>NZ_LMHJ01000008.1 GCF_001427795.1 Nocardioides sp. Root682 | reverse complement strand
CGCGGCGAGTCGCGCTTCTCCGATGACCGCAACCGTGGCGTGAAGCGGACCTTCCCGAAGCCGATCAACCTGTCGCCGACGGTGCTCCTGGACCGCGAGCGCTGCATCGTGTGCCAGCGCTGCACGCGCTTCGCCGACGAGATCGCCGGTGACCCGTTCATCGAGCTCCTCGAGCGTGGCGCCCAGCAACAGATCGGCATCGCTGAGGACGCGCCCTTCCTCTCGTACTTCTCCGGCAACGTGATCCAGATCTGCCCGGTCGGTGCACTGACCTCCGAGCAGTACCGCTTCCGGTCCCGCCCCTTCGACCTCGTGTCGACGCCCGGCGTGGCCGAGCACGACGCCTGTGGCTCCGCGATCCGGATCGACCACCGCCGCGGCAAGGTGCTCCGTCGCCAGTCGGGCAACGACCCGGCCGTCAACGAGGAGTGGATCACTGACAAGGACCGCTTCGCGTTCGCGTACGCACAGTCCGACGACCGCCTGACCTACCCGCAGGTCCGCGACGACGACGGGAGCCTCCGCCCTGCCTCGTGGCCCGAGGCCTTCGCCGTCGCGGCCCGAGGACTGGCCGCCGCCAAGGACGCCGGCGGCGTCGGCGTGCTCACCGGCGGCCGGCTCACGATGGAAGACGCTCGTGCGTACAAGCAGTTCAGCCGGACGGTGTTGGCTACCGATGACGTCGACTTCCGCGCCCGACCGCTGTCCGCTGAAGAGACTGCTTTCCTCGAGCAGCACGTGAAGGGCAGTGGACTCGGAGTCAGATATGAGGACCTCGAGTCCGCCACGAAGGTGGTCCTCGTGGGCCTGGAGCCCGAGGACGAGGCCGGCGCGATCTTCCTGCGCCTGCGCAAGTCCGTCCTGGCCGGCGGCACCGAGGTGATCGCCCTGTCGCCGTACACCACCCGCGGACTGGCCAAGCTCGCTGCACGGGTCATCCCGACTGCGCCGGGGGAGGAGGCAGTTGTCCTGGAGGCCCTGGCAACTGAAGTCGACGCGGCGACCGTTGTTCTGCTGGGGGAGCGTCTCGCCATCTCGCCAGGCGCTCTCAGGACTGCTGCGAGGATCGCGGCGAGTTCGGGTGCGCGGCTGGCCTGGGTGCCGCGCCGTGCTGGCGACCGCGGTGCGGTCGAAGCCGGGCTGTTTCCGGGCAAAGGTGGTCGGGATGCCAATGAGATCGTTGCCGCAGTTCTCGACGGGAACCTACGAGGACTGCTGGTCGGTGGAGTCGACCCCGACGACACGAGCGATCCGGGCGCATTCCGGTTTGCACTCGAGGCCGCCGACTTCGTCGTCAGCCTCGAAATGCGGCCAACCGCAGTGACGGCAGCGGCAGACGTGGTGTTCCCGGTCGCCGCGACGAGCGAAAGGGCGGGATCCTTCGTCAACTGGGAAGGACGGCGTCGCGCGTTCCCGCAGGCCATGCACCGGAGCCTCGTGATCCCGGATCGCCAGGTATTGACGGGAATCAGCAAGGAGACTCGGGCACTTGGAGGCAGTGCCGGTCCCCGTCCAGGCGGGTCCGCTCAGGTCCGAGGCCGGATCCTCGCTGAGAAGTGGGCTGCGGAGTCGGGTTCTCCGGCCGAGTCCGCGGCGGGATACGTCCGTCCGTTCCGTCTGGCGTCATGGCGCGTGATGCTCGATGACGGCTCGCTCCAGGAGGGCAACCCGGCGCTGCGGAGCACGGCCCGCCCGGTGGTGGCTCGGCTCAGCCCGACCAACCTCCATCGATTCGGTCCCGTGATCACCGTGGCGGGCGATCGTGGATCGCTGACAGTGCCGGCGGTTGTCGCTGTCGACTTGGCCGATGACGTCGTGTGGCTGCCCGCCAGATCGACGGGGGCCGGATTGCTGGCCGACGTCGCCAGTCCCGGCACCAGAGTCGAGGTGTGCCGTGCTTGACTCCTTCGGTCGCGACGCCTGGTGGGTGGTCCTCATCAAGGCTGTTCTGGTCTTCGTGGTGCTGGTGGTCTTGACGCTGTTCAACATCTGGTTGGAGCGCCGGGTCGTGGCCCGGATGCAGCACCGGATCGGCCCCAACGTGCACGGCCCGTTCGGGCTGCTGCAGTCGTTGGCGGACGGTGTGAAGCTGGCGTTCAAGGAGGACCTGATCCCGAAGGCTGCCGACAAGGTGGTCTTCGTGCTCGCGCCGGTGATCTGCGTGGTGCCGGCGTTCGTGACGTTTGCGGTCATCCCGTTCGGGCCCGAGGTGAGCTTCTTCGGTGAGCGGACCCCGCTCCAGTTGACCGACATGCCGGTGGCGGTGCTGTTCGCGATGGCGATCGCGTCGATCGGGATCTACGGCATCGTCCTGGGCGGCTGGTCCAGCGGGTCGACGTACTCCCTGCTGGGCGGGTTGCGCTCGAGCGCGCAGATGATCTCGTATGAGGTCGCGATGGGCCTGGCCCTGGTCGCGGTGTTCATGTACGCCGGGTCGATGTCGACCAGCGAGATCGTGGCTGCGCAGGACGACGTGTGGTTCGGCCTGATCTTGTTGCCGTCGTTCGTCATCTACTCGATCGCGATGGTGGGTGAGACCAACCGGGCGCCGTTCGACCTCCCCGAGGCCGAGGGTGAGCTGGTCGGTGGTTTCCACACCGAGTACTCCAGCCTGAAGTTCGCACTGTTCTTCCTCGCCGAGTACAT
>NZ_LMHJ01000007.1 GCF_001427795.1 Nocardioides sp. Root682 | reverse complement strand
ATGTACTCGGCGAGGAAGAACAGTGCGAACTTCAGGCTGGAGTACTCGGTGTGGAAACCACCGACCAGCTCACCCTCGGCCTCGGGGAGGTCGAACGGTGCGCGGTTGGTCTCACCCACCATCGCGATCGAGTAGATGACGAAGGACGGCAGCAGGATCAGGCCGAACCAGACGTCGTCCTGCGCAGCCACGATCTCGCTGGTCGACATCGATCCGGCGTACATGAACACCGCAACCAGGGCCAGGCCCATCGCGACCTCGTAGGAGATCATCTGCGCGCTCGAGCGCAACCCGCCCAGCAGGGAGTACGTCGACCCGCTGGACCAGCCACCGAGGACGATGCCGTAGATCCCGATCGACGCGATCGCCATCGCGAACAGCACGGCGACCGGCATGTCGGTCAGCTGGAGCGGGGTCCGCTCACCGAAGAAGCTCACCTCGGGTCCGAACGGGATGACCGCGAAGGTCACGAACGCCGGCACCACGCAGATGACGGGCGCGAGCACGAAGACCACCTTGTCGGCGGCCTTGGGGATCAGGTCCTCCTTGAACGCCAGCTTCACGCCGTCGGCCAGGGACTGCAGGAGCCCGAAGGGGCCGTGCACGTTGGGGCCGATCCGGTGCTGCATCCGGGCCACGACCCGGCGCTCCAGCCAGATGTTGAACAGGGTCAGGAGCACCAGCACCAGGAAGACCAGCAGGGTCTTGACGCCGATCACCCACCAGGCGTCGTTGCCGAACGCACCCAGATCGGTGTTCATGAGGCACCTCCCGTGATCGTGACAGCCGTGCCCGGTGAGGCGAGGTCAGCGAGGACGCCGTTGCCGACGGAGTTCGCCGGCACCCAGACCACGCCGTCTACCAGGTCGTCGGCGATCTCGGCCGGCAGGGTCACCGATCCCCGATCGCCCGTCAGGGTGATGGTCGGGCCGTGGGCGTCGTACACAGCCCGGGTGACCAGGGCGACCGGCGTGCGCGCGGTCGCCTTGAGGTACTTGTCGCCGTCCTGGAGGGACCCGTTGTCGAGCAGCTGCTTCCAGGTGGCCAGGGCCACGGTGACGCCACCCTTGGGTGCCTTCGCGGCCTTCTTGGTGGTCTTCTTCGCGAGCGGGGCGAGCGCAGGGCGCGCACCGTCCCACGGACCCAGCTGCGCCATCTCGGCCCGGGCCTCGTCGACGGTCCGGAACCCGAGCGGGCTCCCCTGACCGAGCTGGGCCAGCTCCTCGGAGATGCCCACGAGAGCCCGCAGCTCGGGCAACGAAGCCGGGTTACGCAGGGCGGCCTCCCACGGCCGCACCCGGCCTTCCCAGTTGACGAAGGTGCCGGACTTGTCGGTGGTCGGGGCGACGGGGAACACCACGTCGGCGACGTCGGTCACCTCGGTGCTGCGTACGTCGAAGGCGACCACGAAGCCGGACGCTGCGATGGCGGCGCGGGTCGCGGCAGGATCGGCGGTGTCGTCGGGATCCACGCCAGCGATGACGAGTCCGTCGAGCTCACCGGCACCGAGCGCGGCGACGATGGCGTCCGCGTCGCGGCCCTCTGCCTCCGGCAGGGCGTCGACGCCCCAGGCTGCTGCGACGTCGATGCGTGCACCGGCCTCGGCCACCGGGCGTCCGCCCGGGAGCAGGTTCGGCAGGCAACCCGCTTCGACCGCACCGCGGTCGCCGGCTCGTCGGGGCACCCATGCCAGGCGCGCGCCCGTCGAGGCGGCAACAGCAGCCGCCGCGGACAGTGCGCCGGGGATCGTGGCGAGCCGCTCGCCGACGAGCACCACGCAGCTCGCGTCGAGCTCGCCGGCCAGGTCGTCGAGCCCGGCCGCTTCGTCGCCGGGAACGGTCGGGACCACTCGCGCGGAGACCTTGCGCAGCCCACGCGTGGTGTACGGCGCGAGGCTGATCACCTCGGTGCCACCGGCCAGGACGGACTTGCGCAGGCGCAGGAAGATCGCGCCGGCCTCGTCCTCGGGCTCCAGGCCCACGAGGACCACCTTCGTGGCGGACTCGAGGTCGTCGTACGTCACTCCCCCGGCGCCGGGACCGGTCAGCGCGACCGAGGACGCGAGGAAGGAGGCCTCCTCGGCCGACAGGGGACGCGCGCGGAAGTCGATGTCGTTGGTGCCGAGGGCGACCCGGGCGAACTTGCTGTAGGCGTAGGCGTCCTCGACGGACAGCCGGCCACCGGTGAGCACGCCGACGCCGCCGGCCTGCTTCGCCGCAGCCAGGCCGCGAGCAGCAACAGTGAACGCCTCGGGCCACGACGCGGGACGCAGGCTCCCGTCGTCATCGCGGACCTGCGGGTAGGTCAGGCGGTCGTCGCCCTGCGCGTAGGCGAACGCGAAGCGGTCCTTGTCGGTGATCCACTCCTCGTTGACCGCCGGGTCGTTGCCGGACTGGCGACGGAGCACCTTGCCGCGACGGTGGTCGATCCGGATCGCCGAGCCGCAGCCGTCGTGCTCGGCCACGCCGGGCGTCGACACGAGGTCGAACGGGCGGGACCGGAAGCGGTACTGCTCGGAGGTCAGTGCACCGACCGGGCAGATCTGGATCACGTTGCCGGAGAAGTACGAGGTGAAACCGGACGCGTCCCCTGTGCTGGAGATCGAGATGCCGATCTGTTGCTGGGCGCCGCGCTCGAGGAGCTCGATGAACGGGTCACCGGCGATCTCGTCGGCGAAGCGCGTGCAGCGCTGGCACACGATGCAGCGTTCGCGGTCCAGGAGCACCGTCGGCGACAGGTTGATCGGCTTCGGGAAGGTCCGCTTCACGCCACGGTTGCGGTCATCGGAGAAGCGCGACTCGCCGCGGCCGTTGGACATGGCCTGGTTCTGCAGGGGGCACTCGCCGCCCTTG
>NZ_LMHJ01000006.1:52456-52872 GCF_001427795.1 Nocardioides sp. Root682 | reverse complement strand
CCGATCGCGGGTGACGGTGCACCGCTGGTCTCGGAATTCCACCTGATGGAACTCATCGCCGTACTGGGCCGCTCACCTGACGGGGGACGTGCCTACGTCGGACGGATCATCGAGTGCGCCTGGCGGCTCCCCAACATCTACAAGTCCGTGGTCGAGGGCAGGTTGGCGCCCTGGCGTGCCGAACGCATCGCCGACCTCACCCGACCGCTCAACGCCGAGGCCGCTGCGTTTGTCGACCGCCAGCTCGCAGCGGTCGGCGGTGTCGGGTGGGCACAGCTCGACCGCCTCGTGACTGAAGCCATCCTGCGGTTCGACCCCGAACGTGCCGAGCAAGAGCGCCAAGCCGCAGCCGACCGGCGGCACTTCGACTTCGACGACATCGACTCCAACGGCCAGGTCGAGTCCCACAGCCTGAT
>NZ_LMHJ01000006.1:0-52436 GCF_001427795.1 Nocardioides sp. Root682 | reverse complement strand
CGGCCAGGTCGAGTCCCACAGCCTGATGGACGGCGCCGATGCCCACGACCTCGACCAGGCCCTCACCCGCCGCGCGATCGTCCGAGGCAAGCTGGGTGATACCGATTCGTTCGACGTCCGCCGCTCCAAGGCAGCCGGCGACCTCGCCCGCCAGGACCTCTCCCTGGACCTGCTCTTCGCCGACGAAGAAACCGGTGAAGTCATCGCGCAGTCACCCGGTCGCAAGGTCGTCCTCAACGTCCACATCACCGACACCACCCTCAACGACGACGAGACAGGCAACGAGTCCGAGAACCCGTTCGTGAAGCCCGACCCGAACCCGGTCGCGAATCCGGTGGGGCGGTGGGCCGACAAGCAGGTCCCGATCTCCACGGCGCAGATCAAGGAATGGCTCCGCGCACGCGACACCACCGTCATCGTGCGCCCCGTCATCGACCTCAAGGACTGCGTCCCGGTCGATTCGTACGAGATCCCCGACCGCATCCGCCGCCGAGTCGAACTCAGAGATCACACCTGCCGGTTCCCCGGCTGCCCGAAGCAAGCCACCGCTTGCGACGTCGACCATGCGAAACCCCACGGCCAAGGTGGGCAGACCTGTCCCTGCAATTTGGTTGCCCTGTGTCGACGACATCACCGCGCCAAGACCTTCTCCCGGTGGCGCTACGTGATCGTCCTGCCTGGTTTCTACCTGTGGACCAGCCCCCATGGCCGACACTTCCTCGTCGGACCCGACGGCACCCGAGCCCTCGACCCACCACGCTCACCGGACCCCGGCGAATAGCTCGAGTGCCCAGCACCCCGCTCATCGGCGGGGCCTGTGGCATGCCCGGGGCGCGTCAGTGGCCCTCGCCTGACGCGCGCACATGCCGATGTGAGGCTGATGGGACGGCCGCCGGCCGCGCGGGCTGACGTCTCAGCCTGGTTGGGCGGAATTGGCGTCCGGAATGGCCTGGTCTGCGCCATTTCTGCCCAACCGGTGGAGTGCCATCACCGTCACACGGAGGACCGCACGGATCTGCCGCTGAGCGCGCTTTCCGGCACGCGGCGACCGCACCCAGCGAGCAACTCGGCCGGGGGGCGCCCGCTGTCACGGAGCGACCGCAGGCGAACCCGTGACCGGCGCAGAGCGCCGTGCGATGCGATCTGCGGGCATCGGCGCCGGGCGAATCGCATCTGTGCCGTTAGCTCGACAGCGGCTCGACCGATGCAGCCTTGACGGCCTCGACGAAGAGCGGATGAGCCCTGGTGAGCACCAGGTCGTCACGTCGCACGTGGACGCCCACGGTGTTCCTCGCGGCGTTCAGCACACCCAGCCCGAGTCCGCCCGCGACGAAGGCGCCGCCGACGCCGGCCAACAGCCCGGAGAAGTCGTCTCCGACCGTGGCCGCTGCGACCAGGACAGCAACACCGGCCAGTCCCACGAGCACTGCAAGGCGCCTGTTGCCGCTCCAGCGGTCATGGGCCGCGTGGGAGAACGGCAGCGTCACGCGGTACCGGCGTGAGGTCATCATCGCCGCGAACAGGAAGCCGACGATCGAGCAGAGCAGCAGCAGCGTGACCCACGACGGCGTGGTCTGACCGCGCAGCGTGACGCGTTCGTCGGTGACGCGTCCTGTCTTCACACAGATGTCGAGGTCGACGAGCACGGTGCTGCCCGCCGGCCCCAGGATCACGTCAGCCATGCGCTCAGGCGCCAGGAACGATCCGCAGGTCCCGTGCTGCTCCGCCGTCGAGCGCAGCCAGCGCCTCCTGGTAGGCCTCGGAGTCGTGAGCCGCACGCGCAGCGTCGACGCTCTCGAACTCGATGACGATCGTGCGGGTGTTGAGCCCTGCCTCGTAGACCTGTTCCGGCATGCCCCGGGCGAGGAAACGACCGCCGGCTCCGGTCAGAGCGGGGCCGGCGAGGGCGGCGTACGCCGCGACCTTGTCCGCGTCGTAGACCTCGGGGTACGTGCTGATCCAGTAGGCAGGCATGAGGTCCATCATGCCGTCAGTGATACTCGACCCATGTCCGACCTGTCGTCCGAGGATCAGAAGCTCGTCACGCTTGCCCGCGCCACCCGCGCTCGCATCAACGCTGCGGAGGGTGCAGCGGTGCGTGACACCGACGGACGCACCTACGCTGCGGCGACCGTGGACCTCCCCTCGCTGAAGCTGACCGCCGTCCAGGCGGTGGTGGCGATGGCCGTGGCCTCGGGCTCCACGGGCGTCGACGCCTGCGTCGTCCTCGGGGGCGCGGACGACCTGACCGAGCCCGATGAGGCCGTGCTGCAGGACTTCTCCGGACCCGACGGCGTCGCGATCCACCTGGGCGATGCGCGCGGCATGATCGGGAATTCCTTCACGTCCTGAAACCCGCTCGTCACCACTGCGGGGTAGATTCATGGTGTGACAGATCGCGGCTGGCACCAGCACCAGGACGCCGTTGATCGGCTGTCGTCGTCGTACGCAGCCCTGCCGTCCGGTGCCCCCGTGCGCCTCGCGAAGCGCACCACCAACCTGTTCCGCGCGCGTACGGCGTCCACGGCGCCGGGCCTGGACGTCAGCGGCCTCGACGGCGTGATCGAGGTCCTCGCCGACAGCGAGGACGGACCGGTCGCCGAGGTGCAGGGCATGTGCACCTACGAGTCGCTGGTCGACGCGACTCTCCCGCACGGCCTGGTTCCGTACGTCGTCCCGCAGCTGCGCACCATCACCCTCGGCGGCGCGGTCACCGGTCTGGGCATCGAGTCGACGAGCTTCCGCCTCGGCCTGCCGCACGAGTCGGTGGTCGAGATGGACGTCTTCACCGGCGCCGGCGAGGTCGTCACGACCCGACCCGGCGACGACCTGTTCGACGCCTTCCCGAATTCCTACGGCTCGCTGGGCTACGCCACCCGGCTGCGCATCCGACTGGCCCCCGTGCCGTCCTTCGTCGCTCTCCACCACCTGAAGTTCGACGACGCCGACCTCCTGGTGAAGACGATGAGCGAGATCGCCGCCACCCAGGAGTACGACGGCGAGCCGGTCCACGGACTCGACGGAGTCTCCTTCGGGCCGGGTGAGCACGTGCTGACCATCGCGCGCTGGACCGACGAGCCCGGACCCACGTCCGACTACGCCGGCCAGGACATCTACTTCCGTTCGCTGGAGACGTGCGACCGCGACCGCCTCACCACCTACGACTACCTCTGGCGCTGGGACACCGACTGGTTCTGGTGCTCGGGCGCCTTCGGTGCGCAGGACCCACGGATCCGCCGGTTCTGGCCGCGCCGCCTGCGCCGTTCCGACGTCTACATGCGGCTGCTGCACCTCGACCGGCGGTTCGGGATCGCCGACCGTCTCGACCGCCGCGCCGGCCGACCCCAGCGCGAACGGGTCGTGCAGGACGTCGAGGTGCCGGTCGAGCGGCTGGGGGAGTTCCTCGCCTGGTTCGACGAGGAGATCGGGATGCGCCCCGTCTGGCTGTGCCCCCTGGTCTCGACAGGCTCGACCAACGGGGCCCAGTGGCCGTCGTACCCGCTCGAACCGGGGCGGCTCTACGTCAACGTCGGCTTCTGGGGCACGGTCCACGTCGGTCCCGACGCGACGGACTCCCCACGCAACCGCGCGATCGAGGCCAAGGTGCACGAGCTCGGCGGCCACAAGTCGCTGTACTCCGAGGCCTTCTACGACCGCGAGACCTTTGACGCGCTCTACAACACCACCCACCTGGCGGTGGTGAAGCGCCAGTTCGATCCCGACGACCGCTTGACCACCCTCTACGACAAGGCAGTGAGGAGCCGATGACAATCCGCCAGGCACCAAAGGTGCGCATCCCCGCCCTGACCATCGCCGACGCTTTCGGCATGGTGATCGCCGACGAGCTGCCCCTGCGCTTCACGGCGTACGACGGCAGCTCGATCGGGCCCGACGATGCTCCCTTCCACTTCCACCTCGCCACCGAGCGCGGGCTGTCCTACCTCGTGAGCAGCGTCGACCCGGACCTGGCGCTGGCGCGCGCGTACGTCGCCGGCGACCTGATCCTCGAGGGCGCCCACCCGGGCGATCCCTACCCGATGCTGGTGGCCCTCAAGGAGGGCATCAAGTTCCGCCGGCCGTCGCCGACCGATGCCCTCATGCTGGTGCGGACCCTCGGCCTCAGCCGGTTCCTGCCGCCGCCCCCGCCCCCTCAGGAGGCGCCCGGTCGGGTGCGGCGGGTGATCGACGGCGTGCGGCACAGCCTGGGACGCGACGCCGAAGCGATCAGTCACCACTACGACGTCTCGAACCGGTTCTACGAGCTCGTCCTCGGCCCCTCGATGACCTACACCTGCGCGGTCTATCCGACCGATGACGCCACCCTCGAGGAGGCGCAGTTCGAGAAGTACGACCTGATCGCCCGCAAGCTCGACCTGAAGCCCGGACAGCGCCTGCTCGACGTCGGTTGCGGCTGGGGCGGGATGGTCCGCCACGCGGCGCGCGAGTACGGCGTGAAGGCGCTCGGCGTCACCCTCTCCGAGGAACAGGCGTTCTGGGCGCGGCAGGAGATCAAGCGGCAGCGGCTGGACCACCTTGCGGAGGTGCGCCACCTGGACTACCGGCTGCTCGAGGAGACCGGGTTCGACGCGATCAGCTCGATCGGGCTGACCGAACACATCGGCATCAAGAACTACCCGTCGTACTTCGGCTTCCTGCACGACCGCCTCGCTCCCGAGGGTCGCCTGCTCAACCACTGCATCACCCGCGCCCACAACCGCCCGACCGACACCGGTGCCTTCATCGACCGCTACGTCTTCCCGGACGGCGAGCTGACCGGCTCCGGCACGATCGTCGCCTCGATCGAGGATGCCGGGTTCGAGGTGCAGCACCACGAGAACATCCGCGAGCACTACGCCCGCACCCTCGCTGGCTGGTGCCGCAACCTCGCGGAGAACTGGGACGAGTGCGTTGCCGAGGTCGGGGAGAACACCGCTCGCGTGTGGGGCCTCTACATGGCCGGGTCGCGGTTGTCCTTCGAGCGCAACGAGATCCAGCTCCACCACGTGCTGGCGACGAAGACCAACGGTGAGGGGGCGAGCGGCTACCCGCTGCGGCACCGTTTCTAGTCGAGGCTCCAAACCCCGATAACCTTCGCGGGTGAGCACCAGGGCCCAGCAGTACGACGCCGAAGTGGTCGCGCGCGAGCAGTTGACCCCGCACCTGGTGCGCCTGACCCTGGACGTGCCCGGCTTCGTCTCCACCGGCATCGCCGACGAGTGGGTCGGGCTGATCGTGCCCGGGCAGTTCCAGAGCCGTTACTACACGGTCCGTTCGGTCGAGGACAGCACGCTGGTCCTCGACGTCGTGGTCCACGAGGTCGGGCTGGTCACCGAGTGGGCGCTGACCGACCCGGTCGGACAGCGGGTGACGATCACCGAGGCGAAGGGCTCGTTCCTGCCGCCGGTCGATGCCGCCTGGCTGCTCCTCGTGGGTGACCTGACCGCGCTGCCGGCCATGGCCCGCATCGCCGCGACCCAGGGGGCTTCGCTGCCGACCCGGATCGTGGCCGAGGTGCCGGCCGACTCGCGGATCGAGGGCTACTTCCCCGAGGGGGCCGACGTCACCTGGCAGCCCGGTGACGGCGAGAGCCGTTTGGCCGAGATCGTCGAGGGTCTCGACTGGCCCGAGGGCGACGGCTACTTCTGGATGGCGGGGGAGTCCGCGCAGATGCGGGCGATCCGCAAGCACGTGATGCGCGAGCGCAAGCTCCCCAGCACGCACTACGACGTGATGGGCTACTGGCGGGCGGTGACCCGACGGCAGCCTCGCGCCGTTGATCCCGGTCCGATCTGGCGCGCAGGCAAGGCCGCAGGGAAGTCAGACGACGAGATCTGGGCCGATTACGACGCAGCACAGGGAGCACAGCAATGAGCGACGACTTCGGCGACGAGATCGACACGGACGACGACGAGTTCGACGAGGACTTCGGGGCGCTGCCGCCGCCCGCACCGGCCCCGGCGATGTTCGGCTCCCTCAACCTTCCCGACAACTACCGCAGCGGCTTCGCCTGCTTCGTCGGTCGCCCCAACGTCGGCAAGTCCACGCTGACCAACGCGCTGGTCGGGCAGAAGATCGTGATCACCTCCGACAAGCCGCAGACCACGCGGACCGTGGTGCGTGGCATCGTGCACCGCGCCGACGGTCAGCTCGTGCTCGTCGACACCCCCGGTCTGCACCGGCCCCGGACGTTGCTGGGCGAGCGGCTCAACGACCTGGTGAAGACCACGTGGGCCGAGGTCGACGTGGTCGCGGTCTGCTTCCCGGCCGACGAGAAGATCGGTCCCGGCGACACGTTCCTCGTCAACGAGCTGGCCAAGGTCCGTCGTACGACGAAGATCGCGGTGGTCACCAAGACCGACGTCGCGACGCCCGAGCGCATCGCCGAGCACCTGGGCGACATCGTCGCGCTGGGTGTCGAGACCGGCACCGACTGGGCCGAGATCGTGCCGGTGTCCTCGGTGAGCGGCGACCAGATCGAGCTGCTGGGCAACCTCCTCGTCGCGTTGATGCCCGAGGGCCCGCCGCTCTACCCGGACGGTGACCTCACGGATGCACCCGAGGAGATCCTCGCTGCCGAGCTGATCCGGGAGGCCGCGCTCGAAGGCGTCCGCGACGAGCTCCCGCACTCGATCGCCGTCGTGGTCGAGGAGATGGGCCTGCGCGAGGGCCGCGACGCGGACCGGCCGCTGCTCGACATCCACGCCAACTTGTACGTCGAACGCGACTCACAGAAGGGGATCATGATCGGCCACAAGGGCGCCCGCCTGCGCGAGGTCGGCACCGTTGCCCGCAAGCAGATCGAGGCCCTGCTCGGCACCCCGGTCTACCTCGACCTGCACGTCAAGGTTGCCAAGGACTGGCAGCGCGACCCGCGCCAGTTGCGAAAGCTCGGTTTCTAGCGTTACCCAATCGCCCAGCAGCGGCCGAACTTCTGGCCCATCGACCACTGCTCGGCGGTCGGCCACTCGTAGCCCCACTCGAAGACGAGCGGGTCCTTGGCGGTGTCGGCCGCGGCGTCCTCGCACTGGCCGCGGCCGGCCGCACGGACCTTCTTCTCGCCGGGGTACTTGCCCTCGTCGAAGACCACGACGTCGATGGCACGCCACTTGTGCCGGGCCGAGCAGGGCACGCGTTCGAAGTTCTTCGCATCCGGGGCAGCCGTGCCGCACATGGCGAACCGGTCGCTGACCTTGCGCTTGCCCAGCACGCCCTTGAGGCTGGTCGTGAGCTGGGCGAGGGTCGACGTACCGGCCAGGACGACTGCGTCGCAGCGGTACCACTCGGCGCCCGCGTCGGAGTCCTTGACGGTGGGCGTGAACCACACCGGGCGGATCATGCTGAGACGAAGGCGTTCGCGGGTCCCGCCGACGTACTTGATCAGAGCCTGCGGGCAGGCGCTCGCGACCTGCGCCTGGACCCGCTCGGAGTCCACGGCGACCAGGTGACCGTCGACGACGGCATTGATGGTGCCGACCGCCACGGTCTCGCTCGTGTGGCCGGCGGTGCAGGCCACCGGTCCGATCTCGGAGGTCGGGGCGACGGCGGTCTCGAACGGCAGCGGGTAGCAGGCGCCGGCCTTGGGAGCCGCGGGCGGAGCGGCTGCGACGGTCTGGGTCGCGGTGGGTTCAGCGGCGTCCGGGTCGCCCTTGCCGTCGTCGCCGCTGCAGGCCGTCAGCGTCACCGCCAGGACCAGGACAACCGATCCCAGCAGCCCGCCACGGAGCCGGGCACGCCTGCGACGTGTCACTTGGCGCTCCTCGCCCAGCAGACAGAGCGCCGTATGCCGGCGTCCCACTCGGCACGGTGGAAGAAGGTGAAGCCGTACTCGAACTCCGCGGGGTAGTTCAGCCAGGCCTTGACCGACTGGGCGCAGAAGGACCGGGTGCGGCTCTCCATGACGCGGTCGCCGGGGTACTCGTCCGTCGGCTTGCCGAGCTTGACCGTCGTGACCGCACGCCAGTCGTGCTTCTGTGCGCACGGCACCTTCTCGCCCTCCGCGACCGATGCTCCGCGGGCACAGCTCAACCACGCGTCGTTGGGCCTGCCTGACAGCATCCCCTTCGCGGTCTCCGGGAGCGGTCGGTACTCGGGGCTCGAGGCATTGCCGCCGACGACGTCGCAGCGGTACCAGCGGGCGCCCTTGCCCCAGGCCTTCTCCGAGGGGCGGAACCAGGCCCAGCTGATGGTGGTGCGCAGGACCAGGCTCTCGTCGGCACCGACGAACGCAGCGAACTGCGTGGAGCACGTGGTGTAGGCGTAGGTGGCCAGCTCGGTGTCGTCGTACTCGACGTCGTCGAACGTGGCGGGGAGCTCACCGGTCACGAACGTCTCGGCGGTGTGCTTCTTGGCGCAGTCGATGGTCTCGGTCGCGTTGGCCGGCCGGGCCACGTCATCGGGCGTCAGGTTGCGGCACAGGCCGTTCTCCGGGAGCGCGGTGGCGTCCACGAGGTCGGGGTCGGTGTTGCCGCCCTGGTCCTCGGCGCCGCAGGCCGTGAGCAGGCCACTCGCGAACGTGAGCAGACCGAGCAGGAGTACGGCGACGGCGCGTCGCTGCGTCATCGCGTGGGCTCCCTTCTCATGCGGTCAGCAGTGCCGCGATGGTAGCGCCCAGGGTGTACGCGGCTTCGTTCGCGGCGTCGTCCACCTCGCCGAGGACCCCGAGGACGTCGTACCCCTGCCGCCAGCCGAGCGCACCGACGATCGACTCGACCGAGCGCTGGGCGCCGGTCAGGTCGTAGCGACCGTGCAGCCACAGGCCGTAGGGCCGGCCCGCGGTCGAGCCGGTGGCGTCGCTCGCGTCACCGGGTGCTCCGGTCGGGTCGAGCGAGCCGCCGATGGACAGGAAGGTCGAGTCGAAGAAGTGCTTGAGCGCCCCGCTCATGTAGCCGAAGTTGGCGGTCGTGCCGAGGAGGTAGCCGTCGGCGGCGAGGACGTCCTCGGCCGTCGCCTCCAGCGCAGGTCGTACGACGACCTCAACCCCCGCGCCCGACTGCACCTCCTCGTCGTGCGCGCCGGCGACCACCTGGTCGAGCAACGCCTGCATCGACCGGGTCGGGGAGTGGTGCACGATCAGCAGACTGGCCACGAAACGAGACTAGCCCCGGCCGCAGCGGCGACCGATCCTGTTAGAGTGGGGCGTCATGATGATGCGAGCCCTTCTCCTTAGCGGCCGCAGCGAGGTCCCCGCCTAATCAGGCACAGCCAGCCGGACCCCCTCGTTGCGGAGAGAGAGTCGCGCGCCCGGCGCCCCTGCAAGACCAGCCGAGGAATGTCATGACCCACCGCATCACCATCCCGAACCAGCAGCCGAGCGGGATGCCGTTCGAGCGTTACCGGGCCTTCGAGCCCGTCACCGTGCCGGACCGCACCTGGCCGGACCAGAAGATCACCCGCGCGCCGCGGTGGCTGTCCACCGACCTGCGTGACGGCAACCAAGCGCTCATCGACCCGATGAGTCCCTCGCGCAAGATGAAGATGTTCGAGCTCCTCGTGAAGATGGGCTACAAGGAGATCGAGGTCGGGTTCCCGGCCGCGAGCCAGACCGACTTCGACTTCGTGCGCCAGCTCGTCGAGGGCGACAAGATCCCCGACGACGTCCGGATCTCGGTGCTGACCCAGGCCCGCGAGGACCTGATCGAACGGACCGTTTCGTCGCTCGCCGGCGCCGACAAGGCGACCGTCCACCTCTACAACGCGACCGCCCCGTTGTTCCAGCGGGTGGTGTTCGGCGTGAGCGAGGCCGAGTGCATCGCGATCGCGACCCGCGGCACCGAGTGGGTGATGAAGCACGCCGAGAACCTGCTCGAGGGCACCGACTTCGGCTACCAGTACAGCCCGGAGATCTTCACCCAGACACCCACCGACTTCGCGATCGAGGTGTGCGAGCGGGTCTCTGACGTGTGGCAGCCCGAGGAGGGTCGCGAGATCATCCTCAACCTGCCCGCGACCGTCGAGATGTCGACGCCGAACACCTACGCCGACCAGATCGAGTACTTCTCGCGCCAGCTGAGCCGCCGCGAGCACTCCGCGATCAGCCTGCACCCGCACAACGACCGCGGCACCGCCGTCGCGGCCACCGAGCTGGCGCTGATGGCCGGTGCGGACCGGGTCGAGGGCTGTCTGTTCGGCCACGGCGAGCGCACCGGCAACGTCGACCTGGTCACCCTGGCGATGAACCTGTTCAGCCAAGGCATCGACCCCCAGGTCGACCTGTCCGACATCGACGAGGTCCGCCGCACGGTGGAGTACTGCACGCAGCTGCCTGTGCACCCGCGGCACCCGTACGCCGGTGACCTCGTCTACACCGCGTTCTCCGGCTCGCACCAGGACGCGATCAAGAAGGGTCTGGAGGACCTCGACCGGATCGCTGCCGAGCAGGGCAAGCCGGTCGGCGAGATCCCGTGGGAGGCGCCGTACCTCCCGATCGACCCGAAGGACGTCGGCCGCACCTACGAGGCCGTGATCCGCGTGAACAGCCAGTCCGGCAAGGGCGGCGTCGCCTACGTCCTCAAGGCCGAGCACAGCCTCGACCTGCCGCGGCGCGCACAGATCGAGTTCAGCCGGGTCATCCAGCAGCGCACCGATGCCCAGGGCGGCGAGGTGACGCCGGACGAGATCTGGTCGATCTTCCGCACGGAGTACCTCGACCGCGAGGAGCCCTACAGCCTCGTGGCGTTCTCGTCGACGACCGACCAGGAAGGTGACGACCGCCAGGAAGTCACGATGGTCGTCCGTGGTGAGGAGCAGTCCTTCACGGGGATGGGCAACGGTCCGGTCGCGGCCTTCGTCGACGGCATGCGCCAGGCGGGTGCCGACATCCGGGTCCTCGACTATGCTGAGCACGCCCTCTCCTCAGGAGGCGACGCGGTCGCAGCGGCGTACGTCGAGTGCGAGATCGCCGGCGAGATCGTCTGGGGCATCGGCATCCACCACAACATCGTGACCGCCTCCCTGCGTGCGGTGGTGTGCGCGGCCAACCGGGCCCAGGCCATCACGATTCCGTCGTCCCCGACGGGAGCCTGAGCATGGGTCGCGCCGCGTTGGCCTCGGAGATGGTCGGCCAGTGCTTCATCGAGGGGCCACGCGGACGCGACCGCCTGGAGTTCACCGAGTACGGCGGCGGTGACGCCTGGGTCGTGCTCGTGCCGCCGTTGCTGGTGTCGCGCCGGGTGCACGCCCACGCGGCGCGCGCTCTCGCGTCATCCGGCCTGCACGTCGTCGTGCTCGACCCCCTCGGGCACGGCCGGTCCGACCGTCCCGAGGACCCGCTGTCCTACTCGGTGACCGCGTACGCGGAGCAGGTCGTCGCACTGCTCGACCACATGGGTGCGTCCCGCGCGGTCATCGGTGGCAGCTCGCTCGGTGCGAACGTCGCCCTCGAGGTGGCGGCGATCGCCCCCGAGCGGGTCTCCGGCCTGGTCCTGGACGGTCCGGTGCTCGACAACGCGCTGGCCGTGCAGATGGCGCTGCTGACCCCCGTGCTCCTGGCCGCGCGGTACCTGCCGCTCTCGGTGACGGCGCTGCGGACGGCGACGCGACCGGTTCCGCGCCGGTTGCTGCCGCCGTGGCTCCGGATCGCCCTCGACACGTTCGACCAGCGCCCCGGCGTGGTCGCCGCGGCTGCTCACGGTGTGCTCTTCGGACGGTTCGCCCCCTCGTCGGTCGAGCGCGCGGCGATCACCGCACCGACGCTGGTCCTGGCCCGCTCGGGCGACCCGTTCCACCCGGTCGCCGATGCGGAGCTGCTGGCCGGCGAGATCGCCGGGTCCACGATCGAGCACGCTTCTGCGCCGCTGGAGTGGCGACGCCGCCCCGAGCGGCTCGACCTGGTCGTGACCCGCTTCGCCCGTGAGTGCGCGCGTCCGGGGCTGCGGAACCGTCGTACCCGCTCCTCCTGATCGGTCAGCAGTTGGATCACGAGTCCGGGCCGGGACTTTGGTCCCGGGTTCGCTGATTCGCCGACCCGGCGGCCCGTTCGCTGAAAGGGTGGGCCCATGAACACCCCTCTCTCTCGTCGCTTTGGCATGCCCGGACTCCGTCGGATGGCCGTGGTCGTCGCCGCTGCAGGCGCCCTCACCCTCGGATCGGCGGGCGGTGCCCACGCCGGCACCTGGAGCCACACCGACCCCGCCGGCGACGTCCACCAGTTCACGGAGGATGCCGCCACCCCGGTCCCCGACCGGGTGATCGGCGACGTGGTCCGCACCAACGTCACGCACTCCCGCACCCACCTCGTCTTCCGGATCACGCTCAAGCAGGCGCTGCCGGCCACCGACTGGGCGGTCTTCGCCGACATCCGCACGCGCGTGGCCCGGTTCGACCTCACGATGCTGCGCATCGGTGACATCCGTGGGCTCGTCCTCCTCAACGCGAAGGGGAACAAGGTCCGCTGCTCCGGCCTCTCCCGCACGCTCGACGGCCGCGTCGTCCGTCTCGTGGTGCCGCGTGCCTGCATCGGCCGGCCGAGCCTGGTCCGGGTCGGGGTCGGCGTCACGTCGAGCAACCCTGACGGTGAGTTCGGCGAGTTCGGCGACGACGCGTTGCGGGGCACCGTGCGGGAGAACCTCGCGCTGTCCCCGCGCATCTACCGAGGCTGATCTCCGGAGTGGTGCCCGGCTCCTGTCGGAGGCGGGCGCCACAATGGGGGAGTGCCGCTCTACCGTGACGAAGCGATCGTCCTGCGCACCCACAAGCTGGGTGAAGCGGACCGCATCATCACGCTGCTGACCCGCGAGAACGGCCGGATCCGGGCGGTGGCCAAGGGCGTGCGTCGTACGACGTCCCGGTGGGGCTCGCGACTCGAGCCCTTCACACACGTGGACCTCCAGCTGGCCGAGGGGCGCAACCTCGACACGATCACGCAGGCCGAGACCCGCGGCGCCTATGGCGCACAGGTCGGGCGCGACTACGACCGCTACACCGCCGGCACCGTCATGCTCGAGACCGCCGAACGTCTGGTGGTCGAGGAGCGGGAGCCGGCGCGCCAGCAGTTCGGCCTCCTGCTCGGTGGCCTCAACGCGATGGCAGCGGGGGAGCGCGGCGCCCACCACGTGCTCGACTCGTACCTGCTGCGCGCCCTCGCCATCGCGGGCTACGCCCCGGCGTTCGTGGAGTGCGCCCACTGCGGCCGTCCGCCGGTGATGGCGACCGGCGAGCTCAGCCACCACCGCTGGTTCAACCCGTCGATGGGCGGGGTGCTGTGCTCGACCTGCCGGATCCCCGGCTCGGCCACCCCTGCCCCCGAGACCCTCACCCTCCTCGGCGCCTTGCTCGCCGGCCACTGGCCGACCATCGAGGCCGCCGACCCCCGTCACGTCCGCGAGGCCAGCGGCCTGGTCGCGGTGTTCGTGCAGTGGCAGCTCGAGCGGGGCCTGCGTTCGCTGGCCTACGTCGAGCGCTGACAGACTGCCTCCTGTGACTCGCTCCACCCGACGCTCCCGTGCCGCCGCGGCGACCGCCGCCCGTCGCACCGAGGTCCGGCCGCCGACGCCGCACCCCTCCGGCGCAGCTCCGCCCGCGATCCAGCCTGAGCTGGTGCCGCACCACGTCGCGATCGTGATGGACGGCAACGGCCGTTGGGCCAAGGAGCGTGGCCTGCCGCGCACGAAGGGCCACGAGGAGGGCGAGTCCAGCCTGTTCGACGTCGTCGAGGGTGCGATCGAGATCGGCGTGAAGGCGATCTCGGCGTACGCGTTCTCGACGGAGAACTGGTCGCGCAGCCCCGACGAGGTGAAGTTCCTGATGGGATTCAACCGCGACGTGATCCGCCGACGTCGCGATGAGATGCACGAGCTCGGCGTCCGGGTCCGCTGGGCCGGTCGGGCACCGAAGCTGTGGAAGTCGGTCATCACGGAGCTCCAGGTCGCCGAGGAGATGACGAAGGACAACGACGTCCTCACCCTCACCATGTGCGTCAACTACGGCGGCCGCTCCGAGCTCGGTGACGCGGCCCGCGGGCTCGCTCGCGACGTCGCCGCGGGGAAGGTCAACCCGGAGAAGGTCGACGAGCGGACGCTCGCGCGCTACCTGTACGTTCCCGAGCTCCCCGATGCCGACCTGATCTGGCGCACGTCCGGGGAGCAGCGGCTCTCGAACTTCATGCTCTATCAGGCGGCTTATTCGGAGTTCGTGTTCACCGACGTGCTCTGGCCCGACGTCGACCGCCGCCACCTCTGGCAGGCCATCGACACCTACGCCCGCCGTGACCGGCGGTACGGCGGCGCGGAGCCCAACCCAACTGGTTGAGCTGGGTCGGCGCACCGACCAGAATTGCTGTCCCGAGGGCCTTGCAACGACAATTCTGGTTGGTACGACGCGCGTCAGTGCTCGTCGTAGTGCGCACCGTGCTCGGCGTGCCGGTGCCCGTCGTGGACGTAGTCGACGTGGTCGTCGTGCGGCACGGCCAGGTGTCCGCAGTCGGGGCCGTGGGCGTGCGGGTGCTCGTCACAGGCCTCGTGCAGCGGCACCGTGCCGTCCGGGAACGGCTCGCGGAGCCGCGCTCGTCGTCGGCTCCAGATCCCGATCGGCCACGCCACGACGTAGCAGGCGAGGGCGAGCAGGACGATGGTCGGACCCGGCGCGACGGTGGCCTGGTACGACGCGAAGGTGGCCACCACGAGCCCGCCGACCGACGCGAAGACACCGAGCACCATGGCGGCGCCGATCGTCGTACGGAACGAGCGGGTCAGTTGTTGGGCGGTCGCCACGGGGACCACCATCAGCGCGGAGACGAGCAGGAGCCCCACCGTGCGCATCGCGACGGTGACACTGACGGCGGCGAGCATGGCGACGAGCACGTTGTAGAACCGCACCTGCAGGCCGGCGACCCGGGCGAACTCCTGGTCCTGGGCCACGGCGAACAGCTGCGGCGCCAGTCCCACGCTCAGCCCCACGACGGCGATGGCCAGCACCATGGTGACGATGACGTCGTCGGCGGAGATGGTCGTCAGCGAACCGAAGAGGTACCGGTTCAGGGACGAGGCGCTCTGGCCGTCGATGCCACTGACGAGGATGCCGCCGGCGAGACCGCCGTAGAACAGCAGCGCCAGGGCGACGTCACCGTTGGTCTGTCCGCGCTCACGGATCACTTCGATGAGCACGGCGCCCAGGATCGCCACCACGACGGCGGCCCAGGTGGGGGAGGTGTTGGTCACCAGCCCGATGGCGACACCGGTGACCGCGACGTGGCCGATCCCGTCGCCCATCAGGGCGAGCCGGCGCTGGACCAGGAACGTGCCGATGGCCGGCGCGGCCAGGCCGGTCAGCAGCGCGGCGATCAGGGCGCGCTGCATGAAGGGGAGTGCGAACAGCTCGGCGGGACTCATCGACCTTCACCTCGGGGTCGGTCGACGGGGGAGCCGACGTGGGGTACGTGGTCGGTCTGCTTGGGCGCGGAGTCGTGAGGATGGTGGTGGTGCGTGTGCGGTTCGGCGAACCACGGCTGGTGCACCTCGTGATCGGCCAGGGCAGCGCCGTCGTACACGATCCGTCCGTCGCGGAGCACGACGGCGCGGTCGACGAGTGGCGCGAGCGGCCCGAGCTCGTGGGCGACCAGCACGATCGTGGCGCCGCGGGACTTGAGCTGGGCGAGGGTCTCGGCGAGCACCTGCTGGTTCGGCAGGTCCACGCCGGCTGTCGGCTCGTCGAGGAAGAAGAGCTCGGGTTCACCGGCGAGGGCGCGGGCGATGAGGACCCGCTGCTGCTGCCCGCCGGACAGGTTGCTGACCGCTTCGCGACGCCGGTCGGCGAGCCCGACGATCTCGAGGGCGTCGTGGATCGCGGCCCGGTCGGCACGTGAGAGCGGACGCAGCAGGCGGCGGCGGGTCAGCCGCCCGGCGGCCACGACCTCCCAGACCGAGGCAGGGACGCCGGCGGCCGCGGTGGCGCGCTGGGGGACGTAGCCGATCCGGCACCAGTCGTCGAAGTCGTCCAGGGGTGTGCCGAACATCCGCACCTCGCCGGCGGCCAACGGCCGGAGACCGACGAGGGCGCGCACGAGGGTGGACTTGCCGGAGCCGTTGGCCCCCATGAGGGCGACGAATTCGCCGGGCGCGACGCCCAGGTCGATCCGACGCAGCACCGGGCGCCCGCCCAGGGCGACGCTGCCGTTGCTGATGGCGACAGCGGGCGTGCGGGTGGTGTCGTCGGTCGTCATCGACAACCGTTGGCGGAGACGAGGGTCTCCAGGTTGGCGTTCATCAGGGAAAGGTAGTCCGAGCCCTTGGGTGCGTCCTTGATCAGGCCCTCGATCGGGTCGAGCACGCCGTTGCTGAGGCCGAGGTCGGTCGCAAGGTCTTCGCCGAGCGCGGGCTCGAGGGGCTCGCTGAACACCGTGGTGATGCCTTCCGTCCGGATCAGTTCCTGCAGCTCGCCGAGGACTGCGGCGGTGGGCTCGGCCTCGGGGGACAGCCCCACGATCGAGGCGATGTGGAGGCCGTACTTCTCCAGGTAGCCGAACGCGTCGTGGGACACCACGATCGTGTCACGCTCGCAGTCGGCGAGGCCAGCGCTGAAGGCCTTGTCGGTGGCTTCGAGGTCCTTGCGGAGGGCGGCGGCGTTGGTGCGGTACGTCTCGGCGTTGTCGCCGTCGACATCTGCCAGCTTCTCGGCCATCGCGTCGCCGAGGTCGGCCATGCGCAGCGGGTCCTGCCAGAAGTGCGGGTCGGCATCCCCGTGGTCGTGCTCACCGCCTTCCTCCTCGGCGTGCTCCTCGTGCTCGGCCGCCGACTCGTCGACGGGCAGCAGGTCGACCACGTCCGTCGCGTCGAGGGTGGCCCCGTCGGCGTTCTGCTCGACGGTGTCGTCGACGGCGGGCTGGAAACCGGACTCGAAGACGACCAGGTCGGCATCGACCACGACGGCCGTCTGGCTGACGTCGAGCTCGAGGTCGTGTGGCTCGGTGCCCGGGTGGGTGAGCAGGTCGACCTTCGTGTCGGTGCCCTCGGAGACCCGCTCGGCGACGTAGGCGAGCGGATAGAACGCCGCGGCCACCTTGGTGGTGCCGTCGTCGTCCGCGCTGTCGCTGAAGGCCGAGCAGCCGGAGGCCAGCAGGGCGAGGGCGGAGAGCGTGACGAGACCGGAAGAGAAGCGCATGAGAATCATTCTCAACACTGCGCTGCTTCCGGTCAAGTCGGCGACGTCGGTTCCTCAGGGAAGGAGGCGGACCAGCTCCCTGCCCACGGCCCTCAACGGTGCGTCGGTACGACGGGCGCGACTCACGAGCAGTGCCCCCTCGATGGCGCTCACGATGAGCGCGGCCCGGTCGGCCGCCTCCCCGGAGGCAAGGCCGCGTCCGGCCAGGGCCTCGGCCAGCAACTGCTCCCACGTCGCGAAGGCGCCGCTGGCGGCGTCCCGTGCCGCGGCCGTGTCGTCTCCCGAGAGCGCGGCAGCGGCGATGGGGCAACCGGCGGCGAAGTCGCTGTCGAGCAGCACGCCCGACCAGTGGTCGATCATCGTCTCGACAGCGCCGACCGGCTCTGCGCTGTCGACGACCCCTGCGACCAGTCGGCCCATGAGGTCCCCGGCGCGTCGGGTCGCGTCGTGGGCCAGCTCGGCCTTGCCGCCGGGGAAGTGGTGGTAGATCGACCCCCGTGGCGCACCGCTGTGGGCCACCACGTCGCGCAGCGAGGTGGCCGCGACGCCGCGCTCGCGGAACAGGGCGATCGCGCTGTCCAGCATGGCGTCGCGTGGTGAGCGGGTCCGGGTGGTCACACGCGCTCCAGGCGGGCGGGGACGTACTTGTGCCACGGAGTGCCCGCGAGCCAGTCCCGGTGGTGCAGCGACGTCAGCTCGTTGGGTGCGACGCCCGGGCTGCCGTCAGCGTGCTCGATCCCCATGCCGTTGGGGAGGGAGACGTGTCCGGGCTGCATCTGCTCGGTCACCTCCACCTGGGCGACGGCCTCGCCCTTCTCGGTCACCACGCGGAGGCTGTCGCCGGTCGTGACGCTCAGCGCCCAGGCGTCCTCGGGGTGGATGCGGAGCGCGCCGTCGGCATCGCGCCGTCGCCACGACGGGTCGCGGATGATCGTGTTCGCCGTGAACGCGCGCCGCTCTCCGGCGGACAGGACGAAGGGGAACTCCTCGGTCGTCCACGAGCTCGGCTCGGTGGACAGTGACACCAGGTGCTCGAGCAGCTCGGGCACGTCGAGGGTGAAACGGCGATCGGGGCGGCGGGTGTAGTCCCACGCGTGCTCGTAGTCGTCGACTGTGAAGACCACGCCCTCACCGGTGAGGATCCGGTCGAAGAGCTGGTTGCCGGCGTCGAAGCCTGCGCCGTCGAAGCCGGCCCGGGCCACGGAGTCGGGGTTGCCCATGGCGCACAGCTGGCTGACCCCCCACAGCGACGCGGTCCCGCGCGCGCCTTCGGGCAGCGTGGTGCCGAGCGTCTCGTACAGCACGTGGCCGGCGAGGCCCATCAGCCTCGGGTCCGCTGCCACGGCCGCGAAGAAGGCGATCGCGAACTGGGTGCGTCCACGACGGGCCGCGCGACGCAGCGGGGCGAGCACCGACTCGCCGACCGGCGCGAGGGCGCGGATCAGGCGCGCATAGATCTCCGGCTCGGGCAACGTTCCTTCGAGCGGCTCCATGGCCGGCTTGCGCAGCTGGAAGACGTTGCGCGGGAAGTCGACGTTGAAGAAGGTGCACTCCCACTTCTCGAACTGGGTCGACGCAGGCAGGACGTAGTCGGCCAGTCGCGCCGTCTCTGTCATCGCGATGTCGATCACGACGCTCAGGTCGACGGCGCGCATCGCCTGGCGGAACGACTCGGAGTCGGCGAGGGAGTGCGCCGGGTTGGTGCTGTCGAGCCAGAGCGCGCGGAAGCGGTCCGGGTGGTCGGCGAGGCACTCCTCGGCGATCGAGTTGCACGGGACCAGGCCGGCGATGATCCGCGCTCCGGTGACCGGTGTACGACGGTCGGCGGCCGGGCGACGCGCGGCACCGGTGGGGCTGGTCGGCCCGTTGGCGACCTTCGCGACGAGACCGCTCATCGCTGCGGCCACCGGTTCGGCGATCACGCCCGGCAGGAAGGCGGGCAACCGGATCGCGGCGGCGCCGACCGCGGTGGTGGCCGCCGCCTGGGTGGTCCGTACGGCCCGCTGCAGGGGCGAGCGTCTGCGACCGGAGCCGGACCCGCCCGGCGGCGCGCTGCCGGCGATCGGCGCGAACGTCGAGTGCAGGAACATGGCGCCTGGCTTGGCGAAGTTGCCGGTCAGGATCCAGAGCATCTTGTTGAGGTAGGAGTTCAGGGTGCTGTGCGGTGCCTGCTGGATGCCGAGGTCCTCATAGGTGCAGACACTCGCGGCGGCCCCGATCCGGCGCGCGGTCTGCCGGATCAGCTCCTCCGGCACGCCGCAGCGTGCGGCGTAGTCGGCGACGTCGACGGCCGCGTAGGCGGCGAGGACCGGGTCTGCGCCGGTCGTGTGCTGGTCGATGAAGTCGTGGTCGACCAGGTCCTCCTGGACCAGGACCCCGCCGAGCGCGGCCAGGCACCAGGCATCGGTGCCCGGGCGGACCTGCAGGTGGATGTCGGCCATGGCCGCGGTCTCGCTGCGTCGCGGGTCGATGACCACCATGCAGCGATCGGGGTCGGCCGCCATCTCCTTGAGCACCGGGCGGGTGCGCGGGAAGGAGTGCGACTGCCAGGGGTTCTTGCCGATGAACACGACCACCTCGGCATGCTCGAAGTCTCCCTTGGTGTGACCGCCGTACAGCCGACCGTCGACGTACATCTCGCCCGTCTTCTCCTGGGCGAGCGCGTTGGAGCGGTACTTCACACCGAGGGCGGCCTGGAGGGACTGGCTGTACGTCGCGCCGAGGTGGTTGCCCTGGCCGCCACCGCCGTAGAAGAAGATCTTGTCGCCGCCGTGCTCGTCGCGGATCCCGGCGAGGCGCGCTGCGATCTCGGCGATGGCCGTGTCCCAGTCGATCTCCTCGTAGCTGCCGTCGGGCCGCCGGCGCAGGGGAGAGGTGAGCCGCTCGGTGCCGTTCTGGTAGCGGTCCAGGCGCAGCGGCTTCTCGCAGGTGTAGCCCTCGGAGCCGGGGTGCGACTTGTCGCCGCGGATCTTCACCAGGTGGCGGTCCTCGACCTGCAACTCGATCCCGCAGTTGCACTCGCACAGGATGCAGGCGGACTTCAGCCAGGTGGTGGTCTCGGCGGTCACGGGGGCTCCCTCGAATCGACTATGACAGGTGTCATAGTCGTCGTCGATGGCCGCCGGGTCAAGCGCGGCGGGACTGCGTAGAGTTCGCACGTGCTCGTCGTGAATCGTTTCCGGGTCCCCGCTTCCGAGGATCCCGACCTGCTGCGGGCGGACCTCGAGCGTGTCCACGGGCTCCTGCTCGACAAGCCCGGGTACGTCGCCGGGTGGATCGGCCGCAACGTCGACGAGCCCGACCTGTGGGTGCTGACCACCCGCTGGGTCAACGTCGGGGCGTATCGGCGGGCCCTGTCGTCGTACGACCTGAAGCTGCACGGGGTGCCCGTACTGATGCGGGCGATCGACGAACCGGGCGCCTACGAGGTCGTCGAGCCGAATACCGTGCTCAACGTGGCCGAGGCTCGCGTAACCTAGGGGACTGCTCCCGCGAGTCGTTCAACAACACTGACAAGCACCGCCCGGCAGCCAGCCGGGCTCGTTCCCATAAAGGAATCCCCCTGTGGCCAAGCCGCCCCCGTCCACCGTCGACCAGGTTGTCTCCCTCGCGAAGCGCCGAGGCTTCGTCTACCCCTGCGGAGAGATCTACGGCGGCACCCGTTCCGCCTGGGACTACGGCCCGCTCGGTGTGGAGCTCAAGGACAACATCAAGCGCCAGTGGTGGAAGTCCATGGTGCAGATGCGCGAGGACGTCGTCGGTCTCGACTCCAGCGTGATCCTGCCGCGCCAGACCTGGGAGGCCTCGGGCCACGTCGCGACCTTCTCCGACCCGCTCACCGAGTGCCAGTCGTGTCACAAGCGGTTCCGGGCCGACCACCTGCAGGAGCAGTACGCCGAGAAGAAGGGGATCGAGGACCCCGACACGGTCGACATCGCCACGCTTGCCTGCCCCAACTGCGGCACCCGCGGCGCCTGGACCGAGCCCCGCCAGTTCTCGGGCCTGCTCAAGACCTACCTCGGCGTCATCGAGGACGAGTCCGGCCTGCACTACCTGCGTCCCGAGACGGCGCAGGGCATCTTCCTCAACTTCGCCAACGTGGTGACGAGCCAGCGGATGAAGCCCCCGTTCGGCATCGCCCAGATCGGCAAGAGCTTCCGCAACGAGATCACGCCCGGCAACTTCATCTTCCGGACCCGCGAGTTCGAGCAGATGGAGATGGAGTTCTTCGTCAAGCCGGGTGAGGACGAGGAGTGGCACCAGTACTGGATCGACGCGCGCACCGCCTGGTACGTCGACCTCGGCATCGACCCCGAGAACCTGCGCCACTACGAGCACGCGCAGGAGAAGCTGTCGCACTACTCCAAGCGCACCGTCGACATCGAGTACCGCTTCCGGTTCGCCGGCTCGGAGTGGGGCGAGCTCGAGGGCATCGCCAACCGCACCGACTTCGACCTCAGGACGCACAGCGAGGCCTCGGGCACCGACCTGTCCTACTTCGACCAGGCCAACAACGAGCGCTACACGCCGTACGTCATCGAGCCGGCAGCTGGACTGTCGCGCAGCCTGATGACCTTCCTGGTCGACGCCTACACCGAGGACGAGGCGCCCAACACCAAGGGCGGTGTCGACAAGCGCACCGTGCTGCGGCTCGACCCGCGTCTCGCGCCGATCAAGGTCGCGGTGCTGCCGCTGTCCCGCAACGCCGACCTGTCGCCCAAGGCCAAGGACCTGGCCGCCGAGCTGCGGCGCAACTGGACCGTGGACTTCGACGACTCGGGCGCCATCGGACGCCGCTACCGCCGCCAGGACGAGATCGGCACGCCGTACTGCGTCACCGTCGACTTCGACACCCTCGAGGACCACGCGGTGACGGTTCGCGAACGCGACACGATGTCCCAGGAGCGGGTGTCCCTCGACAAGCTGACCGGCTACTTCGCTGAGCGGTTCCTCGGATGCTGATGCGAGTCGCGGCCGGCGTGCTGGCCCTCGGCCTGCTCGCTGGCTGCGGCTCGAAGGACGACGACAAGGCTGAGGAGAAGGAGTCGGCGAAGCCGAGTCCCTCCGCCACGACCGAGGCCCCGGCCTCGTACTACGACGTGCCGTTCGGAGTCACGCTCACCGAGCCCGGCACGCAGCTCGCCCTCGGCGCGGAGGGCGTGATCGCGTTCGAGCGGCGCCAGAAGGAGATCGGCGTCCTGTCCGTGAAGGTCGAGCGGATCGAGCGCACCTCGTTCCAGGAGTCCTTTGCCGGCTGGAACGTCGACGACGTGACGGCAGCGCGGACGCCGTACTTCGTCCGGCTGACGGTCACCAACCTCGGTGACACCGACCTGGGTGGTCTCAAGCTCGACAACGTGATCTGGGCCAACGACGGCACCACCCTCGAAGCGCCGAACCAATACACCAAGGCCCAGCTCCCGGCCTGTGCGGGCGACCCGCTCCCTGCGTCCTTCCTGAAGGCCGCAACGGCGCAGATCTGTCAGGTCTACTTCATCGCACCCGCCCGCACGCTGGAGACGATCAGCTTCATCCCGCCGGCGGGGCTCGACCCGGTCACGTGGGCGGGCGAGATCAGCAAGGTCGAGAAGCCGGTCAAGAAGAAGCCCAAGAAGAAGCCGAGCCAGGAAGCCACGTGAGCGTCGCGACGACCGGACTGCGCCTCGGGTCCCTCGAGGTGCCGACCCCGGTGGTGCTGGCGCCCATGGCCGGCATCACCAACGCTGCCTACCGCCGCCTCTGTGCCGAGTACGGCGCCGGCCTCTACGTCTGCGAGATGATCACCAGTCGCGGCCTGGTCGAGGGTGACGAGACCACGAAGCGGATGCTGGTCTTCGACGAGGCCGAGACGGTGCGCTCCGTCCAGCTCTACGGCACCGATCCGACGTACGTCGGCAAGGCCACCCGGATCCTCTGCGAGGAGTACGGCGTCGCGCACGTCGACCTCAACTTCGGCTGCCCCGTCCCGAAGGTCACCCGCAAGGGTGGCGGGGGCGCGTTGCCGTGGAAGCGCAACCTGCTCGGGCGGATCCTCGAGGAAGCGGTGGCCGCCGCGACGCCGTACGACGTCCCGGTGACCATGAAGACCCGGAAGGGTCTCGACGACGACCACCTCACCTACCTCGACGCGGGCCGGATCGCCCAGGAGTCCGGCATCGCGGCGATCGCGCTGCACGGGCGGACCGTCGCGCAGGCCTACTCCGGCCAGGCCGACTGGGAGGCGATCGCGAACCTGGTCGACCACGTCGACATCCCGGTGCTGGGCAACGGCGACATCTGGGAGGCCGCGGACGCGCTCCGGATGGTCGAGCAAACAGGGGCCTCCGGTGTCGTCGTCGGGCGCGGCTGCCTCGGGAGGCCGTGGCTCTTCCGCGACCTCGCCGCAGCCTTCGGCGGCGAGGCCGTGACCACGCTGCCGACCCTCGGCGACGTACGCACCATGATGCGCCGCCACGCCGAGCTGCTGTGCGAGCACATGGGGGAGGAGCGTGGCTGCAAGGAGTTCCGCAAGCACATCGCGTGGTACCTCAAGGGCTTCCGCGCAGGCGGCGAGCTGCGCCGGTCGCTCGGTCTCGTCGACTCGCTGGCCACCCTCGACCGGCTCCTCGACGAGCTCGATCCCAGCGAGCCGTTCCCGGTCGGAGAGCTCGGCGCACCGCGGGGACGACAGGGCGCGCCGCGCAGTCGCGTGGTCCTTCCGGAGGGTTGGCTGGACGACACCGATGGCCTCTGCGAGGGCGGTTCAGGGCTGCTGGAGGAGGTCAACGAGACCACCGGGGGGTGACCCGGAACACCCCAAATGTGTGATCCAGGGATTATTGAAGCGGCAATTACCTGTGCTTCACTCGATTGATACGCCTGACCCGGCAACGAGTCAGGCGTCGTCATGTCAGCAACAGCAAAGGATCAGCGCGTGGCAAACAGCCACAAGCGGGAAACCGCGCGACGTAAGCCCCGAGCCGCAGCACTTGCCGGCTCGCTGGCCGTTCTGGCGACTGGAGCAGTCGTCACCGCCGGAGTGCTCAGCAGCTCCCCGACGCCCGACTCCAACGATGTCATCGCCGTGGACCGCACCCTCGCCGCCAACGCGGTGAGCGGAGCCGTCCGCGAGCTCCCCGTCCTCTCCCGTGACAGCGCGCGTGGGGACGCAGCCTCGAGCAAGCTTGCTCGGCTGCTCGACGCCGACGCCGTCGCGAAGGCCATCAAGAACGCCGACACCCGCCGCTGGACGACTGCCGCCCTCAACCTGTGGGCGCGGCCGGACAAGAAGGCCAAGAACGTCGGCGAGCTCGACGAGGGCGAGAAGGTCCTCCTCACCGGACGCAAGTACGACGGTCGCTCGGAGATCGTCGTCGAGGGCAAGTCTCGCTGGGTGACCTCCGGCTACTTCAGCAAGGAGAAGCCCCCGACCCTGGGTGGTGACTGCACCAACGGCACCTCCGTGCCCGCCGGCGTGAGTGCCAACATCAAGAAGGTCCACGAGGCCGTTTGCGCGAACTTCCCCGAGATCGGTGCCTACGGCACCTTCCGGGGCGACGGTGAGCACTCGCAGGGCATTGCCGTCGACATCATGGTGTCGGGCGCGCGTGGTCAGGAGGTCGCCGACTTCGTGCGCGCGAACTACGCGGCCCTGGGCGTCAACTACGTCATCTACTCGCAGCGGATCTGGTCCGTCGACCGGGCCGGCGAGGGCTGGCGCGGGATGTCGGACCGTGGTTCCACCACGGCGAACCACTACGACCACGTCCACGTGACCGTCTACTGATCGCAGCGCCGGAGGCTTTCCGGGCGGGCCTCGATGGGCCTACCTTGAGCCATGAGCCTCTGGGGCCGGATCTTCGCGGCCGGGTACGACCGCATCATGGCAGGGCCCGAGAAGGCCGTTCTGCGACAGCTCCGCAAGGAGCTCCTGGAGCCGCTCGCCGGCCGGGTGCTGGAGGTCGGGGGCGGGACCGGTGCCAACCTCCGGTTCTACGGCCCGGGGGTCACCGAGCTGGTCGTCACTGAGCCCGAGGAGCCGATGGCTCGGCGTCTCGAGCGCCACGTCGCGGACCAGCAGGTGTCGGCGACCGTGGTGCGGGCGCCCGCCGAGAAGCTGCCGTTCGATGCGGGCACGTTCGACGCCGTCGTGTCGACGCTGGTGCTGTGCACGGTGGACGACCCGACCAGGGCGCTGGCGGAGGCCCACCGGGTCCTGAAGCCCGGCGGTCGACTGGTCTTCCTCGAGCACGTGCGCTCCGAGGACCCCGGGCTCGCTCGCTGGCAGGACCGCCTGGAGGGACTGCAGGTGAGGATCGGCCACGGATGTCATCCCAACCGGCCGACCCTGGCGAGCATCGAGGCTGCGGGGTTCACCGTGGCGAGCGTGCAGCACGACCAGCTGCTCAAGGCGCCTCCCATCGTGCGGCCGCTGATCGTCGGCGTCGCCGAACGCAGCGCCTGAGGTCGGCTGTGGGAGGTCCTCGTCGTCTCCGCCGATAGGGTCGCGTCGTGGACCAGGTGGAGCAGCGGTACGACGATCAGGCGCGTGAGCGCATCGTGCCCGAACCGCCGAAGCGGGTCGAGGCGCCGGTACGGCTGGCGTTCGAGCGCGACCGTGCGCGGGTCGTGCACGCGGCGTCGTTCCGGCGGCTCGCGGCGAAGACCCAGGTTGTCGGGCCGCAGAGCGACGACTTCGTCCGCAACCGCCTGACCCACAGCCTGGAGGTGGCGCAGATCGCGCGCGACCTCTCGCGGGCCCTCGGCACGCACCCCGACATCACCGAGACCGCTGCCCTGGCGCACGACCTCGGGCACCCGCCGTTCGGGCACAACGGTGAGCGAGCGCTTGCTGCCCTGGCGGTGGACTGCGGCGGCTTCGAGGGCAATGCCCAGACGCTGCGACTCTTGACCCGGCTCGAGGCGAAGACCTCCGACGCGGCGGGGGAGTCGGCCGGGCTGAACCTCACGCGCGCGACCCTGGATGCCTGCACCAAGTACCCCTGGGGCGTCGCTGACGCTCCCGAGAGCGCCGCCGGCAAGTTCGGTGTGTACGACGACGACCGACCCGCGTTCGACTGGGCCCGCGCCGGGGCGCCGACCGGCCGGCGTTGCGTCGAGGCACAGGTGATGGACCTGGCCGATGACGTCGCCTACTCGGTCCACGACGTCGAGGACGGCACCGTGGCGGGCAAGCTCGACCTGACCCGCATCGACACCTCGGCGGTCTGGTCGACCGTCCGCTCGTGGTACCTCCCCGACGCGACCGATGACCGCCTCGATCACGTGCTCGAGGGCCTCAGGTCCGTCGGCAGCTGGCCGCAGGCGTCGTACGACGGGCGCCGGGGGAGCCTGGCTGCGCTGAAGAACCTCACCAGCGACCTGATCGGGCGGTTCTGCGGCGCCGTGCAACAGGCCACCTTCGCGACGTCCGACGGGCCGTTCGTCCGGTACGCCGCCGATCTGGTCGTCCCGGAGGACACCTGGCTCGAGATCACCGTGCTCAAGGGCATCGCCGCGCACTACGTCATGCAGGACGCGACCCGGATGGCCCTGCAGGTCCGGCAGCGCGAGCTGTTGACCGAGCTCGTCGTGAGCCTGCTCGACCGTGACGGCGACGACCTGGACGAGACCTTCGCCGGGGACTGGGCCGCCGCGGCCGACGACGCGGCCCGGACCCGGGTCGTGATCGACCAGGTGGCCTCGCTCACCGACGCCAGCGCGGTCGCCTGGCACCGTCGCCTGGTCAAGTGAAAAACGACCGACCGGCCGCAGCTGGTGGGCTGCGGCCGGTCGGATTGCCGACAAATGAGGATGTGCCGAGAAGGGTGACCCGTCAGGGTCGGTTGGCCAGGATCAGCCGGTGACCGGGACGTGCGACTCGATCGGGGTCGGGGTCGGAGCGTCGCTCGGGTCCGTCTCCTCGTCGCTGGTGACCTCGCCACAGGTGGCGGAGGCCACCGTCAGCTCGATCTGACCCAGGATGCTGACGTGCAGGGCGTCGACGGTGAAGGTGCCGTCGGCGTTGGCGGTCTGGCGGTTGGCGGTGATGGTGACCAGGCCGGCGATGTCGAGCGTGGCGTTCGGCTCGCTGACGTCGATGTCGACCGGGAGGCCGAGGGCAGCCAGGTCGGTGATGACGGTGGTGCCGGTGTCGCCGTTGCACTCGGCGATGACGGCGTCGGCGCCGACGAGCTGGGTGTCACCGGACAGGACGTCGCACAGGCCGTCGAGCTGGAGGTCGGTGAGGCTGGACAGGTTGAGCGCGCCGAGCAGGCCCAGGTCGAGCGGCGTGCCGTCGGTCGCGTCGGCGATCTGGTCGAGCAGGCCACCGAGCTGCGGGAGCAGGGTGCCGAGCAGGGCGTCGTTGATCGCGCCGGTGACCGGGTCGAGCCCGGCGGACAGCTGGTCGCAGACGGTGCCGAGCTGGTCGGTGATCTCCGAGGGCAGCTGGGCCAGCAGGCCGTCACCGACGCCGAGGTCGGTCACGCTGGAGCTGGCCTTGCCGTTCTCCGCGCTGACGTTGACCACGCCACCACTGGCCACCGGGTTGGCCGGCAGACCGATGAGCGAATCCGTGACGACCTTTCCGTCGGTCGACTCGACCGCCGGGATCTGGTCGAGGACCGCGTTGTCGGCGATGGTCAGCTCGAGGCCGAACGCCGACGACGGCTCGCCGGCAGCAACGGCGACGCCGCCGCCACCCAGCAGGGCGAGCGAGGCGCCTCCGCCGACCAGCACGAGGGCACTGGCAACCGAGGCCAGGGTCCGTGTGTTCTTCATGGGGATTCCCTTCATCTTCATCATTTGTAGGCAGTTCATGTTGTAGCGGTTCGGGTCACGCCTTGTCGACGATCACCGGGGTTCCGATGGGGACTGTCCGGAGCAGGGCGAGTGCCGCGTCGGGCACCCGGACGCATCCGTGGCTGATGGCTTTGCCGAAGACGGACGGATCCGTCCATCCGTGCAGGGCCACCGTGCCGGGGCCTCCGCCGTAGGAGTCGAGGGTCGCGCTGTGGCTGCCGAGCGGCAGGATGACCGGAGAGAACGGCTGCTTCTCGTCGACGATCTGGCCGAGCACGAAGGTGCGGCCCGTGGGGGTCGGCGTCGCGTCGGCGCCGATCGCGACCGACCACGAGTTGACCAGCTCGTTGTCCTCGAAGAACTCGAGGGTTCGCGTGCGCAGGTGCACCTGGATCAGGAAGCGGCTGTGTGCCTCGGCCAGCTCCGACGAGCGGAGCCAACCGGTCGAGTTGTTCGGCTTCGACGGCAACATCACCTGCACCCAGTCCCGGTTGCGGGTGATGACCGGGAGCCAGGTGTCGCCGAACTGGCGCGGACCGATCTTCGCGAACGGCTTGCCGTCCGGGGCGTCGTACAACGCCACCACCCGCTTGGGATGGACGACCGTTCCCTTGGGGATGCCCTTCGGGCGTGGATCCTTCGGGGCGGCCTTGATCGTGGTCTTCGTGGAGCTCGCGGGGAGCTTCTTCAGGTCGAGCTGCGCAGCGGCCGTGGTCGTGCTGGGCTTCTTCTGCTGCGGGGACTCCTCGTCGCCGCGTCCGAACACGAGGTAGCCGGAGATCACGAGGATGACGACGATCAACGGCACAGGCCAGGACGCGCCAGAGCGCGCAGGCAGCTGCCCCATCGTCGGTCCCTCCCCGATTGTTCATCCCAAACCCCTACTCGCGGTTCCCTTCCCCCAGGGACAACGAGCAGAGTGCAACCTAAGTCACGCCTGCGACAATAGTCGAGCTGTCACCCGTCCGTGGGGGATCCCTGTGGATGGACGTCACGGGCCAGACCACCCGTCAGTAGGATCGCCCCATGGCCGGACGGATTCGTGACGAGGACATCGCCGCGGTCCGTGAAAGGGCGCGGATCGACGAGGTGGTGTCCTCCTACGTCACGCTCCGCAACGCCGGTGGCGGATCGCAGAAGGGGCTGTGTCCGTTCCACGACGAGAAGTCCCCGTCGTTCCACGTCACGCCCAGCCGCAACTTCTTCCACTGCTTCGGCTGCCAGGAAGGCGGCGACGTCTTCACGTTCCTGATGAAGATCGACGGCCTGAGCTTCAGCGAGGCCGTCGAGCGGATGGCCGACAAGTACGGCGTGCAGCTCCGCCGCGACGACTCGGGCACCGATGACCGGCCCAAGGGTCCGCAGCGTCGCCGTCTGATCGAGGCCCATGCGGCGGCTGCGGAGTTCTACGCCGAGCAGCTCGCGACCCCGGAGGCCGTCGCCGCGCGTCAGTTCCTCGACCAGCGCGGTTTCGACCAGGCCTCTGCCCTCACTTTCGGCGTCGGTTTCGCCCCTCGCGACGGCGAAGCACTCTGGCGTCACCTGAGCGGACGCAAGTTCACCTCGGAGGAGGTGATCGCCGCGGGACTGATCGCCATGGGCCGCTCGCTCTACGACCGGTTCCGTGGCCGGCTGCTGTGGCCGATCCGGGACGCAACGGGCGACACCATCGGTTTCGGTGCGCGCCGCATCTTCGATGACGACCGGATCGAGGCGAAGTACCTCAACACCCCCGAGACGGCGATCTACAAGAAGAGCCACGTCCTGTACGGCATCGACCTCGCCCGCCGGGAGATCGCCCGCACCTCCCAGGCCGTGATCGTCGAGGGCTACACCGACGTGATGGCCTGCCACCTGGCCGGCGTCGGCACTGCGGTCGCCACCTGCGGTACGGCGTTCGGCGATGACCACACCCGGGTCCTGCGCCGGTTCCTCGACGACCACGAGCAGTTCCGCAGCGAGGTCGTCTTCACCTTCGACGGCGACGAGGCGGGCCAGAACGCTGCCCTGAAGACGTTTGCCGGTGACCAGAAGTTCGTGTCCCAGACCTACGTCGCGGTGGCGCCTGAGGGCATGGACCCGTGTGAGCTCCGGATCAAGCAGGGCGACGCCGCTGTCCGTGAGCTGATCGCGACGCGCCGGCCGTTGTACCGGTTCGTCCTCGAGAACGTCGTCGGTCGTTACGACCTCGATCGTGCGGACGGCCGGATCGACGCCGTCCGGGCCGCGGCCAAGCTGGTCGCCTCGATCCGCGACCAGTCCAAGGTCACGGCGTTCGCGCAGGAGGTGTCGCGGATGATCGGGTCCGAGGTCGACACGAACCGCGTGCTGTCCGAGGTGCGCCGTGCGGCCGCGCGTGGCCCCGAGCCGACCGCGCCGCGGGAGCGGAGTGGCGCCCAGCCGGCTCCCGAGCCGCCGCCGCCGCGTGCCACCTACCCCGACCTGCGTGAGCCTCGCTTCAGCATCGAGCGGGAGACCCTCAAGCTGGTGCTGCAGCATCCGATCGCCATCGGTCGTACCACGGCCGACATCGGCGCCAACGACTTCAGTCACCCGATCTACCGCGCGGTGTGGGAGCTCATCGCGGCCGCTGGCGGTGCTGTCGCCGGCCAGAGCGATCCGGCGTGGGTGTCGCGCATCCGTGAGGCATCGACGGACCCGGCGGTGTCGTCCGCGGTCAGTGCCCTGGCGGTCGAGCCCATTCCCGCCACCCGGGAGGTCGATGCGGGTTACGTCGCGCACCACCTGCACCGGCTGCAGGAGCTGACCGCCCTGCGCCGTATCGACGAGGTGAAGTCCCGCCTGCAGCGCACCAACCCGGTCGAGCACGCGGCTGACTACAACAAGATGTTCGGCGAGCTGGCGGCCCTCGAGCAGCATCGCCGGATGCTCCGCGAGAAGATCGTGAGCGCCAGCGCGTGAGGTTCCCGTCCCTTCCCCCGTTGCCGTCGCGCCGCGCTCCGGTCGAGGTGCGCGCGGGGGAGCGGGTGCTGGCCTGGGCGCCCGTGCCCCATCCGCGGCCCGGTGGGCCCACGGGGGTCGCCGGCACCCGCGACGCGCTGTACCTTCCCGGGCGCCTGCCCTGGGAACAGGTTGCCAGCGCTGACTGGGACCAGGAGGAGTCGACCCTGCGCGTGGTGGAGGTGGGGCAGTTCGGTGAGCCGAGCCCGGTCCACGTGGTGCGCCTCGACGACGCGGGCCGGCTCTTGCAGCTCGTCCGGGAGCGGGTCACGGCGAGCATCGCGGTCCAGCGCCACGTCCCCGTGCAGGGCCGCAAGTCGGTCCGGGTCCTCGCGCGCCGGGCTCCGGGTGCGCCGGGGGAGCTGGCCTGGTTCGTCGAGTACGACGAAGGGCTGGACCCGTCCGACCCGCGAGTCGACGCCGTCGTACAGGACGCACTGGCTGCTGCACGCAGCGACGTGGGCGGCTGACGGGGTCTCGATTTCTGGCGCAGGGCCGGGCTTGCTAGTGTTTCCCCGCTGCACAGCGCCTTCCAGGTGTGAGCAGTTTTGTGATCCCCCGTAGCTCAACTGGCAGAGCATGCGACTGTTAATCGCAGGGTTATTGGTTCGAGTCCAATCGGGGGAGCCAAGGAAACCCGTCGACACGTGATGTCGGCGGGTTTCGTCGTCTTGCAGGACCCGCCGGCGACCCGCCGGCGACACACCGTCGGGGCCCAGCCCGACCCTATCTACAAAGATGATAAAGTTAGTGCAGATTCAGTCGAGGTGCGTCTCGGTGGCGCGGAACGAGGGAGTGCGCGCGTGCAGACGTTGATCGTGAAGGCTTGGCCCAAGGTGATCGGCATCGGTCTTCTTGTCGCTCTGGTGGGCAGCCTCCTGGTCGTCGCGCTGACGTACGCCCCGGGGAATGGCGCCGGCAAGCGCCCGGTCACCGAGCCTGTCGTCGAGGGCCCTGTGGCGACGGTCGCTGCTGCCGACGGATCGGTCCAGCACGAGAACCTTCCGAAACAGCCCAATGTCGTCCTGGTCATGGCCGACGACATGCGGGTCGACGACCTCGCGTTCGCGCCGAACCTGCGCAAGCTGATCGCCGACCACGGCGTCACCTTCGAGAACTCGTTCGCGCCCTTCCCCCTGTGCTGCCCGAGTCGCGCGTCCTTCCTGACGGGGCAGTACGCGCACAACCACAAGGTCTACTGGCACGACCCGCCGTACGGCTACGGCGCCTTCGACGACTCCCGCACCATCGCCACCTCGCTGAAGGCGGCCGGCTATCGCACCGGCTACCTCGGCAAGTACCTCAACCGCTACGGCCTCGCTCGCTCGAAGGTCACGGGCGAGCCGTCCCTCACCTACGTCCCCAACGGCTGGGACGACTGGCGTGCTGCGGTCGAGCCGCCCGGTGAGTCGTACGTCCACGGCCAGACCTACGACTACATGGACACTCCGTTCAACGTCAACGGAGTGATCGACAACAACTACCGGGGCGTCTACCAGAGCGATGTCATCGGCGACATGTCCGTCGACATGGCCGGGAAGTTCGCGAAGAAGAAGGACCCGTTCTTCCTCTACGTCAACTACGTCGCACCGCACCACGGTGGACCGAACGCGGCCGACGAGCCGAGGGACGTGCTCGACGAGAACGGTCGCGAGGTCAACGTCGTGACTCCCGGGGTGCCGGACTGGGTGCGGGGCAAGTTCGACGACCGGATCGACCGCGCGTCGGGGATCGCGGCCACCGGTGAGCAGATCGAGACGGACTTCAGCGACAAGCCGCCGGCTCTCCGCAAGCGGATCCAGCCCCTCGGCGACGAAGCGAAGGACGCGCTGCGCTACGCCACGCGGCGCCGGGCCGAGGCCGTGTACGTCATGGATCGCAACATCGCCCGGCTGGTGGCTGAGCTGCAGCGATCCGGTGAGTGGGAGGACACCGTGTTCGCGTTCACCTCCGACAACGGCATGATCCTCGGCGAGCACGGCCTGGGCATGACCAAGGTCCGTGCCCACGAGCCTTCCCTGCGGGTGCCGATGCTGGTCACCGGCCCCGGGCTCCGCACCAAGGAGAAGCGGTACGACCCGATCTCGACTGTCGACCTGACGGCGACGATCCTCGACTTCGCCGACGCGAAGCCCTCGCACAAGCCCGACGGAGTGAGCCGCGCGGACTCACTGGTCGGCGGCGACCAGGGGTGGACGACGCCCGTCGTCACCGAAGCCGTCTTCACGTCGCGGGGCAACGACCCGGCGTTCACCGACATGCGCAGCACCATCGGGATCCGGGTGAGCCGGTACTCCTACACGCGTTACAACGACGGAGCCACCGAGCTCTACGACCTCGTCGAGGACCCGCGTGAGGACCAGAACGTCGCCGACGACCCCCGGTACGCCGACGCACTGGCCGCGCTGGACGAGCTGTGGCCCGCCATCAAGGACTGCCGGGGGAGGGCCTGCTCGCCCGACCTGGCTCCCGTGCTCTCGGCCGATCCGAAGCTGAACGCGTCGAACACCGAGACGTACTGGGCCGAGATCCTCGCTGCGTACGGCTGGGAGAAGTAGCGGGGGCGTCGGCGCGCTCAGCTTGAGGAGGTGGGGTTGTCCTGGGACGACGGTTCGCCCTCGTCCTGCTGGGGCACGGTGCCGGGCGGCAGCAGGTCGGTGTCCGGCTGCGGCATGTTCGGTCCGTCGCGACCGGGACCTCGCCGGCCCGGGAAGTCGCCCCGCTCTCCGGGCCCCTCGATCCGGTGATGGCGACCCGCTCGGTCCTGGTCGTGGTCGAACACCAGCGTGCCGAGCACGCCTGCTCCTGCGCCGAGGATGACCGAGGCGAGCGCGACGGCCAGCACTGCCCGGAACTGGAAGGCTCGGTCGCGCCAGCGCACCTTGGTGGGTGGGGCGGGATCGAGCGGCTGCGTGGGCGCTGCGGCGGCGACGGACGGCGCGGGGTCGGGCACCGGCGCGGGATCGGGTGTGGCTGCGGGCTGGTCCGGAGCGTTGTCGTTGTCCATGTGCTCACCGTGCGGCCCGATGCTGTGTGCCGACTGTGACGAATCGATGAGAGGGCGATGGGATCCTTGTGGATCGCACATCGCCTTCACAGGAAGGACACAGATTGGTGGCACAGTCTGATGTCGTGACCGAGACAGCCACCCGCCCCGACGGCACGCCGCTGCGTGCCCTGGTCGTCGATGACGAGATCAACATCGCCGAGCTGGTGGCGATGGCGCTGCGCTACGAGGGCTGGGCCGTCGAGACCGCCCACACCGGTGGCGAGGCCGTGGTGGCCGTGCGCGGACAGAGCCCCGACGTCGTCGTGCTCGACATGATGCTGCCGGACTTCGGTGGTATGGAGGTGCTGCGGCGGATCCGGGCCGATGACCCCTCGGTGCCGGTGCTGTTCCTGACGGCCAGGGACGCCGTCGAGGACCGTGTTGCCGGTCTGACCGCTGGGGGCGACGACTACGTCACCAAGCCGTTCTCGCTCGAGGAGCTCGTCGCGCGGCTGCGCGCGCTGGTCCGGCGCGCTGGCGCAGCCGTCGAGCAGGACCGCTCGACGCTGGTCGTCGGTGACCTGCTGATGGACGAGGACAGCCGTGAGGTGACCCGTGGCGGCGAGCAGATCTCGCTGACGGCCACCGAGTTCGAGCTGCTGCGCTACCTGATGCGCAATCCTCGGCGGGTGCTGAGCAAGGCGCAGATCCTCGATCGGGTCTGGAACTACGACTTCGGTGGCCAGGCCAATGTCGTCGAGCTCTACATCTCGTACCTCCGCAAGAAGATCGATGCCGGTCGCGAGCCGATGATCCACACCATGCGCGGCGCCGGGTACGTCCTGAAGCCGGCGGCCTGATGGGGTTCGGATGGCCGCGCTCGCTCAGCTCGCGGCTGGTCGTCACCGCGGTCGCTCTGGTGGCCGTCGTGTCGCTGCTGATCGGAACGGTCACCACCATCGGCATGCGGGCCTGGCAGACCGACCGGCTGGACGGCGACGTGCGCGCCGCGCTCAACCGGGTGTCGGGCTTCCGCGGCGGGGGAGGCCCTCCGGGGTTTCCGGGTGTCGAGGAGCCCGGTGGTACCCGGGTCGGGTTCGCAGAGGTCGGTCTGGTCACGGCGACGTTCTCCGATGCCGGCGACCAAGGCATCCTCGCCCGCGACTCCGGTAGGGGTGGGGTGTTGACGGCACTCGACGGCGACACGCTCGAGGTGCTCGAGGACGGCGCCGGGCGCGCGCCGCGCACCATCGACCTCCCGGGTCTCGGAAGCTATCGAGTGGCGTCGGGGCGTAACCAGCTCGGGGACAAGGTCGTGGTCGGACTCCCCACCGACGACGTCGATGAGGCCACGATGTCTCTCGTGAGGTGGGAGCTGGTGCTCGCCCTGCTCGGCATCCTCGCCGCCGCCTTCGCCGGTTCTGCCGTCGTACGACGCCAGCTGCGTCCGCTGCGCGAGGTGGCTGCCACGGCGCACGCCGTGGCGGAGCTGCCGCTCGACTCGGGCGACATCGGGGTGACCGAGCGGGTGCCCGAGCACCTGACCGACGTACGCACGGAAGCCGGTCAGGTGGGCGCAGCACTCAACCAGCTGCTCGCCCACGTCGAGTCGTCGCTCTCTGCCCGGCACCGCAGTGAGCAGCAGGTGCGGCAGTTCGTCGCGGATGCGTCGCACGAGCTGCGCACTCCGTTGACCACGATCGCCGGGTACACCGAGCTCGCCCGCCGCCGGGGAGACATGGAGACCTCGACGATGGCGCTCGGGAAGGTCGAGGAGGAGGCCGGGCGGATGACGGCGCTCGTGGAGGACCTGCTGCTCCTCGCCCGTCTCGATGCCGGCCGTCCCCTGGCGTCCGACACGGTGGACCTGACCCGTCTGCTCCTCGAGGCGGTCGATGACGCTCGGGTCGTTGCGCCCGATCACCGCTGGCAGATCGTGCTGCCCGACGACGGCGAGCCGATCGAGGTCAGCGGCGACGAGCGCCGACTGCACCAGGTGGTGACGAACCTGCTCACGAATGCCCGCAAGTACACGCCGGCCGGAACGACCGTCACCGTGACGGCGCGAGCAAACGGGTTCGACGTCCACGACGACGGTCCGGGCTTCCCCCCGGACCTCGTGGCCACGGCGTTCGAGCGCTTCACCCGCGGTGACGCCTCGCGGCACCGCTCCGACGGGATCGGACTCGGTCTGGCGCTCGTCCAGGCGATCGTCGCGGCCCACGGGGGCGCCGTCACCCTGGCCACAGAGCCGGGGGACACCCGAGTGTCCGTACGCCTCGGCTGACGATCAGGGGACGACTCGAAGGGCTGTCGGTTACGGATCGGCCGACCATCGGAAGCGATGGAACGTGTTTCTGTGATCCCCGCCACATGGGCGGTCCGGATGCGTCAAGGTGTCGTCGTCAGAGCCATGCCCCCCAGGCTCTCGGGGCCTCCTGCTCCCAGGAGACAAACATGTCGAAACACCGCCGTCGTCGATTCACACCTCCGCTCCTTCCCGCCAGGCGACTCGGCGCCGTTGCCATGGCAGCAGCCCTCGTCGCTGCGTGTGCCGCTTCCATCCCGGCTCAGGCCCAGACCACCGTGACGCCGAATGAGGCCGGTCCCATCCCTCTCGTGCGTGACAGCGCGGTGACGATCAAGGTCGACGTCAGTGCGATGCACTACTCGCGTGGAACGGCCACGGCCAACTACACACAGGCCTCAGCAGCGACCGTCGCCGGCAGCGGGTGCAAGGGCGACAACCCGGCAGGCGTCGACCTGTCCCCGCGAACGATCGTGACGGTCAAGAACCCGAACAACGCGGTCGTGCTGACGACCACTTCACCGGTTCGTGATCTGTCGTTCGCCGGGCTCTTCGGCAATCCACAGAGCCCGCCGCTCAGCCCGCAGCCGGCGCCGTCCGACACCAACTATCGGGGCGACTTCTCCGGCAGCGGTGCGTCCCACGGGTTCTCGGCGCAGCTGAACCTCGCCGGACAGCCGGCCGGCACGTACACGGTCACCACCACCGACATCAACACCTATCGGACCAAGCCCCTGTTCGGAGCGGCCACTCCCTGCATCGTCGGCACGCCGGTCGCCAGCGGCACCGGCTTTGGAAACACGGCGGTCGCCGGTCCGAAGGTCACCACGACCACCTTCGAGTACCGCCCCTGGGCGGCGACCTTCAAGGACGTCTTCGGCAAGGGGAGCGTCAGCGCGAACATCGTGCCGGCCGAGTTCAAGTTCACCCTGGACGGCACGACGTCGCCCATCTTCACCGGTCCTCCGGCTCCGGGCACCGGTGGCGCGACCCAGTTCTACGCACTCCCCGGCGGCTTCGCACTGCCGTCGGACCCGGCGGCCTGCGTCGCCGACCCGGCGAGCTGCCTTCCGGCCTCGGCTGTGCAGTGCGTACCGTCAAACGGCTGCACGCCGCGCGCGATGCTCATCAACCGGCCGGCCAACGTGGTCGGGGCTACCGGGCTGGTCGGTGTGTTCGACCTGAGCACGAAGGCGTTCGTGGCCCACGCCACGATCGGCGGCAAGAAGCGGGTCCTGATGTCGCTCGGTACGGCGAACGACGCCTACTACGCCAGCGTGCTCAACCAGCTGGCTACAGGTGCGGCCGCCAAGGGCATCGACCTGCCGACGATCCTGGCGACCCAGGTGAACGTGACCACCGGCGGCCAGCGGACCTCGCTCAGCCTCCTCAACGGTCTCCAGATCGATCCGTCCACCGCTGCGGGCGGCGTCCAGATCGCTTCCAACGCCTCGGTCCAGGCCGGCATCGTCCTCAACATCTACAGCTCGTTGCGGCTCGACGGTGGTGTCTGCCTCACCCAGAGCGCCAGCTCGAGCACCGCGCCGGCCCGGTTCACCCGGAGCGCACCGGACGGCTACACCGTGACGAAGTCGGACCTGTTGCCTGCTGTTCCTTCGGTGGGCCCGCTCGGCGCCCTCGTCGGCGGTCCGATCTACCACATCACGGGCAAGGCCGGGACGGGTGTCCTGGTCAACACCTCGGCCGCCATCATCGGTGTGGACACCGCCGCCAACGAGCCGAACGGCTACCCCGTCTGGGTGTCGCCGTTCCTCAGCGGAGTGCACACCGTCGAGCCCAAGACCTTCGACTTCCTCGGGACGGGAACCTGGTCGGCGAGCGAGAAGCCCGTTGTCAATGGGTGCCTCGTGATCGACTTCCTGCTCGGCGCCGGAGTCATGGTCTACAACAACCCGCTGCCGGTGGGTCTCGGGACGATCTTCGACCCGCTGACCACGCCTTCCCCGGCCGCCGAGCAGCTGACCGATGCGGTCAACTCGGCGATCACCGACGCCGTCCTTCCGGTGGCGTCCAACCCGGCGGTCGACTCGCTCCTCGGACAGCTGACGGGGTTGTTGAACCCCTGAGCACCCGAATGAGCTGAACGCGGGCCCACAGGACCCTCACAGCGCGGACAGAACGACATCACAGTCCGCGCTGTGAGGGTCGGGCTCGTGACCCGACTGCTCCAGCGCGTGCGCCCACCGTGGCGCCGCCCGCGCCGACTCGTGTTCGTCCTCACCGCTCTCGTCGCGCTCTCGGGCGCGGCGGGAGCGTGGCTGCTCCTGCGTGACGACGCCCCCGCGGCGGCTGCCTCGACCACGGCGACCGTCGCGACCCAGACGCTGAAGGAGACGGTGACCGCCAGCGGCACGGTGGCGGCAGAGACCACCGCAGACCTGTCGTTCCCGGTCAACGGCACCGTCACCGACGTCTTCGTGGAGCCCGGCGACACGGTCCGCAACGGCCAGAAGCTCGCGGCCATCGACGACACGGTCCTGCAGGCCGAGCTCGCTGCCGCTGAGAGCGCCCTCGACGCCGCACAGGCAGCCCAGTCCGAGCACCTCTCCGACGGTTCCTCCGACGAGCAGACCGCCGCTGACGAGGCGGCCGTGGCGGCGGCCGAGTCGAGCCTCGCTCAGGCCAGGGAAGCGGTGTCCGACGCGGTCCTCCGGTCGACCACGGCAGGCACCGTCACCGCCGTCGGCCTCGAGGTCGACGACACGGTCGGGAGCGCAGGCGGAGCAGGTGGCAGCACCGACACCACCGACCCGGCCACCGGCACCATCACCGTGGTCTCCACAGGGCGCTTCGTGGTCGAGGCGTCGGTGGCGAGCGGCGACCTCGAAAGGGTGACGGACGGACTCCAGGCCGAGGTCAGCGTCAGCGGTGTCGACGGGACCGTCTACGGCACCGTCGAGGAGGTTGGACTCGTCGCCGAGACCGACTCGAACGGCGCCGCTGTGTTCCCGGTGACGATCGCGATCACCGACGAGCGTGACGACCTGTTCGCCGGTACGTCGGCGGACCTGTCGATCATCGTCAGCCAGCGAGCGGACGTGCTGACCGTGGACAGCCGCGCCGTGCAGAACGACGGCGACAAGACGTACGTCGAGAAGGTCACCGACGCGGCCACGGGTGAGTCCACCCGCACCGAGATCGAGATCGGCGAGATCAGCGGGATGGCCACCGAGGTGGTGTCCGGGTTGGTCGCGGGCGACGTGGTCGTGGTGCCCGGGTTCTCCGGTCCGGGCGGTGGTGGCGGCGACCAGGAGATGCAGGAGCTGCAGGAGCAGATGCGCGAACGGTTCGAGCAGGGTGGCCAGATGCCTCCGGGCGGCTTCATCCAGGGTCCCGGCGGCGGCCAGTGAGCGCCCTCATCGAGCTCGACGGGGTGCGCAAGACCTACCGTTCCGGGTCGGTCGAGTTCGAGGCGCTGCGCGGGATCGACATCACCGTCGAGACGGGGGAGTACGTCGCCGTGATCGGCCCGTCCGGCTCCGGCAAGTCGACCCTGATGAACCTGCTCGGCTGTCTCGACGTGCCGACGGAGGGCCGTTACGTGCTCGCCGGCGACGACACGTCCGAGCTCGACGAGGCGGCATTGGCGGCGATCCGCAACCGGCGGATCGGCTTCGTGTTCCAGCAGTTCCACCTGCTCGCGTCGATGCCGGCCTGGCGCAACGTCGAGCTCCCGCTCATCTACGCCGGCGTGCCTCGCGCCCAACGCCGCGAACGCGCCGAGGCCGCGCTCGCGCGGGTCGGCCTGGCCGACCGGCTGGCCAACCGGCCCGGCGAGCTGTCGGGTGGCCAGCAGCAACGGGTCGCTGTCGCACGTGCCCTGGTGACCGAGCCGGACCTGCTGCTCGCCGACGAGCCGACGGGCAACCTGGATTCCGCGTCCAGCCGCGACGTGCTCGGGCTGTTCGACGAGCTCCATGACGCGGGTCGCACGATCGTGCTGATCACCCACGAGCCCGATGTCGCCGCCCGCGCCGGTCGCAACCTGGTCATCGACGACGGACTGATCACCAGCGACCGACTCCGGTCGGCCGCCCCTGCAGGTGCGCGATGAGCTGGTGGGAAACGGTTCGGTCCGGGCTGTCCGCGATCCGTGCGCACCGGCTGCGCTCCGCCCTGACCGTCCTCGGCATCGTCATCGGCATCTCCTCGGTGATCCTCACCGTCGGCCTCGGCCAGGGTGCCCAACGCGAGGTCGAGGAGCAGATCGATGCCCTCGGCTCGAACCTGCTCATCGTGTCCCCGGGCAGCAGCACCAGCAGCTCGGGCATGCGGGGCGGCTTCGGCTCGGCCTCGACCCTCACCTTCGCGGACGCCAGGGCGATCGCCGACCCCGACGTCGTTCCCGATGCGGCCGCCGTTGCGCCGGCGAGCACGAGCTCGGTGGCGCTGGTCAACGGTGACACCAACTGGACGACGTCCCTGGTCGGTACGTCGACCGCGTGGCCCCGGGTACGCAGCAGGGAGCTCTCGGCGGGCCGGTTCTTCACGGGTGCCGAAGCCGAGCAGGGCGCAGCAGTCGTCGTGCTCGGGCCCGACACGGCGTCCGAGCTGTTCGGGAGGCGGAGCCCGGTGGGGCAGCAGGTGAGCGTCAACGGGACCCGGCTGACCGTGATCGGAGTGCTCACCTCGTCCGGGGCGTCAGCGAGCGGGTCCAGCGAGGACGACCTCGCGGTCACACCGGCCGCGACCTCCAGCCGGCTGACGGGCAGTACGGCCGACACGGTCTCGACGATCTACGTGGAGGCCACCAGTGAGGACATGCTGTCGGCCGCCTACCAGGAAGTGCAGGCGCTGCTGGTCAACCGGCACGGCGTGACGACCAGTGAGGCGGACTTCTCGATCGCGACCCAGGCGTCGCTCGTGGAGACCGCGAACGAGACCAACCGGACCTTCACGGTGCTGCTCGGCGGCGTGGCCGGCATCTCACTGCTCGTCGGCGGCATCGGCGTCATGAACATCATGCTGGTCTCCGTGACCGAACGCGTCCGCGAGATCGGGCTGCGCAAGGCGCTCGGTGCGGCACCGGGAGTGATCCGGCGCCAGTTCCTCGTCGAGGCGTCGCTGCTCGGACTCACCGGCGGTGTCGTGGGCGTCCTCATCGGTGTCGTCGGTGCGCAGGTGCTGCCGCGATTCATCGACCAGGCCGTGGCCATCTCGGCAGTCGCGACGGTCGCGGCGCTCGCCACCGCACTGGCCCTGGGCATCGGCTTCGGCGTCTACCCGGCGACACGGGCTGCCCGACTCACCCCCATCGACGCGCTCCGCAGCGAGTGATTCCCATGGCTGATTCCCGAGACCCGCAGAAGAAAGCGACTCCCATGTCACTGAACCTCCTTGTCCTCCCGTTGCGACCGATCGGTGCTCTGGCCACGGGCGTCGCCCTGGCCGGACTTCTGGTCGGCTGCGGCAGCGATGACGCCGCGAACGATCCGGCGACTGCCGCGAGCTCCAACGGTGCCGTCGGCGCGCCCGCGGGGGCACCCGGTCGGATGCCGGGAACGTTCGGCGAGATCGCGGCCGTCGACGGCGACACCCTCCAGGTCCGCAGCCAGATGGCCGGGCAGGTCGCCGTGACGGTCACGGACGCCACGACGGTGACCGACCAGGCCGTCGGCACGCTGGCCGATGTCAGGACCGGTGCGTGTGTCGTCGTACGAAGTGCAGGGACGGGGGACGGCTCCACGACCGAGAGCGCTCCGCCGACCGAGGTCGATGCCGCGTCGGTGTCCCTCGTGGCCGCTGGAGACGACGGCTGCGACGTCGTCGGCATGTTCGGCGGGGGACCGGGCGGAGGCGAGCGACCGTCCGGCATGCCGACGGACCTGCCCAGCGATCTTCCGACGGACCTGCCCACCGACCGCCCCTCGGGGATGCCCGACGGTGGCCGGATGGGTGGGTTCGGAGCCAACGGCGAGGTCACCGCCGTGACCGCCACAGGCTTCGTCGTGAAGGGGACCGACGGGGAAGTGACCGTGACCGTCGGTGGCGAGACCACCTACACGAAGCAGGTCGCCTCGGATGCGACCGCGTTGACGGTCGGCCGTTGCGTACGTGTGGACGGCGATGCCGACGATGCCGGCGCGGTGACCGCCGAGACGATCCAGGTCAGTGACGCGGTGAACGACCAGTGCGGGCGTTGATGCGGACCCGCCGCGTTGCGCTGCCCCTGGCTGCCCTCGCGCTGGCGGCCACCGGCATTGCGGCGTACGGCGCCGTGGCCGACGAGGCAGCGCAGTACCGCACTGTTGCGGCCACCGTCGGCGACGTCGACCAGGTGCTCGACCTGACCGGGGTGGTCGAGTCGAGTGGCCGCTCCGATCTGGCCTTCGGCACCAGCGGAATCGTCGCGAAGGTGCCCGTCGAGCAGGGGGACCCGGTGGCCAGGGGCGACGTGATCGCGGTGCTGGACCGCGCGACGCTTCGGGCTGCCCTCGATCGGGCGAAGTCCGACCTCGCAACGGCGAAGGCGCAGCTCGCGGATGATCGCGACGCCCAGACCAGCGCGGTGTCCACCGCCACCGCGTCCACGACCGACCCGGATCCGCGCGCGGCGACGACCCCTGAGCCATCGGCTGGAGCCACGCGCGGCAGCGGCTCGACTGAACCCGCGAACACGGCTCTCCTGGCCCAGCTGGCAGAGCAGCAGGACGCGGTGATCGCGGCCCAAGCAGCGGCCAGCGCCGCACTGGCCGCTGGCGCGGAGGCGCTCACGACCCAGCAGCAGGTGTGTGCGGTGCCCGAAACGCCTGCCGAGCCGACCGAGGACGCGACGGAGGGTGAGAGCGACACAGACCCGGAGGGCTTCGAACCGTCCAGCGAAGTCAGCGACGAGTGCCAGGCGGCCCTGGCTGCGGTGCAATCGGCACAGGCAGCGACCGCGACCGCCCAGACGAGTCTCCAGGGCGCCCTCGAGTCGCTCGGCGACACGCTGACGAAGGCGCTGGCCGAGGTGGAGACGGAGGTCCCGGCTGCCCCGGACACCGACACCGGCGCCTCTGCCCCCAGCACAGGAGACAACGGCTCGAGCGGATCGGACAGTGGCAGTGCCGCTCCGACCGCGAGTCCCGCCGGGCGCACGGTGACCGCCGCGACGCTCGCCCAGGACCAGGCCAGCATCGACCGTTCGGCAGCCGAGCTGGCCTCGGCGCGCGCCAGTCTTCGGGCAGCTGTGGTGCGGGCACCTGCTGCCGGAAAGGTCGTGTCCCTCGCTGTGGCCCCGGGCGACGCAGTCGCCAGTGGCGACACGGTCGCGATCGTCGTCGCGCCCGGCCTGACGACCGTGTCGCTCGACGTCACGGCCACGCAGGCGGCTCAGTTGACCGCGGGCACCGGGGTCGAGGTGACGGCGGCCGGAGCGAGCGAGGCGCTCGAGGGATCGATCACCAGGGTCGACAACGTCCCGGCCACCAGCACGACGTCGGGAGAGGATCCGTCGTACGCGGTCGAGGTGACTCTCGACGAACGCGGCCTGTCCCTGCCCGACGGCCTCCCGGCCTCCGTGGCCGTGGTCGTCGGCAGCGCCGAGCACGTCGTCACCGTGCCGGCGTCGGCGGTGGTCGACGGTGCCGTGACCGTCGTGGAGGCCGGGGTGGCCCAACGGACGCGGGTCACCACGGGGATCGTCGGCAACACCGAGGTCGAGATCATCGACGGGCTCGACGCCGGCGCGGAGGTGGTGCTGGCGGACCTCGGCGCCGAGCTCCCCTCGGCCGACACCGACGACCAGGGCGGCGACCGCATCGAGTTCGGCGGGGGTGGACCGGGTGGCAGCTTCCCCGGCGGCGCCCCGCCCGGGGGAGTGATGCCCGGCCGCTGAGTGCGACCGGCGTGTCCCACGACCGCAAACCGGTGGCGTCCGGCCGCGGCGTGGGTCACGCTGCGCTGGTGAGCACGTGGACCAGCGCCGTGTGGGGAACCGGGGAGTTCCTCGCCGACCTGTGCTCCTTCGTCCGCGGTGCGGTCGGCGAACCTGACCGCATCGAGCGCCTGGCCGACCGGCCGTGGTCGGCGGTGTGGCGGGTCACCGTCGGTACGACGACGGCGTACGCCAAGCAGAACTGTCCCGGCCAGGCCCACGAGGCCCAGGTCGTCCGTGGCCTTGCCGAGGTTGGCCCCGAGTACGTCGTCCCGGTGCTCGCCGCCGATCCCGAGCGCGACCTGTTGCTCACTGCTGACGTGGGCCCCACCGTGCGTGAGCAGGGACGCACAGCCGACGTCGACCTGTGGTGCCGCATGGTGGCGGACGCGGCTGCCCTGCAGCGGCGCGCCACGGCGACGGCCGGTGGTTGGGGGCTCACGGTCCTCTCGCCGGCGGATGCCACGACCTACGTGGCCAACGCGGTGGGTCGCCTGGCCGCGTTGGAGAGCGGGGATCCCCGGCGCCTCGAACCGGACGTCGCGGCTCGGCTCCAGGACCTGTTGCCCACGGTCGAGGTCTGGGCTGACCTGGTCGAGGAGGTCGACCTGCCGTCCACCCTGGTCCACAACGACCTGCATCCGTCCAACGTGGTCCTCGCCGACGGACGCCTGCGGTTCTTCGACTTCGGTGACGCGGTGCTGGGGGAGCCGCTCGGCAACCTGCTGGTGCCGCTGGATGCTGCGCGCCACGAGCTCGGCGCTGGCCCCGACGACGCCCGGTTGTGGCGCATCGCTGATGCAGCGATCGAGGTGTGGAGCGACGTCGTACCGGCTGCCACCCTGCGAGCTGTCCTGCCTTCGGCGCTCCAGCTGGCACGCCTGGCGCGGGTCGAGTCCTGGCGTCGGTGCGTGGCGACGATGACCGCCGACCAGCGCAAGGTCTGGGGCGCTGCCCCGGCCGACTGGCTCGGGTCGCTGCTGGATCCCTCGCCCGTCGGCGCTACGCCCCGCGCGGTGCGTACATGATCACCGCGACACCGACCAGGCAGATCAGTGCGCCGGTGACGTCGTACCTGTCGGGGCGGAAGCCGTCCATGGCCATGCCCCACGCGAGTGAGCCGGCCACGAACACCCCGCCGTAGGCGGCGAGGATCCGACCGAAGTGGGCGTCCGGCTGGAGGGTCGCGACGAACCCGTAGAGGCCGAGGGCGATGACGCCGGCGCCGATCCAGATCCAACCCATGTGCTCGCGCACGCCCTGCCACACGAGCCACGCGCCGCCGATCTCGGCCAGCGCGGCCGCGACGAACAGGGCCAACGAGCGCAGGGTGTCCACGCGGGCCATGGTTCCAGACCCGAGTGCCGTTCCGGACTCAGGCGAGCGGGCCGGTGAAGGGCAGGACGAGGGTGCAGGGGATCGGACGCGGGTGCGCCGGGTCGAGGGCGTTGAGGACGTACGCCGCCGCGACCGGGTCGGCGGCGATCTCGAAGTGCTCGGAGAGGTCGATCCCGCACTTGTCCTGGACGACGATGTTGGTCATCCCTGCCTCGCGACCGCTGGTGTAGGGAACCACCAGCTCGTCATGGTTGGTCATGATGTTGGTGTACTTCACGCCCGGCACGGCGACGCCACCTTCGCGCATCCTGGCCATGAACGCCGAGCCGGTCGCGAACTGCGCACACGCGCCACAGACCGGGAATCCGCCTTCGGGAACGCCGAACACGGTGGAGAGCAAGGGCAGGACGGAGGCGAGCGCGGTGCCGTGCCACACGGGCGCGAGCGAGACGTACGCATTGATGTACCGCGCGCCGCCCAGGAACTTCGCGTAGTAGTTGGGCATCAGGGTTCCCTGGGAGTGGCCGACCAGGTCGACCTTCGCGGCGCCGGTCGCGGTCCGCACCTTGGTGACGAACGACGCCAGCTGCGCGGCCGACGCCTCCATCGGGCCGAGCCCTCCGAAGATCGGCGGCAGGCTCGCCGGTGCGCCGTAGGTGAACGAGTAGACGCAGTAGCCCTCATTGGCCAGCAGGGGCCCGTAGGTCTGCCAGTTCGTGCTGCCGTTGCCGAGGGTCCCGTGGACGAGCACGACGGGCAGCGGGTGCGTCGCGGTCGGCTTGCAGGACCAGTTGTTCGCACCGGGCGCGGTGCCGGTGAGCTCGCCACCCCCGCTGACCGCGCTGAGGAGGAAGTTGTACGAGACGGGCAGCTTCGTGTCTGCCTGCGTCGGCGACGCGATCAGCAGCGTGCTGACGGACGCACACAGGGACAGCAGGATGGTGGCGGTACGACGCACAGCAGCGCTCCATGGGAGTGAGGGAGCGTTCAGGATCTCACGGAAGTGGAACAGGTTCTAGCACGGTGGGGCGGGTGGGGCTCGAACCCACGACCCAAGGATTATGAGTCCTCTGCTCTGACCGACTGAGCTACCGCCCCAAGGTACGGCGGCATCACCCTAGTGCGGGCGAACCGATCATTCGCCCCAACCCAGGGGGAACACCTCGAAGGGCGCGGCGAACGCCACACCCAGGCGCGAACCCGTGGCGCGCGCCATGCCTTCGAGGAACTCCCTCGGATCCCAGTTCTCCCACCCGAGGCCGTCGATGTACGCCGCGTGGGCCTTGAGCGACTCGACACCGGCGTCGAAGGTCGTCGTCGTGTCGACAGCGTGCGTCGACTCCGGGGAGCCGAAGGCCCACACCTCTCGTACGCCGCCCCACGGCTCGAGGCCGTCGGTCAGCTGCTCGGCGAAGATCCACCGGTTGCCGGCGTCACGCGCCGCATCCAGGACCGCCCGCCCGACGGCGATGTGGTCGGCCTGGTTGAGGTTGCGCCCGCCCCAGGTGGGATGGAAGTTGCCGGTGATCACGATGTCCGGCCGATGCCGTCGTACGACGCCCGCGAGATCACGACGGAGCGCGACGCCGTACTCGAGGACTCCGTCGGGTTGGCGCAGGAAGTCGACGACATCGACGCCCACGATCTCCGCGGAGGTCACCTGCTCGGCCTCGCGCACCGTGCGGCACTCGTCCGGGTGGAGACCGTCGATGCCGGCCTCGCCGCTGGTCACCATGCAGTAGGTCACCGTCTTGCCCTGGCCGGTCCAGCGTGCGACCGCGGCTGCGGCCCCGAACTCCATGTCATCGGGGTGGGCGACGATGCACAACGCGTGGTGCCAGTCCTCGCTGAGGGGCGCGAGCGGCACAGGGGTCTCAGCCATGGATCGAGCATGCCACGCAACCGCCCCGCCCGGCGCCTGCGGGACCAGCGGGTCCTCGCGGCCTACGCTGCGGCTGTGATCAAGTACCTCGGCTCGAAGCGCACGTTGGTGCCGACGCTGGGGGACATGGCGGTGGCGACGGAGGCCCGCACCGCGGTGGACCTGTTCACCGGGACCACCCGGGTGGCCCAGGAGTTCAAGCGGCGGGGGATCGAGGTGACCGCGGCCGACGTGGCGTCGTACTCCGAGGTGCTGAGCGACTGCTACATCGCCGCGGACGCGGACCTCGTCGACCACGACCTGCTGGACGCCGAGCTCGCGCGGCTCAGTGACCTGCCCGGCACGCACGGTTACTTCACGGAGACCTTCTGCGAGCAGGCCCGTTTCTTCCAGCCCAAGAACGGCGTGCGGATCGACGCCGTGCGCCAGGTGATCGAGCGCGATCACCCGCCCGGCAGCCCCTTGCGTCCGATCCTGCTGACCAGCCTGATGTTGGCCGCTGATCGCGTCGACTCCACCACCGGCGTCCAGATGGCCTACCTCAAGCAGTGGGCGCCCCGGTCCCACGCCGAGCTGGAGCTACGCCGCCCCGACCTGCTCCCCGGTCCCGGCCGCACCCTCACCGGCGACGTCATGGACACCGTCGAGGCGATCGGTCCCGTGGACCTCGCGTACGTCGACCCGCCGTACAACCAGCACCGCTACTTCGCGAACTACCACATCTGGGAGACCCTGGTCCGCTGGGACGAACCCGAGCACTACGGCATCGCCTGCAAGCGCGTCGACACCCGCGAGCGCAGCAGCGTCTTCAACAGCAAGCGCTCGATGCCGACGGCGCTGGCCGATGTCCTGGGCCGGCTCCGGGCCGAGGTGGTCGTCGTGTCCTACAACGACGAGTCCTGGATCACGCCTGAGGAGATGACCACGTCGTTGCGCGCCGCCGGCCACGCCGAGGTGGCGTTGCTGGCCTTCGACCGCAAGCGGTACGTCGGCGCGCAGATCGGGATCCACAACCGCTCCGGTGAGCGGGTCGGTGCCGTCGGTCGGCTCCGCAACGTGGAGTACCTGTTCGTCGCCGGTTCGGCGGACAAGGTGGCCGCGGCCGTCAGCGCAGGCGACCCGACGCGCCGGCAATGAGCAGCCGCTCGCCCTGCCGGACCAGGCGCAGGGTGACGTCCTCGGTGCGCCGCGACCCGTTGAAGCGGTAGCGGTAGGTGTAGGTGACCGACATCGTGTCGGGGTCGCCGTCCACCTCGAGGATCTCGGGGTCCTCGATCGCGCCCCACACCTCGCGGTAGCGCGGGCTGGCCTGTTGGTAGGTCCCGGTGAGCAGCGCGAACCCGCGGTCGGGGTCGCTGCTCGCCGTGGCGACGTAGGTCCGTGCGAAGTCCTCGAGCTCAGCTGCCGGGACGGGCTCGGCGGACGCGGTCGCCGTCGGCTCGTCGGTGACGGAGTCGTCCGCGCCGGAAGGCGAGGTGTTCGCGGTCGGTTGCCGGACACGCTCGTCGTCCGCACCGAAGAGAAGCGCGGCGCCGATCGCTGCGAGACCGATGATGAGCGCCGCGCCGATCAGGAGCATCGCGCCCCCGGAGATCCGGCGCTGCGGGGGCGCAGGGTCGGCGACCCGGGCCCGGAGGTAGTCAGCGACGTCCGCCATGGTCGGCCGGTCACGGGGATCGGTGTGCAGGGCCAGCTCGATGAGAGGAGCCAGCCAGCTGACGTGGCGCGGGTCTGCGTCGTCGATCGAGGGCGGTCGGCCGGTGGTCACGTGGAGCAGGACAGCAGCGAACGACCACACGTCGCCGGCCGCCGGATGGGGGCGGAGGCCCCAGGTCGGGTCCGGTGGAGCGAATTCCGGATCGGCAGGCACGTCGCCCGGATCGGCAATGGTGGCGTGTCCCAGGGCGTCGACGTGGATGGCCGTCGGTGAGATGGCGCCATGCACGCGAGCGCCGGCGTGGAGCGCCCTGAGCGACTCCGCGACGGGCAGCAGGAGGTGCGCGGCGTCGTCCGCGGAGAGCACGCCGCGTGTGCGCACGCGATCGGCCAACCGGGCGTCGTACTCGCTCACCTGCCGGAGGCTACCCACATTCGCGGTTCTTGCGGAGGGTTCGCCACACCTATCCCGCTCGGGCGCCGGCGATCAGGAGCTCGCCGCCCTGTTCCTCGAGCTGGAGGGTCACCTCTTCGGTGCGCTTGCCCTGGCCCGGGAACTGATAGCTGTAGGTGTACGTCACGGTCATCGCCGCCGGGTCGGCCGCGATCTCGGTGATGGTGGGCGAGTGGAGGGGGCCCCAGAACTCGGCATAGCCGGGGCTCTCGGCCTGGTACGCCGGGGTGAGCATCCGGAATCCGGCTTCCGGGTCCTGGTCAGCCGTCCGTACGTAGGTCTCGGCGAAGTCCTCGAGCTCGCGGGCCGTCCGGCCCGCGACCGGCGAACCGGTGGTGGCTCCGTTGGCCGCGTTCTGGCCCGGATCGCCGCCGCCCTGGCCGATCAGCAGGAGAGCGGCGACGAGCGTCGCCACCACGAACGCGGCTGTCAACACGGTGGCCGCCACCCGGCGGCGCCCGGACGGCGCCGCGATGGCCATCGGGAGCGCCGCCGGGAGCGCCGCGGTGTCCGTCGCTGCGGAGTCGGCGCGACGCAGGTGGTCACGGACCTCCGCCATCGAGGGGCGCGCGGCCGGGTCGGCGGTCATCGTCATCGCGATCAGGGGGCCGAGCCAGCCCGCCTCGGCCGGCCGGGGCGGTTCGCCGTGGACGATGCGGTAGATCACCGCGAGCGGGCCGTTCTCCGCGTTGTCGAGGTGGTACGGCGGCCGCCCGGTCAGGACGTGGACGAGGGTCGCTCCGAAGGCCCACACGTCACTGGCGGGGCTTGCCTGGATGCCGGTTGCGACCTCGGGGGCGAGGTACGCCGGCGACCCGGTCACCAGGCCGGTCTGGGTCAGCGTCGCGTCCTGCTCGCCGCGGGCGATGCCGAAGTCCGAGAGCTTCGCGCTGCCGTCGCCTCCCACCAGGATGTTCGAGGGCTTGACGTCGCGATGGACGACTCCTTGTTCGTGCGCTGCCACCAGCGCGTCCGCGACCGGCTCCAGCAGGCGCGCCGCCGCGTCGGGCGTCAACGGGCCGCGCTCCTTGATCGCGGTCGACAGGGACGGACCGTCGACGTACTCCATCACCAGCCAGAGCGCGTCCTCGGTCTGCACCAGGTCGAACACCGCCACGACGTGGGGGTGGTTGATCCGTGCCGCGAGCCGCCCCTCGCGTGCTGCACGGGCCGGGTCGTCGGTGTGGCCGGGCAGCAGCCGGATCCGCTTCACCGCGACCTGGCGTCCGAGGAGCTCGTCGCGACCGAGCCAGACCGCGCCATTTGCTCCCCGACCGACCTCGCGGTCGAGTGTGTAGCGCCCGTCCACCTGTGTCCCGCCCATGATGTCTGCAAGGTACCCATTGCCTGTGCGCCGAACCCTGTCGGCGCCACGCTGCCGGATGGGGCAGGCTTGGCTCCAGCACCTGATCGAATTTGCTCCGACCCGAAAGGACCGACGTGTCCGTCGACCCCACCCTCCTTGATGATCTCGCGTGGCGCGGCCTGCTGGCCGAGTCCACCGACCGCGACGCGCTTCGCGCGGCGCTTGCGGAGGGCAGCGTCCGGTACTACGTCGGCTTCGACCCCACGGCGCCGAGCCTGCACATGGGCAACCTGGTGCAGATCGTGACCGCCATGCGCCTCCAGCGCGCGGGGCACACGCCGTTCGCCCTGGTCGGAGGCGCGACCGGGATGATCGGAGATCCGCGGGACTCGGGGGAGCGGACCCTCAACTCGCTCGACACGGTCCAGGACTGGACGGCACGGGTCCGCAGCCAGATCGAGCCGTTCCTCTCCTTCGAGGGCGACAACGCGGCGACGATGGTGAACAACCACGACTGGACAGCCGGCCTCTCGGTGATCGACTTCCTCCGCGACATCGGCAAGCACTTCCCGGTGAACCGGATGCTGGGGCGCGAGACGGTGAAGCGCCGGCTCGAGTCAGGGATCAGCTACACCGAGTTCTCCTACGTGCTGCTGCAGTCGATGGACTTCCTGACCCTGTTCCGCGACCACGGCGTCACGCTCCAGTTCGGGGGGTCCGACCAGTGGGGCAACCTCACCGGCGGCGTCGAGCTCATCCGGCGAGCCGACGGTGGTCACGCCCATGCGTTCGCGACCCCGTTGATCACCAAGGCCGACGGCACGAAGTACGGCAAGACCGAGGGCGGAGCGCTCTGGCTGGATCCCAAGCTGATGGCGCCCTACGCCTTCCACCAGTTCTGGCTCAACGTCGAGGACGAGAAGGTCATCGAGCTGATCAAGACCTTCACCTTCGTGTCCCGCGAGGAGATCGAGGCGTTGGAGGCGCGGCATGCGGAGAAGCCGTTCCTGCGTGAGGCACAGAAGCTGCTTGCCGACGAGGTCACCACGCTGGTCCACGGCTCGGTCGAGACCGAGCAGGCCAAGACGGCAGCCGCCGCTCTCTTCGGAGGGGGCGACATCACGGCGCTGTCCGCGGTGACGCTGGGCGCCGCACTGGGGGAGGCCGGCGCCGTCGAGGTGGACGGCGCCGCGGGGATCCCCGACGTGGTCGAGCTGCTGACCCTCACTGGACTCGCCGCGTCGAAGGGTGAAGCGCGCCGGACGGTTGCCGAGGGCGGCGCGTACCTCAACAACGTCCGCGTCGACGACCCCGGTTTCACGCCGACCACGAGCGACCTGATCGGGTCCTCCTGGCTGGTTCTCAGGCGTGGAAAGAAGCGTTTCGCAGGCGTACGCGTGCGCTGAGAGACGCCTCCAGAGGCAGTGTGGCCCGGGTCACGCCCCCCGGATTTGTGCTCTCCGGGGGAGTGTCGTAATGTTCTGCATGTCGCCGGGTGCGGCGGGAAGCAAGGAGCCGATCGGCTCCGGGCTACCGGCCCCAGCGAACACCATCTCGATCGCAGTCAGATCGGATGCCAGTCCGAAAAGCAGGCCTTGTGGGCCTGGTACAGACCGGGATCCGGATTGTGATTAGATAAACCATCAGCGCGAAGACGAACCGGCAACGGGGAACTTCGGAGTGTTTGATGTTTGAGAACTCAACAGTGTGTCATGCATATAGATTGTTGTGACTGTTTTGGCATCAGCTGCCTTTGGGTGGTTGGTGTGTGGTTTCGGCAATATGATTGA
>NZ_LMHJ01000005.1:1406-317822 GCF_001427795.1 Nocardioides sp. Root682 | reverse complement strand
CCCACTGCTCGACCGACCTACGCGAACCAATCCCAGACACTGGTCTCATCACAACGCTCCTCAAAGGTTTACGTTGCTTAGACCGATTGAACCTGCCGCCGAATTCACGACACGTTCGTCAGGTACGACGCGCCGAAACGAGCACGCGCCCAGGCGATCGTGCGCGCCATCAGCGGCGAACCGCGCGCGTGCCCTTCTTCAGGGCGGCGGCGCCCGCGCCGACACCACGACGGATAACCCGCTGCGGCTTGCGGTTCGCCAGGTCGACGAGGGAGTCGGCGATCCCCCAGGTGAGCTTGCCCTCGGACAGCTCGACCAAGGTCTCCAGCGGAAGACCAAGGGTGAGGTCCTCCAGCTCCTGACGCTCCTTCTCGGTGGCCACCGGAGGGAGCTGGCGCACGATCATCGCCTTGAACGCGCGACCGGGCATCGTCGAGGCCAGTTCGAGCACGGTGGACTGACGCGTGAAGGGCCGGACGATCTTCGACGGGCTCGGGTCGTGGGGCATGGGGTCTCCTGTCAGGGCATGGGGCCGCGGCGCGGCACGGCGCAACGTACCGCGGATCCTGCCCGCGGAGCGGCGTGGTCAGAACTCTGTGGGATGGCTATTCGCCGGTGGCTCCGTCGATGGACTCGCGAAGCAGGTCGGCGTGGCCGTTGTGACGGGCGTACTCCTCGATCAGGTGGCACAGGATCCAGCGCAGCGAGATCTGGTTCCCGTACTCCTCCTCGGCGGAGAGGGTGGCCAGGCCCTCCGGACCGGCCAAGGCATTTGCGATGACCCGGTCGGAGACCGCGATCGACTCGTCGAACCAGGCGAACAGCTGCTCGGGGGTGGCATCGGCGGCAGAGGTGAAGGACCAGTTCCGGTCATCCGGGTCCCGCTCGTCGAACCACGACGGCTTGGCGACACCACCCGCGAAGAACTGGTTCAGCCATCCCGCCTCGACCACGGCCAAGTGCTTCACCAGGCCCGCCAGGGTCATCGTCGTCGGTGCCAGAGAGGTCGCGAGCTGATCGACCGTCAACCCCGAACACTTCCACCGCAGCGTGTCCCGCTGGTAGTTCAGGAACCCCAGCAGCGTCGCTGCTTCGTCGGAGTTCACGGGTGGGTCGGTGCGGTCCTCGGCGCGGAAGCTCGTCATCCAGCCGAGATTACCCACGGACAGTCGCCGGATCAGGCGAACCGTTCGTCGGTGTAGCGCCTCAGGTTGGCCAGGAACCGGCGGAAGGTCGCGTTCATCACCGGCTTGCCCAAGGGCATCCCCAGGCGCGAAGGGCCGCGTACGTCGAGCGCCAGCGTCCAGGTGAGCCGGCAGCCGTCGGCGGTCGGTACGACGTCGTACCGCTCGGCGAACGCCTTGACGGTCCGCGTCGACGACTGGTTGAACCGGAACGACATCGTGGTGGGCGGGTCCCAGGAGAGGAACTCCTCGTCACCGATCAGCCCGCCCCGCATCGTCACGGTACGGCGGGTCCCGACTCCGATCGGCTCGGGCGTCGTCCACACGACGCCGGTGATCACCTTCGCCCACCGCGGCCAGGCGCCGGCGTCGGCGAGCACCTCGAAGACCTGTTCCGGCGTGATGGCCAGGTCGACACTGTTCGTGTAGCGGTACGGCGCCGTGTCGACGAAGTCGATCCCGACGGGGGAGCTGGGGTGCATCGTGGGCATGCACCGAGACTAGAACAGGTTCTCGTCTGTAGCGTCGTCCCGTGCCCGACGTCTTCGTTCCCGTTGCCCGCTGGCCGCGGTGGGTCGCCAACTTCGCGGCATCCCACGGCGAACCGGCGCTGAGCGTCATCGACGGCGCCCTGGTCGGGGAGGCGCCCGACGGTTCGCACTTCTCGGCCCACCTCCCCTTCTCCATCGGGTACGACGACCTGCCAGACCCCGCGACCTTCGGGACTGCCGTTGCGCCACCCGGACGGTGGGGAGTGCTCCTGGTGCGCAAGGGCGGCTTCGCCGTGGCGAGCCTCGCGGGCCCGACGCTGGGGGAGTCGAAGGTCGGCCAGCGCCACGTGCAGGGGCGCACCAAGGCCGGCGGGCAGTCGCAGCAGCGCTTCGCACGCCGCCGCGGCAACCAGGCCCGCGCTGCCTACGAGGCTGCCGCCGACCATGCGGCGCGCATTCTGGGCACGGTGGACGTGGTCGTGGCGGGCGGCGACCGCACTGCAGTCAGCGAGGTGCTGACCGACGCGCGCCTCGGCAACGTGCAGGTCGTGGGTGCGTGGCACGCCGTACCGGACCCGCGCCGGGCCGTGCTCGACAAGGTCATCGCCGACGCGCAGGCGATCCAGGTCGAGGTCGAGAACGCACCGCCCTCCTGAGACTGCTCCGCAGATCCCTCAGAGAGCCAGGGTCAGGAACACGCTGTTCGGGTCCAGGACGTAGCCCTCGAACGGGCCGCACTCCGTGAAGCCGCGCGTGGCGTAGAGCGTCCGAGCCGGCGCGAAGTAGTCCTCGGCACCGGTCTCGAGGCTGATCCGGTGGTGGCCGCGTTGCCGGGAGGTCGCCAGGACGTGGTCGAGGAGGCGGGCGGCGACACCACGGCGGCGTGCGGCTGTCGCCGTGCGCATCGACTTCAGCTCGGCATGGTCGTCGGTCAACCGCTTGAGCGCGGCGCAGCCGAGCAGGATCCCGTCTTCGCGTGCGGTCCAGAACGAGACGCCCGGCTGGGCGAGTGCATGCGGGTCGAGCGCATGCACGCTCTCGGGAGGCGACGTCGCATACATGTCCGCCAGGTGCTCCTCAAGGAGCGCGAGGACGTCACCGCGGTGGGGATCGTCGAGCTCGATCTGCATGACGGTCATTCTCCCGATCGACCAAAGGTCCGCGGCCTCGGGAGTCCTTGGTCCCGACTCCGCCCTGTCGCGCCCGATCGCCGCGAGCTCGGGTCTAGCCTCGAAGTCGTGGACAACGAACACGTCGGCGCGGCGATCGAGATCCGCGGCCTGGTCAAGACCTTCGGCAGCTTCCGGGCGCTCGACGAGCTGGACCTCACCGTCGAGCCCGGCGAGGTCCACGGCTTTCTCGGGCCCAACGGAGCCGGCAAGTCGACTGCGATCCGGGTGATCCTCGGTCTGCTGCGCAAGGACAGCGGTGAGGTGCGGTTGCTCGGCGGCGACCCGTGGGCCGACGCTGCGGAGCTGCACCGCCGCCTGGCCTACGTGCCCGGTGATGTGAGCCTCTGGCCGAACCTGAGCGGCGGGGAGACCATCGACCTGTTGATCCGGATGCGTGGTGCAGATCCCGCGACCTCCCGTCGCGACGAGCTGATCGAGCGCTTCTCGCTCGACCCGACCAAGCGGGGCCGGGCCTACTCCAAGGGCAACCGCCAGAAGGTTGCGCTGGTGGCGGCGTTCGCCACGAACCCCGACCTGCTGATCCTCGACGAGCCGACGTCGGGGCTGGACCCCCTGATGGAGCAGGTCTTCAACGACTGCGTGGCCGAGCACACGGCGCGCGGAGCCACGGTGTTGCTGTCCAGCCACATCCTGTCCGAGGTCGACCGGCTGGCGGACCGGGTGACGATCATCCGTGAGGGACGTGTGGTCGAGTCGGGGCGGATCAGCGACCTGCGCCACCTGAGCCGGAGCAAGATCGTCGCCACCCTCACTGGCGCGGTCCCGGACCTGGCGGGAACCGCAGGCGTCCACGACCTCTCCGTCGACGGCCGTCACCTCAGCTGCACCGTGGACCCGGACGGCCTGCCCGTGGTGCTCACGGCGCTCACGCAGGCCGGGGTCGAAGCGCTCACCAGCACCCCGCCCACGCTCGAGGAGCTCTTTCTCGACGCCTACCGCGACCGGGCGGGCGCTGCCCGATGAGTCGCCCGTACCGCCCCGCGACGACCGGCTGGCCACTGCTCCTGCGGATCGCGCTGCGCCAGGACCGGATCCTGGCGCCGGTGGCCATCGGAGTCCTGGTACTGATGAGCGTCGCCTCGGCGGCAGCGACGCCGGGCCTGTACGCCGACGAGGCGGACCGGGTGCACGCGGCGCTGGCGATCAATGCCAGCCCGGCCATCGTCGCGCTCTACGGTCCGGTCCTCGACGTCACCAGTGTCGGCGAGCTCTCGATGACCAAGATGACCGTGCTCTACGCAGTGTTCGTCGCGGTGCTGTTCGTGGTGCTCGTGCGCCGCCACACGAGGGTGGACGAGGAGAACGGCCGCACCGAGCTCGTGGGCGGGACCGCCGTCGGACGCGACGCGCCGCTCGCCGCAGCGCTGCTGGAGGCCGTCGTGCTGGCCCTGGCGCTCGGTGTCCTCATGGCCGGTGGCAACGCGCTCTCCGGTCTCGACGCAGTCGGTTCGCTCGCCTTCGGCGCCGTCTGGGCCGGTACGGCGCTCGTGGCCTCGGGGATCGCAGCCGTGGCCGCTCAGCTGTCCGCCAGCGCGCGTACCTGCGCGGCCTTCGCAGCCGGAGCCGTCGGGGTCGAGTTCGTGGTGCGAGCAGTCGGCGACACGGGGCCCGGATGGCTGAGCTGGTGCTCGCCGCTGGGCTGGAACACCCAGGTCCGTGCGTACGGCGACCAGCGGTGGTGGTTGTTGCTCCTCTATCCGGCGCTGTCCGTCGTGCTGGTCGGCGTCGCAGTCACGCTGCGTGGTCGTCGCGACCTCGGCTCCGGGCTGGTGGCGGCCCGTCCGGGCCCGGCCACCGGCTCGCCCAGGCTGGCCGATGCACTGTCCCTGTCGATCAAGGTGCACGCGACCACGATCGTGCTGTGGAGCGTGGCCGCCGGGGCGATGGGCGTGGTCTTCGGCATGATCGCGCCGGGCATCGGCGACCTGCTGGACTCCGAGACCGCCCAGTCGATCATCGACGAGCTCGGCGGCGCCCTGGTCGCCGCGATCCTCTCCGTCGTGGCGGTCGTGCTGAGCTACTTCGCGGTGACGGTCGTCAACCACGCGGGACGCGACGAGGCCGACGGCCGGGCCGAGATCGTGCTGGCCACCGCCACGAGTCGCACCCGGTGGTTCGCGGCATCCGCGGTGGTCGCGCTGGTCGGTACCGCCTGGCTGCTCGTCGTGACTGGCGTCGGTCTGTGGATCGGGTACGTCGCGGCTGACGGCCCCGGCATCGGCAACCTGCTCGTCGCGGCACTGGCCTGGGTGCCCGCCGCTTGGGTCGTGGGCGCGCTCGCCGTACTCACCCTTGCCCTCGGGGTGCGGTGGACAGGGCTGGTGTGGGCCTGGCCGGCCGGCTTCCTGACCCTCACCCTCATCGGTGACCTGGTCGACCTGCCGGGCTGGGTGAAGGGTCTGTCGCCGTACTCCCACGTCCCGTCCGTGCCCGCGGACAGCTGGAGCTGGGGGAGTGCCGGTGGCCTGACCGCGGTGACCGCTGTGCTGCTCGCTGTGGCGTGGTGGCGGTTCCGCGAGCGCGACATCGGCTAGTTTCAGCCTCATGTGGCGGCCGGAGCCGGACTGGGTGGCGCTGCCGGGTGGGTCCGGTACGTCGACGGTGGGCGTGTGGCGGACGGCGCTCGGCGGTCGTCCCGTCGTGGTCAAGCGCCTCGGCGCACCGCAGCCCGGCGATCCCGCCGTGCTGTCCGATCGCGGGCACATCGGGTACTGGCGCCGCGAGGCCGACGTGCTGCTGACCGGCCTGGCCAGCGGCACTCCCGGCCTCCGGGCGGCCGGCGCCTCGGTCGAGGAGGACGAAGAGGGCGTCACGATCGTCCGCGACTGGGTGGAGGACGCGGCCTCCAGCGGCCTGTTCCTCGCGATGTCCGTCGGCCGCTTCGCCGGCGCCCAGCTGGGGCACCCCCAGTTCCTCGCCGAGCACCTGATGGCGGACCGGCTGGCCCGGGTCGCGCGACGTGGCGGTTGGCCGACCCTGGCGCGGACCACGGTCGCCGACGTCGCCGACCATCTCTGGACCCACCGCGAGACCATGCTGACCCTGCTCGACGGGCTGCCGCAGGTCGCCCAGCACGGCGATCCCACGTCGCTGAACCTGCCGGGACGCTCAGGTGACGAGGCGCTGGCCATCGACTGGGGAACGGTCGGCCACGGTCCGGTCGGCGGCGACCTGGGCTACCTCTCGCTGTCGGCCCGCGAGGAGTTCGAACCTCTGCTCGACGCCTACCTGCTCGGCCTGTCCGAGGGGATCGCGCACCGCGACGACGTGGTCCTCGGGGCCCGGATCGTCGCTGTCTACACGGCCCTCAGCCGCGCCGAATGGGCGCTGGCCCGGGTCGCCGGGGGAGAGGGCGCTCTCGCTGGCAAGTACCGCCACCCCGCCGTCGCGCCCCACCTGCGGGCGCTGCAGCGCACGTTCGGGCACATGGAGGCTTTGCTCGAGCTCTGAGCGCAGGAGACGCGCTCGGACCAGACAGTTCAGACCCGGTCAGCGGAGAACGTGTCGCAGGCGTCCAGGCTGCCTTGCTCGTAGCCGACCATGAACCACTTCTTGCGCTGTTCCGAGGAGCCGTGCGTCCAGGCTTCCTCGTTGACCCGGCCGCCGCTGCGCTTCTGGATGTAGTCGTCGCCCACGGCCTTAGCAGCCGCGATCGCCTCGTCGATGTCCTGCTGGGTCAGGTCGAGGATCAAGACCTCACCCGACGCGTCCTCTGTCTTGGTGGCGTGGTTGGCCCACAGCCCGGCGTAGCAGTCGGCCTGGAGCTCGAGGCGTACGCCGTCGCTCTGCGGACCGGTGCCGCCCTTGACCTGGCCCATGAAGCCGAGCAGGTTCGAGATGTGGTGGCCGTACTCGTGGGCCAGCACGTAGAACTCGACGAAGCTGCCGTCGGGGCCGCCGAGCTGGCCCTCCAGCACGTCGTCGAAGAAGGTCGTGTCGAGGTAGATGCTCTCGTCGGACGGGCAGTAGAACGGGCCGACGTTCGAGGTCGCGGCGCCGCAGCCGGTGTCCACGGAGCCGGAGAAGGTGACCATCGCCTCCTCGGGCCGGAACTTGCCGCCGAGCTCGGAGTCCCAGTAGTCGGTGAGGGAGTTCTCGATCGCGACGCGCGCGCAGTCCTGTGAGTTGTTGGCGTCCTCGCCGGTCTTGCAGTCGGCGTAACGGTCGCCACCTTCCTGGGCGTCACTCAGCCGGGTGGGCGAATAGACCTGGGCTGCGCCACCGAGTCCGAGGTCGACGCCTGCACATCTCGCCACCAGGAAGAGGATCACCAGGATGACGAGCGTGCCGATGCCGCCGCGGCCGGTCGGGATGGGCAGTCGCATGCCGCCGCCACCGAGGCCACCGCCACCGAGGCCGCCACCTCCACCGCCACTCCCTGCATCACGAACACGGGACTGGTCGAGGCGGGCCTTGGGATTGAATCGCACCACGGCAGCACCCTAGGGCAAGAAGAAGGCCGCTCGGCGTTTTCAGTGCCGTCGTCGCGTCGTGGGAGACTCGGGCAGTCATGATCACGGTGCACCAGATCGAGGTCCGCGTCGGTGCCCGTCTCCTCATGGAGAACGTGAGCTTCCGCGTCGGCCCCGGCGACAAGATCGGCCTCGTCGGCCGCAACGGCGCTGGCAAGACGACCCTCACGAAGGTCCTTGCCGGTGACGTCCTGCCTGCTTCCGGAACCGTCGGCAACAAGGGCGAGCTCGGCTACCTGCCGCAGGACCCCCGCGTCGGTGACCCGGAGGTCATCACCCGCGACCGGATCCTCTCCGCACGAGGCCTCGACGACGCCGTACGACGTCTTCGCGCGGCCGAGGTCGAGATGGGCTCCGAGGACCCGGACGTGCTGGAGAAGGCGATGCGTCGCTTCCAGCGGGCCCAGGACGAGCTCGACGCCGGTGGCGGCTATGCCGCCGAGACCGAAGCCCTCCAGATCGCGCAGAGCCTCGGCATCCCCGACCGCCTGATGGACCAGCCGCTCGGCACCCTGTCCGGTGGCCAGCGCCGGCGCGTCGAGCTCGCGCGGATCCTGTTCTCGAGCGCCGAGGTGCTGATCCTCGACGAGCCGACGAACCACCTCGACGCCGACTCCATCAACTGGCTGCGCGAGTGGATGAAGACCTACAAGGGCGGCTTCATCGTGATCTCCCACGACAACGCCCTGCTCGAGGAGACCGTCAACAAGGTCTTCCACCTCGACGCGAACCGTGGCGTGATCGACATCTACAACATGGGCTGGAAGAACTACCTCGTCCAGCGCGAGACCGATGAGGCCCGTCGCAAGCGCGAGCTGATGAGCGCCCAGAACAAGGCCAAGACGCTCACCGACCAGGCCAACAAGATGCGCGCCCGCGCCTCCGGTGCCAGCGCTGCACAGCAGATGCTCAAGCGGGCCGAGAAGCTGCTCGGTGGCGTCGAGGGCGAGCGCCAGTCCGACAAGATCGCGGCGATCAAGTTCCCCACGCCGGCGGCCTGCGGGAAGACGCCGCTCATGGCCAAGGACCTCTCCCGGTCGTACGGCGCCCTGGAGATCTTCACTGCCGTCGACCTGGCCATCGACAAGGGCTCGCGCGTGGTGATCCTCGGTCTGAACGGCGCCGGCAAGACCACGATGCTGCGGATCCTCGCGGGCGTCGACGAGCCCGACACCGGGCACGTCATCGCCGGCCACGGGCTCAAGGTCGGCTACTACGCGCAGGAGCACGAGACCCTCGACGTCGGTCGCACCGTGCTCGAGAACATGCAGTCCGCCGCGCCGGCCCTGACCGACACCGAGGCACGATCCGTGCTCGGCTCGTTCCTGTTCAGCGGTGACGACGTGCACAAGCCGGCCGGCGTGCTCTCCGGTGGCGAGAAGACCCGGCTGGCGCTGGCCTCCCTCGTCGTCTCGCAGGCGAACGTGCTGCTGCTCGACGAGCCCACGAACAACCTCGACCCGGCTTCTCGTGAAGAGGTCCTCAACGCGATCCGTCGCTACGAAGGTGCCGTCGTCCTGGTCACCCACGACGAGGGAGCGGTCCACGCCCTCGAGCCCGACCGGGTGCTGATCCTCCCGGACGGTGTCGAGGACCTGTGGAGCCAGGACTACGCCGACCTGGTCGAGCTCGCGTAGGTCTCGAGACGGTTGCTGCGCAACCTCCTCGACCACCGCGGCTTCGCTGCGCTCGCCTCACTCGGTAGAGATGGCCTCCAGGACGTTGAGCCGGGAGGCCCTGATCGCCGGGATCACGGCCGCCAGCACCCCGACGACGACGGCGATCACGAGGAACGCCACGAGCTGACCCAGGGGCAGGCCCAGGCTGGTCAGGTCGTCGGACAGCGCGTTCTGGAGCAGGATCCCGATGGCCAGGCCGAGCGCCATGCCGAGCACGGCGCCCAGCACGGCGATCCCGATCGACTCCAGCGTGATCATGCGGCGCAGCCGGACGCGACTCATGCCGATCGCGCGGAGCAACCCGATCTCGCGGGTCCGTTCGATCACGCTGAGGCCCAGGGTGTTGATGATGCCGATCACCGCGATCACGATCGCGAGGGTCAGCAGGCCGTAGATCATGTAGAGCAGCTGGTTCACCTGGCCGCGGATCTCCTCGGAGAAGCCCGCCTTGTCGTAGACCCCCACGATGGGCGCGGACTTCGCGGCGGCGTCGACGTCGTCGCGCACCGTCGCCGCGTCGGCGCCGGGTGAGAACAGGATGCTGATGGACGTGTCCTGACGCAGCACGCCAGCGGCGACGAGCTGGTCGAGCGGAACGTTGACCTCGCCGACCACCTCCGAGTCCTCCACGACGCCGACGACGGTCGGGGTGAGCGTCGTACCGCCCTGGAACCCGAGGTCGAGGGCGTCACCGACCTTGACGCCGTTGTCCGTCGCAAAGCTCTCGGTGACGAAGGCCTCGGCGCCGGAGAGCCGCTGCCGGCCGTCGACGACCTTGAGGTGGTAGACGTCGTCGAACTTGTCGTCATTGCCGGTCAGGTAGATCGACTCGTCGTCGTACTGCGCGGTGGTGAACTGCTGGCGGCTCATCGTGCCGACGCCGTCGACCCCGGCGATCCGGTCGCCGACCTCGGTGGAGAACGGCAGGAAGTTGGTGCTCTGCACGAGCAGGTCGGCGGTGAACTGCTCGTCGACGACGTCGTCGACGGACTTGTTCAGGGACGCCGCGAGGACGCCGATGGTCGAGACCAGGGCCAGACCGATCATCAGGGCCGAGGCGGTTGCGCCGGTACGTCGCGGGTCGCGCAGGGCGTTCTCGCCTGCCAGCTGCCCGGCGGCGCCGAACAACCGGGCGAAGATGGCCCGGCACAGCGCGAGGACCGGCTTGCCCACGACGGAGCTGAGGGCGGCGACGGTGAGGATCCAGAGCACTGCACCGACACCGATCCATGCGGCGTCGGATCCCGGAGCTCCCCGGACACCTGCGATCGCGACGCCGGCACCGATCACGAGGACGATCGTCCCGATGACGGTACGACGGTGCAGGGACGCGCGTTCGACCGAGATGTCGGCTCGCATCGCCGCGACCGGCGCGATCCTGCTCCCGCGCCGGGCAGGCAGGTAGGCGGCGACCATCGTCATGCCGATGCCGACCGCGTAGCTGGTGATCACCGTCCCGGAGGTGAGGTCGAGCGCGTTGCTCGCGATGTCGAGCCCGATCGACCGGAAGATCCCCGCCAGGCCGCGGGCGAGGAGCAGGCCGAGGCCGATCCCGAGCGTCGAGGCGACGAGGGCGAGGACGAACGCCTCCAGGAGCACCGACCGGGTGACCTGGGCGCGGCCGGCTCCGAGTGCGCGCAACAGCGCGAGCTCACGGCTGCGCTGGGCCACGAGGATCGAGAAGGTGTTGACGATGATGAACCCGCCGACGATCACCGCGATGATCGCGAACACCAGCAGGAACGTCTTGATGACCCCGAGGAAGCCACCGACCGCGTCCTGGGACTCGGCGGCCACCTGGTTGCCGGTGACGGCCTCGAAGCCCTGCGGGACGACCTTTCCGGCTGCCTTCGCGAGGTCCTTCTGGGTCACCCCGTCGGCCGCGGTGAGGCTGATCCGGTTGTAGACGTCCTTGCCGCCGAGGAAGAGCTGTTGCGCCGCCTCGGTCGAGAAGATCAGCAGGGTCGCGCCCGCCGTACCGCCGCCGTTGAACTCGGCGGTGCCGACCAGCTTCGCCGTGCGCTCCAGGGTCCCGAAGGGGGCGAGTAGCTTGACGTCGTCGCCGACCTGGTAGTCGCCGGCCTTGACGGCTGCCTCGTCGAGGACGATCTCGGCGGTCCCCGTGGGCCAGCGCCCCTCCTCGAGGATCAGGGCCGAGTCGCCGTCCATGTTCGGGCCGTCGTGGTAGTTGAAGGCCAGCGTGGGTGCGCCTGTGCCGCCGACCAGGGTGCCGTCGCTCGCCAGCAGGCTCATGCCGAAGCCGACGACGTCCCCGTCGGCGCGGGCCACCTCGGGCAGAGCAGCGAGCTCCGCGACGACCGCGGGGGACAGCGACTGGTCCGTCTGGCCGGAGAACCCGCCGTCGAACTCCTCGGTGTCCTGCGCACGCACGGCTCCGTCGGGGGTGGAGCCGTAGATGATGGAGTCGAAGGTCGACGAGAGTCCGTTGCTGAAGACCAGGACGCCGGACAGGAACGCGACACCGAGCACGATGGCGAGTCCGCTCATGAAGAGCCGGACCTTGCGGGCAAGGATGTTGCGCAGCGTGAGCCGCAACATGTCAGGCCTTTCCGCGCGCAGCGGCAGCCTGCAGGGCAGTCATGTGCTCAAGAATCTGCTCGCGGTCGGGCTTGTTGATCTCGTCGACCACCCGGCCGTCCGCGAGGAACACCACCCGGTCGCAGTACGACGCGGCGACGGCGTCGTGGGTGACCATCACGATGGTCTGTCCGAACTCGTCCACGCTGCGGCGCAGGAAGGACAGGACCTCCGCGCCGGAGGTGCTGTCGAGGTTGCCGGTGGGCTCGTCGGCGAACACGATCGACGGCTTGCTCACCAGCGCTCGCGCGCAGGCAACTCGTTGCTGCTGGCCGCCGGACATCTCCGCGGGGCGGTGCTTGAGGCGATCGCGCAGCCCGACCGTGTCGACCACGGTGTCGAACCAGGCCTGGTCGGGCTTGCGGCCGGCCAGGCTCAGTGGCAGCAGGATGTTCTCCTGGGCCGTGAGCGTCGGGATCAGGTTGAAGGCCTGGAAGACGAAGCCGACCTCCTCGCGTCGCAGCGTGGTGAGTGCCTTGTCCTTGAGGCGGGACAGCTGCGTCTCGCCCACCATCACCTCGCCCGCTGTGGGGGTGTCCAGTGCGGCCAGGCAGTGCATGAGGGTGGACTTCCCCGACCCCGAGGGGCCCATGATCGCGGTGAACTGGCCCTGGGCCAGCGTGATCGTCACACCGTCGAGCGCGCGGACCTCGGAGTCGCCGGACCCGTAGGTCTTGTGGAGATCGATGGCGCGGGCCGCGGCCGGGAGGCTGGGGGAGACCTGATGGGGGGCGGTCGTCATGGCACCACCTTGCCCGATGACCGTTCGCGGGTCATCGGGATTTCCCCTGACTCCTCCCTGAGGTCGGCAGCAACAGGCAGGAATCGCCGAACTCGTGCCAGAGGTAGCCCGATGCGGCGGCTGCCGTGTAGGCGCGCCGGGTGAGCTGGGTGCCGGCCACGGCCTCCACCAACAGCAGGTGGGACGCGTTCGGATCGTGCCAGCCGGTGACGAGGCCGTCCGTCACGCGCGGTGGGTCGGCCGGGCTGATGATCCGGCTGGTCCAGCCGGATGCGGGTACGACGTGAGGCCCGTCCCGGTCGACCTCGACCGCCGACTCGAGGGCACGGGTGGCTGTGGTCCCCACCGCGATCACCCGCCCGCCGGCAGCACGGACGGCGTTCACGGCGGCCGCCGTCGCGGGCGGCACCTCGAAGCGCTCCGCCTGCGGTGCCTCACCAGCCTCCTGCGAGGAGACCCCGGTGTGCAGGGTGATCGGAGCGACCAGCACGCCCTTCGCGACGAGCCTGGTCACCAGGTCCGCGCTGAACGGCCGACCTGCCGAGGGCATCTCCGCGCTGCCCGGGCGTTGCCCGAAGACGGTCTGGTAGTCGGCCAGCGGGTAACGGGCGTCGAGGTAGCCGTAGGCGATCGGTCGGCCGAGACGCCGCGCCACGGCCAGGGGGTCCCCGACGGCGGCTGCTCGCCACAACCGGTTGCCGGCACCGGTGGGCGAGGACCCGGGAGCCGGGTACGGCTCGAGCAGCTGGACTGTGGCCGCCCCGCCCACGAGGTCGATCCGGTCACCGGCCTGCGCATCGAGTACCGCTCGTGCGGCATCGGGCGGGCGTCGTACCTCGACCACCCAGGTGGCGTCGTCGAGCGGCGTGGCCAGGTGGAGGACAACGGGTCCGTGCCGGTCGGACACGGCGTCGACCGCGGCGGCGACGGTCGCGGAGTTGTTGACGACCACGACGTCACCGGGATCGAGGTGCTCGTCCAGCCGGTGGAAGCGGGTGTGGGTGATGCCCCGGTCGGTGGCCACCAGCAGCTGGACCTGGTCGCGGGCGAGTCCGCGGCGCTCGGCCGGCGCCGGCGCGAACTCCTGCGCCTCAAGCTGCGACATCACGGGCCCGGTACCGACCGGACGGCGCCGGACCGTCGAGCAGCGCCAACAGGTGCGGTACGACGGTCTCGGGCAGCGGACGGTCGGAGATGTCCTCGCCGGGGAACCAGTCCTGGTGCATCTGCGTGCGCATGTCGCCCGGGTCCACGGCGTAGGCGGTGATCGTCGGGTTCTCGGCTGCGACGGTCAGGGTGAGGTGGTCCAGGCCGGCCTTCGACGCGCTGTACATGCCCCAGCCGGCGTAGTGCTCCAGCGCCGCGTCGGAGGAGATGGACAGCAGGGTCCCTCCCGATGCTGCGAGGTGGGGGATCGCGAGGGTCGTCAGCGCGAGGGGTGCGCCGACGTTCTGCCGCCAGACGTGGCCGATGTCCTCGATGGTGAGGTCGGCGAGCAGCCGGTGGGGGTTGTCCCCGGACACCGGGCCGAGGATGCCCGCATTGTTGACGAGCAGGTCCAGCTGTCCGTGCTTCTCAACAGCAGCCATGAGGTCGTTGCGGTGGTCCTCGTCGGCGATGTCACCCTGCACGGCCGTCACCGTCCCGGGTGGGGCTGCTGCGGCGGTCGCCGCGAGTCGGTCGGGGTTCCGGCCGTCAGTGATGACGTGCCAGTCCTGATGGGTGAGAGCGAGGGTCAGCGCGCGGCCGAGGCCGGCGCTCCCGCCGGTGATGATGGCGATCCTGGTCATGCGTCCATGGTTGAACCTCAACTGCAGTTGAGGTCAAGCAGGTGGCCTGATCGTGCGTGTTCCGAGCACGTGCGGGGCGTGACGTGTCAGAGTTGGCGCATGGCGAGGTACGTGGGGGCGATCGACCAGGGCACCACCAGCACGCGCTTCATGGTTTTCGACCACGCGGGGCGCGAAGTGGCCCGGCACCAGCTCGAGCACCAGCAGATCCTGCCGCGCGCCGGCTGGGTCGAGCACAACCCGGTGGAGATCTGGGAGCGCACGTCTGCCGTGGTGCAGACGGCCCTCGGCAAGGCACGCCTTGATGCCAGCGACCTGGCTGCCGTCGGCATCACCAACCAGCGCGAGACGACGATCGTGTGGGACCGCCGGACCGGCCGTCCGCTGCACAACGCGATCGTCTGGCAGGACACGCGCACGGACGCGATCGCCGCCGCACTGGACCGCGACGGCCGGGGTGACGTGATCCGCCACCGCGCGGGCCTGCCACCGGCGACGTACTTCTCCGGCGGGAAGCTGCAGTGGATCCTCGACGAGGTCCCGGGCGCACGCGAGCTCGCCGAACGCGGCGACGCCCTGTTCGGCACCCCGGACACCTGGGTGCTGTGGAACCTCACCGGAGGACCGGACGGCGGCGTGCACGTCACCGACGTGACCAACGCGAGCCGGACCATGCTGATGGACCTGGAGACGCTGGACTGGGACGACGAGCTGCTGGGCTTCTTCGGCGTCCCACGCGCGATGCTCCCCGAGATCCGCGAGTCGTCCGCGACGACGCCGTACGGCACGACCCGGCTGCACGGACCGTTCGGCGGCGAGGTGCCGATCACCGGCATCCTCGGCGACCAGCAGGCCGCGACCGTCGGTCAGGTGTGCTTCGCCCCCGGCGAGGCCAAGAACACCTACGGGACCGGCAACTTCATGCTGCTCAACACCGGCACCGAGATCGTGCGCTCGAAGGCAGGGCTGCTCACCACTCCCGCCTACCGGTTCGGCGACGAACCCTGCGTGTACGCGCTCGAGGGATCGATCGCGGTGACCGGGTCGGCCGTCCAGTGGCTTCGCGACCAGCTGGGCATCATCAGCGGTGCCTCGGAGTCCGAGTCGCTGGCCGGTCAGGTCGAGGACAACGGGGGCGTCTACTTCGTGCCTGCGTTCTCGGGCCTCTTCGCGCCGTACTGGCGGTCCGACGCCCGGGGCGCCATCGTCGGCCTGTCGCGCTTCAACACCAACGCCCACGTCGCCCGGGCGACGCTCGAGGCGATCTGCTACCAGTCGCGGGACGTGATCGAGGCGATGTCGTCGGACTCCGGGGTCACCCTCGAGGTGCTCAAGGTCGACGGCGGCGTCACCGCCAACAGCCTGTGCATGCAGATCCAGGCCGACGTGCTCGGCGTACCGGTGAGTCGACCGGTGGTTCCCGAGACCACCGCTCTCGGCGCCGCCTATGCCGCCGGGCTCTCGGTCGGCTACTGGGCCAACACCGACGAGCTCCGCGAGAACTGGCAGGAAGACACCCGCTGGGAACCGCACTGGAGCGAGGAACAGCGTGCCGCGGGCTACGCCCAGTGGCAGAAGGCCGTACAACGAACCCTTGACTGGGTGGAGGTCAACTGATGAATCCCGCTCCACTCTCGCCGCGCGGCCGCTCTGCGGCCCTCAAGCGGATGGCCAACCAGCACCTCGACGTCCTGGTGATCGGCGGGGGAGTCGTCGGCTCCGGCGCCGCCCTCGACGCCGCCACCCGTGGCCTCGCGGTCGGGCTGGTCGAGGCTCGCGACTTCGCCTCCGGCACGTCCAGCCGCAGCTCCAAGCTGATCCACGGCGGCCTGCGGTACCTCGAGATGATGGACTTCCGCCTCGTCGCGGAGGCGCTGAAGGAGCGCGGCCTGCTCATGCAGCGGCTCGCGCCCCACCTCGTGCGCCCGGTGCCCTTCCTCTACCCGCTCACCGGTCGCGGCTGGGAGCGCTGGTACGCCGGCTCGGGGGTCGCCCTGTACGACGCGATGTCCAAGGCCAGCGGGTACGGCGACGGCGTGCCGTTGCACAAGCACCTCACCCGCCGCGGGGCACGCAAGGCGTTCCCGTCGTTGCGCAAGGACGCCCTCGTGGGGGCGATCCGGTACTACGACGCCCAGGTCGACGATGCCCGGCACACCATGTTCCTCGCCCGCACCGCGGCGACCTACGGGGCCGCGGTCGCGTCCCGCACCCGCGTGCTCGGCCTGATCAAGGAGAGCGAACGCGTGGTCGGCGCCGAGGTGATCGACCTCGAGACCGGCAACCGCTTCGAGATCCGCGCGTCGCAGGTCATCAACGCCACCGGCGTCTGGACCGATGAGACCCAGGGCATGGCGCGCGAGCGCGGCCAGTTCAAGGTGCGCGCCAGCAAGGGCATCCACCTCGTCGTGCCCCGGGACCGGATCCGCGGTGAAGCGGGACTGATCCTGCGCACCGAGACATCCGTGTTGTTCGTCATCCCGTGGAAGCGGCACTGGATCATCGGCACCACCGACACCGAGTGGGAGCTGTCGAAGGACCACCCGGCGGCGAGCTCCAGCGACATCGACTACCTGCTCGACAACGTCAACAAGGTGCTCGAGGTCCCCCTCACCCGTGACGACGTCGAGGGTGTGTTCGCCGGCCTGCGGCCGTTGCTGGCAGGGGAGTCGGCGGCGACGTCGAAGCTGTCCCGCGAGCACGCCGTGGCGCACAGCGTGCCGGGTCTCGTGGTGGTGGCCGGCGGGAAGTACACCACCTACCGGGTGATGGCGGCGGACGCCGTCGACGAGGCCGTCCACGGCCTGGAGAGCGTGCTGGGTCGCAAGGTCGGCGAGTGCGTGACCGAGCGGATCCCACTGGTCGGTGCCGACGGCTACCAGGCCCTCTGGAACCAGCGCCGCACCCTCGCCACGCAGTCCGGCCTCGCGGTCAACCGGATCGAGCACCTCCTGGAGCGCTACGGCTCGCTCGTGCTCGAGGTGCTGGACCTGATCGCCGCTGAGCCGGACCTGGCCGAGCCGCTGCCCGGGGCCGAGGACTACCTGCAGGTCGAGGCCGTGTACGCCGTGACCCACGAAGGCGCCCGGCACCTCGACGACGTGCTGACGCGGAGGATGCGGATCTCGTTCGAGACCTTCGACCGCGGCGTCGCCGCAGCCCCGCACGTGGCCGACCTCGTCCGGGGGTACCTCGGCTGGGACGCCGACCAGCGGGAGCGGGAGGTCCAGCACTACCTCAAGCGGGTCGAGGCCGAGCGCGAGAGCCAACGCCAGCCCGACGACCACACGGCCGACGCCGCGCGCAAGGGCGCACCGGACGTCGTACCGGTGTCCCGGATCGCTGAGTCCCTCGAGTCGATGGAAGTGCTGGAAGCCCCCTGATGGACCTGTTCCTCGATGAACGCGTGTACGTCGTCACCGGCGCCACCCGCGGCCTGGGCCGTGCCTCCGTCGAGGCGCTGCTGGCCGATGGCGCTCGCGTCGTGCTGTCCGGCCGTCACCAGGCGGGCGTGGACCAGGCGGTGGCCGAGCTCGGCTCGCCCGACGTCGTGGGGGTGGCGGTGGACAACTCCGACCCGTCCGCCCCCGCCCGCCTGATTGCCGCTGCACACGAACGCTGGGGCCGACTCGACGGCGCCCTGATCAGCGTCGGTGGACCGCCCCTGGGCACCGTCGCCTCGGTGACGGACGACCAGTGGGAGCAGGCGTTCGGCTCCGTGTTCCTGGGGACGGTGCGCCTGGCCCGCGAGATCGCCGCCGTGCTGACGGACGGCGGCAGCATCGCCTTCGTCCTCTCGATGAGCGTGCGACAGCCGATCGCGCACCTGGCCGTGTCCAACGGACTGCGCCCCGGTCTCGCGATGGTCGCCAAGACGCTGGCCGATGAGCTGGGGCCACGCGGGATCCGGGTCAACGGACTGCTGCCCGGCCGGATCGGTACCGAACGGATCGTGGAGATCGATGCCGCCAGCGGTGACGCCGAGGCGTCGCAGGCGGCGGCTCGTGCACAGATTCCGCTGGGTCGCTACGGAGATCCGGTCGAGTTCGGCCGGGTGGCGGCGTTCGTGCTGTCGCCGGCGGCGTCGTTCGTCTCGGGCGTGATGGTCCCGGTCGACGGCGGGATGGGCCGCTCCCTCTGACGTTCCCGGCCCGAGAACGGACCGCCGGACCTCTTCTTCGCGGTCGTCCGCGAACCCCGGGCGCCGTGCTTGCGTTCGTCCCAGGCGAGGTAGCCGAAGCCACCGATCGCCAGCACACCGAAGAACCACCACTGCAGGCCGTAGAAGAAGTGCGGGCCCTCGCCCAGCTCGGGGAGCTCGACCGGCTCGAGCTGTTCGGCGGGCTCCGGGTCCTCGGACTTCAGCGCCACGAAGCCCGTGAACACCTCGCGCTCGATGGCCTTGCCGATCGGACCGCTCGCAATGCTTCGCGTGGAGTGCCCGTTGACCTGCGTGCTGCCTCCGGTGCCGTCGCTGCGCACCCAGCCGGTGACCGTCACCTCGCCTTCCGGTGGTGTCGGCAGGTCGTCGTGGGTGATCTCCGGGTTGTCCGTGGCGAACCAGCCACGGTCGACGAGGGCGGTCGTCCCGTCCGGCGTCACGAGCGGTACGACGACCTCGACCCCCTGGGCGGACCTGCGGGTGCGGTACCGGACGACCACGGTGTCATCGACGTCGTACTCACCGGTGACGGTGATCAGGCGCCATTCGTCGGACTCCGCGACCGCGCGCCCGGGGGCCAGCACGTCGGCGAGGGGCACCGGGTCACGGTCCTCGTTGGCGCTGACGATCGTGTTGCGCTCCTTGCGGTCCTCCAGACGTCCGAACTGCCATTCGCCCAGCCACCACGTCGCATAGCCCACGAGCAGGATCGCCAGGAAGAACAGCACCCAGCGACGGCTCAGCAGGAAGCGCCAGGAGGACAGCCACGATTGCACGGGTCAACGGTAGGTCCCCGGTGTGGTCGTCGCCGCGTCGCCCCTCAGCGGCGACCTATGCTGGGGGGATGCAGCCGCTGATCGATCGCCACGGCCGGGTCGCCACCGACCTGCGCGTCTCACTGACCGACCGCTGCAACCTGCGCTGCACGTACTGCATGCCGCCCGAGGGCCTGGAGTGGCTGCCTGCCGACGACCAGCTCAGTGATGACGAGATCGTTCGCCTGATCGGGATCGCCGTCCAGCGCCTCGGCGTCAAGGAGGTCCGCTTCACCGGTGGGGAACCGCTCGTCCGGCGCGGCCTCGTCGACATCGTCGGCAGGGTCCGCGCGCTCGACGCCGACGTCGAGATGTCGATCACGACCAACGCGCTGGGCCTGGCGAAGACGGCGGGTGCGCTCGCAGCGGCCGGGCTCAACCGCGTGAACGTCAGCCTCGACACGGTCCGCAGCGACACGTTCCACGAGATCACCCGTCGCGACCGGTTCACCGACGTGGTCGAGGGCCTGGCCGCCGCCGAGGCCGCCGGGCTCGGCCCGGTCAAGGTCAACGCCGTGCTGCTGCGCGGAGTCAACGACGACCAGGGCCCCGAGCTGCTGCAGTGGTGCCTGGACCGTGGCTACCACCTGCGCTTCATCGAGCAGATGCCGCTGGACGCCCAGCACGGCTGGAACCGCGACTCGATGGTCACCGCCGACGACATCTTCGCCTCCCTGGCAGGGTCATTCACGTTGACGCCGGCGCGTGAGCCGCGCGGCAGCGCCCCCGCCGAGCTGTTCCTCGTCGACGGGGGACCGGCGACCGTCGGCGTCATCGCGTCCGTCACCCGCCCGTTCTGCGGCGACTGCGACCGGGTGCGCCTCACCGCCGACGGCCAGGTGCGCAACTGCCTCTTTGCCCGTGAGGAGTCCGACCTGCGCCGTGCGATGCGTGCCGGCGCGACCGACGACGAGCTCGCCGACCGCTGGCTCACCGCGATGATCGGCAAGGCCCCCGGTCACGGCATCGACGACCCGACGTTCCTCCAGCCCGATCGCCCGATGTCCGCGATCGGCGGCTGACCGCGAGTTGGGGTTTGTCACCAGCGAGTTGGGGTTTGTCACCAGCGGCGGTTCGTGTACGACGGCGCGAGTGCCGCACGTAGCTCACGAATCCAGCGATCGAGCGCTGCGCCGGTGAAGTCACCACGCCGGACCTCGATCAGCGTCCATCCGTTCTCGCGGAGCCACGTCCGTCGGATCTGGTCGGCGTCACGCTTTTGCTGGGTCCGGTCGTGGTAATCCGCACCTTGATACTCGACGTAGACCCGGGCATTCACGTAGGCGAAGTCGAGGCGGTAAGTGGGTACCTCGTCGATCTCGATCCAATGCTGCGGTTCAGGCAAGGGCAGGCCCGCGTCGTGGATGGCGATCAGGACCCATGCCTCCCGAGGTGACTCGATCCGCTGGTCGACCAGCGGGACCAATCCACGGCACTGAATCACTCCGCGCCGCCCGCGGAAGCGAGGCACTTCGCGCGCAAGGTCGAGGGCGGTGAACCCGTGCAGGCGCGCAAGGGTCGTCATGGCAGCGAAGGCCTCGCGCCGGCGGAGGTTGCAGCCAAGATCCATCGCAGTGCGTAGCGGCGAGGTCACCCTGAGGCCGTGCGCCTCGATGATGTCGTGAGGTGCGAGGTCGCGGGTGCGACCGTCGGCCTCGGGTCGTCGCGTCGGGTTCCTCCCGCGGAGTGCGCACGTCTCGATCGGCGGCAACAGGTCGTGCTCGCTCATGACGTGCATGTCGACCCCGAGCAACCATGCGGCCGTCCGGTCACGGATGACGTGGTGGTTCGATGCGGCGAGGGCGACCACCGCCGCCCGCAGCTCGACCGAGTCAGGAACCTCTGCACGGGCGTAGACGCCGCGCGCCCACCGGGTCAGTACGCCGTCTCGGGCGTCGAGCTCGAGCCGTCGATGCGAGACACCCAGCGCGGCGGCCTCGGCTGAGGTGAAGGGATGCTCCGGATAGTGGCTGGTCGTCGTCATGGGTACGACGATGAGCCGACCCTGGGCGAAGGTGGGGGTGCAACCACAGCGACTGTGGAGAGGCGCCACCTCGCGACGTACCTGTGGATGGTTGGTGGCGCCAAAAGGCGACGACAAACCCCAACTCGCGGGTGACAAACCCCAACTCGCGGGTGACAAACCCCAACTCGCGCTACTGGTGGGGGACGGTGTCCTTCAGGAAGCCGCGGGCGCCGAGGAAGAGCTCGAGGGACTCGCGGTGCTCGGGGCAGGCGAGCCAGATCTTGCGGCGTTCGGGGGTGTGCAGCTTCGGGTTGTTCCAGAGCAGCTGCCACACGGCGGGCTCGCGGCAACCGCGGGCCGAGCAGAGGTCAGGCTCCATGCGAGCCGGGTCCGAGCTGGCGCTGGGCGTCGCCGCCGCCGGTGAGCGGGAGCTCGGTCGAGCGGCTGTCGCCGGCGTTGGCCAACACCACGGCGACGTACGGCAGGAAGACGGCACCGACGATCAGGATCGGCCACAACCAACCGACGCCGGCCACGCCCGCGATCACCGCACCGATGAAGCAGAGCGTCCGGATCGTCATCGCGATGGCGTACTTGCGCTGCCGACGGGCCAGGTCTGCCTGGGGGCTGTCACCGGCGGTGGTGATCCGGATGGCATCCATACCCCGCATCCTACGTCCTCGTGAGTAGGCTTCTGCCATGTCCAACCGCACCTACCGAGTCAGCGAGATCGTCGGCACGTCGCCCGACGGGATCGACCAGGCCGTACGCAACGGCGTCGAGCGCGCCGGCCAGACCCTGCGCCACCTCGACTGGTTCGAGGTGACCCAGGTCCGCGGCCAGATCAAGGACGGCCAGGTCGAGCACTTCCAGGTCACGATGAAGGTCGGATTCCGCCTCGAGGACGACGAGTAGCCAACGCATTTGTCGGGGTCCTACAAGTGATCACGGCGATCTTGGTGCCCGCTGCGGGCGAGCGCTTGTGGCCGGCCCCCGTAGCGTCGTGAGCGTGAACTCACCACGCTCCGTCCTCGTCACCGGAGGCAACCGCGGCATCGGCCGCGCGATTGCCGAAGCGTTCCTCGCTGAGGGCGACCACGTCGCCGTCACGACCCGCAGCGGAGGCGCCCCCGAGGGCGCGCTCGAGCTGAAGGCCGACGTCACGGACTCCGTGGCGCTGGACGCTGCCTTCGCCGCTGCCGAGGCCGCGCACGGCCCGATCGAGATCCTCGTCGCGAACGCCGGCATCACTGCCGACACCCTGTTGCTGCGCATGTCGGACGAGGACTGGGACTCGGTCATCGCGACCAACCTGACCGGCTCGTTCCGCCTCGCCCGCCGCGCTGCCAAGGGCATGATGCGCCAGCGCAAGGGCCGGATCATCTTCATCTCCAGCGTGGTCGGCCTGCTCGGCTCGCCGGGCCAGGTCAACTACGCCGCGTCCAAGTCCGGCCTCGTCGGCATGGCGCGATCGTTGGCCCGCGAGCTCGGCCCGCGCAACATCACCGCGAACGTCGTTGCGCCGGGGTACGTCGACACCGACATGACCGCCGTGCTGAGCGACGAGCAGAAGGAAGGCATCCGCAGCCAGGTCCCGCTCGGTCGGTACGCCGACCCGGCGGAGGTCGCGGGCGCGGTGCTGTGGTTGGCCAGCCCGTCGGCGGCATATGTCACCGGCGCTGTGATTCCCGTAGACGGCGGACTTGGAATGGGGCACTGACATGAGCGACACGAACATCAACCCGAACGGCATCCTCGCCGGCAAGAACATCCTGGTCGCGGGGGTCACCCTCGACACCTCGATCGGCTTCGCGGTCGCGAAGTTCGCGCAGGAGCAGGGCGCCAATGTGCTCATCTCCAACTTCGGCCAGGCGCTGCGGATCACCCGCCGGATCGCCAAGCGCCTCCCCGTGCTGCCGCCGGTGCTCGAGCTGGACGTGACCGATGAGGAGCACCTCGCCGGCCTCCCGGACCAGATCCGTGAGCACCTCGGTGCGGACGCCGTGCTGCACGGTGTCGTGCACTCCATCGCCTACGGCAACCCCGAGACCCTCCTCGGCGGCAAGTTCCTCACCGGTCCGTCGAAGGACGTCGCGCAGGCGGTCGAGGTGTCGGCGTTCTCGCTCAAGTCCCTCGCTGTCGCCTGCCACCCGCTGATGTCCGAGGGCGGCTCGGTCGTCGGGCTGACCTTCGACGCCTCGGTGGCCTGGCCGGTCTACGACTGGATGGGCGTCGCCAAGGCGGCCCTCGAGTCGACCTCGCGCTACCTCGCCCGCGACCTCGGCGCCGACGGCATCCGGGTCAACCTCGTGTCGGCCGGCCCGCTGCGGACGCTCGCTGCCAAGGCGATTCCCGGCTTCGAGGAGCTCGAGTCGATGTGGAGCACCCGCGCCCCCCTCGGCTGGGACAACGTCGACCAGGAGCCGACCGCCAAGGCTGTCTGCGCCCTGCTGTCAGACCTGTTCCCGGCCACGACGGGCGAGATCGTCCACGTCGACGGCGGCTTCCACGCCATGGGGGCCTGACCGGCTGCTGTCGGTCCCGAAGGCCCGCTGGGCGGCCAGCGTCATCAGCGCCCAGGCCAGGAACACGATCGCGATCTCCTCGGCGACGTACCACGGCCACGGGCCGAGCAGGTCGAGCACGGACGTGCGTGGCTTGCGCAGCAGGTAGCCGTAGTTGGTGTCCGCGAGCACGTTGAAGGTGTACGTCGACGCGGCCCACACCACGGTCGTGGCGACCGCTGCGCCGAAGTCCCGCCAGCGCGGTGCCTTCCGCAACCCGATCACCAGGTAGATCGCCGCCCACACGACGAGCAGGTGCAGCGCCCAGAACGCGAAGTAGCGCGGGTGGGGGAGGTCCTCGTTCAGCGAGGGCGTGACGACGCCCTGGATCGTCAGCGTCAGCCCCCAGAAGAACGTCAACGCCACCGGGAACCGTCGGTGCGTCCACAACGCCCACGTCGCGGCGATCCAGGCCAGGTCGCACAGGTGGAGCGGCAGGGTCACGTCGACGTCGAAGTTGTAGACCAGGTCGATGACCTGGAACGGCACCGTGACTGCGGGGATGAGCAGGGCGCAGGTCCGGCTGAACCCGGTCGGCCCGTCGGCGACGGCGTGCCGCCGTCCCAGTCGTACGGCGAGCACGACCCCCACGACGAACACGGCCAACGGGATCAGGTGGGTCGGTCCGTACTGGGTCACGGTTCCAGCATGGGGCCTACGATGCTGGTGTGAACAGCATGCGGCGACTGGTGGTCGTGCGTCACTCGAAGGCGGAGCAGTTCGCACCGAGTGACCTGGAGCGGGTGCTGAGCCCGCGCGGGCGTGCCGACGGCAAGGTCCTGGGCCAGTGGCTCGCGGAGCAGGGGATCACCCCTGGTACGGCCTACGTGTCCTACGCGGCCAGGACCCGCGAGACCTGGCAGGTCGTGGCTGAAGGCGCCGGTTGGGAGATCGAGCCCCACATCGACGGCTCGCTCTACGGCACCGACGAGCTGGGGGTCCTCGAGCTCGTCCACACCACGCCGGAGGACGTCGACACCGTCGTGGTGGTCGGCCACAACCCGACGATGGAGATGCTTGCGCAGCAGCTCGACGACGGCGAGGGCGCCGCGACGGGGTCGGTGGAGATGGGGACGTTCCCGACCAGCACCGCTGCGGTCTTCGAGGTCGAGGGGGCGTGGACCGAGATGGCTCCGATGCAGGCGCGCCTGCAGGCCTTCCACGTCGGCCGCGCTGACTAGATGTAGTTCCCCGTGAGGTTGTGGACGCGGTCGGCGGGGACGAGGCCTGCGATGCCGGTGTGGGGTCTGTGGTGATTGTAGGTGTGGAGCCAGTCGGCGTAGGTCGCTGCGCGGTCCTCGTCTGAGAGGTAGACCTTGACGTAGGCCCACTCGGCGCCCAGGGTGCGGTTGAAGCGCTCGACCTTCCCGTTGGTCTGTGGCCGGTAGGGCCTGGTGCGGCGGTGTTTGACGTCTTCGCCCAGCGCTGCGGCGAAGGCGTGGGATCGGTAGCAGGCGCCGTTGTCGGTCATGACGGCGCTGACAGCGATCCCGGCGTCGGCGAAGAATGCGCGTGCTCGTTTCCAGAACTCGGCGGCGGTCTCCTTCTTCTCGTCGGTGAGGATCTCGGAGTAGGCCAGGCGCGAGTAGTCATCGACGGCGTGGTGCAAGAACGAGTAGCCGCGTGATCCTGGTGCTCCTGCACGGGCTGCCTTGTCCCTTGCCGCGCCGGCGCGGCGGTCCTGGGCTGATCCCCGGTCGTGGGCCCACCAGCCGCCGCCGTCGGGAATGCGGCCGAGCTTCTTGATGTCGACGTGCACCAGCTCGCCGGGTGCAGCGGCTTCGTAGCGTTGCGGTTTGGGTTTGCGGACCGGGAGACCGGTGGCTTGGTCGAGGTGCGCGAGCAGTGGCATCTGGTAGCGGGCAAGGACGCGCCCGACCGTCGAGCGGGGGATTCCGAGGTGGTAGCTGATCCGGTGTGGTCCCCACCGACGAACGTGGCGCAGCTTGATGATCCGACGCTCGGTCCGCACCGGGATCCGTGTCGGGCACGACCGTGGTCGTGAGGGCCGGTCAGTCATGGGCTGTTCTGCCCGGTAGCGAGCAGCCCATTTGGCTGCTGTTGAGGGCGACACCTGGAACCGTTCGGCTGCTCGGCGGACCGGCCAGCGGTCAAGAACTATCAACTCGGCGAGACGGCGTCGTCCCACGGGAGTCAGTGGCGCGTTAGCGTGAGTCACGAAGACCTCCGGGTGAGGGTTGGTGTGGTAACCCCCTCCGTACCGGAGGTCTTCGTCTATCCGTTCACGCCACGCTGTTCGCAACCTGCCGGGGAACTACAGCTAGACCTCGGATCTGGCGACTGGCGGCCAGGCAGCAACGGCGGGAGAATCAGGGCCTCGGGGTTCTGCGGGCGCCGTACGACGAGGTGGGCGCCCACGACCAGGGGGCCCGCATGGCCACAACTGACATTCCTCTCGAGTACGACGCCTGCGTCATCGGCGCCGGGGTGGCCGGTCTGAACGCGGTCCATTCTGCGACCTGTTACCTCGGGCCGAGCGACCGGATGGCGCTCATCGACGTACGCGACGGTCCCGGCGGGATGTGGCGCGACACCTATGACTTCGTCCGGCTGCACCAGCCGCATCCGATGTTCACGGTCGGCGACATTCCCTGGCGGCGGAAGTTTCCGCCTGAGTACCTGGCCAGCAGGTCCGAGGTGCAGGAGCAGTTCGAGCACTGTCTGACCGAGCTCGCGGACAGGGTCCCCCTCGACACCCGCTTCGGGCACCGCTACCTCTCCCACGAGGAGCACGCGGACCACGTCACGGTCACCTTCGAGCGCATCGAGGACGGCGCTCGGCTCGAGCTGCGGACGAAGCGGCTGATCAAGGCGATCAGCTACGACGTCCACCCCTCCCAGCCGCTCGCGTTCACGAGCGACCGGGTGCGCTCACTGACGCCCCACGACCTGACCGGCGAACCCGGGACGGACGACACACCGGTCGTGATCGTCGGCGGCGGCAAGACGGCGATGGACACCGCGCACCACCTGATCAAGCGTTTCCCGGGCCGGGACGTCCGGATGGTCATCGGCGACGGCGTGATCTTCCTGAACCGGGACCTGATCTATCCCGTCGGACGCAGGCGCTGGACCCGCGGCACGCTTCCCGCAGCCTGCTTCCTGCTGCTCGCAGGCGCCTACGACGGGACCGATCCGGCTGTCCCGATAGACCGGCTCCGCAAGTGGGGCGGGCTGGCCATCAACGAGCACCCGCGCCAGTTCCAGTTCGGCAACATCTCTCCGGCCGAGGTCGACGTGATCCTGCAGGGGGTGTCCAGCGTGACCGAGGACCGCCTGGTCGACGTCGTGGACGACGGCGACGGTGCGGCCCTCCAGCTCCGTGACGGGCCGCTGGTCCCCGTCCCGGCCGGCACCTGGATCGTGAACTGCACCGGCTACATCTTCCGCAGCGGGGCAGGACCCGTCGAACCCTACGTGTCCGTGGGAGGCAAGGTGCTCTCCATCAACGGCACCTCCACCGTCATCTTCCTCGGCAGCTTTGCCGGCTACTTCCTGACCCATCTGATGTTCCGGGGTCTCCTCGACAAGGTCCCGCTCTACCAGATCCCACTGGACCACCTCGCCCGCGACGCCAAGGAGAACGTCGGTGCCGCCGGCTCGTCGCAAGCAGTGCTCAACCAGCTGCTCCTGCTGAAGGCGCTGCCCCTCAAGGTGTTCCAGGACTGCCGGCTGGACTACAACCAGTGGTACCCGCTGCCTCGCCAGCTCCCGGTCCTCGCGAGGCAGATGATCAACAGCCGTCGCTACCAGGCCCAGTGCCGCGAGGCGCTGGACGAGCTCGGCAGGCGAACGGGCCTGGACATCGGGCCGCTCGCCCACGTCGTGGCGCGCAGCGCCGCTAGCCCAGTGGGGGAGCCGGTGTGATGATCCCGTCGGCTGCGTCGGCCGCCACGATCTCCTCGCGGCTGATGCCGAGCAGGTACATGATCGTGTCGAGGTAGGGCACGTTCAGCGACGTGTCCGCGGCCTCCCGGACGACCGGGCGGGCGTTGTAGGCGATGCCGAGTCCGGCAGCGTCGAGCATGTCGAGGTCGTTCGCACCGTCGCCGATCGCGATCGTGGCCTCCTCCGGGACACCGAGGTCGGCGGCGAACTCGCGCAGCGCGCGGGCCTTGCCGGCACGGTCGACGACGTCACCGACAACGGCTCCGGTGAGCTTCCCGTCGATGATCTCCAGCGTGTTCGCTCGCGCCCGGTGGATGCCGAGGTCGGCGGCCAGGCGGTCCGTGATCTGGCTGAACCCGCCCGACACGATCGCGAAGCGGTACCCGAGGCGGCGCAGCGTCCGGACCATGGTGCGGGCACCGGGATTGACCACGATGGCGTCGTACACCTGGTCGAGCACGGCGGCGTCCAGGCCGGCCAGCAGCTTCACCCGGGCGCGCAGCGACTGCTCGAAGTCGAGCTCTCCCCGCATCGCCTGCTCGGTGATCTCCGCAACCTCTGCGCCGTGCCCGGCGTGCTCGGCGAGCATCTCGATGACCTCGCCCTGGATCAGGGTCGAGTCGACGTCCATGACGATCAGGCGCATGCCGTGGCGCAGCAGGTTGGCCGGCTGGACGGCGACATCGATGCCGTGGACCGCTGCCTCGCTCGCGAGCAACGTCCGCAGCCGGTCCGGGCGAGCACCCGACACGTGGACCTCGATGGCGGTCACGGGGTAGCGGGCCATCCGCTCGATGCGGTCGATGTTGCCGCCGCAGTCGGCGATGCGCCCGGCGATGGCAGCCATCGCGGAGGCCTTCAGCGGACCTCCGATCACGGTGACGTGGGCTCGGTCCTGGGGTCGCGAGCGGTTGTCGCCGGAGCCCTTCTCGAACTCGACGTTCATCCCCAGGCCCTCCACGGTCGCCGTGACCGCCTTGCGGAGCTTCTTGCCGTCCCGGGGGGCGCTGACCAGGACACCGAGGACGAGACGACCGCGCATCAGGATCTGTTCGAGGTCGACGACCGCGACGGCGGACTGCGACAGGGTCTCGAGGACAGCTGACGTCACGCCGGGACGATCGGTACCGGTGACCGTGATCAGGAGCGTGTCGTCGGCCTCAGGGTGGGCCCCGGAGTGGGCATTGTCGTGTGAGCTCATCGCGGCTGAAGGCTATCGCTCCCCGGCCATCAGGACGGGGGAGGCCAGCCGTCAGGCGAGCAGGCAGCCGTCAAGGCCCTTCGGACGGCCCGGTCCAGCGGCTCCAGCGCAGCCCGACGGGCGGCCACTTCACTGACGGTGACGGCCCCACCGTCGTCCTCGAGCGCGAGCTCGACCACGGCGCCCAGGTGCAGGGCCCGGCCGGCGAGCTCGACGGCCCGGGTCGGGGTTCCCGCCGGGGCGGCCAGGGGTACGGCGGCGCGCAGGTCGTGCAGCTCGTCGGCCACCTCGGGCCGCCACCGGGCGACGTCGAGGTCAGCGAGGGCACCCGCGGCGACCAGCAGGGTCGTGCGCAGGTCCCGGTCGGCCTCCCCGAGATCCGGCGGCGGCCTCCGCTCGGCGGGGTACAGGGTCCACTCGACGGCGCGACCCACGCGGTACGGCACCAGACCCGCGTCGGCACCCAGCAGCAACACCGCCTCGGTCTGCTCGATGGCTGCCCCGGTGAAGTCGGCCGGGCCCCGCAGCCCGACGGGGTCTCCGGGCGCAGGGAAGGCTGCGGCGACCTGCTGCGCACCGCGGTTGCGTGCGGATGCGAGCTCGAGGAGCAGTGGTGCCGGCGCGTCCCCACCGACCACGACGTGCGCGACGTCGCGCTCCGCGTCGTCGGGATCGGACCCGCCGAGCACACCGTCGAGGCATTCGTCGGGTCCGATGCGTCCCTGCAGCCAGGCCGTGCCCCACCACGCGACGCGGGCGGATGCTGGCAGGTAGGTCACGGGGAGAGACTAGGACGTGGTTAGGGTTGCCCCATGTCCGCTGTGCTCGAGCTTGCCGAGGTGAGCGTGCGCCGTGGCCAGGCCACGCTCCTGGACCGGGTCAGCTGGGTCGTGCGAGACGGTGAACGCTGGGTCATCCTCGGCGCGAACGGCGCCGGCAAGACCACGCTGATGCAGGTCGCCGCCGCACAGATGTACCCGACCTCCGGTGCGCTCGGGATCCTCGGCGAGCTGGTCGGCACCATCGACGTGTTCGAGCTGCGCCCGCGTATCGGCGTGTCCAGCGCGGCCATCGCCGAGCGGATCCCGCGCGGCGAGACCGTTCGCGACGTGGTGATCTCGGCGTCGTACGCAGTCCTCGGCCGCTGGCGTGAGGAGTACGACGACATCGACCACTCGCGCGCCGACGCGCTGCTCCGTGAGGTCGGGGTCACCCATCTCGCCGACCGCACGTTCGGGACCCTGAGCGAGGGTGAGCGCAAGCGGGTGCAGATCGCCCGCGCCCTGATGACCGACCCCGAGCTGCTCCTCCTCGACGAGCCCGCCGCCGGCCTCGACCTCGGCGGCCGTGAAGACCTGGTGTCCACGCTGTCGGTCCTGGCCTACGACCCGTCCTCACCGGCCACCGTCCTCGTGTCCCACCACGTCGAGGAGATCCCGCCGGGCTTCACCCACGTCCTGATGCTCCGCAACGGAGCCGTGGTCGCCGAGGGCCCGCTCGGCTCCACCCTGACGCCCGAGGCACTCTCGGCCACCTTCGGAATGCCGCTGACCCTCGAGGAACACGACGGTCGCTACGCCGCCCGGCGCAAGCAACGGCACCGTGGCTAGAGTCTGAGCATGGACTGGCTGCGTGACCACCTCTGGGAGACGTGGCTGATCGTCGCGATCCTGCTGGGCGTCGCGGAGACGCTCACGCTCGACCTCTTCCTGCTGATGCTGGCCGGCGGCGCGTTGGCGGGCATGGGGAGCGCGCTCGTGACCCACAACGTGATCCTGTCCGTGCTGGTCTCGGCAGGCGCCGCGCTGTTGCTCCTCGTCGGCGTACGCCCACCGCTGGTGAAGCGCCTCCACAACGGTCCCGAGCTGGTGCTCGGCCACGCCAACCTGATCGGCACCCGCGGTGTCATCACCCAGGCGGTCGAGGCCCACCACCCCGGCCGCGTGAAGCTCGGTGGCGAGAACTGGCTCGCCGTGTCCACGGGCGCCGAGACCGACATCAGCGTCGGGCGCAGTGTCGAGGTCGTCCAGATCACCGGCGCGACGGCACACGTCCGACCCGTCTCAGACCCGGAAGTCGGCTGAAGGAGACACCCATGGAAATCCTGATCGTCCTGATCGCACTGCTGCTCTTCGTGATCGTCATCGTCGCCAAGTCGATCCGCGTGGTGCCCCAGGCGTACGCCGGCGTGGTCGAGCGGTTCGGCAAGTACAAGGAGACGCTGCCTGCGGGCCTCAACTTCGTGGTGCCGTTCGTCGACAAGGTGCGGTACATGATCGACCTGCGCGAGCAGGTGGTGAGCTTCCCGCCCCAGGGTGCGATCACCGAGGACAACCTGACCGTCGACATCGACACGGTCATCTTCTTCCAGATCACCGACCCCATCGCCGCGACCTACGAGATCTCCAACCACATCCAGGCGATCGAGCAGCTCACCATGACCACCCTGCGCAACGTCGTCGGTGGCATGGACCTCGAGCAGACGCTGACCAGCCGCGAGTCGATCAACAGCGGGCTGTCCGCCGTGCTCGACGAGACCACCGGGCGCTGGGGCATCAAGGTCAAGCGGGTCGAGATCAAGGGCATCGATCCGCCGCCGTCCATCAAGGACGCCATGGAGAAGCAGATGCGTGCCGACCGCGACAAGCGGGCGTTCATCCTGACGGCCGAGGGCCAGCGCCAGTCGGCGATCCTCACCGCGGAGGGCAACAAGCAGTCCGCCATCCTCAACGCCGAGGGCGAGCGCGAGGCCGCGATCCTGCGTGCCCAGGCAGACCGCGAGGCTGCGATCCTGCGGGCCCAGGGTGAAGGCGCGGCGATCACCACCGTCTTCCAGGCGATCCACGACGGACAGCCGGACCAGGGCCTGCTGGCCTACCAGTACCTCCAGATGCTGCCGAAGATCGCGGACGGCCAGAGCAACAAGCTGTGGATCATCCCGAGCGAGGTGGGCAAGGCGCTCGAAGGACTCGGCTCGGTGCTGAACCCCGCGGATGCGGACGCGCTGCCGCCGACCGCTCCGTAAGTGAGTCCGCTGGAGATCGCCGCGATCCTGATCGCCGGCATGGGTGCCGGCACGATCAACGCCGTGGTCGGCTCGGGCACCCTCATCACCTTCCCGACCCTGCTCGCCATCGGCATCCCGCCGGTGACGGCGAACATGTCCAACAGCCTCGGGCTGGTGCCGGGGTCGGTCGCGGGTGCCGTCGGCTACCGCCGCGAGCTCGCCGGCCAGCGCGGGCGGGTGCTCCGGCTCCTGGTGTGGTCGACCTCGGGAGGCGTGCTCGGCGCGATCCTGCTCCTCGTGCTGCCCCCCGGCGCGTTCGAGGCCGTCGTACCCGTCCTGATCCTGCTCGGCGTGACGCTCGTCGTCCTGCAGCCGCGCCTGTCCGCCCTGGTCGCGGCCCGCGCTGAACGGCGCGGTACGCCGGCCGACTCGCCGGCAGACTCCCAGGCTGAGCCCCTCAGCGGTGCCTGGTGGGTGCCGGTCGCGGTCTTCGGGACCGGTGTGTACGGCGGCTACTTCGGCGCCGCGCAGGGCGTGATCCTGATGGGCATCCTCGGCATCGGCGTCACCGACGCTCTCCAGCGCCTCAACGGGGTCAAGAACGTCCTGGTGGCCGTGGTCAACGGGATCGCGGGCCTGATCTTCGTCGCGGTCGCCGAGCTCGGCCTGTTCGGCATCGAGGCCGACGTCGACTGGCTGGTCGTCGCCGTGATCGCCGTGGGTGCCGTGATCGGCGGGTTCCTCGGCGCGCACTTCGGACGCAGACTGCCTCCCACCGCCCTGCGGGGCATCATCGTCGTGGTCGGCCTCGTCGCGGTCACCGTCATCGTCCTCCAGTGACCTGACGGGCTCGACGAGCTACTTGCCGCGACCCAGCACCAGCCCGACGACGCCTGCTCCCACGGCGCCGACTGCGCCACCGATCAGCATGATGCCGCTGAGCTTCGAAACCGTCTGCGACGTGAGCTCGGCCGCACCGCTCGCGGCGTCCGCACTGTCGACGGCCATCCCGACCAGCGTGAGGTTGCGCCGCAGAGCGCCCTTCGAGACCAGCGTGACAGCGCCCAGCGCGATCTCGCGGGCCCCGAACATCCGGCCGAAGTAGCCGAGCTGCGGGTTGTTGGTCGGGTCGAGTCCGAACGCCTTGGCGGTCGGCGCGGGGGCAACGAGGGCGCCGACGCCGATGGCGATGCGGCCGAGGGAGAGTCCAGTCACGGGATCCATGGGACCGACACTAGAGCAGCATGAAAGAGTTGGGGCATGACGACTCCGACGTGGGGCCAGCAGCCCGACGAGCAGCCCCTGCCGCCGCCGCAGCAACAGCCCTACGCTCCCTATGGCCAGCCCGTGGGCCAGCCCGTCGCCTCGCCGTACGGCCAGCCGGTCGGCCCGCCGCAGCCCTATGTCTTCACCCCGCCGCGCCCGACCAACGGCATGGCGATCGCGTCGCTGATCGTCAGCATCCTGTCCCTGTCGGTGTGCGTGGGTGCGACCGGCTTCATCGGCGCGATCCTCGGTCACATGGCCAAGGGCCAGATCCGCCGCAACGACGAACAGGGTGGCGGGATCGCCACCGCCGGCATCCTCGTCGGCTGGGCCGGGTTCGCGATCTTCGTCATCGGCGGCGGCATTCTCGTGGCGCTCCTGATCTGGGCAGGTGAGTCGGTCGACGACTACTGCTACACGGACTCCTCAGGCACCTACGTCTGCGACTGATCCAGGGTTCCTGCGGGGCGCCCGTCAGGTGACGTAGGTCCCCAGCCAGCGATCGATCTCGGCGTAGGCGACGGCACGCGGAGCGCTGCGCGACAGGATGACGTCGTGCAGTGCTCCGGGGATGGCCACGTAGGTCACGTGGCTCCCGATCGCCGTCGACCAGCGCCGGATCTGGCGGACGTCGAGGACGATGTCCGTGCTGAAGACGTCGTCGCCCATCTCCGACGGCGCGCCGCTGCGGTCCGAGGACAGCACGAGCACCGGCGCCGGCACCGCCAGGCCGGCCTGCACGCGTCCGTGGCCCTGGCGGATCGCCCGCAACCAGCCGAACCGGAGCGGGAACGACGAGACCGGTTTCCAGGTGAGGTCGAAGTCCCACTCGCCGTCGTGTTCGCGATGCAGGCTGCGCACGTAGAAGCCGTTCACGTCGCGCGGCAGCTCACGCAGTGGCTGGCGCTGCCCGACGCGGTCGAGGACGGCGTTCGCGACCGGGGTGCGCAGGACGGCCTTGCCCTGCAGGTCCAGCCACGGTGAGTTCAGCAGCAGTCCGGCGAGCTCCTTCGGCGCCCGGGCGTCTGCCCACAGCGCCACGATGAGTCCGCCGGTGGAGTGCCCGGACAGCACCACGCGCGTGTGGCCGTCGCGCACGGTGATCCGTTCCCAGGCAGCGTCGAGCTCCTCGAAGTAGTCGTCGAGGTTGGCGACGAAGGTCACCGACTGGTGGGGCCGGATCGAACGGCCGTACTTGCGCAGGTCCAGGCCGTACATGTCGTGACCGCGCTCGAGCCACCAGTCGGCGTACTCGGTGTGGAAGAAGTAGTCCGAGAACCCGTGGACGTGCAGGGTGGCCAGCGTGGTCGGGGAGTCGAGCCGCCGGCTGACGAGGGTGGCGACGACCTCGCCCTCGAAGTCATCGGCGAGCGGGATCGTCTCGGCCCGCCACGGCTCGCCGAGGATGTCGATCTCAGGCCCGTCGCCCAATGGATTCTCCTCGGTCAATGGCACGAGTGGGCGGACCCGGTCCGGCCAAGGGGGGTTGGTCGGACCGGGCCCGCGGACAGGCTACCCCTGCGTAGGCTGGGGTGATGGAACAACCGGTGTCCGGCGTGCCGTCTGCCGCGGACGGCGAGCAGGTGCTGCTGGCCGAGCTCCGGGCCCGGCTGCAGGCCCGTGGCAAGGTTCCTGTGCTGCCGGCGGGCTGGCAGCACCAGTCCGCGATGCTCGCGGCGGAGGGTTTCGAGTACGGCGGAGACTTCATCGTGGCCAACCTCGACCCGCAGGGGCGGGTGCTGCAGATGGTCCTCGTCGACGTGTGCGGCCACGGCGTCACCGCGGTGCCGGTGGCCCTTCAGTTCGCAGGTGCGCTGCAGAGCCTGATCACGGTGGTCCGGCCAGCCGACCTGCTCGGCGCGGCCAACGCGTACCTGCTGCGCCAGCCTTCGGACGAGAGCTTCGCGACTGCCGTCCACGTGGAGGTCGACCTGAGGTCGGGGCGCTACCGGATCCGCAGCGCCGGCCACCCTCCCGCGCTGCGGTGGAATGCGACCGGCGAGGGCTGGGACATCGACAATGCTCGCGGCACCGCGCTGGGCGTCTCGGAGACTCCCGAGGTCCATCGCAGTGTCGGTCGGCTCGCGCCGGGGGAGGCGTTGTTGTTCTACACCGACGGTGTCGTCGAGTCCCGTTCCGCCGACATCGGTGACGGGATCGACTGGCTGCGCGACACCGCGCGCGAGGCCGTGCAGGACACGTGGGACGGTGCTGCGCGGCGGATCATCGACCTGGTCGAGCGCGGCGAGGACGACCGGGCCGTGCTCATCCTCCAGCGTTCCTGAGGACAGGGACGTCCCTGGAGACGGCGCGGAATACCGGGACGAGCCGCTCGGTTGGAGATAGGTGACACGGCAACTGATTGTCGTCACGAGGAGAGGAAGAAGCGCCATGGGCATCCAGATCGGGATCTTCAGCGTCGGGGACGTCACGGCTGACCCGACGACGGGCCGCACCCCGAGCGAGCACCAGCGGATCAAGGACACCGTCGCGATCGCGAAGAAGGCCGAGGAGGTCGGCCTGGACGTCTTCGCCACCGGCGAGCACCACAACCCGCCGTTCATCGCCTCGAACCCGACCGCGACGCTCGCCTACATCGGCGCCCAGACCTCGACCCTGTTGCTCTCGACCGCCACGACGTTGATCACCACGACCGACCCCGTGCTGATCGCCGAGGACTACGCGAAGATCCAGCACCTCACCGACGGCCGGGTCGATCTCATGCTCGGCCGCGGCAACACCGGGCCCGTCTACCCGTGGTTCGGCAAGGACATCCGGCAGGGCATCAACCTCGCCATCGAGAACTACGCGCTGCTGCGCCGCCTGTGGCGCGAGGACGTCGTCGACTGGGAGGGCCGCTTCCGGACGCCGCTCCAGGGCTACACGTCGACCCCGCGCCCGCTCGACGGCGTCGCGCCGTTCGTGTGGCACGGCTCGATCCGCAGCCCCGAGATCGCCGAGCAGGCTGCCTACTACGGAGACGGCTACTTCCACAACCACATCTTCTGGCCGGCTTCGCACGCAGCGCAGATGGTGCGGCTGTACCGCGACCGCTTCGCCCACTACGGCCACGGCACTCCGGAGCAGGCGATCGTGGGCCTCGGCGGCCAGATCTTCATGCGCAGGAACAGCCAGGACGCGATCAACGAGTTCCGGCCCTACTTCGACAACGCCCCCGTCTACGGACACGGCCCGTCGCTGGAGGACTTCTCGGCGCAGACCCCGCTGACCGTGGGCTCGCCGCAACAGGTCCTCGAGCGGACCCTGTCCTTCCGGGACTACGCCGGCGACTACCAGCGCCAGCTGTTCCTGGTCGACCACGCCGGACTGCCCCTCAAGACGGTCCTGGAACAGCTCGACCTGCTGGGCGAGATCCTGCCCGCGATGCGCGCCGGGTTCGCCGAGGGGCGACCGGCCGACGTACCGGACGCACCCACGCACGCGTCCCAGCTGGCCGCCCTGACCAGCAACAGCCAGGTCAGCAACGACAACAAGGAATCGAAGGAAGTGACGATCTGATGGGTTTCGACAAGCTCAACCACCGGAAGGTGGTCGTGGTCTCGGCCGGGCTCTCCGTGCCGTCGTCGACCCGCCTGCTCGCCGACAAGCTCGGCGCGGCCACCGAGCGGGCGATTGCGGCCCGCGGCGAGGAGGTCGAGGTCCGGCACGTCGAGCTTCGTCCGCTCGCGCACGCGCTGGCCGACCACCTGCTGACGGGATTCCCGACCGGCGACCTGGCCGGCGCGCTCGACGCGGTGCGCCACGCGGACGGCGTCATCGTCGTCACGCCGGTGTTCTCGGCGTCGTACTCGGGGTTGTTCAAGACGTTCTTCGACGTGCTCGAGCCGGGCGCGCTGGACGGCAAGCCCGTGGCGATCGCGGCGACAGCCGGAACGGCTCGACACAGCCTCGTGCTCGACCACGCCCTGCGGCCGCTGTTCGCCTACCTGCACGCCGTGGTGGCGCCGACCGGTGTCTTCGCCGCGAGCGAGGACTTCGGGGAGTCGAGCGACGGCGAGAGCTCGCTCGACAAGCGCGTGGACCGCGCTGCGTCCGAGCTGGCGGCCCTCGTCAGCGGGACGGCGGGGGCGACGCAGGTTCCTGCGCGACGCACGGTCGACAGCGAGTTCGCCGCGCCCACGCCTTTCGAGCAGCTTCTCCGCGAGGCTGGGGGCAATACGGCACGATGAGGGTCCCAGCACCGTCGTGACAGGAGCGTCATGCGCCGTACCGTCTTCTCCGAGGACCACGAAGCCTTCCGCAAGACCCTGCGATCCTTCATCGAGGCAGAGGTCACGCCGCACTACCAGGAGTGGTACGACGCCGGCATCGTGCCGCGCGACTTCTACCTGAAGCTCGGCGAGCTCGGGGTGTTCGGCATCGAGGTCCCCGAGGAGTACGGCGGTGCCGGCATCGAGTCGTTCAAGTTCGCCGCCGTCCAGTACGAGGAGACCTCGCGCGCGGCGGTCAGCTTCGGCGGTTCCGGTGTGCACGTCGCACTGTGCCTGCCGTACCTGCTCAAGCTCGGCACACCCGAGCAGCTGGCGCGCTGGATGCCCGGGTTCGTGTCCGGTGAGGAGATGTTCGCGATCGCGATGACCGAGCCCGGCGCCGGGTCGGACCTCGCCGGCATGCGGACGACGGCCCGCAAGGACGGCGACGGCTACGTCCTCAATGGGGCGAAGACGTTCATCACGGGCGGCGTCAACGCCGACCGCGTCATCGTCTGCGCGCGGACCTCGCCGCCGCTCGAGAACGACCGCCGGTTCGGCATCTCGTTGCTCGCGGTCGACACGAAGTCCGCGGGCTACACGGTCGGTCGGAAGCTCGACAAGATCGGCCTGCGCACCTCCGACACCGCTGAGCTCGCGTTCAACGACGTGTTCGTCCCGGCCTCCGACCTGCTCGGTGAGGAGAACCAGGGCTTCAAGTACCTCGGGCAGAACCTCCCGCAGGAACGCCTCGGGATCGCGTATGGCGCCTACGCGCAGGCCGCCGCGGCCGTCCGCTTCGCCCAGCAGTACGTCGAGGAGCGGGTCGTCTTCGGGACACCGGTCGCGTCGTTCCAGAACACCAAGTTCGAGCTCGCGGCCTGCCAGGCCGAGGTCGATGCCGCCCAGGCCGTCGCCGACCGGGCCCTGGAGGCCCTCGACGCCGGCGAGCTGACTCCTGCGGATGCCGCGTCCGCCAAGCTGTTCTGCACCGAGGTGGCCAGTCGCGTCATCGACCGCTGTCTCCAGCTGCACGGTGGCTACGGCTACATGAACGAGTACCCGATCGCCCGGTTGTACGCCGACAACCGGGTCAACCGGATCTACGGGGGCACCTCCGAGGTGATGAAGCTGATCATCGCCAAGCAGATGGGCCTTTAGGTCGCAGGTCGAGGAGGTTGCGCAGCAACCGTCTCGAGACCCTCAGAACGCGTACGTGCCGGTGAGGATCGCGCGGCCGAGCGTCTTGAACGCCAGGTTGAAGCTCACGACGGCAGGCGTCGCCGTGGCGTCGACCCCGAGCTCAGGCTCCTTCACGGCGTGGACGACGAAGAAGTAGCGGTGCACCTGGTCGCCCTCGGGCGGGGCAGCGCCGCCGAACTCGGCGGTGCCGAAGTCGTTGCGGACGTGGAAGGCGCCGGCCGGCAGGGTGGCGTCGGAGTCGCCGGCGCCGGTCGGCAGGCTGGTCACGTCGGCCGGGATGTCGACCACGACCCAGTGCCAGAAGCCGCTGGGGGTGGGGGCGTCAGGGTCGAAGCAGGTGACGACGTAGCTCTGGGTGCCTTCGGGCCCGGGCTCCCAGGTCAGCTGCGGCGAGGTGTTCCCGTCGGCGTGGACCTGTGCCTCGGTGAGGGGTTGTCCGTCGATGACGTCGGTGCTCGTGACGCCGAAGGACGCGGTGGCGGGGAGCAGCGGGTAGGGGTCGGGGGTGACCGGACGCTCGAGAGTCATGGTGGCGAAGGTAGTCCGTCGACCGACCCGTGTCACAGGTCCGGACGGGCGACACGCGAGAATGGGCCCGTGAGCGACTTTCCTCCGTACCCGTCCGGTCTTCGCCTGGCCGGACGCCGTGTCCTCGTCGTCGGTGGAGGTCACGTCGCCCAGCGCCGCGTCCCGCAGTTGATCGCGGTGGGTGCCGACGTCCACGTCGTGTCGCCCGACGTCACGATGGCGATCGAGGGCCTCGTCGGTTCCGACGAGATCACCTGGCACCAGCGCCCGTTCACCGACAGCGACCTGGACGGCGCCTGGTACGTCATCGCGGTGACCGACGACCGCGAGGTCAACGACCACGTCTCGTTGCTGTGCGAGCAGCAGCGGATCTTCTGCGTGCGCTCCGACGACGCCACGCTCGGCACCGCCTGGACGCCTGCGGTCGGCCGCGAGGCCGGCATCACCATCGCGGTGATCGGCAACCGCGACCCGCGGCGCTCGGTCGCCGTGCGTGACGAGATCCTCGCCGGACTCCGGGACGGGACCATCGCCGCGCCGCACCACCGCGAGGGCCTGCCGGAACGCACACCCGGGGTGACCCTGGTCGGCGGGGGACCCGGCGACCCCGAGCTCATCTCTATCGCTGGCCGCAAGGCCCTGATGGCTGCCGACGTCGTGGTGGCCGACCGACTTGCTCCTCGTGAGCTGCTGGGCGACCTGCCCTCCGACGTCGAGCTGATCGATGTCGCGAAGCTGCCGCGTGGGCGGTCCGCGCAGCAGGAGGAGATCAACCGCGTGATCGTCGAGCGGGCCCTCGCCGGCAAGCGGGTGGTGCGGTTCAAGGGCGGCGACAACTTCGTGTTCGGTCGTGGCTACGAGGAGATCCTGGCCTGCCGCGCGGCGGGAGTGCCGGTCACGGTGATCCCCGGACTGACCTCGCCCGTCTCCGTGCCCGCGGTGGCCGGCATCCCCGTCACCCATCGTGGTGTCACCCACGAGTTCACCGTCGTGTCCGGACACCTGCCGCCCGGGCACCCCGAGTCGCTGGTCAACTACGCCGCGCTCGGAGCCATGCAGGGCACCGTCGTGGTGATGATGGGCGTCGAGAACGCACCGAAGATCGCCGAGGCGCTGATCGCGGGCGGGCGCCCCGAATCCCTTCCGGTTGCGGTCATCTGCGACGGCACGATGCCCACCCAGCGCACGGTCCTCGCGACGCTCGGGACGCTCGCCACGCGCCTCCAGGAGGAGTCGGTCAAGCCACCCGCGATCATCGTGGTGGGCCAGGTCGTCGCCGTCGCCCATCCCGACGCCTACTGAGTCCCGCGTGGCCCACCTGGTCGAGATCACCGAGGCCGGCGACCCGCGTCTGGCGGACTACCGCGACCTGCGCGACGTCGAGCTGCGCAAGAACCTCGAGGCCGAGCACGGACTGTTCCTCGCCGAGGGCGAGAAGGTCGTCCGTCGAGCCATCGAGGCGGGCTTCGCCGCCCGGTCCTTCCTGATGGCTCCGCGCTGGCTGGACGGCCTGGCCGACGTTCTCGACCGGTCCGAGGCGCCGTGCTTCGTGGTCGCCGAGGACCTGGCCGAGGAGGTGACCGGCTTCCACGTGCACCGGGGCGCGCTCGCCTCGCTCGAACGCCGGCCGCTCCCGCCGGTCGAGGACGTCCTCGAGGGAGCCCGGTCGGTCCTCGTGCTCGAGGACATCGTCGACCACACCAACGTCGGCGCGATCCTGCGCTCGGGTGCGGCCTTCGAGTTCGATGCCGTGCTCTTGGCCCCGCGCTGCGCGGATCCGCTCTACCGCCGTTCGATCAAGGTCGCCATGGGCGCGGTGTTCACGATGCCGTGGACCCGCCTTCCTGACTGGTACGACGCCCTGCCGGCCCTGGGTCGCGCCGGCTTCACCACCGTGGCGATGACGCTCGCGCCGGACGCCGTACCGATCGAGGAAGCGGTGCAGGGCCTGGACAAGGTGGCCCTGGTCCTCGGGTCGGAGGGTCATGGCCTCTCCTCCCGCTGGGAGGAGTCGGCCGACCGGCGGGCGATCATCCCGATGGCCCCCGGCATCGACTCCCTCAATGTGGCTGCGGCCACGGCGGTCGCGTGCTACGTGACTGCCCGACGCTGACCTCGACCCTGACACGGTGTAGCACTTTCTTCCGCAGCCGTGGGGGCCTACCCTCCACCCATGGCAAATGAGAACACGTTCTACACGCCGGTCCCGGTCGTGGTCTGGGGCACCGGCAACATGGGACGCGCATCCATCCGAGCGGTCGCTGCCCACCCGGATCTCGAGCTGGCAGCGGTGATCGTGGCCGACGAAGCCAAGGTCGGCCGCGACGCCGGGGACCTCGCCGAGCTCGGGCGCGTCCTCGAGATCGCCGCGACCAACGACATCGATGCCGCGCTGGCGACGCTCGGCGGCGGGGGAGCGGTCGCCTACGCGGCGTCCGGCGAGCTGCGCCCGGACGAGGCAGCCGTCGACATCGCCCGTGCTCTCACTGGCGGTGCCGTCGTCGTCACGCCCTCGATCTATGCCCTCTATGACCACCGCAGCGCCCCGGACGAGCTCCGCGAGCCGCTCGAGAAGGCCTGCGCCGAGGGTGGCTCGGCCCTGTTCGTGAGCGGGATCGATCCGGGCTGGGGCAACGACCTCCTGCCCGCCCTGGTGAGCGGCCTATCCTCGGAGATCGACCAGGTTCGCTGCCAGGAGATCTTCGACTACTCGACGTACGACGCCGAGGAGTCGGTGCGCTACATCGTCGGCATGGGCCAGCCGATGGACTACGAGCCGATGATGGTCGCGGCCGGGATCCCGTCCATGGTGTGGGGCGGCCAGGTCCGCCTGATCGCCCGCGCGCTCGGGGTCGAGGTCGAGGAGCTGCGGGAGACCGTCGAGCGGCGCGCGCTCGACGGCGACGTCACGACGGCGCTCGGGGACTTCCACGCCGGCACCCAGGGCGCGCTGCGCTTCGAGGTGCAGGGCATCGTCGACGGCGAGCCGTTGATCGTCATCGAGCACGTCACCCGGATCAGCGCCTCCTGCGCCTACGACTGGCCCATGCCGCCCGACGGCGGCGACGGAGCGCACCGCGTGATCATCGAGGGCCGTCCGCGCATCGAGATCAACGTGGAAGCCACCGACGAGGGCGGCAACCGGGCCGCCGGCGGCAACGCCACCGCCGCGAACCGTCTCGTGAACGCGATCCCATGGCTTCGCGCCGCGACGCCCGGCCTCTACGACGGCCTCGACGTGCCGCTGCAACCGAGCGCGTACCTGCGCGGAAAGGGGAAGTGACGTGTTCATCGACATCCCCGAGGGCAAGGACCCGATCCTCTACGTCTGGGGTGAGCTGGTGCCCGGCATCGGCCCCGCCGCCTCCGCGTTCGCGATGAGCATCTACGAGCACAGCACGCTCGGACTGCGCGAATTCGAGGCAGCCCGCCTGCGGATCGCCCAGATCAACGGGTGCCTGTTCTGCCAGGACTGGCGCACCGAGCGCGACGGCGCGAAGGTCGAGGAGACCTTCGACGAGGCGGTCGCCCAGTGGCGCACGACTCGTGACTTCGACGACCGCACCCGGCTCGCGGCCGAGTACGCCGAACGGTTCGCGCTCGACCACCACGGACTCGACGACGGCTTCTGGCAGCGGATGCGGACGTACTACAGCGACCGGGAGATCGCCGAGCTCTCGATGTGTCTCGGGTCGTGGATCAGCTTCGGCCGGCTGAACCGGGTGCTCGGGCTGGACACCGCGTGCGTCCTCCCCAGCCACGCCGGGCGCAGCTGAGCAGCTCGGGTCAGGCGGCTCCGGTCAGGGGCGCAGCAGCGAGGCGAACAGGGCGATCGACTCGTCGATCGCCTGCTGGCAGGCGGTCGACCACGGCCCCATGTCGAAGAACCCGTGGATCAGGCCGGGGTAGGTGTGCTGGTGGACCTGGACGCCGGCGGCCACGAGCGCTTCGGCGTAGGCGATGCCCTCGTCGCGCAGCGGGTCGAACTCTGCGGTGATCACCACCGCTGGAGGCTGGCCGGCAAGGTCTCCGTGCAGCGGCGCGATCCGCGGGTCCGCCAGGTCCATGCCTTCGGCGGAGAACTGGGTCAGGAACCACAGGAGCGTGTCCGCGTCCAGGAAGTAGCCCGTCGCGTTCTCCTCCCGCGACGGGAAGTCGCCCACGATGGCGGTCGCCGGGTAGACGAGGAGCTGCGCAGCGATTCCCGGGACGTGCTGGGCGGCGACGGCGGACAGGTTCCCGCCGGCAGAGTCGCCCGCCACCGCGATGACCTCGCTGCCGCCGTACTCACTCAGGCGCGACTGGATGTCCCGGACGGCGGCGATCGCGTCCTCGGCCGCAGCCGGGAACTTCGCCTCGGGGGCCAGGCGGTAGTCGACAGCAACGACCACGGACTGGGTGTCCCGACAGATCGAACGGGCCATGGCCTCGTGGGTGTCGAGGTCCCCGATCACGAAGCCGCCACCGTGGAAGAGGACGACCGTGGGGACCGGGCCGGTCACCTCAGGGCGGTAGACGCGGGCCGCCAGCGAACCCTCTCCACCGGCGACCTTGTCGTCGGTGACGGAGGCAACCTCCGCCATCGTGCCGGGAGGACGGAAGTCGACCGTGAGCTTGCGGAACGAGTCGCGAGCCTCCGTGGGGGAGAGCTCGGAGAGCGGTGTCCCCGCCGCGATCAGTGACAGGAGCGGGGCGAGCTGTGGGTCAACAGGCATGCCCCGAAAGGTAGCCGAGATCCGGTCGCGCCCGGTCTCAGGTCGGCCAGTTGGACGGGAAGTCGTCCGCCGCCGCTTCGTGCTGCTTGCGCAGCTTCTTCAGGGCCTTCGCGGCGATCCGGTCACCGAACACCGTGCCCAGCGTGTGGTCGGTCTCGTGCTGCAGGCACTTGGCCAGCAGTCCGTCACCTTCGAACCGCACCGGCTGGCCGTCCAGCCCCTGGCCTTCCACCACCGCGAAGTCGGGTCGGGCGCACGGGACGAAGGCTCCCGGGAAGGACAGACACCCCTCCGAGCTGTCGTCGAGATGACGGTCCTTGCCCTCGGGCAGGACCAGCGTGGGGTTGCAGACCACGCCGAGGAAGCGCTCGCCCTCGTCGTTGGGACAGTCGAAGACGAACATCGCGACGTCCTCACCGATCTGGCACGCGGCCAGCCCGACCCCGTCCGCGGCGTACATCGTGGCGACCATGTCGGCGGCAAGTGCGGTGAGTGCGTCGTCGAACACGGTCACCTGCTGCTGGGCGCGGTGCATGACGGGCGTTCCCCACCGAGTCATCGGCCGGACGGAGCCGCCCCGGGGCAGGGGTCCGTACGGCGCCACCACCGTCTCGACAGGCTGCTCGTCGTTGCTGTCATCGTCCTTGCCCCACGCCATGGGGCAATCCTAGGAGTGCCGCGACGCAGTCAGCCGCGGCCCTGCATCACGGGCACTCCGGGCGGTGGCGGTGTGAGGACCACGGGGCCACCGACAGGCGTCGGCTCACCAGCAACCAGAGTAGACACCCGGTGAGCGTGCGGCTTCCCGTCTCCGGGCACGTAGACCGGCGGCGGATCCACTGGAATCGAATTGATCACCGTGACAGGCGTGTAGGTCGGCGCGGGGTTACGCACCACCGTGATCACCACGCTCGGCGACACGTTCGCCAGGTTTCCACGAGCGGCGACGACGTGCACCCGGAGCCTCTTTCGTCCGATGGTGCGTGCCAGCGCTGTCAGTCGGTACTTGCCGCCGGTGGTGGTCGTCCTGGTGCTCAGGGTGCGCCAACGGCCGTCGACCAACCGCTGGAGCCTGACGGTGACGCCCGCGTCCTGCGGGAAGATCGTTCCGGTCACCACCATGGTCCGCCCTCGCCGGATTTGGGTGTCCTCTGCTCGCGCCCTCACCCGGCGCTTGACGGTCACGAGAAGCACCTTCGAGCTGCTGGCCTCGAAGGCGGAGCTGGGCAGGGATCGGATCTGGTAGTAGGTCTGCCGCGCAGGATGGATGTGGAATCCCGCATAGGTGCTGGCGAGGTAGCTGACGCTGCTGCCGCCGACGTAGACGGATGAGCCATACCGGCGCTCGTAGAGCCGCGCCACACCGTCGACGTAGTCGCCCTGCACATGGCCGGGCGCGAGATAGCCGCCACCGACGATGCTCGTACCGTCGCCCAGGAGGTGATGGTCCTGGCCGTAGATGAGGTCGAGCCGCGTCAGGTCGCGGGTCACGTCATCACTGAAGTGGGTTGCCGTCGCCGAGATGTACGTCCTCGAGAGGGCGCCCTCGAAGTCATAGGTCCTCGACGTGGATCCCGATGACATCGTGAACTCGTCCATGTAGTAGTCCCGGGCGTCACACCCGAACTCGAAGCCGATGTAGGCACCGCTGCCGTTGCCCCCGTGGTTTGCTGCGAACTCGGCGAGAGTCGAGGCACCAGCAACCGGGGTCCCGTCCAGATGCCGCCAAACCAGTTCGGCGGCGGCCATGTTCGACCACTCGCCCCATCCCGTGACCTGGGTGTCGAGGGCGAAGTAGCCCTCGTAGTAGTCGCCGTCGAAGTGATTACCCGAAGGGTCGTAGAGAACGCGGTAGTAGCCGTCGGGCTCGGGCTCCTCGAGAGACGCCTCCGGATGATAGGTCGAGAAGGACACCCATTCCAGAGCCGTGGGGTCCGGGACCCACGACTGGACGCCGGCCATCCAGTCGAAGTCACTGAAGCCCATCCCGGTCGCGTGGGTGCCCACCGTTCCGCCTTGCCGATACAGCCGCTGGAGAGCGGGCTTGACCCCGTCAGGCGTGCACCTCTGCTCGATGTACCCGAGCGGGGCCGGGTAGGCGAAGCCGTTCACGACCGTCACGGTGGCTGCATGTGCCGCGGACACAGGCGCCAGCGAGAGCAGGGACCCTGCAGTGGCGGCGACGAGGAGCCTGCGAACGATCCGCTTCATGATCCCCCCACGGGACTCGGCGATGAACGGCCGCCCGAGCGGACATTTCGAACGCTACGACGCCCGCGACCCGATGTCAGGAGGAGTCCGTCGGACCATCGGAATCGCGGACACCCGCCGCCCGGATCGTCCCTCGGATCCGCGGACGCGACCCCGGCGAGCGTGCCAACCTGACCGTGTGTCGATCCATCGCGAGCTGGCCGCTCTGGTGCGGCAGGCAGGCCCCGGCGTCCTGCTCGACGCCAGCGAGTTCCGTGCTGCCTTCGACGACTTCGTGCTCGAAGGCTCAGCGTCGGAGGGCGACGTCAACCTGCTGACTGACGCCGTACGACTCGGTGCCCTGGGCCGGGTGGTCGACCAGATCGGCCAGGGAGCGGATCCGGCGCTCGCCGTGCAGACCCAAGGTGTGCGGTTGGCCCAGCAGCGCGGAACCAATGAGGCAGCAGGGGCACAGTGGGCGCTCGCTGTCCTTGCGTTCGCGCGTGGAGACCTCGACGAACAGTCGCTCGTGACTCGATTCCGCGCACCCGTGGACTCGTTGCCCCGCCCCGGTTTCCTTGCCGCTCCGCCCCGTGCGCCAGCGCCAGCGCCAACCGTGCCACCGCCGACCGTTCGTCCGCCGAGCGCCCCGCCGGTCCCGGCACCTACCGAGGTACAGGTTCTCGCCCGCACCGAGGTGCCGGTCGCGAGAACCGCACACGCGGCGCCACCGAGCCCGCCTGGCGCACCTCCTCAGGAGCGGAGACGCCGGTGGCGTCGTTGGGTGGCTGCCGCGAGCATCGTCGCTCTGCTCGGCACGGGCACGTTCGTCGTACTCGCCTCTGGCCACGAACCGGACAGCAGACCGCCGGCCGGAGACAGCCCCGATAGTGACGCCAAGACGATCCCCAGGGGAACGTTGGTGGCGACCGACCAGGTGACCCCGGCACCGCTCCCGGAGCCGGCTGCGATGGCTGGTCTCGCCGGTGGGGTCAAGGTGGTCGCACTGGAGGAGGTCCAACAGGTCGGCACCGGAGCCGACGCGGAGGTCGCCGAACCAGACGGCCGGCTGGTGGCGTTCACCCTGGCAGCAGGACCTTGCCAACGCGCCAAGTGCGACAGCTGGCAGGAACTCGGGTTGCAGGTCCTGGTCGGAAGCACCCCGGTCGCCCTCCCCGCAGGGGGTCCGACCTTCCTCGTTTCAGCGCTCATCGACGAGTCGGTCCAGCTCCAGTACGACGCCCTCGGCTTCAACCAGCTGCTGAACCTGGCTGATGGCGCACCCACCGGCGAGAACATCCTCGTCCTGACTCGTGAAGAGCGGACTGTCGACGTACGCGGTGACAAGTCGATGCGACCCGCGACCACGGACCCCCGCGTCAACCTGCCGACGAACCTGGTCTGGAAGGTGAAGGTCGGCAAGGCCGAGCTCTTCTTCTTCGACGGGAACAAGGCTCCGTCTCGAACGGATCGCGCGTATCTACGCATTGACGCCTACTACGTGGAGCCGGACGGCGACGAGTGGGAGTTCTTCGACGACGAGCTGAGGCTTCTCGGACCAGACGGCAAGGAACTTCCCCGTCGCAATCTCGGCACTTCGACCGACACCGATCCGGTGTTCGTGGTTCCAGCCGCCTTCACCAGGGGAACGATGGAGATCGGCGGGATCCGCGACGACTTCGCGAGGGGCTCCGACGGCAGCGAGATCTCGTACAAGTTGAACCTGCCGCGCACGTCGTTCGACGTCACCTTCCCGGACTGAAGCGTGGATCACACCCCGATTCCGCGGAAGATGTAGCGCAATGTGTAACTCACAGTTACATTAACGGCATGTCCCTGATCAGCAACCTCAAGCCGGGCGGCAAGCACGGGGTTCCGAGCACCGAGAACCGAGACCCCATCGGTTACCTCGTCGCCGGCCTCAACAGGCTCGCCCAGAGCGATCTCCTCGACAAGGTCGGCCTGCGCAAGCAGACCGAGCAGGTCGTCTTCAACGTCACCCGCACCGGGTTCAAGACGATGACGAGCGCCAGTCGGACCTTCTCCAAGGCCGGCAAGAAGGGGCAGCCGGGCACCCGTCCCGCGTCCGCGCCGTCGACCGGTGTCTTCGACCTCACGCCGACCGAGGACGAGCAGATGCTCGTCGACCTCGTCGTCGAGTTCGCTGAAGAGGTCGTCCGCCCCGCCGCGTCCGCCGCTGACGCGGCCTGTGCAGCGCCCGACGAGCTGCTCAAGGCCAGCCTCGAGATCGGCCTCCCGATCCTGGGTCTGCCCGAAGAGCTCGGTGGCGTCTCCGAGGAGCGCTCGGCCATGGCCGGCACGCTCGTCGCCGAGGCCCTCGCCAAGGGCGACATGGGTCTGGCCGTCGCCACCCTGGCGCCCGGCTCGGTCGCCACGGCCCTGGGCCTGTGGGGCACCGACGCCCAGCAGCAGACGTACCTCCCCGCCTTCACCGGCGACGAGGTTCCGGCCGCTGCCCTGGCGCTCAACGAGGCCACCGTCCTGTTCGACGTGCTCAACCCGAAGACCACCGCCACGAAGAACGCTGACGGTTACGTCCTCAACGGCACCAAGAGCCTCGTCGTCCGCGGCGAGAGCGCAGAGCTCTTCATCGTCGGTGCTTCGCTCGACGGCAAGCCGGTCCTCTTCCTCGTCGAGTCCTCGACGAAGGGCCTCAGCGTCGGCGGTGACCCCGCCATGGGTGTCCGCGCCGCGTCGATGACCACGCTGAACCTCGAGGACGTCCAGGTCCCGGCTGACGCCGTGCTCGGCGAGACCGACGGTTCGACGTACACCGAGTGCGTGCGCCTCTCGCGCCTTGCCTGGTGCGCCCTGTCCCTCGGGACCGGCCAGGCCGTGCTCGACTACGTCACGCCCTACGTCAAGGAGCGCGAAGCCTTCGGTGAGCCGATCGCCCACCGCCAGTCGGTGGCGTTCATGGTCGCCAACATCGCGATCGAGCTGCAGGCCATGCGCCTGCTGACCTACCGCGCCGCCTCGCGCGCCGCAGCCGGCAAGGACTTCTCCAAGGAGGTCGCGCTGGCCCGTCGCCTGTGCACCGAGAAGGGCATGCAGATCGGCAACGACGGCGTGCAGCTCCTCGGTGGGCACGGATTCGTCAAGGAGCACCCGGTCGAGCGCTGGTACCGCGACCTGCGTGCCATCGGCATCATGGAAGGAACGGTGCTGGTCTGATGGCCATCAACCTGGAAGTTCCCCGGAAGCACCGGGCGCTCATCGATCAGGCCCACCAGGTCGCGATGAACATGCTGCGACCGATCTCCCGCAAGTACGACATCGCGGAGCACGAGTACCCCAAGGAGCTCGACGTCCTCGCCGCGATGATCGACGGGCTCTCCGAGTCCGGCGCGAGCGAAGGCGCCGGCGCGACCGGCGTCCGTCGCGACGACATCGTGGACGACAAGACCGTCAAGAACGGCGCCAACCTCGCCTCGGTGACCTCGGTCGCCGAGATGTGCTGGGGCGACGTCGGCCTGATGCTGTCGTTCCCGCGCCAGGGTCTCGGCAACTCGGCCATCGCGTCGGTCGCCAACGACGAGCAGATGAAGCGGTTCGAGGGCAAGTGGGCCTCGATGGCGATCACCGAGCCGGCCTTCGGGTCCGACTCCGCGCAGGTGTCGACCACCGCGGTCCTCGACGGCGACGAGTACGTCATCAACGGCGAGAAGATCTTCGTGACCTCGGGCGAGCGCTCCGACTGCATCGTGGTGTGGGCGACGCTGGACAAGTCCCTCGGCCGCGCGGCGATCAAGTCGTTCGTCGTCGAGAAGGGCACCCCCGGCGTCAAGGTGGAGCGGCTCGAGGAGAAGCTCGGCATCCGGGCCTCCGACACGGCGGTGATCACCTTCACTGACGCTCGCGTGCCGAAGGAGAACCTCATGGGTTCTCCCGAGATCAACGTGGAGCAGGGCTTCGCCGGCGCCATGGCGACGTTCGACAACACCCGTCCGCTCGTCGCGGCGATGGCCGTGGGCTGTGCCCGCGCGTCCCTCGACCTGACCCGCGACCTGCTCAAGCAGGCCGGCGTCGAGATCGACTACGACCGCCCGGCATACCTGCAGCACGCCGCCGCGGCGAAGTTCCTCCAGCTCGAGGCCGACTGGGAAGGTGCGCGCCTGCTCACCCTCCAGGCCGCGTGGATGGCGGACAACCGCAAGCCGAACTCGCTCGAGGCCTCCATGGCCAAGGCGAAGGCCGGCCGCGTCGGTTCCGACGTGACGCTCTCGTGCGTCGAGCTGTGCTCGTCGATCGGCTACAGCGAGACCGAGCTCCTCGAGAAGTGGGCGCGCGACTCGAAGATCCTCGACATCTTCGAGGGCACGCAGCAGATCCAGCAGCTGATCGTGGCCCGCCGGGTGCTGAACCTGTCGAGCGCCGAGCTCAAGTGACCTGAGCCGGTCTGGTCGGCCCGTCCCGCAGTCTGCGGGGCGGGCCGTCCGCCATTTTCGGATCCGTACGTGACACCGTGGTGCCGACACGCGAAGGAGGAGCGGAATGCAGCAGGCCTCCGCCGGCGAGTTCGCCGAGGTGTACGCAGAACACGTGACGCCCGTGTGGCGTTACGTGCGGTTGCGGCTGCCCAGCGACACGGATGCGGAGGACGTCACGAGCCAGGTGTTCGAGCGAGCGATGCGGTCGTGGTCCGGGTACGACGTCAGCCGGGGCCGCGTCGGCGGCTGGCTGATCGGGATCGCTCGCCACACGATCGCCGACTGGTGGCGGCGCACCGGCCGGGAGTTCCCGACCGATCTGGCGGCCAGCGGGTTGGGGGAGGGTGTGGCCGAGGACGACCCCGAGGGCGAGGTGCTCCGGCGCCTCGGCGCCGACGAGGTGCGACGCCGGCTGGGCGTGCTGACCCCACGCGAACGCGAAGCCGTGGCCCTCCGGTTCGGCAGCGAGCTCAACTCGACCGAGATCGCGGAGATCCTCGGTGTCACACCGAGTGCTGCGCGGATGTTGTTGCACCGCGGAATCGGGCGGTTGCGGGAGGTGATGGGCGATGTCTGAGGACTTCGACGCCGACGCGCTGGACACGTCGATCGATGACGTGCTGACCGGCCGGGTGGGCTCCGACGCCGATCCCGGCCTGCTGTGGCTCGCCGCCGCCTCACGACCGACACCGCCGGCTTCGCTCCTGGCGCGCATCGACGCACAGATGCAGCCCGCCGCCGTACCGGAGAGGATCCCGGCGCGCCAGCGACCCTTCCGGGACGACCGACCGAGCCTCTTCCTGAGTGCGGTCGCCGCTGCCCTTTCCTTCGCGTTCGTGTTCCAGGCGATGGGGAACATCGTGGCGGGGGACTGGATCGCAGAGAACCTCGGTGAACCGCACGGCCCGCACGCCTACTTCGAAGGGGCGCTGGCGATGACGGCAGCCGCGGTGTGCGCGCTGGCTGCCGCCGTGCGGCGCTCGTGGGCGGGCGTCTCCGTGCTCTCGTGCTCGCCGTTGGCCCTGAGCCTGGGGATCCACGGTCTCGGCGAGATCGGGCAGTTCGCCGCCGGAGCGATCCTGCACGTCATCGAAGGCACCCTGGGCCTGCTGTTGATCGGTGCCTGGTGGTGGGATCGACGTGACACCTTGCGCCGTGCGCGCGAAGAACTGACATGACGAAGGACATGGCATGGGCATCCTGAAGCGGATCTGGGTCTACCTCAAGGTGATGCGCAAGGCGAAGCGCAACCGCGGCGACCTCTACGGCTGGCTGGTACGACGCCCGCAGCTGCTCGTCGCCCAGGGCACCTACGAGTCGTCCCTGCTGCTGATGGGCCGGCTCCCGGCCGCGCTCAAGACGCTGGCCGTCGCCAAGGCTGCAATGATCGTGAACTGCGAGTACTGCCTCGACATCGGCGCCGAGATCGCCCGCACGGAAGGCATCTCGGACGAGAAGCTGGCCGCGCTCCTGGAGCCCGACGGCAATCCCGTACTGACCGAGGACGAGCAGCTGGTCGTCGCCTTCTCCGCAGCGATCTCGTCCTCGCCCGCGGTCGTGCCCGAGGAGCTCCGCGGGCGTCTGGATGCCCGGTTCAGCCGAGCACAGCTGACCGAGCTCGCGGCCGAGATCGCCTGGGAGAACCAGCGAGCACGACTCAACCAAGCGCTCGGCGTCCGACCGTCGGGCTTCTCGGACGGATCGTTCTGCCTCATCCCTGAGCCGGCGCGGACCTGACCCCCGCACCGGCGGACGGCACCAGCTCGTGGTGCAACGGCGGTTGCCAGGCGCGCAACGCGTAGGTGTGGTCGATGGCGAGCTTCACCTGCTCGACATCGCCGACGCGGACCAGCGCGATCGAGCAGCCCCCGAAACCGCCGCCAGTCATTCGTGCACCCAGGGCGCCCGAGCGAAGCGCGGCATCGACCGCGACGTCCAGCTCGGGACACGAGACGGCGAAGTCGTCGCGCAACGAGGCATGCGACTCCTCGAGCAGGCGTCCCAGCGCGACCCAGTCCTGGGTCTCGACTGCGGCGACCGTTCCGCGAACTCGAGCGTTCTCCGTGACGACGTGCCGGGCCCGGGCACGCTGGACCGGATCGTCCAGGTACTCGAGATCGGCTGTGGTTGCCTCTCGCAGGGATCCCATGCCCAGCGTGGTGGCGGCCGCTTCGCACTCGGCGCGCCGCTGTGCATAGCCACCATCACCGTCGGCCAGGGAGTGACGCACACCCGTGTCGGTGACGACGATCGTCAGTCCGGCTGCGCCCAACGGCAGCGGGACGGGGGTGGCCGTCGGGCCGGATGCGTCGGCGAAGTCGATCAGCACGGCCTCGTCGACGGCACCGAGCAGGCTCGCGAGCTGGTCCATGCCGCCGGTGGGGGCGCCGACGTACTCGGTCTCGGCACGGCGGCACGCCTCCGCGAGGTGCAGGCGTCCGGCAGTGTCCAGGGGCCGGCCCAGGACGCCAGCGAGGCCGACGGCGACCGCGCACTCCAGCGCAGCAGAGCTGGAGAGGCCGCCGCCGAGCGGGATGGTCGAGGAGATCGAGATGTCGAGGCCGGGCACCTGCCAGCCCTCCTGGCCCAGCGCCCAGATCACCCCGGCGACGTACGACGTCCAGCCGGTCACGGTGCGGGCGTCGACGTCGTCCAGCGACCCTGACCACGGCTCGCCCTTGTCGCTGGCGATGGTGAGTCCCCGGTCCTCGCGGACCGTGAGCGCGGCGGTGCACGCCAGCGGGATCGCGTACGGGAGGCACAGGCCGTGGTTGTAGTCCGTGTGCTCGCCGATCAGGTTCACCCTGCCGGGCGCCACGGCGGTGACGGAGATGGGCGTCGAGGAGGTCACGGGGTCATCCTGCCCGGTCAGGGGTGGCTAGATTGTCTGCCGTGCCGCGCCCCCTGATCGTTGCCGCGACCGCGGCCGAAGCCGTCCATGTTCCCGCCGGGTTCGAGGTGCTCGTGACCGGCCTCGGCAAGACTGCCGCCGCAACCTCGCTCGCGCGGCACCTGGCCGGCCGTTCCGACCTGGCTGACCTCGTGCTCGTCAACATCGGCACCGCCGGTGCGTTGCACGACGTCTTCGACGACAACATCGACGGCCTCTTCGAGATCGGGACCGTCCTCAATCACGACATCAACGCCGATGCCATCCGTGCCCTCGGCTACGACCCGCGCGAACGCATTGTCGTGGGGGACAACCCGACCGTGCTCGCGACCGGCGACGTGTTCGTGACCGACCCCGTGGTGCGCGTCCGGTTGGCGAAGCAGGCGCACCTGGTCGACATGGAGGGATACGCGTACGCCTACGCGGCGCAGGAGTTCGGCGTGCCGATCCAGATCATCAAGCACGTGTCCGACAACGCCGACGAGACGGCGCTCGAGTGGGTCGCGATGGTCGACCGGAGCGCCCGAGCGCTGGGTGCATGGGTCGCGGCCCACCTGAGCTGACGCGGAGGGTCAGCGGCTGCTGCTGGGGCGCCGGCCCCGCGACACACCCACGAAGTCCTGGTGAACGTCGCTGTCGGCCGAGCGGAGCCACAGCAGGGCCACGCTCGTCGGCTCCAGGTCTACGGGCCGCTGGACCACGTCCTTGCGGTGGAAGAGGCGCGCCACCGACATCGGCACGATGACGATCCCGGTGCCGGAGGCGGCGACCTCGATGGCGTCCTTGACCGACATCGGCGGGAACGCGAGCTGTTCGACCGTGGGCGTCCAGCCGGACGGGTGCGGCAGGACCAGCTGCTCCTCGCCGAGGTCCTCGACCGGGATCGGCGAGTCGGGATCGGCAGCCGCCACGAAGTGGTCCAGGCCCGCGACCACGACCGGCACTTCGTCGTACAACTTCACGCAGTGGAGGGGGGTCGGGGACTCGAGGTCGACGGGGAGGCGAGCAATGACCATGTCGGCCGTGCCGTCGTCGAGCACCGCGCGCTGCTGGTCCTGCTCGATCGGCTGCAGCTCGAGCCGGATCCGGGGGTTGCGCTCGCGCCACGCACGAGCCCACTTGTCGGGGGTCACGCCGGAGACGAAGGCGACACGCAGCTGCTGCATGCGCCCACGATCCCAGACGTGACCCCCTGGGGGAGGATCAGGCCTGCGCCATCAGCCCGAACTGCACGGCGCCGGTGTCGTCCACCCCGGCGTCGAGCACCATCGCATCGAGCTGCTCGGCCGCCGTCGGGTCGAGGAACACCGTGGCGCCGTCCTGCTCGACGACGCGGTCACCGGCCGCTGGTTCTTCACTGGCCACCACGGTGAATCCCGCCTCGGCGGCGCTTATCCGCAGCCCAGCGGTGTCCGGCACGGTGGACACATCGGTCATCTGCTTGACGATCGTGCAGGCGTTCTCAGTCAGGGTGAGCATGAATTGCCTTCCCGGTTCGAGGTCAGAGACCTGTCCCAAGGTTGCACGCGCCCCGGCATCGTTCAAGGCGACCTCGTGGATCGGACGCCGGAAGGGGGTCCCGATGCGGTGTCCGCGGCCACCCTTTGCTAACGTTTCCACGCACTCGTCCGGGTGGCGGAATTGGCAGACGCGCTAGCTTGAGGTGCTAGTGCCCGTATTAGGGCGTGGGGGTTCAAGTCCCCCCTCGGACACCAAGTGATGTGGCCCCTGACCTGCGGAAACGCAGGAGGGGCCACACTGCTTTTGGTTGGCAGAGTCGCTCGCGTCCAGGAACGCCGGGGACGGAGTCGACGCGTTCGGACGAGCGTCGGCTGACTGGCCGGACTGGGACGCGCGGGCTCGGGACCTGATGTGCTCGGCTGTGGATTCGCGCGGAACCGCAGCTAATGGATCGTCGTTCACTGACAGACGAAGGTGACCGTCCGGATCCGGTCCTCGTTGAGGTTCGCCACCTGATTGCGGGCCATCTGGGCAAAGTCGCTGCCCAGGAATGCTGCGAACGTCACTGGCGGCGGTCCGGACTCGGCGATGCGAGCCGCCATGGCTGTGAACCATTCGCGGCTCTCGTGTGAAGAGTCGGTCTCGGAGACCACCGAGAATCCAGCATCGGCGAGCAGGCCCCGCATCTGCTCGGTCGTTGCGAGGTGGCTGGTCGATGCGTCGTGGGCCCAGGGCACCGGAAAGTACACGTCCCCGCCCGGACCCTGGAGCACGTCGTACACGACGAAGCGTCCAGCGGGCTTCAGAACTCGGCGGGCTTCCCGGTACATCGCCGCCTTGTCGGCGATGTTCATCGCCACGTGCACCGTTGTCGCCGCGTCGAATGAATCGTCGGCGAACTCAAGCGCCGTGGCATCGCCGACGACAAAACGCGTTCGATCGCCCAAGCCAGTCCATTCCGACAACACGGCGGCTGTCGCGCAGAACTCCGGGGTCAGGTCGATCCCTGTGACGCGGCAACCGATGACCTCGGCAAGCGTGCGTGCCGGGCCACCCAGCCCACTACCGATGTCGAGGACCGACGAGTCCGCGTCGACCGCCAGCGCCTCGGCGATCTCAAGCGTCGCTGCCCTTCCGCGGACGTGGAACTCGTCGACGGGCGCCAGAGCGATGGTGGAAATGCCATCGACGGCAACGCCGGCGTTGGTCAGTGCGTCGTGAATGGCGGCGGCCAGGTTCCCGGCGCCTGCATAGTGCGATACAACGTCACTCATGGCGCGAACGTAGCGCCATTCCAGCCCGTCCGGAACGAAAGTGCACACCGCATCGACAACTGGTCGACGACGTGCCAGTGCTCGGCCAGCCTTTCGTCACCGCATGAGCATGTGCACGTAGAAGTCTTCGATCCAGGCTTCGAACTGGTCTGGACTGAAGGCGCGACCGAGCGTGAGGCTGCGAAAGGTGGCGGGCTCGATACCCATCCAGAAGACCTGTTCGGCGTAGGACTGGCGAGTGCTTCGCGGTAGACCGGACTTGGTGAGAAGAGTCCTGGCGGCCCATCGAGCGCCAAACCGACGCCCGTCGAGCAGTTGCGACCAGAGCACTGCGGCGTCCTCATCGGCCTGCGCTGCGTGCTCGGCCACCCAGAAGATCCCAGCCGAGCGCACGGCGATGGCTCGCACGTGCCGTGCATGCAGCTTGAGCATCTCGGTCGCCGTGCCGGCCTCCTTCATCGCGGTGATCGATTCTCGGGGAGCTGTCGGGACGTCGACCACCTGGCCGGCGATCGCGTAGTAGACCACGTCCTTCAGCAACGCTGCCTTCTTGCCGTAACGCGCCTCGACCGTCTTGATCGACACAGACGCCTGCTCTGCGATGCACCCCATCGTCGCCCCCGACCAGCCGAGCCGCACGAACGCATCCGCCCCGGCCACGACGATCGCCTCGCGAGTGCGAGCAGCAGCGGCGTCCCGCTGCGGAGCCCGATACGTCCGGCGGGAGGGATTGACGGATTGGGCCACGGCTCCTACTTTCGTTTCTATCGACTTCACTAGGGCATCACCCTATCTAATTTGGTTCAAGGAGGACCATCATGCCGACCAACGTTGACGCCACCGAGCTCTGCATCAGCTCGATGCATCTCATGACAAACGGAAGCCGCGCAGACTTCGACCGTGTCTACGCGCCCGGCTCGATCAATCGCGAGGCAGTCGACGAGCCGCCAGACACGCGGACGGCGGGGCCGGAGGGCTTCTTCGCGACAGCCGAATGGCTCCGCGCAGCCTTCTCCGACCTCACGTTCGAGGTTCACGACTCAGTGGCCGCAGGCGACCTCGTGGTGCTGCACGTGACCATGTCCGGGCGCCACACCGGCGACTTCGTCACCTACAAGCGCGACACGGACGCCATCGATGCCGCCATGCCCGCGACCGGCAAGCCCTTCGCGATCACCCAGACCCACTGGTTCCGCACCCAGGACGGATTGATCACCGAACACTGGGCCAACCGTGACGACCTGAACATGGCGAAACAGGCGGGATGGGTGCCGCCGACGCCTGCCTTCTTGGTGCGCATGGCATGGGCCAAGCGACGCGCCAACAAACGAATGAGCTGAAGCCACTTCGGTCGCGCCCGATCGAACAGGTGAGGCCCTCGGGGGCTTCCTGCCTCAGTGACCGCGCTCGCAGTTAGCCTTCCGGGATGACCCTGACCGCCACCGAGATCGCGGCGTCCGTCCGCGGCGGTGAGACCACGGCACGCGAGCACGTCCAGTCAACGCTCGACCGCATCGCTGAACTCGACGGTCCGGTCGGCGCCTTCCAGGTGGTGCGTCGGGAACGCGCGCTCGCCGAGTCCGATTCGGTGGACAGCAGTGCCGATCGATCGCTACTTCCTCTCGCTGGTGTGCCGATCGCGATCAAGGACAACGTGCCGGTCGCGGGAGAACCAATGCGAGACGGCTCGGCCGGTAGCGACCCGGGTCCGCAGGACACCGACCACGAAGTCGTACGTCGCCTGCGCGCGGCTGGTGCTGTCGTCGTCGGACTCACCCGGGTGCCAGAGCTGTGCGTCTTCGGTGCCACGGACTCGACCTTCGGCGTGACCCGCAACCCGCTCGACCTGAGCCGGACACCCGGTGGATCCTCCGGAGGGTCGGCTGCGGCGGTCGCGGCCGGAATGGTGCCGGTCGCCCACGGCAACGACGGCATGGGTTCGATCCGGATCCCGGCCGCGTGCTGTGGCCTCGTGGGCATCAAGCCCGGCCTCGGCGTCGTACCCGCCGACCTCGGCAACGGCTCGTGGTTCGACATGTCTGAAAACGGACCCCTCGCCACCACGGTGGCCGACGCCGCTCTCGTCCTGTCGGTCATGGCAGCCACGCCGGACCTCGCGGAAGTGCGCGAGCCCACCACGCTGCGCATTGCCCTGTCCACGAAGGTGCCGATGCCGTTCAACCCGCTGCACGAGGACTGGCGCGGAGCCGCGCGGTCAACCGCCGAGCTCCTGCGGACCGCCGGCCACAGTGTCACGGAGGCCGACCCGGTCTACGGTCAGACTCTGGCCGCGAGTGAGATCGCGCGGTGGACCGCAGGGACGGAGCTCGATGCGCAGTGGCTACAGGATCGCGGCCGGCTGGCGAAGCGCACGCGACGGCATGCAGCCGTGGGTCGGATGGTTCTCAAGGCCGGCTTCCCGACGGACAAGGGGCGTGCTGCCTGGACCAGTCGGGCCGAGCGGCTCTTCGCTGACCACGACGTGTTGTTGACACCGGCCCTCGCGCGCTATCCGAAGTCGTCAGCAGCCTGGTCTGAACGGGGGTGGCTCGCCAACACGCTCTCGGATGCGCGCCACGCGCCGTTCGCCGCGCCCTGGAACCTCGCGGGGTGGCCCGCGATCGTCGTACCAGCGGGCATGGGGAGCGGGAGCACACCTCTCGCCATCCAGCTCGTCGCCCGGCCTGGTGGCGAGGGTCTCCTGCTCGGTCTGGCTGCCCAGCTCGAGGCGATCCGCCCCTGGCGCCGCCACCTCTAGGTTTCAGTCCTCGCTGCGGTCGACCTCATTGCCCTCAAGGTCGTAGTTGATGTACTTGCTCTGGCTGAACTCGTTGGAGACGTACGCCGAGATCCAGGCGTTGGCACGGTCGGGGAAGGTGTCGTCCGGCTTCTCGATGATCAGGTAGCAGTCGCCGGGCTCGTCGATCAGGGCGGACACCTCGGCGCACATCCCGGCGAACTGTGCGGCGTCGACCACCGTCAGGTCGAAGACCTCATCGTCGCTGGTGCCCTTCGTGGACTCGCTGAGGCCACCGTCCCAGTAGTAGCTGATCTCGCGTTCGTCGTTCGCCGCGACCGGTACGTCGACGACGGCGTACTCGGGATAGACAACGGCTCGGAAGACGTCGGTGGAGCCGGTCTCGTCCTCGAGGTCTTCGAGCAGGTTCGCGAAGCCCTCGGCGGTCTGCGGTTCGCCGCTCCCGACCGCAGCCTTGACGATCGCCACGACGCCCCACCCGACCAGGCCGATGGCGACGACCGCGCCCAGGAGCGGCAGGACCGGACTCCGGCGCTGCCGGATGGTGCGCTGCTGCAGGGTGCGTGGCGCGACCGGCGTGGTCGGCGGTGCTGGTGGTCGGTACGGCTCGACCTTCCCGGACGGCTCCTCATCGGGAGATGAGTCCGGGTTGTAGGTCGTCCACTCATCGGGAGGCGTCACGCTCCCACGGTATCGCTCCGGTGCCGTGCAACGATGAGGTCATGGACGGTCTTCACCGCGCCGATGGCGCCCTGGATGTCGCTGGTGAAGTCGTCGAGCTGTGCCGTGAGCTGATCCGGATCGACACCTCGAACTACGGTGCCGAGGAAGGTCCGGGGGAGCGCAAGGCCGCCGAGTACGTCGCCGGTCTGCTCGACGAGGTCGGGATCGCTGCGGAGATCATCGAGACCGCACCCGGCCGGGCGAACGTCGTGGCGCGGTGGGGCGGCACCGGCGACCGAAGCGATGCACTGTTGCTGCACGGCCACCTCGACGTCGTACCCGCGGCCGCCGAGGACTGGCAGATCCATCCGTTCAGCGGCGAGGTGCACGACTGCCCTCAAGCTGGGCTCAGCGTCTGGGGCCGCGGCGCCGTCGACATGAAGGACTTCGACGCGATGCTGCTGTCGGTCGTCCGTGCGCGCCAGCGCGCGGGCCGCATCCCCGAACGACCCGTCGTCCTCTGCTTCACCGCCGACGAGGAGGCGGGTGGCCACCAGGGCGCCGAGCTGCTGGTCCGCGACCATCGCGAGTGGTTCGAGGGCTGCACCGAGGCTGTCGGCGAGGTCGGAGGGTTCAGCACGACGGTGCGCGGACAGCGGCTCTACCTGATCGAGGTCGCCGAGAAGGGCATGGCGTGGATGCGCCTCACGGCTCGCGGCCGCGCCGGACATGGCTCGATGATCAACCACGACAACGCCGTCACCCGGCTCGCAGCCGCCGTGGCCCGGATCGGTGCCCATGACTGGCCGGTCCGCCTCACGCCGACGATGAAGACCTTGCTCGCCACTGTCGCCGACATCGCTGGCACCGAAGCCACGCCCGAGAACGCGCAATCGCTGGTCGAGGAGTTCGGCGGTGCCGCCCGTATGCTCGGTGCGGTCCTGCGCAACTCGACGAACCCGACGATGCTCGACGCCGGCTACAAGGTCAACGTCATCCCGACCGAGGCCAGCGCCCACGTCGACGGCCGTTTCCTGCCCGGTTTCGAGGACGAGTTCTTCGCGACGCTTGCCGAGCTGACCGGCGAAGGCATCGAGATCGACTACCTCTCGAAGCAGCCACCCTGGGAGATGCCGTACGACGGCCCGCTGGTCGACGCGATGACCAGGAGCCTGCTGGCGGAGGATCCCGGCGCGATCGTGGCGCCGTACCTGATGAGCGGCGGCACTGACGCCAAGCACTTCACCAAGCTCGGCATGCGTTCCTACGGGTTCGCCCCGCTGCGGCTGCCCGAGGACCTCGACTTCACCGCGTTGTTCCACGGCGTCGACGAGCGGGTCCCGGTCGACGCACTCGAGTTCGGTGCGCGCGTGATGGACAGGTTCCTGTCGGAAGCCGGTGGTTGAGGTGCGAGCGAAGCGAGCCTCGAAACCCTAAGCCGTTCGCACGGCCCGGATGATCTTGCGGCGCAGCACGATCCGGCGCTTGCCGTCCGGGCCGATCTGCACCCGGTCCAGCTCCCAGCCGCCGTGCTCGGCGCGTTCCACGAGCAGCTTCGCCACCACGTTGCGGGAGAAGTCCCGGTCGAAGACCACGCGATCGAACTCCCACTCCACCCCACGGCCGAGCCCGCGCATCAATCCGGGTCGGAGCAGGCTGGACTGCTTCATGGGGACGCTCACACGGCCGATCCGGAGACGTCGTCCAGGGCGGCGCGGATCTCGGGCGGCAGGGTCTTGGCCTCGGCGTCGAGGGCGACCTTGAGCTGGGTCGCGGTGCGGGCGCCGACGATCGGAGCCGTCACTCCGGGCGAGTCGCGCACCCAGACGAGGGCGACCTCGAGCGGCGACCAGCCGAGACCGTCGGCGGCACGGACGACGGCCTCCACGATGCCGCGGCTCCGGTCGTCCAGGTAGGCCTCGACGAATCCCGCGAAGACGGGCGATGCCGCTCGGGAGTCCGACGGGGTGCCGGTGCGGTACTTGCCGGTCAGCACGCCGCGACCGAGGGGGGACCAGGGGAACACTCCGAGTCCGAGCGCTTCGACGGCCGGCAGGACCTCGCGTTCGATGCGGCGGTTCACCAGGGAGTACTCCACCTGGGTCGACGCGATGCGGGCCCGGCCGGGGACCGCCTCCTGGAGCGTGACCGCGCGCGCGGTCTGCCAGCCGTTGTAGTTCGAGATCCCGACGTACGACGCCCGGCCGCTGGCGACGGCGTGGTCGAGCGCGCCGAGCGTCTCCTCGAGCGGCACGACGTCCGTCCAGATGTGCACCTGCCACAGGTCGACGTGATCGGTGCGCAGGCGCTTGAGCGAGGTGTCGAGACCGCGCAGCAACGCGCCGCGGGAAGTGTCGGTGATCCGTTCGTTCCCGCGCCGCGAGATCCCGGCCTTCGTCGCCAGCACCACCTCGTCGCGTCGTACGACGTCACCCAGCAGGGAGCCGATCAGCTCCTCCGAACGACCGTCGGTGTAGCCGGCCGCCGTGTCGATCATGGTGCCGCCGGCCTCGACGTACGCCGTCAGCTGGTCGCGCGCCTCGTGCTCGTCCGTGTCCTTGCCCCACGTCATCGAGCCCAGGGCGAGCCGCGACACCTGGAGTCCGCTGGCGCCGACGTACCGCTGCTGCATGACGGACAAGGTATCCGCCCAGCCGAGGGTCGCGTGCTCGGGCACGCCGAGAGATACCTAGGATGCTGCGTTGTGGAGGACTTCCTGCAAGCTGTGTTCCTCGGTGTCCTCCAGGGGCTGACCGAGTTCCTGCCCATCTCGAGCAGTGCCCACCTGCGGTTCTTCCCGGAGCTGTTCGGTTGGGGAGATCCGGGTGCGGCCTTCACGGCCGTGATCCAGATCGGCACCGAGCTGGCGGTGCTGCTGTACTTCCGCAAGGACATCTGGCGGATCGCCAAGGCGTGGACGCTGTCGCTGTTCAAGCCGGAGTACCGCGGCGCCCTGGACGCCCGGATGGGCTGGTACATCATCGTCGGCTCGATGCCGATCGTGATCCTGGGAGCGCTCCTCAAGGACGTGATCGAGCGGGACTTCCGCAACCTGTGGATCATCGGTGCCGCGCTCATCGTGATGGGCCTGCTGCTCGGTCTTGCCGACCGGATCGGCAAGACTGACCGCCAGGTCAAGCAGATGACGCTCCGCGACGCGGGCCTGATGGGTGGCGCGCAGGCGCTGGCCCTGATCCCCGGCGTCTCCCGCTCCGGCGCCACGCTCTCGATGGGCCGGCTGCTCGGCTACGACCGCGAGGCCGCCACCCGCTTCGCGTTCCTGCTCGCCATTCCGGCTGTCGTCGGTGCCGGCCTGTTCGAGCTCGGAGAGATCTCGGACGTGGGCAAGGCCCACCCGGGCGAGGCCGACTACGGCTGGGGCCCGACGATCACCGCCCTGGTGGTGTCGTTCCTCGTGGGGTACGCCGCCATCGCGTGGCTGCTGCGCTACGTCAGCAAGAACTCCTACACGCCGTTCGTGGTCTATCGCGTCCTGCTCGGGACCGCCGTGCTGGTCCTGCTGGGCGCCGGCGTCGTCAACGCCTGAGCCTCACCGACCGGTCTAGAGCCATCCGGAGCGCTTGAAGAACAGGAACAGCGCGAACGAGGTGCCGAACATGAGCAGCATCGCGAACGGGTAGCCGAACAGCCAGTGCAGCTCGGGCATGTGGTCGAAGTTCATGCCGTAAACGCCGGCGATCAAGGTCGGTACGGCTGCGAGACCGATGCCGGCCGAAATCTTGCGCATGTCGTCGTTCTGCTGGACGGCGACCCGGGCCAGGTGGGCGTCGAAGGCCGTGGACAGCAGGCCGTCCAGGGTGTCGATCTCGTCTGCAGCTTGCTGGAGGTGGTCGCTGACGTCACGGAAGAACGGGGCTGACTCGGGCTCGATCAGGCTCACCGCGCCGGCCGTGAACCGGCGCATCGGCTCGCGCAGGGGGAGCACCGCGCGTCGTACCTCGGAGAGCTCACGCTTGAGGATGTAGATCCGGTTCGCATCACTGGTGCGGCTGTTGGAGAACACGGACGTCTCGACCTCGTCCACGTCGGTCTGCAGCTCAGCCACCACGCCGGTGTAGCCGTCGACCACGGCATCACAGACGGCGTAGACGACAGCCGACGGACCGTGGTCCAGCACCGCCTGCTTCTGCTCCAGCGCGCGCCGCGCATCGCTGAGCGAGGATCCCCGGCCGTGCCGGACCGTGATCACGAAGTCGGGACCGATGAACATGTTGATCTCGCCGGTCTCGACCGCGTCGTCCTCGTCGACGTACCAGAGCGTCTTGAGCACGAGGAAGAGGCTCGACTCGTACTGCTCCAGCTTCGGACGCTGGTGGGCCACGACCGCGTCCTCGACGGCCAGCGGGTGCAGCCCGAAGGCATCTGCGATCTCCGCCAGCTCGATGTGGCTCGGTTCGTAGAGACCGACCCACACGAAGTCGTGGCGGTTCTTGGCAGCCTCACGGAGCGCTTCGTAGTCGTGCGGCGTGCATTCGACGGGCACGCGTTGCCCGTGGCGGTAGACGGCGCTGTCGACGATCACGAAGCCGACGCTAGCGCGTCTCGCAGCGCAAGGACTGCAGGTCGGTGGTTGAGGTGCGAGCGAAGCGAGCCTCGAAACCCCTAGGCTCGCCGACATGGCCACCCTGCTCCTCGTCCGTCACGGGCGCACGACCGCGAACGCGTCGGGAGTGCTCGCCGGCCGCACGCCCGGTGTCGTCCTGGACGACAGGGGCGTCGAGCAGGTCGAGGCGGCAGGTGGGCGGATCGCCGCCGTACCGATCGTCCGGCTGGTCACCAGTCCCCAGGAGCGCTGCCGCCAGACCGCGACAGCGGTGGGCACGGCCCAGAAGGCCGCCGGCCACACGACGCACCGGGCCCGGACCGAGCGCGCGCTGGCCGAGTGCGACTACGGCGACTGGCAGGGCCAGGCGATCAAGGAGCTCCTCAAGGAGCCGCTGTGGCGCACCGTCCAGCAGCACCCGTCCGCCGTGACCTTCCCCGGCGGCGAGTCGATGGTGGCCATGCAGCACCGCGCCGTCTCGGCCGTACGACGGCTGGACGCTGCCGTGACCGAGGAGCACGGCCCGGACGCGGTCTGGGTGGCCGTCAGCCACGGCGACATCATCAAGGCCGTGCTCGCCGACGCCCTCGGCATGCACCTGGACCTCTTCCAGCGGATCAACGTCGATCCTGCCTCGATCTCCGTCATCCGCTACGCGCCCGATCGGCCCTACGTCCTGGCGACCAACACCCACGCCGGCGACCTCTCCTGGCTGGCCTCGAGTCCGGGGAAGTCCGGCGCCGGAAGAGCGTCCGACGCTGTCGTCGGAGGCGGCGCGGGTCCGGCCTGACCGGGCCTCGATAGGGTTCCTCCATGCCGATCGTTCACTCCTTCGACCCGCCCGGACGCTTCATCGCCGGCACCGTGGGCGAGCCCGGCAGCCGCACCTTCTTCATCCAGGCGGTCGATGGCAACCGGATCGTCTCGGTCGCGCTGGAGAAGCAGCAGGTGGAAGCGCTGGCCCAACGTGTCGACGAGCTGCTCGACGAGGTGATCGCGGACGGCACCGCCCGCGTCGTCGTACCCGCGGTCGCGCCGTTGGCCCTCATCGACGACGCGCCACTCGCCCTGCCCATCGAGGAGGAGTTCCGTGCCGGCACCATGACGCTGTCGTGGGACCCCGAGGACGAGCGGGTCGTCATCGAGGTGTTCCCGATCGGCGAGGAGCCTGCGGAGCTGGCCGACGGCGAGGACCCCGTGGAGATGCTGCTCGTCCGCCTCGAGCCCGGCCAGGCGCGCGCCTTCGTGAAGCGCGCCGAATCGGTCATCGGTGCGGGTCGCCCGTCGTGCCCGTTCTGCGGTCAACCGATCGATCCCGACGGCCACCTGTGTGTGCGGGCCAACGGGTTCAAGCGACGCGACCCCTGATCCCGCGCCGTGGGTGAGCTGACGATCAAGGGCCGGATCATGCCGGCCTCGAATGCGACCTTCCTCGGCGACCTCGACGGCCAGGAGGTCGTCTACAAGCCGGTCGCGGGGGAGCGCCCGCTCTGGGACTTCCCCGACGGCTCGCTGGCCCACCGGGAGATCGCGGCGCACCTCGTCTCCGTGGCCAGTGGCTGGGACATCGTGCCCCGCACATGGTGGGACGAAGGGCCGCACGGTCCCGGCATGTTCCAGGAGTGGCAGGAGGTCGACCCGGAGCACGACGCCGTGACCCTCGTCGGCGCGGGGGAGACACCCGACGGATGGATCGCGGTGATGGAGGGGCTCGACGAGCGCGACCGGCCGATCACCCTCGTGCACGAGGACACCGCCGCACTCCGCCGGATGGCCGTCTACGACGTCATCGTCAACAACGCCGACCGCAAGGGCGGGCACGTCCTGGCGATGTCCGACGGTCGCCGTCTCGGGGTCGACCACGGAGTCGCCTTCCACCATGATCCGAAACTCCGAACCGTCCTGTGGGGCTGGGCCGGCTCCGCCCTGACCGAGGACGAGACGGCCGTCGTACGCGCGGTGCTGGCCGACATCCGCGGTGACCTCGGGGAACAGCTCGGGTTCCACCTCGCCGAGCACGAGATCGCCGCCCTCGAGCGCCGTACCCACCGGCTCCTCGCCACGGGCGAACTTCCCCGGCCGACCCCTCACGGCCCCGCAATTCCCTGGCCCCCGTTCTGACCAGTGCAGGGGGCGCTGGTTCCAGCAACTAGCATCAGCCCATGCGCGCATGGAACGCACCGGGCATCCCGGTCCTACCGGTGACCGGCCCCCCGGTCGTCCTCCACGACACCTCCTCGGGCGGCAAGGTGGAGACGAGTCCCGAGGGTCCCGCGCGCCTCTACGTCTGTGGCATCACGCCGTACGACGCCACGCACATCGGGCACGCCAACACCTATGTCGCGTTCGACCTGCTCAACCGCGCTTGGCGCAGCGCCGGACACGACGTCCGCTACGTCCAGAACGTCACGGACGTCGACGACCCGCTGCTCGAGCGCGCCACCAAGGTCGGGGTCGACTGGGTCGAGCTCGCCGAACGCGAGACCGAGCTGTTCCGTCACGACATGGAGGCCCTCCGGGTGCTGCCTCCGGCTGAGTACGTCGGCGCGGTCGAGTCGATCCCGCTGGTGATCGAGCTGCTCCAGCGCCTGGACGCGGGCGGCTCGCTCTACCGCGTCGAGACCGACCTCTACTTCTCCGTGACCGCCGACCCCGCCTTCGGCGAGGAGTCCCGCTACGACCGCGAGACCATGCTCCGCTTCTTCGCCGAGCGCGGCGGCGACCCCGACCGGCCGGGCAAGAAGGACCCGCTCGACTGCGTGGTCTGGCGCGGCGAGCGCGACGGCGAGCCGTCCTGGGACAGCCCGTTCGGCAAGGGCCGGCCGGGCTGGCACATCGAGTGTGCGGCCATCGCCCTGCAGCACCTCGGCTCCGGGTTCGACGTCCAGGGCGGCGGCAGCGACCTCGTCTTCCCGCACCACGAGATGTGTGCCGGCCACGTCCAGGTGGCCACCGGCGAAGCCTTCGCCAAGGCCTACAGCCACGCCGGGATGGTCGCCTACGACGGCCAGAAGATGTCGAAGTCGCTGGGCAACCTTGTCTTCGTCTCGGCCCTGCGCAACAGTGACATCGATCCGATGGCCATTCGGCTCGCTCTCCTGCGGCACCACTACCGCAGCGACTGGGAGTGGACCGACGACCAGCTGTGGACCGCGGTCGACGACATCGCCAACCTGCGCCGTGCCCTCGCGCTGGGCGACGGCGCGCCAACGGCTCCGGTCGTCCAGGAAGTGCTGACGGCGCTCGCCGACGACCTCGACGCGCCTCGCGCGGTCGCCGCGATCGATGCCTGGGTCAAGGCGACCCTGGGCACCGACGGGCTCGCCGACAACAGCGACACCGAGGCCTCGATGACCCTGCTCCCCGTCCTCGACGCAGCGCTGGGTCTCTCGCTCTAGTCAGTCGTCGTCGCGACGCTTGAGGTACCGCTCGAACTCCCGGGCGATCGCCTCACCTGACGCCTCGGGCAGGTCGACGGTGTCGCGCGACTCCTCGAGCTCGCGGACGTAGTCGGCGATGTCCTCGTCCTCCTCGGCGAGCTCGTCGACGCCGCGCTCCCAGGCCCGGGCCTCCTCGGGGAGGTCGCCCAGCGGGATCGGTGTCTCGAAGAGGTCCTCCAGCCGGACCAGCAGGGCCAGGGTCGCCTTCGGGCACGGCGGCTGTGCGACGTAGTGAGGCACGGCTGCCCAGAACGACACGGCGGGGAGGTCGATCCGGGCGCAGGCGTCCTGCAGCACTCCAACGATGCCCGTCGGTCCCTCGTACGTGGACTGCTCGAGGGAGAGCTGGTCCATCAGGTCCGGCTCGGTCGAGGAGCCGGACACCGGGATCGGCCGGGTGTGCGGGCTGTCGGACAGAAGCGCTCCGAGCGTGATCAGCAGCTCTGCGCCGAGGTCGTCGATGGTCGCGAGAAGCTCGGCCGTGAACTGGCGCCAGCGCATGTTCGGCTCGATGCCGCGGATCAGGATGACGTCGCGATCCAGGTCCGGCGGTGAGGCCACAGCGACGTGCGTGCTGGGCCAGTTGAGCTTGCGGAACCCGTTGTCGTCGATGCCGACGACCGGGCGGTTGACCTGGAAGTCGTAGTACTCGTCGGGATCGATCACCGCCACGACCCGCGCGTCCCACACCTTCATCAGGTGGTCGACCACGGCTGTTGCGGACTCTGCGGCGTCGTTCCAACCCTCGAACGCGGCGATGACCACCGGCCGTACGAGGTCGGGCACCGTCTCGATCTCCATCACAATGCCGAGCCTAGTGCCCGGTTCCCGGTAGCATTCGTAGAAGTCGAGAGGCGTTGCAACGGATGCAGATCACGAGGTCTGGTCCGCCACGCTCGGCCAGAGCAAGGACGCCTTCCGTTATGGAAGGAATGTACGTGGACGTCTGGGAGCCGAACATCCGCCCTGATTGCACCGACGAGCTCACGCGCGCGCTCGGCGAGCGGATCCTGGTCATCGACGGAGCCATGGGCACGGCGATCCAGCGGGACCGGCCCGACGAGGCCGGCTACCGCGGCGAGCGGTTCAAGGACTGGCCCAGTGACGTCCAGGGCAACAACGACCTGCTGACGATCACGCAGCCGGAGATCATCGCGGGCATCCACCGCGAGTACCTCGAGGCTGGCGCGGACATCCTCGAGACCAACACGTTCAACGCCAATGCCGTCTCGCTCGCCGACTACGACATGGCCGACCTCGCCTACGAGCTCAACTACGCCGGTGCCGCACTGGCCAGGGTCGAGTGCGACAAACTGAGCACGCCGGAGAAGCCGCGCTACGTCGCCGGCGCCCTCGGCCCGACGACCCGGACGGCGTCCATCTCCCCGGACGTCAACGACCCCGGTGCCCGCAACGTCTCCTACGACCAGCTGGTCGCGGCGTACCTCGAGGCCGCCAACGGCCTCGTCGACGGCGGCTCGGACCTGATCTTCATCGAGACGATCTTCGACTCGCTCAACGCCAAGGCCGCGATCTTCGCGGTCGAGACCCTGTTCGAGGAGCGCGGCCGTCGCTGGCCGGTCGTCATCTCGGGCACGATCACCGACGCCTCGGGTCGGACCCTCTCGGGTCAGGTCACCGAGGCCTTCTGGAACGCCATGCGGCACGCCAAGCCGCTCGCCATCGGCCTGAACTGCGCGCTGGGCGCCCCCGAGATGAGGCCGTACATGGCCGAGATCTCCCGCATCGCGGACACCTTCGTCTCGAGCTACCCGAACGCCGGGCTGCCGAACGCCTTCGGTGAGTACGACGAGTCGCCCGAGCGCCAGGCCGGCTACATCGAGGAGTTCGCCTCCGCTGGTCTCGTGAACCTCGTCGGTGGTTGCTGCGGCACCACGCCGGCGCACATCGCCGAGATCGCCAGGGTCGTCGAGGGCAAGAGCCCGCGCGTCCTGCCGACGATCGACGTCGCTACCCGGCTGTCCGGCCTCGAGCCGCTGAACATCACCGAGGACTCGCTGTTCGTCAACATCGGTGAGCGCACCAACATCACCGGCTCCGCGCGGTTCCGCAACCTGATCAAGGCCGAGGACTACGACACGGCCCTCTCGGTGGCGTTGCAGCAGGTCGAGGTCGGTGCGCAGGTCATCGACATCAACATGGACGAAGGCATGATCGACGGCGTCGCCGCGATGGACCGGTTCACCAAGCTGATCGCGGCCGAGCCCGACATCAGCCGCGTCCCCGTGATGATCGACTCCTCCAAGTGGGAGGTCATCGAGGCCGGCCTGAAGAACGTCCAGGGCAAGCCGATCGTCAACTCGATCTCCATGAAGGAGGGCGAGGAGAAGTTCGTCCGCGAGGCGCGCCTGTGCCGCAAGTACGGCGCGGCCGTGGTCGTGATGGCCTTTGACGAGCAGGGCCAGGCCGACAACCTCGAGCGCCGCAAGGAGATCTGTGGCCGCGCCTACCGGATCCTGACCGAGGAGGTCGGGTTCCCGGCCGAGGACATCATCTTCGACCCGAACTGCTTCGCGCTCGCGACCGGCATCGAGGAGCACGCGACGTACGGGATCGACTTCATCGAGGCCTGCGCCTGGATCAAGGAGAACCTGCCCGGCGTCCACATCTCCGGAGGCATCTCGAACGTGTCGTTCTCGTTCCGGGGCAACAACCCGGTCCGCGAGGCGATCCACGCGGTGTTCCTGTTCCACGCCATCAAGGCCGGCCTGGACATGGGCATCGTGAACGCCGGCGCCCTGGTTCCCTACGACTCGATCGACCCGGAGCTCCGCGAGCGGATCGAGGACGTCGTCCTGAACCGCCGCGAGGACGCGGCCGAGCGGCTGCTGGAGATCGCCGAGCGGTTCAACAACGCAGGCGACCCCAAGGAGGAAGCCGCGGCCGCTGAGTGGCGGAGCCTGCCGGTGCGCGAGCGGATCACGCACGCCCTGGTGAAGGGCATCGATGCCGACGTCGAGGCCGACACCGAGGAGCTCCGCGCGGAGATCTCCGCTGCGGGCGGTCGCCCGATCGAGGTGATCGAGGGGCCGCTGATGGACGGCATGAACGTGGTCGGCGACCTCTTCGGTGCCGGCAAGATGTTCCTGCCCCAGGTCGTGAAGTCCGCCCGGGTCATGAAGAAGGCCGTCGCCTACCTGCTGCCGTTCATCGAGGCGGAGAAGCAGCCCGGCGACGCCGAGACGACCAACGGCACGATCGTGATGGCGACCGTGAAGGGCGACGTCCACGACATCGGCAAGAACATCGTCGGCGTGGTCCTGCAGTGCAACAACTACACCGTGATCGACCTCGGTGTGATGGTGCCTGCCCAGAAGATCCTGGACGCCGCCAAGGAGCACAACGCGGACATCATCGGCCTCTCCGGCCTGATCACGCCCTCGCTCGACGAGATGGTGAACTTCGCCGTCGAGATGGAGCGCCAGGGCCTCGAGATCCCATTGCTGATCGGTGGCGCAACCACGTCGCGCGCCCACACCGCGGTCAAGGTCTCGCCCCGTCGTACCGGACCGGTGGTCTGGGTCAAGGACGCTTCGCGTTCGGTCCCGGTGGCTGCGGCCCTGCTCGACGACAAGCAGCGCCCGGCCCTGCTCGAGGCGACCGAGAAGGACTACGCCTCGTTGCGGGAGCGGCACGCCCAGAAGCACGAGCGGCCGACCGTCACGCTGGAGAAGGCCCGGGTCAACCGGACGCCGATCGACTGGGAGGGCTACGTCCCGCCCGTCCCGCAGCAGCAGGGTGTTCGCGTCTTCAACGACTACGACATCTCCGAGCTGCGGGAGTACATCGACTGGCAGCCGTTCTTCAACGCCTGGGAGATGAAGGGCAAGTTCCCCGACATCCTCAACAACCCGGCGTCCGGCGAGGCTGCGCGCCGGCTGTACGACGACGGCCAGGACATGCTCGACCGGCTGATCAAGGAGAAGTGGCTGACCGCCAACGGCGTCATCGGCTTCTTCCCGGCCAACGCGGTCGGTGACGACATCGAGGTGTACGCCGACGAGGAGCGCACCCAGGTCCTCCAGGTGCTGCGCAACCTGCGCCAGCAGGGTGAGCACCGCGAGGGCATTCCGAACCGGTCGCTCGGCGACTTCGTCGCACCCAGGGCCACCGGCGCCCAGGACTACGTCGGGGCGTTCGCGGTCACCGCCGGGCTGGGCAGCCAGACCAAGATCATGGAGTTCAAGGAAGCCCTCGACGACTACAGCGCGATCCTGCTGGAGTCCCTCGCCGACCGGCTCGCGGAGGCCTTCGCCGAGCGGATGCACGAGCGGGTCCGCAAGGAGTTCTGGGGCTACCAGCCCGACGAGGAGCTCACCAACGAGGCGCTCATCGGTGAGCGGTACGTCGGCATCCGCCCCGCGCCCGGCTACCCCGCCTGCCCGGAGCACACCGAGAAGCAGACCCTCTGGGAGCTCCTCGACGTCACCACGAACACCGGCATCGAGCTCACCGAGTCGATGGCAATGTGGCCCGGTGCCGCCGTCAGCGGCTGGTACTTCTCGCACCCGCAGTCGCAGTACTTCGTGGTGGGCCGTCTCGCCCAGGACCAGGTCGCCGACTACGCCACCCGCAAGGGCTGGACGCTGAAGGAGGCCGAGCGCTGGCTCGGCCCCAACCTCGGCTACAACCCAGAGGACTGACGTGAAGGCAGTCCTCTGGGACATGGACGGCACCCTCGTCGACACCGAGCCGTACTGGATGGCCACGGAGTCGGAGATCGCCGAGACCCACGGCGGGACCTGGACCCACGAGGACGCGATGCACCTGGTCGGCAACGACCTGCTGGTCTCGGGGGAGTACATCAAGGCAAAGCTCGGGCTCTCCCAGTCGGCCGAGGAAGTGGTGGAGATGCTGCTCGACGGTGTCGTCGAGCAGGTCCGCCATGCCGTGCCGTGGTGCCCGGGCGCCCGTGAGCTGTTGCTGGCGCTGCGCGACGCAGGGGTGCCGTGCGGCCTCGTCACGATGTCCTACCAGCGGTTCGTGGCGCCGATCCTCGAGCACCTGCCCCCGGAGACCTTCCGGGTGATCGTGACCGGCGACATGGTCAGCCAGGGCAAGCCGCACCCGGAGGCCTACCTCACCGCGGCGGCAGCCCTCGGAGTCGACCCGGCGGACTGCATCGCCATCGAGGACTCGCCGACCGGAGCACGGTCGGCCGAGGCCGCCGGGTGCCGGGTCCTGGTCGTGCCCAACCACGTGCCGGTGCCCGAGGGCCCGGGACGGACGTTCGTGGAGACCCTCGAGGGACTCACTCCGGAGGCGCTGAGCTCACTGCTGTGAGGGGGACCACCGTGCCGGCAGCGCGGCGGGAGGGCTCGGCTGGCAGCTTGCTGCCCGCAGCTGGGCCGGAGACGCGCTCGGCCAATTCATCGAGCGGGAACGGCGGGGGCGTGCCGTCGTACGACGGACAGAGCGACTGGTGTGCGCACCAGCGGCAGCCGTAGCCGGGGCGCGACTCGAATTCACGCTTCTCGGTGGCCAGCTGGATCGCCTGCCACACCGCCTGCACCTTGCGTTCGGTGGCGAGCAGCTCCTGCTCGTCGGGCTCGTAGCGCAGGACCTGGCTGTCGCCGAGGTAGACCAGCTGGAGCATCTTGGGGACGACACCGCGGGTCCGCCACAGGACCAGCGCGTAGAACTTGAGCTGGAAGAGGACCTTGCCCTCGAACATCTCGCTGACGGCGTTCCCGGTCTTGTAGTCGACGATCCGGATCGCACCGTCGGGTGCGACATCCACCCGGTCGATGACGCCGCGGAGCAGCAGCTTCGTGTCGGTGAGCGTCTCGACGTAGAGCTCGCGCTCAGCCGGCTCCAGGCGCGTCGGGTCCTCGAGGTCGAAGTACTTCACCAGGGTGTCGCGGCAGGACACCAGCCACTCGGTGATCTCGGGACCGTCCACCGGGAACATCGTGGTGACGGCCGGTTCGGCCTCCTGCAGGTCCGCCCATGCCGGCGCCAGCATCGACTCGGCCTGCGCCGGGGTGCGCTCGGCCGCGGGCAGGTCGAACAGTCGCTCCAGCACCGTGTGGATCACCGTCCCGCGCACGGCGGGAGGCGACGGGGGCTCGGGGAGCCGGTCGATCGTGCGGAACCGGTAGAGCAGGGGGCAGGACAGGAAGTCACCCACCCGCGACGGCGACAGCGCACCGAGCACCTCGACGCCGTCGACGCGGGTGCCGCCGCGCTCGGACGGGTCGGCCGGCTCGAGACCGGTCGGGGCTGGCTGTGTCGTCATGTCTCCGACCCTAGGCGAGGGCTCCGACATCGGAAGGCGGCGCCTCGCGCGACACATAGGCTTGGTCCATGACTCGATCGCACGAAAGCCTCCGGCGACGCCTGGCTGCCACGCCGGAGCGGGTCGGACACGTCGTCCGCAGACGTTTTCCCATCGTTGCGGTCACCGGGATGACCGGTGTGGGCAAGACCCAGCTGACCGATCGCCTGTCCGGAAGTCCGGACGGGACCGTCGCCGAGGTCGGCTCCGCTGTCATGGAGCGGCGCACCCGACGCTCCTCAGGACTTCGCGGCTTCCGGTTCCGCGTGGTCCCGGGCGACAACGCCGCAACCCGGCTGGGCGCGCTCGACGAGGTCTTCCACGACGAACCGGTCGACGGAGTGCTGCACGTCGTCGCCAACGGCTTCGCCACCGCACGCCGTACGGCGGGTACGAGCGGTGGAGCCGACGCGAGTCGCGAGGAGCAGCTCGTCCAGGAGCTCGAGGACTGGGCGATCACCTCCCACCGGATCGCGTCGATGGCGGTGCGCCGCGAGAAGCCGATCTGGCTGGTCATCGTGGTGACCAAGGCCGACCTGTTCGCCGACGAGCTCGACGAGGTCGTCCGCTACTACTCGCCCGGCAGCGGCTCGGCGTTCGGCAACAGGGTGGACGAGCTGCGCGCGCTCGCCGGGGGAGCGAAGCTCTCGATCGACGTCCTGCCGGTCAGCACCCAGGGTGGTGACCGCAAGTCCGCCATGTCTGCCAAGCGGAGTGCGCAGCTCGTCGATGCCCTGGCCACGCGCCTCGAGCAGCTGAGCGGCCACCGGTAGCCTCGGGGTATGTCCGAACCTGACGTCCCGCACCGGACACCCGCGCCTCGGGGGATGATCAGGATCGGCCGGATCGCCGGTAGCGACGTCCTCGTCGCGAACTCCTGGTTCCTGGTCGCCGCGCTGATCGCCTACATCATGGGTCCGCGCGTCGACGAGGTGCAGTCCGGCCTGGGTGGCTGGAAGTACGTCGTCGGGCTCGCCTTCGCGATCGCGCTGTACCTCGCGATCCTGCTCCACGAGGCGTCCCACGCGGTCGTGGCCAAGAGGTTCGGCTTCCGGGTCGAGTCGATCACCCTCCACTTCCTCGGGGGAGCGACCTCCATCGTCGGAGAAGCCCGCCGGCCACGCCAGGAGTTCTGGATCGCGGTGGTCGGGCCGATCACCTCGCTGCTGGTCGGAGTCGTCGCGCTGGCCCTGTGGTTCGTGACCCCGCCCGGCGTCGGCCGACTGGTGATCGAGGGACTCGCCGGCGCCAACCTGATGATCGGCGTGCTGAACCTGGTGCCCGGCCTGCCGCTCGACGGCGGTCGGGTCCTCAAGGCCGGCGTCTGGGCCGCCACCGGCCGGGTGCACACCGGCACCATCGCGGCTGCGTGGGGTGGCCGGGTGACCGCCCTCCTGGTGGTCGTCTGGGCGGTCTTCAGCGCGCGCGACGGCAGTGTGGTCAACCCCGTCATCCTCGCCATCGTGGCCGTGTTCCTCTGGACCGGCGCCAGCCAGTCGCTGGCGGCGGCGAAGGTCGTGCGACGCCTGGGAGAGGTCGTCCCGCGCGACCTCGCCCGCCGCACCCTCTCGGTTCCCGACGACCTGCCGTTGGCCGAGGCCGTGCGTCGCGCCGAGGAGGCCGGGGCTCGCAGCATCGTCACCGTCGCCTCGGACGGTCGCCCCGTGGGTGTAGTCGACGAGCAGGCGGTCAACGCGATGCCGGACGACCGGAAGCCCTGGGTGGCCGTCTCCACGGTGGCCCGGAGCCTGGCCGGTGGGCTGGCGCTGCCCGTGTCCGTCAGCGGTCCGGACCTGATCGCAGCGCTGCGCAGCACCCCGGCATCGGAGTACGTCCTGATCGACGAGGACGGCAGCGTGTACGGCGTACTGTCGGCCGCCGACGTCGCCCGCGCAGTGCACCGATAGATTGCGCCGGTGAGTGACGCAACTTCCGACGTGCCCCCGGAGGCCTGGTCCGGTGTCCATCGCGGTCCGCTACGCGAGGGCGAATGGGTCCGACTGGTCGACGGCAAGGGCCGGCGCCACAACTTCGCGCTCGAAGCCGGCAAGCGGTTCTTCTCGAACAAGGGCCACCTCGAGCACGACGAGCTGATCGGCCGCGAGGAGGGCTTCACCGTCGGTTCCTCGGTCGGCGGCGAGTACCTCGTCTTCCGCCCCCTGCTCTCCGAGTACGTCGTCTCGATGCCCCGTGGTGCGGCCGTGGTCTACCCGAAGGACTCGGCCCAGATCATCGCGATGGCCGACATCTTCCCGGGCGCCCATGTGGTCGAGGCCGGGGTGGGGTCGGGCGCGCTCACCTGTTCGCTGCTCCGTGCCGTCGGGCCCTACGGGCGGGTGTCGTCCTTCGAACGGCGCGAGGAGTTCGCCGACGTCGCGCGCCGCAACGTCACGCAGTTCTTCGGTGCGCCCGACGGCGAGACCCACCCCGCCTGGCGCCTCACCCTCGGCGACCTCGCCGAGGCGTTGCCGGCATCGGGGGAGCGCTGCGATCGGATCATCCTGGACATGCTTGCGCCCTGGGAGTGCCTCGGCGCCGCGGCCGATGCCCTGTTGCCCGGCGGGATCGTCTGCGCGTACGTCGCCACGACGACCCAGCTCTCGAAGTTCGTCGAGGCAGTGCGGATGCACGGCGGGTTCACCGAGCCGTCGCCGTGGGAGTCGTTGGTGCGTGACTGGCACGTCGAGGGCCTCGCGGTCCGGCCCGGCCACAAGATGATCGGGCACACGGCCTTCCTGGTCACGGCTCGGCGCATGGCCCCGGGCCAGCGCGCTCCGCTCAAGAAGCGCCGTCCGGCCCCCGGTGCCTACGGTCCCGACTACGACGGCCCGCGCCCTCCCGGCGTGCCGGAGCTTCCCACCGACGACTGAGGCGTTACAGAAACGTTCGCGAACCACGTGTCGCGAACCACTTCCTCGCTGCACCGGTCCGAGTAGGGTCGGATTCAGGAGGTGTGCCATGACGAACATGGGAGAAGGCGCTTCGGGAAGCCACCGGTCCCAGAGCCAGCAGGAGCTCGAAGACCAGGTCCGTTTCCTCGAGGACGAGATCAACGAGCTGCGCCGACGGCTGATCGACACGCCCGGGAGCGGAGCTCGCTCCGTGGACATGCGTCTCGCCGACACCCAGCGTTCGCTGGCTGCGGTCACCGCGCAGAACGAGCGGCTCGCCAGCACCCTGCGCGAGGCACGCGACCAGATCCTCAAGCTCAAGGAGGAGGTCGACCGGCTCGCCCAGCCGCCGGCCGGCTTCGGCACCTTCCTCCAACGCAACGAGGACGACTCCGTCGATGTCTTCACCGGCGGCCGGAAGCTGCGCGTGAGCGTGAGCCCGAACGTCGAGCTCGACTCGCTCCGCCGCGGCCAGGAGGTCATGCTCAACGAAGCGCTCAACGTCGTCGCCGCGTTCGAGTACGAAACGGTCGGCGAGGTCGTCATGTTCAAGGAGCTGCTCGCCGACGGCGAACGGGTCCTGGTCATCGCGAACGCCGACGAGGAACGCGTCGTCCGCCTGGCTGACCCGTTGCTCGACGAGACCCTGCGCGCCGGCGACTCGTTGCTGCTCGACTCCCGCGCCGGTTACGTCTACGAGAAGGTTCCGAAGTCCGAGGTCGAGGAGCTCGTCCTCGAAGAGGTCCCGGACATCTCCTACGAGTCCATCGGTGGCCTCGGCAACCAGATCGAGATGATCCAGGACGCTGTCGAGCTGCCGTACCTCTATCCCGAGCTGTTCGCCGAGCACGAGCTCAAGCCGCCGAAGGGGATCCTGCTCTACGGTCCTCCGGGCTGCGGCAAGACGCTCATCGCCAAGGCGGTCGCCAACTCACTGGCGAAGAAGGTCGCAGCCAAGCACGCGGTGGACGGCAAGGGCCATGAGGTCAAGTCCTACTTCCTCAACATCAAGGGTCCCGAGCTGCTCAACAAGTACGTCGGCGAGACCGAGCGGCACATCCGGCTGGTCTTCCAGCGGGCAAGGGAGAAGGCCAGCACCGGTACGCCGGTGATCGTGTTCTTCGACGAGATGGACTCGTTGTTCCGGACCCGTGGCTCGGGTGTCTCCTCCGACGTCGAGAACACCATCGTCCCGCAGCTGCTGAGCGAGATCGACGGCGTCGAGCTGCTGGAGAACGTCCTGGTCATCGGTGCCTCCAACCGCGAGGACATGATCGACCCCGCGATCCTGCGTCCGGGGCGCCTGGACGTGAAGATCAAGATCGAGCGTCCGGACGCCGAGTCGGCGCGCGACATCTTCAGCAAGTACCTCACCACCACGTTGCCGTTGCACGCCGAGGACGTCGCCGAGTTCGGCGGCGACCGCCAGGCCACCATCGGCGGGATGATCCGCGCCACGGTCGAGCGGATGTACACCGAGACCGAGGAGAACCGGTTCCTCGAGGTGACCTACGCCAACGGCGACAAGGAAGTCCTCTACTTCAAGGACTTCAACTCCGGAGCCATGATCCAGAACATCGTGGACAGGGCGAAGAAGATGGCGATCAAGGACTTCATCGACCACAGCCAGAAGGGGTTGCGGGTCTCGCACCTGCTCCAGGCGTGTGTCGACGAGTTCAAGGAGAACGAGGACCTCCCGAACACGACCAACCCCGATGACTGGGCGCGGATCTCCGGGAAGAAGGGCGAGCGGATCGTCTTCATCCGCACGCTCATCACCGGCAAGCACGGCACCGAGCCGGGCCGCTCCATCGACACGGTCTCGGACACGGGCCAGTACCTCTAGCCCGAGTGCGTTCCACCTGCGCCCGAACGCTCAGCTCGGACGCAGGTAGAACGCGCGGACCATGTGGAACGCGCCGTAACAGGCGAAGCCCGCGACGATCACGAGGATGACCCACGGTCCGTACGGCTCGTCACGGAACCGCACGATGGCCTGGTCCAGGCCACCGGACTTGTCGGGGTCGTGGGTGATGCCTGCCCACGCGAACAGCCCGGCGAGCACCACGAAGGCGATGCCACGACAGACGTGGCCGGTGCGCGCGAGCAGGGCCACGGGTCCGGAGATCGTCCCGGACTGTCCGTCGGCGTCCAGCCCCTTGCGCCAACGGTCGGTCACACCCCTGTGGACGGAGATGACGCCGAGGGCTGCCACGCCGACTCCGACCGCCACGACCAGCGCCGGTCCCAGCGGCTGCCGCATCAGCTCGCCCGTGAGGCCTCGGGCGTCGTCGCCGCCACCCCCGCCGTCACCGCCGCCGCTGCGGTTGACGGTGCGGACGGCGAGCATCGTGAGCACGACGAACACGACGGCGCGCCCGGCCGAACCAGCGCGAGCGAGCCAGCGTCGTACGCCGTCGTCGGTCCGGTGTCCGCCGACGGCCTGGCAGACGTGCCAGATCGCCAGTGCGGCGAAGCCGCCGGCGGACAGCCACGTCGCCAGGGCTCCGAGCGGTTGCTGCGCGACCTCGTGCAGCGCGCCCTTGCCGGAGGCTGACCCGGAGGGGTCGTGAAGTGCCAGCTGCGCGCCCAGCCAGGCCACGACGAGGTACATCACGCCGTAGGCGAACATCCCGACACGGGCGGCGCGATCAAGCGCAGGATGCTCCCGCGCCTCACGCGCCGCGTCCTCCACCGAATCGTGCACCGCGCTCATTCGCCCTCCTCCACCGTCGTTACCCGATCGGACGGTTCGCATCCCACTACGCGACAGCCCACCATCGGCGGGTTCACGCCGTAGGCTGGACGCATGAGCGTGCGTCGCGTGATGGGCACCGAGATCGAGTACGGCATCTCGGTCCAGGGACAGCCGACGGCCAACCCGATGGTCGCGTCGTCCCAGGTCGTCAACGCCTACGCCTCGGCGACGGTGCGGGCGAGGCGCGCGCGGTGGGACTTCGAGGAGGAGTCACCGCTGCGTGACGCCCGCGGCTTCGACATGGCGCGCCAGGTCGCCGACCCCAGCCAGCTCACCGACGAGGACCTCGGGCTCGCGAACGTGATCCTGACCAACGGCGCGCGGTTGTACGTCGACCACGCCCACCCGGAGTACTCCACGCCCGAGGTGATCACCCCGCTCGACATCGTCCGCTGGGACAAGGCGGGGGAGCAGGTGATGCTCGACGCCGCTCGGCTCGCCCACCAGCTCCCGGGGAGCCCGTCGATCGCCCTCTACAAGAACAACACCGACAACAAGGGTGCGTCGTACGGCGCCCACGAGAACTACCTGATGCGCCGCTCGACGCCGTTCGCCGACATCGTGCGGCACCTCACGCCGTTCTTCGTCAGTCGCCAGGTGTTCTGCGGAGCCGGACGTGTGGGCAAGGGCCAGGACGGCCGCGGCACGGGTTTCCAGATCAGCCAGCGGGCGGACTTCTTCGAGGTCGAGGTGGGCCTCGAGACCACCTTGAAGCGCCCCATCATCAACACCCGCGACGAGCCGCACGCCGACCCGGAGAAGTACCGCCGGCTCCACGTGATCATCGGCGACGCGAACCTGTCCGAGATCGCCACGTACCTCAAGGTGGGCACCACCTCCCTGGTGCTGGCGATGATCGAGGACCGCTTCATCAGCCCCGACCTCACCGTCCGCACCCCGGTCGCGGCCCTGCGCGCCGTCTCCCACGACCCGGGACTCGCCCACCAGGTCACCCTCACCGATGGCCGCACGCTCACCGGCATCCAGCTCCAGATGGAGTACCTCGACCTGGCGAAGAAGTACGTCGAGGACCGGTACGGCGCCGATGCCGACGCACAGACGATCGACGTCCTGGCCCGCTGGGAAGACGTGCTGAACCGCCTCGAGACCGACCCGATGTCGCTGTCCGACCAGCTCGACTGGGTCGCCAAGCTGAAGCTGATCGAGCAGTACCGCTCCCGCGACGGCCTCGACTGGGACGACGCGAAGCTGCAGCTGATCGATCTGCAGTACTCCGACATCCGCCCGGACAAGGGTCTCTACCACCGCCTCGTGAAGGCGGGCCGGATCCAGCGGCTCCTCACCGACGGCGAGGTCGACGCCGCGATGACGAACCCGCCCGAGGAGACGCGCGCCTACTTCCGCGGCCGTTGCCTGGAGAAGTACGCACCCGACATCGCCGCGGCGTCCTGGGACTCGGTGATCTTCGACCTGCCCGGCCGGGAGTCGCTGCAGCGCGTTCCGACCATCGATCCGCTGCGCGGCAGCAAGGCCCACGTCGGCGAACTGATCGACAACTGCGAAACTGCAGAGGCATTGGTCCGCGCACTCAGCCGTTGAGTGGCTAGGGTTGAGGTATGGCCCAGGAGCAGAAGCAACCGCGCAAGTCGGACGACACCGAAGAGACGACCCAGGTCGCTCCGGAGTCCGACGTCGCCGAGCGCAAGGACGCGATGGACGACGACGTCGACGCGATCCTCGACGAGATCGACGAGGTCCTCGAGTCCAACGCCGAGGACTTCGTGAAGTCGTTCATCCAGAAGGGCGGGGAGTAGCCCGCACATGACTGGTGATGCACGGATCCCGGCTGCCTTCCTGCGCCCCGGGACCTCCTCCTTCAGCGACTTCATCGGCGAGAACGCGCCGGACCTGCTGCCTGCGCGACGGTCCCTGCCTGCCGGAACGGCGGCCGACCTCGCCCCGCACGGCACCACGATCGTGGCGGCGACCTTCCCCGGTGGTGTGGTGATGGCCGGTGACCGGCGCGCCACGATGGGCAACGTCATCGCCCAGCGCGACATCCAGAAGGTCTTCCCGGCCGACGAGTACTCCGTCGTGGGCATCGCGGGCACCGCCGGGCTGGCCGTCGAGATGGTCCGCCTCTTCCAGGTCGAGCTCGAGCACTACGAGAAGATCGAGGGCAGCGTGCTGTCCCTCGACGGCAAGGCCAACCGGCTCTCGGCCCTGATCCGCGCGAACCTCGGGATGGCCATGCAGGGCCTGGCCGTGGTCCCGATGTTCGCCGGGTTCGACCTCGACAGCGAGGTCGGGCGGATCTTCGGCTACGACGTCACGGGCGGGCGTCACGAGGAGGCCGCGTTCTTCACGGTCGGCTCCGGATCGCTCTTCGCCCGCGGCGCGCTGAAGAAGCTCTACCGCGAGGACCTCAGCCAGGACGACACCGTCCGGGTCTGCCTCCAGGCCCTGTACGACGCCGCGGACGACGACTCAGCCACGGGTGGGCCGGACATGGCCCGCCGGATCTTCCCGATCGTGTGGGTGGTGACCGCCGAGGGTGCGCTCGAGCTGACCCAGGAGGACATCGGAGCGCTTGCCGACGAGGTCGTGGCGGCCCGGTTCGCCCGCCCGGACGGCCCGCTCGCCCCCCTGCCCGGCGGCGACAGCTCCACCGGCAGTGCCGGCGACAACGGACAGGAGGCCTGAGATGAGCACCCCGTTCTACGTCTCGCCCGAGCAGCTGATGAAGGACCGCGCCGACTTCGCCCGCAAGGGCATCGCCCGCGGCCGTTCGCTCGCAGCCGTCCAGTACGCCGACGGCGTCCTGCTCGTCACCGAGAACCCCTCCAAGGCACTGCACAAGGTCTCCGAGCTGTACGACCGACTCGCCTTCGCGGCCGTCGGTCGCTACAACGAGTTCGAGAACCTCCGCATCGCGGGCGTCCGGCTGGCCGACATGCGCGGTTACGCCTACGACCGCCGTGACGTCACGGGTCGCGGGCTGGCCAACGCCTACGCACAGACCCTGGGCACGATCTTCTCCTCCGGCGGCGAGAAGCCCTACGAGGTCGAGATCTTCGTCGCCGAGGTCGGCAAGACCGCGGCCGACGACCAGATCTACCGCCTGACCTACGAGGGCCGGGTCGCCGACGAGCACGGCTACGCGGTGATGGGCGGCGACGCCGACACCGTGGCCTCGTACCTCAAGGAGCACTACACCGACGGCGCGAGCCTCGACGCAGCGCTCGCGGTCGCGGTGTCGGCCCTGGGGCACTCCAGCGACGAGCGTGGTGAGGCGCAGGACCGGGTGATCCCGGTCGAGGACCTGGAGGTCGCGGTCCTGGATCGCACCCGGTCGCAGCCGCGCAAGTTCCGCCGCATCCTCCCGGGCAAGCTGACCGAGCTGCTGGGAGAGCGCGGACCGGCCGAGGCGGCCCCGGAAGCGCACGTCTCCGAGACTCCGACCAATGGGGGTACCGAAGAGCCCCCGGTGGCACCTCCGCTCGCGTAGGGTTCCATCATGGACCGCCGAATCTTCGGTATCGAGAACGAGTACGGCGTCACCTGCACGTTCCGGGGTCAACGCAGGCTGAGCCCCGACGAGGTGGCGCGGTACCTGTTCCGCAAGGTGGTGAGCTGGGGCCGCTCGAGCAACGTGTTCCTGCGCAACGGCGCCCGGCTGTACCTCGACGTCGGGAGCCACCCGGAGTACGCCACGCCCGAGTGCGACGACATCGGCGAGCTCGTGACCCACGACAAGGCGGGGGAGCGGGTCCTCGAGGGCCTGCTGCTCGACGCGGAGCAGCGGTTGCACGACGAGGGCATCGCCGGCGAGATCTACCTCTTCAAGAACAACACCGACTCCGCCGGCAACTCCTACGGCTGCCACGAGAACTACCTCGTCGGTCGCGCCGGCGAGTTCAGCCGCCTGGCCGACATCCTGATCCCGTTCCTGGTGACCCGCCAGATCATCGTCGGTGCCGGCAAGGTGACCCAGACGCCGCGCGGGACGTCGTACTCCATCAGCCAGCGCGCCGAACACATCTGGGAGGGCGTCTCCAGCGCCACCACGCGCAGCCGTCCGATCATCAACACCCGCGACGAGCCGCACGCCGACGCGGAGAAGTACCGCCGTCTCCACGTCATCGTGGGTGACTCCAACATGAGCGAGACGACGACGATGCTGAAGGTCGCCTCGTGCGACCTGGTGCTGCGGATGATCGAGGAGGGCGTGGTGATGCGCGACCTCACCATGGAGAACCCGATCCGCGCCATCCGCGAGATCTCCCACGACGTCACCGGACGACGCAAGATCCGCCTCGCGAACGGTCGCGAGGCCAGCGCGCTCGACATCCAGGGCGAGTACCTCGCCAAGGCGCGCGACTTCGTGGACCGCCGCGGCATCAGCACGCCCATCATCGAACGCTCCCTCGACCTGTGGGAGCGCGGACTGAAGGCCGTCGAGTCCGACGACCTGGGCCTGGTCGACCGGGAGATCGACTGGGTCATCAAGTGGAAGATCATCGACCGCTACCGCGCCAAGCACGGCCTGCCGATGAGCCACCCCCGGATCGCACAGCTCGATCTCGCGTACCACGACATCCACCGCGGCCGGGGCCTCTACTACCTGCTGGAGAAGCAGGGGTCCGTCGCTCGCGTGAGCACCGACCTGAAGATCTTCGAGGCCAAGTCGGTGCCGCCGCAGAACACCCGTGCACGACTTCGTGGCGAGTTCATCCGACGCGCCCAGGAGCGCCGCCGCGACTTCACCGTCGACTGGGTGCACCTCAAGCTGAACGACCAGGCGCAACGGACCGTACTGTGCAAGGACCCTTTCCGGGCCTACGACGAGCGGGTGCAACGCCTGATCGATGGCATGTAGGGAGTCCTCAGGACCAGTGGGTAAGGTTTGCGCGTGCTCGACCGCCTGCGCCCTGTGATTGCGCGTCCCACCGCCCTGCTGCTGACCGCCCTGCTCCCGGCGAGTCTCGCGCTCGCCGCCTGCGGAGGCGATGACGAGGAGCTCAAGGGACTCGACGCGGTCTCGATCAGCGGCGCCATCGGTTCGACTCCGAAGCTCGACTGGAAGGGCACTCTGGCCGCGGGCAAGTCCGACGCGAAGGTCATCACCAAGGGTGACGGACCCAAGATCGCCAAGGACGACGTGGTGCGGGTCGACTTCACCCTCGCGAACGGTTACACCCACAAGGTCACCTACGACACGTACGACGACTACACCGTCGGCACGCTGCTCAAGGTGGGCGCCAAGAAGGAGCCGGCGAGCGTCGCGGACGTCCTGGTCGCCGGACTCGCCGACCAGATCAAGGCGGGCCAGACCATCGGCAGCCGGATCGCCGTCACGATCAGCAGCGAAGACGTGATCGGCGACTACCTCGGCAACGCCCAGGCTGCCCAGGCGTTCGCCAGCCTCGACATCGGCAACGAGGACGGTCTCCTCTACGTCGCCGACCTCACCGCCCTCGCCGGCCCGGAAGGCGCCGAGGAGAAGGCTCCGGCGTGGGCGCCGGCCATCGTCGAGAAGGACGGTGTCCCGTCCAGCCTCGACTTCAAGGGCACGCCCGCAGCCTCCGGCAAGCTCGAGGTCGCCACGCTGATCAAGGGCACGGGCCCGACGGTGAAGAGCGGTCAGAAGATCCTGGCGAGCTACCTCGGCCAGCTGGCGAAGGGCAAGGAGCCGTTCGACCAGAGCTACACCGACGGTCGCGGCCTCGAGGCCACGCTCGGCGGCGAGCTCGCGTCCGTCGTCGAGGGCTGGTCGAAGGGCCTGGTCGGCCTTCCGGTCGGTAGCCGCGTCCTGCTGCAGATCCCGCCGAGCCTGGGCTATGGCAAGGAAGCGCAGGGCGAGGACATTCCCGCCAACTCGACGCTCTACTTCATCGTCGACATCCTCGACGTCGCCGACCCGGAGCCGCTGCCCGAGCCGACGGAGACTGGCTCCCCGAGCGGATCGCCGAGCGCCACGCCGAGCGGGAGCGCGACCGGTAGCGCTTCCACCGAGCCGACCGACGGGTCCTCGGAGTAGCACCCACCGGGCAGAATCAATCCCATGCCTGCTCCCAAGAGCGAGCGCCTGCTCAACCTGCTGATCATGCTCCTGGTCCAGCGGCGACCCATCGCCAAGGACCGGATCCGCGAGCTGCTGTACCCCGACTCGCGGCCGGACGCCTTTGAGAAGATGTTCGAGCGTGACAAGGACGAGCTGCGCAGCCTCGGCGTGCCCGTCGAGGTCGCCTCGATCGACCCGCTGTTCGAGGACGAGGTCGGTTACCGGATCCCGCCCGAGGCGTTCGCGCTGCCCGACATCGAGCTGACGTCCGAGGAAGCGGCGGTGGTCGGCATCGCGTCGCGGGTCTGGCAGCACGCGACCATGGCCCAGGCCACCACCGATGCGGTCCGCAAGCTCTCCGCCGCAGGCATCGACGTCGACCTCGACGCCCTCGAGATCGCACAACCGCTGCTCACGGCCGAGGAGCCCGCCTTCGAGACCTGTTGGGTCGCGGTGTGCGAGCGCACGGCCATCGAGTTCGACTACAAGCGCCCGGGTGCCGACAGCGCGCTCACCCGCCACGTGCAGCCGTGGGGCGTGGTGCGCTACTCCGGTCGCTGGTACGTCGTCGGCCACGACGCCGACCGCGGCGCCGAGCGCGTCTTCCGGCTCTCCCGCGTGCAGGGGCCCGTCCGGACCGTCGGCCCGCCGGGTGCGTACGACGTCCCGCCGGACACCGACGTGCGCGAGATCGCGCGGCGACTGGCTCCGCCGACCGGCACGGAGCACGCGGTGCTGCTGGTCCGGCACGGCGCCGGCCACGCATTCCGTCGTACCGCCGACCGCATCGAGTCGGGCGTCACCGGCCCCGACCACCGCTCCGCCTGGGACCGCGTGGAGATCACCCGTCCGGCGGTCGGTCTCGCCGACGACGTGCTCGCCCAGGGTGCCGACGTCGTGCTCCTCGAACCGGTGGCCATCCGCCAACGGATCATCGCCCGCCTCGAGCAGGTGGGCAGGTGACCACCACCCGCGCCACCGGCGCCGGCGCACGCGACCAGGTCGCCCGGCTGCTGATGCTGGTGCCGTTCCTGCACCACCGCGACGGCGTACGACTCGAGGAGGCAGCGGCACTGCTCGGCACCTCCTCCGAGCAGGTCCTGCGCGACCTCAAGGTGCTGTTCATGTGTGGACTGCCGGGCGGGCTGCCCGGTGACCTGATCGACGTCGATCTCGATGCGATCGAGACTTCGGAGGGCAGTCCGGTCACGGAGGGCGTGATCCGGGTCGAGAACGCCGAGTACCTCGCCCGACCCCTGCGCCTCAGCGCCACGGAGGCGTCCGCCGTGATCGTGGCGTTGCGCATGCTGCGCGACACGTCGACGGGGGAGACTCGGGCTCTCGTCAAGCAGGTGCTGCGCAAGATCGAGAAGGCGGTCAGCACGGCCGGCGCCAATCACGTCGACGTGACCCCCTCGCCGCACGACGCTGTCCAGGTCGCCCAGGTGGAGCTGACCAGGGTGCTCAACGAGGCGGCCGTCGCCGGACGCCAGGTGCGGCTGGCGTACTTCGTCCCCTCTCGTGGCGAGGAGACCGAACGCGTCGTGGATCCCCTGGGGGTGGTCAACCATGGTGTCTTCGCCTATCTCGACGCGTGGTGCCACCGGGCCGATGCCGATCGTCTCTTCCGCCTCGACCGGATCGCGAAGGCAGAGGTCCTGGACTCCGCGACCAGCACGCCGCGCCGTGCACCCCGCGACCTCGACGGCGGGCTGTTCCGCGACGCGGACCAGCCCGGCAGCGCGGTGGTGACGCTCCATCTCGGTCCGGAGGCCCGTTGGGCGACCGAGTACTACCCGATGCGCGAGGTCAGGCCCCAGGCCGACGGATCGGCTGTCGTGGAGCTCGTCGTGGTCGACCCCCGGTGGCTCACGAGGCTCCTGATGCGATTGGCTCCGCATGCCACGGTGGAAGGACCTCAGGAGTTCACCGAATCTTTCATGGCCACCGCACAGGAGACCCTCAGTCTCTACCGGTGAGGTGGGCGTAGCATGGGGCCTGTCCCCAGAGTCTGAGCTGTGAGAGTTGGTCGCCCCAAATGATCCCCCTGATCGGAATGCCCCAGGGAGCCGAGTGGCTCATCATCCTGGCGATCGTGGTCCTCGTGTTCGGTGCTGCCAAGCTCCCCGACCTGGCCCGTGGAACAGGTCAGGCGCTGCGCATCTTCAAGGCCGAGACCAAGGGCCTGCGTGACGACGATGCAAAGCCGGCCGCTCCCAAGGCCGAACTGAACCCCGCCGACGACGTGGCCGAGGGCGAGATCGTCGACGAGCGCCGCGAGAACAACGCCTGAGTTGTCCCTGCTCGGAGTCGCAAAGCTTCTCGTCGGCACACCAGTCCATCCGGTCGGTGCCGACGGGCGGATGGCCCTTTCGGACCATCTACGGGAGTTGCGCGCCCGCCTGCTGAAGGCGGCGTTCGTGCTCGTCGCGGGTTTCGTCGTCGCGCTGTTCTTCTTCGACCCCATCTTCGCGGTGGTCAACGATCCCTACCAGCAGGCGCGAGAGGCGCTCGGCAAGGATCGGACGGTCGCGACGACCAGCGGCGCCGCAGGTGGCTTCCTGCTCTACCTCAAGCTCTGCGGCCTGGCCGCGGTGGTCGGGACGAGCCCCGTCTGGCTCTACCAGATCTGGGCGTTCATCCTGCCCGGGCTGCACCGCAACGAGAAGAAGTGGACCGCGATCTTCGCAGTCATCGCGGGCCCGCTGTTCCTCAGCGGCATCGCACTGGGCTACCTCACGCTCCCCAAGGGGCTGGAGATCCTGATCGGCTTCACGCCGGGCGATCTCACCAACCTGGTCGAGTTCAACGACTACCTGACCTTCTTCACGCGCACCCTGCTCGGCTTCGGCATCGCCTTCGAGATCCCGGTGTTCGTCGTACTGCTGAACTTCGCCGGGGTGATCAAGGGCAAGAGCCTCGGCGCCCACCGGCCGTGGATCATCGTCGGGTCCTTCATCTTCGCGGCCGTGATGACCCCGTCGGGTGACCCCTTCACGATGAGCTTCATGGCGATCCCGATGGTGATCCTGTTCCTCATCTCCGAGGTGATCGCACGGGTCAACGACAACCGGCGCGGCAACAAGTCGATCAACGCAGGTCTCTCGCCCGACGAGGCGAGCGAGATCTGAGTTGACGGTCCTCTAACCTTCACCTGTGCCACGCGCGGTCGTCCTCACCAACCCGACGTCGGGAAAGGGTCGCGGTGCGCGCATGCGTGACGAGGCCCTGCCGCGGTTCCACGGTGCCGGTTGGCGCACCACCTCGCTGTACGGACGGGACGCCGAGGAGTCCCTCGACCTGGCCCGGGCCATCGTCGCCGAGGAGCCCGACGTGCTGGTCGTGTGCGGCGGCGACGGCATGGTCAACCTCGGCCTCCAGGCAGTTGCCGGCACGAGCGTGCCGATCGGCATCCTCCCGGCGGGGACCGGCAACGACATCGCCCGCTCGCTCGACATCCCGCTGCGTGACGGTGCCGCAGCCGCGGCGACGATCATCCACGGCGGGCCGCGCAGCATCGACCTGGCCCGGGTCGGTGACCGCTGGTTCGGTGGAGTCCTGGCCGCCGGTTTCGACTCGGTGGCCAACGAGCGCGCGAACCGGATGCGCTGGCCGAAGGGCCAGATGCGCTACAACCTCGCCACGATGGCGGAGCTGCGGGTCTTCGAGCCGCTGCACTACGTGCTCGACCTCGACGGCGAGGAGCGCCAGGTCGACGCCATGCTGGTAGCCGTCGGGAACGGGCCGTCGTACGGCGGCGGACTGCGGATCACGCACGGTGCGGTGCTCGACGACGGCCTCCTCGACGTCGTCCTGATCAAGCCGATGGGCCGCATCGAGCTGGCTCGCACCTTCCCCAAGCTCTTCAACGGGACCCACGTCACCCACCCCCAGTACGAACGGCACCGGGTGCGCCGGGTGACCGTGGCGAGCACCGGAATCGTCGGCTACGCCGACGGCGAAAGGTTCGGTCCGCTACCCCTGACCGTCGAGTGCGTTCCCGGAGCAGTCAAGGTATGGGTATGAGCAGCCATCCCGTGTTCGACCAGTTCTCGGGCACCTTCCCCTTCCCGCTGGACGAATTCCAGGTCGAGGGCTGCAAGGCGGTCGAGGACGGCGACGGCGTCCTGGTGGCCGCGCCGACGGGTGCGGGCAAGACGGTCGTGGGGGAGTTCGCGGTCCACCTGGCGCTCGAGACCGGTCGCAAGTGCTTCTACACGACGCCGATCAAGGCCTTGTCGAACCAGAAGTACCACGACCTCGTCGCCCGTCACGGTGCTGACAACGTCGGCCTGCTGACCGGCGACACCTCTGTCAACGGGGAGGCGCCCGTCGTCGTGATGACGACCGAGGTGCTGCGCAACATGCTCTACGCCCGCTCGCGCACCCTCGTCGGGCTCGGGTTCGTGGTCATGGACGAGGTGCACTACCTCGCCGACCGCGCCCGCGGCGCGGTGTGGGAAGAGGTGATCATCCACCTCCCTGAGTCGGTGTCGGTCGTGTCGCTGTCGGCGACCGTCTCCAACGCCGAGGAATTCGGTGAGTGGCTCGAGACAGTGCGCGGCTCGACCCGCACCATCGTCGCCGAACGGCGCCCCGTACCGCTGTTCCAGCACGTGATGGCCGGGCGACAGCTGCACGACCTGTTCGCCTCGTCCGACGTCGACGCAGCAGCCGGTTTCGTCCGCGAGGGCGCGCCGGTCAACGAGGAGCTGGTCAAGCTCGCACGCGACGACTGGGCCTCGACCCGCCTGAAGGGTCATCGCACCCCGAAGTCCGGCGGCAAGGGTGGGCGGCCCGGTGGTCCGGGGAGCCGATCCGTCGGCAACGGTCGCCGGATCTGGATTCCCGGTCGCCTCGACGTCCTGGAGCAGCTCCAGCGCAAGAACCTGCTGCCCGCCATCGACTTCATCTTCAGCCGGGCCGGGTGCGACGCCGCTGTCCAGCAGTGCCTCGATGCGAACGTCCGCCTCACGACGTCGGAGGAGCGTGACGAGGCGATCGCCTACGTCAAGGCCACCCTCGGCACGATGCCGCCCGACGACCTCGAGGTCCTCGGCTACGCCGACTTCCTCGACGCGGCCTCGCGCGGCGTCGCGTGCCACCACGCCGGCATGCTGCCGGCGTTCAAGGAGTGCGTCGAGGAGCTCTACCTGCGCGGACTGGTGAAGATCGTCTTCGCGACCGAGACCCTCGCCCTCGGCATCAACATGCCCGCCCGCACGGTGGTCCTCGAGAAGTTGAGCAAGTGGAACGGCGAGACGCACGCCGACATCACGCCGGGGGAGTACACCCAGCTGACCGGCCGGGCCGGCCGTCGCGGCCTCGACATCGAGGGCCACGCCGTCGTGCTCTGGCAGCCCGGCATGAACCCACGCGACCTGGCGGGTCTGGCGTCGACGCGGACCTATCCACTGCGTTCGTCGTTCCGGCCGTCGTACAACATGGCCGTGAACCTGGTGCACGCCTTCGGCCGGCACCGCGCTCGCGAGCTCCTCGAGATGTCCTTCGCCCAGTTCCAGGCCGACCGCGCCGTCGTCGGACTCGCCCGCCAGCTGCGCAAGGCCGAGGACGCGCTGGAGGGGTACGCCGAGTCCGCGCACTGTCACCTGGGCGACTACATGGAGTACGCCGGCCTGCGTCAGAAGATCTCCGAGCTGGAGAAGGAGTCCAGCAAGGTACGACGACAGGACCGCCGCGGCGAGGCGGCCGCGTCGCTCGAACAGCTCGTCCCCGGTGACGTGATCGTGGTGCCGGTCGGGAAGTTCGCCGGCCCCGCGGTGATCGTCGAGCCCGGGCTGTCCGAGCAGGGCCACCGACCGCTGGTGGTGACCGCCGAGCGCCAGGGCCGCCGGCTCGCGATGATCGACTTCCCGGTGCCGGTCGAGCCCGTCGCGAAGATCCGGCTGCCCAAGCGGGTCGACACCCGCAACCCCCAGCAGCGCAAGGACATCGCGCAGGCGGTTCGCGCCGCCGTACGCGCTCTTCCTGCGTCGGTGACCCGGCCTCGGCCCGAGCGCGGGCCGGTCGACGAGGGGGTCGCCCGACAGATCGCCGACCTGCGCGAGCAGGTCCGGGCGCATCCGTGTCACCGGTGCGACGACCGCGAGGACCACGCACGCTGGGCCGAGCGGCACAACAAGCTCGGCAAGGACGCCCAGATCCTGGCAGAGCGGATCGAACGGCGCACCAACACGGTCGCCCGGACCTTCGACCGTGTCTGCGAGGTGCTGACCGCACTGGGCTATCTCGACGAGGACACCGTCACCGAGCGCGGCCGGGCGCTCATGCGGATCTACTCCGACCTCGACCTGGTCGCCGCCGAGGCCCTGCGCCTCGGCTTGTGGGACGGGCTGACGCCCCAGCAGCTCGGTGCCGTGCTGTCGTCGCTGGTCTACGAGGCTCGTCGCCCCGAGGACGGTCCGGGGAACGTCCCCGGCGGCGCCATCTCGGAGACGATCGACGCGATGACCCGGCTGTGGTCCGAGCTCGAGCAGCTCGAACGCACCCACCGGCTGGACTTCCTGCGCAAGCCGGACCCGGGCTTCGCCTGGACCGCCTACCGCTGGGCGGGTGGCCAGGAGCTCGATGAGGTGATCACCCGCAACGACCAGACCGCGGGCGACTTCGTGCGCCAGATGAAGCAGCTGATCGACTTCGCCGGCCAGATCGCCAACGCAGCAGCCGGGACCCCCGTCCGGGACACCGCGCGTGACCTGGTCAAGCTGCTGCGCCGCGGCATCGTCGCCGGCGGCTGACAGGCGCATGGCAGTGCACGCGCTTTCGGCACAGGCGTCCGACGCCCTTCGGGCCGCTCCCTTCACCTACGAGGAAGTGGGCGCGACCGCCTCCGGACCGCAGCCCGGATACGGCTGGTTGGAGCGGTCGGCACCGTTGATCCGTCGAGACTTCGAGGGAGCGGCCAACGACCTCTTCATGTGGCGCCTGCACGAGCGGTCCGGCCTCCGGGTGCAGGCATCGGAGTCGCCGCTCGAACATGGCACCGTCGTACTCATGCGACTCGGCCTCGGCCCAGTTGCCCTCAGCATTCCCTGCCGTGTCGTCGACGTGATCAACGAACCCACGCGGCGCGGGTTCGCCTACGGAACGCTCGATGGTCACCCGGAGTGCGGCGAAGAGCGATTCGTGCTGGAACGTGGTGCCGACGGGACCATCACCCTCACCATCACCGCGTTCTCACGCCCGGCGTCCCACCTCGCCAGGCTTGGTGGACCTCTCAGCCGCAGGGTGCAGCAGGCGATGACCACGCGCTACCTGCGCGCGCTGGATCGTCCCTGAACAACAACGGACCTGCCTTGCGCGTTCGCGGACAGCGGCGTGACAGTGCCCCTGGGAGCGAGCGATGCGATCCCCTGTGATCGGGGTGGTTTGCTGTCACTCAGTGGCAGCAAACCACCCCGATGACGGACGATCACGGGGACCGACGCTCGGCTGGAACTGCGCCGGGCCTCGGCCTGAAAAGTTGGCGGGGTCGTTCAGGTGCCCAGGGGCTCGGGCACGTTGACGGTGCGCTCGACGTCCCTGACGCGGGCGGCATAGGTCTGGCCGCGCGGAGACAGCGCCACGACCGCTCGCCGGCCGTCCTCGGGATCGGCGCGCCGCACGACGAGGCCGCGTTCCACCAGCCGGTCCATGTGGCGGGTGAGGCTGGCAGCAGGGACGACCGCAGCGACCGCGACCTCACTCATCCCGAGTCCGGGCTCGTCATCGATCACGGCGATGATGCGCCAGTGCTCGAGCGTGAGGCCGTGCTCGTCGAGGAGCGGCTGGAGTGCTTCGCGGACGGCCGCTTCGGCCTGGCGGATCCGGACCGCAACGCTGGAGGAGACGCGGTGCTGGGTGGTGGTGTTGCCCACTGCGATCTCCTTCGGGCCAGTGCCTTCGGACAGTTTCGTGACAATCGCGTTAACGCCGGGGCCGTGCCGCGGAGTCGGCTCTATCGTAGGCATTGCCCCACCAGATCTGGTTGCACCGCGTGCCCGCAGCGTCGCTGGCCGAGACAGCCCATGTCCCGCACGGAGGTCCCGTGCCCGAGCTGCCCAGCGAAACAGGAATCGGCGCGGGAGCCGAGGACGTCCTGTCGATCGCCTTCGTCGTCCCGCTCCAGGGACCGACCGGCATCTATGGACCGTCCTGCCTGGCCTGCGGCGAGCTCGCCGTGGAGCAGCTCAATGCGCGCCAAGGGATCGCAGGGCGCCAGGTCGAGCTCGTGGTGGTCGACGGCGGCCGTGAACCGGCTCTGGTCGCGGACGAGGTCGGTCGCCTGGTCGACAGTGGCCGCGTCCAGGCGGTCGCGGGCTGGCACATCTCGGCCGTCCGCCAGGCGATCACGGCCCGGGTCGGCGGCCGCGTCGTCTACGCCTTCGCGGCGATGCACGAGGGTGGCGATGCCACACCTGGGGTGTTCATGCTGGGCGAGCGGCCGATCAACCAGCTGTTGCCTGCAGCGCGCTGGATGCGCGAAGAGCTCGGCATCGGTCGGTGGGCGATCGTGGGCAACGACTACGTCTTCCCCCGCGTCACCGGCACCACAGCCCGACTGGCGCTGCAGGACACGCCGTCGCAGATCGTCAGCGAGACCTACGTGCCCCTCGGGACGAGTGACTTCAGCACCGTCCTGACCGACCTCGCGCGGCAACCCATCGACGGCGTGATCATGCTGCTGATGGGGCAGGACGCGGTGCACTTCAACCGTCAGTTCGCCCGCTCCGGCCTGTCGGTGGAGCTGCCCCGGCTCAGCCCGGCGGTCGAGGAGAACACCCTGCTCGCCGGCGGAGCGGCCGCCAACGAGAAGCTCTACGCCGCTGCGGCGTACTTCGACGGACTCGGCACGTCGGAGAGCACCGAGCTGGCGCGTGCCTACTACGCCCGCTGGGGCCGCTGGGCGCCTGCGCTCAACGCCGTGGGCGAGTCCTGCTACGAAGCCCTGAGCTTCCTGGCCCGGGTGGGTGAAGTGTGCGGCTCGCTCGACGTCCGCGCCCTGTCCAGCCTGGAGACCGGCCACTTCTATGCCAGCCCCCGTGGCCTGATGCGGCTGGACGGCAACCTGCTCGACCAGGACGTCTACCTGGCCGCCGCCGACGGCCTCGGCTTCCGGGTCGAGCAACAGATCGCCCGCGCCCACTAGGAGCCCGCTCCCCACGCGGCCGTCAGACCGGCTTCGTGAGCATGCACCCCGAGCCGACGCCACAACGTGCCGCCGCCATCCAGGTCGTACCGGTCCTCGGCAGGCCCGTCCGCGGGCCCGTCGCCGCCGACAGCAAGCACCGACGAGACCACCCGGTGCCCGCCCAGCAACGCAGGCGTCGTCGTCGGATCCAGGGGCAGGTCCTCGACCAGGACCGGATTCCGGTCCACGCTGACCTCCGTCCGCTGGCGCACGGTTCCGGGGAGCTCGCCGTACCGGCCCAGGACGAGGGACTCCCGCAGGTGCAGCCGTGCGCCGCCGGCCAGCCTGGCAACGGTACGGCGCTGCACGTCGCCTCCGGCCGAGACGACGAACGGCTCACCGGCCCAGGTCAGGGTCGCTCCGGGCCCCAGGGTGATCAGCACCGACCACGAGGCTGATGCGCCCCGCATGTCGAAGGCAACCGTGCCGCCGGGCTCGATCAAGTCGAGTCGGGCGCCGGCGTCGACAGCGACGTCGATCTCGATGGCGTCGCCAGCGAGCAGGAGCGCGCCTTCGGGCACCAACGACACCCGTGCTCCGGTCCGGCTGTGGTCGACGAGCATGGGCCTGATCGACGCCGCCGTGGGATCGGACAGCGTCACCGCGCTGCGCACGCTGCAGCGCGCGAGACCGTCGCCCCGGCTGACCCGGATCCGGGTCCGCGCCAAGCGCTCAGTGCTCGTGAGCATGCCCGTGCGCATGTGCGTGGGAGTGGGCGGCCATCGGGCCCGGGTCGACCGGGATCAGGGCGCCGGACAGGTGGTGGTCACGGACTCCGTCCAGCCAGCCCACGAGCGCATCGATGCTGGACCGGTCGCTTCGCGACAGCCCGATCACGGGTCGTTCCCCGCGGGCTGCGGTCGCGTCGGCCACCATCCGGACCACGTCGACGCCGACGTACGGCGCCAGGTCGGTCTTGTTCACCACGAGCAGGTCCGCACGCTCGATGCCCGGTCCACCCTTGCGGGCCACGTCGCCACCGCCGGCGACGTCGAGCACGAAGATCTGCACGTCGACGAGAGCGGGGGAGAAGGTGGCCGTCAGGTTGTCGCCCCCCGACTCGATCAGCACGACGTCCAGCTCCGGGTAGTCGAATTCGAGGTCCTCCACCATCATCAGGTTCGCACTGATGTCGTCCCGGATCGCCGTGTGCGGGCAGGCACCGGTCTCGACGGCGCGGATCCGGTCGGACGCCAGCACTCCGGCCGACCGGAGGAAGCGGGCGTCCTCGTCGGTGTAGATGTCGTTCGTGACCACTGCGAGCTCGAGGCGCTCGGCCAGCTCCCGGCACAGCAGCGCGATCAGGGAGCTCTTGCCGGTGCCCACGGGACCGCAGACGCCGAGCCGCAACGGCCGGTGCGGCCCGACTGGTTGGGGAAGAGCGGCGAGTTCAGGCACGGAACAACCTCCTTGAGGAACCGGCGTGGGCCTGTGCCCATGCCTCGATCTGGGGTGACGCGACAGCGGGAATCTCGTCGGGGGTCTGCACGTCGGCGACGGCTCGGACCACGTCGTCGACGTGGTCGAGCGCGTCGTGCACCCATCCCGTCACGACGACGGGATCGAGCGGCACCAGCTTGAGCGCCGCCGCGCAGACCGTCTGCACGTCGTCGTACGCGACGAGGCGGGCGAGCGAGGCGGCGCCGATGTCGAGGTGGCCCGCGAGCGTGCCGAGAACCGTCGACCGGCTGGGCCGGGTGACGACCTCCAGCGCGCCGACGGCTCCTGGCCAGACGCGCACCGCCAACCGCAGGAGTGCTTGTCCCTGCAGCCGGGCGGCGTCGCGCAGGGCGGGGGAGACCGTGCGCGCTGCCCAGGCACGGTCGACCCCCGCCAGGTCCGCCCCACCCCGCGCTGCATGGCGCGCGGCGACGGCGGTGCCCGCCTCCACCCGAATCGCCCCCCACAGGCGACTGCGGAGGTAGGCCGGCACATCGGCGGGATCCAGCCCGTTCGCCAGCGCGCCCTCGAGGGTGCCCGACTGGGTGTGGCCGGCAACGGGAAGCCGTGCGTCGGCCAGCATCAGCATCAGCAGCTCGGGATGGGGCACGGGCGCTCAGAACATCGAGTAGAGCTGCGCGAGCGGCAGCTCCTCGGCCGGGGCGGGGACGACTCGTTCGCCGTCGACGTCGATGGCGAAGGTCTCCGGGTCGATGTCGATCCGCGGCAGCGCCGAGTTGTTGACCATCGACGTCTTGGTCACCTCCCTGGTCGGGAGTACGGCGGCCAGCCGGCGTCGTAGCCCGAGCCGGTCCGCGAGCCCGTCGGCCAGCGCTGCCGGAGCCACGAAGCTCACTCCGTAGGGACTCCCGTCGTCGACGAGCGTGGGCCGCATCAGGACGGGCTGCGGGGTCGGGATCGAGGCGTTCGGATCGCCGAGCGCGCCCCACACGAGCGCGCCCGACTTCATCACCACGTCCGGCCTGATCCCGAAGAAGCGCGGGTCCCACAGCACGAGGTCGGCGAGCTTCCCGGGTTCGATCGAGCCGACCTCGTGGTCGATGCCGTGGGCGATCGCCGGGTTGATCGTGTACTTCGCGACGTACCGCTTGGCCCGGATGTTGTCGGCTGCCCCGCCGCCGAGGTCGGCGTGGTTGCCGAACTGGCGCTTCATGACGTGGGCGACCTGCCAGGTCCGGCAGATCACCTCCCCGATGCGGCCCATGGCCTGCGCGTCGGAGGAGGTGATCGACAGCGCGCCGATGTCGTGCAGGAGGTCCTCGGCAGCAATCGTGGTGGCCCGGATCCGCGACTCGGCGAAGGCGAGGTCCTCGGGCACCTGCGGATTCAAGTGGTGGCAGACCATCAGCATGTCGAGGTGCTCGGCGACGGTGTTGACGGTGTGCGGCAGCGTCGGGTTCGTGGATCCGGGGATGATGTGGGGGAGCGAGGCCACCGTGAGGATGTCCGGGGCATGGCCGCCTCCGGCGCCTTCCGCGTGGAACGCGTGGATGCCACGCCCGGCGATCGCCCCGACGGTGGACTCGACATAGCCCGCCTCGTTGAGGCTGTCCGAGTGCAGCGCCACCTGCAGGCCGAACTCGTCGGCCGCCCGGAGCGAGGCGTCGATGGCCGCCGGCGTCGAACCCCAGTCCTCGTGCACCTTGTAGCCGGCTGCGCCGCCCAACGCCTGCTCGGCCAGTCCTGCCGCGCTGACCGTGTTGCCCTTGCCGAAGAGCAGGACGTTGATGGGCACCGTGTCGAGGGCTCGGTGGACGGCGGCGAGGTGCCAGGCGCCGGGTGTCACGGTCGTGGCCTTGGAACCCTCGGATGGCCCGGTGCCACCGCCGGCAACGGTGGTGATGCCGGTGGCCAGTGCCTCGACCAGCTGAGAGCGCGACAGGAGGTGCACGTGGACGTCGATGGCTCCCGCCGTCAGGATCCGCCCCTCGCCGGCGATCACGTCCGTGCCCGGGCCGATCACGAGGTCCGGGTGCACCCCGTCGGCGATGTCCGGATTGCCGGACCGACCCAGCGCGACGATCCGGCCGGCCCGGATGCCGACGTCCGCCTTGACGATGCCCCAGTGGTCGAGCACGAGGGCGTTGGTGATGACGGTGTCGAGCGCACCCTCGGCGGACGACCGGATGGACTGGGCCATCGACTCACGGATCGACTTGCCGCCACCGAACACGGCTTCCTCACCCCCGACGACGTGGTCGCGTTCGACCTCGATCCAGAGGTCGGTGTCGCCCAGGCGGACCTGGTCACCGACGGTCGGACCGTAGAGCGCTGCGTACGACGCCCGGCTGATCTCAACCATCGAGGGATCCACCTTCGGGCTTGATCTGGATGCCCGGCACGAGCCGGAGCCCGCCCAGCGCGACGATCGCGACCTCCTGGGAGGCTCCCGGCTCGAAGCGCCGCGACGTGCCCGAGGCGATGTCGAGCCGGAAGCCGAGTGCTGCCGTCCGATCGAACGACAGCGCACTGTTCACGTCCGGCAGGTGCACGTGCGACCCGATCTGGATCGGGCGGTCGCCGGTGTTGGTGAACACGACGACCGACCGCTGGTCCGGCGCGCGGTAGCCGTTGAGCACCACGGTCCCGGCGCCGGTCCGGGTGGCGCCGGGTCCTTCGGTCACGATCCCCACGGCAGTCTCCTCACGCGATCGGGTGGTGCAGGGTGACGAGCTTGCGCCCGTCCGGGAAGGTGGCCTCGACCTGGACGTCGCGAATCATCTCGGCGACGCCGGTCATGACCTGGTCGCGGGCCAGCACCTCGCGTCCGCGTTCCATCAGGTCCGCGACCCGGGCCCCGGCGCGGGCCTCCTCGATCACCCAGCACGAGAGCAGGGCCACCGACTCGGGGTAGTTGAGACGGACACCGCGGGACAACCGGTCGCGGGCAACCATCCCGGCAACGCTGAGCAGGAGCTTCTCCGTGTCGGCCGGAGTCAGATGCATCTCTCAGACCGCCATCGCCGCACGGACGGCTTCCAGGGCACCCGCGCCACCGGTGCCGTTGGACGTGATCCGACCCGACTCGAGGACGTAGTAGGACCCCGTGCTCCGCAGCGCGAAGCCGACGTGCTGCTCGACCAGGAGCACTGACAGGTCCCCCCGGGTCGTCAACGCAGCGATCACCGCCTCGATCTCGGCGACCACGTTGGGCTGGATCCCCTCGGTCGGTTCGTCGAGGATCAGCAGCCGCGGCTTGGTGAGCAGGGTCCGGGCGATCGCCAGCTGCTGGCGCTGGCCGCCGGACAACAGACCCGCACGCCGGGAGAGCAGCTCGACGAGGGCCGGGAAGGTGCCCAGGACCCCGTCGATCTCGACTCGGTCGGTGCTGACCAGCTGCAGGTTCTCCAGGGTCGTCATCTGCGGGAAGCACAGCTGACCCTGCGGCACGTAGCCCACACCGCGTCGTACCCGCTTGTTCGGACGCAGCCTCGTCACGTCCTCACCGTCGAGCAGCACCTGGCCGCTCATCACCGGCAGCAGACCGACGGCCACCCTCAGGAGAGTGGTCTTGCCCGCACCGTTGTGGCCCATGATGGCCACGGCGCCCCCTTCGGGCACCTCGATCGACACGTTCTCCAGCACTCTGGTCCGGCCGTAGCCGGCCGTGACGTCACGCAGCTCAAGCACGGTTGGCCTCTGCTTCCACGGTGCGGCCCAGGTAGACCTCCTGGACCCTGGCGTTGGCCTGGATCTCGGCCACGCTGCCCTCGGCGAGGACCTTGCCTGCGTGCATCACCGTGACCAGCTGGGCGTAGTTGCGCACGAAGTCCATGTCGTGCTCGATGACGACGATGGTGCGCTCGGTACCGATCCTGAGGAGAAGCTCGCCGGTGGCGTCCCGCTCCTCGGCACTCATGCCTGCGACGGGCTCGTCGAGCAGCATCACCCGGGCGTCCTGGACCAGCAGCATGCCGATCTCGAGCCACTGCTTCTGGCCGTGGGCGAGAACGCCCGCCGGCTTGTCGCGCAGCGCAGTCAGGCCGATCGTCTCGAGTGCCTCCTCGACGTACGACGGCGTGCCGCGCCGCGCGCGCAACATGCCCCATGCCGAGCGGTGGATGCCGCCCGCGATGTCGAGGTTCTGCAGCACCGAGAGCCCCTCGAAGACCGACGCCGTCTGGAACGTGCGTCCGATGCCTGCTCGCACGATCCGGTGCGACTTCATCCGCAACAGGTCCTGGTGGCGGTACCGGGCAAGACCGGTGCCCGCGACGAGGCCGGTCACCGCGTCGACCAGCGTGGTCTTGCCGGCGCCGTTCGGGCCGATCAGGAAGTGCAGCTGTCCCTGGATGAGGGTCAGGTCGACGCCGTCGATGGCCTTGAAGCCGTCGAAGTCGACCGTAAGTCCGCGGATCTCCAGATAGTCGTCGTTCATGAGACCGCCTCGCTCCTTCGGAACCGGGTGGTGACCTGCGACCAGGCGTTGCCGAGGCCCGCGGGGAAGCACAGGATCACGATGATGAACAGCAGGCCGAGGCCGTAGGTCCACTGGTCGGGGAAGGACTCCGACAGCGTGGTCTGGCCGAAACCGACGGCGATCGCGCCGAGCGCTGGCCCCAGGAGCAGTGCCCTGCCACCCAGAGCGACGCCCGCGATCAGGAAGATCGAGGCCGTGGCGTCCACGTCGGACGGCGAGATGATGCCGGTGATCGGGGTGAACAGTGCCCCGCCGATGCTCGCCATCACGGCAGCCACCACGAACGCCGCGAGCTTGATGTTCGCCGGGTCGTGGCCGAGGAACCGCACCCGCTCCTCGGCGTCGCGGGTCGCGACCAACAGCTCGCCGAACCTGCTGCGGTACAGCTGCCACACGACCACGAGGCACACGACCAGCACCGCCGCGGCGATCGAGTAGATCATCTTCTTGTTCACCGGGTCGTACAGGTTGTAGCCGAAGAACAGGGTGAACTGGTTGAGCCCGTTGAAGCCCCCGGTCTGCTGGATGGTGGCGATCAGCAAGGTGGCGAAGGCCACCGCCAGGGCCTGGGTGAGGATCGCGAAGTAGGCGCCCTTCACCCGCCGCTTGAAGATGGCGAACCCGAGGATCGCGGCCACGACGGCAGGGACGACCACGATCGCGAACAGCGTGAACGGTCCGCTGCGGAAGGGCTCCCACCAACCCGGCATCGTCCCGTCGCCGTACAGCACCATGAAGTCCGGTACGGCGTCCGGCCCGCCCGTCGCCATGGAGGCCTCGAGCTTCAGGTGCATCGCCATCGCGTAGCCACCGAGCCCGAAGAAGACGCCCTGGCCCATCACGAGCATGCCGCCACGACCCCACGCCAGCCCGATGCCGACACCGGCGATCGCCCAGCAGACGTACTTGCCGAGGTTGTTGAGCCGGAACGGGCTGAGCACGGCGGGCGCGACGACCAGGAGGGCGATGGCGACCAGCGCGATGGCCAGCAGCGGACCCCACGTCCGCCCCCACTTCTGCACGTTCTTCATGCCAGCCCCCTCGTCCGCACGGTGAACAGGCCCTGGGGCTTGAGCTGGAGGAAGATCACGACCAGCGCGAAGGTGAACACCTGCGCCATGCTCGAGCTGAACCAGTCGGTGAAGAACGCCGTGACGATGCCGACGGCGAAGGCGGCGATCACGGTGCCCTTGAGCTGTCCCAGGCCTCCGGCGACGACGACGAGGAACGCCGAGATGATGTACGTCGTCCCGAGGTTCGGGTTCGTACCGGAGATCAGCGAGACCGCGACCCCGCCCACTCCTGCGAGGCCGGATCCGACGAAGAACGTGACCCGGTCGATCGTGCGGGTCGAGACCCCCATCGTCTCTGCGAGGTCGCGGTTCTGGACCGTGGCGCGGATCTGCCGGCCGTAGGCGGTGTACTTCAGCAGGAGACCGAGCCCGACAAGTGCCGCGACGGCCAGCAGGATCGTGAACATCTGCCGGTACGGCCAGTGGTACCCGAAGACGTCGATGAAGCCGTCGAGCCAGCCCGGCGTCTGCACGGGGTCGCCCTGGGCGCCGAAGACGTCCTTGGCCAGCTGCTGGAGCAGCAGGCTCACGCCGACGGTGACCAGCAGCGTGTCGAGCGGTCGGCGGTACATCCAGGAGATGATCGCGACCTCGAGCAGGAGGCCGAGGCTGCCGGCCACCAGGAAGGCGGCCGGAAGCGCCACGAGGATCGAGACATCGGTGTTGGTGACGACCTGCTGCGTGAGATAGGTCGTGTAGGCCCCGGCCATGAGGAACTCGCCGTGCGCCATGTTGATGACGCCCATCTGGCCGAACGTGAGGGCGAGGCCGAGAGCGGCGATGAGGAGGAGCGCGCCGGTCGCTGTGCCGGCGAGCAGGGGAGTGGTGAACGCGTCCAAGACGAGGTCTCCTGGCTGGGGGGAGAGCCCCGGGGCGCCGTACCGCGTAGGCACGACACCCCGGGTGGTGAGGGATGAGCTGGTCGGGCTGAGCCCCTCAGGTCACTTCTTGCTCGGGTCCCACCAGGCGTAGCCCTTGAGGAACGGGTCGGGCTCGATCGGCGTCTCCGACGACCAGACCACGTCGAACTGGTTGTCGGAGTTGATCTGGCCGATCAGTCCGGTCTTGGCGATGTGGTGGTTCTCCCCGTCGATCGTGACGGTGCCTTCAGGGGCGTCGAACGACACTCCGTCAGCAGCGTCGTTGATCTTGTCCACGTCGAAGGACTCGGCCTTCTCAACCAGGTTCTTGTAGAGGTACAGCGAGGTGTACGCCGCCTCCATCGGGTCCGAGGTCGGGCGGTCCTTGCCGTACTTGTCCTGGAACGCCTTGATGAAGGTGTCGTTGACCGGCGACTTCACCGACTGGAAGTAGTTCCACGCGGCGTACTGGCCGGTGACGTCCTTGCCCATCGCCGGCGCCTCCTCCTCGGCGATCGAGACCGAGATGATCGGCGTCTCAGCAGCCGTCAGTCCCTGCTCGTAGTAGGCCTTGATGAAGCCCACGTTGGAGGATCCGTTGATCGTGTTGAACACGAAGTCGGGCTTGGCGGCCACGATCTTGGCCACCTGGGTGGTCCAGTCGTCGTCATCGAGCGGGACGTACTCCTCGCCGACGATCTTGATCCCGAGCTCCGCGGCGTACTGCTTGATGATCTTGTTCGCCGTACGCGGGAACACGTAGTCCGAGCCCGCCAGGAACAGCGTCTTCACGCCCTTGGTCTTGAGGAAGTCCATGGCCGGGATGATCTGCTGGTTGGTCGTGGCGCCGGTGTAGTAGATGTTCTTCGACGCCTCCAGGCCCTCGTACTGGACCGGGTAGAACAACAGGCCGTTGTTGGCCTCGACCACCGGGAGCATCGCCTTGCGCGAGGCCGAGGTCCAGCCGCCGAAGACGGCGGCGACACAGTCACCCGTCAGCAGCTTCTCGATCTTCTCGGCGAAGATGGCGGGATCGCTCGCGCCGTCCTCCTCGACGAACTTGATCTCCTTGCCGAGGATGCCGCCGTCGGCGTTGATCTCCTCGGCGGCCATCGAGAGCGAGTCGCGAACGGTCTGCTCGCTGATCGCCATCGCGCCGGAGGTGGAGTTGAGGAACCCGAGCTCGATGGAGTCACCGGAGGTGTCGACGCAGCTCTCGACTGCGCTCTTCTCTCCGGACTTGGTGCCACCACAGGCGCTCAGGCTGAGCGCTGCGGTGAGCGCGAGGACGGTGCCTGTCGCAAGGCGGGTGCGGGAATGCAACACGTGGGTGAACCCTCTCGGTCATCGGCCTGCAGTCTCGGGCTGCGGGCTCGGAGCCATGGGGCACGGCATCGTGCCCCGGTGCGATGAACCTAGGAAGGGCTGATTTCGAACTACTACCAAATGGAATGAAATCGGTGTTACGAAGTGCTCCCGGAAAGAACATTCGTGAGTCGGGTGACCGGAGACGCAAGCGACCACCGCTCCGCGAGCTCCACCAGCGCGTCGGGATCGACGGGCGTACGGGGGAGGGCCAGCGCGTCGCCGCGGGGGAGATCGATGTCGCGAGCAACGGCGACGACCTTCGGCGCCACGTCGAGGTACGACGCCGCTTCCCGGATCTTCAGCCGCGGCCCCGGGCCCAGGTCGCTGCCCGGGTCCTCGACTGCCGCCCGGACACCCGCGATGTCGTCGTACTTCTGCAACAGGGAGGCCGCCGTCTTGTCGCCCACGCCCTTCACGCCGGGGAGGCCGTCGGAGGCGTCCCCGCGCAGGGTGGCGAAGTCGGCGTACTGGTCGGCGCGCACGCCGTACTTCTCGAGCACCCAGGCCTCGTCGACGCGCTCGTGCCGCCCGACGCCCTTGCCGATGTACAGGATCCGGACACCAGCCGCGTCGTCGACGAGCTGGAACAGGTCGCGGTCGCCGGTCACTGCGTCAACGGGCATGCCGGCGCCGGTGGCCAGCGTGCCGATGACGTCGTCGGCCTCGTAGCCCGGCGCACCGATCACCGCGATACCGAAGGCCGCGAGCACCTCGCGGATGATCGGCACCTGCACCTCCAGCGGGTCGGGCACCTCCTCGACATCGGGGGCGCCCGCGACCTCGACGACGACCCGGTGCGCCTTGTAGGTCGGGATCAGGTCGACCCGCCACTGCGGACGCCAGTCGTCGTCCCAGCAGCAGACCAGGTGCGTCGGTTCGTACTGCTCGACAAGGCTCGAGATGTAGCCCAGCAGGCCACGGACGGCATTCACGTTGGTCCCGTCGGGCGCCAGGATCTCGGGCGCACCGAAGTACGCGCGGAAGTACATGCTGGCGGTGTCGAGGAGCATCAGTCGATCGGTCATCGCGGGCAAGCCTAGGGCCGTGACGACGTGCGGGACGAGGTGTGGGACGAGATGTGGCCGGTTCGGCGGCGGATCTGCCCTAGTCTGGGCCCGTGAGCCAGAGCATCAATCCAGCGGTCGAGGTCATCGATCGGCAGATCCTGGAGCTCCTGGCCAAGGACGGGCGGATGTCCTACACCGATCTCGGGCGGACCACGGGCCTCTCCACCTCGGCCGTGCACCAGCGCGTCAAGCGCCTCGAACAGCGCGGTCTGATCCTCGGCTACGGCGCGACGGTCAACTACGCCGAGATCGGCCTGCCCCTCACGGCGTTCATCGCGATCCGCCCGATCGACCCCTCCCAGCCCGACGACTGCCCCGAGCGCCTCGTCGGCATGCCGGAGATCGAGTCGTGCTGGTCGGTTGCCGGCGAGGAGTCCTACATCCTCAAGGTGCGGACCACGTCGCCCGCTCAGATGGAGGGTCTCCTCGGTCGGATCCGGACCGTGGCGAACGTCTCGACGCACACCACGATCGTGCTCTCGACCTACTACGAGAACCGTCCCGTTTCCGGCTGACATCCCGCTGACAGGTCGTCGCCGCGCACCGCTCTCGGCGTGCCGTCTGCGACACGCCGGTGCTTCCGATGTTTTCTCGAGTTTTTTCCGGGGGATTGAGCCCGCCCTGACCTGCGAGAACACGTATCAGTGCAGGTCAGCGGGCGGTTGACAGGCGCGGCGCGGCTGACCAGAGTACGGATTCGTTCGCTCGTGCAGGTCGTGGCAGGCGGACCGACGTCCGAGTGGCCGCGCGTCGGGGGAGTAGCACCAACTCCGTCCGACATCGGTTCGCGGAGGTCGGTTCGCTCCTCGAGAGCGAACCGGAAGGGTCCGGGCCTCCCTAGACAACGTCGCGCACGTCGGCCGCCAGTCGAAAGTCGCGATGGCCCGACGGTGACCCGGCCCCTTCCGTACCTGATTGCCCGAGCGTGTCTCCGGCGACGCTGCGGGCGAGCAAGCTCGCCGGAGTACGCCTCTCGCCACGCTGCCGGGCGTACCTGATTGCCCGAGCGTGTCTCCGGCGACGCTGCGGGCGAGCAAGCTCGCCGGAGTACGCCTCTCGCCACGCTGCCGGGCGTCCTGACAGCCCGCTCCGGGCTGCTCGGACATGCCGACTAGGCTCACCGGGTGCTGCAGCGCTCCTTCTTCGCGGTGTTCGGCGGGGTCCTGCTGGCCGCGTCGTTCGAGCCCATCGCGCTCGCCTGGCTGCTGCCCTTCGCCGTGGCCGGCTTCTCCGTCGTGACGAGGGACGTCACCGTGCGCCGTTCCGGCGTGCTCGGCCTGCTGTTCGGTGTCGGCTTCATGTTCAGCCACCTCGCGTGGATGCGCACCTCCGTCGGTCCCGACGCCTGGTTGGTGCTGTCCGCGTTCGAGGCCCTGTTCTACGGGCTCCTCGGCCTCGGCGTGCCGGTCCTGCGCCGCCTCCCGGCGAGTCCGCTGTGGCTCGCGGCAGCGTGGACGACGATGGAGACCTTCCGCGGGGGCTGGCCCTTCAGCGGCCTTCCGTGGGGACGGTTGGCCTTCGCGGCGATCGACACCCCCGCTGCTCCTGTGGTCGCGTACGTCGGCATGACCGGACTGACCTTCCTGCTCGCGCTGAGCGGCTTCCTGCTGGCCCATCTCGTCGAGCCCGGGGCAGGACAGCGCCGCGTGCGTGCCAGCGCTCTGGTCGGCGTCCTCGCACTCCTGGTCACCCCTGCTGTCCTGTCGTACGACGTCAGCCGGACCGGCACCACGACGGTGGCCGTGGTCCAGGGCAATGTCCCCGGCCCGGGCAACGACATCCTGTTCGACCCGCGAGGAGTCACCGAGAACCACGTCGACGCCACCCTGCAGCTGGCGGCCGATGTCGCTGACGGGTCACAGCCTGCACCTGACTTCGTGCTCTGGCCGGAGAACTCCACGGCTGTCGACCCGTTCCTCGACGCGCCCGTCAACCGGGGGATCCATGACGCCGTGACGACCATCGGGGTGCCGGTGATCGTCGGCGGGATCGTCGACGACGGGGAGGAGCACATCCTCAACCAGGGCATCGTGTGGGACCCGGTGAGCGGCCCGGGCGATCGGTACACCAAGCAGCACCCGGTTCCCTACGGCGAGTACATCCCGCTGCGCCGCTACTGGGACCCGAAGTTCGGTCAGCTCGCCCTGGTCTCGCGGGACATGAAGAGCGGGACCCGGACCGAACCCCTGCACGTCGCAGGCGTCGAGCTCGCCGACGCGATCTGCTTCGACGTCGCGTACGACGACGTGCTGCCGGAACAGGTCCGTGACGGCGCCGAGCTGCTGACGGTCCAGACGAGCAACGCCAGCTTCATCTTCACCAACCAGATCGAGCAGCAGTTCGCGATCACCCGGTTGCGGGCCATCGAGGCCGGACGCTGGCTCGCCGTCGCCTCGACGAACGGGCGCAGCGGCGTGATCGCACCCGACGGCGCAGTCGTCGCCTCCGCGGAGCCGCGCACCACGACCGTCCTCGTCCAGGAGGTCGGTCTGGGCACCGACCTGACCCCCGCGATGCGCCTGGGGCCGTGGCCGTCCCGGTTGTTCACCGTGATGACCCTTGCTGCTCTCGTGGCTGGCGTCTTCGCGTACCGTCGTAGGCAAGAGTCGGCCGGGTCCACGGAGGAGGAAACCGTTGCCTGATCACATCCCAGACCTGGGCCGCACCGTCATGGTCGTACCGACGTTCAACGAGGCAGAGAACCTCGCCTGGATCGTCGGACGAGTTCGTCAGGCGCAGCCGGGCGTCGACGTCCTGGTCGTCGACGACGGGTCACCCGACGGCACCGGCCGGATCGCGGACGAGCTGTCTGCTGACGACCCGCAGGTCCACGTCCTGCACCGCACCGCCAAGGGCGGGCTGGGCGCGGCGTACCTCGCCGGCTTCGGCTGGGCCATCACCCAGGGCTACGACGTCATCGGCGAGATGGACGCCGACGGGTCGCACCAACCCGAGCAGCTCCACCGCCTGCTCGACGCGCTGCACGACGCCGACCTGGTCATCGGGTCTCGCTGGATCCCCGGCGGCTCCGTCGTCAACTGGCCGTGGCAGCGCGAGGCGCTGTCGCGCGGAGGGAACCTCTACGTCCGGGTCCTGCTCGGCATCTCCGTGCGCGACGCGACGGCGGGCTACCGCCTCTTCCGGCGCGCCACCCTGGAGAAGATCCGCCTCCAGGAGGTCAGGTCGACCGGCTACGTCTTCCAGACCGACATGGTGACCCGCACCCTGCGCGGCGGGATGACCGTGCGCGAGGTTCCGATCGAGTTCGTCGAGCGTGTGCGCGGCGAGTCGAAGATGAGTGGCCAGGTCGCGATCGAGTCCCTCAAGCGGATCACCGCCTGGGGCTTCCGGGAGCGCTGGCACAACCTCAAGGCCCGGCTGCGTCGATGAGGTGCCCGTGAGGTGGTCATGGTGAGGCGACGCGGACGTCGGGCAGCGTTGCTGCTGTTCCTGGCGTTCGTCGTGATGCCGATCCTGGAGATCTTCGTCCTCATCCAGGTCGGTCAGGCGATCGGCCCCTGGTGGACGATCCTGCTGCTGGTGCTCGACAGCATCATCGGGGCCTGGCTCATCAAGCGGGAGGGCCGGCGCGCCTGGCAGGCGCTCCAGGCGAGGCTGCAGACCGGTCAGATGCCGGCCCGCGAGCTCGCCGACGGCGTCCTGGTGGTCCTGGGCGGCGTGTTCATGCTGAGCCCGGGGTTCGTCACCGACATCCTCGGCATCGTGCTCATCCTGCCAATCACCCGACCGGTGTTCCGCGGCCTGCTGACGTCGTACGCCGTGAACCGGGTGGTGACACGAACAAGCCCCGGATCACCGCCGCAGGGCGACGTGGTCCGGGGCGAGGTCATCGATCCCGAATAGGGCCCGATGGCACGTCCGTCAGGCCTTGGCGGCCTTCCGCTTGCGGGCGTTGGCCCGGTGCAGGTGCGCCGGACCGATCTCGCCGCCGCGCAGCAGTTCGAGCCGCTCGGTCAGGATCTCCTCGAGCTCCTTCTCCGAACGCCGCTCCAGCAGCATGTCCCAGTGCGTGCGCTGGGGCTTCTCGACCTTCACCTCACGCTCGATGCCTGAGGTGCTCTCGCCCTCGGCGCCACAGCGCGGGCACTCCCACACCGCGGGCACGTCGGCCTCGATCGACATGGTGATCTCGAACTCGTGTCCCTGCGTGCAGCGGTAACCGACTTGCTGGCGAGCCGCAAACTCGATTCCGCGCTCGTCCTCGAACGACTGGCCCCCCAGTCGGGCGCCGCGCAATGTCCGCTCAGCCATGAGAACTCCACCTCCCGTGTTTCGTCTCTGATCTGTCAACGCTACCCGCCGGTAAAAAGTTCCAACCCTCTCGCGGGCCGACGGTGTCCGCCGTCACGTCAGATCACGGGCGGTGGGGTGTTGCCAGCCTCTCGGATGCCTCGCTCGGTGTCCACCCGCAGGAGCAACAGACCGCCGATCAGGAAGAACGCGATCAGCGCGAAGATCGCCGGGCGGTACGAGCCGGAGAACTGGTGGACGAGGCCGAAGGTCAGCGTCCCGAGCCACGACGTACCCCGGTCCATGGCGTGGTAGAGGCTGAAGTACTCCGCCTCCCTGCCCCTGGGGATGAACAGCGAGAAGTACGACCGGGCGAGCGCCTGGGTGCCGCCGAGGACGACACCGATCGCGACGGCGAGCACCAGGAAGGGCACGAGGGTCTTCTCCGGGACGAAGACAGCCGCGGTGACGATGAGCATCCACACGACGAGTCCGACCAGGATGACGTTCTTGGCACCACGCTTGCGGGCCATCCGGCCGAAGCCGATCGCGCCGAACACCGCCACGAACTGCACGACCAGGTAGATGCCGAGCACCACACCCGGGTCGAAACCCAGCTCCTTCTCCCCGTAGATCGCCGCCGACGAGATGACCGTCTGGATGCCGTCGTTGAAGAACAGGAAGGCCAGCAGGAAGGTCAGCGTGACGGGGTAGTTCCGCAGGTCCTTCAGCGTCGCCCACAGCTGTCCGAAGGACCGCGCGAAGACGCCGCCCTCGACGTGCTCGACCGCCACGGGCGGATGGTTGCTGATCCCGCGCCAGGGGATGATCGTCCAGGCCGCCCACCATGCGGCGCCCGACAGCATGCACAGCCGGACCGCCGTCCCCTTGTCCAGTCCGAGGGTGTCGTGGAAGTTGACCACCGCGAAGTTGGCCGCGAGCAGGAGTCCGCCCCCGGCGTAGCCGTAGGCCCACCCGATCGACGAGACGCGGTCTCGTTCGGACTCGTCCGAGATCGTCGGCAGGATCGCATCGTTGATCACCAGCGACGCTCCGAAGGCCAGGTTGGCGACCAGGAACACGACGCTGCCGAACAACCAGTGGTCGTCGACCAGGAAGAACAACAGGCCTGCAGTGGCCGCACCCGACCACGCGAAGCCGGCCAGGAGGGCCGGCTTGCGGGCCGTCCGGTCGGCAAGAGCTCCGATCAACGGGTACAGCAGCGCGCCGAGCAGCGTCGAGAGCGTGATGACGTACAACGGAAGCGATCCGGGGGCGATCGCCAGTCCGAGTACGTCGAGACTCTCCCGGCACTTGCGGTCCTCGTCGCCGACGAACCCACAGGCCGCCTCGTCGGCGATCGAGATGAGGTACGGCGCGAACAGCACGCCGGCGATCGTGGTGGCGAAGGCCGAGTTGGCCCAGTCGTAGAAGAACCAGGCGCGCTGTTCCTTCGCGCGGTTCAGTGGCGCCAGATCGGCGATGCTCATGTGGTTGTCCCTCCCCGGACGTTCAGTCGGGCGCGGACAGCCATTGGCCGCGCCCCTGGAGCACATCCTTGAGCACGTCGGTGCGGTCCGTGAAGAGGCCGTCGACTCCGCGGTCCAGGAGGTCGTTCATCTCCGCCCGATCATCGATCGTCCACACGTGCACCTGGTGCCCCGCAGCATGGGCCCGACGCACGAACCCGGGCGTCACCACTACGAAGCGCCGTCGCCGGTGCGGCACCTGGAAGGCAGCGAACTCACCACCAGCGAGGCGATGGGCGATCGCGGCACTGGGGGAGAAGCGGAACGCGACGATCTGCCACAGGCCTGCAGCGGTCGGCACCCGCCCGTCGGTCAACCTGCGGAATCGGCTGGTGCGCCGCCGCGAGAAGGATCCGACCAGCACCCGGTCCCAGAGGTCGCGCTCGCGGACCAGCGCAGCGAGCGGCTCGACGGCACCGTCCGCCTTGATGTCGATGTTGAACCGTGCGGTGGGGAAGGCGTCGAGCAGGTCGACGAGGGTCGGCACCTGCTCACGCCCGCCGATCCGTGCTTCGCGGATCTTGGTCAGGGAGAGCTCGCAGACCGCGCCCGTCCGGTCCGTGACCCGCTCCAGGACGTCGTCGTGGAACGCGAGCAGCACCCCGTCGGCGGTCAGGTGGACGTCGGTCTCGAGGTACTCGTAACCCAGGGCAGCAGCGTGCCGGAACGCTGCCATCGTGTTCTCGAGGCCCTCGATCTCGGGGTGGTAGGCCCCGCCCCGGTGGGCGAAGGCCAGCACCCGACCCGGCTGCAGGTAGGTCTCGACAGGCTCGACCATCGGGGCCTCAGATGTCTCGGAAGGTCTCGATGTCCGCGCCGAGTGAGCTCAACCGCTCCGCGAGGTCCTCGTAGCCACGGTGGATGACGTAGGTGCCGCGCAGGACCGACGTGCCCTTGCTCGCGAGCATGGCCAGCAGCACCACCACCGCGGGACGCAGGGCGGGCGGGCAGATCAGCTCGGCGCCGGTCCAGGAGGTCGGTCCCTCGATCTGAACGCGGTGGGGGTCCAGGAGCGTCACCCGGCCACCGAGCTTGTTGAGCTCGGTGAGGTAGATCGCGCGGTTGTCGTAGACCCAGTCGTGCAGATAGGTCTGGCCCTCGGCCACGGCACCGATCACCGCGAAGAAGGGCAGGTTGTCGATGTTGAGGCCCGGGAACGGCATCGGGTGGATCTTGTCGCGCGGTGCGACCAGGTCCGAGGGATGCGTGGTGATGTCGACCAGCCGGGTGCGACCGTTGGCCGCGAGGTACTCCTCGGTCAGGGTGTAGCGGAACCCCATCTCCTCGAGCACGGCCAGCTCGATCTCGAGGAACTCGATCGGTGCGCGTTCGATGGTGATCTCCGAGCGGGTGACGATCGCCGCGGCGAGCAGCGACATCGCCTCGATCGGGTCCTCGCTGGGGGAGTAGTCGACGTCGACGTCGATGGACTCGCAACCCGTCACGGTCAGGGTCGTCGTACCGATGCCGTCGACCTGGACCCCGAGGGCCTGCAGGAAGAAGCAGAGGTCCTGGACCATGTAGTTGGACGATGCGTTGCGGATGACGGTGGTGCCGGGGTGGAGCGCGGCTGCCATCAACGCGTTCTCGGTGACCGTGTCGCCTCGTTCGGTGAGCACGATCGGGCGCGTCGGGACGATCGCGCGGTTGATCTGGGCGTGGTACCAGCCGTCGGTGGCCTTGACCTCGAGGCCGAAGGGCCGCAGCGCCGACATGTGCGGTTCCACCGTGCGGGTGCCGAGGTTGCAGCCACCGGCGTACGGCAGGTCGAAGTCGTCGGAACGGTGCATCAGCGGGCCGAGGAACATGATGACCGACCGGGTGCGGCGGGCCGCCTCCTCATCGATCTTGGTGAGGTCGAGGTCCTTGGGCGGGATGATCTCGAGGTCGTTCTCCGCGTTGATCCAGCGGGTCTGCACGCCGAGGCTGTCGAGCACCTCGAGCAGCCGGTTGACCTCCTCGATCCGGGCGACCTTGCGCAACGTGGTCCGGCCACGGTTGAGCAGGGAGGCGCAGAGCAGCGCCACACCGGCGTTCTTGGACGTCTTCACGTCGATGCTGCCGACGAGGGTCGTGGGTCCCTTGACCCGCAGGTGCGTGGGCCCGGCACCGACCGCGACGATCTCGGAGTCGACGGCACTGCCGATCCGGGCCAGCATCTCGAGGGAGAGGTTCTGGTGGCCCTTCTCGATGCGGTTGATCGCACTCTGGCTGGTCCCGAGCCGGTCGGCGAGCTGGGCCTGGGTCAGGCCGCGGTGCTTGCGTGCGTCACGGATCAGGTTGCCGATGCGACCCTTGTAGTCGTCGCCGGAGTCCTCGGAAGTCATACGAACGACGGTAACTCATATATGAGATAACCGGTACCCGCGACGCACGGTCGCACCTCACTGGTTCGGGAGCCATGACAGGATCACGCCATGCGTGCGACGACGATTCACGGTAGCGGGGACATCAGGGTCGAAGAAGTTCCGGACCCGGTCCTGAGGAAGCCCACCGACGCGATCATCAAGGTCACCGCCGGCTGCATCTGCGGCTCGGACCTGTGGCCCTACCGCGGCGAGAACCCGATCCGGCCCGGCTCGACCATCGGCCACGAGTGCATCGGCGTCGTCGAGGAGGTCGGCAGCGAGGTCGCCTCCTTCAAGGCGGGGGACTTCGTGGTCGTCCCGTTCTGCCACTGTGACAACACCTGCGCGCACTGTGTCGCGGGCGTGCAGTCAGCCTGCGTGAACCTCGGCATGACCTCCAGCGGGCAGGCGGAGTACGCCCGGGTGGTCCAGGCTGACGGCAGCCTGGTCTCGACCAACGGAGTGCCGGACGCCGACCTGGTCGCCTCGATCCTCGCGCTCAGTGACGTGATGCCGACCGGATGGCACGCCGCGGTGGCTGCGGGGGTCAAGGCGGGCGACACGGTCGTCGTCGTGGGTGACGGCGCGGTGGGACTGTGCGGGGTGCTCGCTGCGTCCGTCCTCGGCGCCGAGAAGATCATCGCGATGTCGCGCCACGAGCCTCGGCAGGCGATCGCTCGCGCGTTCGGCGCGACCCACGTCGTCGCGGCCCGCGGCAAGGAGGGCGTGGCCGAGGTGCTGGAGATCTCCGGAGGCATCGGGGTGGATGCGGCCCTGGAGTGCGTCGGCACCAACGACGCGATGTCCACCGCGATCAACGTGACCCGGCCCGGCGGCGGTGTCGGCTTCGTCGGCGTCCCGCACGGTGTCGACCTCCCCGTGGGCACCCTGTTCGCCAAGAACGTCGGTGTTCGGGGCGGCATCGCCCCGGTCCGCAAGTACCTGCCCCACCTCCTCGACCTCGTCGTCGAGCGGACGATCGACCCCGGCCAGGTCTTCGACCTGACGCTGCCGCTGGACCAGTCACCCGACGGCTACCGGGCGATGGACGAGCGTCGCGCGGTGAAGGTGCTGCTGCAGCCGTAGACCGGGATGCGGTTCTTCAGGGGCGCTGCTGGGCCTTGCGGCCGGACTTGCCGGCGAAGAAGACCACGCCGAAGAGCACGGCGATGAACGCGATGACTGCAAGGACGGACGCGAGAAGGATCACCAGTGCCAGGCCGCTCATGGGCACAGCGTGGCATGACCTGAGTCACAAATCACGGATGTCCTGTCCGTGGAACAGGCGGGTCAGGGTTTCTCGGCGACCAGCTGCCACATGCCGCCCATGCGCAGGAACGGCTCCCGGTCACACAGCGCCAGCTCGAGTCGAACCAGGTCCGCGAAGTACGCCGGATCGTGCTTCGGCCGGTCGTCGGCCAGGCAGTCGTTCGCGATCCGGGCGCCGTAGCGATGGACGACGCGGAGACCCGCAGCGATGAGCTCCTGGCCCATCTCCTCGGCAGCGACCTTGCGGGCCGTCTGGTCGAAGGTGTTCGACGGCATCGTGTCCGCATCGAGCTCGGCCAGGGCTGCGGCCGGACCCTTGCGGGTCAGCGCCATCACGACGCGGCCGTGCGGGTTCGGCGCCATCACCGACACCCGGCCACCGGGACGGACCAGGGCGGCGAGCCGCGCCGCATCGGCGGGGCCGGGGGAGCGGTAGTGCACCACGTTGTGGCACAACACGAGGTCGAAGTCGCGGGCGAGGCCGTCGACCGCGTCCAGCCCGTCCAGTGATCCGGTCCGGGTCGCGATCCCGTCGCCGACACCCGCCGCTTCCGCACGGTGTCGCGCCTCCTCGAGCCACTGGGGCGCTGGATCGACGATCGTCACGTGGTGCCCCGCCGTGGCGAGCGGTACGGCGTCCCGCCCGTCCCCGCCGCCCACGTCGAGGACGCGCAGCGGCCCTCCACCGAGCTCCAGGACCTGGCGCCGCAGCGTCTCCTCGACGACGGCGAACCGGATCCGCCCCCAGGGCGCCTCGGCCCACGCTCGCCAGTCGGCGAGCTTGTCGTCGAACACGTCGGCAGCGCTGTGACCCGTCACTCCTTCGAGGCTAGCCCCGGGCTCAACACTCGATGACGTTCACGGCGAGGCCGCCGCGCGAGGTCTCCTTGTACTTGGTGTGCATGTCGCGGCCGGTGTCGCGCATCGTCTTGATGGCGCGGTCGAGGCTCACCGTGTGGAGTCCCGTGCCGACCAGCGCCAGTCGGGCGGCGTTGATGGCCTTCACGGAAGCGATCGCGTTCCGCTCGATGCACGGGATCTGGACCAGCCCGCCGACCGGGTCACAGGTCAGGCCGAGGTTGTGCTCGATCCCGATCTCGGCAGCGTTCTCCACCTGCTGCGGGCTGCCACCGATCACCTCGCAGAACGCACCGGCCGCCATCGAGCAGGCCGAGCCGACCTCACCCTGGCAGCCGACCTCGGCTCCGGAGATCGAGGCGTTCTGCTTGAACAGGGCACCGATCGCGCCGGCCGTCAGCAGGAACCGCACGATCCCGTCATCGGTGGCACCCGGGACGAAGCGGACGTAGTAGTGCAGGACCGCGGGGATGATCCCGGCCGCGCCATTGGTCGGCGCAGTCACCATCCGGCCCCCGGCCGCATTCTCCTCGTTGACGGCCAGCGCGAAGAGGTTCACCCAGTCCATCGCCCGCAGCGGGTCGTGGTCGTCGGGTGACTCGGTGAGCCGAGCCAGCAGCGCAGGCGCCCGCCGGGGCACCTTGAGCCCACCGGGCAGCACCCCCTCGCTCGCACAGCCCGCGCGCACGCACGCGGCCATCGCCTCCCAGATCTCGAGCAGCCCGGCCCGCACCTCGTCCTCGGTCCGCCACGAGAGCTCGTTGGCCAGCATCACGTCGCTGATCCGCAGCCCGTTCTCCGCGCAGGCCGCCAGCAGCTCACCCGCGTTGTTGAACGGGAAGCGGACCGGTGTCTCGTCGGCCACCACCCGGTCGGCTCCGATCGCGTTCTCGTCGACCACGAACCCGCCACCGACCGAGTAGTAGATCCGCTCACGAAGAACGGCCCCGCTGGCGTCGTACGCCGTGAAGAGCATGCCGTTGGGGTGGCCGGGCAGGGACCGGCGCCGGTGCATGACCAGGTCGTCCTCACCGAAGTCGACCTCGTGGACACCCGCCAGGGACAACCGCTTCGCTGTCCGTACGGCGGCCGCCCGGTCGTCGTACGTCGCGATGTCCACGGTCGCCGGCTCGGCACCCTCGAGGCCCAGGACGACCGCCTTCTCCGACCCGTGCCCGTGTCCGGTGGCGCCGAGGGAGCCGTACAGCTCGGCCCGCACCCGGCCCACGGACGCGATCGACGCGTCGGCGACGAGCCCGTCCGCGAACTGCTTCGCCGCCCGCATGGGACCGACGGTGTGCGACGAGGACGGGCCGATGCCGACCGAGTAGAGATCAAAGACGCTCAGCGCCATACGGCCACCCTAGGCCGGTCACCCCAAGGGCATGTAGGACTTGACGGTGTCGGCGAGCCGGATGACCGGGTTCCTCTTGCCGGGAGGCGCCTCGCCGAGCTGCGGCCACGGCGCGAAGACGCGCTCGACGTCGCCGACCACCGTCTCCAGCTCCGGGTAGTGGCGCAGCATGACGTCCTTCATGCTCGTGTTGTTGACCCAGTCGAGCCCGACCTGCGTGTAGACCTCGGGGCGGTAGTCCTCGGTGAAGAACCGGTCGCTCTTCAGCCGACGCGACGCCATCAGGATGAAGATCCGGAACGCCGTGTCGGAGAAGCCGAAACCCTTCGGCGGCTTCTCGGCCTGCATGCCGATCTGCAGGTCGACGGCGTTGACGTCACCCTTGTAGATCTCGGCGAGCTCCTTGGCCCAGGCCTTGTTCGGGGTGATGTCGTCGAACGACTTGCGTCGCGGCATCCGCAGCACCTCACGGAAGTCGTTGTAACGCGGGATGCCACGCTCGCGGTCACGGACGATGTCGAGCGTGGCCAGGTCGGTGACCTGGCCGTCGACCCGGGTCAGCTTCCGCAGCGCGTTGGGGTAGTTCTTCAGGCACACGGCGCCCGCTGAAGCGAGACCGAAGGAGTACCACATGTCTCCCATCTCCATGGTGTCCATGAAGTCGCGGGTGTACATGCCCTGCAGCTCGGTGAAGTCGCGGTGCTCGAGGAACTCGCCGGACTCGAGGGAGTAGAAGTCCCAGTCGTCGGCGATGAGCGGGTGCATGCGGTAGACCGACACGAACTCCTCGGTCAGCGAGAAGGGCGCGGAGTGGTGGTCCGCGGACGACCCGATGATCCCCGAGAGCGTCTCGCTGTCGCCGATCCGGCCGACCTTGCTGCGGAACGTCTCGCCGAGGGCGCCGTACCAGTTGGCGTACATCCCGATCTGGAGCGCGGGGTGCCGGAGCACGCAGGGCGTCCACTCGACCGTGTGGATCTTCGCGATCAGGGCCGATACGACCAGGACGCCGAGCTCGAACAGGCGCTGGTCGCTCAGCGACGGGTAGGCCTTCTTCAGCTCGTCGCACACCGCGTTGTGCTCACGGGAGAACATCGTGTGCAGCAGGCCGACGCCCACCCAGTAGTTCTCCTTCATACCGGTCAGGTCGATGCCGGGGATGCTGCTCTTGAGCAGGCGCCCGTCGTCGCCGACCTTTATCTTGCCGTCGACGAACGTCCGCATCTCATCCTGGCGGTCCTTGCCGCTGCCGTAGATCTGCGAACCGTCCCACCAGTGGGTCTCCTGGTTCGCGAAGACCGGAGCCGGGCACCCGCTGGCGATCTCCCCACCGTTGATCGGGATCGTCGAGCGGATCCGCATCGGGTTCTCGGGGAAGTCGTCACCCTCCTGGAGCGGGATGTCGATCGTCCGGTCCGGGACACCGTCGCCGTGGAAGAACCAGTTGTGGTTCTCGAACTGCAGCCACGCGGCAGCCAGCCCGTTGATGATCCCCGCGGGCTTGAACTCGTCACGCGCCATCAGCCGCTCGCTGATCACCCGCGGGTCGGGGTCGAGCAGCCGCTTCAGGTCCGGGGAGGTCTTCTCGATCGGCGCGTTGCGGCCGAACCCGGTGCCCTTGGCCCCCATGTGCTTGCAGCCGAGGTCGTTCCAGGTCCCGTCCGCCGTACGCGCACGAACTGCTTCCTCGGGTGGTGCCTCCGTCGCGTCCTCGGGAGGCCTGACCTCATCGGCCTCGAACAGGTTCTTCTCGCGGAGGTCCTTGCGTTCTTCGGCAAGTCCCTTGAGCTGGAGGAGGAGGGAGGGGTTCTGGTGCCACTGGACCATCGGTTCCTGCTTTCTGGAGTACGGCGGCTGTCGTCAGGCGGCTGTGGTGAGGCGGGGTCGTCAGGGAGTGCGCAGCGCGAAGTACCCGATGCGCTCGAAGCGGCCGTCCCCGGTGAGCTTCGGCATCTTGAAGAAGATCTTGCCGAGGTAGACGCCGGGCAGCAGCTCCACCAGCTCGTCCCGGATGCTGCGGATGACGAGCGTCGGGTTGTCCGGGATCCCGGCGTAGTCGATGACCATGACGGTGACGTCGGGATCCTCCACGCCGGGCTCGGGGTAGGTCTCGAAGTCGAAGGCGTTCTTGCCGTCGGCGTCGGTCCGCATCCCGTACAACGGCCAGAGCAGCTTGCCGACCAGGCTCGAGGACTCCGTCATCCGGTTGTCGCCGGAGCCGGCGTCGTTGTCGAAGCGCTTGCCGCGCCAGGGCATCCACACGCTCGTGAGCGCCTTGACTGCCGTGTCGAGCACCCGGTTGGTGGTGGTGGCCACCAGGATCCCCTCGGTGGCACCGTCGAGGCCGCTGGGCGTGCTGCCCTCAGCGAAGAGTGCGTTGAGCTCCGGCTCGGCGGCGGCCGCGTCCTTGCGCGCGACGCCGCGCAGCTCGTCCAGCCAGCCCCAGGCTGCTTCCGCGGCGGCGGCCGCGTCGGTGCCTGTGCGTTCCCTCAGCTCGGCCAGTCGCGCTACGGCCGCTGTTCCTGCGTCCACATCTGACATCGAACCCCCCTACGTCGATGGCCGGGTACCGCTGGTTGGCTGCGCCCGCACCACCCGCTCAAGCGCTCAGTGTGACGAGCAGCACGCACCGGCGTCTATGTGCCGGGCGACACTGATTGGCCCGGAAGACGGTGAGTGAACACATCACGATGGCCGGCCGTCGGCCCTACTATCGGGTCCATGCGCGTCGACGGAGACGGCCGGGCCCACGGTTCGGGAGCAGACGTCCAGTCAGGCGTCGCTGCGCTGGGCCGCGCACTGCTGACCAGGGTCGACGCCCTGGGGGACGATCTCGCCAGGGCCGTCGTGGCGCAGGTGCCGTTCTACGACGAGTCCTCCACGGTGCCGGCCGCCGACCTGCGGGCGAGCTGCGTCGACCATCTCCGCTTCGTCTTCACGGCCCTGGCCGGTGACGAGCACCTGGATCCTTCCGCGGCGGTGACCACCGGTCGCCAGCGCGCGGACGCAGGCGTCCCCCTCGTGTCGCTCCTGGCCGCGTACCGCGTGGGCTTCCGCCACCTGTGGGAACACGTGGTCGCTGAGGGACGCGCAACCCACGTGGACACCGCGACCCTGCTGGCCGCGACCGAGCTCGCGGTCGTCGCGCACGACTCCTTCGCGCACGAGGCGTCGGCGGCACACGGCGCAGTCGTCGCAGCACAGCTCGTCCGGCACGGCGAACGGCGGGCCGCGCTCGTCGACGCGCTGCTCAGCGGACGGGTCGGGGAGCGAACCGCGGTGTGGGAGCTCGCCGGCGCTCTCGGTCTCGGTGTTGCCGGACCGTACGTCGCCGTGTCGATCTCGGTCGCCACCCTCGGCCAGCCCGCGATCGTGGGCATCGAGGAACACCTGCTGTCGCGGGACCTGGCCTCCGTGTGGTTGCTCCGGCCCGAACGCCAGCTCGGCATCGTCGAGCTCCGCCAGTCCGATCGCCTGCCGATGCTCGCCGACCGGCTACGGGGGTTGGCCACCACTCCTGTCGGGGTGAGCGCGCCGTTCGACGACCTGAACGAGGCACGGGAGGCGGTGGTGATGGCCGAGATCGCCCTGCAGAGCGCCCGCGCGGGGGCCGGCACCCTGGTCCGGGTCTTCGAGGACTCGCCGCTCGCCCTGGCCGCCTCCGGGTCGCCCGAGATGCTGCAACGCGTCGCCCGCACGGTGTTCGCGCGTCTCGACGAGCAGCGTCCCACCGACCGCGACCTGCTCATCGAGACCCTCGGAGCGTGGCTGGACGCCGGCGGTTCGACGGCGCAGACCGCCGAGGCCCTGTTCCTCCACCCGAACACGGTGCGCCAGCGGTTGCGCCGGCTCGAGGAGTACACCGGCCGGTCGATCTCGGACCCGCGCCAGGTGGCCGAGCTCTGTCTTGCTCTGGAGGTACGACGGCGCTGGGCCGTCGACCCGAACGTGAACCAACCGATGAAGGAGCAACACCGTGGGGGACTGTGATGGCTAGGACGACCGAGTTTCCGCGCGCATCGGTGATCGAGGGCGTGCGCTTCACGGCCCAGGTCGGCGTCCCGAACGTGATCCAGGGGTTGTTCCGGAAGCGGGAGCTCCCGACGAAGGTCGCCGGGGTCGCGCGGGCAGACCTGTTCGGCTTCATGCTCATCCAGGGCTTGGTCCGCAAGTACGGACCCGGCCCGTTCTACGTCCGCGTGGCCACGGACGAGACGCTGCTGATCAGCGATCCCGCCGACATCGAGCTCGTCCTCGGCGGATCACCCCAGCCGTTCGCCTCGGACCCGCCGGCGAAGAAGGCCGGCATGACCGCCTTCCAGCCCGATGCGCTGACGCTGTCGCGCGACGACCTCTGGCGCAACCGCCGAGCCTTCGCCGAGAGTGTGCTCCAGACCGGCAAGCCGATGCACTCGCTGGGCGCCCGGATGGTGCAGGTCGCCGGCGAGGAGGCAGCAGTTCTGACCGGCGAGATCGGGTACGCCGAGCTCAACGCCTCCTTCCAGCGACTCACCCGGCGCGTCGTGTTCGGCGACGCCGCCGCAGACGACACCGAGCTCACCGACCTGCTGGGCACGCTGATGTCGGCCGGCAACCGGACGCCCGGCAAGGCCGCGAAGGGGTACGACGAGCTCGTGGAGCGGATCTCGGCGTACGTCGACGCGGGTGAGAAGGGCTCCCTGGCCGCCCTGGTGGCGAAGGCCCCGCACGACGAGGAGACCGCGGTGCCGGGGCAGCTGGTGCACTGGCTGTTCGCGATGGGCGACACCCTTCCGGCCAACCTGGCCCGCACCCTTGCCCTTCTCGGCAGTCATCCGGAACAGCGCCGCGAGGTCTACGCAGAGCTCGAGGGCGTCGACGTCAGCGACGCCAAGGCCGTCGCCGCCCTGGACTACCTCGGCGGGACCATCCAGGAAGCGATGCGGTTGTGGCCGACCACGCCGATGTTCGGGCGCGTCGCGACCACCGACGTCACGTTCCCCGACGGCCGCGTCCTTCCGGCAGGCACCCAGGTGCTGTTGTCGAACCTGTTCAACCACCGCGACCCGGACCGGGTGCCGTATGCCGACCGGTTCGCGCCGGGGGAGTGGGCGAGCGGAGACGCCGCGAAGTCGTGGTCGTTCAACTTCTTCAGCCATGGCCCGCAGGGTTGTCCGGGAGCCGGCATGTCGGTCTTCCTCGGCCAGGCGTTCCTGGCAGCCCTGCTGCGGCGCGCCACGCCCGCGCTGGTCAGCCCCTCGCTCAACCCCACCAAACCGCTCCCGCACGGGCTGGACCTCTTCGCGATCCGGATCGGACTCACCGCATGAACGACCTGACCGGCCGTACCTTCCTGGTCACCGGCGCCAACACCGGCATCGGCAAGGAGACCGTTCGTTCGCTCGCGGGCTGTGGCGCCCGTGTGGTCCTGGCCGGCCGGTCGGAGGAGAAGACGAAGGCGGCGATCGATGAGATCGCAGGGGAGACCGGCAACACCGACCTCGACTTCCTGGCGCTCGACCTGGGTGACCTGACGTCGGTCCGCAAGGCCGCCACCACCTTCCTCGAGTCCGGTGAACCGCTGCACGTGCTGATCAACAACGCCGGGCTCGCCGGCGCGAAGGGCCTGACGGACAGCGGCTTCGAGCTCGCCTTCGGGACCAATCACGTCGGCCCGTTCCTGTTCACGGAGCTGCTGCGTGAGCACCTGATCGAGAGCGGTCCCGGCCGGATCGTCAATGTCGCGAGCACCGGGCACTACCGGGCCAAGGGCATCGACTGGGACGCCGTACGACACCCGGCGGTCTCACGGACGGCGTTCGACGAGTACTGCGTGTCGAAGCTCGCAAACGTGCTCCACGCCCAGGAGCTCGCGCGGCGACTGCACGGCACCGGCGTGACGACCTACTCCCTCCACCCGGGCGCGATCGCGTCGGACGTGTGGCGGGAAGTGCCGATCGGTCTGCGCCAGGTGCTCAAGCTCTTCATGAAGTCGACGGCCGACGGCGCTCGCACCTCGTTGTACTGCGCGACGTCGCCCGACGTCGCCGGCGACTCGGGGCTCTACTACGACAACAGTCGCGAGAAGGCACCGTCGAAGTACGCCACTCCCGAGCTCGCCGACGAGCTGTGGCGCCGCAGTGAAGCCTGGGTCATGGCCTGAGGGGTTCTTGAGCGGCGTGGAATCATGTCGGACGTGAGCAGCGGACCGGACGCCGAGCACCTGCGCCAGCTGGCTCGCCTGCGACGGGTCCGCGACCGGATCGACCGGGAGTACGCCAAGCCGCTGGACGTCGAAGCGCTGGCACGTGACGTCCACATGTCGGCCGGGCACCTGAGCCGCGAGTTCAAGCGCGCCTACGGCGAACCGCCGTACTCCTACCTGATGACACGTCGCATCGAACGGGCGATGGCGCTGCTGCGCCGGGGCGACATCAGCGTCACCGACGTCTGCTTCGAGGTCGGCTTCTCCTCGCTCGGCACCTTCAGCACCCGGTTCAGCGAGCTCGTGGGGATCTCACCGAGTGCCTACCGGGACGAGGCGGCCGCCGAGGCCGCCGGCCAGACACCCACCGAACCCCCCTCCTGCGTGATCAAGAAGGCCACCCGGCCGGTACGCAGGGGAGGGTCGGTGACGTCCTAGAGGATGCCCTGGTACTTCGACCCGGCCAGCAGGTTGCTCGTGCCGGTGAACCGCGCGGTGTAGCCGGAGAGCTGGATCTGGGTGAGCACCAGGCCCGCCACGCTGCACGAGGCCTTGCCGTCAGCTCCGGTCACGGCGGTGCAGGCAGCCGTGTTGGAGGAGCCGATGGTGAAGTTGACCGTCGCGCCCACGACCGGCGTGTTGGCCGCTCCGTAGGTGATCGTCGCCGAGAGCACGCCGCTGGCCTGCTTCTTGGTGGTGATCGTCGCCGGCCCCGTGGTCACCGTGAGCGTGCTCGGGTTGAACCCGGCGAACGAGTAGTTCTGTGCGTCGAGCGTCCCCTTGGCCACGGTCAGCGGGTAGCTGCCCGCGTCCGACGAGACCGTCGCGGTGGTGCTGAACGCCGGAGCGCCGCTGAGCACCGCTGCCGTCTGGCCGTTGCGGAAGCCGGTGAAGGTTGCCGAGTAGGCGGGCGGCTCCGCGCCGAACGCCCTGGTCGCGGGGTCGGCCGACACGATCAGCTGCTGCTTGGTCACGGTGAACGTGCCGGGCTGGTAGCTGAACGTGTAGTTGGCGGCCGTCAACGTGCCCGCGGTCGCGGTGATCGGGTAGGTGCCGACGTTGCTGCTCACTGCTGCCGTCGTCGTCACCGCCGGAGCACCGTTGATGTCCGAAGAGTCGTCGTCGTTGCGGAACCCCGAGAACGTGTAGGCGAGCGGCAGGTTGCCGAACCCGTAGACCCGGCTCGTGTCGCTCGGCGTCACCGTCAGCACGGCCTTGAACACCCAGAACGACTGCGACTTGTAGCCGCCGATCGCGTAGTTGGCGTTCGACAGGACGCCGCCGCTGCACGAGGCGGGATCGATCGCGTACCCGACACCGGCGGCGAGCGTCGGCGCGATCGCGGCATCGGTCAGCGCCGTGCAGGTCACGCCGGAGACGGTCACTCCCGAGACACCGGAGTTGCCGGCGAAGGCGGGCTGGCCGCCGTAGGTCTGCGCACCAGCGACCGACACGGTCACCTGCTTCGGGGTGACGGACAGCGTTCCCGGGGCGAACACGAACCGGTAGTTGGTGGACGTCAGGGTGCCGACGGCCGGGGTGATCGGGTAGCTGCCGACGTTCGAGCTCGCCGTCGCGGTGGTGGACAGCGCGGGCGTACCGCTGATGTCGGAGGCGTCGTCGTCGTTCTGGTAGCCGGTCACCGTGTAGCCGAACGTGGGGTTCGCGGCGCCGTAGCTTCGGCTGGTGTCGGTGCCGGTCACCGTCAGGACGGCCTTGAGCACCCAGAAGGACGTCGACGAGTAGCCGGCGACCTCGTAGTTGGAGCTGGACAGCTGGGCGCCGCTGCAGGTCGCCGGGTCCAGCGCGTAGGAGGTGCCGACGGTCAGGGTCGGCGCGATCGCGACGTCGCCGGTCAGGCCGGTGCAGGTCACGCCCGAGACGGTGACGCCGGCGACTCCGGACTTGCCGGAGAAGGCGGGGGCGCCGCCGTAGTTCTGGGCGCCGGCGACGGCCACGGTGACCTTCTTCGGCGTCACGGCGAGCGCACCGGGCGTGTAGACGAACCGGTAGTTGGTGGACGTCAGGGTGCCTGCGGCCGGGGTTATCGGGTAGCTGCCGACGTTCGAGCTCGCCGTCGCGGTGGTGGACAGCGCGGGCGTGCCGCTGATGTCGGAGGCGTCGTCGTCGTTCTGGTAGCCGGTGATCGTGTAGCCGAGGGACGGGTTCGCGTCGCCGTACTCACGAGTCGCGTCCGAGGCGGTGACGGTGAGGGCCGCCTTGAGCACCCAGAAGTACGACGACTGGTAGGACCCGATCGCGTAGTTCGAGCTCGACAGCACGCCACCGCTGCAGGTGGCGGGGTCGACGCCGTACTCGGTGCCGACGGTCAGGGTGGAGGAGATCGTCGAACCGCCGAGCAGTCCGGTGCAGGTCACGCCCGTCACGGTGACGCCGGCCACGCCGGTCTTGCCGGAGAACGCCGGCTGACCGCCGTAGAACTGGGCGCCGTTGACCGTGACGTCGACGAGCTTCGGGGTGACCGACAGGGCGCCCGACGAGAAGGCGAACGAGTAGTTGTTGCCCGTGGCAGCCAGGGTTCCGACAGCAGCCGTGATCGGGTAGGAGCCGACGTTCGACGACGCGGTGGCGGTCGTCGACAGCGCCGGAGCACCGGTCAGGACGGACGAGTCCTGGCCGTTGACGAAGCCCGTGATGGTGGCGCCGAGCGACGGGTTCGCGTCGCCGTAGACCTTGGTCCGGTCAGCAGCCTTGACGGTCAGCGGTGCCTTGTAGTTGTTGAAGGTCGAGCCGGTGTAGCCGGCCACCGTGTAGTTGGAGTTCGAGAGCGTGCCGCCGCTGCAGCTGGACCCGAGGATCGTGTAGGCGCCCGCGGAGACGGTCGGCGCGATGGTGGCGCCCGTGGTCAGCTTGGTGCAGGTCACGCCCGAGGCGGTCAGGCCGGCGACACCGGTCTGCGCGACGAAGGCAGGCTGCCCACCGTAGAACTGGGCCCCGATGACGGTCAGCGTCACCGGGATCGGCGCCGCCTGGGCTGGCGTTGGCAGGCCCAGCACCGCGAACACCATCGCGGCAGGCAGGAGCAGCTTACGGAGCAACATCGCAGATCTCTTTTCCCCATGGCGTGCGACAGACGGCGCGGCTGAACCTAACACCGCTGTCGGTGCCCCGTCCGGGAATCGGCGATGTATTGATCAGGAATGGAGAAGCGGCTGCCTGGAGGCCGGCACTAGCGTGAAGCACATGGACATCAGCATTCAGCACAGCTTCCTCCCGCACACCGATGCCGAGGCATCGCTGGCCTTCTACCGTGACGTTCTCGGCTTCGAGGTGCGCAACGACGTCGGCTACGGCGACATGCGGTGGATCACCGTCGCGCCGACCGGCCAGGACGCGCCCTCGATCGTTCTCTCGCCGCCCGCCGCCGACCCCGGGATCACCGAGGACGAGCGCCGCACCATCGCCGAGATGATGGCCAAGGGCACCTACGCCACCGTGGTGCTGAGCTCCCCTGACGTGGACGCCACCTTCGAGAAGATCCAGGCCACGGGCGCGGAGGTCATCCAGGAGCCCATCGACCAGCCGTACGGCGTCCGTGACTGCGCGTTCCGCGACCCTGCCGGCAACCACGTCCGCATCAACCAGGCAGGCTGACCAGATGACCAGTTCCCCCCACGCAGCAGACAGCCACGACCTGATCCGGGTCCAGGGCGCGCGGGAGAACAACCTGAAGGACGTCAGCGTCGAGCTGCCGAAGCGGCGCCTGACGGTGTTCACCGGCGTCTCCGGCTCCGGCAAGAGCTCGCTGGTGTTCGCGACGATCGCCGCCGAGTCGCAGCGGATGATCAACGAGACCTACAGCACCTTCGTGCAGGGCTTCATGCCAAACCTTGCGCGACCCGAGGTCGACAACATCGAGGGTGTCACCACCGCGATCCTCGTGGACCAGGAGCGGATGGGGGCCAACGCCCGCTCGACCGTCGGCACTGCCACCGACGCCAACGCGATGCTGCGCGTGCTGTTCAGCCGGATCGGCGACCCGTTCATCGGCCCGCCCACCGCGTTCTCGTTCAACGTGCCGACGCGGAAGGCGAGCGGCGTGATGAGCACGGAGAAGGCGGGCGGCAAGGTCGAGAAGAACGTCGTCCGCCAGGCCATCTACCTGGGGGGCATGTGCGCCGAGTGTGAGGGCCGGGGGAGTGTGTCCGACCTCGACCTCACCCAGATCTTCGACGAGGAGAAGTCGCTGATCGAGGGTTCGATCCTCGTGCCCGGCTACACGGCCGACGGCTGGATGGTGGCTGCGTTCAAGGAGGCCGTCCCGGCCGACATCCCGATCAAGAATTTCACGGCCGCCCAGCGTGAGGACTTCCTGTACGCCGAGCCGCGGAAGGTGAAGGTCGACAAGATCAACATCACCTACGAAGGCCTGATCCCCAAGATCCGCAAGTCGATGTTCAGCAAGGACGTCGACTCGTTGCAGCCGCACATCAAGGCCTTCGTCGAGAAGGCTGCGGTCTTCGCGCCCTGCCCCGCGTGCGAGGGCACCCGTCTCAACGAGGCGGCCCGGTCCTCCAAGGTGAACGGGCTGGGGATCGCGGACGTGTGCGCCATGCAGATCACCGACGCCGCCGACTGGGTGCGCGCCATCAAGGACCCCTCGGTGGCGCCGCTGCTGGGCAACCTGCTGCACCTCTTCGACTCGTTCGTCGAGATCGGCCTCGGCTACCTGTCGCTGGACCGCCCCGCCGGGACGCTGTCGGGAGGAGAGGCGCAGCGCACCAAGATGATCCGCCACCTCGGATCGGCCCTCACCGACGTCACCTACGTCTTCGATGAGCCGACCATCGGCCTGCACCCGCACGACATCCAGCGGATGAACAAGCTGCTCCTCGAGCTGCGCGACAAGGGCAACACGGTGCTCGTGGTCGAGCACAAGCCCGAGACCATCAAGATCGCCGACCACGTCGTCGACCTCGGACCTGGCGCCGGTACGGCGGGCGGCATGGTCACCTTCGAAGGTGACGTCGCCGGACTGCACCGGTCCGACACCCTCACCGGCCGGCACCTCAGCTACCGGGCCGAGCTCAAGTCCGAGGTGCGCACGGCATCGGACCAGCTGGAGATCAGGGATGCGTCGATGCACAACCTGCAGGACGTCTCGGTCGACATCCCGCTCGGCGTCCTGTGCGTCGTCACCGGCGTCGCCGGGTCCGGCAAGAGCTCACTGATCCACGGGTCGGTCGCGGGCGGCGAGGGCGTGGTCGTGATCGACCAGGGCGCCATCAAGGGCTCGCGCCGGAGCAACCCGGCGACGTACACAGGACTCCTGGAGCCGATCCGCAAGGCGTTCGCCAAGGCCAACGGGGTGAAGCCCGCACTGTTCAGTGCCAACTCCGAAGGTGCGTGCGGGAGCTGCAACGGCAACGGCATGATCTACACCGAGCTGAGCTTCATGGAGACGGTCGCGACCCTGTGCGACGAGTGCGGCGGCAAGCGGTTCCAGGCCTCGGTCCTGGAGCTCACCTTCGGCGGGCTCAACATCGCCGAGGTCCTCGACCTGCCGATCACCGATGCCCACGCGTTCTTCGCCGAGGGTGACGCGAAGACGCCCGCGGCCGCGTCGATCCTGGGTCGGCTGGAGGACGTCGGACTGGGCTACCTCAAGCTCGGCCAGCCCCTGAACACGCTGTCCGGCGGCGAGCGCCAGCGGATCAAGCTGGCCATGCGGATGGGGGAGAAGGGCGGCGTCTACGTCCTCGACGAGCCGACGACCGGGTTGCACCTCGCCGATGTCGCCAACCTGTTGGGGCTGCTCGACCGCCTGGTCGACTCCGGCAAGTCCGTCATCGTGATCGAGCACCACCAGGCCGTGATGGCGCACGCCGACTGGATCATCGACCTCGGACCCGGCGCCGGCCACGACGGCGGTCGCGTGGTGTTCGAGGGAACACCCGCCGAGCTGATCAAGGACGGGTCCACGCTGACCGGCGAGCACCTGGCGTCGTACATCAGCGGGTAGACCCGCTCAGGGGCGGTGGGGCGGGCAGAGCTCGTCACCCTCGGCCCAGCCGATGCTCCGACCGTCCATCGCGTCGGCGGCCCGGCTGCGGCCGAGGTTCCACTCGAGCAAGTCTCCGTCGGGCACCTCGCGGCCGACCAGGGCACAGCTGCGCAGCCGGTCCGGCAGCTCGGCGAACGCGGGAACAGCGTCGGAGGAGAGCTGTTGGAGGTAGGTCCAGTCCATCCGGCCGCTCTCCTCGTAGCGGTCGATGTTGCGCGCCGCGATCCAGGCGTCGGGGTTGACCACGGCCAACCCGACGATCGCGCACGCCCCGCTGAGCAGGGCGAAGCGGGCGAACCACATGGCGCGCAAGGACGAACCGGCAACCAGGACGGCGAGGAGGAGCAGTCCGAGCCAGCCCTCGAACACGTCGACCAGCAGGCGCATCCGGGTGAGGCCGTAGGCGTCCTGGTAGAGGCTGAGACGGTGCAGTGCGGACCCGACGACCACCATGGCCTGGAGGCAGAGCAGGCCCAGCGAGACACGCAGCCAGAGCCGGTCGGACGCGTCCTCCCTCCGCGCCTTGCGCGCTGCCGCCCAGATCACCATCAGGGTCAGCGCCGTCACGACGGTGAGCTGACCGAAGCCCTGGTGGACGTATTCGGCGTAGGTCAGCCCGGTGGTGCGGCGCAGGTAGGCGTGCCCCCCGAAGACCACCGTGGCCTGGGCCACCAGGAAGGCAGCGAGCACAGCGTTGACCACCAGCACCGGCGCCAGCCACTCGAATCGGTGGATCGTGGTCCGGACAGGCCTGGGACCGCCCCCGACACGGGGCGGGTTGAGAGCCAGGTAGGCCGCGGCGAGCACTGCCCCGCCGACAGCGACTCCGACGAACACGCGGAGCACGAAGGTGTCGATGGTCAGGTCCGGCACGAGGTCCTCGACCCAGGAGGCGAGCAGCGCGTCCGCCGACCCCAGCAGGGCGCCGAAGACCAACAGGCCCAGAGCGGACCAGACCAGGGTGCGCAGCAGAGCCGGCCCGCGACCGAGGTTGGTGACCCCGACCAGGCCGGTGAGGGTCCGACCGAGCCAGGGAAGTCCACGCAGGCCGGACAGCGGCCAGGCGAGGCCGGAGAGCACGAAGTCCGGCATCGAGCGCCCACGGGTCACGCCGCACAGGCAGACGACACCGCCGACGAAGAGGCTCAGCACGACCACCCACTCGGCATCGCGGATCACCGTGGTGGCGGCGAGCAGCACGCACAGCGCAGCGCAGGCGAGGGTGAACGGATCCCGGCGGTGGCGGCTTGCGAGCAGGACGACGCCGCCCGCTGCGAGCAGCACGATGAAGGCGGCGAGGCCGAGCTCGCGGAACGGCAGGAGCAGTGCGGCCAACAGTCCGGTGCCGGCTGCCCCGATCAGCAGGCGGCTGCTCGTCGGGACGTCCCGTTCGGGCCAGAAGGAACCGAAGAGGTCATCGAAGATCGGCCGCGGCGCGGGCGGAGACGCTGGGTGCTGCGGCGGCAGGGCGACCTGGGCGACCCGGGCGTACGGGCCCGGACCAGACGTCTCGGGTGTCGTTCCCGGCTCGGGCATGGTGCTCTCCTCGGTCTCTGTGGGCAGGGAGTGGCGATCGGCAGGTTGCAGGGGGAGGGACACCCGCACGCGGGCTCCTCGGCGACCGGGCTCGGGATCGACGAACCCGATCGTGCCGCCGTGCAGGTCGGTGACCCACCGGGCGATCGCGAGGCCGAGGCCGGTGCTGCCGCCCTCGTCGCCGCTCAGGGTGCCGAAGGGTTCGAACGCGCGCTCGCGGTCCGGTGGTGCGACGCCCAGGCCCTCGTCGTGGACCTCGAGGAGGTAGCGCTCTCCGGTCGTGACCACGCTGACGAGAACTGTGCCGCCCGACGGGCTGTGCCGGCTGGCGTTGTCGAGCAGGTTGGCGACCAGCTGGCGCAGCCGGGCGGGATCGGCGTGGACGGTCAGGTCGGCGGGGGCGACCCGCACGTCGTACCGCACGTCCCGACCGAGGACCTGCGCCTCCGCGACCGCCTCGTCCAGCAACGGAGCCAGTGCCACCGGCTCTGGGGTCAGCGGTGCTTTTCCGGCGTCCACCCGGGCGAGGTCGAGGAGGTCCTCGACGAGTCCGGCCAGACGCTCGGCCTGGCCCAGCGCACTCGCGAGGGTCTCCGGGTCCCGGGGAGCGACGTCGTCGACGAGGTTCTCCAGCACGGCGCACAGCGCGGTCAGCGGGGTGCGGAGCTCATGGCTGACGTTCGCCACGAGCTCGCGGCGCTGCCGGTCCACGGAGGCGAGGTCGCGCGCCATCGTGGTGAAGGCCCGGGCGAGCTGGCCCACCTCGTCGGTGGACGGCGTGGTGATCTCGACGCCGTAGTCTCCCGTCGCCATGCGGCGCGCTGCCTCGGTCATCTGGCGCAGCGGCGAGGTCATCCCGACGGCGAGCAGCTGGGTGACGGCGAGAGCGAGCACGATCGTGACCGGCAGGCCGAGCCAGACCGGCACGCCGGCCGCGCGGCCGATGCTGGCCACGACTGCGGCGAAGGTCACGCTCGCTGCCACGAGCAGGCCGAGCTTGACCTTGATGGACGTGATGCCGGCCAGCGGCTCGGCACTCATCGAGCGGTCTCCGGCACAGGAGGTGTCCCTGGCGTCCTCGGCGTCTCCAACGCGTAGCCGACGCCGTGTGAGGTCCGGATCCGATCCGCCCCGATCTTGGCCCGAAGTGCCTTGACGTGACTGTCCACGGTGCGGGTCCCGGAGCCGCCCGGCCACCCCCAGACCTCGGCGAGCAGGCGCTCGCGGGTCACGACCGCGCCGGGGGTCGCCGCCAGGCAGACCAGCAGGTCGAACTCGGTCGGGGTCAACGCGACCTCGTCGTCGCCTCGCCACGCCCTCCGGGCCGCCGCGTCGATCCGCAGGTCGCCGAGCCGGACCTCCCCACGACCGGCACGGTCCGCGGCGAGGTCCGCCGCCCGCTGGACGCGGCGCAGCAGTGCGGCCACCCGGGCCACCAGCTCCCGCATCCGGAACGGCTTGGTGAGGTAGTCGTCGGCGCCGACGCCCAGCCCGACGAGGACGTCGGCCTCGTCCACGCGAGCGGTGACCATCAGCACCGGTACCGGTCGGTCGGCCTGGATACGGCGACAGACCTCGAGGCCGTCGTACCCCGGCAGCATGACGTCGAGCACCACCACGTCGGGGGAGTGCTCGGCGTACGCCGCGACGGCGCCGGGGCCGTCCCAGGCGCGCACCACGTCGTACCCCTCGGCGACCAGCCGGTCCGTGACCGCCTGGTTGATCACCGGGTCGTCCTCGACGACGAGGACTCGCGACATGCTCATGCGAGGAGGCTACGAGCGTGGACGGTCCGAAGTGGTGTGCGACGTGTGGAGATTCCGTGCAGATCGGGGCGAGCGCTCCGACCGGTCAGCCGCGACCGGGCGTTCGCGCGGCCTCGACCACCCTGACCAGTTCGTCGGCGACCCGCACCATCGGCTCGCTCGAGCGCTGCGCGAGGCCGACGATCACAGCGCCTTCCACGGCCGACAGCAGGAGGCTCGCCAGCGAGGCGGTCCGGTCGGCCGGGACACCGGTGTGCACCAGCCAGGCCGCTACGGCGTCGGTCCAGTCGGTGAAGGCGCGGGCAGCGATCTCGCGGGCTCCGGGCTCGACCTCGCCCCCGAGAGCCGCCGCGACGACCGGGCACCCGGCTGCGTAGTCGCTCGCCTCCGCCTCGGACCGCCAGACCGCGACGATCAACGGAATCGCGTCACGGGGCTCGAGGTCGGCGAGGGCGAGCAGTCCCTCGGTGTACTCCGCGACTGCTCCACGGACAGCGTCCTCGACCATCTCCGACCGGCCACCCGGGAAGTAGTGGTAGAGCGAACCGCGGGACGTACCGGCCTCGGCCACCACGTCGAGCATCGTCGTCCCCGCGACGCCGCGACGGCACAGCAGGTCCCGGGCAGTGCGGACCATGCGCTCCCGCTTCGCCGGATCAGACCGTCGAGCCACGGCGGCCTCAGAGCCCCCGGCGACCGACGCGGACGCTGTCGCGGCCGTTGCGGACGAGGTACTGCGCCACGTTGAACGCCGGGTGCCGGCGCGGAGCAGGCTCCTTGCCGTCGGCCATCCGCCACATCTGGACCGTGTACGTCGTCAGCTCGGTGAGACTGTCGATCAGCCGGATCCCGCTACGGCGCGGACGGACGTGGCTGGTCGTCGTCGTGCCGTCGAGGAGCTGGCCGGGCACGTCGGGCTCGACCGTCAGCGGACGCCCGAGCCCCACGACGTCGATGGCGCCACTGGTGACGGCGTCGTTCATCGCCTCGGCGCTACGGAAGCCGCCGGTCAGCATGAGGGGCAGGTCGGGGAGCTCCGCGCGGACGCGCTCGGCGTAGTCCAGGAAGTACGCCTCGCGCTTGCGCGTGCTGTCCTTCAGCGACGGGTCGACACCGAGCATCGCGGCCGAGGAGTAGGTCCCACCCGAGATCTCGAGCAGGTCGATCCCCTCAGCGGCGAGAGCGTGGACGACGGCGATCGACTCGTCCTCGGTGAACCCGCCTCGCTGGAAGTCCGCGGAATTGAGCTTGATGCCCATGGCCGCGTCGGGACCGATCTCCGCGCGGATCGCGCGGGCGACCTCGATCACGAACCGGCGGCGCTTCTCCGGGGTGCCGCCCCACTCGTCGGTCCGCTGGTTCGCGAGGGGAGAGAGGAACTGGCTGACGAGGTAACCGTGGGCGCCGTGGATCTGGACGCCGTCGAACCCGGCGCGGACCAGGATCCCGGCGGTCGTGGCGAACCGGCGGATGATGTCCTCGATCTCTTCGTGGGTCAGCTCCCGCGGCTCGGCGAACATGCCGGCGCTGCCGGCCACGGCCACCGCTGACGGAGCGACCGGCTTCGGGGTGAGGCTCCGCGGGGCCTGACGGCCCGGGTGGTTGATCTGCGCCCAGGCCACGGCGCCGTTGGCCTTGATGATCTGCGCCCACTCGACGACGTCCTCGAACGCGCGGTCGTCCTCGACCACCACGTTGCCCGGCTCACCGATCGCCCGACGGTCGACCATCACGTTGCCGGTGATGACCAGCCCTGCACCGTTGTCCGCCCAGCGCCGGTAGAGCGTCTTGATGCGGGTACCGGGGGTGTGGTCACGACGCGACAGGCTCTCGCTCAGGGCGGCCTTGGCGATCCGGTTGGGGAGCACGGATCCGTTGGGCAGGGTGAACGGCTGGTCGAGGGCGTCGACGGTGGTGGTCTGCGTCATGGCGTTGACTATGCAGGACTGCATAGGAAATGGCCAGCGGCGAGCCGCGAGACCTGGCTCACCACCGTCGACGGCGGATGGTGCTCAGTGCTCCTCCTCCGCGGCTCAGCGGCTGGCGAACCACGGGTGGTGCAGGTCGTAGAAGGTCGCTCCCTTCATGGCGTACTCGAGCTCTCCACGGACCTCGGGAGGTGGCTCGACCTGTTCGCCCGCACGCGCGGCGTCCTCACTGGCGAACGCGACGGTCTCGGTGAAGGTGCCGTCAGCCTCGATGGCAAGGGTCGCCCCGAGGATGTCGGGCCGCATCTCGTGCAGGCTGGTCGCGTCCGCGAGCAACGCCTTGAGCCGGTCCGGGTCGTCCACACGCCCGCGGATGACCTGGACGAAGCCGGCCTGGTCCGAGCCGCCGTCCATGAGCAACGTGACGTCATCGCAGTCGTGGAACTCGAGCGGGCCGTCCATCAGTGCATTCAGCCGTTCGGCCCATTCGCCCTGCTCGGGCCGGGCCGAGTTCTCTGCCGCGGCGTCGCGCGACTCGAAGCGGACGATCGCCATCAACTGGTCGTCGTCGGTGAAACCGTAGGTGCCACCGAGCCAGCCGGGTGCACCGGGGGAGAAGTCGCTACGCCACTCGTCGAGCAGCGCGTGGACCTCGTCCTGCCGTGTGCACGCGCCCTGGATGATCTGGATGAACACTGCTGCCTCCTCGGTCGATGGGTGTGAAGAAGACCGGTCGAGGCGTCCCGGACCCCGGCCGGGCCCATCTCGCAACGTACGCCGATCGCTCGGCTCGCACCATGGCGAAAGCGGGGGATTCCTGCCGTAGAGCCGATTGTCGGCGGCGGCGAGTAGAACGGAGTCATGAGCCGTGACCTCCAGATCACCTTCGACGCCCACGACCCGCGCGCGCTGTCCACCTTCTGGCGCGACGTCCTCGGCTACGTCCATCCCGGCCCACCCGGCGTCGTCGTGCCGGACGGTGGCGACCCCTTGGCCGCCTGGGACGAGTTCCTGGCGCAGATCGGAGTCCCGGAGGACCAGCGGAACTCCCGGTCGGCGCTCGATGACCCCGACGGCGTCGGACCGCGGCTGTTCTTCCAGCTGGTACCGGAGGAGAAGGTCGCCAAGAACCGGGTCCACCTCGACGTCCGGGTGGCACCGGGCTTGCTGGGAGACGAGCGGATGGCTGCACTCGAGGCCGAGTGCGAGCGACTGGTGGCGCTGGGCGCGATCAGGGTCCAGCGCCACGAACCGGCGCCGCCGATGGAGACCGGCTTCATCGTGATGACCGACCCTGAAGGCAACGAGTTCTGCCTCGACTGAACCTCAGGTGCCGGTGAGCACGACCAGCCGCTGCGTGGCACGCGTCATGGCGACGTACCGGTCGACCGCGCCCTCGACGCCGGTCCCGAAGGTCTCGGGGTCGAGGAGCACGACGAGATCGAACTCCAGGCCCTTGGAGTGCTCCGGAGACAAGGCCCGCACCCGCCGCCGGCCGTCGTACTGCCCGTCCTCGCTGCCCGCCGCGATGACACACGCCGTCCCGTCGGCGTGCTCGGTCAGCCAGCGGTCGAGGACCTCGTTGATGTCGGCCGTCGATCCATGGAGGACGGGGATGCCGCTCCGGCGAATCGACGTCGGCACGTTGGCGTCCGGCAGGACGGCCCGGATGACCGGTTCGGCCTCCGCCATGACCTCCTCCGGAGTGCGGTAATTGATGCTCAGTGACGCCATCTCGATCCGGTCGAGGCCGACCTTCCTGAGCCGCTCCTCCCACGTGTCGGTGAACCCGTGCCGGGCCTGCGCGCGGTCGCCGACGATGGTGAAGCTGCGGGACGGACAGCGCACGAGCAGCATCTGCCACTCCGCGTCGGTGAGCTCCTGCGCCTCGTCGACGACCACGTGGGCGAACGGTCCAGCCAGCAGGTCGGTGTCGGCCTGGGGGAGTGCACCCTCGTCCACGAGGGCGTCGCGGATGCCGTCCTGACGGAGCTGGGCCATCATGCCGTCCTCGTCGTCGAGCTGGAGCAGGTCGTCGACCACGTCGTCCATGCGCTTGCGTTCGGCGGCGACCGCCGCTTCGTGCCGGCGACGGCGCCGCGACTCCTCCGGGTCTCCAAGCCGCAACCGCGCCGCGTCGAGGAGCGGCAGGTCGGAGACCGTCCAGGCCTTCGGGTCGGCGCGTCGCAGGAGCTTGACCTCGTCGGGCTCGAGCCACGGCGCACACATGCGGAGGTAGGCCGGCACGCCCCAGAGGTCGCCGACGAGGTCCTCGGGGTCGATCAGCGGCCAGGCCTTGTTGAACGTCGTGACGAGGTCGCTGTTCTGCAGGAGCGCCCGGCGCAGCATGTCAGGCGTGACGTCGTCATCACCCTCGAACTTGTCGACCAGGATCGTGACGAGCTCCTCCCACACCTCGTCGCGGGCCTCGTTGTGCGGCGTGCCGGCGTCAGGCGCCTCGAACGCCTCGGCCCAGTCGTGCTTGCTGAGCCACAGGTCGGCCCACGGCGTCTCCACCTCGCTGCCCACGCCGGGTGGTTCCTCGTACAACCGGACCGCCGGCTCGATCGCCGCCACCATCGCAGCGCTCGCCTTGAGCCGGGCCACCTCCGGATCGGTCTCCGGCTTCGCGGCCGCGCCACCGGGCACGAGGTCCAGCACCGTGCAGGTCTGGACGCCGTCCTCGCCCAGGCTGGGAAGCACGTCGGCGACGTACGCGAGGTACGGCTGGTGCGGTCCGACGAACAGCACCCCGCCGCGTCCGTCCCCGAGATGGGGGTCGGAGTAGAGCAGGTACGCCGCACGGTGCAGCGCGACCACGGTCTTGCCCGTGCCGGGACCGCCGTCGACAACGAGCGCACCGCGCGACGACGCGCGGATGATGGCGTCCTGATCGGCCTGGATGGTGCCCAGCACGTCGCGCATCTGGGGCGAGCGACTGCTTCCCAGGCTGGCAACGAATGCGGACTGGTCGTCGAGCGCCGCATTGCCCTCGAGCCCGTCCGGCGTGAACACCTCGTCCCAGTAGTCGCCGATCCGGCCGAGCGTCCATCGGTAGCGCCGGCGACTGACCAGCCCCATGGGGTTGGCATGGGTCGCGCCGAAGAACGGCTCCGCAGCGGGGGAGCGCCAGTCGACCAGGAGTCGGCCGCCGCCCTTGTCTGTGAGGCCGAGCCGGCCGACGTACAAGGCCTCGCCGTCCTCACCGACCATTCGACCCAGGCAGAGGTCGAGCGTGTAGCGCCGAAGCGTGCGCAGTCGCGCGGCCAGGCGGTGCACCTCGAGGTCGCGATCCATCGCTTCCTGGCCGATGCCGCCCGGCGCCTTCCGCTCCTGGTCGAGGCGCTCGGACAGGTCGGCGATCGCCTCGTCGAGGCTGGTCCGGATCGCCTGGAAGTGGCGTTCGTCGTCGGCGATCAGCGCAGGGGCGTTCTTGGCGGCAAGGTGGTCGGGAAGGGCGAACGCAGTGGTGATTGCGTCGGTCAAGTGATCAGCTCCGGGGCAGTTTCGTGGCGTGGAATCGGGGATTCTGCCCTGACAGGAGGGCCTTGCCGCAAGCCCCCTGGTGCGTTATACCTTGAAAACGGAGGGACCGTTGAAACCCAGGTCCGCCACCGTCTCGCTGGCACTCACGGGTCTGCGCTCACGGGTCTGCACTCACGGGTCTGCACTCACGGGTCTGGCCTGATCCACCCGTTGGCCAGGCCCTGCTCGACCAGGCTGTTGGTGGCCTCGCCGAGGGCGGTCGACGCTGCGACGACCCCCGCTTCCCGGGCCCGGACCGTCGACTCCGTGGCGCCGGGCATCTGCCACGTCCCGCCGCGGTTGAGCCAGTTGAGCAGCATCGGCTCGAGCCGGTCCATCGCCTTGCAGAAGCGGCCTTCCGGAGTCTGGCCGGCCTCGAACTCATCCCACAACGCCCGCACCCAGGCCGCCTGGTCGTCCGGCAGGAGCGCGAACAACCTGTCGGCCGCTGCCTCCTCGCGTTCCTGCTGTCCCACCACGGCGGCCGGGTCGAAGACAGGGCTGTCGCCGGCGTAGATCTCGACCAGGTCGTGGATGACGACCAGCCGGGTCGCGTGACCGACATCGATCGGCTCGTCGGCGTACTCCGACAACAAGATCACCATGAGCGCCAGGTGCCACGAGTGCTCGGCATCGTTCTCGCGACGATCGGCGGCAGCCAGGGGAGAGGCGCGCAGGATCGTCTTGAGGCGATCAGCCTCCGCGATGAAGGTGAGCTGGGCCCTCAGCCGATCGTCGATCCTGGCGGGCAGCGGGCTTCGCTCGATGACCAGCTCGTCGTCCTCCACGGGAGCCACCCTCTCAGGCGACGCAACGTCGTGACACAGGCGGACCAACTTCTCCTCGCAAGTTGTCGGATCGACGTGGTGCCATACGTGGTGGAGGTAGAGAGGCGGTCATCGGGACCGCCGGTGACTGAGGAGAAATCAGATGACGAACTACCTGTTGTCCGTGCACGGCCCGACCGACCTGGATGAGACGAACAACTACGGCTACGCCTCCAAGGAGGACATGGAGCAGTCGTTCGCCGAGACGGGTGCCTTCAACGAGAAGCTCAAGGCCGACGGCTACTGGGTGTTCGCCGGCGGCCTCGCCCCGGTGGAGACGGCCACCGTCGTCGACGGACAGGGGGAGAAGCCCGTGATGACCGACGGCCCGTACCTCGAGACCAAGGAGGTCATCGCCGGCTTCTGGGTGATCGACGTCCCCGACCTCGACGTGGCCATCAAGCTCGCGGCCGAGGGGTCGAAGGCGTGCCGCGGCACGGTCGAGGTCCGTCCCTTCGACGGCCTGGCCTGAGACATCGTTATGTCAGGTACGGCGGGCGAGCGGGACGTGCTGGAAGCGAAGTGTGCCTCCGCGCGGACCCGGCTCGCCCGCCTGACCGACGACTTCGACGGCGTGGTCGCAGCGTCGCGCGACACCAACGCCGACGACGAGCACGACCCCGAAGGCGCGACGATCGCCTTCGAACGTTCCCAGCTCAACGCACTGATCCAGCAGGCTCGGTCACAGGTCACCGAAGCCGACGCTGCACTGACGCGTTGGGATGTTGGCCTGTACGGCGTCTGTGAGTCCTGCGGGGGAGACATCGGGGCAGAACGTCTCGAGGCCCGGCCAACCGCGCGCACCTGCATCACCTGTGCCCGCAGCAGCGTCTGACGTCTCAGGTCAATCGCGACGATCCAGTGACCGAAGGATCACGAACAGCGTCCAGCACTGCTTCCGTAGCGCCACGAGAAGCGGACCACCACCACGCCTTCCGGGCCTCGCCCGACCAACCGCACGCGATAGGTCCCTCGATAGCGCGGCGGCGCGAGGTCGAAGCGTTGCGCACTGGCCGCCACCGGAACACGTGCCACGTCGCAACCTGCGCGACCAGGGTGGGCGAAGCTCACCAGCCGCGCACCCCAACGCCAACCGGGGCGGCCGAACCAGAACCGGATCTTCCCGGTCCGCGCCACTTTGACCAGGTCAGCAGCCGCCGGAGCGGACTGGCGGGCACAGACGGACGAGCCGATTCCCGAGCCGTCGTCGTTGACGATGTCCGGTGCCGTCCAGCAGTAGGTCTTGGGACGCAACCGAACGGTCCGGTTCGGCAGCAGGAACACGACGGGTGACGGTGTCGAGGACCAGATGTAGGTCGGATCCGCCATCCGTTGCTCGACGACTGCGTGGCCGTCCGGCATTGGCAGGGCGACGAGACCGAGCAGGAGAAGGAGGAATGCGGGCATCATCGAGCGCGGGAGCACAGCATCAGCGTAGGACCCCACCCCGGCACTCGAAGCGAGATCGAACCGGCTCAGCGGATCTGAGGACACCCCTTCTCCGAAGGACGTGCCATATCGCCGATAAGTGACATTATGTCAGACTACCTCGACGGAACCCTCTCCCGGGGACGGTGCAGACCTCAGGGGCGCAGGGCGAAGGCGCTCACGATCGCCGCCGCCAGGTCGGCTTCCTGGCGATCGAAGAAGAACCCGACGTGCCGGCCGAGTGATCGCTTGTCGATGGTGATGATGTTGTCGCAGCTCACGACGCTGGCTTCTTCGAGGCCGTTGTCCGGACCGACCTGCACTTCGGTGCTCAGCCCCTTGGCTGTCGACGTGATCGGTGCCACCGTGACCCGGCGCATCGCACCTCGGACCGGCTCACGCGTCAGGACCAGCACCGGACGTGCCTTGTCGAGATGGGCGATGTGGATGTCGCGCATCAGTCGCCGACAGCGACGTGACCGACCAGGTCGTCGAAGTCGTCGTAGTCCCCCGATGCCTCGAGGATCCGCGCATCACGTTCTGCACTGAGCTGCTGCTGGTACAGCCCCAACGCACGCGCCACCACAGCCGCCCGCGAGCCGCCACCCTCGCTGACGAGGGTGTCGACGTACGCGACCAGCTCGTCAGGCAGTCGTACGGCGATCTGGACACTCATCCCAAGATGGTACCACTTTGGGATCCACCGCATCGGATCAGGAGACGTAGTCGCTGTACTCCCTGGTCCCCCGGAACGGCATCAGGTGCTGGGCGACGAACCCGTTGGGGACCGTCTCGGGCTTGAGCACGCCGTATTCCTCGGGCCAGCTTCCGTCGCGAGGAAGCTTGAACGAACCCATGAGCATGTCGACGACAGGCAGGTGGATGGCGTAGTTGCGGTCCCAGTAGTCGATGTGGCGGGCGTGGTGCCAGTGGTGGTAGCGCGGCAGCGTGATGACGTACTCGAGCCAGCCGAACCTGATGCCGATGTTCGCGTGCGCGATGACGGCCTGGAGGCCGACGAGGACGGCGTACGCGTTGACGGCCTCCTGGGAGAAGCCCAGCAGGAGCAGCGGGAGCAGGACGGTGGAACGGGTCAGGATCGTCTCGATGAGGTGGACCCGTGAGCCCGCCAGCCAGTCGAGCTCGGGGCTCGAGTGATGGACCGCGTGGAAGCGCCACAGGACCACGATCCGGTGGTAGCCGCGGTGCAGGCCGGCCTGCGCGACGTCGGCCGCGAACACTGCGAGGAAGAACTGCGCCACGAACGGCAGGCCTCCCACCCAGTCCTGGATGCCGCCGATCTTCACGGATTCGACGACCACACTGGTGGAGGCCGTGACGGTGATCAGGATGAACTGGACCAGCACGTGGGACATGAAGAAGTACGCCGCGTCGGTCCGCCAACCGGGCCGCAGCACGGCGAGCGGGCGCCGTGCGAAGTGGTGCTCGAGCGGGATGAAGACCAGGGCGGAGAAGAACAGCGACAGGACGAACCAGTCGAGGCCGAGCGAGTACGGCGTCTTGCCGATGGTCTCGAACTGGACATCAGATCCCCCCGCCAGCACCGCGATGGTGGCGGATCCGACCCCGATGAAGGCCAGACGCTTGTGCTGGTCGCGAAGGATCGCGAACGTTCCCGCGACGAACGCAAAGGATAGTGCGATGAGCAGCAGCCGCCGCGCGAACCCTTCGCTGTAGACCGCGCGGAACTCCTGGCTGGTCAGCAGCTCCGGGAAGTGGAAGCAGAGCACGGCCACCAGGCTTCCCAGTCCCAGGACCATGGATGTGGCCGGTGCCAGCAGCGGGTGCCGGTACAGCGGAATGCGACGGTACTTCTCGGTGGACTTCTCGGTGGACTTCTCGGTTGACGAGGTGTCCCCTGCCGTTTCGCCTGACGTCATGTGTGCAGTATCGGCTCCACGACGGATTGCCAAACGAGCATCCGTGCTCAGGCCCGATCGGAGTTACGGTGAAGGCATGAACGCTCCCGACAACCTCGCCAGCGTGCGGTACCTGGTGGACGACGTCGAAGAATCGATCACGTTCTACACGACGCACCTGGGCTTCACCCTCAACATGAGCGCCGCTCCGGCCTTCGCCGACGTCACCCGCGGTCCGTTGCGGCTCCTGCTCTCCGGCGCCGCGAGCTCCGGCGCGCGGGCAACTCCCCCGGACCTCGCCTCGGGTCCCGGTCGCAACCGGATCCACCTCGTCGTCGACGACCTCGAGGCCGAGATCACCCGTCTCGGCGACGCCGGGCTGGCCTTCGTCAGCGACCTCGTTTCCGGGCCGGGCGGGAGCCAGATCCTCCTGGCGGACCCGTCAGGGAACCTCGTGGAGCTGTTCCAGCCCGCCGCCCGCCGGGGCTGAGCGGCGTCGTGGTCCGGCCCTTCCGTCAGGAACGCTCGATGACCTGACCGTTCTCGACGTGCAGCTCCCGGGTCGTGGACACCGCCGCCAGCATCCGCCGGTCGTGGGTCACCAGGAGCAGGGTGCCGGGATAGGTCTCGAGCGCAGCCTCCACCTGCTCGATCGCGGGCAGGTCGAGGTGGTTGGTCGGCTCGTCGAGCACCAACAGGTTCACTCCCCGGGCCTGCAGCAGCGCCAACGCAGCGCGGGTCCGCTCCCCCGGCGACAGCGTGGAAGCCGACCTCACGACGTGATCGGTCTTCAGTCCGTACTTGGCCAACAGGGTTCGTACGGGTTCGGGCGCAAGGTCGGGCACGTGCCGCTGGAACGCATCCACCAGCGGCTCGTCACCCTCGAAGAGCCGACGAGCCTGGTCGACCTCACCGACGACCACACCCGGTCCGAGGTGTGACTGTCCCTCGTCGAGCGGAAGTCGTCCGAGCAACGCGGCCAGCAGGGTGGACTTGCCGGAACCGTTCGCACCGGTGATGGCAACCTTCTCGGCCCACCCGATCTCCAGGGTCACCGGTCCGAACGTGAAGTCGCCCCGTCGTACGACGGCCTCCCGGAGCGCTGCCGTGACGGCGCCCGAGCGGGGTGCGGCGGCGATCTCCATCCGCAGGTCCCATTCCTTGCGGGGCTCGTCGACCTCCTCCAGGCGCTCCAGCGCCTTCTCGGACTGGCGCACCTTCGAGGCCTGCTTCTCGCTGGAGTTCACGCGGTACTTGCGCACCGACTTGTCGGGTTCGTTGTTGATGCTGCGGCGGGCGTTGCGCACGCCCTGCGCTGCCCAGTTGCGCTGCATGTTCGCGCGCGCCTGGAGACCGGAAACGGTGTCGGCGTACTCGTCGTAGGCCTCACGGGCGTGGCGACGCGCGATCTCGCGCTCCTGGAGCCAGGCGTCGTAGCCGCCGCCGTAGATGTTGATCGCACGCTGATGGAGGTCCAGCTCCACGATCCGGTTCACGGTGCGCGCAAGGAATTCGCGGTCGTGGCTGACGATGACGGCAGCCTCGCCGAGATCTGCGACGAAGCGTTCCAGCCGGTCGAGACCGTCCAGGTCGAGGTCGTTGGTCGGCTCGTCGAGCAGGAACACGTCGTAGCGCGACAGCAGCAGGCTCGCGAGACCCGCCCGGGCCGCCTGGCCCCCGGAGAGCGACGTCATCAACTGGTCCAGGTCGACGGCGAGGCCGACGTCGGCTGCAATCGCATCGGCACGCTCGTCCAGGTCCGGCGCGCCGAGGGCGAGCCAGCGCTCGAGAGCGTCGGCGTACTCGTCATCCGCGCCGGCCTCCCCCGCTTCCAGTCGCGCGGTCGCTGTGTCGAAGGCCGCCTGCGCGTCGGCTACACCCGTACGACGAGCAAGGAAGCCGCGCACTGTCTCGCCCGCGCGACGTTCGGTCTCCTGCGGCAGGTAGCCGATGATCGCCGAGGCGGGCGTGACCGTCACGGTGCCGTCCTCGGGCGGGAGCTCGCCGGCCAGGGTGCGCAGCAGCGTCGACTTGCCCGCTCCGTTCGGGCCGACCAGACCGACCACGTCACGCGGTCCGATCACCAGGTCCAACCCCGAGAACAGCGCCGTGGCGCCGTGTCCAGCCGCCAGCCCTGCAGCCTTGATCGTCGCACTCACCCAGTGAGGTTAGCCGGGAGCCGCCGCACGAACGTGACCAACCCTCAGAGGGCAGCCACCCGAGGCAGGGCCCTCTCGACGAGCTCGCTTGCCCAGCCTTCCGGATCGGTCGCCGGCGCCATCATCGCGGCGAGACTGACACCGAGGGCGGCGTACTCCTCCATGTCGCGAACGAAGGCATCCGGGTCCGCCACCGGGTCGCCGAAGTACAGGATCGTCTTGCGGATCGCGTCGTAGTCGCGGCCCAGGTCGTCACAGTGTCGGCGCAGCACGTCGAGCTTGTTGGCGACGCCCGCCACCCCCTCCCCCGTGAACAGGTTGCAGGCGTCGGCGTACTGGGCGACCAGCCGCAGGGTCTTGCGCTCCCCCTGGCCACCGATCATCAGCGGCACCCGGCCCCGCACCGGCTTCGGCAAGCAGATCGTCTCGGCCAGCTGGTAGTGGTTCCCCTCGAACGGGCCGTCGTCGTCGCTCCACATCTGCTCGACGATCCGGATCGTCTCCTCGAGCCGTTCGAAGCGCTCCGCCAGCGGCGGGAAGGGTACGCCGAGCCCGTCGTGCTCCCGGTCGTACCAGGCAGCACCGATGCCGAGCTGCGCCCGGCCGCGCGAGAGCACGTCCAGGCTCGAGACCACCTTGGCCAACAGACCCGGATGGCGATAGGTCACCCCCGTCACGAGCAGGCTGAGGTTCACCCGTTCGGTGGCCGCCGCGAGGTAGCCCAGGGTCGTGTACCCCTCGAGCATCGGCTCGAACGGGCCGCCGAAGTCGACCATCTGGAAGTAGTGGTCCATGAGGGTGAACAGCGAGATGCCGCCCTCGTCCGCGACCTTCGCAGTGGCGGTCAGCCGGTCGACCAGCGTGGTCTCCCACGCCGGGGTGGTGAAGGTCGCGTAGTGGATGCCCAGGTCCATGACCACAACCTACGCGGACTGCGCACAGGTCGTCTGCGTACCATCGCGCCCATGCGTTCCCGACTGCTCGCCGGTGTCCCGGCCCTGCTCCTGCTCGCCAGCCTCGCCGCCTGCGGTGACGACGACACGAAGGCTGCGGACGACAGCTCGACCACCGACCCCTCGAGTGACACCACGACCGAGTCCACCGGCGCGGCGTCAGGTTCCTGCGACTTCGTCGAGACGGGCGGAGCAGCCCGCGAGGTGAAGCTCCCGAAGGCGGCCCCGTCGCGCTCCGGCCAGGTCCCGGCCGTCCTGCACACGACCGTCGGTGACCTCAAGCTGACCCTCGACGCTGACAAGGCACCCTGCACGGTGGAGTCGTTCGCGTCCCTCGCCGAGCAGGGCTACTACGACAACACGTCGTGCCACCGCCAGGGCAACGACCCCGGCTTCGAGTTCCTGCAGTGCGGCGACCCGAACTTCGACCCGAAGGCCGCGACGCCCGGCCAGGAAGTCGGCTCCGGCGGTCCCGGCTACACGATCCCCGACGAGATCACCGGCGACGAGACCTACCCGGCGGGCACGCTGGCCATGGCCAACACCGGTGCCCCGAACTCCGGCGGCGGCCAGTTCTTCATCGTCTTCGGCGACTCCGGCTTCTCCCCGGCGTACACCGTCTGGGGCAAGCTCGACGACGCCTCGCTCAAGACCCTGCTCAAGGCGACGGCGTCCGGCAACGACGACTACTGGACGTCCATCGGCAGCAGCGGCGGCCGCCCCAACACCCCGGTCACGTTCAAGAGCATCACGATCGGCTGAGCTCCACCGACTTCGCCCACAGGGCGGCGGCGAGCACCTCGTCGTCGGCCTTGGGCGACATCCGCGCGGGCGCGGGCCAGCCCCACAGCTCGGTCCGCCCGTGCGGACCGATGTAGGAACCGCCGGGGACGTCCATCGTCGCGGCGTACACCGAGCACAGCGCTCCCCGCCACGCGGGCATGCTGACCAGACGCTGGCCGTAGTGGCCGACAGCGGTCAACACCGGGTGGCCGGAGCCGCTGGTGATGGCGGTCGCCGTCGCCCCCGGGTGCGCTCCGACCGAACGCAGCGGCGAGCCCTCGGCGCGGAGCCGGCGATCCAGCTCCCTCATGAACAGCAGGTCTGCCAGCTTCGATGCACCGTAGGCCGCGAAGGCGCGGTACGGGCGCCGCTCCCAGGCCAGGTCATCGAGGTCGATGTCCCCCGACCGGTGTTCGCGCGAGCCGATCACCACGACGCGGTCGGTCAGCAGCGGCAGCAGCCCCTGGGTCAGCGCGAAGTGACCGAGGTAGTTGGTCGCGAAGTGCATCTCCACCCCGTCAGGCGACAGTGCGTGCGGGAGGCCGAGCACCCCCGCATTGTTGATGAGTACGTCGACCGGTCGGCCCTCGTCCGTCAGGCCGGCCACGAAGGCACGGACCGAGGCGAGGTCGCTGACGTCGACCTGCCTCACCTCGACGCGACCCTTGTCGTGACCGGGCACCGAACGGGCAGCCGCTTCGCCCTTCTCGACGCTGCGGCAGGCCATCACGATCTCGGCACCACGGGACCCGAGGATCCGGGCAGTCTCCAGGCCGAGGCCTCCGTTGGAGCCGGTGATCACGAATCGGCGCCCCGACTGGGGCGGTACCTGGGTCCATGGACGCATGGCCGAAAGGCTCCCACATCGCGGTTGGCCTGCTCACTACGCTGGCCCGATGAGCACCGAGTCGGGGGCGATCAGCCTCACCCGCGCCGAAGCAGAGCACCGGGCGAGCGTGCTCACCGTGACGTCGTACGACGTGGAGCTGGACCTGACCGTCGGCGACGACGTGTTCGCCTCACGCACGACGATCCGGTTCACCAGCAACACTGCCTCGACCTTCGTCGACGTGAAGCCGACAGCGCTGCACACGATCAGCCTCGATGGTGCGTCGATCGATCCGACGGCCCTGGCTCGTGGACGCGTCGCTCTCACGCTGGGTGCCGGTGAGCACGAGCTGGTGGTCGAGGCGACGATGCCGTTCCGCAACGACGGCGAGGGCCTGCACCGGATGGTCGACCCGGCCGACGGTCTGGCCTACGTCTACGGAATGTCCTTCATGGATGCCGCGCCGTCGATCTTCGCGTGCTTCGACCAGCCCGACCTCAAGGCGCCGTACACGATGCGGGTGACCGCTCCCGCCGACTGGATGGTCGCCGGGAACGCCCCTGCGCGCGAGGTCGGCAGCGAGGGGAACGCCCGCCGTTGGGAGCTCGGCCCCACTCCCCCGCTCTCGACGTACTTCGTCACGGTGGTCGCCGGCCCGTACCACCGCCTGACCGACGAGCACGACGGCATCCCGCTCGGACTCAGCTCACGGCAGAGCCTGGCTGCGATCCTCGACCGCGAGGCTGACGAGCTGTTCACCCTGACCCGGCAGTCGTTCGACGAGTTCCACCGGTTGTTCGGGGTGCGGTACCCGTTCGGTGACTACCACCAGGCGTTCGTGCCGGAGTTCAACGCCGGCGCGATGGAGAACCCCGGCTGCGTCACGATCCGCGACCCCCTGCTCTTCGAAGGCACCAGCACCCGCGCCGATCGCAGCTTCCGCGCGGCGCTGATCGCCCACGAGATGGCGCACCAGTGGTTCGGCAACATCGTCACCCCGCGCTGGTGGGACGACCTCTGGCTCAACGAGTCGTTCGCCGAGTACATGGGCTACCGGGTGATCGCCGACGTCACGCAGTACGACGACGCGTGGCTGCACCAGTCGTACGCACGTCGCGTGTGGGGCATCACCGCCGACTCCCGCCCCACGACGCACCCCGTTGCCGGCAATGCCGCTGAGGACGCGCTCGCTGCGTTGCAGAACTTCGACGGGATCTCCTATGCGCGCGGCTCCAACGTGCTCCGGCAGCTCGCCACCCGGCTCGGGGACGAAGCGTTCTTCAGCGGGGTGCGCGAGCACTTCGCGCTGCACCGCTTCGGCAACGCGACGATGCACGACCTGTTCGCCAGCTGGTCGAAGGCTGCCGGCGGGACCGACCTCGACGGCTTCGTCCGCGACTGGCTGCTCACTCCCGGCCCGGACACGCTCACGATCGACCGCAGCGCTGGCCTGGTGCTCCGTTCGTCCCCTGTCGACCACCCAGCCGACCGCACCCATCTGCTCGCCGTCGCCGTGCACCGCGACGGCGCCTGGGTGCAGGCGCCGCTCGTGGTCGACCGGGCCGACGTCGCGTTCGATGCAGGTGAGGCACCGGTGCTCCTGGACGCGAACGAGACCACGTGGGCGGTCAGTCCGCCTGACCCGGTCACGCTGGCGGCACTCCCCTGGCTCGCGCCGGCGATGACCGACCCCCAGCTCCGGGCAACGATGTGGAACAGCGTCCGTCTGGGTCTCTTCAACGCCACCGTTTCACCCGCGGCCGTCGCCGACCTGCTGGCAGCCTCCCCGCCCGTCGAGGACACCGCCGACGGGATCCGCAGCCTGATCCAGTGGACCCTCGACACGGCCCTCCCGCTGGCACCCGAGGGATCCACCGCCCGCTTCCACGCCGCGGTCAGGGACGCGGTTGCTCGTGCCGACACCGGCTCGGAGCTCCAGCTGTCCGCCTTCCGGGCAACGGTCCTGTCTGCCGCCGACCCGTCGGAGCTCGAGCGCTGGGCCGCCGGGGAGGACCTCCCGGACGGCATCGCTCCCGACTCGGACTTGCGCTGGAAGGCACGCCGCCGGCTGGCCGAGATCGGCGCGACGGACCGGGCTGCTCTCGACGCAGCCCTCGCCGCCGAGCCCAGCGGGTCCGCGACGGTGCACCACGCCCGCTCCGTCTCCTCGCTGCCGCTGCTGGAGGCCAAGGAGTTCGCCTGGGCGCGGGCGACCGGGGAGGTGTCGGTCGCCAACTACGAGATCGAGGCAGCCGGCAAGGGACTCTGGCGACCCGACCAGCTCGCCCTCACCGAGCCGTTCGCTGTCGCCTACTTCACGCGGCTCGGGGAGCTGATGGCTGCGCACAAGGGCTGGGTGCAGGGCGTCGTGATCGAGGCGTTCTTCCCGATCACGCACCGCGACGACGCCACGGTCGCGGCGGCTCGGGCCGCCCTCGAACAGGAGCTCCCGGGCGCCGTACGACGGCGGCTGGCGGACCGCTTGGACGAGCTGGAGCGCAGGCGGGCCGCGGTTGTCGCCTGAGTGCGGCGTGCCCAGCGGGGTTCTGTCGCCCCCCGCTGTTTGACTGTCTCCATGCTCACGATCGTTGCTCTGCTCATCGGACTCCTGCTCGGCGCAGGTGCCAGCTGGCTGGTCCTGCGGGCCCAGCAGGAGTCGTCGATCGCCGCGCTGACCCAGGCGCACGACGGCGAGGTCCGGGACCTGAGGCACGAGGTCCAGCTGGCCCACTCGCGCAACGACGTGATCGTCGCCGAGATCCGCGAGCAGGACGCAGCCGCCAGGGCGGCCGTGGAGAGTGACCTGGCGGGCGCCCTGGCGACCGTCGATGCGCTGCGCGCCGCCCTCGAAGCAGCCCGCGAGCAGCACCAGGCGACGGTCGACCAGCAGCGCCAGACCGAGCGTGAGCGCGAGAAGGCCGAGGGCGGCCACACCCAGGTCCTCAAGACCCTGACGCCCGTGGCCGACCAGCTGCGCACGATGCAGCGCCGCGTGGAGGAGCTCGAGCAGCAACGCTCCCACCAGCACGGCGAGCTCGCCGAGCAGCTGCGCAGCACCCAGGTCACCGTGGCGGAGTCGAAGAAGGCAGCCGACACGCTGGCATCCGCGCTGACCAACAACGCGGTTCGAGGCGTGTGGGGCGAGACCCAGCTCCGCACCCTGGTCGAGTCCGCCGGACTGCTGCCGCGCGTCGACTTCGACACGCAGCACTCCATCGAGGCCGATTCCGGCGCGCGCCGCCCCGACATGGTGATCAACCTGCCCGGCGGCAAGCAGATGGCGATCGACGCGAAGGTGCCCTACAACGCCTTCATCGACGCCCACGGCCCGCAGGTCACCGCAGGAGAGCGGCAGCGCCTGCTCGTCGACCACGCCCGCAAGGTGCGCGGCCATGTCGACGCACTCGCGGCGAAGAGCTACTGGACCGGACTGACGGCGAGTCCCGAGTTCACGGTGGCATTCATCCCGAACGAGCAGCTGCTGTCGGTGGCGCTCGACACCGACCCGTCCCTGCTGGAGTACTCCTTCGGGAAGGGTGTCCTGCTCGCCACCCCGACCAACCTCTGGGCGATCCTCAAGACCGTCGCCTTCACCTGGCGCCAGGACGTGCTCACCGACGACGCCAAGCAGCTCTTCGACCTCGGGCGCGAGCTGTACCGCCGGATCAGCACGCTGGCCGACCACGCCGACAAGCTGCGGCGCTCGCTGGAGAGCACGGTGAAGAGCTACAACACCTTCGCGAACTCACTGGAGTCCCGCGTGCTCGTGACCGCCCGCAAGCTCGACCAGATGGACGAGTCCGCCGTGCTCGGGACAGCCCGGCAGATCGACATCGCGCCGCGGGCGCTCACCAGTGGCGAGTTCGCGGTCATCGCCGATCTCGAGCGCCCGGAGCTGACGTTCGACTTCGACGTCGCGGACGCCGAGATCGTCGGCGACGAGCACCGCACAGGCTGACGCCGAACCTTTACCATCCGCGGAGCCCATCGCTCCGAAGCACGTGTGACAGATCACTCCCATCGGAGGTCCACATGCGTGTCCACAAGCCCACCCCGTCCTTCTACGTCGCCACTGCTGCCCTCGCTCTCTCCCTCGGCGGCACTTCCTGGGCCGTCGCCCAGGCGGGTCCCGGCAACCCGGGAGAGCAGGGCAATCCGGGTCAGGAGCGTTGGGTGCTGATCGACGCCAACGGCCAGATCGAGGCACAGTCCGGCGGCTTCACCGTCGCCGCTGGCTACCCCACCCTGCCGAACACGGCAACGACCGGCGACAACTCCCTGCGGGCGTCCGGCAACGTCTACCTCAGCGCTGGAGAGGACCTCTCCGACAACGGCATCGTGACCACGATCGCGCTGCAGAACCAGGTCGACCAGAACGCCGACAGCATCACGAACGGACGCGCACCGACGGCCGACGCCAACCCCGAGTTCAGCGGCGAGATCTCCGCGACCGTCTGCGGCCTCGCCGGCATCGTGGCCTGCGCACCGGCCGGCACCAACAACACCAGCCACTTCGTGGTGAGCCCGCGCAACAGCGACGGGACCGTCACCCAACCGGGAGCACGCAAGCGGTTCTACGTGATCGTCACCAGCGACTGATGACCAGCTGGCTCAGGCACCCGGCGAACCGTGGTGACCCTCCGCATCGAACCCGGAGAAGTCCACGGTGCGCCGGGTGTTGGCCAGCGAGCTCACCGTCGCCGTACCGATCGAACCGCTCCGGTCGAACACCTCGGCCGTCCCCGCTCCGATGCCGTCGACCGCGACGTGATCAGTGCTGCGAAGGCCGAGCACCACGCCGTCAGGCAGACGGGACAGCACGAGGCTGATGTCGGTGTTGATGAACTGCACGCCGCCGCTCCCCCAGTTCGTCACCATGCTGGTGGCGTCGGCGATCGATGCGACGGCCTGGAACGGCGTGCACTCCTCGCCGAGCACGATCGGGACAGCCGTCTGCCAGGTCTGGTGACGACCGGCGTTCTGGTGCGCGCCGAAGTCGTCCGACCACGACGCCTCGCTGGCGAAGAACGGTGTGTCGGGCCGACCCGTTGCCGGCAGCAGGTCCAGTGCGGGCGCGACCGGTCGCCCGTCGGCCGACCACACCTCTCCGTCCGGATTGACGGTCGGTCGCAAGAAGGTCGCGCTGCCTCGGGCAACGACCTCGCCCTCCTGCAGGACGACGGCGTCCACCAGCATCAGGCGGGTGCCTTCGCGGACGACGGTCGCTTCGGCCGTGGTGGCGATCATCGCTGCCGGACGGAAGAGGTCGACGTGGTACCGCGCGGGGACCAGGTCCTGACGTCCAGCCGCAGCGACCGCGTCCTCCAGCGCACGGGCAAGGAGACCGCTGATGGCCACGCCGTGCATCTGGTCGGCCTTCCAGAGGCTCTGGGCCAGGGGCAGGGGCTGATAGGTGTCGCCGTCGCGCTGGAACCAGGCAAACTGCAACGTGTTCTCGTTCACCCGCCCATCATGGCGTAGTCGGGCCTCAGCCTGCGCCCTGGCACTGCTTCCCGTAGGCGAGCACGATCGTGTTCTTGAGCTTGAGAGCCTCGACCGGGTCGGTCCCGATCAGGTCGGCGAGCTTCGCCGTCGCCGTGGTGTCGCCGCCCAGGCCCGCTTCGATGATCGGCGGGATCTGCTCGTAGACGGCGATCGCCGCCTGGACGTCGTCGCCCTCGAGGGTGCTCAGCGCGTCGACCTCCTCGTCGAGGTCGTCGAGGTTGCCGAGCGTCTTGCTCCAGCTCTCGGTCGGGAGATGGGCGAACTGGGAGACGATCTGGCCATTGACGGAGAACTGGGCCGCCTGCTCAGGGGTCGCGCAGTCCCCGGTCGCCGGTGCATCCGATGCGCCGCCGTCGGATGACTTCGCTCCCCGGGTGGGATCGGTGTCGCCGGGGTCCTCGTCGCTGCCACATCCGGCAAGGCCGAGTACGACTGCCATGACCGCGACGACCTTGACCAGTGTGTGCATGGCCCGAGGTTAGGGCAGAAGCGTGACCTGCGGGTCGTACGGCGCGCGCGTGTAGACGAAGGTCGCGCACTCGAGATGGACGACCGAACCGTCGGCGCCACGATGAACGCGCAGCCGCTCGCCCCGGTGGTAGCCGTCGATGCCGGTGAACTGACCGTCATCGAGCGCGAAACGGTCGCTGCGTTCTGCAGTGCGCAGGTCGCGCACGTCGAGCTCGCCGCCGACCCATTCGAAGCCGAGCGCCGTGTTGCCCCAGAACCAGACGCCCAGGAGTTCCCGGACCGCTGTCGGCACCGGTTCCGACGTCGGAGCCCAGGGCTCAGCGGCGACAATCGGGTCCGCGCCGAGAAAGAGCGCGGGCACGCGGTCCGGCCGGAGGCCGGTCGTGGCGTTGGTGAGTGCGACCACGGCGTCGCGTGATGAGCGATCCACGAACAACGACGCCTGGAACCCGGGCATGGAGCCGGTGTGGCCGACCAGGGTGCGGCCGGCAAGGTCCACCAGTCGCAGTCCCAGACCGTAGGCATCGGCGGGTTCGACGGGTGCCGCCATCTCCGTGAGGGTCGATGCGGACAGGACCTCCGGGTGGCCCACCGCCAGGAAGTCGGCCCAGCGCAGCAGGTCCGCCACCGTGCTCCACGCCTGACCCGCCGGGGCCATCGCACCGGTGTCGGTGTGTGGCTCGTCGGTCAGCGTGTGGGCGAAGTGGTCGACGCTGCGGCCGGGCGCGTGATTCGTGGGCGGGTGGTAGGACGTCCCGGCCATGCCCAGCGGCGCCAGCAGCCGGGTCTCCACCGTGGTCCACCAGTCGACGCCCCGCAGGCGCGCGACGGCCTCGCCGAGCAGCCCGAAACCGAGGTTGGAGTAGTGGTAGTACTCCCCCGCCGCAGCCACCCGACCGGACCCGTCGTTGGCCGCGATCAGCGACGAGGCGTCACCGCCGTCGGATCGCTCCCACCACGGACCGACCGGCTCGCTCTGCATGCCGCTCGTGTGCGAGAGCAGCTCGCGCACCGTCGCGGCCGCGTAGCCGGTCTCGGGCACCACCGACCCGATCGGGTCGTCCAGGCCCAGCAGCCCTTCGTCGCGCAGCTGCAGCACGAGCACCGCAGTCATGGTCTTGGTGATCGACCCGATCCGGTACGACGACGCGCTGGTCACCCCGTCAACGACCGAGATGCAGCCGCTCCACACCGGCACCCCGGCGCGAGCGACCGCGACCGACACCGAGGGCAACCGACCGGCACCCTGCAACGAGGCCAGCGCGTCGTCGTACCGCATGCTCACTCGTCGTAGGCGTCCATCGGCGGGCACGCGCACACCAGGTTGCGGTCGCCGTAGGCCTGGTCGATGCGCGCCACCGGCGGCCAGTACTTGTCCGGCGAGATGCCGGCCGGGAAGACCGCGACCTCGCGCGAGTACGAGCGATCCCACTCGCCCACCAGGGCACGCGCGGTGTGCGGCGCGTTGTGCAGCGGCGACGCGTCGACGTCCCACTCCCCTGCGACGACCCGGTCAATCTCGCCCTTGATCGCGATCATCGCGTCGCAGAAGCGGTCGATCTCGCTGAGGTCCTCGGACTCGGTGGGCTCGACCATGAGCGTGCCCGCGACCGGGAACGACATCGTCGGCGCGTGGAATCCGTAGTCGATGAGGCGCTTGGCCACGTCGTCGACCGAGACGCCCGTGTCCTGGCTGATCTTGCGCAGGTCGAGGATGCACTCGTGTGCGACCAGCCCGGTGTCGCCGCGGTACAGCACCGGGTAGTGCTCGCCGAGGCGTGCCGCGATGTAGTTGGCCGACAGGACCGCGACGGCGGTCGCGCGGGTCAGGCCCTCGGCTCCCATCATCCGGACGTAGGCCCACGAGATCGGCAGGATGCCCGCTGACCCGAAGGGCGCCGCGCTGATGGCACCAGTGCCCTCGCGCCGGTTGCTGTCGGGGTGCAGCGGGTGCGTCGGGAGGTACGGCGCCAGGTGGGCGCGCACCGCGACCGGACCGACGCCCGGGCCACCGCCGCCGTGCGGGACGCAGAACGTCTTGTGCAGGTTGAGGTGCGAGACGTCGCCACCGAACTTGCCCGGCTGGCCGTAGCCGAGGAGCGCGTTGAAGTTGGCGCCGTCGATGTAGACCTGTCCACCGTGCTCGTGCACGATGTCGCACAGCTCGGTGATGCTCTCCTCGTAGACGCCGTGCGTCGACGGGTAGGTCACCATGATCGCCGCGAGGGTCTCGGAGTGCTGCTCGCACTTGGCCCGCAGGTCGTCGAGGTCGACAGTGCCCTCGTCGGTGGCCTTGACCACCACGACGCGCATGCCGACCATCACCGCGGACGCGGGGTTGGTGCCGTGCGCCGACGACGGGATCAGGCAGACGTCGCGCTGGTCCTGGCCGTTGGCGCGGTGGTAGTTGCGGATCGCGAGCATCCCGGCGAACTCGCCCTGGGCGCCGGCGTTCGGCTGGATGGAGACCCGGTCGTAGCCGGTGACCTCGGCCAGCCAGCCCTCGAGCTCCTCGATCATCTCGACGTAGCCGGCGGCGTCCTCGACGGGCACGAACGGATGCAGGTTGGCGAAGCCGGCCAGCGAGATCGGCTCCATCTCTGTCGTCGCGTTCAGCTTCATCGTGCAGGAGCCGAGCGGGATCATGCCGCGGTCGAGCGCGTAGTCGCGGCTGCTGAGCTTGTGCAGGTAGCGCAGCATCGAGGTCTCGTTGTGGTGGGTGTTGAACACCGGGTGCGTGAGGTAGTCGGTGGTGCGCTGGTGCGCCACCTGAAGGCCCTCGAGCGGCTCCGCGGACTGCGGCGAGACGCCGAAGGCGGTGTGCAGGGCCCGCAGCGTCGCGGCCCCGGCAGTCTCTCCGAACGCGATGCCCACGGTGTCCGCGTCGACCAGGCGCAGGTGCAGGCCCTCGGCCCGAGCAGCCTTCACGATCGCGGCAGCATTGCCGGGCGTACGCACCTGCAGGGTGTCGAAGAACGTGTCGTTGACCAGCGTGAAGCCGCCGCCCTGGAGCGAGGCCGCCGCGCGGCCGGCGAGCTCGTGGACCTCCGTCGCGATCGCCTTGAGGCCCTCGGGACCGTGGTAGACGGCGTACATCGCAGCGGTCACGGCGAGCAGGACCTGAGCGGTGCAGATGTTCGACGTCGCCTTGTCGCGACGAATGTGCTGCTCGCGGGTCTGCAGCGCGAGGCGGTACGCCGGCCGCCCCTCGGCGTCGACCGAGACACCCACCAGGCGGCCCGGGAGCTGGCGCTCCAGGCCTTCGCGGACGCTGATGAACCCGGCGTGCGGGCCGCCGTAGAACAGCGGGACGCCGAAGCGCTGCGCCGATCCGACGACGACGTCGGCACCCAGCGTTCCCGGGGCCTCGAGCAGGGTCAGGGCGAGCAGGTCGGCGGCGACGACAGCCAGGCCGCCGCGCTCGTGGACGGCGTCGATGACCGGCTTGATGTCGGCGATCCGCCCGGACGCGCCGGGGTACTGCACGAGCACGCCGGACACCTCGCCCTCAGGCAAGCCGTTGGTCAGATCGGCGACGAGGATCTCGATGCCGATGCCCTCGGCGCGGGTGCGCACCACGTCGATCGTCTGCGGCAGCGCGTCGGCGTCGATGACGAAGGGGCCTGACGCCTTGCGGTTCGCACGGAAAGCGAGCGCGACGGCCTCAGCGGCCGCCGTACCCTCGTCGAGGAGGGACGATCCCGAGGTGGTCAGACCGGTCAGGTCCGACACCATGGTCTGGAAGTTGATCAGCGCCTCGAGCCGGCCCTGCGAGATCTCCGGCTGGTACGGCGTGTACGCGGTGTACCAGCTCGGGTCCTCCAGCACGTTGCGCCGGATCACCGCAGGAGTCACGGTCGCGTGGTAGCCCAGGCCGATCATCGGCTCACCGGGGACGTTGGCGCCGGCCAGCGCCCGCAGCTCAGCGGCCGCCGTCTCCTCGTCCACCGCTTCCGGCAGCGCAAGCGCGTCGGTCGACCGGATCGACTTCGGGACGGCAGCGTCCATCAGCTCGTCGAGCGAGGTGAAGCCGAGACGCTCGAGCATGGTCTCGACCTGGGCTGCGTCCGGACCGATGTGGCGGTTGACGAAAGGGGTGCTCATGAGCAGGCGGGTCCTTGGGGATCGACAAAGAGAGATCGAATCCCTCCCCCTCTGTCACTGCGCCGGTGCAGCTCCACAGTTGCCTGCTCCGCACGGTCCGGGCGCCTGAGAGGTTCCGGGGAGGAATTGCCCCTTCGGCGCAGGCTCGGGCCTGACTCTCCCGTGCAGCATCAACAGCAAGAGCCACCCTACAGCGCAGGGTGGCTCTTGTCGGAAAGACTGGCCTAACTGACGATGCGCGCGGCGCGCCGCGCAGCGAGCTCGTCGCCCTCGCTGGTCTCGCCGACCTCGGCATCAGCGTGCTCACTCGGCAGCTGGGCAAGCGTGCCCTCGATCTCGCGCCAGACGCCGCCGATCGCGATGCCGAACACGCCCTGGCCGCCCTGGAGGAGGTCGATGACCTCGTCGTTGCTGGTGCACTCGTAGACCGAGGCGCCGTCGCTCATCAACGTGACCTGGGTCAGGTCGTCGGTGCCGCGCTCGCGCAGGTGGCTCACCGCGGTGCGGATCTGCTGCAACGAGATGCCGGCGTCGAGCAGGCGCTTGATGATCTTCAGGATCAGGATGTCGCGGAAGCTGTAGAGCCGTTGCGAGCCGGAGCCCTTGGCGCCGCGAACGCTGGGCTCGATCAGCCCCGTGCGCGCCCAGTAGTCCAGCTGCCGGTAGGTGATGCCGGCGGCGTTGCACGCCGTCGGACCGCGGTACCCGAGGTCGCTCGGGACCGGGGAAACGTCGTCGGAGAAGAGAAGCCCTTGCTCCTCCGCGGCGGCGGCCGCCTCAGCATCACGCTGTGCGGACTGCTGTGCCGTCTCCGGCTGCTGCTCGTTCACTGGTCCTCCACGGGATCCAACATTCATGCGTGTCATTCGACACTTCAAGGTACGGCGGCAGTCCGGGTCGGTCAAAGACGTCACTGGGCGTGTCGTGGAAAACCCTCAGCCTCAAGGTGAGGTTGAGGCTGAGACTTTGAAATCAACCCTCGCTGGGGCCGAGATCCTCTGCCTCGAAGTCGTCGGCGGAGACGTGGTCGAGGAACTCGCGGAACCGCTCGACCTCGTCCTCCTCCTCGGCGGGCGCGGCGATGCCGGCCTCGGCGAGCACCGCGTCCTCGCAGTAGATGGTGGTGCCGGTGCGCAGGGCCAGCGCGATCGAGTCCGACGGACGCGCGCTCACCTCCACCCCGGAGGCGAACACCAGCGTCGCGAAGAAGACGCCGTCCTTCACGTCGGTGATCCGCACCTCGGAGAGGTCCGAACCCGTTGCGGTGAGGATGTCACGCATCAGGTCATGGGTCAGCGGCCGCGGCGGGGTCACCCCCTGCTGGGCGAAGGCGATCGCGGTGGCCTCGACCGCGCCGATCCAGATCGGCAGATAGCGCTCGCCGCTCGATTCCCGGAGCAGCACGATGGGCTGGTTGGACGGCATCTCCACCCGGACTCCCAGGACCTCGACCTCGCGCATGGCTCCAGCCTACTGCGCGCAGCGCAGCGCGCGAGCCCGGATCAGATGCGGCGCAGCCCGGCCTTGACGAGGGTCGCGTGCAGCCGCACCGAAAGAGCGGCGAGCTCGCTGATCGCTTCCTCGGCCCGGGCGTTGGCTCCTGCGTCGCGACCGCCGCGCACCGGCGCGACGACCTGCTGGATGAGCCCGACCTCACGGTCGGCAGCGGTCCGGAAAGCACGCAGGTGGCGCGGCTCGATGCCGAAGTCGGCGAGCTCGCGGGCCGTCTGTGCGATGACCAGGGCGTCGGTGTCGTAGTGCCCGGTGGCCGAGGGGGTGATCAGCGCGAAGTCCTCGAGCTGTCCGAGCAGCTGCTCGTCGATCTCTGCCACCTTGATGAGCTCCTTGCGCGAGAGTCGCAACTTGTCGGTACGACGAAACGACTCGGGCGCGGGCAGACCGTCGACTCCGATGGCCACCTTGGGCACCGTGGGCACGACGGGGTCGGGCGCCGGCGGCTCGAGGCCCCGGTCCATCGCGTCGAGGTGCTCGCGGATCACCCGGCGCGGCAGGTAGTGATCACGCTGCATCCGCAGGATGTAGCGCAACCGCTCGACATCGGCCGTGGAGAACTTGCGGTAGCCGGCCGCCGTGCGGTCCGGCTTGATCAACCCGTCGTCCTCGAGGCCACGCAGCTTGGAGATGCTGATCAGGCCGCCGAAGTCGGGCTCCAGCATTTCCAGGACCTGCCCGATGTTGAGCAGGGGGTCCCGCTCACCGCGGGCAAGGGCCACGGCCATGCTCAGAGGCTCTCGTGACCGGAGAAGAAGACCAGGCGGTACTTCCCGACCTGGACCTCGTCGCTGTCCGTGAGCTGCGTCTTCTCGATCCGGTCGCGGTTGACGTAGGTGCCGTTGAGGCTGCCCGCGTCCTCGACGGTGAAGGTCGCTCCATCACGACGGAAGACGGCGTGACGGCGGGAGACGGTGACGTCGTCGAGGAAGATGCCACTCTCGGGGTGACGTCCGGCGCTCACCTCGTCGGCGTCCAGCAGGAACCGGCTCCCCGAGCCGGGACCCTTCTGGACGACCAGCAGCGCGTGCCCGCTGGGCAGCGCGTCGACCGCAGCCGCGTCCACAGCGCTGAGCGCGCGGTCAGAGGTCTCCACGCGATCGGCGGCAGCGCCGGCTCCGAACTGGATGGTGGCGGTCGCGTCGCTGACGACGGGTGCCGCCGCGTCCTGCTCGACCAGGCGGGTTCCGCACTGGGAACAGAACCGCGCATCGTCGGGGTTCTGCCGACCACAGGCGGTGCAGAACGGCATCAGGGGGGCTCCTTGAAGGGTCCGGATTGGTCGATGACGAACGTACCCGATCAGGTGTCGAGCTGTGCCTCATATGCGGACGCGTCGAGCAATCCGTCGAGCTCGCTGCGATCCGCGGGGATGACTTCGAAGAGCCAGCCAGCGCCGTAGGCATCGTTGTTGACCAGCTCGGGGGTCGCGTCGAGCGCCTCGTTCACCGCAACGATCTCGCCGGTGACCGGTGCGTAGACGTCGCTGACCGACTTGGTCGACTCGAGCTCTCCGCAAGGGGTGCCGGCGCTCACCGCAGCACCGATCTCGGGAAGGGAGACGTAGACGATGTCTCCGAGGGCCTCCTGGGCGAAGTCGGTGATGCCGACCCGGACGGACCCGGCGACCTCTCCGGGCTCACGCAGCCACTCGTGCTCGACGGTGTACTTCAGCTCGGCGGGGTTCGTCATGTCCAGAAGATTACTGCCCCTGATCAGGCGCGGCGTATCGAGGCCGGTCGCGTCGCGCGACAGCTTCGATGTCGATCGCCTTCAGCTCCCGCGCTTCGATCCGCGCGCCGTCCTCCTCGATCTGCTTCTTGGGTCCCAGCGCGAAGGTGAGCGCCCCCCTGAGCACGCCGGGCTCGCCGATCACATCGATGACGTACGGCGCCTCGACCTGCTCCCCGTCGACAGCGAATCCACCCTCGGTCTCGGCGAAGGACGTCTGCGCCACGACCCGTACGGTGCCGTTGATGGACATCGCCTCGGCGCCGACGGTGCGCAGCTCCTGGATCGTGTCGAGCAGCGAAGCCAGGCTCAGCCGGCCGTCGACCTCGGTGATCGTGACCCGGATGCCGGGGCCGGTGACGGGCACGAGACCGGCCAGGATGTTGAGGTTGTCGACCGATTTCTGAGCCTGGTCGAGCGCCGTCTGCCGCTTCGTGGAGTCGTCGCGCAGGTCGGTAGCGACGTCCTCCAGCCGGTCGACCTCGGCCTCGGCGCGCTGGCGGGTGCCCGCCAGTCCGTCGAGCAGGTCGATCAGGTCCTGTTGCCGCAGGCCGGCGTACGTCTCGTCGGTCCCGGTGACTCGTACCTGCGTGACGGCGGCAAAGCCCAGCATCGCCAGCAGCAGCCCAGCAACGATCTGCTTGCGTGACGGCCGGAGGAGCGCCTGCCGGAGGCGCTCGGAAGCAGTGCTGGCAGGGCTCTCCTCAGGCATGGAACAGATGCCTCCGGATGGCGGCGGCGTTGGTGAAGATCCGGATGCCGAGGACGACGATGACGCCGGTCGAGAGCTGACCGCCGACGCCGAGGCGGTCGCCGAGGTACACGATCCCGGCCGCGATCACGACGTTGCTGAGGAACGAGACGACGAAGACCTTGTCGTCGAAGATGCCGTCGAGGTAGGCGCGCAGCGCGCCGAAGACGGCGTCGAGTGCGGCGACCACGGCGATGGGGAGGTAGAACTCCAGTGACTGCGGGACGTCGGGCGACAGCACGAAGCCGAGGGTCACCCCGACCAACAGACCGAGAACGGCGATCACGGCGCGTCACCTCCTTCGATCTTGGGATTGGTCAGCACCGTCGCCGACCGTAGCCCCCGCAGGGATGCGGGTGCCGCCGGAAGGTGCAGGTCGTCCTCGTTGTCCATGCCGTACGGAAAGCCGTACTGGTCCTTCAGCGCGAGGAACGCCAGGCCGCTGGACGTGTCGACGAAGTTGGCCGCAAGGGTGCGCTGGTTGCCGATGACCAGGATCGTGTACGGCGGCGCGATCCCGACTCCGTTGACCTCGACCGGTTCGCCGGAGTTGCGGATACCGGTCACCGGAGAGAGCCGCTGGCCGTTGATGGAGATCGCCTCGGCGCCCGCCGCCCAGAACGCGTTGGCCAGCAGCGCGAGGTCCGCATCGCGCACGACCTCGTCGTCCTCGCCGGCGTCGGGCGGGTCGTCCAGGATGGCGCGGACGCCGTCACCGGTGACCGGCTCGAAACCCGTGAGGGCACCCGCCGCGGTCGCGTCCGCCCGGGTGTCGCCATAGCGAGAGCCCAGGGACCGCAGCGTCGCCTCAGCAGCGGTGTTCGCGGAGCGCTGGTCAGCGATGTCGGCCTGCAGGTCACCCACGACCGCACGGCGTGACTCGATCCGCGAGATCAGGCTGGCCCGGCTGGCGTCGTCGACATCGGCGTTCTGCGAGGTCTGGACCGCGGCGACCGTGACCAGCATCGCGAAGGCCGCCACCACGAGGACGACGGCAACCCGCGAGCCGGGACCCTCGCGGGTGTCGGGACCGCGCCTCGACGCAGCCGCCTGGTAGTCGCGGTCGAGCGCCTCCAGGGTGATCAGGGTCAGCAGCGGGGTCCGTGTCCGGTCGATGGTGTCAGCCACGCGAGCCCGCCCCACGTGGGCGCCGCTCGGTGGTGGCCAGCAGCTTGCGGACCTGCCACGCGTACAGGACGCCGGCCCACCAGTACAGGCCGATCCCCCACAGCGCGAGGGACCAGCCGAAGATCTGCGCGAGCGTGGCGACCGTGCCCTCGCCGTCACCCAGGAACAGCAACGGGAAGGCGTAGAGCAGGTTGAAGGTCGCGGCCTTGCCCAGGAAGTGCACCGGCAGGGCGCTGTAGCCACGGGTCCGCAGCAGCGGCACCAGGCCCCACAGCAGCAGGTCGCGCAACGGCAGGGATGCCGCGACCCACCACGGGATCACGTCACGCAGGGCGAGACCGATCACCACGGCCAGGATGTAGAACCGGTCAGCGACCGGGTCCAGCAGGCGGCCCAGCTCGGACTGCTGGTTCAGCTTGCGGGCGAGCCAGCCGTCGAGGAAGTCCGTGCCGCCAGCGACCATGAGGACGACCAGCGCCCACACATCGGCCTCGGGACCGAGCACCAACCAGAGGAACAGCGGGACGCCGAGCAGCCGTGAGGCACTGATCACGTTGGGAACGGTCAGCACCTGACGGCCCGCGGCAGCCTCGTCGCGCGTCTCGGGTGCACCCACGATCGCCACCCTAGTTGGCCGCCTGCTCGTCGGAGTGCGCCGCATCGCGGATGACGCCGACGAGTTCCTCGATCACGTCCTCGAGCGCCGCGACGCCGAGCGTCGTACCGTCGGCGTCGACGACTCGGGCCATGTGGGATCCACGGCGCTGGAGGACCTCCAGCGCGTCGTGCAGTGGCGTGTCCGGCGTGACGGTCGCGAACGGACGGATCCAGCGGTCGCCCACCGGCCGCATGCGGCGCTCCTCGTCGGGCTCCAGGACGTCCTTGATGTGCAGGTACCCGATCAGCTCGCCGGGCCCTTCGGCGTCGTCGGACACCACCGGGAAGCGGCTGAAGCCCGTCGCCGCACAGATGGCCTCCACATCGGCGCCGGTGGAGCCGCGCACGACGGTGGCCAGGGAGTCCTGACTCATGGCCACCTCGGCGATCGTCTTCTCCGTGAAGCCGAGCGCGCCGGCCAGGCGGCCGTACTCGTCCTCGGCGAGCAGACCCTCACCGTGCGACTCCTCGACCAGCGCGGCCACCTCCTCGCGGGTGTAGGTGCTGCCGATCTCGTCCTTGGGCTCGATGTGGAGCAGCCGCAGGATGCCGTTCGCGAAGGCGTTGATGACCACGATGACCGGACGCAGCACCAGCACGATGCCGTACATCGGCGGGCCCAGGATCAGGGCCGCACGATCGGGGCCGGCGATGGCGAGGTTCTTGGGCACCATCTCGCCGAGGACGACGTGCAGGAACACCACGATGGTCATCGCGAGCACGAAGGCGACCGGGTGCAACCATCCATCGGGCACGTGGAGCTCGTGGAACACGGGCTCGATCAGGTGAGCCAGGGCCGGCTCCCCCACGGCGCCGAGGCCCAGTGAGCAGATCGTGATGCCGAGCTGCGCGCCCGCCATCATCTGCGAGACCCGCTCCATCGCGGCCAGCGTGATCTTCGCCATCCGGGAACCGGCCTGGGCCCGGGGCTCGATCTGGCTGCGACGTGCAGAGATCAGGGCGAACTCGGCACCGACGAAGAACGCGTTGGCGGCCAGCAGGAAGACGGCGAGCAGGATGGCAGCGGCGTCACTCATCGATGGCCTCCACGCGCAGCGAGATCCGGTCGATGCGCAGCCCGTCCATGTGGTCGACGGTCAGCACCGCCCGTCGAGCCGGCTCGTCGTCGTCCTCACCCTCGGGTGCCAGGGGTACGACGGCCCGGTCGCCCGATTCCGGGATCCGGCCGAGCACCTGCAGGACCAGGCCAGCGACCGTGTCGTAGTCCTCGCCCTCCGGCAGCTCGACACCGGTGAGGTCCTCGACCTCGTCGGGGCGCAGCAGGCCGGACAGCGACCAGGTGCCGTCGCGTCGCAGGCGTCCGCGACTGCCCAGCCGGTCGTGCTCGTCGGCGATGTCACCGACGATCTCCTCGATCACGTCCTCGAGCGTCACGATGCCGGCATGGTCGCCGTACTCGTCCAGGACGATGGCCATCTGGAACCCGTCGGCGCGCAGCAGGGCCATCAGCGGATCCAGTCGCAGGGAATCGGGGACCACGATGGGCCGGGCCATCAGGTGCTTGACCTTGGTGGTCGCGCGCTCGTGCAACGGCAGGGCGACGGCGTTCTTGACGTGCACGGTTCCGACGACCGTGTCGGACTCGTCGAGCACGGGAAACCGGGAGTTGCCGGACTCGCGGGCCAGGGCAATGACCGCGCTGGCGCGGTCGTTGGCCTCCAGCGACCGGGTCCGCACCCGAGGGGTCATGATCTCCCCCGCTGTGCGGGTGCCGAACTCGACGGATCTCTCCATCAGCTCGGCCGTGTCGGCGTCGAGCGTGCCTTCGTCGGCGGAGCGCTGGATCAGCGAGGCGAGCTCGGTCGAGCTGCGTGCGGAACGCAGCTCCTCCTGGGGCTCGACCCCGAGCCGTCGGACGATGGCGTTGGCGCTGCCGTTGAGGACCTTGATCGGGCCGGCGGCCAGAGCGGTGAAGGCACGCATCGGCCGCTGGGTGAGGCGAGCAGTGGTCATCGGGAGCGCGATCGCGACGTTCTTCGGGACCAGCTCGCCGACCAGCATCGTGAAGAACGTGCTCAGGACCAGGCCGGTGCCCACGGCGACCGGTGAGACGGCACCCTCGGAGACCCCTGCGCTGCGCAAGGGGTCGCGCAGCAGCTCGGCGATGGCTGGCTCAGCGAGGAAACCGATCGCGAGGTTGGTGATCGTGATGCCGACCTGCGCGCCGGACAGCTGGGTCGACAACGAGCGCAGCGCCTTCTGCACGCCGATCGCCGCATGATCACCCTGGTCGGCAGCGCGGTCGACCTGACCGCGGTCGACGGTCACGAACGCGAACTCGGCGGCGACGAAGAGGCCGCACGCCACGATCAGGAGGATGGCAAGTCCCAGCAACAGCCAGGCGGTCATCAGGGTCCTTCACGAAGCGGGGTGGGAGGCCTCCACCTTAGCGGTCGGCACGATCCAGCCGACGCCCGGTTCGAGCCGCCGGATGACACGGGCGGGAACGCCTCCCACGACGGTGTGGTCCGGCACCGTGCCTCGAACCACCGAACCTGCCGCCACCACGGCGTTGCGCCCGATGGTCGCGCCCGGAAGGATGATCGCCCCGTGCCCGATCCAGGATCCGGAGCCGATGCTGACCGGCTGGTGCGCTCCGAACTGCTGGCCCACCGGGACGTCGGGGTCCTGGTAGCCATGGCTGGCGTCCGAGATGAACACGTCCTGGCCGAACCACACGTCGTCCCCGATCGTGATCGACTCGTGCGCCGTGACACAGATCCGGGCGCCGAGGACGCACCGGTCGCCGATCACCAGCCCGCGCGTGGGCAGCACCGCCTGCGTCGGTCCGTAACCGACCGAGAGGGTGGCGAAACGCCCGATCAGGGTGTCCTCGCCGACGTGGATGGCGCTGGCGCCGTACACCGTGGCGATGGGGAAGCCGAGGCAGCTGCCCCGCCCGAATCGACCGAACCCGTCGGCCAGATCGGTGCCCGGAGCGACGTCGCCGACCTGCTCGACCCACCGCCAGACAGCATGGACGGAACGGTTCAGGAGACGGCGCACGGGCAGCCGGACAAGAGGCACCGGGCGAGGTTACCCAAACGCAACATTGGCAAGAGGTCGCCGGTTCGTTCCCGCACCGTTTCGGGCCGTAACATCGGCTGGTGCAGCAACCCCACGTCATCGCCTACTTCGCCGACGACCCGACCCGGGTCTACCAGCTCCTGCAGTGGATTCCGGTCCTGGAGCGGCTCGATGCGACCCATCCCGTCGGCATCCTGACGCGGAACGCGGAGACCCAGGCGATCGTGGAGGAGCGGACCTCGCTCCCGGTGTACTTCGCGCCGGGCTTTGCCGACCTCGCGCAGCTGTACGACGACCTGGACGCCAAGGTCGTCGTGTACTGCAACAACTCGATGTGGAACTTCAACTCGCTGCTCGACGGTCGGATGCTGCACGTGCACATCAACCACGGCGAGAGCGACAAGCACTCGATGGTCTCGAACAACGCGAAGGCCTACGACCGCGTCTTCGTCGCCGGCGAGGCCGCGGTGCAGCGCCACCGCGCCGCGCTGATGGAGCTCGACGAGTCGCGCCTGGTCCGGATCGGCCGCCCCCAGCTCGACCTGCGCCCCGCTCCCCTGCTCCCCCGCACCGAGCGGCGCACCGTGCTCTACGCGCCGACGTGGGAGGGCGACGCGGAGTACAACGACTACACGTCGGTCGACGTGTTCGGGGCCGAGATCGCCGCGTCGGTGCTGGCCGTCGACGGGGTGCGCCTCGTCTACAAGCCGCACCCCAAGATCACCTCGAGCCTCACCCCCGCGATCCGCGAGGGACACCAGGCCGTCCTCGACCTGATCGAGCGGGCCGCCGAGCGCGACCCGGAAGCCGGCCACGCCGCCATCTGGCAGGGCGACATCCTCGCCGTGTTCCCCGGGTGCGACGCGATGATCACCGATGTCTCGTCGGTCGGTCTCGACTGGCTCTACCTCCAGACCGACAAGCCGATCATGATCACCGACCGGCACCACGACGCCGAACGGTTGCGCCAGGAAGTACCGGTCAGCCGGTGCGCCGACGTCCTCGACGTGGACAACATGGCCGAGCTCACCGAGCTGCTCAGCGACCGGCTCGAGCACGACGAGCACCGGATCGCCCGGGCCGCGATGCGCCACCACTACTTCGACGACAACGGCGTCGGCGACAGCACGGTGCGCTTCGTCGAGGCGATCACCGAGCTCGTCGACCTGCGCGACAGCCACCAGGGATCGGCGGTTGTCGGCGCCGCCTGACAACCTTGTTCCATGCCTGAGACCCGGGACGTCTACGCCGCGGAGGACCTGTTCGCGAGCTGGCTCGACGAAGCCAGTCGCCGACCCGGCGAGCCCCTGCGGATCCAGGTGGGTGGCACGCAACAGGCCTTCGAGCCGGAGACCGAGCCCCGCTTCACCGACCCCGGGCACGTCCAGGAGTTCGTCGACCGGGTGCTCGCGCACCTTCTCGCCGCCGAGAGCCGCTATGACGACGGGGCTGGTCTCGATCTCGCCGGCGTTCCGGTCGCCGTGCGCGCCCGGCGCGGCCACCGGCAGGCCCACTACGAACGCGATGAGCTGCCGCTGCGGGGCGTCATGGCCATCCCGCCGCGCGAGGTCGGCGGCGCGTGGTCGTTGCGGGCGGCCGTCGTACTCCATGAGGTGGCGCACCACCTCAGTGGCGGTGCCGGCCACGACAAGACCTTCCGTACGACGTTCCTGCGGCTGCTCGAGGACATCGGCATGCCCGTGCTGGCGGACCTGCTGCACACCGCCTACCGGCTCAACGGGCTCGACACCGGGGTCGACGACGAGGACCGCACCCTGCTGCGGATCGGCCGACTGCTGCGCCAGGCCGAACGCACGTCCAACACCGCTGAACGCGACGCGTTCTTCAGCAAGGCGCAGGCCCTGGCCACACGCCACCAGATCGCTCTGGCCGTGGCGCGCGCCACCGCCAGTGTCGAGGAACGACGCGAGGACCCGTCCTGGGAGACGGTGCTCATCGGAGAGACCGGCAAGCGATCGCTCGCGCGCTACGTCCGACTGATGCTCGGGATCGCCCAGGCCAACGACCTGCGCGTGGCGATCTACACCAGCAACACCCGCGTCACGCTCTACGGCTTCCCCTCCGACATCTCGATCGTGAAGGCGCTCTACGCCTCCCTGGTCACGCAGATGGTCACCGACGGCGACACGCACCTGCGCTCAGGCGCCCACAAGTCCGACACCCGCGAGGTCTGGAACGCCCGCCGGCGACGTTGGGAGCTCCAGCCGGTGCACGGGTCGACCGCGCGGGCCGCCTTCTACGAAGCCTGGGCCGACCATGTCGGTGAGCGGTTGAAGACCGCACGCGAGCTCGCCCGGGCGGCAGCCATCAAGGCCGACGTCGACGCGCCCGCTGCCTCCACGTCAACCGAGCTCGCCCTGCGCGCCAAGGAGGTGGAGGTCGTCGACTACTTCAAGCTGATGCAGCGCGACCACGGCATCCGCGGAACCTGGAAGGGCACGGCTTCCGCTGTCCACGCTGCCCCGGGCTCGCGGGACGCCGGCATCAAGGCGGCTGCACGGGCCCGACTCGGCACCGAACGGGCGATCAGGAGCTGAGCCGCGACACCCCGGAATCTGGGGAGGTCTTTACTGAAAGCCCGGTGCCACACCGGCGAAGTCCCCTACGGTCACCCGGTGAGCCTTGCCGATGCCGTCCCCGTTCCCCCGCCCGCCGAGAAGAAGCCGCGCCGCCGGGCTGCTGCCGTCGCGGGCGTCGTCGGAGTCGGCGCCGTCGTCGGTGTCGGCGCATGGGCGGTCCAGGTCTGGGCTGCACAGGGACCTCAGCCCGCAGAGGCCCTCCCGGCCAGCACCCTCGCCTACATCGCGGTGGACCTCGATCCGCCCGGGGGCCAGAAGGTCGCGGCCTTCGACGCCTTGCGCAAGTTCCCGTCCCTGAAGAAGGAGCTCGACCTCGGCAGCCAGGACGACCTGCGCCGGTCGCTCGTGGACGAGGTCACCTCCGACAGCGGCTGCGACATCGACTTCGACGACCTCGAGTCGTGGGCGGGCAACCGGGCGGCGCTCGCCGTCGTACCCCTCAAGAAGCCGGAGGTCGTCGCCGTCGTGCAGATCGATGACCCGGAGAAGGCCGAGGCAGGCCTGAAGAAGATCGCCGGCAGCTGCGACGAGTTCGGGTTCGCGGTCTCCGACGGTTGGGCCGTGCTCGCTGAGACCGACAAGATCGCGGAAGCGGTCACGACCGCCGCCGGGCGCGCGACGCTGGCCGACGACGCCGACTACACCGAGCTCACCGGCGCGGCCGGCGATGCGGGTGTGGTCACGCTGTTCGCAGCCCCCGAGGCGGGACCGGCCCTGCTGGACGCCTCGGAGGAGAATCCCTTCGTCGCCTTCTACCTGGTGGCGTCTCCCCTGAGCTATGCCGATCCGGTCAGCGGCCTGATGACCTACGTGAGCGTCCTGAGGTTCGAGGACGATGCCTTCCTCTCGGGAGGCACCGGTGACGGTTCCGGCGACAACTTTCCGGAGCTGTCTGCAGAGGAGAAGGCGCTCATGGAGCGCATGGACAACTATGACGACCTCTCCCCCGACGAGCGGAAGAAGCTCGACGACGAGTTCGAAGCGCTCCTCGAGGAACAGGTCGCGGAGCGCTCCCCGGAGGAGAAGGCTCTCGACAAGCGCATGGAGAACTACGACAGCCTCACCCCGGACGAGCAGAAGAAGCTCGACGACGACATGGAGGCGTTCTACGAGCAGAAGTACGGGGACGACTTCGAGGACGAGTTCAACTTCGGCGGCCCCGAGCTGTCCGACGACCTCAGGAAGCAGCTCAGGGACTTCTCCGGACTGGGCGGCGTGCTGCGCTTCGACGACGGGTCACTCGAGCTGGAGGCTGTCGGCGACCCGCTGATCGCCGGCTTCGGCGGGCGGTACGACGGCGCCGATGCGCAGCGCATGATCACCGATCTCCCGGCCGACACGGCGGTCGCGTTCGGTGGTGGGTTCGCCGAAGGCTGGGGCGAGGAAGCCGTCTCGAGCTCGGGCAGCTTCTTCGGGATGGGCGACGAGGAAGCGGATCTGCTGGCCGAATTCGAGAAGGCCACCGGTCTGACGCCGAAGGACCTGGAGGCCCTCGGGGGCGAGGCAGTGGCCTTCGCAGGCAAGAACGGCTTCGGCAGTGCCGTCGAGTCCGGGAAGACGGAGACCTTGCCGATCGCGGCCCGCGTCACCGGCGACGCGGCAGCGATCGAAGGCGCGCTGGCCAAGCTTCGCGCGACGCTTGACCCCGAGACGGCGAAGTTCGTCGCATCCCGTCGCACCGACGACGGTGTCGTGATCGGACCCGACGCCGCGTACCTCGAGGAGCTGGTCGATCCGAAGGAGACGCTCGGCGACTCGGAACGCTTCCAGGACGTCGTGCCCGATCCCGACGAGGCCATCACCGTGACCTTCGCCGACTTCGACGCGGGTGACTGGCTCGAGGAGGTCGCCGGCTCGTCCGGGGGCACGGAGCTGAAGTCGCTCGACACGGCCGGTCTCACCGTCACCAAGGACGGTGACCAGCATCGGTTCCTGCTGCGGGTCACTCTCGACTGACTGGCTCCCGGGCCGACTCAGTCATCGATGTCGACCGTCGTGACGTCAAAGCCGTCCCAGTAGGTGGCGCGCGAGGCGTCGAGGATCAGCTCATCGGCGCCGACGCCGGCGTGGACGGTGCCCCGCAAGACGATGCCACGCTGCTCCGTGGGCCGGAGACGGACGGGCTCGTCGAAGGTGATGCAGGCCTGTGAGCCGTCGGCCACGGCCAGCGGCGTCAGCCCTCCCGGGATCCGGGCAACCGATCGGGTGGGGTCCCAGCGGACCGGGAACGCCACCGGTCCGTCGGCCGTCGCCAGCCCCAGGACCCCGGTGGGCAACCCGGCCAGCCCGGCAAGGTCGTCGGGGATCGCAGCAGCGATCCGCGGGGCGGCCGGCGCCGGGACTCCGTGTCGATCACCTGCGTCGCGCACGATGGTCGCGCTGGTGGGCTGGAGCCGGACGAGCACGAAGTCCTGGGGCATGCCTCGGGTCGGGTGCGCGATGGTGTCCCAGGCAAACCCTGCGACCTGGCGCGGGTTGCGACACGCCCACGACAGGACCGCCGGAGGTACGGCGGCCAGTCCCAGCGGTCGGGCCAGGATCGCCCGGGCGTCCTGCAGGGAGAACAGGGTCACGTCGCCGGCGAAGACGACCGCCGTGTCCCCACTCACGACAGTCCAGCCTGCGCGTGGCCGGCGACGCCACACCTTTGCCTTGAGCGCGTGCCGGTTGGTGAGGACCCAGAGGGCACCACTTGCGGCGCCGTACAGGACCGGCGTGACCAGCGGTCCGCGCGCCGTACCGATCGCGACGTACGCGAGCCTGCCGTCGCCGAGGATGCGGGCGACCTCGCGCGCATCGTCATCGGGCAGGGTCGAGTCAGCGCGCCCCACCGGCTCGTCGAGCAGGTCGGTGCCGGCGAAGTGCGGAGAGGTGGTCATCTCCCCGTTGTACAGCCGTCGAGGCCTGATCGGCCCTCGCTGTGACCGCTCCCACCCGTGACCTCGGTCTCTCGAGGGAAGGCGGCTCAGGACAGCAGGTCCGCGACGAGGTCGACCTGCCGCGGGTCCTCGCTGGTCGGGATCAGGTGCACCTCGTCAGCCCCGATCGCCGCGAAGCGTGCCAGCAGCCCGCGCAGCTCCGCCAGGTTGCCCGCGAACCCAGCGGTCGGGGCCAGCGCGTCGACGACCTGGGACGGGAGCCAGTTCATGTAGTGCCGCAGGTGTCGATGGACCTGGCCCCGCGGATCGTCCGACGTCTCCGTGAGCGCGAACCAGAAGGAGGTGGTCAAGCGCGGCGCCCACCGGCCAGCAGCGCTCCAGGCGTCCCGAGCGACGTCGAAGAGCAGCTCCGTGCCGGCGACATCGTTCGCGTCGAGCGCCATCCCGGCAAGGCCGTCGGCCCACTGTGCCGCGGAACGCAGGGTCCGCGGCCCATGGGTCCCGACGAGGAGCTCGGGTCCAGCGGGGCGGTGCGGCGGCGGACCGACTGCTCGGGTCGCACCCGTGAGGTTCTCGCCGCTCCAGACCCGACGCAACGTGTCCGCCCGTTCGGCCAGGTCGGCCATGGTGCGGTCTGCCATGTCCGCTCCGACGGCCGCGTAGTCCTCCTCCCGCCCGCCGACGCCGAGGCCGACGGTGAGCCTCCCGTGGGACAGGCGGTCTCCGGTCGCGAGTGCCTTGGCGAGCAGCACGGGGTCGTGCAGCTGCGGTACGACGACAGTGGTCGTGATCCGGACCCGACGGGTCCACGCCGCCACCGCTCCGATCAGCGTCAACGCGTCGGGATTGTCGAAGGCGATCCGCTCCCCGAAGCAGAGCGAGCTGAACGGACCTGCGTCGACCAGCTCGGACCATTCCTGCAGGCAGTCGGGTCCTATGTCGGGCTCCATCACAGGCAGGGTCATACCGACGCCCATGCCGTCGACCTGTCCGGCCGCCTGCGGGTCCTGCTGGGTCACCAGACGACACCGCGGTCGACGACGAGGTTGGCGCCGGTCACCGAACGAGCGACGTCGGAGGCGAGGTAGAGGAGCGCCTCCGCGACGTCCTCCGGCGGCATGAAGCCCGGGATGACCGACTGGCTCTTCGCGATCAGGTCCCAGTTCACCTCGGCAGGCAGCCCTGCGGCTGCGGCATCGATCATCGGGGTGGCGATCCCGCCCGGCGACACACAGTTGACGCGGACCCCGCGAGTGCCGAGCTCGACGGCGAGCGCCCGCATCCCCAGCAACAGGGCAGCCTTCGACGCGCAGTACTGGGCGTTGTAGGGCTGGCCCATCACGGCCGAGATCGAGGCCACGGAGACCACGTTGCCCGCACTCGCGACCAGTGCCTCAGCGAACGCCTGGGTCAGCATGAGCGGCGCCAGCGCGTTGACGTCGAAGTGCTTGCGCAGTCCGCCCGGCGTCAGCCTCCCGAGCTCCGCGAACTGCTGGATGCCCGCGACGTTGCACAGGACGTCGAGCCCACCGAGCTCCACCAGCACGCCGTCGACGAACGCGTCGCGCGCCGTGTCGTCGGCGAGGTCGCAGGCCACCACACCATCAGTCGCGACCACGTCGGTGGCCACCACGCGGGCGCCCTCGGTCCGGAACAGTTCGGCTACGACGCGACCGAGGCCGCCAGCAGCCCCTGTCACGACCACACGCCGGTCGGTGAAGCGCTGGGGTCGTGGAGTGGACAAGGGGTCCTCCTGGAGCAGTCCGGTGCGCGCCTGGTGCGGCACCCGAAGGACAGCCTAGAACGTGTTCTAGTTCTTGTCAGGCACCCCGTTCAGCACGACGTCGAGGTCCTCGACGAGATCCGGCAGGCCGGTGTAGACCTCGGCGGCCCCCGCACCCAGGAGCTCGTCGCGACTGAAGCCGCCGGTCAGCACACCCACCGCCCGAAGCCCGGCACGTCTGGCCGCCTCGGCGTCCCAGACCGTGTCGCCGATCACCACGGCCGAAGCGCCGGTGACGCTGTCGACGGCCACTGACAAGAGGTCGGGAGAAGGCTTCGTGGCCTTCACATCCTTGCTCGAGACCACGCCATCGATGCGTGGACGCGCGTCCACGACGTCCAGCGCGTGCTCGAGATGGTCGGGGTCACCCGACGACGCGAGAACGATCTTGAGACCGCGATGCCGCAGCTCGTCGAGGAGGTCGGTCGCACCCTCCAGGGCGGCGATCTCGTGGATGACGGCATCCAGCTCTCGCTTCCAGGTCGCGCGAAGGCGATCGCCGTGGGCGTGCTCGACCGACTCACCGGCAACTGCGCTGACCAAGCGGTCCCCACCCATGCCGATCGAGCGGTGGATTCGCCATGCCGGCACGGCGAGCCCGACCTCGCGGAAGGCACGCTGCCAGGCACGCGCGTGGTGGTAGTTCGAATCGACCAGAGTTCCGTCGACGTCGAGGACCGCAGTGTCGAAATCCGTCACGATGCAGCAGTACCCGGGCCGGGACACCCCATGCACCCGAGGCGTTTGCCCTGGATGTCGCCGGGTACCGGAGGCCATGAACACAACGGTCGTCGCCTTCATCGCCGTAGCCGCTGCTGTGCTCGTCGTCTTCCTGGCTGTCTGGCTGCTCGACGCACGCCGAGCGAAGCGGGTCGAGCACGACCCGGAACGTACCGAGCAGTCACCGTGACTGGAGGGACCGGCTGAGCTCGAGCTGGATCAGCGAGGTGGCGTAACGCTCGAAGTCGAGACGGATCGAGTGATCGTAGGTCCGCACGGCACGCAGGAGCGCAGCGAGCGCCAAGCGCGTCGCCCGCCCCTGCTCGACGCCGAGAGGCACGTAGCAGCGGGCGATGTCACGCGCCATCATCTTGTGGAGCCGGACCACCTGCCGTTCGAGCCGGACCCGATCCGGTCCCGGCGCCGTCTCGGCCAGGCAGAGCAACAGGTCAGCGTCGGGCTTCGCCCCTCGGGACGCGTCAACGGTGGACATCGACTCGTCCCCAAGAAGCCGCCCGTACTGACCGCACTCTGACCTCCTGATGCCGGACCTGAACAGAAGCGCAGGTACCCCAACGGGTCAGAACCATGCGGGTTCCGGTCCAGTACACGGGTCGCGCCTAGTCCGAATTGACCATCTCGGCCCTTGCCCTCGTGGGCCGTTCGAACTATGTTCGAGGGGAGGTCAGGCCGTACGGCGGTCGCTCGATCCGTTGACCCGCTTGAGCCAACAGGCGGGGCCGCGCAACCCACAGGGGGCGCGTGATGATCAGACAGTTTCCCACTTCTCGGCATCTTCTGCGGCGACGCACAGCCGCACTCCTCCGTTCAGCGCACGCGTCCGACGACCCGCGGGCACGACAGGAGATGCTCAACGAGGTCGTCGTACTGAACCTGGAGGTCGCACGTTCACTCGCAGCCCCCTATGCCGGGCGAGGCATACCGACTGAAGATCTTGAACAGGTCGCGTACGCCGCGCTCGTCAGGGCAGCGGCCGACTTCGACCCGTCGCGGTCGAGCGACTTCCTCGCCTATGTCGTACCGACCGTCCGCGGCGAGGTGAAGAAGTACTTCCGCGACCACGGGTGGACCGTCCGGCCGCCACGCCGTATCCAGGAGATGCAGGCATCGGTTGCCGTGGCCCGTGCCCAGCTGCAGCAACTGCAGGGCCGAGAGCCGACGCTCGAAGAGGTCGCAGTTGAGGTCGACGGCGACTTGGCGCTGGTGTCGGAGGCAGCATCGGCAGGGGGTTGTTTCACACCCACGTCGCTCGATCGGCCGCTGACCGACCAGTCGGGCTCGACGATCGGGGACCTCATCCCGGCAGATTCCACCGACTTCGACGCAGCCGAAGCACGGGTCATGTTGTGGCCCGTGATCCGGCGGCTGCCTCCGCGAGACCGCAAGATCCTGCGCCTGCGTTTCTTCGAAGGCCGGACGCAGCAGGAGATCGGCGACGAGCTGGGCGTGACCCAGATGCAGGTGTCCCGCCTACTGACCAGGATCCTGCGCGACCTGCGACGCGCCATCGACTCCGACCCGACTGATGCGCTCGGCGCCTGACACGGACCTGTCGTCGACACGATCCGGCCGCACCTCGCGGTGAGAGCTGGAGCTCCGTCGCTGGCCCTGCTTGCGCTTCACGACGTACGTCGCTGCGGCCACGACGCCCGCGGCGACGAGGGAGTTGCGAATCCAGTGACGTTGCGGCTTGGCGTGCGGAACAGCGAGCCTGTCGTGGACCTGCTCCGCCGCGTCCGCGGCTGCTTCACGCAGGCGCTCGCCGACGAGCGCGCCCACCTCCGCGGACCGGTGCGCGGCGTCGGTCGCAAGTTCTGCGGCTCTCGTCGTGGCGTGGCTGACTGTCTCGCTCCGCCAATCGGGGTCCGTGACCCGGTCTCTCACCCGGTCGGCCGCGTCCTGCACGAGCCCAACGTTCGTGTGAGGTAGCTGCATGGTGGTTTCCCTTCACCGTGAGACTGGATGGTCGATCGCACTGCGGGGTACCCAGCGACTGCCAGCCCATGCGTGTCGGCTGGGTTCCATCGGGCCTCCGTTTGCCCGATCGGCCGTTGGGTACTGCGCCGCGACATGACCCAGGCAGACGAAGGACGCGAACAGTACGGCGATCAGGCGGTCGATCCCGAGAACCAACTGCAACCCGAGGACACCCTCGAGGACCGCGGCGTCGCCGACGTCCTCGACGAGGGCTACTCGCCGCCGGATCGCGAACCCCACCACTTGCGGTCAGGCACGACGCTCGCCGAGCAACGCGAAGGAGCCTCGCTGGACGAGCGGCTCGCCGCGGAGGAGCCCGAGCCGGACCCGTACGAGCCCAGTGATCACGAGGTCGCCGATCCTCGGGCAGGGCGCCTGGTCGCTCCGGACGAAGGTCAGCAGATCGACGTCGAGAGCGACGCCATCGCCACGGACGTCGGCATCGATGGCGCGGGGGCGAGTGCCGAGGAGGCCGCCGTACACGTCATCGACGCGGAGGCCGATCCCGGTGCTGGCCCCGAGACCGAGCCCGAGTGAAAGGATCCTGCTGTCCCGCAGCACGCTCCTCGCGAGCGATCGACCGGAGGATGCGGACAGCGCTCGAGGCGACCCCCGTCAGGGCGGTCGCCTCGTCGTCACTGACAGCGCCGCCGACATCGGCCAGCGCCAGCTTCAGGTGGGCCAAGGCCAGCGATCGCTCGGCGTCGGCGGCGTTGAAGCGCGCCCCCGCTGCCCTCAACCGCTGTGACGTCACCTCGTCCACCATCACGGCTTACCGCCCGACGGCTCTGAGCAGCTCGGCCTTGCTCATCTTCGATCGGCCCTCGATGTTCTTGTGCCTGGCCTCTTCGTAGAGCTGGGCCTTGGTGCGACCACCAGCGCCCTTGTGGGAGCGCAACCCGCCGCGTCGGCCTGAGGAGATGTCATCGGTCGACGTCCGACTCGATTCCCTGGCCTCACCGTGCCGTGCCCGTTCCTTGTTCACGGTGCGCGCCGCAATCTCCTCGGCCTCGTCCTCTGGACGGCCGCGCTCCTCGAGACCGGACTTGATGTGGTCGTACTGACGTTCGCGCTTGTCGCTCCATTGGCCGCGTGGCATGAGGTCCTCCTGGTCGACGGTCGCCTTTGACGATTCGCCGTACCCGTGGATGGGATCGCCAAACGGTGGGTAACGGAGGGCATGAACGACCACGCACCTGTGCCGCCAGAACGGCTGACCCGCAACTGGGACGAACTTCTCCAGGAGATCAGGGTCGCCGAGACCGGGGTCCAGATCCTCACGGGCTTCCTGCTCACCGTGCCTTTCAGCCAGCGGTTCGAGCACCTGAGCGACTTCCAGCGCGACCTCTACCTCGTGGTGCTGGCCGGCTCGGTGGCGACCACCGCACTGATCGTCGCGCCGGTGGCGTTCCATCGCGCGCTGTTCCGCCACCGCGCCCGGCACTGGCTGGTCGAAGCGGCCAACCAGTGCGCCCGCGCTGGCCTGGTGATGATGTCGCTGACCATCTCGGGCGTGCTCTTCCTGGCCTTCGACATCGTGGCCGGGGACCCCGCAGGAGGCATTGCCTTCGGATGTTCCCTCGTGCTCTTCACGCTGTTGTGGGCAGGTCCGCCGCTGTTGTCCGGACGCCGGCACCACGGTCACGCCGGTTCGTCGGAGCCACCTACGCATCCGTGACGTCGTAGTCGTCGACCATCGCGGCCATTGCCCTTGGGAGGGCACGGTGCGTTGCTTCAGTCATCGCGCGATCCCCCTGCGATTGGAGGTCGGACGTCGCCTCATCGAGGTCGACCCCAACTCCGTGGACTCACCTCACCGGTCACTCCCCACCCGCTACTGGCACCGACGAACACGCCCAGCGGCCCGGATTTCGGACGGTTCAGGAGACACTTTTCGTTTTCGTTGCCGGGCGCCTCGGTGCGGTGGTATCACTTCCTCAGGGGGGCGCGAGGCCTCCCCATTCAGGGGTACGAAGGGGGGTTCGCACGATGACCAGTGATCCGAGCGAGTTCGCCGAAATTGCGCTCAGGCTGCACGAAGAAGGAAGCGTCGACGAGACCGCCGAGCGGGTTCTCGAATACGGCCTCAAGGCAGTGAATTGCGCCTATGCCGGCGTCATTTTCGTGCACGGCGGCAAGCGGGTGGAGACCGTGGTCGCCACCCATCCCATTGTCGAGGTGCTCGACCAGATCCAGCTCGAGCACGGGGAAGGCCCCGACATCGACGTGATCTCCGACGTCCCCAGCATCATCGTCCACGACACGACGACCGAGACCCGGTGGCCCGACTGGGGCAAACGGGTCGCCGACGCCGGCATCCGGAGCCTGCTGAGCGTGCGCCTCTACACCACCAACGACACCGTCGGGACGCTCAACCTGTACGACGTGCAGCCGCACCACTTCGATGCCGACGACCAGGCCGTCGCCCACATCCTGGCCCGGCACGCCGCGATTGCACTGGCCAACGCCCGCAACAACGAGCAGCTGCTGCAGGCGATCGATGCCCGCAAGCTGATCGGGCAGGCCCAGGGGATCCTGATGGAGCGCTACGACCTGAACGCGGACCAGGCGTTCGCCGTACTGCTGCGTTACTCGCAGGACTACAACGTGAAGCTGCGCCTCGTCGCGGAGCGCCTGGTCGCGACCCGGGTGCTGCCTTCCTGACGCCGGTCCCCGATCTTGGCGCGAGGGGCCGGGCTCAGTTGCAGGGAGCCCCTTCGCAGCAGGGGCGGATGTAGCCGCACCCGTCGCACCGTTCGTGCGAGGTCTCCCACCGCATGAGCGTGTCGCAGTTCGGGCACGGTTCGGTCAGGTCAGCCATGCGCCCAAGCCTAGGTCTGTCGGGGCGTGGGGTGTGGTCGACACGACGGCGTCCTGGACCCAGGGCGTTCTCGGGCAAGCAGGTGCAGACCGAACGGACGTCGATGAGAATGGCGCCATGCCCCGGAAGCTCCCGTCGGGAACGGTGACCTTCGCCTTCACCGACGTCGTCGGCAGCACGCGCGCCTTCATCGAGCATGGACCGGCCTACGTGGCAGCCCTTCCTGTGGTGCACCGCGCGATCGCCGCGTCGACCACGGCCCACCACGGCGTGGTTGTCGAGACCGAAGGTGACGGCGCGTTTCTCGCCTTTCCCGATGCGCTGCAGGGACTAGAGGCGCTGAGAGAGATCCAGTCCCGACTGGAGCGACAGCCCGACGACGGACCGTGGCTCCGGGTCCGGATCGGCGCGCACACCGCGGAAGCCGAACCGGTGGACGACGGCTATCTCGCCCTCGGCGTCCACGTTGCGGCCCGCGTGTCCGCGGCGGCCTGCGCCGGACAGGTCCTGCTCAGCCAGGCGCTGGTCGACGAGCTGGGTGCTGCCGCACCACAGTCGGTCGTCGACCTCGGCGCCTTCGACCTCAAGGACATCCGCGAACCTGTGCGGCTGTGGCGCGCCTGCGGTGACTCCACATCGCCCCGGGCGACGCCGGCGCGACACACGAACGTCGCCGAGCCGCTGACCAGCTTCCTGGGGCGACAGCAGGAGCTCGAGGAGCTCGACCTGCTCCTGGGGACGCCGGGCCTCGTGTCTGTCGTGGGGCCCGGCGGCACCGGCAAGACCCGGCTCGTGAGCGAGTACGCCCTCAGCCGGGCATCCGGGCGGCCGTCCGGGATCTGGCTGGTCCAGCTCGCCTCTCTGACCGGCCCGGGCCAGCTGCTCGGAACGATGACGACTGCGGCTGGCTTTCCCGGTACGACGACCGTGAGCGCGTTCGCCGACGAGCTGGCGCGACGCGGTGACCCGATCCTCGTCCTGGACAACTGCGAGCACCTGGTCGACTCGGTGGCAGACCTGGTCCACGACCTGCTCGTCGAGGCCCGTTCACTGCGCATCCTCGTGACGAGCCGCGAACCGCTCGAGGTCCCGGGCGAGCGGGTGCTGCGACTGCGCCCCCTCGCGACCGGCAGGCCCGGAGACGGATCCGCCGTGGCCGACGACCTGTTCATCGCACGGGCCCGGTCGGCAGGTGCGTCCCTCGGTCCGTCGGACCGTGACGTCGTACGCGACATCAGCCTGCTCCTGGACGGCCTTCCGCTCGCCGTCGAGCTCGCGGCCGCCCGGGTCGGAATGCTCCCGCCGACGGACCTGCTGGCCAACCTGCGGCAGGGCCGGGTCGCGCTGCGGCAACGCGGAGGTCCCGCACGCCAGCGCAACCTGGAGTCGTTGGTGGGATGGAGCCTCGACCTCCTGGACGACCGGCATCGCGACGCGCTGCGGGTGCTCTCGGTGATCCCCGACCGATTCAGCGCATCGATGGCCGTCGAGCTTCTCGCACGGATGCCGGGGTTGCCCGCCAATGCGACCGTCGAGCTCGCGCGACGGAGCCTCATCGACCTGGATGGTTCTGAGTACCGCATGCTCAGCACCATCCGCGACGTGGTGCGCGCCGACCTCGTGGACCATCCCGACCTCAAGGAGGCGGCGACCGAGGCCCTCTTCGACTGGGCGGTCCATCGCTCGGCTCATCCCGACACGCTCGAGTCCGTCAGCAGCTGGGAAGCACGCGCGATGGAGGACGCCGTCGCATGGGGGCTGACCCATCAGCGCGAGGGCGCAGGCGACGTCATGCGGCAGGTGGCCCGTTGGGCCACCACCCACACACGCTCCCCCGAGGTCCTCTCCCTCGCCGAGACGGTGATCGCGACGATCCCGCACCCGACCAGCGTCGACGAGGTCCGCCTCGTCTCCGCTGCCATCCGGGTCCTGATCGGGCTGCACTCGGAGGTCAAGGTGACCGAGGACCTGGTGCGGCGCGTCATCGCAGCGGGTCGCGGAACCGCGGATCCCGAGACCCTGCGCGAGGTCGCCGGCGCCACCTCGTCGATCATGCTCAACCTGGGCTTCCCCGACGAGGCCCTGTCGCTCCAGCAGGAAGCCGTCCACCTCGCCGAGACCACCCTGGCGCGCGCCGGAAGCCTCGCCGACCTGGGCTGGGTGCACCACATGCGTGGCGAACTGGAAGAGGCCGAGCGCATCTACGAGGAGGCACTCGCCATCACGCCGCCGGAGGTCTTCAACCACCTCACGCTGATGGGCAACATCGCCGAGGCCCAGCTCGATGCGGGGCGCTTCGATCAGGCTGCGGCCCAGGCCCGCAAGGCGCGACGTGCAGCCCAGGGCGATCCGATGCTCGCCGCCTGGACGCTCGGTCTGCTGGCCATTGCCGAGATCGGCCGCGGTCCGAGCGAGTCCGCACGGTCCATCGCGGCACAGGCCGAGGCCGAACTGGTCGAGGTCACCCGACGGGACAGCCCCATCGGCTACGTCCTGGACCGCCTCCGCGAGGTCCGGCCCAGCTGACTTCGCCGGACAGTGCGGAAGCGCGTCAGCGGACCTTGCCCAGCACCCACTCCGCGACCGGGCTGTCGGGGTCGGTTCCTAGCAGCTCCTCGGCCGCCGCGCGGGCCCCTGCCATGTCGCCCGTCCCGAGCAGGAGCAACGCCTCGACTGCGGGCGTCGGCAGCAGGATCCCCGAGCGAGACTTGTCCACCAACGCCGCGCGCTCGCGCGCGAGCCGCAGCAGCACGTCCCGGTTCGCGATCCCACCGAGCTCGTCGAGCCGTGCTTCGAGAGCGGCCACGAACGCCGCAACCGCCTCCGCGTCTTCAGGATCGAGCGCCCACGCACCCCCGGGCGTTTGACCTGGCGGTGTCAGCCGACCCTGCCACAGGCCGTGTGACGTGCTCGGCGTACCTCGCACCGGACGCCCGCGATGGACGAACTCCAGGTGTGGGGCGACGACCACACCGAGGTCCACGTGGAACTCCAGCGGCGCCCGTCCCGACGGGTAGGCCCGGAACTCCGCCACCGCAGCGTCGCCGTCCCCGAACGGACGGCGGAACCGCAGCTTGTCGCGGACCCACCCACGCTCCTTGAACGGCGGTACGGCGACCGCGCGCACGAAGCTCTCCAACGTCGGCATCCCTTGGCTCACGCCGCCAGACAGTACGCCGACGCCGCGAGCGCCGCCGGCTCGTCCAGCGTGCCGACACCCGTGATGTCGTCGGCCCACATGACCGCCGCCGAGACGCACGACAGCCCGCGCTTGGCACCCTTGACGAAATCGAGCACGCCTCCGAGGCCGCCCCCGCCGTCATCGGGCTCGTACTCCGGCACCGGGACAGGTTCGGGCACGGGTACGGGCGGTGTCTCGATCTCGGCAATCTGGAGCTTGGGGACACGCTTGCCGCCGATCCGCCGCTCCTCGTTCTGCGGACCGTCCGAATAGATCAGCGCACCGCTACGAGCTCCCGGGACCGGGCTCGACGGGATGCTGTACACGACATCACTGTCGTAGCCAGTCAGGTAGGGCCCACCGATCGACCAGCCGAGGTGCGCAGTGACACCCGCCTTCTTGTACGCGAACACGTACCACTCCGCCTCCTCCTGGGCGAGCTGCCACTGCGAGGCCGACTTGGTCTCCCAGACCCACAACTCACCGTTCATGTCGGTGTAGACGATGTCCGCGAAGCCGTCGAACCCGGTGCCCTTCTTGCTCCCCAACGGCACCGGCACGTCGGTCCGCACGATGCCAGGAGCGTCCACGCCAGCCGGCCCGACCATCAGCCGGACGATGTCGGCCCCCGTGTTGTTGGCCATGTTGTGGCGTGTGGACCGGTCGCTCGGATTCACTGAGCCCGCACCCGAGGTCGAGGTGGCGGAGTTCATCGCGGCGTTGATCGCGCTGATGATGTCTTCGAGCCAGTCGTCGATACCCCAGGCACCCGCAGGATCGGCCACGTTGACGGGGTTGTTGGCACCGTAGGTGTAGCCGTTGAGTGACTGGCCGTCCTGCTGCGCGAGCAGCGGGTCGACCGAGAGGAAGCGACCCAGCTCGGGGTTGTACTCCCGGGCACCGAGGTGCGCCAGTCCCGACGCCTTGTCCTGGGGCTGACCGAGGAAGCGTCGGTCGTCGGGCCAGGCCGGGTCGGTCCCACGCGGCACACCGAACGGATCGCTGAACCTCTTCGCTCTGGTCGCGGGAGCCGCAGCGTCCCACTGCGCCGCCGCCGTGCCATGGTGGTCACCGGCCAGGAAGGTCAGCTTGCTCGTGGTGCCGGGTTTGCCCACCCGCACCCCCACCGACTGCCCACCGTGGTTGTAGGTGCGCATACCCGACACGGCGAACGACGTCACGCCGCTGGTGACCGTCTTCACCGACTTGACCACGGTCGCGCCGAGGTAGAGCGTCGTGGTCCCGGCAGCGCCGTTGGCCGGGCGTCGGATGAGCAGGTTGCCGTCGGCGTCGTAGATGTTGGTGTACGTCGTTCCAGACTGGCTGAGGTTGTCGAGGCGGCCCTCGCTGTCCCACGTCATCGTCTGGGCGACGCCGCCCGGGGACTCCGAGCTGACGGTCTCGCCGGCTTTGTTGGCGCAGAAGGTGTCGGTGTCGTTGACCGTCGTCCCCGTCTTGGCCTCGGTCTTGGTGAGGACGTGCGGGCCCATCGTCGCCGAGAGGCAGGTGCCGCCGTAGGTGTAGGTGGCGACCTTCGCCGCTGCGGTGCTGGTGAGCGGCCTGAAGGTGACCGTGTTGCGCAGCCCTGACGGCTTGTAGGTGTAGTCCTGCCAGTAGTGCTCGGCACCGGTGTCCAGGTTGGCTGTCGTCCGGTAGGCCGTCGTGCAGTTCGCGGTCTTCGGAGTCCATGCGCTCGCGAGCCGCTGGTAGCCGTCGTAGGCGAAGCACTGGTGATCGGCGTTGGCGACCGAGGTGTCAGAGATCGCGGTGACCTTGCCGACGTCGTCGTAGGTGTAGTTGAGGTCGAGCAGGTGGTTCGTGCCGCCGTACTCCGCGGTGTCGAACCGCTTCACGCGGCGCAGGCCGTCGTACTCGGTGTTGAGCCAGACCCGGTTGACGTTCGAGTCCGAGAGTCCGAGCGTCGTCTGCAGGTTGTCGCCGAACTCGGAGTACTGCGTGTCCAGAACGACGCCGCTTGCTCCGGACAGCTTCATCGGCTGCCCGGAGGCGGTGTAGGTGCGACTGATCGTCTCGGCTGGGAGCCCGGCGACGGCCGGCTCGGTGCTTGACTGGATCGTGCCGTCGCGGTTGAAGACGCTGGTGACCTCGAGCGTCGCTGGAACCCGGTTGCCCGTTGGAGTCGCCGGCGGCTCGACGACCAGCGGGTCGTCGGCCGGGAGCGTGATCCGGGTCCGCGTCGGCCGGTACATGTTGTCGTAGGCCAGGATCGAGCGCGTGTAGTCCTTGCCCGCCTCGCGCCGGGTGGACCAGTCGAGCTGGCCGTCGGCGAGATCGTCGAAGTGCCACGACGCGACCAGGTTCGCCGGAGCCACGACGCCGGCATAGGTCGCCGTCTTGCGGTTCAGCGAGTCGTACTCATAGCTGAGCACCCGCCCCACCGCATCCTTGGTCGACTCCACGCGGTCGACCGTGTCGAAGACCGTCGTGGTGGTGCCTTTGTCGGGGTCGGTCGAGGACACTGTCCGTCCGTGCAGGTCGTAGCCATACGTCCACACCGTGTCGTCGGGACCGGTGAGCTTGCTCAAGCGGCGACGCGGATCGAACTCGAACTTCGTCCGGGTGTACGTCGCCACGTCGGCGTCAGGACCGGAGTACGTGCGGCGCTCGACCACCCGGCCGAGGACGTCGGTGACCTGACGGCTGGCCGAGCCCCCGGCTGGCGGCTCGATCGCGACCGAGTCACCCGTGTAGTAGGTACGCGTCGTCTTGCTGACCCGTGCCGTTGGCGTGGAGAAGTACGTCGTCTCGGCCGTCGGGCGGCTCGCGCCGTCGTACGTCGTGTCCACCTGGACCCCGCTACCCGGGTCGACGACCTGCCGAATGCCGTTGGGTTCGGCGTTGTCGTCCCACACGTCGGTGAACGAGCGCTGGGTCAGGCCGCGGTGGTCGTAGTGGGTGTCGGTGAGGATGCGTCCACCCCTCGGCGAGGGCGTCTGTGTCTGCCGCGGGCGCAGCAGCGCGTCGAAGACCTCGTACGACGCGATGTGGTTCTGCGTGTTGCCCTGCGGCGCATACGTCGCGATCCACGAGCCCTTGACGAAGCCGTCAGCGTCGACCGCACCGCCCATGGAGTACTCGAACTTGGTGATGGGCGTCGACCCGAGCGAGCGGTTGGCGATCGGCGTCCAGACCGCAGTCAGGCGGCCCAAGGCGTCATAGGTGCGCTCGGTCATCTTGCCGTTGCTGTCCACTGCGCTCACCGGCAACATCCACGCCGCGTCGTAGCTGGTGGTCAGGGTGTGGCCCTTGTCGTTGGTCACGACCGTCGACTGGGGCACGCCGGCGCCGGCTGGGGTGTAGCGGGTCTTGTTCACGGCCTGCTTGGCGTTCGTGACGTCCAGGACCCGTCCGAGCGTGTCGTAGGTCGTCGAACTGACCGCCTGCCACGACGGCACGCCTGCGGCGTAGCCGGTTGCCCGGGAAATCCGGGTCTCGTTGCCTTCCGAGATGCTCTGGGAGTCCCAGGTCGTCGAGCCGTCGTAGAAGTGCGCCACGTCCTCGAGCACGTCACCGGGGGTCGCGTTGTTGGCCGGGAGCACGGCGGCGTCGTACGCCGAGCACGCGCGAGCCACGACCTGGCGCCGCGCGACCAGGGTGTTCAACTGGACGCCGCCCGTGCGGGCGTACCAGGTCTTGGCACAGGTGCGCTCGGTCGCGGCAGCCGTCTCCGGCTGGTTGACGTAATTGTCCACCAGACGCGGCTGACCGAACTGGTCGAAGTCCGCGACGTCGGTCGTCGTCGAACGGTAGACCGGGCTGGCGCCCGAGGTGATCCGCTGCCATTCCTGGGTGGTCTTCTCGCGAACCATGAAGCCGCGGACGGTCACGCTGGAGGCAGTCTTGCCGTCGAGTTCGCCGGCCGGGAACGTCATTGTCTGGGCGGTCGACGACCACGGCGTGTGAATGGATCCGGACAGCTGGATGCCGTAGGTGCCCGCCGAGGTGCGACCGTCGTAGACGACCGTCTCCCTCTCGAACCCGGCGTACTGGTCGGCATCGGTGATGGCCGGTGAGCGAACGCCGGTGACCGAGACCTGCTTGGTACCTCCGCTGCCGTTGCGGTCGCCGTCCATTCCACGCAAATAGGTCGTTCTGGTGGCCGAGCGCAGCGGGGCGTCCGCGTCGCCGACGAGGGTGGTCACGCGGTCGTAGCCGCGCCACTGCGACCACGTCCGGTAGGCATCCGCCACGAGCGGGTTCTCGTCGTAGCGCCAGGCCGCGTCGTCGCTGGCTCCGTCCTCGTCGCCGTAGACGTAGCTGGTGTTCTTGGCCTCGCCGGTCGTGGTGTCGACCTCGCGGACGTTGGTGACGACGTACTTGTTGAACCAGTCGCGGGTCGGTTCGCCGCCGTACGGCGCCCAGTAGACCGGGAAGCAGCGCCGGGTGTTGGTCGCCGGCGTCGGCAGGTCAGTGCTGGTGCAGTCCTGGGCCGAGTAGGTGATGTCGATGACGGCACCAGTGTCGGTGACCACTTGGCTCAGACGCGGTCGGATGAGCGGGGCGATCCCGTCAGTTGCTGTGTCGACCCTGTTACGCATCGACTCGTCCAGGCTCGGCACGAGCAGGATCGGGCGGACGTCGATCGGTGTCGCGGCCGCGAGGCCGCTGTGGGTGATCTTGGAGAGCCAGAGCACCTGGTCAGTAGTGTCCCCGACATCGCCGGGGTCGACCCACGTGTGGTCGAGGGTCCAGCGGTCGACCTCACGACGGTTGCTGGTCGCGGTGGCAAGGCTGGTGGTGACGCGGGTGAGCCTTTTGCGGCTGAAGAACGCGGGCGCCGGGTCCTCCTTGCATGGACCGTCGACGTCGCAGATCGAATCGAACGGCACGTCTGGCCAGCGCGCCTTGGTGGCATCGGTCAAGGACGAGCAGTCGGCGGCAAGACAGCGTTCGGCGTACCCCAGGTCGATCCCCTGAGGGGCGGAGGTCGCACTGCCGTCAGTCTGGAAGATGGCGCCGCGGCGCAGTCCGTAGTCGATCCGGCTGAGATAGCCGCCCCGGATGTAGCGGGTCGGCGAGTTCTCGTTGCCTGAGCGGGCGTAGTAGTTGGCCTCGGGGGTGTACCAGTAAGTCGCGGCGTTGCCGTGCCGGTCCGAGACGAGGTCCAGATTCCAGCGCCACGCCTGCTGGCACCAGGAATCAGCAAAGGTGGTCTTCTTGCACACGTCGGCGCGTGCAGGGTCGCCTGCGTCGTCGGAGTACACCGGCACCGTCCAGACCGAGTTGGTGACCGGCGAGCCGTTCGTCCATCCGGGCAGCCGATTGAGGCCGAAGTCGTACGTCGTGCCGTCGCCGGTCTCGACTCGCCACCGCTCGCCGTCGTTGTCGCCATTGGTGGCGCCGTCGAGGCGGGTCACGATCGTGCCGTCGTCCTCCTGGAGCCGGAATGAGTCGGCCCCAGTGGGGATGAGCACGCTCGAGTGGCCGTTGAGGACCAGGCGCAGCTGCTCATGGCGCCAGCACAGGTCGTACTTGGAGGTGTGTCCGTCGTCGTGGCACGACAGATAGCTGCGCTCGACGTACGACGAGCTCAGGGACATGCCCTCGCCCAGGGCCGAGGGTTGGTTGTTGGAGGTGAAGGTGCGCCCGTCCGTGCTGCCCGAGTCGTAGACGACCGAGAGCCGTGGCGTCGTACCAGCCGCCGCTGGCGGCAGCCTGAACGGGAAGGTCCACGTGTAGGAGCCTGCCGATCCGCCGGCAGCCCAGGTCGACGACGCGGCCAACGGTGTCGCACTGTAGTCGCCGTTGCCGGTCTGTCCCTGGGTGACCTCGCCGCCCGCGGTGAGGGTGGCCGCCGGCGCGAGGCGCCCGGTCGCATCGGCCTGCTCGCGCAGAGCCTTGCGGCCGTTGTCCTGAGAGGCCCGCCAGTTGGCGAGAGCCTTCTGGTGCGTCTCGCGTCCGCGCTTGGAGCGCAGCGGGGAGACATCGTCGGGCTTGCCTGCGCCCGGCGCTACGACGGCGGTCGGCGTCGACAACGCGATGGCCTCACCCGAGGCGCTGTTGACGGCCACCGTGCAGGCGGTGACGAGGACGAACCCGAACGTGAATACCTTGTGCGCGACCTTCACCACTCCACTCCGTTCACCGAGCGGATCTGATCAGCGGTCAGTGCGCCGGCCCAGATGCGGACACCTCGCAGGCCCCCCGGCAGCAGGTCGGTCCAGCCGGTGCCGGACGATCCCCGGCCGGCACTGAGCTCACCCGTGCCCTGCGCGGGCTGGGTGTAGGCGGCCTGACCGAGCTCCACTTCGCCGAGGTGGAGCCGGATCACGCCGCTGCGGGCGTCGTGGACCGCAGCAAGTCGAACCGCCTGGTCCAAGGTCGCGGGGACGTCTGGGTTGCTGGCCTCGCTCGGCGGCGCGGAAGAACCGGAGGGTGCCCAGCGGCCGAACGTGAACACACCGACCGCCTTGCCATTGGCGTCCACGCCGCGCTTCTCGAACCACAGAGCCCAGGACGAGCTGCCCTGCGCCACGTTCCCCTGCTGACCTGTGACGCGGGCCCGGTAGCCGTTGGGCTTCTGGCTCAAGCGTTGGGAGTCGAGTCGGAAGACTGCCTCGACGGTGAAGGAGCCGGTCTCGTCGACCATCGGCCCGGTGGCCGCCAGCGCGTCGTCAACGCCGTCGAGCTCGACGTACCCATTGGCGACGTCAAAGGTGGCGCCGTTGACGCCGGTCAGTGCGGGGCGGGCGAAGGCCGAAACGTCGGGCAGGGACGAGGTGCCCATGGACCTGGTCGACCAGGAACCGACGAGGCTGAAGGTCGGCGCACCGGTCTCCGGGTCGATCGTGGCGACGTCCGACAGCTCAGTCTGCGGGACTGCGCGCTGCCACACCCGAAGCTCGTCGACGAGACCGCGGAACGGCGCCTGTCCCGATCGGCTGCCCACCTCGAGCGGACCGTCGGTCGCTGTGGGCGCGGCGGGCGCAACGGCTGGGGCACTGGCGACGGTCCTGCCGTTGACCGACAGGGACAGCGTCTTCGCAGCCGGGTCATACACGCCGGCCACCAGTGTCCAAGCGTTCTTGCCTGCAGGCGCGGGCGAGGTCGCGCGGACCCAACGGGTCGCGGTGCCGTCGTTGTAGCGCCACCCGAAGGACCAGGAATCGCTCGCAGCCAGGTAGTCGAGGCTCGCACCCGACATGCCGGAGACAGAGCTCTGGCTCATCACCGTGCGGTCGGCCGCGCCATCAGCAAGCATCACCCAGGCCGCGAAGGTGAACGGCTGCTCGGTGCGGACCGCGACGCTTCCGCTCCTGGTGACGCCCGGAGCGCCGCTGAAGCTGAGGGCGCGGTCGAGGGGCAGGCCGTTGGCGTCGCGGAGCTCGCCACGACGGCCGGTGCCGGCCGGGCTGATCGTCGCGCCGGCGCCGACTGTGAGCGGGTTCTGTGCGCCCTCCGCGTTGGAGTCGGCGACCTGCGCGCCGTCGTCGCGGGTGACGTGCCAGCGCCCGAACTCCCCAGGGGGAGCAGCCACGTTGAAGCGATAGGTGTACGGAAGGCTGGCCCGGTCGAGCACGTCGTAGGCCGTCACCCGAAGCGAGTGCGGCCCGTAGGTCCCGGGTGTCACGGTGGACGTGGTCGTCGTGCTGGTGACCGTGGCGCCCGCTCCGGTCACCGACGAGGCGTAGCGCTCGATGTTGGGATCGTCGTCAGTCGGGTTCGGAGCCAGGGCGAACTTGCCGGGCACTCCCGGACCGCCGGTCCAAGCGATCGTTCCGCCGGTCTCTTCGGGGTAGACGCCGTCGGAACTTGTGACTTGCGGGGGCAGCGGTGCGTCCGTGTCGATCCGGAAGTAGCACCAGCCGCTCCACGTCGACTCCAGGGTGCCACTGCCGACCTCGGCAATGTTGTAGTAGGACTGCGTCAGCGCCCGCACCCGATAGGTCGTCCGTTCCTTGAGCGTCAGCCCGAGGTCCGCCATCCGCAGCAATTCGGTGGTGTTGTCAGGGTCGAATCCTTGTCCGGAGGCGGGTTTGTAGCGATAGCCATCGGTCGTGCCGATGGAGTTCAACCACGATGACGTGGCCGTGTCGTAGCGGTCGAGCTCGAACTTCGCGCGGAGCTCGCCCTGAGCCGTGCCGGTCGGCGGGTCGACAGCGGTCTGCATGATCGCCCGGAAGGTCGGCTGGGTGTACGCGGTGATCGTGAACGGGCTGCTGCTGTCGCAGTAGTACGAGCCGGCCGACAGCACGCCCACGCCGGTCGGTGTCGCGGGCTTGCGCACGTAGTCGACGCGGAGCACGCCGGCCTGGTCGAACCGCTTCCACGCAATCTGGTCGGACTCGTCCTGAGCACGCAAGAGCAGGGTCAGCCGGGAGATCGTGCCCGCCGCGAGGTCGCCGGCAGCATCGGTCAGCGCCGCACTGCGGAACGCAACCTCGCGATCGGGGCACGACGTGCTGTAGCCGTAGGCAACGTTGCGGGTGCCGAGGTGACGGACCACGGACGGGCCTGGCCAAGTGGAGGAACTGGAGATCGCGCCGGTCTGCTTGAGGTCGACCTCGCGTGCCGAACACGAGGCGGAGTGCCGTTCCACCGAGGCGAACTCGGCGCCGACGACCTTGTCGCCTGAGTTGAGCGTGCTCCGGCCGAACTCGTAGTAGAGCCGCTTGATGTAAGGACCGGTGCAGAAGCTGCTGTACGACGTGGGGCAGCGGCCCATGCCCTCGTCACCGGTGAACTGCCAAGCCTCTACGCCGTCCGAGCGGAGCATCGTGCGCTCGGCCCGGTCGATCGGGAGCGTCGGGTCGACGTAGACCGGGTAGACCGTGTCGGGGTCGCGCAGCAGGGAGGCGAGCGGACGTACGCCGATTCGTGAGCCGCTGACCGTGGTCCGCATCGCAGCGACCCTGTCACCGCGGCCGGGCCCGAGGTGAGGCGCCCGGAAGCGACTGCCGTCGGTGCGCCGACCTCGGCTGTCACGCGGCAGTGCTTTGTCGGCAGCGTCGCCGCTGGAGTCCCACATGACCGGCTGGGGCGAAGAGAAGACCGTCTCGGCATTCTCGTCCACCACCGCGAAACCGCCGCTCGCGTTGGGCACGATGCGGCCGCGCCGCGCCTTGGCCGGGAAGCTCAGGTCACTCAGCTGTGAAAGTGCCGCCGCCTTGCGACTCTTGAGGACGTACACCTGCTGCACGCCCTCGAGGGTGGCCGTCAGCCGTAGGTCGACGTCGGGGAAGACATCTGGGTACGTCGCCGTGGGACCGTCCACGACCGGGGTCCGCAGCGTGCCGGGGAGGTCAAGGGAAACTCCCCGCCCGTGGAACGTCGCGGTGAGCTGCCGCTCGCCGGCGCCCGGCAGCGTCAGCAGAACCGCGGATGAACGCGGCCGCAGGCTGCCGTCAGGCAGCGTCACCAGGGCGAGATCGAGGGGCGCCCACTCTCCTGCGAGGTCTCGGCCGAAGACCGGCACCGTGGATGTCTCGAGGCTGAGCGATGCGCCGTCGGGGTTCGCGAAGGTCTGGGAATACTCGTCCCTGAGCTGGGTCACCTCGACACGCTGGCCGACTGCCTGGGCGCGCGCCATCACCGACGCAACCGGGTCCGTCTGAACGGCGGGTGGCGGGCTCGCAGCGCTGGTGCCGGCCAGACCGGAGAGGACCACTGCGCCGCCCGAGAGCGCCAGGGAAAGACACAACGACAGAGAGCGACGCACGAGACCCCCAGAGACCGAGATGATGCCGAGTGGGCGTCATCCTGCACCACCAGGCAGGTCCAGGCGAGTGATTCCGGCGAAATCGTCAGCGCAGTGCCGCATGTCGAGGACTCTCGGTAGACCCCTCAGGCATGACAGCTCAGCGGCCTTCCGCCGTTGTAGGTCACCATGTCCGCGAGGGCGGCGCCAGCGTCCAGTGGACTCCCCCATGGCTCACCCCGGACCTCCGCGTACGCGCGGTGGAGATTGCCCACGATCCGTTCACGATCGAGCAGGTCGGTGAACTCACCGAGGTCGGTCTCCAGTGCAGCCTCGAGCGGCGTCAGGCCGGCCGCCACCCCGGCGACCGCGACATCCTGCACGAACCGGAGATAGCGCACCACGTCGTCGATCACCTCGGGGCCGCTGACAGCTCCGTGCCCGGGGACGATCGTCTCCGCACCCAGCTGCTCGATCACGGCCAGCGTCTCGAGCATCCCGCCGACCGAACCTTGGACCACGAACGGCGTGACGTCCCTGAAGAGGAGGTCACCAGCGAACAGGACGCGCCGCTCAGGCAGCCACACGATGGTGTCGTTGTCAGTGTGTGCGGGCAGGCCCAGGTGCCTGACCTCGCATCTCAGGTCGTCCACGTGAAGGGTGACGCTCTCCTCGAAGGTCAGGAACGGAGGAGCGAGCACGACGTCGCCCCACTCGACATCGGTCCAGAACGGTGCTGACCGTGGCAGCCCCCAGGCCCGGAGGGCCGCCCTCGAGCGCTCCTGACCGACGATGGTGGCTGTCGGGAACAGGTAGTTGCCGAAAGTGTGGTCGCCGTGGTGATGGGTGTTGACCAGGGTGCGGACCGGCTGGTCGCTGATGCCCGCGATGATCTCGAGGTAGGCCGTCGTGCGGGCTTCCGTCGCGCAGGCGTCGATGCTGATGACCCCGTCCGAACCGACCACGAATCCCGTGTTGTTGATCCACCAGCTCCCGTCGGGTTGGACGTAGGCATAGACGTCCTCGCTCACCTCGACTGCTTCCACGAGATCCTCCGCTCCACCGCTCCGTACGACTCCTGATGGCAGCGTTGGCCCAGATCAGGCGCCTTGCAAGCCCCGCCGCGCACCGAGGCATGGCCGTACCAGCACCGGGCAGACGCGTCCTAGTGGACAACCAGTCGGCGTTCCTACGGTGGCAGGACCGGTACCCATCGATCGAGTCACTGCACCCACAGCGGGCCGCAGGTCCTCGGGTCAGGAGCTTCAATGAGCCAGGTGCTCTTCGAGATGAGCGACGACGTCGCGATCGTGACCACCTCCAATCCGCCGGCGGAGCTCTTCGACGCTGGCCAGATCGCAGGCCTGCGCGCTGCGATCCGTGGGGCGACCGAGCAACGCGCGCGAGCGATGCTGATCAAGAGCGATGCGCGCCTCTTCTCCGGCGGGGCGGACGTTGCCACGGTCTTCCACCGCAGGTCCCGCCAGGAGGGTCGCGACCTGCTCGCCGACGGCATGGAGGTGATCGCCGAGCTGGAGGACGCACCGTTCCCCGTCATCGCGGCCGTCAACGGCCTGTGCTTCGCCGCTGGACTCGAAGTCGCGCTCGCCTGCGACTTCATCTATGCCGCCGACGACGCCGTCTTCTCCCAGGTGGAGGCATTGATCGGAGTGACCACCCTGCTCGGCGGTGTCTATCGGCTCGCTGAGCGGTGCGGACCCGCGATCGCACGCGAGATCGTCTACACCGCTGACCAGTACACAGCCGATCAGTTCGCGCAGTGGCACATCGTCAACCGGGTCGTTCCCGCGGCGGACCTGCACCAGGTCGCCCTCGATGTCGCGCAGAAGATCGCGAGAGGTCCGGCGCTGGCGCACCTGCAGACCAAGCGCCTGGTCCGGCATGCGCTTGCCCACGATGCACGCGCTGCTGACCGCCTCGTGCTCGACGAGGCCACCAGCGTCTACGACACCGAGGACATGCACAACGCGGTCGGCTACCTGGTGGAGCACGGTGCTCGCAAGTTCCGGGCGAACCACCATCTCATCGCCTTCGAGGGCCGCTGATGGGTACGGCGGCCGGCGGGCTCTCCTACGAGGTCCTGGTCGTGGACGGTCAGCCCATCCCCGGACGACCTGCGCCCGACGGATCCCCCGCCATGTGGTCACCGACGTCGGCCACGCTGATCTGTGGCGAGAAGTCCGCCGTCCTCGTGGACGGCCTCACCACCAAGGAGCACGCCTCAGCGCTGGTCGAGTGGATCGACGGCCGAGGGCTGGAGCTGCAGGCGATCTACGTCACCCACGGACACGGTGACCACTTCTTCGGCCTCGGGCCGCTCGTGGCGCGGCACCCGGACGTGGCAGTGGTCGCTCTGCCCGAGGTGGTCGAGCACATGCGGGAGCAGGCCTCCCCCGAGATCTACGACAAGCTGTGGGGCCCGCTCTTCGGTGACCAGATCCCGGAGGAGATCGTTTCAGCCGCGCCACTCACGGGCGACCGGATCGACCTCGAGGGTCATTCCCTCATCGTGCACCGCGGGGGCCACTCCGACAGGTCGGACACCACGTTCCTCCACGTCCCCGAGCTGGACCTGGTCGTCGCCGGCGACATCGTCTACAACGGAGTGTTTCCCTTCACGCTCGACACGGACCGGGCCAGTCGCGACGAATGGCGCGAAGCGCTGGACCGGATCGCTGCCTGCAGGCCGACCCACGTGGTCGCGGGCCACAAGGCACCGGGCGCCGACGACGATCACCGTCACGTCGCCGAGACCCGCAAGTTCCTCGACGACTTCGACGCCGCTCTCGACTCCGGAGCATCGGCGGAGGAGATCTTCGACAGCCTCGTCACGACGCACGACGGACGGCTCAATCGGACCGCCCTGTGGGCCGGCGTGTTCGTCCACACCCGGAGTCGGGACGAGGCCGCCGCGGCGATCTGACGCCTTGGCGCACTCGCGACACCCACCCGTCACACCCACCGACAGCAAGGACACCACCATGCAGGACCTGTTCTCCATCGAGGGCAAGAAAGCAGTCGTCACCGGCGGCACCCGCGGCATCGGCTACATGATCGCCGAGGGCCTGCTCAAGGCTGGAGCCGAGGTCTTCATCTCCTCGAGGAAGGCCGACAGCTGCGAGCAGGCCGCGCGCGAGCTCGGCAGGTTCGGACTCGTCCACGCCTTCGCCCGGGACCTCAGCCAGGAGTCCGAGTGCCGACTGCTCATGGAGGACATCGCGGAGCACACCGACACCATCGACATCCTGGTCAACAACGCAGGCGCCACCTGGGGCGCGCCCCTCGAGGAGTACCCCGAGAGCGGCTGGGACCGGGTGATGGATCTCAACGTCAAGGGGGTCTTCAACATGACGCGCTTCCTGCGCCCGATGCTCGACAGGGCCGCCGCACCCGGCGACCCGTCCCGGGTCATCAACATAAGCTCGATCGACGCCACCATGGTGCCGCTGTTCCCGGCCTTCGCGTACTCCGCTTCCAAGGCTGCGGTCAACCACCTCACGGTCCACCTGGCAGCCGAGCTCGCGCCGACGATCCTCGTCAACGCGATCGCACCGGGACCGTTCCACACCAAGATGATGGACGCGATCCTCACCGAGCACGGTGAGGAGATCCGCGCCATGACGCGAGTCGGACGGACCGGCGAGCCGGACGACATCGCCGGCGCCGTCATCTTCCTGGCCTCCCGCGCCGCCACCTACGTGACCGGAGCTGTGCTCCCCGTCGACGGCGGTCTCAGCACGACCGGTCCGGCCCACTGACGCGGAGCACCAGCACCGTACCGGCGAACAGAAGGAGCGCAAAATGAGAGCCATCGTCTATGCAGAGAATGGGCCTTCCTCCGTGCTGCGCCTGGTGCACCGCGACCTTCCGGAGCCGGGAACCGGCGAGGTGCGGGTCCGCATCGTCCGATCAGGTGTGAATCCCACGGACTGGAAATTCCGTGCCCGGTTCCCCCTCGCCCACGACGAGGTCTCGCCAGGCCAGGACGGTGCAGGAGTCATCGATGCGATCGGCCCCGGCGTGGAGACTCTGGCGGTCGGAGATCCTGTCTGGGTGCTGCTGGCCCAACACGGACGCGCCCACGGCACCTCGAGCCAGTACACGGTGCAACCCGTCGAACGGGTCTTCCCCCTGCCGTCGGGTGCAAGCTTCGACCTCGGAGCCTCGCTCGGCGTACCAGCTGTCACCGCACATCGGGCGCTGACCTCGGCGCAGGACGGACCGACGAGGCTCAGCCCGGGCGCACTCGACGGGAAAGTCATTCTGGTTGCGGGTGGCGCCGGCGCGGTCGGCAACAGCGCGATCCAGCTGGCGCGCTGGGCCGGAGCAACCGTCATCACCACGGTGTCGGGCCCGGAGAAGGCCGCCCTCGCGTCGGCAGCCGGCGCCCAACACGTCGTCAACTACCGCACGAGCGACGCGGCCGCCGCGATCCGGGCCATCGCACCGGGCGGCGTCGACATCGTGGTCGAGGTCGCTCCGGCACAGAACAACGAGCTCGACCTGGCGGTCATCAGGAACCACGGCACGATCGCCATCTACGCCGACAACGGCGGTAGCACGTTCACGGTCGACATCCTCAGGACGTTCTGGCTGAACGTGCGCTACCAATTCGTGCTGCTCTATCCGCTCGATCCCGAGCTGCTGCAGGCTGCGGCTGAGGACATCAACGCTGCAGTGGCATCCGGCGGCCTGCAAGTGGGCCGGCAGGTCGGTCTGCCGCTGCACCACTACCCGCTGGACGACGCCGCCGCTGCCCACGACGCGGTCGAGGCCGGCACGATCGGAAAGGTCCTCCTGGACATCGACCGACCGGTCGAAGCGACCCCCGCGGTCACTCCTTCGTTCAGCTCCACGCCCACGAACCACGCCATCTCCCCGGACTCGGGCCGGCACTGGGCCGACCAGGGTGCCTGGCAAGTGGCGCCGGGTGTCCACCGAATCCCGTTGCCGCTGCCTTCCGACGTGCTGAAGGCCGTCAACGTGTACGTCATCGAGACCGACGCCGGACTCACCATGATCGACGGCGGCTGGGCGATCGACGCGGCGCGAGAGGTCTTCGAGCGAAGCCTGCGCCAGCTCGGGGCCGGCTTCGGTGACATCGACCGGTTCCTGGTCACCCACGTGCACCGCGACCACTACAGCATGGCGGCCGCGCTCGGAAAGGAGTACGGCGCGGACGTCGCGCTCGGAGCCGACGAGAAGGCCACCCTCGACCTGCTCAACGACCACAGTCGGCCGCGCACCGAGACACCGTTCTTCGCCAGTCTCGTCAGCGCGGGCGCCGCAGAGCTCGCCGAGCGGTGGAACCAGGTCGAGAGCGCCGTGCCGAACCAGTCGGTCTGGCTCTACCCCGACACCTGGTTCGAGGGCGACCACGAGATCCCGGTCGGCGGGCGGACCCTGAATGCCGTGCACACCCCGGGGCACACCGCTGGCCACTACGTCTTCGCCGACCGGTCCGCTTCCCTGCTCTTCGCCGGCGACCACATCCTGCCCACGATCACGCCGTCGATCGGGTTCACGATGCCGCCGGCGCCCGACCCCCTGGGCGACTTCATGGCGTCGTTGACCAAGGTCCGGGCGCTGCCCGACCTGCGGGTCCTGCCGGCGCACGGTCCCGTTGCCCCGTCCACCCATGCACGGGTGGACGAGCTCCTGCTCCATCACGAGACACGGCTGGCGAAGAGCCTCGCGACCCTGGCAGGAGGCGGGCGGACCGCGTACGACGCAGCGAACCAGCTCACCTGGACCCGCCACGAGCGGTCCTTCGACGAGCTCGACCTGTTCAACCAGGGCATCGCCGCGATGGAGACGAAGGCCCACCTGGAGCTGCTCGTGGCCCGCGGCTCGGCCATGCGCACCACCGCGTCCGAGGGCGTCGTCCTCTTCGCGACGACTCCCGACCTGCCAGCACGATGACCGTCACGATCCCGAGCGACCCGTTCGACCTGCCCCTGCCTCCGCTGGTCGTGGGGCGCTACCGCTCCCCCGACGGCCGGGCCGAGGTCGCGTTGCGCAGCAACGTCTGGGTGGGCGGAGCATGGTGGTCGTGCCTGGACCGGACCTTCCGGGCCGCGGAACGGCCAGCTCACCCACCGCGGACAACCACCGCTGCCTGCAGCGGCGTCGAGGTCGAGTTCCGGGCGCTCCCCCGGCTCGCCTGATCGTCCAAACGCACCGCCGCGCACCCTCAGCGATCGCTGGAGGTGCGCGGCGGATCAAGCGGTGGGTTCAGATGCCGGCGCTCTTGGGGAACGGTCCGTTCTGGATGAAGTCGCGGCGCTTCTCGTACGGCAGCTCGAGGAAGTGGATCATCGCGGCCTTCGCGTCGTCGGACTGCATCGCCTCCATCCAGAACAGGCTCTCCATCTCGAAGCCCGCCTGGATGTTGGTGTCGAAGCCCTTGTAGATCGACGCCTTCGCCTTGGCGATGCCGACCGGCGGAAGCGTGGCGATCTCGCGGGCGATCTCGAGCGCACGCGCCGGAGCGTCGTCCACGACCTCGGTCACGATGCCCATGTCGAGCGCCTCCTCCGGCGTCACGACGAGGCCGCGCAGGATCATGTTGACGGCTTTGCCGAGGCCGACGAGGCGGGAGAGTCGCTGGCTGCCGCCCGCGCCCGGAATGATGCCCAGCCGCACCTCGGGCTGGCCGTAGCGGTAGTCGCCGCGCTCGCCGATCCGGATGTCGCACGCAAGCGCCAGCTCCTGGCCGCCGCCCATGGTGTCGCCGTTCATCGCAGCGATCGTGACCTTGGGCAGAGCCGCGACCTGGTCCAGCAGTGCCTTGAACTGGCGCACCACCTCCGCGGCGTAGCGCGACGTCTCCGGCTCCTTGACGACGAGCTCGTAGAGCTCCTCGACGGCGAAGTGCGTCAGGAAGCCGACCTCCTCGGGGCGGGACTGGAAGACCACGGCACGGTACTTGGGATCGGCCATGACCGGGACGATCTTCCCGAGCTGGTCGAGGGAATTGACGTTGAGGTAGTTCAGGGGGCTCGAGGAGAACGTCACGACGAGGACGCCGTCGACGTCCTCCAAGGTGAACTGTTCGGTGGATTCGGGCAGAGACATGGTCCAGGCGCCTTTCGTTGTGGTGGCTGTCACAGCAGGCTATGAAGCCGCCGCGGCGCCCCACTAGAACGACCGCGCCTCGCCGTAGGACGCCCGTGCCCCACCCTCCGTGGCGCGCCTTCCGCGCTCGGCTGCAGTCACCGCTCGGGATCGGTCGCTTCGCGCCGGAGCCGCGACGGCGACGTACCGAACCATCTCCGCGCGGCACGCGTCAGGCTGGACTGCTCCCCCAACCCGAGCTGGGCAGCGATGCGCGCGAAGGACATGTCCGATGTCGTGATCAGCTTGCGCGCCTCTTCGCGCCGCACCTGGTCCACCAGGTCCTTGAAGCCGGCGCCCTCGGCGAAGAGACGTCGCTGGAGCGACCGGGGGTGGAGGCTCAGCAAGCGCGCCACCTTCGCCAGGTCCGGACGATCCGGCCCGTGCTGGCCTTCGAGGATCTTCATGACCAGGTCGGTCACCGGAACGTCGTCCTGCCCGAAGTGGGTCTCCAGGAAGTCGACGGCGATGTCGCGCAACAGGTCGTTGCCCCCGACGACGGGAACGCTCAGCAGGTGCCGCGGCACCCTCAGGATCGCGTGCTCGCAGTCGAACGCCACCTCTGCTCCGAAGTGCTCGCGATAGGTGACCGCAGGGGCGAGTGCTGCATGGGGCAGCTGCACCGAGCGCAGTCCGTAGGGCCCCCCGCCGCTGACCAGCTCCACGACCCGATGGACGAGGCCGATGCCGTAGTCGATCGACTGGGGTGAGGCCGTTCCCGTCGAGCTGGCAAAGCGAATGGCCAGGACACCCGAGTTTCCCAACGGGTCGGGTATCACCTCGTGTGAAAGGGCCGGGCTCATCACGAAGAGGAAGCGACTCGCACAGTCGAGCGCGTCACCGACGGTGCGTGAGTTCTCCATGGCGATGGCGAGCGGCCCCAGCACGTGCGGGTCCTGCCGGGCAGCCATCCGCAGACCAAGGTCCGGCAGGTCGAGACGCTGCGCGGCGTCCTCGATGAGGCGTTCGACGACCTGCAGGCTGACGAAGGCGTCGTGCTGGGTCGTCAACCCTTCATCGATGCCGTACGCCGCGAGGTAGTCCTCGCCGTTGCCGCCGAGCTCGGTGATCAGGGCCGGCAGGCCGCGCAGGATCGACGCACGGATCGGGAGATCGGTGTCGCGCAAGGACAAATCCTTGTCGTCTGAGGGCAAGTAACCGAGGTCACATCGAAGCACACTACGAACAACCGATGAAAGACCAGGAGCACCACCGTGACACTGACCCAGTTCAAGCCTGCGCCCCTCTCGGAAGCCCTCACCGATGAACGCCAGTTCCATTGGCGCGCCGCCGTGAACGACCGTGTGGCGACGATGGACCTGCGCCCGACCGGGCGCATTCCGGGCGTCGGCACGATGACGGCACGCGACCTCGGCGACCTCCTGATCACCGACTGGCGCAGCCCGGATGTCGAGGGCGTGCGCGGGTCCGCGATGACGGGCAAGGACGCCGAGGCGCTGCTGGTCTTCACGGTGACCACGGGCCGGCAGATCATCCAGACGCCCCAGGAGACGGTCGTCCTGCGCCCCGGCGCCATCCTGGTGATGAGCACACGCACCACGGGCAGCTTCGTCGTGCCCGAGACGATGAGCAAGCGCACGGTACGCGTTCCCCTGACGGCCCTCGCGCCGTACGACACCGGTGCGCGCCTGCCAGACTTCCTCTGCCTGGACACCGTGGCCAACCCCCTGGCCCGGTTGACGCAGGACTTCCTGATGGGCGTGGACGCGCAGCTGGAACAGATGTCGCCGGCTGACGTCGAAGGCGCCCGCACTGCCCTTCTCGTCCTGATCGCGGGAATGATCCGCGCGACCCATGCACCCGACGTCAGCGAGACCGACTTCCTTCCCTTCCTGCGCCAAGCGCTCGAGGACTGGATCCTGGCCCACCTCACGGACGGTGCCGTCCGGGTCAGCGACCTCGCGGCCGCACACAACGTCGCGCCTCGAACAGTTCACCGCGCCTTCGCCGCCACCGGCGACACGATGGGCTCAGTGGTGCGTTCGCACCGCCTCGCCGCAGCCCGCAACGACCTGGTGCACACGAGCGCTTCCATCGCTGCCATCGCGCACCGCTGGGGATTCTGCGACGCCAGCCACTTCGGCCGGGAGTTCCGTCGCGAGTTCTCGATGTCGCCGGGCGACTACCGCGGTGCACACGGCATCGCCTGACGCATGGCGCTCGGGTACCAACGCCGGGCACAGGCGTTCTATGAGGCGCAGGTCACAGATTCCTAGGGTCGTAGTACCCCAAGACCACGACAGAAGGCGGCCCCCAAATGACTCGCGAGAACATCGAATTCCAGGGCGAGGGTGACGTCACCCTGCGCGGCTGGTTCTACCCCGCAGAGAACGCCACAGCACCCGCGCCCGCTGTGGTGATGACTCACGGCATGACGGCCGTCAAGGAGCTGTACCTCGACGACTACGCCGAGTACTTCGCGGCGGCCGGCCTCAACGTCGTCGTCTACGACCACCGCAACTACGGCGAGAGCGACGGCCTCCCCCGCCAGGAGACCGACCCGGTGCTCCAGCACCGCGACATCCGCAACGCGATCAGCTACGCGAGCACTCGTCCAGAGGTCGACGCCGCGCGGATCGGAGTGTGGGGCACCAGCTTCGCCGGCGGGCATGCCCTGATCGTGGCGGCCATCGACAAGCGCGTGAAGGCAGTCGTCTCGCAGGTGCCGTTCGTCTCCGGCTCGCGGTCGTTCGGTGCCCAGGTACGCGCCGACCACGCGTCGCACGTCCGGGACCAGTTCAACGGCGACCGGCTCAACCGCTTCGTCGGCGGCGAGCCGGCGCTGCTCCCGGCCATCACCGAGGACCCCGCCGGGCAGGCGATGATGCCGGCCCCCGACGCCTACGAGTGGTTCAGCAAGGGCAGCGCGACCCGTGCCCCGAACTGGAAGAACGAGGTGACGGCTCGCAGCCTGGAGTGGGCCTCGGAGTACGAACCGGGCAGCTACATCAGCCGGATCTCCCCCACCCCGCTGCTGATGCTCGTCGCCGACAACGACACCGTGGCGCCGTTCCAGTTCGCGCTCGACGCCTACGAGGACGCGCGGGAGCCCAAGGAGCTCAAGATGCTCTCCGGCGGCCACTTCGACGCCTACGGCGGACCCGGCTTCGAGGAGTGCGCCTCCGCGGCACGCGACCACTTCGTCAAGCACCTGCGCGCCTGAACGATCGATGATGAGCACCACGACCGATCGTCCCGATCCCACCGGCCTCGCCGCAGACCCGGGCGTCATCATGCGTCCCGCGTTCACCGGCGCCGAGCTGGCCGCGACCGGACTCGGCAAGTACGTCGCCTGGCTTGCCGACCACGGTCGGCGCTTCGACACCTACCACGACCTGTGGGCATGGTCCGTGGACGACCTCGAGGACTTCTGGGCTTCGCTCTGGGACTTCTACGACGTCGCGGGCTCCCGCGGCAACTGCGTCCTCGCCGACCGTGCGATGCCAGGTGCCAGCTGGTTCCCGACAGCACGGCTGAACTACGCCGAGAGCGTCCTGGGCGGGGTCGACGACCCCAGCCGCGTCGCGATCGTCGGAAGGTCGCAGACCAGAGCACCGGTGGAGCTGACCTTTGGCGAGCTCACCGACCAGGTGCGGCGAGCTCGCGCGGCGTTCCAGTCGCTCGGCGTACGCAAGGGCGATCGTGTCGTGGGCTATCTCCCGAACGTCCCGGAGGCCGTCGTCGCCATGTTGGCGACGGCCTCCCTCGGTGCGACCTGGGCGTGCTGCCCACCCGAGTTCGGCGCGAAGAGCGTGATCGACCGGTTGGCCCAGCTCGAACCCACGTTGCTGATCGCCGTCTCCGGCTACACCTACGGCACCAAGGAAGTGGACCGCACGGCCGAGCTGCAGACGATCCGGGCCGCGTTGCCGACGGTCCGAGACGTCGTCGGCCTGACCTACGGCATCCACACGGTCCCCGACGCCCACGTCTGGGAATGGTTGCTCGAGGAGCAGAGCACAGAGGTTCCCCTCGAGTTCGAGCCGGTGTCCTTCGACCACCCCTTGTGGACCCTGTTCTCCTCGGGCACCACGGGCCTGCCGAAGGCCGTGGTGCACAGCCATGGCGGCATCACCCTGGAGCACCTCAAGCTCCACGGTCTGCACCTCGACACCCGCGACGGCGACCGCGTGCTGCTGATGACCACCACCGGATGGACGGTGTGGAACTGCCTGGTCAGCGCCCTGATGGTCGGGGCGAGCATCGTGGTCACGGACGGCAACCCGCTGCACCCGGACCTCGAGGAGCCGTGGCGGACCGTGGCGGAGACCGGAGTCACCCTCTTCGGCACCAGTCCCGGCTACCTGATGGCCTGCCGCAACGAGTCCATGCGCCCGGGAGACACCTTCGACCTGAGCGCGGTTCGGACACTCGGGGTGACGGGCGCCGTACTGCCCGCCGAGGCCTACGACTGGTTGTACGACGTCCTGCCGGCCGATGTGTACCTCAACTCCATGAGCGGCGGCACCGACATCTGCTCCAACTTCGTGTCGGGCAACCCCTGGGTCCCCGTCTATCGCGGTGAGCTGTCGGCGCCGACGCTCGGCGCTGACGTCGCCGCCTTCGACGACGACGGCAACGAGGTGACCGACCAGGTCGGCGAGCTCGTGATCCGTGCGCCGATGCCATCCATGCCGGTGGCCTTCTGGAACGACAACGACATGGAGCGCTACCTCGCGGCGTACTTCGACATCTACCCGGGGATCTGGCGCCACGGCGACTGGGTCACGGTCTCCGATCGCCAGAGCGTCGTGATCCAGGGCCGTTCGGACGCCACGCTGAACCGCGGAGGCGTCCGGATCGGTACGGCCGAGTTCTACAACCTCATCGAGGCGCTGCCTGAGGTCGAGGACAGCCTGGTGGTCCATCTCGAGGACCTCACGGGTGGGCCCGGCGAGCTGATGTTGTTCGTGCAGCTGGCCGAGGGCCACGAGATGGACGCCGACACCGTGAAGGCGCTCAAGACCATCATCCGCAGGGAGCTCTCGCCACGCCACGTTCCCGACCTCGTGGCCGCAGTTCCCGCGGTGCCACGCACCCTCACGGGCAAGAAGCTCGAGACCCCCATCAAGAAGATCCTTGCCGGCGCTCCGCCGGAACGGGTCGTCTCGCCGGGTTCCGTCACCAACTACGACGCCATCGAGGCCTACCGGATCGCGGCCCTGAAGACGGTGTGACGACCCACCCCGACCCGACGGGTCGGCCCCACCAGACCGCGTGACGGGCTGGACCACTCACAAGGAGGAATTTGCAATGCCGTACTGGGAGATCTTCACCCCGAAGGGCGCCTTCACGCCCGAGGACAAGCAGCAGCTGTCCAAGGACCTGACCAAGGTCTACGTCGACTTCGTCAACCTGCCGGAGTTCTACGTCGTCATCCGTTTCCACGAGATGGCCGAGAACGAGATGTACGTCGGTGGCGTTCCGCAGACGAACTTCGTCCGGTTCGTCGTGGACCACATCGCCCGCCAGATGGACGACCCGGAGTTCCGCAAGCTCGCCATGTCCGTCTTCGAGGCGACCATCGCCCCCTACGTGCGTGATCGCGGCTACAACTGGGAGATCCACATCGACGAGACGCCGATCGACCTCTGGCGCGTCCAGGGCCTCATCGGTCCTCCCGAGGAGTCCGAGATGGAGAAGCTCTGGGCGAAGGAGAACCGTCCGATCCCCTACGACGAGACCACCATGCTCCCCCTCGAGCCGGTCCCTGCCTCCTGACCGAGGCTCCCGTGACCGAGGCCCTGGGGCGCGGCACGCACTCCGTGCCCCGGGGCCTCATCCACCCGTTCCATCCCCACCGGTCCACCGACCGACAACGACGCAGCACCCACACGACAAGAGAGTGATCCCATGCCCGAAGCAGTCATCGTCGCCCACACCCGCTCCCCCATCGGACGCGCCTTCAAGGGCTCCCTGAAGGACATCCGCGCCGACGACCTCCTCGCGCAGGTCGTCGAGTCCCTCCTCAACGACCTTCCCGGGCTCGACCGCGACGAGCTCGGTGACCTCCTCCTCGGCTGCGGCCTGCCCGGCGGTGAGCAGGGCTGGAACATGGCTCGTCGCGTCGCGGTGCAGCTCGGCATGGACCGGCTTCCGGGCACGACGATCACCCGCTACTGCTCCTCCTCCCTCCAGACGACCCGCATGGCCTTCCACGCGATCAAGGCCGGGGAGGGCACGGCCTACATCTCGGCCGGCGTCGAGTCCGTGTCGAGCTTCGCCCGCGGAAGCTCCGATCACTTCCCCGGCACCGAGAACCCGTTCTTCGCCGACGCGATGGAGCGGACTGCAGGCCGCAAGGTGAGCAACGCACCGTGGACCGACCCTCGCACGGACGGTCTCGTTCCCGACGTCTACCTCGACATGGGCGAGACCGCAGAGAACGTCGCTTCGGTCACCGGCATCTCCCGGCAGCGCCAGGACGAGTGGGCGTTGCGCTCCCAGCAGCGCGCCGAGGCAGCCATCAAGCGCGGGCACTTCGCGTCCGAGATCACCAGCATCACCCTCGCCGATGGCACGGTCGTGTCCGACGACGACTGCCCGCGGTTCGGCACGACGTACGACGCGCTGGCGGGACTCAAGCCCGTGTTCCGTGAAGGTGGATCGGTCACCGCAGGCAACGCGTGCCCGCTGAACGACGGCGCCGCCGCACTCGTGGTGATGTCGGACGCATGTGCTCGCGAGCTCGGCCTCACCCCGCTCGCCCGGATCATCTCCACCGGAGTCACCGGCCTCTCCCCCGAGATCATGGGCCTCGGTCCGATCGAGGCGACGAAGCAGGCGCTCGCCCACGCGGGCATGAGCGTCGGTGACATCGACCTGGCCGAGATCAACGAGGCCTTCGCGGTACAGGTGCTCGGGTCTGCTGACGAGCTCAAGCTCGACGAGGACACGCTGAACATCAACGGTGGCGCCATCGCCCTGGGCCACCCCTTCGGCATGAGCGGCGCTCGCATCACCGGGACCCTGATCAACAACCTGCGTTCCCAGGACAAGACCATCGGCCTGGAGACCATGTGCGTGGGCGGCGGCCAGGGCATGGCCATGCTCATCGAACGCCTCGCCTAGGACCTGTCCTCATCGGTCATGTTCCCGCTCTCCGGAGCGGGGGCATGGCCGACCTTTTTCTGCGCCGCGAGCGAATGTTCCCGCGAGGCCGGCCGGACCACCACGACAAGGAGAAGCAACATGCCCGAGCACATTCATGACCGGATCACCTACGACCTCGTGGACCGGGTCGCCCGGATCGAGCTGGTGCACACTCGAGCACACAACAGCCTGGACCGGCAGATGGGTCGGGCGCTGCGCACCGCAGCCGACATGGCTGCCGCGGACGCAGCCCGCGGCGACGCTCGCGTCGTCGTCGTGAGCGCCCAGGGCCGGGTGTTCAGCGTCGGCGGCGACCTGGCGGAGTTCGGTAGCGCGGCAGACCGCGGCGCTGCCGTGAAGGCGACCGCCGACGACCTGCATGCCGGGCTGGCCGCCCTCCGGGCGCTGGACGTGCCCGTGGTGTCGGTCATCAACGGCACCGCAGCCGGGGGCGGGCTCGGGCTCGCGCTGAGCGGCGACATCGTGATCGCCGCAGCGGAGGCGAAGCTGGTCCTGGCCTACACCGCGTCCGGCCTGACACCCGACTGCGGACTGACCTGGGTGATCCCGAACCGCATCTCCTGGGTCCGCGCGATGGACCTCGTGCTCACCAACCGCGTCGTGACCGGTGCGGAAGCCGCTGACTGGGGACTGGTCAGCCGAGCCGTCCCCAGCGAACAGCTCGCAACGGTCGTCGAGTCCGTGGTGGCCACGCTGCTCGACGGCGCATCCGACGCCCTTGCCCACGCGAAGCGGCTGATGGCTGAGTCCGCCGGCCGCACGCTGACTGCCCAGCTCGACCAGGAGTCGTCGACGATCGCACGCCTCATCGCGGAGACCGACGGCATCGAGGGCGTGGACGCGTTCCTCGCGAAGCGCACGCCGTCGTACCGCTGACCAAGGCCGTCAGACCGGCTCCAACCCGGAGATCTTCCAGACCTCGTCGACGCGCTCCATGGCCACCTCGACCCTGCTTCCCGAGACCGAGGACCGGTCACCCGTTGCCGTCGTCGTCTGCGTGAGGAAGACGAGCACGACCACCTCGTCGGTGCCGCCGGACACGACGCCCGCGGCACTGACGGAGGCCTTGGTGGTGATGCCGCGGCTCTTGGCCGTCGGCTCGACGACGTCGGCGAGGATCTTGCGATAGTCGTCAGCGAAGTCTCCCGTGGTCTGGTCCAGGGCCCGATCGAGGTCCCGCTCCAACGTGCCCGCGTCGTAGCTCAGCAGGTCCGGGACCCGCGTCCTGGCAGCCGACAGGGCGTCCACCCGTGCCGCCGCCCTCTCGGCGGATCGATGCGCCTGCCATCCGGCGGCGAGCACCGCAGTGAGCCCAACCAGCACCGCGACGACGGCGAGCAGACGGAACGGCTTCATGCCACGAACTCCAGTCCTGAGACGAGCCACTGGTCGCCCTGCTGCTGCAGGTCGACGCGCAGGCGGTAGTTGCGGGGCTCCGCCGCCGCGGTCTTCGTGTTCGACACGGTCCCGGTCGCCGCGACGATCACCGTCGCCCGGCCGTCGTCGAGCTTCACGACGCCGGCGGACACGACGTCCCCGGTTGCCATGACCTTGTTCTTCTTCAACGCGGTGCGCAGGCGGTCGGCCTGGGCCTCGAGCTCGGTCCGGAAGCCCGCTGTGGCGCCGTCCAGGAGGCTCGTCAGGGCCTCGTCAGACGTGTCGTTGCTGACGGCGATCAGGCCGTTCACCTCGGTGGTGGCGGCAGCAGCAGCGTCCTTCGTGTCCGTGAGGTGCTGACGGTCCTCCTGCCAGGCAAGTGCCCGTTCGCCGGCGAGCGCCAGCAGTGCTCCCACCGTCACCGCGGCGAGAACGGGCTTCCACGAGACCCGTGCGCGGATCTCGTCGAGCCGTTCCTTCAGCCCACCGACAGCGGTGCCAGGACCAGGATCTTCCACAGCTCTTCTCCCTTGCCTTCGGTGACGTCGAGGTCGTGTGCATCGTCTTGTCGACCGATCGCGAGGTCGTAGGCCACCGTGCCGCTGGTGTCGGGCCAGACACCCCGGCGGAAGTGCAGGCCGCACGACGCCGGCAGCGGCCCGCGGCGCGTCGAGCTCGGACACGGCAGGTTGCGCGCACCGCGTACGGCGATCGGGTCGTCAGCCGGGATCTCGCAGTGCGCCAGTGGATCTGCGTCCCGGCGGCTGGTGTCGCTCGGCGCACGACGAGCACGAACTGGCGTGTAGCCCGCCTTGCAGCTGGGCGGGTCGTTCAGCGCAGCGCGCAGGTCGAACTCGGCATCGCCCAGGCCGGCACGGGGGTTGATCGCTCCCTGCAGCCGGGCGATGGTCGCCGGATAGACGACGAGGGTCTGCTTGATCCCCGGCAGGTACGTGTTGAGGACGTCGGCGTTGGTCGTCGCGTTGGTGAGGAGCATCGGCAACGTCGGCTGCAGCTCGGTGACGATGTCCGTCGATGCGTCCAGTCCGCCCGGGCCGTCCCGGAGCAGGGCGCTCAGGTCCGCACTGCCGTCGGCCGCCATCGCGGCTGTCAGTGCATTCAGGGCGGAAGCGTGGGTGCGCGTGCTCGTTGCGAGATCGACCTGGGTGGCGAGTACGGGACGAAGGGCGGTGAGCAGGGAGGTCGTGGTCTCGATGTTCGCCTGTGCCTCGGTCAGCAGCTGTCCGGACGAGTCGATGATCCCCGCCAGGTCCGCGGATCGCCCGCCGAGTCCGTCGCCGACCTGGTCGAGCACCCGGCGGGTCTCCTGCTTCGGCACGGACGCCAGCAAGCGGTTGACCGCCTCGAGCACGGGCGTGATCTGAGGCATCTCGACCGCGCGCTCTCTCGGGATCCTGGCTCCGTCCGACAGGAACGGCGCCCGCCCCTCGGCGGCGGCGGGCGGCACCAGGTCGACGTACTGCTCGCCGATCGCCGAGGTGCTGTGCAGCTCGGCCGCCGAGCCCTGGGGAATGTCGGCATCGTTGTCGATGCGCAGCGTCGCCACCGCGCCGTCGTCGGTCACCTCGAGATCGACGACCGTGCCGACCTTGACTCCGCGGTAGGTCACCAGGGCCTTGGGGTAGAGGCCGCTCGCGTCGGCGTAGTCGACCGTCACGTCGTACACACCGATGCCGACCATCGACGGAACCTTGGCGTAGGCAACGAAGGCGAGGCCGAGCGCCAGCGCCGAGAGTGCAGCAAAGATCCGCAGCTGCCACGTGATCAGGCGGGTGAGCAGCATCAGCAGAGTCCCAACAGCGAGAGGAGGCAGCCGTGGGCGGTGCTGCCGCCTTCGTCCTGCCCCAGCGGAAGATCCAGCGGAAGGTCCAGCAGGTTGCCCAGCTGCTCGCCGAGGCGGTCGCCCGGATCGGGACGGGCACCGTCACCCGCGCTGTCCGGAAGGGCCAGCGGGTCCTCGAGCGGGTTTCCGGCCTGGAGCTCGGGAGGGACGCCTCGCAGCCAGGCCTCGTCGAGGGTCGATGTCCGCAGGTCGAGGGTGGTGAAGAGGTTGAAGTAGTCGCCCTTGATGGCGTTGTGGGTGGTCATGGCCGGCCACGGGATCGTCAGGCCCAGCTTCAACGCCTCAGGCAGCGCCTCACTGACCTTGCCGAGGTTGGTGAGGATCGGGCCCAGGGCGTCGAGGTTGGCCATCAGCGCAGGCTCGCTCACCCGAATCACTCGCGCCGCGCGATTGCTGACCCGGGCGGTGTCCGTCACTGCCTTCACCAGGTGCTCGCGCTCCTCCTCGAGGAGCCGGAGGCCGGGACTGATCCGCTTGACGGCGTGCACGAGCTCCGCCTGGTCGCTGCGCAGGCCGGCACCGAGCGCGTCGAGGGATTCGAGGGCCGAGACGATCTCGTTGCGGTTGGAGTCGAGTACGGCGAGCAGCTGGTTCGTATGACGGATCAGGCTCCTGGTGTCGGGAACCCGGCCGGCGAGCGCGGTCGACAGCTCCCCGGTGATGGTGCTGATCTGGGAGAGCCCGCCGTTGTTGAGCAACAGGGCCACGGCACCGAGGACCTGCTCCGTCGCGGGGTACGCGCCCGTCTGCTCGACACCGATCACGTCACCCTCGCGAAGCACGGCGGGCCGGGCCGCGGTCTCCGCGGCGGCTGTCGACACCTCGACGTACTGCGCGCCCAGCAGGGTCTTCTGGCCGATCGAGAACATCGCGTCCGCGGGCAGTGGAGCATCGTCGAGCAGGTGGAGCTCGACGACCGCCTCCCAGCCGTCGACCTCGATCTTGCCGACGGTGCCGATCACCACGTTGTCCTTCTGGACCGTCGAGTTGGGGACGAGGTTCTCGATCTGGTCGAAGTGGACGCTGACGGTGTAGCCGTCGTCACCGACCGCTGTCTGTCCGGGCAGCGTGTTGTCGTTCGGCTGGATCGCACATCCCGAGGTGAGGAGGGTGGCGATGACCGCGACGCCCCAGAGAGCTCTGGCCCTCATGACGGACCGCCCGGTGAACGCTCGAGCAGGTCGAACAACGGGTCGAGCGTGTTCTGGCACTGCTGGGTGGTCCCGCCGATGCCGAGCAACGCGCCGCACAGCAGGTGGCCGATGCTGTCGAACCCGGCGGCGCTCGTACGCGTCATGACCCCGTTGTCCTCGATCGCGTTGTGGAGACCGATGAGGGCGTGCGGGCCGACGTGGAAGATCCCCGCGAGCTCGTTCGACCTGTCGGCCACGGCGGCCATCAGGAGGTTGAGGTCGCGGACCGTGCTGGTGAGTCCCGTGTGATGGCGTCGCGCGTACTTCCTGGTCGTCGCCAGTACGTCGGCGAGGTCTCGCAGGGCACCGCGCAGCGTGCTGCGGTTGTCGGCGAGCACCGTGCCCACCGCAGCCAGCTCGTCCGTGAAGCCTCGAACTGCCGCATCGTTGAGAGCCAGGTTGCGGGTGAAGCGGTCGAGGTTCCGGACCGTGCTGAACAGGTCGGACCGACCGTCCGAGAGGGCTGCCGCGGCATCGTGCAGCTCGATGACCGCCTTGCGGAGCAGTCCTGAGTTCCCGCCCCTCAGGCTCTTCTCGAGCGCGACGATGGTCGTGGCGAGGGCACCGCCCTGCTCGCCCTTCTGCGGTCCGAGAGTCGTCGCCAGATCGGTGAGCTGCGCCTTCACGTCGTCGAAGGTGACGGGCACGGCCGTGCGCTCGATGCCGATCGCGTCGCCGTCCTCGAGCCGGTCGCCGGATGTCCAGACGGGCGCGAGCTGGACGAATCGTCCGCTGACCAGGCTGGGCGCGACGATCGCGGCCCGAGCACCTTCCGGGATCGGCTGGTCTCCGTCGACCTCCAGGGTCACGACGACGTCGTCGCCCTCGTTCTCGATGGCAGCGATCTTGCCGACGCTGACGCCCAGCACCTTCACGTCGTCGTTGACGTTCAGTCCCTCGGCACTGGTGAAGTGCGCGCGGATCGTCGTGTGGCTGTCGTCGTTCCACCAGCTCCACGCACCGACGACGAGCGCAAGGGCGACCAGCGTGGTCAGCATGCGCGGACCGGGTCTGTACGAGCTCACCCGGCGCCTCATCGTCGTGCCCCCGACAGGACGGGAAGGAGCGTGCCCGGTGAGGTGAGGTTCTGGATGTAGATGTCGAACCAGGGTCCGCTCGCGAGGGACTCACCAACGCCCGTGGTGTAGCCACGGAGGCCGGTGATCGTCGCCTGCAGGTTGTCCTTGTTCTTGTTGAGTACGTCGACCACCTTGTCGAGCTCCCTGAGCGCGGGACCCAGCACGTCGTCGGTGTCGCGGATGGTCAGTCGCAGCTGCGCGGACAGCCGTCGTGCGCTGCGCAGCAGGCTTACGACGACGCGCTGCCGGGAGTCCACCTCGGTGAGGAGCGACTGGCCCGCGCCCAGCAACGAGGCGAACTGTCCGTCGCGACTGGCGAGGACTCCGGTCACCCGATCTGCCCGGTCGACCAGCGACGTCAACGCGTCGTCGTTCGCGGCGACTGCCGACGACAGGTTCATGATCCCCTCGAGGGCCGGACCGATGTCCGATGTCGCACCTTGCAGCATCGAGGAGGTCTCCCCCAGCGCATCTGCGAGCTCCTGCTTGTCGATGGCAGCGGTGGTCTCGGTGAGCTGGTTCAACGTGCTCGTCAGGTTGTACGGCGACGAGGTGCGCTCGACCGGAATGGTGCCGCCCGGGCTGAGATCCCCCCGCCCCTGTGGGTCGAGCGCGACAGCTGCCCTGCCCAGCAGCGTCATCGTGACGATCCGGGCCTCTGTTCGATCACCGATCTCGACGTCGCCGTCGGTGATCACGATGTCCGCGACGACGTGCTCGCCGTCGAGCCGGACTGCTCGGACCCTGCCGACCTGGGCGCCGGAGACCAGTACTGCGTCGCCGTTCCTCAGGCCGCCCGCCTCGGCGAACGCGACGTGGAGGACGTCGTTGTTGCCGATCAGCGGCAGCTTGTTGAGGTTGAGCCCGGCGAGCACGACCATGACGAGCGCGAGCGTGCCCACGACTCCCCGGATGGCCAGCCGGTCGCGGCCGTCGTTCCTCATTCCTGGCACCTCGTCACCTCGGACCGGACCCACGGTGTGGTCCCCAGGTCGGTCTGCAGGCGGACGCCGCACAGGAACGTGTTGAAGAAGTTGCCGTAGGACGCCGTGGCCTGCAGCGTGCGGTAGTGGACTGGCAACACGGCCAGGACCTCCTGGAGTGTGGCGGACTGGCGGTTGATCCCCCGGGCCGCGACTGCGAGCGCCTTCAGGTCCTGCCGGAGGTCACCTCTCGCGCCGGCGAGCAGGTGCGTCGTCTCCTGGGCGAAGGTGTCGATCTGGGCCGCGGCGTCGAGCACCTGGGTGTCCTGCTCGTCCAGACCGACCGTCAGCGCCTCGAGACCGTCGACGAGTTCACCCAGGGAGCCGGAGTTCTCGTCAACTGCCCCCACGACGCTGTTGAGGTTGCGGATCACGCGGCCGATCAGTTCTTCACGGCTCCCGATCGTCGTCGTGGCCGCCGCGACATGATCGACGAGGGCAGCGACGGCTGACTGCTGACCCTGCAGCACCTGCACCACCTGGCCGGACAGCTTGTTGATCTCGGAGGGGCTCAGACCGGCGAAGAGGGGCCGGAAGCCATTGAGCAGGGTGTCGAGGTCCAGTGCCGACGCAGTCCGCGACACCGGGATCACCTCGTCCTCGGCGAGCGCAACGGCCTCGGCGCCACTGTCGATGACCTGGGTGAGCTGGACCACTCGGTCGCCCGTCAGGTTGCGGTACTGGATCGCAGCGTGGGTGGCCGTCGTCAGGTCGTGATCGCTGTCGACGTCGAAGCCCACCCGCACGGTGTTGTCGTCCTGGACGTCGATGCTCTTCACCTTGCCGACGTCGACGCCCGCGATCCTCACCTCGTCGCCCGTTGCCAGGCCTGAGACGTCGCGGAACACGGCGACGTACGAGTCCCGGTCCCCCGGGCGGTACTCCCCCGTGACCGCCGAGATCCACACCGCGACCACGGCCGCCAGACACAGGAACGCACTGAACTTGATCAGGTCCGAGCGCTGGCGCTTGCGTTCGATGCTCACCTTCACGGCAGGTTCACTCCCCCGGCGAGCAACCCCAGCAAGGTGTCGAGCGTCGCCTGGCTGGGCGTGGGCTGCGGGCCGACGTACGGATTGGCCCCGGTGCGCAGCGTGGGCGGCGGCTGGGCGGCCTCGGCGGCACTCACCTGCGGAAGGCCGAAGCAGACGGGTCCACGGTCCTCTCCGATGAGGGGCAGGTTCTCGCCGTACCGGTACGGCGAGCGGCCCGGCATCACCCGGGTCTGGGTCGTCAGGCCGTTGCGGGTGCCGCCCACGGCGTCCTCCAGCGGCTTGTTGACCGCGGCGAGGCCGAGCACGACACAGGGCAGCTCGGGTGAGTACCGCTCCAGGGTGCGCGTCACCGGCTCGAGGAGGGTGAGGGAGGTGACGATGCCCTTCTCCGAGCTGCGGAGCAGGAGATCGGCCTCGTCGCTGAAGCTGGTGAGGCTCCGCTCGAACGCGCCGAGCGAAGCGCGTTGCCGCACCAGCGCATCGGAGATCTCACCGGTCTGGGTCAGGGTGGCGATCAGGTCGGGCCGCGCTGCGTCGTACACGTCGAGGACGTCGTCCGCGGCGCGAAGGTCGGAGCTCAGCGTGGGCAGGGCAGCGTTGAACGACACCAGGTACGCATCGGTCCGGGTGATCAGGTCACCGATCAGTGCACCCCGCTCGTCGAGGGCACCGGCGCCCGCTGTCAGCGCTGCGTTGACCTCTGCCGGCCGGGCCACGTCGAGCACCTTGGTGAGGTTCTCGAAGGCCTCGTTGACCTCGACGGTCACCTTGTCGGCCGGGATCACCGCACCCGCCCGGATCCGGTCGCCCGTCCCGTCATCAGCCGCGGTGAGCTGGACGTACTTCGCGCCGAAGGCCGTCGGCGGCACGATCTGCGCCGTCACGTCGGCCGGCACTCGTTCGACGACGTCGCTGTCGATCCTGAGCTGGATCGTGACGGTCTCGCCGGTGCCGTCCACGTCCCCGACGGTCCCGATCTCGACGCCGTGAAGCTTGATGGGTGCCCCCTTGGCCAAGGTGAGGCCGGCCCGGTCCGAGACGACCGTGACCACGACGGTGTCGTCGAAGGCGCCGCGGTACTTGGCGATGGTGCCGGCGATGACCAGTCCGATCAGGGCGATGAACAGGAAGCCGTACACGACCTGGCGGTCGATCCGGTGGGAGTGTGTTGTGGTCATCTCGTCACCCCGCGATGTGGACCGAAGGTCCACCCCAGACAGCGATCGCGAAGATCAGGTCGATGAACATGATCGCGATCAGCGCCGAACGAACGGCCTTGCCGACGGCTTCGCCCACGCCAGCGGGGCCGCCGGAGGCGCGGAAGCCGTGGTAGCAGCAGATCGAGACGATGACGAGCGCCATCAGGATCACCTTCACCATCGCGAGGAACAGGTCGCCCGGAATGAGGAACGTGCTGAAGTAGTGCTGGTAGGTGCCCGGGGCCTGGTCGTACCCGACCGTGACCACGAGGTACGTCGCGAGCCAGCACATCATCAGCGCGATCGCGAACAGCGGTACGACGGCGATCAGTCCCGCGATGATCCGGGTCGTGACGAGGTAGGGCACCGGCGGGACCGCCATCACCTCGAGCGCGTCGATCTCCTCCGAGACCCGCATCGCACCGATCTGCGCGGTGAATCCCGCGCCCACCGTGGCGGTCAGGGCGATGCCGGCGATGATCGGCGCGACCTCGCGGGTGTTGAAGTACGCCGAGAAGAATCCCGACAGCGTGGACACGCCGATGTTGTCGAAGGACGTGTAGGCCTGCAGCCCGACCTCGATCCCCGAAGCAGTGGTCAGGAAGCCGATCACCATGACGGTGCCGCCGATCAGCGCAAGCGCACCGGAGCCGAGCGACACCTCGGCGAGCTGTCGGAGGATCTCCTTCGGATAGTGCCTGAGGGCACGCGGTCCGTGGGCGTACGCGTTGCCGTGGAAGCTGAGCTGATCGCCCAGGTCGCGCAGCGTCTTCGCGGGGGACGCCATGTCAGGCACCCGACTTGATCTGGAAGAACAAGGCCGTGATGACGCTGTTGGCGGCGAAGAGCAACATGAACGCGAACACCACCGTCTGGTTCACGGCCTCGCCCACGCCCTTGGGCCCACCCTTGGCGTTGAGCCCCAGATAGCACGCGGTCAGACCAGCAAGCAGACCGAAGACAGCCGCCTTGATCTCGGAGGCGAGGAAGTCGGGGAGACCGATGAGGAGCGTGAGGTCGGCGAGGTACAGCCCGGGGGTGGCGCCCTGGAGGACGACGGAGAAGAAGTACCCACCGAGCAGGCCGACCACGGTCACCATGCCGTTGAGGGCCACGGCGACGACCGTGGATGCCACGACCCTCGGCACCACGAGTCGTTCGATCGGATCGATGCCGAGCGTGACCAGGGCGTCGATCTCTTCGCGGATCTTGCGCGAGCCCAGGTCGGCACAGATCGCCGTCGCGCCCGCACCGGCCACGACCAGGACGCTGACGATCGGGCCGATCTCACGGACCACGGCCACCCCCGCCCCGGCGCCGGCGAGGTCGACCGCACCGATCTGGATCAGGATCTGGTTGATCTGGAAGACGATGACGACGCAGAACGGGACGGCAACGAGGAGCGCGGGCGCGAAGGAGACAGTGGTGATGAACCACGCCTGCGAGACGAACTCCCGGAAGCGGAACCGTCGCGTGAACATCTGGACGAAGACGGTGCCGACGAAGCCGTAGAAGTCGCCGAAGGTCGAGAAGGTCTTGAACGGCATCGATGACCGCACGGCTTCGCGAGCGACCCGCCGAGCGTCGGGGCTCATGCCATCGGGCCCCCGACGATGCGGTCCCTGGTTCTTCGGATCATTGACGGCCGCCCACACCTCCGGAGACAGTCCGCCAGCAGCTCGTGACATGGTCGTCCCGGCCTTTCGGTCAGCGGTGAGTCTCTGTGGTGACTTCATCGGCTCTTTCCCGTTCGCGCCGCCCTCGCCCTCGGCCGTTCCACAGTAGGAACGGTGTGACCGGCGTCTCTAGAACGATCGCGCCTTGCCGTGGGACCGCCGCGCCAGTGGCGTGCCGGACCGTCCGGCACGCTCCCGGGCCACGTCAGCGATCGGCGAGATTGCGCTCCAGGATGCGCCGGAGATGCTCGCGGGACACAGGTCCGAGGACGCCCTGACTGGCAAGCACCGCGAGTCCGTGGATCCCCGCCAGGACGCTGATCTCCTGAGGCGTGGCCTCGTGCAGTGGCTCTTCGACCGCGCCGTCCAGCAGGAGCACGAACGCCGCAAGGCAGTCGCCGTGGACCATGTCGCTCCTGAACATCAGCTCGAAGATCCCGGGGCGCTCCCGGGCGAAAGCGACGTACTCCATCGCGCGGCTGACGACCAGGTCGTTCCGGGTGGCCTCGAGCTGCGGCACCACGGCCACCAGGAGCTGCCGCAGCGCTCTGTGCCCGCTGGCGGCCACCTCGGCCAGCAACGCATCGCGGCCCGGGAAGTGCCGGAAGGGAGCCGCGGGCGACACGCCCACCCTTCGGGCGACCTCTCGGGCGGTGAAGCCCGCGAGCCCGACCTCCTCGAGGAGCTGGGTGGCGTGCGCGACCAGGAGTTCCCTCGTGGGCTCGTGCTTCGGCATCTCGCTCACGCTAGGAAGTCGCGGCGGGGCGCCGTAGAACAATCGCGCCTGTCCATGGGACACCTGTGCCTCGAACCGCCGTACCGCTGGTCGAGGATCGACGCGGCCCGCAGGATTGTTGCCATGCCACACACCCCTCGCTCGGACCGTCCCGTCGCCCTGGTCACCGGGGCTTCCTCCGGGATCGGCCGCGCGACCGCGCGAGCGCTGGCCGACGCGGGGTTCGCCGTGGCCGGTACGAGCAGGAATGCCGAGAACGCCGTACCGACCGACGGGGTGACCTTCTTCGACCTCGACGTCACCCGGGACGATTCGGTCGACGCCGTGGTCTCCGAGGTGCTCCAGCGGTTCGGGCGAATCGATGTGCTCGTCAACAACGCTGGCGCAGGCACGGCTGGGGCTGCCGAGGAGAACTCGATCAGCCAGACCAGGGCGGCGTTCGAGACGAACGTCTTCGGCACCATCCGGATGACGACAGCGGTTCTGCCGCACATGCGGGCGCAGGGCGCCGGCCGCATCATCAACGTGTCCTCCGTGCTGGGCTTCATCCCGGCGCCGTTCATGGCCGTCTACGCCGCGACGAAGCACGCGGTGGAGGGCTACTCCGAATCCGTTGACCACGAGGTCCGCGAGCACGGTGTACGGGTGCTGCTGGTCGAACCGGGCTACACCAGCACCGGGTTCGAGGACAACACGGTGTGGTCCGACTCCCCCCTCCCCGCATACGCCGACCAGCGCGCCGTCATCCGCGACGTCATCAGCACGGCCATGCGGAAGGCGGACGACCCCGCTGTGGTGGCGAAGGTGATCGTCACCGCTGCCACTGCCGCAAGGCCCCGGGTGCGCTACCCGGCGGGCTCCATGGCATCGCGGGTGAGCGTCCTGCGGCGCCTGGTGCCGTGGCGTGCGTTCGACAGGCAGATCCGCAAGCTCAACCGGCTGGCCGACTGACGTCAGCGGCCGGAGCGTCCTCAGCGGCCCTGGAACTCCAGCTCGGGACGCGGACGACCTGCGGCCATCGCCTCCACGGCCAGACACATGGCCATCTGTGCGTCGTCGCTCTCGAAGAGTGGCATCGAGATGTCGAACATGGCCTGGTCCGCGGCCGCGACACCGCCGACGGACCACGTGCGCAGGAGCGCCTTGTGTGCGGCGTGGGCCCTGGTCGGACCGTGCGCGAACTTTTCGGCCAGCTCCAGCGCCTCCTTCATCAGGAGGTCGTCGGCGACCACGCGGTTGACCACGCCGGCGTCTGCCATCGCCTGGGCAGGGACCCGTTCCGAGGTCAGCGCCCACTCGATCGCACGGCCCCGGCCGGCTCGCTCGGCGACGCGATGGATGCCGCCCATGATGGTCGTGATCGCGATGCCCTGCTCCGGGTGGCCGAAGTGCGCGGACTCCCCGGCAAGGATGATGTCCGCCCGCAGCGCCAGCTCGAACCCGCCTCCCAGGCACATGCCCTGGACGGCCGCGATCACCGGCATCGGCAGCTGCTCCAGGCGGTTGAAGACGTCGAGGTACCGGGTGAACGCCGCGCGGAGCTCGTGGTTGGCCAGGTCCGGCCAGGTCCTGATGTCGCCTCCGAAGCAGAAGTCGGGACCCTCGGCGCGCAGGACCACTGCCCTGGCGCCAGCGCGCTCGATCGCGTCGAGCGACTCGGCCAGCTCGGTCACCATCTGGTCACCGATGCGGTTCTGGGGCGGGTGCTCGATGGTGAGCACGGCAACGTTGCCGTCGAGGTGGTGGGTCAGATGGGACATCGTCTGCTGCTCCTGGTTCGGGACACGTCGGGTCAGGCACCGCGACAGTGAAAGAACCGTATGAGGGTCATCTCCTCCAGATCTAGAACCAGACTGCCAAGTAGTGGAAACGGGTCAGAGGACGAACGGGATGACCCGTCGGGTGCGGGACTCGTAGGCCGCCCACTCGGGGTACCTGCTCATGCTCGCTTCCTTGGCCAGCATGTTCGCCGTGAAGAGCCCGAACCACACCCACGCCAGAACGACGAACGGCAGCCAGTGCCAGACCAGCAGGGCGAAGCCGAGGTAGATCATCATCTCGCCGGTGTAGTTCGGATGCCGTACGAAGCGGAACATGCCGTCGGTGATCAGTCCGCGCTGCACCCGCAGCGTGAAGTACTTCTGCGCGTCGGCCGCGATCATCACCACGGAGCCGAGCACGACCAGCGTGATGCACACGGCGAACCACGGCCTGTCCGCGATCGGGTAGTCGCCTCCACGACCGGAGACCAGCAACCACCCGAACAGCCAGTACCAGCCCAGGACGAGCAGGATCGAGTTGACGGCTCCCGGCACGGTGAGCCGGTGTTGCCAACCATGGTCCGGGAACGTCTTGTCCTTGAGGTACCAGACCAGTCCGTACGAGCCGTGCAGGGCCAGGTAGATCCAGGCTGCATCGCTCGTGGCCGCAGGCGTGCGGTCGTCGTACCACCACATGAGTGCGCCCAGGTAGGGGAACATCAGGCACTTCTGGAAGTTGATCACCGTCGCGAAGGCGACGATGCGCGGTCCCCCGGCCATGTCGAGGACGAGGCGCTGCTGCACTCCGCGGACGAGGCATGCGTAGCGCGGCACCGGTCGGGCCACCCCGGCGCTGGGCAGGTCAGGCGTCGTAGTCAACGTGCACCTCTTCGCTGGTCGGGTGCGACTGGCAGGTGAGGACGTGGCCGGCCTCCACCTCGGTCGGCGACAGTGCGAAGTTCTGTTCCATCGCCACGGATCCGAGCAGGACCTTCGCCTTGCAGGTGCCGCACGCTCCACCGAGGCAGGCGTACGGCGCCTCGAGGCCGGCCTTCAACGCGGACTCCAGGACCGTGTCGCCGGCTGCCAGGGGGACTTCGCGTTGCTGGCCGCGCAGGGTGACCGTGACCGTCGCCGGTGTGAAGTCGTCGGCGACCCTGGGCTTCTGGTAGCCGTGGAACAGCTCCACGTGGACGCGTTCGGGTCGGGTGTCGCGCTCCAGGAGCAGGTCACGGAGGTCGGTCACCATCTCGACCGGTCCGCACAGGAACCACTCGTCGACGGGGACGGCGACCTCGAAGGCGAGCAGCTGCTCGAGCCTCGCCCGATCGACGCGGCCGCGGAGGTGCTCGGGGTGGTGCGGGTCGCGGGAGCGGACGTGGATGACCTGGAGCCGGTCGGCGTACCGCGCCTCGAGGACCTCGAGCTCCTCGCGGAACATGGTGCTGTCCGCGTCCCGGTTGCCGTAGACGAGGGTGAACCGGCTCTCGGTCTCCACGGCGAGCGTGGTCTGGAGGATCGAGAGCGCCGGAGTGATGCCGCTGCCGGCGACGAGCGCGACGTAGTTCTTGGTGGCGAGCGGGTCGAGTGCGGTGCCGAACGACCCGGTCGGCGTCATCAGCTCCAGGCTGTCGCCGGCGCGGAGCTGCTCCAGTGCGAAGGTCGAGAACGCACCGCCGGGGATGTGCTTGACGGCGATCGCGAGGGTGTCGGAGGTGGCCGAGGAGCAGATGGAGTAGTTGCGGCGGACGCCCTCGCCGCCGAGGTCGGTCCGGACGGTGACGTGCTGGCCCGGCTCGAAGGAGAACTCGTCGCGCAGGTCAACGGGCACGTCGAAGCGGATCAGCACGCTGTCGTCGGTCAGCCGGTCGACGCTGGCCACAGGCACGGAGTGGAAGACCGCGGCGCGGGCGGAGGACCGCTTCGGCATCCGGACCGGGAGCAGCCGGGCCAGTTTGCCGTTGAGCTGCTTCCAGTCGCGGTACTCGTCGGCATCGAGCTGCTGGCCGAAGACGGTGCCGATCGCGGCATCCCGCTCGAGGTAGGCCTCCTCGTTGCGGCGCCACGTGGCGACGTACCGGTGGAACGGGATCGAGGGGTGCAGGTGGTGGACCAGGTGATAGTTCTGCGAGAGGAGCAGCGGCGTGAGGATCCACTCGGAGCCGACGCGGTTGCGGGTGGCGCGGTAGCGGTTCTCCTGCTGGGTGTCCTCGAGGTCGTGGTGCGGCAACCAGTCGAACCACCAGGCCAGCACGAACATGCCGATCCGCTCGGGGATCAGGTACAGCACCGCGAAGGTCCACAGGTGGCCGGTGAGTGCGCAGGCGACGATCACCGCGACGGTGGCCGTCATCAGGAACACGGTCTCCAGGACCTCGGCGCGGGGACGGCGCCGTACGTTGCGCACCAGGAAGCCCAGGTACGGGATGTCCATCAACGGGAACCGCAGGGGAAGCTGCCACATCGGGGCACCGCTGACGAAGTGGTCGGGGTCGTTGTCGTCGTCGTTGGTGTTGCGGTGGTGCTCGATGTGGATGAACGCGAACGACTTGAACGAGATCAGCGGCGAGACGAAGAGCATCGCGACCCGACCGAAGGCCACGTTCACCCAGCGGTGCGTGCTCACCGAGTAGTGCGCCGCGTCGTGCAGCACCGTGAAGAGCACGAAGATCGCGGCCGCACTGAGCAGCACGGTGACCGGGACCGGAAGGACGTCGGTCAACGCGGCCCACGTCGAGAAGGCGAAGGTCGCGATGGCACCGAAGAAGATGCCGACCACGGGCCACGAGATCGTCGGGACCCGCTCCCCCGGGTCGGGAAGCGCATGACGAGACGCTGCGGGCGCGGGCTGCTCGATCGTTGCTGACATGCCCGCAACCTACGAAGAGCGCCCCACCCGCAACCAGTGCCGCGCAGCCCACGAGGATGTGCGCTCAGCACATGCCGGCCGGAGGTGGATGGGTCAGGCTCGACCGGGCTCGGGGTCGAGCACCACCCCCCCGAGCACGTCGACCATGCGCAGCGCGGCATGCAGCTCGACCACACGCTCGGAGGACGGGCGGCCGCGACGGTCCTCGGCCCGACGCACCCGCTGCAGCACGGTGTTGCGGTGCACGCCCAGTTCCTCGGCCGCGGCCGCCAACCCACCCTGTGCGTCGAGCACCGCCAGCAGCGCGCGCCGCTCCTCGTCCTCCCGGCGACCGGCGACCGCCAGGGCGCCGAGCTCGGACGCGACGAAGGCACGGGCCAGGTCCAGGTCGCCGCTCATCGTGTCCACGAGGGCGACATCGGCGTACGACGTCACGGGACCTCCGCGGCCCGAGAGCTCGACGATCCGGACGCCGCGCTGGGCCTGGGCGTGGGAGTCTCGAAAGCCCTCAGGGCCCTGCGCCGGCGTACCGATGGAGACCCGGACCGTCCCGGGCACCTGGTCGGCCAACGGGGCGAGGTTCTCCGAACCCACACCGGGCGCACGTGTCGTGGACACCCAGCCCCACAGCGCCCGGACTCCGTCCGGCACGAGCAGCGGATGAGCCGAACCCAGGTGGGCACCGACCGCTGTACCCACGCGCGCCAGGTCGGAGTCGTCACGATCGGTCCAGCAGACGAAGGCGGTCTGCCATCCGGTGAGGCGGTGCGACAGGGCGCGTTCGGCACGCCCCAGGTCGAGCTTGTCGCCCGCGATCAGGGCGCGGACCGCATCGGTCCGGGCCGCGCGGGCCCGGTTCTGCATGCGGTCCAGCTCGGCGACGTACTCCGCGGCGACCTCGCTGCCGATGCGGTCGGTGTAGGCGAAGGCGTAACGCTGCAGGTCGGCGACCACCGCGAGGGCGAGGGCCGGATCGGCCACCAGGTCGGAGATCCCGGCGAGGATGCGCTCACTGAAGTAGCTGTGACCGACGCGGTAGAAGCGCAGCATGATGTCGACGCTGTAGCCCCGTGCCGCCATCGCGCGCGCGTGCTCGAGCGCCGTGACCGGAGCCGTTGCTGCGCTCACGTCGATGCCGTGGCGGACCATCGACAGCGCTGCCTCGAGGTTCGAGGAGCACGACCCCAGCGTCAGGCCACGGAGGTCGTCATCCGCGCTGGCCTCGGGGATCCGCTCGAGGATGTACTCGAGCATGTCGTCGGCGTACGCCGTCACGTTCCCCAGCAGCTGGGTGGCGGTACGGCGGAGCTCGGCCACCACCGACTCGGGCAGGTCCGCCGTACCGCCCGCCCTCACACCCGTGACCATGGCGCGAGACTACCGACGGTCGGGTTCACCCGCGTCTCCTTCGGCCTGACCGTGCCCACCGCCCGACTCTGCCTTCGCCGGGTCAGCGGATGGCCTGCAGGACCCGCGCCTCGTCCGGGAGCTCGTCCTGCTCCTCGGCCTCCCGTGGTTCGAAGCCCCGACCGGGCAGTGCCACGAGTGCCGCGACGGCGCCGACCAGGCAAAGGATCCCCACCGTGATGCAGCCGAGCGCCAGCCCGTCGAGGAACGCGGCGTCGACAGCGCTCGCCAGGCCGGGCACCCGAGCCGCCACGGCGTCGGCGTAGCCGACCGAGTCGAGAGCCCTCTCGGTGTTCACGGCGTCCAGCCGGCCCTCGATGGCCGGTCGGAGCCCGTCCGCGTAGGCGGACGCGAAGAGCGAACCGACGACAGCGACCCCGAGCGTGCCGCCGAGCTCGCGCGTGGCGTCGTTGACGGCTGACCCGACGCCGGCCCTCGACGGGGGCAGGACCTGCATGATCGACTCGGTCGCCGCGGTGCTGACCAGACCTGTTCCCAGCCCGAGCATCACCATCTGGGGAGCAACCACGGTGGCGTAGTCGACGCCGGAGGTCAGCGCGGAGATCCAGAGGAACGCCGCACCCAGGAGCACCAGGCCCGCGGAGACGACCAGCTTGGTCCCGATCCGAGGTGCGAGCTGGCTGCCCACGATCGAGGCAACCGCAATGGCAACGGCGACCGGCAGGAACCGCACGCCGGTCTCGAGAGCTGAGTAGTCACGCACGAACTGGAAGAACTGGGCGATCAGGAAGATGAACCCGAACAGCGCGAAGAAGGCGATGGTGACCGCGCCACAGGCCGCACTGAACCGGCGATCCAGGAACAAGGTCACGTCGATCATCGGGTTGGCCACCGATCGTTCGACCAGCACGAACATCGCCGTGAGCACGGCGGCCACGACGAATCCGATCAAGGTCGCAGCGCTGCCCCAGCCGTGCTCGGGAGCCTCGATGATCGTCCAGGTCAGGCTCCCGACGGCCGCGACCGAGATCAGGAAGCCGGGTCGGTCGATCCGGGGCACCTCCGGGTCACGCGATTCGGGAACGAAGGCGAAGGCGAGGGCCGCAGCGGCGAGGCTGAGCGGCACCAGCGCGAGAAAGACGCTGTGCCAGCTGAAGTGGGCCAACAGGAATCCCCCACTCACCGGGCCGAGCGCGACGCCAGCGCCGACGGCTGCTCCCCACAGGCCGAGCGCGCTGGCGCGTTCGCGGCGCTCGGTGAAGGTGTTCGCGATGATCGACAACGTCGTCGGGAAGATCAGTGCGGCGAACATGCCCATGACGAACCGGATCACGATCAGCGACGTGCTGCTGTCAGCGAGCACCGCCGAACCGCTGCTGGCCGCGAACCCTACGAGGCCGACGATCAGGGCCGGACGACGCCCGAACCTGTCCGAGAGGCTGCCCATGGCCAGCACCAGTGCGGCGAACGCCAGGTTGTAGCCGTCGACGATCCAGAGCAGGTCCTTCGTCGTGGCGTCGAGATCGGTCGCCAGCGTGGGCAGTGCGATGTTCACGATCATCGCGCTCAGGTTGATGGTGAGCGTCGCGAGGCACACGGAGAGAAGGATCAGGGACTTGCGCGGCACGGGCAGCTCCTTAAGTTGCTGTTGTCAACATTGAGCCTGACCGCGGCATGTTGACACTGTCAAGATCAAGGCCCACGATTGCCCTGTGACGCTGCCCACCTCCTCGTACCACCACGGCGACCTGCGGGAAGCACTGATCGAAGCCGCGGTCGCCTCGGCACGCGAGAAGGGTCCCGAAGGACTGGTCCTGCGCGACCTCGCGCGACAGGTCCACGTCTCGCACAACGCTGCCTACCGGCACTTCGCCGACCGGGAGGAGCTCGTCGCCGAGGTCGCCGGACGAGTCATGGGCACCGTGGTCGCCACCATGCAGGCCCGCCTGGCGAGGGTGCGCACGCGCGACCCGGTCCTTCGTGCGCGGCGGCGCCTGGCCGCCACCGGTCGCGGCTACGTCGACTTCGCCGTCACCGAGCCAGGCCTGTTCCGCCTGGCTTGTTCGGCCCTGTCGGCGGTCTCCTCCGCCATCGTCGTCCCTGAACGCGACCCCTTCGTGTTGCTCGGTGGCGTGCTCGACGAGCTCGTCAGCGTCGGCTTCCTGGCACCAGACGCCCGGATCGACGCGGAGATCACGTGCTGGTCTGCCATGCACGGGTTCGCCGTCCTGAACGTCGACGGCCCCATGCAGGGCTCCACGGAGAAGGTGCGCGCCGCCGCCCTCCAGCGGGTACTGGTTGCCATCGACCGGTCCTACGCGGCAACCACCGGAACAGCCGTCGGCCCGCGGGACCTATTCCCGGCCTGATCGTGGCGTCAAGTGGTGGGCACGCAGGTGGCCCAGGACGAGGGGCTCGACCAGGTCCGGGCGCTCGAGGAACGACCAGTGCCCAGCGCCTGGAATGACGTGGATCTGTGCAGACGGGAAGGGCTCCCGTTGCCTCTGGGCCTGGATGGCTGGCAGGTAGACGTCCTTGGGGCCCCAGACCACCAGGCAGGGCAGGTCGCGGTCGCGCAGGGGTTCGACGAGCGCCTCCATCATCGTGGGGGTGGTGGAACGATAGAGCCGCAACACCGCGCGACGGGTCCCCCAGGGCCGGAGGTGGTTGGCGATCCGAGCGACCCAGTCGCCGTGCAGGCCGGGGTTGTCGTGGGCCAGCAGCGCCGTGAGGAGTCGGCGCGACGCGAACCGTTGGACGATCTCTCCCACCATCGGGATCCGCCAGATCCGGGCGACCCGGTGCCACGTGTAGTCCAGCATGACGCCGGTGTTGATCAAGGTGACGCTGGCAACGAGGTCGGGGTGCGCCGCGGCCCAGGTGAGTGACCAGGGGCCGCCGAAGTCATGGGCGACGATGTGGACGCGGGTCAGGCCGAGGGCGTCGATGAGTCCGCCCAGGTGCTTGCCGTAGCCGGGGAGTGTGTAGTCCTGGTCCGCGCGCTTCTCGGCTCCACCGAAGCCAGGCATGTCAGGGGCGATGACCTGCGCAAACCTCGCGGCTGGTCGCATCAGGTCGAGCCAGTCGGAGCCGGCGCCAGGGTTGCCGTGCACGAACACAACGGCCTCGGTTGAATCGCGGGGCCCGCCGCGGAGCACCGGGATGCGGACGTCTCCGACGACGACCTGTTCGGTCCGAAAGTCAGACGTGCCGGGTTCGCTGCGGTCCAGGGACGCAACGAGATGCGCGGTCACGCCGGGTCCGTGGCGTCGAGGTGGCTGGCCCAGTAGCGAACGTGGGGCAGGTCGTCGTCGAGCCAGTAGGCGTCGTCTTCCGTGACGACCATCATCTCCTCGAACTTGACGCCGATGTCGCCCTTGCCGATGTGCGGCTCGATGGCCCACAGGCCCGGCTCGCAGGGGGCGTCGGAGCTCTCGTTCCAGATCGGGGTGGCGTTCCTCGCGGGTCGCAGGAGTGACTCGAAGACGTGGCCGGACAGGTAGGCGATCGCCTGGGGGCTGAAGTTCTGCACCCGGAACGTGGGCAGGCCCACCCCGGGAACCCTGCCGATCTTGTGCGCGACGACCGAGCCCGGGTAGTAGCTGTGGATGTTCTCGTAGCCCTGATCGGCGATCAGCTCGTCGAGGGCCTTGTAGATCGTGCCCTGGGACTCGCCGCGCTTCACCATCTCCAGGATCAGCCGCCGGTAGGGCTCCAGCGCCATCCGGGCGGTGTGGAACTCCTCGTTCTCGTCACCCGGCAGGGTGCAGGAGTAGCCCATGTCCGAGGCAGCTCGTCCGAGGACCGGGCCGATGTCGAGGATGACCGCGTCGCCCTTCTTGAGCTGACGATCAGTGGGGAGGAACTGCTTGCCGAAGTGCGCCATCTTCGGGCTGAGCAGCTGCTTGAGGGCGTTGCCCGAGGGCTTCTCGAAGTTGCGGAACCGGGTGCGGTCGCCGAACCAGGCGAAGCCGTAGTGGAAGAACCGGCTCACACCTCGCTCGCGGAGCCAGTCCTCGAGCATGGTCGCGGCTTCCTTCTCGGTGATGCCGACATACAGCTGTGCCTCGACCGCCGCAGTGGCGTCGTAGGCGAGCCGCTGCACTGCCTTGAACTCGGCGACCTGCGCCTCGGTGAACTCTTCGCGTGACACGGTGGATCCCTTCGATCGATGAGGTGTGGTGGTGGTGCTACTTGCCGACAGACGCCATCCGGCCCTGAGCCCACCGCGCCAGCGGCGGGGCGACCCGGGAGACGCCGTACATCAGGTGGGCTTCGAGGGCGATGGGCGCGACCGCCTTGTCCTGGTGGACGGCCTTGAGGATGTTGTGCGCGACCCGTTCGGGCGTGTACCCGCGCTTCTCGTAGATCGCGGTGACCTTCGCCCGGCGCTGGTCGGTGTCACCGGCTCCGCGCAGCTGGGTGTTGCGGGTGATCGGAGTGTTGATCACCCCCGGACACACCGCGGTCACACCGATGTGGTGGGGCCGCAGCTCGGTCCGGAGCGCCTCCGAGAGGCCGACTACGGCGAACTTGGTTGCGCTGTAGGCGCCCAGGTCCGGATTCGCGAGCAGCCCGGCGACGCTGGCGACGTTGGCGACGTGTCCGCCCCTCCCCTGCTCGATCATGGTCGGCAGGAACGCCTGACATCCGTTCACCACACCCCGGACGTTGATCGACCAGAGCCAGTCCCAGTCCTTCGCGGTGGTGTCCAGGAAGCCGCCCATGACGGCGACACCAGCGTTGTTCACCACGAGGTCGACAGAGCCGAACTGCCCATGGGCTGCTTCGGCAAAGTCGGCCATCTGGGCCTCGTCGGAGACATCGACCCGACGGGTGAGGACTGTGCCACCCAAGCGCTGAGCCCTCTCAGCCGTGGCCGCCAGGCCGTCCTCGTTGATGTCGCAGAGCGCCACGTTGGCCCCGCGGGTTGCGCACAGCAGGGCCAGCGCCTGGCCGATGCCACTACCGGCACCGGTGATGGCGACGGTGCCGCTGGCAAGCCGTGCAGCGTCGACGCGCGGGTTTGAAGGATTCATGTGGACGAGTGTGCGTTTCACCGGCTGCTAGAACTTGACATGAAGCGACATCTTCTTGACACTCGGCGACATGACGACGATCCGTGGGACGTCTCTCCAGGGCTACCAGGAGCTGGTCCAGGAGCTCGGCGGTGACGCGAACACGGTGCTCACCGAGGCCGGCATCTCCCCGGCAGCCGTCGGCAGCCACGACGAGTTCATCGACTACCGGCGTGTCATCCATGCCCTCGAAGGTGCTGCCGCCGCGACCGGCGCCTCCGACTTCGGCCGCCAGCTCGCACTTCGCCAGGGCGTGGAGATCCTCGGCCCCGTGGGCGTGGCCGCGCGCACGGCACCGAACGTCGGGGCAGCGCTCCAGGCCATGGCGCAGTACATGTCGGTCTACAGCCCAGCTGTCAACATCCAGGTCCTCGTTGGAGACGACGGCATTGCCCGGCTCGAGTGGGCCATCCGGGCACACCGGCCACCAGCTCACCGGCAGGGCGCAGAGCTCAGCCTCGCGGTCTCGCTGAGGATCATCCGGCTCCTTGCGGGCGACGACTTCAGACCGATCCTGGTCAATCTCCGGCATGAACCGCTGGGCCCACAGGCGGACTACCGCCGCTACTTCGGTACGTCGGTGCGGTTCTCCGCGCCCGGATACGGCTTCACATTTCCGGCTGGCGTGCTCGAACGGCGACTCTCCTCCGACAGCGCCGTCCACAAGGTGGTGCAGGAGTACCTCGCCACCGTCGTGACCACCCTCGATGACAGCCCCGCGCAACCGGTGCGGATGCTGGTGCGCCGCATGCTGCCGACCGGCGGCCTCGCCCTGGACCTGATCGCTTCACATCTCGCGGTGCATCCGCGCACGCTGCAGCGGCAACTGGTTGCAGAGGGACGCACCTTCGCGGAGATCGTCGACGACGTACGCCGCGACGAGGCGCAGCACTACCTGCGCCACACGCGCATCCCCCTCGGGCAGCTCGCCGGACTCCTCGGCTACAGCGAACAAAGTGTCCTCTCACGCGCGTGCCAACGCTGGTTCGGGACCTCCCCTTCGAACTACCGACGAAAGCTCCAGGATGAGCCTCGGTCGTCCATGGTCCTCACAGCGAGGCAGGACCCTGAGGCGGCGGGACTCAGCGGCTGAGCAGCCGATATGAGCTCTGCATCGCACGATCGACTCGCTCCCGGTCACCGGTGACGAGGAGGTCGAGCTGCAGGCCGCGGATCTGTGCGAGGACCAGGGTGGCGACCGGTTCGGCGGCCTGGCGCGTCCAGCCGTCCTCCACGAGGCGCCCGACGAGGAGCTCGATCCAGTCGAGCACGAGAGACTCGGAGAGGTCGGGATCACCCTGGCCGCGCGCGGGGTGCCGGCCGAGCAGCTCGAAGAGCAGGAGGAACTGACGCTGTTCCTTCGGCTCGCACAACAGTTCCCACAGCCTCGCAACCAGCTCTGCGGTCGATTCCGCCGACGCGAGCTCAGGGTCGTTGCTCATCCTCGCCGCGAGGTCGGTGCGGATGTGAACGAGCACGGCGGCGAGCAGCTCCTCCTTGGAGGCGAAGTGACGGAGCAAGGTTGCGTGGGAGACCCCGACCCCCTCGGCGACGGCTCGTAGCGCCAGGTTCGCGATGCCGTGTTCCAGGACGAACTCGGTGACGCCACCGAGGAGCTCCGGGCGGCGGTGCTGGTATCGCACGGCGCGGCCGTCCGGCTGACGATCTGTGCTCACGACGATCCTTCCGCATTCGGCACCAGGGGTTGGTCAACGCCCCCAGATAGGCGTACCGTCTGGTACGTCAACCATTTGGTACGCCTAGTCTGCCACAGCCGCCGTCCGGCCACGCAGCGCGTACAGAGTTCCCGAGGAGAATGCCAGATGCCGCGCAAGAACCGCGCCAACACGATTCCGTTCGTGGCGCGTTACGTAGCCAGCAAGGTCCGCCCGGGCGGAGGGCCGGCGTCGCTGATGGACATCGGGCTCTTCACGGGTGTCCCCCAGCACGACAACTTCGCCCGTGTCCGCGATCTCGCGCCCACCCGACGGATGCCTGCAGCCACCCGGCCCTTCACCTGGCCGACGGGTCCGACCATCGAGCTGCCACCGACCTACCCGTTCCGGGGAGAGGAGCGCTCCAGCGAGCAGTTCCTCATGGACACCGACACCGCGGCACTGCTGGTCCTCGTCGACGGCACGATCCGCTCTGAGCGCTACCTGCTCTCGGGTGGCCCGAACGTCAACTGGCTGTCGATGTCGGTGGCAAAGAGCTTCGTGTCCTGCCTGGTCGGGATCGCCGTGGACGAAGGCAAGATCCGGAGCATCGACGACCCGATCAGCGACTACGTGCCCGTCGAGCCCGGGTCGGCGTACGACGGGGTCCCGATCCGGACCGTGCTGCAGATGTCCTCGGGCGCCCGGTGGAACGAGGACTACAACGACTCCCAGTCCGATGTCCACCAGATCTCCCGGGCCATGCTGGGTCTGGGCGGCGGTCTCGACGGGTTCGTGGCGCGGATGGCGAGGGAGAGCGAGCCTGGGACCGTGTGCCGCTACAACTCCGGGGAGACCCAGGTTCTCGGTGCGCTGATCGCGCACGCAACCGGTCAGAACGTGTCCGACTACATGCACGAGAAGCTCGTGGAGCCGCTCGGCTTCGAGTCGCCCGGCTTCTGGATCACCGACATGCGCGGCGTCGAGATGTCGTACGCCGGCCTGAATCTCACTGCCCGCGACTTCGCCAAGCTCGGCGAGCTCTACCGCAACCGCGGCGTCTGGCAAGGACGGCGCATCGTGTCCGAGGACTGGGTGAAGGCTTCCACCACCATCGACTCCCCGATCCGCGAACCCGGCCGCCCCATCGTCGGCGACCACGGCTTCGACCTGGGCTACGGCTACCAGTGGTGGATTCCGGCGGGCGGCCGGGGCGACTACAGCGCCATCGGCATCCTCAACCAGCTCGTCTACGTCAACCCCATCACTCGCACCACCATCGTCAAGCTCTCCGCGAACCGGCTGTACGGCACCTCCACCGAGGAGGCAACCAACCGTGACGTCGAGAACGTCGAGTTCCTGCGCACCATCGCCCAGCACGTCGGCAGCTCGACCCCGTGACGTGGTGCCCGGCCCGAGCAGCATGAGCGCGTGCCCGGGCCGGGGGCCTCACAGCAGGACGTTGACCGACTTGGTCTGCGTGTACATGTCGATGGCGCTGGCGCCGAGCTCGCGTCCCCAGCCGGACTGCTTGTAGCCGCCGAACGGGAGGGCAGCGTCGAACGCGTTGTGGCAGTTGATCCACACCGTGCCGGCCTTGATCTCCCGGGCGGTGCGGTGCGCCTTGGAGATGTCCTTCGTCCAGACACTGGCAGCGAGGCCGTAGGGAGTGTCGTTGGCTGCGGCCCGCACGCCCTTCGCGGCGTTGAACGGTGTCGCGACGACGACGGGTCCGAAAATCTCCTCCCGGTAGACGCTGAAGGAGTCATCGACGTCCACCAGCACCGTCGGCTCGACGTAGAACCCCTGGTCCCCGTGGACGTTGCCCCCGGTGAGTGCGCGAGCGCCGTCGGCAATGCCCTGGTCGATGTAGCCCTTGACGCGGGACAGCTGCTCCTGCGAGACCAGCGGACCGATCTCGTTGGTGGGATCCAGCCCGGGGCCGATCTTGCTGGCCCTGGCCACGTCCGCCACACCCTGCATGAACTCGTCGAAGATCGAGTCCTCGACCAGCAGCCGCGAGCCCGACGTGCAGGTCTGGCCATGGTTGAACAGGAAGCCGCTCGCCGTGCCGGGGATCGCCACGTCGAGGTCGGCGTCGGCGTAGACCACCTGCGGGCTCTTGCCACCGAGCTCGAGGGAGACCTTCTTCAGGTTGCCCTTCGCGGCGTCGACGATGAGCTTGCCGACCTCGGTCGAACCAGTGAAAGCGATCTTGTCGACGTCGTCGTGGGCTGCGATCGCCGCACCGGCGTCGCCGTATCCGGTGATGACGTTGAAGACACCGTCCGGTAGGCCGGCCTCGGCCAGCACCTCGGCCAGCAACAACGCGGTCAACGGGGTCTGCTCGGCCGGCTTCAGGATCACGGTGTTGCCGCACGCGAGGGCGGCAGGCACCTTGAACGCCGCCATCAGCAACGGGAAGTTCCAGGGCACGATCGCGCCACAGACGCCGACCGGCTCCCGCAGGGTGTAGGCGTGCCAGGAGGCGCCCGGCGCCCACGGCACCGAGACCGGGATGGTGCTGCCCTCGATCTTGGTGGCCCAGCCGGCGTAGTACGCGAACAGCTCGGCCACCCAGGTGACGTCGACGGCCTCTGCCACCGCAGCAGACTTGCCGTTGTCCAGGCACTCCAGCTGGGCGAACACTGCGGCGCGCTCGCGGATCTTCTCGCTGACCTGGAACAGCAGCCGCTGCCGCTGAGCCGACGTCCACAGGCTCCACTCCCCCTCGAACGCCGAGCGCGCGGCTCGCACGGCGCGGTCGACATCGGCTGCACCGCCCTTGGCCGCTGTGGTGAGCACCTCGCCAGTGGCCGGGTCGACCGTCTCGAAGGTCTCTCCAGAGGCGGCGTCGACCCACTCCCCGCCGATGAACAGCTGCTTCGGCCGGCTGAGGAAATCGCGTACGGCGGGGAGGATTCGCTCTTCGGGGCGGGTGAGTTGTGCGGTCATGATGGGACAACCTTTCGGTGGGTGGTGGTGGACAGCAGGAACCGTGTGACGACTGCGGAGCTCAACGCGATCTCCGCAGCCATGAGGAGGAGAGCGAGCACGCTGAGGCCGCTGCGCCCGGTCGACGACTCGTGGACGGCGGGACCGCAGGCGAAGCAGAACGCCCAGTGGGCGTAGAGCATCACGCCGCTGAGGCCGAGCATGGTCATCCAGGAGTGCAGGGACCCGCCCCGCCAGAGAGACGGAACGCAGGTCAGGCACACCACGGCCATCGCGGCCAGCAGGAGAGAAGTCGTCGTGCTCTGCGACCAGGCGTGGGCGGCGAGCGCGCCGTGGACGCCAGCCGTGGTGACGGAGAGGCCGACCGCGGTGCGGCCGGCTGTCGTCGACCTAGGCATGGCAGTGGCCATGTCCCCCGGAGGTCGAGGCCGGAACGTCCAGGGTGGGGTTGCGGTCGAAGAAGCCCTGCGGCTTCAACGTGAAGCCGGCGTAGTCGACCGGCATCACCGGCCAGTCCTCGGGTCGGGGGAAATGGGTCAGCCCGAAGGTGTGCCACAGCACGATGTCCTGGCCGTCGATGTCGCGGTCGGCGGCGGCGTACGCCGGAAGGCCGGCCCCACCAGGGTGCTGGTTGACGAAGTCGCCGGCGGCGTAGCGCTCGGCGGGGTCGTACCGGGTGACCCACAGGTTCTTGGTCGCGAACGTCGCGCGCTGGTGGATCGACGAGGAGTCGTCGGCCAGCATCACCGGGAGGTTCTCCGGATGCAGGGCGTAGCCGACGTTCTGGCCGAGGCGGTTCTTCACCGTCGGGTTCACCACGTGCCAGACCCGCCCCACGCTGCCGTCATTGAGACGCTGCGCCTCCCGCTCGGAGTGCAGTCGGGTCACCGACCGGCTGAAGGCGTTCCCGAACGGGTTCGAGTCGCTGACCGGGACGCGTACGGCGTCGATCTCCTCGACCGCGTTGTCCACCCCGTCGACCATCATGTCCAGGCGCGCCGAGAAGAGGTGCTGGTGGAAGGGCGCTCCGAGGCCGGGGGCGATCTCGGTGGTGAACTCGCCGTGCTCGTCGGTGAAGGCCGACGTGAACACGATGCCCGTGGCCTTGCACTCGAGCTGGATGGTGCCGTCGAGGTAGAGGTGCCAGTAGAACCCGTAGTCGTAGTTGCCGATCGTCAGGAAGAACGACACCACCAGGCGACGCTGACGTCGGGTCTCGGTCATCCCGTTGAACATGTCGGTGTGCTTCCACAGCACGCCGTAGTCCTCCTCGTGCATGCAGATCGCGTTCTCGATCGAGCGCGGCCGGCCACGCTCGTCAGCCAGCGTGGCGTCGAAGTAGTGGATCTCGCCGAGGCAGTCGCAGCCGAGCTTGAGCGAGTTGGTGTAGCGGGCGTAGACGTACTCGCCCGCGTCGAAGTAGTTCTGCCAGTAGCGCACCGGGGACGGATCGGCGTACGGCACCACCATCTCGGAGATCGATGCGCGGTAGACGACCGGACGCTCGCGCTCGCCGTCCTGGAACGAGAGCTGGTGGAGGGTGAGACCCTCGCGGGCGTCGAACCCGACCCGGAACCTCCACTTCTCCCAGGTGACGACGTCGCCGTCGACCGAGAAGCTCGGGCCCTCGGGCTGGGTGATCTCGATCGGCTTGAGGGTGGTCCGCGGCTCGACGCGGTGCGGCTCGGCGTCCCACTCCCCTCGTTCCGCCGGGACCGGCAGCTCCTGGTGGTCGATGACCTGGGTGACCACCTTGTTGGTGAGGTCGACGTAGGCGACCACGCCGTCGACCGGGTGCGCCCACGGCAGGTCCTGCGGATCGGCCTGGTGGAAGCCGAGGACCCGCACCAGGCGGACGCCGACCTCGTCCTCGTGCCCGAACACGCCGGCCGAGAGCGGCACCGCACGCACGTCGGTCGCGGCGAGCCCGCGCTTCGTCATGGCTTCGAGCCAGCGCGGGTCGGCGAGCAGGATGCCCTCGATGATCTCGAACTCCTCGTCGAGCACCGGCATCTGGCCGTGGGTGGCGGCGTCCAGCACGTCGTGGCGCACGACCGCCCCGGCAGCGACGTCGACGCTCACGTCGTGGCTCGTCCCGCTGTCCGTCGCCAGCAGCAGGCAACGGACCTGTCGTGGCACGACATCGCCTCCACGGAAGGAGAGGACGACGTTCTTGTGTGGTTCCTCCAGGCCGACGTACACGAACCGGGTGTCGGCAGTGACGATGCCGGCGGCGTGGAGTGTCTCCCGCACTGCGTCGATCTCTGCAGCGGTGAGGCGGTCCAGCGGATGGCTCGCCACGGTGGCGGAGGTGGCGGCTCGGAGCTCTTCGGCGGTGGTCATGACAGTTCTCCTTGTGGGGTGATCAGAGGTCGGCGGTGTGGGCGGAGGCGTGCGGCCGCAGTACGGCGACCACGGGGCCAGCGAGGATCGAGGCGAGCAGGATTCCGCCGACGATCCGGGCGAGGCCGGTCCCGCCGACCAGGAGCGGCAGGTTGCTCACCGTCAGGTAGAGGCAGTAGACCAGCGCGACGAGCCCGAGGGACGGGGCAATGAGGGTCTGCCAGGGCCGTACGTCGACCCGCGTGCGGCGGAAGAAGACGACGACGGCCAGGCAGGTGAACAGCATCAGGCCGACGACGCCGACGGTGGCGATGCCCGCCAGCCAGGTGAAGACCTCGAGGACGGGATCGAGGCCGGCGACCACCGCGACGACGATGAGGGTGGCGGCGACGATCGTGACGATCACCGAGGCGACGTGGGGCGACCCATGGCGTTCGTGGCTACGACCGCAGCGAGTCGGCAGCACGCCGCTGTTGCCCAGGGCGAAGACGTAGCGGGCAGTGACGTTGTGGAAGGACAGGACGGCTGCCATGAGGCTCGTGACGAGCAGGACCGACACGAGATCGGACATGAACGTGCCCACGAAGACCTGCGCGGTCTCGGCGACCATGGTGCCGGGGTCGGCGCCGGCCCGCGAGACCGATCCCGCGTCTCCCCAGGCGCTGACGATCGCCCAGCTCGAGAGCGCGTAGAACGAACCGATCAGCAGGAGTGACAGGTACGTCGCGCGCGGGATCGTCCGCGCCGGGTCGCGAGCCTCGTCACGGAACACGACCGTCGCCTCGAACCCGAGGAACCCGGCCAGGGCGAACATGATGGCGATGCCCGGTGCGCCCGACGTGACGGTGCCGGGGTCCAGCAGGCCCGTGGAGAGTCCCTCGCTGCCGCCGCCCTTGGCCACGACGAACAGGTCGATCACCAGGACCACGGCCACCTCAGCCACCAGCAGGACACCGAGCACCTTGCTGGACAGGTCGATGTGGCGATACCCGAGAAGCCCGACGATCCCCAGGATGACAGCGGACCAGACCCACCAGTGCCACGAGAAGCCCAGGTGCGTGTTCACGAGGTCGCCGAGTGCTGCGCCGATGTAGCCGTAGACCGCGACGAGCACCGCGGTGTAGCTGAGCACCGCGAGGAAGGCCGCGCCGAGACCCGCGCTGCGTCCGAGTCCCTGGCCGATGTAGGCGTAGAAGCCGCCGGCATGCGGGATGTGCCGTGACATCGTGGTGAAGCCGACGGCGAACAGCATCAGGATGGCGCTGCAGATGACGTAGGTCAGCGGGAAGCCAGCACGGTTGCCCACCGCGATGCCGATGGGGACGGTGCCGGCCACGACCGTCAGCGGTGCCGCCGCGGCCACCACCATGAAGACGATGGACCCGACTCCGAGGGATCCGCTGAGCCGGTGGGGAGCCGCAGGCGTCGGCTCGGCTGGTGCCTGTCGTACTTCGTTGGTCATGATGCCTCCGGTGGGAACGCGATGTGTTCCGCGTTACTCAAGCCCAGAGGAATCGGCTCGGTCACCAGAAAACGAGCCGAATGAGAAAAGTGGCGGCGACCCTTCCCATCCGCTGCTGGCGCACCGGTGGAACGGAGCTCCAAGTGAGAAAGTGCGGGCTCGAACGAGGACCTTCGAGCCGGTTTCGAGAACCGTCGAGGGCGCCGCGAGCGTAGGGTGACGCCAACCGAAACGAGACCGAGCGACGCCGAGGGAGCGTGATGTCACCGAGGCAGCGACTGGGGGTGATCCTCAACGAATCGCCGTTGTTGGGACTGCACCGTCGTCGGCTCGGCTTCCTCGAGGTACTGGCCCAGTCGGTTGCCGCAATGGCACCCTCGGCAGCGGCCGTGACCATCCCCGCCATCGTGATCGGTCTCACCGGTGGCGCCGCGATCTGGGCGTTCCTGGCGGCCTCGGTGATCGTGATCCTCGTGGGGTACTGCGTCACCCAGTTCGCCCGGAGAATGGCATCGGCCAGTGGCCTGTACAGCTACACGGCCAAGGCGTTGGGCGCCCCGGCAGCTTTCACCACCGGTTGGTCGTTGATGATCGGTTACGCCGGAGCGGCGATGGCCAGCGCGCTCGGCGGTGGCATCTACCTCGGTTCGCTCGCCGGGATGCTCGGCTTCGACCACCCGCAAGGCCAGCTGACCCTCGCGGTGTGCGTGTTGCTGGTCGCCACGGCCGCGGCAGCCTTGATGGTGCGGGGCATCCAGCTGTCGGCGCGCGTCTCCCTGGCTCTCGAGGTCATCTCGGTCGCACTGGTGCTGGCCATCCTCTTGACCCTGCTGCTGTCGGTCGACGATGCATCGACCGGAACGCTGGTCGCGGGTCCGGGCTTCGACGACATCACCCTCGGCATCCTTCTGGCCGTCACGGCCTTCGTCGGCTTCGAGAGCGCGGGCACCCTCGGAGCAGAGGCGCGCAACCCGTTCAGAGCCGTGCCCCGCGCACTCCTCTGGACCCCGGTGGCGCTCGCCGTTCTCTACCTGGTCGCGGTCGGCGCACAGATCTCCTTGTTCGAGGGCCAGCCGACGTCCCTGCTCGACGGCGGCAGTCCGGTGGCGGATCTGACCCGGTTGCAGAACCGGGACGTCCTCACCTTTCTGCTCGACCTCGGCATCTTCACCTCGTGGTTCGCCTGTCTGATGGGCTCGACCAACGCGCTGGTGCGTGTCCTCCTCAGCATGGGCCGTGAGGGCGTCTGCCCGGCCTGGTTGGGTCGGACCCACCGCCGGTTCGGCACGCCGTACGTCGCGATCGCGGTCACGGTGCCGGTGATCGCGACGGTTCCGCTCGTCGTGGTGCAGATCCGCCCGTCGATCGCCGACGTGTTCGTCGACCTGCTCACCCTGTCGGCGTACGGCTACCTGGTGTCCTACGGACTGGTGTGCCTGGCCGTCCCCATCTTCCTCCGCAAGCTGGGCGAGCTCACCCCTGCGCCCGTCGTCGTCGCGGTGATCGCAACAACCAGCATCGTCTTCCTGGTCTGCTGGACGATCCTCAGCTTCGGCTTCGCGCACGGCGCCTTCGCCGTGGTCTACCTCGTGCTCATGATGCTCGGCTGGGCCCATCTCGGCTGGCTTCGTTGGCGACAACCCGGGGTGCTCAGCGAGGTCGGGCTGTACGACGAGCCGCTGGCCGGCGACATGCTCCCGGACATGTTCCCGGCCATGGACCCGCCGGAGCAGCCATGAGCCCGGCGCCTGACCAGTACCTCTCGGGCCGCCAGCCGAAGGCGGTCCAGAGCGCCCTCCAGGTCCTCGAGGAGGTGGCCCGCCGCGGCGCGGGCGTCACCGCGAAGGAGGTCGCGCGCGCATCAGGGATCCCGCCCGCCACGACGTACCGACTGCTGAACATCCTGGTCGCCGAGGGCTACCTGGTTCGGATGCCAGATCTGCACGGCTTCGCGCTGGGGCAGAAGGTCGGTGGGCTCGTCGGCGGCGCCGCAGCCCCGCCGACGGTCTGTCACGCAGCGCGCATGACCCTGCACGACCTTCGCTCGACGATCCGTTTCGGCGTGCACCTGGTGTTGTACGGCGCGACCTCGATCCGCGTTGCCGACGGCGACCCGGACCATCCGTTCACCTCGGCTCCGCTCATCACCCGTTACCTGCACGCGTCGGCGATCGGCAGGCTGCACCTGGGCGATCAGCACGACTGGCGGTCGGTCTGGCCGGAAGCCCGGCTGCGTGCCGCTACGGACCTGACGACGACGGCACCGGCCGCCATCGACGCGCTCCTGCGCGACGTACGGGCCCGTGGTCACGCCACCCAGCGCGGAGAGCTTCGCCTCGACGCGGCCTGTCTCGCCGTTCCGGTCCGCTCGCACACCGGGGCGCTCGTCGCCGCCGTGGCGCTCTCAGCGCCCGTGGCCAGGGCCGACGCCCTCGAGCCTCTCGTGGACCAGGTCCGGGCCTGTGCCGAGCTGCTCGGGCCGCTGGTGTCGTAGGGCGCACACCCGGCCAGTCGGAGCACGAGCACCACCAGAGCCCGGACCTGGTCGCCACCCAGCCCTCAGAATGGCTCGATCGAGTCGACCAGCCACTTGCCGTCGGTGAGTTGGAGACCGACGAGGACCCGGTTCTGGCTCACTGTCAACGGCTGTTCCTTCTTCTTCATGGTCGTCGAGTCGACCAGTACCTGGTCGACGTACACCAGGGACACGGCGTGGTCGTCGTCCTCGACGCGGACCAGCCCGCCGCCCCGAACGAGCGTTCGGGTCACGGCCTTGCTCTCCAGCGCACTCGGTCGCGCGGTGGCCTCGAACACCTCGCTGAACTCGGCACGGAAGTCGTCGGTCATGAGTTCGGTGGCGTCGGCCAGCCCTTCGTCCAGAGTGCGGTAGTCGTAGGACAGTGACTTCTGCGCCGCGAGGACCGCCGCTTGGACGGCGTCCTCAGCGACGTCACCGGGAAGCGAGCCCGGGCGGTAGACACCGTCGGCGTCGACCTCGGGGCGGACCGAGGCTGGTTCGGGTCTGGTCGCGAGATGGATCGTGAGGGCACCGGCGGCGATCACCAGGACGCCCAGGACTGCGCTCAGCATTCGTCGTGTCATCGGTCAGCCCACCTGGTTGATTGCGGAGACGAGCCATGATCCGTCGACCCGCGCCAGCTCGATCCGGGCGCGATAACGCTGGTCCTCGGATCCCTGGGATCGTGATGCGGTCGTGACGTTGAGCGCCACCAGGACCTGGGCGTGCGTGTCGTCGAGGAACTCGATGGCCGCGCCGTCCTCGGGCACGTTCGCGGTCGCCACGACCTCCTTCTCCTTCAGTTGCGCGACCACCTGGTCCCGGCGGGCCGCGTAGCTCTTCTTGAAGTCAGCGGTCGACAACGCCAGCATCTTGTCGATGCTCCGGTCGGGGTCGCGGTGGTCCAGGCTGAAGAAGAGCTCAGCGTGCTCGCGCGCCACCTCGACGACACCCTGGTCCAGGTCGGTCCGTCGGTCCTGCCAGAGGTATGCCGACGTACCGAGGAGCGCGAGCATCACCGCGACCAGCACCGCGATCACCAGGTTCCCCGGCTCTCGCCAGGCCCGGAGCCTCCGGCTGGTCGACTCGACCTCCTCGACCTGGTCGTCCTTCTCGATCTCGTCAATGGCCATCATCGAATCACTCCTCTCCTGCGAGCGGCTGGACGAGCAACCACGCCAGCCCCTCGCGTCCGGCCGGCGGCGGGCCGGCGGTCAGGTTGGTCAGGCGGTAGGACCCGTCGGGTGTCGCGAGGACACCACTGGTCGGATTGAGCAGGGCAGTCCCCGGACGGTTGAGACCGTCGCCGGCGCGCTGGTGTGCGTTCTGTGCACCACGGACGTTGGGGCTGAACGGGTCCGTGGGAGAAGCACTGCAGCCAGCGTCCGGGTTCGGCTCGCTGTCCATGCCCTGGCGCGCTCCCCCGCCCACCTTCGTCCCGTCCGGAAGGTAGCGCTGCGTCCCCTCGTAGCCCTTGGTGCAGGTCTGGTAGGGCGGCGAGCCCGGGAGCTCAGGAAGCTGGAGCGCAAGGTAGGCCGCGTAGACCGGGTCGCCGTTCTCGTCGTAGTGGCACGTGCTCTCGACGGCGGCACCAGTGCGCTCGTCGTACTCGTCGCAGTACCGGACGCCGTTGGCCCCGATCTCCAGCACCCAGGGGAAGACGGTGAGTGTCTTTCGAAGTGCCGGGACCCGGTCGGAGGCGACCGCGGTGAGTGTGAGCAGGTTGTTGAGGAGCACCGGGATCGCGTCCTGATTGGCACTGAGCAGGTTCGTCACCTCGGTGCCGGCGGTGATCCCGTTGGCGAAGACCTGCTCGAACGTCGGGTCGAGCTCTCGGAGCCGGTCGGTGAGCCCGGCCAGCTCCTGCAGGTAGACCGTGGTCTCGGGTCCGACCTCGACCTGGGTGTCGAGCACGGTCCGGGCATTGTCGATCAGGCTGATCAGGCTCTCGACGTTGTCGAGGCTCGCTTCGGTGATCGTGTGGGAGCTGTCGATGAGTCGGCCGAGATCGGGCCCCACTCCGTCGACAGCGAGCGCCAGCTCGTCCAGTGTCGTGGCCAGGTCGCGGAGCGGGATGGATTCGGCAAGACCGGCTGCGTTTTTGAGCAGCTCCGCGAAGTCGGGCGGCGCCGTCGTCCGCTCCAACGAGATGGTGTCGCCGTCGGCGAGCATCGGTCCGTCGGCCGAGCGCGGCGTCAGTGCGACGTAGGGCTCACCGATCGCGGACTTGCTGCTGATCGTCGCGTCGACGTCGGTCGAGATCCTGACGTCCTGATCGATCGCGACCACCACGGTGGTCGCGCTGTCCGGCCCCGGCCGGACCTCGACGACCTTGCCGACGCGGGTGCCGAGCAGGTCGACGTCGGCTCGCGGGTGAATCCCGCCGGGCGCGGTGAACTGCACCTCGACCTGGTACGGCGGGCGCACGATGGAACCGAAGTCGAAGAGCGTGATCGCCCCGTAGACCAGGGCGGACACCGTGACGACCACGAACGCGAGCAGCTGCGCCTTGGTGAGGTTCGACATCATCGGCCGGCACCACCCAACGGCAGCAGCGAAGACAGCCCGGGGAGCACGGTCTGGCCGAGCAGGTTGCCCAGCAGGCCATCGAGCAGGGATGGCGGCGGTGCGTCACCGGGCACCTCCGCAGGGGGCGCGGCGGCCCGCGCCCCGCTCGGGGCGAGCAGCGGGGCCAGCGAATCCAGGTCCAGGGTGAGGCTGCCGTACATCCCCGCGTAGTCGCCCTTCGCCGTCGCGAGGAACGTGTTGGGGAACGGGAAGCTCGCGAACCGCTCGAGCGACAGCGCGAGTTCGTCCCCAACCGTCGAGAGCTGCCTGAGGACCGGCTTGAGGTGTTCGAGGTCCGCCACCGTGTTGGCCTTGCTGCGCTCGATGAGCGGTACGGCGACGCGGGAGAGGCGGGCGAGCGTCTTGAGGGTCCGCGTCAGCTGGGGTCGTTGGCGATCCAGCACGGCGAGCCCGTCCGGGACCGAGTCAAGCGCGGCGGCCAGCACCGTGCGCTGGTCAGCCAGGCGGCTGGCCAAGCTGTCGATCGCGTCCAGGGACGCAGTGATGTCACCACGACGTCCGTTGAGGTGCTGCACCAGGACCCGCAGCTGACGGGTCGTCTCGGCGAAGTCGGAGCCCTCGAGGGCGGTGCTCAGCTCCTGACTGATCGTCTGGACCGTGCCCAGGCTGCCACCGTTGAGGAGCTGCGACAGTGCTCCCAGCACCATCTCGGCATTGGGGTCCACCCGAGTCGACGACTCGGGAACGACGGCGTCCGCGCTCAATGCGCCCAGTCCCTGCTCTCCTGTCGGTGGGTCGAGGGACACGAATCGTTCACCGAGGAGGCTGGTCTCGCGCAGGGTCGCAACGGTGTTGGCCGGCAACGTGACGGTGTCGCGGATGACGCACACCACCTCGGCACGCAGGTCCTCGTCGAGCTCGACGGACTCGACGCTGCCCACGATCGTGTCGTTGGCTCGGCAGGTCTCCTTGGGCACGAGGTTCGTCGCGTCGGTGAAGATCATCGACACCCGGTAGGTGTCCTCCCCGCCGACCGCGCCCGGCAACGGCAGGTCCTTGGCTCCGCTGAAGCCACAGCCGCCGAGCAGGAGGCTGCCAGCAGCGAGGACACCCAGGGAAGCCCGGATCGAGTTCCTCATCGAGGACCTCCCAGCAACCCGGCGAGCGAGTCGCCTCCGGGAACTGAAGCGACGGGCGTCGTACCGCGTTCGAGGATGGCCATCAACAGGCTGCCGATGTCGCCACCCGCGGAGTTGAGCGCCTGGCAGAGCCCCGCGAGCTGGGCTGCCTGTCCGGTGGGGAGGCTTGCGCACAGGACCCCGAAGGTGTGGGCCAGCTGGATGTCGAGGTCGTTGAACAACGCAGCGCGTAGCGATGCGGAGCCCGTGCGGCCGTCCGGCACGGTGAGCTCGGGGTGCGTGGGGTCCCAGTTGACCGGTTCGTAGATGTTCAGGAGGTTCACCAGGCCGACCGGGGCCAGGTCGACGATCTCGGCGAGTTCCGCCTCGCGGCCGGTCAGCACGGTCGTCACGTCCCGCAGCCCGGCGATGGTGGTCGTGAGTTCCTGGCGATTCGTGCGGGTGAACCGGCCCACTGTCTTGAGCGCGCGGGCCAGGTCCTTCGAGGCTGCTGCGATGTCATCGCGCTGGCCATTGAGCTGGGTGCTCACCAACGCCAGGTTCCGAACCAGTGCGGCCACCTGTTCGTCGTTTCCGGCGAGCGTCGCGGCGAGCTTGTCGGCGTTGGTCACGGTCGACTGGATGTCGCCCTGGCCAGCGGCGAGGGTGGACAGGGCACTGGCCAGGTCACGGATGGTCGTGTTCACCAGGCGACCGTTGCCGTCGAGGGCCGTGGACGACGCCCGGATCAGCCGAGAGAGCGCTCCGTCCTTGTTGGCCCCTTTCGGGCCAAGGGCACCCGTGAGGTTGTTGAGGCCCCGGTAGACGTCGTCGAGCTCGAGCGGTACGGCGGTACGCGTGCGGTCGAGCTGCGCATCGTCGGCCAGCACGGCGTCTCCCCGGTTCCACACCGGCGCGAGCTGCACGAAGCGGTCGCCGACGATCGACGGAGGTACGACGAGCGCGTGCACGTCGTCAGGCAGCTTCACCTCCGGGTCATAGGAGATCTCGACCTCGACCTCGGTCCCCTGGACCTCGATGGCGTCGACGGTGCCGACCCTGACGCCCAGCACCTTGACCTGCGCGCCCTCGTAGAGACTGGTCGTGCTGGGGAAGATGGCGGTCAGGTGCCTCTTCTCGTCGCTGTTCCCCGTCGACACGAACGCGACGGCGACGGCGGCGAGCACCAGCAGGGCCCCTGCGCGACGGTTGCGGTTGGTCATCACGGCGCTCCGTCCTCAGAGGTCTTCCCGCTGGCCGGTCCCAGTGGCAGGCAGGGTGTGGTGCTCTTGTTGATCGCCTCGTTGGTCTGGCTGAGCGCCGCGCCCAGCAGCCGGCCGAGGGGGCTGGTGTCGTTGTTGCAGACCGCGAACCCGCGCGGCACCTTGATGCTCGCGTCGAACCAGTGCCCGCTGCCACCGACGTTGGTGAACTCGCGGGCGTAGACCGCAGTCCACTTGAGGGTCTCGTCCAGCTCGTCTCGGTTCTTCCGCAGGACGGCGAGCACGTTGTTGAGGTCCTTCAACGCCGGCCGCAGGGCCGCCTCGTTGTCGGCCACGAGCCCCCGCAGCTGGCGGGCCAGGGTCGACGTGCCGTCGATGACCTTCGCGATCTCGCCCCGGCGCCGGGACAGGACTCCGAGCACGCTGTTCGAGGCGCGCAGCAACTGCCCGATCTCCTCGTCGCGCGAGGCGACGACTCCGGTGACCAGGTCCGCACGGGCGAAGAGCGTTCGGAGCTCTTCGTCGCGGCTCGAGATGACCCGCGAGAGCTGTGAAAGACCCGTGAGGGTCCCGGTCAGCTCCGGCGCCGTCTCCTCCAGCACCGCCGAGATGGCATCGAAGGCATTGGCCACCTGGTCGGTGTCGATCTCCTGGGTCTTCTCGGTGAGCTCCTGGAACACCGGCACGATGTCGAGCGGGGTGGTCGTGCGGGCGAGGGGGATCACGTCGCGTTCGGCCAGGGGACGGGAGCCGGCCGGGTCGAGGCTGAGGTGGTGCTGCCCGAGCAGGGTCTTGATCTCGATCGCTGCTGTGGTCCGGTCTCCCAGCTCGACGCCTTCGACGCGGAACTCGACCTCGACGTGCGAGTCGACGAGGGTGATCGCGGTGACCGCCCCCACCTTGATCCCCGCAACGCGTACCTCCTCGCCCTTCACCAACCCTGACGCATCGGCGAACTCCGCGCGGTAGGTCGTGCCGCCGCCCACAAGGGGCAGGCGCTGGAAGTTCATCGCCAGCGCCATCAGGAGCGCGATCGCGGTCAGCCCCAGTACGGCGACGATGACCGGGTTGCGCTCGGTTGCGGGCTTCATCGGACGTCTCCTCCCGCACAGGCGGTGTCACGCTCGTTGGCGACGATGCTGGGTGTGCGCAACGACGTCGTACTGCCCAGGAGCTTCAGCTGGATGTCGATGCCACACACGTAGAAGTTGAAGAAGGATCCGTACGAACCCGTCCGGGCCTGGGTCCGCATCGTTCGCGGCAGGCGCTTGAGCGAGGCATCCAGGTCGCCGCGATCCGCGGCCAGCTGCTCAGCGATCGAGCCCAGCGCACGTACGTCGGCCCGCAGTGGCCCGCGTACGTCCTTGATGAACCCCGAGGTCGTGTCCAGCAGACCGGCCAGGTCGGGGAGGCTGGCCTCGATCTCAGCCTTGTCCGACGCCAGACCCTGCATCAGGTTGCGGAACTGGACGATCAGCCCCGTGAGTTTCTTGTCGCGCAGGGCGACGGTCTCGAGCACCACGTTGAGGTTGTCGACGACGCTGCCGATCACCTTCTCCTTGTTGGCGATCGTGGTCGTGAGCTGGGCAGTGTCCCGCATCAGCGAACCCAGGTTCGCGGACTCCCCCTGGAAGGCGCGGACCAGCTCGAACGACAGCTTGTTGACGTCGGCGGGCTCAAGTGCCCGGAAGAGTGGCTGGAATCCGTTGAAGAGCTGGGTGAGGTTGAGAGCGGGGGTGGTCTGCTCGACCGGGAAGGTCTTCCCCGTGCCCATCTCGGGGCGGTGGCCCGGCTCCTCGATGACCGCGAGGTAGCGCTGCCCGACGATGTTCTCGTAGCGCAGCTGCAGCTTCGCATCGGGGTAGATCGGGACGGACTCCTCGACGGAGAACGTGAGCTTCGCCAGCGATCGGCCGTCGTCAACGACCAGTTCGAGCGACTCGACCCGACCCACCGCCACCCCGGACAGCCGGACCCGGTCACCGGCGTAGACACCCGTCGCATCGGTGAACAGCGCGGTGTAGGACCGGGAAGGAGCAAACGAGATGTTCCCGATCAGGGTGGCGAGCAGCCCGATCACCAACACGGTGACGGCCGTGAAGACGGTGACCTTGTAGAACGAGGACGGGATCCGGCTGCGGGTGGTCGCGCTCATCGGACGTCCACCTGTCCACCGTGGAGCAGCGGCGCCATCAGCAACGGCACGTAGCCCGGCACGTCGTTCTGGGGCAACCGCAGAGCCTGTGCCGCCAACACTCTGGCGAGGGCGTCCCGCGCCTCCTGGACAGCAGGATCGGGGGCCTCCTCGACGGCGCGGCCACCACGGGCCGGGGGCACGGCGGACGGACCCGGCTGGCTGAACAGCTCCGCCGGTTCCAGCCCGTCGAGACGCTTCGGAAGGTCCGGGCAGTGCGGCTTCCACGAAGGCACGTAGCGGTGCAGGTTGCTCACGTGGGCGTCACTTCCCGGATTGCTCGGAAGGTCCTCGGGATTTCGGTACGGCTGCCTCTTGGTGACGAGGTCGACACGCAGGTTGACGAACGGACCACGGGCACCGGTGGTGTGGGTCCCGAGGTCACCGATCACGTGCAGCGCCTGCAACGTGCACGGCAGAGCAGCGGAGTAGGCGTCCAGCAGGGCAAGCACGGGCCGCGCCCGACCGGACAGTGTCACAAGACGCTCCGTGTTCTCTCGCAGAACGGTGGCGCCGATCGTCGCCGTGCTGATGACCGTGTCGAGGAAGTCGCCGAACTCCTTCTCCTTGGGGATGAGCAGGTCGCGGCTGGTCGCCGCCGCGTTGTCGAGGATGCGCAGCAGTTCCGGGGCACTGTCGGCGTATCGATCGGCGGTCGCCGCGAGCTGGACGAGATCGTGGGTGAGCGTGTCGAGACTCGGGTTGACGCGGTCGAGCAGCTTGTCGAGCTGCACCGCACTCGCGGCGAGGTCGTCGCCCCTGCCTTCGAGTGCCTCGGCGAGCGATCCGAGCACGAGCGACACCTTCTCGGGTGCGAGGGTGCGCAGGATCGGCACCAGGCGCCCGAAGAGCTCGCCGAGCTCGACCGACGTACGGGACTGGGTGATCCGGTCGCCCTCGGCAATCCGTGCGGCACTCGCGTCGGACGGCACCACGAGGTCGACGTACTTCTCCCCGAAGAGGGTCTTCGGGACGATCCGGGCATCGACGTTGGCGGGAATCAGGTCGATGGTCTCGGGATCGAGGGCAAGCTCCACGACCGCGTTGTCGCCGTCCGAGGTGATGCTGCGCACCTCGCCGACCCGTGCTCCTTGCAGCTTGACGTCGGAGAGTGGGTTCAGCTCGAGGCCGGCGTCGGCCGTCGTCAGCTCGACTGCGACGCTGCCCTGCCAGGGCATGTCCTTGCGATAGATCAGGATGCTGCCCAGCACGAGCGAGGCGATCACCAGGAGATAGCCGACGCCCAGGAGCGGCCTGGAGTGTTTGCGCATCATCAGCCCGCTATCCGGACCGTGGTGGTGGATCCCCACAGGGCCAGGCTCAGGAAGAAGTCGGCGATCACGATCATCACCAGCGACATGCGAACGGCGCGCCCGACGGCCGTGCCGACGCCGGCCGGCCCGCCGGAGGCGGAGTAGCCGTAGTAGCAACAGACCAGGGTGAGGATCACCGCGAAGACGAGCACCTTGCCGAAGGAGTAGAGGACGTCGATCGGCGGCAGGAACAAGGTGAAGTAGTGGTCGTAGGTGCCACCGGTCAGTCCGTAGTAGTGGATCGACACGGCCTGGGTCGCGGCGTAGGTGCCGATCAGTCCGATCAGGTACAGGGGGATGACCGCGATGAATGCCGCGACGACGCGGGTGCTGACCAGGTAAGGCACCGACGGAATGGCCATCACCTCGACGGCGTCGATCTCCTCGCTGATCCGCATCGCGCCGAGCTGGGCGGTGAACCCCGCTCCGACCGTCGCCACCAGCGCGTTGGACGCGATGAGCGGCGCAACCTCGCGGGTGTTGAAGTACGCCGAGAGGAAGCCGACGTACGGCTCGATGCCGACCTGGCGAAGTCCCTGGTAACCGACCAGGCCCACCACGCTGCCGACCGCCAGAACCTCGAAGATCATGATCCCGAAGGTGCCGGCAACCAGGACCAGCGCCCCGCGGCCGAAGGCGACCTCGGCCAACAGCCGCATGACCTCCTTGCGGTAGTGCACCAGGGCGTAGGGAACCGACCTGAGGCTTCGGCCGTAGAACGCCACCTGGTCGCCCAGCTCGGAGAGGCCGCTGTAGGTCGAGCGCCAGGAACGCTGCGCCCGTTCGATCAATTGGTTGGCCATCACAGCCCCTTCGGAGGAACGAGCTGGAAGTAGACGAGGGTCAGGACGGTGTTCGCGACGAAGAGCAGCACGAAGGAGATCACCACGGACTGATTGACCGCGTTGCCGACCCCTTGAGGTCCACCCTTGGCTCGCATGCCCTGATGGCACGCGACGATGCCGGCGAGCGCACCGAAGATGAACGCCTTGAACTCGCCGATCCACAGGTCGGGCAGCTGCGCCAGCGCGGTGAAGGCCTGCAGGTACGCGCCCGGCGAGCCGCCCTGCACCAGGACGTTGAAGCCGTACCCGCCGGCCGTACCGACAGCCGTGGCGATCCCGTTGAGCAACGTCGCCACGAAGGCCATCGCCAGCACCCGGGGGACGACGAGCCGCTGGATCGGCGAGATGCCCAGCACCTCGAGCGCGTCCAGCTCCTCCCGGATCTTGCGTGACCCGAGGTCCGCCGCGACCGCGGTCCCGGCGGCGCCGGCAATGATCACGACGGTGGCGATCGGTGCCGCCTGCTGGACGATGCCGGTGACCGCCACCGCGCCGGTGAAGGACTTGGCGCCGAGCTGGTTGAACAGGGACCCGATCTGCATCGAGAGGACCGCCCCGAACGGAATCGTGATCGCGCAGGTCGGAAGCAGCGACACCCGGGTGACGAACCAGGCCTGGTCGAAGAACTCCCGCACCTGGAACGGACGGTCGAACATGGCGCGCAGCACCTGGAGCGTGAAGGCAAAGAACTCCCCCACCGGCACCAGCGGACGGCCCAACGTTCCTGCCATCGCGACCGACCGAATCGCAGCCATGTTCTCCCCCTTCGCCCGGCCGGTCAGCGACCGGCGAGCAGTCCCTTGGCGACGTGGGTGACCTGGATCTCGTTGCTGCCGGCGTAGATCATCAGCGACTTGGCGTCCCGTGCCAGTTGCTCGACGCGGTACTCAGCCATGTAGCCGTTGCCACCGAAGAGCTGCACCGCGTCCATCGCGACCTCGCAGGCCGCCTCGGAGGAGTAGAGCTTCATCGCGGATGCCTCGGTGAGCGTCGGCGTCTTGCCGGCTCGGATGTGCTCGAGAGCGGAGAACACCATGTTCTGCACGTTGATCCGTGCGACCTCCATCCTGGCCAGCTTCAGCTGGATCAGCTGGAGGTCACCGATCGGCTTGCCCCACAGCTCACGGGTGCGCGCGTAGTCGACGGACAACCGCTGGCACTCGTTGATGATGCCCAGCGCGAGCATCGCGATGCCCATCCGCTCGTGGGCGAAGCTCGCCTTGACGCTTTCGCGGTTGTCGCCGCCACCCTGCGACGGGATGCCACCGAGCAACCGCTCGGGGCCGAGCCGGACGTTGTCGAAGAAGAGCTCGCCCGTCGGGGACGACATCATCCCCATCTTCTTGAACGCCTTGCCCTGGTGGAGGCCCTCCATGCCCGTGTCGAGCACGAAGCTCAGCACCGGTCGGGAGCGCTTGTCGTCAGCGCCTTCTTCGAGCTTGGCGTAGACCACGATCACGTCCGCGTCAGGGCCGTTCGTGATGAACGTCTTCTGCCCGTTGAGGATGTAGTCCTCGCCGTCGCGGCGGACGTACGTCTTCATGCCGCCGAGCGCGTCCGAACCGGAGTCCGGCTCGGTGATCGCCCAGGCCCCGACGTGCTCGAACGTGACGAGCTTGGGGAGCCAGCGCTCCTTCTGCTCCAGGGTGCCCTTGCTCGCGATCGTCGCCACCGTGAGCCCGAGCGAGACCCCGATCGACGCCACCGTGCCGAGCGTGACGCCGGCGAGCTCGCTGATGACGATGGCAGCCATCGACTCGACGCCCTCGAGGCCGCCTCCGTCGGACTTCGCTGCAGCCGGCCGCTCCTCGCCGGCGGCCCTGCTCCGCTCCTTGGCGAGCATCTTGGCCACGGCATCACTGGCCATCGCGTCGACGCCGAAGGCCGCGAACAGCTTGCGGATCACGTCGTACGGCGGCAGCTGGCCGGTCTCGAGCTGGTCGATGTGCGGCCTGACCTCCTTGTCGATGAAGTCCCGCACAGCCTCGCGGATCGCGAGATCGTTCTCGGACCAGGCGATCACCTCGTCACGCCCACTCGTCGAGGCGGCCGCGCACGTCGTCGATCGTCCACGCGTCGTCGGTCTCGGTCGTCTTGGTGACCGTCCAGCCGGCGAGCTCCTGGATGCTGCCGCCCTGCACGGCGTAGACCTGCCCGGTCTGCGGGCAGTCCGCACCGGCGAGGTAGGCGACCAGCGGTGAGATGTTCGCGGGGTGGAACGGGTCCACCACGCCTTCCTCGATGGTTGAGCGCATGATGTCGCCGAAGCCGGGCGTGGCCTCGGTGAGCCGGGTGCGAGCCACCGGTGCGATCGCGTTGACCCGGACGCCGTACCGCTCCAGCTCGTCGGCCGCGACCAGCGTCAGCGCCGCAATGGCCGCCTTCGCCGCTCCGTAGTTGGACTGGCCGGCGTTGGGCAGCGTGATGCCGGAGCCCGACGCGGTGTTGATGACCGACGCCAGCGGTTGCCGGCCGCCCTTGCTCTCGGCCTTCCAGTACTCGGCGGCGTGACGCAGCACCGAGAAGTGACCCTTCAGGTGCACCTGGATGACCGAGTCCCACTGGGACTCCTCCATCGTCGGGATGAACCCGTCGCGCAGGATGCCGGCGTTGTTGACGACGACGTCGAGACGACCGAACTCCGCGACCGCCTGGTCAATGAGGCCCTTGGCGCCGTCCCAGCTGGCCACGTTGTCGGTGTTGGCGACGGCCTTGCCGCCGGCGGCCTCGATCTCGTCGACGACCTGCTGGGCCGGACCAGCGTCCGCACCACCGCCCTCGTTGCTGCCGCCGAGGTCGTTGACCACGACGAAGGCACCCTCGCGGGCGAACAGGAGCGCGTGCTCGCGGCCGATGCCGCGGCCTGCTCCGGTGATGACGGCAACCCGTCCATCCAGTGATCCCATGGTTCTACTCCTTGTTGTCGAACTCGGCGAGGCCGTCGGTGAGTACGACGTCGTCGCCGACGCTGGTTTCGAAGGCGTACGACGTGACGCCGTCCGCGGTGCCGGTCTCCCACATGCGCGTGGTCAGGTCGTCGCCGGGGCGGACCATCTTCGAGAAGCGCACCGCGAGCCGGCGAAGGCGTGTGGTGTCGGACTCGCCGACCTCGCTCAGCACGGCCCACGAAGCGAACGCCATCGTGCACAGGCCGTGGGCGATGATCCCCGGAAGGCCACTGTCCAGGGCCACCTGCTCGTCGAGGTGGATCGGCATCGGGTCGCCGGACGCCGGTGAGTAACGGAACGTCTGGTCGTCATCGACGTGCCCACCAATCGATGCGGCGGGCTCCTTGTCGCGCAGGGCCGCGTCGAACTTGTGCGCGGGCGTGAGGTCACCGACCGCTTCCCCGGCATCGATGCCGCGGAAGAAGACGGTCGCGAACTGCTCGTTGACGAGCTCGCCCTCCTCGTTGCGGCACTCCAGGTGAATCGCGGCGCGAGTCCCGTTGGGCAATCCCTCGTAGCCGGTCATCCGGGCACGCGAGACCAACACGTCGCCCGGTCGGATCGCCCGGTGGAAGTGGAAGTCCTGCTCACCGTGCACCGCGAGCCCGAAGTAGCGCGTCGGGACCACGTCCAGGACGGGCGCGAGCATCGACTCGAAGACGGGGACGATCGCGAAGACCGGGCTGGCCACCTCGCCTGCACGGTGGGCTGCGATCGGGTCGTTGGTGGCTTCGGCGTACGCCGCGATCCGCTCGGCAGTGACCTCGAAGGTCTCGGGATCGGTCCAGACGCCAAGGCCGGCGTCATCGAACTCGACGCTGTCAGCCATCTCAGGCCGCCGCCGCGACGAGCTTCTCGAGGCTGTCGGACAGGTTCTGGTTGGCGTCCTTCTCGACGGCCTTGCCGAGCGCACCGACGATGAGCGAGCCCTGGAACTCGGCGTCGATCGAGACCTTGGTGCTCTCGCCGTTCGGCTCGAGCGTGAAGGCGAAGCTGCTCGTCACACCGGCCATGCCGACGCCGTTGATCGCGAGCTCGCGGCCGGCGTCGACCTTCGTGACGGTCCACTCCAGCTTGTTGGCCATGCCGAGCATGACGACCTTCTCGACGAGCTTGGCGCCCTCGGTCAGGGTGGCCGGCGGCTCCTCGAGCCAGCCGGCGTGGATGGTCAGCCATGCTTCCCACGTCTGCGGGTCGGAGATGGCGGCCCAGAGCTTGTCCGAGGCGACGGGCAGGTCCTGCGTGACGGTGATGTGTCCCATGAGGTGCTCCTAAGTGAGATGGGTGGTCAGCGGTTGGCGCGCTGGTAGATGGAGACCACGGCGGAACCGCCGAGGCCGATGTTGTGCTGGAGAGCGGCGGTGACGTTGTCGACCTGGCGCTTGTCCGCGGTCCCGCGCAGCTGCCAAGTGAGCTCGGCACACTGCGCCAGGCCGGTGGCGCCGAGCGGGTGCCCCTTCGAGATCAGGCCACCGGAGGGATTCACGACCCAGCGACCGCCGTAGGTCGTGTCGTCGTTGTCGACGAGCTTTCCGGCTTCGCCCTCGCCGCAAAGGCCGAGCGCTTCGTAGAGCAGGAATTCGTTGGCAGAGAAGCAGTCGTGCAGCTCGATCACCTGGATGTCATCGGCGCCGAGGCCGGCCTGCTCGTAGGCCTGCTTGGCGGCCTGGACGTTCATGTCGTAGCCGATGATGTTCTTCACGGTGCCGTCGAAGGTCGAGGCGAAGTCAGTGGTGAGCGCCTGGCCCACGATCTCGACGGCCTGGTCGGCCAACCCGTGCTTGTCGACGTACTCCTCGCTGGCGAGCACCGCGGCGCCGGACCCGTCGGAGGTCGGCGAGCACTGCAGCTTGGTCAGCGGGTCGTAGATCATCGGGGCGTCCAGGATCTCCTGGAGCGAGTACTCGGTCTGGAACTGCGCGTAGGGGTTGTTCACCGAGTGCTTGTGGTTCTTGTAGCCGATCTTGGCGAAGTGCTCAGCGGTGGAGCCGTACTTCTCCATGTGCTCGCGGCCGGCGGCACCGAACATCCACGGGGCGGGCGGGAAGCGGACCTCGGAGATCTCCGCGAGCGCCTGCATGTGGTTGCCCATCGGCTGCTCGCGGTCGTTGAAGGTGGTGCCGAGCGAGCCCGGCTGCATCTTCTCGAAGCCGAGGGCGAGGGTCACATCCGACTGCCCGTAGCGGATCGCCTGGGCAGCCAGGTAGAGCGCGCTCGAGCCGGTCGAGCAGTTGCTGTTGACGTTGAAGATCGGGATGCCCGTGAGGCCGAGTTCGTACGCCGCCCGGTGACCGGCGGTCGACTCGCCGTAGACGTAGCCGACGAAAGCCTGCTCGATCTGGCTGTAATCGACGCCGGCGTCCTCAAGGGCGCGCGTCCCCGACTCCTTGGCCATCTGCGGGTAGTCCCAGGCCTCGCGACGCCCGGGCTTCTCGAACTTGGTCATGCCGACGCCGACGACGTAGACCTTCTTCGTCGCCTTGCCGCCGGTCTTGCCGATGGAACTCATCTTGGTTCTCCGTTCTGGGGAGTGGGGTGGGGAAAGACTGCATCCTCTACTTACATACCGTCAAGCACGTATGTTAAGTAGTGATGCAGGTCACACGGATGGACTCCCGCGATTTCCGACGGCCTTGCCGATCCTGTCGCCGGACCATTAACATTCCGTCCGGCATGTATGTAACGCTTAGATGACCAAGTGAGGGGACCAACCGTGGCGGACTACGACCACTGGATCGGCGGCACCGGAGAGCCCCTGCTTCTCCTGCACCCCTCCGTGTCCTCCTGGCACATCTGGAAGCCGGTCCTGCCGGCGCTTAGCGCCCACCACCGGGTCTTCGCACCGACCCTTCCCGGTCATGTCGGCGGTCCGCCCTGCCCCGGTCCTCTCGACCTGGGCGTCCTGGCCGATGCCGTCGAACGTCAGCTCGACGTGATGGGGATCGCGACGACGCACGTCGCCGGGAACTCTCTCGGCGCACTCGTCGCCGTCGAACTCGGGCGCCGCGGACGAGCCACGAGTGTCACCGCCTTCAGCCCTCCCGGGGCCTGGCGTGGCTCGTCAACCGCGCTGTTTCTGGCCGCCAAGCTCGGATGCGGTCTGAGTGCGATGCAGTTGCCGCTACCGACGGCCGTGCTCGAGCGCTACCGTCCCGCGCGCCGGATCGGCCTGTTGCCCGTGATGCAGCGCGGGGACCTTCTTTCTTCCGAGGACTTCGTCCGTCTCGCTCGCGCACGGCGAGCGAACAGCCGGTTCGTGCTACGCCTGATGGCCGGCGTGCTCCGGTCAGGAGACCTCGCCCCAGTCCTCGAATGCCCCGGCACGCCGGTCACGATCGCGTGGGGCGATCGTGACCGGGTGCTGCCGTTGTCGCGGTTTGGCCACGCGGCGCGCGACCTGCTCGTCGATGCCCGCTTCTCCCCGCTCCCAGGAGCGGGTCACGTCCCCATGCACGACGAACCCCAACTCGTCATCGACACGATCCTGTCCACCACCATGCCGGCCGCCGTGGCCGACACAGCGAGCTGAGGTACCCGATGAACACCACCCTGTGCGCTCTCTTCCAGGAGACCGCCGCTGCACGCCCGGACAAGGTCGCCCTCCGGACGCTCGATGGCTCGTCGACCCTCACCTGGGCCGAGTACGGCGCCCGCGTGCGCCGGGTGGCGGCCGGACTGGCCGCGCTCGGCGTGGGCCGCGGCGACACCGTCGGGCTGATGCTGGTCAACCGACCGGAGTTCCACGTGGTCGACGCCGCAGCGCTGCACGTGGGCGCGACGCCGTTCTCCGGCTACAACACGAACACCGTCGACATGATCCGCCACCTGCTCGACAACGCCGGCAACCGCGTCGTCGTGTGTGAGGAGCAGTTCCTCAACCGGATCCTGGAGGCGATTCCCAGCTCCAAGGTGGAGCACGTGATCTGTGTCGATGGGGCTCCGGAAGGGACGATGTCGCTGAGCGCTCTCGAGGAGCTTGGCGCCAGCGACGAGGACTTCGACTTCGATGCCACGTGGCGGGCGGTCGAGCCGGACGACGTCGCGACACTGATCTACACCTCGGGCACCACGGGCCCCCCGAAGGGCGTCGAGCTGACCCACGCCAACCTCCGGTACTCCCTCGACGCAGCCAGGCAGCTGATGCCGCAGTCCGAGGACACCCGCCTGATCTCCTACCTGCCCGACGCCCACGCGCTCAACCGCTACCTGGCGCACTACTTCCCGATGGCGTCCGGAGCCGAGGTGACCACGGTTGCCAACTCCAAGGAGCTGCTGGAAGCACTCACCACCGTGCGCCCCACGATCTTCGTGAGCGTCCCGATGCTCTGGTACAAGCTCAAGGCCTCCATCGACACCGGACTCGCGTCCCAGAGTGGTCCTCGCAAGGTGCTCGCCGAGTGGGCGCTGGCGCGTGGGCAACGCGCAGCCCGGGCCCAGCTGGCCCATCGGCGCCTCTCCCCCCTCCACGCGTTGCAGTACGCCGTGGCGCGGCGGCTGGTCCTCGACAAGGTCGCCGCCAAGCTCGGACTGGACCGGTGCACCTTCGCCGTCACCGGCGCCGCACCGATCGCGCCCGAGGCGATGGAGTTCGTCCTCTCCCTCGGGATCCCGCTCTGCGAGGCCTGGGGGATGTCCGAGCTGACCGCCGTGGCGACCTTGAACCGACACGACAACATTCGCCTGGGCACGGTTGGCCAGGTGCTCGACGGTCAGGAGATCAAGGTGGCCGACGACGGAGAACTGCTCGTCAGGGGGCCCAACGTCATGAAGGGCTATCGAGGCGAGCCCGCCAGGACCGCCGAAGCCGTGATCGATGGCTGGATGCACACCGGCGACGTCGGGACGATCGACGAGGACGGCTTCGTGCGGATCATTGATCGCAAGAAGGAGCTCATCATCAACTCGGCTGGCAAGAACATGTCGCCGAGCCACATCGAGAACACCGTCAAGATGGCCTGCCCGCTGCTCGGGTCGGTCGTCGCGATCGGTGACGACCGGCCTTTCGTGGCGGCCCTGCTGACGCTGGACGCGGAGGCGGTTGAAGCCTTCACGACCAGCCAGGGCCTGACGGTGGACGGTATCGCCGAGATGGCCGAACACCCCGCCGTCCTCGAGGCGGTCGCTGCGGGCATCGCCGCAGCCAACGACAAGCTGGCCCGGGTCGAACAGGTCCGCGAGTACGTCGTGCTTCCGGTCGTGTGGGAACCCGCTGGAGACGAGCTGACGCCGACCATGAAGCTGCGGCGCAAGCCCATCCACAAGAAGTACGCCGACGCCATCGACACGATGTACGCCGAGGCGACCCGGTGAACCGTGGCGGCCCCCTCGCTGGCATCCGGGTGGTGGAGCTGATCGGACTGGCACCTGGCCCGTTCGGAGCGATGCTGCTCGCCGACCTCGGTGCCGACGTGGTGCGGATCGATCGGCCACAGGGCGCAATCACGGCCCCCTCGGGCCCACTCGACCGCGGCAAGCGCAAGGTCGAACTGGATGTGAAGGACGCCGACGACCTCCAGACCCTGCTGGCCCTCGTCCGTTCCGCCGACGTACTCATCGATCCCTACCGGCCGGGCGTGACGGAGCGGCTCGGCCTTGGCCCCGAGGCGTTGCTGAGCGCGAACCCGCGACTCGTGTACGCGCGGATCACGGGCTGGGGGCAGGACGGACCGCTCGCTCCCCGGGCCGGGCACGACATCAACTACCTCGCGCTCGCCGGTGCGCTCTCGATGGTCGGACGTGCCGAGTCACCGCCGGTGCCGCCGGCAGCGCTCCTCGGCGACATGGCAGGTGGTGGACTGCTGATGGCATTCGGGATCCTCGCCGCTCTGGTGGAACGACAGGCCTCCGGCCGCGGCCAGGTCGTCGACGCCGCGATCGTCGACGGCGTCTCACTGCTCACCTCGCTGTTCCACGGCCTGCACCACGACGGCACCTGGGGCGACGAGCGCGGCTCGAACCTGCTGGACGGTGGCTCGATCTACGACACGTTCGAGACCTCCGACGGCAAGTACGTCGCCGTGGGAGCGCTCGAACCCCAGTTCTTCGCGATCCTCGAGGCGATCCTCGAGATCGAGGTCGACGACGACTTCCCTGCCTACATCGATCCGCGGGGGTGGCCACGCTGGCGAGCCCTGCTGGCCGACAAGTTCAAGGAACGGACCCGCGCTGAGTGGGCCGCTGCCTTCGAGGACACCGATGCGTGCGTCACTCCGGTCCTGACTCCCTGGGAGGCACCGACGCACCGACACCACCGCGCCCGGGAATCCTTCGTCGAGGTCGACGGCCTCGCGCAACCGGCGCCCGCGCCCCGGTTCGACCGTACGCCGTGCGGGACGCCGCATGGGTTGGAACCCGTCGCCGCCACGCAGGTGCTGGCGTCCTGGGCAGACGACCCGATGGCCCACAATGGACCCGCAGCCTGACGCAGACGAAGGAGACGTTCATGGCCGAAGCAATTGCGACCCGGCAGCGTCGGAAGCAGACCGAGCGCACGGCCGCCACCCGGACGGCGCTGCTGGACGCGACCATCGCCAGCCTCGTCGAGACCGGATATGCCAGCGTCACGACAGCCGAGATCGCCCAACGGGCGGGTGTCACGCGCGGCGCACAGGCCCACCACTTCGGCAACAAGGCCGAACTGGTCACCGCGGCGGTCCGTCACCTGGCCAGCCGCCTCGTGACCGACTTCGCCCGGGAGCACAGGGAGGCGCTGAGCGGAAGTCGCGCGATCGAGCGGATGCTCGACCAGATGTGGGACCTGCACCGGAGCGAGCTCTTCGCCGCTGCCATCGAACTGTGGAACGCTGCCCGTACCGACCCTGAGCTGCGCGTACCGCTGAAGGGTCTCGAGGCAGACGTCATGGAAGCCATCGGCCGAACAGCCACGCTGCTCCACCCGTGGGTCAGTGAAGGTCACGACGCCACCAAGCTGCTCAGCACCACGATGTCGACGATGCGCGGCCTGGCGATGCTCACCTTCGTCCAGGACGACGTGACCCGGGAGTGGCGGGCCGCGCGCCAGCACCTCCTGGAGCTCTGGCTCTCTCGGTCAGCCGACAGCTAGAGCCCAGGTCATCGACCTGCACGAACAGCGCGTGCGTACTGACCTGGCGTGATCCCTCGCCAGCGCCGGTAGGCGTGCGTCAATGATGAGGCAGTGGCGTATCCGAGGCGGTGGGCCACGTCCTCGACGGCCAGGCCCGCACCAAGGAGCTCTTCAGCGAGAAGGCAGTTCACCTCGCCGGCCAGCTCTCGGAACGAGGTGCCCTCGTCGGCGAGCTGTCGCTGCAGCGTCCGGACGCTGACGCCGACCTCACGGGCGACATCGTCCTGGTCGGTGATCTCGGCACGGCGCACGAGGAGGTCGCGCACCTGGCCTGCCAGGCCCAGCCGGGCGTGCCGCCGTTGCAGGACCTCGGCGCACTGTCGCTCACACAGGAGTGCAGTCTGCGGGTTCGACTGCGGCAGTGGGAGGTCGAGGACCTCGCCCGCGAGCACGAGGCTGGTCCGATCGGCATCGAAGATCGGGGTTGCCGCGCAGAGTTGTTCGAAACGGTCACCGTAGCCGCGGTCGGACGAGGCGAGATGCAACTCCTTCACGGGGAGGTTCACCCCGAGCAGGTCCCGTGCGATCGTGACGATGGCCGCCAGGTCACGTTCCATGAGGAAGTCCCGGACTTCGGCGGGAGTCTCGGAGTCGTCCAGGATCAGGTGGACGTTGCCGTCGACGTCGTCGAGTCGAAAGTCGGCAAACGAGAACGACAGCTCGGAGTACCGGACGCCGACCTCCAGAGCACGGCGGGCCGTCGGGCTGCTGATCACTGCCCAGCCCCACACACCGTGGGTGGACGCGTGGTAGCGAGTGCCCGCGGCCAGACCGAGGGCACGGACGTGCCCCAGCCGTGCGACGAGCTCCTGGACCAGGATCAGCTCCTGGCCGGCCTTGATCTCGCCCTCCGGATCGGCGAGGTGATCCAGCTCGATTCCCGTGTGCGCCAGCAGCGGCCCGGCAGGAACGCCGTACTCCCCCGCGAGCTCCACGAGGATCGCTGCGCTGGCGGTGGACCGAGGCAGGCTCCACCGATCGCGCACCTCTGGATCATTCCAGACAGCTGGCGCAAAAGAGCAAGTTTGCGGCGGGAAGTCGTTTAGTGAGGGCCCCCGATCGAAGGGAGCCTTGAAGCATGACCAAACGACCTTCGGTGGCCATCGTCGGCAGCGGCTTCAGCGGCCTGGCTGCGGCCATTGGCCTCAAGCAAGCCGGCTACACCGACTTCACGATCTTCGAACGCACCACCGGGGTGGGCGGGGTGTGGCGGCACAACACCTATCCGGGCGCCGCCTGCGATGTGGCGTCGTCGCTCTACTCCTTCTCGTTCGAACCGAACCCGAGCTGGTCGCGGCCGTTCGCGCCGCAGCCGGAGATCCGTGCCTACCTCGAGCACTGTGTCGAGAAGTACGGGCTGACCGAGCACCTCCGCTTCGAGACCGAGATCGCCAGCGCGGTCTTCGACGAGGAGTCGGGGTCGTGGCTCCTGACCGACACCGACGGCGGCACCTACGACGCGGACGTGTTCGTGCCGGCGTGTGGCCAGCTGACCCGCCCGTCCGTGCCCGACCTGACAGGTCTGGAGAGCTTCACCGGCAACGTTTTCCACTCGGCGGAGTGGGACCACGACGTCGACCTGACCGGCAAGCGGGTGGCCGTCATCGGCAGCGGCGCCAGCGCCGTACAGCTCGTGCCCGAGGTGGCCAAGGTGGCTGGCGAGCTGACGGTCTTCCAGCGCAGCGCGGAGTACCTCATTCCCAAGCCCGACTACGGGCACCGGGCTGCCGAGCACTGGGCCTACCGCAAGGTCCCGGGCGTGCTGAAGTCCTTCCGCGGCGCCTGGTGGGCGGTCGGTGAGGCAGTGAACCCGGCCCTCGTCGGCAACTGGAGCAACCGGGCGCGCGAGGCCTACCTGGCGCCGATCCTGCTGGCGACCAAGGCGCAACTGCGACTGCAGGTCAAGGATCCAGAACTCCGCCGCAAGCTGACCCCGGACTACACGATCGGCTGCAAACGCATCCTGCTGTCGTCGAGCTACTACCCCGCCGTGGCTCAGGACCACGTCGACGTGGTCCGGGACGGCATCACCGAGGTGACGCCCGGCGGCATCGTCACCGCCGACGGCGTCAAGCACGAGGTCGACGTGATCATCTTCGCGACAGGCTTCCAGGCCAAGAACTTCGTGACGCCGATGACCGTGTCAGGGCTGGGTGGCGTCGACCTGAACACCCAGTGGGCCGACGGTCCCGCGGCGTACCTGGGAATGGCGATCAGCTCGTTCCCCAACATGTTCCTGATGTACGGCCCCAACACCAACTTCGGTGGCGGCTCCGTCGTCTACATCCTGGAGAGCCAGGCCCGCTACATCGTCGACGCGGTCCGCAAGCTCGACCGCACCGGTGCCACCTACCTCGACGTCAAGCATGACGTCTACGACGCCTTCAGCGAAGAGGTGCAGGGCCGGTTGTCGAACTCGGTGTGGGCCAAGGGCGGCTGTACGAGCTGGTACGTCAACAGCAACGGTCGTGTCACCAACAACTGGCCCGGGCTGATGAGCGAGTACCGCCGCCGCACCAAGCAGGTTGAGCTCACCGACTACGTCGTGGTCGGCCAGTCCCGGAACATGAACGAGAAGGAAGCATCATGAAGCGCATTGCGATCACCGGCGGCGCCCAGGGCATCGGCGCCGCGACCGCCCGCGAGTTCGCCTCGAAGGGGCATGAGGTCGTCATCGGCGACATCGACGCCACGCTGGTTGCCGAGACCGCAGCCGCCATCGCGTCGGACACCGGCGCGAAGGTCGTCGGACTCCCCCTGGACGTGACCGATGCAGCGGCATTCGCCACCTTCCTCGACGAGGTGGAGGCCGAGCTCGGCGGCCTGGACGTCCTCGTCAACAACGCGGGCATCATGCCGACCGGGCCCTTCCTCGAAGAGACCGAGGGTGTCTCCGACCGGCAGATCGACATCAACGTCCGGGCGGTCGTCATCGGCTCCAAGCTCGCTGGACGGCGGTTCGCCGAGCGCGGACACGGCCAGATCGTGAACGTGGCGTCGGCCGCCGGGCTCGTCGCGGCTCCTGGGGTGGCCGTCTACTGCGCCACCAAGTTCGCCGTCGTGGGGCTCGGTGACGCGCTCGACCAGGAGCTCTCTCCGCTCGGGGTGACGGTGACGACGATCTGCCCCGGGTACGTCAACACCCAGCTGATCGCCGGCGTCAAGCAGCCGTGGCTGGTCCGCAAGATCGCCTTCGTGGAGCCCGAAGCCATCTCGAACGCGATCGTGGCATCGGTCGAGAAGAACCACGGGGGCCTGCGACTGGTGCCCTTCCGTGCCAACGCGATGGTGGCGCCGATGCGACTTCTCCCGGCCGCATTGCGCCACCTCGTGGCGCACGCCACGGGCGTCCATGACGCAGGGGTCAACACCGACGAATCCGCCCGCCAGGCCTACCGTGACCGCACCGAGCACCTCGACCTCGCCACCACGCGGAGCCGACAGACAGCGACGAAGAAGCAGTCGAAAGGATGAGCACCCCCACCGCGAGCCGGTCCAGGTCGAAGCTCAACGTCGACATACGCAACGTCGTCGCCGAGCTTCGCGCCGCCCAACCCGCCTGGGAGGAGCTGGGGGTCGAGGGCCGGGTGAGGGTCGTCCAGCGCTATCGCGACTGGTTGCTCGACCATTCCGACGAACTGTCGGCGCTCGTGCAGCAGGACACCGGGAAGCCGGCCGCCGAGGCACCCCTGGAGGTGATGCTCGCCGTCGACATGGCCAACTACTACACCGCCAAAGCATCGACATTCCTCACCCCGAGGCGCCCACGACCCCACGGGCTGCTCACGGCGACCAAGGCCCTGGAGGTCGAGTACAAGCCCTGTCCCGTGGTCGGCGTGATCTCCCCGTGGAACTATCCCCTCGCCCTGTCCCTGTTCGACGCGATCCCCGCTCTCCTGGCCGGCGCGACGGTGGCGGTGAAGCCGTCCGAGGTCACCGAGTCCGCAGTGCAAGCGGCCGTGGCCGGCTGGTCCGCGATCGGCGCGCCACCGGTGTTCCGTGTCGTCCTGGGTGCCGGTGACGTGGGAAGTGCCGTTGTCGACGAGGTCGACTTCGTCCAGTTCACGGGGTCCGAGCGCACCGGCAGGATCGTGGCACAGCAGGCGGCAGGCAGGCTGATCCCGTTCAGCCTCGAATTGGGCGGCAAGGACCCGGCCATCGTCCTCGCTGATGCCGACCTTGATCACGCCGCCGCAGGCATCGCCTTCGGCGCCCTGTCCAACACGGGACAGATGTGCACCTCCGTCGAAAGGGTGTACGTCGAGGAGGCCGTTCATGACGTGTTCGTCGACAAGCTGGTCGCCGTGGTCGAGAGCCTGCGTCAGAACGCGGACCCGGGCTTCGACACCGAGCTCGGCCCGATGATCGTGCCGGCACAGGCCGACATCGTCGAGCAGCACGTCCAGGACGCGCTGGACAAGGGTGCCCGGCTGCGCACCGGGGGCCAGCGGGTGCTGGGCGGGCGCTTCTTCCAGCCGACGGTGCTCACCCACGTCGATCACACCATGGACGTGATGACCGACGAGACCTTCGGCCCGGTCATCCCGGTCATGTCCGTCAGGGACGCCGACGAGGCGGTCCGGCTCGCCAACGACTCACGCTACGGCCTGTCAGCCAGCGTGTGGACTGCTGACAAGGGCCGCGGCAAGGACCTCGCCCGTCGGCTGGAGGTCGGCGCGGTCGACGTCAACGACGTGCAGGCACACCTCGCCTGCTTCCCGGTCCCCCAGGCCGGTTGGAAGAACTCGGGCATCGGCGCGCGTCTCGGCGGCGAGTACGCCGTACTCAAGTACTGCCGTCCACGAGCCGTGGTCAGCAACCGGGTCGAGCTCTCGCTGATCCAGGCGATGGCGTGGTACCCGTACTCGGCCACCAAGTCCAGGGCCGTCACCGCGATCTTCCAGGCGGTCGCTGGCCGAGACATCCGCCGCAAGCTGCAGGGCATCTCGAGCATGGTGCCGCGGCGCGGCCACGCCGACCAGTGACGACGTCCTACGACCGAACGGGCAGCGGCTCACCCGTCGTACTGGTCCACGGCATCGGCAGCCGGCGACAAGTCTTCGAACCGATCGTCGACCGGCTCGCCGCCGACCATGAAGTGGTGAGCATCGACCTGCCCGGTTTCGGGCGCAGCAAGCTGCCGGCCGGCCTCACCCCCGACCCGGTCGGATACGCGACCTGGCTACGGGACTTCACCACAGACCTGGGCCTCACCCGCCCACACGTCGTCGGCAACTCACTCGGCGGGGCCATCGCCCTGGAGCTCGGGCGCCGGGGCGACGCAGCTGCCGTGACGGCGTTCTCACCGATCGGTTTCTGGGACTCCCCCGGAGAGACGTGGTGCCGAACCCTGGTCGGAGGCGCGCACAGCGTCTTGCAGACCACCTGGCCGGGCGCCTCGGCCGCAACCCGACTCGCCCCGGTCCGGACGCTGGTGATGTCCGCGATGGTCGGCCGTCCATGGCGCATCGATGTCCACGAAGCGCGAGGCGCCCTGGACGCACTCGCCCACGGCCCAGGCTTCCACGACGCGCTCGACGGCTTCAGGAACTACCGCTGGAGCGAGGACTCCGACCTGGGAGACCTCCCCCGGATCCCCGTCACCATCGCCTGGGGCACCCGCGACGTACTCCTCCCGCATCGCACCCAGGCATCAAGAGCCCGGACGACCCTGACGGACGCCACGCACGTGAGCCTCCCCGGCTGCGGACACGTGCCCTTCAGCGACGACCCGGACCTCTGCGCCCGGGTCATCCGCACTTCGACGTGAATCGTCGCGCACCGACCTCAGTGACCGGCGACCGTCATCTCCCACAACGAGTAGTTGCCATAGCCGGAGCCGCGGTACGTCATCTGCACCATGATGAAGCGGGTGCTGACGTCGGCGAGCGGGATGAAGTCATTTCCGCCGTCACCCGACCCGGTGGAGTAGACCGTCCGCCATGCGGCGCCGTCCCACGCCTGGACCGAGTAGTCGTTCGCGTAGGCCTTCTCCCAGCCCAACTGCACGCCAGTGACCGTCTTCGTCGCACCGAGGTCCACATAGATCCAGTTCAGGGCGTGGAAGGAAGCGCTGGACCAGCGCGTGCCATAGCTGCCGTCGACCGCTTTGCTGCCGCCGTACGACGCCGACTGGTTGCTGGAGGTCGTGACCGGCTTGTTCAGTGACAGGTTCGTGTCGCCGTCCAGCCCGATCGCGTAGTCGCGCAGCGGCGGTTCCGCAGGGATCCAGTCGGCGGCAAAGACCAGGTCGATCACGTCACCGATCAGGTCGAGATAGGAGGTCTTCGCGGCTGTGTCGACGCCAGGGAAATAGGTCCGGGAGCAGGCGGTGCCCGAGACGCGCGACCAACTGGCCGGCCCGGCATGGGTCAGGGCATCCATGGTCAGTTCGTAGGCGGCGTTGTCGGCGAGCATGTCGAGGTGGGAGACGAAGCGGCCAGGGCAGAGGTTTCCGACGACGAAGTTGGAGGCGCCGTTCAGCTTCGTCGCGACCCCACCCGGCACGACGAGGTCGGTGTTGCCAGCGCCGATCGTGGTCACCGAGGTGGACACCGCCAGTGGCGTGCGGGTCAGGGCCCTGGTCCAGCTCGAGCCGGGCATGATGTCCCAGGCAATCCCCGGGCAGGAGTGGGTGAAGTCGCAGACGCGTCCGAGGTCGGATCCGTTTACGGGAGCGTCGAGGAACACGGCGTCGTCGACGTAGTCGCCGAGGTCCGGCCAGTACTTCAGCGCCCACGCCGGCAGCAGTCCGCCCTGGCTGTGGCCGACCAAGGAGATCTTGCGCCCGGCCGTGGTGTGCACGGAACGGATCGCGTTGACGACGTACTCGACCGTGGTCTGCATGTCACCGGTGCCGCCGCCCGGCAGCGACACCATGCAGACGGGGTGGCCCTGCGCGCGCAGCACCTTCTGGTAACCCCAGCTCCATGACTGCAACGGGCTCTCGATCGTGCCCGTGATGAGCAGGATCGGTGTCTTCGTCGCGGTGGCGACGTCCGCGGAGCAGGTCAACGCCGAATCGAGGGTGGCAGTGGGCGTCACCAGAGCGGGCCCCGGCAGCGGAGCGGTCTCGGCGGCGACGCCTGGGGCCGTCGTCAAGATCGTCGGGAGCGCGGCCATCAGGGCAAGCACTCGACGTCGGATCGTCGTACTCATGGGGGGTCCTCTCGAACGCGCGGCGTGGGGTGTCCACCCGCTTGCACAGGCTCGCCTCGCGAGATGTCGTTGCGACAGGTGGGAAGCGGCCGGAATGTTGTGCGAATCGGCCAACTGCTTGTACCGGATTAGGCGTGGCCCTACCGTCTGTGACTTGTGAGGCATTGGGAGCTGCCCCGCTCAGCCACTGGCGTACGCCACATGGTCGCGGCCGGGCTGGAGCACGGGATCGATCCGGCTGTGGTGTTGGCCGGCACCGACCTGGTGGCCGCCGATCTCGAGCGACCCGCAGCCCTCGTGGCGACCTGGATGGAGGCCAGAGTCGCTGGCAACCTGGCCGGGTCCGTGGCCGATCCGGCGGCTGTGGGCCTGCGGCTGGGCAGCCGCTTCCACCTCTCGACGTACGGCGTCGCGGGGCTCGCCCTGCTCTCCAGCCCGTCCCTCCAGGCGGCGATGCAGTTCGCGAAGACCTACGCCCCACTGATGCCCGCGCTGTGCCAGATACGTCAATCGCTGCGCTCAGGTCGCGCCACCGTCGAGATCGATGGCAGCCGTCTCATGGACGAGGCTCGCCCCCTGCTCCTGGCTCGCGACCTCAGCGCCACGCTCCTCGCCGTTCGTGAGGTGATCGGGAGCCAGCTTCACCTCACGTCGCTGGACGTCTCCTTCAACGTGACGGATCTGGAGATCTGGCAGTCGACGTTCGGGATTGCCCCTCGACGCGGGGCCTCCCGAACGGCCTACACCTTCGCCTGCCCATGGTCTACCGACCCGCTCCCCCAGTCCGACACTCACGTCTGCGAGTCGGCCACGGCAGAGTGCCACGAACTCCTCTCGGCACGCCGGGCCAGCAACACGGTTGCAAACCGGGTGCTTGACCGGCTCTGGAGCGCCGCTCCTGACCTGCCGGGCATCCGAGAACTGGCGGCGGCGCTGCTCACCACGGAGCGGACGCTGCGCCGCAGACTGGCCGAGGAGGGCACGTCCTTTCGCAAGCTGAGCGACCACGTCCGGTTCAGCATCGCGATCGACCTGCTGGAGTCAGGCGGAGCCAGCGTCCAACAGGTCGCTGGCCACCTCAGGTACGGCGACACGTCAGCATTCACCCACGCCTTCCGGCGGTGGGCGGGCGTGAGTCCCCGAGCCTTCAGGCGCGGGCAGAGTTGAGGGTGGCCGGCCGCCAGGACCCGTAAGTGAATGGTCGCGTGGTTCACAGGTTCCCCGTATTGCGCTCTGCGATCCTCAATGCCTATCGTATGTGAATCATCACTTACATCGTTAGGAGCGAGCGCATGACTTCTCCACGCATCGCCGGAGTCGGGATGGTGCCGTTCAGCACCCCGAGCAAGAGCCAGTCGTACGACGTCATGGGCGAGGCCGCCGCGCGCGCGGCCCTGGCTGACGCCGGGATCGACTACCACCTCGTCCAGCAGGCGTACGTCGGCTACGTGTACGGCGACTCGACCTGCGGCCAGGCGGCCCTCTACGGCCTGGGCCAGACCGGCATCCCGATCGTCAACGTGAACAACAACTGCTCGACCGGGTCTTCGGCACTGTTCCTGGCTCGCCAGGCGGTCGAGAGCGGGATGGCTGACTGCGTCCTCGCTCTCGGCTTCGAGCAGATGCAGCGCGGAGCTCTCGGCAGCGCCTGGAGCGACCGACCGACGCCGTTCGACCGGTTCGACGAGGTCCGTGACCGGATCCAGGGCGTCAGTGAGGCACCGATGGCTGCCCAGTACTTCGGCGGCGCCGGTGCGGCGTACGCCGAGAAATACGGCTTGGCCCACGACACGTTCGCGAAGATCGCGGTGAAGGCACGCACCCACGCCGCCAACAACCCGTTCGCGGTGTTCCGCGACGCCGTGACTGTCGAGGAGGTGCTCGCCTCGCCGCAGATCTACGGTCCGCTGACCCGCCTCCAGTGCTGCCCGCCCACCGGTGGCGCCGCCGCCGCGGTGATCTGCTCCCCCGCCTTCGCGGCCAAGCACGGGATCAAGGCCGATGTCGCGATCAAGGCGCAGGCGATGACCACCGACTTCGCGTCGACCTTCGACACCACGGACATGACCCGGGTCATCGGATACGACATGGCGCAGGCAGCTGCTGACCAGGTCTACGAGCAGTCCGGTGTCGGGCCCGAGGACCTCCGGGTCGTCGAGCTGCACGACTGCTTCACCACCAACGAGCTGCTGACCTACGAGTCGCTGCGGCTCACCCCGGAAGGTACGGCCGAGAAGTTCATCGCCGACGGGGACAACACCTATGGCGGCCGCGTCGTCACCAACCCGTCGGGCGGGCTCCTCTCCAAGGGCCACCCCCTCGGAGCCACTGGCCTCGCCCAGTGCGCCGAGCTCGTCTGGCAGCTCCGCGGTCAGGCGGAGGCGCGACAGGTCGAGGGCGTCAACATCGCCCTGCAGCACAACCTCGGTCTCGGCGGCGCCTGCGTCGTGACCCTCTACGAGAAGGTGGGCTGACCGATGGCTCTCGACACCTCAGTCATCGGCACCGAGATGCCGTCCATCAGCGCGACGATGGAACGCGGCCGGCTGCGCGCCTTCGCCAAGGCCACCGGCCAGAACGAACCGACGTACGTCGACCTCGATGCCGCAACGGCCGCTGGCCACCGCGACCTCCCGGTCCCGCCGTCCTTCCTCTTCGGCATCGAGCTCGAGGCACCCGACCCGTTCGAGTGGCTTGCCGAGCTCGGCGTCGACCTGCGGTTCGTGCTCCATGGCGAGCAGCGCTTCGATTACCACCGCATGGCGTACGCCGGCGAGGAGCTCACCGCCACGTCACGGATCGAGGACGTCTACAGCAAGCGCGGCGGCGCTCTCGACTTCATCGTCAAGAAGACGGCCGTGACCGACACCGACGGTGGTCCCGTCGCCGACCTCACGACCGTGATCGTCGTACGCAACCCGGAGGTGACCGCATGACCGCCACCACGCTCGAGGTCGGCACTGAGCTGCCGGCCCTGCAGCTCCCGCCGATCTCCCGCACCACGCTGGCGCTCTTCGCCGGTGCATCGGGAGACCACAACCCGATCCACGTCGACCTCGACGTAGCGAAGTCCGCCGGGCTGGACGACGTGTTCGCCCACGGCATGCTGTCAATGGCCTACCTCGGCCGCGCGCTGACGGGCTGGTTCCCGCAGCGGCAGGTCCGGTCCTTCGGCGTCCGCTTCGCCGCCATCACCCCGGTGCACGGTCAGCCGACCTGCACCGGCAAGGTCACCTCCGTCGAGGACGGTCTGGCCACGCTCGAGCTCGTCGTCACTCTCGCCGACGGCACCACCACCCTCGTGGGCGACGCCGTCGTCTCACTCGACTGAAGGAACTGAATCATGGGAACTCTTGACGGCAAGGTAGCGATTGTCTCCGGCTCCGGCCGCGGCATCGGGCGCGAGATCGCGCTCAAGCTCGCGTCCGAAGGCGCCAGCGTCGTGGTGAACGACCTCGACGCCGAGCCCGCGAAGGAGACCATCGCAGCGATCGAAGCAGCGGGCGGCAAGGCCACCAGCTGCATCGGCAGCGTCACCGACGACGACTTCGCGGAGCGCTTCGTCGCGACGGCGGTCGACAGCTTCGGCGGCCTCGACATCATCATCAACAACGCCGGCTACACCTGGGACACCGTCATCCAGAAGATGACCGACGAGCAGTGGGACGCCATCCTCGACGTCCACCTCAAGGCGCCCTTCCGGATCCTGCGCGCAGCGCAGCCGGTCATCGCCGCCCAGGTCAAGGCTGCCAAGGAAGCCGGCGAACCGGTCCCCTGCCGCAAGGTCGTCAACATCTCCTCGGTCGCCGGCCTCGGCGGCAACGCCGGTCAGGCCAACTACGCCGCGGCCAAGGCCGGCATCACCGGTCTGACCAAGACGATGGCCAAGGAGTGGGGCCGCTACAACGTCACGGTCAACACCGTCGCATTCGGCCTCATCAAGACGCGCCTCACCGACGCGCCCGCGGGCGACGGCACCATCGACGTCCAGGGCAAGGAGATCAAGGTCGGCGTCAACCCGCAGCTGATCGCCGCCATGGAGACGATGATCCCGCTGGGTCGCGGCGGCACTCCGCAGGAAGCGGCCGGCTCGGTCTACCTGCTGTGCACCCCCGAGTCCGACTACGTCTCGGCCCAGACCCTGGTCTGTGGCGGCGGCTTCATGATCTGAGGAGCACGGTTAACTAGCGTCATGAGCACCGCCAGCCACGACGTACCGGCCCGGGGGACGCGTCCGCGCAACCGTCGGCAACTGATCGTCCAAGCTGCAGCGGAGCTCTTCACCGACCACGGCTTCCCGCATGTCTCCATGGGTGACATCGCGGGAGCCGTGGGGGTCGGCCCCTCGGCCCTCTACCGACACTTCCCGGGCAAGCAGGAGCTGCTCGGGGAGGTCCTCGTCACCCGGATGGCGTCCTTCGCCTCGCGCGTGGCCGACGCAGTCAACGACGACGACCCGCTCCGGGCGCTGGCAGTTGCGACGCTCGAACATCGCGACTTCGGCGTGCTGTGGGAGCGGGAGTCGCGCCATCTCCAAGACTCCGCGCACCGAGCGATCAACCAGGGAGCCCTCGACGTCCTCGGCTCGCTCCACACCATCGTCGACGCCCAACAGCCCGGGCTCGGCCCGCAGGCCGCAGAGTTGCGTTCGTGGACCACCATCGGCGTACTGATGAGCCCGTCGTTCCACCACATCGAACTGCAAGGCAGTGAGCTCGTCGCCCTGCTGGCCGAGATGGTCGGAGCGGCAATGCGCGTTCCTCCCACACCGGATGCGGTCGAGGCAACGACCCACCCGTCCCCTCGCAGCGGGCAGTCCCGTCGTGAGCAGCTCCTCGCCGCCGCCATCCCGCTGTTCGCCGAGCACGGGTACCAGAGCGTCGGCATCGAGGACATCGCCGCCGCCGCAGGACTCACCGGCACCAGCATCTACCGCCACTTCGAGGCCAAGAACGACCTGCTGGTTGCGGCCATGACACGTGGCGCCGAATGGCTCCGCCTCGACCTCAGCCGCGCCCTGGCTCGCACCACCACGCCGGAGGCAGCCCTCAACGAGCTCGCCGCGTCGTACGTCGGTCTGGTGATCGACCAGCCCGGGCTGATCAGCGTGCTGCTGAGCGAGACCGCCCACCTCCCGGACAGCGACCGGACCCGCATCCTCAAGGAGCAGCGCGGCTACATCGCCGAGTGGACCCACCTCATGGCTCTCGTGCATCCGGGCCAGTCGCCCGACGTCGCGCGGGTCCGGGTGCAGGCCGCTCTCTCCATCGCCAACACGTGCGCCCGCAACGCCCGGCTCCGAGCCCTGCCCGGCCTCGCAGGAGAGCTTCAGGCAGCCGTTGGTGCCGCCCTCGCGCTGGCGCAAGTCTGACGACCCGCTGGGCACGGTCGACCGACGACGTCCTCCGGTCCGTGTCCGTCGCGGCACTGGGGCTGTCGTCGTTGGTGAACTCCGCGGTGACGAGAGCAGTCCTGACCGGCACCCGACAGACGGTCCGAATTGGATCGCGGCGTCGTCACTTCTCCCAGAACCACAACGTGAAATGTCGCCTCGTGGCCGAATGGCTCATCGCAACTCGAGTTCTGCCGTCCTAAGGACTGCTCGTCACACCCACCACTCCCCCAAGCGTGCGCCGGTTCCCCAGCACGAATGATTTGAAAATCTAGTCTTATGAGCACTATTCTGTTCATGTGAACTTTGGTGAGCCGTTTGGTGGCGTGGTGCCCGGCGCTCGTGGCGCGGTGTTGTCGGTGCTGTTGCGCACCGGGAAGCCCCTGACCGGCCGGGCCATCCATGCGCTGGTGGCCGAACGCCACAGCCTCGGATCCGTCCAGCAAGCGCTGAAGGACCTGGCGAGCCTGGGGATCATCTCGTCCGAGACGGTTGGGCGAGCGGGCGTTCACCGCATCAACGAGCGCCACGAAACCGTGGCACCCCTGCGCCAACTTGCCAGCCCCATCGACATGCTCACCAGAGTGCTGCGCGACGCAGGACCAGGCGTCGACGCCGTGATCCTTTTCGGTTCCGTGGCCCGCGGCGACGCGCACGCGGGCAGCGACATCGACCTCGCCGTGATCGCACCCGACGACTGGGCCGGACGTGCCGATCTCCAAGAACAGGTCCACGCTCGACTCGGCAACAACTGCGACGTGCTCCATCTGACACCCGAGCAGTTCACCCGCGCCCCGGACGACCGGGAACCAGTGGTCGCAGAGATCCTTCGCGACGGCCTCACTCTCCTCGGCACCGTGCCCCGCAGATCCAGGCGGGCTTCATGAGCGCCGCCGAAAGCAAGAACCACGCCAAACGATATCTCCAGAAGGCCACCGAGTACCTCGCATCAGCAGAGGACAACCTCGACCTCGAACGCGCGACACCCGCTGCCGGCGACGCAATCCACGCCGGCATCAGCGCCAAGGACACCATCCTCACCACGCTCACCGGCACGACCAGCAAAGCCAAGGACCACGCGAAGTCCGCAACGGAGCTTCGACAAGCACTCGGCGCCGCACCGGACGCGGCGAACGCCGAGAAAGCGTTGCGCGAACTGATCGCAGCGAAGGCAGATGTCGAGTACGGCACCACCCTGATCACGTTGGCGAAGGCCGCACCACTCGTGCGACGTGCCCGCACCCTCGTCGATCTCGCCACCCGGATCGTGCGCAACATCCCATAGTCCCACCAGCACGATGCTCGGGCCTCGAGTAGTCCTCGTGACGAAGCCGACCGCAGTGGCCAGGTCCTCACCGCAAGGTCGCGGACAAGGTGGCCGCGTCGATCGGACGGGATTAGATGGGCCCGCCGACGTCGGTTTACATCGCCGCAGGTCAGAGACCATTTCCGGTCGATGAGAGCGGGATTTGAGCTCGCGACCGCGAACCGCAACTTCTTCAAATCTCAAACTGCCTCTGATCTGCGTTTCCGCAGGTCAGAGGCAGTTTTTCGGTCGGGCTGACAGGATTTGAACCTGCGACCCCCTGACACTTGATCGGCGCTGATCGCTTGGTTGTCAGCCTCTGCAGATCAATGCTCTGACCTGCGGAAACGCTGATTCTTCGAAGCGACCGCTTTGCTCTCTCATGCCCGGCGTGGACCCCATCTGCGGAAGTTTACGACCAGTTTTGGACCAGTCGGAGGAGGTACGGGACCTGATAGCCGACCTTCGCCGTCAAGGCCTTGGGGCCGCCGATGTCGCAGATCATCCCGTGTTGCGCATGCCGGCGGCAATGCCGTTGACGGTGAGCAACAGCGCGCGCTCGAGTTGCGGGTGGTCCTCCCCCGCCCGAATTCGCTGCAGCAGATCCAGTTGCAGATGGTGGAGGGGGCGGAGGTAGCTGTCGCGTACAGCGAGTGTCGTCCGAAGCGTCGGTTCCCTGGCCAGAAGTGTGTCGTCGCCAGTGACAGCCAGGACCTGCGCCACGGACAGCTCGTACTCCTCGCAGATCTCGGGCCATACCTCCCGCGCATTCGGCGGCGCGAGGTCGGCGTAGCGGGCTGCGACGGTCAGGTCGGTCTTGGCGAGCATCATGGCGATGTTGTCGATCAATGTCCGGAAGAGGCGCCAGCCGTCGTACATGCGACGCAGTTCCGCCGGCTCACCTACTGCGGCCAGCCCTGACCCGACGCCGAACCATCCCGGCACGATCTGTCGTGACTGCGTCCACCCGAAGACCCACGGGATGGCCCTCAAACCATCCAGGCCCGTTTCCGCCCCAGGACGCCGCATCGGACGAGACCCCATTGGAAGCGCGGCGAGTGCCTCGACCGGAGTCGCTGACAGGAAGTAGTCAGCAAGCTCTGGCTTCTGCACCAACGACCGGTAGCGAAGAAGTGATTCCTCAGACACCACATCCATCACGACATCCCATCGATCCGCGTCGTCCGGGCTCCGGCGGTCTGCATGATGAAGCGCACTCGCCTCGAGCGCGGCGGCGAGCATGAGCTCAAGGTTCTGACGGGCCAGCACCGGCAAGGTGTACTTGTCGCTGATGACCTCGCCCTGTTCCGTGAACTTGAGGGAGGCATCGATCGAGCCTGCGGGTAGGGCCATGATGGCGTCGTAGGTCGGTCCACCGCCACGTCCTACAGACCCGCCGCGGCCGTGGAAGAACCGCAGGCTCACTCCGTGCCGATCCCCTACTTCACGCGCCCTTCGCTGGGCCTGGTGGATCCGCCACTGTGAGCAGACGATGCCGTCGGCCTTGCTTGAGTCCGAGTATCCCAACATGACTTCCTGGCAGTCGCCGCGCGATGCCAACAACCGTCGGTAGCTCGGATCCAGGAACAGCGACTCGAGGATGTCGCTGATCACTTCGAGTTCTTCAGTTGTCTCCAGGAGCGGAACGAAGTCGATTGCTGCGTGACCCTCGCTCACATCAACGAGACCTGCTTCGCGGGCAAGGAGTACCGCGGCAAGGAGGTCGTCAGCACCTCGGGTCATCGAGACGACGTAGCTCTCGACCGCACGAGAGCCGAGATTCTCCACAGCCCAGCGGATGGACCAGAAGGTCTCGACAGTTCGCGCACCGTCAGCATCCAGGCCCGAGTGATGCGGAGCCAACGCTTGCCCAGGCGTCGACAGTTCGTGGCACAGGACCCGGAACCGACCCTGCCTGTCCAGGTCACCGTAGGGACGATCCAGGCCTCCTGCGCTGTCCAGCAACTGGCCAGCAGCGCGGTGATGTTGCTGTGCGTGTTCGCGGACATCCAGGGTGGCAAGCGTGAGACCAGCGACCATGACGGTACGCAAGAGCGTCTCCACGTCGCCGCCCGCAACGACCTCGCCCTGATACCTGCGCACGGAGTCGTGGAGTAGCCGGACGTCATCGACCAGTTCGAGGTCGTCGGCGTAGTCGCGCCCGGGACGATGTGCGCCCCCGTCCGCGACGCGTTGTGAAGTGAGTCCGAGCCGGACGTGGATGCAGGTCAGGAACAGGCGATAGGGCTCCTCGGCGTTGAGGCGTCGGAAGCGTTCTTCCACCTCGGGCAGTAGCAAGAGATGCGCTGCCAGCCTCTCCCGCAAGGCGGTGGACACCGGCGACACCCGCTCGCTCACCGACAGCAGGCGGCGCAGGTTGTCGACCTTGGTCTGCAGGAGCGCGATCCCGTGGACCGCCTGTAGAACGAGCACCTCGCGGGTGATGGCCGGCGTGACCGTTGGGTTGCCGTCGCGGTCGCCGCCGATCCAGGTTCCGAATCGCACCGGGCTGGCCTCCAACGGGAGGGTGGCCCCCACCGCTGCCATCGCGCACTTCAGGTCCTCGACGGCGTCGGGCACGACATCCCCCACCAGGCCGACGAGGTAGTAGAGACCGTTGCGGGCCTCGTCCAGGGGCTCTGGAGGTCGTGCCCTGATCTCGTCTGTCTGCCACAGCAGGTCCACTGCCTCACGCAGTCGCGCGGTGCGCGTTTCCGTCTCCGCCTCCCCGAGGAGCTCGGCGACGCGCCGCATCTTGGTCAACGTGGAGCGACGCGCCACCTCGGTGGGATGGGCGGTGAGCACCGGACGAGCCTCGAGTCGGACGAGAAGATCGGCGATCTCGTCCTGCTTCCATCCTGACTCGACAAGGCGAGCGAGCGCCCGTCTCAACCACGTTCCTTCCTCCGCGGCACGGGCCCGCAACGCCCGACCGCGATGAACCTGCTCAGTGACGTTGACGAGGTGGAAGTACCCAGTGATTGCTCGCGCGAGCTTCACTGCCGTCTCGGGATCGCATCCCTTCATCGTCGTCTGGCTCGGGGAACCGGGCTCAGCCCGGATGCACTCGATCATGTCCAGCAGTTGTCGCCCCTCCACCCGAGCCAAGGTGTCGCCGAGCAGCGAGGTGACCAGCTCGACGTCACGGCGCAAATCAGCCGCTTCGCCCAGTTCAGCCTCCGTACCGGTCAGCCCGGTCCGCGGCGTCCAGCGGCCATGCATCGATCAGCCCGGAAGCGTGGCGCCGACGTGGACGATGAGGTCCGCGAGCCGGTTGGAGTAGCCCCATTCGTTGTCGTACCAGCCGGCGACCTTGACCTGGTTGCCGAGCACCTTGGTGNCGGGACGTTCAGGTCCGAGCGGACCAGGACCCGCTTGCCGGCGACGGTCGCGAGGAAGTCCGGGGCAAGCCCGTTGAAGTCAGTCACAAGCGTCAGAGCGTAGCGCCGACGTGGACGATGAGGTCCGCGAGCCGGTTGGAGTAGCCCCATTCGTTGTCGTACCAGCCGGCGACCTTGACCTGGTTGCCGAGCACCTTGGTGAGCGGGGCGTCGAAGATGCACGACGCCGGGTCCGTCACGATGTCCGAGGACACGATCGGGTCGGTGGAGTAGCGCAGGAATCGTCCGTCGGCGGCTGCCTTCACGATCGCGTTGACCTCCTCGACCGTGGTCTCCCGTGCCGCCTCGAAGGTCAGGTCGGTCAGCGAGCCGGTCGGCGTGGGGACGCGCAGCGCGTAGCCGTCCAGCTTGCCCTTGAGCTCCGGCAGGACCAGGCCGATCGCCTTCGCCGCGCCCGTGGAGGTCGGGACGATGTTGATCGCGGCCGCACGTGCCCGACGGAGGTCGGAGTGGATGTTGTCCTGGAGGTTCTGGTCCGCGGTGTAGGCGTGCACCGTGGTCATCAGGCCCTTGACGATGCCGAGGCCGTCGTTGAGCGCCTTGGCCATCGGGGCCAGACAGTTGGTGGTGCACGACGCGTTGGAGATCACGGTGTGGATGGCCGGGTCGTACAGCTCGTGGTTGACACCCATCACGATGGTGATGTCGTCGTTGGTCGCGGGCGCGGAGATGATCACCTTGCGGGCTCCGCCACCGTCGACGTGAGCGCGCGCCTTCGTGGCGTCGGTGAAGAATCCCGTGGACTCCACAACGACGTCGACGCCCAGGTCGCCCCAGCCGAGGGCAGCCGGGTCACGCTCGGCGAAGGCCCGGATCTCCTGGTCGCCGACGATGATCGCGTCCTCGGTCGCGGACACGTCCGCGTCGAGGCGCCCCAGGATCGAGTCGTACTTCAACAGGTGCGCGAGAGTCGCGTTTCCCGTGAGGTCGTTGACGCCGACGATCTCGATGTCGGCTCCGCTCGCACGCACCGCGCGGAAGAAATTGCGGCCGATCCGGCCGAATCCGTTGATGCCTACACGAATCGTCATTGCACTTCCTGGTCTGTGTGATGGTCCTCGGCCCGTACCGGTTCCGCGGCGACAGGACGAAACAGACTGCTTCCCCTGACGTCGCCCTCGACGAGGGTCACGAGATCGTTCCTGGTGAGGGGCTGGTGGAGCTCCACGAGCCGTTTGGCCTGGCGGAGCCTGCACCGCTCAACGGCATTGCGAACGCTGCGCGCATTGGAGAACCTTGGCTGCCGCATGCGCAGCTCGAGGTACTCCGAGAAGGCATCCCTGGCCGTCGGGGCGAAGCGGAAGTTCTCGCTCTCGACCATCAGATCAGCTATGCGCACCAGCTCCCCGTGGTTGTAGTCCTCGAACGAGATGTGGTGAGGAACCCGCGAGGAAAGGCCCGGATTTGCCGAGAAGAAGGTGTCCATCCGGTCGGGGTAGCCAGCGAAGATCACCACCATGCTGGCTCGCTCGTTCTCCATCTCCTGCAGGAGGATCTCGATCACCTCCTGGCCGTAGTCGCGTTCGTTCTCCGGCCGGTAGAGGTAGTAGGCCTCGTCGATGAAGAGCACGCCACCGGCGGCCCGGGCGATCGCCTCCTTCGTCTTCGGTGCGGTGTGTCCGATGAACTGACCCACCAGGTCGTCGCGGGTGACGGTGTGCACCCGCGGCGTCCTGATGTAGCCCAACGCATGGAGGATCTGCGCCATTCGTTGAGCGACAGTGGTCTTTCCCGTCCCCGGCCCGCCGGTGAAGCTCATGTGTAGCGTGGGTCGCGACGAGCTCAGCCCCAGCTGCTGGCGCGCCCGATCGACGAGCAGCAACGCTGCGATCTCCCGGACCCGGTCCTTGACCGCGGCCAGACCGATCAGGTCCGCTTCGAGCGATGAGAGGGTGTCCTCGACCTGACGGCGCCCGTCGTCGGCATCCAGGTCGAACTCCTCCTCAGCCTCCACTGTGCGCATCCGAGCGCGCGGGGACGCTCCGCACGCCGTAGACCTGGGCACGCCCGGGGCCCTCGGTCCGAGTCAGCTCGAGGTCCGACTCCACTTCCGGACGCTGCACCAGGAATGAGAGCGCCGTGGTCTGGCGACCGAGCCGGGCGTCGTAGGCGAGCACCCGCACGTATCGGTTCGGGAAGGTGGTGCGGCATGCGTTGATCTCTGCCATGACGCCATCAGGCTCGGTGAGATCGAACAAGGGCAGGCCCCACATCTCCCAGTACACGTGGCGCGGGTGCGGGTCGACGGTGTGCTCGATCGAGACCGGCCAACCGTTGTCGAGCGCGTAGCGAACCTGGAGGGCGATCTCGTCGTCGGTCAGGTCGGGCAGGTAGGAGAAGGCTCCGTGGCGAAGGTACATGGTCTCGCTCCTCAGTAGCTCGCGGTCGGCACCGCGTCGGGTGCATCGGTGGACGTGTAGTCGAAGGTGACGTCGCCCCAAGTGGCAAGCGCCGCCTCGAGCGGCTTGCACTGTTCGGCAGCCCGACGCAGCACGTCGGGGCCCTCGCGCAACAGGTCTCGGCCCTCGTTGCGCGCCTTGACGACAGCCTCCAGGGCGACACGGTTGGCTTCGGCGCCCGCAGCGATGCCCAGCGGGTGGCCGATGGTGCCGCCACCGAACTGAAGGATGACGTCGTCGCCGAAGAGGTCGAGCAGCTGGTGCATCTGGCCGGCGTGAATGCCTCCTGAGGCAACCGGCATGACGCCGGGCATGCTCGCCCAGTCCTGGTCGAAGAAGATGCCGTTGCCCCGATTGATCGGGACATGGTCCTCGCGCAGGGTGTCGTAGTAGCCCTGCGTCGTTGCGGGGTCACCCTCGAGCTTGCCGATGACGGTGCCTGCGTGGATGTGGTCGACTCCGATCAGTCGGCACCACTTGGAGATGACCCGGAAGCTGACGCCGTGAGTCTTCTGCCTCGTGTACGTCGAGTGACCAGCGCGGTGCAGGTGCAGCAGGACACCGTTGCGCCGTGCCCAGTACGCCATCGACTGCATCGCCGTGTAGCCGATGGTCAGGTCGATCATGACGACGACGCTGCCGAGCTCCTTGGCGAACTCTGCCCGCTCGTACATCTCCTCCATCGACCCGGCGGTGACGTTGAGGTAGTGGCCCTTGATCTCACCGGTCTCAGCCATGGCCAGGTTGACGCCCTCCATGCTGTAGAGGAACCGGTCACGCCAGCGCATGAAGGGCTGGGAGTTGATGTTCTCGTCGTCCTTGGTGAAGTCGAGGCCGCCGCGGCAGGCCTCGTAGACCACCCGCCCGTAGTTGCGTGCCGACAGGCCGAGCTTCGGCTTGATCGTCGCGCCGAGCAGCGGGCGGCCGTACTTGTTGAGATGCTCCCGCTCCATGACGATGCCGTGCGCCGGACCCTGGAAGGTCTTGACGTAGGCGACCGGGATGCGCATGTCCTCGAGCCGGAGCGCGGTGAGCGGCTTGAACCCGAAGACGTTTCCGATGATGGAGCTGGTGAGGTTGGCGATGGAGCCTTCCTCGAACAGGTCGATGTCGTAGGCGATGTAGGCGAAGTACTCACCCGGCCGCCCGGGCACGTCCTCCACGCGGTAGGCCTTCGCCTGGTAGTGGGAGTTCGCGGTGAGCCGGTCGGTCCAGACCACAGTCCAGGTGGCCGTCGACGACTCCCCCGCGACGGCTGCAGCCGCCTCGATCGGGTCGACGCCGCTCTGCGGAGTGAACCGGAACACGGCGAGGACATCGGTGTCCTTGGGCTCGTAGTCCGCGGCGTAGTAGCCCATCGAGGCATAGCTGTGGACGCCCGGATCCCAGCGGTCCTGCTCGTCCTTCTCGATGACGGCCATGTCGTGCTCCTTGCTGCTGGGGTCGGGGTGACTGCCATCACTCTCGACCCCACCAATCTTCAAGGACAATGGAATTGTGGTTGAGAAGACTTAAGCAACTGCTTAATCTAGGTGAATGAGTGACGTGACCTGGGCGCGCCTACGGACGTTCATGACCGTCGCGGAGACAGGCAGTATCCGCGGCGCCGCCGAGCAGCTGCACGTGACCGAACCAGCCGTCTCGGCCGCAGTGGGGAGCATCGAACGACAGCTGGGTGTCGAGCTGTTGAGCCGGCACGGACGCGGGATTCGACTCACCGAGAGCGGGCTGACCTATGCGCGCTACTGTCGGGCACTGCTCGGCTTGTCCGATGAGGCTGCCGCGGCCGTGCGGACCCCTACGGTGGGCCGGCTCCGCATCGGCGCCGTGGCCACGGCCGGCGAGACCGTGCTCCCCCGGCTCCTCGCGGGCTTCCGCGACCGTTATCCCGAGGTCGATCTGAGCCTTTCCGTCCGGCCCCGCGACGAGCTTTTTGCCGAGCTCGAACGGCACGAGATCGATCTCGCCATCGCCGGGCGCCCACCCCGCGGCTCCGACCTGATCTCGGTGGCGACCCGCCCGAACGGACTCGTCGTCGTCGCCGGGGTCGGATACGACAGGGAGCCCGCCACCGCCACCTGGCTTCTCCGCGGCCAGGGGTCCGGCACCCGCTCGACCTGCCTCGCCCTCTTCGAGCAGCGACAATGGCAGCCGCCCACGTTGACCCTCGGCACCCTCGGCGCGGTACTCGCCGCGGCTCGGGAGCGCCTTGGCCTCACCCTGGTGCATGCGGACGCGGTCGCCTCCGCGCTACGGGACGGCAGCCTGCACGTCGTACCGGTCCCCGGGACGCCGCTGGACCGGCCCTGGCACCTGGTCACCAACCGCACACCGCAGCCGGCCGCCCGCCTGTTCGTGGAGGATGTCTGCGCTGCGGAGACTGGCACGGACCTGCGATTCCACCCCCACAACCAACCGCGCGGGTGACGAGCCAACACGACGCGACCGCCAGCCTGTGGGCATGCGAACTTTGGCCGACACCGCCCTTGCACTTGTCAGTTCCGGACGGGGCATTCTTGCCGCCGACGAGAGCGTTGGCACGATGTCCCAACGCCTCGAGGGGCAGAACATTGCCGCCACTGACGAGAACCGTCGCAGCTATCGTGAACTCCTTGTCTCGGCCCCAGGCCTCTCCGACCTGGTCAGCGGTGTCATCTTGTGCGACGAGACCCTGCGCCAGCACGCGAACACCGTGGACGGCGCTGTGCCCTTCGCCGAGGCCTGTCACAGCTGGGGCATCCTGCCCGGAATCAAGGTCGACACCGGGACCTCTCCCCTCGCCGGCTGGTTCGGCGCAGTGGTCACCGAGGGCCTCGACGGCCTCCGGGGCCGTCTTGCCGAGTACGCCACACTGGGCGCCGCCTTCGCTAAGTGGCGTGCCGTGATCAACGTCGAGGCAGCCTCCGACTACGCCCTCTCGGTGAACGCACACGCGCTCGCCCGCTACGCCGCCCTCTGCCAGGAGCAGGGCCTGGTCCCGATCGTCGAGCCGGAAGTGCTGTGTGCCGGAAGCCACGACATCGAACAGTGCGCGGCAGTCACCGACCGCGCGCTCGAAGCCGTGTTCGCCGAGCTGCAGGCCCAGCGTGTGGATCTCGAAGCGATGGTTCTCAAGCCCAACCTGATCACCCCGGGTCTCGATGCCACGCCGGCGTCGGCTGAGGAGATCGCCGCCGCGACGATCGAGGTGCTCGATCGACGCGTGCCAGCGTCCGTTCCAGGCATCGCCTTCCTCTCGGGCGGCCACGACAACTCGGCTGCCTGTCAGTACCTCGCCGCTCTCAACCTCGCCGCGGGCGAGCCGAGCTGGAACCTGACTTTCTCCTTCGGGCGGGCACTGGTCAGCGATGCGCTGCGCCAGTGGGGGGGTGAGGACACCAACCGCGCGGGGGCACAGGCGGTGCTCCTCGCCAACTGCACGCGGGCAGCCGGAGCGGTCGCCGGCCGCGCACCGGCGCCGTTGTCCGCGTGACCGCCGGGTGGCCGGCCCGCTTGCCACGTCCCTTCCTAGGGCCGGCCACCCAACTCTCTTCTCGGCTCCTACGCGCGCGAGCTACTCGAGCTCGCGCAACGGGAACTCCACGATCACGGCGGTACCTCGCCCTTCGATGGAGTCGATCCGCAGGGTCGCACCGATCAGAGCTGATCGCTCGACGATCGACTCGAGCCCGAAGTGTTCTGCGGCCGACGTTCGCCCTCGTTCGCGCACCGACTGGACATCGAAACCCGCCCCGTCGTCGGTCACTCCCAGCACCGCGGCATCGCCCACCCTGCGCAATGACAGCACCACTCGTTGTGCCTGAGCATGCTTGATGGCGTTGCTGAGGGCCTCCTGTGCGATCCGGAACAGCGCCGCCGCCGCGTGGTCGGGCACGACGTCGAACGCTGTCGGCTCGTCCGAGCGGAACTCCACCTCGACCTGGGGCAGTGAAAGACACAGCGACTCGAGCGCAGCGACCAGGCCGAGGTCCTCGAGGAGCAGCGAGTGCAGACCGGTGATGGCGGCTCGGGTCTCGTCATAGGCCAGGCCAGCCAGTCGGCGGGCCGAGGTGATCTCTTCTAGCGTCCCGGCCAGTCGCGGGTCAGGATCCTGCTGCGTACGCAGTGCCACCGCGAGCCCGGTGTGCGCCGCGCTGAGGTGGAAGGACAGGGAGGCCAGTGCCTGGGTGACCCCGTCGTGAAGGTCGCCGGCAATGCGGCGGCGCTCCGCCTCCTGGGCCGAGATCGCCTGCGCGATCAATCGGTCACGCAGCGAATGATGGTCCTCGGCATCGCCGCGCAACCCTTCGGCGTACAGCCGGATGCCGACCAGATCGGCGAGACGCTGGGCGCGAGCGAGCTCGTCGGTCTCGAAGGGCCGGTGATCGCGCCGGTGTACCGAGATCACCGCGACGATGACGCCCTCCAAGCCGTGTGCGGGGACGCACAGCCGAGACACGACCTCACCGTCACCCAGCCCCAGCAGTGCACGGTGCTGTGGGTTGCGTGGGGAGTCGTCGACGATGGTCACGGAGTTGCCGCCCTGGGCAACCAGGCCGACGACGCCGTAGCCGACAGGGATCCGCAGCTGGCGAGCGGCCGCGTCGTCGCCGGGGTAGGCACCGCCGACTGTGAGGTCGGTGTCGAGCACGACAAAGACCGTCGCGCCGTCGGCCTCGAACAAGTCGGCAAACGCTCGCGCCACGTCGCGCAGGTCGGCCTCGCCGGACGCGACCAGCAGCTCGTGGATCCGGGTCAGGTCCGCCACGATGCCGTCACTGGTACAGACCCTCGCGCAACGCCACGGCGATCGCGCCTCCACGATCGGACACGGCGAGCTTGCGGTAGAGACCGCGAATGTGGGTCTTCACCGTGTCCTCACTGACCACGAGCTTGGCCGCTATGCCCTTGTTCGAGTGGCTGGCGACCAACAGTGCCAAGACCTCGCTCTCGCGCTGGGTCAGGCCCAACCGAGCACCCGGCCAGAACTCGCCCGAGTTGACCCGCGCAGCCGACATCGCGATCCGACCGGCAAGCGTCGGATCGATCACGACGTCCCCCGCCATCACCCGTTGCAGGTGCTCGACGAGCTCGGCGCCGTCAACTCGCTTGAGCACATAGCCGGATGCCTCTGCTCGTAGCGCCTGGTAGGCGTACTGCTCGTCGTCATACACCGTCAGGAACACCACGTGGATTCCCGGCTGGAGCTGCTTCACCTGGCGACAGAGATCCAGACCGCTGTCGCGACCCAGCCGGATGTCGCACAAGATGATGTCCGGAACGGTGTCACGGACGATGGTGACGGCGCCCGCCATGTCCGTCGCCGTGCCGACGACCTCGATCTCGTCACCGAAGTGCGCAAGCATCGCCTGGACACCGTGCAGGACCATCTCGTGGTCATCGGCCATCACGATCCGGATGGGGCCGCTGGCCGTCGGCACAGCGTCCGATTCCTCTTCAGCCTCCATGACGTCACCCTAGTGCGGGAACGGGCCTCGGAGGGCGCCGTGCGCGAAGTCCACCAGTGTCTCCACCCCTGTGGGTGAGTCAGATCGACAGCGGCTTCGGTCTGCTGTGACCATGACCAGCGCCACGACCAGCACCGACCCCGCGCCTGCTGCTACTACGAGCATCGACCAGCTCGCCGTCGACACCATCCGGCTTCTCGCCGCCGACATGGTGGAGGCAGCCAACAGCGGCCACCCCGGAATGCCGATGGGGGCCGCCCCGATGGCGTGGACCCTGTTCTCACGCTACCTCCGCCACGACCCGACGGCGCCGACCTGGCCCGATCGTGACCGCTTCGTCCTGTCCGCGGGCCACGGTTCGGCGCTGCAGTACGCCCTGCTCCACCTGTTCGGCTACGACCTCGGCGAGGCGGACCTGCGGGGTTTCCGCCAGCTGGGCTCGCGCACCCCGGGCCATCCGGAGCACGGAGACACCCCCGGCGTCGAGGCGACGACGGGACCGCTGGGCCAGGGCATCGCCATGGCCGTGGGAATGGCACTGTGCGAGCGCATGCTGGCCGCTCGATACCCCGAGGTGGTCGGACACCGGACCTGGGCGATCGCCGGTGACGGCTGCTTGATGGAGGGGATCAGCCACGAAGCCGCGTCGCTGGCCGGACACCTGAGCCTGGGGCGGCTCACCGTGTTGTGGGACGACAACCGGATCACCATCGACGGAGCCGTCGATCGATCGTCGAGCGACGATCAGCCCGCGCGGTTCCGGGCCTACGGGTGGCATGTCGTCGAGGTTGTCGACGGCACTGACGTCGAGGCGATCGACCTGGCACTGGCCGAGGCCGTGGGTGACCCACGACCCAGCCTCGTCGCGGTGCGTACCGTGATCGGACACGGTGCGCCGGACGTTGCGGGTACTCCGGCAGCACATGGGTCGCCACTGGGCGCCGAGCGACTGGCCGAAGCAAAGCGACGGGTGGGACGGGACGGCGACGCGTCCTTCGTGGTTCCGGACGAGGTGCGCTCAGCCTGCGTCGCACTGGCCACTGCCGGCCGTGGTGCGCGCGCGGACTGGGAGGCCCGACTCGCGGCGCTTCGCGAGGAGGACCCGGCTCGGGGTGCCACCTGGCTGCGAGCCGTTCGCGGGGACCTTCCGGCCGACCTCGACGATGAGTTCTGGGCGGACGTCGCAGAATCGTTGCCGGACAGGCCCACTGCGACGCGCCAGTCGTCCAGGCTCGTGCTCGAGGCCGTGTCCGCGAGGCTTGACCTGGTCGGGGGATCGGCGGACCTGTCCGGATCGACGGGGACCGACGTGGGCGCTCGGTCGGTCCACCCGGACGACTACAGCGGCAGCAGGATCGACTTCGGCATCCGAGAGTTCGCCATGGCCGCCGTCCTCAACGGCATCTCGCTCCATGGTGGGTTGCGCTGCTTCGGAAGCACCTTCCTGGTCTTTGCTGACTACCTCCGTCCGGCGCTGCGACTGTCGGCGCTGATGCGCCAGCCGGTGATCTACGTGTTGACCCACGACTCGGTCGCCGTCGGCGAGGACGGGCCGACGCACCAGCCCGTCGAACATCTCGACTCACTTCGGCTGATCCCGAACGTCCGGGTCCTTCGACCCTGCGACGTGACCGAGACGGCCGAGGCGTGGCGCAGCGCGCTTGAGCACACCGATGGTCCGACAGTCCTGGCCCTCTCCCGCCAAGGCCTGCCCGCCCTCTCGAGCGCGGCAACTCCTGGATTCCTCTCCCGCGACGGATACCGGATCGTGCTCGAGAACACTGACCCCGACGTCGACCTGCTTGCGTCCGGGTCGGAGGTCGACCTCGCCATCGATGCTGCCTGCCTCCTCTCCGACTCGGGACTTGCGGTCCGCGTGATCTCGGTCCCGTGGAGGGAGCGGTACGAGGCTCGTCGTGCCGATGTCCGTCCCGCGACGGTGACCGTCGCGGTCGAGGCCGGGACGACTCTCGGGTGGCGGCACCTGGCTGACGCCGTGATCGGCGTGGACCGCTTCGGAGCCTCCGGGCCGGGACCGGCCGTACTGGCGCACGTTGGCCTGACCGCGGACGCCGTCGCGGCCGCTGCCCGTTCGGCGCTCCAGGCTCAGCGCGGCATGTGATGCCGGAGAAGGTCGTCGCGATGGGGCGCGCACAGGGGCGCGACCGAATCCGCCCGGTCATGCTCGCCGTCGCCGGTGACTCAGCCTCCGGCAAATCCACGTTGTGCCACGGCCTGATGGCTGTGCTCGGGGCCGACCGCTGCCTGTCGGTGTGTGTCGACGACTATCACCGTCACGAAAGGTCCGAACGTGCCGAACTTTCCTTCACAGCCCTTCACCCAGACGGCAACTATCTCGACATCGCCGAGCAGCATCTCCAGCTCCTCGCGCTCGGTCGACCGATCCTGAAGCCGGTCTATGACCACGCCACCGGAACCTTCTCCCGAGCGGAGTACGTCGAGCCGCCCGACTTCGTGATCGTGCACGGCCTTCATCCGCTCCACTCCAAGCTGATGCGGGCGTGCTTCGACGTCACCGTGTACCTGGACCCTTCCGAGGATCTCCGACGCAGTTGGAAGATTGACCGGGACACGGCGATGCGCGGGTACCAGCGCGAGGACGTCATGGCCGAGCTCGCCCGCCGTGAGCCAGAGTCGGAGGCCTTCATCCGACCACAGCGCCGGCATGCCGACCTGGTGGTCCGGTTCGCGCCAGACGCGGGTCCGCAGTCCATGGAGACTGATGCTCTGTCCGCGGACATCCTGCTGCGGCCAACCCTGCAGCATCCGGCACTCGACCGGATCCTCGCCGAGCATCGACAGGCCGCACTGCAGCTACGGATCATCCGCGACCTCGACGGAACGCCCACCGACTGTCTCCACATCCGGGAGCATGCCCCCGGTGAAGAGACACACCGCCTGATGGATGCGATCTGGGCAGGCCTGGGGATCGATCAGGAGCCGCCGGCGGAACTGGGCCTGACAGGCGACGGCCACCGGCGCGAACCGCTGGCAGTCACTCAGCTGGTCGTGCTTCAGCACCTGCTGCATGCGAACACCCAACACCCACCGCACGACGGCGGAGTTCTCACCGGTGCATGACGGGCCGTGATCAGTTCCCGGTCCGTGCAATCCGCGGCGCCATCGTCGAGAGCTGGTGCGCAGTCTGCGCCATCAGCGCGTCCACCTCGGGCTCGCTCAAACGGTCGCAGGCGAAGTCCCAGTGCACCGCAACGTGGTCGCCCGCGGCGAGGTCCTGCACGAACGGGCGAGCGTTGACCCTGTAGCCGATCGTCCGGATCTCGTCGAGGCCCAGCGTCAGGCGAGCGGGGCCATCAGGCCCGGCGTCGTGATACTCGAGTCGGGGCCCGCGCACGACCAAGTGCTCGGCACGGACCTGCTCGATCTGCGCCCACCCGACACGGCATGACTCCAGCACCGTCAGCGGCTCTGGCCCGCGGCCGAGCAAGCGGGACCACGGGTAGACGCCAAGCACGTGGAACGCGTGGCTCGGAGCCGCCTCAACCAGTAGGTCCTCGGTCAGGTGGGTCCAGTAGTGCCCGGCCTGGGGCTTCAGCTCGGCCAGGAGACGCGAGCCGAACTCGGCGCCGTCGACGCCCGCCGAGAGGTCGTTGCCGGTCCAGTAGCCACGGACCACGCGCGGATCAAGCGGGTCGGCGATGCCCAGGAGATCACCGAGCAGACGCTGATAGGGCCATGCGCCCGAGAATCGACGGGCCACGTCTTCAATCTCGGTGACCGCCGCGACCGGGGGCGAGCCGGTCGCGGCGGCGACCAGTGCTGCGGATCCAGCAGGACCGCAGTAGCCCAGCGCGTTCGGTGCGTGCGCGTACTGGGCGAAAATCCGGTGGCCGACGGGCCTGAGCCCGACCTCGCCATCAGCCAACGGGCGCGCCCTGGCCGACCAGCAGCGCCGTCTCACGGTGCAGCCGACCGAAGTTGTAGTAGGCCGCGCAGGCACCCTCAGGCGACACCATGCAGGTGCCGATGGGGGTCTCGGGCGTGCATGCCGTACCGAACACCTTGCATTCCCAGGGCTTGATCGCTCCCTTGAGGACCTCACCACACTGGCACGCCTTCGGGTCAGCGACCCGAACACCCGGCATCGAGAATCGCACCTCGGCGTCGAAGTCGGCATAGTCGTCGTGCACCTTCAGCGCACTCTGCGAGATGAAACCGAGTCCGCGCCACTCGAAGTGGGGTCGCAGCTGGAACGTCTCCCCCATCAGCTTGAGGGCCGCAGTGTTGCCCTCGGGACGGACCACGCGTGCGTACTGGTTCTCCACCTCGCACCGCCCGTCGGCGTACTGCTGCAACAACATGTGCACGGACGCGAGAATGTCGAGTGGTTCGAAGCCGGCCACCACCACCGGCTTTCCGTAGACCTCCGGCACGAACCGGTACGGCCTGATGCCGACGACAGTCGAGACGTGGCCGGGACCGAGGAAGCCCGAAAGCCTGAGGTCGGGGCTCTCGAGGATCGCCTTGATCGGTGGAACGATTGTGACGTGGTTGGAGAACACGCTGAAGTTCTTCACCCCCAGCGTCTTCGCGCGCAGCAACGTCACCGCAGTTGAAGGCACCGTGGTCTCGAAACCGACCGCGAAGAAGACGACATGCTTGTCGGGGTTCTCGACGGCGACCTTGAGAGAGTCCAGGGGTGAGTAGACGAAACGGACGTCTGCGCCTCGTGCCTTGGCATCGAGAAGCGAGCCGCGTGACCCGGGCACACGCATCATGTCCCCGAACGTCGTGAAGATGACGTCGGGCTGCTCGGCGAGCCACATCGCATCGTCGATGCGTCCCATCGGGATGACGCACACCGGGCAGCCCGGACCGTGCACCAGCTCGATGTTCTCGGGCAGCAGGTGCTCGATGCCGTGGCGATAGATGGTGTGCGTGTGACCACCACACACCTCCATGAACTTCCACTCGGTGTCACCAGCGATCTCGGTGATCGACTTGACCAGTGCGCGCGCTGCGCTCGGGTCACGGAACTCGTCAACGAACTTCATGCGCTGATCCCATCTCCAACGTTGGTGCTCTTGAACATGTCAATCTCGTCCAGATAGTCCTGGCCCATCTTCTGGACCTGGTCGAGTGTCAGCTGGGCCTCGCGCTCATCGATCTTGGCCATCGCAAATCCGACGTGGACGAGCACCCAGTCGCCGGGCGTGATGCCCTGCTCGGCGAGGAGCTTGATGCTGATGATGCGCCGTACGCCGCTGACGTCGACGCGAGCAAGGTGCTCGGCCGCATCGACGATCTCGACGACCTGGCCGGGAATTCCCAAACACATCGTGGTCTCCAATCTCCGTTTGGTGCTTCAGCAGATCCGCGGAAGCGGATCGCCGACGAGCATGTCGACGATGCGAGTGCCTCCAAAGGGCGTTCGCATGGCCACGATCCCGGGTGGGTCCGCCAGGATCTCGCCGATGACCGCGGCCTGTGCCCCGCCCGGTTGCGAGCGCAACGCGGCCACGGCGGCCTCGGCCTCTGCGGCAGGGACGATGGCGACGAACTTGCCTTCGTTGGCGACGTAGACCGGATCGATACCGAGCATGTCGCAACAACCCAGGACGGTCGGATCGATGGGCAGCAAACCCTCGTCGAGGACGACACCCACGCCCGCCGTCTGAGCCAGCTCATTCGCGACCGTGCCAAGGCCCCCTCGCGTGGCGTCTCGCATCCAGCGGGTACCGGGTGCGGCTGCGAGGAGCGCTTCGACGAGGCCGTTGACCGCGGCCGAGTCAGACTCGATGTCGGCCTCGATGTCCAGATTGCCGCGTGCCAGCATGATCGCCATCCCGTGATCGGCAATGGTCCCCGACACGATCAGTCGGTCTCCAGGGCGCACCATGTGCGGTGACAGCTCACGTCCGGCCGGAATGACTCCGACTCCAGAAGTGGTGATGTAGAGCCCGTCCGCGGCACCGTTCGGCACCACCTTGGTGTCTCCCGTGACGATCTGGACGCCGGCCACGTCGGCTGCTGCACGCATCTCGGCCGCGAGTTGTTTGAGCTTCTCGATGGAGAAGCCCTCCTCGATGATGAACGCCGCCGATATCCACTGCGGTCGGGCACCGCTGACCGCCAAGTCGTTCACCGTGCCGTTGATGGCGAGATCGGCGATGGAACCGCCCGGGAACTCGTACGGCGACACCACGTATGAGTCCGTCGAGAACGCCAGTCTCTCGCCGCCGGGCAAGGTGAGCACCGCGCCGTCTCCGAGATTCTCGAGCTCAGGGTTGCGGAACGCCTCGACGAAGACATGGTCGACGAGCGCCGCTGATGACTTCCCGCCGGCACCGTGGGCCATCGTTATCACCTCGTCAACCAGCCGCGGGCGCCGCTTTCGGAACTCTTCGACGCGGATCCGGGTGCGATCTTCGGGATCCGGAACCTCGCTCGCCGACGGAGTCAATCGTTCGCTGGTCATGACGCGCTCCCCTTCCGCAGGGCCTCGAGATGGTGCTGTGCGGTTGCCCAGAGTCGATAGCCCACGAGTGCCTGGCTCTCCTGAATTCGGTGGATGCTCTGTGATCGGATGGTGAAGCAGTGGTCGACCTCTTCGGCGACCGCCATCCGGCCGCCGTCGTGACCTGAGAAGCCGATCGTCAACAGCCCGCGCCGTCGTCCCTCCACCAGGGCTGCCATCAGGTCCTCGGAGCTGCCCGAGGTGGAGAGGGCGACGGCGATGTCCCCGGGCCGGGCATGCGCCATCAGCTGGCGCGAGAAGACGACGTCGAAACCGATGTCGTTGCCCAGTGCCGTGATCACGGCCTGATCGGCCGCGAGACAGCGCGCTGCGAGCGGACGCCCGTGAGCTGGACGGGCGAACAACGAGGCCAACGTCTCGGCATCAGTCGATGAACCGCCGTTGCCGAAGGTGTACATCCGACCTCCGGCAGCAAAGCGTTCGGCGATCGCCCGGCCAGCCTCCTCGATCTGAGGCCCCCACTCCTCGAGCGAAGCAGCCTGGAGCCGCGCACTTTCGGTCGCCTTGCCGCGTGCTGACGAAGCAAGGTCGGCCAGAAGCGGTGCCGCGTCGGTTTCCTGAGCATCGATGAAGGGATAGAGGAAGTCCGTGTTCTCACCGCTCATGAGCCGAACTCCTCTCCGAGTCGGGTCAGCGCCGCGCCACCGTGGATCAGGATCAGGTCCCCCGGCACCACGTCGCCGATGACCATCGTGTCGACGTACTCCTCACCTTCGGCGGTGCGCACGAGTGCGCCCGACATGATGTCGGCAGGCGGCGCCACCACCTCGCCGAGTCGGCCCTCGTCGGAGCAGGTGATGCAGACGTCGTCGGCGCACTCGGGCTCAGCCGCCTTCAACAAACCGGGGTGCTCGAAACAGACGTGCGTCAACTCCCACAGCAGGTGGTACATGAGGACGAAGCGACCTGTCGCGGGCGTCATCGGGTCATCCGTCGGCACCCACAGCACGTGGTCGGAGGCGCCGGGAGGCGGGCGTTCGCCGTATCCGATCCAGATCGTCTCGACCCCCCACGCCGGCGCTCGCCGCATCACGTCAGCCACGGCGTTGTCGGCCGCGTCCGCGACCGCGATGACCACGTCCCCGGGCCGGGTGGCTATCCGGGTCTCGGCGACCGTGTCCGCGGCGACCAGGGCCACCGCCGGAAGTGCCCGCTTGCCGACGACGACCGGGTGTACGAACTCGACGGCCACGTGATGGGCGTGCGGTTCCCATTGCGGTGAGATGACCCACAGCGTGGCGCCGGAGTGGAACCGGCGTGCCAGAGCCAACGAGGCACCAGCGAGGTCGGCGGACAGGTCCGCGTCGATCAGGCTGGGTCCGGCAGCGACGTCGTGCACGGTGCTCATGGCGTCGAACCAGCCTGGATCGCTTCAACCACAGCGCTGTTGCCAGACAGCTCGTCGGCTTCCAAGAGGCCCAGATCGACCATCATCGCGACGGTCTCCTTCGCCGACTCCTCGGTGAGGCGGGTCAACGCGTAACCGGCATGCACGATGACGTAGTCACCGACCGCCAGCTCGGGCAAGTAGTCCAGGCACACCTGGCGCACCTCTCCTACAAAATCGGCCAGCGCCACCAGCGCGCCTTCCTCGGTTGACCAGATCCGCTCGATCCGGCCAGGAACTCCTAGACACATCAGCCCACTACCTCTCCTTGTGACGCGATCGCTCGCCCGATCGCGGCTTGTCCGAGCGCGAGCCCGGCGTCGTTGCAAGGCACTCGCCGATGGGTGAGCACCTCCAGGCCGACAGCGGTCAGCCGTTGCTTCAGGACGGCGGTCAGGATCCGGTTGGCGAACACGCCACCCGTCAGCCCGACGACCCCCACATTCCGCCGCTGCGCCTCGGCAACGACGAGTTCCGTCGTGGCCAAGGCCAACGCGTGGTGGAACCCCAGCGCGACCCCGTCCGGGTCATCGCCGCGGGTCCGGCAGGCGATCACGTCCTGCACCGTCGGTCGCCAATCGATGGCGCCGTCGACGATCGGCATCCGCAGGGGTGCAGCGCTGCGGGCACGCCGCGCCATCACCTCCAGCTCGATCGCCGCCTGTGCCTCGTAGCCGACTCTCTGCCGTCCCCCCAGGAGGGCAGCGATGCCGTCGAAGAGGCGCCCAATGCTCGTCGTCTCCACACACGCAGTCCCCGATGCCAATTGGGAGCGCACGAGGGCCACTTCCTGACCGGGCACGTCCGGTGGCAGCCAGTCCCCCGCGACATCCGCACCCATCAGGAGCCCCAATGCGATCCGGAACGGGTTGCGCACGGCCGCCTCACCACCGGGCAGCGTCAGGCTCGCAAGGTGACCGACCCGCTCGAACGTGGCCAGGTCGGGACCCATCGCCAGGATCTCACCGCCCCAGATCTGGCGGTCGCAGCCGTACCCGGTGCCGTCGTAGACGACACCGATGATCGAGGAGCCCACCCGTTCCCGGTCCACCAGAAGCGACGCGAGATGTGCGTGATGGTGCTGCACGGTGAACAAGGGATGACCGTGGGCGTGCGCGTAGTCCTCAGCCCAGCGACGCGTGGCGTAGTCTGGATGCAGGTCGGCCACGACCAGCTCCGGTGCTGCGCCCCGCAGCCGGACCAGCTGCTCGACCGACCGACCGAACGCGTGTTGGCTCTCCAGGCTGCCCATGTCGCCGATGTGCGCCGAGTTGAACGCAAGGTCGTCGCGCACGAGGCAGAAGGTGTTCTTGACCTCGGCTCCGACTGCGAGAACCGTTGGGCCGCTACCGAGCACGGGGGGCAGCACCACCGGAAGCGGCGCATAGCCACGCGAGCGACGGATCGGAACCTCTTCATCGCCCACGACGGTCACGACCGAGTCCTCGCACGGGACGGCGATGTCACGATCGTGCATCAGGTAGCCGTCGACGATCCCGGAAAGCCGCTCGCGGGCATCCTCATTGGTGTAGGCCAGCGGTTCGTCGGCGAGATTTCCGGACGTCATCACGAGCAGACAGGGCGCGCCGTGCGATCCGCGGTGACCTGGAACCGGCTCGAACAGCAGGTGGTGCAACGGCGCGTACGGAAGCATCACGCCGATCTCGTCCAACGCTCCAGCGACCCCAGGGGCGAGCGGGCCATCGGTGCGCCTGGGTAACAGGACAATCGGTCGCGAGGGCTGGCACAGAGCCGATTCCGCGGCTGCGGAGACGTCAACGATGCGGCGCACCTCGTCAAGGTCGCGCGCCATCACCGCGAGCGGCTTGTCCGGCCGGTGCTTGCGCTGTCTCAGCAGCTGCACCGCGGCCTGCGAAGTTGCGTCACACACGAGATGGAAGCCGCCGATCCCCTTGACCGCGACGGTCCCTCCCGCCGCCAGCGTCGCGTGTGCGGCAACGAGCACCTCGTCGTCTCCCAGGACGACGGAGTCGGCGTCGGATCCCGCGACAGGTTCCCACCACAGGCGCGGCCCACAGGCGTGGCAGGACACGGGCTGCGCGTGCTGCCGACGGTCGGCAGGGTCGACGTACTCCGCCTGGCAGGCTCGACACATCGGGAAGTCCCGCATCGTCGTCGCCGGCCGGTCATAGGGCAGATCCGTGATGATGGTGAATCGCGGCCCACAGTTCGTGCACGTGATGAACGGATGGCGGTAGCGGCGGTCGCCCGGATCCCGCATCTCGGCGAGGCACTCATCGCAGACCGCCACGTCCGGCGGAACAAGCGTTCGGGTACCGGACCGCTGTCGGCTCGAGACGATCCGGAACTCTGACGCACCCGATGGTGGACGGTCCTTGACCTGGACGTCGAGGACAAGCGCGAGCGGCGGCAGCTCGCCCAGCAGCGCGCCCATGAATGCATCCAGGTCGGCGGGAGTCCCCTCAGCCTCGATGAAGACGCTCAGCTCGTCGTTGCCCACCTCTCCGGCGATGCCATGGTCGGCCGCGAGTCGCGCCACGAAGGGCCGGAACCCGACGCCCTGGACCACGCCGCGCACCTCGATGCTGCGGCCGGTGTTCATTGTCGGCTCCAGAGCACGACCCGGTTGTTCCCGGAGTCCGCAATCGCCAGCCGGTCGCCTGCGACCGCGAGGCCGTACGGCCAGCACATGGTGTCGCGGTCGACCTGTTCCCACCGGTTCTCGCCGTTCGCGGCGAACGTCGGCTGACCAAGGACCCACGACGGTTCGGCGCACTGGTCTCGGGGATCGCCATCCCACAGGAGCACCCGATTGTTGGAGGTGTCGGCCACGGCCAGTCCGGATGGTGTGCGGACGGCGGCGTACGGAAACCGGAAGCCGGTACCGGTCTGAGGGCGGTAGGGGAACTCGACACCGGTGACCATGTCCGGCTGTCCGAGCACGTAGTCGGCACCGACGTCGCCGTCCGGGTGCTCGTGCCAGCCCAGCAGCCGGTGGTTCCCGGCGTCGGCGATCACAACGCCGCCGCCGTTTCCGGTCACCATGTGCGGCCAGCGGAAGGAGTCCGGGGCGACCGGACCGTCGCGATTCTCCCCACGCGAGGTGAAGTCGGGCTGGCCGAGCACGACGTCTGCCGGCTGGTTCGGATCAGTCGGCACTCCGTCGGTCCAGACGAGCACGCGGCGGTTGTAGGTGTCCGCGACATAGAAGCGTCCGTCGATGAGAGCGATCCCGAACGGCTGGTAGAAGCTCGTCGACGTCGGGGCGCCACCGCGGTTGGGTTCCACGTCGAACATCGAGGACTGACCCAGCACCAGGTCCGGCGGGCGATCTGCTGTGGGCACCGCGTCCCAGATCAGGATCCGGTGATTCCAGGAGTCGGCCACCAGGAAACGACCGTCCGGTGTGCGAAGCAGCGCGGTCGGTAGGTGCATGCCGTGGGCAGGTCCCCGGCCGCCGGCCTGCGGCCCTTCGGAGGTCGCGTCAGGTTGTCCGAGCACGACGTCCGCGGGCTCACCATCGGTCGACGGAATCCGGTTGAAGATCAGCACACGGTGGTTCCCGGTGTCGGATGCGACGAGCAGGTCGTCCTCGAGCCACACGCTGCGTGGAGCGTAGAGAAATGACGCCGTGGGTTCGGCCTGTGGCAGAAGGAGGCTACCCGCAGAGGTGGCCCCCACGACCACCTCGGGGCGCCAGGTCCCGTACGTCGCGGGCGGCGGCCCCGCGGGCGCGAACGGATCCACGCCCAATTGGGCGCCGAGATGTTCGGCGCCCGTCGGGATCACGCGGACCTTCATGCAGTCGACCTCATGCAGACACCCGGATCCAGACGTCGCCGTCCTCGACGCGCAAGGGCAGCTGCTCGAGCTGTGCCCCGGGGAACGTCCGGCACTCACCGCTCAGTGCATCGAAGCAGTATCCGTGGTGGGCGCAGGTCAGGGACCCATCGCTGGTGTCGAGCTCTGCGTCGTCCAAGGACATCGACAGGTGCGCACACTCATTGACGTAGGCCGAGAGCTGGCCCGCCAGGTTGATGACGATCGCATCGACGGCCGGCCCGGACTCGGGGGCCAGGTCGACCCTCGTGATGGCGTCCAGCGTGAACTCACCGATCGGCAGGGTCTTGACCCAGCCCCGTTCAGGGCTCCCCGAACGGATGCCGATCTCGCCGAGCGGGATCAACGTCGGGCCGGGCTCGTTGGGCAGCACCTCAACGCCCACGATCCCAGGGACTTGCGCCTTGAGCGCCTGCTCGACCCCGTTGCGCATCGTCACGGCGGACATCGAGCATCCATTGCACGCTCCGGACAGGCGAACGTACGCGAGTCCGTCCTCGATCCGGACCAGCTCCACGTCTCCACCATGGGACTGCAACTGTGGCCGGACCTGCTCCAGGGCCGTGCGGGCGAGGGTCATCGGATCCGGTCGGATGAGGCCGTGCATCAGCAGAACCATGCGCACGATCGGCTCGTCGACCAACTCGAACAGCAACTCCTTGCCGCGGGGGTCCTCGCGGAGATGACGCACGATGTGGACGAGGGCTGCACGGTGAACGTCGTCCATCGAGGTGCGCAGTGCCTGACCGACCCGCTGACCGGAGGGGTCAGTGACCTCGGCAAGTCCAGCGACCGCGTCGTCAAGAGCTTGGGCGAGCTTCTCGACGTCGGGTTGCTCTGACGCCGACGCAGCCGGTCGCTCGGTCACACTCGTCATGACTCGACTCCCTGCTCGCGGAGCTCCCGGACCAGCTCGACTTCCTCGCCCTGGGGAACGCCGAACCTCGGCCCCTGGCTGCCGGGCACGACCTGCTTGGCGATCTCATCCAGCACACTGCGGACCGTCAGCACGGCGTCCACGTCTCCCTGCTCCTCGAACAGGAACCGTGCTTCGTAGAGCTTTGACTTCGCGTGGTCGAAGACACCGAGATGGGCCAGCGCGTTGCCCTGGTTGGCAAGGATCCTGGCCCGGCCCAAGGGGTCACCCTGCCGCTCGCGCATCTCCAGGACTTCTTCGTAGCGTTCGACTGCTTCGACGATGTTGTCGCCCTGATGGGTGGAGGGGGTGTAGACGAGAGCGTTGGCCAGGTTCATCTGGGCACTGGCCCACTCCTGGGGGAAGTCCTCCTGCGTGAAGACCTCGAGCGCTCCGCGCAACGCCTGCATGGCGATGCCGGCCCTGAGCTGGTCACTGGCCTCGACCATGGGCATGGTCAGGTAGGCGGTGCCGAGATTGAGGTTCGCGCTTGCCCACACCTGGGGCGCGCTGGCCTGACCGACCAGTTGCAGAGCCGAGTAGTACTCGTCGACGGCGTCGGTGAGCGGGCGGCGCCCCGTTGCGGCGAGCTCGTGCAGGCAGAGTCCACGCTGAAGGTGCAGCTCGGCTCGGGCCACCGGGACATCGGTGCCCTGCAGCACTTTGAGCACAGCACCCAGCTCGTTGATCGGGTCCGCTCCCCGCAGCGCATGATCATGCGCGATCACTGCGCCGTTGCCCAGCAGGATCGCTGCCAGTGGCGCGGAGACCGGCTCAGCGGCTTCGGCGGCGTCGTTGAGAACGTCGACGGCTCCGGCCGGGTCGCCCGCTTCGAGCAGAGAGGTGGCACGAGCGGCTCGAATCAAGGCCAGGACTTCGCCGGTCGTCTCCCCCTCCTCGGGAGGGACGTTGCTCAACCCGCAGGCGTAGGCGATGACGTCGACCAGGGGTGCCAGGTCCTGCGGAAGACTCGCTCGCAGGGCATCGCGGTCGACCCCGGTCGGGTCGATCACGTAGCGGTTGAACGCGCCGACCTCGTCGTCGCCGAACGCGGCGTACGCACCATCGAGGTCTCCGGCGTGTGCCAGTTGGTGGGCTGCCAGCGCGGCTGGCCACTCCTGCGGCAGGTTGCCCGAGGCCAATTGCGCGCGCGTCTCGTCGACCGCCGGGTCCGTGCTCGCAGGGATCAGGAGATAGCCCGCCGGAAGCGGGAACAGTCCGAGCGGCTGGGGTCGCTTGAGGTCGCTGAGGCCTTGGCCCATGGAACTCGCCCTTCCATGTTGTGTGTCCCCGGCACGGTGCCGGGTACTTATCCGTTGATCGGTCCGCCCGGGAGATCCCGGAGAGCGATCCGCTTGATCAGGTCAGCACTGATGTGTGCCAGACGTTCTGTCCTGTAGGTCTGGATGCGCCGACGGATGACCTCGTCCTCGAAGACGACCACCACGTCCACGGCCCACTGCCCCCGTTCGGGGACGACCACCGTCTCCACCGCGTACGCCTCATGGCGGCCGCTCGGTTCCTCGGTGCGCCACTTCTTGCGTGCCTGTGCCTTGTCCTCTGCCGACGGCCCGGATTCCGGCTCCGTCGGATCCCAATCCCCCATCGCACCTCCTCCGCCTCGAACACGGCGCCTGGTCACTCAAAGCGCACCGCCAGCGCCCCACGCTGCACATCCCAGTGAATGGCCTTCGGGCCCGGCGACGGGTTGGTGTCGAGGATCTCGCGCAGCAACAGGGCCCTGTCGCCGTGGGTGTTCCGATACTTCAGGAGATGTCCACCGTTGGCTCCGCTGCGGATCGGGACGAGATAGATGCCCTCGCCGTCTCGCATCGCTCCAACGACTCCCGAAGGGAAGTAGCGGGCCACCAGTTCTGCACCAAGGTGCAGGTATCCGCCTGAGGTGACTTCGACCGTCTCGACCTCGGGCGCGGGGAAGTACTCCTTGCGCAACAGGCCGATGACCGCGTCCATCCCCGCCATCGCCTCGGGCGAGAGCTCCTCCCCCGGCGCGACGTCCTTGACCTCGACCAGGAACACCGTGACATCTGTCGGGCACTTGGGTCCCAGCAGCCACCGACCGAAGGAGAGCGCATGGTCCCAACGGAACGAATGCGTGTGCAGGCCCGAGGCTGGCGGCAGCGCCGCGAGCTCCTCTCCCGGCACCCGGAACAGGGTGCCGGGAGGATGGCCGGAGACGGCCGCATCGATGATGACGACGCGGGCCGCTCCTTGCATCTGGAACGCGACGTCCATGCCCGCCGTACCCCCGTCGACGAGGCGCACCCCTTGGGGCACGCCCTGCGCGAACAACCGGCGGATGAGTAGCGGCCCGAGCGCATCGTCACCGCGCAGGATGTTGCCGCAGCCCATCACCAGCAAGTCGCACGGCGGCGGAGCGAACTCGTCGCTCAGCAGCTCGTGGGGCAGCATGTCGGTCATGGCAGAGGTCGACCTCCTAGACCATGCCGTTGACGACGAACTTGTTCAGTTCACGGCCGGTCTTGCCATCGTAGGCGTGAACGGTGCACACCAGGCAGGAGTCGAACGATCGGGCGACGTGACCCAGCTCGACCGGGTCTTCGATGTCGACGATCGGCGAACCGATCAGTGCCGACTCGATGGGCCCACTCGTCGAGTTCGAGTCGCGAGGACCGATGTTCCAGGCGGTCGGCGTGACGACCTGGTAGTTCTCGATCTTTCCGTCCTCGATCACGATCCAGTCCTGGAGACTTCCGCGCGCCGCCTCGGTGGCGCCGAAGCCCTTGCCCGACGACGGCTCTTCCGGCTTGGTGTAGAAGGAGCCGTGGAGGTCGATCTTCGACAGCCAGTCCATGACCCACTTGAGGTACTTCGGGGCCTCGTGCATCCGCGCCATCTGCCGGACGAAGACGGACGGCCCGAGCTTGGCCATCATGTCGATGAACAGCGGGTCGTAGTCCTGGTGCGCTGCGCGGTCCGGGTTGCCAGCCGCCATCCGGCGGGCCAGTGGGCCGGCCTCGAGCGGGACCCGGCCGAGGTCGGGGACGTCGTACCGCGGAGACTTCGCCCACGAGTACTTGCCCGCCTTCCGCGCTTCCGCCACGTCCAGCGGGATGGTCTCGCCCTCCCACGGGTGCAGGGGGCGGTCACCCTTGAAGTACGAGTGGGACACGTCCTCGGAGACCCGAAGGTGGTCGTACTCGTAGTGCTTGCCGTCGGCGTAGATGCCCGATCGGCCGATCAGCGCAGCATTGCGACCCTCCGGCGTGGGGTGGTCGTAGAGCGACGGCTCGAAGTACGTGCCGGAAGCGATGAAGTTTCCGACGCCGCCGCCGTACTTGTGCAAGCCCACGTCGAGGCAGAAACGGATGAAGAAGCCGCAGTCGGAGTTGTACTGCGACTCGTTCTCCTCGACCCAGGCGAGCATGTCCTCCCAGGTCTGGACCTCCAGCCACCTGTCGATCGAGCAGCCCAGCCACTCGGCCTCGAGCCAGTTGTCCCTCCAATGGTTCAGGATCGCCGTCGCACGGGTGATGTCCACGAGCGACGGTGCGCTCATGACCCCACCCGGCACCATGAAGGAGCTGTGCGGCCACTGACCGCCGAACAACGCGTAGACCTCGACAGGCTTGTTCGAGAGGACGACGCCCTTCTGGTAGGCCGTACCGACGTACGGCGCGAACCGGCGGACGCACTCGTCGTACAGCTTCGACTTGGCGTAGTTCTTGTTGACGAGGTCGACGGCGAACAGTGCGTAGAAGTAGCGCGGAATCGACTGGAGGGTCTCGCATGCCTGGGCGATGTTGCGCACCAGTGTGGCGTTCTCCGGGACGTGGGTCTTCCACGCCGTGTCGAGGGCGTAACAGGCCTTGTACAGGTGGCTGCCACCGCAGATTCCGCAGATGCGCGGAGTGACGATGAGGCCGGCCTGCGGGTCCTTGCCCTTGAGGATCATCTCGAAGCCGCGGAACATCGCGGCCTCGGTCCAGGCATCGGTGACGACGCCGTCGGTGATGGTGACGCGGACGTCGAGGTCGCCCTCGACTCGGCCGAGGGGACTGACGAAAAGGTCGGTGCTGGTCATTGGGAACGTCTCTTTCTCGTCAGACGACGAACATGTCTTCCTTGGACCACTGCGGCGCAGCGATCCGAGCGGCGGAGGCCTGGGCCATGTAGGTGAGGTGGTCGGCGCCTTCCGGCACTTCCTTGGGGATGACGCCAGAGATCTTCTGGGTCTTGAAGACCGTTCCCTTGTTCAGGTCGAAGAACGGGAACTCCGGCTCCGTGCACCCCAGGCACGGCATGCCGGCACGCGTCTTGCTCGACTGCCGGTTCCACAGGATCCGGTTGCACGGGCTGTGGGTCATCGGGCCTCGGCAGCCGAACTCATAGAAGAGACATCCGGTGCGGGTGCCTTCACCGAAGCTGACCGTCGACTGCTTGTAGTCGAAGAACTGCACCCGGGTGCAGCCCGTCTGGGTGAAGGTCTTGAAGAAGGTCTGCGGGCGGTGCAGGTCGTCCAGGGCAATGTCGGCGGTGCGGCCAGTGGCGAGCGCAACGATGATCTGCGTGATCCAGTCCGGGTGGGACGGACATCCCGGAATGTTGATAACCGGCAGGCCGGCCTTCGAAGTCCAGTCCGGGCCGAGGAAGCCACCCTTGTCACGCTTGTGGAACTGAAGGCCGGTCGACTGCGAGGGGTTCGGCTCCATGGCCGGGATCCCGCCCCAGCACGCGCAGTCACCGATGGCAACGACGATCGACGCCGCGTTGGCCAGGTCAGTGACCCAGTCCTTCATCTCGCGCTCTGCGAAGACGTCATAGCCCTCCTTCTCGATCACAGTGCCTTCGAAGACGAAGATGTCGAGGGGGCGGTCGCCGTTGGCGCAGTCCCAGAAGATCTTCTGCGCCTGGGCGCCGAGCTCGAGGCCGAGGGACGGGTGCCAGAGGAGTTCGAGTCCGAAGTCGACGATCAGGTCGACGACGTTCGGCTCCTCTGCGTTCAAGAAGGACATGGTGTTGCCGGAGCAAGCACCGCCCTGGAGCCAAAGGACTGAGGACATCGGTGTTTCTGCCTTTCTCTGGGGGTCAGCTCTTGGCGAGCTCGACGCCGATGGACTTGGCAACGGCAGCGAAGTAGCTGACCGCCCGCTGGATGTCGGGGTCTTTGAGGAGCTTCATCGCCGAGAAGAGGCCGTTGACCTGGATGGGATCCGTCTTGGCGGATGCTGCACCGCCGGTCAGGCCACGGCCGATGCGAGAGATCTCGATGATCATGGCCGGGTCGGTGATCCCGGAGTCGATGACGTGGTCGATGAGCCCTGACTCGATGATGTCGGTGATCATCGGCGCGAGCTTGGGAAGGACGCCCGACAGGGCTCCGAGGCTCGCGACCACGTCACCGTTGCCACTGCTGGCGACTCCCCGGAGATCGGTGATCGCCTCGGCCAGGGCTGCGCCGATGGTCTCGCTGCGTCCGACGAGGCCGTCGAGGCCGACGATGAGGATGGCCAGCAGGTCCGCGTGGTCGAGCAGGTTCGTCAGGGCGGCGGCCACCTGAGGCTCGTCGAGACGCTCCATCAACGAGTCGAGCGAAGCCTGCTGATGAACCGTTGTCGGTGCGGTCATGCGCGCTCCTCGGAGTTGTGGTTCCGGGTACAAAGTCCCGGCTTGATGTGATGAACGTCCCATCACGATAGGAACCAAGGACCCGGGCGTGCTATCGAATCAGCGCAAGCGAAATCCGATTCGCGCAGAACATCTGACGCCCAGACGCAACTGTCCTCCCCCGGGACCCCAAAAGGGCAGGGATGCGCACTGACTATCCAATTCGCGCAGAGTTGTGGTCACGAGTGCGCACAAGAAGGGGCTGGACCCCTCACAATCTGAAATGTGACCCGATTGGCGAAGCTCGGCTTCATCAACACCTCCCGGACGACGATGCCGGTTCGCCGACGCATCCGTTCGCGGGGTGTGCCGACTGCACTCGCCGGCGCAGAGGTGTTCTGCACCGGTGACCGGGACGAGGCCGAGACGCTCGCTGGTTACCTGCTCGGGCAACATCAGCTCACGGTTCACGACGACACCGCAGAGAAGCCGTTCCAGGCATCGCTGCATGCGATCCGGCTGCGCGACGTGACGCTCGCCCACCTCGACTACCACCACGCCGCAGACCTCGACTTCGGCGCCACCGGCGACCACTACACCGTACTGATGCCCACGACCGGCCTCATGGAGTGCAAGTACGACGGCGCCACGGTCACCGGTCTGACCTACCAGGCCGTCGTGGTGAACCCACGCACGAACCTGAAGCTCGAGCTCGCCTACGACACACCCTTGTTGATCGTGCGCATTGAGGTGGCCGCGCTGCTGCGCCAGCTCTCACGGATGCTGGGGCGCAGCGTGGACCGGCCCGTGCGGTTCGAACCCGAGATGTTGTTGACGACCGATCCCGCAGTGCGTTGGCATGGTGCGATCCAGTTGCTCTCCAGCGAGGTGATGACGCCGGACTCACTGATCCAGCAAGGGATCGGTGCGGGCCCACTCGAGGAGCTGGTCATCTCCTCGATCCTGTGGGTGCAGGACTCGAACATGCATCACGACCTCACCGGGGTGTCTCACACGGGAGGGCGTGCCGCCGTTCGCACGGCGGTCAACTTCATCGAGGAGCACCTCGCGGACCCCATCACGCTGCGCGACATCGCCGTCTACACCAGCCGCAGCGTGCGCTCCATCCAGCAGGCCTTTCACGATGACCTCCACACCACGCCGATGAACTACGTACGCGACCGCCGGCTCGAGCGGGCACGGAACCAGCTTGCCGACGCCCTGCCGCGCGACGGAGTGACCGTCACCGACGTAGCCGAGAGATGGGGCTTCAACCACCTCGGCAACTTTTCCGCGGCCTACCGGAAACGATTCGGCGAATCCCCTTCCCAGACGCTTCGGCGTTGACCCCGAGGAGCAATCAGCATGCACGAACTGTCCCTGTGCCGATCCATCCACCAGGTGGTCGCGGAGGCTGCGGCCGACCGCACCGTGGCGGCCGTCCATCTCAAGGTCGGCAAGCTGCGGCAGGTGGTGCCGGGAACTCTCACCTACTGCTGGGGCCTTGTCACCGTCGACGGACCGCTCGCCGGGTCGGAACTGGTCGTTGAGTCCGTGCCAGTGGTCGGCACCTGCCGCGCGTGCGGTCGCGACACTGAGGTGGAGCAGGTACTGATGCTGGTCTGCGTTCACTGCGGTGACGCACCCCTTGACCTGGTCAGCGGCGAAGAGTTCCTGATCACCACCATCGACCTCGACGACCCGGCGCCTGCCGGCCGTCGTACTGCCTCCTGAGGAGCACTCACCATGGGACGATTCCACCGACACGACGACTCGGGGCACGGACACGGACACGGGCACGGACACGGTCACGACTCCGACGAGGCGCACGACCACCACCACGACGAGCTGGGCGACCACCACCACGACGAGCTGGGCGACCACTCCGGCTACGAAACCGGGGCGGACCGGATCGTCGTTCTCGAGCGGATCTTCGATGAGAACGATCGCCGAGCGGCCGAGAACCGCAAGCTTCTCGATGACGCCGGGGTGCTCACGATCAACCTGATGTCCTCGCCGGGCGCAGGCAAGACGACGGTCCTGGAACGAACGCTCGGAGCGTTCGCCGCCCCCGAACGCGTCGGGATCATCGAAGGTGACATCGAGACGAGCATCGACGCCGACCGCCTCAAGGCCGCTGGCGCCAGGGTGTCGCTGCTCAACACCGCCGACGGCTTCGGTGGCGAGTGTCATCTCGACGCGCCGATGGTGGCCGACGCGCTGAAGCGCCTCGACCTGGCTGACCTCGACCTGCTGTTCGTCGAGAACGTCGGCAACCTGGTGTGCCCCGCAGAATTCGACGTCGGTGCGCATCGCTCGGTGATGGTCTACGCCATCACCGAGGGCGAGGAGAAGCCACTGAAGTATCCGGTGATGTTCCGGGCTGTCGATGTGGTCCTGGTCAACAAGTTGGATCTCCTGCCTCATCTCGACTTCGACCTCGGGCTGTTCCGCGCCAATCTGGTGCAGGTCAACCCCGGCGTCGAGGTCATCGAGCTGAGCGCTCGGACCGGGGAGGGCCTGGGCTCATGGACAGAGTGGCTCACCGCCGCGCGGACCGCACCGCTCGCGAGCGGGGCCTGAGCGCGGTGGCACGTCCACGGATCGTTCAGGACGAAGGACAAGCCGGGTTCTACTGGAGTACGAGCACCGGTGCGCCGATCTCGCTCACCGACCTCATCGCCGTCGACGACGAACCCGAGCGTCTGCTGCCGACCCACCTCGCCGCGCTCGACGACGCGCTCATCATCGCCACCGGCCAGCTCGGCGAACTGCTCGGCGGTGGACGTAGGCCCGGCCCGGACGAGCATCGAATCCTGCGCGATCTCCACAGGGCTCTCGACCGGCTCTGCCACGAGTACGCCGCCGCCGTGGCCGCCACCGCCGGACAGGTCGACGTCCGTGCGGGTCAGATCATCGGGACTGCGACCCTGGTCAGCATCCTTGCCCGCGAACCGATCGGGCTCCTGGGGCCGGCTCCGCTCGAGGGCTCGCTCGACGATCCGACTGTGGGAGTGGTCGGTGGCTTCGGCGACCTGGTGGTCGCAGACCCCGAGCGGCCCTGGACCGGAGCGCGTTGGGTGGTGCGGACGACTGACGGGCGCCGCCTACCGGCCACGTTGAGCATGCTCCTGCACGACAGCTCGGGGGTGAACAAGGATGCGGCTGTCGATGAGCACCGTGCAGCGATGCGGGCCACCATTGCCGCAGCCGACCTACCCCAGGCTGACCAGCTGGCTGCGGCATGCGCGTTGGACTGGATGCTCTATGACTTCCTCAACGCGCACAGGGACGGACCGGACAGCGGCGCCATCGATCTGCACAACCGGGTCGAGGACGCGGCTCTCGTCGTCGCAGCCAGCGATGCCTCGGTGCGGTGCCGTGCTGTCTACGACCCGTCATTGACTGCGTTGCCAGCCTGATGCAATGCGTCGGGTGTCACCCGTCCAGCCGCCTGGCAGGGTGAGGACACACTTCTTCCGGAGTGCTTACCGTCCAGCCATGGACCGCCTCGACCGCACTCTCGCTGCAATCCGCCGACCAGGCTTCGGCGTCCTGGTCTTCGACGACTATGCGGACGCCGCGCTTCGTGAGCGCGGGATCCGCGCCGACGCCGCAACGGACCTGTTCGAGTTCGCCGTGGATGCCTCGACGCCGAGAGCATCCTTGGGCGGTGTGCTGGCCTCAGCGGGCCAACTGGAGCCACTGCACCCTCTCATGGCTCCACCACCAGATCGGGGAACGATGCTGGGGGTGCGTCTGACCCTGGGAAACGGGACCTCGGACACCGATCGGTCCCTGACCGATGCTCGCCGAGTCGGCGCCAGCTTCGTGGAGATTCGAGCGAACCGCCGCCCGGGACAGTTTCCTCGCGGCGAGGCGCACGTCGACGCTCGGGCGGTGGCGGGCGCGGCCGCACTGGCCCAAGGTGCGGGACTCGTTCCCGTCATCACGGTTGCGCTACCAGGCATGCCGGGCAGCGCAACCGGAGTCACACGCGCAGTGATCGTCAACGCACTGCGGGCGATCTTCCTGGCACTCGAAGACGTTCCGTGCGACCCCGGCCGTTTGGTGTTGCGGATGCCACTCATCAGCCCCGGCCCCCGTTCAACACAATCAATCGCGGCTTCATCAGTCGCGAGCCACACCCTCGACGTGCTCGACGAAGCCGTGCCCACGGCCGTGGCAGCCACATGGTTCCTGTCCGCTGGGCATCCGTTGGCGACCGTCCGGGACCACCTCGTCGCGGTCTCGACGCTTTCGGCCGGATGCGGCCAGGATCGACACCTCGGATTCGCTCTCGGTCGGGCGTTGCTCGAACCGGCACTCGAGGGTTGGACGCGTGGCGGCTCAGCGCGCGCCCGACAGCAGTTGGCTGCAGCGTGCGAGTCGGCCCATCGCGCGATGGTGCCGGCCCTCGCGTCTTCGTGAACTCACCCAGAACCGCGGGAGCACCGCATGCGGGGTGACGACGTTCACCCGTCCGGGTGGCTCGACGGGCGACCCATTTCCCACCCTTGTGCCTTTGTGAATTGCAGGCGCACCCTTCAAGTCAATCTGAAAGTCCACATGACGAAGGGGCCTGTTGATGTCACTACTCACGACCGTCGAAGATCACCTGACCACCCTCGAGGAAAGGCTGACCCGCGCTTCGTCGAAACGGCCGGGGCTGCGCACGGGCGACAACCGGGCCTGTACCGACGACTTCCTGGCGGCGACCACCCAGCACGTGACAGCGGTGACCGAGATCCTCCTGCCGATCGCCCGAAAGCTGGCCCCGGCGAACGGGTCATTCACCAAGGACTACCTGATTTCCGCGAAGCGCCTCGAGCGAGCGCTGGTGATCGCGAAGGCGAAGCAATACGGCCAGGCGCAGAACATCGGACGTGCATGGGACGACGTCTGGGCCATGGTCCGGATCGACCTGGATGCAGTCGTCGCGCTCGAACGCGACCTCGTCGCCCTGTTGTCGGCCACGTTGCCCGATGTCGAGACCCATCGCCTCGGGGAGCGAGTGGCTGCCACCGCACGGCGATCCCCGACGCGGCCCCACCCGCACCTCCCTCACCGCGGGGTCGCCGGCCGAATGGTGCGCACCGTGTTCAGTCGCGCCGACCGGGTCTGGGATGAGTTCGAGGGACGTGTCATCCAGCCTCTGACACCACGTGACGTGAGCTGACTCGCCCCACTCCGAGCTGGTCCTCCAGGTCCTGCCACGGTTCGGGGTCCGGACACAGCTGCCCGCCCGCGTCCACGATCCACCACGCCAGGCCCACTGCCGCTGCCAACTGCTCGTCAGGTTCCAGGTCTCGAGGAGGCTCCGGAATCCCACGCGCGGACATCACGCAGAGACCTGACCTGTATTCCATCGGACGGAGCGCCGGAGCAAGAAGAGCGCGAAGGTCGGCCGCGACGTAGGTCGGTCGAAGCAACGGAGCGGCGAGCGCTACGTCGCGCAGCGACGTCACCCCACTCAGCACCAGCAGCGAATCAAGGCCCGCAGCGTGGGCGCCTGCGACATCGGTGTCGAGCCGATCGCCGCAGACGAGCGTGTCGCGGCGACCCGTGCCCAGCACAGCTCGAGACAGCTCGAACAGTGCTGGCCCTGGCTTTCCGGCCACGAAGTGCGGGTCAGTGCCGCTCGCAGTCCTGACCACGTCCACCAGCGCTCCGTTCCCGGGTAACGACCCGCGATCGCTGGGCACCACCATGTCGCGGTTGGTCACCACCCAACGCATCCCCTCGCGAACCAGGACACTTGCCGTGGCCAAGTCGGTCCAGGACACCTCGGACCCCAGCCCTTGCACGAGCGCAGCGGCCTTGGCAGCTCCGCGAGACCCGACCGTGACGGGTTCGAGGCCGAACTCGATCAGCGCTGCGGTGACACCGGGTCCGCCCACTGCGACGACGGACGTGCCGGCGGCGAGTTCACCGCGGAGGTGCTGTGCAGCCGCCTGGGCGCTGGTCGCCACCGACCACCCGTCCGGTCCGAGCCCCAGGGATCGGAGGTGCTCGGCCACGACGCCTGGCTCCCGTGAAGCGTTGTTGGTCGCAAAGACGACCCGCCGGCCAGAGCCGATCGAATCGTTCAACGAGCTGATCGCCGACGGGACGGCGTCTGCCCCCCGATACACCACTCCGTCGAGGTCGCAGACGACACCTTGATAGGAGCCGAGGAGGGTCGGCGGACGCGATAATGCTCGTTGTCTCACGAGGAGCCGAGGCTACGCAGGAGGCATCCCGTGATGCCTCACCCCTGCAGGTGGGTCTGCCGGTGATCAGGCTCTCAGCACTTGTCCTCGCAACGCCGTCCCTCTCTGAACCGTCACCCGCGTTGTCACCCCTGCGCTGGATGTGGCGCGCGGCCATCGCTGGTGTCCTCAGTGAGACACCTACACGACAGGAGGGGCGACGCGGATGATGACTGACCGTTCGACCTTGGCCCGGTTCCTCATCGAGGAGCGGCGCCGCCACCCCGGATCCAGCGGCGAGCTCAACACGCTGATCCTCGATGTCGCACTTGCCTGCAAGGCCATCTCACGTCAGATCGCTGCCGGCGCTCTCACAGGGATGCTCGGCAAGGCAGGCGCCATCAATGTCCAGGGCGAGCAGCAGCAGAAGCTGGACGTCATCGCCAACGACCTCTTCATCCGAGCAACAGAGTGGGGCGGCCAGGTCGCCGGCATGGCGTCGGAGGAGCTCGAAGACCCCTACTCGATCCCGGCCATCTACCCGCGCGGAAAGTACCTGCTCACCTTCGATCCGCTGGACGGTTCATCGAACATCGACGTGAACGTCTCGGTGGGCAGCATCTTCTCGGTCCTGCGTGCCCCCGAACCGGGCTCAGACGCGACCATGGCCGACTTCCTTCAATGCGGTGAGCACCAAGTGGCCGCGGGCTACGCCATCTACGGTCCGTCGACCGTGCTGGTGTTGTCGGTCGGTCGCGGCGTGCACGGATTCACCTTGGACCCGAACCTGGGCGAGTTCATCCTGACCCACCCCAACATCACCCTGCCGACGTCGACCTCGGAGTTCGCCGTCAACAGCTCCAACCGACGGTTCTGGGAACGCCCCGTCGGCCGATACATCGATGAGTGCCTCGCTGGTGTCTCCGGTCCCCGGGACAAGGACTTCAACATGCGGTGGGTCGCCTCCCTCGTTGCGGAAACCCACCGCATTCTCACCCGCGGAGGGGTCTTCCTCTATCCGCAGGACACCAAGAACCCGGAGGTCAAGGGGCGTCTCCGCCTGCTCTATGAAGCCAACCCGATCGCCTTTCTCATCGAACAGGCCGGTGGTCTCGCGTCGACGGGGCGGGAGCGGATCCTCGACGTCGTGCCGACGGACCTCCATCAACGAGTCGGGCTCATCTTCGGCTGTACCGAAGAGGTCGAACGCATTGTTCGCTACCACGAGGAGCCGGACGACCCCGAGGACGAGAGCTACCCGCTGTACAGCATGCGTGGCCTCTACCGCGCCGCCATCTGAGTAGGAGAACGATGTCGAAAAAGCACCCGATCGTCGCGATCACCGGCTCCTCAGGAGCCGGCACCACCTCCGTCATGCGGACCTTCGAGCAGATCTTCCGGCGCGAGGAGGTGGTTGCGGCGTTCGTCGAGGGGGACAGCTTCCACCGGTTCGACCGAATGGGCATGAAGGACGAGATGGCCAAGGCGATCATCGACCAGAACCACACCTTCAGCCACTTCGGTCCGGAAGCGAACCTCTTCAGTGAGCTCGAGGAACTCTTCCACGGATACGGCGAGTCAGGCACCGGCAAGGTTCGCAGGTACCTGCACGATGAGGGCGAGGCGGCCCCGTACGGGCAGGATCCGGGCACCTTCACCACCTGGTCCGACCTGCCCGGCGAGACCGACCTGCTGTTCTACGAGGGTCTGCACGGGGGCGTGGCGACTGGCGACATCGATGTCGCACAGCATGTCGACCTCCTCATCGGCGTGGTCCCGGTCATCAACCTTGAGTGGGTCCAGAAGATCCAGCGAGACAAGTCCAAACGGGGCTACTCGACAGAGGCAGTCACCGAGACGATCCTGCGGCGGATGCATGACTACGTCACCTACGTCTGCCCGCAGTTCTCGAGAACCGACATCAACTTCCAGCGCGTGCCTGTGGTGGACACGTCCAACCCGTTCATCGCGCGGACGATCCCGAGCCAGGATGAGTCGATGCTCGTGATCCGATTCAAGGATCCCCGCGGGATCGACTTTCCCTACTTGCTGTCGATGCTCCACGACTCGTTCATGTCACGGCCGAACACGATCGTGTGCCCTGGCGGAAAGATGGACCTCGCGATGCAGTTGATCTTCACGCCGATGCTGTGGCGGCTGATGGAGGTCCGCGACCGGGAGCGGTGACGGGCATGACGATGCCGGGCGCCTGTCACCCGCAGGAACGGCCCGGCATCGTCAGTCGATGCTCGAACCATGTCCGGACCTCGGGCCCGTACAGCTCATCCGTGACGATGATCGCCCCGGCCGTCGCGTCCTCCCGGGTGTAGTCGTTCCTTGCCAGGATGCAGCGGAGCCCCGCTCCCGTCGCCGAGATCAGGCCATTGGCTGAATCCTCGATCGCAACCGTTCGGGCCGGATCACATCCAGCGCGGAGCAGGACCTCGCGGTAGACCAGGGGACTCGGCTTCAGGTCCGCGACCTCGGTCCCGGTCATGACGACGTCGAAGCACCCTCCGAAGGCGGATGCCAGGAGCGGCTCCACCCAGGCGCGGGTGCCGGTTGTCGCCACGTGCACGGGCACTCCCGCTGCCCGAATCGCGTGCACAAGTTCAGGGGCCCCCTTGCGGGGTTGGATGGCGCCTGAAGCCACGATGTCCTGGATGAACGTGGTCTTCCTGCGATGTGTCTCGATCGCGAGACGGCCGGCATCAGCCACGGAGTGACCCGATGCCTCGAACCAGCGGGTCAGCCGCTGCACCCCACCCGTGATCTTCACCAGTCGGCCGTAGGTCGCAACGTCCCACCTGTCGGGGAGGCCCATGGCGGTGAACGCCAGGTTGAAGGCAACTCGATGACCGTCTCGTTCGCTGTCGAACAGCGTGCCGTCCACGTCGAAGATCACCGCTTCCAGCGGCTGCGCAGGCACCGTCAGCCTCCGCTCGCCGAACTGGCGGCCAATTCACGGAGCAGCGTGACGCCCTTGGCCTTGCCGTCCGGGTACGAGTAGAGCCAGGACCCCGAGATGAAGACATTGGCGCCTGCCGATGCGGCGCCGCTGATGGTGAGTTCGGTGATGCCTCCGTCCACTTCCAGCTCGATCGGTCGACCGGACTCCTCGATCATTCGCCGAAGACGCCCGATCTTTCGCTCCACGGCAGAGATGTAGGCCTGCCCGCCGAAGCCGGGATTGACGGTCATGGCCAGCACGAGGTCGGTTTCCTCGAGGACACCGTCGAGGACGTGCGCAGGAGTGTGCGGGTTGAGCGCAACGCCGCTCCGGGCTCCCAGGTCCCTGATCGCAGCGAGGGTGCGGTGGAGGTGGACGCAGGCCTCGGCATGGACGATGACGAGCTCACAGCCGGCGTCGACGTACTGCCGAAGGAGCAGGTCTGGATTGACGACCATGAGGTGGGCCTCGAACGGCACGTCCGTGACCGAGCGCGTCGACGCGATCACGTCCGGGCCGAAGGTGAGATTCGGGACGAAGACACCGTCCATCACGTCCCACTGGATCCGATCGACGCCCGCTTCGTCGAGCTCCGCGATCTCCTCCCCCAGCCGGCTGAAGTCTGCAGGGAGGACGGAGGGGACGATCAGGGGAGCTCGGCTCGTGACGGACACGGGCACCGCCTTTCTTGGGAAGTCGTGTACCCATGACACCGCCGCAGTCGACGATGCACACGCTCCTGCCGGGTGGAACAGGGGGTGAGATCCCTCGAGATGGGATCCGCGGCTAGCGGAGGAACCCGGCAGACGATCCGATCACTGCCATGACCGGTTGCGGGAACAGTCCCAGCGCCACCGTCGCGACGAGGCAGACCACGACGGCACCGAAGGTGGCGGGAGCCCGCGGAACGCTGTGCGTTGCTTCCTCGACCAGTCCCTCTGTGAAGTACATCTGCCTGATGTGGCGCAGGTAGACGAACCCACCCACGAGACTGCACGCAAGAGCCACCAGGACGACCGGCCAGGCGCCTGCGGACATGGCGGAGGTGAAGACTGCCCACTTGCCGATGAAGCCGGCGGTGAGGGGGATGCCGGCCATCGAGAGCAGGAAGAACGCGAAGGCACCGGCGACGAGCGGAGAGCGGCGGCCCAGGCCGGCCCAGCGGTCGTAGTGGGTGGCCTCGCCACCGGCGTCGCGTACGAGCGTCACGATGGCGAAGGCCCCGATTGTCGAGAAGCCGTAGGTGGTGAGGTAGAACAGGACGCCCTCGAGCGAGGTGTACTGGCCCTTGGCGAGCTCGTCGGCGCCTTGGACTCCGAGGACGCCGACCAGCAGGAAGCCGGTGTGGGCGACCGAGGAGTAGGCGAGCATCCGCTTGACGTCGTTCTGCACGGCGGCCAGGACGGCACCGAGCACCATCGAGGCGATCGCGACGACCCACAGCATCGGCACCCAGCTCCAGCGCTCGCCTCCGAAGGCGACGTAGAGCAGGCGCAGCAGGGCGCCGAACGCGGCGACCTTGGTGCCGGCGGCCATGAAGGCGGTGACGGCGGTCGGGGCGCCCTGGTAGACGTCGGGCGTCCAGGCCTGGAACGGTGCGGCACCGATCTTGAAGAGCAGGCCCACGGCGAGCAGGGCGATGCCGGCCAGGAGCAGGCCGTGGTTGGGCCCGCCCGCGCGGACGGCTTCGTTGATGCCGGCGAAGGTCACCGAGCCGGAGTAGCCGTAGACCAGCGCGGCGCCGTACAGGAAGAAGCCGGAGGCGAAGGCGCCGAGCAGGAAGTACTTCATCGCTGCTTCCTGGCTGAGCAGGCGACGGCGGCGGGCCAGACCGCACAGCAGGTACAGCGGGAGGGAGAGGACCTCGAGCGCGACGAACATCGTCAGCAGGTCACCCGAGGCGGGGAACAGCAGCATGCCGGCGACCGCGAAGAGCATGAGCGGGTAGACCTCGGTGTGCTCGAGGCCTCGGGTGGAGGCCTCGCGCTCGGTGTCGGTGCCCGGGAGGGCCGCGGCCTGGCCGGTGAAGGCCGAGACACCGCCCTCGAGGCGTCGCTCGGCGAACAGGGCGACCCCGCCGATGGCGAAGACCAGCACCAGTCCCCAGAGGTAGACCGTGGGTCCGTCGACNCGAGACACCGCCCTCGAGGCGTCGCTCGGCGAACAGGGCGACCCCGCCGATGGCGAAGACCAGCACCAGTCCCCAGAGGTAGACCGTGGGTCCGTCGACGATGACGCTGCCCTCGGCACCCACGATGCCGCGACCCTCGCTGCCGCCAGCACCCGTGTGCGGGTCGAGGCCACGACCAATGGTGATGGTGCTGATCAACGCAGCCAGCAGGACGGCGTTGCACAGAACGATCTGTGGGCTCCGACGTCGATGCCGGGCGACGAACGCCTCGATCAGGACGCCGACGCAGGCGCCGCCGAGGACCAGGAGGAGGGGGAGGAGCTCGAAGTACTCGAGCTCGGGCTTGGTGAACTCCATCAGTTCGCCTCCTCTTCGTGCGCCGTGTCGTCGTCGACCGCGCATGCGCTCGCCAGGTCCGAGCAGCCGGTGGCCGGATCGACGGAGGGCGGATCATCGGTCACGCCGACGTGTTCGAGCAGGTCGCCGACCATGGGGTTGGCGGCGTCCAGCAGGGGCGTGGGGTAGAAGCCGAAGAACACCAGCGCCGCCATCAGGGGCGCGACCGCGACGATCTCGCGGAGTCCGAGGTCCTTGGTGCCGTCGAGGTCCGCGGACGTCGGTCCGGTCATCGTGCGCTGGTACGTCCACAACACGTAGGTAGCGGACAGCACCATGTTGATGATGGCGATGGCGGCGATGTACCAGCCGTAGTCGAAGGCGGCCAGCAGCACCAGGAACTCGCTGACGAACGGCGAGAGGCCCGGCAGGCCGAGGGTCGCGAGTCCGGCGATGAGGAACAGGCCGGCCAGGATCGGCGCCACCTTCTCGATGCCGCCCATCTCGCTGATCAGCGAGGTGCCGCGGCGGTCGTAGAGGTAGCCCGCGACGAGGAACAGCGCAGCCGTGCCGAGTCCGTGGTTGACCATGTAGAGGATCGCGCCGGTGCCGCCCTGNGGTGCCGCGGCGGTCGTAGAGGTAGCCCGCGACGAGGAACAGCGCAGCCGTGCCGAGTCCGTGGTTGACCATGTAGAGGATCGCGCCGGTGCCGCCCTGCGTGCTCATGGTGAAGATGCCGAGGGTGATCAGGCCGAAGTGGCTGAGCGAGGTCAGACCGATCAGGCGGAAGACGTCGTCCTGCCCGATGGCGACCAGGGCGCCGTACACGACGGAGATCAGGGCGAGCACGACCACCAGGGGCGTCGCCCACTGCGAGGCCTCGGGGAAGATGCCGAGGCAGAACCGCAGCATCCCGAAGGTGCCGATCTTGTCGAGGATGCAGACCAGCAGCACGCCCGTGCCCGGTGTGGCCTTCTCGGTGGTGTCGGCCAGCCAGGTGTGCAGCGGGAACAGCGGCGCCTTGATCGCGAACGCGATGAAGAAGCCGAAGAACAGCCAGCGACCGGGCNGCCTTCTCGGTGGTGTCGGCCAGCCAGGTGTGCAGCGGGAACAGCGGCGCCTTGATCGCGAACGCGATGAAGAAGCCGAAGAACAGCCAGCGACCGGGCTCGGTGTCGATGTCGAGCTTCTCGAGGTCCTTGAGGAGGTACGACGGCTCGCCCACCTGGGCGGACACGACGTAGAGACCGACCACCGAGGCCAGCAGGATCAGGCCGCCCGCGACTTGGAACATCAAGAACTTCAGCGCTGCCGCGCCGCGGCCCTCGCGACCGAACCCGCCGACCAGGAAGTACGCCGGGATCAGCGTCGCCTCGAACACGACGTAGAACAAGAAGACGTCGGTCGCGCAGAACACCGCTAGCGACAGGCCCTCGAGCGCCAGCGCCCAGGCGACGAACGCCTTCGCGCCCGCACCGTCGGGGTCGTCGGCCTTGACCCACTCGGCGCCGAGGACGACCGGCACGAGCAGCACGGTCAGCAGCACCATCAGCAGGCCGAGGCCGTCGAGCCCGAACGCGTAGTGCACACCGAACACCTCGATCCACACGTGCACCTCCTCGAACTGCCGACCGCCGTCGTTCTCGTAGAAGAACGCAATGGCCACGCCGATGACGAGGGTGACGAGAGCGATGCCCAGACCGAGTGTCTTGCTGAGAGCTGACGGCGCAATCGCAACCGCAATGGCTCCGACGACGGGGAGCCAGACGAGAATGGTGAGGATCGGGACGTCTGTCATCGGGGGCCGCCGCTCGGAAGGAACGAAGGCGAGGGTCGCGGCTGCCGGCTCACTGGTTCACCGCCACCAGGGTCAGGACCAGAATCACGGCACCGCCCAGGATCCCCAGCGCGTAGGTCCGGACGTAACCGTTCTGAATGCGTCGTATGAACTGGCCGGCGCCATGGGTGGCTTCTCCGATTCCCGTCAGGAGACGATCGACGATCGCACGGTCTGCGGTCGTCAGCGCAAACACCGTGCGATTGCCGGGCGTCACCACCAGGGCGTCGTTGATCGCGTCGCCGTACAGGTCGGCGCGCGCCGCCTTCGTCGCGAACGAGACGTCGGCCGGGGCGACCCGGGGGACGTCCTGCTTGCCGACGAGGAACCAGGCCAGGCCGACACCCACTGCGACGACGGCGACGGTGATCAGCGTGATCACGATGACCGGGATCGGGGGCTCGTGGTGCTCGGCGTGGCCGACGACCGGGCTGAGCCACTCGACGATCCAGTTGCTCGCAAGCATCAGGCCGCCGAGGACCGAGAGCGCGGCGAGGACGATCAGCGGGATCGTCATCACCTTGGGGCTCTCGTGCGGGTGCACGCCTCCCCCGTCATCAGTGGAGGCCCAGCGCTTGTTGGTGAAGTACGTCATCAGCATCAGGCGGGTCATGTAGAAGCCCGTGATGCCGGCACCGAGGAGCGCGCAGATCCCGACGATCGGGTTCTCGATGAGGGCGACCTCGATGATCTTGTCCTTGGACCAGAAGCCCGAGAACGGCGGGAAGCCGATGATCGCGAGGTAGCCCATGGCGAAGGTCAGGAAGGTGACGGGGAGCAGCTTGTTGAGCGCGCCGTAGTGGCGCATGTCCACGTCGTCGTCCATCGCGTGCATCACGGATCCGGCGCCGAGGAACATGTTGGCCTTGAAGAAGCCGTGCGTGAGCAGGTGGAAGATCGCGAAGGCGTAGCCCGCGACGCCGAGACCGGCGCCGAGCATCATGTAGCCGATCTGGCTCATCGTNATCGCGTGCATCACGGATCCGGCGCCGAGGAACATGTTGGCCTTGAAGAAGCCGTGCGTGAGCAGGTGGAAGATCGCGAAGGCGTAGCCCGCGACGCCGAGACCGGCGCCGAGCATCATGTAGCCGATCTGGCTCATCGTGGAGCCGGCCAGGGCCTTCTTGATGTCGTCCTTCGCGCAACCGATGATCGCGCCCCACAGGAGCGTCACGGTGGCCACGATGACCACTGCGGTCTGGGCGTTCGGCGCGAGCTCGAAGATGAAGTTGGAGCGGACCACGAGGTAGACACCTGCGGTGACCATGGTCGCGGCGTGGATCAGGGCCGACACGGGGGTCGGGCCCTCCATCGCGTCGAGCAGCCAGGACTGCAACGGCACCTGCGCGGACTTGCCGCAGGCACCGACCAGCAGCAGCACGCCGATCCAGGTCAGCGTGGTCTCGGTGGCACCGCCCGCGACGGCGCTGATCCCGCTGAAGGACGTCGTACCGAAGGTCGCGAACATCAAGAAGATCGCCAGGCCCAGGCCCATGTCGCCGACCCGGTTGATGACGAACGCCTTCTTGGCGGCGGCCGCGGCCGAGGGCTTGTGCTGCCAGAAGCCGATNCCGAAGGTCGCGAACATCACGAAGATCGCCAGGCCCAGGCCCATGTCGCCGACCCGGTTGATGACGAACGCCTTCTTGGCGGCGGCCGCGGCCGAGGGCTTGTGCTGCCAGAAGCCGATCAGGAGGTACGACGCCAGGCCGACCCCTTCCCAGCCGAGGAACAGTCCGACGTAGTTCTCCGCGAGGACCAGCATGAGCATGGCCGCGACGAACAGGTTGAGGTAGGCGAAGAACCGCGACCGGCGCGGGTCGTGCTCCATGTAGCCCACGGAGTACAGGTGGATGAGCGCGCCGACACCGGTGATCAGGAGCAGGAACAACGACGACAGCGGGTCGTAGAGCAGGTCCAGACCGACGTCGAGGTGGCCGGCCTCGATCCAGGTCCACAGGTGCTTCGCGACCTGGCGGTCACCCTCGTCGCGCCCGAGCAGCTGGAGGAACATCACCAGGCTGAGCAGGAACGAGCCGGTGATCGTGGCCAGTCCGATCCAGTGGCCGTAGCCCTTGGTGCGGCGGTTGCCGAGCAGCAGCAGCACGGCGGCACCGAACAGCGGCAGCGCGATGATCAGCCAGAGCAGGTTGAAGACACCGTCGGCATCGCTGGGCGCGACGACGGGGATGTGGGTCTCG
>NZ_LMHJ01000005.1:0-1272 GCF_001427795.1 Nocardioides sp. Root682 | reverse complement strand
CTTGCCCGCCACTTCGGGCGCGTGCGTCGGGTCGACCCCGATCTGCGCCTGCATCTTGTCGATGTCGCGCAGCCCGGTCGGCCGCATCGTGCCGCGGGCCGCGAGGACCCGGGACACCGACGCTGCCGCAGGGCTGCCGTCAGGCAGCAGAGCAGGGGTGTCGACGGCGTTGTGCCGGGCGTAGACACCCGGTGGGGGCAGCGGTCCGAGGTGCGCGCCGGTCTCGGCGTAGGCCCGGATCCGCTCGGCCGCGATCTCGTGCTGGGTACGTCGCGGCGTGAGCCGCTCGCGGTGCGCGAGCACCATCGCGCCCACGGCCGCGGTGATCAGCAGCGCGCTCGTGGTCTCGAAGACGAAGACGTAGCGCGAGAAGAGCAGGTTGGCCAGGGCCTGGATGTTCCCGCCCTTGTTGGCGTCCTCGAGCCCCACCGCCGTACCGAAGGTCAACTGGGTGAAGCCGACGATCATGATCACCGCGAAGGCCAGGCCGACGATCCAGGACAGCGCGCGCTGGCCCTTGATCGTCTCCACCAGCGAGTCGGAGGCATCGACACCGACCAGCATCAGGACGAACAGGAACAGCATCAGGATCGCGCCGGTGTAGACGATGATCTGCACCGCGAAGAGGAACGGCGCCTCCAGGACGAGATACAGCACCGAGAGGCTGATCATCACGACAGCGAGCAGCATCGCGGCGTGCACGGCCTTGCGGACGAACAGGAGGCCGAGGGCGGCGATCACCATGATCGGGGCGAGCACCCAGAACGCGGTCATGCGTGGCCCCCTGCCGTGCCGTCCGTCGTCGGCCCCGACGGCACCACCGGCACCGGGATCGGGGCCGCGAAGTCCCCGCGGTAGTAGGCCAGGTCGTCCTTGCCGAGCTGCATCTCGTGCGGCGGCTGCTGCATGCCGGGCAACAGCGGAGCCAGCAGGTCGGACTTCTCGTAGATCAGGTCCGCGCGGTTGTCGTCGGCCAGCTCGTACTCGTTGGTCATCGTCAGCGCCCGGGTCGGGCAGGCCTCGATGCACAGGCCGCACAGGATGCAGCGCAGGTAGTTGATCTGGTAGACGCGGCCGTAGCGCTCTCCGGCGGAGAACCGGGCCGACTCCTCGCCGTCACCGTCGACGTTCTCGGCACCCTCGACGTAGATCGCGTCGGCCGGGCAGGCCCACGCGCACAGCTCGCAGCCGATGCACTTCTCCAGCCCGTCGGGCCAGCGGTTGAGCTGGTGCCGGCCGTGGAAGCGCGGAGCGGTCGGGAACTTCTCCTTG
>NZ_LMHJ01000004.1 GCF_001427795.1 Nocardioides sp. Root682 | reverse complement strand
CACTTGGGCTCYGCCATCTGGTCGTAGATCTGGCGCAGGACGGGYGCCATCTTCTGGCTCACCCGGCCGGCCACGATCATCAGGTCGGCCTGGCGCGGGCTGGCCCGGAAGACCTCCATGCCGAACCGGGCCAGGTCGTACTTCGGACCGCCCGAGGTCATCATCTCGATCGCACAGCAGGCCAGGCCGAACGTCGCGGGCCAGAAGCTGGCCTTGCGCATGTAGCCGGCCAGTCCTTCGACCGTGGTCAACAGGACGCCGCTCGGCAGCTTCTCTTCTACACCCATGGAACTAGTCCCAATCCAATCCGCCGCGGCGCCAGACGTATGCGTAGGCCACGAAGACCGTGGCGATGAACAGGACCATCTCGACCAGGCCGAACCACGCCATGNTAGTCCCAATCCAATCCGCCGCGGCGCCAGACGTATGCGTAGGCCACGAAGACCGTGGCGATGAACAGGACCATCTCGACCAGGCCGAACCACGCCATGGCGTCCAGGTACAGGGCCCAGGGGTACAAGAAGATGATCTCGATGTCGAAGACGATGAAGAGCATCGCGACGATGTAGTACTTCACCGGGAACCGACCACTGAGGGCCTGGGGCGTCGGCTCGATGCCACATTCGTAGGAGTCGAGCTTCGCGCGGTTGTAGCGGCGCGGCCCGACGAGGGTGCTCATCGCCACGGACCCGACCGCGAACAACGCGGCCAGTGCGGCGAGAACCAGAACCGGTGTGTAGAGCTCCATGAGCCTCCCTCTCGTGACCTTGTGAACAGAATCACTAGTGGTGTGGCCCACATCCTGCCACTCCATCGAAGGGTCGCGACAGGGGGGTCGGTCAACCTGAAAGAGCGGCCTGACCTGCGGATTTAGGGCACGGACCGGTTGCCAAAATCAGGGCCTGGCGCGGGCGTCAGGAACGGGGCGGGTCGAGCCGCGTGAGCCACTCGTCGGGCATCAGTTGCCGCGGAACCATCATCGTCTGGCGCGAGAGTGCGTCCTTGAAGGTGACCATCACTGGTCCGACCCGCGTGCGGGTCATCCGGCTCCACGGAATCTCGGCCGCTCCCGCCGCGCTGACCAGGCGCAGGCCGGTGTCCTGTGCCTCGGCCGACGCGACCTGGCCGACCGGATAGGCGCCCAGGCCCATGCGCCTGATCCGGCGATGGATGACGACCCCGATGACGATGGCCAGGACACCCATTGCGGCGAGGTAGAAGATCACCGCGGCGATGCCGTAGGGCGAGACGACCAGCGCACCCCCTGCCCAGACGATCAGGACGACGAGAGCGGTGCGCTTCAGGAAGTCGAGACCCATCGCACGGATGAAGGCGTCGAGCTCAGCCTTCGTCGGGATCCAGTCGATGCGCAAGGGGATCCTCAGGCGGTGGCGCGGTGCATGGCGACGATGCCGCCGGACAGGTTGCGCCACTCGGGCGACTTCCAGCCGGCTGCACCGATCAGGTCGGCCAGGCCGCGCTGGTCGGGCCAGGCGCGGATCGACTCGGCCAGGTAGACGTACGCGTCGGGCGCGGACGACACCGCGGTGGCGACGGCCGGGAGGGCCTTCATCAGGTACTCGAGGTAGACGGTGCGCCAGGGCGACCACGTCGGGTGGCTGAACTCGCACACCACGAGCCGTCCGCCGGGCTTGGTGACCCGGCGCAGCTCGGCCAGCCCGGCCTGGGGGTCGACGATGTTGCGCAGGCCGAAGGAGATCGTGACCGCGTCGAAGGTGTCGTCACGGAAGGGCAGCTTGGTGCCGTCGCCGGCCGTGAAGGGCAGGTGCGGGAACTGCTTCTTGCCCACCTGCAGCATGCCGATCGAGAAGTCGCACGGTACGACGGTCGCGCCCGCGTCGCGGAACGGCTGGCTGGACGTGCCGGTGCCGGCGGCAAGGTCGAGCACCATGTCGCCGTACGACGGATCGACGGCCTCCAGCACTTCCTTGCGCCAGCGGCGGTCCTGCCCGAAGGAGAGGATGTCGTTGGTCAGGTCATAGCGCCGCGCGACGGTGTCGAACATCCGTCGGACATCGGCGGGCTGCTTGTCGAGCTCTGCGCGGGCCACCGCGGAAGCGTACCTACGCGGCCCGGGCACCCTCGTCGGCGGGTGAGCAAAAGTCGTTCGCAACCAAGTGCCTCCTCGTGGCGTCTACATGGACATGAACACCAAGTTGCGCGTCGCTCGCCGGATCAGCCTGATCACCCTGCTGGCCGCCCTGTGCTCCGTACTGGCGTACGGCGTCGGCTGGGCCGTGCAGGAGGACGTCCTGCCGTGGGAGTCGAACCCCCGGGCCGCCGGTCCGATCGGCGAGCCCGCGGCGATGGACGACCCGACCGACCCGACCGACCCGACCGACCCGAGCGCAACACCCGATCCCGCGCCGAAGCCTAATCCGAAGCCGGAGCCGAAGCCGTCGCCCGACCCCGAGCCGGTCGAGGACCCGGGCCCGCCGCCGGCAGGACCGGCCCTCCTCTCCCCCGACGACCACGGCCCCGAGGTGCGCGACCTCCAGGCCCGGCTCAAGCAGATCGACTGGTTCAGTGGCGACGTCAGCGAAAACTACGGCGACCTGACGACCAAGGCCGTCCGCGGCTTCCAGGCCAAGCGCGGGTTCGAGGTCACCGGCGAGGTCGACCGGCGCACGCTCGACCGACTGCACTCGATGACCCGCGTACCGACCAAGGCCGAGCTGACCAACCAGCCCCCGCCGGGCAACGGCGGCAACAAGCCCGGTCCGCTCGACCCACGCTGCACCACCGGTCGCGTGATGTGCGTCGACAAGTCCAGCCGGACGCTGCGCTGGGTCGTGAACGGCCAGGTCCGCAAGACCGTCGACGTACGGTTCGGGTCAGCCGAGCTGCCGACCCGCGAGGGCGCGTTCCACGTGACCCGCAAGAGCCCCGACCACGTGTCGAGCCTCTATCACACGCCCATGCCGTTCGCGATGTTCTTCTCCGACGGCCAGGCCGTGCACTACTCGCCCGACTTCGCCGCGCACGGCTACAACGGCGCCTCGCACGGCTGTGTCAACGTCCGTGACCGCGAGGCCGTGGCGTGGCTGTTCGACCAGGTCCAGGTGGGCGACAAGGTCATCGTCTACTGGAGCTGACGAGTGGGCCCGGGTCAGTCCGTGGCGGTCTGCTCGAGGACGACGTCGAGGTAGTGCGCCGTCTCCTCGGGCGTCAGGCCGGTGCCGTAGACGTCGTAGGTCACGCCGTCGCGGTCGGTACGGCAGTCGACCTGGTAGTTGGCGCCGGTCGGCTTCTCGCCGGTGGGGATGCCGGTGGTGGGGTCGATCGTCTCCGACCAGGTCACCGAGCAGCGGTAGCCACCGACCTTCTTGAGGTCGTAGTGCGTGCCCGACTGGTCGATCTGGAACGGCCCGTTCGGGATGACCAGGCCCGCGTCACCGGGCACGATCGTCACGGCGAGTGTCGCCGGACGCGACGTCGCGTTGGCAGCGACGGTGGCCGGGACGTCGAGGTAGGAACGCACGACCGCGTCGTCGTAGATGCCGGCCAGGCGTTCCTTGGCCTCCTTCTCGCTCGACGCTGCTTCGGTCGCGAACGCCTTCATCTGTGCGACCGCGTCGGGCGTGGTGGCCTTGCCGTCCTCGGGAGTCACGGCGGACAGCGCGATGAAGCGGTCATCGAGACGGTCGGGGAGCTTCGGCAGGTCCGCGGCGTGCGCGCCCGGGTTCTCGACGACCTCGGGCAGGCCCACGCCGAACCCGACGGCACCAGCGAGAAGGACGACTCCGGTGGCGGCACCGGCAAGGGACGAGCGTGCGATCGGCATCGGGCCATCATGCCCGGTCTGCCTGAGAGCCCCGGACCCTGCCTACAGGTCGGAACCGTCGGGCAGTCGGACGTAGTCCAGTCCCCGAGCGCCGAGCAGGCGACCGAACTGGCCGTCGATGATGCCGAGCCCCTCTGCGGAGTAGACGCGATCGTGGATCGCCACGTTGCGGGCGGCGCCCACCGATCGGGCGAAGTCGACGCCCTCGCTGGCCCGCATCCACGGCGCACACACGGGCGCGAGGAGTACGTCGACGGGCAGGCCAGGAACGGTCAGCGCATCGCCCGGGTGGAACACGGTCTGGTCACCGACGGTCAGGACGTACCCGCTGTTGTGGAACCTCGGCAGGTCCGGGTGGATCACCGCGTGCAGCTCGCCGACCGCACGGACGCCGATCGCGCCGATCTTCCACACCTCGTCGGGGGCGACCACGGTCACGCGCTCCGCGACGTCCGGCGCGGCGTCGCGGATCTGCGCGGCCACGGCGGCGATCGTGAAGATCGGCGCGTCCGTTGCGCGCAGGTGCTCGGGGTCGTAGTGGTCGACGTGCTCATGGGTGATCAGCACGGCGTCGACCCCGTCAACGGCCTCGCGCTGGGTCCAGATGCCCGGGTCGAGAACCACCGTGGTGCCCTCGGTCTCGATCCGCACCGCCGCATGCCCGAACTTCGTCAGTCGCATGACGCCAACGCTAGCCGGTCTGGTGGTGCACGAAGCACCACCGCCAGTCCTCGCCGGGTTCGATCGAGCGCATGACCGGGTGCTGCTCCTCGCGGAAGTGCGCGGTGGCGTGACGGCCGGGCGAGGAGTCGCAGCAGCCCACCTGGCCGCAGGACAGGCACATCCGCAGCGCCACCCAGCGTTGCCCCTCGGCCAGGCACTGGGGGCAGGCGAGCTCGGTGGGCGGGTCCAGCAGGGGCGCTGCGGCAAGGTGCTCGCAGCCGTCGGACCGGTTGACGGTCGTCGTGCTCCGGAGCTCGGCGCGCTCGGCCTCGGCCGCGTCCAGCATGGATTCCTCGACGTCGAGCATGGCCAGTACCTCGCTCACGATCTCGGACGGAACGGTGCCGGTCGAACGGATCTCCAGCACCCGGCGACGCTCGGCGTCGATCATCTCCCCGCGCCAGCGCGCGTAGAGGTCGCTCGGGCTCTCCTCGCCCTCAGTGGTGCCGAGGCGTTCCCACGCGGCGAAGTTGCGTTGCTCGATGCGCTGGATGATCAGCTCCCGCACGGAATGCGGGTCCTTGCAGTCCTCGGCCAGCTCGTCGAGCTTGTGGAAGCCCGCCTTCGCGGCCTGCTGCAGCAGCGTGGCTCGGGCGAGGGCGTCGTCGTGCGGATCCGGCGAAGGCACGCGCAACCGCCGCGCGACCCACGGCAGGGTCAGCCCCTGGCCGAGCAGGGTGCCGGCCACCACCGCGAACGCGACGATCAGCAACACCTCGCGGTGCACGGTGTCCTCCGGGACGGTGAACGCCGCGGCGAGCGTGACCACGCCACGCATCCCCGCCCAGCCGATGAGGAACGAGTAGCGCCAGCTCGCACGCTCTCCGGTCACCGGGTCCGGGCCGGGGCGGATCAGCAGGTAGCGGGACACGAAGACCCACACCATGCGGAGCACGACGACCGCCACCAGCGTGGCGGCGCAGGCGGTCGCGATGGTGGCGACCCCGAACTCGCTCTCCTCGACCTCGGCGAGCAGCCAGTCGGCCTGCAACCCGATCAGCAGGAAGACCGTGTTCTCGAGGACGTAGGCGATGGTGCGCCAGTTGGTGCGCTCTGCGATCCGCGACTGGGCGGTCTGCAGGATCGGCGCCACGTGGCCGAGCAGCAGGCCCGCCACGACGACGGCGACCACACCGGAGGCGTGGATCTCCTCAGCGAGGATGTACGACGCGAACGGGATCACCAGCGAGATGGCGGTGTCCATCAGCGGGTCGGTGATCTTCTTGCGGAGGAAGCCGACCACGACGAAGGCGAGCACGCCGATGGCGAGGCCGCCGCCGGCGGCACGCAGGAAGTCGAACCCGACCTCCCACACCGTCACGGTGGTACCGATGGCCAGGACCGCCGTGCGCAGGGCCACCAGTGCGGTCGCGTCGTTGAGCAGGGACTCGCCCTCGAGGATCGTGACCACGCGACGCGGGAGCCCGATCCGTCGCCCGATCGCGGTCGCGGCGACCGCGTCGGGCGGCGCGACGACGGCGCCGATGGCCAGCGCCAGCGGCCAGTCGATCTCGGGAATGACGGTCTTGATCACCGCGGCCACACCGAAAGTGGTGAACGCGACCAGGCCGACGGAGAGCAGCAGGATCGGGCGCCGGTTGGCGTTGAAGTCGACGAGTGAGGTGTTGACGGCGGCGGAGTACAGCAGCGGCGGCAACAGGCCCAGCAGGACCACCTCGGGCTCGAGCCGCAGCTCCGGCACGCCCGGGACGTACGACGCCGCGACGCCCACCACGACGAGGGTCAGCGGGGCGGGGATGTCGACGCGTTCGGAGATCGCGGTGACGGCCAGGACGACCACCGCGATCGCAACGAGCAGGAGGGCAATGTCCATGGCTACGCCTCTTCAGGGGTGGTGGCGAGGGCGCGGACCTGCAGGTCCAGGTCGCGGCGGTCCACCCGGCTGATCGTCGCCTCGACGACCTCGATGCCACCGTTGGGACTGGCGAGCGCGTGCTCGAGCTCGGGGCGTGAGGTGACGCGCAGGTGCGGGATCCGGGCGGCCGCGCACAGGCTGGCGAGGTCCATGCCGTGCGGCGTCCCGAAGAGACGCTCGAACGACGCGGCGTGGGCGGGAGCGCCCTGCTCGAGCATCGAGAAGATCGCACCGCCGTCGTCGTTGGCGACCACGACCGTCAGGTCGGGACGCGGTTCGTCGGGACCGAGCACGAACGCCGTCTGGTCGTGCAGGAAGGTCAGGTCCCCCATGAGTGCGAGGTTTCGAGCCGAGTCGCGACGCCCGAGCGCTGCACCGATCGAGGTGCTGATCGTGCCGTCGATGCCGGCGAGGCCCCGGTTGGCGATCACCTTGCGGCGGGTGCCGACGGCCGGCGGTCGTGCCATCAGGTCCAGGTCGCGCACCGGGCTCGACGCACCGACCACGAGCAGCCCGCCCGCGGGCAGGGCAGCGAAGGTGGTCCCCGCGACGTCGTACGGCGTCAGGGTGGGCTGGTCCGCGAGCAACCGGTCGAGGCGGCGGCCGAGGGCGCGGTCGGCCTCCTTCCAGGCCTCGAACCAGGCGGGGTCGTCCACCTCGTCCTCGCCCCATCGCGGGTGGCTGGTCGCGATCGAGCCCTCAGGCTTCGGCGGCCACAGTCCGCGTCCGGGCACGACGAGCACCTCGATGTCGGGGCGTTCGAGCAGGCGCGTGACCGGTCGCGACAGGGTCGGGCGGCCGAACACCACGACGCGCTCGATCCGTGCGCCGAGGTCGGTGCCGAGGAGCAGGCGGTAGGTGCGCAGCGCGTTCTCGCCGGTGCGGGAGCCGCTCGTCGGCTCGGCCAGCAGCGGCCAGCCGGCGGCTTCGGCGAGCTGGCGGGCAGGTGGGCCCGAGTCGTCACCGGCCACCACGACCGTGCGCGGGCCTCGTTCGAGTGGGGGGCCGGGGGTTTCGAGGCTCGTCGCTGGAGCTCCTCGCACCTCAACCACCGACCCGCTGGTTGAGGTGCGAGCGTCAGCGAGCCTCGAAACCAAGGGCGACTCAGGAACGAGGGGGGCGTCGAGCTGGACGTTGAGGTGCACGACCTCGTGGGGCGGTGCGGCGACGGCGTCGAGCGCGGCGACGGTCGCGACGTCGTACGACGTCAGGAGGGGGCCGAAGATGCCGGCCTGCTCGGTGGTCTGGTTGGCGCCGGTGCCGCGCAGCCGGGCGGGACGATCCGCCGACACCACGACCAGGCCGACGCCCGCGTGGATCGCCTCGAGGACCGCCGGATGGAGGTTGGCGACCGCGGTGCCCGACGTGGTGAGCACGGCAGCGCGCGATCCACTCTTGGTCAGCCCGAGGGCGAGGAAACCGGCGGTCCGCTCGTCGATCCGGGTGTGCAGCCGGGCACCGCCGGCCTGCGCCGACGCCCACAGGGCCATCGAGAGCGGGGCGTTGCGCGATCCCGGTGCGACCACGACCTCGGTGACCCCGGCCCGCGCGAGCCACGCGACCAGAGCGTCTGCCAGGTCGGCGGCACTGTCAGCAGCGCCCTCGGGGGAGGTCGGGGAGGTCATGATCGACGATCCTCCCGCAGCGCGCGGACCGCGGCGAGCCTGGCCTCCCAGTGCTCCACCCGATCGGGGGCGGCAGCCAGCGCTGCGACCTGTTGTACGTCGACCGCTGGCCGATGCACGGGCAGCGCTCCGTCGACGGGGAGCAACGGATGCGCCACCACGTCCGCGGTGAGCAGCTGCACCGTGGCGAGGCCGCACGCGTAGGGCAGGTCGGGCAGCGCGGCCGCAAGGGCCACGCCGGCGGCGATGCCGACCGAGGTCTCGAGCGCCGAGGACACCACGACCGGCAGGCCGATCCGTTCGGCGATCTCCAGGCAGGCGCGGACTCCCCCGAGGGGCTGCACCTTGAGGACTGCGATGTCAGCGGCCTCGAGGTCGCGCACGCGGTAGGGATCCTCGGCCCGCCGGATCGACTCGTCGGCAGCGATCGGGACGTCCACCTGTCGTCGTACACGGGCGAGGTCCTCGACGGACGCTGTCGGCTGCTCGGCGTACTCCAGTCCGCCGGCGGCACGATCGAGGCGCCGGATCGCGAGGACCGCCTCGTCGACCGACCAGGCGCCGTTGGCATCCACGCGGATCCGGCCGTCGGGTCCGAGCGCAGCCCGCACCGCCTCGACCCGGGCCTCGTCGTCGGCGAGGGTCTGGCCGGGCTCCGCCACCTTCACTTTCGCGGTGCGACAGCCGCCGTCGAGCACGATGGCGTGCGCGCGCTCGGGACCGACCGCGGGAACGGTGACATTGACCGGGACCGAGGCTCGGACGGGGGCCGGCCAGTCGCCGGCGGCCGACTCCTCGGCACAGCGCAGCCAGGCCTCGGCCACGTCGGGCGGGTACTCCAGGAACGGGCTCCACTCACCCCACCCACCGGGTCCGCGCAGCAGCGCCACCTCGCGGACGGTGATACCGCGGAAGCGGGTGCGCATCGGGATCGCGACGACCTTCATGAGATCGCATCCTCGACCGCGATCCCGAGCAGGGCCTGCCGATCCGGCTTCCCGTTCGGGAGCAGCGGGATCTCGTCCAGCACGACGAACTGGCGCGGCGCCCAGGACCGCGGATGAACCTCTGCGACCCAGTCCCGCAGCTCGTCCACCACCGCGGAGCCACCAGGAACGACGAAGGCAACCACCCGGTTGCCCCACTCCGCGTCCGGCACCCCCAGCACCTCGACGGCCGCGATCGACGGGTGGGCCAGCAGTCGCTCGGCCACCGCCGGGCCGGGGATGTTCAGTCCGCCACTCACGATCACGTCGTCGATCCGCCCGGTCACGACGAGGTGGCCGTCCTCGTCGATGCGGCCGGCGTCGGAGGTGAGGAACCACCCGTCCACGAGCACCTCGCGCGTGAGGTCGGGCTGGTCGACGTACTCGGTGAAGAGCGTGGGCCCGGCGATCCGGATCCGGCCACCCTCGCCGAGCGCGACGGCCACTCCGTCGAGAGGGAGGCCGTCGTACACGCAGCCTCCTGCGGTCTCGGCGGAGCCGTAGGTGGCGACGACGTGCACCCCTGCGTCGGCCGCTCTGGCCCGCAGGGGGCCACCGATGGGTCCTCCGCCGAGCAGCACGGTGTGCGCGCGACGCAGCGCAGCGAGGTCATCGGCCGAGCCGAGCTTCCGGGTCAGCTGGGTCGGGACCAGCGAGACGAACCATCCCGTGCCCTCGGGCCAGCCACTGCGCTCGAGCACGACGGGTTCGTGGCCGGCCACCAGTGACCGTGCGATCACCTGGACGCCGGCGACGAAGGTCGGCGGCACCGCGAGGACCCACGGTCCGGTCGCCCCCAGCCGGGCAGCCGAGGCCCGAACGGAGGCCAGGAGGGCGTCGCGAGTGAGCAGCACCCGCTTCGGAGCCCCCGTGGAACCGGACGTCTCGACGACCAGCGCCGGCGCGGAGGGGTCCCCGTCGGACAGCCAGGCGCGCAGCTCCGCGACCACCTCGTCGGCGTCGCCGCGCACCGTCCAGAAATCCACCTGACAGACGCTAGCGGGAGGAGCGAGGATGAGCGCGATGACCACACCTGTCTCGGACACAGGCACGGGCAGGTCCGGCGCACTGCGGCGCCTGATCCCACCCACTCCCCTGTCGCGCCGCCTCGCCGTCCAGTCGATGCTCTTCTCGACCGGCGACGGTGCGTTCAACACCGGCAGCGCGGTGTTCCTCACCCAGGTGGTCGGGATGTCGGCGGGCAAGGTCGGGCTGGCGATCACGATCGCCGGGATCGCGGAGTTCCTGTTCGCCTACCCCGCCGGCCGGGTCGTCGACAGGCTCGGCCCGAAGCGGGTGTGGGCCGTGTCCACGCTGTTCCGGGTCGCCTGTTTCTGCGTGCTGCCGTTCGTCGGCTCCTTCTGGGAGTACGTCGCCCTGGCGGTGGCCTTCGCGCTGTTCGACTCCGCGGGCCATTCCTCCCACCATGCCTACGTCCTCGACGTGCTGCCCACCAAGGAGCGGGTCGAGACCCAGGCCTACATGTACTCCGCGCTCAACGTCGGCTTCACCCTCGGCGCGATCATCGGTGGCGTCGCGCTCGCCTTCGACAGCCTGGAGGTGATCCGCTGGACACCGCTGTTCGCCGCGGCGCTGCTGCTGGCGAACGCGTTCTGGATCACCCGACTGCCCGATGCACCCCACGACCTGCGTGTGGCCAGCGGCGAGGCCCGGGTGCGGCCAGTGGGGCCGGGTCCGATGAGGAACCGCGGCTGGATGCTGGTGTCGTTCTTCCTCGGCACGCTGTGGACCAACCAGGTGCTGCTGAACATCGTGATCCCGCTGTGGCTGGTCGAGGCCACCGATGCGCCCCACGTCCTGCTGGCGTGGCTGTTCGGCACCAACACGGTGCTCTGCATCTTCCTGCCGGCGTACACCTCGAAGGGCGTGCGGACGCTGGCGGACGGGCTGCGCTACGTCTGGATCAGCTCGGCGTTCTTCGTGGTCTCGTGCCTGATCACCATGGTCACGCACTCGACCGTCGGGCTGATCACCGTGCTGCTGGTGTGGCTCGGGCACGTGACGGTGACCGGTGCCGAGCTGGCTGTCTCCGGCGCCAGCTGGTCGTTCCAGGCCGAGCTGATGGATCCGAAGCGACGCGGAGAGTACCAGGGCGTCAACGACATCTTCAGCGCTCTCGGCTCCAAGTGGTCGCCTGCCCTCTACACGTTCCTCGCCCTCGAGTGGGGCGCCGAGGGGTGGCTCGTGATCGCCGGCATCATCGTCGTCGCGACGATCTGCATGGGCCCCTCGGTCCGGATCGCCCAGGGCTTCGCGCAACGGAACTTCCCGCCGGAGGACGATCCCGTGGCCGAGGAGGCCCTCACGCCGGATCCGGCGTGAGCATCTCCCTGACCCGGCCCAACACCTTGCGTGCCGTCTCCAGGTCGGCTGCACCGCACTCCGCCGCGAGCTCCTTCTCGAGCGCGATGATGTGGTCGAAGCCCGCTTGGGCGACCTTCTCGCCGTAGCCGGTGTAGCGGACGAGCTTCGCTCTCCTGTCCGACGGGTCCTCGACCATCTCGACGATGCCGAGCCGCACCAGGTCGCGCACCACCTCGCCCATCGACTGGCGGGTGATGCCGACCCGCGCCGCCATGTCGGCCGCACGCGCTCCTTCCGGGCCCAGCGTGGAGAAGACGGCGCTGTGGGAGAGCGCCAGCTCCGGGAAGCCAGCGCGGTGGCCGCTGGCGATCATGTCGTCGCGCAGCGCCCGTGCCGCCTTGTCGGCGAGCGCGATGAACGGCTCGAAATTCGGGCGGACCAATTCGCTTGACATTTGACAGGTTACCTTCCAATATTTGACAGGTCACCTTACTTTATCAGGAGTTGCCATGAATGCACGAACGATCCACTCCCAGGTCGCCCGACTCTTTCGTCCGCTACACTCCGCCGGCCGCCGCACCACGGGCGCCGCGGTGGAGCAGGAGTTCTTCGCGGTCGACTTCTTCAATGGCAGCAGCGTCCACCCGAAGCGGGTCACCGAGTCCGTCGCCGGCCGGCCCTACGCACCGTGGGTGAGCTTCGAGCCCGGCGGGCAGGTGGAGCTCAGCCTCCCCGTCGCGAAGTCCCCGGGTGCCGCTGCTCGCCACCTGGTCGAGGTCACCCGCGCACTCGCGGCGGACCTGCTCGGCTGCGGGATCGTGCTGTACGCCCAGCCGGTCCGGGCGTGCCAGCCCACCACCGCACGCTTCCTCCAGTCACCGCGGTACGACGCCATGGAGCGGCACTTCGACGCCATCGGACCCGCCGGCCGCCGGATGATGCGCAGCACCACCTCGACCCAGGTCTGCCTGGACTGGTGGCCCGGGCGCGCCGGGCTCGAGCAGTGGCGCCTGCTGCTGCTCGCCGGCCCGTTCCTCGCCGCGGCGACCGCCCACAGCAGCGGACCGACCGGTCGGCTGACCACGTGGCTCGCCGCCGACCCTGACCGCACGGCGTTCGACGACCGCCTCCTGCACGGTGACCCGGTCAGCGCGTATGCGTCCTTCGCCGCAGGCGCCGCCGACTTCCTCGGCGAGGGCGTCGAGGCACACCTCTCGACCCTCTTCCCGCCGGTCCGTCCGCGCGGCAGCTACCTGGAGATCCGGTTCCCCGACGCCCAGCGCACCGAGGACGTCGGGGCGCTGGTCGAGGGCCTCGCCGACCTGTTGTACGACGACGAGCGGCGCCGGACCGCGCTGGCCTCCGTGGCGGGCGAGCAGTCCCGGCTCGCCGAGCACTGGGCCGCCACGGCTGCCGGCACCGGCGACGTCGAACGCGGGATGGCCCTGCTCGGGGCCGGCACGAGCCGCCGGGAGGTGGCGGCATGACGACCAACGTCCTGGTCGTCACCGACCCAGCGGCCGGCCTGGACCCCACGATCGATGCGACGGTCGGACTGGTCGCCGCCTTCCAGGACCTCGACGTCGCGGTCTGGGTCAGCACTCCGGCGGACCTGTCGGTCGTCGACGGGCGGGTACGCACCCTGGCCGCTCGCGTCCTGCTCGCCCCGCGCAGGCGGGGCCGGGACCACCGCTGGATCGTGGAGCGTGACTGGTTCCAGGTCCTCGAGCGGACGAGGTTCGACGTCGCGGACCGGATGGACCTGGTGCTGCTGCGGATCGATCCACCCGTCGACGCGCGGTACCTGCACACGACGTACCTCCTGGACCTCGTGGAGGCGGCCGGGACCCGCGTCGTCAACCGGCCCGAGGGAATCCGCGCACTGCACGAGAAGGCGGTCGCCCTGCGGTTCCCCGAGCTCTGCCCGGCGACCCTGGTCACCACCGATCCGGCAGAGGTACGACGATTCGTCGCCGCGCACGGCACGGCGGTCGTGAAGCCGCTGGACGGGTTCGCCGGCATCGACGTCTGGCTGCTGCACGACGACGCGGCCGCCCGGGCGCTCTGCGAGTCGGCCACCGCCGGGGGGACGCGGCACGTGATCGCGCAGGAGTACCTCGCGCGGGTGGAGGTCGGCAACAAGCGGCTGTTCCTGCTCGACGGCGAGATCATGGGGGCGGTCCTGCGCCGCCCGGACGACGCCGACTTCCGGATCGGCGCCCCCTGCGCCCCCGCTGAGGTCGACGACGCGGACCGACGCATCACCCGGACCCTTTCGCCCCTGCTCGAGCACCACGGCATCGCCCTGGCCGGACTCGACGTGATCGACGGCCGCCTCATCGAGGTCAACGTCACCTGCCCCGGCGGGATGGCCAAGACCGACGCACTGCTCGGCACCGATCTCTCCGGCGCCATCGTGCGTCGGCTCCTCCACCTCGACGAACTCCACCCCTCCACTCCGTCCCACCCGAAAGAGATGGCCACCTCATGAGCACGATCGTGATCACCTGCATCGCCCTGATGGGCATCCTGCTGTTCCTCCTCGGCGCCAACGTCACCCGGCACCGCGCGATCCGCGGCGACAAGGGACCCCAGATGCCCACCGACCCTGCCGACCGCCTGCTGATCGCCCAGCGCGCCCACGGCAACGCGGCGGAGTACGTGCCGACCCTGGTGGTCCTGCTCGTCGTCTGCTCGACACTGACCGACGGCTGGTGGCTCGACGCCCTGGCGATCGTCGCGGCCACCGCCCGGTTCACGCACGCCTACGGGATGCTCCGGGCCACCACGCTCGCGGCCCACGGCCCGGTCCGCGACTCGGGCGCGATGTTCACCTACCTGGCTGGTGTCGCCCTCGGGGTGACCGCCCTGGTCGCGATGTGAGCCACGACCGTCGGCCCCTCATCGGGATCGTCGGCCACGGCTACGACGTCCCGAAGCCGTTCGGTGCCCTGCCCGTGCACGGCACACCGCAGTGGTTCGCCACCGCGATCACTGCGGCCGGCGGGCGACCCGTGATCGTGCCGCCCGGCGCGGGCACCGACCTCCTCGACGTGCTCGACGGCCTGGTGCTGACCGGCGGCGGCGACGTCGACCCGGCCCGGTACGGCGGCCCGCCGGGGTCCGCCGTCGACGTGGATCCCGCCCGTGACCAGGACGAGATCGAGCTGGTCCGGGCTGCTGCGGTGGCCGGCGTCCCCCTCCTCGGCGTGTGCCGCGGGCTCCAGGTGCTCGCGGTGGCGTTCGGCGGCAGCCTGCGATCGGGCATCGGGCACGAGCACCCCGGGGACGGCCACCCGGTCACGACCACCTCTGGCTCGCTGGCCCGCGCCCTGCTCGGGGAACGGCCGACCACGAGCGCGCTGCACCACCAGGCGGTCGACGACCCGGGCCCGGCGTGGCGGGCGACCGCGTGGACCGACGACGGTGTGATCGAGGCGATCGAGCCGATGACCGGCGAGTGGTCCGCGCTCGGGGTGCAGTGGCACCCCGAGCTGGCCTGGAACGAATGGCCGACCGACCCCACCGGCCCGGCGATCTTCGGGTGGCTGGCCGACATCGCAGAAAAACGTTCGACACGAACCCCGGTGTCGTCGTAAAATCCTCTTGATGTCAAGACAACTCTCGGAGCGCCTCGCCCGCCTCGCCGGACCCACCCCGCTGGTCCGGCGCCTGTCTGCCCAGTCAGTGCTCTCGGCCTTCGGCGACGGCGTCTTCCTCACCGGCAGCGCGGTCTTCTTCACCCAGATCGTCGGGCTCACCGCAGCGCAGGTGGGCCTCGGCCTCACCATCGCCGGCGTCGTGACGTTCTTCCTCGCGGTCCCGCTGGGCAAGCTCAGTGACCGGTACGGCGCCCGCCGGGTCTGGGCGGTCGCGTCGCTCGTCGAGGCGCTGCTCTACGTCGCCTGGCTCGCCGTCGGCGGCCTGGCCACCTTCATCGCCATGATGATCGTGCTCGAGGCCGTGCAGGTCGGGAGCCGGGCAGCGCGCAACGCCTATCGGTTCGACATCTTCCCGCGCGAGGAGCGGGTCTCGTCGAACGCCTACTTCCGGGCCGCCCGCAACGTCGGCTACACCTTCGGCGCCCTGCTCGCCGGTATCGCCCTGGCGACCAACAGCAACGACGTGATCCGGGCCGTGCCACTGGTCACCGCCGGGTTGCTGCTGCTCAATGCCCTGCTCGTGTCACGACTCCCGGCCGCCGTACACGCGGCGACGGAGGAGAAGGCCGAGACGGCGCTCGAAGCAGCCTTCGAGGACGCGGGCGACAAGCAGAGCGCGCTGCGCAACCGCGGCTACCTGTTCATGTCGATCTGCGGCGGCGTGCTGGCCACCCACCAGGTGCTGCTGAACGTGGTGATCCCGCTGTGGCTGGTCGAGGAGACCGATGCACCCCGGGTGCTGCTGGCGTGGCTGTTCGGCACCAACACCGTGATGGCCGTGGCGTTGCAGGTCGCAGCAGCCCGCGGGATCACGACCGTGTCCGACTCGCTGCGCGCCCAACGCCGCGGCGCCTTCTTCTTCATGATGTCCTGCGGGATCGTCCTGGTCACCCACGACACCATCGGCTGGGTCACGATCGCCCTGGTCTGGATCGGGCACGTGACCGTGACCGGTGCCGAGCTGTTCCAGTCGGCCGGCGAGTGGGGGCTGCAGGCCGAGCTGTCCGACCCCGAGCGACGTGGCGAGTACCAGGGCGTCTCCCAGCTCGGCTACACCGTCGGCTCGGTGTGGGCCCCGGCGGCGTACACCTTCCTCGCGATGGAGTGGGGCGCCCAGGGCTGGCTGGTCATCGCCGCGATCGTCCTGCTGGCCGCCATCGCCATCCATCCGGCGTCGCGCGCGGCCGAACGCCACCTGGCGCAGCGGACCCCTGCGCCAACCACGGCACCCGAACCTGCTTGAATCGCCGATCATGGCCACTCCCGCCCACTGGATCGCCGGCGCCCGTCTCCGCACCCTGCCCGCGGCGGTCGCCCCCGTCGTGGCCGGCACCGCCGTCGCGGCGTACGACGACCACGCGGTGTGGTGGAAGGCGCTGCTCGCACTCGTGGTGAGCCTCGCCCTCCAGGTCGCGGTCAACTACGCCAACGACTACTCCGACGGCATCCGCGGCACCGACGACGAGCGGGTCGGACCGTTGCGCCTGGTCGGCTCCGGCCTGGCGACGCCGTCAGCGGTGAAGGCCGCGGCGTTCCTCGCCTTCGGCGTGGCCGGTGTCGCAGGACTCGCGCTGGCGGCGACCACGTCGTGGTGGCTCGTCGCCATCGGTGCCGTCTGCGTGCTGGCGGCCTGGTTCTACACCGGCGGCTCGAAGCCGTACGGCTACCTCGGCCTCGGCGAGGTGATGGTGTTCGTGTTCTTCGGCCTCGTCGCCGTCGTCGGCACCACCTGGGTGCAGACCGAGTCGTGGGGCACCATCGGCTGGGCCTCGGTCGTGGCCGGCGCCGGCGTCGGCGCCCTTGCGTGCGCGATCCTCGTGGCCAACAACCTGCGCGACATCCCCACCGACACGGTCTCGGGGAAGATGACGCTCGCGGTGCGGCTGGGCGATGCGCGCACCCGCACGTTCTACGCCCTGCTCGTGATCGCCTCAGCGGCAGCGGTCGTCGGCCTCGCCGTACTCACCACCTGGTGGGCGCTGCTCGGCCTCGGCTTCCTGCTCCCCGCGGCCAGTGCGGCACGGATCGTCCTGGGCGGTGCCCGTGGCCCCGCGCTGATCCCGGTCCTCCAGCAGACCGGCATCGCCGAGCTGGGCTGGGCGGTCCTCGCCGGCCTCGGCCTGGTTGTTGCCTGAGCTTCCGCTCAGTCAGCGTCGTCTTCCTTGGCCTTCATCTCGTCGAACTTCTCGACGATCCGATCGGCTCTGCCCTCCACCCGGTGGGCGAACGCGTTGCGCTGCGGGGCGAGCAGGACGTACGACGCGATGCCGCTGACCAGGAACGCGAACACGACCACGAGCAGCACGTTGACGGAGTCCGCCACCAGGAACCACACGCCGAAGATGGTGCAGAACGCGGCGATGAACAGGCCGACGCGCAGGCCGGTGTAGATCCAGAACTCCTTCACCCCACCAGCGTAGGCCGCACCTCTGCCCGTCCGGGCACGGGGATCGTCAACGAGATCACAGGCCACGTCCTACTCTGGAGACGTGAAGTTCCTGCTGGTGGTCCTCGTCTTCGCGATCGCGACCTATCTCGCGATCCGCTGGATGCAGGACCGCGGCCCCGGGGGCTCGCCGGCGAAGCGCCGTCCGTCACGGCCCCAGCCACCCAGCCGCCCGCTGGCCCCGGACGACGACGAGTCGTTCCTGCGCGACCTCGAGCGCAAGCGCCGCAAGCAGGCCCGCGACGCGAATCCGCCGGACCCGCCCGACGCCTGATCCTTCGCCAGGTTGATTGATGTCAATGAACCTGGGACAGGGTGCCCCCGAGGACGGCAACGCCGTCAGCGACCGCCGGCCACCCGCAGCGTCGTCGCGGTGACGTAGGCAGCCTGCTCGCTCATCAGCCACGCGACGGCGTTGGCGATCTCCTCGGGCTGTCCGGCCCGGCCGAGCGGGATCTGGGGCGCCATCCGCTCCACCCGTTCCGGGTCCCCCGTGGTGGCGTGCAGGTCGGTCGCGATCAGGCCGGGAGCGATCGCGACGACGCGGATGCCGCGGTCGGCGACCTCGAGGCCCAGGCCCCGGGTCGCCGCATCCAGGCCGGCCTTCGCAGCCGCGTAGTGGACGTACTCCCCCGGCGAACCGATGGTCGCGGCGCCCGAGGTGATGTTGACGACGACCCCGCCGCGATCGAGGACCGCGACCGCTGCCCGGGCCACCAGGATCGGGCCGGTCAGGTTCAGGTCGATGGTCCGCCGGATCTCCTCGGTCGGGGTCTCGTCCAGGGGTGCGAAGCGGTACGTCGCGCCGGCGTTGTTCACCACACCCGTCAGCCGCCCGAGCTCGGCGGCCCGTGCGAACAGCTCGTCGATGCCCGCATCGGTGGTCAGGTCGGCCCGGACGGTGACACACCGCACCCCGAGGGCCGTGACCACCTCGGCCGTCGCCTGCGCACTCTCCTCGTCGCTGCGGTAGCCGAGCACCAGGTCGTGACCCTCGCCGGCGAGGCGGGCGGCGATGGCGGCACCGATGCCGCGCGTTCCCCCGGTGACGATCGTCAGTGACATGGTCGGCTCCGGTTCAACTACCGAATTCGTCGTGTCCAGGCTCCGAAAGCAGCAAATTCGGTAGTTGAACCGCGGCCGGGGGCGCGTCGATGAACTGCTCGACGGCGTACGAGTGCTGGCTGGTGGTCGAGAAGTAGTTGATCCCGATGAAGTTGAACCACAGGGTCGCCACACCGACGAGGGCGAGCTGGGCGGCCTTGCGGCCCTTCCAGCCGGCCGTGGCGCGGGCGTGGAGGTAGCCGGCGTAGACCACCCAGGTGATGAAGGCCCACACCTCCTTCGGGTCCCAGTTCCAGTAGCGCGACCACGCCTCGTGCGCCCAGATCGGGCCGGTGATCAGCACCGCGAAGGTCCACACCGGGAACGCGAACGCGTGGACGCGGTAGGCCAGCCGGTCCAGCGCCGGCAGGTCGGGCGTCCGCGCGATCCAGCCCGAGAGCTCACGCTCGCCGGCTGCCGCGCGCCGCTCGGCCCGCATCCGGACGAGGTACATCAGCGACGCGATGCCACCGAGCGTGAAGGTGCCCGTGGCGATCACGGCCGACACGACGTGGATGACCAGCCAGGGCGAGTTGAGCGCCTCGGTCAGCGGCGCGACCTCGTCGTGCAGCCAGATCACCGCGACCATCAGCACGGTCAGCACGAAGCCGACCACGATCGGGCCCATCCACCCGAGGCCGAACCGCTTGTGCAGGACGACGTACAGCAGGGTCACGACGAAGGTGCCGGACACCGTGAACTCGTACATGTTGCCCCAGGGCACCCGGTTGGGGTCCGCGGCCATGCCGCGGCCCAGCAGGGCGACGAAGTGCACCGCGCAGGCGACGATCGTGAGCAGGAAGCCGAGACGACCCAGGAACGCGATCCTCTCGCCCGTCTCCGACGCAGGTCGAGGAGGTTGCGAAGCAACCGTCTCGAGACCCTTTCCGGACCCGTCTCCCACGCCCGCCGCGACCAGCTCACCCGCGGGCTGGCGCAGTGCCGCCCACTCCGCGAGGTGCACGAGCAGCGCGATGAAGTAGACGAGACCGGCCATCGCAACCGCCTGGTTGCTCAGCGTCTCCCACGCGGTGTTGCTCACTTCGGTGCCTCCTGCAGTTGCGCCAACAGTCTGGCGAGGATCTCGTCCGTCTCGCCGTTGCCGGAGCGATCGAGTACGGCGACCTCGACCCGAGTGCCGCCCGTGCCGTCCATTGTGTCCCCCGCGTCTGCGTCATCGGTGTCGGGTCCGGTCCCTGCGGCGTCCACTGCCACGGCCCGCACCCACACCCGTCGCGGCCGCAGGAACAGCGACATGCACAGGCCGATCAGCGCGAGCACGACGCCGACCAGGGCCACGCCCTTGCCGGGTGTCTGGCTGATCTGCACCCGGATCCACGGGTCGACGCGGTCGAAGGTGACCGTCCCCAGGCCGTCCGGCAGCTCGACGGTGTCGCCGACCTGGAGGTCGAGGCGGAACGGCTTGCCGTCCTCACCCTCGACCGGGGTCGCCTTCGACTTGTCGAGGACGTAGACCGACTGCGAACGGCCGTCGTCCAGGCCGAGGTCGCCGGTGTAGGCCAGCAGGGACAGCGTGGGGAACAGGTCGTCACCGAAGACGGTGACCGGATCGCCGTCGACCATCTCGAACGTCGGGTAGAAGAGTCCTTCGAGCCCGATCTGGCCGGGCTTGGCCGCCGGCGCCTTGACCACCCCGAACGACAGGAAGGTCGCGTCCTGCGGCAGGAAGACGGTCGGCCCGGTGGCGACGATGTCGCCCTTGCCGTCACGCACCGTGATCACGGGGGCGTATCCGTGGCCGATCAGGAACACCTCGGTGCCGTCCACGTTCAACGGGTGGTTGACCTTGAGCGTGTAGTCCTTCGCCTCGGACTGGCCGACCTTGTAGGACAGGTCTGCCTCGAACTTGCGGGCCTGACCGGCCCGGGGGCCCTTCTTCAGCCAGTCGACCCGGAAGTCGTCGACGGAGAAGCGGAAGTCCTTCATCTGCTGCTGGGTGAACAGCCCACCCGGCTTGAAGTCGTCGTACTGGGTCAGGTTGTTGCTGAAGGTGCTGCCCTGGACGAGGATCACGCCGCCCTGGTAGCCCCAGAGCCCGCCGACGGCGAAGCCGGCCAGCACGATGAGCACCGAGAGGTGGAAGACCAGGTTGCCGGCCTCGCGGAGGTAGCCCCTCTCGGCCGAGACCGCGTCGTCACCTGTGGTCGCGAGCCGCAGCCGGTGCCGCCGTCCGAGCACCTTTCGCGCCCGGTCGAGGACCTCGTCCGGGCTCAGGTCCGTCCTGTACGACGCATGCACGGGCAGTCGCGTCAGGTGGCGTGGTGCTGCGGGAGGCTGGGCGCGGAGCGCGCGGAGGTACACGAACAGGCGCGGGACGATGCAGCCGACCAGGGAGATCGTCAGCAGCAGGTAGATCGCGGAGAACCACGGGGAGCTGTAGACCGAGAACAGGTCGAGGTGCTCGTAGAGCGGCGTCAGCTTCGGGTGCTGGTCCTTCCAGCGGGTGACGGCGAGCGAGTCGACGCCCTGCTGCGGGATCACCGATCCCGGGATGGCGGCCAGCGCCAGGACCAGCAGCAGGATCAGCGCCGTGCGCATCGAGGAGATCTGGCGCCAGATCCACCGAGCGAACTCGCGCGCGGTCAGCTCGCCGGGACGGCGTTCGCGGGCGTCTGGCTTCGCGGGACGGTCTCCCGAAGGACGGGTGGTCACAGCGCGGTCTCCCCGAAGTCGACAGTGCGCAGCTGCGTCCACTGCACGACGTGGTCCCACCAGCCGGTGACCATGAGCAGCCCGATCACGACCAGGAAGAACCCGCCCGTGCGCATCACCGCGACCTGGTGGCGGCGCACCCAGGTCAGCGCCCGGCTCGCGCGGTTGTAGGCCAACGCCACCACGATGAACGGCACCCCGAGACCGAGGGCGTAGCAGAGCGCGAGCAACCCGCCGCGCGCCGCGGTCGCGCCGTCGGCGTAGGTCAGGTTGAGGATGGCGCCGAAGGTGGGGCCGATGCAGGGACTCCAGCCGATCGCGAACATCGCGCCGATCAGCGGGGCGGCACCGAGGCCGACTGCCGGGATCTTGTGCATCCGGAAGTCGCGCTGCAGCCAGGGCACGACGCCGGCGAACGCGAGTCCCAGCACGATCAGCAGCAGGCCGAGCACGAGGGTGATCGTGTTCTCCCAGTGCTGCAGTCGAGCGGCGATCCCGCCGAACGCCGTACCGGCGAAGACGAAGACGACCGCGAAGCCGAGCACGAACAGGACCGAGCCTGCGAGCATCCGGCCGCGGCGCTGTGCGGCCTCACCGCTGGCGAGGTCGGCTCCGGACAGTCCGGTCGCATAGGAGAGGTAGCCCGGCAGTAGCGGCAGCACGCACGGGGAGAAGAAGGAGACCAGACCGGCGATCAGCGCCACCGGCACGGCCAGGCCGAGCGAGCCGACCGCAGCCTGCTCCGTGAACCAGTCGCCCATCAGTCGCTCTCGGCCAGGGTGTCGTCGATCAGCGTGGACAGCGTGCTCTTCGAGGGGATCGGTCCGTTGATCAGCGCGGCGACCCGGCCCTCCTTGTCGAGCAGGATCGTGGCGGGCGTGGCGTGCGGTGAGAACTTGCCCAGGCGCAGCAGGGTCTCGCTGCCCGGGTCGTAGAGGGAGGGGTACTCGACACCACGGTCACGCTCGAACGCCTCGGCGTTCTCGGGCGCCAGGTCGCGGATGTTGATCCCCACGAACGCCACCTCGTCGGCGTCGACCTCGGCCTCGGTGTCGACCAGCATCGGCATCTCGGTGCGGCAGGGGCCGCAGCCGGACCACCAGACGTTGAGGACGACGACCTTGCCGCGGAGGTCGGTCACGTCCAGCGGGTCGCCCTGGACCGTCGTACCGGCGAAGTCGACGGGGTCCTCGCGGTCGGCCTTCGCCACCTCGATGACCTGGCCGTCACCCGGGACGTAGTCGAGGTCGCCGGTGCCGCCGATGTCCGAGCATCCGGCCATCAGCACCAGGGCAGCGAACAACGCCACCGCACGGGCGACAGGTCTCATTCCGGGGGCGTCCCCTCGGGCTTCTTCTCCTCGGGCGCGTCACCGGCCGAGAACGGAGCGGCAATGTCACCGGTCGGGATCAGGTCGATGGCCGGTTCGGCGTAGCTGACCTGGACCAGCTCCTCACCGGCGAAGTGGAACGAGGTGATCGAGCAGAGGGTGCACTGCCGCTTGCGCGGGTCGTGCAGGAAGGAGCGCTTCTCGGCCGCCAGCCGGGTGGTCCAGATCGGGAGCTGGTGGGAGACCAGGACGGCCTCGTGGCCCGTCGCGGCGACACGGGCGTCGTGGACCGCTGCCATCATCCGCTCGACGATGGCCTTGTACGGCTCACCCCACGACGGCTTCAGCGGGTTGTAGAGGTGGCGCCACAGCAGCGGGTTGCGCAGCGCGTTGTTGCCCTTGCCGAAGGTCAGCCCCTCGAACCGGTTGGTCGACTCGAGCACCCGCGGCTCGAGGGTGACCTCGAGGCCGAGCTTCGCGGCCAGCGGCGCGGCCGTCTCCTGGGCCCGCTCGAGCGGCGAGGAGCGGAGCACGGTGATGTCGTTGCCCCCGAGCGCCTCACCGATCCGGTCGGCCATCGCGCGGCCCCGGGTGGAGAGGTGGAACCCGTCGCGGCGGCCGTAGAGAACACCCTCGGGGTTGTGGACCTCCCCGTGGCGGACCAGGTGGACGACGGTGTCAGGCGTGCTCATGAGGTCGCTCCGGGAACGGCCGCGGCTGCCCGGGCAGCGGCGGGAAGGGCATCGAGGACGTGCTGCACGGCACGGTCGTCGTGGGAGGACGACACGAACCAGGCTTCGTAGGCCGACGGAGGCAGGTGCACCCCTCGGTCGAGCATCGCGTGGAAGAAGGCGCCGTACGCCGCCACGTCGGTGCGCTGCGCCTCGGCGTAGTTGGTGACCGGGTCATCGGTGAGGAACACCGAGAACATCGAGCCCGTCGACTGGATCACGTGGGGGATGCCCGCGGCGGTGAATGCCTCGGCCGCACCTGCGCGCAGGGCGTCCGCGACGACGTCGAGGCGTGCGTACACCGCGTCGTCGGCGGCGGCGGTGAGCGTGGCGAGCCCCGCGGCGGTGGCGATCGGGTTCCCGGAGAGGGTGCCGGCCTGGTAGACGGGGCCCTCCGGCGCGAGGTGGGCCATCACGTCGGCGCGACCGCCGAACGCGGCAGCAGGGAAACCTCCGCCCATCACCTTGCCGAAGGTCATCAGGTCGGGAGCCCAGCCCTCCACGGCGCCGTCGGTGCCCCACTGACCGGCGGCGGAGACCCGGAAGCCGGTCATCACCTCGTCGCTGATGAACAGCGCGCCGTTGGCCCGGCACGTCTCGGCGAGGAACTTGTTGAAGCCCGGCGCCGGCGGGACCACGCCCATGTTGCCGGGCGCGGCTTCGGTGATGAGGCAGGCGATCCGGTCGCCGTACTCGGCGAAGACGGCGGTGACCGCGGCCCGGTCGTTGAAGGGCAGCACCAGGGTGAGGTCGGTCGAGCTGGCGGGGACGCCGGGCGTCCCGGGGATGGAGAAGGTGGTCAGGCCCGAACCGGCGGCAGCCAGCAGCGAGTCGACGTGGCCGTGGTAGCAACCGGCGAACTTCACGATGACGTCGCGGCCGGTGAAGCCGCGCGCCAGCCGGATCGCCGACATGGTGGCCTCGGTGCCGGAGGAGACCAGGCGCAGCCGCTCGACAGGGGTGCGCGCGACGATCGCCTCGACCAGCGCCACCTCGCCCTCCGTGGGTGTGCCGTACGACGTCCCGCGACCCACTGCCTCGCGCACGGCATCGACGACGGCCGGGTGCGCGTGGCCCAGGAGCATGGGGCCCCACGAGCAGATCAGGTCGACGTAGGTGTTGCCGTCGACGTCGGTGAGCCACGGCCCGGAGGCCGAGGCGATGAAGCGGGGGGTCCCACCGACCGCGTTGAAGGCGCGGACGGGCGAGTTGACCCCACCGGGAGTCACGGCGCGGGCCCGGGCGAAGAGCGCATCGGAGCCGCTGGTGGAGCCGGTGCTGGGTCCGGTGGTCACGAGGTCGGGCACCGCGCCATTGTCACTGATCGACCCCAGCCGCCCGCCATCGCGGTCCGTTTGGCCCCCGCGAATGGTTCGTGGTGCACATACCATGCCGTCCGCTTTGTGAGCGGGAACATGTGACACCCGTAACTCGGGTGTGTCAAACTTCGTTGTCCAGGTGTCGTGCCATTCGGTTGGCCCACATCGTGGGTCGCCGGACAACGCGTGACGCACGGGTGGGAGCTGAGGGAGCGGCCCACAGGAAACTTGGCTGAGAAGCCTTGGGGAGAGAGACCGAATACATGTCGAGGAAGCGTCTGGGGCGTCTGCAGCGCGTCGCCACCATCATTCCGCTCGCACTGCTTTCGGCAGCGTGGACCGCATCCGTAGCCGGCATCGGCAACGTCGCGGCACCGATCGCGGCAGCCGAGGCACCCGGTCAGGTCTCTGACGGCACCAGCGTGCCCGAGGAGTCGATCGAGGACCCGGCCAGCTTCTCGGACCCGGCCAACGTCGAGGGCCTCAACGGTGGCAACGAGGCGGGCATCATCTCCGCCGCGTCGACCAACGCGATCCCGGCCGCCGCTCTCGCCGCCTACCAGCGCGCTGAGACGGTCATCAACTCCGCGGACGAGTCCTGCAACATCACCTGGCAGCTGATCGCCGCGATCGGCCGTGTGGAGTCCAACCATGGCCGCTTCGGCGGCAACGTCCTCAACGACGACGGTGTGGCGACGCCGGGCATCTACGGCCTCCCGCTCAACGGCACCAACAAGACCCAGGCGATCTCGGACACCGACGCCGGCGTCTACGACAACGACGCCAAGTGGGACCGCGCGGTCGGCCCGATGCAGTTCATCCCCTCGACCTGGCAGGTCGTCGGCGTGGACGCTGACGACGACGCCTCCCGCAACCCGCAGGACATCGACGACGCAGCCCTCGCGGCGGCCGTCTACCTCTGCTCGGGCGACGGTGACCTCTCCACGGTCGTCGGCCAGCGCGCCGCGGTCTACCGCTACAACCACAGCCAGGCGTACGTCGACCTGGTCCTCAAGATCATGAACGCCTACCTCGAGGGCGACTTCACCTCGGTGCCGAACAACTCGACCGCCGCGGGCTACGTCGTCCCCGAGCCGCCGAGCTTCAACTCGGGTGGCCACAAGAACGGCAAGGGCGGCCTCTCCGGCGGTTCCTCGACCGGCGGCTCCTCGACCGGCGGCAGCACGGGTGGCAGCACCGGCGGCACGGGCGGCGGCACAGGTGGTGGCACCGGCGGCGGCGACGGTGGCACCGACACCCCCGTGTCTCCTCCGACCATCCCCAAGACCAACACCCCGCTCGACCCGGTCATCGAGACCGTCGACGACGGTGTGGGCGCCGTGACGTCGAACCTGATCAGCGGCCTCCTCGGACCCCTGGTCAAGGCTGAGGCGGGCCCCGCGTGCAAGGCGGCCTACCCGAAGCTCACCCAGACCGTTCAGCTGCTGAACTGCCTGCTGAGCTACGGCCTCTCGACGCCGTAACAAGACCAACAGCGAAAGCCCGGACCTCGGTCCGGGCTTTCGTCGTTTTGGTCGGGGAGGGGCCTACATGCGGCGCAGCAGGCCCGCGGCCTCGGTCGCCCAGTAGGTCAGGATCATGTCCGCGCCGGCCCGGCGGATCGAGGTCAGCGTCTCCAGGATCGCGGCCTCCCGCTCGATCCAGCCGCGGGCGGCAGCGGCCTCGACCATGGAGTACTCACCGGAGATGTTGTACGCCGCCACGGGGATCCCGAAGTCGGCGGCGGCGTCGGCGACGCGACGCAGCACGTCGAGGTAGGCCAGGGCGGGCTTGACCATCACGATGTCGGCGCCCTGCTCGATGTCCAGGAGCGCCTCACGCACGCCCTCACGGGCGTTGCGGCCGTCCTGCTGGTACGTGCGCCGGTCACCGGTCAGCGAGCTGTCCACGGCCTCGCGGAACGGCCCGTAGAACGCGGAGGCGTACTTCGTCGAGTACGCCAGGATCCCGACGTCGGTGTGCCCGGCGTCGTCGAGGGCGGCGCGGATGACGGCGACCTGTCCGTCCATCATCCCGCTGGGGCCGACCAGCCCGGCGCCGGCCTGCGCCTGCACGACCGCCATGGCGGCGTACTGCTCCAGGGTCGCGTCGTTGTCGACCCGGCCGCGGGCGTCCAGGACCCCGCAGTGGCCGTGGTCGGTGAACTCGTCGAGGCACAGGTCGCTCATCACGACGAGCTCCTCCCCCACCTCGGCCACGACGTCGGCGATCGCGACGTTGAGGATCCCGTCGGGGTCGATCCCGCCGGACCCCGTGGCGTCCTTGTGCTCGGGGATGCCGAACAGCATCACGCCGCGCAGTCCGGCTTCGGCCGCTTCGGCCGCCGCCTTCCGCAGCGAGTCCCGGGTGTGCTGGACGACGCCCGGCATCGAGCTGATCGGCAGCGGCTCCGTTGCGCCCTCGCGAACGAACATCGGCAGCACCAGCTGGGCCGGGGACAGCGACGTCTCCGCGACGAGGTCGCGCATCGCTGCCGTCGTACGAAGGCGGCGGGGGCGGATCACGGGACGCTCGATGTCGGTCACGCCGTCATCCTAGGTTCTGGAAAAACAGTCGTGTGCCCGAGACCCCGCTGTTCGGGGGTCCCGGGCACACGATCCAGCAGCTACTCCGACGCGGTCTTGCGACGGCGAGCCGACGGCTTGCGGTCGCTCGGCTTGGTGACAGGGTCACCGGCCTCGAGCATCGCGACGCGGCGGGAGGCACCGAAGCCGGCGAGGGCCTCGACGAGCAGCTCGACGTCGGGCGCAGGGGCCATCACGTCGACCCGCAGGCCGTGCTCCTCGGCAGTCTTGGCCGTGGCCGGACCGATGACGGCGATGATCGTCGACGGGTGCGGCTTGCCGGCGATGCCGACCAGGTTGCGCACCGTCGAGGACGACGTGAACACGACGGCGTCGAACTTGCCCGTCTTGATCGCGTCGCGCGTCGGCGCCGGCGGCGGGGCCGCGCGGACCGTGCGGTAGGCGGTGACGTCGTCGCACTCCCAGCCGAGGTCGATCAGGCCCGCGACGAGGTTCTCGGTCGCGATGTCGGCACGCGGCAGGAAGACCCGGTTGATCGGGTCCAGCTGCTCGTCGTACTCGGGCCAGTCGGCCAGCAGGCCGGCAGCGGACTGCTCGCCCGAGGGCGTCAGGTCCGCACGCAGGCCCCAGTCGGCGATCGCCTGGGCGGTCTTGTCGCCGACAGCGGCGATCTTGAGGCCCGAGAACGCGCGGGCATCGAGGCCGTACTCCTCGAACTTCTCCCGCACCGCCTTCACGGCGTTGATCGAGGTGAACGCGATCCACTCGTAGCGACCCTCGACGAGACCGCGGACGGCCTTGTCCATCTGCTGCGGGTTGCGCGGCGGCTCGACGGAGATGGTGGGGACCTCTTCCGGCACGCCACCGAACTCGCGCAGCCGGTTGGACAGCGACGCGGACTGCTCCTTGGTGCGGGGCACCAGGACGCGCCAGCCGAACAGCGGCTTGGTCTCGAACCAGGAGAGCTTGTCGCGCAGGTCGACGACGGCACCGATGACGGTGATCGCCGGCGGCGTCATCCGCGCCGTGCGGGCGTCAGCGGCGATCCGCTCGAGCGTGGAGGTGATCGTCTGCTGCTCGGTGGTGGTGCCGACGCGAGTCATCGCGACGGGCGTCTGCGGGGAGCGACCGACGGCGATCAGCGCCTTGGCGATCTCACCGATCTGGCCGACCGCGGACAGCAGGACGAGGGTCGGGGTCTCGGCGTACCGGGACCAGTCGACGGCCTTGTCGCTGCAGGTCACCACGGCCACCTCGCGGTGGTCCTTGGTGGTCAGCGGGATGCCGGCGTACGCCGGAACCGCGCCGACGGAGGAGACGCCGGGGACGATCTCGAAGGGCAGGCCGGCCTTGGCGACCGCCTGCGCCTCCTCGGGGCCCGAGGCGTAGAGGAACGGGTCGCCGGCGAGCAGGCGCACCACGCGCTGCGGGCGCTTGGCCTGCTTGACGACCACCTTCGAGCGGGCGGCGTGCGTCAGCGGCTGGCCGTCCTCGCCGAAGCCACCGTCGACCAGCTCGGGAACGGAGTCCGACGCCAGCTCACCGGTCGCAGCGGCACGGGCCCGCACGACGTCGACGAGCGCGGCGTGGCCGGGCTCCTCGGTGATGATCACGTCGGCTTCCTCGATGAGCCGCACCGCACGCACGGTCAGGAGGTCGGGGTCACCGGGACCGGTGCCGACGAAGGCGACCCCACCGGGGCGGGCCGGGGGGGAGGCGGGAGTCGGGGCAGCCTTGGCTGTCGTGGCTCGCGTCATGCGTTGTGCACCTTTGCGGATCGTGCGGATGGGTCAGGGAGCGGGACCGTCAGTTCGGCCGCGCCGTCTTCGATCATTTCGTTGGCAAGGGCTGCGCCCAACGTTGCCGCGGCGTCGGACCAGGTCGTCGGGTCCTCCCCCAGCGGGGTCGATGCGGAGCGGCGGACCGCGAGCGCACCATCAGTGGACAACGCGACGGCCCGCAACCACAATTCGGGGCCGTCGTCACCTTCTGCTATGTCAGCGAGGGCACCGATCGGCGCCGAGCAGCCACCCTCGAGGGTGGCCAGCGCGGCGCGCTCGGCGGTCACGGCCGCCCGGGTCGCGGCGTCGTCGAGGCCCGCCAGCACGGCGAGCGTCGCGGTGTCGTCGCTGCGGCACTCGACCGCGAGCGCACCCTGCCCGGGCGCCGGCAGCACCTGGATCGGGTCGAGCACCTCGGTCGCCTCGTCCGCGCGGCCGAGCCGGGCCAGCCCGGCGCGAGCGAGGACGACGGCGTCGTACTCACCGGAGGTGACCTTGGCGATCCGCGTGTCCACGTTGCCGCGTACGCCGACGAGGTCGACCCCGAGGCCGAGGGCTTCGATCTGGGCGACCCGGCGGGGGGATCCCGTGCCGACCCGGCTGCCCGGCGGAAGCTCCCCCAGGGTCAGGCCGTCGCGCGCGACCACGACGTCGCGTGGGTCCTCACGCTGGGGAATCGCGGCGAGGGTGATGCCGTCCGCGGGGTAGGTCGGGAGGTCCTTGAGCGAGTGCACCGCGACATCGACCTCGCCAGCCAGGAGCGCGTCGCGCAGGGCACTCACGAAGACGCCGACCGAGGATCCGGGGCCTGACAGCGGCGTACCGGCGGCTTGGCTGCGGTCTCCGTCGGTGCTGATCTCGACGAGCTCGGTGGCGACACCGAAGCGCTCGCGCAGGGCGTCGGCGACGTGGCCCGACTGGGTCGTGGCCAAGGCACTGCGACGGGTGCCGATGCGCAGGGTCATTGCAGACCCTCCTCGACCACGACCGGGCGGGTGACGGCGTCGACGGCGTCGGGGTCGAGCGCGAAGAGCTCGGCCAGCGCGGCGGCGTACGAGACGGCGCCCTGGTCGTTGGCGAGCTCCTTGACCCGGACGGTCGGCTCGTGGAGGAGCTTGTCGGCAACCCGGCGCACCGTGTGGCGGATCTCGTCGCGGGTCAGGTCGTCGAGGTCCGGGAGCCGGCTCTCGAGACGCGTCATCTCGGCGTCCACGACACCGGTGGCCATCGACCGCAGGGCGACCACGGTCGGCGTGACACTGGCCTGGCGCCGCGCGGCGAGGAAGGCGGTGACCTCCTCGGCCAGGATCCGGCGGACCTCCTGGACCTCGCGGCCGGTGGCGCCGCCCTGCAGCACCTTGGCCAGCTCGGCCAGGCCCACCAGGGTGACCTGCGGCAGGGCGAGGACGTCGCGGGCGATGTCGTGGGGCAGGGCAAGGTCGATCAGCGCGAGCGGCCGCTCGGGGTCACCGGCGCGGGCGGCCTCGATCATCGCGCGGTCGATCAGGGCGCCCGAGGAGCCGGTGCAGCTGATCACGATGTCGGCGCGGGCGATCTCCTCGCCGAGCCGGTCGAGCGGGACGGCGTGCGCGCCGTACTGCTCCGCAAGACGGGCGGCGCCGTCGGCAGAGCGGTTGACCACTGCCAGGTGCCCGGCCTGCAGGCGGCTGGCGGTCGCGGTGGCGAGACCCGCCATGGCACCGGCACCGACCACGACGACGTACTTGCCGTCAACGGGACCGACGGCGTCGGCCGTGACGTCCAGGGCAGCACTCACGAGGGAGGGCGCGACCTGGTCGATCTCGGTCTCGGCACGGGTGCGCTTGCCGACGCGGAGCGCCTGCTGGAAGAGGAGGTTGAGCGCGGGACCGACGGTGCCGAGCTCCTGGCCGCGACGCAGCGCATCGCGGGTCTGGCCGAGGATCTGGCCCTCGCCGACCGCCATCGAGTCGAGGCCGGCCGCGACCTGGAAGAGGTGCGAGATCGCGCCGTCGTCGTAGTGGACGTAGAGGTGCGGCAGCATCCCCTCGGTGGACTCACCGGCGCGCTCGACGAGGAGGCGGGAGATCTGCTCGATGCTGCCGTGGAACCGCTCGACCTCGGTGTAGATCTCGAGCCGGTTGCAGGTCGCGATGACCGTGGCCTCGGTGACGTGCTCGCAGGCGGCGGCGTCGGCGACGAGCTTCTGCACGCCGTCGTCGTCGAGGGCGACGCGCTCGAGCAGCGACATCGGCGCGGAGTTGTGGGAGATACCGACGACCAGGACGCTCATGCTGCTCCTCCATCGACGGTCACAGCGGCGGCAGCAGCGGCCGCGGCGTCAGCACCGTTGGCCTTGCGCTGCTCGTGGTAGGCGAGGATCTGCAGCTCGATCGACAGGTCGACCTTGCGCACGTCGACGCCGTCGGGCACGGCCACGACGGCCGGTGCGAAGTTCAGGATGCTGGTGATGCCGATCGCGACCATCCGGTCAGCAACCGACTGCGCAGCGACTGCGGGAGTGGCGATGACGCCGATCGCGACGTCGTGCTCCTGCACGATCGCCTCGAGCTCGTCGAACGCGCGGACGGCGACGCCCGCGACCGTCTGGCCGATCAGCTGGGGGTCGGCGTCGAGCAGCGCGACGACCCGGAAGCCGCGGCTGCGGAAGCCGGAGTAGTTGGCCAGGGCGTGGCCCAGGTTGCCGATGCCGACGATGACGACCGGCCAGTCCTGGGTGACCCCGATCTCGCGGGCGATCTGGTAGCGCAGGTAGTCGACGTCGTACCCGACACCGCGGGTGCCGTAGCTGCCGAGGTGCGAGAGGTCCTTGCGCAGCTTGGCGCTGTTGACGCCCGCTGCGATCGCGAGATCCTCGCTGGAACAGGTGCGGATACCGCTGTCGGCAAGGGCCGTCAACGCCCGCAGGTACACCGGCAGGCGGGCGACCGTGGCCTCCGGGATGACCCGGTTGGCGTCTGTCGAACTCCGTGTGGTCACAGCTCCACTTTCCAGTCACGACCAGCAGAACTAGGTGGGTCGCGGCTCGATCACTGTAGGAGTTTGTGAACGTGAGAACAAAATTGGTGCGACCCCCTGCACGAGGTGCGCGGAGGGGTTTCGGCGTCTCGATACGCCGCTCGTACCTCGCAGCTACTCGACGAGCTTGGGCGCCGGTTCCCCTGGGTGCTCCACAGGCCAGACCACGAACCGGTACGCCGCGAAGTTCAGCACCAGGCAGCACGCGATGGAGGCGAGCTTCGCTCCCCAGATCCGTACGTCGGCAGCGGCCATGCCGGCCAGGGTGATGTCGGGCCCCTGCTCGAGCACCCACAGCCACCCGTGGATCAGCAGCGGCTGCGCGACCCACATGACCACACCGGTCGTGCCGACGAAGAGCGCCGCGTGGCGCAGCGTGAGCTTGTCGGACTTGAAGGTGAACAACCCGTTGACCACGAAGCTGAAGACCATGCCGGCGCTGCTCGAGATGAGGTTGGCGACCGTGATGCCGAGCTGGTCGTGCAGCAGCACGAACAGCACCGCGTCGATCGCGGTGTTGCAGAGTCCGACCGCGCCGAACCGGAGCGCTGTCGCCCGGTGACCCGGCGGATCCGGGCTCAGGACTCGACCCCGGCGTCCATGTCGCGGTGCCGGCGGGGTCCGCCACCCACCGAGGCCGCAGGTCGCGCCGAGGACGCATCCCGCGCCACCATCGCCACGGTGTAGAGCGGCCGGTCCTGCGCCTCGACGTAGATGCGTCCGAGGTAGCTGCCGATCACACCCATCATCACCAGCTGGATGCCGCTGAGCATGAACATGCCGACGCCGAGGAACGCCCAGCCGGGGACGGACTCGTCGGGCTGGAAGATGCGGACGGCCAGCACGTAGAGACCGAGCAGGACGCTGAAGGCGGAGATGGCGAAGCCGAAGCGGGAGATCAGCTTCAGCGGCGTGGTCGAGAAGCCGAGGATGCCGCTCGCGGCGAAGTTGAGCATCTTGCGGAACGGGTAGCCCGTCTCGCCCGCGAAGCGCTCGTCCCGGTCGAACAGGTGCGCCTCCTGGCGGAACCCGACGTGCGCCACGATGCCGCGCAGGAACCGGTCGTGCTCGCGGTAGCGGGAGATCTCGGCGACGACGCGGGCGTCCATCAACCGGAAGTCACCGACGTTGCGGGGGATCTCGATCGACGCGAGCCGGTCGAGCACCCAGTAGAAGCCGAACGCGGTGAACCGCTTGAAGGGCGTGTCCTTGCGGGTGCGGCGCTGCGCGTAGACGACGTCGACGCCGTCCTCCCAGCGCTCGATCATCTCGACGCTGACCCGCGGCGGGTCCTGCAGGTCGGTGTCCATCACGATCACGGCGTCGGCGGACTGCGCCTCGGCGACGAGGTCCAGCCCCGCGGTCACGGCGAGCTGGTGGCCGAAGTTGCGGGAGAACTGGACGACGGTGACCCGTGGGTCCTGGGCGCGCAGCTCGACCAGGCGTTCCAGCGACGCGTCACGGCTGCCGTCGTCGACGTACACGAACTCGAAGGTCAGGTCGGGCCGCTCCGCCGTCGCCTCGACGAGGGCCGCGTGGAAGACCGCGATGCCCTCCTCCTCGTTGTAGACGGGGAGGACGTAGGCGATCCGACGCGGACCGTCCTGCGTCGCGAGGGCGTCCGAGTCGCCGCGTGTGCCTTCCATGGGGCCGAACTCTAGATCAGGGCCAGTCACAGGATCACGGCGCCGAGAAGGACGACGGCCACGATCCCCGTCAGCACGCTCAGCAACACCTGCACCCGACCGAGCCAGGTCACCGCCGTGCCGTCCATCGCGGTGACGACGCCCTCGGGCGGCGGCACGGCCCCCTCCAGCGCCAGCTGGCGCTCGCGGAGGAACGAGAACGCGGCGATGGCCAGGATCGGGCCGGCCGTCGTCCAGTAGCGACCGCCGGCGATGTGCACGAAGGGCTGCACCAGCAGCGCGCCGAGGGCGAGCTTGGTCAGTACGTCGAGCAGCCGGGCCTCGAGGCTGCGCCGGGCATGGAACAGCAACGAGACGGCGCCGAGCAGGACCAGTGGCACGTAGAGGGCCCAGGTGACGGCGTTGGCCACCTGCGCGCCGGCGTTGCCGAAGGTGCCCCTGCCCTCCTCGGGCTCGAGATACCCGGTGAAGTTGTTCGGTTGCAGCGAGTAGGCACCGAGGTTGTGCACGACCTGGTCGAGGTAGTGCGACGGGGTCAGGTCCCGCAGGGCGTAGCCCGACATCTGCTTGAGGACCTCCACCTCGCTGGTGTCGGTCGCCCTCCCCACCTCGCGGGCGTAGCGGAGCGGACGGAACCACTGGGTGCTGTCGGGGTCGCAGTGACCGAAGCAGACGTCGCTGCGGTTGCCGAAGGTGTTGGCCATGACGGTCGGGACCGTCGTGGTCGTCACCACCCGGCCACCGAGCGCGTCCGACGCGAAGTAGGACCACGGCGCGAGGAGCAGCACGAAGACCACGCCGGCCAGCACCGCCGAGCCGACGGCCCGCAACCGCACCCGGCCGCGCAGCATCACGATCGCGGTGGCCAGGGTCGCCACCCCGAGGGCGGCGAGCAGCAACGACGTGCTCGATCGCAGGTAGAGCTCGGCGGTCGCGAGCAGGCCGAGCACCAGCCCTTCCTTGAGGGTCGGCGCCTCGCCCTGACGGAGCCCGCGGTACATCTCCACGAGGTGGACGATCAGCAGCACCAGGACCAGCCCGGCGCACAGGTCGCCCCAGGCGCCGTACGAGAAGACGACGTAGCTGGGGATCAGGCCGGGTACGACGACCAGGACGCACGCCCAGCCGGGGCTGAGCCGACGCGCCACCGAGCGCACCACGATCAGGAAGAGCACCAGCGTGAACAGGCCGAGGTAGGCGCGCACCAGCCACAGCGGCGCGTCCGGGAACAGCAGGTAGATCGGCGCGATCACGACCGGCATGCCGGGCATGAACCACCCCGACGCGACCACGTTGCGCTCGAGCTCGGCCGAGTCCGGGGAGGTGAAGGCGAAGGAGTCGCGCAGCAGGTTGGACAGCGCGCGGCCGCCGTTGAGGTACGCCGACTCGTCACCGACGGGCGCGGCGTGCATCACCAGCGGGAAGATCAGCAGCTTGAGGACGACGTGGGCGACCACGAGCCAGCCGAGGAGGATCTCGGGGCGTGGCAGCCAGGCCGGTCGGGTCAGCAGGAAGCGCGTCACTTGATCGGAGTCCTCCGCTTGTAGCCGGCGTCGGGCCAGCGCTTGGTGGAGGAGGGGAAGTCACAGACCGGGTCGTCCTTGGCCTTCGCCACGACCGGCAGGTCGAGGACGAAGTCGCCCCGGACGAGGTCGTCGGCGGTGGTGTCGACCAGCTCGGTGACAGTGATGCCGACCGCGACATCACCCTTGACCAGCAGGCGTTCGCCGCTGACGACGCCGATGGGCAACTCCGAACTCGACCGCACCTCGCGGAAGCCGACGTTCATGAACGCCTGGATGAGCAGGCCCTCCGCTTCGTCCCGGTCGACCAGGTCGTACTGGCCGTAGAGGTGCCGACGCTTCCCCTCGGGCGTCTCGACGTCCTCGTCCCAGCGCACCTGGTAGGCGAGGCCGTCCAGCCGGGCGTCACCGGGCAGCGGGTAGCAGCCGCTCTCGATCGCGTCGGTGGTGAGCAGCGGCCGGTAGTTGTTGGTGGGCACGGCGCGGCCGAAGCCGTGGCTCAGGAGCAGCAGGACGAGGACGGCGACGACACCGACCGCGACACCGACCCGACGGCGCAGCGGCGAGACGAGTGGGGGCATGGTGGCCCCGAGAATAGTCAGCCGCGCAGAGCGCGTCGCAACCGCTCGGGGTCGACCCGCCAGAAGTCGTGCTGCTTGCCGTCCACGAACGTCACCGGGATCTCGTCGGCGAACCGGTCGCCCAGAGCGGGGTCGTCGTCGATCGAGACCTCCTCGTAGGACTCCCCCGTCTCGGCACAGACCGCCTCGATGACCGTCCGCGCGTCGTCGCAGAGGTGACAGCCGGGGCGGCCGTAGAGCGTGATCCGGGCAGCGCTCACGGTTCGAGGAGGCCCATCGCGAGGCGGCGATGCTCGCCGCGGAGCACGCCCTTGCGGATCTTGCCGGTGATCGTGCGGGGCAGCGCCTCCACGACCTCCACCCGCTCCGGTCGCTTGTACGGCGCCAGCCGCTCGGCACACGACGCGTGGACCGCCGCCACCAGGGCATCGGCACCGAGCGCCGGGTCGCTCGCGACGACGTACGCGATCACGGCCTCGCCGGTGCGCTCGTCGGGGGTGCCGACGACGGCTGCCTGGCGGACGCCGGGGACCTCGTTGATCACCGCCTCGACCTCGCTCGGGTAGACGTTGAAGCCGGACACGATCACCAGCTCCTTGACCCGGTCCACGAGGTACAGGTCGCCGTCACCGTCGAGGAAACCGACGTCGCCGGTGGACCACCAGCCGTCGTCCCCGGGCCCCTCGGAACCGTCGGGCCAGTAGCCGCTGAACAGGTTCGCGCCGCGGATCTGGATCTCGCCCGGGTCGTCAGCCTCGGTGCCGGCGAGCGGGCGACCGTCCTCGTCGACCAGGCGCACGTCGATCCCGTCGAGTGCCGTACCGACCGAACCCGGCTTGGACGCGACGGACAACAAGGTGCTGGTCACCACCGGCGAGGCTTCGGTCAGGCCGTAGCCCTGGTGGACCGGTACGCCGGCCAGCGCGGTGAACTCCTCGACCACCTCCGCCGCCAGGGGGGCCGAGCCGGACAGGATCATCCGGACCGGACCGAGGCGCTCCGCGAGGGCGTCGATGTCGCGCCAGGCCGCGAAGACGGGCGGTGCCACCGGGATCACGCTGCAGGCCTCGTCCTCGATCAGGTCGAGGGTGCCCTCGGGGTCGAAGCGTTCCGCAAGGACCAGCTTGGCCCGGTGCCGGATCACGCCGCCGAGCACCGCGCCGAGGCCGTAGACGTGGAAGAGCGGGAGCACGCCGAGCACGACGTCGTCGGTGTGGATCATCGGCGGCTCGACACCGGCGACCTGCGCGACGTTCGCGAGCAGTGCCCGATGGGTCAGCATCGCGGCGCGCGGGACTCCCGACGTACCACTGGTGAAGAGCAGCACCGCCAGCTTCTCGGGGTCCTGGAGCGGCGGGATCGGTCGACCCGGTTCAGCGCGGAGCGCGTCGTAGAGGGTCTCGCCGCCGCCAGCCGCCGCGCCGACGGCAACGACCTGGGGCACGCGGGTGCCCTCCAGCCGCGCAACGGCCGCCCTGACTGCGTCGAGAGCGGTGCCGTCGGCGACCACCAGCCGTGCTCCGGCGTCGGCGATCATTCGCGCGAGCTCCTCGGCCGTGGAGCCCGGGTTCACCGGGACCGCGACGGCCTGTGCGCGCAGGATGCCGAGATAGGTGGCGACGAACTCGAGACGGTTGCCCATCGCGATCATCACCCGGTGGCCGGCCAGGACGCCCGCAGCACCGAGTCCGGTCGCGACCCGTCCGACCTCGTCGTCCAGCTCGCGCCACGTCAGTCCGCGGCCCCCGGCCTCGACGAGCGCGAGCCGGTCCGGCAGGTCCTCCGCGGCCGCGGTCACCAGCGCGGCGACGTCCGGCGCAGCGGCGGCCTCGGAAAACGACATGGGGGCGATCCTACGACCGGTGGTCGTTCGTAACGATGAATCCCTAAGGTTGGGGCATGACTCCGCCCGCTGAACGTCCGCGCCGGCTGAACCTGCAGCAGCGTTCGACGCTCGCGGGCGAAGCCGCCGCTGCCGCAGCGGAGGTCGAGAACGCCCTGGCCCTCCCGTCGGACACGAAGGCAGCGGCGTTCTTCGACGTCGACAACACGGTCATGCAGGGCGCCAGCATCTTCCACCTGGCGCGCGGCCTGCACCGCCGCAAGTTCTTCACGACCCGCGACATCGTGGGCGCGGCCTGGAAGCAGGCGTACTTCCGGATCACCGGCAACGAGGACCCCGAGCACGTCGCCGAGGCCCGCAACTCGGCCCTGGCGTTCATTGCCGGCCACACCGTCGCGGAGCTGGAGGAGGTCAGTGAGGAGATCTTCGACGAGGGGATGGCCCACCGGATCTGGCCCGGCACCCGCGCGCTCGCCCAGATCCACCTCGACCAGGGCCAGCGCGTCTGGCTGGTGACGGCCGCGCCGATCGAGATCGCGAGCATGATCGCGCGACGCCTCGGACTCACCGGTGCGCTCGGCACGGTCGCCGAGCACGTCGACGGCGTGTACACCGGCAGGCTCGTCGGCGACATGCTGCACGGCCCCGCGAAGGCAGTCGCCGTCCAGGCGATCGCGGACCGCGAGGGCCTGGACCTGTCGGCCTGCTCCGCCTACAGCGACTCCTACAACGACCTTCCCATGTTGAGCCTCGTCGGCGACCCGTGCGCGATCAACCCCGACGCCAAGCTCCGGGCCCACGCCCGCGCCGAGGGCTGGCGCATCCGTGACTACCGGACCGGGCGCAAGGCGGCCCGTGCCGGACTCATCGCCGGGTCGGCCGCGACCGGCGCGGCGATCGCCGGCACCGTCGTACGACGCCAGGCACGTCGCTTCCTCTCCTGACCGAGCCACGATCCGGCGCCCGGACCGCTCGTGGTGACCAGCAGGATTCGTCCGATCGGACGTCTCAACTGTTGCAGGTTTTGGGTAACACTGAGATCGGTTTCACCGTAGGATGCGACGTGGGGGTAAAGGGAGGGGACCGGGGATGACCTGGGAACGTAGTGGCACCGCGCGTGGGCTCGACGCCCTTCGCGCCGCTGTGCTCGCTGCGCTGACCCTCGAACCCGCTCTCGCTGTCGCCGGAACCGGCGGTTCCTCGACCGCTTCACACACGCGTCGGGACAACCCCTGGCTGCTCAGCGAAGCCCACGCCGAGCTCCCGAACGACGACTTCGACCGCACCTCCGGTCCGGCCGGGTACGGCGACGCCACCCTCGCCACGTCGTCGGAGGACTCCCCCGAGGCGCGCGAACGGCTGATCGGCCTCGTCGAGCTCGCCCGCGGCGGCGACTCCGAGGCCTTCGGCATGCTCTACGACCACTACCAGCCCTCGGTCTACCGGTTCCTCTACTACCGCACCCGCTCGGTCGTGGTCGCCGAGGACCTCTGCTCGGAGACCTTCTTCCGGGCCCTGCGCAACATGTCGTCGTTCCGGTGGCAGGGCAAGGACTTCGGCGCCTGGCTGATGACCATCGCCCGCAACCTCGCGACCGACCACTTCAAGGCCGGCCGCACCCGCCTCGAGATGACCACCGAGGACATGGGCCAGCACGACGACTCGACCGAGGGACCCGAGAACGCCGTTCTCGCCGGGCTCACCAACGAGATCCTGCTCCAGTCCCTCACCAAGCTGCCCAACGAACAGCGCGACTGCCTGATCATGCGCTTCCTGCAGGGCATGAGCATCGCGGAGACCGCCACCGCCCTGGGTCGCAGCGACGGCGCGATCAAGCAGCTGCAGCTGCGCGGCGTCCGCAACCTCGCCAAGCTGATGCCGGAGGGCCTGCGATGAACGCCCTCGCCCCGCTCTCCCCCAGCTCCGCCCGCGTAACTTCTGTCGTTGCTCCCTCGTTCACCAGGTGTACGGATGGACGGGTCCGATGGACCCTGCTCGAGCGAGGATGGACATGGTGATGCGCCCGAACGCCTGGTCGCGACGCGCCGAGGAGTTCGATGCCCTGGTGACCGGCAAGACCGGTGACGTCGAGGGACATCGCGAGCTGCTCGACGTGGTGGCTGCGCTGCGCTCCGTGGAGCCCGTCACCGCCCGACCCGACTTCGTCGCGTCCCTGCGCACCCAGCTGATCGCCGCTGCCGAGCGCGAGCCCGCTCGCGTCGACGAGGCCCTCGCTGCCCGACTCACCCCGCGGCAGCGCCGCGGCTCCCGTGAGCGCCGTCTCGCGGCCGTCGTCGGCGGCTTCGCCGTGGTGTCGGCCACCGGTTCGATGGCCATGGCCTCGCAGAGCGCCCTCCCCGGTGACGTGCTCTACCCGGTCAAGCGTGCGATCGAGAACGCCCAGAGCAACCTGCAGCCCGACGAGGCCTCCCGGGCCGAGACGCTGCTGGCCCACGCCGAGGCCCGCCTCGACGAGGTTCGCGAGCTGACCGCCCGCGACGCCGACCCGGACGTGATCTCCTCGACGCTGCAGGACTTCACCGACCAGACCGAGCAGGCCTCCGAGGCCACCCTCGACGACTACGCCACGACGGGCCAGGGCGATCGGATCGCTGACCTGCGGGCCTTCGCCGCCGACAGCATGGACGTCCTGAGCGCCCTCGGACCGGTCGTCCCGGCCGAGAGCCGCTCGATCCTGATCACTGCCACGCAGACCGTCCGCCAGGTCGACGTGGCTGCCTGGGAAGCCTGTGCGACCTGTGCCGACGGCGACCTCACCGAGGTCCCCGGCTTCGCACTGCAGTCCCTCAGCAACGTGCTCAGCGGCACCATCCCTGACACCGCCTCGGTCACCTCACCGGGGACGACGGTCAAGCCGAACGACAAGCCGAGCAAGGCTCCGGTGCTTCCGACCGAGACGCCGACCGGCCCCGCATCGCCCGTCGACCCCACCGAGGTGCCCACCAAGGTCACCGAGGGTGTCGGCGAAGTGATCGACAAGGTCACCGACGGTGTCACGGACGGGCTCAACGGCGACGGCTCGACCCCGTCCACGGGCGACGAGACGCTGACCGGCACGCTGGTCGACGGCCTCGGCGGTCTTCTGGGTGGCTTGCTGAAGTAGTTGCCTCACCGGCAACTGTTGTTCGTAGCCGACCGGCCGCGTTGAGACGCGCTCGGTGACCGGCACAGCTGGCTTGCCGCCATGCCAACTCGGGCTGCACTCGAGGCAACTGCGCCGCCGGCAGCGCGGCGGGAGGCGTCGACGGGCAGCTTGCTGCCCCGGATCTGCGCCGGAGACGCGCTCGGCGAAACTACTTGAAGACGGACTGGCGCTGCATGAGCAGGCTGTAGAGCGTCTGCTGGATCGTCTCGCGCACCTGGTCGGTCACGTTGAAGACCAGCATCGGGTCCTCGGCCGCGCCGGCGTCGTACTCGTCGGTGCGGATCGGCTCGCCGAACTCCAGCAGCCACTTCGAGGGCAGTGGAACCAGGCCGAGCGGGCCGAGCAACGGGAAGAACGGCGTGATCGGGATGTAGGGCACCCCGATCAGGCGCGCCAGCGAGGGGATGTTGCCGACGAGCGGGTAGATCTCCTCGGCGCCGACGACCGAGAGCGGCACGATCGGGACACCGGTGCGCAGGGCTGCGGACACGAAGCCACCGCGGCCGAAGCGCTGCAGCTTGTAGCGGTCCGAGAACGGCTTGCCGATGCCCTTGAAGCCTTCGGGCCACACCCCGACGAGCTCGCCGCCGCGGAGCATCCTCTCGGCGTCCTCGGTGCAGGCCAGCGTGGCGCCACCCTTGCGGGCGAGGGCGCCGACCACCGGCAGGCGGAACACGAGGTCAGCACCGAGCGGCCGCAGGTGGCGCCCGGTCTGGTCGTGGATCGAGACGATGGTCATCAGACCGTCCATCGGGATCGTGCCCGAGTGGTTGGAGACGACCAGGGCGCCGCCGGTGGCGGGGATGTTCTCCGCGCCGCGGACCTCGATCCGGAACCACTTGTCGGCGATCGGACGCAACGCGGCCATGAAGAACCGGGTGGTGACCTCTTCGTCGAAGCCGTACTCGTCGACGGTGTAGTCGCCGGTGAGCCGGCGACGCAGGAAGGCCAGGAACCGGGCCAAGTGGGGCTCCCACTGGTCCCCGAACATCTCGCGGCTGGCGTGCTGGAAGGCAGCGAGCCAGTCGCCGATCGGGATCCCAGCCAGCGGGTTGGTCGAACGCTCGTCGGTGCGCGCCGCCGTCAGACCGGTGGGTACGTCGGCCGCGTCGTCGAGCAGGGACGAGGTCGCGATGACCGGCTGGTCATCGGGCCGCGTGGGGGCGAGGACGTCGTCGGACGACGAAGTGTCGGCCTCGGCGACCGGCTTGTTCGCGGGCGCGGGCTTCGCGGGCGGAGTCTTCTTCGTCGTACCGCCCTTGGGCGCGAGGCCCCGGGCAGCGGAGGAAGGACGGGTACCGGTGCCGCGGCCGGGCTGGCCGCGGGTTCCGATCGGGATGATGTCAGCGTCGGCCATGGTGGTCTCCGGCAAGCGTGAGCTGGGCGGGACGGTCCTCGTCGACCGGGGGCAGGTGATCGGCCAGGGCGCCGAGGACGCGGTCTGCGCGTCCGCCGGCGGGTGGCAGGGTGGCAATGAATTCGGCCAGCGCCTCGGCCGTCGAGTACTGCGGCTCGAACCCGAGCTCGGTGCGCATCCGGGTCGTGTCGACGCCGCGGCCGTAGGTCAGGAACGCGATCAGCTCGGGCGAGAGGTCAGCCACGCGGGCCGATTTGAGGACCGAGCCGAGGCCGCCGAAGGCAATGCCGGGCAGCGGGACGCTGGTGCGTCCCATCCGGCGCAGCGCCTGGGACAGCATGACCAGTCCGTCTCCGGCAACGTTGAACGTGCCGCCCTGGTCGGACAGGACCGCGTGGCGCAGTGCGCGGTTGAGGTCGCTCTCGTGCAGGAACTGCAGGCGCGGGTCGAATCCCAGCACTGTCGGGATGACCGGCATCCGCAGGTAGGAGGCCAGCGGGCTCACCACGCGCGGCCCGAGCACGTTCGCGCACCGCAGCAGGGTCACCTGGACGTCGGGACGGCGACGAGCGAAGCCACGGACGTAGCGCTCGACCTCGTTGACGTCCTTGGCGTAGCCGGTCCGCGGGGGACGCCGCGGCTCCATGTCCTCGGTGAACATCGCGGGGTCGCGGCTGCTGGCGCCGTACGCGATGGTCGAGGACTTCACGACGAGCTGGCGCACCTGCTCGGCCTTCTGGCACGCCGCGAGGAGCTGCATCGTCCCCATGACGTTGAGCTCCTTCATCGTGCCGCGGGCCCCGGCCGAGCCGGGCGTGGCGATGACGCTCATGTGGACGACGGTGTCGACGTCCTCCTTGGCGATCACCTTGGCGATCACCGGGTTGCGGATGTCGGCGCGCACGAAAGTGACGTCGCCGAGATCACCGCGGGGCGGGATCACGTCGACGCCAATGACGCGGTCGACTCCGGGGTCGGTGGCGAGGGTGCGTGCGAACGTGCGTCCGAGGTCACGCGAAACTCCCGTGACCAGGACCGTGCGACCGGTGCTCATACCCGACTCCTTGGTTCAGGCCGGCGCGCAGAGCGCGCGCGGCTTGACCACCAACTGCAGAAGAACTACTTGCCGAGCTTGCGACGCTGCACGCGCGTCTTCTTCAGCAGCTTGCGGTGCTTCTTCTTCGCCATCCGCTTACGGCGCTTCTTGATGACAGAACCCACGTGGAACCTCTCCAGATCGCCGGGCGTCACTGCCCAGCGGAACGTTCGACGCTCCAGGTAGTCCCCGGAGCACCCGGTCAGCCTATCGGTGACCGGGTGACCCCGGTGAATCTGCGTGGGAGATGGGATGAAGAACACGCACGGCCCGGGCGCGTGCCCGGACCGTGAATGAGGAGACAGCCAGGATCAGCCGGCGTCGTAGAAACTCTTTCGGAGGTACTCGTTGACGTTGTCCTCGGTGACCCGGAACGACCGCCCGACCCGCACCGCGGGCAGCTCGCCGTTGTGGACCAGTCGATAGACGGTCATCTTGGACACTCGCATGACCGAGGCGACCTCGGCGATGGTGAGGAATTTCGGGTCCGGAAGGGACTCGGCGCGCTCGCGCGACGAAGGAGCCATGACAACCACCGCTTTCTGCGCGCCCGTCACTGCCTTCCCCAGCAGTGAACTCTGCGGACGCCTGAGCGTGACAATAGGGCCAGATGTGACGCATGGGGAAGAGATTCACCAGTGAAACTTTTGAGGCGGCGGCGTGTCGTCTTGACCAGGCCGGTTAAACGACAGCTGTGTGGTTCGGGTGCGGCCCGCTGCGCGGTGATGTCGGTGGGCTTTGAAAGACTGACGACATGACGATCCAGGCACTGCTCCTCGACCTGGACGACACGCTCGTGGACCACCGCGGCGCGGCCGATCGCGGCCTGCGCGCGTGGCTCACGGGGATGGGCCTGGCGCAGTCACCGGCCGAGCTCGAAGACCACGTGGAGCGGTGGTTCGTGCTCGAGGCGCGCCACTACGAGCGGGCCCAGCGCCGCGAGCTGACCTACACCGAGCAGCGACGGGTACGGATCCGTGCGTTCCTGCCCGGCTGGGACCTGGCCGACGACGCGCTGGCCGACGACGTCTTCGCGGGCTTCCTGGGCTGCTACCAGGCTGCCTGGCGCGCCTTCGACGACGCAGCGGCCGTGATTGACCGCGCCCGTCGGGCCGGCCTCCCCGTCGGCATCCTCACCAACGGCGACGAGACGATCCAGACCAACAAGCTGCGCCGTACCGGCCTGCTCCGCGACGACGTCCCCGTGTTCGCCTCCTCGGCGCTCCCGGCCGCCAAGCCGGACCCGCGTGCCTATCTCACGGCGTGCGACCGACTGGGCGTCTCGCCCGCCGCGACACTGATGGTGGGCGACTCACTGCGCCACGACGTCGTCGGCGCCCAGCGGGCCGGCCTGCAGGCGCGCCTGCTCGACCGCCACGGCCGCTACGACGGCCCCCAGCCAGGAGCGGGAGTGCGCACCGTGCGCAGCCTGGCCGAAGTGGCCTGACGCAGGCTCGTCGAGCTAGGAACCGAGCTCCCGCGAACGGTTCCGGGCAGCTTCCAGGGCGGCCAGGAAGGCCGCCCGCACGCCGTGCACCTCGAGCTCGCGCAGGGCCGCCGCCGTCGTACCACCGGGCGAGGTGACCTGTTCGCGCAGGACGGCGGGGTGTTCGCCCGTCTCGCGCAACATCAGCGCCGAGCCGACCAGGGTCTGCACGGCCAGCTCGTGGGCAGTGGTGCGGGGCAGGCCGAGGTGGACGCCGGCCTCGATCATTGCCTCGACGACGAAGAAGAGGTACGCCGGACCGGAGCCGCTGATCGCGGTGACCGCGTCCTGCTGCTTCTCGGGCACGCGCAGGACCTTGCCGACCGAGCCCATCAGCTCCTCGGCCTCGACGAGGTGGCCCTCGTCGCAGTGGGTGCCCGGCGAGATCGCCGCCATCCCCTCGTCGATCAGTGCCGGCGTGTTCGGCATGACCCGGACGACAGCGATGCCCTCGGGCACCTTCGACTCGATGAAGCCGGTGGTGATGCCGGCCGCGAGCGAGATGAGCAGCTGGCCCGGGCGCAATGCGGGACCGATCTCGGCGAGCACGTCGGCCATGTCCTGCGGCTTGACGACCAGCAGCACCGTGTCCGCCTCCGCAGCCGCCGAGACCTCGGCGACGACCGAGACGCCGTACTTCTCGCTGAGCTCGGCGGCGCGCTCGGCCCGCTTCTCGACGACGACCAGCTGCTCGACCGCACGACCGGAGCGGATCAGGCCCGAGAGCAGGGTCTCCCCCATCACACCGGCACCGATCACGGCAGTCCGCCTGGACTCAGTCATGCGTCACTCACTTCCTGGAGCAGTGAGGACTGCACGGCTCTGACCTGCGGGTTTACGGATGAAACGGTACGCGAGGCCTCACCTCGGCCACAAGTCGGTACGCACGGCAGTCCTGAGATAACGCCCGTTGATCCGGGCTCACTACAACTGCGGCTGGACCGCGGGACGCAAGGCTACTAGTGGGTGACGATCAGTCTGCTCAGCTCGCGCAGGTAGTCCGAGGCCATCACCGCAGTCCCGCCGGGCCTTACCCCGAAGTCGGTGTGCAGCTTCATGTTCGGCCAGTTCGGTCCAGGAGCGCCCGTTTGCACTCCACGCATGACCTCGATGGCGCGGTGAAACTTGCGAAGATCCTGTGACAGCTCGATGTACCTGATCGACTCGTCACCGATGACTGCATGCCGATTGGCCAGTCGCAGAGCGATCGGTTCGTGGCTATCGAACTTCCTGATCTTCTTGGACTTGAACGTTCCGAGGATTCTTTCATCGGAGTGTTCGATTGCATTACGGATGAAGGCAAGTCGCTCCTCCTGGGTCGGGGTGAGCCGGGGCGCGGCCCGTCCATACCCACGCTCGCGCAGGGCTCTGATGATGACGGCGGAGCGACTGGCAGCGCTTATGCAGTTCTCCAGGTGGTCGACGGCCACGACGTAGCCCGTCGTACGCAGTTGCTCGTCCGGCGGACTCAGGTAGTTGATGAGCGCCGCCCGCGAGGCTTCGTACTCGCGGAGGGCCTTGTCGACCAGGCGGGTCAGATTGACGAAGAGACTGACATGTTCGCGAGTGAGGCGCTTGGCTGCGGCAGCCGAGTTAGTGCGCAGGACCGGGCCACCGCCCAATGCGCGGTCAAGCAACACGTTTTGGAAGCCTTTGTTCGACAGGTCGTCGACCGTTGGCATCGCCAAGTCTGCTGCACTGAGGCTGATCCGGCCTGCGTTCGGCATGCACCACATAGTGCCTTCGCACGCCCGCCAGACCCAGAGGACTGACTTCTCGCAAGGTCCCCGTCCAGGAGTGCGAAGGGGGTGCGTTTGGTGCCGGGCTCCGCGACGTCGTCAAGTCCAAGTGTGCCGGGTGGGGCTGGTGACTGACAAGGATCCCGACGGTGGGGTGCGAAGCGGTCACCCAGGCGATCTTGCTGAGCAATGAATGCCGCCGGTCTTCACCAGAACCTCCTCCATCTGTCGGACCGGCGTGGCAACCTGAATCATCCGGAACTGGGAGGGCCGAAGGTGACAACGCGAGAGCGACATGACGAGCTTTTGTCGTTGCGCCAATACAGCCCCGCCTGGCGTCTCCTAGGTGCCGATAACGCTCCGCTCATCATCGGATTTCTCGAAAGCGCGTTCCTGTCTGGCAACGTCCGACGACTCCCCGCGCACCAGATTCGCGACCTCCTCGACGACCACCTCGAAGCAGTGCGCGCGATCTCGTTGGAGGGTGCGTACCCGAAGACGGCCGACGCGTATCTGGCCGACTGGTCCGACGCCCGCGCAGGGTGGCTCCGCCGCTACTACCCAGCAGGCACCGATGTCGCCCACTACGAGCCGACCTCTCCTGTGGAGACTGTCGCGGCATTCGTCCGCGGGCTCGGCCCTCGGGAGTTCCTAGGCACGGCGAGCCGCATTCTGACCGTCCGCGACCTTCTCCGCCAGATCGCCGGCGGAGCCGGCGTCGACCCAGACGTCCGCCTGGCAGCGCTAAAACGGCAGCGCGATGAGCTCGACGAACAGATCGCCGCCGTTAGAGCTGGCGAGGACGTCGGCCTCGACGAGACAGCCGTCCGCGAGCGATACCAACAGGCGCTAGCCACCGCCCGAGAGCTCCTGGGAGACCTCCGTCAGGTCGAAGAAAACTTCCGAGCCCTCGACCGCGACGTTCGCCTCCGGGCAACGACTTGGAACGGTCCCCGCGGCGAGTTTCTGGAGAGCGTCTTCGGAACCACGACCGAAATCGGTGACTCCGACCAAGGTCGTTCCTGGGCTGCGTTCTGGGCACACCTGCTCGCACCCAAGGACCAAGCTGAGCTTGACGAACTCTTGACCGTGCTCGCCGACATTCCAGCACTCAGCGGTGACAGCGGGGCCATCGGCACGGTCTTGAAGACTGACCTCTTTGTCGCCGCTGAGGCAGCCCAGCGCACAGTGGCCTCGCTGTCGTCGCAGCTTCGCAGGTTCTTGGACGAGCAGACGTGGGCTGAGGGCCGCCTCATTCACGCGAGCATCCGCAACACCCTCACGCTGGCGCTCGCCGCACGCGACCAACTGCTCAAAGCCCCGGGGGCCGACATCACCTCGTTGAGGGCCGACATCTCCCTTCCGCTCGAGCGTCCTCTATACACACCCCGCGCCGCTGCCGAACTTCATACAGTCGTTGAGCTTCCGAGCGACACGGAGGAGCTCGACGATCTAGAGGATCTGCTCGAGGTAACCTCAGTGGACCTCGACCACCTCCGCAATCGCATTCACGAAGTCGTAGCTCGGCGCGCCGGGAACGCGACCCTGCGCCAGGTCGTCGACACTCACCCGATTGCCGACGGCCTCGCTGAACTCGTCGGCTATCTGCGCATTGCCGAGACTGAACCCGGCACCTACATCGACCCTGGCCACACCGAACAGGTTTCTTGGGACACAGACCCTGGAGCCACGCGCCGCGCAACCGTGCCGCTGGTCGTGTTCGGTGAGGCTGACGACGCCGAGGAAGACGAACCTGTGACCACGGTGAGACCCGGAGGCGGTGACTCATAATGGCGACACCAGAGATCTCAATCGCGCTCGCGCATCTTCTTCGGGGCCCGATTCACGCCGAAGACCAGCCGGCGGCGTGGACCACCATCTCCACGTTCACTAAGCAGTTGCGCGACCACCTCGATGTCCTTGGCCTGCGGCTCGTCATCGACGACACCGAGCGGTACGCGTACCTGCGAGCACATGACGAGCTGCCTGACGGAATGCCTCGCCTCATTCGCCGACACACGCTTACGTTCAGTTCGAGCGTTCTGCTGGTCATGCTGCGGCAACAACTGGCTACCGCTGAAAGCGATGGGCAGATGCCGCGCCTCGTGATCACCGGTACCGACATGGTCGAGATGCTCCGCCTGTACCGGCACGACGACTTGACCCGGGACCAGATCAACGGCGACATCAGCGTCCTCGACAAGCTCGGCTACATCCGCACACTCCGTGGCCAGGACGACACTTGGGAAGTTCGCCGCATCATCAAGGCCATCGTTACCGGTGAGTGGATCAATACCTACGGTCAGGAACTCCTCGCAGCCATCACAGCCATCGAAGGCAAGGACGAATCGAACGACCACGGCGTTGACGGCGACGATGCACGGGATGGTGCGCCAGCAGACGCGGCGCTGCCCGAAGCATCCGCACCAAAGGGCGCCTGACGTGGCCATCATCGAAAGCGGGCAAACGCAGCTCGACACGGAATCCCTCGAGACCAACGATCTAGAGGGGGTGCGCCTGGCCGAGTTTCAGATCCTCAACTGGGGCACCTTCGACGGACAAGTCGCACGACTCCCGATGTACGGCCAAAACGCTCTCCTGACCGGCCAAGTCGGGTCCGGGAAATCCACCATTGTCGACGCCGTCACCACCCTCTTCGCACAAGCCAGTCGAGTCACTTTCAACCGCGCTGCCGGCGCAGAGTCTCGTGAACGAACTGTCACGAGCTATGTCCTCGGCCACCATCGAAACACTTACGACGAAATCACCGGCACACAGAAGCCGGAAGCACTTCGGACCCCGAAGACCGCGTTCAGCGTCATCCTCGCTCGGTTCACAGGCGTACCGACGAGCGCCACCAACACATGCACAGCAGGCGTCATCTATTGGTTCAGCGACGGCGCCAGCGTGCCCAACCGCTTTTACTTCACCAGTCCGGCCGCCATCGACATCGCGGACCACCTCATCGGTCACCGAACCATGCGCGATGTTCGCGCTGCGCTCCGAGATCTCGACGCCAAGGTCGAAGACACCTTCACCAACTACGCGCGCAACCTGTGCCGCGCGCTCGGCACCAGCCGACCCGCCTTCGATCTCCTCGTCCAAACCATCTCCATGAAGCAGGTCGGCAACCTCACCGAGTTCGTGCGCGACCACATGCTTGAAGCAAGCGACGTCGACGAGCTCATCACCAGAATCCTCGCCCATTACGCGGATCTCGTCAGGTCCCACGAACTCGTACAAGATGCACGCAGGCAGCTCGACAAGCTCGCTCCCGTCGTCGAACACGCCAACCGGTTCGACCGAGCCGACGAACGCATCACCCTGCAGAGCGCAGCGCTGCGCGCCGTCCCCCAAGTTGTCGCCGGCCGACGTATCGATCTTCTGACCATGGAAATCGGAGTTCTCGACGAAGAACTACCGAAGCTCGACCACAGCCTCATCCGGCTGGCGAAGGAGCTCCAGAAGCGCGAAGGCGAGTACCTCCAGCTCGAGATCGCCGTCGCGAACGAAGGGGGTGCCGAGCTCAGCGAAGCGGAGCATGGCATCTCCAACGCCAAAGCGCGCCTCACGAGCACCCGGATCGCAGCGGCCGAGATGCAGGAGTTGGCTGCAACGGCCAGTGTTCAAGCGCCAGAGACTGCCGCTGACCACCCCGCCTTCACCAGGCTGCTCACGCAGCATCTGGAGCAGCTAACAGTCGACGAAGTCGCGGCGAACGAGCAGGTCTTCTCAGCGCGAACCAATCGCGACCACGCCCAGCAAGACGTCGAAGCGCTCGAACGCGAGCTCCAACAGACCGGAACCCGTCCGTCGAATGTCCCGGAGGCCGAAGACCGTATCCGCGAACGCGTCGCGCAGGGCGTCGGGATCGACCCGGCCGAGCTGCCGTTCATTGCCGAACTCGTCATGGTCGCCCCTGAGCACGCCGCCTGGGAACTTGCAGCCGAGCGACTCGTCCGGGGCTTCGCACTCTCCATGCTCGTCCCGACGGAGCACTACCCTGCCGTGGCTTCATGGGTCGACGAGAACAACCTCCGCGGCAAGCTCGATTACTACCCAGTCGCCGATGACGTCCGCACCCCTCGGCCCGCAGCCGAGGGCACCATCGCAGCGTGCCTTCGAGTCAGGCCTGACCACTGGATGGCCGCTTGGGTGGCTGGAGAACTTGCCCGGCGTTTCACCCATCTACTGCTCGAGGACCCCACCCAGCTCCGAACTCACTCCAGAGCAGTCACTGTCGCCGGCCAGATCAAGGAACGCGACCGGCACACCAAGGATGACCGCGGCACCGGCCGCCGAAGCTACGTTCTCGGCTGGGACACAGCCGCCCGCCGCGACGCCATCATCGAAGATCTTGCAGTCAAGAAGCCTCAGTTGGGCGAGCTAGACGCAGAGCTGGGGGAGCGGCACAACCGGGCCCGGAGTCTGCGTGAACGTCAATACGCGACCAAACAGCTCACGGCTCGTTTCAGCGACCCCGACACCATCGACGTCGCATCAGCAGTCAGGGCTCTCGTCGAAGCCGAACAGCTCTTGGCCGACCTCAAGGAGATGGCCAAGGACCTCGCCGCGCTCACGGACAGGCGCGACAAGGCACTGGAACTGGTTGACGCGCTCAAGGAACGCGAAGGTCGACTCCGCGACCGTCGCGGTGGCGCCCGTGAACGTCGAAGCCAATACCAGCGGCAACTCGACGCCGCACACGCCGAGATGACGGGCGCGCTCCGCGTCGCGCTCACCGATGAAGTTCAGGTGGCATTGGACGAGGCCCTCGCGCGCGCCGGCCAAGAACCCGCCCAGGTTGTCGACGTCCAAGCGTGGGCAACAAAACTGACTGCCGACATTCAAGGACGCATCGACTCCGCAACAGCGACGCGTGAACGGTCGGGTCGCGACCTTGTCGGCGCAATGAAGGACTTCGCTGGCTTGTGGGAAGCCCTCGTCACCGAGCTCGATCCAACACAGGTCGTGTCTCGGGACGGGTTCCGGGAGCTGAAGGACCGCATCGAGAACGATGATCTGCCGCGCTTCGAGAAGAACTTCCGGGAGCAACTCGAAACGAACGCAATCCACGAACTCGTCGCGTTCGCCAAGTTCCTCGAGCGTGAGGAGAAAAGCATGACTGGTCGCATCGAGACCATCAACCAGGCGCTCAACGACATCGACTACCACCCCGGCACGTACATCCGGCTCGAACCAGATCCGACCCCAGACCCGACCGTCCGTGAGTTCAGGGGCCAACTCCGGAACATCACCCAAGGCGCCCTGCTCGGCGACGATGACACCTACGCCGAGACCCGATTCCTACTGGTCAAGGATCTTCTCGACCGGTTCGCGGGACGGGAAGGTTCGACCACCCAGGACAAGGCCTGGACCGACCGCGTCACCGACGTCCGCAACTGGTTCACATTCGCTGCCGCCGAGCGCCGCCGAGGCGACGGTGACGCCCTCGTTGAGCACTACACCGACTCCGGCGGTAAGTCCGGCGGCCAGAAGGAGAAACTCGCCTACACCGTCTTGGCTGCGGCGCTGTCGTATCAGTATGGCCTCGCCAGTGGAAACCGCGATGCGTTCCGTTTCGTGATGATTGACGAAGCCTTCGGCCGCGGGTCCGACGAATCGACCAGGTTCGGGCTCGAGCTTTTCACGCGCCTCGGGCTCCAACTCATGGTCGTCACCCCGCTGCAGAAGATCGAGGCGATCGAACCTCATGTGAAGGCCGTCGGGTACGTCCGCGCTGGAGACCCCAGGAGCCGACTCCTTTCGCTGACCATCGAAGAGCTCCGCAAGAAGCGTGAACTTTGGCGTCGAGCCTCCCGTGCCGGCGACGCGTTCACGGTGGTCGCGGAGGACGCGTGAGATCCGACTGGGCAACGCCTGCAACGGTTACCGACGCCGTGCGCCGGAAGTGGGATAGCGGCCAGTTGCTCGCAGCGCTCCACGCCGCCCCGCACGACCAGACTCGGCTGTTCCCGCTGCGAGTTCGGCTCCCACGTCCTGATCGCGACGAACTGTCGAACGACTTCAAGGCTGCCACGGCCTGGGCGAGAAGACTTCAGGACGCTGCCATCGCCAACGGATGGACACTCGACACCCGGCGGACGAACGTCCCTGGGCTCGGTATGCAACCGGTCCCCTACGCCGCCATCGTGCCGAGCGGCGAGGTTGCTCTTGCGCTCCTCAGCAGTGCCGAACGCAAGCAGGCCCAAGTATTCGCATCAGCCATCGCCGTGACCGAGTGCCACCCGGTCATCGCAGACGCGGCCCGTGCAGTTGCGCTCCAGCGCCCGCATGACGTCGTTGCGGCCGGCGACGCCTGGGCTCTTCTCCTCTCGGCCGCCCTATGGGTCGCCGACAACCCTCGCCCCGGCGTATACGTCCGCGAGATACCGGTTGCCGGGATGCACACCAAGGTGGTCGAAACCAACCGAGCCCTCTTCGGCCGGCTCCTCGAAACCACGACCAACCCGGCCTCGGTCCCGGTCGGCGCGAAGACCATGGAGGAGAAGTACGGATTCCGGGTGCCACAGCGACGAGTCCGTATCCGCGGCCCGCGACACGTCCTCGGCATGCAGGCCGGCCCGGGAGACGCAGACGTGACCTGGCCGATCCCCGACCTCGGAGCGTTCATTCCGTCGTCCGACGTCACCGAGGTTGTAGTCGTTGAGAACCAGACATCGTTCCTTGTCGTACCGGACGCACCGAATCGTCTGGTCATCTGGGGCGCGGGGTACGGCGCCGACGAGCTCGTCGCGTCCTTACCGTGGCTAGCGCACGTGCGGCTTCACTACTGGGGCGATATCGACACTCATGGGTTCGCCATTCTGGACGCTGTCCGGTGCGCCGTTGAGCACACGGAGTCAGTTCTCATGGATGTCGAGACGCTGACGGCCCACCGTGACTTCTACGTCACGGAAGCCAGACAGTCCACGCGAGAACTGAACAACCTCACACCGAATGAGCGCAGGGTGCTCGACGGTCTGCGGATCGGGGCATGGGGTCCACGCGTTCGCCTTGAACAGGAGTTCATTCGGTTCGACCGGGTTCGGGCCGCGTTCCAACAACCCTGACCCGCCTCAGAAGCGGTCGCTTACGACGAAGACCTGACAGGCGCATCGACCCGTGCATCGCACGCTGGGCGGCTCGAGTCAGCGCCTAAGAGCCAGCGGCGACCCTTACGCTGAAGCGTGGGTCTGCCTGGAGTTTCGCCAGCAAGATCGCGCGCGTATCGCGACGAACCGCATTCGCCCGGCTCGTCGCGCGATCGCCTCGCCTGGCCGCGTCGTCTCTGGTTTGGCACGCCACCAACTCGGCGGCAAAGGCCCGACGAACCCGCGGATCAGGGTCCGACGCGAGCCGGTCACCTACTGCCACCGGCTCCACCGTGCGAGCCCAAAGGATGGCTGCGAGAGACTTGAAGGCCCAGCCTTGACCGCTGAGAAACCCGATGTCGGGTGTCATCGTGTCGCCCAGCCGCTGGATTGCGCGCGCGGCCCAAACCTCAGCGACCCGGTCGTCACCGATCAGCGCCAAACTCGCTGAACGTGCGCCCTCCTTCTCCCTCTCTGTCTGCGCAAGACCTGCCGCGACGTAAGCGGCCTCGGCACGGCTGTCGGTCTTGCCAGTGATCCTGAAGCCCCCAAGCGGATGGGCAAAGCGTGCGTCGGATGCGTCAGTCACATAGAGGGGCGGCGAGATGGCTAGCGCTAGCGCCTGCTCAAACAACTCCTTGCGGTCCACCCTGGTGGGAGGCGATGCAAGGTTTGACGCGGCGAGCAGGTAGGCGGCGCGGTCCGCCGCGTCAACGTGCAGGTTTGAGGCATTGATCAAGAGCCGCCGGAGCGACGCCTGCTGACGCGACGGCGGCAGCGTGCGGGCGAGGACCGAATCAGAAACCGCGCTCGAACCTGCTCCGATCGTCGTAACCCCAGCGATGATTTTTAGCGGTGCCTCCAAGCGCGCCCGAGCCTCCTGCGCCTCCTCGGCTGTCACTTCGTTCGGGCTGTCGGTGAACAGCACCTCCCGTGCCCACGAGTTGCCACCCTCAGCGAGCGCAGCCAGCAGCGGTCGAGCCATTGTCATCCGGCTTGTGACGGCATCGTGAGCGTAGGTCTTTCGGGACGTCGAGGAACGCGCCAAGAGGGTCACCAGATGGGCAAGTGCCCTGTCCTCCAACGCCTGATGCGTAAGCAGGATGCCCGCGACTGCTCGAGCCTCGTCGTCGTCATGGTGGCGGTAGCGGTTCTCTTCAACAGCGGGCTGGGACTCGAAGAATGCTAGAACATTCTCCGCCTGCACCTCGTTCAAGCGCTCTGACAATCCAGCCACCGCAGCGATCGCACCCAAGAACCTCGAACCTGTGGTCACCGTCATATCGACCAGCGTTCCGGCTCGAGCCGCTCCCAGGTCCCGCACCACAGCATCTGCTACAGCGGACACGTCGGCGTCTGGGACTAGGTCGGCTTGGTTCGTAACGAAGCGGTACGCCGCTCCGACAATCCAATACGGCTTTGCATCTAGATACTCAGTTACGTCGAGGTAGAGGTCGCCCACGTTGCCGGCCAGCCTTTTGAGTCCGTCGACGTCGCCAGCGCGCACTAGGTGATGTGCGGCTTGGCGCGGCTCCCCCGATGCTTGGAGAACCTCGGCTAGAACCCGACGGGCCTGTCCCTCGCCGGCCCAGTCGCTAAGAGTCACAGCATCCCGAAGTGCTCGTTGTCCAGCGATGGCCGCTGAGCGGAGTTTGCGGGTGCTCAGCTGACTGAGCGCCTGCTCGAGGGCATCCTCATCTCGGGGAAGGATCGTCGCGTCGGGCCCCTTCGAAAGAAGTGCCGTCTGGATCGGTAGCAACTCCTCTGTCGCGAAGAGTCTCCACCTCGTTCGGAAGGCGCGGCGGCTGAAGGTCCACCTAGCGGCGTCCGTCCAGTGGTTGGCCAGACATGCGGCTCCGGACGCTTCGTCCCACGCCAAGTCGGCGCCCTCGAAGTTCTGCTGACCTGCGAGGTAGCGTGCATGTCTCGCGTTCACGAGTCCGATGAGCTCGTGTCCCAACATGAGTGTCCTGGCGTCCTTCAAAATCTCGCTCCAGCGGCCCGACCCCTCGGCTGCCAGCAGTCGGAGCCGGACCCGCAAGATGTCCGCGTCAGGCTCTCGGTCGATCTTGAGCCCCAGCCGACGTAGCTTCGCCGAGTTCCCGGCGAGCCAAGCAAGGTTCCCGTCAGCCAGTGCAATCTCTCCGGCTAGGGCTGCCAACCGCGCGCGGTCAGCCGTCTCCCCAATCATGAGTTGCTCGAAAGGGGGAACGTAGGCGACCGGATTTTCGTACAGCTCGAGAGCCGTCTCAGCTGCGTTGGCGTGGTCGCCGGCGGCCTTCTCCTCGACCTGACCTGCCAAGGTGCGGATGTCGTTTCCTGCGATGCTGGCGTGGATACTCTGGCCACGGCCAAGAGCGACCCAGAACTGGTCCAGCCGCCGACGCGTCGCGTCAACACCTCGCCCGACCTCGACCAAGAGCGAAGCGCGAAGCGCATCGTGCTGAGCGGCATGGCCCGCGAACCCGGCCTCCTCCAGAGCCAACTGAGCGCTCTCGACCATCGCTAGGGCGTCAACCGGGTTGGCGTCAGCAATGCGTTTGGCTTCTTCGATCTTGGCGCCCGCACCGGTGGTGACTTCCGGCGTACGTGCTATCGCCTCGCGGATCGCTACGACGTCGTGTCTCGGCACAATCGGGTTTCCAACGACGAACGGCCGGCAGAATGCCTCGGCGACGTGGCTACCGAAGTACTCGATGACGATGTGCGGCGCACCCTTGAGCATCACGGAGAGTTCACGCTTGTCCCACATCACGAGTTCAACTGGCCTGAGCTCTGCGCGGAGCTCCTTGAATCTGTCGACCGCGGGCCTGCTTTTCACCTCGCAACTGACACCGATGATGAACTTCGAGACCGGGAACGGTCGCGTCGTCGAGCGGAAAGCGTCGACGGCTGCAGTGATTCTGGCAGCACCGAACTGCCTGACGTCTTTGCTCTGGAGCGCAACACCGGAACCATCACTTTCCTCCGCGACCATGTCGAGCCCGAGCTGCTTCTGGCCCGGCAGGCCGTAGATCTGGGGGTTCCGGAGACCTTCGACGTCGCGGAGCACACGCCACAGCAAGCCTTCAAAGTCCGTCCAGTGAAGAGCGTCGAGGGGAAGGAGGTCCAGGGTTCCACGAACGGCAACCAGCGGCTTGTCGAGCGGAGCGCGCTCGAGCACCGAGTCGATCCCTACTCGTCCCCAACTACCGGTTCTTGCTGTGGCCATCACGTTCCCGATCTTCGCTTGTTTAAGCAACCAGCGTGGCGAGACGATGATGTCGTGTCGGCAGTGAAAGTTCGCTAAGCAGCGAAAGGCGCATCCCCGCTGATCATGTTGCATCGCCGCACCCGAGGCGACGTATGACACTGAACCTAAGCCGATGTCTGGTTCGGTTCGATCAACCGGCCCAGTCGCGGGTTGGTTCCATTGATCCGATGCGAAGGTCGCTCGAACTCGAGTCGGCTACTCACCGAAACGACTGACGAGGTCGCCCCGCCCCGGTAGGTTTACGCTCGCCGAAGACCCCAGCCCTCGTCCGCCGAAAGCACTCCGTTGCAGACTTCTATGTTCAGCGCTTGGTGCGACCGGACGGTAGGTGCGTAAGTGCCTCTTGAGGATGTTGCACAGGTCGTCGGAGCGCTCGGCTCTGACTTTTCCGACTTCAGCGACGCATTCACCAGCGGCCAGTACGCATTCTGGGTCGGGTCGGCAATCTCCCGAGATGTCGTCCCTGACCTCAAGGTTCTAATGGAGCGCGTTCTCGAAGTTCTGCGCGGAACCATTGACCCGTCGAACGCTGCTTGTCCGTTCCGAGAAGCACTCGAAGAGGTGCTGGAAGTTGCCGGCATCACGAAGGCAGTTCGGGCGACGGTCGACTTCAATGAGCCTGTCAACGCCTGGGCAGCTGCTGAGTCCATCGTCCAGAGCGTCATCAACAAGTACTCCGACGTTCTCAACATCTACCCGAGCGGCCAGGCCGAGGACTTCCTAGTCTGGACCGGGTTGGACGTGCCGAACACGTACGGCGACCCAACTCTCGAGCCCGACGCGGAGCATTACAGCATCGCAATCTTGATGCTCGAAGGCATCGCGCCGTCAGTGCAGACAACGAACTGGGACGGTCTGATCGAGGCCGCGCTCCAAGCGCTGACACCTGAGCCGGACAACATTCTCAAGGTGGTGGTCACTGCTGAGGACCTTCGGAAGCCGACCCGTCGTAGCGAGCTAGTCAAGTTTCACGGTTGCTCGGTTCGCGCCCGCGATGACGAGAACACGTACCGGCCGCTTCTTATCGCGCGTACGGTACAGATCTCGGGTTGGACCACCCAGCATGCATTGATGAAGGACCAGCTTCAGCTCATCTACTCCACCATGCCTGCTCTTCTGGTCGGCCTTTCGGCGCAGGACGCAAATATCCACACCGTCTTCCATCAGGCGATCCAAAACCTCAACAGGAGCTGGCCGTCATCGCCCCCTGCTGTGGTGTTCGCCAACCAGCGGTTGGACTACCACCACAAGCACGTCCTTCAGGTCACGTACGGCGGCGACTTGGCCTCAAATGACGCAGCCATCAAGGCGGCCTCCCTTCTCGGTGCCTACGCCAAGCCGGCTCTTGCCGGCCTGGTGCTGTTCTCCCTCGCCGACAAACTGAGGGCGGTCCTTTGGCAAGTGCCCGAACTCGACGTTGGCGAGATCGCTGCACTGGAGTCAGACCTCATGTCGCTTCGCGACACGATCGCGGCCGCAGCTGGATCTGACGAGCGGACCTTCATCGAGGCCGTTATCGGGGCTGTGCGACTCGGTTCATTCATGTTTCGAAAGGGCAAGTTGCCACCCGGCTTTGTGCCTTACGAACCGATCTCTCCCCGCCCCATTGGCGAGGCCATCCAAGAGATCGACTTCCCGAAGGAAGCACTCGGCCGTGTCGCCCTTGCGCTCGCGCTGCTCTCCCGGGCATGCACAAAGGAAGGGTGGAAACTCAGTCCTGGTACGTGCACGGACCCGGGCTCGGGGGTTCTCACCGTCATCACCAGTACGGGCACGTCGAAGGTGTTTCTCGTGCACGACGCTCGCGAGGAAGCAACCTTCAGGGCGGCCGGGTACGCCGATGCAGATCCGGGGTCTACTGTCCTTATCCTCGCGAACTCCGAGCCGCCTCGCTCGACCAGATCACCACGCCCTCGGTTTGGAAGAACGGGCCGTACCGAGATGCGACGGATGAGCATGGAGGATCTGGCCAAGACCACATCGACTGCAGACGAACTTTTCGAGGCGTTCACCCTCCAAGGAGCCTTCTGATGGAATCTGCGACACAGCTTGTGCTCGATGAGCTCAAGGCCGTCGGGTTCGCGGTACTTGCCATGCCTTTGCAGGTGGCTGGAGCAGAGCTCGAGTTCGAGGCCGCCGCGATAGGAACTGGCGTTTCGCACGATTTGGTCGTGGTGGCAACTGCAGCGACTGCGCATCGCCGGCTAGTTCGTCTCACCGAGGGACTCAGCCGTGCGCTGGACCACGCCAAGTCCACTCGCCCCGTGACGGTCATCTATATCGGTGACCCACCAGTCCTTGCGACCCAGGACCAACTTGAACGGAACGCTCGCCTACTTCTGGTCGGAATCGATAGCCTAGATGCCGTCGAAATCAGGAGGGCCATATCGGTCTTAATGCCACTCACCCTTCCGGCCGAACAAGCGGACGGCAAGGAACCGATAGCCGAGGTACTCAAGGCGCTCGGATCAACAACCACAGTCGAGCACCTAAACCTCGTGCGGGCGGCACAGGACGGAACCGATGCAGTGCGAGACGCTCTTCAGGCATACATCGACGACGTGTTCGACGGCGATGAGGATGAGCTGAGCACGCAGTGAACAACCTTCCTTTGCAAAGCATCTCCATTTCTGACTTCCGCCGCCTTTCAGGGCATCGAACTTTGGAACTGGACGCACCCATCGTGCTCCTCCACGGTGCGAACGGCACCGGTAAGACCAGCATTCTGGCGGCTCTTGAGATGGGCTTGACGGGCCAGATTCGAAGCATGCGGCGCCACGATCCTCGATACACCGCCTACCTCCCTCACATCGGTCAGGATTTCGCCACGATTCGCGTGGACCTGGACGAGAAGTACGCGGCGAATAAGGATGCCGGCCCGCTCACGGTCGGCGGAAGCCGTGTCGAGGGTGCCGCGGCCCTCAGCGAAACCGCATCAGCGTTCTTCTCGGAACGCTGCTACCTCGATCAGGTCTCATTGGGCCAACTGCTTGAGCTTTACCAGTACAGCGAGGGCAAAGAAGAGTCGGCCCTCGCAAGGTTCGTCAATGAACTTCTCGGCCTCGAACAGCTGGACGCTCTCCGGTCAGGACTTGACCACGCGGGTCATTGGGGCCGCCTCAAAAACCTCTCGGACCTTCTCGAGGCCGCAACCAAAGCGGCAGACCGCTCCGCGGATGTCCTCGCCACTCAAACAACGGCGCTTCAGCAGACACAAACCGAACTCACTCAGGCGAAACTAGACCTGCGCGCCGCCTTGAGTGAGCTCGGCGTGGAGGCTCCGACCAACGACGACCAAGAGCTCCTCGAGATAGCCGCCGCCGCGTTGCGGACCCAGCACCTTGAAACCGACAAGTCATCGGCTTCAAGCGTCTTCCAAGAGTTGCTGGCCCTGGGCGGACGCATCGCGGCTGTGTCAGACCGAAAGAGCACTGTGCGCCTCGACGCTGCTCGTGGCGGGCTTGAAGTAGCTGAGGTCGCATATCAGGCATGGCAGCGCGACAACGAGCCTGCGATTCGCGCCGTTCATCTGGAGGCTGCAGCTCTCGAACTCCGCACCGAAGACGGCCTGTTGGACTCCGCAGAGTTTGAACTCCAAGCCGCACAACGAACTCTTGTCCGGCAATCCAAACTCGTTGAGGAACTGCTGCAAGCACAGCGCCAGCACTCCGCGAGCAAGGCCCAGCTTGAGGAACTGTCCGTCGTCCTCGCGTCCGAACACGAACAGGCGGGTCGACTGGTCGAGGGGCTCGCGGCCATTCGCGCCTCCATGCCGGACGACGCTGACAAGTGCCCTGTCTGCGAGCGCGACTACGGTCAGGTTTCTACGTTGCATCTGAGCACCCGCATCGACCAGAGACTTGCAGAGCTCACCACCCAAGGCGAGCGCTTGATGAGCCTGCGAGCTGATCGTGACGCCAGCGTGACAGCGGAGGCTCATGCCAGCACTCGGCTGAGGCAACTCACGGCTGAGGTTCTAAGCGACGAGCAACGCCAGCAGCTCGCCGAGCGTCGCAAAAGCCTCACGTTGTTTCGCCAGCGCCTGGTCGATATTCAACCGCTCGTACAAGAGGGTCGCGACCTGCGGCGCGTATACGAGGAGGCTCGCGACTTGGCTCAGCAGCTTGAGGAAGCTGCAAAGGAAGTGACCTACATCAGCGACGAACTCGACCGGCTGGCTCGTATCCTCGGCGTCACCAACGATCCAGCTGAGTCCATCCACAGGCGCTCGCAGATGCTTTCCTCCGTTGCGGCCAGCCGCTTGGCCGAGATTGAGACTCGTGAGCGCAGGGTGAATGCGGTTGGGTCAGCCCAGGCAACGCTAATCGAATGTCGTAGTCGGCTCGCGCAGTCCACACAGACGGTGGCCGACGCGGCCCAGAAGAGGAAGCATTGGGACGACCGCGTCGCAGAGGCGCGCCGACGTCAGTCCGTCGCGAAGGCAGTGCACACGGCGGCTGCGACGGCACGAAGCGAGGTCGTCCGGCACGTTTTCACCGACTCACTGAACCAAGTTTGGCGCAGCGTGTTCGCGCGTCTTGCGCCGCGCGAGCAGTACATTCCCACCTTCGGTGACCCAAACACGACCAGAACCGCGCTCGAGTTGAAGCTTCAGACAATCCACATCTCGGGGGAAGTCGGCGGGTCCCCTCAGATGATGTTGAGCGCTGGCAACTTAAACACGGCAGCGCTTTCGTTGTTCCTCGCTCTGCATCTCGCGGTTGAACCGACTCTTCCGTGCCTAGTGTTCGACGACCCGGTCCAAGCGATGGACGAGGTTCACGTTTCTCAGTTCGCAGGTCTGATCCGGATGCTGTCCAAGCACCACAATCGGCAGGTCGTCATCGCTGTCCACGAGCGTGAGTTGTTCGAGTACCTGTCTCTCGAACTCTCGCCTGCCTACGAGGGCGACGAGCTCATCACCATCGAGCTAGGCGGCCGCGGCGAAAACCAAGAAGAGCGGGTCACACGTCACCCCTGGCGTCCCGACCTCGCTATCGCGACCTAAACGACGACACTGCAGCGGACCCGCCTCCCAGACCCGACCACCGGCCCCCTTTGGCACACTCTCCGCCAGCGGCATTCTGGGCGGAATGCCCCGAGGCGGATGCAAGCAAGCATTCGCAGCGACAATCGCGTGCGAAGACCCCACGATGTCTGACCTTCCACTTGGCCCCAAGCGGTTGGCAACGCGTGGGTCCTAACGAGTGCCGGCATTCATCCTGAGCGGATTTGCGACATTCAGGGCGGCCTGCGGATCAGGCGCGCTATAAGCCGACGAACACCGGCTTCTCCCGATTCAAGAACGCCGTGACGGCGCCCGTGTGGTCCGTGGTTTCGCCACACCTCCTCTGTGCAAGCGCCTCGGCCTCCAGCGCCGCCTCAAGGCCAAGGCCGCCGCCTTCGAGGATCAGCTTCTTGCTCTCTGCAAACGCAACCGTCGGGCCCTGGGCCAACTGGCGGGCGAGGGCGATCGAGCGGTCGAGGACCCGGTCGGCTTCGACCGTCTCCCCAGCGATACCCCACGCAATCCCCTGCTCGGCCGTGAACATCTCCCCGAACAGGATCAGTTGCTTTGCTCGGGCGTCCCCGACGGCGCGGGGCAGGGTGAACGAAAGGCCGGAATCGAAGGTCAGTCCGATACCCGTGAACGCGGTGCCGAGCTTGATGCCGGTTGCGAAGACCCGGTAGTCGCAGGCGAGGGCGAAACCGAGACCAGCACCCACGCAGGCACCGTTGACCGAGGCGATGACCGGCTTCGGCATCGTCAGCAGGTCGCGGACGATTGGCGAATAGTGCTCGCGGACGGTTGCGAAGGCAGCCTCAGCCCCGTCGGCGAGACCGGCACTGTGCTCGCCGAGGTCTTGGCCGACACAGAACGCCTTGCCTCCGTTGGCGAGTACGACGGCGCGCACGCTGTCGTCCTTCGCCACGTCGGCGAGGGCGTCCCGAAGTGCCTCCTTGGACTCCCGCGCGAGCGCGGACACGGTCAGGGTGATGGTCGCGACCCCAGCCGTGCGGTCGACGAGAACGGTCTGCTCGGTCATCGTTCCTCCTCCAGAATGGGTCGTCCCAGCGAACGGCTGCGCCCGCGGAACTCTGCGATCACGGTGTCGTCTCGACGCACCGTGACGTCGTAGATCCCCGATCGGCCGCGCAAGGCCACCTCCCGGGCTTCTGCAACCAGGACGTCGCCGAAGCGGGCCGGCTCCAGGAAGCTGATGTCGAAGCCGGACGCCACCGTGACGGTGCCCCTGCTGTTGCAGGCAAAGGCAAACGTGCTGTCGGCGAAAGTGGAGATGAAGCCGCCGTGACATGCGCCGTGGCCGTTGACCATCTCGCGACAGACGACCATCGTCATGCGCGCCCGGCCCGGACCGACGTCTTCGAGAACGATGCCGAGCGCCTTGCTGGCGTGGTCCCCTGCCCACATCTTCTCCGCGCAGTCCCACGCAAGGCTCGTTGCGTCGGGTGCCGTGGTCACCATGAGTAGAAACCCTGACCGGTCTTGCGGCCCAGCTCGCCGGCCGCGACCTTGTCCCGCAGCACCTGGGGCGGTGCGAAGCGCGGCCCCAGCTCCCGCTCGAGGTGCTCCGCGATGTTGAGGCGAACATCAAGACCGACGATGTCGGTGGTCTTCAGAGGCCCGACGGGATGGCGATAACCCAGCGTCATCGCGGTGTCGATGTCCGCTGCGCTCGCGATACCCTCGTCGAGCATGCGCATCGCTTCAAGCGCGATCGCTACGCCCAGACGGCTGCTGGCGAACCCCGGAGAATCTTGGACGGTGATGGCGGTCTTGCCCAGACCGGCCACCCATCCCTGGGCCTCGGCCACGAGGGCAGCATCTGTGCGCTTGCCGACGACGATCTCGACGAGATCGCTCACCGGCACGGGGTTGAAGAAGTGGAGTCCGATGAGTCGCGAGGGGTCTTCGAGCACACCGGCGAGGTCATCGATCGACAGTGAGCTGGTGTTGCTACCGATGACGGCATCGGGCGCAGCAACAGCAATGCGCTTCAGCACGTCGTGCTTCAGGTCGACGAGTTCGGGGACGGCTTCGATGATGACGGGACACGCGGCGAGTGCGTCTGCGTCGGTGACGACCTCAAAGGAGCCCGTGACTTCAGCACCCTTGGCAACCGCCTTCGCGAGGCTCTCCTCGATGCGTTGACGAGCGGCTTCGGCGGAGTCGGCGCTGCTCTCCACGACGATGACCTTGGCGCCGACGACAGCGAAGGCGTGGGCGATTCCGCCGCCCATGCGGCCTCCGCCGTACACGCCGACGAGGGGAGGAACAGTCGTTTCGGTCATCACGTCACCTTGCGCTTGTCGAGGAAGGAGGTCATCCGGTCGTACTTGTCCGGCGTTTCGAAGAGCACCGCCTGGGCGATGTCATCGATAACAGGGTGGGCCTCGCGAGGCGCGTGGAACACGGTCTTGGTCAGTCGTACGGCGAGCGGACCCTGGGCCGCAATCCGGTTGGCCAACTGGTGACCTGCCGTCTCGAGGTCGTCGGCCGGAACGACCTCGTTGAGCAGGCGCACCGCCAGCGCTTCCTCGGCGGTGAGTACCCGGCCCGCGAGCAGAATCTCCTTGGCGAGGGGCTCTCCTACCAACTCCTTCAGTCGCCAGGACGCTCCGGCAGCGGCGAGGATTCCCAGCCCGGTCTCGGGGTTCCCGATCTTGGCGGCGGGCGTACCGATGCGGAAGTCACAGGCGTAAGCGAGCTCGGCGCCACCGCCCAGGCAGTACCCGTCGATTAGCGCGATCACGGGCATCGGCAGTTTCCGGATGCGGTCGAAGATCCCGGAGTTGATCCCGGCGAGCGCGTCCTTGGAGCGCCGTTCGCGCAGTTGGGCGATGTCCGCACCAGCGGCGAAGGTTCCGCCGGAACCGATCAGCATGGCGATCTTGGGCGTCTCCTCGAGCTGCGCACACACCGTGTGCAAGGCGTCGACGGTTGCCCGGTCGATGGCGTTGCGGACCTCCGGCCGGTTGAGCCGGATGACGAGACGGTCGCCGTACTCCCCCAGCAACAGCGGCGTGGTCATGGGCGCTCCAGGAGAAGTGCGGAACCCTGGCCGACCCCCACGCACATCGCGGCGAGACCGCGCCGACCTCCGGTGCGCTCGAGCCGGTTCAGCAGGGTGATAGCGATCCGCGTGCCCGAACATCCGAGGGGGTGTCCGAGCGCGATGGCGCCACCGTCAGCGTTGACGATCTCCTCGTCGAAGCCGAGGTCGAGCGTGCAGGCGAGCGCCTGGGACGCAAAGGCCTCGTTGAGCTCAACAGCATCCAGGATTCCGGAGGCCCAGCCGGCACGCTGGAGCGCCTTGCGGGTCGCCGGCACGGGACCGATGCCCATGATCTCTGGTGCCACACCGGCGTTGGCTCCAGCCACGACGCGGGCTCGGGGCTGGAGACCCTTGGCGGCGGCGTAGCGGTCACTGACGAGGATGACTGCGGCTGCGCCGTCATTGAGGGAGCTGGAGTTGCCTGCCGTGATCAGTCCACCGGGGCCGTGGATCGGGTGCAGGTTGGCGAGCCGCTCGGCGGTGGTGTCCGCTCGCGGACCTTCGTCCTGCGTCACCTCGCCCACCGCGACGATCTCGGCGTCGAAGTGCCCGTTCTTCTGCGCCTCGAGCGCGCGGTGGTGGGACCGCAGCGCGAAGGCATCGAGCTCTTCGCGGGTCAGACCCCACTGCTCAGCAACTCGCTCGGCTGTCTGCGGCATCGAGAGCGTGATCTCGGGACCGAAAGCCGGGTTGGTGAAACGCCACCCGATGGAGGTGTCCCAGCTCTGACCGGGCTTCGCCCAAGACCGGGAGGGCTTCTCGGTGACCCACGGGGAGCGGGTCATCGACTCAACCCCACCCGCGATGACGACATCTGCGTCACCCGACGCGATCATCTGCCGCGCGGTCGTGATGGCCGTGAGCCCCGATGCGCACAGGCGATTGACCGTGAAGCCCGGGATCGTCTCCGGCAGGCCAGCGAGCAACGTGGCCATGCGAGCGACGTTGCGGTTGTCCTCGCCGGCTTGGTTCGCGGCGCCGAAGACGACCTCGTCGATGTCCTCGGGGTCGATCCCTGTGCGCTCGACGACGGTGCGTACGACGAGCGCGGCCAGGTCGTCGGGACGCGTGCCGGACAGCGCGCCGCCGTACCGACCGATCGGGGTGCGGATGCCGTCGAGGATGTAGGCGTCAGGCATGGGTTCTCCTAGGGGAATCTGACGTGGGGTCAGGCGTCGAAGTCGACGGTGACCTCGTCGCTCACCGCGAACGTCTGGCAGGTGAGGATGAAGTTCTGTGTGACCTCGTTGGGCTCGAGCGCGTAGTTGCGCACCATGTCGACCTCGCCGTCGCAGACCTTGGCGCGACACGTTCCGCACACGCCGCCCTTGCAGGCGAACGGCAGGTCGCTCCGGGTCACCTGCGCGCCGTCGAGGATCGACTTGTCGCGCGGCATGGGCGTGGTCGTCGATCGACCGTCGAGCACGACGGTCACGCTGCTGGTCTCGCCCTCGACGATGCGGTCCTTGTGACGAAGCTCGGGCGGGGGCTCGTCAACGTAGAAGAGCTCGAAGTGCACCTTGTCGGCAGGCACACCGAGCTCTGCCAGCACTTCCCGAGCCTCGGTCAGCATGCCGAACGGTCCGCAGAGCCAGACATGGTCCATGTCGGCGGCCGGCACCAGGAGCGTGAGCAATGCGGTGAGCCGCTCGCGGTCCAGGCGTCCCGAGAACAGCTCGACGTCGCGAGGTTCGCGCGACAGCACGTGGATCAGGTCCATCTGGTGGTGGTGCGCGTTCTTGAGGTCCGCCAGCTCCTCGGAAAACATCACCGAGCCGCTGGTGCGGTTGCCGTAGAGCAGGGCCACGCTGGCGTCCGGATGGCTGAGCACCGTCGCCGCGATCGAGAGCATGGGCGTGATCCCCGAACCGGCGGCGATGCACAGGTGGCGACCTCCCTCGGCGGGATCGGCGCGGAAGCTGCCGGTCGGCGGTTGCACCTCGATCGTGTCTCCGGCGCGGACCTCACGCACCAACCACGTGGAGAACAACCCGTCGGGGATCTCGCGCACCCCGATCCGTGGCGCGGTGCCCGCGGGCGAGCAGATGGAGTAGGAACGTCGGTGCTCGACCCCGTCGACGGTGCGGCGCAGGGTCAGGGACTGACCGGCGGCGAAGTCGTAGAGGTCGGCAAGTTCGTCCGGGACCGCGAGGCTGATCGCCGCGGAATCCTCAGTGAGGTGCTCGACACCGGTGACGGTGAGGGTGTGGAAAGCGGTCCGAGCGCCGGCGCTCTCGGTCAGGGTCGCGGTCACGTCAGATCTCCTTCACGTGGTCGAAAGGCTCGAGGCACCGCTGGCACTGGTACATCGCCTTGCAGGCAGTGGAGCCGAACTCTGAGGTGAGCTCGACTTCGGACGAGGCGCAGCGCGGGCAGCGCAGGGATCGTCGGGTGGGCGTCAACTGCAGCACCACCGGTCCGTCCCTATAAGGAGCCGGACCCGGTGCAGAGATGCCGGCGGCGGTGAGCGCCGCGCGACCCGTGGGGGTGATCCAGTCAGTCGTCCATGCCGGGTCGAGCTGCACCCGAACTCGTACGTCGTCGAATCCGGCCGCTTGGAGACTGCGCACCAGGTCATCGCGCATTGTTGCCATGGCTGGGCATCCCGAGTACGTCGGCGTGATTGCTGCGACGACGCCACCGGCGCCTTCGAGCCCAACGTCGCGCAGCACGCCGAGGTCAAGGAGCGTGAGCATGGGAAGCTCCGGGTCGACGACCCGAGACGCGGCGGCCCAGGCTCGTGCCAGGACCTCCTCACGGTGCAGTACGGCGATCACCATTGCCCCTGCGGGTGCGCTCGGGCGGTGACCTGCATCTCCGTCAGCACTCGGCTGAGGTGCTCGGTGTGTCCGCCGTCGCGGCCCTTGCGGCCCTGGACACCGGCGAGACCGCCACGCTGGGGGCGGTCGACGCCGCTGGCGGCAAGGACCTGCTCGATGACGACCTCGACCTCGGCCGCGACCTCGGCCGGGTCAACCCCGACACCCGCCTTGGCCACGACATGTTCGACATCGTGCGTCTCGAAGAGTTCAGGCCACAGCGGCCAGATCTCGCCCAGTCCGTGGACAAGCCTGCGACGGGACTCCTCGGTGCCCCGGGCCAGGGTGACGAACCAGCGACCCGCGAAGTCGCGGTGATAGGTCAACTCCTTCGCGCCCTTGGCAGCAACGGCTGCGAGCACGGCGTCCCGACTGTGCGAGAGCCGTTCGAAAACTGCAAGACGCCAGGTCGAGAAGAGAAGGACTCTGGCGATGGTCTCCGCGAAGTCGCCGTTGGGCAGCTCGGTGAGGCGGACGTTGCGGAACTGGGCGTCGTTGCGGAAGAAAGCCAGTCGGTCCTCGTCGGGAACGGGCGATCCCTCCGGCAGAGCCGGTACGAGGTCCGGATCTGCGGCGGCCGCCCGAGCGAGCAGGAGCCGCGCCTGGCCGAGGAGGTCCAGCGCGATGTTAGCCAGGGCAATGTCCTCCTCGAGGTCGGGTGCGTTGCTGCACCACTCGGCGAGACGCTGCGAGAGGACGAGCGCGTCGTCCCCGAGCATCAGGCAGTACGCCGCCAACGCCTTGGCGTCGACGCCGTCCGGCACCGTCGTGTCGACGCCCGCGAGCGGGTCCTCGAAGTCGGTACCGAACGCCCAGTGGGCGTCGTTGACGAGGAGTCCGGAGTACGCGCTCTCGTGGTCATCCGGTTCGTGAGTCTGCACATCTGACATCGCTGGACTTCTCCTCTCACATGTGGGGAACGTTGTCGGGGATCTCGTAGAACGTCGGGTGGCGGTAGACCTTGTCGCCGCTCGGCGCGAACAGCGGGTCCTTCTCGCTGGGGCTCGAGGCGGTGATGTCGGTGGAGCGCACGACCCAGATGCTCACGCCCTCGTTGCGCCGGGTGTAGACGTCGCGGGCGTGCCGCAGGGCAAGCGCGTCGTCGGAGGCATGAAGCGATCCGACGTGGACGTGGTTCAGCCCGCGCTTTCCACGGACGAAGACCTCGTACAGGGGCCACTCGCCCCGGATCTGCTCGCTCATGCGGACTCACCCTTCCGTGAAGAATCGTTGGCGAAGGCGAGTGCCGCCTCCCGAACCCAGGCACCCTCGTCCCAGGCTCGCTTGCGGTGCACGATGCGCTGGGCGTTGCAGGGACCGTCGCCCTTGACCACGGCCCAGAACTCGTCCCAGTCGGGCTGGCCGAAGTCATGCTGACCGCGCTCTTCGTTCCAGACCAGCTCGGGGTCCGGGAAGGTCACGCCCAGAGCCTTGGCCTGGGGAACGGACATGTCGACGAACCGCTGCCGGAGCTCGTCGTTGGTGTGGGTCTTGATGCCCCACGTCATCGACTGCTCGGTGTTCGTGGAGTCCTCGTCGGGCGGACCGAACATCATCAGCGCCGGCCACCAGAACCGGTTCACCGATTCCTGCACCATGGCGCGCTGCTCGTCAGTGCCCCGCATCATCGTCATCAGCAGCTCGAAGCCCTGCCGCTGGTGGAAGGACTCCTCCTTACAGATGCGGATCATCGCGCGCCCGTAAGGACCGAAAGACGTACGACAGAGCGGAACCTGGTTGCAGATCGCGGCGCCGTCGACCAGCCAGCCGATGGTGCCGACGTCGGTGTACGACAGGGTCGGGTAGTTGAAGATCGAGGAGTACTTCTGCTTGCCCGAGATCAGCATCTCGGTGAGCTCGTCACGGCTGACGCCGAGGGTCTCTGCAGCTGAGTAGAGGTACAGGCCGTGGCCGGCCTCGTCCTGGACCTTCGCCAGCAGGATCGCCTTGCGCCGCAAGGACGGGGCTCGCCCGATCCAGTTGCCCTCGGGTTGCATGCCGATGATCTCGGAGTGCGCGTGCTGCGCGATCTGGCGCACCAGCGACTTGCGGTAGCCGTCGGGCATCCAGTCGCGGGGTTCGATGCGATCTGCGTGCTCGATGGTCGCGTCGAAGTGGGCTTCGAGCTCGTGATCAGCGACTGCCGATGACATGGCGCCTCCAGGTGCGGGTCGACAAACCGAATGTTCGGTCGTTATATTACACAGCATCATCCGAATGACAAACCGAATGTTCGGTTGTGCGTGGCACTCTCGAGGGTCACTTGCAGCCGGGCGATCCGAAGGGAGACCCACAGTGACTGCACTGATGGAGAGCTACGTGGCGGGCGCCTGGTTCCGCGCGCAAGACGAGGGCGATGCCGTCCTCGACGCGATCACCGGCAAGGAGGTGGCCCGGGTCTCGACCCGCGGCCTCGACTTCGCCGCCCTCGTGGCACACGGCCGTGATGTCGGCGGGCCCGCACTGCGTGCGCTGACCTTCCACGAGCGCGCCGGCCTGATCAAGGCCCTGGCCAAGCACCTGGGCCAGTTCAAGGACGAGTTCTACGCCCTGTCCACCCGCACCGGTGCGACCAAGCGCGACTCAATGGTCGACATCGATGGCGGCATCGGCACGATGTTCTCCTACGCCAGCAAGGGCGCCCGGGAACTGCCGAACGACACCGTTGTCCTCGACGGAAACCTCGAGGGACTCAGCAAGGGCGGCACCTTCGTCGGACAGCACATCTACACCTCGCGCACGGGTGTCGCGGTCCAGATCAACGCCTTCAACTTCCCCGTCTGGGGCATGCTCGAGAAGCTCGCGCCGGCATTCATCGCAGGTGTTCCGAGCATCGTGAAGCCGGCCAGCCAAACGGCATACCTCACCGAGCTCGTGGTCCGGCGGATCATCGAGTCGGGCATCCTGCCGGAGGGCACGCTTCAGCTCGTCAGCGGCAGCGCCGGCACCCTGCTGGACGAGCTCAGCGAGCAGGACTCCGTCGCGTTCACCGGTTCGGCACACACGGCCGGAATCCTTCGCAACCACCCCTCGGTCCTGCACCGCGGCGTCCACCTCGGAGTCGAGGCGGACTCCCTCAACTGCTCGATCCTCGGCCTCGACGTCACCACCGAGGACCCGGAGTTCGACCTGTTCGTCAAGGGCGTCGTCAGCGAGATGACGGTCAAGGCCGGACAGAAGTGCACGGCCATCCGGCGGGCCATCGTGCCGGAGGGCATTGCCGACGCCGTGGTCGAGGCCATCAGCGCGAAGCTTGCCAAGATCGTCGTCGGCGACCCGACGAACGAGTCGGTCCGGATGGGCGCACTGGCCAGCCTCGGTCAGCGCGATGAGGTCCGCAAGGCAATCTCGGCCCTGCGCAGCAGCGCGGAGATCGTGTACGGCGACCCCGACGACGTCGAGGTCGTGGGCGCGGACGCCGAGAGCGGCGCGTTCCTCTCCCCCGTCCTGCTGCGTGCCCGCTCCGGCGCCACCGAGCCCCACGACGTCGAGCCCTTCGGCCCGGTCAGCACGGTGCTCACCTACGACAACACCGAGGAAGCCATTGCGCTCGCGGCCCGCGGCAAGGGCAGCCTGGTCGCGTCACTGGTCACCCACGACCCGCAGATCGCACGTCAGGTGACCCTTGGCCTCGCGCCGTGGCACGGGCGCGTGCTGGTCCTGGACCGTGACGACGCAGCCGAGTCGACCGGTCACGGCAGCCCGCTCCCGGTCCTCGTCCACGGCGGCCCCGGCCGCGCGGGTGGCGGCGAGGAGCTCGGCGGAATCCGCGGCGTGCTGCACCACATGCAACGCACCGCCATCCAGGCCTCCCCCGACATGCTGACCGCGATCACGGGTCGTTGGACCACTGGCTCGCAGCGTCTGGTCGACGACGTGCACCCGTTCCGCAAGAGCCTTGCGGAGCTCCGCATCGGTGACAGTGTCGTGTCCGGGTCGCGCACTGTGACGTTGGCCGACATCGACCACTTCGCAGAGTTCACTGGCGACACGTTCTACGCGCACACCGATCCGGAGGCCGCTGCCGCCAACGACCTCTTCGGCGGCATCGTCGCGCACGGCTACCTGGTCGTGTCGCTCGCAGCCGGACTGTTCGTCGAGCCCAACCCGGGCCCGGTCCTCGCCAACTTCGGTGTCGACAACCTGCGCTTCCTGACCCCGGTCAAGGCGGAGGACACGATCAAGGTCACCCTGACCGTCAAGCAGGTCACCCCGCGCACGTCGGCCGACTACGGCGAGGTCCGCTGGGACGCCGTCGTCACCAATCAGGACGACGCGCCCGTCGCGACGTACGACGTGCTCACCCTCGTCACCAAGACCTGGCCCCGCACCACCACTCAGAGCTGAAGGAGAACCACCATGTTCCGACTCACCGTCCAATACGACGTCCCCTCCGACCCGGCCACCTTCGACACGCAGTACTTCAGTCAGCACGTGCCGCTGTGCGCGTCGATCCCGGGCCTGCAGGCGACGACCTTCTCCAAGCCGAGGGTCGTCGGCCCGGGCACCGCGCCGTACCTGGTCGCAGAGCTCGACTTCGAGGACGTCGACTCCTTCAAGGCGGCCATGGCCTCGCCGGAGATGGGCGCCGTCGCAGCCGACGCCGACACCCTGCCCGCCGGCCGCGTGATGTTCACCGGCCAGCTCAGCGACGGCTGATCCCGAACTCCCCGTCCGGGCGCAGCCGGGGGCCGACGCCCGGACGGGGATTCCACTTTGAACTCCGCCTTCCCCGACCCGCACTCCTTCAGCAACCTGCAAGATCGAACATGGGACGATGACCAGATGAGCGAGCGCGTGGCACGAACCGGGCGAACGCTGCCCTCAGGTGAGCAGCGGCCGGTCTACAACCTCGACCGACTCCTCGAAGTGGCCGTCCAGGTCTTCACCGAGCGTGGGTACGACGGCACCAGCTTCGCCCACCTCGCCGAGGCCTCGGGCCTGTCGAAGTCCTCGATCTTCCACCACATCGAGAGCAAGGAGCAGTTGCTCCGCCTCGGCCTCGAGCGCGCCCTGGACCCCCTCATGGCGAGCACCGAGGAGGATGCGGCTCTCCAGGGACCTGCGATCGACCGCCTGACGTACCTGATCCGCCGGAACATCGAGATCCTCGCCGACCGCCTCCCGTACGTCACGCTGCTGCTGAACGTCCACGGCAACACCGAGACCGAGAGGTGGGCTCTCGAGCAGCGCCGCGCCTACGACAAGTTCGTCTCCGACGTGGTCGAGGACGCGATCGCACAGGGCGATGTCCGTGCGGACATCGACGCACGGACGACGGCCCGGTTGCTGTTCGGCATGATCAACTCGGTCCGTGAGTGGTACCGCCCCGAGCGGCACACCAAGCCCGCGAAGCTCGCCGAAGAGATCGGCTCTCTGATCCTGGACGGCATCCGCAAGCGCTGAGCCTGCTCAGTGGCCGCCGAGGATCAGGTCGGCTGCCATCTCCCCCACCATGATCGCGGGAGCGTTCGTGTTGCACGACGGCACCACCGGCATGATCGAGGCATCCACGACGCGGAGTCCATCGACGCCGCGCACCCGGAGCTGGGGGTCGACGACCGCCAGGTCATCGACGCCCATCCGGCAGGTGCCCACCTGATGGTGGTAGGTGCCGACGGATCGGCGCGCGAAGGCGCGTACGTCGTCGCGCGTGGTGGCTTCGGGCCCCGGAGCAACCTCGCGCTCGCGCCAGTCGTCGAGCGCGGCCTGGGCGCCGATGTCGCGGCACATCTCGATGGCATCGCAGAGTGCCTCGAGGTCGTAGGGATCGGCCAGGATGTTGGGATCGACGAGCGGCTGCGCCTCCGGGTCGGTCGACGCCAGTCGCAGGGTGCCGCGCGACCGCGGCGCCACGATGCCGGCAGCAATGGTGAAGCCGTGCTCGGGCATCTCGTACCCCTCGGCCGGGTAGACCAGGTGCAGGAACAGCGGCTGGAGGTCAGGAGCCTCGCCTGTCCAGCCCTGGCTGTCGGCGTAGAACTGGGCTTCGAGCAGGTTGTTCTCGCCAACAGGCAACGGCCTGCTCGACTCGTAGACCACGGAGATCAGCGGGTGGTCGTGCAGGTTCTCTCCCACGCCCGGCAGGTCCACGATGACGTCCACCCCGACGTCGGCGAGATGGCCGGCGGGGCCGATGCCGCTGCGCAGGAGGATCGCAGGCGAGCCGATGGCGCCGGCCGAGAGCACGACCTCCGACGCCGCTGAAGCAGTACGCCGCTCACCGTCGACGACGTACTCCACACTGACGGCACGGCCGTTCTCGAGGACCACCCGATCGACCAGGGCACCTGTCGTGACCGTGAGGCCAGCGCTGCCCTCCACCGGCCCCACGAAGCTGCGCCACGCGCTCATCCGCCGGCCATCACGCACCGTCATCTCGTTGAACCCGACGCCGCGCATGTCGTCGCCGTTGAAGTCGTCGTTGCGCTTGTGCCCGGCCGCGACAGCCGCGTCAACGAAGGCCTGCGCGGTCGGGTGCGGCGACGTGATCGGACTGACCGGGACCGGACCACCAATGGCGTGGTGTGCGTCGGCACCGGCGAGGTGGTCCTCCGACCGCAGGAAGAGAGGCCGTACGTCATCCCAGGCCCAGCCGTCACAGCCCTGCGCCGCCCATCCGTCGTAGTCCGAACGGTGGCCGCGCATGTAGATCATCCCGTTGAGGGAGCTGCTCCCACCGAGGACCTTGCCCCGCGGCCAGAACAGTGACCGTCCGTCGGCGTGCTCCTGCGGCACGGTCATCACCGCCCAGTCATGGTCACTGCCGAGCAGGAGCGGCCAACCCTGGGGCGAGTGCACCTCCTCAGAGGTGTCCACGGGACCTGCCTCCAGGACATGCACCGTCCTGCCGGCATCGAGAAGTCGGCGCGCGAGCGCGCTCCCGGCCGAGCCGGCGCCGATGATGACGTAGTCGGAGGACTGGTCGGTGGATCGTTCGTCGTTCATGAGGGTTCCTTGCTCGCTTGGGTTCGTGGCACCTTCAGTTTCCGATCGGCGCTCCCGTCCGACTTGCCCTCTCGCGAACACCACTTGACGCGGGGCGCACACGATTCGTCGTCCCTGTCGGACGCAGAACGGCCCCGACAGGAGTGCTCCCATCGGGGCCGTTCATGAGCGGTTCGGACTAGCGGCGCGGCCGATTGTCGACGATGCGTCGCATCTTGCCGACCGAACGCTCTACGGTCTCGGGCGGTACGACATCGACAGCAACGGTGACTCCGATGGAGTTCTTCACCAAGCGACGAAGCTCCATTCCAGCATCGCGAGCGGCGTCGGATGCGACGCCTCCGCGGTGCTCGACGAGGACAGTGAGGTCGTCGAGGTTGCCGGATCGGGACAGCACGCACTGGAAGTGCGGCGACAGCGACGGTGTCTTGAGGATCAGCTCCTCGATCTGGGTCGGGAACAGGTTCACCCCACGCAGGATGATCATGTCGTCCGTGCGGCCGGTGATCTTCTCGATGCGCCGCATCGTGCGAGCTGTACCCGGCAGCAGGCGAGTCAGGTCGCGGGTGCGGTACCTGATGATCGGCATCGCCTGTTTGGTCAATGAGGTGAGGACCAACTCACCCTCCTGCCCGTCAGGCACGGGCTCGAGCGTCACCGGATCGACAACCTCGGGGTAGAAGTGGTCCTCCCAGACGGTCAGGCCGTCCTTGGTCTCGACGCATTCACTGGCGACACCGGGACCGATGACCTCGGAGAGCCCGTAGATGTCGACCGCATGCATGTCGAGCCGCTGCTCCATCTCGAGGCGCATGTCATTCGTCCACGGCTCGGCTCCGAAGATCCCCACCTTCAGCGAGGTCGAGCGTGGGTCGATGCCCTGGCGCTCCATCTCGTCGATGATCGAGAGCATGTACGACGGGGTCACCGTGATGATGTCGGGCTGGAAGTCCTGGATCAACTGGACCTGACGCTCGGTCATTCCTCCCGACACAGGCACGACGGTGCAACCCAGTCGCTCTGCCCCTGCGTGGGCGCCGAGTCCGCCGGTGAACAAGCCGTAGCCGTACGCGTTGTGCAGGACGTGTCCCGCCCGACCGCCAGCGGCACGGATGCTCCGGGCGACGACGGTCGCCCAGATCTCCAGGTCGTCGCGGGTGTAGCCCACGACGGTGGGCCGACCGGTCGTGCCCGACGAGGCATGGATGCGGGAGACGTTCTCCCGCGGGACGGCGAACATCCCAAACGGATAGTTCTCCCTGAGGTCGGACTTGACCGTGAACGGCAGCTTCGCGATGTCCTCGAGAGACTTCACGTCGTCGGGGTGGACTCCGGCCAGTTCGAAGGCGGCCCGGTAGTGCGCCACGTTCTCGTAGGCGTGACGCACGGACCAGAGCAACCGGTCTCGTTGCAGATCGCGCAGCTCGTCGACCGATGCTGTCTCGATCGGCTCGAGCTCGCCCGGGCGGGGACTCAGGTCGTCCATGTGCTCACTCCCACGGTTCTCGTTGCTGTCGCCCCAGAGTTCCGGCGACGCGCTCCTCGAAGTTGGATTCAGACGCACGACTGTTGACCGACCGAACATTCGGTGCGTGTTACCCTGTGACGCGTGTCACCTCGAGAAGGATTCGAGTCCTGGGAGGACCGGATCTGCCACACGTTCGTGCCCCTGCGCGCGCGCTGCGCCGACGACACCGCCAGTTTCCACGGCGACGTCGACTCGACCACCTTGGGCGCGGTGGTGTTGGCGGACGTGGTCGCATCCCATGCCCAGGTCGAACGCACGCCCCGGCTGATCAAGGCCGACGACCCCGAGCTCTACAAGTTCGGGCTCCAGACCAGTGGGTCCAGCATCATCGAGCAGGACAATCGACAGGCGCACCTGCTGCCGGGCGACCTGGCAATCTACGACACCTCCCGCCCCTACCGGATCACCTTCAGTGACGACTTCCGGATGACCGTCGCCATGTTCCCGCGCTCACTCGTCCGGCTGCCCGAGCAGCAGATGGCGGCCCTCACAGCCGTACGACTGGCCGGTGACAACGGCCTGGGCGCACTGGTGGCACCCCTGATGCGCGGCCTGAGCGCACAGTTGAGTGCGACGCAGCCGATCATCGCCACCCACCTGGGCGACGCGGTCGTCGACCTGGTCACCGCCGCCTTCGCCCAGCAGCTCGACCTTCCCGTCGACCCGACATCCTCCACCGGGCACCGCACGCTCGTCGCACAGGTCCGCAAGTTCGTCGATGAGCGGCTCCGGGACCCGGACCTCACGCCCCAGATGGTGGCGGACGCACACTTCGTGTCGGTCCGCTACCTGCAGAAGGCCTTCGAGACCGAGGGAACCTCGGTGTCGGGCCTGATCCGGACACGCCGCCTGGACCAGTGCCGCCGCGACCTGACGAACCCGGGGTGCGGGCACTTCTCCATCGCCCAGGTGGGCCACCGCTGGGGATTCCCGGACGCGGCCCACTTCTCGCGACTGTTCCGCAGTACCTATGGGCAGTCACCGAGAGAGTTCCGGAAGACGCACGCCGCGTGAGGACGGCGAAGGGGCGAGCGCCTCGCGCCCGCCCCTTTGCCGTACAACCTCGAGAGCGTCACAGCACGACGGTCACGACCTTCTCCTCGGTGTTCGCGACGATGCCGGCCCAGCCGAGCTCACGGCCAATGCCGCTGGCCTTCATTCCGCCCCAGGGCAGGGCCGGGTCGATGGCCGCCCAGCCGTTGACCCACACCGCACCGGCACGGACCTTGGCGGCCAAGGTGTGGGCAAGTGAGACGTTCTGCGTCCAGATCGTCGCCGCGAGTCCGTACTCGGTGTCGTTGGCGATGGCGATCGCCTCCTCGACAGTGTCGAAGGGGATCACCGCGCCGACCGGACCGAAGATCTCCTCGCGAGCGATCGTCGAGCGGTTGTCGACGTCAGCGAAGATCGTCGGTCGCACGAAGAACCCGGGCTGGTCGGGCTGGGTGCCGCCGGCCACGAGTCGCGCCCCCTCAGCCTTGCCCTTCTCGATGTAGTCGAGGACGCGCTGCTTCTGCTTCTCGCTGACAAGAGCACCCATGGTGGTCGTCTCGGCGAACGGGTCACCCAGAACTTGAGCGTCTGCGGCCTGCGCAAGAGCATCGACGACGGTGTCGTAGTGGGAACGGTGGACCAGGATGCGGGTTCCGGCGGCGCACACCTCGCCCTGGTTGAAGAACAGGCCCATCGCGATGCCGTTGATGGCAGCCACCACGTCGGCGTCCTCGCACACGATCTGCGGGGTCTTGCCCCCGAGTTCGAGGGTGACGCGCTTGAAGGTGTCCGCGGCCGACTTCTGGATCTGGCGACCGACCTCCGGCGAGCCGGTGAAGCTGATCTTGTCAACGCCGGGGTGCGCCACCAGTGCGGCGCCCGCGGTGGACCCGAGACCGGGAACGATGTTCACGACGCCGGCCGGGAAGCCCGCCTCCTCGATCAGCTTGCCGAGGTGCAGGATCGAGAGCGGGGCGTCCTCCGGCGGCTTGACGACGATGGTGTTGCCGGCAGCAAGGGCAGGCCCCAGCTTCCAAGCAGCGATCATCAACGGCGTGTTCCACGGGACGATGGCGCCGATCACACCCACCGGCTCACGGACCGTGTACGAGTGGGTCTGCGCCATGCCCAGGTATCCGGCCGTGGGAATCGTGGTGCCCTGGATCTTGTCCGCCCAACCTGCGAAGTGCCGGAACGTGGCAACGGCGTTGGGGATGTCGAGCATGGCGGGCTGCCCCACGGGCTTGCCGACGTCGAGAGCCTCCAGCCGCGCCAATTCGGCGGCGTCGCGCTCGACGAGATCAGCGAGGCGGTAGAGCAGCGCGCCGCGTGCGGCGCCCGGCGTGGCAGCCCAAGAACCCTCCAGCGCCGCACGCGCAGCGGCCACAGCGCGGTCGATGTGCGCGGCGTCGCCGCTCGACACGCGGGTCAGCAGGTCGCCCGTCGCGGGGTTGATGTCATCGAAGGTCTGGTCCGCATCGGACCAGGCTCCGTCGATGAAGAGTCCGGTCACGAAGCTCGTCTGGGGCTCGGCTACAGCAGTCATTGCATCTCCTTGGGAAGTACGTGAGACGACCGTCCCAAGGGGACTCGCAGACGAGTTGCGCGTTCACGCACGGGCCTTGCCCATCCGCGACTTCTTCTTTGTTCTGAACTATTGACGTCTAAGATATTTAGTCACACACTAGTTGTGACGCCGCACACACCCACCACCGAAGGCGCCACTACCGAAGGCGAGGCAGTCATCATGAACACCACCACCCCCAACGACATGCTGGCCCAGTTGTGCCGGCAGCTCCACGACCTGGCCAAGGCCGAGGAGAACGCCGCTTCTCACGAAGCGGCCCGTGTCCCTTACTGGTCGGCCTGCCCGCCGAGCGTCACCGCTCACCGCGAGGCGGCGCGATCGCTCCGGGCCACGGCTCACAGCGTTGAAGCGCGGATCGGCATCTACGTGCCGTCCGCGTTCCCCGCACAGCTCGCCGGCTGAGAGGCGCAGACAGACCGGCCTCGCTCAGCGAGCCGCCCGGCGCAGTTCCTTCAGCTCGTCGAACGTCTTGCTGACATCGCGCAGGACGGCGACCGTCCCGTCGACGGAACCGGCATCTGAGAGCACCACCGCCAGCGTGAACTCCACCGAGATGCGACGGCCGTCCGATGTCAGGGCCGGCACGCTGAGCATCCGATCGGCGCCGTACCGGCTTTCGCCGGACTTCATGACCTCGACGTAGCCCTTCCAATGCGCCTCGCGCAGCTTCTCCGGGATGATGATGTCCAGGGACTTCCCGAGGGCCTCCTCGGACGTGAAGCCGAAGATCCGTCGGGCACCGGGGTTCCAGAGGGTGATCGTACCCTCCACATCGGTGGCGATAATCGCGTCAGATTCCATGCCCAGCAGGGCCGCCGCGATCTGTGGGTGTCCGTGGAAGTCACTCGTCATCAGAATCCTCCTGGCAGCATCACGGGCGGATGCTCAGTCGTCGGTCGAGGTGGTCTGGCCGGCGGAGATGAGATCCATGATCGAGGAGTCGGCCAGGGTCTGCGTGTCGCCGACGGTGCGGCCTTCTGCGACGTCGCGGAGCAAGCGACGCATGATCTTGCCCGAGCGGGTCTTGGGGAGCTCGGGGACGATCATGATCTGCCGGGGCTTGGCGATCGGCCCGATCTCCTTGCGGACGTGGTCGGACAGCTCCTTGATGATCCCTGCGTTGTCTGCTGCCGCCGCGGCCTCGAACTCCTCGCGCAGGATGACGTAGGCGACCACGGCCTGGCCGGTGTCGGGGTCGTTGGCCCCGACGACGGCCGACTCGGCGACCTTGGGGTGCGAGACCAGTGCGGACTCGATCTCGGTGGTGGAGAGTCGGTGGCCCGAGACGTTCATGACGTCGTCGACGCGGCCCAAGAGCCAGATGTCGCCGTCGTCGTCCTTCTTCGCGCCGTCGCCGGCGAAGTAGAAGCCCTCCTTGCGGAACCGCGACCAGTACGTCTCGGCGTAGCGGTCGTCGTCGCCCCAGATGGTCCGCAGCATCGAGGGCCACGGGGAGGTGATCACGAGGTAGCCACCGTAACCGTTGGGGACCGAGTGGCCGTCGTCGTCGACGACGTCGGCGTCGATGCCGGGGATCGCGGTCATCGCGGAGCCCGGCTTGCCGGCGGTCACACCCGGGAGCGGCGAGATCATCACCGAGCCCGTCTCGGTCTGCCACCAGGTGTCGACCACGGGGGTCTCTCGCCCGTCCACGCCACTCCCGCCAATCACCGTGCGGTACCAGATGTAGGCCTCGGGGTTGATCGATTCACCGACCGAGCCGAGGATCCGCAGCGAGGACAGGTCGAACTTGTCGGGGATCTCGCGGCCCTGCTTCATGAAGGAGCGGATCGCGGTGGGGGCGGTGTAGAAGAGCGTGACCTTGTAGTCCTGGATGATATGCCACCAGCGCCCACGCTCAGGGGCATCGGGAGTGCCTTCGTAGACGACCTGCGTGACGCCGTTGGCGAGCGGTCCGTAGACGATGTAGGAGTGCCCGGTGACCCAGCCGATGTCGGCGGTGCACCAGTACACGTCGTCGGGCTTGAGGTCGAACACCGCGTTGTGCGTGTACGCCGACCCCGTCAGGTAGCCACCCGTCGTGTGCAGGATGCCCTTCGGCTTGCCAGTGGTGCCCGACGTGTACATGACGTAGAGCGGGTGCTCGGCGTCGAAGGCCTGCGGGGCGTGCTCGGTCGAGGCCGTGTCGACGGCGTCGTGCCACCACACGTCAACGCTGTCATCCCAGGCAACCTCCTGGCCCGTACGACGGACGACCAGGACGGTTTCCACCCTGTCGGTCTTGGTGCGCGCCTCGTCCACAGCTGACTTGAGGGGCGAGGCGGTGCCGCGCCGATAGCCGCCGTCGGCGGTGATCACGACCATCGCACCGCAGTCCTCGATCCGCGAGGCCAGCGCGTCGGCGGAAAACCCGCCGAACACCACCGTGTGCGGTGCACCGATCCGGGCACAGGCCAGCATCGCGATGATCGCCTCGGGAATCATCGGCATGTAGATCGCGACCCGGTCACCCGCCTCAATGCCCAGCGCTGTCAACGCATTCGCCGCCCGGGAGACCTCGTCCTTGAGCTCGGCGTAGGTGATGTCGCGGGTATCGGCCACCCCATCTGTCACAGGTTCGCCGACCCAGTGGATCGCGACCTTGTCACCGCGCCCGGCTTCGACGTGCCGGTCGACGCAGTTGTACGACGCGTTGAGCGTGCCGCCCACGAACCACTTGGCGAACGGGGGGTTCGACCAGTCGAGGACCTGGTCCCACTTCGTGGCCCAGTCCAGCCGGTCGGCCTGGGTGGCCCAGAACCCCTCACGGTCGGCCTTTGCCGCGTCGTACGCATCAGCCTTCACGTTCGCGTCCGCAGCGAGGTCGGCCGGGGGTTCGAAGCAGCGTTCCTCACGCGACAGGTTGGCGAGGGTCTCCTCGGAGTCAGTCACGAACTACCTTCCAGCACAGAAGCAACAGGGTCATCAGTGAATCAAGATCGGCGCACACTGCTCGGCTCGGCGTACCCGGTCGGTACGGGCACCGAGGGCGCGCTCCAACTCCCCGGCAGCGGCACCCGGGAGCGTCATCTTTGCCCCGGAGAGCGCGGCGAAGGGAAGTCGGGCGAGCATGGCAGCCTGACCGAGGGCCATGTCCACGACGCGGTCAGCCGGGACCACATCGGCGACCAGGCCCCAGTCCACGCCTTCGCGGGCTGTGAAGACGCGGCCGCTCAACACCAGTTCGCGGGCGTGGTCTGAACCGAGGCAGCGCTCGAGCGCGTCGCGAACACCGCGGCCACGATGAGCGCCGATGGCGGATGTCGCGGCACTCAACTCGGCATCATCGGCGATCACCCGGAGATCACAGGCCAAGGCCAGGGCAAGCCCTTCGCCGCGGCAGCGTCCCCGCACCGCAGCAATCACGGGCTTCGGCACTGCAGCGAGACTGCTCACCAGCTGATCGGCTTGGAGATCGATCTCCTGTGTGCCGCGGAAGGAGTCAAGTGCGAGGCGACCGCCGTACTCCGCGAGATCATGGCCGTCACAGAAGTCGGAGCCGCCCCCGTGGATGACCACGGCACAGACATCCGGGTCATTCGCGACGGCGGAGAGTGCAATCACGAGCTGTGCACGAGCGGCGGAGTCCAGCGAGCTGTGCGACCAATCCGCACCGATCACGATCGTCGCCACGCCACCCTGCACATCGAGAGCGACGTCGGCCGACCTCATCGAACGCCGCCGCTGATCGTGGAGTCGAACGGCTGCTCGATCGGCCACACGTTGCGAGGCGCCGTAGCCCGCCGAGATGGTGCCTTTCGCGGCGGCATGGTTGTGCAGATACCCGCGGGCGGAGTGCCGCGCAGCGCAGTCTCTTGGGCTCGCGCAAGCAGAAGATGTCCAGGCACGATGGTCGCAGCGACGCCCCATGCGACGAGGGCGGCAGGCTCGACCGCTCCCAGCCCCAGCATCCGCTGACCGGCATCCGGTCCGATCTCGTCGTAGACCAGCGCTCGGGCAGTGCCACGCGAGCCAGTGCCCGGAGTCGCGCACAGTACGGCGTCACCGGCAATCACTCGGTGCCGGCAGGCCAGAGCAAGCGCCAGGCCCGCGCCGATGCACACCCTCTGCACCGCCGCGACGGTGACGAAAGGCACGGCTTGAAGGACAGCCACCAACCGAGCGACCTCCGGCAAGTCGTCGCGACCCGTCGCGAAGACATCGCCCGTGCCCGTGATGACAACGGCCCGGACGGCAGGATCGGTCGCGAGCTCGATCAGCAGGTCAGTCAAGCGGTCGGCCAACCTGGCGTCGATCGGGCCGGCGTGGCCGGACCAGTCGAGCGCAACGGTCACGACACCCTCGTCCCGGGAAACGGCCAGGTTCACGCCTCTCGCTGTCATGGCCCCGCCCCTTCGGTGTAGTCGTTCTCATCGTTGGAAGCGGACGCCGCCCCGGCGCCACGAGCCCGGGCGGCGTCCACGCTGTGGTCGGCGCTGGGTCAGCGCTTGACGTTGATGACGCGGATGTTGGTGTAGGCGAGGAGGCCATGCTTCGAGCCCTCGACGCCCACGCCGGACTGCTTGATGCCACCGAACGGCACCGACGCGGTCACCACGGGGTGCTGGTTGATCCAGACAGAACCCGCCTCGAGGCGCTCGGCAACCTCGACGGCTGCCTCCGGGTTCGAGGTCCAGACCGACGCGCCGAGACCGAACGACGTGTTGTTGGCACGCTCGATCGCGTCGTCGAGGTCGGTGTAGGTGAGGATCGGCAGGACCGGACCGAAGGGCTCTTCATCCACAAGCGCCACGCCCTCAGAAACATTGCGCACCAGGGTGAAGGGGAACCAGTAGCCGGGACCCTCGGGGATCTCGCCCTCGAAGAAGACGTCGGCACCGTTGGCACGCGCGTCCTCGGTCAGGCGCTTGACGTGGGCGAGCTGAGCGGCGTTCTGCACAGGGCCGGCGACCACGCCCTCCTGCGTTCCCGGTCCGACAACGACCTTCGCCGCTTCCTCGGCCAGCACCTGGCTGTACTCCTCCAGCTTGGACGCCGGGACGTAGAGCCGCTTCAGCGCCGCGCAGACCTGGCCGGTGTTGGAGAAAGCTGCCCAGAACAGGTCCTTGCCGATGACCTGCGGGTCAGCGTCCTCGAGGACGATGCCAGCGTCGTTGCCGCCGGCCTCGAGGGTGACGCGCTTCAGCGTCGACGAGGCAGCACTCATGATGGCCTTGCCGGTCGGAACCGAGCCGGTGAAGGCGATCTTGTCGATGTCGGGGTGGGTCGTGAAGGCACGGCCCAGTTCGTCGCCACCAGCCAGCACCTGGAACACACCAGCCGGCAGCGCGTCCTGCAGCAGCTCACCGAGACGAAGCGTGGCCACGGGGGTGTACGGCGACGGCTTCATGATCATGACGTTGCCTGCCACCAGCGCGGGCACCAGCTTGAACATGGCCGCGAGGACCGGGTAGTTCCACGCCGTGATGGCACCGACGACACCGATCGGGTCGTGCCGGACCTCGACCCGGCCCGTCTCGTCGTCCTTGATGACCTCGGGATCGAGCGTGATGGCGCCGAAGAACTCGACCTGCCGCAGGGAAGCCATGATCTCGCCCCGGGCGTTGCCCAAGGGCTTGCCCTGCTCGCGCATCACCAGCTCTGCGAGCTCGTCGATGTTCTCCTTGACGACCTCACCGACGCGGCGAATGGCGTCCTGCCGCTCTGTGAGCGGGAGCTTGCGCCAGATCTTCAACGCAGCCCGCGCCGCGGCAACCGCTTCGTCGAGCTGTTCGACGCTGGCAGCAGGGACCTCGATGAACGGTTCGCCCGTGGAGGGGTCGACGACCGAGATGGTTTCGGGCGAGGACACGAAGGCCCCGTTGATGGTCAGCTGCGGGACCTTGTAGTCCGTAGCGGGAGCGGAAGTCATGAAACGCCTTTCACAGTGGAGTGCGGTCATCGGTTCACCGAGCCGTGGTCAGACCGACGCCGGCAAGGGCGACGGGGTGGAGGTAGGGGCGACGCCGAAGAGTCGCTGGTACTGCTCACTGGACAGACCGGTCGGCATCCCCGATGCGGCGGGACGTTCCGCCACCCTCGACTTCGCCGACGGCCGATCCGAGATGCGCTGGGACCACGCTTCGAGAGCCGGGTAGTCGGCAATCGCGACGTTGTACGCCTTGAGTACCCGGGTCCATGGAAAGCAAGCCAGGTCGGCGATCGAGAACTCGGTTCCGACCAGGAACTCGCGGCCGTCCGCGAGCAGGGCCTCGAGCACCTCGCAGGTCCGCTTCGTCTCGTTGACGAAGCGCGCGGTGCTGTACTCGTCGTGCACACCCGCGTCGGGCGCGTAGGTCGTGAAGTGAGCCGCGTTGCCGGCCGCAGGCCCCTGGTTGGCCACCTGCCAGGTCACCCAGCAGATGGCCTCCCAGCGCTCAACCGGGTCGACCGGCAACAAGCGCCCCGTCTTCTCCGCGAGGTACTGGAGGATCGCTCCGGACTCGAAGATGCGGACTGGTCGACCACCGGGACCGTCGTGATCGACGATGGCGGGGATCTTCGCGTTGGGGTTCACCCGCACGAAGTCCTCGGAAAACTGCTCGCCCTCCTTGACCGCGATCCAGTGGACCTCGTAGGGAAGCTGGAGCTCCTCGAGGGCCATGTGGATCTTGCGCCCGTTCGGCGTGAGGTCGTAATAGAGGTCGATCATGAATGTGTTCCTCAGACTCCGAAGCGCTCGCGCATGCGGTTCTCATAGGCCACCAGGCCCGACTTGCTGAGCGCGTAGTCCTTACCTGCCCAGTCCCATGCCGTGGGGTCGGTGATCTGACGAAGAGTCGAGTAGACGGTCGCGTCGTATGACGTCGGCTCGTCGCCGAGCAGGAACTGCTTGTCCCCGATGAAGGCCTCGATCGCGTCCAGGTCCTCCTTGAGGGAGACCAGGACGTCCTCGTCCGACCGCTTGCCGGTGCCCTGCTTGTCCTGCTGGTCGGCGATCCGGTCGCGCAGGCCGTAAAGGAACTCGCGGACCGGCGGCGGCGGGTCGTCGGTGCCGACCATGAAGGGGATGTACTTCTCGAACTCGGCCGGGTAGCGCCAGCGCGGCTGGATGATGCCGGTCCAGTATGTGTACTCCTCGACCATGCGCTGGAAGGCCAGGCCCTGGGCGTGCTCTGCCGGGCTGAGCGACGCGTCCAGCTTGTCGCCGTACTTGTCCTTGAGGTACTGGATGATGCGGGTCGAGTCGTGGACCTGGGTGCCGTCCTCGTCCACGATCCGCGGCAGCTTCGCGGTCGGCGAGTCCTTGTGAAGGGTCGTCGGGTCCTGCTGAACGAACGTGAACGGGATCTCGGCCATGGTCAGGTAGTTGGTGACCTTGGTGACGAAGGGGCTGACACACGCCAGGCCCCAGGCCGGGCCGTAGCCGTAAAGGGTGATCGTCATTGCTCTTACTCCTTGGATGCGAAGCGGTAGGGAGGGTGGTTCGAGATCACCAGGGCAGGATGTCGCCGTTGGCGTGCTGGAACTTGCCGCCGGACTCGACGGTCAGGGCGCCGAGAACCGAGATCAGGTTCGAGGCCGCCTGCTGAGGAGTCACCAGGATGCTGGCGGCCCTCTCGCGGTCCTCGTCCGTCATGGCGTCGAGGAGACCGGTGTTGACCATGCCGGGGTGGAGCGCCTGCACGGCCACTCCCACCTTCGACAGGTCGTGATGGAGGTTGAGGGCGACCATGTTCGCCGCCGCCTTGGAGATGCGGTAGGCGTAGTCGCCACCGCTGGTGTTGTCGTTCATCGAGCCGACACGGCTGGTCAGGATGCCGACCTTGCCGCCGTCGACCAGAAAGCCGCGAAGGGCGCGTACGACCCGCAGCGGCCCGATCGTGTTGATCTCGAACTGCTTGCGGACGTCGTCGTAGTCGACCGTGTCGATGTTGTCGAGGTACATCACCCCGGCGACGTGGACGAGCCACTCGATCTCGACGTTGTCGTTGGAGAGACGCTTGACCAGCTGGTCAACGGCGTCGTCCGAGGTGACATTGATGCCGGATTCGACAGCGATCCCGCTCGCGGCGAGCTCGCTGCCATCACCCATGGTGACGGCAAGGACGTCGTCGCCCGCGGCGTGGAGTTGCTCGGCGATGGACCGGGCGATTCCGCGGTCAGCTCCGATGATGACTTTGGTGGGCATTTCAGGCTCCTTGGGTGATCACGTGGGTTTCGTCGTCCGAGGCAGGCGGCTGGCTTGCCTCGTGACCGATGACGCCGTCGCTGAGAAGGCGGTCGATCCTGGTCTGGTCCATGCCGGCCTCGGCAAGGATCTCGAGGCTGTGCTCACCCAGAGCCGGAGCTCCGCGCGGCGGCACGACGGGTGTGTCCGAGAACCGGGCTGCCGTCCGCGCCTGGCGCAGGCGACCGGCGAGCGGGTGATCGGTCTCGATGATCGTGCCGGAGGCAATGACCTGCGGGTCCTCGATGACCTCGAAGCGGCGCAGAGCCGGGGCGCAGGGCACGTCGTGGGCGGTGAGCAGTTCGAGCCATTCCTTGCCGGTGCGCTCGAGGAGCACCTTCTGGATCTCTTCGAGGCGCTCGTTCACATTGGCGTCGCGCTTCGCGGGGGTGTTGAAGCGCTCGTCCTCGAGAAGGTCGGGCCGCTCGGCGGCACCACAGAAGGCCACCCACTCCTTGTTGCTCATGGTGGAGACCGTGATGAAACCATCAGCGGTTTCGTAGATGAGGTCGATGAAGCTGGCCGCCTTCTCGGGCGTCACCGGCTTGTCCACGAAGGTGTAGGCGTTCATGTCACTGGCCCACATGAACGACAGCACGCTGTCGAGCATCGAGAGCTGGACGTGCTGGCCCTTGCCGGTGGCGGCGCGGGCGACGAGTGCGGCGCAGACGGCCTGGGCGGCGGTGATCGCCGTGAGCTTGTCCGGGAGGACCGTCCGGATGAGCCGCGGACGGTCGTTGTCCGAGCCGGCCTGGATCGTGGTCAGGCCCGAGACTGCCTGGACGATCGGGTCGTACGCCCGTCGGTCGGCGTAAGGACCGGACTCGCCGAACCCGCTGATCGAAAGGTAGACGAGCCGCGGGTTGATGGCGCTGAGCTCGTCGAAGGAGATGCCGAGCCTCTCGACGACCCCAGGACGGAAGTTCTGCACCAGGACGTCGGCCCTCTCAACGAGCTCTCGCAGGACCTGCTTGCCCTCGTCGGACTTCAGGTCGAGCGTCAGCGACCGCTTCGATCGGTTGACGTTGAGGAACATCGAGGCGAGCCCGCCGACCCTGTTCGGCAGGGACCGTACGTGGTCCCCCTTGAGGGGCGGCTCAACCTTGATGACCTCGGCGCCCTGGTCTCCCAGCAGGTCCGCTGCCCAAGGGCCGGACAGCATCGCCGAGAGATCCAGTACGCGGATGCCAGTCAGTGGACCAGCCATTGTTTACCTCGCTAAGGGGGGTGTGACGTCGATTACAAGAACACCTTAGCGAAGTAACTTCTTAGGAGTCAAATACTTTCTTGGAAAAGATTTCAGCTGGCCCGCGTCGAGGCCGGCGACTCGAAGTGCAGGAGGAACTTCCGCAGCAAGACTCGGAATGCCTCCAGCTCCTCAGCGTCGAAAACCTCGTCGAGCAGGTCGTTCTCGGCGTGCACCACGTCATGGAGAACCGAGTCGATGAGCTTCATCCCGGCCGGAGTCAGCTGGACGTCGACCCGACGACGGTCGCTCACGTCGAGGTGCCGTGAGACCAAACCGGCCCGCTCCAGCTTCTCCAGGCGCTGCGAGACGCCGCCCGACGTGATCAGCGAATGCTTGGTGAGCTGTCCGGCAGACTGCCGGTACGGCTCGCCCGAGCGCCGCAGCATCGCCAGGATGTCGATCGTGGCTCGGTCGGTGTCCCAGCGGCCGAGGCGGTCGTTGCGGACACGGTCGAGGTAGCGCCCGACGCGCCAGATCCGGGTCACGATGCCGATCGAACTGACGTTCACGTCGGGACGCTCCCGGCGCCAGTCCTTCTCGACTGCGTCGACGCCGTCGAGCTCGATCCGCTCCGGGGGGGAGAGTAGGTTGTCCATAGTACTAAGAATCTCACACCGTCGACGATTTTGTGGTGAACCCTCGCGACCAACTTCATTGCTTTTCGATGTCCTGAGGCAATGACGTGGGGTCGGCAGGACGGAAGTCCGCGTGGTATTGCACGTCCGACTCGGCCAGGAGATCCCCGAGGAAGGCACGCCAGAGATCCACGGCTTCCTCGGTCTCCAGTGCCTGCTTGAGCTGCGGCTGGATCACGGTGAGGGATGCCGGCGTGGACGGGACGGCCTTGGCAACGCGTCCCACGTGCCAGCCCGTCTCAGTCTCGACGGGCCCGAACAGTCCGCCCTCGCGAGCGCCGAACGCAGCCTTCGCGTAAGCGTCATCGAGATCAGCCGCCGTGGCCAGACCGAGCTTTCCACCCTGGGCCGCCGTGGCCGAGTCGATGCTGTACGTCTTGGCCACCTCTGCGAAAGGCTTGCCCTGCCGCAGCAGCCGGAGCACCGCCTGCGCTTCGGCCTTCGTCTCCACGACGACGTTGAGCAGCTCACGCTGCTCCGGCGTCGCCAACTCGTCGCGACGATCCAGAAAGGCGTCGCGCACCTCGTCGTCAGTGACGTCGGCTCCGGCCGTGACATCGTCGAACAGAGCTGCCACGATCGCCTGCTGCCGCAACTCCTCGCGAACCTGTTTCTCGTTGGCGCCCATGACGCCGAGAGCCTCCACGAAGGCTCGGCGCCCTCCGTCCGGATACCGCTCGCTGATCAGCTTGGCGAGAATGTTGTCGACCTGCTTGTCGGTCACGACGATGTCGCGCTTCTCGGCAGCCTGCTGGATGAGCATTGACACGACCGCCGACTTGGCCGCGTCCCGTTGGAACGTGTCTCGTTCCTTCTTCGCGGTCGGTTCCTTGAGGCCGTACAGCGCCTTCAGCGCGTCGATCCTCTGATCCAGCGCTGCCTCGGTGATCTCGGTGTCACCCACCTGGGCAACGATCCCGTCAGCGACGCCCCGGTCCCGGACGAGGTAACCCGTACCGGCGGCGAGGAGGAGCGAGACTGCCACCGCGATGCCGAGAGCGAACCGGGGACGCGCGGAGGCGCGCTCCCTAAGCCCTTGGATGACCGACCCGATGGTGATCGGCGACCTGGGCGCGTCGGCCGTCTCCAGATCCTGATCGTGATCGAGGTCGGAGTCGTCAGTCGGGACGGCGTCGTCCATCAGGCTGTCGTCGATCAGATTCTTGGTCATCAGCTGACTCCTGCCAGTTGGGGTTGCTTCACGGACTTGGCAGGGGTGCGGACCTGCCGCGGGACAGTGAGGGAGACGAGGTGGCCGGCTGCCAGTGCCAGTGCCACTGCGGCAACGAGCGTTGCGCTGAACTGACGGAGGAGGTCCAGGTCAGAGATGGAGAGCGCCGAGTAGCCCGCAGCGGACACGGCCGCCGCGATGTACACCGAACGCCGCAATCGACGGTCGCCGGACCTTCGTGCCTCAGAGAGCATGACGGCGAACTCGCAACCGACGGCGGCGGTCAGCGAACCCAGCGCGACCGTGATGGGGTTGAGCGCAACTCCGAGGAACGTGACCAGCAACAGGCCCCAGCCGGTTGCCAGCAGAGCGGCGGCGACTGCCCGGCCTGCGTCCGAGCGCCGGCGCAGACCCGCCGCGAGCACCAGGCCAGCCACGCCGATGCCAGCGAGGTTGGACCAGTGACGGTCGCGCGTGAGCACGTCGTAGCCGTCGGCCGCGAGCACCGGGATGCCGGTGACCCGAGCCGTGTAGCCCGGGGGCGGGTCCGCGATCCGTTCCTGGATGGACTCGATCGTCGCGTGTTGCTCACCGAGGTCGTCGAGATCAGCGCCCAGCGCGATCAGGGCCCGGTCGCCTCCCACAGTCACTGCGGCACCAGTGATGTACGACGGAAGGATCTGCATCGCAGCATCGATCTGCGCCACCGACGGGTTCTCCCCCAGGAAGGCGAGGAGTTGCCCGGGGCTGACCACGGGCTGGAGCCGGTCGCCGTGCTCGCGAAGGACACCCTCCTCGGTCGTGCGTAGCCAGGCCAACGCTGCCGGCGTCAATACGTCGGCGCCGTCCAGGACGATGTCGATCTCACCCGCGAAGCCCATCCGGTCCTGCACGGCCACGGCGTCGTCGTAGCCGACGGCACCGCTCAGCAGCGCGTCCGGAGCGGTCTCCAGTTCGACGGCGGAGAGTGCGAACCAGCCCAGGAGAGCAGGGGCGGCGACGGCGAGCGCGACAACGATCTGGATCGGGCGGGAGAAGCTTCGCGACCCGACGCCGGCGACGGCGAGCGACGTCGATCCGGACACCTCGGTCGGCACGGACCGGTAGACGAGCAACGCCAGGACGGTCGTCGCCGCGATGCCCAACACCATGGCCAGCCCGAGGTCCTGGACGAACTGCACCGGCGACACCATCAGGCATCCGAAGGCACCGGCAGCGGCTGCCGCCACGGTGATGACGGTTCGGCGGTGTCCGCTCTGCGCGAGGTAGACCGGGTAATAGCTGCCGATGCCGAGCATCAGCGGGAGGAAGAGGACGGCTCCGAGTGACAGGGGCGCGCCTCGCCAGCCGAAGTACGAGAGGCTCACCGCGACAGCGCCCAGCATCGGGACGAGCGGGAGCAGGCGCTGGAGAACCCTCCGGCGCCATCGGGAGAGCACAAGCGCGCCCCCCACCAACACGGCAGCGCAGCCGCCGACGAGCGGGAGCTCGGCGCGGACCTGCTCTGCGAGGTTCGCACTGATCACGGGGACTCCGGTGACCGTGACCTTGTCGGCCTGCAGGTCCGTCTCCGCGGCGACGGCCCGCTCGACGCTGGTGACGAGGGCCTGGGTGCCGGCCTGGTCCAGCCCCGAGCGCGGTCGAACGAGGACGCTGACCGCGTGGGAGTCCGGGACGAACTGACGCCACTGCGACCGCGCCTGGCCATCGGGGCCGTAGACGACGCTGCGAACGAAGCCGTCGTTACGAAGAGTGGGCAGGCCGGCGGGCATTCCGCGAACGAGGAGGGACCCGTACCGACGCTCGAAGCGATCGAGGTCCTTCTTGCGGTCTGCCTCGCGGAGTCCGTCGCGGCGCCCGCTGATCGTGGCCAGCAGATCCTGCACCTGGATGGCCGTCTGGTTTAGTGTCGTGGCCGGCCCGTAGACCACCGCGACGTCGCGGAGCCCGGCCAGCGTGCCCTCGAGCGACAGCAGTGCAGCGAGGCGGTCTCCGACCAGGAGACCGTTCTCTTCATCGGTCTCCAGCATGACGACGATCGGGTCGCCGCCGAAGCTGTCGGCCACATCGCGCAGGTCGTGGGCGGCTCGCCCCTCGTCCGGGAGGAACGCGGAGTAGTCCGTGCTCACTGTCATCCGGCCGATGCCGGCGATGACGAGCGCGCAGACCCCGACTGCCATCGCCAGGACGACGATGCGGACTCCCCACGACCTGCGCGGCGACGTCATTGCGGCGCTTCCTCCACCCGTGGATAGGTCCCGTTGAAGGGTCCGGGCTTCAGGTTGCCACCGGGCGCCGGGTACGAGTTGCGCTTGTCGAGCACGCCCACGTGAGTGTCGAACGGCAGGTTCTTCAGCGAGGTCTCGTTGAAGACCAGGAAGACGCGCAGGTAGTGGCCGTTGGCGTCCGAGCTGGCCATCATCGCGGCCCAGTTGGTGAAGAACGACGTCAGCTCCCGGTTGTACGGCGCCATGTAGCCGAGCATCGGATTGACGTCGGCAAGCGCGACCCTTGCGTCCGGCACGATGCTGGCGACGTCCGAACCGAAGTCATCCACGCGTTTCAAGGTCGCGGGGGCCCTGTCCAGCGCGACGTCGAGCGAGGGAAGCAGACCCTTGACGTCCTGGGTGATGGACGGGAGGTTCTTGAGCGCCTTCGAAAGCGCGGGTCCCGCCGCACGAAGGTCCTTGGCGATCGGGGACAGGGTCTTTGCCAAAACCCGAAGGTCTCCGGCGGCCAGGTTCGCCGAGTCGAGCAGACCGGGCAGCTGGCGCACACTCGCAGCAAGGTCCTCGTGATTGGCCGCCGTAGCGGTCGTCAGCTTGTCGGCCGAGTCGACGAGATCGACGATCTCGCCCTGCCGGTGATCGAGACTGCGAACCACGATGCCGAGCGAGCGCGTCATCTCGTCGAGATCCTTGGACTGGTCTGCGATGGCATCCAGGACGTCGTAGCCCTGGTCACCGAGATCGCCGACGCCGTTCATCAGGGCAGCGACGTCCTTCTCGCTGCCCTTGGTCCCCTTGCCCAGAGCCCGGAGGGTACGGCCGAGCGAAGCGCGGGTGGGCTCATCGAGGCTGGTCAGGACGTCGTGGAGCTGCACGGGCTCGGCGACGGCGCTGGCAGTGATCGCGCCACCGTTGGCGATCTCTTCCCCATCGCCGTCGACGACCTCGATGTAGGTCTCCTCGACCATCGACTTCGCCCGCAGATGGACGGTCATTCCCTGGTGCAACGGGATGACCGAGTCCTCGTCGAACTGGAGGGTTACCTCAGCGACACTGTCCTTGACCTCAATGCCCCGAACCTTGCCCACCGGGACACCAGCGACACGGACGTCGGAGTCGAAGACCACGTTGTCCCCGTCCTTGATCGGAACGATGACGCGGTAGCCCTCGCTGGTCACGGCCGGAATCGAGCCACCCATGTTGACCCAGAGGTAACCGAAGATCAGGGCGCAGAAGACGATGAAGGCGCCCAGAACTCCCAGCCGGAGGCGGGGTTCGAGAGCATGCGGAATCCTCATCAGTCGACCTTTCCGATCACGAACGGGAGCGATTCAGCGCTCACTTCTGCTTGACCACGGAGGATTCCGCCGTTGGCATCGCCAAGGCTGAAGATCGACGTGGTGTTGTAGACGAAGGCCGAGATGTCCTGGCGGTAGTCAGCAACGGTCCGCGTCAGGTAGTCGAGCTTTGCGGTGACGACGGACGCTTCGGCCAGGGCCGCGCCGTACCGGGGCACGACGGGACGCAGATCGGCGAGGACCGGACGCGCTTCCTTGACCACAGGAGTCGCCAGCTTGGCCGTCTCGTCCAGGTTGTCGGCGAGCTCGGCGAGTCGCGCGAGCGCCGTCGGCAGGGTGCCGGAAGCACCCTCGATGGCTTCGAGCGTGGGATCGAGCTGGTTACCCAACGCGGTGATGTTGCGCGTCGCTCCCTTCAGTTCTGACACGAAGCCGGGGAGGGTTGCGAGGGCCCGCGTCAGCTCGTCATCGCGACTACTGATGACACCGAGGGTGTCCGCGAGGGAAGTGGTGAGGCGGGCCAGACGGGCTTCGTCGCCGCCCGTTGCGCTGGCCACCTGGGACAACGCTGTGACGAGCCTTCGGATCTGCTTGCGCCGACCGTCCAGTGCGTCGACGACCGGCTTGAGGTCGGCCAGAACCTTGTCGGTGGCGTCGAGGCCCGGGCCCAGGTGCTTCGGAGCATTGGCGAGTGCCACGTCACTCTCCTGCAGGAGCGAGGCGAGGCCAGCACGAGCGTCCTCGTCGAGATTCTGGACCACCCGGTCGACCTGCACCGGGCTCGCCGTCTGCGCGAGCGGGATGATGTTGTCCTCGCCCAGCTTGCCGGCGTCGGCGTTGCCCTGGCTCATCTCGACGTACATGTCGTTGAGCGGGGTCTTGGCCCGAAGAACGAGCTGCGTGTCCTTGTAGACGGTGTGCCCGGGCTCCAGCGAGAGCGTGAGACGCGAAAGCCCGTCGTCGGTGACGTCGGCGCCGGTGATGGACCCGACGGTGACACCCGCGATGCGGACCTCCTGCCCGTTGCTGGGGCTGATACCGGGGGTCTCCGCAAAGTCGGCCTGGAACACGAACTTGTCCTGCCAGGGCCAGTCATAGCGCTGGTTGATCAGCACCACGCTCGTGGTCAGGGTGCCGAGAGCGATGAGCATCACCAGGGCCGTCACGTCGCGCCCGAGACCCGGGACCGTCTTCGTGCGCTCCCAGGCGCGCTTCACCTTGTGCATCGTGGTCATGTCAGCGACTTCCCTCGGGACGGAGGAGCATGCGGAACAGGTCCTCGAAACTGATCGGGAGACCGGTGACCGTTCCCGGTCCCGCCCCCGGCTGGAAGTGCAGCGTCGGGCCATTGCGGTCAGTCATGTTGCCCGACGCGCTTCCGCCGGCTGCCATGTAACCAAGCTCCTTGTAGAAGGGTGTGTCGTTGCCGTTGCCCTCGTAGAGGCTGCCTTCACGGCCCTGCCACGGCGAGAGCACCATGTCGGTGATCGGTCCGTTGAGGCGATCGAGGGGGCGCCCATCGATGTCGCCCAGCACGTCCTTGGCGCGGACCGCCGTCGGCAGCAGGTCCTGAACCACAGGACGCAGGTCCTGCAGGGTCGGGACCAACTCAGCCATGAGGGGCCGGGACGAACGAAGCGCCGGTTCCAGAGCAGCAAGGGCACCGTCGAGCTCCTGCACGACTGGCCGCGCCGACTCGGAAACCTTGCGGACACTGGCCAGGGAGTCGTCGAGCGCGTTGAGACCCTCACGGGTCGTGCGCAGCGTGTCGGGCAGGTCGGCGACCGCGTCGCGAAGAGCCGGGCCGTTGCGTCCGATCGTGGCGCCGGTTCCGTCGAGACCAGCGAGCGCGCGGTCCAGTGAGCCATCGTTCTTGGTCAACGCCCGGGCAGTTCCCTCGAGGCCGGAGACCAGGACACCCAGATCCTTGTCGGGTTGCTCGCCCTGGAGTGAACGGAGTACGGCCGCCGAACCGTCAAGCGACTCGGGCGCATTCCGGAGGAGCTCCTTCAGTTCCTTGCGGGTCGGCTGCCCGAGCGCCTTGCGGGAGTTCTCGATCGTTCCCTGCATGCTGGCGCGGACGTCCGGCTGGAATGCCTCCAGCACACGGTCGAGCTCGATCGGCACACTCGTGCGGTCGAGCGGAATCGTGCCCTTAAACTTCGCCGCGTCGCCGCCCGGCTTGAGATCGACGTAGTAGTTGCCGCCCAGCAGCGTGGCGGGCCGGATGGAAGCCGACGGCGTCGACCCGAGCTTCTTCGCCGTTCCCGAGTCGAGCTTCATCTTGACCATCGCGCTCTCGTCGCCGGTCGGCTCGACTCCGGTGACGACGCCGACGGCTACGCCGGACACCTTGACCTTCGTCACGAACGGACGCAGCCGGTAGTCCCCGGCGAACTCGGCGCTGACGGCTTCCATTCCCGGCGTGAGGTAGGTCGCGATCTTCTGCTTCTGGAACAGACCGACCCCCAGAAGCATGACGAGCACGACTGCAATGGCTCCGATCCGGACAGGATTGGCTCGCTCGAGGCGCTTGAGGATGCGAGTCACCATGGTCAGTTGCCTCCGAGGAGCCCAGTGGCGCGATCCTGCTGCGCCTGGCCGGGTGCCGGATAGGGGTTGCGGTGGGTGAAGGGGTCAGCGATCGGGAGGACACCGGAGATCGACTCGGGCCGGACGACGAAGCCCAGTCGGAGGTAGTGGCCGGACTTGTCGCTCTTGCCGTTCGCCGAGGACCAGTAGTCGAAGTACTGCGAGATCTCGGATGCGTACGGGGCCATGTACGTCGCCAAGGTTTCGGCAGAGTCGAAGGTGCTCTCCATGCGCAGGGCGAGGGGTCGAGCATCGTCGACGGCCGAGGCCAGCTCGGAGAACGCGGGATCGGCGAGATCGGCGACGCCAGGCACCTTGTCCAACGGCGCTTGCGCGTCGCGCAGCACGGCTCGAAGAGCAGGGGTGGCCCTGCCCAAGGCGGCCGTGCCTGGCTCGAGCGATCGGGACGCCGCCTCGATGTCGACGAGCGGCCCCTCAAGAGCGGTGAGGCCTTCGTCCGTCTTCCGGAGCGCTTCGGGTGCCTTGTCGAGAGTTCTGCTGATGGCCTGGCCGTTGTCCGCGCCGAGAGCGCGCAGTGTCTTGTCCATCTTGCCGAGCATCGAGTCGATCCGGTCTTCCCGTCCCTCGAAGCGCGACGCGAGAACCGATGTGGACTGCAGGAGCCCGGCCAGGTCTGCCCGCTGGCTGGCAGTCGCGGTGGAGATCGTGCCCAGGTCCCCCAAGATCTCGGGAGCGTGAGCCAAGAAGGTCGCGAGCTCGGTGCTCTTGCCCTCGACTCCCCCGCCGACTTCACGCAACGTGCTGGCGAGACCGTCACGCGTCGGCTTGTCCAGGACGGACAGCAGCTCATCGAGCTGCGACGCCGGGAGCGTCTGCGCAGGGGGAAGCTCGCCGGACTCCAGCTGGCCAGCCTCCTCGTGGCCGCGGTTGAGCTCGACGAAGTTCTGGCCGAGCCCGGACCGAGCCCACACCGCCGCCGTGGCGTCGGCATAGACGTCCATGTCCGTGTCGCCCGTGAGCTGCAGGCGTACGACGGCCTGCTCTCCGTCGAGCTCGATGGAGTCGACACGACCCACGCGCACGCTTGCTTCGCGGACGTCGTCGCCCTCACGAAGGCCGCCCACGTCCGCGAACCGAACCGTGACGTACTCGCGGCTCGAACCGGGCAGGCCCGAGCTGGCGAAGAGGGCCGCATAGAGCGACACCCCGAGCAGGCCGAACACCGCAAGCGCAGCGGCGATGGACTTCGAACGGGCGTTCATCGTGCGCCTCCGACGAGATAGGTGACCATGTCCTGCTCCTGGCGGGCGCTGAGGCCCGTGACGTTCACCGGATCAGCCGCGCCGGCGGCCCGGCCGGACTTGCCGCCACTGAGCAGACCGCTGAGGCCGGAGACCAGTCCATCGGTCAGGTCGCCGATTCCGGAGAGGTCGCCGAGCAGGCCGTCCCCGAGCAGGCCGCCGAGCACGTCGGCTTTGGGGGCTCGATCCGTCTTGGCCTTGGCCGTCGCTGCGGGCTTGGGAAGCAGGCCGGTCACGGGGTCGGTGTTGACGATCGCGAGAGAGCGGAAGTAGTTCGACAGGCCGTCTTTGTTGTTGGTGGTGAGTGCCCAGAACTTCGCGAAGTCGAGCACGTTGCGGAGGTTTCCGATCAACTCGGTTCCGATCGGCTGGAGACCGCGCGCGGTGGCGACCACGTTGCCGGACGAACGGCGCATCGACTCCGCCACGGGAGCGGCTGCCTTCAGCAGCGTCCGGGCCCGGCGGAGCACCGGGTCCAGGTCGCGCAGCGCCGGTGCTCCGGCCTTGGCGAACGCCGAGAGCTCCTTGGACAGCTCGGTCAGCACATCGGTGGTCGGGCGCAGGTTCGCCAACGTCGGGGTGGTGGCGCTGGCCGCTCCGCGCAGTGCCCGCAGGGCCTTGCGGCCCGCGGACAGGGTTCCCGGGAGGGCAACCAGAGTGGCGTCCAGCTCCGTCTGCTTCGCCGCCGTGGACTTCAGGAGTCGGTCGGTGGCATCCAGGAGCCGGTCGAGCTTCTTCCCGTTGTCGGCTGCAACCGAGCTGACGACGGGCTCAAGCTCGCTCACCATCTCGGCGAGCACGTCGCGTTGGCCGTTCAGCACCTTGACCAGGGCATCGGTGTCCTCGAGCGCAGGCTTCAGTGCCTTGATCGCACCGTCGACCTTCGCTCCGCGGTCGGTCATGCCGTTGCCGACCGTGGTGAGCAGCGCCGCCAGTGCCTGCCCTGTCGGTTCGTCGAGGGCGTTGAGTACCTGGTCGATGTCGACTGAACTGGACGTGTTCTCGACAGGGATGGCCGCACCGCTCTTCAGGACATCGCCGTCCGGAGTGCCACGGTCGATCTCGACGAAGCGCTCGCCGAGCAGGCTGAGCGGCCGGATGATCGCCTTGGCGTCGTCGTGGAGTGGCAGAGCCTCCTCGTCGAGGCTCATTCCGACGAGTGCCTTGCCGTCCTTGACCTCGATCGACTCGACCTTGCCGACGGTCACGCCGGACACCTTGACGTCATTGCCCTCGATCAACGGGCTGGCGTTGGCGAAGACGGCATAGACGTCGGGCGCCTCGTCCTTGGTCATCGCGCGGTAGCCGGTGATGCTGGTCGCGAGGAGCAGCACGGCAACTCCGCCGATGATCAGCCGGTGCGACTGCCTGACTCGAGCCGTCATCGCAGCTCACTCCCATTCGCGTCGGTCCAGGGCTGCTTCTCGTTGTCACCGGGAAGTCGCTGGTGCTGGTTGGTCACGCCGGGTGGCATGACGCCAGGGTTGATGTTGAGGCTCGTTGCGCCGAACTGGATGAACGCGCGGAGGTAGTGGCCGTTGCTGTCGTAGTTCCCCGCCGCTGCTCCCCAGTTCCCCAGCCAACCCACCAACTCGGGGGTGTAAGGACGCAGGAAGTCCAAAGCAGGGGCGAGGGCCGCCAGCGTGTTCTCGGCCTGCGGCAGGACGGAGTGCGTGCTGTCCAGCAGGCCGGGAGTCACGCGCAGCAGTGGGGCCAGCGCCTCGAGTGTCGGTCGCAGCTGGTTCGCCACCGGACGGAGGTCGGCAAGCACGGGAGCCAGTTGGTCGGCCACCCCGGGAAGTCGAGCAGCAGCGGGCTGCAAGTCCTCGAGCAACGGCGTGGCCATCTCCACCGTCTCGGGGACGCTGTCGAGGGTCTTGCGCGCCTGCCGCAGAGTCGAGGGGAGTTCGCTCAGCGCGTCGCTGAGCTCGCTCTGACGAGTCGAGACGGCTCCGACTCCGGTATTGAAACCGTCGATAGCACCACGAACCTCTTCGTCGCGGGTCGCCACGATCTCAGCCATGTCGGCCGTTCGCGTGACCAGCTTCCGGATCGCAGCGCCGTCGTCACCGACCGCGCTCAGCACCTGTCCGAGCGCCTCGAGCGAGGGGCCGGCCGCAGCAAGCGTCTGCTGCAGGTCGGATTCGCTGCCGCTGAAACTGGCATCCAGTCTGGCGATCAGGCCGTTTAACTGCTGACGGGTGGGCTGATCGAGCGCAGCGAGGACCTGGTCGAGCTCGACCCTGTCCGTTGCTCCCTCGATGATCGCGCCATCAGGGAGCTCGGCGCCCTCGGTTTCGCCTGGTGTGATGTCGAGAATCCGCTCGCCGAGCAATGCCTTCCACGAGATCCGTGCGGCCGCACCGTCGTGCAAGGGGGCGAAGTCCTCGGACACTTCCACGGTGACGACGGCCTTGCCGTCCCGGACGTCCAGGTTCTTGACCTTGCCGGCATCAAAGCCGTCGATCTTGACGGGCGAGCCAGGAACCAGGTTCGTGGCAGAGGGCAGCACGACCTGGACCGTGTAGTCGTCGGTCGCCTTGGCAGTGCCAACGACTCCGACGAGCAGCACGGCGGCCGCACCACCGATGAGCAGATTCTTTCGCACAGGTCAGTCCATTCCGAGCGGGCCGGCGGACTCGCCGGCGAGGAACTGCCGCACGAAGGGGTCGTCGCTCGCGAAGGCTTCTTCACAGTCGCCGTAGTGCACGAGCTTGCCCTTCCAGATCATGCCGACGTAGTCGCTGCATGCCCTTGCTGCGGAGATGTTGTGGGTGACGAGGAGGTAGGTTCCGCCGTGCTCCTCGTGCATCTGCTTGATGAGGTCGCAGAGCAGGCTGGTGCGCACCGGGTCCAGGCCGGAGTCGGGCTCGTCGAACAGCACGATGTCGGGGTTGAGGATCAGCCCACGGGCGAAGCCGGCGCGCTTGCGCATACCGCCGGAGACCTCACTGGGGAACTTGTGTGCGGACCGCTCGAGGCCGACCTCCTGCATGCGGGCCATCACGAAGTCACCGATCTCGGACTCCGCCATGTCGGTGTGCTTGCGCAGTGGGAAGGCGACGTTGTCGAAGATGTTCATCGAGCCGAAGAGCGCGCCGTCCTGGAACAGCACACCGAACCGCTTCCGCAGTTCGTAACGCTCCTGCTCGCTCATCGACCAGATGTCCTGCCCGAAGACACGGACCTCGCCCTGGTCGGGCTCGAGGAGGCCGACCAGGTGCTTGAGCAGGACGCTCTTGCCCGTGCCCGAAGGCCCCAGGACCGTGGTGATGGCGTCATCGACGAAGTCGATGTCCAGTCCCTTCAGCACCTCGAACGATCCGAACTTCTTGTGCAGGCCGCGCACCTGCATGCTGTGGTGAGGAGCGCTCTCGGGAGCGGTCTGGCGGATGTCCGGTGCTGCGGTGAGGACGGCAGTCATGGCGACTCCTGGGTTCTCGTTTTGGGCAGGCTGACGCTGGGGTACCGACAGTGGAACGTCGGGATGAGGTAGCTAGTTGGCGATGGGCGCGTTGGGCGCCATTCCCCAGAAGAGTTGGGTGGTGAGAAGTCCGATCACGTGGATCAGGACCATGTTCACCATCATCGATTTGGCGGTGTTGATGCCGACGCCGACTGGTCCGCCACGAGCGGTGAAGCCGTAGTAGCAGCCCACCAGGACGATGGTCGTGCCCATGATCATGGCCTTGGCCATGGAGTAGCCGTAGTCGAGCGGGTTCTGGAACATCCAGAAGATCAGGGAGTAGCCACCCGGTGAAACCGTGCCGTACTGGACGACACAGACGAGCCACTCAGCGACATACATGGCAGCCAGGCCGACGCTGTAGAGGAACGGCATCGTGATCCAGGCCGCGACGAGACGCGTCCCGACGAGATAGCTGCGGGAGCGAATGCCCATGACTTCCATGGCGTCGATCTCTTCGGCAATCCGCATGGAGCCGATCTCGGCGACCAGGCCGCAGCCGATCTTCGCCGCGACGATGTAGGCGAACATGTAGGGACACATCTCGCGCAGACCGCAGTAGACCGTGAAGACGCCGGTGTAGAGCGGCGCACCAATCGCCTTGAGGGTGTAGCTCGCCTCGGTGCCGCACATCGTGCCGATGACGAACTGCATCGACCAGATGATCGCGCCACTGGCGATGATGAGGATGCCGCACTGGCGGAGGATCTCGCTGACGTACAGCCGCAGGGTGGGCAGCTCCCGAACGGTCTCGGCCGAGAAGCGCGTGATGTCGCCGGCCGTCGCCAGGGACGACTTCCAGGAGTCCCATGAGGAACGCAGCGTGATGTTCTTGTCCTCGGGCTTCGGCGGAGTCAGGTCCGCCTGCTGTTCGGGACGTGGTTCGAGAAGAGTCATGACGAAGCCCCGCTACTTGTAGACCTGCATGTCGGGGTTGAGCCCGAGCAGGATCGCGGTGAACAGGAAGTTCGTGATGTAGATCATCGCGAACGAGATGACGACGGCCTGGTTGACGGCCTTGCCCACGCCGATGGGCCCGCCCTTGGCGTGCAGGCCCTTGTAGCAGCAGACGACTCCGATGATCAGTCCGAACATCGTGGTCTTCAGGACGCTGCCCCACAGGTCAGGCAGGGTCGCGTTGGCGTAGAAGTTCGCCATGAACGCACCGGTGCTGGCGCCGAGGACAGGGACGCTGGCCAGGTACCCGCCGATCACGCCGAAGGTCAGAGCGACGAGGTCGAGCAGGCCGGTGATCAGGGTGATCCCGATGACGCGGGGCACGATCAGGTCGCGGACGGGGTCGACACCAAGGACCTCCATGGCGTCGATCTCCTCGCGAACCCTTCGGGCACCGAGGTCAGCGGTCATCGCGGCGCCGACGACGCCGGCGACGATCATCGCGTTGATCCACGGCGCGAACTCACGCACGCTCGCCATCACGAAGAATGAGCCGAGGCGCTCCGGGATGCCGAACAGCAAGTAGATGTTTCCGCCCTGAAGGCCGGGAGCACCGAAGCCGAAAGCCACCGTCGAGATCGTCAACGGAATCCAGCAGAGCTTCAGTGCATCGAACATGACGTCGCGCACGTCGCCCCAGTAGCCGCGCGGGTGTCGAACGGCGCTCCAGAGCACCTGGACCCCAAGGATCGCCATCTCCCCCATTGGGAGCAATGTGCGTTCCCCGAACTTCGGCCTCACGCGGGCTTCCCGGGATCGCGAAGGAGACTTCTTCGCGATCCCGGACCCTCCCCGCGTCCCCTCGGTGGTAGCCATGTCAGTGCCCTTCGGCGGTCATGTCGACGGGCACCGGCGGCCCGTGGTACTTGCTGGCGTAGAAGATGAGCGGCGTTCCGTCACCACTGCCGCAGGCGGTAACACGAGCAAGGAACAACATGTGGTCGTGAACCGGCACCTGCTCGAACACCTCGCACTCGAACCAGGCAAGACAGTCCTTGAGCGTCGGCACCGTGCCGCGCTTCAGGAAGTCCGGAGCTGCCGACTCGTCACGAGCACGTGCGAAGTAGTTCGAGGCGTGCTGCTGGCCCTCGAGCAGGATGCTGGCGCCGTACCGCCCGGTCGAACGGACGATGTCGTACGCACGACCGGGGCGGAGCGAGACCATGACAGTCGCCGGCTCCAGGCTCAGCGAGACGAAACTGTTCACCGTGGCGCCGTGACTGGTGCCGTCCGAGTCCTCGCAGCTGATGACGGCCACGCCCGTGGCAAACCGGGAGACGTGCCTGCGAAACTCGGCCGCGTCGACCGTCTGCTCTCTCACGAGGTCCCGTTCCTTGGTCTCCATGGCGTGGCTCGACATCAGGCGCTCGCACAGAAGGCCGCGACGCGCTCCGGCGAGGAGAAGACGTCCCACTGGTTCTCGGGGTAGTTGAAGTTGTTCGTGAAGGTGTCGGCAAGCGTGGGGCTCTGCGCGACAGCACCCACGAAGGCGCCGAACTCGGGCGGGAAGTTCTCGAGGTTGGCCATCATCACGTTGGTCCAGCGGGTCGCCGAGTGAACCCGCTGGTTGCGTCGGGAGTCGACCTTCTCCACGAACCGGGCGTCGAAGACGTCGTTGGCGACGATCTCCTCACCGAGCACGAATGCGGCGTGCGACGCGGCATTGGCACCCTGACCCAGCATCGGGTCCACGGTGTTCTGGACGTCACCGAGGGCGATCGCGATGGTGCCGTTCTCGAGCTCGATCGACGTCTGGCGCACGGCCGGCACGACGCCACCCTGGAGGATGTCGAGACTGCTGTTGGCCAGGTCGAACTCGGCCTGGTCGATACGCTCGAAGCAGGTCGGGTAGTGCTTGGCCAGCTTCTCGAGCAGGAGAGTCTTGAACGCCTCGGGGTCGTCGTCGTACTTGGTCTGGACCAGGATCTCGAGGTCGCCGCCGGGCAGGTTCTCCATGACGAGGGCGTTCTGCATGCCGTTGAACGTCAGGGTCGGGATCTCGATCATCTCGCCGGCGCCCGGGGAGAAGTACATGGTGACCGAGCGGGACGGCAGCTGCGCGATGCCCTTGAAGATGCCAACGCAGAGCTGGCGCTGCGGCGTCGTGTGCGGCGAGAGCTCGGGGATCTTCGGGAACATGTCGCCGGTGCCCTTACCCGTGGAGACGACCACGAGGTCGAACTCCTCGGCGAGTGCGGCGTAGTCCTCCTGCTGGATGGCGCGGTACTCGACGTTTCCGCCACGCTCCACGAAGTCCGTCAGGAGCGCCGGAAGGTAGAGGCGGTAGTCGACCGCGCGGCTCGGCGAGCGGAGGTCGCCGTAGAAGCGCATCGGCTCAGGGAGACCGATGTAGTAGTGGTGACCGAAGTAGCCGACATCGCCGGTCTGCCAGTGATTGACACCCAGTGCCTTCTCACGGTCGATGGTCACGGAGAAGTGCGCAACGGTGTTCGGGAGACGCATCGATGCGTACTCCTCGGCGCGCTTGTCGCTGAACAGCGTCACGTCGACGTCGTTCTGCTGCAGGTACAGAGCCAGGTGGAGTCCCGCCGTACCGGCCCCCACGATTCCGATCTTCTTGGACATCCCTACTCCTGTGTGTGATCTCGGTCTCGACATGATTGATTAAAACTAAGATAGTGCTAAGTAACTTATTTGTCACGCATTTTTGTGGCCGCCGTCACTACGGCATGCAGGACGAAGGTCCTAGAGGGAGTCGGCGAGCCGACGAGCCGCGAGCTGGACGATCTCCCAGACCGTCGCAAATGGCGGCGCATAGGCGAGATCCGCCTCGGCGAGGTCGTCGATACTGGCTCCCGACCAGAGCGCGGCTGCGACAGTGTCGATCCGCTTGGCGGCCGCGCGTCCTCCGACGATCTGGGCTCCAGCGAGAGCCCGGGTGTCCGGGTCTGCGAACACCTTGACGGCGACGGGTGCTGCTTCGGTCATGTAGCCGCTGGCCGTCCTGCCCTCAGTGACCATTGAGGAAACCCGAAGGCCGGCAGCCTGAGCTTCGCGGGTACTGAGACCCGTCCTCGAGATCTCGAGATGAGTGTCGCCATGGACGTAGCGGGTGATAGCGGTGCCGAGGACGCCGCCGAACGAGCGGGACCCCGGAGTGATGAGATTGGTTCCGACGATGCGTCCTTGCTTGTTGGCATGGGTGCCCAAGGGGCTGAAGGTCCAATCCCCCGTGAGCCGGTGCCGCACTTCACAGCAATCGCCGGCGGCCCAGATCCCCGACGCGACCGAGCCGTCCGGTTGCGCCCGAAGGCCGCCCCACTGACCCGTCTCCAGCCCGGCTCCAACAGCGAACTCCGTGGCCGGAAGGACGCCCGTTGCAAGGACGAGCAGGTCACAGCGATGGACGTCGCCGTCGACGGTCTCGACACTCGTGACCCACCCGCGGTGGTCGACTTCGAGGCCTACGACCTGAGCGCCGCCCACGACCTGGACACCGGCCTCGGCCAACTGCTTTTCGACACGAGAACTCATGTCCACATCGAGGCTGCTCATCACAGCTGATCTGGTGAGGAGGGTGACCTCAAGACCTCGGGCTCGCGCAGCTTCTGCCATCTCAACGCCGATGTATCCCCCACCGGCAACGACGACACGACGAGGCGACTCTGCCCCGGCGGCAGCGACCAGCAGATCGATCCACTGCTGCCCGTCCACCAGAGTCTTGGCCGGCGCAACGCCGCCGACGAGCTGACCGTTGGGCCGAAGCGCCCAGTCGGGCACGATCGGCGACGCTCCGGTCGCGATGACCAGTTGGTCGTAGCCCACCGACTTGTCGACACCGTCGTGGGAGTAGTGAGCGACGCCCGCGTCACGGTCGATCCCGGTCGCCAAGGCGCCGGTGATGAGGTCAACCCCCATCTCCCGGTGCCGTTCAGGACTGCGCGCGATGAGTTCGTCGGAGGACTCGACTTCGCCCGAGACCCAGTACGGAATGCCGCAGGCCGAGTACGACGTGTGGACCGTCTTCTCCAGTGCAATGACCTCGATCTCCCGGCCGACCTGCTTGGCCATGCGGAGCGCCTGGTGCGCAGCGCTCATGCCGGCAGCATCGGCGCCAAGGACGACGATCCGCTCGCGCGTCACAGGTCCACTCCTGCAGCCTGTCGACGGGCCACTGCACTTTCCATCCACTCGACGATCTCGGCCGAGAGGTTGGTGCCGCTGAGGGCATCGATCTCGCGCACGCCCGTTGGGCTGGTGACGTTGACCTCGGTCAACAGCCCACCAATGACATCGATGCCGGCGAAGACGATCCCGTTCCGCCGCAACAGCGGAGCCAGCTCAGCGCAGATCCTCCGGTCGTCATCGGTGACCTCGTCGGCCACGGTGACCGCACCGGTGGCCATGTTGCAGCGGAAGTCGGTGCCACACGCCACGCGACGGACCGAGCCGAGCGGCCGTCCGTCCAGGACGATGATGCGGCGGTCGCCGTCGACGACTCCCTCGATCCATTGCTGTACGACGACCAGATCGCGCCCTCGGCCGGTCGCCTGCTCGAGCAGGGACACCAAGTTCGGGTCACCGTGGGCGAGAATCATGATGCCGCGACCAGCCATGGCGTCGGTGGGCTTGAGCACCGCGCGGCCCCACGTCTCGACACGCTCGAGGACCGTGCTGATGCTCGCCGTGATCAGAGTCGGCGGCCCAAGGTGCGGAGTCTGGAGCGAGAAGAACTTCTCGTTGACGTTCCGCAGACCGGCGGGCTCGTTCATCACGAGCGTCCTGGCCGGATCGGCGAGATCCAGGACGTAGGTGGCCCGCAGGTACACCTGGTCGACCGGCGGGTCGGTGCGCATCATGACGACCTGGAAGTCGTCGAGGGAGCAGTGTTCGACCTCGCCGAGCTGGAACCAGTCCGTCGGGGCGACCCAGCGACCCTGGTCGAGCCGGCAGGCACGAACCTGCAACGCCTGGCATCGGGCCAGGGGCCGGCCGGCGTCCACCGACAGGTCAGATGCCGTCGTCACCCACACGCGATGGCCCTGGAGTTGAGCGGCCTCAATGATGGCGACGGTCGTGTCATGTGCCGGATTCAGGTCCGGGACGGGATCAGCGACGACCAGCACGTCGAGCGGAGCGGAGGCCCGCGACGGCAGGGAATCCATCAGTTCTCCTTGGTGATCGACCTCTGCATCTTGTCACTGCAAAGGTCTTGCGTGACGGAGGTCACTCTGCTGTATGGTGTGGATCAACATAGGGCTAACTTTCTTAGCAGTCAACTGTTACGTGACCCGGTTATCTTGAAGGAGGGCAGGCATGCCCACTGCAGTTCGTGGCGTCACCCTCGACGATCTGATGGCGGTCTGCCGTCAGGTCTTCGCCTCGACCAGCGAAGACCTCATCGGCCTGGAGTGCGAGTGGCCGGTGCGCCGCATCGACGACCCCTTGGCGCGACCGGACCTCCACGTGCTGCAGCGCATGGGCGACGGTCCCCTCCCCTCCGCCGGCATCGTGACCGTCGAGCCAGGCGGTCAGATCGAGTTGTCCTCGGCGCCCGAGCGCTCCGTCGGAGATGCGATTCGCGCCGTCGAAGCCGACGCCACGACCCTCCACGCCCGACTGAGGGATGCCGGGCTCGAGCCTGACTCCGTGGCGGTCGACGCAATCCGGTCGCCACGCAGGATCTTGGACCGTCCGCGCTACCGGGCCATGGAGGCCCACTTCGACCGGTCCGGAGCCGCTGGACGATGGATGATGTGCAACACCGCGTCGGTCCAGGTCAACATCAGCAACGACCCGGTTGACCCGTTCGCACGCTGGCGCGTGCTCAACCACATCGGCCCCGTCCTGCTCGCCATGTTCGCGAACTCCGCGGCACGCGACGCCGGAAAGACGACCTGGGCCTCGGCCCGTCAGGGCATCTGGTGGAACATCGATGCTTCGCGGACCCGCCCCGTTGCAATGACGGCCGACCCGGCGGCCGATTGGCTGGCCTACGCCATGGCAGCCAAGGTCTTCTTCATTCAGACCCAGGGTCCGACCAGCCCCTGCGGTGTCGGCGTCACCACCGACATGACGTTTGCCGAATGGTTCGAGAACGGCCACCTGCTCGGTTGGCCGACGGTGGACGACTTCCGATACCACCTCACCACCCTGTTCCCGCCGGTCCGCCCACGCGGCTGGGTTGAGCTGCGCGTGCTCGACGCACTGCCTCCTCAGGTTCGCGGTGCGGCAGCCTTGGCAGTCGCCACGGCGTGCGCCGACGGCGTACGCGACCAGGTCCTCGCCACGGTCCCCGCGACCGACGATCTCTGGATGGTCGCCGCGCGCGATGGTCTCGCCTCGCGGCGACTCAACACCGCAGCGCAAGTGCTCGCGAGCCTGGTGGCGACGGGCGTTCCGCGCGTCGCCGACACCGACCATGTCGAGTTGCTCCGCGACTTCCTCGACGCCTACACCCGCAAGGGCATGACTCCCGGCATGCACAGCTGGCTCCCCTTGCCCGTCAGCCTGGCAGGACCGTCGGCCGGAACCATGCTGCCGATGGAGGAGAGCCCAGTGACAGCTGTCCAAGACGACTTCGTCTGGACGAACTGAGACGCCGACCCGTCAGGGTCGCGATCGGGGACAAACAAGGGGACCGCAGGTCGAATACGACCCGCGGTCCCCTTGTTGCTGACCGAGACAGTGCGTCGGTCAGACGACCGACATCAGTGCGATGAACCGGAGCGCCATCACCGGATGAGTGAGCAGTCCCTTCACCACGAGCTTGTGACGAAGGATCTGTCCGAGCACCGACATCCCTCGCTTGGTGAAGAACCCGACGGGAACGAGTCCTCCGCGCTTCATCTCCAGTTGCGAGACGGCAAGGATCTGATCGACCGTCGCCTTCACCGTGACCACGGGACGACCGACAAGGCCGTCATGGATGACCGCACCGGACTTCCGGAACATGATCGTGCAGGACTGGTCGGTGTCCGCGCTCACGACCGCCATGGGTCGCAGGACTCCCTTCGCGAAACCAACACGATCAGGGAAGGTCTCGAAGTTCTGGCCCAGGAGCATCCCCACAATGCTCGCAACGCCGTTCGCGCCGTCGCCGGCCTTGAGAGTGACCGGGTAAGTCGTATCTGAGGCAACAGGCATGTCTGTGACCAGCCTCAGACGTCGTAGTCGATCTCGGGCGCCGCAGAACCCCACGACTGCAGGAAGTGATGCAGCGCGGGAGCGTTCTCGATGGCCGCAGCCATCGGGCCCTTGACGAACTTGATCTTGCCCATCACCAGGGACTTGCCCGCCTCGGCACGACCCTCGGCGAGGTCCTTCCAGGTCGAGAGGTCTGCCTGAATGTTCAGCCACAGGTCGTCGTCGGAGAACTCCGGACCGGAGGTCCAGGACGCAACCTGGCCCTCCTTCCACTCAACATGGGTCACGAGGTCGTCGCGGCCGAGGACGCCGAACGCCATCCGGTTGGTGAAGGTGCTGGCGTTCTTGAAGCCTTTGAGCATTGCCACGCTGGCGTTGGCAGCATCGGTGGCGCCATCGCACCACTCCTGCGAGAAGAACTTGGTGGTCATCTTGCGACTCCTGACGATCAGCGGCACAGCAGTGAGTGGCACCGCCATCGGTCGACGGTGCCTGTGTGCCAGGGACGGGGCCGGCGCTCACAACGCTCACGAAGCGTTGTGACCCGGGTCACCCCATTGAACCCCAAATCATCTTAGTGGTCAACAACTTGATCCTAAGAAGACTTGGAATGCCGTTACTCGCGCTCTTCGGTCAACTTCGTGCGCGCGCCTGCACGGCGGAAAACGGCGGAACGCGCTTGCCCGCGAAAGCATCCGGGCCCGCTCGAGAATCGTCACTGGCGAACGCCTACTGGCCATGGTCGCCGGTGCGTGTAAAGGCGGCTTTTGGGGCCGACGCAGGGGTCACTCAACTGGCTCGCGAGGCGGATGACGTGCCTCGTGCTGGTCACGATGCAGAGATCGCTGCGAACATCTCGTTGACAGCCGTCTGTGCCTTGATGCCCGCCTCCGGCATGAGGTGGGCATAGACGCGCATCGTGAAGCCTGGGTCGGCGTGACCCAGATAGTCGGCCAGCGCGCGGGGGCTGATGCCGTGTTCGAGTTGCAGGCTGGCATAGAAGTGTCGTCCACCGTGGGCCATGAAGTCCCGCGTCGGAGGCAACCCAGCTCGGCGAAGAGCCGGCTTCCACACATGGGCGTTCACACAGTTGCGGTTGAGTGCGTTCCCTTCAGTGGTCGTCACGAGGAGACGTGCAGACTCGGAGGGTCCGTCCAGGCCACCCATCGGCATCGTCACCTCCCTGGCCGGATGCCTCTGCAGGTGCGCCGCGATCTGATCGGCCACGCTGCTCGGGAGCGGCACCGTCCGAACCTTTCGGCCCTTCGGCAGCGCGAACAACCGCTGGTTCCTCAAGATGATCACTTGCCGTCGAACCGTGACAACCCGTCGCAAGAAGTCGATGTCATCGACGGCGAGCCCGAAGATCTCGCCCTGACGCAGACCCAGGCCGGTAGCGAGCGTGAGGAGCAGCCGATAGCGCTCCGGGAGCTCTCGCTGAAGCGCCGCGATCTGTGCAGACGTCCACGGCACAAGGGGCTTGTCGTCTGGTCGAGGGGCTCGCACAGAAGCTGCCTTGCAGGGGTTCTTCACGATCCGATCGTCATCGACCGCGGCCGACATGATCGATGACAACAGACGCAGAAGGAGGCGCACCGTCTGCGGTCCGAGATGGTCCGAGAGCCCGCGGACCCACGCCTGGACTACCGACGGCCGTACGGCAGTCAGACGGTGGTGCCCCAGGGTCGGCACGATGTGAAGCCGGATGTCGTGCTCACGCCGCTCCCTCGTGGTTGGCCCGAAGGTCTGAACTTCGAGCCAACGGCCGGCGTACTCGCCCAAGGTCATCTGCCCGCGACTGAGATCGAGGTACGTCCCCCGCAGAAGGTCCGCCTGGACGGTCGACCGGTAGGCGCGAGCCAGCGCCAAGGTCGGAAACTGCCGAGAGACCTGTCGCCCGCTAGGGTCCCGCCACCGCACACGATGGACGGTCTTCCCTCCGGAGACGCGCTTCTGAATGCTGGCCACGGCTACCGTGCTCCGGTCTCGTGCGACGCCTCGGTGCACTCGTCGAGCCAGCGCTCCACCTCGTCGACCCGCCAGTGCAGCGCTCGGCCGAGGCGGATCGCCCGCGGCCCGGCACCCACCGTCCTCCACTTATACAGAGTTTGCAGCGGCACTCCTAGGTAGGCCGCCAGTTCCTTACTGTCCATCAGCGCCTTCATCGATTCGTCGTCCCTTCGCGCAGGACCTCCCTGCTTCGCTCTGTACTTCGACCGCGGTCGACGATGACGCTTTCGACGGCTCAGCAAGAGCGATCCGGGTTCTGTGGGTCGATCGTGCGCGGACGCGCAAGGGGTTGGGACGAGCGAGAAGGGCCCAAGCCCATCAACGAGTTCCACTCAAGTGGTGGAACTTGCCGTTCCCTTCCGCAAACCGGGGCCCGCACCACCGGAGCGACAGCTCCCGGCACCCTCTCTACATGTTCTAACGGGCGTTACTTTGATGACGACTTGGCTTTGAACCCCACAACAGGAGAACGGAAGGGGCGCGTTGCACTTGTCGGTCTACAGAGCGACCGAGTTGACGATGGCTCGCTGAGGTCCTTCGCTTTCGCCTGCTCAAGCGCGCCGATGAGCTCCTGCAGGCCGTCGTGTGTGCCTTCCGGGCCTGCGGAGAAGTTGGCACTTCTGTCCTGCGACCCATCGGACCTGACCTTGATCACGGCTGACGAAGGGGCCGGGCTTCACCGGAGGACAACGTTGTGCACGATCCAAGCCAGGTCCGCAACCTGCGAAACGTTGCACTTTGCTGGTGCAACGCGATGGATCGTGGCTACAAGTTCTCACCATGAATCGCTGCGCACCGGCCGTGGGGCCGCCGGCGTTGGGGCATCAACCGGGCTGCCGGCCGATACCGTCCCCGCCGAGCGGGCTCGTATCTCCGCATGGCCAACGTGCGTTGAAGGGCGGCAGGTTCTCGACCTGGAGAGGACCATGATCCACAGCGAGCGGCGGTCGCTCCGTGCCTCCGCGACCGCCGAGATAAGCGTAACGCTCAGCGCAATGCCTCCAACGCACGTTACTTGCCCATCGAGTTTCGTCCGGCCTACTTATCGCGAGAGAGGGGCGGCCGTTGGAGACATGCACCCTTCTCGAATCTCGCGCGAGTAACGGGGGGGGTGGGGTCTGTCTGGGTGCCGACATCCTCAACACGGTTCTGCGCCCTGGATCAGGCGCATCGTTGCAAAAAATCCCCACCAATCCTCGTGGGCAGTGCCGCCTCGCGCGCGCACGCGTTTGGACTAGAACGATGGTCCATCAAGTAACGGCCGTTACTTGGTCGGGCACCAGGTTTTCGCACTACCTCGCGGCCCGCCGGAACCAGTTACCGACGCTTCCTCCCGGATCGCTTGCCACGCAACTGCCTGGTCGCGCGCTTCGCGCTCGGCGGCACAGTCGCAAACGTTCGCGCGAGGCTTCGCAACGGAGCGATCTCCATCTCCGCGTCGCGGGCGACAGTCCGGACTTCGGGGTGCCCAATAAAGCGAGATCCGTATAGCCGACCGTCCGTGCGGTAGAGCAGAACCATCGACCGACTGGCTGCGGTCTGGTACTGCTTGGCGCTGACGTAGTCGGGGACGTGATCGATATCCACCCCGGCAGGAACCGCACATGCAGTGAGCAGCCAAGGGCCCTCCGAGGTGGTCCCATGGGTAGTCAAGCTTCTCTCGCGTTCGCCACCGCGCGACCTACGGCACATCGCCTTGATCTCTCGTCCCAGCGACTGCTGCGCAGGCCCGCTCAAGCCCACCAGATCAGCACCGAACCGGAGCCAGCCTGGCGACTTCGACTGCTGGCTGGCGGACAAGAAGTCCTCTACCCAGTGTTCCTCCCGCCGAGTCGGCTTGGGCACCTCGGTGTCTGAAAGCCCTTCTGTCCAGTAAAACCATGCGTCCAAGGGATCTGTCAGAGTGCCCATTCGGACCTCGACCTGCTCGTCGAAGGCCCGTCGACGATGGAGGTCTTCGGGAACCTCGATTGGCAACTGAGCGGCTACATCACTGGGGTCCAACTCGAAGTACATCCCGCCGCTCAGGAACCACATGAACAGATCGAGTTCGTCTGCCCCACTGACCATCGTCGCCAAACGACGACCGCGGCGACGCCGCACGTACTCCAAGAAGTGCGCCGGACGTTCGACGACACGGCTCAACACGGTGAGGTCGTGCATGCTCACGATCCACGGGATCTCGCTGGACTGGATCACGCCCTTGGTCGCAAGGTCGTTCATCGACAATGAGAGCGGACCCATGTCGTCGAGCATCACGATGATTGAGTGGATCTCCTGCACTGCCGAGAGATCGATCCACTTGCCGTCGATGGTCCAGACGCCCTCGTTGCGGCCGATGAGGTGCGCCAGACGACCGGCCTGGTCGCTGCCCTCCTGAAGTGTCTTCTCGAGATCGGTGGCCAACCGCTTTGCGTTCCCTGCGCGGGCCTTCTCGGTCAGCGAGCCGGCCTTCACCTCGACGCAGAGCGCGACACCATCGACCACGACCAGAAGGTCGGACTCGTACTCACGTGACTCCACGCCCGACAGGTCCGCGTTGCGCCCGAAGTGGCCCGAGTCTGCCAACGACTCCGGACCGAGGTACTTCTGCCCACACCAAGTCGCTGGCGAACCCGCGAGCAGCAGACCCATCGCTTTTGCAGCCTTCGACTCTGAGAAGACTGCTCGTCGACGGTTGTACTTGGCCCATGCTCGCGCCGCCAGCCCGCCTCCTTGCCCAGCGGCAATCATCGCCCGCTCGATGCCGCGTCGCAGCTCGTCCTCCCCGAGGAATCCATTGAGGATCAGGTACTCGTCACCATCTGCGATACAGCCGCCCGGCGAGACTTTTCTGCCCTCGACGAACGCGTAGCGCAGATCAGCCGCATCCGACGCGGCCCTCTTCGAACTGAAGACGTCGAGGACGTTGCGCACCGTCGCTTCCGGCAGACCCGCGTGGTCAGCGACATCCGAAGCGGTCACGGCACCGAACAGTCGGCATTCATTCAGCATGAGGTTCATATCGCTTCGGAGTTGCTCTCGATCTGAGGCCCCGAGATCTCCACCGCCGCTTCTTACGACGAGGTCGCCTGATCGATCACGCGCACCGAAGAATCTCTCGTTGAGTAGGTCCACCGCAGCATCACGAAGCGCACGCGCGTCGTCGAGCGTGAAGCCGAGGCTCGCGCTAACCAGTGCCGTCACCGACGGATCGTTGAACAACTCGGTGTTCATCGCCTCCGCGACCGACTGGTACTGCCTGCCACGGACGGACAACTCGTAGCCGAGGAACCTGCCAGCGAGCGAACCGAGGGGTTGCTGGACAGAGTCGCCAATGAGCAGCGCCCGCACACTTGCAGCGTCGATGACGGCACCGGCGCACCCCATGAGCTTGCCGAGGTCAGGCTGGCCAGAGTTCTCACCTGTCAGCGGCTTTCGAGGCAGACCCATGCCAAGCAACACCAGGCCCACGACGTCCTGCGCGGCTTGCGACGTCTCGACTCGGCTGTCGCTCTCACGGACATCGGAGAAGTCCCACGGACCGGCGACCATCCGCAAGAAGGCCAGCGCGTCGAAGGAGTCGTGTCCCTCCAAGGCGGCCTCGAGCTCATCCCAGCTGCTCTCAATCGTGCGGTCGAGGTGCGCGATCGCGTCTGCACGACCGGAAGTGTGGGCGAGGAGTTCGGTCATGTAGCGGTCCGCACGCGCAAGATTGACGCCGGTCCCGGCTCCAATAAATCGCACGCTTTCAGGCCCTGTGGTCACGCTCTCGATTGTTCTGCATACGTCCGACAGATTCGGCGTCGCGACGGCTGGGCCGCCGTAGTCTTGTGCTCCGAGCTCGCAGAGTAAGGCTGTTCCGACGCAATGAAGGCATGCACTGCGTGTTCGCGGTGTGTGTCAGTTGGCTGGACAGGGGTCCAGACAAAGTCCTCTGCGACTCCTACGGCGCTTCAAGGCGTGCAGTGCTATCAACGCACTGAGCCCGTACACGTAGTGGGTGCCGCGCGGCAGACCCGGTCCCACGAGGTAGCCGGTGGAGCGCGGGTCGTGGAGTCAGTCGTCCGAGGGCGTCTCACTGCACGTCTGGGCGGTTCCACCCGGACCCGGCCTCATCGGCGCCGGCGTCGCTTCGCTTCGCGAGAGGTTCCAAGATCAACGTATCGGCGTGCGTCAACGACCGAGTCAGCTGCGGTCGTCAGCCCCCAAGGATCGATCTGACGAGCGACGGGCGTCGGAAACCGACCCGATCACGACACAGCCCCGGGACTGAGCTGGCCCGACATCCACTATGTGCCCCGTCCACTCCCCAGTCCTTTCGTCGCCCTGCTCCTTGTAGTAACGGGCGTTAGATGGGCGACTGACTCCAATCCGGTCCCGAACGACGGGCTCGAGCACGCTGGAGAGCCGTTTGGAGCACTTCGCTCCGACGACCGCGCTGCTGCGGAGGCCCGCCGCACACAAGCAAGTTCAGGTCAGTCCGAAGGTTGTCTCGGTGTTGGATGAGCGAGCGGTTACCCCTGCACGGGTGTCGACGGTTCCTTGTTGGGGATCTGTCGCAGTGCGTCCACATCTGAACGCCGAATCCTGAAGCAGCGACCCAGCCTGATCGCTGGCAACTGCCCCGCGTCGATCTGACGACGAACGGTCGCGCGGTGGCAACGGAGCAAGTCGGCGGCTTCCTGGACTGTCAAGTATTCGCTCATGACAGGTACTTCGACACGAACAGTCTGCCTCGATGTGGAACGTCATGCTGGTCTCTGTCACTCGGTGTCGAAGTACGTCGCATGCCTGGTTATGGGGAATGGTTCGAACAAGCCGCCTATGGACAAGGGAGCGTCTGCATGCGCAGGGTTCCAACTCAGATCGTCGATCTCCGTACAGGGGAGCTGCGGCCGGCCTCCTGCGGTAGCCACCAATGCCCTGCGTGCGTGATCAGCAACGCGCGCCGCTCGGCAGTGGCGATCGGCCGTAGTCGTCCGACTGTCGCGGTGCTCCTGACCGATGTCAGCTCAGACTGGGGCGACGTGCGGGACTCGATGAAGAGCTTTCGCCGAAACATGAACCGCAAGGTGGCCGGCTGGCAAGACTGCTACCACGTCGAGCGAAACCCGTCGGGCGTCGGGAACCATATCCACGCTTGGGCTTGGTCTGCATCTGGATCGCTAACGCGAGACGTTGTGCGAGACGCCGCGGCACGCGCAGACATGGGGTGGGCGGATGTGCAGCCGAGGCGCGCGCCGGAAGGCGCCTCATTGAGTTACGGCCTGAAGGCAGTCCTTCAGGGTGATCCCACCGCGGCACTCCTACCCCCTGCGACCGCAGACTTCCTGTCCATCAACGGCGGGCGTCTCCTTCATGCCACTCGCGGATTCTGGCGTGACGGGCGAGGCAACGCGATCAGCGGCCTCCACGAGGCGATCGGGAGGCGTCGATCGGCGTAAGAACGCGCTCGCGAAGCTCAGCAGTCGAGAGTGAGCGCAACGCAACATCTCCGAAGGACATGCACTGCGTGTTCGCGGTGCCCGTCTTTTGGGGAGCGCGACATCCGTGTCAGTGAGGCACCGGGGCCGCCCTTCGGCCAGTCATCGCTGTGGGTACGCGCAAGGGGTGGGGGGTGTCATGACCCGGTCGCACGACCAGAAGTCCCTCGCGCGGAGGTTCTCTATCGGAGAACGTTTTGGGTTTACCCCGCTGACCAGAGAGAGGACAAGGAAACGGTGGGGATACGCCCCCCTACCCCCAGGATCAGAGATTCCTGGTGGCAGGGGGGCGACTTCCAGAGTTCTGACCGTCACTGAGTCTGAGGTGTCCGGCAAGTCCTTAGCCCCGCGGTCCTTGCGGTACCGCGCATCCCGGAGGGATGCCACGCCCACTACGGGCGCAAGGTCAACTCTGGTGCCCAAGTCAAGGGCGTCGGCCCTGTAGGCGAGTCCCAGACGACGGTTCGCCTCCGGTCGCGCGAGGATCAGCTCGAAGTCCGCGAACTAACGGGCGTTACATGCCTGGGCTGATAGCGGAGCCGGCGCAGATTGCTGCTACCCGGTCGAACCCGCGCGCCGGTCCTTCCACCCTGTGGCGCTTGCACTCTCCCCCGGCCCACCTCTGACTGCTGAAGATCCGCAGGTCCGGTTTGGGAAACCCTCCTTACCCCAGAGGGAACCCCTGCGGCTGGGAGGCTTTCGGGGCTGACCGCCGTGAGTCCTTGGCCGGCCCGCTATTAGCCCCGCAGGGTCTCGCGATCCCTGCAACCCCGCGTGGGAGCCCGTTCCACTACGGCACGAAACCATTCTTTCGGATCGAAGCACCGGATTCCATGGGGCGACCCGCGTATCGCACGAAGTCGGCAGGTACTCGCTCCTCGTTCCCCAGGTCGACAAGTGGGCGACGCCCTTGACCAGACGACAAGGCTGGGAACAGCGACCAAGAGGGCGCTCCTCCACCCACGAAGGACCTGCCATGAAACTCACCTGGTGCCTCGACGCGCATAGCGTCATCTGCCCGACCTGCGGCGCCCTCCCCATGCGGCACTGCCGCGAACTCAGCGGCAACCTGCGTGAGGTCACGCACCTGGACCGCTATCGCGCGTTCACCCACCAGCGTGCCATCTCCGAGGGCCGCGCTCCGGGGCGAAGCCCAGGCGAGCGCGAGGAGCACCGGGCGCAGATCCGAACCGTCGACTGCCCCACGTGCCACGTCGCGGCACACGAATGGTGCCAGTGGCGCAGCCCGAGGGGCAGGCGAGCAGTTCACCCCGCCCGAACCGAGGCGTACGAGACGGCCACGACCTCATCGACCCGACACCCCGTCGTGTCGACCAAGTAACGGGCGTTCAAACAATGAGAGCGGCGCACGACCGACTCGGAGGTTGCGCCACCTCCGAGTTCGTTCGAGCTCGATCGCCTTGCCAGGGAGTTCCGCCGCGTTCACAGGCCTTCACCAAGGTTGTCCCCAACCGAATGCTCGCACTGATTCCGGTCTCCTAACCGAACGAACGGCCGCCCCAGACGCCTACGAGACTGCGACCCTCCGCGAACTCACGGCACTCGGCACGGACCGGACAGGTTCCGCACGGGAGACCCCGCAACGACACTCGCCCTCCTCGACCCGAGGAAAAGAACCGGTCTGGCTCTGCCCCGATGCAGGCAGCCCGGTACATCCAGTCCAGGTCTGGATCGAATCGCCACCCAATGCCCCACCTACTCATCGAACGCCAACCCGTGGTCACGAAGCTCGCGGATGTCCTCCGGGCGGAACCTGACATTGCGGCCCATTCGGACCGAAGGGATGCGGTCAGCCCGTGCGGCCCGGTACAGCCAGTCCGGCGCAACACGAAGGATGGCAGCGGCCTCCTCGACGAGCATCAGGGGCTCGATCGACGCGTGAGCCTGAGGCTCAGAGGAACCCGGGCCAGGCTGGTCAGTCGATTGCCCGGTCACTTGGTGACCTCGGTCTGCCCGAGTTGATCGACCTGTTCGGCCAAGCGCCGGCGAGCGTCCACCCACTCGCGACGGTGGTCGGCGTGGAATCCCGAAGCGAACTGCTTGAGGTATTCAGTCGGCGGAGTCTTCGGAACCTCCCTGACCCACCTCTTGAGCAGCGTCCTGGCCGCGCGTAGGAGCCGGTCGGCGGCCGCAGGGTCGGTCGTTGCCAAGCGACGCGCATCCTGCTGAACCGATACGAGCGTCCGGTACTGGACCCACTCCCTTTCGAGGTCGAGCCGGTAGGGCCGGCGAGCGCGTCCCATCAGGTCCCGCAGGTCGTTGTGCGACACCCACCCGCGGAACTCGACAATCATCCATCTCGGGATTCCGGCAGCGAAGGCCTCGGCGATGACCTCGACCAGAACCTCATCAAACACAACCCGCGTTGCGGTCGCTTCGTTGTGGTGGGCCGCCACGTCGATGGTGCGGCCGAGCTCTGCCTCAAGCGCAGTGCGTTCCAACCTCGTGTCGCGGTCGTACCACTCGCCAAAGAGGGCCACGATCCGGTGATACTCGTCGAGCGCGCTCTGGCGGGTCTTGTCGTTGTCCATTCTAATCCTGCTTCCTGGTCACCTCAGGGCCACATCGGGGCCACCGAAGGTCGACGAACGCCGCCATGCGGCGACAACCGTCGATCAGTGTTTATGCAGGTCAGAGCCAGTTTTGCTCAGGAATCACGCTTGACTGCGCTCCTGCTGAGTCACTTCCTGGAGATCAAGGACGTGAGAAACAGTGACAGGTTCTGCGGACGCTCCGCCAGTCGCCGCATCAGGTAGCCGTACCACTGCTCGCCGTAGGGCAGGTAGACCCGCACCTTCTCGCCGCTGGCGGCCAGGCGCTGCTGCTCGAGCGGCCGAATTCCGTAGAGCATCTGGAACTCGTAGGTGCCGGGCGCCTTGCCGTAGCGACTCGAGAGGGAGGCGGCGATCTCGATCAACCGCGGGTCGTGGGTCGCGATCATCGGATAGGCCTCGCCCGCGAACAGCACCTTGAGGCAGCGGACGTAGGACCGGTCCACGTCACGGGGGTCGGTGAAGGCGACGTCGGAGGGCTCGTCGTAGGCGCCCTTGCACAGACGCACCCGACTGCCGGCGTACGCCAGGGTCCGACAGTCGGCCTCGGTGCGGTGCAGGTAGGCCTGCAGCACCGCGCCGGTGGAGGGGAACTCCTCGCGCAGCGCCAGCACGATCCCCAGCGTCGCGTCGGTGACCGTGTGGTCCTCCATGTCGATGGTGACCGTGGTGCCGGCGCCGGCCGCCGTGCGGCAGATCTTGCGGGCGTTCGCGAGGGCGATCCGTTCCCCGTCGGGCAGCAGCAGGCCGATCGCGGTGAGCTTCAGCGACACCTCGGCGTGGCGCGCGAGGCGGTGGTCGGCGATCTTGTCGAGCAGGATCCGGTAGGCCGTCACCGTTGCGGTCGCCTGCGCCTCGTCGAGGGTGTCCTCGCCGAGGCGGTCGATCGTGGTGTGAATGCCCCGGGCCGCGAGCTCCTCGACCGCGGCCAGGGCCTCGCGGACGGTCTCCCCGGGCACGTAGCCGTGCACCATCGCGGAGGTGATCGGGAGCGTCGTGACCAACTTCTTCACGGTCCCGCTGCGCGACAGCAGCAGGAGGGAATCCCGGACCGGTCGCATGGCTCCAACCTACGCAAAGGGCCCGCGGAATGGGGGTTTCGGCTCTCGGGCGGGGGTGAGATCAACCCCACGCCTTCCGTCAGTTTCAGTCCGTACGACGCCGCAGGGTTGCCGCACCGAGGGCCAGCGCCGCGACGGCGAACCCGGCCACGATCGCCACGTCGCGCCACACGTCACCCGGCCGCGTGCTCGTCGCGAGCTGCTCCATCGCGTCGACGGCGTAGGAGAGCGGCAACAGGTCGGCCACGACCTCGAGCGTCCGCGGAAGCCGGTCGCGTGGCACCAGGAGGCCGCACAGCAGGATCTGCGGGACGACGATCGCCGGCAGGAACTGGACGGCCTGGAACTCGGTACGGGCGAATGCGGAGACGAACAGGCCGAGCGCCGTACCGAGCACGGCGTCGGCCACACCGACCACCACGAGCAGGCCGGCGGCGCCGCGGACGTCGAGGTCGAGCAGACCGATCGCGACGCCCGCCGCCAGGGCTGCCTGCACCGCTGCCACGGCACCGAACGCCAGGGCGTAGCCGAGCAGGAAGTCGAGGCGCCCCATCGGCATCGTGAACAGGCGCTCGAGGGTCCCGCTCGACCGCTCCCGGAGCGTGGTCACGCTGGTCACCAGGAACATCACGAAGAAGGGGAAGATCGCGAGCAGGGCCGGCCCGATCCGGTCGAAGACCAGCGGCGTGTCCTGGAAGACCCACCACAGCAGGGCCTGGAGCAGGCAGGGCAGCACGAGCAGCATCGCCAGGGTGCGGTGGTCGCGGCGCAGCTGGGTGAGCACGCGGGTGGCGATGGCCAGGGTGACGCGGGGACTCATGCCGCATCCCCGGACCCGGACTCGACGAGCGTGAGGAACGCGCTCTCGATGTCGGCGGCGCCGGCCCGCTCCTTGACGGCTGCGGGCGTGCCCTGGGCAAGGATCCGGCCCTCACGCATCAGCAGCAGCTCGTCACACCGCTCGGCCTCGTCCATCACGTGGCTCGACACCAGCACGGCCGTGCCGGCGTCCGCGATCCGGTGGAACAACGCCCACAGGTCGCGCCGCAGGACCGGGTCGAGTCCGACGGTGGGCTCGTCGAGGACCAGCAGGTCGGGCTTCCCGAGGAGTGCGACCGCAAGGCCCACTCTCGACTGCTGGCCGCCACTGAGCCGGGACACGACGCTGTCGCGGTGACTGCCGAGGTCCACCGCGTCGACGGCCTCCTCGACGGCCTCCCCAACGGCACCGGCCGACCTGCCGAGCACCCGGGAGAAGAAGCGGAGGTTCTCGGTGACCGTCAGGTCGTCGTACACGCTGGAGGACTGGGTCTGGTAGCCCACCCGGTCGCGGACGGCGGGACTCCCTGCCTCGGCTCCGAGGACGGTGACGGTGCCGGCTGCCGTCTTCTGCACTCCGACGATGCTGCGCAGCAGCGTCGACTTCCCGCACCCGGACGGGCCGAGCAGCCCGGTGACGCCCGGCCCGATCACGAGGTCGAGGCCGTCGAGCACCGGGCGCCCGCCGCGGACGACGTGGAGCCCCTCGATCCCGATCACGGAATTCACCATACGTTGAATAATGCGCTCACGGGAGCGGCGGCGCAAGGGGCAACGGGCCCGTGAGGAACCCGTCCAGCGCCGGCGCGTAGATCGCCACGACCTGCTCGATCGGCATTGACGCAAGGGGCTCCACCAGGACGACGTAGCGCATCAGGATCACCCCGATCACCTGGCTCGCGGCGAGCGGCATCCGCGTGGCCGCGTCCTGCACCCCGAGCAGCGCGCCGACGGGTTCGAGGACCACCGGCAGGAAGCCGTCGCGGACCAGGCGGTCGCCGCCCGGCTCGAGCAGACGTCGTACGACGGCGAGGAGCCCGGGTTGCAGCGACGGGTCGTCCCACACCCCCAGGATCGCCCGCAGGATGCGCTCACCGGGACCGTGATCGGGAGCACCGGCAGCGATCCGCTCGGCGATGACCTGCCGCGGATCGACCGGCAGCTCGAGGGCGGCGACGAACAGGTCGTCCTTGGAGCCGAAGTAGTGGTGAACCAGCGCCGGGTCCACACCGGCGTCGCCCGCGACGGCCCGGATCGTCGTACCGCTGAAGCCGACGGCAGCGAACCGTTCGCGCGCGGACGTCAGGATCGCGGCGCGCGTGTCGGGGCTGCCGCGCCGACGCCCGCGGGCCGGGGCGCTCATGCGTCCGGCGACTTCGTCTTCGCCGTCAGGTGCTGCTTGGCGAACTCGAGGGACTCGAGCAGGTCGGCCTCGCGTTCCTCGCGGGTCGTGCAGCGCCGCGTGTTGATCTCGAGGATGACCTCCCCCGCGAAGCCGGTGGTGGCCAGGTGCTCGAGGAACGCCGCCGCGCCGATGTCACCGCGGCCGGGCACGAGGTGCTCGTCCTTCGCGGAGTCGGTGCCGTCCGTCAGGTGGATGTGGCGCAACCGGGGGCCGAGCCGCTCGGCCATCGCGATCGGGTCGGAGCGCGCGATCGACGCGTGGGAGAGGTCGATCGTGGTGTTGGCATAGGGCTCCGCCGACGGATCCCAACCGGGGAGGTACATCTCCATCTGGCGGCGGGACGCACGCCACGGGTACATGTTCTCCACCGCGAACGCGATACCCGTCGACTCCTCGAGGGCGGCGATCCCGTTGACGAAGTCGCGGGCGTACTCCTTCTGCCACCGGAACGGCGGGTGCACGACGACGACCTCGGCACCCACCTCGCGCGCCATCGCAGCAGAGCGCTCCAGCTTGCCCCAGGGCTCGACGCCCCAGACCGCCTGCGTGAACAGCAGGCAGGGCGCATGGATCGCGCTGATCGGCATCTGGTGGTGGTCGGAGAGGTGCTTGACCGCACTCACCTGCTGGGAGAGGGCGTCGATCCCCACCATCACCTCGACCGCCTCGTAACCGACGCTGGCGGCGTAGGCGAAGCCGTGTGCGGTCGACTCGGGATAGACCGAACTGGTGGACAGTCCGATCCGAGGGCGGTTCGCCGGGACCGTCACGGTCCGTCGGCCACGCCGAGCTTGTCGATGCGCTCCAGGATCACGCCTTCACGCAGCGCCCACGGGCAGATCTCCAGCTCGGCGAGGTCGAAGATGTCCATGCACGCCTCGGCGACCAGCGCCCCCGGGACGATCTGGTGGGTGCGGCTCGGCGAGACGCCGGGAAGCTCGGCCAGCTCCTCGGGCGTCATCGCCACCAGCTTCGGGATCCAGTGGCGCAGCTCGGCCAGCGGCAGCGAGCGCGGCACGAGCGGGCCGTCCCCCGACGGGGCCGAACCGCAGATCCTCGCCAGCGAGCGGAACGTCTTCGAGGTCGCGGCCGCGCGGTGGGTGGTGCCGGCCCGCAGCAGGTGGCCCGCGTCGCGAGCGATCTCGGAGCGGATGCGTCGCCGGATCTGGCGCAGCTGCTCCTCGTCCGGAGCAAGCGCGAAGTCGGCGCGCGCCAGCCGGGCAGCGCCCAGCGGCAGGGACCAAGCAACGGTCGGGCGTTCGTCGGAACCGGCCGCGATCTCGAGGGAGCCGCCGCCGATGTCGAAGACAGCGAGTCGCCCCGCCGACCAGCCGAACCACCGTCGTACGGCCAGGAAGGTGAGGCGCGCCTCGTCCTCCCCCGGGAGTACGGCGATCCGCACGCCGGTCTGCTGCTCGACGTGTGCGAGCACGGCCTCGGAGTTGCCGGCGTCGCGCACCGCGGAGGTGGCGAAGGAGAGCATCTCCTCGCAACCCTTCTCCTCGGCAACGCGCACGGCCTGCGCCGTGAACGCGGCGAGCGCGTCGATCCCGGTCTGCGACACGTCGCCCGACTCGTCGAGGTGCTCGGCCAGGCGCAGCGGCTCCTTGTAGGAGTACGCCGGCAGCGGCGCGGCACCGTCGTGTGCGTCGACCACGAGGAGATGACCGGTGTTGGAACCGATGTCGAGGACGCCCAGCCGCATGCGTCCAAGGTACTCGTCGCGGCGCGGAGAACCACCGGAAGTCCTCTAGATTGGGCGGATGCCTGAGGTCCCGCTCGACTTTCCCCGCGCGTGGGTGGAGTTCACCAACCCCGCCGACGAGACCGAGGTCCTGCGGTGTGACCTGACCTGGCTCACCTCGTCGTACACCTGCATCTTCGGCAATGGTTGCGCCGGCATCTACGCCGACTCCCCCGACGTCGGCTGCTGCACCCTCGGCGCGCACTTCGCCGACAAGGAGGACGAGGAGCGGGTCGCCGGCTTCGTCGAGCAGCTCACCCCCGAGCAGTGGCAGCACCACCCGGGCCGCCCGGTGAAGCGCAAGGACTGGGTGGAGAAGGACGACGACGGCGAGCGCAAGACGCGCGCCCACAAGGTCGACGGCCAGAGCTCCTGCGTGTTCGCGAATCGCGAGAATTTCCACGCTGGAGCGGGATGCGCGCTCCACGGCCTGGCACTGGACCAGGGCCGCAACCCGCTCGAGACCAAGCCGGACGTCTGCTGGCAGCTGCCCATCCGGCGCACCTTCCGCGAGGTCGAGCGGATGGACGGGTCGTCGTACACGGAGGTCTGCATCAGCGAGTACGACCGCCGCGGCTGGGGTCCCGGAGGCCACGACCTCGACTGGTACTGCTCGGGCAACACCGAGGCCCACGTGGCCCTGGAGCCGGTCTACGTCTCCAACGAGGCCGAGCTGGTCGCCCTGATGGGCCGCAAGGGGTACGACGAGCTGGTCCGCCACTGCGAGGCGCACCTGCGCTCGCGATCGGCGCTCGCGCTGCATCCGGCTGACCCGCGCTGACCTTGTTCGGTCACCCCACCCGGCGTGACGACCACCTCTCGACATCAAGAAACCCGGACCCCGCCGGTTTCGCTCTCTCAGGCGAAGTTCAGAATGTCTGACATGCGCCTCGACCATCTCTCCTACGCAGCAGGGCCCGACGGACTCGAGAGCACCGCTGCGCGGCTCGGAGCAGCACTCGGGCGTGAGTTCGTCGATGGTGGTGTCCACCCCCGCTTCGGCACGGTCAACATGATCCTTCCGCTGGCCGACGGCATCTACCTCGAGATCGTCCAGGCCCTCGACCACCCGGCGTCCGACAAGGCGCCGTTCGGCCAGGCCGTCAAGGCCCGCTCCGCCCTCGGTGGCGGCTGGCTCGGCTGGGCCGTCGCGGTCCCGGACATCTCGGTCGTCGAGCAGCGCCTCGGTCGCTCCGCAGCTCCCGGTTCGCGGCACCGCCCCGACGGCACCTCGCTGAAGTGGCAGCAGATCGGCATCAACGGCCTGATCGCGGACCCGCAGCTCCCCTTCTTCATCAACTGGGACGTCCCGGCCGAGCTGCACCCGTCCGCGGGCGCCGATGGCACCGTGTCCCTCGCGGGCATCGAGATCGCCGGTGACCCGCAGCGGGTCAGCGAGTGGCTCGGCGAGACCGTCGAGGCTCCGCTCGAGGACGTCAAGGTCGAGTGGGTCGCCCCGCACGGCACCCCCGGCATCCTCGCGGCCCAGGTGCTGACCCCGAACGGCATCGTAAGGATCTGAGCGACTTCCCGGTGGTTGAGGTGCGAGCGCAGCGAGCCTCGAAACCCCCGGGCACCATCCCGAGCCCGAACATCTGGCACCACACGGCCACCTACGAGCTCGAGAACCACGCCGCCGACCCCGACGGTCGACTCTGGTCGGCCATGGAGGCTCGGGCTGACTGGTCCGGTCGCGTCGTGCTCGACCTGGGCTGTGGCTCCGGCTTCCACCTGCCCCGTTTCGCCGCGACCGCCGCGAGGGTCGTCGGCGTCGAACCGCACCCGGGCCTGATCCGGTTGGCCGAACGGCGACTCCGCTCGCGCGACGTCACCAACGCCGTGGTGCTCTCCGGCACCGCACAGGCGATCCCGTTGCCGGACTCGTCGGTCGACGTCGTCCACGCGCGCTGGGCCTACTTCTTCGGACGCGGCTGCGAGCCCGGGCTCGTCGAGCTCGACCGGGTGCTGCGCCCCGGCGGGACGGCACTGGTCATCGACAACGACGGGTCCCGCTCCACCTTCGGCGCCTGGTTCCGGCGGGGCTACCCGCACCTGGACTCCCCTGCCGACACCGAGCGGTTCTGGAGCATCCGGGGCTGGACGCTCGACCGGGTCGACATGGGTTGGCGCTTCGAGAAGCGTGCCGACCTCGAGGCCGTCGTGCGGATCGAGTTCAAGCCCGACATTGCGGACGAGATCCTGACCCATCACGAGGGCCTCGAGGTCGACTACGCGGTCAACCTCTGGTCACGCACTCACTGACCATCACTGGACAGCGTCGAGTGCGTCGACGACGCCCTCTCCGTAGTAGCTGTTGTCCTGGTCGGTGCCCACGCACGGCGCACCGGCGGTCGCGACGACACAGGCGTGGTCGTCGGCCTGGACGCGCAGCTTCTCGATCATCTGGGCCGGCGACCAGTCAGGGTGCACCGACTTCATCAGCGCCAGGACCCCCGCGACGTGCGGTGAGGCCATCGACGTACCGGACTTCAGGCCGTAGCCGTTGTTGGTGACGACGGTCGACAGGATGCGCGAGCCGGGCGCAGCGACGTCGATGACACCGAGGCCACGGTTGCTGAAGCCCGAGAGGCGGTTCTCGAGGCCCGTCGTCGGGAAGCGCTCCAGCGACGAGACGGTGACGACGCCGTCCAGCTCGGTCGGGATGTCGTCGCACTCGCTGTTGAGGGTCCGCAGGATCGGGGTGCTGTCGTCCGGGCTGGTGTCGTCGGTCGTCTTGTTCGCCAGGTCGTACGACGAGTTGCCGGCCGCGGCGGCGTGCACGACGCCCTTGCCGGTGGACCAGGTCACGGCGCGTCGTACGGCTTCCTTGGCGGCGTACTGGTCGGCCTGGTCCTCGCAGTAGAACTGGAACGGGTCGACGTAGTAGCTGTTGTTGGTGACGTCCATGCCGTGCTGGCCGGCCCAGACGAAGCCGCAGACCGCGAACTCGGGATAGATGAAGCCCTCGTCGCTGACGACCTTCACGGACGCCATCCTCACGCCGGGGGCGACACCGACGATGCCGGTGCCGTTGCGGGCGGCGCCGATCGTGCCGGCGACGTGGGTGCCGTGGTCGCTGGTGGTCGGGTACCAACCGGTTGCCGAGGTGTCCGGCCGGCCGGCGTCGGTGCAGTTGACCGAGTCCTCGACGTCGATGTTGGCCGCGAGGTCCGGGTGGTCGGGGTCGATGCCGCTGTCGAGGACGCCGACCACGACGTCCCTCGAACCATCGGTGATCTCGTGCGCCTGGTCGGCCTTGATCATGGCGAGGTCCCACTGCTCGGACTCACGCGGATCGGGCGCGACGGCGAGGGTCGCCTCGGCGCCGGTGTTGTCCTCGCTGCGATCAGCCGTGCTGCTCCTGCCGATCTGGCCGTTGCCCGGTCCCCACGGAGCAGGGACACCTTCGGGCGTGCCCTCCAGCACCGGCACGGTGCGGGTGGCACCGACGGACTCGAGCGCGTGGCCCGCCAGCGCACGGACCTGGTCGCGGAAGTCGGCCTGGTCGCTGTGGGCGACGATGACACCGATCTGCGGCCAGGTCTGGACGACGACGCCATCCGCTGCGCGGACCGCTCGCTCGACCAGACGGACCTGGCCGGGGTTCACGATCTTCGTGTTGAGCAGGTACGCCGACACCACGCCGTCGGGCGTGCTGATCGGGACCGGGGTGGACGGCGGTCCGTCGAGAGCACCGGTCGGTGCGGCGCTGGCACCGGATCCGAACGCGGCGAGACCGGCCAAGGTGAGGCCGGTCGCGACCGTGAGGGCGGCGACGCGGCGTCGCCGATTGACACCTGAGGACATGGGTGTTCCTTCCGAGTGGGATGCAGGATTGCTGCGTCGACATCCTCACACCCGCACAGCGTCCTTGTCGCCCCTCACGGGACAGGAAATTCTGCTCAGCCCGAGGTCGTACGCCGAACGGCGAGCGTCGGCGCGAGCAGGACCCCGGCGGCGTCGTACCCGGTGGCACCGAGCAGGCCCGTGAGCGCGTCGACCAGCTCCACGGCCACCTGCTCCAGCGGCTGTCGGACCGACGTCAGCCCCAGCACCTGCGCGACCTGCGAGTCGTCGAACCCGACGACCGCGACGTCGCGACCGGCGAACTCCCCACGATCCGCGAGCGCCTGCAGGACGCCCACGGCGAGAGTGTCCGAAGCGCAGATGAAGGCCGACGGGCCGACCGCGTCGAGCAGTTCTGCAGCCGCCTGACGGCCCGCTTCGACGGTGTCCTCGACGGCGGCCTCAAGGCCCGAGGTCGAGAGTCCGTGCGCGGCCATGGCCCGGTGCCAACCTGATCGCCTGTCGTCACCCAGCCTGGATCCGGGGACCCAACCGACCCAGGCGACCCGCTCGTGGCCGAGGTCGCGGACGTGGTCGGTGGCGGCCTGCACACCCGCCGCGCCGTCGACGTCGACCCAGGGGTGGGTGGCGCCCGGGTCGTCCCAGGGCCGCCCGAACGCGACGAACGGCGCGCGCCGCTCGGCCAGTCCGACGGTCTGCTGGTTGCCGAGGTAGGTGTCGGTGACGACGAAGGCGTCGACGGCCGTGGAGCGGAGCAGGTCGTCGTACCCGGCCATCGCGTCGGGCCGGGACCCTTCGACGACGGGGCCGGTCGAGAGCAGCAGCACGTGGTAGCCGACCACCCGCGACGCCTCGACCAGGCTGCGCACGAACCGGTCCATCGCCATGTTCGCGGTGAACTCCTGCGGAGGCGTCAACCGCAGGCCGATCAGCCGCGAGGAGCGGGTGCGGAGCTGTCGCGCGGCCTGGTTGGGGGTGTAGCCGAGCTCGTCGATGACCGCCCGGACCCGCTCGAGGGTGTCGGCCCGCAGCAGGTCGGGGCTGTTGATCGCGTTGGAGACGGTCTGCCGGGACACGCCAGCCCGTTCGGCGACGTCGGCGAGGGTCGCCGGGAGCCGAGGGATGTCCACCGGCCCATGATCCCATGCACCGCCGGGCGTGCCTGCCGCGTCGTGTCGGAGGCATGTCCTAACGTCTGGAACATGGCTGGTTCGAAAGTACGTTCGACTTACCGATGCGGCGAGTGCGGCTGGTCCACGGCGAAGTGGGTGGGCCGGTGCGGCGAGTGCCAGGCGTGGGGCTCGGTCTCCGAGGTGGCGACCGCCGGCGCCGCCACCAGCCGTACGACGGCTTCACCCGTGACCTCCGCCGCAGTGCCGATCGGCCAGATCTCGGCCGACACGGCCGTGCACCATCTCTCGGGCGTGCCCGAGCTGGACCGGGTGCTCGGTGGCGGCCTGGTGCCGGGCGCCGCGGTGCTGCTGGCCGGCGAGCCCGGCGTCGGCAAGTCGACACTGCTGCTCGAGGTGGCCGCTCGCACGGCCCAGCGCTCGCAGCGCACGCTCTACATCACCGGCGAGGAGTCGCCGGCCCAGGTGCGGCTGCGCGCCGACCGCACCGGGGCGATCCACGACGAGCTCTACCTCGCCGCCGAGACCGACCTCGGCGCCGTCCTCACCCACATCGAGCAGGTCCGGCCCAAGATGGTGGTGATCGACTCCGTGCAGACGATCAGTGCCTCCGAGGTCGACGGCGTCTCCGGTGGTGTCACCCAGGTGAAGGAGGTCGCCCAGGCGCTGGTGCGGATGGCGAAGAGCCGCGACATCACGGTCGTGATGATCGGCCACGTCACCAAGGACGGCGGGATCGCGGGGCCCCGCGTGCTGGAGCACCTCGTCGACGTCGTCCTGCACTTCGAGGGTGACCGTGACTCCCGCTTCCGGATGCTGCGCGCGGTCAAGAACCGCTTCGGTCCGGTCGACGAGGTCGGTTGCTTCGACCTCGGTCCCGACGGCATCCGCGCCGTCGACGACCCGACCGGCATCTTCACCGAGCGCCACCACGGACGCGTCGCCGGCACCTGCGTGGCCGTCACCATGGAGGGCCGCCGACCGCTGCTCGCGGAGGTGCAGGCGCTGGTGACCGTCTCGCCGGCCGAGCGCCCCCGTCGTACGACGTCCGGGCTCGACGGTTCACGCCTGGCCATGGTGCTCGCCGTGCTCCAGCAGCACTGCGGGATCAAGCTCCACCAACACGACGTGTTCGCCTCGACGGTCGGCGGCGCCCGGCTCACCGATCCCGGCAGCGACCTGGCCGTCGCGGTCGCCGTCGCCTCGGCGACCTTCGTCAGCGCGCCACCGGCCGGGGTCGTGGCGATGGGCGAGATCGGGCTGTCCGGTGAGCTGCGCCGGGTGCGCGACCTGCCGCTGCGGCTGGCCGAAGCCGCCCGGCTCGGCTTCGAGATGGCCGTCGTGCCCGCCGATCCGGGGGCCGCGCAAGGCGTCCGCCGCGCCAGCACTGATCGGATGGTCGAAGGGATGCGGGTCGTGGAGGCCCCCGACGTCGCGACCGCCCTGCGCCTGCTGCACCTCGACCGTCGTACCAAGCACGCCCTGGAAGTCCTCGAAGCGGCCGACTGAACAGTCCCGTCCCCGATAAAGCACCGCACCTTGGGGGGTGGTGATGGATAAGGTGGTGTCGTCCCCGTTCCATCGTCGTCAGGCCCGCACCGCAGGGAGGAGCCCTCGTGATCACGTCGGCCGATCCCCGACTGCGCGAGACCCTCGCACTGATCGCCCCGGGCACGCCGCTTCGTGACGGCCTCGAGCGCATCCTGCGCGGCCGCACCGGTGCGCTGATCGTGCTCGGTCAGGACAAGCTCGTCGAGACGCTGTGCACCGGTGGCTTCGAGCTCGACGTCCCGTTCACCGCCACCGGCCTGCGCGAGCTGGCCAAGATGGACGGCGCGATCATCGTCGACAGCGACCTCACCCGGATCATCCGGGCCGCGGTGCACCTGATGCCCGACCACAGCATCCCGTCGGAGGAGACCGGCACCCGGCACCGGACCGCCGACCGGGTCGCCAAGCAGACCGGCCGACCCGTCATCTCGGTGTCGCAGTCCATGCAGATCATCGCCGCCTACGTCGGCGACGTACGCCACGTGCTCGAGGACTCCGGTCAGATCCTGTCCCGCGCCAACCAGGCGCTGGCGACGCTGGAGCGCTACAAGCTGCGCCTCGACGAGGTGTCGAGCACCCTGTCGGCCCTGGAGATCGAGGACCTCGTCACCGTCCGCGACGTCGCCGTCGTGGCCCAGCGTCTGGAGATGGTCACCCGGATCGCCCGTGAGATCGAGGACTACGTCCTCGAGCTGGGCACCGATGGCCGCCTCCTGGCCCTGCAGCTCGAGGAGCTGATCACCGGCGTCGACACCGAGCGTGAGCTCGTGATCCGCGACTACGTCCCCTCCCGTCGCCGCAGCCGGGACCCGAACGAGCTGCTCTCCAAGCTCGAGGCGCTGTCGGCGACCGACCTGGTCGACCCGTCCGCCGTCTCGAAGGTGCTCGGCATCGGCACCGGCGAGCACCTCGACGGCGCCGTGGCACCGCGGGGCTACCGGCTGCTCACGAAGGTCCCGCGGCTCCCCACGAACGTCGTGGAGGGCCTGGTCGACCACTTCGGCACCCTGCAGAAGCTGCTGTCCGCCGGGATCGACGACCTGCAGGCGGTCGAGGGCGTCGGGGAGCTGCGTGCCCGCAGCGTCCGCGAGGGTCTCAGCCGGCTGGCCGAGTCGACGATCCTCGAGCGGTACGTCTAACCGGCAGGTTCCCACTGCGGGTTGTCGGACGAGGCCGGCTCGGTGCTCGGCTCCACCTCGACCGTCTTCGTGCCCGGCCCGACGAGGCTGAAGTCCGCCTCCGCGGGCTCCCCACCGAGCGCGGCGGCCGCGATGGTGAAGTCACCGGGCAGCACCCACTCGGTGCGCCTGGTGCAGCCCTGGTTCGACTCGCGGGCATTCCACGCCATCGTGACGACGGTGGCCACCGCGCGTCGTACGACGACGGACTGGGACGGCACGACCTTTCCGCACTGGCGGGTCGTCCAGATCTCCTCGCCGCCCTGGGCGATCCGGACGGTGACGCTCTTGCTGGAGACCTGCCAGGTGCAGGCCTCGGAGGTGAGGGTCTGCAACGACAGGGTGAGGGTGACGTCCTCGCCCGCGACCTGCCCTGCTGTCACCGACGGCGTGACCGCGATGTCGGCGGCGTCGCAGGTGCCCTCGGGCGCAGCCAGGGTCGGTGAGGCCGTGGCCCCCGGGGAGGCGGCTTCCGTCGCGGCGTCGTCGCCAGCGGTCACGGTCCGGGTCGCCGACACCTGGGCGCCGGCCTGCTCGGCGACGGGCGTCTCGTCGGAGGATCCGTCACTGCCGCCGGTGAGCCAGCGGGCGATCACGAAGACGAGCGAGAACGCGACGGTGCCGACGAAGAGACGCCGGCGCCAGTAGACGTCGGCGGGCAGCGGCCCGCGGGTGGTCCGGCCGCGGGCGCTGGAAGGACGGCGCTGCGACGACATGCGTCCGACGGTAGTCAGCCGCGCACCGCGATCCCGGCTGACCCGCCGGACAGGGCCGAAGTCACAATGGGTCTGCGATGACGACAAGCCCTGTGGACCCAGGCGAGCGCCTGGTCACTCCGATCCTGCGGTGGTACGACGAGCACGCCCGCGACCTGCCGTGGCGCCGCCCCGAGGCCTCCGCCTGGTCCGTGCTGGTCAGCGAGTTCATGCTCCAGCAGACGCCCGTGGTCCGGGTGCTCCCCGTCCACGCCGCCTGGCTGGATCGCTGGCCCACTCCGGCGGCACTCGCGGCGGACGTTTCCGGCGAGGCGGTCCGGGCCTGGGGACGACTCGGCTATCCCCGGCGAGCCCTGCGCCTGCACGCGGCGGCTGTCGCGATCACTGAACACCACGGCGGCGTCGTGCCGGCGTCGTACGACGACCTGCTGGCCCTGCCCGGCGTCGGGGACTACACCGCAGCGGCCGTCGCCGCGTTCGCCTACGGGCAACGGCAGGTGGTGCTCGACACGAACGTGCGCCGGGTGCTGGCGCGCACGGTCACCGGCGTGGAGTTCCCCGCGCGGTCGGTGAACCGTGCCGAGCGCGACCTCGGCGCAGCCCTGCTGCCGGAGGATGCGCCGAGCGCCGCCACCTGGTCGGTGGCGGTGATGGAGCTGGGCGCGCTGGTGTGCACTGCCGATCGCCCGCGTTGCGCCGACTGTCCGGTGCGTGACGCGTGTGCCTGGCAGCAGGCCGGCGCGCCGCCGTACGACGGACCGCCGCGGCCGGTGCAGGGCTACGCCGGCACCGACCGCCAGTGCCGCGGCCGGCTGCTCGCCGTGCTGCGCGATGCCCCGGGCGCCGTCCCCAAGGCGCGACTGGACGCGGCCTGGGACGAGCCGGTGCAACGCGAACGCGCGCTCGCCTCACTGCTCGCCGACGGCCTGCTCGTGCGCTCCCCCGACGGCCACTACGCCCTCCCCTGATCGGGATAGTCCCGGGCCAAAAGCACCGCGGAACGCGGAATTCCGGTGCTTTTGGCCAGGGACTATCCCCTTGGAGGTCAGGAAGGCGTCAGGCGGAAGACCCGGATCTCCCGATCGGTGCGGGTCTTGTAGACGGCGTAGTTGCCGGCCAGATCGACCATCTTCTGCCACCCGGCGTCCGCCTCGGCTCCCTCGAGGAGAGCGGCGACCACCGGGATCTCCGTGCCGCCGCTGATGACGCGCGCCTCGGGCTGGGCCAGCAGGTTGCCGGTCCAGGCGGGGTGGTGCGCCTGGCCGAAGTTCGAACCGACCACGATCACCGATTCACCCTCGTCGCGGGCGTAGAGCAGCGGGCTCAGCCGCTTCTGGCCCGACTTGCGGCCGACGGTCTCCAGCAGCAACGTGGGCAGGCCGATCGGCCCGAGCACCGTACGGCGCCCGCGGCTGCGCAGCAGGACCTTGCGGTCCAGCGGCATCAGCTTGCGGATCACGAACGACCCGGCCTTGCTGGAGGCGACCCGGACGGCCACGCCCTGGACCACCGCGTTCTCCGTGCCCCAGCGGTAATCAGGAATGCTTGCCATCAACCGATCAAAGCAGAACCGCCCCGGCCCGTCGATGACGGGCCGGGGCGGATCAGCGAAAGGTGCTACTCGTTGCTGGCGAGCGGGTCGGCGTCGCCGGACAGCTCCGCGACGTCACCCGACGGCTCGGAGACCGTCTCGAGCGGCGGCATGTCCGGCACGCTGTTGACCTTCTGGCCCTCGAACGTGAAGGACGCGTCCGGGCCGTCGCCGTCGACACCGACGAGCACGATCTGGCCGGGGCCGACCTCGCCGAAGAGCATCTTCTCGGCGAGGGTGTCCTCGATCTCGCGCTGGATCGTGCGACGCAGGGGCCGCGCGCCCAGCACCGGGTCGAAGCCCCGGGTGGCGAGCAGGTTCTTCGCCGCCTGGGTCAGCTCGAGCTGCATGTCGCGGTCCTTGAGCCGGAGCTCGACCGACGCGATCATGTTGTCGACCATCGCCACGATCTGCGCCTGCGACAACGGCGGGAAGACGATGATCTCGTCGACGCGGTTGAGGAACTCGGGACGGAAGTGCTGCTTGAGCTCGTCCTGGACCTTGTTCTTCATCCGCTCGTAGGAGCCCGCGGCGTCGTTGCCCTGCTGGAAGCCGAGGTTGACGGACTTGTTGATGTCCTTCGTACCGAGGTTGGTGGTCATGATGATGACGGTGTTCTTGAAGTCCACGACCCGGCCCTGGGAGTCGGTCAGGCGACCTTCCTCCAGGATCTGCAACAGCGAGTTGAAGATGTCGGGGTGGGCCTTCTCGACCTCGTCGAACAGGACCACGGAGAACGGCTTGCGGCGCACCTTCTCGGTGAGCTGGCCACCCTCTTCGTAACCGACGTAGCCGGGAGGCGAACCGAAGAGCCGCGAGACGGTGTGCTTCTCGCTGAACTCCGACATGTCGAGCTGGATCAGCGCGTCCTCGTCGCCGAAGAGGAACTCGGCGAGCGTCTTGGACAGCCACGTCTTACCGACACCGGACGGACCGGCGAAGATGAACGAGCCACCGGGACGCTTGGGGTCCTTCAGGCCGGCCCGGGTACGACGGATCGCCCGGCTCAGCGCGCGCACGGCCTCTTCCTGGCCGATGACCCGCTTGTGGAGCTCGTCCTCCATCTTGAGCAGTCGCGTGGACTCCTCCTCGGAGAGCTTGATGATCGGGATGCCGGTCGCGACCGCCAGCACCTCGGCGATCAGCTCCTCGTCGACCTCGGCCACCTCGTCCATGTCACCGGAGCGCCACTGCTTCTCGCGGTCGGACTTGGCCAGGATCAGCTGCTTCTCCTCGTCGCGCAGACGCGCGGCCGCCTCGAAGTCCTGGCCGTCGATGGCGCCCTCCTTGCGCTGGCGCACGTCATTGATCTTGTCGTCGTACTCACGCAGGTCGGCGGGGGCCGTCATCCGGCGGATCCGCAGGCGCGAGCCGGCTTCGTCGATCAGGTCGATGGCCTTGTCCGGGAGGAACCGGTCGGAGATGTAGCGGTCGGCCAGGGTCGCGGCCGAGACGAGCGCCAGGTCGGTGATCGTCACCCGGTGGTGCGCTTCGTAGCGGTCCCGGATGCCCTTGAGCATCTCGATGGTGTCGGCGACCGACGGCTCGGGGACCTGGATCGGCTGGAAGCGGCGCTCGAGCGCGGCGTCCTTCTCGAGGTACTTGCGGTACTCGTCGAGGGTGGTCGCTCCGATGGTCTGCAGCTCGCCACGGGCCAGCATCGGCTTGAGGATGCTTGCCGCGTCGATCGCGCCCTCGGCCGCACCGGCACCGACGAGGGTGTGGATCTCGTCGATGAACAGCACGATGTCACCGCGGGTGCGGATCTCCTTGAGGACCTTCTTCAACCGCTCCTCGAAGTCACCGCGGTAGCGGGAACCGGCGACGAGCGCACCCAGGTCGAGGGTGTAGATCTGCTTGTCCTTCAGCGTCTCCGGCACGTTGCCCTTGACGATGTCCTGGGCGAGACCCTCGACGATCGAGGTCTTGCCGACACCGGGCTCGCCGATGAGGACAGGGTTGTTCTTGGTACGACGCGACAGCACCTGCATGACCCGCTCGATCTGCGGCCCGCGGCCGATGATCGGGTCCAGCTTGCCCTCACGGGCGTCCTGGGTCAGGTTGCGGCCGAACTGGTCCAGGACCAGCGAGGACGACGGGGTCTCCCCACCGCTGGTGCTTCCCGAGGCCGAAGCGGACGCGCCGCTCTCCTTGCCCTGGAAACCGGACAGCAGCTGGATGACCTGCTGGCGGACCCGGTTGAGGTCGGCGCCGAGCTTCTGCAGGACCTGGGCGGCCACGCCCTCGCCCTCGCGGATCAGGCCGAGCAGGATGTGCTCGGTCCCGATGTAGGAGTGGCCGAGCTGCAGCGCCTCGCGCAGGGACAGCTCGAGCACCTTCTTCGCGCGGGGCGTGAAGGGAATGTGGCCCGACGGCGCCTGCTGGCCCTGGCCGATGATCTCCTCGACCTGGGCGCGCACGGCTTCCAGCGAGATGTCGAGGGACTCCAGCGCCTTCGCGGCGACGCCCTCGCCTTCGTGGATCAGGCCGAGCAGGATGTGCTCGGTCCCGATGTAGTTGTGGGAGAGCATGCGGGCCTCCTCCTGGGCCAACACGACCACCCGGCGGGCTCGGTCAGTGAACCGCTCGAACATCAGCACGCTCCTCACACGTCACAGGGTTGTTCAAGGGATACAACCCTTCGAACAGCCTACGCGTTCCGTGTTGGCGTTCCTTTCCAGTCCGCTGACAGCGAACAGGCCTCAGTTCGCTGAGTCGAACGCCTCGCGTACGTCGGCGGGGATCCGACCGCGCTCGGGGACCTTGAACCCGTTGGAGCGGGCCCACTCGCGGATCTCCTTGGCAGACGCTCCGGCGTCCGACGAGGCCGCGGCCCGGGCTCCGCGGCGAGCCGCGCGGCCGACCTTGCGGCCGTGGCCGACGTAGGTCGCCAGCGCCTCGCGCAGCGCGTCGGCGTTCTTGTCGTTCAGGTCGATCTCGTAGCTGGTGCCGTCGAGGCCGAAGACGACCGTCTGGCTCGCCTCGGTGCCGTCAATGTCATCGACCAGGGTGATGCTGACCTTCTGCGCCATCGCGGGAACTCCTCATTCATTTGCAATATCTCGAAACAACTCGTATTCACGAGTTCCGTTGCAAGGAATCAAAGCACAGGACTGCGGATACCGGAATCAACGCCGCCTATCGTTGATTGCGGAGGAACACCTTTTCCAGGCCGCGCAAGGTCAGCCACGGGGAATGGTCGGTGAAACAGCGACATTCTTCGAAGACGAGTGGCGCGAGGTGCCCGGTCGCAATCACCGCCACGTCGTCGGTCGCGCACCCCAGCGCGGCAATGAGGCGCCCGACCATGCCTTCCACCTGGCTGGCGACGCCGAACACCATGCCGGACTGGAGTGCCTCGACGGTGTTCTTGCCGATCACACCGCGGGGACGCACGAGCTCGACCATCCGCAGCTGCGCCCCGCCGCGGCTCAAGGCGTCGAGCGAGATCTCGATTCCGGGCGTGATCGCCCCGCCGACGTACCGGCCCTGGGCATCGACGACGTCGAAAGTCGTGGCCGTGCCGCCGAAGTCGACCACGATGGCCGGACCCGAATAATCGGCGGCGGCGGAAAGCGCATTGATGATGCGGTCCGTACCGACTTCGCGCGGATTGTCGACCATGATCGGAACTCCGGTGCGAATACCGGGTTCGACAATCACCTGCGCCACGTCGGGGAAATGCGCGGCCAGCATCTCGCGCCACGCATTGAGACCGGCCGGGACCGTCGAGCACACCACGATCCCGGTGACGTCCTGCTCGAGGTCGCCGAGCAGGCCGCGGATCAGCACCGACCACTCGTCGGCCGTACGGCGCTCGTCGGTCGACACCCGCCAGTCGGCAACCACGTCGCCGTCCTCGAGCAGGCCGAGGACGGTGTGGGCGTTGCCGATGTCGGCGGCGAGCAGGGACATGGGGCTAACCGGTCCGGAAGTCCAGGCCGAGGTCGAAGACGTTGACCGAGTGGGTCAGCGCGCCGACGGAGATGAAGTCGACGCCCGTCTCCGCGACCTCGCGGGCACGTTCGAGGGTCAGCCCGCCCGACGCCTCGAGGGTGGCGTTGCCGCCGGCCGCCCGGTTGATCCGGACCGCCTCGGCCATGTCAGCAGTGCTCATGTTGTCGAGAAGCACCTCGGTGCAGCCCGCGGCGAGCACGTCGCGCAGCTCGTCGAGGTCCATCACCTCGACCTCCACGCGGAGGCCGGGGTTGGCTGCCACGACAGCCCGGTAGGCAGGAACGACGCCACCCGCGGCGACGGCGTGGTTGTCCTTGACCATGGCGCGGTCGACGAGGCTGAACCGGTGGTTGACCCCGCCGCCGCAGGCGACGGCGTACTTCTGCAGCGCACGCCAGCCGGGCAGCGTCTTGCGGGTGTCGAGCACCCGCGCGCTCGTGCCGGCGAGTGCATCGACCCACGCGGCAGTCGCGGTGGCGACGCCGGACAGGTGCGAGGCGAAGTTGAGGGCGGTGCGCTCGGCGGTCAGGACGCCCTGGACGGGGCCTGCCACCGTGAGGACGACGTCGCCGGGGACCACTCGGGTGCCGTCGGCCACGCGGCCGCTCAGCTCCACCGTGTCACCGAGGGCGTAGACGAACGCCAGCTCCGCGATCGCGAGGCCGGCCACGACCCCGGGCTCGCGAGCGACGAAGTCGGCGACCGCGCGGCCCATGTCGGGCATCGCGGCGCTGGTGACGTCGTCGGCGCCACCGGGCAGGTCCTCCTCGAAGGCCAGCGCGACGTGCTCGTGGATCGCCTTCGGGTCGAGCCCGGCGGCGGCGATCTCCTCGACGAGCGAGGCCGGCAGGGCGTCGTACGACGTCCGGGCGATCACGCGTTGCCCCCGTCGAGCGTGCCGTCGGTGGCCGGGGAGGCGACGAACGCCACCGTGGTCACCCCGTCGGTCATCCGGACGTCGAAGTGGCCGGCCCAGTGGGCGTCGTCCCGCTCGGGGAAGTCCTCGCGCCAGTGCGAGCCGCGGGTCTCCTCGCGCAGCGCGGCGGCGTCGGTGAGGGCCGCGCTGATCGTGACCAGGTTGGTCGCCTCCCACGCGGCCTGACCGACGACGTCGGCCGTGTGGCCAGCCAGCTTGTCGAGCACGGCACCTGCCTCGGCGAGGCCGGGCGCCGTACGCAGGACGCCCACCTTCGAGGACATCGCCTCCTGCAGCTCACGGCGTACGTCACCCGCGACGAGTCCTGCCGTACGGCGGTCCTCGGCCGGCTCACGCCAGGGGGCGAGCTCTGCGGGCAGGACCTCGGCGATCCGCCGCGAGAAGACCAGGCCCTCGAGCAGCGAGTTGGACGCGAGCCGGTTGGCGCCGTGCACGCCGGAGCAGGCGACCTCGCCCGTGGCGTAGAGCCCGGGGAGGTCGGTACGACCGTGCAGGTCGGTCCGGACACCACCGGACGCGTAGTGGCAGGCGGGCGCGACGGGGATCAGCGCGTTGACGGGGTCGACGCCGTGGGAGCGGGCGGTCGCCAGGATCGTCGGGAACCGCTTCTCCCAGAACTCGGCGCCGAGGTGGCGGGCGTCGAGCCACATGTGCGGGCGGCCGGTCTCGATCATCCGCTTCATGATCGCCTTGGCGACGACGTCGCGCGGGGCGAGGTCGGCCAGCTCGTGGACACCCTGCATGAAGCGGTTGCCGCCCTCTTCCGGCGGGCCGTCGACCAGGAAGGCGCCCTCGCCGCGCACGGCTTCGGAGATGAGCGGCTGCTGGCCGCGGGACTCAGGCCCGAGGTACATCACGGTCGGGTGGAACTGCACGAACTCCAGGTCGCGCAGCGTCGCGCCGGCGCGCAGGGCCAGCGCCATGCCGTCACCGGTGGCGACGGACGGATTCGTGGTCTGGGAGAACACCTGACCGAGCCCACCACTGGCCAGGACGACAGCACGGCACTGGACGGCACCGACGCCGTCGCGCTCGCCCTCGCCGATGACGTGCAGGGTCAGGCCCGCGACGCCGCTCACGCCGTTCTCGTCCGCGCCGAGCAGCAGGTCGACGGCCAGCGCGTGCTGGATGACCTCGATGTCGGGGGCCGCCTCGATCGCGGCGATCAGGGCGCGCTGGATCTCCGCGCCCGTGGCGTCGCCGCCGGCGTGCGCGATCCGGTCGCGGTGGTGGCCGCCCTCCCGGGTCAGCGACAGCTCGCCGTCATCGGTGTGGTCGAAGTTGGTGCCGAGCGCGATCAGCTCGCGCACGGCCTCGGGGCCTTCGTTGACCAGCGCCCGGACAGCGTCCAGGTCACACGCGCCCGCGCCGGCGACCAGGGTGTCGACCTCGTGCTCCTCGGGGGTGTCACCCGGTCCGAGCGCCGCGGCGATGCCGCCCTGCGCCCATTGGGTCGAACCTGCCGCGAGCACGTCCTTGGTGACCACGAGGATCTTGTCGACCTGCCCACGCAGGCGCAGCGCAGCGGTCAGTCCGGCGATGCCGGACCCGACGATGACGACATCGGCGCGAGTGGACCAGCCGGGGCCGGGGGCGTTCAGCCGGCCCGGAAGGCGTCGTACTGCGGCGGGCACGTGGTCAGGCATCCCAGCAGGCTACTGATCCGCAGCCGCGTCAGCGCGCCGCGGTGACGTCGCCGCGCTCGAGGCTCGGGTCGCCGAAGGTCTCTGCCGGGTCGAAGCCGGTGGCCATGATCTTGTTGTCGGCGTCGACGAAGACGACGCTCGGCTTGAACTCCTTGGCCTCCTCGGTCGTCATCTGGCCGTAACCGATGAGGATGACCAGGTCTCCGGGGTGCACGAGGCGGGCGGCGGCGCCGTTGATGCCGATGATCCCCGAGCCCCGCTCGCCGGCGATCGTGTAGGTCTCGAGGCGAGCACCGTTGTCGATGTCGACGATGTGCACGAGCTCGCCGGCCAGCAGGTCAGCCGCGTCGAGCAGGTCCTCGTCGACGGTGACGGAGCCGACGTAGTGCAGGTCGGCCTGGGTGACGGTCGCGCGGTGGATCTTGCTCTTCATCATGGTGCGCAGCATGGGATTCCCCCTGGAATCGGCTTGGAGACTGGCTGGCTAGAACTGCAGGGTCATGTTGTCGATGAGCCGGGTCGTGCCGACCCTGGCTGCCACGAGGATCCGGCCCTCGGTGCCGGCTTCCGGGAAGTCGGGCAGCTCGCCCAGACCCGGATCGGTGAGCGCGAGGTAGTCGAGCTCGACGCCCGGCTCCTCCTTGATGACGCTCATGGCTGCCCAGCGGGCCGCCGCGACGCCGTACGACGCCCGACCCTGGGCCGCGCGCAGCGCACGGCTCAACGTGGCAGCTTGCTGGCGCTGCTCCTCGTCGAGGTAACGGTTGCGGCTGGACCGGGCCAGCCCGTCGGCCTCGCGATCAGTGGGGGCACCGACGATCTCGATGCCCAGGCAGAGGTCGGAGACCATCCGCCGGATCAGGGTCAGCTGCTGGTAGTCCTTCTCGCCGAAGACAGCGAGGTCGGGACGGACCAGCCCGAACAGCTTGGCGACCACGGTGAGCACACCCCGGAAGTGGCCGGGCCGGCTGGCGCCGTCGAGGACGTCGCCGAGCGGGCCGGGCTGAACGGTGACGGCCTGGGACGGCTCGCCCTCGTGCGGCACGCCGTCGGGGTACAGCTCGGCGACGACCGGCGCGAAGACGACGTCGACGCCCTCGGTGGCCGCCATCTCGAGGTCGGTGTCGAACGTGCGCGGGTAGCGGTCGAGGTCCTCGCCCGCGCCGAACTGCAAGGGGTTGACGAAGATCGAGACCACGACGACGCCGTCGACGCCGGCGCGCTCACGAGCGGCGCGCATCAGGGTCGCGTGTCCCTCGTGCAGGGCGCCCATGGTCGGCACCAGCACGACCGGAGTCCGGCCCGACGAGAGCAGGCCGGCGAGGTCTGCCCGGCTGCGCGCGACAGCCGGCATGACGGTTGCGGTCATGCCTGGTCGGCCTCGTTGGCTCGTCGTGCGCCGCCGAGGAAGGAAGCGGTGTACCCGGCCGGCCGGTTGCCGTAGGCGCCCAGCACGTCCGCGATCTTCAGTGCCTGGATCGGGATCAGCCGGCCATCGGTGACGGCCCGGTCGAGCGTGGCCCAGGCCATCGCGACGTACGACGGCAGGGTGTCGGGCGCGTTGCGCGAGATGTCGGCCAGGTGGGCCGCAACGGTCTGCACGTCGCCGCGCACGATCGGGCCGGTCAGGGCGGCGTCGCCGTGGGCGAGCGCGTTGTCGAGGGCGGCGTCGAGCAGCGGGCGCAGCGTGCCGGACGGGTCGTCCACACCGGCAGCGGCGAGCATGCCCATCGCCTCGCTCACCAGGGTGACGAGGTGGTTGGCGCCGTGGGCGAGACCCGCGTGGTACAGCGTGCGCATCTCCTCGGGCACCCAGGTCGGGCGTCCACCGAGGTCGGCGACGAGGGACTCGGCGACCTGACGCTCCTCGGGACCGGCGGTCAGGCCGAAGACGCAGCCGTGCAGGCGCTCGAGGTCGACGACGGTGCCGGTGAAGGTCATGGCGGGGTGCAGGGCGATCACGTGCGCGCCGATCTCGGCGGCCGGCGCGAGCACGGCGAGACCGTGGCGACCGGAGGTGTGGGCGACGTACTGCCCCGCTCGGAGGGCGCCGCTCGCGGCGAGGACCTGCACCACGTTGGGGAGCATGTCGTCGGGCACGGTCAGCAGCAGCAGGTCGGCGTCGCGCGCGACGTCGCTCGGCTTGTGCAGCGGTACGCCGGGCAGCAGCTCGGCAGCGCGGCGACGCGAAGCGTCGGACTCGCCGGCAGCGGACACGACGTGGTGACCGGCGGCGTGCAGACCCGCAGCGAGGACGGCACCGACGCGGCCAGCGCCGATCACACCCACGCGGAACTTGTGGGACATCTGAGAACCTTTCGTTCCCGTCCCTCCGACCACTCCTCCCTCTCGGGCGGAGCCGGGGTGGGTACCGGACGTTGTGCTCACGTATCTGCTTCCCGGGGTTCCGGGACGAGACAACGGTACGCGCACGCGACGGCACTGAGAACAGGTCCGGGCCGTGGGACGAGTCACACCCCGGGCGACCCGGGGTGCTCAGAGCTCGGCGAACACCTGCGCGAGGAACCGGCCCTCACGCTCGTGGTCGAAGGTGTACGGCGAGTGGAACGCCTTGACGACGTACGCACCACGCGGAGCGGGGATCTCGGCGACGCACCAGGCGACGTCGATCCGGTGGTTGCGGGCCGCCGCGATCATCCATTCGTTCTCGGCGGTGTAGGACTCCGAGGAGACCATGATCAGGTGCTTCGGCTCGAGAGCCAGCATCGCGTTGAAGAGCCCGCTGCCGGCGTACCCGCCGATCACCTTCGCCTCACGGAACAGCCGCGCCTGCTCGGCCAGGCTGTAGTCCTCGGGGTACACGATCTCGAAACCCTGCGCGGCGAAGAGTGCCTCCACCTCGGCGCCGTTGCGGCAGCTCCGCTTGCCGTGACGCCGGGAGACGAAGAAGCGTTCGGGATAGGCGCGGTCAGGAGCGTCGGCGGCGAGCGAGGCCCCGAGGTGGTCCCAGACCTCCGTGATGCCCGGATGGATGTAGTTGGGCTGCGAGAACATCGGCGTTGCCGCGATCAGCTTCTCGACCCGCACCGGCTCGTACTCGAACACCAGGTCCTCGCGGGCGACACCGAACCTGCCGAGGAGGTCGACCTCGAAGTCCGCCAGCTCACGGTGCTTGTTCTTGGCCATCACGACCTTCAGGCCGGGATGGATCTCCCGGGCCCGCTGGAAGGCCCACATCCGGGAGAGCTGCTCGGTCACCGCATGGCCGAAGTGGCCTCGGAACTCGGAGTCCCAGAAGAAGTGAGGGCCGTTGAGGACCTTGCGCGCCGGGCGCTTGTCCTTGGGTACGGCGAACAACGGCGCCCGCTCCGGGGCGTACTGGTTGCCCAGGCGCGGGCGCCCGATGTGGCGGTAGGTGTCCGGGAGCAGGAAGTGATCGATCACCGCCACCTGGCCCGGGAGGCACAGCACGTCGTCGTACTCGCGCAGGTAGAGGTCCGGGGCGGCGTACTCCCGCTGCCAGAAGCCTCCGAGGTCGGACTCGCTCTCCCGGAGCTCTGCTGTCGGACGCCACGTGACGCCGGGCCGGCTGTCGAGGACGCGCCCGCGACCGGTGGCCGCGATCACGGTGTTGGCGGCCTGCTCGTTGAGCTTCGCGTGCACGTCATGGCCGTTGGTGATCACGAGGTGTCCGTCGACGAACTCGACGGACGCCATGGCCGAGCGCAGGGACGTGATGTCGACCGGCCGCAGGCCGAACGGCCGGGGAGCGATCCCTGACCCCGGGTCGGTCACCGCCGCGACGAAGAGGAAGGGGCTGGACGTGGCGTCCACGGCCGGCGCAGGCGCGCCCGCCGCGGCCTCGGGGCGACGGGCCGCGTCAGGCACCACGAGGCGGCCACCGGCCCGTGCATGGAAGAGGAGGTCGGGGATCATCCGGACGCGGGCCGTGGGATTCGCGACGTCCAGGACGACCACGTCGAACCGCCCGGCCACCGCCAGGGCGGCATGCAGGTCCCACCGCTCACGGCCGGCGTCGAACACGAGCGGCGGCGTCGGGAACGCCTCAGCCAGACGGCCGGGCTCGTCCGTGACCAGCGCCAGTCGGCCACGCCCGGCCTCGGCGACGACCCGCTCGAACACCGAGCGCCCGCTCTCGGCTGGGCGCCGCGCGCGGCTGAGGCGCCGGCGTACCTTCCCCAGACCACGGCGAGCGCGGCCCGCCGAGCTTCGCAGCCGCGTCCGGACAGGAGGTCGTTCCACAGTCACGACCGACACCGTAGCGTCCGGTCAGCTGAGCGGTGGCAGCCCGTCGAGCACCTTCAGCAAGGCGGGCCCCTCGGCGTCGACGTCGAAGGTGAAGCCTGCCTGGACCCGGTTGCTGGCGACCGTGGCGCACACCACGCTGTCGATCCGGTGACCGCGTACGGCGGCCATCAACACCTCGTTGCGCGGCGTGTAGCTGCTCGACCCGACCTGGATCACGTGGATCGGGTGCGGGACGAAGGCAATCTGGAACATGCCGCTGCCGGCGAAGCCCGCCACCACCTCGGCCGAACGGAACATGGCGACCTGGTCACCCAGCGAGAGGTCCTCGGGGTAGACGATCTCGAAGCCGCGGTCCGCGAACATCCGCTCCACCACGTCCGCGTTGTCGCAGGCCCGTTTGGCGATCCGTCTGGCAATGAAGATGCGCCGTGGCCACTCGGTCCGACCGGCCTCGGCCGCGAGGCGGTCCCCGACCTCGTCCCAGGTCTGCGCGATCCGGGGATGGACGTACTCGGGGTTGCTGAGCATCGGCGTGCCCGAGAGCAGTCGTTCGACCCGGACAGCACTGTCGATCTTCACGATGCGGTCACGGGGGATGCCGCACGTCTCGTAGAAGTGGTACTCCCAGTCCGCGATCTCCGGACGGCCACGCGCCCGGCTCATCAGAGCCCGCACGCCGGGGTCGATCGCGAGCGCGGCCTGCCAGGTCCAGACCCTCGACAGGGTCTCGGTCATCAGGTGCCCGAAGTGACCGCGGACCTCGTTGTCGAGGTGGACGAAGGTCCCCTCGAGCCGGGGCAGGTCGTCACGGACAGGTCGCTGCGGCACACCCAGCCTCGGCCCGACGTCCACGACTCCGCGGTTCACGAGCCGGGCGTTCTGGTGGTGCCGGTACGTCTCCGCCGGGAGGACCCGCTCGGCGATCACCAGCTGTTCGACGTCCACGACCACGTCGCGGTAGTCACGCAACGTCAGGTCGGCGCGGTTGATGGCCCGGTCCATCGGCGGCTCTCGGAGGACCGGCACCTCGGTGATGACCGCAGCGCTCGGAGGGTCCTCGGCGGGAATCGTCGAGAGGATCCGGTGCCCGTGGCCACTCCGCTCGATCCAGGCGCTGGTCTGCGGTTCGTCCAGCTTGGCGAGGACGTCGGGCAGGTCGTGACGCAGCACGAGGTCCTCCCCGTCCGCGGTGGCCTGCACGTGCATGCGGACCGCCAGGAGGGCGTTGGCCGCGATCGAACGCAGGCGGCCCCCGCGGAGCGGCTCCTCGGCGAGCGCGGCGGCACTCGCGAGGTGATCGCCGAGCTTCCCGCGTCCGGGGCCCAGCTCGACGGCGCCGCCCGGTACGACGTACAGGCCGTGAGCGCGGACGTGGAAGAAGACCGTGCGGAACCGGAACAGGCGCCCCTCCTTGGAAGGCACGTCGATGATGGCGTCGATCGGGTCGAGCAGCGTCAGCTGGACCTGTCGCTCGTCGGCGTCGGTGGCTGCCTCCACGACCGTCCACGTCGGGGACGCAGCAACCAGGGCGTCGACGAGGCCACGTCGACCGCTGCCGAGCACGACGACGGTCGCTGACGGCCGATCACCGAGCTCGCCGCGCACCAGCGAGACCAGGCGGGCGTCGGACACGTGGCTGCCGTCCCTGCGCCGATCACGTCGGTCGCGGACGGACCCCCGGACCCTGCTCCACACCATGAACTCCCCCTCGACTGCTGGGCGGAAGCCTAGATGAGGATCACCGGATCGAGCCGACCTGGCTGTACCGTCGGGCGCGACGAACCTCGGCAATCTCGGACGGACCAGTGAGACAAGCAGAGACGGACCAGGCCCCCACCAGTGCCTCTGCACCCCCTCGGACAACCGGCTCGGTGACCACGATCCGGCCCGACATCGAGGGGTTGCGCGCCCTGGCGGTCGGATCAGTGCTGCTCTACCACGCCGGCCTGGCCTGGGTCCCGGGCGGATTCGTCGGCGTGGACGTGTTCTTCGTGATCTCCGGCTTCCTCATCACGTCGCTGATGGTGCGCGAGATCTCCCGCACCGGACGACTCGATCTCGCGAGCTTCTGGGCGCGTCGGGCGCGACGCCTGCTCCCGGCGAGCACCCTGGTGCTCCTCTTCAGCGGACTGGTCACCCTGCTGTGGCTGCCCGTCACCAGCCGGAAGGACTTCGGCGGGGACATCGTCGCCGCCGCGGCGTACGTGGTGAACTGGCGACTCGGCTACCGCGAGGTCGACTACCTCGCGGAGGACGTCGGGTCCTCGCCGGTCCAGCACTTCTGGTCGCTCGCGGTCGAGGAGCAGTTCTACGTCGTCTGGCCGTTGTTGATCGCCCTGGTCGTCGCACTCACGACCGTCGCCCGGCGCAAGCGGGCGTTGTTCGCGACCATCCTCGCCCTGACCGTCGCCTCGTTCTGCTTCGCGATCCACTACTCCGCGGAGCAGCCCGGCCTGGCGTTCTTCGTCTCGACGACCCGCCTGTGGGAGCTCGGAGTCGGCGCGCTGCTGGCGATCGGATGGCCACTGGTGCTGCGAGTGCCGGCCGCTGCGCGCGCCGCGGGCGGCTGGATCGGGGTCGGCGCTATCGCCGTGGCCGCCGCGACCTACGACCACACGATGACCTGGCCCGGCACCGCCACCCTGCTCCCGGTCCTCGGTACGGCGGCGGCCATCGCCGCGGGCGGAGACCGCATGCTGCGTCGCCCCGGGGTGGGTCGCCTGCTGGGGCTGGGCCCCGTTGTCTGGGTGGGCGGGCTGTCGTACTCCCTCTATCTCTGGCACTGGCCCTTCCTCGTCGCCGCCGAGGGCTTGTGGGGTGACCTCAGGGTGCGCCAGTCGCTGCTCGTCGTACTGGCGTCCGCGGTTCCCGCCTGGTTGTCCTACCGCTACGTCGAGAATCCGCTGCGCGTCAGCCCGCGTCTGGCCCCGACGCGGTCGGCGCTGTGGATGGGAGCCGCCGCCTCGTCAACTGCTGCCGTCGTCGGAGTGGCGGTGATCGCATCCTTCGCGCTGGTCGACACCGGCAGGCTCCCCTCGAAGGAAGAGGCGCCCGGTGCGGCCGCCCTGCAGGATCCCCGCTTCGCCGGGGTCGACTGGACCACGGTGGACAGCGTCGACGCGATCCGTCCCTCGCCGCTGGCGCCGGACCGCCCGGACATCTACACCACCCGCGAGTGCATGCCCGAGCCGCTCGAGGACCGCTTCTCGGCCTGTGAGTTCGGAGCCGTCGACAGCGACCACACCGTCGTGCTTGTCGGGGACTCGAAGGCTGCCCAGTGGTTCACGCCCGTGAAGGAGCTCGCCGAACGTGCGGGCTGGCGGATGGTCTTCATCGGCAAGGACGGGTGCCAGTTCGCCAACGTGATCCGGCCCTACGTCGGCGGACAGCCCAGTCCCACCTGCGACCGCTGGAGCCAGGAGGCGCTGCAGTGGATCATCGACGAGCGCGTCGACGTCGTGCTGACGGTGACCCGCTTCAGGGATGCCCTGCGGCCGGGCCAGGACGTCCAGGAGACCCAGACGCGCGAGGCAATGGTCGACGGCCTCGTCTCGCACTGGCGAGACGTCCTCGCCAGCGGGGCCCGACTGGTCTCGATCCTCGACACGCCCGGACGGCCCGGCAGCAACGTGCCCGGCTGTGTGCAGGAGCACCGTGACCAGCTGACTGCTTGCGGCTATCCGCTCGCCGGGCGCCTCGAGCGGACGGGCGCGCCGGCGCAGCTGGCGGCTGCGAAGCGGTTGCCGGAGGCCGCCATCGTCGACATGACCGACGTCGTGTGCCCGGGCGGGGCCGTGTGCCCGCCGGTGATCGGCAACGTGCTGGTCTACCGCTCCGGCACCCACCTGTCCGACTCCTTCGCCGAGAGCACCCTCGACCTGCTGGGTGAGCGGATCTCCGAGGCCACGGGCGGACTGTTCGGGGCGGCGCCGGACTGACGGTCCTGCGAAAGCGGCGCGGCAGGCCGGTCGTGAGAGGATTTCGGCCGTCCCCGACGCTCGCCGAAAGGTTCGTTCCCGCATGTCTGCTGCACCGTCCGACCGGCCACGCATCCTGACCGTCGGCGCCTACGAGCGGGACAACTTCGGCGACCTGCTGTTCCTCCTGGTGACCGAGAAGTACCTGCCCGGCACCCAGATCGTCGCCGCCGCACCGTTCGCGGCCGACATGACGGACCTGCTCGACCGCAAGGTCGTGGCCTTCGGGGACCTGCTGCGTGAGCAGGAGTTCGACGCGGTCTGGTCCGTGGGCGGAGAGATCGGCGGGACCACGGTCGAGTCGGCGTACCGCATGTCGATGCCGCCCGAGGTGTACGCCGGCTACACCGACGCTCCCTACGCCCGGAAGCGCGAGATGCTGGCCGAGTCGGTCAACGGCGCACCGATCGTGGCCGGCTACATCCCCACGCCGGGTGCCTTCCCCCTGAACGCGGGCGCCACCACCATCGTGAACTCCGCCGGGCTGACCGGCGTACGGTCCCGTCCCGTCCACGTGCGCGAGGAGATCCTCGACGGGCTGCGCCGGGCGGATGCCGTCTCCGTGCGCGACACGACTTCGCACGACTTCCTCAACAGCGTCGGCGTCGACAACTCGCTCGTCCCGGACGTGGTCCACGCGATCGGAGCCATCGACCCGTTCGACCGCGACCCGGATGCCGACAACGTCGTCGTCCAGGTCTCCAACGCGATCCTCCGCCAGGTCGGCCGCAAGCGGTTCGCGCAGGCCCTCGCGGAGAGCAGGAACCTCGACGGCCTGCGGATCCGCCTCCTCCTTGCCGGTACGGCGACCGGCCACGACTCCTTCGAGGCGATGGAGCAGCTCGCAGCCGACATCGCCGGGTTCGCGCCGTCGCGCGAGGTCGAGATCATCGCCGACCGACGTCCCATGGACCTGGTGGACCACATCCGCCGCGCCCGTGTGGTGCTGAGCAGCTCCCTGCACGTGCGCATCATCTCGGCGTCGTACGGCATCCCTCGCGTCACCGTGACGCGACCCAAGCCGACCCGGTACGCCGCCCACTGGGACGCGCAGATGCCCTACGGCATCGACGTCCCCGACCTCGACGCCGCCTTCGGTCGTGCCCTCGAGATCGGCGAGCGTGACGAGGTCCTGGAGGCGTCGCGGGAGCTCACCCGGCTCGCCGACTCCAACGTGCGTTCGCTGGCCGACCTCGTGCTCACCGCCGCCACCGAGCGAACTCCCGCACAGCGCGAGGAACGGGCGACCGAGCGGATCACGGCGTACGAGCCGCTCCTCGCCCAGCGCCTCGCCTGCGAGCCCCACGAGCACCGGGTCCGCGGCGAGCTCGACGAAGCCCGGCGCGAGCTCCGAGCCACCCGGGCCGAGCTGAACGCGACGCGACGCGAGCTGGACGAGGTACGAGCAGCAACACTGCGGCGGCGCGCCCGCCGGGTCGCGGGCAAGGTCAAGCGGCGGGTCAGTCGCCGAGGCTGAACGGGTCGTCCTTGCGGACGTCGTACACATGGCCGGACTGCTCGGAGATCAGCACGTCGACCGAGGTGTGCGCGACGACCTGCGAGTCCAGCAGGGTTCCCGGCGCCTCTTCACCGAACGCCTTCGTGCGCATCGGGGTACCGGTGCGCTCGGGGTTGATGCAGTTGACCCGCACGCCGGCGTCGGCCCACTCGTCGGCGAGCGCCTGGGTGAGGTTGACCGTCGCGGCCTTGGCCGAGGAGTAGAGGCTGTAGCCGCTGCGGCCACGGGTGTAGGAGCTCGAGGTGAACAGCAGCAGTGAGCCGCGCGAGGCCGCGAGGTGCGGGAAGAACTCCTGGGCGATGAAGATCGGCCCGAGGTAGTTGATCTCGGTCGCGGCGTAGACGGTCTCCTCGCTGGTCTCGAGCAGCTCACCGCGGGGCAGGACGCCGGCCGTGTTGACCACGAAGTCGATCGACCCGGTCGCGGCGATCGCCTGCTTCGCGGCGGCGGCGACGTCGGACCGCCGGCCCACGTCGGTGTTGGTGGTCGACCGGCTGAAGGTGAGCACCGTGGCGCCGTACGACGCCGCGAGGGCAGCGATGTCCGCGCCGATGCCGTAGCTGCCGCCGAAGACGACCATCGTCTTGCCGGCAAGGGCGTCGCGGTAGCCGTCGTCGGTCTTCGCGCGGGGCAGGTCGATCCCGGTCAGCTGGAAGAGCTTGTCGGCGATGAACACGTCGATCGGCTCGGTGACCTTCATGTTCCGGTCGTCGCCGTGCACCACGATGATCGGCTCGTCGGGGAGGTAGCGCAGCACGACGCTGCAGTCGTCGGTGGCGGTGAAGTCCGGGTCGGCGTCGGCGATCTCGTAGGCCTTCGCCAGCACGTCGAGCCGGAAGGCCTGCGGTGTCTGGCCGCGGCGCAGCGACGCACGTGGCGGGATGCTCCGGATCGTGTCGTCCTCCGCCACCTCGATGATCGTGTCCGCCGAGGGGATCGCGACGTCGACGGCCGGGTAGGCGTCGAGCGCGGCGAAGCACTCGCCGATGATCCGCGGCGTCACCAGCGGGCGCACCGCGTCGTGCAGCAGGATCCGCACGTCAGCGCCGCCTGCGGTCGCCTGCAGATGGCTGATCGCGAGCTGGGTCGTGGCGTTGCGGGTGTCGCCGCCCTCGAGGATCGCGGAGACCTTCGGGTACGCCTCGCCACGGGTGATCTCGCGGACCGCGTCGGTGTGGCCCGGCGTCATCATCACGATGACGTCGTCGACGTCCGGGTGGTCGTGCAGGGCCACCAGCGTGTGCTCGAGGAGCGTCTTGCCGGCGACCTTGATCAGCTGCTTGGGGATGTCGAGACCGACCCGGGCTCCCACGCCACCGGCGAGGAGGACGGCCACGTTCTTCACGGGAATCGACATGCCGACAGGCTACTTGTCACCGACCGGCGCGACCGAATGGGCACTACTGGCAGACGCGGAGCTTTCGACGTGCCACTTCCGCCCATCCGGTGCCGGTTTCGACCATCGATGGTCCCCAGCCCGAGCGGAAGCCCCTGGTCCTCCACAGGCCCGCTCGCTCGCAGCCCGGTGCGTCCGTTCGTCTGGCCAGCATCGGCAACATGCCCGACGTCACGCCCTCCCCCACCCGCCGCCGCGGTACCCGCTGGACCTCCCTCGGGTACGGCGTCGCCATCCCCTCCGGACTCGACGGCGACGATCTCTGGTGGGCCGAGCTGGCTGCATGGTCGGCGATACAGCCGGCGTCGTACGCCTTCACGGGGCTGACCGCTGCCCGGGCCCACGAACTCTGGCTGCCGCCGCTCCCCATCCACCTGCCTCATTTCGTCGCCATGCAGGAGTCCAGCGCCCGCCGACGCCGTCCGGCCCTGCGCGTGACCCGAGCACGGCAGGCACCCGCGAAGGTGACGATCAACGGCATCGCCTTCAGCCCGGTGCCCGAGGCCCTGCTCGCCTGCGCCCGTGACCTCAGCCTCCTCGACCTGGTGGTCCTGATCGACAGTGCTCTCCACCTCGAGAAGTGCTCGTTGGAAGAGCTCCAGACGCTGGCGCGGACGTCGCGGCCCGGCTCCCGTTCCCTTCGCGAAGGGCTGCGCTGGGTTGATGGACGGGCGGAGTCTGCCTGGGAGACGCTGTTGCGGCTGCTCCACACTTCATGCGGCATTGCCGTCACTCCGCAGGTCGATCTCCATGACGCCGACGGGCGCTTCCTGGGCCGCGCCGACCTCCTCGTCGACGGGTCCTTCACCCTGCAGGAGTACGACGGCGCCCACCACTTCAGGGACCGCGGCCAGTACAGCCGCGACCGTCGGCGCGACAGTCGCCTCGGCACGAGTGGCTACGTACGCCACGGATGGAGTGCACATGAGCTGCTCCACGACGGCTGGCTGATCCTCAAGGAGGCGCGCTCCGCCCTGGGCCAGCCGATCGGCGTCCAGGACATCCGCCCGTGGTTCGACCTGCTGAACCGGTCGCTCTTCACGCCTTCGGGTACCGCGCTGGCCTGCGCTCGGTGGCAGATCACGCCGGATGGGCAGTAATGGCAGGTCCGGGCCGTTGGACGCTGCCACTATTGCCCATTCCGTCAGGCGTCGGCGGTACCGCCGAAGAAGGCCTCGACCACCAACCGGGCGGACTGGCCGTCCTGGAGGTGGTTGTACTTCTCGTGGAACCGGGCGAGCTCCGGAGCACAGATCCGTTCGAGCCCCGCGAAGTCGCGCAGCAGCTTCACGGCCTCGTCGGCGGTGTCGACCAGCGGGCCCGGGGCGGAGTCGCGGTAGTCGTAGAGGAAGCCACGGACGCCGCCGACGTAGGTGTCGAGGTCGGGGACGAGGAAGATCATCGGCCGCTGGGTCAGGGCGAAGTCGAAACGCAGCGAGGAGTAGTCGAGCACCGCGGCATCGGACGCCAGGATCAGGTGGTTGATCTCCGGGTAGTCGGTGACGTCGAGGAAGCGGGCGGCGCCGGTGCCCGCGGCAGAGGCACCCGAGTGGAACCGGTGCCCGCGCATCAGCAGGACGTAGTCCGGCCCGAGGGCGCGGCTCGCGGCCTCGAGGTCCAGGTGGTGCACGATCTCGGCGCTGCGCCAGTTGGTCGCCAGGTCGTCGCGCCAGGTGGGTGCGTAGAGCACGGCCTTCTGTTCGGGACGGATCCCGAGTCGGCGCCGGGTCTCCTCGCGCACGGTGTCTGCTTCCGCAGAGACCAATACGTCGTCACGGGGGTAGCCGTGGCTGAAGATCGGCCCGTCGTAGGCGTACTCGCGGCGGTAGTGCTCGTCCATCGCCGGCTCGGGGGTGAGGATCAGGTCCCACTCCCCCGACGTGCGCACGAGCTCCAGGTCGATCCGCTTCGGGGTGAAGTTCTTGGCCCGCCACATCCGCAGGCCCATCGACTTGGCCGGGTAGCCGTGGAAGGTCTGCAGCATCTGCTGCCCCGGCTTGCGCGAGAACCACCGCTCCGGGTCGATGTTGAGGCAGAGGTACTTCGCGCTGCCGAGGACGCGGTACCACTCGCGCGAGTTCATCATGACCGGGATGCCGCCGTCCGGCACCCACGAAGCGGCCTCGCTGACACCCCAGTAGATCTTCAGCTCGGGGTGGGTACGACGGAGCTCGTGGTGGATCGCCAGCTGGCTGTCCGTGGCGGAGGCACCGACGTACGACTGGAGGTAGACCGCGTCGGCCTCGAGCGGGAAGTCGGTGGCGTCGTACCAGTCCTGCAGGGCCTGTTGGGCGAACGGCCCGCGGTCCTCGTCGGCCAGCGGGCGCTGCAGCTCGATGTTGCAGTCGCGCTCGAAGCGCATCAGTCGCGACGTGTAGGCACTGCCGACGGTGAACTGGTGCAGCTTGTCGACGGCCGGCTCACCGAGCAGGGCGATCGACGACTGCCCGCCGGTGACCACGGTGACCGGGTAGATGCCCACGGGGACCGGTCCTTCACGCAGGCCCCAGGGGTCGGTGACCAGCCGGAACCGCGCCCGGACCTCGCCGGCCGCACCACTGTCGGCGTCGATCGTGCCGACCACCGTGGCCTTCTGGCCGACCAGCTCGATCCGTACGTCGGAAGGCGGCTCGGCTGCGAGCCACCGACCGGTCACGGTGACGTCGAGGTCCTCGACCACGACGTCGTCGACGACGAGGACACCGGCTGCTTCGAGGACCTCGGCAGCACCACGTGCATCACGGCTGGCCACGATCTCGCCACCACCGACGCCCAGCCACTGCTCGGGCCGGGCCGGCCAGCCGATCGGGTGCTCGCGACCGTCGGCGTCCAGCGCCGTCAGCGACCAGCGGTTCTGCCCGGTCCAGGCCGGCGGGAGGTCCAGCCGGAAGGTCGCTGCTCCGGAGTCGTCCGCGACGGCGGCACGGGCCTGCTGCCCACCCCATGCGGCGCGAACTGCGGCGATCGACAGGCCGGCGGTGTCCAGGGTGCCGCTCAGGACGCGCCCCTCGACCGCGACCTCGCGCAGCCTGGGGCCGGAGTCGGGCAGCACCTGGATCCCGGCGAGCGAGGCGCGGGGGCTGAAGCCGACGAGTGCTCCGGCCACCGGGCGGGGTGCGAGGTGGTCCTCACCCACGAACCCGGCCGAGCCCTGCACGTCGACCCGGGCGATCGGGCCGGACCGGGTCACACCGTCCACGGTCAGGGTGACGTCGAGGAGCCAGGTGCGGCCGACGCCCGCGACACCGGCGGCCCGGGACGCGGCGACGATCTCGGCAGCGGGGACGGTCGCGACGAATGCGCCCCACGAGTTGTCCTGGTAGCGCCGCGACACCATCTGCGGCCCCATGTTGGCCCGGAGGTCGCGGGTCTGGCGCAGCGCCAGCTCGATCCGCTCACCCGATTCCTGGTCGACGAGGGCGCAGGTCGCCTCGGGGAGACCGGACATCGCGACGAAGTCGATCGCGGCGAACACGGTCAGCTCGACGGCGTCGTCGGCGTCCCAGCGCACGTCGCGCAGGACCGCGGAGAGCCGCGTCTCCTCGGCCGACATCTCGAAGAGCTCGGCGGGGATGGCGAGGTCGGCGTCGTCGTGGAAGGGCAGCTGGGCGAAGACCTTGCCGTCGCGTACGACGGTGGGTCGGCTGCCGCCCGTGAACAACCGCGCCGCGGCGTACGACGCCAGCTGCTCACGGTGGTCGTGCTGGAGCAGCCAGATCTTGATTCGCGACTCCGCGGACAGGCTCGACCAGACCTGGTCGTCGGCGGACTCCAGCAACATGGAGACGTAGTCGCGCAGGGTCTTCCACTGGTGGTCGTCGGCGCGTTCGACATCGGTCAGCAGCGGCTGGACCGCGGCGTCCAGGACGCCCCACAGCCACCAGTCGCGCGCGTCCGGGATCCCCGTCTCGATGACTGCCTGCCAGGTCCGCGCATGCTCGTCGAGCCAGTCGTCGAGACCGGAGAGTGCGTCGGGTGCGGATCCGACCCCCACGCCGTCCTTGCGCCCGCTGGGGACGTACGTCGACTGCTTGAGCAGGTCGAACGACGGCGCCTGGCGCAACAGCCCGACGGCGACGTCGGCACCACTGGGCTGGGCATCAGTGAACTGCAGGCCCGAACGCCGCCACAGGTCCGCGGTGAAGAGCTTGTTGCCGATCCCCAGGTCAGTGATCGCAATCGGTGAGGCCGCGAGCGTCGTACGGGAGACGTCGACGTGGTGGGCGGCATCAAAGGGTGCGTCCGGCACCCAGCCCACGGTGGACGGCTCCTTCATCCGGCCGACCACCAGCGCCGAACCAGAGGTCTCGTGCGCCGTGACCAGGCGTTCGATCGACGGCGGCAGGAGGTCGTCACCGCCGCTGATGACGACCACGACGTCGCCCCGGGCAGCCGCGATGCCTGCGTTGCGGGCCGCCGCGAGGGTGGACTCCGCGTGCCGGGAGCGGATCCGGATCCGCCAGTCCTCGACCGCGTGACCCTGGACGATCCCGAGAACCGTGTCGTGGCGGCCGTACGGCACGACGACGATGTCGAGGTTGCGGTAGGTCTGGGACCGCAGGGTGTCCAGGCAGGGCCCGATCCGCGTGGTCTCGTCGTCACTGAGGGGCAGGACGACCGAGACACGGGTGCCGTTGAAGCCGCCCCGGAAGCGACGGGTCGCTCGACCCACGGGCCCTCGCAACCTTCCGGGTCCCGACTTCCCGAGTCGGATCAGGGACTGCTTCGCGCGCGCTCGGTCGTAGGCCAAGAGTGAATCCTTCAGGTACGGCGGACGGTCGACTGGCGGGGGGAGAGGTCGATCCTAACGATCCGACCGATCCACCCGGAGGTCGCCCGACGCGTCGCCCCGGAGAGGCACCCGGAGAGCCGTGGCGTCAGACCGCCTTGCGGCCACTCCCGCGCGTGCGAGACTCCATCAGCTGCCACTCGGCCTGCAGGACGTCCAGCTCGGCCTCGAGCTCGGCCACGCGCACGATCGCCTGACCGGCACGCTCCTCGGCGTCGGTGAGTCGCTCGCCGAGCCGCTCGGCGACCCGCTGGGCCTCCGCCGCCTGGTCGTGGGCGTCCGCCAGCTCCTGGCGGGCGTCGGCCAGCTCCGAGGCGGCGTCGCCGAGGCGCTTCTCCAGGCGGGAGATGGTGGCGTCGCGCTTGGCGAGCCTGCCGGTCATGTCGGCTGCGAACTCGACGTTCTCGGCGGTGCGCACCTCGGTCAGGTCGGCGTACGCCTTCGCCTGGCCGGCACGGTCGCGCGCGGCTTCGTGGCGAATGGCGATCAGCTCGGTGTGGGCGATCTTCAGCGCGGCGGCACCGAGGACGACGGCGCCCGCAGCAGCAACGGTGACGAGCAGCCAGGAACCGGTCACGGCGGTACCCGCGACGGCCAGCGCCGCGAGCGTGAGGAGAGCGACGGCCACCAGGAGACGAGTGGACCGCTGACGACGACGGTTGCCGACGGGGGAAGTCATGTCAGCACGGTATGCCTCAGCGGGCCCATGAGACGGACGACACGCTTGACACATCTGTCACAACAGTCACACGGGTTGCAGCAGGAGGGCGGGTCAGTGGACCTCGGAGTCGTCCTTGCGCACCCGACAGGCCCGCTCGAGCAGCAGCGCCGCGACCATCGCCGCCACCGCGCAGCCAGTCGCGATCAGGGACCGCACGAGCCGCTCGTCGGCCAGCTCGGCCGGGTCGCCGATCCAGCTGATGGCGTAGCCGAGGTACCCGCCGGCCACGAGCGCACCCACCAGGGCACTCGCCCTGGCCAGCACCAGACGGTTGACCGCCTTGTGCGCCTCGAGCCGCTCGCGTCGTACCTGCACGGCCCGGTGGGTCGCCCAGGCGACGTACCCGAGGATCGCGGCGAGCAGCAGCAGCGCCAGCGGCTGGGGTGCCGTCACCAGCGGTGGTACGACGCCGAGCCGCTCACTGAGCGGATGGACCGCCCAGCCACCGACCAGGCCCACCAGTGCCCAGCCCAGCAGGCTCAGCAGCGGGGTGGGCCGCAGGGCACCGTTCCCGGACTCGGGGCCCGCAGCGCTCACTCAGTGCTCACTCAGGCACTCAGGTCACTCGAACTCGAGGGCCAGGTCGGACCGCGGCTTCAGGCCGGTGGTGTCCGCCTTGGCCAGCAGCTCCGAGATCGGGCCCAGGCCCGGGAACTCGGCGTCGGGCTCGAGGTCGCTCCACGGCTGCAGCACGAAGGCACGCTCGTGCGCCTGCGGGTGCGGCAGACGCAGGGACTCGGTGTCGCTGCGGCGGTCGCCGACCGCGATCAGGTCGACGTCGAGGGTCCGCGGCGCGTTCTTGACGTCGCTACGCAACCGGTCGTAGGCGTCCTCGATGGCCAGGGCGCGGTCGAGCAGGCGGTGCGCCGAGAGCGTGGTGTCGATCAGGACCACCGCGTTGAGGAAGGTCGCCGAGTCCGGCGGGCAGTCGACCGGCTCGCTCTCGTAGACGGGCGAGACGCCGGTGACCCACACGTTGGGGGTGTCGGCGAGTGCGTCCACGGCACCCTGCAGGTTCGAGAACCGTTCACCGAGGTTCGAGCCGAGGCCGATCACCACCCGACGAATGGGTCGCATCTCCCCGGTCAGGGTGTCCGCATCGATGATGTTCGGGTTGGGGGTCTCGGTCATGCTGGGCCCTCTGCCTTTCCGGTTCGGTCTCCCGCTGCAGGCGTCTCACGACGACGGGTGACGGTGAGCTGTACGTCGGCGAACGTCGCCTGGATCGGCGCATCCGGCTTGTGCACGGTCACACGCGCCCATTCAACACGACGGTCCAACAGACACACATCGGCAATCCGTTGCACGAGGGTCTCGATCAGGTCGACCGGGTCCCTCGTCACTGCTGCCACTACCTGGTCCACGAGGCTTCCGTAGTCCACGGTGTCGCGCAAGTCGTCCGATGCGGCCGCTGGGCGGGTGTCGACGCCGAGGACGAGGTCGAACTTGAAGACCTGTCCGTCCCGTCGCTCGTGGTCGAAGACGCCGTGATGGGCGAAGCACTCGATGCCGAGGATGCTCAGCTCATCCAGATGCTCATCCAGAGGATGGTCACTCACGCGCGTTCCTTCCCCGTCGCTGCCCGATCAGCGTTCTGAGTGGACCACTGTGCCGCAACTGCGAGGGCGTCGCGGTGGGCGCGCACATCGTGGACCCGCAGGCACCAGACCGGCGTCCCGGCCAGGCCGGCTGCGAGGAGTGCGGAGAGGGCGACTCCGGCCGCCTCCCGCTCGGCGACGGGGCGGGGTGCACCGTCCTCGTCCTCCAGCAGGCGTCCGAGGAAGTTCTTTCGGCTGGCACCGACGAGAAGCGGGAAGCCCAGGTCGGCGAGCACGTCCAGCCGCCGGAGGAGGTCCCAGTTGTGCTGGGCCAGCTTCGCGAAGCCCAGGCCCGGGTCGAGCACGATCCGGTCGTCGGCGACGCCCGCGGCCCGGATGGCCGCCACCCGGCCGGCCAGCTCGGCCCGCACCGCCGCGACGACGCCGCCCTGCTCGTCGTAGTCCGTGAGCTGCTGCATCCGGTCGCTGTGGTCCCGCCAGTGCATCGCGACGTAGGTGACGCCCGTTCGGGCCACCACGTCGAGGATGGCGGGGTCGGCCAGGCCGCCGGAGACGTCGTTGACGACCTGCGCGCCGGCCTCGACGGCCCGCGCCGCGACCTCGGCCCGCATGGTGTCGACCGAGACCACCGCGCCATGGGCGGCGAGCGCCTCGATCACGGGTACGACGCGGTCGAGCTCCTCGGCGAGCAGGGGCCGGGTGGCGCCCGGCCGGGTGGACTCGCCACCCACGTCGAGGATGTCCGCCCCATCGGCCAGCAGCTGCAGTCCGTGCGCGACGGCGCGCTGCGGGTCGTCGTACCGGCCACCGTCGGAGAAGGAGTCGGGCGTGACGTTGACGACCCCCATCACCAACGGTGCCGCACCCGCGCTCATGGGGAGGAGGCTAACGGTCGCGCGGGTCCGTGGATCAGTACGGTGGTGGGGTGAAGGCAACCGTCAAGGACACCGCGCAGGTCGCGGACTCGGCCCGGCTGGGCGATGGCACCACCGTCTGGGAGCTCGCCCAGATCCGCGAGGAAGCGACCCTCGGCGAGAGCTGCGTGATCGGACGCGGCGCCTACGTCGGCACGGGCGTCCAGATGGGCGACAACTGCAAGCTGCAGAACTACGCCCTCGTCTACGAGCCGGCGACGCTCGGCAGCGGCGTCTTCATCGGCCCGGCCGCCGTGCTGACCAACGACCAGTACCCCCGCTCGGTGTCCCCTGACGGCGACCTCAAGCGTGCGCACGACTGGGAAGCCGTCGGCGTGGAGATCGGCGACGGTGCCTCGATCGGTGCCCGCGCCGTCTGCGTGGCGCCCCTCAAGGTCGGCGCCTGGGCGCTCGTGGCCGCGGGGGCCGTGGTCACCCGCGACGTTCCCGACTTCGCGCTGGTCGCCGGCGTCCCGGCTCGCCGCATCGGCTGGGTCGGGAGGGCCGGCGTACGCCTGTCCGAGACCGCTCCGGGCGAGTGGACCTGCCCCGAGACCAGCGATGTGTACGACGAGAAGGACGGCGTCCTCAGCCGCCGATGACGACCCGGCGGACGCCCTCGACGTTCCACGCGTCGGCGTCCGTCGCACGGCGGCCGTCGACCAGGACGGTCACGCCGGGCAGGTCGCCGGGCTTGAGCGCCTTGTACTCCGGGTGGTCGGCCTGCACGATCGCGGCGGTGACCGGCTCGCCCTGGTGGGCGGGCAGGCCGAGCGACTCGAGCTCGGCGGCGGTGTACATCGGGTCGGACACGAACGGCACGGCGCCGCGCGCCTTCAGGCCCTCGACGAGCGGGAAGACGCCGGAGAACGCCGTCTCCTTCACCGCACCGCGATAGGCCGCACCGAGCACGAGCACCGGGACTCCGGTGAGGTCGCCCTGGGCGGCAGCCAGCAGGTCCAGGGCGTACGACGGCATGCCGGCGTTGGCCTCGCGGGCTGCGGTCACGACGGTCGCTGCCGGGTCGTTCCACAGGTAGAGCCGCGGGTAGATCGGGATGCAGTGCCCGCCGACGGCGATGCCGGGGCGGTGGATGTGGCTGTAGGGCTGCGAGTTGGAGGCGTCGATCACCTTGAGCACGTCGACGTCGATCTGGTCGGCGTACCGGGCGAACTGGTTGGCCAGGCCGATGTTGACGTCGCGGTAGGTCGTCTCGGCGAGCTTCGCGAACTCCGAGGCCTCGGAGGAGCCCAGGTCCCACACGCCGTTGCCCTGCGGAAGGTCGGGGCGGTCGTCGAAGTCGAGGACGGCGTCGTAGAAAGCCATCGCCGCGTCGGCGGAGGCCTGGTTGATGCCGCCGATCAGCTTGGGGTACTTGCGGAGGTCCTCGAACACCCGGCCGGTGAGCACCCGCTCGGGGCTGAACACCAGGTGGAAGTCCTCGCCGGCCTTGAGCCCGGAGAGCTCCTCGAGCTTCGGGCCGAAGCGGTTGCGGGTGGTGCCGATCGGCAGCGTCGTCTCGTAGCTGACCAGGGTGCCCGGCTTCAGGCCGCGGCCCACGGCCTCGGTCGCTGCGTCCATCCACGCCCAGCTCGGCGTGCCGTCGGCCGCCACGAAGAGGGGTACGACGATGACGACTGCCTGGGCTGCGGCGACGGCCGCGGTGGTGTCGGTGGTGGCGGACAGCAGTCCGGCGTCCACGGCTTCACGGAGCTTCTCGGCGAGGTGGGCCTCACCGGGGAACGGCTCCTCGCCACGGTTCACCAGGTCGACGGCGTTCTGGTCGACGTCGGCGCCGACGACGCGGTGTCCCTTGCTGGCGAACTGCACCGCCAGCGGGAGGCCGATCTTGCCGAGGGCGACCACACAGATGTCCACGTTTCCTGCTCTCCTCAATTACGTCTCAGCCGACCGAGGACCCGGCCCGCCAGCGTTCGTTCAACCGTCACGTCGACCAGGACCCGGTCCTCGGTCGAGGATGTCACCTTGATGGAGGCGTTCCACGATCGGGTGGCGACCTCGGAGGCCGCACTCACCGCAACACGGAAGGGGCGGTCGAAGATCCGGTCATCGGTCTCGATCCGCAGCCGCAGGCCCGCGCGACCACCGCCCTGTTCGATGAAGGGCGTCAGGTCGACCTCCGCCTGCACGTCCCCGTCGGCGCCGATCGTCATCGGCCCGCTGGCGAGCACGCGGGTGCCGTCGGACCGGCTCACGTCCAGCGCCCCGCGGGGGTCGCCGGCGTCGTTGAGCGGGCTGAGGGTCAGCCGGGCGTGCCGTGCCGACGCCGGGTCGAGGGTGGCCGTCGATGCGGTCACGAAGATCGTGTGCCCCTCGAGACGCACCGTGGCTGCCAGGTCAATGCTCTGGATCCACGGCGCGATGGCACCCTGCGGGATCACGAACAGGTCGTCAGGAAGCCCTTCGCGGAACCCCGGCAGCGGCGAGAACGCTCCCCCGGCCTCGACCAGGAGCGGGCCGGTCGTCGGTGCCTCGTCGGAGGCAGCGCGCAGCGCGGCCAGGTCGCCGGCGACGACGTGGTGCCAGCGCACCCGTCGCGGCACGGTCAGCCGGCGTCGTACGCCTTCAGTGAGGTAGCGGTCCGCGAGCACGGCGAGAGCGGCGAGCAGTCCCTCGCCCTCCTCGTCCGGGAGGAGGGGCAGGTCGCGGGTGATGAGCTTGTCGAACTCCCACGAGAAGTGCCGCACGAGCAGCGCATCGCGGTCGTCGCCCTCGGGCTCGATCTCGCAGAGGTGCTCGACGACCGACGTCAGGTCCGCGAGCCGCGTCGGCCAGTCGATCTTGTAGCTGATGTTGCTGTCGTCGCTGCGCTTGACGGCGAAGTACGCCGTCGGGGCTCCCAGCACGCCGATCCTGCGTGCCGCGCGGAGTGCCGCGAGCGTGAACGGCTGGTCACTGCCGACCCGCAGGTCGAGCGGGTAGCGGAGGCCGTGCTCGACGACGAGGTCGCGGCGGTAGAGCTTCGTGTTGGACAGCGAGTAGGGAAGCAACGTGCCGGGGTAGGCGAGGTCGGGATGCTCCCGCTTGAACAGCCGCTGATCCACCCGGCGTCCGTTGACTCCCTCGGCGACGGGTACGACGACGTCGGCCTGCCACGCGTCGGCGCGCTCGACCAGGCGTTCCAGCGCATCGAGCGCGAGGTAGTCGTCGGAGCCGAGGAAGAACACGAACCGGCCGGTCGCGACGTCGAGGCCGGCGTTGCACGGACGCGCCGGTCCCCCGGAGTTCTCCTGGTGCAGGACCCGGAAGACGTCGGGGTACGACGCCGCGTACTGCTCGAGCAGCTCGCCGCTGCCGTCGGTCGACCCGTCGTCCACCGCGACGACCTCGAGGCGCTCGTGACCGATGGTCTGGTCGACCAACGAGTCCAGGCAGGCGCTCAGGTAGTCGACCGTGTTGTAGACCGGAATGATGACGGAGACGTCGGCGCCGGGCGTTCCCATCAGCTGGTTGCCGGCTAGAGCCGGACGGCCCCGCCGTCCGTGGAGGAGGCGAGGATCCCGGCTGCCACCTCGACGGTCCGCATGCCCTGGGCGAGGGTGACGATGTCCGACTCCTTGCCGAGCACGGCGTCACGGAACTGCTCGTGCTCACGCAGCAGGGGTTCGCGCTTGGGGATGGCGAAGCGGGTGACGTCGCCCTCGACGACGCCACGGAAGGCACTCACGGCTTCCCACTCGGTCGGGACCGCACCGTTCGCGTAGAAGCTCAGGTCGGCGGTCAGGGTGTCGGCGACGAACGCACCGCGCTCGCCCGTGATCACCGTCGAGCGCTCCTTGAGCGGGCTCAGCCAGTTGACGAGGTGGTTGACGACGGCGCCGCCGTCGAGCTCCCCGACGACCACGATCAGGTCCTCGTGCTCGCGGCCACTGCGCCGGGCCGCCCGCGCGGAGACGGAGACGTAGTTCTGTCCGGTGACCCACGCGGTGAGGTCGATGTCGTGGGTCGCGAGGTCCTTGACCACACCGACGTCGGCGATCCGGCCCGGGAAGGGGCCCTGGCGACGGGTGACGACCTGGTAGATCTCGCCGAGGTCGCCGTTGGCGAGGCGGGTGCGCAGGCTCTGCAGCGCCGGGTTGTAGCGCTCGATGTGGCCGACGCCGCCGACCAGACCCTTCTCGGCGAACGCGTCGACCAGGCGCTTGGCACCCTCGACCGACGGGGCGAGCGGCTTCTCGATGAGGGCGTGGATGCCCGCGGCCGCGAGCTTGAGCCCGATCTCCTCGTGGGTGCCGGTCGGCGCCGCCACCACGACGTAGTCGGGCTTGAGCGCGATCAGGGCGTCGACGTCCGGGACGATCGGCGCACCGTGCGAGACCCGCTGGTCGGTGACGACCGCGTCGGCTGCGCCGATGAAGTCGACGTCGTCGAGGATCGACAGGATGCGTGCGTGGTTGCGCCCCATGGCGCCCAGGCCCACCAGGCCGGCCTTCAGCGTCATGCGGGGTCCCCGACGAGTTGTGCGCTGGAGGAGCGAAGCGGGGGAAGCGGAGAACTCGTTGGGGTGCTCATGCGTTGACCGCCACGACGATGCGGTCGAGCTCTTCAGCGGTGAGGGTCGGGAACACCGGCAGCGACAGCGCCTCGAGCGCGGCCTTCTCGGTCTCCGGCAGCTCCCAGCGCGGGTCGGGCACGCCGGCCTCGGTGAGGAACGGCTTCAGGCGGTGCACCGGCGTCGGGTAGTACGTCGCGCTGCCGATGCCCTGCTCGGTGAGCCGGGCCTGGAGGGCGTCCCGCTCGCCGGAGCGCACGGTGTACTGGTGGTAGGAGTGCAGGTAGCCCTCGGGCACGACCGGCGTGTCCGCCGTCTTGATCCCGGCGGTCAGCGTCGCAGCGTTGCTACGACGCTGCTCGGTCCAGCCAGCGAGGCGGCGCAGCTGGTTGCGGCCGACAGCCGCGGCGACGTCGGTCATCCGGGTGTTGGTCCCGACGACCTCGTTGGCGTAGCGCTGCTCCATGCCCTGGTTGCGCAGCAGGCGCAGCTGCCGGGCGAGCTCGGCGTCGGCCGTGGTGACCATGCCGCCCTCGAGGGAGTGCATGTTCTTGGTCGGGTAGAAGCTGAAACAGCCGGCCGTGCCGAGCGAACCGACGGGACGGCCATCGATGGCGGCGAGGTGGGCCTGCGCGGCGTCCTCGACGACGGCCAGCTTGTGCTTGTCCGCGATCGCGTTGATGGCGGTCATGTCGGCGGGCAGGCCGTAGAGGTGGACCGGCATGATCGCCACGGTCTTGGGACCCACCAGCGCCTCGATGGCCGCAGGGTCGATGTTGAAGGTGTCGGCCTGGATGTCGGCGAAGACCGGGGTCGCGCCGACGAGGCGGATCGCGTTGGCCGTCGCGGCGAACGTGAAGGACGGGCAGATCACCTCGTCGCCCGGACCGAAGCCCAGGGCGAGCAACGTGAGGTGCAGCGCCGACGTACCGCTGTTGACGGCGACGCAGTGGCGACCGTCGACGACCGCGGAGAACTCCTCCTCGAAGGCCTTGACCTGCGGGCCCTGCACGACCATGCCGGAACGCATGACCGCCACCACCGCTTCGATGTCGGATTCATCGATCACGGGCCGCGCAGCCGGAATCGGGGTGGGATTGGACATGATTCTCCTTGGTGAGGTCGGGACCGCCAGAAGAATATCGGCCACACACTCTGTGGGCGGCATCTCCACCGAGCGACGGCGCGCCCGGGAGGGTCTCAACGGATGCCGGACCGACCCCTGGCCGTGTCTAGGATCGTGGTCGTGAACGAGACTCCCAGCGACGCCCACCATTCCGCGTCGCCTGTCCCCGCTCCTCGGCACGCGTCACGTGGACGCGTCGTCATGTTGGTCGGAGCAGCCCTCGGCCCCGACTCGCGCGTCATCAAGCAAGCGCGATCCATTGCGGATAACGGCTGGGACCTGACCATTCTCGCGGCAAGCAACACGCTGGAACCCGATCAGTTGCCCGGAGTCACAGTGCGGGTCGTTCCCGAGGGCGGACGCGTCCCACACGCTGGAGGTCACCGCTCACTGCGCCTGCGAGCGCCGCTGGGATACTCGGCCACCGGCACCGCCGACAGGCGGTTCGGACGCGCCGAGTTCAAGCTCCTCGACATCCGTTCCAGCATCGACCGGGAACGGAGCAGTCCCTCTCCGGCGACCGGCCTCAGAATCGGCTTCATGCGCCTCAGAGCCCTCGGCACGAAGGGGCGGATAGCCGTCGTCCGGAAGCGGGCGGCCATGACCCATCACGCAGCCATGAAAAGACGACTGGCAAGTGGCTCGATCGACAAGGCCGTGACACGACTATGGTCGGCGACCCAGGGCGACCGCTCGTGGCGACGCCTGTGGCCGCAGGCGTGGAACCACGAGCACCGCTGGGGTCCGCTCCTGGATCAGCTCGAGCCCGACATCATCCAGGCCAACGACTTCGCCATGCTCGGCGTGGGCGCCCGCGCGAAACTGCGACTGCAGGCACGCGGCCTCAAGACATCGTTGATCTGGGACGCACGGGAGTTCCTGCCCGGCATGAGCCCGTGGAACCCGCACCCGCGATGGCACCTCTCGCAAATGGCGCTGGAACGGGAGTATGCCCCCGTGGCCGACTTCGTTGTGACCGTCTCGGAACCCTTGGCCGAGCTCCTGGTCAAGGAACACGACCTGGCTGAAATGCCCGCAGTAGTGACCAATGCGCCCGACGTGCAGTCGCCTCCTGTCGAGTGTCCCACCGACGTCCGAACTGAGTGCGGACTCGACGCATCGGTCCCGCTCGTGGCCTACTCGGGCGCTGCCGCTCCTCAGCGGGGCCTGGAGGTCCTGATTGACGTGTTGCCCAGCCTTCCCAGCGTTCACCTCGCCCTGGTCGTCAGGCCGCCCCACATTCCCGAGATCACGCCGTACGTCGGGTCGCTGATCGATCGGGCGAAGGATCTAGGTGTGTCGGATCGGGTGCACGTCCTGCCTTATGTCCCGAGCGCGCAGGTGGTCAGCTTCCTGTCCACGGCAACCCTGGGCGTGTTCCCGGGCCTCCCGTTCCTGAACCACACCATCTCCTTGATCACGAAGTTCATGGAGTACTCCCACGCCCGCCTGCCGATCGTGGTGAGTGAGCTGAAGATGATGGCGGACACTGTCCGCGCGACGGGCCAGGGCGAGGTGTTCGAACCCGAGAACGTCGAGAGCCTGCGCATCGCGCTCGAGCAGGTGATCGCCGACCCGGATCGCTATCGCAAGGCCTACGAAGACCGGGATCTCCTGGAGTCGTGGACCTGGGGTCCCCAAGCCGACGTCCTGGACACGGTCTACGCCCGTGCCGCCGCATCGATCTCACGAAACGGATAGACCCAGGTGTCAGTCTCCCCTTCACCCCACGTCGTCATGCTCGTCGACAACGTCATCATCGGCGACTCGCGCGTGCAGAAGGAAGCGCGCAGCATGATTGACAAGGGCTGGCGCGTCACCCTGGTCGGCCGACGGATGAAGCCCACGGACCCGAAGGCGGGCGAAGTCGGAGGCGTCCCGGTTCGCTTTGCCCACGTTGCGCAACAGGCGTCGACCCGACCGGAGCTTGATCGGTCGCCGCGGCTGCGCTCCCCACTGGCGTACCCATCGGCGCGTCTGGGACCACGGCGCGCGGCGCTGGCCGAGGTGCGGGCAATCGACGCGGGCACTGCCATCGAAACCCTGCGAAACGCCGGCCGGAACCAAGGACCTGGTTGGTTGATCGCTCGGATCCGGGGCCGTTGGGCCCGTGGACGCCGCGACGTCGTCCATCGCCGACTTGCTGCCACCGAGGCACTTCGCACACGCAGACTGCGGCGGGAAGGTCTGATCGATCGGGTCGCGGTGCGGTGGTGGCTGGCCATCAAGTCTGACAGCGCATGGCAGAACCTCGACCCCATCATCTGGGACTGGGAACTGGGTTATGCGCCGGTCATCGACGCCTTGGCCCCGGACCTCATCCACGCAAACGACCACCGCATGCTGTTCGTCGGCAGCCGCGCAGTCGCACGGGCACGTTCTCGCGGTCGCGACGTGAAACTGGTGTGGGACGCCCACGAATGGCTACCCGGGCTGGAGACCTCGGCCGCCATCAAGTCCTGGCTGCCCGCACAGACCGCCCTGGAACGCAGCCACGCCCGCCATGCCGACGCAGTCGTCACCGTGAGCGACGTGCTGGCCGAGATGCTCCACGAGGAACACGGTCTGCGCCAGCGACCGGCTGTCGTGGTCAACGCCCCGCTGACGTCGACGACACAGGTGCCGGCGACATCGCTTCGAGAAGCCATTGACCTGCCCGCGAACACGACACTGCTGCTCTACTCGGGCGCCATCTCGCCCGAACGCGGCGTGGACGCGTTGATCCGGGCGCTCACACTGCTTCCTGACGTGCACCTGGCGCTCGTGGTGCGCATCCCGCTGCAGCCCACGGTCAAGAACCTGCTCGAACTGGCAGAGGAGATCGGCGTACGCGATCGGGTCCACACGGCGCCGTACGTCCCGGTCGACGAGATCGTGCCCTATCTCAGCGGCGCCGACGTCGGGGTCCACACACTCCACCATGCACCCAACAACGAGATCGCCCTACCCACGAAGTACTACGAGTACGCCCAGGCACGGCTTCCCGTTGTGGTGTCCGACGTCAAGGTCATGGCCGCAACGACGCGAGAGAAGCGCAACGGCGAGGTGTTCCAGCCGGGCGACCACGAGGACCTTGCGCGGGCAGTGCGAGCGGTGCTGGCCGACCGGGAATCGTACGTTCGGCCCTACGACGACGCGGCACTGATGCACGCGTGGAGCTGGGAGGCCCAGGCCGAGACGCTCGATGCCGTCTACCGCACCGTGCTTGGGCTCAGCGCCGGGTCTCCATCGCCGAGATGACGGCGGCAGCGGCGACACCGTCGCCGTAGGGCGCACCCCGCTCACCTACGGGGGCGGGGCGTGTCGCTGTGGCCGACCAGACGCCGCTGTCGAGGTGATGCGGGTCGGGGACCAGCACGTTCCAGCCACCTTCGAGGGTTTCGACCCACTCGGTCTCGGGTCGGATCGTCGTACAGGGGCGCCCCAGCAGGAAGGCCTCCTTCTGGAGACCACCCGAGTCGGTGAGCACACCGACCGAACCCACCACTGCCGCGACCATGTCGCCGTACCCCAGCGGGGTGCCGACCTTCAGTGAGCCACGCTCCAGCGCGATCCCGTGCTCCGCTGCCTTCGCCACCAGGCGGGGATGTGCCAGCAGCGAGACCGGTACCGGCAGTGCTGCCAAGGCGTCGAGGATCGCATTGAGACGGACCGGGTCGTCGGTGTTGTCCGGCCGGTGCAGGGTCGCCACGAGGTAGGGCAGCGTCACGTCGATGTCGTGGGGAAGGTTCGTCGGGCCGTGGCCGGCTGTGAGCACGGCGTCACGGACCTGGAGGCAGACATCGACCATCACGTCACCCACGAGAACGGAACGTTCGGCGAGGTTCTCGTCGGCGAGGTGACCCATCGCGACCGTGGTCGGTGCCAGCAGCAGGTCCGCGGCGTGATCGGTAAGGACCCGGTTGTGCTCCTCGGGCATCCGCCGGTTGAAGGAGCGGAGACCTGCTTCGAGGTGCGCCACCGGCACGTGCAGCTTCACCGCGGCGAGGGCAGCCGCGACGGTCGAGTTGGTGTCGCCGTAGACGAGTACCCAGTCGGGCCGCTCACGGTCGAAGATCGGGTCCAGCTCGGCCAGCATCGCGCCCGTCTGCGCGCCGTGGCTTCCAGAGCCGATCCCGAGGTGGATGTCGGGAGCGGGGATCTGCAGGCCGGCGAAGAACACGTCGGACATGTCGGCGTCGTAGTGCTGCCCGGTGTGCACGATCAGGTGCTGGTGGTCGGTGCGCCCCATCGCCGCAGCGATCGGGGCGAGCTTGACGAGTTGGGGGCGAGCGCCAACGACGCTGATGACCTTCACCTTGAATGCTCCTGCCGTGGGCCGCTGGACGCGTGCGAGCCTAGCGGGCAGCGCAGCCGCCCTAAGATCGGGAGCGTGCAGAGAACCGGTGGCTCCCCTTCCGCCCGACCACGCCTGGCTGTGATCGTCGCCGACACGGTCACCGGGAACTCGAGGGTCCAGCGGGTTGCCCTGGCGGCCGCCTACGACGGCTGGGACGTGATGATGATCGGGCGTTCATCGACGGGCCGGGGCCGAGAGACCTGGATGGGCCCTGTGGAGGTCGTGCGTGTGCCGGTCGTGCCGCTCATCGAGAGGCAGGAGAACCAGCGTCGTCGCAACGCGCCGGGCCGGCGCATGCTGCGCGCCGGCATGACCGTCCCGGCCGACGTGGAACGCGCCCATGCCGTCCGAGCAGCGGCTGCCCGTCACCAGGAGGAGAAGATCGCTGGCCCCGCCGGCCTCCGGCGGTTTGCGCGCAGGATCGGTGCCAGGACTCGACGGGACCTCTTCGCGGCACGCCTCAAGGCGAATCGATGGGGCACCCGGATCACCTCGGACCCCTCCAAGCCACTCGGCGACTGGCGTCGCGACGTTCCATCGATCCTCGACTTCGATCGAATGATGGGTCCGGCCATCGAGGAATTCAGGCCGGACGTGATCCACGCCAACGACGTCGCGTCGCTCTACACCGCCGCCACCGCTGCAGCTCGGTTGCGCGGCATGGGGCACGACGTTCGCTGGCTGTACGACGCCGCCGTTCACGTCGCCGCCACGAGCTGGCCGACCCCACGGACCGTGAGCGGCTTCCCGCAAGTGGAGCGGCAATACATCCATCGCGCTGACGCAGTCATCGCGGCCTCACCCGAGATCGCAGCCGCCCTCAGCGACGCCCATGGGTTGGCGACCATGCCCTTGGTCGTTCGGAACACACCGCCGCGTGCCGCCGTCGGCCGCGCCACCGACAAGTCCGTGCGCGCGACGGTCGGGCTCGGTGAGACCACTCCGTTGCTGGTCATTGCCGGAGACCTTCGCGTCCAGCCCGCCGCGGCCACGGCCCTCGAAGCACTCGCGGCGATGCCCGACGTCCACCTTGCGATCGTCGCCAACCAGGCCGACAAGACGGCCGCCCGACTCCTGACGATCGGCCGGGACACAGGTGTTTCGAAGCGGGTCCACGTCGTGCCGTGTGTCGCCCACCACGAAATGGCTGACTACCTGTCGAGTGCTGACGCGGGGATCCTGTGCCACGAACCAGCGGCCGGTGAAGCGCAGTCCATCCCGACCACCTTTGCCGAGTACATGCACGCCGGGCTCGCCGTTCTCGTGAGCGATGTCCAGCTGCTCGGCGCCCATGTCCGCTCCCACGGTGTCGGTGAGGCCTTCGAGCCCGGCGACCAGGAGAGCTTCCGACGGGGCGCACGTGCTGTTCTCGACGCGCGCGACGTGTACGCCGGGCGGATCAGCGAGGACATCCTGACCGAGCTCTCCTGGGAGGTCCAGAGCGCCGGACTGCTTGAGCTGTACCGCCAACTGGGCGGCATCGCTGCGCTGCCGCCGTACGACGACGAAGCAACCTGGAGCGTCGAGGAGACGCCGCAACGCGTCAACCCGCCGGTCACCGCGGTCGCGTCCGGACGAGTCGAGCCCACCTGGCGCCCCCTGACACCGTCGACACCGATCCGGCTGGGGTTGGGACCCGCCAATTACGCCGGCCAGCTCGCGGCCATCGCCCAGGCCGTGACCAGGTACCGCGAGGATGTGTCCGCAGAAGTCACCATGCACACCGGGGGAAAGCCGCCCGGGTACTCAGCGGACGTGTACGCCGACACCTCCACCCTCCATCGTCTTGACGTCCAGGTGGCGCACCTCCGGCGCATCCTGCCCCGCTACACGCACCTGATCGCGGATGCCTTCAAACCGGTCTTCGGCACGCTGAACGGGAATGACATCGCCGGCGATCTCGCGGCGCTGGAGCAGGCGAACATCAAGGTGGCACTGCTGGCTCACGGCAGCGAGATTCGCTCACCAGAACAGCACCGTGCGCGCAACCCGCAGTCGCACTTCCACGACGCCCGGGACACGGACCTGCTGAATGCCCTGTCACGGATCGCCAACCGCAACCGAGCGATTCTCGCGTCGACTGATCTGCCCGTGTTCGTCACCACCCCGGACCTCCTCGACGACGTGCCGCAGGCGACGTGGCTCCCCTTGGTGATCGACATGGACTCGTGGGCGACGGCCACGCCGATCATGGAACGCGAGCGACCTGTCGTGCTCCATGCACCGTCCGCGAGATGGGCCAAGGGCACGGATCGATTCCTGCCTGCGTTGTTGGCTCTCGAGAATCAAGGCCTGATCACTCTGAACCTCGTCGAGGGACTGCCGTGGCCCGAGATGCAGCGCCAGGTCAAGGAGGCCGACATCGTGGTCGATCAAGTGGCGGTGGGCGCCTACGGTGCTTTTGCGTGCGAAGCCATGGCCGCTGGCAAGCCGGTGATCGCCTATCTCACCGAGAAGGTCACCGAGGTCGTGGGTGAAGAGCTCCCGATCCTCAACGCCACCGGCGCAGAGGTTGCCACGACGATCGAACACCTGGTCGCCGATCGCGAACGGGCCCGGACCATCGGCGCCGCTTCCGCGGCCTACGCTCGCGCGGTCCATGACGGCACACGCAGCGCAAGGATCCTTGACGACTTCCTGAGGTGACGCCGTCAGCCTCGGGGCTCAGCCAAGAAGCGCCGAGCGGCGTCGGAAACAACTCTGGCAGGCACTCCCACGAGCAAGCTGTACGCAGGCGCGACCGTGTTCTCCTTGACCACCGCGCCAGCGCCGACGACGCAGTGGTCGCCGATGTCGGATCCCATCAGGATGACGGCGTTCGCACCGACATGGACGTTGCGCCCGATCCGGGTCTGGCGCCGCTCGATCGGGAGGGCTCGGTCGCTCAGGCACCTCGCCACGGTGGAGTGGGTGTAGATCTGAGCCCCTGCAGCGATGTCACATCCGGATCCGATGGTCAGCCCGCCGCTTCCGTCAATGACGGTGAACGCGCCGATCCACACATCGGCACCGATCGTCGGCTCGCCGACGAGCCAGGCGAGCGGATGATAGGGGTTCGGAGGCAGTGGGTCACTCTGCACCACGTCGTCGGCCATCGCGCCTCCTCGTCTGAATCACGGGCCCACTTGGTAGCGTGCGGGCGCAAGCGGGAGCCTACGCCCGACCACGCTGGAGAATGAGCGCGCAATGTCAGTCAACTCGAAGTCCATCCTGGTCACTGGAGGCGCGGGCTTCATCGGAAGTCACCTCGTCGACCGCATCGTCGCCGACAACCCGGCGCGGGTCACCGTCGTCGACAACTTCTTCCTCGGCAGCATCGACAACCTGAGCTCATCGCTCGGATCCGGGATCGATCTCGAGGTGATCCGCCTCGACGCAGCCGATCTCTCGGCCATGCAGGACATCGTCGAGCGGCGGCAGGTGGACACCCTCTTCGACCTGGCCATGATCCCGCTCCCGACCTCGCTCGAGTACCCCGCGTGGACGGTGCAGACCAACGTCGCGATCGTCACCACGGTCTGTGAGCTCATCCGTCGCGGGTTGATCGAGCGACTGCTCCACGTCTCGAGCTCCGAAGCCTACGGGTCGGCGCGGTACATCCCGATGGACGAGGACCACCCCCACGACGCGATCACGCCATACGCCGCCAGCAAGAGCGCCGGCGACCGGATCATCGAGTCGTACGTGCAGACCTTCGGGATCGACGCCACGGTGGTCCGGCCGTTCAACAACATCGGCCCCCGGCAGAACCCCGGCTCCTACGCCGGCATCGTCCCGATCGTGGTCCAGCGGGTGCTGTCCGGCATTCCGATCGAGATCTTCGGTGACGGCGAGCAGACCCGCGACTTCATCTTCGTGCGCGACACCGCCGACATGATCGTCGCCGTGCACGACGAGCCGCAGTGCCGTGGCGAGGTCCTCAATGTCGCCACCGGGGTGGAGACCTCCATCAACACGCTGGTCCAGCGCCTGCTGTCCGTCATGGGCGCAGAGGGCCACGAGATCGTGCACCGCGACCCGCGCCCCGGCGACGTGCGCCGTCACCTTGCCGACGCCACCAAGGTCCGCAAGGCACTCGGTCGCGACATTCCGCTCCTGACCGACGAGGCCCTCGCTGAAACCGTCGAGTGGTACCGCGGAGTCCTCGCGTGAGGCTGAACATCCCCACGCTCGACGACGCTGAGCTCAAGGCCGTCGGCGAGGTCCTCGCCACCGGGATGTTGACGCAGGGCGCCCAGGCAGCTCGCCTCGAGCAGCTGATGTGCGAGCTGACGGGTGCATCGCGAGCCGCCGCGGTCAGCTCCGCGACGACGGGCCTGCACCTGGCCCTCGTGGCCCTCGGGGTCGGGCCCACCGACGAGGTCATCATGCCGGCCTTCAGCTTCCCCGCCACGGCCAACGTCGTCGTGCAGCAGGGTGCGCGGCCGGTCTTCGCCGACATCGACCCGGTCACCTTCAACATCCGCCCCGACCTGATCGAGGCGGCCGTCACCAGCCGGACCAAGGCCGTGATGCCGGTGCACGCGTTCGGCCTGTGCGCCGAGATGGATGCCATCAACGAAGTCGCCGGCCGTCACGGGTTGCCGGTGATCGAGGACGCCGCCTGCGCGGTCGGCGGCACGTTCCGTGGCCGGGCCGCGGGCTCGATGGGTACCGCCGGCGTCTTCTCCTTCCACCCGCGCAAAGTGATCACGACCGGCGAGGGCGGGATGATCACCACGTCCGACGAGGCGCTCGCTGATCAGCTCAACCTGCTCCGCGCCCACGGCGCACGACGCGGTGAGCTCTTCATGGAGTTCGTCGAAGCCGGGTTCAACTACCGCCTGTCGGACATCCACGCAGCGATCGGCGTCGTCCAGATGGGCAAGCTGCTCGCGATCGTGGCCGAGCGTCAGCGGCTGGCCGCCGCGCTCTCCTCACGACTGGTCGACATCGAGGGAGTGACGGTTCCGTCCGCCCCTTCCCACGTGGTGCCGACCTTCCAGTCGTACGTCGTCCGGCTCGATGACCTCATCGATCGCGATGGCGTGATCCGTTCCCTGCGCGAGCTCGACATCGAGTCGACCCTGGGCACCTACGGCATGCACCTCCAGCCGTACTTCCAGAAGACCATGGGTGATCTGGCGGCGGACCTCCCGAATGCGACGCAGGCGCACCACCAGGCGCTGACCCTGCCGCTCTACCCGGGCCTGGCCGACGGCGACCTCGACCAGATTGCTACGGCGCTGCGCGCTGCGGTTGCGAAGAACCGCCGGTCGGCTCAGCCGTCCTGACGTCCCGCACCACGAACAGCGGGCGAGCGCGGGTCTCCTCGACCGCACGCCAGAGGTACTCGCCCATCACACCGATCACGGTGAGCTGCAAGCCCCCCAGCAGGAGCACGACGACGAGAACCGTCGACCAGCCGGGAGGTGTGTCCACCCCGACGAGGACCCGGACCACCAGGAAGACGGCGTAGAGCAGTCCCAGGAACGCGACACCGAGGCCCGTGAAGGTGCACAGGCGCAAGGGCATCGACGAGAACTGGATGAGCGAATCCACGGCGAGCTGGAGCATGCGACGCCGCGTCCAGCGGGACTCGCCGTGCTTGCGGGCGACCTGGTCGTAGTCGACGCGGGTCTGAGTGAAGCCAAGCCAGGCGATCAGGGCCAGCACGTTGCGGTTTCGCTCGGGCATTTTCGCAAGCTCGTCCATGACGGCGCGGGTCACCAGGACGCCGGAAGGGCCTTCGGCCGGGTAGTTCTCGAGCTTGGCGTAGCGGGAGAACAGCAGCGAGAACGACTTGGAGAAGAGCTCCTGCGACACCGAACGACCGGTGCGCGTGCGTCGCACTCCCCACACCACGTCGGAACCTGACTCCCAGCCAGCGATGAAGTCAGCGATCAGGCTCGGTGGTTCCTGGAGGTCGGCACCCAGCACCACGGCGACGTCGCCCCGGGCGACGTCGAACCCAGCCGAGATGGCGTAGTGGGAGCCGAACCTGCGCGAGAGTCGTACGGCTGTCACCCGGTGGGCAGGATCGGCGGCGTCGAGGAGCAGGTCCGCCGTGCCGTCCGTGGACCCGTCGTCCACGAGGACCAGCTCGAAGTCGTATTCGGCGTGGGCAGCGGCAAGCGCGGCGAAGCGCACGAGAAGTCCCGGGACGTTGTCAGCCTCGTTCAGCGCCGGCACGACGATGGAAATCAGGCGGCGGGGCATCTCCTGCTGGGGCGTGTCCGTCATGCTCATCTCCATGGGCGGCCACGATAGGCCACCGCTCAGATCACTCGTTCAACGCAGTGGCACTCGCGCTACTCCGGCGGATCGTGGTCACCGCTTGATGGTCCCGGGGGGAGATAGATGACGACGGTCTGGTCGCCGATGTGCTCGGTCAACTGCACGTAGTGGGCGAGCCTGATCCCACAGTGGCGCAATGTCTTCCGCTCGAGCTTCGTGACCGGGCGGTTGAACAGGACGATCGGCTCGCGTTGGCCCCACCACCGGTCGTCGTCACACGTGCGGATGACTCCGGCGGTGGATCGCGCGGTGTCTGACGGCGCGTACCAGGCCTCACCCACCGGACGCCCATCGAGCAGAAAGACCAGGCCGGACATCGCGTCGAAGGCCATCATCGCGCGGCCCTCCTCCTCGACGTACGGAAGCAGCCTCTGACGTAGGTCGGCGTATTCCTCGGCATCGTCAGGGGCGAGCCGCAGAGAGTCGAGCGCCGGCACCTCCTTCGCCCTAGTGGTGCTCGCCTCGAACCCCGACGTGCGATACGGACGGTTCCACAGGCCGTCGACGGCGACGAACATCGTGGCGACGACGATTCCGGAAACGGCCCCCAAGATCAGCACGCGGGTGGCCAGGTGCCGCGCCGGCTCAGCCGTGGCTATCAGGATTGCGACGGCGACCCAGGCTGCGAGGCCGAGCATGGCCATGTACTGCAGGAGGTTCCCGGTTCCCATCGACACCGCGACCGGGAGCACGACCAGCATGATCACGATCACGGATCGCGGTGCACCTCGACGGACCGCGCCTCCAGAGGCCTGGTCCGGAACGGACCTCCACCGCCGCGGCAACGCGGCCACCAGAGCGGTGATCGCCACCAGCAGGATGGCCAGCAGGGGCGCGAAGATGGTCACCGTCAGCGGCATCAGATGGGGAGGCCCCGCGATCGTTCCGTCATGGCGAACCACCTGGGCGATGCTCGAAGCGAGAGCAAGAAGAACCAGCGCAAGGGCGATCCGCGGCCACCGTGCCAGGAACGGCACGGCCACAGCAACCAACAGCAGCAGCCAGTGCTGAGCGACGACGTCGTCGAGAAGTATCTCGCCACCGATTCGGTAGCGCGTCAGCAAGGCTGCCGGTGAGTTCGTCGAGTCCGCCACCATGGAATTCACTTCCAGCATGGGCGGCACGATCTTCTGGAAGGGAACGAGTGCGAACTGGACGAATGCTGCCGTCCCCAGCATTCCCGCAACTCCGAGACCCACCAGCCGGCCCAGGCGAAGCCATCCCTGACGAGCCGAGAAGTGCAGGACCAGAAGGACCGTGGCAACGCCGACGAGGACCAACGCAGCAGACGACCACTTCGCGAGCCCCATCACCACCGCGGTCGCTCCCATCCCGAGCGGCACCCAAGCAGCCGCAGGACGGTCGGCCAGGATGTCGCGAGCAATCCACAGAACGCCACCCGCGAGGACGAACGCGCAGGTGAGTGCCAGGTCGTTGTACCCGGGACTCAACGGCAACCAGGAGTAGGTGATCCCCGCGCAGGCCGTGATCGTCGCTGTTCCGGCGATCTCCCACCATCGGCTGGCGGGAGCCGCGGGGCGCTGCCAGCGCAACCAGGACATGAACGTCCAGCCGAACCAGACGTGCGCCGCCACGGTGGTTGCGAGGCGGACGAGGCGGAGTCGCGCGATGTCGAACCCGAGCAGCTCGAACACCGGCCCATAGACGTACTGCACACCGGAGAAGGAGTCGAAGTTGTCGTTCCACCAGCGGTAGCTGAGCAGGTAGAAGCTCTCGTCCGTGAGGTCGAGACCGCGGTTGGCGCAGATCACCGCGGCGACGATCCAGCTGAGCGCTGCGAGGCCCGACGCCAGGGCCGCGCCACGCAAGGCCATCAACTGCCCGCGGCCGGGGGGCTCAGGTGGCAACTGCACCGGGGGCTGCTCGAACTCCGTCTGCGTCACGCAGCGCTCTCCCTCGTGGCTCGATCGTCGGTCACCGGCGCGATCCTAGGCCCGCCCCGGCCACATCCCCTCGTCGTCGACGCCGCGGGTCAGTTGCGCGGGCTGTGGATCAGCGCCATCGCCTCGGCACGCGTCGACGCGTTCGAGAGCATCGTGCCGCGGACGGCGGAGGTGATGGTGCGGGCGCCGGCCTTGCGGACGCCACGCATCGTCATGCAGAGGTGCTCGGCCTCGATCACCACGATCACGCCACGGGCATCGAGCAGCTCCATCAGCGAGTCGGCGACCTGGGTCGTGAGCCGCTCCTGGACCTGCGGGCGCTTCGCGTAGACGTCGACCAGCCGGGCCAGCTTGGACAGCCCGGTGATCTTGCCGGTCTCGGCCGGGATGTAGCCGACGTGGGCGACGCCCGTGAACGGCACCAGGTGGTGCTCGCACATCGACCACAGCTCGATGTCGCGGACCAGGACCATCTCGTCGTGCCCGATGTCGAACGTCGTGGTGAGGACGTCCTCGGCGGTCAACCGGAGGCCGGCCGTCATCTCGGCGTACGCCCTGGCCACCCGGGCGGGCGTCTCCCGCAGGCCCTCGCGCTCGGGGTCCTCCCCGATGGCGATGAGCAGCTCACGGACCGCTGCCTCGGCGCGGTCGTGGTCGAACGCGGGCACGTCGTCGCGGTCCCGCTCAGGGACGGTGATCGGGTCGGCCATCGGGGGTCCTTCGTCAGGTGCCAGCGGAGGGCGTGGGCGGCTGCGGTTCGTTCGGCGGCACGATCGGGGGTCCACCGTGGACGTCACCGTCGGGACCCGGAGGCGTCAGGATCTGGCCGCCCTCGGGCTCGGTGTTGACACCATTGACCGTGAGACCGTTCTGCGCAGCGCGCCGACGGATCTCCTCGGGGATCTCCACCGGGGGGATGTCGGAGGGGATGCGCGTCGGGGAGCCGGTCCAGGCCGGACGACGCGGACGCAACCGCAGCGCGGTGAAGATCTCCGCGACCTCGGCCTTGTCCAGCGTCTCCTTGTCGAGCAGCGCGAGCACGAGCTGGTCGAGCACGTCGCGGTTCTCGACCAGGATGTCGAACGCTTCCTGGTGCGCACCGGTGAGGAGCAGCTTGGTCTCCTCGTCGATGATCGCGGCGACGTCCTCGGAGTAACCACGGCCATGGCCCATGTCGCGGCCCATGAACGGCTCACCGGCGGCCTCGCCGAGCTTGATCGCACCGAGGCGCTCGGTCATGCCGTACTGCGTGACCATGGCCCGGGCGACGCTCGTCGCCTTCTCGATGTCGTTGCCGGCGCCGGTGGTCGGGTCGTGGAAGACCATCTCCTCGGCCGCCCGGCCACCCAGCATGTAGGCGAGCTTGTCGAGCATCTCGGAGCGGGTCTGGGAGTACTTGTCCTCGTCCGGCAGCACCATCGTGTAACCGAGGGCCCGGCCGCGCGGGAGGATCGTGATCTTGTGGACCGGGTCGCCGCCCGGGAGCGCCGCTGCGACGAGGGCGTGGCCGCCCTCGTGGTAGGCGGTGATCAGCTTTTCCTTCTCCGTCATCAGGCGGGTACGACGCTGCGGGCCCGCGATGACGCGGTCGATCGCCTCGTCGAGGGTGGCCGCGGTGATGACCTTCTGGTTGTTGCGCGCGGTGAGCAGCGCGGCCTCGTTGAGCACGTTGGCGAGGTCGGCACCGGAGAAGCCGGGGGTACGACGCGCGACGGCCAGCAGGTCGACGTCGGTGTAGAGCGGCTTGCCCCGCGAGTGCACGTCGAGGATCTGCTTGCGGCCGGCCAGGTCGGGAGCGTCGACGGGGATCTGGCGGTCGAAGCGGCCCGGACGCAGCAGCGCCGGGTCGAGCACGTCGGGACGGTTGGTCGCGGCGATCAGGATGACGCCGCCGCGCACGTCGAAGCCGTCCATCTCCACCAGGAGCTGGTTGAGCGTCTGCTCGCGCTCGTCGTGACCGCCGCCCATGCCGGCGCCACGGTGGCGACCGACGGCGTCGATCTCGTCGATGAAGACGATGGCGGGGGCGTTCTCCTTGGCCTGTTCGAACAGGTCACGGACACGCGAGGCACCGACACCGACGAACATCTCGACGAAGTCCGAGCCGGAGATCGAGTAGAACGGCACGCCGGCCTCGCCGGCGACGGCGCGGGCGAGCAGCGTCTTGCCCGTACCGGGCGAGCCGTAGAGCAGCACGCCCTTGGGGATCTTGGCGCCCACCGCCTGGAACTTGGCAGGCTCCTGGAGGAACTCCTTGATCTCGCCGAGCTCCTCGATCGCCTCGTCGCAACCGGCGACGTCGGCGAACGTGGTCTTGGGCATGTCCTTGCTGATCATCTTGGCCTTGGACTTGCCGAACTGCATGACGCCCTTGCCACCACCCTGGACGTTGTTCATCAAGAAGATGAACAGCAAGATGATGAGGGCGAACGGCAGCAGCGTCGCAAGGATCGACCCGAGCAGGCTGGGCTTGGGGTTCTTCGAGTTGGCCTTCTCGATGGTGCCCTTGGCGACCTGGTCGTCGACAGCCGCGAGCAGCGTCTCCTGCTGGCCCTGGATGTAGTAGGCGAGCACCTTGTCGCCGGAGCCGCGGGTGCCCTTGTCGAGCGTGGCCTCGATGGACTGGTCGCCATCGATGAAGGTGATGTCCTTGACCTGCCCCTTCTCGATGTACTTCGAGAGCTGGGAGGTCTGGACCTCGTCGTACCCGCCGCCGGGCGCGAGCAGCTGCAGGGCGAGGACCACGGCGAACACCGCCACCACGATCCAGAGCCAAGGCCCCCTGAAAACGCGCTTCACAGACTCAACCGCTCCTCGTCGTCACATCAGAATCAGTCGACGGTACACGCCGACACCGCTGCCATTGTGTCCGGTCCATGGTGACCGGAGCACCATTCACGAGTACACGGAGGGCGACAGGGTGCCGATGTCGCGCAGGTTGCGGTAGCGCTCGCGGTAGTCCAGGCCGTAGCCGATGACGAACTCGTTGGGGATGTCCCAGCCGACGTACTTGGCCTCGATGGGCATCTGCAGGGCCTCGGGCTTGCGCAGCAGGGTCGCGATCTCGACGCTCGCCGGGCCACGCGAGCCCAGGTTGGACGTCAGCCACGACAGGGTCAGGCCGGTGTCGATGATCTCGTCGACGATCAGGACGTGCCGCCCGCTGATGTCGGCGTCGAGGTCCTTGAGGATCCGCACCACACCGGAGGACTTCGTGCCCGAGCCGTACGACGACACGGCCATCCAGTCCATCTCGACATGCTTGGTCAGGGCGCGCGACAGGTCGGCCATCACCATCACCGCACCGCGCAGCACGCCGACCAGGACGAGGTCCTTGCCGTGGTAGTCGCGGTCGATCTCGGCGGCCATCTCGGCGATCCGGGCCTGGATCTGAGCCTCGGTGAAGAGCACCTCGACCAGGTCGTCCCCGACGTCTGCTGCGTCCATGGGCGTCAGCCTGCCACAGCGGTGGGGCGGAACCGGAGGTGGCCGTCGCGGCGGAACGCCGTCACGTGGCCGGGGAGCTGGACCTCGCCGCGGATCTCGCCGGTCGCGAGCGCCAGAAGGGCCGTGACGTGGACGTGGAAGAGCTCGCTGTCGGTCGCTCCGGCGTCGAGAGCTGCCAGCCGCAGGACACGGGAGGCGATGGCGCGGTGGGTCTCGCAGAGCTCGACCAGCCGAAGGCCTTCTCCGTTGGTCGAGCCTGTCGAGACCAGGTTCTCGTACGCCGACCGGGCGATGGCGTCGAGCGCCTCCACGTCGTCACGGACCTGGTCGGCGGTGCGGGCCAGCGTGGACGCGACCCCGGGGCCGAGCTCCGCCTCGAGCAGGGGCAGTACCCGCTCGCGGACCCGGACCCGGGTGAACGCGGGGTCGCTGTTGTGCGGGTCCTCCCAGAACTCGACGCCCTCGGCCAGGCACGCGGCCACCGTGTCGGACGCAGCGACGTCGAGCAGCGGGCGCGCGTATCGGTCGAAGGTGCGGCGCATCCCGGCGAGGCTCCGACCGCCCGAACCACGGGTCAGCCCGAGCAGCACGGTCTCGGCCTGGTCGTCACGCGTGTGGCCGAGCAGCACCAGCGCGGCGTCGAAGTGCTCGCGGAACTGGTCGAGCACGACGTAGCGGGCGTGCCGAGCGGCGGCCTCCGGACCGAGGCCCGCCGGGTCGACCTGCACCCGGACGGACGCCGTCTCGTCAGCCCCGAGGCGTGCCATCTGGAGGACCACCCGTTCGGCGTGCTCCGCCGACCCCTTCTGCAGTCCGTGGTCGACGGTCGCGCCGATCACGCGGAGCCCGACCTTGTGGCCCTCGAAGATCGTGGCGCTGAGCAGGGCGAGCGAGTCGGCTCCGCCCGAGCACGCCACCAGGACCGGCGAGCCGGGCTCGATGCCGGCCAGCGATCGACGTACCCCTTGGCGGACGGCAGCGACGGCCGGGTGCAGACCCATCAGTCGCTGTTCATGACAGGACGCGGCGGACCCAGCCCTCGGGGTCGCTCAGCTCGGCCTTGCTCGGGAGGTTCTCCGGACCGGCCCACACGGCGTTGAACTCCTCCATGCCGACCTTGTCGACCACGGCCCGGACGAACTGCGCACCGTCGCGGTACTGCGCCATCTTCGCCTCGAGGCCGAGCAACCGGCGCAGCACGCGGTCGAGGGTGCCGACGCCCTTGCGGCGCTGGGTGAACTTGGCGCGGATCCTGTCGACGCTCGGGATCACGCTGGGACCGACGTCGTCCATGACGACGTCCGCGTGGCCCTCGAGCAGCGACATCATCCCGGTGACCCGGTCGAGGATCTCGCGCTGCTCGGGGGTGCTGAACATCTCGACGATGCTGCCGCCGTTCCGAGCGGCCTTGATCGCCTCGGTGAGCCGGTCGAGGCCGCCGTCGATGAGGCTGCTCGGGTCGACGGCGTCGCTGATCGCGGCGATCTCGGAGAACAGGTGCTCGCGCATCCACGGCACCGCCGTGAACTGCACGCGGTGGGTCTCCTCGTGCAGGCAGACCCAGAGGCGGAAGTCGTGCGGGTCGACCTCGAGCTCGCGCTCGACGTGGACGATGTTCGGTGCCACCAGCAGCAACCGGCCATGGTCCCCGTGGAACGGGTCGAACTGGCCGAGCACCTTGCCGGCGAGGAAGCCCAGCAGGCCGCCGACCTCGGCGCCGGTGATCTTCGAACCGACCTTGACCGCCAGCCGCCCCGGCGGCTTCGACTCCACCATCTTCTCGACCATGGGGCGGGTCGCGACCGCGAACGCCTCCGCGTTGGCCTGAACCCAGCCGCGGCGATCGACCACCAGGATCGGCGCCGTCCCGTCGGGGGCGTCGAGGCCGGTGAAGTCGCGGACCAGGCCGGTCGAGCGGTTCGCGCCCGCCCGCAGCTCCGCGACGGCGTCGTCGGCCTCGGTGCGGGACACCACGGGGCCCTCCCCCGCCAGCCGGGACCCGAGCGCCACCGCAAGGCCCCAGTCGATCATCGGGGGCAGTTCAGCGGTCGGCTCGGTCATGCGGGAAGCGTAGACCGCCCGCGAAGTGCGCTAACCGCCGCAGGAGCAGGCGCCCAGCCCGGCCGCGGCGTTGTCCAGCGCGGTCTGGGCCAGGGTCTCCTTCGGGTCCTTGATCCGGTCGGCCATGAGAACGAAGCCCATCAGGTTGCCGTCGCGATCGAGGGCGATGCCCGCGAGGGACGACACGTTGGACAGGGTGCCGGTCTTGGCACGCACCCGTCCGCGAGCGGCGGCCGGGCCCTTGTCCATCCGGTTGGCGAGCGAGCCGGTGAAGCCGGCAACGGGCAGGGCGGCCAGCAGCGGGCGCAGCTGCGGGTGGGCGTCCGAGGCCGCCAGCCGCAGGACACCGAGCAGTACGGCGGGCGCGAGTCGGTTGGCTCGGGAGAGCCCGCTGCCGTCGTACAGGACGGAGGCACCGAGGGGTACGCCGTTGGCGGCGAGGACCCGTTTCACCCCGGCCTGGCCAGCCTCGAACGAGCCGGCACCCTGGTCGGCGATGCCGATGTGGCGCAACAGCACCTCGGCGGCGGCGTTGTCGCTGACCTCGATCAGGCGCTGCACGATCTGCGCGACGGTCGGGCTGCTGACGGACCCCACGGGAGTCGCTGCGGCAGCTGCGGCTGCGTGCGTGGTGCGGCCGACGGCCTTGACGCCGTACCGGACCAGCGCCTTGCGGAACTCCTCAGCGGCGGTCGCGGGCGGGTTGGCCACGCGTCCCGAGCCGTCCGCCTCGCGGCCCTGGTCGACCCAGAGCGCGCCGATCGGCGCGATGTCGTCGGGCACGTAGCTCGGCTCCCAGTGCGGGTTGACCGCCGGTCCGGAGAACAGCGAGTCGTCGTAGGCGAGCTCGACCGAGCGGATGCCGTCCGCCTTCAGCGCCCGGGCGGTACGACGGGCGAGCGTCCTGATGTTCGCCCGCACCGGCACGAAGGTCGCCGATCCGGCGCCGGACGCGGTCTCCGGGGAGCGCGAGAGGAACGGGTCGCCGCCCCCGACGAGGGTCAGTCGGGGCGTCGTACCGGTCTGGTCGAGCACGGTCGTGGTGGTGAAGACCTTGTCCGGTCCGAGGAGGAAGAGCGCGACCGCCGACGTGACGACCTTGGTCGTCGAGGCAGGGATCGCGACGGCGGCACCCTCGGACCTCTCGTACGCGACGCCGGTCCCGTCCAGGGCGCCCACGATCGCCAGCACATGGCGGCCGAGGTCGGGGTCGTTCAGCCCGGCGAGCGCCTGCTCGACCGCCCCGGGGTCCAGCTGACCCAGGCCGTTGGCGGGCTCGGCCACCGCACTGGGGAGCACGACGTCCGGTACGTCGACCTCGGGCGGCGGTGCCACCGCGGCCGGATCAGCAGGGACACCGGACTGGCCGTTGCGGAAGTCGTGCCACTGGTCCTCGGCCCAGCCGGTCTGCCAGGCCACCCCACCGGCGGCGACGAGCGCGACCGCGACGAGCCCGCCGAACGCCTTCTTCCGGCGCCCGGAGACCCGCTCCTCGTCCCTGCTGGCCACTTTTCCCTCTCCCCGACTGCACGTTCGGAGACATTGTGCGGGACAATGGCGCCGACAACGACGCGGGGCAGGCCTGACGAGCCAACGGCCGCCCCCGCCGGACCCGCCAACCGGGCCAGAAATTTGTGGAGGAAAGCCAGTGCTGGAATTCGACGTCCTCGTGGAAATCCCGAAGGGGAGCCGCAACAAGTACGAGGTCGACCACGAGTCGGGACGCATGCGTCTCGACCGCTTCCTCTTCACCTCAACGATGTACCCCGCCGACTACGGCTACATCGAGGACACCCTGGGCCAGGACGGCGACCCGCTCGACGCCCTCGTGCTGCTGCAGGAGCCGACGTTCCCCGGCATCCTGATCAAGTGCCGCGCGATCGGCATGTTCCGGATGACCGACGAGGCCGGCGGCGACGACAAGGTCCTGTGCGTCCCCTCGGGCGACCCGCGCATGGAGCACCTGCGCGACATCAACCACGTGGCGAACTTCGACCGCCTCGAGATCCAGCACTTCTTCGAGGTCTACAAGGACCTCGAGCCCGGCAAGTCCGTCGAAGGCGCCGACTGGGTCGGCCGCGTCGAGGCCGAGGCCGAGATCCACGCGTCGTTCGAGCGTTTCAAACTCGACACCCACTGACCTGATCGCGCCGAGTTGGGGTTTGTCACCCGCGAGTTGGGGTTTGGGTGAGCCAGCCGGGTAGGTCGCCCATGGGCCGGTCTCCGGCCACCTCGGCGAGGGCCTCGACCATCGCGTCGAAGCGACTGGCGCCGAGCTGACTCCGCCAGCGGTCCATGATGCGCTCGAAGCCGGTCGCACTGGCCGCCAGGAGTTCGTCGGCGCGAGACGTGCGACGCAGCCGGACCGCCCTTCGGTCGCCTGGCACTGAACCCCGGGCGACGTACCCCGCCCCCTCGAGGCCGGCCGCGGTCTTGGCCGCGGCCTGCTTGGAGACGCCGAGACGCTGACCCAGCTCGTTGATCGTGCACCCCTCGGGGCCGATCGCCTGGAGCGCGAAGCCGTGCAGCGGCCGAGCCTGAGGATGGCCCTGCTCGGCAAGCTCCCCGTGGAGCGCGTCGACGGTGTCCCTGAAGGCGCCTGCCAGGAGGAGTACGACGCGCCAGCCAGGTTCGCTCATGAGCACCTCCAGATCGACAACACGGTTGACCATATCGAACCGGTTACCTACGATCGATAGACAACGACATTGTCTATCTCCCGGAGTCGGTATGCCCGCCATCAAGATCGCCCGCTCGGAAAGTCGCGTCACCGAGACACCCAACGCCTCGATGACCACCCTCGCTTCGCCCACCCAGGGCGGCACACAGGCGCTGAGCCTCTGGCGCGTCGCAATGCGCACCGGCCAGCACGGCCCCCAGCACACCTTCGATGTCGAGCAGGCATGGCACGTGCTCGACGGCACGGCGACCATCGTCGTCGACGCCGAGAGCATCGGACTGTCGGTCGGAGACACCCTGGTGATTCCTGCCGGCGCCCACCGTCAAGTCAGCACCGAGTCCGGCGCGGTGTTCGTCATCACCGGCCCGGCCCGTGGACTGGCGACCCCGCATTCACCTGCCGGTCCTGGCGACCCTGTCTCGCCCGCCTGGATCGTCTGACCCGCACGCCGCGAGCAAAACCCAACTCGAGGGTGACAAACCCCAACTCGAGGGTGACAAACCCCAACTCGCGCTAGTGAGGGGCCAGCAGTGAGGACAGCCCGGTCGCGATGGCGGCCGGGCTGTCGTCGTACTCCGGGGGCAGCGGGACGAAGCTGACGGCGAGCCGGGCCACGGTGCGCGCGAGCGTGCGCCGCTGGGTGGCGTCGACGTCGGGCCAGCTGGTCCGGAGCGCGGCCTCCAGACGGGTGCCGACATGGGTCAGCAGCGTGGCCGAATCAGCCGTGACCAGCTGGACCAGGTCCGGATGGGCGTCACCGGCGCGCACCCGCTGGATGAGCGGGTCGGTCGCGGCGACCTCGAGGTAGGTCCGCAGCCCGGCCTCGAGCCCGGCACGCCGGTCGTCGCGGTGCTCCTCCAGGGTGGCGGCGATCAGGTCACACAGGGCGTCGGCCAGGGCGAGCGTGTACGCCTGCGCCAGTCCGTAGCGCGACCCGAACGAGTTGTAGAGCGTCTGGCGGCTCACGCCGGCATCGCTCGCGACGGCCTCGAGCGTGATGTCGCCCCACGGCTTGGCGAGCAACAGGTCCCGCAACGCAGTGAAGATCGCGTCCCGCCGCGCCGCACTGGCCCGCCTCACGTGCGCTTGACCCCCCGGAAGTAGCCGATCGCCCCGCTCTTCTCGAGTACGACGTCCGCGATCCCCTGCCCCGCCAGCCACCCCTTGAGCTGGGTGGTGCTGCAGCCGGGACCCAGCACGCTGGCGAGCCGGCCGATCCGGCGCATCGGCTCGAACCGCAGGCCGGTGTCGTTGAACAGGGCACTGCCGGTGAGCACGCCACCGGGCTTGAGCACCCGGGCCATCTCGACCACCGCACGGGCGGGGTCCGGGAAGCAGTGCAGGCCGGTGAACGTGACCACCAGGTCGAACGATGCGGTGTCGAAGGGCAGGTTGCCCACGTCGGCGATCTCCGGCACGACCTGGTCGGCCACGCCGCGCGCCTCGGCTGCCCGCATCGTGCGGTCGAGCATGGCCTGCGCGATGTCGCCGGCGACGTACTCCACGCCCTGGCCGGGCTTGAGGCCGCGCAGCGCCACACCGCCGCCGCACGGGACGTCGAGGATCCGGCTCCCGGCGGGCTGGCAACCGATCTCCGCGGACGCCCTGTAGAGCCGGCGCAGGTCGCTGTTGATGCCGACGCGCCAGGCGGCGCCGCCGACGCGGGGGTGCTCGACGGTCCAGTCGTAGAACGAGGCCCAGAGCGGGTCCTCGTCCCAGTCACCGATGCCGGGGACCCGGGAGAGCGTCTTGCGGATCATGCGTGGTCCCCGACCAACGCCGGGGCACGCAGCATCTCGGCCGGGACGGCGAAGGCATCGACCAGGTCACCGGCGATCGGGCGCACCCGACGGCACAGGTCACCGATCTCGCGGGTGATCTGCTTGGACCGCTGGGTGGTGAGCCGACCGTGCTCCATGAACCAGGCCGCGTCCGCCTCGATGCTGCTCAGGGCGTACAGGTCGCAGAGCATGTTGAGGGCGAGCTTGTTGGTGCTGCCGTCGGCATCCTCGGCGAGCGTGCCGAGCTTGTCGACGAATGCCTCGAGGACGAGCCGCTCGACGTGGGCCCTGGCCGTGGAGATCACGTGGTCCTGGACCCGCGAGAAGACCTCCCCCGGTGCCATCCCGGAATCGACACCGCGCTTGAGGCGCCGGGCGACGCCGCCGATCCGGTGCTCCTCGCGGAACCGGAACATCGCCAGGTGGTAGCTCGGGTCGAGCAGCCCGCTGTCGGTGTACCAGGCGTCGTCACGGTCCGGGAGCGCGTCGCGGATCTGCTGCAGGATCTTGTGGACCCGGGTCTTCTCCAGCACCGTGTCGACGGCGAGGTTCGCCACGAACCGCACCATCCCGAGCTGGTCGAGGTCGGAGAAGTCGCTGGCGTAGTCGGTGAGCAGTCCCTTGCCGACGAGCTGCAGCAGCACGTGGTTGTCGCCCTCGAACGTCATGAAGACGTCCGTGTCGGCCTTGAGCGCGGCGAACCGGTTGACCGACAGGTAGCCGGCACCGCCACAGGCCTCGCGGCACTCCTGGATGACGTCGGTGGCCAGCCACGTCGACAAGGCCTTCGTGCCGGCGGCCCGCGACTCCAGCAGGCGCCGCGACTCCTCGTCGGGGGTGATCCCGGAGAAGACGTCGTGCAGGCGGCTGGCCAGCACCTCCTGGGCGAAGTGCAGGGCGTAGGTCCGGGCCAGGCGCGGGAACAGCCTGCGCTGGTGCAGGCCGTAGTCGAGCAGCAGTTGCTCGGCGTCCTCGCCCTCCTGGGCGGTCCCTGTCTCGAACTGCCGGCGCTGGAGGCCGTACTTCACCGCGATCGTCAGGGCCACCTTCGCGGTGCTGACCGCGGCCGACCCGACCGAGACCCGGCCCTGGACGAGGGTGCCCAGCATCGTGAAGAAACGGCGACCCGAGCTCTCGATCTCGCTGACGTAGGTGCCGTCCTCGGTCACGTCGGCGAACTTGTTGAGCAACGCCTCGCGCGGGACACGTACACCGTCGAACCAGATCCGGCCGTTGTCGACGCCGTTGAGGCCCATCTTGTGGCCGTCGTCCTCGATCCGGATCCCGGGCAGGGGCTGACCGTCCTCGTCGCGGATCGGCACCACGAACGCGTGCACGCCGTGGCCCTCGCCCCCGACCTCGAGCTGTGCGAACACGGCCGCCATCCGGGCGTGCTTCGCGGCGTTGCCGATGTAGTCCTTGCCGGCCTCTGGCGTGCTGGTGGTGATCACGAACTCGCTGGTGGCGGGGTCGTACGTCGCCAGCGTCCCGAGTGCCTGGACGTTGCTGCCGTGGGCCGTCTCGGTCATGGCGAAGCAGCCCATCAGCTTGCCCGTGATCAGGTCGGACAGGTACGCGTCGTGGTGCCGCTTCGTCCCGAGCTGCAGGATCGCTCCGCCGAACAGGCCGAACTGGACACCGAACTTCACCAACACCGAGAGGTCGCCGTACGCGAGCGTGTCGAAGGCGGCGATCGAGGCACCGATGTCGTCCCCGCCGCCGTACTCCTTCGGAAAGCCCACACCCGGGGCGCCGGTCGCAGCGATCTCGAGGACCACTCCGAGCACCCGTTCGCGGAACTCGTCGCGGGTCATCGTCTCGGCGTCCTCCAGGACCGAGGCGTACGACGGCAGCAGCTCGCGCACCTGGGCGCGCATGTCGGCGTACCTGCCGTCGAGCACGCTGGTCAGCGCAGCCACGTCGATGGTGAGCGCCGGGGGCTTGGTCGTCGTGGTCTCCTCAGCCATGGGCTGAACCTAACGGACCACGAAGTATTTCAGGGACGGGCGTAGAAATCCGGGGTGCGCCAGTAATAGAGAGATTCCTCGGTGACGGGGCGTCCGGTGCGGGGCGCGTGGATGATCCGGCCGTTCCCGGCATAGAGCGCCACGTGGTAGATCGAGCCGGGGTTGTTGCCCTCGCCCCAGAACACCAGGTCCCCGGGCCGCAGCTGTCCGGCGGAGATGGGCGTGGAGACGTCGTACTGGGCGACCGAGTAGTGCGGCAGGCTCTTGCCGCCGGCGGCCCACGCCTCGGCGGTCAGGCCGGAGCAGTCCCAGGCGTTCGGGCCCGAGGCTCCCCACCGGTACGGCTCCCCCAGCTGGGCGCGAGCGAACGCGATGGCAGCCTGGGCGCCGTTGCTGGGTGCCGGCGGCGGGTCAGCCGCGTCCGGCTCGTTCGGCTCGGGTGACGGAGTGTCGTTGCGGACCGGCGTCGGCTTCGGGGTGGCGGCGACCCGGGCAGCCCGGCGTTCCTCCTCGATCGCGCGTTGGCGCCGGGCGGCGAGCGCGACGCTCACGCCCTGGAGGCGGGCGAGGGTGCGGACCAGCCGGGTCTTCCGGCGCTCGATGCGGGCCGTGGTCGCGGTCGCGACCCGGGCAGCGGCCTGCGCCTCGTCACGCTTGACGCGAGCATCGGCCGCGGTCCGGTCCGCCTTGTCCGACGCCGCCGTTGCCGCGACGGACGCCTTCTCGGCCGTGTCCGCGGCGGCGATGAACTCGTTGCGCTGCTGGTTGAACATGGCCTGCACGTGGTCCGTCGCGGCGGATCGTTCGACCAGCGACTCCATGCCATCGGCGCTGACCAGGACGCCCACGGCCGACAGCTCGAGGCCCATCGCGTTGGCGGTGATCACCGCGTCGCGGTAGTCGGCCTTCTGGACGGTCATCGTCCGGTCGGCCTGCACCGACTCCGTGTCGGCGGCCCGCTTGGCCGTCCGGGCCTGCTCCGCGGCCCATCGGGCGCCGTTCCAGGCCTCGGCGGCCTTCGCGGCGCGGATCGATGCCGCTTCCAGGTCCGCGGCCGCCTCGGCCAGCTTCTGCTGGACCTTCTCGACCTGCGTCTTCGCGACCGCCGCCTGGTCCTGCGCGGCCCGGATGTCGCTGACTGAGGGGGTGTCGGGATCGGCTGGACCCGATGGATCAGCCATCGCTCCCGGGGCGAACGCGGCCGCCGTCAGCACCAGCGCAAGAAGACCTGACCCGAGAGTTGGAGTGCGCACTCGCGCCACCGTAGTGCGATTTCGTCACATCCGAAACAAAAATCCCAATATTCTCACCCGTCACCGGCGTGTCGCCTTGACGAACTACAACGATGTAATTCGTGAAAGGGGACACTACTCGACGTCGACAGGCACCTTCGACGTCGTCGTCGTGGGGTGCGAGTGCAGTCCGCGATCGAACTTCTGACCGCTCGCGACACCGCCCAGGTAGAAGGACACGACAGCGATCGCGATGCCGGCGATGTCGTCGGCGACGTAGTGCCACCCGAAGTACAGCGTGGCGATCACGGTCAGCCCGAAGTTCACCCAGAACACCCACTTGAGGATCTTCGAGCGCAGCGTGTACTGGACCATCAGTGCGAAGAGCAGCGTGATCGCGCAGTGCAGGCTGGCGAAGCCGGCGATGGAGTTCACCGAGCCGGTCGCGCCGCCGTACAGGACATTGCCCCTGGCTCTCACGATCCCGTTCATCAGGTCGGTCGTGCCGGTGTGCGCCAGACCTCCGGTTCCGTAGTACTCCGCGGCGTACGCGATGCCGGGGCCCAGGGTCGGGAGCAGGTAGTACGACAACGTGCCGAGCGACCAGGCCAGGCACTGGGACGTCACGAACCAGTAGCCGAACGACATGTTCCGCGACCAGACCAGCCAGGCGGTCACACCGAGCGGGACCAGCGGCAGGAACATCAGGTAGATCGGGGAGAGCACCTCCGCGGTGACCGTCTTGCCGAGAACGGCGTGCAGGACGTCGCTCGGGTCGTTCCCGAAGAAGATGACCCGGTCCATGATGTGCAGCTCGCGGTCGTACGACAGGGCCCTGACCTCGCCGGGTGCCGCCGACGGGTCGGAACGCACGAACGGCAGGAAGGACTTGAGGTTCCGGTAGCTGACGTAGGTCAGGTAGAAGCTGATGACACCGATCGCCACCAGCGTGGCGCGCTCCTTGGTCCAGTGCGTCTTGAGCCGGTGCCGGACGATCGGCATGACCCGGTTCGGACGGCCGCGAGCCTTCCACAGGGTCAGCGGCAGCAGGTCGAGCAGCAGTGCGCCGATCAGGAGCAACGGCAGGCGGATGTAGGACGGTCCGAGGAAGCTGCCCTCCGGGTCGAGCAGGCGGCGGTCGAGCTTGACCGCGGTGAAGACCGCCAGGCCCAGCATGAGCGCTGCCGTGCCGATGAGAAGGGTGTAGGCGCGGCGGTACACCGGGGCAGTCTAGGGCGAGCGCCCCAAGGGACCGCCCTTGCCGATCCCTACCGGTGCGCCTGTGCGTCGGGAATCACAGCGAGGCCGCGCCGATCCACCCGTACGGCGGCGACGTCCCCCGGCACTGGTGCCCACCCCGGGGCGCCGACCCCGGCAAGATCGCCGACACCGTCGACGGCCACGACCACGCGGCTCCCGTCAGGCGTCAGCTGGAAGTCCCGTACGACGCCCCCGCGACCGTCCCCGGGCCCGACCTGCACCGCGGACGACCGAACCGCCACCGCGGCGCCGGGTGGGACGGGCGCGCCCGCGAGGTCGAGCAGCGCGGCGGCCGCAGCTCCCTCCAGCACGCGGGAGTAGCCGAGGAACAGGGCGGTGTCGCCGTCGACCGGCGCGCCCCACACCTGCGTCGTGGCGCCCTCCTGCACGATCTTGCCGGCACGCATCACGGCCAGCCGATCGGCGACCGCGAACGCCTCGGCCTGGTCGTGGGTGACCATCAGCGCCGTGGTGCCGGACTCCGTGAGGATCCGGCGCAGGTCGGTGGCGAGTCGCCCGCGCAACCCCGCGTCGAGGGCGCTGAGCGGCTCGTCGAGCAGCAGCAGGCGTGGTCGGGCCGCGAGTGAACGGGCCAGTGCGACTCGTTGCCGCTCGCCTCCGGACAGCGTGCGTGGCAGCCGGTCGGCGTACCCCTCCAGCCCGACGAGGGTGAGCAGGTCGTCGACCTCGGCCCGGACCGCGGCACGCGAAAGGCCCCGCAGGCGCTGGGCGTAGCCGACGTTGCGGGCCACGGTCAGGTGGTCGAAGAGCTGCCCGTCCTGGAACATCAGCGCGAAGCCGCGGCGATGGGTCGGGGTGCCGGCGAGGTCCTGGCCCTCCCAGGCGATCGATCCGTCCACGAGAGGTTCGAGGCCCGCGACCGCGCGCAACAGCGTCGACTTGCCGCAGCCCGACGGACCGAGCACGGCCAGCACGTCGCCGTCCTTGACGGACAGATCCACGGCGTCCACGGCACGGGTGCCGTCGAACGTGACGGTCACGCCCTTGAGCTCCAGCATCACCAGGCTCCCGTTCCCGGCACGCGCAGCCGCTCGACGACGAGGATGACCGCGGCGGTCACCGCGGCCAGGACGACCGAGGCTGCCATGGCGGTGCCGTAGTTGAGGGCACCGGGATGGCTCAACAACCGGTAGATCGCCACCGGCAGCGTCGGTTCGGCCGGACGCACGATGAACGAGGTCGCGCCGAACTCCCCCAGCGACACGGCGAACGCGAAGCCCGCGGACGCGAGCAGCGGCCGCCAGATGACGGCGAGGTCGACGGTGCGAAGGGCCCGCAGCGGCCCGGCTCCCAGCGACGCAGCGGCCTGTCGTTGCCGGTCGTCGATGCCGGCCAGGACCGGCACGAGGGTCCGCACCACCAGCGGCAGGGCCACCAGCGCCTGGGCGATCGGCACCAGCAGCGGGCTGCTCCGCAGGTCCAGCGGCGGTTCGTCGAGGGCGATCAGGAACCCGAAGCCCAGGGTCACCGCGGACACACCGAGCGGGAGCATGAAGAAGCCGTCGAGCACGGTGCGCATCCGCCGACCCGTCCGGGTGCGAGTCCGGCGGGTCACCACGAACGCGACGGCCAGGCCGAGCGACAGCGACATCCAGGTCGCGTCGACCGCGATCCGCAGCGACGCGACCAGTGCATCCGTGACCGACACCTGGAGCAGCCCGTCGCCCGATCCCTCGAGCGCACGGTAGAAGTCCAGGGTCCAGGCGCCGTCGCTCCGGAAGGACGCGACGACCAGCGTCAGGACCGGCAGCGCCACGGCCAGCAGGGTCAGCACGGTCACCCCGATCGCTGGCGCGTCACGCCACTGCGGTCGCGCGGGGGCGGCCACGGATCGTCGTACCGTCGGGTCCGGGACGGCGCGCAGGCGGCCCACGACGACCAGGAGCACGACGACCGCGACCATCTGGACCAGCGACAGGGCCGCCGCAGCGGGCAGGTCCAGCAGGTCGGCGGTCAGCAGGTAGATCTCGGTCTCGACGGAGGAGTACCTGACCCCGCCGAGCACCAGGACCACGCCGAACGCCGTCGCGCAGAACAGGAACACCACGCTGGCTGCCGACACGATCGCCGGGCGCAGGGCGGGGAAGGTGACCGTACGGAACACCTGCCACGGTGAGGCCCCCAGTGCCGCTGCGGCCTCCCCCGGTCGACGGTCCAGGCCCTCCCAGGCCACGCCCACCGTGCGGATCACCACCGCGACGTTGAAGAAGACCAGCCCGATCAGGATGGCCACCGGGCTGCCGTCGAGGCCCAGGAAACCGAGCGGGCCCGACGTCGAGATGAGCTCACGGACCGCCAGGCCCACGACCACGGTCGGCAGCACGAACGGCACCAGCAGTGCCGCGCGCACCAGTCCGCGACCCCGGAACCTCAACCGGTGCAGGACGTACGCGGCCGGTACGCCGAGCAGCACCGCGATCGTCGTGGCCACCGTGCTCGTCCAGACGGTGAACCACAGCACCCGTCCCGTCCGCGGCCGCTGGAGCACCTCGCCCACGGCCCCTGGATCGAAGCCGCCCTCGGGCCACAGGCCCCGCTCGAGCATCGCCCCGACCGGCAGCACGAAGAAGACCGCGAACACCGCCACCGGCACGGCAGCAAGCAGCGCGAACGCGAGCTTGCGACCGGTCCCGGCAGTCGGTGTCATCGCGAGATGATCTCGGTCCATTCCTCGAGCCAGGCCTGACGCTCGCTGGCGATCTCGGCCGGCTCGACCTGCTCCGTGTCGGCGGGGCGCTTGGCGAAGGTCGCCCACTCGGCCGGCAGCTCGACGCCGTCGGCGACCGGGAAGACGTACATCGTCGGTGCGAGCGCGGCCTGCACCTCCGGGCTCAGCAGCCAGTCGATGACCGCGTGGGCGCCCGCGACGTTGGTCTCGTCGTCCTCGTCACCCTGCAGCACGCCGGCGTACTCGACCTGCTCGAAGCAGTTGTCGAGCAGCGCGCTGGTCGTCGACTTCGTGCCGGCCTTGTTGAGCGTGAAGGCGGGCGAGGAGTCGTAGGACACCACGATCGGGCGGTCACCACCGGAGAAGGTGAAGTCGGTGAAGTAGGCGTCGGACCAGCCCTTGACGACCTTGGCGCCGTTGGCGACCAGGTCCTCCCAGTAGGTGGGCCACTCGTCGCCGTACTCCTCGATCGTGGAGAGCAGGAAGGCCAGGCCGGGCGAGCTGGTGCTGGCGCCGGGGATCACGAACAGGTCCTTGTAGAGCGGCCTCGTCAGGTCGGCGAGGCCGGTCGGCGCAGGGATGCCCTGCTTGCGGAACCACGCGTCGTCGACGTTGACGCAGACGTTCCCGTTGTCGATCGGCGTCAGGGCGTCGTCGTCGTCACCCTCGAGCTCGAACTTCTCGGCGCCCGCGGGCAGCGTCGGCGAGTACGACGCGAAGACGTCCTCGTCGATCGCGCGCGTGGCGAACGAGTTGTCGACGCCGAACACGACGTCGCCGACCGGGTCGTCCTTGGTGAGGACCAGCTGGTTGGTGAGGGCGCCGGCGTCCTCGAGCTTGCTGATCTCCAGCTGGAAGCCGGACTCCTTCTCGAACGCCGCGACCAGGTCGTCGGGCAGAGCGAAGGACTCGTGGGTCACGAGGGTGACGCTCTTGTCGGTGGCGCCGGTCTCGCCGTCGTTCTCGCTGCTGATGAGCGAGCAGCCGGAGGCGAGCAGCGCGAGCGCCGCGACACCGATGACGGGGCTGGTGAGCCGGATGAGGTGGTTGCGCGCACGCATGATGGAGATGACTCCCTTCGCCGGTGTTAACCGGAGCAGGTTCAGAGGGTCTGCGGCGGATCCGCACTCTCAGCACCCTTCGGTGCTCCCCTGTCTGTGCCCGCGAGTCTAGTGCGCGCCGGCGCTGAGGCTCACAGCGCCGTGAACACGACCCCGTCGGCCTCGTCGGACGCAGTGGCCTGGCCGCGGGCGACGAGCAGGTCGAGGTGCGCCTTGGTCTCCATCGCCGCCATCCCCTGGCTGAAGATGTCGAGGTCGTCGAAGGCGTGCTCGTGACGGGTCCAGCCCAGGTCGCGGGCGACCACGATCGAGGTCACGTCGCCGCGGGCCTCCAGCGACGCCAGGCTCTGGTCGAGCCGGGTCTCGTGGTGGGCGAGCAGCTCGTCGACGCGGGTGTACGACGACGGCGCGACCGGCCCGTGTGCCGGGAGGATGCGCAGGTCGGGGAGGGCGCGCACCCGGGCCAGCGAGGACATGAACTGGCCCAGCGGCTGCTCGACCGCAGGGACCGTGAAGCCGATAGACGGCGTGATCGTGGGGAGCACGTGGTCGCCGGCGAACAGCACACCTTCGACCTTGTCGGCGTAGACGTAGTGGCCGGGCGTGTGGCCGGGCGTGTGCACCGCGTCGATGGTGCGGTGACCGACCTCGAAGGTGCGATCGCCCTCCAGCCACAGGTCGGGGAAGGCCCAGTCGACCGCGTCGGGCAGGACCCCGTCGTGGCCGGCCGCCCACAGCTCGGCGATCTCGGCGGCACCCGCGGTGCGGAGCACGCTGAGGAACGGGCTCTCGCCCAGCTCGTCCTCTGCAGCACGGTGCAACAGCTCGAGCGCCGGCTTCTCGTCGATGCCGAGCACCACCTCGGAGCCGAACTCCTGGCCCAGGACCGTCGCCATCGTGAAGTGGTCGCGGTGCACGTGGGTCACCAGGAACCGCTTGATGTCCCCGAAGCCCGAGCCGATCGACCGCAGGCTCTTGTCGAGCAGCTCGCGCGCGACCGGGATCGACCAGCCACCGTCGATCAGGGTCAGCCCGTCATCGGCCTGGACGACGTACACGTTGATCGCCTTGAGGCCGTCCATGGGCAACGGCAGCGGGATCCGGTAGATGCCGTCGGCGACCTGCCAGGCGCCCTCGTCGGCCCAGTACCGTCCCGAGTCCGGTGAAAAGGCGTGGCCGGTTGCAATGCCTCCCGTGGTCATCTGGCCACTTTAGGGAGCCGTCACCACGTGTGCTCCACCGGGCAGCAGATCGGGCAGGTTGAGGTCCAGGTTGGGCTCCTGGATGCCGCCGTCGACCTCGAGCAGCTTGCCGGTGATGAACTGGCCTGCGCGCGACGACAGGTACAGCACCGCCGCGGCGATGTCCTCGGCCTCACCGATCCGGCCCAGCGGAGTGGCTTCCTCCATCTGCTGCTTCATCTCGGGCACGCCGGCGACGAACTCCAGCGCGCTCGTCATCACCGAGCCCACGTAGACGCCGTTCACCCGGATGTTCGGGGACAGGTCGGTCGCCGCGAGCCGCGTCCAGTGGGCCAGCGCCGCCTTGGCGACGCCGTACGCGAGGTAACCGCGCGCCGCCGTACGCCCCATCATCGAGCTGATCGAGGTGATCGACTTCTGGCGTCCCTCGCCGGCCGACGCGAGCATCAGCGGGACCGCGGCCCGGCTGAGGGCGTGGGCCGTCGCGACGTTGAAGTGGAAGGACTCCTCGAGGTACGCGACATCGGTGTCGAGGAACGCGTTCGGGATCGTGCCGCCGACGTTGTTCACGACGATGTCGAGGCGGCCGAAGGCGTCGTACGCCGCCTGGGCCAGGCCGGCGACCTCGTCGGTGTGCGCCAGGTTCGCGGGTACGACGACAGCGCGGCGCCCGACGGCCTCGATCCGTGCCGCCACCTCCTTGAGCTGCGTGTCGGTGCGCGACGAGATGAGCACGTCCGCGCCGGCCTCGGCGAGCGCGATCGCGGTCGCTGCGCCGATGCCGCGGCCGGCCCCCGTGACGACGGCGACGTGGTCGGTGACGCTGAAGCGGTCGAGGATCGTCATGATGCTCCGTTGGTCGAGACCAGGCCACGTCCCGTGACGAGCGGCAGGTCGAGGGCGGTGATGAGTCCGGGCCGTGCGGCCACGACGGCCGGCACGGCGTTGATCAGGCGCTGGGCGGTGACGATCATCCCGGAGACGTTGTGGTCGCCGTGCTCGCCGTGGTGGGTGAACTCGACCTTCATGCACGGCTCGCCGGTGATCTCGATCCGGTAGCAGCCGTCGCCCTCATGGGGCCGTGGCCAGTCCGGCTCGGCCTCGGCGTCGGTGCGGGTGACGTGCTCCAGGGTGATCCGCGGGACGCCGTCGACGGTGCCGATGACGCGGAACAGCACCGAGCCCATGGTCCCCTCCTCGACATCGAGCGAGTGGGTCTTGGCCGTGCGCGGGGCGGGTCGTCGGGTGACCTCCTCGACCAGGGGCTCGTCGAGGGTGACGCCGAGTCCCGCGGCGATGACGCGCACGACCGGGCCCCACGCCGTACTCAGGATGCCGGACTCCCACAGCATCGGCTTGGTGTCCATCGACTGCCCGAAGCCGAAGATGTCGCGCATCACGACGGGCTGGTAGTAGGTGGAGTAGTCGGCGATCTCGCTGACCTTGATGTGGTCGATGCGCTGGCTGAGACTGGTCATCACCAGCGGCAGCACGTCGTTGGCGAAGCCCGGGTCGATGCCGTTGACGTGCAGGCTCGCGTTGCCCTGGCGGCCGGCTTCGTCGATGCCGTCGATCATCTCTGCAGGCAGCGTGCCGTCACGATGCAGCAGGATGACCGGCCCCGACGACACGACGTTGACCCCGTCGCGGATGAACCCGGTCAGGTCCTCGATCGACTCGAAGAGCCGGTCGTCGGTCATCGCGCCGTGCACGATGCAGTCGGGCCGCAGCGCGATCAGCTCGTCACGGTCGGTGGTGGCCTTGATGCCGAGCTCGCGACCCAGCTCGGCGAGCTCACCCGCGTCCTTGCCGTGCTTGCCCGGCGTGGAGGTCCAGACCCCGACCAGCTCGAGGTCGGGATGGGCGTCGACGCCGGCGATGGCGTGGCGCCCGATCGTGCCGGTCGACCAGACGACGACACGCAGTGGCTTCTCGGGGATGGCTTGCGACATGCGAGCCAATGTAGAACAGGTTCTAGTTTTGTGGAAGGGGTTCGGGGACTCGGACTCGCTACCGCGGCCCAGCCACCGGAATCTCCTCGCCCGGCGCCCACTCAGGACATCGCGTGCCGGAGTAGATGGTCGGCATGCAGCGGTTGCAGTGGATGCAGATCCCGCTCGCGGACTCCCCGGCCTGCAGGCGGTTGACCAGGTCCGGCTCACGCAGCAACGCCCGGCCCATCACGACGAACTCGAAGCCGTCGGCCATCGCCTGCTGCATCGTGTCGAGCCGGTTGATCCCGCCGAGCAGCATCAACGGGGTCGTCACGGCAGCCCGGAACTCGAGAGCCTTCGATCGGAAGTACGCCTCCTCGAACTCGTACTCCTTGAGGAACGACCGCCCCATCGGCGTCTTCATCCCCCACTTCACCAGCGTCGGCATGGTTGCGGCGAACTCGTTGACGGGCGCGCCACCGCGGAAGAGGTACATCGGGTTCATCAACGACGACCCACCCGACAACTGGAGCGCATCGAGGTGCCCGTCGGACTCCAACAGCTGAGCGAACTCGACACCTGCCTCGGTCGACACGCCGCCGGGGAAGCCGTCGGAGACCGAGATCTTGGCCGTGACCGCGACCGCGTCCCCCACCTCTTCGCGTACGACGCGCGCCACCTGCCGGGCGAGCCGGGCACGCCGCTCGAGCGGCCCGCCCCACCGGTCGCCGCGGCGGTTGAGCGCCGGCGCCAGGAACGACGAGATCAGGTACGAGTGGGCCATGTGGAGCTCGAGCACGTCGAAACCAGCACGCACGAGGGTGCGCGCCGTGTCGACGTACGCCCGAGTGACCCGGGTCAGGTCCTTCTCGCTCGCCGAGCGGATCATCTGCATCGACAGCGGGCTGGGCATCGGGCTGGCCGCGATCGCGGACACGCCGTTCGACCGGCCGTTGGCAACCGGGCCGGCGTGACCGACCTGGCCGGCGACCTTCGCGCCGGTCGCGTGGATCTCGTCAGCCAGCCGGGCCAGACCGGGCAGGGTCCGTTCCCCCACGACGATCTGTTCGCGATGGGTCCGGCCATCCGGAGCAACAGCGAGGTAGGCGACCGTGGTCAGGCCGACGCCGCCCTCGGCCGGCGCCCGGTGGTAGGCAATCAGCTCGTCGGTGACCTCGCCGTTCGGCGTACGTCCCTCGAAGGTGGCGGCCTTGACCGTCCGGTTGCGCAGGCGCACGGGGCCGAGGTCGACCGGGCTGAACACGTCGGGAGCACTCACCGCTGCACCCTAACCCCGAAACTGGAACACGTTCTCGTTTTCCGTGCCTGCGGAGAAACCGGGAGTGGTCACTCCACGATGATCATCGCCGTGGCGCCGGAGATGTCTTCCTCGACCGAGTAGGTCCCGGCGACGTCGAAGCGGTAGTACTCCTTGAGCCCACCAGAGATCGTCACACCGTCGAGTCCGGCGACCTCGACCGCGCCCACCTGGTCTCCAGTGTTGACGAACTCGACGGTCTGGCCGACCGAGATCGTGATCTCGGACTGATCGAACTCGCCTTCACCCAACGTCGCGGAAGCGAAGGAGAGCGTGGCATCTCCCGGGCCTTCGGTGAAGACCGGCTCGGCGGGGTTCTCGGCGGAGTCGGCGGAGTCGTCGGAATCGTCATCGGTGGAGTCGTCGCCGTCGTCGTCGGCAGCGTCGTCGGGAGCGTCGTCGCTCTGGTCGGACGCGGCGGGCGTGTCCTTCGCCCCGCTGTCGGAGTCGGCCTTGTCGTCCCCACAGCCGGTCAGGCCGAAGGCGAGAAGGACAAGGGCAAGGAGGAAGGCAGCGGCGCGGGTCATGGCGCGAACGCTAACGGAGACCAGCGCCGCGCCGCGGTCGGGTTTTGAACCAATTCAGTTGAACTTCGGGGCGCGCTTGCCCACGAACGCGGCGACGCCTTCGATCCCGTCGGGTGAGCCCGCCTGGTTGCGGATCGAGAGCGTCTCCTTACGGAGGGCCGCCTCGGGCGCGGGTACGGCGACCTCACGCAGCAGGCGCTTGGCCGCGCCGTTGGCCGAGGCCGAGCTCGCCGCGAGGACGCCCACGACCTGCTCGACGGTGTCGGCCAGCTCGGCGGCCGGGACCAGGCGCGCGACCAGCCCGGCGTCGTACGCCTCCTGCGCGGTGAGCAGGTCACCGAGGATCGCCAGGCGCAGGGTGCGGTGCAGGCCGAGCGTGTTGACGAGCAGCGAGCTGCCACCGTCGGGCGACAGTCCGACCTTCGTGTAGGCGAGGCTGAACTTCACGTTGTCCGCGGCGATCACGATGTCGCCCACGGCAGCGAGCGGGAAACCCGCGCCGGCCGCGGTCCCCTGGACGACCGTCACGACGATCGCCTCGGACCGGATCAGCTCGCCGACCGCCCGGTGCAGGGACTCGGCGAGGTCGTCGATGAAGTCGGCGGGGTCCTCGGCGCTCTCGAAGGCAGCCAGGTCGCCGCCGACCGAGAAGAACCGGCCCTCGGCGGCCAGCACGATGACCCGCGCGCCGTCGCGGCCCGCAGCGCGGACCGCGTCGAACAGCTGGGCGACCGACGCATGGTGGATCGGGTTGCCCCGGTCCCCGTCGACGAGGGTGATCCGGGCGATCCCGGCGTCGTGGGCGTAGCTGACGAACAATTCAGGGGCCTCGGTCACGGGTTCATGATGCCGGAACAATCAGGCCGCGCAGTCCCCGGTGTCCTTCTCGGACTCCTCCGTCTCGCCGGCGCGCGCGCTCGCCGCCACCTGCTTGGATGTCAGCGCATAGCCCGTCTCCGGGTCGGTGACCGACGCGGCGAACACGACGCCGGCGACCTTCCCCTCGGGCGTGACGATCGGGCCGCCGGAATTGCCGGGCCGCACCAGGCCGCGCAGCGAGAACACCTCGCGTACGACGGTGCCGGCTCCGTAGATGTCGGGCGAGCGGAGGTTCTGCATGGACCGGATCCGAGCGGTCTGTACGTCGAACGGCCCGTCCTGCGGGTAGCCGACGATCGCGACCGGGTCCTCGGCCGCGGAGGTGTCGTCGAAGCCCAGCACCTTCACGTCGCCGGTGTCGACGGCCAGCACCGCGATGTCGAGCTCCTTGTCGTAGAGCACCACCCGCGCCAGCTCGGTGCCGCCGTTGATGTTCACCTCGGGGTCGTCGACGCCGGCGACGACGTGGGCGTTGGTCATCACCCGGTCCTCGGAGAAGACGAATCCCGTGCCCTCGACACCGCGGCCGCACTGGTTGGCGCCGCGGATCTTCACGACGCTCTCGCGGGTCGCCTTCACCTTCGCCGTCCCGGGCAGGTTGGCCGGGCCCGGGGAGACCTCGACGATCTGCTCGGGAGCGAACGGCTCGAGGTAGCGCGGGAAGAAGCCGGTGCCGACGACGTTGTTGAACGCCTGCAGCACGTTGGGAGCCGCGTCCGGCAGCACCTCGTTGACCTTGGACAGCACGGTCGAGCTGCGCACCGTCGAGGTCACCGACCCGATCCGGGTGCCGGAGATCGCCACGCCCAGTGCCCACGCGACCAGCAGCACGGCCAGTGCACTCAGCAGCGCGCCGCCGATCGCATCGACTGCCCGGGCCGGCTGCCAGGTGATCCGTTCCCGGACCCGCGCGCCGGCGTACTGCAGGACCGCCTGGCCGAGCGAGGCACACAGGATCACGATGAACAACGCACCGAGAGACACGGCCAGTGACGGATCGAGGCTGCCGAGCACGACCGGCGCGAGCAGGATGCCGGCGAGACCGCCGCCCAGCAGGCCCACCGTGGCGAAGGCGCCGGTGACGAAGCCCTGCCAGTAACCGGACAGGGCATAGGCGAGGACGAGCAGCACCAACAGCCAGTCGAGGACGTTCACGCGCTCACTCGTCCGGCTCGAGGAGGTCCATGCCGTCGTCACCCGTCCGGTCGTCGTCGCCCGTCGCGGACGTCCGGCGGACGTACTCGGCGAGCATGTACTCCGGAAGATCATGCACCGGCGGGTCCTCCACTGGTGGGAGCCAACCGAGGAACGAGAAGAACCGGGTCAGGATCCCGCCCGTGAAGCCCCACAGGATGACGTCCTTGTCGTCGCCGATCAGGAAGCCCGGGCCGTTCCAGCCGCCGGGGTGCCGCACGCTGATCCGGTGCTCGGGATCGACCAGCTCACGCAGGCCGACCCGGTGGATCTCGTGGACCTCGTCGGGCGAGGCGACCCGGACCGGGCCGGGGTCGCGCCACCAGCCGAGGATCGGGGTCACCGCGAAATTGGAGGGCGGCAGCCACAGCTCGGGGAGCGCGCCGAAGATCTCGACACTGCCGGGATCGACACCGATCTCCTCCCACGTCTCGCGCAGGGCGGCCTCGACGGCCGTCTCGCCCGGGTCGATCGTCCCGCCCGGGAACGAGACCTGACCGGGGTGGGAACGCATGTGGTGGGCGCGTTCGGTGAGGAGTACGTCGCCGCCGGCGTCACCTTCGCCGAACAGCATCAGCACCGCCCCGCGGCGCGGGTTGCCCCCGGCAGGCGGGAGGAACTGGGTGAGCTCGATGCCCTCGATGCTGCGCGCCCCCTCGGCCAACGGCCGCAGCCAGTCGGGCAGGTCCTCGGGGATCTCGTCGGGGACGTGGTCGACCATCCGGGCCCGCACGTCGTCCGGCATCGGGGTGGTCATCGGGCCCCTTCCTGCGCTGTGTCGTCGGGCGTCCGGGGGGTCACGTCGATCCCGAGGTGCTGCTGGACCAGGGCCACCAGCTCGGCGACCGAGTCGATGCCCCCCGCGGACTGCTGGGTCGAACCGTCGGCGGCCACGAACACGAACTGTGGCAGACCCTGGATCACCAGGTCGGTCTCCTGGAGGTCGCCGCACGCGTCCGCCAGCGACGGGTAGGTGACCCCGCTCTGCCGCGCGAGGTCGATCGCCGCGCCGGGGTAGGTCTCGAGGTAGTCGACGCCGAGCACGCTCACCTGGTCGCCGTACTTCTCGTGGAACTCCTGGAGCACCGGGAGCTCCTTGCGGCACGGGCCGCAGTTGGACGCCCAGAAGTTGATCAGCGCCGGTCCACGGACCTCAGCCAGCGACCGAGAGGTCGTGCCGCCGAGGCAGTCCAGGTCGAGGTCGGGGAGGTCGGAGGCCGGCGCGGCGTCGTCGAACTCGGTGACGCAGTCGGAGATGCCGGCGGCCTCCCGGTCCTTGACCAGGTCGGGCGAGTCGACGTCGACCTTGCACGCGAGAGCCGGTGCGACGCTGTCGCAGCCGGTGAGCAGCACGCCGGCGGCGACCAGTGCGACCAGAGCAGCAGGAGCCCGCCTCAATTCGGACCCTCGGTGCGCAGCAGCTTGTCGGCCTCACCCGGGTCCGTCGGACCTTCGCCGTACGACGGGCACCAGCGCGCCACCGGGCAGGCTCCGCACGCGGGCTTCTTCGCGTGGCAGCAGCGGCGGCCGTGCCAGATCAGGTGGTGCGACAGCATCGTCCAGTCGCGCTTCTCGAACAGTGCACCGACCGCGTGCTCCACCTTCACGGGGTCGGTCTCCTCGGTGAAGCCGAGGCGCCGCGAGAGCCGGCCGAAGTGCGTGTCGACCGTGATGCCCGGGACGTCGAACGCGTTGCCGAGCACGACGTTGGCGGTCTTGCGGCCCACACCGGGCAGCGTCACGAGGTCCTCCAGCCGCCCGGGCACCTGGCCGTCGTACCGCTCCATGAGGGCGGCGCTGAGCTTGAGCAGGGACTCGGTCTTGGCCCGGAAGAAGCCGAGGGGGCCGACGATCTGCTCGAGGTGGTCACGATCGGCGGCGGCCATCGACGCGGGATCGGGGTAGGCGGCGAACAACGTGGGCCGCACCAGGTTGACCCGTTTGTCGGTCGTCTGGGCGGACAGCACGGTCACGACGAGGCACTCGAAGGCGTTGTCGAAGTCGAGCTCGGCCTTCGCGTCGGGATAGGTCGCGGCGAGCACCCGGTCGATCTTGCGGGCCCGCCGGACCCGCTGGGTGGGAGTTTCTTCCTCGACCGCAATCGCCCGCTTGTTCTCCCGCACGGGCCCAGCGTACGGGCGCCCGCCGACAGCACCGGCCGCGACAGCGCGTCGAAACCGCCGCCCGGCGACTAGGTGTGAGTTCGACCACTGGCTAGGATGCGGATCGAGCGTGTCGGTGGGTCTATTCCGTCCCTGGGGGGCGGACCCGCGACGCGCAGTGACTTTGGAGGAAGCGTGGACAACGACGTACTCCGTCAGGCGCCACTGTTCAGCGCGCTCGACGACGAAGCCATGGCCGCCCTGCGCACGTCGCTGGCGACCACGCGGCTGCGCCGCGGCGAGGTGCTGTTCCACGAGGGCGACACCGGCGACAAGCTGTACGTCGTGCTCGAGGGCAAGGTGAAGCTGGGCCGCACGTCCTCGGACGGCCGCGAGAACCTGCTCGCGATCATGGGCCCCGGCCAGATGTTCGGCGAGCTGTCGCTCTTCGACCCCGGCCCGCGCTCGGCCACGGTCACCGCAGTCACCGACGCCGACTTCGCCTCGCTGTCCCACGACGACCTGCTGCGCTGGCTCGAGGGTCGCCCGGTCGTCGCCCGCGGCCTGCTCACCCAGCTCGCCGGACGCCTGCGCAAGGCCAACGACGTCGTCGCCGACCTGGTGTTCTCCGACGTCCCCGGCCGGGTCGCCAAGGCGCTGCTCGACCTGGCCGACCGCTTCGGCCGCACCGCCGACGACGGCGTCCACGTGCACCACGACCTCACCCAGGAAGAGCTGGCCCAGCTGGTCGGTGCTTCCCGCGAGACGGTCAACAAGGCGCTCGCCGACTTCGCCTCGCGCGGCTGGCTGCGCCTGGAGCCCCGCTCGGTCGTCATCCTCGACGTCGAGCGCATGGGTCGCCGCGCCCGCTGAGCTGATCAGCACCAAGGTTTTTCTGCACGGTTCACCCCCGGACCACCCGTCCTGCGCGTAGGTACGGGTGAAAGGGGGTCAGCCGCATGCCACACGCACCACGGGACGCATTCGAAGAGTTCGTCCATGCCCGCACGCCGGCCCTGACCCGCACCGCGTACCTCCTCACGGGGGACGCCCACCTTGCGGAGGACCTCGTGCAGACAGCGCTCTTCAAGACCGCCCGCGCCTGGCACCGGATCCACGGTGACCCGGAGCCCTACGTGCGGCGCATCCTCTACACGCAGAACATCTCGTGGTGGCGGCGGCGCAAGCTGCAGGAGACCCTCACCCCGTCGTACGACGACAAGGCTGGCCCCGCACGCCAGCCCGATGGTGACCTGCGGCTGAGCCTGGAAGCCGCGCTCGCGCAGCTCACGGTGCGGCAGCGCTCCGTCCTGGTGCTGCGGTACTTCGAGGACCTGACCGAGGTGGAGACCGGCGCGGCCCTCGGCATCGGCTCCGGCACCGTGAAGTCGACGGCCCGTGAAGCGCTGGCCCGACTCCGCACCCGCGCTCCCCACCTCGAGGAACTGCTCGAGGGGGTGTCGTCATGAACCACCCCACTCGATTCTTCGTCTCCCCCGCTTCGCTCCTCCGACGAACAATCGATCGGGGACCCCGGTGACCGGCGAGCGCCTCCGCGCGGAGCTCGAGCGGATCGCCGAGGGCGCACCGCAGGTGCACCCCCCGAGCGATCTCTACGCCCGTGGCCGTCGCGCGACTGCCCGGGCGAGGATCCTCGCCGCGGGCGGGGCCGTGGCGTGTGTCGCGCTGCTCGTCACCCTGGTGGCACCGACCCTCCAACCCGATCGGACTCCGGTCGCAGGCAAGCCTGCACCGGGCGTGCCCTCGCACATCCACGCGGTGCCCCTGTACGTCGACGACGTCGAGACCGACCTGAAGATCGGCGTGGGTGCGGCGGCCTTCGTGACCGAGACCGGCATCCCGGTGGTGGTCAGCGCGATGACCGGCGAGTACCACCTGCTCGACCTGGACGGGCTGCTCGCCGGACCCGACACGTCGCCGATCACCCTGGACCATCCTCCGGTCGCACTGTCTCCCGACGGCACCCAGCTGGCCTGGGGGTGGGTGGACCAACACCCCATGGAGCAGGAGAACCGGGAGAGGACCCTCGACGTCAGTGGCATCCGCATCGCCGACCTCGAGACCGGCGAGGTGCGGGCCGTCAGGGTGGAGCACGACAGCTCCTCCGTCCAGCTGGGCAGGCTCTTGGTGAACCAGGTGTCCTGGTCACCCGACGGCCGCTGGCTGGCCTGGGGCGGAACGTGGATCACCGAGTGGACGGACGAGGCGTTCAGCACCCGCAACTACCTGGTCGGGGCCGTGGCGCCGGGCAAGGACAGGTCGAGCTGGGCCGAGCTGCCCGAGCCCACGATCGAGACTGACCAGGAGACAACGGCCGGCGACGTGCCGTTCCTGGTCGCCGTGTCGAACGACGGCGGGCTGAGCGCCATCTCTGGCAACCTGTGGTGGCGGAATTCCGGGCAGGAGCGGATCGTGCTGAGCAGTACCCAGCGGATCACCACGCTGTGGTCCGAGGGCGACCGCTGGTTCGCGCTCCTGTACTCCACCGGCGGCGACGAGGTTGCGATGGTGCGCGAGCTGCCCGACGGCGAGGACCAGGACGCGTACACCCTCGCTCCCCAACCCCGGATGATCGGTGTCCTCGGCGACGGAGCACGGCTCCTCCACCAGGAGTCACTCGACGGCGACGGCGGTGTGGCACCGATGGTCGAGATCATCACGACCGACGTGACGAAGGACGAGATCGGCGCCCGCAAGATCATTGACGTCGACGTGGGCGTGCTCGGCCTGACCCTGGCGAGTGATCTGATCGACCCCGACCGGCCGACCGTCAGCAGGCCGGAACCCGACTGGCCGTGGTCGACCGAGCGCAAGCTCGCCGTCGGCGGCCTGGCGTTGCTCGGCGTGCTGCTGCTCGGTGGGGTGGCCCTGATCGCCCGGCGGCTCAGTACCCGTTGAGGATCTTCCGGGTCGCCTCGTCGGCCGGGTAGAACGCTTCGATCGCCAGCTCCGACAGGGTCACCTCGCGCGGCGTGCCGAACACCGTCGTGGTGGAGATGAACGACAGCACCGTGTCCTCACCCACCCGCAGCTGCAGGGGTACGACGAGCGCGGACGAGTCGATCGACTCGACCCCGTCGCCGGTGACCTCGTCAGCGAGCTCCCCGATGAACGGGTCGCCCGTGGCGTCGTACTCGTGGCGAAGGCGCTCGGCGAGGTGCGCGCGCCACTCCTCGAAGTTCACGACACGGGGGCCGAGGCCGCGCGGGTGCAGCGAGAGCCGGATGACGTTGATGGGCGGCTCCAGCAGGTCCGGGTCGATGCCGTCCATCAACGAGTAGGCCGCGTCATTGGCGCTCACGAGCTCCCAGCGGCGGTCGACGACGAGGGCCGGGTAGGGGTGGTGCGCGGCGAGGATCGCCTCCAGTGCGGCATTCGCCTCGGCCATCGGCGGGTCGGTCAGCTGGTGCTCGGGGTGCGCAGGCGCATGGCCGGCGGCGAGCAACAGCTCGTTCTGCTCACGCAACGGGACCTCCAGGTAGTCGCACAGGCGCAGCACCATCGAGCTCGTCGGACGGGAGCGACCGGTCTCGATGTAGCTGAGGTGCCGGGTCGAGACGTCGGCCCGGCTGGCGAGCTCGAGCTGGGACAGGTGTCGTCGCTGCCGCCAACCGCGGATCAGCTCTCCTGCAGGTGCATTCACGTCGCCCAACCTAGCCAGCGGCCGGGGGCAGGGACATGACCTCGGAGGTCATCGGCACCGGCGCCTGACCGGAGGTGCGGCGCGGCTAGCCTTGCTGGGTGAGCCTCTCCGCTGCGACCACCGCACGGAGGGCGTACTCCATCTGGGTCGTCGCACTGCTCGTCTACCTGCTGGCGGTGTTCCACCGGTCCTCGCTCGCCGTCGCCGGGCTCGCAGCGACCGAACGCTTCGACATCAGCGCCTCCCAGCTCGCGACCTTCACGATGCTGCAGCTGCTCGTGTACGCCGCGATGCAGATCCCGGTCGGCCTGCTGGTCGACCGCTTCGGCCCCCGCCGGGTGCTGCTGACCGGCGCCGTGGTGCTGATCGTTGCGCAGGCCGGATTCGCCTTCGCCGACACCTACGCGCTGGCGCTGCTCGCCCGGCTCTTCGTCGGCATCGGCGACGCGATGACGTTCATCTGCGTGCTGCGCCTCGTGACCACGTGGTTCGCTCCACGCCGGATCCCGCTGATGACCCAGCTGACCGGCGTGCTGGGACAGCTCGGGTCGATCCTCGCCGCCGTTCCCATGACCTGGGCGCTGGGGCACCTGGGCTGGACCCGCTCCTACCTGCTCGCCGCATCGCTCGGCATCGTCCTGGTCGTCGCCCTGGTGGCGGTCGTGCACGATGCCCCGTCGTCGCGGTCCGTGTTCGGTCCGGCCCTGTCGTGGCCACAGATCCGTGCGTCACTGGGCGCATCGTGGGCCGAGCCCGGCACCCGACTCGGCTTCTGGATGCACTTCTCGACCCAGTTCAGTGCGACCACACTGGGCCTGCTCTGGGGCTATCCCTACTTCGTCCGCGGCGAGGGCCTGTCCGACCACGCCGCGGGCCTGTTGCTGACGCTGATGGTCATCGCCGTGATGACGGCAGGGCCGATACTGGCGTGGGCCATCACGCGCCACCCGTGGGAGCGCTCGACCATCGTGATCAGCATCGTCGTGGCGATCGTGATCATGTGGAGCGTCGTGCTGGCCTGGCCGGGCAACGCGCCAGTCCCCCTGCTGGTGCTGCTGGTGATCGTGGTCGGCGTCGGCGGTCCGGCCTCGATGATCGGCTTCGACCTCGGGCGCACCTCGAATCCCCCCTCCCGTCTGGCCAGCGCGACCGGGATCATCAACCAGGCCGGCTTCCTCGCCAGCCTGATGCTGGTCGTCGGCATCGGTGTCGTCCTCGATTGGCGCACCCCCGGGTCGAGCACGGACTACACGCCCGACGCGTTCCGCGCCGCGATGTCGTGCCAGTACCTGCTCTGGGGCGTCGGACTCGTGCAGATCTGGCGCTACCGGGTGAAGGCGCGCGCCAAGATCATGGCCGAGGAGCCCGAGGCGTACGGCCGGGCACCGCACCAGCTGGGCTAACGCCCCGCCAGGTACGCCAACTGTGCCCGCACCGACCACTCGGCCGCACCCCACAACGACTCGTCCACGTCGGCGTACACGACCTCGACGACCTTGCGGGGCAGGTCGGGGTCCTCGGCGACATCGGGCGGCAACGACGCCGGGGTGAGGCCCAGCCGGGAGAGGGCGCCCTCGACCTGGGCGAGCCGCTCGCGACGGTGCACCACGTAGTGGTCGAGCACGGCGGCCGCGTCCGGCAGCACCGGGCCGTGGGCCGGCCACAGCGACTGCGCCCGGCCGGCGGTGACGAGAGAGCGCATCCTCGCGATGGAGTCGAAGTAGGAGCCGAGGTCGCCATCGGGGTGCACGATCACCGTGGTGCCGCGACCGAGCACCATGTCGCCGGTCAGCAGCGCGCCGTCGGCCTCGATGAGCAGGGACACCGAGTCGCTGGTGTGGCCGGGCGTGGTCAGCACCTCGACCTCGAGGCCTCCGACCGACAGCACCTCACCGTCGACGATCGGCTCCGAACGCCAGCACTGCTCGGGATCCAGGCCCCGCACGCCACAGCCCATCCGCTCCGCGAAGGAGCGGGCTGCTTCGGTGTGGTCGAGGTGGTGGTGCGTCACCACGACGGCCTCGACCTGCCCGGCGACAGCAGCCACCGCGTCGAGGTGGTCGTCGTGCAACGGACCCGGGTCGACCACGATCGACCGGTCGGCGCCGGGCTCGCGCAGCACCCAGGTGTTGGTGCCGTCGAGCGTCATGATGCCGGGGTTGGGCGCGAGGACGCAGCGCCCGCGGGCGCCGTACTCGCCTCCCTGCCAGGGCACGAACGCGTCGCTCACGGCCTCAGGACCTCCGCGCAGCCACCAGCGGGCGCAGGTCGTCGGGCATGGACAAGGTGAACCCCTCGCCCAGCGGCTCGACCTGCGGCATGAACATCTCGACCGTGCGGCCCACACTGGCGGCCATCACCTCGTCGAGGTCGGGGTGGGTCCCGATCTCCAGGCAGGTGAGGTACGTCGGCGGGAGCATCGCGAGCTCGCCACGATCCGCCTGGTCGGCGGCCTCGGCGGCGGGCAGCCAGACGACTTCCGACGACTCCGTGGACACGTCGCGCGTGAGCTGGCCCTCGGGCAACCGGGCCGCGAAGAAGTAGGTCCGGTAGCGCTTCGGCTCGAAGACCGGCGTCAGCCAGCCGGTCCAGACGCCGAGCAGGTCGGTGCGCAGCACCAGCCCGCGCCGGGTCAGGAAGTCGGTCATCGACTCGGCGCGCGACTCGAGCGCGACGCGGTCGGCCTCCCAGTCCTCGCCGGTCGTGTCCGCGACGACACTGTCGGCGGACGTGCCCGCGAGCAGTACCCCCGACTCCTCGAAGGTCTCGCGCACGGCGGCACATACCAGTGCCCGGGCGACATCCTCGGTGGTGCCCAGGCGGGTCGCCCACTCGGCGGGCGAGGGCCCTGCCCAGGCGACGGTGTGGTCGTAGTCCCGCGGGTCGACGCCACCGCCGGGGAACACGCACATGCCACCCGCGAAGGCCATCGTGGTCTGCCGCCGCAGCAGGTAGACCTCAGGAGCGCCGTCGGCACCCGGCCGCAGCAGGATCACGGTCGCCGCGTCCCGCGGCTCGGCGGCCTCACGCTGCCCGTCGGCGTACTCCTGCGCGAGCGCAGCGAGCCGCTCCGGCAGCGGCACCGGCGGCAACGGAATCGTGGTCACCCGACGACCTCGGCGATGACCTCGACCTCGACAGCCGAGTCGAGGGGCAGCACGGCGACGCCGACCGCCGAGCGGGCATGCACCCCGAGCTCGCCGAACACCGCACCGAACAGCTCGGAAGCACCGTTCGCGACAGCGGCCTGCGCCGTGAAGTCCGTCGACGAGGCCACGAAGACGCCGACCTTGAGGATGCGGATGCCCTCGAGCGTCCCGGTCACCGAACGGATCGCCGCCATCGCGTTGAGCGCGCACTGGCGGGCGCACTCGTAGGCCACCTCGGGGGTGACGTCGGCGCCCACCTTGCCGGTCGCGATCAACGCGCCGTCACGCATCGGCAGCTGCCCGGCGGTGTAGACCATCGCACCGCTGCGGACAGCGGGGAGGTACGCCGCGACGGGCGGTACGACGTCGGGGACGGTCAGGCCGAGCTCGGCCAGACGCTGCTCGGCACTCACGTCACTGGGCCGGACGCTTGAAGTACGCGATGTCGTTGCCACCCTGGCCGGGGATGAGCGTGACGAGCTCCCACCCGTCCTGGCCGAAGTTGTTGAGGATCTGCGCCGCAACGTGATTGAGGACGGGCGCTACCTGGTACTCCCACTTGGTCATGCTCCGCACGATACTCAGGCCGGTCGCGGCCGCTGCCGCCGCCCGATCCGCGGCAGCGCTGCGGCAGCGCTGCGGTGAGCCGCAGCGGCACCGAGTGGCGGGCGTCACAACTTGTGCAACGATGCCGCGGTGAGTCTCGACAACGCCGTATGGATGCTGACCGCGCTGGCCGCGGTCGTCGTACTCCTGACCAGGATGCGACTCTCCTCGGAGCAGTCCCAGGCAGGCCACGCGCTCGTCCCTCTCGGGATCGTCAAGGCGCACACCATCGTGGGCGTGCTGGCACTGGCCGTGTGGATCTACTACCTGACCTCCCCGGGAGGCACCGTCGGCGCCGTCGCGCTGGTGGTGTGGTGGATCGAGGTCGCCGTCGGCCTGCTGATCCTGACCCGGTGGATGACCCGTCCGAGCAAGCACGCCGCCGACGCGACGGGCGACAGCTGGGCCCAGGGACCGGCCCTGTCGATCCTGGGGCACATCGGCATGTTGGTGGGCATCAGCTTCTTCACGTGGATCGTTCTCGCGGACAAGCTCTCCTGAACCACTAGGCTTCGGCCCGTGAGTGACTGGTCGAAGGTGCGTCTGCACATCGTCTCCGGCAAGGGCGGCACGGGGAAGTCAACCGTTGCCTCGGCGCTGGCTCTGGCGCTGGCCGGCAAGGGCAAGAACGTCCTGCTCTGCGAGGTGGAGGGCCGTCAGGGCATCGCGAGGATGTTCGACGTCGACCCGCTCCCGTACGTCGAGCGGCGCCTGACGACCGGTCTCCCGGACGAGGACGGCGGCCGCGGCGTGGTGCACGCGCTGCACATCGACGCGGAGTCCGCGCTGCTGGAGTACCTCTCCATGTACTACCGGCTCGGTCGCGCCGGAAAGGCACTGGACCGCTTCGGTGTCATCGAGTTCGCCACCACCATCGCGCCGGGCGTGCGCGACGTGCTGCTGACCGGCAAGGTCTACGAGGCCGTCGAGCGCAACAGCCGCAACAAGGGCGCCATCACCTACGACCACGTCGTGCTGGACGCGCCCCCGACCGGCCGGATCTGTCAGTTCCTCAACGTCAGCAACGAGCTCGCCGGCCTGGCGAAGGTCGGTCCCATCAAGGCGCAGTCCGACACGATGATGACGCTGTTCCGGTCGCCGCGCACGGCCGTCCACCTGGTCACCGTGCTCGAGGAGATGCCGGTGCAGGAGACCATCGACGGCATCGCGGAGCTGCGCGCCAACCGGCTCCCCGTCGGCGGCGTGATCGTCAACCTCGCCCGGCCCCAGGACCTCACGGCCGACGACCTCGCGGCGGCCCGCACCGGCAGCCTCGACCAGGCGCGGATCGAGAAGGACCTCGCCGCGGGTGGCCTCGCCGTCACCCCGACGCTGGTCGAGGACCTCGTCGCCGAGGCGGCCGACCACGCCGAGCGGCGCGCGCTCGAGGACTCCCAGCGCGAGCTGGTCGCGAAGCTGGACGTGCCCTCCTACGAGCTGCCCCGGATGGCCGGCGGCATCGACATCGGCGGGCTCTACGAGCTCGCCGCCCACCTCCGAGCACAAGGGATGGCGTGATGGCCCGGAGCAGCACGCAGCGACAGACCCGGGTCGGACCCGCGACGCCGCCCGCACGGCGGGCAGGCACCCTCGACGTCGACGCCCTCCTCGATGACCCGAAGACGGGGATCATCGTGTGCTGCGGCTCCGGCGGCGTCGGCAAGACGACGACCAGCGCCGCGCTCGCGCTGCGCGCTGCCGAACGCGGGCGGAAGGTCGTCGTACTCACGATCGACCCGGCCCGGCGCCTCGCCCAGTCGATGGGGATCGCCGAGCTCGACAACACCCCGCGACCGGTCACCGGTGTGCAGGGCGACGGCAGCCTCGACGCGATGATGCTGGACATGAAGCGCACCTTCGATGAGGTGGTCATCTCCCAAGCCAGCCCCGAGAAGGCGAAGCAGATCCTGGCCAACCCGTTCTACATCGCGCTGTCGAGCTCGTTCGCGGGCACGCAGGAGTACATGGCGATGGAGAAGCTCGGCCAGCTGCACCGCGACTCCCGCGCGGCCGGCACCTACGACCTGATCGTCGTGGACACGCCTCCGTCACGCTCGGCGCTGGACTTCCTGGACTCCCCCGAACGCCTGTCGAGCTTCCTCGACGGCAAGTTCGTCCGGCTGATGATGGCGCCGGCCAAGGGTCCGGCCAAGCTGATGTCGGCCGGCTTCGGCCTGATCGTGAACGCGATGACCAAGATCCTCGGCGCCCAGTTCCTCAAGGACCTGCAGACGTTCGTGACCGCGCTGGACACCGTCTTCGGTGGCTTCCGGCAGCGCGCCCAGCAGACCTACTCGCTGCTCAAGGCCGACGGTACGGCGTTCCTCGTGGTCGCCGCGCCGGAGCCGGACGCACTGCGCGAGGCGGAGTACTTCGTGGAGCGGCTCAGCGAGGACGGCATGCCGTTGGCCGGACTGGTGATCAACCGGGCCAGCCCCGAGCCGACCGGAGCGCTGTCGGCGGACGAGGCCATGACGGCGGCGGCGCGGCTGCGTCAGCAGGATGCGGGGTCGCTGACAGCGGGTCTGCTCCGGTTGCACGGCGACCGCGTGCGGATGGTGCAGCGCGAAGGCATGCTGCGCGACCGGTTCGCGACCGCGCACCCGCAGGTGGCGACGGTCGTGGTGCCGGCGCTCGCCGGAGACGTGCACGACCTCGACGGGCTGCGCACGGTCGGCACCCTGCTCGCACAGGGGTGAAGCAGCCGGGAAGGTCGCTCGCGCGGCCTTCCCGGATCAGGCCTCAGACAGCCGGAACGACCTGGCCGTCGCGCGCGTCCTCGAGGACCTTGCGCCACGATGCGCTCGGGCGGCGTCGCAGGAGCGCACGGCGCTCCCGTTCCGTCATTCCGCCCCAGACGCCCCACTCGATCTGGTTGTCGAGCGCCTCAGCGAGACACTCGGTGCGCACGGCACATCCCGAACACACTTGCTTGGCCTTGTTCTGCTCTGCGCCCCGGACGAAAAGCTGGTCCGGCTGCGCGTCCCGACAGGCTGCCCTTGGCGCCCAGTCATCTACCCACATGTTGTCCCCTTGTGGTTCCCACATCCGAAGAGCCAGCACCCCCACAGCGCATGGTCTCTCCGACCTAGACAAAGTAAAGGATGGAGACCCTTCTCCAACATCGCTCGTTCTGCCCAACCTGTCTAGTCACATCTGACTAGACGTTTGCTCGGTCGAGCGCGTCTCCGGTGCGACGGGGAGGCCGCGACGAGTCCGGGAGACACCCGTACGTCCCGTACCCTGAGGCCATGTCTCGTCTCCGCTTCGACGGCCTGCCGCCCGGCAAGATCGCCTCCCATCTCGGCGTGATGCTGCTGGTGTCCGCCGTCCTCGGCGTGGTCGTCTCGGGTCTCGCGATCCCGTTCGCCGGCGTGCTGGGCTTCACCGCCCGCAACGTGGCCGAGTCCGTCGACGACCTCCCGCAGCAGCTCGAGACCGAGCAGCTTCCGCAGCGCACCGAGATCAAGGACAAGGGCGGGCGCACCATCGCCACCCTCTACGACCAGAACCGGGTCGACGTACCCCTGCGGCAGATCTCGCGCACGATGGTCGAGGCCATCGTCGCGATCGAGGACTACCGCTTCTACCAGCACGGCGCCCTCGACGTGAAGGGCACGATCCGCGCGCTGTTCACCAACCAGGCAGCCGGCGGCGTCGCCCAGGGTGGCTCGTCGATCACCCAGCAGCTGGTGAAGCTGACGTTGATCAACCAGGCCAAGACCGACGAGGAACGCGCCGCGGCGACCGACGACACCTACGGCCGCAAGCTCAAGGAGCTCCGCTACGCGATCGCTCTCGAGAAGCGCCAGTCCAAGGACTGGATCCTCGAGCGGTACCTCAACACCGCCTACTTCGGTGACGGCGCGTACGGCGTCCAGGCCGCCGCCCAGCACTACTTCAGCGTCAACGCCAAGGACCTCGACCTGCGCCAGGCGGCCCTGCTGGCCGGGCTCGTGCAGAGCCCCGAGGCGTACAACCCCACCAAGAATGCCGCCCAGGCGGTGGTGCGCCGCAACATCGTGCTCGGCCGGATGGCCCAGCTCAGCGTGATCACCGACGCCGACGCCGACGCGGCCAAGAAGCGCCGGCTCGGGCTCAAGGTGCAGGAGCAGCCGAACGGTTGCGTAAACTCCGGAGCCCAGTTCTTCTGCGACTACGTCCTGCGCTGGCTCAAGACCGACCCCGCGCTCGGCGACACCCCCACCGAGCGCGAGGCGCTGATCTTCAACGGCGGCCTGACGATCAAGACCACGATCGACATGCGCTTCCAGAAGGCCGCACAGGCGTCGGTCAAGGCCCACGTCTTCAAGGACGACCTGGCCGTTGGCGCCCTCGCCCTGATCGAGCCCGGCAGCGGCAACGTGCGCGCACTCGCCCAGTCGCGGCCGATGGGCAAGAAGAAGGGCCAGACGTTCCTCAACTACTCCGTCCCGACCAAGTACGGCGACGCGGCGGGTTTCCAGCCCGGATCCACCTTCAAGGCGTTCGTGCTGGCTGCCGCGATCCAGAAGAAGATCCCGCTGAGCAAGCGGTTCCCGGCACCCAACCCGGGTCGCTTCCCGCTCAGCGAGTTCCAGACCTGTGACGGCCCCTACCAGGACAGCACCATCTGGACACCCGGCAACTCCACGAGTTCCTCCGCCGCACCCAACCTCTACGAGGGCACCCAGAAGTCGGTCAACACGTTCTTCGTGAACCTCGAGAAGGAGACCGGCATCTGCGAGCCGTGGAAGCTCGCCAAGCGGATGGGCATCCGCTCGCTGACCAAGGCCAACATCGTGCCGTCGTTCACCCTCGGTGTCGCGGACGTGAGCCCGCTGGAGATGGCCGAGGCCTACGCGACCTTCGCCGCGCGCGGCCTGCACTGCGACGCCCGCCCGGTCACGCAGATCGAGGACGTCGAGGGCAACGTGCTCAAGGAGTACGCGAAGAGCTGCACCCAGGTGCTGGCCAGCCCGGTCGCGAACGCCGTCAACGACGTGCTCCGCGGCGTGATCGCTCCCGGCGGATTCGGTGCGGCACTGAGCCCCGGCCAGCCGGCTGCCGGCAAGACCGGCACGACGAGCGGCAACAACTCGGTCTGGTTCGTCGGCTACACGCCGAACCTCGCTGGCGCGGCCACGGTCGCCGGCGCGAACCGGGCTGGCCACCCCGAGTCCCTGGACGGCAAGTCCGTCGGCGGCCGGACGCTGTACACGTCCTCCGGTTCGACGACGGCAGGCCCGCTGTGGGGCGACACGTTCAAGGCGATCGCGCAGTACCTCGCCGACGAGGACTTCGAACGGCCGTCCTCCACCGACATCGCGGGCGTGCTGACCCCGATCCCCGATGTGAGCGGTCGCAGCTACGAGGACGTCAGCGCCGAGCTGGAGGCCCTCGGCTTCACCGTCGTCCGTGGCCGCACGGTCGACTCAGGCTTCCGCGCCGGCCTGGTCGCCTACTCGTCCCCCGGTGCGGGCGCCGACCTCGGCTCGGGCGACACGGTCACCCTCTACATCTCCGACGGCAGCCCGAAGGCCAAGAAAAAGAAGAAGAAGCGCGGCGGCGATCCTCCCGCCGGCACCCCCGGGGCCACTGCCGGGGACGACTGAGCGCGCTGGCTCAGCCGAGCTGGCGTCGTACCTCTGCAGCGACAGCGGCGCCGTCGGCGCGCCCCTTGACCTGCGGCGTCACGATGCCCATCACCTGGCCCATCGCCTTGGGGCCGGCCCCGGCCGCGCCGACCTGCTCGACGGCGGCAGTGACGATCGCTGCGATCTCCTCGACCCCGAGCTGCTGGGGCAGGTAGTCCTGGAGCACGGCCGTCTCGGCCCGCTCCTTGGCCGCCTGCTCGGGCCGGTTGCCCTCCTCGAAGGCCACGGCGGCCTCGCGGCGCTTCTTGGCCTCGCTGGAGAGCACGGTGAGCACCTCGTCGTCGGAGAGCTCCTTGGCGACCTTGCCGGCCACCTCCGCGTTCGTGACCGCGGTGAGGACCATCCGCAGCGTGGAGGACCGCACGTCGTCACGGGCCTTGATGGCAGTGGTGAGGTCAGCGCGCAGACGGTCCTTGAGGGTGCTCATGCGTTGATTGTGCCTGCCGTGTGATGTGCTTGCCGAATGGGATTCGTGCGCGCTCTGCTGCGGACCGCAGGACTCGGCGGAGTGCTCGGGGCCACCGTGACGTCGTACGCCGCCTGGGAGGCCCGCCAGTACACGCTGCGGACCTACGACGTCCGGGTGCTCCCGGCCGGGATGCGGCCGTTGCGGGTGCTGCACCTCACCGACATCCACATGACGCCCGGGCAGACCCGCAAGCAGGAGTGGCTGCGGTCGCTGGCCGCCCTGGAGCCCGACCTGGTCATCGACACCGGCGACAACCTCGCGCACCGCGATGCCGTGCCGGTCGTCCTCGACAGCCTCGGTGACCTGCTCGACGTGCCCGGCGTGTTCGTCCACGGCTCCAACGACTACTTCGAGCCCCGCTTGCGCAACCCGATCGCGTACCTGCTGCCGGACGACGGCAAGCGCCACACCGAGGTCCCCCAGCTGCCCTGGGGCGACCTGAGCGCCGGCCTGGCCGGCGCAGGGTGGCTGGACCTCACCAACCGTCGCTCCCGCCTCACCGTGGGCGAGACCACCTTCGCGTTCGCGGGGGTGGACGACCCCCACCTCGGGTACGACGACCTCCCCGCCGTTGCCGGAGCAGCGGAGACCGACGCCGACCTGCGCCTCGCGGTGACGCACGCGCCGTACCTGCGCGTGCTGGACCAGTTCGCGGCGGACGGGTACGACGCGATCATCGCCGGGCACACCCATGGCGGTCAGGTCCGTCTTCCCTGGCCCGGCGGTGCCCGCGCGCTCACCACGAACTGCGACATCGATCCCGCGCGGGCTCGCGGCCTGCACCGCCACCCCGCCGACTCCCGTCCGGGCGATCCCAGGTCGGCGGTGCTGCACGTCTCGGCGGGCATCGGCACCAACCCGTACACCCGGGTCCGGATCGCCTGCCGGCCCGAGGCGGTCGTGCTCAACCTGCTGCCCCTGGCGTAGTACTGGCCGGGTCCCGGGCCGGTCGAAACCCGGCTCCCGATTGCAGGTCGGCCTCTCGCCTCCGCTATGCTCCCGTGCTTGTGAGCCGTCCCCGCAAGGGGGCTGGTGATCGGCGGGCTGTGGCGCAGCTTGGTAGCGCGCTTCGTTCGGGACGAAGAGGCCGCAGGTTCAAATCCTGTCAGCCCGACCGTGTGATCTCGCAAGAGATGCGAAAGATCCGAACCCTCATCGGGGGTTCGGATCTTTCCGTTTTCCCGATGTTCCGGGCCGTCACGACCGACACACCGGTCTTTCCTGCGCTCAGCCCGCACCAGGTGCGTGCTGAGCGCAGGAGAACGGCGTGTCCGGCCTCGCGTGGGGGTTGTCCCCTTGGCCGGACCTTCGTGACAGACTGCACGCCATGTCAGATGAGCAGGACAAGCTGAAGCTCAGCTTGGAACCGCCCAAGCTGTTCGGGCGCAAGAAGAAGCCGGTCGAGACGTCCGGCGCGCCCGAAGAGCCCACCCCGGCGGCCGCATCTCGTCCGACGCCCGCGACGGCTGAGGTCCCGGCGACCGAGGAGCCCGTCGCCGAAGAGCCCGTCGCCGAAGAGCCCGTCGCCGAGGAAGAGATCGTCGAGGAGCCCACGGCGGTCCTGGAGACTGTGGAGCCCGAACCCGAGCCGGAGCCGGAGCCCGAACCGGAACCCGAACCGGAACCCGAACCCGAACCCGAACCTGCTCCCGTCGCGACCAAACCGACCGTCACCCAGCCGAAGCCGGCGCCCAAGGCGGCCGCGAAGCCGGTCCAGGTCGAGCCGGAGCCGGTGTCGACGACCACCGCTGCCACCGAGGACGCCGAGATCGCAGCGATCGGGCCGGACGGCCCCCTGCTGACCCTCTACCGCGCCGCCGCCCTCACGGGCTTCGTGGTGGGCGCCGCAATGGTCGCCCTGACCTGGCTGTCGCTGCGCGGCTGTGAAGCCGTCCGGGGCACGTCCTCGTGCGGCGGTGGCCCGGGCTTCCTGCTGCTGATCGCCACCTTCGCACTGTGTGTGCTGCTGGGCAGTGCCCTGCTGAAGGTCTTCCTGATTCCCGACCCCGGCAGCAGCAGCTTCCTGGCGGTGGGCCTCGTGGCCGTGGTGGCCCTGTTGTTCCTGATCGACCTGCTCGACAGCTGGACGATGCTCATCATCATTCCCGTGCTGAGCATCGCGGGCTATCTCGCCTCGGTGTGGGTCACCAAGACGTTCGTGGAACCAACAGAAGCCTGATCCTGCACTGGGGCTGGACGACGAAACTCATGCCTGGACGACGAACCTTCCTCGTCCAGGCTTGAGTTTCACCGGCCGGCCGGTGAAACTCCCGTCACCGCGAGGCGGCGATCAGCTCCGCGATCTGCACCGTGTTGAGGGCGGCGCCCTTGCGCAGGTTGTCGTTGGACACGAACAGAGCCAGGCCACGGTTGTCGTCGACGCCCGGGTCCTGACGGATCCGGCCGACGTACGACGGGTCCTTCCCGGCCGCAGCGAGCGGGTTCGGGATCTCGGCGAGCTCGACGCCGGCCGCGCCGGAGAGCAGCTCGGTCGCCCGGGCAGCGGTCAGCGGCCGCTCGAACTCGGCGTTGATCGCCAGCGAGTGGCCGGTGAAGACGGGGACCCGCACGCACAGGCCGGAGACCCGCAGGTCGGGGAGGCCCAGGATCTTGCGGGACTCGTTGCGGAGCTTCTGCTCCTCGTCGGTCTCGTTGAGACCGTCGTCCACGATGCTGCCGGCCAGCGGCACCACGTTGTAGGCGATCGTCCGCTGGTAGACGCCGGGCTCGGGGAACGTGACGGCCTCGCCGTCGTACGCCAGCTCACGGGCCTTGTCGCCGGCTGCCTCGACACGCGTGGCGAGCTCCTCGACACCGGCGATGCCGGAGCCGGAAACGGCCTGGTACGTCGACGCGATCAGCCGGACCAGGCCGGCCTCGTCGTGCAGGGGCTTGAGCACGGGCATCGCGGCCATCGTGGTGCAGTTCGGGTTCGCGATGATGCCGCGACCGGCGGCGATCACCTCGGCAGCCGCCTCGGGGTTCACCTCCGAGACGACGAGCGGGATCGACGGGTCCTTGCGGAAGGCCGAGGAGTTGTCGACGACGATCACACCGGCGTCGACGAACCGGGGCACGAGCGCCCGGGACGCGGTGGCACCGGCGGAGAACAACGCGATGTCCAGCCCGGTCGGGTCGGCCGTCTCGGCGTCCTCCACGACGATCTCGCGGTCGCCGTAGGCGAGCACCTTGCCCGCGGAACGAGCCGAGGAGAAGAACCGGATCGTGTCAGCCGGGAAGTTCCGCTCCAACAGGATCTGGCGCATGGCGACGCCGACCTGGCCGGTGGCCCCGACGATTCCGATGCTGAGTCCCATGGCGTTCATCGCCCCGTTCCGCCGTACACGACGGCCTCGATCTCGTCCGAGCCCAGCTCGAAGGTGGCGTGTGCAGCGTTGACGGCGTCCTCGACCTGCGTCTCCGCGACGACGACGGAGACCCGGATCTCGGAGGTGGAGATCATCTCGATGTTGACGCCCGCCTCGGAGAGCGCCTCGAAGAAGCGCGCCGAGATGCCCGGCGAGGAGCTCATGCCGGCGCCGACGATGGAGACCTTGCCGACGCTGTCGTCGTACTGCAGGCTCTCGAAGCCGACCGCTTCCTGGATCCGGGACAGCGCGGTCATCGCGGTCTGGCCCTCACCGCTCGGCAGCGTGAACGAGATGTCCGTGCGGCCCGTCGCGGCGGCCGACACGTTCTGGACGATCATGTCGATGTTGATCTGCGCGTCGGCAACGGCGCGGAACAGTGCGGCCGCCTCGCCCGGCTTGTCCGGCACACCGACGACAGTGATCTTGGCCTGGCTGCGGTCGTGGGCGACACCGGTGATGATGGCGGCTTCCATGGATTCCTCCTGGACTACATCCTCGGCCTTGACGACCCAGGTGCCCTCCTTCTCGGAGAAGGACGAGCGGACGTGGATGGGCATGTCGTAGCGGCGGGCGTACTCGACGCACCGCAGGTGCAGGATCTTGGCACCCTGCGCGGCCATCTCGAGCGTCTCCTCGTAGGAGATGCGCGGCACCTTGCGGGCGCGCGGCTCGATCCGCGGGTCGGCGGTGAAGATCCCGTCGACGTCGGAGTAGATCTCGCACACGTCGGCCTTGAGCGCGACGGCGAGCGCCACGGCAGTCGTGTCCGAGCCGCCGCGGCCGAGCGTGGTGATGTCCTTGGTGGTCTGCGAGACGCCCTGGAAGCCGGCGACGATGGCGATCGCGCCCTCGTCGATGGCCGCCTGGATGCGACCGGGCGTCACGTCGATGATCTTGGCCCGGCCGTGCTCGGCATCGGTGATCACACCGGCCTGCGAACCGGTGAAGGACCGCGCCTCGTGCCCGACGCTCTGGATCGCCATGGCCAGCACGGCCATCGAGATCCGCTCACCGGCGGTGAGCAGCATGTCGAGCTCACGGGCCGGCGGCAGCGGGGAGACCTCGTTGGCGAGATCGATCAGCTCGTCCGTCGTGTCCCCCATCGCCGAGACCACGACGACGACCTGGTGGCCGGCCTTCTTGGTGTTGACGATGCGCTGCGCGACGCGCTTGATGCCGGCCGCATCGGCGACCGACGAGCCGCCGTACTTCTGCACGACAATGCCCACGGGGGCTCACTCCTGGCTGTACGGGGAAGGGGACCTGGCCACGACCGCGACACGGCACGGTGGGCCGAGCCCGATTCTACCGAGGTACGCGAGCGGATTTCGCCAGCGTCCAGCCCGGTCGTCGTACGCCGGTCCGGGCGACCGGGTTCAGTCGCCCAGCACCGCTGCCGCGACCTGGACCAGCTCGATCTCCTGGGTGCGGTCGAGGTCGACGTCGAGTCGGTCATGGGCGACCACCGACAACAGCGCCTTCATCGACGCGCCGGCGAGCGCTCCCCACGCCGAGACGTAGGAGAACTGCCACCACCACAGCGCTTCCTCGACGTCGCCGACGTCGTAGTGGCGCACGCCCACCTCGAGGTCCGCTGCGATGCTCGTCAGGTCGTCGGACAGCAGGCCCTCGACCATCTCGGGCTGGTACGGGTCGAAGACGTAGCTGTAGGTGTCGAGGTCACCGAGCAGGGTCGCCAGCTGGAGCCGGAGCCCGTCCAGGTCAGGATCCGGGCCGTCATCGGGCTGGAACTCGTCGCGCGGGGCGAAGTCCCGGTGCACGCCCAGACGCGCGCCGGTCAGCGCGATCTGGCTGATCTGGAGCAGCAGCAGGGACACCGCCTGCCCGCCCGTTGCCTCGGCCGCGACGACCCGCAGCCCGTCGAGGAACGACCGGACCGAGGCCGCGATCTCGTCGGCAAGGCGCACGGTCTCCGTCTCGAGGGCAATCAGCGCCTCGAGCGCAGCCAGTCCCGGAAGCTTGTCGGTCACCTCGGTGACGTTGGTGTTCTCGCTCATGTTGCTGTCTGCCTTCCCACGAATGCCCGACCCAAGGTGACCTCATCGGCGTACTCCAGGTCTCCTCCCACCGGAAGTCCACTCGCCAAACGTGTCACGCGCAACCCCAACGGCCCGAGCATTCTCGTGAGGTACGTCGCTGTCGCTTCACCTTCGAGGTTCGGATCAGTCGCGAGGATCACCTCGGTGACCACCTCGTCGGCCAGACGAGTGAGCAATTCCCGGATGTGCAGCTGCTCCGGACCGATGCCGTCGATGGGCGAGATCGCGCCGCCCAGGACGTGGTAGCGCCCCCGGAACTCCCTGGTCCGCTCGATCGCCACGACGTCCTTGTACTCCTCGACCACACAGAGGATCGACGGGTCGCGTCGCACGTCACGGCAGATCCGGCACTGGTCGTCCTCGGCCACGTTGAAGCAGATGCTGCAGAACTTCACCTTCGCCTTGACCTCGATGAGCACGTCCGCGAGACGGCGTACGTCGACCGGGTCGGCCTGCAGCAGGTGGAACGCGATCCGCTGGGCGCTCTTCGGACCGACCCCGGGCAACCGCCCGAGCTCGTCGATCAGGTCCTGGACAACGCCTTCGTACAACGCCGGTGTCCGCTCAGAATCCGAGCTGGCCCGGCAGGCCGGGCTCACCCGCACCGGGGAGCCCGCCGGCCAGCGGGCCGAGGGTGCTGCTGGCCAGCTCGTCGACCTTGGTCCGGGCGTCGCGGAAGGCCGCCACGATCAGGTCGCCGAGGTCGGCCAGCGCGGCAGCGTCGGTGCCGTCGAGGGCCTCGGGGGTGATGTTCACGGCGGTGAGCTCACCGACACCCGACACGGTGACCGTGACGACGCCACCGGCGACCGAGCCCTCGACGCTCGTGTCTGCCAACCGGTCCTGTGCGGCCTGGAGGTCTTCCTGCATCTGCTGGGCCTGCTGGAGCAGGGCGCCGAGATCCAGGCCCCCAAGGGCACCGGAGAGGTCGCCGCCACCGGAGAGTGCGTCGAACGGGTTCTGGCTCATGGTCATCTCATCTCTGCAGGGGGAACGGGGTCAGGGTGGAGGCGGTAACGCGGCGGCCTCAGCCGCGCGGGATCTCCTCGATGACGCGGGCACCGAGCTCACGGGCGAGCAGCTCGGCGCTGGACTCCTCGTCGACCTCGGCGTCGTCGAACGAGACCGAGGCGTCGGGGTCCTGCTTCGGGGCCTCGGCCTCGGCCTGGATGTCCGCCATCCGGGGACGGCGGGAGACCGGCTCGTCGGCCGGACCCTGGTCGCCCTCGACGGCCCACGGCGGGGCGTCGGCAGCGGACGCCTGGGGTGCGGCCGGCGCGGCCGGCTGCGGAGCAGCTGCGGCGACGGGCGCTGCCTCGGGCGCCGACGGCGCAACGGGTGCGGGTGGCGTGTGGGCGTTCGGATCGGCAGCCGGGTCGATGATCGCCTCGATCCGCACGTTGGCGCCGATCTCGTCGATCACCGCCTGCTGGACGATCTCGGCGTGCCCGCCGGACTCGAACGACTTGCGCGGTCCGTCGGACTGGAAGCCGAGGCTGAGCACGGCGTTGTTGAACCCCACCACCTGGGAGTTCTGGGTGAGGTGGATCCAGGTGACCCGCTTGACGCCCTTGACCCGGTCGATCACCGAGGGCCACAACCTGCGGATGTCGACGAGGGTGAGGGCGCTGCCGGCCGGCGCAGCGCTGGCAGGCGCGGCGGCGGGGGTGGCGGCAGGTGTGGCCGGCTCCGGGACTAACGCGACGGGCTCGGGAGCGACGGGCTCGGGGGCCACCGGCTGCGGGGCGACGGGCTCGGGGGCCACTGGCTCGGGAGCGGCCGCTTCGCGAATCGGCTCCGGCTCCGGGTCCGGTACGACGGCGACCGGCTCGGGCGCCGGCGGCGCCTGCCGCTGCGGCGGGGCCGGCTCCTCGGACCGCTCGGGCGCGGCCCGCTCGGCGCGCGACGGGACCGGGCGGTCCTGCGCAGGCACGGCTGCGGGGGCGGGCGCCGGAGCAGACTCCGCGGACGTCGTACCGCTGATGGCGGCACGGCGCTCGAGACGGTCCAGCCGGGCCAGCACGCCCTCGGTGCTGTGGTCGGCGGCCGGGAGCAGGATCCGCGCACAGATCAGCTCGAGCAGCAGGCGGGGAGCGGTCGCTCCGCGCATGTCGGTCAGGCCGGACGCGACGAGGTCGGCGGCCCGGGTGAGCTCGCCCCGACCGAACGAGGTGGCCTGGGCGACCAGCCGGTCGGCCTGGTCGCCGGACACGTCGATCAGGCCGGACGCGGCCGCGTCGGGAACGGCGGAGATGATCACCAGGTCGCGCAGGCGGCGCAGGAGGTCCTCGGTGAAGCGACGCGGGTCCTGTCCGGTCTCGATCACCTTGTCGACGACACCGAAGACGGCGCCCCCGTCGCCGGCCGCGAACGACGACACGACGTCGTCGAGCAGCGTGTCGGGGGTGTAGCCGAGGAGGCCGCTGGCGAGCTCGTAGGTCACGCCGGCAGGACCGGCTCCGCCGAGGAGCTGGTCGAGGACCGAGAGGGTGTCGCGAGCCGAGCCAGCTCCGGCGCGCACGACCAACGGCAGCGCTGCAGGCTCGATCGTGACGCCCTCCAGCTCGCAGAGCTCGGAGAGGTAGGAGGACAGCAACCGCGGCGGGATCAGCCGGAACGGGTAGTGGTGCGTGCGCGAGCGGATGGTCGGGATGACCTTCTCGGGCTCGGTCGTCGCGAAGATGAAGCGCAGGTGGGGCGGCGGCTCCTCGACCAGCTTGAGCAGGGCGTTGAAGCCCTGCGTGGTGACCATGTGCGCCTCGTCGATGATGTAGACCTTGTAGCGGCTGCGCACCGGCGCGAAGAACGCCTTCTCGCGCAGGTCGCGGGCGTCGTCCACACCACCGTGCGACGCCGCGTCGATCTCGATCACGTCGATCGACCCGGGGCCACCCCGGGCCAGGTCACGACAGCTGTCGCACTCGCCACACGGATCGGCGATCGGCGCCTGCTCGCAGTTCAGCGCCCGCGCCAGGATCCGGGCACTCGTGGTCTTGCCACAACCTCGCGGACCGGAGAACAGGTAGGCATGGTTGACCCGGTTGGCGGCCAGGGCCGCACGCAACGGCTCGGTCACGTGCTCCTGCCCGATCACCTCGGCGAAGGTCTCGGGCCGGTAGCGGCGGTAGAGCGCGAGCGGGGAGTCCACGTGTGAACACTAACCAGCCACGCCGACATCACCACAGGGCCATGCCCGGGTGGACGAGGGAGCGCTCACTCGATCCGATGCTCGTGGACCGTCGACTGCAGCGTCGTCTGGTTCAGGTCGAGGTAGAGCTGGCTCTCCGTGAGGGAGAGCGTGGTCACGTTGCGGCGTTCGATCGCAGCGACCGCGGCATCGATGAAGCCGGGATCGAAGCTGCGTACAACGACGTCCTGGGCGCGATGGATGCGCTTCCCCGACCAGGTGGCCATCACCCTGACCGGGTCGCGATGGGTGTAGACCGCCACCCGGTCCGCCAGCTTGCTGGCCTGGTGCAGGCGCTCGGCGTCCGGTGCACCCACCTCGATCCACGCAAGGACCCGGCCAGTCAGGTCACGGACGAGAACGGCAGGCTCCTGGGTCGAGGAGATGCCCTCGCTGAACGCGATGCCTTCCTCGTACTCCATGCAGTAGGCCAGCACGCGCGTGAGCATGTACGCGTCAGTCTCGGACGGATGCCGCGCCACGCGAAGGGTGAAGTCCTCGTAGACCCCACGGTCCATGTCGGCCCATTGCACGGTGAACGTGTGGATCATCGCGCCGGTTGCCATGTCGATCGACAGTACGGGGCGCAGGCACCGGGAACGCAAAGGCCCCCCGTGCACCCGACAGAGCTCACTTACCCTTGCTGCCTTCCGGCCCTGGGGGAGTTGGGTGAGATGCCGCCGCACGGGGGGTTGGGAGCACTTTAGTCGACCCCCGGCAGACCACCGAACTCAGGTGTCGATCCGCCAGCGCACGCCGACGCCGAGCCCACACGCGTTCATCGTCAGGCCGGTTCCGAGGCTGCGGTTGGTCACGCCGAGGCACAGACCGCCCCGCACCAGCCGGAACGACAGGCCGCCGGCCGGGTTGGCGAGGACGCGCCACTGCTGGTTCTCCTGGGTGCCGCACGAGTACGTGCCGACCTGACCGCCCGGACCAGTGCCGTAGGCGTCGTAGCACCGGCCGGTCAGGGCGTTGCGGAGCTGGTACGTGCCGTTGGCGTTGCGCGCGATGATCACCCGCGTCGCGGTGCCGTCCGGCTCCCGGATCAGCAGCTCGGAGTTCCCGGACGCGGCGGCGGGCACGCCGGCGGGGCGCCCCGAGCCGAGCTGGACGAGGGAGCGCTGCCCTGCTGCCGGAGCGACGGGCCCCCACGTCGAGACGTCAGGTGCACGGACACCCCAGCTCATCGCCAGGGACAGCCCGCAACGCCGGTGCCTGATCTTCGCGCCGCTCGTCATGCTCGCCCGGTCCGGGTGCAGGCAGGTCCCGAACCGCGCGCTGACCACGGCCGTCCCGGTCACAGGGTGCTTCACGAACCGGAAGCGCTGGGCAGCGATCGCACGGCAGCGCACGATCACGACGGCTCCGTCGGAGCGCGCCTCCAGGCAGCCACCGCCCACCCTGCGGATGGCGTAGCCCGTGAGCCGGCGCACCTTGAACGAGGTCAGCGTCCCCGCTGCCCCTCGCTGGACGAGCGCACCGGTCGAGCTGCGGCCCATGCGCAGCCCGGACTGGGCGTTGACCAGCGCGTAGCCCGTGGCGTCGGCAACGGAGATCGCGGGCCACGAGCTGACCGGGCCGGGCCGGGGCGCGGGATCGACGCGGAACAGCACCACGCCCGTCGCCGTACGCCCGGTGGAGTCGCGCACGACGTAGCGCACGAAGTCGGTCGTCCGACTCGACACCGCGGGCGGGACGTACGTCACGACGTTGCCCGAGTAGGACAGTCGCCCACCCAGCTGGCTGCGGGAGGCGACACCGGCCAGGGCGAGGGCGTTCCCGTTCGCGTCGTGGTCGTTGGCGGTCGGCCGGAAGGAGAAGGCCGTACCGCTGGTCTGGTGGATCACCAGGTCGAGAGCGGCGTACGGCGGCAGGGGCACCGTCTGCGCGGGGACGACCTCGAAGGGTGACACCGCCCGCACCAGTCGGTCGTTGCGGAGCCGCAGGATCGCGCTGAGCTCGGTGCCGTCGAAGCGGTGGAACTGGTTGCCCGAGTTGATGGTCGCGCCCTCGGGGCCGTTGGTGTGGTTGTCGTCCGCTCCCCAGACGTGGCCGAGCTCGTGGCGGGTCACCACCCAGGGTGTGCCCGTGCCGCCGTTCGCGCTGACGCCCCAGTCGCTGGCGATGGTGCGCAGGTAGGCGACGCCGCCACCTCCGGCCCCGCCGTGCCAGAGGGCAACGGCGTCGGCGCCGGAGTCCGCCTGCGCCGTACGCCACTCCTCACGGACGTCGCCGAGCGGCGAGTCGTACCCGGCATAGGGCTCGGCCGAGGCGGAGGCGCGAACGATCACCCGTCCCGTCGCCGGCCGGAGCCGGGCGTCGGTCTCGTAGGCGAGCTGGAGGAGCACGGTGTTGAGCTCGACGGCGTCGAGCGCACGCGCCACCGAACCGGTGACCGTCGCGGCGTCACTGAACCAGCGGTTCGCGAGGTCGTACCCGACGCTCCACCGATAGGTCCTGGACCCGACCTGCCCCGGGACGACCGTGACGTTGCGGGACGCGTCGGTGGCGGACGGCCACTTGTACGTCGCCGGCTGGGACAGCCCGCGGGTGCCCACCACCGTGGAGTCCACGAACTGCCAGGTGCCGCCACGATCGAAGGCGATCAGGCCCTCGACCTTGCCGTCGGAGCGGAGCACCGCGGCGACGCTCGCGCCCGGGACCCCGTCGACGGTGCCGAGGTAGGAGCGCTCCGCGGGCGCAGCGGTGGCGACCAGCGCGCCGCTCGCCTGCTGGACCAGGACCTCGAACTCGGGCGCCCGGGTGTTGACCCGGGTCAGCCGCACCTTGAGAGTGCGCCCGTCATGGGTGACCGTCCGCTCGAGCGACGACGGCGGCGCGGCCCCGGCCACTGCCGAACGTTCGGCAGGACCTGCCCCTCCTGCCGATGCACCCACCGGCAGGGCAAGCAGCCCTGCCAGCACGACCACGAAAACTGCCAGCGCACGGCGCTGCTGATCCCCCATGCCAGATCCTCCCCAGGATGACGCTCCGCGGATCAGTGTGGTGCAGAGGTGTCGCGCTGTCGAGAGCACTGAGGCGTGGACGATTTCATGCCGCTGCCGGGCGACGGGTAGCCTCCTCCGCGGAGGTATCGCCTAGTGGCCTATGGCGCTCGCTTGGAAAGCGAGTTGGGTTAACGCCCTCCGGGGTTCGAATCCCCGTACCTCCGCCAGATCGAACGGCGTCGACGCCCGTCGGCGCCGTTCGTCATTGCTTGCGCGCTACCGGGAACGCCAAGCCTTAACGTTGGTGAGTGCTCATGGTGCGTCCCGTAAGAATCCTGGCCTGGTGCGCGGTCCTGCTCATCGTCGGCCACGTCGCCAGCCTGGTCGCGCGTGAGGGCTTCGACGTCTACGCCACCAAGTACGGACTGGTCCGCCAGCTGGACCTGAACGCCGAGGCCAACATCGGCGCCTGGTTCTCCTCGTTCCTGCTGGGGTGTTCCGCCGCGTTGTGCCTCCTGGTCGCCCAGGTGCGTCGCCTCCGTCACGAGGCGATCGCTGGCCGGTGGGCTGTCCTGTCGGCGTTCCTGCTGGTCATGGCGATCGACGAGACCGCCCAGCTCCACGACATGGCCACCCGCCCGCTCCGCAACGCTCTCGGCCTCGACTTCGGGGTGCTCTACTTCTCGTGGCTGCTTCCCGCGCTGCTCGTCGTCGGCGCCGCCTTCTTCTACTTCACGCCGCTGGTGCGGAACCTGTCCGCCACCATCCGGCCGCAGCTGCTGGTCGCCACGATCGTCTACCTCGCCGGAGCGGTGGGCCTCGAGATGATCGGCGGCAGCCTCGTGTCGGGCGGCCACCAGTCGCTGAGCTACCTCACCGTGATCACGCTCGAGGAGAGCCTCGAGATCTTCGGCGGGTTCCTGCTCCTCACCGCCCTGCTGAACCAGGTGCGCGAGCTTCGTCCGGCCCTCGTCCTGCGCTGGACCGGTGTCCTGCCCGAGCTCGCGCTCGCCGAGGACCACGCGGTCTCATCGACGGACGTCTGAGCCGCCACCCGCACGCCGGCGCGCGAGCACCGGGCGCAGCACCAGCAGGATCACCAGAGCACCGCCCCCGCCCAGTCCCCACCAGACGGCGTTCTCGCGAGCGTCGGCGAGCAGGTCCGCCCGCTCCCGCGGCACCTTGGCCCGGGGTACGACGTCCGCCTCGTGTCCTTCGGCACCCATCCCGTTGATGTCCCGGAGGATCGCCTCGACCGGTTGTACGACGCCGTACCCGGTCAACGGGCTGGCGCCGTCGCTGTTGCCGCTCGCCGTGCCCTCGAGGCGCTCCTCGAGCTGCTGGGCCGTGTCGCTGCGGTGGACCGACCAGACGACGGCCGCGACCCCGGCGACCTGCGCGGCGGCCCAGTGCGAGGAGACCGTCGTGACCACGCACCAGGCGCCGTTGAGCGCCTTGGAGACAGATCCGGTGCCGGGGGCGGCGAGGTCGATGCCCGAGTTGCGGAGCACGCCATCGGTCGGCGTCGAGACACCCACCGAGACGACGCCATCACCGCCCGCCGGCCAGACGTCGGCGACCGCGTCCTCGCCGGGCGCGGCCGTCTCGCCGGCGTACGACTTCAGGAAGGAGTCATCGGCGGCCGGGCGGTCTCCCGCTGCGGCGATCACCAGGGCGCCGGACGCGACCAGCGCCTGCACGGCCTTCTCCAGGGAATCGGTGTGCAGGACCTCCATCGGGACCACCACGATGGTGGGGCCCTTGAGCTGTCCGCTGCGGCGACGTGCCGTGATGGCTTTCAGCCGCGCCTCGAGGGCATCCGACATCGGCACCCGGACACCGTCCTGCTCCTCGCCGCGCGGCACGTCGTAGAACGGTTCGTCGACCATGCGGGCACCGGGGGCGATGCCCACGGACACCGCCGGCTTCGGCTGGTTCGGCCCGGCGATGATCCCGCCCACGATCAGGCCGTGCGCGCTCTTCAGCGGCGACGGGCCGCGCTCGTCCACCCCCGTGATGCCACTGTCGACCACCACCACGGTCACGCCCGCACCCGGGCGCTTGCCTGCCTTGCTCGCCTCCGACCAGGCCTGCGGGACCTGGAGTGCCTCCATGGCGGTGTTCTCACCGGTCACGGGTCGCTCCACGTCGTCGTCCGGGGACACGGCCCCGCACTCGGGACCGTCCGCGACCGCGACCGTCTGGTGCGCCACCGACTCCCCCGGGAACAGCAGGACCGGACCACACACGAGCGCCGCGACGGAGGCGATCAGCGGTCGTCGTACGGTCACGAACACGTGTTCTTGTCCTCGTCGGCCTGCGACGGAGCGTTCGTCGTCGGCGGGCACAGGGCGGCGAGGCGGGAGAGGTCCGCGCCGGGCTGGAACAGCTTGTTCCACGAGTCGGGGACGACCACGGCTGGCACGTTCTTGTAGCCGAGCTTCTCCACCTCGAGGGCACCGGCCACCGAGTTGGTGCGCCCCCGGTCGTCGATGAGGAAGGTGGTCCCGCCGCGCGAGGTCGTCCACTCCGCCGATCGGATCAGGGCACCGCGACCGGACATGACATTCACCTCACGGCCACCGTTGGCGACACCGTCGAGCATCCCGGAGTCCGAGGGCGCGGTGGCGAGCAGGACCCGGGGCTGCTCGTCCTCCTCGGTCACGAGCTGGCCACAGATCTGGTCGGACGCGCCGGCCGAGTCGCTGAGCACGGCGTCGGGCCACGCCGCGGCGGCATAGGGACGAGGACCGTCCGCCACCTCGGTGTTGGCGCTCTCCGTCTCCGCCGGCGGGCGACCCGCACCGGGGAGCTGGGTGTTGCGAAGGACCGCCTCTGCGAAGTCGGACAGCTCGATGAGGCCCTGCTTCGACACGGCGTACCAGTCGCCGGAGCGCGAGACGAGGTCACCGACGCGGGTGCCGGACGGGTAGCCCGCGACCCCCACCGGTGCACCGAGGTCGGGGATCGCCAACCCGGACGCCGTCAGCGCGCCGCCGACCGGGAACAGCGCCAGCCACTCGTCGGGCACCGCGATCTCGTCGTTGGGCGAGACGCCGATGGCGATGTCGAGTCCGTCGTTGTCAGCCGGCAGCTCGTAGCTGTAGGCGCGCCGCGGCCGACCGTCCACGGTGGCCTCGGCAATGAGGTAGCGCTTCCCGCTGCCGGCCGCCCGCACGACGAACCCCAGGTCAGGCTCGAGCTCGACACCCGGTCGGTCCGTGACCTCGGTCTTGATGCCCTTGCCTGTCGCCGTGCACGAGATCCAGCCGCTGTTGATCAGCTGGCCGGCCGCCGGCACGGTCGCGGGCGCATCGAGGATGCCGATCGGCGAACCCTTCTGGCGCGCGTTGAGCTCGTCCTCGGGGACGCTCTTGGTCTTCACGTCGGCGCCCAGGATGAGCTGGGCGGAGGTCACGTTGATGATCTGCCGCAGCCGCGGCTGACCGGGGACTGCGTCCTCCTCGAGGATGACGTACAGCGCACCGTGGTCGTCGGTCACCAGGCCCGGGGTGTCCCAGTCGGCCGGCGGACGATCGGTGAGGGCGCCGGCGACCGCCGCACCCGCGATGAGCAGCACGGCCAGCGCCACGCCACCGACGATCATCCGTCCCGGACGGGCGGGCTCGACCTCGCGCCCGCCGGGCGCCCCGGACACGAAGGCAGTGACCAGTCGGCGACGGCTGAAGGAGTACGCCTCGACAAGGTCCTTCTTGGTCGCCATCAGATCGCCTGGCGGACCTGGGCGAAGAGGCCGACTGCCACGACCAGCAGGGGCAGCAGGGTGAGCAGCGCGACCGATTCGAGCACGTCGCCGAGCCGGCCCCGTCGTACCGACGGGACGGACGGCGAGAGGGTCGCGGTCAGCAGCACGGCACCCAGGACCGCGAGCAGGACCGACAGCGTGGGGCGCCAGTCGTCGTGCATCGACAGCACCGCGAGGGCAGTCACCACCAGGCCGGCGATGCCCGTCCCGAGTCCGAGCATCACCTCGCTGCCGGTGCGGTACTGCCGCGTCCGCAGCATCACGATGAGGCACGCGTCGACCGCGAGCAGCGTCCCGCTCACGCCCAGGCTGACCGCCAGCGGCGCCACCAGGACCAGCAGCAGGCCGACGGTGCCGGAGATCGCGAGCAGGATCTCGTGCGCGATGCGGGCATCGGCGGCGACCCGGGAGTGCTCGATGTCCTCGGGGTCGGCGGTGATGTCGGAGGGGGTGAAGAGCTGGTCGACCCGGGTCGAGGTCGCGCCGAGAGCGAGCCACGGGAAGACACTGCCGGCCAGCACCACCAGCGCGAGCACCGTGGTGAGCAGCGGAGCGGGCTCGAAGCCGTCGCCCCCGGCCGAGCGGAGGTAGAGACCCACGACGAGGGCCAGGACACCGATCACGACCGGCGGGAAGACCAGCGTCCGCCCGGCACCGAGACCGACGACGCAGATCAGCCCGGCCACGAGCGCTCCAGCACCCGCGAAGGCCAACGGCTCTGCGAACAGGTCGGCGTCGAGCGGCGCGAACATCACGCCGGCGCCGGCCGCATAGGCGGCTCCGAGCCACGAGACGCCGACCGCGGCCTCCGGCTCGTGCTGGGCACGCGACAGCACGATCCCGCCGGCACACAGGGCGAGGGCGACCAGGGCGGTCGCCGCACCGGCGAGGTCCGAGCCGCGCTGGATGAGCAGGGCGACCAGGCCGAGGACCAGGAAGAGTCCGGCCGCCGTCAACGCCGTACGACGGCCGGAGGCGGGCCGCCAGGGCTGGAGATCGTGCTCGACGACATCGGTCATCGCTTCGACCACGTCGTCGTACACACGCGGGGGCGGGTCGTCGACACCGGCGGAGACGGTGAGCAGGCCGCCGTCCTCGACGCCCTGCAGGATCAGGCCGGTGTCGGGCGCGAGCCGGCGACCGTCGGCCGTGCCGACGCGGTAGCCGCCGTGGACCGTGGCCGGATCGAGCAGCCCGACGCTGCGGGCCAGCTCGGGCAGCAGCTCCGCCACGGGAATCGCTCCGGGGAGCACGAGGTCCACACGCCGCGTGCCCGAAGTGATCGTCACCCGGACCAGTCCGGAGGCGACTGCCCCCGAAACCCGACCTGCCTGTGTCATCTGCTCAACCCTTCCCGAGACCGTCGTCCCATCCTGACATCAGCGAAAGGGACCGACGCGTGTGCGTCGGTCCCTCGCTGTGATGAAAGGTCGATCAGAATTCGAAACGACCCGCGCCGCGCTTGTCGGCAGCCATGTACTCGGCGTTCGACGAGTAGACGGTCTTGTGGCTCTCGTCGAGCAGGTCCTTCATCTCCTGCATCGCCCAGTCCCAGGCCGCCTTGGAGACCCGGTAGGCCTCCTGCTGCTGGCCGGACCAGGTGGCGACGTCGTTGGCGATGTCCTTCTCGAGGTTGTTGAGCGACTCGTCCAGCTTCTGGACGGTGGCGTACATGTTCTGGGCAGCGGCTTCGAGCTCGCCGTGGTTGACGCGGAGGCCGTCGAGGCTCATGTCATATCTCCTTGGGTTCTCGTCCGGCTCAGAGGTTGCCGAGTTTGTTGATGAGGTTGTTCATGCTGCCGCCGGCCTGCTGGTCGACCGCAACGTTGTCCTTCTCGGTCTCGGTCAGCGAGGCGTGGAACTTGTCCAGCGCCGTCGTGACGACCTTGTGCTTCTCGGTCCATGCCTGGTGGAGGACCATGAACGCGCGACCGCCGTCGCCCTCCCACTTGCCCTTCAGGGCGCTGATCTGGCCGTCGAGGGTGTTGGAGTGCTTGCCGAACTCATCCTTGGCCTGGATGACTCGATCGGCGATCCGCTTGAGTGCGCCTTCTGCCTGTCCGAACTCGACAGTCATGTCTGTTCTCCCTTGGTCTCTGGTTGCGGCCGGATCATCTGACTGGCCGCTGGATGCGGTTTACCTCTTTGAACTGGCTCCCGAGTTGCTTTCAAAGAGCCGACGCGATGGGTGGTACCCCGGCCACGGACCGGGCTAAACATCAGCCGGTGACTTCCCACAGATGACGGAAGAACCCGACGGCCACCACGAGGGCCCCGAAGGCGAACGAACCACACACGGCTTCGGCGACCTCGGCCCGTCGAGACCACCATGCCGAACGCCAGCCCCGACCCACCAGAACCCCCACCAGGACAAGGATTGCGGCCAGTGCGATGGCGGCCATGGCCAGGAATCCCGGCAGGCTGGAACCGTCCGACGACTCCCCCGGACCCATCACGCCGAGCATCGCCAGCGCGACGAGACCGACCGAAACGACACCAGCAAGTCGCAGCACGCGGCGGGCCAGCACGTGGCGATAGCTCCGGGCAGCGAGCAGCAGGGTTCCGCCCCCGAAGCCCACCAGGCAGCGTGCGCCGATCCGGTCCAGAGGCAGGTGGGCGGTCCAGAGAACCATCGGCGCGGAGACGAGGACGACTACCAGGATCGCGACCGCGGCGGCACTGATCGTGCGAGCACCACGAGCGGCGACCATGCTCACCGCCTGCTCGGGGACCACAATCCGGCCCCGACGCCCTGCCGGGCGTTCCCGGGCCGACCACGCCGTGACGGCGAGCCGCTCGAGGTCGAGGAGGTACTGGTCAGGTACGTCGATGGCCACCTCGGGCACGAAGCGCGCCCCGAGCACGGCCAGCAGGAACAGCACGGCCCACACCACCTGGGGGGCCACGTTGGTCAGTGCGCCGACTCCGGCCAGGGCGAACCACGCCGCGCCCACGATCATCTGGATCCGCAGTCCGACCTCGGCACCACTGTCCGGATCGGCGAGGGCCCGGCCCACCGCCGCCGTCACGGCAGCAGCCAGCGCGGCCGCGCCGAAGACGGTCGGCAGACGCTCGTCGAGCGGGTCCCACGCGGCGGCGAAGCATGCTGCCGCGGCAAACGCCGGGGCGGCCAGCACGCGTTGCGTCGCCAGCGCACCGAACGGCAGGCAGCCGACCAGTGCAGCGAGAAGCAGTACGGCGATCGTCGGCCACCGGTCGTCCGGCGCCAGGCGGGTCGTGGACCACGCGGCGGCGAAGGCAACGGCGACGGCGACCGTCAGCCAGGTGCTCGATGCCGGGCCGGGGGCCACGCCGGTGGAGCGGGACTCGCTCGATCCGGAGCGACGCGGCGGCGCCGGGCGCGACGACGGGTCGACCGCGACCAGTACCGACCCGGCGACGAGTCCGGCGGCACCGACCTCCGTCGACATCTGGAGCGGCTCACCGGTGCGGGTGACGAACGGCAGCGGCGCGGCCAGTCCCGTCTCGGCGGCATAGGTCGCGGCCAGGTCGGCGAGCGTCGCGTCCGTCGGCACCGTGAGGTCGAGGACGCCGAGGGGTCCGTGCACGGTCACCGCAGTCACTGATCCGGCCGCAGGCGGCCGGGACGGCGTACCCGACATCGCGCCTCCCGAGAAATCCATCGTCGTCACCGCGGTTCACGGCCCCGTCCGCAGGGTAGTCGTACGTTTCGTGCTTCCACAGACCTTCCTCTACCCACTGACGCCGCCGCCTATCATCGTGGCCGTCGCATGATCGGGCGTCGACGACAGGGGAGCACCGCATGACCGTGACACCGGGGACACCGGGTACGGCCCAGGGCCGGAGGGTGCGCACGGCTGCGCCCGGAAGCCTCACGCAACGAGCCGGTCGCAGCGAACGTCCCGACCTGCCGAGCGGCCAGCTGCAGATCCAGCCGCCGCCGCAGATCCAGCCCAGCGAAGGCGCTGCCGGGGTCGCGATGAACGCGATCCCGATGCTCGGCAGCCTCGGGTCGATCGTCCTGGTCGCCGGTCTCAGCACCGGCAGTGGACAGAACCCCGCGCTGCGCTACATCGCGGGCGGCATGTTCCTGTTCGCGACCCTCGGTTTCATCATCGTGCAGATCGACCGGCAGCGTAAGCAGCGCCAGCAGCAGGTGACGGGCTCCCGCACCGAGTACCTCCGCTACCTCGCCACCGTGCGGGGCGTCGCCCGTGACGCGGCCGACCAGCAACGCCGCGCGCTGACCTGGATCCACCCCGACCCCTCGGCCCTGCCTGCCCTCGCCGAGGACCGTTCCCGGGTGTGGGAGAGGTCGTCGGCCGACCCCGCCTTCCTGCAGGTGCGGTACGGCGTCTGCGCGCAACCCCTCGCGCTCGAGCTCGTGCCCCCCGAGGGCGCACCCATCGACGACGTCGACCCGGCATCGGCCTCCGCACTGCACCGCCTGCTCGTGGTCCACCGGCTGCAGCCCGACCTGCCCGCCTCGATCGACCTGCGCGCCTTCGACCGGATCGAGATCTGCGGTGCCGAGGAGGAGGCCCGGTCGCTCGCCCGGACGCTGCTCTGCTCGGCGAGCACCTTCCAGTCGCCGGAGAACCTGCAGGTCGCCGTCCTCGCGACCGAGGCGACGCTGGCCAACTGGGACTGGGTCAAGTGGCTCCCCCACGCCCACAGCCAGCACCAGACCGACGCGGTCGGCCCGGCGCGCATGGTCACCACGTCGCTGACCGACCTGGTCGCGATGCTGCCGCCCGACCTCACCGAGCGTCCGCGGTTCGGCGCCGACGAGCGCCCCGCCACACCGCACATCCTGCTGATCACCGATGGCGCAGAGCTGCCGCCCGGCAACCACGTCATCCCGCCCGACGGCCTGCACGGCGTCACCGTCCTCGACCTCCCTGCCCGGTGGGGCGAGCTCGACAGCGCGACCGCCCTGCGCCTGGAGATCGAGGACGTCCCGGCGCGTCAGCGCACCGGCGGCCGGCCCGCTCACGATGCAGGCACGAGCACGGTGCCCCTGGTCGCCGTACGACTCCGGACGGAGCCGGTGCGTGCCAAGGGCGACCAGTGCAGCCTGGTGACCGCCGAGGCACTGGCGCGACGACTGACCCCGCTGTTCACGCCGAGCGCGGGCTCCACGGTCGGGGACGACGCCGTCGACATCACCGCGCCGACCGACTTCATGGACCTGCTGGGGCTGGGCGACGTACGCAGCTTCGACCCCGACGCCGCGTGGCGGTCCCGACCCGCTCGCGACCGGCTGCGCGTGCCGATCGGCGTGGGCGACGGTGCCGCCCCGGTGCACCTCGACATCAAGGAATCGGCCCAACAGGGCATGGGGCCGCACGGCCTGGTGATCGGTGCGACCGGATCCGGCAAGTCCGAGTTCCTGCGCACCCTCGTGCTCGGCCTGGCGATGACCCACTCCCCCGAGCAGCTCAACATGGTGCTGGTCGACTTCAAGGGTGGCGCGACCTTCGCCGGCATGTCCGAGATGCCGCACGTCTCCGCGGTGATCACGAACCTCTCGCAGGAGCTCACCCTCGTCGACCGCATGCAGGACGCCCTGTCGGGCGAGATGGTGCGGCGCCAGGAGCTGCTGCGCGAGGCCGGCAACTTCGCCTCCATCCGCGACTACGAGAAGGCGCGCCTGTCGGGCGATCCCTCGGGTGCCGGCCTGCCGCCGCTGCCCTCCCTGTTCGTCGTGGTCGACGAGTTCTCCGAGATGCTCTCGGCCAAGCCGGAGTTCATCGACCTGTTCGTCGCCATCGGACGACTCGGCCGGTCGCTCGGCCTGCACCTGCTGCTCGCCTCGCAACGCCTCGAGGAAGGTCGCCTGCGCGGGCTGGAGTCGCACCTGTCCTACCGGATCGGCCTGCGCACCTTCAGCGCGCAGGAGTCGCGCGCCGTGCTCGGCGTACCCGATGCCTACGAGCTCCCGGCCGTTCCCGGCCTCGGTTACCTCAAGCCCGACCCGACGGCGCTGACGCGGTTCAAGTCGGCGTACGTCTCGGGTCCGCCGGAGGCCGGACGCCGCCGGGTGACCCGCGACAGCGGAGGCAAGGTGCGGGGCATCCTGCCGTTCACGATCTCCGAGGTGCAGGCGTTCGACCTGCCCGACACCGACTCCGAGCCGGACGTCGCACCGGCCGCCGCAGCGAGCGACAGCAGCATCACGTTGCTCGACGTCGCCGTACAACGGATGGAAGGGCGCGGCCTGCCGGCCCACCAGGTCTGGCTGCCGCCGCTCGACGAGCCCGACACCCTCGACCAGCTGATGGCCGACCTCGCCCCGCATCCCGAGCTGGGCCTGGTGTCGATGCGCTGGCGTGGTGTCGGCAACCTGACCATCCCGCTCGGCACCGTCGACCGCCCGCGCGAACAGCGCCGCGACACCCTGACGGTCAGCCTCAGCGGCGCGGCCGGCCACGTGGCCGTCGTCGGCGGTCCACGCAGCGGCAAGAGCACGCTGCTGCGCACCATCGTGACCAGCCTGGCCCTGACGACCACGCCGCTCGAGTCGCAGTTCTACGTCCTGGACTTCGGCGGCGGCACGTTCTCCCCGCTCGCCGCGCTGCCGCACGTCGCCGGCGTCGGCAGCCGCTCGGAGCCCGAGGTGGTCCGCCGGATCCTCGCCGAGGTCAAGGGCATCGTGGACCGGCGCGAGAAGTACTTCCGCAACCAGGGCATCGACTCGATCGAGACCTATCGCAGCCGTCGCAGCCAGGGTCGCGCCGACGACGGGTACGGCGACGTCTTCCTCGTCATCGACGGCTGGGGCACCCTGCGCTCGGAGTTCGACGACCTCGAGCTGGAGATCCAGCAGCTCGCCGGCCGAGGGCTCACCTTCGGCCTGCACGTGGTGACGTCCTCGACCCGCTGGCCGGACTTCCGCGCAGCGATGCGCGACGTCCTCGGCACCCGTCTCGAGCTGCGGCTCGGTGACCCGATCGACTCCGAGATCGACCGCAAGGTCGCGGCGCTGGTGCCGATGAGCCGGCCCGGACGCGGCCTGGTGCCCGGCAAGCTGCACTTCCTGTCCGCGCTCCCGCGCATCGACGGCGACCCGTCGGCCGGCACCCTGGGTGACGGGGTGGACGCCCTGATCTCCGCCGTCGCCAAGGCCTGGCGTGGCCCGACCGGGCCCAAGCTCCGGTTGCTGCCCGACCGGATCACCCTCGACGACGTACGGGCGCTCACCGCGACGCCGCCCGCGCGCCACCTGCTGCTCGCGATCAACGAGAAGGAGCTGGCGCCGGTCGGGCTCGACGCCGACGCCGAGCCGCACCTGCTGCTCTTCGGCGACGGCAAGTCGGGCAAGTCCAACCTGCTGCGGACGTACTGCCAGGAGATCATGCGGAGCCGCACGCCCGCGGAGGCGCAGATCGTCGTCGTCGACTACCGGCGCTCGCTGCTCGGAGAGGTCCCCGAGGACTACCTGCTGAACTACCTCACCTCCGCCACGCAGGCACAGCCGGCGCTGAACGACCTGGCGACGTACCTCCAGAACAGGATCCCGGGACCGGACGTCACGCCCGAGCAGCTGCGCAACCGCTCGTGGTGGTCCGGCGCCGAGGTGTTCGTGGTGGTCGACGACTACGACCTGGTCGCGACCCAGCAGAGCTCACCGGTCGCCCTGCTCCAGCCGCTGCTGGCGCAGGCACGCGACGTGGGCCTGCACGTGGCCATCGCCCGTCGGTCCGGTGGCGCGTCGCGCGCGCTGTACGAACCGGTCATCCAGTCGCTGCGCGACCTCGCGATGCCCGGCATCCTGCTGGCGGGCAACCGGGACGAGGGCGTGCTGCTCGGCAACGTCCGTCCCGGTCCGGCCCAGCCCGGCCGTGGCCGCCTGATCACCCGCGACCGTGGCACCGAGACCGTCCAGCTCGCCTGGACCGACCCCACTGTCTGATTGCGCGAGACGCGTCTTCGCAGGTTTTTTGGGCAGCAAGCTGCCAGCGACCTGCTCTCGCCGCGCTGCCGCGCCGCAGTCGACTTTTGCTGTGCGGACCTTGGCCTGGCGGCAAGCCGACAGTGTCAGTCAATCGGGGCGCGCGGGTGAGGCGACGAGGGTGGCCAGCGCCGTCGTGATGGGTACGGCGAGCACGAGGCCGACCGAGGTGACCAGGGTCCGGATCACCTCTTCGGCGAGCTGTTCGGTCGAGAGCAGGTCGATGAGCGGTCGGTCGTAGACCCGCAGCAGCATCAGCAGGATCAACGCGGTGCCGACGTAGGCGAACACGATCGTGTAGATCGTCGAGGCGATGTGGTCGCGGCCGATCCGCATGGCGCTGGCGAACACCTCGGCTCGGGACGCCTCCGGCGAGACGGCCCGCAGCTCCCACACGGCCGAGGCCTGGGTGATGGTGACGTCGTTGAGGACACCGAGCCCGGCGATCACCAGGGCGCAGCCCAGCAGCGCCTGGAAGTCCAGGGTCCCGAAGGTCGCGAGGATGGCGCCGCTCTCGTCGCTGATGCCGGTCAGGTGCGCATCGCCGATCGCGATCACGCCGATGCCGGCAGCGAGCACGATCCCGACGAGGGTGCCGGCGAGCGCCGTACTCGTCCGCAGGGAGAACCCGTGGGTCGTGTAGAGGACGACGAACATGATGGCGGCCGCGCTGGTGAGGGCGACGCCGACGCCGGGCGACCCGTCGAGCAGGGCCGGCAACATCCACCACCACACCACCAGGCCGCCGAACGCGAGCCCGACGAGCGCGAACACCCCGCGCCAGCGGGCGATCGAGATCACCACGACGACGAAGAACAGCGTCAGCCAGACCAGGGTGCCGTTGCGTTCGGTCGCGAAGTAGGAGTACGACGCCTCCTGGCCGTCCTCGGCCTCAGGAGTCGGGGTGCGCAGCAGCTCGACGTGGTCGCCCTTGGCGATCCCGGAGTCGAGCACCTCCGGCGGGACCTGTACGGCGACCTCGCCCTCACCGTCGACCTCGACCCGGAGCTCGCTGCATCCCGACCCGTCGGGCAGCCCCCGGCCCGGGCAGCGCGCACTGATCGAGACGATCTCGCCGCTCGGGAACGTCACGCCGGGAGCAGCGAACTGGCCGGCGGCGCCCCCGGACTCGGCGGCGCGGTCGGCGACGTCACTCGGCGGCCACCACACGACCAGGGCCACGAGGGTGGCGAGCAGCGCGATCCCGAGCCCGGCCAGCAGCAGGGTCCGGGCCGTCGTACCGACGCTGACGTGGTCGGCGTCGGTGTCGCTGGTGGCGCGATGGCTGTGTCCGGCACCCACGGGCGCTCCTCCTGGTCGGGAAGTCATGCGAACTGGTCGCCGGAGCGACCAGTTCGCATGACGTTAGCCGGAAGGGTTCACCAGCTCGACTTTGTGACCCCGGGCAGCTCGCGCGCCCGGCGCCGCCGGTCGGCGACGATCTTGCTCTGCTTGGCCATCAGCGCTCCTCACGGAAGTCGACGTGGCGTCGTACGACGGGGTCGTACTTGCGAATCGTCATCCGATCGGGGTCGTTGCGACGGTTCTTGCGGGTCACGTAGGTGTAGCCCGTGCCTGCGGTGGAGCGGAGCTTCACGATCGGTCGCACGTCGGATCCCTTCTTCGCCATCTCAGATCTCCCCTCGGGCACGCAGGCCGGCGACGACCGTCTCGATCCCGCGCTGGTCGATGGTCTTGATGCCGCGGGCGCTCACCCGCAGCGTCAGGTGACGCCCGAGCGAGGGCACCCAGTAGCGCTTGCGCTGGATGTTGACGTCGAAGCGCCGGCGGGTACGGCGGTGCGAGTGGGACACGTTGTTGCCGAACGCCGGTCGGGCGCCGGTCACCTGGCACACCTGGGACATCGCTGTTCCTCCTTCGTGGGATGTGGCATGATTGAGAACGATTCTCATTCTAACCATGGAGGCAAGACATGAAGCAGGGCATCCACCGCCACCACGACGACCGGGCCGGGCGCGGAGCGCAGCAGTCATGAGGGTCCCTGTCGTCCTGATCTCCGGAGTCGACCCCGAAGCCATGGCGTCCACAATGGTGGGACTGCAGTTCGACCTGCCCGGGGCGGTCGCCGTACGCCACGCCATCGACGTCGAGCGCGGCCTGCTGACGCGCACCGTCAGCGACCTGTCCGGCGTCGTCGAGACCCACGAGACGTTGCTCGAGCACGCCTGCGTCAGCTGTGCGATCCGCGAGGACATCGTGCCGACGCTGGAGCGCCTGGCACGCGACGGTCGCTGGCAGAGCATCGTGGCCCACCTCCCCGTCGGCGCCGAGGCAGCGCACCTCTGCTCGGTCCTGACCTGGGACACCCGGCTGGCCCGCTTCATGCGGATCTCCGCAGTCGTCACGGCCGTCGGATCGCAGGACCCGGTGCGGGACCTGCTCGGCGACGACCTGCTCGCCGATCGCGGCCACCACTGCTCGCACGACGACCGTCGAGGCGTGGGCGAAGTGCTCGCCGCGATGGTGGAGTACGCCGACGTGGTGACCTTCGACGACGCCGGGAACCAGGTGGACCCGGTGGCGCACGGCCTGGTCACCGCACTCGCGCGCCCGGACGCGGCCGTCATCGAAGGCGGTCACGGACTCGACGGAGCCACCCTCACCGGGCGGCTCCACCAGCACACGCGCACCGACGCGTGGACCTCACCCACCCGCACCGACGCCCTGCCCGACCTCCGGACCGAGGGCATCTGGCGACTCGATCTCCAGTCCCTGCAGGCCTTCCACCCCGAGCGGCTCCTGGAATCGCTCGAGCTGCTGGGCGCAGGAGCACACCGCTCCCGCGGCTGCTTCTGGCTGCCGACCCGCCCCGGCCGGGCACTCACCTGGGACGGCGCCGGTGGCCAGGTCAGCATCGGCGACCACGCCGGCTGGGCGCTGAGGCACCCGTTCACCCGGCTCGTGATCACGGGCGTGGGCGCGGCTCCCGCATCGTTGCGCGCGTCCTTCGACGACCTGCTGGTGCGCCCGGGCGAGCGCGGCACCTGGTCGGTGAGCGAGGACGGGTTCGAGCCGTGGCTCGGCCCGATCCGAGAGGTGGCGTGATGGCGGTCCCGAAGCGCCGTACCTCGCGGAGCAACACCCGGCACCGCCGTTCGCAGTGGAGGGCGACCGCACCCGACCTCGTCCCGGTCACGATCGAAGGCGTCCTGCACCGTGTCCCGCGACGACTGGTGGGCGCCGTGATGGACGGTCTCGTCGACCCGCGCACCGGGCGCCCGACCCGAAGGAGGGGCCGATGAAGGTCCGCAACTCGCTGCGCTCGCTCAAGTCCAAGCCTGGCGCCCAAGTGGTGCGCCGGCGCGGCCGGACCTACGTGATCAACAAGCAGGACCCACGCTTCAAGGGGCGGCAGGGGTGACCAGCCGCCACTGACCGGCCGACCCACCCCACCGACAACTAGAACACGTTATCGTTTCGGCATGGACCTGCAGCAGGAGTACGACGTCGTGGTGGTCGGGACGGGCGGCGGCGCCCTGACCGGTGCCGCCCTCGCAGCCAAGGCCGGGCTGAGCACCCTGGTGCTGGAGCGGACACCGCTCATCGGCGGCACGTCGGCGTACTCGGGCGGCGCCTGCTGGCTGCCCGGCACCGACGTACAGCAACGGGCCGGCCTGCCGGACTCGACCGAGGGAGCGCGCACCTACCTCGCTGCCGTCCTCAAGGAGGCGGACCAGGAGCGGGTGGAGGCGCTGCTGGCGCAGGCACCCAAGCTGGTCGCGCAGCTCGAGGCCGACGAGCTGATGGACTTCGAGTGGATCCCGTTCTCGGAGTACTACGACGCCCCCGGCCGGGTGCCGATGGGCCGCTCCATCCAGCCGAAGAACATCAAGCGGGCCGACCTCCATCCCGCAGTCGGCGAGCTGCTGCGACCGCCGGTCGAGCGTGACCGGGCCGGCGAGGGCGGCCGTAACACCCTGTCCGGAGGGCAGTCCCTGATCGGCCGGCTCGCGGCCATCGTGCTGCGTGACGGCGGCACGATCGCGACCGGTCACCACGTGACGGGCTTCCAGCGCGACGAGACCGGTCGGGTGACGACCGTCATCGCCGACGGCCCCGACGGCCCCGTCGAGATCACCGCGACGCGCGGTGTCCTGATCGCCGCCGGCGGGTTCGAGGGCAGCCCCGAACGACGGGCCGAGCACGGCACGCCCGGCCGCGCCGAGTGGACCATGGCGCCGCAGGGCACCAACACCGGCGAGGTCATCGACGCCGCTGCGGCGATCGGGGGCGCCACCGACTGGTCGGGCGAGGGCTGGTTCTGCCCCGGGCTGCTGCAGCCCGACGGCAGCGGCGCCTTCACCCTCGGCTTCCGCGGCGGCCTGATGGTCGACCAGTCGGCACAGCGCTACGGCAACGAGTGCCTGCCCTACGACCAGTTCGGCCGGGTGATGGCCGAGTCCGCCGCCCGCACGCCTTCCTGGTTCGTGTTCGACTCCCGCGAGGGCGGCGCGCTGCCGGCCATCGCCATCCCCGAGGGGGACCGCGCCGAGCACCTCGCCGCGGGGACCTGGGTGCAGGCCGACTCGATCGAGGAGCTCGCGTTGGCGGCCGGCCTGGAGGCAGCCGCCCTGACCGCGACCGTCGAGCGCTTCAACGGCTTCACCACCACCGGTGTCGACGAGGACTTCGGTCGCGGAACCGACGAGTACGACACGTTCTTCGCGAGCGCCGGCAAGCCCAACAAGGCGCTGGTCGCGCTCGACCAGCCGCCGTACTTCGCCGCGAAGTTCGTCCTGTCGGACCTCGGCACCAAGGGCGGCCTGGTCACCGACGCATCGGCACGGGTCCTCGACGAGGCCGGTACACCCATCCCGGGCCTGTACGCCGCCAGCAACTCGACGGCCTCGGTGTTCGGCTCCGCCTACCCCGGCCCCGGCGCGCCGCTCGGTGCGGCGATGGCCTTCGCCTCACTCGCCGTCGAGGACATGCTCGACTGATTCAGTCGGAAGCCAGGCGGGCGAGCACCGTGGTGGCGTAGTCGGCGAGGGCCGCCACCTGCTCGCGGTCCATGCCCTCGAAGAACAGCTCGCGCACCAGCTCCACGTGACCGGGGGCCGCGGCCGCGATCGCGGCCATGCCCTCCTCGGTCAGGTCCACGAAGGCTCCCCGACGATCGTCGGCACAGTGCCGTCGTACGACGAGGCCGCGGGCCTCCATCCGGGTGATCTGCTTGGAGACCCTGCTCTTCTCCCACTGGAGCCGCTCGCCGAGCTCGAACATCCGCAGCGAGCAGTCGTCGGCGCCCTCATCAGTCCGCTGGTCGGTCAGCGCCACGAGGATCTCGTAGTCGGCGATGGAGAGGCCGCTCGCGGCCTGGAGCTCACGGTTGAGCCGGGCCGTGAGCTGCGAGTTGAGGTCGACCCACGCCCGCCAGGCCCGCTGCTCCTCGGCGTCGAGCCATCGCGTCGTACTCATCCTTCGATGGTAGCCAAAGATGTTGACACATCCACGACCCGTGGCGGACGGCGCCACGGGTGGGATTGGTCACCTTCCCCGTCCCAGCGCACGGCACGATTACCCCCGGCCCCCGTCTCCCGGCCTACCATCGAGCGATTTTGTTGATGACCGAAGGGGAAGCCGTGAGCGTCACCGAGGACAAGTTCGACCGCTGGAAGCACCACGAGGAGCTCGCCGAGGCGGCGATCCCGATCATCGGCAAGCTGCACCGCGAGAAGGACGTCACGATCCTTCTGCACAGCCGTTCGCTGGTGAACAAGTCGGTGGTCAGCATTCTCAAGACCCACCGCTTCGCCCGGATGATCGAGGGCGAGGAGCTGTCGATCACCGAGACGTTCCCCTTCCTCGAGGCCATCGCCGCGCTCGACCTCGGCGCCGCGAAGATCGACCTCGCGCTGCTCCTCGCCTCCTACAAGGCGTCGACCACCAACCTCAGCTCGGCCGAGTTCACGGCCCTGGCGCTCTCCGACGCGACCGGCGAGAACAAGACCGCGGCCCCCGGTCCGCAGGACATCGTGCTGTACGGCTTCGGTCGCATCGGCCGCCTGGTCGCCCGCCTCCTCGTCGAGAAGTCCGGCTCCGGCAACGGCCTGCGCCTGCGCGCCGTCGTCGTCCGCAAGGGCGGGGAGGGCGACCTCGCCAAGCGCGCGTCGCTGCTGCGCCGCGACTCGGTGCACGGCCAGTTCAACGGCACGATCACCGTCGATGAGGAGAACGACCTCATCATCGCCAACGGCAACGTCATCAAGGTCATCTACAGCAACGACCCGACGACGATCGACTACACCGACCACGGCATCAGCGACGCCATCCTGATCGACAACACCGGCAAGTGGCGCGACCGCGAAGGCCTGGCCAACCACCTGCGCCCCGGCATCGCGAAGGTCCTGCTCACGGCGCCCGGCAAGGGCGACGTCCCCAACATCGTGCACGGCGTCAACCACCTCGAGGTCGACCTCGACGAGAAGATCCTGTCCTGTGCATCCTGTACGACGAACGCGATCGTCCCGCCGCTCAAGGCGATGGAGGACGAGTTCGGCATCAGCCGCGGTCACGTCGAGACGGTGCACTCGTTCACCAACGACCAGAACCTGCTCGACAACTACCACCCGGCCGACCGTCGGGGCCGCTCCGCGCCGCTCAACCTGGTGATCACCGAGACCGGCGCCGCCTCGGCCGTCGCGAAGGTGCTCCCGGACCTCAACGCCAAGATCACCGGCAACTCGATCCGGGTCCCCACCCCCGACGTGTCGATCGCGATCCTCTCGCTGCAGCTCAAGCGGGAGACCACCCGCGACGAGGTGCTCGAGCACCTGCGCAAGACGTCGCTCACCGGGTCACTGAGCCGCCAGCTCGACTACACGACTGCCAGCGACGCGGTGTCCACCGACTTCATCGGCTCGCGCGCCGCCTCGGTGATCGACGGCAACGCTGCCATCGTCGACGGCGACTCCGCGATCCTCTACGTCTGGTACGACAACGAGTTCGGCTACTCCTGCCAGGTGCTGCGCACCGTGCAGTATGTGTCGGGCGTGGAGTACCCGACGCTGCCCCGCGTCTGATCCCACGAGCGCCCGTGTGCGCCGGTCCCCGAGCAGCCCTTGCGGCGCGCCCGGGACCGGCGCACACTGCAATTGGGGACCAATCGGGGGTCCCGAAGGGGCGACAACCATGACCGACAACAGCGTCGACATCCTGGCCGACACCATCACCCAGACCCACGACGTGCTCGCCGAGCGACTCGCCACCGCCATCGCCTGCCGACCGACCCGTGAGCGACCACGGGACCGTCTGGCCGCCACCGATCCCTTCCTCGCGAGCGCCAGTCGGCACGTCTCCGCGGCCAACGCCGTACTCGCGCCCACGGCCCGCCGCCACCTCGCCCACGGGCACCGCCGCGCCCAGGAGTTCGCGCACGAGAGCCGGCGCCTGGAGGTCGCCCTGGCCCAGGTCAAGGGCAAGCTCTACGGCTCCACCTTCGTCGTACGACGTCCGTGGTCCTCGATCTGGGAGGAGGTCGAGGACGCGCTCGGCCAGTTCCGGGCGCTGGAGGAGCGGATGGCCGACGACCTGGTCGCCACCGAGGCCGGACCGGACACCGACGAGCTCGCCGAACGCCTCTACCGGGCCGAGCAGCGGGTGCCGACCCGTCCGCACCCGTACCTGCCCCACCAGGGCCTGCGCGGGCGGGTGGCCCGCCGGATCGCGGTCCGGGTGGACCAGTTCTGGGACACCGCCGAGGGCCGGATGGTCCCCGAGCCGGTGCGTCCGCACCGTTCGCGCGAGGGCCGGATGGCGCAGTACCTGCTGGCCGATCCGCATGGTGTCCCCGCGCCTGCTAGCAGCGGCAAGCGGCACCGGGCCGGCTGACGATCGAGCCGGAATCGCAGTCCGAACGGCCGAGTTACGGGTGAGGGTTGCCACACCCGGATCGTGACCCGCGCCACTGCGCTAACTATTGCAAGCATGCGAAATTTGGTGGGTCAGACCTCCCCGACCTGGGGAGGCCGCCCACGCCGCGCTGAGGCCCGCGACGACGTGGAGCGACATCGCACAACGATGAAGTAGTCGCGGGCGCGGGAGAACCAATCAACACCGCCGGACCGTCCACGAGGACGAGCCCGGCTCGGGGCTAAGGAACGAGAGTTCCTGGGCATCAGCAGTCCAAGCCCGACAGGTCACCTTTCGCAAGCGTCGCTGTTGGAGACACTCCGATGTCCACCACCCTTTCGCGCGTTGGCGCACGCCTGCTCGTCGTCCCGCTCGCCGCTTCCCTGCTCGTCTTCGCGCCGGGCAACGCCGCGCATGCCGACGTGACCTTCGTCCCCGCGCCCGGCGTCACCTCCGCCACCGCGGCCGAGGGCCCCACCGCACCCGCCCGCCACAAGAAGAAGAAGGTCCGGGTCGGCGAGCGTGCCCTGCGGGCCGCCAAGTCCCGCGCCGGCAAGCCCTACGTGTACGGCGCCACCGGCCCGAACGCGTTCGACTGCTCCGGCCTGGTGCAGTGGTCCTTCCGCAAGGCCGGCAAGAAGCTCCCCCGTACCTCGGGCGCCCAGGCCGGCGCGACCCGCCGGGTCTCGCACCCGCGCCGCGGCGACCTCGTGTTCTTCACCGGCGGTGGCGGCGTCTACCACGTCGGCATCTACGCCGGGAACCACACGATCTGGCACGCCTCGCGTCCGGGCTCCCCGGTCAAGCGGGAGCGCATCTGGACCAGCTCGGTCTTCTACGGCCGCGTCCGCTGACCCAGCGCCACCGCACCACGCAACAACCCGAGGAACCGCCGGCGCCCCGTATGAGGAGGCACCGGCGGTTCTCTGGGTTGCTCGGTCGCATACCGTCCTCCCATGGGGCATCGCGACCGGCGGCGACTTCTCGCCGGCATTGTCGCGACGGCTCTGCTCGGCTCCGGGTGCGGATCGTCGGTTCCCGAGCCCACCCCTCCGAGCAGCGGGCCCCAGAGCCCGGCCCCCACGGTCGATCCGACCGGTACGACGACTGGCCGGCCGACCGATCTGCCGCCCGATCCGCCGACCGATGATCCGACGGCCGAGCCGACCGGACCGGTCGACGACGTCAAGACCAGGAACGCGTCGACCCGCAAGCGCTTCCACCGCCTGAACGGGCAGAGCTACCGGTTCGAGAACTCCTATCGCGGGCTGGACTACGCGGCGGCCCACGGCTACCTGTGGATCGACATCGACACCAACTACTGCCTCGACGACACCCACACCCGCCGGATCCCGATCGCGACCCACTGGCGCCACCTCGACACCGAGGGTTTCGACCCCGGCGGCCGCTACGCACCCGCCACGGTGTGGTCCGACCTGACCTTCAGCCAGGTGCGCGAGCTGCGCTCGGCGGACAACCCGCCGTACGAGCTGGTCAGGATGGTGGACATGGTCCGCTACGCCGCCCGGGTCGGCATGGAGGGCATCGAGTGGGAGGTCAAGGCCGGCGTCGGCTTCGAGAAGGTGGAGACCTACCGCGAGGTGTTGCGCGTGGCCCGCAGGCTGGGGATCGCGATCGAGGTCAAGACGCTCTACGAGCTCGGCGGCGCCAAGGCCTCGCTGCGGCGCCTGCGTGCGGCCAAGCAGGCGGGGGCCACCACGATGCTGATCGTCACGCGCAAGCAGCCCCGGATCCTGCTCAGCCCGGGTCACGAGACCTTCGTCGACTACGTCCGCGGCAAGTGGGGACGGGTCTGACCGTCAGCTGACCGTCAGTTGATCGGTACGCCGCGGAACTGTCCCGGCGCGCGGTAGCTGACCAGCTTCAACATGGACGCGCGCTTGTCCGACGTGTTGGCCTGCGCCGACACCGACCAGGGGATCGTCCCGGCGGCGGCGTAGACGCGCGACGAGTGGTACAGCTCGCCGACCCGGCCGTACATCGCGCGACCGTAGGTGTGGCCGCCGACGAGCCACGCGTCCCGGGTGCGCTGGTCGGTGTCGTAGCGGGCCCAGAAGTAGTCCGTCGCAGCCGTCACCGAGGACCACCGGATGAAGGTGATCGACTTGTTCGTGCCGTCGGCAGTGCGGATCGTGCACCCCCACCCCTCGACGAAGCCGGGCGTGCTGCGCGAGAGCCGGGAGCAGTTGGGCACGCTGGCTGCGCCCGGGAACACCCAGGACGATCCCGCCCGGCCAGTCGGCTGGGAGCAGGAGGACAGCGCCTGCACCTCGGGGCCGTTCCAGCAGCGGTGGCTCGCCACCGGCTTCGGAGTCGACGTGGGGGTCGGCGTCGGCGTACGCCTCGGCCTCGGCGTGCTCCGCGGGCCGGCCGGTTCCGGCTCTGCCTGCTCCTCGGGGAGCGCATCCGTCTCGCCCCCGGGCACCGACGTCGAGTCGGTGGCCCGGGTGCCGCCGACCGACGTGTCCCGGGAGCCGTCGGTCTGTCCCCGCGCCCCGGAGGTCGGTGTCCCGGGCGTGGCAGACGTGGTCGTGTCGTCGGAGGCGAGCACGGACGGCACCATCTCCACGCCGCCGAGCAGCGAACCGACGTACACGGCCGAAGCGACGAGCGCGACGACGACCGCCGTGACGAGCACGCGGCGGGTGCCGTTGCGGGCCGGCGGGGTGATCAGCGGTTGCCGGACGGCCGTGACGTCGGGGATCACGATCGCGCCGGGGATGACGTCCCCGAGCGCCGCCAGGTCGGCCCGCATCGCCCGCGCGGACGAGTAGCGCTGCTTCGGGTCCTTCGCCAACGACCGCCGCAGCACGGCGTTGATCCGGTCCAGGAACGGACTGCGGCCGGGCAGCTGCGGGACCGGCGCGTGCAGGTGGCCCATGGCGATCTCGGCATCGGTGCCCACGAACGGCTGGGTGCCGGTGAGCAGGTTCCACAGCAGGCAGCCGACGGCGTACAGGTCAGCGGCGACGCCGGACGTGCCGGCGGTGTCACCGGAATGCCGCTCGGGCGCCATGTAGGCGGTCGAGCCGACGAGCGCACCGGTACGGGTCAGCTCGCGTCCCGGCGAGGTCGCGATGCCGAAGTCGCAGAGGTACGCGACGCGACCGTCCTCCCGCAGCAGCACGTTCGACGGCTTCACGTCCCGGTGGACCACACCGATCGCGTGCGCGTCGCCCAGACCCTCGAGCACCTGGTCGACGAGGTCGACGGCGTACGACGGATCGAGCGCGCCCCGCGCGCGCAACAGGTCCATCAGGTCGCCACCACGCACCAGCTGGGCGACGAGGTACGGCGACCCGTCCTGCTCGCCGTGGTCGAAGACGGACACCACGTGCGCGCTGTCCATCCGCGACAGCACCACGGCTTCGCGGCGGAACCGCTCGCGGAACTCGCTGTCGTCGGCCAGCAGCGCGTTGATGACCTTGACCGCGACATCGCGCTCGAGCTCGTCGTCGCGAGCCCGGAAGACCGTGCCCATGCCACCGCGGCCGAGCACCTCGAGGAGGGTGTAGCGACCGAGGCGGTCGCCCACGCGAGGCTCCGAGCTGCCCATCCGAGATTCCGTCCTGTGCTGTTCCGGGAGTCGTTGCCGACCTCACCGATGGTGCGTCACTGCGGCATGCTGTGCAAATGACGGGGTTCGTGGCGTGATCTACATCGATGACATGCAGCGGCCGGCGCAGGTCGGCCCGGTCGAGGGCGTGTGGTCCCACCTGTTGTCGGACCTGCCCGGCGAGGCCGGTACCGCCGAGCTGCTCGCGTTCGCCGAACGCCTCGGGATCGACGCCCGCTGGATCCAGAACGCGGGTACGGCGACCGAGCACTTCGACGTCCGGGAACCCACCCGACAGCGGGCGCTCGCGCTCGGCGCCACGCCGGTCCGGTACGGCCGGGAGGTCGCCGCGATCACCATGGCGAAGCGCAGCGCTCTCCCCTGACCTCGGCGGCCGATGGGCTCGGCGGCCGACGGACTCAGCGCCCGGTGAACTCCGGCGGCCGGCGCTCGGCGAAGGACGTCAGCGCCTCCTTCAGGTCGTCGCTGACGAGGAACGCCGCGTTCCAGGCAGCCGTGTAGCGCAGGCCTGCCTCGACCCGCGGGCCGCGCTCGGCGTCGAGGACGTCCTTGATGCCCCGCGAGACCAGCGGCGAGTTGGCGGCGATCCGGCCCGCCAGCTCGACGGCGGCCGCGCGGGCAGCATCCGCGTCGTCGTAGACGCTGTTGACCAGGCCGATGGCCAGGGCACGGGCCGCATCGATGTCGTCGCCAGTGAGGGCGAGCTCGCGCAGGTGGCCGTCGCCGATCACGCCGACCAGGCGCTGGAGGCTGCCGAGGTCGGCGACGATCGCCATCTTGGCCTCGCGGACGCTGAACACCGCGTCGGCCGAGGCCACCCGGACGTCGCACGCCGCCGCGAGGTCGACGCCGCCACCGATGCACCAGCCGGTGATCGCCGCGACGGTCGGGGTGCGGCTGTTCGCGACGGCGTCGATGCAGCCCTGCCAGCGCCGGATGAGGCCCAGCAGCTCGGCCCGTCCGCCGGCGTGCGTCTGCTCGAAGAGCGGCGCGAACGTCGCGAAGGCCTGGCCGAGGTCGAGGCCGAACGAGAAGTGCTTGCCACTGCCGGTGAAGACGATCGCTCGGACGTCGGGGTTCGCGTCGAGCGTCGCGACGGTGTCGGCCAGCTCGAGGAAGAAGTGGTCGTCCATGACGGCCTTGCCGTCAGGACCCGCCAGCGTGACGGTGGCGACCGGGCCGTCGTACGCGATGGTGAAGCGCGGCTCGGTCATCAGGCGCCGGCCTCCGAGGTACTGGTCTCGGCGGCGATCTCCGAGAGGCGGCGCAGCTGGCTGACCCGCTCCTCCGGGGTCGCGGCGAGCGAGTTGAGCAGCAGGGTCCGCACCCCCGCGGCGTCGAACTCGGCGAGCTGGCGGCGGATCGAGTCCTCGTCGCCGATCAGCGTGGTCGCCTCCACCAGGTCGTCCGGTACGGCGGCCGCGGCCTCCGCCTTCTTGCCCGAGAGGTAGAGGTCCTGGATCTCCTTGGCCTCGGTCTCGTAGCCGTAGCGGCAGGCGAGCTGGTTGTAGAAGTTCTTGTCGCGGGCACCCATCCCGCCGATGTAGAGCGCCAGCTGGTTGCGGACCGTGGCGATCGACTCCGGCGACGGCTCACCGAGGAAGAACTGCATCTGCAGCTGGATGTCGAGCTCACCGAGCGCGGGGTCGCGCTTGCTGAAGCCCTCCTCCAGGGACTCGCCCCATGCCTGCCGGGCCTTCGCGGGGTGGAAGAACAGCGGCTGCCAGCCGTTGGCGAGCTCGGCGACGAGGGCGACGTTCTTCGGACCGAGCGCGGCGACCGAGATCGGGATGCTCGAGCGCACCGGGTGGTTGATCAGCTTGAGCGGCTTGCCGAGACCGGATCCGCCCTGCTCCTTGGTCAGCGGCACGTTGTAGTACTTGCCCTCGAACTGCACGGGCTGGCGCTGCCAGACCTGCCGGCAGATCTCGATCACCTCACGCGTGCGGCCGAGCGGGGCGTCGTACTTCACGCCGTGGAAGCCCTCGATGACCTGCGGGCCGCTCGCGCCGAGGCCGAGCGTGAACCGGCCGTCGGACACGAAGTCCAGCCCGGCGGCGGTCATCGCGGTCAGCGAAGGGGTGCGGGTGTAGATCTGGAAGATGCCCGACATCAGCTCGAGCTTGTCGGTCTTCGCGGCGATGTAGCCGAGCTGGCTGACCGAGTCGAAGGAGTACGCCTCGGCCACGGCGACCAGGTCAAGGCCGTTGCGCTCGTACTCCTGGAGGAGCTCCACGGTCTCGGCGAAGCCGCCTGAGTAGTCGATGATCATGCCGAGGCGCATGGGTGTTCCTCCGTGGGTGGGGTGTCTGCGGGGCCGGTGGCAGCGTAGTCGCCCGGGTGGTCGACGGAGCGACCCGATAGATTCGCGTCGTGACCGGAGTCGCCCAACAGATCAGGCAGCACGGGGTCTCCGACGTCACCGACGACGCGGCGGTCCTCGCCGCCTACTCCTCCGATGCGTCGCTCTACCGCGTGCTCCCCGCCGCCGTGGTGTTCCCGCACACCGCCGACGACGTGCGCGCTGTCCTGGCCGCGGGCCGCGAGCTCGGCCTGCCCGTCACCTGCCGCGGCGCCGGTACGTCGGTCGCGGGCAACGCGATCGGCCGCGGCATCGTCATCGACTTCAGCCGCCACATGAACCAGGTCATCTCGATCGACCCCGTCGCCGAGACCGCGGTCGTGCAGCCGGGTGTCGTGCAGGCGGCCCTGCAGAGCGCCGCGGCGCCGCACGGCCTGCGGTTCGGGCCGGACCCCTCGACGAGCACGCGCTGCACGATCGGCGGGATGATCGGCAATGACGCGTGTGGTGCGCGCTCGCTCGCCTACGGCCGGACCTCGCACAACGTCGTCGGTCTTCGCGCGCTGCTCGCGGACGGATCCGACCTGGTCACGGGCTACTCCGCGTCGGGAGAACCCTCGGCCACGGGGTCGGTCCTGGACGACCTGCGCGCCGTCATCGCCGGCGACCTGGCCACGGCCCGCACCGAGTTCGGCACGTTCGGTCGCCACGTGTCCGGCATCGCGGTGGACCACCTCGTGCCCGAGCGCGGCTTCGACGTCACCCGTGCGCTCGTCGGCTCCGAGGGCACGCTGGCCGTGATCACCGAGGCGACGGTGCGCCTGGTGCGGACGCCGGCCGCACGTTCGCTCGTGGTCCTCGGCTTCGCCGACTTCCCGACCGCCGGCTTCGCGACTCCCGCGGTGCTCGCCTTCAAGCCGTCGGCGTGCGAGGGCCTCGACCGGCGGATCGTCGACGTGATCATCGAGCGGCGCGGGCCCGACGCCGTACCCGCCCTGCCTGCCGGTGACGCGTGGATGTTCGTCGAGATCTCCGGCGACTCCCCCGACGACGTACGACGCCAGGCCGGCCTGCTGGCCGAGGCCGGGCTCGGGCTCTCCGCCCTCGTCGTGGAGGACGCCGCCGAGATCGAGCGCCTGTGGCGGATCCGCGCCGACGGTGCGGGCCTCGCCGGTCGCGCACCGTCCGGCCTGCCGGCGTGGGCCGGGTGGGAGGACGCCGCCGTACCACCCGAACACCTGGGCACGTACCTGACCGGGTTCGACGCGCTGCTGGAGCGGCACGGCCTGACCGCCATGCCGTTCGGGCACTTCGGCGAGGGCTGCATCCACGTCCGGATGGACTTCCCGTTCGGCGACCCCAACGGCGCGGAGCGGTATCGCGCCTTCATCGGTGAAGCAGCCGACCTGGTCACCTCGCTCGGCGGTTCGCTGTCCGGCGAGCACGGCGACGGCCGGGCCCGGAGCGAGTGGCTGGACCGGATGTACTCGCCCGCCGCGCTCGCGCTGATGGGTGCCGTGAAGCACGCCTTCGACCCCACGTCCCTGCTCAACCCCGGCATCCTCGTCGACCCGGTGTCCAGCACCGCCGACCTGCGCTACTCGGCCACGTCGCGACTGACCAAGGGCCTCGCGCTGGCCTACGCCAGCGACGGCGGCGACTTCGGGCAGGCCGTGCACCGGTGCACGGGTGTCGGCAAGTGTCGCGCCGACAATTCCGACTCGGGCGGCGTGATGTGCCCGTCGTACCAGGCGACGAAGGAGGAGATCCACTCCACGCGTGGCCGCGCGCGCCTGCTGCAGGAGATCGTCAACGGCGAGAGCGCGATCTCGTGGTCGTCGCCCGCCGTGCACGAGGCGCTCGACCTCTGCCTGTCCTGCAAGGGCTGCGCATCGGACTGCCCGACCGGCACCGACATGGCCAGCTACAAGGCCGAGGTGCTGCACCAGACCTACAAGGGCAAGCTCCGTCCGCGCACCCACTACTCCGTCGGCTGGCTGCCGCGGTGGGCAAAGGCGGGCTCTGCGACCCCGCGGGTCGCCAACAAGATGATGAGCTGGTCGGCGGTGCGGATCCCTGCGTTGAAGGCGGCCGGGGTGGACACGCGTCGGCAGATGCCGGCGTTCGCCCGGCACACGTTCAGGAAGACTTTCCGCCGTACCTTCGGGGCTTCCGGGGCTTCTGCCCCTTCGACGACAGGCAAGCCGGTCGTCGTGTTCGTGGACTCGTTCACCAACCACTTCGCCCCGCAGGTCGCCGACGCGACCGTGGCCGTCCTGCGCTCGGCTGGGTTCGAGCCGCGGATCACCCGGCACCAGGAATGCTGTGGCCTTCCGTGGATCAGTACCGGCCAGCTCGACGGAGCCGCGAAGCGGTTGCGGTCCATGGTCGACGCGCTTTCGGTGGACGCACTGGCGGGCGTACCGATCGTCGGGATCGAGCCGTCCTGTACGGCGGTCCTGCGGCACGAGCTCACCGAGCTCGTCCCCGGTGACGATGCGGCGGCCGTGTCGAAGGCGACGGTGACGCTGGCCGAGCTGCTCGCGACGGAGCCGACCTGGACCCCGCCCGACCTGAGCGACGTCTCCGTGGTCGCGCAGCCGCACTGCCACCACCACGCGATCATGGGCTGGGCGACCGACAAGTCCTTGCTGGAGAAGGCAGGCGCGACGGTCGAAGCCGTGGCCGGATGCTGCGGCATGGCCGGCAACTTCGGGGTCGAGCAGGGACACTACGAGGTGTCGGTCGCCATCGCGGAGGCCAACCTCCTGCCCGCCGTACGACGGGAAGCTGATGCCGCACGCGAGCGGGTCGTGCTCGCCGACGGCTTCTCCTGCCGCACCCAGCTCGACGAGCTGGCCCCCGAGGCCGCACCGCTGCACCTGGCCGAGCTGCTGGCCGGCCGGATGCAGCGGTGACCTCCGTCAGGGAGTGGTGTTCGGCAGGACGGTGATGGACCCGGGGCTGACCACCGCGATGTCGGTGTCGCCGTCCTCGTCGTAGTCGGCCAGGACCGGGTTCTGCGGGAAGGCAGCGGTGCTGAACGTGCCGACCTTCCGCATGCCGGGCGTGCCGTTCCCGGCGAGCACGGTGAGGGTGCCGGACGCAGGGTTGGCGAGCGAGGAGACCACCAGGTCCTGTCGACCGTCACCGTCGAGGTCCGCGACGGCCGCGCTGGTCGGTCCGGGACCACCGAACTGGAACGAGGCCGGAATGACGGACCGGAACTTCCCGGTGCCGTCGGTGAGCCCGGTGGCGAGCGAGAAGCTGAAGGAGCCGACGACCGCGCCGTCGTCGTACCCGTCGCCGTCGAGGTCGATGGCCGCGACGTCCTCAGGGATGAAGGACGTGCCGTACAGGGCGCCGCTCTGCCGGAAGGTGCCGTTGCCGTTGCCCGTGAGCGCGAACAGGGTGCCTGAGCCGCCGTCGATCGCGAACAGGTCCGGGGTGCCGCCGGGGTCCAGGTGCGCCACGGCGATCGCGGAGAGCACGAAGGCGCCGGAGACCGTGGTCCTCGGTCCGACGGTGAATGCGCCCGACCCGTTGTTGACCAGGGTCTGGATCGCCGTGAACGTCGGGGCCACGACGTCGAGGTCCCCGTCGCCGTCGAGGTCGACGACGAGGGGCTGGACCTGACCGCCGAGGGTGAGCGGGTAGCGGCCGATCTCGGAGAAGCCGCCCGAGCCGTTGCCCTCGAGGATCCGAGCCTCCGACACCGTCATCGCCACCAGGTCGGCATCCCCGTCCCCAGTGACGTCACCGAGGTCGAGACCCTGCGTCTGGGTCGTGCCGGCGACCTTGGTGGCCGCGCCGAAGGTGCCGTCGCCCCTGCCCAGGGACACCCGGATGTCGCCGAAGGTGAAGTCGCCGATGCTCACCAGGTCGGCGTGACCGTCACCGTCGACGTCGGCTGTCGCGGCCGGACGGGGCGCCGGACCGGGACCGAGTGAGTTGTCGAGTGGGCTGGTGACCGGAGCACCGAACCACCCGGCTGCCAGGGCCGGACTGGCCGCCGCGACCAGGAGACCGGCCGTCAGGGATGCAGCAAGTGAAAGGGGAACGTTTCTCATGGAGGCGACGGTAACGACGGTCCCCGAAGTCCGACAAGGTGCCTTTTCGGATCGAGCGGCAAGGACTTCACGACGACCGGAATATTTGAAGTCTCAAGTGTCTTGGACCCAGACAGCAACGCTTGAGACTTCAAATACCTAGGAGCGCCGAATGGCCGCCGAACTCCTGCACCTCAGCACGACTCCCGTCCTGGCCGCCGCCGCCGTACGGACCAAGGTCAGCGTGCCGCTGCGCTTCGCCGACGGTTACGCGACCTCGGCGGCGGTCAGCACGTTCACCGGCCTCGTCGACGAGAAGGAGCACCTGCTGCTCGGGCTCGGCGACTGGCAGGGTGCATTGCGCCGCTCCGCACTGGGCGGCCCGGCACCCCTGGTCCGTCCGCACAGCGAGTGCCTGACGGGCGACGTGTTCGGGTCCGAGCGGTGCGACTGCGGCCCGCAGCTGCGCGAGTCGGTCGAGCGGATCAGCGACGCAGGCGGGTTCCTGCTGTACCTGCGCCAGGAGGGCCGTGGCATCGGCCTCTACGCGAAGCTGGACGCCTACGCACTCCAGGACGCCGGCCTCGACACCTACGAGGCGAACACCGCACTGGGTCGGGGCGAGGACGAGCGCGACTACACCGCCGCCGCGCAGATGCTGATCGCCGTCGGCGCCGACCGGATCCGGCTGCTGAGCAACAACCCCGACAAGGCCGCGCAGCTCGAGGACCTCGGGATCTCCGTCGCCGAGCAGGTCACCACCGGCGTCCACCTGACCGACGCGAACGCGCGCTACCTCACGGCGAAGCGGGACCACACCTCGCACACCCTGGCGCTGCCCGAGCTCGTGCCGTGAATCGGAAATGCTTGGTTGGTGGGCGTGCGATCGGTGCGTGGATCGCAAGGCGCCGGAGGGAAGGCGGGCCGTGGCCCGTCGACCGACGGCAACGCAGCGAGGCGCGTGCCGAGCGTGCGTCCACCGGCCAATGATTTCCGATTCACGGCACTTAGGCTGAGGGGGTGCCCGCCGACGACGTACCCGAGCAGTCCTGGCTCACGGACGCGCAGATGGCGGCATGGCTCCCGTTCCTGCGCACCCTCCTCCAGTTGCCCCATGAGCTGGACAGGCAGCTCCGGGAGACGGCGGGGATCAACCACGCCCACTACGGCATCCTCGCGATCCTGTCGGCGCAGGACGACGGCATGCTCTCGATGACTGCACTGGCACAGCAGTCGGCGACGTCGCCTTCGCGGCTCTCCCATGCCGTGTCCAGCCTCGAGCAGCGCGGCTGGGTCGTTCGCAGCCAGTGCACCGACGACAAGCGGATGCAGTACGCCGCACTGACCCCGGCCGGCCGGGCGCTGCTCGACCAGGTCGCGCCCGACCACGTCGCCACCGTGCGCCGGCTGGTCTTCGACCAGCTCAGCGACACGGACGTGGAGTCCCTGCGCAGGATCAGCACGAAGATCGTCGCCGCGATCAACGACTGACGACCGCGCAGGGTCCGTCCAGGATCAGGACGCTGGAATCAGGTAGCCGGAGAGGTACACGTAGCCACCGCCGTCGCCGGTCACCTGACCTCCGGCAGGCAGCTGCCGCTCCAGCGTGATGGAGTAGAAGGAACCGGGCGCGGCAAAGTCCAGCACGGGTGTCGCACCCTCGTAGAACGCATTCCCGTTCCCGACGCCCTGGAGCTGCACGGGGATCGGGAACCCGAGGGCACCGGTGCCGGCATTCGCGCTCAGCAGCGGCGTCTGCCCCGAGGGCACGTTGACACTCGCCGAGATGAACTCGACCACGAGTCGCTTCCCGGCGGGCACCTGGAAGTTCCCGGTGTCGACGCTTCCGCCCGCATCGGCGAGATCGACCCGCTTCTCGAACGGCTCGCGATTGTCAGCGACGGCAACGCTCCCGCTCACCCCGACATTGCCGGTCACCGGCACCGGGTTCGCGCCGGTGTTGTTGACGGCCACCGACCCGCTGACGGGGACGGGATGCGCCGAGTCGTTGGCGACGATCACGTTGAGCAAGGCGCCCGCGGCATGAGCGCCGGGGCCGCCGAACAACAAGCCGCCCAGGAGCAGGGCGAAGGTCAGGGCCAGGATCGCCCGACCGCGACGGCGCACCAGCGCGACGGTCGATCCGATCCTCTGATTCTCGGTGAACAGTTTCATGCGGTTTCTCCAGGTGGGTTCTGACGACTGTGCAGTCCTCTCCCTCCCGCACCCATCACGCTAGCTCCGGTTCGCCGGCCAGGGCATAGCCCTTTCGGGCCAATTGGCAAGGCTGCTCGCGACGCGGTGAGGTTCGGTTCGCGCTACAGGGTCATCGGGACACCCGGTCCGCGGCATGAGCGAGCTCCGACGCTATGCCCGACTAGCGGCATGAGCGGTCACTCAGACGCTGGCGCTCCCAGCCGACTCCATGCCGCCCTGACCGCGCCGCGTAGGCCTTCGGCGTTCACGTAGGGCGGACCCTCGCTGGGGTTGTAGAGCGCGAGCGCTTCCAGCAGGACTTCGACGCGCTCGTCGCCCGGGTAGTCGTCGAGCAGGACGCCTTCCAACGAACGAGCGGCATCCATTGAGTCGTCCTTCAGCACTCGTGCAGCGGCCTCGTCGAAACGCTCGTGGAACACCGGAGCAGTCTTCCACCGCTGGCTCAGATCCGACCACTCATCGGCAGGGCCGCGCGATCGAATCGCAGCATGATCGCCGTCTCCGAGTCAACAGGGCACGGTATGCGCGAGCGTCTGGGAAGATGCTGCACATGGTCGAGCACTTGCGTCTGGTCAAGTACAGGCGTCCCATCGCTCTCGCGTTGAGCATCTCTGCGATCGCATTTGCCGTCCTTGCCGCCCTGGACGCGTTCCAGTGGGCAGATATTCCAGGCAGAGGGTACTTGACCGCCACTTGGCTACTGATAGCTGCGAACTGGGTGTTCACCGACGTCTCAAGCCGATGGCGAACTCCGAAGGTCACCAAGACGAAACGCTGACAGCGGTCCGGCGCTCATTGGCACGTTCGCGCACTATGAGCGGCATGAGCGAGTGCCCCTACGCAGTTCGAACTCGAAGCGATCAGTCCAACCGAAGTTGAGGTCCTGTTGTGCGACCTCCTCGAATACCTCGACGATGCTGAAGAAGAGGGGCTCACCCAGGCGTTCTCGGCTACGACCGGCACTGACCCAGACGATGCGCACCGGACGGGGTACATCAGCCAAAAGCCTGTCGCGGAGCGCAGACAGGTTGCTGCCGTAGAACTCACCGAACTCCAGTTGCCGCTCCAGAGCACGGTGGACATCCACCTCGGAGTGGACAGCATCACCGTCGATCACAACCTCCGCCATGACCTGAAACTACGGGATGGCACCGCCCTGTCATCGGTGTGGGCTCAAGCGGTCATCGCAACACTTCGGCGAGTGCTTGTGATGGTGTCTTGAATCCCAGGGTCTGTCGAGGACGTTCGTTGAGCTCGAGCGCGATGGCGTCGAGATCGTCTTGGGTCAGCGTTCTGAAGTCGAGTCGTCGAGGCAGGTACTGACGCAGCAGCCCGTTGGTGTTCTCGTTGCTCCCGCGCTGCCAGGGCGACTTCGGATCACAGAAGTAGACGTCGATCCCGGTCTCGCTGCTGAAGCGCCGATGCGCAGCCATCTCGTGGCCCTGGTCCCACGTCAGGGACTTCGCCAAGTGGGCGGGCAGGTGCTGCACCGCCGCGGCGAGCGCGTCCGCGACGGCATCTGCTTTGTGGTTCCCACCGGGCAACCCGACGAGGATCAGGAACCGGGTCGATCGCTCGACCAGCGTTGCGACCGGGCTCATCTGCCGACCGAAGACCAGGTCGCCTTCCCAATGCCCGGGCACCGCGCGGTCGGCGACCTCGGCAGGGCGTTCGCTGATGTTCACGATCCCTGGGCGGGAACCGCGGCCGTCGGGCACCCGCATCCCGTGCGAGCGTCGGATCACCCTGCCCGTGCGCAGATAGGCGGTCAGTTCCTTGCGTAGCGCTCCGCGTGACTGCACGAACAGGGTGCGGTAGATGCTCTCGTGCGACACGTGCATCCCTGGGTCGTCGGGGTAGGTCAGCTTCAACCAGCCGGCGATCTGCTGGGGCGACCACCGACACTGGAGCTTCTCGGACACGATGCCAGCCAGCACTGGATTGGTGGCCAGCTTGCATACCTTCGGTCGCATCGACCGTGCCCACGCAGCCTGGTCCGCGACCGTGGCCCGGTACCGAGATCGACCACCATTGCTGGCAACCTCGCGAGTGACCGTCGACGGCGACCGCCCCAACCCGGCAGCGATTGCGCGTAGCGACTGGCCAGCGGCCAGGCCGCGACTGATCTCTTCGCGCTCCTCAAGACTGAGTCGACCAGCTGCACGTTGCCGCGGTTCAGGTTTGATCCCTCCACAGCGGACCAGATACGTGCGGAGCGTGCTGGTCGGCAGCCCCAGCGCCCGCGCGGTGGGCTTTGCCGAATGCCCAGCACGGAGCCGACGCCAGATCTCGTCGATGTCCGCCGGTGATAACCGTTGATAGTGCTGACGCGCCATCGCAACCTCCTTCAGTCAGAGAAGTGTTGCGATGACCCGTTGAGACCGCCGGCAGATCCGAGCGGATCGACGGCGGCGTCGTCGGACCAATCAGCAGCGCAGTTTTTCCGGAAACCTCTCGCCGCGGCCCTTGTCGTTCGAACATCTGTTCGTTATCATCTATGTATGATCTCGGGTCTCGCGAAGATGTCGCCGGAGCAGTTGCTCCAGGCGGCTGACGACGCGCTGCTCAAGAGCCGTGAAGCCGAGGTCGAGAAGCTGGAAGTCCTGCTGGCGTGGGGTGATGCGTTCTCGGGTGACCCACAGGACGAACCGAATGCGGTCCCGGTCCGGTACGGCGGCCCGCGCCTGATCACCCTGGGTGGGGAGGGCACCCCTCAGATGTCGGACCTGGCGTTGGTGGAGATCGCGGTCGCTCGTCGGGAGTCGGTGTTCACCACCCGGCGCCGCACCGCCGACGCGTTCGACCTGCGCCACCGACTCCCCTTGGTGTGGGCCGGGCTGCAGGAACTGCGCTGCGAGACCTGGGTCGGTACCAAGGTCGCGGCCATGTCGCGCAAGCTCACCCTGACCCAGGTCGCCCTGGTTGATGTCGCGGTTGCTGAGGCACTTGATGAGTCACCCGCACGGATCTTGGAGATCGCCGAAGCCAAGATCATCGAAGCCGACCCCGTCGCCCACCAAGAACGGATCAAGGCGAACCGCGCTCGCAAGGGCGTGTGGTGCTCGCGTCCCAAGACCGGCGAGTCCGTCGAGGGCGAGACCGCGGGTGTGGGCAGTGTGTTCGCGCGGATCGATGAGGCCGACCTCGAAGCCCACCGCGAGTTCATCGAAGAACTCGCCCAGGCCCTGGCCGCCCACGCTGGCCCGCCCGCTGAGGGTGAGGAGCCGCCCTCGATGGACCACTGGCGGGCCGAGGCGTTCGCGATGCTCGCTGACCCCGCCGCCGTCCTGGCGTTCCTGCGCGGCGAAACCGACCAGCCCGTCGACGAACCCACCGACGAGTCCGACCAGCCCGCCGAGGCACCCGCACCCGAGGCAACTGCGGAGCCCGCAACCAGCCCGACCGCGGGACCTTCCGCGACCGTGGTCGTGCACGTCGCCCAGGACCCCGACACCGGCGCCCTCGGCCCCGTGGCCCGCGTCGAAGGCCTCGGCCCGAGACTCCTGTCCCAGGTCCGCGACCTGCTCCGCCGCCACGCGGAAGTGACCGTGACCCCGGTCATCGACCTGCACACCGGGCTACGAACACCCCACCGACGTCAAGACCCGCACCGAGCTCCGCACCCTGGGCGACGTGTTCCCCCACGCCACCGGCCTCTTCACCAAGACAGGCCGAGCACCCGACCACGACCACACGACGCCGTATGGCAAGCACGGCCCACCCGGGCAGACCGGGGATCACAACGACACCCCACTGCGGCGACATCACCACCGGGCCAAGACCCACGCCGGCTACACGGTTCACCAGCTCGGACCCGACCGCTGGATCTGGCGTACACCCCACGGCCTGCACCGCCTCGTCACCACCAGTGGCACCACGTCGATCACCCGAGGTGAGTTCCACGCGCTCAGAACCCTGGCCGTGCACCTCGCCGGCGACTACGCAGCCGCCTGATCAGCGTCACACGCTGACGAAAGGCTCCGTCTTCTCGCGGACCTCGTCCTCGGCGACGCCGGGGGCGAGCTCGACGAGCTTGAGACCATCCGGCGTGATGTCGAGGACGCAGAGGTCCGTGATGATCCGCTCGACGACACCGCGTCCGGTGAACGGCAGCGAGCACTCGTTGACGATCTTGTAGGAGCCGTCGCGGGCAACGTGCTCCATCAGCACGATCACCCGCTTGGCACCGTGGACCAGGTCCATCGCGCCACCCATGCCCTTGACCATCTTGCCGGGGATCATCCAGTTGGCGATGTCGCCCGTGACCGAGACCTGCATGGCGCCGAGGATCGCGGCGTCGATCTTGCCGCCGCGGATCATGCCGAAGCTCGCGGCGGAGTCGAAGAACGACGCACCGCGGCGCAGGGTGACGGTCTCCTTGCCCGCGTTGATCAGGTCGGCGTCCTCCTCGCCCTCGAACGGGTAGGCCCCGACGCCGAGGATGCCGTTCTCGCTCTGCAGGACCAGCTCGACGTCGTCGGCGACGTAGTTGGGGACCAGGGTAGGCAGGCCGATGCCCAGGTTGACGTAGGACCCGTCGCTCAGCTCGGAGGCCGCTCGGGCAGCCATCTCCTCACGTGTCCAGCTCATCGCGAACGCACCGTCCTCTTCTCGATCCGCTTCTCGGCCGCCTGTTCCGCCGTCAGCGGGACCACCCGGTGCACGAAGACACCGGGCGTGTGGACGTGGTTGGGGTCCAGCTCGCCGGGCTCGACGAGCTCCTCGACCTCGGCGACGGTGACGACGCCACACATCGCCGCCAACGGGTTGAAGTTGCGCGCGGAGTCGCGGAACACGAGGTTGCCGTGGCGGTCGCCCTTCCAGGCCCGGACCAGTCCGAAGTCGGCGACGATCGCCTCCTCCAGCACGAACTCGAACTCACCGTCACGGGTCTCGAAGACCTGCGTCTGCTTGACCGGCGACGACTTCACGACGTTGCCGTCGGCGTCGTACCGCCAGGGCAGGCCGCCCTCGGCGACCTGGGTGCCCGACCCGGTCGGGGTGAAGAACGCCGGGATCCCGGAGCCACCGGCGCGCATCCGCTCGGCCAGCGTGCCCTGCGGCGTCAGCTCGACCTCGAGCTCGCCGGAGAGGTACTGCCGCGCGAACTCCTTGTTCTCGCCGACGTACGACGACACCATCCGCCGGATCCGGCGCTGGCCCAGCAGCAGGCCCAGTCCCCAGTCGTCGACGCCACAGTTGTTGGAGACCACCTCGAGGTCGGTCGTGCCCGCCTCGAGGAGGGCCGCGATCAGCACCGAGGGAATCCCGCAGAGTCCGAATCCGCCGACGGCCAGTGTCGCGCCGTCGGGGATGTCCGCGATCGCTTCGGCCGCGGTTGCCACCACCTTGTCCATGCCCCGATCCAAACGGCGGATGCGGGTCGGCGTCAACGGTTGACCGGTGACCTGACGCGAATCACCCGCTGAGTGAGACCGGTGGTCCAGTACCGTTCACTGAATGGACACCCCGTCGGACGTCGTCGGTCGCACCGGAGCCGTGCTCCGGGCCGTCTCGGTGCACGAGCCGGGCGGCGCCACCACCTCCGAGGTCGCCCGTCGCACGGGCCTGGCCCGCCCCACCGCGCACCGCCTGCTCGCCTCCCTGCTCGGCGAGGGCCTGGTCGACCGCGATCCCGCCGGGCGGTGGCTGCTGGGTCCCGAGCTGTACCTGCTCGGCACCACCGCCGCGTCGAGGTACGACGTCACGGCGCTCGCGCAGCCCGTCGTACGACAGCTGGCCCTGGCCACCGGCGAGAGTGCCTTCTTCTCGGCCCGGCGCGGCAACGAGACCGTGTGCCTGTTGCGCGAGGACGGCAGCTTCCCCATCCGCTCGCACGTCCTGTACGAGGGCATCCGGTTCCCTCTCGGCGTGGGTACGGCGGGCCTCGCGATCCTCGCGTACCTCAGTGACGGCGAGGTCGAGGAGTACCTCGCGCGGGCCGACCTCACGCCGTCGTACGGCGAACAGCACGGCCGCGACGCCGTACGGGAGCGCGTGGGCACGACCCGCACGCAGGGCTACGCAATCAACCCGGGCCTGATCGTGGAGGGCAGCTGGGGCATGGGCGCCGCTGTCTTCGACGCCGAGGAGCAGCCGCGCTGGGCGCTGAGCCTGACCGGGATCGAGCAGCGCTTCGGACCGGACCGACGGGGCGAGCTCGGCGAGCTGCTGCTGCGCGCGGCCCACCAGCTGACCCGGACGCTGCGCCCTCGTACCTAGGTGGTCGAAGTACGTATCCGAATGAGTGGGATTACGGGTGCACGGCGTCCTCGAAAAGCGCACCATCGAAGAGTGCTCATCACGGAGCACCCCTCCGCAGGAAGGAGGCCTGTCATGACCTGGCACACCTCGACCACGACGAAGACCGAGCTGCACGCACTGCTCGCCCAGATCCGGCACCAGGGCGGCACGGTGGCGAGCTGCCACCGGTGCAGTGCCGGCCTCGAGATCACCTGGTTCACGCTCTGACTGTCGCCGGCTCTCCTATGATCCGGGAGTGACGCGACGAGCAGTGGTGACCGGCGCTGGCCCCGGCTCGATCGGCGAGGCAGTCGCCGCCCGGCTGGCTGATGACGGCTTCGACGTCACCGTCACGACCCGGGCACGACCGGTGGCAGAGCACCGCTGGCACGAGCTCGACCTCGCCGATCGCACCTCGGTGGCCACCTTTGCCCAGTGGTACGCCGACCAGGGCGCCGAGCTCGACCTGCTGGTCAACTGCGCAGGCATCCACCTCGACCTCGGGTCGCGCTGGTCCGAGCCGCAGGTCCTCGACGGCCACGAGATCCACTGGCGCACGAACTACCTCGGCACCGTCGACCTGACCCGGGCCCTGCTCCCCGCACTGCTCGCTGCGGCCGATGCGCGAGGAACCGCCGGAGTCGTCCATGTCGTGTCGAAGCTCCACGAACGCGGCGTCGCCGCAGCCCTCGTCGGCGAGGACTGGGACTACGACTCGTGGGTGGCGTACGGGAGCTCGAAGCTGGCGCTGGTGCACGACGCGGCCGCGCTGGCGGACGAGCACGGCGCCCGCGGGCTGCGGGCCGTCGCGATGCACCCGGGGGCGGTGTCGACCAACATCGCCGATCGCGGCCTCGAGACGCGGCCGGTGCTGCGGCGGCTGCGCAACCTCGCCCGTCCCCTCGAGCGCCGGACCCTGATGCGGCCCACCGAGTCCGCTGAGCACCTCGTCCGACTGGCCACCGACCCGGCCATCGTCTCCGGCTACTTCCACAAGTCGCACCCCGCCGACCCCGCGCCGCTGGCCGGCGACCTCGACCTCCGCGCGCGGCTGCGGGTCTCGACCAACGAGTGGCTGACCGGTTCCCGCTAGCGTTCGGCCCGTGTTCGCATACGAGTTCGAGGGCAAGGCCCCGCAGGTCCACCCCGAGGCGTTCGTCGCCCCCACCGCCACCCTGATCGGCGACGTGACCATCGAGAAGGGCGCCAGCGTCTGGTACGGCGCCGTCCTGCGCGCCGACATCTGCACGATCATCGTCCGCGAGGGCGCCAACGTGCAGGACAACTCGGTCGTGCACGGAGCACCCGGCGTGGTCGTCGAGCTCGGCGCGAACTCCACGGTCGCGCACGCCTGCGTCTTCCACGGCGACCGGCTGGGCACCCAGGCCCTGCTCGGCAACGACAGCACCGTGCTGGACGGTGCGTCGATCGGCGACGGCTCGCTGGTCGCGGCCGGCTCGCTCGTCACTCCCGGCACCGAGATTCCTGCCGGCGTCCTTGCCGCGGGCGCGCCGGCGCAGGTGAAGAAGCCGATCGAGGGCACGGGCGCAGCGTTCTGGATCGCGACGAACGCGCCGTACTACTCCGAGCTGGCGCAGCGGCACAGCGCAGGGATCCGCGAGGTCGACCCGCGCGCGTCGTCGTAGTCTCCGGACGTGTCCCGAACCGCCCGGAGCAGCCTCACCGTCGTCGTGGCGCTGCTCTTCGTCGCGGGCTGGGCCACCAACCACTTCGCGGCGATGATCCCGGTGCTCCGCGACCGGGAGGGGTTGTCGGCCACCGTGCTCGCGGGCGCGTTCGGCGTCTACGCGCTGGGCCTGCTGCCGGGCCTGCTCGGAGGTGGCGCCCTGTCCGACAGGTTCGGTCGTCGCCCGGTCGTCCTCGTCGGCAGCACCGTGGCGGCCGCCGGCAACCTGCTGATGCTCGCGTGGCACCCGGCGTCGGGGATCTACACCGGCCGTCTGGTCGTCGGGGTCGGTGTCGGCCTGGCCATGAGCGCAGGGACGGCGTGGGCTGCTGACCTCGCGGGCCGGCGAGGTACGACGATCGCGGGCACCGTGCTCACCGCGGGCTTCGCGTGCGGGCCCCTCGCATCGGGCCTGATCGCCCAGTTCGTCGCCTCGTCGGCAGCGCTCGTCGTGCCGTTCGTGGTGACCGTCGTGCTGTCGCTGGCCACGGTGTTCGCCGGCCTCCGGGTCGCGGCCGACTCCTCGCCACCACCACCTCTGTCTCCCCTTCCCTCAGCGCACGGTGGGCCTGCGGTCGTCGTACCGTCCGACGGGCGGAGCGTCACGCACGCCCTGTCCCGATCCGTGCCGATGGCGTTGTGGGTGTTCTCGGCCGTCACCGTGCCGGTCGTCGTCCTGGCCGGTCGGGTGGGCGGCGGGCACAGCGGTCCGTGGCTGCCGGGGGTCGCCTCCGCCCTGGCGCTCGGCAGCGGCGTCGCCGTCCAGATCGCCGCCCGGCGCGCTGAGTGGGGGCCGCGCGCGGGAGTCGTGGGCGCCCTGCTGGCGGCAGCCGGCTTCGCCATCGCCGCGGTCGTCGACTCCTCGGAGAGCGTGCCGTTGTTCGTCGTCGTCTCCGTGGTCCTCGGGTCGGCGTACGGACTGTGCCTGCGCGCCGGCCTGGTCGACGTCGAGAGCCTCACTCCCCCCGACCACCGCGGGATCACCATCGGCATCTACTACGTCTGCACCTACCTGGGCTTCGGGCTCCCGGTGCTCCTCGAGGGGTTGCGCTCCCCGGTCGGCACCCTGGTCCCACTCCTGTGCCTCACCGGTCTCGCTCTCGCTGCAGGCGTCGTCCGGTCGCTCCAGCTGCGCCCGACGACCACCGACTGACGGTGAGGAACCCGTCAGACCGGACAGGGCCACCCCCGCCCGAAGTGACTAGGACCTTGCCCCGAAGGGGGGTCGTCCCCGCGCGCCCACCGCGCGCACGATGGAGGGGTGCTCGACGACGAGCACCCGCTTCCAGAGAGGAGGGACGTCATGACCTGGCACACCTCGACAACGACCAAGGCAGACCTGCAACACCTGCTGGCCCACATCCGGCACCAGGGCGGCACCGTGGCGAGCTGCCACCAGTGCTCCTCCGGCCTGGAAGTCACCTGGTTCACCCTCTGACCCGACCCACCCGACACAATGACGGGCATGGCGCACCCTGGCGGACCTGACCACGAGTCCCCGGTTCTGCTGCACCGTGACGGCCACGCGGCCCACGTCGTGCTCAACCGGCCCCGCGCGATCAACGCCCTGACCCACGAGATGGTCGGCATCATCACCGCCGCGCTCGAGGAGTGGGCGACCGACGACACGGTCCGGACCGTCGTACTCACCGGCGCTGGTGAGCGCGGCCTCTGTGCCGGCGGCGACATCGTCGCCCTGTGGCAGGACGCCAAGGTCGGCGGTACGGCGGCCGCAGCCTTCTGGGCCGACGAGTACCGCCTCAACGCGATGATCGAGGCCTATCCGAAGCCGTACGTCGCGATCATGGACGGCATCGTCCTCGGTGGCGGGATCGGTCTGTCGGCGCATGCGGGCGACCGCGTGGTCACCGAACGTTCCGCGATCGGCATGCCCGAGACCGGCATCGGCTTCCTGCCCGACGTGGGGGGCACCTTCCTCCTCTCGCGCGCTCCCGGCGAGACCGGCACGCATCTCGGCCTGACGGCCGGCTCGGTCGGAGCCGGTGACGCGATCGCGATCGGCTTCGCCGACCACTACGTCCCGAGCGACCGGATCCCTGCCCTGCTGGCGGATCTGGCGCTGCGCGAGGCACACGTCGCACTCGCTGCGGCCGAGCAACCCGCCCCGGACTCCCCGCTGGCGGCCGCGCGATCCTGGCTCGACGATGCCTACGCCGGCGACGACGTCCTCGTCATCCTCGACCGGCTACGGTCCCTCGGCACCGAGGAAGCAACCCACGCCGCCGCCACCATCGAGGCCAAGTCGCCGACGTCGGTGCGCCTCACGCTGCGTGCGCTCCGCGAAGCGGCGCAGATGACGTCGCTGCCCCTCGCACTGGACATGGAGTACCGCCTCGCCCTGGGCCTGCACAGCCACCACGACTTCGTCGAGGGCGTGCGGGCGCAGGTGGTCGACAAGGACCGGAACCCGCAGTGGGACCCGCCGCGGCTCGACCTGGTCAGCGACGAGGACGTCGCCACCTACTTCGTCTCGCTGGGTGAGCGCGAGCTCGGCCTGGCGCGCTAGTCCCCTTTCCGCCTGACTTCCTGCGGAGCGCTCTGCGGTGTGGTCGGATGGCCCCCATGCCATTGGAAGTCTCGGGCACCTTCCCGCCGCGCCCCACGCCACCGTCACCGTCGTACGGCGGCGCACCGGTGCCGTACGACCGGAACGCCGTCACGTCGCTGGTCATCCTGGGGACGTGCCTGCTGGCACCCGTCGCCGTCTGGCTCGGCGTCCGCGGGATCGTCGGGACGAAGGGCGGCGTACGCCGCGGACGGTGGTGTGCCGTCATCGCAGTGATCGGCGGTCTGCTCAGCACGTCGCTGATGGTGGCGGGAATCGCAGGAGGCGAACGGTTCCGGGACCTCACCTCCACCAAGGTCGACCTGTCCGTCGGCGACTGCGTCGACGCGTTGTACGCCGACAACGGCGCGGGCGCCCTGGTGGACTTCGACGTCCGGCCCTGCACGGCACCGCACGAGTCCGAGGTCGCGTTCCGCGGTCAGCTCAAGCTGGCCCAGGTCGACGACTACGAGCGCCTGTCTGCTGCCGACCTGTGCACGGCATTGATGGGTGACCGGTACACGCAACCGGCGAAGTCGGGCCGCTTCGTGGTCGATCTCGTGACACTCGGCGATCCCGACAGACCGACCACCTCCGACACCGTCTACTGCCTCCTCGCGAACGATGACGGCGCGCCGTTGTCCGCATCGATCGGAGCGGGGGCATGAGCATCTACCCGCACTATCCGCCGGCCAGCGGGCACGACTACCGCCCCGCCACGTCAACGCCGAGCTCCACGACGGCCGGCTGGGCGCTCGGCCTGTCCCTGTTGAGCTGCTGCTTCCTCGGGAACATCGTGTCGACGTTCATGGCGCTCAGCGCCCTGCGCCGGAGCAAGGACACCGGCCATGACCACGACCAGGGCCTCGCCGTCGCTGCCCTCGTGATCAACGCGCTGACGGCCGGCTCGCTGGTGATCGTGGTCTACTTCGGCCTCTTCCTGGGCCTGTTCTCGACCGACGTCCCCAGCTATGCCAAGGCGCCCGCCAACGCGGACCCGCAGGTCGTCACCGACGTCGACCTCCTCGAACCGGGCGACTGTCTCCAGATCCCGGCCGCACGCGGCGAGGACGACCCCGACCGGCTGGTTGCCTGCACCGAGCGGCACGACGCCGAAGTCACCCACCGCGTCGACCTCACCGACCCCCGGTTCCCGGGTGTCCGGGCGATCGACCGGATCGCCGAGGTCTGCACGGGCAAGCCCTTCCAGGAGTACGTCGGTGCCGCGTTCTCCACCGCCCGCCTCGACGTGAGCTACTACTACCCGACCGCGGAGACCTGGCGTGAAGGCGCCCGCGCCATCGTCTGCACGGTCACGGATCCCCAGGGACCGATGAAGGGTTCCGTCAAGGGCTCGGCCACCGGCGACGAGGCGGAGACCGACGCGTCCTGATGCGTGCTCGGTCGCTCAGTCGATCAGGCCGGCTTCACGCGCGAGGCGAACGGCGTGCACGCGGTTGGTCGCGTGCAGCTTGCGCATCGCGGTCTTGAGGTAGGACTTGACGGTGTTCTCGACCAGGCCGAGCGCCTCGCCGACGTCTCGGTTGGACGCTCCGAGGGCGACCTGGGCCAGGACGTCGATCTCCCGTGCCGCCAGCACGCAGGGGGTCGCGGCACGACCGTTCGACGGTTGGCTCACGCGACCGGACCCGATCTTGTCCCGCAGGGCTTCGATCCGCAGGCGCACCGCGTCGTCGCGGACCAGCTCGGCCAGCTCGGCGAGCTCCCCGGTGATCGACCGGAGGTCGGCATCGTTGAGCCGGGGCTCGGCCGGGTGCGGCGCAGCTTCGTCGGTCTGCAGCACCGCGAGCCGGCGACGCACCTCGTCGGCGATGACGATCTCTCGCTCCAGGCCGCGCGCCAGCGGAGCCAGGCGGTCGTACCAGACGTCGCCGAGCGAGACCTGGGTCCGGTGCGCGAGGTAGACGACCATCCTCGGGACCCGAGCGACCACGATGGGGACCGCAGTGACCGTCTCCAGCCGCTCGGCCTGCACCGGGCGGTCGTAGCGGTGGGTGATGCCGCGCGCGGCGACGTAGTTCTCGACCGAGACCGGACGACCCAGCGAGACGGCCTTTCCGCCGAGTCCGTCGCCCGCGATGATCTTGAGCCCGGACAGCGAACGGGTCAGGTTGCCCTGCATCGCCGTGATCTCCAGGACGCCCGCCCGGCGTTGCGGCGCCGTACCTCGAACGGGACCGCCGAAGACCATCTCCGCGGACGCCACCGAACGGAACTCGGAGAGCGCACGACGGAAGGTCGCGGCGCTGACCGGAGTCTCCGCGGACAGCGGCGAGGAGGGGAATGTAACGGCGGTCACATCCCCTAGGGTACGGCAGGCCGTACCCCTCGAAAGTGGGTAGCGCTCGACCCACTTTCGAAGGTTCCCGCAGCGGCTCCGGCTGGCGACACTCGCCGGGTGACGACCTCCACCACTGCCCTCCGCGAGGCCCGCGACCAGCTGCGCACGTTGCGCACGTCCTACGAGCAGGCCGTGGCCGACTTCTCCTGGCCCGACGTCGGTGCTTCGTTCAACTTCGGCCACGACTGGTTCGACGCGTTCGCCCGCGGCAACCAGGGCCCCGGCCTCGTCATCGTCGAGGAGGACGGCACCCGCGCCTCCTTCTCGTTCGACGAGCTCGCCACCCGCTCCGACCAGGTGGCCGCACACCTCGTGGCCCAGGGCATCGGGCGCGGGGACAGCGTCGTGGTGATGCTCGGCAACCAGGTCGAGCTGTGGGAGAGCATGCTCGCGCTCATCAAGCTCGGCGCCGTGCTGATGCCGACGACGACCGCCGTCGGCAGCGCCGAGCTGGTCGACCGCATGACCAGGGGTGGGGCGCGGGCGGTGATCTGCAACGCGGCGGACGCGTGGAAGTTCGACGACGTGCCCGGCGACTACGTGCGCGTGGTGGTGGGGGCGACCTCGGGCGCCTGGGTGGACTACGCCGCGGCGTACGACGTGGCTGCTGACCGCGCCCGTCAGACGGTCGTCCATCCGATGAATGCCTCCGACGACCGGCTGCTCCTCTACTTCACCTCGGGCACGACCAGCCGGCCGAAGCTCGTCGAGCACACCCATGTCTCGTATCCCGTGGGCCACCTCTCGACCATGTACTGGCTCGGGCTCCAGGCGGGCGACGTGCACCTCAACATCTCCAGCCCGGGCTGGGCCAAGCACGCCTGGTCGAACTTCTTCGCACCGTGGCTGGCCGAGGCGACCGTGTTCGTCTACAACTACAGCCGCTTCGACCCGGTCGCGCTGATGGAGCAGATCAGGGCCGAGGGGGTGACCACCTTCTGCGCACCGCCCACGGTGTGGCGGATGTTGATCAACGCGGACCTGAGCGAGGGCCCGGGCCGTCTGCGTGAGGCGATCGCGGCCGGTGAGCCGCTCAACCCCGAGGTGATCAGCCAGGTCGAGAAGCGGTGGGGACTGACCATCCGCGACGGCTTCGGGCAGACCGAGATGACGGCGGCGATCGCCAACAGCCCGGGACAGCCGGTGACGTCCGGTTCGATGGGACGACCGCTCCCCGGCGTACCCGTCACGTTGGTCGACCCGGTCACCGGAGAGGCGGTCGAGGGTGTCGGCGAGGGCGAGATCTGCCTCGACCTCGGCCAGGCGCCGCTCACCCTGATGACCGGCTACCAGGGCGACCCTGAGCGCAACGCCGACGCCATGGCAGGCGGCTGGTACCACACCGGCGACGTGGCCACCCGGGACGAGCAGGGCTACATCACCTACGTCGGCCGCACCGACGACGTCTTCAAGGCCTCGGACTACAAGGTCTCGCCGTTCGAGCTGGAGTCGGTGCTCATCGAGCACCCCGCCGTGGCCGAGGCGGCCGTGGTGCCGGCGCCCGACCCGGTGCGCCTGGCCGTGCCCAAGGCGTACGTCGCACTGGCTCCCGGCTTCGCGCCCGACGCCGAGACCGCACGGTCGATCCTCACCTACGCGCGCGAGCACCTCCCGCCGTACCTGCGCGTGCGACGGCTGGAGTTCTACGAGCTGCCGAAGACGATCTCGGGGAAGATCCGCCGCGTCGACCTGCGCCAGCGGGAGAACGCCATCGAGGGTGAGCGCCCGAGCGGCGAGTTCCGTGACGACGACCTGGTGGCGACCACGGCCTGAGGTGCCACAATCGGCAGCGTGCCTCGCCGGACCCGCCTCCGCCACACGTACGGCGAGGATCCCAGCCAGTACGGCGACCTGTTCCTGCCGGACGCCGCGCCGCGGGGAGTCGTCGTGGTCATCCACGGCGGGTTCTGGCGCCCCGCGTACTCGGCCGAGGCGCTCGGCGTCCCCTTGGCCGAGGCTCTCGCGCTCGAGGGCTGGGCGGCCTGGAACCTCGAGTACCGACGGGCCGGAGACAGCCCGGGCGGTGGTGGCGGCACGCCGGCCACCTTCGACGACCTGGCGGCCGGCATCGACCGGCTGGCCGACCTCGATCTCGACACCAGCACGGTCGTGACCCTCGGCCACAGCGCCGGCGGCCACCTCGCCGCCTGGGCGGCTGCTCGCGGGCGGTACGACTGGGCCGACCGGGTGCCGGTGACGCACGTGATCAGCCAGGCCGGCGTACTCGACCTCCGCGCAGCGGACGCCGACGGTCTGGGCAACGGAGCGGTCCGCAACCTGCTCGGCCACCAGCCGACGTCCGACGACGAACGGTTCGACCCGGCCCAGCAGCTGCCGCTGGACGTCCCGATCTGGTGCGTGCACGGGGAGGCCGACGCCAACGTGCCCTTCAGCCAGTCGACCGACTACGTCGGCCGGGCGCGAGCGTCGGGCGCGACCGCCGAGCTGGTCGAGGTGTCCGGTGACCACTTCGTCGTCATCGACCCCGCCTCGCCGGCCTGGGCCCGGCAGCTCGAGATCCTCCACACCATCGGCTGAACGACACTCAGCCGAGGCGGCGCCAGGTCCAGCCCGCCGGAGACACCCTCGTCGAGCTCGTCAGCGAACCCCCGTCGGCAGAGTCGGGACGCAGGGCGCGCAGGAAGCGGCCCCCGCCGGTCTCGCGGTTCACGGCGAGGATGCCGAGGTAGGAGCGGATGCCCGCGTAGTTCGGCGTGTGGCAGTAACCGGCGCGCAGCCCGGTGGTGGTCGCGAAACCGGACGACTGGCGCAACACGATGTCGGTCGTCGCGGCACCCTTGTCGGTGACGACGTGGAAGCGGCCGCGGGTGTCGGTGTAGTAGACGTGCATGCCGCGGTCGCTGCCCTTGGCGGTCATCGCCCGCGCGCCCGTGATGGTCACCGGGAGCTTCGTCGGGTTGGTGAGGCGCCGGCCGTTCCACGTCGCCCGGTTCAGCGAGTGGTCCGCCGCGACCCAGAAGAGGGAGAACTCGTCGAAGGCGACGAGCCGGCTCGGGTAGCCGCTGCCGACGACCTTCAGCACCCGGACGCGCAGGTTGCTGCTGCTGGTGCGGAACTCCGTGGAGACCAGGCGGATCCGGCCGTCGGTCGACGCGACGATCTGCTCGGAGTACTCGTAACCAGGCCAGCGGTTGGACGAGACGAGCCCCCAGGCCATCGGCCGCCAGGCGAACGTGCCGGCCGTCGCCTTGGACGCCGTCACCCTCGAGTTCACCACCCGGCGGAACTTGATCCGCCCGCTCGCGGTGTGGCCGAACGCGTCCATCACGCAGCGGTAGTCGACGCTGGCTGCAGCCGATGCGGAAGCTGGAGCCGGTGCACTCGGCCCGGTGCCGGGCACCAGGAGCACAGCGGCGAGGAGGACGGCGAGGACCCGAGAACGCTTCATCACCCGGTCACCCTAGGTGGCCCAGCGACCTCTCGAGGCAAAACGACGATCGGCGCGGATCGTCAACCAAGCTGACGTGTTCCGCGCCAGGATTCTGTCGTTGTGCCACTATACTGACATTGCGCCAGAATACTGGCACAATGGGCGTGTGGACCTCTCCGATCCGACCCAGTCGCTCATCCCTTCCTTGGACGGCGCAGTGCTGGGGGTGCTCGCCGGCACCGAAGGGGCCCTGAGCGTCACCGCGATCAAACGCCTTGCCAGGCGGGGGTCTCGAGCGGGACTGTCCTTGGCGCTGGACCGGCTCACTTTCCACGGACTTGTGATCGCCGAGCCCGCGAACCGCGGCTACATGTACCGCCTCAATCGGCACCATGTCCTCACCGAAGCCGTCCTGTCCGCCGCCTCAGCTCGCGCTGAGCTGCTGACCCGGATGCGGGACGGACTCACCAGTTGGGAACCTCCCCCCGTACACGTGTGCGTGTTCGGATCGTTCGCACGAAGCGACGGAGGACCGGACTCCGACATCGATGTCCTCGTGGTGACCTCCGACGGGGTCGACCGCCACGCCGAGTGGTGGACCAGTCAACTCACGACATGGGCAGACAACGTCTTGTCGTGGTCCGGCAACCGGGTTGAGCTTCTCTCCATGTCTCTCAGCGAGCTCGCACACGCGGCCCGTGCCGAGGAGCCGGTCCTCGATTCCATCCGCAACGACGGTGTTGTGCTTCTCGGTCCCGCTCCCTCCGAGACCATCGCCTCAGCGGTCCGGGTCGGGAAGAAGGAGAGCAACCGGTGAGCCCGAAGAAGCTTGCCACCAAGCCAGCCGACCTGCCTTGGGGGCGGGCACGACGTCTCGTAGCGCAGAAGTACCGCGAGGTCGCCGAGGTTGCTGAGGTCGAAGACGGTGCAGCGATCAATGTGTGCGTCGGGCTGTGCGTCTTGGCCGGCATCGCAGCCAGCGATGCGATCTGCGCCGCTGCGGCCGGCGAACGATACTCAGGATCAGACCACTCCGCCGCGGTCGACCTGCTCGCCCGTCACGACGCCGATGCGGCCAAGCATTTACGCACGCTGATCGCCCTCAAGCCGGCCGCCCACTACGGCAAGGATCTCCTCAAGGAGAGTGACCGCAAGGCGGCCCTGCGAGCTTCAGCATCCTTGGTCGATGAAGCAACCAGGCGCACGAGCTGACCGCCCGTGGTCCGGCGGTCCACCGAGGGGCAGCTGCCGGAAACGTGTCACGCGTTTGAATCGGACCAAAACGTACAGCGGCTCTGATCAGCATTCCTGCTGGTCAGAGCCACTGTCGTCAGAGCCGCCTGTCAGAATCGAACTGACGACCTAGTCACCGCTGGAGGTGCCGGTCATGAAGAGTCGTCGAGGCCCGGAAGGGTGCATTCAGGCCCTAGAACGGGCGCATCCGGATGATCGCCGGTCTCGTCCGGATCGGATAAGCGCGGCGAAACGTGTCGCAAACGTGTCACCTCGCCGACCCCGGTTCCACGTCGTCGCCGGACGACTCCGGAACGCCCTCGAGTCGCCGCCATCGGGCCGCTGCTGCGCCGCACCGTGCTGCAACCACGCGCCTTTGACCCCGACTCGCACTGGACTGCTCCCCCACGATAACTCGCTTGTTGATCGCTCCCGACCCCTCAGCGCACCTAGGAGAACTAGAAGCGGCAGGGCGCTGCCCGACGAAAGGGATAAGGACATGACCGAGAACAAGCCATCCGAGACCGGCGGCGTTCACGTCACCGCGACTGACCCGCTCCTCACTCCAGAGGACGTCTCCCACATGCTCGGTGGCGTCCCCGAGGCGACCTTGAAGCGGTGGCGGACGCAGCGCACCGGACCCGTCGCACTCCACATCGGCCGGCACGTCCGCTACCGCCGCTCCGCGGTCGAAGCCTGGCTCGACGCCAAGGACCGCGAGGCCGCCGCATGGATGGCGTCCTGACGCCATGCCGCAGATCCGAATCCCCCGAGGCGGCCACGGAGAAGTCGTCGCCAAACAACTGGCAGACGGCCGATGGTCCGCCCGCGTCCAGGTGCGCGACATCGACGGCCGCATCCGCTCAGTTCGCGCAACCGAGAAGACCAAGGGCTCCGCCACCCGCCTCGTCGAACGCCGCCTGAAGGAGCGCGTCGATCCATCGATCGCCGGCATCACCGGAGACACCACCTTCGAAGACCTCTCCGCGCTGTGGCTGCAACACCGCAAGGACCACGGCAAGGTCAAGACCAAGGGACTGCTCGCACCCCAGACCTTGGCGACCTACCAGTACGACATCAAGCAGGTGATCATCCCCGCCATCGGCCACGTCAGAGTTCGCGAAGCGAACATTCCCCTCCTCGATCGCCTCTTCGCCGACGTCGAGCACGGGCGCAAGCACGGCAACTACCCGGCCAGGACCGGCGGCCGCTCCACACGGCAGCTCCGAGTGGTCCTAGGCGGGATGCTCGCCCTCGCCGTCGCCCATGGAGCGCTGCCCGCCAACCCGATCCGGGACGTCTCCCAGTCATCCCGACAACCCAATCCGGAGGTCAAGTACCTCACCGTCGACCAGGCACGACGACTGCGCACACGCGTCAGCCGCACAGCCATCCGTGTCCCCGACCAACGCATGCCGAACCTCGACCTCGAGGAGTTCATCGACCTTCTGCTCGGCACCGGCTGTCGCGAGGGCGAAGGCCTCGCCATCCGACCCATCGACCTCGACGACCTCGACGGGCCCGTGCCCACACTGCACATCTGCGGCACCGTCGTCGAGCCACGCAAAGGGTTCGTCGACCACCTCCACCGACAGAACCGGACGAAGACCGGCGATGACCGCCGCCTGATCCTGCCCGACGCCGTCGCTGCCATGCTGCGTGAGCGGATGCGAAGAGACCCGCCCAGCACGCCCGAGTCACCGATCTTCGCAACCGGCACCGGTAACTGGATCTCCCCCGCCAACCTGCGCACCCGTTTGCGATCAGCACTCAGCCGGAGTTCCGAACCGCCCAGCCCGTCCGATCAGGCGCTGGCAGGAACGACCTTGCACACCCTGCGCCGGACTGTCGGCACCCTCATCGCGCACGAGGTGTCTCTCGACGCCGCCCGCGACCAGCTCGGCCACCGCGACCCGTCGGTCACCTTCCGCCACTACGTCGGCAAACGACTTGTCGCGCCCGACCTTCGTTCAACACTCGACCAGTTCTTTATTTGAGGCGACCGAACGACTGCGCCTTCGCTGTCAGATGGCGTCGTCGCGGCGGACCTTGCGCCCGCTACTCAGGAGGCCGCGAAGACATCGGCAAGCACCCAGCAGTTGGCTCGCAACTCGTCCAGCGAAAGGCCATGAGATGGGGGCATCAACGCGACCGAGTCCACGACGCCTTCCCATTGTCGGATTGCACGGCGTACTTCGTCGGGCGTTCCAGCAATCCCGAGCAGGTCAACCATGTCATCGCTGACCGCTGCTACCGCGGCGGGGGTGTCGTTCTTGGCCAGAGCGTCTCGGATGCATTCCGCCTCACGACCGAAGCCGTAGCGAGCGTACTGAGCCAGGTGGATCGGGTAACGGCCGTACTCGGCGATGCCTTGTCGAGCGCGTTCTCGCGCTAGAGCACGGTCGGTGTCGACCGAGGCACGCAGGCAGACGGCACGTTGGAACCCATCGAGGGATCGCCCGGCCTGAGCAGCCGCGGCCCGGACTTGCGGCAGGACGTGGGTCTTAACGTGAGGGGCACTAGTGGACGGGTTGAGCAGGACGCCGTCGGCAAGGCGTGCGGCGAGCCTGAGCATGTTGTCACCTACTGCGGCGAGGAACAACGGAGGCCGAGCACCGGAGAACACTGTCTGATGGAGGCCGCGGACGGTGAAGTATTCGCCGAGGAATTCGAAGGGCTCGCTCTGAGCGACCCACGTCCCGTGTAGCACTTGGAGGTACTCGGCCATACGACTAACCGGCCGGTCGAAATCGATGTTGTGATGGGCTTGGTTGGACTGTGCGGTTCCTGCTCCTAGCCCGAAGTTGAATCGACCGTCCGACAGTTGGTGCAGCTCGGCGGCAGCCATCGCCATGGCGACGGGACTCCGCGTCCACTGGGCGATTCCGGTCGCTACCTTGATCCGCTGTGTGCGGGCGACGGTCGCCGCGCAGCGGACGAACGGGTCTCGATCTATCTCCGTGAACCAGGCCGTATCGAAGCCGGCGTCTTCCAACCCGACAGCGAAATCGACAGCTTCCTGCGACGGCATGGCCTCGGGAATGAACATGCCGATCGACATCGGCATTGCATCCATGCCGTTCACCCGGCCTCGTGCATCAGGGCTGCGACCTTCCCGACGGTGAGGCCGGAATCGAGCATGTGGGTGGCGTGGCCGCGCCGAAGAATAATGACCCGGTCGCTCAGGTCGCAGAGCTCGTCGAGATCAGAGCTCACGATGATGACGGCCATTCCCGCTTCGACCGCAGAGCCGATGACTGCGTGGATCTCCGCGCGTGCTCCGACGTCCACTCCTCGCGTCGGCTCATCCAGGAGGAGCAGGGCTGGTGAGGTGTCGAGCCATCGGGCAAGGATCGCCTTCTGCTGGTTGCCACCCGAGAGGGTCGCGATCGGCGCTTGAGCAGAAGACGACTTGATCGCGAATTCAGCAACCCGCATCCTCCCGTGAGCCTGCTCCCGCGAGGTCCTGATCGAACCTCGGATCCGAAACTTCTCGACGCGGGCAGCGGTGATGTTCTCGGTGACTGAGCGGTCGAGGAACAGGCCTTGGTGGGTCCTGCTCTCGGGGACGAGCCCGATCCCCGCTCGGATGGCATCGCCGGGATGCCGAAACCGTTGCGACCGGCCCCCGATGGTCACCTGTCCTCCTCGAAGGGGTCGGGCGCCGAAAATGCCTTCAAGGATTGCTGATCGACCCGAGCCGACAAGTCCAGCGATGCCGAGGATTTCTCCAGGCGCGACGTCGAAGGAGAGATCGCGCACGGGTCCTACGCTGAGGCTCTCTACCTTCACCGCAGGTGCTGCGCCAACGCGCACCGCTTGTCGGCGACGCGGCACCGCGACGCGATTGCCGGTGATGTGCTCGACGAGGTCTGCGCGCGACAGTTGGCTGGTAGGCCCTGATGCGACGACGTTGCCGTCGCGAAGGACGGTGACCTCGTCAGCGACCTCCGCGACTTCAGCTAGCCGATGCGAGACGATCACGAATGTCAGGCCGTCTGCGGCGAGGTTCCTGATCGAAGTCAGCAGGCGGGATGTTTCGTCTTCGGGCAGCGCCTCGGTGGGCTCATCCAGGACCAACACTTTTGCCCTGTCGCGGTCGCTCATTGCCCGGCCGATCGCCACCAGGGTCTGAACTGCGGGACGTAGGCGGTCTACCCGATCCTCCGGGTCAGCGTCGATGCGGAACTGTGCCAGCATCTCGCGGGTGCGCCGGTTGAGACTGTGGCGGTTGATCGGTGAGAGCGACCTGCCGCCGAATCCGGCTGTAGCGGCGAAGTTGTCGGCGATGGTGAGTTGAGGGAACAACCCCAACTGCTGGTGGACAAAACGCAGACCGAGCGAGGCGGAGCTGGCCGGTGAAATGGTCGACGCCGGCACCGCCAGCTCTCCTACGCGGATCTGGCCTTCGCCGGTGGCTTGGTGGACTCCCGCGAGGATCTTGACCAGCGTCGACTTCCCGGATCCATTGGACCCCAGCAAGGCGTGTACGCGCCCAGCCCCTACTTCCAGGCTGACTTCGTTGAGCGCAACCGTAGCTCCGAAGGCCTTCGTGACGTCGGTGACGACGAGACCCGGCAGGTCGGTAGCACGCGGGGCACCAGCCTCGATGCGGTTGACCACGGAGCTCACTTCTTGCCAACCGATCGGCGTCGCATCAACACGGTGGACAAGACGACGGCGAGTGCGAGCGATGCTCCGTAGAAGACGGGCTGGACCCACGGCAGAACGCCGGCGAGGTTGAGTCCGCTGACGCTCAGGGCGACGAAGAAGACCCCGATGATTGTGCCCAGGACGTTGAACTGGCCGGGCCTGACGGTCGTCGCTCCCAAGAATGCTGCGGCGATTGCTGGGAACAGCAGGCCAGGACCATCCCCGGTATTGGCCGCGCCATTACGAGCAGTGAGCGCGATGGCGGCCAGCGCACAAAGGACGGCGGACGTCACGAAGGTTGCCGTGACATATCGCTCTACCCTTACTCCCACAAGGCGAGCGGACTCGCGATTGGAGCCGATAAACCGCAGGTATCTGCCCGCTGGGGTCCGTTCGAGCACCTGCCATGCGACCAGGACCACGGCAAAGAGGAGGTAGGCCGAACACGGGACTCCCCACCATGTGCCGGAGCCGAGCTCGATGAGGTCGGGTGAGATTCCGGTCGTGATCGACAGCCCGTCGGTGTACCAAAGGACGATCCCGCTCATCAGCGTCCCGGTCGCGAGGGTGATGACCAGGGACGGTACGCCGAGCCTCGAGACTGCCAGTCCCGTGCAGAGACCGATGGCCACTGCCACAGCAAGGGTCACCGTGACCGCGACCCCGACCGACAGATCGAAACGCGCCATCGCTGCTGCGTTGACGATCGACAGGAACGCCACCAGGTTGCCGATGGAGAGGTCGAATTCCCCGACAACCAAGGGGAAGATCGCTGCTATCGCCATCAGCCCGACGACTGTCTGGGCCCCCAGCAAGTTGCTGATGTTGGCGGAGGACGTGAACGGGATCGCGGTCGCCGGCCAGGTCGCGAAATAGATGGCGATCACGGCAAGGAGCAGCAACAACGCATTGCGCTCCGCCAAAGAAATGACTTGGGCGCGGAGACTCCTGCCCGATCGGGGCTGTGAGTTCTCGTCGAGAGAATGCTCTGGCCGCGAGTGGGCGCGGTCGGCGCGCGCAAGCTCGGGAGCCCTCACTTTCCCCAGGCCTTCAGGTAAGCAGCCTTGAAGTCGACCGGGGGAACGACTCCAGCCTTGTTCGTCTCTGGGAAGTGGTCGCCGTCGAGCAGCTGGCTGCCGATGCCGGCAGGCTCCTGCGCGTCGTCGTTGAAGACTCGGACAAGTGAGTCGACCGCAGCCCAACCGAACCACTCTGTCGATTCGTAGATCGCCGCGTCCTGGCCGCCGTTGTTCTTGATGAGCTCCAGGTTGGGGGAGTAACCCTCGCCGCCGATCGATGCGATCTCATCGTTGCGACCCGAGCGCACGATGGCCTGAGCCACGCCGAGCACCAGGAGTGAGTCGTAGGGGGTCATGACCGCGTTGATCTCCGGGTCCTTGAGCAGGGCCTGGCTCACCTTGTTCGGCAATGCGCCGCTGGCGATGTCGGCCAAGGTGAATTTCAACGACACGAGCCGGCATGACGAGCAGGCTTTGATCTCCTCCTCGAAACCCTTGGCGATGTCGGCGCCGAGCAGATTGTCGGTCTCATAGAGGGACAGGGCGACCGTCTCCCCCTCGGTTTGCGCGATGGCCCACTGAGCCTTCATCTTTCCCTGAGCAATCGAGTACGCCGAGACCGTCTTCTCGTCGGCATTGGGGATCACGCTGGCCGAGTACAGCGGCTCGCCTCCGCCAAGGCGCGGGTCGTCGCAGTCATAGGACAGAAGCGTGACTACCTCGACCCCGGCCTCTCGCGCCTCCGCCAAGGGTTGCTTGATCAACGAGCAGTCGATGGACGCGATGATGATTGCGTCGGCGTCTCCTGCGACGGCCTGACGCACGCCGTCGGCGTAGGCGTTGTCGGCACCGAGCTTGCCGTCGTAGAGGTTGACATTCCATCCGATGGCTTCGACCGCCTCGACTGCCGCGTCGGACGGTGTCGAGCAACCGATGACGGCCTGTCCGCAGGAGATCACCCACACGTTCTTGTCCTCGGGCGGGCTCGATGCCGTCGACGGCGGGGTCGAGTAGGTCCCTTCGTAGGCCGCATCGACGGCCACCTGCGCGTCCTGGACCGCTCGGTCGTCGGCCGGTCCCGCCGAGGGTCCGTCTGAGGCACCCGCACAGCCAGCTGCCGCGAACAGAGTCAGGGCGATTGCCGCCGACGTCATGTTCGAGCGAGCGCTGCGGGTTGACCGCAACGTCCGATTACTTGATCGCATCATGCTCTCCTCAAGGTTGCGGGCACCGTCTGGCACACCCCATGGCGGAGGAGTGAATCAAGTGATCTACCCCACTGTCAATAATTTGACCGCATGTTTAAAGTTAAGTCCTCGGCGGCTATCGGCACGCCTCTTTTGGGCACGGTCAGCGCGGTCGAGTTCGACGCCATTCACTCCCCGCGGCAGGGCCGAACCAGTAGTTGCAGGCGCCCGTTGGCAGGGGTCGCGGGTAGCACGGCGAGGCCGCATTGCCAGCCATGAGCGCTACCCCAGGTTTGTTGACGCAAGGTTGAGCCAACCCTCAGCGCCCGAAGGGGCCCCGGGATTCAAGGGTCGCTGCGCTATGGCGTGAGTTCGTCTGCGCAGTTCCGACGGCGACGGGCCTCAGGCGGGAACGAAGCGGAACCCTCCGTCGGCGTGGGTGATCCGACCAGCACTGGTGCCCGCGAAGTGCGTCCCCAGGACCAGGAGGTCGCTGTCGGCGTACTTCTTGACGAAGTCGGCCCGCTGCGCAGCGCTGAGCGCTCGGTCGAAATCGCCGTGCGACTGCCAGGACGGCTCACCGATCTGGCACGGGTGGTGGATGAAGTCGCCGGTGATGAAGGCGCGCTGACCTTCGGATTCGAGCATGACGCTTTGATGCGATTTGGTGTGCCCCGGCGTCGACACGTACGTGACCCCGTCGGTGATCTTGTGACCACTCGGCACCAAGTCCAAGAGGCCTGCGTCGATGCAGGGCTGGATCGACTCCTCGAAGACCAGACGCTGCTGGTTGTGGATATCGGGGTTGGCGCCGTCGTAGACGACGGCACCCGCGAGGTCGGAGGAGATGTCACCTTCGTCGGCGATCGCTCGGTGGTAGTTGTACTCGTCCTCGGCGTAGGTGTAGCGCGCGTTCGGGAACGTCGGTACCCATTGCCCGCCGTCGTCCATGGTGTTCCAGCCGACGTGGTCGAGGTGCAGGTGCGTGCCGAGCACGACGTCGACCTGCTCGCGGTCGTACCCCGCCTCGGCGAGCCGCTCAAGAAAGGGGTTGTCGAGGTTTCCCCAAGCCGGGATCAGCGGTGCGGACTTGCCGTTGCCGCAGCAGGTGTCCACGACGATGACCTTTGAGCCCGTGTCGATGACATACGAGTGGAGGCTCCAGATCAGTTGCCCCGCCGAATTCGCGTAGTCCGGTGCAAGCCAGGGCAGGCCTTGCACCGCCTCTGGCGTCGCTTCCTCGATGAGCCCGTCCAAAACACCGATCTCAACCGGCATCTCGAGCACACGAGAGATCTTGAAATCACCGACGGTCCAGCTGTACATGGCTTCGTGTAGGTCCTTTGCTAGTGGTGGGGTGGCCACCGTCACTGGGAGTGCGGCTGACGATCAGACCGATCGGCCGGCCATCTCGCCTTCGTAGATCGCTTCGTCGACGCGCCGGGGTGCTAGGCAGTCGCCCACTTCGGTGACCGGGAAGGCCGCCTTGAACGCTGCGGTGTGCGTCGTCTCGGGATCGCGCAGCATGACGGTGACGATCGAGTCGACAGGCAGGACACGTGATTCGCCGTCCCAGACTCGCGTGAGTACGGCTCCGTCCGCGTTGACCTCGCCAACGATGTGTTGCGGGGTGAGCCTGACGCCCTTGGCGTGCAGCCGCGGATACAGGTGGCCCACGTCGAGGGTCAACAAGATGTTTTCGCCGAGGAAGAGTGACGCTGACACGACCTCGACGCTCTTGCCGAGGTCGGCCAGTGTCTCGGCGATGCCGAGTGCGGTGTAGTCGCCGATGTCGTCGACGACGAGCACTCGGTCACCGCAGCGTTCGGGCGACGTGATGGCGTCGAGCGGGTCGAGCACCTGCACGTGTGAGAGGCCGGGGATTCCAGGACGCGCAGCGAGCTTGGCCGAGAAACCGTCGGTCCGCCATCGCGACCCCGTCGCCAGGATGACGTGGTCCGGCTTGAGCGCACGCACTTCCTCGACTGTGGCGGCGACGCCGGTGCGGACGTCGACCCCATAGCGTTCCAAGGCCCGTTCCATGTCCCGGATCATCACCGCCCATCGTCCGCGGGTGGCCAGCCGAGCGGCGTACCGGATCTGACCTCCCAGCTGGTCATCACGCTCGAGCAGGACTACGTCATGTCCGCGTTCGGCGGCCATCTCGGCCGCGCGCATCCCCGCCGGACCGCCTCCGACGACGACGATGCGGCGCGAGGCTTCCGCCTTCGCGAAGGTGCCACTCCCCAGTAGTGCCTCGCGTCCAGCCGCAGGGTTTTGGGTGCAGGTCAACGACCAGCCCTTGGCCATCCGGTTGATGCAGCCCTGGTTGGCGCTGACGCAGTGCCTGATTTCACCTTCGCGGCCCGAGAGGGCCTTGCTCACAAGGTGCGGGTCTGCGATGTGGGCCCTCGTCATTGCCACCAGGTCAGCCTGACCCGCGTCGATGATCTCAGCGGCGATCGACAGGTCGGTGATGCCGTTTGCCGTGAGGATCGGGAGGCCGTTGACGACTTTCTTCGCTCGAGCGGCGAGGTCCACGAGCCGCGCACCCGGAAGGCTCATCGGAGAAACGACCTGATCGAAGGTGGATGCGTTACCCGCGCTCACGCTCATGTAGTCGAACAGGCCGCTGTCAGCGAGGTGTTTGGCAATGCGTTCGCCCTCCTCCTCGTCGATACCACCGGGGACGCCCTCGACCATTGAAATGCGGACTCCGATGGGAAAGTCAGGGCCGCACTGCTCGCGGACTGCTCGGGCGCACTCGAGAACGACTCGACAGCGATTCTCTGTGCTGCCGCCGTATTCGTCGGTCCTGAGGTTGGTCAGAGGCGAGAGGAAGCTGCACAACAGGTAGCCGTGGGCCGCGTGCACCTCAGCTCCATCCAGACCTCCCTCTTGGGCGTTGGCCGCGCTGCGCGCGAATCCGGCCACGAGTTCGCGGATGTCCTCGTGCGTCATGGCTCGGCCGATCTCGCCGTACGTCGCCGACGGCAGGCCCGAGGGACTCCACAGCGCGCGCCAGTTGTCGAGATGCATGGTGTTGTAGTCCTCGACGCCGAAGTGCGACAGGTCCGCAAACACCTTCGCTCCGTGCCGGTGAACCGCGTCAGCGAGGCGCCGGTAAACCGGAACGACCTCCGATGGCCAGCCCTGAGTCGTGCGCAGCGCAAGCCCCCGGCTGGAGGAGTGCACGGCCTGGGCTTCGGTCAGGATCAGTCCCGCCCCACCCTTGGCCCGCTCCTCGTAGTAGTCGACGCTCTGCTGCGTCATGAGGTTGTTCTCGGCGTACTGCAGCGCGTGAGCGGTGACGACGACGCGATTCTTCAGCGTGATCGATCCGATCTTGAGCGGCTGCCACAGCGAGGCGTACTTCTCCATGATGTCCTCCGTCCGGACCCAACCGGTTGTTCAAACTTTTGACCTTATGGTCATAGTGTGGCCTGGGCCACACGCTGTCAACCCTGCTTCTCAGGCCATGATCAAAGTGACAGTGTCGGCAACGCAGGCCGGCTTGTCGGCACCCTCGATCTCGATGGTCACCCGAGCGCCGAGCTGATGTCCTCGGCTCGTGTGGGCAAGTGAGGTGAGTTCGACCCCGCCCCGCAGACGCGAACCCGTAGGAACAGGGCTCACGAAACGCACGCGGTCAGAGCCGTAGTTCACGAGCATCGCGACCCCGGCAATGTCGAAGACCTCATTCATGAAGAGAGGAACGTGCGAGACGGTTAGGAAGCCGTGCACGATCGTCGTGCCGAACGGCCCCGCCGCAGCCCGCTCCCGGTCGACGTGAATCCACTGCTGATCTCCGGTCAACGTGGCAAACGCCTCGACGTCCTCCGCGGAGACGACCTTCCAATTCGAGTAGCCCAGGTGAGTGCCAATGGCCGCCCGAACGTCCTCTGTTCCGTTGAAGACCTTCACGTCACATCGCCAACCCGCCGTCGACCGGCAGCACGACGCCAGTGACATAGCCAGCCTCCGCGGACGCCAGGAACGCTGTCGCCGCGGCCATCTCGGTGGGCTCTCCGAAGCGCCCCATCGGAATGGTTGCCTCAATGTTGGCTCGCACGTCAGGCGGAATGGAGTCAATCATTCGGGTTTCGGCGTTGGGCGAGATCGCGTTGACGGTCACCCCGAACGACGCCAACTCCTTGGCCGTCGCCTTCGTGAAGCCGATGATCCCGGCCTTGGCGGCCGCGTAGTTGGACTGCCCGACATTGCCGTGCAATCCGGTGTACGACGTCACATTCACGATCCGGCCGTAGCCCTGAGCGCGGAAGGTCGGTACACAGGCCTGCGTGAAGTTGAACGTGCCGGTGAGGTGCACGCCCAAGACCGCATTCCAGTCGTCCGCCGTGAGCTTCCAGACCCGCCGGTCTCGCAGGATGCCCGCGTTGTTGACCAGGACGTCCACCCGGCCGGATCTATCAAGCGCGACCTCGACCACCCGATCGACCTGTGCACGGTCGGCGACGTCGGCGAGGACGGGCACCGCACCCAGTTCGTCGGCCGCGGCGGCAAGGGCTGCTTCGTCCATGTCGACTGCGACGACCGTTGCGTTCGCCTCGGCGAACGCACGCGCGATGGCCAGCCCGACCCCGCGCCCAGCACCGGTGACAATGGCGGTCTGGCCCGTGAAGTCGAAAGTCAGGTTCCGAGACGACGGTGCGGGGCTCACCGCGCGACCTCGAAGAGTCCGGCGGCGCCCATTCCGCCGCCCACGCACATCGAGACGACGGCCCACTGCACGTCGCGTCGTCGGCCCTCGATCAGCGCGTGACCGACAAGACGTGCTCCCGTCATGCCATAGGGGTGACCGACGGCGATCGCGCCGCCGTCGACGTTCATCTTCTCGGGGTCGATGCCGAGGAGGTCGCGACAGTAGATGGCCTGGGAGGCGAAGGCCTCGTTCAGCTCCCAGAGGCCGATGTCGTCGACGGTGAGGCCATGGTTCTCCAGCAGGCGCGGGATCGCGGTGACCGGGCCGATCCCCATCTCGTCGGGCGAGCAGCCCGTGACTGCCATGCCGCGGTAGTAGCCAAGCGGGGCGAGCCCCCGGCGCTTGGCCGCCGATCCCTCCATCAAGACGATTGCTGCCGCCCCGTCGGAGAGTTGTGACGCGTTGCCCGCCGTCACACTTGGGACCTCGCTGACCTGACCGGGGGCCATCACGGGCTTGAGTCCCGCGAGCGCCTCGGTGCTGGTCGCTCGGATGCCTTCGTCGTGCGAGAGCGTCACCTCCCTCTCGGAGACCTCGCCCGTCTCCCGATCGCGGGACAGTGAAGTGACAGTGATCTGGGCGATCTCTTCGTCATATCGGCCAGCTTCGACAGCAGCGATTGCGCGTTGCTGTGACTGCAGGCCCATGAGGTCCTGTGCCTCGCGGGTCACGCCATAGCGCTGCGCGACCGTCTCAGCAGTCTGGAGCATGGACCAGTAGACGTCCGAGCGGTGCTGCTCGAGCCACGGGTCCGTAGCGCGGTGGCCGTTGTAGTGCTCGTTCTGGACGAGCGAGATTGATTCGACGCCGCCGCCGATGGTCACGGTCATCTGTTCCTGGACAATCTCCCGTGCCGCAGAGGCGACGGCCATTAGCGACGACGCGCACTGGCGATCAATTGTCGATCCAGGGACCGTGACAGGGAGGCCGGCGCGAAGAGCTGCCTGTCGGGCGACGTTGAAGCCGGTCGTGCCCTGTTGCATCGCGCAGCCAAGCAAGACGTCCTCAACCTCGCCACCTTCCAGCCCGGCCCGCTCGAGCGCATGCGCGATGGCGTGCCCGGCCAGTTCTTGACCCGAGGTGTTGTTGAAGGCCCCTCGGTATGCCTTGCCGATGGGCGTACGCGCCACACCAACGATTGCTGCTTCTCGACTGGTCATGGGCTGCATCCTGACACCGGATCTACCCATGGGTCAATAATTTGACCCTTAAGAATGTTGTGGCCTTCGTCGGCCTCTCCATCCGTCGTGTCCCTGCCGAGTCACTGCCCGGCTAGGATCCTTGCTCCAGCAGTGTCGACAGCAGATGAGCAGGCAAGTTGATGGTCAGACGAACGATGGTGCGGGACGAAGTCATCCGGGTGGCCACGCGCCTCTTCAAGGAGAAGGGCATCCGGGGCGTCTCCCTTCAAGCCATCGCTGACGAGGTGGGGCTGACCAAGGGCGCGCTCTACCACTACTTCAGCGGACGCGACGATCTCCTGCGCCAGGTCGTTGGCGACTGGATCACTCAGGAGTTCGAGAGCGTCCGGGACCTCGTTTCGAGCTCCGGGACGGCGACCGAGCAACTGCGTGCCTATGTGCGCTACCACGTCTCTTCCGTGGCCAACAACCTCGACCTCTACAGCCTGACGTACTCATCGGAGTCTGAGTTCCCGGCCGACATCCAGGACGAGTTCCGCAAGTTGAAGCGCCAGAGCGACACGCTGTTGAAGTCGATCCTCAGTCAAGGCGTGGCCGAGGGGGAGTTCGAGGTACGCGACGAGAAGATCATCGCGTTCGCAATCGACGGCATGTGCAACTGGCTGTGGCAGTGGTACACCCCCGACGGACCCAAGGCGCCAGAAGACGTTGCCGACACCTACATCGACCTATTGCTCCGCGGGATGCTGCGCAGCAGTGACGACGAGAGCCCAGCGGCGGCGCAAGGCACTCAGAGTCCGGCGGACCAAGCCGAGTACCACGCGCGATCGATCCGCTTCCACACCGAGCGCCTTGAGGCGGTGCTTCCGTCGCTAACTGCTCCCGTCCGCAACGGCACGGGAAAGCGGAGCGGTGCGTCAGGATCAAAGGACCGCCGGGTCTAGGTCGCGGCACAGCATCTGCTTGTCGATGACTGCCGATAACCACCCATAGACCCGCGGAACCTCATAGGCGAAGAAGTACCGCATAGTCGCGATACGACCGGCGGCCTCAGCGTGCTTCGACGACAAAGCCGCCAGCGCCAGGTCCAGATGGACCCAGGCAAGACACACGTGACCGAACGCCTGCAGGTACGGCGTGGCGTTGGCCAGCGCGTCGCTGGCATCTCCCGTGGCCCAGGCTTGGTCAGTCGCCTCAAGGACGGCCGACCATGCCTGGGCAAGCGAATCCGCCTCATCGGCCATTCCGGCCACACCTGCTGCGGCCACGGTGCGCGCGACTTCCTCGCCCAGCTCCGTGAGGGACTCACCGCCCCGCTGCCGCACCTTCCGTCCGAGCAGGTCCAAGGCCTGCACGCCGTGGGTCCCCTCGTGGATCATGTTCAGCCGCTGGTCTCGCCAGTACTGCTCCACGGGATAGTCGCGCGTGTACCCCGCACCACCCAGAACCTGGATGGCGAGGCTGTTGCCCTCCAGACACCACTCACTCGGCCAGCTTTTGAGGACCGGCGTAAGGATTTCCAGCAGAGCCGTGGCGTGCTGCACCGTGTCGTCGTCGCCGGTTCGCTGCTCATCGAGCAGTCGGGCCACGTAGAGGGCCAGAGCTATGCCCCCCTCGGCGTACGACTTCTGAGCCAGGAGCATCCGCTTGACGTCGGCGTGCTGGATGATCGGCACCGAGTCGGTCGACGTACCGCCCCGCGCACGTCCCTGTCGGCGCCACTTGGCGTAGTCGAGTGACACGGCGAAACCAGCGAAACCGATCGAGGCGGCGAGGAGTCCGATCTCCGTGCGCGCGGCATTCATCATGTGGAACATCTGCGAGAGGCCCTCGCCCGGCTCCCCTACTAGGTAGCCGATCGCTCCCCTTGCTCCTCGGGGTCCGTCGTCGAGTTGCCCGAAGGCCAGCGCGGTGTTGGGGATCCCGCGGTTTCCGAGCTTGTGGTTCAGGCTGATCAGACGCACGTCGTTCCGTTCGCGGTCTCCGGAGTCGCTGTCGACCAAGAACTTCGGCACGATGAAGAGCGACAGAGCCGAGGTCGTCGCAGCCAATGTCCCGTCGGCGAGAGGGATCTTCGCCAGCACCAGGTGGACGATGTTGTCCGCCAGAGTGTGCTCGGCACCGCTGATCCACATCTTCTCGCCGACCAGTCGGTAGCGCGCTCCGAGAGGGTCCAGTTCGGAGCGAGGACCATCCGGCGTTGCCCTTGTGAGGATGTCTGCCAGCGAGGAACCGGCCTGCGACTCCGACATGGCCATCGTGCCGGTGAAACGCGACTCGATCTGAGGAACGGCGAAGGCTCGGCGCTGGGCCTCCGTACCGTGCTCGAGAATGAGCGACGCGTTCGCCTCGCTCAGCAAGGTCGGCAGGACATTGGGTCCGGCGGCCGAAAAGACGACGCGGACCGCTAGCTCCACGAGCCTCGGCAGCTGGGAGCCCCCGAACTCGACGTTGTGGCTGGCACCCATCACACCGAAATCCCGGTAGGCCGCAAAGGCGCGATGCGTCTCCGCGGGGAGGACGACCTCACCCGCGACGTCGACATAGGGCTCCTCGACGTCGCTGACTCGGTTCGCCGGCTCGAAAAACTGCGCCGCGATCTCAGACGCCCCCCGCAGCAGTTCTCGGCAAGCCTCTCCGGAATGCTCGGCGAACCGCGGTTCGCCGAGCAGATCGCCCAAGGACAACCAGTCAAAGAGCATGAATTCGATCGCAGGGATCAGCTTGTCTTGGATGGTCGTCACACGACCCGCCCTTCTTGGGGGATGGCTCGGGTGCACGAGCCGTGATGAACGGTCAAGGCGTCATGTCGAGCGTGGAGGGCAGGCCGAGGCCGAGCAGCTCGCGATAGCGGTCACTCAACATTTCGTGTCCGCCCGGAACGGACACGGTTCGTCCGCGGATCATCACGGCTCCGTGGTCAATCTCCGCCGGGACGTTGTGCATCGATGGCTCCACGATCAGGATGCCGACGCCCTCCTCACGCAGGCCGACGACTGTGTTCAGAAGTTCACCGACGACGACCGGTGCCAGACCTAGGGTCGGCTCGTCGAGGATCAGCACTTTCGGGGCGCTCATCAGGCCCCGGGCGATGGCGAGCATCTGTCGTTCACCACCAGAGAGGACTCCAGCGATCGCATCATGGCGAGTCCGGAGGATGGAAAAACGATCCAGGGCCTCGTCCACGACGGCCGGAGCCAACCGCAGGGCGTCGGCGATCACCTTGAGGTTCTCAACGACCGTGAGGCGCGGGAACAACTGGCGGCCCTGCGGCACCAACGTGATCCCGGCGATCGCTCGTTGCGCCACCGTGAGACCGGTCAGCTCCTGCCCACCCAGCGTGAGCGTCGTCGCGCGACCACGTACCGCCCCCACGACCATCTGCACCAGTGAGGACTTCCCTGCACCGTTGGGCCCGACAAGGGCCGTGACCGTCCCAGGCCGCACGGCCAGCTCCGCATCGACTACCGCGGCAGCACGGCCATAGGTGACGTTCGCTCCGGCTACCAACAGTTCCACGTTCATCAAGCCACTCCGATGTATCGCTCGCGGAACACGCTGCTCGCGAGGCATTCGTCCACGGGTCCTTCGATTGCGACCTCGCCGTCGGCGATCAGCACCAGCCGGTCGGCAATCGAGGCCACGATGTCGACGTTGTGATCGACGAGAAGGACCCCCTTGCCCTGTCCTCGCAGGGTGCGGAGCGCAGCCAGGACGCCCATGACGCCTTCGTCATCCACTCCGGGGAACGGCTCGTCGAGCATGACGACGTCGGGCTGCTGGACAAGCGCCCGGCCCACCTCGGCCAGGCGGAGATCGCCGAATGACACCGTCCCTGCAACCCGATCCAGGTCGGTGAGGCCGATCGACTCGCACAGGCGGTCCACCTCCGCCCACGGGGTGGTGTCGATCAACGCCGACAGCGCCAGTTCGCGCAATACGTGCAGCGGGGATCTCATTCGCGTGGACGCAAGCCCACAGGCGACGTTCTCCCGCAACGTCAGCACCTCGGAGATCTGAGGGTGTTGGAAGGTACGCGAGATTCCGGCGCGAGCTCGCCGCGCGGGTCGACCCTTGACCTCACGGTCGCGCAGCATCACTGCTCCTCGCGACGGCTCGGTGTTTCCGCTGATGATGTCGATCAGTGTCGACTTCCCGGCACCGTTGGCGCCGACGAGACCGACAATCTCTCCGACGCCGACCGTGAGGTCGATGCGCTTCAGAGCGGTTACGCCTCCGTAGTTCTTGCCGATGTCAGCGCACCGCAGCAAGGCACTCATAGCTTGTCTTCCTTTCGCATCCGCGACCGAGCAGCGGACCACCCCAGTGCGACTACACCGATGAGCCCGCCCGGCAAGAGGATCAGGATCGCGAGGGACGCGCCGCCGAACACAAGGGGACCCGGCCCTTCGATGAACGCCGATGCCTCGTTGAGGAAGCAGAGCAACCCTGCACCGATGACGGCCCCCCACGGCGTGGAAATCCCGCCGAGCAGGGGCAGAAACAGGGCGAGGAAGACGATCTCGGGGGCATAGGAGTCAGCAAGAATGAACTGATTCATGAGCGCGACGAACACTCCGCCGAGGGAGCCGATCGCTGCGCCCATGGCGAGTGAGACCAGCCGGATTGAAGTCGTCGGTATACCGGAGACTTCAGCCGCCGGCGTGGAGGCACGATTGAGACGCACAGCGAGCCCGGGGAGCGAACGGCGGAATCGACTCAAGGCGAAGGCCACCAGCCACACAGCGATGAGGCCAGCCGCGACCAACTGCTCGCGGCCGAACTCGATTCCGAGCAGGTCCAGCCGAGGGATTCCTCCGATGCCGCTGGCGCCGCCCGTGAGGCCTGCTCCTGTACTGCTGATCCATCGGTACGCCGCGGTGCCGGCGAGCAGAGTCACGAGCGCCAGATGGAACCCGGTGAGATGACTGGTCACGAGGCCGAGGACCAGGGCCATTGTCGCAGCGACCGCTGCACCGATGGGAATGGCCAGCACCAAAGGGATGTCCGTCCGATTGGCAATGATCGCCACTGCGTATGCGCCGGCCGCGAGGTAGGCGTTGTACGCCAGGTCAATCTGACCCCCCAAGAAGAGCGGCGTGTACATGCCGAGTGCCAAGAGGGAGAACATCGTGAACGTCATCGCGATGTCGAGGTGGTACGACTCCGCCAACGCCCACCCGAAATAGAGCGCAACGAAGGCGACCAGGAAGAACACGGCGGGGAGCAAGGTGGTGTCGCGCCGACCCCGTGATCGCGGTGGAACTTCCATGCGGTCGGTTCTTGCCGGTGTGACGGTGATGGTCATGTGGTTCTCACCTTCAAGCTGAAGAGGCCCTCGGGGCGGGCGATGAACACGAGAAGCACTGCCGCCAACAAGAAGTAGTCGCGACTGGTGCTGCCAAAGATCAGGGAGGTTCCCAACTCCAGGAAGCTGAGCAGGACACCACCGATCAGCGGGGCGTATGCGCTTCCCATGCCGCCGATGACCAAGGCGATGAAGCCGACGATCGACAGGCTGACGCCCGAGTGGAAGGAGTTACCCGCCTGCGGGGCGGTCAGTGCGCCGGCCAGGCCGGCGAGTAGGCCGCCGACAGACGCGGCGATCAACCGGACCCGCCGCACGGGGATGCCAAGGGTGAGCCCGGCCTGCTCGTTGTCGCCGATCGCGCGCATCATCCGGCCGGATCGCCCGCGGCCGATCCACAACCCGACCACCACGGCGGCGACGAAGCCGACCGCGATGGTCAGCAGGTTCTGGAAGCTCACCTCGTAACCAGCGAGCTCGACCCGACCGGCCGTCAGCGGCTCACCGATGATCGCCCTGCGGCCGAACACGAAACCGGCCAGTTGCTGGATGACGAAGAGGAGGGCGGTGATCGCCAGCACCACGACGAACTCGTCGCGGCCCTTACTCGCGATCGGGCGAATCACGAAGGTCTCCGTCATTCCGCCCAGCACAGCGCCAAGGCCGACCGCTACGACGAAAGCAACGAGCGGGGAGGTTCCGCCGCCCGTGAGCGTTGCGTACAGCATCGCCGCTGCCATTGCGTAGCCGCCGACCGCGAAGTTGATCGTGTCCGTCGTACGGGCAAACAGAAAGTAGGCAAGCGCGAGGAGCGCGTAGACGATGCCGACCCGCAGTGCGGTGACCGCATCGATCCATTCAATGGCCATCATGAACTCCTTGTGGTCGGGTCTCGGTGGACGGCCAGACCGTCCGCCGAGACCCGAGAGCCACTAGTCGGGAATCGTCTCGTCGTCGGCGAGCGCGATGGATCCGTCGGCCTCGAGGACGACGGGGACCAGCGCCTTAGATGACGATCCGTTGTGGTTGTCGGCGCTGAAGGAGGTCGTGTACCCCGGCGGGCCTAGCACGGAAGGGAAGTCCTTCAGACCCTCGATCTCCGCTACGACGTCGGGACCGTCAGTCGAGCCCACTTCTTCGAAAGCGTGCTTGAGGACCATGAAGGCCTCCCAGTTGCAGATGGTGGTCCAGGACAGATAGTCGATGTCGGGGTGCGCCTTCTCGAAGGCGTCCTGAACCTCGACGCCGTAGGCGTTCTCGATCGATCGGACGTCGAGTGTCTTGACGCCCTCGATGTCCGGACCAGCGACCTTGGCTGGCTCGTCACTGGTGATCAGTCCGTTGTTGCCCCAGCGAGCGATGCCGTCCAGGCTGTCGCCCGCAGACTTGTAGAACAAGCCCTCCTCCGACAGGGCAGCGAAGCTGTCGAACACCACGTCGGGGTTCGCCGAGCGAACGCGCGACACTTGGGCGGTCGCGTCGGTGGATCCCACGGGAACCACCTCGCGGGCGACCATCTGGAGCCCAGCGTCATCGAAGGCCGCCTTGTACAGGTCCGCCACGGCGGCAGATGTAGGGGAGCTGTCGCCCACGATGGCGTACGTCTCGTAGCCGTTCTCCTTGAAGATCCCCGAGAACGATGCCCCCTGCACGGTTGAGTTGGGCGCAATCGTGAACATATAACCGGCGTTGGGCTGCTGGACGATCGCTCCCGAGCTGCTGTACGGCGCGATGCACGGGATCTTCTCCTCCTCGCACACGATTCGCGACTGGAGGGCCGAGGCTGATCCAGACGTGCTGATGATCGCTTCCGCACCAGCTGCAATCAGTTTCCTGGCAGCTTGTACGGCCCGGTTCGGGTCGCTCCCGTCATCTTCGGTGACGATCTTGACCGGCCGGTCGAGGATGCCGCGGCTGCCTTCACCGAAGAGGCCCTGAAGGGCAACTGGGAACTCGCCCGTGTTGGTCGCCTCGGCCGCGTACTCGATCATCTCGACGGCCTGCTCGGAGTAGAAGGACGCCGTCCCCGAGGTGTCCATGATGACTCCGATGACCAGCGGGTCACCCTCCAGCCCTTCCGCGCCGGGTAGCTCGTCCGTGCCCCCACAGCCGGTCAGACCCACCGAGATCAATGCCGCGCCGGCGACCATCGCCGAACGCACTGTGCCTGTCTTCATGCCGCAGTCCCTTCTGTCGTCGTGTCCCTGGTCCGTGACTGGGGTCACAGCTGCCATCGCCGCAGAACTTATGCAGGGTTGCGCCACTTGTCAACCGGTAAGTCAGATTTTCGACCAATAGGTCAAATTGGAGCTTCTCGGCTGTCCTCGCGGAGGTACGACGAAATCCGCGACGTCCTAATGACGTCGCGGTAAACCCGCTCTGCGAGGCGCACCGGCCGGCAAGCCCCGCCTTTACGAGCCGCCCGGGCTCAGTCGCGGGAGGAGGTCATGGAGACGCTCACTGTGAAACCGGATCGCTCGTGCGTGCTGCTTGGCCGTCTCCAGAGAGCTCGACGACGTGGGCGGATCTCCCTCGCGGTCATTCGTGTCGGTGACGAGACCGTGCACCAACAGCGCCAAGAACTCGTCAGCGATGTCGGCGGCAGATTTTGGCCCATCGACGTCGTACCACTGGCAAAGCCAGTTGCACATCCCGTCGATGGCGAACGCCGCCACCTTCACGTCCGGACCAGCAAACCGGCCCTCGGCCCTTCCCTGGCGCAGGATCTCCATCAAGATCGCGTCGCTCTGGCGCTTGAGCCCGCGGAACTCGGCGCGGACGTCAGGCGGAATCTCGACCTCGGAGAAGAACGACAGCGTGTAGAGGTCGACGTTGGTCACCACGGATGAGACGTGGTAGCGGACGTACGCACGCAGCTTCTCGACAGCGTCGCCCGGATGCGATGTCTGCTGCCGCAAGGAGATGATCTCCTGGGTGATCCAGTCTCCGAAAACGTGCCTGAGCAGGTCATCACGAGAACTGAAGTAGTGGTACAGCGCTCCCTTCGTCAGCCCCACCTCGTCCGCGATGTTCTGCAGCGAGACGCCACGAATGCCGCGCTCCGTGAACAGTCGTGTGGCCGCGCGGACGACCTCGTCCCGGACCATCGTCCCCTTGGCCATCAGCCCCTCCTTGTCGCGGGACGCCGTCGGCGCCAAGGCCTACTCGGGCACCTCGATCAGCTCGATCTGCACCCCGGCCATCTCCTTGGGATGCACGAAATTCACTGCCTGGTGGTGCTCCCCGCGCGCCGCTTGGTCCAGCAACGGGGCAACACCGATCTTGCGCAGCTGATCGCTCGCCTCATCGGCATCCGGCACCGCGAGGGACAGCAGGAAGAACCCATCGCCTGAGCGCGACAGGAAGCGTCCAACCGAGGTCGTGGGGTCATCACTGCTGATCAGGTTCAGTTTGAATCCACCGATGTCGAAGGCGGATCCCGTCAGTCCCGGGAAGGCAAAGCCCTCCTCCGCCACCGGTGCGCTCTTCACGCCGAGCACTAGCTCGTACTTGCGGGTCCAGTGGTCCAGATCGGCGACTGCGATGTTGATGCCGTGGACGACATTCGATAGCACTGTGAAGCCTTTCGTTGAAGGTGACGCCGGAGCGCCAGAGGCGATCGATGCGGAAGCACCGATCGATCAGGTCACCGACATGCCGCCGTCAACGACGATCGTCTGACCGGTGGTGAAACCAGAGGCCGGTGCTGCGAGCCACACCGCGGTGGCAGCAAGCTCCATGGGATGCCCCACGCGATCGACCAGGAGTCGGGGCATGAGGGTGTTCGCGACGTACTCGTCCGAGTAGGTCTCTGTCATCTCGCTGTCAAAGAAACCGGGAGCGAGCGCGTTGACACGGATCCCCTTGCGTCGTCCCCACTGTTGGGCCAAGTCGCGCGTCAGGCCGCTGAGGGCTGCCTTGCTGGAGGAGTACGCCGCCTGCGGGAGACCCGCTGTCGTCACGGCCAAGACGCTTGAGATGTTGATGATCGAGCTCCCGGGCAGCATCACGCGGCCACATGCCTGAGCCATCCAGTACGAGCCGTTGAGGTTCACCTCGATCACGGACCGGAATTGTTCGGGCGTCTCCCGGGTCGCCGGGATGGCGTGCGCGATCCCTGCGTTGTTGATGAGTACGTCGACGCGCCCGAACTCATCCATGGCGCGTGCCACGAGGCGGTCGCACTGCTCGGGCACCGACACGTCCGTCTCGACGGTGAGAGCGCGGCGGCCGTGTGCCCGCACCGCTTCGGCGGTCTTGCTCAACCGATCGGCTCGACGTGCGCCGAGGACGACGTCCGACCCGGCCTCCGCGAATGTTTCGGCGAAGCTCGCACCAAGCCCCGATGAGGCCCCGGTCACGACCGTGACCCGGCCGGCCATCGAGAACCAACCAGCGAGGGCGGTCGTCATCGCAGATCCACGAGACGCTTGACCTTGCCCTCGCCACCGAGACCAGTGAACGGTGCGAGCGAGCCGGCCGGCACGATCTCGACGTCAACGGCCACACCGAACAGGACCTTCAGGCGGCTGACCATGTCAGCGTGCAATGCCTTCTCGTCGACGTTCCGCTTGGCCTCGACCTTGACCGTCATTCGCTCGCGGGCGCTGATGCCCGAACCAACGCTGTCGACGACGCAGACGAACTCACCGGTGGACCGCTCGTCGCCTTGGACAGTGTCCTGGGCGGCCCGCGGATAGACACTGGTCGCGCGCAGCTTCACCATCTCGTCGCTGCGCCCCAAAAACCCAGAGAGCTTCGTGGTCCGCGCGCCGCACCCGCAGAGACTTCGCGACTCACGCCGCATCAGGTCCTTCAGGTCGTAGCGAATGATCGGCGGGACCGACCGGTGCAGGCTGGTCACCACGATGTTGCCGGCACCGCCGTCGGCGAGAGGTTTCGACGTCTCCCGGTCGACGATCTCCAGCAGCGCTGTGTCGTCGTTGACGTGCAGCCCGTTCTGCAGACGGCACTCGTAGCCAACGAGACCGACCTCGTGGGTGCCGTAGTTGTCATAGACCGGAGCGCCCCAGGCGTCCTCGAGGAGTCGCCGGAGGTGTCCGTCCGTGTCGACCCCGAGATACGTGTGGATGAAGCGAGTCGAAAGGTCGCGCCGCAGGTCGATGTCGTTGGCAGCCGCCGTCTCAGCCAGGATCTTCAAGTACTCACCGAAGGCGACCCAACCAGCGGTCCCCCACTCTTTGGCCAGTTCGAGCTGGCGGACGGAACTGGTGACCGCCCCGGAACCCGTCGTCAGCGGCACGAGCCCGCTCCAGTGCATCGCTGCAGTGGAGGCGCACCATGCCGTGTTCGCCAAACTGTTCGTCAAGGTGATCTGCAGGACATCACCGACCTCCCCACCCTGAGCGACAAAGGCTCGGGCGTACTGGATCGCTTGGACCTCCCACGCCACGGGGTCGAAGAGTGTGGGCCGCGGCAGGCCCGAAGTTCCACCACTCGACTGAATCTTCAGCGGCGTCGCCATGTTCTGGAGCGCGAAGTTCTGGTGATCACCGAACGGTGGGTTCGCCTGGGTGGAGTGCTTGATGTCCTCACTGGTGAAGGTGGGAATCTTCTCCAGGTCGTCCAACCCCCGGATGTCGCCTGGCTCCAGACCAGCAGACCGCCAGCGCTCGGCATAGAACGGCACGTCCCAGGCCTCCGTGACACGCTGGAGGAACCGAGTCTCCTGCAGCGCACGCAGCTCCTCGTCAGACCGCCCGGCCATCGCAACGTCGAAGTGCGGCGGCGGGGGGTAGTCCTCTACCAGCTTCTCCCAGTCGATGCTGGACCAGTAGTACGGGATCGCCTTGGTGTTCATCCGGGCTGTTCTCCTCGAACTGATTGCGTGGTCAATTTTTTGACCATAGGGTCGATTGTCGCTGGCCCGAAGGCTTCCGTCAACCCGCAGTGCCGATGAGGTCGTCGGCGGCTTCCCAAAGGTCACGCGAGCCACTCCTTGAGTTGCGCGACCACTGCGGGCGCGTCTTCGGTGACCGGGTCCACTTGCAGGTCCGTGACGCCAGAGTCGCGGAAGTTCACGATGCGCTCCTTCACCTGCGTCGCGCTGCCCACGAGGTTGCACATCTCGAGGAGCGCACGCGGAACGGCCGCCTCGGCGTCACGCTTGCGGCCCTCGAGGTACAACTTCTGAATAGTGGCCGCCTCGGCCTCGAAGCCGTACCGGCTGACTAGCTGTGCGTAGAAGTTCTGGCTCCGGGCACCCATTCCACCGATGTAGAGGGCGTACGTCGGGCGGAGCCGGTCGAGCACGTCGCCGACGTCATCGCCGATGGCCACCATGCCCCCGGCGACGATGCGAAGCGGACCGAGGTCAGACGAGCGGCTCGCGCTGCCGGCCGCAAGGGCTGCGCCCCACTGGTCCGCTGCCCTCTCGGGCGCGTAGAGGAAGGGAAGCCAGCCGTCGGCGAGCTCGGCCGCGAGTTGGACGTTCTTCTCGCCGAGGGCAGCCAAGAAGATCGGCACGGCCGAGCGCTCGGGTTGGTTGATCAGTTTCAGCGGCTTGCCCAACCCCCTGCCCGAATGAGACGGGAGCGGAACGTCGAAGACCTCGCCGCTGAACTGCAGAGTCTCGCGCCGCAGGATCGATCGGACGATCGCGATCACGTCGCGGGTCCGGGCGAGCGGCTTGGCGTAAGGCAGGCCATGCCAGCCCTCGATCACCTGAGGCCCTGAAGAGCCGAGTCCCAGAAGGGCACGGCCACCACTGACGTTGTCCAGACCGGCAGCTGTCTGCGCCAGTGCGCTGGGGCTGCGCGAATAGATGTTCAGGATTGCCGAGCCGATCTCGACGGTCGACGTCTTCGCAGCCAGGTACCCCATGAGGGTGGGCGAGTCGAAGCCGTAGCCCTCGGCCACCCACACTGTGTCGAGGCCTGCGCTCTCGAGTTCCTTCACCTGATCCGCAGCCGTTCGCGGATTGCCCGCATAGGGCAGCGTCATCGAAAGCTTCACGGCATCCTTCCCCCTATCGCGGGACGTCGGTCAGGGTCGGCACGTGGGTGTAGACCGAATCGATGAATCCGCCGTCGACGGTCAGTGTCTGGCCCGTTATGTAGGCCGCGCTCGAACCGGCCAGGAATGCCGTCGCCTTGCCCATGTCCTCCGGCGTGCCGATCCGGCGCATGGGCACGACCTCCTTACGTGCTGCGTGTACGTCCTCGTCGGTGTAGGCCGATTGCGTCAGGTGGGTCTCGACCATGCCGGGAGCCACCGCGTTCACGCGCACCCCGTAGGCGGCCCATTCGAGGGCCATCTGGCGGACCAACATCTCGAGAGCCGCCTTGCTGGGGGGGTAGGCCCCGGCTCCGGGAGCAGGCGTTCCGCCGGTGATCGACGACACCGCCACAACCGAACCCTGCGATTGCCTCAGGGCTGGCAAAAGACGCTGGGATATCAGCAGGGTGGGCCGGAGATTGGCGGCGAACAACAGGTCCCAGTCCTCCACAGCAAGGCTCGCCAATGGCCCAGGACGCATCGCCCCCGCGTTCGACACGAAAACTGACATGCCGCCGCAAAACTCCAAAGCGCTGTCTGCGAGCTCCCTGCAGGCCGCGGGCTCGGTGAGATCCGCGGCAAAGTGGCGGACCCCCACCCCCAGGTCATCGATGTCCCGCAACAGGTTCCGGGGCACGCCCCTCCTGCCTGACGTCGACAGCGCGATCGCCCCGCCGCCGTCGGCGGCCGCCAATCGCGCCAGTTCGCGCGCGATGCCACCGCCGATGCCGTCGTCGCTAGCGCCCGTCACGAGTGCCTTGATCATCTACATCCTCCGAAGGGTGTTCTTCGCGCAGTCAGGGAAGAAGTGGGTAGCCGCCGGAGACCTTGAGGGTCTCGCCGGTGACGAACGACGCCCGGTCCGAGCACAGGAACCGGATCGCCTCGACGACGTCGGCAGGCAGGCCGCGACGCTGCAACACCTGCCGCGTGTCGACGAAGTCGTCGAACGTCGAACGATCCAGCGCGTGTACGGCGTTGTCGGTGGCGATCAGGCCTGGCGCGACGGCGTTGACGCGAATTCCGTCGGCTGCCAACTCTTGCGCGAATGCGACGGTGAGACCACGGACCGCCAGTTTCGTCACTCCGTAGATCCCGTACGAGGCCACTCCATAGGAGGCGATCGACGACAGATTGACGACTGTGCCCCCGGCGGCAGCCAACAGCCGGCGTGAAGCCAGCGTGCCGTGGACGACACCTAGGACGTTGACGTCGACGGCAGCACGAAGCTGCTCAGTGGTCAGGGCCGCGATCGGCTGGCTGTACGTGGACAGGTGCAGCCCGGCATTGTTGATCAGGTGGTCGAGGCGACCGAACGTCCTCTCGACGAGGGTGATTGCCGCCTCGAAGGCGTCGGGGTCGGCCACGTCCAGTCCGACCGACATCGCACTGCCAGGTGCGTGCTCGTTAAGCGCGGCCGCCACACGCACTGCAGCGCGTTCGTCGATGTCGGTGACGACGACGCGGACACCATCGCCCACGAACGAGCTGGCCAACGCTTCGCCTAGCCCGGCGCCGGCGCCTGTGATCAGGGCGACCGGTTGTTCGCTGAGATTCGATGCCATGCCTGGACCTTAGGGACACTTCAACCCTTTGGTCAACTATTTGACTTAACGGTCAGGACCTTTGTAGGGTCCGTCACACCGCTATCTGAGCGACACCTTCCAGCCCGTTACGGGCGAATGCGAACGGGGATGGCATGAGTCATCGCGACAAGACAGTCGTCATCGGCCTAGGCCCGATGGGCGGCGCGATCGCTGCCCGTCTCGCCGATCAGGCCTGGGACGTGATCGGTCTCGACCTCGATGCCAGCCGGGTCGCAGAGTGGGGCCGAACCGCTGTGCGTCCCGCGACGTCCGACATCGACGCCGTGCCGTGGAGCCGGGTCAGCCGGATCGTGGTCGCGCTCCGGACGTTTCCCCAGGTCTCGGCCGTGCTGGCGGACGACCGAGTGTCGACGGCTCTGAATTCCGGGGCGAGCGGCTACATCATTACGACGCTCGCTCCATCGGACGCACGCGCCCTCCTCGCACGCGAAGCTGGACGACGTCTGTTTGAGGTGCCCGTTTCCGGTGGAGTCCCTCGAGCGCGACGGGGCGATCTCACAGGCTTGGTTGCCGGTCCACCGTTGGAGCCTGCGGATGAAGAGTTCCTGCGGGACGTGTTCGCCCAGACGTTCTGGTTTGACGAGGTTGGCCAGCCGTCCATGGTCAAACTCATCAACAACAGCCTCGCTGCCTACCACCTACTAGGTGCGGCGGTCGCTGTCCGCGCTGCACACGAGCAGGGGATCGACGCCCAGCTTGCACACCGCATCATCGCCACGTCGTCTGGTTCGAGCCTGACCGGCGACGTACTCCCAGACCTCACGTCAAACGACGCCGAGCTGTTGTTGAAGGACGTCCGTCTCCTCACGACCGAGCTGGGCCACTCGCCTTTCGAAGGTGCCACCTTCGACAGCCTCACTGACCGTTTCGCGGTCACCCATGAACTGCTTCGGCTAGCTGACAGGAAAGGAACCCGATCGTGATTGAGCACTGGCAGGACGACCTGCAGCTCCCGCGACTGATGAGCCCGGTTCGGATTGGCACTCGCGAAATCAAGAACCGCATCGTGTCCCCACCGCACGGCACCTACTTCGGCGTGAATGGGATGGTCTCTGAGAAGCAACTGTCCTACTACGCGGAGAAGGCCGCGGGTGGCGTGGGCATGATCGTCGTCGGCAGCGTCGCAGCCTGGGATCGGTCGAAGGCCAGCGGGGGCCAGAACTATGGATTCTCCCCTGAGGCCGTCGAAGGTCACCGACAGCTGGCTGGGGTGGTGCAGCCGCACGGCGCCTTGCTGCTCGCGCAACTTTGGGACGGCGGACGGCAGGGTTCCTCGCGCGCCAGCCACCTGCCCCTGTTGTCAGCCTCGGCGCTGCCTGATCCACGGGTGCGCGAGATCCCCAAGGAACTCGAGGCGGACGAGATTGAGGAAATGGTCAGCAGCTTCGCGCGATCGGCGGCTCTTCTGGAGGAGGCGGGCTGGGACGGCGTAGAAGTTCTCGCGGCTCAGGGCTATGGACTCGCTCAGTTCCTGTCACCCCAAATGAACGATCGCCAGGACGCGTGGGGCGGTTCTCACGAGAATCGGGTACGCGTCGTTTCTGACATCGTGCAGCGGATCCGCACGGTGGTCTCGCCTGAGTTCCTGGTTGGCGTACGGATCAACGGCGACGACATGATCGCGGGTGGTGCGGGTCCCGACGATGCCGTCGTGATCGCCCGGCTGCTGGAGGGCACCGGCTGCGTCGATTACCTCAACGTGAGTGGCGCGAGCAACGAGTCCTTCCCGTTGTGGATCGCCGACATGGGGCACAAGCCGGGCCTCTTCGTTGATGCCGCCCGTCAGATCAAGCAGGCGGTGTCGATCCCGGTGATGGTCGCCACCAGGATCAAGGATCCGCTCCTGGCCGAGTCGCTGTTGGAGGACGGGACCGTCGACCTCGTCGGCATGAATCGAGCACTCATCGCCGACCCTACGATGCCCAAGAAGATCCAGTCGGGCCTGCTCAGCCAAGTGCGTCCGTGCCTCAGCTGCAACCAGGGCTGCATCTCCAGCACCGGCAACGGCCTTCCTCTCGAATGCACGGTCAACCCGACGGTCGGGCGCGAGAACTCGGTGGTGCGAACGAGCGTCGCCGGACTGCGAGTCGGTGTTGTGGGCGGCGGTCCTGCGGGCCTTCAGGCGGCCGTGTCCGCGGCCGAGCGCGGGGCCACCGTCGTCCTCTTCGAGTCGCGGCCCACTGTCGGTGGACAGATCGCGATGGCCGCGCGGTGCACCAGCCGGCGCGAGCTCGGCCTGATCGTCGAGCACCTCAGCCGACGCCTGTTTGAGTTGGGTGTCGATGTACGGACGGGCGTGACCGCGACGTCCGATGACTTGAACGACTTCGACGCCGTCGTCCTCGCCACCGGATCGCGTCCGTGGCGTACCGGGTTCAGCACAGCCGAGCCAGGCGTACGTGCGCTACCAGGTCACGACCTGAGCCACGTCGTCACCGCCTGGGAGGTCTTCGACAGGCTCGACACCATCGGCACCCGCGTCCTCGTCGCTGAGGACGACACTCAGGGTCAGGCCACGACGGCGGCCGAGTATCTCGCCGAGCACGGTCGGGAGGTCACGATCGTGAGCCGGTCCACCTCGATCGGGCTGTGGAGCGCGGTCAACCAAGACTTCCTCTACACCCGATTGCGAAACGCTGGAGTCGAACTGCTGCCGCACACGTGGGTCTCACGCATCGGCGAGAAGTCCGTGGAAGGCCACGATGCCTTTTCGCATGCCCCGGTCCCGCTCGGTGAGTTCGACACGGTCGTCCTCGCCACGGGCGCAGAGGTAGAGGACACACTCTTCCGTCAGTTGGCAGGCGATCCTCGCGTCGTACGAATCGGGGACTGCCTCGCACCACGCCGGCTCGACAACGCCGTCTGGGACGGCTTCACGGCCGCGCAGCAGTTAACGGCTCGTGTTCGCAGCGAGTCGACTGGGGCAAAGTCGTGAGAGTGGGATTCATCGGCCTCGGCGAGATCGGCGGGCCGATGGCAGCAAACATGCTGGCTCGGGGCCATTCCGTCGACGTCTACGCTCGCCGTTCCGAGGTCGCCGAACATTACGACACCCTTGGCGCTGGCATCGTGGACTGCGCTACCGAAGTCGGCAGAGACGCCGAGGTAGTCATGCTCTGCGTCTACACCGATGAACAGATACAAGCCATCGCGCTGGACGATCCGGCATTCTTGGCGTCTCTGCGCCCGGGGTCCGTGCTGGTCATCCACACCACGGGCCGCCCCGAAACCGCTCGTCGTCTTGCCGCTGCGGCCACTCCACTTGGGATCAGCGTCCTCGACGCGCCAGTCAGCGGCAGCGTCGCCGACGTCACCGAGTCCCACATCACGCTCTTGGTGGGTGGAACCGAAGACGCTCTTGAGTGCGCCCGGCCTGCGATGTCCTGTTACGCGGATCCCATCATCCACATGGGACCTGTCGGCAACGGTCAGGCCGCCAAGCTGGTCAACAATGCGCTCTTGGGCGTGAACGTCCAACTGTTACGAGACGCCGAGCGCATTGCAGAGGCATTGGGATTGGCCCCGGGTTCCTTGGCACCTGCCCTGGTGCACGCCAGTGGCGGCACACATGTGGCACAAGTGGCGGCCGACATGGATTCCGTGGAGAAGATGACCGAGTTTCTCCGGCCCTTCCTGCGCAAGGACGTCGCCGTCGTCCGAGAGATCGCCGCAGAGATGAGCGTCGACCTCGGCCTTCTCGACGCCGTCTTGTCGCGCAGCGATCCATTCTGACCAAGAACGGCCTATCTCGGCCTGGACTGCTGAGCATGACGAGGACGAACGTGACGCATAGAGCAGACGAGTTTGATGGCCCTGACGGGTGGTCAGAACTCTTCTTCATCGACCTTCGTTCAGTCATGCAGTTGCTCCGATGGGACAGTCGTTTCGTTACGCCTTGGCCGGAAACCACCTACCGAACCCACGGCCCTCCTGCTGAGAGCCCTCACTGACGGTTCTGGTCCCAATCCGGAGAACAGCCGCGGTCCACGCTCCTCTGCGTCCCCCGGAAGCCCGCGAACTTCAAGTGCCACACACCTCCTGCATCTCCGGCCAGGCTGTTCTGCGGAACCCTCGGAAGTCCGCAGCATCTCTGCGCAACCCGGGAAGTGATTGCGCTTTCCCACGCGGTGCCGCGCATCCTCGTCGGCCGGGACCGCACCCGCCGCGGTCGCACACGACATCACCGCCGAAGTCTCACCGTCGTCATCACTCCCGAGCCCCGATGACGACGGTTGACGGACTCTGACGAGCCCGAAAATCCTCTCCCCACAAGGGCATCCGAAGCCTCGAAACCCAGCGGCACGCATGCTACGAAGTTCGTAGATGGTCCGTCCCCCCGGGGGACGGACCGCTGTCATTTCAGGGGTCTTTGACGAGACGTGACGGGCGGTGACGAGCACATCATGCACGGTGGCGTGAAGTTCTACCGCGGCTCAGCAGCCGCCGCACGTTCGTATGTAGAAGCCGACCACTCACGGGCTGATGACTACTACCTCGCCGAAGGAAGCGGTGTCGCCGAGCACTACACCGTCAACGTCCGTGACGACGGAACTGTCATCGATCGGAGACCTGACCTCGACGGACCGGCGTACGAAAAGTGGGTCGCCGGGTACGACGTCACCACCGGATCCGTGAAGGGTCGGTTGCGCGACGACGACCGCGCGCTTCGGTTTGTCGAGGTCGTCGTCAACGGACCCAAGACCTGGTCGCTCGCCGCGGCGCTGCATCCCGAACTCGCAACTGCTTACGAAGTCGCACAAACCCGTGCAGCCGAGGAGGTCATCGGGTGGGTCGCAGAGCACGCGACCACACGCATCGGTCCGCGCGGTCGACAGGTCCAGGTGCCCGTCGAAAGAGTCGAGGCCGCTGTCGTGCGGCACTACACCTCGCGTGCCGGTGACCCGCACCGTCACCTGCACGTCCAGATCAACGCACGCGTGCACGCAGCCGGTGCGTGGCGTGGCCTTCACTCGGTCGGCGTTGTTGACTCGATCGAGGCGCTCAACGGAATCGGTCACGCCGCCGTCACGTGCGACCCGGAGTTCCGCACGGCGCTCGCCGAACATGGCTACACCTTGAACGAATTGGGTGAGGTCAACGAGCTTGTACCGTTCGCGGGTCGGTTCAGCCAACGCACCTCCCAGATCAACCGAAACGTCGACCGCTACGAAGCCAAGTGGCGCACCGAGCACCCCGGCGAGGAACCGGGGCCGAAGCTCCGACGCTCGTGGGACCGGCGCGCGTGGGCTGAGGCACGACCGGACAAGGTCGTACCCGCCGACGGCGCCGACCTCATTGCTCGATGGAACGGTGAACTGCACGACCTCGGCTTCCGTCCACCGACAGAACCCGTCGAGGTTCACTCGACCGCTATCGGTCGATTGCGTCGCGACGCGGTCGTCGGCCTCGTCCTCGCCCGGCTCGGTGCGAAGCGCTCGGCCTGGAACGCCGCCGACATCCGCGGCGAAGTCGAGAAGATCATCCCCGCGGTCGGCATCATCGCCGACCGAGCAGTGCGCACGGAAATTGCAGAGGACCTCACTGCACGAGCAGTGTCCTCGTGTCGCCCGTTGCGCGAACGCGGCGACGTTCCGGACCACATCAGGAACCTCACCTCCGACCGCGTCCTCGACGTCGAGGCGAAGCTGGTCGACTCCATCGCCACCCGTGCACTGCAACCAATCGCGCCCGCCGCTCTTCGCGGTGGCGAGCTGGATGCCGCGCAACGCGAGGTCGTGAGTGCGCTCGCCGGCCGAGCCGGCGTACTGGTCATCGAAGGCGCCGCCGGGACCGGCAAGACCACCACCCTCGCCGCCGCGCACCATGCGCTCAGGTTCCAGGACCGTCGCCTCGTCGTCGTCACACCGACTCTCAAAGCCGCCCAGGCCGCGCGACAGCAGGTCGGCACCGACGCGTTCTCCGCAGCGTGGCTCATTCACCAACACGGCTTCCGTTGGGACGAGGACGGCCACTGGTCGCGTGTCGACGTTGCCCGCGAACAGATCAACTCCGCAGCCCGGCTCGCTCCCGGTGACGTCCTGCTCGTCGACGAAGCCGGGATGCTCGACCAGGACACCGCTCGCGCGCTCTTCGCGATCGCCGACCACGCGGGCGCAACCGTGGCGCTCCTCGGGGACCGCCACCAACTGCCCGCCGTCGGTCGCGGCGGCGTACTGGATCTCGCCGCCAGGTGGGCGCCACCCGAAGCCCACCTCGAACTCGAGTCCGTGCACCGCTTCGTCGCCCCCGAGTACGCAGAACTCAGCCTGAAGATGCGCGAAGGTGATCACGCGGCCGACGTCTTCGACTCCCTTCTCGAACGCGGATTGATCACCATCCACGCCACCGACGTTGAACGCACCGCGGCCCTCGCGGACATTGGCGCACGCGGCGATGAACTAGTCGTCGCCGACACCCGCGAACAAGTCGCCGCCCTCAATACCGCCATCCGCGACCACCGCCGGCGTGCTGGTGAGCCGGCTGGTGACCGCGCTGGTGAGCGACCTGGTGAGCCGGTCACGCGTCGTGGTGAGCGGATCGGACTTGGTGATCGTGTCGCGACTCGTCGCAATGACCGCGACCTCGGCGTCGCCAATCGCGACACCTGGACCGTCGCCGGCATTGGAGACGACGGAAGCCTCTACGTCACTGGTCGCGCCGGCCCACGAGAACTGCCCGCCGCCTACGTCGGGGAACACGTTGAGCTCGCCTTCGCCTCCACCGTCTATGGCGCCCAGGGCGAGACCGTCGACTCCGCCCACCTCGTCGTCGGCGAAACAACCGGAGCAGCAGCCGCTTACGTCGCCATGACCCGCGGCCGCCACAGCAACATCGCCCACCTCGTCGCCGACACCATCGACGAGGCACGTCAGCAGTGGGTCGCCGTGTTCGTCCGCGACCGCGCCGACCTCGGCCCAGCACACGCAGCCACTCGCGTCGACGAAGACATCGACCGCTACGGCACACGTCTCCCCGACGAGTCCTGGATCCCGGAGTCGAGACGCCTCAGACATCAGCGATCCGGGAATCGACCGGCAGCCAGTGCTCCGCAACGCGCGCGCGGCGTCGGCCGATGACCAACTTGTACGAACCGTGATCGCTGCGAACCGCAAATCTCACATAGGTGACTAAGAGCAGCCGACGCCAGTCCGCGCCAACCCAAGGAGTCATCAATGAGCATCAAGCCGCTGGGCGTACCCGACGACTGGGACGACAACCACATCCTCATGTTCGAGGAGTTCTGCGCCTTCATCCGCACCCCGCAACGCACCGTCCGCGAATGGCGCCGCCTCAGGCGCGGACCGCGATGGTGGCGGTTCAACGGCAACGGCCGCCTCTACACAACCGTCGCCGAACTGCGCCGCTTCTTGAGGGCAGGCGACTGAGATCACGACCACGGTCGGGTCTCCTTCGGGCGAACTCAACGCCGGCCGGGCGCCCGCTCCTGCGCGGCCTTGAACGCTGTCGCCCTGTAGTCCTTCAGCTGCTCCAGCACGTCGCGTGCGGCCTCACTCGGCACCGAAGGTCCACCAAGCTGCCGAAGCCACGGAACGAGCTTGCGGCCGTCGACGAAGTGCACCCCGTCCACCTCATGGCCGTCCGGCACGGTCTGTCTCACAGCGCCCCACAGCACCACGACAGAGACAACCGTGACGGGCTGCGCAGACGCACGGTGCTTGACCCCGCGCTCCGACTTGAGCAACGTCCGAGCCAGCCCTTGTGCTCGCGCACCAGCGCGCTTGGCGGATGCGGTCATCTCTGCGATCGACCTCGCATCGACGGCACTTCGCCATTTCGAGTCCAGTACGACGATGCCCCCGGACCGCGTGACGACGACATGGTCGAGGTCCCCGTCCCGCAGGGTGATGCTGTCGACCCACCCCCAGATGACCCGTCGCCGCTTCGCCTTCTGCAACTCCGAGCGGGTGTTCTCCTCTCCCCACGCACCCCTGAGCTGCCACACGGCGGTGCCCTCGTGGGCCAAAAAGGCCGAGTTGCACAGGTGCAACGCCGCTGCAGCGAGGCCGGCGTGGAGGAATCCCAGGAGGTACCACCGGCCAGGCAAGTCAGACATGGACAGCGGGACTGTGATGAGGGCTGCCATGAGGGTGAACCCGACGGCAAGGAACCCGACGACGTCCCAGTTTCGGCGAAGCCAACTGGCGCGCAGGCGCCTGAGCTCCCGGCGCGGAAACGGCTGGAACGAGCGCAAGCGGACCTCCTTGACGGCCACCGTCATTCAAGACCCATCACTCGGCTCCTGTTCACCGAATCTGTCAGGTTCCGAGGCGACGCCACTCAGCTTGTTCAGCCGCCACCTGATGCGCGGCGCACAGAACTTCGGCCAGCCCATGGATCGTTCGGATCTCCCCGTGACCACCACAGACCTCGCACGCAGCACTCGCTCGTCGCGACGCCACATCAATGAGCGCGCTGAACTGGGCGGCCAGGTCAGGTTCCGACGGCTTGGCGTCGAACACCAAGACCCCGTCCACCCTGCCGACGCGAAACAAGTCATAGGCCGGATCCAACTCTGCGAGCTGTCGATCAAGTTCGCCAATCAGTGGGAACCACCCTTCGCTACAACCGAGGACATGCCCCGTCGCGGCCATGCGTGCGAGTACCGACTTCGCATCATGCTCTTCACTTCCCCGAGATGCATCTTCCATATATGGAAGATAAGCCGCGATAAGGCCTTCTTGCGGTTATCCACAGGGCTGGAGTCGGCCTATGTTTTGACGCGTGCCGAAACCGCCGTCAACGATGCCCCGCGACCTACTGGAGCATCCTGCGCTCTTCGGCCGCCCGACGGACGTGATCTGGATCGAGCCCACGACTCCCGCGGGGTACGCGACCATGCGAGCCGCCGAACTTCAGCACCACTTCGTGGTCGAGCTGACTGCGCGGCTCGAGCGGGCCGAGCGCCCCAAGTCATGGCTCGAGGAGCAATCCGGAATCGCGCCAGGCCGCCTCAGCAAACTTCTCCGCGGCTATGCGCAACTGACCCTGCGCGACGTCGCCGCACTCGAAGGTGTCCTCGGGCTCGCCCTCACCTCACCCGACCTTCCGCGACACACCATCAGCAGTGCGGAGCTCAAGGCACGATTCGCCTACGGGCAGTAGTGGCGGAAAGACGCGCTTGCGTTATGCCCAGGAAGCGCAGCGCGGTCTCTGCACCCGGCTCCAGGTTGTGGCCGAAGAGTCGCTCGCGATCGCGATGTTGCTGTCGATCAGAACAGCACGCTCACAGGTTTCCCGAATGCGCCCGACCTCGCTGCAGTACTACCGGTAGAGCTGTGCTGACGAGCCGATCCTGAGGGGTCGGATCAGCCACCTGCCCAAAGTCGGTCGGCCACGGCCGATGCCGTTAACGCATCCCGCAGCGCTGAGCGCTAATGATGCCGAAGTGCACGTCGGAGAAAATGAGCGCTGAGCTGGGCTCGGGGGTGGTGCCATCACTCCTCGGGGGAGTCCCCAATCTCGTACCTCTGGAACAACGTCCGTCCGAAGGACCATTGCTCGGTCTCACGCTGGTAGCGCCCGGCGACAATGGCTGGCGCGATCCCGAGCTGCGCCGCTAGCGCTTCGGCATCCGCTGGCGTCTTCATCGCGAGCAACACCGGCTCGGCGTCAACTGGAATCAGCAGTTCTCCGGCGAACTTGTTTGCCTCCTCCTCGACGCGGGCGCCTTTGCCGCCTGCTTCCTTGTCGTCGAAGCGCATGAACGTCTCCTTCTTGCTGTGGAGGAGGAGATGTCCGATCTCATGGAACAGCGCGAACCAGAACTTGTCGTTCCGCTTACCGCGGTTACTGAGCTGAACGACCGCGCGAGCAGGAGATAGGAAGCGGGTGGCGCCACTGGCGCGGGTACCGGCGATGTCCGGGACTAGGACAAGGCATACCCCTGCATGGGCGAGCTTGTCGACGAGCGACGGGTAGAAGTCCGAGGGGTCCTGAACGGTCATCGCTCGTAGCTCCGGAAGCAGTGACCGCAGCTTTGCCCGATCGAACGGTTCGTGCTCCATCTCTTGCGCGGCAATCTCACCGAGGCGGAGCCAGGCGGCTACCGCAGCTGGGTCAATTGAGTACGCGCCGGACTGGAGGAAGGCTGCGGCCGGCTGATCCCAGGATGTGTCCCAGGCTTTGATGGTGGCGACGCCGAAGAACGTCAACAGTTCCTGGAGCAGGCGCCCTGGGTCGCGTTTGGTGGCAGAGACAAAGCCGCGCTTCCGCAGATCGGAGACTGGCATCTTCTCGATCCACTCGGCACTAGCGGCGAGCTCGTCGGCCTCGTCGGCCCGCACCTTGTGGTCTTGGTACTGGGATTCGAGGTTGTTCCAGAACGACGCCGGGACTCCGGTCGCGCGTTCCAGGGCGACTGCTGTACCGGGGCTGATGGCCGCGTTGCCCTGGATTATCTGGTTGATGTGCTTGAGGGTCAGGCCGGTGCGCGACGCGAGCTTGCTTTGCGACATGCCAATTGCCTCAAGGGTCTCTCGCAGCGTGTATCCGGGAGCGGGGATGCTGGCAGGAACGTAGGGGTGCCAGTCCTGCTGCACGACTTCTTCGTGTGCGATCTCCATGTTCTTGCCTCCTCTCAGGACGCTCAGTGCGTGTTCGCGATCTCGATGAAGATGAGCCGCTGAACGCGGCTGCGGTCGATCCCGCCATCGTCGAGACGCGGGACCGGGTTGTCTGCCACCTGCACGATCAGGCGGAGCGGATGCTCGAGGTCGAGGGAGAACTGCTCGCTTCGATCAGCGACCAGCTGGTGGCATCGGGCTTGAGGCAACTGGCACAGGATGTCCAGGTTTGCCGCAGCATTGATCTGGGCGAGCCGCGCCTCGATCTTCTCAGCACAACGGGGGCCGTACTTCTGTCGGAGCCGGCGCGGATCGTTGAAGAGCGCCGCATCGCGCTCCCGTCCGAAGCCGAACTCCACCCCACCGCTCCATGACTAGATCATACACCGTTGTGGTGTATTGTTACGAATGTTCAACCGATCAGGTACAGAAATCTAGCCCCGATCGTACATGTGGTGGCGGCGCTGCCATTGGACCGGACGCGCCGCCACCAACGAAGCCCAACTCAGAGAAAGGCCCGGCCATGACAGTAGCCGAGCAGGCACATCCGCACCCGGAGAACGCGCCCAACCGCCAGAAGCCCCACGACGTCACGATCGTCGTCAACAACGCTGATGTGACCCTGCCGAAGGGCAAGTACACCGGCCTGCAGATCAAGCAGGCCGCGATCGATCAGGGCGTCAAGGACATTGCTCCGAACTTCGTCCTCTCCGTGCAGCACGGCAACCACTATCAGGTGATTGGGGACGCGGATCTCATCGAGATCCACCAAGGACTCGACTTCCTGGCGGTCACCGGCGATGACAACTCCTAACTCCCTCAGCCCGATCGAGGAGGCCGTCGAAGGGGTGCGCGAACAGTTCCCCGACCACGATGTGGAGGTCATCCGCGACGCCGACGGAGCCGTGGTGATCATCAAGAACGTCCACGTCGGCGACCAGTACGAGCCCAGTCTCACCTGGTTGGGCTTCCGCCTCACCGGCGCGTATCCGAACGCGGACGTCTACCCGCACTACATCGGTCGCGTCGTCCGCACGGACGGCACAGCGCACGGCTCGGCCGTTCAGTCCGTCGAGTGGCAGTCCAGACCAGCGATGCAACTCTCTAGACGGTCGAACGGCTGGAACCCAAGCCGCGACACGGCGGCGCTGAAGGCGGCGAAGGTGTTGTCATGGTTCGCCGAGCAGTGAACCCGCCGACGCGGGGGTGGAGCTTGGTGCTCCGCCCCCGCGACTGGGCGCGCCTCGAAGGACACCTGTTCGGCCAGGGAGGCGAGCACGGCGCGATCCTGCTCGCCAGGGTCGTTGACGGGCCACGCGGCGTTCGTCTGCTCGGTGATCAGCTTCTGCTGGCCGAGGAGGGCAAGGACTACGTGCCAGGGGTTCACGGCCACCGGGCCCTGACTGCGGAGTTCGTGCGGGACGCCGCCCTGCGCGCTCGCCGTGATGGGTTGGCGTACCTCGCGCTCCACAATCACGGCGGTACGACCGAAGTGGCGTTCTCCCAAGTGGACATGGCCAGTCACGAACGCGGCTATCCGGCGATCGGCCGGATCACGAAGCAAGTTGTCGGGGCGGTTGTGTGCACGCCGTACGCGGCAGCCGGTGACCTCTGGCTTCCCGACGGGAGCCGAGTGCCGCTCGGCGAGCTCGTGGTGCCGGGCAGTGCGCTGCGGCGACTACGGCCAAACCTCGCGCAGGTGATGGGCTCGTCGGAGCTCTTCGACCGACAGTCGCGACTTTTCGGTGCCGCCGGTCAGGCGTGCTTCGCTGACATGCGCGTTGCGATCGTCGGACAGGGGGGAGTCGGCAGCCTGCTGACGGAGTATTTGGCCCGGCTCGGCGTCGGCAGCCTGCTCCTGATCGACGGCGACAACGTGGAGTCCACGAACCTTCCGCGGCTCCTCGGCGCCCGCAGGCGAGATGTCGGCCGGCCGAAGGTAGCGCTCGGCCGCCGCAATGCCCGCCGCGCGAACCCCAGCGTCGAGGTGAAGACTATGAAGTCGCGGGTCGAGCATTCCCAGTCGCTGCAGGCGCTGAGCCAGTGCGACTGGGTCTTCCTGGCCGCCGATAGCCATGCCGCGCGCCACTGGGTCAACGCAATTGTGGAGACCTATCTCATTCCCGCGACCGAAGTCGGTGTCATGGTTCCAGTCGACGATGCAGGCGACGTTGGCCGGATCCACACCGTTTACCGACGGATGACCCCAGGTCAGGGCTGCTTCTGGTGCAACGGTCTGATCGACGCCACAGAGCTCGCCATCGAGATGCTGCCTGACGCGGAACGAAAGGCCGCTCGCTACATCGAGGACGTGCCCGCTCCGAGCGTGATCACGTTGAACGCAGTCGCGGCCGGACAGGCAGCCACTGACTTCATGCTCGCCGTGACCGACCTCCACCAAGAAGAGGTGGCTGATCAGCAGCTGCAGTTCGTCCGGACCGGTCAGACCGCCGGCCTGCTTTCACGTCAGGACCCGGACTGTCGATGGTGCGGCGACGCCGGGCTGCCAACCGATGCGAGCCTTGCCACCCGCATCGCCTCGGCCGACCCGCGTGAGCGCGCTGCATGGTGGAGCCCCCGGCACCTCCTGCAGACCGTCCGACGCCGTCGAACGGAGGACCGATGAGCTCATGACAGTGGCCGAATGAGCTCGTTAAGGACCGCACGAAGAAGAGAGGAACCAGCTTCGAGCCAACCGCGAACTCTGATGGGGCGACGGATCGCCGCCGTCTCTTCAGAACAGACTAAAGAACACCAGCCGACTAGAGATTGGATGCTGATGGCGCGCAGTGACACGCTCCGCAAAGAGATCGCCAGCCTGGAAGACAGGAAGGCCGGCTACGCCAAGGTCATCGCGGCACAGGAGAAGGTCGCAGCGACCGCTCGCGAAGCCGCGCGCAAGAAGCGAGAGCAAGCAAGAAGTTCCAAAAACGCCTCCACTATTCGGTCCGCGAGCACCGCGGCCGAGCGCGAGGAGAAGAAGGCCGCGGCCGCCGAGGCGAAGATCGCCAAGGCGCGGAAGGAGATGGCGACGGCCGACAAAAACGTCGCATCGAAGACTACGTCGTTGCGCACTGCGGAGGCCTCGGAGCGGAGAACCGCGGAAAACGCCAGGCGACGGGACGAATCGCGGCGCCGCCGGGACGAGCTCAACCACGCACGGGCAGTCGCGAAGGCGAGCGCTGGGCCGACACAGGTCCGGTACGTCGAAGTTGTGCCGCCCCGATCGGAGCCACTCCGAGTCCTGTACTTGACCGCGAACCCCGACGCCACCACCACGACCGTGACGAGACCGGATGGCTCGGTCGTCGAACAGGGGACCTGGCTTCGCGTCGATCAGGAGGTTCGACAGGTGAAGCAGGGCCTGCGTGGCTCGAAGTACCGCGACCTCGTCGTCGTCGAGCACGCCCCCGCAGCAACATTTGGTGATCTGACCGACGGTCTCAACGACCACCGCCCGCACATCGTTCACTTCTCAGGGCACGCTGACTCCCTTGGTGTGTGGATGGAGAACGAGGCAGGTGACCCGGGCGGGCAAGACGTCGAGTTCACGCTTCTCGCACGGCTGCTCGGGGCGACGGATGAGCCACCACGTCTCCTTGTGCTCAATGCCTGCGAGAGTCTCGACGGCGCCGACGACCTGTTGCAGACAGTCCCAGTCGTCATCGGCATGTCCGACACGATCGACGACACTGCGGCCATCGTGTTTGCAAGATCCTTCTACGCCGCGATGGCCTCCGCACAGTCCGTTTCGTCGTCCCTCGAACAGGCCAAGGTGCAGATGCTCGCGGCATCGATGGCCGACCCCGACCAGGTCGACCACTCGGCCCTCCCGACTTTGCGGGCTCGCGACGACGTCGATCCGACGAAGCTCGTTTTGGTTACTCCACCGGCCGGCACGTAGCACCAGGCCGTGCCGCCTCGCGGGGCGACGTCGAGTCAGGCCCCTACTTAGACCGACCCCCTCCGTACCGGGGGGCGTTTCGTCACACCTTCCGCGGGTGGTTCGTCAATTAGCCCTGCATCTCGGCAGTAGGCGAAGCCAGCGTCGCTCTCAGCACGTGCGCCAAAATGGGCGGAAGGCAGCCGGGCCGATCTTCAGTCCGAACACAGCCGGCATGGCCGGTAGGTGCCAACGTGGTCCGCTGTGCGGGCTAGTCGCGGTAGGCCTTCGCGAGCCCTGCGAGGCGCGCCGCGGGAAACGTGTCGCAAACGTGTCACTCGTTTGAATCGGACCAAAAACGTACAGTGGCTCTGATCAGCATTCCTGCTGGTCAGAGCCACTGTCGTCAGAGCCGCCTGTCAGAATCGAACTGACGACCTAGTCATTACGAGTGACTCGCTCTACCGACTGAGCTAAGGCGGCGTGCTCCACGCCGAGACGCAGAACAACGTGCGGAAGCATACCGAGGGCAGGCCCGCGTTACGGAATCCGGGGCTGCGTCTCGATACGCCGCTCGTTCCTCGCGGCTACTCGACGACCTTGTGGACCTCAGCACTTCAGGCCGTCCGCGGGCACCTTTCCCTCGATCAGGTAGGCGTGGACCGCGTCGTCGATGCAGCTGTTCTGCTTGTTGTACGCCGTGTGGCCGTCGCCGTCGCGGCTGACCAGCACGCCGGACTCCAGCTGCTCGGCCATCGCCACCGCTTCCTCGTACGGCGTCGCGGGGTCGCGCGTCGTACCGAGGACCACGATCGGGGCGGCGCCGGAGCCGTCGATCTTCAGGTCGGGCTCGTCGGTGGCCTTGAACGGGATGCCGTTGCAGGCGGTCAGGCCCCAGGCGAACACCTTGCCGAAGGTCGGCGAGGCCTCCTCGAAGTCGGCGAACTGTGCCGGCACCTCGTCGGGGGTGATGGAGTACGGGTCATCGAGGCAGTTGATCACCGAGATCGCTTCGAGGCTGTTGTCGGTGTACTTGCCGCTCTCCCGGGAGCCGTAGAAGTCGGCCAGCAGGAGCAGGGTGGACCCGTCGCCCTTGAGCGCCTTCCGCAGGCCGTCATCCAGGTAGGTCCAGTTGTCCTGGTTGTAGAGCGGGGTGATCAGGCCGTAGAAGGCCAGTCCGACGGTCAGCTTGCGACCCTCGGCGTCACCGGTCTCGAGCGACTCCTCGTCGATCGACGCGAGCAGGTCCTTGATGGTCTTCAGTCCGGCGTCGACCGTGGCCCCGAGGAAGCAGTCGCCGCCGTCCACGCAGTCCTTGATGTAGGAGCGCAGCGCGGTCTCGAAGCCCTTGGCCTGGCTCAGCGAGCCCTCACGCGAGGAGATGGAGGGATCGATGGCGCCGTCCAGGACGAGCCGGCCGGTCTTGTCGGGGTAGAGCTCGGCGTACGTCGCACCCAGGCGGGTGCCGTAGGAGAAGCCGAGGTAGTCCAGCTTGTCCTCACCGAGCGCCGCACGCAGCACGTCCATGTCGCGCGCGGCCTCAACCGTGCTGACGTGGGCGGCGACGGTGCCGGACTTGGCCTCGCATCCGGCCCAGAAGTCCTCGGCCTTCTCCTCGCCGTCCTCGATCTCCTGGTCGGTGTCCGGGTCGGGGTCCGCCGCGATCTGGGCGTCGAGCTCGTCGTCGGTGATGCAGTCGACGGGCTCGGACTCGCCGGTGCCGCGCGGGTCGAAGCCGACGATGTCGTAGGCCGCACGCAGCGGTTCGGCGAAGTAGAGGTCCGCGTCCTCGACGGTGGAGGTGCCGGGCGCGCCCGGGCCCCCGGGGTTGACCACGAGGGAGCCGATCCGGTCGCCGGTGGCCTTCGCCTTCTCCAGCGCGAGCAGGATCGTGCCGTCGCCGGGCGACTGGTAGTTGACGGGGACCTCGAGGGTGCCGCACTCGTTGTCGCCGCATGACTTCCAGGCGATCTTCTGGCTGTAGAAGTCGTCCATCGACTTGCCGGCGGAGGGCTGGCTCGTCGGGTCGTCGGGCTTCTTGTCCGCCTTGTCGTCGTTGTCGTCGCCGCCCGTGAGGAGCAGGACGCCGACCCCGACTGCGCCGGCGAGCACCAGGGCCCAGATCGCAATCACTGCGATGACCAGGTTCTTCTTCACAGCCATGTCCACTCCCTCGTGACGGTGCTCGTCATGGTGCTCTTCATCGTTGCGGCGTCTTCAGCGCCACCATCATCGACTCCAGTGCCAAGGCGACCGGGACATTGAACTCCAGCATCTGCTCCCGCGCGGCGAAGATCCAGCCGATCCGACGCAGGTTGAGCTCCGGGGACGAGGTCGCCACGATCTGCTCGACCTGTTCCCGGATGTCCTCGTTGACCAGTCCACCGGGCGCTCCAGTCGCCAGCGCGATCGCGTCGCGGTAGACCGACACGAGGTCGGTGAGACCACGATCGACCATGTCGAGGTGGCGCCGCTTCGCGCGCGTCTTCTGCGCCTTCTCGAGCGCAGCCAGCGCGGGGCCGTACTCCCGCGGGCGTCGCCCGCGCTCGACCACGCCGTACGCCGTGTCGATGTCGACCTTCTCGCGGGCGTCGAGGTCGGCAGTGATCGCGTCCGCCTCCTCCTTGGCCGTGGTCGCCAGCCGGGCGGCCGCGTCCATGCAGCGCCCGAGGTTCGACAGGCGGGAAGGGATCGTCACGACCTCCTGGCGCCGGGTCCGGACCGCCTCGTCGAAGGCCAGCGCCTTCGCCCGGCCGATGTGGCCCTGGCTCGCGCGGGCGGCGTACGACGCCAGCGGCTCCGCGACGCCCTTGGCGGCCAGGAAGCCGGCGACCTCGGGCACGGTCGGGGTCGAGAGCGTCACCAGCCGGCACCGTGACCGGATGGTGGGCAGCACGTCCTCGACGGTGGGCGCGCAGAGCATCCACAGGGTGCGGCCGTTCGGCTCCTCGATCGCCTTGAGCAGCGCGTTGCAGGCCTGGTCGGTGAGCCGGTCGGCGTCCTCGACGATCAGGATCTGCCAGCGGTCGCCCATCGGGCTCAGCGCGGCCCGGCGCACGAGGTCCCGGACCTCGTCGACGCCGATGGAGAGCTTCTGGGTACGGATCACCGACACGTCGGCGTGCGACCCGTTCAGCACGGTGTGGCAGGCGTGGCACTGGTCGGGGCAGTCGGGCCCGAGACCGGCCTGGGGGCACTGGAGCGCGGCCGCGAAGGCGATCGCGGCGTTGGACCGACCCGATCCCGGCGGGCCGGTGAACAACCAGGCGTGGGTCATCCCCTGCCCGGCAGCGGCCTGTCGCAGTGCGGTGATCGTCGGACCCTGGCCGACCAGGGTGTCCCAGACCGTCATCTGGTCTCCCGCCGGGCCTGGGCCAGGAGCGGCTCGACGCGAGCGGCGATGGTGGCGGCGATCTCCTCGATCGGCGCACGCGCATCCAGCACGGCGTAGTGCTCCGGGGCGCGGGCCGCGAGGTCGAGGAAGGACTGGCGCACGCGCTGGTGGAACTCCAGCGACTCGCCCTCGATCCGGTCACGGCCCTCGAAACGCCCGAGCCCCGTCTCCGGCTCGAGGTCGAGCACCACGGTCAGGTGCGGTCGCAGGTCGCCGGTCGCCCAGCGGGCGACCTCCTCGACCTCGTCGACGTCGAGCGCCCGGCCGGCACCCTGGTAGGCGAGGGTCGAGTCGACGTACCGGTCGGTGATCACGACCTCACCCCGGTCGAGCGCGGGCTGCACGAGCGTCTCGACGTGCTCGGCCTTGTCGGCGGCGTACAACAGGACCTCGGTCTTGTGGGCGAGCACGCCGGTCTCCGGGCTCAGCACGATCCGCCGCATCTCCTTGCCGACGGGGGTGTCGCCGGGCTCGAAGGTGAGGCGCACGCGGTAGCCCGCGGCCTCCAGGCGGTCGCGCAACAGCCGCGACTGGGTCGACTTGCCGCCGCCCTCGCCACCCTCGAAGCAGACGAAGACACCCGTCGGGGCGTAACGGCCGGGGTACGAGGTCACGGGGTGAACCTACAAGGCGGGTCCGTCAGGACTTCTTGGCAGCCGTCTTCTTCGCCGGAGCCTTCTTGGCGGCCGTCTTCTTGGCAGCGGTCTTCTTCGCCGCCGCCTTCTTGGCCGGGGCCTTCTTCGCGGTCTTCTTGGCCGCCTTCTTGGCCGGGCCCTTCTCGCGCCGCTCCGCCAGCAGCTCGGCCGCCCGCTCGAGGGTGATCGCCTCGACCGAGTCGTCCTTGCGCAGCGTGGCGTTGTACTCGCCGTCGGTGACGTACTCGCCGAAGCGGCCCGCCTTCACCACGATCGGCTGGCCCGACACGGGGTCGTTGCCAAGCTCCTTGAGCGGCGGAGCCGCGGCAGCACGGCCGCGCTGCTTGGGCTGGGCATAGATCTTGAGCGCCTCGTCGAGCTGGATCCCGAAGATCTGGTCCTCGCTGGTGAGCGAGCGGGCGTCGGTGCCCTTCTTGAGGTACGGCCCGTAGCGGCCGTTCTGGGCGGTGATCTCCTCGCCGTCCTCACCGACACCGACGACGCGGGGCAGCGCGAGCAGCTTGATGGCGTCCTCGAGCGTGACCGTGTCGAGCGACATCGACTTGAAGAGCGAGCCGGTGCGCGGCTTGTCGCCCTTCTTGGGCTTCGCACCCTCGGCGGGCTCGGGGATCAGCTCGGTGACGTACGGGCCGTAGCGGCCGTTCTTCGCGACCACCTGCAGACCGGTCTCCGGGTGCACGCCCAGCTCGATCTCCTCGCCGGCCGGGTTGGCCAGCAGCTCGATCGCCTTCGCGACCGTGAGCTCGTCGGGCGGCAGGTCGTCGGGGACGTTCGCCCGCCGGGCGAGCGGAGCACCGTCGTCGTCGGGGCCCTCGAGGTACGGGCCGTACTTGCCGACGCGCAGGTTGATGCCGTCCTCGGGCGTACCGACCGGGAAGGTCGCGAGCTCCCGGGCGTCGATGTCGCCCAGGCCCTGCACGAGGGGCAGCAGGCCGGCCAGCGTGTCGGAGCCGTAGTAGAACTCGGTCAGCTCGGTGGTCCGGTCCTTCTCGCCGCGGGCGATCTGGTCGAGGACCTCTTCCATGCCGGCGGTGAATTCGTAGTCGATCAGCCGGGAGAAGTGCTCGGTCAGCAGCCGGACCACGGAGAACGCGATCCAGGCCGGCACGAGTGCCGTGCCCTTCTTGTAGACGTACCCGCGGTTGAGGATCGTCCCGATGATCGAGGCGTACGTCGACGGGCGGCCGATCTCGCGCTCCTCGAGCTCCTTGATCAGCGTGGCCTCGGTGAAGCGCGACGGGGGCTTCGTCTCGTGGCCGTTCGCGGAGATCGACGCGGCCGAGACGGAGTCGCCCTGCTGCAGGTTGGGGAGCCGGGTCTCCTGGTCGTCCTTCGTCGCGGCGGTGTCGTCGGTGCCCTCGACGTACGCCTTGAGGAACCCGTGGAAGGTGATGACGCGACCGGTGGCCGAGAACACGACGTCCTCGCCGCTGGCGGCCGCTCCGCCGAGGCGGATGCTGACCGACTGGCCGACGGCGTCCTTCATCTGCGACGCGACGGTGCGCATCCAGATCAGCTCGTAGAGCCGGAACTGGTCGCCGGTCAGGCCGGTCTCGCCGGGGCGCTTGAACGAGTCACCCGCCGGGCGGATCGCCTCGTGCGCCTCCTGGGCGTTCTTGACCTTGCTCGTGTAGGTCCGCGGCTCGTCGGGGACGTACTCGCTGCCGTAGAGCTCGGCGACCTGACTGCGAGCCGCGGAGATCGCGGTGCCCGACAGGGTCGTCGAGTCGGTACGCATGTAGGTGATGTGGCCGTTCTCGTACAGCCGCTGGGCGACGCTCATCGTCACCGACGCGCTCATCCCGAGCTTGCGGCTGGCTTCCTGCTGCAACGTGGTGGTGCGGAAGGGCGCGTACGGCGAACGGCGGTACGGCTTGGCCTCGACCGACCGGACGTCGTACGCCGTGTCGGCGAGTGCCGCGACGAGGGCTTCGGCCCGCGGACGGTCCAGGTGGACCACCTCGGCCTTGCCCTTCAGCTGGCCGTCCTGGCCGAAGTTGCTGCCGCCGGCGACGCGGGTGCCGTCGATGGTGTGCAGCTTGGCCGGGAACATCCGCTGGTCGTGCTTCGAACCGGCGTCGAAGGTGCCCTCGAGGTCCCAGTAGGAGGCCATCTTGAAGGCCATCCGCTCCTTCTCGCGGTCGACCACGAGACGGGTGGCCACGGACTGCACGCGGCCGGCGGAGAGACCGGACATGATCTTGCGCCACAGGACGGGCGAGACCTCGTAGCCGTAGAGGCGGTCGAGGAGGCGACGGGTCTCCTGCGCCTCGACCAGGTCCATGTCGAGCTCGCGCGGGTTGGCGGCGGCTTCCTGGATCGCGGCCTTGGTGATCTCGTGGAAGACCATCCGGCGGACCGGGATGTTCTTCGGCTTCAGCTCGTCGAGGAGGTGCCAGGCGATGGCCTCTCCCTCGCGGTCCTCATCGGTGGCGAGGTAGAGCTCGTCGGCGTCCTTCAGCAGCGACTTGAGCTTGGCGATGTGGCTCTTCTTGTCCCGAGGGACGACGTAATAGGGCACGAAGCCGTTCTCGACGTCGATCGCCAGCCGGCCCCAGGGCTTGTCCTTGATCTTGGCCGGGGTGTCGGCGGCATTGTTCGGGAGGTCGCGGATGTGGCCGATGGAGGACTCGACGACAAAGCCGTCACCGAGGTACCCGCCGATGGTGCGGGCCTTGGCCGGCGACTCGACGATCACCAACTTGTGTGCCACTACTGAGACCTTCTCTGCTGCTTCGGAGTTGCCACGGGGCTGCTTCGGTTGCCCGGGAGAGGCGAACTCGTCACCCGTGATGGGCTCTACGGCCGATCACGGTAGCGGGTCGTGTCCAGTCCGTCGGTGTTCGGCGTCCACCGTGGGTGCCGGAACAGGTCCCCGTCAACCGACCTTGATGGCCTTGATCTGGCTGTCGACCAGCGCGATGCTGGTCGGCTCGCCGATGGTCGCCACCCCGAGAAAGAGGCCGAAGGTGGCCGTGTCGCCGGTGTCCACCACGATCACCGTGGTGACGTCTCCCTCGGCCACGACGTCCGGATTGTCGACCTTGATCTCCGCGGTGATGCGGTGGGCCGGCTTGCCGTCGACGGTGATCGCCTCGTTGCTCAGGTCCTTGCGCTCGGAGAAGCCCTCGTAGATGTCGTCGTTGGTCGTGAGGCACTTCATGATGATCTCCGCTGCGTCGGCGACGTCATTGAAGCCGTTGGTGCGCGGAAGACCCCCGACGGCGAACTCGGTGATCCAGTTCTCCTCGACGGACTTGTAGGCGACCAGCACGCCGTCGGCGAAGCTGTGGGGCGGGGAGAGCCGGACGTCGACGGTGTATCCGGACGGCACCGGGATCGTCAGGCCTCCGCCCGTGATCGTCGCGGGCGTCGCACCCGGGTCCTTCGCAGGCTCGGGAGTCCCACCGGTGCACTGGATGCCCGTCGGGGCAACGGTGTTCGTGGGTACGTCGGTCGGGTCGGTCCCGTCGGTGGGGCTGCTCGACTCCGACGAGTCGGAGGACTCGCTCTGCGAGGGGTCGTCGGCCCGGCCGTTGTCGTCGTCATCGCCACTGAGGGCGCGGACGCCGAAGAAGCCGCCGACACCGAGCAGGACCAGGACGAGCACCGCGGCGATGACGATCCCGATGACCTTGCCGCTGCTGCCGCCGCTCCCGCCGGAGGGCTGGGGGCTCCACTGCTGCTGGGGATACCCGCCCGAACCGCCGGAGAAGCCGCCGGTCCCGTAGGCGGGCGTGGGCGTGGGAGGTTGCGGTACGGCGCCGTACCCACCCTGGTTCGACTGCTGGGGCTGCTGGGGGAACTGCTGCGGCGGGAACTGCGTGGGCGCCGCAGCAGGCGGGCTGGGCTGTTGCGGCTGCTGCGGGGGCTGGGGCGTCGGCTCCTGGGCCGCGGCCGGCGGGTGGCTCGTGGTCATCTGGCTCCACGACTGACCGTCCCAGTAGCGGTAGGTGTCGGGAGCGCCCGCGGGGTCGGGGTACCAGCCTGCGTTCGTCACGGGTCAAGTGTGCATCACGAGCGGGACGGGACTACCCGGCCACCGTGAGGAAACCCTCGGCCACCAGTTCGGCGAGCTCGGGGAGGTAGACCTCCTGCAGGCTTGCGGAATCGCGCTCCAGGAGCTGGCCGACGGCGTCGACGAGCGGTCCGACAGCCAGGTCGCCGTCACAGGCTCCCGTCACCGCGGCAGCGACCGTGTCGACCTGGCGGGCGCGGCGGAAGCCGCGCTGCTGGCGCAGCACGATGGTCGCGGGGTCCTCGACACCGACCGGTCCGCTGGTCTCCTGCAGGACGTCCTCGCGCAGCACGAGGTGGGTGTCCGGTCCGACGGACTGAGCAGCCAGGGCCGAGTCGGCCCACGAGGCGATCGCCGGCGCGATGGGCTGCTCGACGTCGTACGGCCACTCGAGGAGGTCACGCACGAGGGCACCCGGGGTGACGTCTGCGCGACGGCGCAGGTTGATCCAGCCGAACCCGATCCCGCCGACGCCCTGCTGCTCCAGCCAGGAGAGCCAGGTGTCGTAGCGCTCGGCGTACGACGCGGGGTCGCCGCCGGTGGAGGGGTGGTGGCCGGCGTCCTTGAGCCAGAGCTCGACGTACGACGCCGGGTCGAGCACCTCGCGCTGGACGACCAGCGCGTCGCACTCGTCGGGCAGCCACGTACCGAGCCGCTCGTCCCACGGGCGGTCGGTCTCGATGACCCAGTTCGCGAGGACCTGGCACCAGCCGCCGTCGTTGAGGTGGTCGGGCGCGCGGCGCACGATGTGCTCGACGACCTGGTCGCCGGGCAGGCCGGAGTCGCGGTAGACGAGGCGCTCGCCGCTGGCGGGCGAGATCACGAACGGCGGGTTGGTGGCGATGAGGTCGAACCGCTCGCCGGCCACGGGGGCGAAGAACGAGCCGTCGCGCACCTCGACGATGTCGTCGACGTCGTTGAGCGCCGCGTTGAACCGGGCGATCGCGAGCGCGCGCTGGTTGACGTCGGTGGCGACGACGCGGTCACTGTGGGTGGCCAGGTGGAGTGCCTGGACGCCACATCCGGTGCCCAGGTCGAGCGAGGTGCCGACGTCGTGGCGGACGGTCAGCTGGGCCAGGCTCGAGGAGGCCGGGCTGATGCCGAGCACGTAGTCGCCGGTGACCGACGTCGCGATGCCGTTCAGGCCCGGCGTCAGGTCGCTCACGACCCACAGGTCGCCCTGCTCGGAGCCGTAGGGGCGGACGTCGAGCCGCGCCGCGACCTCGCCGACGCTCTGGGCCAGGAAGCCAGCGTTGACGAGTCGGTCGACCAGCCCCGGCAGCGCCCTCTCGGCGGCAGAGGTGGGCACCACGGCCTGGAGCAGGAACAGCCGGATCAGCGTGGCGAGCGGCTCGTCGTTCGTCGTACGACGAAGGCCCGGTGTCGTCTCGTTGCGGGACAACGCCTGGTGGGCCTCCGCCCCGAGCAGCTCGCTGATGGCGTCGTAGGTGAAGTCGGCAGCGAGCAGGGCTTCACGGAGCGGGGCAGCAAGAGCGACGGGGAGCACGAGACCACGCTAGTGGCCCCGTGCTCCCCGTCGCGGAAGAGCCTTGCGGAATCAGACGGACTCGACCGCAGCCGGCGCTTCCTCGCCGATCGTCGAGACGCGCTGCTTCGAGATGTAGACGGCGGCGATGATGCCCGTCGCGGCCGCGGCTGCGATGAGGATCCGGACCACGTCGTTCTCGCTGCTGCCGTAGGACAGGCTGATGATCGCGCCGACGATGAGCAGCGACACGAGGTTCATCACCTTGAGCAGCGGGTTGATCGAGGGGCCGGCGGTGTCCTTGAACGGGTCACCGACGGTGTCACCGATGATCGTGGCCTCGTGGGCCGGCGATCCCTTGCCACCGTGGTTGCCGTCCTCGACCAGCTTCTTCGCGTTGTCCCACGCACCACCCGCGTTGGCGAGGAAGACCGCCATCAGCGTGCCCGTTGCGATCGCGCCGACCAGGAAGCCGGCCAGCGGGCCGACACCGAGGCCGAAGCCGACAGCGACCGGAGCCAGGATCGCGAGGATGCCGGGCGTGGCCAGCTCGCGCAGCGAGTCGCGGGTCACGATGTCGACGACCTTGCCGTACTCCGGACGGGCCGTGCCCTCCATGATCCCGGGGATGTCGCGGAACTGGCGTCGTACCTCCACCACCACAGCGCCCGCCGCACGGGCGACGGCGTTGATCGCCAGGCCCGAGAAGAGGAACACCACGGCGGCACCGAGCAGCGTGCCGACGATGAGCTTGGCGTCGAAGACCAGGAAGCTGTTGTAGACGAGGTCTTCGGTGCCCTCCTTGACACCCGTGGCCTCGGCCAGGGAGTCGAAGGCCGACTGCGTGTACGACGCGAACAGCGCACTCGCTGCGAGTACTGCGGTCGCGATCGCGATGCCCTTGGTGATCGCCTTCGTGGTGTTGCCGACCGCGTCCAGCTCGGTGAGGATCTTCGCGCCCTCTTCGCTGACGTCACCCGACATCTCCGCGATGCCCTGGGCGTTGTCGGAAACCGGACCAAAGGTGTCCATGGCGACGATGACGCCGACCGTGGTGAGCAACCCGCACCCGGCGAGGGCGACGGCGAACAGCGCGAGACCGGTCGAGCTGCCAGCGAGCAGGGCAGCACCGAACACGGCCGAACCGATGACGATCGCGGTGTAGACGGCCGACTCGAAACCGACCGAGAGGCCGGCCAGGATCACGGTGGCCGCGCCCGTCAGCGAGGTCTTGCCGACATCCTTGACCGGGCGGTGTTCTGTGCCGGTGAAGTAACCGGTCAGCGCCAGGATCGCGGCAGCGAGAACGATGCCGATGACGACCGCGCCGGCAGCGAAGACCGGCGGGGAGAGGTCGGCCTCGGCACCCGTGCCGTTGAGCTCGCTCCACTTGGTGGGCAGGTAGATGAACGCAGCAGCCGCACTTGCCACCGCACCGACCGCAGCGGAGATGTAGAAGGCCCGGTTGATCGTCTTCAGGCCGCTCTCGCTGGCGCGGGGCTTGGTCAGGTAGACGCCCGCGATCGCGGACAGAGCGCCGATGGCGGGCACGATCAACGGGAAGACCAGGCCCTTGTCACCGAATGCCTGCGAACCCAGGATCAGCGCGGCGACCAGCGTGACGGCGTACGACTCGAAGAGGTCTGCAGCCATTCCGGCGCAGTCACCGACGTTGTCGCCCACGTTGTCCGCGATGGTGGCGGCGTTGCGCGGGTCGTCCTCGGGGATGCCCTGCTCGACCTTGCCGACCAGGTCGGCGCCGACGTCAGCGGCCTTGGTGAAGATGCCGCCGCCGACGCGCATGAACATGGCGAGGAGAGCTGCGCCGAAGCCGAAGCCCTCGAGCACGTTGGGGGCCGCGGCCTGGAACACGATCACCACGACGCTGGCACCGAGGAGGCCGAGCCCGACGGTGAACATGCCGACGAAGGCACCCGTGCGGAAGCCGATGTTCATCGCGACGTCGCGACCCTGCTCGTTGGCGGCCGCAGCCACGCGCAGGTTCGCGCGCACGGCGAGCGACATGCCGAGATAGCCGACGGCCCCGGAGAACCCGGCACCCACGAGGAAGAAGACCGAGCGGAAGATCCGCACCGTCCACTCCGACTGGAGGCCGGTCGCGTCGTCGCCGGTGTGTGCCGGCAAGGCCAGCAGCACGAAGAAGGCGATCGCCGCGAAGATCGCGAGCGTGCGGAACTGGCGGGTGAGGTAGGCGTTCGCGCCTTCCTGCACCGCTTGGGCAATCTTCTGCATGTTCGGAGTGCCCTCGCCTGCGCGGAGCACCTCGGATCTGAAGAGGAAGCCCATGCCGAGAGAGCCGAGGGCGATGACGGCGACGCCGATGACCAGGGCGAGGTCGCCGCCGGTCACTTCGACATCCACGAGCAACGGACGGGGCATACGAGTGCCTCCTGGTGAAGTTCAGGTACGGGTCGTGTGACCCAGGTCATAGAACGTGCCGGAGTCTACGCAGAGTCGGACGCACAAAAGGGCAGGGGTGTGACCCGTGTCACAGAGGTTTCGCCAAAAAGGCGCGCGGCGTCAGGCCAGCGCGGCGTCGGCGGAGCTGTGGATGACGAAGACCTTCGCCAGTCCGGTGATCTTGAAGATCTTGAGAAGACGGTCTGCGTTGCAGACGAGCTCGAGCGAGCCGTCGTGGGCACGCACCTTCTTCAGGCCACCGACGAGCACGCCCAGACCGGTGGAGTCGAGGAACTCGACCGCCTCCATGTCGACGACCAGGTGGTAGGTACCGCCGGCCACGAGCTCGGTGATCGTGTCACGGAGCTTGGGCGCGGTGTAGACGTCGATCTCGCCACCCACGGCAATGACGGTGCGCGCACCGACCTCGCGCGTCGACAGTGTCAGATTCACGACCCTCACCCCGGGATATTCCTACGTCTGGCAGATGCGCCCAATCAAACCATGCCTGCCATGACCGCGCACGAAGTCCACAGAACCTCCGGCCCACCTCCAGCCCACCTCCAGCCCACCTCCAGCCCACCTCCAGCCCACCTCCAGCCCACCTCCAGCCCGTGGGGGCGACGATGTCGGCCCCGCTTGCGACACTGGTCAGGTGACCGCGCAGCCCGACACCCCCACCCGCTCCGGGTCGGTACGGCGTGACCCCGCGGCCCTGATGGCCAGCCTGACCGCCGGTCCCGGGAGGGCCGACCGGCTGACCCATCTCGAGCAGGTCCCGGCCCGCCCGGCCAGCTGCGGCGCCTGGCCGACGTGGGCGGACCCGACCGTCGTGGCGTCGTACACGGCGAGGGGGGTGGGGCAACCCTGGGCGCACCAGGTCGCCGTCGCCGAGGCCGCGCACCGTGGCGAGCACGTCGTGGTCGCGACCGGTACGGCGTCCGGGAAGTCCCTCGCGTACCTCCTTCCCGCACTGTCCGGGATCCGCGCCGCCCGAGGAGCGCGCGGACAACGCGGCGCGACGGTGCTCTACCTCGCGCCGACCAAGGCACTCGCCCACGACCAGTGGGCGGCGATCCGGACGCTGGGGCTCGACGTACGCGTGGCGACCCACGACGGCGACAGCACCGCCGAGGAGCGCGAGTGGACGCGCGAGCACGCCGAGTACGTCCTGACCAACCCCGACATGCTGCATCGCTCCCTGCTGCCCGGCCATGCGCGGTGGACACCCTTCTTCCGGTCGCTGCAGTACGTCGTCATCGACGAGTGCCATCACTACCGCGGCGTGTTCGGGGCGCACGTCGCACAGATCGTGCGGCGGCTGCGGCGCATCTGCGCGTCGTACGGCGCCTCGCCGGTGTTCATCCTCGCCTCCGCCACGGTCGCCGACCCGGAGGTCACCGCCCGGCGGATGCTCGGGCTCGACGTCACGGCGGTGACCACGGACGGGTCGCCGCGCGGCGAGCTGGCCGTGGGCCTGTGGGAGCCGCCGCTGACGTCGTACACGGGAGAGCACGGGGCGCCGGTGCGGCGACCTGCCACCGCTGAGACGGCCGACCTGCTGGCGGACCTGGTCGTCCAGGACGTGCGGACGCTGGCGTTCGTGCGCTCGCGACGCGGGGTGGAGACGGTCGCCCGGCGCGCCGGGGAGCTGGTCGCGGAGGTCGATCCGTCCCTCGTCGGCCGCATCGACTCCTACCGTGGCGGCTACCTCCCCGAGGAGCGGCGCGCTCTCGAGGAGGCGCTGCGCAGCGGTCGCCTGCTCGGCATGGCCGCGACCAACGCGCTCGAGCTCGGCATCGACGTGAGCGGCCTGGACGCCGTGCTCATCACGGGCTATCCCGGGACGCGGGCGGCGTTCTGGCAACAGGTCGGGCGGGCCGGGCGCGACGGCGGTGGCGCCCTCGGGATGCTGATCGCCCGCGACGACCCGCTGGACACCTACCTCGTGCACCATCCCGAGGCGTTGCTCGGGCGACCCGTCGAGGGCACGGTCTTCGACACCGACAACCCCTATGTCCTCGGCCCGCACCTGTGCGCCGCGGCCCAGGAGCTGCCGGTGACGATCGACGACTTCGAGCTCTTCGGACCGCGCACCCGGGAGGTGCTGGGCTCGCTGGTCTCCGAGGGACTGTTGCGACGGCGTGCGCCCGGCTGGTTCTGGACCGACGGTTCCCGTGCGGCCGATCTCGCCGACATCCGTTCCACCGGCGGGCAGCAGGTGCAGCTGATGGAGGCCGGGACAGGCCGCGTGGTCGGCACCGTCGACGGGGGCCGCGCCCACGGCACCGCCCACACCGGTGCGATCTACCTGCATCGCGGCGAGACCTGGCTGGTCGAGGAGCTCGACCTCGAGGACCACGTCGCCACGATGCGGCGGGTCGAAGTGGACCACACGACGTCGGCGCGCGACATCACAGACATCACGATCGCCGCCGAGCACGAGCACACCGACTGGGGGCCGTGCCGCATCTCGCTCGGGACCGTCGAGGTGACCAACCAGGTGACGTCGTACCTCCGGCGACGGGCCCGCACCGGCGAGGTCATCGACGAGACGCTGCTGGACCTGCCCGCCCGGACGCTCTCGACGACCGCCGTGTGGTGGACCGTGCCGGACGCCGTGTTGCTCGAGATGGCAGCGGCCACCGGGGTGGAGGCCGCGGACCTGCCCGGGGCCGCCCACGCAGCGGAGCACTGCTCGATCGGGCTGCTCCCCCTGTTCGCGACGTGCGATCGCTGGGACATCGGCGGTGTGTCGACCGCCCGCCACGCGGACACTGGCGTGCTCACCGTCTTCGTGCACGACGGGCATCCGGGAGGTGCGGGCTTCGCGGAGCGCGGCTATCGCACTGCCCCTGCCTGGCTGCGGGCGACGCGGGCCACGATCGCTGCGTGCGAGTGCGCGGCCGGGTGTCCGTCCTGCGTCCAGTCGCCGAAGTGCGGCAACGGCAACGACCCGCTCGACAAGGCCGGCGCCGTTGCCCTGCTGGACGCGCTGCTCCGTCATGCGCCCGCGTCGCCGGAGTAGCGTGCCGCCATGGTGATCTTCGGTCTGCTCCTCCTCATCCTCGGTGTGCTCGGCCTTCTCTCCGGGATCTTCGGTTCCGAAGCGGAGTCGACCTCCAGCAAGGGCCAGACCGACGTGCACACGACCCTCATCGGGATCGAGTTGTCGGCGACCGCCCTGTTCATCGTCGGCGCCGTCTCCGCACTGCTGGTCCTCGCCGGCCTGTGGGCAATGAAGTTCGGCGCGAAGCAGGGCTGGAAACGACGCAAGGACCAGAAGCGCCTCTCCGATCTCTCCGACAAGCTCGATGAGGTCGAGCTGGACCGGCGCAAGGACGACCTGTCGGGCCGCGAGGAGAAGTAGGCAGGGCTCCTGGGTCGAGCCGACCTGGCGACTCAGCCCTGGCCGAACCGCTGGAAAGCTGCCTGACGCGTCGTGCCCAGCGCCGCGCCGATCACCGTCCATGTGTCACCGGCTGCCCGGGCGGCAGCAACGGCCGCGCGCAGCTCGTCCTCCGCTGCTTGCAGGCCCTTGCGCGCCGCGATGATCCGTCTGAAGTGCTGGGCATCGCGGGCAGGCGTCGTGGCGGGATCGAGCAGGTCGAGGCCCGCGTCGTCGCGAACTCTTCGTGTCGCCATGGTCCTCACCTCAGGTAGTCGTAGAACTTGGGGCGGAGTCGATCTGCGTGGATGACACGCTCTGGCGCGAGCACCGGGACGGCGACCAGCTCAAGCAGGTTGCCGTGGCGGTCCGGGCCGATGACCAGGAGTCTCTCCTCGCCGTCGTACTCGTATTCGACCAACCTCAGCGCGTTGTCCCACCCGTGGCGGATGTCGTCGTCGGCAATGTCGTGTCGGCGCGCGGATTCCGCGATTTCCATGTAAAGCGTACCTTTACGTCGCGAGGCTTTGTCAAGGATCCATTTACGGAGTGGCAGGTCCCGCCCGGGCGGCGCCGACCAGGTCACGGTCCTGCCCCAGCCAGCGCGGACCGGCGACGGTGACCTCGACGACGACGTCCTGACCCTCGATGACGCACGACGACAGCTCGGCGCCATTGGCCGACGCGACCTCGGCTGCTGCGGTGCACGGATCGCGCGCGCCGGGGCTGCCTGGATCGGCCAGGACCGTCGCACCTGCGAGGGCCGCCAGGTCAGCCGCCGACTGAGCTTTCCGGTGCGCGACCACGATCGCGGCGACCACTCCCGACGCGGCTCCGACCAGGAGCAGGACGCCGGCCATCGCGACGACCAGCACGGTGGCGGCACCGCGCTGATCAGGCGCTCGAACCCTCATGGACCCGCCTCGCCGGATTCCTCAGCAACTGCGACGGCCTCTGCTTCGAGCACCGCACCGGGGAGCGCCCGGAACAGGCCGCCGGGGCCGTCAATGCGCCCCCGCGCCCGGACGACGACGCGGTCGCCCTCGCGCGCCACCGAGACGCGGACGCCGCCGGGCGCGATCCGCTCCCCCAACGCACGGGCCTCGCCGGGATCGTCACCGCGCGCCAGCGCCCGGGCGGTCTCGCGCACCGCATCGACCGTGCGCACCTGGCCGATGCCGACCGCCAGCAGCCAGACCAGTCCCGCCGTGACGGCCAGCAGCAGCGGCAGCCCGACAGCGAGCTCCGCAGTGACCGCACCTCGCTGATCGCGGCGCGCTCGGTCGGTCACTGCAGCCCGAGAAGGGAGAGCACGTGGTCGAACAACGTCTTGATCAGCTTGTTCCCGAACCCTCCGCTGAGCATCTTGTAGAGCAACCCTGCGAACCCGGCGCCTGCCGCCGTGGCCACGGCGTACTCCGCCGTCGTCACTCCGCGCTCGTCGTGGATCTGCACCATCTCGTCTCCTCCGTCATGGCCACCGGATGCGGCCGTTCACTGCAGGATGCGCGAGCAGTGCGACGTCGAGGCTCAGCCCGAAACCCGCCTGTGGACAGGGATCCGTCGTCCACAGGTACGCCGGCCGCAACCGGCGCACGCTGTGACGGGTGGTGCGGAATCAGACGATCACGGCGGCCAGGGACACGGCCAGCGGAACGATGCCGAGCAACAGGAACGAAGGCAGCAGGCACAACCCGAGCGGTACGGCGGCGCGGACCCCGACGGCCCGCGCCCGGTCCTCGACCTCCGCCCGACCACGCCGGGCCAGCTCGACGCCCAGCCGCTCGACCGCCGCCACCACCGGAGCACCGGTGCGGTGGGCCCGAGCAAGGGTGCGGCCGAGGGAACCGAGGTCAGGGTCAGCGGCGAGGGCTGCCCAGATCGGTACGACGTCGCCGCCCAGCCGGAGACGGGTCGCGACCGGAGCGAGTCGATCGGCGGCCGCTCCGGGCAGTGCGCGGGACACGAGTCCGATGGCATCGACGGGCGCGAGGCCGGAGCGGAGGGCGGCGGCCAGCAGCGTCACGACATGCGGCAGGTCTCGTCGTACCTCCTCGCGGCGGCGGCGAACGGCCGCAGGCTCGAGGCGACCGGCCACGACCCAGACGCCCGCGGCGGCTGCGACCCCGGCCGGGACCGCCAGTGGACCGCCGAGGACCAGCCCGGCACCCACACCGGCCAGCGACGACCAGGCCCAGCGACCGCGACGCAGCAGGCCGTCGCGGTCGGTCTGGGGCGGCAGGTCGCGCACCTCGGACGAGAAACCTCCGCACCTCGGAGGAGAAACCCCCGCACTTCGCGGCACTGACAGGGCCGTGGCAAGGGCGGTGGCGAGGACGACCAGGAGGTTGAGGAGGGGCGTCAGGGTCGTCGCGGTCATCAGGCGGCGCGTTCGATGTCACGGGCGAGGGCGTCGATCCAGGCGAGGCCGGCGTACGCGAGAGCCAGGCCGCCGCTCAGGCAGGCGAGGCCGACCGGGTGGCCGAGGAGGAAGCGCCACGGGTCGGCTCCGGCGCCGGAACCCATCGCCAGCGCGAGCAACGGGAGGGCAGCCAGGAGACGGGCCGTGGCGCGGGCCGACGACAGCTCGCCGTCGACGATGCGCCGGGTCTGCTCGGTGGCGCGCAGGTCGTCAGCGACCCGGCCGAGGGTGTCGGCCAGCCCGTGTCCGGTGCGGTGGGCGACCTGCCAGGCCGCCGCGACCACCCATAGGGCGCCGGCCCCGGGACGGTCGGCGAGGGATCGCAGCGCGAGCGGTACGTCGCCTCCGGCTGCAGCAGTGCGAGCGACCGGGGCGATCTCCGGCCACTCCGCGGCGGCTCGTTCGAGCGCCAGGCCCGCCGTCTGGCCGGCGGCGAGCTCGGCCTGCAGGGCGTCGCAGAGCTCGATCACCCGCGAACGGGTGCCGACCGCGAGCCGTTCGCGACGCCGACCCGCGACCAGCCGGGCCAGTCCGCAGGCCACGCCGACCGCCAGCAGGGCGACGACGACGAGGCCCGTGGAGCCAGCCAGCAGCGCGACGCATCCGAGTGCGGCGCCGCCGGCCAGCCACGGTCCTCGACCTGCCCACTCACCGGGCGCACGGACCGGGGACGGTGAGCGAGGAAGCAACAGGGCGGCCGCGGTCGCCGTACCCAGGACTGCCACGAGAGCGCTCATCGCAGGGACCTGCCATCGAGGAGGTCCAGCAGGCGACGCGACCCCGGACCCGAGGCCAGGGTGCCGTCGTCGGCGAACGTCACTGCCGGCTCGGCGCGGACCCACCCGTCCGGATCCCGCCCCAGCACTGCGATCTGGGCCAGACGACGTCGTCCGCTGACTCGGTCGCGGGTGACGTGCAGGACGAGGTCGACGGCCGAGGCGAACTGGCTGTGCGCCGCGGCGCGACCGAGGCCGGCGGTCAGGGCGAGCGCCTCGACACGCGCCGGGACGTCGGCCGCGGAGTTCGCGTGCAGCGTGCCGCTGCCCCCTTCGTGACCCGTGTTCATCGCGGCGAGCAGGTCCACCACCGCTGTGTCGCGCACCTCGCCGACCACCAGCCGGTCGGGCCGCATCCGGAGCGCCTGGCGCACCAGGTCCCGGAGCACGACGGCGCCAGCGCCCTCGAGGTTCGCGGGTCTGGCCTCCAGGCCGACGACCTGGGGGTGCACGGGCCGCAGCTCGGCGGCGTCCTCGACGATGACGATCCGCTCGCCGGGATCGACGGCGCCGAGCATCGCGGCGAGCAAGGTCGTCTTGCCCGTGCCGGTCCCCCCGCTGACCAGGAAGGCGAGCCGGGCAGCGACGACCTGACCGACGAGGTCGTGCGCCTCAGCGCTCAACGCTCCGGCCGCGCGCAGCTCGTCGAGGGTGAAGCCACCGCGGCGCGGGATCCGCAGCGAGATCGCCGTCCCGGGTTGGGCCAGCGGGGACAGGACGGCGTGGCACCGGGTGCCGTCCGGCAGTCGTACGTCGGCGAAGGGGGCCGCGTCGTCGATACGGCGACCGCCGGTCGCCACCAGGCGTTGGGCCAGGCGACGGCACGCGTCCTCGGAGGCGAGCACCACGTCGGTCTCCTCGAGCCCGTTGCCGCGGTCGATCCGGACAGGGCCGGGGCCGTTGACCAGGACATCGGTCACCCCGGGCAGGCGCAGCAACGGGTCCAGCGGGCCTGCCCCCACGACATCGCGCCGGAGCGCTTCGTAGACGGCGAGGACCGTCGCATCGCCCACCGGCCGACCCGCGGCGCGCAGGGCGTCGGCGACCCGGTGCGGAGTGAGGGCACCCTCGACCGCGGACAGCCGACGGCGTACCTCCTCGACGAGGACGACGACGTCCTCGGCGATCACGAGGCTGCCTCCTCGGCCGTGGTGCTGACGGGTGCAGCGTCATCCAGGATCCGCGCCACGGCCCGCGCCAGCGGTCCACGGGCGTGGCGGAGCGGGCCGAGGCCGAGGTCGACGGCTTCGGCCAGGCCGCGCTGGTCGCGCATCTGGGCGACCACCGGGAGTCCGACCGCCCGCTGGACGTCGGCGGCCGCGAACGCCTCGCCGCGGAGCACGACCCCCGGCGCGGCGTGGTCGGCGAACCTGGCCCGCATCCGGGCGGCCCCCGCCACACCCACCACGCTGGCGGACGTCGCCACCAGGAGCTCGTCGCAGCGCGCCGCGATCTCGTCGATGAGGGGGTCGGTCGACCGCGGCAGGTCGACGACGACCACGCGGTGCCCACGCCGCGCGGCCGACAGGGCCTCACGCACGGCGAACGCCTGCAGCGTCTGCACCCGCCCGTCGACGTACCACGACAGCACGCCGAGATCGCCGCACCGGGGCAGCGCATCGCGGAGGGCACGCGCCGACAGTCGACCGGTGGTCTGGCACAGCGCGTCCCACCGGAAGCCCTCGTGCCGCTCGACGCCCAGGATCCGGTCCAGGCCGGGTCCCTGGGGGTCGCAGTCGATGACCACCGACGGGCCCGAACGGGCCGCCCACTGGCCCAGCGCGCAGGCCAGCGTGGTCGCGCCCGCTCCGCCGCTGCCACCGATCACACCGATCACCCGGCCGCGGTCCGTGCGGCGCTCGGTGAGGTCCGCGAGCAGGTCCACGATCCAGCCCGACGAACCGCCCACGTCGATGACCTGGTCGGCTCCGAGCTTCAACGCCGTGCGGTACAGCTCGTGCGGGGCGTTGCGGACGGTGACGACATAGGTGCGCGGTCGCTTCTCGGGACCGACCTCGGCCACCACCTCGGCCAGGTCCGGACCGACCAGGACCACCGGCGCACGGCTCCAGGTCGCGAGCGCTGCCAAGGGATCGCGCGCGATCGTCGGCGTCACGTCGGCCGCGGCGGCGAGCGGCAGCAGCTCGGCGAGGAGGGCTTCATCGGCGGTCACCAGCAGGGGCGGGACGTCCACGGTCGGCGCGGACGTCGTACGGAAGGAAGGTTGGTTTCTGGACATGGGGACGTTCTCGCCGAATGCCGACACCGGCACACGCCGGCACTCCCGGCCTGGGGACGACGCTGCGTCGAGGGCGTGTTGTGGAGGGGAAGTGGACATTTCGAACACCCCTGCGACCTACGATGGAGCCATGGCCCTTCCGGGTACTTCGCCCACTGCGGCTTTCTTCGACCTCGACAAGACGATCATCGCCAAGTCGAGCGTGCTCGCCTTCAGCAAGCCGTTCCAGGCCGGCGGCCTGATCTCGCGCCGGGCCGTGCTGCGCTCGGCGTACGCGCAGTTCGTCTTCATGGTCGGCGGTGCCGACCACGACCAGGTCGAGAAGATGCGCCAGTTCATGTCGCAGCTGACCACCGGCTGGGACGTCGCCACGGTTCGCGAGATCGTCGCCGACACGCTCCACAACATCGTCGATCCCCTCGTGTACGACGAAGCCGTCCGCCTCATCGAGGAGCACCACGCCGCGGGGCGCGACGTCGTCATCGTCTCCACGTCCGGCAGCGAGGTCGTCGAGCCGATCGGTGCCCTGCTCCACGCCGACCGCGTCATCGCCACCCGGCTCAAGGTCGAGGACGGCCGCTACACCGGCGAGATCGAGTACTACGCCTACGCCGAGGAGAAGGCGAACGCCATCCGCGCGCTCGCCGAGGAGGTCGGCTACGACCTCGAGAACTCCTGGGGCTACTCCGACTCGATCACCGACGTGCCGATGCTCGAGATCGTCGGCCACCCGCACGCGGTGAACCCGGACAAGGAGCTGCGCAAGGTCGCCGCGTCACGCGGCTGGCCGGTGCTGGCGTTCACCCGGCCGGTCGCACTCCAGTCGCGTCTCCACCTGCCGCCGCCGAAGCCGACGCTGGCCGCACTGGCCGTCGGTGGCGTGGTCGCGGTGGGCGCCGCGGTGTGGGTCGGCGCGCGAAAACGTGCGCTCAGCGCCTGACGTCGTACCGGGATGGACAACACGTCTCAACCCCCCAGAGTTCTCTGCGCGGCCCGAAAACACAACCCTTGAAGGTGCCGCCGAAGGGGCGTACAAAGGACATCAAGAACTCCACAGACGACACGTGATCCCAGTACCCACGCGGCGATCTACCCTTCCTAATTGGGCGCTTGCATTCCGGAACACTTCCGGAGCAGCTGAAATGGTGCACGCCTGGTAGCCAGGACCACGTGTAAGCGATGGCACCCGAGTCACACGTTGACTCGGGTGCCATCTGCATTTGCTCGGCCTCTACTCGGCCTCGCGCACCAACGGGCTCGCCTCGGCCGCCGCGGCGTACGCCTCGGTCGCATAGATCAACCACGCGTGCCGGCCGGCCTGACCGCCGTTCGCCCAGCCCCGGAGGTTCGACTCGTACTCGGCGCGCAGCGCCAGGTGGGCGGCCTCGGGCACGATCAACGACTTCTCGTCGACACCCTTGACCGCCAGCAGCAACCGCTCGGTCGCCCGCGCGACGATGCCGTTGTGGGATCCGAACGGCGCCGCACTCACGAGGTAGGCGTGCACCACAGCGGCCACCGCCAGGGCCGGCGCCTCGGTGGGCGCGGTGATGAGCTCGGCCACGGCCCGCAGCTTCCGCGCGGCCTCCTCGTCACGCGGCCGGCCGAGCAGCTCGTCCGGGAGCACGCCCCGCGCGGCCACCGTGTGCATCCGGGCCAGGGCCTGCAACGGCTGACGACGCAGCACCGGCATCAGGGAGAGCAGCTCGGTGGCCAGTCGTACGGCGACCGTCGCGATCTCGTCACCCTCGCCGTCGCGCACCTCCGCCAGGGTCGACGTCGACCCCTCCAGCACGGCGCTCGCGTGGGCGCCACGCAGCAGTGACTCGGCCGTCAGCTCGGGGCTGGTACGACGCAGGCCGCGATCGCGCAGGACGACGTCGATGCCGTCGCGGGCGGCCGTGAAGCCCGACGGGACGCCTTCGAGGGAGACCAGCCAGGCGTGGGGATCGGTGCTCACAGGGTGCAGCCTAGAAGGGTGGAAAGGTAGACGGTGGCGAGGGTAGAAGGTAGATTGTCGGCAAGGAGGTCAGCGATGAGCTTGAACATCAAGAACGAGCGGGTGCACGCCCTCGCCCGCCAAGCGGCACGGGTGACCGGAAAGACGCAGACGAGCGCGATCGAGGAGGCGCTGGTGAAGTTGCTGGCGGAGTACGGCGTCGACCCCGTTGAGGCGGAGAGGCAGCGGAAGCTCGACGTCATCCATCAGATTCAGCTCCGGGTCGCTGCCCTTCCCCAGGCAACGGGTGACGATCGCATCCTCAGCGACGACGACCTCTATGACCGCGACACCGGGCTGCCGGCGTGATCGTCGATTCGTCCGCGGCCATTGCAGTCCTGTTCGGCGAACCCGAAGCCCTGTCCTTCGCCGAGCTCATGTCGACGTCGCGGTGTCGCATGTCGACAGCCAACTGGGTCGAGACGGCGATGCGCATGGAGGGAGCGCTGGGCCTCAAGGGCGGGGGGGAGCTCGATGCGCTGGTCGCCGAACTCGACATCGAGTTGGAGCCCGTTACCGAGGCCCACGCCCGGGCCGCCCGGATCGCCTTCCGCCGCTACGGTCGGGGCTCCGGCTCGCCGGCCCGCCTGAACTTCGGCGACTGCTTCGCCTACGCCCTCAGCGCCACGTCCGGTGAGCCACTGCTGTTCAAGGGCGACGACTTCACCCACACCGACGTACTCCGGGCCGGCTGACGCCGCCGCGCCTCCGCGACGAGGCCGGCCCGCCGCCGTACCCTCGCCTTGATGGCTACCGACTCCACCCCCCGCACCACGGCCGCACTCTCCTTCGGGAACGTGGCCGAGGCCTACGACCGCGGCCAGCCCGGCTACCCGCGCGAGGCCGTCGCGTGGCTGACCGGAGAGCAGCCGCGATCGGTCCTCGAGCTCGGCGCCGGCACGGGCAAGCTGACCGAGCACCTCGTCGCGCTCGGCCACGACGTCCACGCCACCGACCCCGACCCGCGCATGCTGGAGCGCCTCGCCGACCGGATCCCCGAGCTGCGGGTCTCGCAGACCACGGCCGAGGAGATCCCGGCCGCCGACGCGACGTTCGACCTCGTCGTCGCCGGCAACTCCTTCGAGTGGTTCCACCACGAGAAGGCGCTGCCCGAGATCGCGCGCGTCCTCCGCCGCGGCGGCTCCCTCGCGATCGTGCGCAACCTCCGCGACGAGCGGATCCCGTGGGTCAAGCGCCTGGGCAACCTGATCGGCCACCACGTCGCCGGCCTCGGCGCCGGCGAGGACCTGGACGCGTCGCCGTACTTCGGCCCGGTCGACGAGAAGTCGTTCAAGCAGTGGCAGGTCATCCAGCGTGCGTCCGTGCAGGACCTGGTCCGCTCGCTCGCCGACGTCGCCGTCCTCGAACGCACCGGCCAGGAGTCGCGGATCCGCGAGGTCCTCGCGTTCTACGACGACTTCGGGCGCGGCATGGACGGCATGCAGCTGCCCTACGTCACCGAGTGCTTCCGCGCGGTGGTCGGCATCCAGCCGAAGACGATCCGTGCCGAGAGCGGTACGACGGACGCGCTCGCCCTGGCCCAGGAGGAGCCGGGCGACGAGTCGGTGTCCGTCGGAGCCCTCGCGCCCGCCGTCGAGCCGCCGGCCGACGACGACTCGGGCATGCTCCTCATCGACTTCCGCTGAACCATGCGCGGCCGGTTGGTCCTGGTCGCCCTGGCCCTGCTGGTCACCGCGTGCACGACGTCCGGTGAGCCGTCGCCTCCACCTGCTCCAGCGGTCGTGGTGCCGAGCGCGGTCCCTGCCGGTGCGGTGTACGGGCGGTTGCTCGACGGGTCCGGGAAGTCGGTGCCGGGTGGCGCGGTGACGCTGACGCAACCGTTCGACGACAACATCGTGCTGCTGTCCGGGCGGTTGATCTCCCTCGGAGTGTTCTGCCTGATTCCCGACGCGGGCCTCTGCCCGACGTCCCACCGTGCCGACCTCACGGACAACGGGCTGTGGAGCGTGCCGGCCGGTGACGTCGAGGAGGGCAAGGCCCTCACGCTCGGCGGGCAACGACCCGGCACCAGCACCGGCACGGGCGCCCTGACGACGGTGTCGGTGCCGAACGGCCCGGACCCGCAACGCGTGCCCGACCTCGTGCTCTGGGAGCCGGAGGTGACGCTGACACCGGTCGCCCGCGGCACCCGGGTCACCTGGCCACGGCTGACCGGGCCGCGGGGCAGGAAGGCGCGCTACGCGGTCTACGTCACCACCGGGGAGCCCGCGTTCGCCAAGCCCGTGGAAGTGGCGAGCGGCCTTCGTCGTACCAGCGCCGTGGTGGCGGGGTGGGTGACCGAGGACCAACCGATGCGGGTGACCGTGATCGCCTCGACGAAGCGCGGGCGGGCCGTGTTCGTCCACACCTCGCCGTCGGTGGCGGCCACGGGCACGGCGGTGCCGGTGTCGCGCGGCCGACCGTGCAGCGCTGACAAGGGCGGGCGCCAGGTGCGTGCTGTCGGGACCTGCGGGCTGACCGACGGCGACCTGTCCAGCCACGTGCAGGTGCGGTTGAAGGGCGAGTGCGACGTCGACACGTCGGGCTGCCGCCCCCGCTCGCACCACCGGATCTGCGTCGACCTGGGGCGGGCCCGGCCGGTGTCGCGCGTGGTGGTGCGGACACCGTTCCTGGCCGTGGACCAGGTCGTCGAGCTCTCCCGGGACGGTCGGACGTTCACGACGCAGGGACGGTTGGGCGACGTCGGCGCGGACGACGCGCGGGTCTTCGCCGTACCGGTGCGCCCGGCCGCGACCGCACGCTTCGCGTGCATCCGCAGTGACGCCTACGGCTACGCGGGAGCAACCACGGCCGAGATCTCGGTGTGGTGACACGATGGGCGGATGCGGAACGCGGGGCGGTGGCGGCGGGGCCATCTGGGCAGTGACGCGGACCGCGCGGCGTTCCGGGCCCTGCACCAGGCGTCGCTGGCCGCGCCCGCGCTGCAGCAGGGACTGACCGCGGCCAGCGCCGAGCGCGCTGTGAAGCACCTGCGCAACCTGCTCGGCACGCCGGCCATGGCGATCACCGACACCGAGTCGGTGCTGGCCTGGGACGGCGTCGGCGGCCACCACCTCGACCAGGCGGCCGTGGTCGGCCTGCTGACCATCGAGCGGGGCAGCACCCGGACGGTCGACCGCGGGCAGCTCGGCTGCACCACCAACGGGTGCCCGGTGCGGTCCGGCATCGCGAGCCCGTTGATCGTCGAGGGCCGCGTGCTCGGCACCGTCCAGGCGTTCGCGCCGACCACGACCGCCGGGCTGGTGCGGGCCACCGAGGAGGTCGCGCAGTGGGTCTCGGGCCAGCTCGAGCTCGCCGAGCTCGACGCCCACCGGAACCGGATGATCGAGGCCGAGGTCCGGGCCCTGCGCGCCCAGATCAGCCCACACTTCGTCTACAACTCGCTCAACGCGATCGCCAGCTTCGTCCGCACCGACCCCGACCGGGCGCGCGACCTGCTGCTGGAGTTCGCCGACTTCACGCGGTACTCCTTCCGCCGGCACGGCGAGTTCACCACCCTCGCCGAGGAGCTGCGCTCCATCGAGCGCTACCTCCTGCTCGAGCAGGCGCGCTTCGGTGACCGGCTCCAGGTCACGCTCAACGTGGCGCCCGAGGTGCTGCCCGTCGTCGTACCGTTCCTCTGCATCCAGCCGCTCGTCGAGAACGCCGTACGCCACGGCCTCGAAGGGGTCGAGCAGGCCGGCCACCTCACCATCAATGCCCACGACCGGGGGCACGAGGCCGTGATCGAGGTCGAGGACAACGGCGTCGGTGAGGATCCGGAGAAGGTACGACGCGCCCTCGCCGGCGACGCGTCACTCGACTCGGTCGGGCTCGGCAACGTCGACGCACGGCTGCGCGCGACCTTCGGCGACGACTACGGTCTGGTCGTGGAGACCGCACCCGGCGCCGGTACGAAGGTGATCGTGCGCGTCCCGAAGTTCGCACCCGGAGTCACGGTGGATCGGGCATGACTCACCCCCCGAGCGGCCTGCGGGTGCTGGTGGTCGACGACGAGCGGCCCGCGCTCGACGAGCTCTCCTTCCTGCTCGAGGCCGACCCGCGCGTCGGCGAGGTGGTCGCGTGCCAGTCCGCCACCGACGGCCTGCGCACCCTGCGCGAACGGGAGGTCGACTGTGTCTTCCTCGACATCCAGATGCCCGGGCTCACCGGACTCGAGCTGGCCGAGGTGCTGAGCCGGTTCAAGCAACCGCCGCCGATCGTGTTCGTGACGGCCCACGAACGGCACGCGGTCGAGGCATTCGACCTGCGCGCCGTCGACTACGTCCTCAAGCCGGTGCGGCCCGAGCGCCTGGCCGAGGCGGTACGACGGGTGCTGGCCGACACCGCAGCCCCCGCGCCCGCCACCGACAGCCAGGTCGCGGTGGAACGCGGCGGCGTCACCCGGTTCATCGACCGCCGCGACATCACCCATGTCGAGGCGCAGGGCGACTACGCGCGGCTCCACACGAAGGCCGGCGAGGCCTACCTCGTCCGGGTGCCGCTCACGACGCTCGCCGAGGACTGGGCGGAGTCCGGCTTCCACCGGATCCACCGCTCGTTGCTGGTCGCGCTGGCGCACGTGACCGAGGTGCGCTCCGACAGCGGCCGGACCTCCGTGATGGTCGGCGACACCGAGCTGCCCGTCAGCCGGCGGCACACGCGCGGCCTGCGCGACGTCCTGGTCCGCCGAGCCCGGGCAGGCGGCTGACGATGGTCGAGCGGGTGCGGGTCACCGGTCCGCCACGCCACACCGCGGCCAGTCGTACGGCGACCCGGCTCGGTGACGTCACCGAACAGACCGCTCTCGGGGACCTCTACCTGCGCTCCCTGCTCGCCGAGCAGCTGCGGCTCGCGCTGCGGGTGATCGGCCTGCTCGTCGTGACCCTGGGGCTCGTCCCGCTCCTGTTCCACCTCGCCCCCTCGCTGGCGGAGCGGCAGCTGTTCGGGGTGCCGGTGGTCTGGCTGGCCCTCGGGGTGCTCGTGTACCCGTTCCTGCTGTTCCTCGGCTGGCGCTACGTGCGGCGGGCCGAGCGCAACGAGCGCGTCTTCGCCGACCTGGTCGGCGGTCACGCGGACCACGACGGGGACGGGGACTGAGGCGTGGACACCACCGCCGTGCCCGGACTCGTCGCCGTCGTCCTCGTCTCGCTGGTCACGCTGGCGATCGGCACCTGGGGACTGCGCTTCTCCCGCACCACGAGCGATTTCTTCGTCGCGTCCCGGACGGTGCGGCCGCGGCTGAACGCGTCGGCGATCGGTGGTGAGTACCTCTCGGCCGCGTCCTTCCTGGGCATCGCGGGCCTGCTGCTCGTCGGCGGCGCCGAGATGCTCTGGTACCCCGTCGGCTGGACCGCCGGCTACCTCGTCCTGCTCGTCCTGGTCGCCGCTCCCCTGCGCCGCTCCGGCGCCTACACGCTCCCTGACTTCGCCGAGGCCCGCCTCGGATCCCGCACCGTGCGGGCCGCCTGCTCACTGTTCGTCGTCGGCGTGGGCTGGCTCTACCTGCTGCCGCAGTTCGAGGGCGCCGGGATCACCCTGCACGCGGCGATCGGAGCGCCCGAGTGGGTCGGCCCGGTGGTCGTCGGGGGCGTCGTGCTCGCCAACGTGACGTCGGGGGGCATGCGGTCGATCACCTTCGTCCAGGCCTTCCAGTACTGGCTCAAGCTCACCGCCCTGCTCATCCCCGCGGCAGTGCTGCTCGCCGTCTGGTGGGGGGACGGACGCCCGGGCAGCGGCCTCGGCGACGGGGAGTGGTCAGTCCCGGTCGCGGGCCACGCCGGCGACGGCGGACTCGGGCTCTACACGACGTACTCCCTGATCATCGCGCTGTTCCTCGGCACCATGGGCCTGCCGCACGTGGTCGTCCGCTTCTACACGAACCCGGACGGCCGGGCAGCGCGTCGTACGACGGTCGTGGTGCTCGGCTTCCTCGGCCTCTTCTACCTGCTGCCGCCCGTCTACGCCGGCCTCGGTCGCGTGTACGGCGGCCAGCTGGTCTCCTCCGGACGCTCCGACGTCCTCGTCCTCGAGCTCCCCCGGGTGATGCTCGAGGGCGCCGGCGGTGACGTGCTGACAGGGCTGGTGACGGCCGGTGCCTTCGCGGCGTTCCTGTCGACGTCGTCCGGCCTCGCCATCGCCGTGGCGGGCGTGCTGACCCAGGACGTGACGACGCGCCTCGTCGGCGAGCGCGACGGCGTCACGGCGTTCCGGGTGGCCGCGGTCGTGGCTGTCGTGATCCCGCTGGTCGTCGCGCTCCTGGTCCGCAACGTCGGCGTCGCCCAGTCGGTCGGACTGGCGTTCGCGGTCGCCGCCTCCACGTTCTGCCCGCTGCTGGTGCTGGGCATCTGGTGGCGCGGACTGACCGACGTCGGCGCGCTGGCCGGACTGGGAGCGGGTGGCCTCGGTGCCGGCGGTGCCGCCGTCGTCACTCTCGGCGGCTACTCACCCGGCGGCTGGGCTGGCGCCCTGCTCGGCCAGCCGGCTGCCTGGAGCGTCCCGCTCGCCGTCGTGGTGATGGTGACGGTCTCGCTGGCGACCGCCGGCCGGGCTCCCGCGCATGCGCGCCGCTTCCTGGTCCGCCTGCACACCCCCGAGTCGCTCGCCAGCTGACGAGGTGCGTGGGTTTCTCACACGAAGTGCGTGGGTCTCTCAGGCGGAGGCGCGCTCGGCCACCTGCATCGACCGGGCCCGGTCGCAGATCAGGTCCACCACGAGCGGGTGCGGGCCGATCACGTCCGCGACGACACTCGCACCGGCGGCGAGCGCGTCGTGTCGCGCCTTGCGGTGGAAGTGCCCCGTCGCCAGGAGGTACGGCGACACCGCGTCGCCAGCGCGCACGACGTGCTCGGGTCGACGGCCCAGCCCACTCATCGTCGCCAGCCGCACGGGCGCGCCCCAGGCGTGCGCCAGCAGGTGGGCGGCGGCTTCGAGGTCGGCGGTGGCGAGCGGGTCGGAGGACCCGGCGGCGATCAGCACGACCGGCTGGCCGGGCGTCGCGCCGGCCTCGCGGAGTCGGTCGACCTGCGCGGCGGCCAGCAACGGGTCGGGCCCGAGGCTGCTGCCCAGGCTCACGAGGTCGACCTGCTCGGCCGCATCGACAGCCTCCGGCAGGTCCTTGCGCAGGTGGTAGCCGGTGCTCAGCAGGAGCGGTACGACGACGGTGGGGCCAGCGGTCGCTGCGACGACGTCAGCGAACAACGGCGAGCAGAGCTCGACGTACGACGTCGTGGCGGGCCAGCCGAGCCGCGCACCGGCCGCTTCGGTGAGCTCCGCAGCGACGAGGTTGCCGGCCGCCGTACGCGTGCCGTGCGCGACGGTGACCAAGTGGGGCACCTCGAGCGAGAAAGCCTCGCACTTCGAGGGAGAAACCGGCGTACTTCGTGCGAGAAACCCACGCACCTCGCGCATCACGACGACACCGCCAGGCGGTAGCCGCGCTTCACGACGGTCTGGATGCAGCGGGTGCCGATGGCGGCACGGAGGCGGGCGACGGCCATCTCGACGGCGTGCTCGGACCCGGCTGTGCCGGAAGGCAGGGACATGAGCAGGTCACGGCGGGAGACGACCGTGCCGGGGTTGACCAGGAGCGCCGCCAGGACGGCGTACGGCGCCGGGGAGAGCTTGATCTCGACGCCGTCGAGGAGCACGTCGTCGCCGTGCAGGAGCAGCGTGTGGCCGGCGACCTCGAGCGAGGTGCCGGTCGCGCGCGACGGCAGCTCGAGCTCGAGCTGCTTGACCATCGCGGCGAGGCGGAACCGCTCGGGATAGATCGACGGGACGCCCCACATCTCGAAGGCGGCGGCGGTCACGGGACCGATGCAGGCGGCGATCACGTCGGCCTGGAAGGAGGTGATGACCTCGTCGCGGTGGCCGGTCGTCCCCGCTGCCTCCATCAGCGCAGCGATGGCGGGCGCGGCGGTGAAGGTGACAGCGTGGACGCGGCGCTCCGCGATCTGCTCGATCAGGCCGAACATCGGCTCCAGGTCATCCGCGCCCTCGACGCGGTAGACGGCAACGGTGGTCACGTCCGCGCCGAGGCGCCGCAGCGCGTGCGCGGCCATCGACAGCGACTGGCCGTGCTCCTGCACCACGATCCGCAACCCGTTCAGGTCCCGGCCGCGCAGGTGTCCGAGCACGTCCTCGAAGGCCTCGGACTCCGGCGCCCACAGCTCGCGCAGGCCGAACCGACGGATCACACCCACGCTCTTGGGTCCACGGGCCAGGATCTCGGCCCTGCCGAGGTGGGCCAGCAGTTCCGTCTGGAGGCCCCAGCGCTCGGCCGCGGCGAACCACGACTTCAGGCCGATGCCCGTCGTCGCCACGAAGATGTCGACGGGCTGGGACAGCACGCCCTTGGTGGCGGCGAGCAGGCCGACCTCGTCGATCCGGTTCGGATCGACCGACAGCGCCTGGGCATGCACGACCGTCGCGCCGCGACGTTCCAGCAGCGCGATCTGCTCCTCGGCGCGCCGGGCGGCGGTGACGCCGATCCGGAATCCTGAGAGCGGCAGGTCGGTCATGTTGCGATTGTCCCCCGTTGTGCCCCCACAGCGACAACACCGTCGATGACCCGGACGTCGTACGTCGGCACCGAGACCTCGGCATTGTCGAGGCAGATGCCCGTACGGAGGTCGAAGGGCTGCTTCAGCAACGGGCTCGCGACGAAGGGCACCTGCTCCTCGACCCGACCGTCGACGCCGTCGACGACGACCGTCTTGGTGCCGACGATGCCGCGCGACAGCACGGACGCCTTGCCGAACGGGTCGAAGTTCGACAGCGCATAGACCTGGTCGTCGTACGTCCGGAAGACGGCGACGGCCTCCCCCGCGACGAGCGCGGTCACGCCGGACTCCTTGCGGATCTGGTCGAGGCGACACACCACGGTCTCGATGCTGGTCCTCTCGAGGCTCGTCATCACGGGGCTCCCACAGGGATCGTGCTGCCGAGCGACACCGGACCGTCGTTGAGCTCGGCCTGGATCTGGCCGCGCTCCTCACGGAAGGTGATGTTCGGGTCGGGCGTGCCGGGCGCGTTGACGAAGGACACGAAGCGGGCGAGCTTCTCCGGGTCCTCGATGGTGGCCTTCCACTCGTCGAAGTACGAGTCGACGTGGGTGTCCATGGCTGCCTCGAGCTCGGCGCCCAGGCCCAGCGCGTCGTCGACGACGACCTCGCGGATCCGGTCCAGGCCACCGATCGCGTCCATCCAGTACGACGTCCGCTGGAGGCGGTCCGCCGTACGGATGTAGTACATGAGGAACCGGTCGAGGTACTTGATCAGCGTCTCGTTGTCGAGGTCTCCCGCGAGCAGCTGGGCGTGCGAGGGGATCGCGCCGCCGTTGCCGCAGACGTAGAGGTTCCAGCCCTTCTCCGTCGCGATGATGCCGAAGTCCTTGCTCCGGGCCTCCGCGCACTCCCGCGCACAGCCGGAGACGCCGCCCTTGAGCTTGTGGGGCGAGCGCAGGCCGCGGTAGCGCAGCTCGAGCTCGATCGCCATGCCGACCGAGTCCTGCACGCCGTAGCGGCACCAGGTCGAGCCGACGCAGGACTTCACCGTCCGCAGCGACTTGCCGTAGGCGTGGCCGGACTCCATGCCGGCGTCGACCAGCTGCTTCCAGATCGCCGGCAGGTCCTCCATGCGGGCACCGAACAGGTCGATCCGCTGACCGCCGGTGATCTTCGTGTAGAGGCCGAACTCCTTGGCGACCTGGCCGATCACGATCAGCTTGTCGGGCGTGATCTCGCCGCCGGGGATGCGCGGGACGACCGAGTAGGTGCCGTTCTTCTGCAGGTTGGCGAGGTAGGCGTCGTTGGTGTCCTGCAGCGTCGCGTTGGCGCCGTCGAGGACGTGGTGGTTGAGCAGGCTCGCGAGGACCGAGGCGACGGCCGGCTTGCAGATGTCGCAGCCGCGGCCCTTGCCGTGGCCCTCGATGATGTCGTCGAACCGGTTGTAGCCGTGCACGGCGACGACGTCGAACAGCTCCTGGCGGGTCATCGCGAAGTGCTCGCACAGCGACTTGTCGACGACCTTGCCGGACGCGGCGAAGTGGTCCTCGACGATCTTCTTGACGACGACCTTGCAGGACCCGCAGGTCGAGCCGGCCTTGGTGCACTTGGTGACGCAGCCGGCGTCGCTGCACGGCCCACCGTCGTTGAGGGTGGCGTCGTCGGAGACGGCCGCCTTGATCTCGGCCTTCGTGACGTTGTTGCACGAGCAGATCTGGGCTTCGTCGGGAAGCCCCAGCTCGACGCCGCCACCGCGACCGGCCGGAAGGATCAGCTCCTCCGGGTTGGCCGGGAGCTCCATGCCGGAGCCGACCATCGGGCGCAGCGAGCCGTAGGCCGACGCGTCGCCGACCAGGATGCCGCCGAGCAGCTCGTAGCCGCCGGTGGCGTTCTCGGCCACGACGAGCTTCTTGTAGATGCCGGCCACGGCGTCGGCGAAGACCAGCTCGAGGGCGTCCTCGGTCGTGGCGAACGCGTCACCGAACGACGCGACGTCGACACCGAGGAGCTTGAGCTTGGTCGACATGTCGGCGCCGAGGAACTGGCCCTCGCCACCGAGCAGCTGGTCCACGACGACCTCGGCCATCGAGTAGCCGGGAGCGACCAGGCCGTACATCCGCCCACCCGGTGCGGCGCACTCGCCGATCGCCCAGACGTGCTCGTCGGAGGTGCGGCAGTCCTCGTTGACCAGGACGCCGCCGCGCTCGGCGATGTCGAGGCCGGCCTCGCGGGCGATCAGGTCACGGGGACGGATGCCCGCGGAGAAGATCACGATGTCCAGGGGGAGAGTGTCCTCGTCCTTGAACTTGATGCCGCTGACGTTTCCGTCGGCGTCACCATCGATGAGCTCGGTCATCACGCCGGTGTGGATCGACAGGCCGAGGTCCTCGACGTGGCGCTTGAGCGTGGCACCGCCCGCCTCGTCGATCTGGACGGCCATCAGGCGCGGCGCCATCTCGACGACGTGCGTCTTCACACCGAGCTGGTGCAGCGCGTTCGCGGCCTCCAGCCCGAGCAGGCCACCACCGATGACCGCACCGGCCTTGGCGGTCCTGCTGGCTTCCCGGATCGCCTCGAGGTCCTCGATGGTCCGGTAGACGAACACGTTGCCGAGGTCCTTGCCGGGCACCGGCGGGACGAACGGCGCGGCACCCGTGGCGAGCACCAGCTCGTCATAGGCGAAGGCCTTGCCGTTCGCGAGGGTCACGGTCTGCGCAGTGGCGTCCATCGCCACGACCTCGGACTCGAGGTGCAACGAGACGCGCGGGTCGTCGTACACGCCCTCGGGGAGGTAGGAGAGGGCCTCGGCGCCGACCTCGAAGAAGGAGGTCAGGGCGACGCGGTCGTACGCCGGCCGCGGCTCCTCGCCCAGCACGATGATGTCGTAGGTCTCGGTGAGTCCGCGCTCGATCGCGGCCTGCACGAAGCGGTGGCCGACCATTCCGTGGCCGACGACGACAAGTTGCTTCCTGAGGTGCGGTGCCATCTCAAGATCCCTTCTGGGAGGTTGCCAGGGCCGGTCGACTGCCGAGCAGCTGCCGGACCGTTGGGGCACAACCACCGCAGCCGGTGGTCGCACGGGTGGTGTCACGTGCCTGCTCGAAGGACGAGCAGGCACGGATCCGACCAGCGGAGACGCCCGCACAGGCGCACACCTCCGCGTCGTCGGGAAGGGTGAGGGCGGCGCTGCCCTCCTCCCCGGATCGTTCGGGCATCAGCAGGTTCCCGGGCTCGTGGGCGCCGAGGACCGTCTGGCGGTCGAAGTGCTGGGTGATCAGGCCGACCCGCGAGAGGTCGCCGACCAGGGTGGCCGCGACGATCCGGCCGTCGCGGACGACCAGCCGGCGGTGCGAGCCGGAGATCGGGTTGGAGACCTCGACGACCTCGCCGCCGGCGGTGATCTCGCGCTCGGCGTCACCGAGGACGGCGACGTCGAGGTCGGTGGCGCGCAGGCGAGCGACGATCCGGCTGCCGTCGTACTTCACGGCCTCGTTGCACAGGATGCCGGCGAGGATGCCGGCCTGCTCCCAGGCGGGCGGCACGAAACCGGTGGTCCGGCCGTCGTGCTCGACGCAGTCGCCGAGGGCGTGGATGGCCGGGTCGGTGACGCTGGCGAGCTGGTCGTCGACGACGATCCCGCGGCGGACCTCGAGCCCGCAGCCGCGGGCCAGCGCGGTCGAGGGGCGACCGCCGGCGGTGAGGACGAGCAGGTCGGTGTCGAGGTTGAAGCCGTTGTCGAGGCGCAGCGCGACCTTGCCGGGGTTGCGGGGCAGCGGGTCGAGGACTCTGACGGATCCGATGCCGGACAGACCGGGCGTGGCCGGCTCGTCAGGCGACTGCAGGCGTACGGCGCGGGCGCCGGTGTAGACCGAGACGCCGAGCTTCTTCAGGTCGCGCGCGAGGATCTTGCCCGCCGAGGTGTTGATCTGCTGGTGCAGCAGGTGCTCGCCACCCTCGACGATCTCGGTGTCGAGGCCGCGGGCACCGAGTGCCCGGGCGACCTGCAGGCCGAGCAGTCCGCCACCGACGACGACCGCGCGCTTGTTGATCGGGCCCTGGTCGTCGATCGCCTCGATCGCCTCGACCAGGCCCTCGCAGTCCGAGAGCGAGCGGAAGGCGTGCACCGACGGGTGCAGCGAGCCGTCCATCCGCACCAGCCCGCGGATCGGCGGGAGCGTGGGGATGGAGCCGGTCGCCAGCACCAGGGCGTCGTACTCGATCAGGGTGCCGTCGACGAGCATCACGTCGCGGTGGTCGCGGTCGACTCCGAGGACACGCGCGCCGAGGCGGAGGTCGACGCCATTGTCGGCGTACCACCCCGGCGAGCGCAGCGTGAGGGCCTCCGGGCGGTGCGTCCCCTCGAGGACGGCCGACAGCAGGATCCGGTTGTACGGCGCCACCGGCTCGTCGCCCAGGACGGTGATGTCCCAACCATCGGGCGTGGCGGTCGCGTTGCGCGCGACCAGCTCCTCGATCAGCCGGGTGGTGGCCATGCCGGAGCCGACGACGACGAGCCGCTTGCGCGGCTGGTCGGGGCGGTGGCTCTCGGGCATGTGTCCATGGTCGACGGGCCAGGTTTCACGGCGCAGTCGTCGTGTTGCACCCCGAGGTCAACTACTTCTCACAACCTCACCGCACTCACGACATCACGGCGTGAGGGGCGTCACGAACGTGTTACGCGACCGGTCAGACGAGTACCTCGGCCGCACACACCTTGAACTCCGGCATCCGGCTGGACGGGTCGAGGGCGTCGTTGGTGAGCCGGTTGGCGCCGACCCAGTGGAACGGGACGAAGACGGTGTCGGGCCGGATCGTGCTGACCACCCGCGCCGGCGCCTTCATCTCGCCGCGGCGGGTGCGCACGATGACCGGCTCCCCGTCGTGCGCGCCGATCCGGTCGGCGAGCATCGGGTGCATCTCGACGAACGCCCCCTCGTCGGTGAGCGAGCGGATCCGTCGGGTCTGGGCGCCGGACTGGTACTGCGCGAGGACCCGGCCCGTGGTCAGGTGGATCGGGTACGACGCGTCGGGCTGCTCGGCGGCACCGGCGAACTCCTGCACCAGGAAGCGCGCGCGGCCGTCCGGGGTCGCGAACGCTTCGGTGAACATCCGCGGGGTGCCGGGGTGTTGGTCCTCACCCTGCGGCACAGCAGGGCAGGGCCAGAACACGCCCTTCTCCTCCGTGATCCGCTGGTAGGTGATGCCCGAGTAGTCGGCCTTGCCGCCGGCCGACGCCCGGCCGAGCTCGGCGAAGATCTCCTCCGGCTCGATCGAGAACTCGATCGGCGAGGCGAGCCGCTCGGCGAGCCCGGCGATCACGTCGAGGTCGCTCTTCACGCCTGCAGGCGGGGCGACCGCACGGTTGCGCAGGATCACGCGGCCCTCGAGGTTCGTCATGGTGCCGGACTCCTCGGCCCACTGCGTAATGGGGAGGACGACGTCCGCGAGGGCCGCCGTCTCGGACATCACGATGTCGCAGACCACCAGCAGGTCGAGGGACTCCAGGCGCTGCGTGACGTGGGTGGCGCGTGGTGCCGACACGACGATGTTGGAGGCGAACACCAGCAGCGCCTTCGGGCCACCGCCGTCGCCGAGCGAGTCCAGGAGCTCGTAGGCCGACTTCCCCTTGCCGGGCAGGGTCTCGGGCTCCACGCCCCACACCTTCGCGACGTGCGCGCGGGCTGCCGGGTCGTCGATCATCCGGTAACCGGGGAGCTGGTCGGACTTCTGGCCGTGCTCGCGACCGCCCTGCCCGTTGCCCTGACCGGTGAGGCAGCCGTAGCCGGCGTACTGCTTGCCGGGCATGCCGAGCGCGAGGGCGATGTTCATCCAGCCGAGCACCGTGGCGGTGCCCTGAGCGTGCTGTTCTGCACCGCGTGCGGTCAGGACCATCACCCGGTCGGCGCCGGCCAGCAGGGCGACGAGCTCACGCAGCTCCTCGGTGGCGACGCCCGTCGTGCGCTCGACCCGCTCGGGCCACCACGAGGCCACCGAGCGTCGTACGTCGTCGAAGCCGGTGGTGCGGGCGGCGACGTACTCCTCGTCGATCGCGCCCTGGGCATCGAGCAGGTGCAGGGCGCCGAGGGCGAGGGCGAGGTCGGTGCCGGGAACCGGCTGGAGGAACAGGTCGGCGCGCTCGGCGGTCGAGGTGAAGCGCGGGTCGATCACGACGACCTTGCCGCCGCGCTCACGCAGGCGGTCGAGGTGGCGCGCGGCCGGCGGCATGGTCTCGGCCAGGTTGGAGCCGACCAGCACGACGACGTCGGTCTGCTCGATGTCGGCGAGCGGGAAGGGCAGGCCGCGGTCGACGCCGAGGGCCTGGTTGCCGGCGCTGGCGGCGGAGCTCATGCACCAGCGGCCGTTGTAGTCGATCTGGCTGGTGCCGAGCGCGACCCGCGCGAACTTCCCGAGCTGGTAGGCCTTCTCGTTCGTCAGTCCGCCGCCGCCGAAGACCGCGACCGCGTCCTTGCCGTGATCGGCTTGCAGGGCGCGGACCCGGTCGGCGATGAGGTCGAGCGCCTCGTCCCAGCTGGCGGCGCGGAGCTCACCGGTGGCGCGGTCCCGGATGGACGGCGTGGTGAGTCGCTCGCGGCTGCCGCGGAGCTCCCCGGAGGTCCAGCCCTTGCGGCACATCGCGCCCTCGTTGACCGGGAACTCGTCCCAGGCGCTGATCTCGACACCGACGCGGCCCTTGCGAGCAACCTTCATCCCGCACTGCAGGCTGCAGTACGGGCAGTGGGTGCTGACGGCAGAGGTCTCGGTCATGTCATCCATTTTCCGTCACGCCTCGTTTCAGGCACCAGAAGCCGCGAGGCCGTGAGGTCAACATCTCCTCACGGCCTCACGGCCATGCTGGGGTCTCGACAGGCTCGACCACCGGGGTCGAGCCTGTCGAGACCTGCGGGGAATCAGACCCCGACGTACCCGGTGTCCGCCTTGGCACCCTTGCGCTTGCGCAGGTAGACCGCCCAGGTGACGAGGGCACACACCACGTAGAACGCCGCGAAGATCGTGAACGCATTCTTCGTCGCCGCCAGCGGCTCGGTGACCCACGGGCTGTTGAACGTGATCGGGATCAGGAAGCCGCCGATCGCGCCGACCGCTCCGATGATGCCGATCGCGGCCGAGGCCTTCTTGGCCTGGGCGACGAGCGAGAACTCGCGCTCCGGCGAACCCTCCTCGGTGCCCCGGATCGCGTCCTTGCGGAAGATCGCCGGGATCATCTTGTACGTCGACCCGTTACCGATGCCGCTGAACACGAAGACCAGCAGGAAGGCGCCCAGGAAGAACGGGAAGATGTCCTGGTTGGACTCGATCGCGGCACGGACCGGCTCAGGGAACTGGAACGCAGCCGGGTCCTTGGCGATCTCGGCGAGCTTCGCCTTGTCCGGCGGCGGGGGCAGCACGGTCAGCTTGCTGAGCGTGAACAGCACCAGCAGCGTCGAGGCGATCATGCCGGTGAAGGCAACGAGGGTGATCCGCGCGCCGCCGTACTTGTCGGCGAGCCAGCCACCGAACGGGCGGGCCATCGACCCGACGAGCGCACCGAGGAACGCGTAGAAGGCGAAGTTGATGCCGATGCCCTGGATGGACGGCAGCGGCTGGCGCCAGAAGTTGACCTTGATCAGCAGCGGCATCGCGGCGGAGTAGCCGATGAACGAGCCGAAGGTGCCGATGTAGAGGAACGACATGATCCAGGTCTGCTTCTCCTTCAGGACGGAGAGCTGCTCACGGGGGTTGGACTTCGCACCCTCGAGGTTGTCCATGAAGAAGTACGCCGCGACGGTCGCCACGATCGCGAGGCCGGCGTAGACGAACGCCGCGCGCTCGAGGTTGATGCCACCTTCGCTGGCCTTCACGAGGCCGAAGATGCCGGCGCCGCCGACGATCACGGGCAGGAAGAACTGGATCAGCGAGACGCCCAGGTTGCCGCCGGCGGCGTTGAGGCCGAGCGCAGCACCCTTCTTGTCAGCGGGGTAGAAGAAGTTGATGTTGGCCATCGAGCTGGCGAAGTTGCCACCACCGAAGCCGGCCGTCGCCGCGATCACGCAGAACACCCAGTACGGCGTGTCGGGGTTCGTCACCGCGAACGCGAAGCCGAGCGTGGGGATCAGCAGCAGTGCAGCGCTGCACATCGTCCAGTTCCGGCCACCGAACTTCGGCACCGCGAGGGTGTAGGGCACCCGCAGCAGCGAACCGACGAGGTTCGGGATCGCGACCAGGAAGAACAGCTGCTCCACGGTGAACGTGAAGCCCTGGGCGAGCAGGAAGGCGGAGCTCACGCTCCAGATCAGCCAGACCGAGAAGCCGAGGTGCTCGGCGAAGATCGACCAGATCAGGTTCCGCTTGGCGATCGGGGCGCCGGTGGACTCCCAGAACTCGGGGTCCTCGGGGCGCCATTCGTCGATCCACCGCCCGGAACGGTGGCTCTTCGTGGGTGTCGGCGTACCGACGCCAGAGGCGTCGGGGCCGGTGTTGGTTGTCAGTGTCATCGTCGGGCTCCTGGCGGCTGTGCACATGTGGCAGGGGTCGGATACTGATGCTGATCCTGTGCGCCGCTCGTTTCGCCCCGACGGTCCTCCGGGTTTCATTTCGTCAACTCGTTCTCACGGCCTCACCGACCTCACGGCCTCTCCGGCGTGGGCCAGGTCACTGTTGGGGGCGCGGCACCCCCGCGAGCTCCAGCGCGCGCGCCCGGTCGATGAAGAAGAATTGAGCCGGCTTCTCGCTGATGCTGGTCTTCAGGTCGACCAGCGGGCCACGCTCGGCGCCGAGCCGCTCCATCAGGGCGATCGAGGGGGCGTTGCGGGCGTCGGGCTCGAGCACCAGCCGCTGGCATCCGGGCAGGTGCGCGACGAAGTCGAGGCCGGCGGTGATCACCTCGTGAGTCCGGCCCGCGCGGGTCGGGTCGTCGGCCAGCAGGAGGTGGATCCCCACGTCGCCGGGCGCGCGGTCGTACCACTCACCGATCTCGTCGATGGCGGGGTCGTAGGTCTGGAGGAGCCCGACCGGATGGCCGTCGAGCTCGAGGACGTACGCCGCCAGGTGGGCCTGCTCGTCGATGTAGCGGTAGATCTCGGCCACCTCCTCCTCGGCGAGATCGCCCATGCCCCAGAAGGCGGCGCGGGGCTCGGTGACCCAGCCGTGCAGCAGGGGGATGTCGCTGCCGGTGTCGGCGTCGGGGTCGACGGGGCGGACGGTCACGGTCATCGGTCTTCTCCTGGTGGTGCGGGGCGGGTCAGCGGCAGGGTGCCGCCGGCGGCCCAGGTCCATTGCTGGTCGTGGTGATGGGGCGAGTCCGGGTCTCCCGAGGCGCCGAGCGGGACGACCCAGCGGCTCTCGCCGCCGAGGTCCCACACGAACCGCGCCACGGGTCCGTGGACCGTGGCACCGGTCCCGCCGAGCGCCCGCGCAGCCAGCACGCAGTCCTCGTCGCCGGCCATGTCCGGCATCGGCGCTGCTGATCCGTCCGGAGCGGCGAGACCGAACTGTTCGTGCGGCGTCAGCGGTACGGCGACGTGCCGCTTCCCCCAGGCCGGCGGCTCCGGCCGTCGGGCGACGTTCTCGAGCGCGGAGGCGACGGCCTGGAGCGGATCGACCCCGAACGGCTTGTCGGCGACGAGCAGGCTCGGCAGGGCCAGCCGCACCCGGCCGCGCAGCTCGAACCAGGGCGCGAACAGCTCGCCGTACGGACTGGTGTCGACGCCGGCCAGGGCCGGCGCGGTGGCGAAGGTGTCGACCACCTCGGCGCGAACGGCGGCGAAGAGCGCAGCGTCGAAGCTGTCGGCGGCCATCTCGCGGTTCCAAGCGAGGAGCCTGGCGCGCAGTCCCGCCGCCGGGGGGTCGAGGTCGACGAGCTGCTCGATCGCGTCGAGCAGCGCGGCGCCGGCGGTCTGTCGTACGTCGGCGAGCACGTCGCCGACCGCTGCGGGGGTCAGCGGCCCGGCCGCCGCCAGCGCCTCGAGTCGTTCCCGGATCCGGTCGGCCCGGAACGGTCGCGCGAAGTCGTCACCGATCCGCCCGAAGTCCTCGGTCGCCCGGTCATTGGCGCTGACCAGGATCGAACCGCTCCGTCGCGGGAGATCCTCGACCCAGCCGCTCCGGGTCTGGACGAGGTGCGCCGGTTGCGTGTCCGAAGTGCGGGGGTTACTCCTTCGAGGTGCGCCGGTTTCTCGCTCCGGCACGCGCCCGACGACGCGGTGCTCGACGTGACCGGCCGTGTCGGCGACCAGCAGGTTGTTGACCGGCGCCACCCAGTCGTCGTACGCCGACGCGACACCCGCGGCCGTCCGTGACCGCAACAGCGGCAGGATCGCGTCGAAGCCCAGGTCGCCGAGCACGAAGGCGGGCGTGCGCAGGCTGACGGCGCGGTCCGCGTCCGGGCCGCCGAGGATCACAGGGCCACGGTCGGTGACGAGGACCTCGATCTCGTCGGCGACGTACGCGTCCCCCCGATCGACGCCCTTCGAACCCCCAATTGGCGCACTTCGTGCCCCCAAGGGGCGCTCTTCGTGTTCCCCCACCCGCACGCGCACCAGCTCGGTGCGGCGGGCGACGGGCTCCCAGCCGGCGGGTCCGCGCGCGATCACCGCTCCCGCGTGGCGGAGCAGCTCCTCGTCGTACACGTCATCGGTGTCGGCGACGGCGTTGGTGATGCCCCAGGCGACGGAACCGGCGTGGCCGAAGTGCTGGACGCCCGGTACGCCGACGAAGGTGAGTCCGGTGACGTCGAAGGGGTCATCGGGATCGGTGCAGGCCAGTCGCACCTGGGCGTAGCAGCCCGGCGCCTCGATCACCCGGTGCGGATCGCCCGCGACGATCGGCATTCCGCTCGCCGTCAGCGAGCCGGCGACGGCAAAGGCGTTGCTGCCGCCGGGCAGGCCCTCGGTGCGGAACAGGTCGATCCACCCACCGGCGTCCGGGCCGGCGGTGTCGAGGACGTGCTGGCGCCACAGCTTGCTCGGGAAGGTGGAGAAGAGCAGGTGCTGGGTGGCGAAGACGGCCAGCGGCATCCACGGCTGCCACCTGCGGTCGAGGACCTCGTTCAGGCCCTCGACATAGGCACCGACGAAGTCGGCGCTCTCCTCCGACAGTGCGGCGAACGCACGCCGCGCGGTGTCGACGATCAGGGCCCGCCGCGCCAGCACGTCCCATTCGAGGGCCGGAGCACCGAACACCTCGGCGCAGGTCCCCTCCGCGCGGCGGCGCTCGACCTCGAGCTGCCACGCGCGGTCGGTCGCCGTCGCGCGGCCCTGCTCGCGGGCCACCTCGAGGACCGATCCCCCCTCCACCTGCGGGACTCCCCAGGCATCACGGGTGATCGTCACCGGGTCTCGAGACGGCCGTGAGCGGCCTCCTCGACCTCCGGTCGGGTGACCGGGTTGCGCAGCGTGCCCGCGAAGATCAGCGACTGCGACTGATCGGCGATGTCCACCATCTGCAGGGTGTTGCGCAGCTGCAGCCGGTTGAGGCAGCTGTGCCGGAACCGCGGCGCCAGCAGGTCGTAGCGCGCCGCCGCCTCGGCGAGCTCGGGGTGGTCGGCGAGGTGCTCGGTGATGGTGTCGCGCGCGATCCCCCAGAACTCGCCCTCGGCCAGCATGCCGTCCTCGTCGAGGATCGCCGCGACGAAGCGCAGGACGCCGTCGAACACGTCCGTGTGCACGGCGAGCGGCTTCACGTCATTCGGTACGGCGGCGCGGATCCGCTCGATCTCCTCCGGCAGCGCGAGGTCGCCCATCACGGCGACCTCCTCGCCGATGTCCTTCATGAACGCACCCACCGGCACGTGGTCCCGCAACCGGAGCAGCAGGTTCTCGCCGTGCGGCATGAAGGCCAAGTCGTAGGCGTACAGGCAGTGCACGAGCGGCCGGAGGTAGACCCGCAGGTACGAGCGCACCCAGGTCGCTGCATCCACGGGCGACGCCTTGATCCACGCCGTGACGAGCGCGTCCCCGTCGGCGTCGCGGTGCAGCAGCGCCGCCATCGTCGACAGCTGCTCACCCTCGACGGCCCGGGGCACCGGACTCTCGCGCCACAACGCCGCGATCATCTTGCGGTACGGCGACGGCGTGGCCGCGCGGTGGAAGGCATCGCCGGTGTAGCCGATCGCCGCGAGCTCACGGAGCACCTCGAACCCAGATGCCTGGAGCTCCGGATCCGCATGCACGACGGACGCGACCCAGTCATTGATCGCCGGCGTGACGGCCATGTACGCGGGCGAGAGGCCCCTCACGAAGCCCATGTTCTGGATCGCCAGCGCGGTCTTCACGTAGTGGCGCTCGGGCCGGCTGGTGTTGAAGAACGTCCGGATCGACTGCTGCGCGCGGTAGTCGTCCCCGGTCGCTCCGAGGTGCACGAGGTCGCGCCGCGCGACATCCGGCGCGAACGTGATCGCGAGCTTGTTCGTCCACTGCCACGGGTGCACGGGGAGGAACAGGTACGCCGCCGGGTCGAGGCCGAGCTCGCGCAGTCGGCCGTCGAAGGCTTCGCGGACCTGGGGGGCCAGCTCGCCGTCGTACAGGGTCTGCTCGGTCTCGCCCTCACCCAGGGAGAGGTGGCTGAGGTCGCGCCGGGCCGCGACCCATTGCAGGTGGATCGCGGCCCCGGTCTCGGGGGCGAAGGCGCGGTAGTCATCGATGCCGAACCCGATCCGGCCGTTGTTGGCGACGAAGGCGGGGTGGCCCTCGGTCATCGCGGCCTCGAGGTCCTGGTAGCCGGCGTCGACGAGGTCACGGACGGGCACGTGGCGGTGCGCCAGCTTCCACGCCGTCGAGGCGAGCGTCGAGGCGATCTCCTCGAGGTACGTCGGCAGCAGCTGGTCCGGAATCCCCAGCACCGGCGCCAGCTCGGCGATGAGCTCCTGCGCGTCGGGCACGGCGTGGACGCCGTCGATCGTCCGCTCGATGGAACCAGCGTCGACGACCCAGTGCTCGAGCGCGTGCACCCGCGCCGTGAAGCGGTACGACGACCGGTCGGTCTCGACGCGCCAGGTGCCGTCGTCCAGCGACTCGGGGGCGAGCAGCCGTTCGTGGCTGAACTCGCCGAGCGCCTTGGCCACCAGGTGGCGCTGGGCGCGGTCCATCAGCGCGGGGTTCAGGTGGTCCGCGGACGATAGTCCCGGGTCAAAAGCACCGGAATTCGACGTCTCCTGGTGCTTTTGGGCAGGGACTATCCCGTCGAGACGCACCAGGTCGGGGTGGTTCCAGTCCTCGCGCGGGCAGACGGACAGCATCGAGGTCTTGCCGGGCATCGGGATCTCGCGCAGCTCGGTGAAGCCGGCCGCGACGTTCTTCGCCCGGATCGCGGTGTTGCGGGCGTCGGGCTCGACGACGATCCGCTGCACGGAAGGATCCGCGAAGCAGAACGCCAGGACCGCGTCGAAGATCCGCGTGGTCAGGCCGGGGACCGGGTCGCCGGCGGGCGGCGCGACGAGGACGTGCATCCCACCGTCGCCGGGCTGCAGCTCCGGCAGGCCGGCCAGGCCCTCGGTGTGGGCCGGGTCGTAGGTCTCGACCAGGAACGCCGGTCGCCCTCCGACCCGGCCGAGGAAGGCGTCGTGGTGCGGATGGGCGGCGATGCCGGCGTACTCGGCCCGCACGTCCTCGACCGACGCGTCCTGCATCATCCAGTAGACGCAACGGGGGTGGGTCACCCAGCCGTGGAGCAGCTCGAGATCGCGAGACAGGTCGAGCGGTTCGATGGTGATGTCGTGGGTCATCGCGCTGCGCTCCTCAGGTGGTCCGGTACACCGAAGGTCTGGACGGCGACCCGCTTCTCGATCGGGTAGACCTCGCGGCCGAGCAGCGCGGCGATGATCACCGAGTTGCGGTACGGCCCCATGCCGAGGTCGGGCGCGAGCAACGAATGCGTGTGCTCCTCGGCGTTCTGCACGAAGATCTCGCCACCGGCGACGTCGACGGAGTAGTCGCCCGCGACGTCGTACCGACCGCGCTCGTCGAGGCGGATCCGGTCACGGACCCCGTCGAGGAAGGACGGTGCGGTCGACGCGTAGCCGGTCGCCAGCACCAGTCCGCCGGTGCGGATCGAGAACTCCTCGCCGGTCTCGACGTGCAGCAGGTCGAGCTCGGACACCGCGCCAGAGCGACGTGAGCCGCGCACCTCGGTGTTGGTGACCAGGGTCGTGCGCGGGCCTGCACCGGTCACCCGCTGCTGGTAGTGCAGGTCGAAGATCGCGTCGACCAGGTCAGCACTGATCCCCTTGAAGAGGTGCCGCTGCTCGCGGGCCAGCCGGTCGCGCGTCTCGATCGGCAACGACCGGTGATAGGCGCCGTACTCCGGCGAGGTCATCTCGAGGGTGAGCTTGGTGTACTCCATCGGGAAGAACCGCGGGCTGCGCGTCAGCCAGGTCAGCGTGTAGCCGTGGGCCGGCGCCTCGGAGAGCAGGTCGTGGTAGATCTCGGCGGCACTCTGGCCGCTGCCCACGATCGTGATCGTCTCCTGCTGCTGCAGGGCGGCCTTGTGGGCGAGGTAGTCGGCGGAGTGCGTGACGACACCTCCTCCGTTGGTCGAGGAGGTCGCTCTGCGACCGTCTCGAGACCCCTCGACCAACGGGCGGAGCGCAGCGGGCACGCGTGGCGTCGTACCGATGCCGAGCACCAGACGCCGCGCCCGGAACGTCTCGCCGCTCCCGCTGTGGACGACGTACGACGTCCCGTCGTGCTCGACGTTCGTGACCCGCTGGCCGAACCGGACGCTGTCGAGGCGCTCTGCGGCCCAGCGGCAGTAGTCGTCGTACTCGCGCCGCAACGGGTAGAAGCTCTCCCGGATGTAGAACGGGTAGAGGTTGCCGCTCACCTTGAGGTAGTTCAGGAACGACCAGCGCGAGGTGGGGTCGGCCATCGTGACCAGGTCGGCGAGGAACGGCACCTGCAGCGTGGCGTCGTCGAGCAGCATGCCCGGGTGCCAGTCGAAGCCGTCACGGGCCTCCAGGAACACCCCGTCCAGGCCGTCCGAGGAACGCAACGGGTCGGTCAGGCAGGCCAGGCCGAGGTTGAACGGCCCGAGGCCGATCGCGACGAAGTCGTGCGCCTGGTTCATCCCACGACCTCCGCGGCCTGGTCTCGAGACGGTCGCGGAGCGACCTCCTCGACCAACGAAGAGAGCCGCGCTCCCGTCGAACGCACCAGGTCGAGCACGCCGACGATGTCGTCGGCGGTCGCCATCGGGTTGAGCAGGGTGACCTTGAGGTACTGGATGCCGTCGACCCGGGTGGCCGCGACCATGGCAGCACCCGAGTCGTAGAGGGCCTCCCGGATCGCCCGGTTGAGGGCACCGAGGCCGTCCTCGCCCAGCGCCACGTCGCGCGGGACGTAGCGGAACACCAGCGTGCTGAGCTCGGGCGCGGCCGCGAACTGCAGGTCCGGCTCGTCCCGCAGCACGGCGTACACCGCCGCGGTCAGGTCGACCACCGCGTCGACGTACCCACCGAGCAGCTCGGGGCCCATCGTGCGCAGGGTCAGCCACAGCTTGAGGGCGTCGAAGCGGCGCGTGGTCTGCAGGCTCTTGTCGACCTGGTTCGGGTCGGTGGCCTCGCGGGGGTTGAGGTAGTCGGCGTGCACCGTCGCGGGCGACATGGTGTCCCGGTTGCGCACGATGATCGCGCTGGAGGACACCGGTTGGAAGAACGTCTTGTGGTAGTCGACGGTGACCGAGTCGGCGCGGTCGATGCCGTCCAGCATCGAACGGCGCCGGGGCGAGATCAGCAGGCCGCCGCCGTACGCCGCGTCGACGTGCAGCCAGGCGTCGTAGGCCAGGGCAAGGTCGGCGATCGCGGGCAGCGGGTCGATCGCGCCGAAGTCCGTCGTACCGGCGGTCGCGACGATGGCCATCGGCCGCAGCCCGAGGGCCGTGCAGGCAGCGAGCGAACGCTCGAGCGCAGCCGGGTCCATCCGGTGCCGCTCATCGGTCGGCACGCTGACCACGGCCTCGTCGCCGAGGCCCAGCAGCCGCGCCGACTTCTGCACCGAGAAGTGGCTGTCGGCCGACGCAAGGATCCGCAGCCGCTCGGCCGGGACCCGTTCGTGGCGGCCGCGCGCCAGCAGCAGGCCCTGCAGGTTGGACTGGCTGCCACCACTGGTGAACACCCCGTCGGCCTCGGCGCCGAAGCCGATCCGCTCGGCGGTCCACTCGATCAGCCGGCGCTCGATGTAGGTGCCACCGACGCTCTGGTCGAAGGTGTCGAGCGAGCTGTTGACCGAGGCGACGAAGAGCTCGGCCAACAAGGCGGGTACGACGACCGGGCAGTTGAGGTGGGCGGCGTACGTCGGCTCGTGGAACCACACCGCGTCGTCGAGCCAGAGCTGCGACATCTCGGCCAGGACCGCGCCGACGTCAACCAGCGGGCTGGCCAGGTCGACGGCGGCGACGCGGGCCTCGGCGTCCTTGGGCTGCGAGCCGGTGGACGGTCCGGCGACGGTGCGGAGCTGGCCGAGCAGGTGCTCGAGGCCGGCGCCGAGGGTATCGGCGTAGTGGTCTGCGTGGGCCGGGTGGAACAGGTGGTGCAGGGGGAGCTGGGACACGGAGATCTCCTGTGATCCGAGAAGGTAAGCCTTACCTAATCAGATCACAGGAGATCTTGTCACCGCGGGGACGGGTGCAGAAGGTCACACTCGCCCAGGTCGCCCAGGCGGCTCAGCCGAGGTACTGCTCCCACGGTCCGGTGATCGCCAGCGTCAGGCCCGGCGTCTGGATGTTCACGAAGAGCACCTTGCCGTCCTCGGAGAACGTCGGCCCCGTGAACTCCGAGTCGTTGAGCTGGTTGCGGGCGATGGCCTGGGCCGGGCCGTACGGCGTCGCGGACAGCACGTGCGAGGCACCGACGCCGTCCTCGGCGAGCACCAGCGAACCCCACGGGGTGACCGTGACGTTGTCCGGGCCGTCGAACGTGAGGTCGTCGTACTTCGCGGCACCACCGGTCGCGGCGGTCTTCTGGTGCGGGAAGTAGGTCACCAACTGGATGGTCTCCGCACCGAAGTCGTAGAACCAGACCATGCCGTCGTGCGGCACCGCATCGGCGGGCAGGTCGCCGTCGGAGAACGCGAACGAGTTCACGACGTACACGCCCTCGTCGGTGCCCCACACGCCTTCGAATTTCTTGCCGCGGGTGACCTGGCCGTCGGTGAACTGCTTGCGGGTGGAGACGGTCCTCGCGTCCCGGTCCGGTACCGGGATCCAGCGCACCGGGAAGGGCCGGCCGAGCTGGGAGGAGGTCAGGTACGCGACGTCGGAGAGCACCGAACCGTCGGGCATCAGGATCTGCATCGCCTCGAGGACGCCCGCGTCGTCGGCCAGGTCATCGGCGATGCCGGACTTGAGGGTGTAACCGCGCGGTGCGGTCCAGCGGTAGAAGAGGCCGTTCGGGCCCGACGCGTCCTCGGACAGGAAGACGTGGCGACGCGACTTGTCGATCGCGCAGGCCTCGTGGGCGTAGCGACCGAACGCCTTGATCGGCTTCGGGTTCGTGCGGCCGTCGTGGAACACCTCGAACACGTAGCCGTGGTCCTTGGCGTAGCTGCCGCTCTTGCCGTTGCCGCTCCACGACTTCCCGGCGCGGTCCTCGGTCTCCTCGCAGGTCAGCCAGGTGCCCCACGGCGTCGGGCCGCCGGCGCAGTTGGTCGACGTACCGGAGATGGCGACGAACTCACCGAGGTTGCGGCCGTGCCGGTCGGTGCTGATCACGGTGCAGCCGCCCGCGTCGACCGCGCCCGCGTCGTACACGGTGCCCTCGACGTGCGGTACGCCGAGCGGGGAGCCCGCCTTGAGCTCGTGGTTCTGGATCAGCTGGTAGCGACCGCGACCGGTGGAGAAGACCGCGTTGCCGTCGTGCGCGTTGGGCGTCAGGCCACCCTCGTCGAGCCGGGTCACTCCTGCGCGGGTGACGACGGAGTACGAGAAGCCGGCGGGCAGCGCGAGGAGCCCTGCCGGGTCGTCCTCGAGCGGCGGGAACGGGACCGGGCCAGCGCCCGGTCGACCGGGTCGCTGCGGAGCCTTCCGGTTCGGGCTGGCCTGGGCGAGCGAGGGCATCGCGCCGGCGACGGCGAGGCCGGCACCAGCCGCACCGCCGGCCAGCATCGTGCGACGAGAAGCAGTCATGTCGAGGGTCCTTCCGAGGGGTTGGGGCAACCTCCTCAGCGAACAGCCGTCATGCGGCCAGCAACCGACCTGCCGGTGAACGGGGCCCCATTCCTCAGGGACAGTTCGGATCCCCGCTGTTGCGGTTGACGAACGTCAGCAGCACCCCTGCACCGTAGGCAACCGGGGTGTCGACGCCGATGCTCTGCTTCGCGACGTCTCCCTCCGGCTTGGACGGGCTGTAGCAGCCGGCCGTCGACGGATTCAGGCGAATCGCGATGTCCGGAGCGCAGGCGCAGGTCCCGACCAGCTGCGGCATGGCGAAGTGCGTGTCACGGACCGTCCAGGTGAAGGTGCCCGAGTCTCGGAGGCCGTGGCTGTCCTGGATCGTCACGGTGACGGAGTAGGTCCGGGACCGGATGTTCGACTTGCTGGTGGTGACGCTCGCGGCGTTGTGCGAGACGGTGCCGCCCAGGGAGTGGGAGCCCGTCCTGCCGATGCCCGGAGGCGGGTTGGAGACGGACACGATGCTCCAGCTGTCGCCGTCCGGATCGCTGCCGCCGACGGTGTAGGCACCGCTGACTCGTTCGCCCGTGCTCTTCGAGGAGAGCGAGATCCGGGGTGCGCGGTTCGCCGCGGCCTTGGTCGGTCGCGGCGAGGCGGCGGTCGAAGCGGTCGGCTGGTCGAACGGAATCGACGTCTCGGGAGCACCCGGCACCACGGGGACCACGTCCGCCTTCTCGGCTTCGGGGATGTCCGGGATCGGCACGACCTCGCCGGCCCGGGCCAGGTCCGGGACTTCACGCCTGATCAGCGGAAGTGCATCGGTCACGGCCTCCTCGTGCCAGCCGGTGATCCGCGCGAGGTAGTCGGCCGACGGCACCGCATCCTCGGGAAGCGGCGTCGTCCAGCGCACCTGGCGGCTGCCGCCCGCAGGGAGCGCGAGGCGCCAGTAGACGACCGGGTCGGCCTCGAGCACCTTGCGATCGGTCGGCTTGAAGTCGACCAGACCGACGTGGTCGGCCAGCTCCTTCGGCACCACCTCGGTCCACAGGACCGTCATCGCGGACTTCGTCGTGTTGATCAGGACCACGGTGGAGGACACCCGGTCAGCGCTCATCCGGTACGTCCGTTCGCTGCGCACGCCCTTGTCCAGGTCGGTCCCCCCGTTGACGGTGAGCGGCACGAAGTCGGCGGGGGCGGTCGTCGTACCCGACGTGCGGTCGGCGACAGCCGGGTCGTCGTCGCCGCGGCCCCAACCGGACGCGAACGCGATCCCGCCGGCCAGCAGAGCCACCACGGCGCCGACAGCCAGCAAGGTCCTGCCGGCCCGGCGCGGCCGCTGCGCGAGCTCGTCCTCGATCGGAACGGTGGCAGGCCGCTTCACCGTGGTCGCGGCGAGGGGACCTCCATCGGCCACCGCATCCACCGGACGACCGACGACCTGGGCGGCCAGCCCCTCGACGGGCACCATGGCGGCGCGGAGCTCGGTCAGGTCGGCCTCGTCGAGCTTGCCGACGGCGAACGCCAGGACGCCCAACGCCCAGGCTGCGCTCGTGGACTCCGTCGTACCGCGGTCACGGGCCAGCTCCCGGCCCAGGAGGCGGGTCGCCTGGGTGATCTCGGCGCCGTGCTCGACCTGACTGAGCAGCCGCGCGAAGGTCCCCAGGCGGACGGCGTCGACCAGCAGGTTGAGCTCGCCGCGCGTCGCCGCGTCCTCGGCAAGGAAGTCGTCGAGGGCAGCACGGAACGAGTCGGCGTCGTCCAGCACGCCGGGGCCGGCCTGTTCGACCAGCCGGGCAATCTCGTTGTGCACCCCCACGTTCAGGAAGCATTCCATCCAGCGACCCACGGCGGACCCGAACCCGGATTTCCGGACGCTCTTCGGTGCCGTTCGTCGCGCCGTACCGACCGTTCGTCGACAACCCCGCCCCACTCGGCGCGCACCCGGACCGCACCCCTGCCGGTGTGACCGCGATCACTCCTAGCGTCGCAATGTCGGCCGCGACTGCGGCCACCTGCACTGAGCACAGGAGGTTTCGTCGTGACATCTGAAGTCGCCCCGCACGACCCGCACGAGGTGGCCGCGCGCCACGATCCCGTGTACGACGAGCTGCACGCGTCGCCCGAGTTCGCCGAGCTGCGCCGCCGCTACCGGGCCTTCGTCTTCCCGGCCACGATCGCGTTCCTCGCGTGGTACCTGCTCTACGTCGTCCTCTCCAACTGGGGCGGCGACTTCATGAGCCACCAGGTCCTCGGCAACATCAACGTGGCCCTGGTCTTCGGACTGCTCCAGTTCGTGACGACGTTCGGGCTCGCCTGGCTCTACAGCCGCTACTCCAACGCGAAGCTCGACCCGCTCGCCCGGGAGCTCGACGAGCGCTTCATCGCGCTGGCCGGCAAGTCGTCCCACGGAAGGACGCAGAACTGATGGACCACCAGGTACTCACCGCAGGGCTGTTCCTCAGCGTCGTCGCCCTGACCCTCTTCATCACCATCAAGGCCAGTCGTTCCTCCAGCGGAACCGCTGACTTCTACGCCGGCGGCCGGTCGTTCTCCCCCATCCAGAACGGACTCGCCATCGGCGGCGACTACATGTCCGCAGCGTCCTTCCTCGGCATCTCCGGCGCCATCGCGCTGGCCGGGTACGACGGGTTCCTCTACTCGATCGGGTTCCTGGTCGCCTGGCTGGTGGCCCTGCTGCTCGTCGCCGAGATGCTCCGGAACTCCGGCCGCTTCACGATGGCCGACCAGCTGGCCTACCGGATGAAGCAGCGCCCGGTCCGTACGGCGGCCGCGACCTCCACGGTGACCGTGTCGATCTTCTACCTGCTCGCCCAGATGGTCGGTGCCGGCAGCCTCGTCGTCCTGCTCCTGGGCATCGACAAGACCAACACCCTCGCCGTCAGCGCGGTCATCGCGGGCGTCGGCGCGCTGATGATCGTCTACGTCACGGTCGGCGGCATGAAGGGCACCACCTGGGTGCAGATCGTCAAGGCGGTCCTGCTGATGGTCGGCTCCGCCGTGATCGTCGTACTCGTCCTGGCGAAGTTCGACTTCAACCTCTCCGAACTGCTGGGGGCCGCGCAGTCGAACTCCGGCAAGACCGGCTTCCTGGAGCCGGGCCTGAAGTACGGCATCGACGCGACCCACAAGCTCGACTTCCTCAGCCTCGGCATCGCGCTCGTGCTCGGAACAGCCGGACTTCCGCACATCCTGGTCCGCTTCTACACCGTGCCGACCTCGCGGGACGCCCGCAAGTCGGTGCTCTGGGCGATCGGCCTGATCGGCGTCTTCTACCTGTTCACGCTCGTCCTCGGCTTCGGTGCCGCGGCCCTGCTCAAGACCGGTGTCGGCAGCGACGTCGCCACCAGCGACGGCAACCTGGCCTCACCCCTGCTGGCTGAAGCGGTCGGTGGTGGTGCCGGATCCACCGGCGGCGCGATCCTGCTGGCCGTGATCTCGGCGGTCGCCTTCGCGACCATCCTCGCCGTGGTCGCCGGTCTGACCCTGACGTCCTCCACCTCGGTGGCGCACGACATCTACAACTCGGTGATCCGCAAGGGCAAGGCCACCGAGGCCGAGGAGATCCGGGTGACCCGCTTCGCCGCGGCCGGGCTCGGCGTGATCGCGATCCTGCTGGCCATCCCGGCTCGAAACCTCAACATCGCGTTCCTCGTCGGTCTGGCCTTCGCGGTCGCCGCGTCGGCCAACCTGCCGGCGATCGTCTACAACATGTTCTGGCGGCGCTTCAACACCCGCGGCGCCACCTGGAGCATCTACGGCGGCCTGATCTCCTGCATCACGCTGGTGTTCTTCTCGCCGGTGGTGTCGGGCAAGACCGGCATCAACGCTGACGGCGAGGTCATCAGCAAGGCCCTGTTCCCGCTCGGCGTGGACTTCCACTGGTTCCCGCTCGAGAACCCCGGCCTGATCTCCATCCCGCTCGGCTTCTTCTTCGGCTGGCTCGGGACGGTCACGTCGAAGGAGCCCGAGTCGGAGGAGCGGTTCACCGAGCTCGAGGTCCGCGCGCTCACCGGCGCCGGGGCCGAGCAGGCCGTGGTGCACTGACCACCCGCTTGCAACCACGAAGCAACCCCTAGCGGGCACAGTTGGGGGTGCGGCAATGTGAGCCGCACCCCCAACGTGCCCCTGAACGTCGAAAGGCCCGGTAGTGACCGACCACGAAGAGACCCTCGCCAACCTGTCGCGGGAGGAGCGCCGTTTCCAGCCCCCGGCGGAGCTCGCCGCGAACGCGAACGTCAAGGCAGACGCGTACGACGCCGCGAAGGCCGACCGTGAAGGCTTCTGGGCCACCCAGGCCGACCGGCTGGACTGGGCCGTCGTACAACTGCGTGGACCGGCACGTCGAGGCGGGACGGGGCGACAAGGTCGCGATCCACTGGGTCGGCGAGCCTGTCGATGACACGAGGGACATCACCTACGCCCAGCTCAAGGACGAGGTCTCGAAGGCCGCCAACGCCATCGAGGAGCTCGGCATCGAGGCCGGCGACCGGGTCGCGATCTACATGCCGATGATCCCCGAGGCGATCATCGCGATGCTGGCGTGTGCCCGCGTCGGCGCCCCGCACACCGTGGTGTTCGGAGGCTTCTCCGCCGAGGCCCTGGCCTCGCGGATCGAGGACTGTGGCGCCAAGCTCGTCATCACCGCCGACGGCGGCTACCGCCGCGGCGCCCCGGCCGCGTTGAAGCCGGCCGTCGACGAGGCGCTGGTCAAGATCGACAACGTCAACACGGCCATCGTCGAGAACGTGCTGGTCGTGCGTCGTACGGGCCAGGAGGTGGAGTTCAACTCCGCCATCGACAACTGGTGGCACGAGGTCGTCGACGAGGCCTCGACCATCCACGAACCGCAGGCCTTCGACGCCGAGCACCCGCTCTACGTCATGTACACCTCCGGCACCACCGGCAAGCCCAAGGGCATCCTGCACACGACTGGCGGGTACCTGACCGGTGCGTCGTACACGCACAACGCGGTCTTCGACCTCAAGCCCGACGACGTGTACTGGTGCACGGCCGACATCGGCTGGGTCACCGGTCACTCCTACATCGTCTACGGACCCCTCGCCAACGGCGTGACCCAGGTCGTCTACGAAGGCACCCCCGACTCCCCCGAGCGCGGGCGTTGGTGGCAGATCATCCAGGACCACAAGGTCACGCTCTTCTACACCGCGCCCACCGCGATCCGGTCCTTCATGAAGCAGGGCCGTGAGATCCCCGACCGGTTCGACCTGTCCTCGCTGCGGATTCTCGGATCGGTCGGCGAATCGATCAACCCCGAGGCGTACATCTGGTACCGCAACGTCATCGGCGGTGACCGCACCCCCGTGGTCGACACCTGGTGGCAGACCGAGACCGGCGCCGTGATGATCTCCCCGCTGCCCGGTGTCACTGCCGGCAAGCCCGGCTCCGCGATGACCGCGATCCCCGGCATCGAGGCCGACGTGGTCGACGACGACGGCAACTCCGTCCCCAACGGCTCCGGTGGCTACCTCGTCGTCACCTCGCCGTGGCCCTCCATGCTCCGCACCATCTGGGGCGACGACGCCCGGTACGCCGAGACGTACTGGTCGCGCTTCAAGAAGGAAGGCTTCTACTTCGCCGGCGACGGCGCGAAGAAGGACGAGGACGGAGACATCTGGCTCCTCGGCCGCGTCGACGACGTCATGAACGTCTCCGGTCACCGGCTCTCCACCACCGAGATCGAGTCCGCGCTCGTGTCGCACCCCAAGGTCGCCGAATCGGCTGTCGTGGGCGCCAACGACCCCGACACGGGCCAGGCCGTCGTCGCCTACGTCATCCTGCGCGAGGAGGCCGGCGACGGAGGGCCCGACATCATCAAGGAGCTGTCCGACCACGTCCGCAAGGAGATCGGCCCGATCGCCAAGCCGCGGCAGATCATGATCGTCCCCGAGCTCCCCAAGACCCGCTCGGGCAAGATCATGCGCCGCCTGCTCCGCGACGTCGCCGAAGGCCGCACCGTCGGCGACACCCAGACACTGGCGGACTCCTCCATCATGGACCTGATCTCCGCGGGTCAGACCACCTCGACGGACGAGTAGTGCGGCTGGCTGCAGGAATCCCCGGGCGCCCGGGGATTCCTGCGCCGGTCGGGGGTTGCAACGGCCGACCGGCGCAGGAACTGCCTCTGCCACGTGACACTTGGGACCCGTGGGACAGTGGGCCATCGTCGAGACCCCCGCAGGAGGAACCGTGCCCGTCTGGCACCCCGTCGACTGGTTGGCCCTGCCGCCGACGCTGACCGACTTCTGGACCGAGCGCCACCTCTGCACGCTGAGCACGCTCGACCGGCACGGCGCACCGCACGCCGTCGCGGTGGGCGCGACGGTCGACGTCGAGCAGCGGTGCGCGTGGATCATCACCAGCGGCGCATCGCAGAAGGTCGCCAACCTGCGCCGCGACCCGCGCCTGTCGGTGACCCAGGTCGACCGAGCGCGATGGTCGTCGATCTCCGGCACCGCCGAGGTCCTCGCGGACGAGGTCTCGATCGCCCGGGCGTGCGCGATGTACGCCGGCCGCTACCGCGACCCCCGGCCGAACCCCGAGCGGGTGGCGGTGCGGATCACGGTCGAGCGGTTCCTGGGCTCGTCGCAGGTGATTCCGCCTCGCTGACCTCGTCGCCGTCGCGCGACCCGGCGAGCAGCAGGGCGACACCCACCACCGCGGCCACCACCGAGGCGAGCAGGATCCCGACCTTCGCGTCGTCGGTCAGACCGGGCGAGTCGGGGTACGACAGGCCCGCGATGAAGAGCGACACGGTGAAGCCGATGCCGGCGACCGCGCCGACACCGAACAGCTGGCCCCAGCTGGTGTCCTCCGGCATCCGCGCGACACCCAGCCGGATCGCGAGGAAGCAGGCAAGGGCGATGCCGAGCGGCTTGCCGAGCACCAGGCCCGCACCGATGCCGAGCGCGACGGTCGAGGACAGCGCATCACCCAGCGCGCCGTCGCCCAGGGCCACGCCCGCGTTGGCGAGCGCGAACACCGGCAGGACGACGTACGACGACACGGGGTGCAGGCGCGACTGGAGCCGTTCGGCGATGGGGACCGACTCGGCGAGCAGGAACCGCATCCGGTGCAACTCCTCGGCGTCGAGCTCGTTGTCCCGGAGCGCGCCGGTCGCGAACTCCTTCGCGACGTCGGGCTTGAGCAGGGCGACGGCCGGGGTCAGCAGGCCGATCGCCACGCCGGCGAGCGTGGCGTGCACGCCCGACTCGAGGACGGCGAACCAGATGGCGATGCCGAGGACCCAGTAGACCGGGATCGCCCAGACCCGGGCGGCCCGCAGGACGGTCATCACGACGAGCAGGCCGACGGCGATGCCGAGCCAGCCCCACGCGAGGTCGGCGGTGTAGAACACGGCGATCACGATGATCGCTCCGATGTCGTCCACGATGGCCAGCGTCAGCAGGAACAGGCGTGCGGCCGACGGGATCCGGCGGCCGAGCACGCCCAGGACACCGACGGCGAACGCGATGTCGGTCGCCATCGGGATCCCCCAACCGGCTCCGGCCTCGCCGCCACCGGCGATCGCCACGAACAGCAGGGCGGGCACGGCCATGCCGCCCACGGCGGCCACGATCGGCAGCGCCGCGGTGCGCGGGTCACGCAGGTCGCCGTGGACCAGCTCGTACTTGATCTCCAGGCCGACCACGAAGAAGAAGATGGTCATCAGGCCGTCGTTGACCCAGTGCTGGAGGGACTCCTCGATCCGCCAGCTCCCGACGTCGAGCCCGATCGGGGTGTGCCAGAAGTGGTCGTACCCGGCGGCCCAGCCGCTGACCGGGAGGTTGACCCAGAGCAGGGCGATCACCGTCGCGGTGAGCAGCAGGATCGATCCGGCGGACTCGACGTGTAGGAACTCCCGCACCGGGCGGCCGACGTACTTGGCCAACGGCTTCTCGCTGGCCGTCCAGACCGGACCCTGGCGCCACAGGTCGTCGGGTGAGCGGGGGGATTCGGGCACTGAGGCCTCCGGGATCAGGCGGGCAGGGGCGATCGTCTGCCGACCAGACTTCCCGGCTCACCTGACAGGGAGTGTATCGATGTCGGTAAGGTCGGCCGCATGGCCATCGAACCGATCCGGGAAGAGCCCACCATCGGGCGCCTGATCAAGGACGCGCAGACCGACTTCTCCACGCTCATGCGCAAGGAGATCCAGCTCGCCAAGTCGGAGCTCAAGGTCAGCGTGACCGCAGGCGGGATGGGCGCGGTCTACCTCGGCGCTGCCCTGTTCGTCCTGACCCTTGCGATCATCATGCTCTCGATCGCCATCGCGTTCCTGATCCACTGGAACGGCGACGGCCTCGACCTGCACTGGGCTTTCCTGATCGTCTTCGGGTTCTACCTGCTGGTCACCGTCTTCCTGGGGTGGCTCGGCGTCCGGAGCTTCAAGAAGGTCAAGGCGCCCGAGCGCGCGATCGAACAGGGTCGAGAGATCCCGCGCGCGCTCAAGGGACAGGCCTAGACCCCGAGGACCTGGGAGGCCCTGATGGCGCGGCAACCGGTCGTCGCCGGTCGGGCTGAGCAACTGCTCGGCTCCTCCGTGGTGGCCACCGCGCCCGTGGCCGGCGGGGACGTCTCGACCGCCGTCAAGCTGCGCCTCTCCAACGGCAGGACGGCTCTCTTCAAGACCCTCGGTACGGCGCCGCCGCACTTCTACGAGCGCGAGGCCGCCGGGCTGCGGTGGCTGGCCGAGGCCACCCCCGGCGGCGGCGTCCCGACCCCCGAGGTGATGGCGGTCGCCGACGACTGCGTGATCCTGCAGTGGATCGAGACCGGTCGCCCGGGCGCGGAGGCCGCCGGCCGCTTCGGCCGGGCGCTCGCCGCGACCCACGCGGCTGGCCCCGACTTCTTCGGGTTCGACGCCGACGGCTACATCGGTCGGCTGCCGATGCCGAACCGCCCGGCGCCGACATGGGCGGAGTTCTACGCCGAGCGCCGGATCGCGCCGTACCTCAAGGTGCTGCGCGCCAAGGAGATCGTCAGCGCCGAGGAGGGCGCCACCATCGAGGCAGCCGTCGCCCGCGGCCCCGAGATCCTCCCCGTCGAACCCCCGTCCCGCCTGCACGGCGACCTGTGGAACGGCAACGTGCTGTGGACCAACGACGATCGTGCGGTCGTGATCGACCCCGCGGCGTACGGCGGACACCGCGAGATGGACCTGGCCATGCTGGCCCTCTTCGGCCTCCCCCAGCTGCCCCAGGTGATGGCGGCGTACGACGAGGTCGCCCCGCTCGCGGACGGCTGGGAGGACCGGCTCGGCTTCCACCAGCTCTTCCCGCTGCTCGTGCACGCGTGCCTGTTCGGTGGCCAGTACGGCGCCCGCGCAGCCAAGGTCGCGTCCCGCTATCTCTGACAGACTCGCGACGTGGCCCTCTCGGACGACCTGACCGACCTCCTCGCGCGCACGGGCACGGGGATCCTGTCCGACGCCACGAGCTTCGGGGCGGCGCTGGACGACTTCCTCGCCCCCGAGACGGCCAGCCGGGGTGTGCTCAACCTGCTCGTCGACGCCGTACGACAGGGAGCGATCGACCGGCTGCAGCGCGACATCGCCCACGGGGCGGCACCGCACATGGCGGTGGCGGCGGCCGGGGACCAGCTCGCGCGTGACCGCGCGGCCACCGACGTGGCTCCCAGCAGGTGGGCCGTCGCCGTCCTCGGTGTCGCTCTCGGCGTGGTCGGCCGCGACGTGCTGGACGCCCAGACGGCACCCGCCCAGTCCTCGGTTCCCCACCCGGCTCCGGCTCCTCCGGCGCCTTCGATCCCGCCGCCCACGGCACCGCGGCCGTTCGCTGCACCACCCGCCGCGCCACCTGCCGCACCGCCCGCGTGGGGGCCACCGTCACGCCCGGCGCCTCCGCGGCGTCGTACCGGGCTGATCGTCGCCGCGGTCGTGCTCGCCCTGGCGCTGGTGGGCGGCGGTACGACGGCGGCGATCCTGATCGCCCAGGACGACCCGTCCGCCCGACGTACCGACCCGAACACGGACGGTCCCACGACGGACGGGCCGACCACGGACGGGCCCACGACCGACAGCACGACGGACGTTCCCTCGGTGGCCGACGAGTTCGCCATCGCGGAGCTGATGGAGCAGGTCGCGCTCGACTCGTTCCCGGGGGCGGTCGATCCCGTGGTCACCGCACGCTCGTGGAGCGTCGCGTCCACGAACCTGAGCGACGGCTTCCCGCGTGAGCTCGCCATCGGTGAGCGCGGCGACGCGACCAGCTGGTCGGTCCGCACCACCATCGACATCCGCCGCCTGGACATCCGCGCCGAGCACGAACCGAGCGACGGCGGGTCGTACTACGACTGGTCGTGCGACGACTTCCAGTCCGGCGGGGACGTGCTCGCGAAGTGCACCGAGGTCGAGGCCAGCGACGGCCGCACGGCCATCGAGTACTGGTACATCAACAACGCCATCAACAGCGCGTCGCACAACCTCGTCCTCCCGGCCGACCGCGCGACGGGGAAGCTCGAGGTCTTCGTCGGCGAACGGCTCGCCGAACCGCCGGCGGGACTGACGATCGAGGACCTGGAGGAGAAGCTCCAGCTGAGCAGCAGGGCGATGCTCGAGATCGCCGAGGACCCGCGGCTGCGCCTGCCGCTTCCCTCGACGTTGCCACCGCTGCCCAGCTACGCCTTCTGCATCAACGCCGACCCGCGCCCCGCGGAGTGCCCGGACGACATCAGCTGACCGCGCGGCTCTCAGGACGCCTTCAGGCCGATCGGCCATGATGGTGTCGTGTCCCGCCCTGTTCCGCCTGCCCGCGTCCTCGTCGTCGATGACGACCGCGCGGTGCGTGAGTCGCTGAAGCGCTCGCTCGTCTTCAACGGGTACGACGTCCACCTGGCCGGCGACGGAGCCGAAGCCCTGGCGGGGATCGGTGCGCTCGCGCCCGACGTGGTCGTCATGGACGTGATGATGCCGAAGCTCGACGGCCTCGAGACGACGCGTGCGTTGCGCGCGGCCGGCAACGACGTACCCGTCATCGTGTTGACCGCCCGGGACGCCGTGGGCGACCGGGTCGAGGGTCTCGACGCCGGTGCGGACGACTACCTCACCAAGCCGTTCGCGCTCGAGGAGCTGCTGGCCCGGCTGCGCGCACTGCTGCGCCGGGTCGTCCCCGCCGAGGACGGCGCCGAGGAGGAGGTGCTCTCGTTCGCCGACCTCACCATGAACGTCACCACCCGCGAGGTGCTGCGCGGCACCCGCCACATCGAGCTGACCCGTACCGAGTTCACGCTGCTGGAGATGTTCCTGCGGCGGCCGCGACGGGTGCTGGACCGCTCCTTCATCCTCGAGGAGGTCTGGGGCTACGACTTCCCCACCACAGCCAACTCGCTCGAGGTCTACGTCGGCTACCTGCGCCGCAAGACCGAGGCCGGCGAAGAGGCCCGCCTGATCCACACCGTCCGCGGCATCGGGTACGTGCTGCGCGCGACGGAGTCGTGAGCGGTCGTGAACCGGCAGTGAACGAGTGAGCGCCTGGAGCCTGGTCGCCATGCGGCCGGGCAACGACGGCCGCTGGCACTACCGTCGTTCGCTGGCCAGCCGCGTGATCTGGCTGACGACGATCGCGGTCGGCCTGTCCGTCGCGCTGGTGGCGGTCGGTGCGTACTTCACCGCCCGCGTGCAGATGCAGGACGCGCTCGACGACTCGCTCCTGGACCGCGCCAACAAGGCTGCCGCCACCGACACGCTGCTCGAGGTGGGCGCCCGCGGGGTACCTCCCTGGGCGCTGGGTGCGGCCGACGTACGGATCGCCTTCCTCGACTACAAGGGCAACCCGGCGATCCTCGACCGCGGCCCCGCGATCGAGCTCGGCACTCCGGAGATCGAGGTCGCCAAGGGCGAGCACTCCTCCAGCCTGCGCACCCTGTTGATCGCCGGTGAGCGGTACCGCGTGGTGGCGGTGCCGACCCAGCAGGACGGCATCGCACTGATCATCGCCCAGCCGCTGGAGGACCAGGACCGCACCCTGTCCCGGCTGGGCTGGGTGACCATCGCGTTCGGTGCCTTCGGTGTGATCGTCGCCGGGCTGGCCGGTTGGGCGGTGGCGAGCAACGGCCTGAGACCGGTGCGCAAGCTCACCGACTCGGTCGAGCACATCGCGCGCACGGAGGACTTCACCCCACTGTCCGTGGAGGGCGACGACGAGGTCGCCCGGCTCGCGACGGCGTTCAACCACATGCTGGTGGCCCTGGACGCGAGCCGGATCCGGCAACGGCAGCTCGTCGCCGACGCGAGCCACGAGCTGCGCACCCCGCTCACGGCGCTGCGCACCAACGTCGACCTGTTGACCATGACCGCTCGCCAGCCCGACGGCCTGCGCAACCTGCCTGCCGACGCGCGCGAGGAGCTGCTCGACGACGTCCAGGCCCAGATCGAGGAGCTCACCACCCTCATCGGCGACCTGACCTCGCTCGCACGCGACGAGCCGATGCCGATCCAGGTCGAGCCGGTCGACCTGGCCGACGTGGTCGACCACGCCATCCAGCGGGTACGACGACGCGCGCCCAGCCTCGTGTTCGAGGTCTTCACCCGTCCCTGGTGGGTGATCGGCGAAGCCGCCGAGCTCGAACGTGCCGTGACGAACCTGCTCGACAACGCCGCCAAGTGGAGCCCGGAGGCCGGTCAGGTGACGGTGCGCCTGAGCGACGGCGTACTGACCGTCGACGACCAGGGGCCGGGGATCAACGAGGCCGACCGCCCGCGGATCTTCGACCGGTTCTGGCGCTCGCCCGACGCCCGCACACTGCCCGGCTCCGGCCTGGGCCTGGCGATCGTGCGCCAGGTCGCCGAGCGCCACTCCGGCTCCGTGCACGCCACCGCCAATGCAAGTGGGGGGGCGCGGATGGTCCTGCGGCTCCCCGGACGGGAGAAGAACGATGCGTGACACGAAGTGCGGGGGTTTCTCCCGCGAAGTGCGGGGGTTTCTCCCTCGAGGTGCGGCGGTTGCGGTCGCCGTACTGCCCCTGCTGCTCGCCGGCTGTGGCGGCGAGGACGTCGGCGCGAAGCCGGACCTGCCGACCGAGACGCCCGCACTGTGGAACCCGTGCGACGCCCTGGACCCGGCGTTCGTCCTGAAGCACTTCGGCTCCACGGTGACCGAGCACGCCGGGACACCGACCGTGCCGGAGTGCCGCTTCGCGCCCGCAAAGGACTCGGGCGAGGCAGCGCTGACCGCGAACTACCAGCTCTTCGGCGGCAGCCTCGACGACTTCTGGGAGAAGATGGGCCAGGCCGCGGGCGCCGACGTGCGTGAGCCCACCGTCCCCCTCGCCGATGCTGCCCGGATCGTGGTCGACGCGGCGAAGGACCAGCTCTACGTCACCGGGTTCGTGCAGAACGGCACCCTGTTCGAGGTCGTCAACGTCGTCGACCCGTCGCCGTACGACGAGGAGCGGGCCGTGCGCGGTGTCGAGGCCACGCTCGCGGCACTCTCCGCCCACGCCGACGAGTCCGGCGCCGGCTCGCCGAGCCCGGCGAGCTAGAGGCGGCGGTTGACGCTCTCCGAGTAGGCGCCCGGGCGGAACAGCAGGATCGGGTCGTCGGAGAGCCCGATGCCGTCGATGACGCGGGTGGGGTCGAAGACGGTGACCTTGCCGTCGGTCTCCGGGTCGGGCGCGGTCGCGGTGACCTCGATCGTGCCGGCGTCGAAGGTCTCGACCCCTCGCCACACCGACATCGGGTCGTGCGGGTCGTCGCCGTCGGACGCGACATTGACCACGAGGGTGAACCGCACCGGGCCGGACGCGAGACGTGCCTCCATCTCGTCGAAGAGCCGGTCCGGTCCGTCGTACTTCCCCTCGGGGCGGCCGGCCTCCTCGTCGAGCGGACGCAGGACGTAGCGCACCCAGCGTTCGATCCCCGTCGGCGAGGTCCAGAGGTAGGCGTGGATGGGGAAGAACGTCGCCTCGGCGAAGCTGCGCGGCGGGACCAGCGACCCGGCCTTCGCGTTGACGGCGAGCGCGGGCAGCGCGCTGGGGTGGCGCAGCAGGAACCCGGGCAACGCTGACGGCTTCCGCGCCGCCTCGACCATCCGGACGAACGCTTCGGGAGTACGAACCGGGAAGCGCGGCGCGGTCTGCCCCAGCAGGTCGGTCGCGCCGTCGGGATGGCGGAAGGACACCGCCATGCCGCGGACGTCCGGCGCCTTGTCGGGCGACTTCGGGTCGCCCCCGCCGTTGGACCAGCGCACCAGCACGGGCACCGGGTCGCCCTGGAGATGGGCGGCCTTCCCGTGCTCCGCTGCAGCGGGTGTGGCCGTGAAGGTGCCCGTGTAGAAGCGGCCCTTGGCGTGCAGGGAGCGGGCGCCGCCGTGCGCCCCGAAGGCCGCCTGGATCCGGTCGATCGCCTCAGCGGGAGTCACCATGAGGGGACGCTACTACTTACGGCAGGATCGCTTGCAGGAGTCGCTCGGCCTTCCACCGCGTCTCGTCGTACTCGTCGTCGACCTCGCTGGCGACGGTGATCCCGCCGCCCGTACCGAGGACGTAGTCCTCGCCCGCCGTGACCAGGGTGCGGATGATGACACCGAGGTCCGCGCGACCGTCGCCGGAGATCCAGCCGAACGCGCCGCTGTAGGCACCCCGCGGGGTCGCCTCGACCTCCTCGATGATCTCCATCGTGCGCAGCTTCGGGGCACCCGTCATCGAGCCAGCCGGGAAGAGCGCACGCAACGCGCCGACCGTCGTGACGTCGTCACGCAGGTGGCCGCGCACCGTCGACACGAGCTGGTGCACGGAGGAGTACGACTCGACCTCCATCAGCGTCGGCACCTCCACCGTCCCGACGTCACACACCATCGCGAGGTCGTTGCGGAGCAGGTCGACGATCATCAGGTTCTCGGAGCGAAACTTCGGGTCGCTGGCCAGGTGGTCGCGCGCCGCGGCGTCCTCGTCCGGGGTGCTTCCGCGCGCGGTGGTGCCCTTGATCGGCTTGGTCTCCAGGGTGCGGTCAGCCGTGACCAGCGCATACCTCTCGGGCGACGAGCTCAACAGCCACGCCTCCGCCCCTGCGACGTCGTGCTGGAGGTAGCCGGCGTACGGCGCCGGGTTGAGCGTGCGCAGCCGGAGATAGGCGCCCGCGGGGCTGAGCGTGCTCGGCGTCCGGGTGCGATAGGTCAGGTTGACCTCGTACGAGTTGCCGGCGTGGAGGTGCTCCTGGACGGTGGTGAAGGCGGTGGCGTAGACGGTGGGGGCCGTGGTGTCGGAATCCCCGGGCGCCCGGGGATTCCTGCGCCTGTCGGGGGTTGCAACCCCCGACAGGCGCAGGAACTGCCCGTCCGGCACGTGGTCGTACTCCCGGATGTGCGAGGGCCGCAGCCACACCGCGTCGGGCAGGTCCGGGTCGGGCAACGCCGGCATGTCGGGACGCGCCGCGTAGCCGAAGTACCCGAACCACTGGTCGCTCGGCGTGCCCGCCGCCAGCTCCTGCTCGAGTACGACGAACGGGTCATCCCCCACGACCTCGGACCGTCCACCCTGGTGCCGGGTGACCTCGCGGGCAGCCGCCGAGTAGCTCAGGGAGACGTCGTCGTCCTCGAGCCAGCCGATCAGCGACTTGCGCCGCGACCAGTCCCGGGCGCCGCCGCCGTCGAGCCAGACGCAGCGCGCATGGCGGGCCTGGATGCGGGCGAACGCCTCGGCGGGGTCGCCCTGCGTCACCATGCGACAGCCACCAGGGTCACAGCCGGGTCACCACGAACCGCAGCCGAGGAAGTTCGCGATCAGCTGTGCCCCGTGCTCGGTGAGCACGGACTCGGGATGGAACTGCACGCCCATGATCGGCAGCGTCGTGTGTTCGACGGCCATGGTCAACCCGGTCACCTCGTCGACGGCCGTCACCCGCAGCACGTCGGGCAGCTCGAGCGCGGCCAGTGAGTGGTAGCGGATCGCGGTGAACGGGTCCGGCACTGCGACAAACAAGCGCGACCCGTCGTGCTTGACGGTCGCCGCCACGCCATGGCCCGGAGCCACGCGATCCACGCGGCCGCCGTACGACGTCACGATGCCCTGCATGCCGAGACAGACACCGAGCACGGGGCGGGTGCCGGCCAGCAGGACTTCGCGACCGACCGCGAAGTCCCGCTCCACAGCGGGGTTTCCGGGTCCGGGCGACAGCACCACGAACTCGTGGGCCAGCACGTCGACAGCTGACACCTCGTCGTGCTGCACCACCGTCGGCAGCTCCCCCGTGACGCCGGCGATCAGGTGCACCAGGTTCCACGTGTAGGAGTCGTGGTGGTCGACCACGACGACGTCGGGCGTCACAGCGCTGCCGCCAAGTCCTGGCGGCGTACAATTGAAGGAAGGAAGCGGGACGGCACAGGTAGGCACTGAGCCGTCCCGCCCCTGCTTATGGCTTCCGACGGAAGCGGTCGATCACCTGGATGATCGCCCACACCGCTCCGGGCATTGCCAGCAGGGTTGACACGACAACCAGCATCGCGCCCTTCCTCTCCACCGGACCTTCCGGTGAAGCAGCTGGAATTCCGCGGCGCGCACCTCGGCTCGATCACGCGATCGCAAGAACTCACGGACCCGAGCGTGCCCTCCGGAGCTGCGCAGCGCCACCGGTCGCACCGCAACCTGTGGATGACCGCGTGTTTCACAGCAGGACGGCAGACACCAGGTCGTGCACGATGTCGAAGCCGCGCTCGGTGAGGATCGACTCGGCGTGGAACTGGACGCCCCGGTAGTGCGAGCCGGTCAGCGCGTGCACGTCGCCCGACTCCGGGTCGGTGTCAACGCGCACACCCTCGGGCAGCACGGTTTCCGGACCAGGGCGACCGACGAACGTGTTGTAGAACCCGACCTTCGCGGGCTTGCCGTCGAGCAGCACGGCCGCCTGGGTGCCCTGGAACACAATGTCCTTGAACGCCAGCGGGATGCCCAGCTGGTGGCACAGCGTCTGGTGCCCGAGACAGACCGCGAGGAACGGCTTCTCGTTCTCCAGCAACCACTGGACCGCGGCCCGCATCCGCAGCATCTTGGGGTCGTTGTCGTCGCCGGGGTCGCCGGGGCCGGGGCCGACGATCACCAGGTCGTCACCGTCGAGCGCGCCTTCGACGTACGCCTCGTGCCGCACCACCCGGCTGCTGATCCCCATCCGGGTCAGCATGTGGCGCAGCATGTTCACGAAGTCGTCCTCGCCGTCGAGGATGACGGCGGACTTCCCGATCAGGCGCGGGTCGACCGGCGTACCGGCCTGGTCGGCGAGCCAGAAGCTGGAGAGCCGGTTGTTTCGGCTGTTGAGCGCGATCAGCACCTCTTCGTCGGCGACCAGGGTCGCGACGTCCGTGGTGGGGATCGGCGCCGGCGGGACGAGCCCGAAGGCGGACAGGATGCCGCCGGCCTTGGCGTGCGTCTCCGCCACTTCATACGACGGCACGGAGTCCCGCACGAGGGTCGCACCCGCGGTCACCTTCAGCGCTCCGTCGATCGAGACGTCGGCCGTGCGGATCACGATCGGGCTGTCCACGACGGGCTCGCCGTCGCTGTCGCGGCCGAAGAGGGCCAGCGCGGCGCCGTAGTAGCCACGACCCTCGGGCTCGTACTGCTTGATCAGCCGGCAGGCGTTCTCCACGGGCGAACCGGTCACCGTGGCGGCGTACATCGTGTCCCGCAGGACCTCGCGCACGTCGCGCGAGGTGCGCCCGGCGAGGAGGTACTCGGTGTGGATCAGGTGCGTCATCGGCTTGAGGAACGGGCCGAGGACCTGGCCGCCCTCGGTGCAGATGTCGCACATCATCTTGAGCTCTTCGTCGACGACCATGAAGAGCTCGTAGATCTCCTTCTCGTCCTTGAGGAACTCGCGGAGCCGGGCCTCGGTGCTGCGCGTCTCGCCGGCGGGCGGGCGCAGGTGGAAGGTGCCGGAGATGGGGTTCATCCGGACGTCGCCGCCGTGGACGCTGACGTGGCGCTCGGGGCTGGCGCCGACCAGGTAGCGGTCGCCGGTGAAGAAGAGGAAGGTCCAGTAGGCACCGCGCTCGCGCTCGAGCAGTCGGCGATAGACCGTGAGCGCGACCTCGGCGCTCCAGTCGGCGACGACCGCGCGGTAGTTGCGGCCGATGACGAGGTTGGCGCCCTCGCCCTGGCCGATCTCCTCGCCGATGATCGACTCGACGATCTTGGCGTAGTCGTCGTCGTCGATGTCGAAGCCGCCACGGTCGGTGAACTCGACCGGGACCTCGTCGATCGCCGCGATCACGTCGGCGACGGAGAACTCGTGCTCCGCCTGGACGTCGACGACCACCAGCGGGGTGCCGTCGTCGTGCGCCTCGAAGCCGCGCTCGGCGACCTGACGGAAAGGTACGGCGACCAGCCGGTCGCAGATGTGCCCGGCCTCGGGGACGCCGGTCTCGAGCGGGATGTCCATGATCGACTCGGCGGTGCTGCGGGTGCCGCCGAGGACGCCGACGGTGTCGCGATCACCTGCCCGCGTCGAGCGCCGGATGATCGCCCACGCCTCGTGCCCCTGGATGGCCGTGATGGCTTCCCGGGCAGTGAGCGTGGCGTTCGGCTTGTCAGACATGGCCGAAGCCTATGCGGGCCAGGGGTCGGGCCGCCGCCCGGTTTCGCCCTGCGGCCGTTGGGCCACCGCTGGGCTACCGCTGGGCTACCGCTGGGCTACCGCTGGGTGCCCCGCCACCGACCGGCCAGCCCGCTGCCGATGAGCAGCGGCGCCACGAGTCCGAAGAGGAAGGGCGGGTTGGCGAACCAGAAGTACGTCGACGGCAGGTCACGTGAGAAGTCGTAGAAGCTGGCGAGGTCGACCACGAACCAGAGCAGCGGCACCAGGCCCCACAGGAGCCCGGCGAGGACCGGCTCGAGGCCCGAGACGCGCGCCGTGAGCGCCACGACCATCAGCACCGCCCCGCCGGCGAACATGAGCACGAGCCAGCCGATGCCCGCGGAGCCTTCCCCGAAGTTGATCGCCCGTTCGCGGAGGTACTTGCCGCCGCCGTAGTCGAACATCACGATCCCGATCGGCGTCGCGCCCAGGGCGATCACGACGCTGACGAGGTGGCGCAGTGCCATCGACTGGCGGCCGGTCCGTGGCGCGGGAGCGAACGCAGCGGATGGCGGTGGGGGCAGGTACGGCGATCCCGGTTCGGTCATGGAGCCGATCCTGCCCTTCCCCCGAGCGATCCGAAACCAGCGCCGCGCGGTCGGTCAGACGCCGAGGGCGACGAATGCCGCGGCGGTGGCGGCCTCGACCGAGCCGGGTACGGCGGCGCGTCGTACCTCGTGCAGGGCGGTGGCCGGGTCGCGACCGGCGGCGAGGGCGGCGTGCAGGTCGACCATCAGGTCGGCGGTCGCGACGTCGTTGACCTCGGCGACGCTGCTGACCAGGCCGGCCGTACCGAGAGAGAACAGTGCCGCCGCCAGTCCGAGCAGTTCCTCGGCGCCAACGGGGGCGAGCACACCGGACTCGCAGGCGGAGAGGACGACGCGGTACGGCGCCCGCTGGAGCCGCTCGAGGTCGTGGACCGTGAGCGGGCCGTCGGCGAGGTCGAGCGCGGAGAACAGCGGACTGTCCGCGCGGAAGTTTCCGTGGGCAGCCAGGTGCACGAGGTCGGCACCGTCGAGCTGGGCGAGCACTGCCTCGAGCGTTGCGTGGGCACCGTCGAGGAGTACGGCGTCCGGGTGGCGTTTCGCGAGGACGGGCACCTCCGCGCCACCGGTCGCGAGGCCCGGCCCGCAGATGAGGACGGTCCGCGGATCCTTCGGTCTCTTGGCTGCGCGGGCTCGGAGCAACTGCCCTGCCGACGGCACCACGCTGAACGGTCGGTCGTGGAGCGCCGGGAGCAGCGCCCATGGGAGTCCGTGCAGCCGCGCGGTCGGGGCGATCACCACCAGCCCCTCCGGGATCAGCCGTACGGCGTCCCCGAGGATCGCGTCCTGCAGCCGCTGCCCGAGTGCGGTCAGGTCGGCGGGCCGACCTCGCGAGGTCCGGCGCAGCAGCATCGCCGCGGGCCCGAGCAGCTCCGCGATCTCCGTGGTGCCCCCAGCAATCCGGCGACGCACCTTCCCGCCGTGCACGACCAGCACATGCAGCGTGCCGTCGACGTCGACCAGTTCCACGAGGCACCCGTCGCCGACGGACGCCACGACCTCCTCGGCGCTGACCGGTCGCTGCCGCTCGACGGAGTCCGCCGACAGCGTGTGGTGCTCGGCCCGCACCGCCCGCTCGAGCCGCAGCCGCTCCTTCTCCAGGTCCTCGGTCGGGTCCCCGTCCTGGCGGGCCTCCGCGAGTCGACGTCCGTTGTCGCGCAGGGCAGCCAGGGAGGCCGGGATGGTCGCAGCGTCGGACGTCGCGGGTGGCTGGGCGAGCGCCGTGGCGCGGGTGCGTTCACTCCAGCGGAGCAGCGTTCGGGGGTCGGTCGCGGCATGGCGGAGGGCGATCGTGGTCAGCTCGCGGCCGTGGGTGGTGGCGAGGGCGCGGAGCTCGGAGGAACCGATCAGGCGGCGGTGTTCGTCGATCGCATCGAGCCCGGCGGCAGCTGCCCGCAACACCCCTCCCCGATCCGCCGCCTCCTCGCGAGAGAGGGCCTGCGCGTGCCATGCACCCGCACGCACCAGCGCATTGGGGTGGCTCCGGTACGACGCTGCCGCTGCCCAAAGACCCGCAGCCTCCAGAGCTGGGCCGACCTGGCCGGCGAGCGTCAGCGCCAGCGGCGCCTCGATTGCGCGTTCCTCATGGAGCTCCTCGGCCACGACCCGCGCATCGCGCGCGAGTCCCCGCGCATCGCCGATCGCAGACCGGGCACGGACGGCCGTCAGCCGTGCTCGGCGTTGGAACCACTCCCGGCCCTGACGACGGAACATTGCGCCGGCCTTGCGCGCCGCGTCGATCGCTGGCTCCGGTTGCTGGATGGCGATCAGGGCATCTGCGAGAGCAAGGTGGCGCTCGGCGTCAAGCGCGGGCGTGAGCCGGAGGTCGTCCCTGCCGAGCAGCGACACCGCGTCTGCCGCCAATCCCGCCGCAAGATAGCCAACCGCCAAGCTTCCGACGACCTCGAACCGAAGACGGCCTGAAGCATCACTCTCATCAACCGACTGGGTGAGGCGCCGCAGGCCACCAGAGATGTCCCCCCGGGCCATTGCGATCTCACCGAGGTTCGTTAGGGCACTGAGCCGATCCGTGGTGTCTCCCAACCCCTCCAGAATTTCTGCGGCTGCCGTCGCATGGAGGTCAGCCGCGTTGACCCGCCCCAGCACGAGTTCTATGTGGGCAAGCCACAGGTGGGAACGTGCTTCCCAGACGCCGTTGCCCGCCAGCCGGAACTCATCAAGTGCACGCTGCATGACCGGCCTGGCTTCAGCGCATCGACCCAGGGTCGTGAGCACGCCGGCCTGCCTCATCGCTACCTTTGCGGCGGTTTCGCCCGTGGCACCGGACAGGGCTCTTTCGAACTCGACCAAGCCGGTGCTCGGGCGCCCCGCAAAAACCAATGTGGCGCCGAGTGTCGCCCGAACGTCACTTTCCCGGTTCGCGATCCCACACCGGATCGCCGCTCGCACTGCGGCGCGCAGGATCCCGATCGCCGCGCCCGTCTGACCGCTGTCGCGCAGCACTATCCCAAGCGCCTGACCGGCAAATGACCGAAGTAGATCGTCCGGGTCGCCGTCGAGAATCGCGCGCGCCCGTTGTCCCGCCTCAGCCGGGCTGTCGATCGCAAGATCCAGGAGTTCCTGCATGGCTTCCTCGATGCGTCGAGAGCACGGCTCTTTACGGGCGGTTCCGGGCACCACTACGTTAGCGGCGGCGGTGGGGACAGACCGCCGTACCTCCGAACTCCCAGGAGTGTCGATGAATGAGCCGGACCGTCCCCCCTTGTCCCGCAATCCGCTGAGGTCACTGCTCGAGTGGCTGCGACGCCAACGCAGCGGAGGCCGTACCCCCGTCAAACCCGGACGCACTGCGGAGCAGCTCCAGCGCGAGAAGCTGCGGGTCCAGGTCGGTGTCATTCGCCGGGCGTTCCGCGGCGACGTCGCGGGCGCTTCGAGCCGAGGCGGCGAGCGCGCCGCCGACGATGCCGACACCGCCTATCTCTTCCGTCCGGATCACCTTCTGGTCAGGAATGACCGGAGAGAGGATTTCGCGCGCTTCTTCGAACAGCGCCGTGACGATTTCGAAGAACCGATGGAGTGGCCCGAGGACTCAGTGATCGACGGCCTGATGCTGGTCCCCATACCGAAGCGTCGCGACCGCATGGACTCCGTGCTGCGCACTCTTGACGAGATGGACCGGGAATTCGGCGATGGCCAGGTCGCCGCTCCCGACCACATCCTCTACGTGACGAGCCGGCCGAGCATGTGCCCCGCCACCGAACCCGAGGAACCGCCCACCCACGAGCCGTGGCCACCGCAGGCCGCATCCGGTGGCGAGGTCGCGGCGCAGGACAAGGTACGAGTGTCCGTGGTCGACACCGGGCTGTGGAAGGACGCCGTCGGCAGTCCGGTCAGTCCTTGGCTCGAGGCCGACGACGTCTTCGCCGACGCCACTGACCTCGAATCGGTGAGTCAGTCCGCGATTCACGCGTACGCAGGCCACGGAACCTTCGTCGCCGGAGTGATCAGCTGTCTGGCTCCCGAGACACGAGTCGAGGTCGAAGGGGTGCTCACCCACGGGGGAGCGGTCTACGAGTCGGCGATCTGTCGACAGCTTCGCGACGCCCTCGAGGACCCCGAACCCCCCGAAATCATCAGCATCTCGGCCGGAACGCACACACGCAACGGACTCCCCCCGTTGTCGCTTCTCTTGCTGGCCCACAGATACGAACTGGCCGGCCGGAGTGACGTACTGATCGTGGCTGCGGCAGGCAATGACGACACTGACGAGCCCTTCTGGCCGGCCGCCTTCGACTGGGTGGTCGGCGTCGGTTCGGTGGACCCCGACAAGAAGGTGTCCGACTTCTCCAGCTACGGCAAGGGCTGGGTCAACGTCTACGCCCGCGGTCGCGATCTGGTGAACGCGTTCCCCATCGGGACCTACACCTGCCACGAGCCTCCGAACGAGACCAAGGTCCGCCACTTCAAGGGTCTGGCCCAGTGGAGCGGTACCTCGTTCTCGACCCCGGTCGTCACCGGACTGATCGCCGCGGAGATGCGCGCGAACCGCAAGCCGAACCCCATGTCGGCGCGGGACGCGTGGAATGCCGTCCTGAAGACGGCGATCGACAGCCACGACACGCGCATCAACGAGGACATCAAGATCGTCGGTCCGCTGACCTGAGGCGTCTCGATATGCGCCGCCGCTTCGTACCTCGCGGCGTCGCTACTCGACGAGCTTGGCGCCCGGGGTCTCGAGACGGTTGCTGCGCCTTGGATCGAGGAGGTCGCGCAGCGACCGTCACGAGATCAACCTCCTCGACCAACGGGCGGGGGCTACAGGGTGACCCAGGGGGTGGTCAGCGACCACTCACCCCGGGTGACCTCGAACCGCACCGAACCCGGCCCGACGTCGGAGAACCGGAAGAACCCGGCGGCGTCCGCCTCGACGGTCACGTCGTCGGCGTCGGGGCGGCGCAGCACGACCACGGCAGCGCCCGTTGCATCACCAGCCGCACCTTCCGCGATCACCTCGCCGAGGACCTGGTCCCCGTCGATCTCGATCTCCAGGGTCAGGCCGCTGCGACCGAAGGACAACGACCGCGGTCCCTCAGCAGCCGAGCGCACGGCTGCCCCGGCCTCGAGGGCGGAGTCGTGCAGCAGCTCGGCCAGCTCGGTATCGATGGTGCGCCAGGTGAAGGCAGCCTGCGCAGCGGCACGACGGCGGTCGACGACGGAAGGGTCGGTCTCCGTCACGGCTTCGGCCAGCGCGGACATCAGCTCGTCGTCGGTCAGCTCGTCCCAGTTGGTCATCAGCTCATCCCTCCCACGAGATCCGGACCGAGACCGCGCAGGGCGCGGGTACGTCGTAGTTGTTCGAGCGCTCGCGCCCGGGTGGGGCCGATGCTGCCGATCGGGATACCGAGGCGCTCGCTGATCTGCTCGTAGCCGACCGGAGGGTCGGTGAGCAGCAGGAGCAGGAGCTCGCGGCGGGCTGCCGGCAGCTCGGCCATGGCCTCCCGCAGCAGGTGGCAACGCTCGGCGACGAGCAGGTCGTCGTTCGCGATGTCGTCCTCGACCGCGTCCAGGCCGCCTCCGCCGACTGAGTCCTGGGGGTCGACAGGACGGACCCGGCCCCGCGCGGTGAGGAGGCGCAGGCACTCGTTGCGGGTCGTCGTACGGATCCAGCCGGGCAGGGCGTCCGGTTCACGGAGCGCTCCGAGGTGTTCGACGAGGCGCAGCCACACCGTCTGGCTGACGTCGTCGCCGTCGGCCTCGGAGAGCCGGTAGCCACGGACCAGGGCGTTGACGAGGGGCAGGAACCTCTCGACGATCGCGTTCCAGGCATCTTGGTCTCCTTCACGTGCCGCGGGGACGAGCGTCGACAACGGCGTCGTCACATCCACTCCCGACCTCCTCATCCAGCATGTGCAGGAATCCCTGTCGGAAGCATCGTCCCGCACATAGGACCTGCGAACCAGTGCCGGTGATACGTCGAAACGCGGCCAACCGCTCCCGTATCACCGACGGGCCCCCACACCTCTGAAAGGTGCGCGGTGACTCCCCACCGCCCGCTGCCCGGAAGAGGTACGGCGCATGACACTCGAACTCAGCTACATCGCAGCCACGAGCCGACTGGACCGGCTCGATCCCACCGAGCGCTCGCTGCTCCGGGTGATCGCGCTCGGCCAGTCAGGGGCCGACACCGACGCCCTCGTCGCGGCCCGGCTCGGCATCACGCTCCAGGAGGCAACGGCCCTGTCCACGGCCCTCTTCGACGAGCTCGGGCTGCGGCCGACGCCGTATCTCGGCAGGCACACGCTGGCGAAGCTCGCCCTGCGCCACGCAGGTCGCAAAAAGATTTCCGAAGTCGGCGTATCAGCGGGGGGTGGCCGTTCCTCCTCCTTTCGTGAAACCGAGCGGTGACTCCCCACCGCGCTCCCCGGAAGGAAAAACGTCATGACCTGGACCGAGACCCACGAACGCATCCGCATCTTCCACGAGGTCGAGGCTGTCGCCGCGACCGACATGAGCGGCGCCCTCCCGTGGCGCGAGGAGTGGGCGCAGTACTTCAACGGCCCCGCCGGCCTGGTGGCCGCGCTCCGCGCCCGCTGGAACCACATGTGCGAGGCACAGCTCGACATCCGGACGAACGAGGACGAGCTGGACGAGACCAGCGCCCGGCTGCGCCGTTCCGAGGCCGGCATCCTCGAGATCCTCAAGCACGCCGCAGGCGAGGTCACCCCCGCCCGCGTCCTCAACCTGGCGGGACCGCGCCACGCTCCCTCTCCCAGCTCGCGGTCCCGCCGGTTCCACTTCCACGGCGGACCCGTCATCCCCGCCTGATGACCACGACGATGATGGATCTCGGGGCGACGTACGTGGCGGCGACGAGTCGGCTGGACCGACTCAGTCGTCGGGAACGCCAGGTGCTGCACCAGATCGCCATGGGCCAGTCCAACGCCGGCATCGCAGCTCAGCTGTGCCTGTCACGGAAGACCGTCGAGGCACTGTGCTCGCACATCTTCGACAAGCTCGAGCTCGAACCCTCACAACACCTCAACCGCCGTGTGCTCGCGGTCCTCACCCTCCTGCAGGCGCGTTCGCGTCGTACGGCGGACTGAGCGGCCGCAAGCCATCCCGCGTCTTCCGGCCAGTGGGGGTTCGGGCGACGCACCAAAGAAGGGAAACACCGACCGCAGGGGCTCCGGGGCCCCGATGCGGTCGGTGTTTCCCTTCGTTCGTGCACGTCGGTGCACGTCGGTGGTCCGGCCTAGGCTGCGTGGGTGCTCGGACCACCCGCTTCGCCGCTCCGCATCCCCGACTTCCGCTGGCTCGTCAGCGGCGTCACCGTCAGCGGCCTCGGCTCAGCGATGACGCCGGTGGCGCTGGCGTTCGCGGTGCTCGACCTCGGCGGCACCGCCACCCAGCTGGGCCTGGTCGTCGCGGCGTTCTCGGCAGCCGAGGTCGTCACGATCCTGTACGGCGGCGTGCTCGGTGACCGGCTGCCCCGCCAGCTCCTGATGCAGGGATCCGCCGCCGCCACCTGTGTCAGCCAGGCCATCTGCGCAACGGTGCTGATCACCGGGCACGGCTCCATCCTGTTCCTCACGCTGATCGGTGTGCTCAACGGCTGCCTCGGTGCGATCGCGCAGCCGGCATCGAACTCCCTGACCCGCTTCACGGTCCCCGCGGAGCTGCTCGGGCGGGCGGTCGTGGTGCGCAGCCTGGCCAACCAGACGTCGTACGCCGTGGGGTTCGCGGTCGCCGGCATCATCGTCGCCGTCTCCGGACCGGGGTGGGCGATCGCGATCGACGCGTTGTCGTACGGGCTCGCGGCGGTGTTCTTCTCCCGGATCCGGGTCGCCGCGCCGTCCCGGGGCGAACGGGAGCGCCTGTTCAGCGAGCTCGCCGACGGCGCGCGCGAGGTGCTCCGCCACACCTGGCTGTGGCTGCTGATCGGCCAGGCGTTGCTCTACCACCTGTGCTTCGGCGGGGTGCAGGGCGTGCTCGGGCCGATCGTCGTCGGCGACGCCTGGGGCGAGGGGGCGTGGGGGTGGGCGCTGGCCTCGTTGATGGCCGGCTTCGTGATGGGCGGGCTGATCGCGCTGCGCTGGCGGCCACGGTTCCTGCTGCGCTGGGGCGTCCTGCTGCTGAGCCTGACCGCTGCGTTCCCGCTGGCGATGGCGCTCGCCGAGCAGCTGCCCCTGGTCCTGCTCGGTGCGGCCGTGCACGGCGTCGGGCTGCAGCTGTTCAGCGTCAACTGGGACCTCGCGATCCAGGAGAACGTCGCCGACGACATGCTGTCGCGGGTCTACGCGTTCGACATGGTCGGCTCGTTCGTGTGCCGGCCGCTCGGCCTGGCGCTGACCGGGCCCGTGGTGGGCCTGGTCGGTACCGATCGCTGGCTCGTTGTGGTGGGTGGCGTGATCGGCCTCAGTTCCCTGGCCGCGCTGGCCCTGCCGTCGGTGTGGCGGCTGACCCGGCGACCGGCGGCAGAGCTGGCCAGCGCTCCCTCCGCGTCCTAGCGAAGGCGCGACGCCGACGGGACGAACAGCGGCGCACCCCGCTCGCCGACCTCGACGTCGAGGATCGCGTGCTTGGAGGCGTCACCGAAGATGGCCGACTGGTTCGCCACCAGCACGCGGGTGCCGAGGAAGGTCGCGTTCGACGGGCTGTCGAAGGCGATCGGCGAGCCGTTGCTGCCGACCAGCGGCGCCTTGGGGAACTTGCTCCGCACCTTCCCGTCGGGGCCGAGCTTCACGAGCTGGTTGGTGCCGAGCAACGCGACGTAGATGTTGCCGGAACGCGCGATCCCGAAGCCGTCGGGCAGGTCCAGCGGTCCGGACGTCCACAGCGTGCGGAGCACACCCGGCTTGCCGTCGGCGCGGACCGGGACCCGGTAGAGGTGGCCGCGGAGCAGGTCCAGCGGATCCGTCGTGGTCTGCTGCGAGACCAGGAACGACCGCCGCGCGGGCTCGTAGACGATGCCGGTGGTGCCGAACTCCAGGCCGGCCAGCTTCGGCGAGCGGAGCCAGACCCGTGGGGTGCCGCCGGCCGCAGGGATCCGCCAGATCACGTTCTGCCCGTAGTCGGTGAGGAACAGCCCGCCGCCCGGCCCCCACGCGGCGTAGTTCGGGATCGGGTGCCCGGCACCGGCCAGGTCGGGGATGGTCGCCTGCACCACGAACCGACCCGTGCGGACATCGAGGGTGAGCACGCGAGCGCGGGACTTCTCCAGCAGCACCAGTCGGCCGCGCGCGTCCGAGGTCGCGACCTGGACACCCCGCGGCTTGGTGAGGTCCTGACCGGGCACCGTCCAGGAGCGGAGCAGCGTCCCGGACGCGGTGTACTCGAAGACCCGCGAGCGCATCGTGTCGCCCATCGGGTTCGTGTACGTCGACGTGTAGACCCGCCCGTTCGGGTGCACGTGGACGTACGCCGGCGAGCCCGGCTTCTGCACCTTCGCGAAGACCCGGGTGTGCCAGACGGGCCGTTCCGCGGCCTGGGCCGGGACCAGTCCCAGCGACGCGACCAGGGCAGCGAGCACGACCAGCAGGACCGTCGTACCTCCCTGACGACGGGGGCGGCGGAACGCTGCGCTCACAGCTTGTCCAGGGCCTCGGCCGCGGCCCGCTTGCCGGAGCGGACGGCGCCGTCCATGTAGCCGGTCCAGTAGGTCGAGGTCTCGGTGCCGGCCCAGTGGATGCGCCCGAACGGCTGGCGGATGTGGCGGCCGTAGGTGGCCATCACGTTGGGCGGGTACATCGCGACGGGGCCACCGCGGGTCCAGCGCTCGTGGGTCCAGTCGTGCTCGGTGTACTCGATCGGGTGCAGCGCCTTGTCGCCGAACATCGCGGCGAAGCCCTCGAGCACGGCCTTGCGGCGGTCGGCCTTCGCGAGCGTGCCGTACTGCCGCCAGGTCGAGCCGCCGACGAACGCGAGCAGGACGCCGTGGCTGGTGCTGGGCACGCCGTTGTCGAAGGCCGCCCGCACGGCACCGGAGTCGGAGATGCCGAAACCGGTGAGCCCGTCGGCACGCCAGAACGGCTTGTCGTAGACGGCGTCGCACTTCATCAGGCGGCCCATCTGCATCTTCGTCAGCAAGGTACGACGACCGGCGGGCATGCCGGGCAGGAACTCGATGTCGAGCACCTGCTTGGGCGGTGCAGCCACGATCACGCGCCGGCAGGTGACGACGCCGCGGGCGGTGCGGACGCGGACCTTGCCGTCGACGTGGGCGATCCGGCTCACCGGAGCGTTCAGCGCGACCCGATCGCCGAGGCGCTTGGCGAGGGCGAGCGGGACCCGCTGCGAGCCGCCGACGAACCGGCTCTCCTGCGCGCCGTTGATGACGTCGGAGTTGCGCTCGAAGGTGCCGACGTGGGCCTCGTCGCCGGAGCAGGCGATGTAGTGGATGACGTAGAGCAGCGACAGCTGGTCGGGGTCGGCGCCGAAGCCCGGCTGCGTCCAGGCCTTGATGAGCGACTCGATGCCACGACTGTTGATCGTGTGCTGACGGATCCAGTCGCCGAGGGTGATCCGGTCCCACTCGGCCGCGCGCGGGTGCGACCACGGCGCGTCGACGGGCATGTCCGCGGCGAACGAGTTCAGCTGCTGGAGGGCGAGCAGCGCGTCGAGCAGGATCGTGGGGTCGGGCGGGACGGTGCCCGTGAACTCCTGGCGGCCCAGCAGCGGGTTCGAGGAGACGTAGACGTTCTTGCCGGTGACGTACTCCTTGAAGGTCGCGATGCCGAGGCCGTCCGCGAGCGCCTTGATGTGGCGCTGGGTCGGGCCGATGAAGGCGCCGCCGGCCTCGATCGTGCCGCCGGTGGCGAGCTTGTGGTTGAGCACCCGCCCGCCGACCCGGTTGCGGGCCTCGACGACCAGCACCGAGCGGCCGCCACGGGCGACCTTGACGGCCGCGACCAGCCCGGCGATGCCGCCGCCGACGACCACCACGTCGACCTTGCGGGGCAGCGGCCCCTGCAGGGTCGCGGCGTTCACCTCGGCCTCGAGGGCCTCGGTCGCGAGCACCCCGAGGGCGGCTGCGCCGCCGGCGAACAGGCCGCGCCTGCCCAGCGCGAGCGCGCCCGGATCGATCGCCAGTGACGGGGTGTTCATCGTGACCTCCTGGCCCTTCGTCGTACGACGAAGGTGAATGTGTGTCAGGTTCGGCTTCAGAGGCTACACTGCGTCCATGCCGTCGTCCATCGCTTCCGGTCCCGCCGCGCCCGACGCGTCCACTCAGGGGTCAACGACCGAGCGGTCGTCCGGTGCCGCGCCCAGTCGCCGCCGGATGCCCACCCAGGCGCGGTCGCGCGAGCGGGTCGAGCGGATCCTCGACGCGACCGCCGGGCTCGTCCTCGTCGACGGCATCGACGGCCTGACGACCCGCGCGATCGCCGACGCCGCCGAGCTGCCGGTCGCCTCGCTCTACCAGTACTTCTCCGACAAGGAGGCCGTGCTGCTCGCGCTGTGCGAACGCGACATGGCCGAGATGGACGACCAGGTCGCGCGCGACCTGCTCGCCGTGGGCGAGCTGACCGTGGCCTCCCTCGTCGAGACCTCGATGCGCGCGTTCGTCACCGTCTACCACCGCCGACCGGCCTTCATGCAGATCTGGGTGCGGGGCCGCACCAACAACGCCATCTACGACTACGGCCGCCACCACAACAAGCGGATCGCGGAGAACCTGCTCGCCGTTGCCATCGACGCCGACCTCGTCGACGCCCGTTCGTACACGACCGCGGAGCTGAGCGCGATCGCCGAGCTGGCCGTCGAGGTGGGCGATCGGGCGTTCCAGCTGGCCTTCGAGCGCGACCCGCGCGGCGACACCTTCCTGATCGACCAGGCCATCGAGCTGGTGACCGGCTACCTCGCGCGCATCGCGAGCGACCAGTGACCGCTGCCGGTCTGCTGGCAGATCTGGCTGGTCTGCGGGCTGGCGTTGCCGAGGCCTCGCGGCGGCTGGCCGACGCCGGACTGCTCGTCGGCACCGGCGGCAACGTCAGCGCCCGGTCCGGCGACCTGGTCGCGGTCACGGCCACCGGCGTCACGCTCAGCGGCTGCACCGCCGACGACGTGACCGTCGTCGACCTCAGCGGCCGGGTGGTCGAGGGCCGCCTGGCCCCCACGTCCGAGCTCGCCCTCCACCTCGGCGTGTACGCCGACGCGCCGGCCGACCTCGTCGGCGCGGTCGTCCACACCCATGCGCCCTTCGCCACGGCCCTCGCCTGCGTCCTGGACGAGCTGCCCGTGCTCCACTACCAACAGCTCGCCCTCGGCGGCGCGATCCGCGTGGCGTCGTACGCCACCTTCGGGACGCCCGCCCTGGCCGACCACGTCCGTGAAGCCCTGGTCGGGCGGAGCGCCGCGCTGCTCGCGAACCACGGCTCGGTCTGCGTCGGCGGCACGCTCGACAAGGCGGTCGAGAACGCGCTGCTCCTCGAGTGGCTGTGCCAGCTGCACCACCGGGCCAGCGCCCTCGGTGAGCCACGGGTGCTCACCGAGGAGCAGCAGCTGGACGTCATCCGGGTCGCGATCGAGCGCGACTACGGCACCACCCAGGAGAACCGATGACCTCACCCATGACCGGCCCCATGACTGGCCCGATGACTGTGGCCGCGGTCGGCGTCCACGTCCTCGACACCCACGTCCTCGGCATCGAGTCGATCCCGCCGGGCTCCGACGGGCAGCTCGTCGAGACCATCCGGATGTCCCCGGCCGGCACCGCTGGCGGCACGGCGGTTGTCCTGGCCCGCCTCGGCGCCGAGGTCCGGTCGTACGGCGCCGTCGGCACCGATCCTGTCGGCGACACCCTGCTCGCGCTGCTCGCCCGCGAGGGTGTCGAGACGTCCGGGCTCGTACGGAAGCCGGAGGCGCAGACGTCCGCGTCGGTGCTGCCCGTGCGGCCGAACGGCGACCGGCCGGCGTGGCACTGCATCGGAGCCAACGGTTCGTTCACGCTCGAGGACCTGCCGGGCGACGTACTCGACGGGGTGACGCACCTGCACGTCGGCGGGCCGGAGTTCCTCGGTGGTGACGCCGCGGGCGAGCTGCTCGCGCGAGCCCGCGGCCTCGGGATCACCACGTCGGTCGACATCCTGGCGCCCGGCGACCCCGACATGCTGGCGTGGATCGCCGCGGCCCTGCCGCACACCGACTACCTGCTGCCCAACGACGAGCAGGTGCTCGGGTTCACCGGCGCCGCCTCGCTCGAGGAAGGGGCGCGGGCACTGCTGGCCCACGGCGTCGGCTGCGTCGCGGTGACCCAGGGAGCTCGCGGCGCGCTGGTCGCCACCGCCGACGGAGTGGTCGAGGTTCCGGCGTACCCCATCGAGGTCATCGACACCACCGGCTGCGGAGACGCGTTCTCCGCCGGCTTCCTGCGCGGGCTCTCGCTCGGACTGCCCCCTGCGGAGGCGGCAGCGCTCGGGTGCGCGACCGCCGCGCAGGTGGCTCAGGGTGTGGGCACCGACGCGGGGTCGTACGACCTGGCTGCGGTGCGGGCGTTCCAGACCGCCTGACTCGCGGGGGCGCGGGCTGACGGCAGCCCGTTGTGCAACCAGCCAACCGCGCCGGTCAACGTTGTGCGGGCTGTCGGAGATCGGGCACCGTCCCCGGTGACACCTTGGAGGACATGCGGCGACATGGCCGTCGCCCGATTTCCAGGAGGTCCCGATGACGAACGTCGAATCCATCACCGGCTCACCGAAGCGGTGGAAGGACAAGAAGCGCTACCTGTGGATGCTGGGGCTCGTCGTCCCCACGCTCCCGCTCGCGGCGATCGCGCTCCACGACGCGACCGGGCAGACGGTGTGGCTGTGGCTCACGCCGGTCATGTTCTTCGCCGTCATCCCGCTGCTCGACCTGGTCACCGGGTACGACGACACGAACCCGCCGGACGACGTGATCGAGGCGCTCGAGAACGACAGGTACTACCGCTGGGTGACCTACCTGTACCTGCCGGTCCAGTACGTCGGGTTCATCCTGGCGATCTGGTATCTCGCCACCGCAGACCTCTCCGTCATCGCGAAGATCGGGCTCGCGATCTCGATCGGCACCGTCGGCGGCGTGGCCATCAACACCGCCCACGAGCTCGGCCACAAGCGTGAGTCCGTGGAGCGGTGGGCGTCGAAGATCGCGCTCGCGCAGACCTTCTACGGACACTTCTTCATCGAGCACAACCGCGGCCACCACGTCCGCGTCGCCACCCCCGACGACCCCGCCAGCTCGCGGATGGGCGAGAGCGTCTACCGGTTCTGGCCGCGCACGGTCCTCGGCTCGCTGACGAGCTCGTGGCACCTCGAGGCGAAGCGGTACCAGCGCAAGGGCACCCACCCGTTCCACATCGGCAACGACGTGCTCAACGCCTGGCTGATGACCGTCGTCCTGTGGGGCGGCCTGATGCTCTGGCTCGGTCTCGCGTACGACGTGTCGCCGCTCGCCCTGTTGCCGTACCTCGCCCTGCAGGCCGTGATGGGCTTCTCGCTCCTCGAGGTCGTCAACTACATGGAGCACTACGGCATGAAGCGCCAGCTGGTCGGGCCGCCCGAGAAGCAGCGCTTCGAGCGGGTGCAGCCGAGCCACTCCTGGAACTCCAACAACATCGCCACGAACGTGCTGCTCTACCACCTGCAGCGCCACAGCGACCACCACGCCAACCCGACCCGTCGCTACCAGACGTTGCGCGACTTCAAGGACGCTCCGGTGCTGCCCACCGGCTACACCGGGATGATCGTGGTCGCGATGTTCCCGCCGCTGTTCCGCTGGATGATGGACAAGCGCGTCGTCGCCCATTACGACGGCGACATCCGCCACGCGAACCTGATGCCGAGCAAGCGCGAGAAGCTGCTGCGGAAGTACCCCGCGCCCGTCGCGGTGGTGGAGGAGGTCCTCGAGGACACCTCGGCCCACACGTTCAACGAGGAAGTGCTCGCCGCGAAGTGCCCCGGCTGCGGCTACACCTACGAGGTCGAGGTCGGCAACGAGCTCGAGGGCTTCGCCGCCGGTACGGCGTGGAAGGACATCCCGGACGACTGGTGCTGCCCCGACTGCGGAGTCCGCGAGAAGGTCGACTTCACCGCGGTGGACCCGCGCAACCGCGTCGGTGCCTGATGAGGATCCACGCCGACAGGGCCAAGTGCGAGGGCCTCGGGATGTGCGAGTCGATGGCCAACGACTACTTCGAGGTCGATGAGGACGAGGACCTGGTGCAGGTGCTCCACGACTCGCCTCCCGAGTCCGACCGGGCGCACGTCTTTGCCGCCGTACAGGCGTGTCCGGTGCTGGCCCTCACCCTCGAGGGCTGAGCCAGCGAACGCGAGGTGAGCCGGTTGGGGGTTCGAAGTGCGTCGGTTGGGGGTTCGAGGTGCGCACGTCGTACCCCCAATTGGCGCACCTCGCGCCCCCAATTGGCGCACTTCGTCAGCGATGGAAGAGCTCGTGGTGGCGCAGGGCGAGGGAGAGCTCGGGACTGAGCTTGGTGACGGGGTGGCCCAGCATCTCCTCGGCCTGGCCGAGGCGGTAGCGGATGGTGTTGCGGTGGACGACGAGGAGGCGGGAGGCCTCTTCGGCGCTGCCGCCGCAGTCGAGGTACGCCGACAAGGTCTCGCGGATGCGCTGGGTGCCCTCGTCCTCGTCGGTGAGGGGACCGAGCTGGCGGGCGACGAACCGGTCGACGTCGGGCGTGCATCCGAGCAGCACGGGGAGCTCGACGTCGGTGTAGAGGGTCAGCCACGACGGGGTGTCGGCGCCGGCGACGCGGAGGGCGCCCAGGGCCTCGCGGTGGCTGGCGACGAAGCCCGCAATGCCGGGTGTCGACGAACCGACACCGACGGCGATGCTCTCGTGCTGCACCTCGGCGACGGCGGCCGGCAGCAGGGAGAGGTCCGGCGCATCCCGGGTGCCGAGCCACATCCACAGCTGGCGTCCGCCCGGCTTGACCACGAGCGGGTTCGCGGCGCCGACGCGCCGCGCCAGCTCGAGGGCGAGCGGCTCCAGCTGACCGACCCGCTCCGGGTCGGTGACCGACAGCACCAGCGCCGTGTGGTGCACAGAGATCGGGTAGCCGCCCAGGGCGCCCGAGGCCTCGCGGGCGTCGATGAGCTCACCGGCAAGGACCGCGCGCACCGACTCGTAGCGCTGGGCCGCGGCGCCGGCGAGCACGCGGCTGCGGGCTGCCTGGTAGGTGTCGATCGACGCGGTGGTCGACTTGTCGAGCCACACGGCGGCCCGGTCCCAGAAGTAGATGAGCAGCTCGGCGTGGTCGACCTCGCCCGCCGGGGCGCTGTTGATGATGCCGCTGACGTAACCCCAGACCTGCTGCTGGCCCAACCTGTAGAAGCGGATCAACATCTCCAGCGGTAGCTGACGGTCGGCCATGTCGACCGCCAGCCGCTGCGCGGCATCGACCAGGTGGAAGCGCTGCTCGGGCTGCGCGAAGTCAGCCAGGAAGCTCGTCCACTGTTCCCGGACCGTCGACCGGATGGCCTCGTCGAGCCCCTCGATCGCGGCGACCTCAGGTATCTCCGCCAGGATCGCGCCGCTGACCCGATCGGCCCAGGCCGCGATCTGCGCGGGCTGACCCTGCTCGGCGACGTACGCCAACAGCCACGGGGCGAGGTCGGACGACGCTGACTCGCTGGACACCATGGGCGCCACCGTAGTCACCCCGAGGGCCCTTTGTGCAGGGGGACAACGGGCCGTGGGTTCTTTGGGCGACAACCACGAGCGCTGTGACGGCCACCACCTGTCAGATGGACCCCATGCCTGAGCAGAGCTTCCCCACCCCGGACGACCTCGAGTACGACGTCCTCGTCATCGGCTCCGGCTTCGGCGGCTCGGTCACCGCGCTCCGGCTGACGGAGAAGGGCTACCGCGTCTGTGTCGTCGAGGCCGGCCGCCGTTTCGCCGACGACGAGTTCGCGAAGACCTCGTGGGACGTGCGCCGCTTCCTGTACGCGCCCCGGCTCGGCTGCTTCGGCATCCAGCGGATCCGGTTGCTGCGCGACGTCGTCGTGCTCGCCGGTGCCGGCGTCGGCGGCGGGTCGCTGGTCTACGCGAACACCCTCTACGAACCGGCCTCCGACGCGTTCTACAACGACCCGCAGTGGCGCCACATCACCGACTGGAAGGCCGAGCTGGCGCCGTACTACGACCAGGCGAAGCGGATGCTCGGCGTGGTCGAGAACCCGACCTTCACCCCGTCGGACGAGGTGATGAAGGCGGTCGCGGACGAGATGGGCGTCGGGCACACCTTCCGGCCGACCCCGATCGGCGTCTGCTTCGGCGTCGACGGCGCGAAGCAGCCGGGCCAGCCCGTCCCGGACCCGTACTTCGGTGGCGCCGGCCCGGAGCGCAACGGCTGCCTCGAGTGCGGCGAGTGCATGACCGGCTGCCGCCACAACGCCAAGAACACCCTGCTGAAGAACTACCTGTACCTCGCCGAGAAGGCCGGCGCCGAGATCCGCGAGCGCACCACCGTCGCCGCGATCGTCCCCCGCCCCGAGGGTGGGTACGACGTCCGGACGCACCGCTCCGGGAAGTCGGCCCGCCGCTCGCAGGTCATCACCGCCGGCCAGGTCGTGATGGCAGCCGGCACCTGGGGCACCCAGGAGCTCCTGCACGGCATGCAGCGCTCCGGTGACCTGCCGCGCCTCTCGAAGCGCCTGGGCTACCTGACCCGCACCAACTCCGAGGCCCTGTGTGCGTCGAGCACCAAGATGCGCAACAAGGACCAGTACGACTTCCACCACGGCGTCGCGATCACGTCGTCGATCCACCCCGACCCGGTCACCCACATCGAGCCGGTCCGCTACGGCAAGGGCTCGGGCCTGATGGGGATGCTGCTCACGCTGATGACCGACGGCGGTGGCCGCACGCCCCGGTGGCTGCGCTGGCTCGGACAGGCGCTGCGCCACCCCGGCCTGCTGGTCTCCACCATCGCCGGCCTCGGCTCCTGGCCCGAGCGCACGATCATCGCGCTGGTCATGCAGACCAACGACAACTCGATCACCGTCCTCCCGAAGAAGGGCCGGGCCGGTCGTCGTACCCGACTGACGTCGAAGCAGGGCCACGGCGAGCCGAACCCGACGTGGGTCCCGGTGGGCAACGAGGTCGTCCGCAACATCAGCAAGCGGATCGACGGCGGCTCGTACAGCAGCACGGGCGAGATCTTCAACATCCCGATGACCGCTCACTTCCTGGGTGGCTGCCCGATCGGCGACTCGACCGAGACCGGGGTGATCGACGCCTACCACCGCGTCCACGGCCACCCCGGCCTGCACGTCGTCGACGGGGCCGCGATCTCCGCCAACCTCGGCGTGAACCCGAGCCTCACGATCACCGCCCAGGCCGAGCGCGCCATGGCCGTGTGGCCCAACAAGGGCGAGGCCGACCAGCGGCCGGTCCCCGGAGCCGGCTACCAGCGGCTCTCCCCGATCGCGCCGGTGCGGCCGGCCGTGCCGCCGACCGCACCGGCTGCACTGCGTCTCCCCTTGTACGTCGTCGGCCAGGAGACCAGCGCATGACACTGGCCCCGACCAGGGAACGCCAGGGCCCCGACGGGATGTCGCCCGAAGCCCGCCAGATCGCCCGCGAAGCGGTGCGTTCCTCGATGCCGTTCAAGACGCTCGGCACGTTCGGGGCGTTCTACAGCTTCGTCGGCACCGTCTTCAAGCAGATGTTCACGCGCAAGTTCCACTTCCGCGAGTTCATCTCGCAGGCGTGGTTCATCACCAACGTGTCGTTCTGGCCGGCGCTGCTCGTCTCGATCCCGTTCTGTGTCGTGATCATCTTCCAGGTCAACCAGCTGCTCATCCAGATCGGAGCCGTCGACCTCGCCGGCGCCGGTGCGGCGGTGGCGGTGGTTCGCGAGATCGGGCCGATCGTGTCGGTGCTCGTCGTCGCCGGAGCCGGTGCGACCGCAATCTGCGCCGACCTCGGCTCCCGCAAGATCCGCGAGGAGATCGACGCGATGGTCACCCTCGGCATCGACCCGATCGAACGACTCGTCGTCCCCCGCGTGATCGCCTCGACCCTGGTCGGTGTCGCCCTGAACGGGATGGTCACCGTGGTCGGCCTGGTCGGCGGCTACTTCTTCTCCGTCGTCCTGCAGGGCGCAACGCCCGGCCTGTACCTCTCCGACCTGACCCTCTTGGTCGGCCTGCCCGACTTCCTCGCCTCGGAGGCGAAGGCCGCGGTCTTCGGGATGCTCGCCGGCCTGACGGCCTGCTACCTGGGGCTCAACGCCAAGGGCGGCCCCAAGGGTGTCGGCGAAGCCGTCAACCAGACGGTGGTCTTCGCGTTCATGTTGCTCTTCGCCGCGAACAGCGTGATCTCCGCGCTGTTCCTCCAGATCAAGCTCGGAGCCTGACATGGCCATGACCCGGACGGACGTCTCCCGCCACCTCGCCCGGCCGACCGGTGCGCTGCGCAACCTGGGCGACCAGCTGTCGTTCCACGGCAACGCCTACTCCCACATGCCGCGGGCGCTCAAGCACTACCCGAGGGAGGTCGTCCGTCTCCTCGCCGAGGTGGCGCTCGGTTCCGGTGCGCTCGCGCTGATCGGCGGCACGGTGCTGGTCATCGGCTTCCTCACCGCCGCCTCCGGGATCGAGGTCGGGCTGCAGGCCTACACCTCCTTCGACAACATCGGCGTCTCCACGCTGTCCGGGTTCTTCTCGGCGTACTTCAACACCCGCGAGGTCGCACCGATCATCGCCGGCATCGCCCTGACCGCCACGGTGGGCGCGGGATTCACCGCGCAGATCGGTGCGATGCGCGTCTCGGAGGAGATCGACGCCCTCGAGGTGATGGCCGTCCCGCCGGTCCCCTACCTCGTCACGACCCGGATCATCGCGGGACTGATCGCCGTCGTACCGCTGTTCGCGATCGCGCTGATGATGTGCTGGCTCGCGACCTACCTCGTGGTGACGGTCGGGTACGACCAGCCGCCGGGCACCTACCAGCACTACTTCGACACGTTCCTGGTCCCCAGCGACATCTTCCTGGCGATGGTGAAGGTCATCCTGATGGCACTCGTCATCGTCTCGATCTGCTGCTACCACGGCTTCCGCGCCTCCGGCGGTCCTGCCGGCGTGGGTGCCGCGGTCGGCAAGGCGGTGCGGTCCGCGCTGATCTGCACCATGTTCATCGACCTGATCTTCGCGATCGCTGTCTGGGGTGGGCCCTCGGTCCACATCGCGGGGTGAACCGGCCATGACCACTTCATCTGGGACTCACTCCCACCGGATCGACCGCCAGGTCGTGTTCGGCTTCCTGTTCATCGCCCTGATCGGACTGGTGATCGCGGGCACGATCGCGCAGTACCGCGGGGCCTTCGAGGACAACGTGCTCGTCTCGGTCGAGGCCGACCGCGCCGGCCTCACCCTGGCCTCCGGCGCGCCGATCAAGCTCCGGGGCGTCGAGATCGGCCGGGTCGCCGAGATCCGCACCGACGGCGCAAATGTCACCATCGACCTCGAGATCGACTCCGACAAGGTCGACCAGGTGCCGGCCGACGTGACGGCGCAGATCGTCCCGCCGACGGCGTTCGGCGCGAAGTACGTCCAGCTCACCCCGCCCTCTCCCGACAGCTCGGGCGACGGGGCCGAGACGATCCGGGCCGGCGCCGTCATCCCGGCCGACCGGGTGACCGTCGAGGTCGACGAGGCCTTCGAGAACCTCACCGCCGTCTTGGCCGTCGCCCGCCCCGCCGACGTGAACTCCGCCCTGACCGCCGTCGCCGGAGCCGTCGACGAGCGCGGCGAGCTGATCGGTGACCTGATCACCCAGACCGACACCTACCTGCGGTCCTTCAACCCCTCCCTGCGGACCCTGAGCGCCGACCTCCGGGCTGCCGACGACGTCGCCGACGTCTACGACCTCGCCCGGCCCGACCTGATCAGCGCACTCAGCCAGACCGGCACCATCTCGAACACCCTGGTCCGCCAGCAGGCCTCGCTGCGTGCTCTCGAACGGAGCCTGACCGGCTTCAGCGACCAGGCCGACGTCCTCCTGCGCAGCTCCGAGAGGGGCCTGGTCACCTCGTTGCGCCTGCTCCAGCCGGTCAGCGACGTCCTCGAGCGCTACTCCCCCGAGCTGCCGTGCACGGTGCTCGGCCTGGCCAACGCCAACAAGCTCGCGGAGGCCGCCGTCGGTGGCACCCATCCCGGCGTCACCACCATCACCCGCCTCATCCCCGGCCGTGATCCGTACACCTACGGCGAGAACCTGCCGCTGCAGGGCGATGTCCGCGGACCCGTCTGCTACGGCCTGCCGTACATCGACGCGGACGAGGCCGAGAAGCAGCCGCCGTCGCTGAGGACCGGTGCCAATCCGTACGTCGGCCCGCAGCCGACGCCGGACGAAGCGGCCCTCGACACCCTGCTCGGCCTGCTCAAGGGAGGGGCGCAGCTGCCATGACGCGCGCACATCGACTCAGTCCGGAGAAGCGGCGCCAGCGCGCCGACCTGATCAAGTTCAGCGCCTTCCTCGCGATGGCCGCCGCCTTCACGGTGTGGGTTGCGGCCGTGACCGGGGAGTACCGACCCGGCGACCGCTACGACTACCGGGCGGTGTTCGAGGACGTGTCCGGCCTCGCCGTCGGCGACGAGGTCCGGATCGCCGGCGTCGACGTCGGCAAGGTCCGCGACATCGACGTCCAGCCCGACAACACGGTCATCGTCAGCTTCGACGTCACCGAGGACCAGGCCTTGAGCACGGCGACGCGGGCGACCATCCAGTACCGCAACCTGATCGGCGACCGGGTCGTCCAGCTGACCCAGGACCCGAAGGCCAAGGGTGAGGAGCTGGCCAAGGGGGGCACGATCCCGGCGACGCAGACGGCGTCCGCGCTCGACCTCGATACGTTGCTCAACGGCTTCAAGCCGCTCTTCGCCGGGCTCAGTCCCACGCAGGTCAACGAGCTCTCCGGCCAGCTGGTCCAGGTGCTCCAGGGCCAGCAGTCCGCCGTGGCGACCCTGGTCCAGCACGTCGGGTCCTTCACGACCACGATCGGCAACCGCGAGGAGCTGATCGGGCAGGTGATCCGCAACCTCAACGACGTGCTCGGCACGGTCGACGAACGCAAGGACACCGTCGGGCTGCTGCTCGACCGGCTCGACACGCTCCTGACAGGGCTGGACAAACAGGACACCCAGGTCCTCGACGCCGCCGCGCGGATCGACCGGTTCGCGACCGAGACCTCGACACTGCTCAGCCGGGCCCGCGGCGACGTCCGCGCCGACCTGCAGGGCCTGGCGACCGCGGCCCGCGGCATCAACAGCGAGTCCGACACCCTCGAGCAGGTGCTGCAGAACCTGCCCGGCCACTACCGGACGCTGCAGAACTCCGCGTCCTACGGCAACTTCTTCAACTTCTTCCTCTGCGGGGTCCGCGTGCAGACCGGTCTCGTCGACGCTGCCCCGATCACGACGCCGTGGATCTACTCCGACGCCCCGAGGTGCAAGAAATGAGCAGGGTCACCAGTCCCGACCGTCTGGCCGCGCGCGGCCTGATCGGCACCCTCGTCCTGGTGCTGGTGGTGCTCGCTGCGCTGAACATCAACCGGTTGCCGCTGATCGGCAACAACGAGGTGCTGCACGTGCAGTTCGCCGAAGCCGGCGGCCTCAAGGGCGGCGACTCCGTGATGATCTCCGGCGCTGCTGTGGGCAAGGTCCGCGACGTACGTCTCGACGGCGAGCACGTCGTCGCCGACGTCGTGATCACCGACAGCGGCGTCACCCTCGGCGACCTCACCGAGGCGCGGATCATCACGGTCACCCTGCTCGGGCGAGCCGCCATCGAGCTGGACCCGCGCGGCAGCGGGAGCCTCGGCGCCGACGACTCCATCCCGCTCGAGCGGACCTCGTCGCCGTACAACCTCACCAGCACGCTGAACGAGCTCACCGAGACCACCGCGGAGATCGACAAGCCGCAGCTCGCAGCCGCGCTCGACCAGGCCTCGAAGACGCTGAGCGCCACCAGCCCCGACCTCGGGCCTGCGCTCGAAGGCATCACCGCCCTCTCGTCGGCGATCTCCGACAACGACGACGAGCTGCGCTCGCTGGTCGACCGCGCCGACCGCGTCACCGGCGTGCTCGCCGACCGTGACGAGCAGATCGCCTCGCTGCTGGGCTCCGGCAACTCGTTGCTCACCGAGCTCGACGAGCGGCAGGAGGTCGTGGTCAGCCTGCTGTCGAGCGCGCGTGAGCTCGCCACCCAGCTGCGCCGGATGCTCAAGGACACCGACGACGTCCTCGGCCCTGCGCTGAAGGAGCTCGACGGCGTCGTCGACGTGCTCAACAAGAACAAGGACAACCTGCAGGCCAGCATCACCGGGCTGCGCGGCTACGCCACCGCCTTCGGCGAGGCGCTCGCGAGCGGACCCTGGTTCGACGCGTACATCCAGAACCTCACGGCGCCCTCGACGCTGGCCCCGATCCTCTCCGGAGTGACCCCATGACCAACCGTCTGACCTCCCTGTGGAACTCGTTGCGCAGCGGGCGCGGGCTGATGACGGCCCTGGTCGTCCTCGCCCTCCTCGGCGCCGTCCTGCTGTGGACCCGGGACAACGGCAGCACCACGGTGCAGGCCCGGTTCGCGAGTGCCGAGGGCCTCAACGTCGGCGACGACGTCAAGGTGCTCGGGGTGCGGGTCGGCGAGATCGCCAAGATCACGAACGACGACGAAGGCGTCCTCGTGACCCTGGAGGTCGACGCCGGCCAGCCGATCCCGGCCGATGCCCACGCAGCGATCGTGTCCCCCAGCCTGGTCAGCGGGCGCTTCGTGCAGTTCGACCCGGTCTACTCCGGCGGCGACCGTCTCGAGGACGGCGACGTCATCGGCCTCGACCGCACCGCCGTGCCGATCACCTTCGACGACGTGAAGCAGCAGCTCACCGACCTCGCGACCACGCTCGGCCCCGATGAGGGCAAGAAGTCCGGACCGCTGGCCGTGGCCATCACCTCGCTCGAGAACGCCCTGCAGGACGGCAACTCCACCCAGCTGCGCACCTCGATCGCCGAGCTCCGGGGCGCCGCGACCGCCCTGTCCGACGGCCGGTCCGACCTGTTCAGCACCGTCAAGAACCTGAACACGTTCACCCGCAACCTGGCCCTCAACGACGCTGCGGTGCGGGGATTCACCACCGAGCTCGACGACGTCAGCGGCGTGCTCGCGAGCAACAAGACGAACCTCAGCGGGGCGATCAAGGACCTCGCCACCGTGCTGGCCGCGACCGAGAAGTACTTCGAGAAGCACGGCGGACGGGTGACCGACTCCGTCGCTTCGCTGAACACGTTGGCGGCGACGCTGGCTGATCGGTCCAACGAGCTCGCCGGTGTGCTGCACGTGGCACCCCACTCGCTGATCGGCCTGCACAACACGATCCAGGACGGGGCCATCACCGGACGGGCGACGGCCACCAACTTCGACAGCGTCTCCCAGCTCCTGTGCGGTGCGCTGCTCGGCGCCGGCGGCACCAGTGAGGACTGCATCAAGGCGCTCGACCCGCTGCTGGGCCTGGTCGGCCTGCTGCCGGGCGGCGACACCGGTGGCCTGCCGCTTGTCGGCGGAACGGGAGGGACCGAATGAGCACCCCGAACCTGCGCCGGCTGCGCCGGATCGCTCCGGCCGTCATCGTGGCCGCCCTGATCAGCTCCGGCTGCGCGATCCAGCCCAACGACAACACCCTGCCCGGCCAGGTGGCCGTGGGCGACGACGGCTACAGCGTCGAGGTCCACTTCGACCAGATCGAGAACCTGGTGCCGAACTCGACGGTCCTCAAGGACAACGTCGTCATCGGCACGGTCGCGAAGATCGAGGTCCAGGACTGGGAAGCCGTCGTCGAGATGCGACTGCTCGAGGACGTACCGTTGCCCGCGAACGTGGTGTTCGCCGTCGGACAGAAGACCCTCCTCGGCGCGCAGTACGTCGACGTGTCGGTCCCGGAGGCCGCAACGAGCGCGCGGCTGGGCGACGGCGACGTCATCGGCGCCGATCAGACCGGCACCTACCCCGCCACCGAACAGGTCCTGGGCGCGGTCGCGCTGCTGCTCAACAACGGGGGCCTGTCGCAGATCAGCACGATCACCGGTGAGCTCTCGACCGCACTGCACGACCGGGTGCCGGACACGAAGGGCCTGATCCGCCGGGCGAACGACCTGCTTGCCGTCCTCGACGCCAACCGGGGCGAGATCGTCTCGGCCCTGGAATCGCTGGACTCCCTCAGCGCGGGGCTGCGCGGCGACCGGTCCGCCATCGCCACCGCGATCGACCGCATCTCCCCTGGGCTCCAGGCTCTCGAGGAGGAGCGCGCCCGGCTGGTCAAGGCAGTCACGACCACCGGCCGCACCGGTGACCGCGCCGTGCGCGTCGTACAGGCCAGCGAGACCGCTCTGCTCGCCAACCTCGACTCGCTCGGACCGATCCTGGCCAACCTCGGCGAGGCCAGCGAGACCCTCCCCGAGGCGCTCAAGCTCGGGCTCACCATCCCGTTCCCGGTGATGACCACCAGCAACGCGGTCAAGGGCGACTACGCCAACCTGTTCGCCACCCTCGACCTGCGCACGGGCAGCCTCGTCGACAGCTGGCTCGGCGGCGTGCCGCCCGCCCTCCAGGCCGGCGACCCCGTCCAGGACCCGCTGACGCCGCCCGCCGCCGACGCGACCGACGGGCAGGCCGAGGCTCCGACCGATCCCGCCGGCGACCAGGCCGGTGTCCCGGCTCCGGCCCCTGCCCCTGCCCCCGCCCCCGCCCCGCAACCGAAGCCCGGCTGCCTGCTCCACTTGCTAGGACTCTGCTGATGCTCCTGACACCCCTGATCAAGCGCCAGCTGCGGATCTTCGCGGTCCTCGCGTCGATCGCGCTGGGCCTGGCGTTCTTCAACTACGCCAAGGTGCCCGCGATGGTGGGCATCGGCGTGTACGACGTCACGGTCGACTTCGCCGACGCCAGCGGGCTCTACCCGAAGGCCACCGTGACCTACCGCGGCGTGCGGGTCGGCCTGGTCTCCGACCTGGTGGTGCGCGACAACGGCGCCATCGCCACGCTCCGCATCGACAACGACGCCGACATCCCCGCCGGATCGAAGGCCGAGCTGCACAGCACGTCCGCCATCGGTGAGCAGTACGTCGACCTGGTCCCACCCGCCGACAACCCCTCCACGACCAAGGGCAAGGGCAAGGGATCGTTCCTTGCCGGTGGCGACGCCATCCCTCGTGACCGGGCGGTCGAGATGCCTCAGATCACGCCGGTGCTGGACTCGGTGAACCGGCTCCTCGAGTCGGTGCCGAAGCAGGAGACCCAGCGCGTCCTCGACCAGATCGACGACGGCCTCGGCGGCTCCGGCCCCGAGCTCAACGAGCTCGTCTCCTCGGCCGGATCGCTGCTGGGCGAGGCGCAGTCCCAGATCGATGCCACGACGTCGCTGATCGCCGTCCTCGAGCCGGTCCTCGACACCCAGCAGGACCTCGGCCCCTCGACCCGGGCCTACGCCGAGTCCCTCGATGACGTGACCGCGGCGCTCGCGAAGAACGACAGCGCCGACCTCCGCGCGCTGCTGGAGTCGGCACCCGGCGGCCTCGGCGCCGCCACCTCCACGGTCAAGGACCTCCAGCCGACGCTGCCGATGCTGCTCGCCAACCTGACCACCAACGCACAGGTCCTCAACACCTACCTGCCCGAGATCCGCCAGACGCTGGTGGTCTACCCGGCGACCATCGCCCGCGTTCAGTCCGCGGTGAATCCCCGGGCCGAGCAGGGCGACGTACAGCTCGACCTGCGCGCAGCGCTCAACAACCCGCCGTCCTGCCTGAAGGGCTACCTGCCGCCCAAGCAACGGCGTAGCCCGCGGGTGACCGACACCCGCGAGGTCGACGTGCTGGCGCACTGCGACATCGCTCCCGACAACCCGACCGCGGTCCGCGGGGCTCGCAACCTGCCCTGTCCCCAGGGCGACGGTCGCGGACCCCTTCCGGCCGCGTGCGGCCTGACCTTCCGCGGCGGCATCTGGCCGGACTCGAGCGGCAGCGTGGCCTACGACCTGGCCGTCGGCCGGGGCGAGGACGCCTCCGCGCCCGGACTGACCGACGGCGACACAACTGAAGGAGACGACTTGTGGAAGATCCTCGTCCTCGCACCCCTGGCGACCCGCCGATGAAGCGCCTGACCGCACTCCTGACCTGGCGCTCAGCTGCCGTGAGCCTGGTGGTGGTCGCGCTGCTCGCGTTCTCAGCCGAGCGCGCGCTCGCGTGGCAGTCCGAGCGCTCCCGTGTCACCGACGAGAAGGCCGCGTCGGCGGCCGCGACCACCGAGGTGGAGGGCCTGATCGACATCAGCGGCTCGACGTCGGAGGCCGACATGGCGGTCCTGCTCGACGGCGCCACCGCCGGCTTCCGCAGCGAGCTCGAAGCGCAGGCCGACCGGCTGCAGAAGGCCCTCGCCGACAACGCCGTCACCGCGACCGGTGAAGCCGTGTCCACTGGAGTCGTGAAGCTCGCCGATGACCGGGCGACCGTGATCGTTGCCGCCGTCGGAACGGTGCAGAACAAGTCGACCACACCCCAGGGGAAGGCAGAGCCCCGCAACTACCGACTCCAGGTGGACCTGCAGAAGACCGACGACACCTGGCTCGTCTCGGGACTGGAGTTCGTCGCATGAGCACCCGCACACGCCTGATCACGGTGATCGCACTGGCCCTCGCGATTTCTGCAGCGGTGTTCACCGACCTGCAGGCACACCGCGCCGCGGCCACCGCCGACGCGCGCGACCACGCCCTGTCCGCGGCGAAGACCCGGGTTCCCGAGCTGCTGAGCTACGAGAACGCCACCCTCGACGACGATCTCGCGCAGGCCATCGCCCAGACCACGGGCGCCTTCAGCGACGACTACCGCACGATCCTCACCGATGTCGTCACCCCGACCGCCACCGAGCGCGAGATCAGCACCAAGGCCGCGGTCAGCGCCGCCGGGGTCGTGTCGGGCGACCGGGACGAGGTCGTCGTACTCCTGTTCCTGACGCAGACCACCACCGCCGCCAAGGGTGGGACGTCCGTGTCGGGCAGCCGCGTCGAGGTCACCATGGAGCGCGACGGCGACGCGTGGAAGATCGCCGGCCTGAAGCCGCTCTGAGGCTCAGCGCAGCAACGACAGCAGGGTCAGCAGGACCGGGGTCAGGAACGCGGCCAGCAGCACCCAGGCGACGACCCTGTGCGAGAGCTTGGTGCTGTCGAGCGCCCCGGCGAACTCCAGGAGCGCGCCGTCGGGCACGTTCGCGTTCAGGCCCATCCGCTTCGCGTCGGCCGGGATGTGCTCGTCCGGCGACCACGGCTGCGGCTCGTCGTCGTCCCCGGGGTGCATGGCTCGATGCTACGTCGGATCGTCAGCCCGGTGGTTGAGGTGCGAGCGAAGCGAGCCTCGAAACCCCGGGGTCAGCTGATCGTGGTGAGCAGCTGCGTCGCGCGGGTCAGCACGACGTAGAGCGTCGCGCGACCGGTGGCCGACTCGTCCTCGATCTCCTGCGGGCGTACGACGACGATGGCGTCGAACTCGAGGCCCTTGGTGTCCAGGCCCGTGAGCACGACGACGCGGTCCTCGCCGGACGGAGCGATCGACGAGTCGACGGAGGCGCGGGCGCCGGCAGCGTCGTCGGCCAGCTCGGGCCACGACGCAAGCCAGGCGTTGACCTCGGAGCGCCGGGCGACCGGGACCACGATGCCGACGGTGCCGGACACGGCGGACGCCACGTCCAGGACGGCCGCGCGGGTGGCGGCCTCCAGGTCGCTGGTGTCCGCGCCGGGGGCGAGGACGATCTCCTTCGGCTCCTCGCCGGTCCGTCGTACGGCGTCGGGGAGATCGGCGTCCAGACCGACCCGCTGCGCGTAGGCCGCGGCGTGGGCGTAGATCTCGGACGAGTTGCGGTAGTTCGTCGACAGGTGGAACTCGTGGATGACCTTGCGCTCGAGCGCAGCGGCGCGCGCCTGGGCCGCCTCGGCGGGTGCCGGCCACGACGACTGCGCCGGGTCGCCGACGATCGTCCAGGACGCGGTGCGACCGCGTCGGCCGACCATCCGCCACTGCATCGGGGTGAGGTCCTGCGCCTCGTCGATGAGGACGTGGGCGTAGAGGTCGTCGTCGATGCTGCTGGTCGGTGGCGCCCAGGGGCGGCCGGACGGGGCGTACTCCCGCTCGGACGCGGTCATCAGCTCCTGGATGTTCACGCCGCCCTCGATGAGGTGCATCGGGTCGTCGCGTGCGTCGTCGGCCTTCTGCGGGAGGTCGCCCAGGGCGTAGCGGAGCTCGTCGAGGAGCGGGACGTCCTCGATGGAGATCTGGTGGCTGATCGCCCGGCTCGGGTCGAGGTCGCTCCACGACTTCGCGAGCAGCCGCTGCTCCTCGGCGTTGAGCAGGCCCTCGGAGACCCGGGACACGAACTCGGGATCGCGCAGCCAGCAGAGCACCGTCGGCGCGTCCAGCGGCGGCCACCAGTCGATGGCGAAGTCCAGGAAGTCCTGGTCGGACAGCATGTCCTCGTTGAACTTCTCGCGGCCGTACTCACGACCGCGCTCGCCGCGGACCTGACGCCACAGGGCGTCGAGGAGGGCGTGCGAGACGCGCGGCAACTGCTTGTTGCGCAGGCCCTGCGACATGAGCTGACGGCGGACCTGGCCCAGCCGGCCGCGGTCGAGCACCAGCCGGTCGTCGCGGAAGAAGACGCGGAACTCGTGCGGGGCGCCGGGCGCCTGCTGGCGCGAGACCCGGCGCATCACCTCGGCCATCCGGGCCGAGCCCTTGATGTCGGCGACCGCCGGCTCGTCGTGCCGGGTGGCGCGGACGTCGTTGACGACCTCACCGAGGCTGCGCAGGGCGACCGCGGTCTCGCCGAGGGACGGCAGCACCCGCTCGATGTAGCGCATGAAGACACCCGAGGGCCCGACCACGAGGACGCCACCGCGCTCGTAGCGCTGGCGCTCGTTGTAGAGGAGGAACGCGGCCCGGTGCAGCGCCACCACGGTCTTGCCGGTCCCGGGGCCACCCGAGATCGACACCACGCCGCGTGAGGGTGCCCGGATCGCCTTGTCCTGCTCGGCCTGGATGGTCGCGACGATGGAGTGCATCGAGCGGTCACGGGCCCGCGAGAGCTGCGCCATCAGCGCGCCCTCGCCGACGATCGGCAGCTCGCGGCCCGCGGCCTCGGCGGTCGCGAGTGCCTCGGCGTCGAGCAGCTCGTCCTCGACACCGATCACCTTGCGCGACGCGCTGCGCAGCACGCGGCGGCGGATCACGCTGTGCGGCTCGGCCGCGGTCGCCTGGTAGAACACCGCGGCGGCCGGGGCCCGCCAGTCGATGAGCAACGAGTCGCGGGCGTCGTCGCGCAGTCCGATGCGTCCGACGTACCGCGGCTGGGCGTCGACGGAGGCCTCCATGTCGAGGCGCCCGAAGACCAGGCCCTCGTGGGCCGCGTCGAGCTGGGCGATCCGCTTCGCGGCCTGGAAGACCATCGCGTCACGCTCGACCAGGCCACCTTCGTGGCCGACCCGACCGCGCGAATGGCCTTCCTTGGCGAGCTCCTGGGCGGCCTTGCCGGCCTCCTCGAGCTGCCGATAGACCCGGTCGACGAAGGCCTGTTCAGACGCGACCTCGCGCTCCACCAGTTCGTCTGCCACCGACGTGACCCCTACCGTCCGCATTCCGTCCGACACAACCGTTCCCAAGGAACGGCAAGCCCATAACCCTACAGGGCCAGGTGGTGCTTGAATGGCGGGAGGCTCGCACACCTGAGGGGGGTCCGATGAGTACGACGCCAATGGCACCGCCGCGCAAACTGAACCGACGCGGCGTGGCCGCGAGGGAGAAGCTGCTCTCGACCGCGCTCGAAATGCTCGGCACGGGCAAACCGGAAGCGGTCTCGATCAACCTGGTGGCTCGCGAAGCCGGTCTCAGCTGGGGCTCGGTGCAGAACCTGTTCGGCGACTCCGACGGCTTCTGGTCCGCTGTCGTCGAGCGGATCACCGAGAACAAGGACGCCTTGTGGCCGCCGCCGGTGAGCGACACGATCGCAGGCCGGATCGCCGAGGTGTCGGAGCTGTACCGCCGCGTCCTGGTCTCGCCGTACGCCGTGGCGATCGACACCATCAGGCTGGGCCTGCCGCGGCCGCGCCCGGTCCTCTCGCTGACCCACCCGCTGACGGCGGCAGCGCTCACGCGACTGGAGGCCGACTGGGCACAGTCGTTCCTCGACTTCTTCGAGGACGTGCGTGACCAGGCCGCCGACCAGCAGCGGTTCATGGAGGTCGCCTGGGCGCTCCCCATCTCCCTGCACGGACTGGCCGCCCACGAGACCAACGGCGCATCGGCCGACGCCGACGCCGTCTACCGCACGATGGTCGCGTCGATGACGGCGTACCTCGAGGGCTGAGTCGTCCCGCGCGTCGCCGCCCTGCTCAAGCGAGCAGGGCGCGGACCGGCGCGATGACCTCGTCCCCGAACCGGGCGACGCCGGCGAGCTTGTCCTGCAGCGGGGCGTCCGGTCCGCAGTAGTACATCCACGGCATCGTCATGGTCATCGTCACGCCGCCGTGGAAGGCGCGGACGAAGTCCTCCGGCCGCAGTGCGTCGGTCAGTGCCGGGACGACGTCGTACGGCGTCTCGGGGTCGCGACCGGCCTCGACCCGCAGTGCCCGCAGCCGGGCGGCGATCGCGATCGCCTCATCGACGCTCGCCATGTCTCCCACCCAGCCGTCGTGGCGGGCGGCGCGACGCATCGCGACGTCCGACAGACCACCCACCCACACCGGGATCGGCCCGGGCGGTTCGGGCCGCATCACCAGTCGCTCGCAGGAGTAGAACTCGCCGGCGAACTCGGTCCAGCCGGGCGCCCACAGCTCACGCATGAGGTCGAGCGCCTCGTCGGTACGACGCCCACGAGTGGAGAAGTCCTGCTCGAGCAGGTCGAACTCCTCGCGGCACCAGCCGACCCCGACGCCCAGCGTGACCCGGCCGCCGGACAGTGCCGCCGCCGTACCGACCGCCTTGGCGACCACGAACGGGTTGCGCATCGCGGCGACGTAGATGGAGGTGAAGAACTGCAGGCGCGTCGTCACCTGTGAGAGGGCGCCGACGGTGACCCACGGGTCGGGCCAGTCGACGTCGGTCTGCCAGCGGCGTTCGCCGTCGGGCGTGTAGGGGTACGGCGTCGCGACGGTCTCCAGGTCGACGACGTGGTCCGCGACGCTGAACGCGCGGAAGCCGGCCTCCTCGGCGGCCCGCGCCAGCGGAACCAGCTGGTCGATCGGCTGATAGGCGGTCACCATCGCGAAGTCCACCCGCTCACCCTAGGCGAGGAGGTAGAACACGTTCTAGTGTTCCGGAGTGACCACTCCAGTGATCAGGTTCCCGCACCTCCTCGCTCCCGGACGGATCGGCTCGATGGAGCTGCGGAACCGGATCGTGATGTCGCCGATGGAGACGATGTACGGGACCGCCGAGGGCCACCCCTCCGACCGGACGGTGGCGCACTTCGCTCGGCGGGCCGAAGGTGACGTCGGGCTGATCACCGTCGGCGCCACCGGGATCGACCCGCAACACCCCGAGACGCCCGGCGGCCTGCAGATCGGCACCGCTGACTCGGTCGCGGCGCACCGACGACTGGTCGAGGCGGTGCACGCCCACGGCGCCCGGATCCAGCCGCAGGTCGTGCACGCCGGGCCGGACGGGCTCGGCCCCGAGATGTTCGGGGTGACCTCGCTCGGGCCCTCGGTGATCGGCTCGTACCTGACCGGACGACCCTCCACGGAGGCGACCAAGGACCAGATCGCGACGGTCCTCGACCAGTACCGCGCGGCGGTGGTGCGCGTGCGCGAGGCCGGGTACGACGGCCTCGAGCTGCACGCCGCACACGGCTACATGTTCCTGGGCTCCTTCCTCGCACCGCAGCGCAACCGACGAGGCGACCGCTACCGGGGCAGCTCGACGGAGGGCCGGATCCGGGTGGTGCTCGAGGCACTCGCAGCGATCCGTGGCGAGGTCGGCGCGGACTTCCCGATCACGTTGCGGATCTCCGGGTACGAACGCGTCGCCGGCGGACGACCGATCCACGACACGGCCACCATGGCTCCCCTCCTGGTGCAGGCCGGCGTCGACGCGTTCCACGTGAGCGGCGGGGTGATCGACCGCCTGGTGACGGGGATGGTCAACGGCAGCGATGCGGGCGACGGGCTCAACGTCGGCGCGGCCGCGACCGTCCGGGAAGTCGTCGACGTGCCGGTCATCGCGGTCGGCCGGTTGCACGACCCGGTCCTCGCCGAGCAGCTCCTCGCCGACGGCCGGGCCGACTTCGTCGCGATGGGTCGCCCGCTGCTCGCCGATCCGGACCTGCCACGCAAGCTCGCGGGCTGGGGCGGCGGACCGGACCGGGTACGGCACTGCATCTCCTGCGAGAACTGCATCGACACCCTGGAGGAGAAGCTCGCCACCGAGTGCGCCGTGAACCCGTTCACCGGCCACGACCTGGACCGGGTGCTGCCGGTGGTCGCCGACGTGGTGCGACGACGGATCGTGGTGGTCGGCGGCGGGCCGGCCGGGATGGAGAGCGCACGCCTCGCCGCGGACGTCGGGCACCAGGTCACCCTGCTCGAATCGAGTCCCCAGCTGGGTGGGGCACTCGTCGACGCGGCCGCGGTGCACACCGAGAACCGGTCCTACCTGGACTGGATCCGCGCGGAGGTCGCGGGCTCCACCGTCGAGGTCCGGCTCGGCGCTGCGACTGACCCTGCGACCGTCGGGGCACTCGCACCCGACGTCGTCGTGGTCGCGACGGGCGGCCGGGTCGACGTACCCGCGCTGGACGGGGACGACCTCCCGCACGTACGGCGTGGTCTCGACATCACGGAGGTGCCCGACGGACGGCGCGTGGTCGTGGTCGGCGCGCGGATGGCGGCTGTCGAGTGGTGCGAGTCCCTGGCCCGCGCCGGGAAGCTGGTCGCGTTGCTGTGCCCCGGTGACGAGATCGCGCCCGAGTTCGGCCCGAAACGTCGTACCGAACACATGGACCGGCTCGACCGGCTGGGCGTGACCGTGCACGTGGGCTGCTCCGTGCAGGAGATCACCGCCACCGGGGTGCGATACACGCCGGCGAACGGCACGACGCGGGACCTCGCAGCCGACGCCGTCGTCCTGGCCGGGGAGGTCGTCGCCGACCGGTCCGTCCGGGACACCCTGGTCGCTGCGCTGCCGGGCGTCGACGTCCACCTGGTCGGGGACGCGGACGGGCTCGGGCTGATCCGCGGTGCGACCGCCGATGCCGCGACGCTGGTGGCGGGCCTGTAGCTCAGCCCTTCTTGCGGGTCAGGAAGGCCGTCATCGCCTCGCGGGCTTCGTCGGAGCCGAACAGGCGCGCGCTGAGCTCGACCAACTCCTCGCCGTTGGCGTCGATGTGTGCCAACAGGTCGGCACCCAGCAGCTGCTTGGTCTCACGGAGGCCCTGGGCAGCACCCGTGGCGATCTGACCGGCGATCTCGGCGACCTTCGCGGCGAGATCGGCGGCAGGTACGGCCAGCGTGACCAGCCCGAAGTCGACGGCCTGGACGCCGGTGAAGACCTCGCCGCCGAGGGCCGTGAGCGCAGCGCCCCGCGACGTCATCCGCGGCAGCACGGTCAGCGAGATGACCGCAGGGGTGAGGCCGAGCTTCACCTCGGTCAGCGCGAAGGTGGCGTCCTCGGCCACGATCGCCACGTCCGCGGCAGCCACGATGCCGATCCCCCCGGCCCGCGCTGCACCCTCGACGACCACGACGACCGGCTTCGAGAGCGCGACGATCTGGCGCTGCAGCGCGACGATCGCGCGGGCACCCTCCTGCATCGGCGCGGTGGATGCCGCTGCGAGATCAGCACCCGAGCAGAACACCCGACCCGACGACTTCAGTACGACGACGCGTACGTCGTCGGCGGCGTCGACCGTGCTCAGGTGGCCGGTCAGCTCGGTGATCAGCTGCTTCGAGAGCGCGTTGCGGTTGTGCGGCGAGTCGAGGGTGATCGTGGCGACGGCGTCGGCGACGTCGAGGTGGACCAGTTCGGCGGGTGCGTCAGTCATGCGGTCATCGTGCCGCACGGGGGTGGTCGGACGTGCGTCGTACCTGACGATCGTGTCCTGAATTCGCGGGGAAAGTCAGGTGGTCTAAGCAACGTTCATGCTGCTGCCGGGTTGGTCAGCAGTTGGTCCAGCGCTTGGGCTGGGGTCTGCATGTTCAGGGTAGGGCG
>NZ_LMHJ01000003.1 GCF_001427795.1 Nocardioides sp. Root682 | reverse complement strand
GGGACGCCGGTGTCGATGACACCGTCGATGATGGTCGCGGCTTGCTCTGGGGTGGTGACGGTGTGCTGGTTGGCCCAGGTCACCAGGTCGGTCCAATCCTCGACCAGTGACTCCTCGCGTGCCTTCAGGCGATCGCTGAGCCGGGACAGCAACGTGCCGGCCGGGCGGCTCTCGTGCCGTCCGGTCAGTTCGCTGTTCCCCTGGCCCATACCTGTATTGGATCATGAGGTGGTGACACAACCACGGCCTGGAAACCCGCCTGTGGACGGGGGAAAGTCCCTCGACTGCCTGTGGAGAGTTGATGGACGGTGGGTGGTCTCGAGACGGTTGCTGCGCAACCTGCTCGACCAGCGGTGGGCGTCTCGATACGCGGCTCGCTGGCGCTCCCCGCTACTCGACGAACATGGGCGGCCTGGCGCTCCCCGCTACTCGACGAACCTGGCTGGGGCGGACTCTCGCTACTCGACGAGTTTGAGCGGCGCGGGCGTCTCGGCCCGGGTCCGTTTGCGCCGACCGCGCATGGGCAGTGACTCCCCATGAATCGCTCACTTCTCGGGGTCCTTGCTGCCAGCCTGCTCTTCACCTTCACTGCCTGTGAGGACGACGGCGACTCCGAGGGCACCGACCCGAAGACGGAGTCGTCCAGCGACCCCACCCGGACCACGGACTCCACCGACACCGACGAGGGTGGCTTGTCGGAGGAGGAGCTCCAGGCGAAGATCGTCACCGGCGCACCGCCGAAGGAGCTGACGTGGATCATCCCGAGTGCGCCCGCGGACTGGCGGGAGCTGAAGGCCGAGACGGGCACGCGGCAGTGGCAGGTCGGCGACTCGCGGTGCATCGTCACGGTGAACCAGCCCGCTGGTCTGGGGACCGGCCCGACCCCGACGTCAGAGGACGTCGCGAAGGACTACGTCGGGATCAGCGTCAAGCAGACGGGCGCGACCGCGGACCTCGAACCGGCCACCCAACAGCTGTTCGCGAACCAGGTGAACAGCGAGGACCTGCAGGTCCAGAGCGAGTTCGCCGGCGTCCACTTCACCGGCACCAGCGGCCTCGAGGGCCAGTCCTACGGCTACCGCTCCGGCGACTTCGCGCTCCGGGCGCTCGCCCTGTGCGGCAGCGGTGAGTACGCCGACCACGGTGCCGAGCTCGAGCAGTTCCTCAGGAGTCTGGCGGCTCGGACGACGTACTGACGCGAGAGATCAGGACGGTGCCGATCTTCTTGCGACGACCCGACGGCTCCTCGGCCTCGAACCGCAGGCCGTGGGCCTCGACGATGGAGCCGGGGATCGGCACCTTGCCCAGGTGCTTGGCGAGCAGGCCACCGACCGAGTCGATGTCCTCCTCCTCGATGTGGAAGCCGAAGATCTCGTCGAGGTCGTCGACCGGGTAGCGCGAGGACACGCGTACGACGCCGTCCCCGGACCCGGTGAGGTGCTCGACCTCGACCTCCGCCTCGTCGTACTCGTCGGTGATCTCACCGACGATCTCCTCGAGCAGGTCCTCGATGGTGATCAGGCCGGCCGTGCCGCCGTACTCGTCGACGACGACGGCGACGTGCTGGTGGCGAGCCTGCATCTCACGCAGCAGGTCATCGACGGGCTTGGACTCGGGGACCCAGTGCGCGGGGCGCATGATCTCCTCCACCCGCTGGGTGAGCTCGACGTCGGGGGCCTCGAAGTCGCGACGGACGACGTCCTTGAGATAGGCGATGCCGCGGACGTCGTCGAGGTTCTCGCCGATGACGGGCACCCGGGAGTAGCCGGTGCGCAGGAACAGCGACATCGTCTGGCGCAGGTTCTTGTGGGTCTCGATGTAGACCACGTCGCCGCGGGGCACCATGACCTCACGCACGGTGGTGTCGCCGAACTCGAAGACGGAGTGGATCATCCGTCGTTCCTCGGCCTCGATCAGCTCGGAGGCCTCGGCGATGTCGACCATCTCGCGCAGCTCGGTCTCCGTGGAGAACGGGCCCTCACGAAAGCCCCGGCCCGGGGTGATCGCGTTGCCGACCAGGATCAGCAGCTTCGGCAGCGGTCCGAGCACGGTGGTCAACGCGGACAGCGGGTACGCCGACCAGACCGCGACCGTCTCGGAGTGCTGCCGCCCGACGGTCCGCGGGGCGACACCGATCACGACGAAGGTGACGACCAGCATCACGCCGAGCGCGAGGCCGGCGCGCGCCCACCAGGAGGCGTCCAGTCGTGCATCGATGTACAGCGTGACGACCACGACTGCCGCGATCTCGCAGAGCAGCTGCAGCAGCAGCGCCGTGTTGAGGTGCCGCGGCGCGTCATCGAGTACGGCGACCAGGCGCCGCGCACCGCTGCGACCGTCCTGCAGCAATTCGTGGGCACGGGCTCGCGAGAATCCCGCAAGGGCCGCATCCGCCGCGGCGAACAGGCCCGCCAGCACCACCAGGACCGCCGCCACGAGGAGCGGCCAGAGACTGCCGGCAATCATTGGGGTTTCGAGGCTCGCTGCGCTCGCACCTCAACCACCGATCCGGCTCGCTGCGCTCGCACCTCAACCACCGACCTGGCGCCACTGCGCGAGCAACTGGTCCTGGAGTCCGAACATCTCCTTGTGCTCCTCCGGCTCGGCGTGGTCGTAACCGAGCAGGTGCAGGATGCCGTGCGTGGTGAGCAGCTCGAGCTCGGCGAGCGTGCCGTGGCCGGCCGTCTCGCCCTGGCGCTCCGCGATGCTCGGGCACAGCACGAGGTCGCCGAGCATGCCCTCCTCGGGCTCCTCGTTGACCCGTCCGGGGCGCAGCTCGTCCATCGGGAAGGCGAGCACGTCCGTCGGCCCCTCCTTCTCCATCCACTTCTCGTTGAGCTCGGCGATGGTGGCCTCGTCGACCGCCTTGATGCAGAGCTCCGCGAGCGGGTGGACCCGCATCTGGTCCATCACGAACCGGGCCAGCCTGGAGAAGTGCTTGACGTCGAGCCCGGAACCGGACTCGTCGAGGATCTCGATGCTCACTTGGAGAAGTGGCCCTTCTGCTGGCTGGTGATGTCGTACTCCTCGTAGGCCGCGACGATCCGCGCCACGAGCTTGTGGCGGACCACGTCGTGGCTGGTGAGCTTGACGAAAGCGAGGTCCTCGACGCCGTCGAGGATGCCCTCGATGATCCTCAGGCCCGAGGTCGTGCCGGACGGCAGGTCCACCTGCGTGACGTCACCGGTGACGACGATCTTCGAGCCGAAGCCGAGGCGGGTCAGGAACATCTTCATCTGCTCGGGCGTGGTGTTCTGCGCCTCGTCGAGGATGATGAAGGAGTCGTTGAGCGAGCGGCCGCGCATGTAGGCCAGCGGCGCCACCTCGATGGTGCCGGCGGCGAGCAGCTTCGGGATCGAGTCGGGGTCGAGCATGTCGTGCAGCGCGTCGTAGAGCGGACGCAGGTACGGGTCGATCTTCTCGCTCAGCGTGCCGGGGAGGTAGCCGAGCCGCTCGCCGGCCTCGACCGCCGGGCGGGTCAGGATGATCCGGTTGACCTGCTTGGCCTGCAGCGCCTGCACGGCCTTGGCCATGGCGAGGTAGGTCTTGCCCGTACCGGCCGGACCGATGCCGAAGGTGATCGTGTGCTGGTCGATGGTCTCGACGTAGCGCTTCTGGTTGAGCGTCTTGGGGCGGATCGAGCGGCCCCGATTGCTCAGGATGTTGAGGGAAAGTACGTCGGCGGGGCGCTCCGACGTCGCGGTCTCGGCGCGCAGCATCGACTCGACCCGCTCGACGACCTCGAGCGTGATGCCCTGGCCGGTGCGGAGGATCGCGACGAGCTCGCCGATGACCCTGTCGGCGAGCGTCACGTCCTTGGTCTCACCGGCGAGCGTGATCCGGTTGCCACGGACGTGGACCTCGACGCCGAGCCGCTTCTCGATCAGCCCGAGGTGCTCGTCACCCGGCCCGAAGAGGGTGACCATGTCGATGCTGTTCGGCACCACGACGGTGTGCCGGATGGGCGAGGCGGACGCTTCGGAAGGGGAATCTGTCATGACCCGTCCATGCTACGGGAGCGGCTGCGTGCGGCCCACCCGGTTTGCCGGGTGCAGTCCGACGCCGGCCAACGCGACTCAGCCGGGAGGCCAGCCCATCGACCGGCCCGCGAGCAGGTGACCGTGCGTGTGGAACACGGTCTGGCCCACGCCGGCTCCGGTGTTGAACACGAGGCGATAGTCGTCGTACCCCTCGGCGGCGGCGACGGCACGCGCCGTGGTGGCGATCTCCGCGAACATCGCAGCGTCCGCCTCGGCCGAGGCAGCGGCATTGGGGGCGTGGTCGCGCGGGACGACCAGGACGTGCAGGGGGGCCTGCGGGTTGATGTCGCGGAAGGCGAACGTGCGCTCGCCGTCGTGGACGATCTCCGCTGGGATCGCACCCGCGATGATCTTGCAGAACAGGCAGTCGGGATCGGCGCTCACGACGTCCAACATAGACGCCCAGGATTGTGGTCACGATCTCGTGTCAACCCGTCGAGGACCTCGCGCGTGGAACTAACGTGACGATGCATGCGGTGTTCGGCGCCTCGCCCTTCGCGACCCCCGGTGCGGGCGTCGTCGTGGAGCGCGCGGTGAACCTCGACGCCGACACCGCGGTCGAACGCCTGTACGTCGACCACTGGGACCGCCTCGTCCGCCTCTCCGTGCTGCTGGTGCGCGACCGCGGCCAGGCCGAGGAGGTCGTGCAGGACGCGTTCATCGAGCTGCACCGCAGGTGGTCCCGGCTCGAGGACCCCGACAAGGCGCTGGCCTACCTGCGGCAGACGGTCGTGAACAGGTCGCGCTCAGCGCTGAGGCACCGGGGCGTCGTACAACGCCACCTGGCGCGGCAGCACGGCACCGACACGGCTCCCCCAGCGGACGAGCCCGTGCTGGCCGACAGCAGGCGACGAGCCGTGCTCGACGCCCTCCAGCACCTGCCCCGCCGTCAGCGTGAAGTGCTCGCGCTGCGCTACTACCTCGACCTGTCCGAGGCGGAGATCGCCGAGGCCCTCGGCATCAGCAAGGGCGCGGTGAAGAGCCACGCGTCCCGCGGTGCCGCCGGGCTGCGCCCGCTGCTGGAGTCCCGTGACCTGGAGGGAGGCGAGCGATGAACCACGACGACAGGGACCTCCGGAGCCTGTTCGAGGACGCCGTCTCCGACGTCGTACCGGGTGATCGGCTCGGCGAGATCCGCCGCGCCACCGCGAAGTCAGCGTCCCGCAAGCCGAACCGCTGGGCCCTCGTCCTTGCCGCGGGTACGGCGACCGCGGCCGTCGTTGGAGCGGGCGCCCTGGTCGGGCAGCTCGGCCCCGACGACAACCCGCCCGCATCGGACCCGGACGACACCACGCGCGCCGTCGCGGCGTACTTCCTCGGCGAGACGCCCAGCGGCGACCGGCTGTTCCGCGAGTTCCAGTCGGTCGACGGAGCCGACGGCGCGGCCGCGCTCGCGCTGGAAGCAGTGCGACTGCTGGAGTCCGATGCCGGCGCGACCGACCCCGACTACAACACGGTGTGGCCCGCGGGCGCCTTCCTCGACGTCGCCCTCAGCGATGACGGGATCCAGCTGACCATCAGCGACGAGGCCTCGAACGACCCGGCTGTGACCAGCGTGGACGGCCTGCAGCAGGCCGTCTTCACCGCGCAGGCGGCGGTCGGCGAGACCCTCCCCGTCTCCTTCGCGGCGGGCGGGCGGACGATCCGCGACGACGTGCAGCGCGACACCGCGTTGCTCACCCCGGTCAACATCTCCGACCCGGTCGAAGGGCACTCGGTCAGTGGCGACCTCACCCTTCGCGGCACGGCACGGTCTGCGAAGGACAACTTCGACAACGTGTCCTGGTCACTTGCGGCCGCGGACGGAGAGGTCGCCCTCTCGGGCCTTGCCCCCGTCACCGGCACGGCCTGGGAGACGACCACGGACATCGCCGACCTCGCCCCTGGCAGGTACGTCCTGACCGTCAGCGCCGCGACCGACAACGGCACCGCGACCGACACGCGGACCGTCACGGTCCGCTGACCCACGCACCGCTCACGGAAGGATCGTCGTCATGACCCATCCCGCTTCCCCCCGCCGTACCCTCGCCGCCCTGGCGGGCGCGGTGCTGAGCCTGGGCCTGCTCGCCGCCTGCGGCGACGACGCACCCTCCGACGCGGACGACGCCAACGCGTCCACCAGTCCGAGCACCCCGACCTCGGACGCGACAGCGACCGACCCGGGCACCGGCGCCACCAGCGGATCGAGTGGCACCGCGGACCCGAAGGTGATCCCGGTCTACTACGTCGGCGACACCCCCGACGGCGACCGGCTCTACCGCGAGTTCACCCAGTCCTCCGGCGTCGAGCCCCTGGTCGCTGCGGGCGCCGCGGTCACCGAGGGCGACCCGGTCGACCCCGACTACCGCACGCCCTGGCCCAGCGGCCGCTTCACGTCGATCACCCAGACCAGTACGGCGATCGTGGTCGAGGTGCCCGACGAGACCTGGCTCGAGGCGGGATCGCTTGACGCCGACCTGGCCGAGCTCGCCGTCCAGCAGCTCGTCTACACGCTCCAGGGCACCATCGGGAAGCGCCTCCCGGTGACGGTCGAGTACGACGGCAAGCCGGCCGACACCCTGCTCGGAGTCCGGGCAACGGGTGGCCTGAAGGCGGCGCCGCAGCTGGACGTGCTGGCGTTCATGAACGTCACCGAGCCCGCCGAAGGCACCACCGTGCCGGACTCCTTCACCGCCAACGGCCGCGCCAGCTCCTTCGAGGCCACGGTGGGGTGGACGATCGAGGACTCCACCGGCACGGTGGTCCTCGAGGGCTTCACCACCGCTGACGGCTGGACGGACAAGCTCTACCCGTGGACGACGAAGGTCGACGTGAGCAGCCTGGACCCCGGTTCCTACACGTTCATCGCCCGCACGGACGACCCGTCGGACGGCGAGGGTCCTGGTCCGACCGAGGACACGAAGCGCCTGACGGTCGAGTAGGGCGGGCGATCGAGTGAGGACGACCCACGCGTGAAGTTCAGCCGGCAGCGCCTCAACCGCACCCTGTTGCTTCGCCAGCACCTGCTCGAGCGCGTCGACCAGACCCCGGCAGCGATGGTCGAGCACCTCATCGGACTGCAGGCGCAGGAGTCCCTGCCGCCGTACCTCTCGTTGGCGGCGCGGCTGACCGACGTCGACCCGCGCGCGGTCAGCGGAGCGATCGAGGACCGCAGCCTGGTGCGGGTACTCAGCCTGCGCGACACCGTGCACCTCCACGTCCCGGGCGACGCGCTGCGGCTGCCGGTGTGGGCAGCGCCGGTCCGAGAGCGCGAGATGAAGCAGAGCCAGACGATCGGTTCGGCGCGGACGGTGGACCGCGCGGCGTTCGCCGCGGCCGTGCGGGAGGTGCTCGCGGACGGTCCACTCCCCCAGCGCGCCCTCGGGGCCGGTCTCGCCGAGCGCTTCCCGGAGTTCACCTCGGGCCAGCTCGGCCAGGTCGCCCGGGTCGCCGAGGTACTGGCGCAGCTGCCGCCACGCGGATGCTGGAAGCCGACCGGGTCGACTGCGGTGGCCTACGACTTCCTGGACCGGTGGCTCGATGCGCCGCTCGGTGAACCCGACGTGCCGGACCTGGTCCGCCGCTACCTGCGGGCCTTCGGCCCAGCGACCGCCGCCGACATCACGACCTGGTCGGGGATCACCCGCCTCGGTCCGATCGTCAAGGGCATGGCCGATCTCGTGCAGCACGAGGACGAGGACGGCCGCACCCTCTACGACGTGGCGGAGGCACCGATCGCCGACGAGGACACGCCTGCACCGGTCCGGTTGCTCGGCACCTACGACAACGTGTGGCTCTCGCACGCGTCCCGCGACCGGGTGACCGCGCCCGAACGCCGCAACGCCTGGTTCGGCGTCAACGGAGCCCAGATGATGTCGCTGTACGTCGACGGCTGGCTCGAGGGCCTGTGGCGCATCGAGGACGACCGGGTCGTGGTGGGCGAGGTGCTGCGGCCGCTGACGAAGGCCGAGCAGGCTGGTCTGGACGAGGAGATCGCCCGGACCGAGGCGTTGCTGGCGCGCTGATGCGGGTCAGGCGCCCCAGCGAGGGGTGCGGGCCAGCAGCGCCGAGACCGCTGCGACGCCCGCGGTCGAGGTCCGGAGCACCTCGGCGCCGAGGCCGACGGCCACCGCACCCGCGTTGACGAAGCGGGCGACCTCGTCGTCGGTGAGCCCACCTTCGGGTCCGACCACGACGAGGATGTCGCCACCGTGCGGCAGGGCCAGCGCGGCCAGCGGCTCGGTGGCTTCCTCGTGCAGGACGACAGCGACGTCGACGCCGGCGAGCAGCGCCGCCACGTCGTCGGTCGAGGCCAGCGGATCCACCTCGGGATGCCACGCCCGGCGCGCCTGCTTCGCCGCCTCACGCGCTGTCGACTGCCACTTGGCATGCGACTTCGTGGCCCGATCGCCCTTCCAGACGGCAACACTGCGCGCAGCGGCCCACGGCACGATCCGGGCGACACCGATCTCGGTCAGCACCTCGACGGCGAGCTCGCCACGGTCGCCCTTGGGCAACGCCTGCACCACCGTGAACCGGGGCGACGGCTCGGGCAGCTCCACGACCTCGCGCACCAGGACGGCGAACTCCCGCTTCGCGGTCGCGCTGACGTCACCGGTCACGACCCGGCCGACCCCGTCGGACAGCTGGAGCGGCTCCCCCACCCGCAGCCGTCGTACGACGACCGCGTGGTGGGCTTCGTCGCCCTCGACCGTCACGGTGTCACCGACCGCGACACCGGCCAGCGAGGCGACGAGGTGCTGCGGGAGGGTCATCAGTGCGCAGTGAAAGCGTCGCGGAGTCGGCCGAACATCGACTTGTGCGCGGGCCGCACCTCACCGGTCGGCTGCTCCTCGCCCCGGAGGGCGGCCAGCTCGCGCAGCAGCTCCTCCTGGCGAGCGTCGAGACGCCCGGGGGTCTCGACGGCGATGGACACGACGAGGTCGCCCCGGCCGCCGCGCAGGCCAGGCACTCCACGGCCGCGCAACAGCACCTGGTGGCCGGACTGGGTGCCGGCCGGGATCGGCAGGTCGAAGCTGGTCTCGACACCCGAGTCCTCGACCTGGTCCAGATCGGCCTCGAGGGTCGGGAGCGAGATGGTGCTGCCGAGTGCGGCAGCGGTCATCGGGACCGACACGGTGCAGTGCAGGTCGTTGCCATTGCGCTCGAAGGTCGCGTGGGGCGCGACGTGGATCTCGACGTAGAGGTCACCGGCCGGACCGCCGCCCGGGCCGACCTCGCCCTGCTCGGTGAGCTGGACGCGGGTCCCGGTGTCGACGCCCGCGGGGATCTTCACGGTCAGGCTGCGCCGCGACCGGACGCGCCCGTCGCCCGCACAGTCGCGGCAGGGGTCGGCGATGACGGAGCCGAATCCACGACACGCAGCGCAGGGGCGCAGGGTCCGGATCTCACCGAGGAACGACCGCTGCACGTGCGCGACCTCGCCGGCGCCGCGACAGGTCTCGCAGGGCACCGGCTGGGAGCCCGCAGCGGCACCGACGCCGTTGCACGTCGTACAACGGATGGCAGTGTCGACCTTGAGCTCACGCGAGATGCCGAAGGCGGCCTCGGCGAGCTCGACCTCGATCCGGATGAGGGCGTCCTGACCGCGGCGCACGCGGGGGCGCGGGCCACGACCACCGCCGCCACCGCCTCCGCCCTGGCCGCCGAAGAAGGCGTCCATGATGTCGGTGAAGGAGAAGCCGGCGCCCTGGCCGCCGCCGAAGCCGCCGCTGAAGGGGTCGCCGCCGCGGTCGTACGTCGCGCGCTTCTGCGGGTCGGACAGGACCTCGTAGGCCGCGGTGACCAGCTTGAACTGCTCCTGGCTCTCCGGGTCGGGGTTCACGTCCGGGTGGAGCTGCCGGGCCAGGCGGCGGTAGGCCTTCTTGAGGGTGTCGGCGTCCGCGTCGCGGGCGACACCCAGCAGTTCGTAGAGGTCCGTGCTCACTTCTTCTCCATCATTCCTGAGGCGCCGGGGAGCGCCATCAGTTCTCGTCGAGGATGCGCGACATGTAGCGCGCGACTGCCCGCACTGCCGCCATCGTTCCGGGGTAGTCCATGCGGGTCGGGCCCACGATGCCGAGGGACGCGAGAGCGTCGTCGGGGCCGTAGCCCGTCGCGACGACACTGGTCGCGGCCAGTTCCTGGTAGGGGCCTTCGGCACCGATCCGGACCGTCACCGCGCCACCAGCAGTGGCCTCGCCGAGGAGCTTGAGCAGGACGACCTGCTCCTCCAGCGCCTCGAGCAGGGGACGGACCGAGGTGTCGAAGTTGTCACCGAAGCGGGCGAGGTTGGCCGTGCCACCGACGACGACCCGCTCGTCGGACCGGTGGTCGCTCATTGCGTCGACGAGGGTCTCCACGACCGCGACCGTCACCGCCGACGGAGCGGGGGATCCCGGTTCGGCGACGACCAGACCATTGAGGGCGGCCGCGGCCTCGGCGATGACCTCGCCCGTCGCGGCCAGGTTGACGCGCGACCGCAGCGCGGCGAGGTCAGCCTCGGCCAGGTCGCCCTCGAGCTCGATCAGGCGCTGCTCGACCCGCCCCGAGCTGAGGATCAGCACCAGCAGCAACCGGGTGGGGGTCAGCGCGACGATCTCCACGTGGCGCACGGTCGAGTGCGAGAGGGAGGGGTACTGCACGACGGCGACCTGACGGGTCAGCTGGGCCAGCACGCGCACCGAGCGGTGGACCACGTCGTCGAGGTCGACCGCGCCGTCCAGGAAGGTCGCGATCGCGCGCCGCTCGGCGGAACTGGTGGGCTTGACCGTCGAGAGCCGGTCGACGAAGAGCCGGTAGCCCTTGTCGGTCGGGACGCGGCCGGCGCTGGTGTGGGGCTGGGCGAGGTAGCCCTCGTCCTCCAGCGCTGCCATGTCGTTGCGGATCGTGGCCGGGGACACGTTGAGGTGGTGGCGTTCGACGAGCGCCTTCGAGCCGACCGGCTCCTCGGTCGCGACGTAGTCCTCGACGATGGCGCGCAGTACGGCGAGCCTGCGGTCCTCCTGCATGCTCCACCTCCTCGTCTGGCTCGTCTGGCACTCCGCTTGCGTGAGTGCCAATGCTACCGGTGGCGACCCCGAAACCCGGGACCGACGGAACGAGACCTTCCCCGCACCCGGCAAGACATGTAGGTTAGGCTCACCTAATTCAGTCGTCGAAGGAGAAGCCCACCGTGTCCCTCGATACCGGCATCGACGCAGGTCGCGGCGGCATCCCCGACGTCAACCGCCTCGCCGCCGCGGCCCGCAGCATCCTGGCCTGCCCGGACGACGTCAGCCTCGTGATCGACGGGATCGACGACATCACCGCGGGGCTCGACCAGGACCACCTCGAGATGCAGGACCACAGCGGGCGTCCGGTGTTCGCGTGCCCGGCCGACTCCGCCCTCGCGCTCGCCGCCCACGACCGGCGGGGTGCACTGCTCACCCTCCGCAGCGGACTGGGTCGCCCCGGTTCCCCCGACCGCGACGCGACCCTGACCCTGTCGGGCCGGCTCGAGGCCAGTGGCGTCGAGGAGTGCGACTGCTGCTGCGACATGCGGCTGCGGGTCAGCCTGCACCTCGACTTCGCCGTCCTCGCCCGCGAGAGCGCTCCCGACGTGGCGCCCGAGGAGACCCGGCTGCGGGTGCCCCTCGCCGCCTTCGGCTCCCGCGCCCACGACCTCAACCGCGGCTTCCTCCAGCGCGCGGTCGAGCACGCCAACGCGTGCCACCAGGACGAGCTTCGGCGCGCGATCGCGACGCGCACCCACACCCGTCTCGGCGACGTGGTCGGCGTCAGCCTCGCCGACCTCCAGACCACCGCAGTCGTCCTGCGATGGGTCGACATCGACGGCGCCCACGACGCCGAGCTCCGGTTCCCCCGCGCCGCCACCAGCGCCGCCGACCTCGGCGCGCTGCTCCGCTCCGAACTGCACGCGGGCCTCTGTTGAGCGCGGTCTAGCCTGACCAAGTGCCGTTCACCGAAGTCGCCGACCGTGTCTGGGTCCTGCGTCACCCCTGGTTCGACCTCAACGTGACCGTGATCGGCGGCGAACGCGGCCTGGTCGTGGTGGACACCCATGCGTCGTCGGTCGCGGCGACCGAGGTGATCGGCGAGCTGCGCAAGCTCGACCGCGGTGATCTCGTCGCCGTGGTCAACACCCACGAGCACTTCGACCACACCTTCGGCAACGCCACCTTCCTGCAGGAGTACGGCGACCTGCCGGTCCACGCGACCGAGGAGGCTGCCGCGCGCACCGTCCCCGCCGGGGAGCGGATCAAGGGCGTCTACCGTGCCGCCGACTACGAGCCGCGGGCCGAGGAGGTCATCGCGACCGCCATCCGCCCGGCCGACCAGACCTTCTCCAGCGCTGCCGTGATCGACCTCGGGGACCGGCAGGTCGAGCTGGTGCACCCCGGGCGAGGTCACACGGGCGGCGACCTCGTCGTCCGGGTCCCCGACGTCGACGTCCTGCTCGCCGGCGACCTGGTGGAGGAGTCGGCACCGCCCGGGCTGGGCGAGGACTGCTGGCCGATGGACTGGCCCGGCACCCTCGACCTGGTCCTCGGCCTGCTGACTCCCGCATCGGTCGTCGTGCCCGGCCACGGAGCGATCGTGGGGCGTCGCTTCGTCGAGGAGCAGTGCGACGACCTGCGCGCCGTCGCCGAGACCATCCGCGACCTCGCCGGTCGCGGCGTCCCCGAGGCCGAGGCCATCGCCGCAGCGGAGTGGCCGTTCCCGCCCGAGGCCCTCAGGCACGCCGTACTGCGGGGGTATGCGCAGCTCCCCCGGGCGCGCCGCCACCTGCCCATGGCCTAGGCGTCCTAGGCTCGTCTGTCGTGGATCGCTACGGGACCGACGTGATGGCCGGCGACTGGAAGGTCCCCAAGCGGGGCCGCGCCGTGGAGACTCCGGGCGACATCGGCCTGGTCGTCGAGGAAGTCACCACCGACTGGTGCGGCGAGATCGTGGCAGTCGACCGTGACCTCGACACCCTCACTCTCGAGGACCGTCGCGGCAAGCGTCGTACCTTCCCGCTCGGTCCTGGCTTCCTGCTCGAGGGCAAGCCCGTGATCCTCACCGCTCCCCTGCGAGCCGGTGCGTCCGGCCCCGTGCGGCCGACCCGCACCGCAAGCGGCTCGATCGCGGTCCACGACGCCCAGGCCCGCGTCGCGCGCGCCAGCCGGATCTTCGTCGAGGGCCGCCACGACGCCGAGCTGGTCGAGAAGGTCTGGGGCGACGACCTGCGCATCGAGGGCGTGGTGGTCGAGTACCTCGGCGGCGTCGACGACCTCGCCGACCACCTCGTGTCGTTCAAACCCGGCCCGCAGCGCAAGGTCGGTGTCCTCGTGGACCACCTGGTCCGCGGCTCCAAGGAGTCCCGGATCGCCGACGCCATCGCGCGCGGCCCCAACGGCAAGCACGTCCGGATCGTCGGACACCCGTTCATCGACGTCTGGCAGGCGGTCAAGCCGGACCGGATCGGTCTCAAGGAATGGCCCACCATCCCGCGCTCCATCGAATGGAAGAAGGGCGTGTGCCAGCACCTCGGCTGGCCGCACCGCGATCAGGCCGACATCGCCCGCGCGTGGAAGCACATCTTGTCGAAGGTGGACTCGTACGCCGACCTCGAACCCGCCCTGCTCGGGCGGGTCGAAGAGCTGATCGACTTCACGACGGCCCCCTGATCGGGCGCGCCCGGATCAGAGGCCGGACCTGAGACGGGGTCAGAGACCGGCGCGGAAGGTCTTGAGGACCTCGTCGACCTTGGCCTGGTCACGGGCCTCGAGCGGGATCAGCAGCTCGGCCACGACGTCGGTCAGCTCGGCGATCCGTCGGTTGAGCTGACGGTTCTCCTGGACCTCTGCCTCCAGGGCGGCGACGCGGGCGCGCAGCCCGCTGGGGTCACGGAGTCGCTTGGCGACAGGCTCCGGGAGCTTGTCCTTGGCCTGGGCGCGCAGGCGGTTCTTTCGCTCGCTCATGACTTCTCCTTGGGTTGCGGCCAGTGGGCACGGATCCGGCACACGGCCGGGTCCGGCACGTCGTACATGTCCTCGCCGGGCTCGACGGCCAGGTGCTCGACGACACCTCCGGCACGCTCGATCGCGGCCCGGATCGTTGCCGGGTCGACCCGGCGGACGAGCCCGTGCGGCTCGAGGGCGGTGCCTGCCTCGGCGGTGACGCCCTTGACCGCGGCCGGGAACTCGAGGAACAGCCGGCCACCGCCGGGCCGCAGCGCCATCCGCGCGAGCAGCCACAGCTGGTCGAGCGCCGGCTGGTCGAGGCAGCCGACCAGGTGCCGGGCGTACAGGTGGTGCGGCTCGCGGGACAGCCGGGTGCCGTGCATCAGCGTCGAGCGGAGCTCACCGAGGATCAGCTGGTCCACGGTGACCGAGAGCTCGCGGCGGCGGTTCCGACGCCGGACCAGGCCCAGCGAACCGCGCGAGAAGTCCAGCGCGGTGACCTGGTGACCCCGCCGCGAGAACCACAACGCGTCGCGGCCCGTCCCGGCACCGAGATCGATCACCGGGAAATCTCCGAACTGGCGTTCCGCCCAGCGAGCGAACGACGAGGACCTGTTCGGCACCCTCCGCACGTCGGCGTGGCTGAAGAACTCGGTCCAGCCGCCCATCTCGGCGCGGAAGCCGCGCAGCCAGCCGTCGAGGCGCCGTACGCCGGCGGCGGGGTCGGCGTAGCGGAACGACGGGTCCGGCGTGCGCCACTGCGGTCCGTAGAGGAAGGAGAGCATCGCGTCGGTGTCGCGCGGCGCAGGGAACTCGTAGCCGTGCAGCTCGATGGTCGAGAAGGGAACGATCTTCTCCCGCGGCAACGTCCCGCTGCGGTTGCCGAGCTGGAAGAAGGTGTCGCCGACGTGGAAGGCCACGAACACGTCGATGTGGCAGACCCGACCGTCGGACAGGGGCAACAGCAACTTGATGTCGCCGCCGGACATGCGCAGCAGGTTCCAGCCACGCGCACGCATCGCGCGACCGATCCGGTAGGACTCGGTGATGATGTCGGCCGGTGACGAGTGCGGTGAGAGGTAGCACAGGTCGGTGTCGGAGTCGTGCGCGAGCATCCGGCCCTCACGGATCGCCCCGAGCAGGGCGCCGTAGTTGAGGTAGGCGTCGACCTTGGCGTACGTGCGCAGGTCCTCGATCGCCCGGCTGGTGCCGGCCATGATCTCTTCGCGAATGGCCTCGCCGGTGTCGGCGAAGGACCGCGCCAGGTGGCCGACCTTGTCGACCGACAGGCGATTGCCCGCGCGGTCGACCACAGCGAGGGCGCCCTCACCGTCACCCAGACCCACCTCGTCGTCGTACAGGACGTCATCACCGGAGGTGTCGGTGACCCGGATCCGGCCGCGGCCGTTCAGGTAGGGACGCAGCACGCCCGGCCACGGGACCAGGACGCCACCGTCGCGAGGTTCGCCGTCGCGAACGGGCGTGAGCGACCACACGTAGTGGCCGTCGATCTCGACCAGCAGGGGCCGGGTGTCAGCAGGAAGAAGGAGACCGTCGTCCGAAACGACCGCGGTCATGAGGCCCCGCGGTGCGCGATCGCCTTGCGCAGCGCGGTCGACGAGGTCTGCAACGTGTAGGGGAAGTAGGTCACTTCGACGCCGAGCAGGGCCATCTCCGCCTCGAGGCGGTCGCCCTTGGGCGTGCCCTTCCAGTCGTCACCCTTGAAGATCTGGTGGAAGCCGACGTCGCGCCACGAGTCGGTCTTGCTGACCGTCTCCTCGGCGTAGACGGCGTCGACGATGCCGATGGCCTCGACGATCTCGATGCGCTCTGCCAGCGGCACCGTGGGCTCGACGCCCTTGGTCTTCAGGCAGATCTCGTCCGCCACGACTCCGGCGACGAGGACGTCGCACCACTGGCGCGCCTGGCGCAGGGCGTTGAGATGGCCGATGTGGAAGAGATCGAAGGCGCCGGGCACGTAGCCGATCACGTTTCCCACCGGAGCCTCTTTTCCCTTCGGATGGGCCCCGACCGTCGGTGCCCGAGCAGAACTTTAGCGAAACCCTAGCGAATGTTGCCTATCCCAAGAGGGAACGCACCACGGCGTCGGCGAGCAATCTGCCCCGCCTCGTCAGCACCACGCGGTCCGATCGATCCTCCACGAGACCGTCCGTGACGAGCCCTTCCAGCGCTGCCGCCGTGCCTGTGCGCGCGCCCAGGACGTCCGGCGACAGGCCCTCGCGCAGTCGCACCTCCAGCAGGACCCGCTCCACGGCGCGCGTCTCCTCGTCGAGGACCTCGCGGGCGTGCGCCGGGCTGAGCCCGTCGGCCAGGCGGGCGGCATAGGCGGTCGGGTGCTTGACGTTCCACCACCGGACACCGCCCACGTGCGAATGCGCTCCGGGCCCGATCCCCCACCAGTCCGTGCCCCGCCAGTACGCGAGGTTGTGGCGGCAACGCGCGGCATCATCGCGAGCCCAGTTGGACACCTCGTACCAGCCGAGACCGGCGGCGGTGAGTCGCTCATCGGCCTGGACGTACTTGTCCGCGAGGTCGTCGTCGTCCGGCATCGGGAGCTCGCCCCGACGCACCCGCCGGGCCAGCGCCGTGCCGTCCTCGACGATGAGCGAGTACGCCGACACGTGGTCAGGCACGCAGGCGAGCGCCGCGTCCAGGGTCGTCGACCAGTCCGCCGCGGACTCCCCCGGCGTCCCGTAGATCAGGTCGAGGCTGATCTGGTCGAAGCCGGCCGCGCGCGCTGCCTCCACCACCACCGGAACGCGGGCTGGGTCGTGGGTGCGGTCGAGCACCGCGAGCACGTGCGGGACAGCGGACTGCATGCCGAACGAGATCCGGGTGAACCCGGCCTCGCGCAACCGGGCCAGCGAGTCCGCGTCGACCGAGTCCGGGTTGGCCTCGGTGGTCACCTCGGCACCGGGTGCCAGGCCGAACTCGTCGTCGATCGCGGCCAGCATCCGGCCGAGGTCCTCGGGTGCCAGCAGCGTCGGCGTGCCACCGCCGAGGAACACCGTCTCCACCGGCGCATCGGCCTCACCGAGCACCGTGCGGGCCAGCCGGATCTCGGCGACCGCCTGGTCGGCGTACGACGACCGGGAGACGCCGCCGCCGAGCTCCTCGGCCGTGTAGGTGTTGAAGTCGCAATAGCCGCACCGGACGCGGCAGAACGGGACGTGGACGTAGACACCGAACGGTCGGGTGCCGAACCCGGCGAGCGCGTCAGCGGGAAGCGCTCCGTCGGTGGGGGCGAGGTCCCCCTCGGGGAGCGCGGACGGCATTCGCCCAGTCTCCCCGAGCCATCAACGGATTACCTACACGGGCACGTTGAGGGTGGCGGTGTAGCCGTCGTCGACCGAGCCGGTGACCGTGGCCATCTGCAGGGAGTGACCGTCACTGAAGACCATGTCGGAGTCGAGGGAGACCCCCTGGAAGGTCGACACGCTCGAGTCGTAGCCGTCGGCGTTCCCGTAGACGTCGTTGCAGACGTCCTCGGGCAGCGCCAGCTGGGAGGTGCGCAGCTTGCTCGTCCCGCTGGTGGCCGCATCGAGGCTCTCGTACACCTCGAAGTGCATGTGCGGCCAGCGACCGGAGTAGCAGGCCGGGAAGATCGTCGTGAAGGTCAGGTTGCCGTCGGCATCGGCCTCCTGGACCCCGCGCAGGTAGTTCTCGCCCGAGATCTCGTCGTCGTAGAGCGAGTAGCGACCGTCCCGGTCGCAGTGCCAGAGGTAGACCGCAGCACCGGCGAGGGCCGTGATCGAGTCGCCGTTGAGGTCGTAGACCTTGAGCTTCACCGTCATCGGCACGCCCGCGGCCACACCTGAGGCCGAGCCGAAGCTGGTCGTGATGTCGCTGCGTACGACGCCCGACTCGGTCAGCACGTTGGGTCCGTTGCTGCCGTCCCCCGGATACGGACCGGCCGTCTCCTCGGGGATCTCGCCGTCCGTTGAGGCCGCGGTGGCTGCCGAGGTCGTGCTCGCCGCGCTGTCCGCCGTACCGGCGTCCGAGCCGCAGGCGGTCAGCGCGGCGGCCGCGCCGACCCCGCCGAGGAGGCCGAGCAGCCCACGACGCGCCATGATGCGCGGCAGGTCGTGGGACAGCCCGAGGTCGTGGTCTTCGATATCGTCGCTGTGGCTCATGCCCTCAGTGAAACGGGGAGACCTGTGCGGCTGCTGTGTGCTTCCTACGAGCCCGTGTAGAAGCTGGCGATGAGGTCCTTGTTGTTGGCCTCGACGACGTTGCGCTTCACCTTCAACGACGGGGTGAGCTCGCCGGACTCGATGGTGAGGTCGTGGTCGAGCAGGCGCCACTTCTTCACCGTCTCCCAGCGGTTGAGCTGCGCGTTGAGGGTGTCGACGTACTCGCCCACCATCGACAGCACGGCCTCGTCACGCACCAGGTCGGTGTAGGAGGTGCCCTCCTTGCCGTTCTCCGCCGCCCAGCCGGCGATGGAGTCGGGGTCGAGGGTGATCAGCGCGGAGACGAAGTTGCGCTCGGCACCGAAGACCATGAACTGGCTGACGTAGGGGCAGATCGCCTTGAACTTCGCCTCGATCGCCGGCGGCGCGATGTACTTGCCACCGGAGGTCTTGAAGAGCTCCTTGATGCGGCCGGTGATCTTGAGGTAGCCGTCGCTGTCCAGCTCGCCCTTGTCGCCGGTGCGCAGCCAGCCGTCCTCGGTGAGTGCTTCGGCGGTCGCCTCGGGACGGTTGTGGTAGCCAGCCATGATGTGCGGGCCCTTGAGCTGGACCTCGCCGTCGGCGCCGATCCGCACCTCGGAGCCCGGGAAGGGCTGGCCGACCGTTCCGATCTTGTAACCGTCGGGGTGGTTGACCGTGGCACCCGCGGCGTTCTCGGTCATGCCGTAGCCCTCGAGGATCAGGATGCCCGCAGCGTGGAACCACTGGGCGATGTCGGCATTGAGGGCGGCCGAGCCGGAGATGAAGAACTTGACCCGGCCCCCGAAGCGGTCCCGGACCTTGCTGAACACGAGCTTGTCGAACAGGCCGTGCTGCAGCTTGAGCAGCAGCGGGACCGACTTGCCGTCTCGCTTGAGGGCGTCGAACTTGGTGCCGACCTCGAACGCCATCTTGAAGATCTTCTCCTTGGCGCCGCCCTCGGCCGCGGTCATGGTGACGATCCGGGCGTGGGCCTTCTCGAAGATGCGGGGCGCAGCACCCATGAAGGTGGGCTTCACGATGCCGAGGTTGTCGACGATCTTGTCGACCCGGCCGTCGATGGCGGTCGCGAAACCGCACGCGAGCTGGGTGGAGAGGAGCACCTTGCCGAACGAGTGCGCCATCGGCAGCCAGAGGAACTGCAGGTCGTCCTCGGTGAGGATCCGCTGCGCCTTGATGGCTTCGCCCTCGAAGACCCAGGCACGGTGGAGAGTGCGCACGCCCTTGGGCTTGCCGGTGGTGCCGGAGGTGTAGATCAGGGTGGCGAGCTGGTCGGGCTCGATGCTCTGCGCCACCGTGTCGACCGCGTCCGGGTTGGCGGCGAGGTGGGCCTCACCGAGCTCGGACAGCTGGTCGAGCGAGATCACCCAGTCGCTGTCGGCCAGGGCGGGGTCGAAGGAGACGACCTTCTCGAGCGCCGGGAGGTCGGCCCGGTGGTCACGCAGCTTGGTGAGCTGCTCCTGGTCCTCGGCGAAGATGATGCGGCTCTCGGAGTCGCCGACGATGTAGGCGGTGTCCTCGCCATTGGTCGACGGGTAGACCGTGGTCGTGGCGCCACCGGCACACATCACGGCGAGGTCCGCGAGGATCCACTCGTACCGCGTCGACGAGGCGATCGCCACGCGCTGCTCCCGCTCCAGGCCCAGGGCGAGCAGGCCGGCCGCGAGGCGTCGTACGCGGTCACCGGCCTCGCCCCACGTCACGGACTCCCACGCGTCGCCCACGGGGAAGCGGAAGGCTTCCCTCGAGCTGCTCGCCTTCACCCGGTCCAGGAACTGCACAGCGCAGTTCTTGGGAAGGTGCTCGAGGAAACTGGTGTCGTGGTTGACGGGCATGTCGCTCCTGAAAAACTGTTCCGAGACCGGCGGTGACTGGTTGGTAACTTAGATCACTCTGCGGCCAGTGGGTACGGGACCCCAGCGGCGCGGACGAACTCTTCGACCTTCTCGCGGACCTTCGGCGGCAGCAGCTCGATCGCCGCGAGCTCGGGAAGACGGTTCCGATCGGTGTTGAGCGCGACGAACATGTCGCGCACGGTCACACCGTGTCCGGGCCGGTGAACCACCTCGACCGGGTCGCCCGCGGCGAGAGTTCCGGGCTGGAGCACCCGGAGGTACGGGCCGGGGCGGGCCTCGGCGGTGAACCGCTTCACCCACACGGTCGGGTCGTAGCCGCTCTCCCCCATCCAGCCCTTGAAGTCGTTGCACGGTGTCCGCACGTGGGCGACCTCGAGCAGCGGTCCGTCGGCGCCGCCGATCCGGAGCCGGGTGCCGATCTCCATGCTGGTGAGGTCGAGACCTTCGGTGGTGAGGTTCTCCCCGAACTGGCCGTTGCGGATTGGCTGCCCGAGCTCGGCCTCCCAGAAGTCGAGGTCCTCCCGCGCATAGGCGTAGACGGCCTGGTGCGGCCCGCCGTGGTGCTCGGTGTCGGAGACCTCGTCGCCCTCGATCCCGAGGGCGTGGACGACGACAGGCCCGGTCAGGTTGCCCTTGTCGATGGACGTGCGGCCGATCCCGGCCCACTCCTTGTCCTGCGGACGACCGACGCTGACGGCGAGAACGCGAGGCATGGGTCCAGTCTGCACGACGGCGCTCAGTCCTGGACGGCCTTGGCGATCGTGATGCAGGCCGTGACGTGCTCACGTTCGTCGGCGGTGGGCCTGCGTCCGGTACGGACCGCTTCCTCGTGCGCCCAGTGGGCGTTGAGCACTGATCGGACCACGGCCCAGTCACGGGCACGCGACTCGTCGAATCCGGCAGCGTCGACCAGCGCATGGAAGCGCCGACGGATGCCGTCGCGCACGGACCCGACGGCACCGGGCAGGAGGTACTCCTCGAAGCGGTTGCGGAGCATCGGCTCGAGCTCGTAGTGCGGGTCACCGTTGGTCGGCTTCGGGTCGATGGCGAGCCACTGCGGGTCACCGTCACGCTCGCCGCAGAGCACGTTCTCGTAGTGGAGGTCGCCGTGCAGCACCGCGCTCGCCGGCTCTCGGCACAGGTCGCGCGCCAGTCCGATCGCCTGGTCGACGAGCCGACGCGGCACCGGCACCGTCGCGGCGTCCCGTTGCAGCGCCCCGACCCAGCGGGCGACGTACGACGACTGGTCACGAAGCTGCGGCATGGGCGGCACGTGGAGGCGGCCGTAGAGGGAACCCACGATCTCGCACGCCTCCAGGTCCCAGACGTCCACCAGGTCGTCACGGTCCAGGCGCTCGAGCAGCAGCGCCCGCCGCGACGGATCTGCGCGCAGCAGGAGCACCGCTCCGTTTCCCTGCCAGCGCTGCAGCGCGATGTGCTCGTGCTCCGACTCGTCGTCGGGGAGCGCGATCTTGAGGGCGGCTGCGCGACCCTGACGGGTCGTGACAGGCAGCACGAGCGAGCGGGTCCCGTGCCACCTCTCGTCGCCGGCGACGAGCTCCCACTCGTCGAGCAAGCCCTCAGGGATCGAGACACTCACCGGGACATCCTCGGTCAACCCGCTACCTCACTCGTCCAGCCACCGCTGCACCTGCGCCTCGTCGGGACGGTCGGCGTCGGTGATCACGTGCGGGACGACGCGCGAGAAGTAGTCGGTGACCGGTCCGTCCGACTCGCGAACGATGCATCCCGCCGACACGCCGCCCACCACCCAGGAGCCGATCACGGCCCGGTTGCCGTCGAACGAGGGAATCGGGTTCCACTGCTGGTAGACGAGGGTCTGGCCTTCGTAGTGACCGGGCCGTCGGTCGTCGCTGTCGTGCGTGTGGATCCAGACGTTGTCGCCCTCGCGACCCTGCAACGGCTTGGCGACCCATTCGGTCAGGTCGCCCGGGTGACCGAGGTACGCGGGCAGCAGGTTCGGGTGGTCGGGGTAGAGCTCCCACAGCACAGGGAGGATCGCCTTGGTGGACAGCATCAGCTTCCACACGGGCTCGACCCACCGGACCGGCTCGCGCTCGTGGCGTTCGAGCAGGTGCGGGCCGAACTCCTCGGCCAGCATGCTCTCCCAGGGGTAGAGCTTGTAGGCCGCGCGGATCGGCAGGTCCTCGACGTCGACGAACCGCTGTGCCTCGGGAGCCTCGTCCCAACCGACCTGCTCGATCACGTGGCCGTAGGTGCGCAGGCCCGCCATCGCTGCGGTGTCGCGCATGTACGTCGTCGTCATCTCCTCCTCCCCGCTGGTGTCGGTCGCGGAGTGGAAGAAGTGCACGGCGTGGTCGGGGAACAGTCCTCGTGCGTCCTGTTCCCGCCACCAGCGGACCAACCGGTCGTGGACCGAGTTCCACTGGTCGCGGTCGGGGAACACGTCCTCGAGCCAGTTCCACTGGGCCACCGCCGTCTCGATGAGGCCCGTGGGAGTGTCGCCGTTGATCTCGAGCATCTTCGCCGGCAGCTCGCCGTCGTACGACAGGTCGAAGCGGGCGTGCGCGGACGGATGTTCGGCACGCAGCGACTCCCGGACCAGGTCCATGGTGCCGCTGGGCAACATCAGCTCCCGGTCAGTGAAGCGCTCGGCCATCACGGCTCCGGCGTGCAGGCACATCGCGTAGAGCTCGTCGGTGACGGCCTCGAGCCGCTCGATCTCGGTGGAGGTGAACTCGTACCAGGCGGACTCGTTCCAGTAGACGACCTCACCGGAACCGTCCGCCAACGGGGTCATCGGGAAGACCAGGCCCTGCGCGACCACGGTGTCCTGCCACCCGGCACGCGGGCTCGTGACGTGGCGCCACATCAGGCGATGCTCGCGATCACGACCAGCGCGACCGCGACGACCACCCCCGACGTGACCTTGGCCAGCGGCTGGGTCTCGCCGGCCACGCAGATCTCCTCGCCCAGGTTGCCCGGCGTCACCAGGTCGACGAGGCGCCAGGCCGCGGTCTGCAGCAGGACCCCGAGCACGCTGAACGCCAGCGTCCACACCAATGCGTCACCGAACCCGGACGACGCGTTCGTCCAGATCGCGGTGAAGATGATCGCTCCCTGCGCCACCATCCACGTGGCTGCGACGAGACCGGCGCTGTGGGACACCCGCAGGTGCTCCCCGAGCCGCCCCGGGGTCAGGAGATCGAGCACGAACCAGCCAGCGGTCAGCACGATCGTGCCGAGGAGGCCGTACGCCATCCCGTAACCGAGGGCGGGAAGGAGGTCTTCCATGGTGGTCCTTGTCTCTTCGAGGCCGAGGGGATTCAGGATCCGGAGAGGTGGACGCCGCCGAAACCGCCGCGCTTGATGGTGCCGCCGGCAGCGTCCACCCCACCACGCTTCACCTCGCCGCTCAGCGAGGAGGAATCGAAGGTGCCGCCGCTGGTGGAGTACCGCTCGCCCACGGCCGGAGCGTTGCTGCCCGCCCGAAAGTAGTACCAGTAGTAGCCGCCGCCGTGGCCCGCGTAGTCGTCGTCGGAGTCGTCACACAGGTCGTCGTCGACGCGCTGCTGGGCCTGTGGATCGGCGCAGACCGCCCGGTGGTCGGGGTTGTCCTCGCAGCTGACGAAGCTGGCCGCGACCAGACCGGTCAGGCCGACACCGACAGCGACGCTGCGCCATCGGATCGGCTGGTCGCCCCGGTCGCCCTTGTGACTGGTCACTTCTTCGGCTTGTCCCCCGCGGGACCGGAGGTGGACAGCGCGGCGACGAAGGCCTCCTGGGGCACCTCGACACGGCCGACCATCTTCATCCGCTTCTTGCCTTCCTTCTGCTTCTCGAGCAGCTTGCGCTTGCGGGTGATGTCACCGCCGTAGCACTTGGCGAGGACGTCCTTGCGGATGGCGCGGATGTTCTCGCGTGCGATGACCCGGGCGCCGATGGCGGCCTGGATCGGCACCTCGAACTGCTGGCGCGGGATGAGGTCCTTGAGCTTGCCGGCCATCATCACGCCGTACGCGTAGGCAGCGTCCTTGTGGATGATCGCGGAGAACGCGTCGACCGGCTCGCCCTGGAGCAGGATGTCGACCTTCACCAGGTCGGCGGCCTGCTCGCCGGTGCGTTCGTAGTCGAGCGAGGCGTAGCCCTTGGTGCGCGACTTGAGCTGGTCGAAGAAGTCGAAGACGATCTCGCCCATCGGCAGGACGTAGCGCATCTCGACGCGGTCCTCGGAGAGGTAGTCCATCCCCTGCAGGGTGCCGCGCTTGGTCTGGCACAGCTCCATGATCGTGCCGATGTAGTCGGACGGCGACAGGATCGTGGCCCGCACGACCGGCTCGCGCACCTCGGCGATCTTGCCGCCGTCGGGGTACTCGCTCGGGTTGGTGACCTCGATGTGCTTGCCGTCCTCCATGACGACCTCGTAGACCACGTTGGGCGCGGTCGAGATGAGGTCGAGGTTGGACTCGCGCTCGAGGCGGTCCCGGGTGATCTCCATGTGGAGCAGGCCCAGGAAGCCGACGCGGAAGCCGAAGCCGAGCGCGCCCGAGGTCTCGGGCTCGAAGGTCAGCGCTGCGTCGTTGAGCTGGAGCTTCTCCAGGGCGTCACGCAGCACCGGGTAGTCGTCGCCGTCGATCGGGTACAGGCCGGCGTAGACCATCGGGTTCGGGTGCTTGTAGCCGCCGAGCGCCTCGGTCGCGCCGTGGTGCTGGGAGGTGACCGTGTCACCCACCCGCGACTGACGGACGTCCTTCACGCCGGTGATCAGGTAGCCGACCTCGCCGACACCGATCTCGCCGGACTTCACCGGCTCGGGGCTGATCACGCCGACCTCGAGCATCTCGTGCACGGCGCCGGTCGACATCATCTTGATCCGGTCGCGGTGGCTGAGGCTGCCGTCGACGACCCGGACGTAGGTGACCACGCCGCGGTAGGTGTCGTAGACCGAGTCGAAGATCAGCGCGCGGGCCGGCTTGCTGGCGTCGCCGACGGGCGGCGGCGTCTGCTTGACGATCTCGTTGAGCAGGGTCTCGACGCCCACGCCGGTCTTGGCGCTGGTGAGCAGCACGTCGGACACGTCGCAGCCGACGAGTCCGGCCAGTTCGGCGGCGTACTTCTCGACGTTGGCGCTCGGCAGGTCGATCTTGTTGAGCACCGGGATGATGTGGAGGTCCGCGCCCATGGCGAGGTAGAGGTTCGCGAGGGTCTGCGCCTCGATGCCCTGCGCCGCGTCGACCAGGAGTACGGCGGCCTCGCACGCCTCGAGCGAACGGGACACCTCGTAGGTGAAGTCCACGTGGCCCGGGGTGTCGATCATGTTGAGGACGTAGGTGCCGGGCTCGGCGCCCTCCTCGTTGCCGTCCGGAACCGTCCACGGCATCCGCACGGCCTGGCTCTTGATCGTGATGCCGCGCTCGCGCTCGATGTCCATCCGGTCGAGGTACTGCGCCCGCGCTGCGCGCGCGTCGACGACCCCGGTGAGCCGCAGCATCTGGTCCGCGAGCGTCGACTTGCCGTGGTCGATGTGCGCGATGATGCAGAAGTTGCGGATGATCGCGGGGTCGGTACGACCGGGCTTCGGGGCGGGTGCTGGCGGCATGGTGGACCCATTCTCTCCAATGCCGGCTCCGTTCGCTAAACCGTCGCCACCGATTCACCGGCGCCTCGCCTGAACGGCGGCTCCGCGTTCGTCGTACGACGTCAGGTTGGTGCCATGGACTCGGCCACCCCCCAGCCTCCCGCCCCTGCCCGCACCGACCGCCGCACCCTGCTCCGCGGAGCAGCCGGAGCCGGTCTCGCCACCGGTGGCGTCGCGCTCTTCAGCGCCCGCTCCGCCGCCTCACCGCTGCTCGTGCACCGCGACCGACCCGTGCTGCCGCTCGGCGTCCAGTCGGGCGACGTCCGGGCCGGCTCGGCCTTGCTCTGGTCGAAGGCGGACCGGCCCTCGCGCTTGGTCGCCGAGATCAGCCGCGACCCCGACTTCCGTCGCGTGCGCCGGGTCCCGGGGCCCGTGGTGACGCCGTCCAGCGACCTCACCGGCACGATCCCGCTGCGTGGCCTGCCCACAGGCACCGACATCCACTACCGGATCCGCGCGGTCGACCTGGGCTCCCACGTCGCGAGCGCGCCCACGGTCGGCCGGTTCCGGACCGCGCCCGCCACCCACGACGACGTCCGGTTCCTGTGGTCCGGCGACATCGCGGGACAGGGCTGGGGCGTCAACCCGGAGTACGGCGGCTTCCGGATCGCCGACGCGATGCGGGCCCGCGACGCCGACTTCTTCCTGTGCAGCGGCGACACGGTGTACGCCGACGGGCCGGTGCAGTCCTCGGTACCGCTGCCGGACGGATCGACCTGGCACAACCTGGTGATCCCGGAGAAGACCAAGGTCGCCGAGACGCTGGACGAGTACCGCGGGCAGTTCCGCTACAACCTGATGGCCGACAACTGGCGCGCGTTCCTCGCCGAGACCTCGCAGGTCGGGCAGCGGGACGACCACGAGGTCACCAACAACTGGTACCCCGGCGAGATCCTCGAGGACGCGCGCTACACGGAGAAGCGGGTCGACGTCCTCGCAGCCCGCGCGAGCCGGGCCTTCCACGAGTACGTGCCGGTGGCCTCGATCTCGCCCGACCCTGAGGGCCGGGTCTACCGGGTCATCCACTACGGCCCGCACCTGGACGTCTTCGTCCTCGACATGCGCACCCACAAGGACCCGAACACGGCCGACAACGAGGCGCTGGGCGACGGCGGGGTGCTCGGCGACCGCCAGACCTCCTGGCTCATCGAGGAGCTCAGGAAGTCGCGTGCGACGTGGAAGGTGATCGCCGCCGACCTGCCCCTGGGATTGGTCGTTCCCGACGGGTCCGCCGCCCAAGAGGGACTCGCCCAGGGCGAGCCGGGCGCGCCGCTCGGGCGGGAGATCGACATCGCCCGGGTGCTCTCGGCCTTGTCGCACGCCGGGATCCGCAACCACGTGTGGCTCACCGCCGACGTCCACTACACCGCAGCCCACCACTACTCCCCCGACCGTGCGGCGTACCAGGACTTCGACCCGTTCTGGGAGTTCGTGTCGGGCCCGCTCAACGCCGGAGCCTTCGGTCCCAATGCTCTCGACGGCACGTTCGGCCCGGTCGCGGACTTCGTCGCCGCACCACCGGCCGCGAACACGTCGCCGGCGCTGGGGCACCAGTACTTCGGCGAGGTGGAGATCTCGGGCCCGACCGGTCAGCTGACAGTCACGCTGCGCGACGTCGTCGGAGTCGCCCTCTACACGAGGACGCTGGACCCGGCACCGCGCTGAGCACGCCGTTGGCGACATGATGTGCGGGTGATTCCGAACCGGATCCCCCACGGCCGGACGGCCCGACGCCTCGACTGGGTCCACCTGCCGCCGTACATCCGGTCGACGGTGGAACGTCATGTCGGCTCGGCTGTGGTGGAGGACGTCTCCCAGGGCGGCGGCTTCACGCCGGGCTTCGCATCGGTGCTGACGTGCGCGGACGGTTCGAAGCACTTCGTGAAGGCGGCCTCGACGAAGGCGCAACGGATGTTCGCCGAGTCGTACCGCGAGGAGACGCACAAGCTGCGGTTCCTGCCTCGGGAGGTGCCGGCGCCGCGACTGCTGTGGGCAGAGGACGACGGCGAGTGGGTGCTCCTCTCCACCGAGTACGTCGACGGGCGGGCGCCTGTCCGTCCCTGGACCGCTGAGGACCTTGCCGCCGCATCCGCGATGGCGGTGACGATGGCGGAGGTACTGACACCCGCTCCGGGCGAAGGGCTGACCAGCGCGGCGGAGGAGTTCGGCGACTGGCCCGCGCTCTGGGACCAGATCGACCACCCGCGCGCTGCTGACCTCAAGGCGCTCGCTGACCGCTACCGGGAAGTGGTGGGCGGTTCGACCCTGGTCCACACCGACATCCGCGACGACAACATCCTGATCCTGTCCGACGGCAGTGCCGTGCTGTGCGACTGGAACTGGCCGGTGATCGGCGCCGCCTGGATCGACTCCCTGTTCCTGCTGATCGGCCCCCGCGGCGACGGCCTCGACGTCGAGGCCCACATCGCCGCCCACCCCCTGCTGTCGGCGGTGCCTGCTGGGGACATTGATGTGGTGCTCGCCCTGGTGCTCGCCTACTTCACGGTGTCGGCCGCGCAACCGGTCCCGTCCACGTCGCCGTACATCCGCCAGGCGCAGGCCTGGCAGCGCACGGTCATCGACGACTGGCTGGCTGAGCGGCGGGGCTGGCGGGACTGAAGGCGGGCGGTCAGGCGTCCTCTCGGAGCGTGTGCGCCACGAGCGCGCTGGCATGTCCGTGCCCGACCTCGTGGTCGTTCTTGAGGAACGCGACGAGATCGGAGTGACGGGCACCGGCGCCGTACTCGGGATGACCCCGCAGGATCTGCTGCCAATCGGCGATCGATCGGCCGTACTTCTTCTCGATCGAAGGGAAGTACGACGCCGGGCCGGTCGGCTGGGGCCTGCTCTGCTCAGTCATGAGCGTGGAGACCGGATGCAGCAGGCAAACTCATCGCGGCCCAACTGCATGGTCGCCACTCGACACCTCGGAACGCACGAATGACACAACCGCCCGCTCCGAGGCATGGTCGGGCGTTCCGCTCCGACAGCGGCAGATCCGTGCGGTCTCCTTGTGACGTTGATGGCACTCCGCCGGTTGGGCAGAAATGGCGCAGTCCAGGCCGTTCAGGAAGCCAATTCCGCCCAAATGGGTTGAGACGTCAGCCCGCGCGGCGGGCGATCGACCCGGCGGCCGTCCCAGCAGCCTGTCCTCGGCAGATCCGGGCGGGTCGATCCCACCCTCGACCGACCGCCGTCCACCCTCACGCGGCGACGTAGTTGACGAGGGTTTCGCTGAACTGGAGCTCTGCGGGCGTGGGCGAACTGCCGCCGGGGGTGCCGGTGACTCTCCTCGTTCCGGTCGCATCGACCAGGTAGTGGGCCCCGTAGGGATCTCGCCAGATCACGATCCCGGGGAACGGTTGTCGCACTTCCCAGCCCGTATGGGTCTTGATCCGGTGGTGGGCCCGGGTCATCGGACCCAGATTCCCGACCCCCGTGGGTCCGCCCTCGGAGTAAGGGATCGCATGGTCGAGGTCCATTCGCCTGCTGGTGTTCGCCGCAAACGGGAACACGTCGCCGGGATGGATCAAGTGCACCGCTTCGCGCATCCTTGACGGGATCTCGTACGCGTCGACCGGGGCCTGGTTGTTCAGATCGATCACCGGCGTCACCTGAACCTTGCCACCCAGCCCGTGGCGGCCCAGCTGGTGGCGGACCCAGTCGGTGGTCACGGGCCCGTGGCCCTCCAGGCGTGCGATGGGTGAATCGCCGTACAGGTGCAGGTAGGCCTTCACCTTGACCTTCACCGGCCCCACCGAAGGCTCAACATGCGCGGCCGGGTTCACCAGGAGCGCGACCGCAGCAACACGACGTTCGTTCAGGGTCGCGTCGGGCATCAAAGCCTTCAGCTCCTCGGACTCGGCGACCGCGTTCACCGCGGCATCGATCCCAGCGATCGTCAGAGCGTCGCCGTGGATCGTGTAGGTCGCCTTGCCGTGCTTGTTGACCCGCGACACCCGCGCAAACACCTCCCTCGCAGCGGCTTCCTCCTTCAACCGCGCCAACTCAGGTGCAGCGGCAGCGACCTTGCCCTCCACCAACGCCTCGAACCGCGCCCACGACAACCGGCCGTCACAGGACTCCGCGACCTCGGCATCGACCCACGCCGCCTCCGACTCCGACAGCTCCCGGGTCGCCTCAGCAACGTGGCGGGCATGACCAGGACGGGCGGTACCGGCATCGACCCCGGCCCGGATCCGCGGCAACCGCAGCGCGATGTCGACCGAGTCCGCGATCAACTTCTTCGCCCCGTACGGCGAGGTCTGGATCCGGGCCCCGAACGCGGCGGCGGCGTGCTCGGTGATCAACGGCGTCCCCGCCCCACCCGCAGGCTTCGCCCGCTCCCGACCCCGCTTGTCACCCGCCGGCAACGCGTCGGGATTGTGCAGGACAGCCCACTGGTACGCGGCCTTCAGGATGTTCCGCTCAGCATCCAGGCGCTTGGCGTGCTCGGCCTCGGCGTACGCCAGAACACCGCCGGCGGACATATCCACCAGCTCGTCCCGCTCGTCGACCTCGCACCCGATTGCCATACGAGTATTGGACCAGAACCCTCCGACACAAGACCCAGATCAGGCCAAGTTCTCCACAGACATCGGGTTTCCAGGCCCGGCGGTGCCGCGCCGTACTCACTTGTGAGGACATTCCGTGCGTCCGATGCGGGGTTACCGTCAAGACGCCTCGGTCGGCGCCGAGGATCTCGGGCCCGCGGGTCCCTCGTCGGGGGATCCCAACCGAGGGAGCCATGGACGATGAAGAAGAGCTTGATGTCGATCGGCGCTGCTGCAGCAGCGCTCCTGCTCATCCCGCTGACGGTTGCTGATGCCGCACCGGGAGGAGCCAACTGGACCAACGCTGGCGGCGACTACCGGAACACGAGGTCGCAACCCTCCGAGTCGAAGCTGACGGTCAACAACGTCAGTGGGCTCACGAGGAAGTGGGAGTTCACGACCGGCGGCGACGTGTCGGCGACGCCCGCCGTCTACAACGGTCACGTCTACGTGCCCGACTGGGCCGGCAACCTGTACGCGATCAACGCGAGGACCGGTCTCCAGGAGTGGCAGGTCAACATCGCTGCTGCCAGCGGCGTGCCGTTCGACAAGGTCCGTGCGACCCCGACGGTGACCGAGTCGCTGGTGATCGTGGGTACGCAGGGCAGCATCCTCGTGCCCGGGGGTGGACCCGGCGGCAAGGTGATCGCATTCAGCCGCGCAACCGGTGAGGTCGTCTGGATCACTCAGGCTGACTCACACGCTGCCGCGATCATCACGCAGTCCGCGACCGTCTTCAGTGGCCTGTTGTACGTCGGCGTCGCCTCCCAGGAAGAGGCACTCGCCGCCTTCGTTCCGGGCTATGAGCTCTCGTTCCGTGGCAGCATGCTGGCGATCGACGTGGCGACGGGCGCCATCGTGTGGAAGACCTACATGGCACCGGACGGCTACACCGGCAACGCGATCTGGGGAAGCTCGCCGGCCATCGACACCAAGCGCCACCAGGTGCTGATCGCCACCGGCAACAACTACTCGGTGCCGCCGGACGTGCTCGCATGTGTGGACGCAGCCAGCGGCCCCACGGAGCAGTCGGCGTGCCTGGCTGGCAACGACTTCTTCGACTCGATCCTGGCGCTCGACCTGACCACCGGCGCGGTGAAGTGGTCGACCCGGGCGATTCCGTACGACGCGTGGACCGTCGACTGCATCCCGTTCTTCGGGGACGGCGACCTCTGCCCCGACCCGGCAGGACCCGACTACGACTTCGGTCAGGCGCCCGCGCTCTTCACCGTCAAGACCACCGGAGGCAAGTCGGTCGACGTCGTCGGAGCGGGGCAGAAGAGCGGCCAGTACTGGGCACTGGACGCGGCCACGGGCGCAGTTCGCTGGGTCACCCAGGCCGGGCCAGGTGGAACGGCGGGCGGCCTGCAGTGGGGCTCCGCCGTCGACGGCGGACGCGTCTACACGGCGAACGCCAACAGCAACCTCGTGCCGTGGACCCTCCCCGACGGCTCGGTGACGACCAACGGTGTGTGGACCGGACTCAACGCCTCGACCGGCCAGGTCCTGTGGCAGAAGACCCCGCCGCACGGCGGGGGCGCCTCCGGCCCGGTGACCACCGCGAACGGCATCGTGTTCGGTTGCTCCCTCGACCCCGACGGCTACATGTATGCGATGAACGGGGCGACGGGCGCGGTGCTGTGGGAGTTCGCGAGCGGCGGCTCATGCCTGTCCGGCGCCGCGATCTCCAACGGCACCGTCTACTGGGGCTCGGGCTACAGCAACTTCTTCTTCGGGACCCCGAACAACAAGTTGTACGCGTTCGGCCTGCCGGGCTGAGGGTCCTGGCCGCGCTCAGCCACGGCCGAGCGCGGCCGGGTCGATCACGACGTACTGCGGGTCGTCCGGGTGCACCCACACGTCGATCACCGTGTCCGGCAGGATCCGCGGGATCGCCAGCTGGGAGACCAGCTCGGTGAGCTCGACGCGGTACGGCTCCCCCGACTCGGGGTCCACGTCGAGCGTGAAGATGACGTACGGGTCGTTGTTGAGGCTGCCCCGCACCCGGGTGGCGACGATCCGGGCCGTCGTCCGCGTGCCGGAGGAGATCGCCCGGTCCCGGTGCAGGCGCTTGACTCGAGACTCCCGCACCTTGAGGACGGCGAAGAGAGCCAGGCCGGCCCCACCCACGGCGAACGCTGCGGCGACGTACCCGTCGTCCTCCGTGGTCGCGGCCAGGATCACCAGGACCCAGAAGAGGGTGCCGGGCAGGAACATGAGGGCGCCGAGCGGGAGAGGTGGTCTCGATGGTGCGGGCACGCGCGCAATCTCGCAGACTGACCGGGCCAGCACAACAGCCGGTCCGTCGGACGCTCGCCCGATTTGGGGGCGGTGTTCCCCCGCTGTTAGCCTTACTGGTCGCGTCTCCTGTGTTGTCGCCTGCCCCTCGGGCACGGCTCACCGGGACACGCACTCCGGACCAGACCAGCATTTCCATACGACACAGAGGCAGTCAACCGTGGCGAACATCAAGAGCCAGATCAAGCGCAACAAGCAGAACGAGAAGGCGCACGAGCGCAACAAGGCCGTCAAGACCGGCCTGAAGTCTGCGATCCGCAAGTTCCGTGAGGCCGCCGAGGCCGGCGACAAGGACAAGGCTGTCGCCGCCGCCCGCGAGGCCACCAAGAAGCTCGACAAGGCTGCGTCCAAGGGCGTCATCCACAAGAACCAGGCTGCGAACCGCAAGTCGTCGATCTCCAAGAAGGCTGCTTCTCTCTGATCCACTCCGGTCCGGAGTCAGCAACATCTGAAAGGGGAGTCCTCGCTCTGCGAGGGCTCCCTTTCCGTTTTCCTGAAGCGACGGGGGTCAGCCGCGGCGGAGCGACGTGATGGTCAGCACCAGCCGCTCGAGGGCGTACGACGCATCGCTGGCCGCACCCTTGATGTCGGCGTCGGCCTGGGCGACCGCGCGGATCGCGCGAGCCAGTCCGGGTTCGTTCCAGCCACGCGCCTGGTCGCGCAGCGAACGCAGCTTCCACGGCGGTACGCCGACCTCGCGGGCCAGGTCCGCCTCCCGCATGCCGCGCGGCGCACTCACCAGACGAGCCAGTCCACGGGCGCTGCCCGCGAAGGCTGAGGTGACCAGCACGGCCGGGGTGCCGGCGTCGAGGGCCCAGCGCAGCTCTTCGAGCGCCGCCCGGTCGCGGCCGGCGAACGCAGCATCGGCAACGGCGAAGGACTTCGCCTCCGCGCGGCCACCGAAGTAGCGCTTCACCTGCGCTTCGCTGATCCGCTCCCCCGGGAAGTCGTTGGCGAGCTGATGAGCCCCTCCGGCGAGCGAGCGCAGATCGCGGCCGATCGACTCGATCAGCACGTCCGCGGCGTCACGCTCGATCGTGGCGCCCCATCGTCGTACCTCGTTGGCGACGAAGGCCGGGAAGTCCGACGGCTTGAGCTCCTCGGACTTGTGCTCGGTGACGGCGGGCAGCTTGCGGAGCTTGGTCAGCACGCCGCTGCCCTTGGGGCCGCCGCCGTGGACCAGTACCAGCGCGACGTCATCGACGGGCGCTGCGGCGTAGCTCAACACACCCTCGACCGACTCGTCCGGCAGGTTCTCGAACCCGCGCACCACCACGCAGCGGATCGCGGAGAACAGCGACGGAGCGGACATCTCGCCGAGGGATGCCAGGGTCAGGTCGACGGCAGCACTGTCGGCGAACTCGGTCTCGGCGTCGTACGCACGGACCGCAGCCTTGACGTCATCGACCGTCCGAGCGCCGAGGAACTCCTCCTTGCCGGTGACCAGGATGACCCGTCCCAACACGTCCTCGGCCCGCATGCGCCCACCTTCCCACACGGCACCGACCGCATCTCTCCCCCCTCACTGCCGGGTGGCGGTGGTGACGGCACCGTCGCTGTCGACCACGATCGCGAGGTCACCGCCGGTGTCGGTGCGCAGCACCTCGGCATCCTCCTGCTCGAGCGTCTCGACGACCCGCGGGGACGGGTGTCCGTAGTCGTTGTCGGCCCCCACGGACACCAGCGCGATCTCGGGATCCAGCGACGCCAGCCAGCCGAAGTCCTGGTGGGCGCTTCCGTGGTGCGGCACCTTCAGGACGTCGATGTCGAGGCCGGGCACCAACCGTGCGAGCTCGGCCTGCCCGGGCGGCTCCACGTCGCCGGTCAGCAGGATCCGTGTGCCGGCCACCTCCACGAGCAGCACCACGCTGGCGTCGTTGGCCGAGCTCCCGTCGCCCGCACCGCTGACCGGCACCGGGATGTCGGGGTGCAGGACCTGGAGCACGGCGGCGCCGTACCGCCGCGCGCTCGCGTACGACGCCGGTGCGACCGGGATCCGCGCCGCATCGGCGATCTGCTGGACCTGGCGGACCGCCTCGGGCGGGTCGAGGACCGGCGTGGTCTCGATCGCGGAGACGCGTCTCCCGCGCAAGACACCCTCGAGCCCGTCGACGTGGTCGGCGTGGAAGTGGGTGAGCACGACCAGCGGGATCCGCTCGATCGCCAAGCGGTCCAGGCAGCCGTCGATCGCGTCCGGGTCGGGTCCGGCGTCGATCACGATCGCGGTGTGCGGCGCGACGGACAGGACCAGCCCGTCGCCCTGCCCCACGTCGCAGGCGACCAGGACCCAGCCGTCCGGCGGCCAGCCGAACCCGGGACCCGACCAGATCCGGCCGGGCACGCCCAGCACCACCAGCAGCAGTCCGACGCCGAGAGCTGCGCCGAGCGCACGCCGACGCAGGATCCGCGGCAGGACGACAGCGATGACCACGCACACCCCGACCAGGCACGCGATGGCGAGCGCGCTGGTGCCCCAGCCGACGGTGGCCCCCGGGAGCCCGGCGCCGTGGCGCGCAACGGCGATGATCCAGCCGACACACCATCCCGCGCCCGTGCCGCACACCCGTCCCAGCCCGGGCACGACGAGGCCGACCAGGCCGCCGAGCAGACCCAGCACCGTGGCCGGACCCACCAGCGGTCCGGCCAGGAGGTTGGCCGCGATCGCGACCAGGCTCACCTGGCCGGACAGCACCGCGATGACCGGGGTGCACGCCAGTTGCGCGGCGGTCGGCACCGCGATCGCCTCGGCCAGCCCATGCGGCAGCCAGCGAGCCAGCGCCTCCGAGAGGGGTGGGCCGAGGAGCACGATGCCCGCCGTCGCCAGGACGGACAACGCGAAACCGGCCGACACGGCCAACGCTGGCTGCACGAGCACGAGGGTCGTGACAGCGACGCCGAGCGCGCGCAGGCCACGGCGGCGGCCGTCGGGACCGAACGCGAACAGTCCGACCGTGCCCATGGCGGCCGCCCGGAGCACGCTCGGCTCGGTGCGCGCGAGCAGGACGAAGCCGACGATCCCGGCCAGCCCGACGACCACCAGCCAGCGTCGTCGTACGCCGACGCTGCGGGCGAGCAGCAGCAGTGCGCCCACCACGAGGGTGAGGTTGGTTCCGCTGACGGCGGTGAGATGGGTGAGGCCGGTGACCTGGAAGTCCTCCTCGATCGCAGCAGGCAGCCCGGCGTCGTCGCCGTCGACGAGCGCCGGCACCAGACCGGCCTGATCAGCCGGACGGTGGGCAACGGCCTCCCGGATCGCGGCCCGCAGCGCCCCCGATGCCCGCCACCACACGTCCGGGCCACGGATCCGCACGGGCGGCCGGGCCCCGGTCAGCAGCGCCGCCTCCTCGGCCCGGTCCGACGGCGCCAGCCGGCCCCTGGCCACCACTCGCTCCCCCAGCGCCACCTCCGACCACGCCGGGTCGCCCAGCACCACGACCGTGCCCCCGAGCCGCTGTCGCACACCACGCGCGGTCACCCCCTCCACCCGCAGTCGTACGACGACCTGATCGCCCCATTGCCCCTCGACCCGACGCGGGTCGGAGACCACGGTGGCCTCCAGCTCGGCAGTGGCCCGGTCGGCGGCCCAGTGATGGAGCGGACTCGCGGAGACAGAGGTGTGCCGCAGCACGGTGCTGGCCACCACCGCCGCTGCCAGGAGCAGGGCAGCAGTGACCAACCGGGAGCCCCCGACCACTGCGGCAACGGTGGCGAGCGCCAGCGCGACCAGCAGCCAGACCGCCGAAGGTCCCATGCCGGCCGCTGCCACTCCGGCGCCCCAGGCCGAGGCGCCGAGGGCGGGCATCCGGAAGTCGTGGCGCGGCGGCTCCGGCTCGGCGCTCACCGCGGGGTCCACGGCGACCACCTAGGGTTCCACGGGTGAGCCGCTACTCGACGTCCGAACTGGCCCGTGGTGCCGGCGGTGCCCTGCTCGGCATCGCGGTGGCCGGCGCCACCGCGCGGGCGGTGCCCGGCGGACCGGAGCTGCTGCCGTTCATCGTGGCCCCGATGGGCGCCTGCGCGGTGCTGCTGTTCGCGGTGCCGGCGAGCCCGTTGGCCCAGCCGTGGCCGGTGGTCGGCGGCAACCTGATCTCGACGGCGGTCGGGCTGACGGCACACTGGCTGGTCGACGACGTGCTGCTCGCCGCAGCGGTCGGAGTCGGTGCGGCGATCGCCGTGATGATGCTGTTGAACTGCCTGCACCCGCCCGGCGGCGCGTGCGCCCTGCTCGCGGCGACCGCGACGCCGGTGATCCACGACCAGGGTCCCCTGTTCGTGCTCACGCCGGTGGCGGTCAACACGCTCGCGCTGCTCGTGATCGCCGTCGCGGTCAACAACCTGACCGGCCGCCGGTACCCCCACCGTCCGCCCGCGACCGCGCCAGCGACCGCCGCGAGCGAGCTCGGCATCACCACCCCCGACGTCGAGGAGGCGATGAAGCGCCTCGCCGACCGCCTCGACGTGCTCCCCGCCGACATCGTCGCCATCGTGCGCGACGCCGAGACCCACGCGCTCGACCGGCGGCTGGGATCGATCCCCGTGTCGCGGATCATGAACACCGACGTCGCGGTGGCCCATCCGTTCGAGTCGATCTACCGGGCTCGCGCGCTGATCGTGCAGCGCCAGGTCAAGACGCTCCCGGTCATCGACAGCGAGCGACGGGTGATCGGGGTGCTGTCGATCATCGACCTGTTCACCCGCGACCTGGTCGAGCTCGAGACGGTCGACTCGATCATGCGCCACGACGTCACGACGATCCCCGCGAGCACCCCTGTCGCCGATCTGGTGCCGATGATGACCTCGGAGGGCTACAAGAACGTGCCGGTCGTCGACGACGACGGACGCCTGGTCGGCATGATCACGCGCGGCGAGCTGATCGCAGTGCTGCACCGGGCCCTGCTCGGCGCCACCTGAGCGAGCCACCCCCTCACACCGTGACGAACGGCGCGAGCCGCTCCAGGGTCTTCTCCCCGATGCCGTCGACCTCGAGGAGCTCGTCGACGCTGGTGAATCCGCCTCGCTGGTCCCGCCACGCGATGATCGCCTGGGCCGTGACCGGCCCGACCTGGGGCAGCCCCTCCAGCTCGCCCTGGCTCGCGAGGTTGAGGTTGACCAACGGCCCGGCGGCTCCCGGCGCCGCCGCACCTCCTCCGCTCGGCACCGCAGCGGGTGCGGCACCGGGTGCCGCCCCGACCACGATCTGCTCCCCGTCGACGAGCACCCGGGCGAGGTTGAGGGACGACACGTCGACGCCCCGCTTGGCACCGCCCGCCGCCGACAGGGCATCGGTCACCCGCGCCCCCTTGTCGAGCACGACGATGCCGGGACGTCGTACCTTGCCGGCAACGTCGACCGTGACGGTGCCCGCAGCCACTCCTGGCGACGCGGTCGGGGAACCGGCGGCGAGCAACGGCTCCACCGCCTCTCCCGCGGCCACCGGTGGACCGGACTCGCCCACCGGCTGGTCCCGGGCCACCCACCACGTCGTGACGGCCAGTGCGACCGCGACCAGGACAGCGACCACGGCGACGTGTGCGGGGCCGAGCGTCGGCAGCCCGCGCGGCGCCAGCCGAGCCAAGGACATCACCCGAACCCGACGGCGTGCGGCGTGCCGACCCGGCACCGGCAGCGCAGGAGGAGGCGTCACCGGAGGGGAAGGAGGAGGCGGCTCCACCTCCGCCACGCGCGTGTGGTCGGCCCACCAGGTCTCGACAGGCTCGACCAGCGGGGACGGTTCCGTGTCAGCGGCCAGCCCGTCGGCGATCAACGCGAGTCGAGGATGCATGCCCGCACGGTAGGCAGGATTCGCCGACCTCCACGGGCGTCACGTCGCCGCCTGTGGAGAAGTCAGGAGCCACCGACCGCCTGTGGAGAGAAGGTGGCCGTCAGGTGAGCGGGGCGACGCAGACGGCGAGCATGCCGGGCCCCACGTGGGCGCCCAACACCCCGCCGAACTCCATCCGTCGCACCCGGCGTCCGTCCCGGGTCGGCACCAGCTGCTCACCGAGGCGCTCGGCCAGCCGCTCCGCGAGCGCCGCGGCGCGATCCTCGGCCTCGAGGTGGGCGACGCACAGCTCGACGAAGTGGTCGCCCGCAGCTTCCACGGCCATCGACTCCAGTCGCGCGATCGCCTTGCCCGACGTCCGGACCTTCGCACGGGGCGCGATCACGCCGTCGACGATGCCGAGCAGCGGCTTGACCGCGAGGGCACCACCGAAGACCGCGGCCGCGCCGCCGACGCGGCCGCCGCGGCGCAGGTACTCGAGGGTGTCGACGTAGAACAGCGAGGTGGCCGCTGCCGCACGCGTGCGGGCTGCTTCCGCAGCCGCGGTCACGGTGCCGCCGGCTGCAACCACGGCGGCCGCGGACTCGACGGCGTAGCCGGTGGCGATGCCGACCTGGCGCGTGTCGATGCAGGTCACCGGCACCGGGGACGTCCGTGCCGCGACGAGGGCCGACTCGAAGGTGCCGCTGACCTCCGCCGAGAGGTGCACGGAGAGGATCTCCGTCGCGCCGTCGGCGGCCAGCTTCGCGTAGAGGTCCGAGAACACGGCCGGCGGTGGCCGCGAGGTGCTGACGGCGCGCTTCTCACGCAGCGCCGTCGCCACCTTCGCAGGCGTCGCTTCGGGCGACCCCTCGTCGTACACCTCGTCATCGATGACGACCTGCAGGGGCACGACGGTGACCCCACAGGCCTCCTCGGCGCCGGGCTGCAGGTGCGCCGTCGAGTCGGTGACGATTGCTACGGACGAGCCCATCGGGTCACACCACGATGTTGACGAGCTTGGGCGCCCGGACGACGACCTTGCGGACCTCACGGCCGTCGATCGCCTTGATCACCGCTTCGTCCGCCAGCGCGAGGGCTTCGAGGTCGGCCTCGCTGATGTCCGGCGAGACCTCCAGGCGACCGCGGACCTTGCCCTGGATCTGGACGACCGCGGTGACCGAGTCCTCGACGAGCAGCGCCGGGTCGACGACGGGCCACGAGACCTGGGCGACCGACGGCTGGTGGCCGAGCCGGTCCCACATCTCCTCGGCCGTGTACGGCGCCACCAGGGACAGCAGGATCGCAACGGTCTCCGTCGCTTCGCGCACGGCCGGGTCGGCCGGGCCACAACCCGAGTCGATCGCCTTGCGGGTGGCGTTGACCAGCTCCATCACACGGGCGACGACCACGTTGAAGCGGTAGGACTCCAGCAGGTGGGTCGCGTCGTTGACGGTCTTGTGGGTGACCCTGCGCAGCGCGACGTCTCCGGTGCTGACGTCGACACCGGGATCGGAGGTCACGTCACCCGACAGGCGCCAGGCACGCTGCAGGAACTTGGCCGAACCGGCCGGCGAGACGTCGGCCCAGTCGATGTTGTCCTCGGGCGGGCTGGCGAACACCAGCGTCAGCCGAATCGCGTCGACACCGAACTCCTTGAGCTGGTCGCCGAGGTTGATGCCGTTGCCGAGCGACTTGCTCATCTTGCGGCCGGCGTTGATCACCTTGCCCTGCGAGAGGTACGCGGAGAACGGCTCGTCCCAGTCGACCAGGCCGATGTCGCGCAGCACCTTGGTGAAGAAGCGCGCGTAGAGCAGGTGCAGCACGGCGTGCTCGTCGCCACCGATGTAGAGGTCGATCGGACCCCACGCGTTGGCCAGCGTCGTGTCGAACGCCTGCGTCGCGTCGTGGGCCGAGATGTAGCGGAAGAAGTACCAGGACGAGTCGACGAACGTGTCCATCGTGTCGGTGTCGCGCAGGGCGGGACCGCCACAGGTCGGGCAGCTGACGTTGACCCAGTCGGTGGCCGCGCCGAGCGGCGAGGTGCCCTTCGGCTTCAGGTCGGCGCCACGCAGCTCGGGCAGCTCGACGGGCAGCTGGTCCTCGGGGACCGGCACCTCACCGTCGACCGGGCAGTGGATGATCGGGATCGGCGCGCCCCAGTAGCGCTGGCGCGACAGCAGCCAGTCACGCAGCCGGAAGTTCACGGTCCGCTCGCCGCGGCCCTTGGCCTCGAGCCAGTCGATGATCGCGGCCTTGGCCTCGGCGATCGCCAGGCCGTCGAGCGAGATCTCGTCGTTGGCGGAGTTGATCGCGGGACCGGTTCCGGTGAACGCGTCGCCCTCGAAGTCCTCGGGCGGCTGCACCGTGCGGATGATCGGCAGGTCGTACGCCGTCGCGAAGTCCCAGTCGCGCTGGTCCTGGCCGGGCACGGCCATGATCGCGCCGGTGCCGTAGTCGGCCAGCACGTAGTCCGAGGCCCACACCGGGAGCTCCCGGCCGTCAACCGGGTTGACCGCGTGGACACCGAGGAAGACACCGGTCTTGGGGCGGTCGGTGGCCAGGCGGTCGATGTCGGAAGCCTTGCGGATCCCGTCGAGGTAGGCCTCGTACGCCGCCCGGTTCTCGTCGGTCACCAGCGTGGCGGCCAGTGGCGCGTCGGCAGCCACCACCATGAAGGTCGCGCCGAACAGCGTGTCGGGGCGGGTCGTGAACACGTCGATCTCGTGGCCGGTGCCGACCACGGGGAACGTGACGTGGGCACCCTCGGAACGGCCGATCCAGTTGCACTGGGCGTTGACGACCTTGCCGATCCAGGTGTCCTGCAGCCCGTCGAGGCAGTCGTGGAGCTCCTGGGCGTACTGCGTCGTCCTGAAGTACCACTGCGTCAGCTCACGCTTGGTGACCTCGGCGCCGCAGCGCTCGCAGGTGCCGTCGGCCAGGACCTGCTCGTTGGCGAGCACGGTCTGGTCGTTGGGGCACCAGTTGACCGGGCTGTTCTTGCGATAGGCCAGCCCCTGCTCACGGAACTTCAGGAACAGCCACTGGGTCCACTTGTAGTACTCGGGGTCCGAGGTGTGCAGCCGACGGGACCAGTCGAAGCTGATGCCGTAGCGCTTCATCGACTCGAACTGGGTCTCGATGTTGGCGTAGGTGTACGTCGCCGGGTGCTCGTCGTTGCGGATCGCGGCGTTCTCGGCGGGCAGCCCGAAGGAGTCCCAGCCCATCGGGTTGAGCACCTCGTAGCCGCGGAACCGCCAGTAGCGGGAGATCACGTCGTGGAGCGCGAACACCTCGGCGTGACCCATGTGCAGGTCGCCGCTCGGGTACGGGAACATCGTCAGGGCGTAGCGCTTCTCACGCTCGCCGGACAGGACGGCTGCGTCGTCGGCGCGGAAGGGGTCGAGCTCTTCCCAGACCGGAAGCCACTTCTCCTCGACGGCATGGACGTCGTAGTGGACTTCTGGACTCACAGGGGAGGGCACGACCGTTTCACTCACGGCCAAAGGATAGTCGTCAGCGCGGGTGGCTCAGGCCACGGCCTCACCGGTCTGGACCCGCCACAGGGCGGCATAGCTGCCACCGAGCGCGACCAGCTCGTCATGGGTGCCCGCTTCAGCGACCCGGCCGCCGTCCACGACCCAGATCCGGTGGGCGTGCCGGACGGTCGAGAGCCGGTGCGCGACCACGATCGTGGTGCAGCGCTCCGCGGCCCGGCGCAGCGAGGACTGGATGGCCGCCTCGGTCTCGTTGTCCACCGCGCTGGTCGCCTCGTCGAGCACCAGGATCGCCGGATCCCGCAGCAGGGCGCGGGCCAGCGCGATCCGTTGCCGCTGGCCGCCGGACAGGGTGATGCCGCGCTCCCCCACCCAGGTGTCGTAGCCGGCGGCCAGCCCCTCGATGAAGTCCGCGACGGCAGCGGCGTCGGCCGCTTCGCGGATCTCGGCCGGCGTCGCACCCGGGCGGCCGTAGGCGATGTTCTCGCCGATGGTGCCCGAGAAGAGATAGACGTCCTGGGCGACGTACCCCATGGAGCCGCGCAGCGAGTCCCAGTCGAGGTCGCGCACGTCGGCACCGTCGAGGAGCACCTGGCCCTCCCGCGCGTCGTCGAAGCGCAGCACCAGGCGCAGCAGCGTGGACTTGCCGGCGCCGGTGGAACCGACGATGGCGTGCGTCTCGCCCGCAGGGACGACGAGGTCGATGCCGTGCAGGACGTCCGGCCCGTCGGCGTACCCCGCCCGGACGCCGCGCAGCTCGACCCGGCCGGCGACCGGCCCGGCGAGGGTCGCGGTCCCGGCCGGGACCGTCACGGGTTCGTTGAGCAGCGCGAGGATGCGGGCCGTCGACGCACGGCCGCGCTGGTAGAGGTCGAGCACCTCCGCGACGTCGGTCATCGGCCAGAGCAGGCGCTGCGTCATGAAGACCAGCACGGAGTAGAGCCCGATCTCCAGGTCCCCACGGAGGGTCGCCCAGCCGCCGAGGAGCAGGGTGCACGTGAAGCCGGCGAGGATTGCCATCCGGACCAGCGGCACGAAGGCAGCCGAGGACCGGATCGCGCGCACGTTGGCGTCGCGGTACGCCGCGGAGACGCCCTCGATCCGCTCGCGCTCGCGACCCTCGGCGGTGAAGGCCTTGATCGTGGCGATGCCGCCGAGGTTGGCGCTCAACGCACCCGACAGGTCCGCGACAGCCGCACGCACCCGGTCGTAGAGCGGCTCGAGGCGCTTCTGGAACAGCAGCGAACCCAGCACGATGACCGGGATCGGGAGGAACGCGTAGAGCAGCAACGACCACGACGCGATCGCGAACACCGCACCGACGAGCACGATGTTGAGGAAGGTCTGCAGGATCGCCGGGAAGCCGACGTCGAGGAACCGCTCCAGCTGGTTCACGTCGTCGTTGAGGGTCGCGAGCGTGGTGCCCTGCGGCCGCGACTCGTGCCAGCCCAGGTGCAGGTGCTGGGCGTGGTCGTAGGCGTCGACCCGCAGCTCGTGCTCGACGGTCTGCGCGAGGCCGCGCCAGAGCAGGCTGGCGACGTACTCAGACGCCGACTCGATCACCCACACGACCACGTTGAAGGCCGCGATCCAGGCGAGCTGCGCGTAGCGCGAATCGACGCCGAGGAGGTCGCCGACGAACGAGTCCGACCCGCGTACGACGACGTCGACCGCTGCTCCGATGAGCAGCTCGGGCATCACGTCGGCGACCTTGTTGATCGTCGACATCAGCACAGCGAGGAGGAACCGACCACGGAGTCGGTCGTAGCGGTTCCACAACGCGCGGAGCGGACGATCGATTGGCGCGGTGGACTGCACGGTGCTCCCGGGTTCGACAACTGGTTAGGCGAACCTTACCGACGGATCGGCCAGCGACCACGCCCGGTCCCTGCCCGAGCCAGCCGCTACCGTGACAGCATGACTGTCAACGACCTCTCCTCGATGTTCCGGCTCGACGGCAAGGTTGCCGTCGTCACCGGCGCCAGCTCCGGCCTGGGTGTCGACTTCGCGAAGGCACTGGCCGAGGCCGGCGCCGACGTCGCGATCGGCGCCCGCCGCGTCGAACGCCTCGCCGACACCGCCGCCCTGGTCGAGGCAGCCGGGCGTCGCGCGCTGAGCGTGGCGACCGACGTCGCCGACCCGGCGTCGTGCCAGGCCCTCGTCGACGCCGCGATGGCCGAGTTCGGCCGCGTCGACATCCTCATCAACAACGCCGGTGTCGGCACCGCCGTACCCGCCACCCGCGAGACGCCGGAGCAGTTCCGCGAGGTCATCGACATCAACCTCAACGGCAGCTACTGGATGGCCCAGGCCTGCGGTCGCGTGATGGGACCGGGCTCGAGCATCATCAACATCTCCTCGGTCCTCGGGCTCACCACCGCGGGCCTCCCCCAGGCCGCCTACGCCGCCTCCAAGGCCGCGATCATCGGGCTGACCCGCGACCTCGCGCAGCAGTGGACCGGGCGCAAGGGGATCCGCGTGAACGCGATCGCTCCGGGCTTCTTCCTCTCGGAGATGACCGACAGCTACCCGCCCGGCTACCTCGAGTCCCAGCAGGCGCGGATCCCCGCCGGACGCAAGGGCGACCCTCGGGAGCTCGCGGCAACGGCCGTCTTCCTGGCCTCCGACGCCGCCGGCTACATCACCGGCCAGACGCTCGCCGTCGACGGCGGGATGACCATCGCCTGATCACCGGGCCTACTTCACCGGGCCTACTTGACCGGGTGGTGGCTGGTGATCGAGATCCGGTTGAACGCGTTCATCGTGATCGCCACCCACGCGACCGCCGCATAGGCAGCGTCGCCGAGGACGGCGCGAGCCATGTCCTCGGCGTAGCGACGCTCGTCCGGCTCCGGCAGGCGCGTGATCGACTCCGCGAGGTGCAGGGCCGCGCGTTCCTGCTCGGTGAAGAGGCTGGTCTCCTCCCACGCGTCGAGCACCGCGAGGCGGCGCTCCGACTCTCCCGCCTCCAGCGCCATGCGGTGGTGGAGGTCGAGGCAGTAGGCGCACCCGTTGATCTGGGAGATGCGCATGTTGAGCAGCTCGATCAGCACCCGGGAGACGCCGGCCGCCTCGGCCGCAGCGCCCACCGCTCCGGAGAGCTCGACGGCTGCCTGGTAGGTCGCCGGCTGGGCCTTGTCGAGGAAGACCGACCTCATGCGGGCAGGTCGGTGATGTCGTCGTACTCGGGGTGCTTGGTGATCCACTTCGCGACATAGGGGCAGTGCGGGATGATCCGCATGTCCCGCGCCCGCACGTCGGCGAGGGCGAAGGCCACCAGCTCGCCGGCCAGTCCACGGCCGCCGTACGCGTCGTCGACCTCGGTGTGCACGAAGTCCACGTGGACGTCGTCCGGCAGCCGGTACTGCGTGAAGCCCACGAGCGTCTCGCCGTCGCGGATCTCGTAGCGGTGCCGCTCGGGGGCGTGGACGTAGTCGATGCCGCTGTTGTCGGGCGCGTCACTCATGGGTTCATCCTGCCGGGCTGGTGCTGAAAACGCACGAAGGCCGCCCCGATCGGGGCGGCCTCGTGCTGGTGTCGGATCAGTGCTGGATCAGCGCACGTCGAACCGGTCCGCGTCCATGACCTTGGTCCAGGCAGCGACGAAGTCGGTGGCGAACTTCTCCTTGGCGTCGTCACTGGCGTAGACCTCGGCCAGGGCACGCAGCTGCGAGTTGGAACCGAAGATCAGGTCCGCCGCGGTCGCGGTCCACCGCACGTCGCCGGTGGCGGCGTCGCGGATCTCGTAGACGTGCTCCTCGGTCTCCGAGGCCTTGACCACGGCGCCGGGGGCGAGCAGGTTCACGAAGAAGTCGGTCGACAGGACGCCCGGCTTCTCGGTGAGCACGCCGTGCGTCGAGCCCGCCGCGTTCGTGCCGAGGGTGCGGAGCCCACCGAGGAGCACCGTGGCCTCCGGCGCGGACAGGCCGAGCATGTACGCACGGTCCAGCAGCAGCGTCTCCAGCGGGAGCTTCTCACCGGGGCGTACGTAGTTGCGGAACCCGTCAGCACGCGGCTCGAGCACTGCGAACGACTCCGCGTCGGTCTGCTCCTGGGTGGCGTCGGTACGGCCCGGCGTGAACGGCACGGTCACGTCGAAGCCACCGTCGCGGGCGGCCTTCTCGACCCCGGCCGAACCGGCCAGCACGATCAGGTCGGCCAGCGAGACCTTCTTCTCACCCTGGGCGTCGAACTCGGCCTTGAGCTTCTCCAGGGTCCCGAGCACCGTGGCGAGCTGGTCGGGCTGGTTGACCTCCCAGCCGTTCTGCGGCGCGAGGCGGATCCGGGCACCGTTGGCGCCACCACGCTTGTCGGTGCTGCGGAACGTCGCGGCCGAGGCCCACGCGGTGGAGACGAGCTGAGAGACGCTGAGGCCGGACTCGAGGACCTTCGCCTTGAGTGCGGCGACGTCCGCGTCGTCGACCAGCGGGTGGTCGGCGGCCGGGACCGGGTCCTGCCACAGCTGCGGCTCGGGCACCCAGGGGCCGAGGTAGCGCGAGACCGGGCCCATGTCGCGGTGCAGCAGCTTGTACCAGGCCTTCGCGAAGGCCAGCGCGAACTCGTCGGGGTTCTCCAGGAAGCGGCGCGAGATCTTCTCGTACGCCGGGTCGAACCGCAGCGCGAGGTCGCTGGTCAGCATCGTCGGCAGCTTGTTGGGGCCGCCGTGGGCATCCGGGATGATCGCCTCGGCGTCCTTCGCCACCCACTGCTTGGCTCCGGCAGGGCTCTCGGTGAGCTCCCACTCGAAGCCGAAGAGGATCTCGAAGAACCGGTTGCTCCACTGCGTGGGCTTGTCGGTCCAGGTGACCTCCAGGCCCGAGGTGATCGCGTCGCCACCCTTGCCCGTGCCGTAGCTGCTCTTCCAGCCCAGGCCCTGCTCCTCGATCGGTGCGGCCTCCGGCTCCGGACCGACGAGCGCGGCATCACCGGCACCGTGGGTCTTGCCGAACGTGTGGCCGCCGGCGATCAGTGCGACGGTCTCCTCGTCGTTCATCGCCATCCGGGCGAACGTGTCGCGGATGTCGCGCGCCGACGCGAGCGGGTCGGGGTTGCCGTTGGGGCCCTCCGGGTTGACGTAGATCAGGCCCATCTGGACAGCGCCGAGCGGGTCGGACAGGTCGCGGTCGCCGCTGTAGCGCTCGTCGCCGAGCCAGGTGTCCTCCGAGCCCCAGTAGATCTCCTCGGGCTCCCAGACGTCGACGCGACCGAAGGCGAAGCCGAAGGTCTTGAAGCCCATCGACTCCAGCGCGACGTTGCCGGCCAGCACGAGCAGGTCGGCCCACGAGATCTTCTGGCCGTACTTCTGCTTCACCGGCCACAGCAGGCGGCGGGCCTTGTCGAGGTTGCCGTTGTCGGGCCAGCTGTTCAGCGGGGCGAAACGCTGCCCACCGTCACCGGCTCCACCACGACCGTCGTAGATGCGGTAGGTGCCCGCCGCGTGCCAGCTGAGCCGGATCATCAGGCCGCCGTAGTGGCCGAAGTCAGCGGGCCACCAGTCCTGCGAGGTGGTCAGGACGTCGGTGACGTCCTGCTTGAGCGCCTCGAGGTCGAGAGTGGCAACCGCAGCCGCGTAGTCGAAGTCCGCACCCAGCGGGTTCGATGCCGGCGCGTGCGCATGCAGCACCGACAGGTCCAGCTGGTTGGGCCACCAGTCCTTGTTGGAACGCGGACGGTGCCCCTTCGGCTCCGGTGCGTCCAGAGCGGGGTTCTCGCTCTCGCTGCCGTCATGGGCGACGGGGCAGCCTGCCTGGTTCTCGGACATGCTCAACCTTTCGGGGGTGTTCGGTCAGGTGTGGGAGGAACAGTCGGGGCAGGTGCCCCAGTAGATGACCTCGGCCTCGTCGATGACGAAGCCGTGGGAGTCAGAGGCCGTCAGGCACGGCACGTGACCGACGGCGCAGTCGACGTCGGCGATCGATCCACAGGACCGGCACACGACGTGGTGATGGTTGTCGGCAGTGCGGGTCTCGTAGCGCGCCACCGAACCGGCCGGCTTGATCCGGCGCACGAGTCCGGCCTCGCTGAGGGTGTGCAACGAGTCGTAGACCGCCTGGTGCGACACGTCGGGAACCAGCAGCCGGGATGCAGCGATCACGGCTTCGGTGTCGGCGTGCGGATGGGCGTGGACGGCCTGCAGCACGGCCAGCCGCGGCTGGGTGACCCGGAGCGCGACGTCCCGCAGCTGCTGCTGGAAGTCCGCCTGGATGTCACGCTCGGTCACGTCGACCATCCTGCCACTAATCTTGAATGAGTCAAGACTGGATTCGGCGAGTCCCCCCGCACGTCGTGTTGGTGCGGAGCCGATAGCGTCACGCCATGGCACACCAGATGAGGGTTCGACGCACCTTCGCCCGCGGCGCACTTCGTACGACGAGGTGGCGCCTCGTGGGCGAGGTACCCCAGACCGGGATCCTCGTGGGCGCTCCGCACACCTCGAACTGGGACTGGGTGGCCATGCTCCTGATCGCCTGGTCGAACGGCCGCAGCCCCCAGGTCCTGATCAAGGAGAGCTTCTTCAAGGGACCGATCGGGTGGCTCATGCGCAAGACCGGCGGCATCCCGCTGGACCGCAAGAACCCCGGCGCCACCATCCGGGCGCTGCTCGAGGAGGCCCAGGGAGACGACCCCTTCCTGCTCGTCATCGCTGCCGAAGGCACCCGCGGCAAGGGCGAGTACTGGAAGCCCGGCTTCTACCGGATCTCCCAGCAGACCGGGCTGCCGATCACGCTGGGCTTCGTCGACTCCCCCACCCGGACCCTCGGCATGGGCCCGACCTTCAGCCCGTCCGACGACATCGTCAAGGACATGGACTTCGTGCGGGCCTTCTACGCCGACAAGATGGGCGTCCGCCCGGAGAACCGCACCGAGCCGCGACTCCGCGAGGAGAACGCCAGGGAGTGACCAGTCGGGCCTTGAGGCCCCGTGTCACCCTTTGCCCCATGTTCGAGGCCATCGGGTACGTCGGCGCCGTGGGCTCCGCCAGCATGTGGGCCCCGCAGGCTGCTCGGGTGGTCCGGCTGCGTCACGACGTCACGGCACTCGCGGGGATCAGCGCGTCGGCGTACGCGATCGCGGTGGTTTTCAACGCCCTGCTGGTGGTCTACGGAAGCCATGCCCACGCACTGCCAGTGGTGGTGGCCGGTGTGACCAACCTGGCCTGCGCGACCCTCATCTTCGGCATGCTCCAGCGGTCGAGACGGAGAGCCGCGTGAGCCTTGCCCTCGGGTGGCTGGTCGGCGTCATCGACGTCGCACAGTTCCTGCCCCATGCCCGCCACACCATCGACAAGCGCCACGACGCGCAGGCGATGAGCGGCTTGAGCGTGTGGACCTGGACCATCGCGACGGTTCAGGGCGTCGCCTGGATCGTGTACGGCGCCGCGAACGGCCTGATGCCGATCCTGCTGCCCAACCTGGTGATCACCCCGGTCTGCGCGGCGATCCTCGCGCTGCGACTGGCCAGCGGCCGCCGCTCTGAGCCGCCGGACCCATCTGCTCAGGAGCGCAACCCGTCCGGCCGATGAGGTCAGTGCGCAGGGCCCGCTGCGCACCCAGGGACGGGACGCGCGATGACGCCACGATGGACCTTCGCTTCCGGCTGCCTGGCAGTGGCCATTGCCGCCGGCGGTAGCCAGTGGACGCTTGCCCGGGACGACGCGCCAGTCGCCCAGGTCCGCAGTGCACCCGTTGCCACCCACCAGGCACTGGCACCTGCCACGGCGGCGGGCGGGAACCTCTCAGCGACGATTCCGCGCGCCGTCGTGATCCGTCTGGACACCCACGGGCGTCCAGTCTCGGTGATGACCAACACGGGCGCCCGACCCGTCGGCGACGAGGAGATTCACGCGTCGCGCCAGGGCGCGCAGGTCGCCGTGTCGAACGGCCTCCTGCAACGGATCAGGACTCACGTCTTCGAGGGCGACTGGTCCAGACCGGGCGAATGGCACGCCTGGTGACGGCGACGCCGGGGGCCTGACCGGCGTACTGTGCGGAAGGTCGTCCCGGAGTCCAGCAGGAGGTCCCTCGTGAGTTGGTTGCGTCAGTCAGCAGTGGTGTCGGTGGGTGCGTTGTCGTTGGTCGGAGCCCTGGTCGCGACCGGGCCGGCCGAAGCGGACAAGGGCGGCAGCAACAGCGACACCGGCACGGGCCGCATCTTCATGGTCAACCCCGTCCAGTCGAGCAACGACCAGGGACTGACCGACCAGAAGGACTCCGCGGCCGCTGTACCGGACAGCGCGTACGCCGACGCGCAGCTGCGCAACCTCGACGGCTCGGGCTACCTGCGCGGTGCGTGGGTCACGGTGGAGTCGAGCACCGGCACGCCCGCCTTCAGCCGCACCAACACGTTCCGCTACGACCGTTCGCAGGACCAGTTCGAGCAGGTGATGGCGTACTTCTGGGTCAACCAGGCGCAGGAGTACCTGCAGTCCCTCGGCTTCGACAACATCCTCCACGCGCCGTTCTCCGTGAAGATCAACCAGTACGGCGGCGACAACAGCTACCAGACCGACAAGCCCTTCCGGGTGCGGTTGGGCAAGGGCGGGGTCGACGACGCCGAGGACGCCGAGGTGATCGTCCACGAGTACGGCCACGCGGTTCACCAGTCGCAGGTCCCCGGCTACGGCCAGAGCCTCGAGGCCGGTTCGATCGGTGAGTCCTTCGGCGACTACCTCGCGGTGACCGTCGGGCTCGACGCGGCCGACGCCAATGGCTGGCCGGTCGCGGCTGACCCGTCGTGCCCGATGGACTGGGACGCGACGTCGTACACGAACGCGCCGCACTGCATCCGCAGCTTCCACACGAACCTGACCGTTGCCGACAAGACCGACCAGGTCCACCACGACGGACAGATCTGGTCCCAGGCGCTGTGGGAGATCCGCAACGACTACGTGACGCTCGGCGGCACGACGCGCGACTGGGACCGGACGCTGATCGCCTCGCAGTTCGACTACGCGCCCGACACGTCCTTCTCAGCCGCTGCGGCCACGACGTACGCCGAAGCGCTGGCCGACGGCCCCGCGTTCGCCGCCGCCGTCAAGAGCCGGTTCGCCGCTCGCGGCATCACGTTCTGAGCGGAGTCCCCACCCGAGTCCGCACAGGATTACCGCTATCGCGGTCAGCACGTAGAGGTTGCCGGAGAGCCCCTGCCAGAGGTTCCAGTCGTACTCGACGCCGTTGCGGAACGGTGCCCACCAGATCGCGCGTGAGGCCGCGACGACGACCACGGCGCCCGCGACCACGCGGGCCCGCGGAAGGTCGCTGAGCCACAGCGCCAGCGTGAGGGGCACGAACCAGACCCAGTGGTGGTCCCAGGAGATCGGCGAAGCGAGCACCATGCCGAGGGTGGCCATGGCCACGGCCAGTGCCGCCGCCCGGGTCGCAGGACGTCGGCCAGGATCGCGGCCATCAGGAAGAGGTTGACCTGGCCGTAGGACAGGGTCGACCAGACGGGCTGGCTCAGCAGCGCGACGGCCGTCACGATCGGCACGACCAGGGCTGGGTACGTCGCCCCGCAAGCCTTGAGCGTCGCGTTGATGACCCACGCCAGCACGAGCACGCACGCAGCCGACCAGAGCCCGGCCGTGAACCACAACGGCATTACTGACACCGGCAGCATCAGCACCGCGGCGAACGGCGGGTAGGTGAACGGCAGGTCGGCGACATGGAAGCGGACGTCGTAGAGGTCGCCCCGGAACAGGGCGCTCGCGCCGAGCTCGTAGACCCGCAGGTCGATGAACCACTCCCAGCGCCAGGCAAGCAGCGCGCACCACAGCCCGACGCAAGTGGCGAGCGCCGCGACGAGGCGGCCGGCGGTCCGGGGAGAGTCCACCTGCCCGAGGCTAGGTGGGTTCCGGCCCCCGTCCGGCCTCGCGGAGGTCGACGTAGCGAGACTTCATCCGGAGGTCACCGCTGCGTCACCCGCTGGGTCCTAGCCGAGCGCACCGAGGATGGGCTGCGACTCGATCAGCCCCTCGTCGCTGGGTGCCAGGTGGTCGTCGAACACGCGCGCATGCTGACGAACCCGGAGCTCGAGGTGCGCCTCTGCGGGCTTGAGGTAGCCGTAGCGCTCTCGCGCCTCGGCAGGTGTGAGCACCACCGGGTTCACGGGCGGGATTCCCTGCCAGTACGGCTCGACGATCGGCAGGGTCTTCGGCGCCAGCATGCCGAGGATCCATCGCTGCAGCGGTCGGCTCCGGTGGAGGACTGCCATCATCACCCGCAGGACCAGGGTGACCAGGACGTCCGTGACGCGCGACTGCCGGATGTCGGCGAGCCGGCGCATGTGTCGCGGCAGGGTCGCGATCGTCCCCTTGCGGAGCAACCAGTTCGCCACGGGTCGACTCAGCCCGACCAGTCCCCCGCGCGGGACGACCTCGTTCGCGCCATTCAGCAGGTGGTGCATCATCCGCTGGGTGGCCTCGCTGGCGGCCAGCTTCGGGCGCCATGCCTCGAAGTAGGCCCGGACCTCCTCCCGCGAGCGGGGGACCGCCGTCGGGTCGCAGGTCTGGAACTCCGCCGCGATGGCGCACTCGGCCCAGAACTCCTCGACCTCGGCGTCGCTGAGCTTGCCGGGACCGAACATCTCGTAGGCGGTGAGCACCGAGTGCCAGCCCGTGACCAGGATCCACAGCTGGGAGTCCGGGTCGTTGGCGTCGTACCGGTTGCCGCTGACCGGCTCGATGCCGATGGCCTTGGAGTGGATCTTGACGAGGACGTCGGCCATCTTCGAGACGCTGCGGCTGTCGGCGAACGCGACCGCGGCGAAGTACTGGACCGTCCGGGCGTAGCGGGTGTCGAGCCGGTCGTAGTTCGCACCGGTGTTGTGCACAGCGGCGAGGAGGTTGGGGTCGAGCTCCTCGATCGTGACGGCACGAACGATGCCCATCAGCGGCGTCGTGGGGTGGCCCCACACCTTCCGGGTGACCGAGTCCGGGCCGAAGAACCCGTAGTCCTCGTGGGGCGTGATCTCGCGGCTGGCCTTGTGCTTCGTCATGGGAGTCCTCACGGGTTCATCGAGTAGGTGCCGGCAGTGGCACGAGCGTCGGCCCACACCCGCTCGGAGCGCCCGGCATCGAAGGCGGGACGACGCTGGATCGCGTTGGCACCCTTCACCTGGGCGTTGGTCAGCGACGGTTTCCGGGTCAGCGTCAGCGCATGGGCAGAAACGTCACCGACCAGCACCTCGAAGATGCTGTCGACCAGGTCGTCGTCGATGCTCGAGATCCTGGACTGCTGGAGGATGAGGTCGCCGTACGCGACGGTGGTGAAGATGTCCCCCACGACCAGCAGCAGGTCGAGGTCGCGCATCTGCTCTTTGCTCAGCGGCGTCGTGCCCAGCAGCGCCTGGAACGCGTCGACCTGTTCCAGCAACAGCTTCACGTTCGGCAGGTGCGCCCACTCGGCGTACACCGCACGCCAGTCGTGGAAGACGACCTTGCTCAGGCCCGCGGTCGGCCCCTGGTTCCACAGGTACGTGTCGTCCGCGGTGTCGCGGCGACGTGGGGGCAGCTCGGGCGAGGCCGCTGCGAGCCGGGCACCGATCGGCTTGGCGGCACGGATCGCGGCACGCGCGGCCTTGAACGCCGGGGTGAACGCTGCGTCGGGAACCTTGCCGGCCTTTCCGCGGACCGCGAGCAGCGCCAGGCTCGCGTCGGTCGGGCTGAAGATGTAGCCCTGCAGGAACTTCAGGGACAGCGCCATGTTGAGGTGGACGGTGCCCTCGAGGCGGGGCAGGCCCATCATCGCGATCGCGCCGACCGGGTAGTACATGTCGTTCTCGAAGCCGCGAGCGGCGATGCAGTCGGCGATGAGCTCGTAGATGTGGGCGCCCTGACGGCTGACGGTCATCTTCTCGATGGCGTCGAAGAGCAGGTAGCGGCGGTCGTCGGCAGCGGCGGAGCGCATGTAGTCGACGGCTCGTTCCGAGTAGAGGTCCATCGCCTGCAGGCGGACCCAGCTCTCGGTGAAGTTGGCACGCACCTGCGCGAAGTCGGTGACCTTGGTGTCGAAGAGCACCCGGTTGTCGGCGTGGGTGAGGCCTTCGTGCCAGATGTGCTGGGTGGCACCGACGGCACCGAAGCCGATGTTGAACTTGCCCACATTGACGGTGTTGATCGCCGCGTCGAAGGCCTCGGAACCGACGTGGATGATGTCCTCCTCGCGGACCGGGTAGTCCTCGAGGTCGAAGGCAGCGACGTAGATCTGCGAGTTGACGACGTTCTTGCGGAGCTTGTACGCCTTGTGCTTGCTGTCGGCGACGAAGAAGACGTAGCCGTCCTGGGTCTTCGGACCGGTCGACAGGCCCTCGACGCGGCCGAAGACCGACACCATGCCGGCCTTGTTGCCGTTGCCGATGTAGTACTTTCCGCCGTTGGCCCGGTAGCCGCCCTTGCCGTCCGGGGTGAGCACCATGTCGGAGGTGTAGACGTCGGCGCCGTGGTCGCGCTCCGACAGGCCGAACGCGAAGATCTCGCCGTCGTCGAGCAGTTGGGCTGCCCTGCGCTTGACCGCCTCGTTGCCGCTCTGCCAGATCGGCCCCAGGCCGAGGATCGTGACCTGCCAGACGTACCAGTACGACATGCCGTAGAAGCCGAGGATCTGGCTGTACTTGGTGACGCGGGCCTCGTCCCACCGCTTGTTCGGGTCACCCTCGGCCTGCGCCGACGGGGTCAGCAGGGTCGCGAAGACCTTCTCCTTCTTCTGGAAGTCGAGGAACTCGTCGAACCAGACCCGGTCGCGGTCCTGCTGGAGCAGCCACCCCTTGCCCTTGCCTTCGAAGAAGGCGATGGTCGCCTCGAAGATCCGCTGCGTCTCCGCATCGAACTCGCTGAAGTCGGGCTTGTGCGGGTTGAACAGGCTCATCAGAAATCTCTCCGTCCGGGAAGGGGCGGAGCCAGATTAATACACTCGTGTAGGAAATTGCTACATCTATGCAGGAAATTGCCGGATCGCCTACGCTCGGCCCATGTCCTCCAGCACGACGACCCGCGACGGACGGCAGCGCGCCGCGCACCTCGGACCGGAACGCCGACGCCCCCATGTCCTCGACGCAGCCCTGACCATCGCCGTGCGGGACGGGATCGGCGCTGTCACCGTGGGCTCAGTGGCCACGGCCATGGGGGTCACCCGACCCGTCGTCTACGCGTGCTTCGCCGACCGGGTCGAGCTGGTCGACGCCCTCCTCGACCGAGAGACCGGAGCCCTGGTCGACTCGATCTTCACGGCGCTGCACAGCTCCGCGAATGCCGACGATCCCGAACAGGCCTTCGTCGACGGGTTCCGGGCACTGCTCCACGCCGCCACGGACACCCCCGACACCTGGCGCCTCATCTTCGCGGGCGAGCCCGACCCGGCCATCGCCGAGCGCTTCCGTGCCGGGAAGGCCCTCGTCCAGGCTCGGACCGTGGAGTGGATCCGACCGGCCATGGAGCACTGGTGGCAGACGGAGGACCTGGACCGGAAGCTCCCGGTGCTCATCGACCTCTTCCTGGCAACTTGTGAGTCGGCAGTGCGTTCGGTCCTCGACCCCGCCAACGACTGGGCCCCGGACGACCTCGGCGCCTTCATCGGCAAGGCGCTCCACGGGGTGTTCAGGGACGCCTGACGACTCAGCCGTCGTCGCGCTCGCTGAAACCTGACTTCCCGCTGAGGCTGGCCACGACACTCACCGCTGCCGAACCGGTGCGGCTGCCGTTCGCCGCACGCAATGCGTCCGCCCGGTAGCGCTCAGGCGAAGGCTGGAGCGACGTAGGTCACGACCAGATCCCGCTCGACGTCGGGGTCCTGGCCCGGCCAGGCCAGGAGTGACAGGACGACGCGGACCACCCAGTCGCCGCCGTGCGGGTGGTCCTGCGCCATCCCGGTCAGGCGGGTCGCCAACTGGGCCATGGCGCCTGAGCGGCTGAAGTACTCGTCGCTGCGAGCGGTCCGTCGCCCCAGGAACCACTCCTGGAGCGTCCGGTCCGCGCGAATCGCGAGCACGGAAGCCAGGATCGCTTCCACCACCCGCTCGCTCCCGCGCAGGCCATGCACCTCGCGCTCGACGCGTTCGGCGACCGTGGCCGCCGCCTCGGCCACCACCGCATCGATGAGCGCCGTCCGTCCGCCGACGTAGCGGTAGAGCGTGGCCCGGGAGCAGCCCGCCCGCGCCGCGACCGCTTCGGCACTGAACTTCTCGACGCCGCGCTCGACCAGGAGCTCCCGAGCCGATCCCACCAGCCGACGTACGGCGAGCTCGCGGCGGTCACCGCCGGCCAACCAGTCAGGTGCGTGTGCCGTCGCCATGAGAAAACCCCTTCGGACAGTTCAAGTATTTTGTCTCACCATGGGACACACTGCCACATTTGTCCGCCGTCATCCCGCCTGCCGGCGCCCTTGGTGAGACACCGCTCAGAACCGGTCGGGAGCGGCCCGTCCGACTTCTCCGGACTCCCTTGACCGCCCCGTCACGGACCCGAACGATTCATCGAGAAGCCCCTCCCACGACAGGACTCCGATGACGATCACCGCCGGCGAGATCGACCTCTTCGACCCCGTGCACGTCGAGGATCCATATGCGCTGTACCGCCACCTGCGCGACACCTCCCCCGTCCACCGGGTGCGCGGCACCGACTTCCACCTGGTGTCGAACTGGGACCTGGTCCACGACGCGGTGACGCGTCCGGAGGACTTCTCCTCCCGCCTGCATGCGGTGATGCTCGAGAACCCCGGCGGCGCTCCCCTGACCCTGGAGATGGACGGGGCGGGCACCATCGAGCAGGTGCTGGCCACGGCCGACGACCCGATCCACAAGGCCCACCGAGGGTTCGTCATGAACACCCTCGGCAAGCGGATCCGCGCCCTCGACACGGCCGTTGCCGCGTGCGCCGAGGACCTGTGGACCCGCTACGCCGTCCACGGCGAGATCGACTGGGCCGACGCCATGGCCGACCGGCTGCCCCTCGCCATGGTCGCGACCCTGCTCGGCCTTCCCGCCGGCGACGTCCCCCAGTTGCTGAGCTGGGCGTACGACAGCACGGAACTCCTCGGTGGCGTGGTGGCCGCGGGGCGGATCGACGCGCTGGTCACCGCGTCCTTCGAGTTGCACACCTACCTCGACGAGAAGTTCACCCACGCGCAAACCGATCCGGGCGACGACCTGATGGGGATCCTCGCCACCGCCTGCCGGGACGGCGAACTCGCCGCGTCGACCGCCGTCCTCATGCTCCTGCAGATCGTCGGCGCCGGCGGGGAGTCGACAGCCGGACTCGTCTCCACCGCCGCTCGCCTCCTGGCAACGCGACCCGACCTCCAGACGCAGCTCCGCGCTGACCCGACGCTCGTGGATCCCTTCCTCGACGAGTGCCTCCGACTGGAGTCGCCCTTCCGCGGCCACTACCGCCACGTGCCCGTCGAGACCACCCTCGGCGACACGGTGCTGCCCGCGGGCGGCCACCTGCTGCTGCTGTGGGGGTCGGCCAACCGCGACCCGTCCCGATTCCCGCTCCCCGACCGACTGGACCTCGCCCGACCGGGCATCCGGCAGCACCTCGCCTTCGGCAAGGGCACCCACTTCTGCGTCGGCTCGGCCCTCGCCCGGATGGAGGCGACCGCGGCGATCCGCGCCCTTCTCGAGAACACCCGTCACGTCGAACTGACCGGCCCCGACGCGGCCCGCTGGGTCCCCAGCATCTTCGTACGCCGGCACGCGACCCTGCGACTCGCATTCGACTGACAGGTCAGCCGAGTGGGTGTGAACCACAGCTGTCGCGCACGATCAGCTTGGTCGCGAGCACGGTACGTCGCCGACGAGGTCGCTTGCCCTGGATCAGCTCGGAGAGTACGTGCATGGCCTGGAGCCCGATCTGTCGCGCGGGGACTTCGACCACCGTCAGCGCCGGGTCGACCAGTGATGCGAGGGGAGAGTCGGTGTAACCCACGATCGCGAGGTCCTGCGGGACCCGCAGGCCCCGCGCCTTGGCTTCGGCCATGGCCCCGAGAGCCAGGTTCGAGCCTCCGGCAAAGATCGCCGAAGGTGGATCGGGAAGCTGCAGCAGTCGGGCCGTCGCGTTGCGTCCGGCCTCGACGGTGAAGTCCGAAACCTCAGCCACGAGGTCGGGAGACGGTACGACGTCGGAGCCCTCGAACGCGCGCGCGTAGTCGCGATGGAGCTCAGCGACGTTGTGCCAGACCAGTGGCGCCGTGACGAAGCCGATCCGGTCCAGGTCCAGAGGAACGCCCCGTACCCGGGCTACGACTACTGGGTCGTCGGCGTCAACGTCCAGGAGCTCTCGTTCATGGACCTCAAGGCCTACGCGATGTGCGTCGCCAAGTGACAGGTCCCGACGGAGCGACCGGGGCGCAACCGTGAAACGACGAAGGTCGACTTCCCGCCGGGAAGTCGACCTTGTCCATTCGATGTCCATTCGATTGGTGGAGCTGAGGGGATTCGAACCCCTGACCCCCTGCATGCCATGCAGGTGCGCTACCAGCTGCGCCACAGCCCCAAACTCAGTTTCCCCGCCGGAGCGGATCAACCTGCGGAATACTAGCCAACCCTGCCCGACGACGTGAAATCGGGGTCAGAGGTTGTACGCCGCAAGCGCCCAGTCGCCCGTCGTACGCTGCTCCAGAACCACCCGCGCGCAGTTGCCGAGCGCCCGCAGGTCACGTCCGATGGTGAGCGGCCAGCCCAGGAACGCCACCAGGCCCGTGCGGGTGGCAGCACCGTGAGACACCGCGACTCCGGTCTGTCCGGGCCCCAGCGCCGCAGCCAGGTCACGGATGGTGGCGGCGAAGCGATCGGCCACCTCGAGGGGCGACTCAGCGCCCGGGATGTCCTCCCAGTCGCCACGACGGAAGCGTTCGAAGGCGGACGCATCCTTCGCGAGGAGCTCGGCGTGGGTCTGGCCCTGGTACTCCCCCAGCCGGAACTCCCTCAGCCGGGCGTCGTACGACGGCGTGAGGCCGGCTTCCTTGGCGACCTCGTCGGCGGTCATCCGGGCGCGGGCCAGGTCGCTGGACCACACGAGGGCGGGCTCCATCGCCGCGATCAGCGGCGCGACCGAGCGGGCCTGGTCGACCCCGACGTCGTCGAGCTCGACGTCGAGCTGGCCCTGGATCCGGTGCTCCGCGTTCCACGCCGTACGGCCGTGCCGGAGCAGCACGATCCGGCGGGCATGCGTCTCGATACGCACTCGTTCGTCCCTCACGAGCGCTACTCGACGACCGAAGCAGGTCCCGTGATCTCGGCCGGCAGCTCGATGACCGGGCAGTCGCGCCACAGCCGCTCCAGCGCGTAGAACTCGCGCTCCTCGCTGTGCTGCACGTGGATGACGATCTCGCCGAAGTCCAGCAGGACCCAGCGGCCGTCGCGGTGGCCCTCGCGGCGGATCGGCTTGGAGCCGAGGTCGCGCAGCTTGTCCTCGATCTCCTCCACGATGGCGCGGACCTGACGGTCGTTGGCGCCGGAGGCGAGCAGGAAGGCGTCGGTGATCGCGAGCTGCTCGCTGACGTCAAACGCGAGCTGGTCGGTCGCGAGCTTGTCGGCGGCGGCGAGGGCCGCGGCGCGGATGAGCTCGACGGCGTGGTCGGTGGCGGTCATGTGTCTCCGGACTGATCGTGAAGGGTGTTGCTGTCTGACACGGGGTGGGGATAGATCCCGTGCTTGGTGATGTATTGCACGACGCCGTCAGGCACGAGGTACCAGACGGGCTGGCCCTTGCGTTGCCTCTCGCGGCAGTCGGTCGAGGAGATCGCCAGTGCGGGGATCTCCACCATGGTGACGCGTTCGTGCGGAATCTTTGCCAACGTCGCGGGGTCCATCTCTGCGCCCGGGCGGGTACAGCCGACGAAATGGGCCAGCTCGAAGAGCTCTTCGGCGTCGCGCCAGCTGAAGATGTCGGTCAGCGCGTCCGAGCCGGTGATGAAGTAGAGATCGGCTTCCGGCCGCTGCTTGCGCAGGTCGCGCAGCGTGTCGATCGTGTACGTCGGCCCGATCCGGTCGATGTCGACCCGGCTCACGGTGAACCGCGGATTCGCGGCGGTGGCGATCACCGTCATCAGGTAGCGGTGCTCGGCCGGCGACACCGCGCGGTCGACCTTCTGCCACGGCTGGCCGGTGGGGACGAACACGACCTCGTCGAGGCCGAACCAGCCCTGGACCTCCGACGCAGCCACGAGGTGGCCGTGGTGAATGGGGTCGAAGGTGCCGCCCATTACCCCGAGGCGGATGCGCCGTCCGGGGTCCGAGGCCGACACCGGCTGATCAGCTGTGTTCGCGGCCGCCGCCGAAGGCGACCAGGGCGATCAGCAGGAGCAGCAGGAGAGCCAGGACGCCGCCACCGACGAACCACGGATTGACGGCGGGCTCGCCGTGCTCCTCGGCGGCACTGACGACGGCGAGAGCAAGGGTGCTGATCTGGCTGAGCATGGCCGGATCCTATCGAATGCCGGGCCGGGAGGTGGGCACCGGTCAGTGGAGCGCGAAGTCGACACCCAGGAAGAGCAGCGTGAAGCGGATCGAGCGCCCGATGAAAACGGTCGGGATGAACGCCCACAACGGCATCTTGAGCAGCCCGCCGACGGCGGCCATGACCAGCAGCGGCGGGATCCCGACGGAAGCCGCCACGAACATCACACCGATGGCGTACCAGGGCCGCCCCTGCATCCGGGCGACCCACTTCTCGTAGCCCGCCTTCACCTTCGGGGAGGACAGCTTCTTCTGGGCCCAGGCCGAGTCGGCCCCGCGGCGGGCCGCTTCGTACCAGATCACCTTGCCGACGGTCGCGCCCGCGCCGGCCGCAATGCCCAGGGCGATCGCGGCCGCCGTACCACCGTCGGCGGCGCCGGCCCCGACGATGTAGACCTCCATCGGGAGGAAGGGGAGCAGGGCCGAGGCAATGCTGAAGGCGAACGTCGTCAGCCACAGGATCATGCCGGCCCCCGGGTCACTGGGCCGGAGCCTGCTCGCGCGCGGGGATCGGAATCCCCAACCTCAGCAGCCATCCGAGAGAGACGCACTTGAGGACCAGCAGCGCGACCGCGATCACGATGCCGAGCCACACCCAGCCGGTCGCCAGGAGGATCACCGCGAAGGCGCCGGAGTTGGCCGCCTTCCCGATCCGGGACCAGTTCCACAGGTAGATCCGGCGGTCGATGACGTGGAAGTAGTTGGGGCTGCGGATCGGCCACGCGAGGAAGGCCAGCGACAGGTACATGTCGATGACCATGAACTCGAACAGGTAGATCGCGATCGGGATCCCGATCCACGTCATCGGCTCGTCGCTCAGCCACCCGGTCGGCTCGAGCCAGATCAGGCCGACGTACAACGCACCGCAGCTGAGCCGGTCGCACATCATGTCGACGACCGCGCCCATCCGGGTCTCGCAGTCGAACCAGCGCGCCCACTCGCCGTCGATGCTGTCGCCCACCCAGTAGACGACCAGTCCGACGGCGATCAGGGTCAGGCTTTCGTCGTACGCCGCCCAGACGGCGATGGCCAGGGTGATGGCCGTACGGATGAACGTGATGATCGTGGCTCCGGTGAAGAGCCGTTCGACGGACGGATCTGCGTAGATCCGGTCCGGGGAGCCTGCCATGTCGCGAAACCTATCGCGCGACCATGAGCGGTCGGTGAATCGGCCCCTAACGAACGTGGCCGTCGCCGATGACGACGTACTTGGTCGACGTCATCTCGGGCAGCCCCATCGGCCCGCGGGCGTGCAGCTTCTGGGTGCTGATACCGATCTCCGCGCCGAACCCGAACTCGCCTCCGTCGGTGAACCGGGTCGACGCATTGACGAGCACCGCGGCCGAATCGACCTCCGCCACGAACCGGCGCGCAGCGGCCTGGTTCTCGGTGACGATCGCGTCGGTGTGACCGCTCGACCAGGTCCGGATGTGCTCGAGCGCCGCGTCGAGGTCCGGTACGACGCGGGCGGCGATGTCGAGGGAGAGGTACTCGCTGCCCCAGTCGTCGTCGGTCGCCGGCAGGACGTCGTCGTACGCCGAGAACGCGTCGTCGCCGTGCAGGACGACGCCTGCGGCCTGGAGCGCGGCGACCACGCGGGGCAGGAACTCCCCCGCCACGTCGGCGTGGACCAGCAGCGATTCAGCCGCGTTGCAGACACTGGTGCGGTGCGTCTTGGAGTTCAGGACGATCGACAGCGCCTTGTCGAGGTCAGCGGCCGCGTCGACGTACACGTGGCAGTTGCCGACGCCGGTCTCGATCACCGGCACCGTCGACTCGTTGACGACCGACTGGATCAGGCCGGCCCCGCCGCGCGGGATGAGGACGTCCACCAGGCCGCGGGCCCGCATCAGCGCCTTGACGCTGTCGTGGCTGTCCCCGGGGACCAGCTGGATCACGTCGGGCTCCAGGCCGCAGGCCTGGACGGCGTCACGGAGCACGGCCACGATGGCGGCGTTGCTGGACCTCGCCGAGGAGCTGCCCCGCAGCAGCACGGCGTTGCCGGACTTCATGCAGATACCCGCCGCGTCAGCGGTGACGTTGGGGCGCGCTTCGTAGATCATCCCGACGACGCCGAAGGGCACCCGGACCTGACGCAGCTCGAGTCCGTTGGCGAGCACGCCTCCGCGCACCACCTCACCGACGGGGTCAGCGAGCCCGGCCACGTCGCGCAGGCCCTGGGCCATGTCCGCGAGGCGGGCGTCGGTCAGCCGCAGGCGGTCGATGATGTTGTCCGGCGTACCGCCGTCGACAGCACGCGCGACGTCCTCGGCGTTGGCCGTGAGGACCTCACCGGAACGGGCCAGCAGCGCGTCGGCCATGGCCTGCAGGGCGGTGTCCTTGGCTGCCCTGGTGGCGAGCGCCAGCCCTCGGCTGGCGACACGTGCCCGTCGGGCCGCGCTGATGACGTCGTCGGTAGTGCTGCTCACCGAACAGAGGGTAGTTGCTCAGGCTCAGGCGCAGGGACGACGGGTGGGCTCGAGACCCACCTTGTGCGTGGCGTCCCGGCTGTCCCACATCCGACGCCACTTCGTGTTGTAGGCGCTCAGCACGGCCGCGTCGTGGATCTCGTAGGTGACCTCGTCGCTGCCGAGCGCAGGCGCCGACCAGTTCTCGGAACCGGTGAAGACGACCTTGGTACCACGGCCCTTGTAGGTGCCGTCGATGGTGAGCACCTTCAGGTGGGAGTAGCAGCGCGTTCCGTAGACCATCTTCTCGCCGCCTGTGGAGAGCTTCTGGCCGAAGTCCCAGTCGGCGGCCTTCACGGGGATCCCCGAGCGCTGCAGGATGCTCACGACTTCCTTGCTGATGACCGAACCGATGACAGCGACGTTGCAGCCCTCACGCTTGCGGGCAGCCACCGCCCTCGCGATCCGCGCGCCGCGCGGGCCGTACCAGGCGTACATCGCGATCCGGATCACCGTGCGGTTCTGGTAGCCGAAGGCACCGGTGGTCTTGCAGGAGGTGAGGTTGAGGCGGTCGAGCGGGGCATCGCCGGTGCTCGCGACGCGCACGGTCTCCCGCGGGGCCGCGAAGCGCTGGTAGAACACCCCCAGGGTCTCGGTGCGGTAGGTGATCCGGCGAGGCGAGGCGGTGCGGTCGAGCCGCAGCTGGCGGAAGACGGTCAGCCAGCTGTTGAACAGATCGGCGTTGCCGTAGACGGTGAAGGCGTCGTTCCACTGGCCGTTGACGGCACCGCCGCTGAGGTTGGCGGAGCTGTTGATGATCACGCCGCGCGCAGCACCGGTCTGGCTGAAGGAGTACACCTTCTGGTGCATGTTGCCGCCGGGGGCGCCGTTGCGGCACGCGTTCTTGCAGATGATCAGGAAGCTCGGGCGGGCCGGGTTCTTGCCCAGCTTGGCCTGCAGACCCTTCTCCACCGGACCGATGAGGTTCGCGTTGACGACGATCTGGACGTTGACGCCGCGGTCCTTCGCCTGCTTGAGGAGGCCTGCGGTGTCCTTGCGGTCGATGTTGTACGACGCGAACCGGATCGTGGCGCCAGCCGGCGTGTGCCGGATGCCGTCGTGCACGCGCTTGAGGATCGCCGTGCGGCCCTCGAAACCACCGTTCGGGATGTTGAAGACCTGGCCGCGCGGCGGCAGCCACGTGTCGGCCCCGGCGGCCGTCGCAGCCGTGGCCGAAGCCACGGGAGCGGGAGCGGCATTCGCGGCCGGCACCGTACCCGAGCCCGAGAGCAGGCCGAGCAGGAGCAGCGCAGCTGCAGCGACGATCTTCATGGAGAGAACCCTAACCGAGTGGTTTTGCTGTGGCGGTCATATGCAACTGTTGAAAAGCACCGAAGGACGCCGCACCAAAGTACGGCGTCCTCCGGATGAAACGAAAACCGTCAGCCCTTGCGCTTGACGATCTCGGCGGTGGCGGCGGGCAGCACGGAGTGCAGGTCCCCCACGACGCCGAAGTCGACGAGCTCGAAGATCGGGGCCTCTTCGTCCTTGTTGACGGCCACGATGGTCTTCGAGGTCTGCATGCCGGCCCGGTGCTGGATCGCACCGGAGATGCCGTTCGCGACGTACAGCTGCGGCGAGACGACCTTGCCGGTCTGGCCGACCTGGAAGGCGTGCGGCTTCCAGCCGGAGTCGACAGCGGCACGCGAGGCGCCCACGGCCGCACCGAGTGCGTCGGCGAGGCCCTCGACCGCGGTGAAGTCACCGCCGGTGCCACGACCACCGGAGACCACGATCGCGGCCTCGGTGAGCTCGGGGCGACCGGTGGCCTGACGCGGCTGCGAGGCCACGATCTGGGCAGTCTTGGCGCCGTCGGAGATGGTGGCGGCGAACTGCTCGACGGCACCGGCACCAGCGGCCTCTTCGGGAGCGGCAGCGTTGGGCTTGACCGCGATGATCGGCGTGCCCTTGACCACCTTGGCCTCGACCGTGAAGTTGCCGGCGAAGACGGACTGGGTCGTGACGATGTCGCCACCGTTGACCTGGACGTCCACGGCGTCGGTGATCAGGCCCGAGGAGAGCTTGATCGCCAGGCGACCGGCGATCTCCTTGCCCTCGGCGGAGGCCGGGATCAGGATCGCGGCAGGCGAAGCGGCGGCAGCGATCTGCTCGAGCACCTCGGCCTTGGGGGCCACGAGGTAGCCCTTGATCTCCGTGTCGTCGACGACGTAGACCTTGTCGGCGCCGTACGCCTTGACGGCGTCAGCAGCAGCGGCGGCCTTGTCGGCGCCACCGATGAAGACGGCCGAGGGGGAGCCGATCCGCTTGGCGATCGCCAGCAGCTCGTACGTGGGCTTCTTGACTGCACCGTCGACGTGGTCGACGAGAACGAGAACTTCAGACATGGCTCAGGCTCCTCAGATGAACTTCTTGGAAGCAAGGAACTCGACCAGCGCCGTGGCGCCCGATCCGTCCTCGTCCTTGACGATCTCGCCGGCGGTGCGCGCCGGGCGTTCGGTCACGGTCTCGACCTTGGTCCAGGCTGCGTCGATGCCGACCTCGGAAGCGTCCACGCCGATGTCGGCGAGGGTGAGCGCCTCGAGGGGCTTCTTCTTCGCCGCCATGATGCCCTTGAAGGACGGGTAACGGGCCTCGCCCGACTGGTCGGTGACCGAGAGGACCAGCGGCAGCGTGCCACCGACGACCTCGGTCGCCGAGTCGCCGTCACGCTTGATGCGGACCTGGTCGCCCTGGCTCTCGACCACGGCCGCGAGGGTGACCTGCGGCAGGCCGAGGCGCTCGGCCAGCATCGCCGGCACCACGCTCAGGCCGGCGTCGGTCGACGCGAGGCCACCGATGATCAGCTCGGGAACACCGATCTTCTCGATCGCCTTGGCGAGCACCAGCGAGGTGGCGATGGCGTCCGAACCGGCGATCGCGTCGTCCTGCACGTGGACGGCCTTGTCGGCGCCCATCTGCAGCGCCTTGCGCACGGCGGCCTCGGCCGCGGCGGGGCCGACGGTCAGGGCGGTGACGGTGATCTCGTCGTCGGGGCGCTTCTCCTTCAGCTGGAGAGCCTGCTCGACGGCGTACTCGTCGAGCTCCGAGAGGAGACCGTCGACGCCGACGCGGTCAACAGTGTTGTCCGCCTCGAACTTCCGGTCGCCCGTGGCGTCGGGAACGTACTTCACAAGAACGACAATGTTGGAGAGAGTCATGGTTGTGGCCGGACCGGCCCCTTCCTGTGCAACGAGCCCCGCGCCGTAGTTGGCACAGGGAACAACTGTGTGGTCCTCTTCAGGACAGCGTTCGGCAGGCTACCGTCCGGTACGCCGCGGCGGAAACCGCATCGCAGTGGACTACCTCACACACGGCCTGTTCCTTGGCGGCCGGGCGAGTGCCTCAGGGCCGGATGACCCGCTCGAGGAGCCGCCCGACGACGAGGTAGACGACGGCGGCGATCCCGTAGTTGAACAGGGCCGTCTTGACCAGGTCGTTCTTGCCCGTGAACTCCTTGACCGGGTTGTCCAGGTCGAAGAAGCCGAGGTCGAAGGCGTTGGCCAGGTCGCGCACGATCTTCACCAGGTCGTTGTTGGCATTGGCCTCGAGGGCGAAGGTGAACGCCGCTGCGGCGAGGATCAGGGCGAGCGTCACACAGACCCCCCAGATCACCCGTGCGGCGAGGTCGCGCCAGCGCGCCGCAGCCAACGTGCGGCTCGACGGACCCGGATCGGCGATGGGCGTCCCGGTCTCCTCGACGTTGTCCGACATGCCGCTCACCTTCCTTCGAAGGTGGCCTTGCCCGGCCCGTTCTCGATGAAGGACTGCATTCCGGTCCGGCTGTCCTCGGTCGCGAAGACCGACGAGAAGTGCTGTCGCTCGATCTGCAGTCCCGTCTCGAGGTCGGCCTCGAGGCCACGGTCCACGGACTCCTTGATGGCGCGCAGGGCGTACGGCGCCGCGGTGGCGAAGCGTGCAGCCCAGGCAACTGCTTCGGTGTAGACGTCGGCAGCGGGGACCACCCGGTCGACCAGACCGATGGCCAGAGCCTCCTCGGCCTTGACGAAGCGACCGCTGTAGAGCAGGTCCTTGGCCCGGCTGGGGCCGATCAGGCGCGGCAGCCGCTGGGTGCCACCGGCACCCGGAATGATGCCGAGCAGCACCTCGGGCTGGCCGAGGACGGCGTTCTCCGCAGCGAACCGGAGGTCGGCGGCCAGCGCGAGCTCGCAGCCGCCGCCGAGGGCGTAGCCGTTGACCGCGGCGACCACGGGCTTGGGGATCCGAGCGATCGCATTGACAGCGCCCTGGAGCGCCTCGACCCGGTCGACCATGTCCGTGTAGGACATCGTCGACATCTCCTTGACGTCGTTGCCGGCGGCGAAGACCTTCTCCCCGCCCCAGACCACCACCGCACGCACATCGGCCCGCGCCGTGGCCTCGGCGGCCGCGACACGCAGCTCGTCCTGGACCTGGATGCTGATGGCGTTCATCGCCTTCGGGCGGTCGAGCCGGATCGTGCCGACGCCGTCGGCAACTTCCAGACGCACGAACTCGCTGGTCATGTGCTCCCTCTCATGGTGGTGACGTACTGGTGGGGCTCCCCTGCGCATTGTGCCGCTCCTGACCCCCTCGGTGTACAGAACCCCCGGGACATGAACACATTGACGGCACAATGACCGAGTGACTCCCGGCCTCTGGCGATCCCTCGATGAACGTGCCGCGGTGTGGCCCGGGCGCAACTGGCCGCTGGGCGCGACGTGGTCTCCCGAGTCGACGAACTTCGCCGTCTACTCCCCCAACGCGACCGGCATGTGGCTCTGCCTGCTCGATGACGCGCCCGGCGACGGCGAACAGCGCTTCGCCCTGACCGAGCAGTCGCTGGGCATCTGGCACGGCGCGCTGCCCGACATCGAGCCGGGCACGCGCTACGGCTACCGCGCCGAAGGGCCGAGCGATGCCGCCGAAGGCATGCGGTTCGAGCCCGAGACGCTCCTGCTCGACCCCTACGGCCTCGCCGTGTCCGGCACCGCGGGCCACGCCACCAGCGTCGTGGTCGACCCGTCCTTCGACTGGTCGGACGACACCCCGATCCGGCGGCGGTGGCTCGACTCGGTCATCTACGAGCTCCACGTCAAGGGCTTCACCAAGCTGCACGACCGGATCCCCGAGGAGCTGCGCGGCACCTACGCCGGGCTCGGCCACCCGGTCGTCACCGACTACCTGCGCGACCTCGGCGTCACCGCGGTCGAGCTGCTCCCCGTCCACCAGTTCTTCTCCGAGCCGGCGCTCGTCGAACGCGGGACCGTCAACTACTGGGGCTACAACCCGGTCAGCTACTTCGCCCCGGACGCGGGCTACTCGTCGTCCGGTGACCGCGGACAGCAGGTCGCCGAGTTCAAGCAGATGGTCAAGGACCTGCACGCCGCCGGGATCGAGGTCATCCTCGACGTCGTCTACAACCACACCGCCGAAGCCGGGCCGGACGGGCCGACGTACTCCTTCCGGGGACTCGACGACCGCGGCTTCTACCGCCGCGTCCCGCCCGTGGACGGGGAGTACGACGACACGTACTGGGACGTGACCGGCTGCGGCAACACGGTGAACTCCGAGGACCCCCTGGCGCTGCGGCTGATCCTCGACTCGCTGCGCTACTGGGTCAGCGAGATGCACGTCGACGGCTTCCGGTTCGACCTGATGTCGGCGATCACCCGCACGGCCGGGCCTGACGCGATCCGCGTCGACATGGCCTGCAAGCTGCTGATCGCGATCGGGCAGGACCCCGTGCTGCGCCACGTGAAGCTGATCGCCGAGCCGTGGGACGTGTCGATGGACGGCTACCTCGTCGGCGGCATGCCACCGCCGTGGGTGGAGTGGAACGACCAGTTCCGCGACACCATCCGAGACTTCTGGCGAGGCGAGACTCAGGGCTCGCACGCGGTCGCCACCCGGTTGGCCGGCTCCTCTGACCTGTACGCCGACGACGGCCGGTCGGCGTACAACTCGGTCAACTTCATCACTGCCCACGACGGCTTCACCGTGCGCGACCTCGTCTCCTACGACCACAAGCACAACGAGGCCAACGGCGAGGACAACCGCGACGGCACCGACAACAACCGGTCGTGGAACCACGGCGTCGAGGGCGAGACGTCCGATCCGGGGATCCTTGCGCTGAGGCGGCGCCAGGCGGCGAACCTGATGGCGACGCTGTGCCTGTCCAACGGCGTACCGATGCTGACCGCCGGCGACGAGCGCGGTCGCACCCAGGGCGGCAACAACAACCCGTACTGCCAGGACAACGAGATCTCGTGGATCGACTGGCGCGCGGACAACGCGTGGCTCGACGTCTACTCCGTCACGCGGGCTGCGCTGCAGCTGCGCCGCGACCACCCGGCACTGCGGCAGCGGCACTGGTTCGAGGGGCGCCCCACCATCATCGGCGGCCCGAAGGACCTCGCGTGGCTGCACCCGTCGGGGCGAGAGATGACCGACCAGGACTGGTACGACGCCGACCTCGACACGATCGGCATGTTCGTGTCCGGCAAGCCGCTGCGCGCCCCCGGCCCGCGCGGCGAGCAGCAGATCGACTCGTCGTTCCTGCTGTGGTTCCACACCGGCGCCGAGCCGGTCACGGTGTTCTTCCCCGAGAACGACTGGGTCCACACCGGCACCGTCGTCCTGTCGACCGATCCCGACCTGTCGTCCGGGACGAAGCTGGTGGTGGGTGAGGAGCTGGTGATCGGGCCGCGGAGCGTCGTGGTGATGCAGGAGACCGAGGCGTAGCGTCCCCGCTCAGGCGAGCGCCACGACCCCCAGCTCCGCGGGCGCGACCAGCAGCGGATGGGTGGGGAGGACCCGGACCGTGTAGCCGAACGGGCCGGGGCGGCCGAGCTCGACCTCGCCGTCGAAGCGGTGCCGCCCGCCGTCGTACGACTCGACGAGGGTGAGCGGGGTCGTCCTGGCATCGACGATGTCGTCCTCGGCGTCGACGCGGCCGTGGACCAGCTGGACCTGGACGTCACCGGGCGCGAGATCACCGAGGGCGACGTAGGAGTGCACGGCCAGGCGGGCGCCGACCTCGGCGGCGTCCTCGACGCCCTGGGCCTCGACGTGCTCGACCCGGACCTGCGGCCAGACCGCACGCACGCGCGCCTTCCAGGCGGCGAGGTCGCGGGCGCCGTGCTCGGTCGCGGCCAGGGTGCGTGCGTTGCGGACCGCCGGTGCGTAGAGCTGGGCGACGTAGTCGCGGACCATCCGGGTCGCGAGCACCTTGGGACCGAGGGTGGTCCAGGTGTGGCGCAACATCTCGACCCAGCGGGCCGGAACGCCTTCGTGGTCGAGGTCGTAGAAGCGTGGCGCGACCTCGGTCTCGATCAGGTCGTAGAGCGCGGAGGCCTCGAGGTCGTCACGCTTGTCGGAGTAGTCCTCCAGACCGTCGGCGGACGGGATCGGCCAGCCGAACTCCGGGTCGTACCACTCGTCCCACCAACCGTCGAGGATCGAGAGGTTGAGCCCACCGTTGAGCGCGGCCTTCATGCCGGAGGTTCCGCAGGCCTCGTAGGGCCGCAGGGGGTTGTTCAGCCACACGTCACACCCCGGGTAGAGCGGGAGGGCGAGCGCGATGTCGTAGTTGGGCAGGAACACGATCCGGTGCCGCACGTCCTCGGCGTCCGCGAAGCGCACCAGTTCCTGGATCAGCCGCTTGCCACCGTCGTCCGCGGGGTGCGACTTGCCGGCCACCACGAGCTGGATCGGGCGCTCGGGGTGGAGCAGAAGGGCCTTGAGGCGCGCGGGGTCGCGCAACATCAGCGTCAGTCGCTTGTACGACGGCACGCGCCGCGCGAACCCGATGGTCAGCACGTCCGGGTCGAGCGCCTCGTCGATCCAGCTCAGCTCGGCCGGCGCCGCGCCGCGCTTCTCCCACGACCGCCGCAGCCGACGGCGAGCGTCCGCGACGAGCCGCTCGCGAAGCGCCCGCTTGGTGCGCCAGACGTCGGGGCCCGAGACCTTCGCGAACGCTGCCCAGAACGCCTCCGCGTCGTCGTCCTCCGGATCCCCACCCTCGGCAGCGGCCAGGGCCAGCACCTCGGGGGCCACCCACGTCGGCGCGTGCACGCCGTTGGTGATCGACGAGATCGGCACCTCGGCCTCGTCGAAGGCCGGCCACAGGCCGTTGAACATCCCGCGACTGACATGACCGTGCAGCTGGGAGACACCGTTGGCGCGCTGGGCCAGCCGGAACCCCATCACCGCCATGTTGAAGACGCCGGGGTCGCCGCCGTCGAAGTCCTCGGCGCCGAGCCCGAGCACCTCGTCGACGGGCACGCCGGGGGTCGCGCCGTGCTCGCCGAGGTACTGCTCGACGAGCGTGCGCGGGAAGCGGTCGATGCCGGCCGGGACCGGCGTGTGCGTCGTGAAGACCGTCGACGCGCGGCCGATCTCCAGTGCGGTGGCGAAGTCCAGGTCGCTGTCGACCGTGAGCTCGCGGATCCGCTCCACACCGAGGAATCCGGCGTGACCCTCGTTGGTGTGGAACACCTCCGGCGCCGGGGCGCCGGTGATCCGGGCGTGCACGCGCAGGGCCCGGACTCCACCGACGCCGAGCAGGAGCTCCTGGCGCAACCGGTGCTCGGTGTTGCCGCCGTACAACCGGTCGGTGATGAGGCGGTAGTGCTCGGGGTTCTCCTCGAGATCGGTGTCGAGCAGCAGCAACGGCACCCGGCCGACGGACGCGACCCAGATCCGGGCGAGCAGGTCCGGGCCGTCCGGCATCCGGAGCGACACGGTGGCGCGCTCACCGGACGGCTCGACCAGGGGCGACAGCGGGAGGCCGTCGGGGTCGAGGACGGGGTAGCTCTCCTGCTGCCAGCCCTCGTGCGACAGCGCCTGCTTGAAGTAGCCGTGGCGGTAGAGGAGACCGACGCCGACGATCGGGACGCCGAGGTCGCTGGCCGCCTTGAGGTGGTCGCCGGCGAGGATCCCGAGACCTCCGGAGTACTGCGGCAGGACCGCCGTGATGCCGAACTCCGGCGAGAAGTACGCGATGGCTGCCGGCCAGGTCGCCTCCGGCTCGGCCGCACTGGCGCGCTGGTACCAGCGTTCCCCGTCGAGGTACGACGCCAGGTCGGCACGCACCGCGGCGACCCGCGCGACGTAGGACTCGTCGGCGGCCAGCTCTGCCCAGCGCTCGGCCGAGACCTCGCCCAGCAGCCGGGTCGGGTCGTGGCTGGTGCTCAACCAGAGGTCGGGATCGACCGTCGCGAAGAGCTCCTGGGTCGGTGGATGCCAGGACCAGCGCAGGTTGGCCGCGAGCTCGCCGAGGGAGGCAAGCGCGTCGGGCAGGACGGGGCGGACCGTGAACCTTCGGATCGCACGCATGTGTCCGACCGTAGCCAATGGGACTTGAACGATCCAAGAGATTGGCGGAGAAGGTTCCGTAACGACGGGCCGCTGACGCCGTTGAACTGGTACTAGCGGGCGGGGTGGTCATGGGGGCCACCTCGCCTCGCTGTCTTTTGGGCGGGCGCGTCTTCGTCGTGGGGTCCTAGGGTGGAACCAATGACCACGACCCCAGCCCTCCGCTCCGTCGCCGACCACCAGCAGCACGTCGCTGCCCTCCTCGCACAGCGCGTTGGCGCCGAGGAGCCCATTGCCCTCGCCGAGGCGCGCGGGCGGGTCCTGGCCGTCGCCGTCGCCGCCCCCGAGGCGCTGCCTTCCTTCGACAACTCGGCCATGGACGGCTACGCCGTGCGCGCAGCCGACATCGCAGCGGCAACGCCCGACTCCCCCGTCCTCGTCCCGGTTGCCGGCGACATCCCGGCCGGTGCACCGGTGAGCGACCTCGCGCCCGGCAGCGCGCTGCGGATCATGACCGGCGCCCCGGTCCCGCGAGGCGCGGACGCGATCGTCGAGGTGGAGGTCACCGACGGCGGAACGGACAAGGTCGCGATCAGCCAGGCCAGGGAGGTCGGCTCGTTCGTCCGGCCTGCCGGTTCCGACGTCGCGGTCGGCCAGGAGGTCCTCGCCGCGGGTGCGGTCCTCGGGCCCGCCCAGATCGGCGTGCTGGCGGCGCTCGGCATCGCCGAGGTCGTCGTACGACGTCGACCACGGGTGCTGGTCTGCTCGACCGGGTCGGAGCTGGCCGAGGACCCGGCCCCGGGGTCCGGACAGATCCGGGACGCCAACGGCGCGCTGCTGGCCGCCGCCGTGGAGGAGGCGGGGGCGGTCGCCGTCCGCAAGCTATGGGTGGCCGACGACGTGCCTGCCTTTCTCGCCCTGCTCGACGCCGAGACCGCCGCAGGCGACATCGACCTGGTGCTGACGTCGGGTGGGGTCAGCGCCGGCGCCTACGAGGTCGTGAAGGACGCGCTCGGGCCGCGCGGCGTGGAGTTCGTGAAGGTCGCCATGCAGCCCGGGATGCCGCAGGGTTCGGGGGTCGTCGGCGGGGTTCCCGTCGTCTGTCTCCCCGGGAACCCGGTGAGCGCACTGACGTCGTACGAGGTCTTCGTGCGGCCGGCGCTGCGCAGCGCGGCCGGCCATCCGCACCCGCAACGACCGGTGGTGCACGCGACCCTGACCGAGCCGCTGAACCCCCTCCGGGGCAAGCGGCAGCTGCGCCGCGCACGACTCGACCGCAACGCTGGCACCGTCACGCCGTGGGGTCCGCCCGGCTCGGGATTCCTCGGTTGGTTCGCTGGAGCCGACGCCCTCATCGACCTGCCCGCCGACGGCAGCCCGCTGCAGGCGGGCGATGCGGTCGCCGTGTGGGACCTGACTTCCGGATAGGTTCGAAACATGGTCGGACGCATCCCCGTGATCGACATCGAGCCGCTGCTGGCGGCCGGCGCCACCGGTGACCGGCTGGCAGCAAAGGCGAGCATCGGTGAACCGTTCCCCGTCAGAGCCACCGTGTTCCGCGAGGGTCACGACCGGCTCGGCGCCGAGGTCGTGCTCATCGCCCCCGACGGCACCCGCCAGCCGCCCGCCCGGATGAGTCCGGTCGTGGCAACGGACCGACACTCGGTCGATCGCCACGAGGCGTGGGTCCAGGCCGACGCCGTCGGACCGTGGACCTTCGAGGTGCACGCCTGGTCCGACCCGATCGCCAGCTGGCAGCACGCGGCCGGCATCAAGATCCGTGCCGACATCGACACCGAGCTGATGTTCGCCGAGGGACGGCTGCTGCTGGAGCGGGTGGCGGGCCTCACCAAGGCGGAGCAGCGCGTGGTCCAGGCTGCGATCAAGGCGACCGGCGACAAGAAGCGCCCTGCCGAGGCCCGCCTCGCACAGCTCGAATCACCTGAGCTGGTGGGGGTCCTGCGCGCCCACCCGTTGCGTGACCTGCTCACCGTCGAGGGTCCGTTCCCCGTGTACGTCGACCGTCCGCGCGCGCTCTTCGGCAGCTGGTACGAGTTCTTCCCGCGCTCTGAGGGCGCGCACTTCGACCCGCAGGCCGGTGACGTGGTCAGCGGGACGTTCCGGACCGCCGCCGAGCGACTGCCTGCCGTCGCGGCGATGGGCTTCGACGTGGTCTATCTCCCGCCGATCCACCCGATCGGCGAGGTCAACCGCAAGGGCCCGAACAACACGGTGCTCGCCGAGGGCGAGCCGCTGCCGCCCGACTGGACCGGCTCCCCCTGGGCGATCGGCAGCGCAGCCGGCGGCCACGACGCCGTCCACCCCGACCTCGGCACGCTCGAGGACTTCGACGCCTTCGTCGCTGCCGCTGCCGCGCTCGACCTGGAGGTCGCGCTCGACCTCGCCCTGCAGGCGGCTCCTGATCACCCGTGGGTGGCCGCGCATCCCGAGTGGTTCACCACCCGCGCCGACGGCTCGATCGCCTATGCCGAGAACCCGCCGAAGAAGTACCAGGACATCTACCCGGTCAACTTCGACGCTCATCCGTACGACCACCCGGACAGCCTCGCCACCGAGGTGCTGCGCGTCGTACGCCACTGGATGGCGCACGGCGTGCGGATCTTCCGCGTCGACAACCCGCACACCAAGCCGGTCGCGTTCTGGGAGTGGCTGCTGGCCGAGGTGCGCCAGACCGACCCGGACGTGCTGTTCCTGGCGGAGGCGTTCACGAAGCCGCCGATGATGCAGACCCTCGGCGCGATCGGCTTCCACCAGTCGTACACCTACTTCACCTGGCGCACCGCGAAGGTCGACATCGAGGACTACCTCCGCGAGGTGTCGCACGAGTCCGCCCACCGGATGCGGCCGAACTTCTTCGTCAACACTCCCGACATCCTCCACGAGTTCCTGCAGTACGGCGGCACGGCTGCCTTCCGGATCCGGGCCGTGCTCGCGGCGATGTCCTCACCCACGTGGGGCATGTACGCCGGGTACGAGCTCGGCGAGCACGTGGCCGTGAAGCCGGGCAGCGAGGAGTACCTCGACTCGGAGAAGTACCAGATCCGCGTTCGGGACTGGGGTCCGGACGCCACCGGCCTGGCGTCGTACGTCACGAGGCTGAACGCGATCCGGCGGGCGCACCCGGCGCTGCAGCTGCTGCGCAACCTCACCGTGCACCCGACGGACGAGGAGCACGTGCTGTGCTTCAGCAAGGCGTCTCGATACGACCCGCCTCGTTCCTCGGCGGCCCTACTCGACGACCTTGGGGACCGGGTGATCGTCGTGCTCAACCTCGATCCCCACCAGGTGCGCGAGACGATGGTGCACCTCGACCTGGCCGCCCTGGGCCTGGCTCCCGGCAGCTCGTTCGCCGTCCACGACGAGATCAGCGGCGCGGACTGGACCTGGGGCGCCGACAACTACGTCCGGCTCGACCCGACGCAGCCGGCCCACATCCTGAGCGTGAAAGGACATACATGAGCGGGGTCTCGACAGGCTCGACCACTGTGCTGAACGACGAGCCCGAGTGGTTCCGCACCGCTGTCTTCTACGAAGTGCTGGTGCGCTCGTTCCGTGACTCGAACGGTGACGGCACGGGCGACTTCCGGGGACTGACGGAGAAGCTCGACTACCTCCAGTGGCTCGGCGTCGACTGCCTGTGGGTGCCGCCGTTCTTCCCCTCCCCGCTGCGCGACGGCGGGTACGACGTCGCGGACTACACCGGCGTGCTCCCCGAGATCGGGACGGCCGAGGACTTCCACGCGTTCCTCGACGCGGCACACGAACGCGGCATCCGCGTGATCATCGACTTCGTCATGAACCACACCAGTGACCAGCACCCGTGGTTCCAGGCGTCCCGGTCCGACCCCGAAGGTCCGTACGGCGACTTCTACGTGTGGTCCGACACCGACGAGCTCTACCAGGACGCGCGGGTCATCTTCGTCGACACCGAGCCGTCGAACTGGACGTGGGACCAGGTCCGCGGTCAGTACTTCTGGCACCGGTTCTTCCACCACCAGCCGGACCTGAACTTCGACAACCCGGCTGTGCACGACGCGATGATCGAGGCCATGTCGTTCTGGCTCGACATGGGTCTCGACGGCTTCCGGCTCGACGCCGTGCCGTACCTCTACGAGCGGCCGGGCACCAACGGCGAGAACCTGCCCGAGACCCACGAGTTCCTGCGCAAGGTGCGCCGGTTCGTCGACGAGAACTATCCCGGCCGGGTGCTGCTGTGCGAGGCGAACCAGTGGCCGACGGACGTCGTGGAGTACTTCGGACCCGAGCTGCTCGACAACGGCGAGGTCATCGGGACCGAGTGCCACATGGCCTTCCACTTCCCGGTGATGCCGCGCATCTTCATGGCCGTACGCCGCGAGTCGCGCTTCCCGATCTCGGAGATCATGGAGCAGACGCCGGCGATCCCGTCCGGCTGCCAGTGGGGCATCTTCCTGCGCAACCACGACGAGCTGACGCTCGAGATGGTGACCGACGAGGACCGTGACTACATGTGGGGCGAGTACGCCAAGGACCCACGCATGAAGGCCAACATCGGCATCCGCCGCAGGCTCGCGCCCCTGCTCGACAACGACACCAACCAGATCGAGCTGTTCACCGCGCTGCTGCTGTCCCTGCCCGGATCCCCCGTCCTGTACTACGGCGACGAGATCGGGATGGGCGACAACATCTGGCTCGGTGACCGCGACGGCGTGCGTACGCCGATGCAGTGGACGCCCGACCGCAACGCCGGCTTCTCCGCAGCGACCCCCGGCAAGCTCCACCTTCCCGCGATCCAGGACCCCGTCTACGGCTACCAGAGCGTCAACGTCGAGGCCCAGCTGGAGAACCCGTCCTCGCTGCTGCACTGGACCCGGCGCATGATCCACATTCGCCGCGGCCACGACGCGTTCGGGCTCGGGACCTTCACCGACCTGGGCGGCTCGAACCCCACCGTGCTGTCGTACGTCCGCGAGCACGGGTCCCACCCCGCGGGTCCGGATCAGGCGGAGGACGACGACGTCATCCTGTGCGTCAACAACCTGTCCCGCTTCCCGCAGCCCGTCGAGCTGGACCTGCGCCGCTACGAAGGGCGGGTGCCCGTCGAGCTCCTCGGCGGCGTCCCGTTCCCTCGGATCGGCGAGCTGCCCTACCTGCTGACCCTGAGCGGACACGGCTTCTACTGGTTCCGACTCACGAATCCCGACACCTCGGGGAGGCCGGTGCTGTGATCGAGCAATTCCTTGCGCACAGCCGCTGGTTCGGCGGCAAGGGGCGCACGTTCACGGTGACCGGTGTGCGGCAGGTCGGGGCGATCAGGTCCGGCGGGAGTGATCCCGAGGTGGTCGTCGTACTGGTCGAGGTCACCTACTCCGAGGGCGACCGGGAGCTCTACCAGCTGCCGCTCTCCCTGTACGACGCCCCGCAGGACCGTCTCGAGCACGCGCTCGTGGGGCGCTGGCCGGAGGGTTCGGAGTCCGGGCCCTTCGCCTACGACGCCGTGCAGGACCGCGATGCGATGGCGGGCTACCTGCGTGCCTTCGCCGTCGCGCAGGTCGAGGAGGCCGGCCATCTCGAGACCACCGGCCTCGAGTTCGTCCGGCTCGAGGGCCACGACCTCGACCTGGACGCGGTCCCGGCGCTCTTCAGCGGCGAGCAGTCCAACTCGTCGGTGCTCTACGGAGACGACTCGGTGCTGAAGATCTTCCGCAAGGTCACTCCGGGAGAGAACCCCGACATCACGACGCACCAGGTCCTCACCGAGGCGGGCTCCACGCACGTCGCCGCGCTCTACGGCTGGATCGAGGCCGACGGCCTCCACCTCGCGATGCTGCAGCAGTTCCTGCGGACGGCGAGCGACGGCTGGGAGCAGGCACTGGCCAGCGTGCGCGACCTGTTCGCCGAGGCCGACCTGCACGCCGAGGAGGTCGGTGGCGACTTCGCCAGCGAGGCCACCCGGCTCGGCGAAGCGCTGGCCGAGGTGCACGGGCAGCTGCGCGCCTCCTTCCCCACCGCGGTCGTCGCCGCGGCAGACGTGGCACGAACGATGACCCGCCGCCTGGAGGACGCGATCGAGGTCGTCCCGGCGCTGCAGGCGTACGCCGACGGTGCCCGCGCCGTGTTCTCCGCGCTCGCCGGACAGGGCGACCTCGCCGTCCAGCGCGTGCACGGCGACCTCCACCTCGGCCAGACCCTGCGCACGGTCGCGGGTTGGAAGCTCGTCGACTTCGAGGGCGAGCCGGCCAAGACGCTCGCCGAGCGCCTGCTTCCCGACTCCCCCTGGCGCGACGTCGCCGGCATGACCCGCTCGTTCGACTACGCCCCCCATGCGGTGGCCGCCTCCCTGCCCGAGGAGGACCCCGACGCCGCACACCAGCGCGCCGTCCGCGCCGACGAGTGGGCCCGCCGCAACCGCAAGGCCTTCCTGGCGTCGTACTGCGGTGAGGGTGGGCTGAGCGACTCCGACCGCGCCGTGCTGACGGCGTACGTCGTCGACAAGGCGATCTACGAGTGCGTGTACGAAGCGCGGAACCGCCCGGCGTGGCTGTCGATCCCGCTGGCAGGGGTCGAGCGCCTCACCACCGGCTGATCGCACACCGGATGGGCGGAAGTGGCAGCCGCAGCGCTGCGCTGGGCGCCAGTTCCGCCCAATCAGCGCGCTGCGTCGCAGGGCAGAACACCGCGTGGATCGTCGCAGGGGCGGATGTGCACCCGCCACTCGATTCGGAGCCCCCTGAGAGGATCACCCATGCCGCTCACGAACCCCTGGCTCACCGGACCGCCGCCCACCCAGGCCCTGCCGCGCGACGAACTCGAGGAGCGGATCCTCAACCTGCTCTCGTCGCAGAACATGGCCGTGGTCGCCACGATCAACAAGGACGGCTCCCCCGCGGCCACACCGGTGCGGTACTTCAGCCTCGAGTTCGAGATCTTCTACACGAGCTGGAACACCTCGGTGAAGTCGCGCAACATCGAACGCGACGAGCGGGTGTCGGCCGGGATCTTCGCGCCCCTCGTCGGGCAGGCCAGCAGCCGTGGCGTCCAGCTCTTCGGTACGGCGCGCACCATCGAGCGTTCCGCGCCTGAGGCGGACCGCTACTGGGAGGCCGTGCGCTGGCAGTCCGACCACGCCGAGCGCGGCCGCCCCGTCGACGTACCGCCGTCGGACCCGCTGACGATCATCACGCCGCACCGGATCCTGTACACCGAACACTGGTTGCGACGGAGCGGGTTCGCGCCGCGCCAAACGTGGCGCGCCGAGTAGTCACCCGGAGAAGCGACATCCGTCCTTGGTGTCCAGGCACCCGTCCAGGGCATCGAACGTCGTGTTGAACAACGTGTGCTCGGCACCGGTCGTGAGGACGAGCCAGCCAGCACGGAGGAACACCTCGTAGGTGAAGGAGTCGGCGTACTCGGGTTCCGGTGCGTCGAGCTCAGCCTCGAGGATCTCGTCGGCATCCGCGACAGCGTCCGGCCGAGGGGTGTCCATGTACCTGTAGTCGTCGTAGCGGCGCACCGATTCCAGCGGGTACGTCGCCGCCAGAGCCTTGCGGTCGCACGGCACCAAGCGGCGTACGACGGCGCGGGTCGTCGGGTCGAGGTACGTGTCCCAGGCCTTCTCGAGCTCCGGACAGGTCGCGGCGACGTCGATCTCGGCGAAGGCGCGCCGGGCGAAGTCCTCGGCCGACTCGCTGGGCGTCGCGACGTCCGAGGCGCGCACGTCGTCGTTCTCCCCGCAGCCGGCGAGGCCACCGAGCACGGACACCAGCAGGACGGGAAGGACGATGACGCGGAGCACGGGCGTCATGGTGCCATCACAGCAGCTCGATCGGCTCCCGATCGACAGCACTCCCCTGCACGGCGCAGTCCCGGTCCTCGAGCGCGCAGTGCCAGGCCCACAGCAGCTGCCCGCCGCCGACCCCGACGAGGGCGGCGGTGGCGAAGCCGAGGGCGGACGTGCCGACGAAGGGGGTGACGGCAACGGCCGTGACGGCGTTGAGGACCAGGGCGAAGAACGACGACATGGACACCGCGGCACCCAGCCGGTGCGGGAACAGATCGAGCAGCATCAGCTGCATCGTCGGGTAGGTCAGGCCGTTGCCGAGGGCGATGAGGCTGAGGCCGATGACGGCCCACGGCAGGTCGGCGGCGACGGGCGAGGCCGCGATGAGGACACCGACGACACCCCCGACGAACGAGATCGTGCAGCCGATCGAGATCAGGCGCCGGGCGGTCATCCGGCCGGCGGCGCGGCCGCAGAGCCAGGAGCCGAGCATCATCGCGCCGATCATCGGGACGAACAGCTTCCAGAAGTCGAGCTCGCCCTCGCCGAGCACGTCGACGACGAAGATCGCCGCGCCGCCGATGTAGAGGAACTGCGCCCCGAAGATCAGCGACGTCGCCCAGGCGAGCCGGTGGAACGCCGGCTCCTTCACGACGGCCGTGAGGCCTCCGAGCACCGCGCCGACGCGCAACGCGACCCGGCGTTCGGGCGCCAGGGTCTCGGGCAGCAGCACCAGGACGGCGAGGATCAGGGCGACCCCGAGGGCGGCCTGGAACACGAACACCAGCGGCCACTCACCGAGCTGCAGGACCAGCCCACCGATGATCGGACCGATCGCAGGTGCGATGCCGAAGATCACCGCGACCCGGCTCATCAGCCGCTGCGCCGTGGCGCCCTCGAAGAGGTCGCGGATCACCGTGCGGCTCACGATCGTGGCGCCACCGGCGCTCAGGCCCTGGAAGGCGCGGCACACGAGGAGCCAGGCGAGGCTCGGCGCGAAGGCGCAGCCGATCGACGCGGCGACGTACACGACGAGGGAGGCGAGCATGACGGGCCGGCGACCCACGGCATCGGAGATCGGGCCGTGGAGGACACTCATCGCCGCGAAGGAGCCGAGGTAGACCGTCACGACGAGCTGGAGCGCACCTGCGCCGACACCGAAGTCGTCGCGCATCTCCGGGAACGCCGGGAACGGCGTGTCGATGCTGAACGGCCCGATCATCGACAGGCAGGCCAGCACGATCGGTACGACGACCAGCAGCCGGGCGGACGTGGCTTCTCGGGTCGCGGTCACCCCCGCATCACATCATTCCCGCCATCGCGAGCGTCAGTCGCCGACGACCCCGGATCACTAGGGTGATCGCCATGACGGCCACGCGGGTCCACCTTCGCGACGGAGGCGTCAGCCTCCTCCTCGAGTACGACGCCAGCTGGGCCAACGGCCTCCCCCGAGTCCTGCACTGGGGAGATGACCTGGGGCGCCTCGGTTCGCGCCAGCTCGCCGACCTGGCGGAGGCCGCGCGGCCACGCCGCGGCAACAGCGCCTTCAGCGTCCCGGGGATCCCGTCACTGGTGCCGGTGGAGTCGGAGGGCTGGCTGGGCCGGCCCGGCCTGATCGGCAGCCGCGGAGGCGCCGGCTACGTCACCCGTCTGGCCGTCACCAGCCACGAGATCATCGAGCACGGCGTGCGGTTCCATGCCGTCGACGAGGCCGCGGAGATCTCCCTGGACCTGACCGTCACGCTCTCCCCTCACGGTGTCGCGCGCCTCGGAGCCGAGCTGACCAACACCGGCCGGACGTCGTACGACCTTGACCACCTGGGGATCTCGCTGCCGGTGCCGGGTCACGCCACCGAGGTCCTCAGCCTCGCGGGCAGCCAGGGCCACGAGCGCGTACCGCAGCGGCTCCCGCTCAGCGTGGGCGCGCACGTGCGCGAGGACCGGAAGGGCCGGCCGGGGCACGACGCACCGCTGGTCCTGGTGGCTGGCGAGAGCGGGTTCGGCTGGGAGTCCGGCGAGGTGTGGGGCGTGCACCTGGCGTGGTCGGGCAACCAGGTCCAGGCCGCCGAACGGCTGTACCACGGCGAGGCGGTGCTCGCCTCGGGCGAGCTCCTGCTCCCCCGTGAAGTGACGCTCGCACCGGGTGAGACCTACGCGGCGCCCGAGGTGTGGGCGAGCCACGGCCACGGCCTCAACGAGCTCGCCGGACGACTCCACGACGAGATCAGGGGCCGCGCCACGCACCCGCGGACGCCCCGCAAGGTGCTGCTCAACACCTGGCAGGCCGTCTACTTCAAGGCCACTCCCGAGCGCCTGCTGCCGCTCGTCGACGCCGCCGCCGCGGTGGGAGTCGAGCGGTTCGTGGTCGACGACGGCTGGTTCCGCGGCCGCAACAACGCCCGCGCCGCCCTCGGCGACTGGGAGGTCGACCGCGCGTGGTGGCCCGACGGACTGACGCCGCTGGTCGAGCGGGTCACCGCCGCCGGGATGGAGTTCGGCATCTGGGTGGAGCCCGAGATGGTCAACCCCGACTCCGACCTCGCCCGGGCGCATCCGGACTGGATCCTCCGGCCCGGACCGGGCGACGGTCCGGAGGGACTCGGGCTGCCGTCGCGGTTCCAGTACGTCCTCGACCTCGCGAACCCCGAGGCCCACGGGTACGTCGCCACGTCCCTGCACCAGCTGCTGGACCAGCACCCCGTCGGCTACCTCAAGTGGGACCACAACCGCCCCGTCACCGAGGCCGGCCACGGCCCCACCCACACGCCCGGCGTCCGGGCCCACACCGTCGCCGTCTACCGGCTGATCGACGACCTCAAGTCCCGCCACCCGGGCCTGGAGATCGAGTCGTGCGCCAGCGGCGGCGCCCGGATCGACCTCGGCATCCTCGCCCGCACCGACCGGGTCTGGGCCAGCGACTGCATCGACGCCCTCGACCGGCAGGAGGTGCAGCGCTGGACGCAGCTGCTCGTCCCGCCCGAGCTCGTCGGCACCCACCTCGGCCCGGAGACCGCGCACTCGACGGGCCGCACCCAACCGCTCGACTTCCGCGCGGCCACCGCACTGTGGGGCCACTTCGGCATCGAGTGGGACCTCGCGAAGCTGCCGCCCGAGCAGCTCCCGGAGATCCGCGGCTGGGTCGACCTGCACAAGAGCCTGCGCCCGCTGCTGCACACGGGCCGGGTCGTCGTGGCCGACCACCCGGACCCGACCCTGTGGGTGCACGGCGTCGTCGCGCGGGACCAGCGCGACGCGGTGTTCGCGATGACGTCGCTCGGGAAGCCGGCGACCTCGCCCCGCGGCAGGGTCCGGCTGCCCGGCCTGGACCCCGCGACGTCGTACGACGTCCGGTTGCTCGCACCCGTTGGGGCCGGTGACCCGCCGTGGTCGGTGCCCAGCTGGCTCCAGGGCAAAGGGGTTCGGCTCCCGGGCCGGGTGCTGGGCAGCGTGGGCGTCCAGGTGCCCGCGATGAAGCCGCAGCAGACCTGCCTGCTTCGGGTGCGCGCACTACAGTGAACAAGATGACTCTCGGCGAGATGGATCTTCACCTCGTTGCGGAAGGGCGCCACGAGCAGCTCTGGCAGGTGCTCGGCGCGCACGTCCGCAACGAGCCGGTGGACGGAACCAGCTTCGTTCTCTGGGCCCCGAACGCCCGTCAGGTCGCCGTCACGGGCGACTTCAACGGCTGGGACGGCTCGGCCCACCGCATGGAGCCCGTGGGCTCGGGGCTGTGGGAGACGTTCGTCCCCGGCGTCGGCTCGGGCGCGACGTACCAGTTCCTGGTGGAGGGCGCCGACGGCGTCTGGCGCCACAAGGCGGACCCGATGGCGTTCCACGCCCAGGCGCCGCCGGAGACGGCATCGCGCGTGTACACCTCGACCCACGTGTGGCAGGACCGCACCTGGCTCGCCGAGCGGGCCACCCGGCAACCGGTCAACGAGCCGATGGCGACGTACGAGATGCACCTGGGCTCGTGGAAGAAGCATCCCGACGGCTCGTTCTGGAGCTACGACGAGCTGGCGGACCCGGTCCACGGCTTGCCCACCTACCTCGCGGACCTGGGCTTCACCCACGTCGAGCTGATGCCGGTCATGCAGCACCCGTTCGGCGGTTCGTGGGGCTACCACGTGACGTCGTACTTCGCGCCCGACGCCCGCTTCGGCGACCCCGACGGCTTCCGTCGTCTCGTCGACGCGCTGCACGCGGCGGGCATCGCCGTGATCCTGGACTGGGTGCCCGGCCACTTCGCCACCGACGACTGGGCGCTGGTCCGCTTCGACGGAACCGCGCTCTACGAGCACCCCGATCCGCAGCGCGGCTGGCACCCGGAGTGGGGCTCGCACATCTTCGACTTCGGTCGCCCCGAGGTCCGCAACTTCCTGGTCGCGAACGCGCTGTACTGGCTCGAGGAGTTCCACGTCGACGGCCTGCGGGTCGACGGTGTCGCGTCGATGCTCTACCTCGACTACGGCCGCAACGACGGCGAGTGGACGCCGAACCAGTACGGAGGCCACGAGCACCTCGAGGCCGTGCGCTTCCTTCAGGAGCTCAACGCCACCGCCTACAAGCGGGTGCCCGGGATCGTCACGATCGCGGAGGAGTCCACGGCCTGGCCGGGCGTCACCGGCGCCACCTCGGGTGGCGGGCTGGGCTTCGGCTTCAAGTGGAACATGGGCTGGATGCACGACAGCCTGAAGTACCTGCAGCACGACCCCATCCACCGCGCCTACCACCACGGCGAGATGTCCTTCTCGCTCGTCTACGCGTTCTCCGAGAACTACGTTCTGCCGCTGAGCCACGACGAGGTCGTGCACGGCAAGGGGTCCCTGGTCCGCAAGATGCCCGGCGACCGCTGGCAGCAGCTCGCCAACCTGCGCGCCTACCTGGCGTACATGTGGGCCCATCCCGGCAAACAGCTGTTGATGATGGGATGCGAGTTCGCGCAGGAGTCGGAGTGGGCCGAGGCCCGCGAGCTGGACTGGTCACTGCTCGCGCATCCCGCCCACCGCGGCATGCAGGACTTCGTGCGCGACCTCAACCACCGCTATTGCGAGGAGCCGTCGCTCTGGCGCCTCGACAACGACCCGGCCGGGTTCGCGTGGATCGACGCCCAGGACGCCGGCCACAACACCTTCTCCTTCCTACGACGCTCCCCCGGCGAGCCCGACCTGGTCTGCGTCTCCAACTTCGCCGCGATCCCCCACGACTACCGGCTGGGCCTGCCGGTCGCCGGTCCGTGGGCCGAGCTGCTCAACACCGACGCGGCGTCGTACGGCGGCAGCGGGGTGGGCAACCTCGGGACGGTCGAGGCGATCGCTGCGGGACCGCTCGAGGCGAACGCCCCAGGTGGCAGTCCTGCCTACGCGGCGCTCGTCCTGCCCCCACTGTCGACGCTCTGGTTGAGGGCACCCATAAGGTAACCCTGTGTCCGACCCGGAGATCCGCCACACGACCGTCGACGACGGCATCGCCCGGCTGACCTGGACCGCGGACCTCACCGAGCGTGGCTGGCAGGCCGCCGTCGACGTCGTACGACGCCAGGTGGCTGCGGCACTGATCGATCACGAGCGGGTCGAGGTCAAGGTCGCGGTCGACGACGCCGAGGCGCAACGGATCGCGACGTGGTCCGGCATGCGGCGTGAGGGCGTGCAGCGCGGGCGGGTCGGCGACGTCGTGGTCTACGCCCGCCTCGCCGACGACACGCCCGTGCACGAGCCCGGTGGCTTCCGGGCGTTGCTCAACTCGTTCCTCCCGCGCAAGCGCGGCATCGCGCAGATGCTGATCCGCGACGAGTCTCCCGAACCGCGAGTACTCATGTGCCAGCTGACCTACAAGGACGACTGGGACCTGCCCGGCGGCGTGGTCGAGCCGGGCGAGTCACCCCGACTGGCAGTGAGCCGCGAGGTCGAGGAGGAGCTCAGCCTGCAGATCGAGGCAGGGCCGCTCGTGCTCACCGACTGGCTGCCCCCGTGGGGTGGCTGGGACGACGCGATCTGCGTGGTGTTCGACGGCGGCGTGCACCCGGCGTCCATCGCCGGTGACGTCGTGCCGCAGGCCCGCGAGATCCGGTCGGCTGCGTTCCTCACGCTGGCCGAGGTCGACGAACGGGCGGCCGACTTCACGGCACGGCGGGTGCGGGCTGCACTGGCGTCCCTGGCAGGGGAAGGTCCGGCGTACACCGAGTCGGGTCGCTGAGGTTCGGTTCACCAACCGTATTTGCTGCGCCACGGGCCGGATCACGACGAATTCGGTAGTTGCGCTGGGCGACCAGCACACCGACCACCAAGATGGCGCCGCCGACCAGCTCGCCGGTGGAGGGCACCTCACTCAGGAGCAACCAGGCCGAACCGATCGCGACCGGCGGCACCAGCATGATCCACGGCACCACGGACGCCGAGGTGTTGCGCGACAGCAGGCCGTTGAAGATGCCGTAGCCGACCAGCGAGGCGAGGCCGGCGGTGTAGACGGTGGACACGGCTGCCTTCCACCCGAACGCGGCGACGCCGTCGGCCAGGACGCCCGGGCCGTCGAGGACCATCGACAGCGCGATCAGCGGGATCGGCACCACGAGGGCCGACCAGACGGTGAGCGCCAGGCCACCGGTGGCGCCGGAGGCGCGGGAGACGACATTGCCGATGGCCCACATCAGCGCGCCCATCAGGCACAGCGCCAGCGCGATCACCGGCACGTGGCCACCCCGGCCGAGGCCGACCACGACCAGTCCGGCGGCGCCGAGCACGACCCCGATCGTCTGCGGGCCGGTGGGGCGTTCGCGGAGCACGACCGTGGCGAGCAGGATGGTGAGCACCACCTGCGCCTGGAGCACCAGTCCGGCGAGCCCGGGCGGCATGCCGGCGTCCATGGCGACGTACAGGAAGCCGAACTGGCCGAGCGACATGAACACGCCGACGGCCGCCACCGTGCGCCAGGGCACCGGCGGTGGGTCGAGCAGGAACACTGCCGGGACGACGACGGCGAGGAAACGGGCTGCCAGGAACAGCAGCGGCGGCACGTCGCCCATGCCCCAGTCGATGACGACGAAGTTGAAGCCCCAGATCACGGCGACGAGGGCGGCGAGGGACTGGTCCTTGCGATTCACGGGTCCAGCATCGCCGGGTTGATCATTAAGCACCAGCGAATAGATGTGTGCCAAATGATGTAGCGTTGCTACATGATCGATCTCGACGCCCTCGCCGGCCTGCAGGCCGTCGCGACCCATGGTTCCGTGGTCGCCGCGGCCGGGGCGACCGGCTTCACCCCCAGCGCGATCTCCCAGCAGGTCAAGCGCCTCGAGCGCCAGACGGGCGTCCCGCTGCTCGAGCGGGTCGGTCGTGGCGTGATGCTGACCAGCCACGGCCAGCACCTCGTCGACGCCGGCCAGCAGGTCCTCGCGGACCTCGAGCTCCTCGAGTCGAACCTCCAGCAGCGCGCGGGTGTCGTCGCCGGCAGGATCCGGCTCGCCGCGTTCTCCACCGCCATGCGGGGCCTCGTCGCGCCCGTCGCCCGCGGCCTGCGCGACGCGCACCCCGACCTGACCCTGACCCTGCGCGAGGGCGAGCCGTGGGACGTGGTCGACCTCGTCGCGAGCGGCCAGGTCGAGCTCGGCATCGTGCACCGCTGGGGCGGGGTCGCGCAGACCATCCCCGACCACGTGGTCGCCACTCCCCTGCCCGGTGACGTCGCCGACCTGATCGTCCACCGCGACGACCCGCTCGCCCGGCGCCGCAGCGTCACGCCGCACGACCTCCTCCACGTCGACTGGATCGCCACCCCGGAGGGCACCATCTGCCGCCAGTGGCTGTCCCGGATGTACGACGGCACCGGCCGCCCGCCCCGGATCGCCCACGTGTCCGGGGAGTTCGACTCCCACGTCGCCCTCGTCGCCGCGGGGCTCGGTGTGGCACTCGTCCCGCGGATGGGTCGCGCTCCGCTCGGCGACCAGCTGGTCGCCGTACCCGTGAGGGACCCGGAGCCGATCCGGCTGATCGACGCCCTGCACCGCCGCACGATGGCCGACTCCCCCGCCGTACGGGCGGTGCTGGCGGCTTTCGCTCAGCTGGGCTGAGACTCCAGCGCCTGGCGCGCGAGGTACGTCGCGCCGGCCACCGCCGCGGGCATCACCAGGATGCCGCCGAACGGGACCAGGAAGCAGGCCTGCACACAGACGCCGAAGCCGAGCATGGCGCCGCGGTGCTGGCGCATCAGGTCGGCACGACCGGCACGATCCATGCCCCGTGCCTCGAGCGGGCGGGAGACCAGTTCTCCGGCCAACAGGCGGCCGGAGACGACCAGCCCGAGCACGGCTCCGATGATCGCGCCGATCACCGGCAGCAGGCCGAGCAGGAACACGACCACCGCCATGACCAGGCCCATCAGCACGAGCACCAGGCCGTCCAGCGCGCCGCGGATCCAGCCGACGCCGCGGCCAGGCACGTCACCGCCGAGGGAGAGCTCGACCTGCTTCCAGATCTTCTCGTAGAAGGGATCGCCGACGGCGAGGGTCAGCCCGGTGAAGGTGACGATCGAGAGCATCACCGCGCCGGCGAGGACACCCAGGAACACGATCACCCGGAAGGTCGTGCGGACCGCGTCGGCCCAGTCGTCGGCGAACGGGGTCGCCCACGAGATCAGGTCGTCCAGGACCAGGACCAGCCCGACGAACGCCGCCGCCAGCAGGATCATCACGATCACCGCGGGCACGATGCCCAGCAGCATCAGGCGGGTGCGGGTGCGCCACAACCGGAGCCCCTGCAGCAGGAATCCCGCGCCCTGCCCGAACCCCATGCCCCGCACGGCCTCTGACATGGTCAGACTCAGAACAAGGCTGAGGCGAGGGCGGCACGGCCCTTGAGGACCCGCGGGTCCTCGTTGCCGACGGCGCCGAAGAGCGCCAGCAGGTGCTCGCGGACCTTGTCGCGGTCCTTCCCGGCCGTACGGCGGATCAGCTCGATGAGGCGCGCGAAGGCGTCCTCGACGTGGCCGCCGAGCATGTCCAGGTCGGCCACCAGTGTCTGCGCGTCGATGTCGTCGGGACTGGCGGCAGCCGCGGCCCGCGCGGCGTCGAGGTCGACGCCCTGCGTGCGCTGGAGCACCTTGGCCATGGCGAGACCGGCGACGGCCTCGTGGTCGGCGGGGTTGCCGTCGACGAGCTTCTGGTACTCCGCGACGGCGAGGTCGATGTTGCCCTCGGCCAGAGCGTCCTGGGCCGGCGCGTAGCGCGGGTCGACGTCGGACTCGGCGCCCTCCTCGCCCTCGACGGCGGCGACCGGAGCGCCGAACGCGTTGGGCTGGTGGCGGCCGGCGATGCCCTGCGCGGTCAACTGCTGCGCAAGCTGGTTGAACAGAGCGCGGATGTCGTCGATCGGGGCCGCGCCGGGGATCGGCTGCGTGGCCGGGCGACCGTCGAGGATCACCAGCATCAACGGAACCTGCTGGATCTGCATCGCCTGGGCGATCTGCGGATTGGCGTCCACGTCGACCGTCGCGGCGAGGAACCGGCCGTCGTACTCGTTGGCGACCTGGATCACGTCCTGGGCCATGTCGACGCTCTCGGGGACCTGGCTGGCCGAGTGGAAGACCAGCACGACCGGGGCGTTCATCGACGCCTCGAGGACGGTCTGGAAGTTCGCTTCGTCGACTGCGACGGAGTACGCCGAGGTGGATCGGCCGCCGCTGGCACCAGTGGGTGCGCCCCCAGCGGGAGCGGGCGGGGCCGGACGCTTCTTCAGCGCCGAGAGATCGATGGCGCCGGGACGGGAGAACGGCTGCTGCGTCATGGACGCAATCCTACGGAGCGCCGTCAGTTGGGAACGCGGGGGCCACGCAGGCCCGCCCGCTGCACGACTCGCTGGATGGCGAGATCACGGTCGTCGGGGCGACCGACGTACCGGATGTCGCGCAGGCCCTGCTCCTGTGCGGCGGACTCGAAGCAGAAGTGGCCGAAGCCGAGGATCCGCCCGTGCAGCGGCTTCTTGACCGAGATGTCGAGGATCCGGCTCAACGGCATCGTCGCCAGGCTCTGCGACAGCACCCCGTGGACCCGGAAGACGCGCATGTTCGTGATCACGAAGCGGTCGCGGAGGACGGCGAGGCCGCCCCACGACGCGTGCACCAGCAAGACGGCGGCAACGATGATGAAGAACCACGCGACCGCGATCGCGACGAACCAGCTCGCGACCAGCAGCACCAGAGCGAGCAGCGCCTCGCCACCGGGACGAAGGTAGGCGAACCAGTGGTGAGTCACCTCGTCGACGACGACCTCACCCTCCTCGCGGAGCAGGTGCTTGCCGATCCCGGGGTCCCCGAGGCGCGCGACGAAACCCGACACGAAGCTCATCGACGACTCATGGCAGGTCTGCCCTGCTAGCCGAGAGCGCCGAGGAAGTCGATGATCCCGGTGAAGGCCTGCTCCGTCAGGGACCAGACGTCGGCGCCGGTGCTCTTGGCGGTCGTGGCCAGGCCGTTGGGATCGGTGAACATCCAGAAGCCGAGGAACACGATCACCACGACACCGATCAACTTCTTGGCGTCCATGCGTGGGTGTCTCCATCCTGGTGTGGTTGTGCCCCCGAGGACACAGATCGACACATTGGTACCAAACGCCCCACCCGTGGAGCGGGAGGCGCGCCCAACGCCGCCGTACGGCGATCAGGGACAGGCGTGCCGCAGGCCGTTCTGCGTGGTGCCGGCGGGCGCCGCGGAGCCCCGGAGCCAGGCGTCGAAGAAGCCGTCGAGATCGGCGCCGGTCTGGGTCTCGGCGAACGTCTCGAACTGCGCCACCGAGGCGTTCCCGTCGCGGTGTGCGGCCACCCAGGCGCGCAGCAGGTTGCGCATGGGGACCGCGCCGACGCGGTTGCGCAGGGCTGCGAGCACCATGGCACCCCGGTCGTAGACCGCGCCGTCGAAGATGTTCGGCGCCCCGGGGTTGTCCAGCTTCAGGGTCCAGAACGGCGAGGTCGGCGACTGGCACGCCGATGCGTAGAAGCTGTCGAGCCAGGCCTCCACGCTGGGGCCGCCGTGGGCCGCGTCGAACAGGACCTCGGCGTACGTCGCGAAGCCCTCGTTGAGCCAGATGTCGCGCCACTTGCTCACCGACACGCTGTCGCCGAACCACTGGTGGGCGAGCTCGTGGACGATCACGCTCGTGTAGATCCACGGGCCGTAGGTCGGCCGGGTCTGGTTCTCGAGCGCGAAGCCGACGTCCAGGTTGGTGACCACACCCCCCGTGGAGGTGAACGGGTAGGCGCCGAACTGGCCCTTGAGCCACTCCGTGATCGCCCCCGACCTCCGGAGCGCCCGCATCGAGCTGCCGCGTTCGGAGGACGAAAGGTGCGAGGAAACGGCGTTGTAGACCGGGATCCCCGAGGAGGTACGACTGGTCTCGACCACGAAGTCGCCTGCCGCCACGACAGCGAGGTACGTCGCCATCGGGTCCGTCATCCGCCAGTGGGTGGTCGCGCGGGCACCGGTCACCTTCTTCGAGATCCGCACGCCATTGCTCAGCACCCGCTTGGCCTTCGGCAGGTTGACGCGGATGTCGAAGGTGGCCTTGTCGCTGGGGTGGTCGTTGGAGGGGAACCACCAGGGCGCCATGTGGGGCTGGTTCATCGTGACGAACTCGTGGCGGTCGGCCAGCCAGTTGTGCTCGCCGGCATAGCTGAGCGGCGAGGGCTTGCCGCGGTACACGACCTCGACCTTGAAGGTCTTGCCCGCCGCGATCGCACTGGCCGGCGCGACCTTGAGCTCGTGCCGGTTGGGCCGGGAGAACCGGGCGGTCCGGCCGTTGACCTTCACGGCGCTGACCGGCAGCAACAGGTCGAGGGAGAAGCTGCTCAGCGCCTGGTTCGCCCGCATCGTGATGAACGTGCGCCCGCGCAGGACCAACTCGTTGAAGTCGTAGGCGATGCGCACGTCGTAGTGCAGTGCGTTGGTGCCGCCGTTGCCGTCGTAGGGCCAGTAGGGGTCGGGTCCCTTCACCGCCCCTGGCACAGGCGCGCTCGAATCACTCGCCGAGGCACCGGAGAGGCCCGGGACGAGAAGGAGCAGGAACACCACGAGAATTGTCCGCCAACGCATCGGGCCAATCTACGTCACCGTAATTCGGTTGCCGGGACGACCGCGCTGGGTCAGCCTTGTGTCCTGGCTCCGCGATCCCGCGGAGCCCGTCGAGAGGAGCGTGACATGTCCATGACTGTCTCCGGCCTGCCTGCAGACCGATCCCTCTCGACCCACAGGAGCACCCTTGTTCCCGGAGATCCCCTCCACACCTGTTGACCTCGCTGCCGATCCGGCAGCTGACCTGGACCCTCGCTTCGTCTTCGACTTCCAGGCGTACGACGACCTCGGCGCCGGCCAGCGCTGGTCCACCTGGCTCGACGTCGAGCCACTGTCCCGCGGACCCGAGCCACGCCCCGACTGGGTCGTGACGTCCCAGGGCGCGATCGACACCGAGCTCGGCATCCTCAAGACCGGCAAGGAAGCCGACGTCTTCCTGCTGGACCGCACCGACCCGCGGGATCCGGCGCAGTCCGTGGTGATGGCGGCCAAGCGGTACCGCTCCACCGAGCACCGCACCTTCCACCGATCGGCCGCCTACACCGAGGGCCGCAGCATGAAGCGGTCCCGTGACGAACGCGCCCTCAAGCGCAAGAGCACCTTCGGTCGCGAGGTCGCCGCCGGCGAGTGGGCGATCTCCGAGTGGAGCGCCCTGCAACGCTGCTGGGAGCTGGGCGTTCCCGTCCCCTACCCGGTCCAGATCGACGGCACCGAGATCCTCATGGAGTGGATCACGGTGCCGGGGACGGACGAGGGTGAGCCCGAGACGGCACCACGGCTCGCGCAGACCCGGCCGGATCCCGTGCTGCTCGCGTCGTACTTCGAACAGCTTCGCGCGGCGATGTTGACGCTGGCACAGTCCGGACTCGTGCACGGCGACCTGTCGGCGTACAACATCCTCGCGGCGGGCCAGCACCTCGTGATCATCGACTTTCCCCAGCTGGTCGACCTGGTGGGCAACTCGGGCGGCTTCGACTTCCTGCAGCGGGACTGCACGAACGTGTGCGGGTGGTTCGAGAGGCGAGGACTCGCGGTCGATCCGCAGGAGCTCTTCGGCGACCTGGTCGCGCACGCCTTCTGAGGGCAGGCCCCCGGGCTCCCGGTGAGCGGGACCTGTTCGGGGGCCTGTCGGCCGCTTCCTCCTAGCGTGACTGAGGACACACCCCGGAGCGGCCCACAGCGGTCCCGGACTATCACCTGGAGGATCAGTGAGGAACCGCATCACGACACGGACACGTGTCGCCACCGCACTCCTGGCGACCACGTTGCTGGCTGCGGGATGCGCCGGCTCGGGCGGCGGCAGCGACAAGGACACCGACAGCTCGTCGTTGACCAAGGACGAGATCTACGCCGCCGGCGTCGTCGGCGTGAGCGGCGACGAGGGTGACCCCAAGGACGGCGGCACGCTGACCCTGGCCGACTACTCGGAGGCCCGCAGCCTCGACCCGACCAAGACCTACGGCAACGGCGCTGCCGGCGGCAACGCGACCGCGGCCGTCTACGACGTGCTGATGCGCTACAACCAGGAGACCAACGCGTTCGACCCGTGGCTCGCCGAGTCGCTGTCGACCGAGGACAGGACGACCTGGACGCTGAAGCTGCGCAAGGGCGTGAAGTTCACCGACGGCACCCCACTCGACGCCAACGCGGTCATGGGCAGCCTCGGCTACTACATGAAGAACTCCGGCTACAACACGCTGCTGCTCGCGACGAACATCAAGGACATGAAGGCGCAGGGTTCCGACACCGTCGTGTTCACCCTGAACGGGCCGTGGGCGACCTTCCCCAACATGCTGGCCAGCGGCCCGGGCATGATCATGGCCCCGGCGGCGTACGCCGGTGGTCCGGAGAAGTTCAAGCCGATCGGTGCGGGTCCGTTCATCCAGGACGCGTACAAGCCGGCCGAGGAGCTCGTCCTCAAGGCGAACCCCGGCTACTGGAGTGGCAAGCCGCACCTCGACGCACTGCGGTTCGTCTGGCTCGGCAGCGACGACGCCCGCCTCGAGTCGCTCGCCGGCGGTTCGGTCGACGCCGCCAACCTGCGCGCGCCGCAGACGCTGGAGAAGGCTCGCAAGGACGGCTTCGCCGGCATCATGGCGCCGTCCGGCCTGGCCACGATGTTCTGGCTCAACAACCGCGAGGGTCGGGCCACGTCCGACGTCCGCGTGCGCCAGGCCATCAACTTCGCGATCGACCCCCAGGTCTACGCCGAGCGCGTCAGTGGTGGGGCAGGTCTGCCCGGCCGCAACATCTACTCCCCGAGCGCGCCGTACTTCACCGACGTGAAGACGTCTGACTACGACCTCGCCAAGGCCAAGTCGCTGCTCGCCGAGGCGAAGAAGGACGGGTACGACGGCAAGCTGACCTACATCGGCCAGTCGGACCAGGCGTCGCAGACCGCCGCCGTCACCGTCCAGGCGATGCTCGAGGCCGCCGGCTTCACGGTCGAGACCGACCTGCTGCGCAACATCGCGGACCAGACCCAGCGGATCTACGTCACCCACGACTACGACCTCGCCGTGTCCGCGATGAGCATCCCGGACGAGGACCCGTACTCGCGGCTCTCGACGAACCTCAACGCCCAGTCGCCCCAGAACCCGTCCGGCTACAGCAACCCGGAGATGGACGGCCTGATCGCCCAGCTCCAGGCCGCCGAGGGTGACGCCGCGACCGCGCTGCTGACCAAGATCAACGAACTGTGGCAGGAGACGGTCCCCGGCATCGCCATGGGCGCCGGCGCCTTCTTCCAGCCCTGGAACAAGGACGTGCACGGCATCACCAGCACCTCCGAGACCCTGATGCTGTTCGGCGGAGCCTGGAAGGGCTGATCCGCTCCTCCTCCCACCTTCCCCGGTTGTTCCGAGGCACCCTCCACCCACCGGGGTGGGGGGTGTCTTGTGCGCGAGGTGCACGGGTTGGGGGTGCGAGGTGCACGAGTTGGGGGTGCGAGGTGCACGGGTTGGGGGTGCCACCTCACCAGCTCGGTCGCCAGCGGTACGACGGCTGGTCGGGCCCGCGCGAATAGATCCGCTTCGACGGACGATCGGGCGAGCGCTCGTTGATCGCCTGCGCGAGCTCTGCCAGCCAGATGGCCCGCTTGGTCGCCTTGAGGTCGCCCTTGCGGACCACGAGGATGATCCACCCGGCGGCCTCGAGGGCCGCGCGCCGGGTCTCGTCGCGCTCGCGGTCCCCGTCGAGCGTGTGGAACTTCTCGCCGTCGTACTCGACCGCGATGCGGAGGTGCGCGTAGGCGTTCTCGACCCGGGCCGGGCCCCAGCCCGGAACCACGAGGTCGACCTGGGCCTCGGGCATGGGCAGCCCTTCGTCGTGGATCATCAACCGGACCCAGGACTCCGGCTGCGAATCCGCGCGGTCCGTCGAGAGCGGGATCAGCTCGCGCAGCTGGATCACGCCGCGGCGGCCGCGGAACCGCGGCAGCATCAGAGCAAGGTCCAGCTGCGAGATCCCGTGCTTGCGGCGGAACTCGTCCAGCGTCGCCATCGCTCGGTAGCGGCCGTAGAGGCAGGCCACGTCGCACGCGGTTCGCAGTGGAGTTGTCACGCGAACGCCGCCGGGCAGGAGCATCACTTCGGAGCCCGACAGATCACGCTTCCCTCCGAACACACCGCGACGAGCCGAGGCGCGCTTGCCGTCGCGCGACACCGCATCGAGCTCCGGGATGACGTCGTGCTCCTCGAAGTCGAGGATGTCGACGTCGTGGAGCCACGCCGCGCACCGATCGGCAACCACGGCGTGAGGTGGCAACACCAGAGCCGCCGCCTCGATCCGCAGATCGAGCGAGTCCGGTGTGGACGCGTCCACGTAAACGCCGTACAGCAGCGTCCGGACGGCGCCGCACTTCACCTTCCAGCGGAGCTGCTCGCGACTGATCCCCAGGTCACGCGCGATCGCTGCAGTGAACGGTCTTCCTCGGAGAGCTTCCAGTTCGGTCATCACCACAGGCTCGTGCGACGGACCCGGCTACGCACCGGGCGCCGACGTGCCCTGTGGACAACACGTCTGTCCACAGGGATGACCGTTGGTCATGGTCCGCTGTGGTCCTCATGGGGCTGGTGTGAAACGCAACCAGCGCATCTCGCACTCCCATTCGGCGCACCTCGTGCGCCCAACCCACGCACCTCGTGTCAGGAGGTCGGGGCGAGGAGGGGCCAGGGGGCGGCCAGCTCGAGTTGGTGCGCGAGGGAGAGGAGGGTGCCTTCGGCGCCGAGGGGGGCGACGAAGTGGGCGCCGAGCGGGAGGCCGGCGGCGTCGTCGTACCCGCGCCGGCCGAGCCCGCCGCAGGGGACGGACATGGCGGGCATGCCGGTGGCGTTGATGACGGCGGTGAAGGACGAGTAGTCGCCGCCGCGCTCCCACATCACCTCGGGGCGGCTGGTGTCGAGGACGCCGAGCTCGGGGGTCGGGAGCGGGAGGGTCGGGGTGAGCAGCAGGTCGAACTGCCCGAACATCGCGCCGAGCTGCCAGCCGACCTGCTGGATGGCGGCGTGGGCGTCGTACACCTGGATCGGCGTCATGGTCGCGCTGTAGTGGTCGAACAGCATCCGGGTGAACGGCTCGAGGTCGTCACCCCTCAGCTCGCGCCCCAGGGCAGCCAGCCGGTGCGTGACGTCGGCCAGCAGCGACGCACCCATCAGGGTGCCGAAGCCGCTCATCATCAGCTCGGCGTCGTACGCCAGCTCGGTCTCCTCGACGACGTGGCCGAGCTGCTCGCACAGCTCCGCTGTCGCCCGTACGGCGGCCACGACTGCCGGATCGACGACGCCACCGTCCGCGCGGCGGGTGGCCAGGCCGATCCGCAACGAGAGGGGCGCCCGCGACGCCTGCTCCCCGAACGCCACCGATGGCGTGGGCGCCGCCAGGGCTTCACCGGGCATCGGGGCGGAGGTGAGGTCGAGCAGCAGTGCACTGTCGCGGACCGATCGGCTGAGCACGTGGTTGGAGGACAGGGGCGAGGCGAGGGTGGTCGGTGCGGGGTAGGTGGTGATCCGGCCGCGGCTCGGCTTGAGGCCGAACAGGCCGCACATCGCGGCGGGGATGCGGATCGAGCCACCACCGTCGTTGCCGTGGGCCACGGGGACCAGGCCGGCCGACACGGCGGCAGCCGAACCGCCGGACGAGCCACCCGACGAGTGGGCGACCGACCACGGGTTGCGGGTCGGGCCGTGATGCAGGGGCTCCGTCGAAGCGTTCTTGCCGAGCTCGGGGCTGTTGGTCATGCCGAGCACGACCATGCCGGCTCGCCGGTACCGTCGCACGAGCTCAGAATCCACCGAGGCGACGTCGTCGGCCCACAGCTTGCTGCCCCGGGTCAGCGGCAACCCTGCGACCTGCATGCCGAGGTCCTTGATCAGCGTCGGGACACCGTGCAGTGGTCCCCGCGCCAGGCCGGCGTCGACCTCGGCCAGCGCCTGCTCGAACCGTTCCGCCACCAGCACGTTGAGCACGCCGTTGTGCTTCTCGAGCCGCGCGATCGAGTCCTCCACGACCTCGCGTGCCGAGACCTCGCCGCTCCGGATCGCCTGCGCGGTTGCGATGGCGTCGTCGTACTGGATCACAGCTCACTCCTCAGACGTGGTGGCAGGCCACGAACTGGCCCGGGTTCATCTCGCGCAGCAACGGTTCCTCCGCCGCACACCTGTCGGTGGCGAGCACACAACGGGTGCGGAACCGGCAGCCGGACGGCGGGTCGAGGGGCGAGGGCATCTCGACGGCCGTCGTCGGCTCGGCCTCCCGATCGGCGTCCGCCTCGCTCGGCACGGAGGCCAACAGGAGCCGCGTGTACGGGTGGAGCGCGGCGTTCTCGAGGTCGGCAGAGGGCAGCACCTCGCACGTCTTGCCGAGGTACATCACCATCACCCGGTCGCTGATGTTCTTCACGACGGCGACGTCGTGGGCGATGAACACCATGCTCAGCCCGAGGCGCTCGCGGGCCTTCTCCAGCAGGTTGAGGATCTGCGCCTGGACCGACACGTCGAGGCTCGATACCGGCTCGTCACAGATGAGGACGTCGGGCTCGAGCGCGATCGACCGCGCGATGCAGACCCGCTGGCACTGCCCGCCGGAGAGCTCGTGGGGACGCCGGTCCCGGACGGCCTCGGGGTCGAGTCCCACCGAGCTCAACAAGGAATCGACGAAGGTTGCGCGGTCCCGATCACCCCACCCCCAGATCTCGAGTCCCTCGACGACGAGGTCCTTCACCTTGCGCCGCGGATTGAGTGCGGACACGGGGTCCTGCAGGACCAGCTGCATCCGCGAGCGCGCCTTCCGCATCGGCTGCGCCTTCATCCCGGTGAGCTCGACCTCACCCAACCGCACGGACCCACCGGTCGGTGGCGGCAGCTGCATGATCGCGCGACCGGCGCTCGACTTGCCGCAGCCGGACTCCCCGAGGATGCCGAGGGTCTCCCCCGGCAGCAGGTCGAGGTTGAGCCCGGACACGGCGTGCACCGTGCCGCGTCGTACAGGGAACTCGACGACGAGGTCGTCGACGGCCAGGGCCCGCGGTTGTCCGGGCCGCAGGTGCGCGGTGCCACTACCGGCCATGACCGGCCTCCGTCAGGGGTGCGTTGGGCTCGAGGGACTCGATCGAAAGGAGCGGGTGGTGACACGCGACCTGCCGCGCCGGTCCGTCCGGTACGGCGACCAGCGCCGGCATCAGGTCCGTGCAGGTGTCGTCCGCGCGTCCGCACCGGGGGCCGAACCGGCAGCCGCGGGGCGGTCGGGTCATGTCGGGCGGGTTGCCCTCGATCGTCCGCAACACGGTGTGCGGCTGATCGGAGAGCTGCGGGATCGAGGCGAGCAGCGCGTCGGTGTAGGGGTGGTCCGGGCTGTCGAAGACGGTCCTGGTCGGACCGGCCTCGACCGTGCGGCCGGCGTACATCACCTGCACCCGGTCGGTGCGCCCGGCGACCGCACCGAGGTCGTGGCTGATCAGGATCATCGCCATCGTGCGCTCGCTGACGAGCGAGGCCAGCAGGTCGAGGATCTGCTTCTGCACGGTCACGTCGAGCGCCGTGGTGGGCTCGTCGGCGATCAGCAGCCGCGGGTCGCAGGCCAGTGCGGTCGCGATGACGACACGCTGCCGCATCCCGCCCGACAGCTCGTGCGGGTACTGCGTCAGCCGGCGCACCGGCTCGGGGATCCCGACCTGGTTGAGCAGGTCGACGGCACGCTCGGTCGCCTCCTTGCGGGAGCAGTGCAGGTGCCGGCGCAGGGTCTCGGTGAGGTGGGTGCCGACGCGCTTGACCGGGTTGAGCGAGGTCATCGGGTCCTGGAAGACCATGCCGATCTCGGGACCCCACAGCTGCCGGCGCTGGCCGGGCTTGAGGGCGTGCACGTCCCGCCCGTCGAGGAGCACCTGTCCCGACACGGTCGTGGCAGGGCCAGTCGCGATCAGGCCCATCACGGTGCGGCCCAGCACCGACTTGCCGGACCCGGACTCCCCCACCAGACCGAGGGTTTCCCCCGCGGCCACCTGGAAGGAGACGCCGTCGACGGCACGGACCTCACCGCGTGGGGTGTGGAAGACGGTGTGCAGGTCGTCGACGACGAGCAGCGGACCGTCAGAGGGGGTCATCACAGCTTCGCACTCCTCGGATCCCAGCGCTTCTGCGCCTTCTCCCCCAGCAGGTTGAAGGAGAACACGGTCAGGAACAGGCACACACCCGGCACGACCACGATGAACGGGTGCTTCTCCATGACGCCGCTCTGGCCCTCGGCGATCATGTTGCCCCAGGTCGGTTCGGGCTGCTCGATGCCGATGCCCAGGAAGGACAGCGACGCCTCGGCGACCACGAGCACGGAGATCATCACCACGGCCAGCGACAGCACCGGCAGTACGACGTTGGGCAGCACCTCGCGGCGCAGCAACCGCACCCGCCCAGCGCCGAGCGCCCGCGCCGCCAGCACGAACTCGCGCTCGGCCACGGTGATCGTGTTGGCCCGAGCGAGGCGCACCATGCTCGGAATCGTCAGCAGGGACAGGGCAAACGCGATGCTGCGGACGCTGGGTTCCAGCACGGAGCCGAGTGCGATCAGCAGGATCAGCGGCGGTACGGCGAGCAGCGCGTTCGACAGGATGCCGACCACACGGTCGGTCGTGCCGCGGACGAAACCGGACACCATCCCGACCAGGCCACCGACGACGGTGCCGATCAGCACCGCCAGCAGGGCGACCAGGATCGACGTGCGGGCGCCGTACACGGCACGCGAGAGCACGTCGAGGCCGTAGTTGTTCGTGCCGAACGGGTGGCTCGACCCGAGGTCCGGGCGGGCGAAGATCGGCTCGGTCAGGCCGGCGACGGAGTCGTCGTGGTTGCCCAGCGGCAGCAGGGGCGCGCACAGGGCCGCGCCCAGCACCAGGACCAGCCAGGCCATCCCGAGCCAGAACACGACGTCGACCTTCCGGCCCAGCAGGCCGCGGAACAGCCGACCGAGGCCCGTGATGGCGAGCAGGATGCCGGCGGCGAGCAGCACCATCCGGACGAAGGTGACGACGACGTCGGTCGTGAAGGCCCAGCCAGCAAGGCCGAGACCCGCAACCAGGATCGCGGCCCCGGCCAGGGCGAGGGAGGTGCGGCCGTCGCGACGGCGAACGGGTTCAGGCGCGAGCACGGCGGGTCCTCGGGTCGAGAAGGCCATAGGAACGGTCGATCAGGGCGTTGCTGCCGACGTAGATGACGGCGATGACCAGGACTGCGCCCTGCACCATCGGGTAGTTGCCCTGGTTGGCGGCGTCGATGACGAGCTTGCCCATGCCGGGCAGCGCGAAGAGGTACTCGACGATCACGGTGCTGCCGACGAGGCGGCCGATGCTCAGGCCGAGCACCGTGACCAGCGAGAACGACGACGGACGCAGCGCGTCGCTGACCATGATCCGCAGCGGCGACATGCCCCGGGCGCGAGCAGCGAGGATGAAGTCCTCGTGCAGTGTGGTGACGAGGTCGTTGCGCAGGATGCGCGTGAACATCGCCGCCTCCATCAGCGCGATCGTCAGCGCTGGCAGGAAAGCGTGCTGGAGGTTGCCGCCGATGCCGTCACCCAGGCGCACCCACTCGTTGCGCGGGAACAGGTCGAGGGTGTTCACCAGCACCGCGATCAGCAGCAGGCCGACCAGGAACGACGGCATCGACAGCAGGCCGAAGGTCGCGGCGCTGATGGACCGGTCGGCCCGGCCTCCCTCGTGGTACGCCGACCACATCGCCAACGGGATCGCGATCAGCAGCGCCATCACCAGGCCCATCGCGGCCAGCTGCGCGCTGACCGGCAGCGCCGAGAGGATCCGGTCGAGGACCGAGGTCTGCGGCGGCACCAGCGACGTGCCGAAGTCTCCGTGGAGGACGCCGCCCAGCCAGTCGCCGTACCTCACCAGCAGCGGGTCGTTCAGACCGAGCTGCTCGCGGAGCGCGTCGTACTCCTGGGGCGTGCGGCCCTCGCCGAGGACCGCGATCGCCGGGTCCCCGGGGACCAGCGACAACAGCAGGAACACGCCCAGGCTGACCAGCAGCAGGACTGCTGCCAGCTCGAGGACGGGAAGAAGGATGCGGCGTGCCACCTGGGAAATCTCCCACCTGGAGTACCGACCGCGTGTGACGAGTCCCACTCAACGGCCAGGGTCGACGAGAGCCGGCCCGGCATAGCCCGCAGGCTTGCCCCAGTCAGGTCCACGGGTGGTCCGACGGTCGACCAGGACGCAGCGCGTGCCGGTGTAGTTCGTCGGCATGCACTTGTTGCAGTGGTTGCACAGCGAACGGGTGGCCGCGTCGGCCTGGAGCCGGTTGACGAGGTCGGGCTCGCGCAGCAGTGCACGGGCCATGGCGACGAAGCCGAAGCCCTCCGCCATCGCGGTGTCCATCATCGGCCGGTCGGTGACGCCGCCGAGCAGGATCATCGGCAGGTCGACCGCGGCACGAATCTGGCGCGCGTCGTCCAGCAGATAGCCGTCGGTGTACGGATAGCTCTTCAGCAACCGGTGGCCGATCATCTTCACGCCGGCCTTGATCGGCTGCGGCATGACACCCGCGAACTCCTGCAGCGGGACATCGCCCTTGAAGAGGTACATCGGGTTCAGCAGCGAGCTGCCCGCCGTCATCTCCAGGGCGTCCAGGGTGCCGTCGGCCTCGAGCCACTGTGCGACCGGTATCGCCTCGTCGAGCCAGAAGCCGCCCGGGGCGCCGTCGTCCATGTTCATCTTGGCGATGATCGCGATCCGGTCGCCGACCTCGTCACGGACGGCGCGCATGATCGCGCGAGCCAGCCGGGCACGGTTGCGGAGGCTGCCGCCGTACTCGTCGGTGCGGTGGTTGAGCTTGGGGCTGAGGAACGCGCTGGCCAGGTAGTTGTGGCCCAGGTGGATCTCCACGGCGTCGAAGCCGGCCTCGACCGCGCGACCCGCAGCATGTGCGTGCGCAGCCACGATGCGCTCGAGGTCGGCGACCGTCGCCTCCTGCGAGGTGTTCATCGCGATCGCGTTGACCCGCCTGCTCGGCGCCAGCGCCGGCGACCTGTTCCCACGCGCCTCGGCAACTGGTCCGCCGTGACCGATCTGCGCCGACACCGCAGCGCCTGCGTCGTGGACGGCGTCGGTCAGCGTGCGCAGGCCGGGCATCGCCTCGTCGGTCCAGAGGACCTGGTGGCGGTCGGTCCGCCCGTCCCTGGCGACGGCCAGGTAGGCGACGGTCGTCATGCCGACCCCGCCCCTGGCGTAGGCGGCGTGGAAGTCCACCAGGTCACGAGTGACCCGGCCGCGGTGCGCGAGTCCTTCGTACGTCGCCGCCTTGATCACCCGGTTGCGCAGCTGCACCGGTCCGATCTGGCCGGGCGAGAAGACGTCGGGCGGAGAGCTCGATGCAGTCACGGCTTCACAGCCGGGCGGATGACCTTGCCGGTGGCGTTGCGGGGCAAGGGCTGCTGCTCGATCCGCCAGCGGCTGGGCACCTTGAAGTGCGCGAGCTCGGTGGCGACGTACGCACGCAAGACCTCGACCAGCTCGCCCGCGTCACCGGAAGGATCGGCGGGGACGACGACCGCGGCGACCTCCTGCCCGAGGTCGTCGTGCGGGACACCGAGGACCACGGCCTCACTGACCGCGGGGTGGTCGACCAGGACACCCTCGACCTCGGCGGGGTAGACGTTCTCGCCGCCGCGGATGATCAGGTCCGAACGGCGGGCGGCGAGCCGGATCCGGCCCTGCTCGTCCATCGTCCCGATGTCGCCCGTGTGCAGCCAGCGGTCGGTGTCGATCGCGTCGGCGGTCGCCTGCGGGTCCTGCCAGTAGCCCAGCATGTTGTAGGCGCTGCGCACACAGATCTCGCCCTCCTCGCCCCGCGGGAGGACCTCGCCCATCGGGCCACGCACCTCCATCTCGACGCCGATGATCGGGCGACCGAGCGTGCCCGGCGACTCGGCGAGGTCCATCGGCGTCGCCAGCGCGACCGCCGTGCACGACTCCGTCAGGCCGTAGCTGTCGACCAGCGCGCCGGCGAACGGCAGGTGGTCGCGGAGCTTCTTCTTGAACGCCGGGGACGACGGTGCGGACGCGAGCGAGAACGCCGAGAGCGACGAGGTGTCGTAGTCCCGCACGCCGTCGAACTCGAGCAGCCGGTTCGCCATCGTCGGTACGGCGCCCCAGTGGGTGACGCGCGCGCCCTGGACGAGCTCCAGGACCGTCGCGGGGTTGAAGGCGCCGAGGTGCAGCGCGGCCGTACTGCCGTTCGCGAGCCGCGGTACGGCGAGGTTGTGCAGGCTGCCGATGTGGAACAGCGGCATCGCCAGCAGGTAGACCTTGTCCTCGGGCGCGACCGGGTCGCCGAAGGTGGCCGCCAGGATGTCGTTGTAGCGGTGGAAGCCGATCACCGCGCACAGGTTGCGATGCGTGTGCACGGCACCCTTCGGTCGGCCCGAGGTGCCGGACGTGAACAGGATGACCGCCGGGTCGTCCTCGGCCACGTCGGCCGAGGGCAGCGGTGCGTCGGGGTGGGCCGTGGCGAGCCGCTCGTGCTCGACGCCGAATTCGATGACGGGAAGGTCCCGGTCACCCAGAGCACCCAGAGCACCCAGAGCACCCAGGGCAGCCTTTCGCTTCGCGTCCGCGAGCACGACGACCGGCTCGGTCAGGTCCAGCGCGTGGGCCAGCTCGCGTGGAGACCACCACGCGTTGCACCCGACGGCGATCGCCCCGATCGAGACCACCGCCCAGAACGACTCGATCCAGGCGGCCGAGTTCGCGGCGGAGATCGCGACGCGGTCGCCCGGCCGGACGCCGTACTCCTCCCGCAGGGACTGGGCGAGCGACGAGACGCGGGCGGCGTGCTCGGCGAAGGTCAGGCGACCCTCGAGGCTGACGAGGTAGGTGCGGTCGCCGTACTGCACCGAGGCCGCGAGGACCTCGTGCAGGGCGCGGAACCGCTCGGCGAACACGGGGATCGGGGCACCGAGGACCTCTTCGGTCCGCATCTCGCTCGGGCCGCCGGGGCCGGAGATCGCCGCCAGGGCAGCGTGCGCTGCCGCGACGGGGTCAGCCACAGGGTCAGTCTGGGTGGTCATGTCGTCGAGTATTCGCAAGCAGCGAGAGCCAGGCGCGCGTGCTCCCGGTGACCGGGACCACCTCCGGCCGGGCACCGTCGGGCGCGCTCAGGATGTCGGCATGAACCCATTGAACGGACAGGTCGCGATCGTCACCGGCGCAGGCCAGGGAGTCGGGCAGGGCATCGCCCTCGCCCTGGCAACTGAGGGAGTCTCGGTTGCCGTCGTCGGCCGCACGGTCTCGAAGCTGGACGCCACCTGCGAGCTCCTGCGCGAACGCGGCGTGCGAGCCGAGGCCTACGGCCTCGACCTCCTCGACACCGACGCCATCGCCCCGTTGGTCGACCGGATCGCCGCCGACTTCGGCCGCCTCGACCTGCTCGTCAACAACGCGTACGACGGCGCGATGATGCCGTTGCTCGACATGACCCTGAAGAACTTCACCAAGGGCTTCGTCTCCGGCCCGTTCGCCGCGTTCGCCTTCATGCAGGCAGCGCACCCCCACCTCGTGGCGGCCGGCGGCGGCTCGATCGTGAACCTCGTGACCTCGGCGATGGTGCGTTGGGACCCCACCACCTACGGCGGGTACGCCGCCGCCAAGACCGCGCTGCGCTCACTGACCCGCACTGCGGCAGTCGAGTGGGCCACCGACGGGATCCGCGTCAACAGCATCGCCCCGCACGCCCTCTCCCCCGGCCTCAAGTGGTGGACCGAGAACAACCCCGAGGAAGCGGCCGAGTTCGTGGCCGCCATCCCGATGAAGCGGATCGGTGACCCGGAGGCCGACATCGGCCGCGCCGTCGTCGCCCTCGTCGGTCCCGACCTGGCCTACCTCACCGGCGCGACCATTCCGCTCGACGGCGGCCAGGCGCACTTCTAGCCTGCGAAGAGTGTCGTGCCCAGTGCTTCGGCGCCACCGTCGACGAACACCATCTGGCCGGCCATGTGGGAGTTCTCGGGGGCGATCAGCCAGAGCAGCGCGTTGCCGATGACCTCGGGCTCGGCGTAGCCGTTGAGCGGCATCGGCACGGCCGCGTCCATGATCGCCTTCCACTCCGGGTCGGAGACGAGCTCAGCCGTCATCGGTGTGAGTACGACGCCGGGCGCGATCGCGTTCACCGGGATCCCTGCTCCGGCGAACTCGGGCGTCACCGCAGTCCGTCGCAGCCACTGCGTCAGGGCCGCCTTGGTCGACCCGTAGATCTCGTGCGCCCGACCGGCTCCGGCGGCCACCTCGGCGGCAGCCAGGCCAGCGGCCTCGTCACCAGCCAGGCAGGCCGCGACGATCGCGGCGTCGTTGGGGTGGGTGCCCGCGATCGAGCCGACCAGCGCCACCCGTGGAGCAGGCGCGGCGGCGAGCACCGGCTGCAGGCCGGTGACCAGGTCCGTCGTACCGAAGAAGTTGACGCTCACCTGTGCGGCTCCTGCCTGGCTCAGGCCTGCGCAGGTGATGAGGCCGTCGAGTCGACCTTCCGCGAGCTCGACGACCTGCGCGACCGCGGACGCGCGCCCCTCGGGCGTCGACAGGTCTGCACAGACCTCGACGTCCTTGAGGTCGACACCGATCACGCGGTCCCCGCGTTCACGCAGCAGACCAGCGGTGGCGGCTCCGATGCCGGACGCAGCTCCGGTGACGGCAATGACTCGGCTCATGAGGTTCTTCCTTCGTCGTAGCGCGGACCCAGGAGCAGACGTGCCGCGAGCCGGACGTCCTCCTCGGCCTGCTCGCGGTTGATGACACCGTTCAGCACGGACACCAGGACGCCGTACCAGGTCTGTTCGATGATCCGGACCATCCGCAGGTCCTCGTCGACGGCCTCGCCGACACCGAGCGCGTTCAGCAGCACCCGGTGGAACGCGGCGTTCGCCTCGGTGTACTCGCGGCCTCCCTGCAGCTGGGCGGCGTTGTTGGCCTGGAGCATGGCGGTGGCGAGCTGGGGCCGCTCGAGCAGGCGACGCCCTGCGGCAATCAGCACGTCGGCGACGGCCGCCGCGTGCCCCTCCTCGCCCGGCACCTGCGCGGCGACGACGCTGAGGTTGTCCACCTGCCCGTGGAGCACCGCGACGAACAGGTCGGTCTTGGACGGGAAGTAGCGGTAGAGCGTGGCGATGGCGACACCGGCTTCCTTCGCCACGTCTGCCATCTGCATCCGCTCGAGTCCGTGCTGGGCACCCAGCTTGCTGGCGGCCTTCAGGATCCGGCGGTAGCGGACCTTCTGCTCCTCGGAGCTGGGCTCGGCCGGTTGCCGGGCCTCGGCGATTCGCGGCACGCGTGTCTCCTGCTCTGCTGGTGGAGCCCGGTGGCGGGCGTGATCATCCTCGACCTCCGTGCTCCCGGGCGTTGGCAGGCTACCGCTCAGTGGGACCTGATCGGGCGCACATCGCGCCGGACTCACAGACTCGAGCCATGACGACCCACGACCAGATCCGCCAGATCGAGGTGGACGCCGGTCCGCGGCGGTTCGCCCGCGGCTGGCACTGCCTGGGGCTGGCCCGCGACCTCACCGACGGCAAGCCCCACCAGATCAACGCCTTCGGCCAGAAGCTCGTCGTGTTCGCGGGCGAGGACGGCACCATCAACGTGCTCGACGCCTACTGCCGGCACATGGGCGGCGACCTGTCCCAGGGCATCGTGAAGGGCAACGAGATCGCCTGCCCGTTCCACGACTGGCGCTGGGGCGGCGACGGCCGCTGCAAGCAGATCCCCTACGCCCGCCGGGTTCCGTTGCGCGCCCGCACCGCGTCGTGGCCCACCCTGGTCCAGGACGGCATGCTCTTCGTCTGGAACGACCCACAGGGCAACCCGCCACCGGCCGACGTGACCATCCCCCGGATCCCGCAGGTCGACGACGACAGGTGGACCGACTGGATCTGGTACGAGACGGTCATCGAGGGTGCCAACTGCCGCGAGATCGTCGACAACGTGGTCGACATGGCCCACTTCTTCTACATCCACTACTCCTTCCCGACGTACTTCAAGAACGTCTTCGAGGGCACGGCCGCCTACCAGTACATGGACGGCGCCGGCCGCGACGACGTGCGTCCGGCCACGCCCTCCAGGAACAACCCGACGGTGCTCGGCACCACGAGCGTCGCGGCGTACCACGGCCCGAGCTTCATGATCGACGAGGTGACCTACCACTACGAGGACCTCGACGTGGACACCATCCTGATCAACTGCCACTACCCGATCGACGAGAACTCCTTCGTCCTCCAGTACGGGATCATCGTGGAGAAGAAGGACGGCATCTCCGACGCGGACGCCGAGCTGATGGCGGCCAAGACCGGCAAGTTCATCAAGTACGGCTTCGAGCAGGACGTCGCGATCTGGAAGAGCAAGGCCCGGATCGACAACCCGCTGCTGTGCGAGGAGGACGGCCCCGTCTACCAGCTGCGGCGGTGGTACCAGCAGTTCTACGTCGACGTCGAGGACGTCACTCCCGAGATGACCGACCGGTTCGAGTTCGAGATCGACACCACGCGGCCCAACGAGGCCTGGCGTGCGGAGGTCGAGCAGAACCTCGCCGCACGGCGCGGCTGATGTCGACGCCGCGCACCGACGTACGCCTCGACGTACGCCTCGAGGCCGCACCGATGCAGCCGGTCGGCTGCGGCACCTGTGGCGCGACGGTCCTCGCCCGCAAGAGCAGCTGGGACCAGACCACCCTGCAGTGGACCGCCGCCGCGCTGGCCACCTGCGCGGAACGCCGTACGACGACCGCGGGGTCCGAGCGCCCCAACCGCAACGCGTTCACGGGGTGCTCGGCGCTGACTGCCGCGATCCGGGCAGCTGCGGTCGCGGGGCAGCTCGACGTGCAGTCGGACGAACCCCTGCCGACCAATCCGGAGGCACACCCATGACCGACGTCGAGAAGTACGGGCCCTGGGCCGTCATCGCCGGAGGCTCCGAAGGTGTCGGCGCCGAGGTCGCCCGCCAGCTGGCCGCCGACGGCTTCCACCTCGTGCTCGTGGCCCGCACGCCCGGCCCGCTCGAAGCAACCGCCGCGGCGGTCCGCGACCTCGGTGTCGAGGTCCGCACCGTCGCTGCCGACCTGACCGATCCGGCGTCCATCGCGGCCGTCACGAGCGCGACGGCCGACGTCGAGGTGGGCCTGCTGGTCTACAACGCCGGCGCGAACACGCACGGCCGCGCGTTCACCGAGGGCGACCTGCCCGGCTTCCAGGGCGTCATCGACCTCAACATCACCGCGATGCTCGCCCTGACGCACCACTACGCGCGCCCGATGAAGGAGCGCGGCCGCGGCGGCATCCTGCTCGTCGGCTCGCTCGCCGGCTACGTCGGCACCTCGACCGAGGCGATCTACGGGGGCGTCAAGGCGTTCGGCCGGATCTTCGCCGAGGGCCTCTGGGCCGAGCTCCGCGAGTACGACGTCGACGTGCTCGAGCTCGTCCTGGGCGTCACCCGCACCCCGGCCATGGAGCGCGCGGGGCTGAACTTCGACGTCCCCGGCATGCACGTCTCCGAGCCCGTGGACGTAGCCCGCGAAGGACTCGCCGCGCTGCCGAACGGCCCCGTGCACGTGATCAGTGGCAACGAACAGATGGTCGAGCGCCGGATGAGCGGCGACCGGTCCCGGCTCGTCGCCGGGACCGAGAAGATCATGCGCCTGCTGGTCCCCCGTCACTGACCTGATCGAGGTCGTCGGGCAGGTCCCGAGCAGATCGGACGGACCTCAACCAGCGGTGCGGATCCGGGTCACCGTCGCAGCGCGCGAGCTGCGGGTGGCGACCTGCTCCGGAAGGTCCGGGTAGAGATCGGCCGCGATCCGCCGCACGGCATCGACCACCAGCGGGGCGACCCGCTCCAGCGCAGTGCCGGCCGCAGCGACGACCGAGATCGCCCCGACCGGGCCCCGCGGGCCCCGGATGGCGGCGGCGGCACAGGCGATGTCGGGGAAGCACTCGCCCCGCTCGAGCGCGAGGCCGTTGCGGCCGCGGATCCGGCCGAGCTCACGGTGCAGGGCGTCGACCTCGGAGATCGTCGCGGGCGTGCGGGCCGGGATCTGCTCGCCGACCAGCTCGTCGACGTACTCCGGCTCGAGCCAGGCGAGCATCGCCTTGCCGAGGCCGGTGCAGTGGGCGGGCGCCGTACCGCCGACACGCGAGGGGACAGTGGCGGCGAAGCGGCCGCCGATCTTGTCGAGGTAACGCACCTGGTCGCCCTCGAGGACGGCGAGGTGGATGACCGCGCCGGTGCGGATCAGCAGGTCGTGGAGATAGGGCGAGGCGGCGGAGCGCAGGTCGCTGTGGTCCTCGGCGCCGCCGCCGAGGACGAGCGAACGCCGGCCCAGGCCGTAGCCCTGGGCCGAATGCTCCAGCCATTCGAGGCGGACCAGCTGGTCGAGGATCCGGTGCGCCGTCGACCGGGGCAGGCCCGTGGTGCGAACGATCTGCTCCAGCGTCTCGCGCGACTCGCGCGTGGTGAACAGGTCGAGGATCAGGGTCATCCGTTCGACCATCGACGGCGGGAGCTCCCGCTCCTGGGTCGTCTCGGTCCGCTCGATCGTCAGCGCCGACATGATGTGCCTCCCGGTCCAGAACTGAAATGAATTCTAGTTCGAAGGTAACACCCCTCACACGACTTGAGAAGTCCATTTCTGAAATTCATTCTACCGCCGCTGAGCGGGACCAGCCGCACGCCTCCGGGCCCGGTTCGGCTTGGATGGACCGCAACGCCGCACCCACGAGGGAGTCCCCATGTTGCTGGGCATCACCAGCCCGATCGTCACCGCCGTCCCGGGCTTCCACTCACCCTGGGAGCGCTCCGCCGGCATCGACGACCTGTCCCGGATCGCCGAGGCCGCCGACCGGCTCGGCTTCGACCACCTGACCTGCTCCGAGCACGTCGCGGTGCCCGTCGAGATCGCCGAGCAGCGCGGCGGGACCTACTGGGACCCGCTGGCCACGCTGAGCTACCTGGCCGCACGGACGACGAACATCCGGCTCGTGACACAGGTCCTCGTCCTGGGGTACCACCACCCCCTGGCCATCGCGAAGCGCTACGGCACCCTCGACCTGATCAGCAACGGACGCCTGGTCCTCGGCTTCGGCGTCGGCTCCATCGAGGAGGAGTTCGCCCTGCTCGGCGGCGAGTTCGCGGGCCGCGGCGCCATCGCTGATGACGCCCTCGCGGCACTGCGCGCGTCGATGTCCCAGCCCCTTCCGTCGTACGACGGCCCGCACTTCAGCTACGACGGCCTGGTCATGGACCCGCACGCCCTGCAGCAGGAGGTGCCGTTCTGGATCGGCGGGTACACACCGCGCAGCCTGCGCCGCGCGCGCGAGCTCGGCACCGGCTGGGTGCCCTTCGGCCTGCCCCACGACCAGCTTCGGAAGATGCTCGACACGGCCACGCTGCCCGACGGCTTCGAGGTCGTCCTCGGTGCCGGCCGCCCGATCGACCCCATCGGCGAGGCCGACCGCACTCGCCGAGCCATCGATCGCACCCGCGACGCCGGGGCGACCGTCGTCAACGTCCAGATCGCCGCCACCTCGGCGGACCACTACGTCGAGCAGCTCGAAGCCCTCGCCGCGCTGGAGGAGAACCGATGACCGACCGTCTCACCGCGCTCGAGGCCCGTCTCCAGCTCCTCGAGGACCAGTGGGCGATCAGCCAGCTCGTCGCGTCGTACGGCCCCCTCGTCGACGCGGGTGAAGCCGATCGCGTCGCCGCCTTGTGGACCGAGGACGGCGTGTACGACGTCGAGGACTTCCACATGCGCAGCCGAGCCGACATCGAGACGATGGTGCGCTCCGACGCACACCAGGGCCTGATCGGCGCCGGCTGCAGCCACTTCCTCGGGCCGGCGCATGTCACTGTCGACGGGGACTCCGCCGTCGCCGTCTGTGAGTCCGTGCTGCTCGTTCGCCACAAGGGCCGCATCTTCCCGGCCCGCATCGGCGCCAATCGCTTCGAGCTGGTGCGCACCCCGCAGGGCTGGCAGACGACCTGTCGGACCACCCGCGGGCTCGACGGCAGTGCCGAGGTCCGCGGCCTGCTCGCCTCCACCGGCACCCGATGACCGGCCGCCTGGCAGGCCGCGTGGCAGTCGTCACCGGTGCTGCTGACGGCATCGGCGCCGGCATCGCCCGCGCCTACGCGGCCGAGGGCGCCCGCGTCCTGGTCGCCGACGTCTCCGAGGACCGAGGACGCGCCCTGGCCGGCGAGATCGACGGCCTGTTCCTGCGCGTCGACATCACCGACCGCGACCAGGTCGAAGCCATGGTTGCAACCGCCGTCGATGACCTCGGGGCGATCGACGTACTCGTCAACAATGCCTGGGGCGCCGGTGACGTCGGTCGCGTGGAGAACAAGACCGACGCGATGCTCGAGCGCGGCTTCGCGATGGGCTACTACGGACCCTTCTGGGCGATGCGCGCCGCCTTCGGGCACATGAAGGCGGCCGGCTGGGGCCGGATCATCAACATGTGCAGCCTCAACGGCGTCAACGCACACGTCGGCACCCTCGAGTACAACTCCGCCAAGGAGGCGCTCCGCACACTGACCAGGACCGCTGCCCGGGAATGGGCACCGACCGGCGTGGTCGTCAACGCTATCTGCCCCGGCGCGAGGAGCGCGGCCTTCCACCGGATGGCCGCGGCGCATCCCGAGATCGCCGCAACGGCCGAGGCGGCCAACCCGATGGGACGGCTCGGTGACCCGCTGACCGACATCGCACCGATCGCCGTCTTCCTCGCCTCCGAGGACTGCCGCTACCTCACCGGCAACACGCTGTACGCCGACGGCGGATCACACATCAACGGCGTGGCCTGGGCTCCCGACCTGCCCTGACACCACGGGCGAGGTAGCGTCCGCGACGTGAGGAGCACCCGCGCCAGGTCCGTCGTCGTCACGTCCCGGACCGACGCCGACCGCCAGATCGAGGCGGCCTCGGCGGCCATCGCGTGCGCGCACCTGGTCGGCCTCGACCTCGAGCGGACTGAGCTCTACACCCCCGACGACCTCTACGACCGACCCCAGTACGCGGCCTCCTTCGACGCGCGGGCCGACCTCTGGGCGCGTTCGACGTCCGGGCCGGCCGAGGTTCTCGCCGAGGTGCTCCACGACCAGGCGATCGACACCGCCCTGGCCACCTGGATCAGCGGCCGTTCACTGGTCGGCGTGATGGGTGGGCACGCAGCCCAGCGCGGGAGCATCGAGTACGACGACGCGGCGCGCCTCGGCGCGCTGCTGGGCCGGACCCACGTGATCGCGACCGGAGGCGGCCCGGGCTCGATGGAGGCGGCCAACCTCGGCGGGCGGTTCGCACACGGATCCACCGAACAGCTCCTCGCCGCGCTCGCCACGGTGTCGCGGGTGCCGTCGTTCCTGCCTTCGGTGGATGCGTGGACGACGACAGCCAGGGAGGCGCTCGCGCTCTGTCCCGAGCCGGCACCGACGCTGGGCGTGCCGACCTGGCACTACGGCCACGAGCCGCCGAACCTGTTCGCGACCGCGATCGCGAAGTACTTCCGCAACGCACTGCGCGAGGCGATCCTGCTCCAGGTCTGCGACGCGGGAATCGTGTTCCTGCCGGGCGCAGGCGGCACCGTGCAGGAGATCTTCCAGGACGCCTGCGAGAACTACTACGCCGTCGAGGGCGCGGTCGCGCCGATGGTCCTGGTGGGGCGCAGGTACTGGACCGAGACACTGCCTGCCTGGCCGCTGCTCCAGGCGCTGGCCCGGGGCCGGCCGATGGAGCGGCACATCCACCTCGTCGAGACAGTCGACGAGGCGGCGGCCCTGTTCACGCCACCTGGAAGGTGACCCGCTCCGCGATCACCGCGCGGTAGTGCGTGAGGAGCTGCTCGTTGATCGCGGACCAGGACCGCTCCTGCACGGCACGAACGGCGGTGACACCCATTGCCCGGCGCAGCGCACCGTCGGTGGCGAGGCGATCGACCGAAGCGGCGAGCTCGGCCCCGTTGCCCGGCTGGTAGAGCAGGCCGGTCACACCGTGCGCCACGACGTCGATCGGGCCGCCCTGGGCCGGGGCGACGACTGGCACACCCGAGGCAAGTGCTTCCTGCGCGGACTGGCAGTAGGTCTCGTAGCGACCGGTGTGGACGAAGACGTCGAGCGAGGCGTAGGCCCGGCTGAGGTCGTCGCCGTGCAGCAGTCCCAGGAAGGTCGCGCGCCGGCCGAGGACGCCGCGGAGCCGCTGCTCCTCCGGACCGCCGCCGACGAGCACCAGCTGGTAGCGGGGGTCGTCGGCGAGGTGCGTGAGGAGGTCCAGCTCCTTCTCCGCGGCGAGGCGTCCGACGTAGCCGACGATCAGCTGGCCCTCGGGGGCGAGCAGGCGGCGCAGCGCGCCGTCGCGGTGACGGGGATGGAAGGCAGCCAGGTCGACGCCGCGGCCCCAGCGGTGCACGGCGGGGACGCCGAGCTCCTGCAGCTGGTCGATGCTGGCAGTCGAGGGCGCCAGGGTGCGGTCGACGTGGTGGTGGATCCGGCGCGTCAGGCGAGCGGCCGCGCGGACACCGCCCGGGACGTCGTACCGCTCGGCGAAGCCGACGAGGTCGGTCTGGTAGATCGCCACCGTCGGGATCCCGAGCTCCTCCGCGGCGCGCGCGGCCTGGTAGCCGAGCGTGGCGGGCGAGGCGATGTGGACGACGTCGGGGCCGTACTGCAGCATCATCGCCCGCAACCGGCGACGCGTCTCGAGGCCCACGCGGAAGTCGGGGTAGAACGGCAGGTTCGCACCGCGGGCGCGGCGCAGCCGGAACCCGGCATAGGTGTCCGGTCCGGTCGGAGCAACCAATTCGGCCTGATGGCCCTGGGCGGCGAGGTGCTCCAGGACCCGCCGCACGGAGTTCGTGACACCGTTGATCTGCGGGAGGAACGACTCGGCCACCACCATGACGCGCAGCTTGTCCATGGCTCGCACGCTAGGCAGCGTTCCGCAACGCTCGCCCACCGTTGCGCGAGTGTCGGGCGACTGCCTCGTGAACGACTGGCGTACGACGTGACCCGGGTCACTGTTGCGTCGTTTGAGACCCGTGGAGATCTCTCGCCGTCAATTGATCCGTCAGACCATCGCCGCGGGCGGGCTCGCCGCAGCCGCCACCGCGCTGCCCGGAGTGATGCGGGGAGGAGCGGCCTCCGCGTCGACCGCAGCTGCCTCCACCGCGGCGTCGACGGCTGCGACGACGGCTGCGACGCTGCAGCAGACGTACACGACGGGCACGCCCAACGCGCTGGGCTACCGCAAGGTGCTCGCGGTCGCCGGCGAGCCCCACGGCACCCGAATGGCCCTCGGCATCGAAGCGGGAGCAGGTCGTGCCGCCGCGCGCCAGGGCCTGCTCGCGTTCGTGCAGCTCAGCGACGTCCACATCGTCGACGCCCAGTCGCCCCTGCGCCTGGAGTGGGTCGACCGGCTCGAGGACCCGGGCTCGCCTGTCGCGACGGGGCTGCTGTCGTCGTCGTACCGCCCCCACGAGATGTTGACCGGACAGGTGGCGGACTCGATGGTCCGTGCCATCAACCAGGTCGCCAATGGCCCGGTCACCGGCAAGCCCCTGGCACTGGCCATCCAGACCGGTGACAACTCCGACAACTCGCAGCTCAACGAGGTCCGCTGGAACATCGGCCTCCTCAACGGCGGGCAGGTCCGCGTCGACTCCGGCAACCTGACCCGCTGGGAGGGCGTCGCGGACGGCAACGCCCTGACGTACGACACCGCCTACTGGCACCCGGACGGCGCCCCCCTGGGCAAGCCGGTGGACCGCCCGCGCAAGGAGTACGGCTTCCCGGTCGTGCCGGGCCTGCTCACCGCCGCCCGCCGTCAGTTCGAGGCCGAGGGCCTCGACATCCCGTGGTACTCCGTGTTCGGCAACCACGACGGGCTCGTCCAGGGCAACTTCCCCACCAGCACGCTCCAGCTCAACCTGCTCGCCCTCGGAGCGCTCAAGGTCGTCTCTCCCCCGACCGGCATCAACCCGGCCGAGGTCCTCGACAACCTGATGAGCGACCCGGCAGCGGTCATCACGAACCTGCTCTCCGGAGTCACCAATGCGGGCGTCCGGGTCGTCACCCCCGACCTCAACCGTCGCCTGCTCACCCGCAAGCAGGTCGTCGAGCAGCACTTCGCGATGGGCGGGGCCCCCTTCGGCCACGGGTTCACGACCGCGAACCGGCAGCAGGGCACGGCCTACTACACCTTCGACCAGGGCAGCTTCCGCTTCATCGTCCTCGACACCGTGAACCCCAACGGGTACGCCGACGGCTCCCTCGACAAGACCCAGTTCACCTGGCTCACGAACCTGCTGGCCGCCTCGGCCGACAAGATCGTGATGGTCTTCAGCCACCACACGTCCGACACCATGGGCAACCCGCTCATCGCCACCGGCGGCAGCCTCGAGACGCGGGTCACCGGCGGAACGGTGCTCACGGAGCTGCTCTCGCACCCGCAGGTCATCGCGTGGGTCAACGGCCACACCCACACCAACAAGATCACGCCGCGGCCCCGCACCGGTGGCGGCGGCCTGTGGGAGATCACCACGGCCTCGCACATCGACTGGCCGCAGCAGGCCCGGATCATCGAGGTCGCCGACAACACCGACGGCAGCCTGTCGATCTTCACCACGATGGTCGATCACACCGGTCCGGCGTCCAACGCGAACCTCGCCAACCCGACGCAGCTGGCCAGCCTCGCCCGCGAGCTCGCCGCGAACGACTGGCACGACCACAGCAGTGGCCTCGGTACGGCGGACGACCGCAACGTCGAGCTGCTGGTGGGCAACCCGCTGGCGTGACGTCGGTCGAGACCTACTCGACTGCGGCGAGCTGTCCGCAGGCGCCGTCGATCTCGGAGCCACGGGTGTCGCGGACGGTCGTCGGCACGCCCTTGGCCTCGAGCCGACGGACGAACTCGCGCTCGTCCTTCGGGTCGGACGCCGTCCACTTCGACCCCGGAGTGGGGTTGAGCGGGATCAGGTTGACGTGCACCCAGCCGTGGCCACGTTCGTTCAGCACGTCGGCCAGCAGGTCCGCGCGCCAAGCCTGGTCGTTGATCTCGCGCATCATGGCGTACTCGATCGAGACGCGACGCTTGGTCTTCACGAAGTACTCGTAGGCCGCGTCGACCGTCTCGGCGACGGAGAAGCGGGTGTTGATCGGGACCAGCGTGTTGCGCAGCTCGTCGTCAGGGGCGTGCAGGCTGAGCGCCAGCGTGACGGGGATGCCCTCGTCGGCGAGCTGCTTCATCCGGGGCACGAGGCCGACGGTGGAGACGGTGATGCCGCGCGCCGACATGCCGTAGCCGTCGGGCGCGGGATCCGTGAGGCGTCGTACGGCGCCGATGACGGCCTTGTAGTTGGCCATCGGCTCCCCCATGCCCATGAACACCACGTTGTTGACGCGACCGCCGCCACCGGGCACCTCGCCGCGTTCGAGTGAACGGGCGCCGGCGATGACCTGCTCCACGATCTCCGCGGTCGACATGTTCCGCTGCAGGCCACCCTGGCCGGTCGCGCAGAACGGGCACGCCATGCCGCAACCGGCCTGGCTGGAGACACACATGGTGACCCGCCCGGGGTAGCGCATCAGCACCGACTCGACGAGCGATCCGTCGAAGAGCTTCCACAACGTCTTGCGGGTGGTGCCCTTGTCGGCCTCGAGGGTGCGCAACGGCGTCATCAGGTCGGGCAGCAGCGCCGTGACCAGCTCGGCTCGCTGGGCGGCCGGCAGGTCGGTCATCTGCTCGGGGGCATCGGCGAGGCGCGAGAAGTAGTGCGTGGCGACCTGCTTGGCCCGGAAGCCCGGCAGGCCCATCTCGACCAGGAGGTCCTTGCGCTCGGCCGCGGTCAGGTCGGCGAGGTGGCGCGGCGGCTTCTTGCGGCCGCGCGGCTCGTCGAACACGAGCGGGAGCGGGCGCCGGGCGGAGTCTGGCTGGTCGGTCATCGTGGATCGATTGTCCCACCTGCGCCGACGGACGCCGAAACGTCAGGCGTCGCGCTTGAGCAGGAACCAGAGCACGGCCCCGGCGACCCCGACCGCGACCACGAGGGTCGCCACCGTCCCCAGCAACATGTAGCGCGCAAAGCGCCGCGTGTGGTGGGGCACCAGCAGGCCGATGGGGATCGCCAGCAGGAGCAGCACGAACGGGAAGAGCTCCTCGGCGCGGTGGTAGCCCACGAGCCAGCGGAGAACGGCCGCATAGAGGCCGGGGACGACGATGATCGAGACCATGCCGGTGAAGAAACCCGCGAGGGGGAAGAACACCGGGTGCCCACGATGGAACCAGTCGGGTCGCCGCGAACGGTCCGCCGCCTCGGTTCCGGCGTCGCGCGCCTGATCTGCCTCGTCCATGTCTGGGCGATCGTATCGGTGTGGGCCACACCACGCCCAACTGCCCGAAGGGGCAGCGCAGGGCGCCCGATCGTCCGCCACCCGGTCGTCGCGGCCCCGAGCCGTCCCGCCATAGATTTTGCCCATGCTGTGGTGGACGGGCACCTCATGACGCAGGCCCCCGTGTTCATTCCGTGGCGGAGCATCGCGGCCGGCGTCGTGGATCCCTCTGCGCGCACGCTGACCTACGGCGAGGCGCTCGAATCGCCCTGCGCGACCTGCAGCACCTCGCCGTGCTGCACGCACCTGCCCGTGCACACCTTCAGCGTCAGCACGGTCGGTGATCTCTCGTACGCCGCCTACCTGCTCAACTTCGACCGGATCCGGCTCGGCGTGACCCGCACCGGCGAGTGGAGCGTCTACTACGTCAACCCGTGCCGGTTCCTCGACACCGAGCACATGGCCTGCACCGTGCACGCCACGGACAAGCAACCGAACATCTGCCAGAACTACAGCCCCTACCAGTGCTGGTACAAGCGCTCGATGACGAAGTCGGTGACCGCGGACTTCGTCTTCGTCGACCGGGCCCGGCTCGACTTCATCACCGAACGCGTCGAGTTCGACGACGCGAGGAACGTGATCGGCATCCCCGACTGGGACGAGCTGGTGAACGCGCTCGCCAGTGTCAGCGACGAGGTGCCGTGGGACGAGGCGGCCCCGGTGCCGTCCGACCACGCCTACGAGCGCTGGCACGCGGAGGTCGTCGGAGCCGAGGACCCGACGCCGGCCCACCGGCGGCAGCTTCCCTTCGCCGACAACCCGCAGCCGTGCGACACCTGCTCGGCGCCGTGCTGCGAGACCCTCGAGTTCGCACAGGGATTCCCCACCACCAAGAGCTCGCTCGACTTCTTCCAGTTCTGCCTCGGCTTCCCCGGTGTCGAGCTGTCGGTCTCGGACGCCGGATGGTCCCTCGCGATCAAGACCACCTGTCGCCATCTCACCGACGGGCGCTGCGGTGTCTACGGCCAACCCGAGCGCCCGCTGTACTGCCGCTACTACGACGCCTGGAAGTGCACCTACCGCGAGAAGTACCTGCAGCCACGGCCCGCCGCCAGCGTCCGGGTGCGGCTGGACGAGCTGCCGGCGCTCACCGAGTGCATCGTGGTCGACGAGAACGGTGTGATCGCCACCATCGCCCCTGTCGACGACATCCGGGCGCAGATCGAGGCGTCGTGGCGCAAGGCGGCAGGGCTGGAACAGGCACCGACATGAGGGAGCGGGCACGCGAGCCCGAGCCCTCCCGCCAGGAATCCCTCCGGCGGGAGGACGACCTGCGCTCGAAGGCCCATCTCCTGCCTCCCGAGCAGACGCCTGTCACCGGACCGATGGGGCCCACGTCCATGCAGCGCCTGGGCCGAGAGGTCGGGAACACCCGCCTGTCCTCCTGGATGGGTTCGAAGGCCGACGGCCGTGAGGTGATCCAGCGGGTTCCGGTGAAGTACGCCGACACCGGCGAGACGCTCTACGAGGACCCCGCGGCACCGGCTGCCGCAGCCGCCGCTCCGCTGACGGCGGCGGCCAAGCAGTTCGTCCCGACCGGCTACGCCAACCCGAACCCCAACATCGAGTACGAGATCGACCGCAAGGCTGACCACGCCCTGGTCACCGTCAAGATCCAGTTCGTCCAGCAGAACCGTGGCGAGAACAAGTGGCTGAAGAACAAGGCCGGCGGCTTCGCTCTCGACAAGGCCGGCAACAAGCAACCGGACCCGACGTTCGCCAGGGACATCGGCACCCCCAAGGAGATCCCCGCGGGCGACAAGCGCCGCACCTTCATCGCGACCCAGGTCAAGGGGATCACCGCCGCCTGGGACCACTTCGACCTCAACAGCAAGACCGTGCCGAAGGCCGGTCCCCCGGGACCGGACGGCAAGGCGGCTCCCGCGCCGGCGCCCACCCCGATCAACCTGCCGCTCAAGTTCCTCGCCCAGCCGGAGTACTCCCTGGCGGCCAAGGGCGTCCACGCCACGATCCGGGTCTTCGGACCCAACGTCGATGCCGACCGCGACGGCGCGCACCCGGTCGACTCCGGCCACTGGTACATGAACACCAAGAAGAACTACGGCGACACGAGCCAGGCCGACCTGGTCGCCACCTCCGCCCACGAGTACGGCCACCTGCTCGGGCTGCAGGACGAGTACTTCCGCAGTGACGACCAGACCCACCAGATGTTGCACAAGATGGGTGGCGGAGCCGCGACCGCGGACAAGGAGCTGGACCAGCACACCGTCCGGCTGATGGTCACGGCGGCACTGATGCCGGTCATCGAGGGCCGGATGTCCGCCAACATCGGCACCATCTCGGAGACCTTCGCGAAGTCGTTCCCGACCCTGCGCAAGCAGCTCACCGGTGCGGTGCGGAACACGTGGGCCGACAGTGGCCTGCGGTCGGGCATCGTGTCCCAGATCGAGCCGCACCTGAAGTCCAAGTCGATCAAGCACCAGCTCGAATCGGTGGTCGCCTTCCAGACCGGCCAGAACCTGTCGAACCTGACCAGGGCCACCGACGCTCTCGCCGCGACGTCGACGAAGCACATCTCGAGCATGGTGCTGGGGATCTTCTGGGACTGGCAGAACGCGATGAACGGCAATTTCAAGACCAAGGGTGCCGACGGCTCCGAGGTGACGGTCCGCACCGACCTCTCGGCCAATGTGACCGACTTCGGCACCACCGGCGGCGGCAAGTCGGAGGCCTCGAAGCTCGCCGACAGCATGATCGGCGGTCCCGGGCTGCCGAAGATCGCGCCCTCGACGACATTGCTCGGACAGCTCGAGGAGATCCCCAAGCGGTGGTCGGAGCCCGGGAAGGGACTCGACTCGGCGTACACACCCGCGGTGGTCACGCCCCAGATCACGGCCGCGGTGGACGCCGCGATCGCGGCCGGGATCTTCCCCAAGATCAACGGCACCGGACAGCTCTACATCCGACTCCGGCGCCTGATCGACTCGACCGCCAAGGTGAGCGCGAACAAGGCGGCCATGGCCTTCGTGGACGGCGCCGTGCAGGAGAAGGTCGACAACCAGCTCACCGAGCTCAAGGCCCAGATCGAGAACGAGGTCAGCAGCACCGTCGGCCTCAAGGCCGGCGCCCTGGCCGCGAAGGGCCCCCCGGATCCCAACGTCACCGCCATCGCAACCAAGCTGCACGCCATGTTGCAGGCGCAGCAGAACAAGGCGAACTACGCTCCCGGGGTGGGCGAGATCAACCCGGGGACGGGATCGGCGGGCACCGACGTGCGACACAACAGCAGCTCGGTGATGAGCTCCAACGACGTCAGCCAGGCCGGCTTCCGGGCTGACCTCATCGCGCCGGTCGTCGGCCAGTTCAACAGCCTGCTGAAGAAGGCCGACGAGGAGAGCTTCACCGCGAAGGTCACCCGATGAGCGAGACCTTGCTGACCTTCACGTTCCAGGTCACCTCGACCGTCCACCAGCAGATGGTGCTCGCCGACGACGGCGTCGTCACGCGGGTGAACGCGCGCCCCACCGACACGGAGCGTCCCGAGGTCGGGTGGTGGCACGGCAGCATCGACGCCTCCGTGCTCGGGCTGGCCCAATCCCTCGCGACCTCCGCCTGGCCCGACTTCACGGCCAGCCGGCCGCCTGCCGCGGGTGCGTGGTCAGCGATCGGATCGGGCGGACGACGCGGCCTCTGGGGCGAGACCGACGAGATCGGTACGGCGCTGCGCTCGCTGCAGTCCGAGTGCTCAGCCGTGGCACAGGAGGCCGTCGCCGTGGCTGCGCTGTCGGCCCGTCAGTCCGGCGCCGACGGCCCGGTCATGCTGACCGTGGAGTCCCGCGGATCCGATCCGATCGACCTCAGCCTGCGCGACGCGGAGTTCGTCGAGGGCGAGACCACCATCTTCATCACCGACGAGGCGGAGGTCGTCGGGTACCTCGGTGCGGCGCTCACCCTGCCGCCGGAGCTACGTGCCGTCGGCGTCCTTCGCAACCGCCACCCCGGTCCCGAGGGCGTCGTCCTCGCCGGAACCATGTCGTCCGGCGCCGACAGGTACGACGTCGGTCTGCGGGTCGCGGTCACCGCGGAGTGAGCAGGGGTTGACCGCTCTGTGACAGTGGTCCCGTGAACGAACCGCACCCGTCGCTGACGTACAGCCACTATCTCGCCCTCGACGAGGTCCTCGCCGCCCAGCGGCCGCGATCCGACGAGCACGACGAGCTCCTGTTCATCGTGATCCACCAGGTCTACGAGCTGTGGTTCAAGCAGATGCTGCACGAGCTCACCGGTCTCCAGCGCCGCCTGGAGGACGGGGACACGCCTCGCGCGCTCCACACGCTCGGGCGAGTGCTCGCGATCCTCAAGGTGGCGGTCGCGCAGGTCGACGTCCTCGAGACCATGACGCCGCGTCAGTTCACCAGCTTCCGCGGCCGGCTCGACGCATCGAGCGGGTTCCAGTCCGAGCAGTTCCGCGAGCTCGAGGCGACCCTGGGCCGCCGGGACCGCCGCGTGTTCGAGCACTACCCGGAGGGCAGCGCCGGCCGCGAGCGGATCGCCACCGCGATGTCGCGCCCTTCGGTGTTCGACTCCTACCTGCGCTACCTCGTCACCCAGGGGTACGACGTCCCGCCGGTCGCGCTCGACCGCGACCTGTCCACCCCGTGGGAGCCGTCCCCCGAGGTCCAGACCCTGCTCCTGGCTGCCTACGCGGAGGACGGCGGCTCCGCCCAGGTCGCCGAGCGGCTCGTCGACCTCGACGAGGGACTCCAGGAGTGGCGCTACCGCCACGTCAAGATGGTGGAGCGGACCATCGGCGCCAAGATGGGCACGGGCGGCTCGTCGGGCGCGACGTACCTCTGGAGCACCGTCACCCACCAGCTGTTCCCCGACCTGTGGGCGATCCGGAGCGAGATGTGAACCTGGCCGGGCACTACACCCGGTTCCGGGTCGCCGACCGCCTGCTCCTGACCGGCCACAGCCACCAGGCCTGGCCGGACGTCGCCCGCAACGCCGTCCTGGAGGCCTGGGACGACGCAGCCCTGGCCGTCGGACAGAAGTGGGACCGGGCACAGCAGCGGGCCGACCGTCTGCGCGAGGGGGTCCGCCAGCTGCTCGACGACCCGCAGGGCGAGGTCGCCCTCGGCGCCAGCACCCACGAGCTCCTCGTGCGGCTCCTCTCCGCCCTCGACCTCCGAGCGCGGCCGCGGCTGGTCACGACCGACGGCGAGTTCCACTCCGCTCGGCGACAGCTGGACCGACTTGCCGAGGCCGGCCTGCAGGTGGTCAAGGTGGCGGTCGAACCCGTCGAGACCCTGGCCGAACGGCTCGCCGCCGAGGTCGATGGTCGGACGGCCGCTGTCGTGGTCTCGTCGGTCATGTTCGAGACCTCGCGGGTCGTACCCGAGCTGGCCGCGGTGGCGCAGGCGTGTGCCCGCCACGGCGCCGAGCTCCTCGTGGACGCCTATCACCAGCTCGGCGTCGTCCCGCTGTCCCTGACAGAGGCCGGCCTGACCGACGCCTGGATCGTCGGGGGCGGCTACAAGTACCTCCAGCTCGGCGAGGGCAACTGCTTCCTCCGCGTCCCTGCGCATGCCTCTGGCCTGCGCCCCGTCGTCACCGGGTGGTACGCCGAGGGCGGCGACCACCTCGCCGGGGCGACCTACGACCCCACCAGCCACTACCGCGCGAGCCGGGTGCTCGACTTCTTCGCCGAGCAGGGGCTCACTCCCCCTCGACTGCGCGAGATCTCGCTGCACCAGCGTGGACTGCTCGCCGGCGCGTTCGACGACCTCGACCTGCCCGACGACGTCGTCACCCGCGACCGGGAGACCCCGGCGCACGGCTTCGGCGGGTTCCTCACCCTGTTCTCGTCGCAGGCGGCCAGCCTGCAGGCGGCGCTCGCCGAGCGCGGCGTCCGGACCGACAGCCGGGGACAGCACCTGCGGTTCGGGCCGGCGCCGTACCTCACGGACGACCAGCTGACCACCGCGATGGCCACCCTCGGGGAGGTCGTCCGGGCCCGGAGAGGCTAGCGGGTGAAGACGCCGTAGTGCAGCAACAGCCAGACCGGGGCGATCGTGGCCAGCAACGAGTCGAGGCGATCCATCAGGCCGCCGTGGCCCGGGATCACCTGGCTCATGTCCTTGATCCCAAGGTCGCGCTTGATGACCGACTCACAAAGGTCGCCGAGGGTGGCCATCACGACCGCGATCAGGCCCAGGCAGACGCCGACCCACCAGTCGCCGTCGAGCAGGTAGACGACCAGCGCCCAGCCCGCACCCACGGTGGCCAGCAGCGACCCGACGAAGCCCTCCCAGGACTTCTTGGGAGAGATCACCGGCGCCATGGGGTGCTTGCCGAACAGGACGCCGGCGATGTAGCCGCCAATGTCGGAGGCGATCGTCACCCCGATGAAGGTGATGATGCCCTTGACGCCCGGGTTGTCGAAGCCGCCTCCCGTGCGCCCACCCTCGGCCAGCATCAGGGCGACGAACGAGCCGAGGAAGGGCACGTAGATCAGCGCGAACACCGAAGCGGTGGCGTTCTTGACGTAGCCGTCGATACCGCGCCGCAGCAGCCACAGCATGATCGCGAGCGCGCTCACGGCGGTCGCGGTGACCAGGGCGGCGGAGCCCCAGACGTAGGCGACGACCACCATCGTCACGCCACCGATCATCAACGGCTGCTCAGGCAGGTCGATGTCCTTGGCGAGCAGGCCCTTGCGCAGCTCCCACACCGCGACGACCACGGCGATCGCCACGATCACCATGAAGGCGGGCTTCCAGAAGGCCAGCGACGCCGCAATGGCGCTCAACAGCACCAGGGCGGAGGTCACCGCGGCCTTCAGGTCACGGCCAGCCCGGCCGTGGTCCTTCTTCGGGGCAGGGTCCGTCGACGGCGTTGTCGAGGTCATGTCGGCGCGAGGTCGAGGTCTCAGACCTCGAGCAGCTCGGCTTCCTTGGACTTGAACAGCTCGTCGATCGCCTCGGTGTGCTTCTTGGTCAGGCCGTCGAGCTTCTTCTCCGCGCCGCTGACGTCGTCCTTGCCGACCTCGCCGTCCTTCTCGAGCTTCTCGAGGTTCTGCTTCGCCTTCTGGCGCACCTGGCGGACGGCGACCTTGCCGCCCTCCGCCTTCTCCTTGGCGAGCTTGATGAACTCCTTGCGGCGCTCCTCGGTCAGCTCGGGGAAGACGCAGCGCAGCTGCTTGCCGTCGCTGGACGGGTTCACGCCCAGGTCGGAGTCACGGATCGCGCGCTCGACGTTGCCGATCGCGCCGACGTCGAACGGCGCGACGATGATGATGCGGGCCTCGGGCGCAGTGAAGGACGCCAGCTGCTGCAGCGGGGTCGGCGAGCCGTAGTAGTCGACCGTGATCTTCGAGAACATGCTCGGGTGCGCACGTCCGGCACGGATCGCCGCGAACTCCTCGCGGGTCGCGTCGACCGACTTGCCCATCTTGTGGTCGGCCTCGTTGAGGGTGTCGTTGATCACCGGTTCTCCTTCGTCATTTGCGCATCATCTCGCGCGTCATCCTGCGCTGACCCGGGTGCCGATCTTCTCACCCTGCACGACGCGCAGGATGTTGCCTTCCGGCTCCATGCCGAAGACGATCATCGGGAGCTTGTTCTCGCCACAGAGGGCGAAAGCGGTCTGGTCCATGATCCGCAGGCCTTCTGCGATGGCCACGTCATAGGTGAGCTCGTCGTACTTCGTCGCCGTCGGGTCGACCTTCGGGTCCGCGGAGTAGACCCCGTCGACACCGTTCTTGGCAACCAGCACGACGTCGCACTTGCTCTCGAGCGCGCGCTGGACGGCCACGGTGTCGGTCGAGAAGTAGGGCATGCCCATGCCGGCGCCGAAGATCACGACGCGGCCCTTCTCCATGTGCCGTATGGCACGGCGCGGGATGTACGGCTCGGCGACCTGACCCATCGTGATCGCGGTCTGCACCCGCGTCTCGACGCCCGCCTTCTCCAGGAAGTCCTGGAGCGCGAGACAGTTCATGACGATGCCGAGCATGCCCATGTAGTCGGCGCGGACGCGGTCCATGCCGCGCTGCTGGAGCTCGGCCCCGCGGAAGAAGTTGCCGCCGCCGGTGACGATGGCGATCTGGACGCCTGCGTCGACGACCGCCTTGATCTCGTGGGCGATCGCCTGGACGACATCGGGATCGACCCCGACCTTGCCACCGCCGAAAACCTCACCGGAGAGCTTGAGGAGGACTCGCTTGTAGCCGGTCACCTGGGTCCTTCCTTGTTGATCGCCACGTCATGCTGTGGCACGTGCAGGGAGCGGTGCCGAGGTTACCGTGCCCGTGGTCCCCCAGTCAGCGCGGGCGATCAACGAACCCGCTGCACCCGCGCTCGGAACGTCCCGCCGTTGTCGCCGTCGATGTTCTTGGAGCGCGTCTTGGAGATGTGGTCGACCTTCTCCTCCCCGCCCTGCACCGGCTGGGCGGCAATGATCGTGTCGCGCTCGAACTCGTGGGACTTGTCGTTGTTGCGGTAGTAGCGATAGATCGCCCAGTACGTCGCCACGCCTCCCGCGGGTCCCGCGGCGAGCAACCACACCGCGCCGTCGTCGCTCGAGGCCTGCACCAGGCCCGGTACGACGTGGGCCAGGCCCACTGCCAGGTCGAGAATCATGCTGTCGCCACCAGGATCGTGCCGGCGATGCCTTCGAGGAAGGTGCCGACCGTGAATGCCGCGAGGAGCAGCTTCGGCTGCGAGACCGGGATGCTCCCCATCGTCTCGCCCGTGCGGGCGTTGACCGCGATGTAGTGGAGCACGCCGTTGCTCTCCTGCTGGTAGGAGTACAGCCACACGGGGAGGTACATCGACACCCAGCGTGATCCGCCGACGTCGACCTGTTCCTGCTCCCACCGCACCCCGCGGTCGAACCTCCCCAGCGAGCCGCTCACCTGGGATCGGCCGATCGAGAGCAGCTGGTCCTCCAGGACCGGCCCCATCGCCTCCACGTTGCGGTCGCGCTTCTCGCTGGTGAACCCGACGAGGTAGTTGGCGTTCCACTTGACGGCGTTCTTGGTGTCGAACGGCAGGACCGCGTTGACGATGTTGTTGGTCTTGTCGCTCCCGAAGTCGGCACGCTCGGAGGATCCCTCGACGGTCAGGTCGTCGACGGTGAAGCTCACCTGCCGCGCCACCTGGTAGACGTCCGCGGCGTAGTAGGTGACCGTGTTGTCGCCGTGCTTCTCCGTCCAGCGACGGGTCTGGACCTCACCCCTGCCCCAGTACTTGGAGTCGGCCCGGGCGTCGATGACGAGGTACGGGAGGTAGACGCCGAGCACGTTCTCAGGCACGAACTCCTTCTTGAACCGGGCGTGTGCGAAGAGCCGCCGCTTGGATGCGAAGCCGCGGATCTTCTCGACGGCCTCCTCCTTCGTCAGCTTGAACGGGAGTACGGCGTCGGGCACGGCTCCGTTGGGGATCTGCTGGTTGACGTTGAGCGTGTGCCTGCACCAGTGGCACCGGGCATTGAGGGAGTGGGCGGTGTCGACGACCACCTCGGCGCCACAGGACTCACACTTGAACGTGAGCATGTCGGCGGCGTCGGCCTGGATCGCCTCCGCGCCACTCGCGATGACCGTGCCCTGGAGCTCGTCGATGCCCACACCGAGGCCGAACTCCTCCTCGACCCGGGCCTCGTGCCACTCGTTGCGGCAGAAGAGGCAGATCAGGTTGCCCGTCGACCCACGCAGCTGCACGTCGGTGGACCCGCACTTCGGGCACCTGTTGAGACCGTCCTTGAGGGACTCGTTGACCGTCGCGATGCTCGGCTTGGACTCCGGCTCAGCCTTGGCCGCGGCGAGCTCCTCCTCCAGCGACAGGGGCGGCCCGTCGAAGGTGGGCTGCTGAGGATCCCCTGACTCCCCTGACTGCTCCGCCATGTCAGAGCCCGAGTGCCTTCGCCTTTGCCGCGTCGTAGTCGGCCTGGGTGATCAGGCCGGCGTCGAGCATCTCCTTGGCACGCTTGAGCACGACCATCGGGTCATCCGCGGCCGGCGCTGCGGGGGCGGCCGGCGCCGCCGCCGGAGCTGCGGGGGCGGCCGGCGCCGGGGGCGCCACCGGCTGCTGCAGGCCGCCGAGACCCGCGCCGCCAGCGGCCATGCCCATCCCGATCAGGCCACCCGGTCCCGCGTTCTCCCCCGCTGCCTCCATCCCTGCGGCGACGGACGCCTGCAGGTTCGAGTTGCCTCGGGATCCCGACAAGGCGTCGGCTCGCTGGACGTTCTTGAGCAGCTCGCGCGTGTTGGCGTCGTACTCGATCGAGATGATCGCCGTCTTGACGATCTCGAGGCCGCGGTCGGTCTTCCACTGGTAGTTCTGCTCGACGGCCGCCGACAGTGACTGGGCGAACCCGATCGAGTCCTGCTGGAGGCGCGCGATCCGGTTCCCCTTGGCGGGGTCGTTGGTGTACATCGAGAACGCCGGCGCCAGCGAGCCGACGACCTCGTTGAAGAGCTGCTCGCCCGCGGGGTTGTCGATGTCGGTGAAGTCGAAGGTCGCACGACCGCCGATGATCTCCGCCGGGACGAAGTTGCGGATGAAGGTGAGCGGGTCGGTGATCTTGAGGGTGTAGGTGCCCCGGGTGATCGCACCGACCTGCGTGTTGAGGAAGGCGTCGTCCCAGTAGATCTCCGACTGGGTCCCGAACTTGTTGTTCGGCAGCTCCTTGAGCGTCACGAACACCGCGGACTGCTGCGTGGAGGGGCGACCGCCGAACTTGAACCGCTCCCAGCTCTGCTTGATGACGGAGTCGACGAGGCCACCGCCTGAGAACACCGACTGCGAGGCCGGCTCGTCGGAATTCCAGATGTACGCGCCCGGCTCGGCGGCGAAGCCGGTGAAGGCGCCGTCCTCGAGCAGGACCAGGCCGTAGCCCTCCGGCACGATGATCTTCGAGCCGTTGGTGATCACGCCCTCGGATCCGCGGGTGTTGCTGCCGCGGCCGGCGTTCTCGCCCTTGGGTACGGCGGGAAAGACCGCCACGGTCGAGGTCACGCCGTCCGGGACGCCGTAGAAGTCGAGCCACTGGTCACCGAGCGTGCCGCCGATCGCGCCGATCGCGGCCTGAATGAGTCCCACCTGAAGATCTCCTCCACCAGAACGAAAAGACGCTCGCGAAAGTGCGAACGCACGTCACCGACTGATGTCCGCTGCCGGCGACCGCAAACCTACCGCCAGCAGTAAACGTCCGCTCAACAAAAGGACGAACGGCCGGTCCCCACGTTGCGTGGGAACCGGCCGTTCGGGTGGTTCTGCGTCAGGCGCCGACCTCGAAGCGGGCGAACCGCGACACGGTGGTGCCGGAGGCGTCGAGGACGGCCTTCACGGACTTCTTCGACTCCGAGACGGACTCCTGCTCGAGCAGGACGATCTCCTTGAAGAAGCCGCCGATGCGGCCTTCGACGATCTTCGCGACGGCAGCCTCGGGCTTGCCCTCCTCGATCGTCTTCTTGGTGAGGACGTCCTTCTCGGCGGCGACGATGTCGGCCGGGACCTCGTCGCGAGTGAGGTACTGCGCCTTGAGCGCAGCAACCTGCATCGCGGCACCGCGAGCAGCAGTCTCGTCGCCTTCGTAGGCGACCATGACGCCGACGGCGGGCGGCAGGTCGGCCGAGCGCTTGTGCAGGTAGACCGCGACCGGGCCGTCGAAGTACGCGACGTTGCCGAGCTCGATCTTCTCGCCGATGGTGATGGCGAGGCCCTCGACCACCTGGCCGACGGTGCTGTCACCGAGCGGCAGCGCCTTGGCGGACTCCGTGTCGGTGGCCTTGCCCGCGTTGATCGCCTCGGCGATCTGCTGGGCGGCAGCGATGAAGTCCTCGTTCTTGGCGACGAAGTCGGTCTCCGACTTCAGCTCGATGAGCGCGCCACCAGCGTTGGCGACCAGGCCGGCGGAGGCCTCGCGCTCGGCGCCACGTGCGGCTGCCTTGGCGGCACCCTTCACGCGGAGCAGCTCGACGGCCTTGTCGAAGTCGCCGTCGGTCTCGTCGAGCGCCTTCTTGCAGTCCATCATCCCGGCGCTGGTGAGCTCACGGAGCTTCTTGACGTCAGCAGCAGTGAAAGCCATGGGGATCCTCCCTCGGATCAGATCGTGGGTGAGGGGAAGCGCGACGCCAGATCATTGCGCAGCGTCACGCTTCCCCTCGATGTCGAGTTGGTGAGGCTCAGGCCTCGGCCGGGGCGTCGGCAGCAGGAGCTTCGGCGGCCTCGGCGGCGGGCGCCTCGACAACCTCGGCCTCGGCGGCGGGCGCCTCGACAACCTCGGCCTCGGCGGCGGGCGCCTCGGCAGCCGGCGCGTCAGCGGCCGGGGTCTCGGCAGCGTCACCCTCGAGGAGCTCGCGCTCCCACTCGGCCAGGGGCTCCTGGGCGGTCGGGGCCGCAGCAGAACCGGCACCCGAGCGGGAGATGAGGCCCTCGGCGACGGCGTCGGCGATCACGCGGGTCAGCAGGCCGACCGCGCGGATGGCGTCGTCGTTGCCCGGGATCGGGAAGTCGACCAGGTCGGGGTCGCAGTTGGAGTCGAGGATCGCGATGATCGGGATCCGCAGCTTGCGGGCTTCCTCGACCGCGAGGTGCTCCTTGTTGGTGTCGACGATCCAGACCGCGGACGGGGTCCGGGTCATCTCGCGGATGCCACCCAGGGTGCGCTCGAGCTTGACGTGCTCGCGGCGCATCTGAAGGAGCTCCTTCTTGGTGCGACCCGAACCGGCGACGGTGTCGAAGTCGACGTCGTCGAGCTCCTTGAGCCGGTTGATCCGCTGGCTCATGGTCTGGAAGTTGGTGAGCATGCCACCGAGCCAGCGCTGGTTGACGTACGGCATGCCGACGCGGGTCGCCTGCTCGGCGATCGACTCCTGCGCCTGCTTCTTGGTGCCGATGAACATGATCGTCCCGCCCTTGGCCACGGTCTCCTTGATGAAGGCGTAGCTGCGGTCGATGTAGGCCAGCGACTGCTGCAGGTCGATGATGTAGATGCCGTTGCGGTCCGTGAGGATGAATCGCTTCATCTTCGGGTTCCAACGACGGGTCTGGTGTCCGAAGTGGACGCCGCTCTCAAGGAGCTGGCGCATGGTCACGACAGCCATAATTGATCTCCTGTGTGGTTTTCAGTTGGTCCTGACGCCTGCGCGCTCACCTGACCTGGTTTCCCAGGACTGAAGGCAAGTCACCCACGGGCGGTCGGGGCCATGAGTTGCGATGGCCCCGTCGTGGTCTGCGGACGTGCGAATTCCGGTCCAGGACGGACCGGTAGAGGTCAGCCTACGACCTCCGCCGCCCCGCGAGCCAATCGCGAGACGGCCCCCAGCTGCGGCACCACCCGCACCCTCACTTGCGGGCCTGGAACTCCACTTCCGCGATCGCGGTGTGACTGCCCGCCGCAGTGCCCTGGTAGGCGGAGCGAATCTCGAAGGTGATGTCGACGACGTCGCTCACGCCCACGCTGAACTTGGCCGGACCGAGCTTGTCCTCGAACCTGAATTCCTTGATCTCGGTCGTGCCGTCGCTGCGCTTCACGACCGCGTTGATCTCCTTCGGGCGGCCCTGGGTGAGGAACAGCTCCTCGTCCACGGCGGTGATCCCCGGCGTGATGATGACGTAGACCAGCCGGATCGGGTCCTCGAACTCGAGGTTGAGCTTCTCGCCCCGGCCGTCACCGGCCTTGGCAGGCGCCCAGTACTCGTTGGACACCCCGTCGCGGGCTTCTTCGGGGCCGTGGCCTCGCTGGCTGCTCGACGCCTCGATCGCCGTGGGGTTGACCTCCTCGGTCCCGGCGATCCGGTCGCGAGCCGTGCCGTAGATGCCGCCGAGGACGTCGCGGAAGGCGTAGCCACCAATGCTCAACGCACCCAGGATCAACAGCATCGTGAGCAGCCTCGTCGGGAAGCGCAGCTGGAAGCGACCCGTGCGCGCGGCGCGCGGACGGGCGCCCGCGTGCTTGACCTTGCGGAGGCGCCGCTTGTTGCGCCAACGCCGCCACCACGACAGCTTGGCGACCACGGCCTCGGCGAGCGTGGTGCCGCAGCGGCGGCAGAACTTCCGGGTCGGTTTGTTGCCGATCCCGCAGTTGCCGCAGACCAGGTCGCCCTGCTGGATCGGGTCGTCGACCGGCGGCCGCGGCCGCTTGGGCTTGGCGAGCGGCGTGCCGGGCTTCTGGGGCGCGGGCTGTTGTGCGCCGGGCTGGCGTCCGGCCTGTTTCTCCGTGACGGGGACGACCATCGCCTGGAGGGCGTCGCGCGGCGGCGGGGGCTTCCACTCCGCGCCGGGCTTGGAGGGCGGCGGCGGAGGCGGTACGACGGCAGCGGCTGCCGGTGCTTCGTCGGGCCGCTCGGCCGTCGACACCTTCGGCACCACGACCGGAGCCACGGGACGCGACGGCGGCCCGGACGTCGGGGGCGGTCCCGACGGCGGCGGGCCGGTCGGCAGACCAGTCGGCGGGCCGGACGGGGGCGGAGTCGACGGCACCCGACCGCGGTCCGGGACCGGGGCCGGCACGGGATCGGGCTCGACGGCAACAGGGGCGTGCTCCTCGTGGGCGTTGTCGGACCAGTCGACGTACGCGCCACATTCACCGCAGAACCGCTCGCCCTCGTCGAGACCAGCGGTGCACACCGGACATGCCTGGCTCATTTCTTCGCTCCTCCTGCAGCAACGACCTTGTACTGCCGGGTCACGTGTGCGGGACACACGTCCTCGAGCAGCGCCTCGACCCGTCGTACGTCGACGGCGGCCGGATCGGGGACGGTCACCGTGACCGTGACTGCGGGGGGACCGGAGCCGCCGGGATCGGCGCCGGGCTTCTGCGACCAGTCGCACGCACCGGTGTCGCTGACGCTCACGTCGGCACCGAGGGCCTGCTCGAGCGCGGCCTGGATGCCGGCGACGGTCCCCCGCTGCCGGTGCAGCCGCGCCGCGTCGGTGATGATCCGGCGCCGGTCGGCCGTCGACCACGCGTCGTCGAGCTCGACACCGACCCACATGGCCAGCCAGCCGAGGAAGTCCGCCGGTGACAGCTGCGGGTCGAAGTACGCGGCCAACGAGTCGAGCGTCGCGTGGATCGGTGCGTACGCGTCGTCGAAGGCACCCACGAAACGCACCAGGAAGTCGTCGTCCTGGAGCACCCCGGGCAGCCGCTGGGCCAGCGGCGCCGGGGAGATCAGACCGGGCACCATGCCCCGGTGACTCGTCGCGGTCGGCTCAGCCACCCCGGATCACCCGGACCCGGTGGTCGTAGGAGAAGACCAGCGCAAAGCGGTCGAGGTCGATGCGCTGCACCGGCTCGCCGCGCTTGCCCGTGATCGGGTCCGCGGCGAACAGCAGCACCTCTTCGACCAGCTCGGTGCCGGAGACCTGCTGGAGCACGGCGTAGACCTCGCCCGCCTGGACCGGCCGACCGAACGGCCATCCCTTCCCGTCGATGCCTCCGGTCAGCGGGTCGAAGTACCGGTTGAGCGCGATCCGCGACGACTTCTCCAGCTCCGCAGAGGCAGTCCGGGCCCGCGCGACGAGCGTCGCGACGACGGTGACGCCCTGGTAGAACGGCGGCTCGACCACGACGCGGGCGCCCACGGTGCGACGCGGGTCGATGAACGACGTGACGGTCTGGAGGGTCGCCGCCGTCGGCACGAGGTCTTCGAAGCGCAGGCTCCCCTCGGCGTCGGCCGAGGCGGCCGGCACCAGCAGCACCCGGACACCGCTCTCCTCGCCGCCCGGCCCCGCAGGCACCGCCTTCACGCGGGCGACCTGCGGTGCGGCCGCCTTCGCGAGCTGCTCGTAGTCCTCGCAGGTGACAGCGCGATCGCGGGTGCGCAGGGCGAGCGGGCCGCGGAGCTTCGCCTCGTCGACGGTCTCGGCCGCGACACCACCGACCGCAGCGCGACGGTTCTCGACACGGTCGATGCCGGGCACCGTGGACCGCAGGATCTTGATTGCGCCGGCCGCAAGGTTGCCGGACGGACCACCCCCGATCCGGTACGACGGCACGCGCATCGGCGCGCCCTTCGGGGGAACGCCGCCGTACTGACGCATGGTTCCGGCCGCTTCGCGAACGGCGGGACCGAACTGCACCTCTCCGGTCGCGCGGTCCACCCTCACCACGGCGTCGTCGGGACCCGAGTCGGCGAAGGAGGCGACCTCCTCCCACTGGTCCCAGCCCGCCCCGGACGCGACCTCGACCACGAACGGGTCGCCGTCGGCGACGAGCGGTCCGCGCACCAGCTTGAACACCTGCCCCGGCACCCCCTCGGACAGTCCGAGGATCTCGTCGGTGAACGTCTCGGAGTGAGTGGCCGCGACGGTCCCGCCGATGGTGTACGCCGACATCTCCGTGATCGTGGGCGAGGCGCTGTAGAACGGGTAGCCCTCCCCCGGCGCCACGACGCGGCACCGCAACCAGCCGGCGCGCACCTGCGACACCACCGACGCGACGTGGGAGTCGGGGACGTGCAGGATCACGTCGCCCGGCCGGTTCAGACCACCCGTCGTGTCGCGGTCGACGTCGCAGGCCGTCCAGGCCTTGCCGTCCCAGGCCTCCCACACCAGCGGCGGCCGCGTGGGATCGACGCCCACGCCCTGGAGGTGGCAGGTCATCCGGACGCCGATGGCACAGGACGGTGCCGCGTCGTCGAGGCCGACGTAGAGGACGTCCTCGTACGCAGGTTGCTCGGTGAAGCAGCGGAACTCGGTCCCCAGGCTGAGCTCGTCGTCACGGCGTTCGGGTTCGCCGCCGGCGTTGTGGGTCATCACGTGCGCGAGCGAGCGCGGCGGCATCGTGAGCGTCTGCGACGTCGCGAAGACGACCGCTTCCTGCTGGGGCGTGCGGAGCGTCGCGACCTCCGAGCCGGTCGGGAGCACCGTGGTCTCCTCCGCGGCTGCCGCGAGCCAGGCCGTGACCTCGACCCGGGCCGGGGTCGGCGGGTGCAGGGTGACGCCGAGGAGGTCGAGGAAGGTGATGTAGAGCCTGTCCGGGACGCGGTTGAGCCGGTAGAGCAGCTCGTCGGTCATGAACGCGAAGGTCTCGATCAGCGTCACTCCGGGGTCCGACACGTTGTGGTCGGTCCATTCCGGGCAGCGCTGCTGGACCATGCGCTTGGCGTCGTCGACGAGGTCCTGGAACCGGCGGTCGTCGAGATTCGGGACCGGAAGGGTCATGCGTCCTCCTCGTGGGGCGGAATGACGTAGAAGGGGAAGACCAGGTTGCGCGGATCGTTCTCGCCGCGCAGCGAGTAGGAGATGTCGATGTACAGGACGCCCTGGTCGACGGCGTCGAAGCGCACGGCGACGTCCTCGACGTCCACCCGCGGCTCCCAGCGGTTGAGCGAGACCCGCACGGCGTAGGCGATGTCGCCGGCCGTCGCGGCGTCGGCCGGGGCGAACACGTAGTCGTGGACGGCGCACCCGAACTCGGGTCGCATCGGGCGCTCGCCCGGAGCGGTCATCAGGATGAGCCGGATGCTCTCCTCGATCTCCCGGCGCCCGCTGACGAGGGCGACCCGGCCAGTGGGATCGGTCCGCAACGGGAAGGACCAGCCGGAACCGACGAACTCCGAACCCATCGTCAGCCCCCGATCAGCACGGTCGGACAACCCGGCGGCAGGATCGGCGCTCCGCACCCGGTGAGGTCGCCCACCCGAGCCGCTGGCTTGCCACCGATCAGGACCGTCGCGGACCCCTTGACGATGGGCGACGGCGGATGCGGTCCCGCCGGAGGCGGAAAGGAACAGGTGTGCAGGTCGCCCACCGTGGCTGCCGGCAGGTTTCCGATCAGCACCGTGGCAACGCCCGGCCCCGTGATCACACCCGGGTGGGGAGTCAGGTCGCCCACGCGTGCGGCCGGCGTCGGCATCAGTTGATCTTCACGATCGCACCGGCGAGCGTCAACGGGCCCGAGGCGTCGACGCTCGCCATGGCACCCTTGACCTTGACCGGCCCGTCGGCCTCGATGTCGACCGTCGCGCCCTTGATCTTCACGCCGGCCTTGCCGGTGATCTCGATCTTCATGCCCTCGACCTTGACGTCTGCATTCGACTTCACGGTGACGGCGCCCTTGGCCGTGAGGTCGGTGGGGCCGTCCGTGATGATCTTGATGCCCTGTGTGGTCTGCTCGAGAAGCACTTTCTGCTTGCCGTTGTTCGTGCTGATCTCCAGGCTCTCCGCGCCGGCCTTCTCGAGGAAGAGGATCTGCATGCCGGTCCGCGAGACCCACGCTCGGTTGACGATCGCACCGTTGCCGGCATCGACGTGGTCGGACCAGGGCTGCTTCGGCAGGTCCTTGCCGTTGAAGACCCCGCCGAGGACGTACGGATGCCCCAGGTCCCCGTGGGCGAACGAGATCAGCACCTCGTCGTTGACCTCGGGCAGCACGACAAGTCCGCGCTTGGGACCGGCGCCCGCGTGGACCGTCCGGCACCAACCTGACTCGTAGTCGTCGGAGAGCCAGGGAATCTTCACCTTGACCCGACCCTGCTTGTCCGGGTCCTGAGCGTTCGTCACGATGGCGGGTACGACGCCCACGATGCGCGGATCGCTCGCCGGTGAGTCCTGCACGCTGCCGTAGAGGGAACGCTCCGACGTGTTGCTCGCGGTGAAGTGCGTCCGGTACCCGGTCGCGGGGCGGAAGTCGTGGCGCGTCGAGGTCAGCACGTAGCGGCCGACGAAGGGGTCGCCGACGCCAGCCAGCTTGACCGCCGATCCCGCTCGGAGCGCGGGGTTTCCCTTCGCGATCCCCTCGACCTCGGCGAAGCCGCCGGCGACGTGGTCGGCGAGGGAGGTGGCCGACGACGCGGCCACCAGGTTGTCGGAAACGCGTACGTCGCCGACGACGTACGACGGGCTGGCGAAGGTCGACGCGATCTTGACCGGGGTCATGCCGCCTTCGGGCTGGGCGCTCTGCGTCACGCACGGCTTGTTGGAGATCACGGCCACCTTGGCCTTCGGGTCCCAGCCCCGCACCTGCACCTCCTTGACCTGGCCCGACGCCGTGATGGTGGCGCGCAGCTCGACGAGGTTGACGCCCTGCTGCAGCACGAGCGCCTCGGAGCGGGCGTCGGTCCCGGACGGGGCCTCTCCTGCCACCGGACGCTTGATGAAGAGGAGCTTCCCGGCGCTCACCGTGAGCAGCCGGTCGTGCTCGGTGGCGAGGCGGGCCAGGAAGTCCCAGTCGCACTCACCAGCCTGCGTGACGTGATCGAGCGCCGCGCTCGTGGCCTCGACCTTCACCTGCACGCCCGCACGCCCAGCCACCTTCTTCACGATGTCGGAGGCCGTCATGTTGACGTACGCCGCCACGCGGGTCCCTCGGTAGAGCCGATGGGCGACATCGAGGCCCCGCACCACCGTGTGCAGGCCGCCCTCGCCGATCTCCACCTCGAGTGCGGTGACCTCACCCACGTGCAACGGCTCCGGGCCGCCGGGCGCGGTGTTCTGCAGGGTCAGCTCGACCTTCGCGCCGATGGCGAACTTTCCCTTGGCCAGCACCGTGCCGTCCGGGTCGCGGAAGCGCAGCACGAACAGGTCGGGGACCCGGGTGCTCTCGTCGATGAATCCCGCGACCATCGCGACTGCGATGTCGGCAGGCAGTGGGGTGCCGTCCACCTTCACCAGCAGGGTGTTGCTGAACTCTTCACCGTGCGCCATGCCCCAAGGCCTTCCTGCGAGGTCGGGACTCGCTCTCGATCTCCTCCAGGGCAGGGAGCAACAGCTCGGTGCCCGGACGGATCCGGGCCGGGTCGTCGATCCGGTTGAGCTCGGCGATCGGCCGCCACAACGACGGCTTGCCGTACTCGGCATACGCGATCGCCGGCAGCGAGTCACCCTCGACCACCTGGTGCACCCGGTGCGGCACGAGCCCGCCCGACGTGGGGTTCTGTTTCGGCGGCCCGCCGGAGAGCTCCTCCAGGGTGACCGTGCAGGTCGCCCGGATCGGCACGCCGCCGCTGGTGAACAGTGTGTACTTCGCCTGGACCTGGCTGACGTAGCCGAGGAAGCCGGTCAGCGAACCCCAGCGGAAGACCACCCACGGCGGTGAGGGCTTCTTGGAGGTGAGGGTCTTCTCGAGCGGCACCGTGAGCATGAAGAGCTTCTCCACGGTCTGCACCACGGTCGTGTCGTGCTCCCCCTTGCAGTCCAGGAACAGCTCGAGGGTCAGCTTCGAGGGCTGGGCCCCCTTGAACTCGGGCGGCGAGGCGGACTTGTTGCCCTTGGCCTCCTCCCGCTTCCAGTTGGCCGTCTTCTGCAACGACAGCTCCTTCGGGTTGAACTGGAACTTGATCGGTTCCAGCTTCGGCCCGGGGGCAGCGAGCGACCCGTCCTTCGAGGGCTCGTAGACCTGGAGGTAGGCCTGCTCCAGCTTGGCTCCGCCGCCGCCTCCGGCACCGGCAGCCTGGAATCCGACCGGACTACTGCTCATCGTGCGCTCCTCAGCCGCTCGGAAGGAAGCCGTGGTGGGCGATCTCGAGGGTCTCGGTCAACACCTTGGGCTGGTCGGGCGTCATCTGCGGCCCGGTCCAGCGGACCGGGATCACTTCATTGAGCGACCACTTCGCCACGACCGTGCCGTTCGCCGTCTGCGCCTCGATCGTTGCGGTGTAGCGCTTGTAGCCGGACACCAGCTCCCCGATCCAGTTCGTGATCTGCTCGGTCTGCTTGCCAAGCGGGCGCGAGAGCTTCACGTTCGAGTACTTCAACCGGGACGGGAACTGCCAGACGAAACCGTTGTTGCCACCCTCTTCGCGGCTCTCCAGGACGACCTCGACGCCCAGGCCCTCGCAGCTGGTGAAGTCGCCGAGCTCCCGGCCGTCGATCTTCACCTTGTAGCTGACGCTGACAGCGGTGTCGACGTCCTGCAGCTGGCTCATCGCTCCCCGCTCCCTTCGTCCGGTCGACCGCGCTCAAGGACACGGTCCGTCTGTTCACTCAGCAGGCACTCACCACCGGTCGGTACGGACCCCCCGCCGTTCCCTGTCGACGATCAGCTCGCCGCGCAGCATCCGCAACAGCGACGGGAACAGCTGACGGGCCATGGCCTCGGCCTGCTCGGGCGACTGCTGCCCCCCGGCAGCCGGCGGGGCAGCAGCGGGCGGAGCTGCGGCCGGCGACCCGGCATCCGCCGCCTCGGCGGGAGGCGGTGCGGGCTCGGGCTCCGGCACCTCCGGGGCCTCTGCTCGCTGGATCGTCGCGGACTCCACCGCCTCGACCTCCGCCGCGCTCGCTCGTTGCGGGAGGACCAGGGGCGGAGCGCTCGGAACGCCTGTCGCCCGGAGCGCCGGAGCGCTGGCCACGCCGGCTGACGATCGCTGGACGAACGAGGCCGGACCGGCCCCGTTCGACCCGCCGTACCCGGTGGTACCGGAACCCAGGTCGTTCGACACGGCGACGCCGGAGCCGAGGTCACTCGAGACGGGAGTACTGGAGCCGAGCTCGATGAAACCGGCCGGGCTCGAACCGGCGGTGCTGGGCCCGGTCCAACCTGATCCGGCCCGGCTCATTCCTGACCCGGACTCGAGCGGGACGGCGGAGTACTCGACGGCCACCGCAGCGGCGCCTGCGTCGAGCAGACCCTCGTGGCCGACCGGCTCCACGACGGGCAAGGACGAGGCCGGCGCACCGGGCGTCGTACTCCGCTGGAGGGCGGGGATCGACGTCGTGACTCCCATCGGCGTCGGTGTCGACGTCGGCGTCGGGGACGTGGCGGCGTGGGTGGCGCCCATCGGGGTGGGCGGCGGAGTCGCGGTTCCGACAGCAGCCGACGGCCCCGGGGACTGAGCGGAGAAGGGCGTCGAGGTCGGCGAGGTGGAGGGCCCGGCGGAGGACGCCTGGGACGACATCGAGGACGGTACGCGCTGCACCCGGACCACGCGGGAGGAAGGTGCGGCCGGGAGTCCTGCCGGGCGCACCGACAGCTTCTGCACCGGCAGGCCCAGGCCCGGCAGCACGCTCGAGCGCTGGATGGACGTGCTGAGGCCACCGACGTTCAGGGGCGCGACCTCGCCGCGCATCATGGGCGAGACCGGAGGTTCAGGCACCACCGTTTGCAGCGTCGGTACGACGTCCGGTGGCCCTGCGATCGCGGCTGCTGGCAGCGCGGCGGCCGGATGGCCGTGGCCGGGGTCGGCGCAGTCGTCCGGATGGACGGCCTCGTCCGCTGCTGCAGGGGACGACTCGTCCTGAACCGCCGGCGCCGCCATTGGCGACGCGTCCGGGCTGCTCGCCCGTTGGAGCGGCATGCCCGGTGCCGGTGGCTGCTTCGGCGCCGCGACGGCGACGCCCGGCAACGTGACCTCGGTGAATCCGTCCGCGGCCGCGCGCTGTGCCTGCAGCGCGGGCCCCGGCACGTCGGGTGGGGGCGAACTCTGGGCGGTCGAGGGAACCTGCTCCAGCGGCGGACCGAACCCGAGCCTCGGGCGCTCCCCCGCAACGGCACGACCGGCGGCAGGCGCAGCAGCGGAGGAGGACATCCGCTGCACCGGCAACCCGGCCGGCGCACCCGGCACGGGCGAGGGCGCGACGGCGGCCCCCAGCGGCTCAGGGGCCGGCGATCCCGGCGCGAGGGCAGCGGTGTCCGGAAGGATCGGACCCGTCTCGGTCACTTCAGGCGGCCGTGCGGACACCGGGGAGTCCGCAGCGGGGCGGTCCGGGGCCACCGGGGTCAACGACGCGGGAGGCGTGGCGGATGACCCGCTGGCCGACTCACTGGATGACCCGCTGGATGGCCCGGGAGTCGACGCGGGCACCGCGACGGCGGACCTCTGCACGAAGGGCAGACCGGCCGGGCTGGCGCGCACGAGGGACCGGGGCGGCTCGGGAACCGCCACGGGGAGTCGGCTCTCGGCTGCGCGGGAGATCGTCAGCGGCGTCTCGGTACCACCGTCACCGCCGGCTCCCCCCTCGTCCGGTCCGTCGCCCGTCGCGGATTCGCCGGTCGACCGGGCCTCCGGCTCGCGCGTCTCGGAGCTCGCGTCGTCGTGCTCCGCGAGCTCCTCGTCGGTGGCCCGCTGGATCGAGCGCTGGACCCGCGGGCGGGGCGGTGGGAGCAGCGTGAGCTCGGGTCCTGCGGCAGTGCGCTGGACGGGGAGTCCCAGTCCTCGGCCGTCACCGTCGATCAGTCCGTGCGGAGCGCCATCCGCCACCGCGTGGGTCATGGAGCCCGTGAACATCGGCGAGGCCCAGGCACCCGGCTCGAACCCGCGGCTCAGCGGCCGGATCGGCTCGGCGAGCTGGCGCTGGATGGGCGGCAGGAAGGCCCATCCCATCGGGGAGGGGGCGGGCGCGGCCGCGGGGGCAGGGGTCGCTGGCGGCTGCGCCACCGAGGCGGCCGACTCCGGAGGAGCCTTGTCCCGGCTCCAGGGCCATGACCAGGCCATCGCTCAGCGTTCCTCGTTGAGCCGGTTGTTGATCGCGGCGATCTCCTGCACGTACCGCAACCGCTGGGCGTGCTCCATGTCGAGGATCGCGTCCGGCGGCCAGTGGAAGTGGTAGGCGACGTACGAGACTTCCGCGTAGATACGGTCGGCCCCGTACGTCACGATTCCCCCAGGCGCCCGCCCGACAGGTCGATCGCGAACCGGTGGCTGCACTCGGGGCAGGTGACCGCAGCGCGGGTGTGGCCCTCGGCGTTGATCCGCCGGTAGAAGTCCTGGAGGAACGCCACGTCGCTGGCGAACATGTTCTCGACGACGTTGGCGTCGACGACGGGAAGGCCACCGAGCCGGGTGATCACGCGGCCGAGCAGGACCACCGTGGTGAACGCGGCGTTCTCCTGGACCCGCTCGTCGTAGAGCGGCAGCAGCTCGTCGCGTGCCGTGGCGAGCCGCATCGTCCCCTGACGATGGGTGACCCCGTTGCCGTCGACGAAACCACGGGGCAGCTCGAAGTCGAACGACGTGCGCAACGGTGCCTCCTGGGCCGCGGGGCGCACGTCCGTCGACATCTCCGGGGAGGCGTCGGCGAGCGCGGGACCCCGCTGCATCAGGTCACCGTCACTTCGTCGAAGCAGACCGTGAACTTCTCCGTCGCCTGCTCGGCGGCACCTGCCTTGAGCTCGTTCACCTCGACGGTGCGCACCCAGCAGTTCGTGAAGCTGTACGTCTTGATCGGCGCACCCATGTAGTCGAGCAGCACCACCGATGCGGTCTTCCGGGATCCGGCGACGTCACCCTGGCTGACCGACTTGAGCCAGTCCGTGACCGTCTTCGAGTCGGTGAGACCACGAGTGACCGTGAACTCGCCGGGCTTGGGCCGACCGATCAGCTGACGGACGACGTACTTGCCGTCGCTCGTCTGCTGCTTGAGCTCGATCTTGTCGACCTCCTGCTTGAGCCCGCTGACCTGGTTGACCTTCGGGACCTGGATCCCGTCGATCGTGACCTTGAACGAGTGTGCTGGCGCGGAGTCAAGGGCATCTGCAAGTGCCATTACTGGTTCCTACCTACTCTGCTACGAGGCTGGTGCCGCCGGAGAACTGCGACAGCTGGAAGATGACGAACTCGGCCGGCTTCACAGGAGCGATGCCGATCTGGCAGACGACCTGACCGGCGTCGATGCCCTCGGACGGATTGGTCTCGTCGTCGCACTTGACGAAGAACGCCTCGTCAGGGGTGGTGCCGAACAAGGCACCCTTGCGCCACTCGTTGACCAGGAACGAGGAGATGGTCCGTCGGATCCGTGCCCACAGGTCGGGGTCGTTCGGTTCGAAGACGACCCACTGGGTGCCGATCAGGATCGACTCCTCCAGGTAGTTGAAGAGCCGGCGGACGTTCAGGTACCGCCATTCCGCCTCGCTGGACAGTGTCCGCGCTCCCCACACCCGGACACCGCGGCCCGGGAACGTGCGGACGCAGTTGATGCCGACCGGGTTGAGCAGGTCGTGCTCGGCCTTGGTGATCGCGGTCTGGAGCCGAAGGGCTCCGCGGACGACCTCGTTGGCCGGCGCCTTGTGCACGCCCCGGGTGTTGTCGCTGCGCGCCCAGATGCCGGCCATGTGACCCGACGGCGGTACGAACGTGTTGGCCCCGGCAGCAGGGTCGAAGACCTCGACCCACGGCCAGTACATGGTCGCGAACTTCGAGTCGTAGCCTGCGTCGTGCATGCGCCACTGGTGCACCTGCTGGGCGTTGAGCCCGGGCGGGGTGTCGAGGATCGCGATCCGGTCACCCATCAGCTCGCAGTGGGCGATCATGCCCAGCTGCACGGCCTTGAAGGTGTCGAGGTCGATGGCACCCTGTTCGAGGGCAGCGGACAGGTCCGGCGCCGCGATCATGGTGACCTCGTCGATGGCCTCGAGACCACCGAACCCGGTGCGCTGGGCCACGTCGCCGACGTAGTCGCCGGCGCCGAGGTTCTCGGTCGTCGGTGGCACCGGTGCGGTCTGGGGCTCGACCAGCTCGACACTCCCCTGGTTGATCGGGCGCAACCCGCTGCCCTGGGAAGCCTCCTCGAAGTTGATGACCTTCGACGACAGGTTGACCTTCGTGGCCACGTTGTTGTCCGACGCCATGTGGGTCACGTTGTCGTAGGTCTCGGTGGGCTTTCCGTCCACCTTCACGACGAGCTTGAACTCACCCTCGGCAGTCTTGTCGCCACTCGCCGGCTCGACCGACAGCTCGATCGACTTGTCGGCCTGCCCGCCCTTGGCGATGGAGGTGACGTTGTAGCCGCCGAGGGCGGCCTGCTTGGGGGCCGCAATGGCCTTCGGTGTGCTGGGTCCGCCCTTGCGACCGCTGTTCGGCGCGATCCGTACGACGAAGCAGTTGCCTCCGCCGTTGAGGAACCAGCCGTACACGGAATGGGCGAGGTAGGAGTTCTCGACGAAATCTCCGAAGTTCTCCGAGAACTGCGACCAATTGGACACCAGGGTCGGTTCATTGACCGGTCCCTTGGCAGCCAGACCGACGAATGCGGCGACCGAGGTCCCCACACCTTCGATCGGCCGTGTCCCCGCCGGCATCTCCTCGACGTAGACGCCGGGCGAGAGGTAGTTCGGCATGGTGCCTCCTGAGCTATCGACTGCCCTCAGCGTGGCCCTGATTGACCAGCACCGGCAGGTCCCCTAGGTCGCCCTGTCAGGAAGCGTCTCGTGCCCGATGAGGCAGGTGCGGGGGTAGGCGCGGCTCAAGAGGTCATTTCCTCTTCTTCGCCCTCTTCTTCGCGCTGCACGACCGACCCGAGGCTGGAATCGTGGGAGCCCTGGACGGACTCCTCCTCCTCGCCCTCCTCTTCGCGCTGCACCACGGGGCCGAGGCTTGAATCGTGGGCGGTCTGCACGTCCTCGTCCTCGGCATGGCGCTGGACGGGCTGGGCCATCACCGCTTCTGCGTTGGAGGACGCTTCCCGCTCGAACCTGTCCGACGGGTCGCTGACCGAGACACCGCCGCCGACGGGGGTTCCGTCGACCGGTCCGTTGCGCTGCTGCACCACGTGCGTGAGCTCGTGGGCAAGCATGGTCTTTCCGGCGGAGGACTCCGGGTCGTAGGCCCCGCGCTGGAAGACGATGTTCGAGCCGACGGTGTAGGCATGCGCACTCACCGACTTCGCGGACGCGTCGGCGCTGTCGCCCGTGTGGACGCGGACATCACTGAAGTCGTGCCCCATCCGGGACTCCATGTCCTTGCGGACGCCGGTGTCGAGCTCGTTGCCACTGCCGGACACGACGTCGTGCACGGAGGGGCCCTCGTCCTCCATCAGCTGCGCGGTCGCGGCGTTGCCGGCGGCACGCTGCAGACCGATCACGCCGCTGCGGCCCATGACGTCCTGGCGACCGGCCATGGCGGCCTTCATGGTCAGGGTGTCGGGACCCTCGACCTTGGCGCGTGCGGCCTCGGCCGCCTGATCCTCAGCGTGTTCGTGGTCGTGCAGGTGCATGGCTGCCTCCAGGTCGGACTGGTACCCACGTTGCTCCCGCTGAGACCCTCTCGCCAAGTACCTGACCGCGATCCCCCGGGGCAGACGCTGCTGCCCGTTCGGGCACCACGTCAGGCGTTGTCGCGGAGGACCTGCCAGTAGACGCCGAATTCCGACTCGAGACAGAGCCGGCCGAGCTTGCGGTACTCGCGGTGGACGGCCGTCACCAGGTGCTTCATCCCGATCACGCCGGTGTCTGCAGCAGCGAGGTAGGCCGCGGTGACGGCAGAGGAACGGATCGACCCGCCGGCGAGCTCGAAGGACTTGGCCAGGAAGCCGATGTCGACGTCCGGCTCCCGACGGATGGTGCGGCCCAGGCAGCTGTCCCACAGGGATCGCCGGCCGCCCTCGTCGGGCACCGGGAACTCGACGACCACGTCCAGACGTCGGGTGAACGCGTCATCGATGTTCGCGCGCAGGTTGGTCGCCAGGATGATCAGGCCGTCGAAGGACTCCATCCGCTGCAGCAGGTAGGCGCTCTCCACGTTGGCGTAGCGGTCGTGGGACGACTGGACCTCGGACCGCTTGCCGAAGACGGCGTCGGCCTCGTCGAAGAGGAGCACGGCGTTCACGCCGGCCGCGGCCGTGAAGATGCGTTCGAGGTTCTTCTCGGTCTCACCGATGTACTTGTCCACGACGGTGGCCAGGTCGACGACATAGAGCTCGAGGCCCAGGTCGTGTGCGATCACCTCGGCGGACATCGTCTTGCCGGTGCCGGAGTCGCCCGCGAACAGGGCAGCGACACCGATGCCACGCCCTCCCCCGGGCCGCATCCGCCACTCCACCAGGACCTTCTCCCGGTGCCTCGAGCGAAGCGCCACCTCCTGGAGGGCCGTCAGCACGGTCGGGGGTACGACGAGATCCGCCCACGAGACAGCAGGCTCCACCCGCCGGGCCAGCCGGTCCAGGGCCGATCCGTTCTCCGCCCGGGCACCCAGCACGATGTGATGGGGTCCGATCGCTCCCCCCGCGACCGACGCCTGCAGCTGGGCGGACTTCGCGGCACGCAGGACGTCCTCGGGACGGAGCCGGAACTGGTCGGCGGCCGCGAGGACGTCGGCACCGGCGCCCGCACCGGCCAGCGCGAAGCGCCACAGCTCGCGGCGCTCGGACGTCGTACTGTCCGGAACGGCCAGCTGGAGCACCGACTGCACCGACCACTCGGGGTCCCACACCCGCGCGCCGACCATGATCAACGGGCGCGGTTCGGCGAGCAGGTGGGTCGCGAGGACCGGACGCTCCTCGAGCACCGTCACCGGACCCGCGACGATCCCCGCGCCGGACAGGCGGGCTTCTCGCGCCGCGATCCTGGCAAGGCGATCAGGATCGGGCTGGCGCAGAAGCCGGGTGAGGTCCAGGTGGATCGCGCGGTGTCCCGTGAGCCGCAGCGCTTCCGCGGCGAGCACTCGACCCGAGCCGGTCTCGGGTTCCCGCAGGTAGATGAGGGGCACAGCCTTCTCGATCGCCCGGGCGAGTGGGGACGGGTCGCCCCACGGAACGTCGGGCACCTCGATCACCACCGGCGCGAGCGCCACGTCGATCGCGTCGCCGCCCAGCAGGTGGGACACCACACGATCGGGCACTCCGACCGACCTCCCGCCGAACGGACGACCCGGTTCGTCGAGCTCGACCAGGCCGCCGGTGACGAGGGGGCCGTGCAGCAGGTGGGCGTAGCCCTCCGGCGTGCCGAGCGGTACGCCGGCCAGCTCGAGCGCGACAGCGACCGACGGGCGGCGCCGACTGACGTCGTCGTTCAGGTAGCCGAAGAGCCCCTCGAAACGCGGGTCGACGTCCGCCGCGATGCCGATCAGCAGGAGGTCGACGTCAACGGTGTCGAGGGCGAAGTTCGCAGCCAGGTCCCGCAGACGCAGCGGTACGCCGGCATCCTCGGCCTCGTCGGCAGCGGACTCCACCTCCGTGACGCTCGACAGCACCGACCAGTCCGCCAGCAGGCGCGGGCCGGCGAGCAAACGGTCGACAGCGGCGTCGTCGAGGTAGAGCCCGCGGAACGGGTCATCGGGATTCGGGTCGACGCCTCGACGGGCCTCGACGAGCGCCCGGATCCGCTCTTCGATCACGGCGAGACGGCCCAGCACGTGGGCGAGGCTGCTGCGTGCCATCAGTCTTTGCTCCGCTTGCGCGCGCGGGGATTGCCGAGGTTCATCAGACCGCGCTCCTCCTCACCCTCCCCACCTTGACCGCTCGCGCTGCCGGTACCACTCGCGCCCCCTGCGCCACCGGCACCGCCGCCTCCTCCGCCGGCTCCGCCGCCACCACCGCCGCCGGACCGGGTGTGGGCGACGAGGGATCCCTTGCCCGCCTTCCGGTACGCCGCCGACCGTCCCTCGAACGCGATGCCACCGACGACCTTGCCGTCCTCGTCCAGCTCGAGTCCGAGCCGGGCCGCGGCCTCCTTCGACGGTGTGGGTGGCTCGTGAGCCTGACGCCTGCCCTGGCCACCGTTGACGAGATCGGTGGTGTCGATGGTGATGCCGCCCTCGACCGGTGGTCCTGCCTCGAAGGTCCTGCCGGTCCACATCGGGGCCACGACCACGAGGTCGAGCGAGGGCTTCAGCTCGCCGCCGAGGGCCGACCACACGTCGGCGAAGGCCCGGTCCTCCGGCGGGGGCAGGCCGATGGTGACCTTCACCGGCTCGCGCGGTTCGGCGAGCGGTCCCACCACGAGGTGCTTCGGCAGTGCGTCGTACTTCAGGAACGCGCGGAGCAACGAGTCCAGCACGCGGTGCTCGTCCTCGGGACGCTGGGTCCATGCCGTGAGGAGGTAGCTGAGCTTGTAGAAACGGGGGGCCGGAACGCGGCCGACGACCTGACCCGACTCCGGATCGATCGTGTCCAGGAAGCCCGCCGCCCGGTGCTTCATGTCCTCGCGGATGTCGTAGAGGTAGAGATTCACCGTCGGCGCGTTCCGGCGCGCCGCCCAGTCCTTGGTCGGGGCGTCGAACACCACGTCGATGTCCGCGTCGACCGCATCGGCGCGAACGATCTCGCGCAGCGCCTCATCGACCTGCGAGATCACGGCCTAACCCCGTCCGACCAGATCCGGAGGGGACAGGGAGCGGAGCACGACCAGGATGTCGCCCGTGACCGGCGTGAACTCCTCGGTCGTGCTGGTCGCGGTGATCGTGCGCCCGCCCAGCTGTTCGCGGCGCAGGATCAGCAGCGACCGGCGGATGGTGCCGTCGTCCAGGACCGTCAGCGGGCCGGGATCGATCGGCACGCCCTCCCCCTCGTCCCAGCTGAGGACGACCTCCGTGCCGGGCGGCATGTTCTCGCCGTACGCAAGGACGACCTGACCGGGCCGGGCCACGGCCGGCACCAGCCGGATGGCTGGCTGCAGGACGGGGAGCTCGATCGTGTCCTGGTTGTTCGGGAGCGCCGGATCGATCGTCGTGGCGCTCACCTTGGCAGCGAGCGTGAAGTCGCCCTCGGTCGCAGTGGTCAGCGCCACCGCGAACAGCACGTCCGTGCCCGGAGGGATGTTGCCGAGGTTGCACACCAGTCCCCCGGGCAGGCAGGCCGGAGTCACCTGGAGCGGCGGGAGGGGCGGGTCCAGGGCAGGCGGCTGGATCGCGGCGACCACGCCATCGGGCCAGGTGGCCGTGAGCTGCACAGCCTGGGCGGCCTGCGGACCGAGGTTGCGGACGCGGACCCGGACAATTCGGTGCCCTCCGACGTACCCCGTCGGACTGTCCAGACCGAGGAAGACGGCCAGGTCGGCCTTCGGGGGCGCGACCAGCATCACCTGGTACGTCGCCGTCGCCGTGTTGTTGCCCTCGGCCGGATCGACGGTCGACGTCGTCACGATGGCCGTGGCCGTACCCGCAGCCACCGGCACCGGATGGCTGAACGTCACCACGTACGTGACCGGCTCACCCATGGGCAGCGACGGGATCGTGCACCCCGTGCCGTCCGCCGCACAGGTGACCGGCGGACCGCTGGTCGTGGTCGCGGAGATGATCGTGGCGCCAGCCGTCAGGGTGGTCGTCAGCACCACGCCGAGGGCGGTCTGGGGTCCCAGGTTCGTCACCGTGTAGGTGGCAGTGAGAGGACCCCCGACGCTGGCCGGCGATCCGGTCACCACTGCCGTCACCGCGACGTCGGCGCGGGGCGTCGGTTGGTACGTCGGTTCGGTCTCGGGACCCCTCTCGTCGGTGATCACGGCCAGGCCGGTCGCGTCCGGCAGGATCCGGTAGATCCCGCGTTGGTCGGGTTGACCCATCGGTTGTCCGCTGAAGGAGATCTCGCTGCTGTCCGGGGCCCAGGCGGGTTCGTCGGCCCAGGCCAGGGTCGCCTGGCTCTCGGTGGTGTTGCCGTCCCAGAAGGGACGAGTGATGCCCTCGGTCTCGACGAGGAAGTCGTCGTCGCTGTTCTCCTGGATCGTGCCCAGGACGAGGGCGCCTGAGTTGACGAAGACGATCGCGGAACCGTCCGGAGCCCAGGCGGGGTGGCGTCCGATGATGTAGTCGCAGAACTCCGGGCAGGTCCTCACCCGGACGCCGATGGCGGCTGTCTCGACCGGTACGACCCACAGGCTGTCGTCGTTGATCGGGAGGGTCTCGCCACGTGCTGGCAGCCGGTCTGCGCCCTGGGTCCAGCCGGGCGCCGGGCGGTTGAGGAACGGACCGGGATCAGGGTTGCAGCACGACTGGGTCGTCCGCCGGAGGATCAACTGGGTGCCGTCGGGCGACCAGTCGGGGTCCGAGTCCTCCCAGGTGCGGTGGTCCAGCTCGGGGTCCTCCGCGTCGAAGTCCAGTGGCGGAGTCACCATGATCGTGGTCTGGGCGGCGAGGTCGACGACGTAGACGGTGGACGTGGCCGTGGACGCCGTGGACGCCGCCCGCCTCTCCCGCACGAACGCGATCCGGGTTCCGTCCGGCGACCAGACAGGATCACGATCCCGGTCCAGCGCGGTGTGCCCGGTGCTCGTGGCCAGGGACTCGGCGTTGGCGCCGTCCGTGTCAGCAGTCCAGATCTCCCGCTCCAGCGGCGTGATCGAATCGCTCACCCCGACCTGGCGGCTGAAGGCAATCCTGCCGCCGTCGGGTGAGTAGTCCGGGCCTGCCTCGTCCACCCGGATCTCGTCGTCGATGATCTCGTCGACCACACGCGTGCGTTCAGTGCCATCGACCCGGACATCGGAGATGTCGGCATCCAGCACCCGACTGTCCGTGGGGTCGATGTTCGTGTGCAGGGCACGCGCGGTGTAAGCGATCTCGCCGGAGGTGTCGCTCGTGGATCCGCCGGTGAAGCCATCGAGCCAGACGGGGTGGGTCTCGGCGACGCCGGGCGTGGTGAAGACCGGGTTGTTGCGGAAGAAGTGGGGTTCGGGGTTCCCGCTGTCGGCCGGGTCGTACCGGGCGGTGGCGATGTCGCCGTAGGGATCCTCCTCGCGGCGCGTGTACGCGAGGTAGGGGTAGATCTCCCCGAAGTTCTCGACCCAGGCCGCCTCACTGGACGCCGGAGGCTCCTCCTCGTCAGTCCAGGGGTCCCAGTTGGCGGAGGGGTTGAACACCTCGAGCAGGCGAATTGATCCTTCGGGCGTGTCCTCGTTCGAGGTGTAGGCCACAGTGAGCCCTGCGTCCGGGAGGTCAGGGGCCACGGCCGGCTGGGTCTCGGCGTAACCGGGGGTGGGGGTGAGCTGGACGGGCGCGTCGAAGGCCCCGGGGTCCCCGTCCCACTGAGGATCGCTGGCGGTGAACTGGAAGCTGATCAGCGCCAGGTCGGGGAGGCGCCCCTCCTCCGCGGTGCTGTAGACGATCCCGAACGTGCCGCCGCCGTCGAAGTCCTCCGTGACGAACGGGCTCGGCCAGAGGTCGTCGCCAGGGGAATCCGGGGTCAGGTTCGTGATGGTCCAGTTGCAGTCGCCGTCATCGGACCGGATGGCCGCATAGATGTCCCAGTCACCGTCGGCGTCGGAGGCGAAGAAGACCTGGCTGTCCCCGTCCGTGCCCGGCACGGGATGGGTCTCCAGGTCGTCGTTGTCGCAGGTGACGCGCGTGATGCCGCCGTCGGAGTCCTCGTGGTAGACCTCGCCCTCGGGCGTGTCCTTCGTGCTCACCCAGGCAAGGCCGGACTCGCCGGGTGTCTTCGACAGCTCGCCCTCGTGAACCGGACGGTCGACGTACCCCAGCTCCGGTTCGTCCACGAGTCCCAGGGACTCCACGGTGCCGGTGTCGCCGCTCACGGAGCCGGTGAAGGTGCTGAGCGTGACGTCCCGCGAATAGACCTGGTCGCGCTCGTCGGTGAAGGCGACCCGTGATTCCGGCGGCAGTGCCGCTGCGGCAGCGTGCGCCGCGGGCGACGGGAGCGCGCCGGAGACGAGCGCAGGCAGCACGACGACCGGTGACACCGCACATACGAGTGCCACCGCCGTGAGGCGCTTGCTCTTCACCAGTCGTCTCCTCATCGCGATGCATCGATCGTCGTACGCCCGAAGGACGCGTGGGTGCGCGCCGGGGCAGCAGGAGGGGCGACCCCTCCGGCTGTTCGGGCAATCTCAGATGAGTCCCTGGCGCAGCGCATAGGCCACCGCATGCGAACGGTTGCGCAGCTGGAGCCGCGAGGTGATGTCGTGCAGCACGTTCTTCACAGTGCGCTCGGAGTAGGCGAGCTGGCACGCGATCTCACCGGTGTCGCAGCCGTCCGCGACCAGGCGCAGCACCTCGATCTCACGAGCCGCGAGCCCGTTGAAGGCGATCCCCTTCGGCCCGAGCACCCCGCGCTGCAGCGCACCGACCTGGTCGAGGAGTCGACCCAGCAGGTCGGGCGGCACCGTGCCCTCGTTGCGCGCCGCCGCGAGGATCGCGTTCACCAGGCGGTCAGCGCTGGCGTCGGGTCGGCGCAGGACCCCGACCACTCCGGCCTCGACGACGTTGACCAGGTCGGTGTCGTCGAGCCCACCGACCACCAGCACGGTGCTCGGGCCGGAGCTGTCCCGGCGCAGCTTGCGCAGCAGGTGCAACGACTCCTCGTCGACGCGGTCCGCGACGACCACGGCGACCGCGGCCTGCCCGGCTTCCTCCTCGGTGACGATGCGCACCTCGGGACGGGGGCGCAGATGGCTGACGACGCCCGCCTTGAGGATGGGGTCGATGGCGTGGACGTGGACTCTGACGTGACGATCCATGTGGATGCACTCCTGTCGGGCTTGAACCTGACCGCTGGGAGGAACGGTCCTGGCGAGCACACCAGAGGGCACTCTCTGTGCACTCAACAGTGGCTCAACGGGCACATCCGCTTGCCCGGAAGTCCACCCCTACGACGGGTGAGCGGACCACCGACAGGTCCTAGCGTTGCCAGCGTGACCACTACTGCAAGCCTTGAATCCCCGACGGTCCAGCTGGACCCCGGGTCGGAGGCAGTGATCCCGCTCCAGATCAAGAACAACGGCACCGTCGTCGAGGGCTACGACATCACCGTTGTCGGTGGACCTGCGAGCTGGGCGACTGTCGAGCCCGCACAGGTGTCCCTCTACCCCGGTACGGCGACGACCGCGACGGTGACCTTCCGGCCGCCCCGTTCGGCGACCACGGCAGTGGGCTCGCAGCGCTTCGGTGTGGTCATCACGCCGCGCGACAACCCGAACAACGCCGTCGTGCCCGAAGGCGTCGTGGAGATCCTTCCGTTCCTCGACACCACCGCCGAACTGGTGCCCAGGACGTCCCAGGGCCGGCGGGGCAAGCACCAGGTCGCGATCGACAACCGGGGCAACGTCCCGGTGAACGTGTTGGTCACCGCCGGCTCGGAGGGCAACCGCGCGCTCCTGAGCGTCGACCCGGTCGGCCTGGTCATCCCGCCCGGCGAGGCCCGCTTCACCAAGGTGCGAGCCAAGGGTCGTCGTGCGATCTGGCGCGGCCAACCCGTCACGCACAACTTCGTCGTCGAGGTCACCCCGGAGAACAGCACCCCGGTCGATCTCGACGGCAGCTACGTACAGACGCCGGTCATCCCCAAGTGGCTGATCTGGGCCCTCATCGGACTGATCCTGCTGGCGGCGGCCCTGGCCGCACTGTGGTTCACCCTCCTGAAGCCGACCATCGAGTCCCAGGCGAAGGAGGCCGCCGAGGAGGCTGCCGCCGATGCCGAGAAGGCTGCCGGCGAGGCGAAGAAGAACGCCGAGGCTGCCAACGGTGCCGCCACGAACGCCCAGAAGTCGGCCGACAAGGCCGACCAGGTCGCCGGTGTGAAGCCGGCCCCCAAGGTGATCCTGACCGACGTGTCCCGGCGGCTCCACGTCGACCCGTTGGGCGGCGGCGGAACCGACGCCCAGAACTACGACATCGTCGACGAAGGCGTCTACCGCCTGACCGACGTCGTGCTCAGCAACCCGCAGGGCGACTTCGGGCGTGCGGTTCTCCTCGTCGACGGCGAGGTGCAGATGGACGTGGCCCTGGAGAACTTCCGCGACCTCGACTTCCACTTCGTCTCGCCGATCGTCGCGAGCGAGCGGATTCGTCTGCTCGTGACCTGCCGTACGCCGGGAACGCCTCCCGACGCCCCGCCCGCGACGAGGTGCGACACGTCGGCCCTGCTCGGCGGCACGCTGTCCGTCCCCTCCAGCTGAGCGCAGCGACCGCTCACCGGCACTGGCCGCCCACCGGGCCGGTCAGGAGGTTCGGCCGCCCCGCAGCAGGTCAGCGGTCGATTCGACCACACCCAGCGAAGCGAGCACCGAGGCATAGGAACGTCGGGCACGCTCGGCCGCCGCGACATCCTGCGCGGCGTCGTACGCCTTGACCAGGAGACGCCAGGACGCGTCGCGACAGGGCTCGATCTCGATGCTCCGCTGGGCGGCAACCGCGGCTTCGGCCGGACGGCCCTCAGCGAGCCGGAGCTCACCGAGGAGTGCGGCAGCCTGGGCGGCACGAACCCGGTAGCGGTCGCGGACGCCCACCGCCCACTCCGACGGTCCGTCCTCGGGCAGCACGTCTCCGGCGTAGATCTGCAGGGCGAGGTCCAGGGCCGTCGCCGCCTGCTCCACGTCACCCCGGGCACGCCACTCGTCGGCCTCCCGGGTGCGGAGGTCGAACTCGCGCAGGTCAGCGACCGATCCCGGCGGCAGGGCCAGGGAGTAGCGATCGCCGTCACGGACGACGAGGTGGCTCGCCCCGCGAGCGACCCCGGGCTCCAGGGCCGCACGCAGGCTGGAGACACAGACGTGGAGATTGTGGGTTCCGGCGCTGCTGTCGAGCTGCGGCCACATCGCGTCGACCAGCATCTCGCGGTGGACCGAGGTCCCCGCGTGGAGCGCGAGGACGCGCAGCAGGGCACGCGCGCGTGGCCGGACGCCGTCGAAGGTGGGCTGCGCCCCGTTGACGAGGATCCCGAACCCGCCGAAACAGCGGACCGAGACCGGCGCGAGGCGCTCGGTCACGACCACCTCGGGTCGTCGGTCGGTGCTCTTGAGCATCCACTCCCACGGCCTGCAGTCGAGGCCGATCCGATCGGCCTCGGCCCCCGCGTCCGTCAGCAGGTTGCTGTCCTGACGAATCGTGCCGAGCACGCCCCAGGCAAGTGCGAGCGCTCCCGGCACCTGGGCGGTGTGGGCGAACCCCACTGCGAGCTCGGCCTCGCGGGAAGCGTCGGGCGAACCCGTCCATGCTCCGGCGAGAGCCAGGCCCCCGCGCGCCCATGCCTCGAGGGCGGGCGCGCCGAGGAGTCGGCAGCGGCGTACGAGGTCGTCGAACTCGGCGACCGACGGATTCCCGGCACGGGCGCTGAGCACGGCATGCAGACCCGCGAGCACCAGCGCACCCCACCGGTCCCCCATGGCGTCGGCGTCGTCGCGGCGGCGCGGCAGGCCGGCCGGGTCAGCGATGCCGCCCGCAAGCCTGCTGACCCACGGCACCCCACCTCGCTCGGCCTCGTCGACCAGGCGCTCGACGCCACCCGGTCCGGACAGCAGTGCCGTCAGTGCGCACAGGGCCAGTGCCACCGGGTGCTCCGAAGGCGCAACCTCCGCCAGGCGACGAGCCGAGACCAGGTCCCCGGCCACGGCACAGTCCACGGCGTGGAGCAACCGGTGCTCCAGGTCCTGGTGCCCGTCGGCTCCCCCCGAGTAGCGCAGCGGGTCGGGGCGATGGACGGTGGAGCGCAACCGCTCGAACCAGGGGCGGCCCGGGGTGAGGTCACCCTCGATCCACATCCGCAAGGCCCGCCGCATCCATTCGTCCGCCCCCGACAGGGCAGGCGACGCGTTCGACACCCATGGACCGAGCTCGGCCTGGGCCGCCTCGAGTCGTCCGGTTCGCAGCTCACGCACGGCGCGGGTGACCTTCCGCCACGGACCCTTCACGCACGCGGCGTCGACCCAGTCCACGTCGGGATCGGAGAGCACCTCCAGCGTGTTCGCTTCGAGTACGGCGGCCGCGGCGTCCCACTCGCCCGCCGCGACGTAGGTGCGAACGGCCGATGCGAACTCACCATCGGCGACCATCCTCTCCGCGCAGGCACGCACCCGCGCGCCGAAGTCGTCGGCACCGATCTCGTCACAGAGCTCGCCGAGGAGCTGTCGGCGCACGACCCGAGCCAGCGCATAACCGCCGGGCAGGCCGCGCACCAGGCCTTGGCGCACCAGCCGCTGCAGCCAGGCAGCGCAGTCGGCGCCCACGAGGTCGCTGCACCGCTCCACGGTCAGCAGCTCCAGCGGGGACGTCTGCCGCAGCAGACGCACGTCTGCGGCGTCGAGGCCGGAAAGGATCTCGCGGGCGACGTACCCCATCGCGAAGGTCGCGCCGCCGGAGAGATCCTGCAGTGCGTGACGGCGCGCATGGTCGCCGGATCCGCGGGTGGCCTGGTGGAACATGTGCATCGCGGCCGCGAGTCCGTCGGTCTGTCGGGTCAGCAACCAACCGTCGTCGTTGGTCAGCGGCTCCCCGTGCACCGACCGGAACAGGTCGTCGGTCTCGGGCTGCCGGAAACGAAGCGCGTCGATGCCGACGACGGCACTGGGGAACTCGGAGCGTGCGAGGTTGAGGGACGGCTCGGAGCGCGACACCACCACGAACCGCACGGCGGTCGCCTGGAGCATGTCCTCGATGAGGTCACAGACCTCGGGGTCATCGACGTGGTGGAAGTCGTCGATCACGATGACCGGGGTGCCGTCGTACTCGGCCATGCGATCGATGAGGGAGTCCCGGCAGGTCGCGCGGGGGCGGCTCGGCGCGAGGAAGTGGATGGCGCCCGCGAGGCCACGGATGGACTGCGCCATCCGGTCGCAGTCGCGCGAGGTGGCCCGCCACCACGCGATGTCGGCCGGAGAGGTGCGTGCCCAATGGGCCAGCGCGGTGGTCTTGCCGACGCCCGCGGGGGCAATCACGGCACCGATGCGCGCCTGCAGGAACCTGTCGAAGTGACGGTTCAGGCGCGCCCGGACGAGCCCCGGTGCCTCCGGGACTCCGGTGAGCTCGGGCCGCGTCGCACGCTGGGTCGTCCTGCCGGGGAGGCTGATCCGGTCATCGGCGGTCAGCACCACGCCCCCGGGCGTCGCGGGCGTCGTGGGAGTGGTCCCAGCCCTGAGTACCGGCCCCATCACCCTCCCCTTCGTCGTCCCGTCGACAGCGGGACATTTGCCACGCCGCCAACCGGCGGTGTTCTCGCTGTCCCACGAGAAGTATTGAGAAGAGGGTGTCTGCCCCGATACAGGGAAAACCCTCGAGTCCCTGCATATCGGAAATTTGTCCCTCTGTCAGACACAACGACAAAAAGGGCAGCAGATTGTTCACAGGCTCGTGGCCCCAAAGTGCCCCCTGCCGGGTTCCGGGGGCAGCCTGAGCCGCATGCCCAGCCCTTCCCTGCGCTTCTCAGTCCGCGTCCAGGTGCTCGTCCTGGCGACCCTCGTTGCCCTCATGGGCAGTCCCGGGTCCGCCCGGGCGGACGACGATCCGGTCGGGGTGTGGCCGCTGGACCCCACCCCGGAGGTGGTGGCGCGCTTCGATCCACCGGCTGATCCATGGGGTTCCGGGCACCGGGGCGTCGACCTCGGCGGCCGGGTCGGGCAACCAGTCCGCGCGGCGCTCGCCGGACGGGTCTCGTTCGCCGGGCGGATCGCGGGCCGCGGGGTGGTCGTCGTCAGCCACGGCGACACCCGGACGACGTACGAACCGGTGACGGCGGCGGTCTCGATCGGCGACGTGGTCGCCGCCGGCGGCGTCCTCGGCCACCTGGAGGCCGTCGGGTCGCACTGCTTCCCGCGGGCCTGCCTGCACTGGGGCTGGCTCCGGGGTGAGACCTATCTCGATCCGCTTCGCCTCGTGGGCGGCGGTCCGGTTCGCCTGCTGCCCCTGTGGCGCGACCTCCCGTTCAGGCCCGTGGGTGGGCTTGTTGATAGGCCCTTCTCAGTCGGTCGGTGGTGACGTGGGTGTAGCGCTGCGTGGTCGCGAGCGACGCGTGCCCGAGGACCTCCTGGACCGAGCGGAGATCCGCACCTCCCTCGAGCAGGTGGGTGGCAGCCGTGTGGCGCAGGCCGTGGGGCCCGAGGTCGGGGGCTCCCGGGACTTCGGCGAGGCGTCGATGGACCAGCGTCCTGACGGCGCGCTGGTCGATCCTCCCTCCGCGGGCGCCCAGGAACAGGGCCGCACCGGACCCCGGTCGGGCGAGAGCGGGTCGCGCGCTCGCGATCCACCGGTCGATGGCGGCAGCTGCCGGATGGCCGAACGGAACGGTCCGCTCCTTGCGCCCCTTGCCGAAGACCCGAACGACGTTCCGGTCGCGGTCGACGTCGTCGACGTCGAGACCGCACAGCTCCCCCACCCGCATGCCCGTGGCATACAGCAGCTCGAGCATCGCGACGTCCCGCACACCCACCGGGCTGCCGTCGTCGGCCAGCGCAGCGGCGGCAGCTATGAGCTCACTCGCCTCGTCGACGCGCAGCACCGAGGGCAGGGTGCGGTGGGGCTTGGGCGAGCCGAGTGCCGAGCCCGCATCGGTGGGCGCGCGGCCTGTCCGCGCGAGCCAGCCGGTGAAGACCCGGGCTGCGGTGGCGCGGCGGGCGAGCGTCGTACGGGACAGGCCCATGGTCTGCTGCTTGGCGAGCCAGCTGCGCAGGGTCCGCAGGTCGAGGTCGGCGACGTCGGCCAGACCGAGCCGGGACGCGTGGTCCAGCAGTCCCACGAGGTCGCCGAGGTACGCCGTCACCGTGTGCGCAGCGAGGTCCCGTTCGGACACGAGATGGCGTTCGTAGTCACCGAGGACCCGCGCGAAGCCCTCGGGCAGTGCGTCGCGGCTGTCGGCGGTCACGGTCACCGATCGATCGTAGGTCGCCGCTGTCCCCCTCCGGATGCGCCACGCGCGTCAGCAGTGGGCACGCTCGGCCAGGCGCCAACCGACGGGGAGCTGTTCGACGTACCCCTCGTTGGCCAGGTCGTCGAGCATCTCGCGGACGCTGGTCACACCGAGGCCGGCCACCAGTGCGATCGACTCCGCCGGTGCGGGCGTCACCACCGGCACGGCGTCGAGGACCTGCTGCGCCCGGATCGCGAGCCGGTCCCGCTCTCGCTCCGGACCGCGTGGCTCCACGACGAGGTCTTCACCGGCTGCGCCGAGCAGCTCGAGGACCTCCTCGCCACCCGACACCAGGGTCGCTGCTCCGCTGCGGATCAGCTGGTGCACACCTTCGGACGCCACGCTCGTCAGCGGTCCGGGTGTGCCCATGACCACCCGGTTGAGCCGCTCGGCCCAGTTGGTCGTGTTGAGCGCACCACTGCGTACGGCGGCCTCGACCACGACCGTGCCGCGCGAGAGCGCCGCGATGAGCCGGTTGCGGGCCAGGAACCGGATCCGGAACGGCGAGGCGCCGGGTGGGGACTCCGAGACCACGGCATGGTGCTGGGCCAGGTGCGCCAGCAGCTCGCGGTGGGCGGCGGGATAGGCACGGTCGGGCCCGCAGGCGAGGACGGCCACCGTCGGCGCACCGGCGCTGAGGGCACCGCGGTGGGCGGCATAGTCGATACCGAAGGCCGCCCCGGACACCACCGGTCGGCCGGCACCCCCGACGACAGCGGCCATGTCGCTGGCGACCTGGTCGCCGTAGGTGGTCGACGCCCGCGCCCCCACGACTGCGACCGACCGATCGAGCTGATCGAGGCGAAGCGGACCCTTGACCCACAGACCCACGGGCACCTCACCCCGTTCGTTCAGCGGAGCGAGGTGGGCGAGATCGTCCAACTGGACCGGCCACTCCGCGTCGCCGGGAATGACGAAACGGACGCCGAGCCGCTCCGCACGCTCCAGCTCGCGCTCGGGGCGTACGTCGGCCAGTCGGGCAGCCACGGCGGCGAGCACGGGACCGAGGTCGGGATGTTCCTGCAACGCCTGCAGGAACTGCACGCCTCCGAGCTCGCGGGTCAGGCCCAGGCAGCGGAGGTCACCCGGCTCGGCGACCAGGCTGATCGTGGCGCGGGCGAGACGTTCGGGGTCTGTGTTCATCCGGCCTGCTCCGACAGGTCGAAGTGGTCGTGGCCGCCTTGAACCGCACGCAGGTCCAGGGCCTCGCCCCGGCGCAGTCGCAGGGCCGTCTCGACCTCGAGGATGCCGGGAACGACGTCGCGCCCCGTGCGCACCGAGGTGAGGTCGGCGACCGTCCACGCCACGCGCAGCACACGGACAGCTCCTCGCGCGCTGAGCCGGCCGCGGTAGGTCTCCTGGTCGAGCATCTGTTGTGCCTTCTCGGCCACCGGCCACGTGTCCTTCAACCGCGGACTCGGAATCTGGCTGTTCAACCGCCAGCTGGAGTCCGCGAAACGCCGCTGTTGGCGCTGGCGGGCAGCGGTCACCCTGACCCTCACGTCGGCCGAGGTCTCGACCGGGATGAACGGGTCATGGCTCGATGCGGTGGCCTGCTGCACCTGGCGGACGATGTCGATCCGGTCGGCGATGGGCCCGGAGAGGCGGGTCTCATAGGTCCGCCGAACCGGTGGCGCACAGGTGCACCGGTTCACCCGCGCCTTGGCTGCCCAGTTGCCACAGGGGCACGGATTGCTGGCGAGGACGAGCATCCCGCCGGCCGGAAGCGTGACGGACTCGTCGCGGCGGGCGATCGTGATGTCACCGCTCTCCAGCGGCTGGCGCAGGGCGTCGATCACGTCGGACCTGAACAACGGGAACTCGTCGAGGAACAGGACGCCGCAATGAGCCCGGCTGATCTCGCCCGGGTGCACTCTGCCGAGACCGCCCCCGATGACGCTCGCCTTGCTCGCGTCGTGGTGCGGCGCCGCGAACGGCGGCCGCACCACCATGCCCTGCCCCGGCTCCAGGACTCCTGCCAGCGAGTGGAGGGCGGTCAGCTCCAACGACTCCTCAGGGGTCAGGTCCGGAAGGATCGTCGGGATCCGTTCGGCGATGCTGGTCTTCCCGCACCCCTTGGCGCCGGACAGCAGGAGCGCGTGTCCACCGGCAGCGGCCACCTCGGCGGCGTACTTCTCGTCCCGCATCCCGCGCAGGTCGGCGAGATCGAGCTCGTCGAGCCGTTCGTCACCACGCCAGGTGAGCAGCCGTGAGCCGGACGCCTCGGCGACGGGCGGCGCATCCGGGACCAGCTCGCCGCGCACCGACGCGACCACCTGGGCCAGCGAGCGCACGCCGAACACCTCGATGTCGGGAACCATCGACGCCTCCTCGCACTGGGGCTCCGGGACGTAGACCCGCCGCACGCCCCGGGCCGCCGCAGCGAGCGTCATCGGCAGCACGCCGATGGCCGGGCGCAACCCGCCGGCCAGGGTCAGCTCGCCGATGAACGCCGTGCCGGCGATGTCGCGGTGCTCGACCTGGCCGTCCGCTGCCAGCACGGTGAGCGCCATCGCCAGGTCGAACTGGGTGCCGGACTTCGGGAGGTCTGCCGGCGAGAGCAGGATGGTGGTGCGTTTGGAGGCCGGCCACTCCAGGTCGCTGTTGACGATGGCCATCCGCACGCGGTCCAGGCCCTCGCGGAGCGCCGCTCCGGCGCGACCGACGACCATGACATTGGCCTGGCCCGGCGAGACGTCGGCCTGGACGTCGATCAGGTGGCCGAGCGCGCCGTTGAGGGCGACGCAGTGCGCTGTCGCGAACGGCATCAGCACAGTCCTGCGACGTGCTCGACCTGCGCCGGCCCGCGCCGCGGGCGCATGACCGCGACGAGGTCGACCCGAATGCCGGCAGGACGGATGCCCCGCTCCTCGGCCCAGCGCTCCCCCAGCCGCTTCAGGCGAGCCAGCTTGGCGTCCGTGATCGCCTCGTGAGGCGTGCCGGCGACCAGGCTGGTGCGGGTCTTCACCTCGCACACCACCAGCGTCGCGCCGTCGCGGAGCACGATGTCGACCTCGCCCTCGCTGCAGCGCCAGTTGCGCTCGAGGACCGCCATGCCGAGGCCGCCCAGATGACGCGCGGCCACCCCCTCGCCGTACGCGCCGAGCGCCTGCTTCGCCTGTGCCGTGGTTGTCATGCAGGACAGCGTCGACGCACACCCCGACTACGCGGCAGTACGACGACACAACCCTGTGGATGACCGGAGTCATCCACAGGGTCGTCGTCAGCTCGTGGCCAGTTCAGTGACCGGAGAGGCTGCTGGGATCAACCGACCAGCTTGGGGCCGCTGCAGGTCGGGGTCGGCACAGCGAACACGTCGGCACCGCCCAGCTGCAGTCCGAGCAGCTTGGCCAGTGGATTGATCAGGCTTGACTGCAACGAGTTCACAATCGTGCTGAGAGAACTGCTGGCTGCCGAGAGCACGGGGTTGAGGATGGTGCTGAACAACGCGGCGCCCGGGTCCACCGTGATCGTGGTCGGGTTGCCCAGCAGCCCGAACGTCGTCAGCGTCAGCTTGGTCGTGCCCGAGGTGTTCGCGTTCAGCGGTCCGAGGATGGGCCCGGTCCCGCCCCCCACGGGAGTCGTGTAACCGCCCGGCAGCGGTACCGTGACGGTCTTGTCGTAGGTCGACGACGAGGGCGACGACGCCACGACGGTGACGCCCGTGTCGAGCGTGAGCTTCGGCGGATTGAGCAGGCTGCCCAACCCGAGGAGGCTGAGGACCTGACCCAGCAGGCCTCCGCTGCCGAGCAACGGAACCGTGATCACAGCGTGCGCACCGAGCGTCGACGTCACGTTCACGCCGCCGACGACCGAGGACGAGAGGTCGACCCGGATCGAGTCGGGCCCGTTCACGTTGCACGTCACGGCCATCAGCTTGGCGATGGCCTTTCCGACATCGAGGTTGAGGGTCACCGTCACCGGGTCGAGGACAACGCTCACGTCCGCAATGCCGAGGATCGGGATGTGCACCGTCCGCCCCGGCACCGTCGCAGTGACCGCAAGGGTGATCTGCGAGGTCTCGTTCGTGGTGCCGACGCCACCGCACTTCTCGCGAGGCGACTCGATGATGTGGAGCTTTGTCGTCGTGATGACGGCACCGGGAATGGTGACACCGAGGTTCGGGATCTCGACGAAGTGGTCGTCGTTCGCCAAGAGCGCAGCACCCGTGATCAGGTCCAGCACGTTGATGGTCGCACCCAGCGCAGCGGTGCTGCCAGGGGCCGCCGTGACCAGGTCTCCAATGGCGATGTTCGGGGTGTTTGGGTGGACGACGATCGCCCTGAGAATGTTTGCCTGGGCGAGCTTGCCCTGATCGTCCAGAACGCTCGCAGCCGCAATGAACAGGTCGGCGACCTCGACGTTGTCGAGCGCCAACAGCTCATCGACGGTACCCACACCCAGTCCACCGAGCTCGACGAGATCGAGGAGCGACACGTTCGCAGCGGCCAGACCCTGGTACGCCACGGCATTGAGGTTGAGGTTGCTGCCCAGGAGGCCGTTGAGGAGCGGGTTGAGCAGCGCACTCTGCGACGAGTCCAGTGAGGCGACGAAACTTCCAATCCTGAAGCAGGCGGACTCCTCGGACTGCGCCACGGCGGTCCGGGTCGAACCGCCCCGGGCGACACCGGTGACGCCGCCGAACGCGAACGAGGTGTCGGAGGTGGCCGACACCTTGACCGCTGCAGGGACCACATCCGCCGTCTTGGGGATGACCACCCAGTTGCTGCCCACGAGCTTGACGAAGTCCCAGGTCACGTCGCCACTCGACAACGCGCCCCCGAGCGCGTCGTTGTTGCGGGCAACGCTGTTGTTCTTGGCCGTGTCGAAGGCGGACTTGTCGTAGGCCGAGGCCTTGCTGCCGTTCAACAGACGCACGAGGTCGAGCGCGACGACGTCGGCGACGGCCTGCATGTCACGTCGCACGACCCGCTGCTGGCCGAGGTCGACAGCGAACGCGGCGGACACGACGAGTACGGCGCTCACCAGGAACGCCATGAGGACTGCAGTGACTCCGCGCTGGTCGAGCCGGCGGGCCTTCACCTCAGCTCACCCTTGCGACGGCGGTGTAGGACAGGTCATCCGGAAGGACGAGGCCGAATCCGGCGATGATCGCGTCGTAGTCGATCTCGACGACGACGGTCACACAGTTCTTGGTGAGCTCACCCACGCACGGGGCGATGGTGACCGTGCAGCCCGTGGCGCTGCACTTCTGCTTCTGGGCAGCGAGCGCGGCGTCGACGGCCTTGCGAGCAGCAGTCATCTTGGCGGCATTGTCGCCGGGATTCACCGCAGCGGCACGAGCACCTTCCGAGGCCGCCTGGCTCACCGACTGCCGCACGCTCAGCATGTCGCCGTAGTTGATGATCCCGAACACGAGGATCATCAGGACCGGGAGGATCAGGGCGAACTCGACCGCTGCTGCCCCCCGCACGTCACGGCGCGCACGGGCGCACCCCCTGAGCACACAACGCCTCATCGGCCGGCCTCCCCGCCATCGCTCCCATGACGCCCCCCGAGTGGCGTTGGGCACACACTAATCGTCTTCTGTACAACGACGGAACCGATCCCGGGTCATTCTGCCCGGTCGAAGCAGGTGGCGTAGTTCGTTCTGACTAGCCGTCTTCGGAACGCTCAGCCGACCAGTTTCGGCCGCCCGCACGTGGCACCGACTGCGAAGACGTCGGCCCCGCCGAGCCGCAGCCCGATCATCCGGGCGACCGGTCCGATGAACATGGTGTTGATGTTGCTGACCAGCGGGGTCAGGGTCTTCTCGACGAAGCCGTGCCCGACCGTCACCAGCTCGTTCGCGATCAGGTTCGTCACCGCGGTGACCGAAGCCAGGTTGGCCGCCTTGCCGCCGATCTTCACTGACGTGACCGTGGGCGTCAGGGTCGCCATGCTCAGGCTCATCGAGCTGCCCGTGGTCACGGGTGTGACGTCGTTGGGCGGTATCGACAGCCCGACGGTCGACGTCGACGCGGAGAGCTGCATGCCGACGCTGAGGGTCACGTCGACCTCCAGCGAGAGCTTGCTCCCGAGCAGCAGGATGTTGCCGAGCAGGTTGGTGATCACCGACGTGAGCCCGAGACTGACGAGGTTCGTCAGCTGGACGTCGGCCTTGACAGTGACGTTGGCGTTCAGCTTGTACGACGCCAGGGCGCTCGCCACGCGGACGGCGAACGTCGACGGGTCGCCGGCCGTGTTGACGCCACAGTGCACGGGCGGGGGCGCGATCAGCGCGCCGGTGCCGCTGCCGGCCTCGAGCTCGAGGAAGCCGGCCCCCTTGGGGGTCTGCAAGGTGCCCAGACCGGGCGGGCTGATGCTGGGCAGGTTGGTGAACTCGATGCCGACCGTCCCGTCGAGCTGGGCGGTGTCCGCTGTCGCAGCGAGCGAGTTCGGCGCACCGCAGGCGAGCTCGGCAGCGGACACGAGGTAGATCGCACCGGTGTACTGCCAACCGACGCCGGGGACGCCGCCCTGGATGTTGGGGACACCGAGGAAGTACTGCCCGTCCGACAGCCGGGCCGAGCCGACGAGGTCGAGCACACTCAGGCCGACCTCGAGGGCGGCCTTGTCGGTCGGCGCCACGTGGAGGACGTTCGCAAGGCTGATCGCACCCACGGTCGTGGTGGTCTGGGACTTGATCAGCTTGTCGAGGGCCTCGATGGCCACGGTGTTGGTCCCGTTGCCCTCCTTTGCCAACGCGTCGGCCATGACCCTGAGCAGGTCGCCGTACTGGATCGAGCCCTGCAGGAGCGCCTCAGGACTACCGATGGTCGGGTTCGCCGTCAGCTGGGACAGGCGGAGGTCGGCATCGGCCAGGCCGCGGTAGCTGACGAGGTCGAGGTTCACGCCCAGCAGCTCGTTGAGCGGGTCGAGGACGGTCGAGTCGCCCGACCGGATCGCGGCGACGAACGTCCCCAGCCGGAAGCAGGCGGTGGATGAGCTCTCGGCGGCTGCCGATCGTGTCGAGCTGCCGCTGTTCCGGCCGGTGATGCCTGCGAAGGCGAACGGCACCTCGGCACGGGTGATGACCCGGACTGCGGTGGGCACGCCCGCGGCCATGGGCACGAAGCCGTCGGAACCCATGGTTCCGAGCTGGTAGTCGAGCTCGGGCGCTTCGGGACCGATGACGCCCGCATTGCGGGCCAGGCTCGCCGTGCTCGCCGCGTCGAACACCGGCGTGAGCTGCGCGACGGTACGGCCGTCCAGCTGGCGGGCGAGGTCCAGGGCGACGATGTCGGCGACGGCCTGCGCGTCCGCGCGAGCGACACGCTGCATGCCGAGGTCCACGACGAAGGCACCGCTCGTCATCAGGACCGCGAGGAACAGGGTGGCGAACAGGAGCGTGGAGCCACGCTGGTCGCGTCGGCGACCACGCCACAGTCCCATGGTGCCTCCCCCGCAACCTGGTGCAACGAGGGCAGCGTCATACCACCCTCACAAGGAGGTTCGGCCGCTTCCGGCCCTGATTCCAGTGCCGGAGCCGAAGTCAGGACAAAGGTCCCTACGGCTTCGGGATCTTCGGGAGCTCGATGTCGGAGGTGGCCAGCTCTTCCACGTTGACGTCCTTGAAGGTGAGCACCTTGACGTTCTTGGCGAAACGCGCCGGGCGGTACATGTCCCACACCCAGGCGTCGGCGATGGTCACCTCGAAGAAGACGTCGCCCCCTTCGGACCGCGCCTTCACGTCGACCGTGTTGCACAGGTAGAACCTGCGATCGGTCTCGACGACGTACTTGAAGATGCCGACGACGTCCCGGTACTCCCGGTAGAGGTTCAGCTCCTGCTCGGTTTCGTACTTCTCGAGCTCCTCGGCACTCACGGGAGCAACCCTAGCCGTCGGATGGTTCAAGATCCGGCAGTGACTCGGGGAAGGGCTCGAGTCCCGCCGCGCGCCGTACGTTCACGAACCGCATCCGGTGCACCGGTGAGGGACCGTGTTCCTCGAGCGCAGCAGTGTGCGTCGCGGTGATGTAGCCCTTGTGGGTCCGGAAGTCGTACGACGGCCACTGCTCGTCGAGCTCGACCATCAGCCGGTCGCGGGTGACCTTCGCCAGCACGGACGCGGCCGCCACGCACGCCGCCACCCGATCGCCCTTCCACACCGCGAGGCCGGGCGCACCGAGCCCGTCGACGGGGAACCCGTCGGTCAGGACGTACGACGGCGGCAGGGCCAGCTTCGCCACCGCCCTGCGCAACGCCTCGACGTTGGCCACGTGCATGCCCAGCCGGTCGCACTCGTCGTGGGAGATGACCACGACCGACCAGGCCAGGGCGCGCTTCACGACCTCGTCGTAGCAACGCTCCCGCGCTGCTGCGGTCAACAACTTGGAGTCCGCCAGCCCGGGGATCACCCCGGCCTTGCCCGCAGGCAGGATCGCGGCCCCAGCGACGAGCGGACCCGCGCAGGCTCCGCGGCCCGCTTCGTCGACTCCGGCGATGGGCTCGAGCCCGTGGCGTCGAAGAGCCCGCTCGTAGCCGTAGAGACCCGCGTCGCGTCGTACCGTCGCCCCGGTGGGAAGCCTCGACATCTGCGGCCTCGCTCAGGGGCTGGCGAGCTCTTCGGCTCGCTCGCGGACGTCGGCCGGCGGGTCGTCGGGAACGTCCTTGAAGACCTCGGGACGGCTGATCCAGGTCCACCTGTCCCGCGGCCAGATCAGGGTGAAGACCTTGCCGACGACCAGGTCGGTGTCCACCCAGGGACTCTGCGTGCACGGGTCCTCGTCGGGCCCGCACAGGTGGGCCCGCGAGTCCGCGGAGTGGCCGCGGTTGTCGCCGAGCACCAGCAGCTTCCCGTCCGGGATCGGACCGATGGTCCACCCGCACGGGCTGCCGAGGGCGGTCTTCGACTTGGTGATCCATTCGTCGACGACGGCATTGCAGGCGCCCGGGTCAGGGCCCAGGTAGCTGGACTCGTCGAGGACCTGCCCGTTGACCGAGATCCGGCCCTGCTCGTCGCAGCACACCACGACGTCGCCGGCCGTGCCGATGACACGCTTCACCAGGTGACCGCCGGTGGGGTACAGGCCGATCTTGGACAGCGCGTTGGCCATTCCGGTCGGGCCGACGTTGTCGGTGGGGCCGAGCCACTCGCCCGGGTCCTCGAAGACCACGACGTCGCCGCGCTGGGGGTGCCTGCCGAACCAGTAGGAGACCTTCTGGACCAGGATCCGGTCGTTCTTGACCAGGCCCGGCTCCATCGACTCCGAGGGGATGTAGAACGCCTGCACGAACAGCGCCTTGATCAGCACGGCGAGGCCGAGGGCCACCGCCAGCAGCAGGATGCTCTCCTGCCACACCGGGAGGTGCTTGCGGTCGTCCTTCTTGGCCTTTGCCTTACCGGTTGCCTTGCGCCGTGGGGACTCGTCGGCGGCCGTGGCGCCTGCATCAGGCGCGTCGGCGATGTCGTCCGGCTGGTCGGTGGTCACGATGGTCGAGTCTAGGCACGCCCTGCACGTGAAATGCACGAAGGCCCGACCTTGTGCGGTCGAGCCCTCGTGGAAAGCGGTGGAACTGAGCGCGAACTCAGATTTCCCGGCGCTCCTTGATCTTGGCGGCCTTGCCCTTGAGGTTGCGCAGGTAGTAGAGCTTCGCGCGACGCACGTCACCGCGGGTCACGATCTCGATGGTCTCGAAGATCGGCGAGTGGAGCGGGAACGTCCGCTCGACACCGACGCCGAAGGAGACCTTGCGGACCGTGAAGGTCTCGCCGATGCCGCCACCGTGGATACGGATGACGACGCCCTGGAAGATCTGGACACGCGAGCGGCTGCCCTCGATGACCTTCACGTGGACCTTGACGGTGTCACCGGCGCGGAAGGCGGGGATGTCGTCACGCTTGAGGGCGTTGCCCAGGTCGGTGACGAGGGCGGGGCTGGGGTTGGTCATGATTCTCCTCGCGAATGCACACAGGTCAGCCGCGGAACATTGGAATGGGACATCGAGCTGGTGCGCGAGCGGCGATTCCCCTGTGGCAGAAGCGCTCGTTGCACCGACCCACGATCCTCCCACAGCGGGGCGTGAGCGTCTAAATCCGCACGAGCCGCAAGAATGACGCCCATGACCGACGCTCCGTCCCGCCGCGACTGGGCACCCCACACGGAGGAGACCCGTCCCTGGCGGCAGAGCGTCCCTCGAGGGCCGCGCGCCGAGCGCAAGCTGCGAGAGGTGACGGTCTCCCTGCCGCCGTACATCGCCGACCTGGACTACGCGATGGAGCGTCCCCTCACGGCGATGGTGATGGCCAGCGCCGGCGACCTCGGCCACCTCGACCTCGTCCACGGCCGCACCCTCAAGGCGCTGAACCACCTCCAGCTGCGCACCGAAGCCGTCGACTCCTCGAAGATCGAGAACGTCGACGCGAGCCTGGCCGACTACGGGCGGGCGTTGCTGGGGGTCGGCGCCAACGCCTCGGCGGTGTCGATGGCGTCGGCCACCGCGGCACTCTCCCGGATGATCCACGACGCCGACACGACGCGGAGGATCCGGCCCGAGGCGATCCTCAAGGCGCACCACGACCTGTTCCGTCGCCATCCCGACGAGGCCGAGCGGGCGGGGAAGTTCCGCACCCGCCAGAACTGGGTGGGTGGCAGCGACTACTCCCCCACAGGCGCGCTGCACGTGCCGCCGCCGCCGGAGACGGTGTCCGGCCACCTCGAGGACCTGTTCGCGTTCGCGGACCGGGACGACGTACCGCCCCTCGTGCAGGCCGCGATCGTGCACGCCCAGTTCGAATCGATCCATCCCTTCGTGGACGGCAACGGCCGCATCGGCCGGGCACTGATCCACGCCGTGCTGCGGCGCCGGCGAGCGACCCGGCACCTGACCGTGCCGATCGCCTCGGCCCTGGTCTCGCACCGCGAGCGGTACTTCGGCGCCCTCAACGACTACCGCGACGGCTACGCGCAGACCCTGGTCGCCATGCTCGCCACCGCGGTCCGGATCGCGACCGCGGAGTCGTGGACGACCGCGAAGAACGTCCAGTCGGTCCGCGGCGAGTGGCACGAGGCACTGGCACGGCCGAAGCCGGGCACACCGGTCCACCGCCTGCTCGACCTGCTCACCGAGGAGCCGATCGTCAACGTGCCGCTCGTGTCCGAGCGCATCGACGCGTCGGAGGAGACCGCTCGTACGACGATCGACACCCTCGTGGACGCGCAGGTGCTGACGCGGACGGCGCGCTCACGCCAGGCGCCGGTGTGGCTCGCCAAGGGAGTGCTGGACGAGGTCAACGACCTGAGCGTCCGGATCCAGGCGTCGAGCCGCCGGATGCGCGACGCCCCAGCCTGACCGGGAACGACCACAGGCCCGCCCCGGACGAACCGGGACGGGCCTGCGCCGTGGAGCAGGTTGATCAGGTGCCCATCAGTTGATGGCGTAGCCCTCGCCGTGCAGGGCCAGGTCGATACCGGCGACCTCGTCCTCTTCCTTCGCACGGAACCCGATCGTCTTCTCGATCAGGGTGCCGATGACGAAGGCCATCGTGAACGAGTAGGCCGCGATGGCGAACGCCGGGATCGCCTGGACGACGAGCTGCTCGATGTTGCCACCGACGAACAGGCCGGTGTCGATGGCGAAGAAGCCCAGGTACAGGGTGCCGATGAAGCCGGCGACGAGGTGGATGCCCACGACGTCCAGGCTGTCGTCGACGCCGATCTTGTACTTGAGCTCGATGGCGAAGGCGCAGACGGCACCGGCGACGAGACCGAGCACGATGGCCCAGATCGGGGTCAGGTTGGCGCAGGACGGGGTGATCGCGACCAGACCGGCCACGATGCCCGAGGCGGCGCCCACAGCGGTCGCCTTGCCCTCCTTGAAGTGCTCCACGACGATCCAGCCGACCAGCGCGGCGGCGGGGGCAACCAGCGTGTTGACGAAGATCAGGCCGACCTGACCGTCCGAGGTGGCCGCGCCACCGTTGAAGCCGAACCAGCCGAACCACAGGATCGCGGTACCGATGAGGACCAGCGGCACGTTGTGCGGCTGTGCCTCTTCCTTGGAGAAGCCGACCTTGCGCTTGCCGAGGACGAGCGCGAGGGCCAGGGCAGCAGCACCAGCGTTGATGTGAACGGCCGTACCACCCGCGAAGTCGATCGTGCTGGTGTCGTAGCCGAGGTGCGTTCCGAGCTGACCCACCCAGCCGGTGAAGGTCGCGACGCCGTCGGCGTCAACCGTGAAGGCGAAGACCCACGAGGCGACGGGGAAGTAGACCAGCGTGGCGAAGAGGCCGACGAAGAGCATCCAGGGCCAGAAGCGGGCGCGGTCGGCGATGGAGCCGGAGATCAGCGCGACGGTGATGATCGCGAACGTGGCGCCGAAGATCGCGCCGGCGAGGATGGCGCCCGAGCCGGCGTCCCCACCGAAGGCGGCCGTCGAGGCGTCCTGCAGACCGAAGTCGGAGAACGGGTTACCGAGGATCTCGGGGATCCAGTCGGCACTCGAGCCGTCGACGAAGGCCTGGTTGAAGCCGAACAGGATCCACAGCACGGCCACGAGGCCGATGGAACCGAAGCTCAGCATCATCATCGAGATGACGCTCTTCGACTTCACCAGGCCGCCGTAGAAGAACGCCAGGCCCGGCGTCATGAAGAGGACGAGGGCTGCTGTGATCAGCAGCCACAGGACAGGAAGGCTCATGGAACAAACTCCTCGGGAGAGATACGGGCCAGCATTGCGACCCACTGAGGCCACCCTCGTTGGTGGGCCGCGTCTGAGGCCGATCCTGACGAGCAGTCGTTTCGCAGAGACCCGGCTCGCGTTTCCGGTTTGTTACAGGTTCGTCAGGCGTGTGTCATTGCCGTGAACGCAGGCTCACGCACGCCGTTTGGTGAGGACGACGGCACCGGGAGGTGCGTCGAGGTCCGGGCGCAGCCGGAAGCCCGCCTTCTTGTACATCCGCTGGTTGCGCGTGCTGCCCGCCCCCGTGAAGAGGACGTACGACGTCACGCGCGCTGGCGCGACGGCCTGGATGTGGTCCAGCAGCACCCGCCCGAGGCCACTGCCCTGCTGGTCGGGGGCGACCATGATCCGGCCGATGTCCCAGGCCATGCCCTTCGGGCCGTCAGGTCCCTCCAGGCGCCCGCGGACAGCCCCCACGAGTCGCCCGGCCCGACGCACCACCCAGGTGTCCCACTCGCCCAGCCACGCCCGCACGTCGTCGTACGACTCGTGCAGGGCCGGGATGTCGAGGGAGTCGTTGGCGAGTGCCTCCTGGACCCAGCAGGCGCGCTGCAGGGTGAGCAGCTCGGCCGCGTCCCCGGGCGTCGCCCGGACGATCGGCGTGCCGTCGTCGAGGACCGCGGGGTGGAGCAGGTCGGGACGGCGCTCCGCGGTCCGGCGTACGGACTGCTCGTGGCGCCAGGCCGCGACCTTGCCGTGGTCGCCTGAGCGAAGGATCGCCGGGACCTCACGGCCACGCCACGCGGGCGGTTTGGTGTAGACGGGGTACTCCAGGAGGCCGCCCTCGGCGTGGGACTCCTCGACCAGGGACTGGGCGTTGCCCATGAACCCGGGCAGCAACCGTACGACGGCCTCGGTGATCGCGAGCGCCGCGACCTCTCCTCCGTTGAGGACGTAGTCACCGAGGCTGATCTCGCGGACCTCGGCGCGTTCGCGGGCGTGGTCGATGACCCGCTGGTCGATGCCTTCGTAGCGGCCGCAGGCGAACACGATGCGCGGGCGGCTGGCGAGCTCCTCGGCGAGGCGCTGGTCGAAGCGCTCCCCCGAGGGCGTGGTGAAGACGATGCAGGTGTCGTCCTGGATCTCCAGGGCGTCGAACGCCTCGCCCCACGGCTCCGGCTTCATCACCATGCCGGCGCCACCGCCGTACGGGGTGTCGTCGACCCGGTGGTGCTTGTCATGGGTGTGGCTGCGGAGGTCGTGGACGTGGAACTCGACGAGCCCCTTGTCGGCCGCCTTGCCGGGCAGGGAGAGGTCGAGCGGGGCGAAGAAGTCCGGGAAGATCGTGAGGTAGTCGAGCCTCACGACTGCTTCTCCGCTTCCTCCGGGTCGTCGACGTCGTCGGGGAACGGAGTGACCAGGCCGGGGCGGTCCGCGATCACGACACGGCCGGCAGCGAGGTCCACCTCCGGCACCAGCGCCGACACGAACGGCACGAGCGTGTTGCGGCCGTCGGGTGTGCGGATCTGGAGCAGGTCCTGGGCGCCGTGGACGACCGACGACACCGTCCCGATCTCGTCGCCTTCGAGATTGACCGCGACGAGTCCGATCAGCTGGCGGTCGTAGAACTCCTCGGGGTCCTCCGGGACCTCGTCGGCCGACACGCTCGCCCGGAGCACCGATCCGCGGGCGGCTTCGGCTGCGTTGCGGTCCGCGAGCTCGGCGAAGGTCACCAGCAGCACGCCCTGGTGCCAGCGCGTGCGCGACACCGTGAGCCGGCGGGCAGCGAAGGCCGAGCCCTTGGGTGCCTCGACGTCGAGGACCGCGCCGTCGACGTACCGCCGCTCCGGCTCGTCGGTCCGTACGTCGACCGTCACCTCACCACGGATGCCGTGGGGTTTGCCGATCCGGCCGACGACGACGTCAATGCTGTCCACGGGTGCAGGCTACGGGCCACCGACCCGGCACGTGGAAATCAGGCCGGCAGCGGGGCGGGAGGCACTCGATGGCAGCTTGCTGCCCGCTCCAAGTGCCGAAGACCCGCTCGGCCCATTCAACAGAACGCCGAACGGGCGCCTCCCGTGAGGGAGACGCCCGTTCGAGCGATGTGGTGCGAGCGTCAGCGGCGGTCGGTGTCGACGAAGTCGACCCGGGTGCCGCTGTTGCCGGAGATCGCGGAGATGACCGTGCGGAAGGCGGTGGCGGTGCGACCGCTCCGACCGATCACCTTGCCGAGGTCGTCGGGGTGGACCCGGACCTCGAGCACCGAACCCCGGCGCAGCTGCTTGTCGCGCACGACGACGTCATCGGGGTGTTCGACCACTCCGCGGACGAGGTGCTCCAGCGCGTCGGCGAGCATCTGCTCAGGCCTCGTCGGTCTTGGCCTCGGCCTCGGCGGCCGGAGCCTCCTCGGCAGGGGTCTCGGCGGGCGCCTCGGCGGCGGCCTCCTCGACCTTCTCCTCGACCTTCGCCTCGGCAGCCGGAGCGTCGTCCTTCTTCGCGGCCTTCTTCTTGGCGGTCGTGGCAGCGGCCTTGGGCTCGCTGGCGACCTCCTTCAGGGCCTCGTTGAAGATGTCGAGCTTGGCGCGCTTGGGCTCCTTGACCTTGAGGGTGCCCTCAACGCCGTCGATGCCCTTGAACTTCTGCCAGTCACCGGTGATCTTGAGCAGGACCTCGACGGCCTCGGTCGGCTGCGCGCCGACACCCAGCCAGTACTGCGCCCGGTCGGAGACGACGTCGATGTACGACGGGTCCTCCTTGGGGTGGTACTTGCCGATCTCCTCGATCACGGCGCCGTCGCGCTTCTTGCGCGAGTCGACGATGACGATGCGGTACTGCGGAACCCGGACCTTGCCCAGGCGCTTCAAACGAATCTTGACGGCCACGTTTGTGGTGTCTCCTTGACGATGTGTGGTGGGTGAGGCGCGGGCTACCAGGTGGGGACACCGGGGCCCGGACTCGGATGGGTTCCGCGCCACCGGTTGAGAGGGACCGGACGATGCAGAACTCAGCCACCAAGTCTGCCAGATGACCGGCGGCCTTCACGAATCGGCTGCCAGGTGGTCCGCCAGCGCGGACGCGATCTCGTGGTCGGGGCCGTCGAAGCTGGTGTACGCCGGTGACGTGTTCGCCTCCCAGCAGTACCAGCGGCCGTCGCTCCCGAAGCGCAGGTCGATGCCGGCGAGGGCCAGGCCGAGGGCGGCCGCGAGGGCCCGACACCGCTGGGCGACCGGCTCCGGCAGCTCCGTGGGGTCGAGAGTGAATCCGCCGTAGCGGTAGTCGACCGCGTGCGACCGGACCCGGTGGACGAACAGGCGCTCACCGACGACGTGGACGCGGTACTCCACGCCCGGTATGAACCGCTGGAACTGCGTGGGGCACCAGCGCACGGCTCCGAGGTCGTCATCGGGTCCGACGACCCGGACGATGCTGCGGGTGCCACTGATCGACTTCACGATGACCTTGCCGTGCTCCGCGACGAAGGCCGCGGCGGCCTCGGGATCCGTGGTGAGCAGGGCCTCGGGCACGGCGAAGCCCGCCTGCTCGATCACGGTCGCCTGGCGCGGCTTCGAGTGGTTGCTGAGTCCGGCAGAGGGCCGGTTGACGACCCGGACCCGTGCGGGCAGCGCCTCCGCCCACTCGCGCAGACCGAAGGTCAGCCGGCTGAGGCGGGCGTGCTCGGCGGCGTCGACCGCGTCGGCGAGGTCGTAGGGACGCAGGTAGACGCCGCGCAGGTTGGCGACGGGAACCTCGAGGTCGCCCACGACGAGGGCGAGCCGGTCGCCGAGGGGTTCGACCGCGATCCGTTCGCACGAGGTCTGGTCCAGGAACAGGTACGGGACGCCGCGATCGGCGAGCACCTGGCGGACGTTCTCGAGGGGTGCGTCGGAGTGCAGCCCGTGCAGCACGATCACGACGCCACCTCCTCGAGGAGCACGTCCTCGACCAGGCCCCGCACGGCCGACCGCACCTCGGCGGTGCGCACCACGGGAGCCGGGAGGACGGCCTGCAGCCGCGGCAGCGACGTACCGGCGCCGCGGACGACGACGGCCGAGAGCAGGGGGACGTCGTACGACGCGGCCATGGCGCACAGCCGTCGGGCCAGCGCGTCATCGATCTCGCAGGAGTCCGATCCGCCGACCCTGAAGACCCGGTCGGCGACCACGGTCATCAGCGCGCGCGGGGTGCCGACGTCGCGGTCGACGTCGCGGTCGGTGGCCAGCGGGAGTCCCGCGGCGGCGGCCCAGGTCGCGGTGGGTGGGCACGGTCCCGCCAGGCTCGCGTACGACGGCGCGACCAGGCACCTCGACCCGAGGGTCGTGAGCCAGTGGCCCAGGAAGGCCGTCATCTCCGAGGCGACGTACTCCCGGTGCTCCTCGGTGATCCACCCGAGCTGGGCTGCATCCACTCCCCCGAGCAGGCTGACCAGGAGCTGCACCTGGTCGGTCGCGAACGGCGCCCCGTCGGCCACGCCGCGCGCGGCCACCGCGCCCGTCCCGGAGGACGGGCCGGCAGCCAGCGCCCAGCCCGGCAGCGACAGGTCCGCCGGGGTGAGCAGGCGTGCGCCTGCCCACCCCGCGACCAGCGCTGCCGCGCCGGGGTCCTGCTGGGAGGCAAGGACCAGGATCACGACGGTCCGTTGCCGTTGGCGGACCCGGCGACTGCTGCCTCGACCACCTCGGTGGACACGTCAGGCCGGTCCTCGGCGTTGACGAACGGGCTGCCGATGCTGCCCATCCGCTCCTCGATCCGGTCGAGGCGCTTGATGACCTCCTTGATGCCGTCGACCTCCTCGAGGACCCCGGGGTTCACGACCAGCTCGCCCGGGTCGAAGATGTCGTCGATCTCGCGGCCGGCGATCTTCACGTCGTCGATCTCGTGGATCTCCTTGACCCGCTTCTCCAGGATGTTGTCGCGCAGGTGCTTGACGACGTCGTTCTCGAAGTAGCGCCGCTTGACCACCTTGCGGGCGGCCAGCAGGGCGGCGTGCACGTCGATCCGGCCGTAGCCCATCTGGTTGTTCCAGGTGCCGTTCGGGTGACCCGAGACGTTGGCGTACGCCACCGTGCCCACCTTGGCCGCGGTCTTCTCGATGATGTTGCGGACCGCCACGTTGCTCAGCGACGAGTTCCGCGAGCGGATCAGCGCAGCCAGCGCAGCGACGTGCGGGGTCGCCGCGGAGGTGCCGTTGAAGGTGCCGGTGTAGGCGGTGCCGGTGTAGCCGTTGCTGCCGAGGCGGTCGGTGCTCGGGATCCGGACCCCGGGTGCGACCACGGACATCTGCGGGCCGTAGTTGGATCCCCAGCCCTCACCGTCGGGGCTGCTCGGGGACTTCCGGTTGTCGGCCTGATCGCTGGCACCGACCGCGATGACCAGCGGGTTGGTCGCCGGGTAGGTGATCCCGTTCAGGGTGTTCTGGTTGTGCGTCGCGACGCACATGATCATCCCGGCGTTGTGCGCCTCCTGGATGGCCGGATCGATCACCGCGTGGCTCCAGGCGTTCCACCCGAAGCTCATCGACACGACCTGGGCGCCCTGGAGCCGGGCGTAGCGGAGGCCGGCCGCGACCTCGGTGTCGGTCCAGCGGTCGAAGGCGATCGGCAGGAGCCGGCAGCCACCGGCGAGACCGGCCACGCCGATCCCGTTGCCGGTCCGCGCGGCGACGATGCCCGCGCAGGGCGTGCCGTGGTTGCCCGTCGGGGCGCCGGTGCCCGACATGGTGCCGAGGTTGATCCCGTTGTGCAGGAAGGCGCCGGCCAGGTCGGGGTGCCCGAGCTCGACACCCTCGTCGAGGATGGCGACCGTGACCGAGGCCGAGCCCATGGTCAGGTCCCAGCCCGTGGTCCCCGGGCCACCGGCCCCGATCTGGCGCAGGCCCCACTGGTCGACGTACATCGGGTCGTTGGGGGTGTGGGCGACCGGGACGCGCAGCGGCACCCACTCGAGCCGGACCTCCACCTCACGGCCGAGCGCGGCATTGATCTGCTCCGGCAGGTCGTAGGCCGGCGTCGCCGCCGGGTCGACGACGGTGAAGTAGTCGAGCTCGCCGAGGAGGGAGGACCGGACCTCGTCGCGCTGGAGCCCGAGGGCCTCGACGGCGGCCAGGTCCTCAGGGCTCGCCACGTCGGCGTCCAGGAGGACGACGGCGTCGGCGGCCGGCGAGAGCTCCTCGGCGCCGGCCCCGAAGTCGGCGGTGTAGACCGGCGAGGACCAGGCGACCGAACCACCGCTGGTCGCGGCGTCGAGGGCGTCGGTGTCGACGGCCGAACCGTCCGCGGTGCGGGCGAACACGAAGTCCTGACCCGCGTTCACCGGCTGCTTGTCCGCCTCACGGCCGGATGCGGCATCCGCCACCGGACCGTCGTCCGTGCGCTGGGCGCCTTCGGGCACGAGCCCGAGCGAGGCGAGTACGTCGCCCCGGGCTCCGGCCACGGGCGTGGACCGCGGAGCGAGCAGCACGCGGTCGGGGTTCAGCTCGAGATGCACACCGGACGGGTGCGCGAGGTTGTCGGGAAAGCTGGGCATGGTGATCTCCTCCGAGGGTGAGGGTGACTTGTGTCACTCACCTCTCGGAGCACCTACCTGCCGCCCTGATACATCCCGATCGGATCACTGCCCGAAGGGGTCACCTGACGACGCGACCGCGCAGCACCACGTACGACGGCTCCGCCAGCACCGACAGGTCCTCGACCGGGTTGCGCGGGTAGACCACGAAGTCGGCAGGGTCGCCCTCGTCGAGTCCGGGGTTCCAGCCGAGCCAGGCACGACCGCGCCACGACGCGGCGCCGAGCACGTACTCGTTCGGGAGGCCCATCTCGGCCATCGCCCGGATCTCCTCGTGGAGGACTCCGTGACGGGTCGACCCACCACCGTCGCTGCCGACGTAGAGGGCCACCCCGGCGTCGTACGCCTTCATGAGGACGTCGCGCCGCGCGGCGTGGAGTCGCTCCATGGTGTCGGCGTACGCCGGGAACTTGCTGCGGCCGGCGTCGGCGAAGCCGGGGAACTTGTCGGTCTGCAGCACCGTCGGCACCAGGGCGACACCGCCCGTGACCATCCGGGCGATGTGTTCCTCGGTGAGGCCGGTCCCGTGCTCGATGCAGTCGATGCCGGCGTCGAGGAGCGGCGACACCACCTCCTCGCCGAAGCAGTGGGCCGTCACCTTCGCCCCGTGGGCGTGCGCGACGCCGATGGCGGCGGCGACGGCGTCGTCGGGGAACGACGGCACCAGGTCGCCGGCGTCACGCGAGATCCAGTCACCGACCAGCTTCACCCAGCCGTCGCCGGCCTGCGCCTGCTCACCCAGCGCGGCGGGAAGGCCGTCGGGCTCGACCTCCTGGCCGTAGTTCTGGATGTAGCGGCGGGTGCGCGCGACGTGGCGCCCGCAGCGGATCAGCCGCGGCAGGTCCTCCCGCTCGTGCACCCAGCGCGTGTCCGCCGGGGAACCACAGTCGCGGAGCAGGAGGACGCCGTTGGCCCGGTCGGCCAGGGCCTGCTCCTCGATGGCCTCGTCGGAGACCGCCCCGCCGTCCTCGAGCCCGAGGTGGTTGTGGGCGTCGACCAGTCCGGGCACGATCCAGCCCTCGCCGACCGTGTCCGCCCCCGCCGGCCGCTCGTAGGTGATCAGGCCGTCGACGACGTAGACCTCCCGCGCGTCGCCGTCGGGCAGGACCGGTCCGGAGAACCTCAGTGCGCTCACGCAACCGACGCTACCAACGTGACAGTCAGAGGTGGGAGAGGAGCCAGGTGGGCGAGAGCGTGGTCGCGCCAGCACCGTGGACGCGGGCGTCGAGAGCACGGTCGGCGGTCACCACCACGACCCGGCCACCCTTCACGGCGGCCTTCTCGACTGCCTTGCGGGCTTCCTCGACGATCGTGGTGTCGCCGTCCTTGGGGGCGTGGACGGTCCGGACGTGGGCGTCACGGCCCGCACGCACGCCGCCCTTGGCCTGCCCTTCGAGCACGAGTACGACGACGTCGTACTCGATGTCGGCGACGAGCAGCTGGTCGTGCAGCCGCAGGGCCGCGCCGGCGCGGTCCTTCCACCAACCGTCGGGGCGGGCGCCCACGACGTTGGCGCCGTCGACGATCAGGGTGGAGGTCACTGGGGACCCCCGTCTCCCCCACCGGCCACGCGAGGAGCGAGGACGCCGAGCTCCCAGAGCGCGAGCTGCAGCGCGACGAACTCGGCCGCGTCGAGCGTGATGTCGAGGCGCTTGCGCTTCCTGCCCTGCTGCCAGCCGGTCCAGGTCGTGCGCACCACGCCCGCGTTGCGGCAGTGGACCGTGATCCGGCGCCGGCCGGCACACAGCTGGAGGTACGCACCGACCCGGACGTCGACACTCTCGTAGCTGTCGTCGTTCCCGGAGATGCCGGACGGGCGGCCCTCCCAGGCGCTGCCCAGGACGACCTCCTCCACGGAGCGGAGCCGACGACGGCCGAGTCCGTAGGAGTGCCGGAGCACGGCGCCACGCCCGTCGACGCGCAGCTGGCCCGGGAACAGGCGAGCCCCCCAACCCACCGCGCCCCAGGCGATCATGGCCACTGCCAGCAGGCCGATCGACCCGAGGATGACCCGGTCGTCCCGCTTTCCCGAGGTCGCGGTGAACCCGGCGGCGCCTGCCGCGACGACCACGGCCAGGCCCAGCAACCAGCGCGAACCGACGCGCTCCGGCCCTCGCCATCGGGCCTCGTCGGCGCAGCGGCTGTCGCCGTGCACCTTGGCGAGGTGCCGTTCGAGGTTCGCGCCCTTGACCCCGGCGACACAGATCGGACAGGGCACCGGACTCCCGGGGTTCTGGCCCGCCAGGCGAAGCGCCCGTTCCGCGGTCGTCATGGCGTGGTGCCGGCTACTTCAGGAACTTCGAGAAGTCCTTCGGCAGCTCGAGCTGGGCAGCCGCGGCTTCGTAGTCGATGTCCTCGCCGATGCCGAACGGGTTCGGCTTGGCCTCAGCGGCCTTCGCCTTCGCCGCAGCGGCTTCCTGCGCGGCCTTGGCCGGGTTGCCGGACTTGCGCTGCCCGCCCTTCGCCTTGGCCTTCTGCTTCTGCTTCTGGGTGACCCGCTTGGGGCCACCACCCATGCCGGGCATGCCCGGCATTCCGGGCATCCCGCCGCCGCGAGCCATCTGCATCATCATCTTGCGCGCTTCGAAGAAGCGGTCGACGAGACCGTTGACGTCGGTGACCGTGCGCCCCGACCCCTTGGCGATCCGGGCTCGACGCGAACCGTCGATGAGCTTGGGGTTGGCGCGCTCGGCCGGCGTCATCGAGCGGATGATCGCCTCGACGCGGTCGATCTCACGCTCGTCGAAGTTGTCGAGCTGCTCGCGAATCTGTCCCATGCCCGGGAGCATCTTCAAGATGCTGGTCATCGAGCCGAGCTTCTTGAGCTGCTGCATCTGCGACAGGAAGTCGTCGAGGGTGAAGTCGCCGTCGCTGAGCTTCTGTGCAGCCTTGAGCGCCTCCTCCTGGTCGAAGGCCTTCTCCGCCTGCTCGATCAGGGTGAGCACGTCACCCATGTCGAGGATGCGCGAGGCCATCCGGTCGGGGTGGAAGACGTCGAAGTCGGTGAGCTTCTCGCCCGTGGAGGCGAACATGACCGGACGACCGGTCACGTGGCGGATGGAGAGCGCCGCACCACCGCGGGCGTCACCGTCGAGCTTGGTGAGTACGACGCCGTCGTACCCGACACCGTCGAGGAACGCCTGCGCGGTGGTCAGGGCGTCCTGACCGATCATCGCGTCGACGACGAACAGGGTCTCGTCGGGCTGGACCGCGTCGCGGATGCCGATGGCCTGGGCCATCATCTCGGCGTCGACGCCGAGACGACCGGCAGTGTCGACGATGACCACGTCGTGCAGCTTGCGCTTGGCCTCCTCGATGGAGGCGCGGGCGACGGACACGGGGTCACCGACGCCGTTCCCCGCCTCGGGAGCGAAGACGGGGACGCCGACCTTCTCGCCGTTCACCTGGAGCTGCTGGACGGCGTTCGGGCGCTGCAGGTCGCAGGCCACGAGCAGCGGCGTCTTGCCCTGCTCCTTGAGCCAGAGCGCGAGCTTCGCGGCCAGCGTGGTCTTGCCGGCGCCCTGGAGGCCGGCGAGCATGATCACCGTCGGGCCGGTCTTGGCGTAGCGCAGGCGGCGGGTCTCGCCGCCGAGGATCTGCACCAGTTCCTCGTTGACGATCTTGACGACCTGCTGCGCGGGGTTCAGCGCACCGCTGACCTCTTCACCGCGGGCGCGCTCCTTGATCGCCGCCACGAAGTCCTTGACCACGGGCAGAGCGACGTCGGCCTCGAGCAGCGCAATCCGGATCTCCCGGGCAGTCGCATCGATGTCGGCCTCGGAGAGCCGGCCCTTGCCGCGGAGGTTCTTGAAGGTCGCGGTGAGGCGGTCGGACAGTGTGGCGAACAAGAGCAGTCCTCGCGGAGACGGGAAACGAGCCGGATCAAAGTGCTGGAGCGGCCGTTGCAGGCCGTGCTCCACTCTAGTTCAGGCATCTAGACTCGATTGCATGACCATCGCCGTCTTCACGTTCGCCGGGCTCCTGGTCCTGGTGCTGGTGATCGCGGCGGGCCACCGGATCCTGCGATCGGACAACGGTGTGGGTGGTGGGGTCGCGGACGGTCTGGGCAGCTTCATCGACGTGTTCGACCCCGCCCGGGCCCGCGCCGACCGCGACCTGAAGTCACACAACAACCAGGGCGCCGTCATTCCCAACCCGGATGACGACGACCGTCCGATCGAGGTCGACCTCGTGAAGGGAACGGCGCGGATCAGACGCCGGTGATCGCGGCTCGCACCGCGTGGGCCGCCTCGGCGGACCGCGTCTCCGACAGTGCCCCGGCCGACGCCTCCTGCACGTAGAACACGTCGACGGCCTGCGGCCCCAGCGTCGAGACGTGCGCCGAGCGCACGGTCATGTCCATGGCGGCGAGGGCCGAGCTGACCTGGAACACCACGCCGAGCCGGTCGGCTGCGCGCACCTCGATCACCGTCGCGTGGTCACTCGCCTCAGGTCGTACGACGACCGTGGGCGCGAGCTCGCCCGGGGCAGGGAGTCGCGGGGCCAGTCGCGAGGCCACGTCGACGCGGCCCTCGGAGATCGCGTCGTACTGGTCGCGCAGGGCGCCGGGGTTGAGGTACTCGTCGGCGACGTCCCACACGGACACCCCGTACTCCCCCTGGGACCAGATGCGCGCGGCCCGGATCGGGACCCGGCGCAGGGCGAAGGTCGCGGCGACGCTGGCCAGCAGTCCGACCCGGTCGGGACCGACAGTGGTGACCCGGGAGCCGTCGGCCACGGGTTCGATGGTGATCGCGAGCTCTCCTCGCGTGGCGCCGGCCGGGATCTCGATCTCCTCGACCCGGAAGGCAGGCGGCACGCTCCCCCGCTCCAGCGACGCCCGGGCGCGACGGGACAGGTCCAGGACCAGACCGGCCCGCCACGACGACCATGCCTTCGTCGACGCAGCCTTCGCGTCGGCCTCGGTCAGCGCGGTGAGCAGGGCGAGCGCCTCGGGGGTCCGGATGTGCTCGGTGAGTGCGTCCAGGGTGGCCGGGTCGTCGGGGTCGCGAGTGGTCGCGATGTCGGCGAGCAGCAGGTGCCAGCGCACCAGCTGGCTGATCAGGTCCACCTCGTCGTCGTCGAAGCCCATCCGGGCCGCGATCTCCCGGGCGATCGGAGCGCCGGCGACGCTGTGCTCGGTCAGGTCGCCCTTCCCTATGTCGTGCAGCAGGGCTGCGACGACGAGCACGTCGGGGCGCGAGACGCCGCGGATCAGGGAGGCCGCCTCGATGCAGGTCTCGACGACGTGGCGGTCGACGGTGAAGCGGTGGATCACCGAGGCGTGCGGGAGCAACCGGATCCGCTCCCACTCGGGAAGGATCCGCTCGAGCGCGCCGGTCTCGTCGAGGGTCTCCCACACCGGGAGCAGGCCGGGCCCGGCAGCGAGCAGGCGCACCATCTGCTGGCGGGCCTCGTCGGGCCACGGCACCGGCATCGGCGGGCACTCCCGGACGAGACGAGCGGCCGTCGGGGGCGCCAGCACCACGTCACGGACGGCAGCCTCGGCCGCGGCCCGCAGCAGCAGCACGGGGTCGTTCGCGGGTCGTGCGCCCTTGTCGAGGACCACCTCGCCCTGCGACAGCGCCACTCCCGACGCGAGCCGGGTGAGCTCGGGGCGCCGCGGCTTCGCCGCAGGAGTACGACGAAGGGCATCGTCCGTGCGGCGCCAGGCGAGCCGCGACAGGTGGGTCACCCGCCGGCCGAGCTCGCGAACGTGCCGTTGTGCGGCGCGCTCGTCGGCCAGGTCCAGCCCTTCGGCCAGCGGACCCCAGTGCTCGGGCGCGATCCGGTCAGTGCCGCGACCGGCGGAGGTGTGCAGCACGTCGCGGACGTCCAGGAGCTGGCCGCGGCAGCGTTCGAGGTCGGCTGCGGGGACGTCGACCAACCACGTTGCGGTCAGGCTCTTGAGCACCGTCGCGTCGCGGAGTCCGCCTTCGGCCTCCTTGAGGTCCGGCATCGACAGGTGGGCGAGCTCGCCGATCAGGCGGTGCCGGTTGCGCACCATCTCGTGCAGCTCGGGCAGCCGCTGGCGTGCCTGTCGCCGCCACTGGGCGAGGACCGTGGTGCGCAGCCGCAGCGTGAGGCTGTAGTCACCCGCGATGTGCCGGATGTCGAGCAGGCCCGAGGCGACCCGGATGTCGTTCTGCGCCGCGGTGATCGTCTCCGACAACGTGCGGACCGAGTGGTCGAGCTTGTTGCCGGAGTCCCACAGCGGGTACCAGACCTGCGCGGCGAACTCCCCGAACCAGTCCTGGTTGACGTCGTCCTCGGCGACGAGCACCACGTCCAGGTCGGAGTGGGGCGCCATGTCGCCACGCCCGAACCCACCGACCGCGACCAGGGCGACGCCGCTGTCCGGGCCGCCCGCGTCGTCGTACGCCTTGCCGCACAGGGCATCGGCGGCCTCGGTGCGTACGACGCGGTCGGCTGCGGTCATCCGGCTGGTTCAGCTCCGCTCAGACCGCGGCAGATCCGGTGTCCCCGGTGCGCACGCGCACCACGGACTCGACGGGCGTCACCCAGATCTTGCCGTCGCCGACCTTGCCGGTCTGGGCAGCCTTGGTGATCGTCTCGACGATCTGCTCCACGTCGGCGTCATCGGCGACGATCTCGATCCGGACCTTCGGCACCATCGCGATGTCGTACTCCGCACCGCGATAGACCTCCGTGTGGCCCTTCTGGCGGCCGTAGCCGCTGACCTCACTGACGGTCATCCCGTTCACGCCGACGGCCTCGAGCGCCTGTCGGACGTCTTCCCACTTGTGCGGCTTGACGACCGCGCTGATGAGCTTCATGACTGCAGGGTGCCAGTCCCGTGACCGAAGTGGGGGCGAGCACCGCCGGTGATGTTCAGGTCGTACGCCGTTTCACCGTGGATGATCAGGTCGACGCCCGCCATTTCGTGTTCGGGATCGATCCGGAAACCGATCGTCTTGTCGAGCACGTACACCAGGATCGCGGTCATCGTGAACGAGAACGCGAGGGTCGCACCGGCCGCGACCAGCTGCTTGCCGAGCTGGTCCGCACCGCCGCCGTAGAACAGGCCGTCGACGCTGGTGACCGACGACGAGGCGAGGAAGCCGATCAGGATCGTGCCGACCAGGCCACCCACGAGGTGGACACCCACGACATCGAGCGAGTCGTCGTACTTGAAGGTGAACTTGAGCCCGACCGCCAGCGCGCAGATGGCACCGGCGGCAAGGCCGACGAGCATGGCGCCGATCGGGGTGACCGACCCGCAGGACGGGGTGATCGCGACCAGGCCGGCCACGACACCCGAGGCAGCGCCGAACGACGTGGCGTGGTCGTCGCGGAACCGCTCGACGGTGAGCCAGGCCAGCAGGCCGGTGCAGCCGGCGAGCAGGGTGTTCACGAAGACGATGGCGGCGGTGTTGTTGGCGCCGAGCGCGGAGCCGGCGTTGAAGCCGAACCAGCCGAACCAGAGCAGCCCGCAACCGACCATGACGAGCGTCAGGTTGTGCGGCTTCATCGGGTCACGGCCGAAGCCGACCCGGCGACCGAGCACCAGCGCGGCGGCCAGGCCGGCCGCACCGGAGTTGATCTCGACCGCCGTACCACCGGCGAAGTCGAGGGCGCCCAGCTCGTTGGCCATCCAGCCGCCCACGTGGTCACCGGCGCTGAAGTCGAAGATCCAGTGCGCGACGGGCGCGTAGACGAGCACGGTCCAGAGTCCGGCGAAGACAAGCCAGGTGCCGAACCGGGTGCGGTCGGCGATCGCACCGGCGATCAGGCCGACCGTGATCACTGCGAACAGGCCCTGGAAGGCCGCGAACAGGGTGATCGGGTACGGCGCCCCGGGGACCTCCTCGAGCATGTCCTTGAAGCCGGCGTACTGGAACGGGTCGCCGAGCAGGCCGCCGCCGATGTCGTCACCGAAGGCGATCGAGTAGCCGATCAGGACCCACACGACCATGACGACGGCGAGCGCACCGAAGACCATCATCATCATGTTCAGGACGCTCTTGGAGCGGACCATGCCGCCGTAGAAGAACGCCAGGCCGGGGGCCATCAGCAGGACAAGCGCGGCCGCGGCGAGCAGCCAGGCCGTGTCGCCGTCCGCTGTGGAGACGGTCTCGGGTGCGGTGGCAGTGGAGAGGGCCACCAGGAGCAGATCAGGCATCCGCCAACTCTGAGGTCGAAATGTTTCGCGGGCGTAACAGGACCCCCTCCACGTGTTACGCGAAGGTGAATGCCCCCTGGATCGCGCCAGCGACCGTCGGTCGAGCTCGTCGGGACCTCAGAGCGCCTCGGAGTCCTTGTCCCCCGTCCGAACCCGTACGACGGTCTCGACCGGGCTGACCCAGACCTTGCCGTCACCGATCCGGCCGGTGTGGGCGGTCTTCGTGATGATGCCGACCACGTCCTCGGTGTCGGGGTCGTCGACGACGATCTCGATCCGGATCTTCGGGACCAGGGCGATGTCGTACTCCGCGCCGCGGTAGACCTCGGTGTGGCCCTTCTGGCGGCCATAGCCGCTGACCTCGCTCACCGTCATTCCCGTGACGCCGAAGGCCTCGAGTGCCTCGCGGACGTCCTCCCACTTGTGCGGCTTGATGACTGCGGTGACCAGCTTCATGCGGTTCCCTCCGATGCGGTGGACGACGTGAGGACCGAGGTACGACGGGCGCCGCCGCCAGTACCGAGATCGTAGGCAGACTCGCCGTGCTCGACGAAGTCGATTCCCTCGACCTCGTCCTCGTCCACGAGTCGCAGGCCCAGGGTGTACTTGATGGCGAGCCCGACGACGAGCGTGGCGAGCGCCGACCAGACGATCGCGAAGAGCGCGACGGCGACCTGGACGACGAGCTGCTTGGCGCCACCACCGGTGAGGAGCCCGCCGCTGTTGGAGGCGAGGAACCCGACGCCGATCGTGCCGACGAGGCCGCCGACGAGGTGGACGCCCACGACATCGAGCGAGTCGTCGTACCCGAGCTTGTACTTGAGGCCGACCGCGAGGGCGCAGAGGCCACCGGCGAACAGGCCGAGCACCATCGCGCTCCACGGCACGAGGTTGCCGCAGGCCGGCGTGATCGCGACCAGACCTGCGACCACACCCGACGCGGCACCGAGCGAGGTGGACTTGCCGTCGCGAATCTTCTCGATCAGCAGCCAGCCCATCATCGCGGCACAGGTGGCGAGGGTCGTGTTGAGCCAGACCAGCGCCGTCTCGGTCGTGTAGGCGTCGAGGTTGACGATGGAGCCGACGTTGAAGCCGAACCAGCCGAACCACAGCAGGCCGGCGCCGATCATCGTGAGGGTCAGGTTGTGCGGCTTCATCGGCTCCTTGCCGAAGCCGATGCGCTTGCCGATGAGCAGCGCCAGGACCAGGCCCGCGACACCGGCGTTGATGTGCACGACCGTGCCGCCGGCGTAGTCGATCGGCGCCACCTCGGCGGCACCGTTGCCGGAGAAGATCCAGTCGGCCAGGCCGCCCTCCACGCCGCTGAGGAAGCCGCCGCCCCACACCATGTGGGCGAGCGGGAAGTACGACAGGGTGACCCAGATCGGCAGGAAGACCAGCCAGGCGGAGAACTTCATCCGGTCGGCGATCGCACCACTGATCAGGGCGGCGGTGATCACCGCAAAGGTCAGCTGGAACGCGACGAAGACGTAGTTGGACGGGTCGGTCGTCTCGAGGCCGAACTGCTTGAACGGGTTCGAGAAGAGCTTGCCGATCTCCTTGCCCGCCTCGCCGTCGGCGGTGAGGTACGTCGTGCTGTACGACATCGACCAGCCCCACAACGCGTAGACGATGCCGACGACGCCGAGGGCGCTGAACGACATCATCATCATGTTGAGGACCGACTTGGTCCGGCTCATGCCGCCGTAGAAGAGCGCGAGCCCGGGCGCGGTCATCAAGAGGACGAGCGAGGCCGACACCAGCATCCAGGTGTAGTAGCCGTTTTCCATGCCCCGAACACTGGCGGCCTTGGGTTTCCGGACGGGTGGGGTCACGTTACGGCCGTGTAACGAGTTCTCCGGAGCGGTGACGAGCGGAGACGAGCGATGGCGTACCCGTGCTGGCACGTAGTGAAGACGTGCCATTGCACCGTGCCGGGCCCCAGTCCTACCGTCGCGAAAGGGAGGGAGCAGGGAGGGAACCTCACCCCCCATGACAGGCGGTTTGTCCATGCACGTCTCAGTTCGGGCTGCGCAACGCGCGGCCGCACCTCCACCGTCGCGCACCCGGGCCTCCGCGGTCGCGCTGCTGTTCTTCGCCGTCGTCATCGCCGCCTTCGGCGCGGACCCCGCTTCGGCGGCTCCGAAGCCCGACGACCCCACGCGCCCGGGTCCGGCCGACGGTCCGCGTGGCAAGCGCGTCCCGGGTGCCGATCACCCCGGCGACCTGCCCGACTACGACACCGAGTCCGCGCGCATCAGCAACCCGAACGCCGGCCAACCCGTGCCGAACCAGTACATCGTCGTGTTCAAGCCGGGGCTCGCCTCCGCGAAGGACACCGAGAAGGAGATGGTGGCGAAGAACAACGCCACCATGAAGTTCAGCTACGGCCACGCGTTGGAGGGCTTCGCCGCGGTCATCCCGCCGGACCGCATCGACAACGTCCGCAACCATCCGAACGTCGCATACGTCGAACAGGACTACTACGTCGGTCCGCAGGACATCGTCACGCCAGCGCCCACCTGGGGCCTGGACCGCATCGACCAGCGCGACCTCCCGCTGAACAACTCCTACAACGACATCAACGAGGGCGCCGGCGTCCACGCGTACATCGTCGACACGGGCATCCGCCGGACTCACACCGAGTTCGCCGGTCGCGTGGGCAACGGGTTCGACGCCGTCACGTCGGGCGGGACGGCCAATGACTGCAACGGTCACGGCACCCACGTCGCCAGCACCGTCGCCGGAGCGACGTACGGCGTCGCCGACAAGGCGATCGTCCACCCGGTGCGGGTCCTGGACTGCAACGGCAGCGGCAGCAACGCCGGCGTCATCGCCGGCATCGACTGGGTGCGAGCGAACGCGGTCAAGCCCGCCGTGGCGAACATGAGCCTCGGCGGCGGGGTGAGCTCGTCGCTCGACACGGCCGTCACCAACGCGATCAACAGCGGCATCAGCTTCGTCGTCGCGGGTGGCAACGAGAACCAGAGCGCTTGCAACGTCTCGCCCGCACGGACGCCCGCAGCGATCACGGTCGGGGCGACCACCAACACTGACGCACGCGCCTCGTTCTCCAACTACGGCACCTGCCTGGACATCTTCGCCCCCGGTCAGAACATCCTCGGTGCCTGGTCCACGGGAGACACGGCCACCAACACCATCAGCGGTACGTCGATGGCCTCACCCCACGTCGCCGGCGCGGTGGCGCTCTATCTCAAGGCCTACCCCACCGCGACACCCGCTGCGGTCCGGGACGCACTCGTCAACCAGAGCACGCAGGGCAAGGTGACGGCTGCCGGCACGGGTTCACCGAACCGGTTGCTCTACACCGCGTTCATCACCGGCGGCGGGACGCCGCCGCCCCCGCCCCCTCCGCCGCCTCCGCCGCCCCCGCCCAGCGGTCTGGTCAACGGCGGCTTCGAGTCCGGCACCACCGGCTGGACCCAGTACTCCGCCGCCGGGTACCCCCTCATCGGCACCTCGAAGCCGCACACGGGCAGCTATTCCGTCTGGGCGCTCGGCTACAACAGTGGCACCGAGCGGATCTCGCAGCCGGTCGTGGTCAGCGGCACCGGCACGCTGACGTACTGGTGGTGGATGAACTCGAGCGAGGGCACGACCACCGCGTTCGACTACATGTACGTCCGCGTCCGCAACACTGCCGGCACCCTGCTGGCGACGGTGCGGACCCGTTCGAACACGGCCAGCCGGAACGCATGGGTCTCGGACTCCATCAACCTGGCGGCCTACGCGGGCCAGCAGGTCGTGATCAGCTTCGAGTTCAGCAGCGACTCGTCGTTGGTCACGAGCTTCTACGTCGACGACGTGGGGCTCAGCTGACACCCGCGTGACTCAGTGGTGGCCGCGCGGCTCATGACCAGCCGCGCGGTCACCCGCGGTTCCTAGCTCAGCAACGCGTCGACGAACGCAGCGGCGTCGAACGGGGCCAGGTCATCGGGGCCCTCGCCCAGACCGACCAGCTTGACCGGGACCCCCAGCTGGCGCTGGACGGCGATCACGATGCCGCCCTTGGCGGAGCCGTCGAGCTTGGTGAGCACGATGCCGGTGACGTCGACGACCTCGGAGAACACCTTGGCCTGGATCAGGCCGTTCTGGCCGGTCGTCGCGTCGAGCACGAGGAGCACCTCGGTGACGGGCGCCTGCTTCTCGATGACGCGCTTGACCTTGCCGAGCTCGTCCATCAAGCCCTGCTTGTTCTGCAGGCGGCCGGCGGTGTCGACGACCACGGTGTCGACGCCACGGTCCATGCCCTGCTTGACCGCGTCGAACGCGACGCTGGCCGGGTCGCCGCCCTCAGGACCGCGCACGACCTCGACGCCCACCCGGTCGCCCCAGGTGGCCAGCTGCTCGGTGGCGGCGGCGCGGAAGGTGTCGGCGGCCGCGAGGAGCGCGGTGCGGTCGTCAGCGACCAGGATCCGGGCGATCTTGCCGACGGTGGTGGTCTTGCCGGTGCCGTTCACGCCCACGACGAGCACGACGCCGGGGGCGCCGTCCGCGCCGGTGACCTGCAGGGCGCGCTCCATCGTCGGGTCGACCAGGTTGATCAGCTCCTCACGCAGCACGGCGCGGGCGTCAGGCACCTGGCCGCCCTCGACGCGCAGGCGAGTGCGCAGCTTCTCCACCAGCTCCTGGGTGGGCGCGACACCGATGTCGGCGCCGATCAGGAGGTCCTCGATGGCCTCCCAGGTGTCCTCGTCGAGCTTCCCGCGGCTCAGCAGCCCGAGCAGGCCGCGCCCCAGTGCGTTGGACCCGGCGAGCCGCTGGCGCAGGCGCACCAGGCGCGAGGAGGGCTTCTCGGGGCGTTCGAGGGTGGGGGCCTCGACACTCTCGACCACCGGAGGGGTGTCGACGTCGACGGTCGGTACGTCCCGTGGCGGCGCGAGGACGTCCGTCGGCGCCTTGTCGGGCAGCTTCCCGGTACCACGGACACGGGTGCCGACGAAGCCGACGACGGCCAGCACGCCGATGACGGCGATGCCGATGATGAGGTAGAGCAGCTCGGGCATGGGCCCATCCAATCAGGCGGCCAGCCGCGGTCAGCTACTGCATGCGCAGCAGGTCACGCTCGTCGTCCGCGATCACGGGTGCGGCGTCGACGGCCTTGCCCAGGGCGTCACCGAGCCACGGGGCATAGGGAACCGGCTCGCCACGGTGCGGATACGCCACGTAGAGGACCACGACGCCCGAGATGGCCAGACTGAGCAGGATTGCCAGCACGACGAACAGCACTTTCGACTCCTCCGAGTAGGGATCGCTTCCACCCCCATCGTGCACGCAGCGATCAAGGAATCCGGCATCGGCAACGCCTGTTTTCGGCCCGGGAGGCGATCGTCACACCGCCCGTCAGACCAGCAAGGGCGCAACGGCCTCGCGGACGATGTCCGGGATCGGCGTCACGGGACGTGCGGGATCGGTGTTGTCGACGTACACGTGGACGAAACGGCCCTCGGCGCAGGCCAGTGCGCCCTCGCCGTCCGGATCGCCCTGGAACAGGCCCACGCGGTAGATCACCGACGAGGATCCGAGCCGCTCCACGGCGAGACCCATCTCGATCGGCCGCGGATAGCCCATCTCGGCGAAGTAGCGGCACGACACCTCGGCCACCACGCCGATCGCCGGCAGGTCACGGATGTCGATGCCCGTGGCGTCCGCGAGGTGCGCGTTGACCGCGGTGTCGATCAGGTCGAAGTACCGGGCGTTGTTGAGGTGCCCGTAGACGTCGTCGTCGGACCAGCGCGTGGTCGCCGTCCGCCAGGCCTTGTACGACGCCCGGTCGGGCCGGCTGCGGTCGGGCTCGCTCATGCTGTTCCTCCTGCTGCGGCGATGGCCTCGCGCAGCGTCTCGACGTCACTTGTGCGCGCGGCAACCCCGCTGAGGCTGGTGATCCGGAGATCGTCGCTGGCTCGGAGCAACGCGAGCCCGTCGATCTTCAGGTCCGCGAGCCCCTCGATCGGCACGCGCCGGGCGGTGGTCCGCAGGGCGCTCTTCACCTGGACCTCGTTGACGCCGACGATGATCGCCACTCCTGTGTACTGCAGGCCGCCGAGCACCAGGAACATCGCGCCCAGGACCGCGTTGGGGATCCGGTCGTTGAGCAGGCCCCAGACGAGGAGCAGCAGGCCGAGCGCCAGGAAGCCGATCGCGAGCCCCAGGGAGAACCGGATCCGGAGTGGCAGGGTCACGCGCTCTCGGCCTCGCGCAGGCGCTGGCTGATCACGGCCGAGACGCCGTCGCCCCGCATCGTGACGCCGTAGAGCGCATCGCCGACCTCCATGGTCCGCTTCTGGTGGGTGATCACGAGGAGCTGGGAGTTCTCACGCAGCTCTTCGTAGATCTCCAGCAGGCGACCGAGGTTGGTGTCGTCGAGCGCGGCCTCGACCTCGTCGAGGATGTAGAAGGGCGAGGGACGGGCCTTGAACAGGGCGACCAGGAACGCGACCGCGACGAGGGAACGCTCGCCACCGGAGAGCAGCGAGAGCCGCTTGACCTTCTTGCCCGGCGGGCGGGCCTCCACCTCGATGCCAGTGGTGAGCATGTTGGACGGATCGGTCAGGACCAGCTTGCCCTCGCCGCCCGGGAACAGGCGGGCGAAGGTCTGGTCGAAGGCCTTGGTGACGTCGGCGAAGGCCTCGGTGAAGACCTGCTCCACGCGCACGTCGACGTCCTTGACGATGTCGAGGAGGTCCTTGCGCGTGGCGCGCAGGTCCTCCAGCTGCTCGGAGAGGAACTGGTGGCGCTCCTCCATCGCGGTGAACTCCTCCAGCGCGAGCGGGTTCACCCGGCCGAGCATGTTCAGCGCGCGCTCGGCCGAACGCAGTCGCTTGACCTGCTCCTCGCGCACGTAGGGAACCGTCGGCGGGTCCGCGTCCGCGTCCTCGTCGGAATCGGGATCGGGAGCGGTCGCCGACGCAGCCGCAGCCTCGTCGTCCGCCACGTAGAGCACCGGCACGGGCAGGTCGGGGCCGTACTCAGCCACCAGCCCGTCGGCCTCCAGGCCGAGCTCCTCGAGCGCCTTGACCTCGATCTGCTCGATCCGCATCCGCTGCTGGGTGCGGGCCATCTCGTCGCGGTGCACGGAGCTGACGAGCTCCTCGTGCTCACGACCGAGGTCGCGCAGCGCCTGGCGGACGGTCATCAGCTCCTGCTCGCGGCCCCGACGGGAGTCCTCGACGGACTGGCGTCGCTGCGCTGCCTGCTCGACCGAGCCCTCGAGCCGGGCCAGCACGAACGTCACGGCGGTGGCGACGGCCTGGCCGGCACGCCCTTCGGCGATCAGCCTCGCGCGGCGCTCTGCAGCGCGCGCACGCTGCTGCCGCTCCGCTTGGGCGGCCTTGCGCATCTGGTCGACGCGGCCGTGCAGGGCGCGGCCGCGTTCCTCGGAGGTGCGGAGCGCCAGCCGTGCCTCCATCTCGGACTGGCGGGCGTTGCGAGTGGCCTCGACGAGCCGTTCCTGCTCGGTGGTGTCGGGCTCCTCCTCACCGTCCTCCTCAGCGCTGGCGAGGCGCTGCTCGAGCTCGGCGAGGCCGACGAGGGCCTGCTCGCGGGACGTCTCGGCCTGCGTGATCGCCTCGGCCATCCGCTCGGCCTCGGCACGAGCGGCCCGGGCCAGCGACCCGTGCTGGCCGAGCTCCTCGGCAACGGCCGCGAGAGTGGCGTCGGACTCGTGGAGCTTGGCGAGGGCGACGTCGACCCGCTGCTGAGCAGCGGCCTTCTCGTTCTCGATGCGGGCGAGGTCGAAGGACAGCCGCTCGGACGCGGCGATCGCATCGGCCAACGAGGTGGTGGCCTCGTCGACCGCGGCCTGGATCTCGATCAGGCTCTGGCTGGCGTTGGAGCCACCGGAGGCGAAGTGTGCCCCGAGCAGGTCGCCGTCACGGGTGACGGCGACGACGTCAGGGAGGTCGGCGACGAGCGAGCGCGCGGCGGCGAGGTCGTCGACGACGGCGATCTTGCGCAGCAGCCGGTTGAGGGCGGGCCGGACCTGGGCGGGACAGTCGACGACAGAGGCGGCGTACGACGCCCCGGCGGGCAGCCCGGGCCACTGTGCGGTGTCCTCGGCCTCTCCCCCACCGAGCAACAGCCCGGCGCGGCCGAGGTCATCGGCCTTCAGGTGGTCGATCGCAGCAAGGGCCGAGTCGGCGTCGGTGACGGCGACGGCGTCCGCGGCGGCGCCCAGCGCGGTCGCGACCGCGCCTTCGTACCCGGAGCGGACATTGATCAGGGCAGCGACGGAGCCGAGCAGTCCGGAGACGGTGTCGCTTGCTGCGAGGAGGGCGCCGGCGCCGTCCTTGCGCGCGAGGCCGATCTCGAGGGCTTCCTTGCGTGCGGTCAGTCCGGCCTTGTCGCGGTCGGCCTGCTGGGCCTCCTCGCGCAGCTTGCCCAGTCGTTCGGCCAGGTCGTCGAGCTCGGCCACCGCGGCCTCGTGCTCGGAGTCGAGGCCCTCCTCGCCGGCGTCGAGGCCGGCGACACGGGTCTCGAGCGCGGTGAAGTCGCGCTGGGCCTTGTCGGCACGCGTGGTCGCGTCGGCGCGAGCGGTCGACAGGCGACCGATCTCCTCTTCCGCGGCGCTGGCGCGCGAGCGGAGCGTGTTGACCTGACCGTGGAGCCGGGCGAGGCCCTCGCGACGGTCGGCGGCGGCGCGGAGCAGTCCGGCGACCCGGCGCTCCTCGGCGGCAGCCGCTTCCTCGGCGGTACGACGATGCTGGACCGCTGCCTCGAGCGCGGTCTGTTGTTCGGCGACCTGGGCGACGATCCCGGCCTCCTGCTCGGCGAGGCGAGCGGCCTCGGCCTCGAGCTCGTCGGGGTCGCGACCGTCCGGGGTGGCGTCGGCAGCCGCTCCCGACGCGTTGCGCACGCGCTCGTTCGCGAGGCTCTGGGTGCCGCGGAACCGCTCTCGCAGGGCGTTCAGCGACGAGAGGGTCTCCTGCGCAGCCGAGAGGGCCGGGAGGTCCTCACGCAGGGCTGCCTCGAGAACGGCCTCCTGCTCGCGCGCCGTGGCGACCGCGGCCTCCACCTCGGCGCGACGGGTGATCAGGACGCTCTCGTCGGCGAGCTCCTGCTCGAGCGCGGTGCGCGCGGTGACCAGGTCGTCGGCCAACAAGCGGGCCTTGGCGTCGCGGACGTCCGCCTGGACGGTGGCTGCACGGCGGGCGACCTCGGCCTGGCGGCCCAGCGGCTTGAGCTGGCGGCGGATCTCGCTGAGCAGGTCGTTGAGGCGGGTCAGGTTGCCCTCGGTGGAGTCGAGCTTGCGAAGCGCCTTCTCCTTGCGCTTGCGGTGCTTGAGGACGCCCGCTGCTTCCTCGATGAACCCGCGCCGGTCCTCCGGCGTCGCGTGCAGGATCTGGTCGAGCTGGCCCTGGCCGACGATCACGTGCATCTCGCGGCCGATGCCGGAGTCGCTGAGCAGCTCCTGCACGTCGAGCAGCCGGCACGACGTGCCGTTGATGGCGTACTCCGAGCCACCAGTGCGGAACATCGTGCGGCTGATGGTGACTTCGGAGTAGTCGATCGGGAGGGCGCCGTCGGAGTTGTCGATGGTCAGCATCACCTCGGCGCGACCGAGGGGCGGGCGGCCCGTCGTACCGGCGAAGATGACGTCGTCCATCTTGCCGCCGCGCAGGCTCTTGGCGCTGGCCTCGCCCATCACCCAGGCGAGGGCGTCCACGACGTTCGACTTGCCGGAGCCGTTGGGGCCCACGATGCACGTGATGCCCGGCTCCAGCTGCAGGGTCGTCGCGGACGCGAAGGACTTGAACCCCTTGAGGGTCAGGCTCTTCAGATACACGCAATCTCCCTAGCTTGTTCCTGTGCACACGTGTCGGTGTGCCGGACACGGGCGGTCGATCCTGTCAGGTCGCACAGGTTCGGACCGTCGCGGGGGAAGCTCGGCGGACTCAGGCTACCCCGCGAGACCCTCGGTCTCGTGCATCCGGGGGCCTCCGGTGTCCCCGGTGTCACGATCGGCATGCGCGATGTGGGCGAGCTGCCGCCACACCAGGGCGAGGGTGACGCCCGAGCCGACGAAGGCGAACCAGAACGGCGCCGTGACGCCACCGTGCTCCCCGATCACACCGCCCAGTCCGCTACCGATGACGACGCCCCCGAAGATCGCGACACTGTAGACCGAACCGACCCGTCCCTGGAACTGCGTCGGCACCGCGCGTTGGCGGATGGCCTGCGACATCGTGCCCCACACGAACGCGTACACGCCGAACCCGAACATGATCACCAGGGCCACCCACGCCACGGTGGTGACGGCGAAGGCGAGGTGCAGGGCGACCTCCGCCGCGAGGCACGTACGCATCAGCGTGGCGAGGGGGACGTGCCGTTCGAGCCAGCCGTAGAGGAACGTGCCGACGAGTCCCCCCGCCGCGGCCGCGGTGGTGAGCACGCCGTACCCGACCGGTCCCATGTCCAGCACGTCGAGCGAGTAGAGGACGAGCATCGACCACGACGCCGCCCAGGTGATGTTGAACGTGACTATCACCAACGCCAGGGTGCGGACGGGCGGATGCCCCATCAGCCACCGGAGTCCGTCCGCGATGTCGCGTACGACGTGCGTGTCCACCTCGCTGCGCACCGGTCCGGGCGGCAGCGCGATGCGCGTGACGAGTACGACGGCCAGCAACCCCAGCACCATCTGGACACCGAACGGCACCACCATGCCGACCGCGAACAGGGCCGCGCCGATGGGTGCGCCCACGAACTGGTTGAGGGTGATGTAGCCGGCCTGGAGGCGGGCATTCGCGATCCCCAGGTCCGTCTTGCCCACCATCATCGGCAAGAAGGTGCGGTACGCCGTGTCCGCGAAGACCTCGGCGGTGCCGAGCACGAACATGGCCGTGAGGACCACCGCGATGCTGACGACACCGGTCACGATCGATGCGCAGAGCACGGCCAGCACCGCGGCGCGCAGCAGGTTCGCCACGATGACGATCTGTTTGCGGTCCACCCGGTCGGCCACGGCGCCCGCGAACAGTCCGAACAGCAACCACGGCAGGCTCTGCAGCAGCATCGCCATGGAGACGAGGACCGGCGACCGGGTCTGCGAGGCCACCAGCAACGGCCCGGCAGCCATCGCGATGCCGTCCCCGAGGTTGCTCACCCAGGTCGACGCCATGAGTCGCCGGAAGCCCGGCCCGAGTCGGGCCGGAGCGACGATCTCCAGAACCCGGCTCACAAGGTCAGGACGCTATGCGGCCGATGGTCGGCGCGCCAGTCGAATTCGCAGCAGAGAAGACACGAACCACCGCCGCGTTGCGAGGGTGGTTCGGGGTGGTGCACCTGAAGTGGCAGGAACCCTGCCGTCAGGAGTCAGCTACAAGTCAGTCAGGCCGGCTGCATGTCGCCGGTCAGGATCTCGGCAGCACGCGCCGACACCAACTTGTCGTTCTCCTCGGACAGACGGAGGACGAGGGACTCCAGCTCGGCGACCCGGGTGCGCAGGCGAGAATTCTCGAGTGCGAGACGGGGGTCGCGGAGGTCGCTGTTCAGGTGTCCGATCAGCGCCTTGGCCATGAAGTTGAGCCTTCCGGTTCGGGGGTCGGCCCGCGAAGAGGGGCCGTCTCCAAGAGTCCCACTTCAGCGTGCGCGGGTCAATCTCAGGACGCTCGACGCGGGGCGGGTTGGCATCGCGGGCAGAAGTACGACGACCGGTTCATGAAGGCGACCCGGCGGATCGCCGTGCCACACCGGTCGCACGGCTCGTCCTCGCGCCCGTAGGCGTGCAGCGAGCGGTCGAAGTAGCCCGATTCGCCGTTGACGTTGACGTACAGCGCGTCGAAGGACGTCCCGCCCTGGGCGAGCGCTGCGCCCATCACCTCACGCGCGTGGCGGAGCACCTCGACGGCCTGTTTGCGGGTGAGCCGGTTGCCGGGGCGCTCGCCGTGCAGGCCGGCCCGCCACAGCGCCTCGTCGGCGTAGATGTTGCCGACCCCGGAGATCAGGCCCTGGTCGAGAAGCAGCCGCTTCACGCCGGAAGTGCGCTTGCGGAGGCGCGCGATGAACTGCTCGTCGTCGAACTCCGGGTCCATCGGGTCACGGGCGATGTGGGCGATCTCGGAGGGCAGCTCGGCGCCACCCACGGAGACCGAGAGGCCGCCGAACATCCGCTGGTCGACGAACCGGAGCTCCTGGTCTCGAGACGGTTGCTGAGCAACCTCCTCGACCTGCGGCGCGCTGAGCAGGAACCGGACCCGCAGGTGCCGTTCGGCCGGTGCGTCGACGGGCTGCACCAGCATCTGGCCGCTCATCCCGAGGTGGCCGAGGATCGCGTTGCCGTCGTCCAGCGGAAGCCAGAGGTACTTCCCGCGGCGGCGGGCGCCCTCGATCCGGCGGCCGGTCAGCGCGGCAGTGAAACCCGCTGCGCCGGACGGGTGGCGTCGTACGGGACGGTCGTGCAGGACGTCGATCGCGGTGATGGTGGCGCCGACGACGTGTCGTTCGAGTCCGGCGCGGACGACCTCGACCTCGGGCAGCTCAGGCACGGCTCAGCGGAGCAGGTCAGCTGCCGGCGACGACTGGACGGCCGTTGGCGTCGAGGCCCAGGGCGGCGGCGATCTCGCCGTACGCAGTCTCGGCGGCGCCCTGCTCGGCTTCCTTCTTCGAGCGGCCGGTGCCGTTGCCGTACAACCGGTCCCCGACGCGGACCTGTGCCGTGAAGGTCTTCAGGTGGTCCGGGCCGTCGTCCTCGATGACGTACTCGGGCACGCCCAGGGACTGCTCGGCGGCGAGCTCCTGGAGCGAGGTCTTCCAGTCCAGGCCCGCGCCGAGTGCCGAAGCGGCCTCGATGAGCGGGTCGAAGAGCCGGTGGACGACCTCCGAGGAGGTGGTGATGCCGCCTCCACTGAGGTGGATCGCGCCGATCACGGCCTCGACGGTGTCGGACAGGATCGAGGCCTTGTCGCGACCGCCGGTGGCTTCCTCGCCGCGTCCCAGCTTGATGTGCTGACCCAGGCCCATGTCGCGGGCGACACCGGCGAGCGCACGCGCGTTGACGACCGCGGCACGGAGCTTGGCGAGTCGCCCCTCGGACAGGTCCGGGTGGATCAGGTAGAGCGTTTCGGTGACGACGACGCCGAGCACCGAGTCACCGAGGAACTCCAGCCGTTCGTTGGTCGGAAGACCACCGTTCTCGTAGGCGTAGGAGCGGTGCGTCAGGGCGCGGTCGAGCAGCTCGGGGTCCAGCGTGGGGTCCCCGAGCGCTCGACGCAGCTCGACGTAGTCGGTGATGCTGCAGGCCTCAGAGGACCTGGCGACGGTCGGCGCGCGCGCCGTACTGGCCGCAGGTGCCGCACGCACGGTGCGGGAGGTGCTTGGCACCGCACGCCGGGTTGGCGCAGGTGACCAGCACCGGGGCGACGGCCTTCCACGCAGAACGACGGTGCCGCGTGTTGCTGCGCGACATCTTCCGCTTCGGAACAGCCATGTCTTCTCCTTGAGATCGGGGAACGTCGACGCTCGGGTGAGCGCTAGTCCTTGTGGTCTTCGTGGGCTTCTTCGGTCAGCGCTGTCAGCGCCGTCCAACGCGGGTCGATCGCAGCCTCGTGCGTGTGGTCCGGGTCGTCCGCCAGCCGTGCGCCACATTCGACGCACAACCCCGGACAGTCGTCCTCACACAGTGGCTGGAACGGCAGTGCAAGCACCACCGCGTCCCGCAGCAGCGGCTCCAGGTCGACCAGGTCGTCCCGCAGCATGCTGACCTCGTCGTCCTCTTCCGCGTCTGCGGAATCCCGGATGTCGTCGTAGACGAACAGTTCCTGGAAATTCACCACGAGGTCCTCGCGGATCGGTTCCAGGCACCGCGCACACTCACCCTCCAGCCCGGCTTGCGCCGTACCGGTGATGAGCACACCTTCCATGACCGCTTCCATGCGCAGGTCAAGCTCGACCGGCGCGCCTTCGGGTACGGCAAGGACTTCGATGCCCAGATCTGCCGGGGCCGGCACTGTCAGCGACGCCTCACGCTGGGACCCCGGACGGCGGCCGAGCTCGCGGGTATCGAGCACGAGCGGCGCTCTCGGGTCCAGGTCGTTCAGGTGAATCACTTCCAGGTCCGGGCACAACAGATCGGATCAATCCTAGGGTCAGCGCTCCGGCCGGGCAAAACGCGGTCGATGCTCACTGCCGGCCCGCCTGCTCAGCGAGGCGCGCGACGAGGCGCTCGTGGACGGCCGGCGGCACCAGTTCGGAGACGTTTCCGCCCAGGGCGGCGACCTCCTTGACGAGGCTGGAGGAGACATAGCCCAGCGACGCGGTCGTCGGGATGAACACCGTCTCGACGCCGGTCTGGTGAGCGTTCATCTGTGCCATCGGCAGTTCGTACTCGTAGTCGTTGCCGCCGCGCAGCCCCTTGACGATCGCCTGGGCGTCCATCTCGCGGCAGAAGTCCACGATCAGGCCGGTGAAGCCCATCACGGTGACGTTGGGGAGGTCGGCGCACGCCTCGCGCAACATCTCGAGCCGTTCGTCGGAGTCGAAGAGCCGCGACTTCGAGATGTTGGTCCCGGTGGCGACGATCAGCTCGTCGAACAGCGCAGCCGCCCGTCGGAAGATGTCGACGTGCCCGTTGGTGACGGGGTCGAAGGAGCCGGGACACACCGCGCGGGTCATGGGGCGAGGCTAGTGGGTGCCGGGTGCTCGGCGAACCAGACGGTCGTTTCGCCGTACCGCTTCTGCCCTCGTTTGCCCGAAAGGGGTACGACGCCAGAGGGCCACGTGGGTTGCGGGCTGCGCCGCGAACGCTCCACCACGACGAGCGCATCGTCGGCCAGCCAGCCCTGTGCGGCGAGCAGAGCCAGGTCGTCGGCCACCGTGTCGTCGTCGAGCGGGTACGGCGGGTCGGAGAAGACCAGGTCGAACGGCGCCGGGGCCGGCTCTGTCAGGACAGCCGTGACGGACCGAGAGATCACCTCGGCCACCTCACAGCCAACGCTGCGCGCGTTGCCACGAATCAGGTCGGCGGTGCTCCGGTCGGACTCGACGAGCGTCACCGCAGCAGCGCCACGCGACCAGGCCTCGAGCCCGATGGCTCCCGATCCGGCGTACAGGTCCAGGACGCGCAGGCCCTGCAGCGAGCCGGCCCAGGCCTCGAAGCTGGAGAACAGTGCCTCGCGGACACGGTCGCTCGTCGGCCGCGTCTGGTCGCCCTTCGGCGTCTGCAGGCGTCGTCCGCCGGCCGCTCCGGCGATGATCCTGGTCATCTGTGGCCTCTCAGGACTTGGCCACGAAGCCGGCCTGCTGCGACCGCTCCAGATCGAGTACGGCGGCCGCGAGGTCGGCTGCCTGGGAGAGATCCACGTCCTCGTCGAGCAGCCCCTCAGCGGCTTCGCGGGCGGCCACGATGGTGTCCTCGTCACGGAGGACCCGGAGGTTCTCCAGGCTGGAGCGGCGGCCGGCCTGCGAGGCGCCGAGCACGTCTCCCTCGCGTCGCTGCTCGAGGTCGAACCGGCTGAGCAGGAAGCCGTCGGTGGTCGATCCGACGACGTCCAGGCGCTCTCGGGCCGGGGTGCCGACCTCGGCGTGGCTCACCAGCAGGCACAGCCCGGGGAAGCCGCCTCGACCGACCCGGCCGCGCAGCTGGTGGAGCTGCGAGACACCGAAGCGGTCGGCGTCGAGGATCACCATCGCGGTCGCGTTGGCGACGTCGACACCGACCTCGATCACGGTCGTCGACACCAGCACGTCGAGGTCACCGGCGGCGAAGGCACGCATGGTGGCGTCCTTCTCGTCACTGGCCAGGCGACCGTGGAGGCGACCGATGCGCAAACCTGCCAGCGGGCCGTGCGCCAGCTGCTCGATGACCTCCTCGACCGCGGCTGCCGCAGGCGGAGGGGCGACCTCCACGATCTCGCCGTCCTCGTCGATCACGACGTTGGCCGCGTCGACCTGGCCGGCCTCCGCCTCGTCGCCGGAGATCCGCGGGCACACGACGTAGACCTGGTGGCCCTTCTCGACCTCCTCGCGCACCCGCGCCCAGACGCGGTCGATCCACGCCGGCTGCTGGGCCAGCGGCACGACGTTCGTCTGGATCGGCGCCCGCCCCGCGGGCAGCTCGGTCAGCGTGGACGACTCGAGGTCGCCGAACACGGTCATTGCGACGGTGCGCGGGATCGGGGTCGCGGTCATCACGAGCAGGTGGGGAGGGTTGATCGCCTTGTCGGTGAGCGCGGCGCGTTGCTCGACCCCGAAGCGGTGCTGCTCGTCGACCACGACGAGGCCGAGGTCGGCGAAGAAGACGTTGTCCTGGAGCAGGGCGTGCGTGCCGATCACGATGCCGGCCTCGCCGCTGGCGATCCGTGAGAGCGGTGCCGTGCGCTGGGTCTTGTTCATGGAGCCGGTGAGCAGCTCGACGTGCGTGCCGGCACCGGAGCCGAAGATCGTGGCGCCCATGGCGAGATCTCCGAGCATGGTGACGATCGAGCGGTAGTGCTGCTGGGCGAGCACCTCGGTCGGCGCGAGCAGAGCCGCCTGGCCGCCCGAGTCGACCACCCGCAACATCGCACGCAGGGCGACCAGCGTCTTGCCGGAGCCCACCTCGCCCTGGAGCAGACGGTTCATCGGGTGGGGCGCGGCCAGGTCCTGCTCGATCTGCGCGCCGACCTCGACCTGGCCCGCGGTGAGCGTGAACGGGAGTCGTTCGTCGAAGCCCGTCAGCAGGGCGCCGTCGCCACCGGTGCGCGCCGTCGCCCCCAGCTCGCGGGTGGCCCGGCGCCGCCGGCCGAGCACCAGCTGCGTGACCAGGGCCTCCTCGAAGCGGAATCGGTGATGGGCCTGCTCGACCTGGTCCTCGTCCTCGGGCTGGTGGACCCAGTCGTAGGCGCGCTGGATGCCCAGGACGTCGTACCGCTCACGCACGGGCGCGGGGATGACCTCGGTCGGACTGTCGACGACCGACCGGGCGAACTTCACGGCGCGGGCGACGTCCCAGGACTCCAGGCCCTTGGTGAGCGGGTAGATCGGGTAGTAGGCGCCGAGGTCGAGGACGTCCTCGGTGAGCTCGCCCTCCTCCCCTTCAGCACCGTCCCCCAGCCCGAAGATCGTCAGCTGCGGGTTGACCAGCTGCCACTGGTCGCGGAACTGGTCGGCCTTGCCGAGGAAGACGCCGCGGTTGCCGACGGCCACGCGCTTGGCGTGCCAGGCGGCGGTGCCGGCGTTGCGGGCGAAGAACGTCATCTTCAGGCTCGGTCCGCCGGTGCGCAGCAGCGCCTCGACCCGTGCGGCCGGACGGCCGGTCCGTCGATCGTTGTAGGTCAGCGTGCGGCAGTCGGTGATCTCGCCGACCACGCACAGCATCTGGCCCACCCGGAGGTCGTCGATCTTCGTCAACGAGCCGGTCTCGAGGTAGCGCCGCGGGAAGTGCCTCATCAGGTCACCGACGGTGTGCAGCCCGAGGCCGTCGCTGAACTTCTTGCGCTTCGCGGGTGTCGCCGCACCCAGGACGGTCGTCAAGGACGACTCGAACGTGATCGCCACCTGGCCCTCAGCTCATTCGACGGACATCAGGAGCGGGTATCGCTCCTGACCACCGTCGTACACCATGACGTCGACACCGGGGTGGACCTCCTCGACCCAGGCGACCGTGCGCTCGGCCAGGCCCTCACTGTCCTCGCCGCTCACGATCGTCACCAGCTCACCGCCGGCGGCGAGGAGGCGTTCGAGGACCTGGATGGCCACGGCGCCGAGCTCCTCGCCGACCACCGCGAAGTCACCCGCGACGACACCCAGCGCATCGCCCGGCTCGCACGGACCGGCCGTGGTGATGGCCTGCTTCGCCGCCACCGTCACCGCGCCGTGCCGGACGTGGCGGGCGGTGGCCGTCATCTCGGTGACGTCCTGGTCGAAGGCCCGCCCGGGTTCGTGGACAGCGACGGCCGCGAGGCCCTGGACCTGCGTGTGGGTGGGGATGACCGAGACCCGCAGGCCGCGCCCGCCGTGGTCGGCCTCCGCGGTGCTGGCCGCGGCCAGCGCCGCCCGGACGGTCGGTTCGTCGTTCGGGAGCACGACGACCTCCCGGGCCCCGCTGCCGGTGATCGCGGCGAGCAGCTCCCCGGTCGACGGGCGTCGGGTCGGGCTGCCGAGCACGACCACGGCGCCGGCTTCGGCGAACAGCTCGCCCAGCCCCGGACCAGCCGCGACGGCCACGACACAACGGCCCGTCAGGGGAACACTGGGCTCGCCCGTGGGCGCTGCCAGGGCGGCGATCTGCTCGGCGAAGTGGGTCACCCGGATCCGGTACGGACGGCCGACGTCCAGGCCAGCCTCGATCGCGCCCCCGACGTCGTCGGTGTGGACGTGCACGTTCCAGAGTCCGTCGCCGCCGACGACGACCACGGAGTCGCCGAGCTCACCGAGGCGAGTCCTGAGGCTGCCGGCTTCCGGGTCGGGCGCGTCGAGGAGGTACATGACCTCGTAGGACGGGCCGTCCTCACTGAGGTCGTGATCGGTGGCGGGGCGGTGCGGCACCGGGATGACGTGGCTGCCGAGCGGCACGGTGACGGGGATCGGGCGATGGCCCGTCAGCACGGTCACCGCCGCGTCGAGCATGACCGAGAGCCCACGGCCGCCGGCATCGACGACACCGGCCATGGCCAGCACCTCGAGCTGCTCCGGCGTGTGGCCAAGGGCCTCACGCGCCGCTGTCGCCGCGGCAGTGAGTACGTCGCCACTGCGCGCTGCCGGGTCCTTCACGCACAGCAGGGCCGCCTCGGCGGCGGCCCGCAGGACGGTGAGCATGGTGCCCTCGACCGGCTCGCCCACTGCGGCATAGCTGGCCGTGCGGGCCTGGTCGAGCGCGTCAGCAAGCACCGCGGCGCTCGATTCGCCGGGACGAGCGGCACCGATGCGGCGTGCCACCGCTCCCAGCATCTCGCTGAGGATCACTCCTGAGTTGCCGCGCGCACCGAGCAACGCACCGCGGGCCAGCGCCACCAGCGGCGGCGGGGCGTCGTCGGACGTGTCGACCATCGCGGCCTTGATCGCGTCCCGGGCAGCAACGACGGTGAGGTACATGTTCGTACCGGTGTCCCCGTCCGGGACGGGGAAGACGTTGAGGGCGTCGATCTCCTCGCGGGCCTGCGCAAGCGCGTCCACAGCGATGTCGATGAAGCGCACCACGGAGTCGAGCGAGATGCTCGTTCCGGGCGTGCCGGCCGTCTCCTGCCCCGTCCCCTCGTCCATCGCTGGTCACCCTAGTGGCTGACGCTGACCACCTGTCGATTTCGGTCCGCAGGCTCGTGTCGGCTATTCTCTTCCGGTTGTCTGGAGTGCGTTGCGCGCCCGGTCGACACCAGACTTTGAACCGCAATCATCAGGAGTTCACCATGGCCGCCGTGTGCGACATCTGCGCCAAGAAGCCTTCGTTCGGTAACAACCGGCCGTGGTCGCGAAAGATCACGAAGCGCCGCTTCGACCCGAACATCCAGCGCGTCCGCGCCACGGTCAACGGCACCCCGAAGCGCCTCAACGTGTGCACCGGCTGCCTCAAGGCCGGCAAGGTCAGCCGCTGACCCGCTGAACCAGTTTTCGCCGAAGGCCGTCACCCCCGGGTGGCGGCCTTCGGTGTTTTCGCCCGCCGTTGTGTGCGGGTCTGCTGTAACACGCTGTCCGCCGTACTGGGCGACCGGTTGCTGCTGCAACACGCTGTCCGCCCTTCTGGGCGCCCCGTGTCAGTGGTAGCCGACCCCTACAGCGCCACTTTCGCGACGTCATCGGTCGGCCAGTGGGGCGGACAGCGTGTTACAGCCGCCCGCCTGAGCCCAGACAGCTCAGAAGTGCGACCAGCCCGTCGGGCCGTCGTACGACGCCCCGTCGACCGTGACCATGGACTTCTTGCCGGGCGCGAGCACGCCGACCGTGCCGATCCGGGTCCAGCCGTCGGGGAGCGGGACGTCGGCCGGGAAGGTGGCGAGCAGGGCGTGGTCGTCTCCCCCTCCCAGGATGAACTGGAGCGGGTCCGACCCCAGCGCCGCACCGACGGCCACGAGCGGTTCGGGGATCTCGAACGCGGACGTCTCGATGTCGAGGGTGACGCCCGACCCGGTGGCCAGGTGGCCGGCCTCGGCCAGCAGACCGTCGGAGATGTCGATCATCGAGGTGGCGCCGGCGTCCGCGGCCTGCGGCCCGGCGTCGTACGGCGGCGCGGGCCGTCGGTACGACTCGACCAGCACGCGGGGTGACCGGAAGCCTCGCCCCAGCACGGCGAGGCCGCCTGCGGCCCAGCCCTGGCGCCCACAGAGCGCCACGACGTCCCCGGGGACGGCTCCCGAGCGCAGCACGGGCGAAGTGGTGCAGGCGCCGATGGCGGTCACGGAGATGACGACCTGGTCGGCGCGGCTCACGTCGCCACCCACCAGCCCGGCGCCGACGAGGGCGCACTCCTCGGCGAAGCCGCGGGTGAAGTCGAGTGCCCACGCGGCGGGCAGGTCGGCGGGCGCGGCGAGGCCGACCGTCAGCCACTGCGCGCGTCCGCCCATGGCGTTGATGTCGGAGAGGTTCTGCGCCGCGGCCCGGTGCCCGACGTCGACGGCTTCGGCCCAGTCGCGGCGGAAGTGACGGCCCTCGACCATCACATCCGTGGACACCACGACGTGCCCCTTGCGGACCCGCAGCACCGCCGCGTCGTCGCCCGGACCGACCAGGACGTCCTCTCCCGGAGCGGTGCTGGTGACGATCGTGCGGATCTGTCCGATCAGCCCGAATTCGCCGAGGTCCGCCAGTGTCGATGATTGGGTCGCGTCGCGGTCGATCCCCGAAGTCATGGGTCCATCCCACCAGACCGATCAGTCCGAGTGCTCGCCGGTTCTGCTGCGACGCCGGATGGGGGTAGGTTGAAGCGTTCTTCATCCAGTCGACGGGAGCTATGACCCATGGTGGTTCAGGCCTACATCCTCATTCAGACCGACGTGGGCAAGGCGGCAGATGTCGCTCGCGAGGTCGGCAACATCAAGGGCGTCACCCTCGCCGAGGACGTGACCGGCCCCTACGACGTGATCGTGCGCGCCGAAGCCCGCAACGTCGACGAGCTCGGCAAGCTGGTCGTCTCCAAGGTGCAGAACCTCGACGGGATCACCCGCACCCTGACCTGCCCCGTCGTCCACATCTGACGCGTGCAGCTGCGCCGACGCGGGCGAGCGACCCTCCTGGTCGCCGCCAGTGTCGTCCTCGTGGCCTGCGGCGGGCCGGTCGAGGTCGACGTACCCGACCTCTCGCGCGCCGACCGCGAGGCGTGTGACGCCTTCGCTGCCGAGCTGCCCGACTCGCTGGCCGAGCAGGATCGTGTCGACATCAGGCCGGCCGACGCGCCCGCCGCCGCGTACGGCGATCCGGCCATCGTGGTGCGTTGTGGCGTCCCCACGCCCGAGGGCTTCGACCTGACCGCGTCGTGCGAGACGGCCAACGGCGTCGGCTACTTCATCCCCGATGAGCAGTACGACGACCAGGGCCTCGATCTCACGCTGACGGCTGCCGGCTACGTGCCGCGCGTGGAGATCATCATCCCCGCGGAGTACCGGCCCAACGCCGCACCTGCGGTGATGTCGGTGCTCGCGCCCTTGATCAAGGATCACTTCACCTTGGTCGACGATTGCGCATAGCGGTCTCGAGACGGTCGCTGCGCGACCTCCTCGACCAGCGGTCGGCGGAGTCCGGTGCCCCGCTGCCCGACCTCCTCGACCAGCGGGCCTAACGCAGGCCTGTGTCGCGCTGGAGGGCGAGCGTCAGCAGTCGGTCGACGAGTGCGCCGTACTCCAGGCCGGAAGCGGCCCACATCTGCGGGAACATCGACAGCGGCGTGAAGCCCGGCATCGTGTTGAGCTCGTTGATGACCAGCGAACCGTCGGGCATCAGGAAGAAGTCGACGCGGGCCAGGCCCTCGCAGCCAACGGCGAGGAAGGCCTCCGCGGCCATCGTGCGCATCCGGTCCTCGACACCGTCGGGCAGGATCGCCGGCACGTCGAGCTCGGTGGCCTCCTCGGGGAGGTACTTGGCCTCGAAGTCGTAGAACTCGTGGTCACCGGTGATCCGGATCTCGGCGGGCAGGCTGGTGTCGACCCCGCCGCCGAGCGCTTCGAGCACGCCGCACTCGACCTCACGGGCACCCTCGGCCGACACCTCGACCAGGACCTTCGGGTCGTGCGCCAGCGCCGTCTCGATGGCTGCGTCGAGGTCTTCAGGCGCGTGCGCCTTCGCGATGCCGATGCTGGAACCCCCACGGGCCGGCTTCACGAACAGCGGGTATCCGAGGCCGGCGACACGCTCACGCACCCCGGCCGGGTCGGCCGCCCACTCGCGGGCGGTGACCACGTGGCTCGGCATGACCGGGAGCCCGGCAGCGGCGAGCACGACCTTCATGAAGGCCTTGTCCATGCTCACTGCGGACGCGAGGACGCCCGAACCGACGTAGCGCACGTCGGACATCTCGAAGAGTCCCTGGATGGTGCCGTCCTCGCCCCACGGGCCGTGCAGCAGCGGGAATACGACGTCGACGTCGCCGAGGGCGCGCGGCGGCGCCGAGGCGTCGCTGACGACGAGGCCGGTGCCCGCAGCGGTGCGCGCCAGGGCGACCGCGGAGCGCTCGGCATCGACCGATGGCAGCTGTCCGGGGCCGGTGATCCGATGGCGCTGCGGGTCGTCGTCCTCCAGCACCCAACGGCCGTCCGTCGCGATGCCGATGGGGACGACGTCGTACTTCTCGCGATCGATCGCCTGCAGCACGCTGCCGGCTGTGACACACGAAATGGCGTGCTCGGTGGAGCGACCGCCGAAGACGAGGGCGACGCGGACACGGCGGCCGGTGGGAGCATTCATCGCGGCTGACCCTACCTTTGAGGCATGTCGTCTCCCACGTCACGGCTCCACCCGGCGACCATCGCGGTGACCGCGGGCCGTCCGCCCCACGACCCTGACCAGCCGCTGAACGTCCCGATCACGATGACGTCGACGTACGTCGCGACCGGCGACCTGGAATACGGCAGGTACGGCAATCCGACGTGGTCGGCGTTCGAGGAGGCCCTCGGCGCACTGGAGGGCGGCCGGGCGCTGGCCTTCGCGTCCGGCATGGCGGCAGCCACCACGCTCCTCGACCTGGTCGGACAGGACGGCGGCGTGATCGCACCACGCCACTCCTACAGCGGGACCATCGCGGCGCTGGCCGACTTCGAGTCACGCGGACGTCTGCACGCCACGCTGCTCGACATCACCGACACCGCTGCCGTGATCGACGCCATGGAGGCGGACGAGGACTGCGCGATGCTCTGGCTGGAGTCGCCCACGAACCCTGCCCTCGAGGTCGCCGACATCGCCACCCTCGCCGCCGCGGCACACGAGCTCGGGATCCGGGTGATCGTCGACAACACCTTCGCCACTCCCCTGCTCCAGCAGCCGCTCTCCCTCGGCGCCGACATCGTGGTGCACTCCGCGACGAAGTACATCTCCGGCCACAGCGACGTGCTGATGGGTGCGATCGTGACCGCCGACGACGACGTGTACGCCGCCCTGAAGGGCCGCCGCGACCTCATGGGGGCCGTACCCGGGCCGTTCGAGGCCTGGCTGGCACTCCGGGGCCTGCGCACCCTGCACGTCCGTCTGGAGCGCGCCCAGGCCAATGCGATGGAGCTCGCCCGACGTCTCGCGGAGCATCCCGCGATCGAGGAGGTCCGCTACCCGGGCTTCGGCGCGATCATCGCGCCCGTCATCGCTGGCGGGGCCGATGCCGCAGACTTCGTGGTCCGCGCGACGTCGCTCTGGGTCCATGCGACGTCACTGGGTGGCGTGGAGTCGACGTTCGAGCGGCGCCGGCGCTGGAAGCTCGAGGCCACGACGATCCCCGAGGGCCTGGTCCGGCTCTCGGTGGGCATCGAGGACGTCGATGACCTCTGGGAGGACCTGCGTCAGGCCCTGGACCGCATCAACTAGGTCTCGAGACGGTTGCAGCGCAACCTCCTCGACCAACGACTAGGACAGCTCGGACTTGGTGTCCCGCGCGATGAAGGCCTCCATCAGGCCCGACGTCGTGAGGTTGCCGGCCACCACGTCGTCGACGGCGTCCACGATCGGCGCGTCGACACCCAGCTGGGCGGCCAGTGCACGCAGGGACGAGCAGGACTTGGCGCCCTCGGCGACTTGGCGGGTGGAGGCGTAGATGTCCTCGACCGACATCCCCTGCCCCATCTTCTCGCCGAAGGTGCGGTTGCGCGACAGCGGCGAGGAGCAGGTGGCGACGAGGTCACCGAGCCCGGCAAGGCCCATCAGGGTCAGCGGGTTGGCTCCGAGGTTCATCGCCAGCCGGGCCGTCTCCGCGAGGCCGCGCGTGATGAGGGAGGCCGTGGTGTTGTCCCCGAAGCCGAGACCGACGGCCATGCCCACGCACAGCGCGACGACGTTCTTGTAGGCGCCACCGAACTCGCAGCCGAGGACGTCGACACTCGTGTAGGGACGGAACGCCGGCGAGTGCATGCGCTTCTGCAGCAGGGTCGCGACGTTCTCGTCGGCGCACGCGACGACGGACGCCGCCGGCTCGCGACGGGCGATCTCGCGGGCGAGGTTCGGGCCGCTCACGACCGAGATCCGGTGCGCGCCGATGTCGCCCACCTCGGCGATCACCTCCGACATGCGCTTCAGGGTGCCGAGCTCGACGCCCTTCATCAAGGAGACGAAGACGGCGTCGTTGTCGACGTACGGCAAGAAGGTGGGGAGGTTCTCCCGCAACGACTGAGAAGGGACCGCGAGCACGACGATGTCGGCGCCGGCGAGGGCCTCCTCCGGGTCGTGCGTCGAGGTGATGGTGCGCGGCAGCTCGATCCCGGGCAGGTAGTCGACGTTCTCGTGTCCGTCGTTGATCGCTGCCGAGACCTCCTCGCGGCGGGCCCAGATGCTCACGTCGTTGCCGGCGTCGGCCAGCACGATCGAGAACGCCGTCCCCCACGAACCAGCACCCAGCACGGCAACCTTGTTGCCCGACAGATTCCCCACGATGCCGCTCACTTGTCCTTCTTCTGCTTCTTGAAGCGGTCGCCGTGCACCGCCATGTCATAGCGCTCCGCAGGGGCTTTCTCCCCACGGACCAGCTCGAGCTGGTGGGTGATGGCGGCCATCACCCGGGCGGTGGCCTCAGCGACGACGGCCGTGGTGCGCGGCTGCGCCCGCAGGTCCTCGAGGTCGACTGGCGGCCCGACCCGCATCACGACCTTCTTGCGTGGGAAGAAATGCGGTCGCTTGGCGTAGGGAGCCAGCATGTCCTGTGCCCCCCACTGGCCGACCGGGATCACGGGACAGCCGGTCTCGAGCGCGATCCGCGCTGCACCGGACTTGCCCTTCATCGGCCACATCGCGGGGTCGCGGGTGATGGTGGCCTCCGGATAGATGACCACGCACTGGCCGGCATTGACCGCATCCACCGCGGCGGCAAAGGCACCCACGGCGTCACGGGTGTCGCGCTTCACGGGGATCTGGCCGGCGTCACGGAGGAACTTGCCCAGCATCGGATTGTCGAAGAGCCCGGCCTTGGCGAGGTAGCGGGGCTTGCGGCCGTACTCGTAGACCAGGTGCGCCGCAGTGAGCGGATCGACGTGGGAGATGTGGTTGAGGACGATGAGGTAGCCACCCGTCTCCGGGATGTTCTCGCCGCCGATCCACTCCTGACGCGTCGTCGAGAGCAGGAACGGTTTGACGATCATCACGCCCAACCCGAACGCCCAGCCACGCTTCTCCTGGAACTTGCGCACCTTCACGAGACGCAGGCTACCGGTCAGTGACCCCGACCACTCCAGGGCGCGACACGCGTCGCTCGGCATGCCTGCGAAGATGGGCGTCGTGGTCTCGCGTCCGGGTGGTTTCGTCATCCTGCTGCCGGTGAAGTCGCCGGGCACCGCGAAGTCCCGGATGACCACGCTGGACGACGCAGACCGCGGTCGGCTCGCCGGCGCCTTCGCCGCCGACGCGGTCGATGCCTGCCTGCAGACACCCGGTGTCGCGGGCGTCCTGGTGGTCAGCGACGACGACGCCTTCGCTGCCACGCTGGCCGCTCGAGGCGCGACCACGTGCACCGATCCCGGTGGCGGCCTCAACGCCGCGCTGCGTCACGCGGCCGCCGTGGTCCGCGACGAACGCCCCGACCTGCGACCGGTCGCGTTGTGCGCAGACCTGCCTGCCCTTGCACCGATCGACCTCGCTGCTGCCCTGGAGTTCGCCGCGACGACGACGGCCTGCTTCGTGCGGGACGCCGACGGCACGGGCACCACGTTCTACAGCGCCGGGTACGACGACTTCGACCCGCGGTTCGGTCCGGACTCCGCGCAGCGTCACAGCGAGGACGCGCTCGAGGTCCCCGGCCCCATGGTCACGCTGAGGCGTGACGTCGACGACCTCGACGGCCTGCGCGAGGCCATCACGCTCGGCGTCGGCGTTGCGACGACGCAGGCACTGGCCGTCGTACGCCTGACCCAGGACTGAGGCCAGGACCGAGGCAGGAAAGGCAATCGGGCCGCCCTCCCGAAGGAGGACGGCCCGATCAAGGAACTGCGCGAGGTCAGGCCTTCTTGGCAGCAGCCTTCTTCGCGGGAGCCTTCTTGGCAGCCGGCGCCTTCTTGGCGGCGGGTGCCTTCTTGGCCGGTGCGGCCTTCTTGGCGGGAGCCGCGGCCTTCTTCGCCGGAGCAGCAGCCTTCTTGACCGCGGTGGTCGCGGCCTTCTTGGCGGGAGCCGCGGCCTTCTTCGCCGGAGCAGCAGCCTTCTTGACCGCGGTGGTCGCGGCCTTCTTGGCCGGAGCAGCAGCCTTCTTCGCCGGAGCAGCCGCCTTCTTCGCCGGGGCAGCAGCCTTCTTGACCGCAGCGGTGGCGGCCTTCTTGGCGGGAGCCGCGGCCTTCTTCGCCGGAGCAGCCTGCTTGGTCGCAGCAGCCTTGGTCGCGACAGCGGCCTTCTTCGGAAGCGGTGCGAGCTTCTTCGCACCGGAGACGACGTTCTTCAGGTCAGCGCCAGCGCTGAACTTCGGAACAGACTTCTTCTTGGTCTTGACGCGCTCGCCGGTCTGCGGGTTGCGGACCCAACGGGCGTTGCGCACGGCCTTCTCGAAGGAGCCGAAGCCGGTGATGGCGACCTTCTCGCCCTTGGCCACCTGGCGAGTGATGGTGTCGAGGACCGCGTCGAGCGCGTGTGACGCGTCCTTGCGGCTGCCCTCGAATCGGTCGGCCAGCGCGTCGATCAACTGAGACTTGTTCACTACTTGTCCTTCCGAAACGCGCCTGCATCGGGCGTCCCTTGGGCTGTTGCAGCCGAGCCCTCGCCCAGCCGTCCTATCAGGGCACGCTAGGCACTAGTGGCCACAGTCACAATCACCACGCCGCGTTTGGAGCGATTTTTTCCCTGAAAGCACGGTATTTCGGCCGATTTGGCCCTTCAGGAGGCCGAACCGGGCCACATCCGGTCCAGTGCGAAACGGCCGCCGATCGAGAAGTCGAACTGCACGAGACGCAGATCTGCCAGTAGTTGCGCGGTTTCGGGGTCCAATTCGGACTCCTTGATCGGCTCTCCGCTGGTGCCGAGAAGTCGACCCTGCTGGATGGCCGGGACGTGCTGATGGACCTGGTCGAGCAAGGTGAGGTACGGCGGCATCGGTGCGTTCGCGACGTCGTACAACAGTGGCAGGAAGAAAGCGGGACTCGTGGTCGCAACGGTGCGCGGCACGTTGTGTCCGGGCTCGCTGCTCCAGATGAGGAAGGGCGTGCGGTAGAGCGACAGACCGGCATTGTCGTTCTTGACCTTCGAACTGTAGATGCCGGGCAGGTGGTCGCCGTAGAACAGCACGATCGTCTTCTCCGGACCGGCCTTGAGCTTCTCGAGGAACGGCGCGAGGGCTTCATCGGTGTGCTCGAGACCGCGTGCGTACTGGCCGATCTTCTTCCCGTTGCCGCCGGCGCCGGTCACCTTGATCGGGTCGTCGTAGTTGTCCTCGACCGGGATGTGGTTCTGCATGGTCACGAGGTTCACGAGCAGCGGCTTGTCGTGCTCGCCGATCTGGGTGAGCACCTCGTCGAACGCCGACTTGTCCGAGATGTAGGGGTTGTCGTCGATCGTCTCGGTCTCACCGATCGTCGTGTCATGGATGAAGGACTGGAAGCCGAAGCGTTCGTAGACCTGCTCGCGCTTGTACATGCCGACCCGGTAGGGATGGACCGCGATCGCGTCGTGGCCGTGGCTCTTGAACCAGCCGACGGCCGACGGGTAGTCCGCATGGTCCGGCACGAGCATCTGGTACGGCGAGAGCATCTGTGGCCGGAACAGCCCCAGGGACTGCCCGGTCAGCGTCTCGAACTCCATGTTGGCCGTGCCGCCGCCGTACATCTGGGCGAGCATGTGGCCCGAGGTCGTCTGCTTCATCAGTGCCCGGGTGCGCGGAATCGGGTCGCGCTCGAGGTCGAAGCCCTTGAGCTCGGTGGGGTCGGTGAACGACTCGCTGAGCACCAGGACCACGTTGACGTCGTCGAGGCTCCCGGTGCGTTCGGCGTTCAGGTCACCAGCCAGGGCGTCGTACCGGTCAGCGATCCTCGCCATCTCGGCCTCGTCGTAGCCCTGCGGCTTCGCCATGGCACTCACCGGCATGTTGAACAGGAAGCCACCCACGAAGCCGTTGGAGCGGTAGTTCGTCTTCTGGCTCCAGTAGCGCCAGTCATTGCCGCGCAGCTCGTAGAGACCGCGCCACACGTTGCCCGGCTGGTTGAAGTGGGTGGTCTGCATCAGCAGCAGCGTCGTGATGACACCGACGCCCAGCCGCAGGCCGAGCACTGCGAGCGCCTGTTCGCGAGGCAACGACCGGAGTCGCGGCCGCGGGTAGCGCGAGCTCATCCGGCGACCGATCCGGACCGCCGCGACGACGACTCCGACGATCATCGCGAGGGCCACGACGAGGAAGACCGGCGAGACCATGGACGTGAGGAAGCCGGGCTCGCGCACGAAGTCCAGGTCGCTCGGATAGACCGGCTCCTCGCGGAGCTGGATCTTCACCAGGTTCCCGATGCCGACGGTCAGGGCCAGCGCCATGACCAGTCCGATCGACCACCACAGGCGGCCGAGCACGGCCCAGAGGAAGCCGACCAGGACCCAGATCACCAAGGTGTCGACGTAGAACGCGCCGCCGTCGAAGAGCTGATCCTTCAACCAGCGCGGGTAGAACAGGCCGAGGGTCGAGGCCTCCAGGACGACCGCCGTGGCCAGCGCGGCCTGGAGGCTGCCGATGACTCCGCGCCGAAGCACCGTCGACAGTGGAGCGGGCCCGGGGGCCACCTGCTCGTCGCCGGGCACGGACTCCTCGGTCGCAGGGGATTCAACGACAGAGGACACGAGGTGAACTTTACGTGTTCACCCCGTGCCCTCAGGTATTGCTGGGCGTATCGGCGGCCCGGTCAGACGCGCTGCGTGACCGGCTTCCAGGCCGGACGTCCGGCTTCGTACGCCGCGATGTCGTCCTTGTTGCCCAGCGTGATGCCGATGTCGTCGAGGCCGTTGAGCAGGCGCCAGCGGGTGTAGTCGTCGATGTCGAAGGAGTCCTCGACCTCGCCCCCGGGCGTGGTGACCGTCTTGCTCTCGAGGTCCACCGTGATCTCGGCACCCGGGTTGTCGTCCAGGTAGTCCCAGAGGCGCTGGATGACCTTCTCGTCGACCTGGGCGGCGACGAGGCCGGCCTTGCCGGAGTTGCCGCGGAAGATGTCGGCGAAGCGAGCCGACAGGACCACCTTGAAGCCGTAGTTCTGCAGCGCCCACACGGCATGCTCACGCGAGGAGCCGGTGCCGAAGTCGGGGCCGGCGACGAGCACCGAACCCGCAGCGTACGTCTCGTTGTTCAGCACGAAGTCGGGGTCGTTGCGCCAGGCCGCGAAGAGGCCGTCCTCGAAACCGGTGCGCGTGACGCGCTTGAGGTAGACCGCGGGGATGATCTGGTCGGTGTCGACGTTGCTGCGCTTGAGCGGCACGCCGATGCCGGTGTGACTGGTGAACTTCTCCATGACTCAGACCTCCACGCTGACAAGGTCAGCAGGTGACGACAGGGTGCCGCGCACAGCAGTGGCGGCAGCGACGGGAATGGACACCAGGTGGGTACGACCACCCTTGCCCTGACGGCCTTCGAAGTTGCGGTTGGACGTCGACGCGCTGCGCTCGCCCGGCGTGAGCTGGTCGGGGTTCATGCCCAGGCACATCGAGCAGCCGGCGCCGCGCCATTCCGCACCTGCGGCGATGAAGATCTCGTGCAGTCCTTCGGCCTCGGCCTGCATCCGCACCCGGACCGAGCCCGGGACGACCAGCAGGCGGGTGTTCGGGTCGACCTTGTGACCCTTGAGGATGTCGGCGGCGAGCCGCAGGTCCTCGATCCGGCCGTTGGTGCAGGAGCCGACGAAGACGGTGTCGACCTTGACCTCGCGCATCGGGGTGCCGGCGACGAGACCCATGTAGGTCAGGGCGTTCTCGGCCGCGACGCGGTCCTGCTCGTCCTCGAAGTCGGACGGGGTAGGTACGACGCCACCCAGGGGCACGCCCTGGCCCGGGTTGGTGCCCCAGGTGACGAACGGCGTCATGGTGGAGGCGTCGAGGACGATCTCCGCATCGAACACGGCGTCCTCGTCGGTGACGAGGGTCTTCCAGTGCGCGACGGCGGCGTCCCAGTCAGCGCCCTTGGGCGCCTCGGGCTTGCCCTCGATGTAGTCGAAGGTGGTCTGGTCGGGAGCGATCAGGCCAGCCTTGGCACCCCACTCGATGCTCATGTTGCAGACGGTCATCCGGCCCTCCATGGAGAGCTCCTCGATGGCCTGGCCGCGGTACTCGACGATGTAGCCCTGGCCGCCACCGGTGCCGGTGTGCGTGATCAGGGTGAGCACCATGTCCTTGGCGGTGACGCCCTCGGGCAGGCTGCCGTTGATCGTGACGGCCATGGTCTTGGGCTTGGCCTGCATCAGCGTCTGGGTCGCGAGCACGTGCTCGACCTCGGAGGTGCCGATGCCGAAGGCGATCGCGCCGAACGCACCGTGGGTGCTGGTGTGCGAGTCGCCGCAGACGATGGTCATGCCGGGCTGGGTCAGGCCGAGCTGCGGGCCGACCACGTGCACGATGCCCTGCTCGATGTCACCGAGGGGGTGCAGCCGGACGCCGAACTCCGCGGCGTTCTTGCGCAGCGTGTCGACCTGGGTCTTGCTGACCGGGTCGGCGATCGGCTTGTCCCAGTCGAGCGTCGGGACGTTGTGGTCCTCGGTCGCAAGCGTCAGGTCAGGACGACGGACCGGACGGCCCGCGAGTCGCAGGCCGTCGAAGGCCTGCGGGCTGGTGACCTCGTGGATGAGGTGGAGGTCGATGTAGAGGAGGTCGGGCTCGCCTGCCGTCGATCGGACGACATGCTCATCCCAGACCTTTTCACTGAGCGTCTTTGCCATGGATCCACTGTACAACTTGCATCCCATCATCCGAGACGGCAGTATTGCCATATGGACAACTCGAGCGGCGTCGGCGTACTCGACAAGGCGGCCCTGGTGCTCACCGCACTGGAGTCCGGCCCGGCGACCCTGGCCGGCCTGGTGGCCGGCACGGGCCTGGCCCGGCCGACGGCCCACCGTCTGGCCGTGGCGCTCGAGCACCACCGGCTGGTGGCCCGCGACATGCAGGGCCGCTTCGTGCTCGGTCCGCGGCTCGCAGAGCTCTCCGCCGCAGCCGGCGAGGACCGCCTGCTCGCGACCGCCGGCCCCGTGCTGGCGCGGCTACGCGACATCACCGGCGAGTCCGCCCAGCTCTGGCGCCGCCAGGGCGACCACCGCGTCTGCGTCGCAGCGGCTGAGCGTCCGTCCGGCCTGCGCGACACGATCCCGGTCGGTTCGCAGCTGACCATGCGTGCCGGCTCCGCCGCCCAGGTGCTGCTCGCGTGGGACGACCCCGAGCGCATCCACCGCGGCCTGCAGAACGCGGCCTACTCCGCTGCCGAGCTGTCGGCGATCCGTCGCCGCGGCTGGGCGCAGTCGGTCGGCGAGCGCGAACAGGGCGTGGCCTCCGTCTCCGCCCCGGTCCGCTCCCCCGGCGGCAAGGTCATCGCCGCCGTGTCGGTGTCCGGTCCGCTCGAGCGCCTCTCGCGCCAGCCCGGCCGGATGCACGCACCTGCTGTCCTCGCGGCCGCGGAGCGGCTGTCCGAGTCGCTGCGCCGCGCTGCTGCGGAATAGCCGACTTGGGGTTTGTCACCGTCGAGTTGTGACTTGTCACCGTCGACCCGCGCGACGACGTACAACTCGACGGCGACAAACCCCAAGTCGGCTAAAAGAGAGCGGGCTGCTCGAGCTGGAGCAGCGCCTGCTTGCGGTCGATGCCACCGGCATAACCGGTCAACGTGCCGTCAGCGCCGATGACGCGGTGGCACGGGATCACGATCGGGATCGGGTTGGACCCGTTGGCGGTGCCGACGGCACGGGACGCGGCATTCGTCTTGCCAAGTCGGTGGGCGATCTCGCCGTACGACGCCGTCTCGCCGTAGTCGATCTTCTGCAGCTGCTCCCAGACCGCTCGCTGCCACGCGCTGCCCACCGGGCTGAGTGGCAGGTCGAAGACCGTGCGCTCACCGGCGAAGTACTCCTCCAGCTGAGTGACCGCGGTCCTCAGGACGGGCGCGTCGTCAGCCTGCGGGCCGCGCGGCCGGCCGTCGTTGTCGCGGAACGGCGAGAACTCGATGGCCGTGATGGCGCCCCCCTGCTCCACGATGCGCAGCGGCCCGATGGGCGATTCGACGACAGTCCACATGATTTCCTCATTCTTCCGGTCGGTCACGGGTTCGGGGTGGTCGGGACGTCGGAGAGGGACGTCCAGAGGTGGAGGAGGGCGTACGAGCGCCAGGGAGCCCAGCGGTCGGGGTCGACCGTTCCCCGGCCGGCCAGCGCGTTGCGCACGCCGACGTCGGTCGGCAACCAGACGTCGGGGTGGCCAAGGGCACGCAACGCGATGTAGTCGGCGGTCCACGGTCCGATTCCGGGCAGCGCGACCAGGTCGCGGCGGACGTCGTTGCGATCCGGACCCCGGTCGAGGACGAGGTCACCCTCCGCCAGCGCGGCGGCCATCCCGATCAGCGCGCGGGCGCGGGCCCGTGGCATCCGGAGCTCCTCCGGCTCGATCGCGGCCACGGCCGCGGCGTCAGGGAACCGATGGGTGAGCCCGTCGACCTGGGTGCTGACCGGTCTCCCGTGAGCGGCGACCAGGCGGGCCGCAGCGGTGCGTGCGGCGATCACCGTCACCTGCTGGCCCAGGACGGCCCGGACGGCGAGCTCGACTCCGTCGACGTGGCCGGGCACCCGCAACCCGGGACGTCGCGCGACGAGCGGCGCGAGCACCGGGTCAGCGCCGAGGTGGGCATCGATGGCCACCGGATCGGCGTCCGCGTCGAGGAGCGCACGCATCCTCGCGACGGCCGCCGTCGTGTCACGCAGGTCGTCGAGCCACAGCACCATCGCGACGTACGACGACCCGACTCCGTCGACGTCGGTCAGCTCCACGCGGGCGGTACCCGGGCCGTGCGGCAGGTCCAGCGTGCGGGCGTACCAGCCGGTGCCGTCGGCGCGGACCTCCGCCGTCTCGATGCCGGGCACGGCCCGGTCGGCGAGGAAGCGCAACAGCGCCCGGCCCGCGAACGGCGTGCGGACCGCGATCCGGAGCTCGATCGCACCGGTCGTCGTACGAGCAGTCGAGGCCCGCCGGCCACGCAGCTCGCTCGGCGTCGCGGCATAGACCTCCTGCATCGTCTCGTTGAACTGCCTGACGCTGGAGAATCCGGCAGCGAAGGCCACGTCAGTCAGGCTCAGTACGGTGCTCTCGACGAGCGCGCGTGCCGTCTGCGCGCGCTGGGTGCGGGCCAGGGCGAGCGGCCCGGCGCCGAGCTCGGTGGTGAGCAGCCGCGAGAGGTGGCGCGAGGTGTAGCCGAGTCGTGCGGCCAGTCCCCCGACGCCCTCCCTGTCGACGACCCCGTCGGCGATCAGGCGCATGGCCCGTCCCGCGACGGTGGCCGCGAGGTCCCAGTCCGGGCTGCCGGGCGTCGCGTCGGGCAGGCACCGCTTGCAGGCGCGGTAGCCCGCCGTCTGCGCCGCGGCGGCCGTGGGGTGGAAGGACACATTTCGGGATGCGGGCGTGCGCGCCGGACAGGACGGTCGGCAGTAGATCCCGGTGGTGCGGACCGCGGTGTAGAAGACGCCGTCGAACCGCCGATCCCGCGACTGGACGGCGACATAGCACCGCTCGAAGTCGAGGCGCTCGGTCCCGGTCGTGATCTCCATGCGTCCATCCTGCCTCGCACCACCGACATCGACTCGCGGAAATCGGACACGGCGGTGGGCAGGCCCTCCGCGGCGCGGCGCAACGGATTCATGGCCCGGTCGGCCCTCGGTCTGCCACCCTGTCGCCATGGCTGACTCCCCGATCAACCCGCTGGACCTGCTGATCAAGTCGCAGCACCTCGCCCTGAAGATCGCCTCCGACACCCTGCGCACGGTCCGGGACACCGCCATCACCGGCGTGACCCAGCCCGACGAGCTCGCCCGCCAGGTCGGCGACCTCGCTGGTGTGGTGGCCGGCATGGCGACCGCCGTGACCGGCCTGGCCGGGTCGACGGCGCAGCCGCTCCAGGACTTCATCGTCCGCCAGCGCGAGCTCGCCGACACCGTAGCGACCCTTGCCGAGGCGCAGGAGGACCTCGCGGGCGTCGTACGGGCGCTGGCCGAGCGGCATGCCGAAGCCGTCAGCGCGCTCGAGAAGGTGACCGCCCCGGTGTTCGCCCTCGTCGGCACCGACCCGACGCCCCCGAAGACCCGAGCCTCGAGGGCCAACCCCACCAAGGCGACGACTCCCCGGGCGAAGAAGGCCAGCGACGAGGCCTGACGGCAACCCGTACGACGACGGGCGGCCACCGGTGTCCGGTGACCGCCCGCCTGGTGGTGTGTCCGACTAGCCGACGCTGATCGCGGTGTCGTCGATCACGAAGCTCGTCTGCAGGGACGAGTCCTCGTTCATCAGGAACTTCAAGGTGACCGTCTTGCCCTTGTACGCCGACAGGTCGAACGTCTTCTGGACGTAGCTGCTCGACTTGTTGAGGTTGGAGTACGTCGCGAGCGTGCTGGTCGTCGTACCGCTGACGATCTGCACCTTCGCCGTGTCGTACGCCGTCGAGGTCGTCGTCTCCGCCGTGTCGATGCGGACCCAGAAGGTCAGCGTCGCCGTGGTCGCCGTCGCGGGGATCGAGACCGACTGGTTCTCGTTCTCCGTCGACGTGGAGCCATTGCCACCGAGCCACATCTTCCAGGTGCCGGTACGTGCGGGACGACCGGTGTTGTTGGTGATCGGCCCACTGGTGCCCGTCCAGTCAACTGCTCCGGACTCGAAGCCGGGGTTCTTCAGCAGGTTCCCCGACGATGTGCCGCCCCCACTGATCGTCCATGTGAAGCTGGTCGAGCCCGTCGCACCGGTGGTGTCCCGTGCCGTGGCCGTGACGCTGGACGTGGCGGCCGTGGTCGGCGTACCCGAGATCAACCCGGTGCTGGCGTTGATCGACAGTCCTGCCGGCAGGCTGGTGGCCGACCAGGTCAGGGTCTGGCCGGCGCCCGAGGACGATCCGGTCAGCTGCAACGAGGTGGCGGTGCCGACAGTGCCGGTGCGGCTGCCCGGGTTGGTGACGGTGACCGTGTTCCCGGCCGTGGTGCAGGTCGGGTCAGCGGTCTGTGCGGGGACGGAGACGGCGTTCCATGCCGCCTTGACCGCGTTGAACTCCGCGCAGGAACCCGGGTAGAGGTTCTTCGCGGCGGTGAGCGTCCAGGTGCGGTACTTGAGGTAGTTCGAGCTGCTCGTCTTCATCAGCATCGCGTTGTAGAAGATCTTTCCGGCCTTCTGGATGCCGATGCCGGTCAGCGTTCCTCCGCTGTTGCACGTGGTGCTGGACGGCTTGCCGACCGGGTTCGTACCTTCGGCGAGCAGGTAGAACCAGTGGTTGCCGGGACCTGCGGCCGCGTGCACCTCCGTGCTCGGGATCGAGCTGGAGTAGCAGTTCGGGTCGCCCTTGGCCGAGGGGTTGTACATGTTGCGGATCTCGCCGTCGCCGACGAGGTTGACCTCCTCGCCCACGAGGTAGTCCGGCTCGTCGTAGGTCGTGGTCTCGTTGGCGTAGTGCTCGGTCAGTGCCCCGAAGACGTCTCCGACGAACTCCTGGGTGCCGCTGCCCGAGATGCCACCCGGCGTGTTCTGGTCGATGCCGTGGCCGTACTCGTGCGCCACCACGTCGAGGTTGGTGACCCACTCCGTGTTGGCCTGGTTGTGGCCGATTCGAACCCACTCGGTGCCGGTGCAGTAGCCCGGCTCGACCAGACCCGGCGAGCAGTAGAACGCGTTGGTGTCGTCGAGACCGACCCGTGTCTGCCAACCTCCGCCCGTGCCGTTGAAGCCGTCGCGGCCCAGCCACTGGCTGAGCATCTTGTCCTGCGTCTGCAACGCGAAGAGCGCGTCGACGCAGCCGGTCTCCTTGCTGGTGCCGATGCCGTCACCCCAGGCGTTGTCCGGGCCGGCAAGGGCAGGAACGGTGGCGGTGCTGTTGTTCTCGACGCCGCAGCTCACACCCGGGTTGTTCGGGTCCGTCAGGTTGTACGACGTCGAGGACACCTGGGTGGTCTCCAGCGACACCGGGCCGTTGTGGTGGCCGTTGCCCGTGCCCGAGGCGGCGTGGAGGAGCTCGGCGGACTCGATGACCGATGCCTGCTTCGCGTCGACGTACACATCGCGCACCGAGCGGTCGCCGTCGGTCGCGAGACCGCTGATCGTCACCTTCCACGCCAGTCGAGGCGTCGACTGCGCGTGGACCACGAGCTCCGGCGTCCCGCGCAGCTCGGCCTTGCCGAGCGTCGCCTTCGCCGTCGTGGTGGCTGCCTTCGCCGTCACCGTCGGCGTCACCGACAGGTTGCCGATCGCGCTCTTCTGCGCGACGGTCGTGTCGAGGATCTGCCCGTCACGGTTGGTGACGACGACGAAGTCACCGCCACGCACCGCGAGGCCGTCGTAGGTCCGCGTGTAGGACGCGAACTGCAGGCCGGATCCGCCGCTGACCACGGGTTCGGCGACGAACTTCTCGCCGCCGCTCACCTTGAGCTGCGGAGCCCGGCTGTTGACCAGCGCCTGGGCAGAACGGTGCGCCCGCTGGTGCGGATCGTCCTTGCCCGGGGCGGAGGCGACGGTGGCATCCGCGTGCGCGGACTGCACTGCGAGGGGTGCCACGGCGAGTGCCGAGGCGGCGACAAGGGTGGCGACGAGGCCACCCATCAGGTTGCGTTTCACTTCTTGACCCACACTCCTCTTGAGAGTTGGGCTCGTCTCTCCCCGGATTGGGGAGTCGGGCGAGCCGGCTGGAGGCCGACCCGGCGAGGATGGATGCAGGACCGACCAGAGGTAAACCTGTTGCCCGGCCGATTCGCCGTCAATGGAGCGGGACCTGCGAGTTGAAGCAATGCAAGAAGATGAGCCAAGACACAAAAGCAAGCAGGGCCCGGTCCTGGTGGACCGGGCCCTGCTTGTCTGTACTGCTTGTTCTGTACCCCCGACCGGATTCGAACCGGCGCTAACGCCGTGAGAGGGCGCCGTGCTAGGCCGCTACACAACGGGGGCATCCTTGTCGCTCGCGATCCCTTGCGGGGCCGCTGACAACGACGTGAACTCTAGCGATCACGCTTCGACCGAGCCAAATTCAGGCCCTGCTTCAGCGGTTCTCGGAAGAACTCGCTGGCCTACTAGGACTCGAACCTAGAATAACTGGACCAGAACCAGTCGTGTTGCCAATTACACCATAGGCCAATGGTTGCTGCTTGTTTTCAGCCCTGTTCCCGAGGGAGCGAGCCGAGGGGGAACATTACACGCGGCCCTGCCGGGCCTCCAAAATGGCCCCACCCGTCGCTGTTTCCGTGCGGGTCGCGAGGCCCATCCGGCGCGCTGCCCACAGGGCCAGTCCGAGGTAGACGAAGGACTGCGTCAGGGTCACCGGGATCGACCACCAGGAGCCGCCCGACGGGTTCAGCGCCTCGGTCATGTCGCCGAACGACAGCGCCAGCCCGAAGGCCAGGAAGTTGTTGAGCACGTGCATCGCGATGCCTGCCTCCAGCCCACCCGTCAGCAGCACCAGCACGCCGGCCACGAGGCCGAACGCGAACCGGTCGAAGAAGGTCGGCACGTCCTGCCCGAGGCCGTGGGCCACCGCGAACAACAATGCGGGTACGACGACGGCGACCGTCGCTCCGACCCGCGGGCCGAAGAGGTTGGCGACGCCGCCGAAGGCCTGCACGAGGTAACCGCGGAACACGTACTCCTCCCCTGCTGCCTGCAGCGGGGTGAGCAGCAACGTGATCAGCACGAAGTCACGCGCCTTCGACGTCCACGGGTTGAGGTCTCCGCTCATCTCGACACCGGAAGCCCCTTGGTCGGGCAGCACGCTCGCCATGAGGACCGTCGCCGCCAGCGCGACCACCGAGAGGGCCAGACAGGTCAGCAACCAGCGCCAGCGCAGCCGGCCGACGACCGAGGCGACCAGCCCCGGACGCTGGTGGTGCAGGAGCAGGGCGACCACCAGGACGCCCGGGATCGCCAGCGCCCAGCCGAGGTTGACGAAGGCGAGGAAGGCCGGCGTGACCGGGTCGCTGCTGAGCCGGTCAGCGATCTCGTAGGTGTCACGCGAGACCAGCAGGAAGTAGACGGTGAAGAGCGCGGTGAGCAGGAACTGGACGGCGACGAAGAGCACCGCGACGAGCGGCACGCCGACGAAGGGCCGCCACGCGCCGGCAAGACCGCCACGGTGGAGCTCGTCGTAGCGCAGGCCCTTCGGTTCGACCGGCGGCGCCTCTTCAGCCGAGGGCACGCTGCAGTCTCCCGAGGCTCCGCTCGCGGCCCAGCAGCTCCATCGACTCGAACAGCGGCGGCGAGATCCGGCGGCCCGTGATCGCCACGCGCACCGGCCCGAAGGCGTTGCGCGGCTTGAGGCCCAGGCCGTCGACCAGGGCGGCCTGGAGCGCGGTCTGGATCGCGTCGGTCGACCAGGTCGGGAGCTCCTTCACGGCGTCGTACGACGCCTGGATGACGGGGAGCCCGGCCTCGCCAAGCAGCTTCTCGGCGTCCTCGGGGTCCAGCGCGAAGTCGGCCTCGTCGACGAACAGAAAGTCCAGCATCGTGGGGGCCTCGGACAGCTTGTTGATCCGCTCGGCGACGAGGGGCATCGCGAGCTCGAGGAGCTGTGCGTCGGCGTCGGAGACGGGATCGGACACCACGCCCTCGGCCTTGAGGAACGGCAGCGCACGGTGGGTGATCTCGTCGGTCGACAGCAGGCGCATGTGCGCGGAGTTGATCGCGTCGGCCTTCTTCAGGTCGAAGCGGGCCGGGTTCGGGACGACGTCGGCGATGTCGAACGCCTCGACCATCTCCTCGAGGCTGAAGATGTCGCGGTCCGCGGCGATCGACCACCCGAGCAGGGCGAGGTAGTTGAGCAGGCCCTCGGGCAGGTAGCCCTTCTCGCGGTAGGACAGCGCGTCCGCCTCGGGGTCGCGCTTGGAGAGCTTCTTGTTGCCCTCGCCCATGACGTACGGCAGGTGGCCGAACTCCGGCGTCACCTGGGCGATGCCAACCTCCTTGAGCGCCTCGTAGAGGGCGATCTGACGCGGCGTGGAGGACAGCAGGTCCTCACCACGCAGCACGTGGGTGATCTCCATCAGCGCGTCGTCGACCGGGTTGACCAGCGTGTAGAGCGGGTCGCCGTTGGCACGGCAGAGCGCGAAGTCCGGCACGAACTCGGTCTCGAAGGTCACCTCGCCGCGAACCAGGTCGGTCCAGGTGATCGCACCGTCGGGCATCCGGAACCGGACGACGGGCAAGCGGCCCTCGGCGAGGAACGCATCGGTCTGGGCCTGCGTCAGCTCGCGGCAGAAGCCGTCGTACCCCTGCACCTTGGAGCCGGCGGCCTTCCGGCGCGCGGTGGCTTCCTCGGTGGTGCAGTAGCAGTCGTAGGTGAAGCTGCTTCCCTTCAACTTGACCAACGCGTCGGCGTACAGGTCGCTGCGCTCGCTCTGCTTGTACGGCGCGTGCGGGCCGCCGACCCCGGGACCCTCGTCCCAGTCGAGCCCGAGCCAGCGGAACAGCTCGATGATCGACGTGAGCGACTCGTCCGTGCTGCGCTCCTTGTCGGTGTCCTCGATGCGGAACACGAAGGTGCCGCCGTGGTGGCGCGCGAAGGCCCAGTTGAACAGGGCCGTGCGGACCAGGCCGACGTGGGGACTGCCCGTGGGCGAAGGGGCCATCCGGACCCGTACGGGGGTCGAGCCTGTCGAGACCGTCATGCGCGTGTTTCCACCTTGTTCGTGAGAGTGCCGAGGCCCTCGATCGAGATCTCGATCTCGTCGCCGACCTGCATGGGGCCGACACCCTCGGGGGTGCCGGTGAGGATGACGTCGCCGGGCAGCAGGGTCATCACGCTGGAGACGTGGGCGATGAGCGCCGGGATGTCGTGGATCATGTCAGCGGTCGAGCCGTCCTGCTTGAGGTCGCCGTTGAGGTACGTCTGGATCCGCCGGCCGTCGATGAAGTCCTGCGGGTCGAGGTCCGTCTCGATCCACGGCCCGAGCGGACAGAACGAGTCGAAGCCCTTGGCGCGGGTGAACTGGCCGTCGGTCTTCTGCAGGTCGCGGGCCGTGACGTCGTTGGCGATCGTGTAGCCGTGGATGACGTCGGTGGCCTGCTCGGCCGGGACGTCGCGGCAGATCCGCCCGATGACGACGGCCACCTCGCCCTCGTAGCTGATGAACTTCGACTGGCGGGGGTACTGGATCGCGTCGCCCGGGCCGACCACGCTGGTGTTCGGCTTGAGGAACATCAGCGGCTCGTCCGGCACGGGGCCACCCATCTCGGCGGCATGCGCGGCGTAGTTCTTGCCGATGCCGACGACCTTGCTGCGCGGCAGGACCGGCGCCAGCAGGCGCACGTCCGCGAGGCGGTGCTGCTGCTCGAGCAGCTTGATGCCGACGTAGAGCGGGTCACCGGCGAGGGCGACGACAACCGCGTCCTCGTCAGGCTGGCCGTACTCGTCGAGGTCTCCGGTCAGGACTCCGTAGGTCGGGTCCTCGCCTGTGGTGAATCTGACGATGCGCACTGGTCGAGACTATCGACCTAGGCTTGCTCGTCGTGAATGCGGAGGATTGGCGAGAGCGGGCCCGGGCCCACGCTGCCCGCATCGATGCGTACGTCGCCCCGCACCTGGTCCGCCGCGACACCGGCACCAAGCACCCGGTCTTCGACTTCCTGTTCACCTACTACTCCCACCGGCCCGCGCAGCTGCGCCGCTGGCACCCGGGGTACGGCGTCGTACTGGACGACGGGGACGAGTACGCCGGCCTCAAGGGCTACACGTTGGTCGAGGAGGTTGCGCAGCAACCGTCTCGAGACCAGGTGACCGTCTCCCCCGAGTACGTCGCTTCGCAGCGGCCGCTGATCGAGACCCTGCACCGGCTGCTGTCCGCCACCTCCGGCCGCGCCCCGCACTTCGGCTGCTTCGGGCTCCACGAATGGGCGATGGTCTACCGCCTGGCCGAGGACGAGACACGGCACGCCGACTGGCCGCTGCGCCTCGGCCCTGCCGGGACCGACGCGGTCGTCGCGGAGCACCGCATTGCCTGCTCCCACTTCGACGCGTTCCGCTTCTTCACGCCGCCGGCGAGACCGTTGAACACGCTCTCCCCCGGCCCGGACGACCGGCCGCTGTTCGAACAGCCGGGCTGCCTGCACGCCGGGATGGACCTCTACAAGCACGCCTTCCGGCTCTCGCCGATGATCTCCTCGGACCTGGTGGCCGACTGCTTCGAGCTCGCCTGGGACATCCGCACCCTCGACATGCGCGCCGCCCCGTACGACCTCGCCGACCTCGGCTTCGAGTCCGTCCGGATCGAGACGGTCGAGGGCAAGGCCGAGTACGTCGACGCGCAGCGCGGGTTCGCGGAGCGGGGTGCGCCGCTGCGGGCGCGGCTGGTTGCCGAGTGCGAGCGGTTGCTCGCCTGACCGGACCACGCACCAACCGGATTTGTCGCGGATCAGGTGCGATCGCGACAAATCCGGTTGGTACGTCGAGCCTCAGTCAGCCGAGACCGGGGCCAGCTGGCCCGACAGGTTCGGGTCCGTGTTCTCGGCGAGGTAGGGCTGCACACGCTCGTCGTGGAAGACCTTCTTCAGCTTCTCGACCTGCGGGTCGTCGGCGTACTCGCTGCCGATGACGAGCTGGCCGGCGAACTCCTTGGGGGCGTCCGGCTCGAAGATGCGGTACTTCTCCGGGGTGCCGGCGTCGACGAAGGACATGTTGTAGTCGATGACGGCGTCGACCGAGTCGAGGGTGCGCGGGCCGGCGCCGTACTCGATGTAGGTGAACTTGTAGCCACCGATGTTCTTGTCGATGTCCTGCTCGGTCGCGGCCCACGGGTCGACGCCGTCCTTGAAGGTCAGCTTGCCCGCACGCTCGAGGATCCACAGCGCCTGCGCGGTGTTCGCGGGGTCGTTGAGGAGCGCGACCTCGGCGCCGTCGGGCAGCTCGTCGAGCGAGGCGTACTTGCTGGAGTAGACGGAGTACGACCACTGGAACACCGGCCCGAGCGCCGTCAGCTTCATGCCCGTCGCATCGGTGACCTGCTTGAGCCAGTGCTTGTGCTGGTAGATGTTGGCGATGTACTTGCCGTCGGCGGTCGCCTGGTCGAGCTGGTTGCCGTCCTCGATGCCGACGCCCTTGATGGTCACGCCGTAGTCGGGCGCGATCTCGTCGTTCAGGTAGTCGAGGAACGCCTTCTCGCTGGCACTGCTCGCCTGGTACGCGATCTCGAAGTCGTTTCCGAAGTGACTGCCGGCCACGGCCTTCTCGTCGTCGCCGGTGAACTTGAGGACGAGGAACACGGCCAGGGCGAGGACGACGACCGCGCCGGCGGCGGGCCAGAGCCACTTCCTGCGGTTGCTGCCGAGGTCGATGAGGTCACCGACCTCGTCGGCGATCCTCTTTCCGGGCTGCTGGGTGGTGGACATGCTGCTTCCTTTCAGTGGGTGAGAGCCCGGACGATCCGGTCACCGGAGAACTGGATGAGCTGGACGATCGCGATCAGCAGCACGATGCAGGCGATCATGATGTTGTCGTCGAAGCGGCGGTAGCCGTAGTTGACGGCGAGGTAGCCGATGCCGCCCGAGCCGATGGCGCCTGCGATGGCGGAGTACTCGATCATCGCGACGACGTTGAGGGTCAGGCCGCCAGCCAGTCCGGGCAGCGCTTCGCGCAGCTGGATCGACGTGATGATCTGGCGCTTGCTGCTGCCTGCTGCGAGTCCGACGTCGAGGAGCTCGCGCGGTACGTCGCGCACGGCACTCTCGGTGAGTCGTGCGAAGAACGCGATGCCGGCGATCGACATCGGGATCAGCGCCGCCTTGAAACCGATGGTGGTCCCGAACACCAGCTTGGTCACCGGGATGACCGCGGCCATCAGCACGAGGAACGGCAACGACCGCCCCAGGTTCGCGATCCAGCTGATCGACACGTGCACGGCTCGGTTGGGGGCGAGCCCGAGCGGCGAGGTGTTGAAGATGAGCAGGCCGAGCGGCCCGCCGAGGAGGACGACCACCGACATCACGACGAGGACCATGCGCAACGTCTCCCCCAGGGCCGGCAGCAGCAGGTCGGGTACGTCGGGCCACGGGGTGCCGAGCAGGACGGTCATGCCACGCCCTCCTGGTCAGCGGCGGCGGGCACCGGACGCAGCACCGCACGATCGACGGGCTCGGCGACGACACCGTGCCTGCCCAGCACCTCGACGACTCGGCGGTCGTCTAGGCGCGGTTCGAGCCCGAGCGTGAGCCGCCCGACGCGGGTCTCCCCCGCGGCCTCGACCAGCGCGGCGAGGACGGCGATGTCGGTGTCGAGCTCGCGACCAGCCTGCGCCAGCCACACCGGCGAGACCTGCTCGTGCTGGTACCGCACGCTCCAGGGGCGTAGACCACTGTCGGCAGGGACGGGAGGCATCGGCAGGAGTGCCCTCGAGAGCGGCGAGTCGCTTCGTCGTACGACGTCGGCGACTGCGCCCTGTTCGACGATCCGTCCGTGGTCGAGCTGGGCGACCACGTCCGCGATCGCGCGGACCACGTCCATCTCGTGGGTGATGACCAGGATCGTGACGCCGAGGTCGTCGCGGAGCTCGGTGAGCAGGTCGAGGATCGATCGGGTGGTGTCGGGGTCCAGCCCTGACGTCGCTTCGTCGGAGAGCAGCACCGCCGGTTGGAGTGCGAGCCCGCGGGCGATGCCGATCCGCTGGCGCTGGCCGCCGGAGAGCTGTGACGGGAAGTGGTTGGCGCGGTGCAGCATCCCGACGCGGTCGAGCAGGTCGGCCACGCGCCGGCGGACCTCGGCATCGGGCACCCCCGCGTGGCGCATCGGCAGCGCGACGTTCTGGGCAGCGGTCAGCCGGCGGAGCAGGTTCGCGGACTGGAAGACCGTCCCGATCTGACGACGTGCCTGGCGCAGGTCACGCCGCGACAACCGCGTCAGGTCCTGCCCGTTGACGGCGATCGTGCCGCTGGTCGGCCGTTCCAGGAGGTTGATGCAGCGGGCGAGGGTGCTCTTGCCGGCACCACTCGGCCCGACCACGGCGGCGATCTGCGCCTCACCGACCGTCAGGTCGATGCCGTCCAGCACGGTGGTCGCGCCATAGGACTTCGTCAGTCCGGCGATTTCGATCATCCGGAGCTTCCCCCAGTCGAGTTACCAATGTTTCTCGACTGACTTTATTGACTTATCGTGCGGTGAGGAGCGATGCACGTCACAAATCGAGGTCGGCAACACCGATGCCCCGATCAGGGCGACCTGTCACCGCACCCGGGGTTTCGAGGCTCGCTTCGCCCGCACCTCAACCACCGGGCGACTGCGTCAGTCGGCCGCGATGCCGTCGTACATGACCGCCCGGATGGCGGCGCTCAACCGGGCCTGGCGTTGCGGCGTCGGGTCACGCAAGGCAGCGAGGACAGAGCCGAGGATCATGCCGTTGATCGCTTGCGCCGTGGGCTCGACGTCGAGGTCGCTGCGCAGGTAGCCGACCTCGACCCCGTGCTCGAGATAGGCCGCAGTCAACGGGGTGGTGAGCTCGAACAGGTCGAGCATCTTCTCGCGCATGGCGTCGTCGATGCCTGCCGCCGACAGGAGCAGCTGGGGCACGCGGGGATCCTGACTGAAGATCCGCGCCAGCCCCTCGCCGATGCGGGCCGACTGCGCGCGGTAGTCCTCCAGGGTGTCGACGGCGTCGGGCGCGTTCTCCGCTCCGAGCGTCTCGACGATCCGCTCGATCAGCTCGTTGATCACGTGCTCGACGATGTCGCGCTTGTTCTCGAAGTACCGGTAGAAGGTGCCGTGGCCGATGCCGAGCCGCGCAGCGATGTCCGCGATCCCGGTGGAGTGGTAACCCTGCTCGGCGAAGCAGGTGAAGGCCGCGTCGATGATCTCGCGGCGGGTCTGCGCCTTCCGCTTCTCGAGCCGCGACGGGGCGCGCACCGAAGCAGGGCCGCTCGCTCCCGATCCCGTCTCCACGCTCGCCGTCATGACAACCACCCTATTGCCTCGAAGCGTATCTGACGATACGTTCCGTAACTGACATTCCATTCCGTTTCTAGATCAGGGGGCCCGATGGGGCGCGCATTGGTCATTGGCTGTGGTGGCACCCTGGGGTTCGCCTGGACCGCGGAGGTGCTGGCCGAGCTGGAGCGTCAGGGCTGGGACCCCACCACCGCCGACGTCCTCGTCGGTACGTCGGCGGGTGCCGAGCTCGTGGCGCTGCTGGGCACGGGCATCCGTGCCGCGGCCATCGCCAGCGAGTCCGATCCACGGGTCCGTGCACACCTCCACTCCCCCGCTTCCCCCGGTTCGCTGCCCGGGCTTCCGCGGCCAGGGCTGCCCGGTCTGGGACTCGTCCGCGCTGCCCTGACCGGGAAGGTGGATCCGCTCGCCGGCGTGGCCGGTCTCCTGCCTCGCGGCGGCGGCAACGCCGACTGGCTCGTCTCCCTCGGTGACACGCTGGCGCCCGGCGGCTGGGTCGACCACCCGGACACCTGGCTGGTCGCCGCCGATGCACGCACCGGCGTCCGGATCCCCCTCGGTCGCACCGATGCGCCGCGTACCACCCTCGGGCGGGCCATCGCCGCGTCCTGGGCGATCCCGGGCTGGTTCCCACCCGTCGTGGTCGACGGTCGCCCGCTCCTCGACGGCGGCACGGTCTCCCCGACCTCGGCCGACCTGCTCCTGCCGGCCGTCGAGGACGGCCGGATCCAGGAGGTCGTCATCGTTGCTCCGATGTCGAGCCACGGTGGCGCCCCGGCCCGGGGGCTGGAGCGCGTCGAGCGCGCCCTCCGCCGTCCGATGACGCGCCGCGTCGACGCCGAGGTCGAGGCACTGATCCGTGCCGGAGCCCGGGTCACGCGCATCGAGCCCACGGCGGCGGACCTCGCCGCGATGGGCCCCAACTTCATGGACGGTTCGCGCCGCGAACACGTCCGCGACGTCGCCCGCGCCCAGGCGCCCGGCCTCGTCACCCAGCGCTTGAGCACCCCGGAGGTGGCCCGATGACCCGACCGACCCGCATCGACCTGGACGGCGCCCACGTCGTCATCACCGGCGGTGCCCGCGGCATCGGCCGCGCCACCGCGGAGGCATTCCGCGCCCGCGGCGCCAAGGTGTCCATCGGCGACCTCGACCTCGACCTCGCCCGGGCCACCGCCGCCGAGATCGGTGCCTCGGCCCACCACCTGGACGTGGCCGACGTGGCGTCGTACGACGCCTTCGTGACGGCCGCGGAGGCCGAGCACGGCCCCGTCGACGTGCTCGTCAACAACGCCGGCGTGATGCCGACCGGTGCCTTCCTCGACCAGGACCCGGCCGTCGACCGGCTGACCATGGAGGTCAACGTCCACGGTGTCCTCAACGGCATGCACCGGGTGCTGCCGGGCATGGCCGAGCGCCGGCGTGGTCACGTCGTGAACGTGGCGTCACTCGCGGGCAAGTTCCCGGTCCCGGGACTCGCGGTCTACAACGCCAGCAAGTACGCCGTCGTCGGCCTCACCGCCGCGACCCGCCTGGAGCTGGCGCCGTACGGCGTCACCATCACCGCCGTCCTGCCGTCGGCCGTCGACACCGATCTCGCCTCGGGCTTCGACATGAAGCCGATCCCGAAGGTCACCCCCCAGCGGATCGCCGACGCCGTCGTCGGGTCGGTGCGCAGCCACGCGGCCGAGATCGCCGTCCCCTCCTACGTCGGGATGATCTCCGCCGGTTCACAGCTGCTCCCCGCCGGCGTGCTCGACCGGGTCCGCAAGGTGATCCGCGACGACCGCGCCCTGCGCCCCGACGAAGCCGCTCGCGCGGCCTACACAGCACGACTCGACGCCGCCACCGGCACCACCACCGAACGGAGCTCACGATGAGCAAGCGAACCGCACCCCACATCCACGACGCCGTCATCGTCGGAGCCGGCTTCGGCGGCATGGGCGCAGCGATCGAGCTGCGCCGTCAGGGGTACGACGACCTGGTGATCCTCGAGCGCGAGGACGACCTGGGCGGCACCTGGCACGTCAACCACTACCCCGGGCTCGCCGTCGACATCCCGTCCTCGACGTACTCCTACTCCTTCGAGCCCAACCCGCACTGGTCGCGGCTGTTCGCGCCCGGAGCAGAGCTCAAGCGCTACGCCGGGACGGTCGCCGACAAGTACGGACTGCGCGAGCTGATGCGGTTCGGCACGGTCGTGGAGGGCGCCCGCTGGGACGAGGACAGAGCGGCGTGGTCGGTGACGCTCGAAGGTGGCGAGACCGTGCACGGGCGTTTCCTGTTGACGGCGACCGGGTTCCTGTCGCAGCCGAAGATGCCCGACATCGCGGGCATCGACGACTTCGCGGGCACCGTCGTCCACACCACGCGCTGGGACGACGACATCGACCTTGCGGGCAAGCGGATCGGCATCATCGGCACCGGCGCGACCGCCGTACAGCTCATCCCCGAGCTCGCGAAGGTCGCTGACCACCTCACCGTCTACCAGCGCACGCCGATCTACGTGAGCCCCAAGATGGACGGGCCAGTGCCCGGGATCGTGCGGCGCGCGTTCGCCACGGTCCCCCTGACCCAGAAGGCCACCCGCCTGGTCAGCTCCTCGATCCTCGAGCTGCTGATGGTCGCCGGTGTCCTGCACTTCAAGGACCTGCCGTGGGCCAACCGGGTCGGCAAGCAGGTCTGCGAACGCCACCTGAAGAGCCAGGTCAAGGACCGCGAGCTCCGCGCGAAGCTCACCCCCGACTACGACTTCGGCTGCAAGCGCCCGACGTTCAGCAACACCTACTTCCCGACGTTCACCCGGCCCCACGTCGACCTCGAGACCACGACGATCGACCACGTCGACGCCAACGGGATCGTGACGACCGACGGCAACCGCGTCGACCTCGACGTCCTCGTGCTCGCGACCGGCTTCAACCTGTGGGACGTGAACTTCCCCGCGATCGAGATCATCGGGCGTGAGGGCCGCAACCTCGGCAAGTGGTGGCGTGACAACCGGTTCTCGGCGTACGAGGGCATCACCGTGCCGAGCTTCCCGAACTTCTTCTCGCTCAACAGCCCCTACTCCTACTCGGGGCTGTCGTACTTCACGACGATCGAGACGCAGATGGCGCACATGGCGCGACTGCTGACGGCGATGAAGAAGCGGGATGCCGACGTGTTCGAGGTGTCCGAGGAGGCCAACGACGAGTTCCTCGACCGGATGACCGGGCTGATGGGCAACTCGGTCTTCAACGCCGGGGACTGCTCGACCTCGCGCAGCTACTACTTCAACCCGCACGGCGAGGCCGTGCTGCTGCGGCCGACCTCGACGGTGTCCGCCCACCGCGAGGCGGTGCGGTTCCCGTTGGAGGACTACGCGTTCAGCACGACCTGAGGGCCGTGCAGTCAGTCAGCTGCCCAGGGTGTTGGGGTCGCGCCACTCGCGCTCGAACGGAAGCCGCCAGGCGTACGGCGCGATGAGCTGGTGGATCTGGTTGGGTCCCCAGCTGCCCTGGCGGTAGGGGCGGACGATGGGCGGGCTGTCGAGCAGCGGCTCGGAGACCTCCCACAGTCTTTCGATGCCCTCCGCAGAGGTGAACAGCGTCTGGTCGCCGCGGGCGGCGTCGTAGATCAGTCGCTCGTAGGCCTCCAGCACCGAGCCTGCCCACGTGGTGTCACCCATGGCGAACTGCATCGACAGCTTGTCGAGCTTCATGCCCGGACCAGGCCGCTTGCCGTAGAAGGACAGCGACATCTTCGCCTTGTCGGCGAGGTCGAACGTCAGGTGGTCGGGGCCGTGCTCACCGACGCCGGAGTTCTTCGGGAACATCGACTTCGGCGGCTCCTTGAAGGCGATGGAGATGATCCGCGCCCCCTCGGCCAGCCGCTTGCCGGTGCGGAGGTAGAACGGCACGCCGGCCCAGCGCCAGTTGTCGATGTAGCACTTGAGCGCGATGAAGGTCTCGGTCTCCGACTCGGACGCGACGCCCTCGATGTCGCGGTACCCCTGATACTGCCCGCGTACGACGTCCGCCGGGTCGATGGGCAGCATCGACCGGAAGACCTTGTTCTTCTCCTCGTTGATCGCGTGCGGTGTCAGCGCCGTCGGCGGCTCCAGCGCGATGAACGCCAGCACCTGGAACAGGTGGGTGACCACCATGTCCTTGTAGGCGCCGGTCGACTCGTAGAAGTTGGCGCGCTGGTCGAGACCGAGCTCCTCGGGGATGTCGATCTGGATGTGGTCGATGTTGTTGCGGTGCCAGATCGGTTCGAAGAGTCCGTTGGCGAACCGGAACGCGAGGATGTTCTGCGCCGCTTCCTTCCCGAGGAAGTGGTCGATCCGGTAGATCTGCGACTCGTCGAAGGTCTTGTGCAGCTCGCCGTTGAGCTTCTTCGCGCTCGCCAGGTCGACCCCGAACGGCTTCTCCATGATGATCCGGCTGCCCCGCACGAGGTCGGCGTCCTCGAGGGTCTTCACCACCGACAGCGCGGCCTTCGGCGGCACGCTGAGGTAGTGCAGCCGGGTGCGGTCACCCTTCGCACCGGCCTCGGCCTTGTCGACGGCAGCGCGCAGTCCCGCGGGACCCTCGGCGCCGGGCGCCCAGTGCAGCCGCTTGGAGAACTCCGGCCACGCGGCCATGTCGCCGTCGGTGCCGGAAAACTCCGTCGATGCCTCGTGGGCGAAGTCCACGAACGTCTCGGTGGTGTGGTCGTCGAGGGAGGTGCCGACGATCTGCAGGTCCGGGATGAGCCCGGTCTCGAAGAGATGGAGGAGTCCGGGCAGGAGCTTGCGTCGCGCCAGGTCGCCCGTCGCGCCGAACAGCACGACCGTCACCGGATTCATCGCCATGTCGTCCATAGTGCCTCCCGGATGTTTCGTGGACCTTAGCCTGCAGCCGCCGATTTCCGGCGTAGCGAGCGCCTCCAGGCGGGTGTCCCGGCAAGGCGGAGTGCCGAAGGCGGGCCGGAGGCCCGTCGAGGTGCGACAACGCCGTCCGGGGCGCCCGAATGGGGGCGCGTAGTAGCCGGAAATCGGTGGCTGCAGGCTCTACGCCATCGAACCATCAGGCTGGTGGCCCAGCTGGCAACCCAACCGGTGTCCTCAGCCGGTGGCGCAGCCCGTCGAGGACCAGCCCCAGTCCGAGGCTGAAGTCGTCGGCGTCGTCGTCCTCGTGGGAGAGCACGAAACGCACCAGGCTCCGGGCACCCACCCGGGCGAGGTGCTCGTCCGCACCACCACGCTCCAGCGCTGATCGCAGCGGACGTTCGAGCACCTCGGCGTCGTACCGGTGGACCTGGGCGATGAGTGAGGCGCCGTCCCGGTGCCGGCGCATCGCGTCACGGAGCTCGGCACACAGCAGGCTCAGCTCGGCGTCCCACGCGACGATCTCGGCCGGTCGGCGACCACGGCGCAGGATCTCGTCGGAGACCGCCGCGAGCAGGGCCGCCTTGTTCTCGAAGTGGTGGTAGAGCGCGCCCACCTGGACCCCGAGGTCCCCAGCGAGCTTGCGCATGGAGAGTCCGTCGAGCCCGACGTCGTCGAGGACGGTGATCGCACGGCCGACGATTTCTCCGCGTCGATAGCCCATCTGGCGCCTTCCTGCCCTCGTCGCTTACCCTTGTCACCTGAACACTGTTCAACTTACCTGCCGGGAGCAACCATGACCACCAACTTCGACGCGCTCGCCACCCGCATCCTCGAGGGCGGCCCCGACACCGGAGCCACCGCGGCCGACGCGCTCGCCGTGCTCCAGGCACCCGACTTCGAGCTGATGTCGATCGTCGCCGCCGCTGGCCGCCTGCGCCGCGAGCACTTCGGCAACAAGGTCAAGGTCAACTACCTGGTCAACCTGAAGTCCGGCCTGTGTCCCGAGAACTGCAACTACTGTTCGCAGGCGATCGGCTCGGAAGCGCCGATCCTCAAGTACTCCTGGCTCTCCAAGGACGACGCGATCCGGCAGGCGGGCGCCGGCCTCAAGGGCGGCGCCTCGCGGGTGTGCATGGTGTCGTCGGGTCGCGGCCCCTCGAACCGCGACATCGACAAGGTCGTCGAGATGACCGAGGCGCTCAAGGACGAGTACGACGGCGTGGAGGTCTGCGCGTGCCTCGGGCTCCTCAAGGACGGCCAGGCCGAGCGCCTCAAGGCCGCCGGTGTCGATGCCTACAACCACAACATCAACACGGCCGAGTCGAACCACGACAACATCGTCCAGACGCACACCTACGAGGACCGCGTCGACACCATCGGCAAGGCGAAGTCCGCCGGACTGTCGCCGTGCTCGGGCCTGATCGCCGGACTGGGCGAGACCGACGAGCAGCTCGTCGAGGCGCTCTTCGCACTCAAGGAGCTCGGCTCGGACTCGATCCCGGTCAACTTCCTGATGCCGTTCGACGGCACCCCGTACGAGAACACCTGGGAGCTCTCCCCCACCCGCTGCGTGAAGATCCTCGCCATGGCGCGCTTCGTGTGCCCGGACAAGGAGATCCGCATCGCCGGTGGCCGCGAGATGCACCTGCGCACCCTCCAGGCCACCGCTCTGCACGTCGCGAACTCCATCTTCCTCGGCGACTACCTGACCTCCGAGGGCCAGGACGCGAAGTCGGACCTGGAGATGATGCGCGACAACGGCTTCGTGATCCTGGGCCAGGAGAACGCGTTCAACGACGGCACCTTCGACGACGTGTTCAACGCGCCTGCGGCCGGTGCGGCCCACACGCCCGCGGCGACGTCGCCGTGCGGATCGGCCAGCACCGGGTGCGGCACGAGCTGCGGCGGCTGCGCCGCCGGCCTCTCGGGCGAGCCGGCGGACGACCACAAGCCGGTGATCCGCCAGCGTGGCGCGGGCACCGAGGTCCCCGCGAACGCCTGAGCCTCCGCAATGACAGTCCTGGCCGCCACCGACGCCCTCGCGTTCGACCGCGAGCACCTGTGGCATCCCTACACCTCGATGACCGAGCCGACTCCGGTGCGGCTGGTGACGGGCGCGTCGGGCTCGAAGCTCACGGTCGACGACCGCGAGGTCGTGGACGGGATGTCGTCGTGGTGGTCGGCGATCCACGGCTACCGGCACCCGGTGCTCGATGCAGCGGTCGTCGGCCAGATCGGCTCGTTCTCGCACGTGATGTTCGGCGGCCTCACCCACGAGCCGGCCGTCGAGCTCGGGAAGCGCCTGGTGTCGATCACCCCCGAGCCGCTCGAGCGGGTGTTCCTCGCCGACTCCGGCTCGGTGTCGGTCGAGGTCGCGATCAAGATGGTGCTGCAGTACCAGCGCGGGCTCGGCCACCCCGAACGCACCCGGATGCTGACCGTCCTCGGCGGCTACCACGGCGACACGTTCGACTGCATGAGCGTCACCGACCCGGTCGGTGGCATGCACTCGATGTGGCGTGACCTGCTGCCGTCGCAGCTGTTCGGGCCGCAGCCGCCTGCGCACGACGCGACGGACGCCGACATCGAGGCCTGGGCGGTGAGCTTCCGTTCGCTGGCTGCGGCGCACGCCCACCAGCTCGCCGGGATCATCGTCGAGCCGCTCCTCCAGGGCGCCGGCGGCATGCACCCCTACCCCGCCGCCTGCCTGCAGGTGTTCCGCGACGTGGCCGACGAGCACGGCCTGGTACTGGTGTTCGACGAGATCGCGACGGGCTTCGGCCGCACCGGCCACCTGTTCGTCAGCGAACTGGTCACCCCCGACGTCCTCTGCGTCGGCAAGGCCCTGACCGGCGGCTACCTCTCGCTCGCCGCGGTGCTCACCACCGACGAGGTCGCGCGCGGCATCTCCGCCAGCGAGTCCGGCGTCGTCATGCACGGCCCCACGTTCATGGGCAACCCGCTGGGTTGCGCGGTCGCCAGCGCCTCGATCGACCTGCTGCTGTCCCAGGACTGGGCCGGCACCGTCGAGCGGATCGGAGCACGGCTCGCGTCCGGGCTCGAGCCGTTGCGTGAGCTGCCGGGCGTGGTCGACGTGCGCACCATCGGCGCGGTCGGAGTGGTCCAGCTCGATCACCCGGTCGACGTCGTGGCGGCGACCGACGCCGCGATCGAGGCAGGCGTGTGGCTGCGGCCGTTCCGCGACCTCGTCTACGCCATGCCGCCGTACGTCATCAGCGACGAGGAGCTCGACGTGCTCGTCGCAGGAATCGGAGCGGCGGTGCGTGCGGGATGAGTCGCTGGAGTGAGTGGCTGGACGCCGAAGCGGCGGGCCGGGAAGCCGCTGGACTGACCCGCCGGCTGCGGGCACGCGCCTCCGACGACGCGACGATCGATCTCGCCGGCAACGACTACCTCGGCCTCGCTCGCGACCCCGCGGTCTGCCGCGCAGCGGCCGACGCCGCCCTGACCTGGGGCTCGGGAGCGAGCGCCTCGCGTCTGGTCACCGGCACCCTGGCGGTGCACGCCGAGCTCGAGGCCGAGCTGGCGGCGTACCTCCAGCAGCCCGCTGCACTCGTGTTCTCCACCGGCTACCACGCCAACCTGGCCGTCGTCACCGCACTCGCCGACCGGACGACGAGGGTCATCTCGGACGCCCACATCCACGCCTCTCTGGTGGACGCAGTCCGCCTGTCGCGAGCCCAGCTGACCGTCGTGCCGCACAGCGACGTCGACGCCGTGCGCGCCGGCCTGGTCGAGGCCGAGGCCGCCGGCGAGCGGGCGATGGTCCTCGTCGAGTCGGTCTACTCCGTCCTCGGCGACGCCGCGCCGCTGGTCGAGCTCGCCACCCTCTGCGAGGAGTACGACGCCCTCCTGATCGCCGACGAGGCCCATGGCGTCGGGGTCCACGGACCCGGGCTCGTGACCACGCTCGGACTCGCCGGACTCCCCCACGTCGTCGTCACCGCGACCCTGTCGAAGTCGCTCGGCAGCCAGGGCGGTGCGGTCCTCGGCTCCGCCGCAGTTCGCGAGCACCTGGTCAACCGGGCCCGCCCGTTCATCTTCGACACCGGGCTGGCGCCCGCCCCGACCGCCGGTGCTCTCGCGGCACTGCGCGAGATCGTCGCGCGGCCCGAGCTGGCACAGACCGTACGCCGACGCGTCAGCGACCTGGCTGACGCACTCGGCATCGTGGCGCCCGCTGGTGCGGTGCTGTCGGTCCCGATGTCCTCGCCGCAGGCCGCGGTCGCAGCTCAGGCAGCCGCCCTCGAGGCGGGCCTTCGGGTCGGGTGCTTCCGGCCGCCCTCGGTGCCGGACGGCATCTCGCGCCTGCGCATCACGGCCAGCGCCGGCGTCCCCGAGGACGACTGGGCGCGTGCCGTCGCGACCCTGGTCGCCCTCGTGAAGGAACACCAGTGACCCGAGTCGTCGTGGTCACCGGCACCGACACCGGGGTCGGCAAGACGATCGCGACGGCGGCGCTGGCTGCTCGCGAGGCCGCCGCCGGGCACCGGGTGCTGGTCGTCAAGCCCGTCCAGACCGGCGTCGGTGGAGCCGACCCGGACGTGCCCGACGTCGACACGGTCCGCTTGCTCACCGGGGTCGACACGGTCCAGTTCGTGGCGCTCGACGAGCCGCTCGCGCCGGACACCGCCGCGCGCCGACAGGGGGTGGCGATCCCCACCGTGCGCGAGCACGTCTCCCGGATCCGTGGCCTGCTGACCGACGACGCGTACGACGTCGTGCTGGTCGAGGGCGCCGGCGGACTGCTCGTCCGGTTGGACGCCGAGGGCGGCACCCTGCTCGACCTCGCGCGCGACCTGACCTTCGCGTTGCGGCGCCGTACCGGCGACATGGTGAGCTCGCCCGTCGACGTCGTGGTAGTCACCCGGGCCGGCCTCGGCACTCTCAACCACACCGAGCTGACCGTCACCGCCCTGCGCGCGGTCCAGGTCGAGCCCGCCGGCCTGGTCATCGGTTCCTGGCCCGACTCGCCTGGTCTCGCCGAGTCGTGCAACCGCGACGACCTGCCCCGCATCACCGGCGTCCCCGTGGTCGCGGTCATCCCCGAGGGTGCCGGCAGCCTCTCTCGCTCGCATTTCCTCGAGGACGCCCCCGCCTGGTTCGCCTGATCTCCACGAAGTGCGTGGGTTTCGCGCTCGAGGTGCGTGGGTTGCGCGCACCTCGACCGCGAAACCCACGCACCTCGAGCGCGAAACCCACGCACCTCGCGTGTCACCAGAGCGGCGGGCGGCGGTCCTTCCACGGGGCGGCGGCCTCGACCTGGGCGGCGAGGGAGAGCAACAGCTCCTCCTCGGCAGGACGGGCGGCGAGCATGATGCCGACCGGGAGGCCGTCGGGGGTGTGGTGCAGCGGGAGCGAGATGGCCGGCATCCCGGTGACGTTCCACGCGGACGTCCACGGCGTGAACCGCTTCTGCGCCTCGAAGTCCGCAGCCGGGTCGTCGTCGTCGCGCAGCGCGCCGACGGGCAGCGGCGGGGTGGCCAGGGTCGGCGTGAGCACGATGTCGTACGGCGCCAGCGCGACCAGCGCTTCGGCCGCGTACCGCCGCAGCTGGCCGAGCGCCAGCCCGAACTCCGGCGCGGAGATCGCCGCTCCCCGATCGCCGAGCCAGCGCGTCAGCGGTCGCAGCGTCCCGCGCTGACCAGCGGACAGCGGCACCGTCGACAGCGCGGTGAGCACCGCCCAACAGGTCTCGAAGACGGGGACCGCCTCGCGCGGCATCGGCACGTGCACGCCCTCGACGGAGTGCCCGAGGGACGTCAGCAGGGCGATGGCGGACTGGTAGGCGCGGCGCACGTCCGGGTGCACCTCGATGTCGGCGATCACCGGTTCGTCGAAGCAGGCGATCCGCAGCCGACCGGGCTCGCGCCCCACCGCGGACAGGAAGGTGCCGGACGGCTCGGGCGCCCACGACGGGTCACCCGCTCGACGTCCTGCGAGCACGTCGAGCATCGCGGCCGCGTCACCGACGGTGCGCGCGATCGGCCCGGAGACGGCGAGGCCCACCGGGTCGCCGTACATCGGGAACCCGCTGATCCGGCCCCGGGTCGGCTTGAGGCCCACCAATCCGCAGCAGGAGGCCGGGATCCGGATCGAGCCGCCACCGTCCGACCCCTGGGCGACGGGCACCAGGCCGGCCGCGACGGCAGAGGCAGCGCCACCCGACGATCCACCGGCCATCCGGGTCACGTCCCACGGCGTCACCGCAGGTGGGCGCCCCTCGGGCTCGGTGTAGCAGGGCGACCCGAACTCGGGGGTGCTCGTCTTGCCGAGGCTGACCATGCCGGCCGCCTCGATCGCCAGGGTCACCGCGTCCGAGACCTCGGGCACGTAGCCCGCGAAGGCCGGCGACCCGAAGGCGGTCGGCACCCCCGCCGTCAGGTTGAGGTCCTTGATCGCAGTCGGTACGCCGGCGAGCGGTGACGCCCCGTCGCCCACCGGCCCCACGGCGGCGACCTCGCGGGCGCGCAGCCGCGCGGCATCCGGGTCGCGATGCACGAACGCGCCGTCGACGTACTCCCGAGGGAGACGCGCGGCGCGTTCGAGGTAGTGCTCGGTGAGCTCGACGGGGCTGATCTCGCCGGAGCGGATCAGCTCCCCCTGCTCGAGGGCGGTCAGGTCGTGCAGTTCGGCCACGCCCCGACCGTAGTCCTCAGGGGGAGGTCAGGCTGCGGTGACCTCGGGGGTGAAGCCGGCGAGGTCGCCGAGGGCGGCGACGAACTTCGCGATCGTCTCCTCGTCGCTCGACGGGTCGGTGCCCCAGGCGTACGCGTGGGCCAGGTCGACGTCCTCGACGACGACGGCGCCGGCCACCCCGGCGGAGCGACGGGTGTCGTCGTGGGCCCACTTGCCGCCGAACTGGCCGACCGAGGTGCCGACGACGGCGAACGGCTTGCCCTTGATGGCACCCTCGCCGAACGGGCGCGACGCCCAGTCGATCGCGTTGTTCAGGACGGCGGGCATGGTGCCGTTGTACTCGGGGGTGATGACCAGGACGCGGTCAGCGGCGCCGATGGCGTCACGCAGCGCGGTGACAGCAGCGGGGGCGTTCTCGCCGTCCACGTCCTCGTTGTAGAAGGGGATCTGGCCAAGACCGTCGACGATGTCGATGGTCACGCCGGCAGGCGCCTGGTCACGGAGGACCTCGGCGAGCTTGCGGTTGAGCGAGTCGGCACGGAGGCTGCCGACGAGGACGGCGACGCGGGTGGTCTCAGAAGTAGTCATGCCGGTCGAAACGGACCGCGGTCCGTTTCTATTCCGGGTCCCGGAAAACTTTCGCCAACTAGGCTGGGTGAGCCATGTCGAAACCCATCTCCCTGCTCACCACGCCGCCGACCGAGCGACGTGATGCCGCGCGCAACCGCGAGGCCCTGCTGGTCGCGGCCAGCGACCTGATCGAGGGCTGCAGCGTCGAGGCCGTGACGATGGAGGCGGTGGCGGCGAAGGCCGGCGTCGGCAAGGGCACGGTGTTCCGGCGCTTCGGCAGTCGCGAGGGCCTGATGGCCTCCCTGCTCGACCACGCCGAGAGCGAGTGGCAGGCGGCCGTCATCGGCGGACCGCCACCGCTCGGCCCCGGGGCACCGCCGATGGAGCGCCTGCTGGCGTTCGGCGAGTCCCGGATGCACCTGCACCTCCAGCAGGGCGCGCTGATCGACGCCGCCGGTCGCACCTGGGGCGAGAACTACGCCGTCACCGGCTTCGTCACGATGCACGTGCGGATCCTGCTGGCCGAGCTCGGCGTCGAGGGCAACCTGCCGTACCTCGCCACCGCGCTGGTCGCGCCGCTCTCGCTGCCGGTGCTGCGCCAGCAGTTCGGACCCGCCGAGATGAGCGAGGAGCAGGTCCTGGCCGGCTGGGAAGAGCTGGTACGACGCGTCGTCGGCTGAGGTCGCGACCGGCTCGACCGGCGACGAGTCAGCCCGCGTGGTGGCGCAGGATTCCGAACGTCAGCGCGTCGACGAGGGCTTCCCACGACGCCTCGATCACGTTGGCGCCGACGCCGACGGTGACCCACGTGGACTCCCCGTCGGTGGTCTCGATCAGCACCCGCGTGATCGCGTCGGTGCCGTGGCCCTGGTCCAGGATCCGCACCTTGAAGTCGATCAGCTCGAACTTCGCGATCTCGGGAAACGCCTGTCCGATTGCGGAGCGCAGCGCCTGGTCCAGCGCGTTGACCGGACCGTTGCCCTCGCCCGTGACGACGAAGCGAACTCCGTCGGCCTGCAGCTTCACGGTGGCCTCAGAGACGGCCTCCTCGCCCGGCTGGGCGTGGGTCAGCGTCTCGGTGATGACCCGCCAGCTCTCGATCTGGAAGTACGACGGCCGCTGGCCCTCGACCTCCTCGGCGAGCAGCAGCTCGAAGGACGCGTCGGCGGCCTCGAAGGTGTAGCCGCGCGACTCCATCTCCTTGACCCGGGCGGTCACCCGGTTGACGATCTCCGGCGAGTCCGACAGGTCGAAGCCGAGCTCCTTGCCCTTGAGCTCGATCGACGCGCGACCGGCCATCTCGGACACCAGCAGCCTCATGTCGTTGCCGACGCCGGCGGGGTCCATGTGCTGGTAGAGGTCCGGGTCGATCTTGATCGCGCTGGCATGCAGGCCGGCCTTGTGGGCGAAGGCCGACGTGCCGACGTACGGCTGGCGCGCGGCGGGCGGCACGTTGGTCACCTCGGCGACCGCGTGCGCGATCCGGGTCGCTTCACGCAGCAGTCCGGGCGGCAGCACCTGGCGGTCCAGCTTGAGCTCGAGGTTGGCGACCACGTTGACGAGGTCGGCGTTGCCCGTGCGCTCGCCGTAGCCGTTGATGCAGCCCTGGACGTGCGTCGCACCCGCATCGACGGCGGCGAGCGTGTTCGCAACGGCCAGCCCCGTGTCGTTGTGGCAGTGGATCCCGACGCGGACGCCGGCCGTCTGCACGACGTCGTTGACGACGTCGGCGACCCAGCCGGGGAGCATGCCGCCGTTGGTGTCGCACAGGGCGATCACCTCGGCGCCGGCGTCGTACGCCGTCCGCAGCACCTCGAGCGCGTAGTCGCGGTCCAGCCGGTAGCCGTCGAAGAAGTGCTCGGCGTCGAGGAAGACCTGCTGGCCCTCGGCGCGCAGGTGGCTCACCGTGTCGCGCACCATCGCCAGGTTCTCCTCCGGCGTGGTGCGGAGGGCCTTCTCGACGTGGCCGATGTGGGACTTCGCGACGAGCGTGACCACGCTGGCGCCGCTGTCGCGCAACCCGGCGACCTGCGGGTCGTCGGCGGCGCGGATACCGGCCTTGCGGGTGGCTCCGAAGGCGGTGAGCCGCGCGTGCTTGAGGTCGAGCTCGTGGACGGCGCGTCGGAAGAACTCGGTGTCCTTCGGGTTCGCGCCGGGCCAGCCGCCCTCGATGAAGCCCACGCCGAGACCGTCCAGGTGGCGGGCGATCGCGAGCTTGTCGGCGACAGTCGGGTTGAGGCCCTCCTGCTGCATGCCGTCACGCAGCGTCGTGTCGTAGACGTGGAACGCGCCGTGCAGGTCGAGCGGCTGGTCGAGCTGGTTCATCGAATCCCTCTGTTGGTCATGACCCGGGCAAAACAAAAGCCTCCCGAGAACGAGAGGCTGGCGCGTCCGACGTGCGGACGCGCTACGTAATGATCGTGGTGCTGGTCACGGACCCAGTTTGCCACGAAACATCGGGACGCCGGGTCAGAGTCCGAAAGGCCCGTTCGACCACGGGACCCAGTGGGTGCCCTGACCGGCCACCAGCACGCCGAGGACCGCCGAGACCGCGAGCAGACCGGCACAACAGAACAGCCAGGGCAGCGTCGGGCGACAGGCCGGGTACAGCACCCGCGCGATCGGCGAGCGGAACCGGCTGGCGCCCGGTCCCGACCACAGCGCGACGCCCAGTGTCGCGCCGCAGGCCATCAGGGTGCTCGGCACGTCGAGGGCGAAGGCGTAGCAGATCAGGCCCGCCGCGAGCCCGAGTCCGGCACTCCACGCCACCAGGACGACCGTGCCGGTGATCGCGCGGACCAGGTGCCACGGGCTGGTCGTGATGAGGCGGAGGCCGTCGTACCACTTGATGCCCCGGACGGTACGACGATCCGCGACCGCCGAGGCGGCGAGCGACCCGGCGCGCAGCAGCCACACGGCCAGCACCACCGCGAGCGTGGCGATCCACGGCGCCGCGGCGAACCCGGCGCCGAGCGCGATGGCCGCCACCCCGATGGCCGTCCAGCGGCGCAGCCGCTCCCCCAGCGGCGCCTTCGGCTGGGGCGCGAAGGGAGCGTCCGGATCGAAGCCGTGCGCCTGGTCCCACTCGCGCTCGATCCGGTCCATCACGGTCGGCGGGGGCGGCAGGTGGACCGCCGTCCCGGGAATCGTGAGCGGCAAGGGTGCCACCACCGACAGCGGCGGGGGCGGCGGGTACTCCTCAGCGATGGTCCGCGGTGTCGGCGGCGCAGGCGGCGACGCCTGGGCGGCCAGGGCCAGCGGCAGGGTGAAGTCGTCGTCGACCGGGGCGTTCGTCGCGAACACCCCGCCCGGGGGCGCCACCTGCGGGAGCTCAGGGCGGGTGCTCAGCGGGCGGATCCACGCCAGCACCTCCTCCAGCAGCGGACGCTCCAGCGGATCGGGGTTCAACGCCATCGCGAGCACGTCGGCCAGCGGTTGCTCGATGCCGGACAGGTCGTGCTGACCGCGGCGGGTTCGGTCCATGATCGCCATCGCCGGCCCACGGCCGTACGGCGCACGCCCGGTCGCGGCGTACGCCACGGTCGCTGCCCACGCGTGCACGTCGGCAGCGGGGGTCGCGTCGTCGCCGTACAGGATCTCGGGCGCGAGGTAGCCGGGTGTCCCGAGCAGCCAGCCGGTCTGGGTGAGGCGGATGTCGTCGGCGACCCGGGCCAGGCCGAAGTCGATCAGGATCGGGGTGCGGCCCTCCATCAGCACGTTGCCGGGCTTGATGTCGCGGTGCAGCACGCCGACGGCGTGCACCGCGGCGAGCCCCTCGGCCAGGCAGCCCGCGAGCCAGTGCAGGTCGCGGCCCTCGATCGAGCCCTCGGCCGCGACGTGCTCGTGGAGCGTGAGCCCCGGGACGTAGCGGGTGACGACGTAGGGAATCTCCGCCCACGGGTCGGCAGCGAGCATCTCGGCCACCCAGGGGCTGCGGATCCGGGTCAGTGAGCTGACCTCGCGCGCGAGGCGGCCGCGGGCCTCCTTGTCACCCACGATCTGCGGTCGCAGGACCTTCAGTGCGACCCGGCGTCCGTCGGGGCCCTGGGCGAGGTGGACGATGCCCATCCCGCCTTCGCCGAGCTGCGTCAGCAGCGAGTAGTCGCCCACGCGAGTGGGCGCGCCACTCTCGGGTCGCATCGTCACGAACCGAGATTACCCAGCCGTGCGCCACATCAACGTCACCGTGAACGTCAACCGCGCGCGTCGAGCTCGGCGACCAGCCGCTTCGAGGCGATCCGGCGGTACGACGCGTCCGCGAGCTCGGCGATCTCGGTCCAGTCGATGTCCGGTGCAGCCAGGTCGATCGCCCGGCCGCCGTACGGCCCGTAGTAGGCGGGCACGAAGAAGCGCTCGTCCTCGTCGATCGCGGGCAGGTCGACGCTGTCGGGGGTGAAGATGAAGGCGCTCGGCACCATCCGGTGGTCGCCGGGACTGAGCTTTTCGGAGCCCCCGTAGACCGCGAAGATCTTGCCGGCGCGGAAGGTGGGCCGACCGTGGCTGACCTTCTCCTCGGCGCCGGGCAGCGCCAGGCAGATCCTCCGCAGCTCGGCGAGGCCCGGGTCGTCGTCGCTGAACATGATCGGGTGCGCCATGGGGACAGTGAAGCACCGCGCATCGACCCGCCCCCGTGCCACGATGAGCCATGTCGTTCCTGGACCTCGGCACCGGCGATGCCGTGCTGTTCATCCAGACCGGCCTGGGCGCGGACGAGCTGCTGCCCCTGGCCAGCGAGCCGGCCCTGGCGGGCCGGCGGCGGATCCTCCAGCACCGCCGGGGATACACCGGGCGTGGACCCGAGGTCCCGGGCTCCATCGCGCGGGATGCCGCCGACTGTGTCGCGCTCCTGGAGTCGCTCCACCTACCGGCCGTGGACGTCGTCGGCTACTCCTACTCCGCCGCGGTCGCCCTGGAGCTGGCCGCACACGCTCCCGGCCTGGTCCGCACCCTCACTCTCGTCGAACCGCCGCCGCTGATCACCAGCCACCACGACGACTTCGTCGCGGTCTGCGTGGACCTGATGTCCCTCTGCGCGGAGCACGGGCCGGACGCGGCGCTGGACGCCTTCTGGGACCGGACCACCACGCCCGAGTGGTGGTCCGCCCTCGAGCACCAGGTGCCCGACGCCCGCCTCCAGATGCGCCGGGACGCCGCGACCTTCTTCGACCAGGACCTTCCTGCCCTGCTGGGCTGGGACTTCACCGCCGAGGACGCCCTGCGGATCGGCTGCCCCGTGCTGCACGTCGGGGCAGCCGAGAGCGGTCCGTGGTGGGCGGAGGTCCGCACCACCGTGCTCTCCTGGTTCCCGGCCGCCACCGATGTCTTCGTGCCCGGTGCCGATCACGGACTGGTCGTCACGCACCCGGCACAGGTCGCCGCGGCGCTCGCCACCTTCTGGGGTGCAGCCGCCTCCTAGACTGCCGACGTGCCCTTCCGCCTGACACTTCTCGACGGCGTGCAGTGGGACGGTACGGCGATTCCCGGCGATCGCCCGCAGGCACTGCTCGCCGCGCTCGTCGACGCGGGGCGCACCGTCGGCACCGACCGGCTCGTCGACCTCGTCTGGGGCGAGGACGTCCCTGCCAATCCCGGCAAGGCACTGCAGGTCCTGGTCTCCCGGGTCCGATCCGTCGTCGGCGCCGAGACGCTGGTCACCGAAGGAGACGGCTACCGGCTCCAGGTCGCCCCCACCCAGATCGACGCGCTGCACCTGCGCCGCTGCGCGCAGCTCGCCCGGAAGGCACTGTCCGACGACGCACCGGCAGCGCGCGCACACGCGGAGGAAGCCCTCGCCCTCGCGCCCTCGGGCGTCGCCGACGCCGAGAACGGTCCCCTGGCCGAGGTCCGGCGCCGGGCCACGGACGACCTGCGCACCGCCGCACTGGTGCGGGCCCGTGCTCTCGAACGGTCGGGCCAGCACGCCGAGGCGCTGCCCCTGTTGGAGGCCGCCTCCGACAGCGCACCCAACGACGAACCACTGCTGGTCGACCTCCTTCGCGCCGAGGGCGCGGTGCGCGGTCCGGCGGCTGCCCTGGATCGCTTCGAACGCCACCGGCAGAGAGTCCGCGATCGCACCGGAGCTGATCCCGGCCCGGACCTCCAACGCGTGCACCGCGAGCTGCTGGCGCTGGACAGCCCGGTCCGGGAGGGCCTGCGGTACGACGCCGGGCCGCTCCTCGGGCGCGACGCCGACCTGCGCACCATCGGTGCGCTGCTCACCAGCGCACGAGTCGTGTCGATCGTCGGGCCCGGCGGGCTCGGCAAGACGCGTCTCGCGCACACGGTCGCGCGCGCCGCGACCCAGCCGGTCGTCCACTTCGTCGAGCTGGTCGGCGTCACCGCAGCCGAGGACCTCATCGGCGAGGTCGGCTCGGCGCTCGGTGTCCGCGACTCGGTCAGCGGGCGTCGTACCCTCACACCGGAGCAGCGGGCCGACGTACGGGCCAGGATCGCGCAGCACCTCGACCAGGCGCCCACCCTCCTGGTCCTCGACAACTGCGAGCACATCGTGGACGCGGTCGCCGACCTGGTGGCGTTCCTGGTGGCGACCACCCGTGAGCTGCGGGTCCTGACGACGACCCGCTCGCCGCTCGCCATCGCGGCCGAGCACGTGCACCTGCTCCCCCACCTGGGCTCCGACGACGCGGTCGAGCTCTTCTGCACCCGGGCGGCCGCAGCACGACCAGGGGTCCGGCTCGACGAGGTGGACGTTCGCGCGGTGGTGGACCGCCTCGACGGCCTGCCGCTGGCGATCGAGCTGGCTGCCGCCAAGGTCCGGGTGATGCACCCGGCCGAGATCGCCCGCCGGCTCGACGACCGCTTCGCCCTGCTCCGCGGCGGGGACCGCAGCGCACCGGACCGGCACCGCACCCTCCTGGCCGTCATCGACTGGTCCTGGAACCTGCTGGAGGAGCGCGAACGCCGCGCATGGCGATACCTCTCTGCCTTCCACGACGGGTTCACGCTCGAGGCCGCCGGCGCCGTCCTCGGCGACGACGCGCTCGAGACCGTCGAGGACCTCGTCGAGCAGTCGCTGCTCGTCGTGAGCGACACCGACGACGGCACGCGCTTCCGGATGCTCGAGACGGTCCGCGAGTTCGGCCGCCTCCAGCGCGAGGCCGCGGGCGAGTCCGGCAAGGTGTCGAACGCGTTGCAGTCGTGGGCCGTCGACCTCGCGAGCCGCGAGGGTCGACGGCTCTTCAACACCGACCAGGTCGAGGCGATGGACCGGCTCCGCGAGGAGGAGACCAACCTCGCCGACATCCTGAGGGAGGCCATCGGCGCGGGTGACCAGGACGCCGTGGCCGTGCTGTTCGCGACCCTCGGCGGCTACTGGTCCATCAGCGGCGACCACTTCCGCAGCATGGCCGTCGCGCCTGCCGTGGGCCGGGCGCTCGACGGGTGGGAGGTGTCGCCGGCTCTCACCGACACCGCCCGCTCCGCGCTGTGCGCCACGTTGTTCAGCGTGCGGTTCACCGGCTCCGGCGGGGCCGAGCAGCTCACCGGACAGCTGGAGGCGCTCGGTCACGACACCGCACATCCGGCCTTGGCTGCCCTGGTGCGGGTCACCCTCGCCCAGACCGAAGGCGTCGCCACCGACCTGACCCACCTGATCGAGGATCCCGATCCGTGGGTGCGCTGCCTCGCGCTGCAGTGGGCGGCCCATCAGTGGGAGAACAACGGCGACCCCGGCGGCGCCGTCGATGCCCTGCACCAGGCGCTGCCGCTGGTCCATGTCGAGGAAGGCCCATGGCGGCGAGCGATGATCGACGCCCAGCTGGCCGAGCTGCACGCACAGCTCGGCGACGCCGAGCGCGCGGCCGAGCACGCGCTGCTCGCCCTGCCGGTGCTCGAACGGCTCGGGGCCGTGGACGACGCGGTCCAGAACCGGGCGATCGTGGCGACCTCGACGATGATCCGCGGCGACCTGTCGGGGGCTGCCTCCCAGATCGCCGAGCTTGCCGCACTCGCGCCCACGGGCCTGCCCGGCGGAGACGTCGCGATCATGCGCACCCGCGCTGAGCTGGCGCTCGCCACCGACGACGTCGCCGAGGGACTGCGGCTGCACCGGGCGGCCGCCGAGGCGAGCCGGGCGATGCGCCTGCCCGGCTCGGAGGAGCAGGTCACCCCGTGGGCGATCTCGGGTGAGGCCGCCGCCGTTTCGGCCTTCGCCCTCTACGGTCACGGCGACGACGGCAGCGATCTGCAGGCGTCACTGGCGGCCAAGGCGCTCGGCGCACTGGACCCGGAACAGCCGTTCATGGACTTTCCCGTTGCGGGACTGGTGTTGTTCGGCCTCGGCCTGTGGGCCCTGTTGCGCACCGACGGTCCGGCCCCCGACGCCGTACGGGTCCTGGTGCTGGCAGACCGGTTCTCCTACTACCGGTTCGCCCCGACGATGCAGTGGGACCGGGCGCAGGCGTTGTGTGCGGAGCACGCGCCCGGCGTCCTGGCCGCCGTCGAGGCCGAGTACGGCGAACGGCGCGGACCCGACCTCCTGGTCGAAGCCCGCGCCGCCGTCGGACGCATCCTCTGAGTCACATCTTGCGGAAGTAGGTCCGCACCGCCAGCGGGGCGAAGACAGCGACCACCACGGCGCAGCCGAGCAGGGCCCAACCGACCTGGACGGTGACGTTGCCGTCGTTCATCAGGTCACGCACCGCGGTCACCACGTGCGAGACCGGGTTGATCTTCACGAAGGCCTCGAGCCAGCCCGGCAGCGTGTCCATCGGGACGAACGCGTTGGACAGGAAGGTCAGCGGGAACATGATCATCATCCCGATCCCCTGCACGGCCTGCGCCGAGCGCGCGACCGTGCCGAGCCAGGCGAAGATCCACGACAGCGACCAGCCGGCGAAGATCGTGAGCGCCCAGCCGGCGAGAACACCGAGGACGCCGCCGCCCGGGCGGTAGCCCATCGCGATGCCGACGAGGATGGTGATCGTCGCGGCGGTGCCGTAGCGGATGAGGTCCGCGAGCATCGGTCCAGCCAAGGGGGCGATGCGCGCGATCGGCAAGGACTTGAAGCGGTCGAAGACGCCCTTGTCCATGTCCTCGCGCATCTGGGTCCCCGTCGCCATGCACGCGGTCAGTGCGGTCTGCGCGAGGATGCCCGGGATGATCAGCGGCAGGTAGTCGGCCACGGAGCCCGAGACCGCACCGCCGAAGATGTAGGCGAACATCGCGGTGAACAGGATCGGCTGCAGCGTCACGTCGAAGAACTGCTCGGGGTTGCGGCGCATCTTCTTCGTGGCGCGCCACGCCATGGCCAGGGTCTGGTTGACCGTGTCGCGCAGGGAGGGCCGGGCGGCCAGGACGCGATCGGCGCCCGGTGCGGCCGGCACGGCGGTGGTGGGAAGGTCCGGAAGCAGGGTGGTCATCAGGCCACCTCCTCGTGGTCGTCGGCGTGGTCGTCGGCGTGGTCGTCCTCGGCGTGGTGACCGGTCAGGGTCAGGAACACCTCGTCGAGGGTGGGTTGGCGTACGGCGGCGGTGGTGATGTCCACGTCGCCCTGGCGCAACGCGATGAGGACGTCGGCCGTGCGGTTGGCATCGGTGAGGGCGATGTTGAGTCCGCCGGCCTCCGGGGTCAGCACGGGCGCCTCTCCCAGCACCCGCTCGACGATCGACGCGGCCCGCGTCGTCTGGTCGCGGTCGGCCACCCGCAGGTGCAGGGTCGAGCTGCCGACGCTCTCCTTGAGCTGGTCGGGCGTGCCCTCGGCGACCTTGCGGCCGCGGTCAATGACGGCGATCCGGTCGGCGAGCTGGTCGGCCTCGTCGAGGTACTGCGTCGTCAGCAGGATCGTCGAACCCTGGGCCACGAGCTCGCGGATCGTGTCCCACATCTGGCCGCGCGTGCGCGGGTCCAGACCGGTGGTCGGCTCGTCGAGGAAGATCAGCGGCGGCCGGGCGATCAGCGACGCTGCGAGGTCGAGCCGGCGTCGCATGCCGCCGGAGAAGTTCTGGATCTGGCGGTCGGACGCCTCCTCGAGGCCGAAGCGGCCCAGCAGGTCAGCGGCCGTACGACGCGCCTGCCTGCTCGACTGACCGAGCAGACGGGCGAACAGGACGAGGTTCTCGGTACCGGTCAGGTTCTCGTCGACCGAGGCGTACTGCCCGGTGACGCCGACCAGCTGACGGATCCGGTGCGGCTCGCGGCGTACGTCGACCCCGAAGATCTCCGCGTGCCCACCATCGATGGGCAGCAACGTGGCGAGCATCTTCAACGTGGTGGTCTTGCCGGCGCCGTTGGGGCCGAGGACGCCGTAGATCTCGCCCTGACGGACTTCGAGGTCGATGCCGTCGACGGCGCGGAACGCGCCGAAGGTCTTCACGAGACCGGTGGCGTGCACTGCAGGGGTGGCAGTCATGGTTGCTCCTTCGCGGCCGGGGATCGACCCGGCTCATGGAAGGAGCGTGCTGGCTGCCGGTTTCACCGCGGCATCACCGCGGTTTCACCGCCGACAGCCACCGTCGTCTTGCCGCCAGACCAAGGAAGGACCTACGAAAGACAACCGCGGCGCGGCAGCGCGGCGGGAGCGAAGCTCCGGCAGCTTGCTGCCCCCCACCGAAGCGAAGACGCTCTCGCGCAATCAAACGACTTCGTGCATCCAGCCGAAGGTGTCCTCGGCCCGACCCAGCTGCACGCCCACGAGCGCCTCGCGGATCCGCTTGGTCAGGTCCTGGCTCGGGGGCGCCGGCACTTCGCCGTCCTTGGTCTTCAGCGATCCCACGGGCGTGACGACGGCGGCAGTGCCGCAGGCGAAGATCTCGGTGATCCGGCCGCTGGCCACGTCGGCGCGCCACTCGTCGATCCCGAAGCGGCGCTCGGTGACCTGGTGGCCCATCTTGCCGGCGAGCTCGATGATCGAGGCACGCGTGATGCCCTCGAGGATGGTGCCGGTCTCGGGCGTGACGATCGAACCGTCGTCGTAGACGAAGTACATGTTCATCCCGCCGAGCTCCTCGACGTACTTGCCCTCCTGGGCGTCGAGGAACACGACCTGGTCACAGCCCTGGGCGTAGGCCTCCTGCTGGGCGACCAGCGAGCTGGCGTAGTTGCCACCCGTCTTGGCCGCGCCCATGCCACCGCGACCGGCGCGGGTGTAGTCCTCGGTCAGCCACAGGGTGACCGGCTTGATGCCGCCCTTGAAGTAGGCGCCCGCGGGGCTCGCGATCACCATGAAGGTGACGTGCTGCGCGGGCCGCACCCCGAGGAACTTCTCGGAGGCGAACATGAACGGGCGCAGGTAGAGGCTCTTCTCGCCACCGTCGCTGTTGTCCGGCACCCAGCGCGCGTCGACCTTGACCAGGGCCTCAACGGCCTGCACGAAGTCGGCGGGGTCGAGCACCGGCAGCGCGAGGCGGTGGCTGGACCGCTCCATCCGCGCCGCGTTGGCCTCGGGGCGGAACAGCCAGATCGAGTCGCCATCTTCACTTGGGTGCCGGTAGGCCTTCATGCCCTCGAACGTCTCCTGCGCGTAGTGCAGGACGGCCGCGGCCGGGTCGAGGGTGATCGGCCCGTAGGGCGTGATCCGGGCGTCGTACCAACCCTTTTCGGGGGTCCATTCGACGGTGAACATGTGGTCGGAGAAGTGCACGCCGAAGCCCGGGTTGGACAGGATCTCTGCCAGCCGTGCGTCGTCGGTCTGTTCCGCAGAAAGGGTGGTGGTGATCTGCATGGTCACGAGATTAGTCCTCTGGGGTCGCGGGTGGGAGAAGCAGGCCGGGCCGCGCCGCAGAGGGCGCGGTCAGCCGGCTACTCGGGCTGCGATCGCGTCGCCCACCTCGGGCGTACGACGCGACTGGCCCGGCGTGCGCGCAGCAAGGTCCGCCAGTACGGCGGTCTCGATGCGGGCAGCGGCCTCGGGGTGGCCGAGGTGGTCGAGCAGGAGCGCACCGGACAGGATCGCGGCCGTCGGGTCGGCGATCAGCTGGCCGGCGATGTCGGGTGCCGAGCCGTGGACCGGCTCGAACATCGACGGCGCGGTGCGGTCGGGGTTGACGTTGCCCGACGCGGCCAGGCCGATGCCACCGGTGATGGCGGCCGCCAGGTCGGTGATGATGTCGCCGAACAGGTTGTCGGTGACGATCACGTCGAAGCGCTGCGGGTCGGTGGTCAGGTAGATCATCACGGCGTCGATGTGGCTGTAGTCGGTCGTGACGTCCGGGAACTCCTTGGCCACCTCCTCGAACAACCGCCACCAGACCGAGCCCGCGTTGACCAGCACGTTGGTCTTGTGGACCAGCGTCAGCTTCTTGCGCGGGCGCTTCCGGGCGCGGGCGAAGGCGTCGCGGATGACCCGCTCCACGCCGAAGGCCGTGTTGACCGAGACCTCGGTCGCGACCTCGGCCGGCGTGCCGACGCGCAGCGCGCCACCGTTGCCGGTGTAGGGACCCTCGGTGCCCTCACGGACCACGACGAAGTCGATGTCTCCCTTGCCGAGGACGGCTTCGGACAGAGGCGACGTCGCGCCGGGGAACAGCTGCGACGGACGCAGGTTGACGTAGTGGTCGAGCTCGAAGCGCAGGCGGAGCAGCAGGCCACGCTCGAGGATGCCGGGCGGCAGGTTGGGGTCGTTCGGCTTGCCGCCGACCGCGCCGAGCAGGATCGCGTCCTGGCCGCGGATCTCCTCGAGAACGCTGTCGGCGAGCACCTCACCGGTCGCGAGGTAGTTCTCGGCACCGAGGTTGTACTGCGTCTGGGCGAACTTCACCTCGGCGGGCGCGGCCACCTCGAGCACCTTGAGCGCTTCGGCGGTGACCTCGGGACCGATGCCGTCACCGGGGATGACGGCGAGGTTGACCTGGCCGGTCGAGGAGGTGACGGAGCCGGCTGCAGCAGAGGATTCGGTCATGTGAGGAGAGATTAGTTGTCGTCGGGGCGCGCGTCGTCGCCGTCTCGCAGGGCAACCGCCGAGAACGGGTCGCTGTCGAGCAGGGCGCTGTGCAACGGGTGCTCTGGATCGTGGCGGGCGGGGCCCCAGTCCGAGCCGGAGGCCGTCGAGGTGCGGTGCGTGGTGGTGGCGGTGGTGAACATGGCAGGTCTGCTTCCGGATGGGTTCGCCCTGGCGTCCCCCACCGCGGCGGGTGGGCGTCAGCTCGTGGGTCTCACGGGAGTCGACTGCGTCGGGGCTACGGATCGCGTCTCTTGCCGATCGGTGGGCCCGCCGCGGTGCGTCGGAGATGCGCCAGGGCTTCGATTCTGATGGTCGAAGGCCCGGGGGCGGAGGATCATGGGATCGCCGCAGTCACCGCGGCGAGGTGGCCTTCTTCAGGCCTCGCCGCGGCAGCCGATTACGAGAAGGGCGCCACGCATGATGGGAGAACGATAGCCGCACGATGCGGTGTGTGTCAGGCCGATCCCGCCATGCGGTCAGGTTTCGGCATGCGAGATCGCCGTCACAGCATCTGAGACACCGGATGTAAGACTCGTTGCATGAGCGCGCCCCCCGACTTGCCCGGTGTGGTCAGCCGCGCCTTCGACGTCTGCCGGCGGGCGGGTTACGTGGCCTTCTGCCGCAACGAGACCGGTCGGCTGCTGGCCACCCTCGCCGCGACCCGCGAGGGGACGATGGCGGAGTTCGGCACGGGGTGTGGCGTCGGTACGGCATGGCTGCGCTCCGGCGTACGCAACGACAAGGCGCGGATCATCACCGCGGAGCTCAACCCGAAGCTCGCGGCCGCAGCGTCCGAGATCTTCACCGACGACCCGCTCGTCGACGTCCTCGCCGCCGACTGGTCGACGTTGATGGACAAGGGCCCGTTCTCGCTGCTCTTCCTCGACTCCGGCGATCCGACGGCCGTCGCGGTCGACAAGATCGCCGACCTCATCGAGCCCGGCGGCATCGTCGTCCTCGACGACTTCTTCCCGTGCGAGATGTGGCCGCCGATCACCGGCGGTCGGGTCGACACCCTGCGCGAGCAGTGGCTGACCGACGAGCGGTTCACCACCGTCGAGGTGATGGTCGCGGCCGACGCGTCAGCCCTGATCGCCACCCGACGCTGACCGCTCGTCGTTCGCGACGTTGCGGGCGCTGGTGGAGCGCCCCAGGGCGCGGACCTCGGCGTCCATGCGCGGCAGGATGTCGGGCACCAGGCGCAGGATCGGAAGCGCGCCGACCGCTGAGTTCACCACGTTGCGGTTCAGGCCCACGCCACGGACCCAGCCGGGGCAGTAGACGTGGCGCGAACGCTTGTCGATGCCCTTGATGAACGCCTTCACGCATGCGTCGACACCGGTCGTGCGGTTGAGCGGAGGAGGCAGCTTGCTGACCAGCTCCTGGAACGTCGGCAGGTCGGCCTTGGCGTCCTGGACGAGCGGCGTGTCGATCCAGGACATGTGGGCACACCCGACGGCGATGCCGCGGTGCGTCACCTCCAGCCGGAGGGCGTTGGCGAAGTGCTCCGCGCCGGCCTTGCTCGCGTTGTACGCCGCCAGCCCGGGGGCTGCCGCGAACGCCGCCAGGGACGACACGACGAGCAGGTAGCCCTTGCTCTCCTCCAGCGCGGGGATCGACGCCCGCGCCGTGTTGAAGACACCCACCACGTTGATGTCGAGGGTCCGCTGGAAGGCCCCGGGGTCGATGGCCATGACCGAGCCATAGCTCGCGATCCCGGCATTGGCGAGGACCGCGTCGAGCCTCCCGAACTTCTCGACGCCGGCCGCGACCGCTGCCTCCATGGCGGCGAGGTCGCACACGTCGGCCACGATCCCGAGGCACTTGTCGGCGCCGATCAGCTCGACGGCCTCCTCGAGCGCCGGTGCGTCGAGGTCGGTGAGGACGAGCTTCGCGCCGCGTCCGGCCAGCGCCTTGGCCGTCTCGAGCCCGATGCCCCGGGCGCCGCCGGTGATGAAGATGACCTGCTCAGTGATCGCCATGAGGCGATCGTGGCAGAGTTCCCCTCAGAATTCGCCGGGTGTGGCCCTCCGGACCACCAGTCGGGTCCAGGCACCGAGGTAGACGCGGCCGTCCGGCCCGATCTCGCGCTTCTCCCCCGCCGGGAGCGGGTCCTTGGGCAATGAGCCGATGGTGCCGAGGTAGGTGCCGTTGGAGGAGCCGAGGTCCTCGACCCACCAGCGGGTGCCGTCGGTGGTCAGCTGACAGTGCCGGCGGCTGATGCCGTTGTCGGCCACGAGGTCGATGTCGGGGTGGATGCCCCGGCTGCGCGAGGTGCGGCCCACGAGGATCGACGTCGTCCTCAGCTGTACGACGGTCGGTACCCCCGCTGACGGCAGCGGGTCCGTGGACTCCTGGTCGGCGTACCAGTCGGGGTCGATCCAGACCTCGGCCACCCAGCCGTCCTCCAGGGGCGGTGCGATCGGGGCGTCCGCCGGCGCAGCAGGTTTCGCCTCCGGCGTACCGCTGGGACCGGAGCCGCCGGACCCGAGGTCCAGGATCGAGTCGATCGTGGGTGGCGTGAACGGCCGCGGCATCGACCCGGTGGTGAAGTCGTAGCCGCAGGCCTCGCAGAACAGGGCGTTCGGCGGGTTGGTGGCTTGGCAGTTCGGGCACGCGGTCGCTCCGGCGTCGGGCTCCGCGGGGGCCGCGTCTCGAGACGGTTGCTGCGCAACCTCCTCGACGGGCGTGGCCGGGATCGGCAGGCCGCAGACGTCGCAGTAGTCGTCGGACGCCGAGTCGTGCCCCGACGGGCAGGTGCTCATGAGGGCTCCTTGCGGATCCGTGTGGTCTTCGTCGAAGCCGTGTCGAGGGCCATCTCGTCGGCCTTCTCGACGGCCCGCTTCAGGCGCACGGTGCCTTCCTTCTCGTTCTCGACGTCGACGACCTTCTTCAGCTTGCTGGTCGCCTCGTCGTTGCCGGTCTCGGCGGCGAGCTGCACCGCACGACCGAGCTTGGTCGTCGCGGTCGCCTCGTCACCAGCGGCCTTGGCCGCCAGGCCCTCCTGGATCATGTCGGCCAGCTCGGCCTGCCCGGTGTAGTGGGCAACCTGCCGGTCGATCTTGGCGGTGAGCTCGGAGTTGTTGGACCAGGTCGCCTTCACCAGCGCCTGCGTCACGACGTCGTCGCCGAGCGCGAGCTGCACGCGGGCGGCCAGCTGCTCCTGGCCGATCGCCTTGGCCGGGACCCGGATCGCGACGTGGTAGTCGCGGGACTCGTCGGCCCAGGCACCCGTCGGGTAGTCGCCGGTGAGCGGGTTGACCGGCGTACGACGGTTGGTGAGGTCCTCGACGGTCGGCGAGACCTGACGGACGAACAGCACCTGCGAGCCCTGGGGTGTCCAGACCCGCAGGGACGCGTCCGCGACGCCGCGCGACATCGCGGCGCGCATGATCTCCTGGAACTGGGCCTTCATCTGGTCGGGGCGCGGAATGATGTCGACGGTCCCGAGCAGGGCCTGCGAGATCCGCCGGATCTCCGCGACCTGCCAGTCGGTGCCCGCACCGCGGCAGTCGGCCTGGAAGTAGCCGGTCGCACGCTGGATGGCCTCGTCGAGGCGACCGGGCCGCTCGCGGTTCTCGCCGTCGGTGAGCAGGAGCACGTGGCGCTGGGTGGCCTCGGGCACCGAGTTGAACAGCTGCCCGGCGAGATCGAGCCAGGTGCTGATCGCCGTACCACCGCTGCCGACGAAGCGGCCGATGGCGGCCGAGGCGTCGGCCCGCGCGCGCTCGTCCATCCGGATCATGCCCGGGCCGCTGGCGACCTGCGGGTAGGCCAGCATCGCGCGGTCGGCGCCCGCGATCACGGCGAACCAGGTGCCGTCGACGATCTCGGCGACCGCGGCCTGCGCGGCGTCCTTGGCGGCGGCCATCGTGGCCGGCCCCATCGAGCCCGAGGTGTCGACGATGATGATCTCGCCGGCAGCACCCGACCCGGACTGCCCGGCCGTGCCGGCACCCTTGCAGGTGATCGTCACGATCGCGTTGACGTCGGTCCCCCCGTCGGCGAGGAACTCGTTCTGGTAGACGGCGGCGGTGAACTCAGCCATCGGTCGGCTCTCCTCCTGGGGTGCCCGACTCGGCGGGCGTTGGGGTCTGGTCATTGTGCCCGAGGCCAGTCTGGTCGACAGCGACATCGACCCGGGCCAGTGCTGCAGTGATGTTGTCGTGGCCCCCGCAGGCGTTGGCGTACGCCACGAGGGCGTTCGCAACGGCTGCCGGATCCGACGAACCCGTCGCGCGGACCTGCTCGGCCATCGCCTCGGGGCTGGAGCAGTAATTCCACAAGCCGTCGGAGCAGGCCAGCAGCCAGCCGGACTCGGTGAGCTCGAGCGTGCCGCCCGTCGGGACGAAGTTCTCCGAGTCGCGACCCAACCACTTGGTGATCGCATGCGCCTGGGGTCCGGTCTCAGCCGCTTCTCGCGACATGCCGCCGGCCATCTGTTCCTGGGCGACGGAGTCATCGACGCTCAGCTGGACCGGCGTGCCCGCGTCGGGCAGCCAGTAGGTGCGGGAGTCGCCGATGTTGGCCCAGCTGACCTTGCGTCCCTCGAGGACCGCCGCGCTGAACGTCGCAGACGCGGGGTTCGTCGAGTCGGGGTCGGTGACGGCGATGATCGCGGTGTTCGCGGCCGCCGCAGCATCGGCCAGCACCTTCGCCCCCGCTGCCTGACGGCCCTCCGTCGTACCCATGCCGGCAGGGAGGGGCATCCGCAGCACCTCGCGCGCGGCGCGGGCGCCGGCCAGCGAGGCGACGTCGGAGTCGACGGAGTTCGAGACACCGTCCATCACCACGAGCACCGCACGGGAACCCGGCTCGGCGCCCGCGAGCAGCGCCATCGAGTCCTCGTTGCGGGCCTTGCCGACTCCCTTGTCGCACACGCCGGCGACCCAGGACGCGGGCTGTTCGCTGAAGTGGTCACGTTCGCTGGGCGCCTTGGTGCCGCACTTGAGGCAGTAGAGGTCCGGTCCGACCTCTCCCCCGCAGTCGACGCACGGACGACGGCCCGCGGGCGGTGGGTCCGGCAGCGACGACGCGGGCTTGCGGGTCGGCGCACTGATCGGTGCGTCCCCCAGCGGGTGGTCGTCGACGGCCGTCACCGGCGCGGGTACGACGTCCGGCTGGCCGAGCTGCGCCCCACAGCTCTCGCAGAAGCGGGCACCGGCGGCGACCGAGGCGCCGCAGGAGGGACAGGTCACGTGAGGCTCCAGTTCCGGACGGCGTTGGCCTGGTTGACCAGGGCCACCCGCTCCTTGAGGTCGATGCTGTCACGCGCCAGGGAACGCAGGGCGTTCTCCAGTCCGTCACGCACCCCGGCCTCGGTCGCGGCGACGGAGCCGATCTTCGCGCCGGCAGGCACCTTGGCTGCCCCGGAGACGACGGGCAGTGCCTCACCGAGGATCCGCACCGTGAAGCGCTGGCGGGTCTGGCCGTCGACGCTGGAGGTCTCGATCGTGCGCATCGCCTGGTCGAGCACGGCAATGTCTTGTGCACCGCCGGACAACAACACCTCGGCACGCTGCTGGCGGCTCTCGGTGTAGCCACGGCTGGTCGTCGGCACCAGGTCCAGCGCCGCGACGGCGCCAGCGGTGTCCTTGCGACCGGCCCGCACGCGGGCCATGCCGAACGCGGCGGGCGGGACGTAGGCGGCATCCGTGGACGCGCACACCTGGTAGAGCCCCTCGGACACCTCGGGCAGACCCCCGCGCTCACACGCGAAGGCGAGCGCGAGCTTGGGCGCGAGCTCCCCGGGCACCTGCTGGTAGACGGCGTTGAAGGACGCCTTGGCGGTCTCCCAGTCCTCGGCCTGGACGGCAGCGAGGCCCTCGATCCACAGCGCGCGCCACTCCCACGGGTCGTCGGAGAGCAGCGACTGCGCGTGGGACTTCGCGGCGACCGGGTCGACGAGGTCCAGGGAGGCGCGAGCCCGCGCGAGCCACACCTCGGCGCTGTCCTCGGGCGCCTGCAGCAGGTCAGCGAGCCGCTGCTTCGGGTCCTCGGCGCTGATCGTGGTGAGCCAGCTGTACTGCGGGTCCGTCGAGTCCTCGCGCAGCTTCGGCAGCTGGCTCCACTCGGTGATCGGACGGGCGGTCGCAGGCGACTCGAAGAGGACGGATGCCGCCGACGTGCTCGCCGTACCCTGGCGGCGGCGGGCGACGACCTCGCGCAGCACGCCGAGGACCTGCGTGCGCAGCTCGTCGACCGACGCGAACCGGTCGGCCGGATCGGGAGCACAGCACTTGGCCAGCAGGTGGTAGAGCGAGTCGTACTGCTGGAAGAGCGGCGTCGCGTCGACCGGCGGGAGGCTGTGCAGGTAGGTGCCCTGGTAGCCGCGGAACTCCATGGTGAGCACGACGAGCGTGCGCCCGATCGTGTAGATGTCGGAGGCCACCGTCGGGCCGACCTCGGCCACCTCGGGGGCCTGGTAGCCGACCGTGCCGTAGATCGCCGACTCCTGGTCGTCGATGCGCCGCACGCCGCCGAGGTCGATCAGCTTCATTGCGTCGCCGACCTGGATCATGTTGTCGGGCTTGAAGTCGCAGTAGACGAGGCCGAGGTCGTGGAGGTACTGGAACGCCGGCAGCAGCTCGAGGATGTAGGCCAGCGCCTGGTCCACCGGCAGCGGGTCGTACTCGCCGTTGTTGGCCGACATCCGCTGCTTCAGGATCTGCTTGAGCGACTTGCCGCCGACGTACTCCATGACGATGTAGCCGGCGCCTTCGTGGGTCACGAAGTTGTAGATCTCGACGATGAGCGGGTGCTCGACCTGGGCGAGGAACTGCTGCTCGGCGATGGCGGCGGCCAACGCATCGGGGTCACCGGAGTTGAGCAGGCCCTTGAGGACCACCCACCGGTTGGAGACGTTGCGGTCGCGGGCGAGGTAGATCCAGCCGAGGCCACCGTGGGCGAGCGCACCGGCGACTTCGTACTGGCCGGCGACCAGGTCGCCCGACACCAGCTTGGGCGTGAAGGAGAACGGCTGGCCGCAGTTGGGGCAGAAGCCCTCGCTCCGGCCGGGCGTGCCGTCGATGCTGCGACCGACGGCCTTGCCGCACTTCGAGCAGCTCCGCTTGTCCTCGGGGACCTGCGGGTTGGCCATGATCGCCTTCGCGGCATCCACCGGCGGTGCGGGCGGTACGACGGTGAGGCCGGCGCCGAGTCGCGCGGACCGCATCCGCTGCGACCCGGTGCGGGTGCGTCGGGTGGCGAGGCTTCCGGTCGAGCCGGCGCGCTTGGACCCGATCGCGGCCGACTGCACGCGACTGGCGGCCGTGGCCGCCGTACCCTCGCGGCCCGACAGGGGCTGGGACTCGTGCAGGGCGGCGACCTCGGCCACCTTGGCGCCCGGCACGGCCGGCGAGCCGCAGACGTCGCAGTAGCCGTCGAGGATCCGGCCGGTGCAGCCCGGTTGTTGGCAGGTGTTGGCGGCTCCGGACGTGGCGGCTCCGGAGGTGGCGGCTGCCGAGGCGGCCGGAGCGGCGGCGGGCACGGGCGACGCCGTACCACCGGTCCCGGCCATGCCGCACACGTCGCAGTAGCCGTCGACGATGCTGCCGGTACAACCGGGTTGGGTGCAGGCTCCAGCGCTCATGGGGTGCTCTCCTTGGTCAGCCAGGTCTGGTAGGTCGTGACGAGTTGCCGGGCCACGGCCATCGGTGACGGGCGCCGTTCGAGGAGCGCACGGGCAGCGCGCTCGCTCTCGACGAGATCGGGGTGCGTGGCCACGCCCGCGGCGCGGGCCTTGGCGACGTACGCATCGAGCAGGGCGACGAGCTGCGTGTGCTCGTCGAGCGCGTCGGAGTAGGCGTGCTGGACGACCTCGAAGGCCTGCGAGACCCGGTCGAGGCGCTGCAGGTACGGGACGATCTCCTCGGGCGTGACCGGGACCGGACCGAGCAGCTCGACGTCCGGGACGGCGTACCGCGGTGCGGGATCGACGGTCGCGACGCAGGTGGCCGCCAGCTTCTCCAGCGCGGCCTCGCGCGCCTCGAGGTCCGCGCGCAATTCACGCGCCGACAGCACCTGGCTGCGGGCGTCGCGGCGGCGCGCGTTGCCGACGATGAGGTCGCGCTCGAAGGTGGTCGCCTCTGCCTCCAGCGGACCGAGCAGACCACCGACGTCGGCACCCCGCTCGGCGCGGCCGGCCACGTCCTGCAGGCGGCTCATCAGACCGGCGAGCGTGTTGACCGCGTCGTCGCGCCGGGTGGCCGGCTCCAGGCCGACCTGGTCACGGATCCGCTCGAGCTGGGCGCGCAGCTCGCGGATCCGGGCGGCCGATTCGTCGGCGCCGGGGACCAGCGCGAGCCGGCTCCGCAGCTGGCCCGTCAACGCGTCACACAGCCGCCCCGCTTCGGGCAGCGAGACCGCCAGCCCGCCGGGCAGCTCGGTCGCGCCGTCCAGGCGCCCCCAGATCAGCGCCGAGATCCGCTCCCGCTCCTGGGTGAGCACGCGGCCGCCGTCCCACGTCGCGGAGACCAGCTGGTAGCGGTCCGAAGTCGCCTTCCACAACGCGAGCGCGAGCGACATGTCGCCGGTGAGCTCGGCCCCACGGCCCGCACCGAGGGCGGCCTGGTCGAGCTCGTCGAGCTCGGAGCGCCGGGCCCGCAACCACGCGTCGAGCTCGTTGAGGTAGCGCTGGATCGCAGCAGGATCCAGCGCGTCCCCGAGCTTGCCGGGCGCGATCGGCGCGGTGGCGGTCATCGTGGTCACGTGCTCCACGATCACCGGCCGTACACGGGCGTCGGAGGAGTGGCGTCGACGAGCAGGTAGGGCTTGAGCCACTCGTCGTAAGTGTCCTTCCAAGAACCGTCGCTGCGCATCTCGTCGAGCACCGAGTTGATGAACCTCGCCAGTGCGACGTCGCCCTTGTTGACCGCGATGCCGTAGGGCTCGTCGGTCAGCTTCCCCTGCTTGGGTACGACGGCATAAGGATCCTGCGCTGCCAGCCCGGCGAGCACGGTGTCGTCGCCGGTGATGGCGTCGACGTCACCGTTCTGGAACTTCACCAGGCAGCCCGTGTGCTTAAGGGCAAGGACTGCAACGACGTCCGGCTGGATCGCCTTGATGTTGTCGACACTGGTCGAACTCGTGGGAGCACAGACTCGCTTTCCGGAGAGGCTCTGTGGTCCCTTGTAGTCCTTCTCGGCATCGGCCCGAACGAGAACCTTCTGTGTGGCGTTGTAGTAGACCGCGGAGAAGGCGACCTTCGACCAGCGGTCACAGTTCACGGTCATGTTGCGGGCGACCATGTCGATCTCGCCCTTCTCCAGGAGCCCGATCCGGTCAGCGGCCGAGATGACACGGACGACCATGGGCACGCCGAGCTCGTCGGCGACCCGCTGGGCGAAGGCGATGTCGAAACCCTCGATCTTCCCGGTCTCCGGGTTGCGCGAGCCGAGCCTGAGCGTGTCGCCCGAGACCCCGACGACCAGTCGACCTTTGTTGGCCAGGTTCGCAATCGCGGCACCACGGTTGTCGCTCGGCGCGTAGGACTGCAGCTTGTTGTCGCACTTGACCGGGGTCGTCGGTACTGCCGGCGTCGTCACGACGGCCTCCGGCTTCGGGACGGTCGTGTCGTCGTACCCACACCCGGCCAGGACCAGCAGCGCCGCGAACGGCACTGCCCACTTGCGCAGTCCGCGGATCATGCGAACTCCCTCCTTCGTTCGCCAATACCTCGGGAGACGGCAACTGCTGCCGCAACGCCCAACAACAGGGTCAGTCCACTGAGGACCAGCGCGACGACGCGGCCGCTGCGCAGGTCGTCGGTGGCCTGGGTGCCGTTCGCGGTCACGATCTGTTGCGACAACTGGTCGAAGGCATCGAGGGACTCGGTGGAACCCCCGGCCTCTTTCGTCGCGATCTCGACGGCCTCGTCCCACTTGCCGGCGCGGTCGAGCTCGACGATCTCGTTGTGCTGGGCGACGTAGGCGTCCCAGCCCGAGCGCGTGTCCCTGGAGGCGAACTTCTCGACCTCCTTGGCCGACACCGACCACAGGTCCTCGAAGCCCTCGCCCGACCCACGGTTGATCAGCCGGAGGCTCTCGTTGGCCTTGGCATCGTTGGCGGCCGTGCGGGCATTCGCCTCGGACACTGCCGTTGCCAGCTCTCCCTCGCGGAGGCTGTCGTTGGAATTGTCGCGCAGCAGCGCGGCAAAGGCCGTCACGACCGTGACGACGAGGACGATCGCGGCTGCAATGGCGAGACCCTTGTTGATCCGTCGCTTGAAGTGCTGCGCGAGCTCGCGGTTGAGCCAGACCAGTGCGACCAGCGCGACGATGCCCAGAACCAGCAGCCAGAACGGGTGCTGGCCGGCCATCGCGTTCTCAGCACGGTCGGTGTTGGCCTTCACCAGAGCATCGAGGATCGGCAGCGCGTCAGCGCGCAACTCGGTGCTGGCGCCGCTGAGGTACTCGGCTCCGATCGGGAAGCCCTGTCGGTTGTTGTCCCGGGCCTGGGCGACCGCCGTCGCGTAGGCGGTGACGTCGACGTTCAACGTCGCGAGCACCTCACGGTCGGCGGGCTGCGCCTCGGCGGCGTTGGCGATCTGGCGCAGGACGGATTCCAGCGCGTCGTCGTACTCCTTGCGCTGCTCGGGCTCCTCCAGGCCGCCGACGAGGAAGGCATTGGTGGCGAGCGCGTCGGCGCGCAGCAACGAGGACTGGATCTCCTGGACCCGGACCAGCTGCTCGGTGTCGTCAGCGGCACGGCCGTCGGCCTGCCAGCCGCCGAACTGGATCAGCGCACTGAACACGCCGAACAGGATGGCGGTCGTCATGCCGATCAGCTGCCAGCGGTTCAGCAACGCAGGGGTGTCGACCAGGCCGGGCGTGGGCTTGGCTGCCACCGCCGGTGCCGGGGCGGGTGCCGTGGCTGCGGCCGCGGGCGGCGGTGCCGCCTGGGGGGTGGCGGTCTGGCTCACGATTCCTCCTGGGTCTCGACAGGCTCGACCTGCGGTGCCGGTTCCGGGGCAGGTCGGGCAGTCGTGGCGTCATCGCCAAAGGGGTCGACCGGTGCAGCGGGTTCCGCGTCTTCCGGCGGTACGACGACGCCGTCCTCTGCGGAGGGCTCCGACGTGTCGTTCGGGTCGACCACGAGGTCGTCGGGCTCGAGCGTGCGCAGCTGCTCGAGTGTCGGCTCGGCGATCTCCCGCAACCGCCAGGCGTGGTGGCCGATCGCCGCCTCCAGCAGGTTGCGGACGAAGCGCGCGTTGCCGAAGGACGGTCCACGCACGGCCTCGCCGAGGATCTCGCGCAGCCGGGCCAGCACGGCGTCGCTGGCGTCGTAGTCGGCGCCCTTCGCCATGCCCGCGAAGATCTCGGCCAGCTCGTCGTCGGTGTAGTCGGCGAAGTCGATGGTGGTCCGGAAGCGGCTCTCGAGACCGGGGTTCTCCGAGATGAAGATGGCCATCGGGAGCGGGTACCCGGCCACGATCACGACGAGGTCGTCGCGCTTGTCCTCCATCTCCTTGACCAGGGTGTCGATGGCTTCCTTGCCGTACTGGTCGCCCGAGAGCGAGTAGGCCTCGTCGATGAAGAGCACGCCGCCCTCGGCGGACTTCACCAGCTCAGCGGTCTTCTGCGCGGTCTGGCCGAGATACCCGGCCACCAGCTCGGACCGGTCGCACTCGACGAGCTGTCCCTTCGAGAGCAGCCCGAGAGCGCGGTAGATCCCCGCAACCAGACGGGCGACGGTGGTCTTGCCCGTGCCCGGGTTGCCGTTGAAGACGAGGTGCCGGGTGATGGTCGGGCTCTCCAGCCCGGCCTTCTTCCGCAGCCCCTCGACCCGGAGCACGGCGGCCTGTCGGTGGATCTCGCCCTTGACGTTCTTCAGGCCGGTGAGGCCGTCCAGCTCGGCGAGGAGCTCCTCGACAGACTTCGTCGGCTCCTCGGGCTGCGGTTCCTCGACGACCGGGGTCTCGGGTTCGGCGGACTGGGTCTGTGTCCCCTCGGTGGTTTCGAGGCTCGGTGCTGGCGCACCTCGCACCTCAACCAGCGACGGGTCCGGCGGCACGGCGCCGTCGAGCGCACCCAGCTGGCGTCGTACCTGCTCACCCACGCGACGCACCTGGTCGAGCATGTCGTCTCCGAAGCCGGGGACCGGCTGGCGTTCCGGGAGGTCGAAGGCTCCCCTGCCGGACGCCGGACCCTCGAGGTTGCGCACGGTGAAACCGCCACCGAGCTGCGCCGTGGTCACCGTCGTGGCGGCACCGATCGCGTCCGGACCGGGCTCCCCCAGGGCGCTGCCGGCGAGGGCCACGTCGGCCAGTGCGCCGGCGTAGTCGGCCGAGTGGGTCGACTTCTCCAGCAGCAGCTGCGCCATCAGGGGCGTCGGGCCGGCCCGGAACCGGTTGCCGCGCTTGGCAGCGAGGGCGTGTTCCTCAGCGGAGACGGCGCGCCCGGTCTGCTCCGACCACACCACGAACGCGCCACGGGAGCGCTCGGACACGGTCGCCGCCACTGCCTCGCCCTCGGCACGAGCGGCCGACTCGTCGACACCCGCGGCCCGCGCCGCGGCCACGAGAGCGTCCAGAGCGGCGGCCAGGGTCGTCGTACCGGAGGTCATTCGGGGTCCCCGCGGCGTTGTTCGACGGAGGAGCGAAGCGGGGGAGACGAAGAACGTCGTGGGGTGAATTTCATGGTGCTCCCAGGGTGAGGTCGGGGCCACCGTCGGAGGCGTGGCCGAACTTCGCCGCGAGGAACTGGCCGTGCGCGACCAACGCCTGCGCGTCCGCACGGTTCGCGGCGTCGAAGATCTGGTCCATGGTTGCTCCGAGCAGCTCGAGTTGTTCGATCAGGATCACCAGCGCGGTCTTGTGGCCGTCGATCGGCCGGGTGTCCGCCCAGTCACGCGGGAGCCGGAGATAGCCGCCGACGGCCTCCGGCAGGTAGTCGGTCGCGGTCGCCACGACGGAGTAGCTCTCCATGCTGCCGAGCCCGAGCTGGCGCAACCGCGGCAGCGTCTGGTGGATGGTCCGCGCGATCCGCACCACCCGCGAGATCACGACCGGCGGCGCGTTGCCCTCGGTCAGCATCGCGTTGACCTTGTTGAGGGCGGCCAGGATGTCCTGTTCGGTCGGGGGCGGCGGTACGACGTACCCCGACTCCACGACCGTCCCGGAACCCCGAGCCCGCTGCCACCACGACTTCAGCCCCACCCGAACTTCGTCCTGCCCGCTCGATTCCCGGATCAGCCGATGTCGAGGGTGCCGGCGGCGTTGCGGGCGTCGTGCTGCTGCACGCGCTCGATGTAGGCCTTCGACTTCTGCACCTCGGTCTCGAGGACGCCGATCGTCGTCGACATGTTGTCGAGCGCCTTGAGCTTGAACTCGTCGATCGAGTCCATGGTGGCGTAGATGTTGGCGAACGCCGCCTGCAGCTGCTCCATGCCGATGGTGGAGGAAGCGGCCTGCTCCTGGATCGCCGCGGAGTTCTCCTTGAGCATCTCCGAGGTGCGCTGGATCATGTTCGACGTCGTCGTGTTGAGCGCCGTGATCTGGTCGAGCACGAGCTTCTGGTTGTTCAGCGCCTGCGCCACGATGACCGCCGTACGCAACGCCGACATCGTCGTCGTCGAGGCCCGGTCGACGCCCTTGATGAGCTCGATGTTGTTCTTGATGATGATGTCGATCGCCAGGTAGGCCTGGATCGACACGGCGAGCTGGGTCAGCAGGTCCTGGTGCTTCTGGCGGACGTAGAACAACACGTCCTGCGAGAGCGTCTTGGCCGTGTCGGGGTCGCTGAGCTCGAGCTCGGCGATCTTCGCCGACAGCTTCGCGTCGAGCTTCTCCGCGACGTAGATGTACTGGTTGAGCCGACCCATGACCGACCACAGGTTCGTCTTCTCCAGGTTGAGCGCGACGTTGTCCTTGGTCAGCTCGTCCTGGCCGCTGCGCAACGAGTGCAGGATGCCGTTGAACTGGCTCTGCGAGGACTGGTACTTGCGGAAGTAGTCCTCGATCTTGTCGTTGAAGGGCAGCTTGTCCCAGAACTTCTTCGCGCCGGTGGCCTGGCCCGGGTCGAGGTCCTCGACCGTGCGCCGCAGCTCGAGCAGCGTCTTGCCGACCTTGGAGCCCTGGGAGATGCCGCCCTCACGCAGCGCCATCACCGGCTTCTCGAGCATCCGGTTGGAGGTCTCCGCAGCCTTGCGGATGTCGGCATCGCCCATGGTGCGGACGTTCTCCGCCTGCGCCGCGAACTCCGGACTGCCGGCCTTGGTGTTGGTCAGCGAGGTCAGGAAGTTGTCGACCTTGGCGTCGAGCTCCGGCACCATCTCGGCCGCCACCTGGGGCGCCATCTTGGGTGCGGCCGTCTCGACGACGGGTGCGGCCGCCTCCGGCGCAGTCAGCGTCAGGACGGCCTCGGGGGGTGCGAGCGGGCTGGGCTCAGGGGCAGTTGCCGATGAAGGGGCCTGGGAACCGTCGGTGGTCATGGTGCGAGCCTATCCAGCCCGCCCCCGCTTCATGCAGGGTCAGCGAACGATTTCAGGGCCGGATCGGGGACATCCCCGGGCAGGTCCGCTCGCAGGTCGACCAGGAACAACGGCATCAGCCACTGGGCGATCGGGCCGATGGTCAGCGCGAAGACGACGGTGCCGAGTCCGAGGGTGCCGCCGAGCAGCAGGCCGATCACGACGACGGTGACCTCGAGGACGGTCCGGACCAGCCGGATCGAGAGGCCGGTACGACGGTGCAGGCCGGTCATCAGGCCGTCGCGCGGACCGCGGCCGAGCTGGGCACCGATGTAGAGGGCAGTCGCCAACCCGCACAGCAGCACGCCGCCGACCATCAGACCGATCCGCGCCGCAAGGCTGTCGGGCGCGTCGAACACCGCCAGCGTCGCGTCGGCGGACATGCCGACCACCAGCGCGTTCGCGATGGTGCCGACGCCGGGCTTCTCCTTCAGCGGGATCCAGAACACCAGCACGACGAAGCTGAACAGCACGACCGCCTGCCCGAGCGTGATCGGCACGTGGCGGATGAAGCCGGAGTGCAGCACGTCCCACGGTGCCAGACCGATGTCGCCCAGCACCATCATCGCAAGGCTCACGCCGTACAGGGCCAGGCCGAGGAACAGCTGCGCGAGGCGTCGTACGAGACGACCGGCGCGCAGCTGGGCGAGCGGGCCGAGGTCGGAGAGGACGACGGTGGGAGCGGAGGTCTGGACGGCCAGGGACATGCCTCCACTGTCCACGCGATTGGACTGTTGCCAAATAGCCAATCGAGATACAGTGGCCTTCATGTTGCAGTCCACTTCGCTCGCGGCTCCCCGACTGGCCACCCTCGTCGAGGGGTTCGACCGCTCCCCCGCGTACGTCGGCCTGGCCGATGCGCTGCGTGAACTGATCGGCGACGGGCGGATCGCCTACGGCACCCGGCTGCCGAGCGAGCGCGACCTCACCGAGGCGCTCGGCGTCTCGCGCACAACCGTCACGCGCGCGTACGCCGTACTGCGTGACAGCGCCTACGCCGAGGCCCGCCAGGGATCGGGCACCTTCACCCGCCTACCCGGCGGCCGCACCCGCGCCCTGGACCGCGCCCTGTGGCCCAGTGACGTCGGCAACGGGGTCATCGACCTGGTCTGTGCGGCGGCGACCGCACCGCCCGGGATCGCAGCCGCCTACGCCGACGCGGTTGCCGACCTGCCTGCGCACCTCGGCGGCCACGGCTACTTCCCCGCCGGCATGCCGGCGCTGCAGGCCGCCATCGCCGCGTCGTACGACGCCCGCGGGCTGCCGACCGCACCGGAACAGATCATCGTCACACCGGGCGCGCTGGCCGCGACCGCAGTGATCGGCAGCGCACTGGTCGGCCCCCGGGACCGGGTGCTGGTGGAGTCACCCACCTATCCGAACGCCGTCCAGGCCTTGCGGACCGGCGGCGGGCGGCTCACGTCCGTCCCGCTCGATCCGTCCGGCTGGGACCTCGACGCGGTCGCGCAGGTGCTGGGGCGGAGCAGTCCGCGCCTGGTCCACGTGATGCCCGACTTCCACAACCCGACCGGCCTGGTGATGACCGAGGCCGAGCGCGCGACCTATGCGGACGCGCTCGCCCGCAACGGCGCGGTCGCCGTGGTCGACGAGGCGCACCACCTGCTCCGCCTGGACGATGCGCCGGCCCTGCGGCCCTTCGCGTGCTTCAGCAAGGACGCGGTCACCGTCGGCAGTGCGAGCAAGAGCGTGTGGGGTGGCCTGCGCCTGGGCTGGATCCGCGCACCGCACGGCCTCGTGGACCAGTTGACCCGCGCACGGGTCGGCCTCGACCTCGGGGCCCCGGTGCTCGAACAGCTCGTGCTGACCCGGCTGCTCAACGGCGACCACGACGCGATCGTGTCCCTGCACCGTGACCGGCTCCGGCACCAGCGCGATGCACTGGCCGCGGCCCTCGCCACCACGCTCCCGGAGTGGACCTTCCGGATGCCGGCCGGAGGGATGGCGCTGTGGTGCCAGCTCCCCTCAGCGGGCGCGACCGCACTGTCGAGCGAGGCCGAGCGGCACGGCGTGCTCCTGGCACCCGGTCCGTCCTTCGCCCCCGAGGGCGGACTGGACCGCTACCTGCGGATCCCCTACGCCATCGACGCGCCGCAGCTGGTCGAGGCGGTCACCCGGATAGCGGCGGCCTGGGCCGTCGTCGAGCGAACCGCCGCCCCCCGCTCCACGAAGCGGAGCGGGAAGGCGAGCGTGCTGGTCGCCTAGCGCGACTTGGGGTTTGTCACCGCCGACTTGGGGTTTGTCGCGCCGACGTACGTCGGCAACTCACAACTCGAAGGTGGGAAACCCCAACTCGCGCGTGACAAACCCCAACTCGCGCTCAGACGAGGTCGACGGCGCGGATCGAGGTGGCCTCGATGGCCGTCTCGATCTCGGCGAGGATCTCGGCCGGGATGGCGGAGTCGACGGACAGGGCGACCAGCGCCTCGCCGCCCTTGGTCTCGCGGGAGACCTGCATGCCTGCGATGTTGACCTGCGCCTGGCCGAGGATCTGACCGACCGTGCCGACCATGCCGGGGCGGTCGACGTAGGTGAAGAACGCGAGGTGGTCGGTGGGCTCGATGTCGATGTCGTAGCCGTTGACCTCGACGAGGCGCTCGCGCTGGTGGATGCCGACGAGCGTGCCGCTGACCGACACCTGCGCACCGTCGGCGAGGGTGCCGCGCAGCGTGATCAGGTTGCGGTGGTCGGGGCTCTCGCTCTCGGTCACCAGGCGCACGGCGACGCCGCGCTCGGCGGCGAGGAGCGGCGCGTTGACGTAGGAGACCTGGTCCTCGACGACGCTGCTGAAGACACCCTTGAGGGCAGCGAGCTCGAGCACCTTGACGTCGTGCTCGGCGATCTCGCCGCGGACCTCGACGTCGAGCTGCTGGGCGACCTCGCCGGCGACACCGGTGAAGATCTGGCCGAGCTTCTCGGTCAGCGAGATCCCCGGACGCACGTCCTCGGCGATCACGCCGCCCTGGACGTTGACCGCGTCGGGGACGAGCTCACCGGACAGGGCGAGGCGGACGGACTTGGCGACGGCGATGCCGGCCTTCTCCTGGGCCTCGTCGGTGGAAGCGCCGAGGTGCGGCGTCGCGACGACGTTCTCCAGCTCGAACAGCGGGCTGTCGGTGCACGGCTCCTTGGCGAAGACGTCGAGGCCCGCGGCAGCGATGCGGCCGGTCTTGAGGGCGTCGTACAGCGCGGCCTCGTCGACGATGCCACCGCGGGCGGCGTTGACCAGGACGAGCGAGGACTTGGCCTTCGCCAGCTGCTCGGCGCCGATCAGACCTGCGGTCTCGGGCGTCTTGGGCAGGTGCACGGACATGAAGTCCGACTCGGCCATCAGCGTGTCGAGGTCGACCAGACGCACGCCCATCTGCGCGGCGCGACCGGCCTGCACGTAGGGGTCGTAGGCGATGACGGACATGCCGAAGGCGGACAGGCGCTGCGCGACGAGGACGCCGATGCGACCCAGGCCGACGATGCCGACGGTCTTCTCGAAGAGCTCGATGCCGGTGTACTTGGAGCGCTTCCACTCGCCGTTGCGCAGCGCGGCGTGGGCGGGCGACACGTGGCGGGCCGCGGCGAGCATCAGCGCGACGGCGAGCTCGGCGGCGGAGACGATGTTGGAGGTCGGTGCGTTGACGACCATGACGCCCGACTGGGTGGCTGCCTTCACGTCGACGTTGTCGAGGCCGACACCGGCCCGGGCAACGACCTTGAGCCGCTTCGCCGCGGCGAGCGCCTCGGCGTCCACCTTGGTCGCGGAACGCACGAGGATCGCGTCGACGTCCGCGATGGCGGGCAGCAGCTCGGCGCGGTCGGCGCCGTTGCAGTGGCGGATCTCGAAGTCCGGGCCGAGCGCCTCGACGGTGGCGGGGCTCAGCTCTTCGGCGATGAGTACGACGGGACGAGAAGTCACAGCGAGGTCCTTCACAGGATCGTGCGGGTGAAAGGGTTTGCACGACGCTGTGCCAGTGGCCACAGTACCCGCCGCGAGAGCCTGTTACGAACTTGTGAACGCGATCCGGACGCGGTCTTCGTCACCCGAACAAGGACTGGCCGACGTACTCCCCCGCGGCCACGCCCGGAGGTACGGCGAACAGCGCGGAACCGCTGAACTTGAGGTACTCCATGAGAGCGTCGCTGGACGCCATCCGCCGCTGCACGGGGATGAAGTGGGTGCGCGGGTCACGGACGTAGGCGATGAAGAACAGGCCGGCGTTGAGCCCGCCGATGTCGTCGCTGCCGTCGACGAAGTTGTAGCCACGACGCAGCATCCGGACGCCGTCGTTCTGGTCCGGGTGGACGATCCGGACGTGCGCGTCCGCGGGGATGATCGGACCGGTGCTCCCGGGCAGGTCGAAGTCGGGGTCGGTGAACTCCTCGCCACCCGACAGCGGCGCGCCGGCGTCCTTGGTGCGGCCGACGAACTGCTCCTGGTCGCCCAGCGGCTGCCGGTCCCAGACCTCGATGGTCATGTTGATGCGCCGCGTGACGAGGTAGGAGCCACCGGCGAGCCAGGCTGCGGCCTTGTCGTCGTCCTTGCCGACCCAGACGTGCTCGTCGAGCGCCTTGGCCTCCTCCGCCTTGACGTTGGCGGTGCCGTCCTTGAACCCGAACAGGTTGCGCGGCGTCGACTGGCTCGTCGAGGTGGTCGACGTACGCCCGAAGCCCAGCTGGGACCAACGCACGGCAGTGACGCCGAAGCCCATCCGGACCAGGTTGCGGATCGCGTGGACGGCGACCTGCGGGTCGTCGGCACAGGCCTGGATGCAGATGTCGCCACCGCTCCGGGCCGGGTCGTCGATGTCCCCGCGGAAGTGCGGGAGGGGCTCGAGCGCCTCGGGCCGCTGGTCGGCGATCCCGAAGCGGTCCTTGCCGTCGGCCGTGCGGAACAGCGTCGGCCCGAAGCCGAAGGTGATCGTCAGTCGACTGGCGGGCAGGCCGATCGCCTCACCGGTGTCGTCGGGCGGTACGTCGGTGGCGCCCGCGACCGGCCCGACCGGTCCGGCCGAGCCGCCCTGGGTCATCCGCTCGGCAGCCTCGGTCCAGCTCTTCAGCAGGCCGATCAGCTCCTCGCGGTCCTCCGTCGTCACGTCCAGCGCGACGAAGTGCAGCCGGTCCTGGGCGGGCGTGACGATGCCCGCCTGCTGCTCCCCGCGGAACGGGTACGACGACACGACTGCCGTGACCGGGTCCCCGGCTGCGGTGCCGCGCCCTGCGACGAACGCGCCGGCCACTCCTGCGGCCGCCACACCGCCGCCGAGGAGCCCACGTCTGCTGAGGTTGCTGGCCATGGTCAGGAGACGACCGCGGCGGTCAGGTGCGACAACGGCTCGGAGAGCGCGTTGACGGCGGCGGCGAGCTTGTCGACGTCGTCCTTGGTCAGCTCGTCGTAGTACACGAAGCCGTCACCCTTGCGGTGGCTGTCGAGCAGCTCGTCCAGCTCGGCGAACCGGGTGGTCAGCTGCTCGGCGAGCTCGGGGTCCTTGGTCTCGAGGATCGGCTGCACGCCCTCGAACGCGATCCGCGCACCGTCGACGTTGGCCTGGAAGTCCCACAGGTCGGTCCGCGACCAGAACTCCTCCTCGCCGGTGACCTTCCCCGTCGCGACCTCTTCGAGCAGGCCGCGCGAGCCGTTGGCGATGGAGTCGAGCGGGTACGCGAGCGCGTCCTTGCCCGTGGCCTGCACCCGCTTGTCGAGCTCGACGGTGTTGGCGAGCAGGTCGTCGGCGTACTTGGCGCGCTCGTCGGGGGTCCACACCGCGTACTTCTCGGCGCGGGCCGGCCACAGGTCCTTCTCGATCGCGTGCCAGCCGGTCCACTTCTCGCCGGCGGCGAAGTCGACGTCGGCCTCGCGGGCGTCCATCTGCGGGTCGAGGTCGCCGAACGACTCGGCGACGGTCTCAATCCGCTCCCAGTGCTCGCGGGCGACCGGGTAGAGCGCGCGGGCCTCGTCGTCGGAGTCGCCGGACTTGTAGAGCTCGACGAACTCCTGGGTCCTGACCAGCAGCTGCGAGGTCTGGTCCTGGACGTAGGCGCGGTAGTTGTTCGTGGCCTGCTCGATGAGCTGGGCCTCGTCGGCGCTGACCTTGACCTCCTCGTCGGACCTGGTGACGTCGAAGTCGGCACGGATGCCCTCACCGACCATCCCGGGCTTGCACGCCGTGACGTACTTGCCCTCGGGCACCGTGACGGTGAGGGTCTTGGTGAGGTTCGGGCCGATGTTCTCGACCTCGCCGACGATCCGGAGCCCGTCCTCGGCCAGGAGGTAGAACTCGGTGACGTCGGAGCCGGTGTTCGAGACGTCGAAGCTGATGGTGCCGGCCGGTGCCGCCTTCGCCGAGAGGTCGCAGGCGTCCTTGGTCGAAGCGACCGTCAGGGCGCGGGCGTCGCCGCCCCCGGCGTCGGTCTTGGCGTTCTCGGTGCACGCAGCGAGGGCCGGTACGACGGCCAGGGTGGCCAGCGAGGCGAGCAGGGTCTTGCGCATGGAGTCAGTTCTCCTGGAGTGAGCGTTGGGATCGGACGAGTCGGGACTGAATGAGCCGGGGGCGGACCAGGAACAGGGCGCCGACCGGGAGCACGTAGGCGAGCCAGGCTGCGGCCTCGAACCGGGTGGTGACCGGCGAGAAGTTGAAGACGCCCTTGAGGACGGTGCCGTACCAGGAGGACGGCGGGATCGTCGCCGAGACGTCGAAAGCGATGGAGTGCAGGCCCGGGAGGATCCCGGCCTCCTGCAGGTCGTGGATGCCGTAGGCGAGCACACCGCCAGCGACGAGGATCAGGAACGCGCCGGTCCAGGTGAAGAAGACCGAGAGGTTGAGGCTGATCGCTCCGCGGTAGATCAGGTAGCCGAGCACGACCGCGCAGAGGATGCCGAGGGTGGCGCCCACCAGCGGCTCCCAGGTCGGCGCGACCACACCGGCCGCCTCGCGGGTGCCGGCCTCGGTCGCCGCCCAGAGGAACAGCGCCGTCTCCAGGCCTTCGCGACCGACCGCGAGCATGGCGACCACGGCCAGCGACCAGCGGCTGCCGGAGGCCGCGCGATCGATCTGGCCACGCAGCTCGGCACCCAGTCCGCGGGCGGCCGTGGCCATCCAGAAGATCATCCAGGTCACGAAGGCGACGGCGACGATCGACAGGGTCCCGCCGATCGCCTCCTGGGCCTCGAACGTCAGGCCTCGCGGGCCGAAGGTGAGGGCCGCACCGAAGGCCAGCGCGATCGCGACGGCGACCCCGACGCCGAGCCAGATCCGCGGGAGGAGCTCGCGACGATCGGTCTTGACGAGGTAGGCAACCAGGATGCTCACCACGAGCGCGGCCTCGAGGCCTTCGCGGAGTCCGATGAGGAAGTTGGCGAGCACGAGCAGGAAATCTACGCCTCTTTGCTTAGCCTCTCCTAACTGGGCCGCTTTCCGTGGACAGCCGACCGGCGTAACCTCCGTTCATGGGGACTCCCGTCATGGGGTACGGGTCGCGCGCGCTGCTCGCGCTCGGCGCGCTGGTCCTCGCGCTGTGCGTGCTCGTCACGGCGTCCGGACAGGGACTGCAGTCCATCGCCCGCGACGACGACCGGACCGGATCCGAGCAGCGCGACGACTCCGCGCCGTCCGAGTCCGAGGATGACGCCGAGGAGACCGTCGACCGGGACCAGCTCGAGGAGGACGACGGGGACGGCGCTGCCCCTGGAGCGCTGCTTCCCGGCCGCCTCGCCCTGCTGGTCCTGCTCGCCGCGCTCGTCGCACTGGTCCTCGGCCTGGTCGGCCGGTTGCGGATCTCGCTGCGCCGCCGACGCCTGTCCGGCGGCCAGCTGCGCCCGACCCTGCTTCCCTCCCCGCAGCCCGATCCCGAGGACGAGACCGGGGACGCGTTGGCCGAAGCACTCGGCAACGCACTCGACGACCTCGCCCACGGCTCGGCCCGCAACAGCATCGTGGCGGCATGGCTGCGCCTCGAGCACGCGACCGAGTCGGAGTGGTTCGTGCGCAGTCCCGCCGACACCCCGAGCGAGTTCGTGGAGCGGGTCCTGTCGTCGTACCCGCTCGATGCCGAGGTGATCGGTCGCCTGGCCGGGCTCTACCGCGAGGCCCGCTTCTCGACCCACCCGATCACCGATCTCCAACGGGACGAGGCCGCGACCTGCCTGGCCGCGCTGCTCGACGGACTTCGCCGACGAACGCCGGGAGGCCTCCGATGATCCTTGCCTGGGTGTGCGCCGCCGTTGCGGTGGGCGTCTTGCTGGCCTACGCGATTGCGATCGCGAACGACGTCGTCTCGCCGACGTGGCCGGAGGACGCGCCGCTGCAGGTCCGCGACAACCGTGCCCACGACCTCGAGCTCACCCACCTGGCCCGCCTGGTCGGGGCACGCGACCCCACCACCGTGCACGCCCAGCTGGTCGGCATCGTCGACCGCCTGCTGAGCACGACGGCCGTGCTCGCCGGACCGGCGGATGTCGATCCGCGCACGGCCCTGCCCGCCGTCGTACGACGCTTCCTGGATGCGCCACCCCTCGACTCACCCGACCGCTACCGCCGCGACCTGGCGACCGTCCTCGACGCACTCGAGGCGCTGTGAGTCCCGCCGAGGCGTCCCGACTGGCGCAACAGGTCCTCGACGAGGTGGAGACCGCCGTCGTCGGCAAGCGGGAGGCGCTCACCCTGGTGCTGGCGGCTGTCGTGGCCGGTGGCCACGTGCTGCTCGAGGACTTCCCCGGGCTGGGCAAGACCCTCGCCGCGCGGTCCTTCGCCCAGGCCCTCGGCCTGGACTTCAAGCGGGCACAGTTCACCCCCGACCTGCTGCCGGCCGACCTCACCGGGTCGTTCATCTACAACCAACGGACCTCCGAGTTCGAGTTCCGCGCCGGTCCGTTGTTCACCGGCCTGCTGCTGGCCGACGAGATCAACCGCACGCCACCGAAGACCCAGGCCGCACTGCTCGAAGCGATGCAGGAGCGGCAGGTGACCGTCGAGGGCGAGACCTTCCTGCTCGCGGCCCCGTTCCACGTCCTCGCGACGGCCAACCCGATCGAGTACGAAGGCACCTACCCCCTGCCCGAGGCCCAGCTCGACCGGTTCCTGCTGCGCGTCGAGTTCGGCTACCCGGAGGCTGGCGAGGAGTGGGAGGTCCTGCGGCGGCGGCTCGCCCGCGGCCAGGAGGAACAGACCGTCCGGACCGTGATCGACGCCGACGGCCTGATGGCCATCCAGCGAGCGGTCGAGACCGTGACCGTCGACCCGGACGTCGGCCGCTACTGCGTCGCGCTGGCCGCCGCCACGCGCAGCCACCACCACACCCTCGTCGGATCATCACCGCGCGGGGGCCTTGCCCTGATGCTGGTGTCCCGCGCCTTCGCAGTGATCGCCGGGCGCGACTACGTCACGCCGGAGGACGTGAAGGCAGTCGCCGTGCCCGCCCTCGCGCACCGGATCACGATCCGGCCCGAGCTGTGGATGAGCGACGTGTCCGGGCGATCGGTGGTCGCCTCGGTGCTCGCTCACGTCGCCGCGCCGGCCGCGGCGTCGAGCTCGAGAGAGCCGATCCGGTGAACCCGTGGCGCGCAACGCATGCCCATCTGCGCGCCGCGGTCGCAGGCTTCGGCCTGCTGGTGGCCGGACTCGTGCTCGGTCGGACCGACGTCGTGCTGCTGGCCGCACCACTGGCGTTGATCGCGCTGGCCGGCCAGGCCGCGCGACCGCAGGAGACGCCTGCAGCGCGCGCCACCGAAGGCGCGCTGACCGTCCACGAGAGTGAGGAGTTCGGCTGGCGGACCGTCGTGACCGAGCTCCCCCCGGGCGGCGTCGTGGCGGCCTTCCACCCGGGCCAGCGCTGGCTCGACGTCGAACCGGAGGACGGTCGACTCGTCGCCGCGCCGGACGGCACCGCGACGACGGACGTCGCGCTGCGCGCGACCCGCTGGGGACGTCGACGGCTCGGCGGCCCCGTCGTCGCTGCGTACGACGCCTGGGGAGCCTGGCGCTGGACGGCGGACCCGTTCGCCGGGCTCCAGGTGACGGTGCTGCCGGCGACCGAACCCTTCGACTCGTCGGCGCCGGCGCCCCACCCCCACGGCCTCGTCGGCATGGAGCGCGCGGGGCGACCCGGCGAGGGCACGGAGTTCGCCAAGGTCCGCGCCTTCGAACCGGGCGACCGGCTGCGACGGATCCACTGGCCGACCTCGGCCCGCACCGGACGCCTCCACGTGACCGCGACCTACGCCGACCAGGACGCCCGCGTCGTCGTGCTCGTCGACGCGGTCAACGACGTCGGCGACAGCGAAGGCATCGACGGCGCCCACAGCAGCATGGACCTGACGGTGCGAGCCGCGGCCGTGCTCGCCGACCACTTCCTGCGCCGCGGAGACCGGGTCGGGATGCGAGTCTTCGGTGCCTGGGGCGTGAGCTTCGTGCCGTCCGCATCGGGCCGGATGCAGCTGCGCCGCCTGCTGGACACCTTGTCCCTCGTGGAGCCGGGCACTGCTCGTGGCGAGGACGCCCTCGCTGCCCGGCAGGCCCTCGGTGCGGGCACCCTGGCCCTGATGCTGTCGCCGCTCATCGAGCCCGCGTCGACGCGCCAGGTGGCGATGCTCACCAGCGCCGGGATCGACGTGGTCGTCATCGACACCCTGCCGCAGGAGCTGGCCGAGGGCGTCGGCCCCGGCACCACCGACCAGGAGGCACTGGCCTGGCGGATACGGATGCTGCAGCGCCGGCTCGAACGCGACCAGATGGCGTCCCTCGGCATCCCGGTGGTGACCTGGACCGGACCGCACAGCCTCGACCAGGTGCTCCGCGACCTGACCCGACGCTCGGCCGTCCCTCGACTGGGGCGCCGATGAGCACCACGAGCGGCGTCACCTTCCGCGACCGGCAAGGTCATCGCATCGGCACCCTGAGCGTGGCGAACGTGCTGGCCTGGCTGGCGATCGTCGTGCCGATCGTGGTCGTCGCCGAGGTCACCCGTTCGTCCGCACCGACCTCCCCGTGGTGGCCGGCGCTGGTGCTGGTGCTGCTTGCCATCGCCTCGGCCGAGCTCCCGGACAGCATGTTCCCCCTCACGACCGTGCTGGCGTCGGCGGGCTGGTGGATCGCCGTCGTCGAGCAGGTCCGGCTGGGGCCGACCCTGGTGGTCGCGCTGGGACTGTTGGTCTTCCACGTGGCCGCCGGGCACGCCGCCCTCGGTCCGCAGGGTCGCGACGACGACGGAGCCGTGCTGCGCGGCGTGGTGACGCGAACCGCAGCGGTGGGCGCGCTGACCGTCGTGCTCGGTGCGGTCGCCGACGTCACGACGGGACGGGTCGACGTACCACCAGCCGGGCTGGGACTGGCCCTGCTCGCGGCGGGTGCACTGCCCTGGCTGGCGGGTCGCTGGAAGCGCTCCGGAGCGGGACACTAGTCTCGGGAGCGCAGGAGTTCGTCAGTCGACAAGGAGTCAGTCATGCGGGTGTTCACGACGTTCGAAGAGGTGGCCGAAGCAGCTGGTACCGACCTCGGAACCAGTGAGTGGGTCACCATCGACCAGCGCCGGGTGAACCAGTTCGCTGACGCCACCGGCGACCACCAGTGGATCCACGTCGACATGGAGCGCGCCAAGGAGGGTCCGTTCGGCGGCACCATCGCCCACGGCTACCTCACCCTGTCGCTCGTGCCGTGGCTCGGCAGCCAGGTCTTCACGCTCCGCACCCCGGGCGCCAAGCTCAACTACGGCGTCAACAAGGTCCGCTTCCCCACCCCGCTGCTGGTCGGCAAGCGGGTGCGCCTGCACGTCAAGATCGTCGAGGTCGTCGACATCCCCGCCGGCAAGCAGCTCGTGGTGAGCCACACGGTCGAGATCGAGGGCGAGACCAAGCCGGCCTGCGTCGCCGAGACCGTGGTCCTGCTGCTTCCCTGAGGCGCGAGCGCGTCTCCGGCGCCAGCTTCGGGCAGCAAGCTGCCAGCGAGCGCCTCCCGCCGCGCTGCCGCGCGCGCAGTTGCCTTGCGTAGGCCTCACCTTGACCTGGCGGCAAGCCAGTTCTACGGCTTCCGCGAGCCCCATGCCTGGGCCAACGCCTGCTCGAAGACCTCGGTCGGCTGGGCCCCCGAGATCCCGAAGCGCTCGTCGATGACGAAGAACGGGACGCCGCTGGCGCCGTACGCACGCGCCTGAGCGATGTCGGCCATCACCTCGTCGCGGTACTCCTTGCTCGCGAGCACCTCGTCGACGCGACCGGCGTCGAGCCCCGCCTTCGCTGCCGCGGCACGCAGCACGTCGTGGTCACCGAGCGACTCACCGCGGGAGAAGTACGACGCCAGCAGCTCCTCGAGCAGCGCGTGCTGGAGTCCGTGGCCCTTCGCGAGGTGCAGCAGCCGGTGGGCGTTGAGCGTGCGCGTGTGGGTGGCGCCGGAGTAGTCGAACTCCAGTCCCTCGGCCGCGGCGAGCTCGTCGACCTGCGCCATCATCGCCCGGGTCCCGGCCTCGTCCTTGCCGTACTTGCGGCCCAGGGCCTGCGCGATGCTCTCCGTCCCGACCTCGGGGGCGAACGGGTCGAGCTCGAAGGAGCGGTAGACGAGCTCGATGTCGTCGCCGTGCCCGGAGGCGGCAACCGCCTTCTCCAGGCGGCGCTTGCCGATGTAGCACCACGGACACACGACGTCAGCCCAGATCTCGATACGCACGTGGGATCGAACAACACGGGGGTCGGGGTTGTTCCGGCGTGACTCGCCCCGGGACCCCTGAGGGACCTCAGGGTCCGGTCAGGGGTGGATCAAGGGATCTGCCCGACGCGGCGGACCGCCCCGGACCGCGAGTCTTCTCGACATGATCACAGTCGAGTCCCTCTCCAAGTCCTACGGCGGCTTCAAGGCCGTCGACGACGTCTCGTTCACCGCACGGCCGGGCCGGGTCACCGGGTTCCTCGGTCCCAACGGTGCCGGCAAGTCGACCACCATGCGCGTGATGGTCGGCCTCACCGCGCCGGGCAGCGGCGACGTCCACGTCCTCGGTCGGCGGTTCAAGGACCTGCCCGACCCCGGCCGCGAGGTCGGTGTCCTCCTGGACGCCTCCGCCCAGCACGCCGGTCGCACCGGCCGCGAGATCCTGACCATCGCCGCACTGACCATGGGCCTGCCCCGCACCCGTGTCGACGAGATGCTGGAGCGGGTCAGCCTGACCCCCGACGAGGCCAGCCGCCGGGTCCGCAACTACTCCCTCGGCATGCGCCAGCGCCTCGGCATCGGCACCGCCCTTCTCGGCAACCCGCAGGTGCTGATCCTCGACGAACCGGCCAACGGTCTCGACCCGGCCGGCATCCGCTGGATGCGTGACCTGCTCCGAGGCTTCGCGGACGACGGCGGCACCGTGCTGCTGTCCTCGCACCTGCTGCACGAGATCGAGGTCATCGCCGACGACATCGTCGTGATCGGCAACGGCCGGATCGTCGCCCAGGGCACCAAGGACGAGCTGCTTGCCGGCGCCGGCACCCTGGTCCGCTCCACCGACGGCGTGGCACTGGCCACCGCCCTGAACGCGGCTGGCATCACGGCCCGCCCGACTTCCGGCGGCGCCGTGCTCGCCGAGGCAGAGCTGGCCCGCGTCGGCCAGGCCGCCTTTGCGGCCGGCATCCCCGTCACCGAGCTCCGCGCCGCCGAAGGCGCCGGCCTCGAGGAGATGTTCCTGTCCCTCACCGCCGACAGCCAGCGCGAGGTCACCAGCCACACCGATCCCGAAGGAGCAGCGGCATGACCACCACGACCCTCACCCGGGACGCCACCCACGTCGCACCGAGCCGCACCGACGTGCGACCCGCACCCGCGCGGATCCCGTTCCGCCGCGTGCTGAACGTCGAGCTGCGCAAGATGTTCGACACCCGCTCGGGCTTCTGGCTGATGGCGAGCATCGTCATCGCTTCCGTGATCGCCACCGTGCTCACGATCGTCCTCGGCGACCGCGAGGACCTCACCTTCGACTCGTTCGCCGGAGCAGTGGGCAGCCCCATGTCGGTCGTGCTGCCGATCATCGGCGTGCTCGCGGTGACCAGCGAGTGGAGCCAGCGCACGGCGCTGACCACCTTCACGCTGGTGCCGCACCGTCGTACCGTCCTGGGCGCGAAGCTGCTCAACACCCTGGTCATCGGCGCCGTCTCGATGCTGGTCGCCCTGGGCGTGGGCGCCGTCGGCAACCTGGTCAGCTCGGCCATCACGGGGACCGACCCGGTCTGGGACATCGCATCGTCGACGTTCGCCCAGATCGTGCTCGCCAACGAGCTCGGCATGCTGCTCGGCTTCGCGCTCGGCCTGTTGTTCCGCAACTCGCCCGCAGCGATCGTCGGGTACTTCGTCGTCAACCTGGTGCTCCCCGGCCTCTCGGGTGCGCTCGGCGCGGCACAGGAGTGGTGGGCGGACAACGCCGGCTGGTTCGACCTGAACCAGACCCGCTTCCTGCTGTTCGACTCGAACCTCACGGGCCAGGAGTGGACCCAGCTCGGGTTCACGTCGCTGCTCTGGATCATCCTTCCCCTCGCCATCGGGCTGCGGCTCGTGCTGCGCTCCGAAGTGAAGTGACCGGACCATGACCACCACGGAACTGGACGTCCGCACAGGTGTGGGCGCTGCGCAAGCGAGCAGTGTCCCCACCCGGGCTGTCCCAGCACCGATCCCGTTCCGCCGGGTGCTGAACGTCGAGCTGCGCAAGATGTTCGACACCCGCTCGGGCTTCTGGCTCATGGTGAGCATCGCCGCGCTCTCCGTCATCGCGACCGCCGCGGTGATCGTGTTCGCTCCCGATCGGGAGATCACCTACGAGAGCTTCGCAACAGCGATCGGCTTCCCGATGTCCGTCATCCTGCCGATGATCGCGATCCTGGGTGTCACCAGCGAGTGGAGCCAGCGCAGCGGGCTCACCACGTTCACCCTCGTCCCCAGCCGTGGTCGGGTGATCGGGGCCAAGGCCACGGCGACCTTCCTGATCGGCCTCGCCTCGATGGCGGTCGCGTTCGCGGTCGGCGCCCTCGGCAACGTCATCGGGTCCGCACTGACCGGCGTCGACCCGGTCTGGAACATCGCCCTGTCGGCCGTGCCCCAGATCGTGCTCGGCAACCTGGTCGGCATGGCGATCGGCTTCACCCTCGGCGTCGTGCTCCGCAGCTCCGCAGCCGCGATCGTGGGCTACTTCGTGGTGTCGCTGGTGATGCCGGGCATCCTCGTGCTGCTCGCCGAGGTGCGTGACTGGTTCGCCGACCTGCAGCCGTGGGTCGACTGGAACACCAGCCAGGTCAACCTGTTCGACGGCGCCACCGACACGGCCAAGGAGTGGGCCATGCTCGGATCCACGAGCGCGATCTGGATCGTGGTCCCACTGGTCATCGGTGTGTTCTTCCTGCGGCGGTCCGAGGTGAAGTAGCCCCACCTGCACGTGCAGAACCCGCTGACGTCATACGGTCTGGTCGCTCCGGCAGCCAGACCGTATGACGTTCTTTCGCTGGTCAGCCGCTGACGACCTCGGCCGCCTGGCGGGCGATCTCCAGCTCTTCGTTCGTGGGTACGACGAGCACCCGCACCCGCGACGCGGGACTGGCGATGTCGCGGGCGACCCGGGACACCGCCGCGTTGGCCGCAGGATCCAGCTCGATCCCGAGGACCTCCAGGTCGGCGAGGGCACGTGCCCGCACGGGCGCGGAGTTCTCACCCACGCCCGCGGTGAAGACGACGGCGTCGACCCGGCCGAGCGCCGCGGTGTAGGCGCCGACGTACTTGCGCAGGCGGTAGCAGTAGACGTCCAGCGCCAGCCCCGCGTCGGCGTCACCCGACTCGGCGGCGGCGACCAGGTCGCGCATGTCCTGTCGTCCCGAGAGGCCCAGGACGCCGGAGCGCTTGTTGAGCAGGTCGTCGAGCTCGTCGATGTCCATGCCTGCAGTGCGGGCGAGGTGGAAGACGATGGCCGGGTCGACGTCACCGCTGCGGGTCCCCATCACCAGGCCTTCGAGAGGCGTCATGCCCATCGAGGTGTCGATGGACTCGCCACCCCGGACGGCGGTCGCGGACGCACCGTTGCCGAGGTGCAGCACGATCACGTTGGTCTCCCCGGCCGGGCGACCCAGCAGCCGGGCCGCCTCACGGGAGACGTAGGCGTGCGAGGTGCCGTGGAAGCCGTAGCGGCGGACCCGGTGCTCGCGCGCCACCTCGGCATCGATCGCATAGGTGTACGCGCGGGCCGGCATGGTGCGGTGGAACGCGGTGTCGAACACCGCGACGTGCGGCAGGTCCGGGAACTCCGCCCGGGCCACCCGGATCCCGGCCAGGTTGGCCGGGTTGTGCAGCGGCGCGAGGTCGACCAGCTCGTTGACCACCCGCACGACGTCGTCGTCGATCACGACCGGTTCGCCGTACTCCTCGCCGCCCTGCACCACGCGGTGCCCGACCGCGATCAGCCCGACCTCGTGGAGCTGGGGTCCGTGCTCGGAGAACGCCGCAGCCATCGCAGTCATCGCGGCCTCGTGATCGGGTACGACGCAGTCGAGGACGTGCTTCTCCCCCTGCACCTCATGCGTGACGACCCCGCCCGCCGCGCCGATCCGCTCGACGAGACCCGCCGCCAGTACGTCGCCGTCCACGGCGTCGACCACCTGGTACTTCAGTGACGAGGAGCCGGAGTTGATCACCAGCACCCGCGTCGTCATGACTGGCCCTGGCCCTGGGACTGGGCCTGGATCGCGGTGATCGCGACCGTGTTGACGATGTCCTGCACCAGGGCGCCACGCGACAGGTCGTTGACCGGCTTGCGCAGGCCCTGGAGCACCGGACCGACGGCCACGGCGCCCGCGGAGCGTTGCACGGCCTTGTAGGTGTTGTTGCCCGTGTTGAGGTCCGGGAAGATGAAGACAGTCGCCTTGCCCGCCACCTCGGAGTCCGGCAGCTTCGTCCTCGCCACCGACAGGTCGACGGCGGCGTCGTACTGGATCGGGCCGTCGACGACGAGGTGCGGCGCCCGCGCATGCACCAGCTCGGTGGCCGCGCGCACCTTGTCGACGTCGGCGCCCGAGCCGGACTCACCGGTCGAGTACGACAGCATCGCGATCCGCGGGGTGACCCCGAACTGGGCTGCCGTCGCGGCCGACGAGATCGCGATGTCGGCGAGCTGCTCGGCGGTCGGGTCCGGGTTGACGGCGCAGTCGCCGTAGACGAGCACCCGGTCCTCGAGGCACATGAAGAACACCGAGGAAACGATCGACACACCCTCGACGGTCTTCACGATCTCGAAGGAGGGCTTGATGGTGTGCGCGGTGGTGTGCCGCGCGCCCGACACCATGCCGTCGGCGAGGCCGAGGTGCACCATCAAGGTGCCGAAGTACGACACGTCGGAGACGATCTCGCGGGCCCGGTCGACCGTCATCCCCTTGGCGGCACGCAGCTCGGCGTAGACGCCGGCGAACCGGTCGCGCAGCTCGGAGTCGAGCGGCGACAGCACCGATGCCGCCGCCAGGTCGAGGCCCAGCTCGGTGCCACGAGCCCGGATGGCCGCCTCGTCGCCCAGGATCGTCAGGTCCACGACGTCACGGGCCAGCAGCGTGCTCGCGGCCCGCAGGATCCGGTCGTCGTCGCCCTCGGGGAGCACGACGTGGCGCCGGTCCGCACGGGCTCGTTCGATGAGGTCGTACTCGAACATCAGCGGCGTGACGACCTCTGCCCGCGGCAGGTTGACGGCGGCGAGCAGGGCCGCGCCGTCCACGTGCTGCGTGAACGTGGAGCGGGCCGTGTCGAGCTTGCGCTGCGACCCGGTCGACAGCAGGCCCTTCGTCTCGGCCACGCGCCGTGTCGCGTCGAAGGTGCCGAGCGAGGTGGTCACGATCGGCAGTCGCTGACCCCGCCCACCGATCAGCCGTCGTACCGACTCCGACGGGAGGTAGCCGCCGTTGAGGATGAGGCCGGCCAATGATGCGAAGCCCTCGGCCGCGTGCGCCGCCACCATCGCGAGGACGACGTCCGACCGGTCCCCCGGTACGACGACCACGGCGCCGTCGACGATTCGCTCGAGGACGTGCTCCATCGTCATGCCACCGACGATGATGTGCTCCGCTTCGCGCTCGAGGAGCTCGGGATCGCCGGCCAGCAGGACGCCGTCCACCGCCGCCACCAGATCGGCAAGGCTGGGCGCCGACAGCAGGGGGACGTCCGGCATCACCCAGGTCGGGACCGCGACGCCCTCGAGCGATGCCTTCACCGCGTCCAGCTCCGACGGGTCCGCCCGGTTGGCGACGACGGCAACGACCTCGGCGTGCCCGGCGTGGAGCTCCGCCGTCGCGATGTCGACCATCTGGCGTACGTCGCCGGCGTGGCGGTCCACCGCCGAGACGACGAGCACCACGGCGGAGCCGAGGTTGGCCGCGATCCGGGCGTTGTAGGCCAGCTCGGCGGGTCCAGCCACGTCGGTGTAGTCGGACCCGACGATCACCACCACGTCGCACAGGTCCTCGATCCGGCGGTAGCGCTCGATGATCCTGCCCAGCGCCGACTCGGGGTCGGCATGCACGTCGTCGTAGGTGACGCCGATGCACTGGTCGTAGTCGAGGTCGACCCCGTCGTGCCCGAGCAACAGGGTGAGCACGGAGTCGCTGTGTTCATCGGCGCGGGCGATCGGGCGGAAGACCCCGACCCGCACCTGGGCCGCGAAGAGCTCGACGAGCCCGAGGGCGACCGACGACTTGCCGGTGTGTCCCTCCGGCGAGGTGACATAGACGCTGCGTGCCATCAGCGAGGCCGGTCGAGGACTTCCGGGTCGAAGTCCGGGAGCAGCTCGACCACCGGCACCTGGAGCACCTGGCTGAGGGCGAGCAGCGTGTTCAGTCGCGGGTTCATCGGGGTGTTGGGCCGGGACTCGCCCTTCTCGAACTTCTGATAGGTGTAGCCCGCGAGCCCCGCGAGATGGGCCACCCGCTCCTGGCTCAACCCGCGATCCATCCGTGCCCGGTACAGGTTGTGTCCGAGCTCGCGCGCGTAGGTCTCCCAGGTGATGTCTGCACGATCTGCCGCCACGCCCATCATCATCCGCACATGGCCACCTGTTTGCGACCACACTCGTATGGCTTTACCTTGTGCGGACAGACCTGTGGAGATCGACCGCTCCGACGACCTCGATGTCGAGGGTCTCCCGTACGGTCCGACCATCGACGACGACTTTGGGGGTGGCACGTGACGGGCAGGAGCACACCGACCTGGCTCGACGAGCCCTGCCCGGCCTGGTGCGTGCGCGTCCACCTGGAGGACGACCACCCCGAGGACCGGTACCACCAGAGCGAGCCCTCGATCCTCGCCGGCGTGGCCGGCGCCGGCGACCAGGTCCCGATGACGGCCTCCCTGCGACCACTGACGCTGGGCGTGCGCCTCGGGCGTCACGTCGGGGACGCTGGCGTCTGGCTGACGATCGAGTCGCTCGAAGCCTCCCTGCCGCGCCTGGTCCTGACCGACGCGACCGCCCAGGACCTGCTGCCGCGCCTTGCCCAGCAGCTGTCCCTGCTCGGCGTGACCGACTGAAGACGTCACGAGGCCCCCGGACCGGTCGGTCCAGGGGCCTCGGGTACGACAGAGGTCGAAGGTCAGCGAGCCGCGGAACCCTCGGTGTAGTCGTCGTCGGTCTGCTTCCACGCGAAGTGCGAGCGCAGCGCCTTGCCGGTCGCCTCGATGGAGTGAGCGGCCTCCTCCTCGCGGAGCTTGAGGAACTCGACGCCACCGTTGTCCTGGTCGTCGATGAAGCGCTCAGCGAAGGCACCCGACTGGATGTCGCCGAGGATCGCCTTCATCGACGCCTTGACCTCGGGGGTCACCACGCGCGGGCCGGAGACGTAGTCGCCGTACTCAGCGGTGTCGGAGACCGACCAGCGCTGCTTGGCGATGCCACCCTCCCACATCAGGTCGACGATGAGCTTGAGCTCGTGGAGCACCTCGAAGTAGGCGATCTCGGGCTGGTAGCCCGCCTCGGTGAGGGTCTCGAAGCCGGCCTGGACCAGGTGTGAGACACCACCGCAGAGAACGGCCTGCTCACCGAACAGGTCGGTCTCGGTCTCCTCGGTGAAGGTGGTCTTGATGACGCCGGCGCGGGTGCCGCCGATGCCCTTGGCGTAGGACTTCGCGAGCTCCCACGCGGTGCCCGAGGCGTCCTGCTCCACGGCGATGATGTCCGGGATGCCGCGGCCGGCGACGTACTCGCGACGCACGGTGTGACCCGGGGCCTTCGGGGCGACGAGGATGACGTCGACACCGGCCGGGGGCTTGATGTAGCCGAAGCGGATGTTGAAGCCGTGACCGAAGACGAGGGTGTCGCCCTCGGCGATGTGCGGCTCGATCGACTCGGCGTAGATGTGGCGCTGGAACTGGTCGGGTGCGAGGACGACGATGACGTCGGCTTCCTCGACCGCGTCGGCGACCGAGAGGACGCGCAGGCCCTGCTCCTCGGCCTTGGCGCGGCTCTTCGAGCCCTCCTTCAGGCCGACGCGGACGTCGACGCCCGAGTCGCGGAGGTTGAGCGCGTGGGCGTGGCCCTGGCTGCCGTAACCGATGACCGCGACGTGCTTGCCCTGGATCAGGGACAGGTCGGCGTCGTCGTCGTAGAAAATCTCAGCCACTGGGGGCTCTCCTTGGTTTCCTTGTGGGTGGGGTTTGTCAGGCGTTGGCCGCAGGCGGAACCGGTACGGCGACCGGCTTCCCACGCTCGGAGATCGACCGCGAGCCGCGGCTGATGGCAACCATGCCGGACTGCACGAGCTCGCGGATCCCGAAGGGTTCGAGCACACGCAGCAGGTCTGCGATCTTGTCGGAGTTGCCGACGACCTGCATGGTGATGGCGTCCGAAGCGACGTCGATCACCTTGGCCTTGAACAGCTGGGTGATGTCGAGGACCTCGCCGCGGTTGTCCGCCGTGGCGCCGACCTTCACCATCACCAGCTCACGGGTGACCGAGGACGCCGAGTCGAGCTCGACGATCTTGATCACCTCGACCAGCTTGTTGAGCTGCTTGGTGACCTGCTCGAGCGGCGACTGGTCCACGTTGACGACGATGGTCATCCGCGAGATCTCGGCGTGCTCGGTCGGGCCGACCGCGAGCGACTCGATGTTGAAGCCGCGGCGGCTGAACAGGGCCGAGATCCGGGCGAGGACGCCCGGCTTGTCCTCGACCAGGACCGAGAGGGTGTGCTGCTGAGTCATTAGACATCGTCCTCGTCGAACTGGGGCGCGAGGTCGCGCGCGTACTGGATCTCGTCGTTGCTGGTGCCGGCGGCGACCATCGGCCACACCATCGCGTCGCGGTGCACCCGGAAGTCGACGACGACCGGGACGTCATTGATCTCCATGGCCTTCTGGATGGTCGCGTCGACGTCGGCCGGCGAGTCGCACGACAGGCCCACGCAGCCGTAGGCGTCGGCGAGCTTCACGAAGTCGGGGATCCGCTTCGAGTGCAGGTCGGTGTTGGAGTAGCGCGAGTTGTAGAACAGCGTCTGCCACTGCCGCACCATGCCGAGCGACTCGTTGTTGATGATCGCGACCTTGATCGGGATGTCGTTGATCGCGCAGGTGGCGAGCTCCTGGTTGGTCATCTGGAAGCACCCGTCGCCGTCGATCGCCCACACGGTCTGGTCGGGCATCGCGACCTTGGCGCCCATGGCACCGGGGACCGCGAAGCCCATCGTGCCGAGGCCACCGGAGTTGATCCAGGTGTTGGGGCGCTCGTACTTGACGTAGTGCGCGGCCCACATCTGGTGCTGGCCGACGCCGGCGGTGTAGATCGTGTCCGGGCCGGACAGCACGCCGAGGCGCTCGATGACGTACTGCGGCGAGAGACCGGTCTCGGGGGTGTCGTAACCGACGGGGTACTGCTGCTTCATGCCTGCACAGAACGCGACCCAGCCCTCGTAGTCACCGGTGTTGCCGCCGTCCTGCTCGGTGCGCAGCGTGGTGACCAGGTCGATCAGGACCTCGCGGACGTCGCCCACGATCGGCACGTCGGTGAAGCGGTTCTTGCCGATCTCGGCCGGGTCGATGTCGGCGTGGATGATCTTGGCGTACGGCGCGAAGGAGTCCAGGTTGCCGGTCACGCGGTCGTCGAAACGGGCGCCCAGGCTGATGATCAGGTCACTCTTCTGAAGTGCGCCAACGGCCGCCACGGTGCCGTGCATGCCGGGCATGCCGAGGTGCTGGGGGTGGCTGTCGGGGAACGCGCCACGGGCCATCAGCGTGGTGACCACGGGGATCCCGGTGAGCTCGGCGAGGGCCAGCAGCTCCTTCGAGGCGCCGGAGCGGATGGTGCCGCCGCCGACGTACAGGACGGGCTTGCGCGACTCGAGCATGAGGCGCGCCGCTTCGCGGATCTGCTTGGCGTGCGGGCGGGTCACCGGCCGGTAGCCGGGCAGGTTGAGCTCGGTCGGCCACTGGTAGCTGGTCATCGCCTGGAGGGCCGACTTGGTGACGTCGACCAGGACCGGTCCCGGGCGACCGGTCGAGGCGATGTGGAAGGCCTCGGCGATCTTCATCGGGATCTCGGCGGGGTCGGTCACCAGGAAGTTGTGCTTGGTGATCGGCATCGTGATGCCGCGGATGTCGGCTTCCTGGAACGCGTCGGTGCCGATCATCGCGGCGCCCACCTGGCCGGTGATGGCGACCATCGGAACGGAGTCCATGTGGGCGTCGGCGATCGGCGTGACGAGGTTCGTGGCACCCGGACCGGAGGTCGCCATGCAGACGCCGACGCGGCCCGACGCCGAGGCGTAGCCCTGCGCAGCGTGGCCAGCACCCTGCTCGTGGCGTACGAGGATGTGGCGGATGCTGCTGTCCATCAGGGGGTCGTAGGCGGGGAGGATCGCGCCGCCGGGGATGCCGAAGATGTCAGTGACACCAGCCGCCTCCAGCGAACGGATCAGGCTCTGCGCGCCGGTGATGGTCTCGCCCGAGCCCTGCTGCTCAGTCATCCGGTTCTTCCTTCTGTGCTCATGCTGTGGTGCTCATGGTCGTCGTACAAGCAAAAACCCCTCGGTTGCCGGGCAACGAGGGGCGGGACGCGTCACACTGACGATGTCAGGCGGCGCGTCCGGTGCGTACGAGAAGCTTTTCATGCATGCGCCCACCGTACGCCGTCGCCGATCCACCGTCGAATGAGGGTGCCCCCTCGTCTCACGATGCAATACTCTCATCTCACGGAACGGCCACCGCCCGGAGGTCCGACAAGGCAGGCGGGAGGCCGGCCATCGCCTCGTCAGCGAGGGCCTCCGCGCGCCCGATCACCCGGTCGTACGACGTCCGGTCGGCCTCGTCCGCAGCGCACCCGCGCACGTGATCGGCCAGCAGCACCGCGTCGCGGTGATCGCCCAGCAGGCCCTGGATGCGCTGGCCGAGGTCGCCGACGCGGGCCGCCCCCTCGAGACCATCGACTTCTTCGACGGCGTCGGCCGTGTGCCGCAGGCGCCGGGCCGCGCGGCGCAGGGCGTGCACGGCCTCCTCGATCTTCTCGGCGTCCGCGCCTGCCCGCCGGTCGGCCCGGTCGAGCACCCGTCGGACCTGGCGTCGTACGGCCTTCGCGCCGACGTCGACAGCCGGGAGATCGGCACGACGGGTCAGCGGCGGGGCGGCCGACCAGTGGGTGAGCAGCGCGTCGAGGCTCTGCGCAGCGCCGGCGCCGTGCCAGGCGACGAGCGCGGCATGGGCCCGGTCGTGGTCGGCCAGCAGCGGAGCGACCACGCTCCCGTGCAGAGCGGCCTCCAGCCCCGTGTCGGCGAGGACGGCAAGGGCGTCAGCGGCGCGGACCTCGAGGTCGCGGCACTCCCCCAGCAGTCCGCCGTAGGCCGCGAGCACGACGGCGAACTTCTCCGCCGGCTCCGGCTCGAAGCAGCTGGCGAAGGCGGCGAGCAGGTTGCGCATCCGCCGGATCGAGGTGCGGAGCTGGTGCACCGCGTCCGGCTCGTCCGACAGGGCCGGGCCACGCCGGTCGGTGATCGTCCGGCCGAGATCCACGACCACAGCCGCCAGCATCTCGCCGCCCGAGGAATCCGACTGCCCGTCCGGCAACGCGTGGGTCACGGACCCATCGTGTCACCGGACGGGCGCTGCGTCAGCGGAGTGAGGCGATGAGCAGGGCGACCTGGATCGGCATCGACCGGCCCCAGTCACCGTCGAGCGCGGTGATCGGGATGTCGTTGCGGGCCAGCGCGGTGGTGTCGGCGTTGCGCCGTGTCTCCGGCACCGGCGCCCCCACGGTCAGCCGATAGGTGCCGCCCGTGGCCGGCACGTCGTCGATGAAGCTCAGGCCGAGGTCACTGCCGTACCCGACGTCGGTCTTGACCGCACGACCGATGGTCTCGCCGGCTCCGACGAACGGGTGGTTGACGTTGAGGACCAGGTCGTCCTTGAGGGCGCCCCACTTGACCAGGGATCCGAGCAGGCGGACCGCGAAGCTCGCCGTCGCGGTGAACTGCACGTTCGGGATCTGGGCCAGGTCCCGCGGCACCTCGGCACTGAAGGCGACCGCGGGGACGCCGTACTCATGGGCGGTGACGATCGCGCCCACGGTGCCGGAGTGGTTGAGCGTCGGACCGACGTTCTGCCCGAAGTTCGTGCCCGACAGCACCACGTCGGGACCGTCGGACCAGTAGTTGGCAGCGAACCGGCTGAGCGCGACGTTCACGGCGTCGGCCGGGGATGCCGACGGCGACGTCGAGGTGCACGGCGCCACCGCGACGCACACGCCGAACACCGCACCACCCGTCGAAGCAGCACCGCAGTCACCGGCGTACGCCGCCGGCGGGGTGACCGCCTGGACCGTCATGGCGATCGGCGAGAAGCCCGGCGACGTCATCCGGGCGCCGGCGCCGCTCTGCTGGGCCCAGGGAGCGACGACGAGGACGTCCGCACCGGCGTTGCACAACGCCCGACGCAGCTCGTAGAGGCCCTTGCCGTCGGTGCCGTACCCGGCGTCGAGACCGCGGGCACTGTCGTCGTTGGTCAGCACGACCTTCAGGCCCGCGAGGGCCGGCGCGGCCACGGCCTCGGCCGGTACGGCGCCGGTCACCGGCGCGGACGCGACCGAGCCGGCGAGCGCCGCAGCGAGGGCCAGGCCGACGGCTGCGAGGCGCGAGGCGAGGGGGACGGTGCTGATGGCGGGAACAGAACGCATTGCTACTCCTCGATGGGGGTGTGCCCGAGTGGAACAGGTTCTACATTCGGAGACGACACGGTCGGGCGTCCAAGACCCGTTCGGCATGAGCGCACCGATGGAGCGCACCGATGAGCCAGAGAGGACACGCGATGAACATCCAGCAGTTGCGGTACGTCGTCGCGACGGTCGACCACGGGAGCATGACCGCCGCGGCCGCGGCCGTCTTCGTGGCGCAACCGGCCCTGAGCCGCGCGGTGCGCCAGCTCGAGCGCGAGCTCGGCATCACGATCTTCGAGCGGTCCGGACGCGGCGTGGCACTGAGCCCCGAAGGTGCCGAGCTCGTGCGCCGCGCCCGCGGAGTGCTGACCAGCATCGACGCACTGCAGTCGGTGGCCAGCGCGACCGGTTCAGGCGCCCCGCTGGTCATCGCCGCGTCGCCGACGCTGCAGGCGGCGCTCGCGGTGCCGATCCTCGCCGCCCTGCGCGGCCACGGTGTCGCCGTACCTTCTCGCCTGGTCGGCTGCGCCAGCTCCGCAGAGGTCGTCGACCTCGTCGCTGCCGGGACCGCCGACCTCGGGATCTGCGACAGCGCCGTGGAGTCCGACCTGGTGCAGGTGTCCATCGGTCGCGCCGAGGTACGGCTCTTCTCCCCCGCCGCACTCGCGCTGCCGGACCGCGTGCGGGTGAGCGACCTCGCAGGTCTCCCGCTCGTCCTCCCGACCGCAGGCAGCAGACGACGCGCCGCGCTGGACGCGTTCTTCGACCGCTGCGGGGTGGCGCCCGAGGTCGCGGTCGAGACCGATGAGCGCAACGTCTGGCTGGCCGCCGTGGCGGCGGGACTCGCCTCCTGCATCTGGCACAGCGCGGAGGCGGCCCGCGTTCCCGCGCCCGGGGTCGTGGCGCGCAGCTTCGACCCGCCCATCCATCGCGACCTCACGACGGTGCACCGCGCGGACGACCCCTCACCCGTGCTGGCCCCGCTCCTGGAGGCCGTGCGCCAGATGGGCGCTCTCGTCGGGTGACCGGCCGGGACGCCGTACCTCCTGTGTGACGGCCGTCACCTTCGCTCGTTGGACCGGCATGCACCGTCGGACCACCCTGCCTGCCCTGCTCACCCTGCTGCTCGGGCTGGCGGCCGTCCCGCTCGTCACGTCGGGGGCATCGCCGGTCGCGCACGCGGCCGTCACCCCGCGCTACCAGGAGTACGTCGCCCTCGGCGACTCGTGGTCGGCCGACGTCGTGCTCTTCGACCGGTACGGCGTGCCCGACGCGCGGCACGCGCCGGTGGACTGCTTCCAGTCGCACACGAACTATCCGAAGCTGGTGGCTCGAGCTCTGGCGATCCCGGTGTTCCGGGACGCGACGTGTGGCTCGGCAACCACCGAGCACTTCGCCCATCCGCAGGCCGGGCTACCCCTCGGCGGCACCAACCCGCCACAGTTCGACCGCCTGACCCCGACCACCGACCTCGTGACCGTCGGGATCGGCGGCAACGACGCAGAGGGGGCCTCCGGTGCGACCTCCTGCATCTCGGCGTCGCCGATCAGCATCCCGACCCCGGTGCTGCCCTTCCCCGACGTCCTCCCGCTGATCGACGAGACGTCCCTGCCGCTGGGTGGGTGCAAGGAGCGGTTCACGGCCGGCGGCATCGACCGGCTCGCGGAGAACGTCGCCGCCACCGAGGACAAGGTGGTCGCCGCACTCAAGGAGATCAAGCGACGGTCACCCCGGGCCCGGGTGCTGCTCGTCAACTACCTCGACGCCATCCCCGTCCGGGGCTGCTGGCCGATCGTGCCGATCACCAACACCGACATGGCCTACCTGAACTCGGTCTTCGTCAAGCTCAACGCGATGCTGGCGGAGGCCGCCCGACGAGGCGGTGCGGAGCTGGTGGACACCCACCCGTTGAGCACCGGTCACCACGTCTGCACGGGTCCGCTGACCCGGTACGTCGAGGGGCTCGGCGTCATCTCGCTCAACGACCTCGCCGTCGCCGTACCCGCCCACCCGAACGCAGCAGGCGCCCGCTCCCAGGCGCGGTCGGTCCTGCAGCAGATCGAACGCTAGCCACTCACGGCAACACCAGCTCGCCGATCGGGCTCGGGTTGAAGGCGACCTCCCAGCGGAACCCGTCGGGGTCCGAGAAGTAGCCGCTGTAGCCGCCCCAGTCGCGCTGCACCCCGGGCTGGACGTGCGGCGCCCCGGCGACCTTCGCCGCCTCGAGGACCTCGTCGACCCCTGCTGGTGTGGGCATGTTGTGCGAGATCGTCAGCGGCGCGATGCCCGGCCCGCTCATCAGGGTGCCGACCTCGGCTTCGCACGACGCGCGGTCCCAGAGCGACAGGACGAGCCGTTCGCCGGCGCGGAACATGAGCACTTCGCCCGGCACGTCGATCTCCGGCGTCCAGCCCAGTCCGTCGCGGTAGAAGCGGCGGGTGGCGTCCAGGTCGGCGACGGCGAGGGTGATGAAGCTGATGCGCTGGTCCATGGATCCACTCCACCACCCTGCACCGACATCGGTCACGCGCGGCGCGGGTTCGTCTCGGACAGGCGCCGTGCGACCAGCGGGATGATCACGACGGCCGCGATCACGTGGCTCACGGCCAGCGCGACGTTGGTGGCGTAGGTGTTCGACGCCGCGACCAGCGACGGAACCACCGAGATCGCGGTCAACGTGACGGTGGTGCGGCGCCATGTCGAACGCGGCTGCCGGGCCCAGCGTGCGAAGCAGGCAGCCATGATCGCGCCGACCACGCCGAATTCGAGGACTGCGAAGAACAGCCCGGTGACAGGCATGGTGGCCGGCTCGGCGCCGGGGAGCGCGAACTCGTAGGGCACACCCACGGCGCGGGTGAGCGCTTCGAAGGCGCCGGTGACGACGGCGCCGACGAACGCGACGCCGAAGGCGTGGAAGCCGACCGGCACGCGACGGGTGCGGGCGGTGCTGGCCGTGCTGAGAGTGGTGGCGGGGGTCGTGCTGGTCGTGCTGGTGGTGATGGCAGACATTGCCGTTTCCCTTCAGGTGGTGGCGGTCCGGTGACCGCCTCTCACCCTCTCCACGAACACGGAACCGGGATTCGACAGCTTCGACGTCAATCGCCGAAGAAATCTCCAAGTGCTCGTCGCTGGAGCCCGTCGGCATCGAAGTTGTCCTGGTCCAGCCACTGCTCGTGCGCCGCCCGGACGGTCGGCCACTCACTGTCGATGACCGAGAACCAGTCGGTGTCGCGGTTCCTGCCCTGGGTCACCATGTGGTTGCGGAAGCGCCCCTCCTCGACGAAACCCAGACGATGCGCGGCTCGCCGCGACGGCTCGTTCAGGCTGTCGCACTTCCACTCGAACCGGCGGTAACCGAGGTCGTCGAAGGCGTGCTTCATCAGCAGGTGGATCGACTCGGTCGCGGCGCGGGTGCGCTGGAGAGCGGACCCGAAGAGCACGCCCGCAATCTCGACCTGCCCGTTGCGCGGTTCGATGCGCATGTACGACGCGATGCCGGCCGCCTTGCCGGCGCCCGGACCCTCGAGCGGGATCAGCGCGTAGGTCACCCAGTCGGGAGTCTCCAGCAGTCCGGCCAGGTGCATCCACAAGGACGCCAGGGACGTCGGCCGCGGCACGGGACGGTAGGTCCACAGAGCGCCGTCGTCGGGGCCGCAGGTCGAGGCGAACAGGTCGGCGTACCGCGCCGAGGTCAGCGGTTCGACAGACACGTAACGGCCCGGCAGGGAGACGGGCTCGGGGAACGGCCTCGGCTCCCAGTCGGGTACGACGGCCCCGACCTGCTGGCCGTACTCGTTGACGTCAGGCACCCTGCCGACCCTAGTGGTCTGTGGATGAGCAACCACGACGTCCGACGATCTGGCACATCCTCGTCCGGGCTCTGCTCGCCCGGGCGGCGCTCCTTCCGTTCGGCGACGCGGCTCGCGGAAGCCACAGCACTGCCGCTCGGGCATGGCGGCTGCCGGTGCCGATCGATCCGGACGAGCACGTCACCGTTCCCACCGCCGCGGAGCGCCGGTCTCGCGCCGGCGTCCGGTGTCACGTCGACCCCGACGGGCGCTCGGTCGTCGTCGACGGGATCCGGGTGTCCGCCCTCCCCGAGACCTTCGTCGAGCTCGCCCAGAAGCTCCCGCTCGTCGATCTGGTCGTCGTCGGCGACGCCATGGTCCGGCGCATGATCGGGCTCGACGAGCTACGTCGACACTGTGCCGACGCATCCGGTCCCGGCGCCGCACAGGCCCGGGCTGCGCTCGCGTTCGTTCGTTCGCGGGTGGACTCGCCGATGGAGACGAGGCTGCGCATGCTCATCGTCCTGGCCGGCCTCCCCGAGCCGCAGGTCAACCTCACCGTGGGCGATCCGCTGACGATGGCGCGGCGCAAGTACGACCTCAGCTGGCCGGAGGTCCGCCTCGTTGTTGAGTACGACGGCCGCCAGCACGTCGACCGAGTCGACCAGTGGGAGTCCGACCTCGAGCGTCGGGAGGCGATCGACGATGACGGCTGGCGGATCATCGTCGTCGTTGCGCGCGGGATCTACGCCCGACCGGACCAGACCCTGTCCAGGATCCACCGTCTGCTGGTCGAGCGCGGCCATCCCGACGTACCGCGACGGATGTCTGAGGCGTGGCGGGCGCACTTCCCCGTGCACGCCTGAACGTGATCACGCACGTGCGCGATCTTGGTCGCTCCAAGCGGCTCTGACCCGACCAACATCGTGCACGTGCGCGATGTCGGTCGCCTCCTGGCGACGTCGGTCGCCTACTGCTCCGCGAGTGGGTCGAAGTCGTACGCCGGCAGGCCGTCGACGCTGGTCCGGTTCTTCTGGCGGCGGTACTCCGCGGAGCCCTCGACGCCCTTGCGCTCGAAGTACGGCTGCAGCAGGTCGCGTTGGCCGGCGTACTCCATCAGTGGGACGCCGTAGCCGCACGAGTCGGAGATCCGCTCGATGTCGACCACGATGACGGCGCGGGCGCCGGGCAGGTCCTCGAACCGGGCCGCCAGGTCGGCGTACTCCTCGTCATAGAGAGAGACGACCCGCCCGCGGCCGTGGAAGCGCACGATGTTCGGCGGCCCGTCGAAGGCGCAGAACATCACGGTGATCCGGCCGTTCTCGCGCAGGTGCGCGATGGTCTCGCTGCCGCTACCGGTCGTGTCGAGCCAGGCGAAGGTGCGGTCACCGATCAACCCGAAGGTGCCCACGATGCCCCGCGGCGACAGGTTGACGTGGCCGTCGCCGGACAGCGGCGCGGTCGCCACGAAGAACACCTGCTGCTTCGCGACGAACGCACGCAGTCGGTCGCCGATCTGGTCGTGGACCTTCATCGGGCGATCAGCTGGTGACGGCGCCGTGGGCGGCCGACTGCACGACCTTGGCGTACTTGCCGAGCACACCCCGGGTGTACTTCGGCGGACGCGGCTCCCAACCGACCTTGCGGGCCTCGATGTCGTCGATCTCGACCTCGAGCGACCGGTTGAGGACGTCGAGCGTGATCGGGTCGCCGTCACGCACGAAGGCGATCGGTCCGGCGTCGACGGCCTCGGGCGCGATGTGGCCCACGCAGAGCCCGGTGGTGCCGCCAGAGAAGCGACCGTCGGTGATCAGCAGGACGTCCTTGCCGAGGCCGGCGCCCTTGATCGCGCCGGTGATCGCGAGCATCTCGCGCATGCCCGGTCCACCCTTCGGGCCTTCGTAGCGGATGACCACGACGTCGTTCGCGACGATCTTGCCCTCGGCCAGGGCGTCGAGGGCAGCGCGCTCTCCGTCGAACACACGAGCCGTGCCGCGGAACACCGAGTCGTCGAAGCCAGCCGTCTTCACGACCGCGCCCTCGGGCGCAAGTGAGCCCTTGAGGATGGTCAGGCCACCGGTGGCGTGGATCGGACGGTCCAGCTTGTGGATCACGTCGTCGTCGAGGTCCGGCGGGTTGATCTCGGCGAGGTTCTCGGCCATCGTCTTGCCGGTCACCGTGAGGCAGTCGCCGTGCATCAGGCCTGCGTCGAGCAGCGCCTTCATCACGACGGGGATGCCGCCGATCTTGTCGACGTCGTTCATGACGTACTTGCCGAACGGCTTGAGGTCGGCCAGGTGCGGCACCTTGTCGCCGATCCGGTTGAAGTCGTCGAGGGTCAGGTCGACCTCGGCCTCGCGGGCGATCGCCAGCAGGTGGAGGACCGCGTTGGTCGAGCCACCGAGCGCCATGACGACCGTGATGGCGTTCTCGAACGCCTCCATGGTCATGATCTGGCGCGCGGTAATGCCCTTGCGGAGCAGGTTGACGACAGCCTCGCCCGACTTGTGGGCGTAGCCGTCGCGGCGCCGGTCAACGGCCGGCGGAGCAGCCGAACCGGGCAGTGACATGCCAAGGGCCTCGCCGACGGCCGCCATCGTGTTGGCGGTGTACATGCCGCCACAGGCACCCTCGCCCGGACAGATCGCCCGCTCGATGCGGTCGACCTCCTCGCGGGTGATCTTGCCGGCCAGGCACGCCCCGATGGCCTCGAAGGCGTCGATGATCGTGACGTCCTTGCCGTCGACGCTGCCGGGCATCGTCGAGCCGGCGTAGAGGAACACGCTGGCCAGGTCGAGACGGGCAGCAGCCATCAGCATGCCGGGCAGCGACTTGTCACAGCCGGCGAGCAGCACCGAGCCGTCGAGGCGCTCGGCACTCATCACGACCTCGACCGAGTCCGCGATCACCTCTCGCGAGACGAGCGAGAAGTGCATGCCCTCGTGGCCCATCGAGATGCCGTCGGACACCGAGATGGTGCCGAACTCGAGCGGGTAGCCGCCACCCGCGTGCACGCCGTTCTTGACGGCCTTGGCCAGCCGGTCGAGCGACAGGTTGCAGGGGGTGATCTCGTTCCAGCTGGACGCGACACCGATCTGGGGCTTGGCGAAGTCCTCGTCCCCCATGCCTACCGCGCGGAGCATGCCACGGGCGGCGGCCTTCTCCAGGCCGTCGGTGACGTCGCGCGAACGGGGCTTGATGTCGGGGGCGTCGGTCATGTGCACAGATTAGTCGGCGCCCCCGCCGTGCCTGCGGGGTATCTCAGGCTGCCGTCCTGTCAGGCCTTATCGGCCGCCGCCTTCAACGACGCCAGGCCCTTCTCGAAGTCCTTGCCGATCGCCTTGTCGAAGAACAGCTTGCCCAGCACGGCGAAGACGAGGTTGCGGTTGCCGCTCATCGTCCAGGCCACCCGGGTGCCCTCGCCCGCAGGCGTCAGGGTGAAGGTGATGTCGTTCTCGGCCTTGAAGGGCTTGAGGAACTGCAGGTCGACCTTGACCTCCTCCGGTGTGATGGCGGCGAAGGTCATTGCACCCTCGCCGGCCTTCTTGTTCCCGGACCACGTGTAGCGCGCGCCGACGCCCTCACCCTCGTAGGTGCGCCCCAGCTCCGGGTCGAGGCCCTCCCAGGGCGACCACTTGATCCACTCGTGGAAGTCGGCGATCAGGGCGTGCACGGTCGCCGGCGGTGCCGCGATGGTGGTCTCGTGGGTCTGGGAGAAGGCAGGCATGCGCAGAACCTAGGCCACGCCCACCTTGACCGTCATCACGTCCGGCAGGTTCGCGGCGATCTCGCTCCACGACTCGCCGTCGTCCGCGGAGGCCCAGACCGAGCCGTTGCGGGCGCCGAAGTAGAGGCCCGCCGGATCGTGACTGTCCACGCACATGGCATCGCGCATCACGCCGACGTAGAAGTCGTCGGGCAGCCCGTCGTCGTACGACGACCAGGACTCACCCGCGTCGTCGGACCGCCACACACGGGCGTGGGCGTCCGGCGGGTAGCGCCGCTCGCCCCCGCCCAGGGGGAACACCCAGATCGTGTCGGGGCGGTGCGGGTGCACCACGATCGGGAACCCGAAGTCGCTGGGCAGCGAGTCGCCGATCGACGTCCACGACCCGCCCTCGTCGTCGGAGCGGTAGACGCCGCCGTGGTTCTGGGCGTAGAGGCGCTCGGGGCGGCTCGGGTGCCGGGTGACCTTGTGGACGCACTGCCCGAACTCGGGGTAACGCTGGTCCTCGGGCAGGAAGTCCGCGCGGATGCCCTGGTTGCGCGGGCTCCACGACGCCCCGCCGTCGGTGGTGCGGTAGACGCCACCGGTGGAGATCGCGGCGGTGACGGACGCGGGATCGGTCGGGTGCGGGAGCACGGTGTGGAAGGCCTGGCCGCCGAAGCCCGCGCCCCACTCGGGCCGTTGTGGGTGGTTCCACAGGGCCTCCTCGAGAGCGAAGGACGCGCCCCCGTCGGTGGACGTGAAGACGGCACCTGGCTCGGTGCCGGCGTGCAGCACCCCGTCCGCGGTCCCCGGGACGATCTGCCAGATCCGCTCGAGCGTCGCGCCGGAACCCTCGGGGAACCGGATGGCGCCGTTCGGGGTCTCCTGCCAGGTGGCGCCCAGGTCGTCGGTCCACCGCAGCTGCGGACCCAGCCAGCTCGACGACGCCCCGGAGAACAGGCGCGGGGTGCCGCCCCTCGTGTCGACCAGGCCGGAGTAGACCTCCTCCATGTCGTGGTGCGGGCCCGTGAACGACCAGTCCTTCCGGTCCTCCGACGTACCGATCCACAAGCCCTTGCGCGTCCCGACCATCAGGATCGTGGTCATTGGTTCCTCCATTGAAGTCGCGGTCGACGGTCCCCTCCTCACTCTGACCGACCGGACCGACAAAAGTCACCGGTGCCGCCGGTACCGTCTGCCCGTGCCCACGCCCTCCCCCGATCAGCGACCTGGGTCGCGCCCCGATCAGCACAGCCACCGTCCCCCGCTCGGGGTGGCGGTCGCACTGGTGCTGCTCGGGATCGGCTCGGTGCAGCTGGGCGCGGGCTTCGCCAAGAGACTGTTCGACGACCTCGAACCGAACGGCGTGGTGTGGCTGCGGCTCGCGACCAGCGCCGTCGTGCTCCTGCTGTGGGCACGACCCAGCTTGTCTGGGCGCACGCGCGCCGACTGGGTCGTCGCTGCCCGCTACGGCGCCTGCCTCGGCGCGATGAACTGGGGGATCTACCAGTCGTTCTCGCGCATCCCGATCGGTGTCGCGGTGACCATCGAGTTCATCGGCCCGCTCGTGCTCGCAGCCGTCGGGTTCCGCCGGCCGCGTCACCTGGTCTGGGTCGGGCTGGCTGCCGTAGGGGTGCTGCTGCTCGGCTTCGAGCGCGGCCACCTGGATCCGGTCGGGGTGGCCTACGCCCTGCTGGCAGGAGCCGCCTGGGCCGGCTACATCCTCTCCAGCGCCGCGACCGGCCGCCGCTGGGAAGGCATCGACGGCCTCGCCGTGGCCAGCCTGGTCGCCGTGGTGCTGCTCAGCCCCCTCCTGCTCACCGTCGATGGTGACGACCTGCTCGACACGCGCGTCCTGCTGATCGGTGCGGCCGTGGGCCTGCTCAGCTCCGTGGTCCCCTACAGCGCCGAGCTCGCCGCACTCCGCACCCTGCCCGCCGCGACCTTCGGTGTCCTGATGAGCCTCGAACCCGCGGCCGCGGCGCTGGCCGGCCTGCTCGTGGTGAGCGAGGACCTCGCGCCCGTGCAGTGGGCAGCCATCGGCTGCGTCGTGGTGGCGAGCGTCGGAGCGACCCGCGCGACCCGGCACCCGATTCACCCAGATGTCACCTCCGGGTGACCCGCACAACACCTTGGCGTCGGTAGGGTCGGGGTCCTCCCCCAGCTCACCGGAGGCGATCGTGTCCCCCCTCTTCCCCCTGCTCCGCACCGTCGATGCCGTGCGTTCGTGGCCCGTGGCCGCACAGCTTCGGGCCCGCCGCAACGCCATGATCGCGCTCACCGACTGCACCCAGCGCCGCGCCGAGCGCGAGGACGTCGAACGCTTCCTCGCCGAGCGGTACGCCGACCCCGAGGTCGCCGTACCCGAGAAGGTTGACGTACGCCACGCCTGAGACGCGCCCCGTGGGGCCCTCGTTCGGGCAGAATCGACCGCATGTCGAGCCCCGCACCCAGCCCTGAGCAGCGCGTCCGGCCGTCGTCGATCGCTTTCCGCGACATCCTCTCCGACGACGGCACGACCGTCCGGGCCTGGACGAACGACCCCGACGGCCTCATCGACGGCCCCACCGTGGTGCTGTGCAACGGCCTCGGAACCAACCCGTACCTCTGGCCGTGGTTGCTCGACCCGGAGTGCGGTGTGCGGATCGTCTCGTGGAACCACCGCGGTGTCGGCGGCTCCGAGCGTCCACTCGATCGCAAGCACGTCGAGATCGAGCACTTCGTGCAGGACGGCCTGTCGGTCATGGACCACTTCGGCATCGACAACGCCGTGCTGATGGGCTGGTCGATGGGCGTCAACACCGCCTTCGAGCTCACCTACCGTCACCCCGAGCGCGTGCGCGGGATCTTCGCGATGTGCGGGGTGCCCGGTGACACCTTCTCGACGATGCTCGCGCCGCTCCACCTGCCCCGCATCGTGGCGCGGGCGATCACCGTGAATGCCTGTCGGGTCGCCCAGCACACCGGCCTGCTGACCAACCCGATCGCGCGGCGGATCCCGATGGGTCCGCGCACGGTCAAGCTGATCACCCGCACCGGGTTCATCTTCCCGGGCGTCGACCTCGAGGCCACTGCGCTCGGCCTCGCGGAGTTCATGACGACCCCGATCGACTGGTACGCCCGACTGGCCATCGGCACCTCCCGCCACCCACGGGTGCGGCTGAGCAAGATCGACGTGCCCACGATGTTCGTCGCCGCGACGTACGACGTCCTGGCGGGCGCCCGCGACATGGCCTCGGCCTCGAAGCGCCTGGCCGAGCGCGGCCAGGAGAGCGAGTACGTCGAGCTGAGGGGATCGCACTTCGTGCAGCTCGAGCAGCCCGACGTCGTGCACCAGCTGCTGCTCGACTTCCTCGAGCGCGTGAAGTGAAGACCCGCGCAGCGGCGTCCCTCCTCGTGGTCGGACTGGTCGCGGCCGGCTGTGGCCAGGGCGGCAACACGACCGACATCGACGTGTCCGGCACCGCGACCGCCGCACCGACCGGGACGGTGCAGGGCGGCGAGATCACCTTCGCCGTCGACGGCGTGCCCGACGTGGTCGCCACGATCGCCACCGGCCTCGCGACGCCCTGGGGCATCGACTTCCTGCCGGACGGTCGCGCGGTGGTGACCGAGCGCGACAGTGCCCGGGTCCTGGTCGTCACCGCTCCGGAGGTCGGCAAGGAGCCGACCACCGAACAGGGGAAGGTGGACGAGGTCGGCCGGATCCCCGAGACCGACCCGCGCGGCGAGGCCGGGTTGCTCGGCGTTGCGGTCTCCCCCGCCTTCGTGACCGACAAGCTCCTCTACTTCTACGTGTGCACCGCCGAGGACAACCGGGTCGTCCGGGCGCGGCTCGACGGCGGCAAGCTCAGCGAGCCCGAGCCGATCCTGACCGGGATCCCCACCGGCGACATCCACGACGGCGGGCGGCTGGCCTTCGGGCCCGACGGCTTCCTCTACGTGTCGACGGGCGAGGGCGGCAAGCAAGCACTCTCGCAGAACAGGAAGTCCCTGGCCGGGAAGATCCTGCGGATCACGACCGACGGCAAACCGGCACCCGGCAATCCGTTCAAGACGGCCGTGTGGTCGTTGGGCCATCGCAACGTCCAGGGCCTCGCCTTCGACGCCGACGGCTCGCTGTGGGCCTCGGAGTACGGCAAGGACAAGGCCGACGAGCTCAACCGGATCCTGCCCGGAGCGAACTACGGATGGCCGAAGGTCGAGGGCAAGGGTGGGCCCAAGCGCTTCACCCAGCCCGACCTCACCTGGAAGACGGACGTCGCCTCCCCCTCCGGTCTGGCGTACGCCGGCGGGTACCTCTGGATGGCGGCGCTCCAGGGCGAGCGCCTGTGGCGGATCAAGGTCGCCGGCGGCCAGGTCAGTGACCCGACGGCGTACTTCGACGGCGAGAAGGCGGGCGACTACGGCCGGCTGCGCACGATCGTCCGGGCGCCCGACGGTCGGCTGTGGCTGACCACCAGCAACGAGGACGGCCGCGGTACGCCCGCCCCCGAGGACGACCGGATCCTGCTCGTCGAGCCCTAGGATCCGGCCGCCCCGGGCGCTCGGCTCAGGCCGCCCTGTTCACCTCGAGGGCAGAGGTCTGCGCGAAACCGCCATTGGGCTCTTTCGCACTGGCGGTCAGCTGGATGTAGTTGCACACGCCGAGGTTCTTGACCGTGACCGTCAGATTTCGTTTTCCGAGCTTGGCCAGCGGCGGGCTCAGGTAGGTGCCCGCAACAGCGGCGGCAGTCACGTCGAGGGTGCCGTCCTTGACGGTGACGACCTGACCACAGCCGCCATTGTTCTGGAGCTGGAACCCGATGGTCGCCGACGGGGCGGTGGAGTTCTGGAGGGTCACCGTGAACGTCGCGACCGCCGTGCCGGTGATGGTCGGTGCGGTCACGATCTGGTAGGAACGGCCCGGCCCGCCGACGGCAAGCTGGCTGCCGTTCTTGAGGAACAGGTCAGCGGGGCTGCCTCCGGTGAGCACCGCCGGCTCCTCCGCCACGAGGTAGACCTCGTCGATGAAGTACCCGTCGGTTCCGTACAGGCGGACGCTGGAGTAGTGCTCGTAGGCGACGGTCCCGACCGGGATCGGGATCTTGAGGGTCAGGGTCTGGTTGCCACCCGGCGGAATGGCCTTGGTGTAGTAGCCGTCCGGGCTGCTCGCCAGGGGCTTGAGGAGCAGCGTGCCGTCGTACAGCTGGGCCTGCGCACCGGTCCAGTCCTGGATGTTGATCCGGTACTGCGCCAAGGTCGCGCCAGTGTTGCGGACCTGGAAGGTGTAGGTCATCGTCGTCCCCTCCTTGCCTGCGAGGCTGACCACGTGGCCGGCGGTGTAGGCGGACCCGCCGGGCCCTCTCACGACCAGGACGCCGGAGTGGCTGGCCGCGCTGGCGGCGGGCACCACGGCAAGAGACGCAGCCAGCACGGCCACGACCCCCACGACGAGGACGGCGACCGCCCTCCGAGTTCTCTTCAAGCGTTGCATCGGGACTCCCACGGAGCGGACGCGAACCACCCCCATGATGGTCCGTCACCGACCGACGCTAGACCGCTTTACCCGCGCCCACATGGCTCGAAATGACCAGTCGCGGCTAGGTCGACGACGGCCGGATCCCGCTCGTGGAGCGCGGGATCCGGTCGCCGTGGCACGAACTGCTCAGGCCGCCTTGTTGGCGAGCAGGATCGACTGTTGCTGTAGGGGTCCTGCACCCAGCTTCGAGTACACGTAGACGGTCCCCCGCGGGCAGCCGGCAAGGACGTTCTTGACGGAGATCGTGAGGTTCCGCTTTCCGAGCTTCGCCAATGACGGCGTCTGGTACGTGCCGTTGCGGGCTGCCGCGGTGACGTCCAGAGTGCCGTCCTTGACGATCACCTGGGCGCAGCCGTCGTCATAGAGCTGGAACCCGATGGTGGTCGACGCAGCGGTCGAGTTCTGCAACGTGGCGGTGAACACCGCGACCTGGGTGCCGGAGATGGTCGGCGCGGTCATCACCTGCGCGGGGTGGCCTGCTCCACCGACGGCCAGCTGGCCACCGTTCTTGACGAACAGGTCCTGCGCGGTGGATCCGGTCAGAACGGCCGGCTCCTCGGCGATGAGGTTCCTGCTGTCGAGGACGTAGCCGTCGGTCCCGTAGAGGTAGACCGACGAGTAGTGCTCGACAGCCGCGGTGCCGACCGGGATCGGGATCTTGAGGGTCAGCGCCTGGTTGCCGCCCGGCGCGATGGGCTTGGTGTAGTAGCCGTCCGGGCTGCTGGCCAGTGGCTTGAGGAGCAGCGTGCCGTCGTACAGCTGGGCCTGGGCGCCGGTCCAGTCATTGATGTTGATCCGGTACTGCGCGAGGGTGGTGCCGGTGTTGCGGACCTGGAAGGTGTACGTCATCGTGGCGCCCTCCTTGCCGACCAGGCTGACCGCGTACCCGCGGGTGTAGGCCGAGGCGCCGGGACCGCGCAGGAGCAGCTCACCGGAATGGCTCGCCGCACTCGCTGGCGGGACGATCAGCAGGGACGCAGCCAGCGCGGCCACGATCCCGGCGACGAGGGCGGCGAGCGCCCTCCGGGTGTTCTTGAAGTGTTGCATCGGGGACTCCCCCAGGCTCAGCGCGAACCACCCCCATGATGGTCCGTCACCGCTCGACGCTAGACCGATTTACCCGCGTCGGCATGGCCCGAATTGACTGGTTCCCGCGCCGGTTCCGGGCCGGTTCGGCCCCGGACGCAACCTTCTGACGCCCTACGACGTCTGTTCTTCAGAACGTCTTCCGCCGAAGCCCTCGGGAAAGGTCTCCCCCATGACCCAGCAAGCTCACTGGCACACCCTCTACGGCAGGGCACGCCGGTCGACGGCCCGCTACGTCTCCTCGATCGCCAGGGAGCCGTACGCCGGCACCGCTGGTGACTGGACCTTCAGGGTCAACACCACCACCAACGTGCGCCAGGGGCCGAGCACGAAGGACCGCACGATCGCGACCTTCATCCGGGGCAAGGAGTTCAACACCCGCTGGATGACGGAGCGCGGGGAGTCGGTCAACGGCCAGCGCGCCTGGGTCTCGGTCGAGACCTCCAACGGGAGGCGTGGCTGGATCTCCCTCACCAACCTGTGCGCCGTCGAGCACGAGGACGACCGGATGCTGCTCGCCGAGCAGTAGGAGGACATCCCCGGGAACCCTGGCGGTCGCCGGCACGTCCTACCTGACATGCGACGACACAACGCCGCGGCTCTCGGGATCCTGCTGACCTTCGGCCTCACCGCCTGTGGCGACTCCTCCGACCCGCCCATCGACGTCACCCTCAACGGACCCGGGCACGGCACCCTGGCCAGCCCCGATGTGGTCAGTGCACACGCCGACGACGTGCTCGTGTCGATCTACTCGACCGGCGGGAGTGGGGCGCCGGGCACCCGTGTCCCCGACGCGGAGGTGCGCACGGACGGAACCGTCTACCTCAATGGCAAGGAGGGTCTCGGCGTCGACACCTACACGTTGACCCCGGCCGGTCTGGACCGGGTACGCGAGGCGTTCAAGACCGTCGCGTTCGGGAAGTACGACTACGAAGAGAGCAACTGGACCGATCAGCCGGTCACGTCGGTCTTCACGACCCTCGGCGGCCGAGCCGAAGCGGTCTCCGTCTACGGCCTGGGCCATGACGAGGACGTCGACGACTACGAGTGGGACCGACTCCTCGACGCGATCGACGAGCTGGACGACCTCGCACGGACGGCAGCCACGACGCCCGATGGCGACATCGCGACCCGGCGGGCGTCGTACCGCCCCGAACGGGTGGCGCTGGTCCTCACCGACAACGGGGGCGACGAGGACGGGTCGATCGACTGGCCCCTCGCACGCCCCTTGGCGGGGTACGACCAGGGCACCACCGAGCTCGGCTCGTCGTGCATCGTGGTGACGGGCAGCGACGTCGTCACCCTGGAAGCACTGCGCAAGGACGACCTCGACGGCAGGCCCTGGTCCACCGGTACGACGTCCCTGGACGCCGACGTGAGGCCGATCCTGCGCGGAGAGACCGGCCCGTGCACCCCAGCGGCACCCGAGACGCCGGTGGGGTGATCGTCAGGTCAGCTTCTCCAGGATGAGCTCGCGGACCCGGCCGGCGTCGGCCTGGCCGCGCGTGGCCTTCATGACCGCACCGATGACCGCACCGGCAGCGGCGTGGTTGCCGCCGCGGATCTTCTCGGCGATGTCCGGCTGCGCGGCCAGGGCTTCGTCGATGGCGGCCAGCAACGGACCGTCGTCGGACACGAGCGCCAGCCCACGTGCGGCGATGATCTCGTCGGGAGTGCCCTCACCTGCGAGCATGCCGTCGAAGACCTGGCGGGCCATCTTGTCGTTGATCGTCCCGCCGTCGACGAGTGCCTGGACGGCCGCGACCTGCTCCGGCGTCACGCCGACCTCGGCGAGCTCGACGCCTGCGTCGTTGGCACGACGGGACAGGTCCGAGAGCCACCACTTGCGGGCCGTCTGTGCCGAGGCACCGGCAGCAATGGTCTGCTCGATGAGGACGAGCGCGCCCGCAGCAACGGCGTCGCGCATCTCGAGGTCGGTGAAGCCCCACTCGCCCTGCAGTCGAACCCGGCGCTCGGCAGGGTTCTCGGGCAGGGTCAGGCGCAGCTCCTCGACCCACTCGCGGCTCGGCGCCACGGGGACCAGGTCCGGCTCCGGGAAGTAGCGGTAGTCCTCGGCGTCGGACTTCTCGCGACCGGAGGACGTGGAGCCGTCGTTCTCGTGGAAGTGACGGGTCTCCTGGAGCACGGATCCGCCGTCGAGCAGGATGCCGGCGTGGCGCCCCATCTCGTAGCGCACCGCGCGCTCGACCGAGCGCAGCGAGTTGACGTTCTTGGTCTCCGACCGGGTGCCGAGACCGCCGGCGCCCTTCGGCGCCAGGGACAGGTTCACGTCGGCGCGGATCGAGCCCTGGTCCATCCGGGCGTCGGAGACGCCGAGCGCCACGATCAGGTCGCGGATGGCGGAGACGTACGCCTTCGCGACCAGGGGCGCCTTGTCGCCGGTGCCCATGATCGGCTTGGTGACGATCTCGATCAGGGGGATGCCGGCGCGGTTGTAGTCGACCAGGGAGTAGTCGGCGCCGTGGATCCGGCCGTCCGATCCACCGATGTGGCTGGACTTCCCGGTGTCCTCCTCCATGTGGGCGCGCTCGATCTCGATGCGGAAGGTCTCGCCCTCGACGTCGACGTCGATGAAGCCCTCGAACGCGATCGGCTCGTCGTACTGGGAGGTCTGGAAGTTCTTCGGCATGTCCGGGTAGAAGTAGTTCTTCCGCGCGAACCGGCACCACTCGGCGATCTCGCAGTTCAGTGCGAGGCCGATCCGGATGGCCGACTCGACGGCCTTGCCGTTCACGACGGGCATCGCGCCGGGCAGGCCCAGGCAGGTCGGGCAGACCTGCGTGTTGGGCTCGCCGCCGAACACCGCGGGGCAACCGCAGAACATCTTCGTGTTCGTGTTGAGCTCGACGTGGATCTCGAGGCCGAGGGCGGGGTCGAACTTCTCGATGACCTCGTCGAAGGCGATCAGCGTGTCAGTCATCGGTCTCCTCCGAGGATGGGTGCCTTCGCAAGGATCGGGCCGCCCCACTGCGTGGTCAGCGCCGCCTCGACGGCCGCGCCCACCCGGTACAACCGATCATCGGCCAGTGCCGGCGCCAGCACCTGGAAGCCGACCGGGAGGCCGTCCTCGTCCGCGAGGCCCGCCGGCACCGAGATGCCGGGGACGCCGGCCAGGTTGGCCGGGATGGTGGCGAGGTCCTGGAGGTACATCGCCAGCGGGTCGTCGAGCTTCTCCCCCAGCGGGAACGCCGTCGTCGGGGACGTCGGCGAGACGAGTACGTCGACCTGCTCGAACGCAGCCGCGAAGTCGCGCGAGATGAGCGTGCGGACCTTCTGCGCCTGGCCGTAGTAGGCCTCGTAGTAGCCGCTGGACAGGGCGTAGGTGCCGATCATGATCCGGCGCTTGACCTCGTCACCGAAGCCGGCGTCGCGGGTCGCGCGCATGACCGCCTCCGCGGACGGGTCGCCCTCGGGGACGACCCGCAGGCCGTACCGCATCGCGTCGAACTTGGCGAGGTTCGAGGAACACTCGGCCGGCAGGATCAGGTAGTACGTCGCCATGGCGTGCACGAACGACGGGCACGCGATCTCGGTGACCTCCGCGCCCAGCTTCGTGAGCAGCTCGACCGTCTCGGCGAAGCGGGTCATCACACCGGGCTGCCAGCCGTCACCGGCGAGCTCCTTGATGACACCGACCTTCAGGCCGGTCAGGTCGCCGTCGGCACCCTGTCGGGCGGCATCGACGAACGCGCCGACCGGCTGGTTGACCGACGTCGAGTCGAGCGGGTCGTGCCCGCCGATCAGCTCGTGGAGCAGCGCCGAGTCGAGGACGGTGCGGGTGACCGGGCCGACCTGGTCGAGGCTGTTGGCGAGCGCGACGAGGCCGTAGCGCGAGACCGCGCCGTACGTCGGCTTCACGCCGACAGTGCCGGTCACGGCACCGGGCTGGCGGATCGAGCCACCGGTGTCGGTGCCGAGGGCCAGCGGCGCCTCGAACGCGGCGACGGCGGCAGCCGAGCCGCCACCGGACCCACCGGGGATCCGGGTCTGGTCCCACGGGTTGCGGGTGGGGCCGTAGGCGGAGTGCTCGGTGGACGAACCCATCGCGAACTCGTCCATGTTGGTCTTGCCGAGGATCGGCAGACCGGCGGCCTTGACCTTGCGGACCACCGTGGCGTCGTACGGCGGGATCCAACCCTCGAGGATCTTCGACCCACACGTGGTGGGGAGCCCCTGGGTGGCCAGCACGTCCTTGACGGCGATCGGGACGCCGTCGAGCAGGTGGCGGGTCTCCCCCGCGGCGCGGCGGGCGTCCGACTCGGCGGCCTGCGCGAGGGCACCTTCGGCGTCGACGTGGAGGAACGCGTGAATGCCTGCGGTGGCGTTCCCGTCAACGGCGGCGATCCGGTCCAGGTGCGCCTGGGTCAGCTCGACCGACGTCGTCTCCCCAGCGGCAAGGGCGTCGACCAGTTGGGCGGCGGTCTTCTTGATCAGGTCATTCACTGCTCGTCCCCCAGGATCCTCGGCACGCGGAAGCGCTGCTCCTCGGCCTCCGGTGCGCCGGACAGCGCCTGCTCGGCGGTCAGGCCGGGCACCACGACGTCCTCACGGAAGACGTTGGTGAGCGGGATGGGGTGGGACGTCGGCGGGACGTCGTCACCGGCCACTCCGCTGATGGATGCGACCGCCTCGAGGATCACGTTGAGCTGGGGCGCCAGGTGGTCCAGCTCGGCGGCATCGAGGTCGATCCGGGCGAGATCGGCCAGGTGGGCCACCTCGTCGCGGGAGAGTTGGGACATGGCGGTGATTCTAGGTGGCGGGCAGGTGCCTAGAATCCGCCGGGTGTACCCGCCCACTCCCACTCCGCCGCGGATCCCGCAGCGGGTGATCACCGCGGGGACACCCGGACCAGCAATGACGAGCTTCCTCGAGCGGCTCGCTGCCGTCCTCGACGTCCCGCTCGTGCCGCTGGCCGAGCTCGCCGATCCCTCGGATGCCGACCACCTGGCGTCCTTCGACGGCTGGGTCACCACCAGTGAGTACGACGACCCGCGGGCGTTGCTGCTCGACCGGGCCGACCTCGTGGTGCACGTGACCCACGAGGAGCCGGGCACGCTGCGGGGCCTGGTGCGCCGGACCGTGCGCCGGATGCGCGCCGACGGCTCGGAGCCGGACCTGACCTGGCTCGCGACGATCAGCGAGTCCCACCCCGACGTCGCCTTCACCCATCTCGCCGGCCCCACGGCGGCCGCGGCGTGGCTGGCGGCCCTCAGCGCGTGATGCCGACGACGACGGTGTTGTCGGCGTCGAGCGCCGCCGCGATCCGGCCGGTCTCGCGGAGACCGTCGCTCCCGTAGCGCAACAGACGCACCGTGCCGGTGGCCCGGTCCAGCAGCACCAGGTCGGTCGTTCCGTCGCCGTCCGTGTCGGTGGCGACCGGACGCGCGTCGGCGTAGGCGACGTCGGCGATGTCGAGGTGCTGGCTCTCGAGCACGGGCGTCGTGCCGTCAGACAGGACGCGGACGAACCGTGCGTTGCCCTCGTCCAGCATCGCGAACACGTCGGCATCACCGTCGCCGTCGAAGTCACCGACGACCGGGTGCGTCCCGCTCCAGTCCCAGGTGGCGGAGTAGAGCCACAGCTCGTTCTTCGCAAACGTGCTGCGTTCGGACCGGAACAGGCGCAGGTCCGCCCCGCCCTCGCTGGGCTTGCCGAGCTCGATCAGGTCGGCGTCGCCGTCAGCGTCGAAGTCGCCGGCACCGATCTTCATGTTCTCGAACTTCCAGCCGTCGACGACCGCCCACGTGGTGGGGCCGCCGAACGTGGAGCCTTCGGACAGTGCGACGTCGATGGCGACGTAATTCTCCCCCGCACCCGTCAGGTACGCGAGGTCGGTCATCCCGTCGCCGTCGAAGTCACCGGCCGTCACCTTGAATTGGTCAGGTTGCAGCACGCCGCCCCAGTCCTCGGGAGCATCGAAGCCGGTGCCGTTGGAGCGCGCGACGCGGACGCGGTCGGTCTCGACGAGCGCCAGGTCCGCGAGGCCATCGCCGGAGAAGTCTCCTCGCACCACCTTGGCGGTGCCGTAGGCCGTGCCCGACCAGGTCTCCAGGTCGCCGAACCCGGTGTCGGACGCGTCGTCGGAGGTCAGCACCAGGGTCTGGTCGGCGCTGTTGTCGACGAGGATCGTGTCGTCGCTGCCGTCGCCGTTGACGTCGGCACGTGTGACCGGTCCGAGCTGCGCGCCGGGCGGGTCGACGGTCTCGTGGTCGGACGCCGACTCCTGCGGCTCGGGGCTCAGGGTCGGGCCGGTGCTCCCCGCCTTCGGACTCTGGCCATCGGTCCGGGCGCCCGCGTCGCCGTCACCACCCAGGAAGTGCCAGGCGACACCGCCCCCGACGCCGATGACCAGCGCCGCGAGCACGGCGATCACCGCGACCAGCGGGCCGCGGCCCGATCGGGGCACCGGGGTCGACAGGTTCGGCGTGGCGTACGACGGCGAGGAGGGCGAGGAGGCGGCCGGCTGTGCGATCGGCGCCACGGGCGGGGCCAGGGGCGGAGGCGCTGACGCGGCGATCACGTACGACGGGGCGGACAGCGGGTCGGACGGCGACGACAGGTAGGCGGGCGGCGCCGCCGGAGGGGGTACGACGAACTGCTGGTCGGGCACGCGTCCGCTGGCCCGGATCGCCCGCAGCTCGGCGGCGGCTGCGGCTGCGCTGGGGTGACGCGCCGCAGGATCCTTGGCCATGGCCCGCCGCAGGAATCCGTTGATCTGGTCGGTCGTCCCGGGCAGCTGCGGGATCGGCGAGAACTCGTGCTGCTGGGCGAGCTGGACCAGCCCGCCGGCGTACGGAGGGCGACCGGTGAGCAGGAACCACAACAGGCAGCCGAGGGCGTAGGTGTCGCTGGCCGGGGTCGCGGCTTCGCCGCGGAACCGTTCGGGAGCCAGGTAGGCGTAGGTGCCGGCGACCACGCCGCTGCTGGTCAGCGAGGACTCGCCGTCCCTGGCGATGCCGAAGTCGCAGAGGTAGGCGTGCACCTGGCCCTGGCCCGAGCGGAGCAGCACGTTGTGAGGCTTCACGTCGCGGTGGATCACGCCGACCGCATGGGCGTCGGCGAGGGCCGAGGCGACCTGGGCAGCGATGTCGAGGGCCACGTCGGGAGCCGGAACTCCTTCGCCGGCGACGAGGGCAGCCAGGTCACCGCCCGAGACGAACTGGGTGGCGAGGTAGAGGCAGCCGTCCTGCTCGCCGTGGCTGTAGACCTGAATGATGTGCGGGCTGTCGCTGCGCGCCAGCACCGATGCCTCGCGGGTGAACCGGGTGCGGAACTCCGGCTCGGAGGCCAGCTGCAACGAGAGCACCTTGAGCGCGACCCGCCGCCCCAGTCCCTCCTCGATCGCCTCGAACACGATCCCCATGCCGCCCGCACCGAGCTCGCGGGTGATCCGGTAGGGACCGAGCAGGTCGCCCACACCGGGGATGCGTGCCAACGTCGCGCCTTTCGAGGGTGATCCGGAGGCAACAGCGTAGTGGTGGGAAGGGGCCGTCTCAGGAAAGGTGCCGGGCGAGGAACTCGCCGGTTCGCTCCATCGCGCTGTCGAACTGGGGACCGAAGGCGTGCTGCTCGCCGTCGTAGGCCTGGAGGGTCACGTCGACCCCGGCGCGGCGCATCGCCCGCGTGGTCTGGCGACTCCACCGGATCGGGCAGGTGTCGTCGGCAGTGCCGTGGAGCATCAGCACGGGTTCGGTGATGTCGCCGAAGTACGTGCGCGCGCTGATGCCGTCCCAGAAGTCCGGGTTGGCCCTCGGCTCGCCGTAGGCCTTCAGGATCGCGCCGGTGACCCGGTCGCGAGACCCGTCGGAGCGGATGAAGTGGTCAAAGTTCTCGGCGGCGAGCGAGCTGACCGAGGCGAACGCGACGCCCGCATCGACGAGACCGGGCGCGACCACGAGCGCGTTCTGGACGACTCCCCCGCCCATCGACCGGCCGACGAGGGCGACCCGCTCGTCATCGACCGGGCCCTCCCAGTCGCGCAGCGCGTGCACGGCGTTGATGACGTCCTCGGTGTAGCCCATCCGCATGTCCAGGCCGCGACTGCGGTCGGGATCGGAGCCGGCGTGGCCGCGGTAGTCGACGTGCAGTGCGACGTACCCGTGCTCGCCGAACCAGGCCCGCTCACGCGTCATCCCCTGTCCGTTCACGTAGATCTCGGGATCGATGTAGCCGTGGGCGAGCACCACCGTCGGGAACGGCCCGTCTCCCTTCGGTACGGCGAGCCGCCCCGAGATCGTGAGCCTGCCGCTGCGGTAGGTCACTTCGTACTCGGTGTGGTTCGGCGCGCGGAGGACCACCTCGCCGAGACGCAGCCCGTCGCCGTCGTACGTCTTCTCACGCAGCGCGGGCAGCGACACCCGGTGGGGTACGGCGGTGGCGCCCGTCGTGGGGTCGTCAGCCTGCGCGGTGGCGGACGTCGTGAGGGCGGTCGGTTCGGTCCTGGTGTCGGACTCCGGTTCGTCCGTGCCGGAACACCCCGCCGCCAGAAGCGCGAGCAGGGCAGCCGGGACCCACCGCTTCATCACTCCGGCGGACCCTGAGGTGGTCCATCGGCCAGGAGCTGCTTGAACCCGTCCTCGTCGAGGATCGGAACCCCCAGCTGTTCGGCCTTCTCGGCCTTCGAGCCGGCGTTCTCACCGATCACCACGAAGTCGGTCTTCTTGGACACCGATCCCGCGGCCTTGCCGCCGCGCGACAGGATCGCCTCCTTCGCGGAGTCACGCGAGAAGTCCTGGAGCGAACCGGTCACGACGATGGTGAGGCCCTCGAGGGTGCGCGCGACGGACTCGTCGCGCTGATCGGCCATCGCGACACCGGAGGCCGCCCACTTCTCCACGATCTCGACGTGCCAGTCGACAGCGAACCATTCGATGACGGCATCGGCGATGGTCGGCCCGACTCCCTCGGCAGCCGCGAGGTCGGCCTCACTGGCTGCGCGGATCGCCTCCATGGAACCGAACTCGGTGGCCAGCGCTCGAGCGGCGGTCGGCCCGACGTGACGGATGGAGAGCGCCACGAGGACACGCCACAGCGGGGCCGTGGCCTTGCGCTCTCCGAGGTTGTCGAGCAGCTTCTGGCCGTTCGCGCTGAGCTGAGGGCCGCTCTCGTCCTTCTTCGGCGCCCGGGTGAAGAGCGGCGTGGCCAACAGCTGCTCGACGGACAGGTCGAAGACGTCGCCCTCGTTGCGGATGGCGCCCGAGTCGAGCAGCGCAACCGCCGCTTCGTAGCCCAGGCCCTCGATGTCGAAGGCTCCCCGGCCGGCGACGTGGTGCACGCGCTCGCGGACCTGCGCCGGACAGTGCTCGTGGTTGGGGCAGCGCCGGTCCTTGTCGCCCTCCTTCTGCTCGACCAGCTCGGTGGCGCACGACGGGCAGGCCGTCGGCATCACCCACTCGGGCAGGCCTTCGGGCCGCAGCGCGAGCACGGGGCCGACGATCTCGGGGATGACGTCGCCGGCCTTGCGCAGGATGACCGTGTCGCCGGGGCGAACGTCCTTGCGCTGGACCTCGTAGCCGTTGTGGAGGGTGGCCATCTCGACCGTCGAGCCGGCCACCTTGACCGGCTCCATCACGCCGAACGGCGTCACCCGGCCGGTGCGGCCGGTGTTGACGTCGATCCGGAGGAGCTTGGTGTTCACCTCCTCGGGCGGGTACTTGTAGGCGATCGCCCACCGAGGCGCTCGGCTGGTCGAGCCGAGGCGGCGCTGCAGGCTGACGTCATCGACCTTGATCACGACACCGTCGATGTCGTAGGGAACGATCGTGTGACGGTGCTCGCCCGCGTGAGCGATGTAGCCCTCGACCTCGGACAGTGACGGCAGCACCTTAACCGCCTCCGAGACGGGCAGGCCCCAGGCGGCAAGGGCGCGATAGGCCTGGGACTGCGCGGACGGCTCGAAGCCCTGGCGGGCCCCGATGCCGTGGCAGACCATGCCGAGGTCGCGGGTCGCGGTGACGCGCGGATCCTTCTGCCGCAGCGAACCCGCTGCAGCGTTGCGCGGATTGGCGAAGGCCGGCTTGCCGGCCTCGGTCATCGACACGTTGAGCCGCTCGAACGCCAGCGCCGGCAGGAAGACCTCGCCACGGACCTCGACCAGGTCGGGCACGGGGAAGTCGTCGGTGCCCGTGAGCCGGTGCGGCACCGACTCGATCGTCTTGACGTTGGGCGTGACGTCCTCGCCGGTTCGTCCGTCGCCCCGGGTCAGGGCCCGCACCAGGCGCCCCTTCTCGTAGAGCAGGTTGATCGCGAGCCCGTCGACCTTGAGCTCGCACAGCAGCGCGGGACTCTCGATGCCGTCGCGCCCGAGGCGGGCATGCCACGCACCCAGCTCCTCGAACGAGAAGGCGTTGTCGAGGCTCTCCATCCGCTGCAGGTGGTCGACCGCGGTGAAGTCGGTCGACACCGCTCCCCCGACCTTCTGCGTCGGCGAGTCCGGTGTGCGCAGCTCGGGGAACTCCTCCTCGATCTCCTCGAGGCGTCGCATCCGCTTGTCGAAGTCAGCGTCCGACAGCGTCGGGTCGTCGAGCACGTAGTAGCGCCAGCGCGCGTCCTCGATCTCCTCGGAGATCCTGGCGTGCTCGTCACGGACCTCGGCGGGTACGACGGGAGGCGTGGCGTCGCTCATGACGCACATCTTGCCCGGTGCCGCCGACAGCCGCTGCGCGGCCCGCACCGGATGTCGGTGGCGGCTGTCAGGCTCGACGACGCAGCCCGGAGGACGTCGTACGGAATAACTTGCGAAACGAAACAGTTCCGTACTACCGTAGTGAAACGGAACCGTACCGTTCCATCATTTCCACCCCGTCAGGAGCACCATGTCACCGCGAACGAGCCCCACCTCGCCGGAGGCGGGCACCCGCCCCCGCGTCGAGGGCGACCGCGAGCAGGAGCTGCTCGAGGCCACGCTCGAGGTGCTGGCGGAGGTCGGCTACGACCGGCTCACCATGGACGCCGTGGCGTCTCGCGCAAAGGCGTCGAAGGCGACGCTCTACCGCAAGTGGGACGGCAAGGCCGCGCTGGTCATCGACGCGCTGATGTCCCAGAAGGCACCGCTGGTCGTCAAGGACGACACCGGCAGCCTGCGCGGTGACCTGCTGGCCGTGTTCTGTGGCAACGGTGGTCTCACCGACAAGCACCAGACCGACCTGCTGGGCAGCGTGATCACGGCCATCGGCCGCGACGCAGAGTTCGCTGCCCAGTTCCGCACCCGCTTCATCGCACCCAAGGCTGCTGTCGGCCGGCAGATCTACGAGCGGGCCCGTGACCGCGGCGAGCTGCGTGACGACGCCGACATCGACCTGCTCTCGACCGCTCTGCCCGGCATCATCCTGCACCGCATGTTCCTGCTCGGCGATCCGCCGACGCCCGACCTGATCGCTCGCGTGATCGACCAGATCATTCTTCCCGCCGCCACCCGCGGCTGACCCGACGCATCATCACCACCTCACGAAGGAATCACCCATGACCGACGTCGAATCACTCGACCCTGCGGAGACGATCTCGTCCGCAGAGGTCGAGACCCCGAGCAAGCACGCGGGTCTCGCGCTCGTGCTCATCCTCACCGCGCAGCTGATGGTGGTGCTCGACTCCACCATCGCCAACATCGCGCTGCCCTTCATCGGCCAGGACCTGGACATCTCCCAGGCCAACCTGACCTGGATCGTCACCGGCTACGCCCTCGCCTTCGGTGGCCTGCTGCTCCTCGGCGGCCGCCTCGGTGACCTCTACGGTCGACGCAAGCTGTTCATGATCGGCCTCGCGACGTTCGCCGTGGCCTCGGCCCTCGGCGGGCTGGCCACCAACGAGGCCATGCTGCTCGGCTCGCGGGCACTGCAGGGCGTGGGCGCTGCCATGGCCGCGCCGGCCGCCCTGGCGCTGATCACGACCACCTTCCCGGCCGGTCCTGCGCGCAACCGCGCGATGGCTGCCTACGCCACCATGTCCGGCGTCGGTGCCGCGATCGGCCTGATCCTCGGTGGCTGGCTCACCGGTCTCGACTCCTTCGTGGGCCTGGACGTCGAGGGCTGGCGGATGACGTTCCTGATCAACGTGCCGATCGGCCTGATCGCCGCATTCCTGGTGCCTCGCGTGCTCACCGAGTCCGAGTCGCACCCCGGTGAGATGGACATCCCCGGCGCCATCACCGGCACGCTCGGCCTGCTCGGCATCGTCTTCGGCCTGTCCCGCGCGGGCGAAGAGGCCTACGGCTGGGGCGACCCCCAGACGATCATCCCGCTGATCGCCGGTGTCGGCCTGCTGGCAGCCTTCGCGTTCATCGAGTCGCGCGTCGAGCACCCGCTGCTGCCAGTCCGGATCTTCGCCAACCGCACCCGGGCCACGAGCTTCGCGGCCATGATGATCGCCCCCGCCGCGATGTTCTCGATGTTCTTCTTCCTGAGCCTGTTCATCCAGCAGATCATGGGCTTCAGCTCGCTCGAGGCCGGCTTCGCGTTCCTGCCGTTCTCGTTCGGCATCGTGATCGGCGCCGCGCTCTCGTCCAACCTGATCGCGCGGGTCGACCCGCGCTTCCTCGCCGGCACCGGAACCCTGCTGGCGGCGACCGCGCTGTTCATGTTCTCGCGAATTCCCGTCGACGAGTCCCCCGCCGCCGTCCTCAAGGCACTCGGCGAGGGTGGTGCGGACATCAACTACTGGACGCACATCTTCCCGTTCATCATCATGATGGCCGTCGGCATGGGTCTGGTCTTCGTGCCGCTGACCCTCACCGCGGTGCACCACGTCCGGGCCGAGGACTCCGGCATCGGATCCGGCGTGCTCAACACCATGCAGCAGGTCGGTGGCGCCATCGGCCTCGCGACCCTGAGCACGGTGGCGCTGCACTTCACCAACAGCCAGACCGACGAGGTCACCGGCCCGATGCGCGATGCGATCACCGCCAGCGGCGGCGACCCGTCGGCACCGATCCCGGGCGGCGACCTGTCCTTCCTGGACGTCGCGGTGTTCGGATCCAGCTTCCCCGAGGGCGCCACCCATGCCTTCCTGGCTGCGTCGATCCTGATGCTGTCGGCCTCGGCCGTGATCTGGACCTTCCTGAACGTCAAGCACGACGAGATGGCGACCGACGCCCCCGAGGGCGTTCACGTCGGCTGATCAAGCCCCCCAAGGCGAAGCCCGTCGGAGCACTGCTCCGGCGGGCTTCGTCGTCTCCAGCTGCTCGGTTGCTCAGTTGCCGAGCGAACGCGCGGTCAGACGGGACAGCTCGAGCGCGCGGCGCGACCAACCCGGCGTCGCTCCCGCAAGGCCGCAGGTCGGCGAGATGACCAGCGAGCCACTCACCTGCTCCGGGTCGAGGCCGAGCATGTCCAGCCAGCGCCGGACCCGTTCCACGAGCGGTGCGTCGCCCGTGGGGTCGTCGAACGTCGGCACGATGCCGAGAGCGATCGTGTCGCCCGCCTCGAGCGCCTCCCCAGCGGCGTCGTGCCCCGCGGCGTCGAGCAGGCCGAGGTCGACCATCACGCCCCGCGCGCCCGCCCCACGGAGCAGGCCGATCGGGACGTCGGGCGCACAGCAGTGCACCCACGGCGTTGCTCCGGCGTCGGCCGCCGCGGCAAGGACCCACTCCAGCGCCTGGCTGGCCTCGGGCGGGTGGATCGCGCGGTGTCGTCCGAAACCGGACGCGGTCGGGATGGCGGCGGCCAGGACGGCCGGCAGGGCCGGCTCGTCGACCTGCAGGACCAGCTCCGTCGCAGCAGGCAGCCGGCGTCGTACGTCGGCCAGGTGGTCGGTCACGGCCTCGGCCAGCGCCTGGGCGAGCTCCCGGCGGGCACCGTGGTCGGCAAGGATCTTGTCGCCGCGCGGGCGCTCGACGGTCGCGGCAAGGGTCCACGGTCCGGTGACCTGCACCTTGAACGCGCCCGTGTGGCCCGATGCGCGCTCCTCGAGCCCGTCGAGGTCCTGGGACAGCAGGCTGCGCGCCCGCCGTTGGTCGATCGCCGGAGCGCCGCTGGACCCAGTGAGCCGCCAGCCGCTGGGCTGGAGATCGGCATCGAGGCCAGTGACCAGCCCGAGGGTCCGACCGGTCATCGCCGCCGGCGCTCCCCGTCCCGGGACCTCCGGGAGGAACGGCAGCCCGTGCTCGTCGGCCGCCAGCTCGCCCAGGACCAGGGCCACCGCCTCGTCAAAGTCGCGCTGCTCGTCACCCGGGACGGACCCGATCCCGGTGCCCCTGATCGTCACGCGGGGACCCGCTGCGTCGCGGTGATCGTCGCTGAGCCGACGACCCGCGTGCCGTCGTACACGACCGCGGCCTGGCCGGGCGCGATGCCCTCGGCGATGTCGATGAGGTCGATCTCCAGGCGGTCGTCGACGACCCGGACGACGGCGCGGTGCTCGGCGCCGTGCGCCCGGAGCTGGACCGTCACCCGGTCGCCGTCGAGGACGGTGCCGGACGGGAGCGGCGTGCCGCACCAGCGCAGCCGGTCGCCCTCGACGCGGTCCACCGCAAGACGCTCGCGCGGGCCGACGGTCACCGTGCCGCTGACCGGCTCGATGTCGAGCACGAACCGCGGCCGGCCGTCGGCCGCGGGGATGCCGAGACGCAGCCCCTTGCGCTGGCCGATGGTGAAGCCGAAGGTGCCCTCGTGGTGGCCGAGCACCTCGCCGGTCGCCTCGTCGCGGATCTCGCCACCGTGGTTCGGCGCGCGGTCGCCGAGCTTCTCGCGCAGCCAGCCGGCGTTGTCGCCATCAGCGACGAAGCAGATGTCGTGGCTGTCCGGCTTGTCCGCCACGAGCAGTCCGCGACGCGCGGCCTCCACCCGGACGACGTCCTTGGTGGTGTCGCCGAGGGGGAAGATCGAGTGCCGCAGCTGCTGCTCGTCGAGGACGCCCAGGACGTAGGACTGGTCCTTCGCGTTGTCGACCGCGCGGTGCAGCTCGACGCCCGCATCGGTGGTGACGACGGTGGCGTAGTGGCCGGTCGCGACGGCGTCGAAGCCCAGCGCCAGCGCGCGGTCGAGGACGGCGGCGAACTTGATCTTCTCGTTGCAGCGCAGGCAGGGGTTCGGCGTCTCCCCCGCTGCGTAGGTGTCCATGAAGTTCTCGACGACGTCGGTGTGGAACCGGTCGGAGAGGTCCCAGACGTAGAACGGGATGCCGATCACGTCAGCAGCCCGGCGGGCGTCGTTGGAGTCCTCGATCGTGCAGCAACCCCGTGCGCCGGAGCGGTACGACTTCGGGTTGCGCGACAGTGCCAGGTGGATGCCCGTGACGTCGTGGCCGGCCTCGACCGCGCGCGCGGCAGCGACGGCCGAGTCCACGCCACCGGACATGGCAGCAACGACCTTCATGGCGCGATCACCTCCGACTCACGGGTGCCGGTCACGCACGGGCCGCACGGGCCCGCTCCACGCAGGGAGCGATGGCGGCCGCGACGGCCTCGATGTCGGCGACGGTGGTGGTGTGGCCGAGGCTGAACCGCAACGAGCTGCGAGCGTCCTCGGGACTGCGACCCATCGCCAGCAGCACGTGCGAGGGCTGCGGCACACCGGCCGAACAGGCCGAACCGGTGGAGCACTCGATGCCACGGGCGTCGAGCAGCATGAGCAGCGAGTCGCCCTCGCAGCCGGGGAATCCGAGGTGCACGTTGCCCGGGAGCCGGTCAACCAGGTCACCGTTGAGGACGACGTCAGGCACCTCGCGTCGTACGGCGGCAACCAGCTGGTCGCGCAGGACGGTGAGCCGCGCGGCGTGGTCGGCCTGGTGCTTGACGGCCAGCTCGACCGCGGCTGCGAACCCGGCGATCGCCGGGACGTCGAGGGTGCCGCTGCGGACGTCGCGCTCCTGGCCACCGCCGTGCAGCAGCGCGGTCAGGTCCACCTCGCGTCGTACGACGAGGGCGCCCACGCCCTGCGGGCCACCGACCTTGTGCCCGGAGACCGAGAGCGCGTCGACACCGGAGGCGGCGAAGTCGACCGGCACGGAACCGATCGCCTGGACGGCGTCGGTGTGGACCGGGATGCCGTGCTCGCCGGCGAGGGCGACGACCTCGTCGATGGGCTGGAGCGTCCCGACCTCGTTGTTGGCCCACATCACCGTGATCGCAGCGACCGAGGCCGGTTCGAGCTCGACCGCGGTGCGCAGCGCCTGCACGGACAGGCGTCCCACGGTGTCGACCGGAAGCAGGTTGACCGCAGCGCCTTCGTGCTCCTCCAGCCACTCCAGCGGGTCGAGGACGGCGTGGTGCTCGACGCCCGAGGCGAGGAAGCGCAGGCGACGCGGATCGGTGGCCCGGCGCGACCAGTAGAGGCCCTTCACGGCCAGGTTGTCGGCCTCGGTGCCACCGGAGGTGAAGACCACCTCGCCCGGACGGCAGTTCAGGGCCTGCGCGACGGTCTCCCGGGACTCCTCCACGATGCGCCGCGCACGGCGCCCGGAGGCATGCAGCGAGCTCGCGTTGCCGACCTCGCGCAGTCGCGCCGTCAACGCCTCGATGGCGACGTCGGTCATCGGCGTCGTCGCGGCGTGGTCGAGGTAGACCGTCGGGGCGTCCTTCATGTCATGCCAAGGGTACGGCGCCGCCGTACACGGCAGCCAACCCTCACCAATGTCGAGACCGCGGAGTCAGCGCAGCACGACGAGGTCGTCGCGGTGGATGACCTCGCGCTCGTAGGCGGCGCCCAGCTCCTGCTTGAGCTCCTTCGAGGACCGACCCAGCAGGGGCGGCAGCTCTGCGGCGTCGAAGTTGACCAGACCGCGGCCGACGACCGTGCCGTCGACATCGCGCAGGTCGACCGGGTCGCCCGCGACGAAGCTGCCCTGCACCGCGGTGATTCCGGCTGCGAGCAGCGAGGCGCGGCGTTCGACGACGGCGCGCACGGCACCGGGGTCCAGGACCACGGACCCCTTCGGCTCGGTGGCGTGCCGCAGCCAGAGCAGGCGGATGGGACGACGCTTGCCGGTCGCGTGGAACAGCGTCCCGACGGGATCGCCGGCCAGGGCCGCCGAAGCGCCGTCCGCCGACGTGAGGACCACCGGGATCCCCGAGCCCGTGGCGATCGCTGCCGCATCGACCTTGGTGACCATGCCACCGGTGCCGACGCCGGCCGCGCCGACGGAGCCCATCGTGATGCCCGCGAGGTCCTCGTCGCCCCGCACGTCCGTGATCAACCGCGCCCCGGGGCGGGTCGGCGGGCCGTCGTACAGGCCGTCGACGTCGGAGAGCAGCACCAGCAGGTCGGCATGGACCAGGTGGGCGACGAGCGCCGCCAGCCGGTCGTTGTCGCCGAACCGGATCTCGTGGGTCGCCACGGTGTCGTTCTCGTTGACGATCGGGATCACGCCGAGCTCGAGCAGCTTGGTGAAGGTCTGGTGGGCGTTGCGGTGGTGCGCGCGACGGGTGACGTCGTCGAGGGTCAACAGCACCTGGCCGGCAATGAGGCCGTGCCGGGCCAGCTCCTCGGTGTAGCGGTGGACGAGGATGCCCTGGCCCACCGACGCAGCGGCCTGCTGGGCCGCCAGACCCTGCGGACGCTTCTTCAGCCCGAGCGGGGCCAGGCCGGCCGCGATGGCACCGGAGGAGACCAGGACGACCTCGGCGCCCCGGGCACGCGCGGCGGCCAGGACGTCGACCAGCGAGCTCACCCGGTCGGGGTCGATCCCGCCAGCGGCAGTGGTCAGCGACGAGGACCCGACCTTGACGACGATCCGGCGGGCGCCGGCCACCACCTCACGGGTCACGGCCTCACTCACCGGGGTCTTCTTCGAGCCACGCCTCGTCTTCGGGCACGGCCGGAGCGACGTCCGGGTCCTCCTCAGAGCCGATCTCGTAGGAGGTCGGCCCGTAGACCTCGGGCTTGTCGATCCGGCGGGCCACGTCGGCGCGCGTCTCGCCCTCGGCGCGCTCGCCCAGCTTGGCCTGGATCTCGCGACGACGGATGGCCGCCTGGCGGTCGTCCTGGAAACGATCGTCCTCGCCGCGCCGTGACAGGTTCTCGGCACCCGCGTCGACGCCCGGCCTGAACTCGAACACCACGGAGTCGTCGGTGGGGCCGATCAGCACCGAGTCTCCGGCCTCCGCGCCCAGCTGCAACAGGCGCGTCTCGACGCCCAGCCGGTTGAGGCGGTCAGCGAGGTAGCCGACGGCCTCGTCGTTGCTGAAGTTGGTCTGGCGGACCCAGCGCTCGGGCTTCTTGCCCACCACCCGCCAGCCGGCCTTGGTGGAGGTGACGGTGAAGCCGTCGTCGTCGACAGCCTTGGGGCGTACGACGATCCGGGTCGGGATCTCGGCCAGCTTGGCCTTGCGCGCCTCCTGGACGATCTCGGCCATGGCGTAGATCAGTTCGCGGGTGCCCTCACCGGACATCGCGGAGATCTCGAAGACGCGGTGTCCGCGCTCACGCAGGTCGTCGACGACCATCTCGGAGATGCCGCGGCCGTCGGGCACGTCGACCTTGTTGAGGGCGATCAGGCGCGGCCGGTCCTCGAGGCCGCCATAGCGGCTGAGCTCGGCCTCGATGATGTCGAGGTCGTCGACCGGGTTGCGGCCGGGCTCCATGGTCGCCGTGTCGAGGACGTGCACGAGCGCGGCGCAGCGTTCGATGTGGCGCAGGAAGTCGTGGCCGAGACCACGACCCTCGGCCGCGCCCTCGATCAGGCCGGGCACGTCGGCGACAGTGAAGGTGAAGTCACCAGCGGTGACCACGCCCAGGTTGGGGACCAGGGTCGTGAACGGGTAGTCGGCGATCTTGGGACGAGCCTTCGAGATCGACGCGATCAAGCTGGACTTGCCGGCGCTGGGGAAACCGACCAGACCGACATCGGCGACGACCTTGAGCTCGAGCACGACCTCGAGCTCGTCACCGGGCTCACCGAGCAGCGCGAAGCCGGGAGCCTTGCGGGACTTGGACGCCAGAGACGCGTTGCCGAGGCCGCCACGGCCGCCTTCGGCCACGACGAGCTCGGTGCCGGCGCCGATCAGGTCGGCGATGACCTCACCGTTGCGGCGCTTCACCACGGTGCCGTCCGGCACCTTCAAGATCATGTCGGTCCCGTGGGAACCGTTCTTGTGGTCGCCCGCACCGTGGCCGCCGTGCTCGGCCTGGCGCTTCGAGCTGTGGTGGTACTCCAGCAGCGTGGTGACGTCGGGGTCGACCCGGAGGATGATCGAGCCACCGGGCCCGCCATTGCCGCCGTCGGGGCCGCCGAGCGGCTTGAACTTCTCACGGTGGACGGACGCGACCCCGTGACCGCCCCGGCCAGCAGCGACAGTGAGCGTCACGCGGTCGACGAAGGTGGGAACAGCCATGGGTGCATCTTCTCTTCTCAGTGGTTGAGGTGCGAGCTTGCGAGCCTCGAAACCAAAATGGCGAAAGGCGCCCCGTCGAACGGGACGCCCTTCGTAAGCCAGGTCAAACGAGCGTCAGCTCATTCACCCGGAACGATGTTGATGACCTTGCGGCCGCGCTTCTTGCCGAACTCGACAGCACCGGGGATGAGCGCGAACAGCGTGTCGTCGCCACCGCGACCGACGCCCGAACCCGGGTGGAAGTGGGTGCCACGCTGGCGAACGATGATCTCGCCGGCGCTGACGACCTGGCCGCCGAAGCGCTTCACGCCGAGACGCTGAGCATTGGAGTCGCGCCCGTTCTTGGTGGACGCTGCGCCCTTCTTGTGTGCCATGTTTCAGTCCTTTGGGAGTGAAGAGGTGAACCCGCCCGGGGATCCAGCTCAGAGAGAGATGTCGGTGACCTTGACCTGGGTGTACTTCTGGCGGTGACCCTGGCGCTTCTTGTAGCCGGTCTTGTTCTTGTACTTCTGGATGACGATCTTCGGGCCCTTGGTGGCACCGAGGACCTCAACCGTCACCGACGCCTTCTCGAGGCCCGTGCTGGTCACGGTCTCACCGTCGACGGTGAGGACCACCGGCAGCGTGAGGGTGTCGCCGACCGGCGTAGCGCACTTGTCGATCTCGAAGACGTCGCCGACCTCGACCTTTTCCTGCTTCGCGCCTGCGCGCACGATCGCGTACACCACCGCGGGCTCCTTCTCACGTCAACGTTCGGGTCTGCGGCACGCACAGCGAATTCGCCGGGCGCCAGCAGAACGGCGCACCTGCGGCGCACCGACGGTCAATACTACGGTTCGGGCCGGTATCCACCAAAACGATGGACCCGCCCCGCACTGCTAGCGCTTGCCAGCGCCCTTCTTCTTGATCGGCACGTGTGCCACCGGCGCCTCGGACGCATCGGCCTCAGCGGCCGGCGCGTCCTCGTTCGCTTCGGTCGGTTCCGCGGCTGCCACGGTCACGACCGCCACCGGCGGACCCGCCGGACGGCTGGCCGAGCTGCGTCGGGTACGGGTGACGACCTTGGTCGTGGCCACCGGCGCAGGCGCCGGCTCCTCGACCACGACGGGGGCCTCTTCGACCACCACAGGGGCTTCCTCGACCACCACGGGGGCTTCCTCGACCACGACGGCGGCTTCTTCGACCACGACGGGGGCCTCTTCGACCACCACGGGGGCTTCCTCGACCACCACAGGGGTCTCCTCGACCACCACAGGGGCCTCCTCGACCACCACAGGGGCCTCCTCGACCACCACAGGGGCCTCCTCGACCACCACAGGGGCCTCGTCAACCACGACGGGAGCCTCGTCGGTCGCGTCCTCGTGAGCCTCGTCAGCATGCTTGGCCATCGCGGCGACGTCCTTCGGGGACGGGACCGGCTTGGCGGCGGCAGCGGTCTCGACCGGAGCGTCGCCCTTCGGCTTGGCCTTGCGACGGTTGTTGCCCCGACGACCCTCTTCGGGCTCGGTGCCACCGCCGCCACCACCCTTGGGGGCAACCGGCAGGTCGTGGACGATCAGGCCGCGGCCCTGGCAGTGCGAGCAGGTCTCACTGAAGGCCTCGACGAGACCGGTGCCGATCCGCTTGCGGGTCATCTGCACGAGGCCGAGCGAGGTGACCTCGGCGACCTGGTGACGGGTGCGGTCGCGGCCGAGGCACTCGACCATGCGCCGCAGCACCAGGTCGCGGTTGGCCTCCAGGACCATGTCGATGAAGTCGACCACGATGATGCCGCCGATGTCGCGCAGGCGGAGCTGGCGCACGATCTCCTCGGCCGCTTCGAGGTTGTTCTTGGTGACCGTCTCCTCGAGGTTGCCGCCCGAACCGGTGAACTTGCCGGTGTTGACGTCGACGACCGTCATCGCCTCGGTGCGGTCGATGACGAGCGAACCGCCGGAGGGCAGCCAGACCTTGCGGTCCAGGCCCTTGGCGATCTGCTCGTCGATCCGGTGCACCGTGAACAGGTCGGGGCCCGACGGATCTTGGCGCTCGACGCGGTCCGAGAGATCGGGAGCGATCTGGTCGACGTACTCCTTGACGGAGCTCCAGGCGTCCTCGCCCTGGATGACGAGCTTGGAGAAGTCCTCGGTGAAGAGGTCGCGGACGACCTTGAGGGTCAGGTCGGGCTCACCGTGCAGGAGCTGCGGGGCGTTGCCCTTGGCGACCTTGGCCTCGATGTCGTCCCACTTGGCCTTGAGGCGCTCGACGTCGCGGGTGAGCTCGTCTTCGGACGCACCCTCGGCGGCGGTCCGCACGATGACACCGGCCGACGCGGGGACGGCCTCCTTGAGCAAGGCCTTCAGTCGCGACCGCTCGGTGTCCGGCAGCTTGCGCGAGATGCCCGAGGTGGTGCCGTCGGGCACATAGACCAGGAAGCGGCCCGCGAGGCTGACCTGGCTGGTCAGCCGGGCGCCCTTGTGTCCGATCGGGTCCTTGCTGACCTGGACCAGGATGGTCTGCCCGGACTGCAGGACCGACTCGATCTTGCGCGGCTGGCCGTCCTTGTGGCCGAGCGCGGACCAGTTGACCTCGCCGGCGTACAGGACGGCGTTGCGCCCCTTGCCGATGTCGATGAACGCAGCCTCCATGGAGGGCAGCACGTTCTGCACGCGACCGAGATAGACGTTGCCGATGAGCGAGGTCTGCGACTCGCGGGCGACGTAGTGCTCGACGAGGACCTTGTCCTCGAGGACGGCGATCTGGGTGAGGTCCTTGCGCTGGCGCACGACCATGACCCGATCGACCGACTCGCGACGGGCCAGGAACTCGGCCTCGCTCACGATCGGCGCGCGGCGACGGCCGGCTTCGCGGCCCTCACGGCGGCGCTGCTTCTTGGCCTCCAGGCGCGTGGAACCGGCGATGCTCGTGATCTCGTCCTCGGCCGTGCGCGGCTTGCGGACGCGGGTGACGGTGTTCTCGGGGTCGTCCCCGCCGTCTCCGCCCTGGCCGCCGCCACCTTCACCGGTACGACGACGACGGCGACGGCGACGCGAGGAGCTCGAACCGCCCTGTCCCCCGCCTTCACCGTCGGTGTCGTTCTCGTCGCTGTCCTCGGAGGCGTCGTCGCCCTCAGCGGCCGCAGCCGCGTCGGCGTCGGCCTTCGCGCGGGCCTGGGCGTTGCCGCCACCCTGGCGCTGACGCTGGCGCTGGCCGTTGTTGCCGCCGTTCGCGGCGCGCGCGGGCGCCTGCTCCTGGCCGGTCTCGGTGCTCTCGTCGGCCTCGGTGGACTCCGAACCCTCGGATCCCTCGGCGCCTTCGGCGTCGTCGGACTCGTCGTCGCCGGCCTCGCCGCCGGCGTTGCCCGCTCCGGCCGGCTTGCGACGACGGCGGCCACCGCGACGGCGGCGCCGGCGAGCAGCGTTGGCGGACGTCGAGCCACCTTCGGTGTCCTCGTCGTCGTCCTCGTCACCCTCGTCGTCGTCCGACTCCTGGTCCTGCGCGACGGGCGCCTCCACGGCGTCGTCGGCGGTGACCACGGTCTCGGCGGTCTCCTCGTCCTCCTCGAGCTCCTCGTCGGTCGCAACCGGAGCAGCAGTCGTCTCGGGAGCCTGGAAGAGGACGGCGGTGTTGCGGGGCGGCCGCGAGGAGCGGGTCCGGGTCGTCACCGTGGTGGTGCGGGCCTCGGGGGCGGCAGCCGGGGCGGCCGTCTCCGCGGCGGGCTCGTCCTCGGTCAGGAGCAGCTGCTCCGACGTGGGGGCCGCAGCCTTCTTCGCCGGGGTCTTCTTGGCGGCCGTCTTCTTGGCCGCGGTCTTCTTCGCAGCCGTCTTCTTGGCGGCCGTCTTCTTCGCGGGCTTCTCGCCTGCGGACTCGTCGGCCTCGGCGTCGGGCTTCGCCGCCGTCTTCTTGGCCGTGGTCTTCTTCGCCGCCGTCTTGCGGGGGGCGGTCTTCTTGGCTGCGGTCTTCGCGGCGGTCTTCTCCGCCGGCGCCTCGACCGGGGCAGCCGCCTCGGCGGGAGCCTCAGCCGGCGTGTCGCTCGGCGTGTCGATCGGGGTGTTGGTGGGCGCGTCCGTCATTGCGGTACTCCTCACCCGGGCCCGCTTCCGCGTCCCGGGGTGTCATCGACACGCGCCCGGGGGTCGTGTCGTAAGCCTTCGTGGGACGACACCCTCCGCACAGCGTCACTGGAATTCCGACCTTCACCTGCCGCGGTCGCCTTGTGCGTCGCGTCGGGCGGGGTCTGACTTCCACCGTGCCGTCCGGCAGTCACACCTACCGGGCGGCGAGAACGTCGTCAGATCTCCCTGCGCTCTCCTGTAGGACGCGCACGGGGTGGATCCTGTGGCGAGTATCGCACACAGGGGTCAGCCGGGAAGTATCAGCGAGTCGCGAGCGGGTCGCCGATCGTGCCGGTCTCCCGGTCGAGCAGCCCCTGGGCGACACGCGTGAGCAGGACCGTCGGCGGGGTTTCGAAGCCAGCGACCTGGGCCAGGCCGGCGAGCAGGTCGTCAGGTCGTACGGCGGGCACGGAGTGCTCGAGCACGAGGTCGAGGCCGCCCTCGGCGGTGACCTCGAGCCGGACGACGGCCGCGCGGCAGTCGAAGCTGCGCAGGCCCTTCTTGGTCATCCGTTCGACGAGCACCGACTCGGTGGCGAGGAACGCCGCAACGGCACCGGCGAGGTCCTCGGGTGCCTCCGGCAGGTCGATCTGCCAGTGGCTTGCGGTGAGCAGGTCCGACAGCGAGCCGGGGATCGTGTTCGCGCCGTCCACGGCCGTGACGACGTCCAGCCCGTCGGGGAGGACCGCGTCGAGCTCGCGGCCGATGTCCTCGGGGTCCCGGGCCATGGACAGGCCGAGCTCGACGTACTCCGACTCACTGGCCGAGCCGGTCGGCGCTGCGCCGGCGTAGGAGATCCGGGGGTGCGGATGGAACCCGGAGGAGTAGGCCATCGGGATCGCGGCACGTACGACGGCGCGCTCGATCGCGCGGCTGACGTCGCGGTGGCTGGTGAAGCGCAACCGACCACGCTTGGCGTACCTGATCCGCACCTTCTGGACCGGGGGTGCCTGCTGCTCGGGTTGCTGACGACTCACGGGCCGAATGCTAGGTCAGGGGAGGAGCGCTCCGCGCATCTGCGGCGAGGCATAGACATTGGTGATCCGGGTGCCGTCCAGCCATCCGGTCAGCCGCTCGGCCTCCAGCTCCAGCGCCCGGCGTGCGTTCGCCGCGACGTCGTCGCGCAGCACCAGGCGCACGCGGGCGTCGTCGTCCTGCACCCAGCACCCCACGATCCGGCCGTCCCACCACGCCGTGTTGCCGGCATTGCCGTTGCTGTCGAAGAGGTACGGCGTGTCGGCCGGATCGAGGTAGAAGGCCCGCTCCTTCCACCCCATCACCGTGGGATCGAGCGTCGGAAGGAGTGCTGCCCACGGCTCGACCGGCCCACCGGGCGACGGATCGGTGTCGACCGGCAGCACCCAGCCGGTCGCTCCCCCGTCGAGCCCGACCTCGACCGCGCCGAGGTCACCCAGTGCGTGGCGCACGATCGTCTTGGTGGCACCCAGCCACCACACGATGTCTGTCTCCGTGCCGGGTCCGAACGTGGCCAGCCAGCGCCGGACCAGCTCCGCATAGCCGTCGCGCCCGGGCAGCGGCACCGCGTCCTCGCCGAGCCAGGCGCGGGTCGAGGTCCACGTCGGCTTGTTGAGGCGCCAGTGCCCGGCGTTGGCCGCCCGCACGACGCGCCCTTCGGCACCCAGCATCGTCATCACCCACGCGCCGACCGAGAAGTTGCCGCTCCACTTCGTCTCCGGGTTGCCGATGCTGATCCGCCCTTCGAGGGCGGGCACCAGGTCGCGCACCTCTCGCGTGGTGCGTGCCTGGCCGTCATCGAGGACAGCGAGCACGGCGGCCGCGGCATCGTCGATCCAGCCCGCCACGGCCTCCGGTCCGTCGGCGAGCCCGGCTGCCGCGACGTTCTTGGCGAGCTGGGCTCGTTGCTGCGCGGCGACCCGGGCCGATGCGCTCCCCCATGCCGCCGGAAGGAGCTCGCGTGGGAACACGAACAGGGTGCGCCGCATCGCCAGCTGCTTGACCAGGCTCCGGTCGTCGTACAGGGCACTGTCGACGTCAGCCACGGTCAGGTCCTCGACGCGCGCCCAGAGGGCGAGGTGGACCGTTGCCGCCTCCGTCGCGTGCAGGACCGTCATCGCTCTGGTCGCTGCCTCGACCGTGGGAAGGCGCTCAGCCAGGCCGTGCCGGGACGCGAGCCGACGCCGACGATCGATGTCGGTGATGTGAAGCACCCCACCATCGTCGCCCATTAGGGTGAGCGGGTGAGCGATCCCTACGGCAACAACTCGGGCAACAACCCGTATGGCCAGAACCCCGCCGGGCAGCCGAACCCCTACGGCGCACCCGGCGGCGGTGGCGGCTACGGACCGCCCCAGGGCGGCGGCTACCCGGGAGGGTTCGAGGCCCAGCCGCCGAAGACCGACGGACTGTCGATCGCGGCGCTGATCCTCAGCCTCGCCTGCTGCCCGCCCGTCGGCGTGATCCTCGGTTTCGTGGGGCTCTCGCGGACCAAGGGTGGCAAGCGCAAGGGCCGCGGCCTCGCGATCGCAGCCATCATCGTCGGCATCATCACGTCCATCATCGCCGTGGCCGCCATCGTCGGCCTGGTGATCCTCGCCGACCAGGTCGTGACCCCCCGCAACGCCGAGGTCGGCCAGTGCGTGAACGTCAAGAACGAGGACGGCTCGATCTTCCTCTACAAGAAGGACTGCACCGAGTCGCACGACGCCGAGATCGTCGGCATCGCCGAGGTCGACGACGACAACCTCGAGGCGATCGAGAACGGCATGACGACGTACTGCCTCGAGGCCATCGACAAGGACGACCTGACCAAGCTCACACCCCACCTCGCCGACATCGACGCGGTGATCGAGGACCCGAACAACGTCGACGTGGGCGACACCCTCGTCTGCTACGTCCACCCGGACGACAAGCTCGACGAACCGATCCTCTGATCCGGTGAGCAACCCGTACGGCGGAGGATTTCCGCCGTACGAGCCACCGAACGCTGGCTCGTACACCACGCCGGGCGCCTACGGCGAGCCGTATCGCGGGTCCGGGTCGACCGACGGCGTGTCCATCGCGGCCCTGGTCTGCTCGCTGACCTGCTGCGCTGCCCCGGTCGCGATCGGGCTCGGCATCGCGGGCATCGTGCGAACCAAGGGCGACAGAAGAACGGGTCGCTGGGCCGCGATCACCGGTCTGGTCCTCGGCAGCGTGATCACCCTGGCGCTGGTCGCGTTCGTCGCGTTCGCGGCTGTCCTGGGGGTACGCACCGTGTACGTCGCGGACGCCCGGGTCGGCCAGTGCGTCAACTTCGACTTCTTCGACGACCTCTCCAGCGGCGAGTGCGACGAGCCGCACGAGGCCGAGGTGGTCTGGGTCGGCCGGTTCGATGCCGCGCTCATCCGCGAGTACTCCAACAACGCGTTCGACGAGTTCTGCGCACTTCGGGACCTCACACCAGAGCACGCGGCAGCTGCGAAGGACGAGAAGTACGCTCTCGGCATCTTCATCGACACCTTCGATGACTACCCGGAGGACGGCGACTGGTTCCTCTGCTACATCGAACGTGCCGACGGCGAACCGCTCGAGGGCCGACTGACCGAGGACGGCGGCGCGGCCAGTGCCGACCCCGATGACTCCGTCGACGAGTCGATCGAGGTCGACGACCTTGTCATCGGCGACTGCTTCAACGACCCGGTCCTCCGCGGGCTGGAGACGGACGAGCAGGGCGATGCACTGGGCCAGCTGCACCGCCTCCCCTGCAACGGTCCGCACGACTTCGAGGTGTACGGAGAGCTCGACCTCAAGGGCGACAAGTTCCCCGGCGACGACGCGATCCTCAGGCTGACCGATCGCTGCCTGCCGTTGTTCAGGAAGTACGTCGGCCGGGCGTACGGGAAGTCGTCGTACGAGAGCTACAGCTACTACCCGAGCAAGGACAGCTGGGAGATGGGCGATCGGGCCGTCGTCTGCGTCCTGGCCGACCCCGGCGTCAAGGAGCGGACCCGCAGCGCAAAGAACACGAAGATCTGAAGGTGATCCCATGAGCAATCCGTACGGCGGCGGCTTTCCGCCCTACGAGCCGCCCTCCGGCGGCCAGCACGGCGAGTACGGCGGGCACACCGCCAACAACCCGTATGCCGGCAACCCGGCGCCGCGCCCCACCGACGGCATCTCGATCGCGGCGCTGGTCTGCTCGCTGACCTGCTGCGCTGCCCCGGTCGGCATCGGTCTGGGCATCGCCGGTCTCCTTCGTACCAGTGGCGGCCAGCGGTCCGGCCGCTGGGCAGCGATCACCGGGCTGGCGATCGGCTCCCTGGTGATGGTCGCCGGCCTGGCGTTCTCCGTCTTCGCGGTCGTGATGGGCTCCAAGACCGTCTTCGAGGACGAGGCATCGGTCGGTCAGTGCATCGGCTGGGACCTGTTCAACGACGCCGAGAAGGCCAAGTGCGGCGACCCGCACTACGCCGAGATCGTGTGGACCGGCCAGTTCACCCGCGACCTCGCGAACAGCTTCGAGAACCAGAGCGTCGACACCTTCTGCTCGAGCCTGGACCTGTCCGACGACTACCGCGAGGCGGCGAAGAATCCCGACCTGCAGTTCGGCATCTCGATCGACGCCTTCGACGAGGACGAGCCCGACGCGGGCGACTGGTTCTTCTGCTACCTCGAGCGCACCGACGGCGAGACGTTCGAGGGGCGGGTCGGCGAGTCCTCGACTTCTACGGGGGCATGAACGCCAACGCGAGCCGCGCACCGGGTGTGCTGACGGACTGGAACGACGAGCGCGGCTTCGGTTTCATCACGCCAGCGGCCGGTGGCTCGCGGGTCTTCGTCCACGTGAGCGCGTTCCCTCAGCGGCGCCGGCCCGTCGCCGGTTGCGAGGTCAAGTACGCACTGATTCGCGATGATCGGAACCAGGCACGGGCTTCGGAGGTGCGCTACGTCGGCAGCGGACCAGCGAGCAGGTCGGGCTCCAGCGAAGTGCCGCTGGCCCTCGCCATCGCGACGCTGTTCTTCGGAGTCCTGGCGCTGCTCGTGGCCCTCGACCAACTACCCATCGCGGTGATCGCCCTGTACGCCGCGTTCAGCCTCATCGCGTTCACGACGTACGGCAGCGACAAGTCGGCCGCGCAGCAGGGCAAGTGGCGCACCCCGGAGTCCACGCTGCACACCATCGCCGTGGCCGGCGGCTGGCCCGGTGCCCTATTGGCACAGGAGTTCTTCCGACACAAGACCACCAAGCAGCCGTTCCGCACGATCTTCTGGTGCACCGTGGCCGTGAACTGTGCTGCGCTCGCATGGCTCGTACAGGCAGCACCGATCACATTGTCCTGACCCGAGACCAAGAATTGGCGGTTACCTGTGCTGGGCACGCACCACGTGAGTGCCCAGCGCCGGTAAGAGGCCTTCCTGGCTCAGACGACGCTGAGCGGCAGCAACGTCTTGCCGGTCGGGCCGATCTGGATCTCGGTGCCCATCTCGGGGCACACACCACAGTCGTAGCAAGGCGTCCAGCGGCAGTCCTCGACCTCGACGTCGGACGAGCCGTCACCGACCGCGAGGGCGTCCTCCCAGTCGGCCCACAGCCAGTCCTTGTCGAGGCCGGAGTCGAGGTGGTCCCAGGGCAGGATCTCGTCGTACTCGCGCTCGCGGGTGGTGAACCAGTCGAGGTCGACACCGGTGCCGGCGAGGGCGCGCTCGGCGGCAGCGGCCCAGCGGTCGTAGGAGAAGTGCTCGCTCCAGCCGTCGAAACGCCCGCCGTCGCGCCACACCTCCTCGATGATCGCGCCGACGCGGCGGTCGCCGCGGGACAGGAGTCCTTCGATGACGCCGGGCTGGCCGTCGTGGTAGCGGAAACCGATGGCGCGGCCGTAGCGCTTGTCGGCGCGTACGACGTCACGCAGCTCCTGCAGGCGACGGTCGGTCGTCTCGACATCGAGCTGGGCAGCCCACTGGAACGGGGTGTGCGGCTTCGGCACGAACCCGCCGATGGAGACGGTGCACCGGATGTCGTTGCGGCCAGAGACCTCCCGGCCGGTCGCGATCACGCGCTTGGCGAGCTCGGCGATCTGCAGGACGTCCTCGTCCTGCTCGGTCGGCAGGCCCACCATGAAGTAGAGCTTCACCTGGCGCCAGCCGTGGCTGTACGCCGCCGCGACGGTGCGGATCAGGTCGTCCTCGGTGACCATCTTGTTGATCACCTTGCGCATCCGCTCGCTGCCGCCCTCGGGCGCGAACGTCAGGCCGGAGCGTCGACCGTTGCGGGAGAACTCGTTGGCGAGGGTGATGTTGAAGGCGTCCACCCGCGTGGAGGGCAGGGAGAGCGAGACGTTGGTGCCTTCGTACCGGTCGGCCAGACCCTTGGCGACCTCACCGATCTCGGTGTGGTCGGCGCTCGACAGCGAGAGGAGCCCGACCTCCTCGAAGCCGGTCTTCTTCACGCCGTTGTCGACCATGGCCGCGATCGTCTCGATCGAGCGCTCGCGCACCGGGCGGGTGATCATCCCGGCCTGGCAGAACCGGCAGCCGCGCGTGCAGCCGCGGAAGATCTCTACGCTGAACCGCTCGTGGACGGTCTCGGCGAGCGGAACCAACGGGTTGCGCGGGTACGGCCACTGGTCGAGGTCCATCAGCGTGTGCTTGCGGACGCGCTCGGGCGCCTCCGGGTGGTTCGGTACGACGGACGCGATCGCGCCAGCGTCGTCGTACTCCACGTCGTAGAACTGCGGCACGTAGACCGAGCCCGACACGGCGAGCCGGCGGAGCAGCTCGGTGCGCCCTCCCGGACGTCCCTCGCCCTTCCACTCGCGCGCGACCTCGGAGATCTTGAGCACGACCTCCTCGCCGTCGCCGAGCACGGCGGCGTCGATGAAGGCAGAAATGGGCTCGGGGTTGAACGCGGCGTGGCCACCGGCGATGACGACCGGGTGGTCCTCGGTGCGGTCGACGGCGTGCAACGGGATGCCCGCCAGGTCGAGCGCGGTGAGCATGTTCGTGTAGCCCAGCTCGGTCGAGAAGCTGATGCCGAAGAGGTCGAAGGCGCCCACGGGACGGTGGCTGTCGACCGTGAACTGCGGGATCTGCTTGTCGCGCAGCAGCTTCTCCATGTCCGGCCACACCGAGTAGGTGCGCTCGGCCAGGATCCACTCACGCTCGTTGAGCACTTCGTAGAGGATCTGCACGCCCTGGTTGGGCAGGCCGAGCTCGTAGGCGTCGGGGTACATCAGCACCCAGCGCACCTCGACGTCGTCCCACTCCTTCGTGACCATGTTGAGCTCGCCGCCGACGTACTGGATCGGCTTGGACACCGACAGCAGGTGGGGCTCCAACTGGGGGAAGACGGACTCAACGGACATGGGGGCGATTCTACGGTCCGACCCGGGTGCCGCGGGCATCGTCGGGGCGGGAGCGCTGGGCCCCGCCCGTAGGATCCGCACCATGAGTGCCTCCACCACGGGACGACTCGGGTGGACGGTCTTCACGCCGCCCGTGGCCGCGATCGTGCTCGCCGTCTCGTGGGGCACCCATCCCCCACCGTTCGCGGCAGCGCTCATCGGAGTCGCCCTGATCGGCGCCGTGCTGGCTGGCGTGCACCACGCCGAGGTCGTCGCCCACAAGGTCGGTGAGCCCTTCGGCTCGCTGCTCCTCGCCGTGGCCGTCACGGTGATCGAGGTCGGCCTGATCGTGATGCTGATGGTGTCGGGGAACGGCGAGACCTCGACGTTGGCGCGTGACACCGTCTTCGCGGCCCTGATGATCACCCTCAACGGCATCGTCGGCATCGCCCTGGTGGTCGCCGCCCTGCGCCACCACCTGGCGACGTTCAACCCCGAGGGCACCGGTTCGGCCCTCGCCACCGTGATCACCCTCGCCGGCCTGACGCTGGTCGTCCCTGCCTTCACGACCAGCCAGGAGGGCCCGTTCCTGACCGGGTCCCAGCTGACCTTCGCCGCGCTCGCCTCGCTGGTCCTCTACGGGTCGTTCGTGTTCACCCAGACCGTGCGGCACCGCGACTTCTTCCTCCCGAACACGGTCTCCACACCGGCGGGCTGGACCGCCGACAACGACGCGGACGGTGACGGGCACGCCGACCCGCCGACGACCCGCGAGGCCTGGATCAGCGTCGGGCTGCTGACGCTGTCGCTGGTGACCGTGGTCGGTCTGGCGAAGGTGGAGTCCTACTCGATCGAGGACGCGGTCGACTGGTTCGGCTTCCCCCACGCCGTGGTCGGCGTGGTCATCGCACTGCTCGTGCTCGCCCCGGAGACGATCGCCGCCGTACGCGCCGCCCAGCGCGACCGCGTGCAGATCAGCCTCAACCTCGCCTACGGCTCGGCCATGGCGTCCATCGGCCTCACCATCCCGGCCATCGCGGTCGCGTCCATCTGGCTCGAGGGCGAGCTGGCCCTCGGGCTCGAGCCGATCCAGCTGGTGCTGCTGATCCTGTCCGCGATCGTGGGCGTCCTGACCGTCGTACCCGGGCGCGCGAAGCCGATGAACGGTGTCGTCCACCTCGTGCTGCTCGCCGCCTTCCTGCTGCTGACCGTGGCGCCATGAACCGACGCGCACTGGCGGCACTGGCCGCCGTCACCGTCGCGCTCTCGCTCGGCGGCTGCTCCGAGGAGGCGCCTGCCGACTCCGACCGGATCGTGCTCTCGCCGCCGTCCGAAGGAGCTGGCGGCGCGGACCACACGCACGCACCGGGGCAGGAGCACGCGGCTGCTGCGCCGGTCGGTGACGGGACCGTCGCGTCTGCGGGCGGCTACAGCCTGACCGCTGTCCAGGTGCCCGCCGTCGGCAAGCCCGGAGACGTCTCCTTCCGCATCCTCGACGAGTCCGGCACCGCCGTCACGAAGTACGTCCCGGAGCAGACCAAGCTCCTGCACCTGTACGTCGTCCGGTCGGACCTCAGCGAGTTCCGGCACCTGCACCCGGAGCTCGGCGAGGACGGCACCTGGCGAGCACGCGCCGACCTCGGTGCCGCAGGTTCGTGGCGGGTGGTCGCGGAGTTCACGCCCGAGGGCGCCAGCCAGCCGTTCGTCCTCGGGACGACGGTCGACGTCCCTGGCGCCTGGGAGCGGGTCGCGGTGCCGCAGGGCGAGGACGCCACGGTCAGCGACGACGGCGTGGTCCGGGTGCGCCTGCTGGGCGCCGGTACGGTCAGCAAGAACGGGCGTCTGCGCCTCGCCGTCACGAACCTCGACGACCAGCCGCTGACGCTCGGCACCTTCCTCGGCGCCAGCGCGCACCTCACCGGCTTCGCCCTCGAGTCGCGGGGCTTCGTCCACGTGCATCCGTACGGCGCCCCCGAGGTCACCGACGACGGCACCGTGCTGACCTTCCACACCACCTTCACCGAGCCCGGCGACTACCGGTTCTTCGTGCAGGTGCGGGTCGACGGCCTGCTGCACCAGGTGGCCGTGACCGCCACCGTCGCCCCGGCCCCGTAGATTTCCCGTGAACCCCGATCTCAGGAGACCCATGAACCTCAGGCCCGCGCGTACCGCGATCGCCGTCCTGCTGACCTCGACCCTGCTGCTCGCCGGTTGCGACGACAGCGGCGACGACGGTGACAAGAAGGGGGGAAGCACGCCGCTCGGCAACTCGTCGTCGGACGCGAGCCAGCCGTCCGCGGCGCCCTCCACGGGTTCTGGCCCCTCGACGGACGGCGGTGCTGACAGCGGCAGCCTCGACAAGGACTCATTCTTCGAGACCATCATCGGCGCCCAGCAGGACGCGGGCAGCTACCGTTCCAAGGCCACCACGTCGACTGCGGGCATCAAGATGGTCCTCGACTCCGAGGTCACCTACGACGGCGACAAGATCCTGGGCCACTCGAAGAGTGCGTCGTCCAGCCCGCAGCAGATCGAGTCAGTGATCTCGGCGGGCGTGATCTACCTCCGCGGGGACGGGCTCGGGACTCCTGCGGGCAAGTGGCTCAAGCTCGATCCGAACGACCCGGACAACGCCGGCAACCCGCTCGCCGGCCTCGCCGCCGTGTCCGACCCCGAGGTCGCGCTGCGCGCCATGGGCGAGCTGGACTCGCTGAAGCTCGACGGAGCCGAGACGATCGACGGCGTCAAGGCCAGCCACTACCGGGCCGTGATGGTGACCGCCAACTACACCAAGGAGCTCGGCCTCCCCGCCGCGGTGAGCAAGTTCCTGCCGGCGAAGCTCCCGTTCGACATCTGGGTCGACGAGGACAACCGCCCGGTGAAGTTCCGCATCTCGTTCAAGATCGAAGGGACCTCGTCGGAGAGCGAGCAGACGTTCTACGACTACGGCACGGACGTCGACGTCACGGTCCCGAAGGACGCGGACACGATCACCTACGCCGAGCTCGACAAGGGCTGAGCCCGGCCCTCACTCGACAGTGAGGTCCACCGTGGTGACCGGGCTCGTGAACTCGTCCGCACGGACGCTGACCTGGAGCTCCCACGTGCCGCTCGTCGGGAACACGACGTCGGCGACGTAGGTGCCCGTCGCGGTCGGCACCACCGGGATCTCGCCGAGGTCGACCCTCGCGGAGCGCAGCGCGACCGCCGGGGCGTCGTACAGGTCGAGGGGCTCGCCAGCCGTGTCCTGCACCTGGACGATCAGCCGGCGCTGCAGGCCGGGACCCGCGTCGAGCACGGCAAGGACCTTGACGTCCTCGTTCGCGACGCCGGTCACGACGCCGGTGTCGGCCGTCGTGGGCGACGCGGGCGGTTCCCCGCCCGGCGGCTTCTGGGTGAGGAAGCCGGTGACCGCGAGGACCGCGACGAGCACGGCCGCCTCGGCCACCACGACCCGGCGGACCAGGCCGGTCGCCTTCCGCTGGCGGTCGTGACCGACGCCGCCGGTCACCTGCGCCACGAGGCGGTAGCGGTTCCAGGCCGCCATCGCGACGACGACCAGCACGAGAGCGACCTTGACCAGCAGCAGGCGGCCGTAGGTCTCCCCGAACAGGCGTGACCAGGAACCGACGATCCGCCACCCGAGCAGCACACCCGACGCCGACAGCACTGCGAGCAGGCCGGCGGCGACCGTCGAGAAACGGCTGAGGAGCTGTACGGCGTCCCGCGGTCGGCCGGCGATCGTCGGCAGCACGACGGCGAGACCGACGAGTCCGCCGAGCCAGACGGCACCGGCCGTCAGGTGCAGCGCGTCGGTGACGACCAGGAGGGTGCCGGGCTCGTAGGCACGGGTGTGGCCGACCAGGGCGGGCGACCAGACCGCGAGCGCGGTCGCCAGATCCGTCGTCAGGGCAGACTTCGCGCGGCCCGCGGACCAGACGGCTGCGCCGAGCCCCAGCACCTGCAGGGCCAGGACGACCAGATCCTCCCGAACCAGGGTGGGGTCGAGCGACGACGGATCGAACAGGCCGCCCGGTCCCGAGCCGAGCTGGTACGCCCCGGACAGGGGTACGGCGAGCGCGGCTGCCGCAACCGCCACGAACGCCGAGACCCGCAGGATGCGGACCAGGCGTCGTCGTACGACATCAGTGAGGCGGACACCGCGGGCCGTCCACGCGAGGAAGAACGCGAGGCCACCGGCGAGCAGCAGGGCGACGTAGTCGAGGCCGTGGACGATCGCCTGGATCGTCGGCAGCGCTCCCGGGTCGGCCGGGCCGAGCCTCGGCACCTCGACCTTCGCGCTGGGTGCACCGACGTGGAAGGTGAGCGACCCCGCGATCGGATGGCCGTCGGCGGACACGACCCGCCACGTGATGACGTAGGTACCGTCATCGAGGTCGTCAGCCAGCTTCCCGGTCACGACCTCACCGCTCGCGGAGGGGTCGATCTCGACCGGCTCCCCCGACGCGTCGAAGGCCAGCAGTCCCTTCGGGACCAGCTGCACCGACTCGTCGAAGGTGAAGGTGACCTCGGTCGGTGCCGCGGCCAGGACCGCGCCCTCGGCGGGGTCGGTGGAGACGAGCGTGGCGTGCGCCGACGCCGGAGCCGCCCACCCGACCACCGCGACAGCGGCGATCAGGAGGGCGAGGACCAGCGCCGGCACACGCCGCATCGATCAGGCCTTCTTGCCGGAGCGGGCCAGGGCGACGCCGCCCAGCGCCAGACCACCGATGCCCGCCACGAGGCCGCCGATCGCGAGCCCGTTGCCGTCGTCGTCCTTGTCGTCGGCCTCCTTGGCCTCGTGGTCCGCGTCGCCCTTGTCGCCGTCGTCGTCGGTTGCCGCGCCACCGTGGTGGCCCTCGCCCGAGGCCTCGGTGACGGTCACCGTGGGAGCCGGGTGCTCGAGCTCCTCGGCGTCCTGGCCGTCAGCCGCCGTCTCGGTCCAGCCGGTCTGGCCCTTGGCGCAGCTCTGCACCACCGGGAAGGCGAACGTCTCCCCCGCGGCTTCCGGCAGCTGCACCGACAGCTCGACGGTGTCGCGGTAGCCGTCGGGCAGCGGGGTCTTCGCCGTGTAGACCACCTGGGCGATCCGCTCGGTGATCTCGTTGCCGTGGGCGTCCTTGATCGGCTTGTCGAGCTTCTCGGCGACCTTCTCGACCGTCCAATTCGGGTTCACGGTCGGGGTGACCGACGGGATCTCCTCGGGCATGGCGATCGCCAGCTTCGTGGTCGGGGATCCCTCGCAGCCGTGGCCGACGCTGAAGGTGAGCACGGCGTAGGAACCGGCCGCGGTGGTGTTGGGAGTGACCGTGACGTGCGCGCTGGCGGCGCCTGCCGACAGGGCGACGATCGCGAGGGCGGCGGTGCCGCTGAGGGCGGGCAGGGTGAAGCGTCGGATCTGCATGAGTTCTCTCTGTCTTGGGTGAGGTGTGGTCGGGGCAGCAGCGACTGCCCGAGCACCTCCCGGGACGGGAGAGGTCAGGCGATCGCGGCGGTGCGGGCCGGTGGGCCGCGCGTCGGGGCGATCGTCAGGAGATGCCGTGAGGTGAGCGTGCTGACGGCCTGTCGCACAGGCGTGGCTCGGCGCACCGGTGCGGGCAGGCGACCGCTGTCCGACCACCGCAGGAGTACGACGACCACGCGACGCCGCACGGCCCACATGACTCCGGTGACGGTGGCGGCGAAAGCATGCGCCGCGAGCATGCCCGGCGTCAGGCCGAGGAACCCGCTCGTGTCGTGGCCGTGGGTCGCGTGCGCGCCCGGGCTCAGGGCCACCAGCCACGCGTGCCCGAGGACCTGCGCACCGACGAGCACCGGGAGGACCACCCGGATGCCGGCCTTGCGGCGCAGCACGACCACGCTGGCGGCGTACACCAGAGCACCGAAGGCGGTCAGCCAGAGCGCTCCCGGCACCTCTCCTCCGGCCGCGACGTGCGCGAGGGCGAGCGCCGCGACGCTCTCGAGGCTGCCGATCGTCGCCGGCACGGCCACGCGGGTGCGCGGCGTACGGCGGACGGTCAACACGGCTCCTATCCTGCCGGACGGCCCGCGAGGCCTCGCGGTCGCGTGCTGGCCATCGCATCCAGCACGGCGCCGATGGCGCGGGTCAGCGCGGAGTCACCCGACTCGACGAGCAGCCGGCCGGCAACCAGCGCCTTGTCGACCGCGGGCTGGTCCTCGGGCAGGAAGTGCACCCCGAGGCTGGCCCCGAAGCCGTTCAGCATCGCCACCACGTCCGGCTCGCGCCAGCCCAGGGTCGAGCGCATCCGGTTGACCACGACCCGCACCGGCGGGTTCACGACGAGCTCGTTGAGCTCGGTCATGGCCCGCGCCAGCCGGGCCAGGCCGACCGGGTCGGCGGCACCGACCAGGAGGATCTCGTCAGCGATCTCGAGCGCTTCGCGGGTGAGGTCGTTGCGTCCGGGCCGCCCCAGGTCGCTGGCGACGTCGGGCTCGATGCTGAAGCCGGTGTCGAGCACCACCTGGCCTCCGCGGCGGGCCGCCTCCACGATCTCGGTCAGGGAGCCCGGCCGGACCTCGATCCAGCGATCGGCGCGAGGCAGGCCCGTGATCACGCGCAGCTGGTCGGACAGTCGGCGCTGCACGGTGGTGAAGCGCTGCTCGAGGGTGCCGGACGCGACCAGCCGCGCGGCAGCGAGCAGCCCGGACACCTCGTCGAGGATCCCGAGCTGTTGGGCCACCGCACCGCCGTAGGGGTCGGCGTCGACGAGCAGCGTCGAGAGCCCGCGACGGGCCAGCTCCGCGGCGACACCGGACGCCAGCGTGGTCCGGCCCGGGGCACCGCCAGGACCCCAGACGGCGATGACCCGGCCTGCGAGCGCGCCGTCGAGCGACGGAGCGGGGTCCTCCCCCGGCATGGTTGCCGGGACAGCCGGCTGCGTCGCATCGCTGGGGAGCTCCGTCACCAGCGCACCGATCTCCTCGATCCGCGCCGCGTCGAGCAACGTCGTGATCCCGATCCGGGCCGCGCGGGGCTGGGTGACGTCCGGGCCGGTGGCGATCCCGACCACGCGGACGCCGTACCGGGACAGCTCGTCGACGACCGTCTGGTCGAGTCCCGGCAGGTCGACACCCAGGACGGCGACCTCGGCCTGCCCGGTGCTCGCTGCGGCGAGCAGGTCGTCCACGTCCACGCAGCGCTTGAGGACCACGGTGCCCGGGTGGTCCTGGAGGGCAGCGAGGCCGCGCGACTCCCACGCGGCGCCACTCGACACCAGCAGTACGACGATCATCGCGACCTCAGGACCGTTGGAGGATCCGGATGACCGGGTCCTGGAGCGAGCTGAGCAGGCGTTCGAACTCGGCCGCGCCCCGGTCGTCGACCGCCACGACCAGCTGGCGCGCTCCGGTGACGGCGAACGTGTCGTCGTACTCGGGGGCCGCGACGACGGTCACCTCGCTGAGGGCGGGCGCGTCCACCTCCAGGTCCTCCGACGTCGCCCCCTTGGCGAGCCCGGCACCGTCGCTGACCCACACGTCGACCACCGACCCGGTCTCGACGTCGGGCGGCACCCGGTTCGGGTCCACCTCGAGCGGCACCTGCAGCACCTCCTCGGCGTCGGCCTCCCCCACCGCCGAGCGGGCGAGGAGCTCACCGGCGCCCACCGCGCGGGTCAGGACCAGGTCCGTGGGCACCGGCTCGTCCGCAGGGAAGTACCGGTCCAGCACCGCGCCCTCGGCGAAACGGACCCGTTGCACGCTCAGGTCGTCGCTCACCAGCGGGGAACCGCTGCCGCGGTCCTCGGCCAGCGCCCAGACCTGCACCGTGTCGTCGGCAGCCGCGAGCAACCGCGCTCCGACGACGATCGAACCGGTGACCAGCGCAATGCCGATCCACAACCTGGGGTCACGCCAGCCCGGCCGCGCCACACGGGTGGCGATCGGCGGGACGGACGTGCCCGGAGAAATCCCGAGATCTCTGGACACGCGAACATCATGCAGTGCCGGACGCCGATCGTCACCCCGTCATCCACAGTCCGACGCGCCGCCGCTGCGCACGCGGGCGCGGAGTGCGACGATGGGGCCATGAGCGGTACGCCACGTTTCCTCACGCTCGCCGACGTCGCTGAGGTCCTCAACACCTCCAGCGCGCAGGTCTACGCGCTCGTGCGCCGTGGCGACCTGCCGGCGATCAAGATCGGCGGGCGGGGGCAGTGGCGCGTCGAGGGCTCGCGCCTCGAGGAGTACATCCAGCAGCAGTACAGGTCAGCCGAGCAGTACGTAGCCGAGCACCCGTTCGTGGACTCCGACGCCGACTGACGCGCACTGAAGCGTCGTCCGGCGGCGCTCAGCCTTCCTCGCCGTCGAGGACGACCTTGACCAATTTGTCGTTGTTGCCGCGCTTGACGGTGAACTCGATGGTCTGGCCGGGCTGGTAGCTGCGGATGGCGACGATCAGCGAGATGCCGTCGCTGACCCGAGCGCCGTTGAGGTGGGTGATCAGGTCGCCCTTGCGGAGGCCGGCCTTCTGGGCAGGGCTCCTGGCGACGATCTCGTCGAGCTCGGCGCCGTCGCCGGAAGGGATGCCGCCGGTCTTCACCTTGGCACCGATCACGGGGTACTGCGCCTTGCCCGTCCTGAGGATCTGGTCGGCGGTGACCCGGACCTGCTCGACGGGGATCGCGAAGCCGACACCGATGTTGCCGGCCTCGGAGTCGATCGAGCCGCCGCCAGCCGTGGCGATCGCGGAGTTCACGCCGATGACCTCGCCCTGCATGTTGACCAGCGGGCCACCGGAGTTCCCCGGGTTGATCGCCGCATCGGTCTGCACGGCATTGATGTACGACTGGTCCGCCGCCGAACCCGTCGTGACCGGCCGCTGGAGGTAGCTCACGATGCCGGAGGTCACCGTGTCGGGAAGGCTCAGCGGCGATCCGATGGCGACCACCGGCTCACCGACCCGCAACCGCTTGGAGTAGCCGAGCTTCGCGGGGACCAGGCCCTTGTAGTCCTTCACGGAGAGCACCGCGAGGTCGTAGACCTTGCTGAGCCCGACCACCGTCGCCTCGTAACGGTTGCGATCGTGGTCCACGACCACGATCGGGCCCTTGCTCTTGGCTGCCGACGCGACGACGTGGTTGTTGGTGATCACGTGGCCGTTCTTGTCCATCACCCAGCCAGAACCTGTGGCGCCGGCCTCCTGGCCGTCGTACTCCGCGATGATCTGGACCGTGCTCGGGAGCACGGCCTGGGCCACTGCGGCGATCGATCCGGGCGCCTCGAGCGGTGGCAGCTCCTCGAGGTCGACGTCGGACAGGCCGCCGTCCGCGAATCCGGTGTTGGTCTCGTCGTCAGCGACCTTGTCGTAGGCGAGCGCGCCGAGGAACCCGCCGCCGAGGCCGACGACGAGCGCCAACAGGGCCACGGCCGGCCAGATCCGACGCGACGAACCGGTGCCGCGTTCGCCGGGCAGGGTCGGCAGGACCGGGCGCCGGACCGACAGGTCGGCGGGCGTCGGCGGCGCGGGCGGTGCGGGCGGCATCAGTGACGGAGCGAGCGTGCCGACGGGCATCGGAAGGGTCTGCTCGGGCGTCGAGTCCGGGCGGCCGGCCACGGGCACAGGGACTGCTCCCGGCGCCGGAGGCGCCCACTGCGGGGCGGGTTCCTCCGCACCGATCGGGGCGGTGTCCTCGATCGCTTCGGTCGGTTCCCGGGCGGCGTCGTACTCGTCGTTCACATTGTCATCATGTCTGATCCACCCAGCCGGGACCGGATGCGCCCTACGGGAGCATCCCTCGCACGGGCATCCGTAGCACGGTGGTGAGGGTGGTGGACACCGTCGCGGCGCCGTTGCCGGCGTTGGTCGAGGGGGTCGTCGCGGGAGCAGAGGGCACGACGGAGTCGATCTGGGTCGTCGGCGGACGACGATCCGCTGGCGGCAGGGCACCCGGGTTGAGGCCGAAGGCCAACACACCCAGCATCGCTGCTCCCAGCGCGCCGCCACCGATCATCACCACGCCGGTGCCGCGGCGTGGACCGTGACCGGCATCGACACCGGAGAGCAGGGCGTCGCCCGGCGGCATGCTGAGCAGCGATCCCTTGAGGTTCGAGGGAACCGACCCCTCACCGCCGCACAGACCGGCCAGGCGGGTCTTCACCCATCCCTCCCGCTCGACGAGGTCGCGGCAGGTGTGACAGGCATAGACGTGTGCCCATGCCTCTTCGGTGTCCCGCGCGGACAGCTGGCCGTCCAGCAGGGCACTGACCCGGTTGCCGAGGTGGCCGATCATCGGGGTCCCCGATCGATTGTTCGCCGGAGGAGCGAAGCGGGGGAGGCGGGGAATCGAGTGGGGTGATTCATCCCGTCGCTCCACCGGCAAGGGAGACGGTGGCGGGTCCGAGATAGCGGGTGCGGTCGCCCTGAGGCGCGCGGTGGGCGAGGGCGTTGCGCAGCAGGGCACGGCCACGGTGGATGCGCGAGCGGACGGTGCCGAGCTTGGCACCGAGGATGTCGGCGATCTCCTCGTAGCTGAGGCCCTCGATGTCGCAGAGCACGACCGCCGCGCGGAAGTCGGGCGGAAGGGACGCCAGCGCGGCCTCGACGTCGTCCTCGAAGTTCAGGTCTGCGTACGCGATCTCGGGCGCCGGGGAAGCGCTCGCGAGCCGTGCGGCGCGCTCGTCGGACAGGGTGTCGAACCGGATCCGCTGCTTGCGGCGGGCCTGGTCCAGGAACAGGTTGGTGGTGATCCGGTGCAGCCAGCCCTCGAACGTGCCGGGCGTGTAGGTGTGCAACGAGCGGAACACCCGCACGAACACTTCCTGGGTGAGGTCCTCGGCGTCGTGCCGGTTCCCGGTCAGACGGAGCGCAAGGCGGTAGACGCGATCGGAGTGCTGCTCGACGATTGCTTCCCAGTTCAGGTCCTGTTCGGGGACCTGGGGATCGACGGGCTCCTTCATCGTGGCCTTCTTCCGCTGCGTCAGTACCAAGGGTGGTCTGGTCCTCTCACCGTAGAGCCGGGTCCTGAGGGTTCCCTGTGAACTCCCCCAACAATGGCCACAACGATCGGAGAGGATCCGGTGTTCCCGGCGCCGGGTCCGCCGCCCGCGCCGCCGTGAGCCTTAGGGTGAGAACCGTGGCTCCGACACCGATCAACGCAACCAGCTGGACGTACGCCGACACCTACGTCGTCGAGGACGACGTCCTGACCGCCGCCCGCGCACGGTCCGCCGAGGTCGGCGTGACCCCGATCGGCTCCGGCGGCGGAGCGGCCCTCTGCTTCCTCGCCTCCGTGCTCGAGGCGCGTGCCGTGGTGGAGATCGGCACCGGTACCGGCGTCTCCGGTGTCTGGCTGCTGCGGGGCATGCGATCGGACGGCGTCCTGACCACCGTCGACGTGGAGGCCGAGCACCAGCGCCTGGCCCGCGAGTCCTTCAAGGAGGCCGGTGTCGCGCCGCAGCGGGCCCGCACCATCGCCGGGTCGGCCCTCGACGTGCTCCCCCGCCTCACCGACGGTCACTACGACCTCGTCTTCGCCGATGGCGACAAGCGCGAGTACGGCGCCTACCTCACCGAGGCGCTGCGCCTGCTGCGTCCCGGCGGCGTGGTGGCCTTCGACAACGCCCTGTGGCACGGCAAGGTCGCCGACCCGGCCGTGCGTGACGACGAGACCGTCGCGATCCGGGACCTGGTCCAGCAGGTCGCGGCGACCGAGGGCCTCGTGCCGGTGCTCCTGCCCGTCGGCGACGGCCTGTTGCTGGCCAAGAAGGAATGGATCCCCGAGACCGATTGAGGTCTAGCTGGTCGGATCCTCGGCGAGGATCCCGTCCAGCGGGTCGGTCGACCCGAGCCAGGTCAGCAACAAGCGCGCCCCGAAGCCCGAGGGACCGACCGTCCACTCGTGCCACTCCTTCTCGACGTCGCCGACGGAGGCGATGTCGAGGTGTGCCCAGGGGACGTCGCCCACGAAGTGGCGCAGGAACAGGGCTGCGGTGATCGCGCCCGCTCCCCCGGGGTCATTGCTCGCGTCGGCGATCTTCGACGCCAGCTTGTCCTCGTAGCCGTCGTACAAGGGGAATCGCCACAGCGGCTCGCCGGACTGCTCACCGGCAGCGGTCAATGCGGTGGCGAGTGCGTCGTCGGTGGCGAAGAAGCCACCCATCTGCTGGCCGAGCGCGACCTTCACGGCCCCGGTGAGGGTGGCGATGTCGACGACCAGGTCAGGGGCGAGCTCGGTGACGGCGTAGGCGAGGGCATCGGCCAGGACCAGCCGCCCCTCGGCGTCGGTGTTGCCCACTTCGGTGGTGCGCCCACCCCAGTGGCGGATCACGTCACCGGGACGCAGCGCGCTGCCCGAGATGGCGTTCTCTGCCGCGGCGACCAGGCCGATGACCCGGACCGGGCAGTCGACGTCCGCCAGGGCAGCCATCGTGGCCAGCACGACGCCGCCACCGGTCATGTCGCGCTTCATGGACGCCATCGAGGCGGACGGCTTGATCGACAGGCCGCCGGTGTCGAAGGTGATGCCCTTGCCGACCAGCACCACCAGCGGAAGCTTCTTCGCAGCGCGAGCGCTCACTCCGTGCGGTGTGTAGTCCAGCCGGATCAGTCGCGGCGGGGTCGCGGACGCGGCGCCGACGGCAAGGATGCCGCCGAAGCCCTCACTGGCGAGGTCCTGCTCGTCCCAGACCTGTACGTCGAGGCCTGAGGCTGCTGCGATGTGTTCGGCCTGCGCTGCCAGCCACACGGGGTTCTTCAGGTTCGACGGAACGGTCGCCAGCATGCGCGAGCGCCAACCAGCACCTCCGAGCGCGACCGCTCGTTCGAGGACGGCCCGGTCACCGCCGACCTCCGGGCCCGCAATGACGACACGGCGCACAGGCAGGCGCTGGGGCCCTTGTGAACGCCAGTGGAAGACGAAGCTCCCGAGCATGGTGCCGACCACGAAGGCCTCGACCGAGGCATGCACGTCGGACATCCCGGCGCCGGCGACCACGGGGATCGACGTGGCGACGGCGTCGCGGTCGAAGCTCGCGCGGGCCAGGGCGGCGCCCGCCCTGCGCAGGTCGATCGGTTGCCCGGCACCGACGCCGACCAGGATCACCAGACGCAGGTCGGGATTGGTCGTCGTACCACCGGGGACCGGGACGGACGCGACCTCGGCGGTCGCTCCCGTCAGCCCGTGCACCTCGGCGATGCCGACCAGGTCGAGATCGAGCTCGTCGGCGAGCTCCGCTGCTCCCGGTCCCAGCAGGAAGGGCACCTCGTCATCGCCCGGCAGCACCGGGAGCGCGACGACATCGACGCCGATGATGGCGCCGGGCAGGAGATCGCTGAGCGCGAACTCCGGAGGTGAGACCTGGCCCGGAAGGACCGGCTCCTGGGGGCTGGGGGCAGCGGGTGGAGTCACCCGACCACAGTCTTGAGCGCGTCGCCGAGCGCAGAGGCCTCCTCGGCATTGAGCTCGACCACGAGTCGGCCACCGCCCTCGAGCGGGACGCGCATCACGATGCCGCGCCCCTCCTTGGTGACCTCGAGCGGACCGTCACCGGTCCGAGGCTTCATTGCCGCCATGCGGCACCCCTCTTCCACTAACTTCTGCGAGTTTGTCGTGCGCCCTGTGCACCCGACTTGTGCGCTGCACCATTATCGCCCATGCCACGCAAACCGCGCAGCCACGGGTGGGTGTCGCCCGGTCGGCGTGAGCTCAGTCCGACGGGTCCTCCTCAGGGACGTCGGCTCCGTCGGTGGACGATCGCCCCCAATAATCGGGGGTCCTGACCTTCGCACGGGGTTCCATCTCGCTCGCCAGCCGGCGGAGCAGCGCATCGACCTCCGACATCCGGTAGCCGCGAAAGGCCAGCGAGAAACGGACCTTGCGGAGATCACCGGCCTCGATCCTGCGGTCGGCAGGGACCAGCGCATCAGGACGGTCGTCGTACGCCGGAGCCATCGGCTCGCCGTGACCGGCGGCCAGCATCGCGACTCCGCCCATGGCGAGCACGATGAGGACGGCGAACACCCACATCATCGGATGGGACACGGATTCCTCCTCAGGCGTGCCGCTCGCGGGCGGCCACCATCAGCGCGACGGCCTCGTCGACGTCATCGGTCAGGGTCAGCATGTCGATGTCGGTCTGCTTGATGCGGGCGTCCGCGAGCATGGAGCCCTGCATCCAGTCGATCAGGCCCTGCCAGTACTCCACGCCCATCAGCACGATCGGGAACTGGGTGATCTTGAGGGTCTGGGACAGCGTCATCGCCTCGAAGAGCTCATCCAGGGTGCCGATGCCGCCGGGCAGCACGACGTAGCCCTGCGAGTACTTCACGAACATCATCTTGCGGACGAAGAAGTACCGGAAGTTCAGCCCGAAGCCCACGTAGTCGTTGAGCTTCGCCTCCCACGGGAGCTCGATGCCGAGACCGACGCTCTCGCCGCCGGCCTCCATGGCGCCCTTGTTCGCTGCCTCCATGGCGCCGGGACCTCCACCGGTGATGACGGCGAAGCCGGCCTCGACCAGCGCAGCGCCCACGCGGACACCGATGTCGTAGGCGGGGTGGGTCGGAGGAATCCGCGCCGATCCGAACACCGAGATCGCCGGTCCGAGCTCGGCAAGGTCGTTGAAGCCCTCGACGAACTCCGCCTGGATCTTCAGCACCCGCCACGTGTCGGTGTGCACCCAGCCGCCGTCGCCGCGGCTGTCGAGCAGCCGCTGGTCGGTCGTCGAGCCCTCGGGGCGTCCCTTGCTGGGGCGCGGTCCGGGTCCGTTCCGCTTCGTCATCGCTGAACCTCTCGTGTCGGGTCGGCTGGAACATCCGCTGGAACATCGGTGAGGAGCCACTGCCGCAGCTGCCGTTCGCACTCCTCGATCTGCGCCACCTCGACGAACTCCTCCTGCTTGTGGGCCAGCAGGGGGTCGCCCGGTCCGTAGTTGACCGCCGGCACGCCCAACGCGGTGAACCGGGCCACGTCGGTCCACCCGAACTTCGGGTTGACCTCGCCGCCGACCGCGTCGACGAAGGCCCGCGCCGCGGGCTGGTCGAGCCCCGGCAGTGCGCCGGGCGCGGAGTCGGTCAGCGTGACGTCGAAGCCGTCGAAGAACTCGCGGACGAACGCGAGCGCGTCGGTCTCGGAGCGGTCGGGCGCGAACCGGAAGTTCACGCTGACCACGCACTCGTCGGGGATCACGTTGCCGGCAACGCCACCGCTGATCCCGACCGCGTTGAGTCCCTCGTGGTACTCCAGCCCGTCGATGACGGGCCGCCGGGCGTCGTACTCGTTCAGACGGGTGAGTACGGCGGCCGCCGCGTGGATCGCGTTGACGCCCTTCCAGCTGCGAGCCGAATGCGCCCGCTCACCGCGGGTGCGTACGTCGACGCGCAGCGTGCCCTGGCAACCGGCCTCCACGACGCCGTTCGACGGCTCCATCAGGATGGCGAAGTCCGCCTCCAGCAACGCCGGGTCGGAGACGCTGAGCAGCCGGAGTCCGTTGAGTGCGGAGTCGATCTCCTCGCAGTCGTAGAGCACGAAGGTGACGTCGTGCACGGGCTCGGGCACGGTCGCGGCGAGCCGCAGGATGACGGCGTCGCCACCCTTCATGTCGCAGGTCCCCAAGCCGTGCAGCAGGCCGTCCTCGAGGCGGCTCGGCAGGTTGTCGTTGAGGGGCACCGTGTCGAGGTGCCCGGCGATGACGACCCGCGACGGTCGGCCGAGGTCGGTCCGCGCGACGAGGGTGTTGCCGTGCCGGGTGACCGTCAGGTGCGACAACCCCTGCAGGGCCACCTCGACGGCGTCGGCGATCACCTGCTCGTTGCGGCTGACCGACTCGATGTCGACCAGCGCCCGGGTCAGGGAGACGACGTCGGTGGAGAGGTCGAGATCGTGCGGAGGGCTCACCGGACCAGTCAAGCAGGCCCGCCCACGCCGCCCACCCATCCGGGCCCGGCTTCACTCATGGTTTCGCGAAATGTCTGCCCGGGTACCCCAGAAGGGTCACCAGAATGGTTTGTCGATCTCGGGAGAAGCAGGATGGCCTACGACTACGAACAGCTCGATTCGCTCCTCGACGACGCGGCCCGCGAAGCCGCATTCGCCGACCTCACCCGGCGAGAGGGCTGGGACTACGACGCCGGCAAGGACTACGTCGTCAAGACCGAGAACTACGGCGAGAGCTCCAGCGTGCAGACCGTCTACTTCGACGGTCGCGCCACGCTCGGTGGCTACAACATCGGAGCGACCAGTCCGACCGAGCCGTTCCCGTCACTCGCTGAGGAGTACGCCGGCATGGTGTCGGGGTGGCGCAGCAAGCTCGACCAGACCGTGTCCGGTTGGGACGGCGTACCCAAACCAACGGTCCTCGACGATGCCAGGACGCAGTGCCTGCTGGGCGTGCAGAAGCTCGCGGGCGGCACCGGCAACGGGGGTGCCCAGTTCGGCAACCCCGACCTCGAGGCGATCGGCTACATCCGGAAGTTCATCCCGAGCCCGGACCAGGCCGGTCAGACGATCAGCGCGTTCTACACCAACTACGGACCCGAGCGCCTGGAGACGGTGCTCGACGGGCACTGCGAGGCAGTGGCGGCGCTGGGGGTGGCGATCACGGGCACGCAGAAGCTCTTCGAGACGTGCCGGGAGGACGTCGCCAACCTCGTCGGCAACGTGAAGGAGGCGTTCAAGCAGACCCGCAAGGACTACTCGAACCTCCAGACGATCCAGACTGTCCTGACCGTCGTACAGGCGACGGCGGGCGTGCTCGGTGTCTTCATCGGACCCGGTGTCGGTACGGCGGCGATCGGCGGGCTGAGTGCGGGCACGTCCTTCCTCAGCACCGCCCTCGGCCTGCTCCCGAAGCCGACCGAGGCCAAGCTGCCCTACAGCGGTTCCTCGCCCAATGACGTCTACAACGACTTCAAGAAGGCCTTCAGCACCCTCGAGGAGAAGGCCAAGGCGCAGGACGACGGTCTGGACGCGATGCTCGAGAACATGCTCGCGGCGGTCGTCAACCCGGTGAACCGGCTGAACTTCCACGTCCACCCCGGCGAGGACGAGGCGGCGATCGGCGACACGATCGACGTGAAGTACCAGACGCTCGAGCACATCGGCTACGAGTCCATGCCGACGGTGGCGCGGGCGTTCCTCCAGGCTGCCGACCAGGTCGAGGCCAGCAACCAGATCAACGCCTGGATCCGCACCGGCATCGTCGGCGCCGGCACCTACGGCTGCTACTTCGCGTGGCGCGACCTCGCGTACCAGCTGACGCCGCTGCTCAACGACACCGGCGCCGAGGTCGTCCGCGCAGGTGAGTCACTGGCCGAGGCCGCGGGCTACCTCCGCGACAGCGACGGCTGGGCCAAGGACAAGCTCGGCGCCAACTACAAGGAGCTGGAAGGCGCCGAGCTCGGTTGGCAGGACCCGTACGTGCCGCCGCCACCGCCGCCGCGGCCGCACGGCGGCCCGCAGCCGTACTGACTCCGGTCAGGCCAGCGTCACCCGGACGGCAGCCTGCTCGCCGTCACCCACCACGACGGTGGCGCCTTCGCCGTCCGCGCCCTCACTGACCGTGTACGACGTCGCGAGGGTCTCCCCCGCGATCAGCGCCTCGTGCGTGGTGGCTGCCGCGAGGACCGCTGCCGAGCCGGACACGACCAGCTCGATCCGGTCGGTCACGTCCAGACCGCCGTCCTTGCGGGCCTGCTGGACCGCACGGACGAGGTCACGGGCGAGGCCCTCCTCGGCGAGCTCGGGCGTCACGACGGTGTCGAGCACGACGAACCCACCGGTCGGGAGCATGCCGGTGGCGGCACCCTCGGCGGCGTCGCCGACGGCCGTCTCCAGGGAGAACTCCCCCTCGACGAGAGCGAGGCCTCCCGAGGTGACGGTGCCGTCCTCGGCCACCGACCAGTCGCCCGTCTTGGAGCCCTTGATCGCGAGCTGGACGTCCTTGCCCAGGCGCGGCCCGGCGGCGCGCGCGTTGACGGTGAGCTTCTGCTCGACGCCGTACCCTTCGGCCTCGCCGGAGTCCGCTGCCACGAGCCGCACCGACTTCACGTTGAGCTCGTCGGCGATGATCTCGCTGAACGGCTCGAGCGCACTCGGCTCGGCCACCACGACGGTCAGCTGGCCCAGCGGAAGCCGGTTGCGCAGCTTGGCCGCCTTGCGCAGCGCCGACGTCGCGGAACAGACCTCACGGACCTGGTCCATGGCAGCGACGAGCGCGTCATCGGCCGGCAGTGCGGACACGTCGGGCCAGTCCGCCAGGTGCACCGAGCGGCCACCGGTCAGTCCGCGCCAGATCTCCTCGGTGGTCAGCGGCAGCAGCGGGGCGATCGCCCGGCACACGACGTCGAGGACGGCAGCCAGCGTCTCGAACGCCTCCGGCTTGCCCTCCCAGAACCGCTCGCGGGAGCGGCGGACGTACCAGTTCGTGAGCACGTCGAAGAACGCACGCGTGGTCTCACAGGCGTCCGCGATGGCGTACTCGTCGAGCTCGGCGGTCAGCTTCTCGACGTACTGCCTGGTCTTGGCGAGCAGGTAGCGGTCGAGCGGGTCGGTCGAGTCCGTCGACCCCTTGGCGTCGTAGTGCTCGGCGTTCGCGTAGAGCGCGAAGAAGTACCACGTGTTCCACAGCGGGATCATCACCTGGCGCACGGCCTCGCGGATGCCCTGCTCGGTCACCACGAGGTTGCCGCCGCGCAGGATCGGGCTCGCCATCAGGAACCAGCGCATCGCGTCGGCGCCGTCGCGGTCGAAGACCTCGGAGACGTCGGGGTAGTTGCGCAGCGACTTCGACATCTTGTTGCCGTCGGAGCCGAGCACGATGCCGTGGCTGATGCACGAGGAGAACGCCGGCTTGTCGAAGAGCGCGGTCGCCAGGATGTGCAGCGTGTAGAACCAGCCGCGGGTCTGGCCGATGTACTCGACGATGAAGTCCGCCGGGAAGTGCTGCTCGAACCACGTGGTGTTCTCGAACGGGTAGTGCACCTGCGCGAAGCTCATCGAGCCGGAGTCGAACCACACGTCGAGCACGTCCGAGACGCGGCGCATCGTGGACTTCCCGGTCGGGTCGTCCGGGTTGGGGCGGGTCAGGTCGTCGATCCACGGGCGGTGCAGGTCGCGCAGGCCCTGGGCGTTGAGCGGCAGCCGCCCGAAGTCGCGCTCGATCTCGTCGAAGGAGCCGTAGACGTCGATCCGCGGGTACGTCGGGTCGTCGCTCTTCCACACCGGGACCGGGCTGCCCCAGAAGCGGTTGCGGGTGATCGACCAGTCGCGGGCGTTCTCGAGCCAGCGGCCGAACTGGCCGTCCTTGATGTGGTCGGGCGTCCAGCGGATGTCCTGGTTGAGCTGCCCCATCCGGTCCTTGATCTTGGTGACCTCGACGAACCACGACGAGACAGCCATGTAGATCAGGGGTTCGCGGCAGCGCCAGCAGTGCGGGTACGAGTGGTTGTACGACTCGCGGCGCAGGAGCACCGTGCCCGGGCTGACCGCACCGGTCCCGGCCTTCAGGTCACCGATGATCTGCGGGTTCGCGTCGAAGACCTGCATGCCTTCGTAGTCGGTCACGGGGAAGGTGAACCGGCCGTCCTTGCCCACGGGTACGACGGTCTCGACTCCAGCGGCGTCGAGGACAGCCTTGTCGTCCTCACCGAAGCCGGGAGCCAGGTGCACCAGCCCGGTGCCGTCCTCGGTCGTGACGAAGTCGGCCACCAGCACGCGGTGCGCGTTGTCGGCTCCGGCGTAGTAGGTGAACGGCGGCGTGTAGCTGCGGCCGGCGAGGTCGGCACCGGTCAGCGTCTCGACGACCGTGAGGTCGTCGGCCGAGCCGGTCGAGACCAGTTCCTTCGCGTACGACGCCAGCCGGGCCTTGGCCAGGAGGTACCGCTCCACGGAGCCGGTCGGCAGGTCGGACTCGACGACGACGTACTCGACGTCAGGGCCGACCGCGATCCCCATGTTGGACGGAAGCGTCCACGGCGTCGTGGTCCAGATCAGCGCGAGCTCGCCGGAGTCGAGGCGGAACCCGACGGTGAGGGCGGGGTCCTGCCGGTCCTGGTAGACGTCGTCGTCCATCCGCAGCTCGTGGTTGGAGAGCGGGGTCTCGTCGTTCCAGCAGTAGGGCAGGATCCGGAAGCCCTCGTAGACCAGGCCCTTGTCGAACAGGCCCTTGAAGGCCCACAGGACCGACTCCATGAACTCCGGGTTCATCGTCTTGTAGTCGTTGTCGAAGTCGACCCAGCGCGCCTGGCGGGTGACGTACTCGCGCCACTCACCGGAGTACTTGAGCACCGAGGCGCGGCAGGCGTCGTTGAACTTGTCGATGCCCATCTCGACGATCTCGTCGGTGGTCTTGATGCCGTTGAGGCGCATCGCCTCGAGCTCGGCAGGCAGGCCGTGGGTGTCCCAGCCGAAGCGGCGCTCGACGCGCTTGCCGCGCATCGTCTGGTACCGCGGCACGATGTCCTTGACGTACCCGGTCAGCAGGTGACCGTAGTGCGGGAGGCCGTTGGCGAACGGTGGGCCGTCGTAGAAGACGAACTCGTTCTCGCCGCTCTCACCCGGGTCGTGCTGCTCGACCGACGCCCGGAAGGTGTCGTCCTCGGCCCAGTAGGCCAGCACCCCCTCCTCGATGGCGGGGAACTTCGGGGAGCCGGGAACGGCACCCTGCCCGTTGCTGGGGTCGGCGGTCGGGTCGGTGGTGACCTTCGGATAGGTCATCTGGCTTCGGTCTCCTGCGTCGGATGTCACTGCGGTCTCAAACCGCAGGGACGATCCTTCAGGACCGCGGTACCACCCTGCTTGTCCCTTGCGGGACCTCTCGTTCATGGCTGTGACGGGCCACCCGCCGGGTTCTACTGAGGTTTCGGTGGTGGAGCTTGTCGAAACCCGTTCTTCCCGGAGCTCACCGCTGATGACGGCTCGAACGCTGGTGCCCACAGCGTACGGCTGCTGGGGGTCGTTGGGAAAATGGGATTGCGCGGGCGTTCTACGGTGGGGCCCATGTCTGATGCTGCTGCCGGAGAATTGGCCAACTACCGCGACTACCTCGGCGAGTACCGCAAGATGTTCGGCCGCAAGTGCGAGGACCTGTCCCCCGAACAGCTGGCCACGCGGTCCGTGCCGCCGAGCACCCTGAGCCTGCTGGGCCTGGTCCGGCACATGGCGTACGTCGAGCAGGCCTGGTTCCAGCGCGCACTGCAGGGCAATCTCGACGAGCCACGTCCGTTCACTGATCCTTCCGACCGGGACTTCGACTTCAACGCCGCCGTCGGAACCGCCGAGTGCGTCGAGGATGCCTTCACCGAGTGGCGGCGCCAGATCGCCCTGGCTGACGAGTGGTTGGACACGCAGGACGACGAGTCGATGGGCGCCGACGTGGTCTACAACAGCGACGGAGAGACCTGTCCGGTGCGCGACATCCTGGTGCACATGGTCGAGGAGTACGCCCGGCACTGCGGTCACGCCGACCTGCTGCGTGAGTGCATCGACGGCGTCACGGGAGAATGACCGGGTGAGACATCTGCTCGACGAGGCCGTCGCATCCGTACACACCGCCGACGGCACCCATCGGGTCGAGGTCACGGCCGACTGGGACACCGCCAACGGGACGGCCAACGGGGGCTACGTCCTTGCCCTCCTGCTGCACGCCGTGCTCCAGGAGTCGGCCCACCCCGATGCCCTCAGCATCGCGATCACCTACTTCCGTCCGGGCCGGCCGGGCCCCGGCGCCATCACCGTCCGTGAGGTCCGGGTCGGGCGCCGCGTGTCGACGTACGACGCCGTCCTGGTCCAAGAGGGGAAGGAGGTCGCTCACGCGGTCGTCAGCACCCACGACTGGGACGTGGCCGGAACCTTCGAGCACGCACCGCATGCGGCGCCCGTCGTACCGGCGCCGGAGGACTGCCAGGACATCAGCCCCCTGATGTCGTTGGGCAACGCGCCGATCCTCGACCGCTACACCTACCGTGCCCCGACGGTCCCCGGCTGGCTGACCGGCAAGCCCTCGGGCACCACCGAGTCGCTCTGCTGGATCCGGATGACCGACGAACGTCCGGTCGACGCCCTGCTCGCCGGCGCGATGACCGACGCGTTCCCGCCTGTGACCGCCGAGGTCGGCCACCTCGCCTCGGCGACGATCCAGCTCACGGTCCACTTCCGCCGCCGTCCCGAGACGGTGTGGGCGCTCGGCCACGTCGTCACCCGTCACGTGCTCGCCGGCTACCACGACGAGGACGTCGAGCTCTGGGACGACCAGGGCCGCCTGATCGCGCAGTCGCGGCAGCTCGCCATCCTCGCCAACGGCTGAGTCGGTCTCTCAGCGCACAGCAACAGCGTCGTTGCTCTACAGCCAGGGGCGACACCCGCCGCTCGTTGGTCGAGGAGGTTGCGCAGCAACCGTCTCGAGACCACCCACCGTCCATCAACTCTCCACAACCCAAGTGGAGACTTTCCCCTGTCCACAGGCGGGTTTCCGGGCCGTGGTTGTGTCGCCACCTCGTGATCCAATACAGGTATGGAGCAGGGGAACAGCGAACTGACCGGACGGCATGAAGGCCGCCCGGTCAGCACGTTGCTCGACCTGGTGACCTGGGCCAACCAGCACACCGTCACCACCCCGGAGCAGGCCGCGACCATCATCGACGGCGTCATCGACACCGGCGTCCCGATCGCCGGCGACGGCGCACCTTTGGTGTCGGAGTTCGCGTTGATGGAGCTCGTCGCCGTCCTGGGCAGGTCCCCGGACGGTGGCCGGGCGTACGTCGGTCGGATCATCGAGTGCGCCTGGCGCCTGCCCAACATCTACTCCGCTGTGGTCGAGGGCAGGTTGGCGCCGTGGCGGGCCGAACGCATCGCTGACCTCACCCGGTCGCTCAACGCCGAGGCTGCGGCTTTCGTGGACCGCCAGCTCGCCGCGGTCGGTGGCGTGGGGTGGGCCCAGCTCGACCGCCTCGTCACCGAAGCCATCCTCCGGTTCGACCCCGAACGTGCCGAGGCCGAACGCCAGGCCGCGAACGAGGAGCTGTTCGTCAACGTCGACCGCCAGGTCGACCAACACGGACGCGTCCGCATCGACGCCCTGGTTGATGCCGCGGACGGACACGACTTCGACCAGGCCGTCAACCGGCGCGCGATCCAGCGCGGCAAACTCGGCGACGACTCGTCCCTGGACGTGCGACGCGCACGCGGTGTCGGTGACATGGCTCGCCAAGACCTGTCCCTGGACCTGCTGTTCGCCGACGAGGAAACCGGCGAAGTCACCGTCCAGTCCCCGGGNAACTCGGCGACGACTCGTCCCTGGACGTGCGACGCGCACGCGGTGTCGGTGACATGGCTCGCCAAGACCTGTCCCTGGACCTGCTGTTCGCCGACGAGGAAACCGGCGAAGTCACCGTCCAGTCCCCGGGTCGCAAGGTCGTCCTCAACGTCCACATCACCGACACCACCATCACCGGGTCTCGAGACGGTCGCAGCGCGACCTCCTCGACCAACGACGAGAACCCGTTCGCGAAGCCCGACGCGAACCCGACTGGAAATCCGGTCGGGCGGTGGGAGGACAAGCAGGTCCCGATCAGCACGGCGCAGATCAAGGAATGGCTCCGCGCAAGGGACACCACTGTGATCGTCCGCCCCGTCATCGATCTGGCCGACTGCGTCCCGGTCGACTCCTACGAGATCCCCGACCGCATCCGCCGACGGGTCCAGCTCAGGGATCACGCCTGCCGGTTCCCCGGCTGCGGGGTCTCGACAAGCTCGACCACCGGGCGATCCTGCGACCTCGACCATGCGCAACCGCACGGGCAGGGCGGCGTGACCTGTCCGTGCAACCTCGTCCCCCTGTGTCGACGACACCACCGCGCCAAGACCCACAGCAGATGGCGCTACGCGATCGTGTTGCCCGGGCACTACCTGTGGACCAGCCCGAACGGCCGACACTTCCTCGTCGGACCCGACGGCACCCAAGCCCTCGACGACTACTGACCACCACGCCCCGCACCCCGCCCACCAGCGGGGCTCGAGGCACGCCCAGGTGCGAGCTCAGCGGCCACGACCTCCAAAGGGGCGGGATCGGGTCAGTGCACAGCCCCCGGGGTGTCCGACGACTCGTCCACGTCGTACTGCTCGATCGGGTCCTTGTCACCGGTGAAGGGCAACACCCGGACGACCACGACGACGATCGAGCCGACGACCAGGCCGATCACCGCGGAGATGCCGGTGTTGGCGAGCCACGCGAGGATGCCGCCGAGGAAGCCGTGGATCGCGTGCTCGATGTCGTGCTCGATGCCGTGGACCCACTCGTACGGCGCATCCCACCAGCCGACCTCGTGGATGTTGACGAGCAGGATGTGGCCGCCGACCCAGAGCATCGCGACGGTGCCGACGACGGAGATGAACGCCAGCAGCTTCGGCATGCCGGCAACCAGGCCGCGCCCGATCACCTTCACGACCGAGGCCTTGCGCTGGGCGAGATTGAGGCCGACGTCGTCCATCTTCACGATCAGGGCAACGACGCCGTAGACGGCAATGGTGATGACGATGGCGACGACGACGAGGATCGCCAGTCGGGCCCAGAAGCTCGCGTCATCATCGATGTCGGCGAGCGCGATCACCATGATCTCCGCGGACAGGATCAGGTCAGTGCGGATCGCACCGGAGATCATCGCCTTCTCGGCCTCCGGGCTGACCTCGGTGACCGGGGTGTCGTGTTCGCCGTGGTCCGAGACCATGTGCCAGACCTTGTGCGCTCCCTCGTAGGCCAGGAACGTGCCGCCGGCCATCAGGATGATCGGGAGCAGGTCCGGCAGGAACTCACTGAGCAGCAGCGCGGCCGGCAGGATGATGAGCAGCTTGTTGCGGATCGAGCCGATCGCGATCTGCTTGACGATGGGCAGCTCGCGCTCGGCGGCGAGGCCGCGGACGTACTGCGGCGTCACTGCCGTGTCGTCGATGACCACACCGGCAGCCTTGGTCGTGGCGCGACCGGCCGCAGCACCGACGTCGTCGACCGACGCGGCCGCGAGCTTGGCGATGGCAGCGACGTCGTCGAGCAGACCGAAGAGTCCGGCGCTCACGCGGCCAGTCCATTCACGGAGATGGTCGTGGTGATGGGCATGGCGGAAGGCTACCGGCCCACGGTGACCGGCTCTCCCACCAGTTCGAGCTCCCGCTCCTGCTCCTGTACGACGACCGCCAGCGCCACGGCGTCATCGACCCTCTTGTCGGCGGACGCGAACGGATCCACCAGGTGCTGGAGGAACTGTCGTACGGGCGGAGCCGCCAGCCCGAGCGCGATCACGAGGCCGCAGACCGTCGCCGCGGCCAGCCCGAGCCACGGGCGTCCCTCGGCCCATTCCGGGAACCCGGCGTACTGCAGGCCCTTCACGGCGAAGCCGTGGAACAGGTAGACGACCATCGTCGCCGCGCCCATCCGGGAGAACCAGCCGCCCGTCCGGGGCACGACCGCCAACCACGCGACGGCGCCCGCCATCCCGACACCGAGCACGAGCAACCGCGTCAGGACAGCGGTCTGGTCCGAGGCGTCGAGGAAGTCGTACGGCTTGAAGTAGAGGTAGTCACCATCGGCCCAGCGGTCGAGGTTCAGCGCGAGCAGGCCGATGACCGCGAACGCCGCGACGCCGAGCACCCTGGCCGACCGCGAGCGCAGCGCCTCGAGCCGCTCCGGCGTCGCCTTCAACCCGAGCACGAAGAACGGCAGCAGGCCCAGGATCCGCGCGAAGTCGAAGAGCTGTGAGAACTCCCCGTCGATGAAGCCGCTGGCGAGGCTGATCGCCACGGCGACGACGACACCGCCCCACAGCGGGCGGAACACCGGCGTGAGGAGTCGCCACACGATCAGCGCGGGGAGGTACCAGAGCGGGAAGTGCGGATCAGTGAACAGGTCGACGAGGTTCTCGCCACCCACCTTGATCCGGAAGAGCGCGAGCGCTGCCTCGAACGCGAGGTACGGGACGGCCAGGGTCGTGACCAGCTGCCACATCCGGCCCGGTTCCCACGTGAAGGCACGCGACAGGTAGCCGGAGACGAAGACGAAGGCCGGCATGTGCCACAGGTACAGGAAGTCGTACAGGCCCCCGCCGGGACCGCCGGGAGGCAGCAGCGCCCACGTGTGGCCGAGCACCACCAGCGCGACGAGCGCCATCTTCGCGTTGTCGAGCCAGGGATCCCGAGAGGTGGAGGCCATCGATCCTTGGTACCCGAAGTCACTGAGAGAAGTCCAAGTGTCTGACAACCCGACAACGGGCCTCAGTCAGGCACGAGGCCCAGCCGGAGGTACTCGGCAGCGTAGGTGCCGTTCAGCAACAACGAGGCGTAGCGATCGACCTCGCCCGCGGCCTCGGACGCCACGTGCTCGATCCGGACGTCGTGGGCCAGGCACGCCTCCTCGAGCCGGATCCGCTGGTCGCGGACCACCGGGTCGTCCAGCCCGTCGTCGAGGATCACCAGCACCGGTCGACGGTCCCCCGCGTCATCGGCGAACGGGTCCGCGAACACGTTGCGGGCGCGCGCCGCCTCGATGACGGGCAGGAGGTGCTCGGCGTCGCCGGCCAGCGCCGTGCGCCCGGAAGTACGACGAATCGACTCCGCGACGCGTCGCGCGGCCCGGGCAGCCAGGACCGATCCGCCCCAGACCAGCGGACTGGCGTCGGCCAGCGAGATCGCCAGCATCTTCGCGGGGTTGATCGAGATGTCGCGGTTCGGGGAGCACGCGATGGCGACCACGTCGAGGGCGTCGGCCACGGCGTCGGGGTCGGCGTTCGGGCCGAGCTGGACCTGGTCCAGGAAGGACAACATCGCCACCGCGGTGGCGAGCTGGTCGGCCGTGTCCGTGGGCAGGATGGTGGTCCACCGGCCGGTCGCGTGCTGGGCGACCAGCGACTCGGGCGGCGTGGCGACCACAAGCTGGCAGCCACGTCGGGCCGCTTCCGCCACGGCCGAAGCCGTGCCGGGGTCCGAACCCTCGGGCGCGAGCACCACGACCAGGTCGAGGCTGCCCGCCCAGCCGGGAAGCGCCGGCGCTGGCCAGGCCACGAACGGTACGGGGCAGAAGGGTTCGAGGACCGCCCTCAGCAACCGGGAGTCCGGGCCCGCGGCGATCACCGCACGCGGACGGGTGTCGCTGGCGCGGGAGACCGCTTCGGCGATCGCCTCAGCGGCGGCACCCACCTCACGTCGTACGCGGGCGCCGGACTCGGCCAGCGTGCGCAGTCGGAGGTCGGCGCTGCCCAGGGCGCTCTGGTCATCCAGGCGGGACTCGTCGAACCAGACCATGGCGAGGACCTGGCGCTCAGGCCGGGGAACGAGCCTCGTCGACGAGCAGCACCGGGATGCCGTCGCGCACGGGGTAGGCCAGGCCGCAGCCGCCGCACACCAGCTCGTCGGTGCCGTCGGCCCCAGCGGCGGGGGTCAGGGTGAGGTCGCCCTTGCAGGCGGGGCAGACGATGATCGCCAGCAGCTCGGGGGAGATCTCGGGAGTGCTCACTTGCCACCCCGGATGATCGCCAGTGCTTCGTCGCGGACTCGGGCCATGGTGGGCTCGTCCTTTCCTTCGGCGTTGAGCCGCAGCAGCGGCTCGGTGTTGGAGGCGCGTACGTTGAACGCCCAGTCGGCATGGCTGATGCTCAGCCCGTCGAGCTTGTCGATCGTGACACCCTCGCGGGCGCCGTACTCCTTCTCGAGGGCGACCAGCACGGCGCCCTGGTCCTCGACGGTGCTGTTGATCTCACCGCTGAGCGGGTAGCGCTCGTACTCGTCGAGCAAGCGCGAGAGCGGGACGTCGGCCTCGGCCAGCGCAGCCATTGCGTGCAGCGCCGCGAGCATGCCGGAGTCGGCGCGCCAGAAGTCGCGGAAGTAGAAGTGGCCACTGTGCTCGCCGCCGAAGATAGCGTCGGTCTCGGCCATCGTGGCCTTGATGTAGGAGTGGCCGACGCGCGTGCGCACCGGGTTGCCACCCAGCTCGGACACGATCTCGGGCACCGCGCGCGAGGTGATCAGGTTGTAGATGATCGTCGAACCCGGCTCCTTGGCGAGCTCGCGGGCCGCGATCAACGCGGTCAGCGTCGACGGGGAGACCAGCTCCCCGCGCTCGTCGACGAGGAAGCAGCGGTCGGCGTCGCCGTCGAAGGCCAGACCGATGTCGGCGCGCTCGGCAAGCACTCGCTTCTGCAGGTCGACGAGGTTGGCGGACTCGATCGGGTTGGCCTCGTGGTTCGGGAAGGTGCCGTCGAGCTCGAAGTACATCGGCACCATGTCGACCTGGTCGGCGAGCCGCTCGAAGACGGCGGGCGCCGTGTGGCCGGCCATTCCGTTGCCGGCGTCGACGACGACCTTCAGCTTGCGGCCCTTGACCGGGGCCAGCGACAGCAGGTGGGCAGCGTAGGCCTGCAGCACGTCGAGGTTGTCGACCGAGCCGGCGCTCGCGCCCGTCGTCGGCGCACCCGCCGCGATGCGGTCGCGGATCTCGGCGAGCCCGCTCTCGACACCGACCGGCTGCGCGTGGGCACGGCACATCTTGATCCCGTTGTACTGGGCGGGATTGTGGCTTGCGGTGAACATCGCGCCGGGGAGTCCGAGGTGGCCCGAGGCGAAGTAGAGCTGGTCGGTCGAGGCAAGGCCGATCATCGTGACGTCCGCACCCGCAGTCGTCGCGCCGTCGGCGAAGGCGCCGGCGAGGGACGGCGAGCTGGGCCGCATGTCGTAGCCGATGACGACGGCGTCGATCCCGAGCACCTCGACGTAGGCCGATCCCGCTGCGCGGGCCAGGTCCTCGTCGAGTTGCTCACCGACGATGCCGCGCACGTCGTAGGCCTTGAAGACCTTGCTCAGGTTGTCCGGTGAGGTCGTGGCACTGGCCATGAACGGGACACTAGTGCAAGCCCCTCAGTCGTCCGAGGTGAGCATCCTCAGATGGCCCTTGCGGCCGGTCTCGCGACCCGTCTCGCGGACCGGCTCGACCACCTGTCGGACGATCGGTCGCGCGGCCTCGCGGACCGCGTCGGCGAGGGCGAGCAGGTCGTCGCCGCTGGGGCCGGCCTGCTGCGTGCCGAGCGCCAGGCGCAGGACCTCCCAGCCGCGGGGGGCAGAGAGCCGCTCGCTGTGCGTCTCGCAGAGGTCGTAGGCATGGGGTTCGGCGAACGTGGCCAACGGACCCAGCACAGCCGTGGAATCGGCGTAGACATAGGTCAGGGTCGCCACGGCGCGCCGGGCGCAGGCCGTGCGGGAGCAGGTTCGGAGTCCCTGCTGGGCCGGAATCGCGCTCACGGCGCAGACGCTACCGCTCGGACGGGGCCACGGTGGCTAGGCTCGCGGATCGTGGAGCCAGAACAGTCGGGCGCAGAACAGTCGGACGCAACACCGGGCCGCCCGCGTCCTCGCCGGGACCGTCGCGGGCGGGGTGTCCGGGGGCCGGCCGTGCTCCCCCGGTCCGGGCCGCTCGGCTCCCCGCGCCCGCCTCGTCCGCGCAGCCGGCGCGAGGTCTTCGACCGGATCATGCTGGACGTCGTCACCGAGATCGACGGGCGCTGGTCCGCGCGTCTGGGCCTGGTCGAGTACGCCGTCGAGGACACCCCCCAGCTCCCCGACGACTGGGACTCCGGCCGGGTGCCGCTCTCCTCGCTCGTGCGCGGGACCGGCGCGACGCCGACCCGCCTGGTCGTGTTCCGTCGCCCCCTCGAGCACCGGGCAGCGGACCGCGCGGACCTCGAGGCGATCGTGCTGACGGTGGTCGTCGAGCAGGTGGCCGAGCTGCTCGGCATCGATCCGAGCGAGGTCGACCCGCGCTACCCGGCCGACCCCGACTGACTGCTGCCTGCGGCTGCTGACCGCTCTGCTGACCGCTACTGGGGCACGACGACCGGGATCCGCGAACGGAGCTCGGCAGCGCGGACCCGGATCGTGGCAAGGCCCGGCTGCCGTCCCGTCGCAGGGATCGACACGATCGCGCCGATCGAGGTGTTGCGTGCCTCGACGGTGATGGCGACCGCGGTGGGCGGCAGTGCCAGGCTGGCCGCCCGGTCCGGCGCGACCTCCACCGGCTTGTCGGCGAGCATCTTGCCCGCGGCGTCGTACGACTTCACGTGGACCACGCCGGTGCGGGTGGCGCCGCCGAGCAACAGGGTCTTCGCGCCCACCGGGAGCACGGCGGCCGCCGGGTCGCGCAACGAGGGCACCGGGGCCAGCAGGACCAGGTCGGTCCTGGTGAGCAGGCGCATGGAGGGGACGACAGGACCGGTCGACTCGAGCTCGATGCCGACGACGCCCTTCGCCGCGTCACCGGAGAGGATGCCGCTCAGGCCGACCGCCTTGACCGAGTGCGGAGCGACCGTGATCTCCTCCGCGCCCGTCGGCGTGAACGCCGCTTCCGCCGTCACCAGCCGCGTGGTCACCCGGACCTCGTCGTCGCCCGGATTGGCCACGAACAGGGTCGGGCTGACCCGCCTGTCCGGGATCCCGAGGATCAGGTTGGTGGTCGCGGGCTCGGCGTTCGTCGGCAGGAAGTCGGTAGTGACCCGGCCGCGGCCGAGGGGGTCCCAGGTGTTGCGCACCGTCGCCGTCACCCGCCCTCGGGTGACCGTCAGGTGCGCGGCCGTCTGCGCCGACATCGGCGCGACCTTGGCCAGCTCCAGCCGCTTCACGCTGTGTCCGGGAACCTGCACGCCTCGCAGGCCCGGCTCGTCGATCGGCCCAGCGGTCCCGATCAGCTCGAGGTCGACGACTGCGTCGCCGTCGTCGGGGTTCACGAGCTCGAGGGTCGTCGCGTAGCGCGCCGACGCGTTGAGCCCGACCAGCCATTCGTCGTACGACGGGGCACGGCACTCGGGCACGGCGAGCCGGTCGCCACGACCGGCCACCAGGCCGGGGGCCGCGTCGCCCCGTGCGTCGAGCACGGTCGCTCCGCCACTGGCAGGTACGACGACTCCACCGCCGGCTGCGACCGCGAGCTCGGCACCTTCCTTCGTCTCGCCCTGGGCGCTGCCGTTGCCCTCGGAGTCGACCGGTGCGGCACCGGTGCGGACGGACACCTTGCCGCCGGGGACTCCCGGGGTCCGGACCGCCCGGACGGGGCCGCTGGTGGCGTTGATGCCGGCCGGGCAGACGACGGTGGCGGCGGTCAGGGTGGAGGTGGCCGGCGGGCGGACCCCGGCGAGGGGGTCGCTCTCCTGGCCGATCAGGGTCACGCACAGCGCGACCACGGCCGGCAGCACGATGGCCAGCGCGACGATGATGTCGACGCGGCGCTCGGGGGTGACCACCGAGCGCCGTCCGGCACCCGGTGCGGGGTTCGGGGACTCAGTCATCGCGACTCCTTCGCAGCGGGGGCAGGGCGAGGACCACGAGCACCGGGATCGCACAGCCCTGGACGATCAGCAGCAACCAGCGCAGCCACGCCGCATGGTCCGGCAGTGGCTCGGGGCCCGGGGTGACCTGCCAGGCGCGGGTGCCGCGCTCGGAACTTGCCTGGTCGAGGCCGGAGGTCGCGTCGAGGCTCGCCGCCACGGCACCGTCGGCCGGCGCGGCCTGGACGATGTAGAGGATGCCGTGCTCCGCCAGCGCGTCGAGGGCGTCACCGTCCGGCGCGGTCACCAGCGACCGGATGATCGCCGTGATCTCGGTGTCCTCCGGCGTCAGGGCGGCCACTTCGTCCTCGCCGACCGTCGGGCCGTCGCCGCGGTGGACGTCGTACCGGATGCCGTCGTCGATGGAACCGCGCAGCACGAGCACGCCGTTCTCGGGAGCCTCCTGCGCGCGCTGGACCATGTAGACGGGTACGTCGGACGGAGCGTCGTCCGCGAGCTCCTCGCCACCCCAGCCGGCGAACCACACGAGGGCGACCAGGGGCGCGAGGACTGCCGCGACACCGCCGACGGCCAGTCCGGCCTGCACCGGTCGCGACTGGTCACCGAGATGGTGCAGGGAGAGCCCGCCGAGCACGGCCGCGGTGAGCCAGGCACCGTGCAGGAGGAGGAGTACGGCGCCCACGCCCGGCTGCTGCTCCGCCGTACCGGGAAGGTCGATGGCCGGCACGGTCAACGGGATCGCGACGAGGGCTGTCACGGCCGCCACCAGCCAGCAGATGACGACCGGGATCCGGGTCTTCGTCGGGAGCAGCGCGAACAGCGCCAGGACGGGCAGCACCAGTCCCACCTCCGGCGGGGCTCCCAGACCGGCGAGGCGCCCGGCGAGCAGGTCCCAGCCCGACGTGGCCGCCGTCGGCCACCGGCCGATGTCGAGCACGGTCGCGGCGAACGCACCCTCGAAGAGCGCCGGCAGCCACCACGGCAGCAGGACCAGCAACGGCACCGCGAGTGCCGCGACGGGCGGTCCCCAGACCGAACGCTCCCGCACCTCGTTGGGGATCAGGCGTACGGCGCTGGCCAGCAGCACGCCGATCAGCACGGCCACCACCAGCCACGCGGACGGCGCGACGGCGGTCATCAGCGCCAGGGCCAGGCCGGTGCGCAGGCCCGCGCGCCAGCGGTGCGCAGGATCAGGGTCGGCGAAGCCGAGCGCCGCGTGGGCCAGCCAGGGCAGGACGGCCGCGGCCACGACGATGCCCCAGCGCCCGCCGCCCCAGGCGCCGGCGGCGAGCGGGACCAGGGCCCAGCTCACCGATCCCCACAACAGCAGCCACCGAGGGGCGCCGTACGTCGTCGCCAGCCGGCTCACCAGGCGCAGGAACCGCCACGCGCCCCACAGGGCGATCGGTGCCGCCAGGGCCATCAACAGCGAGATCAGCAGGGACGGCCCGAACAGGGTCCCCAGGACCGCCAGCGGCAGGACGTACGGCGGCGCCGGCACCTCGCTGCCGAACCCGATCGCGTGCCAGCCCTCCAGGTGGAGACGCCACCAGGCGCCCGCCGAGTCGGGCGTCGGCGACAGGGCGCCACCGCTCAGGCCGCCGACCACGTCACGGACGCCGATCAGCAGCGCGAGCACCGTGATCGCCGTACCGACGGCGGTCGGGCTGGTGAAGAAGCGCACGACCAGACCGGTGTCGGCGAACTCGTCGTCCTCGTCACGGTGCCGGGCAGGCGGTGGGGTGTCGGATCGGTCAGCGGCGGCCATGCGTCGTCGCTCGGCGACGTCGGAGGCCTGGTTGGTCGCTGCGGCGACCAGGTCACCGAAGAAGTCGAGGCCGTGGCGGTAGGGCAGCCACCAGGGCGCCAGCAGTCGTCGGACGCGGGCCCGGTCGGCGCCGTCGGCACCGCGGGCCGCGGCGATGACCGCGGCACGCGAACGTCGGGCCGCGAGCAGCTGGCCCGGGTGGCGCAACACGGCCACGAGGGCCGCGATCTCGTCGAGACCCTCGCCCACGGCCCGGACGCAGAACAGGCCGATCATCCGCAGCACGGAGCCGAGCGCGAGTCGGACCACCTGGAAGGGCAGGGTCACCCCGCGGGCGTTGGCCAGCAGCGTGAACAGCGCGGCCCGCCGCTCCTGGAAGTGCGTGTGCCGCCCGGTCAGCGGTGTCCGCCGGACGCCACGATGCGCGGCTTCGGCGTGGAAGACCACGGCGGCCGGCACGACCAGGGTGGTGCGACCGACAGCGGCGGCGCGCCAGCCGAGGTCGATGTCGTTGCCGAAGATCGGCAGCGCGGCATCGAAGCCGCCGAGCTCCTCCAGCACCGCGCGCCGCACCAGCATGCCGGCGGAGTTGACCGCGAAGACCTCGCGGGTCTCGTCGTGCTGGCCCTGGTCGAACTCACCACGCTCGAGCCCGGTCTCGCGACGGCCGGTGCCGCTGATCGTCACGCCGAGCTCGAGCAGTCGCCGCAGGGAGGGCCACTCCCGCAGCTTCGGGCCGAGGATGTCGACGTCGGGCCGTGCCGCGGCGGCGGCCAGGAGCGCGGAGAGCGCGTCGGGAGCAGGGGTGGAGTCGTCGTGCAGGATCCAGATCCACTCCGGCTCGCGGGCACTCTCGGCCAGGGCGACGAGGCCGTCGGTGATCGCTTCGGGGAACCCTGCGCTGCCGGGCAGGCTGCGCAGGAGGGTCGGGACGTGGCCGTCCAGCGCGTCTCGCACCAGGGCGACACTGTCGTCCTTGCTGGCGGTGTCGACGGCGACGACCGAGTCGAGGGGGGCCGTCTGGGCGAGCAGGCCGTCGAGGACCGTCGGCAGCCACGAGGCGCCGTCGTGACTCACGAGGAGGACGGCGACCTCGGGATGTTGCGACACGGGAAGACCCTACGTGCGACGGTCCGAGGGGGGCGAACCGTCGTCGATCAGGTCAGACCGCGCGCTTCTTCAGCTTGCGACGCTCACGCTCCGAGAGACCACCCCAGATACCGAACCGCTCGTCATTGCCCAGCGCTGCCTCGAGGCAGTCGGTGCGTACCTCGCACGTCTGGCAGACCTTCTTGGCCTCCCGCGTCGATCCACCCTTCTCAGGGAAGAACGCCTCGGGGTCGGTCTGCGCGCACAACGCGCGTTCCTGCCACCCCAGCTCTTCGGACTCTGCTTCGACCAGGAACAGTTCTCTCATCGATTCGCCCCTTACAACTCGACCCGTGCCCGAACGACACTGTTGGAATTACATACGTGTCATACGCAAGTAGTCAAGCCCGAATCTGCTATGGACACCCGCCGGGCGTGTCGCCATGGCAGCACGGCACAGTTGACCCTTGTGGAAACGACACATGAATCGGCCCCCACGGCGGCGCCCACCTCATTGCTGCGACGGATCACCGTTCTGTCCGGCGGCATGGGCGGAGCGAAGTTCCTCCAGGGCCTGCTCCACGGTATCGCCTCGGGTCAGCTGCCCGGCGTCGCCCCCGACGCCCACGTCACCGTGCTGGCCAACACCGGCGACGACTGGTGGATCCACGGCCTCAAGGTGTGCCCCGACCTCGACACCGTGATGTACACCCTCGGCGAAGGCATCGACCTCGAGCGCGGGTGGGGCCGACGCGAGGAGACCTGGAGCGCCAAGGAGGAGCTGGCGTCGTACGGCGTCGAACCGACCTGGTTCGGTCTCGGCGACCGCGACATCGCGACCCACCTGGTCCGCACCCAGATGCTGGACGCCGGCTATCCGCTGTCCGCCGTGACCGAGGCACTGTGCCGCCGCTGGCTGACGCCGACGTACGGCGACCGACTGACCCTGTTGCCGATGACCGATGACCGGGTGGAGACCCACGTCGCGATCGCCGACCCCGAGGCGGTGAGCGGCAAGCGGGTCGTCCACTTCCAGGAGTACTGGGTCCGCCTGCACGCCGAGGTGCCGGCCGAGACGGTCGTGTTCGTCGGACTGGACCAGTCCACCCCCGCGCCGGGTGTCGTTGACGCGATCACGAACGCCGACCTGGTGATCCTGCCGCCGTCCAACCCGGTGGTGTCCGTCGGCACGATCCTCGGGGTGCCCGGCGTGCGCGACGCCGTGCGCGCGACGAAGGCGCGCGTCGTCGGCCTCTCCCCCATCGTCGGCACGTCCCACGTCCGCGGCATGGCCGAGCAGATGCTCAACTCCGTCGGGGTCGAGGTGAGTGCGGCCGGCGTCGGCCTCAACTACGGCGCCCGCAGCAACGGCGGCGTCCTCGACGGCTGGCTGATCGACGAACGTGACGCCGAGCAGGTGGCCCGTCTGGAGGCTGCCGGGCTCCCCACGGTCGCCGTACCGCTGATGATGACCGACCACGACGCGACCGCCGCGATGGCCGCGGCCGCGATCTCCCTGGTGGCACCGTGGGCCCGCTGAGCGTCATCGCCCCCGACGGCGTCCCCGAGATCGCCGCCGGTGACGACCTCGCGACGATCGTGCTGACCGCCCTCGGCACCGACGGCCTCGCGGACGGCGACATCCTCGTCGTCACCAGCAAGGTCGTCAGCAAGGCCGAGGGACGCGTGGTCCAGGGCGACCGCGAGCACTGGATCGACGTGGAGACCATCCGCCTGGTCGCCCGCCGCGGCCTGACCCGGATCGTCCGCAACCGCCTCGGCCTGACCATGGCTGCGGCAGGGGTCGACGCCTCCAACGTCGCCGCCGGCACCACGGTCCTGCTTCCCGAGGACCCCGACGCGTCCGCCCGCGCACTCCGCGCCGCCGTCGCCGAACGCGCCGGAGTCAACATCGGCGTCCTGGTCACCGACACGGCGGGCCGCGCCTGGCGCGAAGGTCAGACCGACATCGCCATCGGCGCTGCCGGGGTCGTGGTGCTCGAGTCCTTCGTCGGCCGGGTCGACGCCCACGGCAACGAGCTGGCCGTCACCGCACCGGCCGTCGCCGACGAGATCGCCTCGGCCGTCGAGCTGGCCCAGGGCAAGCTCGGCTCGCGACCGTGCGCCGTGCTGCGCGGCCGCCCCGACCTGGTGCTGCCGCCGGGCGAGCACGGCACCGGTGCGGCTGCGCTGATCCGCGAGGACGGCGCCGACCTGTTCGGGTACGGCGCCCGCGAGGCCGTCGTACGGGCCGTCGGCGGCGCCGACGCGGACCGGGCACCCTTCGGCAGCCCCGTCACCGCCCACGAGTTCGTAGCGGCCCTGCGCGCAGCCGGTCTCAGCGCCGAGATCGACAGCGACCAGCAGGTGCGGTGCACCGATGATCGCCGGGTGGCACTGGACATCCTGGCCTTTGCCCACGGCTGGTCGGTCGACCAGCCGACCGAACCGGTGGCTGTCCCGCACGAGCCAGGGAACGGCTTCGCGGACACCGACCTCCGCCTGCGCCCGGTCACTCCGTAGACTCACCGCGTTCCGCCGTACTCACCAGACGAGGTACCCACACCGTGGCCAAGTCCAGCAAGTCCGAGAAGTCGGACCGCCGCCAAGTCATCGACGACATCCGGCGCAAGCAGAAGAGCGCCGAAAAGCGTCAGGGCATGGCCATCGTGGGTGTCTGCATCGCTGTCGCGCTCCTCATCGTGGGCGTCGCCGCCTACAACCCGGTGAAGACGGCGATCGAGAAGGCGCGCTACTCCGGCACGCCCCTCGACGAGATCGGCGCGAAGGCCAGCGCCTGCAAGAAGGTCGAGACCAAGGTCGCGACCGGCAGCGGCGAGCACGTCCCGACGGGCACCCAGGTGACCTACGACGACGCGCCCCCGGCCTTCGGGTCGCACTGGAACGAGGCCGGCGTCGCACCGGACCCCGCGGCCAACCGCTACTACACCGCCGACGGCCGCCCCGAGCTCGAGGCACTCGTGCACAACCTCGAGCACGGCTTCACCATCCTCTGGTACGACGAGACCGCCGCGGACGACACCTCGGAGATCGCCGCGATCAAGGCGATCGCCGCGACCCTCGACGAGAACGACACCAACGGCCGCCTCAAGTTCAAGGCCGTCCCGTGGACGAAGAAGGACGGCAAGGCCTTCCCCAAGGGCCAGCACATCGCCCTCACCCACTGGACCCAGGACGTGAAGACCCAGGCCCAGAACGGTGTGTGGCAGTACTGCTCCGAGGTCAGCGGTGCGGCCCTCGAGAAGTTCATGCTCGACTACCCGTTCACCGACTCGCCGGAACCGTACATCCCGTAGTCTGCGCGAGACGCGTCTCCGGCGTTGATCCGGGCGAGCAAGCTCGCCGTCGACGCCTCCCGCCGCGCTGCCGCGCCGCAGTTGGCTTGCGTAGCGCCACCGTTGGCATGGCGGCAAGCCAGCAGTGTCGGGTCAGACGCACGACCCCTACACCAGGTCTGACCTGCCCTGGTCCTTCAGGGTCGCGACGATCGCCTTGACGTCCTGGGCGCGCTCGCGCGACATGACCAGGAGCGCGTCGGGGGTGTCCACGACGACCACGTCGTCGAGGCCGATGACCGCCACGACCCGACCTGACGCGGGGACGACGAGGCCGGTCGCTGCCAGCAGGTGCACGCTGGACTCGTCGCCGAGCACCGTGCAGGTCTCCTGCTCGCCCAGCAGGTTGGCCAGGGAGTCGAAGTCACCGATGTCGTCCCACCCGAAGGCGCCCGGCACGGTGGCCACGCGGCCGAGAGCCGCAGCGGGCTCGGCGATCGCGTGGTCGATGGCGATCCGGGGCAGCTGGTCCCACAGCTGCGGCAGCAGGGCCGGGTCCTCGGCGATCTTGCGCAGGTTCGCGGCGAAGTCGGGGTCACGGTCGGCCAGCAGGTCCAGCAGCACCGTCGGCCGCACGACGAACATGCCGGCGTTCCAGCGGTAGCGACCCGAGGCGAGGTACTCCTCGGCCACCGGCACCGATGGCTTCTCGACGAACTCCACGACCCGCCGCACCGACGGGTGCCCCGCCAAGGGCTCGCCCTGGTGGATGTAGCCGAAGGCGGAGGACGGGAACGTCGGTGCGATGCCGATCGTGACCAGCCAGTCGTCGCGGGCCGCGGCGACCGCAGCAGCGACCGCCTCGCGGAACCGGTCCGGTTCGGTGATGACGTGATCGGCAGCGAAGGAGCCCATCACCTCGGCGCCACGACGCTCGAGCACCGCGGCGGCCAGACCGATGGCGGCCATCGAGTCCCGGGCCGACGGCTCCGCCAGCACGGCGTCGGCAGGCAGCGCGTCCAGCTGGCGTCGTACGGCGTCCTGGTGGGCGACGCCCGTGACGACGAGCATCCGGTCACCCACGATCGGCGCGAGCCGGTCGTGGGTCTCCACGAGCAGGGACCGGCCGGATCCGGTGAGATCGTGGAGGAACTTCGGGGACGCTGCGCGAGACAGCGGCCAGAGGCGGGTGCCGGCGCCGCCGGCGGGAACGACCGCCCAGAAACCGGGGATCTCGTCAGCGACCATGCGCGGCACCCTAGTGGTTGCCGCCCGGCGATCGTCGTGGCGGCCTGCACTAACGTCGTCGGGGTGACCACCTTCGCCACCGTCCTGGCGCAACGCCTCCGCGTCGACCCGGGCCAGCCACTCGTCACCTTCTACGACCACAGCACCGGCGAACGGGTGGAGCTGTCCATCACGACCTGGGCGAACTGGGTGGCCAAGGCCGCCTCGCTCCTGGTCGAGGAGTTCGACCTCGAGCGCGGCGACCGGATCTGCCTCGACCTGCCCCCGCACTGGCTCGGCACGGTGTTCCTCGGCGCTGCCTGGAGCGCCGGCCTGGTCGTCGTACCGCCTCCGGGTGAGGGCGACCCGGACGACCTCGCCGCCGTCGTGTGCGGCCCGGACACCCTCGACCGGTGGGCCGGCCGTGCCAGCGAGATCGCGGTCCTGGCCTGCGCCCTGCTCCCCCTCGGCGTCCGGTTCGCCGGTCCGCTGCCCGCAGGCGTCCACGACGTCGGCGTGGAGATCTGGTCCCAGCCTGACGCGTTCACCCCCTGGGACCCGCCGACCTCCGACGACGTGGCCTTCGCGTCCACGGATCGTGAGCTGACCCAGTCCCAGCTGTGGGGGGAGGCGGCCGCCAGCACGCTGGTGGGCGGCGGCCGCCTCCTCTCGGTCGCGAACCCCGTCGTGGAGCCCGCGACCTTCAGCGAACCGCTCACCCAGGGCGGTTCGCTTGTCCTGGTCGCTCAGGCCGAGCAGGACCAGCTCGAGGCGACCTACGTCGCCGAGCGTGCCACTGCCCGCTTCCCCGCCTGAACGACCAGGAGGACTGTGTTGAGTTGGGTTCAGCTGTCGTGACCGGTCACGCCGCGAGGTCGTAGCCGTTGAACTTGCCGAGCGCGATCCTGCCGCTCCAGCCGCTCGTCGTACCGGGGAGGATGTACAGCTGGCTGGTGGCCTTGTCCCGCGCGATGAAGTCGGGCTGGCGGTTGCTGCCGAGACGCCCCACGCCGAGGAGCCAGTCGTAGCTGCCCGCGGTGACCTCCAGGGTCCGGCTGCTCGTCCAGCCACCCGGCCCGTTGCCGGAGTACAACCGCACCGTCGCACCTTCACGCACCAGGCTGTCCGGAGCGCCGTCGTCGGTCAGCATGCCGGCCGGGACGTGGGCGTAGCCCTTCACGCCGCTGTAGGCGGCGTAGCTGGGGGCCAGGACGTGGGTCTTGGTGCCGAGGCCCAGGGCGCCCCTGCCGCCGTAGATCCGCATCGAACCGCCGGCGGGCTGCCCCATCAGGTCCGGGTAGCCGTCACCCGTGACGTCTCCGGGGAAGGCGATGAGCGAGACGTTGCCGAGCAGGTCGGACAGCACCTGCGGCGGGTAGAACTGCCCGTTGCCGCGACCCCGGTAGAGGTGGAGCATGCCGTCGGTCTTGCGGCGGGTGACCATGTCGGCGAAGCCGTCGTTGTCCCAGTCGCCGGCCTTGTAGATGCTGGCGGCGCCGGCGATGTTCACGCCGCTGTCGACCCGGGTCCGGACGGACCACTTCCCGTCGACCGTCCCGAGGCCCAGGGTGAAGAGCCGACCGTCGCTCGCACGGCGCACCAGCACGTCGTTGGTGGAGCCGCCGACGAAGTTGCCCTTGGCCTCACGTGAGGCGAAGCTCTTCTGCGCGCCAGCGGCCATGGTGCGGATCGACGGGATCTTGGCGTAGAGATAGCGTCCCGGGCAGGCCGTGGACCCTGCGTCGCGGTGTCCGCTGATGGCCTGGAAGTACTTCGAGCCGATCTTCTGCGACGTGTCGCCGGCGGCGACGCCGTGCAGTGACAGCTTCCAGGCGAACAACGCGCCGTACGCCGTCAGCATCGCGCTCGGCGGACCCGCGATGTCGAAGTTGCCGATCGCCGACATGGCGAAGGAGTAGTTGTTGTAGCCCTGCGTGTGGGCTCCGACGACCGGGCGGTCGACGCCGCCGGCGCGGCCCTCCCAGATCCGGCCGAACTTGTCGACCAGGAAGTTGTAGCCGATGTCGCTCCAGCCCCGCGTCTTGACGTGGTAGCTGTAGATGCCGCGGATGATGCCGGGCACCTGGTCGGCGGTGTAGTTGTTCGCGTTCACCGTGTGGTGGACGAAGCCGCCGTGGACCTCGTAGTAGCTGAGCGAGGACTTGTCCCGCAGGCTCTCGTTGGCGCCCCACTGGGCCCGCGAGTAGATCTTGGGCTTGGCTGTCGCCGACGCGGCCTGCAGGGCGATCTCGTCGCCGGTCGCAGCCGGGTCGTCCCCGTTGGCCACGGTGTCCAAGGGGTCGGCGCCTTCGGTCGACGCCCGCGCGGTGTCGATGGCCGGCTTCTCGGTCGCGGTCGCCTTCGCCGTACCGGGGTCGATCACGGCGACCTTCAGGTCAGCGGGCGCGGCCTTGTCGGTGGCGACCTTCACCTGGACTGCGTCCACCTCACCGACCAGCAGCGCGTCGGTGCCCGGGCGGGTGTGCTTGCCCTCCGCGGAACGCGGGTCCGGGCCGTGGTCGTCGTGGTACTCCGCTTCGGTCCAGCCCGACCACGTCCCGTCGGTCCTGGTCCGGACCTCGACCCCGATGGCGTCCTCGCCGACCTTCGCCGACGGCGCCCAGGTGACGCCGACCGTTCCGTACCCGTCCACGGGCAGCACGTCGCTGACGATGGCCTCGCCGGCGCCGACGCTCTTCTCGGTGCCGTGCAGGCCGGCCTTGGCCTTCCCCGCGGCCGGATCCGTCAGCGAGTACTGGTCGACCTCCGTGGTCACCTCGGTCGTGGGCACCTTCGAGGGGAACTCCGCGGCACGCAGCGAGACGTCGCCCGGGGTCACGTCCACGGGCTGCATGGGCCGCACGTCCATGGTGACGGTGCGCGCCGCCGGGGTCAGCACGGCCACGACGACAGCAAGGGCCAGCAGCTGCTGGCACAGGGTCACGAACCGGACCCTGCGCTCATTTCCGGAGGTCTCCGACGAGTACGACGACATGTTTTCGCTCCAACCGTGTGTGCGGGGAAGTTGTCACACGAGTAGCAACTTTCACATGCGTCACACGGATTGGAAAGAGTTCGTGAGTAACTACAAACGTGTAATTTCCACTCGACACGCCGATCGTTGCCAGATTTGTCCTTCGGCAACCGGGTCGCCAAACTGAGCCGGTCTCGAGACGGTTGCTGCGCAACCTCCTCGACCAGCGGGGGTCTCGAGACGGAGGCTGCGCAACCTCCTCGACCAGCGAGGCCTTCAGCGGCGCAACTCTTGCCGCCAGACCAACTCAGGTCCTACCGAAGGCAACTGCGCGCGCGGCAGCGCGGCGAGAGGCGCTCGACGGCAGCTTGCTGCCCATCAAAGCGCCGAAGACGCGTATCGCGCCTCTATATGTCGTTGCCGATCTCTTCGTCAGATTCCTGCTCGTCATCGCCGTCGTAGTGCAGGTACTTGATGCCCGCGGTGACGTCGCCGTCGAAGCCGAGGCGGCCCTGCTCGAGGATCAGCACGCGGTCGCACATCTTCTCGACCGAGGCGGCGGAGTGGCTGACGTAGAAGAGGGTGCGTCCGCTCGCGCGGATCTCCTTCATCTTCCGCACACACTTCTGCCGGAAGGGCTTGTCGCCGACAGCGAGGACCTCGTCCGCGAGGAAGATGTCGGAGTCGACGTGGATGGCGACGGCGAAGCCGAGCCGGGCCTTCTGGCCCGAGGAGTAGAAACCGACAGGCGCATCCAGGGTCCTGCCGAGACCGGCGAACTCGACGATGTCGTCGTACTTGCGACGCAGCTCGCGCTCCCCCATGCCGAGGATCGCGGCGTTCAGGACCAGGTTGTCGCGCCCGGAGAGCTGCTGGTGGAAACCGGCTCCCGTGGCGATCAGGCCCGCGATGCGGCCGCGTGTCAGCAGCGTTCCCTGGTCCGGCCGCATGACGCCGTTGATCATCTTCAGCAGGGTCGACTTGCCGGAGCCGTTCAGGCCCATCAGGCCGACCGCCTCGCCCTGCTCGACGGTGAAGGAGACGTCGTCGATGGCGTTGAACTTCTCGCTGGTCTGGTGGCCGCGCGCCTTGGCGACGGTGACCTCGCGGAAGGTGCGGTGGTAGCGGAGGGTGAACGTCTTGGTGACGTTCTCCACGACGATGGAGGACGTCATCACAAACGCTCCGGGATCTTGTTCTCGAGACGGCTGAAGACGAGCTGCCCGACGACGAGGAACAGCAGGCTGATGCCCAGCACAGCCACACCGTGCAGCATGAGGTGGTCCGGCATCACGATCTTGGCCCGCTCCTCAGGGGAGGCCGTACCGACCCAGAACGCCCGCTGGAAGAGCAACACGGCGTCGGCGAGCGGATTCAGCAGGAACAGGCCGGCGTGGTCGCCGAGCCGCTCCTGGACGTAGGCCCACGGGAACATCATGGTGACGCCGTAGCGCACGAAGTGGTTGAAGACGTTGACGATGTTGCCGAAGTCGCGGAAGAACACGTTGGCCGCACTGAACAGCAGGGCGCACCCGGTGCCGATGAAGATGATGATCACCAGGGCGAGCACGAACGCAACCATGCCCACGGCGTCAGGGCGCCAGCCGGACAGGCCGCAGGCGACCAGCAGGATGAGCATCTGCGGCAGCACGTGGTAGAAGGACACGAGGACGGCGGACACGGGGAACATCTCCCGCGGCATCGCCTGCTTCACCACCAGCGCCTTGTTCCGGACGATCGACTGCGTCCCTGAGCTGAAGCTCTCCGTGAAGAAGTGCACGATGATCAGGCCAGCGAACAGGTGGATCGCGAAGTTCGGGACGCTCTTGTGGGTGTTGAAGATGATGCCGAAGACGAACCAGTAGATGAAGAACTGGGTCATCGGGTTGATGTAGGACCAGAGCAGCCCCAGGAACGAGCCCTGGTACCGGGCGCTGATCTCGCGCTGCACCAGCAGGCGCAGCAGGTACCGGCGCTGGAAGACCGCGAGCAGGCCGTTGTCGGCCGAGGGCGGCTTGAGCGGCAGGCTGTCGTAGGCGGGCCGTTCGTCGACTTCAGACATCGGCGTCGCCGTCCACCCAGGGAGCGAAGGTCTTGTCCCACGCCTCGGGCGAGGTGATGTCGCCGAGTGCGGCGCGGTACTGCGCGGCCAGCTCGGGCCACTCCTTGCGATACCGGGCGTGCAGCTCGAGGGTGCGCTTCATCAGGTCCTTGAACCTGGCCTGGTCGCGGACGTAGAGCGCGGCCGACGTACCGTCGTTCATCGACACGATCGCCGAGTCGAAGGTCGCCATCCGGTACCACTTGGCGTCCATCGCCCTGATCTCCGCCTCCGGGAACTCCGACGCCAGGGGGCGCGGCTTCTTGAGCTGGCGCAGCGGCGCGAGGCCGGCCGTGATCAGCTGGGCGCGACGGCTCGGCACCTCGGTGAGGTCGCGACCCTTGCGCGGTGGCTTCTCGCGGCGCACCGGCGGGAAGTCGTCGTGGTCGGCGTGCAGCTGCGCGTCGGTGAACTGCTTGCGGAAGGCGTTCACCTCGGGGAGCTTGGTCGCGAGCATCGCGTGCAGGCCCTCGGGTCCTGCGAGCACGTCCTCCATCGCCTGGATCCGGAGCTCGGCCGTGGAGTACTGCATCGACACCAGGTGCGCGATCTGGTGGTTGAGGCTCTCGCGGATCAGCCGGCCACCCTTGGGGTAGCTCGAGTGCAGCAGCGCGGCGACGAGCCGGTTGCGGAGGTGGAAGTAGGCCTGCCAGTCGAGGGCGTCGTTCTTGTCCGTCCACGGCACGTGCCATACGGCCGCACCCGGGAAGGTCACCGTCGGGTACCCGGCGGCCTTGGCGCGCAGGCCGTACTCGGAGTCGTCCCACTTGATGAAGAGCGGCAGGGACAGGCCGATCTCGGCGATCACCTCACGCGGGATCAGGCACATGAACCAGCCGTTGAAGTCCACGTCGACCCGCTTGTGCAGCCACCGCGCCGAACGCAGGTTGCGCGCGCCGAAGTCCCAGTCGTTGAAGCTGTCCAGCGGCGACATCCACCAGAAGCGCCACGGGTGGATGATCTCGCCGAAGCTGTGCAGCCGGCTCTTGGCGTAGAGGCTGAACATGTGGCCACCGACGATGGTGGGGCGGCGGGCCAGGTCACCGAAGGTGACCGCCCGGATGATGCCCTCGGGCTCGCAGACGACGTCGTCGTCCATCATCATCGCGTACGTCGCCGTGCCCTTGCGCAGAGATTCGGACTGGCCGCGGGCGTACCCGCCGGACCCGCCGAGGTTGCCCTGCTCGATCACCTTGAGCTTGCCGTCGAGGCCCTTCTCGGCTGCCGGGAAGTACTCGCTGTCGGTGACCTTCTGGGTGCCCTGCTCCATCACGAAGACCGTGTCGAGGTACGGCATCAGCTCGGGGGTGCTGAGCTGGCCGAGCAGCTCGGCGCAGAAGTCCGGGCGGTTCATCGTCGTGATCGCGAGGTCGACCGTGCCGTGCTCGGCACGGTCGGCGGGGACCTCGGCGGTCCACTCCGCCGATTCGACGGTCACGTCGCCGTGGCCGGCCACGACGTCGTACCAGTACCAGCCACCGTCAACGAACGGGCCGAGCGAGAGGTCGAAGGTGAGGGTGTTGCTCTCCGCCTCGGTGAGGACGCTCTCGACCTTCTGCTGACGGCCGTTGGCCATCGACTTGTTCACGATGACCGTGGCGCCGGCGCCCTTGACGGTGACCGTGAGGGTCACGGCCGAGACGATCGTCCAGCGGCGCCAGTAGCTGGCAGGGAACGCGTTGAAGTAGGTGCCGAAGGACAGCTTCTCGCCGGAGGGGATCTGTACGGCGGTGCGCGAGAGCACCTGGTCCGGGCGGATCGTGCCGCTCGCGGTCTTCTGCCGGATCGAGGCGTTGTTGAGCTCCTTGGCCGCCCGCGAGCCGCCGACGACGTACTTGTCCTCGTCGAGGTTGGCCTCGTCGGGGTCGAGGTAGAGCGCGAGGACGTCGACGTCACCGTCGACCGGGAGGATCTGTCGCTGCAGAAGTCGCTTCACGCGTCCACCCCGCCACTCTTGAGCTCGGCGCCGTCCGCGAAGTGCGGCTTGAGCTTGTTGTCGTACATCGACAGTGCCGAGGCGATGGCCATGTGCATGTCGAGGTACTTGTACGTGCCGAGGCGGCCACCGAAGAGCACCATCGGCTCCTTCTCGGCGAGGTCGCGGTACTTGAGGAGCTTCTCGCGGTCCTCGGCGGTGTTGATCGGGTAGTACGGCTCGTCGTCGTCCTCGGCGAACCGGCTGTACTCGTGCACGACGACCGACTTGCCGGGCAGGTAGGTGCGCTCCGGGTGGAGGTGCTTGAACTCCAGCACCCGGGTCCACGGAACGTCCTGGTCGTTGGCGTTGACCACACCGGTGCCCTGGTAGTCGTCGACGTCGACGACCTCGGACTCCAGGTCGACGGTCCGCCAGGACAGGCGGCCCTCGCAGTTGTCGAAGTACTCGTCGACAGGGCCGGTGTAGATGACCGGCACCTTGCCCTTGAACTCGTCCTGCACCCCGTTGGACTCGTCGAACCAGTCCGTGTTGACGCGGACCTCGATGTTCGGGTGGTCCGCCATCCGGGTCAGCCAGGCGGTGTAGCCGTCGACGGGAAGGCCCTCGAACTTGTCGTTGAAGTACCGGTTGTCGAAGTTGTAGCGGACCGGGAGGCGCGTGATGATGTCCGCGCTCAGCTCGGTCGGGTCGGTCTGCCACTGCTTGGCGGTGTAGCCCTTGATGAACGCCTCGTAGAGCGGGCGGCCGATCAGGCTGATCGCCTTCTCCTCGAGGTTCTTCGCGTCCGCGGTGGCGATCTCGCTGGACTGCTCGGCGATCAGCGCCCGTGCCTCGTCGGGCGTGTGGCTCTTGCCGAAGAAGCTGTTGATGAGCGCCAGGTTCATCGGCAGGGAGTAGACCTGCCCCTGGTACTTGCCGAACACCTTGTGCTGGTAGTTCGTGAACGCGGTGAAGCGGTTGACGTACTCCCACACCCGTTCGTTGCTCGTGTGGAACAGGTGGGTCCCGTACTTGTGGACCTCGATGCCGGTCTCCGGCTCGAACTCGCTGTAGGCGTTGCCGCCGAGGTGATAGCGGCGCTCGAGCACGAGAACCTTGAGGTCGAGCTCGGTGGCGCAACGCTCGGCAATCGTCAGGCCGAAGAAGCCGGAGCCGACGACAACGAGATCAGGGGTCGACGAAGTAGGAGACACGGTCGGTCAGTCTACGGACGTCGTGGGCACCTGCCGCATCCGACGCGCGTCGCGAAGACCACGCGTGACGTTGCGCACCTCTGCCCGACCACCCCGCAGCGGGCTGAGCAGGACCACGGCCAGCGCGATCAGCCAGGGCTTGAGCCGGACCAGGGGGTTCTCGCCGTACCTCATGTGGACGGCGAAGAGGTTGCGGTACATGTAGTACCCCTTCCACCCCGCGAGGTCGTGCTGCTGGTCGAAGTCCAGCTGTCGCACGAGCACGGCATCGCGCACCGCCCGGATCGGGAATCCCGCGCGCCGGGCCCGGATCGCGAAGTCCACGTCGTCGTAGAAGATGAAGTACGACGCGTCGGGCAGCCCGATCCTGTCGATCACCTCGCGGCGCACCAGGAAGCCCTCGAACGCGACGTTCTCGATCTCGACCGTGGCGGGCATGGCAGCCCGGTTCGGATAGGTCGAGTCGATGCTGGCCGTCTTCGGCCGGATCGCCAGGGGGTTGCGGAGGTCGAACCGGATCGCGGCCTTCTCCACCAGCGCACCGGTGCGGTCCTCGCGCACCGCGATCAGGCAGCTGCCGTCGACCTCGAGCAGGCGGGTGAGGCAGTCCGGCGCGGGCACCACGTCGTCGTCCATCAGCCACATCGCGTCGTGGCCGCGTTCGTGGGCCGTCTTGAGGCCGAGCCTGAATCCGCCGGCACCGCCGAGGTTCTCACTGGTGCGGATGGTGACGAGGCCGGGCAGCGTGGACGCGGCCAGCACCTCGGGCGTGTGGTCGGAGCTGAAGTTGTCGACGACGTAGACGGCGTCGGGAGCACGGTCGAGGGCCGCCAGTCCGGCGAGCATCTTCTCGAGGAGGTCGGCGCGGTTGTAGGTCACCACGACGACGGCAACGGACTCGGTCACCTGAGGTACTTCCGATGTCCCGAGAAGTCGCCGCGCAGGCCGGCCACCGCAGCGCGGGCGCTGAGCGGGATCCGTGCGGGTTGGCGACGGGTGAACAGGTAGAACCACACGGTCTTGAGCCAGAACAGCAGCACGTGCACCCAGCCGCGGTAGGCCCGCAGGTTGAGGGTGTTGTTGCGCGCCATGCAGTAGTGCTTGAGGTCGCTCGGCGTGTGGTTGTACGTCGTCCTGCCGAACATCATCGGCGTCCCGAGGTCGTCGGTGGCCGGGTGGTGGAAGTGCGCGTCGACGACGGTGGCGATCCGGGCACCGGCGCGTTCGGCGCGCCAGAGGTACTCGACGTCGTCTCCCCAGATGAAGAACTCCTCGCGCGGCAGCCCGATCCGCTCCACGAGGTCACGCGTCACCAGCACCCCGTTGAAAGGGATCACCACGCCCTCGATCAACCCGTCGACGGCGGCCTTCTCGACCTCAGCCATCGCGTGCACCACCTTCGTGCCGCCGGGCAACCGGATCGGGAAGCAGAGTCGCTCAGGGTCGTGCTCGGCCAGCACCGCGGGACCGCAGAACTCCAGGCCGTCGCGCTCGACGCGTTCGAGGAGCAGGTCCAGGCAGTCGGGAGCAGGCATGCCGTCGTCGTCCATCAGCCAGACCAGGTCGGCGCCCTCGCGGACTGCCCACTCCAGACCGTGGTGGAAACCGCCGGCGCCGCCGGTGTTGGTCGCCAGCGTCTCGAGCTCGACCGGAACCCCGGCGGGCGAGGTGGAGCCCGCGAGCCACTCCCCCGTGCCGTCCGTCGACGCGTTGTCGACCACCAGGATCCGCTCGAGCCCGGCGACCTCCTGCAGGCGCGGGATGAGTCGCTGCAGCATCGCCAACCGGTTGAAGGTCACGACGACCGCCTGCACACGCACGCGGTCACCCTACTGTTCTGGACCGGTTCACCTGATTCGCCGCTGGTCAGAACTCCGGTGCGGACGAGCCATTGCTGCATCTACGCTCTGGCAATGCCATTCACGGTCACCTCCGGCTCCGAATCGCTCGAACCGGACGACTCCCCCCGCTTCTCCGACATCGCGCGCTACAGCCGATATCTGACGCGAAGCCTCGCGGCACGCGCACGTGCAGCCGACCAGCCGACGTTCCGCTCGATCCTCGCCGACCATCTCGGCGCCGCCCCGTCGGAGCTGCCGATCGTGCTCGAGCAGTGGCCGGCGTACGAGCACGTCAACGTCCAGGCAGCGCTGGACGTCCTCCTCACGGAGGTCGAGGCAGGCGCACGTACCGTCGGTGTCGCGGGCCACCGGCACCACGGACCGTTCGGCATCGCAGACGTCGTCGGCGACGACTCCCTGCACTTCCACGGTCCTCGCCCCGGGAACGTCACGACCGTCGCTCTGCCGATCGGGCCACGTGGAGCCAAGCGCGACTGTCTCCGCGCAGCGTTCGTCCTCTTCACAACCGGATCTGCCAGGGTCGCGCTCCTCGTGCTCGCCCCGGACCGCGAATCCGGGTCCTCCTCGGTGAACGTCGAGATCATCGCGACCGACCCCGGCGTAGCGGACGACATCGGCCGTCGGCTACGCGAGCTGTCGCTCGAGCTCAATGTCTACCGTGGTCAGGTCGTGTCCTTCGGGAACGACATGTTCGGAGAACGCGGCTCCCTGCTGCAGTTTCACGAGCGTCCGACAATGACAGCCGCCGAGCTGATCCTCCCGGAGGCCACGTTCGCGGATCTGCGCCGCCAGGTGGTGGGTGTCGCCCGGAACAGCGCTCGCCTCCGGGCAGCCGGCCAACACCTCAAGCGCGGTCTCCTCCTCTACGGTCCGCCGGGCGTCGGCAAGACACACTCCGTTCGCTACCTGATCGGCGAGCTGACGGGGACGACCGTCGTCGAGCTGACCGGGGACACGCTGCACGCCATCCGCGAGGCCTGCTCCGTCGCGCGCAGCCTCCAACCGGCCATGATCGTCGTCGAGGACGTCGACCTGATCGCCGAGGAACGAAGTCGCTACGGCGGCGAGACGCCCTTGCTCTTCACCCTCCTGAACGAGATGGACGGTCTCGACGAGGACGCCGACGTCGTGTTCCTCCTGACCACGAACCGAGCTGACCTCCTGGAACCAGCCCTGGCCTCGCGGCCCGGGCGAGTCGACCAGGCCGTGCACATCGACCTGCCGGACAGGGATGCGCGACGTCGCCTCGTCGAGCTCTACCGGGGTTCCCTCGCCATCGACCTCAGCCGGCTCGAGTCCGTGCTCGACCGCACGGACCGGGTGACCGCGTCGTTCCTCAAGGAGCTGCTCCGGCGGGCCGCCGTACTGGCTGCCGAACGCGACCCAAGCGCTCCCGACGTACCGCTGGCGGTCAGCGCCGACGACCTCGATGCCGCCCTCGAGGACCTGCTCGACACCCGGAACCAGATGACCCGCGCCGTTCTGGGGTACGACGGCGACTGACCGCCGCCCCGAGAATCAGGCTCGAGCAACGGCCACTACCGTGGAGCCGTGGACACCGCCGCTGTGCTGACCCTGCTCCAGGACGTCGCCGCCGAGGTGATCAATCCGCGGTTCCGTGCGCTGGCCGACCACCAGGTCTCGGAGAAGAACCCGGGCGACCTGGTGACGATCGCCGACCACGAGTCGGAGGAGCTGATCACCGCGGCGTTGCTCGCCGCCTACCCGGACGCCGTGGTGCTCGGCGAGGAGGCGATGGCGGCGGACCCCTCGCTCCTCGACCGATTCGCCCAGGCCGAGCACGGCTTCACCGTCGACCCGGTCGACGGCACCAAGAACTTCGTCAACGGTTCACCCGACCACGCGGTGATGGTCGCCGAGGTGCACGGCGGGGAGACCACGCGCGGCTGGATCTGGCAGCCCCAGCACGAACGGTCCTACGTCGCCGAGCGCGGCGCCGGGGCCCGGCTGAACGGCGAGCGACTGAGTGTCGCTGCGAGCACCGGTGCGCCGTACCGCACGGCCCGACGATCGTGGGTGGGCCGGGACCTGGTGGGCCTCGGCACCCTCGAGCTCACCTGGGCCTGCTGCGGCGTGGACTACCCACACCTCATCGCCGGCGATGCGGCAGCGCTGGTCTACAACCGCACGATGCCGTGGGACCACCTGCCGGGTGCCCTGATCCTCACCGAGGCCGGCGGCGTCATCGGCCGGCACGACGGCGAGCCGCTCGTCCCCCGGGGACTCGACGGGGGCATCGTTGCGGCGCCTGACCGGGCGACGTACGACGCCGTGGTGGCCACCCTCGCGCTGTCGCTGGCCTGACGGGTTCAGCAGGCGGCAGCGACGTCGTCGGTCTCGTTCGCGGTGTAGCCGTCGTTGCGGGAGCCCTTGGCGCCGCCGGTGACCTTCCCGGTCGCCTTGCCGGACTTCTTCTTGGCCGGAGCCTTCTTCACGCCCTCGGCGCGGTCGATCGCGTTCGCGACCATCCGGTGGACGAGGTCGATGTCGGGGTGGGCAGTGTTGACCTTCGGCGGCACGAGCGAGACCGTCGAGACGTTCTCCTTGCGCGCGCGCAGGGCCAGCTGCACGAAGTCGCTCAACGCACCGCCGGGGATGTCGGTGCTGATCATCGCGCTGGAGGCCTCGGCGATCTCCTGGAAGTTCGTGAGCGCCTGCTTCGGGCTGACCTGGGTGAGCAGCGCGGTCATCACGCACTTCTGCCGCGCCATCCGGGAGTAGTCGTCGCTGCCCTCGCGGGAGCGCGCGTACCAGAGCGCGTCGTGGCCGTTGAGCTTGCGCTTCCCGGGCTCGATGTAGCCGGTGACGTCACTGCCGAGGCCGCCGACGGGAATCCGTTGGCGCACGTTGAGGGTCACGCCGCCGAACGCGTTGACGAGGCGCTTGAAGCCCTTCATGTTGACCATCACCCAGTAGTTGATCTCGAGGCCGGTGATGCCCTCGATGGCCATCTTGGTGGCGTCGACGCCGGGGTGGTCGGAGTCGAAGAGGTCGGTGTGGTCCTCGGCCCAGGTGCTGACGCCGTTGAGGTAGCAGCCGTCGCAGTTGAAGCCCTTCGGGAACTGCTTGTCCATCACCGACCCCTCGCGGAACCGGAAGTTCTGCATGTTGCGCGGCAGGCCGATCATCACGGTGCGACCGGTCTGCGCATCGACCGAGGCGACGGTCATCGAGTCCGGCCGCAGGCCCCAGCGGTCAGCCCCGGAGTCGCCGCCGAGCAGGAGGACGTTGTAGCGACCGTCGTGGGCCGCGCCGAGGTCGCCATCGGCGAAGATGGTCAGGAAGTCGCGCTGCGCGGCCGCCAGGTGGGCGCCGAAGAGCAGGGTGCCGGCGACCGAGAAGCAGAGGATGCCGTTGACGCCCACGATCGCGCGGCGGTGCGGCAGGCGAAGCGTCAGCGGCTGGCCGATCCGCCAGGCGTCGATGAACAGCGCGGCCCAGGCCACGGCGCCGACCAGCATGTAGAGGCGGGCGGCGAGCATCACGTCGGCGTTCAGTGCCAGCCGCAGGCCCAGGGGCGGATGCACCGCGATCGCGATCGCCCCCGCGACGAGGGTGACCAGCGACAGCAACCAGACCCGGATGGCGACGCGGCCGATGTCGCGGTTGCCGGCGATCAACTGGGCCGAACCGGGAACGAGCAGGGTGAACGCCATCAGCGTCAGGGCCCGGCGGAAGCGCACCCGCGCGGCCCGCTCGTCTACGGCGATCTCAGGCACCCGCCCAGTATCACCAGTCACAACCGTCCCACGGGTTGCGACGCGCCGCGGGGTCAGGCTGCGGGGCTGCGTTCTGCGAGGCGGGCGATCTCGTCAGCAGAGGCATTGGCGCCGGTGCACATCACTGCCACCGGTCCCCCGAACTGGCCGGGGCGGACGCTGCTCCGGGGTGACAGCAAACCCGCCAGCGCCGCGGCGCCGGCGCCCTCGGCCAGGGTGTGCGCGCGCGTGGCGAGCAGTCGCGCGGCGTCATCGATGGCGTCGTCGCCGACCAGCACGAACTCGTCGAGTCGGTGGCGGAGGATCCGCTGCGGCAACGGGTATCCCGTGGTCGTCGCCAGCCCGGAGGCTCGCGTCGTGGCCGGAGCAGTCCGGATCTCGCCGGAGCTCCAGGACATCCAGCCGGCCGGCGCTGCGGCCGACTGCACCCCGACGACCCGACAGTCCGGCGCCAGGGCGTCGCGGGCCAGGCACGCACCCGACGCCCCGGTACCGCTGCCGATCGGCACGAAGACAGCGGCGAGATCGGTTGCCTGACCGAAGAGCTCGAGGTACGCCGTCGCATGCCCGAGCACGATCCGCCGATCGGTCGGACAGATGAACGAGCCGCCCGTGGCGGCAGCGAGTGCCCTGGCTTCGGCAGCCGCCTCCCCCAGCGTGCTGCCCGCCACGACGACCTCGGCGCCGAGGGCCGCGACCGCGTCCCGCTTCACCGCGGGCGCGCTGGACGGCATCACGATCGTCGCGCGCACCCCGGCCAGCCGGGCGCCGTACGCCACCGACTGGGCGTGGTTGCCGGTCGAGCACGTGATCAGGCCGTGGGTCCGCTCGGCAGCGGTGAGGGTGGAGGCGAGGTGGACACCACCGCGCACCTTGAAGGAGCCGGTGGGCAGCACGTGCTCGTGCTTGACGAGTACGGCGGCGCCGACCGCGAGGTCGAGCAGCGGGTGTGACTGCAGCGGAGTCGGGGGCAGCTCGAGCGCGACGACGTCGGCCGCGCGGCGTACGTCGTCGAAGGTGAGGTCGATGGTGGGGTCCGCGGCGGCCATGCCGCCATCGTCTCGCGGGAGGCATCCATCGGTCCAATAGTTCCTTTCGAGCATTTCAATCGATCCTGTCGATCTATCATGGACAGGTGATCGACCTGCGCCGCCTCGAAGCCCTCGTCGCCGTCCACCGGACCGGCTCGGTGTCGGCGGCGGCCGCGCACCTGCACTACGGCCAACCGACCATCTCCCACCACCTGCGCCGACTCGAGGCGGAGACGGGGAGCGTGCTGCTCCAGCGCGTCGGCCGCGGCGTCCGGCTGACACCCGAGGGCGAGCGCCTGGCCCTGCGCGGCGAGGAGATCCTCGGCCTGCTCGCGCGCGCCGAGGAGGAGCTCGCGGCGACCACGAGCCTGCAGGCGGGCCGGGTACGGCTGGCAGCCTTCCCCTCCGGCGCAGCCACCCTCGTCCCCGCGGCGCTCGCGCTGCTCGCCGGACGCCACCCCGGCGTCGACCTCGACCTGGTCGAGGCCGAGCCGCCGGAGGCGCACGAGCTGCTCCGCGCCGGCACCGTGGACCTCGCCCTGACGTTCACCTATCCGGGTCAGCAGGAGCCGGAGCAGATCAGCTCGGTGCCCGTCCTCGACGACCCGCTGTTCCTGGTCACCCGCCGCAAGGACGCACCTGCGGACGGAGCACGAGTTGATCTCGCCGCCCTGTCCGAGGACCCGTGGATCACCGGCTGCCAACGTTGCCGGCGCGAGCTGCTCGCGCTGTGCGACGACGCCGGGTTCACACCGTCGATCGCGTTCGCCAGTGACGACTACGTCGCCGTGCAGTCCCTCGTCGCGGCCGGCATGGGTGTCACGGTGCTGCCGGGGCTGGCGTTGCGTGCGCACCAGCACCCCGACGTCGTACGACGTCGACTGACGGCGCAACGGCGCGTACAGCTCTCGTCGTACGGCGCCCCGCCCCGGCCCGCGGCGGTCGACGCCGTGGCGGCAGCACTCACCGAGGTCGCCGGCGCGCTCAGGGAGTGAGCCGGGCGGCGTCGATCTCCTGGCGCCTGGCGAGCCGGTGCGCCCGGCGGATCCCCGCCTCGCGCATCCTTCGTCGGTCGTCGTCGTTCTCCGGCTCCAGCTCGGGCACCGGTCGCGCGGCACCGGCACCGTCGATCGCGACGAAGACGAAGTACGCCGACCCGACGTGGCGCAGCACGGTCGCCTCGTCCCACGGCTGGGTCTCGATCCGGACGCCGATCTCCATCGACGAGGACCCCACCCAGTTGATCTGGGCGAAGGTCCGCACGATGTCGCCGACGCGGACCGGCTCCAGGAAGGCCATCTCGTCGAGCGCCGCTGTCACCGCCGGACCACCGCTGTGGCGTTGCGCGACGATCCCGGCCGCCGAGTCGGCCAGCTTCACCACCTCACCGCCGTGGATGTTGCCCAGCAGGTTCGCCTGGGCGCGGGAAGTGACGGTCGCCAGCTCGATGCGGGAGTACGACGGCGTGCGTGCCGCAACGATTTCGCTCACGGGCTGACGGTAGCGTCCTTCTCATGGCAGGGCGTGGCAACCACAACGGCGAAGACGGCGACGGCGCGAGCGGCGACGGATTCGACTGGATCTATGGAGCCCCGTCCGGTTCCGACGCCGGATCCCGGTCCGGGCGCGACGCCGATCCGACCCGGCGGATCCCCGTGCAACCCCGCCCCGGCGTCTCCCCTCCCCGGCAGACCAACCGGTTGCCACCGCCCGAGCAGTACGGCGCCACCCCCGAACCGCCGCGCAGTCCCCGCCCGAACTGGGCGCCACGGCGGAGCCGGTGGTCGCGGCCGCGCACCTACGTCCGGCTCGTCATCGGGTTGCTCGCGTTGTGGCTGGTCTTCCTGGTGGCGGTCCCGATCGTGTCCTGGAACAAGGTCGACAAGGTCGACTTCGAACCGTCCGGTGATCGCCCCGCGGCCCAGCCGGGGACGACGTACCTCCTGGTCGGCAGCGACTCACGCGCCGGGCTGTCCAAGGAGGAGCGCAAGAAGCTCCACACCGGCAATGCCCAGAGCGAGCTGACCGACACCATCCTGCTCCTGCACACCGGGGACGGGCCGACGACGCTGATCTCGATCCCGCGCGACTCCCCGCTCAAGATCCCCGGCTTCGGGACCAGCAAGGTCAACTCCGCCTACGCCAAGGGCGGCACGCCCCTGCTGGTGCAGACACTCGAGAACGCCTCCGGAGTCCGGATCGACCACTACGTCGAGATCGGCTTCGGCGGACTCGTGGGCGTGGTCGACGCTGTCGGCGGCATCGAGATCTGCCCCAAGAAGGCGATCCGCGACAAGCCGTCAGGACTCAACGTGAAGAAGGGTTGCCAGAACGTCGACGGCGCGACGGCCCTGGCCTACTCACGGGCCCGCAAGCACAGCCCCATCTCCGACCTCGCCCGCGTGCAGCAGCAGCGAGAGGTGGTGGCCGCGGTCGGCAAGAAGGTGCTCTCGCCGTGGTCGGTCGTGAACCCGATCCGCTGGTGGAAGCTCAACGCCGCCGTCCCGGACTTCTTCCGCTTCGGCGAGGGGATGGGGCCGGTCGCCGCGGGTCAGTGGGCCCTGGCCATGACCGACACCGGCAAGTCGTGCACCGTGCCCCTCGCGAGTGCCGACACCACGTGGGACAAGAAGCGGGCCAACAGGCTCTTTGCGACCATCATCGAGGACCGTACCGACGACATCACCAGGGACCTGTGCACGGCCACCGGACTGGCCGACTGACCTGGCCGACTGACGAATCACGTGAAGGATCACCTGTGTACGAAACCCTGACCTGGGACGTCGACGCCGACGGCATCGCGACCCTCACCCTGCACCGCCCCGACGCGCTCAACGCGTTCAACCTCACGATGGCGCGTGAGCTCGAGCAGGTGTTCCTCACCGATGCCCGGGACGACGCCGTCCGGGCCGTGGTCGTGACCGGGTCGGGTCGGGCCTTCTGTGCGGGAATGGACCTGTCCGCCGAGGGAAACGTCTTCGGCCTCGACGAGTCGCTCTCCCCCACGCCCGAGGAATTCCGGGCGTCCTACGACCAGGCGCCGTACGACGCCGGCGTCCGTGACACGGGCGGCAAGGTGACGCTGGCGATCCACGCCCTGCCGAAGCCCGTGATCGCAGCGATCAACGGTCCCGCGGTCGGGATCGGCGCCACGATGACCCTCGGCATGGACATCCGGCTGGCCTCGGAGAAGGCGCGGATCGGCTTCGTCTTCGGTCGGCTCGGCATCGTGCCCGAGGCGTGCTCGACCTGGTTCCTGCCGCGGATCGTCGGCATCCAGCAAGCCCTCGAATGGGTCTACTCCGCCGACATCCTGACGGCCGAGCAGGCTCTCGCCGGCCGACTGGTCCGCAGCGTCCATGCACCCGAGGACCTGCTGCCGGCGGCGTACGACCTGGCCCGCAGCTTCGTCGTGGACCGCTCACCGGTCGCGCTGGGCCTGGCGAAGCGCATGCTCTACCGCAATGGTGCGGCCGCCGATCCGCTCGAGGCGCACCTGACCGACTCGCTCGCGATGTACTGGACGTCCATCGGCGATGGCAACGAGGGCGTTGCGGCGTTCCTCGAGAAGCGCGCTCCCCGGTTCACCTCCAAGGCATCGGAGATCCCGGCGATCGAGTAGGCGCCGGGCGACTACATCGCCATCATCAGGATCTCGTCGCGGGAGTACTCCCGCCCGGGGTGCTCGGCCGCGAGATGCTCCTGCACCTTCTCGACCAGCTCGTCGTCGGTGTCACCGCGCAGGGTGACGGCACAGGGGCAGCGAAGCGACGGCATCAGGACCTCCAGGAGCGAGAACAGGTTCCTGCCAGCCTAGCCGAGGCTCACGTCGACCTGGCCGAAAAGCAATCCCGGTCCGCCCCTTGCGGGACGGACCGGGATGGATGCTGCTGTGCGGTCAGGCTGCTGCGCCCTGACGGCGGCGGCTGTAGCCGACGCCACCGACGCCTGCGGCCACCAGTCCGGTGCCGAGGACCAGCCACATGAGGTTGGGGCCACCGGTGTTCGGCAGGCCACCGTTGCCTTCTTCTTCGCCCTCGGTCTCGCCACCGACACCGAGACGGAACGCGTCGGTGTCATCGGAGGGAAGGAAGAAGTCGGCGTTGTCGGGCGTGAGCGCCGCGGTGCCGAGGTAGCTGCCCTTCGGCAGGCTCGGACCCTCGATGGTGATCGGCTCGTCCACGAAGTGGACGGTCGTCGTGAACAGCGGAGCCGCCACGACGGCCCGTGCTCCACGAGCGGCGCCCGAGCTCTTCGAGATCGTCACCGCGATGTCGCCCTCGGGCGGCGTCGGGTAGTTCGCGCTCGCGCTCACCACGATCGTGATCGGCTTGCCCACGCCATGCGTGGTGACCTCGATGGTCGTCACGGTTGGGAGCTTCACTTCTCCGTAGCCATCGGCATGCGCGGGCGTGGCAGGAGCCACGACCAATGCGGCTGCCAACGCTGCGAACGCAACTGTCTTCCTGAACAAGACGTCCTCCTTCAACTACCCCATGCAACGACCCGGCTCGTTGAAGGTGACGGGAAGTGCTTTGTGGTCACTGTACTGGTTCAGGTCCTGATCGTGGACCCCGGTATCAATCTTCGCGGGGTGATGTCTCGATCAGGTGTCCGAAAAGTACCGATCGGTTGTCGGTGTGGAAGATCTCCGAGCAGGTGAGCAGGGTGATCAGGTACTCGCCCACGTCGGCCGGGGGTTGAGTCCCCCCTGACTTCGGGTTGACCGGCGACGCAGCCAGGACCCAGCCCGCCGTGAACGGGACGATCAGGTCCTCGCCACCCGTGTCGAGCTCATAGGTGTACGTCGCCACGCGCGTCTCGACGATCACCTCGTCGCCGGGCTGCAGCTCGGGCAGGTCGGCGAACGGCTCGCCGTGGGTGACCCGGTGTCCGGCCAGCACGTAGTTGCCCTTCGCGCCGGCGGCGGCCGTGTCCTCCATGTGCCCGACACCCGCCGCCAGCACCTCGTCGGTCGAGCCCTCCAGGACCGGGACGGCGTAGTCCTTGCCGAACCGCGGGATGTGCAGGATCGCGCTCGCGTTGCCGAACTCCGTGCGGACCACGTCCTGGCCGTCGTCCCAGCCGTCCACCAGGGATTCGCGCACGTCATCCTGGCGCTGCTGGGACTGCCAGTTGGTGCCCCAGAACTGCCAGGCCACCCAACCGAGCACGGCGAGCCCGGCCAGGATCAGGCCACAGCCGAGCCAGAACGAGACGCGCTTGCGCCCCGACGTCTGTGGCTTCTCGTCGGACGCCCCGGACCGGGAACGGCGACGGCGCACGCGCCCTGACCCGTCAGCGGGCTCCCCTGCGTCCGGCCGGTCCTGCACTGCGGCGTCGTCGTTCGACATCAGATCCTCCCTCGGGCGACCGTCGTTCGGACCCCCACGTCCAACGCTACGCCGAGCGAGGCGTCACGCTGCGGAGGGACGACTCCTGCGGACGAATCCGGCACCCGCGACCAACAGGCCGAGACCCGTGAGCAGGACGAGCAGCCGAGGGCCACCGGTGTCAGGAAGGTTCCCGTCCACGCCGCCGACGTCGCCCGTCCCCCGCACGCCACCGACCCGGAACCGCACCGCGTCCTCACAGCCCGTGAAGGTGTTGCCGTCGGGAACGAACTTGATGGTGGCGACATGGTCCCCACGCGAGAGCCGGGGTCCGACGATCCGGAGCGGGGAGCCGTCGTACCGGACCGTGGTCGTCCAGGGCGCTGACCGCGCCGACCGGGCTGCTCGGGCTGCCGCGGCTCGTCGGGAGACGGTCACCTCGACCGTCCCCGTCACTGCGATGTTGCTCGAAGCGGAGACGACGACCCGCAGCACGACCCGTTCGCCGGCCACGACGCTCGGCACGCTGACATGGCAACTGGTCGGCACGGTGGGCGGGTACGGATCGGCATTCGCCGGCGACAGGGGCGCGAAGAGCGCCACGATGGCGACCACGGGCAACAACAGCAATCGACGCATCTGGCCCACCTCATCAGACGATCATTGACGTCCCGTCCTGCCGGAGCAGGATGGATCTGACTGCTCAACAGCCAAACGAGATCTTGGTTACGGCCAAGGTAAAATCTTTGGCGATCGCACGACGACGAGGGGCCCGGCCATTCGGCCAGGCCCCTCGTCGTTGGTGAGCCGTCGAGCTCAGACGGTCACTTCTTGAGGTTGAAGTCGGCCGTCGGGGTGGAGAAGAAGCTCGGGTCGCTCACGCGCACCCGGTACGAGCCAGCGGACAAGGCAGAGCCTCCGTTGGTCTGCGCAGCCTTCGTGGAGAGGTTGTAGATGTACTGCAGGTCCGTGGTGGACCAGCGCATCGCGAGGCCGTTGGTCGCCGGAGCGCTCACCGACTCCTCGGCGACATTGCCATCGGGGTCAGGGGTGGAGATCTTCGCCAGGGACACCGTCGGGGTCAGCCCGGACACGTTGGCGCCGTCGCAGCCGGTGACCCGGATCTTGACCGGGATCGTCGAGCCGATCTTGAAGTCGCTCCGCGCACCGGTGGTGTTGATCGGCTGCAGGATCGCGCTGGGCGTGACCTTGGTCGCGAAGTCGGCCGAGTCCGCGTCGCTGCCGCCGTCGTCGTCGGTGACGGTGAGGGTGGCCGGGAACGTTCCGTTCGTCGCATAGGTGTGGGACGTGGCCGCGATCGGCGAACTGACGGATCCGAGCGAGGTGCTCGAGCCGTCGCCCCATGCGATGTCGCCGATGTGCGTGTCCGCCGTGCCCGGGTCGGTGAAGGTCGCCCCCAGGGACACCGTGCAGGCAGCCGTGGCGCTGGCCGAGGCCGTGACGGTCGGCGCCACGTTCGACGCCAGGTAGGTGAAGGCCTGCGACACGGTGTCGTGCTCGCCGTCGTCCGCGGTGACTGTCACCGAGCCGTCGGCGTCGTCGTCGGTCGCGAGCGACCAGTCGAAGGTGCCGTCGCCGTTGTCGGTGAACGTGCCCGGCGTGCCGACCGGCACGGTCAGGGTGAGGCTGGCGTTGCCGTCGGCGTCCTTGAACGAACCGGACGTGGCGAGCGTGTCGCCCTCCTGTCCGGACGCGTCGTCGGCCTCGACGTCCACCTCGGGGGTGTAGGAGTTCAGGTCGCAGGCGTTGCCGGCGCCATCACCGTCCGCATCGGCCTGGTCGCCGTTGGCGACACCGGGGCAGTTGTCGTCGGCGTCCGGGACGCCGTCACCGTCGCCGTCCGCAGGCTCGTCCTCACCGTCGACGACGACGAGCTTGAAGGTCATTCCGGAGATGTCGAAGTCGTCACCGTCGACACCAGTGAAGCCGTCCACCGAGACGAACCCGAAGCTGATCGTGGTCTCACCGGTCGCGGTCGGGGTGAAGGTGAAGGCCTGGTCCGAGCAGGACTCGAACACGAAGGACGACGCGAGGCCACCCTGGAACGTCACCGTCGACGCCGTGGCGGCCACGCTCAGGTCGAGCTCCGAGTCAGCGACACCGGAGATGTTGCAACCGTTCTTCGCGTCGTCGTTGGTGTTGTCGTAGTCCATCAACACCGACGTCGACGTGCCCTTGACGACGGTGACGGTCTTGACGCCCGCAACCGTGATCACGTTCGGGCCGGTCGCCGCGACGTCGTCGGCAACCGCCGTACTGGCCAGTGCGGCCGTGGCGAACAGAGCGCCCGCGGCGCCGAGCGCCAGCGTCTTCCTGGTGGATCCCACTGATTGTCCCCTTGTGCACGTGCCGCCCGAGAAACAGCCAGATGAGTTGCGGCGACTGCCGCGTCACCAGCCCAACCGGCGAGGGCAGGCCGGGTTACGACCCATCAGCACAAGACTTCGATTCCGGGACCAAGGGCCCAGAATCCCCTAGAAATCAGGGGAATCGGACTATCGGATCCGATGGACCGAGCGCCTGCGGTGTGGCTCAGAGTGTGCTCTGCACCCCAGCCAGCAGCTGCCGCGCCATGACGATCCGCTGCACCTGGTTGGTGCCTTCGTAGATCTGGGTGATCTTGGCGTCACGCATCATCCGCTCGACGGGGTAGTCGCGGGTGTAGCCGTACCCACCGAGCACCTGGACGGCGTTCGTGGTGACCTCCATGGCCACGTCGGACGCGAAGCACTTGGCTGCGGCGCTGAAGAAGCCCAGGTCGGCGTCCCCGCGCTCGGAGCGGGCCGCGGCGGCGTACGTCAGCTGGCGGGCGGCCTCGATCTTCATGCCCATGTCGGCGAGCATGAACTGCATGCCCTGGAAGTCCGAGATCGCGCTGCCGAACTGCTTGCGCTCCTTCGCGTAGCCGAGCGCGTAGTCCAGCGCACCCTGCGCGACACCGAGCGCCTGCGCGGCGATGGTGACCCGCGTGTGGTCGAGGGTCTTCATGGCGTACTCGAAGCCCTTGCCCTCCTCGCCGATGATCCGGTCGCCGGGGATCCGGACGTTGTCGAAGTAGACCTCGCACGTCGGGCTGCCCTTGATGCCGAGCTTCTTCTCGGGTGCTCCGAACGTGACGCCCTCGTCGGACTTCTCGACGACGAACGCACTGATGCCCTTGGTGCGCAGGTCGGGGTCGGTCTTCGCGAGGACCGTGTAGTACTCCGAGACGCCGGCGTTGGAGATCCAGCGCTTCACGCCGTTGAGGACCCAGCCGTCACCGTCGCGCACGGCCCGGGTCTTCTGGTTCGCGGCGTCCGAGCCCGCGTCGGGCTCGGAGAGGCAGTACGAGAAGCCGCCCTCGCCACGTGCCAGGGCTCCGAGGTACTTCTTCTTGAGCTCCTCCGAACCGCCGATCTCGACGGGCAGGGAGCCGAGCTTGTTGACCACGGGAATCAGTGAGGAGGAGACGCACGCACGGGCCACCTCTTCGATCACGATGGCGGTGGCCAGTGCGTCCGCGCCGGCGCCACCGAACTCCTCCGGGATGTGCGGCGCGTGGAAGTCCGCCGCCACCAGGGCGTCGTGCGCCTCCTGCGGGTAGCGCGCCTCCTCGTCGACGATCGCCGCAAAGGGGGCAACCTTGGCGTCGCAGATCGCGCGAACGGCCTCGCGAATGGCCTGGTGCTCCTCGGTGAGGGCGTACGTCGGGAAGTCAGCGTTCTTCATGGGAATAATAGTAGGACGTCCTAGCATTATTTCCTCATGGCCGAGGCGAAGAACGTGACCGAGATCTCGTGGAACGAGCCCGAAACGGTGGCTTTCATGCTCGACGAGTGCACCACCTGGGCGATCGTCGGCCTGTCCGGCAACCCCGACCGGACCGCGTACCGGATCGCGCAGCTGCTCCAGCAGCGTGGCAAGCGGATCGTCCCGATCCATCCGTCCGCACCCGTGGTGCTCGGTGAGCAGGGCTACGCGACCCTGGCCGACGTACCGTTCCCGATCGACGTGGTCGACGTGTTCCGTCGGTCCGAGGAAGCGGGACGCTTCGCCGACGAGGCTGTTGCCGTCGGGGCAAAGGCCGTCTGGTTCCAGCTCGGTGTCATCGACGTCGCCGCGTTCGAACGCACTCACGCCGCCGACGTCCCAATGGTCATGGACACGTGCCCCGCCATCGAATGGCGTCGTCGCGCCTCAGTCTGAGCGTTTCAGCGCCCGTCCCGGCCAGCCGACGATCGCCTCCAGCGGTCCGCGACGACCGGCGAGCGCGAACGTCGCGCCCAGCCCGAGCACGACCAGCACGTGCCAGCCGAACGTGTCCTGCCGCTCGGCCGGCCAGACCGCTTCTGTCCGCATCAGCACGTGCAGCGTGTAGGCGGTGAGCGGGATCGCTCCTGCACCCGCCACGACCGCGAGCGCCACCTTGCCCCGACGCGGGACCACGTGGACGAGGGCGAGCGCGAGCCCCAGCACCACCAGCGAGGTCCCGATCGTCTGGGCGAGGTCGAACGGCGTCGCCGAGTGGGGCGAGACCACGAGGAGCCACTGCCAGGCCCCGCCGGTCGGGGGTGATCCGTGCAGGCTGTTCTCCAGGATCCTCAGCGCCTGGTCGTCGGTGAGGATGCGGTTCGGGAAGAGGGCACCACGGATTCCCTGGTCCGACGTGCACAGGCGAGACGCGACGGTGGCCGTCACCGCCAGACCCGCTCCCCACCCGGCCAACCGGAGCGGCGTCCGCCAGCCCCGAAGGTCGATGCGTCCGAGCGCCATCCCCGCCAACAGGTACGCCAGCCAGGGCACAGCGGGGTAGAAGCCCGTGAAGAGCAGGTCGGCGAGCAGGGCGCCGGGCTCACCCAGGCGCGCGAAGTCGGGACTGGCGTACACCCGGCCGGGGAGCTCGGGCCGCACCACGTGGGACACGACCGGCCCGACCACGACCCACACCCCGGCCAGCACGGCCAGCGGGAGCGCGCGCAGGCCCAGGAACGGCAGGCCCAGCAGGAACAGGACCCCGTAGTAGGTCAGGATGATCGCGAGACCGGTCTCGAGCCCGCCGAGGGCGAGTCCGATCAGGGCGATCAGGACCGCACGGGCGGCGATCCCGGCCGCGGACCGGCCGAGGTCGCCTCCCCTCTGCGGAGCAGTCCCCCCAGTGACGAGCGCGAGGCTGACGCCCGCCAGCACGGCGAAGAGGGCGGACGCACGGCCACCGGCCAACCACTGGACGGTGGTCAGGTGACCCGCAGCCGTGTGGCCCTCCAGCACATGGGTCGCCATCATCCCGAGCAGCGCGACCGTGCGCGCCAGGTCGACGCCGACCAGGCGCCCGGCTGATCGTCCGGGACCGGGGGTCACCCCTGGCGCCGTACCACCGCACCCTTGGCCTGCGCAGCGGCCTTGAGCTCAGCCTGGAAGTCCGTCATCTTCTGCTGGAGCGAGGAGTCGGTCGCCGCCAGGATGCGTACGGCGAGCAGGCCGGCGTTGCGTGCGCCGCCAACCGCGACGGTGGCGACCGGGACGCCGGCGGGCATCTGCACGATGGAGAGCAGCGAGTCCATCCCGTCGAGGTACTTCAACGGAACCGGCACACCGATGACCGGCAGCGGCGTGACGGAGGCGAGCATGCCCGGCAGGTGAGCTGCGCCGCCGGCACCCGCGATGATCACCGACAGACCTCGTCCCGCAGCGTCCTTGCCGTACTGCAGCATCTCCTCCGGCATCCGGTGGGCCGAGACCACATCTGCCTCGTAGGCGATGTCGAACTCGGCCAACGCCTCGCCCGCAGCCTGCATCACCGGCCAGTCGGAGTCGGAACCCATCACGATGCCCACGCGCGCACTCATGGGCGCGAGCCTAGGGCCTCAGGTCAGGCCCAGGTCAGCGAGGAGCTCACTCGCTCTCGTTGCCGAGGTCGCCACGGAACCAGTCAGCGGCGTGGCGGCCACGCTCGAGACAGTCGTCGAGGTCGTCGCCGTAGACGTTGACGTGGCCGACCTTGCGGCCCGGCCGCAGGTCCTTGCCGTACAGGTGCACCCGCAGGTGCGGGTCGCGGGCGAAGGCGTGGGGGTAGCCGTCGTACAGACGCCCGACCCGATCCCCACCGTCGTCGTCGGCGCCGAGGATGTTGACCATGACCGTCCAGCGGGCACGCGGTTCGGGCGAGCCGAGCGGCAGGTCGAGCGCCGCCCGCAGGTGGTTCTCGAACTGGCTGGTGACGGCGCCGTCCTGGGTCCAGTGGCCGGTGTTGTGCGGCCGCATGGCGAGCTCGTTGACCAGGACCTGCACCCGACCCTCGGCGTCGACGGTCTCGAACAGCTCGACGGCCAGGATCCCGGTGACGCCGAGCTCTCCGGCGATGCGGAGCGCGAGCTGCTGCGCCGAGGTGGCCAGCGCCGGATCGAGGTCGGGGGCCGGCGCGATCACCTCACGGCAGACGCCGTCGACCTGCAGGGTCGCCACCACCGGGTAGGCAGCGGCCTGTCCGCTCGGCGCCCGGGCGACCAGGGCCGAGAGCTCACGGCGGAAGTCGACGAACTCCTCCGCCAACACCCGCACGCCGGCCGACTCGGCCGCGGCCAGCGCCTCAGTCGCGTCGGCGGGGGTACGCACGACCCAGACGCCCTTGCCGTCGTACCCGCCCCGACTGACCTTGAGGACGCACGGGAGGCCGAACTGCTCCACCTCGGCGGTCGAGGCGACGACCGCCCAACGCGGTTGCGGGGCACCGAGCCGGGTCATCGCCTCGCGCATGACGATCTTGTCCTGCGCGTGCACCAGGGCCTCGGGACCCGGGTGCGCGATGACGCCGTCCGCCGCGAGCGCCCGGAGGTGCTCGGTCGGGACGTGCTCGTGGTCGAAGGTGACCACCGAGCACCCCTCGGTCACCGCCCGCAGGTCGGCGAGGTCGCGGTAGTCACCCACCCGATGGTCAGGGATCACCTGCGCAGCAGACACCCCCTCCGCCTCGGCGAGCAGGCGCAGGGGTACGCCGAGCGCGATGGCCGGCTGGGCCATCATCCGGGCGAGCTGACCGCCACCGATGACGGCGATCCGGGGCGCGGCAGGTTCGGTCGTGGACACGGCCGAACCCTACGCAATCAGCAGGGGTCAGGCCGAACCGGTGAGGTCCGCGCCGACCGACGTCTCGAATCGCAGGCCCTGCCCACGGATCGTCGTGATCAGCTGGGGCTGGCGGGTGTCGTCACCGAGCTTGCGGCGTACCCAGCCGAGGTGCACGTCGATGGTCTTCGACGACGTCCAGAAGGTGACCCCCCAGACGTCCCGCATGAGCTCCTCGCGGGTGACCACCGAGCCGGCGCGGGCGATCAGGGCGTGCACGAGGTCGAATTCCTTGCGCGACAGGACGACCTCGCGGTCCCCACGCCACGTCCTGCGGGTTGAGGGATCAACCCGCACGTCCTGCACCTCGATCACAGGGTTCAAGGTAAGGATCGCGCCGGGTTCTCGCGGGGAAACGGCAAGAATTTTGCCGTCCCCCCTTGATGGCCGCGTCGATGGCCTCGTGGACCGCGCTCGGTCGTCAGGCGCGGCGTACGGCGACCGGCTCGACCACGCCGAACCCACGGACCGGTCGCGGGGGAAGCGGACGGGCCTCGATCTGGTCTGCGGGAAGCAGGTCGGCCGTCGCCTGGTCGACGATGATCCGGTTGCGCCGGGCGACCTGGGTGAGGCGTGCGGCGAGGTTCACCGGAGGGCCGAAGACGTCGCCGAGACGCAGGACGACCCCGCCCGTGGCGAGGCCTACGCGTACGTCGGGCATCCGCGGATCACGGCCGATCACGTTGATGATCCCCTCCGCGGTGGCGAACGCGGCCATCGGATCGTCGTTCACGAACAGCACGGCGTCGCCCATGCTCTTGATCATCCGGCCCTTCTCGCGGTTGATCACGTCACCGCAGCGGGCCTCGAAGATGTCGACGAGCTCGCCGATCCGTTCCCGCGTCACCTCGTTGGACAACGCCGTGAAGCCGACGATGTCGGCGAACCCGACGCTGAGGTCGGTGGTGTGCGGGTCCGAGTCGATCGCTCGCACCGACTGCATCCGGACCACCGCCGCCGTCACGTGGCGCCGCCACGCGTAGACGAGGAACTCCTCGAACCGGGCCCCGAAACGTTCCATCACCCAGGACGTGGGGTCACCGCCCGGGCCGGCCGTCTCCTCGACGAAGGCGTCGCTGACATGGTGGACCAGCTCGCTGACCTCCCAGTCGGCCAACCGGGCCATCGTGAGGCCGACACCCCGCGTGACGTTGAGCGCGACGTCGTAGTCGACGACGCCGTCCCCGATCAGGTCGACGATCAGTCTCAGTGCGGCGACATCTGCGTGCGTGTAGGCGCGTTGGTCGCCCTGCTCGGGGAAGCCGAGCGTGCGCCACAGCCGGCGCGCCTTCTCGAGCGGCAACCCAGCGAGCTCAGCGACCTGGGCCGCCGTGAGCTGAGGATCCTCGCCGAAGAAGCTCGGCTCAGGATCGCTGTCAGACACCTTCGTCCCGGCGAACCTCCGGTGCACGGTGCAGGCCGTGGAGGAGCTCATTGAGCTGGCGCTGCGCGGCCTCGACGTGCGGGATGTCGTTGAGCCGGACCAGTCCGTTGGTCGACGCGTCCGCGATCAACAGGCTGCCGCAGCCGAACGGGCGGTCGATCAGGTTGATCTCGATGGAGATGTCGCTGACCCGGGCCAGCGGGATGTCGTGGCCACGGCGCGTCAGGATCCCGTTGCGCGTGATCAGTCGGCGGTCGGTGAAGGCGTGGACCGTGGTCAGCCACACGAAGAACGGCCGGACCGTGAACCACAGGATGCCGAGCAGCGCGAGCACCCACACGATGTAGGTCAGGGTCTGCTGGAACCCGTCGTTCTCGAGCTTGACCTGCGCGACCACCGCGATGGCCAGGAACAGCACCAGCAGCAGGATCGGCATGAACAGCGCCTTGGGGTGCTGACGGGTGCTGATGATGAGTCGCTCGCCGGGGTTCAGCAGCTTCTTCGAGATGGCCACGAGGAGATCATCCCACCCCCGCCTCGATCCGCCAGCCCGATCGGGCCAAGTCCTGGTGCGCTCAGGGGGCGGTGTCCACGGCGCGGACGTGGATGACGTCGCCCGCGCCGACCAGCTCCTGGCTCCCGTTCGCCCTCTCCACGACCAAGCGGCCGTGCTGGTCGACGTCGACGGCACGGCCCAGGAGCTCGCCGCCGCCGGGCAGCTCCACCCGCACGTCGCGGCCCAACGTCGCGCAGTGGGAACGGTACGACGTCGACAGGCGCGCCGTGCCGAGGTCGCCGCCGGCCTGCCAGACGTCGTACCCCTCACGAATGGCGACGACCACCTCGAGCAGCACCTGGGTGCGGTCGGGTGCGCCGGGCGCAGCAATCGCGAGGCTGGTCGCCGTCGGCACGGGAAGCTCGTCCGTGGTGGTGTCCACGTTGATCCCGACCCCGACCACGGCCGCCGGGCCCTCGGGCGTGTCGATCCGCTCGACGAGGATCCCGGCCACCTTGCGGTCGCCGTCGAGGAGGACGTCATTGGGCCACTTGACCCGTGCGTCGTAGCCCTGCGACGTGAGCGCCTTGGCCACGTTGTGCCCGACCAGCAGCGGCAGCCACGGCCAGACCGGAGCCGGAACGCTCGGGCGGAGGACGATGGAGAAGGTCACCGCCGTGCCCGGAGGCGTCTCCCAGGTCCGGTCGAGCCGGCCGCGACCGGCCACCTGGTGGTCCGCGACCACGACCAGACCCTCGGCGGCGCCTGCGCGGGCACGCTCGGCAGCGATCTCGTTGGTCGAAGGGGCCTCGTCCAGGAGCTCCAGGCTCAGATCGGGGTGGAGCGCGAAGACCTCCGACAGCCGTTGGGCGTCGAGAGGTCCACGGGCAGGGCGCTGGGTCGGGCTGGCCGTCACGGGCACTACCCTTGCGCAGCAGACGCCCTGAGAAAACCCCCGCACCCATCACTGGGCCCATCAGCGGGGGTGTCACCGAAGGAGAAGGCCACGTGACCGCCCAGCCCGAGCCGGCAGAGATCGACATCCACACCACGGCCGGCAAGCTCGCCGATCTGGAGCGCCGTACCGACGAGGCCGTGCATGCTCCGGCCGCGAAGGCGCAGGAGAAGCAGCACGCCAAGGGTCGCAAGACCGCCCGTGAGCGGATCGCGATGCTCTTCGACGAGGGCTCGTTCGTCGAGCTCGACGAGTACGCCCGGCACCGCTCGGTGGCGTTCGGCCTCGAGAAGAACCGCCCCTACGGCGACGGCGTCATCACCGGCTACGGCACGGTCGACGGTCGTCAGGTGTGCGTCTTCTCCCAGGACTTCACCGTCTTCGGTGGCTCGCTGGGCGAGGTCTACGGCGAGAAGATCACCAAGGTCATGGACCTGGCGATGAAGGCCGGCTGCCCGATCGTCGGCATCAACGAAGGTGCCGGCGCCCGGATCCAGGAGGGCGTCGTCTCGCTGGGCCTGTACGGCGAGATCTTCCGCCGCAACGTCCACGCCTCCGGCGTGATCCCCCAGATCTCCATGATCATGGGCAACTGCGCGGGTGGCCACGTCTACTCCCCCGCCGTCACCGACTTCACGATCATGGTCGACCAGACCTCCGCGATGTTCATCACCGGACCCGACGTCATCAAGACGGTCACCGGCGAGGACGTCACGATGGAGGACCTCGGCGGTGCGCGCACGCACAACACCAAGTCCGGCAACGCCCACTACATGGCCGCTGACGAGGAAGACGCCGTCGAGTACGTCAAGGCGCTGCTCTCCTTCCTGCCCCAGAACAACCTGGACGAGGCGCCGTCGTACGACGAGGTCGCTGACCTGGAGCCGACCGACGTCGACCTCGCGCTCGACACGTTGATCCCGGACAGCCCGAACCAGCCGTACGACATGCACGACGTCATCACCTCGATCGTCGATGACGCTGACTTCCTCGAGGTGCAGCCGCTCTTCGCCCCGAACATCATCGTCGGCTACGGCCGGGTCGAGGGCCGTCCGGTCGGTGTCGTGGCGAACCAGCCGATGCAGTTCGCCGGGTGCCTCGACATCGACGCGTCCGAGAAGGCCGCGCGCTTCATCCGCACCTGCGACGCGTTCAACATCCCGGTGCTGACCTTCGTCGACGTGCCCGGCTTCCTGCCCGGCACCGACCAGGAGTGGACCGGCATCATCCGCCGCGGCGCGAAGCTCATCTACGCCTACGCCGAGGCCACCGTCCCGCTCGTCACCGTCATCACCCGCAAGGCGTACGGCGGCGCGTACGACGTGATGGGCTCCAAGCACCTCGGTGCCGACATCAACCTGTCGTGGCCCACCGGCCAGATCGCGGTCATGGGCGCCCAGGGTGCGGCCAACATCATCCACCGCAAGGAGCTCGCTGCTGTCGAGGCGGCCGGTGGTGACGTGGAAGCGCGTCGCGCCGAGCTGATCGACGAGTACGAGACCACGCTGGCCAACCCGTTCATCGCCGCCGAGCGCGGTTACATCGACGGCGTGATCATGCCGCACGAGACCCGCGCCGAGGTCATCAAGGCGCTGCGCCTGCTCCGCACGAAGCGGGAGACGTTGCCGCCCAAGAAGCACGGGAACATCCCGCTGTGACCGGCGAGGAGACCCCGGCGGTCGAGGCGGCGGCGCCCGTTGCGCCGCTGCTGCGGATCATCACGCCGTCCACCACCCCGGAGGAGGTCGCCGCGATCGTCGCGGTGTTCTCCGCCCTGGGTGGGGGCGCGCCGGCCGAGGAGCCGGTGAAGTCGGAGTGGGCCTCGCCCGCTCGCAAGCTGCGCACCTATCCCGGCCGCGCTCCCGCGCACGGCCGGGGTGCCTGGCGCGCCAGCGCGCTGCCGCGCTGATACTCAGCTGCTGAGCTCGAGCACCCGCAGACCGTCGAACTTGCGAAAGTCGCGGTCGAAGGTGACCACGGTGCCGCCGTAAGCCGCCGCGCATCCTGCGATGTACGAGTCGGTGACCAGATTTCCCGATGCACGAGCGGTCTTGCCGAGCATCGCGAACTCTGCGAGAGCGCGCGGATGGCTCACGTAGGTGCGGTGGCTCGGCTTCTCGACCACGGCTTGCACGAACGCCCAGGCCTGGTCGAAGGTCGCTGCCACCGGGAATGCACGCGGGTTGGTGACCAGTCTGACAAAGCCCACCCACACCACGTCCGGGACCGTGAACGTCTCGCCTCGTCCGACGGCGGCACGGAACCAGTCCGAAGCCACCTCGTGATGCGGATGGTCGGCCTGGAAGAGGCTGACCACCACGTTGACATCAAGGACGTTCACGACCTGAACTGCCGCGCGTACTCGGCATCTTCTTCGGCGTACATCACTTCGTAGAGGCCCGCGTTCGTCGTCAGGTCGACGCCCGGCAGTGGCTGGCCACCATGGAAGACCGGGAGCGGGGGTCCGAACTCCCCGGTTTGTGGCGGCACCGCAAGGAACTGCTGGAGCGCCTGCTCGACCAGATCACCGAGCGTGCACCCCTGTTCGCTGGCGCGCGCCTTGACCGTCTCGAGCAGACCGTCGTGAATGTTGACCGTCGTCCGCATGTGATGAGTCTAGCATCAGGATCTGTGCATCACACGCATCACACGCATCACTTCGCGCTCGACGAGCTCGGGCGACAGACCCTGAAGATCTGCCTCGATCCTGACCCGAGGATCACCGGTACGGACGCGAACAGGGGCGGACAGTTGTCCGCAGTCAGCGCGCGCGCTCCCAGCGCATCGAAGATGCCATTCCCGGAGCAGGAGTCGTAGTAGACGTACGCCTCGCCGATCGGCGCATCCGATGCGCCGAAGAAGCGCAGGGTCAGCGCGAGGCTGCCCGGAAGATTGTCCCCGCAGCGTGGGTCATCCGGACCCGGCGTCGTCGGCGCGTCCTGGATCGCCGCGACCAGTCGCTGCGCTTCGGCTCCCTCGATCCGACGCGAGCCAACCAGTCCGGACTGATCCGGACGGCGTCCCGTTGGTTGATGCCGACCAGCTCGTACTTGCAGATCGCCACGGAGTCGATGCCCGCGGCCGCGGGTATCGCCGGACCATCGGGCCGACCGAAGTCTCCGGCCTGTACGGGGGACCTCGTCTCGCAGCCGTTGGTGTCGACCTGTACGCGCCGCAGCGAGCCCAGGACCTGCTTCGCGAGGTCACCCTCACTCGCCGGTCCGGCAAGGATGCTGATCCGGATGTTGTCCACCGTGTCGACGGTCAGTTTCCAGCCCTGGAACTCCCACTCGCCGTCGGAGTTGCCCATGGTCGCTGCATCGGCGAACTGCACGTACGGCTGCCAGAGCGCGACAGGCAGCTCGCCGAACTGCTTCGGGCCGCGGGCATCGGGGTCTGGGAAGCAGCCCTGCAGGGTGACGCCGAGGCGGCTGGGATAGATCTCGACGTAGGGGTTCGTCGGCACACCCTCACCGGGCGGCGGGCCCCCTGCCACCGGCTCGATGCAGTCAGGGCGTCCAGGGCTGATGTTGAACGGCCAGTCCTCCGGCACCTGTACCTCGATCCCTCGGTAGCCGACCCAGCGCATGCCGTCGGCCAGCTCGACCGCCGACGTCGCAGGATCCGACGGCGTGCGGGACGGGTCACCTCCCAACACCACCGCCGGCACGACGATCGCCACCACCGCTGCTGCCGCAGCAAAGCCCGCCATCAGCGCCGTCCGACGGCTGTGCGGCGACGCGGGGACGAGATCGCGCAGCTCCACGTCGCCGGCACGGTCCTCCAACGCACTTCGGAACGCCTGCTCGGCGCGATCCTCGGTCGGCTCAGTCATCGTCATCTCCAACTGCCAGTCGGGTGCGCAGGGTCGCGAGTGCGCGGTGGACGTGGGACCGCGCGGTCGCTTCGGCGCAGTCGAGGATGCGGGCGATCTCGGCAAAGGACAGGTCCTCGTGGAACCGAAGAATCACTGCTGCACGCTGCGCCGGCGGGAGCTCGCCGCACAGCTGCCAGGCCTCCGCTGCATCGAGAACGGCCGGGGCCGCCGCTACTGCCGCGTCATACGGCTCGATGTCGCCCACGCTCACCAACCGCCGCTGCTTGCGCCACCGCGACACCGAGCCGTTGACGATGCTGCGCCGGACGTACGCGTCGTGCGTGCCACGCCGGACCAGCCCGCGCCAACGCGGGTAGGCCCGCTCGAGGGCGTCCTGGACGAGGTCCGCAGAGTCGGCCGCACCACCGGTCACGAGGTGGGCGAACCGTTGCAGGGCGGCCCCGCGCGCGCCGACGTACTCGGCAAAGCCGTCGGGAAGGCCCTCGTCCACGAGCACCTCCGCTTGCGCCGTCATGTCAACCAGACGCGCGAGGCACCCGGTTCGTTGCACGCACTTCCCGACGGGCAGTTCCGATGACCTCGGACGTCATGGCGGGCTGACGGACAGCGCGGCACGATGGGCCGATGAACCGCCTCATCGCCCTCGGTGCCGCCGGGTACGCCGGCCTCGGCATCGTGTCCTTCCTCAAGCCTTCCGTGGTGCCGGCCACCACTGGCCTCACTGCGCCGAACGCGGACTCGCGCACCGAGATCCGTGCGGTGTACGGCGGCCTGCCGCTCGGTCTGGCGGCAACGCTGGTCGCCAACCCGGCCTCTGCGTCGGCCGTCGGGATCGCGACCGCCGGCATGGCGCTCGGTCGCGCAGCATCGTCTGTCTTCGAAGGCCGGCCGAGCCCGACGATGGCCGGGTTCACCGCGCTCGAGGCGGTCGCGGCCGCAGCGCTGCTCCTCGGTGCCAGGCGCCACGCACGCTGATCGGCAGGGATCCGATCAACCAGGTTGATCAGATCCCTGCCGATGTCAGAGGCGTCAGGCGAAGAACGCCCGGAGGTCGCCGACGACGTCCTGCGGGACCTCCATCGCAGCAAAGTGGCCGCCGGCGGGGAACTCCGACCAGTGCTGGATGTTCGCGTTGTCGCGCTCCGCCAGCGAGCGGATGGTCTGGAAGTCGTCCTTGAAGACCGCGACCCCGATCCGGCCCTGGCTGACGACCGGCCCCGAGTCCGCCTGGCCGACGTGCTGCTCCTCGTAGTGGTAGCGAGCAGCCGAGCCGTAGGTGTTGGTCAGCCAGTAGAGGGTCGCCTGGGCCAGCACCTGCTCCGGGCGGACCAGGCTCGTGCCGTTGCCGAAGCTCTCCAACAGCTCGCTGTAGGCCAGGACCGCGACCGGCGAGTCGGCCAGCCCGGCGGCCACCGTCTGCGGCCGGGTGCCGTTCATCTGGTTGTAGCCGCCGACCGACTGGAACCACTGCATGTGCTCGAGCGCGGCGTACTCCTTGGGTCCGAAGCCCTCGAACTCGGCCGGGTCACCGGAGGGGAACGAGAACAGGTGCAGGACGTGCGCGCCGAGGAAGCCCTCGGGGTTGATCACGGCGAGCTCACGGCCGACCATCGCGCCACCGTCGCTGCCGTGCACGCCGTAGGCGTCATAGCCCAGGCGGCGCATCAGGACGTCGTACGCCTCTGCGACCCTCTTCATCGTCCAGCCGGTGTCGACCACCGGGGTGGACCAGCCGAAGCCGGGCATCGAAGGTACGACGACGTGGAACGCGTCCTCTGCCTTGCCGCCGTGGGACTCGGGGTCCACCAGCGGGCCGATCATGTCCAGGAAGTCGAGCACCGAGCCGGGGTAGGTGTGCGCGAGCAGGAGGGGCGTGGCGCCCTCGACCTCGGAGCGGACGTGCAGGAAGTGGATCCGCTGGCCATCGACCTCGGTGACGTAGCCGGCGTGCTCGTTGAGGCGGGCCTCCACGGTCCGCCAGTCGAAGGACTTCCACTGCTCGACCATGTCGCGCAGGTAGGACTCCGGGGTGCCGTACTCCCACGAGTCGCCGGGGACGGCCGGGGCGAACCGGGTGCGCTCCAGCCGGGCCTGCAGGTCGTCGAGGTCGGCCTGGGGGACGTCGATCTTGAAGGGGGTGATCTGCTCGGTCATCGTCGTGCCTCTCGGTGGGGGTGGGAGAGGGTTTCCCTCCCGGTGAAGACGACGTTATGAGGCATACAGGAACAGTTCGTTCCTGTTTAATCGACCTCGTGAAGAAAACTTCCGGACGGGTCCTCGAGCTCCTCGGCCTGCTCCAGTCACGCGTCGAATGGACCGCCCCGGAGCTCGCGAAGCGGCTCGGCGTCACCGACCGGACGGTGCGCAACGACGTCGCCCGGCTGCGCGAGCTGGGCTACCCGGTGGACGCGACCCGTGGCCGCGCCGGGCACTACCAACTGGGGATCGGCGCGAAGCTGCCGCCGTTGCTGCTCGACGACGAGGAGGCCGTCGCCGTGGCGGTCGGGCTGCGCACCGTGACCGGTGTGGCCGGTTTCGAGGAGAGCGGACAGCGCGCCCTGACCAAGCTGGAGCACGTCCTGCCCGACCGGCTCCGCCGCCAGCTCGCCAGCCTGCGCGACGCCACCGATGCGGGCCCGGTCAACACCGACTCCAACGTCGAGGATCCCGAGGTTGACCCCGGTGTGCTCACCGAGATCGCCGCCGCGATCCGCGACCACCGCGGGCTACGGGTGTTCCACCGGCGTGACGACGAGGACGAACGGATCGAGTTCGAGCCCTACAAGTTGGTGGCGTGGCAGCGACGGTGGTTCGTCGTGGGCCGCGATCCGTCGACGGGCGGATGGTCGCCGTACCGGGTGGACTGGCTGACCCTCCGGCTCCCCGGCGGGCGCAGCTTCAGCCCCGCTCCCCTGCCGGGCGACCTGACCGAGCTCGTGGTGCGCGAGGTCGCGCGCACGGGGTGGGCCGTGCACGCCCGGTTGGTCATCGACGCTCCCGCCGACGACGTCCTGGCCCGGATCAATCCGGCGGTCGGCGTGGTCGAGGCCCGGCCCGATGGCCGCAGCGTGCTCGTCACAGGCGGTGACAGCCTGGAGATCGTCGCCGTGTGGATCGGCATGCTCGGTCTGGACTTCACCGTCGAGTCGCCGCCGGCCCTCGTGGACCACCTGCGGGTACTGGCGGACCGATATGCCCGTGCCCTTGTCGGCAGCGCGCCCTAGGCTCGCGCCCATGACGCGACTCGTGGACGCCCGCACCGACCAGTTCGTCGAGGACGTGGCCGCACTCGACCCCCTCACCGCGACGTACGCCGGGATCCCCGGCCACGAGCACGAGCTGCCGGACTACTCCCCCGACGGCTTCGCGGCCAGCGAGGAGCTGTACCGCCGCGCCTTCGCCGACGTCGCCGCGATCGAGGCCAGCGACGCCCGTGAGCAGGTCGCCAAGGACGCCTTCCTCGAGCGCGTCGGACTGACCGTTGAACGCGCGGACGCCCGCGTGGACCGCAGCGAGCTCTCGGTGATCAGCAGCGCCCTCCACGAGGTCCGCGGGATCTTCGACCTGATGCCGACCGGGACCGACGACGAGTGGGACGCGATCGGGCAGCGGTTGAACGCGGTCCCCGCTGCCCTGGACGGCTACCGCACCACGCTCCTGGAGGAGGCGAAGGCCGGACGCGTCTCCGCTCGGCGCCAGTACGTCGAGGTGGCCAGCCAGGTGCGCGGCTGGACCGGGCAGGAAGGTGCCGCCGGCGACTACTTCCAGAAGGCCGTCAGCGCGGCGCCTGACGCGCTCAAGCCGGCATTGACCCGGGCCGCCGAAGCGGCATCGGCGTCGTACGCCGAGTTCGGCCGGTTCATCGAGACGGACCTGCAGCCCCGGGGCCGCGAGACCGACGGCGTCGGCCGCGAGGCCTACTCTCTCGCGTCCCGCTACTTCCTCGGCGCCACCGTCGACCTCGAGGAGACCTACGCCTGGGGCTGGGAGGAGCTCAAGCGGATCGAGGACGACATGGCCTCGACCGCCCAGCGGATCGTCACCGGTGGTTCGGTCGCCGACGCCGTGGCCGCGCTCGACGCCGACCCGGCCCGCGACTGCGGCAGCCGCGAAGCCTTCCAGGAATGGATGCAGACGAAGTCCGACGCGATCCTCGCCGACTTCGACGGCGTGCACTTCGACATCGCCGAGCCGATCCGCACCCTGGCCTGCAAGGTCGCGCCCACCAACGACGGTGGCGCCTGGTACTCCCCGCCCACCGAGGACTTCTCCCGCCCCGGCACCATGTGGTTCTCCTTCACCGACGACCACAAGCGGTACTCCACGTGGCGCGAGACGACCACCGTCTTCCACGAGGGAGTGCCCGGCCACCACCTGCAGTGCGCGCAGGTCGTCCACCAGGCCGAGCTGCTCAACCGCTGGCAGCGGTTGCTGTGCTGGGTGAGCGGCCACGGCGAGGGCTGGGCGTTGTACGCCGAACGGCTGATGGACGAGCTGGGCTACTTCGCCGATCCGGGCGACCGGCTCGGCTTCCTCGACATGCAGGGCTTCCGCGCCGCGCGGGTCATCGTCGACATCGGCGTGCACCTCGGGCTGACGATCCCGGCCGACAACCCGTTCGGCTGGCGACCCGGCGAGGTCTGGGACGCCGACAGGGTCCTCGAGTTCATGCGCGCGCACTCGCGGATGGATGACGGCTCGCTGAAGTTCGAGGTCAACCGGTACCTCGGCTGGCCGGGCCAGGCGCCGTCGTACAAGGTCGGGGAACGGATCTGGCTCGACGCCCGCGCCGACGCACAGGCTCGCCACGGCTCGGCGTTCGACCTCAAGGCGTTCCACACCGCCGCGCTCGACCTCGGCTCCCTCGGGCTGGACCCGTTGAAGGCCGCGCTGTCCCGTCTGTGAGGTCGTCGTGATTCGGCTCGATCGACAGCAGGCCCGGCGGATCGCCGTCCGGGCACAGCTGCTGGACGCGTGGCGGCCGGAGTCACTGGTGGCGACGGTCGACCACCTCACGCTGCTGCAGGTCGACCCGACCGCCGCGATCGCGCCGAACGTCGACCTGGTTGCCTGGTCACGGCTCGGCGCCGGCTACTCGCCCTCGGACCTGCGCTTCGCGCTCGAGGAGGAGCGCTCGCTGATCGAGCACGGTTCGTACGTCCGGGTGATGGACGACGTCGTCCTCGACCTGGCCACGGTCCGGCACTGGGGCCGCCACGACCGGGCTCTCGAGTGGATGGCGGCGAACGCGGCCTTCCGGGCCGACGTCCTCGCGCGGGTGCGGGACACCGGGCCCGTGGTCGCCGGCGACGTGCCCGACACCGCCGTCGAACCCTGGCAGTCGACGGGCTGGACCCACGACAAGAACGTCGTGCTCATGCTCGAGTTCCTGATGATGTTCGGCGAGCTGGCGATCAGTGGCCGGCGCGGCCGGCTCCGCTGCTTCGACCTTGCCGAGCGGGTCCACCCCGCCGACCTCACCCTCCCCTCGTACGACGACGCACGCGCCGAGATCGCCAGCCGGCGACTGGCCTCGCTCGGGATCGCCCGGGCCAGGCCGGCCGCCCAGTTCTCCGAGATCGTCGAGGTGGGCGACATCGGCGAGGAGGCCGAGGTCGACGGCGTCGCAGGCACCTGGCGCATCGACACCGACGCGCTCGCGGCGTCCGAGGGGCCGTTCGAGGGCCGGTGCGCGCTGCTGTCGCCGTTCGACCGCCTCGTGTACGACCGCGACCGGGCGCGCGACCTGTTCGACTTCGAGTACGTCCTGGAGATGTACAAGCCAGCGGCGAAGCGGCGGTGGGGCTACTTCGCCCTCCCGATCCTGTACGACGACCGGCTGGTCGGGAAGCTCGACGCGAAGGCCGACCGCAAGGCCGGACTGCTGCGGGTCCACGCGATCCACGAGGACTTCCCGTGGGACCCGGCCGTCGGTGACGCGGTCGAGGCCGAGGTGCAGGCACTCGCCGACTGGCTGGGCCTGGAGGTCACCCGCGGTTGACGACAACCATCCTCCGCACCCAGCCCGTCCTGAGGTGTGGAGGTGGTGAGATGCGCGAGGCTGTGCCCGTGCTCGTCAACGAGGAGACCGGCGGTGTGCCGACGTTCGAGGAGTACGTCGCCGCACGCAGCCAGGCGTTGTGGCGCAGTGCGTGGCTGCTCACCGGTGACCGACACAAGGCCGAGGACCTCGTCCAGACCGCCCTGATGAAGTGCTGGCGCCGCTGGGACAGCATCGCCGACGGCGGCGCCGTCGACGCCTACGTACGACGGACGATGCTCACGACCTACACCGACTGGTGGCGGCGCCGCTGGAACGGCGAGGTGCCCACCGGCACGCTGCCGGACCGGCCTGCGAACGGCCTGGCCGACGGACACGACGCAGGGGTCCGCCAGGACGTGCTGGCGGCACTCGCCGGCCTTCCGCGCGGCCAGCGGGCGGTCGTCGTGCTCCGGTTCTTCGACGACCTCACCGAGGCGCAGACGGCCGCGACGCTCGCGATCAGCGCCGGCACGGTGAAGAGCCAGACCTCGCGCGCACTACGCGCCCTCCGCACATCCGGACTCCTGGAGGAGACCCATGACTGACGAGACCCGACTGCGCAGCCTGTTGCAGGCCGCGGTCCCCGACGACGCATCGACCCTCGACCCGCAGACGGTCAGCACAGCCGCCCGTAGCGCCCGCCACCGCAGCCGACTGATCGGTCTGGGCGCGGCCGCCGCGACGGTCGCGGTCATCGGCACGGTTGCGGTCGTCTCCACCCAGGGCCCCGACAGGGGCCGCGCAGCCGACGACTCCGGCACGACGGCGCCGTACGACGCCCCGGCCTGCCCGGCCACGCTCCCCGAACTCAACGACGCGAACCAGACGACCGGCAACCTCGATGGCCTCACCAGCGTGCGCCTGTGCCCGGATCTCGGCCGTGCGATGGCCTCGCCCATGTCGGCCGCGGACCAACGCAGCGTCCTCGCCGGCATGGATGCTCTCGTCGAGGATCTCGAGGGACTCCGCGCAGCGCTGGCAGCGTCGCCCGAGCCCGACCCTGGGCGTTGCGCCACGATCTCGGTCCTCAACTCCCGCCAGTCCCTGTTGTTCACGATGGGCAACCACTCCACCATCGTCCCCACCATCCTTTGCGGAACGATCCAGGTCGAAGGCAACGCAGTCGACGGCGGCGATCTCGCAAGGGCGTTCCTGTCAGCACTCGATCGGCAACGCGACGAGCTCGACTACCACCGCGACTACACCGGCCCCCTCGGTTGTGACCAGGTGGACACGAGCAGCCCAGCCCGACCAGGCCGAGAGCACCTCGTCGCCGCCGTGATCTGCCCACCCCGCACCGACGACGGTTCAGCGCGGGAAGCCACGCGACTCGACGACGACCAACTGGCCGCACTGGAGGCGGCCTGGCAGAACCCGGGGGATGTGGCCGAGGACCTCAACGACTTCGGCGAGAACACCTGTACCGAGCTCGAGGATCCGTCCTCCACCCTCCTGGCCGCCACCGACCATGGCGACGTCGTCCGCCTCACCGAGAGCCCGTGCGGATTCCTCTACTGGAGCAGCTGGGAGCTTGGCGAGGGCAAGGCGCTCCCCACCACCCTCAAGGACTTGGGGCTCGACTGAACCGGTCTCACACCTTGATCTTGCCGACGTCCTCGGGCTTGCCCTCGAAGTAGCTGTCCAGCACCCACTGGGTACGACGCCCGCCCCACCGCGTCAGCCAGTCCTTGCCACCGGGCAGTCGACCGATGACGCGGTACCGCACGGTGTTGAGGCCGACGAGGTAGGTGTGGGCCCACGGTGGGCGCATCGGCAGTCCGAGCTCGCGCATGCTCTCGGGCCCGAGGAACACGGTCAGCATCGACAGCAGTCGCTCACGCTCGAAGAGGCGGCGCGGACCTTGCAGCGCCGCCGGGACGCCCGGGAAGGTGCGCTCGGCCTGGGCAGCGACGACCGCCTGCGCGAGCTTCGGCCCCGCGTCGGAGATCGGCCCCTGGGCGAGGAGCACGTGGTAGTCGAGCCGGTGGCGCGCCCATTCGTCGTCGACGAGGAAGTCGTCGGCGACACCGATCAGCCAGCCGACGTACTTCCACAGGTGCATGACGGCGCGCGACTCGTGCTTGTCGATCGGCACACCCAGGGCGCGCGAGCCGATGAGCAGGACGCCGTCGAACAGCCCGAGCGTCGAGGCCTGGTCGGCCTGGTTGATCGGGAGTCCCCAGGTCGCTGAGTCCCACTGCGGCTCGAAGGCGTGGTTCACCATCGCGTGCATGACCCGGACGTGCAGGGTCAGCCGCCAACCCTCGCCTGCCGGCACTCCGGGGCGCGGCGCCTCCAGCGCGCCCGGCTCGGTCAGGGCGGCACCCCACTTCTGGGTCTCGGCCAGCCGTCGCAGCGTTGCCCCACCCGTCAGGGCGCCGGTCGCGACGAGCAGGTCCGTCGGCCCACCGAAGCGGTAGCCACCGACCAGGGAGAGCTGCAGCAGGACGTCCTGCGCGTTCTGCCCGAGCCGACGGAAGACCCGCGCACCCTCCTCGACCAGCTCGCGGTCCAGCCAGTCCGGGTCGGCCTCGACCATGGAGAAGAACTCGACCAGGGCCGGCGGTGCGTCCGGCACCGACCCGACGCCGTACGCGAGGGCGTTGCGGACCTGGTCCATGGTGACCCGTCCGGGGGCACCTGCTCGCAATCGGATCGCGTCCGCGAGCCGTGCGCCCGGCTCGTCGCGCTCCGTCATCGCCTCGCCGATCCGTGCCAGGAGGTCGTCATCGACATCCTTCACGCGACCGACCAGCTTCAGCGGGCGGCCCAGGCGGCGGTTGCGCTCGCCCCCCGCCATGAAGCGGGACGGGGGCGCGGACGACAACGGCATCTCGGGGGTGACGGCAGCCTCTGTGCTCATGCTCCATGATGACGCGAGCAATTACTCGCATTCAAGTCGCAACCGCACTACGCTCAGCGCGTGCGCAAGGCTCCCCAGCAGGCCCGGTCCCGCGAGATGGTCGAGCGGATCATCACCGCAGGGCGAGGCGTGCTCGTCAAGGACGGGTACGACGCCTTCAGCACCAATCGCGTCGCGACTGCTGCGGGGATCAGCCCCGGGTCGCTCTACCAGTACTTCCCGGACAAGGCCGCGGTCCTCGACGTGGTCATCGACCGCTACTGGGAGCAGGTGGCCGAGAGCGTGGCGGCCTCATTGACCGACCGGATCGGCAGCGTCGGCGTGGACGCCGTACGCGACACCGCCGACGCCCTCGTGGCCGCGCTCGAGGTCGACCCTGCGCTGTTGCGGGTGATGGCCGAGGAGCTGCCGCTGGCCCGCAACAAGGCCCGCCGCACCGTCCTCGAGAAGCGGGTGAGCGACCTGGCGTCGATCTACTTCGCTGCCCGACCGGAGACGAGTCGCCGACCGTCCCCCGCGATCACGGCCTGGGTGCTGGTGATCAGCCTCGAGGCGCTGGCCACGCGCTGGGTGCTCGACCAGCCGAGCGCCCTGGGCCGCGAGCAGCTGCTCGAGGAGATGGTGGCCCTCGTGATGGGCTACCTGCAGCCCTGACGAGCGCCTGCGTCAGCTGTGGCGGCCGGTGAGCGCCAGGCCGAAGCCGAGGAGCTGGTCGGCGCCAACCATCAGGAGCCCTGCCCGTTGGGCGCAGCCTCGTTGTCGTCCGCAGCCGGCACGTCGCCGTAGACGCCCTGGTCCTTGGCCTTGCCCGCCTTGCGCAGGCTGCGCGTGAGGAACCAGCCGATGACCGCCACGGCGAGGATCAGGAACATGAAGACGGTGAAGCCCATCCACCCCGCGACCACGTCGTTGTCGTCAGGCGCCTTCGGCTCGGCGCTGATCACGAGGGAGACGAGGGAGACAGCGAGCGCGTGCATGACGTCAGTCTCTCAGGCGTCGACCGGTGCCGGCGCAGCGATGCCCGCGAACAGGTCGTCCTCGGGCAGCTCGGAGGTGACGTGGCTGGCCACCAGCTCGAAGTCCTCGGTGGGCCACACCTTCTCCTGCAGCTCGCGCGGGATCGCGAACCAGAAGCCGTCCGGATCGATCTGGGTGGCGTGCGCGAGCAGTGCCTGGTCGCGGACTCCGAAGTAGTCGCCGCACGGCACCCGGGTGGTGATCCGCGCGTCCCAGTCCGGCTCGCGCTTCCACTCCGCCAGGCGCTCCGCCCACGGCGACTCCAGGTCGTGCTCGACCATCGCGTCGTGCAGCGCCTGCATCCGCGGCCGGTTGAACGAGTGGTGGTAGTACAGCTTCAGCGGCTGCCAGGGCTCCCCCGCGTCGGGGAACCGGTCCGGGTCGCCCGCGGCCTCGAAGGCAGCGACGCCCACCTCGTGGCAACGGATGTGGTCGGGGTGCGGGTAGCCACCGCGCTCGTCGTACGTCGTGATGACATGGGGACGGAACTCGCGGACGTGCCGCACGAGGCGCTCGGTCGCCTCCTCGAGCGGGACCAGACCGAAGCAGCCGTCGGGAAGCGGCGGCTTGGGGTCACCGTCGGGCCAGCCGGAGTCCACGAACCCCAGCCAGGTCTGGCTGACGCCGAGGATGTCGCGGGCCCGCTCCATCTCCTGGCGACGGACCTCGGTGATGTTCGCGAGGATGTCGGGACGGTCCATCTTCGGGTTCAGGATCGACCCACGCTCACCGCCGGTGCAGGTCACCACGCGCACCGACGCGCCCTCGGCGACGTACCTCGCCGTGGAGGCCGCGCCCTTGCTCGACTCGTCGTCGGGGTGAGCATGGACGTGCATCAACCGCAGCCCGGAGCGGTCGATCGCGGGCGCGTGCGTGGTGGGCATGCCCCCCATCGTAGAAACAGACCGCGTGGGACCATGAACCGGTGAGCTCTCTCGACACCCTTGCCGGTCGGTACGGCGCCCCGTCGCGCGTACGACGGCTGGCGGTGATCGTCGTCGCGGCTGCTGTTTCGCTCACCTTCCTCGGCTGGCTGCTGTGGGCGATGCTCTACCAGGCGGACCCGGCGGTGTCCTCCCAGGAGATCGGCCACCAGGTGATCGACGACCACAACGCCACCATCGAGGTGCGCGTCCAGTACGGCGACGAGCCGGTCGACGCCGAGTGCGACCTGCGCGCGATCTCGCACGACAAGGCGGTCGTCGGCGAGCTCACCTTCGAGCCCGACCCGGCCGACGGGCCGACGTACGACATCGCGATCAAGACGCACCGACGCGCGACGACGGTGGAGTGGATCGGCTGCCGGACCGAAGGTCAACCGCGGTATCGCTGAACAGCGTTCCAGCGACAGGTAGACTCATTCGTTCTGTATCCGAACGGATGCACGACGAGCAGTACAGGAGTTCACATGACGCAGACCGACCAGACCGGCGGCGCCAACACCATCTGGCTGACCCAGGACGCCTTCGACAAGCTGCAGGCGGAGCTGGCGCACCTCAAGGGACCGCGCCGGGCCGAGATCGTGTCCGAGATCAGTGCTGCCCGCGACGAGGGCGACCTCAAGGAGAACGGCGGCTACCACGCCGCCCGCGAGGAGCAGGGCAAGAACGAGCTCCGGATCCTCCAGCTCGAGGACATGCTCCGTCGTGCCGAGGTCGGCGAGACGCCGCCGGACGACGGCATCGTGGAGCCCGGCATGGTCGTGACCTACAAGTTCGAGGGCGATGCCGACGACGAGGCGGAGTCCTTCCTCCTCGGCGCGCGCGAGATCGACCCGGGCGACGGCCTGACCGTCTACTCCCCGCAGTCGCCGCTCGGCCAGGCGATCAACGGCCGCAGCAAGGGCGAGACGGTGAGCTACGAGGTCAACGGGCGACCGCAGACCGTCGTCATCCTCGACGCCAAGCCGTTTGCCGGCTAGGCGACCAAGGGTTCCTCCGGACCGTCCGTCCCCTCGGGGGCGGGCGGTTCGGCCATTTCAGCCAGGTGCAGCACGACGGCATTGGCTGCCGCGGCCAGCGGTACGGCGACCAGGGCCCCCGCGATCCCCGCAACCAGGACGCCACCGGCAATCGCCAGGATGACGCCGAGCGGGTGCAGCGAGACCCAGCGTCCGAGCAGGAACGGCTGCAGGATGTGGCCCTCCAGCTGCTGGACGCCGATGACGACGGCGAGCATCAGCAGTGCGGTCAGCGGCCCCTGGTCGACCAGGGCGACGAGGATCGCGACGCTGCCCGCGATGGAGGCACCGATCATCGGGACGAACGCACCGAGGAACACCAGCACACCGATCGCCAGCACGAACGGCACGTTGAGGATGGCTGCTCCCAGGGCGATGCCGGCCGCGTCCACGAGCGCGACCAGCACCGTCGCCCGCACGAACTGGACCAGCGAGATCCACGCGACCTTGCCCGAGCTGTCGACCCGCTCCCGGGCCGCGCGCGGCGCGATGCGCACCATCCACGACCAGATCCGGTCGCCGTCGGCGAGGAAGAAGTACGTCGCGAACACCGCGATGAAGAAGCCGGCCACGACGTGGCCCAGCGCCGCACCGACCTCGGTGACCTGGCTGAGCACCTCGCCGTTCTGGGACCTGTCCCGGATCATGTCCTGGGCGTTCTTGATGTAGTCGTTGATCTGGGAGTCGCTGGCATTGAGGGGCCCGTCGCGCAGCCAGTTCCGGATCTCCTGGAGGCCCTGCACCGTCGAGTCGGCGAGGTCGTTGGCGCCCGAGGCCACCTGCTGCCCGGCGAACGTGAGCAGGGCACCCACGATCGCGAACCCGGTGATCACGACCAGCAGCGCCGAGAGGCCGCGCGGGACACCGACCCGGGTCAGCGCACGGACGAACGGTGCGGCCAGCGCACTGATCAGCAGCGCCACCGCGATCGGGATCGTGACGACGGCGAAGAAGCCGAGCAGACGCATCAGCAGGTAGGTCGCCGCGGCGATGATCAGCAGCCGCCAGGCCCAGCCCGCGGCGAGGTCGAGCCCGAACGGCACCTCGGCCCGCCGGAAGTTCGACGGACCGGTGGCGAACACGGGCGCCTCGGCCCGCCGCTCCTCGCGACGTTCCTCGCGGACGAGGGCCCACTGGTGCGCGAAGCGCCGGAAGAGCCGTTCCTCGCGCTCCTCGTCCGTGGGACCCAGCGGGGGCTCGGGACCCGCGTCGGGCTCCGTGGCTTCCGTGGCTTCCGTGGCGTCCTCGGGTTCGGTCGGGGCGTCGCTGGTCACCGCCACAGGTTAGTGCGCCACCACACACCCGGCGCCACGCTCAGGCGTCGTAGTCGAGCCTGAGCTCCTCGGTGACCGGGTGCGCCTGGCAGGTGAGGACGTAGCCGGTCGCGACCTCGTCGTTGTCCAGCGCGTGGTTCTGGTCCATCACGGCCTTGCCCAGCAGCACCTTCGCGCGGCAGGTGCCGCACGCGCCACCGGCGCAGGAGTACGGCGGCTCGAGGCCCTGCTGCAGGGCGGCGTCCAGGATCGTGTCGCCGGAGGACCGCAGCTCGAAGGTGCTCTCCACGCCGTCCAGGGCAACGGTCACCTGGCTCTCGACGTCGATGGCGAGGTCGACGTGGGCCTGTTCGGTGTGGAAGACCTCCGTCAGGACTCGGCCCGGGAGCGCCGCCGACAGGCTCTCGACCAGCTGTTGCGGGCCGCAGAGGAACCAGGCATCGACGTCCTGGGGCACCAGCTCGCGCACGAGGTCGGCAGTGATCCGCCCGGAGTGCGCAGCACCCGGTTCGCGGGAGAGCACGTGGTGGACAGTCAGCCGATCGCCGAGCTCGTGCAACTCGGCCCAGAACATCGTCGAGTCCGAGGTGCGGTTGCCGTAGACCAGCGTGAAGCTGCTCTCCGGCTCGGTCTCGAGCGTGGTGGTGATGTTGGACAGGATCGCGGTGATCCCCGAACCCGCGGCCACCGCCGCGTAGGTCCGCTTCGCGGCCGGCTCGAGGGCGGTGTGGAAGCGACCCGTCGGTGACATCACGTCGAGGATGTCGCCGGCCTGCAGCTGGTTGTTGACGTAGGTCGAGAAGCGACCGCCCTCGATCTGCTTGACGGCGACGCGCAAGGTGCCCTCGGAGACCGGAGCGGTGATCGAGTACGACCGGCGCACCTCCTCGCCGTCGATGATGGCGCGCAGCGTGATGTGCTGGCCCTGCACGTAGCGGTACTCGTGGGCCAGGTCGGCCGGGACGTCGAAGGTGACGACGCTGCTCTCGGACGTCAGCGGTGCGACCGAGCGCACCCGCAGGGCGTGGAACAGCGGACGCTGCGCACCGGCCCGATCAGGCGTGGCACGCAGGTCCTCGGTGATGCGCCGCCAGGTGCGGTACTCACTCGGCGTCAACGAGCGTCCGAACCAGGTCGAGATGGCCGCGTTGCGGTCGAGGTAGGCCTGCTCGTTGCGACGCCAGGCACGCACGTAGCGGTAGAACGGGATGCTCGGGTGCAGGTGATGGATCAGGTGGTAGTTCTGGTAGACGAACAGCGGGGTCAGCCAGGCCTCGCCCCCGACCCGGACCCGCGTGGCCTGGTACTTGTCGTCGCGCTGGGTCGCGGTCAGTCCGTGGTGCGGCAGGTAGTCGAACCACCAGGCGAGGATGCCGAGCCCGATCCGCTGTCCGATCAGGAAGGTGGCGAGCTCCCCGGCGTACGACGTCGTGAACAGCCAGCCGAACGTGCCCATCACCGTCGCGAACGCGAGGACGGTGGGCACGGACTCGGACTTCGGCCGCTCGAAGATCCGCCGCAGGTAGAAGACGAGGTACCAGAGGTCGATCGACATCCACCGGAACGGCAGCTGCCACCACGGGCCCTCGCTGGTCCAGCTGTCCGGGTCCACCGACTTGGGCTCGTTGGTGTTGCGGTGGTGCTCGATGTGGATGAACTTGATCATCGGGAACGTCGTGTACGTCGCGACGAACGGCTGCGAGAGGTGCCCGAACAGGTTGTTCAGGCGAGTGTCGGTGCTGATCGCGTGGTGCGTCGCCTCGTGCAGCACGCTGAACATGAGGAACGTGACCGCGGCGCCCATCGGGATGGTCAGCCAGGGGGTCCACCCTCCGGCGAGCACGCCGTACACCTCGGCGACGAAGAGCGCGAGCGTGCCGACGTACAGAGCGGCGGTGGGCCCGGCGAGGCCGGGGACCTTCTCGCCGGGGTCGGGCAGGCCGAGGACCCGCTGCTGGCCGGGCGCGGTGCTGACGGTCATGAAACCTGCTTTACAGTCTCGACGGACTTGTAAAGTCTCATGGACGCACGGGCCCTGACAAGTCCCCTGTCGCCGGTCAGACGACGGCGGTCAGACGACCGCAGCCAGTGCTCGGTCCAGGTCGGCCAGCAGGTCGTCCGCCGTCTCGATCCCGACGCTGAGCCGGACCAGGTCCGCCGGCACCTCGAGATCGGTGCCCGCGACGCTCGCGTGCGTCATCCGGCCGGGGTGCTCGATCAGCGACTCCACGCCGCCGAGGGACTCCCCCAGCGTGAACACCTGCGTGGCCGCGCACACGGCGAGCGCCTGCTCCTCACCACCGTTGACGCGGAAGGAGATCATGCCGCCGTACCGCTTCATCTGGCGCGACGCGACCTCGTGGCCGGGGTGCTCGGGAAGACCCGGGTAGATCACCTGGCTGACCGCGGGGTGGGTCGAGAGGTACGCCGCGATCTTCTCGGCGTTGTCGCAGTGCCGCTCCATCCGCAGCGCCAGGGTCTTCAGTCCACGCAGCACCAGCCACGCGTCGAACGGACCGGCCACTCCCCCGATCGCGTTCTGGTGGAAGCCGATCTTCTCGGCCAGCTCTGCGTCGTCGACGACGAGCGCACCGCCGACGACGTCGGAGTGCCCACCGGCGTACTTGGTGGTCGAGTGGACGACGACGTCGGCACCGAGCGCCAGCGGCTGCTGGAGGTACGACGACGCGAAGGTGTTGTCCACGACGAGCCTCGCGCCGGCTTCATGGGCGACGGCGGCGATCGCTTCGATGTCGCCGATCGAGAGCAGCGGGTTGGTGGGGGTCTCGAGCCAGACCAGTTTCGTCTCGCCGGGCCGGATCGCGGCACGCACCGCGTCGAGGTCGGTGACCGGCGCCGGGCTGTGGGTCAGGCCCCACGCGGTCGCGATCTTGTCGAAGAGCCGGAAGGTGCCGCCGTAGGCGTCGTTGGGGAGCACGACGTGGTCGCCCGGTCGGCACAGCGCGCGGACCAGGGTGTCCTCGGCGGCCAGGCCCGACGCGAAGGCGTAGCCGTGCGCGGCGCCCTCGAGAGCGGCCAGCGTCGACTCCAGGGCGGTCCGGGTCGGGTTGGCCGAGCGGCTGTACTCGTAGCCGTTGCGCAGCCCGCCGACGCCGTCCTGGGCGTAGGTCGACGTCGCGTAGATCGGCGGGATCACGGCGCCGGTGGTGGGGTCCGGCTCGTAGCCGGCATGGATGGCCCGGGTCTCGAAGCCAGCAGTGTCAAGGTGCTCGCGGTTGCTCACCCCCCGAGCCTAGCGAGCAGCGTCACGACGACCGGTCTCGCTCGTTCAACCTCTTGTGACCGCGCACCGCCGCTTGTTCGTCGCCCTGCTCACCACCGTGCTCCTGATCGGCGGGATCGGGGTCGGCACACCGGCCGCGTCCGCCGACGACACCGGCGGATCGGGCGATCCGGACCCGCTGCGCGGGCTGGTGCTGCCGGTGTTCGACGGACTGATCGGCCTGTTCGCGCCACTGCCGCTCCCCGCGACGCCGTACACCGGGAACGTCTGCGTCAGCGGTGCCGATGCCTGCATCGACGACGTCGTCGACCGGATGGAGGTGCGGCTGGACCGACGGTCGACGAGCTGCGCCCACTCCTCGATCTTCTCGCTGGCCTACCTGCGGGTGACCGAGAACGTGCGCGACGCCGTCCGGACCGGCTACTTCGCCGACCGGGCCTGGCTCAACCGCGTGGACGCCGTGTTCGCCGAGCTCTACTTCGACGTCACCAGCAAGTGGGAGTCCGGCCAGCGCACCGGCCTCCCGATGGCCTGGCAGATCGCACTCAAGGCCGAGGACGACCGGGCGATGAGCGGGCTGGGCAACTTCATGCTGGCCATGAACGCGCACATCAACCGCGACTTCCCGCACGTGCTGGCCACCGTCGGGCTGACCGGCCCGGACGGCAGCCACAAGGCCGACCACAACCGCTACAACAACCGTCTCGACACCCTCTACGGTCCGGTGTTCGCCGAGGAGGCACGCCGCTTCGACCCGACCTTCGACGACATCGACGCGGGCACCGTCGAGGAGACCGCGGCTGGCCTGATCATGCGCGGCTGGCGCGAGATGGTCTGGCGGCACGCCGAGGCCCTCACGCTCGCGAAGACCCCTGCGCAGCGCAAGCTCGTCGAGCAGGAGATCGAGCTCTACTCGGTCCTCCAGGCTCGGCTCATCAGGGCCGTGCTGGTCGCCAACCCGACGAAGCGCGACGCGTGGTGCGCCGTGCACGGCCACGACAACTGATCGCTCAGCTTCGCGGCGCGCTCTCGAGCACTGCTGCAATGTCGGCCACTTCGACATGGTCGGCAGCCACCCGCATGACCAGCGCGAAAGCGTCCTCGTCGGTCATCTCGATGACCGTGTCATTGATCCGCAGGAAGACGTCGGCCGCGAGCCACGCCAGCCGCTTGTTGCCATCCACCAGCGCATGGTTCTGGCAGATCGAGTGCAACAGGGCGGCCGCCTTCTCGAAGAGCGACGGATAGGCATCGTCGCCGAACACCGAGGTCCGAGGGCGTGCGACCGCCGCTTCGAGCAGCCCTGGATCCCGCACCGGTCCGGCGCGAAGGTCCTGGGTCAGGGTGAGCAGATCCTCGAGGTCTAGATACTCGACCATCACACGGAGCCGAGGCGATCGAGCACGTCACCCCACCGGTCGCGCGACGCTGCCGAGGCAGCGGCAACCTTCGAACGGTGCTGCGTGCGCGCCTGCATCTCAAGGATCGCAGCGCGGACGATCTCCTGCTTGGACACCCCGCGCGCCTCGCTGAGCTCGGCCAGGGCAGCCTCGAGCTCGGCATCGGTGCGCAGGGTGAAGGCCATGGTCGTCATGGTACTCCTCGTCGGTATCAGCGTGATACCACGATCTCCCCGGGTCCCGCCCGCCGCAACCGCGTTTCCACAGGTCTTTGCCGTGAAGCCGGTGTGAGCCTTGCCTGCCCGGAGAGAATGGAGGCATGTTCTCCCGCCGCAAGTCCGAGATGGTCGACCCTGCCCAGGCCCTGCCTGGCCGCGCTGCTCCCGCATTCGCGCTCCCCCCTCTCCACGAGGTCCTGCACACGCCCCTGGTGACCGGCCCCGCCGACGGCGACGTCCCCGACGGCCTCGAGGCCGCCGTCTTCGCCCTCGGCTGCTTCTGGGGCGCCGAGGAGATCTACTGGCAGGTCCCCGGGGTCTGGTCGACGTCGGTCGGGTACGCCGGCGGCATCACCCCGCACCCGACGTACGAGGAGGTCTGCAGCGGACGGACCGGACACACCGAGGCCGTCCGGATCGTCTTCGACCCTGATGTCGTCTCCTACGCCGACCTGGTGAAGAAGTTCTTCGAGGTCCACGACCCGACCCAGGGCATGCAGCAGGGCAACGACCACGGCACCCAGTACCGCTCGGCGATCTACTTCACCAGCCCCGAGCAGGAGACCACCGCCCGCGAGCTCACCAAGGTGTACGGCGAGGAGCTGGCCGGTCGCGGCTTCGACCCGATCACCACCGAGATCGCCCCGGCAGCGGAGTACTACTACGCCGAGCCGCACCACCAGCAGTACCTGCACAAGGTGCCGCACGGCTACCGCTGCCACGCCTCCACCGGGATCGCGTTCCCGCGCTGACCCCGGTGTTGTCGAGAGCTCCTCGCTAGTCGAGCAGGTACGACATCACCTTGGCGACGAAGTCGTTGCGCTGCGCCTGTGTGGTCAAGCCCTCGGTTCCAAAGCCGGTGAAGACGGAATCGTCGGTGACCGTCGCCGCGCCCTCGTCGAACGCTTCCTGGGTGCGCAGCCAGGTGTTCGTCTGGCGCGAGCCGGCCGGAGCGGCCGGGACGGTCCAGCCGTCCAGGCCACCTTCGAACGAGGTCTCGTGCACGGCGGATCCGTCGACGACCACCTTGGCGTCATCGACGAACGCTCCCAGGCCCTCGGTCCCCCAGTCGGTCACGTAGCTGATCGAGACCTCGACCGACTTCCCGGCGAAGGACGACAGATCGATGTCCCAGTCCTGCCAGCCACCGCTGTTCCCGCTCGCCGCGTTCCAAGTGCCTGTCGAACCCGTCGACGAGCAGTCAGCACCTTGATAGTGCGCGAGCTGCGGGTGGATCACGACCCAGCCCTCGGGGCACGACTCGCCGGTGTAGGTGTCGGTGTGGCCGTTCGCATCGGGCAGCGTCGTCCAGTTGTCGGTCCCGACCTCACGGGCCTCGACCATCACGTAGTCCCAGTCCCGTTCGGTGTCGAACGAGAACGCGAACTCGAGCGATGCCGAGGTGGCACCGGTCAGGTCGATCGTGCGGTCCAGCCGCTTGAAGCCTTGGTCGGCGTTCTGGCTGAACAGGTACCAGTCGCCGGCGTGCGGGTCGTAGGGCGCAGCGCCGGGACGGTCCCAGTCGAGCGGCGCCGAGCTCGCGAACTGCGGGAAGGTTGCCGCAGGCAGGACACTGGACGTGGACACCAGACCACCGGTGTGGCGCTGGTTGTCGGCGGAGTCGCCGCCGTTGAAGGTGCCCGTGAAGCCGTCGAACGGACTCGCGGCCGCACCCGAGACCGCGAAGGGGTTCCCGGCGTCGTCGGTCCCGCCGTCGCTGACGTAGTTGTAGGCGCCGAGCCAGTACTGCTGGAAGTCATTGAACAGCTGGACGCAGGGAGCGACCCCGGGCGTGGTGCACTCCGGCGGTGCGAACGGGTTGAACCAGAAGCTCCCGTTCGTCGCCTGGGCGAACTGGTTGTACTGGCCGGTGACGAGCGCCTTGCCGCCCTCGTTGAGGTAGTCGCGCACGGTGATCTCCAGCTGCTGCGCCAGGTCATCGGCTGTTCCCGCCACCTGGCCGACCGCGCGGGTGACGACGTCGTCGCCGGACTCCCAGACGATCGCGTCGTAGTGACCGAGGACGCCCAGGTGGTGCGGAGCCGTTCGGCCGTTGACGTCCACGTCATACACATCGGAGCTGTAGCCGGCTGCGGACAGCGCGGCGGCGTAGGCGTCGGCGTACTTGGCATTGGTCACTCCCTGCGCCGGGCTCAGGCCCGTCACGTCCTCAGCGGCAAGGATGAGGACGTCACCCCCGATGTCGTTGGCCACCGTGTAGGTGAACGGCACGCTGGACACCGTCTTCTTGCCCTTGACCCCGGTGAACCAGACCTTGACCGAGTTGCCCGGCGCGGTACCGGTGACGGTGCCGCGGAACTCCGCGTAGTACGTGTCGCCGGTGTCGCCGTAGCGCTCGCCGCCTGCCCAGGCTGTCACCGGAGCAGTCCTGGTCGGGCCGCCGTTGACGGAGTACTTCAGGGCCTTGTTCGTCAACGCGCGCTTGGCGATGACAGCCACCTTCTGCGTGGTTCCGTAGGACACCGGGAACGGATCGGCAACGAGATCGGTGGCCGTGCGACCGATCGAGGACACCGGGTCGTCCGGGTCCTTCGCAGACCTGGCCAGCGAGAGTGCGAACGGCAGGTTCTTCGTGAACTCCGCCTGGATCAGGCCCTCGTCGTCGGGGAAGTTGAACACGCTGATGCAGTCCTCGGGCAACCACTCGTCGTCGGCGACGGCGTTCGACGCCGTCGCACAGGTCGACATCTCCGGGGTGAAGCTGAGGATGCCGCTGGTGTCGGTCGCGTGCCCGTCGGTCTCGCCGTTGGTCGTGTAGAGCTCCGCCGAGAGGTCCGGGTCATAGCCGGCGATGGCGGAGTGCGCGTCGTCGCCCGCGAGCGCCTCGAGGATCACGTCGTCCGGCGACGGAGTGCCGACCTGCCAGCCAATGCCGTAGAGCAGCAGCTCGGCCGCGGAGTGGTAGTTGATCAGGTATTCGAAGTCGACCCTGTCGAAGAGCTCGTCGAGCGCCTGGGTCTCCGGCTCGGAAGCCGGACCGGTCCCGCGGTAGGTCTCGCTGGCCGGGTCGTTCGAGGAGCCCTCGTTGTCCCAACCCCACTTGGTCGGGTAGTTCCTGTTCGGATCGACGCCGTCCGCGGCCGTGATGACGTGGTCGCCATCGTTGTCACGGAGGTTCTTGCGCCACAGCCGGTTGGTGCTGAACGTGTAGTCGTAGCCGTCCGGGTTCAGCACGGGAACGAACCACAGCTCGGTCCCGTCGACCACGGACCTCAACTGCTTGTTGGTCGAGTACCCGTCGAGGAAGTAATGCATCAGCCGGCGGACCTGCTCGGTGGTGATCCACTCGCGTGCGTGCTGGGCGCCCGCGTAGAGCACCGACGGGCGGCTGCCGTCTCTGGACTTCCTGGCGTCCTTGGTGATCTTGACGCCGAGGATCTGCTGGCCATTGAGGCTGTGGCCAACGACCACCAGCTTGGCGATCTTGGGGTTTGCGGCGACCGCTGCACGGAGCTCATCGGCGATGCCGCCGGGCTCGCTGTAGGACCGGAAGGTGTTGAAGCCTGCTGCCAGCTCGGCGCGCGCTGCCGCCGAGGCGGGCTTGCCGTGCACCTTCTTGACGTTCACCTTCAGGCCCTGGGAACGGAGCTTGGCGGCCTGGCGCCCGGTGATGACCGTTTCGAGCTTGACCGTGCCGTTGGCGCCCTTGCCCTGGACGACGTGATCGGTGTCGACACCGATCTCCTGGAGTGCGTCGATGCCGGTGCCGGAGGTCTCGACGACGTACACCTCGAGGTCGTCGGTGCCGGGTCTCGGCGCCCCTCCAGGAGCAGGTAGCGCCGTCGACGCCAGCGGCGCGGAGATCAGGAGCCCGGCGACGAGGCCGGCCAGGGCAACAGGAACAGTCAGTCGTCGCATGTGCGTGCCCCCTGGGCGGGTGTAGGTCCTCCCCACCTTTCTGCGACCCGGCGAACATGTCAACCATGTCAAAAGAGGTACTGCACTGGTCCAGACCACGACCACGGGCGCCCACGCTTGCGGCGATCAGGACAATGGCGTCATGGCTGATCTTCCCCGCAAGGCCGCGGCGCGCACCGCACGTCTGGCGGCCCTGCCGCTGAGCTACGCGGGCCGGTCCGCGATCGGCTTCGGCAAGCGGATGGGCGGGGCATCTGCCGAGGCCGTGATGAGCGACATCCAGCAGCGCACGGCCGAGCAGCTGTTCCGCACCCTCGGGGAGCTCAAGGGCGGAGCGATGAAGTTCGGCCAGGCGTTGTCGGTGCTCGAGGCGGCACTGCCGGAGGAGATGGCGGCGCCGTACCGCGAGCACCTGACCCGGCTGCAGGACTCCGCTCCCCCGATGCCGACCCAGACCGTGCGCAACATCCTCGCCGAGGACCTCGGCGAGGACTGGAAGCAGAAACTGGTCTGGCTGGACGGCGCCCCCACCGCGGCCGCCTCGATCGGCCAGGTCCACGAGGGCAGGTGGCGTGACGCCGACGGGACCGAGCGCCGGGTCGCCGTGAAGGTGCAGTACCCCAACGCCGGCGAGGCCCTGATGTCCGACCTGCGCACCCTCGCGCGGGCCGCCCGTGCGATCGGGCCGCTGATCCCGGGCGTGGACATGAAGCCGCTCGTCGAGGAGGTCCAGGCGCGGGCGCGCGAGGAGCTCGACTACGAGCTCGAGGCCGAGGCGCAGCGGGTGTTCGCGGCGACCTTCCACGGCGACCCACAGATCGTCGTACCGGACCTAGTGGCGGTTGGTCCTCGGGTGCTGGTCACGGAGTGGCTGGACTCGGCCGGCTCGCTCGCGACCGTCATCTCTGCAGGCACGCCCGAGGAGCGCGACCACTACGGCGAGATCTTCACCCGCTTCCTGTTCTCCGGACCTGCGCGCACCGGCCTCCTGCACGCCGACCCGCACCCGGGGAACTTCCGCGTGATCCCGAACGAGGACGGCTCTCCCGGACGGATGGGCGTGCTCGACTACGGTTCGGTCGCCCGTCTCCCCCAGCGCGGACTGCCCGCGCCGATGGGTCGGCTGATCTCCCTGTGCGCGGCCGGCGACGGAGATGCCCTGATCGCCGGGTTGCGCGAGGAGGGCTTCCTGAAGGAGCGGATCAACCTCGATCCGCAGCTGTTGATGGACTACCTCTCACCGTTCGTCGAGCCGACCCTGGTCGATCGGTTCCGGTTCAGCCGGGAGTGGATGCGCGAGCAGTTCCAGCGGATCAACAACCCGAAGGACCCGGCGTACACCGTCTCGATCAAGCTCAACCTGCCTCCGTCGTACGTCCTGATCCACCGCACCTGGCTCGGCGGCGTGGGCGTGCTCAGTCAGCTGGGGGCCGAGGCACCGTTCCGCGCACTGATGGAGGAGTTCCTGCCGGGCTTCGTGGCCGTCGCACCCCGGAAGGACTGACCGGCCCCGGCCGCGTCACCAGATCCCGAGGACGCCTCCGCCGATCCGGACGATGAAGGCGCTGACCACCACGATGAAGAACACCCGCACGAACTTCGCACCCCGCGACACCGCCGTGCGCGCTCCGAGGTAGCCGCCGACCAGGTTGCAGGCGCCCATCATCAGGCCGACGTCCCACATCACTGCCCCCGTCGGGATGAACAGCAACAGCGCACCGAGGTTGGTCGCGAGGTTGGCCAGCTTGGCCTTCGCCGATGCCTGCAGGAAGTCGTAGCCCATCAGGCCGACGAGGGCGAAGACGAAGAAGCTGCCCGTGCCAGGGCCGAGGATGCCGTCGTACAGACCGATCACGAAGCCGACCCCCATCGCCGCGGCCAGGTGGCGGTGGCCGTCGAACCGGAGCTCGGTCTCCTCGCCCATCTTCGGGCGCAGCACGACGTAGGCGCCGACGGCGACCAGGGCCATCAGCACGATCGGCTCGAAGGCCTCCCGCGGGATCTTCGATGCGGCGAGCGCGCCGGTGAAGGCACCCGCCAGTGCCAGCAGCATCAACGGGCCGAAGGTCTTCGGATCCGGGCGGATCCGGCGGTAGTACGTCGCCGAGCTCGCCGCCGTACCGCAGACCGAGGCGATCTTGTTGGTGGCCAGGATCTGCACCGGACTCGCGCCCGGCAGCCCGAGCAGCAGCGCGGGCAGCTGCACGAGACCGCCGCCACCGACGACAGCGTCGACGAAACCGGCCGTCAACGCCGCCAGCGCCAGGAGCGCCAGGACGGTCAGGCTCAGGTCGCTCATCGCGACCGACCCTACGGCCTCACCGCACTACTTCCACGTCAGGTCGGCGGATCCCTGGTCCTGGTACTCGTCGGCCAGGTCGTCGGAGGTCTCGACGCAGGACGAGGTGATCTCGACCTCCGTGCCCGCGGGACCGAAGTGGAACCGGACGGTGTTCTCGTCCTTGATGCCCTCGATGATCGCGGTGTTGTCCGCGCGCTCGACCGTCCACCCGTCGGCCTCGAGGGCGCCCGCCGCCACGTCGACCATGGCCTCGGCCGACTCGTCCGCCTGTCCGAGGTGCAGCGACACCCGGTGGATGACACCGCCGGGTGCGTAGCTCTCACCGCACGTGCCGAACTCGTGAGTGCCGCTGAGGAACTCCAGGCGATTCAGCTCGGCGACCTCGTGCACGACGCCGTCCACCGCGGCCAGCGCCCGCTCTTCCACGGCTTCGACATCCTTCCGTTCGGCTTCGGGGTCACCGCTGCAGGCCGACAGGCAGGCAGCCGTCACCAGGCCGGCCGCGACAGCCCGGCCCCGCATCAGAGGAACCTCCCCGGCCCGAAACCCCTCGACAAGGAGTCCACGAATCCCTCGCCCCATGACTCGACTCCGTCCACGATCGATCCTCCTGCTCCCTTGACCGATGACTCCACGAGGTACTCGGGCAACGTCTGGTAGTGGCCCTCGTCGGTCCATCGCTCTCGCTCCTCGTCGTGGGTGACGTTGTCGTCCTGGTCGACCACGATGGCTCCCATGTTCTCCAGTGCCTCGCCCTCGAAGTAGGACGTGTGGTTGTCGAGCGCGTCCTGGATCCGTGACGAGCCGTCCCCTGTCTCGAACCTGCTGCCGCCGAACGACTCCTGGGCAGGGTCGCCACCCAGCGTCCCCGGACCGTCCTCGGCGCCCAGGAGCGACACCGGGTCGTTGTCCTTGGCTCCCACCCAGACGTCCGCGTCGGTCAGCTCCGCGGCGGTGTACTCGGGGACGCCCGGACTGCCGATCAGGATGGCGTCGTCGACGGGAAGGCCGTCCTGGAGGGCGTGGCCCACGGTCGTGGACCCGTAGCTGTGACCGATGGCCGTCAGATGGGCCCGCTCACCCTCGTCGGAGGCACGAAGCCCGTCGATGAAGTCGGAGAACCGTTCACCACCGCGGTCGGCCGCCCCCGGACCGATGACCGACCCGAAGTCGCCCAGGTCGTCGAAGCTGCCGAACGGATTGCCACTGGGAGCGTCGTAGTCGAGCCAGAAGACGGTGGCGACCGAACCGTTCGTCTGGGCGGTGGCCGCGTCGTGCAGGTCTCCGCTCCTGTCGAGGTTGCCGGGCAGGCTCGACGTCTCCGACGTCAGGCCGGGCACGTTGACCGACACGTGGTCGGCCCGGTCGGGGTCACCGAAGCTGATCGCGACACCGCCGTCGCCGCCGTGCTCGCCGGGCTTGTAGACGATCACGTGCACCAGGTGCTCGCCGGTGCGTGGATCGATGTCGTCCAGCCGGTCATTGAGCTCCTCGCGGATCACCTCGGCGTTCGCCAGGACGGCGCGCTCCTCGTCGGTCAGCTCGCCATCCGCCTCCTGACGGGTGAGCCGGTCGATGTCGCTGTAGACCGCAGCACGGTTCGCCTCGTCACGATCGCTCACCGGGATCCCGTCGGCGTTGCCGACGTCGTGGGGACGCTCGGCCATCAGCGCCTGCTTCTGGGCGCGGGACAGGGTGCGCCACCACGCGGCCAGCGCCACCGGATCGCCGACCCGGCGGTCGAAGGCGCGGCCGAGCTGGTCGGGATCGGGTCGATCGGGATCGCTCGCGGCGCGACGACCCTCGGCGATCTCGTCGACACCCTGCAACGCCCGCACGAACTGGTCCTCGGCGTCGGCCGCGTCCCCGCTCCACACCGTGATGTCGTCGATCAGGCCGGTGGCCCGCCCGCGGAGCCGACCTGCCCGCAGCTCCCAGGCATCGACGTTGACCGGGACCGCTTCGTTGCCCGCGATCTCGGCGCGAAGAGTCTCGATGTCGTCGTTCAGCTCGGTGCGGCGGGTGACCAAGGCCGATCGGCGGGTACCGAGGGTCACGAGCCGGTCCTCGAACCGGTCAGTGGCCGTGATGGCCCGCTCCAGCGCCGCCTCGGACACGTCGACCCTCCGCGCAAAGCGCGTCGTCCCGTGCTCGGCGGCCTCCCGGGCATCGCCCTGCCAACCTTCGGGGACACCTTGGGACTCGGCCCACGCCTGGACGTCCTTGACCTGCACCGTCACCGCCCGCAGGTTGTTGGCGAACGTGGCCGCCCTCGTCGAGGAGGACTCCAGCGCGGGGATCGCGTCGACCGGGGCGGGCAGCTCGATGGTCACCATCAGCGTTCCCCGATCGGTGCGGCGCGGTGAACCCAGCCGAGGAGCGCACGCGCCTTCTCCGCCGCCGCGACGTCGACGAACTCGAAGCCACCGTTCACCTCGACGAGTGCGTCGCTGTTGTCCTGGGCTGCCTCCGCGCGCCGCTTGAGCTCGTCGGTCCAGGTCGTCTGGAACGCCTCGACAGCAGAGACCACCGTCGGCGCGAAGCCGCTCGTCGATGCCTTGCCCAGCCGCCGCCATGCACCGTCGAGTCCGTCGGCAGCGTCGTCCCAGGCGACCTTGGCGGCAGTCAGGACGCCCGCCGGGACGTCAATGGTCACTGCCATGACGCCACCTCTGCCCGGACCTCGTCCTTGACGACCTGTGCGACGTCGGCGGAGACCCGCAACGGGACGCTCGTGAGCGTCACGACGGTGGCCCCCGGACCGGCAACCGCCTCGACCGCCACCTGTCCATCCGTCGCTCGCAGCATCGGGAGGCCGTCCCTCGCTCCCGGATGCAGAGCCCAGCCCTGCTCGCCCAGGTGGAGCAGGCAGCTCAGCAGGAGGTTGGTGCCCTCGTCCTGCGCGACCCCGGTGAGCGCCTTCCTCAGGACCAGTGAGCTCTGTCCCATGCCGGCTCGCCAGCGGACACTCGGAGGCGCCAGCGGCCCGTCCCCGGCCAGCAGGGGACGCAGGCCACGCCACACCTCCAGAACGGCGTCGGCAGCCCCCCGCGCCTGGTCGGCAGAGGCGTTGCCGCCCTGGGCATCCGCCGGCGGCTCGGCAGGCGGCTCAGCAGGCGGCTCAGCAGGAAGGAGGACGACGTCGACCTCGGGGTGACGACGTCGTACGACGGACCAGAACGGGTCGTCGTCTAGGACAACGGGATCGACGCGATGAAAGCGCCCGGGATTCGCTTCATTCATGCAGTGATGGGTGCCCGACCACCCCGGCGACAAACAAATGCAAATCGTTGTCCACAAAGTTGCAAGATTCGCCCTGCCCCGCTGCTCCAACAGTCACCGAGCCAAACACACCGACTGGCCCATCAACTGAAGGAGCAACTCCGATGAACCTGCGCCGCACCGCCGCCACCCTGGCCCTCGCCGCCGCCTCCCTGCCACTGGCCCTGGGGAATGCGTCCGCCGCCCACGCCGAAGAGGGCGTCTTCGCCAACACCCAGGCCAGCGTCGCCGAGATGCGCGCCTCCGTCGCCGCCCAGATGCAGGGCAAGGCGTTCGGCTGGCAGCTCTCCATCTCCCAGAACGGCACCCTCAAGGCAGCCGACGAGGGTGGCTTCGCCGTTTCGGCCGCCGACAACAACGGGGTCCCGGTCCCGATGCAGGCCTCCATGCAGATGGAGCTCGCCAGCGTCACCAAGAACGTCACCGCCGTCGCCACGATGAAGCTGCTGCGCCGCAACGGCCTGACTCCCGAGACGCTGGTGTGGCCCTACCTGCCGAAGACCTGGGACGTCAGCAAGTTCAAGCAGGTGAAGTTCCGGCACCTGCTCACGCACACCTCCGGCCTCAACCAGGCGATCACCGCGATGGCCAACCCGCCGAGCAACAACGGCTGGAACGCGATGCAGACCATCGTCGCCAACGGCACGGTCGTCGACTCGCAGCGCTCCTACAAGAACGCCAACTTCGCCATCCTGCGGATCGTCAACGCCGAGCTGTGGAACCGCAGCGGCGGCAAGAAGTACACCAACGCCGCCGAGGAGATCACCGTCAACGCGGCCAACCACACGTCGTACGTCCTGGAGTACGTGCGCGAGTTCGTCTTCAAGCCCGCCCAGATCGGTGGCATCGGCTGCATCGCCCCCGGCACCACGACCGGCGTGCGTTCGTATGCGATCAACTCCACCCAGGCGTCCAAGGGCAAGGTCCTCGGCACCGGCACCGAGGAGTGCGCCGGAGCCCGCGGCCTGGCGATGTCCTCGGCCCAGCTCGTGCAGTACCTCAGCAAGCTCCGTTCCGGCGCGATCATCTCCCAGGCCGACCTGGACTGGATGGACGAGCAGCGCGCGGGCTGGAACGAGGACTCCAACGGCGGCGACGGTGGCCAGTACGGCGGCCCGGCCAACGGCGAGGCCGACAACTGGCGCTCGCCGGGTGCCTACTGGCACGGCGGTGACCTGATCGGCGACAACCAGCCGCAGCTGCACACCTGCGCGATGACCTTCGACGACGGCACCCAGGCCACGTTGCTGGTCAACTCCGAGATGACCTCGGGCACGCAGTGCGGCGTGCTCCTCAAGGCCTGGTACGAGGCCAAGCCCTGAGCGGTGGCCGAGAAATGACTCAGCCGGCCCAGAATCCACGTGAGCCGAAGAAGTCGCGATAAGTGCCCGGGCCGCCAGCGGCCCGGGCACCGCGTCGTGACCCGAGGTACGAACCGACGACCGCGGCCCCGAGGTCGCCCTCTTCGGGAGCGATGACCGACCCGTCCACGCGACGGGCCATCGACTCGATGAAGCGGGCCAGCCCGGGGTCCTCGCCGAGCCGGAAGAAGGTGGTCTGGGCGCCGAGCCGCTGCGCGTTGTCGAGCTCGCGGACCGCCAGCGCGATCGTCATCGGGTGCGGCGGGTAGGAGAAGAAGATGTCGCCGCTCGACTCGAGGTGGGAGGTGGGCTCGCCGTCGGTGACGATGAGCAGCACGGGCTGGGCGTTCGGGTGCTTGCGGAAGTGCCGGTTGGCCAGCAGCAGGGCGTGATGGAGGTTGGTGCCCTTGGCCCACTTCGCGTCCAGCGCCGTGAGCTGCTCGATCTGCATGGTCTCGGCGTGCCGCCCGAAGCCGATCAGCTCGAGGCTGTCACCGCGGAACCGCGACCCGATCAGGGTGTGCAGGGCCAGCGCGGTCTGCTTCATCGGCACCCAGCGACCGTCCATCGCCATCGAGAACGACGTGTCGACGCACAGCGCCACGGCCGCCTGCGTGCGGGCCTCGGTCTCGGAGACCTCGACGTCCTCGATCGACAGGCGGATCGCTGGCCCGGAGGTTTCGAGGCTCGCTGGCGCTCGCACCTCAACCACCGAGGCGCGCCTGATGACACCGTTGAGCATCGTGCGCGGGATGTCCCACGGCTCGGTGTCACCGAAGGCCCACGGTCGCGTCGCGCCGGACAGCTCGCCGGCAGCACCTGCCTGGCGCAGGTCGCGTTGGCCCTGTCGCCCGGACAGCTTCTGCGCGACGTCGCGCAGCAGGGCCTTGCCGAGCTGGCGCATCGCCTTCGGCGTCAGCCGCAGCTCGCCGTCGAAGCTCCGCTCCATGGCACCCGACTGGCGCAGCGCCTGCTCGAGCTCCTTCAGCTTGCGCGCGTCGACCGCCGCCTCGTTGCCGAGCTGCCGCGCGAGCTTGTCGAGGTCGATGTCGTCGAGCCGCGCGCCGCCGTACCCCTGGGAGAGCTGGTCGGCCAGGGCGTCGAGGTCGGCGAGGTCCTGGAGGACGCCGGTGCCGTCACCCAGCCCGAGGCCGTTCCCCCCTTCACCGAACTGCTCCGATCCTCCCCAGTCCTCGCCGGGCCGCAGGTCCATCAGGTTCTGGTCGAGGCGGTCGAGCTGGTCCATCAGCGCGGGTGACCCGAAGGCCTGCGCGGAGAGCTGCATGAGCTCGTCGCGCTGCTCGGGTGTCATCGAGTTGAGCATCCGCTGGGCGGCGGCCGACCGCTGGGCGAGCGTGTCCAGGAGCTCGTCGATCGACTGCGGGTCCTCCGGGAAGTGCTCTCCGTGCTTGTCCATGAACTCCTGGAAGTCCTCAGGAGTGTCCTCGCCGGCAGCGTGCTTCTCGAGCAGGTCGTTGAGGTCCGACAGCATCTCGTTGATCGCCTGCCGGTCCTGCTCGGTGGCGTTCTCGAGGGTCTGCTTCATCCCGGCGAACCGCTGGTCCAGCAGCTCGCGGCCCAGCAGGTCCTTGATCTGCTCGAAGGCCTCGCGGGCCTCGCTGGACTGCCAGTCATAGTCACCGAGCTCGGTGACCGCTGCTGCCGGTGAGTCCGGCAGGTCCTGCAGGCGCATCTCGCGGAAGGCCCGGTCGCCGTCGTCCATCATGGCGTCGCGGGCGAGCTGCTTGCGCTCCTCGAGGACTGCCTTCTCCAGCAGCTCGCGGACCTCCTGCAGGGTGCCGTCAAGGTTGTTGCGCTGCAACAGGTCGCGGCGGCGCTCGGCCACCCGGCGGGCGAGGTCGTCCAGCCCGGACTGGTCCCGGCCGCCACGTCGCAGGAACTCCCGCATCGCCCGTTCGGGGCTGTAGCCGGCCATCACGTCCTCGCCGATCGCGTCGAGCGCCTCGGCGATGTCGACCGGCGGGGCGAGGGGGTCGCCGCCGCCGTACCGCAGGTACCTAGCCATAGACGGTCTCGCTGCCGGACGTCCCGATCTGGGTGTCCTTGCCGATCTTGCGGGCCAGGAAGAGCCCCTCGAGGGCCAGCTCGATGGCGGCAGCCCGCTCGCCGTCCGTCGTACCGCTGCCGGCGCCGTTGACGCGATCGCACACCTGGTCGTAGAGGTCCGACTCCCCCAGCACCGGCAGGCCGACCAGCAGGTCCCGCGCACCGATCCGCTCGCCGGTCGTCACGGTGGCGCCGTCCTCGATGGCGCTGACGAGGAGGGCGAGGTCGAGGCCGCGGAACTTCTCCCGCACCGTCTCGGCAGTCGCGGTGCGGAGCAGGTGGGTCAGGATCTCGGTCTCCCGGCCCTCCTCACCCGACTCGAACTCGATCTTCCCGCCGAGCACGTCGACCGCGGTCTCCAGGTCGACGACCCGGGCCACCGCGTGGTCCTCCCCCTCGATGGTCGCCCTGCGCAGCGCGGCAGCGGCGATGGTCTCGGCACCGGCGATGGCGAAGCGGGCCGAGACGCCGGAGCGCTGGTCGACAGCGCTGGAGTCGCGCAGGTTGCGGGTGAAGCGGGCCAGGATCTCCACGAGGAACCCGGGGACGATGACCTGGTCGGCGAGCAGGTCGGCCTCCTGCTGGATCACCGCGATCTCGGCGGCGAGCTCCTTCGGGTAGTGCGTACGGATCTCGGCGCCGAACCGGTCCTTGAGGGGCGTGATGATCCGGCCGCGGTTGGTGTAGTCCTCGGGGTTCGCCGAGGCCACGACGAACACGTCCAGCGGCAGCCGGAGGACGTAACCGCGGATCTGGATGTCACGCTCCTCCATCACGTTGAGCATCGCGACCTGGATCCGCTCGGCGAGGTCGGGCAGCTCGTTGATCGCGACGATGCCCCGGTGGGACCGGGGAATCAGGCCGAAGTGGATGGTCTCGGGGTCGCCGAGCGACCGCCCCTCAGCGACCTTCATCGGGTCGACGTCACCGATCAGGTCGGCGACGCTGGTGTCGGGCGTGGCCAGCTTCTCGGCGTACCTCTCGTCACGATGGCGCCAGGTCACGGGCAGCGCGTCCCCGAGGTCGGCAGCGCGGCGTCGCGACGCCACCGTGATCGGCTCGTACGGGTGCTCCCCGAGGTCGGCGCCCTCGATGACCGGCGTCCACTCGTCGAGCAGGCCGACCAGCGTGCGCAGCAGCCGGGTCTTGCCCTGGCCCCGCTCCCCGAGCAGGACCATGTCGTGCCCGGCGATGATCGCGCGCTCGAGCTGGGGAATGACCGTGTCCTCGAAGCCGTGCAGGCCGGGCCACGGGTCCTCGCCGGCCCGGAGCCGGGCCAGCAGGTTCTCGCGGAGCTCGGCACGGAGCGACTTCTGGACGTGGCCGGAGGCGCGCAGCTCGCCGAGGGTCGCGATGGTGGGAACCGGGCCGGTGGCCTGCAGGGAGGAGACAGTGGTCACCGTCTCACGCTACTGGCGCCGAACAACGGCGGCGAGGGTTCCGGTGCCTCTAGGCTCCCCCTGTGGCCATCGTCCTGGGGATTCTCTGCGTCGTGCTCCTCGTGCTGGTGGTCGCCTTCGCCCGCAGCCGGGCCAGTCTGCAGACCCAGCTCGCCGACGCGCAGCACCACATCACCCAGCTCGAGTCCGACCTCGACGCCGCGCTCCGGCCGCCGCCGCCCAGCAGCTCGACCGAGCGCGCGATGCGGCGGGTCCTGCGCACGGCGTCCCGGGTGCGGGTGCACGGCATCAGCGGTCTGATCCAGAGCACGGTCGAGGACCTGCAGAACTGGGCCAGCGACGACACCCGCGCCGACATCCTCAACATGGCGGCCTCCGACGGCACCGTCACGTTGTTCTTCTCCGACATCCAGGACTCGACTCCCCTGAACGACCGGCTCGGCGACGCGGCATGGGTGAAGGTCCTCGCGGCGCACGACCGGGTGCTGAGGACCCGGATCGAGCAGTACCGCGGCCAGGTGGTCAAGACCGCCGGGGACGGCTACATGGTGACCTTCCGCGACGCCGAGGCCGCGTGCCGGGCAGCGCTCGCCATCCAGCGCGACCTCCCGCGCGATGCCACGCTGCGCCGGTACGGCGGCATCCACATCCGGATCGGCATCCACACCGGCCAGGTGGTCGCCCTCGACGGCGACTACTTCGGCCGCAACGTGGCGATGGCCGCGCGCGTGGCCGACCTGGCCCGCGGTGACGAGATCCTCGCCACCGACGCCGTACGCGAGGCGCTCGACGACGACGCCGCCCTCGAGCTCGAGGAGCTCGAAGCGGTCCAGCTCAAGGGCCTGACCGGCGAGCACGTCATCTGGCGGATCCTGCCGCCCGCGGCTTAGCGTCTCGACACGCCTCGCCTGGCGGCTCGGCTACTCGACGACCTTTACGTGGAGAGCAGCACCGAGGAGCCGTGGCCGAAGAGGCCCTGGTTCGCCGTGATGCCGACCTTCGCGCCCTCGACCTGCCGGCCGGTCGCCTGGCCGCGCAGCTGCCAGGTCAGCTCGCAGACCTGGGCGATCGCCTGGGCGGGGACTGCCTCGCCGAAGCACGCGAGACCCCCGGACGGATTGACCGGGATCCGGCCACCGATCGTGGTGTCACCGGCCCGCAGCAGGATCTCGGCCTCGCCCGGCTTGCAGAGCTGCAGGTCCTCGATCCAGTCGAGCTCCAGGGCCGTGGACAGGTCGTAGACCTCGGCCACGTCGACGTCCTCGGGACCGATCCCGGCCTCCTCGTAGGCGGCCTGGCCGATCGCTTCCTTGAACGTGCGCTCCGGAACGCCGGTCAGGGCCGACGAGTCGGTCGACAGGAGCGGCATGTCGATGACGGTGTTCGGGAAGGTCGGCGTGACGGTCGAGACCGCGGCGACCTTCACCGGTGACGCGATGCCGTGCTTCTTCGCGTAGTCCGCGCTGACCAGCACGACCGCGGCCGCACCGTCGGAGGTGGCGCAGATGTCGAGCAGGTGCAGCGGGTCCGAGACCACCGGCGAGGCCAGCACGTCGGCGATGGTCGCCTCCTTGCGGAACCGCGCGTTCGGGTTCTCCAGGCCGTGGCGGGCGTTCTTCACCTTCACGGCAGCGAAGTCCTCGCTGGTCGCGCCGTACAGGTCCATCCGGCGACGCGCGTAGAGCGCGAAGTACGCCGGGTTGGTCATGCCGAGCAGCCGGAACCGCAGCCAGTCCGGGTCGTCCCAGCGCTCACCGGCGTTCGGGGCCAGGAAGCCCTTCGGCGTGGTGTCGGCACCGACCACCAGAGCGACCTCGCACAGACCCGCCATGATCCGGGTGCGCGCGGTGTCGATGGCCTGGGCGCCCGTGGCGCACGCGGCGTACGACGTCGCGATCCGGGCGCCGTTCCAGCCGAGCGCCTGGGCGAACGTCGAGCCGGCGACGTACCCGGCGTAGCCGTTGCGCACGGTCTCGCCACCGACGACGAAGTCGACGTCGGCCCACGCGACGCCCGCGTCCCTGAGCGCGGCCCGGGCCGCGTGCACGCCGTACTCGGTGAAGTTCTTGCCCCACTTGCCCCAGGGGTGCATGCCTGCACCAGCGATGACGACCATCAGTTCTCCTCGGTGGTTGAGGTGCGAGCGGAGCGAGCCTCGAAACCAACCGGCTTCCAGCGGTAGATGGTGCGCTCACCGGTCTCGTCGGTGTGCAGGGTCTCGACGACGAGCTCCACCTCGGCGCCCACGGCGAGGTCGGCGACGCCGTAGCCGTCGGCCACCTGGCCCAGGATCACCAGGCCCTCGGGGAGCTCGACGGCTGCCAGCGCGAACGGCTGGTACGGGTCGGTGGCCGGGACGTACGGCGCCGGCGGCTGGTACTGAGCGTCGGTGTAGGACCACACCGTGCCACGACGCGAGAGCTCGACGGCGTCGTACTCGTCGCCGTCGCAGGCGGGGTTGCGGCAGTAGAACGCCGCGGCCCCTGCGGCCGTGGACACCGGCGGGAACACCACGTTGCTGCAGCGGGTGCACCGCGACGCGAGCAGCCGGGGCTCCTCACCAGTGGTGAACCAGCCGTCGATGACGGGGCTGACGGGCGTGGCAGTCACGAGCGACCGGCCTCCTGAACTAGAACGTGTTCTTATTCTAGCGGGTCTCGACAGGCTCGACCACCGGCGTCCCACTCGACAGCGGGATCGGAATCCACTCCACGACCTCGCTGACCGGCTCGCCCCTGAACCAGCGGATCCGGAGCAGCGCCACTTCGACCGCGGTCCACGAAACGCCCACCCAGTCATCCAGACCACTCAGAGCGGAGGCGACCCGTGAACCCGGCTGCTGCTGTTCCATCGTCGCAATGACCGCGACCGGCCGGTAGGCCCTGCGGTCGACGTACACGTGAACCCGCTCGGCGCACTTGCCGACAGCACGGGCGACGTGCGCAAGTCCGTCCAGGTCTCCCCCGATGCCCACGACGACCTCGCCGTTGGGCTCCAGCCGTATCCCCGACCAGTACACCTCGGGCAGGACGTCGACACCCTGCCACGCCTCGAAGTTGTCGCCCAGCCGCACGGTGTCCTGCGCGGAAAGGTTCCCCAAACCGGCGATGGGCAGGTCGAGGCGATCGCTGGGCGACGGGCGCACTCCGGGAAGCAGGGCGACCCGGCCTGAGATCGCGCGCAGCTCCTCGACCGCCTCCTCAGGCGGTACGAATGCCGCTCGTAGCATCATCGCAATCCCTCCACCAGCCCCCATCGGCCCGATGTGGAGGATCTGAAGGAAACTACTCCCCCGGCTCGGGATCCTCGGGAGGCGGCGGACCCGGCTTCTTGCACACGACGGTGTCGGCCGGGGTGTAGTCGGTGTGGAACTTCTCGGTGTGGTCGATCGCGGACTGACCGTGCTTGCGGAAGATCCGGGTCACGTCGATCTGGAACCCGGAGGAGCCAATGTGTTCCTCGCAGTCCGGCGTGGTGAGGGTCCGGGTCGCGGGCGGGACGTAGCCGTAGCGCTCCGAGCTCTTCGACTTGATGTCCCAGACCTTCGTCGACCACATCTGCACGGTGACGACGCCCTGGGAGGAGTAGTTGCTGGGCTGCACCCAGGCGCGCACCAGGACGCCGTACGGGCTGTCGTTCTCGAAGGACATGTCGACGGTGGGCCACGCGACGGTTGCCTCGCGACCCGCCGGGTAGCGGTCGATGTAGAACGAGTGCGGCTTGTGCTCGATGTCCTTGAGGCCGGCGTAGAACATGGCGTTGAAGGTGGTCGTGGCGAGCTGCGACACCCCGCCACCGAGGTCCTTCTTGAGGATGCCGTTGCTGATGACGTAGCCCTCGGTGAATCCGTTCTCGGCGGTGCGCTCCCCCACGATGCCGTTGAGGGAGAACCGCTCACCCGGCTTGAGCACGGTGCCGTCGATCAGCTCCGCGGCGCGGCCGATGTTCACGTTGCGGTAGTCGGCGTGGGGGTAGTAGGTCACCCACTGTGAGACCTTCTCGACGATCTTGAGGTCCTTGGCGTCCTGCGTCGTGAACTCGGCGTCGGTCACCTCGGCCTTGACCTCGCCGCTGCGGGAACCCTCGGGAGCGGTCAGCAGGCCCTCGAACACGGCGGCGACGTCGGCCGGCTCGAAGGAGACGCCTGGCTTGGCCGGCACCACCTTCGGCTTGTTCTTCACCAGCTTCACGGTCGCGTCGACCGGCTTGCCCGTGGTGGTGGCGTCCTCGACGAGCCTGGTCAGCACTGCCTGGTCGATCACCGGGACGAGCTCACCGTTCTCCGGCTTCATCGAGAGCGCCGCGGCGAAGCGGCGCGGCTCCAGCCGGATGTCGTTGTCGCCGAAGACGAGCGTGACGGCGTTGGCCATCGCGGGGTTGGCGAAGGACTCGGCAGCCTCGGCCACGTCCGACGCGTCGATCTCGGGCTGGGCGTCGGCCACCTGCAGGGACACGGACTTCTCGCCCGCCAGGTAGGCGTCGATGATCGCGGTGCGTGCAGCGTCGCTGTCGACGGCCTTGCCTGCCTGCGGTTCGACGGTCTCGACGCCATCGGCGGTGAACGTGACCTGGCCGTCCTTCGGCGGGGTGCCGAGGCCCTTCGACAGCTCGTCGAGCTTCGCGTCGAACAGTCGGTCGTCCACGGTGACCACGGCGTCGACGTCGGTGCCTCCGGTGAAGTAGTCCCACTGGCGTCCCGGGCTCAGGCTCGAGCCAGCACCGGCCGCGTCGACCGACGCGGCGTAGTCCACGCGCAGGCCGATGTCACCGGGCTCGACCGCAGCGCCGTTGCCCTGGTCCGCCGTGCTGGACGCCGCTTCGACCGAGACGTCGATGGACGCGTCGGCCCGCGGGTCGAAGACGGACGAGAGCTTCTCGATGGCAGCGCTGCGGCTGAGGCCACCCACGTCGACACCCGAGATGGAGGTGCCGCGCGGCACCTTGTCCCCGGCAACTGCGTAGGCACCGGCGTACCCGCCACCGACGAGGACGAGGAGTCCGGCGACGACGACCGCCACGACCTTGCCGCCGGCGCGCTCGCTCTTGCCGTCGGTGGGCTCCCAGTTCGTCACGCGCGCCAGTCTAGGGAGCGGTACCCGACGGGCCTGAATCGCGAACGGCCCCGCGCGGAGCGACCAGACCGACGAATCCCGCGCCGAACACGGCGATCCCGGCACCGAGCAACAGGTAGCCGTCGAGGTCGCCGGACACGACGAAGTCCCCCTCTGCGCGCTCGGGAGTCACCAGCACGAGGACGGCCACCCAGCCGAGGGAGAAGGACAGGCGCGACCACCAGCCCGCCGGCAGTGCCACGAGCGTTGCGGCTGTTGCGGCCAGGCCGAGCGCAAGGCCCCAGGCGTAGTCGTGCACCGCGACCGCGCAGAGGGAGACGCCGAAGCCGAGCAGCGCGCAGGGCACCGCCAGCAACGCCCGCCCCCACACCGGCAGGGCTCCTCCGGGGGTCACTCTGCGGAGACGCCTGCGAACAGGTCGGTCTCCCAGCCGTTGTCGGCCACTTCGCCCGCGACGCCCTTGACGAGACGGAACTGCTCACGCCCGAAGGCCTGGGCGCCCATGTTGTTGGACAAGGCGAAGAACGGTCCGTCGGTCGTGATCTGGGTGGCGTGGGCACGCAGTGCGTCGAGCTTGCGCTCGACGTAGTCGCCCGCGTCGACCTCGCAGTCGATGTCCTCGTCCGGGCGGAACATCGGGGGCAGCGGCCCGTCGGGGTCCATGCCCTCGAAGGTGGTCGTGTCGCCGGCAGCGCGCAACGAGCGCAGGCCCTCGCGGATCCGGCTCTCCGCCATCGCGCCCCAGTAGATCTTCTCGATGTCCCAGGCCGCCCCCAGGTCGCGTCGGTACGACGGCACGGCCGCCAGCTGCGCGCCGTACATCGCGACCCGGTGGGCCTGGATGTGGTCGGGATGGCCGTAGCCACCGAACTCGTCGTAGGCCACCATCACCTGCGGCCGCACCTCGCGGATGACCGCAGCGAGCTGGGTGGCGGCCTCGGTGAGGTCCGCGTGCCAGAAGGCGTTGTCGTGGATGTCGTCGGCGGCAACCGCGTGCCCGTCCTCGTGCCACTTCATCCCGGAGTCGCGATAGGTACCGAAACCCCCGAGGAACCGGTGGTCGGTGACGCCCAGCGCGACCATGGCGGCAGCCAGCTCGCCCTTGCGGTGCTCACCGAGACCGTCCTCCTGGTCAGCGGCCAGGTGCACCAGGCCGGGCACCAGGATCTCGCCCATCTCGCCGGCCGTGCAGGTGACCAGGGTGACGCCGCGACCTTCGGCGACGTACTTCGCCATCGTCGCCCCCTGACCGATCGACTCGTCGTCGGGATGCGCGTGGACGAGGAGCAGCCGGTGGGCCGGTGTTTCACTCATGGTCTGGAGCGTAATGATGGATGCCATGAGTTCCACGCCCGGGCGCTTCGTGACCGTCTCTGCAACGATCGTTCTCGTGGCCGCGGGCCTCGGCGGGTGCGGTCTTCTGGACGGCAGCTCGCGGGTCCAGGAGTCCCTCGACTACCTGCCGGCCAAGTCGACGAGCCTGGTCTTCGTCGACAGCGCCGCCATCGCCGAGCGACTGGGCGTGGACGACCTCGAGACCGGCGCGTCCGAGGCTGACCTCGACCGCTGGGCCGAGGCTTCACAGGACGAGGCGTACGGCTCCGAGCTCCGCAACTGGACGCGGGTCATGCAGGAGGCCGCGTTCAGCGAGTTCGACGTCGAGTGGGAGGCAACCGCGACCTACGAGGACGGCCTTGTCCGGGTGACCAAGCTCAACGATGACGCCGACTTCGACGCCATCGCCGACGACCTCGAGGACGCCGGCTACGAGCGTTCCGGCGAAGGCGACGCCAGCGTCTTCCGGGGCGACCTGAGCTCAGCGGACGCGACGACCGGCCTCTTCGGCGGCCGCTATCCGAACACCCTGCTCAACCTGGCACTCGTGCCCGACGAGCACCTGATCGTGACCGGCGACGTCAGCGAGGGTCTCGACGTGATCAACGAGGACGAGGACTCCCTCGCCGACTCGGGCAGGTTCGACGACCTGCTGGACGCCGCGCCCGGCCAGGACGACCTCGAGTTCGCCGCCCTCGACCTCGACCCGCCCTGCGGACTTCGCAACGTCTCGCCCGAGCAGCAGGAACAGCTCTTCGGCGGCCTCGGGCACCCGCGCCGGACGGGCTACTTCGCCGTGCCCGAGGAGCGGTTGAAGGTCGTGCGGCTCTTCCTGGACGAGGAGGCGGCCGCGGACGACGAGAACGGCCTGGTGACCTTTCTCGACGGTCCCGCTGCGCAGACCGGACTGGACGCCGACATCGATGTCTCGGCCGACGGCGACTCCGTCGTCGCCGAGGCCGACTTCGACGACCGCCAGGCGATCACGCAGGCCTGGAGCCGGGGCGAGGGACCGTTCGCCTGCGCGGCTGAGTGACACGTCGGGAGTGAGGCTCAGTCCGGACGCTTGATCCGCTTCGGCTGGTCCGGCAGGGGCAGCACGAATCCAGCCTTCGTGGGCGGTTCGGCGGGCGCGGAGTCCTCGTCGTCGTAGTCCAGCCAGCCGTCGTACATCTCGACGAGCATGTCGAGCTGGATCTCCGGAGCGTCGGTGACCACGGCCCACGGGTGGGCTTCCTCGTCGTCCTCGCCAGCGAGACGCTCGCGGACGACCTCGGCTGAATAGCCGCCACGGACCAGCACGAGCGCGGCGGACCGCGCGTGCTCCTCCTCGAAGAAGATGCCCCTCACGTGCCCATCATGGCGCAGTGGTTCGGCTAGGTTGACCGCCGTGGCCGGACTTCACCTGACCCGCACCGCGGAGAACGGCGCCGAGATCGAGGCGCTCGCCTCGGCCCTGGCGGCTGACGGTGGTGGCCGGGTCGGCCTCGCCGGCATGGTGCCGGACCTGACGGGGCGGCTGCGGCGCACGTTCGCCCCGACTCCCCGGCTGCTCGGCCTCAAGGTCAGCAGGGCCTACACCTGGGAAGCCGCGGACCGCCGCGATCCGGAGTGGTGGCCCCAGGGCATCACCACGTCCGCGCTGACCGGCTTCAAGGAGAAGTACGGCCACGACCTCCTCGCCTCCTCGTGGTACTCCAAGGGCGTCGCCGGTTCCCGGATCAGCATCATCGACCTCGAGCGGCGGCGGTACGGCCACGTGCTCCTGGTGACGCCCACGCTCGTCGACGGCGTACCCGGCTTCAAGCCGCTGAAGGTGCACGCCGGCGGCATCGTGTGGCTCGGCGACCACCTGCACGTCGCGGGGACGGGCCGCGGCTTCTTCAGCTGCCGCCTCGAGGACCTGCTCCGCGTTCCGGCGGGGTCGTCGTACGAAACCCATGGGCACCGCTACGTCCTGCCGGTCCGGTTCGCCCACCGGGGCAGTGCGGACGAGGGCCAGTCGAAGCTGCGGTTCTCCTTCTTCACCGTCGACCGGAGCACGACGGAGCCGACCCTCGTCGTCGGCGAGTACGGCTCGCGCAAGCAGTCCCGCCGGATGGCCCGCTTCGCACTCGACCCGGCAACGGGCCTGGTCGCCGCCGACGCGGAGGGGATCGCCCGGCCGGTGATCGACGACCGCGGACAGGCCCGGATGCAGGGGGTGTCCGTCGTCGACGGGGTCTACTACGTGACGTCCTCGCGGAGCGGCTACCTCCCCGGGTCGGTCTTCGTGGGTGCGCCGGGGGCGTTCCGCGAACACCGCTTCGCGACGGCGATCGGGCCGGAGGACCTGGTGTGGTGGCCTGAGACGGAGCGCTTCTGGTCGGTCACCGAGCATCCGCGCCGACGCTGGATCTTCGCGATGAAACGCTCCAGCCTGCCGGGCTGAACGCCCCTTCTTGAAACACGAGGGCCCTAGGGTGCGAGGCATGATCCTGCAGCCCGGGACCGGCCCGATCCGGGCCACGTCCTACCTCCCCGCGGACCCGGACACGGTCCTGTGGGGGCGGCTGCCGTGTGCGGCTGACGCACCGGTGCTGACCGTCGACCCGGGCACCGAGGTCACCTTCGACACGATCAGCCACGAGGGGATCCTCGAGGACCAGGGGCGGGATCCGCGCAGGTTCTTCGGCAGCCATGGCGTGCCCGAGGACGGGGTGCTCTCCGACGCGGTCGCCCTTGCCGCGTCGTCGGTCTCACATGCGGCAGGGGTCGACGGACCTCACGTCGTGTCGCGACCCGTGGGTGTCTCGGGTGCCCGGGTGGGCGACCTGCTCGCGATGACCGTGGTCGAGACGCTGCCGCGAGTGCCGTACGGCGTGGTGTCCAACCGCCATGGCCGCGGGGCACTGCCGGACGAGTTCCCGGCCTCCGGGGAGACCGTCTCGGTGTTCACGCGGGTGTCCGACGACGGCTCCTGTGGCCTGCTGCCGTTGGTCGAGGGTGGCGACCCGGTCGTGTCGTTCCCGCTCGCTCCGTTCCTCGGGATCATGGGCGTCGCCACGGCGGCTTCGGAGCGTCCCCATTCCGTCCCTCCCGGCGCCTACGGCGGCAACCTCGACATCAACCTGCTCACGGTGGGCGCGACCCTCTACCTGCCGGTCCAGGTCGACGGTGCGTTGGCATACGTCGGCGACCCGCACTTCGCGCAGGGCGACGGCGAGGTGTCCCTGACCGCACTCGAGGCGTCCCTGCGCGCAACGGTGCGGTTGGACGTGGTGCCTCGCGAGGACGCGCTGCGGCGCTTCGGTGACCTGGTCGGGCCGCTCGCCGAGACTCATGAGCACCTGGTGCCCACCGGGCTGGACCCCGACCTCGACGTGGCCGTGCAGAACTGCGTGCGGGCAGCGATCGCTCTGCTCGGGGCCCGCCACGGCATGGCCCCCCACCTGGCGTACGCCTACCTCAGCGCCGCGACCGACTTCGACATCTCGCAGGTCGTCGACGTGGTGAAGGGCGTGCACGCACGGATCCGGAAGAGCGACTTCCCGGAGGTGTCGTGATGGCTGGCTCGTCGGGTGAGGCGTGGGACGAGCGGGTGTGGCGGGTCGTGGGCTCCCCACTGGTCGCCGGTGCTCCTGACGGGCCCCTGGCCGGCGAGACGGTCGCCGTCAAGGACCTGTACGACGTCGCGGGGTTTGCCATCGGTGCAGGAAATCCCGCGTGGCTGGCTTCGTCGTCCCCTGCGGCCGTTTCTGCTCCGGTCGTGTCGGCGCTGCTGGCTGCTGGCGCGGCGGTACGCGGCATCAGCCGGACCGACGAGTTCGCGTACTCGCTCGCCGGCACCAACGCCCACTACGGGACCCCGCCGAACCCGGCCGCCCCGGGCCGGGTGCCCGGAGGCTCGTCGTCGGGGTCGGCGGCCGCGGTCGCGCTCGGCGAGGCGTCGATCGGGCTCGGCACCGACACGGGCGGCTCGATCCGGGTCCCGGCGGCCTACCAGGGCCTGTTCGGCATCCGGACCACCCACGACGTCGTACGACGGGACGGGCTGCTGCCTCTGGCACCGTCCTTCGACGCGGTGGGGTGGCTGACCCGCTCTCCCGCGTTGTTGGCTCGGGTGGGTGAGGTTCTGCTGCCGGGGTCGACGACCGCTGCGGATCGGCGACTTGTCACCGTGCCTTCGCTGATCACCCTGGCCGACCCCGACGTGGCAGCCTCGATCGCTGGCTGGCAACCGGACCTGGGGTTGCGGTTGCCGGAGGCCTGGCCACTGGACGACCTGCCTGTCTGGCGAGAGGCGTTCGTGACGCTCCAGGCGTGGGAGGCGTGGCAGGCCCACGGCGGCTGGCTCGAAGGGCGCCTCGACACCTTGGGCGCGGACGTCCGGGGACGCTTCGAGCGGGCCCGTCTGGTCACGGCGAGCGAGGCTTCGTCGGCTCGACGGGTCGTCGCTGCGGCGCGGGAGCTGATTCGCGACCTGGTGGCCGACCGGATCGTCGTACTGCCCGCAGCACCCACCGTGGCACCTGAGCTGGGCAGTCGGTTGACCGAGCGGCTGCAGGCCGCGCGCGAGGCCACGCTCGCCCTCACCTGCCTGGCCGGGATCGGTGGACTGCCGGCGGTCACGGTGCCGCTGACCACCGCGAGCGGGCTGCCGTGCGGGCTGTGTCTGGTCGCTGCGCCGGGGCGGGACAAGGACCTGCTCGACCTCGTCAACCAGATGTAGGCGCTCCGCGTCCAACAGGTGTCCAGAGGAGGACACCATGAACACTTCCCAGCACATCCGGCGCATCGTGCGCCTGCTCGTTCTCGCACTCGCCCTCTCGGTGAGCATCGCGCCGCTCGGGGCGGTCACCTCGACGCCGACGGCCTCAGCATCTGCGTGTGCGGCGCAGTGGGGGTCGCTCGCGAAGGCACGGTCGTCGTACTCCAGCAAGCAGATCACGAACGTACGGTCCGGTCGGCACGCCTGCTTCGACAGGCTGGTGATCGACGTCAACGCCAGGGGCAGGGGCGCGCCCGGATACGTGGTCAAGTACGTCAAAGCGGTCACCATGGACGCGTCCGGCGCACCCGTTCCGCTCCGGGGTGGCGCCCGGTTGCAGATCATCGTCAGGGCGCCGGCGTACGACGCCAACGGCAAGCTCACCTACCGGCCAGCCAACCGACGCGAACTCGTCGATGTCGCCGGCTACCGGACCTTCCGCCAGGTCGCCTGGGCGGGCACCTTCGAGGGGCAGACCACGATCGGGCTCGGCGTGCGGGCGAGGCTGCCGATGCGCGTCTTCGTCCTGAGCACCTCCGGGGGTGGGCACCGGCTCGTCGTGGACGTGGCGCACCGCTGGTACTGAGCGGCTGAGCGCCCGCGGGCCACGCGAGGCTCCTGACAAGATGCCGCCATGGCTCGCCGTCTGCTCGTCCTGCTCGCGACCCTCGTTGCCATGTGCGCCGGATGCTCGACGTCAACCGAGGGCGACGACCGGAGACCCGAGACCGATCGCGAGGGGAGCAGCTCTCCGGTCGCACCGGAACGCTTCACGATCGCGCCTGACGACTACCACGTGCCGTACGCGGGAACGGCCGAGGACGGACGCAAGTTCTTCCTGAGCGACGAGCTCTTCGAGTTCGACTCAGCGACTGAGAGCAGCGCCGGTTACGTGGGTCTCTTCCTCTGGAATGCGGATGGGAGTTTCTCAGAGATTCGCGTCGACAGGGTGTCGCGCGCGGATGGGGTGCCACCCGGCCAGGCAGCCAGCGCGGACGCAGACGACCTCATCGAGAAGAGGCTCGCAGAGCTCGGTGACTACGAGCTCGAGCCGATCACCGTCGAGCCGTTCCTCCGGACGATTGACCACGTGGAGTTTGGTTGGGCAGTGTCAGAGTTCGAGGGCGACTACTCGATCAACATCGAGCCCGGCAACTTCATCGCGTACTACGAGCCTTGGGACGGGCTCGAGTACGACACGTGAGGGGAAGGCCTCATGACTCAGCGCTGGCGAGCTCCTGCAGGAGACGCTCGGCTTCCTGGTCGGAAACTGAGTCGGCGACGAACACGGCGAACGAATCGTCATCGAAGCGAGTGCCCACCACCTGATCGGTCGAGTACCCCTCGAACGACCACACCGTCATCTGCGTCGGCTCCCCCGAAAAGACCGACCCCTTCGGGTCACAGCCGGTGTCCTGGCACTCGGCCACGTCGGCCTTCGCGAACCTGGTCGCGGCACGTTCTGTGAAGCCATGGGACGTGTACACGCGCTCGCCGATCCGGACCTGGCTGGAGCAGTCGGCAGTTGAGGGCTCGCACGCGTCACCGGAGCACCCGCCCAGCACGACAACGGCAGCACACACGGCGCCGGCGACGGCCACTCGGATGAGTTTGATCTGCACGACCATGGGCGTTCGACGGCTGTCGCACGCGAGCGGTTCCACGCGCCCGGTTATGCCGCGGCAAGCCTGAGCGCGAAGAACTCACCTGCAGTGATCACCGTGGTGCCGTGGGTGGTGACGAGACGGTGCAGTCCGTGGGGCGTACGCCAGATCCAGCGGTCGGGTCCGAGCTGATGGACCGAATAGCCGGCATGCGTTTTGGCGCGATGGTGATGTCGCCGGAGCGGGGTGTCGTTGTGATCCCCGGTCTGCCCGGATGGGCCGTTCTTGTCGTACGGCACCGTGTGGTCGTGATCGGGTGGTCGACCGGTCCTGGTGAACAGGCCGACGGCGTGGGGGAAGACGTCTCCGAGGGTGCGGAGCTCGGTGCGGGTCTTGACGTCGGTGGGGTGTTCGTAACCGTTGACCGAGCGCCCGGTGTGCAGGTCGATGACCGGGGTGACGGTGACGTTGGCGTGCCGGCGGAGCAGGTCGCGGACCTGGGACAGGAGTCTCGGGCCGAGGCCTTCGACGCGGGCCACGGGGCCGAGGGCACCGGTGTCGGGGTCCTGGGCGACGTGCACGACCACCGTCGCAGTCGGGCCGGCCGCCGGCGTTGCGGCCGGGCTGGCTGCAGGTGCCTCGGGGGCTTCGGGTGTCTCGGTGGATTCGTCGGTGGGTGCGTCGGCGGTCTGTTCGGTTTCGCCGCGGAGGAAGGCCAGGACGGCGGCGGGGTCGGCGAGCATCGCGAAAGCTTCGGCACGCCAGTGGTCCATCGACAACGGCTCCTCGCCCTCAACCGGGGCCGGGGCGTTCGCAGCCAGAGCCTGGGCGAGCTCCTCGATGAACTCGCGGTGCGCTTCGAGGTCGACCTCATCGATCCGCGCGAACACCGAACCCACACCGGCCGTTTCGCCCTCGACCGAGTCGCCGGGCTTGGGGCGCGAGTGCCACACACCCTTACGAGCGCGGTTCGCATCGATCCGCTCCCGGTGCCCGACCGGGTCGGCCTCGATGATCTTGGCTTCAGCGATCTCCAGGATCCGTGCCGGCGCCTCATCGAGCGCCGCAGCGACCGCGACATCCACGAGCGCGACCTGTTCGAGGGTGAGCTTGCGGGACATCGCGGCGACCTTGGTGCCGACCCAGGTCTCGCAACGCAACGCCTGCAACCCGGCCCACACCAAGGGGAGCCGGTGGCGCAGGTCGAACGCATCGGCCAATCGGCGCCGGGTGGTGAACACCGACTCCCGGCGAGCGATCGCCATCTCCACCAGAGCCAGGTCCGAGACCTTCGGAGTGCCCTCCCCACCCCAGGAGATCAACCGCGGGCCGCCGTACCGGACCGGGACCGCATTCGGTTCGTCCTGCGGGTCACCCGAGAACCAATCAGCCCACGCCAGCAGGACCTGGAGCTTCTCGACCTCGGCTTCACGGCTCTTGAGCAGCACGTCGTCAGCCGTCTGGAGCAACTGCTCCGGCGACATCCCCGCGAGACCCGAGATCATACATAGATGATACCGAACAGGCGTTCGAAAAGCAAGGATCTGCAGACGCTTTCTCCCATGTCCGCGCGGCGACAACGTCGACATGCCTGGCGAAGCCACCTGAAACGATGGTTTCGCCCAAGCGTCGATGGGAGGATCTTGTCCTCAGGCCGTCGGCGATCCAGTCGCAGCGACCGGGGACAGGAGGCAGGGTGCGGATCGCGGAGCTCCTACCCACGGACGGCGCAGCGACGCTGGCGCGACACGGACCCCTCGGGCGGTTCGACGCGCCCGTGGAGACGGCGTACCGGGCCTGGTACATCCAACGGTTCTGCCCGCTCGGCAGGGCGATGGGCTGGGCCTCGATCCTGGCCTGGGTCGTCAACCCGTTGATCCTGATCCTGTACATGGACACGGAGCACTCAGCTGCGGTGCTGGTCATCTGCTGGGGGATCAACATCCCTGCCCTGCTCGTCGGCATCACCTACCTCCGGCGACCGGAGCCGAGACTGGCGATCCTCGTCGGTACGACGCTGGTCATCCTGACCGCGGTCACCACCATCGCCGTGCTGCTGCCATGGGTGCCGAGGCTCGAACCGACGGGCTTCGCCATGGCCGCGACGTTCTTCGGACTGCTGGCACCACTCGTCCAGCTGCCGTTCCGCTCCACCCTCCTCACCGGTCTCGTCATCACCACGGCTGGCGAGCTGAGCGTCTTCCTCACGGCCGAACGCACCGACCAGAACGTAGTCCTCGCCCTGGTCTTCATCGTGCTCGCCGCACTGCTGGTGGGACCGGCCATGGCGTTCGCGAACGAACGCGACCTGCGGACGCGGTACGTCGGCGAGCACCTCCTGGCGTACCAACGTCGCCTGATCCGCCGCTACGTCCCCGACTCGGTGGTCTCCCGGATCGAGCTCGGCGACACGTCGGTCGACGAGCCGCAACGGCGCCGGATCACCGTGTTCTCCTCCGACGTCGTCGGATTCACCGCGATGGCTGACCGGATCGACCCCGAGGCCCTCGCCCACATCATCAATGACTACCTCGGCGCCGTCTCCGACCTCGTCGAACGTCACGGCGGCACCGTCACCGAGTTCGCCGGCGACGGCGTCATGGCCATCTTCGGCGCGCCCCAAGAGGTCGATCCCGTCGACCAGGTCCACTCGGCGGTCGCCGCAGCACGGGAGCTGCAGGCATCGCTGGCCGAGTGGAGCGCGGCCTGGTTCGCACACGGCATCGTGGAGCCGGCCAACGCGCGGATCGGGATCAACACCGGCGTCGTCTCGGTCGGCACCTTCGGATCGGCGCTCCGGGCGACGTACACCGGGATCGGGCTGCAGATGAACATCGCCGCCCGGGTGCAGGCCCAGGCAGAGCCCGGCGGCATCCTGCTCTCCAACACCAGCTGGCACCTCGTCAAGGACTCCGTGGCCTGCGAGCCGCGCGGCGAGGTGATGGTCAAGGGCGTGCACTTCCCGATCGAGCTGTACCAGCCACTCTCGAGCTCCTCACGCAATTGACCTCCCTGAAACGATTGTTTCGCGTGGCTGTCACAGGGAGGATCTAGTTTCAGGTCGTCGGCGATCCCGCCCGGCGGCCAGGGACAGGAGGCAGGGTGCGGATCGAGGAGTTCAATGCGTTGTCCGACGCTGAGGTCGCGGCCGCGCTGCGGGCCTGCGTGGACATCGACTCCTGGGTCACCGAGCTCGCCTCCGGTCGTCCGTACGACGACACGAGCCAGCTTCTCGACGCCGGTCGCGCCCAGGTAGTGGGGTGGGCGACGGCCGACGTCGAGGCCGCGCTGGCCGACCACCCGCGGATCGGCGAGCGAGCAGCCCCGGGCAGTGCGACCGCCGATCATTCGAAGAACGAGCAAGCAGGCGTCGATCCGGGCGACCGGGACCTCGCTGAACGCCTGCGCGACGGCAACGCGCGCTACGAGGAGCGGTTCGACCGGATCTACCTCGTGCGGGCGAAGGGGCGCAGCGGCGCGGAGATGCTGGCGCTGCTGGAGCAGCGCCTCGACAATGACCCCGTGACCGAGCTCGAGGTGACCCGACAGCAGCTGGGCGAGATCGCGCTGCTGCGCCTCGCCGACCTGATCGACGCCGACCTGATCGAGACCGACCTGGAGGTCGCACCGTGAGCACCTGCTCCACCCACGTGCTCGACGCTGCCCTCGGGCGACCGGCGGCCGGCATCGCCGTACTGCTGACCTCGGTGGAGGCCGCGATCGCCGAGGCGGTCACGGACGCCGACGGGCGGGTGCGGTTCGGGCAGGACCTCGCGCCCGGCGACTACCGACTGACCTTCGCGACGGGACCGTGGTTCGGCAAGCAACAGCGGAAGACCTTCTACCCCGGCGTGACGCTGCACTTCACTGTCGAGCCGGGCCAGGAGCACTACCACGTGGCCTTGCTGCTCAGTCCGTTCTCGTACACGACCTACCGGGGCAGCTGATGAGTGACGAGCAGAACGACTACGTGCTGTCCGACCTGCAGCACGGCAAGGCGGAGTGCCGGCTCGTGAAGGTCGACCGGACCGCCGGGGCGGACCACGTGCTCCACGACCTCAACGTCACCACCCAGCTGCGCGGAGACTTCGCGACGGCGTACACCGAGGGCGACAACGCCCACGTGCACGCGACCGACACCCAGAAGAACACCGTCTTCGCCCTGGCCCGCGAGCGTGGCGTCGAGACGCCGGAGCAGTTCCTGCTCGAGCTCGCCGACCACTGGCGCGCCCAGCCGTGGGTCACGGGCACCTGGTTCCACGCCGAGCAGTTCACCTGGGACCGGTTGCCTGCCAATGGGCACTCCTTCGTCCGCACCGGTGACTCCACCCGCACCGCCTGGGTGCAGACGTACGGCGACGAGACGTTCGTGCTGGCCGGACTCAGCGACCTGGTGCTGCTCAAGAGCACCGGCAGCGAGTTCCACGGCTTCCCCCGGGACCAGTACACCTCGCTCGGCGAGACCAATGACCGAATTCTCGCGACAAGCGTGACCGCGACCTGGCGTTATGCGACCTCGGACGTCGCCTGGGACACCGCGCACGCGACGATCCACGCAGCGATGACCGAGGCGTTCGCCAGCACGCACAGCCTCGCGCTGCAGCAGACGATCAACGCCATGGGCGCGGCCGCACTCGACGTCTGCCCCGAGGTCGCCGAGATCCGGATCGTGTGCCCCAACAAGCACCACTTCCTCGTCGACCTGGCGCCGTTCGGCCTCGACAATCCCGGCGAGGTGTTCTTCGCAGCCGACCGGCCCTACGGCCTGATCTCGGCGACCCTGTCCCGCAACGAGACCACCGAGCCGCGTGCCTGGGCCGGGATCGCGGGCTGACCGCATGCCGGTGACGTACGACGCCGTCCGTGGCCGGCAGGTGCTGGTCGGTGATGGGTTCGCGCCCGCCACCGTGCTGATCCGCGACGACGTCGTCACCGCCCTCGCGTCGTACGACGCCCCGGTCGCCGGCGACGTGCTGGAGCTCCCCGACACGGCGCACCTGCTCCCCGGCGTCGTCGACACGCACGTGCACGTCAACGAGCCCGGCCGCACCGCGTGGGAAGGCTTTGCGACAGCGACCCGGGCGGCTGCACTCGGCGGGGTGACCACGCTGATCGACATGCCGCTGAACTCGATCCCCTCGACGACCACGGTCGACGCGCTCGCTGCGAAACAGGCCGCAGCCGCCGGACAGCTCGCCGTCGACGTCGGCTTCTGGGGCGGCGCCGTGCCCGACAGCCTCGGCTCGCTGGAACGCCTGTGGGACAAGGGCGTCTTCGGCTTCAAGTGCTTCCTCGCGCCGTCCGGGGTCGACGAGTTCCCGCACCTCGACCCTCCCCAGCTCCAACGTGCCCTCACCGAGATCGCCGCGTTCGACGGGTTGCTCATCGTGCACGCGGAGGACGCCGCCGTACTCGAGGCAGCGCCGCACCCGCCCAGCCGTGCCTACTCCGACTTCCTGCTGAGCCGGCCAGCCGAGGCCGAGGTGGCGGCGATCCGGCACCTGCTCGACGGCGCACGCGAGACCGGGTGCCGGGTGCACGTCCTGCACCTCTCCAGCGCGCGCTCGCTCGACGTCCTCGCCGATGCCCGCGCCGAGGGCCTGCGCGTCACGGTCGAGACCTGCCCGCACTACCTCTGCTTCTCGGCCGAGCAGATTCCTGACGGCGCAGCGGAGTTCAAGTGCTGCCCGCCGATCCGCGACGAGGGCAATCGCGACGAGCTCTGGCAGGCCCTGCAGTCCGGCGTCATCGACACGATCGTGAGCGACCACTCCCCCTCGACCGCCGACCTCAAGTGCGCCGGCAACGGGGACCTCCAGCAGGCCTGGGGCGGGATCTCCGGCCTCCAGGTCGGCTTCGCCGCGGTCGCCCAGGAGGCCGGCGCCCGCGGGATCGGGCTGGAGCAGGTCAGTCGCTGGATGGCCCGCAACACCGCCGACCTGGTCGGCCTCACCGACCGCGGCCGGATCGAGGTCGGAGCGGTCGCCGACCTGGTCGTCCACGACAGCGTGGGGTGGGAGGTCGACGTCGCCGACCTCGCGCACCGCAACCCGATCTCCGCCTACGCCGGACAGAAGTACGACGCCAGGGTGACGCACACGCTGATCCGGGGCCGTGTGATCGGCCGGGACGACACGCTCGGACAGATGCTGGCCCGGACCCAACTGCAGAGGACTGGTCATGAGTGAGCCGATGGAGGAGATCGCTCCCCCGCCACGGTTGTTGATGGGCCCCGGCCCGATCGGCGTGGACCCTCGGGTGCTGCGGGCGATGGCCGCGCCGCTGGTGGGCCAGTTCGACCCGTTCATGACGGCCACGATGAACGAGGTGATGGGGCTCTACCGCGAGGTCTTCGACACCGACAACGAGCAGACCTTCCTCATCGACGGCACCTCGCGCGCCGGCATCGAGGCCGCGCTGGTGTCGCTGATCGAGCCCGGCGATCGCGTGCTGGTGCCGGTGTTCGGGCGGTTCGGTCACCTGCTCACCGAGATCGCGCAGCGCTGCGGTGCGGACGTGCACACCATCGAGGTGCCGTGGGGCGAGGTGTTCACGCCGGAAGCAGTGGAAGCGGCCGTCGAGCGCCTCCGTCCCAAGCTGGTGGCCATCGTCCAGGGCGACACGTCGACCACCATGTGCCAGCCACTGGCGGACATTGGTCGGATCTGTCGAGACCACGATGCCCTCCTGTACGTCGACGCGACGGCCTCGATCGGCGGAAACACCTTCGAGGCCGATGCGTGGAACATCGACATTGCCACCGCGGGCCTGCAGAAATGTCTCGGAGGCCCGCCGGGATCCGCACCCATCACGATCTCGCCAAGGGCGGTCGATCTGATCGCCGGCCGCGGGCGCGTCGAAGCCGGCATTCGCGATGTGAACGACGATGAGGACGAGGGCTTCAGGACCGGCACCCGCATCGCCAGCAACTACTTCGACCTCGCCATGGTCATGGACTACTGGGGCCCGCGCCGCCTCAACCACCACACCGAGGCCACCTCGATGTTGTACGCCGCCCGCGAGTGCGCGCGCCTGCTGCATGCGGAAGGCGTCGACCATGCCGTCGCGCGGCACGCCCTGCACGGCACGGCGATGCTCGAGGGCGTGCTGGGCCTGGGCCTCGCGGTCTTCGGCGACGTCGCCCACAAGATGCACAACGTCGTCGCCGTCGAGATCCCCGACAAGCTCGGTCCGGCCGGTGGTGACGCGGTCCGGGCCAGCCTGCTGGACGACTTCGGGATCGAGATCGGTACGTCCTTCGGGCCGCTGCACGGCAAGGTCTGGCGGATCGGGACGATGGGATTCAACGCCCGCAAGGACGCGGTGCTGACGACCCTTGCTGCCCTGGAGCACGCGCTGCGGGCAGCCGGGGTCGCCGTACCTGCGGGTGGTGGGGTCACCGCGGCCCAGGCGGTCTACGCATGACGACCGCCGAGGTCGCCCTCGCCCGCTGCTCGGAGCTCGACGCCCTGTCCGCCTCCGAGACCTGGCTCGAACGCACCCACCTCACGCCCCAGCATCGCGCGGCCAACGCCCTCGCCGGGCGCTGGATGCGGGACGCCGGGCTCCACGTCTGGCAGGACGCCGCCGGCAACATCTGCGGCCGGCGCGAGGGCCGCGCGCCCGGCCTCCCCGCCCTGCTCCTCGGCTCCCACCTCGACACCGTCCCCGACGCCGGCAGCTTCGACGGGATGCTCGGCGTCGTGATGGCGATCGCGGTCGCCGAACGGCTGCGCGACACCGACCTGCCGTTCGCCCTCGAGGTGATCGGCTTCAGCGACGAGGAGGGCGCCCGGTTCGGGAAGGCACTGCTCGGCAGCCAGGCCGTTGCCGGCACCTGGGACGAGGACTGGTGGGACCTCCGCGACCGCGACGGCATCACGCTGCACCAGGCGTTCCTGGAGTTCGGCCTCGACCCGCGGCAGGTCGGCGACGCGGCCCGGCGGCCCGAAGAGCTCGTCGGGTACCTCGAAGCGCACATCGAGCAGGGCCCCTACCTGGAGGCGGCCGACGCCTCGCTCGGGTACGTCACGACCATCGCGGGCGCCCGGCGGTTCCGGCTCACCGTGACCGGGGAGGCGCGGCACGCCGGCGGGACGCCGTACGAACGGAGAAGGGACGCGCTGGTCGGCGCCAGCGAGATGATCGTCGCGGTGGAGCGGCTGGCCCGGGCCGCCGGGACGATCGCGACCGTCGGGCGGATCGAGGTGCTGCCCGGAGCCGTGAACGTGATCCCCGGTCGCGCCGACCTCAGCCTCGACCTGCGTGCCGCCACCGACGAGGAGCGCGACGCGTCCTGGGCAGAGCTGGAAGCCGAGCTCGAACGGATCTGTACCGCGCGCGACCTCCGCCTCGACGTCGTCCTGAACCACGAGGCACCGGCCGCGCCGTGCGCCGGCTGGCTCAAGGACGCCGTGATCGCGGGCATCCGCAGCACGGGAGACCCGAACCCGATGGGCCTGTGGAGCCGCGCCGGGCACGACGCCATGGCCATCGCGGCGATCACCGACATCGGGATGCTCTTCATCCGTTGCCACGACGGGATCAGCCACCACCCCGACGAGGGTGTTCGCGAGGTCGACGTCGCACACGGGATCGACGCGTTCGAACAGGCCGTGCTCGAGGTGGCCGCGCGCTGGGCGGTCGATCGTGTCGGCTGACGGGAAGGGCCAGCGGATCGCCCAACGGATCGATCAGCGGATCGCCGAACGCCACGATGACCTGAGCCCCCAGGAGCGCCGCGCGGCCGGAGCGCTGCTCGAGCACCTCGACGACCTCGCGACCTACCGCGCCGCCGAGCTGGCCGAGCTGGCCGGTGTGTCGCGGGCGACGATGAGCCGGCTGTTCCGGAGCCTGGGCTTCGCGGACTTCGACGAGGTGCGCGAGCACCTCCGCGGGCTGCGCGCGACCGGGGAGCCGCGCCGGATCGACGGTGCGCCCGACCCCGAGACCCTGGCCGCAGCAGAACAGGCCGCGATCCTGCGCGCGGTCGGACATCCCCGCCTGCCCGAGGTCGCCGGCCTGCTCGCACTCGCCGAGCGGGTCCTCGTGGTCGGCTGGCGCAACAGCTACCCCGTCGCCCTGCACCTGCGCGAACAGCTGGCCCAGGCCCGTGACGACGTCCGGATCGCGCCCGTCCCCGGCCAGACGACCGGCGAGGAGCTGGTCGGGCTCGGCTCGGCAGACGTGGTCGTCGTTGTCGGCTTCCGACGCAGGCCACAGCACTTCGCGGCCTTCCTCAGCGCCGCGCACGCGACCGGCGCGACCGTCGTGCTCCTCGGCGACCCGACGGCGGTGGCGCACGCCTCGCACGCAAGCATCTGGCTCGAGTGCCCGCTGCAGCACACCCTTGCGTTCGACAGCTACGCCGCACCGATGGCGCTGGTCAGCGTGTTGGCGGACTCGGTGCTCGCTGCGTGTCGGCGTACCGGCAGCACCCGGGTGCGCCGGATCAGCGAGACTTACGAACAACTCGGCGAAGTGGAATGAGAGGCGATCGGTGACCGGCGACCAGGACGACGACCCGAACCGTGACGCAGCATGGCTGGCTCGGGCGGTCGAGCTCGCGATCGCCAACGTGGACGACGGCGGCGGGCCCTTCGGCGCCGTCATCGTCCAGGACGGCAGACTGATCGCCACCGGACAGAACCGGGTCACCCGCGACCTCGATCCCACTGCCCATGCCGAGGTGATGGCCATCCGCGCCGCGTGTACGGCGATCGGCTCGTTCAGCCTCGCCGGCTGCTCGCTCTACACCTCGTGCGAGCCGTGCCCGCTCTGCCTGTCCGCGTCGTTGTGGGCGCGGCTGGACCGTGTCGTCTACGCCGCCGACCGGGAGGACGCAGCCCGGGGCGGGTTCGACGACCGCGAGTTCTACGAGCTCTTCGAGCGACCGCGGTCCGAGTGGGTGATGGACATCGACACCGTGCGGCTGCCGAACGCGGCCTCACCCTTCGACGCGTGGCTCGCTCACGAGAAGCGCACCGCGTACTGACAGGAGCTCCACCGCGACGCCCAGCGCGATGACAGCCGGCTCCTTGCCGTGGATGCCCGTGACAGCAGGATCCCCGATCGGCGTGCGGATCCGGGCGATCTCCTCGGGCGGATGACCCAGGTCCGCCAGCTTCGCCCGGAACCGGGTCCACTTGGCCGACGAGCCGATCAAGCCGATCGACCCGGGCACGTCCGAGCGCAGCAGCGCGTCGAGCAACGCGAGGTCCTCGGCGTGGTCGTGGGTCAACACCAGGGCGTGCGTCCCACGCGGCAGCTCGGAGATCACCAGCTCCGGGAGGACGGACACGCGGTGCACGTGGACGTCGGCGGGGCCGGTCAGCAGCGGCGCGATCCTCGCCTCCTCGAGCTGGTCGGCGCGTGAGTCGACCAGGTGCAGCTCGAGGTCGTGACGGCCGAGCAGCAGCGCCAGCTCGAAGCCGACGTGCCCCATCCCGAAGATCGCGTACGACGGCAGCACGCCGACCGGCTCCAGCAGCAGGGTGACCTCACCGCCGCAACACTGCACGCCGTGCTCGACCGGCGCCTTGTCGGAGAGGTCGTGGCGCTCGGTCAGCGGCGTCGTGGTGCCGTCGGCCAGCAGGCCCCGCGCCCGTCGTACGGCGGCCTCCTCGAGGTTGCCCCCGCCCACACTCCCCCAGGTCTGGGTCGCAGTGACCACGAGCTTGGCGCCGGCCTCCCGCGGGGCGTGACCGCGGACCTCGGCGACGGTGACCAGGACGCACGGCGTCCGCGCGTCGCGGAGGTGCTGGAGCGCGCGGAGCCAGTCCATGTCACACCTGCGCCTTCCCTGCTCGGGTCTTCGCGGCCTGGATCGCCCAGTAGACGGCTTCCGGTGTGGCGGGCGATGCGAGCTCCACGGCCGCACCGTCGGGCCCGAACGCCGCGACCGCCTCCCGCAACGCCTCGCGCACCGCGAAGGCCAGCATCAACGGCGGCTCACCGACCGCCTTGGACCCGTAGACCGCGCCGTCGTCCGCCGCGTGCTCCAGCAGCTCGACCCGGAGGTCGGTCGGCATCTCCGACAGGCTCGGCAGCTTGTACGTCGACGCGGACTGGGTCGCGAGCCGACCGCGCGACGGGCCGTCGGAGGTGTCCCAGCGCAGGTCCTCCAGGGTCAGCCAGCCGACCCCCTGGACGAAACCGCCCTCGATCTGTCCCAGGTCGACCAGCGGCGAGAGGCTGTCGCCGACGTCGTGGACGATGTCGACCCGGGTCACCCGGTAGGCGCCCGTGAAGCCGTCGACCTCCACCTCGGCCGCGGCGACGCCGTAGGCGAAGTACTTGAACGGGTTGCCGCGCATGGTCGAGGCGTCCCAGCTGAGACCGGGGGTCCGGTAGAAGCCGGCCGCCCAGAGCTGGACGCGGTCCAGGAAGGCGTGGCGCACCAGGTCCTCCCAGGCGATGTCCGGGCCGAGGCGTTCCCGTACCGGCGCGAGTCGCGCCAGGATCTGTTCGCACGCGTCCTTCACGGCCGCGCCGTTGAGATCTGCACCCGAGCTGGCTGCCGTGGCGGAGGTGTTCGGCACCTTGTCGGTCCGCGTCGGCGCGAGCCGCACCCGGTCCAGCGGCAGGTCCAGGGCGGTCGCCGCGACCTGCAGCATCTTCGTGTGCAGCCCCTGTCCCATCTCCGTGCCGCCGTGGTTGATCAGCACCGACCCGTCCTTGTAGACGTGCACGAGTGCGCCACCCTGGTTGAACGAGGTGAAGTTGAAGGAGATGCCGAACTTCACCGGCGTGATCGCCAGACCCCGCTTGGCATGGGGGTCCTGGTCGTTGTGACGCGCAATTTCATCGCGACGTTTCGCGAAGTCGCTGGTGTCGAGGACCTGCTGCCACGCGCGGTCGAGACGCGCCGCGTGCCGCACCGGTTGCCCGTACGGCGTCGGCTGGTCGTCGACGTAGAAGTTCCGCCGCCGCAGGTCGTCGGCAGCGATCCCCAACAAGGGCGCGCAGCGCCCGAGGATGTCCTCGATCACGAGCATCCCCTGCGGGCCGCCGAAGCCGCGGAACGCGGTCTGCGACGTCTTGTGGGTGCGCGCAATGCGCCCGTCCACCAGCAGGTGAGGGATCCAGTAGGCGTTGTCGATGTGGCACAGCGCGCGGGAGAGCACCGGCTCGGACAGGTCGAGGCTCCAGCCGCCGTCGGAGGTCAGCGTCGCCTCGAGTGCCTGCAGGCAGCCGTCGTCTCCGAAGCCGACCTTCCACGCCGCGTGGAAGCCGTGCCGTTTTCCGGTCATCGTCATGTCCTGCTGACGGGTCAACCGCACCCGGACCAGGCGTCCGGTGAGCCGGGCGCCGAGCGCCGCAATGGCCGCGAAGCCGTGCGGCTGCATCTCCTTGCCGCCGAAGCCGCCGCCCATCCGCAGGCACTGCACGGTCACCTGGTGGCTGGAGAGACCGAGCACGTGGGCCACGATCTCCTGCGTCTCGGTGGGGTGCTGGGTGCTGCACTGCACGAACACCTGGCCGTCGTCGTCGATGCTCGCCAGGGAGGCGTGGGTCTCGAGGTAGAAGTGCTCCTGCCCGGCGAACTCGATCTCGCCCTCGAAGACGTGGCTGCTCGCGGCAAGTCCAGCGCTGACGTCGCCGCGTTCCAGGCGTGGTCGCGCACCCTGGAAGCTCTCCTGCGCGATGGCGTCGGTGAGCTCGATGATCGACGGCAGCGGCTCGTAGTCGACCTCGACCGCCAACGCCCCCAGGCGCGCACTCTCGAGGTCCTCGCCGAGCACCCACGCGACGGCGTGGCCGTGGAACATCACCTCGTCAGGGAACAGGGGCTCGTCGTGCTTGGTGCCGGCGTCGTTGACGCCCGGCACGTCGGCGGCCGTCAGCACCCGCACCACCCCGGGCACCTGGTGGGCCGGCGTGACATCGAGGCGGGTGATCCGGGCATGCGCGTGGGGCGCCTGGACGGGGTGCGCATGCAGCAGTCCGGGCGTGCGGGCGGCGACGTCGTCGGTGTAGAGCGCGCGCCCCGTGACGTGCAGCGCCGCGGCCTCGTGCGGGAGCGACCGGCCGATCATGCGCCCTCCCGGTGGTCGAGGCGCGAGCGAGCTTCGAAACCCAGGAGCGACTCGCGCAGCATCGCCCTGCGGTACGACGCACTCGCGCGGTGGTCGTCGAGCGGGGTGCCCTCACCGGACAGCACCTCGGCGGCGGCCTGCACCGTGGCGGCCGACCACGGCTGACCGACCAGCGCAGCCTCGGCAGCAGCGGCCCGGATCGGCGTGGCCGCCACGCCTCCCAGACCGATCGCCGCTCGCCCCACCACGCCGTCAGACACCTCGATCGCGAACGCGACGGCCACCGAGGAGATGTCGTCGAACCGCCGCTTGGCGATCTTGTGGAACGCCGACATCGGAGCGAGCGGCTGCGGGATCCGGACCCGGCCGATCAGCTCACCGGGTTGAAGCACGGTCTCCCGGTAGCCAGTGAAGTAGTCGGCCAGTGGCACGACCCGTTCCCCCGCGCGGGAGACCAGCACGACGTCCGCGGACAGCGCCAGCAACGCCGGCGGGAGGTCACCGATGGGCGAGCCCGTGCCGAGGTTGCCGCCGATGGTCGCCCCGTTGCGGATCAGCCGGGACGCGAACTGCGGGAACACCTCGTCCAGCAGCGGGACCCGGCCCGCGAGCTGCCGCTCGATCTCCGACAGCGACAGCGCCGCGCCGATCTCCACGAAGTCCGCACCCACCTCCAGCGAACGCAGCTCGTCCAGCTGGTCGATCGCGACCAGGAGCGCCGGCCGGGCACCCCGCAGGTTGGCCTCGACGCCGAGGTCGGTCGACCCCGCAACCGCAACCGCTCCCGGTCCGTCGAGCGCAGCGAGCGCTTCGTCGAGGGAGCCCGGGCGGACCCACCCCGTCAGGCGGACCGGTCGCGTGAGCGGCGCTGCGGCCGTCGTACGACGTCGAAGGGGGTCGTCCGCGGACGGTGCTCCGAGCGCAGCGGCTGCGTCCATGATCGGCCGGTAGCCCGTGCAACGGCAGAGATTGCCCGAGAGCGCGTGGTGGTCGAACTCCGCACGCCCCGGCCGGTAGAACTCGGCGGCCATGCTGCACACGAAGCCCGGCGTGCAGTAGCCGCACTGCGAGCCGCCCCGGCCGGCGAGCTCGGCCTGCACGGGGTGCAGGGCCTCGGGCGTGCCCAGGCCTTCGGCGGTCACGACCTCCTGGCCGACCAGCGCTGCGGCCGGGACCAGACAGGCGTTGATGGCCGTCCACTCGGTCGGCGCGTCCAGGCCGGGCCGGGCGACCAGGACCGCGCAGGCGCCGCACTCACCCTCGGCGCAACCCTCCTTCGCCCCGGTCAGCCCGATGCCGCGCAGCCAGTCGAGCGCGTTGACCGCGGGACCGGCAGCAGCCAGCGACCGGACGGTCCCGTTGACGGTGACGGGAGCCTGCGGCAGATTGGCGGCCGGGTCGGTGCTCATCACCCCCACCGTAGGCCCGCTCCCGGTGCCTTCGGGTCCACTTGTCGACGAGACGGAACGAATTAACCCTGCCGAAACGCGGGGCGACAGCACTGAAACGCTGTGCTCATAGCGTCACTCACCAGCAACGGCCGTTGCATCTCGGACCGGTCCCGATGTCAGCTCACGCAGGAGAACACATGACCCACCCGTCCCCTCGCCCGTCCGCACGCAGGCGCCTCCGGATCATGGCGGCCACGATGGTGGCCACCGTCGGCATGCTGGGCCTCGCGGCCTGTGGCAGCGACGACGCCGACGAAGGCAGCGGCCACGGCGAGATCAGCGTGCAGTACTCCTGGATCAAGAACGAGGAGTTCGCCGGCGAGTTCTACGCCTACGACAAGGGCTACTACGAGGACGCCGGCTTCAGCACCGTCAACGGCATCTCCGGTCCGGACACCGGCGTCGCGAAGCTGCTCAGCGGCACCGTGCAGGTCGCCCTCAGCGACGCCGCCTCGATCGGCGCCGCGATCGCCAACGAGGACGCCCCGCTGAAGATCATCGGCGCGACGTTCCAGAAGAACCCCTTCACGATCCTGTCCCTCAAGGGCGGCGCCGACATCAAGACGCCCGCCGACCTCAAGGGCAAGAAGATCGGCGTCCAGGACTCCAACGCGAGCGTCTTCGAGGCGATCCTCAACGCCAACGGCATCTCGAAGGACGAGGTCGAGGTCGTCCCCGTCGACTTCGACCCGACGCCGCTGATGGAGGGCAAGGTCGACGGCTTCATGGCCTACCTCACCAACGAGGCGATCACCGTCGAGCTCGCCGGCCACGAGGTCACCAACCTGCCGTACGCCGACAACGGCGTGCCGTACGTCGCGGAGACGTTCAGCGTCACCGACCAGTACCTCGCCGAGAACAAGGAGCTCCTCAAGGACTTCCTGATCGCCGAGATCAAGGGCTGGACCGACGTCTTCAAGAGCTCGACCGACGACACCGTGGGCGTGATCACCGAGTTCTACAACAAGGCGGCCTCCGACAACGCCGAGGGCCTCGAGGCGGTGTTCGGCGCGCTGGACCCGAAGAAGACGGGCCTCGGACTGGACGCGCAGAAGCTGCTGATCTCGACGCCGGACACCGAGGCGAACGGGCTGTTCACGATCACCGACGAGCTCAAGGCGCAGACCGTCGAGTCGCTCGCCGCGGCCGGCTGGAAGGTCAGCGTCGAGGACCTCTTCGACACGACCATCATCGACGAGATCTACGAGGAGAACCCGGACCTCAAGGGATACCTGCCCTGATCATGAGCACCGGACTGCAGGTCACCGGACTGGCCAAGACGTTCAAGGTCGGGCGGGGCCGCAGCATCACGGCACTGGAAGGGACCGACCTCCACACGGAGGTCGGCTCCTTCCTGGCCCTGCTCGGCCCGTCGGGCTGCGGGAAGTCGACGATCCTGCGGATCCTCGCCGACCTGGAGCAGCCGAGTGCCGGGACGGCGCTGGTGGACGGCAAGACCCCTGCCGAGCTCCGTCGGGGCAGCGAGCTGGGCATCGCCTTCCAGGACCATGCGCTGCTGCCGTGGCGCAGCGTCACCAAGAACATCCGGCTGCCGTACGAGGTCGCCGGACGCCCGGTCGACACCGACTACATCGAGGAGCTGATCGACCTCGTCGGGTTGCGTGGCTTCGAGAAGAGCCTGCCGGCCCAGCTGTCGGGCGGCATGCGCCAACGGGTGTCGATCGCGCGCGCCCTGGCGCTCAAGCCGTCGGTCCTGCTCCTCGACGAGCCGTTCGGTGCGCTCGACGACATGACCCGGCAGAACCTCAACCTCGAGCTGCTGCGGATCTGGACCGAGAAGCCGGCCACGACGTTGCTGGTCACCCACGGCATCTCGGAGGCGATCTTCCTGTCCGACCAGGTCGCTGTGATGTCGCCGCGGCCGGGCCGGATCAAGGCGATCATCGACGTCGACCTGCCGCGGCCGCGCACGCCCGAGATGATGCGGACACCCGAGTTCCACGCGCTCGTCGACCAGGCCTCGGAGATCCTGTTCGGTGCCGACGGGCGCGCGGACGCCGAGTCATGAGCGCATCATGAGGTGGCCGTGAACAGGATCCCCGGCTGGCTGGCGACCGTCCTCGGCTGCGTCGGCCTGGTCGCCGCCTGGTGGCTGTTCTCCGCGCTCGCGTTCCGCCCGGACGCCGGCACCACCTACGACCCCGTCCCGTCCCCCCTGGCGGTCGGACGGCAGATCCTCGACGACGGCTTCTCGGCCTACTGGGACTTCTTCTCGGTCACGATCCACGAGGCCGCCATCGGGTTCGCCTGGGGCAACGGGCTCGCCCTGCTGCTGGCAGCGACCGTCCTGCTGGTCCCCCGGATCGAGGCCGTCGTGGTCCAGATCGCCGTGGTGACCTACTGCCTGCCGATCGTGGCGGTCGGCGGCATCGCCATCGTCGCGCTCGGCGGCGCGAACGCTCCGGGCGACCCGTCGAAGACGGCGATCTTCCTGGCCGCCCTGTCGGTCTTCTTCACCACCGTGGTCGGGGCGCTGCTCGGCTTCAAGGCGGCCGACAAGGCCAGCCTCGACGTCGTACGCGTCTTCGGCGGCGGACGCCTGCGCCAGCTCCTCAAGGTCCGCCTCCTCTCGGCCCTGCCGGCCATCCTCAACGCCCTCCAAGTGGCCGTACCGACGTCCCTGCTCGGCGCTGTCCTCGGTGAGTACCTCGGCGCCACCGACCGCAGCGTCGGCATCACCCTCATCCGCCTCCAGGGCTCGCTCGACTCGGTGCGCGTCTGGGCCGTCTTCCTGCTGTGCGCGCTCGTCGCCCTGGTCGGGTACGCCGCATTCGGGCTGGTCGCCCGCCTGATCACGCCCTGGGTCGCCGGACGGAGCACCGGATGAGCCGCGCGATCGGCCGGTCGCTGGTCAACGCCCTCGCCACCCTGCTCATCGTGCTCGCCCTGTGGCAGGCAGTGGTCAGCTTCGCCGGCGTCTCGCCGTACGTCGCCAAGGGGCCGCTCGACGTCTTCCGGTTCCTGTTCGTGGACGAGGCGGGCGCTGCCCCCGGGCGCCTGGCCGCGGACCACCGCGCCTCCATGCAGCCCCTGATGATCCAGACCCTCCAGGACTCCGCGCTCGGGTTCGTCGTGGGCCTGTCGATCGCGATCGTGCTGGCCGTCGGCTTCTCACTGTCGAAGGTCGTCGAGGCCAGCGTGATGCCGCTCGCGCTGCTGCTGCGGAGCGTCCCGCTCGTGTCGATCTCGCCGGTCATCATCCTGATCACCGGCCGGGGCTCGACGGCCTCGGTGGCCACCATCGGCAGCATCGTCGTGCTGTTCCCCGCGCTGGCGTCCGCGCTGTTCGGTCTCAGCCGGGCCAGCCGCGAGAGCCTCGACCTCGTCCACGTGTACGGCGGCGGGAACCTCACCGCGCTGCGCAAGGTCTCGATCCCCGGAGCCCTGCCGTCGCTGTTCGCGGCGGCCCGGGTCTCCGTGCCCGGGGCCGTCACCGGCGCCTTGCTCGCCGAGTGGCTCTCGACCGGCCAGGGCATCGGCGGCTCGATCCAGAAGTTCAACGCGGCCGCGAAGTTCGACGACCTCTGGGCGTCCGTCGCGATCATCACCGCGATCACGCTCGTGCTCTACAACCTGGTCCAGCTCCTGGAGAACGTCGTCCTCGCCCGGATGGGGATGAGCCAGCAGCAGAGCTGAGGGCCGCGCGAACGACGACGGGACGACTACGGGACGACGGGAAGGCTCAGCGTCTGGGCCGAGCCCGAGGAGATGGTGACGGGCGCCGCCACCAGGCCTCCGCGGTAGTTGATCGACCCGCCCGCGACGACCAGGCGGACCTGGTGACCGGCCGCGAACTGGTGCACGATCGCCGGCAGGGTCACTGTGAACGGCTGGTTCACGTCCGGCACCCGCACCGGCGCCTCGAGGCCGTTGATCATCGTCGCGGTGCCGTCAGGAGCCACGTCGACCACCTTGACGAAGAGGACCAGCTGGCCCGCCGCACCCAGGACCTGGGTCAGCGCGGCCGTCGGCGCGCCGACCTTGAGGGTGGCCTTCGGCGAGCCCGCGACGCGCAGCGGCGCCGTCAGCGTGGGCGAGGACCAGGCGGCGTACGTCCCGGGGAGATCGGTCACGGCCGAGCTGATCGGGCCGAGCACGCTGCCGAAGACGTCCATCTCGTCCAGGCGCGTCGGCAGTCCGGCCGCCGTGGTCAGGAACGACTGGCTGCCGGCGACCGACGGCGTCGTCCCCGACACCAGGGCGTTGGCGCCCGACAGGCGCCAGGTGCGGGCGGTCCCGACGGGGAAGGCCGACGACGTGCCGTAGGCGGGCGCCGCGTTGCCCGTGTAGGGGATCCAGTTGCGGAAGTACGCGAACTCCGGACCGGTGCTCACCGAACGACCCTTGAGGTACCGCTCGAACCAGCCGAGCACGCGGCCGGACGTGTAGCCCTGGGCCGGGTCCGTCCAGTTGACCTCGCCCGGGGCGCTGTCACCCGAGTGCCCGCCCTGCTGCCAGATCATCTTGGCCTCGGTCCCCTGCGCCTGCAGCGCGCGATAGGTGGCCACGGCCTCGTTGAGGTTGAAGAGGGTGTCCCGCTCCCCCTGCACGAGCAGGGTCGGGACCTTCACCTTCGCGACGTACGACGCCACCGACGCGTGCCGCAACGAGGCGATGTCGCCGGGCTGCAGGTAGCCCGTGGTGCCGGCCAGCACCAGTGCCGGGCAGACGAAGTCGGCGAAGTTGGGGCACGGCAGCAGGTCCGGCGGGACCTGCTGGTTCTGGAGGTCACCGGCCACCCCGGTGACGGAGAACCCGAGCGCCCACATCAGCTTGGCTGCACCGGGCACCGACGTCGAGACACCACTGGTCTGGGCGGTGTTGTTCGGGTCGAGGCTGTAGCTCAGGTCGTTCCACGTGATGAACGGGACGATGGCGTCGACCCGCGCGTCGATCGAGGCCACCGCGAACTGGAACCCGCCGCCGTACGACCCGCCGAAGGTGCCGACGCGGGGGTCGTTGCTGCGGGCGACACCGGCGTGGTCACGGGCGTCCTTGGTCACGACGTTCAGCACCGGAGCGGCCTGGGTGTGCGCGGCGTCGAGGTAGGCGATGCCGCCGGTGCCTCCGAGGTAGCTGACCAGCTGGCTCGCGGCCTTGCCGTCGTAGTCCGGGTCGTCGAGCGTGATCTTGCAGCTCGACCCACCGAACCCGAGGCCGGAGTACGACAGCACGACGTACCCACGCGCGGCGAGGGACGCGGCCGCCGTCGCCTGGTCGTTCTTGGAGCCGCCGAAGCCGTTGGTCGTGAGCACCGCGGGCATCCGGTTCGTGCTGCTCGCGCCGGTGGGCACGTAGACGTCGCCGACGATGTCGCACGCCTGGTTGTTCGCAGGCCCGACGACCACCTTGAAGTGCAGGGTGCTCAGGGCGTACGGCGTCGCGGCTCCCGCTGGGTTGCCCGCGGCTCCCGTGGCGAGCGGTGCGAGCACCGCGATCAGGAGGAGAGTGGCCAGGCTTCCGACAGTGCGCTTCACGGAGGTAGAACGAGTTACCTGTGACCGCCGTTACGTCATCGGCGTCGGCGGTGTCGGGCGGTGCAGGTCAGTGGTTGTTCGTCGTGACCAGCGCGGCGCCGAGGCCGACCATCATCACGCCGCCCGCGGCGCCGAGGGTGTCGAGGCGCTCCGGCTTGCGCGCGAACCAGTCGCGGGCGCGGCTCGCTGCCAGCGCCCAGCAGGTGTCGGAGGCGACGGCCATCGCGCCGAACAGCACACCGAGCAGCACCAGCTGGGGCGCGGCCGGGGCCGAGGAGTCGATGAACTGCGGGAGGAAGGCCACGAAGAACACGATGGTCTTCGGGTTCGTCGCGCCCACCACGAACCCGGTGCGCACCGACTTGAGGTCACCGGCCGGCGCGCCCCCGACGACGCCCGCTGCCTCGAGCGCGGCCCGCGCATCGGCGCGGTGCCGGAACGCCTGGACACCGAGGTAGACCACGTACGCCGCACCCACCAGCTTGATGACCGTGAAGGCGGTGGCCGAGGCAGCCACGACCGCGCCCAGCCCGACCGCGACGAGGACGACCTGCGCCACCAGCCCGAGCGCGTTGCCGACCACCGAGAGCAGCGCGTCGCGCCGCCCGACGGTCAGCGCGCGGCCGATCGTGAACAGGAGGCTCGGTCCCGGCACCTGGATGAACAGGATCGAGGCGATCGCGAAGGCGGCGAGCTGGCTGGACGAGGGCATGGGCAAGTATCCGTCAGGACCCCGCCGCCACGCGACCTCGTTTCCGCTCGACTTCCGCTCAGGTTCCGCTCAAGCCCGCCCGGTCCCGGTCGATGGGTCCCCCATGCAGACCTGCCCGCCGTGGTGCGTCACCAGCGCCGAGGAGCACGCGAACGAGGAACCGGGCTCCCGCCTGCACGAGGGCCCGACCTTCGGCCTGATCCGGACCTGGTGGCTCGAGGGCCCGACGGGCTCCTTCTCCGCGACGGTCACCGAGTCGCCGTACGGCGAGCTCACCTCCGACGACCTCCGGCAGCTGGCCACCGACACCCTCGACGCCGCGATGTGGATGGACCGCCAGGCGAGCTCCGGCACCCTCGACCAGGACGTCTCCGTCGTCGACCTCGTACGACGGGCGCACAACCAGGCGACGCGCTCGGCCTGAGCGAGCCGGTGCTCCGCCTAGGCTGCGGCCATGCCTGATCTCGAACAGTCCGTCCGGATCAACGCCAACCCGGCGCGCGTGTGGGAGCTCGTCAGCGACGTCTGCCGGATGCCCGAGTGGAGTCCGCAGGTGACATCGACCCGGTTGCGGTCCGGCTTCGACCTCGGCCTCGGCGCCGAGTTCACCAACCGCAACCGCGAGGGCGAGCTCGAGTGGACGACGCACGCAGAGATCGTGCGCTTCGACGCTGAGCAGGAGCTGGCCTTCAAGGTCGTCGAGAACTGGGCCGTCTGGTCGTTCCGGCTCCAGCCCGACGGTGACGGCACGGTGCTCACCCAGACCAGGGACACCCCCGACGGCATCTCCGACCTGTCGAAGGAGCTCACCGACGGGTTCTTCGGTGGCCAGGAGCCGTTCCTGGAGACCCTTGACGCCGGTATGCGGCAGACGCTCGAGCGGATCAAGGCTGCCGCCGAGGCCTGACGGTCCCGTCCGCCTCGCGAGGAGCGCGAAAGGTTGCACCTCGTAGGGTGTGCCCGTGCCTGTGCTCGTGCTCGCCTCCGCATCCCCCGCACGCCTGGCGACCCTGCGGAGTGCGGGTTTCGACCCGCGGGTGATCGTCTCGGGTGTCGACGAGTCGCAGGTCGTGGGCGTTCCGCCGGCCGAGCTCGCGCTGCGCCTGGCCGAGCTGAAGTGCGGCGCCGTTGCCGGACTCACCGACCTGTCCCCCGATTCGCTCGTGCTGGGGTGCGACTCCGTGCTCGAACTGGACGGTGAGGCACTCGGCAAGCCGGACGATGCCGCCGACGCCGTCCGACGCTGGGAGGCGATGCGCGGACGTTCAGGAGTGCTGCACACCGGCCACTGCCTGCGCGACGTCGCCTCGGGACAACAGGCCGCCGCCACGGCGTCCACCACCGTGCACTTCGCGAACGTCACGGACGAGGAGATCGCGGCGTACGTCGCCACCGGCGAGCCCCTCCACGTCGCCGGCGCCTTCACGGTCGATGGACGGGGCGGTGGGTTCGTGACGCGCATCGAGGGCGACCACCACAACGTCGTGGGCGTCAGCCTCCCCCTGGTGCGCGACCTGGTCCGGGAGCTCGGGCACCGATGGACCGATCTGTGGGCGCGCTGATCCGGGCGGCTGTCCTCGCGACCTTCCTGCTGTCGACACTGTCTGCACTGTCGATCCTCGCGGCACCGTCCAGCGCCGATGACGACACCGGACCCGCCCTCGCCGGCACGCCCGTCGCCGGCTCCGCCGATCCGGCACAGGCACCGGTCGTCACGACCGGCCGCTACCTCGACCGGCTCCCGGCGACGGGCGAGCTCCACTACCGGCTCGAGCGCAGCGAGCCCGGCAGCACCTTCCACGTCGGGGCGCTGTACGTCGGCTCCGGCAACTCGATCGGCGAGGGCGTCCGCCTCAAGGTCGGTACGACGCCCGGTGACCAGGGTTGCGGAAGCGGCGGTGTGTTCCGGCCGACCCTCGGCGAGCCGGCCCCGGTGCTGTTCACCACCGTGTCGACGTGGACCGACGTGCCCGACCACGAGTGCGCGGTCGCTGACGTGCTCCACCTCTCGGTGGCGGCGCCGAACGATGCCGCCGACGCGGACCTGGCGTTCGAGATCCTCGTGTTCGAGGAGCCGCCCCTGTCGTCGTACGCCTTCGGCGTGCTGCCGCTGCCAGCGCAGCCAGCGTGGACCCCGCTGGTCCCGGCGGACCCGGCGCACGACCTCCCTCTCGGGACGACCCCGACGAATGCTCCGGTGGTGCGCGACGGAACGTTCCGCCTCGACCTGCGACCGGGGCGAACCCTGGCGCTGGCCATCCCGCTCGACTGGGACCAGTCGCTCCAGGCGCAGCTCGACGCCGTGCTCCCGAAGGACGCTCCGACCATCGACGGCATCAGCGTGCAGATCGTCGGTCCGATGCTCGGCACCAGCCAGGTGTCGTTCACCGAGGGCCGACCGAAGGACTGGACCGCCGGCCGGGGCAGCGGGCGCTTCCGCACGGGCGCGCAGTCACACGTGGTCGCCTACCCGAACCGCGATTCGTACGACGCCGGCATCAACACCGAGTCCCTCGCCGGGATCCACTACGTGCTGGTCCACTGGACCGGGACCGCGGAAGCAGGACCGGCAGCAGCCTCGGTGAGCGTGCCCGCGACCCTCACGCTGGCGAGGAGCGGCGAGGCGCTGGACGGCGTACCGGCGTACACCGAGCTCGACGGACTGATCGGCCCGCAGGCCCGCTCGCGCCTGGTCGACGGCACGCTCCAGGCGCCGGATGCGGCCCCCGCCCCCGCGCCCCGCGTCGCCGACGACGACGGACCCGCGATCGAGCTGGTGGTGGCCGGCGGCCTGGCCGTGGTCGCGGCGCTGCTCCTCCTGCTCAGGAGGGTCCACCACCACGTAAAGCGTGGCCGGCACCGCCGGTAGGGCTACTCGACCGGGAGGCCGAGCCCGCGGGCGATCAGCATCCGCTGCACCTCCGAGGTGCCCTCACCGATCTCCAGGATCTTGGCGTCGCGGTAGAACCGGGCGACCGGGTACTCCTCCATGAAGCCGTAGCCACCGAAGACCTGGGTCGCGATCCGGGTCGCGGTGACCGCGGACTCCGAGGAGTAGAGCTTGGCGACCGAGGCGGCCTGCTTGAACTCCTTCACCGAAGGACCGCCGCCACCGAGCATGGCGTCCTTCATGGCGGCAGCGCGGTAGGTCAGCAGGCGCGAGGCGTGCAGCATGACCTCGAGGTCGGCGATCTGGAACGCGACGCCCTGCTTGCGGCCGATGGGACCGCCCATGGTCTGACGGTCCAGGGAGTACTCCACGCACACGTCGACGCAGGCCTGCAGCAGGCCGACGGCGAGCGCCGCGATGGCGACCCGGCCGTCGTCGAGCGTGGCGAGGAACTGGGCGTAGCCGCGACCGCGCTCGCCGAGCAGGTTGCCCTCGGGCACCCGGCAGTCGACGAAGGTCAGCGGGTGGGTGTCGGAGATGTGCCAGCCGAGCTTGTCGTAGGCGGCCTCGGCGGTGAAGCCGGGCGTGCCGGACGGTACGACGATCGTGGAGATCTCGGGCTTGCCGGAGTCGGAGACCCCTGTGCGGGCGGTCACCGTGACCAGCGAGGTGATGGCCGAGCCGGAGTTGGTGATGAACTGCTTGCTGCCGTTGATCACCCACTCGCCCGACGCCGCGTCGGTCTCGGCCTTCGTCTTCGTCGCTCCGGCATCGGAGCCCGCACCGGGCTCGGTGAGGCCGAAGCCGGCGAGCCGCTGGCCGGCGACCAGGTCGGGCAGCCAGGCCTGCTTCTGCTCCTCGGTGCCGTAGGTCAGGATCGGGTTGATGCCCAGCCCGACACCTGCCTCGAGGGTGATGCCGATGGACTGGTCGACGCGACCAAGCTCCTCGATGGCCAGGCAGAGCGACGTGAACGGGCCGTCCTCGGCGTCGAGCCCCGCGCCGCCGTACTCCTCGGGAGAGGTGAGCCCGAACAGGCCCAGGTCCCCCATCTTCTGGACCACGTCGGTCGGGAAATGGTGTGCCTTGTCCCACTCCGCCACGTGGGGACGGATGGTGGCGTCGGCGAAGTCCCGCACGGTACGGCGGAACTCCTCGTGCTCGCGGGACAGCTCGAACTGGGTCATGGGCGACATCCTAGGCCACGAGGTTAACGTTTGTTAACCACCGGCGGCGGGCAATTGATTACTGACCGGTCACTGGTCCCGGCGCGAGCCCGAAGGTAGGACGCCCTAGAATCCGACGTTGGCGCGCGAAAGCAGCGCCACCGACCGCTCGACAGGAGTTCCCGTGTCTCAGTCCGTGCAGCCGCTGCGCAAGGTCCTCATCGCCAACCGTGGCGAGATCGCGGTCCGCGTGATCCGCGCCGCCAAGGATGCCGGTATCGGCAGTGTCGCGATCTACGCCGAGCCCGACGCCAACGCGCTGTTCGTGCGCCTGGCCGACGAGGCCTACGCCCTCGGCGGTGCGACTCCGGCCGAGTCGTACCTCTCGATCGAGAAGATCCTCGACGTCGCTGCGAAGTCCGGCGCCGACTCGGTGCACCCCGGCTACGGCTTCCTCGCCGAGAACGCACAGTTCGCCCAGGCCGTCATCGACGCCGGCCTGATCTGGATCGGCCCCTCCCCCGACGCGATCGAGGGCCTCGGCGACAAGGCCAAGGCCAAGCAGATCGCCCTCGCCGCCGGCGCACCGCTCGCCCCCGGCCTCAAGGACGCGGTCAAGGACGCTGACGAGATCGTCGGCTTCGCCAAGGAGCACGGTCTCCCGGTCGCCATCAAGGCGGTCTTCGGCGGCGGCGGCCGTGGCCTCAAGGTCGCGCGCACCCTCGAGGAGATCCCCGAGCTCTACGAATCGGCCGTGCGCGAGGCGATCTCCGCCTTCGGTCGCGGTGAGTGCTTGGTCGAGAAGTTCCTCGACAAGCCGCGCCACGTCGAGACGCAGTGCCTGGCCGACCAGTACGGCAACGTGGTCGTCGTCTCCACCCGCGACTGCTCGCTGCAGCGTCGCCACCAGAAGTTGGTCGAGGAGGCGCCCGCGCCGTTCCTGACCGACGAGCAGAACCAGCGCCTGTACGACTCCTCGAAGGCGATCCTCAAGGAAGCCAAGTACGTCGGCGCCGGCACGTGCGAGTTCCTCGTCGCGGCCGACGGCACCATCTCCTTCCTCGAGGTCAACACCCGCCTCCAGGTCGAGCACTGTGTCTCCGAAGAGGTCACCGGCATCGACCTGGTCCGCGAGATGTTCCGCATCGCCGCAGGCGAGGAGCTCGGCTACGACGACCCCGAGATCCGCGGCCACTCCATCGAGTACCGCATCAACGCCGAGGACGGCGGCAACAACTTCATGCCCGCCCCCGGCACGCTCACCGCATGGAACCCGCCGCAGGGCCCGGGCGTGCGCGTCGACGGCGGCTACGAGAAGGGCGAGACGGTCCCCGGCTCGTTCGACTCCCTCGTCGCGAAGCTGATCGTCACCGGCCAGACCCGGACCCAGGCGATCGAGCGCTCGCGCCGCGCACTGTCGGAGTTCGAGGTCGACGGCATGCCGACCGCCATCACCTTCCACGAGGTCATCACCCGCGACCCGGCCTGGGTCGGCTCCTCGAACCCCACCGGTGAAGGCTCCTTCGACGTCTACACCACGTGGATCGAGACCGACTTCGACAACCAGATCACGCCGTACGGCGGCGCGGCCGGCGAAGCCGAGGAGGTCGGCGAGAAGCAGACCGTCGTGGTCGAGGTCGGCGGCAAGCGCGTCGAGGTCGTCCTGCCCGCGGGCCTGGGTGGCATCTCCACCGGTGGCGGCGCTGCTGCGAAGAAACCGAAGCGTGCCGCTGGCAAGAAGGCCGGCGCAGCCGCGTCGGGTGACTCGGTCACCAGCCCGATGCAGGGCACCATCGTCAAGGTCGCCGTCGAGGAGGGCCAGGAGGTCGCCGAGGGCGATGTCGTGGTCGTGCTCGAGGCGATGAAGATGGAGCAGCCCCTCAAGGCCCACAAGGCCGGCACCATCACCGGCCTGACCGCCGAGGTGGGCGTCACGATCGGCAACGGCGAAGTGGTCTGCGAGATCAAGGACTGATTCCAGCGGCAAGCTCGTCGAGTAGCCCGAGCCGCCAGGCGAGGGCGTATCGAGACGCCCACCGTCAGGAGAGGCGCTCCTCGAGCGCCACCTCGACGGTGTCGCCCTGACCCTTTCCGATCTGCTTCCGCACGCCCGCGGCCACGGGCAGCATGTGCGTGCCGTCGCCGAGGGCCATGAACGACGTGGTGAACGGCACCCCGTCAACCGTGCCGCGGACCTTCACCAGGCCCTTGGTGCCGAAGTAGTCGACGGACTCCGCCCACTTGACGCACGTCCAGGCGTTCGGGCTGTCGGTGCTCCTGCAGAGCGGTTCGGTGAAGGTGATGTCGAGAGGACCCGGGCCATGCGCTTCGTTGCTCATGCCCGTATCGACCCGGCGCCCCTCAACGATTCATCGCCAGGTACCGCCGCCCAGCAGGTCAGACGACACCGCGGTTCGTGATGAGCCGTGCAGCGTGCTGCGGCACCCCTGCTTCGTTGAGCGACTCGGCCAGGAGGGTCAGGGAGGCGCAGTCCTTGCTGATCCGCTTGACCGAGATGACCACGTCCTTGTAGCCGGCCTTCGCGACGGTGCCCACCGGGTAGCCGCTCGATGAGAACGCCTGGGACGTGACGTTGACCGTTCCCAGGGCAGCCGTTGCGGTGAAGCAGGCGCTGCCGGGTCCCGAGAGCCGCAGGCGGGTCGGGCTCGCCCCCGCGGAGTCGTTGCGCAGCCGCACGGTGAACTTCGCGATCCCGTTGAGGGCGAGTGAAGGCGCGGTCACGGCCTGGACCGCGGGCAGCATCCCGATGAAGGCCTGGGTGCCTTCCTTGGCGTACAAGCCGTAGGCGTCACTTCCGGTGGCTGGAGCCTGAACGTTGGTCTCGGTGGTGAGGGTCGCCATCGGACCACTGGCCCCGAGCAGGGTGGCCATCACCACCCCGGTCGTCCGTCCGGGATCCGTCGTGGCGACCTTGAGCACGTACTGCCCGACGCCGTTGGTGGCGATGGTCGGGGTGATGTAGTTCCCGTTCGCGTCCTTGGGCAGCAACGTGGTCCCGAGGTACACCCTGGCGTTGGAAGGAGCTCCGACCTTGGTGAGGGCGATCTTGAACGAGCTCGGGTTGATGGTCGTGTTGGTGACGCGGAGGGTGTAGGTGGCATCGACCCCAGCCGCGGTGACCGGCTTGGTGACGGTGTTGCCGAACGCCGTGTAGACCGAACCGGGACCGTAGACCTGCAGCGAGGGCGTGGTGTTCGGCGGCGGCGGGACGGTCGGGTTGGAGATCAGCCGGGAGAAGTGCATCGCGGTCGTGCCGTTGAACGACGTGGCCGTGTAGGTGACCGGCCCGCAGCCGTTGAGCACCCGCTTCACGGTGACGACGACGTCCTTCTGGGTCTTGATCGCCATAGACGGCGTGACATAGCCCGAGCCGTACGCCGCGGCTGTGACGTCGACGCCCGCGACGGTGACCTTGCTGGTCCAGCAGTTCTCGGCCGTCCCGGTGAGCTTGAGCGTGATCGGGTGCGCGGTGGTGCCGTCGTTGCGCAACCGCACGGTGAACGCGGCCGACCCGTTGAGGGCCACGGTGTTCGCCGTGATCGACTGGCCGTTGACCGAGCCGCCGATGTAGGGCTGGGCGTTGGCCGTGGCGAACAGGCCGTACCCGTCGGTGCCCGTGGCCGGAGCCTTGACGTTGGTCTCGGTGATGCCGGTGTCCTGGACAGCACCGTTGGGCGCCAGCAGGCGGACCGCAACCGTGCTGATGTTCTGGCCGGGAGTCGTCGGAGTGACCTTGACCAGGTACTCGATGAACGCTCCGGGGGCGATGCTGGCGGTGAACTGGTTGCCCGTCCCGTTGGTCGGCAGGGCGACGTTCCCGGTGGTGAAGACTCCCGCGTTCGCCGGAGCCCCGGACTTGACGAGGTTGAACTCGTACGTCGAGGCGGTCGAGCCGGTGTTGGTGACCTTGACCCGATAGGTCGCGGCCACGTTCGGACCGGTCACTCCCAGGGTGACCTTCGTTCCGTTGCCGGTGGTGTAGACGGTCCCCGGTCCACGCAGGTCCATCCGGCCCGCGCCCACGCCGCTGCCGGTGAGGCTCACCTGGTGGGGGCTCCCTGCCGCGTTGTCGGCGATCCGCAACGTCGCCGTGCGGGCGCCCGTTGCTCCGGGACGGAACGAGACCGGGACGGCGCAGCTGTCCCCGGGGTCGATCGATCCCTCGCAGAGGTGAAAGCCGAGGATGAAGTCACCCGGGTTGGCTCCCACGACCGTGATGCCGGGTACCTCCAGGACACCGAGACCGGTGTTGGTGATCAGGACTTCCCGGGGGGCTCCGGTGCTGCCCACCGGTACGTCGCCGAAGGACTGGTTGGCGGGGACCGAGACGACCGGCGGCGAGCCGGACCCGATCAGGGAAACCACGTGCGGGGAACCGGGTGCGTTGTCGGTGAACTGCAGGGACGCGCTACGCGTGTCGGGCGCCGTGGGGGCGAAGGCGACCTGGACGGTGCAGGTCGCGCCGACCGCGATCGGAGCCCCGACGCAGGTCCCGCCGAGGATCGGGAAGTCGACGGGGTGTGTTCCTGCCATCGTGACCGCACTGACGGTCAGCGGCGCGTTACCGGAGTTGCGCAGGGTGACCGTCCGCGACGCCGATGTCGTCCCGGTGCCCTGGGTCCCGAAGTCCACCGACGTCGGCGTCAGGGTGGCCAGGGGGGTCAGGCCGCTCCCGGTGAGGGACACCGAGTGCGGGTTGCCGGGGGCGTTGTCGGCGAAGAAGAGGACCCCGGTGCGAGTCCCCGCGACGGTCGGGCGGAACGCGACCTGCACGACGCACGAAGCGTTCGGGGCGAGGGCCGCTCCGGTGCAGCCGTCACTCACCTTCTGGAAGTCGGCGGCGCCACTGCCGAACGTCACGCCGGAGATGGTCAGGGTCGACGAACCCACGTTGCGCATGGTCACCGGCTGTTGCGGGCTGGTCTGCCCCACGGGCATGTCCGCGAACGTCAGCGAGCTCGGCGTGAGGCTGGCGGCGGGTTGGGTCGCGGCTCCCGACAGGCTCACCTGGTGGGGCGTGCCCGGCGCATTGTCGGCAAACGACAGGAGAGCCGCTCGGGAACCGGGGGCCTGTGGCTTGAAGGCGACCTGGACGGTGCAGGACTGGCCGGTGCTGAGCACGGCATTGGTGCAGTTGTCCGACGTCTTCACGAAGTCGGCCGCGTTGGTTCCTGTGAACGTCACGCCGCTGACCGTCATCGAGACCGGCCCGGTGTTCTGCAGGGTGACGCCCTGGGCCGAGCTCTGCTGACCGACCAGGGTGGCGGGGAACGCCAACGCCGTCGGGGACAGGTTGGCGATCGGGGTGACCCCGGTGCCGGTGAGCAGGACGGTCCGCGGAGAGTTGGGGGCGTTGGAGTTGACGAACAGGGTTCCGCTCGACGTCCCCGAAGTCGTCGGGGCGAACGTGACCGTCAGGGAGCAGGAGGCCCCGGGCTGGACCACGACCCCGGTGCACCCGGTGCTGGCCTGGAAGCCGGGATTGCCGCTGAAGGTGGCCGTGGAGACGGTGAAGGGAGCGCCGCCGGGGTTGCTCACGACGACGGTCTGCGCAGCGCTGGTCGTGCCGACCCGGACGTTGCCGAAGCTCATCGTGGTCGGAGAGATGGCCATGACGGGGCTCACCTGGAAGGTGATGCGGACGTTGCGTACTTCGAGTGCCGGCGCCACGTCCGAGGTTCCGCCGGCCGGGACCAGGCTCAGTCCGCCGGCGCCGCCTCCCGGGTATGCGTAGAAGCTGCCACCGGTGGTGCTCGCGGAACAGCCGCCGCCGCCACCACCGCCACCACGCCGGCCGCCCCCGCCGCCGCCGCCCGACGATTCGCCGCCGGCGCCAGCACCGCCGGCACCGCCGCCCGTCGTCGTGCCGGCGCCGCCGGTGCCGCCGGTGCCGCCGAAGGCGCCGCAATCCGCGCCGAGACCTCCGGAGCCGTTGGTGCTCGCCGTCGCTGGTTGCCCACCCCCGCCGCCGATGAGTGAGAAATCTCCGCTACCAGCCTCCCCGGGGGCGCCTGCGGGGCCGCCGGCCCCCTCACCCGCGCCGCCACCACCGGCAGCGATCACCAGGTCGGTCTCGGAGCCCGACGGTCCGAAGCGGACCGCAGCACTTCCCCCACCGGCGCCCCCTCCGTTGCTCGAGGAACCACCGTCGGCACGTGCCCTGATCTTGAACGTGGAACCGGCCGGGATCGAGGTGATGTTCGCGGTCACCAGCGCGCCGCTTCCGCCAGGGACGGTGCCGAAGTCCCCGGAGGCTGGCGCGCCGCGTTGGCCCACGGCGCGCACCTGGGCACTGGTGGTGCCGCTCGGAATCGGCAGCGTGTACTCGGTGGACCCCTGGTCGGTGTAGCTGCAGGTGACCATGTTGTTCGCGTCCGGCGCCGAGCACTGCGGCGGCAGTGCTGCGACCGATGCAGGCGCCGGGGCGAGGGCCACGACAGCCAGCCCCAGCATGCCGATCAATGATGCTCGCGCAGTCCAGTGACCGAGGCGGGAGCGTGGGGGTACGGCGGGCGAGGTGAACGGCATGTCTGCTCCAGAGGGCAACGGCCAGAACACCCGGACTACCTGGCTGTGGAGATAGTTCCGTCAACGTAACCGCCGCCGACCAGGCCCGTGCGGCACTTGCGCCCCTACTTTGTGAGGACTTGACGAGGTCGCCGGCGACGCCTGCGGCACCTCGGGTCATCGACGCTCAGACCGTACGCCGGCCGCTCTGCTCCGGCAGGCCGCGTGCTGAACGACCACGTCCCTGGGCCTTGGCGCGGTACAACGCGGCATCTGCAGCCGCCATCGTGGCTGCGAGGTCGTTGCCGACCGACATGGCGGCGATCCCGAAGGTGGCAGAGCGTCGGTCGGTCCCCCGTCGGTAGCGGGCCGCAATCGCCTCGGTGAGGAGCTCGGCCTCCAGGTCGGGAACCAGGAGCACGAATTCGTCCCCGCCCAGCCGACCGACGAGGCCGGGGGCGCCGACAACGGCTTCACAGCTCTCTGCGAACGCGATCAACGCCGCGTCACCGGCCGCATGGCCCAACCTGTCGTTGAGGTCCTTGAACCGGTCCAGGTCGGCGATGACCAGCGCGGCCGGTCGGCCGCGACGGCGGAGGTCGCGCTCGGCGACGCGGAAGAACTCGGCTCGGTTGAGCAGACCGGTGAGCGCGTCCCGGGTCGCCTGCACCCGCAGGTCGGAGGTCTGCTGCTCGTGGCTGAGCGCCGACATGCTGAACGTGACCACGACCAGCAGGACCATGGTGAGCAAGGTGGTCGTCTGGCCGCCGAACCCGACGTCGAAGACCCGATGCTCCGGGCCGAGGACGGCGAACACGACCGTTCGCACGACGTAGTAGCCGGCAATGGCTCCCGAGGTGATCGCCATCGAGGACACCGCGAACCGGATCTGGTCGCCATTGCCGTCCCGGGGGTCACGTTCGCGGAGCAGCTGGCGGAGCTCGAAGGCCGACCGCCCGATCAGGCCTGCCATGGCGAGGAGGTACGCGATGCCGCCGGACCACCTGTCGTGGACCGGGTCGTCCAGCAGTGCAACCAGCAGGACCAAGGCAGGAACCAGCACCAGCGGCCGCCATGAGACGTCCCGACCGCGGAGCGACCGGGCACCGGCCCAGACACAACCGGCACCGAGGGTGCCGGTGGCGTTGCCCAACGGATTGGCGACGACCTGGGCCGGGGTGCCGTTGAAGACGAACAGCAACGCGCTGAGGATGAAGCACGCCAGCGAGAGACACCACCAGGCGCTGTACGACGACCGCGTGGACCGGTACGTCACGCCGTAGAAGAGCGTCAGGACGCACACCGCCACGAGGCCGAAGGCCACGCGCAGGGTGATGGTGTCCACCCGGCCACGTTAGGTCCGTCCCGACCGGCCCGAGAACCAAATCGGGACCTGCCAGCAAATCATGGTCGAAGACCACAGCGCCATGGTCATTCCGGGCCGGTGAGGACTGTCCAGGACCGGGACCAAGTCCCGTCAGCTGGCGGGTCGAGTGCTCCCGTCGGCGAGGTGGACGGTGTACGACCACGTCTCCTCGGGGTGTTCGGAGCTCTGCGGAACCGACGGCCACCACACGGCGAACCGGTTGCCGGCCACCGAAGCCTCGATGTCGAGGCCGTCGGAGGTGTGCACGGTGACGCCGCTGACCTCGCTGCCCACGTAGCCCGCGGTCCAGTTGACCCATCCCTCCTCGGTGCTGCCGCCCATGCTCGCGGTCTCCTCGAAGCCGCTGGGGTCGAGGCTCGGCGGCGTGGACGGGTCCGGCGTGTAGCTCCCGAGGAAGCCCTTGCGCTTCTCGCGCTCGGTCGGGTGGGCGACGAGCTCGTCGGGCATCACGCAGGCGGCTTCCCCGCGCGGGCCGGCCAGCAGGACGTAGGTCCACTCGCCACGTCGCTCCGCCAGCGCCACCCGCTCGCCGCGGCCAGGTGCGGCCAGGGCTGCGCGGCAGGCGGTGGCAGCTGCGTCCGCGGCCGCGCCGGTGAGGGGCGTGGGCGTGGGCGTCCACGACCCGTACGCGGTGCCTCCACCGAGCAGCAGGACAGGGACGGCCACGCCGGCGGCGGCAGCCAGACCCGCCGTCACCAGCAGCCGGTTCCGACGCCGGTGCGGTCGGGTCGGCTCCACCGGAACGGATTGGTCGCCTGCCGTCGCCACGATGCGGGCGAATGCCGCGTCGGCACGTCCTCGCTCCTCCTCCGTCAACTGGGTCTTCGGCGCAGGATCCAGCTGACCGAGGGCAGTCATGATCACGGACTCGGCGGTGTGCCTTCTCATCGGGCACTCCTCTCGGAAGCAGGGTGGCCGGGGACGGGTTCGCCGGCGGTGGTGGAGTCGATGTGGCGTCGCAGGGTGCGTCGGGCACGGGACAACCGCAGGCGATAGGCGGTGGGCGAGATGCCCAGCACCGCCGCCGCCTCGGGCCCGGTGAGGCCGTCCAGGACGGAGAGCGCGATCGCCTCCTGGTCAGTCGCGCTCAGCCGGGGCCACGCTGCGGCGAGGTCGACCGTGCAGGCCACCAGATCGGGGTGTTGGCCGGCATCCGCAGGATCGTGCCGGACTTCGGCGAGACGGACCGCCACGGCGTCACGCCTGTCCTCGCGGCGGCGGTTGTTCTGGAGGACCTTGCGGGCCACGCCGAACAACCAGGCACGCGCGTCCGACAACACCTCCGGGACATCGTCGAGGCGGCGCCAGGCAACGAGCATGACCTCACCGACGACGTCCTCGGCGTGACTTGGATGCACGCGCCTGCGCACGAAGCGCAGCAGATCGCCGTACGCCGCGTCGTAGATCTCCCGAAAGCGTTGCTCACGCTCCCGCGGCGACGACGTGATGGATTCCATGCCCTGTTCCTGTCCGGGATGGGACGAGTGTGTCATCCGACTTCGACTTCGACTTCGACATCCGCAGCCTGACCCGGCACTGGCTAGGGTCGGTGCGTGAGTGAACTGCGCGATCCGGCCGAGCGGGTCAGCCCACGAGCGCTCGTCATGTGGCACGTCACGGAGGCCGTCAAGGCCGTCGTCCTGGGGATCGGGGCGGGCATCGGCATTGCGCTCTGGGCGCCCGACGGGCTGCGCTGGTGGCTGGCGGCACTGACCCTGGTCACGTGCGTGACCGGTGCGGTCGTCGTACCCCAGTGGCGCTATCGGGTGCACCGCTGGGAGATCTCCCCCACGGCCGTCTACACGCAGCGCGGCTGGTGGGCCCGGGAGCGCCGGATCGCGCCGATGTCGCGGGTGCAGACCGTCGACTTCGCGCAAGGACCGCTGGCCCGGCTGTTCAACCTGGCCACGGTCACGGTGACCACCGCGTCGGCTGCTGGTCCGCTGCAGATCGAGGGCCTGGACCGCGACGTCGCCGTGGCCCTCATCGAGGAGCTGACCCGGAAGGCCGACCTGGTGGCGGGCGACGCCACATGACCGAGGCCCCGCCAGAGGTCCCCACAGGAGCAGCAGCCTGGGAGCGCCTCGACCCGCGGATGCTGCTGATCCACCCGCTCAAGGAGGCGGCCAGGTTCCTCCCCGTGCTGCTGGGCCTGGCGGTCGCGGGCGGCGTGTCCGGGTCCGGTCCGTGGGCCCTGCTCGGGATCTTCGCGCCCCTGGCGCTCGGTGTCGTGCGCTACCTGACCACCACCTACCGGGTCACCGACGGACGCGTCGAGGTGCGCCGCGGGCTCCTCCAGCGGCACACGCTCTCCACCCCGGTCGACCGGGTTCGTACCGTCGACCTCACCGCGTCGCTCCTGCACCGGATGCTGGGCCTGACGACCGTCGTCATCGGCACCGGCAGCGTGGTCAGTGACGCCGACGAGCGCCTCGCGCTCGACGCGCTCCCCCGCGACCAGGCCACCGCGCTGCGTGTCCACCTGCTGGAGTCTCGACGGGCCCGCCCCACGGAGGACCCGGCAGCAGAGGCCGTCGACGAGGCCGAGCAGGTCGTCGCGCGGTTCTCACTCCGCTGGCTCTGGTACGCCCCGTTCAGTGGCACCGCGCTGGTCGCGTTCGGCGCCCTCACCGGTGTCGTCCTGCAGTTCTCCGAGGTCCTGGACGTCCGGGTCAGCGAGGAGGACATCGCGGCTGTCGACGGCCGGTTCGTCCTCACGGTCATCGCGGTCCTCGCCGTGCTGGCCGTCGTCCTCGCTGTCGGCGGCTACCTGCTGGCCAACGGCGGCTTCGTCCTCTCGCGGCACGGCGCCGCATGGCACGTCCACCGAGGGCTGCTCACCCGCCGTGAGACGAGCATCGACGTGGCCCGTCTGGCCGGCGTGAACCTCGGCGAGCCGGCGCTGCTGCGGTTGGCGAACGGGCGATCCGTGGGTGCCATCGTGACCGGCCTGGACCGCAGCCAGGCCGGCTCCTCCGCGCTGCTGCCGCCCGCTCCCGCGGCCACGGCGTACGACGTCGCGCGCACCGTGCTCGGCACCGCGGCCCCGGTGGACGGACTCCTGATCACCCACGGTCGCGCTGCGACCACCCGTCGCTTCACCCGCGCACTGCTGGGTGCGACACCCTTCGTCGTACTGCCGGTGCTGGTGGTCGCCGCTGGAGCCTCACCGTGGCTCCTGCTCGCCGCAGTCGTCCCGGTCACCATCGCCCTCGCGCTGGCCGCGGACCGGGCCAGGTCCCTCGGTCACGCCCACCTCGCGGGTCATGTCGTGATGCGTTCGGGCTCCCTGACCCGTTCCCGCTCCGCCCTCGGTTCGGCGCACGTGATCGGCTGGAACCTCCGTGCCACCTGGTTCCAGCGCCGCGCCGGCCTGGTCCATGTCGTCGCGACGACCGCCGGTGGCGGCGGGCGCATCGAGGTGGACGACGTCCCCGTCCCTGCCGCCCTTGCCCTCGCCGAAGCGGCCACCCCAGGATTGGTCAGCCAGTTCCTCAAGGAGACCCGATGACCGACGGCACCTACGCACCCCGCCGCGACGGGGACCCGGATCCGGGCGAGGTGGTGTGGGCGTGGGTTCCGTACGAGGACGATCCACTGCAGGGCAAGGACCGCCCCGTGCTGGTGATCGGTACGACGATCGGCCCCGACGGCCACACGACGGTGGACTGCCTGGTCATGACCAGCAAGGACCACGATCGCGACCAGGCCCAGGAAGCCGCCGCGGGGCGTCAGTGGATGGATGTCGGCTCGGGCGGCTGGGACCGCGAAGGTCGGCCGAGCGAGGTCCGGCTCAACCGTCTCGTGGTCCTGGACGCCGCCGACGTCCGCCGCGAGGGTTCAGCGATCGACCAGACGATCTACGACGCCGTCCTGGCAGCGCGCGCTGCCCTCTCCTGAATCCGGCTCAGCGCATGAGGAACGAGGCACGCCACGTCTTGCGGTGAGCGGCACCGACCATCCCCTGCTCCTCCAGGAACGGCATCACCTTCTCGCCCATCCAGGCAATGGTGTCGCGGTAGTTCTCGTTGCCCAGGGCGGCCTTGCGCCCCTCACGCGGGTCGATGCCGACGGCGGCGTACACGTCGGGATGCACCAGGGACCGCATCGTGATGTAGGCGACCTGGGCGGTCAACGCCTGGTGCCAGAGACGCTCGGTGCGACCGATCCCGCGCACCGACTTCGCCAGCTCGTCGCGCGCGAAGGTGACGTGCCGCGCCTCCTCGGTCACGTGGATGCGCGACACCATCCGGGTCAGCGGCTGGATCCGCTCGTCGCGCATCGAGTCACGCTGCCACCGGTCGACCGGTTCCTCCCCGATCAGGATCGAGGCGTAGGCGCTCGGACCGCGCAGGGCGAGCGGGCCGAGCCGAGCGAATTGCTTCACCTTCGGGCGCGGGCCGTAGGCAGGCATGCCCATCGACCCGATCGCGCGCCCGAACATCACGGTGTGCCGCGTCTCGTCCCCCACCTCGGTGAGGGCGAACTGCGTCCGCGGGTCCCTCGGGTCGGCCGAGTAGACGTCGCGCAGCAGCAGCTGCATGAGGACCACCTCGAACCAGATGCCGACGCTGGCGATGCTCGCGACCTCGTGGCGCGAGAGCGTGATCTGCTGCTCCTCGCTCAACCCGTCCCACAGCTTCGTGCCGTAGAGCGAGATCCGCTCCGGCTGCATCCACCACAGGCCGGGCACCGGCGGTGCATCCCAGTCGAGGTCGACCTCGGGGTCATAGGATTGCCGGGCGGTCGAGCGCAGCAACCGGTCGGCCAAACGATCGGCAAGGGGATCCACGATGGTCATTGCTCAGGTCCTTCGAAGATTAGGTATTACCGTCGGTAACGTCTACCTGTACTGTTCTCCTCATGGCCTCTGACGTCAAGAGTGACGGGCGCGCGACCCGCTGGGACAAGCACCGGGCTGACCGCCGAGCCGAGTTCGTGCAGGCCGCGATCCGGGCGATCGACGCCCTGGGGCCGGATGCGTCGGTCGCCGACATCGCCGCCGAGGCAGGCGTCAGCAAGCCGGTCCTCTACCGCTACTTCGCCGACAAGGACGAGCTGTACGCCGCCGTCGGCACCTGGGGCGCCGACCTGGTGCTCGACCGGGTGATCACGGCCGTCTTCACGCCAGCGTCCGCCCGGGACCGGGTCACCGCCGGCGCTACGGCGTACCTCGACACCCTGGCCGAGCACCCCGCCGCCTTCCTCCTGCTCATCCGCCACCACGCAGCCGGCGCCGACCCGGTCGCCGACGGGAAGACGGTCATCGCCGCCAAGCTCTCCCGCCTGCTCGGCGACGCGCTGCGACACCTCGGTGGCGACGCGGCGGCTGCCGAACCCTGGGCGCAGGCCATCGTCGGCGTCGGCAACTCCGTCGGCCAGTGGTGGCTCGAGCGCCGCACGATGTCCCGCGCCGCCGCCACGACGTACCTCAGCGACTTCATCTGGCACGCGTTGTCCGGTGCCGCAGCAGAGCAGGGCGTCGAGTTCACCGCGCTCGACGCGGCGCCCAACGTGCGGCCCACTGTCCGGGCGATCCGCAAGGAGAGCCCGTGACCGTCGCCCACGAGCCGCAGGCGTCGTACGACGGCCCGGCCACTGTCGTGGTCGACGACACCGAGCAGGCCGTCACCGTGACCCTGCGCGGAGCCTTCCAGCCGCTCGACGGGCACTTCCACTGGTACGGCCGGATCGTGGCGACGCCCGAGCTGGCCACGCTCCGCAGCGGCACGGACGTCCGCCTGCGCACCGAGCACGGCGAGTCCGAGGGCCGGGTGTCGGACCGCGACCCCTGGGGACGGCTGCGCATCGCCGGTACCGGCGTACCGCCCTTCTGATCACTGGCTGGTCACTAGTCTCGGGGCGTGAGCGAGCCGACGACCCACGGACCGGTGATGGCCGGCGTCGTGACGGCGGTGGTCGGGTTCAGCAGCTCCTTCGTGGTCGTGCTCGCCGGCCTCACCGCCGTCGGTGCGACCCCCGACCAGGCCGCCTCCGGCCTGCTGGCGCTCTGCGTGACCCAGGCGCTCGGCATGCTGTGGCTGTCCCTTCGGCACCGGATCCCGGTGACGCTGGCCTGGTCGACGCCCGGTGCCGCACTGCTCGCCTCGACGACGGGGGTGATGGGCGGCTGGTCGGCCGTCGTCGGAGCCTTCGTCGCCGCCGGTGTCCTGATCCTGCTCACCGCACTGGTGCCGCGCATCGGCGACCTGGTCGCCGCGATCCCCCACAGCCTGGCCCGCGCGATGCTTGCCGGCGTCCTGCTGCCGCTGTGCCTGGCTCCGGTGACCGCGCTGGTGGACGCGCCCCGGGTGATCGCCCCGGTGATCCTGACCTGGCTGGTGCTGCTGCGCCTCTCCCCGCGGTGGGCCGTGCCCGGCGCGCTCGCCGTCGCCCTCGGCACGGTCCTGGCCACCGCCCACATCGGCGCCGATGCCCTGGCGCCCAGCCTCGCGTGGACCACGCCGTCCTGGTCGTGGTCGGCCCTGATCGGCGTCGCCCTGCCCCTGTACGTCGTCACGATGGCCTCGCAGAACGTCCCGGGCGTCGCGGTGATGAGTGGCTTCGGCTACACGGTGCCCTGGCGCGAGACCCTGACCGTGACCGGCATCGGCACCGTCGTCGGCGCACCCACCGGCGGACACGCCATCAATCTCGCGGCGATCAGCGCCGCCCTCGCCGCCGGACCGGACGCCGGTCCCGATCGCAGTCGGCGCTGGATCGCCGCCGTCAGCGCCTCGGTGACCTACCTGGTGCTGGCGGTCGCGAGCAGCGCGCTGGCCGCCATGGTCGTGGCCGCCCAGGACGGCCTGATGCAGGCCGCAGCCGGCCTGGCCCTGCTCGGCACCCTCGGCGCAGCACTCGCCGAGGCCCTGGCCGACCCGGCAGAGAGGGAGGCCGCCGCAGCCACCCTGGTGGTCGCCGCCTCCGGCGTCACCGTCTTCGGCATCGGCGCCGCGTTCTGGGCACTCGTGGTGGGGCTGTTGCTCCGCGCGTTCCTGCACCGGCCCGGGATCAGCAGGCCGCAACGCCACCCGGACACGCGAACATCGTCGACTTGAGCCCCAGCCGGGACCGGAACGTGTCACCACTCACCACGACCACCCCGGCAGCCCCGCGGACCCGCACCTCGGTGACCCGGCCGCCCCAGCTGCCGTTGCCGTCGCGGACGGTGACACCGATCCGTTCGAAGTCCCCGATCGCCGGCCACGCGGCCTCGATCGTGGTCGCCGGGACCACCACGTCCCAGCTCGCGTTGGGGTTGCCCTCCCACACGTCGTACGGGTCCTGCTTGGCGGCGAGATAGGGCTGCGACCCGGCCGAGGACCATCCGCCGTTGCTGGAGGAGAACTGGGTGAAGGCCGGCTTGCCGTCGTAGGTCCGGATCCTGGTGGCGGTCGCCGCGATCGCGGCGTCGCTCGCCGGGTTCTCGGCGGACACGCCGCGGTAGACCTGGCACGCCGTGGTGTCGCACAGGTGGTAGTGCCGCGGGTGCCGGTTGCTGCGGGCGAACGCAGCATAGGTGCGCGCGGCGACGGCCTGGGTGCGCACCGCCTGCGGGTGCCAGGCCGCGGGCATCTCCACCGGCACGACGCCCTTGAGGTAGTCCTCGAGCCCGACGACGTTGACGGTGTCCCGACCGAGGCCGGAGTCCGGGATCGCCGAACGCACCCGGCCGCGATAGGTCGCCGATCCGCCCGGGTAGTAGACCCGGATAGGGGCCGCACCCGACGCACGGAACTCCGCCTCACCCGGGATGTCGCGCACCGTGCGCCACTTGTCGGTGAGGACCGAGAGCCGGGTCGACCTGTTGTCGGCCGAGGGGACCAGCTGCCACTGCCGGGCGCTGCTGGAGGTGAGCGCCCAGCTCGCACCCGAGGTCAGGCTCCGCACCGACAGCCCCGAACGGTGACCGACCACGAGGTTGCTGGTGGTGTCCGCGGTGAGCAGGACGACCAGCGCACCGCTCGCCGCGGCCGGACGTGTGCCGGGGTAGTAGAAGTCGAGGATCTGGCTGGTCGTGCGCGCGTGGTTCTTCGCGGCGTTCTGGGCGCCGTACTGGGACATGCCGTGCCCGTGGCCCCAGCCGCGACCGATCAGGGTCAGCGAGGTCGGTCCCTCCGCCTGCGCAGGGGGTACGACGACCGCCGTCACCACCACCGCCACCAGCCCCGCAACGAGGGCCATCAGGGCGTTCAGGACAGTTCCCGGGATCAGGCGCATCGGTCGAGGGTAACCCGCCGGTTCCAGCCCCGGGGCCGGTCCGAACTAGGATTGTGGACCATGACCGAGCTCGACAGCACTCAGGCGCCGGACCCCATCGTCGTACCGGACCGCCCGGCGCTGGAAGGACTCGAGCAGAAGTGGTCCGACCAGTGGAAGGCCGACGACACCTTCGCCTTCGATCGGACCCAGCCGCGGGAGAACGTCTACGCCATCGACACGCCGCCGCCGACCGTCAGTGGCAGCCTGCACGTGGGCCACGTCTTCTCCTACACGCACACCGACCTGATCGCCCGCTTCCAGCGGATGCAGGGCAAGTCCGTCTTCTACCCGATGGGTTGGGACGACAACGGACTGCCGACCGAACGCCGGGTGCAGAACTACTACGGCGTCCGCTGCGACCCCTCGCTCCCCTACGACGCGGACTTCACCCCGCCGGAGAAGCCGGACCCGAAGCGCCAGGTCCCGATCAGCCGCCCGAACTTCGTCGCGCTGTGCGAGCAGCTCGTCGAGCAGGACGAGAAGGTCTTCGAGACGCTGTGGCGCACGCTCGGCCTGAGCGTCGACTGGAACATCACCTACACCACGATCGGCGCGAAGGCGCAGACCGTGAGCCAGCGCGCGTTCCTGCGCAACCTGGGCCGCGGCGAGGCCTACCTCCAGGAGGCGCCGACCCTCTGGGACGTCACCTTCCAGACCGCGGTCGCGCAGGCCGAGCTGGAGGCCCGTGACTACGCCGGCGCCTACCACCGCGTCGCGTTCCACCGCCCCGACGGCACTCCGGTGCACATCGAGACGACGCGCCCCGAGCTGATCCCCTCGGTGGTCGCCCTGATCGCCCACCCCGACGACGAGCGCTACCAGGACCTCTTCGGTACGACGGTGACCTCGCCGGTCTTCGGTGTCGAGATCCCGGTCCTGGCCCACGCGGGCGCCGAGAAGGACAAGGGCGCCGGCATCGCGATGTGCTGCACGTTCGGTGACCTGACCGACGTGACCTGGTGGCGCGAGCTCCAGCTGCCCGTGCGCACCGTGATCGGCCGCGACGGCCGCTTCACCCGGGAGACGCCCGAGTGGCTGGCGAACGAGCAGGCCTCGACGGCGTACGCCGACCTGGCCGGCAAGACCGTCCACTCGGCCCGCGAGGCCGTGGTCGCGAAGCTCCGCGAGACCGGCGACCTCGAGGGTGACCCGAAGCCCACGCAGCGGATGGCGAACTTCTACGAGAAGGGCGACAAGCCCCTCGAGATCGTCTCCACCCGCCAGTGGTACCTCCGCAACGGTGGCCGCGACACCTCCGTCCGCGACCAGATGCTGGCCCGCGGGGCCGAGATCCAGTGGCTGCCGCCGCACATGAAGCACCGCTACGACAACTGGGTCGGCGGCCTCAACGGTGACTGGCTGATCTCGCGCCAGCGCTTCTTCGGCATCCCGTTCCCGGTCTGGTACCCGCTCGACGGCGAGGGCGAGCCCGACTACGCCCGTCTGCTCCTGCCGACCGAGGCCGAGCTGCCGATCGACCCGTCGACGCAGGCGCCGGCCGGCTACACCGAGGAGCAGCGCGGCAAGCCGGGCGGCTTCATCGGCGACCCGGACGTGATGGACACGTGGGCGACCTCGTCGCTCACCCCGCACATCGCCGGCGGCTGGGAGACCGACCCCGACCTGTGGTCGCGGGTGTTCCCGATGGACCTGTGCACGCACGCGCACGACATCATCCGCACCTGGCTCTTCTCCCGCGTGGTCCGCGCGCAGCTCGAGAACGGCGCGGCGCCGTGGACCCACGCCATGATCTCCGGCTTCATCGTCGACCCCGACCGCAAGAAGATGTCGAAGTCCAAGGGCAACGTCGTCGTCCCCGACGAGATCCTCCAGAAGTACGGCGCCGACGCGGTCCGCTGGCGTGCGGCCATCGCCCGCCCGGGCCTGGACTCCCCCTTCGACGAGACCCAGATGAAGGTCGGTCGCCGCCTGGCGATGAAGGTCCTCAACGCGTCCAAGTTCGTCCTCGGCAGCGTCGGCGCGACCGAGTTCAGCGCCGCGCGGGTGAGCGAGCCGGTCGACACCGCCCTCCTGGGACGCCTCGGCGGCGTGGTCCGCAAGGCCACCGAAGCGTTCGAGGCCTACGACTACACGACGGCCCTCGAGGTCAGCGAGAAGTTCTTCTGGGAGTTCTGCGACGACTACCTCGAGCTCGTCAAGGAGCGCGCCTACGCCGAAGCAGGCGACGCCTCCGACTCGGCCCGCGCGACGCTCGCCTTCGCGCTCCAGGTCCAGCTCCGGCTGCTCGCCCCGTTCCTGCCCTACGTCACCGAAGAGGTGTGGTCGTGGTGGCAGGAGGGCTCGGTGCACCGCGCGCCGTGGCCGACGGTCAACGAGCTCGGTTCGCCCGCCGCGTCCGACGGGTCGGTCATCGACTCGGTCGCCGCCGCGCTGGGCGGCATTCGTGGCGCCAAGTCGCAGGCCAAGGTCACCATGAAGACGCCGCTGTCCCGCGTCGAGGTCTCCGGCCCCGAGAAGGCGGTCCGCGCCGCCGAGCTCGCCCGTCGCGACCTGATCGCGGCCGGCAAGATCGTCGGCGACCTGGTCTTCACCGTCGACGAGTCCGCAGGCGGCCTCACGATCACCGCCGAGATCGCCGAGGTCGACGAAGCACCTGCGGCGCCGGCTGAGTGATGCCGGTCCGGTGGGTGGCCGCGGTGGCGGTGGTGCTGGTCGCCGCCACCGGCTGCCGCGCCACCCAGTGGCCCTCGGACGCGGATCCCGCGCAGTTCTGCGAGGACATGACCGGGACGCAGTTCTGGGAGAGCGGGATCGACCAGCTGATCATCGAGCACGGCACGCCCGAGGACCTGCCCTTCGAGGCGCGCCGCTACCTGATCGACCTCGACGAGGGCAGGCAGACCGATCCGGTCGGCGAGCAGGCCCTCGAGAAGTACGTCGCGGACCACTGCTGACCCACCGGGGTCAACGGTGGATCAGGCGGACTTCTTCTTCTTGGTCTCGCGCAGGATCAGCGTCGGGGCCACGTCGTTGTCGACGACGTCGCGCGTGATGATGACCTTCTCCACGTCGCCACGGCTCGGGACGTCGTACATCACGTGGAGGAGGACCTCCTCGATGATGGCGCGCAGGCCGCGGGCACCCGTGCCGCGCTCCAGGGCCTTGTCGGCGATCCCCTGGATCGCGTCGTCGGAGAACTCGAGCTCGACGCCGTCGAGGTCGAAGAGCTTCTTGTACTGCTTGGTCAGCGCGTTGCGGGGCTCGGTGAGGATCTGCACGAGGGCTGCCTGGTCCAGCGGGCTGACGCTCGCGATCAGGGGCAACCGGCCGATGAACTCGGGGATCAGGCCGAACTTGGTGAGGTCCTCGGGACGCACCTTGCTGAGCAGGTCGTCAGCGGCACGCTCGGCCTCGCCGCGCGGCTCGGCCGTGAAGCCGAGCGACTTCTTGCCCACCCGCTGCTCGATGATGTGCTCGAGACCGGCGAACGCGCCGCCCACCACGAACAGGATGTTCGTGGTGTCGATCTGGATGAACTCCTGGTGCGGGTGCTTGCGCCCGCCCTGCGGAGGAACCGAGGCGGTGGTGCCCTCGATGATCTTCAGCAGCGCCTGCTGCACGCCCTCACCGGACACGTCGCGCGTGATCGAGGGGTTCTCCGCCTTGCGGGCCACCTTGTCGATCTCATCGATGTAGATGATGCCCGTCTCGGCCTTCTTGACGTCGTAGTCAGCGGCCTGGATCAGCTTCAGCAGGATGTTCTCGACGTCCTCGCCGACGTAGCCGGCCTCGGTCAGCGCCGTGGCGTCCGCGATCGCGAACGGGACGTTGAGCATCCGCGCCAGCGTCTGGGCGAGGTAGGTCTTGCCACAGCCGGTCGGGCCGATCACGAGGATGTTGGACTTCGAGACCTCGACGACCTCGTCCTTGTGCTTGCCCTGGCCACCGGGGCCGACGCCGGGCTGGACGCCCGCCTGGACCCGCTTGTAGTGGTTGTAGACCGCCACCGCGAGGGACTTCTTGGCCTGCTCCTGCCCGATGACGTAGGAGTTCAGGAACTCGAAGATCTCCTTGGGCTTCGGCAGGTCAGCGAGCTCGACCTCGGAGCCCTCGGCGAGCTCCTCCTCGATGATCTCGTTGCACAGGTCGATGCACTCGTCACAGATGTAGACACCCGGACCAGCGATGAGCTTCTTGACCTGCTTCTGGCTCTTTCCGCAGAACGAGCACTTCAACAGGTCGCCACCGTCACCGATGCGTGCCACGGGTCCTCCTCAGATGTGAACTCCCCGACGGTACTCCCTGCCACGCCCCCACGGGGGCGTGACACGGGCTGTACGTCGAACAGGTCATCGGGTCCTACAAGTAGTCAGGTGGATCAGACGAGAACGGGGGTCTTGAGCGACTCAAGAATGGAGTCGATCAAGCCGTACTCGATCGCACCCTGAGCGGTGAGGATCTTGTCGCGCTCGATGTCGCGACTCACCTCTTCCATCGACCGGTTCGAGTGGTCGCTGATCATTTTCTCGAGAAGTTCGCGCATCCGCAGGATCTCGTTGGCCTGGATCTCGATGTCCGAGGTCTGACCGAAGGTGCCCTCGGTGTAGGGCTGGTGGATCAGGATCCGGCTGTTGGGCAGCGCCAGGCGCTTGCCCTTGGCGCCCGAGGCGAGCAGGATCGCCGCCGCCGAGGCTGCCTGGCCGATGCACACGGTCTGCACGTCGGGCTTGATGAACTGGATCGTGTCGTAGATCGCCGTCAGCGCCGTGAACGATCCACCGGGGCTGTTGATGTAGATGCTGATGTCCTGGTCGGGGTTCATCGACTGCAGGCACAGCAGCTGGGCGATGACGGCGTTCGCGACGTCATCGGAGATCGGCGAGCCGAGGTAGATGATCCGGTCCTCGAACAACTTGCCGTAGGGGTCGATGCGACGGAACCCGTAGGAGGTGCGCTCTTCCCACTGGGGGATGTAGTAGTTCATCAGCTCAGTCCTTCTTGTGGGCCGGACGGCCCTCGTCGACGGCTTCCCGGGCGCTCTTGACCACCTTGTCGACCAGGCCGTACTCCTGCGCCTCGGCCGCGGTGAACCAGCGGTCGCGGTCGGCGTCGTTGGTGACCTGCTCGACCGTCTGGCCGGTGTGCTCGGCGATGAGGTCGAGGAGCACCTTCTTGATGTGCAGCGACTGCTGCGCCTGGATCTTGATGTCCGAGGCCGAGCCGCCCATGCCGGAGGACGGCTGGTGCATCATGATCCGCGCGTGCGGGAGGGCGTAGCGCTTGCCCTTCGCGCCGGCGCAGAGCAGGAACTGCCCCATCGAGGCCGCCAGCCCCATGCCGACGGTCGCGACGTCGTTGGGGATGTAGTTCATCGTGTCGTAGATCGCCATGCCGGCGTCCACGGAGCCGCCGGGGCTGTTGATGTGGAGGAAGATGTCCGCTTCGGGATCCTCCGCAGACAGCAGCAGCAGCTGGGCGCAGATCGCGTTGGCGTTCTGGTCGCGCACCTCGGAACCGAGGAACACGATCCGCTCGCGGAGCAACCGGCTGTAGATGTTGTCGTCGAGGAAGCTGATCCCCGCGGCTCCATTCATCTCTGGGCCGTTCATCTGAGGGCCACGCTGGGGGCCACCGGGAAACTGGGTCACGACGGTGACACTAGCCGTCCCGGAGGTCAGAACCACGCGATAACCGCCCCTGTTCGCCGACAGCGGATTTCAGCCTTCGACGGCAGCCTTGAGGCCGGCGACGGTGGTGGCCATGCCGCCCTCGAGCTCGTCGGCGTGTTCGACGCCGCCGCCGAGGAAGGCCGCCGCGAACACCTTGCTCATCAGCGTGTTGCCCTCGGGGACGGGGCGCCGGTGGACCACCTGGGTCCCACCGTCCGCCGGCTCCAGCTCCCAGACCCACTGCGCGCCGCTGGACCTGGTGTCCCACACCAGCCGTCGGCCGGGAACCACGTCGGCCACGACCGACCGGGTCGGCCACACGACACCCTTGCGCCGGTTGATGCCGAGGTACCACTGGCCCGCGCGCAGCCCGCCCCGCTTGAGCGGAATCATCCGCACGGTCTCCGGACTCCACTGCGAGAGCTGCGCGAAGTCGGTGAGCAGGGCCCACACCTGCTCGGTCGGGGCATCGATCAAGGCTTCGGCGCGAAGCTCGCGCGCGGCATCTCCGGTCGTCATGCGGTCATCTTGCCTCAGGCGAGGACCGGCATGCAGAGCCAACGCTCGAGGGCGGTGTGCACCTGGGGGTGGTTGAGCAGGCCGAAGTGGTCGGTGTTCGGCAGGCGCAGCACCTCGGCGCCGGGGAACAGGTTGGTTCCCCTGCGCTTGTCGCGTCCGGTGGCCGAGCTCGGGGTCACCAGCAGGTCGCCGATCGCCCGCGAGACGGGGTGTTGCGGCGTCCTCGCCAGGGTCGCCGACACCAGGCGGTAACGGGCATGGGGCAGCGGCGGGACGTCCTCGGCGAGGCCCTCGATGAGGTCGTGGATCCCGGGCGCCTGACGGTCGATGATCCGCCCGAAGGCGGCCACCTCGGGAGCCCGCGCGAGGGTTCGACTGGCGCGGTCGGCGCTCACGGCGAACCAGGACCCGAGGTGCGGCGTCCCCAGGGTGACCACGTCACTGACCAGGTCGGTCCAGGCAGCCGGAGCGGCACCGTCGGCGACCACAACGGAGGACGCCCGCATGATCAGGCCACCGAGCGAGTGCCCGACCAGCGCGATCCGGGTGACCTCGGTCGGCCACGCGTCGACGAGGCGCTGGACGACCGCGGCGAGCGCGACGCCGTTCTCCCTCAGGGCCAGGCCGGTGTTGGCGCGCAGGTAGACAGGGGTCCATCCCTGTCGGGCCACGGTCTCGCCGTACGTCGTCCCGGTGCGGTCGCGGTGGTGGTTCCAGTACGCCTCGTTCTCGCAGAGGCCGTGCAGGAAGATCACGAGCTGTCCGGTGGCATCGGGGAACGCCGAAGCCACGCCCTCGGGCGTGAGCACGACGTCGCGACCCTCGTGGCGCACCCCCATCTCGATCGCCAGGTGCGGGTGGTCGCGGGTCAGCTCCTCGCCGATCAGCCCGTTGATGGCGGCGCGCACGAAGCGGCCGCGAGGGGTGGCGTCCAGAGCGGGTCCGACACCGGCGTCCCCCAGCTTGCCGAGCCCCTTCGCCGCCCCCTTGAGCGAGAGACCCAGAGAGCCGTAGACCAGCGCCGCAATGCCGGTGTGCAGTGTCTCCACCGGCGCCGCGGCAGATCCGACACCGACGCGAACCAGACCGTGGGCACGACGAGCAATGGCGGTGTGGGTGTCCCGGGCCGTCGCGACCAGGAGATCGTCGACGGTCAACGCCGCCAACGCGAGGGCGTCGACGACGCTCGGTTCCTGCAACATGTGAAAAAGACTACCGCCTTCAGTGCACAGTTGTGCACTGAAGGCGGTAGTGACGTTCGTCCTGCCGCCGGCGGCTCAGGCCTGCGTCGGGTCCACGGCGGGCTCGACCGCGGGGTCCAGGGCGGGCTCAGCGTCCTCGGCGTCGACGACCACGTGGTCGGCGACCATGTCATCGGCGGGCTCGTCCTCACCGATGGTGCCGTCGCCGCGCAGGTTCTTCAGCTCGACCGGGTTGCCCGAGCCGTCGACGACGGTCGCGCCCTCGACGAGCAGCTGCAGCGCCTTGCCGCGGCGGATCTCCTGGACCAGGTCCGGCACGTGGTTGTGCTCGAACATGTGGTTCACGAACTCCTGCGGGTCCTGGCCGGACTGCTGCGCACGACGGATCATGTGCTGGGTGAGCTCGGCCTGGTCGACGCCCAGCTCTTCCTTGTCGGCGATCTCGTCGAGCAGGAACTGGGCCGCCACGGCGTCACGCACGCGTCGGTCGAGGTCCGCCTCGAACTCCTCCTGGGTCTGGCCCTCCTCCTCGAGGTACTTCTCGAGGGTGAGGCCCGACATGACGAGCTGCTGCTCGAGGTTCTCGCGGCGAGCGTTGAGCTCCTCGGTGACCATCGTCTCGGGCAGCGGCACCTCGACCTGCTCGAGCAGCGACTCCAGCACGGCGTCGCGAGCGGCGGCAGCCTGCTCGAGGCGCTTGCCGCGGGTCAGCCGCTCCCGCACGTCCTCGCGGAGCTCGGCGAGCGTGTCGAACTCCGAGGCCTCCTGCGCGAAGTCGTCATCGAGCTCGGGGAGCTCCTGCTCCTGCACGCCGGTGACCTTGACCTTGACCTCGACGTCCTGGCCGACCAGGTCGCCGCTGACGAGCTGGGTGACGAACGTCTTCTCCTCGTCGATGGCCGCACCCTCGAGGGCCTCGTCGAGACCGTCGATCATGCCGCCGTTGCCGACCTTGTAGGAGAAGCCAGCGATCTCGGCGCCGTCGACGACCTCGCCGTCCTGCGTGGCCACGAGGTCGATGACCACGAAGTCGCCCGACTTCGCGGGGCGCTCGACGTCGATCAGGGTCGCGAAGCGCTCACGCAGCGCGTCGACCTGCTCGGTGACGTCGTCGTCGGAGACGGCCAGGTCCTCGACCTTGGCCGACAGGCCGTCGTACGCCGGAAGGGTGATCTCGGGCTTGACGTCGACCTCGGCGGTGAACTCGAGGCCCTCGTTGTCCTCGAACTTCGTGACCTCGATGTCCGGCTGCGCCAGCGGGGTCAGGGAGTTCTCGGTGAGCGCCTCCATGTAGGCCTTCGGGAGCACGTCGTTGACGGCCTCGTCGAGGACGACGGCACGGCCGACCTGGCGGTCGATGACCTGCGGCGGGACCTTGCCACGGCGGAAACCGGGGACGTTGATCTGCTTCGCGATCTTCTGGTACGCCGCGTCGAGGCTCGGCTTGAGCTCCTCGAAGGGCACCTCGACGGTCAGCTTGGCCCGAGTCGGGCTCAAGGTCTCGACGGCGCTCTTCACAGGTGTTCTCCTACGTGTCAGTGGGTGGTGCACGGGCAGGTGCCCGCTGGTGCGATCGGGATGATCAGTCGAGCCAATCAGTCGGGCTAATCAGTCGGGGCGACAGGACTCGAACCTGCGGTCTCCTGCTCCCAAAGCAGGCGCGCTAGCCACTACGCTACGCCCCGTCGGTGGCCCTTCTCGGCCGCACTTCGAGGGGATGACGGGAATCGAACCCGCGTAATCAGTTTGGAAGACTGAGGCACTACCATTGTGCTACATCCCCGCGTGCAGGAGAGCTCCCGCAAGCGGTAGTCATGGTGCCACATTGCCGGGTGCTGACCCCAACCGAGGCGCCCTCGTGGACGTGCTCGACGACCGGACTCAGGGCCGACGGTGGACCACGAGCAGCGCGCGATCGTCGTCGGGGGATCCCACGGCGTCGACCAGACGGTCGGCCAGGCCGTCCCAGGTGTGGCGGAGCAGGCCCTCGGCCGTGCCCATCATCCGGTCGATTCCGAGCTCGATGTCCTTGCGCGGCTCCTCGACCATGCCATCGGTGTAGAGGAGCAGGCTGTCGCCGGGATCGAGGCGACCGGCGTAGCAGTCGTAGTCGACGTCCTCGACGATGCCGAGGACCGGGCCCTCGGCGCGCAGCACCTGCCAGCGCCCCGAGCCGGCGTGGCGCTGGACGGCCGGCGGGTGGCCGGCGCAGCGCAGCTCGAACACACCGGACTCCAGGTCGATGGACACGTGGATCGCGGTGGCGAAGCCCTCCTCCCAGTGACGCTGGAGGAGGTAGTCGTTGGCGGCCGGGAGGAACCGGCCCGGGGGCAGCGCGCCGACCAGGCCACCCATCGCGCCCGACAGCTGGAGCGCGCGGGTGCCGGCCGCCTCGCCCTTGCCGGAGACGTCGACGACGACCAGCTCGATCTGTCCACCGTGCGCACGGGTGGTGGCCACGACGAAGTCACCCGCGAAGGGCGAGCCGCCCGCCGACGACAACGCGGACTGGACCAGCCACCGCGACGGCAGGGTCGGGATCTCGCCCTGGGCGAGGATCCGGTCACGCAGGTCGACCAGCATCGTCTCCCCGCGCGTCGGCCCGACCCCGAGCTGGCTGCGGCGGGCCGAGACGAAGATGACCACCAGAGTGATGCCGAACATGACGACGAGGGCGATCACCATGCGCCCTGTCCACACCTCCTGGAGGGAGGTGGCGGTCGCGAGGGTCAGCAGGATGAAGCCTGCGAACAACGGCAGCACCCGACTGCTCAGCAGCAGGACACCCAGCACCAGCGGCAGGAAGACGGCGTTGATGGGGACGTCCATCGGGCGCCAGGCAACACCCGCGAGAGCGAGCACGGACACCGCCGCGAGCGCGAACCCGATGCCGCCGTCGGACGTTGCCCACCGACGCCCCGCGCCGATCATCGAGCCGCCCGGGAACGGAAGGACGGCTGGCAGTGGGCGCACCAGAACACGTTGCGGCCGGCGAGGACGTCGGTCCGCACCGCGCTGCCGCAGACGTGGCAGGCCTGGCCGGTCCGGCGGTAGACGTAGACCTCGCCACCGTGGTCATCGACCCGTGGCGGACGGCCCATGGCTTCGGGCAGGTGCTCTCCCCGGACGGTGTCGATCCGTCCGGTGACCACACCCTCCTGCATGAGCACGACCAGATCCTCCCAGATCGCTCGCCACTGCGAGACCCGAAGCGTGCGACCGGGGCGCAGCGGATGGATCCGGTGACGGAACAACACCTCGGCGCGGTAGACGTTGCCGACACCGGCGAGGACGGCCTGGTCCATCAGCAGGGTGCCGATCGGCGCCGAGCTGCGACCGATCCGAGCCCACGCGCGGTCCGGGTCGGCATCCGCGCGCAGGGGGTCGGGGCCGATCCGCGCCAGCACGGCGTCACGCTCCTCAGGCGTGACCAGGGCGCAGGTGGTCGCGCCGCGGAGGTCGGCGTACGCCGGCGGCCTGGCCTCCAAGGCTGGGCGGATCAGTCTCATCCGCACCTGACCGATCGGGAGCGGCACCTCTGCTGCGGTGTCGTCCACCTCGAAGGTGCCGTAGAGGCCCAGATGCACCCGGACCAGCCGGTCCGCCTCGAAGCGGATGAACAGCTGCTTGCCCCAGGCGTCGGCATCGAGCAGCCGGCTGCCGTCGATCCGTTCGGCGCCGTCAGCGAAGCGACCCTGCGGGCTGCCCACCCGCACGACGTGTCCGCCGAAGACCTCGGTGATGCGGTCGGCCAGGCGGTGGAGGGTGTGTCCCTCAGGCATCGCCGAGCCCGGGCGCGCCCAGCCCCTGGGCGGACTCGGGCAGCGGCGGCAGCTCGCCGGTCGTCTCGTACGACGCCATCTGGCCGATGCGACGTACGTGCCGCTCGTCGCCGGGGAACGGGGTGGAGAGGAACACCTCGACGAGGCGGGTCATCTCCTCGAGCGTGTGCATCCGGCCGCCGACGGCGACCACCCACGCGTCGTTGTGCTCACGGGCCAGGCTCGCGGTCTCCTCGGACCAGGCGAGGGCCGCGCGAACGCCCTTGACCTTGTTGGCGGCGATCTGCTCGCCGTTGCCCGAGCCGCCGATCACGACGCCGAGGCTGTCGAGGCCGGCGTCGCGGTCGGCGACGACGCCTTCAGCGGCCCGGAGGCAGAAGACGGGGTAGTCGTCCACGGCGTCGTAGACGAACGGGCCGTGATCGACCGGCTCGTAGCCGTGCTCGGTGAGCCAGCCGGTCAGGTGGGACTTGAGCTCGAGGCCGGCATGGTCGCAGCCGAGGTGCACGCGCATGCCCGCATTCTCGCAGGCGTCACGCCCGGTGCAATCGGCGGGCAGCCTCGGCCACGGAGCCGCTGATCGACGGATAGACCGTGAAGGTGTGGGCCAGCTGATCGGCGGTGAGTCGCTCGGTGACGGCCAGTGCAACCGGGTGGATCAGCTCGGACGCCCGGGGGCCGACCACCACACCACCGAGCAGGTTGCGCGAGCCCGGCGCGACGAACAGCTTGACGAAGCCGTCGGTGATGCCCTGCATCTTCGCGCGGGCGTTGGTGGCCAGCGGTTGCATCACGACCTCCGCGAGGACCTCGCCGGCGTCGACCTGCTTCTGCGTGACACCGACCGTCGCGATCTCGGGCGCGGTGAAGACGTTCGAGGACACCACGGAGAGGTCGAGCGGCTGGACCGCGTCGCCGAGGAAGTGGGCCATCGCGATCCGCCCCTGCATGGCGGCAACCGACGCGAGCATGAAGACCCCGGTGCAGTCACCCGCGGCGTAGACACCGCGGGCGGCGGTCCGCGAGACCCGGTCGACCTTGATGAAGCCCCCGTCGTCGAGGATGACCCCGGCCTCCTCCAGACCGAGACCGGCCGTGTTCGGGACCGAGCCGAGCGCGAGGATGCAGTGCGACCCGGTGACCTCTCGCCCGTCCGCGAGCGTGACCGTGACGACATCGCCCGAGCGGGTCACCGACTGCATCCGGGACTGCCCGAGCACCGTCATTCCGCGCCGTGTCGAGACGTCCTCGAGCACCTGGGCTGCGTCGGGGTCCTCCCCCGGAAGGATGCGTTCACGCGAGGAGACCAGGGTGACCGGGATCCCGAGCGCCTGGTACGCGCTGGCGAACTCGGCACCGGTCACGCCGGAACCCACGACGATCATGTGTTCGGGCACGGCGTCGAGGTCGTAGACCTGTTCCCACGTCAGGATGCGTTCACCGTCGGGTTGGGCCGTGGGGAGCACCCGCGGCGCGGCCCCCGTTGCCACCAGGATCGCGCCCGCGTCGTACGACTGCTCAGATCCGTCCTCGAGGGTCGCGATCACGCGGGTGGGGCCGTCGAGCCGACCGCGACCGTGCACCACAGTCACGCCCTCGCGGGCCAGGCGACCCTCGATGTCGGAGGACTGCGCCTGCGCCAGGGCCTTGACCCGCTCGTTGACCCGACGCAGGTCCACCGTCGGGTGGTGGGCCTCGATGCCGAGCTCGCCGGCCTCGATGAAGTCGGTCATCACCTCGGCGGTCGCGATCAGCGTCTTGCTGGGCACGCAGTCGGTGAGCACCGCCGATCCGCCGATGCCGTCGGAGTCGATGACGACGACCTCGGTCCCGAGCTGGGCCGCAACCAGGGCGGACTCGTAGCCGCCAGGGCCTCCACCGACGATCACGACACGCGTCATGGTCTGGTCCGGCTCAGAGGTTGATCATGTGGCCGGCGATCCCGTGGATCGCCTCCTTGACCGCCTCGGTGAGCGTCGGGTGGGCAAAGACGTTGCGGCCGACCTCGTCAGCCGTGAGGTCCCACTTCTGCGCGAGCGTGAGGACCGGCAGCAGCTCGGTGACCTCGGGGCCGATCATGTGGGCGCCGAGGATCTCGTTGTGCTCGGCGTCGGCGACGATCTTGACGAAGCCGACAGCCTCGCCGAGGCCCTGGGCCTTGCCGTTGGCGGAGAAGGGGAAGGTGGCCGTCTTGACGTCGTACCCCTTGTCCTTCGCCTGCTGCTCGCTGTAGCCGAACGAACCGATCTGGGGCTGGCAGTACGTCGCGCGCGGCGTGAAGTCGAACTCGATCGGCATCGTCTCGGCGCCGGCGATCGTCTCGGCGGCAACGATGCCCATGGCCTCGGCGACGTGGGCGAGCATGAACTTGCCGGTCACGTCGCCGATGGCGTAGACGCCGTCGACGTTGGTACGGCCGAAGTCGTCGATCGCGATCGCACCACGCTCGGTGAGCGCGACGCCGGCAGCGTCGAGGCCGTAACCGTCGATGCGGGGCGCGAAGCCGAAGGCGGCGAGGAACTTGCTGGCCTCGATGACCTGCTCGTCCCCACCGGCGGCCGGCGCGATGCGGACCTTGACGCCCGAACCGGTGTCCTCGACGCCCTTGACGGCGGTCGAGGTCAGCACCTTCACGCCGAGCTTCTTGTAGTGGCGGGCGAGCTCCTTGGACACGTCGGCGTCCTCGGTCGGCACCATCCGGTCGAGGAACTCGACGATGGTGACGTCGACACCGAAGTTCTTCAGGATGTAGGCGAACTCGACCCCGATGGCACCCGAGCCGCCGATGACGATCGACTCCGGCAGGTTCTCGTCGAGGATCTGCTCCTCGTAGGTCACGATGTTCTGACCGTTGACCTCGACACCGGGGACCGAGCGGACGGTCGCACCGGTGGCGATGATGATGCTGTCGGCGGTGTACGACGTCGTGGTGCCGTCCTCGGCCTTCACGTCGATGGCCTTCGGGCCGGTGAGCGTGCCCCAGCCGTCGATCTCGGTGATCTTGTTCTTCTTCATCAGGAAGTGGACGCCCTTGACGATCCCGGCGCTCACCTGGCGGGAGCGCGCGTGGGTCGGGCCGTAGGACATCGTCGCGTCACCCTCGATGCCGTACTTGGCCTTCTCGTGGGTCAACGTGTGCGCGAGTCCGGCGTTCTTGAGCAGCGCCTTGGACGGGATGCAGCCGACATTGAGGCAGACACCGCCCCAGTACTTCTTCTCGATGACAGCAACGGACTTGCCGAGCTGAGATGCGCGAATAGCGGCGACGTAGCCCCCGGGGCCGGCACCAAGGACGAGGACATCGAAGTGGGTCACGCGACCAGCCTAGTAGGCAGCCGCTTGTGTCCGTCATCACGTTCAGGGCAGAGTTCCACCTACTCTCCGGTAGGGCGGCATGGGGTCGCTCACCGTCACGCAAGGAGCCGCTCCACCATGTCTCGGATTCTCGGAATCATCGCAGCCTGCGCGCTCGCATTCGCGAGCCTCACGCAGGTCTCGCTCCCCGCAGCACAGGCCGCTCCGGTCAACGCCCGATCGGCGGCCCAGTCGGCCGGCCTGCTCGACGTCATCGTCACCCTGAAGCCCACCGCTGACGCGCAGGCCACGGCCAACGCACTCGTCACGAACAAGGGTGGCCAGGTCACCCACGTCTACCAGCACGTGCTGAACGGCTTCGCCGCCACGCTGACCGACACCCTGCTCACCGTGCTCCGCGGTGACGCCCGGATCCAGGCGATCGAACTGGACCGCACCATGCGGATCAACGACACCCAGACGCCCACCCCGAGCTGGGGCCTGGACCGGGTCGACCAGCGCAACCTGCCGCTCAACAACGCCTACACCTATGCCAGCACGGCCTCGGGCGTGGACGTCTACGTCGTCGACACCGGCATCCTCACCACGCACCCCGACTTCGGCGGCCGCGCGGTCCACGGCACCGACACCATCGACGGTGACAGCAACGCGACCGACTGCAACGGCCACGGCACCCACGTCTCCGGCACCATCGGCGGCAACTCCTACGGTCTCGCGAAGCAGGCGAGGCTGATCGGCGTCCGCGTGCTCGACTGCAACGGTTCCGGCTCCAACTCCGCAGTCATCGGCGGCCTCGACTGGGTCGTCGCCAACCACCAGGCCGGCAAGTCGGCCGTCGCCAACATGAGCCTCGGCGGCGGCGCCTCCACCGCCCTCGACGACGCGGTGCGCCGCGTGATCGCCGATGGAGTGACCATGGCTGTCGCTGCCGGCAACGAGAACAGCGACGCCTGCTCGAAGTCGCCCGCCCGGGTTCCCGAGGCGCTCACCGCCGCTGCCAGCGACATCAACGACGCCCGGGCGAGCTTCTCGAACCGGGGCACGTGCGTCGACCTGTTCGCTCCCGGCGTCAACATCACCTCGGCCTGGCTGGACAACGGCACCAACACGATCAGCGGTACGTCGATGGCCTCCCCGCACGTCGCTGCAGCCGCCGCGCTCTACCTGTCCACCCACCCGGGCGCCTCCCCCGCCACGGTGAACTCGGCGATCGTGGCCGCCACCACGAAGGGCAAGATCACCGGCACCGCGCGCACCTGCGTCCTGCTGATCATCTGCTCGGCGGCCACCCCGGCCAACCACCTGCTCTACACGGGCAGCTGACGCCCTCGCGGCGTACGACGTCACACGCACGCCAGGCACTAGCCTGTCGCCCGTGACGTCGTACGCCGCCTACGGCACCAACCTCGACCCGGCCCGGATGGGCGAGCGGTGCCCCCACTCGCCCCTGCAGACGACCGGGTGGCTCACCGGGTGGCGGCTGACGTTCGGCGGCGAGGAACACGGCTGGGACGGCTCGCTGGCCACGATCGTGCAGGACCCGCTCGAGCAGGTCTTCGTCGCTGTGTACGACGTCAGCCCGCTCGACGAGCCGAACCTCGACCGCTGGGAGTCCGCCGACTCCGGTCTCTACCGCCGCACGAAGGTCCGGATCGCGACCATGGGCGGCGAGGTCGTGGCGTGGACCTACGTCCTGGACGCCTATGAGGGCGGGCTGCCCTCGGCGTCGTACCTCGGCGTGCTCTCGAACGCCGCCGAGGCGGCCGATGCTCCCGCCGACTACGTGAACGCGCTGCGCCGTCGCGCCTGCAGGTCCACCGGCCTCTGAGGGACGTGACCCCGCAGAACGTGAATCGTTGTCACGTTCATGCGCTTGCGAATCGCCGCGGCCGCGGCCGCCGTCACCGGCCTCGTCCTGACCCTCCAGCCGTCGGCACCGGCCACCTCCGCGGATCCCGCGCCCGAGCTGCGTGACGTGATGTGGGTCGGCAACAACTGGGCCGGCACGGCCAGCATCGTCGACGCCCACTCCTTCGACGTGCTCAAGCGCGGGGTCGACCTGGTCCCGGACAAGAAGCAAGAGCTCGCGGACATCTACAAGGACCCGGCCGCGCTGGCCTACTTCCTGGTGATCCGCGTCGGCCCCGGCGAAGGGCACGACCAGTACGTCGACGACATGTTCACCACCCTCGACGGCCGCTACCTGGCGGTGTCCCGGCCGAGCTTCGCCGACGTCGTGTGGATCGACATCGCCAAGGCCACCGCCGGCGACCCGAACTCGATCGTCCGCGAACAGGCCATGGACGGCCACCGCAGCGACCACATGGGCCTGTCTCCCGACGGTCGCCGACTCCTGGTGTCCGACTCGACCTCGCGTCAGGTCATCGAGTACTCGATGGTGAACGAGACGCTTCCCGGCGGCGCCCAGGTCTCGATGGGTGACCGGACCCGCACCTTCGCCTCCGGCGAGACGCCGCACGAGAGCAACTACACCGAGGACGGCGAGCGGATCTTCCACGCCTCGATCGGTCTGGTCTACACCCCCGGCGACATTCCGCTGCTGGACGGGCTCAAGGGCGACCGCTGGTTCCAGGTCGTGCGCAATTCCGACTTCGCCATCGAGCAGCGCTGGGGCATCGGGCGCGAGCTCGCCGAGGCCGGCTACCCGCGGATGAGCAGCGCCGTCCGGCCGATGGCCCTGTCCCCCGACGAGCGGTTCGTCTACTTCCAGGTGTCCTTCTTCCACGGGTTCGTGGAGTTCGACACCCAGGCTCCCGACCTCAACGGCAAGGTCGACTACACCCTCGGCGGGATTCCCGAGCCGCGCACCGGCGCCATCACGCGCGTGGTGCCGTTGCCGAACCTGGTGCCGAACATGCTGCGGGAGCAGTACGTCAACGACTCCGCCCACCACGGCCTGTCCATGAACGACGCCGGCACGAAGCTGTGCGTCGCCGGCACGATGGACGACTACGCGGCGCTGGTCGACCGGAGCACCGGGCACTACCAGCTCTTCAACGAGAAGACGACCGGTCACGCGTACCTCAAGCCCTACTGGACGACCGAGGGCCTCAGCGACACCTGCTGGATCTCCCTGTCGGGCAGCGACGCGGTCGCCGTGCTCGACCCCAGCACCGGTGAGGAGCTGGCCTACCTCGCCGTCGGCGACCACCCGCAGCGGGTCCGTCACGGCTACGTCCCCGAGCTCCTCGCCGCCACTTGGTGACGGACTAGAGTCGCGTCGTGACCGAGTCGACCTCGCCGTACGTCCTGGCCGATGCGGCCGCCGCCCGCCTCTCCGAGCTGACGGGCGTGGGCCGTCACGACGTCGCCCTCGTGCTCGGCTCGGGCTGGTTGCCTGCCGCCGATGCCCTCGACGGGTCCGGCGGCGCGAACACCACCGAGATCGACGTGACCGACCTGCCCGGCTTCGCGGCCTCGGCTGTCGTGGGTCACTCCGGCAAGATCCGCTCGATCCGGGTGCCCGGCGTCGACGGCGGTGTCGACCAGCACCTCCTCGTCTTCCTCAGCCGCACCCACTACTACGAGGGCCGTGGTGTCGCGGCGGTCGTGCACGGCGTGCGTACGGCGGCCGCGGCCGGATGCCGCGCGATCGTGCTCACCAACGGCTGCGGCGGGCTCAAGCCGACCTGGACGCCCGGCACACCCGTGCTGATCAGTGACCACATCAACCTGACCGGCCAGTCCCCCATCGTCGGGGCCAACTTCGTCGACCTCACCGACCTCTACTCCAGCCGGCTGCGCGAGATGTGCCGCGAGATCGAGCCGTCACTCGACGAGGGCGTCTACGTCCAGTTCCCCGGCCCGCACTACGAGACCCCGGCGGAGGTCCGGATGGCCGGCGTCATCGGCGGCCACCTCGTCGGCATGAGCACGACGCTCGAGGCCATCGCCGCCCGCGAGGCCGGCATGGAGATCCTCGGCATCAGCCTGGTCACCAACCTCGCCGCCGGCATGAGCGGCGAGCCGCTCAACCACGCCGAGGTGCTCGAAGCCGGACGCGCAGCAGCCACCCGGATGGGCGACCTGCTCACCCGGGTGGTGCCGCGCATCTGACGCTCGGGCTCTAGCTCGCCCGGTTCATCGTCCGTACGCCGACCCACAGGCCGAACGCGGCGACCAGGACCGAGGCGCCGAAGCCAGCGGCCAGGGTGTCGACGGGGAACGAGCCGGCGAACAGGTGCCGTTCGGCGTCGACGACGTACTTCATCGGGTTGAGGTCGGAGGCCGTCTTCAGCCAGCCGGGCGCTCCGTCGATCGGCAGCAGGACGCCGCTGAGCAGGAGCAACGGGAAGATCGCCGTCTGCTGCACGGTCCAGAACACCCACGCCTGCTCCTTGGCCGCGATGGCCAGGGCCAGGCTCAGCGCGCCGAGACCGACGCTGAACGGCACGAGCACCGCGACGCCCGTGAGGACTCCCAGCAGGTGCAGGTCGAAGCTGAACGGCGTCACCACCGCCACGATGATCACCGTCTGCAGGACCAGCGGCACCATCTCGCGCAGTGCCTTGCCGACCATGAGTGCCGATCGTCGTACCGGCGAGACGAGGAGGCGCTCGAACGAGCCGCTGATGATCTCCTCGCTCAGGTTGGCGCCGGTGAACGACGCACTCATCAGCGCGGTCATCGCGACGATGCCGGGGACGAACCACTGCAACGCGGACCCGTCGCCGGTGTCGGGGAGCAGGGGCGCGAACAGGCCCAGGAACACCAGCGGCTGCACCATGGCGAACAGGACCGAGGCCGGCTGGCGCAACACGGGCTGCAGCTCGCGGACGAGCACGTTGACGATGTCGGCGACCAGGCCGACCGGCTCCGCCTTGACGGGAGTACGACGAACGGCGGGCGCCGTGGCCGTGGGGGTCTCGATGTCGATGGTCATGCTGCCGCTCCTTCGGTGGTGGCGGTCTCGTTCTGGGACTCACGCAGGCTGCGGCCGGTGAGGTTGAGGAAGACGTCGTCGAGAGTCGGGCCCGCGACCTCGAGGCGGCTGACGGGCGTGCCGGCTGCGGCGAGGTCGGCCACCAGGCCGGGCGCCGCGTCACGGCCGTAGGCGGCACGCACGGCGACGTGGGTGCCGTTGACCGTGATCTGGGCTCCAGCGATGCGATCGGCGCGCTCGGCCGCTGCTCGCGCGGCGTGTGCGTCGGCGAACTCCATCGACACGAGGTCGCCGAGCGCGGACTTGAGGCGCGCCGCGGTGTCGTCGGCGATCACCTCGCCGTGGTCGATGACGACGACCCGGCCGGCGAGCGCGTCGGCCTCCTCGAGGTAGTGCGTCGTCAGCACGATCGTGGTGCCGAGGTCGGCGTTGAGGCGTCGTACCTGCTCCTGGAGGTTGGCCCGGTTCTGCGGGTCCAGACCCGTGGAGGGCTCGTCGAGGAACAGGATCGGCGGCTCCTGGACGAGGCCGATGGCCACGTCGAGCCGGCGCCGCTGGCCCCCGGAGAGCTGGGCGACCGGGCGGTCGGCATGCTCGGTCAGGTCGAACGCCTCGAGCAGCTCCTCGGTACGGACCCGGGCGTCGCGCCGCGAGAGACCGTGGGCGCGCGCCTGGCACATCACCTCGTCACGGCCGCGGAACTGGTGGCCCGCGGCATTGCCCTGGCCGACGTACCCGATCGAACGACGTACGGCGGCGCGGTCACGGACGACGTCGAAGCCGGCCACCTCGGCCGTGCCCTCCGTCGGTGCGATCAGGGTCGTCAGCATGCGCAGCGTCGTGGACTTGCCGGCGCCGTTGGGACCGAGGAACGCGACCAGCTCGCCGGCCGCGACCTCCAGGTCGAGGCCGCGCACGGCCTCGATCGTCTCCTTGCCTCGGGTGAAGTGGCGGGTGAGTCCGACGGTGCGGATCACCGGGCCACTGCTCTTCGTGTTCTGGTTGATCTCCATGAGGACAACGCTAGGAAGCCTTTAGGTCAGTTTCTGTCCTGAATGCGAACTAGTCTGGAGAACATGAGTACGAGCGCCCGGATGCTCCGCCTGCTGTCCCTGCTCCAGACCCACCGGTTCTGGGCCGGGGGCGACCTCGCCGACCGGCTGGAGGTCAGCGAGCGGACCGTGCGGCGCGATGTCGAGCGCCTGCGCGACCTCGGGTACGACGTCGACGCGGTGCGTGGCGTGGCCGGCGGCTACCAGCTGCGGGCCGGCGGCAGCATGGCGCCGCTGCTGCTCGAGGACGACGAAGCAGTCGCCATCGCGGTCGGCCTGCGCGCCGCGGCCGGCGGCGGCGTACCCGGCTTCGAGGACACCGCCGTCCAGGCGCTGACCAAGGTGATCGGGCTGATGCCGCCCCGACTGCGGCGCCGCATGGACGCCCTCAAGACGCAGACCGATGCCCTGCCCTGGTCGGGCGGGCCGACGCTCGACGCCGAGGTGTTGACCACGCTCGCCCAGGCCTGCCGCGACGACGAGGCGGTGTCCTTCGACTACGTCGCGGCCGACGGAGCCGCGACCACGCGTCGGGTCGAGCCGCACCGGATGGTCAACATCGGGCGCCGGTGGTACCTCGTCGCGTACGACCGGGACCGCCACGACTGGCGGTCCTTCCGCATCGACCGGATCGCGGGTACGCCGACCACGACCGGGCAACGCTTCGCACCCCGCGAGGTGCCGGGTGGCGACGCGGCCGCGTTCGTCAGCAACGGCCTGCGCAGCCGGCCCCAACGCCACCAGGTGCGGGTCCGGATGGTCGCGCCGGCCGCCGACGTCGAGGCCTACATGGGCAGGTGGGGAACGGTCGAGGCGACCGGGGACTCCTGCGTGATGACGCTCAACACCGACAGCCTCGACTGGCCGGTGATGATCCTCGCGAGCTTCGACTGCGACTTCACCGTGGAGGAGCCCGTAGAGCTCATCGAGGTGATCGCGCGGGTGGGTCGCCGGTTCACCGGCGACCAGTCAGCACGTCGTTAGAAGGGCGGAGGTCCAACGATCTCGATGCCGCCGTTCTCCTCGGCGCTCCTCGCGATCCGGGTGAAGTCCACGATGCACGCCGATCCCTCGAAGGGTTCGCTGGCGCCCAGGTAGAAGGGCTCGCACTCGCACGTGGGCTGGATGCCGAGCACCTTGGCCGTCCCGCTCGTGACGAGGAATGCGTGCGGCACCCCCGGGGGCACCATCACGAAGTCACCAGCGCCGAGCTCGTGCTCGTCGTCGTTGATGCGGTACCGAATCTGTCCGTCGAGCACCCACATCGATTCCGAGACCGGGTGGGTGTGGACCGGCGTCCACTTGCCCTCGACCATGTCGATCTCGATCAGGCTGATCTCCTCGTCGGCACTGCCGAGCTTCCAGGTGAAGACCCCACCGCCGAAGAACCATCGCTTCTCGCCCTCGCCTGCCCGTCGGATCACCGGCGCGAGCGTCGTCTTCTCAGTCATCTGACACTCCGAATCGTTCGTGAGACTAGCGTCTCGTAATGAGATTGACATATCATGAAGCCCATGTCAACGGACTACCTCGATTCGGGTCGCGCCCAGCAGAAGCAACGCACCCGCGACCAGCTGATCGCCGCAGCGCGCGAGCTGATCAGCTCGGGCGAAACGCCCCGTGTCGAGGAGGTCGCCAAGGCCGCCGGGATCTCCCGCCCCACCGCCTACCGCTACTTCGCGTCCCAGGCCGAGCTTCTCGCTGCTGCGTTCCCGGAGACGGCGACCACCTCCGCCCTTCCCGACCCGCCTCCGGAAGCCGTCGACGATCGCGTGGCCGCCGTTGCTGCGTTCGTCATCGGTCGCGTCCAGGACACCGAACCACAGCAGCGCGCGATGCTTCGCCTCTCGCTGGGAGAGGTGCCGCACGAGCTGCCGCTGCGCCAAGGCCGCGTCATCCCGTGGTTCGTCGAAGCGCTCGAGCCCCTGGAGGAATCGATCGGCGAGGAGAGCGTGCACCGGCTCGCGCTCGCACTCCGCGCCGCATGCGGCATCGAGACCCGGGTCTGGCTCAGCGATGTGGCCGGGCTCGCCCCCGCGGACGTCAGCGCCCTCCAGCAGTGGATGGTGGATGCCCTCGTCAAGCAGGCCTTCGAAACTCCCCCGCCCTGACAGGCCCCGCACCCGCACGCAGGAACTCGCCCGTTCGACGCACCCCGACCGTCTCGCCGAGAGCACCCGCCGCGAACACCTCCGTGCCACCCACGAGCACGGAGACGACCGTGTCGTCGTTGCGGTTGACCATCCGTGACAGCCCACCGAATGCGGGGATCGGGTCCTCGGCGTACGCATCCAGCGAGTCGTCGAGGCGCGAGGGATCGATGACCACCAGGTCGGCCCGGTCCCCTACACGCAGGTGGCCGGCGTCGACGTCGTACCACTCGGCGAGCTCGCCGGTGAGGCGGTGGACGGCGTGCTCGACGGTCATGAACGGGCGGCCTGCCTGCTCGGCGTCACGCACGCGCCGCAACAGGCGGAGCCCGAAGTTGTAGAACGCCATGTTGCGGAGGTGAGCGCCGGCGTCGGAGAAGCCGAGCTGGATGCCCGGGTCCGCCGCGAGCACGTCGAGCACCGCGGGGCGGTGGTTGGAGATCGTCGTACGCCAGCGGACCTTGTCGCCGTGCTCGACGACCAGGTCCAGGAACGCGTCGACCGGGTGGACTCCCCCGCGATCGACACCGACCTGGCCGAAGGTCTTGCCGATCACCGACGCATCCGGGCACTCGGTGATGTCGGCGTCGAAGAAGTCGCGGTGCCACACCCGCGGCCCGTACTTCATGCCGTACTCCTTGCGGAAGGCACGGCGGTAGTCCTCGTCGACCAGCAACGCACGCTGCGCGTCGACCTGGTCCGAGAGGTGCAGCGCCGCCGCGCCCGAGCCGAACTCCTCGAACACCACCAACGCGATGCCGTCGGCGTAGACCTCGAACGGCACAGGCAGGTGCTGGAACCGGAAGTTGCCGCCGAACCGGTTCACCCACCGGGCGATCAACGGGAACAGGTGCGCGACCAGCGGGATGGCCTTGATGTCGGCTGCCGACAGCAGGCTGACCTTGAGTGCCGGCTTGCGACCCCAGCCGCAGCTGCTGAACGCCATCGTCACGAGGCTCTGCGGCTTCGCCACGTCCGGTCCGCCCTGCAGCGCGCGGCCCCTGGCACGCAGCACCTTGTTGAGGCGGCGCCGCTCCTTGCGTCGTGCGTACGTCGACGGGAGGGTGCGCGAGCGACACACCTCGCCGTCCAGCTTGTCGAACATGAGCTGCTGCGAGGACATCCCGACGAAGCCGGCATCGAGCGCGTCGACGAGGTCGGCCTCCATCTGCGCCAGCTCTGTCGCGGTCGGCTTCACCGCGGCGTCGGTCGACCGCTCGAGGCCCATCCGGGCCGCCCGGATGTCGGAGTGCCCGATGAAGGCGGCGATGTTCGGCCCGAGGGGCAGGGTCTCCAGCGCAGCGACGTACTCGCCTGCCGTCGTCCACGTCTTGACCTCGTCCAGCGCCCCGACGACGTAGGGACGCGGGATCGCCTCGACGCGACCGAACAGGTCGCCGGCGTCGGACGGGTTCGCGTGGATCGTCGACAACGAGCACGAGCCCAGCAGGATCGTCGTGACGCCGTGGCGCAGCGACTCGACGAGCGCCGGCTGCACGAGCACCTCGACGTCGTAGTGCGTGTGGATGTCGACCATGCCCGGGATCACCCAGTGGCCAGCGGCGTCGATGACGCGCGGACAGCCCGTCTCGTCGAGAGAAGTCTCGCTGACCGACGCCACCCGGCCGTCCCGGATGCCGAGGTTGCGGACGGCCGAGGCAGCGCCCGTCCCGTCGAACCAGCGGCCGTTCTTCACGATCACGTCGAAGCTCATCGGTAGGTCCTGTCTCTCTCGCCGCGTGCCCACACCGGGTCCTCCGTGGCCACACCCTCGACCCGGAGCTCCCGCTTGAGGACCTTGTTGGTGGCGGTGCTGGGCAGCGCCTCCGCGATCCGTACGTACCGCGGCCACGCCTTCGGTGACAGGTCCGGCTGTGCGTGCAGGAACTCCCCGAAGTCTTCCGGCGTGAGTACGGCGCCCTGCCGCAGCACCAGCGCGCTCATCACCTGGTCGCCCACCCGGTCGTCGGCGACCGCGTACACCGCTGCCTGCGAGATCGCCTCATTGCGCAGCAGCAGCTGCTCCAGGGGCGCGGCTGCGAGGTTCTCGCCGTCGACCCGCAGCCAGTCGTCGGTCCGGCCGGCGAGGAAGACGAATCCGTCGGCGTCGCGGTAGCCCAGGTCACCGGACCAGTACATGCCGCCGTCGAGCCGCTCCGCCGTCGCCCGCTCGTCGTTGTAGTAGCCCGCGAAGAAGCCGGCGCCCTGCGTGTTCACCAGCTCGCCGACCGCCTCGTCGAGGTTGACGACCCGGCCACTCGCGTCCCTGACCGCGCGAGGACATTCCGTCCCGGTCGCGCGGTCGTAGACCGCGACGCCCTCGAACGGGACGCCGATCGATCCCGGCGGCGTGTCCTCGGTCCGGGTGATGATGATCGCCGTCTCGGTCGACCCGAACCCGTCCCAGACCGAGCAGCCGAACCGCTCGGCGAACTCGACGATGTCGCGGTCGGACGCCTCGTTGCCGAAGGCGAACCGGAGCGGGTTGTCGGCATCGTCGGGCCGCGCCGGCGTCGCGAGGACGTAGGCGAGCGGCTTCCCGACGTAGTTGAGGTACGTCGCCCCGTGGCGCCGGATGTCGTCGAGGAAGCTGCTCGCAGAGAAGGTCGCCAGGGCCAGCGCGGCACCGGAGGCGGCACTCACCGCGAACCCCGACATCACCGCATTGCTGTGGAACAGCGGCATCGAGCAGTAGACGACGTCGTCGGTCCCGAGCTCGTACTTCTCGGCGAGGACAGATCCCGCCATCACCACCATGAAGTGGGCGACGCGCACGGCCTTGGGATCACCGCTGGTGCCCGAGGTGAAGATCAGCATGAACGTGTCCATGGTCTCCACCGGCGGGAAGCCGTCGGTCGAGGTCGGAGCGGCGGCCACGCGGGCGGCCCAGTCCGGCGCATCGGTGTCGACGACGGTCGCGCCCCCGAGGTCGAGGCCGTCGAGGAGGGGCAGGTGCTCCTTGTCGGTGAGCACCACCTGGCAGTCCGCGCGACGGACGTCCGCGGCCAACGCCGCGCCACGACGGGTGACGTTGAGGCCGACGGTGACGTGGCCGCCGATCGCGCCCGCGGCAATGGCCAGTCCCATCTCCGGCGCGTTCGGCAGGAGTACGCCGACGTGGAACGGCCGCACGGGATCAGCCATGTTGCGCAGCACATGGGCGCGGGCGGCGGCTTCGGCGAGGTAGGCGCGCCAGGTCCAGGTGCGGTCGTCGTACCGCAGGGCGACGGAGTCGCGATCGGCGTGCTGGAGCAGGAGTGCGCGAACGGTGTCAGACACGGACAGCCTCCGCCTCGTGGACCTCGGCGACGTCGGCCAGGCCCAGGTGGCGCTTCAGGAAGTGGAGGGCGTGCCGCACGGCCGGCTCGTGGAAGGCCTTGCCCGGGAACAGGTCGAAGTGGTCGCCCGGGTAGTGACGGACCTCGGCCCGGCCACTGAAGGCGGCCTTCATCGCGGCGTGGAGCGGGGCGCTCCGGTCGAAGTCGGCCACCTGGACCAGCCACGGGACCGACAGCTCCGCGGCCGCCTTCGCCGGGGCGCGGCCGCCGAGCTCCATCACGACGTCCGCTGCGACCTCGTTGCGCCAGGTCGGGCCGGCGATCGAGTGGTAGTCCTCGTAGGCGCCGGAGAGGGTCAGCGCGCCGACCTCGCCGGGCATCGCCACCACCGGGATCATCGACGGCCCCCGACCTGCCTTGCGACGCAGGGCGCTGACCGCCCCACGACCCGTCGAGGCCAGCAACTGACCGGGGCTGTGGTGCTGCAGTGCGAGCCGCCCCGCGGCCACACCGTCGACCATCGGGACCGCCGAGATCACGGCAACGACGTCGGCCCGCTGCGCAGCGACCGACACGACGTGTCCACCGCCGAGCGAGATGCCCCACAGCACGACTCGCGTCGGGTCGACGCCCTCGAGCCGCTTGGCCGCGTCGATGGCGGCATGCAGGTCGGCCACCTGACCCTCCAGCGACACGACCTGGCGCGGGTCGCCGTCGCTGGCCCCGAAGCCGCGGTAGTCGAACGTGACTGCGTGGACGCCGGCTGCCGCGAAGGCCTCGGCGAACGGCGCCAGGCCGGAGTCCTGCGTGCCCGCGAGGCCGTGGGCGAGGACGACGACCGGAGCCTTGGTTTCGAGGCTCGCTGGCGCTCGCACCTCAACCAGCGCCGGGAAGTGGGTGGCGGCGCAACGCACGCCGGAGGAGGTGAAGCTGAAGTTCGTCACGAGGTGCTCCCGTAGATGCCTTGGATCCAGAGGTGGGTGATGGCGTCGATGTGCTGCTCCCGGCCGGGGCCGGTGCCGCGGGCATGGCGCTCGATCGAGTGGTCGTTCAGGTCGAGGAGCACGGCGGCCAGGGTCGCGGCGTCGGGGCCGTCGACGGCGTGCCCGCTGGCCCGCTCGCGGCGGATCATCTCCGCGACCATGCCGGCGAACTCGGCCCGCCCCGCGTCCCAGAGCTCCTGCACGGACGGGCTGCTGGCCCGGGCCTCGAGCAGTGCCCGGTAGGTGTGCGGGGTCCGGTCCACCGAGTCGAACAGCGAGGCCAGGACGTTGCGGACTCGTTCCCGTGGCTCGCCCTCCGCCTTGACCAGGAGGTCAGTGGCTTCCGACGCGTCGTCGTACAGCTCTGCCATCAGGGCGAGCACCGCGACGGCCTTGCTCTCGAAGTAGAAGTAGAACGCCGAACGGGTCACGCCGGCGCGGCGCGAGATCTCGGCGACGTTGACCTGTTCGAGGCTCTGCTCGCGCAGCAGCTCGTCGAAGGCCTCGAGCAGGGCCGCGCGGCGCAGGTCACCGCGGTTGACGCTGCGCCGGTCGACCATCCGCGCCCAGCTGCGCTCCTCGCTGCCGGGTCCGGCGGAATCCGTGGGGTCGGTCATCGCGCCACTCCTGCACGCACGCCACCGGCGGGGATCTCCTTGACCCGGATGTCGTGCTCGTAGAGGAAGAAGTCGAGCTGCTGCGTGTGCCGTGGCCGCTGCACCATGTGCGCGGTGTACTTCTGCGTGTCCTCGTCGATGACCCGCTCCATCTCGGCCTCCGACGGCGGCTCGTAGCGACCCGCCAGCCAGGCCGCCACCAGGCGGGTCTGGCACTCGACGAACGGGAACAGGGTCGGCGTGGACTGCGCGAAGCCGATGAAGGCGAGGTCCTCGATGCCCGGCTTGAAGATCCGCTTGTAGAGCCGGATGTGGTTCTCCGGCGCGCTGAGGAACTCGGGGTCGAAGAACGGGAAGGTGATGTTGTAGCCGGTCGCGTGGATGACGACGTCGAAGTCGGCCGAGGTGCCGTCGGCGAAATGCACGGTCTGCCCGTCGAAGCGCTCGATGTCGCCCTTGGCACTCAGGTCTCCCGAGCCGAGCCGCAGCGGCAGCTCCACCGACTGGGTCGGGTGCGCCTCGAAGAACTTGTGGTTGGGGGTCGGCAGGCCGTAGTCCTCGGGCCGGCCGGCGGTCATCGGCTGCATGATCTGGACGAACTTGCGCTGCCAGGCGTACGGGATGTGGGGCGAGGTCCTGTAGTACTTGTCCGCCGGCTTGCCCGCGAAGTACTTCGGCACGATCCACGCACTCGACCGCGTCGAGATCATCACCTCGTTGTCCAGCGTCTTGCTCGACAGCTCCACAGCGATGTCGGCTGCGCTGTTGCCCAGCCCGATGATCAGGATCCGCTTCCCCTTGAGGTCGTACGGCGTGCTCGGGTCGATGTACGCGTGGGAGTGCATCGTCGTACCGGTGAACTCGCCGGGCTTCTCGGCGAAACGAGGGTCCCAGTGGTGCCCGTTGGCCACGAGCAGGACGTCGAAGTGGCGGGTGCCGGTGCGCTCGGTGTCGAGCTCCCAGCCGCCGCCGTCCTCGGCGGGCAGGCGACGCGCAGACAGCACGCCGTTCTGGAACTCAATGTGGCGGCGCAGGTCGAACGCGTCGGTGTAGCTGTCGAGGTAGTCCTTGACCTGCGTGTGGTGCGGGAAGTCGGGGTACTCGTCGGGCATCGGGAAGTCCTTGAAGGACAGCTGGTGCTTCGAGGTGTCGATGTGCAGCGACTTGTAGGCGCTGCTGTGGCCGTTCGGGTTGCCGAAGGCCCAGTTGCCACCGACCCGGTCCGAGGACTCGAAGGTCGCGAACTCGATCCCGTAGTCGGCGAGCATCTTGCTCATCGTCAGGCCGCTGATGCCGGCCCCGATCACGGCGACGGTCGAACCACGCATGCGTTTCTCCTGAACGGTCAGTCTCTGCTTGACAACTTCGGGTGACGGGCGTCACGTTAGGACCAGCAGTTGACACGTGTCAACTGCAACAGACGAATGTCAGGAGACAGGTACATGCGGGTAACGGTCGTCATCGGAGGCGCCTCGGGGATCGGGGCGGCCACCGCCCGGTCCCTGGTCGCCGCTGGCCATCGCGTCGTGATCGGCGACCTTCCCGGGACGGGTGCCGACCTGGATGTCGACGTCACCGACGAGGCGTCGGTGGAGGCACTCTTCGAGCGGGTGGTCACGGACCACGGCAGCTTCACCGGCGTCGTCAACTGCGCCGGGGTGAGCACCCTGTCGCGGGTCGTCGACCACGACGCAGCCGAGTGGCGGCGCGTCGTGGACGTCTGCCTGACCGGTGCCTTCCTCGTGCTCAAGCACGCCGGGAGGCGGGTCGCCGACGGTGGCTCGCTGGTGTCCCTGTCGTCGCTCAACGCCACCCAGCCCGGCACCGGCCTGGCGGCGTACTGCGCCTCGAAGGCGGGCCTGGTCGCCCTCACCGAGGTCACCGCCCTGGAGCTGGCGCACCGCCAGGTCAGGGTCAACGCGGTCGCGCCCGGCCTGGTCGTCACTCCCCTGACCGCCCCCGCCATGGACATCGCCGGCATCCGCGAGGACTACCTCGAGAACACCCCGCTCGGCCGCTCGGGAGAGCCTTCCGAGATCGGCGCAGCGGTCCGCTTCCTGCTCTCCGACGACGCCGCGTGGATCACCGGCGAGACCATGGCCGTCAACGGCGGCGCCCACCTCAAGCGCTACCCCGACCTGGTCGGGCTGATCGAGAAGGCCTTCGCATGAGCGCCCCCGACCTCACCGGACAGACCGCGATCGTCACCGGCGGCGGATCCGGGATCGGCGCCGCGCTCACCCGCGCCCTCGTCGCCGCCGGAGCGCACGTGGTCTGCGCGGACGTCGACCTCGCCGGCGCCGAGTCCGTGGCAGCCACGGCGGTCGGTCTCGGGTCCGCAACCGCTCGCCGCGTCGACGTCACGTCGGTCGACGACGTGCAGGGGGCCGTCGACGCAGTCGTTGCCCAGCACGGGCGTCTCGACCTGATGTTCAACAACGCGGGCATCACCTTCCTCGGCAACACCGAGGACCTCACGCTGGCCCAGTGGAACGCGATCATCGACGTCAACATCCGCGGCGTCGTGCACGGTGTGCACGCGGCGTACCCGCAGATGATCAAGCAGGGCTCGGGACACATCGTGAACACCGCCTCGATGGGCGGCCTGATGGCGGCCGGCCTGATGACGTCGTACGTCACCACCAAGCACGCGGTGGTCGGTCTGTCCCTGGCGCTGCGCACCGAGGCGGCGGCGTACGGCGTCGGCGTCACCGCGGTCTGTCCGGCAGCCGTCGACACCCCGATCCTCGACAAGGGTGAGTTCGGCGCTTTCCGCGGCCGCGACTTCTACCTCGAGGGCCAGGGCATCAAGAACCCCGTCGACCCCGACCTGCTCGCCCTGCGCGTCCTGGAGGCCGTGGCCGGCAACCGGGCGCTGGTGATCGAGCCGCGACAGGCACGGATGGCCTGGCGCGTCGGCCGGCTCGCCCCCGTGTTCGTCAACAAGGCGGCGACGAAGTTCATCGCGAAGCAGCGCGCGCTCAGCTCGGCCGGTTTAGGGCGTTAGGCGGAGGATGGCCGGCGTGTGACGCCGGGGAAACTCCGGTTAGACCGGCCGAATGCGGGCGGCAGCGCGTGGCGCTCCTCAACGAGCGAGCACGTGCCGCACCAACCCCTCGCGACAACCCGCCATCATCCGGTCGTGGTTCCACGTCATCACCGGCCGGGCGATCCCCGACAGGATCCCCAACATTCCGGACACCTCAACCTCCTGCGCGAAGTCGAGCCGCGTGCCCATCTCGGTCGAGGACAGGGTGAAGCGGGCGTACCCCTCGAGGTCGCCGCTGATCCTCACCTCGACGACAGGCGGCGTACGGCTCACGGCGTCGAGCACCAGGTCGAGCGTGTAGGGCAGCGTCGAGCGGCAGCGGACCCAGGCGGTGTCCGGGCCGAGCTTCGCGACGGCACGCACCTGCGGCCACCACTCGGGGTAGTGCTCGAGGTCGACGACCGTCTCCGCGACCCGCTCCACCGGGGCAGCGACCTCCCACGAGCTCTCGAACGCAAACGAGCGGCGCATGACGACATCATGGCGGACTGCCGGGTTGACCTGGAGCGCACTTCAGGGGTGACACTGAAGCATGCCCGTCGTCGGACTCACGATCGCGGAGGCCGCCGAGACGCTCGGCCTCACCTCCGACACGCTGCGCTACTACGAGAAGGACGGCCTCCTGCTTCGACCCGTGTCGCGCACGTCCTCGGGCCATCGCCGGTACGACGAGGACGACGTCCGCTGGATCGTTCTCGTCACGCGCCTGCGCGCCACCGGCATGCCCATCCGCGACGTACGACGCTATGCGGACCTGGTCCGGGCTGGTGACGGCAACGAGCTGCAGCGCCTCGAGCTCCTGCAGGCGCATCGCGAACAGGTCCTCCAGCAGCTCGCCGAGGTCACCTCACACCTGGGTGCCATCGACCACAAGATCGGCATCTACGAGGACCGACTGCGTCGTCTGGAGATCTCTGCTTGACCTGGAGCGCACTCCAGGGGGTTTGCTGGAGCGCATGACCCTCTCCACCCGCGCTCTCGGCACCACTTCTCCCCTCACGGTCTCCGCCCTCGGCCTCGGCTGCATGGGCATGTCGGAGTTCTACGGCAGCCCCGACGAGGCCGGCGGCATCGCGACGATCCACCGCTCACTCGTCCTGGGTGCGACCTTCCTCGACACCGCCGACATGTACGGCCCGTTCACCAACGAACGCCTCGTCGGCAAGGCGATCGGCGGACGTCGTGACGAGGTCCAGCTGGCGACCAAGTTCGGCAACGAGCGGCTTCCCGACGGCACGCGGGTCGGCATCAACGGCCGGCCCGAGTACGTCCGCGCGGCCTGCGACGCCTCGCTGGAGCGGCTGGGCGTCGACCACATCGACCTCTACTACCAGCACCGCGTCGACAAGACGGTCCCCATCGAGGAGACCGTCGGCGCCATGAAGGAGCTGGTCGAGGCCGGGAAGGTCCGCCACCTCGGCCTGTCCGAGGCCTCGGCCGAGACCATCCGCCGCGCCCACGCGGTGCACCCGATCACCGCACTGCAGACGGAGTACTCCCTCTTCACCCGCGACATCGAGGACGAGATCCTCCCGACGATCCGCGAGCTCGGCATCGGGCTGGTGCCCTACTCGCCGCTCGGGCGGGGGATCCTGACCGGCGCGATCACGACAGAGCCGGACGAGGGCGACAGCCGCTCGACCGCCTACTTCCCGCGCTTCCAGGGCGACAACCTGGCGGCGAACCTCGTCCTGGTCAGCCGGATCACCGACCTGGCCTCACAGCACGGTTGCACTCCGGGACAGCTCGCCCTGGCGTGGGTGCTCGCCCAGGGTGACGACGTCGTACCGATCCCCGGCACCAAGCGGGTGTTGTACCTCGAGGAGAACATCGGCGCGGCAGACGTCGTCCTCAGCGAAGCCGACCTGGCCGCCCTCGCCGACGCCGTCCCGCGTGACGCCGTCGCCGGTGCGCGGTACGGCGACATGACCACCATCGATGCCTGACCCGGGCGCTAACGTGGCCCGGTGACCACCCCCGACACCGACATCCTGCTGGCCCGCGCTCTGGCCTGGCGAGCCGAGGATCCTGACGAAGCCACCCGCATCGAGCTGTCGGGCATCATCTCGGCGGTCGAGGACGGACTCGACCAGGAAGCGCTGGCCGACCTTGCCGACCGCTTCCGCGGGACGCTGGAGTTCGGAACCGCCGGCCTGCGCGGCGCGCTCGGTGCGGGGCCGAACCGGATGAACCGGATCGTCGTGATCCGCGCAGCGGCCGGCCTGGCGTCGTACCTCCTCAGCGAGGGTGCCGAACCCGGCGCCTCCGTCGTCATCGGGTACGACGCCCGCCACAACTCCGACGTGTTCGCCCAGGACACGGCCGAGGTGATGAGCGGGGCCGGCCTGCGTCCGCTGCTGCTCCCCCGCCCGCTGCCGACACCGCTGCTCGCCTTCGCGATCCGCGAGCTCGGCTGCGTCGCCGGCGTGATGGTGACGGCGAGCCACAACCCGCCGCAGGACAACGGCTACAAGGTGTACCTCGGCGACGGCAGCCAGATCGTGCCGCCCGCCGACACCGGCATCGCCGCCCGGATCGACGCCGTCGGTTCGCTCGACTCGGTGCCCCGCAAGTCGCTGAAGTCCGCAAAGGGGCGCGTACTGGACGAGGGCATCATCGACGCCTACCTCGACCGGGCAGCCGGCATCGCCGGTGACGGGCCGCGCGACCTCGCCATCGTCTACACCCCGCTGCACGGCGTCGGCGCCAGCGCGCTGCCCGCAGTGCTCGAGACTGCAGGCTTCGACGCACCCGAGATCGTGCCGGCGCAGGAGCACCCGGACGCCGACTTCCCGACCGTCGCCTTCCCGAACCCCGAGGAGCCCGGCGCGATCGACCTCGCCATCGCCCTGGCGACCGCCAACGGCGCCGACATCGTGATCGCCAACGACCCCGATGCGGACCGGGCGGCCGCGGCCGTCCCGGGGCCGGACGGCTGGCGGATGCTGCGCGGCGACGAGGTGGGCGCGCTGCTCGCCGACCACCTGCTGCGCTCGGGCAAGGAAGGCGTCTACGCCACCTCGATCGTGTCCTCCTCACTGCTCGGCACGATGGCGGCAGCGCACGGCCAGCCCTACGTCGAGACGCTCACCGGCTTCAAGTGGATCGGCCGGCTGCCGGACCTCGTCTTCGGCTACGAGGAGGCGCTCGGCTACTGCGTCGACCCGACCCACGTCGCCGACAAGGACGGCGTCTCCGCCGCCCTGATGCTCTGCGAGATCGCGGCTGCCGCGAAGGCCGAGGGCCGGGGCCTGCTCGACCTGCTGGACGACATCGCCGTGACCTACGGCCTGCACGCGACCGACCAGCTCTCGGTGCGGGTGACCGACCTGTCCGAGATCGCCGCCGCCATGGCGCAGCTGCGGGCCACCCCGCCCACCACGCTCGGCGGGTCGGCCGTGGTGTCCGCGGAGGACCTGACCGCCGGGTCGAAGGAGCTCCCGCCGACCGACGGGCTGCGCTACCGCACCGCGGACGGCGGTCGTGTCGTCGTACGACCGAGCGGGACGGAGCCCAAGCTCAAGTGCTACCTCGAGGTCGTCGTACCCGTGCGCGACGGCGACGTGGCGACGGCGCGGACCGAGGCAGCCACCGGCCTGGTGGCGCTGCGGACGGACATCGCCGCAGCGGCCGGGATCTGACCGCCGGTGCCTAGCTGACGTCCACCGCGTCGATCACGAAGACCAGGGTCTCGTCGGGCTGCACACCGTTGCCACCCGCGCCGTAGCCGAGTGCCGGGGGCACGATGAGCAGGCGGCGAGTGCCCTTCTTCATGCCGATCAGGCCCTGGTTCCAGCCTTCGATGACCTGCGCCTGGCCGATGTTCTCGACCGGGTAGGGCGCGCCTCGCTGGAACGAGCTGTCGAGCACCTGCTTGTCCGACCAGGTGACGAGGTGATAGTTCGCCAGGACGGTGCCACCGTTCTCCGCGCCCGCGCCGCCGCCGGCGACGAGGTCCTTGGAGATCAGGGTCGTCGGCGGGCTGCAGTCGTCCGGGATCGTGATCGTGGGCTCGTCGCCGAAACCACCCTCGACCTTGACGTCCTCGGCCGTGCACTCGGCGCCGGTCGCGGCGGGCGCATCAGTCGGCGCCTCCGAGGTCGTCTCGTTGTCCTTGGCCTCCTTGTCCCCTGAGTCGCCGCAGGCGCTCGTGGCGAGGACGGCGAAGGACAGGACGGCGGCGGCAACGAGCCGGGCGGGTGTCTGCATGCGGAGCAGCCTACGAGCCGGGTGTCAGCGGAGGACGACGGCCACCAGGGTGACGAGGGCCGTCGCCGACAACGCGACGATCACCGGCCAGGCCCAGGCACGGCGGATCGGGCCGACCTCACCGGTTGCGTACTTCGCGTCGTCGATCCGGCGCAGCAGCTTCTGCTCGACGAGCCAGCCGAGCGACGGGTTCGTCGGCTGTTCCTCGACCAGGCCACGACCGTCGCGGCGGATCTTGCGACGACTGCGACCGAACCCGCTGGCGACGTACGGGCCCTCGTCGGTCTGGAACGTCGTCACGATGTCGACCTTCACCTCGGTGATGCGGGCGTACGGGATCCACCGGCTGTGCAGGATGTTGCGCAGCTCCACCTCGTCCGGCCCCAGCACGATGCCCGGACGCAGCAGGACGGCCCACATGGCGACCATCGCGAAGGCGGCGCACGGGTAGGACCACAGCGGCAGGTCACCCGTCGGGTCAAGGGCGCTGAGCACCATCACGACCACCACGCTGATGATCCCGCACACCCCGCCGGCCTTGCCGCCCGTACTGAAACGCTCCGCCTTCTTCACGCCTTCGCTCTGCACGCCCACAACCCTATGCTGGGCAGATGCCGACCACCGCCCCCACCGATCCCCATCCGGGACTCGCGGCGTACTCCGAAGTGACGGCCAGCGAAGCGTCGCTGCGCCGGTTCCTCCACGGCTTGCCGGGGGTCGACCAGGTCGGCGCCGAGGCGCGCGCCGCCGGACTCGGGACGCGCTCGATCAAGACCACCGCGAAGGCGTGGGCGATCGACCTCGCCATCCGGATGGTCGACCTGACCACGCTCGAGGGCCAGGACACCCCCGGGAAGGTGCGGGCACTGGGCGCCAAGGCCCTGCACCCGGACCCGGCCGACCCGTCGTGCCCCTCGACCGCCGCCGTCTGCGTGTACGGCGACCTGGTCGGCGAGGTGAAGGCGATCGTCGGTGACCGGGTGAACGTCGCGGCCGTCGCCACCGCGTTCCCCAGCGGCCGCGCGTCCATGGCGATCAAGCTCGCCGACACCCGCGACGCGGTTGCGGCCGGCGCCGACGAGATCGACATGGTCATCGACCGTGGCGCGTTCCTCGCGGGCCACTACCTCCAGGTGTTCGAGGAGATCGTCGCCGTGCGCGAGGCCTGTGCCCGACCGGACGGCACCCACGCGCACCTCAAGGTGATCTTCGAGACCGGCGAGCTGCAGACCTACGACAACGTCCGCCGTGCGTCCTGGCTGGCGATGCTCGCCGGCACCGACTTCATCAAGACCTCCACCGGCAAGGTGCAGCCGGCAGCGACCCTGCCGGTCACCCTGGTGATGCTCGAAGCGGTCCGCGACTTCCGCGAGGCGACGGGCGTCCAGATCGGCGTGAAGCCCGCCGGCGGCATCAAGACGACCAAGGACGCGATCAAGTACCTCGTCATGGTCAACGAGATCGCCGGCGAGGACTGGCTCGACCCGGACTGGTTCCGGTTCGGCGCCTCGACGCTCCTCAACGACCTGCTGATGCAGCGGACCAAGCTGACGACCGGCCGCTACAGCGGTCCCGACTACTTCACCCTGGACTGATCCCATGCCCAAGAAGTCGAACACGTTCGAATACGCACCCGCCCCCGAGTCGCGCAGCATCGTCGACATCAAGGCGTCGTACGGCCTGTTCATCGACGGCGAGTTCGTCGACGGACGCGGCTCGTCGTTCAAGACGATCAACCCCGCCACCGAGGAGACCCTCGCCGAGATCGCCGAGGCCAGCGACGCCGACGTCGACCTCGCGGTGAAGGCCGCACGCCGGGCGTTCCGCGGCTGGTCGCGGATGTCGGGCAAGGAGCGGGCCAAGTACCTCTTCCGGATCGCCCGGATCATCCAGGAGCGCGGCCGTGAGCTGGCGGTGCTGGAGTCGATCGACAACGGCAAGCCGATCAAGGAGAGCCGCGACGTCGACGTACCGATCGTTGCCGCTCACTTCTTCTACTACGCCGGCTGGGCCGACAAGCTCGAGCACGCCGGGCTCGGCGCGAACCCGCAGCCGCTCGGCGTCGCCGGTCAGGTCATCCCGTGGAACTTCCCGCTGCTGATGCTGGCGTGGAAGATCGCGCCGGCGCTCGCATGCGGCAACACCGTCGTCCTCAAGCCGGCCGAGACCACGCCGCTGACGGCGCTGCTGTTCGCCGAGATCTGCCAGCAGGCCGACCTGCCGCCCGGCGTCGTCAACATCGTCACCGGGGCCGGCTCGACCGGACAGGCGATCGTCAGCCACCCGGACGTCGACAAGGTCGCGTTCACCGGATCGACCGACGTGGGCAAGGCGATCGCCCGCGCCGTCGCCGGGACCGACAAGAAGGTCACCCTCGAGCTCGGCGGCAAGGCCGCCAACATCGTGTTCGACGACGCGGCCATCGACCAGGCGGTCGAGGGCATCGTCAACGGCATCTTCTTCAACCAGGGCCACGTCTGCTGCGCGGGTTCGCGGCTGCTGGTGCAGGAGTCGATCGCCGACGAGCTGCTCACCAAGCTCAAGCGCCGGATGGGCACGCTGCGCGTGGGCGACCCGCTCGACAAGAACACCGACATCGGCGCGATCAACTCCGCCGAGCAGCTCGCCCGGATCCGTGAGCTCACCGGCATCGGTGACGCCGAGGGTGCCGACCGCTGGTCGCCCGCCTGTGACCTGCCGTCGGCCGGCTTCTGGTTCGCCCCGACGATCTTCACCGGCGTCACCCAGGCCCACCGGATCGCGCGCGAGGAGATCTTCGGCCCGGTGCTGTCCGTGCTGACCTTCCGCACGCCGGCCGAGGCCGTCGAGAAGGCCAACAACACGCCGTACGGCCTGTCTGCCGGTGTGTGGACCGAGAAGGGCTCCCGAATCCTGCACATGGCGTCCGAGCTCCGCGCCGGCGTGGTGTGGGCCAACACCTTCAACAAGTTCGATCCCGCCAGCCCGTTCGGCGGCTACAAGGAATCCGGCTACGGCCGCGAGGGCGGCCGGCAGGGCCTGGCTGCCTACCTCAAGGGAGCGTCTCTCTGATGGCACGCATCGACGTACGCAAGACGTACAAGCTCTACATCGGCGGCGCGTTCCCGCGCTCCGAGTCGGGCTACTCCTACGAGGTGAACGACAGCAAGGGGAAGTTCGTGGCCAACGCGGCTCTGGCGTCGCGCAAGGACGTCCGGGACGCCGTGGTCGCTGCCAGGGGTGCTTTCCGTGGCTGGTCCTCACGCACGGCGTACAACCGTGGCCAGGTCGTCTACCGGATCGCCGAGGTGATGGAGGACCGTCGCCCGCAGTTCGAGGAAGCGATCCGCCAGTCCGAGGGCGCGACCGCTGCCGCCGCGCGCAACCAGGTGGACCAGGCCGTCGATCGTCTGGTCTGGTACGCCGGCTGGGCCGACAAGCTCGCCCAGGTGATCGGCAACGCCAACCCGGTCGCCGGCCCGTTCTTCAACCACACCGCACCCGAGCCGACGGGCGTGGTGGCCGTGCTGGCCCCGCAGGCCTCGTCGCTGCTCGGCCTGGTCTCCGTGGTCGCCCCGGTCATCGTCACCGGCAACACCTCGGTGGTCGTGTCGTCGTACGCCCGACCGCTGCCGGCGGTCACCTTCGCCGAGGTGCTGGCCACCTCCGACGTCCCCGGTGGTGTCATCAACATCCTCACCGGTGACGCCGCGACGCTCGGTCCGTGGCTGGCCGCCCACATGGACGTCAACGCCATCGACCTGGTGGGCGTGGCCGGTTCCGCCGAGCTCGCGACGTCCCTCGAGGTCGCCGCCGCCGACAACCTCAAGCGGGTACGCCGCGCGCCCGGCGCCGAGCCGGACTGGACCGCCGACCCGGGACTGTCCGGCATGACCGCCTTCGTCGAGGCGAAGACGGTCTGGCACCCGATCGGGATCTGAGCTCCTACGTCGCCGGCGTGGTCTGACGCCGACGGTCCCACCACGCCCAGCCCGCCATCACGACCACGACGAGCAGGCCGCCCGCGATCTCGTCGACGACGTAGTGCTCGGCGTAGTAGACGAGCGAGAAGAGCATGCTGGCCGGATAGAGCAGCACGGTCCAGCGCCACGGCGTACGGAAGTGCGCCACGACCCACCAGGCGATGAAGATCGCCAGCGCCGAGTGCAGTGACGGCATCGCCGCGACCTGGTTGCCGATGGAGGAGAAGTCCTGTTGGGCCGTGGTCCCGGGGCTGCTGTGGACCGACCGGCTCGAGGCGGTGAGATCGAACCAGCCCCGTCCGGTGATCCGGGCGACGTCGTCGGTCAGGTAGCCGTCGCGCGCGGCCATCCACGGCGGTGCCATCGGGTACAGGATGTAACCGGCGACCGAGAGCAACATGATGGACAGGTAGCGCCGCATGTAGCCGACCCACGCGGCCCTGTTGCGCTTCCACAGCACGGCGCCGATCGCGAGGGCGGCGAAGAAGTGGGAGTAGTACACCGTGGTGAGGACGACGTCGTACCAGCGTGGCTGCAGGGACTGCGTGCAGGGCACGCCGCACAGGTGTGCCTGGAGGTACTCGGTCGGCAGCGTGCCGCCGAACAGCCAGCGATCGGCGTCGACCGGCCACGTGTAGCTCACGCCCAGGATCCCGAGGTTGTCCGAGACGCCGCGGCTGTAGAGGTAGAGCAGGAGCACGGCGAACGGCGGCCACCAGTCCCGCAGGAACGCCAGGTGCTCCCGCGCAGGACGGCGTACGTCCCAGGCGACCGTGGCCAGCCAGAGGATGATCACCACCTGGTAGCCCTGCCGGGGCAGCCCGTTGGCCTGCATGTACGCGACGAGCCCGAGGACGAAGACCGTGATGCCCGCCAGGCGGAGCAGGTCGACCGGCCGCAGGACAGGCTGGATCACGTCCGCTTCGGCTTCACCACCCGTCATGACGACCTCACGAAGGCGAGGGTAGCCAACGGCGGCACAGGCGGCGCGTTCGGTCGAGGGCTACACGTCGGCGATGGAGAGGCGGGCCTTGAGCAACGGGATGGCCGGGTGGCGCAGCCGGCCGTCACGACCGAGCTGGGCGAGACAGGCTTCCAGCACCGCCGTGTCGTACGGCGCCAGCTCGATGTAGCGCAGCACGGCATCGGGCTGCGGGTCGGCGAGCAGCGCCTCGCGGACCGCGACAGCGACGTACTCCCCCATCTGGACCAGGCCGGGGCTCTCGGTGCCGGGCAACAGGTCGCCGCCATAGGCCTCGACGGCAGCGGCGACGTTGCCGCGGCGCAGGAGGGCGAGCACGTGGTCCACGTCGGTGGCGACGGGCATCAGCAGGCGGTAGGGACGCGAGGCGAGCTGGCCGGCGAGGGCGTGGCGCAGGTGCGAGACCTCGGCCTTGAGCGTGGAGAAGGTGACCGCGTGGTCGCCGTACAGGAGCGCGTGGAGCTGCTCCAGGGACAAGCCGTCGGGGTGCAGCGCCAGCAGGGCGAGGATCTCGCTCTGCCGACGGTTGAGCAGCAGCCGCTGTCCGTCGACGTGCGCCTCGGCGGTGCCGAGCACACTGAGCACCAGGCCGGGCTCGAAGGTCTCGTCGAGCGCGGCCTGCTGCGTGGCGTACATCTGGGTGCGCGGCAGCGCCTGCTCGACGAGCCGGGCGAGCACCCGCGCGGTCGCGAGCCCGATGGGGTGGGTGCGCTCCCAGGTCGTCGAGATGTCGAGCACGCCGAGCTTGGTGCCGCTGACCGGGTCGTGCACCGGGGCCGCCCAGCACACCCAGTTGTGGACGATCGGCGCGTAGTGCTCGGCACTGAAGACCATCGCCGGGCGGTCGAGCCGGTTGGCGAGGTCCAGGGCATTGGTGCCGACCGAGCGGTCGTCCCAGCGCCCGCCGGGGACGAAGTTGACGGTCTCCGCCTTGCGGCGCATCACCCGGCCGCCGTACGTCCACAGCACCCGGGTGTCGGCGTCGGTGACGGCCAGGACCAGGTCGCCGTCCTCCGCCGTACGACGGAGCTCCTCCTCGACGCGCTCGACGGCGATCTGGAGCGGCGAGCCCTGCCAGAACGCGTTGGTCTCGGACTCGTCGGCGAGCGGCGCACGGACAACGCCCCGGTCGACCGAGGCCGAACGGGCCCAGCTGTCGAGGATCTCGGGGCGCACGAGGGGCGTCGCCCGATCCCCCTCCTCGACGAAGGTGGTCCAGGCCGAGAGGGCCTCGCGGCGGCGCTCCAGGAGCTCGTCCATGCCGTCACAGTACTCCCGGACTGTGACGGCGATCACTCCCCCGAGGGATCGACTCAGGGAGCGGCTCAGGCAGCGACCGGATAGTGGCTGGCGATGGCGATCCGGTTCCAGGTGTTGATCGCGATGGCGATGGCGATGACTGCCGCCACCTGCTTCTCGTCGAGCGCCGCCTCGACGTCGACGGCGGGCGCGGCGGCGGTGTGGAGGTCGCCGATCCGGGTGATCTGTTCGGTGAGCGCGAGCGCGGCCTGCTCCTGGGGAGTGAAGTACTGCGACTCCCACCACGCGGCGACGACGGCGAGACGGTCGGGTGTCTCGCCCCTCACGATCGCGTCGCGGGCGTGCATGCGGAGGCAGAACGCGCAACCGTTCAGCTGCGAGGCGCGCATCTTGACCAGCTCGACGAGCAGCGGGTCCAGACCGGCCGCGACCGCGGCGTCGTCCGCTGCCTTGTCGGCCGCGAGCTGGGCCTCGTACAGGCCGGGGACGAGCTTGGTGATGTTGGCGTGCGGGAGCATGGTGCTTCCTGCCTTCCGTTCTCTGGTTCAGTGGTCGAGGACTGCCGTCTGCGGCCCTCGATCACTTGACGAGACAGGGCCTGCGGATGTGAGGTGCTCACACTTCGTCGTGCTGTCTCGTCAGATCACCATGACCCCCCTAGGACGTGAGCCGGTGGACCGAACGGTCGAAGACCTCGACGACGTGATGACCGAGCGCAGCCGCCTGATCGCTCTCGGCTACCGGATGCTCGGCACCCTCCAGGAGGCCGAGGACGCCGTGCAGGAGACCTACCTGCGCTGGTACCGGCTCAGCGAGGACGAGCGCGCCGCGATCGACAACCCGCAGGGCTGGCTCACCCGGGTCGCCAGCCGGGTCTGCCTCGACGTGCTGAAGTCGGCGCGCGCCCGCCGGGAGCAGTACGTCGGCCCGTGGCTCCCCGAGCCGGTGCCCGCCGACCTGCTCACCCTCTCCTCGCACGCCACGGACCCCGCGGACCGGGTCACCCTCGACGACACCGTGAGCACGGCCCTGCTCGTCGTGCTCGACGCCATGACACCGCCCGAGCGGGTGGCGTTCGTGCTGCACGACGTCTTCGCGGTGCCCTTCGGCGAGATCGCTGACGTCGTGGGACGTTCCCCGGCCGCCGTACGCCAGCTCGCGAGCTCGGCCCGGCGCCGGGTCGCCGCGCACCGCGGCACCGTCGCGACTGCGCCGGAGCACGACGCCGTCGTCCGCGCCTTCGGCTCGGCCGCGTCCGGCGGCGACCTCGGAGCGCTCGCTGCACTGCTGGACCCGTCAGTCGTGCTGCGCTCGGACGGCGGCGGCGTGGTCAGCGCCGCGCGCAATCCGATCCTGGGTCCGTCGAACGTGGCGCGCTTCGTGCTCGGCTGCCTCGACAAGCGGCCGACGTGGCGGTTGGTCGAGCGCCCCACCGCCGACGGCCTCGGTTTCGTCTGGCTCGAGGGCGACGACGTCCTCGGCGTCGTCAACCTGCAGGTGGCTGCCGGACTGGTGACCGACGTGTGGATGGTCGTGAACCCCGACAAGCTCGCCGCGTGGAGGATCTGAGATGTCGAAGCCGCGCATCTTCCTGGGCTCGTCCGGCAAGCAGGAGAAGCTGCTCAAGGCGCTGACCCGTGGCCTGGCCGACGTCGCTGACGTGGAGCCGTGGACCACGACGTTCAACCCGGGCACCTCGACGCTTTCCCGGCTGGTGGACCTGACCAGTGAGGTCGACTTCGCAGCTTTCATCTTCGCCCAGGACGACTGGACGTCCCTGCCCGACGGCGAGGTCGTCGGCCAGGCATCGCCCCGCGACAACGTGGTCTTCGAGGCCGGCCTCTTCGGCGGCGTCCTCGGCATGGGGCGCACGTTCATCCTGCACGCCAACGGCGCCAAGCTGCCGAGCGACCTGCTCGGGCTGACGTGCGTGCGCTACTCCGAGGACCCCGGACCAGCAGAGATCCGCTCGATCAACCAGAAGATCCGCACGGCCATCGAAGCCGAGTGGGAGCCCGCGGGCATCGAGGGCCCGTGGTGGCAGCTGTCACTGACCGCGCGCAGCGAGGAAGAGCCGTCGGCGATCAGCCTCCTGCGGATCTCGCGGGACCGCACCGGGGCGCTCGCTCTCGACGGGCGCGCGTGGCAGGAGGACGGCACCCTGTCGGCCCGGTACCGCTCGGAAGCCACCCAGGAGAGGACGGACCCGGCCGGGATCTTCTACTACTGGAAGGGCGAACGCCCCCGGCACGCCGGGGCGCCCGAGCTCGACGGCACGGGCGAGATCCGGCTCGATGCCCCCGACCACGCCAGCGGCTGGTTCACCACGCGCGCCGACGACTTCCGGGCGCGGACCGCCGGCACCTACCTGCGCGCCGCACCCGCCGACGTGGCGGTTCTCGACGGCCGCGACGCCGCGGCGCGGGCCGAGCTGATCACGGAGCGGATGCTCGACTGGCGGTCGATGCTGGACGCCTGAACCCGACGGGCCGCCGCGGGCCAGCGCACCTCCGGGAGCAACGCACGCGCCGAGCGTTCACGCAGGACTCCCCACCAGACGCCCGCACCGTAGGCGAGGTCATCGAGCCGGTGAGCGATCGCGTAGCGCACCGGGCCCAGGCCGGGACGCACCCGTGCCCGGTCGGCCAGCGCCTCGGCGACGGCCGCGACCAGGAGCGCCCGGCGGCCGCGCCGGGAACGCAACGCCCACAGCACCGCCAGCGGCCAGTGATGACGGGTGAGCGCGGACGCGGTCTGCCAGCCGGACGCGACTGCCCCCTCGATCGCGAGCGTTCCGGCGGTGGCCACCGGGCGCCTGCTCGCCCCGAGCCGATGGGCGCCCTGTGCGGTTGCGAAGGCCAGCGCCGCGACCACCACGGGACCCGACCATCGGCGCTGAGCCAGCAGCGCGACCGACAGGACCGCAGTGGTCGGGGTGAGCACGACCGGCGCGACAGCTGACGAGTGGCGGGCCGCGAGAGGTGCGGCCGAGGTGCCGTAGAACGCCTTGCGGGCAAGCCACGGCCCGAGCCGGGTGCGGTGGTCGTGGCGGACCTCGGCCGCCGGTTCATAGCGGATCCGCCACCCGGCTCCCAGCAGCCGCCAGACCAGGTCGACGTCCTCGCCTGCCCGCATCCGTTCGTCGAACGCGCCGCCCACGGCGGGGTCCTCGAGGGCCGCGCGCCGGACCAGCAGGAAGGCGCTCGGGAGGTAGGCGACCGCGCCGTGCACCCGGACCGCCGCCGGAGTCGGGCCGAGGTCGAGCGACGAGCGCGCCTGTTCGTAGCGGTCGAGCCAGGAGTCCTCGTCGCAGGGGGCATGACCACGCACACGTGGTCCGACGATCGCCACGGCCGGGTCGTCGCAGTGTCGTCGCAGGATGCCGAGCCACCCCGGCTCCGGCAGCACGTCGGAGTCGCAGAAGACGACGTACGGCGTCGTGGCGACCCGGAGGCCGGCGTTGCGCGCGGCCGCCGGACCCCGGTTGACGGGGAGCCGGACGAGTCGGGCGCCGTACCTGGCCGCGACGGCCACCAGTGCCGCGGCATCGCGCGATCCGTCATCGACGAGGACGACGGGGAGGTGGGCGGGCAGCGCTGCGAGCAGGCGTTCGACGGCTGCGGCCCGGTCGCGCGTCGGCACCACGAGCGTGACGTCGTCGACGTCTCCGTCGCGCGGCGGAGGCGCGGGCCACCAGGGATCGGCCAGGCCACGATCGAGCAGCAGCCGGGCGAGGTCACCCGCGCGCCGATTGCCGCCGATGCTCAACGGTGCTCGCTCCACGAGTCGCCGAGCCGCCGGGGCCAACCGGACCACCCTGCCGTCGGCGACCAGCTGCGCACCGTCGTCACAGACCCGCACCCGCGAAGCCAGGCTGAATCCGAAGTCCGCCGGCAGGTTCACGTCCATGTCAGCCGCCCGTGGGTTCCGACGTCCAGGGCGGTCAGCTCGACGACCAGTCGGTCGACCATCTCCGCGAGGATCCGTCGGCCCGCAGCTGCTGTCGCCGTCGTCGGGTCGCCGAGGACGCCGGTCGGCGAGACCGCACGTACACCCTCGGCCCGCAGCCGCGGCATCAGGCTGGCGACGGGATCCGTGCAGCCCGGCACCAACCGGTCCCGGGCCACGGTGTCCGGGGCGAGGGCCAGCATCAGCGACGTCTCCGAGCGACCCGCGTGCGCGTCGAGGTCGCTCGCCCGGCACGACGTCCAGGCGACGCCTCGACCCTCCTCGCGCAATTGGGTCACGGCGCTCACCAGCGAGGCGACGTTGCCACCGTGCCCGTTGACGAAGACCACGCCGGGCGCCCAGCGGCAGGCCGATCGGCCCAGCTCCAGCAGCATCAGGTGCAGCGCCTCGTGGCCGATCGAGATGGTCCCGGGGAAGTCCTCGTGCTCGCCGCTCGCGCCGTAGGAAACCGTGGGTGCGACGACGAAGGACTGGTCTCCCCGGTCCAGCTCGGAGGCCGCACGCCTGGTGACGTGCGCCGCGACGAGGGCATCGGTGGCCAGGCCGAGGGCCGGACCGTGCTGCTCCAGCGATCCCACCGGGACCAGCACCACGGCCGGCTCGACCTCCGGCCACCGCATCGCGGCGAGGAGCTTCATGACCTGGTCATCCCACGGCGCGGCCGGGAAGGAGCGGGTTCTCGTCGCACGGGCTCGAGAGACGCGTGGGCGTCAGCTCGAGCGGCACCGGTGCGTTGCGCACCGGACTCTTGTGCGAGTGGTCCTGCGAGCTGCCGGGGCGCTCCCTCTCGGCGGCGTTCAGCTCGTCCGCGTGTCCCTTGACGCACTCCGGATCGGGGCCGTCGAGCGGCAGGCCGGTGAAGAACTTCGCGGCCATGCACCCACCCCGACAGGTGTCGAACGCCGAGCAGCCACTGCACGCACCGCCGGTCTGCGGGCTCCGCAGCTCCTCGAACAGGGCAGAGTGCTTCCAGACCTCGTCGAACCCTCCGGTCGACCGGACGTTGCCGGCGAGGAAGGTGTCGTGGATCGCGAAAGGACAGGCGTAGACGTCGCCGATCGGGTCGACCAGGCAGACCACCCGACCCGCACCGCACAGGTTCAGTCCGGGAAGCGCCTCGCCGTACGCGGAGAGATGGAAGAAAGAGTCGCCGGTGAGCACCTTGTCGCCGTTGGCCACCAACCAGTCGTAGAGCTCGCGCTGCTGCTCGGGGAGCGGGTGCAGCTCGTCCCAGACGTCGGCACCGCGACCGGAAGGGCGGAGCCGGGTCAGGCGCAGCTGGGCGCCGTACTTGTCTGCGATGGCCTTGAACTCGTCGAGCTGGCTGATGTTGTGCCGGGTGCACACCACCGACAGCTTGAAGTCCGTCATCCCGGCAGCCTGCAGGTTGCCCATCGCCTTGAGCGCGGCGTCGTAGGTGCCTGCACCACGGACGTGGTCGTTGACCTCGGCCGTGGCGCCGTCGAGGGAGATCTGTACGTCGACGTAGTCGGTCGCCGCCAGCATGGCGGCCCGTTCGGGGGTGATCCGGAAACCGTTGGTGGAGAACTTCACCCCGACGTCGTGCTGGACGGCGTAGTCGAGCAGCTCCCAGAAGTCGGGTCGCACCGTCGGTTCGCCGCCACCGATGTTGACGTAGAAGATCTGCATCCGCTGGAACTCGTCGATGAGTGCCTTGCACTCCTCCGTCGACAGCTCACGCGGGTCGCGCCGGCCCGAGGACGACAGACAGTGCAGGCACGCGAGATTGCAGGCGTAGGTGAGCTCCCAGGTCAGGCAGATGGGCGCGTCGAGGCCGTGCTCGAACTGGTCGACCAGCTTGCCGACCACCGGCCGGCCGGTCGATGCGGGACGCGTCGGGGTCAAGGTCATGGGGTCTGCTCCTCGATCAGGCCGCCGCTGGCCAGTCCGGCCAGGGCAGCGATGTAGGCGGGGCGTTCGTCGTCGGCGACCCGGGCGTCCGTGAGGGCGATCCCGACCGTGGGACTGTCGCCGAGGCGTCGTACGACGTCGACCAGCGTCGGCGTCTTCAGAAAGCTGAGCCGGCGGGTCGAGAAGTCGTAGGCCAGTGCGCCGAACGGCTCGGGGCGCAAGGCCACCGAGCCGCTCAGACGCCAGGCCCCGTCAGCGGTGACGGGAGTGGTGGACATCAGTAGACGCCGCACATGCCGTCGATCGAGACGTCCTCGACGAGCGATTCCTCGACGAGTACCTCGTCCAACTGAACTTCCTGGTTCGGTTCCATCACAGCCTCCTGCGGGTCGGGTGTCCTTCCCCTCGAACGCTACGAACACCCGAGCCGGGGCACACCCCTCGCGAGCACGGCCCCACCTGTCGGAACGGACAGGTGTCTTCCTCCCCCACCGTCGCGTTTCCGGATCCTCGCCTGTTGCGACTGCCGTCGGACTGCCAGCGTCGATGAGGTCAGCACTCACCCCGCCCGGAGGTACCCAACGATGCAAGTCGACGAGCTGCTCAAGCCCTTCCCCATCAAGGAATTCCACCCGTTCCCCCGTGCCCTGATGGGGCCGGGAGCACACGAGATGATCGGCCCCGAGGCCCTCAAACTGGGGTTCCGCAAGACCCTCGTGATGACCTCGGGCCTGCGCGGCACCGACATCGTCCACAAGATCGTGGAGTCGATGAAGTACCACGGCCTCGAGGTCGTCGTGTACGACAAGGTCGAGTCCAACCCCAAGGACTACAACGTCATGGACTCGGTGAAGCTCTACCAGGAGAACGAGTGCGACTCGTTCGTCTCCATCGGTGGCGGCTCCTCCCACGACGCCTGCAAGGGCGCTCGGGTCTCGGTCGCCCACGACGGTCGGAACGTGAACGAGTTCGAGGGCTTCAACATGTCCGAGAACCCGAAGAACCCGCCGCACATCGCGGTCTCCACCACGGCCGGCACCGGCTCGGAGACCTCGTGGGCGTACGTCATCACCGACACGACCACCGACCCGGACAACCCGCACAAGTACGTTGCCTTCGACGATGCCTCGATCACCAGCCTGGCGATTGACGACCCGGTCCTGTACTTCGACTGCCCCACGGACTACACGGCCCAGTGCGGATTCGACGTCCTCGCGCACGCCAGTGAGCCGTACGTCTCCCGGATCAACTTCGAGCCGTGCCTGGGCAACGCGCTGCACGCCATCAAGCTGACCTCGGAGCACCTTCGGGCAGCGGTGTGGAACGGCCAGGACCTCAAGGGGCGCGAGGGCATGATGTACGCCCAGTACATCGCCGCCCAGGCGTTCAACTCCGGTGGTCTCGGCATCATCCACTCGACGTCGCACGCGGTGAGTGCCTTCTACGACACCCACCACGGCCTCAACAACGCCATCGCACTCCCCCGCGTGTGGGCGTTCAACATGTCTGCGAACTACGGCAGGTTCGCCGACATCGCCGAGGCCATGGGCATCGACACCCACGGAATGACCAAGCCGCAGGCAGCCGACGCAGCGCTCGCTGCCTCGATCCGTTTGCTGCGTGACGTGGGCATCCCGGAGAAGTTCACCGACATCACGGCGGACAGCTACTCGAAGAACCGGCTGGGCCAGGGCCCGACGCCCTTCTACGAGAACGCCAAGGTGATCAAGGGCGACAAGGAGGACGTGGACCGCATCACCAACCACGTCCTCGGCGACGCCTGCACGCCGGGCAACGCGAAGGAATGCACCTTCGAGACGGTCCGCCCGGTCATCGAGCACTGCATGAACGGCGACCTGGACGACCTCATCTCCTGAGGCCGGTCGTCTTCTGACCTCCGGGCCGGGTGGCGAGCAACACCGCTGCCCGGTCCGGACACCACCCCCCTTCTCGTCCCCATCTCGTCCCCTCTCGTCCCCATCACTCTCGAGGAGCACCGCGTGACCACCGACCCGCGCAACGCCGCCGGCGAAGGCGAATTCGACGACGTGTCCCATGCGCTCGAGCGCTTCCGCGACGCCGGCTACCTCGCCGACAACCGCCTCGCCACCACCGTGTTCCTCCAGACCAGGCTGGGAAAGCCCGTCCTGCTGGAGGGTCCGGCCGGCGTCGGCAAGACCCAGTTCGCCACCAGCCTCGCCGCCGTCACCGGCCGGCGGTTGATCCGTCTCCAGTGCTACGAGGGCCAGGACGAGACCAAGGCCCTCTACGAGTGGGACTACGGCAAGCAGATGCTGTACACCCAGATCCTGCGCGAGAAGATCGGCCAGGTCGTCGAGGACGCTGTCGACCTCGACGAGGCCGTGGAGAGAATCGCCAAGCAGGACAGCGTCTTCTTCTCCGAACGATTCCTGGCACCACGCCCGTTGCTCGAGGCCATCGACTCCGAGGACCCGGTCGTGCTGCTCATCGACGAGGTCGACCGGGCGGACGAAGCCCTGGAAGCCGTGCTGCTGGAGCTGCTGTCGGAGTACCAGATCTCGATCCCCGAGGTCGGCACGGTCAAGGCCCGGCAGCTGCCGTACGTCGTCCTCACGTCCAACAACACGCGTGACCTGTCCGCAGCGCTGAAGCGCCGCTGCCTGCACCTGTTCCTGGACTACCCCGAGGCCCAGCGGGAGCTGGAGATCATCAACTCCAAGGACACCGGTCTCAGCGAGGCGCTCGCCGTGCGCCTGATCGAGATCGTCCGCGGGCTGCGTGACCTCGAGCTGCGCAAGGCACCGAGCATCTCCGAGACGATCGACTGGGCCCGCACCCTGGCCGTCCTCGGCGTGAGCGAGCTCAGCGCCGATGTGCTGTCGTCGACCCTGAACGTGGTGGTCAAGTACGAGCGCGATCTCAAGAAGGCACTGGCCGCGATCCCCCGCCTGGTCGACCCGAACGCCACGGTTCCGGCCCGGCACGACCTCGACCACGGCCACGGCCACGGACACGGCCACGGACACGACGCCGACCACGGACACGACTCTGGAGACGTGGACGGCAAGGAGGTCCGGGCGGCCAAGGACAGGCCCGGCCGGCACGGTGACACCTATGGCGGACCGGCGAGGCCGGACGCACCGGTGCTGACGAAGGCCGTGACCACCGGCCAGGGCGAACGGTCCTTCGCTGCCCGATCCGCCCGCAAGCGTCCGGTCTGAGTCGATGGAGGGCGCGGTCCACCGGTTCATCAGGTTCCTCCGCCTCCACGGCGTGCGAGTGAGCACTGCGGAGGCGATCGATGCGATGCATGCCGTTGCCCAGGCGGGCATCCTCGGCGACCGTGAGGTGCTTCGTTCGGCGCTGACGGTGAGCCTGGTCAAGGACCGGCGCGACCTGGCGACGTTCGACCGGGTCTTCGACCTGTTCTTCGGGCTGCGCCCCGTGTTCGCCGAGGAGGTCGGCCACGGCCACTCCCACGACGACCTCACCGACGACGCCGACGTCGAGCAGTTCACTCTCTCCGACGAACCGGGCGACGTCCCCGAGGACGGCCACTCGCACGGCAAGCCCGACGACATCAAGGAGTTCTTCAAGCCCGAGGACATGGCCCAGCAGTTCAACCTCCACCAGGAGGCGAACAAGATCGACATGGCTGCCCTGACCAACGAGATCGTGCTCTCCAACGACACCGAGGGCAGCGCCGGCGAGGCGGCGCGCGTGCAGATCTCCACCCAGCGGATGCACAACCCCGGCGCCCCCGGCGAGCTGATCACCAGTCCCGGAATGGAGCTCGACGTCGAGCTCTCCGTGGCCCAGGAGATGGCCCTGTTGAGCTGGCTCGAGGACGCCCTGCCGGACGACGACAGCGACGACCGAGGGGCCTCTCTCGCCGCGCTCCGCGCCGCACTCGCACCCCTGCTCGCAGGCCTGCCCGAACGCCTCAAGCACCACCTCGAGAAGCTGATGCAGGTCGAGCGCGAGATCGAGACGCGCGAGGTGAAGGCTGCGCAGACCGAGCGGCTCCTCGAACACGAGCGTGCCGAGCTCGAGGATGCGCTTCGTCGGCTGCTGCGCTCCCTGCACGGCGCACCCCGTCCTCGCCGCAAGGCGGCGACCCGTGGTGTCGTCGACGGCGCCCGCACCATGCGCGCCAACATGAAGTACGACGGCGTCCCCTTCCGCCCCGTCACGGTGAGCAAGGTCGAGGACCGGCCCCGGTTGCTGGTGCTCTGCGACGTGTCGCTGTCGGTTCGTTCGGCGGCGCGCTTCACCCTCCAGCTGGTCCACAGCCTGCAGTCGCTGGCGTCCTCGGTCCGCACCTTCGCGTTCGTGAAGGACCTCGTCGAGATCAGCGACCTGTTCGCCGAGCACCACCCCGAGGAAGCACTGTCCCTGGTGATGTCCGGCCTCCCGGCGGGCGGCGTCCTCGATGTCGACGCGGACTCCGACTACGGCTCCGCCTTCGGGGACTTCCTCGAGGAGTTCGGCTCCGCCGTCACCCGTCGTACGACGGTCCTGGTGCTCGGCGACGGACGCAACAACGGTCGCGATCCCGGCCTGTCCGCGTTCGAGGAGATCGCGCGTCGGGCGCGCTCCACGATCTGGCTGACTCCCGAGCCGCGCTTCTCGTGGGGCCTCGGCGGCTGCGACCTCCCGCGGTATGCCGAGATCTGCGACCGCGTCGAGGTCGTGCGGAACCTCCGCGGCCTGGACCGGGTGCTGGACCGGGTGTCAGCCGCCCAGGCTCCGTGATGACCGCCACCGGACAGATCGACCCGCTCGGCCCCGCGGTCGGCGGGGTCTACCGGGACGCGATGGTCGACGTGGTCGCCCAGGACGGGCCGACGGCACGCCGCGAGCTCCACATGGTGCGCACACCGCACTTCGACCTCACGTCGGTCGGACACCGGGTCGCCGTCACGCACCGGGTCGGGACCGACCGCATCGACGACGACCTGTCCGGGCTCCTGGCCGAAGAGCTCTTCCAGCCCGGGTGGCTGCGCGGGGCCGAGCTCTTCGAGCGCCTCTTCACGGGGATCGTGCTGAGCAGCGCGACCGACCCACTGGTCGCGTGGGAGGGCTTCTACCGCAACACCCTCGACCGGGTGCAGACCACGCTGTCGTCGTCCACGGCGGTGAACGCCCACGGCACCATCGCGGACTACGCACCCGTCTACTCCCATGCCGAACAGCAGCTCGCTCCGGGGAGCGTCCTCGAGCTGGGCTCGTGCTTCGGGTTCCTCGCCCTGCGCCTGGCCCGGGCCGGGCGGGAAGTCGTGGCCTCGGACGTGTCCGAGGGCACCGTGGGCCTGCTCGCTGCGGTGGCGCCCCGCCTGGGGATCTCGCTGTCGACCCGCGTCGCCGACGCCGGCCGGGTCCCGGCGGCCGACGGGTTCGCCGACAACGTCCTCGCGATCCACCTGCTCGAGCACCTCGATCCCGACCACGGCGACCGGGTGGTCGCCGAGGCGCTCCGCCTGGCTCGCCGGCGGGTCGTGGTGGCCGTGCCCCTGGAGGACGAGGCCGACGAGACCTGGGGTCACGTGCGCACCGTCTCGCTCACCGACCTCGCCGACTGGGGACGTCGTACCGGTCTGCCGCACCGGGTCTTCCGCCACCACGGCGGCTGGCTGGTCATCGACGTCGCCGACCGACCCCCGACCTGACCCCCGACCCCCGACCTGACTCCCCGCACCATCCCACCACCAAGGAGAATTCGATGACCGAGATCGCACCGACCACCACTGCCGCACCGCCCCTGACCACCGTCGAATGGGGCGACCCGTTCCCCCTCGGCCTCGCCAGCTTCGGCATCTCCGCGCTGGTCCTGGCGAGCGTGATGTCCGGGCTGATCGACGCCGCGGCGACACCGGCCGTGCTGTCACTCGCCCTGGCGCTCGGCTTCACGACCGAGCTGATCGCCGGCGTGATCCACTTCCGACGTGGGGAGACCTTCGCCGGCATGGTGTTCACGACGTACGCCGGGTTCTGGCTCAGCTACGCCCTGCTGGTGCAGTTCTACGCACCCATGGTGACCACCGACGGTGCCGCGATCACCGGCATGTTCCTGCTGGCCTGGGCCGTGTTCACGACCTACATGCTCCTGGCGGCGCTGCGCACCAACACCACGACGATCGCCATCTTCACCCTGTTGAGCGCCGTGTTCTACCTGGCCGCTCTCGGTGCCTTCACCGAGAGCGCCGCACTGGGCCACCTCGCCGGCTACATCCTGGTCGTCGACGCCCTGATCGCGCTGTACGCCTCGGCGGCGATCATCGTGAACACCACCTGGGAGCGCACCGTCCTGCCCGTGCCGTGACCTGTCGAACGCCCGCCCCCGCGGATGCGCCGGGGCGGGCGTTCGTGCGTCAGATGACGCCCATCTTGGAGGCCTCGTAGACCGCCTCCGCCCGCCGGGACACCTCGAGCTTGCGCAGGATGTTGCCCACGTGGAACTTCGCCGTGGTCTCCGAGATGTAGAGACGACCACCGATGTCGCGGTTGGACAGTCCACGGGCCAGGAGGGCGAGGACCTCGCACTCCCGCGGTGTCAGCTTCTTCGCCTCGCCCGCCGGCGGCGCCCTCAGGCCGCGCACCATCGCGGCCGCCGAGCGCGCGTCGAAGGCGCTCTCACCTCGTGCGACGTCACGGATCGAGCGCACCAGGCCGCTCATGTCGACGTCCTTGACGACGTACCCACGGGCTCCGGCCCGCACCGCACGCAGCACGAGCTGCTCCTCGAGGAAGGTGGTGAGCACCAGGATCGCCAGCTCGGGGTACAGCGCCACGAGCTGCTCGCACAGATCGAGGCCCTCGGTGTCGGAGGACGTGGAGAGCTTGAGGTCGAGCAGGACGATCGACGGACAGGCACGGCCGACGACAGCCAGCGCCTCCGCGGCGCTCGAAGCTTCGGCGACCACCCGCAGGTCGTGCTCGCGCTCGAGGATCGAACGCAGCCCCTGCCGGACGATCGCGTGGTCGTCGACGAGCATGATGTCGACCGTCGACCCGGGTCGTTCCGTGGTGCCCGGTGCCATCACCGGTGTCAGTGCTGCCATGGTCGTGCCTTCCTGGGGTTGTTCATCTGGGCCCGGCTCCCACCAGGCCGGCGATGATGCCCGGGCGCTGCGCGCCCAGGGGCAAGGGAATCCGCATCTCGACCCGGACGCCGCCGATGCGGGCCCTGCGGAATGCGATCGAGCCGCCGAGCTCGTTGACCCGGCACTCGATGTTCACGAGGCCGCGGTGCCGGCCGTCGACCGACGGGCCGCGCTCCAGGCGCAGGCATCGGGCCAGCCTCTTCGGGTCCCCTGTTCCGTCGTCGGCGACGCTCACGAAGAGCTCGTTCGACCGGTAGCGCAGCCGTACGGTCGCGCGGGTCGCCTCGGCGTGGGTGGCCACGTTGAACAGGGCCTCGCCGACGGCCCGCGCAATCTCGTGGTCGGCATCGGCGGGGAGCACGTGGGCATCACCTTCCACGCGTACGGCGACGAGGAGATGCGGTCGATGGTGCTCGGCCACCTCCTGCAGGAGCTCGGGAAGCGTGCGTACGACGTCGCGCTGCGGCTGGTGCAACGCATAGATCGCCCGCCGGAGCTGGTCGACCGCCTGGGCGCTCAGGTCCTTGGCGGTGGTGAGTCGTTCCTCGATCCCCGTCCGGCCCTCGTCAGCCGCCATCCCGCGGGCGAGCTCGACGGCCATCCCGGCCGAGAGCACGTACTGCGTGACGCTGTCGTGGAGCTCGCGTGCGATGCGGTGGCGTTCGTGGTCGAGCAGCTCGCGCTGGTGCGCCGCGTGCAACCGCTCCTCCACCTGCCGCAGCTCACGGGTGCGCTCCGCGAGGTCTCGGGCCTGTGCGGCGGTCTCGTCGTAGAGCCGCTGGGCACGCCGGTGCAGGGCCAGACCGGCCTGGTACTGCTCGGAGGTGTGCAGGGCGACAGCAGCCTCGTTGGCAAGGATCCGCAGCACGGACAGGTCGCTGGGTTCCGGCTCGTCCTCCAACCCGTGCTGCCCCACCAGGCTGCCGATGCGCTCGCCCGACAGTGTCATCGGCACCCGCACCCAGCTGTCGTCGTGGGGTGTCCGCGTGGCGTGCCCGGCGCGAACGGCACCCAGCTCCCGTCGTACCTCCGGGGGCAGCGCGGCGTCGTCGTCCACGAGGACGCCGGCGCGGCCGTCGAGCACCAGGTAGCGCGGCCGGGCTCCCGTCAGCTGTCCGTCGGCCAACCCGAGGATGAGCCAGGGGGCGTCGAGGTGTTCGGCCGCCGCCCGCGCGACCTGCTCGAGCAGTCCCCGCGGCCCCTCGACCGTGCGGACCAGGCCGCGGGAGATCGAGTCCATGGCGCGAACCGCCTGCTGCATCCGCTCGTCGGAGCGGACGAAGGCCCGGTAGTACGACCGCTTGCCCGACCGGACCCCGGTCAGCGTGGCCAGGTCGAGGTCGTTCACAACGCCTCGAGGAACAACTTCTCGACGTCGTGCAACGTCGCCGTGCGCGGATTGGTCGTCAGACAGGCATCGTCGAGCGTGGTGTCCGCAAGGCGCGGTATGTCGGCCGCGGTGACGCCGAGCTCGCGCAACCCGCGCGGTACCCCGACGTCGTCAGCCAACCGTCGTACGTGATCGGCCAGCAGCTCCGCCGCGTCGACTCCGGGCAGGCCCGCCACAGCGATGCCTGCCGCGGCAGCAAGGTCGATGAAACGCTCGGGAGCGGCGCGGGCGTTGTAGCGGATCACGTGGGGCAACAGCACCCCGTTGACGACGCCGTGCGGCGCGTCCAGCAGGCCGCCGACCTGATGGCTCATCGCGTGGGTGGCGCCGAGGATGGCGTTCGAGAAGGCCAGACCCGCCTGAAGGCTTGCCTGCGCCATCTTGCGCCGGTGCTCGGCGTCGAGGGGGGTGTCGATCGTCGCGCGCAGGTGCCGGCACACGAGGCCGACCGCGTTCAGCGCATGCATGTCGGCCAGTGGGTTGTGCGCCAGGGACACGAACGACTCGATGCCGTGGGTGAGCGCGTCGAGACCGGTCGCTGCATTGAGCAGGTCAGGCATCGTCACCAGCAGTCGAGGATCGGTGATCGAGATGTCGGGCACCAGCGCGCGGCCCATGATCGTGACCTTCACCGATCGGGCGGTGTCGGTGACGATGCAGAACTGGCTGACGTCCGCCCCTGTCCCGGACGTGCTCGGAATGATCAGCAGCGGCGGGATCGGCTTGGTCACCTGGTCCACCCCGCGGTAGTCGAGGATGTCGCCCCCGTTGCCCGAGAGCACCGCCACCCCCTTGGCTGCGTCGGCACAGGAGCCGCCGCCGATGCCGATGATGACGTCGCAGTCCCACTCGAGGTAGTGGGCGAAGGCCGCGCGGACCTCGTGGTCGCGGGGGTTCGGCGTCACGCGGGACCAGACCACCGGGCTCAGTCCGGCTTCGCGCAGGTGGCCGAGGAGCTCATCGACCCAGCCGGCTTCGATGATGCCGGGGTCGGTCACCACCAGGGGTCGCCGCGCACCGAGGCGCGCGGCTGCGAAGCCGGCCTCGCTGAGCGATCCGGTGCCGAAGACCACCTCCGGCGCGTGGAACTTGACCACCCCGGTCGGGTCCTGCTCGCCGCAGGCCGACCGTCGGTCCCTGACCGGAGCTGCTGTGAGAACCATCGCCATCCCTTCGCCGAGTGTGATGGTCACCACACTCCTCACCAAAGGTTGCGACCAGGTTGGGACCCACCTGTCCGTTCGGAGAGGTACGGCGTCAACGGGCCCTGGCGACGGCCTCGGAGCCGAGGATGCGCAGGAATCCCTCCGGCAGCAGCACGTCGTCCGGACCCAGGTCGTGCACCGAGGACTTGCCCATGCCGAGCAGGGCCGAGTCGAGGCCACCACGGATCACGTCGAGCACGTTCTCGACACCGGGCTGCCCGTTCGCCCCGAGGCCCCAGAGGTAGGCGCGACCGATCATCACCGCGCGGGCACCGAGGGCCAGTGCCTTGACGACGTCACTGCCGCGTCGGATGCCGCCGTCCATGACGACCTCGACCTCGTCGCCGATGGCCTCCACGATCGACGGGAGCACCCGGATGGGAGCAGGAGTGCCGTCCAGGTTGTTGCCGCCGTGGTTGGACACCGACACGGCGGTCACTCCGGCGTCACGCGCGGCCTTGGCGTCGTCGACCCGGCAGATCCCTTTCAACATGAAGGGCCCGTCCCATTCCTTGACCATCCACGCGATGTCGTCCCAGGTCGGCGGCGCCGTCTGGGCCCACTCGCCGTACGCGCCGAAGAAGGTGGGGGCGTCGGCCTCCCGGCCGGGGTCGACGAGGTTCGGGGTCTTGAGGTCGGGCAGGTCCCCGGACCGGGCGAACTCGTAGAGCCACCGCGGACGACGCAGCACCTCCGGAGCGAACCGGGCCATCGCCCTGAGGTCGAGCTTCTCCGGGATGGCCGGGCTCCCCCAGTCACGCCCGTACGAGAACGACCAGTCCAGGGTGGCGATCATGCCGACACAGCCGGCGGCGCGAGCGCGGTCGAAGCGCCGCGTGATCGCGTCCCGGTCGCCCAGCCAGTAGGACTGGAAGAAGACCTGCGAGCAGGCCTGGGTCACCTCCTCGACCGGCTTGCTCGCGAACGAGCTGAGACCCATCGCGATCCCGCGAGCCGCCGCGGCCCGGGCCACTGCAACCTCGCCGTCCGGGTGGACGGCCTGCACGCCGGTGGGCGAGATCAGCACGGGCATCGAGAGCTGCTGGCCCATCACGGTCGTGCTCAGGTCGCGCTGCTGCGACAACCCGGCGACGTGGGGAGCAAGGCCGATCTCGGCGAACGCTCGGGTGTTGTCGTCGTACGACGAGCCTCGTTCGGACCCTGCCAGCAGTGCGCTGTAGACCGAGGCAGGCAGCCTCTTCTTCGCCCTGCGCTGCGCCTCGGCAACGGTTTCCATCCACTTCATCGAGCTCTCCTTGCGTCGGTGCATCCGTCTACCGACGCTAGGAGCCAGCGGGTCCGCCCAACACTGCCCGATCGGAGGGGAGGTCCCCGCAGGTCAGCCGTGGATGCGTCCCGACCGCACGGCCAGCGGCTCCCCCGACCCACCCCACCGTCCGGCGACGATCTCGGCGGCGATGCTGATCGCCGTCTCCTCCGGGGTGCGCGCACCGAGGTCCAGGCCGATCGGGCTGGACAGGCGAGCCAGCTCGTCCTCGGTCAGCCCGGCCTCGCGCAGCCGCTCCATCCGGTCGTCGTGCGTGCGACGCGAGCCCATCGCGCCGACGTACCCGACCTCGGGCAGGCGCAGCGCCACCTCCAGCAACGGGACGTCGAACTTCGGGTCGTGGGTGAGGACCGTGACGACGGTACGACGATCGACCCGGCCGGCTTCCTGCTCGGCCGCGAGGTAGCGGTGCGGCCAGTCGACGACGACCTCGTCGGCACCGGGGAACCGGCTGGCGGTCGCGAACACGGGACGCGCGTCGCACACCGTCACGTGGTAGCCGAGGAAGGCTCCCACCCGCGCGACCGCCGCCGCGAAGTCGATGGCGCCGAACACGAGCATCCGCGGCTGCGGCGCGAACGCCCACACGAAGACCCGCATCCCCTCACCACGCCGCTCGCCGTCGGGGCCGTAGCCGAGGGTCCCGCTGTGGCCGGAGGCCAGCAGGCCCAGTGCGTCGTCGCGCACGGCGGCGTCGATCCGGTTGCTCCCCAGCGAGCCACCGGCCGCATCGGGCCGGATCACCATCCGGCGCCCGACGTACGACGGGTCGACGTGCTCCACGACGGTGGCGACCGCGACGGGTCGGCCGGCATCGATGTCGTCCGCGATCTCGCCCAGCTCGGGGAAGGTCTGCCGGTCCACCTTCTCGACGTAGACGTCGAGGATCCCGCCGCAGGTGAGCCCGACGGCGAAGGCGTCATCGTCGGAGACGCCGTACCGCTGGAGGACGGGAGTCCCCGAGGCGGCGACCTCCTGCGCGAGGTCGTAGACGGCGCCCTCGACACAGCCGCCGGACACCGAGCCGACCGCCGAGTCGTCGGGCCCGACGAGCATGGAGGCTCCGGGCGGGCGCGGCGCCGACTGGAAGGTGGCCACGACGGTGCCCATGCCGACGGTCTCCCCGGCCTCCCACCAGGCCAGCAGCTGGGGCAACACCTCACGCATCGGCGACCACCTCCAGGAGGTCGGCGAAGGTCGCCAGGGAGTGGCCGGCGAGCAGCGTGTCGACGTGCGGCAGCACGGCCACGATGCCCTGCTGCACCGGCTCGTAGCCGGGCTTGCCACGGTGTGGGTTGACCCAGATCACCCGGTGGGCGAGGCGACGCAACCGCGCCGCCTGTTCGCCCAGCAACGCCGGGTCACCGCGCTCCCAACCGTCGCTGAAGACCACCACGACGGCACCGCGCGCCAGGCCACGCTGACCCCACCTGTCCAGGAAGGCCTTGAGGTTCTCGCCGAGGCGCGTACCCCCGGACCAGTCCGGCACCACCTCGCCCGCGGCGGCGATCGCGCGGTCGGCGTCACGCAGCCGCATCGGCCGGGTGAGGCGGGTCAGCCGGGTCCCGACGCTGAACACCTCCACGGTGCCGCTGCCGGCGGTCGAGCCCGTCGAGATCCGGTGCGCCAACCGCAGCAGCGCGTCGGCGTACCCGCTCATCGACCCGGAGACGTCAACCAGCAGCACCACCCGGCGCGGGCGCACCGACCGGCGTCGGCGATGGATCTGCGCAGGTTCACCCATCCGGCGCAGGCTTGCGCGCAGGGTGCGCGAGGCATCGACGTCACCCCGTCGGTGCGGCGTACGACGCCCGGCAGTCCGGGTGGGCAGTCGTACCCTGAGTCGGGCGAACTGGGCGCCCAGCAGCGCACGATCCGCAGCGTCGAGGGTCGCGACGTCACGGTGCCGCAGGACCTCCGCCGCGCTGGCCGCTGCCCGGACCGGGTCCTCGTCCTCGACCCCCGTCCCGTCGGAGTCCGCCCCCTCGGGGAGCAGCGAGACGGTCGGCCGGGAGCGGTCGGGCCGGGGTTGGAGCGTGGGCGTCGCCGTGTCACGTCCGAACCACTCCTCGAAGATCCGGTCGTGTCGTTCGAGGTCCTCCGGTGAGGCACACAGGGTCGCGCGCCCCGCGGCACGGGTCGCGGCGCGTTCGCCCAGGCCGACCAGGGCGACCGCCTCGAGGTAGGCGCGCGTGCGGTCCTGGGTGACGGGGACCCCGGCCGCACGCAGCGCGGTGGCGAAGCCCAGCAGGACCTCGTCGGCGCCGCGCACCAGGGTCGCGCTCATCGCGCCAGCATCCGGTCGAGGGCGGCCTTCACCCGCTCGGTGTCGTCGCGGTACTTCACCAGCGCGCCGAGGGTGCGGGCCGCGGCCTCGACGTCGAGGTCGGTGGTGCCGAGGTGCTGCAGCGCCCGCGCCCAGTCGAGGGTCTCGGCAACTCCGGGTGGCTTGAGCAGGTCGGTCCCCGAGCGCAGCTCCTGCACCACGGCGACCACCTGACGGGCGAGCTCGACGCTCACCTCGGGCGCGCGGGAGCGCAGGATCGCGACCTCCCGGTCCAGGCCGGGGTGGTCGATCCAGTGGTAGAGGCAGCGCCGCTTGAGGGCGTCGTGGAGCTCGCGGGTCCGGTTGGACGTCAGCACGACCGTCGGCGGCGTCGCGGCCTGCACCGTGCCGAGCTCGGGAATGGTCACCTGGAACGTCGAGAGGACCTCGAGCAGGAACGCCTCGAACTCGTCGTCGGCGCGGTCGACCTCGTCGATCAGCAGCACTGCCGGGCTCTGCTGGAGTGCCGCGAGGACCGGCCGGGCGAGCAGGAACCGTTCGTCGTACAGGCTCTTCTCGGCCTCCTCGACGTCCCCGCCCGCCCCTCCACCGGACAGGGCTTCCAGCGCCCGCAGGTGCAGGATCTGGCGCGGGAAGTCCCAGTCGTAGAGGGCCTGCGTCGCGTCGATCCCCTCGTAGCACTGCAGCCGGATCAGGGGCAGGTCCATCGATGCCGCGATCGCCTCGGCCAGCGCGGTCTTGCCGGTGCCGGGCTCACCCTCGAGCAGCAGCGGCCGCCCCATCTCCAGGGACAGGAACAGGACCGTCGCGAGCTCGTCGTCGCACAGGTAGCCGGTGCTCTCCAGGCGCTGTGCGAGCTCCGCGACACGAGGGTCCATGTCCCGAGGCTACGGACCCCAGCGTTGGTCCGTGGTTGGCCCTGACGCTCACCGCTCGTCGACGTCGACGCCCGTCGCGAGGTCCCCGCACTCGACCAGCACCGTGTCCTGGGCAGCCAGGTAGCCGCGCGCACCGCGATCCCCCAGGGCGGCCTCGAACACCGGCTCCCAGTGGTCACGGCCCAGCAGCACCGGGTGCCCCGGTCTCCCGTCGTACGACGCCCGCGCCAGCACGTCCGGAGCAGCACCCGTCGTGGCCACGACCCGGCCGATGACCGCTGCCGGGACGTCGGGCAGGTCGACCAGGTGCACCAGCGCAGCCGAGGCCTCCACGTCAGCCAGGGCGCGCAGGCCGGCGCGCAGCGAGGCCCCCATGCCGGCCTGCCAGGCCAGCGAGCGGACGACGTGCACACGGGCCAGGTCGAGCAGTCCGTCGGCGAGCAGCCACTCGGCCTCGTCCGCGGATGCACCGAGCACGACGCTGACCTGGTCGCAACCACCCTCGAGCAGCACCTGCACCGACGACGCCAGCCACGGGCGGCCGTCGTCGTCGCGCACCAGTGCCTTCGGCATCCCCATCCGGGTGCCGGCACCGGCGGCGAGGAGCAGGCCGTGGGTCACCGAATCCATCCGCCGAAGATGCCACAGGTCCCGGGAACGCCACAGGGCCCCCGCCGAAGCGAGGGCCCTGCTGCTGAATCTGTTAGCGAAGCTGGACTCAGAAGTCCATGCCGCCCATGCCACCGGTCGGGTCGCCGCCACCAGCGGACGCCTTCTCCGGCTTGTCGGCCACGACGGCCTCCGTGGTGAGGAACAGCGCGGCGATCGACGCGGCGTTCTGCAGCGCCGAGCGGGTGACCTTGGCCGGGTCGATGATGCCCGCGGCCAGCAGGTCGACGTACTCGCCGGTCGCGGCGTTGAGGCCGAAGCCCGGCTCGAGGCCGGCGACCTTCTCCGCAACGACGCCGCCCTCGAGGCCGGCGTTGATCGCGATCTGCTTCAGCGGAGCGGACAGCGCCACGCGAACGATGTTCGCACCGGTGGCCTCGTCGCCCTCGAGCTCGAGCTTCTCGAACGCGGTCGCGCCGGCCTGGACCAGGGCAACGCCACCGCCGGGCAGGATGCCCTCTTCGACAGCAGCCTTCGCGTTGCGAACGGCGTCCTCGATGCGGTGCTTGCGCTCCTTGAGCTCGACCTCGGTGGCCGCGCCGACCTTGATGACCGCAACGCCGCCGGCCAGCTTGGCCAGGCGCTCCTGCAGCTTCTCGCGGTCGTAGTCGGAGTCCGACTTCTCGATCTCGGCACGGATCTGGTTGACCCGGCCCTCGATCTGGCCAGCGTCGCCGGCACCTTCGACGATGGTGGTCTCGTCCTTGGTGATGACGACCTTGCGGGCCTGGCCGAGCAGCTCGAGACCAGCGGTCTCCAGCTTGAGGCCGACCTCTTCGGAGATGACCTGGCCGCCGGTCAGGATCGCGATGTCCTGCAGCATGGCCTTGCGGCGGTCGCCGAAGCCGGGGGCCTTGACGGCAACCGACTTGAAGGTGCCGCGGATCTTGTTGACGACCAGGGTCGACAGCGCCTCGCCGTCGACGTCCTCGGCGAGGATGACGAGCGGCTTGCCCGACTGCATGACCTTCTCCAGGAGCGGCAGCAGGTCCTTGACGTTGCTGATCTTGGAGTTGGCGATGAGGACGTAGGCGTCCTCGAGGACCGTCTCCATGCGCTCGGGGTCGGTGACGAAGTAGGCCGAGATGTAGCCCTTGTCGAACCGCATGCCCTCGGTGAGCTCGAGGTCGATGCCGAAGGTGTTCGACTCCTCGACCGTGATCACGCCCTCCTTGCCGACCTTGTCCATCGCCTCGGCGATGGCGTCACCGACGGTGGCGTCGCCACCGGCGGAGATGGTGGCGGTGGCGGCGATCTGCTCGCGCGTCTCGACGTCCTTGGCCAGGCTGAGCAGCTGCTCGGTCACGGCCGTGACAGCCGCCTCGATGCCGCGCTTGAGGCCCATCGGGTTGGCGCCCGCGGCAACGTTGCGCAGGCCTTCCTTGACGAGGGCCTGGGCGAGCACGGTCGCGGTCGTCGTACCGTCACCGGCGACGTCGTCCGTCTTCTTGGCGACCTCCTTGACCAGCTCGGCGCCGATGCGCTCGTAGGGGTCCTCGAGGTCGATCTCCTTGGCGATGGACACACCGTCGTTGGTGATCGTGGGGGCGCCCCACTTCTTCTCCAGGACGACGTTGCGGCCCTTGGGACCGAGGGTGACCTTGACGGCGTCGGCGAGCGTGTTCATGCCACGCTCCAGGCCGCGCCGGGCTTCCTCGTTGAAAGCAATCAGCTTCGACATGTCTCTTGCGATCCTTCGCAGGTGCGTTCGTGGTGATCCGGTCCGAAGACCCGGTCCGGGACTGGCACTCTGATCTTACGAGTGCCAGCCTCATGTTTAGCACTCGACCCCTTCGAGTGCAAGGAGAACGCGTTCAGCGAAGGTCGGCGAAGGACCCGACCGGGACCTCCTGGCCGGACTCCCAGCCCGTGATCCGGCTGACCCGCCGCAGATCAGCCGTGCCGACGCGCCAGGCGAGGATCCGCGAGGTGTTCGAACGGGACTGCAACAGGACGGTCCGGTCGTCGAGCCAGCCGATGACCGGGCAGCAGCCCTTCCAGCGGCCGTCGTCCAGGCCGGGCATCACCAGGAGCTGGACGTCCTCCCCCTCGTTCGGGCCCACCCGGGCGGCGAGCGCGTCCAGGCCGCCCATCGCGCGACCGTCCGGACCGGTTGCCTCGTCGGCGAGGAACATCGCCTGCGCGGCGCCGTCACCCCTCGAGCTCCGGATCGGCCCCCAGGGCTCGTCGGAGGTGTCCCACACCCGCGGCAGGTCCAGCGACGAGGAACCGCTCCCGGCCCCCGTGACGTCGTACGTCGTCCCGACACCGTCGGGCCTGCCCAGCTCGCCGGGCACCCAGACCTCGCTGGCACTGAGCCAGCGCGCCTGCTCGGCGAGCCACGGAACGGTGTCGTAAGTGGTCCACTCACCGGTGGTCAGGTCGTAGACCTCGAGCGAGCTCTTCTGGACGAAGAAGACGTGCTCGCCGTCGGGCGCCAGGCTCTCGCTCGTCAACGGGGACAGGGCGTTGCCCTCCTCGTCGGTGACCGGGTCCAGCCGCCCGACGTCGAGGGAGTACGTCGAGCCGTCGTGGCCCACGATGACCACCCGTCCCGGACGGGGGTTGTCGCCGGACAGCTCGTAGACGGCGTGCGCCGGGACCCCGGCGGGATGCGGCGGGAGACCGGGGGCAAGGCTGATCTCGGGAGGGTACGGCAGCGATTCGAGCTCCGGCAGGTCAGCCTCGTCCGCCACCGACGGCGCCCACCAGGTCTGCGCTCCCCGGTAGTCACTGCCCGGTTCGGCCACCGCATCGGCCACCGCCTCGGGCAACAGGACCTGCGGAGTGTTGACCGGGTCCACCGGATCGCCGTCGCGACCCACGGTGAGCACGCCTGCCGTCACCGCGATGACGGCGACGGCAGCCACGGCCACCGCAGCAGTCCACCGCCGACGCGTGCGCCGGGCAGCGGTCCAGGCGGCCGCTCCCAGGTCGGGGGCGTGCAGGTCGGCGACCCGCTCCTCGAACAGTTCCTTCAGTCGCTCTTCGGTCATCTCAGCTCTCCTCCCCCAGGAGCTCGGCGAGCTCGGGCGCGGCCTCACGCAACCGGCTCAGGGCCAGGTGGGTCTGGCTCTTGACGGTGCCGACGCTGACACCGAGCGCTTCGGCCGCGGCGCGCTCGGTCAGGTCGTCGTAGTAGCGCAGGACCACCACGGCTCGCTGACGGGGCGTGAGCGCGGCCAGCGCCTCGTCCAGCAGCAGGCGCCGTTCCGAGGCGACCGTGTGGTCGGGCACCGCGACGCGCGGCAACCGGTCGACCACGACCTCGCGCCGGCGCTTGCGCCAGGCCGAGATGTTGTCGCGCACGATGATCTGACGGGCGTAGGCCTCGGGGTTGTCGTCACGGAGCCGGCGCCAGCGCAGCGCCACCTTCGTCAGGGCCTCCTGGACGAGGTCCTCGGCCCGCTGCCGGTCACCGGTGAGCAGCGTCGCCGTCCGCAGCAGCGCGAGCTGGCGCTCCGCCGCCCAGCGGCGGAACGACTCCTCATCGGTGGTCACACCCCATCAACGCACACCAGGGGGCAAAAGGTTGGAGGGTCGCACCCCTCCGATGCAGTCGGTCAGCGTCGATGCCGCCACCTCCACCAGACCGAGTACCTCGCGCAGCCGCGCACCGTCCACGGACGACGAGAGGACATGTACCTCGACCTGGTAGCGCGGCCGCGCGTCCGGCCCGAAGGCCCCGGCAACGACGTAGCCCACCGAGTACGGGCCCGGACCCGTGAGCTCCGAGGGCAGGCACGACTCCTGCACGAGCGGACTGAACAGGGCGGCCATCTGACGGAGGTCCGCGCGGTTCGCATTCGCCGACGCGCTCGTCAGGAGGTCACTGAGCTGCCGGATGAGCTCCGCGTCGGGCTGGACGTGCCGCCACACGCCCCAGCCGGTGTCCCTGATCCCCGCGAGGACCGCATGGTGACGGCGCCGCGCGGCCGCATCGATCGGCACTGCGCTCGTGTCGAGCCACGCCTCGATCTCCATCGGCGCGCGCCACGCCATGGCCACGCTGCCCCACGGAGGGGAGAACGGCATCTTCTCCCCCAGGCTGGGCCGGCTCGCCGCCGGATCGCCGATGGCGACGTCGAGCACGGTGAGACCGGCCGGTCCGATCTCCGTCAGCGAGGTCCCGAACCCGCTCTCCGCACGAAGCGCACGAATGACCTCGTGCCCTGCCCCGAGGAGCGGGTAGCGGGACCTCAGGCCGTCGACGACCGGCAGGATCCCGGGTCCGAGGACATAGGACTTGTCCGGTCGCCGCTCGACCCATCCGGCGACCGCGAGCTCGTTGAGCACCAGCGCGCAGGTCGATCCGCTGATGCCCAGCTGGACGGCGATCGCCGACGCCGACGCACTCTCGACGCTCGCCAGGGCCGCCAGCACCGAGACGACCCGGCGGGTCGGTGGCGAGAAGGACGTCTGCTTCACCGCTCCTCCAGATTCTAGGAAACCGCCGACGCGGCATTGCCCGGTTCCGGCGGCACTGCCTACCGTGAAACGACTATTCGTCAGCGATTTCCCAAATATAGGAGCAGTGGAGTTGTCGATCTACTCCCAGCGGTCAGGCGAGACCTGGCGGAACCCGTACGACATGTACGCCGAGCTGCGCGACCGCGCCCCGGTCGACCATGTCGAGGAGGGTGGCTACTACGTCCTCTCCCGCTACGCGGACGTGGTCAGCGCAGCCCGCAACTTCACGACGTACTCATCGGCCTCAGGCCTGACCGTCGAACCGTCCGGCGGGGAACAGGACGTCATGCGCGCCTTCGACCCCATGGTCATGCAGGACCCTCCGGTCCACACCGCGTTCCGCAAGATGGTGGGTCGTGGCTTCACCCCGAAGCAGGTCGTGGAGCTCGAGCCGCAGATCCGGTCCTTCGTGTCCGAGCGGGTCCAGCGCCTTCGCGAGGCGGGCACCGGCGACGTCGTCGCCGAGCTCCTCAAGCCGTTGCCGAGCCTCATCGTCGCTCACTACCTCGGCGTACCGGAGGGGGACCGTGACCGGTTCGACTCGTGGACCGACGCCATCGTCGCTGCGACGTCCGAGGGCGATCCGCTCGCCAGCGCCCAGGCCGCGGGAGAGATGATCGACTACTTCACGCAGCTGATCGAGCTCCGGCGCTCCCGGCCCGGGGACGACACGATCTCCCACCTGGTGCACGCCGCGGACGCCGGTGACGACGTCTCGGTCCTGCAGGTCCTCGGCTTCGCCTTCACCATGGTCGCGGGAGGCAACGACACCACCACCGGCCTGCTCGGGGGCTCGCTGGACCTGCTGACGGCCCACCCGGACCAGCGGCGCCTGCTGATCGAGGACAGGGACGCCCTCCCCGATGCCGTCGAGGAACTGTTGCGACTCACCAGTCCGGTCCAGGGCCTCGCGCGGACAGTGACCCACGACGTCGAGCTGCACGGCACCGTCATCCCGGAGGGAGGCCGTGTCCTGCTGCTGTACGCCGCCGGCAACCGCGACCCACGCGAGTACGGTCCCGACGCAGAGACGTTCCGGGTCAACCGACGCCCCGCGAAGATCCTGACCTTCAGCCACGGTGCGCACCACTGCCTGGGCGCCGCAGCGGCCCGGCTGGCGGCGCGCGTGGCACTGGAGGAGCTCCTCGCCCACTGCCCCGGCTTCACCGTCGACGGCGCCGCAGGAGAGTTCGCCCCCGGTCACTACGTACGCCGGTACCTGTCGCTCCCCTTCGACGCGACAGGGCTGAGCTGACCTGGGCTGACCTGAGCTGAGTCAGGACACCGGCGCGCGGTGCCCGTACGGCACCGTCGCTTCGTGTCCCAGCGCGAGCAACACCGAGGGCAGCAGGGCCCGCGCGGTCCGCTTGTAGCCCAGGGCGCTCGGGTGGAAGCGATCCAGGCTGAACATCTCGTCGGGGTTGGTGATGAAGAACGGCCCGACCACGTGCGCGAGCGACACCGCATGCGCTCCCTTCCGTACGGCGACCTCCGCCTGCGCCGCGGCCAGCTGGCGTGACATCCGGGACCCGAGCGAGCGCAGGGGTTGCGGCACGGGCCGCAGCGCCCCCAGGTCCGGGCAGGTGCCGACCACGACCTCGGTCCCCTCGGCCCGCAGCCGGCCGATCGCCGCCTCCAGCTGGCCCGCCGACGTGCCGACCGGTACCCGGTGCGTCACGTCGTTGCCACCGACCACGATCACCGCGACGTCGGCCCGGTAGCCGGCGGGGAGGCCGTCGAGCTGGCCAGCCAGGGCCGAGGTCTCCGACCCGACGACGGCCGCGGTGTGCAGGGCCACGGGTCGGTGCAGGCGCTTGGCCAGGTCCCGTGCGATGCGTGCGCCGAGCGTGTCCTTGGGGCGTTCGGCCCCGAGCCCGGCCGCGATCGAGTCACCGAGGACCAGCAGGTGCAGGGGCGCGCCGCCGTACGTCTTCTTCTTCCAGGTCTTGTCGGCGGCCAGCGCGTCCTCACCGAGCGGCTTGCCGATCCGGGCGCGGGCGATGGCGGCCTGCCTGCGGAGCAGCTCACGACCACCACCGGTGGTGACGCCGACGCCGGCAACGAGGGCGCCGACGGCCAGCAGGGCGGTACGGGAGCGGGTCATGCCTTCGTTGAACCAGACCAGCCTGAACGGACGGTGGCGGGACCATGGCGAATCGCCGGACGATCCGCACCAATTCCTTTACTGTCGCCGCATGCTCCAGCGCCTTGCTCCCCTCCTGGTCGCCACCGCACTCCTGGCGGGAGGCTGCGCCGCGGAGACGGTCCCCGACTCCGAGAAGATCTTCATCGAGACCACCTCCTCGCCACTCGGCCCGTCGAAGGGTGACGGGAAGCCGAAGGCCAAGGCTGAGAAGCCAAGGGAGAACAAGGGTCGCCGAGTGAAAGCGATCCGCTCCGGCATCAGTTTCAGAGCGCCAGCGGGATTCACACGACTGACCAAAGGTGCCGTGTCCTTCGCAGCCGACAGCCCTCGCGGGCGAGAACTCGCGGAACGTACGGGCTTCACGCCCGAGCAGGTTCGAGCGATGTTCGAGAGCACCGACGTGTTCCTACTGGGATTCTCCGGCGCACTGACGGTGGGCCCGATCGACAACGACGGGGCTCTGCCGACCGAGGCCTACCTCCGCGCCGAACTCGGTGAGATGGAAGGAACGATCGAGCCTTCGGAGAACGTGAAAACACCGCTGGGCAACGGGCGCCTGTTCCGGGTCTCATTCGAGTTCGGAGGCGCGCAGCAGTCCGGGACGATCCTCTACGTCCTCAGTGGCAGCACGGTCGTGGAGATCTCTGCCGGAGGACCGGACGCAGACGCAACTCTCAATGCAGTGATCCCAACCCTCAAGCGAGCCTGATCTCCGGCTCGTGCAGCACCGGGAAGTTCACCGACGCCGCGATGAAGCAGTTGCGGCTGGCCTCGCCGTGGATCTCCCGCGCCAGGTCCACGTGAGCCGGCTCGGCGACGGTCACCCGCGGGCGCAGGGTGACCGACGTGAAGTGTCCGCCGTTGCCTGACTGCTCCATCACCCCGACCGGGCTGTCGTCGTACGCCGTCACGACGATGCCGTGCAGCACTGCGGAGTGCAGGTACGACAGCAGGTGGCACTGGGCCAGTGCGGCGAGCAGCAGCTCCTCGGGGTTCCAGCGGGTGGCGTCGCCGCGGAACGTCGGGTCGGCCGAGCCGAGCAGGTCCGGCTTGCCGTCTGCTCGCAGCGTCACCTCGCGGCCGTAGTCGCGGTAGCCGCTGGTCCCGGTGCCGCGGTTGCCCTGCCAGATGAGGTCGAGCGCGTAGTGGTGGTCGGTCACCGGGCCATTCTCTCCCGAACCGCTAGCGAGAACTTGTTCTAGTTTGGCATTCTCTGCTGTGTGACCCCCACCACAGACATCACCACGCGTCCGATCAACCTCGCCGACGTCATCGAGGTGATGGCGGATGCGGTCCCGGACCGCGTCGCGGTGTTCACGGCGGACCGCACGTGGAGCTTCGCGGAGGTCGACGAGCGTTCGACGCGGCTGGCCAACCACCTGGTCGGACTCGGCATCCAGCCGGGCGACCACGTCGCGGTCCACGCGACCAACCGGATCGAGTGGGTCGACGCGCTCTACGGCTGCCTGAAGGCCCGGGCCGTCCCGATCAACATCAACTTCAAGTACCTCCGCGACGAGCTGGCGTACCTCTACGACAACGCCGACTGCGTCGCCGCGATCATCGCGCCGGAGTACGTCGACGCGCTGGCCGAGCTGGACACGCCGACCCTGCGCCACCTCGTCGTCCTCGGTGAGGAGTACGACGCCGCGCTGGCCGCCGCGTCACCCGAGCGCCGGATCACCGGCCGCTCCGCTGACGACCACTACGTCCTCTACACCGGCGGCACGACCGGCAACCCGAAGGGCGTGGTCTGGCGCAACGAGGACCTGATCCGCGCGGCCCTCAACGCCGCGCGCTACGGCGCCCCGCTCGACTCGGTCGAGCAGCTGGGCATCGAGGCGCAGGCGAACGAGAACCCGATGGTGCTGCTCGCCTGTGGGCCGATGATGCACGGCGGCAGCCAGTGGATCCTCGGCAACGGGCACGTGGCCGGCCAGACGATCGCGCTCTACACCGAGCCGACGTTCGACGCGGCGAAGATCCTCGACCTGGTCGAGAAGGCGAAGGTCGTCTCGATGACCTTCCTGGGCGACGCGATGGGACGACCGGTCGCCGAGGCGATCCTCGCCGAGCCCGACCGCTGGGACCTCTCCAGCCTCGCGGCCGTGTCCAACGGTGCCGCTCCCCTGTCCGAGGGCGTCCGCGCCGAGATCCGCGAGGCACTCCCGGGCCGCTTCATCCTCGACTCCTACGGCGCCTCGGAGTCCGGGGCGACCGGCTCCCGCATCGACGACGGCACCGAGGGCGCCGCGGGCGCACCCCGGTTCACGGTCGACGACCACGTGCAGGTCTTCGACACCGACCTCAAGCCGTGCCCGCCCGGGGTCGACGGGATGCTCGGCCGTTCCGGCCCGGTGCCGCTGGGCTACTACAAGGACCCGGTGAAGACGGCCGCGACGTTCAAGGAGATCGACGGCGTGCGCTGGGCGATCCCCGGCGACTTCGCGCGGCGCGAGGAGGACGGCACGGTCACCGTGCTCGGCCGCGGTTCGGTCTGCATCAACACCGGCGGCGAGAAGGTGCACCCCGAGGAGGTCGAGGCTGTGCTGCTCCGGCACGACGACATCTTCGACGCCGTCGTCGTCGGCACCCCGCACGAGCGCTGGGGCCAGCAGGTCACGGCGATGGTGCAGCGTCGGGACGGGTCGACGATCAGCGAGGACGACGTCCGCGACCACTGCCGCTCGCTGATCTCCAACTACAAGGTGCCCAAGACCGTGCTGTTCATCGACGAGGTGCCTCGCACCCCGGTCAGCAAGGTCGACTACTCGGCGAGCGCCCTGCTGGCGGCGCAGCTGCTGGGCTGACCGACCGACGAGACTTCGGGTTTCCCCGGACGGGCCGAGCGCGAGCACCTAGCATCGAGGCGTTGGTTCCGGCGTTGTGCCGCCAGCGTCCTTCCCGGGGGGAACAGTTGCGCCGATTCCTGCTGATGCTCTGCGTTGCCACGCTGGGCGCCTCTGTCCTCGGCGCCCTGCCCGCTGCGGCGGCGCTGGAAGCGCCATGGCTGGTCGTCTACACCCCCGACCCACTGCTCAACGAGAACGGCGACGGGTACTGGGACTCGGCCACCGTCGAGGTGGGCACCAATGCGGACACCGCGCACTGGGCCCTCTCCACGGGCGGACAGGTGGTCGCCGAGGCAGATCTGACGGAGACCGAGCTCGCGAGTGCGCACACCTGGGACCGCGCATCTCTACCGGTGAGCTCGACGACGACGGGCGTCACCCTTGCCGCAGGCACCTACACCTTCACGGTGACGGCCACGACGACGGGCGGGGAGTCCACCACGAGCTCCACGAACCTCTACGTCAGCACGGCAGCGCCCCTGACCCCCTGGGTCCCCAGTGCTGCCGTCCTGTACCCGCACGACTACTACCCCGGGGTGGCCCACAGCATCACGCTCCGGCACGGGGTGGATGCCACCATTGCCGAGTGGGGCTGGCCGAGGTTCGAGCTGATTGGCCCCGACGGCGTCCGCGTTCTCTGGTCCATCGACCAGCACGACCCGTTGCTGCACTGGGACGGGCTGATTCCTGCGCCCAGCGGTAGCAGCACCGTCCAGGCGCCCGCGGGAACGTACCGGGCGCGGCTCCAGCTCCAGGACAACGGGATCACGACCTACGGTCCGATGTCCCAGCCGTTCACGCTGTCGTGGGGCTATCGCACCACCGTCAAGGTCACCAACCGCCGGACGGCAGTCGCCACCCGCACTGCCACGCTGACCCAGCGCCATGCCCGGGTCCGTGCCGTGGACGGCAGTCTGCGCTACCGCTCTTTCCGCACCGATTGGCCAGAGCAGCCACTGGTCCGGACGGCGCACCGGGTCAGGATCCCGAGCAACCGCGTGGCGGACGGCCCGGTCCTGCTGATCATCCGCGGCCGATGGCAGGACGAGCTGGATCCCGACTTCGAGATCGTGACCCCGAGCGGTCGGGTCCGCAACATCGACATGTACGAGGCTGTCAGCCTCCGCAGCAGGGTGGTCGCCATCCCGCGACGCTGGATCCGTGCGGACGGCACCGTGCGGTTCCGCCTCCTGTGGAGCAGCCACCCCAACGGCGTCACGGGTACACCCGGACGCACCGGACGGACGGACGCCGTCGACGTGCGCGTCACGAGGTACGTCTGGCACAACCTCAGCTGAATCTTTTTGCGCGGAGTTGTCGATTGACCGGGTGCTCGCCCGTCATCCCGGTGACAGACTCCATCCACGCCCACAAGGAGATTCACCATGACCGAGTACGCCGTCCTGCTGACCGCTGACGAGAACCTCTGGGAAAAGGCATCCGACGAGGACAAGGTCGCGATGTTCGGCCGCCACGAGGAGTTCTCGCGCCTGCTGGCCGAGCGCGGCCACACCGTGACCGCCGGCGCCGAGCTGACCCACTCGCGCCAGGCGAAGCTCGTCCGACGCGGCGCCGACGACGCCATCACCGTGGCCGACGGACCGTTCGCCGAGTCCGTCGAACAGCTCGGCGGGTTCTACTCCGTGCAGAGCGACGACCTCGACGACCTGCTCGAGATCTGTGCCGTGCTGGCCGACGGAACCACCACGGTCGAGGTCCGCCCCGCCGTCGACCACTCGGCAGCCAGCTGACCACCCCCGCCGCTCCCGAAGCACTCGAGCGGCTGCTGCGCGACGAGTGGGGCCGCCTGATCGCCCTGCTCGTCGCGCGCCACCGCCGTCTCGACCTCGCCGAGGACGGGCTGGCGGACGCCTTCGAGGCGGCGGCACGACGCTGGCCGACAGACGGCGTACCCGACAATCCCCCGGCCTGGCTGCTGACGACCGCCCGACGCCGCATCATCGACCGGCTCCGGACCGAGTCGGTCCACGCCGCGAAGCAGCCCCTGCTCGAGGTCGATGCCCGCGTGGGCGACCACGACCACCAGGTGATGGCGGACGGAGGCGACGTGCTCCTCGACGAACGACTGCGCCTGGTGCTGCTCTGCGCCCACCCACGCCTGTCCCGGGAGGCCGCTGCGGCGCTGACCCTGCGGCTGGTCATGGGTGTGCCGACCGAGGAGATCGCCCGGCTGTTCCTGGTGCCGACCGCGACCATGGCGGCGCGCCTGACCCGGGCACGCAAGAAGCTGGCGGGCGCGGCCTTCACGATCCCCCCGGCATCGGCGCTGGCGGCCCGCGTCGCGGTGGTCGCCGACGTCGCCTACCTCGCGTTCACAGCCGGCTACGCGCCCGGGTCCGGCGCCGACGTGCTCCGTCCCGGGCCGGCGGGTGAGGCCCTCCGGCTGGTGAGCGTCCTGCGATCCGTGCTCCCGGCCGACGTCGACACCTCCGAGCTCGATGCCCTGCTGGCACTGATGCTCTTCCAGCACTCGCGACGCGACGCCCGGGTGGACGACGGCAGGCTGGTGCTGCTGCCCGACCAGGACCGGTCCCGGTGGCACCACGACGAGATCCTCGAGGCGGTGGCGTTGCTGACGCCGCTCACCGACGCCCCGGCCGCGCCGTACCTCCTGCAGGCGCTGGTCGCCGCCGAGCACTCCATCGCGTCATCGGCCGAGGAGACCGCGTGGGACCGGATCGTCGCGCGGTACGACGAGCTGCTCGCGCTCGCCCCGACGCCGGTCGCTCGCCTCAACCGTGCCGTGGCGATCGCCGAACGCGACGGCCCCGCCGCCGGTCTGGCCGCACTGGACGGCGTCGCCGTGCCCGGGCACCGACTGCCCGCAGTGCGGGCCGAGCTGCTGCTCCGGTCAGGCCGTCACACCGAGGCGCTGAAGGCGTATGACGCCGCGATCGCCCTGTGTCGCAACGATGCCGAACGCGCGCACCTGCGTGCGCGGCGTGCGGAGATCGGTTAGCGCGAACCACCCGCGACGGCGGGGATCACGGAGACCTCGGCGCCGTCCGGCGTCGGCGTCGCGAGGTCCTGCTCGAAGCGCACGTCGTCGTTGTTGACGTAGACGTTGACGAAGCGGCGCAGCTTGCCGTCCTCGTCCACGATCCGGCCCTTGATGCCGGCGAAGCGACCGTCGAGGTCGTCCAGGATCTCCGCGACGGTGGCGCCGGTGGCGCTCACCTCGGAGTCGCCGCCGGTGTAGGTACGGAGGATCGTGGGGATCCGGACGCTGACGCTCATGGTGTTCCTTTGTACGGGGGTGGGGGGATCAGAGACCAGTCGCCTTGAAGGCGGCGTAGGTCGGGGCAATGGTGGCGGCGGGGCCGACCTGGCCGGAGATCGCGTCGAGCGTCTTCAGGCCGTGGCCGGTGTTGATGACCACCGTCTCCAGGTTCGGGTCGAGCTGGCCGGTCTCGACCAGCTTCTTCGTCACGGCGACGGTGGTGCCACCGGCGGTCTCGGTGAAGATCCCCTCGGTGCGGGCGAGCAGCACGATCCCGGCGCGGATCTCGTCGTCGGTGACCTCCTCGACCGCCCCGCCGGTGCGGCGGGTGATGTCGAGGACGTAGATGCCGTCGGCCGGGTTGCCGATCGCCAGGCTCTTGGCGATCGTGTCCGGCTTGACCGGACGGATCGCGTCGACGCCCGCCTTGAAGGCCGTGGCGACCGGGCCACAGCCCTCGGCCTGCGCACCGAAGATCCGGTAGGGCTTGTCCTCGACGAGGCCGAGCTTGATCAGCTCCTGGAGGGACTTGTCGACCTTGGTCAGCTGTGAGCCGGAGGCGACCGGGATGACAATCTGGTCGGGCAGGCGCCAGCCGAGCTGCTCGGCGATCTCGTAGCCCAGCGTCTTGGAGCCCTCGGCGTAGTAGGGACGGACGTTGACGTTGACGAACGCCCAGCCCTCCTCCTCGCCGGCGATCTCGGAGGCGAGCTTGTTCACGTCGTCGTAGTTGCCGTCGACCGCCACGAGGTTCTCGGTGAAGATCGCCGAGTTGACCTGCTTGGGCTGCTCGAGGTTGCTCGGGATGAAGACGACCGTCTTGATCCCGGCCCGCGCACCGGCAGCGGCGACCGCGTTGGCCAGGTTGCCGGTCGAGGGGCAGGCGAAGACCTTCGCGCCGAGCTCGCGGGCCGCGCTCAGGGCGCAGGCGACGACGCGGTCCTTGAAGGAGTTGGTGGGGTTGGTGGAGTCGTCCTTCACCCACAGATTCGTGATGCCGAGCTCGCGGCCGAGGTTGTCGGCCTTGATCAGCCGGGTGAAGCCGGGCTCGGTGTTGGGGCTGGACTCGATGTCGGTCGGGACCGGCAGCAGCGCCTTGTAGCGCCAGATGTTGGCCGGACCGGCCTCGATCTCCTCGCGGGTGATGGCCGGGAAGTCGTAGGTGATCTCCAGCGGACCGAAGCACTCCGGACAGGCATAGAACGGGCCGAGCTCGACCTTGTGGCCACACTCGCGGCAGGCGAGGTTGGTGGCGTGCCCGAAGGCGCCGTCACGAAGTCCGGGCTTGCTCGTCGGTTCGCTGGCTTCAGCTGCCTCGGTCAGAACACTCATGGGAAATCCTCCTTCTCATCTGCCCGCGCGACTCTCGCGACGGTCGGATTTGGCACCGTTTCCGCGACGTACGCACCTTCAAGCACTGGTGCGTACGGGGATTCGCGGCGGTTGCCGGGACTTCTCAGGGCCGTTCCCTCAGTCCCTCTGGATGAGCAGGTACAGCGTAGGGGCGAGGTGAGTGCGTGGCCGAATCGAGATTCCAACTAGTGAGACGGAGATCCACGATGTGAGATCAGCGACGTGCGCGAGCGTCCCGGGCGAACGTCTGGAGCAGCTCGAGTACGCCGGCAGGCCCGTGCACCACGACGTCGGACATGCCGATCAGGGCGCTCTCCTCGTGCGAGGCCGAGCAGACGCGCAGGGCAGCCAGCCCCTGCTTCTCGAGGTCGTCGAGCGCCTCGAACGCCTCGACGTCGCCGAGGTCGTCACCGGCGAAGAGGAAGCCCTCGGCGTCCAGGACGGCAGCCAGTCGCTGGACGACCATGCCCTTGTGCGAGCCGGCGGAGCGGACCTCGATCACCGAGCGCCCCGGCTCCAGGACCAGGCCGTGGGTCCGGGCCAGGTCCCGCAACGGCGGGAGCAGCCGGTCGAAGGCGGCATCGGCATCGGGCAGTCGCCGCGTGTGCACGGCCACCGCGAGGCCCTTGTCCTCGACGAAGGCGTCAGCAGCGTCGGCCCTGCGCAGGGCACGGGGCAGCTCTCGCTCGAAGGTGGCCAGACCACGCGGTGGGCGAGCGCCCAGGATCCGGCGCCGACCCGAGCTCCACCGCTCGTTGCCGTACTGGCCGAAGACGAACAGCTCCTTGCCCGCAGCCTGCAGGATGTCGCCGACCTCCTCCAGCCCGCCGAGGTCCAGGGCCTGGCGAGCCGGGCGACCGGTGATGACCGCGATCGCCGCGACCTCCTCGGCCAGCTCGACCAGGACGTCGGGCGCGTCGGGGTGGATGTGGGCCTGCGCCGGGTCGTCCACGATCGGCGACAGGGTGCCGTCGAAGTCGAGTCCGACGACGGTCCGCGGCGCGACCCGCAGCAGCGCGTCGTACCGCTGTTCACCCTCGATGGAACGAAACCTCACGACTCCATCTGATCACGGACCTGATCACGGCCGGTGTCGGGTGAGTGAACTCTCAACCGAATTGCCGCCAAATCAGGCCAGTGTCAGAGGTCTCCCGTGAGGATCAGGGTCAGGTTGGTCGCGCTCATGTCGGCGTCGGAGTCGGCCGGCTTGATCCGGGCCACGCCGAGGTCGAGAGCGAGCAGCTGCGCGGCGGCCTTCTTGCCCTTGGGGTAGTAGACCGTCGTGGCGGGAACCGTGCCGTACCAGTTGTCGGCCGCGGACACCGTCCATCCGGCGTCCTTGACCTTCTCCGAGACCCGGGCAGCGAGGCCCTTGGTGGAGGTGTTGTTGAAGACGACGACAGCATGGTCGGCGCGGACCACCGGCTTGGGCTTCGGCTTCTCCTGGACCGGCGTGGTCGCGGTCGCCGAGGCGTCGGTGGAGGTCGCGGTCTCGGTCGGTGTCGCCGCGGCCTTCGTGGCAGAGATGTCGCGCTCGGCCGGCTCGCCGCCACGGGTGGCGACGAACGCGATCGCGGCCAGGGCCACGGCCAGGATGCTGAGCAGCACCACCGGGGACGGGAGGACGGCGCCGCGCTGGGTCCGGTGGCTGTTCATGTCAAAGCTCGAAGCCCAGGCGACGCGCGGAACGCTGGCGCTGGCGCTGCGAGCGCAGACGACGCAGGCGGCGGACCAGGAGCGGGTCGGCGGCGAGTGCCTCGGGACGGTCGATGAGTGCGTTGAGGACCTGGTAGTAGCGGGTGGCGCTCATGTCGAACTGCTCGCGGACCGCGCTCTCCTTGGCCCCGGCGTACTTCCACCACTGGCGCTCGAACTCGAGGATGGCGCCGTCGCGATCGCTCAACCCCCCGATGTCGACCGCGGGGACGGCCGCGTGGGCGACTTCGCCCTGGGGGCTGCGCTCGGCGTTCATGGCGTCTCCTCGACGATGGGGCGGACCTGCTGGACACCCACTCTAACGGGTGAATGACACGCATGTCATTCGGTCCGGCCCGGCGGGTCGAGGGGGGCGCCCGCGCCCACCGCCACCGGTAGGGTCGCGACATGCCCGAGACCCTGGACACCATCGGTTGGGGCATCCTGGCCACCGGCAAGATCGCGCGCACCTTCGCCAGGGACCTCACGCTGGTCCCGGGCGCCCGGCTCGCTGCGGTCGGCTCCCGCGGGATCGACTCGGCCCGCTCGTTCGCCGAGGAGCACGGCGACGGAAGCACCCGCGCGCACGGCAGCTACGACGCCCTGCTGGCGGACCCGGCGGTCGACGTGGTCTACATCGCGACACCGCACGCCCTCCACCTCGCTGGCGCCCGCGCCGCGTTCGAGGCCGGCAAGCACGTGCTGTGCGAGAAGCCGGTGACCCTGCGCACCGCCGATGCCGAGGAGATGGTGCGGCTGGCACGCCACCACGACCGGTTCCTGATGGAGGCCATGTGGATGGCCTGCCACCCCGTCGTCCGGGAGCTCCGCGGCGAGCTCGGCACCGGACGGTTCGGACGGCCCCTGCACCTCACCGCCGAGCTCGGGTTCCGGGTGGACGCGCCGCCGACCGACCGGATGTTCGACCCCACCCTCGGCGGTGGCGCGCTGCTCGACATGGGGATCTACCCCCTCACCTTCGCCCACCTGATGCTCGGCGAGGCGCACGAGCTGCGCGGGGTCGCGACGCTCGCGGAGAGCGGCGTCGACCTCGACATCGCCGTCGCCGGTCGCTACCCCGGCGGCGCCGTGGCGAGCCTGAGCGCCTCGATGACGTCGTGGTCCTCGCGCCGGGCGACGATCGCGACGGACCTCGGCCGGATCGACGTCGGCTCCAACTTCCACCACCCGGACCACGCCGTCTTCACGCCGTACGACGCCCGCGGGCCCCGAACGGAGCACGAGGTCACCCTGACGGGCACCGAGCCGGTGCTGGGACTCGGCTACGGCAACGAGATCCTCGAGGTCGGCCGGTGCCTCCGGGAGGGGCTCGGCGAGAGCCCGCTGGTCCCCCACGCGCAGACGATCACCCTGCTGCGCCAGATGGACGCGCTGCGGGCCGACGTCGGCATCCGCTATCCCGACGACCCTGAAGGTCCGGCCTGACCGGCACGGAGGAACCCGACCACCGCCAGCACCCGCCGATGGGACTGGTCGTCGTCCGGCGAGAGCCCGAGCTTCGCGAAGATCCGCTGGGTGTGCTTCTCGACCGCACCCAGGGTGACCGTCAGCGCCTCGGCCACGGCCGCGTTCGACCGTCCTTCGGCCATCAACGTCAGCACCTCACGCTCGCGCGGCGTGAGCGCCGTCAACGGATCACCTCGCCGGTCGAGCAGCTGGCGCACCACCAGGGGGTCCAGCGCGGTACCACCGTCGGCAACCGCCTCGACCGCGGCGAGGAAGTCCCCCACCTCGCTGACCCGGTCCTTGAGCAGGTACCCGACTCCGGCCTCGCCCGTCGCCAGCAGCTCGTCGGCGTACGACACGACGACGTACTGCGACAGGACCAGCATCCGTGCCTCCGGCCAGGCCCGTCGTACGGCGACCGCGGCCCGCAGGCCCTCGTCGGTGTGGCTCGGCGGCATCCGCACGTCCACGATCCCGACGTCGGGACGCAGCTCCAGCATCGCCTCGACGTACGACGGCCCGTCGGCCACCGACGCCACGACGTCGTGACCGGCCTCGGCCAGCAGCAGCTGGAGTCCTTCGCGCAGCAGCACCGAGTCATCGGCGACGACGATCCTCACGCGGCGATCCTCACCCGAGCGCGACCTCGGCGCGCAGCCGGGTCGGTCCGCCGTCGGGCGACGCGACGCTGAGGGAGCCGTCGACCCCGTCGAGCCGCTGCTGCAGTCCGTCCAGCCCTCGTCCGGCAGTGACGTGGGCGCCACCCCGGCCGTCGTCGTCGACGGTGATGACCAGCCGGTCCCCCGTCGCCTGCACGCCGACGTGCGCCCGCACTGCCTGGCTGTGCTTCGCGATGTTCGTCAGCGCCTCGGCGACCACGAAGTAGGCCGCCGTCTGCACCGGAAGAGCGAGGTCGTCGGGCACCGAGACGGTGACCTCGACGGGGATCTGCTGCCCTGACGCCATGTCCCGCAGTGCCGCCTCGAGACCGCGGTCGACGAGCAACGGCGGAGCGATCCCCCGCGACAGCGCCCGCAGCTCCTCGACCGCCTCGCGGGTCTGCGCGACCGCCGAGTCGATCGTCACGGCTGCAGTGGCGGGATCGTCGGCCAGCTGGAGCTTCGCCCTCCCGAGGTCCATGCCGAGCCGGATCAGTCGTTGCTGCGGACCGTCGTGGATGTCGCGCTCCAGGCGTCGCAGGGAGTGCGCCTCGGCGCGGTGCGCCGACTCGCGACTGGCCTCGACCCGGTCCACCCGGCCGAGCAGCTCCACCCGGCTGCACAACATCACCCGAGCGACGGACCCGTGCAGCCCGGCAGCCAGCCGCACGACGAGCGGCAAGGTGATCAGGGCGACGACCCCGATGGCCAGGTTGAGCAGCGACTCGGGCGTCCGCCCGGCACCGAAGCCCAGGATCTCCGCGAGCCCCTTGCTCTCGGCGTCGAAGGTGATGAAGCGCTGCCAGTACCAGTACGTCAGGCCGCCGAGGGTCAGCGCCCACCAGCCGACGGTCAGCGCGAACGCGAACACCCCGGTCGCCAGCGCCAGCAGGCACCACAGCACGTCGAGCCAGGTCTGCACGTCGCGCAGCGGCGTGAGCACTGCGCGGATCCGTCCGTCACCCGCCACCGGCCGGAGGTACGACGGCTGCGGGGCCGCCATGCCGAGCATCGACCGCAACCGGATCCGCTCCACGCTCGCGAACCCGCGGGCGACGTACGAGGTGGCAACGAGGATCGCGAGACCCACGCCCGCGACGACCAGCGTGCCGGCACCGGCTGCCAGGCCGGCGATCACGAGGCCGAATGCCGGGACCACGAGCAGGATCGAGGACAGCGCGTAGCCGGAGTCGAGAAGGAGCCGTCGGAACAGGTTCATGGGCTCCACGCTAGGAACGTACGCGGCGCGCCACCATCCAGCCAGCCCGACACTTCGGGCCTGACGACTAGGGTTGCCCCGTGGCCCATGACCTCGTGATCGTCGCCAACCGCCTTCCGGTGGACCGCGTGACCGACCGCGACGGGAAGACGACCTGGCGGGCGTCCCCCGGCGGGCTGGTCTCCGCGATCGAACCAGTGATGCGCGCCCATGACGGCGTCTGGGTCGGCTGGTCCGGCGGATCCGAGCAGCGCCTCAAGCCGTTCAAGGTCAACGGCCTGCAGCTCGTGCCGCTGGCCCTCAGCGCCGAAGAGGTCGAGGAGCACTACGAAGGCTTCTCGAACGGAACCCTCTGGCCGCTGTACCACGACCTCGTGGCGAAGCCCGAGTTCCACCGTGAGTGGTGGGACTCCTACGTCAAGGTCAACCGACGCTTCGCGGAGAAGACCGCCGAGCTGGCGGCCAAGGGCGCGACGGTGTGGGTCCACGACTACCAGCTGCAGCTGGTGCCGCAGATGCTCCGCGAGCTGCGTCCCGACCTGCGGATCGGCTTCTACCTGCACATCCCGTTCCCGCCGGCCGAGCTGTTCCAGCAGCTTCCGTGGCGGCGCCAGATCCTCGAAGGCCTGCTCGGCGCCGACCTGGTCGGCTTCCAGCTGCCCGGTGCTGCCCAGAACTTCATCCGGCTGGTCCGTCAGCGTGTCGGCCACAAGACGCACCGCGACCTCGTCTACCTGCCCGACGGACGCACCGTCCGCGCGGCGGCGTTCCCGATCTCGATCGACGCCGCCGGCTTCGAGGAGCTCGCCCGGTCCGAGGCGGTCACCGAACGAGCCGCAGCGATCCGGGACGCGCTCGGCAACCCGAGCAAGATCTTCCTGGGCATCGACCGGCTCGACTACACCAAGGGCATCTACGCCCGGCTGCGCGCCTTCGGTGAGCTGATCTCCGACGGCGACCTCACCGTCGACGACGCCGTGTTCGTCCAGGTCGCCGTGCCCTCACGTGAGCGGGTCGAGCACTACCGCAACCTGCGCGACGACATCGACCGCCTGGTCGGCCGGCTCAACGGCGACCTCGGCCGGATCGGCACGCCGGCGATCAGCTACCTGCACACGTCGTACCCACGCGAGGAGATGGCGGCTCTCTATCGCGCCGCCGACATCATGGTCGTGACGCCGTACCGCGACGGCATGAACCTCGTCGCGAAGGAGTACGTCGCCTGCCGCATCGAGGAGGACGGCGCGCTCGTGCTCTCCGAATTCGCCGGTGCCGCTGACGAGCTGCGCCAGGCCTGGCTGGTGAACCCCTACGACATGAACGGCATGAAGGCCGCGCTGCTGGAGGCCCACCAGGCCGAGCCGAAGGAGCTCACGCGGCGGATGAAGGCGATGCGCAAGCAGATCGCCCAGCACGACGTGAAGGCGTGGGCCGACAGCTTCATGACCGAGCTCGCCGAGGACGGGCAGCACTCGAAGTCCGTGCTGCCCGCCACCCGTTCCTGACGGGCCGTCCCTGAGGGGATCAGCCGAGCACGTCGGGTCCGGCGCCCTCGTCGTCGATCCAGTCGCTGCCGTCGTCGAAGAGGTCGCGCTCGCGACCCTCCTCGTCACGATCCTTGCGTCCTCGACCGCCAGCGCCGGCGGCTGCCGCTCCCCGGCTGCCACCGCGGCCGCGACCGCCGGCAGTACCCGGAGCAGCGCCCCCTCGACCGCCGGCACCCCGACCGCCACCGGCTCCTCCGGCGCGACCGCCGCTTCGGCCCGCCTGGCTGCCCGGCGCTGCGCCGCCGGACCGGCCGAGCGTGCCCGAGCCACCGGTGCGCGTCGTCGAGCCGATGGTGCCGTTCGTGGAGCCGAAACCACCCCGACCACCCAGAGCGCCGCGCACTGCGTTGACCAGGCCGGGGCCGCCGAAGACACCGGCCGCGATGCCGCCGCCGATGATCGGGTTGATGCCCGGACCACCCGAGGGGTGCGGACCGCCGGGGTTGCCCAAGGTGCCGCCCACCGGGCCGGGCACGGGGTGGTCGATGCCGGGGTTCGGGCCCGGACCGGGACCGGGGCCCGGACCGGGGCCGGGGTCGATGACGGGCGGGTGCACGACGGTCGGCACCGGGTGGTGCACCGGGATCGGACCCGTGGGTCGGGGACCACCCGTGGGACCGACCGGGAATCCACCCGGTCCCGGGTCGCCGGGCGGCGGGAGGTCCTCCGGGTAGACCGGCTCGCCGTGGATCTTCGCGAGCTCGACTGACGCCTCGGCGTACGCCTCGTCGAGGTCCTGGAGCTTCAGGCGCGCCTTCTCGTCGGCGTCGGCATAGGCCGTGACGGCCGAGTTGTGCGCGGTCACCTGGTTGTCGTAGGCGCGTTGGACGCGGAAAGCGTCGATGTCGTCCTCCGTGCCGTAGGACGACGGACGCGGCGGGAGGTCGCCGGGCGGAGAGTCAGGCATGTCGACTCGGATGTTCTCTGCCGCCATCAGCTTGTCCGCCGCGAGCTTCAGGGCGGCGGCAGCCGACTTCATCTGGTCGCGGCGCGGGACGACGACGTCGTCGCGCAGGGTCTCGAAGGCCATCCGCCCCCGGGCAGCCGTACCTTTCCCGCTGCTGTCGACACCGTCCGCGAATCCACGCTGGACCTCCGCCGCGGTCTTGCCCAGGGTGATGGCGAGCGCGTCGAGCGCGTCGTACCCGTCCTGCCAGGCCTTGCGGGAGTCGCGCAGCTTCTGGTGGTCCGACGACGCAGTCGCCTTGAGCAGCTTGTGGATGTGCTGGCCGGTCACGGGGTCTCCTTCGGGTCCGAAATCTTCCCGCCACCCTGGGCACCCGCGACGGGCGTCTCCGGGGCATCCGGGTTCTCCTCGGTCGGCACCGCGTCGGCCTCCGTATGGACGGCCTGGTTGTAGGCGTCGTCGCTGGAGGTGCCGGTGGTGCCCTCGGCAAGGACGCGCGCCACCAAGATCCGGGAGGCGTCCCCCGCCTGCTCGTCAGCACCGACGATCAACGCACGGGCTTCGACGCAGGCGTCGCGGAACCGCGCCAGGTCCTGCTTCACCCCGATCAGCGTCTTCTCGATGACCGCGTGGGCGCGCGTGTGGTGGAGCGCCAGCTCGGGTGAGCGGTCCGCCGCACCGAAGGCAGAGACCGGGATGAACCCGTCGGCACCGAAGGTCGTGTGGTCGAGCTTCACCAGCTCGTGGTCGATGGACGACACAGCGAGATCGATCGCGTCCTCGACGATGGTCAGGCCATGGGGTGAGGCCTTGACCGCGGCGGCAGCGAAGTCTGCGAACTGCTCTGGCAACACGTGGCAATCCCTCCATCCGAGAACCGCCGAAGGTGGCGGCGCACGGCGCACCTACCCGCACGGCCGACGCGCAAACACGTGATCGCGGTGATTTCAGGGGTCGCTAAGGTGATCCTCCCGTCTCGGAAGGTGGTTCACGGTGATCGCTCGGCCCCTGCTCGCCCTGCTCCTCGTGTCAGGGCTGCTGCTCGCAGGCTGCAAGGACGACGAGCGGACAGGCGCGGACCCTGGCGAGGCCTCCACGTCGCCCACCACCGAGGGAACGGCGACCGGCTCGCCGTCGACCGACGGCACAGCGCCCCAGCCGGCCGACGGCCCCCTGATCGAGGACGAGGTCTTCAGTCTCCACCTGCCCGCAGAAGGCGACTGGGAGCTGCGACGCGGTGGACTGAGCGCCACCGCCTACGACGAGGACTTCGACGTGTTCGACCTCTCCACCTCGACGGTGCCTCTCCAGGCGGGCGACACGGGTGAGGACATCGACTTCGACTTCGAGACCAGCACCGGCGGCGACTCCTTCGACCAGCCGCTCCGACGCGGCAAGAACCGGGTCCTCGACGGCGTCGAGGGCTGGACCGCCGAGACCGTCGACGACGGCCAGCTGGTCTACGCCTACGGTGGCATGCACGCTCGCCACGCGGTCAAGATCACCTTCAGCTTCCCCAAGAAGGATCCGCGGTCGCGCGCGTGGATCGAGGCCACCCTGGCCTCGCTCCAGTGGAAGTGACCGGACAGCTCCAGTCCCGGACGAGGCCTGCCACGGTCGTTGCTCCGCGGTAGCGTTCACCCATGGATCTGCTGCCCTTGCGTTCGGTTCCGGGAGCGGGTCTGCTCCCCGGGCCCGATCAGGTCGTTGCTGCCGCCAGCAACGTGGCCCACAAGGTGTTGTACGGCGGCCTGGCCGACCTGCGTCCGATGCCCCGCACGCTGATCGACGAAGGCACGCTGCGCGAGGTGTATCACTACCGGCCGTCGGGCACCGTCGTCGAGAAGGGCGACCCGGTCCTGCTGGTGACGCCGCTCGCCGCGCCCGCGCTCTGCTACGACCTGCGCCGCGGCTGCTCGCTGGTGGAGCACTTCGTCACCGAGGGCCGTCCGACCTACCTGCTGGAGTACGGCGAGGTGTCGTTCCGCGACCGCAACCTCGGCATGGAGCACTGGGTCGACGAGGTGCTGCCCACTGCGATCCGTGAGGTGTCCGAGCACGCAGGCGGCCGCCCCGTGCACCTGATCGGCTGGAGCCTCGGCGGCATCTTCTCGCTGCTCACCCTCGCCGACCAGCGGTCGGGCCGTCTGCCCGTCGCCTCGCTGTCCGTGGTCGGCTCGCCCATCGACATCTCCCTGGTGCCCCTGCTGGCGCCGATCCGCCCGCTGCTGAACCTCTTCAACGGCAAGGGACCGATCACCAAGGGCTACCAGATGCTGGGCGGTGCCCCGAAGCCGTTGGTGAAGTGGGCGTTCCAGCTCAGCGCGTTCCAGAAGATGGTGACCAAGCCGATCGCGCTGGCGACCCATGTCGACGACCGCGAGTTCCTCGCCCAGGTCGAGGCCGTCGACCGGTTCACGGCCAACATGATCGCCTATCCGGGCCGCACGTTCGGGCAGCTCTACCACCGGTTCGCGAAGGGCAACCAGCTCGCGAGCGGCAGGTTCGAGCTCGACGACCGCACGATCGACCTCGCCGACATCGATGTGCCCGTGCTGGTCTTCGGCGGCGCCACGGACGGCATCGCCCCGGTCCCGGCGGTGCGGGCCGTCGTACCCCTGCTGAAGGGGTCGCCGGAGGTCCGTTTCGAGATCGTCCCGGGGGGACACCTCGGCATGCTGACCGGGCGCGCGGCGCGACACACGACCTGGCTCGCGATGGACGAGTGGATCACCGAGTGGTCCACCGACAACCAGCCTGAGTCACCGATCGGCACCAGCCGCAAGCGCCGGCACACCTCTGCCTCGTCGCGCGCGCTGTCGAAGTAGCCCCACCTGCTCCGCTCGGCACCGCCGATCGCCGTCCCGACCTAGTCCCAAAGGACTACAAGAGGACGGCCGCACTCCCGATCCCGGGACCCCTCCCGGGTCCGTAGATTCTTCCTTACCGACGCGGACCTCGAAGCCGCTGGAGGGAGCCCCACCGGGTCCGGTGCACCGCAAGGTTGCGCCGCCGGAGGACCAGTTGGGCTCGGAGTCCGCGTCGGAGCTAGCTGCAACGCGCGCTGGTGCGTCCCTCGGAGGGAGAGGGACGCCCCACGCTGCGTGCAGCGAGCATGAGGAGCAGCACCACGGCCGGACTGCAAGGTGGGGTCTGGGGGGACCGCTGCGCGTCGGGAGCCGCGCACGAGCGTTACTGTCCGGCTGTGGGTGCTTCTCTTTCTCAACTCGTCGACCAGGGCCGTATGGCCGCCGACTGGGCCGAGGCCCTCGCACCGGTCGAGGACCGGATCGCGAGGCTCGGCCAGTTCCTCGACGGGCAGACCGCCGCGGGGAGACCGTGGTTGCCCGCTCCGGAGCACATCTTCCGCGCCTTCGAACGACCCCTGTCCGAGGTCCGGGTGCTCATCGTCGGCCAGGACCCGTATCCGACACCCGGCCACGCGATAGGACTGTGCTTCGCCGTCGAACGCTCCGTGCGACCGCTGCCTCCGAGCCTGAAGAACATCTACAAGGAGATGCGCACCGACCTCAGGGCGGTGCCGCCCGAGCACGGCGACCTGACGACGTGGGCAGAGCAGGGCGTGATGCTGCTCAACCGGGTGCTCACCGTCGAGCAGGGCCAGCGGCACGCGCACCGGCGCCAGGGCTGGGAGGACGTCACCACCTGCGCCATCGAGGCCCTCGCCCGCCGAGCGGAGTCGGGCGCTCCGATGGTCGCCATCCTCTGGGGCGATCCTGCGCGGGCGCTCAAGCAGCATCTTGGCCCTGTCCCGACGATCGAGTCGGCCCACCCCTCACCGCTGTCGGCCCACAAGGGCTTCCTCGGGTCCCGTCCGTTCACGCGCGCCAACCAGCTGCTCGCCGAGCAGGGCGCCCTTCCGGTGAACTGGAGCCTTCCTTCCTGACTCGCGGGAATATAGTTGAGACTTCAACTATTGAACTGAGCATGGACACGAACACCAACGGACGGATGCCGGCCCTCTATCTCGGGCACGGCGCTCCCCCGCTCCTCGACGACCCGGTCTGGTCGGGCGAGCTGGCTGCCTGGGCCCACGACCTGCCGCGCCCCAAGGCGATCCTGATCGTCAGCGCCCACTGGGAATCCGCGCCCCTGTCGCTGTCCGCGAACCACGCGCCGCTGGTCTACGACTTCGGCGGATTCGCGCCGAAGTACTACCAGATGACCTACGAGACGCCGGACAACTCGGCACTGGCAGCCCGCATCGCGGCGATGATGCCGAAGACCGAGCCGGTCCACCAACACACCTCGCGCGGCCTCGACCACGGCGCCTGGGTGCCGCTGCGGATCATGTATCCCGAAGCGGACATCCCCGTGCTCCAGATGTCGATGCCCACCCACGACCCCGGTCGACTGATGGAGATCGGACGTCGACTCCAGTCGCTGCGCGACGAGGGCGTGCTGATCATCGGCTCCGGGTTCCTCACCCACGGCCTGCCGTTCCTGACGTCCTTCCAGCTCGACGCGAAGGCGCCCGGCTGGTCGAAGGACTTCGACGCGTGGGCCGGCGAGGCGATGGCCCGCGGTGACGTGGACGAGCTGGCGTCGTACCGCGACAAGGCGCCGGGCATGCCGTACGCCCACCCGACCGTCGAGCACTACAGCCCGCTCTTCGTCACGCTCGGCGCCGCGACCGACCCGACCATTCCCGGCGAGCAGGTCATCGACGGGTTCTGGCTGGGGCTCTCCAAGCGTTCGCTTCAGGTCGCCTGACGCAGTCGGGCACGAAGCCTGGCCACCTCGGCCTCCAGCGCCAGCACGTGGGCGATCCCGGCCAGGTTGAGCCCGTCGGCCAACAGATCCCGGATCCGGTGCAGGGTCTCGATGTCGGCGCGGCTGTACAGCCGCGTGCCGCCGGCACTGCGCTCAGGGGCGAGCAGGCCACGCCGCTCGTAGACCCGGATGTTCTGGATCTGCAGGGACGTCATGTCGGCGGCCACCGAGATGGCGAAGACGCCGCGTCGAAAATCCTGCGACCCAGGGACTTGATTCATGGGAACAGATTACCTATAACAGTCATTGCAGATCCAGAGCCCGGCCAGAAGAGCCGGCACGTTCCCAAGGAGGAGTCATGTTGCTGCGTTCCACCGACCCGTTCCGCGACTTCGACCGCCTCACCTCCCAGCTCCTGGGCGCCGGTGGCACCACCAACCGGCCGGCGGTGATGCCGATGGACGCCTGGCGCCAGGGTGACGAGTTCGTCCTCGAGTTCGACATGCCGGGCGTGAGCCGCGAGAACATCGACATCGACATCGAACGCAACGTGGTGACGGTCAAGGCCGAGCGCGTCCCCGGCAACGGCGACTGGCAGCGCCTGGCGTCCGAGCGGACGCACGGGCAGTTCTCGCGCCAGCTCGTCCTGGGCGACAACCTCGACCTCGACAAGATCGATGCCGTCTACGAGAACGGCGTGCTGCGCCTGGCCATCCCGGTCGCCGAGAAGGCCAAGCCCCGCAAGATCGAGGTGGCAGGAAAGTCGGCCCCCGAGCGCGAGGCCATCGAGGCCTGATCCTGTCTCGGCAGGCTCGACCTACCGTCGATACGCTCGACCCTCCGCAGGTCGAGCCTGTCGAGACCTCAGCGCCCCAGCTTCCGCATCAGCTTGAGTGACTGCATCATCTGCTTGACGTAGGCGTCGTAGTCCTGCCCGGGCCGGGCACCCATGACCTGCTTCTTGAGCACCGCGACGTTCTTGGCGTCGGTGTACTTCAGCAGGCCCTGGTCACCGTGGCGGGCGCCGACTCCGGAGCTCTTCACCCCACCGGACGGCGAACCCTTCGACGCGTACGCCGTCGCGAGCGCGTCGTTGATGTTGACGTTGCCCGAGTCGATGCGGGCCGCAACGGCCTCCGCACGCGCGATGTCACCACTCCAGACCGAGGCATTGAGCCCGTAGTCGGTGTCGTTGGCGAGGTGGATCGCCTCGTCGAGGGTCCGGTAGGGATACAGGCCGACCACCGGACCGAACGTCTCGGTGTGCCCGGCCAGCATGTCCTTGGTGACGCCCTCCAGCACGGTCGGCTCGAAGAAGGCCGGACCCAGGTCGGGCCGTGCCCGGCCACCGATCAGCACCGTGGCACCCTTCGCGACGGCGTCCTCGACGTGGGACGCCACACGGTCGCGGTGGTCGGGGCTCACCAGCGAGCCGACCTCCGGTCCGAAGTCGTACGACGCCCCGAGCACCAGGTTGGCGGCCCGCTCCACGAACGCGGACTTCAGCTCGTCGTACCGCGACTCGGGGAGGTAGATCCGCTCGATGTGCATGCAGATCTGGCCGGTGTTGCCGAAGCATCCGAAGATGGCGGACTCGACCCAGTCCGCGACACCCTTGTCGTCGAGGTCGTCGAGCACGATCATCGGGTTCTTGCCACCGAGCTCGAGGCAGCAGCCGATCAGGTTCTTGCCGGCCCGCTCGCCGATCACCCGGCCGGTCGCGGTCGAACCGGTGAACATGACGTAGTTGGCGTTGTCGATGAGCGTCGGGCCGATGTCGGGCCCTTCACCGCAGACGACCTGGAACAGGCCCTTCGGAAGCCCGGCCTCCTCGAGCAGGGAGATGCCGTAGAGCGGGGACAGGGCCGTCTTGTTGTCCGGCTTCACCACGACGGCGTTGCCGGCGATCAGGGCCGGGATCGCGTCGGAAAGGCCGGTCGCGAACGGGAAGTTCCACGGCGCGATGATGCCGACGACGCCCTTGGGGACGCGCACCTCGGTGGAACCGGAGATGATCGGCACCGGTCCGGCGTGCTTCGTGGGCTTGAGCAGCTTCTGTGCGCGCTTGATGTAGTAGCTCATCACCATCGGCGGATCGCAGGACTCCTCGATCGCCATCCGCCGGTTCTTGCCGCTCTCGACCTGGATCAGGTCGGCGGTGGTGTGCGCGTTGTCCACCAGCAGGGTGTGCGCCCGCTTGAAGACCTCGACCCGCTTGGCAATGGGCCACTGCGCCCACAGCGCCTGCGCAGCGCGCGCCTCGGCGAAGGCCTCCTCGATGTCCTGCGGCGTCGACTGCGGGAGCTCGACGAGCACCTCACCGGAGTAGACCTCCGTCAGCTTCCAGGTCGCACCGGTGCGACCCGGCACCCGGGCGACCAGCCGCTCGAGCAGCTCGTCGGTGACCGAGGCGGGCCGGGCCGGGCCCTGCGTCGACGAGGTCACCAGCTCGCCCCGCCCAGGATGATCTCGGCCGCCATCTCGCCGATCATGTAGCACGGCGCGTTGGTGTTGCCACCGGTGATGGACGGCATGATCGAGGCGTCCGCGACCCGGAGTCCCTCGATGCCGCGCACCTTCAGGTCGGGGCCGACGACAGCGCGCTCGTCGACGCCCATCCGGCAGGTGCCGACACCGTGGTAGACCGAGGTCGATCGCTGCTTGAGCGCGACCCGCAGGTCCTTGCCGTTGGGGATCGACGGGCCCGGGTGGATCTCTGCCTTGACTCCCCCACCGAAGGCGGCGGACCCCATGATCTCGCGGATCATCTCGGTGCCCTGGGCCAGCACCTCGACGTCGTCGGGGTGGGTGAAGAAGCCGTAGTCGATGAGCGGTGCGGTCATCGGGTCCGAGGAGGCGAGGCGGATCGTGCCACGGCTCTTGGGGTAGATCAGCGTCGAGAAGACGGTGAGACCCGGACGCGGGTCGGGCATGTGCCGGACCGGCTCGTCCTGGTTGGGACTCGGGTAGGTCCACGGCAGCGCGTGCAGCTGGATGTCCGGGATGTCGGTCGCGAGGCCGGAGCGGATGAACCCGACGGACTCGAAGACGGAGTTGTCGAGGAAGGACTTGCGACCGGACATGTTGCGTGCGGTCCCCTTCGCGAACGTCCACGGGTTGCCGCGGTAGACGACGCTCGGCACGTGGAACGACAGCGGGTGGAAGAGGTGGTCGTGGAGGTTGTCGCCGACGGGCAGGTCCGCGACGACCTGGATGCCGAGCGAGGCCAGGTGGTCGGCGGGACCGACGCCGGAGAGCATGAGCAGCTGCGGGCTGTTGATGAACCCCGAGGAGAGGATCACCTCCTTGCCGGCCTTGATGAAGCGGCGGGTGCCGCCGCCCTTGCCCTGGTCGAGGACCTCGACGCCGGTGGCACGGCCGTCCCTGATCACGACCTTCTCGACATGCACCTCGGTCTGGAACTCGAGGGTGGGCGGGTTGAGCTGGTGCACGTAGCCGCGGGTCGAGGAGTAACGAAGACCGTCCGCAATGTTCTGCTGCATGCGGGAGATGCCCTCCTGCTCGGCACCGTTGTAGTCGTCGTTGACCTTGACGCCCAAGGTGTCGGAGGTGGCCTGGATGAACTGGAGGGTCGCCTCCTGCGGGGTCTTGTTGCGGGTGACCTTGATGGGACCGCCGGCGCCACGGTAGGCGTCCTCGCCGTCCTCGAAGTCCTCGTAGCGCTTGAACGCCCGGTTGACGTCGTCGGCGCTCCAGCCCGTGTTGCCCTCGGCGGCCCACGAGTCGTAGTTGGCGCGGTTGCCGCGGACGTAGACCATGCCGTTGACCGACGACGAGCCGCCGCCGACCTTGCCGCGGGGCGCCGGCATCCGGCGACCGTCGAGGCCGGGCTGGGGAACCGAGCGGTAGCCCCAGTCGAACTTCGCCTCGAGCTTGGGCTCGGAGTGCATCGGGCCGATCATGCCGGGCACCTTGGTCATGTAGCCGTGCAGGCCCTTGTCGTCGCTCTTGCCTGCCTCGAGCAGGATCACGCTCGCGCCCGACTGGGCCAGGCGACCAGCGACGATCGCCCCGGAGCTGCCGGATCCGACCACCACGTAGTCGGCTTCACTGCTGCGCTGGTTGTTCTTGCTCGCGCGCTTGGCCATGCCAGTCCCATCCCTCGTCACTGTGGTCCGCTAACTGTAACGCGTTCTAGTTTCGTTACGAAAGGGTTTCGTTTGCGAGGATGTTCGGGTGAAGGTCCTCTCGATCCAGTCCTCGGTCGCCTACGGCCACGTCGGCAACTCCGCAGCGGTGTTCCCGCTGCAGCGACTGGGCCACGAGGTCTGGCCGGTGTTCACCGTGCACTTCTCGAACCACACCGGGTACGGCGCCTGGCGGGGCCCGCTGCTCGACCCGGCCGACGTCCGCGAGGTCATCGCCGGCATCGACGACCGCGGCGTCCTCGGAGACGCCGACGCGGTGCTGTCCGGCTACCAGGGTGATCCGGCGATGGGCGCCGTGATCCTCGACGCCGTCGCTCGCGTCAAGGAGCTCAACCCCGCTGCGGTCTACTGCTGCGACCCCGTCATCGGCGACGTCGGCCGCGGCGTCTTCGTCCGCCCGGGCATCCCCGAGTTCCTGCGGGACGAGGTCGTCCCGTTCGCCGACATCCTGACGCCGAACCACTTCGAGCTCGAGTTCCTCGCCGGTCGCGAAGCCCGCACGGTCGAGGACGTGCTCGACGCGATCGACGTCGTACGCGACCGGGGGCCGCGGGACGTCCTGGTCACCTCCATCCGGTACGACGACAGCGAGACCCTCGACGTCATGGCGGTCTCGGACGCCGGCGCCTGGGCGGTCACCACGCCGCTGCTGCCGATCTCGCCCAACGGTGGCGGCGACCTGACAGCGGCTCTGTACCTGGCCCATCTGCTCGAATCCGGCTCTCCGGCGGTCGCACTGGGTCGGACCACGGCGTCGGTCTTCACCGTCCTCGAGCGGACCCTCGCCGCCGGCACGCGCGAGCTGCAGATCGTCGTGGCGCAGGACGCGATCGCTGTTCCCCCGGAGCGGTTCGAGGTGCGGCAGCTGCGCTGAGCGCCACCGTCAACGCCTGACCATCCCGACAGCAGCGACGGACAATCCAGCGCCGACCGCGGCGATGCCACCCAGCAGCGCGAACGCGATCGGGTACCCGCCCGTCACCTCGGCAAGACCGGCTCCCACGAACGGCCCGACGGCCGTGGCCAGGGCGACGGGAGCGCCGAGGACGCCGTTGAGGGCTGCGTAGCGCTCCGGGCCCCACAGGTCGGTGACCAGCAGCGCGCCGACGAGCGTGAAGAGCCCGCGGGCAGCGCCGGCCACGACGGCACCGAGCACGAGCAGCGCCGCCGGACCAGGCACGACTGCGAACACGGCGATGGTCACCGCCAGCGCGGAGGTCGTCAGGCCGACCCGGGCTCGGAGGCCGAGCGCCCTGCTGAGGGCCGGGTAGGCGAGGCGCCCGACGACCTGGCCGGCTCCACCGAGACCGAGTGCCCAGGCCGCGAGCCCCGGAGTGAGGTCGCGCTCGATCAGGAGCGGCACGAACGCCACGATCGACGCATACATCGCGAGCGTGGCCAGGGTGAAGCCGATCGCGACGAGCACGAAGGCCACACTGGTGACGACGTCGCGGTCGGTGGCCGCATGGTGTCCCGCCTCCAGCGGCTGCCAGGTGAGTCGGAGCGCGAAGAGGTGCAGCGGTACCGCGACGACCAGGAGCAGCACCGCGAACACCACGTAGGTCGTGCGCCACGAGGTGCGCTCGGCCAGGAGGGTCGTCGTCGGCGCGAAGACGGTGCTGGCGAAGCCCGCCACGAGGGTGAGCGCGGTCAGCGCCTCGACCCGGCGCGCGCCGTACCAGTGGGTGATCGCAGCAAAGGCGGGCGCGTAGAAGAGGCCGGCCGCACCCGTTCCACAGACCACCATCGCCAGCAGGAAGAGCGGGTACGTCGGCGCGACGGCCACGAGCAGCAGTCCGGCCGAGCCGACACATCCGCCGGCGACCATGACCTTTCGCGGACCGCTGGCCTGGATCGCCCGCCCAGCCGGGATCCCGACCACCCCGGTGGCGAGGCTCCCTGCGGAGAACGCCGCAGTGATCGCGGTGAGCGACCACCCGGTGTCGGACGAGATCGTGGGCGCCAGCCCGCGAAGGCGTAGTACAGGGTGCCGTAGCTGACCGTGACCGTCACGCACAGCGTCGCGAGGACCCTGCGGGGCGGCCGTTCGATCATGGGCGAACGGTACGCAGGGCCGGGTGTACGCCCACTCCGCAGGGACGCGATCGCCGTACCGCCGGAGCGGTTCGAGGTGCGGCAGCTGCGCTGACTAGGATGGCGCGGTCGCTCGCACGCGAGCGGCATGCCGGTGTAGCTCAGTTGGTAGAGCGCAAAATTTGTAATTTTGATGTCGCGGGTTCGATTCCTGTCACCGGCTCCGGAGACGCAACCACTTTGCGTCGCACCCTCATCGTAATTTTCGCCAATGAGGACGTGTCTCGGGTGCGGCTCTCCCCTCACCAAACGGAGCCAGAAGGCCTACTGCAATACGAACTGCATGTGGACAGTCAAGTTCAACGTCAAGTTGCAACGCTGGTTGAGCACCGGCGAGGTGAGCCTCAGCGGCAGCCGCACCCATTACGTGCGTCGCCACCTGCTCGACGCTCAGGACGGCTGCTGCGATATCTGCGGGACCGTTGAGGAGTGGAACGGGATGGACCTGGTGTTCGTCCTCGACCACATCGACGGCGATGCTGCCAACAACCGCCGCGAGAACCTGCGCATGATCTGCCCGAACTGCGACTCGCAGCTGCCGACGTTCAAGAGCAGGAACCGAGGCAAGGGACGACACTTCCGCCGCGAGCGCTACGCGAACGGCCAGTCCTACTGACCGATGGGCGCGGCGACCCGCGGCTTCCGTCGCGTCACCAGCACCCCGACCACACAGAGCGCCCCACCGGCGAAGGCCAGGGCCGGCGGCACCTCGTCGAGCAGCACCCACGCCATCACGGTCGCGATCGCGGGGACCAGGAAGGTGGTCAGCGCCTGCTTGCCGGCGTCGGTGTGGCGCAGCGCGAAGGCCCAGGTGCTGAACGCGATGGCGGTCGGGAAGACGCCGAGGTAGGCGATCCAGAGCAGGGTGTCGGTGCTGCCGTTGCGGATCACGTCGCCCAGGTCACCGATCCATGGCAGGCAGACGGCCGCGCCGATCCAGCAGGCGTAGCAGGTCACCTCCAGCCCGGAGAGTCGCCGCAACAGCACCTTCTGGCACACCACACCGATCGCGTACGTCGCCGCCGCGAGCAGTGCCAGCAGGACACCGTCGAGGTCGGAACCGCCCTCGCCGCGCATGGCGCTCCCGATCACGACGACACCACCGAAGGCGATGGCCATCCCGAGCAGCAGCCAACCGGTGAGTCGTTCACCCAGGAACAGCGCGGCCAGGAAGGCGATCAGGATCGGCCCGACCTGCACCACCATCGCGGCCGTCGCGGCGTCGATGCGGCGCTCGCTGTCGTTCAGGGCGAGGTTGTAGATCCCGAACCACGCAACCCCACAGCCGACGAGCAGCAACACCTCGTTGCGGGTGAACCGGCTCCGCGGCGCCCGCACCAACAACGCCGACAGGACAAGGGCAGCGATCAGCAGGCGCCCGAGCGAGAGCGCACCTGGCGTCACCTCGCGCCCGAGGTGCCGGATGGCCACGAACGCAGAGGCCCACAGCACGAGCGTCACCCCGATCGCCGCGATCGGCTGCCACGCCTGCGGCCCCGTGACGACAGGAGCTTCGGGGGCGGCCTGCGCGGGTGTCGACGTCACCCGACGAACCTAGGCTGCCGTCGCCGTACGGCGACACCGGGTTTCTGCCGATGTGCGTCGACATCCGGACGTTCCGACGAGTGGCCGATGAGTGTCGGCGTCCTGACTAGTCTGAGGTGCTGTGGACCTCCCCGTGATGCCGCCCGTCCAGCCGATGCTCGCGAAGGCCGTGTCGGGTGTGCCCGACCCGGCGAAGCACGACCCCATTGGCCTGCTGTTCGAGCCCAAGTGGGACGGGTTCCGCTGCATCCTGTTCAAGGACGGTGACGAGGTCGAGCTGGCGAGTCGCAACACCAAGCCGTTGACCCGCTACTTCCCCGAGCTCGTCGAGGCCGCGCGGGCCGAGCTGCCCGAGCGGTGCGTGCTGGACGGCGAGATCTTCGTGGCGCTCGACAGTGAGGACGGCAAGGGTCGCCTGCAGTTCGAGGTGCTCCAGGAGCGGATCCACCCCGCGGCCTCCCGGATCGGGATGTTGTCCGAGAAGACCCCGGCGGCCTTCGTGGCCTTCGACCTGCTGGCACTGGGCGACGAGTCGTACGTCGATCGACCCTTCATCGAACGGCGCAAGGCACTGGAGGAGGCGCTCGGCGGCCTCGCCGAAAACCCGGACGCCCGCTGCCACCTCACCCGGACCAGCACCGATCCGGCAGTCGCGCAGGAGTGGTTCCACCAGTTCGAGGGGGCCGGGCTCGACGGCGTCATCGCCAAGCCGCTCAGTGCGCCGTACGCGCCGAACGCCCGGACCATGCTGAAGATCAAGCATGAGCGCACCGCGGACGTCGTCCTCGCCGGCTATCGCGAGCACAAGACCAGCACCCCCGAACAGCCGCTGATCGGGAGCCTGCTGCTCGGTCTCTACCAGGACGGCGAGCTCCAACACATCGGCGTCAGTGCCAGCTTCACCGCTGCCCGCCGCGCCGAGCTCTGGGAAGAGCTGCAGCCCCTCGTCTGCGCGATCGAGGACCACCCCTGGGGCCGCTGGTTTCGAGACGCCTCGTCCCTCGGCTCCTCAACCTCCGGCCCGTGGGCGGTCGGCAACCCCGGGCGGCAGCCCGGCACCCAGAGCAGGTGGAGCAGCGGCAAGGACCTGTCGTTCACGCCGTTGCGTCCCGAGCGCGTCATCGAGGTGAAGTACGACGCCATGGAGGGCCGGCGCTTTCGGCACACCGCCCACTTCAAGCGGTGGCGTGAGGACCGCGACCCGGAGTCGTGCGGGTACGAGCAGCTCGAGCAGCCCGTGAAGTACGACCTGGCCGACGTGCTCGGGGGCTGACTCCGCGCCGGTCAGGGGTGCAGGATGGTGGCATGAGCACCGACGCCACACCTGCCGAAGAGCCGTACGACGTCGTCCTCCTTGTGGAGCAGGCCCTGACCCCGACGGACGCGGCCCAGGTCCGGGCCCTGCATGTCGAGCTCGACGACGACCCGACCATCGAGGTCGTCTACCACGTACTGCTGCCGATGGCCGACGCAGCCGCAGCCGTCGAGGCGTCCCTCGGAGTGATGGGCGGTGCGGACCTGATGGCCGTACCGATGACGCCGTCACCCGACGAGATCGAGCACCTGCGCGAGGAGTACCGCAGCCAGGCCGAACGCGACCTGGCCACCACGTCCGACGCACTCGCCGCGGCCGGCGCCAACGTCGGCGACGGCACCGTCGTCACCGACTCGGCCGTCGACGCCCTGATCCGCAAGGTGAAGGAGGTCGACGGTCGGGAGGCGATCATCCTCACGCGCTCGCACGTGGTGGCGGAGTTCTTCCACGTCGACTGGACCTCGCGGGCCCGCCGCAAGCTCGGCGTACCCGTCCTGCACCTGCTCGAACACGACGCCACGTAGTCGGGGCGTAACAGCACCGGCCACCGCGTCGTTGATCAGTCATGTCGGCCCTGCACACCCTCGATGTCCGCCTCTACGAGGTGCTGGCGGGGGCGCGCCTGCCAGCGGCCGAGCGTGATCAGGTCATCGACCTGTGCGAGTACGTCGTCGGGCTGGTGCCCGAGCTCGACCTGCCGCATCCCGGCCGGACCACGCGCAGCGCCGTCCACCTGCTCCTCGACGACCTGGCCACCTCGCTGGACGTGCGGGTCCGCAGCGACCTCGCGCGGCTGTGCGAAGTCGCCGTGGTGCGCGGCCTGGACTGAGCTCGCGAGGACTCAGGTCCCCTCGACCCGGTTGCCCTGCTCGTCCCAGTGCTCGGCGACCTTCTTGCTGGGCTGCACCCGCGGCGGCTCGCCGGGCATCTTCGGGTAGTCCGGCGGGAAGTTGAGCTCACTCGCGCCGTCGAGGATCTGCTGCTCCCACAGGTCCAGCAGCGGCTGGAGCGAGAAGGACTCGTCGTCGATGCTTGCCCACGGGTCGCCGTCGGCCATCCGCTCCGGCACGGTGAACAGGTTGAAGTCCTTGGGGTCCTTGACCCCGGCGAGCTCGGCCCAGGTCATCGGCGTCGAGACGGGCGCGCCGGGCAGGGGGCGCAGCGAGTACGCCGACGCGATGGTGCGGTCGCGGTTGTTCTGGTTGAAGTCCACGAAGATCCGCTCACCCCGCTCCTCCTTCCACCACGCAGTGGTCACCTGCTCGTCGCGCCGGGACAGCTCGCGCCCGAACGCGATCGCGGCGTGCCTCACGTCGGTGAACTCCCACCGCGGCTCGATCCGGACGTAGACGTGGACCCCGCGGTTGCCCGAGGTCTTCGGGTACGCACGCAGGCCGAGCTCCTCGAACAGCTCCCGAGCGAGGTCCGCAACCCGAACGGCGTCACCGAACGTCGTACCCGGCTGGGGGTCGAGGTCGATCCGCAGCTCGTCGGGGTGGTCCGTGTCGGCCCGCCGCACCGGCCACGGGTGGAAGGTGAGGGCGCCCATCTGGGCACACCACACCGGCACGGCCAGCTCGGTGGGGCAGATCTCCTCGGCCGTGCGACCCGACGGGAACGTGATCTGCACGGCCTCCAGGTAGTCGGGAGCGCCCTTGGGCACGCGCTTCTGGTAGAAACCCTCGGCATCGTTGTCGCGCGGACCGGTGGCCAGCCGGAAGCCCTCGCGGACTCCGGATGGCCACCGTTCGAGGGCAGTGGGCCGCTCGCGCAACGCGCGCATCAGGCCGTCACCGACCGCGACGACGTACTCGGCCACCATCAGCTTGGTGACCTCGCCCGTGCGTTCGGTCGCTTCGTAGATCACGCGGTCCGGGCTCGACACCCGGACCTCGCGCTCGCCGGCCTGCACCATGGCCGCCGCGGTCTTCGCCATGCACCGACCCTAGAGGGTCAGCCCGCGACACCGCTGAGTTCGTTGGGCGTGTGCGCCACGTCGATGCTGCGTTCGACCTTGCGGGTTGCCAGGTCGATCACGTGGATCTGCCTCGTCACCGGCTCGGTGACGTAGACGACCTCACCGATCACCTGCACCGTCGGGCGAGCCTCGTGCCAGTCGGTCGGCTCACGCCACGCCTTGGTCACCGGGATCGATGCCGTGATCCGGGCCGATGCCGGGTCGATCACGTGGAGGCGGCCGTCGGTACCGAGGACCAGGGCGTCCCCGTCCGGCGTCCGAGCCAGCGAACGGAAGCTGTAGCTGGCCGGCAGGTCCACCAGGCGCAGCGACGCGTTGCGGGTGTCGATCACCGACACCCGGGTCGGGCGTTCCAGCTCCGCGTCCCGGTCGACCTTGTAGTCACCCAGGACGTACGGCGAGTCCTCGTGCCCGGCCTGGTTGCCGATCCGGCCGTAGGAGTCAGGCGAGTCGATCTTGGTGATCCGGCGCCCGTCCACCACCAGCACTCCGTCCTCGCACCCGAAGAGCGCGACATCGCCCGCGAACGCCTCGCCGTGGACACCGGGACACTGGTCGGAGGAGGCCAGCTCGTTGCCCGCGGCCGTGACCAGGCGGATGCCGCTGCGCGCCTCGGCGTCGCCGACCGTGTGGATGAGGTTGCCGTGTCCGTCCTGCACGGCGACGCCGTGGTGGGCCTCGTCGAGGGTCCACGTGTCCAGGGCCGGTTCGCCGTCCTCCAGCGCGGCGAGGTCAGCGGGGTCGAAGGCCGTGACGATGCCGGTGCCGTCATCGAAGACGGTCGTGCGTCCGTGGTGCGGCACGACATGCCCGGGCTCCTCCGCGGCGATCGTGAAGTCGGTCAGTCGCGGGTCGGTGGTCCACGAGTGGCCGTGGTCGCCGTGGTCGTCGGTCCACGCCCCGAGGTCGAGCGCGGTCAGACCGCCGGCCGCGGACACGAAGAGGTGGCGGTCGTCCCCGGCGGGGTTGAGCCGGAGGAAGCCGTCGATCTCCTCCTCGAGCAGCACCTCACCGGTGGCCGCATCGAGGACCGCCACCCCGCCGTCGTACGTCATGGCCAACCGCGGCGCAGGGGCCTTGACCTCCGTCGCGGAGGCGTCGGTGGCGGGGGCGTCGTCACGGGAGCGGGAGGTGGATTCCTCGGTTCCGCAACCGACGAGGGCGAGGGTGGACAGGAGTGCGAGAGCACTGGACTTGATCAACATGAGAATGATTCTCATGTGCAAGTTCAGTGCTCGTCAAGCCGGCGCGGCTCTCAGCCGTCCTTGGGCTCCAGGGTCAGGCTGACCGAGTTGATGCAGTACCGGTCGCCGGTCGGGGTGCCGTAGCCGTCGGGGAAGACGTGCCCCAGGTGCGAGCCGCAGTTGGCGCAGCGCACCTCGGTGCGCTTCATTCCCAGGGTCGAGTCGTCGACGTACTCGATCGTGTCGCTGATCGGCTGGTAGAAGCTCGGCCAGCCACAGCCCGAGTGGAACTTGGTGTCCGACTCGAACAACGTCGCCTGACACGCCTTGCAGCGATAGACGCCCTTGGTCTCGGTGTCGGTGTACTCACCAGTGAACGCCCGTTCGGTGCCCGCCTTGCGCAGGACCTGGTACTCCTCGCGAGAGAGCTGGGCCTTCCACTCCTCGTCGGTCTTCTCCACCTCGTATGCCATGCAATGAGCGTACCCAGCGAGCGAGGCAGTCAACCGGAAACGGGCATCCCTGCGGCCCGCCAGGCCGCAAAGCCCCCGACCACATCGGTGGCGTTGCGGATGCCGAGTCGCTGCAACGCGTCGGCCGCGAGCGAGGACGTGTAGCCCTCCTGGCACAGCACGATCACCCGACGGTCGTACGACGCCTCCGGGATCCGCGCGTCGCTGCGCGGGTCGAAGCGCCACTCGAGCACGTTGCGCTCGATGACGCGCAACGGCAGCCAGGACGCGACCTCGCCCTCAGCGGCGCGTTGGGCGGCGGGCCGGATGTCGACCAGGAGCGCGTCACCGGTGACCAGCTCCTGGAAGGCGGCCCGGGCGCTGATCCGGGCGAGCCGGGAGCGGGCGTCGTCGAGCATCGCGTCGATGCCGTCGTACTGCTGGACGCCCTGCTGGACGTGGGGGGTGACCTCGGCGAGCGCGGTCACCACTCCTCCCCCGCGCGCTCGACGCCGAGCACCTCGAGCCGGTCACCACGGAAGCGGAAGCGGGTCATGGTGGACAGTCTCGGCGAGTAGACGTGCAGCGACAACGCCGGCAGGTCCGACTCGTTGCGGACGTCGTGGGCGTAGCCGGCGCCGAACGCCTTCGCGTCGCCGGGCTCGAGGTCGACCAGCTGGAGACCGCCGTCGAAGGTGTGCTCGACGAGCGAGCCCTGGAGGACCGTGAAGGCGCCGCACGACGACCCGTGGTCGTGCCAGTCGGTGGACGCGCCCGGCGGCCACGAGATCAGCCAGACCTCGTACTCCTCGGCGGCGTGGATGCGCAGCCACGACCGCTCCGGCCGGTCGGGGTCGAGCAGGTAGTTCAGGTCGGGGTCGGCGGCGTACTCCCGCACGATGTCGAGCAGGGAAAGAACAGCGAGCTGGGTCATCGGGATGTCTCTCGGAACGGCGTCGACCGCCTTCGTGGGCGGGACGCGACTGTCGGGATCGGGGATGAGGGCGATCAACAACAGCGACAACACGACAGCGCGTCACGCGAGGTGACGGTCATGGCTGCAGTGCGGTCGGGCATGTTCCTATAGTGCACTAAGTCAATGCACTTTGCAAAGATCTCGATGCTCCGGTGGTCGAGGAGGTTGCGCAGCAACCGTCTCGAGACCCGCAACCTCCTCGATCACCGGCCGCGCAAGCGCGTCACGGCAGGCGAGCGATGAGGTCCGTGACGTCGACGCGACGGCCGGTGTAGAACGGCACCTCTTCGCGCACGTGGCGGCGGGTCTCGGAGCCGCGCAGGTGCCGCATCAGGTCGACGATCCGGGACAGGTCGTCGGCCTCGAACGCCAGGATCCACTCGTAGTCGCCGAGGGCGAAGCTGGGCACCGTGTTGGCGCGGACGTCGGGGTAGCCGCGCGCCATCTTGCCGTGCTCGGCGAGCAGGCTGCGGCGCTCGGCGTCGTCGAGGAGGTACCACTCGTAGGAACGCACGAACGGGTAGACCGAGACGTAGTCGTGCACGCGCTCGTCGGCGAGGAACGCCGGCAGGTGGCTGCGGTTGAACTCCGCCGGCCGGTGCAGCGCCATCTGCGACCACACGGGAGCCAGGCGCGACCCGAAGGCGGTGCGACGCAGCCGGTGGTACGCAGCCTGGAGCTGGTCGCTCGACTCGGCGTGCCACCAGACCATGACATCGGCGTCGGCACGCAGGCCCGCGACGTCGTACACACCGCGGACCACGACGTCGTCCTCGGCCAGCTCGGCGATGAGGGCCTCGACCTCGGCGGCCTCGCCCTTGCGCGCGACGTCGTCGTCACCGATCGTGCGGTCGAGGCGGAACACCGACCACATCGTGTAGCGGATCAGCTCGTTGAGCTCGTTGATCTTCGCTGCGTTGGTCTTGATGTGTTCCTGCGGGTCGGACATGGCATCCATTGTGCCGCGCCCCCATCTGCCGCACTTCGCGCCCCCAACCAGCGCACTTCGCGGGTCATGCGAGCAGGTCGGCGATGGCGCGGTGAGCGGAGCCGATGGTGGCGGGGATGCCGACGCCGTCGTACGCCGCGCCGCAGAGGGCGAGTCCGGGGACCTCGGCGACCGAGGCGCGGATGCGGGTGACCCGCTCGAGGTGACCGACCCAGTACTGGGGCAGTCCGCCACCCCAGCGCTGGACGACGGCGTCAACGGGCGGGGCGGTGATTCCCGTGGCGGCGGCCAGGTCGGCGAGGGACGCCTTGACCAGGTCTTCGTCGGGCACCTGCAGCGTCGCCTCCTCGCCGAAGCGGCCCAGCGAGGTGCGGAGCACCAGGAGGCCCTCCCCGGCAGCCCGCACCCAGTCCCACTTCGCGAAGGAGAACGTCGACGCCTTGATCGCGCGATCGTCGACCGGAGGGACCAGGAAGCCGGAAGCCCCGATGTCGAGGGACTCGGTCACACCGGAGTCATCGGCGCGGAAGGCCAGCGTGACGAGGGCGACCGAGGCGTAGCCGATCTGGCGCAGCTCCTCCGCCGCCGCCGGCGCCAGGTCGACGACCAGACGGGCAGTCGGCGCCGCGGGCGTGGCGAGCACGAGGAGGTCGGCAGTCTCGTCGCCGCTGGCGGCGGTCACCACGAACCCTGAGCCAGTACGACGGACCGCGGTGACCGTCACTCCGTGGCGGACCTCGACGCCCGGCCGGTCGCGGAGGTCCGCCTCGAGCGCAGCGGGCAGACGCCACATGCCGCCATCCACGCTGGCGAAGACGGGCGGTGCGTCGGCCGGTGGGGTCGGGAGCGTGAACTCGGGACGGGCGATCAGGTCGACGAGCTGCGGGATCGCCGACCGTGCCGAGATGCGGTGGGCCTGGCCGGCGTACACGCCGCCGAGCAGGGGTTCGACGAGACGGTCCACGACCTCGCTGCCGAAGCGGCTGGCAACGAGCTCGCCGACGGAGACGTCCCCGTGGGGTTGCTGGACGCGCTGGTGGCGCGCGTCGCGGATGCCCTCGGCCGAGAGGATCCCGGACGCCTCGAGCTGGTCCAGGTCCAGCGGAGCGCCCATCAAGGTGCGGGGCAGCGGCCGCAAGGCGTCGCGGGTCCAGACCCGAGAGGTTGCAGCGGTGGGGTGCGTGATCGGCAGTCCGAGCCCTGTTGCGAGCGCGGTCCCCTCGGGGCGGCGGTGCAGCATCGCCTCGGCGCCGACGTCGACCGTGACACCAGCGACCTCGCCCGCCCGCAGCTTGCCGCCGGAGCGATCGGTCGCCTCGAGGATGAGTACGTCGTGGCCGGCCTCCGCGAGATCACGGGCGGCGGTCAACCCGGCCACCCCTGCACCGACCACCACTGCTCGACTCACGCGCCCAGCCTGCCAGAGGCGCGCACGGAGCTCGGCGGAACCGTCCGGGACGGCCGCACGTCGTACCGCCATGACGAAGACACCCCGCACCCGATTCCTGCTCGCCATCGCGGCAGTGGCCGCCATCGCCGCGACGGCTGGTTGCGCGGGGTCGGGGGACGGCGACAGCGCCATGTCCGACACCAAGGCCAGCCGCGATGACGCCGGAGCGGTCGCTGAGGCGCCCGCCGCACCCGACGCACCCGACGGCAGCCGGGCGGACGCAGACCTCCAGGACGCGGCCGCGACGGCGCCCGACGCGGAGGCCGGGAAGCAGCTGGAGATCGCGGGGCCGTCGGTGATCTCCACCGGCACCGTCTCGCTGGAGGCCAAGGACGTCGGCGACGCGCGCACCGAGGTCCGCAAGGTCATCGACAAGTACCAGGGCACGCTCGCCGAGCAGGAGACGACGACGGGCGAGAAGGGCGAGGTCACGTCGGCCCGCCTGGTCTTCCGGGTGCCGAGCGCCCGCTTCGCCGACGCGACCCTGGATCTCGAAGGGATCGCCACGCTGACCAGCTCGACGTCGTCGGGTCAGGACGTGTCCACCGAGGTGGTCGACGTCGAGGCGCGGATCCGGGCCCAGCGCAAGAGCGTGTCGCGCATCGAGGCGCTGCTGGCGCGGGCCGAGAGCCTCGAGCAGATCGTCACGATCGAGAGCCAGCTGAGCTCGCGTCAGGCCGAGCTCGATGCCCTGCTCGCGCGGCAGACCTACCTCGCCGACCAGACCAGCCAGTCCACGATCAACGTCTACGTCCAGCAGCCCGACGACGAGTCCGACGAGCCCGAGGAGGACACCGCCGACGGGTTCATCGGCGGCCTGAGCGACGGCTGGGACAGCTTCGTCACCGGCTTCGGTGCCGTCCTCACCGTCGTCGGTTTCGCCATCCCGTGGCTGCTCCTGCTGGCGCTGGTCGGCATTCCCGCGCGGATCCTGATCAAGCGGCGGACGCGAGCAACCGCCTGATCAACGGTCGCGACCGGTCGAGCCACTGCTCGTAGGCCGCGGGGTCGTCGTACTGCTTGTCGAGGACGTAGAGGCCTCCCGGCACGACGGCCCCGAGGTGCAGGAGCAGCGGCGCCAGGCCCACGTCGGGCGCCAGCGCATGCGCCGGCCCGCCGCCGAGCATCAGCGGAACGGCGATGCCGGACAGCTGACCGACCGCGAACCGATCCAGGAACAGCTTCAGCAGCCCCGTGTACGTCGCCTTGTACGTCGGGCACGCGACGACCACCAGGTCCGCCTGACCCACGGCGGTCACCAGGTCCTGGACCGTCGGGTCGCTCCAGTCGAGGAGGCCGGCGCCGATGGTGGCGAGGTCGACCACGAGCTCCGGCTCGGCACCGACCAGCTCGCGGTGCAGGAGCAGGGCGGCGTCGAGAGTGCGACTGGCCGGACGCGGGTTGCCGGCCACGACGGCCGTGCGCGGCGCGCTCATCGCGAACCCACCGACGCGAAGGGCACGGCCGCACTGTGGAGGCGCTGCGGACCGTCGTACTTCCACAGGCCGCGCTCGGCGAGGATCGGCAGCACCCCTTCGCCGAACCAGTAGGCACCCTCGAGGTGCGGGTAGGCAGAGAGCACGAACTCGTCGATCCCGAGGTCGGCGTACTCCGCGATCCGGTCGGCGACCTGCTCGTGGCTGCCGACCAGGGCGGTGCCGGCACCGCCGCGCACCAGGCCGACACCGGCCCAGACATTCGGGTGGATCTCGAGGTCCGCGGTGCTGCCGCTGTGCAGGTCGAGCATCCGGCGCTGGCCCTCGGACTCACTGCGCCGCAGGCCGTCCTGGACCCGCTTGATGGACGCCGGGTCGATCCCCTGCAACAGCCGGTCGGCCTCGGCCCACGCCTCCTCGGCGGTGTCGCGGGTGATCACGTGCATCCGGATCCCGAAGCGGATCGGACGGTGGTCGGGTCCGCGGCCTGCCGCTGCTGCGAGCTCCCGGATCCAGGCGATCTTCTCCGCGACGGCGTCCGGCGGCTCGCCCCAGGTCAGGTAGACGTCGGCGTGCTCGGCCGCCACCTTGCCGGCGGCCGGCGAGGACCCGCCGAAGTAGATGTCGGGGACGGGGTTCGGGATCTGCGCGAGCTGGGCGCTCTCGACCGAGAGGTGCTCGCCAGCGAAGTCGACGACCTCCCCTGTCCACAGCCGTCGGACGATCTGGAGGAACTCGCCGCAGCGCTCGTAGCGCGCGTCCTTGTCGAGGAAGTCGCCGTACATCCGCTGCTCGTGGCTCTCCCCGCCGGTCACGACGTTGAGCAGCAGTCGGCCGCCGCTGAGGTTCTGGAACGTGCCGGCCATCTGGGCGGCGAGGTACGGCGCGACGACCCCCGGGCGGAACGCCACGAGGAACTTCAACCGGTCCGTGGTCTGGCTCAACATGGCCGTGCTCAGCCACGCGTCCTCGCACCAGGCACCGGTGGGCGTGAGGGCGGCCTCGAAGCCGTTGTCCTCCGCGGCGCGGGCGACCTGGGTGAGGTAGGCGACGTCGGCAGGGCGACCGGCCTGACCGGGGTTGACGCCGTGGCCGCCACCGACGACGTGGCGTCCGTCGCCACCGTTGGTGGGCAGGAACCAGTGGAACTTCAGGGACATGCGAATCCTCTAGATCTGGCCGTGGAGCGGCGGAAGGGTGCCGTCGATCGCGAACCGACCGAGGTGCTGGACCTTCCAGGCTGCGGGGTCGTGGAGCGTGTGGGTGCGGGCGTTGCGCCAGTGCCGGTCGAGGTTGTCCGAGGCCAGCGCGGAGCGGGTGCCGGCGACCTCGAAGAGCCGGCTCGACGCCTCGAGAGAGGCCGCCGTGGTGGCGGCCCGGGCCGCAGCCACCGCGAGACTGGCTTCGGCGGCGGACTCGGCCGTCAGGTCCGCACGGGCCCGGTCGACGGCGCGCCCGGCCTCGGCCAGGAGCGCCTCGGCGCCGCGCACCTGCAGCTCGATCTCCCCGAAGGCGCGCACGATCAGTGGGTCCTCGGCGGCACCGTCGACGTCGTAGAGCGCGATCGCATCGGGGTACGGCCGGCTCCGGGTGGTGACGAATGTCGCCGCGTCACGCAGGGCAGCGCGCGCGATGCCCGCGTCGATGGCGGCGTGCAGGAGCTGGGCGAACGAGCCGTAGGCCTGGGGCCGTTCGAAGGTCAGGTGGTACGGCGTGATCCGGTCGGCCGCGACCCGTACGCCGGCGAGGCGGACGGTGCCGCTGGCGGTCGTGCGCTGCCCGAGTCCGTTCCAGTCGTCGATCACCGTCACCCCGTCGGCGTGCCGTTCGACCCAGGCGACGTGCAGCGGTCCGCCCTCGCCGAGGTGCGCGAGCACCGGGATCCAGTGGGCGAACAGGGCTCCCGTGCAGTAGCCCTTCTCTCCGTCGAGCACCCAGTCCCCGTTGACCGCCGCGTCACGGCGCAGCGTCGTCGCGTGGTCGCGGACGTGCTTCGAACCGATCTCGGACTGGGCGTTGCCGAACCGCTTGCCGGCCACCACCTCGCCCAGCAGGAACCTCTTCTGCTCCTCGGTGCCCTGCTCGAGCACCGCGTTGACGTAGACGAAGTGGCTGTGCGGGATCTGCGCGATGTTGGGGTCGCCGGTGGCGACCAGTCGCACGACCTCGGCCAGCACGGCGGCGCCGAGCCCCGGGCCGCCGTACTCGACCGGAACGGTGAGGGCGAGCAGCCCGGACGCCGACAGGGCGTCCACCTCCGCGACCGGGAGGATCCGTTCGCGGTCGCGGAGGGACGAGCCCTCCGCGAAGCGGGCTGCCAGGGTGTGTGCTTCCGCAATCGCCGAGATCGCCGTGTGGGGGTCTCGAGACGGTTGCTGCGCAACCTCCTCGACCAACGGGTGGGTCGCGGTCATCAGACGCGCTCGAGCTCCGCGGCCTCGAGCTCACGGACGATCGGGAGCACCTCGCGACCGAAGTACTCCACGTCCTCGAGGTAGTGGAGGAAGCCGAGCAGCAGCAGGTTCACCCCACGGCGCTTGTACTCGATCATCCGGGTCGCGATCTGTTCGGGCGTGCCGATCAGTCCGGTCCGGAAGCCGTCGTTGTACTGCACCAGGTCGGCGAACTCGGAGTCCTGCCACATGCCCTTCTTGTCACCCGTGCTCTGGCCGGCCTGTCGTACGGCGCCGCCGAAGCCCTCGACCGCTTCGCGGTCGGCCTTGTCGATGATCTCGCGGAGCACGTCGCGCGCCTCGGCCTCGGTGTCGCGGCCGATGAAGAAGCCGTTGACGCCGAACTTCACGGTGCGGCCGTGGACGGTGGCCACGTCGGTGACGTCGCGGATCTGCTCGGAGATCCCGTCGGGGGTGTTGCCGTTGGCGAAGTACCAGTCGGAGACGCGGCCGGCCATGCCCCGCGCGTCGGTCGAGTTGCCGCCCTGGAAGATCTCCGGGTGGGGGCGGCCCTCGCGGACGACCGGCTTCGGCTTCAGGTCGAAGTCGTGGAGGTTGTAGAAGTCGCCGTTGAACTCGGCGTGGTCCGAGGTCCAGATCTCCCGCACGTAGCGGATGAACTCCTCGGAGCGGCGGTAGCGCTCGCCGTGCTCGAGCCACGGCTCGCCCAGCTTGGTGAACTCGTCCTTGAACCAGCCACTGACGACGTTGATGGCGAGCCGCCCGTTCGTGATCTGGTCGGCCGTCGCGATCCACTTGGCGAGGACACCCGGCTGCCACAGCCCGGGGTGGATCGCGGCGATCACCTTGAGCCGTTCGGTCGCCAGCGTCAGCGCGAGGCTGATCGCCGTCGACTCGTGCTGGTAGGCCGCGCCGTAGGAGGCGATGTAGCGCACCTGCGAGAGCGCGAACTCGAAGCCGTTGTTCTCGGCCAGGCGCGCGAGCTCGACGTTGTAGTCGTAGCCCCAGTCGGTGCGCTGCTCGATCTTGCTGACCACCAGTCCCCCACTGACGTTGGGGACCCAGTAGGCGAACTTCAGCGGCTCGGCAAAGGCTTCGCGGTCAAAGGGCTGGGAAGTCATGGTGAGGTCTCCGTGGTTAAGTCGAGTAGTTCAATAGACATTAGCGGACAGGGCCGGGAACGCAAGCCAGAAGGGGTCGCCGGCTCCTTGGAACCGGCGACCCCGCGACAGGCAGCGCCTGTCACCGCACCGTGCGACCGATCGCCCAGGCGTACGGCGGCGGGGTGCCGTTGACCAGATGGGCGCCCACGACCCGCGCCTTGAGGATCCGCGGGTTGTGCGAGGCGACCGTCCGCGCGTTGCGCCAGTGGCGGTCCAGCCCCCGGGCCCGGGACGTCCCCGAGGCACCCAGGGTGTCGAACAGGTTGGTCGTCGCCGTCAGGATCAGGTCGGTGACCGCCACCTGGGCGGCCGACGACTCGAGCTCGGCCACCTCGTTGGCGATGGCGATCTCGACGTCCGCCCCCGGCGGCAGGTCGGCCACCTCCTGCACGGCGGTCGCCGTCCGGATGGTCACCGCCTCTGCGGCATGGACCGCCGCCGCGGCCTCGCCGATCCGGGCGAGCACCTGCGCGTCGTCACGCACCCGACCCGCGTTGGCGTGCGAGTAGTTGCGCTCGCGCCCCTGCACCTGACCGATGAACTCCCGGAGCGCGGCCTTGCCGATCCCGCTCAGCACCGCCAGCAGGTTCAGCTGGTAGAGCGCCGTCTGGTGGACGAAACGCTCACCGAACGGCAGCACGTCCTCGGCCGGAACCAGCGCTGCGTCGAACGTCGTGGTCCCGCTGCCCGTGCCGCGCTGGCCGAACCCGTCCCAGTCGTCGCTGACCGTGACCTGGGGCGTCCGGGTGTCCACGAGCGCGATCGCGAAGTCCGCTTCGCGACCGGGCACCTCACGTCGCACGTAGACGTCCGCCCACTCCGCGTAGACCGTCCCGGTCGTGTAGAACTTGCTGCCCGTCAACAGGTAGCTGCCGTCGGGCTGACCGGTCAGCACCGTCGCCTGGGTGTCGATCGAGGTCGCCCCCACCTCCGACCAGGCGTTGCCGGCGATCTCGCCCGCGACGAAGCGGTCGAACCACACCTGCTGGTCCCGGCCCCGGGCGTGCTGCCAGAGCCGGTCCTCGACGAGGGCAGCATGTCCGCGCAGTGCCTGCGGCAGGTTGGAGTCCGCGGCCGCGAGGTCGATCCAGAGCTGCGTGAGCTCGGGAATCGAGGCCCCGCGGCCGCCGTACTCGACCGGCACGCGGAGCGCACCGAAGCCGGCCGCCTTGAGGCGGCCCACCTCCTGGTCGGGCAGCACGTCGTCGACCTCGCGCTGGAGCGCGCCCTCGCCGATCTCCTCGAAGAGCGGTCGGTACGACGCTCGCAGCTCGTCGAGCAACGGCGTGCGCAGTGTCGGGCGGTCGAGCCCGCGGACGAGGTCCGCGGTGACGTCGGGAAGGGTGCGGTCGGTGCGCTCAATGATCGTCATCGGCGCGTCCTCACGTGTACCAGGACGGAGCCGGCAGCTCGCCGAGAAGGGCGTACCGCCCGACCTCGGCGCGCTTGTGGGCCACCGGGTCGTGGAGGCTATGGGTTCGGATGTTGCGCCAGAAGATGTCGAGCCCGACGGAGCTGGCCGTCGCGCGGGCCCCGGTGACGTCGTACACGCGGGTGCCGACCTCGAGACCCGTGTCGATCGCGACCTGCTTGGCAGCGGCGATGACGACCTCGGCCTCACCGCGCTCCTGCTCGGTCACCGTGTCGGGGTGGGCGTTGATCGCCTCGATGAGCGTGGCGGCCCGCTCGACCAGCGCTTCGGCTGCCCACAGCTTCGAGCGCAGGTCGCCGTACGCCTCGAGGATGTAGAACTCCTGGGTCGCGGACTCCTTGAGGTCGGGCGTGTAGGGCCACGGACGCGTCTTCTCGCGGGTGTACGTGGCCGCGGTGGCGAGGGCACCCTCGGCGACACCGACGTAGATGTTGGCGAAGATGATCTGGATCAGCGGCACGTTGAGGGTGTTGTAGACCCGCGGCTGGAACTCCCAGCCCTGCTCGGTCTCGACGTAGCCGGCAGCGGCCGCCCACGGCACCCGCACGCCGTCGATCGACACGCCGCCGCTCTCGGTCAGGCGCTGGCCGAGGCTGTCCCAGTCGCCCTTGAAGACGATGGCCGGCTGGTCGGTCGGGACGATCGCGAAGACGTGCTTCTCGGTCCCTTCCAGGATGCCCTCGAGCACGGTCACGTCGGAGACCCGGCCACCGGTCGAGAAGCTCTTCTCGCCACGGAACACGAGCTCCTCGGATCCGTCCGGTCCCGTCTCCAGCGTGATCGTCAGGTCGGCGTCACGCGGATTGACCGCGCCACCGAAGAACCAGGCGTCCCTGGTGGCCTGCTCCTCGACCGCCGCGACCTGCTCGGGCGTGCCGACCAGGCGCACCGCCCAGAACCACAGGTAGTGGTAGCCGATCAGCTGGCCGATCGAACCGTCACCTGCGCTCACGGCGCGGATCACGCGCAGGGCGGTCGTCCAGTCCTGGCCGCCCCCGCCGTGCTCGACCGGTCCGAGCAGGGTGACCAGGCCGGAGTCCTTGAGCAGCTGGACCTCCGCTGTCGGTACGGCCAGGGCCCGGTCGCGCTCGACCGCGTCGGCAGCGAGCGTGGTCGCCACCTGACGGGCGCGCTCGAGCCAGCCTTCGGCGGTCGACGGACGGTCGGTCCACCCACCAGCAGCGGTGCCGGAGTGGGCGGTGAGTTCAGCGGTCATGGAAGAGGACTCCTCGGGATCGACGGATCGTGTTACTGTTTGTTTACCAACTTACTTGACTTTGGGTCAGCGGCAAGTAGTCCCGCCCTCGGCGTCACCGATGGATGTGAAAGGCAGCGCCCATGCGCATCGAACAGCTGGAGTACCTCGCCGCCGTGACCCAGCACGGCTCACTCCGCCGCGCGAGCGAGAAGCTCCACCTCTCCCAGCCCGCGCTGAGCGAAGCGCTCACCAAGCTCGAGCGCGAGCTGCGCGTCACCCTCCTCGACCGCCGCCGCTCGGGCGCCCGGATCAGTCGCGAGGGCCGTGAGCTGCTGCCCTACATGACCGAGGTCCTTGCCGCCGTCGACCGGCTCCGCGTCGCCGCCGGCGACCAGCGCACGGACACCCGCGTGATCCGGGTCGGCACGGTCCACGCCGCGACCTCAACCCTGCTGGTGCCCGCGGTGCGCGTCTTCCAGGAGCGCCACCCCGGTACGACGGTGGAGGTGCTCACCATGCAACAGGCGCAGATCGACGAGGCGCTGGCCGAGGGCACCCTCGACCTGGGCCTGGTCAACGTGCTCGACGGCGACGACGCACCCATCGGCCTCGACGGGATCGACCTGCTCGTGGGCCGACCGGTCGCCGTCCTCCCCGCAGGTCACAAGCTCACCGCCCGACCGCAGGTGACGATCGAGGAGCTCCGCCTCGAGCGCTTCGTGATGATGCGCGCGGGCTACGTCATGCACCGCTACGTCCACCGTGCCTTCGGCCCCGAGGTCCCGCCGGCTGCCCACAGCACCGACGGCGCCGAGATGGGCAAGGCGCTGGTGGCCGAGGGCATCGGGGTCACCGTGCTCCCGGACTACTCGGTGCACGGCGACCCGCTGCACCGGGTCGGCCTCATCGAGACCCGTCCCATCGTCGGCGAGCAGACGTTCGTGACCCTGCAGCTGCGCCAGCGCAAGACCCTCCAGCAGCCGTTGCCGGTGCGGGAGCTGCAGAGTGCGCTGGTCGCCCGCGCGACGGCGTACCGCACCGCCAACGAGAAGGCGGCAGGCGCGGCGTCCTGAGCGGGGCCAAGGGCCTCGGACATGATGGCCGCATGACCGCCACCCGGATCGCCGTACTCATCGACGCGGACAACACCTCGCCGAAGCACGCAAGCGCACTGCTCGAGGAGCTGGCGAAGTACGGCGTCTCGACGGTCAAGCGCGCGTACGGCGACTGGACGACCCCGCAGCTCGGTGGCTGGAAGACCGAGCTCAACCAGCACGCGATCGTCCCGGTGCAGCAGTTCGCGTACACGACGGGCAAGAACTCGACCGACTCCGCGCTCATCATCGACGCGATGGACCTGCTCTACAGCGGCAACCTCGACGCGTTCGCCCTGGTGTCGAGCGACAGCGACTTCACGCGACTGGCCACCCGGATCCGGGAGTCGGGCATGACCGTCTACGGACTGGGCCTGCGCAAGACGCCCCAGTCACTGGTCGCGGCATGCGACACCTTCATCTACCTCGAGGTGCTCGGCAAGGAGGCGCAGACCGGCAGCCCGGCCGAGCCCGTCGACGCCAGCGGCGACACACCGGACGACCCGCCGCTCCCGAACCTGCAGAGCCTGCTGGTGCGCGGGATCAACAACGCCTCCGACGAGGACGGCTGGGTCAACCTGGGTGCGCTCGGCAACTACCTGCGTACGGCGAGCCCGTCCTTCGACCCCCGCCTGTACGGCTTCCCGAAGCTGCTCTCGCTGGTCGAGGCCCAACCCTTCCTGACCGTCACCGGCTCCGGCAGCGGCACGAAGGTCAGCCAGAAGGGCAAGGCACCCGCGAAGAAGGTCGCTGCACGGAAGAGCACAGCACCGAAGGCGAGCGCGAAGAAGGAGCCGGCACCGAGCGCTGCGCCCCAGGAGACCGCCGCGGAAGCGCCGGTTGCCGAGATGAAGTCCACCAGGCCGGTGGTCACCACGACCACGCGGAAGCGCGCCGCGAAGAAGGCTCAGCCCAGCGGGTAGGACTGCACGAACTCGGTCAGCCGCGCGAGCTGGTCGGGGTCGGTGCTCGGGATGACGCCGTGGCCGAGGTTGAAGATGTGGCCGCGCGCCGCGCGGCCGGCTTCGATGACCTCGGCGGCTCGCGCCGTCATCACCTCGGTCGGCGCGAACACCAGGGTCGGGTCGAGGTTGCCCTGCACCGCCCGGTCGCCCACCATCGGGATCGCCCGGTCCAGCGGGGTGCGCCAGTCGACACCGACGACGTCGGCACCGGCCTCGCCCATCAGGTCGAGCAGGTTCGTCGTACCGACGCCGAAGTGGATGCGCGGGACGCCGAGCTTGCCGACCTGCTCGAGGACCCGGGCCGAGTGCGGCTGGACGTGGCGGACGTAGTCGCCCGGCGTGAGCGCGCCGGCCCACGAGTCGAACAGCTGCACCGCCGAGGCACCGGCCGCGACCTGCGTCTCGAGGAACGCGGCCGAGATGCCCGAGATCTTGCGCATCAGCGCGTCCCACACCTCGGGGGCACCGAACATGAGGGCCTTGGTCTTGGCGTGCTCCTTCGAGGGCCCGCCCTCGACGAGGTACGACGCCACGGTGAACGGAGCGCCCGCGAACCCGATCAGCGGGGTGCCGCCGTTGATGCCGGCGAGCTCGCCGACCAGGCCCTGCACCGCAGCCGTGATGTACGGGATCTGGTCCGCAGTGAGGTCCGGGATCGCGTCCACGTCGGCGAGTGTGCGCACCGGGTTCGCCACGACAGGCCCGACGCCGGGCACGATGTCGAGGTCGACGCCGACCGCCTTGAGCGGCAGCACGATGTCGGAGAAGAAGATCGCGGCATCGACGCCGTACCGGCGCACGGGCTGGAGCGTGATCTCGACGATCAGCTCGGGGTCGGCGCAGGAGTCGAGCATCGCGATGCCCTCGCGCAGCTTGAGGTACTCGGGGAGCGAGCGGCCGGCCTGGCGCATGAACCACACGGGCGTGTGCGGGACGGTTTCGCCGCGGGCCGCCTTGAGAAAGGCCGAGTCATGGAGGGTCGTCACGAGGCCAGCGTCTCAGGTCGACGGCGTGGGACGCACATCGATCGGGGACCTTCGCCCTAGTCTGACCCCATGGTCGCTCGCCAGGAGTCGAACCCGGGGTCCGGCGCTGCCGGCACACCCCGCGAGTTCACCGCTGCCGTCGACAGCCTCCGGGCGGCGAACTTCCGCTCCGAAGTGTTCTGCGAGGAGATGCCGGCACCCCAGCGGATCGCGCCGTACGCCACCGCGCTGTCGGCCGACGTGACCGTCGACGACGAGGAGGTGGCCACCGGTCGCCTCGTGGTGCTCCACGACCCCGCCGGCAACGACGCCTGGGAGGGCACCTTCCGCTGCGTCGCCTACTGCCGGGCCGAGATCGATCACGACCTGGCCACCGATCCCCTGCTCACCGACGTGGGCTGGACCTGGCTGACCGACGCGCTCGAGGCCCACGGTGCCGAACACGTCGCCGAGTCCGGCACCGTCACCCGGGTCGCCACCGAGAGCTACGGCTCCATGGCCGGCGAGCCGGGCAACGCCCAGCTCGAGATCCGGGCTTCGTGGACGCCGATCGACCCGACCGACCTCGCCTCGCACGCCGAGGCGTGGGGCGAGCTGATGTGCACCGCTGGTGGCCTGGAACCGGTGCCGGACGGGGTGGCCGTGATGCCGTCGCGTCGCGGCCAGCGGGGCGGCACCGTCTGATGGCTGATCAGCCAACCGAAGCACCTGACGGCACGCCGGAGGAAGCAGAGACTGCACCGCCGGTCGAGCTGCTCCGTCTCGCCGGCGGCCTGCCGCCGGTCATCGACACCGTCCCCGCGCTCGAGGTCTACTGCGCCAGCATTGCCGCCGGCACCGGCCCCGTGGCGATCGACGCCGAGCGCGCGTCCGGCTATCGCTACTCCAGCCGCGCGTACCTGATCCAGGTCAAGCGCGAAGGCTCCGGCATCGGCCTGATCGACCCCATCGCGTTCGAGAACCTCGACCTGCTCGCCGAGGCGATCGGCGACGAGGAGTGGATCCTGCACGCGGCGACCCAGGACCTCGCCTGCCTGGCCGAGGTGGGTCTGCGACCGACCGTCCTCTTCGACACCGAGCTCGCCGGCCGGCTGCTCAACTATCCGCGGGTCGGCCTCGCCACCCTCGTGGAGACCCTGCTCGAGCGCCAGCTGCTCAAGGAGCACTCCGCCGTCGACTGGTCCACCCGTCCGCTGCCCGAGTCCTGGCTGGAGTACGCCGCCCTGGACGTCGAGGTGCTGGTCGAGCTGCGCAACATCCTCGCAGCCGAGCTCGAGGAGACCGGCAAGGCCGACTGGGCGCGCCAGGAGTTCGACAACCTGCTCAGCTTCACGCCGACCGTGCGGGTGGATGCCTGGCGCCGGACCAGCGGGCTGCACAAGGTCCGCGGGCGTCGTACCCTCGGCGCGGTGCGCGCCCTGTGGGAGGCACGCGACAAGCTGGCGCAGGAGCGCGACGTCACCCCCGGGCGCCTGATCCCCGACGCCGCGATCGTCGCCGCCGCCACCGCCATGCCGACCACCCGTGGCGGACTGATGTCGACCTCGGGCTTCCACGGACGCGGCGCCTCGCGCTACGCCAACGAGTGGCTCGAGGCGCTCCAGAAGGCCGCGGCACTCCCCGAGGACGAGCTGCCCACCCGGGTCACCCATGGTGATGGACCTCCCGCACCACGTGCCTGGGGCGACAAGGACCCGGTGGCCGCCCGCCGCCTCGAGCTCGCCCGCGCCGCGATCGGCGCCATCGCCGTGGAGCAGGACCTCCCGCTGGAGAACCTGCTCACCCCCGACCACCTGCGCCGGGTCATGTGGACGCCGCCGCACAGCCGTGAACCCGTTGAGCTGCTCGAGGCCGTGATCGACCAGCTCCGCGCCCTGGGCGCCCGCAGCTGGCAGATCGGCCTGACCGCACCGGCCCTGTCGAGCGCCGTCCTGGACGCCGACGAGTGGAAGCGTCAGTTGCGCGATCGGTCGTCGGTCGCGCCGTCCGAGGCCGTGCCCGACGCACCCGACGGCGTGCCCGCAGGGGTGCCCGAGGAAGACGTGGCCGACGGGTCGTCCGAGGCACCGTCCGACGGTTCGTAGTCCGGGTCCAGCAGCGTCCGCGACTTCTCGTCGATGGCCTGCAGGAGCTCCTGCAGGTCCGTGAGGACCGGCGTCGTCAGCAACGCCTTGATGTCGGGCGTGATCAGCGCCTGCAGCTCGGCACCGTTCTGCATCAGCGGCGGCAACACGATCGAGCGGACCACGTTGTTGAACACCGCGGCGTGCGCGGGGGCCAGGTTGGGCTGCAGGAAGTCCGCGGAGAGCGCCACGGTCAGCTTGCTCGGCTGGATGTAGCCGGTCCCGGCGACCCGGGCGATGGCCTCGTCACTGACCAGGTAGCTGAGGAAGTTGGCCGAGCTCTCGGCACGGCCCGCCGGCCCCGAGGACAGGCAGATGCCGTTCTGCTCACCGACGGTGTGGTTCGCACCGAGCGACGGCATCGGCATCACGTCGAAGTTCAGCCCCTCGACGGCGCGCAGCTCGGGGGTCAGGCCGCGGAACCCGGCGATCATGCCGAGACGACCTCGCTTGAACCAGTCGATGGCCGAACGCTGCTGCAGCTGCCGGGTGCTCAGCGTCAGCCGGGGATCGCGGAGCAGCTCGAGGGTCTGACGCAGGGCGTCGGTCGAGTCGCCCTCGCCGAGGGCCAGGCTCTTCGGGTCGTCACCGTCGAAGATCTTCCCCCCGCCCGAGTAGATGAAGGGAGCCAACCCGCGCAGCGTCGGCTCGATGTAGACGCCACGGGTCTTGGCCCGCGGCCGGCTCGCGAACTCCGCAGCGGCGCGGAACTCGGCGAAGTTCCATCCCGAGTGGTCGTCCTTCGGGGTCGGCAGCCCTTCCGTCGCCATCGCCTCGAAGTCGACGAGATCGGTGTTGTAGTACATGACCATCGGGGAGGTCGTGTACGGCATGCACTGCAGGTCGTCGTCGACGGAGAAGGCCTCGATCGCATCGCGCGAGAAGTCCTCGCCGACCGGGATCTCACGCTCGTTCAGCAGGTCGAGCAACGGCCGGTTGCGCTTCTCCGCGATCGTCTCCGCCAGGTCGCCACGCGGCAGCAGGTAGAGGTCCGGTCGGGCCACGCCCGTGCGCATCGCCAGCAGCATCGAAGCGGAATCGGGCCACGAGGTCAGGACGACGTTGGTGTCGGTGCTGCTCGCGTTGTAGTCGTCGACGACACCCTGGTAGGCGGCGATCTCCTCCTTGCCGCCCCACACGGCGAACTCGAGGTTCGTCATCGTGGGCTTCGTGGACACGGGGTGATCCGGCTTCTCGCCCTTGCTGCCACTGGCCAGGACCAGCATGCCGATCAACACAGCCACGGCGACGACGCCGACGACGGCACCCGTTCGCCAGCCGAACCGACTCACGCGCGTCATTCCCGTCCTCACCGTGTGTCCCCAGGGCCTGGTCAGCCTACCGGCGGAGTTCGAGCACACCGGGCCGGGAGCGCCTCACGGCGCAGGGCCGCTCGTAGCGGCTTGTTTATGGGACCCGGGGCTGCCGCGACCCGGCGTGCTCGAACCCCCAGTGTACGGGTCTCAGCCCAGACCACGTGCCAGTTCGACGTGTCCGGCTGCCTCGAGCTGTTCGGCCAGCGCCAGCATCCGGCGTACGTCGGCGTCGGGCACCTCGCTGAGCGAGGCCCGGCCCGCCGCGACGACGCGGGCGAAGGCGGACGCGCGGAACAGCACGTCGGCGAACTCACCGGACGCGATCCCGCGCAGCACCTCGTCGATCATGTGGCGCAGCTCATCCGGTCCGGGCGGGTCGGCCACCCCCGCCACCACCCGGGCGAACTCCGCACGCGCCCGTCCGGCCTCGAACTGGCGTGCCACACCGGCCGGGTCGGCGTACACCCACGACCGGAGGAGGTAGAGCCGCCACAGGCAGCCGGACAGGGAGTCGGCCGACGCGTGCGACCAGACCTGGGCGATCGCCTCGATGCCCTCGGTGTCGGCGAGGTGGACGAGCCGCTCGGCCACGTCCGCGTCGTTGCTGTCGTGCGCTCCGCGCACCAGGAGTACGGCGGCGCGCTCCGCCGCTTCGGTGACGAGCGCCGGATCGGCGCCGTCGGCGTGGTCCTCGAAGAACGCAGCCTCCCGCGGCACGGGGCGATGGTGCGGACGGGACTCGGACACGCGAACAGCGTACGGTCGGCGCGGTTCAACTACCGGATTTGTAGCGATCCGGTCGGAATGACGACAAATCCGGTAGTTGAACCGCCCACCGCGGAAGTCAGAGCGCGTCGAAGGCCTTGCGCAGCCGCACGTCGGAGACGGGTCCGTCAGTGCCGAGGTGCTGCGCCCACAGGGACACGCGGTACTCCTCGAGCATCCAGCCGATGGCCCGCAGCCCGTCGCCCGCCGGCCGGCCCTCGGGGAGCGCGGCGACCCGTGCGAGCCAGGCCTCCTGCAACGGCTGGACCAGGTCGAGCCGCTGGCGGTCGCGGCCCAGCGCCGCCGGTCCCCCGCTCTCCAGCGCCTGGCGGCGCTCCCGCATCGCCGAGAGCCACGTGCGGTAGCGGCGCAGGCGGGCTGCGCCCGCCTCCCCGACGAAGCCGTCGTGGACCAGGCGCGCGAGCTGCGCCTTGAGGTCGGTCAGGGCCGGGAGCATGGACATGTCGGCCCGGCCGCTGAGCAGCCGGTCGACCTCGCGCCAGGTCTCCAGCACGCGGATCAGCTCGGCCAGCACCTGGCGGACCGCGGGTGCGGCGGCGGTGCGCAACGAGGCCAGCAGGGCGTCGTACTCCGCACGGGTGCGGACGGGCCCGCCCGTGTCGACTGCATCGACCACGACGGCGCGCAGGCAGTCGGCCAGCAGGGCGGGCACGCCCGCGTAGGGGGTTCCGGCGAGGCCCAGCTTCTCGGCGTTGGTGAGCCCGTCGACGATGCCCGCGAGCGGCTTGCTCCCGAGATCGAGCAGAACCAGCCGGATCACGCCCAGCCGGTGCCGGGCGTCGCGCTCGTCGGCCGAGCCGAACACCTGGAGCCCGACCGTCGTCCCCTCGTCGACCAGGCCGGGGTACGCCTCGACCTCGTGGCCGGCGCGCGTCCAGGTGGCCGTCGCCGGGATCTCGTCGAAGACCCAGGTCTTCTCGCCCGTCCGGGCCACGCCCGAGTCCGACGCGACGGCGGCCATCGCCTTCTCGAACTGCGGCTGCAGGGGTGCCTTGAGGTCGGTCAGCGACTTGCCACGACCCTGCACGCGGCCGGTCTCGTCGACGACTCGGTAGGTCGGCGTGAGGTGTGCGCCCAGGCTGTTGAGGTCCCAGGCGTCGTGAGGGACGTGGACGCCGGTCGTCGAGCGCAGGTACCGCTCCAGGGCCACCAGGACCGGCTCCTCCCCCGCAGGTACGGCGGCGAGGAACTCCCGCGCGGTGTTGGGCGCCGGCACGAAGTTCACCCGCAGCGCCTTGGGCAGGCTGCGGATCAGCTCGGTCACCAGCTCCTCGCGCAGACCGGGGACGATCCAGGAGAAGTCCTCGTCGTCGACCCGGTTGAGGGTCGACACCGGGATGTCGATGGTCAGCCCGTCGTCCTTCGCGCCCGGTTCGAAGTGATAGCTGATCGGGAAGGTCAGCCCGCCCCCGAGCGACCACTCCTCGGGGTAGTCCGCCTCACGGACCTCGTCCGCCGTGTCGTGGGTGAGCATGGCGGGGTCGAAGGTGAGCAGCTCCGGGTTCGCCCTGCGGGCATCGCGCCACCAGCGGTCGAAGTGCGCGCCGCTGACGACGGCCTCGCCGACGCGGGCGTCGTAGAAGTCGAAGAGGGTGTGCTCGTCGACGACCAGGTCGCGGCGGCGGGCGCGGTGCTCGAGCTCCTCCGCCTCGGCCAGGAGCTTGCGGTTGTGCTGGAAGAAACGGTGCCGGGTGTCCCACTCCCCGTAGACGAGGGCGTGACGGATGAAGAGCTCGCGCGACAGCACGGGATCGACCCGCCCGTAGGTCACCGCGCGGTCCGAGGCCAGCGGGACGCCGTACAGGGTGACCCGCTCGCGGGCCATCACCGACTGCCGCTTGCGCGACCAGTGCGGCTCGGAGTACGTCCGCTTCACCAGGTGCTCACCCAGACGCTCGGCCCACTCCGGTTTGATCTCGGCGTTCTGCCGGGCCCACAGGCGTCCGGTCTCGACGAGCTCGCCGGCCATCAGGAACTGGGGGTTCTTCCGGGCCAGACCGCTGCCGGGGAAGATCGCGAACTTCGCACCGCGGGCGCCGAGGTACTCGCGCGGTCCCGGCCGGCGCCCTTCCTTCGCCTGTCGCGAACCGGGCGCCGACTTTTCCCGCTCCTCGAGCAGGCCGACGTGGGACAGCAGGCCGGAGAGGAGCGCCTGGTGGATGCCGTCGGCGTCGGGCTCACCCGTGCCCGCGGCGGCCTCCGTGCGGACGCCGATCTCCTTGGCCACCTGCCGCAGCTGGCTGACGAACTCCTGCCACTCCCGCACCCGCAGGTAGTTGAGGAACTCCCGCTTGCACATGCGGCGGAACGCACTGCCCGACAGCTCCTTCTGCTGCTCGCGCACGTGGCGCCACAGGTTGAGCAGCGTGAGGAAGTCCGAGCCCTCGGCCTTGAACCGGGCGTGGAACTGGTCGGCCTGCGCCTGTTCCTTCGGGCGGTCGACGCCCGGTCGCTCGCGGGGGTCCTGCAGCGACAACGCGGCCACGATGACGAGGACGTCGCCCACGCAGCCGAGCCGCTCGGCCTCCAGCAGCATCCGGCCCAGGCGCGGGTCGATGGGGAGTCGGGCGAGGCGGCCACCGATCTTGGTGAGCTCGCCGGGTCTCGATACGCCGTCTCGTTCCTCGCCGGCTACTCGACCACCTTGAATGGCACCGAGCTCCTCGAGCAGCTGCACGCCGGCCTGGATGTTGCGCCGGTCGGGCGGCTCGACGAACGGGAACCGTGCGATGTCGCCGAGCCCGAGCGAGGTCATCTGGAGGATCACCGAGGCGAGGTTGGTCCGGATGATCTCGGGGTCGGTGAACTCCGGACGCGCGTCGAAGTCCTCCTCGGCGTACAACCTGATCGCGATGCCCGCAGCGACACGGCCGCAACGGCCGGACCGCTGGTTCGCGGAGGCCTGGCTGATCGGTTCGATCGGGAGCCGCTGCACCTTGGTGCGCACGGAGTAGCGCGAGATGCGGGCGACGCCGGTGTCGATGACGTAGCGGATGCCCGGCACGGTCAGCGACGTCTCGGCGACGTTGGTGGCGAGGATGACGCGACGACGCGAACCGCGGGCGGGCTGGAAGACGCGGTGCTGCTCGGCCGCCGACAACCGCGAGTAGAGAGGCAGTACGTCGACCCCGCGCACCCCCTCCCCGAGGGGAGCGAGGGCTTCCGCCGTGTCGCGGATCTCCCTCTCGCCGGGCAGGAACACGAGGATGTCGCCGGATCCCTCGGCGGAGAGCTCCTTGACCGCATCGACGATCGCCTCGGTGGGGTCCCGGGCGAACCGTTCGGCGTCCTCGTCCTCCTCGGCCTCCTCGATGAGTGGCCGGTAGCGGACCTCGACGGGATAGGTGCGGCCGGAGACCTCGATGATCGGCGCCGGCTTCCCGTCAACCGATGAGAAGTGCTCGGCGAAGCGCTCGGGGTCGATGGTCGCCGACGTGATGATCAGCTTGAGGTCGGGACGCTTCGGCAGCAGCTGGCGCAGGTAGCCGAGCAGGAAGTCGATGTTGAGGCTGCGCTCGTGGGCCTCGTCGATGATGATCGTGTCGTAGCGGCGCAGCATCCGGTCCCGCTGCAGCTCGGCCAGCAGGATTCCGTCGGTCATCAGCTTGACCCGGCTGGCCCTCGACGTCTTGTCCGTGAAGCGCACCTGGTAGCCGACGAGGTCGCCGAGCTCGACGCCGAGCTCGTCGGAGATCCGTTCGGCCACCGAACGGGCCGCGATCCGGCGTGGCTGGGTGTGGCCGATCATCCGGGCCCGGCCGTCCTTGTCCGGCAGCCCGCGTCCGAGCTCGAGGCAGATCTTCGGGAGCTGGGTCGTCTTCCCCGAGCCGGTCTCGCCGGCGACGATCACGACCTGGTGGTCGCGAATTGCCGCAGCGATGTCCTCGCGACGGGCACTGACCGGCAGGTCGGGCGGGTAGGTGATTTCCACGGCGCCGACATTCTCCCGCGCTCGTCCACAGGCGGACAACAAGGGGTGGCGCGCCGTCGGGCGAGGAGCGATCGTGCCGGCATGCAGACCTGCCTGGACCTCCACAGCCTTGACCACCTGCTGACGCGTGTCCAGGACGGCATCGTCTGCCGCCGCCAGATCCTTGAGCTGGGAGGGACCGACAACGACATCGAACGCATGCTGCGCCGTCGGGAACTGACGCAGGTGTACGTCGGCGTCTACGTGAACCACACCGGGCGACTCACCAGGTCACAGCATCGATGGGCGGCCGTGCTCGCCTTCTGGCCGGCGGCGCTCACGCTGGAATCGGCGCTGCCTGGGCATCCGCTCGACGTGGTGAAGGTCGCCGTCGACCTGTCTCGTCGCGTGAAGAACCTGCCGCGTGTGTGGGTGTATCCCACCAGCGATCTCCACCAGCGCACCGACTGGCGCGCGGGACCTCCCACGATCGGGCTCGAGCACGCGACGATTGACGTGATGTCGCGACGGATCGGCGACACCGACGTCGCCGGCGCGTTCTCCACGCTGGCAGAGGTGTGCCACACGCGGCGAACGACCCCCGAGCGCATCGCCACGATCCTTGACGAGCGGGCACGCATCGCGGGCCGATCGACGATCGCCGCGCTGCTGGCCGATCGCCGCGATGGCGCGTGCTCGGTCCTCGAACGCGGATACCTCAACCTGGTCGAGCGAGCCCATGGCCTCCCCCGGGGCTCCCGGCAGGTGCGTAGTGACGCCACTGGACGCCGGACCTACCAGGACGTGCACTACAAGCCGTATGGCGTGATCGTCGAACCGGACGGCCTCGCTTGGCACGACGGCACGGTCGCGCGCACTGCTGATGCCCGACGTGACCTCGCCGAGCTCGCCGTGAGCAGCGCCCTCACCGCCCGGGTCACCTACGGCCTCGTCTTCAGAGAGGGATGCTGGACCGCGGCGATGATCGCCGCACTTCTCATCCGGCAGGGCTGGCCCGGCCCCTTCCGCCGCTGCCCGAAGTGTCCTCGGGACCTTGAAGTGCTCAAGCCGTAGTCCGTCCGGCGCCTGGCGCCGGGCGGACTACGGCTTGGCGCTTGGAACGCTGGTTTCGGACCCACCCGATTCGACTTCCGGCGTGTGGCCTGGGTTACAGTGGAGAAGGATTGTCGGACAATCTGGCAATCCACCGGAGATTCTCCGGTTCCATCAGGATCGCGGAGGGAAACCAATGAGCATCACCGCTGATCACACCGTCGTGGCCCCGCGGCGGACCGCTGCCGAGGTGGCGCGTGCGGAAGCCCGCACGGCGCACAACTACCACCCGCTGCCGGTGGTCCTCAGCCACGCCGAGGGCGCCTGGCTGACCGACGTCGACGGTCGCCGGTTCCTCGACCTGCTCGCGGGCTACTCCGCGCTCAACTTCGGCCACAGCCACCCGCGCCTGCTGGCTGCCGCACACGCCCAGCTCGACCGGCTCACCCTGACCAGCCGCGCGTTCGTCCACGACCGGTTCGCCGACTTCTGCGCCGCGCTCGGCGACCTGTGCGGCAAGGACATGGTGCTGCCGATGAACACCGGTGCCGAGGCCGTCGAGACCGCTATCAAGGTCTCGCGCAAGTGGGGGTACGACGTCAAGGGCGTCGCCGCCGACCAGGCCCGCATCATCGTGGCCGCCGGCAACTTCCACGGCCGCACCACGACCATCGTCGGGTTCTCCGACGACCCGGACGCCCGCAACGGGTTCGGGCCGTTCACCCCCGGCTTCGACATGGTCCCGTACGGCGACCTCGCCGCCATCGAGGCAGCGATCACCCCCGACACCGTCGCCGTGCTCATCGAGCCGATCCAGGGCGAGGGCGGCGTGATCATCCCGCCGGCCGGGTTCCTCCAGGGGCTGCGCGAGCTGTGCACCCGCGAGAACGTGCTCTTCGTCGCCGATGAGATCCAGGCCGGGCTCGGCCGCACCGGCCGGACCTTCGCCTGCGACCACGACGACGTGGTGCCCGACCTCTACGTGCTCGGCAAGGCCCTCGGCGGCGGCATCGTCCCCGTCTCCGCCGTCGTCGGCAACGAGGACGTGCTCGGCGTGCTGCACCCGGGACAGCACGGCTCCACGTTCGGCGGCAACCCGCTCGCCTGCGCGGTCGGCCTCGAGGTCGTCACGATGCTGGCGACCGGCGAGCACCAGGCGCAGGCAGAACAGCTCGGCGTCGTACTCACCGAGCGGCTGCAGGCCATGGTCGGCAACGGCGTCGTCAGCTTCCGCACGCGCGGCCTGTGGGCCGGCGTCGACATCGACCCCGCGCTCGGCACGGGAAGAGAAGTCTGCGAGCGCCTGATGGCGCACGGTGTCCTCGCCAAGGACACCCACGGCTCGACCATCCGGCTCGCGCCTCCCCTCGTCGTGTCCAGCGACGACCTCAACTGGGGAATGGACCAACTCGAAGGGAGCCTGCGGTGACCGCGGCCCAGGAAAAGCGCAGCATCAACCAGGTCGGCGTGATCGGCCTGGGCAAGGTCGGCGAGCTGGTGGCAGGTCTGCTCACCGACGCCGGCTTCAAGGTCAGTGGGTACGACGCGACCCCGCACCCCGGGCTGCGGTTCGAGACCGCCGAGCTCGACGTGACCGACTCGGACAGGCTGCAGGAAGCGCTGCGCGGAGTCGACGCCGTGGTCTCGTGCCTGCCGTACGACCGCAACATCGAGGTGGCCGAAGCAGCCGCCGCCGTGGGCTGCCACTACTTCGACCTCACCGAGGACGTGCCCACCACCCAGCGCGTGATCGAGCTCGCCGGGCAGACGCCGGGCGTCGCGTTCGTGCCGCAGTGCGGCCTCGCTCCGGGGCTGATCGGCATCGTCGGCGCCTCGCTCGCCAAGGGCTTCGAGGAGATCCGCTCGATCGAGCTCAAGGTCGGCGCCCTCCCCCAGAACCCGACCGGCCTGCTCGGCTACGCGTTCAACTGGTCGGCCGAGGGCGTCGTCAACGAGTACCTCAACGACTGCGAGGTGCTGCGCTCCGGTCGTCGGCAGATGGTGCCAGCGATGGAGGAGAAGGAGCGTGTCGTCATCGGCGGCATCGAGCTCGAAGCGGCGCTCACCTCCGGCGGCCTCGGCACCATGTGCCCGACGTACGAAGGCCGCGTCCAGCGCCTCGACTACAAGACGCTGCGCTACCCCGGCCACTTCGACCAGATGCACTTCCTGTTCGACGAGCTGGGGCTGCGTGACTGTCGCGAGGAGGTCGGCCGGATCCTGGTGAAGGCCAAGCCGCCGGTCAACGACGACATCGTCTACCTCCACGCCGCCGTCGAGGGGATCAAGGACGGCCAGCCGTTCCGCGAGAACCACGTCCGGGGCTACCTGCCGCTGGAGATCGACGGACGCATGTGGCGCGCCATCTCGTGGACGACCGCCTCCTCGGCCGTCGCCGTCCTCGAGCTCGTCGCCAACGGCAAGCTGCCGCAGGAGGGTTTCGTGCGGCAGGAGGACATCACACTCGAGGACCTGCACTCCACGCACGCGGGTCGTCGCTTCAGGGACTACGGAAAGATCTCGGCATGACTGACCTGGCTGCACGCACCCGCGAAATCCTGAGCGCCCTCGGCGCCGGCGACCCGTTCACGACTGACGGCGCACTCGTCACGCGCTCGCCCATCGACGGCTCCGACCTCGGTCGGCTCCCGGCCCACAGCGCGTCCGACGTCACCGACGCCGTGACGGCCGCCCAGGCCGCCTTCGAGCAGTGGCGCTCGGTCCCCGGACCGGTTCGCGGCCAGCTGGTGCGCGAGCTGGGCAACCTGCTGCGCGAGCACAAGGACCTGCTCGGCGAGCTGGTCTCGATCGAGGCCGGCAAGATCCGCTCCGAGGGCCTCGGCGAGGTCCAGGAGATGATCGACATCTGCGAGTTCGCGGTCGGCCTCTCCCGCCAGCTGCACGGCCTGACCATCGCCTCCGAGCGACCGGGCCACCGGATGATGGAGCAGTGGCACCCGCTCGGGGTCATCGGCGTCATCAGTGCCTTCAACTTCCCCGTGGCCGTCTGGTCCTGGAATGCCGCCCTCGCGTTCGTCGCGGGCGACGCCGTGGTCTGGAAGCCGTCGGAGAAGACCTTGCTGACCGCGCTCGCGTGCCAGGCCCTGGCACTCGAGGCTGCCCGCAGAGTGGGGGCGCCGCAGGGACTCAGCCAGCTGGTCCTGGGCGAGAGCGCGGTCGGCGAGGTGCTGGTCGACGACCCGCGGGTGCCGCTGGTCTCGGCCACCGGATCCACCCGGATGGGCAAGCTCGTCGCGCCGCGGGTGGCCGCGCGCCTGGGCCGCTGCCTGCTGGAGCTCGGCGGCAACAACGCCGCCGTCGTCGCGCCGTCCGCCGACCTGGACCTCGCGGTCCGCGGCATCGTCTTCTCCGCTGTCGGCACCGCCGGCCAGCGCTGTACGTCGCTGCGCCGGGTCATCGTGCACGAGTCGGTCCACGACGAGCTCGTCGACCGGCTGTCCAAGGCCTACGGCACCCTGTCGATCGGTTCGCCGCTCGAGGCGAGCACCCTGGTCGGTCCGCTCGTCGATGCCTCTGCGACCGAGGGCTTCCTCGCCGCAGTGGAGCAGGCGCAGGCCGACGGTGGCCGCCTGGTCACCGGTGGCGGTCGAGCCGATGGCGTTGCAGGTGGCCAGTACGTCGTACCCGCCATCGTGGACATGCCGGCACAGACGGACATCGTGAAGACGGAGACCTTCGCTCCGCTGCTCTACGTGCTGAAGTACGCCGAGCTCGACGAGGCGATCGTGCTGCACAACGAGGTGGCCCAGGGCCTGTCGTCGGCCATCTTCACCCTCGACGTGCGCGAGGCCGAGCTGTTCACGTCGGCGGTCGGTTCGGACTGCGGCATCGCCAACGTCAACATCGGCACCTCGGGCGCCGAGATCGGTGGCGCGTTCGGCGGCGAGAAGGAGACCGGCGGCGGACGCGAGTCCGGCTCGGACGCGTGGAAGGCCTACATGCGCCGCTCCACCAACACGATCAACTACTCAACCGAGCTCCCCCTCGCGCAGGGTGTCGAGTTCGGCTGATGCCTGAGGGTCTGATCAGGCCGACCGAGCTGCGCGCCCGGTTCGCCCGCTCCCTGTCGACGCTCTACGGCTCGGAGGTCCCGGCCTACAACACGTTGGTCGAGGTCTCCGAGGCCGTGAACGCCGACGTCCTGGCGACGCTCGGTCCGGAGGCCGAACGACTGGGTTCGATCGCGCGGGTGACCGCCGAACGACATGGCGCGATCAGGGTCGGGACGCCCGAGGAGATCGCCCAGGTGGGCCGCATCTTCGGCGCGTGCGGGATGTTCCCGGTCGGGTTCTACGACCTGCGTGAGGCGAACCGGCCGATCCCGGTGGTCTCGACGGCGTTCCGCCCGATCGACCGCGAGGAGCTGGCCGAGAACCCGTTCCGGGTGTTCACCTCCCTGCTCGTGCCCGACGACCGGCGGTTCTTCGACGCCCGCACGCAGGCCCAGCTCGAGGAGTTCCTGGGGGCGCGCAAGCTGTTCCCCGACGAGCTGCTCGACCTCGCCGACCTGGCGGAGAAGGGCGGCGGGCTGGAACCCGTCGACGCGGACCGGTTCCTCGCGCTGGCCACCGCTTCGTTCGCGCTGTCGCCCGAACCGGTCGACCGCGCCTGGTACGACCACCTCGAGGCGATCTCGTCCGTGGCCGCCGACATCGGTGGCGTGGCGTCGACCCACATCAACCACCTCACGCCGCGGGTGCTCGACATCGACGACCTCTATCACCGGATGACCGAGCGCGGGATCGCGATGATCGACCGGATCCAGGGTCCGCCCCGGACCACGAAGCCGGCCGTCCTGCTGCGCCAGACCTCCTTCCGCGCGCTCGCCGAGCCACGTACGTTCCGCGCGGCCGACGGGTCGCTGGCGGCAGGAGCCCTGAGCGTGCGGTTCGGGGAGGTCGAGGCTCGCGGCGTCGCCCTGACCCCCGCTGGTCGTGCGTTGTACGACGACCAGGGGCTGGCCGCGTTCCCCGACACCGAGCAGGGTCTCCACGAGGCCGGGCTGGCCTACTACCGGCGCGACGCCGACGGGCTGCTCCAGCCGATCGTCTACGAGGACTTCCTCCCGAAGTCGGCTGCCGGCATCTTCGCCTCCAACCTCACCTCGGACGGGTCAGTGGACGCCGCGCAACGCGCAGCGCTGCGGGACGCGGCGTGGTTGCAGGACGCCCTGGGCCGCACCCTCCACGACCCGTACGCCCTCTACGCCGCGCAGGTCTGACCTCGGGTCAGCCTGATTCCAGGCTCTCAGAGCGCCTCGACGTTCTTCACCAGCGCCGCAGCGGTGTGCTTGACCGCGACACCGACGACCGGCTTCACGGCGCTCTCGATCGCCTTGCCCGCGGGGCCGCCCGGCAGCGTGAAGCTGATCCAGGCCTCGAGCCGGGTCCGGTCCGCACCCACCGCGGTGAAGGTCCAGCGCTGCGTCGTCTGGATCCCCTTGATCGAGGTCAGCTCCAGCAACCGGTCCTGCTCCCACCCGGTGCACTCGATCCGCGACTTCAGCGCGACGCCGAGCTTCATCACGCCGTCGTACTGCGCCCCGACGCCGTGGACCTGCTCGGTCACGGGCTCGATCTTCTTCAGGCCGTACATCCAGTCCTTGGTGGTGCTGAAGTCGTCGACGTACGCGAAGACCTTGCTCACCGGGGCTGCGATCTCGACACTGTGCTCCACCACGTTGCTCACGTCGCGGATTGTGGCACGTGCGGCTCAGCGGGGCGGCGGCAACGCGTCGGTCGCCTCGAGCTGACCCATGCCGGTGACCATCAGCAGGTCGGCCACGATCGCCCGCAGCTGGGCCAGGATCGCCTCGGCCGTGAGGATCTCACTGCGTTCGACCCTCCCGGTCGCGGCACCAACGGCGAGCACGGTGTCCCGGGCAGCGCTGGCGAGCCGGTCGGCCGCGAGCTCGTCGGCCACGGCTTCGGCAGCCGCCGCGAGGTCGGCGGCGACCAGTGCGTACGACGACGGGACGGGCCGGTGCCGGTAGGCGGCGATCGAGGTCTGGCGCACCAGCACGCGGGTGCTGCGGAGCGCGCGGTCGAGCGGATCCACCAGCTCCACCATCTGGCGCAGCCCTTCGCGGTGCCGCACCCGGAAGGGCGAAGAGCTGACGACCGACATGCCTTCCTCCGCGGCCGACTGGAGCTCGCGGATCATCCGGTCGGTGGCGCGCGCGTCTGCCAGCAGCTCGAGGGCGGGCGCGACCTCGCCGTCGATCATCACGTCGGAGGCAGCCCGCAGCAGCGCGGCGATCTTGCGCGCCACGGCTGCCGCCTGTTCGCGCGGGCGCCGCAGCGGTGCGGCGGGCACGATCATCGCGGCCACCAGCGCGACGGCACCACCGATGAGGGCGTCGGTCCAGCGCAGGAAGGCGCCCCCCGCGTCGGGCATCAGCGCCGCGACCACGATCGACTGCACCGCAGCCTGGGTCACGAAGAGCTGGCCCGCGTCGAGCAGCAGGGCCGTCGACATGGACAGCAGCACGATCAGCCCGATCTGCCACCCGCCCGAGCCGATGCCGGCGACCAGGATGTCCGCGACGAAGACGCCGATGGCGACGCCGAGGGTGACCTCGACGACGCGCCTCAGTCGCTGGCCGTACGACGTACCGAGCGAGACCACTGCTGCGATCGGCGCGAAGAACGGCGTCTCGTGGCCGATCAGGTCGGCGGCGATCCACCACGCGACCGACGCGGCCACCGCGCACTGCAGGACGACCCAGGACTTGCCGCGCCAACGATCGATGCGACCCCGAACGGACAGCTGGCTGCGCGACCACATCCGGTCGAGCACCCCGTCAAAAGACGCCTCCACCCGCGCATCGTCCCATGGGCGAGGCGCGGGTGGAGGAGGGGTTCGGTCAGACGACCTTCGTCGGCAGCACCCGCTTCGAGACCACCGCGATGATGTCCTCGTAACGCGAGCCGGTGAACTTCTGGAAGTTGTGCAGGGCGTGGGCATCGAGGCCGACGAGCACCCGCGCCTGGTTCTTCGTGATGCCCTTGATGATGATCTCAGCGGCACGGTCCGGCGTCATCCGGGCAAGCTTCTCGTCGAACAGCTTCGCCGTTGCCGCCTGGTCCTCCTTGTCGGAGACCCGCGCGCTGCGGGCGATGGCGGTCTTGATGCCACCGGGGTGCACCGACGTGACGCCCACCTTGTGGCCGGCGATCAGCATCTCCTCGCGGAGCGCCTCGGTGAACCCACGCACCGCGAACTTCGTCGCGTTGTAGGCGCTCTGACCGGGCATGGCGAGCAGGCCGAAGAGCGAGGAGATGTTGACGACGTGACCGTCGCCGGACTCGATGAGGTGGGGCAGGAACTCCTTGGTGCCGTGCACGACGCCCCAGAAGTTGATCCCGACGATCCAGTCCATGTCCTTGTACGACAGGTCGGTCACGTCACCGGCCAGGGCGACCCCGGCGTTGTTGATGACGATGTTGACCTGGCCGAAGTGGGCGGCCACGTCGGCGGCGTACGCCACGAACCCCTCGCGGTCCGCGACGTCGAGGTGCGCGGTGTGCACGTCGGGCGCACCGGCCTTCTGCGCGAGCGATGCCGTCTCGACCAGGCCGGTCTCGTTCACGTCGGAGAGGGCCAGCCGCGCGCCTTTGTCCGCGAAGTTCAGTGCGAGCGCACGACCGATGCCGGACCCGGCACCCGTGATGACGACGACCTTGTTCTTGAAGTTCTTCACGCGCTGGCCTTTTCCTTGGTCTCGGTGGGACGGACTGCCTGGACGTCGTACTTGTCGACGTCGAACTTTGACAGATGCTGCCGGAACGCGAAGGTCTGTCCCGGCCACAGGGTGGTGTTGTTGCCGAACTTGTCGAGGTACCAGCTCGCGCAACCGCCGGTCTGCCACACGGTCGGCTTCATCCGACGGCGGATGTCGGCCGTCCACGCGTCCTGCGCAGCCTGCGTCGGCTCGACGGCGCCGAGGCCCTCGCGGCGCATCGCCTTGGCTGCTTCGACGACGTACTTCACCTGCGACTCGATGATGAAGATGATGCTCGAGTGCCCCAGCGCGGTGTTCGGGCCGACGAGCTGGAACAGGTTGGGGAAGCCGTTGATGGTGGTTCCCTTGTACGCCGCCATGCCCTGCTCGTCCCACAGGTCGGCGAGCGTGCGGCCGTCCCGGCCGGTGACGTGCTCGGCGATGGGCGGCTCGGTGACGTAGAAGCCGGTGGCGATGACGAGGACGTCGATCGGACGCTCGACGCCGTCCGCGGTCACCACGGCGTCACCGGTGATCTTGACGATCGGGTCGGTCACGAGGTCCACGTTGTCGGCGGCGAGCGCGGGGTACCACTTGTTCGAGATCAGGATCCGCTTGCAGCCGGCGCGGTAGTCGGGAGTGACCTTGGCGCGGAGCTCGGGGTCCTTGATGGCGGCGTTGATGTTCTTCCTGCCCTGGGCCTCGACGACCTTGAGCAGGTCGGGGAACTTCGCGAACGCCGGCACGCGGCCCTCGAGGGTCGAGTAGACGGCCGAACGCGCGGCCCGCTGCAGGCCGGGCACCCGTCGGAACGCCGTCTTCTCCAGGCTGGTGAACGACCGCTCGTTGCGCGGGATGATCCAGTTCGGGGTGCGCTGGTAGACGTCGAGGTGTCCGGCGACCTCCTGGAGCTCGGGGACGAGCTGGACCGCGGACGCGCCGGTGCCGATCACCGCGATGCGCTTTCCGGTCAGGTCGACGTCGTGGTTCCAGCGGGCGGAGTGGAAGATCTCGCCCTGGAACGACTCGATGCCCTCGACCTCCGGCATCCGGGGCTCGGAGAGCCCGCCTGCAGCGGAGACGATGGTCCGGGTGGCGTACTCGCGGGTGCCCTCCGGACCCTCGACCTGCACGACCCAGCGCTGGGCCTGCTCGTCCCAGCGCGCGTCGACGACGGCCGTGTCGAACACGAAGCGGTCCAGCGTGCCCGACTCGCGGGCGACCTTGCGGATGTACTCCAGGATCTCCGCCTGCGGCGAGTAGACCTTCGACCAGTCCGGGTTGAGTGCGAACGAGTACGAGTACAGCTGGCTCGGGACGTCGCACTCGGCACCCGGGTAGGTGTTGATGTGCCACGTGCCACCGACGTCGCTGTCCTTCTCGATCACGACGAAGTCGCGCTCGCCGGCCTCATCGAGCTTGATCGCCGCGGCCAGGCCGGCGAAGCCGGCGCCGATGATGAGGTGGTCGACCTGCGTGGAGCCCGTGGGGCTGTCGCTTCGTGAACTCATGGGAGAACGCTATTGCCACTATTGAATATCTGTCAATAGAATGGGTGGCGTGACCGCGCCCACTCCCAGCCGCACCCGGCTGACACCCGACGAACGACGCAGCCAGCTGCTCGACCTCGGCGTGCAGCTCCTCGCGACCCGCTCGCTCGAGGAGCTGTCCATCGACCTGCTCGCCGAGCAGGCGGGCATCTCGCGCGGCCTGCTCTACCACTACTTCGGCGGCAAGCAGGGCTTCTACGAGGCCGTCGTGCAGCGCGCGGCCGACGACCTCTACGCACAGACCGCTCCCCCCGACGAGGGCGAGCCGCTCGAACGACTCCTGGTCTCCCTGGCCGGGTACGTCGACTACGTGGTCACCAACGCGGCCGGCTACCGCTCCCTGGTGAAGGCAGCGTCCGGGAGCAACGACAACCTGCGCGCGATCTACGAGACCACCTTCGCCGCCCTCGCCGACCGGTTCTTCACCGCCGACCCGGGCGGGATGGTCCTCCAGGACACCCCGGCCGTCCGGCTGGTGATCCACGCGTGGCAGGCGATGGTCGAGGACCTCGTCCTCACCTGGTGTGACGACCCTGCGGGCCTGACCCGCGACGACCTGTTGCACCTGGTCACCGGGTCTCTCCCGACCCTCGTCGACCTGCTCCCCTGACGGACCGCCTCCTGCGGGGGTGGCGGGTGATGCCGACCAGACGCGGGCCGGAGAGCCGCTGCTCGACGCGGCGGGCCTCGCGCACCACCGGCTGGGCGACGTACTCCCCGAGGATCACGCCCGCGGCGAGGGCGATCGCGATGGACGCGGCCGTGGCCATCGCCAGCAGGCCGTCGGCGACCTGCTGTCCGCCCTCCTCGCCGAGGAGGAAGAGGCCGCGGTAGATCGAGAGGCCCGGCAGCAGGGGTACGACGGCGGAGACCACCACCACGAACGGCGGGACGCGGAAGCGCCGACCGACGGTGTAGCCGAACAGGCCGATCACGAACGCCGAGACCCCGACGGCCCACGTCCGACCGAAGCCTGCCTGCGCGACGGCCTCGGTCGCGGCGATCCCGACGCCGCCGAGGACGCCGACCGGCAGCAGGGTCCGCCACGGTGCGTACGAGGCGAAGGCGAACGATGCCGCCGCGATCCCGCCGCCGACAGCTGCGGCGGACAGGCTCACGAGGTCGAACCGGGGCAGCGCGAGCCGCGGGATCTCGAGTCCGACCGCCGCGCACAACGACAGGCCGCCACTGACGCCCGCGATGATGCCGGCCGTCGCCAGCACCGCCTCGAGCACCCGGGCGCCTCCGGTCACGAAGAACCCCGACAACGCGTCCTGGATCGCGCCCATGAAGCCGATCCCGGCGAGCAGCATGATGATGTTCGCCGTCACCACGAGCGAGGCGTTGAGGTGCACCCAGGGCTCGGCGAGCCGGGTGCAGGCCGAGGCCAGCACCGTCGCCACCACCCCACCGGCGATCTGCTGGTAGAAGACCGGCAGCCTGCGTCGGGTCATCAGCAGCTGCAGGCGGTCGATGCAGACGGCCGCCAGCATCGCCACGAGCACGACGACGGGCCCTCCCCCGAGCTGCAGCGCGATGCCGCAGCACATCAGCCCCCAGCCCAGCGTCGCCGCCCACCGCGGACGCACGTGCCCGGAGGACACGATCCGGGCGAGGGTCGTGCGCGCCTCCTCGAGGTTCATCCGGCCGGCCACGACGTCGCGCGCGAGCTGGTCGACGCGGGTGAGGTCCTCGTAGTCGATCTCGCGCTGGGTGACCTGGCGGATCTGCGTCACCGGCGACTCGTCGGGTCCTTGCTGCACGCTCATGGCGAGCGAGGTGAAGGTGACGTCGATCTGCGACTGCCGCACACCGAGGGCCCGCGACAGCGCGCGCATCGTCGCCACCACGTCTGCTGCACCGGCGCCGGAGGAGAGCAGCACCTCGCCGACCTTCAGGCACAGGTCGAGCGTGCGGTGCAGGGTCCGCGGATCGTCCACCCGACCATGCTCGCAGGTCGCCGGTCAGGCCCTACGCTGAGCGGGTGCGCATCGACTTCCACGGATCAGCAGCACCCACGCTGGGGGTGGAGTGGGAGTTCGCGCTGGTGGATCGGGACACGCGCGACCTCCGCAACGAGGCGGCCCACCTCTTCGCGCGGGCCAAGCCCCGGATGCCCGAGCCCGAGAAGCTCCACAAGGAGCTGTTGAAGAACACCGTCGAGGTCGTCACGGGGATCTGCCCGACGGTCAAGGACGCGATGGCGGACCTGCGCAACACGCTGCAGTACGTCGTCCCGGCGGCCGACGACCTCAACATCGACCTGTACGGCGCCGGCACGCACCCGTTCGCTGACTGGTCCGGGCAACAGCTGACCGAGGGACATCGCTACGCCGAGCTGATCAACCGCACCCAGTGGTGGGGCCGGCAGATGCTGATCTGGGGCGTGCACGTCCACGTCGGGCTGCCCGAGCAGAGCCGGGTGATGCCGGTGATGTCGGCGTTGCTCACCTACTACCCGCACCTGCAGGCACTGTCCGCGTCCTCACCGATCTGGAACGGGGTGGACACCGGCTACGCCTCGAACCGGGCCTTGATGTTCCAGCAGCTGCCCACCGCCGGCCTGCCGTTCCAGTTCGACCGGTGGGAGGAGTTCGAGCAGTTCGCGAGCGACCAGATCGTGACCGGCGTGATCGACGACCTGAGCGAGATCCGCTGGGACGTGCGCCCTGCCATCAAGCACGGCACCCTCGAGAACCGGATCTGCGACGGCGTCTCCACGCTGAGCGACATGTCGGCCCTGGTCGCCCTGATGCACTGCCTGGCGATCTGGCTCGACGACCGCGCGGCCGCGGGCGAGACGCTGCCGACGATGCCCCCGTGGCACGTGCAGGAGAACAAGTGGCGTTCGGCGCGGTACGGCGTCGACGCGATCGTGATCCTCGACGACAAGTCCAACGAGCGCCTCGTCACCGACGACCTCGCGGACCTCATCCCGCAGCTGGAACCGACCGCAGCGAAGCTCGGCTGCGAAGCCGAGCTGGCGTCGGTCCTGGACCTGCTCGACCGCGGGCCGTCGTACGCCCGGCAACGTGCCGTTGCCGAGCGCACCGGCAACGACCTGGTCGCCGTCGTCGACTCGGTGGTCACCGAGCTCCGCCAGGAGCTCGACCAGTAGCTGGCCGCCGCCGGCAGCGCGGTTCAATCAGTACCTGCGGGAGCCGACGAACTCGATGCGGCAGTCCTTGTCAGGACAGGTCGGCGTCTCCGCCCACACCAACGCCGACTCGAAGATCGCGCCGGTCGACTTCATCACCTGGACGCCCGAGAACTTCGTGTCGCCGTAGTGCTTGACCACGAACACCACGTCGCCCTTCCCGTCGCCGTCGACATCGCTGATGATCGCCCCCTGCAGGGACCGCGACCCGACCTTCGACTTGCCGGTGAAGCCGGGGACCGGCTTGAGCTGGCCGCTCGACACGTCGTAGACGGTGACGGTGAGCTCCTCGTCCACCGAGTTCGTGTCGACGCCGATGATGTTGATCGTGCCGTCGCCCGTCACGTCCCCGACCAGGAACGCCTCCTGGAAGACGCTCGACTTGTTGATCGCCCCGAGTGCGAAGGTCGAGCCCGAGGACGTGAGCAGCGCGTAGCCACGATCGCCGGAGTAGTACTTCGTGTAGGCCTCGTCGGTGAGCCGTTCGGCGGGCAGCTCCGCCCACAGGTCCGCGTCGCCGTCCTTGTCGAAGTCGCCCGCCGTGATCCTGGTGGCGTCGATGACGGCATTCGGGATCGACAGCCACAGCACCGGCGCCGAGAACGTGCCCTTGCCGTCGTTGGTCAGGACGGAGACGTCGACCACCTTGTCGTTCGGGCCGACGATCGCGAGGTCCTGGTCACCGTCCCCGTCGAAGTCGCCGTTGACCACGCGGATCTCGACGTCGCCGTAGTCCTTGAGCGAGGACAGCGACACCGTGAAGGTCTGCTCCCCGGGGAAGTCGGGATCGCTGGAGGACAGGGTGATCTGCTTGCCCGAGGCCACGAACTTCCAGGCGAGCTTCTCGTTGACACCGTCGGCGTCCCAGTCGACGTACAGCGCATTGGGCTCGTCATAGGGATCGACCGCGAGCTCGGCAAGCTCGAACCCGTTGCCGTTGCTGGTCGCCGTGATCTTCTTGACGTCGTCGTAGTCGAAGTAGACGTAGTAGAGCGCGTCACCGAGGTTGTCCCCGGTGATGTCGCCCTGGATGGCCTTCTTGCCCGTCGGCCCGTCCGGGTCGGTCCCTTTCGTGGAGGTCGAGTCGTCGTCCTTCCACGGCTGCACGACCGCGAGGGTCACACCGGCACCGACGCACAGGAGCAGCACGAGGCCCAGGGTGAGCCAGAGCCAGAGCTTGCTCTTCTTCGGCGGACCGGAGGAGTAGCCCGGGAAGGAATTGCCGTACGACGCGGGGTACGGCGCCTGGGCTGGCGTCTGGGCCGGCATCTCGAAGGAGTGACCTGAGGGCACGTGGCCGTAGGACCGCCCCGCGGCGCCGGGCTGTCCCTGCGGGACTGCGTACTGCTGCGGGGGCCCCTGGGGAGGCGGGCCCTGCGGTGCGGCAGTCACGGGCGGGGTGGCTGCCGGGGCTGCGGGGGATGCGGGCGGGGCTGCGGGCGGGGTCGCGGGCCGCACCTGCGTCGGTTCGGCCATCCGGCGCCGTTCCTCGGTCCAGCCCGAGCCGTCCCAGCGCCGCTCCCAGCCGCCGCCGTCGGGGTACCACCCTGCAGGGGTCGAGAAATCACTCACGCCGAGTCTCTCCCACGCCGACTCCCTCCTGAAACGTCGGAAGTGCTTGTGACGGTCCGCACGACACGCGAGTATCGAGGTCCTGCAACGAAAGGGGCCCTTGTGGTTTCTGCTCCCGCCTTCCGCCCGATCGACCCGACCTCCGCCGGCTTCCTGCTGGCCGAGAACCGCCACATGCCGATGCACGTCGGGTCGCTCCAGCTCTTCCAGAAGCCCGAGGGCGTGGGCCCGGAGTACATCCGCGAGATGTTCGAGTCGATGCGGGACACCGAGAAGGTAGCGCCCCTCTTCCTCAAGCACCCCTACCGGTCGCTGACCACCGCGGGTGCCCTGTTCTGGAAGGACGACGAGGCCTTCGACATCGAGCACCACGTGCGCCACAGCGCGCTCCCCCAGCCCGGTCGCGTTCGCGAGCTGCTGGACCTGTGCGGCCGGCTGCACTCCACCCGCCTCGCCTGGGAACGGCCGCTGTGGGAGACCCACGTGATCGAGGGCCTCGCCGACGGCCGGGTCGCGATGTACACCAAGCTGCACCACTCCCTCGTCGACGGCATCTCCGCCATGCGGCTGCTCGCGAGCGTCCTGTCAACCGATCCCGACCGCCGCAACATGCCCGCCCCCTTCGCCGAGGGCGCCTCGCGCAAGAAGAAGGAACCGGAGGCGGAGTCGCTGCCGGCGGCTGCCCTCGGTGCCGCCACCACCGCCGCGCGTACGGCGGCAGACCTGCCCGCCGACGTACTGCGCTCGGCGCTCAGCATCAGCGGTGAGGCCGCCGGCATGCCGATGGCCCTGATGAGGACGCTCCGCAAGGGCATGCGCAACGAGACCTCCGCCGTGTCGATGTCGGCGCCGCGCACGATCTTCAACCAGTCGATCACCGGCGCGCGACGCTTCGCTGCCCAGGACTGGCCGACCGAGCGGCTGCGGGCCGTCGGCAAGTCCACCGGCACCACGATCAACGACGTCGTCCTCGCCATGTGCAGCGGCGCGCTGCGGAGCTACCTCGACGAGCTCGGCGAGCTGCCCGACGTACCCCTCGTCTCGATGGTGCCGATCGGCCTCAACGCCAAGCAGGCCGGCCAGGCGTCCAGTGCCGGAGGCAACGCCGTCGGCTCGATCATGGTGCGCCTCCCCACCGACGTCGCCGACGCGGGCGAGCGGCTCCGGTCGATCAGCCGCTCGATGAAGGACGGCAAGGAGGCGCTGTCGTCGATGACACCGCTCCAGATCGTCGCAATGAGCGCGATCGGCATGACGCCCTCGATCGTGCTCCCGCTGCTCGGCCTGCAGGGGATCGTGCAGGCACCGGTCAACCTGGTCATCAGCAACGTGCCCGGCCCGCGCGTGCCGCACTACTGGAACGGCGCGCGGCTGGTCGGCAACTACCCGCTGTCGATCCCGATCAACGGCATGGCGCTCAACATCACCTGCACGTCGTACGACGGCAGCATGGCGTTCGGGCTGACCGGTTGCCGTCGTACGGTCCCCCACCTGCAGCGGCTGCTGACCTACCTCGACGACGAGCTCGCGGCCCTGGAGAAGGCGGCCGGGATCAGCTGACTATTCGGGGCTGAGTCCGCCGCCGACCCGATCCGCGACGGCCTGGAGTCGCGCTCGGGTGATCGAGGCGACCGTCGGGTAGCCGGCCCGTTCGGCGTTCGAACCCATGCGGGTCGGCTCGGCGGAGTTCACTGACAGACAGGTACGGCGACCGCCGTCGGCCACGTTCGCGAGGGCGACCGCATGACCGGTCGTCCCGCTGCCGGCGAAGTAGTCCAGCACCCGGCAGTCGGCCGGCATCGTGTCGAGGATCCGGCGGACCAGGCCGGTCGGCTTCGGCGACTCGAAGACGTGCCCGAGGATCTCCTTGAGCTCGGCGACCGCCGTGTCCGTGGACCCGATCTCCTCGGCCAGCCAGATGGTGCGGAGCTTCTTGCGGCGACCGCCCACGGGGTGGCGCCAGTCGCGCTGGTAGACGTCGACCCGTTCACCGCCCGCGCCCTGCACCACCCGGCACTCGAGGTCGTCGGGCCGCTCGTCGATGCGGGGCCGTGACCAGCGCCAGACGGCAGGAGCCCCGTCCCCGAAGACGGGCTTGACCTCGACGGCCCCGTCGAACGGGGCGGTGGCCACCCGGCCGCTGACCGGATCGCCCCAGACGGCGAAGTGCAGGGTCGGCGCGGTCAACGGGTTGAACTTCTTGTTGGTGTTGCGCAGTGGGAGCCGCCGGTAGCGGCGACCGTCGTCCGCCACGAGCGGGAAGTCCGTCTCGATCACCGTGCTCGTGGAGGACGCGTCGAGCACACACGTCGCGGCGTCCTTCGCGTAGGCCAGGACGTACTCGTGCGAGGTCGCGAACCCGCGCCCCAGCTGCCGACCCTTGGGGTTGAGGTTCACCACGATCTGGGCGAGGAAGTTCGCCTCGCCGTACACGTCGTCCATCAGCAACCGCAGGTACGCGACCTCATGGTCGTCGATGCTGACGAAGATCGCCCCGGTGTCGGCGAGGACCCGGTGGCCGGCGGCCAGGCGCGGGCGCAGGTAGTCGGCCCACGCCTGGTGGCGTCCGGCGGTCCCCGCGCCGCGGGCGCCCTTGAAGTCGTCGTTGTAGGCGAACCCGTTGCCGGTGTTGTAGGGCGGATCGAGGTAGATCAGGTCGAAGGAACCGGCCGCGAGCGTGGGCAGTACGTCGAGGTTGTCGCCCTCGACGAAGGTGTTCCACGGTGGGCCAGCCATTCGGGAATCCTCGCACGCGTTGTCCACAGGTCGGTGTCCGCGCGGTTGCGGCTCAGTTCCTCGCATCAGAGGGTCAGGACATGGACGATCAGCGCCGACAACTGGCGAACACGCTCGCACTCCAGGGCGGTCTGGTGACCCGATCTCAGCTCACCGAGATCAGTTTCCAGGATCACGACGTCGCACGCATGCTGCGCCGCCGCGAGCTGGTTCGCGTCCACCCCGGCGTGTACGTCGACCACACGGGTCCCCTGTCGTGGCACCAGCGGTCGTGGGCTGCAGTCCTCGCTTGCTGGCCAGCCGGGCTCCGCGGATCCTCGGCGCTCCGCTCGTCCGACCCACGCCGTCGCAACGACGCCGACGACCTGTCGCCGATCGAGGTCGTCGTCGACTGGCGCCGCAGTCCCAAGGTGCCCGGCGTCGACGTGCACCGGAGCCGCGACTTTCCGGCGAACGTCATCTGGTCGACGTACCCACCGCGGCAACGCACCGAGGAGTACGTCCTGGACCTGGCTTCCGATGCACCGACGGACCTTGCCGCCGTCGGTCTGATCGCCGACGCGGTCGGCGGGCGCCGGGTGAAGCCGGCCGATCTGCGCAGGGCGTTGAACGCCCGAGCGAGGATCGCTCGACGCACCTTCCTCAGCGCGGTGATCGATGACGCGGGCGCCGGCACGTGCTCGGCGCTCGAACACGGCTACCTCCACCGCGTCGAGAGGGCGCACGGCCTGCCTGCAGCGGGTCGACAGGTGCACGAGTCGGCCAAGGGGTCGCTCTATCGCGACGTCGTCTATCTCGCGTTCGGCCTCATCATCGAGCTCGACGGGCGTCTGCACCATTCCGGGATTCGCAACCGGGACCGCGACCTCGAACGCGACCTGGACGCCGCCGTCGCTGGACGGGACACCGTGCGACTCGGCTGGGGGCAGGTGTTCGGCGGCGAGTGCCAGACAGCACCGCGCATCGGTGCCCTCCTGCAGCAGCGGGGGTGGAAGGGAGCAGCGAGCGCGTGCCCCGCCTGCGCCTGAGCGAATCATTGTGGGGTCCTGCGTTCACCCGGTGCACGTACGACCCCACAATGATCGGCCGACAATGTCCGGGAGAATGGCGAGGTGGCCCGCCGTACCTTCTCCCGAGCAGAGCTCGAGTCGTTCCGGGACGCGGAGGTTCCGGACCTGCTGCCGACCACCCCGGGAGAGCCGCTCCGGCTGCTCTTCGTCGGCATCAACCCGGGGCTGTGGACGGCCGCGACGAGCACGCACTTCGCCCACCCGGGCAACCGTTTCTACCCGGCGCTGCTGCGCGGTGGAGTGATCGAACGGCCCATCGATCCGGCCAACGGGATGACCGACGAGGACCGGGCGATGATGCGTGAGCGGGGCATCGGGATCACCAACCTGGTGCGCCGGGCGACGGTCAAGGCGTCCGAGCTCACCGCCGTCGAGCTGCGCGCCGGCGGTGCTGCACTGACCGCGCTGGTCACCGACCGACGGCCGCGGGTGGTCGCCATCGCCGGGATCACCGCCTACCGCACAGCGTTCGGGCAGCCCAAGGCCGTCATGGGGCGCCAGCCGGACGACCTCGCCGGAGCTGAGCTCTGGGTGGTGCCGAATCCCAGCGGTCTGAACGCCCACGAGACCGTCGCGACCCTCGCCGACGCGTACCGCGAGGTCGCCGAGGCAGCCGGGATCATCTGAGCGCGTCCGTCAGGGCGCGGAGGTCACCTCGACCGACTCGTCACCGGACACGCTGACGACCATGGAGACCACGCCGGTCTCCCGGTCGGCATCGATGCGCAGGGAGTAGGTGTAGATGTCGTCGGTCTTGGTGAGGGCGTCCTTGACGGCCGCGATCATCGTGGCGGCATCGATCGTCGAGAGGTCGAACGGCCGCGGCTGGTAGTCGTCGTAGTGGCTCTTCTCGACCCGCACCTCGTAGCCGTCGACGTAGTCGTTGGTCTCGAAGTAGCGCGACTCCCGCTTGTTCGGGTCGAAGTACTCGACGGTCAGGTCGTACTCGCTGAGCCGCACGGAGACGGCGTCCTTGCCCTCGACCTCCAACGCCTCGGCGAGGCCCTCACCGATGAACTCCTCGGTAAGCAGCGAGGTGTCGATCTCCCCGCTGGGGTCGTCGTCACCCGAGTTCGCCGCGACGATGATCCCGACGACGACGGCGAGGCTGACCACCCCGATCAGCAGCCCCACCCAGCCGCTGAGCTGCACACCGGACTTCGCCTTCGGCTTCGGCGGCATGACCTTCGAGGTCGCTGCCTTCTTCGGCCTCGACCTCGGCTTCGGCTTCGGCGTTGACGCCCCGATGGGCTGCCCCGTCTCGTCCCGCTTCTCGGCAGGGGGTCGGTACCGGCTCCACCGAGAGTTCTTCGCCATGCGGTGACCCTACAAAGTGCCCTGCTGCTCGAGGAATCCGTGGACGAGCGAGACCGCAGAGGCTCCCTCACCGCTCGCCGACGCGACCCGCTTCATCGAACCCGAGCGGATGTCGCCGGCGGCGAAGATCCCCGGCACGCAGGTGGCGAGGTTCTCCGGCGGCAGGTCGTCGATCCAGCACTCGGTGGGTACGTCGCGGCCGGTCAGCACGAACCCGTGGACATCACGTCGTACGTCGTCGGGCAGCCAGTCGCAGTGCGGAGCAGCACCGATCAGCAGGAACAGCCCGCCGGCACCGACCCGCTCCTCGGCCCGGGTGCGGACGTCGCACAGCTGCAGCCAGCCGAGCTGCCCGCTGTCGTCGGGGCCGCCGTCGATGATCTCCGTGCACGGCCGAACGCTGATCCGCGGGTTCCACTCGATCTCGTCGATGAGGTACCTCGACATCGTCGAGGAGAGGTCCTCGCGACGGATCAGGATCGTGACCGAGCGGGCGAACCGGGCCAGGTGGACGGCCGCCTGACCGGCGGAGTTGCCGCCGCCGACGACGTACACGTCGCGGTCCTCCATCTCGCGTGCGGCGGTCATCGCGGCGCCGTAGTTCACGCCGGCGCCGACCAGCTCCTCGAGGGGAGCGACGCCGAGGCGGCGGTAGGCGACGCCGGAGGCGATCATCACGGCGCGCGCATGCACCGAACCGCCAGCCGTGACGAGGGTGTGCGGGGCGCCGTCGACGCCGGGCACCAGCGCCTCGACCGGCCAGCCGGTGAAGAAGCGGGCGCCGAACCGGATCGCCTGCACCCGGGCGCGCTGCCCCAGCCGCGTCCCGGAGATGCCGCGCGGGAAGCCGAGGTAGTTGCGGATCATCGAGCTCGTGCCGGCCTGGCCGCCGATCACCTCGGACTCGAGCACGATCGTGCTCAGGCCCTCCGAGGCGCCGTACACCGCGGCCGCGAGGCCTGCCGGGCCGGCACCGACGACCGCCAGGTCGACGACCGTGTCGACCTCGATGTCGGAGGGTCGGCCGTAGATCAGTGCCGCGAGGTCACGCACCGAGGTCGGGGCGATGATCGGGTTCTCCGCGAAGGGGCGGGCCGCCATGTGCACCAGCGGGTACGGCGCCACACCGTCGGGGCCGTCGTACAGGGCGATCGCCGCCTGGCCCTGGGGGCTGTCCGGCGGGTAGGTGCGGTGCGGGAACCCGGTGCGGTCCAGGAAGTCGCGGATCGCCAGGGCGAGCGGCGAGGCGTCCGGCGTGATGATCCGGACCGAGTCGATCACCGAGGCAGCAACAGTCGCGCCCCAGTCGCTCAGCAGCTCGACGATCGCGTAGTGGAACTCCTCGTCGCGCCGGCCCTGCGGCAGCACGAGGTAGGTGTCGAACTTGCCCTTCTGCAGGTACGGCCGCAGGGTCACCGAGTCCGACGCGAACCGCGAGATCGGGATGGCCACGACGCGGCGCGCGGTCGGGACGAGGGTGCGCCACTCGTGCATCGCCATCAGCATGTTCTGGTCCGACAGCTCCGACTCGGTGACGAGCATCGCCACCGCCTGCCCGCGCTCGACCGCCTCCCGCAACACGGCGCTCGCCTCCGCACCGGTGGTTGCGGCGCGGACGTCGTAGTCGTGCTCATAACGACGGAACTGCTCGGTCAGGACGGCGATCTCGTCGGCAGAGACGAGGAGGATGAGAGGGTCGGCCACCCCCACATCCTCCCCGACCTGTCCAGTCAGTTCACGAGTCAGATCACCGGTCAGATCACGAGGTTGAGGGCGAGCACGAACACGAGGCCCGTGACGGAGAGCAGCGTCTCCATCGCCGACCAGGTCTTCAGGGTCTGCCCGACGCTCATCCCGAAGTACTCCTTCACCAGCCAGAAGCCGGCGTCGTTGACGTGGGAGAAGAACACCGAGCCGGCGCCGATCGCCAGCACCATCAGGGACACCTCGCCGCTGGAGAGCTGGTCGGTGAGCGGCGCGAGCAGGCCGGACGCGGTCACGGTGGCGACCGTCGCGGAGCCCGTCGCGAGCCGGATGAGCACGGCGACGAACCAGGCCAGCAACAGGACGGAGATGTTCGAGTCGGCGACCCGCTCGGCCACGATCGTGCCGATGCCGGTGTCGACCAGGGACTGCTTGAAACCGCCACCGGCGGCGACGATCAGCAGGATCCCGGCGACGCCGGGCAGCGAGGACTCGAGCGACTTCGCGACCCCGTCGCGGCCCATGCCCGAACCGAGGCCGAGCGTGAACATGGCCACCACGACGGCGATGGCGAGTGCGATCAGCGGCGTACCGAGGACGTCGAGGGTACGGCGGAGCGGGTCGGTCGCGTCGTCGATGAAGATGTCGGCCAACGCCTTGCCCATCATCAGCACCACCGGCAGCAGCACGGAGCCGAGGGTGACCGCGAACGACGGCCGGTTCGGCACGTCCTCCTGGTCGTGGGCCTCGAAGCGCTCGGGAACCGCCACGTCGACGTACCGCCCGACGAGGCCGAAGACCGGGCCGGCGATGATCACGGTGGGGATGGCGATGGCGACACCGAGGGCGAGCGTGGTGCCGAGGTCGGCGCCGAGGTAGTCGATCGCGGTGAGCGGACCGGGGTGCGGCGGCACCAGGCCGTGCATGGCCGAGAGGCCGGCGAGGGCCGGGATGCCGATGGTGACCAGGGACTGGCCGGAGCGACGGGCCACGAGGTAGATCACCGGCATCAGCAGCACGAGGCCGATCTCGAAGAACATCGGCAGCCCGATGATTGCGCCGACCAGGGCCATCGCCCACGGAAGGGCGCGCGGCGAGGCGTGCCGGATGATCGTGTCGACGATCTGGTCGGCGCCACCGCTGTCCGCGAGGATCTTGCCGAACATGGCGCCCAGCGCGATCAGGATGCCGACGCCTGCGGCCGTGGAGCCGAAGCCCCCGGTGTAGCTGGCGAGCGCGGTCTCCACGCTCACCCCGGCGGTGATGCCGACGGTGATGGCGCCGGCCGTCAGCGCGAGGAACGGGTGGATCTTGCCGGCGATGATCAGCGCGACGATGACGCCGATGCCGAGCAGGGCCGCGAAGACCAGGCGGCCTTCGGACGCGACCGGCTCGACGAGGTCGGTGCCGGCGGCGAGGACGAGTTGGGCGGACATGACGTGCTCCTCAGTTGGTCGGTGCCGCGGCGGCGCGGTCGACGTATTCCTGGACGATGGCGTCGACGTCCTGGTCGACGTCGATGACGAGTCCGGCCTCGTGGCTCGCCAGCGGCTCGAGCGTGTCGAACTGCGAGTCGAGCAACGAGGACGGCATGAAGTGGCCCGGCCGGCTGGCCTGGCGCCGCGCGATGACCTCGCGCGAGCCGTGCAGGTGGACGAACGTGGTCCGCGGTGCGTGATCGCGGAGCCGGTCGCGGTAGTCCACCTTGAGGGCCGAGCAGCTGACGACGCCGCCGTGGCTCTCGTGAGCGGCGAGCCACTCCCCGATCGCCTCCAGCCAGGGGCCGCGGTCGGTGTCGTCCAGCGCGATGCCGGCGGTCATCTTCGCGATGTTGGCGGGCGGGTGGAAGTCGTCGGCGTCGGCGAAGGGCACGCCGAGACGTTGCGCGAGCGCGGCCCCGACGGTGGACTTGCCCGACCCGGACACGCCCATCACGACGATCTGTGGGGGCTGTGGGGGCTGCGGGTTCATGCTGGTCATTCCGCCTCCTGTGGGATGTGCTGGCCGTCACAGTGTGCGATGATTAATCTGGTTTTATCAAGACCTTGGACCAATAAATCTGATTATTGGAGGAGCGATGGCGCGGACCGCGCTGCACGACAACGTGCTCGACGCCCTCGGCGAGCGGATCGTCAGCGGCGCCCTCGCCGCGGGGACGGTGCTGACCCTCGACGTCATCGACAGCGAGTACGACGTCAGTCGCTCCGTGTCGCGCGAGGCGGTCCGCGTGCTCGCCTCGATGGGGATGGTCGCCTCGCGGCAGCGCGTCGGCGTGACGGTCCAGCCCCGGACCTCGTGGCGGGTCTTCGACCCGCGACTGATCCGCTGGCGCCTGGACTCCGAGGACCGGGTGGCCCAGCTGCGGTCCCTCGGTGAGCTGCGCAGCGGGTTCGAGCCGGTGGCCGCCGGTCTCGCGGCCGTCAGGGCCACGCCCGAGCAGTGCGGCGCCCTCGCCACCGCCGCCAGCGACATGGTCGTGCACGGCAGGTCCGGCGACCTGGCGGCCTTCCTCGCGGCCGACGTGCTGTTCCACCAGCTCGTGCTCGAGGCGTCCGGCAACGAGATGCTCGCCGCCCTCGACGGCGTGGTCGCCGAGGTCCTGACGGGCCGTACCCATCACCACCTGATGCCGGCGCACCCCAAGGACGAGGCCATCGACCTGCACGTCGAGGTGGCCCGCGCGGTGCGCTCGGGCGACGCCGTTGCGGCCCGTGCCGCCATGGCCGCGATCATCGAGGAGGCCACGGTCGCGGTGACCGATGGCAACACTGATGTCCGCACGGATGCGGACAGCGGCCCGGAGTCGACTAATGTCGGTTGAGTCATGGAGAACACGCCGGAACTTGCAGACCTGATCGATCTCATCCAGGCGGAGGAGCACACCGTCGAGGAAGTGCTCCCCGGTGTGCTGCACGTGAAGGGCCGGTTCTCCAACCCGGAGCGGATCGCCCTGCGCGCCGCGGCCGACGCGGGTGACCGGCCGATCGCGGTCTGGGCCACCAGCCACCGCGAGGACTGGACCCTCATCGCCTGGGACCGCCCCGACCTCGTCGCCGTCAACCAGCGCGGCGCCACCCCCCAGCGCTGGCGGCACCGCGAGCTGCCCCCCACGCTGAGCCCGGACGCCCAGACCTTCCTCGAAGGCTCGTCGTCCTCCTTCGACATCGAGACCCGGCCCAAGCACCAGCCGACGTCGCTGGCCCGCTCCGTGCTGGCGCGCTTCGGCATCACCGAGCCGGCCCCGCCGGGCTGGGTCGCTCCCGTCATCGAGGTGCCGGCCGTGGTCGAGAAGCTCGTGCCGGTCAAGGCGCCCCGCGCGCCCCGTGCCACGAAGGCCGCCGCTGTGCCGCGCACGCCTGCCAAGCCGGCCAAGTCGGACGTCGTCTTCAAGATCTGCCCGACCTGCTTCATGGCGCTGCCGTCCACGGGCGTCTGCGACAACGGCTGCTGAGACCCGCCATGCTGGGTGCATGAGCGACTCCTCGACTGCTCCCACCACCCTGCGCGCGATCTCGCGCGTCGGCATCGCGATCGCCCTCGGGGGCGCGCTGATCCAGCTGGTGCTCGGGATCTACTACCTCGCGATGGCGCACTCGCCGTCGCCCAACGAGCTGCCGATGGGCATCGTCGGCAGCCAGGACCAGCAGGACCAGCTGACCCAGCAGCTCGAGGCCGACGGCGCCTTCGAGGTCGAGCCGTACGACGATGCGGCCGCGCTGGCGCAGGCGATCCGCGAGCGCAAGGCGTACGGCGGGGTCGCCTTCGACGGGCAGTCCCCCACGCTCTACGTCGCCTCGGCGGCCTCCCCGTCCGTGGCCAACCTCTTCAAGGCGAAGTACACCGCGGCCTACCAGGACGAGATCAGGTCTCAGGTCGAGGCCCTGACGGCGGCCGGTGCGGACGTCCCGGTCGCCACGCTCGCGGCCCTCACGACGCCGCCACCGGTGACGGACGTCGTACCGCTTCCGCAGGAGGACAGCGGCGGCAGCTCGCTCGGCTTCGTGATCCAGGCGTTGTGCCTGGGTGGGTCCATCGCGTCGCTCGCCCTCGGCCGGCTGCGGGGATCGACCGAGCGGTCGACCTTGCGCGGCCTCGGTCACGCGTCGCTGCTGGTGGTCTACGCGTTGTTGTCGTCGGGAGTCGCGTTGCTCGCCCTGTCGTTGTTCGGCGTGGGCAAGGGCGCCGACCACCTCACCCTGTTCGGCGGGCTGGCGCTGATTTCCCTCGCCGTGACCGCGTCCACCGCCGCCTTCGTCGCCCTCCTCGGACCGGCCGGGTCGCTGATCGGCGGCCTGTACTTCACGGTCGGGCTGATCATCTCCGGGTCGTCGATCGCGCCGGAGATGCTCCCCCACTTCGGCCACACCATCGGCCAGCTGCTGCCACCGGGGGCGGGAGCGACGGTCGCCCGCGACGCCCTCTACTTCCCCAGCGCATCGACGGCGTCGGCGTTCGTGGTGCTCGGGCTCTACTCCCTGCTCGGCCTGCTGGTGATCCTGGTCAGCAACGCCGCTGCCAACCACACCCGCTTCACCAGCATCCTGCGTCGATCGGCGGAGTCATGAGCGAGCGCAACGTGCTGGGCGGGGACCTGGAGCCCTGCGGGACCGACCCGATGACCGGCTTCCACCGCGACGGCAACTGCTCGTGCGGGCCCCAGGACGTCGGGCTGCACGCGGTGTGCGCGGTGATGACCGAGGAGTTCCTCGCCCACCAGATGGCGGTCGGCAACGACCTGTCGACGCCGCGCCCGCAATGGCAGTTCCCGGGCCTGAGCCCCGGCGACCGGTGGTGCGTGGTCGCGGCCCGCTGGCTGCAGGCGTACGCCGACGGCGCGGCCGCCCCGATCGTGCTCGCGTCGACGAACGAGCGGGCGCTCGAGCTGATCCCGCTCGAGGTGCTGCAGTCGCACTCCGTCGACGTACCCGACGACCCGAGCGGACTCTGAGGCTCAGCCCGTCAACCGGCTCCGGCTGCGAGATCACGCGGGGTGACGACCACCTCGAACGGATCGGCGGCACGCCACGTCTCGTCGGGCGCCACATCGGCGACGTCGACATAGACACCCTCACTGAGGCGCCAGGCCACCAGCCGGAGCTCGTCAGGATCGACCACCCAGTACGACGGCACACCCGCACGCTCGTAACGGGCACGCTTGAGGTTGAGGTCGATCAGCCGCGAGCTCGGCGACAGGATCTCGACCGCGAGCAGAGGCGGCTCCATCAGCTTCCGCCCGACGATCTGGGCAAGCGGCGCCACCAGGAGGTCAGGCTGCACGACGGTGTCGTCCGCGAGCACGATGTCCGTCGGGGCGCTCAACACCTGAAGGTCCGCCGGTGCGGCGTTCAGCAGCAAGTGCATCAACCGCGAATGGACCAGTTGGTGGCGCAGCAACGGCGCGGGCGACACGATCAGCGTCCCGTCGATGAGCTCGTAGCGGTGCCCGTCATCGGGCATCGCATCGAGATCGTCGACCGTGAGAGGTCGGCGCGGGAGGACCGTCACAACAGTCATGGTGCCTCATTTCGGCAGAGCGGTCAGCCCGCTGCTGCGAGGTCGTCGGGGGCAGCCACGCGGAGCTCGACGTCATTGGCGAGGTGGACAGGCCAGCGACCGTCGACGGTCCTTGCGAGTCCGCGCGCCCAGGCAAGGTCGCCCGCCGTACGCCCCGCGCCGCCGGGGCGCGCGTAGAGGAACGCGCACGAGTGCTCGTCATCGACGATGTGCTCGAGCATCACCGCGACGGACTCGATCTCCACCGGACTGGGGTGCAACGGGACGTCCTTGATCTCGAGGACGTGGAGCGGGCGGTCGCCGTCGATGAAGAGCAGCCACAGCTGCGGTACGGCGAACCCCAGCTCCCCCATCAGGGCGCGCCAGGTGTTCTCCAGCGAGGTCTGGTCGGTCAGCGGCGGCATCTCGTGCGGCGGACGGAGGGGCGGGATCTCGGAGCTCTGGTGATCGGTCATGGCGCCAGCCTGCGCCAATTCGGGCGCGGGCGTCGGCGCTCATCCACAGGCCCGCGCGACCGGCCGGGTCCCGCAGGCCAGGAGGGTCAGGCGGTCGGGCCCCACGCGCTGCCGAGCACCTCGCGGTGCGTGGGCAGCGCGGCGTCGTACACCTTGCGGCCCTGGTCGGTCAGGCAGACGTAGACGCTGCGGCGGTCCTGGTCGCACGCCGAGCGCTCGACGAGGCCGTCCTTCTCGAGCCGGGTGATCGCCCGCGACAGCGCGCTCTGACTGAGGTGGATGTCCTGGGCGAGCTCGGCCATGCGGTACTTGCCGCAGTTGGCGTCGACGATCCGGTCCAGCGTCTCGAACTCGCTGAGCCCGATGCCGTGCTGGTCCTGCATCGCCTTCTCGAGGGCGCAGCTGACGACGGCGTGCCGGTCCAGCAGCTCGCGCCACTCCGCGAGGAGCGAGCTCGCAACGGGCGCCTTCGACATGACCGCATCCTAGCCATCCGGTTACATCTATGCAAGCGCATTATTTGCGCTTGCATTCAATGCATGTGCATGGAACGCTACTCGTCATGTCCTCGACAACCTCGACTCCACCCTCCACGACCGGCGCGATCCGCTGGTCCGTTCGCACCTGGGGTCTCCTGATGACCCTGTGCATCGTGCTGTTCCTCGACGGCCTCGATGTCTCCATGATCGGCGTGGCGCTGCCCTCCATCGGCGCCGAGCTCGACCTCACCACCTCCTCGCTCCAGTGGCTGATCAGCGGCTACGTCCTCGGGTACGGCGGCCTGCTGCTCGTCGGCGGACGGACCGCCGACCTGCTCGGTCGGCGCAAGGTCTTCCTGATCGCGCTCGCCGTCTTCGCCGTCGCGTCCCTGCTCGGCGGCGTCGTCAGCTCGGGCCCGCTGCTCATCGCGACGCGGTTCATCAAGGGCCTGGCCGCCGCCTTCACCGCGCCGACCGGCCTGTCCATCATCACGACGAACTTCGCCGAGGGCCCCGCCCGCAACAAGGCGTTGTCGATCTACACGGTGTTCGGCGCGGGCGGCTACTCGTCCGGCCTGCTGTTCGGCGGCCTGATGACCGGCGTCGGTTGGCGCTGGACGTTCCTGCTGCCGGTCCCGATCGCGCTGCTGGCGCTGGTGGCGGCGTACTTCCTGGTCCCGCGGGACAAGCCGGTCGCCGAGGGCGGCCACGACGTGCTCGGCGCCGTCACGTCCGGCGCGGCGATGCTGCTGCTCGTCTACACCGTCGTCTCGGCGCCCGAGGCCGGTTGGACCTCAGCGCGCACGATCGGTTCCTTCGTCGCCGTGGCCGTGCTGTTCACGGCCTTCGTCGCCATCGAGAAGCGGATCGCACACCCGCTGATCCGCCTCGGCATCCTGCGCAAGTCCACGTTGGTGCGCGCCAGCATTGCGATCGTCGCGGTCGGCGGGTCCTACTTCAGCTGGCAGTTCATCGTGACCCTGTTCCTCCAGGAGACCCTGGGCTGGAGCCCGCTGGAGCTGGCCCTCGCCCTGCTGCCGATCGGCCTGATGGTCACCCTGTCGGCGATCTACTCCGACAAGCTGGTCGACCGCTTCGGCACCGCGCCGATCATCGCGGTGACGATGACGGTGATGGCCGTCGGCTACCTGCTGTTCGTCCTGCGCCTGGACACCTCGCCGTCGTACGTCGGCATGCTGCTGCCGGCGCTGCTGCTGATCGGCATCGGCTGGGTGGGCTTCCCCGCCATCAACATCCAGGCCACCAGCGGCATCGATGACGACGAGCAGGGCCTTGCCGCGGGCGTGCTGCAGACCTCGATGCAGGTGGGTGCAGCGATCGTGCTGGCGGTGACGACGGCGATCATCTCGAGCGCCCAGGACGCCACGTCGGCGACCGAGGTCCTCGACGCCTACCAGCCCGGGCTCCGCTTCGCGGCCGGCGGGTGGGCGCTGGCCCGCCGTACCGACGACGCCCCGGTGGCTGAGGTCGAGCCAGAGCTCGCCGGAGCGGCGTAGACGTGAGTTGGGTGGGTGAGAGTGACCCAGGGTCACTCTCACCCACCCAACTCGCATGCAGGAGTGATCAGCCGACGCCGGCCTGCGCCTCCGCCGTGACGGTGACGCCCTCAGCGAGCTCGATGATCTGGTCGTCGGTCAGGCCGAGCGAGTCCCAGACCTGCACCAGGACGCGGTTCGCGCCGTCGTCGTAGGTCAGGATCGTCGCCGCGTCGCTGGCCCGCAGCCAGCCGTCGTGGTCGCCGACCTTGACGGGCGTACCTTCCGGGGCGCCGGTGACCGAGGACGACTCGAGCATCACGACGACCTTCTCGACGAAGTTGTCGAGGCCGGTCAGGTTGTCGGGGCGGGCGATGTTGAGGTTGAACGGCCCGGAGCCCTCGAGCACGAAGCCCTCGGGCACCTTGCTGACGATGAAGCCCGGCTCCTGTTCGCCGGTGTAGGCAACCAGCTCGAGCGTCTCGCCCTGCTGCGAGGGCTGGACGACCGGGGGCGCGGACGGCTGATCGGCGTTCACGGCAACGGTCACGCCGACGGCCGCGACGGCGGCGATGCCGAGACCGGCGACGCCCATCCGGACGGTACGACGGCGGGCGGCGCCGCGGCCGCGCATCACATCGCGCTTGATGATGGCGTCGGTGGTCTCGGCTTCGTGGTTGAGCTTGCGCAGGCGGTCGGTGAGGTCGGTCATGATGCGTCTCCTTCGTGGGGGGTGCCCTGGGGCGTGGGCGGGACAGTCGTGGGGTCGGGCAGGACTTCGCGGAGCTTCGCCAGGCCGCGGGCGGTCTGGCTCTTGACGGTGCCCTCGCTGCAGCCGAGCGCGTCGGCGGCGTCCTCGACACTGAGGTCGACGACGTGGCGCAGCACGACGGCCGCCCGCATCCGCGCGGGCAGCGCACTCAACGCGGCGAGCAGCTCCGCGTCGATCGGCTCCTCGGCAGACGGGCCGGCACGGTCCGGCAGCTCACCGGTCACCTTCTCCCGCGCGATCATCGGGCGGCGCCGGTGGTCGATGAAGGCGTTGACCAGGACCCGTCGCGCATAGGCGTCGACGCCGCCGCGCTTCGTGGCCCGGCCCCAGGCGAGGTACAGGCGCACCAGGGTGCCCTGGACGAGGTCCTCGGCCAGGTAGTGGTCGCCGGCGGTCAGGACGGTCGCCGTACCCAGGAGGTGGGAGCGGCGTCGTCGTACGAACTCTTCGAACTCCGCGTCACGCGGCGTCGGTCTCATGTCCCCTACACGAGTGGGAGGTCCCAGCGGGTTGCATCACCCGCCCCACGATGTCACCCGTAGTGACAGATGTACCCGAGCGTCTCGGTGACCTCGATGTCGAAGGAGGAGTCGCCGGGGACGTTGAAGGACTCGCCGGCGGCGTACTCGGTCCAGTCCTCGGAGCCGGCCAGGCGGATCCGGCACTTGCCGGCGTTGAGCTCCATCACCTCGGGCGCAGCGGTGCCGAAGTTGAGCTGCGCCGGGAAGATCACGCCGGCCGACTTCTTGGTGCCGTCGGCGAGGAAGAAGGTGTGGCTGACGCAGGCGCCGTCGAAGTAGATGTTGGCCTGCGGGTCGAGGGTCACGTTCTCAAAGGTCACGAGGCCGAACTCTATTGGTCGTTGCCGTGGGGGCTGGCGCCCGTGGGCTCCGGCGGTACGACGACACGCTGGCCTCGCCCGCGAGCCAGAACCGCCACGGCACGTCGGCCGCCTTGGAGACGCCGACGCGAGGGCCGGCCTCGACGCGTTGTCGGTGGCGTACCTCGGGGCCGAGCGCGGGCTGCTCGGTCGGCGACTCGCGGTCGAGGAGGTCGGTGCCCAGGTCGGTCAGCGTGATGGCGAGCGCCTGGGCGAGATTGCCCGGTCCGCGGGCGAGCTGGTGGTCGGGAGCGTTGTTGCGGCGGATCCGCGCAAGGTCGATCCCGTCGACCACCTCCCCCGCGCGCAGCAGCACCGCGGCCCCGATCTCGGTGGGGCCGGTGACCACGTTGGCGCAGTGATGGATGCCGTAGGACCGGTAGACGTAGAGCCGCCACGGCGGTCCGTACATCACCTCCGAGCGTGGGGTCCGGGTGAACGCGTGGGAGGCGGGGTCCTCGCTGCCGCCGTACGCCTCGACCTCGGTGATCCGGATGGTCACGCCGTGCGCGGAGAAGGTGCGGCCGAGCAGGGATCGCGCGCGTCGTACGACGTCGGCGGTGTTGCTGGCGCTCACGGGGGTGAGGCTAGCCGCACGCCGACTGCCGGCTGGCCTTGTCCGCCTTGATGTAGCGGTCCTCGCGCGGGTGGCGGCCGTAGCCGTCGCGGGAGTCGTAGCGCGCGATCGCGAGCCCCTGCTTGATCAGCTGCAGGCCGGCGTCGACCCTGCCGACGTCGACGTAGCGCAGCAGCCGGTCGTAGCGGTCGCGGTCCTCGTCGGAGGCGCCGAGGGTGATCCGCTCGTCCTCGACCAGGTCGACGAGCGCGGCCCGCGCTTCGTCGTACCCGCACTCCCCTCGCTCCGGGGTGTCGATCCCGACCAGCCGGACGGTCTCGCCGTTGCTGAGATCGACGGTGTCGCCGTCGACGACGTGGGTGACCACGAAGGTGCGGCCGTCCTTCGGCTCGACCGGCTGGACCTCGTTGTGCGGCCGGGCGTCGGCGCCCCCGAACACGCGGAACAGGAGGAAGAGCACCACGACGACGGCCACCGCGAAGAGCAGGGGGTGGCGGCGCATGTGCGGAACGTACGGCCAGGGTCCGACCCTGTCAGGGGTTTCGGGAAACGGTCAGGCCGCGAGGGCGGGCTCGAACGCCAGGTAGTGGACGTCGGTGAGCGGGCGCGACACCAGCTCGAAGATCCGGCGGCCGAGGCCCCACTGGCTCCGGATCACCCTGGCCGCACGTTGCCGGTCACCCTCGTCGGTGAGGACCCGGCCGCGGGCGGCGATCGGGTCGCCCTCCGGGACACCGCGGGCGTCGCACGGCGCCAGCAGGGCGCGCGGATCGTTGCGGATGCGCTTGGCCTTGAACGCGTTGATCTCGGTCCAGACGTAGAGCGTCTCGCCGTCGCGGGCGAACCACACCGGCGACGGGATGGGCGTCCCGTCGCGCTTGTAGGTCACCAGCAGCACGTGGACGTGGCCGGCCAGCGCGGAGAAGTCGGTGTGCTGCACCGGTCGGTCGAGGACCGTCATCGCCTCGGGTGCGCGCATCGCGTTCATCGGCTTCTTGCCCGACTTGATCAGGCGTCGGGTGAGGGATTCGGGAAGGCGCATGGGTCGATCTTGGCGGGCACGGCTCGCCCTGTCGTCCTCCCACGGGAGGAACCGGTCAAGCGTCCGCGCGCGCGAGTGCCGCCCCGGTCCAGGCCTCGTCGCCACTGACGTCCTCGAGCACGTCGAGCCACACCGGAACCGGCCGGGGCTCGTGGTCGCCGTCGTCGATCTCGGCGAGGAGAGTGCCGTCCTCGAGCTCGTCGACCACGACGTGCCACCCGTCGCGGTGCACGTGGTGCCGGCGTTTGCGCAGCGACCGGCCAGGGAGCTTCGCGAGCATCAGCGCCCACTCCGCGTCGTCGAGGTAGACCGACGTGCAGGCGACCTCGGCCGGGCTGTCGCCGAGCCGCACCTTGTGGCCGAGCTTGCGCACGACGGTGCCGTCGGGTCGTCGTACCTCACGAAGCCGGAGGCGGGTCCCGTCGACGTACCGGTCCTCGATCTCCCAGGTCTCCCCCACTCCCTCGGGAAGGGCGGCGACCAGGAACCTGCGTTCACGTTCGACGACGGCGTACTTCAACGAGACCATCGCACCAGTCTGCCCAAGACCCGCATGAGGCCGCGGGCCGTGGGTACCCGAGGCCGTTCGGCGACCGGGCCGAACGCGGGCCAGGGCTCGGACACCTGTGGGGCGGTCCGGGCCCTGGTCATTTCCGGCGAGACGTATCAACGGACCTCCGCCGCCCTCCTCCCTGTGTGCCTGGCATGGGGCCGGGCCTTCAGAGAGGTGCCTCGGATGGCTGAGAAATGGACCATCAAGCTGGATCGACTCTTCGTCCATGACGCGGATGAGGACGGGACGTTCAGCGACGGCGACGAGCCGTACATCGTGCCCATCGGCTTCCGCTCGAAATTCCGTACGCCGAACTCGACCTCCGTGTTCTGGAAGGGCGTGCTCGACGACGACTGGGCGAGCGGCATCGACGACCACGAGTCGAAGGCGATCCCGGCCGGGCAGGGCGAGCTCGTGTTCAAGGGTGTCTCCCGACCGACCGTGCAGGAGGTGCTCGGTGGCCAGATGCCGGAGATCCTCGGCGCGATCGTGCTGGTCTTCGAGTCCGACGCGACGCCCTTCAACGCGATCCGGTCGATCGTCGAGGACGTGCGGTCGGCGCTGCGGACCGAGCTGAAGCGACTGGTCGAGGGCGGGGCGTTGAGCCTGACCGACCCGGAGCCCGACATCGAGCAGGCCGTCAAGAACGTGCGGGCGGCGACCGAGCTCACCACCGGCGAGAAGATCGAGCTGTTCCTGCTGTCGTGGACGGACCCCGACGACATCGTGGGCATCCACCCGCTGACGTTCGCCGCGGTGCAGGGCAGCGGGCTGCCCATCCCCGTGCTGAGCGACCGGGACCTCAACCTCCGGTTCAAGCCGAGCGGCATCGACTACGAGATCCAGGGACGTCTCATCGGGGGCTCCGAGGGCGTCGGTTGGGAGTCGCTCGGCGGCGTCCTGACCAGTGACCCGGCGATCGTCTCGTGGGGCCCGAACCGCCTGGACATCTTCGTCCGCGGCGAGGACAACGCGATGTACCAGAAGCTGTGGAACGGCTCCTGGCACGGCTGGACGAGCCTCGGCGGCAAGCTCACCTCGGCGCCCGCGGCGACGAGCTGGGCGTCGGGTCGCATCGACGTGTTCGCCCGGGGCGAGGACAAGGCGATGTACCACAAGTGGTTCAACGGCTCCTGGCACGGATGGGAGTCCCTCGGCGGCACGCTGACCTCCGGGCCGGCGGCCGCGAGCTGGGGTTCAGGGCGCATCGACACCTTCGTCCGCGGCACGGACGGCGCGCTGTGGCACAAGTGGTTCGACGGTGCCTGGCACGACTGGGAGTCCCTCGGTGGCCAGATCATCGGTGACCCGGCGGTCGCGTCCTGGGGCTCGGGGCGTCTCGACGTCTTCGCCCGCGGCACCGACAACGCGCTGTGGCACAAGTGGTTCGACGGTGCCTGGCACGACTGGCAGTCCCTCGGCGGCGTACTGACCGCGAGCCCCGGCGTGACGTCGTGGGCGTCGGGCCGGCTCGACGTGGTCGTCCGCGGTGGGGACAACGGTTGCTACCACAAGCTCTTCAACGGCGAGTGGCTCGACTGGGAGGTCCTGGGCGGCAAGTTCAGCTCCGGCCTCGACATCGCCTCGTGGGGCCCGAAGCGGCTCGACCTCGTGGGTCGCGGCATGGACAACGCCTGCTACCACGCCTGGTACGACAACACCTTCACCGGCAACGGCTGGTCCTGAGGACGCGGCGGGCGGGTGCGTCGTACGACGTGCCCGCTCGCTAGGACGAGAACATCAACGCCACCACCATTGCGGCGACGATGAGGAGCAGGCCGATGCCCCAGGCAGCCCAACGCGCCAACGGGTGGTGGGCGTCGACGTCGCGGGTATGGAATCCGAGGTTCACACCTCGAAGGTAGGTACCTGTGGGAGCCGACGTGGGCTAACCCGCAAGAGATGGTCACGACGAACTACGAGGTCTGTCCGAGCGTGACTCCGGGGCCACGTTGCAGTGGCCCCGCCTCCTCGACAGGAGACCGGGCCACTGCGTCAGGAACCCTCCAGCTCAGCGAATTCTGAAGGTGGTCGACCGTGCAGCAGGACACTGCGCCTGGTTCGTGGCCGCCGACAGGGGGGTCGTTGCGTAGTAGCGCCCGGCCCTCTTGGTGCGCGTCAGCCGATAGGTCCCGTCGGACCGGCTGGTGGCTGTGCCCACCTTGCGGTCCGGACCGGTGACGGCCTTCCAGATGGTGACCGGACGCGATGCCTTGCAACCCGCGACCGGAGAGGAGATGCGGCCCCTGAACTTGCCGCTCGAGTACGTCGACGTCAACGTCCGCGTCGTCAACGGGCACCCCGTCGCAGTGGCTGCGGCAATCCCGCGACAGCTGTCCTTGTGGTCCTCGACACCGTCGCTGTCGAAGTCGCAGCTGACGTAGGTGACCTTCATCGACCAGTCATTGAGGGTGCCGGTGTCGCCGGGTTCCATGTCGTACACGCCCACAAAGAACTTGCCTCCGACTGCTCCGTTGTGCGTAGAGAGCCGCTCCGACGGCTGGAAGGAACCGGTGAAGGGAGCGACGCCCCAACCCAGCGGGTCCGCGGCCTGGTCGTTGAGGACCGTTCCCACCATGTCGTTGTTGCCGCGGCCCACACGGAAGACCACGTAGCTGCTCGCACGGGCGATCGATGCATCAGTCATGGAGTACAAGATGACCACCACGTCGCTGATGTAGGTGTGGTGAAGGTTGAGGGTCACGTCGATGTCGGCGACGGTCAGTCCTTCGGGCACGTCGAACGGCGTCGTCCCGAGGTACCCGCTGCTCCCCGATGAGGGAGAGTCTGGAATCGGCTGGTTGAGAGCCCCGCTGGCAAAGGTCTGCTGACAGGCTGCCGTTGCTGCCCGGGCCACAGGAGCGCTGACGGCAACGATCCCGAAAGCACCGATCCCCACTGCCAATGCCGCCACCCCCGACCGCCGGATCATGGCCCACCTGGTCCCATCACGCATGGTTGTCCCCGAATCTGATTGATCTGCCGAGCCCAGACGGGCCCGCGATCATGCTCGTCGGGCTGGGTCGCCAACGGCAGTAGGGATGCGACGTAACCGTGAGCGCTCTCGGGGCGAGGCGGACCCGCCCGTAGGCTTCGGCCGTGGGCTACGAGACCGGCACGAAGCACTTCAAGGTCGTCGGGGCCGTGATCGTCCGCGACGGCCTGGTGCTGTGCGCCAGGCGCGAGCCGGGTGGCGAAACCGGCGACCTGTGGGAGTTCCCCGGCGGCAAGATCGAGCCCGGCGAATCCGCGGGACGTGCGCTCGAGCGGGAGATCCTCGAGGAGCTGGGCTGCCGGATCCGCGTCGGCGCGAAGGTGACCGCCACGACGCACAAGTACGGCTTCGGTGTCATCACGTTGACCACCTTCTACTGCGAGCTGATCGACGGTACGCCGACCGCGACCGAGCATGCGGCGCTGCTGTGGTTGGCGCCGGATGAGCTGGATGACCTCGAGTGGGCGCCGGCGGATCTGCCTGCGGTGGAGCTGGTGAAGCTCCAGCTCGATACCCGGCTCGGTTCAGAATGACCTCGTTTCCCCGTCCACGGTGTTGGCAGCGAGTGCGCCCCGGTCGTCGCCACCGGAGGGGAGCACGGCGTTCTCCGGCTCGGCGACTGCCACGGCACAGCGCCCGCACCCAAGAGACAATTCAGCGGTCTGCCTTGCGCACGGCCAAGCTGCGAAGCGCCTCTTGATCTTGTCCCAGATCGAGGCTCGCAACCTCAAGACAACTTCCACCGCGAGGCCGCACCGCGAGATGTTGGCGCTAGAAAGCCGTCGTTGCGCAGCTTTTGCGCTGCCCACCGGATGTCGTACTGCCAAGTGAAGAACAGGTCTCCGCTCGAGCGGAGATCCTTTTCATGTTTTGACCACACCTCGCGGCACACGTCAACGACTGTCGCCGAACCGCCGAGATCCTTGAGCGCCTCAATGACGTGGTCCGCCAAGTCTTGTTTGATCATCTCTGCAGCTTGCCAGCCCGCCCGGGGAAGATCAGCGCTTCTGAGATTGCGACCGTTGGAGATTCGAACGCGCGAGTTCGATGGCTTCGCCCGCAAACAGGTGTAGGTACTGCGCATCGAGCATCAGTTCAAGGACCGCCGTTTCGAACTCGCTGGGGCCAACTGAGTCATCTAGGCGACCGACCATTCGACGGGCAGCATCGACGGCGCCGACCGATCTGACGTCCAACTCAAAGACGCCCGCAGGCATGAATGCATCGACCCGTGACGCCCATGCATCTGTCAGCGACAAGGTGAACTTCAGCTCCGTCGGATCACTCGGCAGCCGGACCTTCAATCGCGAGAACGGCTCCGCCGGTTCTGAACCTTCAATCTTGGCGGCTTCGGAGCGAACTAGGTCATCGAGTTCCTGATCGCTGAGGACGTCGAGGAGCCTAGCGCCGGTCAGAAAAGTGATGCGTTTGTAGAGTTGGCGAGCCCAAGAGCTGCGATCTCCCTCGCCGCTCTTGAGGACAGCAGCAACGAGCGCTCGAACAAGTCGATGATCGCGCACCAATGCCGTTCGATCGAACAACTGGAACAGCTCGTCCTCGCCGAGTGGCTTTGGATGGGCTGGGTCCAGAAGTTCCAACAGCACCTCCTCCCGATCCCACACTCGTCGCAGCGCATGCTTGGACGGCGTTCCGATCATCCGGTCTGCATGGAGGTCGGGGAACCTCGCAGCGCAGACGTCCGGCAACAAAACGAGCGCTAAGAAGCTCCAAGTCTCACCGTGAGCCGCGTCTGAGGGGACGATCTCGAGACTTTGTCGCAACACTTGACCGAGCGCGATGTCGTATCGGGCGGTATCACGACTCACTGCGCGCAGCGGATCCTGCGTCCCAAGCCACGGATCTAATCGCCCCAGGACGTCGGCGCGAACCTGCTCCAACTTGGCGGGTGACGCGACAGCCCCTCCCGTGGCGACTGGCGTCTTGAATGGATGATCGGTGGCTGCCATCCGTCCAACGGCCGCTAAACCACCACCTCCGAACGCCTCGCGCAACTCGTCCAGCCGATGTTGAGCATGAGCAACACCAAGGCGCGGATATACCCAAGTCATTCCGTCCACACCTCCCGCAACGGATCCATCGATGCTTGGAGTAGGTCGTCCAGGTACCCCGGGTCCGTGCGCAGGGTCTTGATCACAGTCGCCAACGGCTGGCTCAAGTACAGCTCGCACATCCCGCTCGCGACAGCACCGACAGACTCGTCATCATGCGACTCGGCAAGCTCCAAGTCTTGATGCGCGATCTCGGCCAGAAGCCGGCGAACAACATCGGCCTTCAGCACCGCTGGCAAACCTTGCGGGGGTTCCTTCTGCATTGCCAACAGGCCAACTGGGTGACCCGTATTTACCAAAAGTCGGACAGCTCCCGCGAACGACTCATTCAGATCGGTGAAGCTGGTGACCAAGGCCCACGGCGAGGGAGGTCGTCCGACCTTCTGAAAGTCCACGGGCTCGATCGGAAACCTACCGCCAGATCCCTCTAGGACGATCACTTGAGGAGCACTGAAGGCAAGGATCGACCCCCGCCTCCACCCGATGCGCAGGCCGACCGACGACGAAGACTCAGCGGTCACCAACTTGGTTGACAGTCGAAGCTCGCGTGCCATCTGACCGCGCGGCAACGATATTTCGATCTGCGCTCCACCGCCGTCATCGATCGGCGAACGTCCAACGACGCGTCGCATCGCGGCCGGGCAGTCCACAACCGCAATCAACTCAAGCGCTCCGGTTGATGAGAGCCCAGTCGCCTCAAGCACCGCAGCGATATCCACCGTCGCAGCACTCCTGAGCACAATGTCGGTTGCGTAGTCCCAATCAGTCAACATGTCCGGCACCGTGAGCCATCCAGAGGGCGTCAGGATCGTCCACGGGTGCCATGAAACAGAATCCGAGGTCGCGACACGGTGCGGCATGACCCGCGTCTTGGTCATTCGGGATTCACGATCTTGACATCGATGTCGAGCGCAACATCATCACGACATTCAACGAGATACTCGACGGCCCTCCCCGACTTGACCAGCATGGGCTCCAAAGAATGCGACGGCATCCACCCCACCGGGCGGATCCATTGATCGATGTCCTTGGTGCCGCTGCCGCCGTCGTATCCGACACTGGGAACCACGGCAACCCACTCGCCCAATGGGGATCCTCGTTCAAGGCGGATTCCGAATCGCATTGACGTCCAGCCCGGCTCGCTGCTCGGACCCGCGTCTATCAGGTCCACCCGTGCCGACGGCCTACGCACACCGCTGCTGCCTCGCCTCGGTCCCGGCGTCCGCTCAGGAGCATTTCCTGGCAATCCGACAAGGAGGCTGGCCAGCTTGTTGCCCAAGGAGGCCGCGGACGGAGCATCGCCAACTGCTCGATCCGCTTGATCGAGTGGAGCGACGAACTCGTTGACCCGGTTCCGGATTTCGCGGAGTGCGATGTTCACGTCCCGCTTCATTCTGGCGTCCTGGATCCCGGAGACAACCCAGTCGTCGTGTGCGGGGGGCTCCGCAGATGCAAATGAGTCGTCGGTCTGGGCCGTCGGTTTGAAAACCCCAACCCAACCGAAGTCTTCATCCGGCAGCGCCCGGTGCTCTTCGTACTTCACCACGAGCTCGGTGTCCGTCCGCATCAGAGCGACATGATGGGATGGAGCATCCTTGTCCCCTCGTGGCCAACGCGACAGCGCCAAATGTCCAAGTACCTTTGGTGGTCGTTGCGAAGCAATCTCGAATACCCTCGTCGGAAAGAATGCCTGCGGAACGGGCCCTCCAGCTTGAGCGGCCCGAACCGCAACAAGGCAGTCGACCAGAGGACGAATCTCAGCATTCGTCACCTCCTGAAGCGGCACCTCGGTGCCCTCATGAATCAGCGAAATATTCATCGTGTCGCGACCCGATTCAGGCACCATCTTTGGCCAAAGATTCATCGTCATCGCGGCCTTGAGATCTGCGACAATCTCCACATCATTTTCAGAGTCGAGCTGTGGGTCGACAATCAACATGCTGGTGCCAGTCGCACCCGTAGCAAACTTATTCGCAAACAGCCGCTCGGCAAGCGCCGCAGCGCGCTGTCCTCGAATCGGTTCGACGCGATCGTCCACCAAGATCCCCCACCAATGACGACCCGTGTAGCGGTAGCCGTCCAAGTCAAACGCGTCGCCAATAGCCGAGGCAATCAGGCGATCCTCAACGCCATGAGCTGTATGACATCTCGTCCAGAAGATTACCGTGGAGACCTTGCTCACGACGTATGCGATCGTCTTACCAAAGCCGTAGGTTCCGCCACCCAAGTGCACGTCCCTGGGTGCACCCAAGTTGAGGATCAGGTTCGCAAAATTTCGAGATTCCCCTTCCCCGAACGCAAGATCAGCCCTCACCGGGCCGTCAAGTCCAACCGTCCCCCGGTCCGATATCTCAAGCACGCGGATTGAGTGTCCCGTCAACAGCTTGTCAATGTCTGTGGAGTCAGATCCTTCCGCGAAAACCACATCGCGAAGGGTTCCAACAGCTGCCTCTCCAAGACGGCGAAGCGTGACGTTGAAGTCGACAACAGCGCCAGGTCGACGAGCGTCCCAGCTGTTTTGCGCTGTTTCCCGAACAAGTACTTCAGTGGTTGAAATGTTGGGCACCCCGAGCAACCGGCGGGCTCCAGCTCCATCGATGTCACCCTCTGCGAATCGCTTGGGAAACCAGTCGAGCGGGGACGCCTCATCCATCAACGTTGGCTCCTTCAGACACCCATTGCGCAAGCTGCGCGTCAACTTGGTCTGCATGAATGCCTTCTGGCGCGGTATCGAGATTCAGCTCGTAACGCACCCTGCCCACCCCGTTCAGATGGCGGGGATCAATGTGACTACGCCGCAGTCCAGGAAACTCAGTCCCAACATTCCAGATCCGCACGGACTTGACGCCAAATCTAAAATCTCTGTCCGCTGCGCTGCCGACGACGTACCCAGCTTGGTGAATCTTCGCCACAAGCGTGGCCTTCGGCACCCCCAGCGAAGTTAGTTCGTCCACGAGGATGTCAATGCTGGGCGCCTCCGTATCCTCCACCAAGTGAATGACTCCCAGCCAGAGTTCGTGAGGTCCTGGGTCAAGTTGATCTAAGTTGCTGATTGACACCACCTTCCCGTCCAAGGAAGCCGTCGCCTTCACTTCGAGGTGGCGGAGACCCGCAACGAAGTCATGCAGGCCCCCGGCCGGACCTTTCCAGGTCTCAACGGCGGCAACAGGATCGGCCCCGAGGATCAGCTTCAACATGGTCAACTCGCCCACGATCCCCTCGACTTTCTCACGCCCGATGGGAAGGCCCGCTGACTTCAGCAGTTCCTTCCACTCAGCGACGACCGTTCGACAGGTGGACGGTGGGTTTTCGGGGCCACTTGCCAGACGTTCGACGATGTCGTCGACCATGCGCTCAAACACGCCATTGAGATGCGGCAGGTGGCAGTGGACGTCGACGAAGTTCAGTAGCGTGCCACCGTCCATCATCGCGTGGCCAGCCAACGCCACGCCAGCAGCGGAGTGGTCCGGCTTAACCTTGCAACCCGCGGTCGGCACGAGCAGGTGCCTCTGTCCCAAGTGATCGACAGCGAGCCGGATGGCCTTGCCTCCGACCTTCTGATCGAGATCGCGGGTCTTCATCTGGCCGGAAATCACTTTCTCTTTGTTCGCATCCAAGAGGACGAACTCAGCTCCGATGCCGATCATTCTGCGATCTCCTCGGACAGTTCATCGAGCACAATCTCGTCGTCCTCTTCGTCGAGCGCTTCGGGCTCCCAATCCGGCACCACCGCGAAGAAATCTCCGTCACCGGCTACACCGGCGTCACCAACCTCGGGGAAAATGATCCCGACCCCGACCAGTCCGCTAACGGCGTCCATTTCACGCCGACTGTCAAGCTTTATGGCCTTTCCCTGCGGAACCGAGGCGGCACTGATCGGAAGGAGAAGAACCAAGCCCGTCTGCGGAGCCAGCTTTCGTCGAATTGATGCGGGATCCGACGTTTCGACCGCCACCAGAGCCGGATCAAGGTCCGCGAACCAATCTTCGTGCGAGAGCAACGCCTTGATGTTTGCATTCGGTCCAGCCGGTTCTTTCAGAGGCGCCCGGTTATTGTTGGGGATCGCAATTTCAAGACCCAAGTCGGTGGTACCCAAGTCATGAGGGCTTCCGTTGCGGACGACCTGCTTTCCACTGCCGACGACGACCACGTTCCACAAACAGTCCTGCGCGAATGAATCGATCCACTTCGACATCTGAGCCGCATTCATTCGCCGTTGATTCTCATGGAACGAGTAGGAGCGGACGAACTCCGCGACAGTTGCAGAGGACACGGCAGGCAAAGCCCACCTCTGGCGGCGTCCAACTCGAGATGCGTCCCCAGTCGCTAGAGACGCGGCAACGAGTGACCGCGCAGCCTCGAGGTTCTGCTCGACAACGTCGCCATCCTTCTCCGTGAGCCAGATGGTCTGATGACGCTGGGCCGAGTAGGACACACGAACCTGCTGGACGAATCGCATGCGGTTTCGAGCGACGATCTCCAGCCGCCCCGGGTGAGCGCGGACTCGCAATCCCAACTGTCGAGGAGTGACATTCTCAACTTCCATGTGCGTGATGTCGTTGCGGATCTCCTGTTCGACTTGGGCGAGAAAGCGGAAGTCTTCCCGAAGTCCTGCCGTCATCCAGATTCGTGGCAGGTCCTCGTACCCGACACGAAACCCAAACCATCGGCCCATCTGCAGCAGCGTGTCGTACGAGTTCGAACTGCGGCTGAAGTACGAAACGACCAGCCCTTCGAGAGTGAGGCCCCGCGACAAAGTGCCGCCTCCGATCGCAACAACTGTCTCTGCGATAGGCGACCCATCCGCGGCCTTTCGGTTGTAGTCGAGACGGTCCTGGGACCTTCCGTTGTCGACGATCACGCGAACGGCGGACACCGTTGCTGGAACCTCTCTCCACACGTCCTCCCACGAAGGAAGGGGCACTGAAGCAACGTCGCTTGCCCGCGTCGCCTCTTCGACCCAAGCCTGCTCGAACTCGGGCCGCAACGATTCAATGTTGCTCGCCCACCTCCCAAGAAGCACCTCCACTCTGCCCTGCATTGCAAAATGGGGATCGATGTATTGCGTTGTGTGAATGAGCATCGAAGAGTGCTTGTTGGCCTGCCCGCGAGCTCGCCGAACTGCCGTCGCCAATACGAACCACCTCAACGCGTCCACGAGTGAGTCAGGAGACTCAGGGTCGAAGTCGAGGCGATCCGCCAGCTTGCTCGGCGCTCGAAGCTGATTGGCCTCGTCGTCCGTGACCATGCGGACCATGTCCAGCCCGTCATCAGGCTCGTCATCTGCACCCAGCGATTCCCGGCCGAACAGTCGCTCTGCTCCGAAGTACGCAGCCGGTCGCGGCAAACTCAGGATGAAGTCAGCCGGGTACATCTCGTCGTCGTCGCTCGGATCCATGAACACGTTCGCGAAGGGCGTTGCTGTGTATCCGACGTAAGTACCGCTGGGGATCTCTTTCCAAATGTCCCGAATGCACCCATTGATCGCGGTGATCTGGTTCGCCCGCGTTGGCGAGTTCGGCGTTGCTTGATCTGCCTCGTCATCGAGCAGCAAGATCGGAGTCCGGCGGCGAATGTCCTCCGGGATATCCGCCAGCCAACGGCGCAAACGACGAAGCCGTGATGCGTTCTTCTTCACCACCATGAGGGTTCGCACTCCGTGCCCAAGCAGCGCAGCACCTTGCACATGTCCAAGGAAGTCGGAGTCTGGCTTCGTCAGAGTCGACCACGTGTGGTCGACCAGATCCTGCTCCAACCGAGTCTGGGTCTGTTCCCGAAGATTCTCGAACGTCCCTGAGAGAACGATCACCAAGCGGTACCCCGCGTCCGAAGCTTTGGCGATCACCGACGTGTAGTTGGCAGTCTTACCAGACTGCACATATCCAATGACCAATCCCTTCTTGGACAGGCCCTCCAACGCGGGGTTGGCGAGCTGCGCAACGACCTTGGTCGAAGCGTCATCGATCTCGTCTATGACCGAGCCCATGCCAGTTGCTACAAGCCGCGCCCGAACCTTGGTCCATCCTGGATCGCCGTCCTGTGGCCCGGCGTACCACGGAGCGACCTTCGCCTCGGCGATGACTCCGCCGACGCCCACCCCAGGTGGATCATTGAGAATCGCTGCCTGCGCAGCCTTCTGTTCGAAGAAGGCGATGGCAGGTTGAAGCTCCTCCAACTGCACGCCCATCCCCTTGGCGAACCGACGTGCGGCCTCATGGACGCTGATGTTGTGCTGATGCATCAGCATCACCAACTGCTGATAGGCGAATGCCGTATCCATATGACGTGTCTCCCGGGAAGTCGAGGCCGTGGCGTGATCCGAGCGCGTCTCCGCGACTCTCGAAGCCATATTGCCAAGTCAACGATGGAAGCGCGGGAAGTCCGAGAACTTCCTATTGCAACCTGCAACGAACGAGGCCTGCCATTCCCCGAAAGTGCCTACTGCCCACGCAGGACCGACTCCACAACATCTGCTGCCTCAGTTGCTAGCTCGTGCTCCCAGAATCGCAAGACCACCCAACCGCTTGCCTCAAGCGAGGCGTTGGTCGTGCCGTCGCGCGCCACGTTCGCAGCCAGTTTCTGACGCCACCATGCCCCGTTGTTCTTGACTGCGACCGAGTGCACCGGGCACTGGTGCCAGAAGCATCCGTCAACGAACACAGCGACCCGTTGACGAGGGAATGCAATATCGATCGTCCGGCGAGGACGCCCCGGAACCTTGGTGCCCAGCCGGTATCGAAGGCCACGGCGATACAACTCTCGTCTGAGAGCGAGCTCCGGCTGCGTGCCTGCGCGCAACTGAGCCTGCATGCGCGACCGAACATGCTCCGTCGGTTCGCTCCGATCCATTGACGATCCTAGAGTCGTCCTGCGGCAGGCTTGATGCCGAACATGTCTGCGACGATCTCGCCCAGTTGGCGCGCCAACAGAGGAGGCACGGCGTTCCCAACTTGGTGGTACTGCTGCGTCCGCCCACCCACGAAGAAGTAGTCGTCAGGAAAGGTCTGGAGGCGCGCGGCTTCGCGAACGCTGAGGCTTCGCATCTGCGTCGGGTCATAGTGGATGTAGTAGTGGCCGTCCTTGGAGATGTGCGACACGACTGTCGTACTCGACTCATCCCGGATCTGGACGCGGAATCTGTCCGTGAAGGGCGCATCCGCATTGCGCGCGTTCTTGTGGTTAGGCACCAAGGCATCAGGTAGGTCACCCAGTTTGGGCCTCTTCCCTCGCTCAGCCATCACTGCCAGGTATCCGTAACGCTTGAGGTCCGATTCCATGTGGGCGCGGCTTTCATGCAATGCCACCCCCCCGATTTCGTCGTCGACCAGCCAGTCACGGAGATGGCCCTGAAGCGCAGGGACGTAGCCGTCAACGAAGGGCGCGCCGACAGCCGGAAGCCTCGCGGCTCGACCGCCCTTCTTCCCCGCGAGAAGCCACGCCGCGTCGCGGGCCAATCGCCACGCAGTCTCGGAGTCGGAGCCGCGGGGGCTCACCATCGACCTGATTCCAGGCAGGTCGCCGATGGCGTCCAGGACTGTCGTCGTCGGACGTGTATCGAGTTGTCCCGGCGTCCGCAGTCCCGATTCTCGTTGGATGCCCAGCAGGATCACCCGGTGGCGTCGCTGCGGGATGCCGTACCGCTCGGTCCTGATGATGAAGTCCGATGGCTTCGGGTCATCGTCCGGCACGACGAAGGATCGGATGTCGTACCCATTCCCGGCCGCCGCCAAGTCATCGCGGATGGTTCGGAAAATGCCGCCGCCAGAGTGCTGCGAGCTCAGCATGCCCTTGACGTTCTCCATGACGAATACCGTCGGGCGGAACTCCTCGATGATCGCGAGGTACTCCCGATACAGAACGTGCTTGTGATCGCCCGCGAAAGTCGGGTCAGCCTTGCGGCGCGACCGTCCCGCGAGCGAATAGGCTTGGCACGGTGGACCTCCAATCAAGATCCACGGTTCACCCGTGCCGCGCGCCTCTAGGGCAGCCTTGATCTGGCTGTTGGACTCCGCCCGGGTGTCCGGACCCAACGCCATCTCTCTGATCTCGTCCCACGCATGCTTGAACGCGACCTCGAGCGCAGGACTGGTCTCGAGACCCGCTTGGTCAACTGTGCCTCGAAGGAAGTCGTAGTAGACGGCGGGGTTCGCGCCGAACTCTCTTCGATGGTGGCGAAGGGCAGCACGCAGTCTCAGTGTGCGACAGGCCCAAGGGTCCATCTCGAAGGAGGCGACGGCCTCGAAGATCGGCGAACTGTCACTGTTGAGTAGGGACGAGAAGCCTTCATTCAGGCCGCCGGGACCCGCGAACACATCAACGACTGGAATCGCGCTCATGCCGGCGATCCCTCAGCAACCCCACCCATCAACATGCCCATCCCGTCCTCACGTCTCCAGGCTACCAGGCAGCGGAGACACAATGCGCCGATACGAACCAGCTCCCCTGAACGCGTCACCAGCGATTGGCGAAAGCCCGGCCACCTCGCGAGAGGTGACCGGGCCTTCGTCTCGATACGCCCTCGCCTTGCGGCTCGGGCTACTCGACGACCTTGATCAGCTGCAGCCGCTGGTGCTTCCGCAGCCCTCGCACACGTAGCACGAGCCAGCAGGCCGCATCTTCGTGCCGCAGGTCAGGCACAGCGGGCTGTCGACAGCGGTGCCGGTGAGCTGCTCGAGGAGCTCGGCGGAGGTCTTGGCGACCTTCACCTCGACGGCGGGGGCGCCGGCGAGCGGGTCCTCCTCGGCATCAACGATGTCCTCGGAGGTTTCGAGGCTCGTCGCTTGCGCTCCTCGCACCTCAACCACCGAGGTGTCGATGAGCTCGGACGGGCTGCCGATGTCCTCCTCGAGGGGCTCGTAGGAGCCGGTCTCGAGGTGGCGCTGGCGCTCCTCGGCGGAGTAGATGCCGAGGGCGGAGCGGTCGTCGAAGGACAGGTAGTCCAGCGCCAGGCGGCGGAAGACGTAGTCCATGATCGACTGCGCCATCCGGACGTCCGGGTCGTCGGTGAGGCCGGCGGGCTCGAAGCGCAGGTTGGTGAACTTCGAGACGTAGGTCTCCAGCGGGACGCCGTACTGCAGGCCGATCGAGACCGCGATCGAGAAGGCGTCCATCACGCCGGCCAGGGTCGAGCCCTGCTTGCCGAGCTTGAGGAAGATCTCGCCGAGCGTCTTGTCGTCGTGCGCACCCGAGGTCATGTAGCCCTGGGCGCCGGCCACCGTGAACGAGGTGGTGCGGGCCATACGGGACTTCGGGAGGCGCTTGCGGGTCGGGGCGTAGACGACCTTCTCCACAACCTTCTCGATGACCTTGGCTGCATCAGCTGCGTCTGCAGCGTCGGCCGCGTCCTTCTTGGCCTTGCCGCCACCGTCGGCCAGGGGCTGGCCGACCTTGCAGTTGTCGCGGTAGATCGCGGTGGCCTTGAGGCCGAGCTTCCACGACTCCATGTAGATGGTCTCGATCTCCTCGACGGAGGCGGACTCCGGGAGGTTGACCGTCTTGGAGATCGCGCCCGAGAGGAACGGCTGGCAGGCAGCCATCATCTTCACGTGGCCCATGGGCTTGAGCGAACGCTCCCCCATGGCGGTGTCGAAGATCTCGTAGTGCTCGGTCTTCAGGCCGGGTGCGTCGACGACGTGGCCGTGCTCGGCGATGTAGGCAACGATCGCCTCGACCTGCTCGGGCTGGTAGCCGAGCTTGGTCAGCGCACGCGGGATCGTCTGGTTGACGATCTGCATCGAGCCGCCACCGACGAGCTTCTTGAACTTGACCAGCGAGAAGTCCGGCTCGATGCCGGTCGTGTCGCAGTCCATCATGAAGCCGATGGTGCCGGTCGGCGCGAGCACGGAGGCCTGCGCGTTGCGGAAGCCGTTGGTCTTGCCGAGCTCGACGACCTTCGCCCACTCGGCGGTCGCCAGCTTGAGCACCTCGGCGTCGGAGATGTGCAGCGTGCGGACCGCGTCGTTGGCGGCCTGGTGCTTGCGCATCACCCGGTTGTGGGCCTCGGCGTTGCGGGCGTAGCCGGCGTACGGACCGACGATCTCGGCCAGCTCGGCCGAGCGGCGGTACGACGTACCGGTCATCAGGGACGTGATCGTGGCTGCCATCGCGCGGCCACCGTCGGAGTCGTAGCCCAGGCCCATGGCCATCAGCAGCGCACCGAGGTTGGCGTAACCGATGCCGAGCTGGCGGTAGTCACGCGTGGTCTGGGCGATCGGCTCGGTCGGGAAGTCGGCGAAGCAGATCGAGATGTCCATCGCGGTGATGATCAGCTCGACGGCCTTCGCGAACAGCGGCGCGTCGAAGGTGTCGTCGTCCTTGAGGAACTTCATCAGGTTCAGCGAGGCGAGGTTGCACGAGGAGTTGTCGAGCGACATGTACTCCGAGCACGGGTTGGACGCGGTGATCCGGCCCGTCTCCGGGTTGGTGTGCCAGTCGTTGATCGTGTCGTCGTACTGCAGGCCCGGGTCGGCGCAGGCCCAGGCGGCTTCACTGATCTTGCGGAACAGGGTGCGCGCGTCGACGGTCTCGATGACCGAGCCGTCCTTGCGCGAACGCAGGCCGAACTCGCGACCGTCCTCGACGGCGCTCATGAACTCGTCGTTGACCCGCACCGAGTTGTTGGCGTTCTGGTACTGCACGGACGTGATGTCCTTGCCGCCCAGGTCCATGTCGAAGCCGGCGTCACGCAGGGCGCGGATCTTGTCCTCTTCGCGCCACTTGGTCTCGACGAACTCCTCGATGTCGGGGTGGTCGACGTCGAGGACGACCATCTTGGCCGCACGACGCGTGGCGCCGCCCGACTTGATGGTGCCCGCCGAGGCGTCCGCGCCGCGCATGAAGGAGACCGGGCCGCTCGCCGTACCACCGGAGGAGAGGAGCTCCTTGGAGGAGCGAATGCGGGAGAGGTTCAGGCCGGCGCCGGAGCCGCCCTTGAAGATGAAGCCCTCTTCCTTGTACCAGTTCAGGATCGAGTCCATCGAGTCATCCACCGAGAGGATGAAGCAGGCGGAGACCTGCTGCGGGGACTGCGTGCCGACGTTGAACCACACCGGGGAGTTGAAGGAGAAGTACTGGTTCACGAGCAGCCAGGTCAGCTCGTGGTCGAAGATCTCAGCGTCCACCGCAGACGCGAAGTAGCCGTTCTCGATGCCGGCCTTGGTGTAGCGGGAGACCACCCGGTCGATGAGCTGCTTGAGACCGCGCTCGCGCTCGGGGGTGCCGACGGCGCCACGGAAGTACTTCGTGGTGACGATCGTGGAGGCGTTGAGCGACCAGAAGTCGGGGAACTCGACACCGAGCTGCTCGAAGACGGTCTCGCCGGTCTTCCAGTTCTGCTGGACGACGTCGCGACGCTCCCAGGTGATGGCGTCGTAGGGGTGCACGCCCTCGGTGCTGAAGATCCGCTCGATCTTCAGACCCTTCTTGTGGCCCCCACCTGTCGTGGTGGTTGCCTCGGTGTTGCTGGCCGTCTCGGTCATGTCTCTCCTGGTCTCCTGGTACGTCGTGCGGCGGTGGTGGTTCAGCGGTGATTCAACGGTGATTCTTCAAAGGTAAATCGACGTTGGGTGGCCCGGCAGGCGGCTTCCCCACCACCTGCCGGGCGTCTGTGGTCAGCCCGAAGGGACCGAGGTCGCCTCCGAGGCCAGCTGGCGCTCAGCGCGCATCAGCGAGATCTCGTTCTCGAAGTCGGCCGCGGAGTCGAACCCGCGGTAGACCGAGGCGAATCGAAGGTAGGCCACCTCGTCGAGGCGGCGAAGGGGCGAGAGGATCGCCAGGCCCACCTCGTGGGCGGCGATCTCGGGGCTGCCGGCGAGGCGCAGCTGGTCCTCGACCTCCTGGCCCAGCCGGGCCAGGTCGTCCTCGTCGACGGGGCGCCCCTTGCACGCCTTGCGCACACCCGAGACAGCCTTCTCGCGGGTGAACGGCTCGGTGGCGCCAGAGCGCTTGAGCACGGTCAGCTGCATCGCCTCGACCGTGGTGAACCGCTTCTCGCAGTCCAGACACATCCGGCGGCGGCGGATCGCGCACCCGTCGTCGGACACGCGCGAGTCGAGGACCTTGGTGTCACTGTGCTTGCAGTACGGACAGTGCATGAGCCCCTCCTCACGGGATGTCGGACAGCGGGATGGTTGTGGAGAAAGTGGGAGCCTTCTGTGCACAACTGGTCGTGATCTGTGCAACTCCACCCCTCGTCCTGTGGACTAGATGTGGAGAACTACATCGTTGTAACTACTAGATGTAGTGGTAACCGTACGCCCCGACCACCACGGGTGCAAGACCGGGTCGCGATGACTTCTGGAAACTTTGATTCCGGCCCCGAACCGGAGGGTTGAGGAGGCGTCCCAGCCACCCATCGGACACAATGACGCCGTGGCGGGAGGCAAGCGTTCCGGGGAGCGCGTCAAGGCAGGGTTTCGCGCCGACCTCTTGGTGCTCGCCGTCGGCATCACCTTCGCGCTCGTCGCCTGGGGATACCTGGTGTTCGCCGCGATCGACTTCGGCGCCACCGCCCGCCACGACGGCAAGGGCAGCGCCTGGTTCTTCCTGCTCGTCGCCTGCGCCGGCGCCATGCTGTGCATGTTCCTCGCCTTCATGCTCGCCGTGCGCCTCTCGCGTGCGGTCGGATGGAGCGAGGGCGCCACGCCCCGCGTGAAGCGGGACCCCACCGCCCCCAAGGGCGGCAAGCGCGCCGCTCGGTAGGCCTCACCCCAACAAAACAGCGCGAGGGGCGGGACGCGGCTGCATGAGCCGGGTCCCGCCCCTCGTCTTCCCCTACACCCGTCGGGGTCGAAGCGACGGGGAGTTCTGACTACTCCGTCGGAACGCGGAGCTGCTGGCCGGCGTAGACCATGCTCGAGTCGAGCGTGTTGAGCTGCTGGATCTGGTCCATCACCGAACGCACGTCGTCGCCGGTCGTCGCGGCCACGTCGCTGGCCAGGCCCCACAGCGTCTCGCCGGGCGCGACGGTGACCACCTCGACGGCCGGCTCGCCGCCGCCTTCGCGGGTCGCGGCCGAACCGGCGGCGAGCCACACGGCCGTCGCCACGACCACGGCGAACGCGAGCGCAAGGACGACGAGGCGGCCACGGCGGGTCAGCCGGACCTGGCTGCGGGCACGCACCGGGCGGGCGGACGTCGTACGGCGAACGGTGGAGACGTGCGGGGCGAACGTGATGGTGCTCATGGAAACCTCCGGGGGAAGTGGACGACCCATGTCTAGTGAGGCGGTCCGACAGAAGCTGGTCGATCAGGCGTTCGATCGAACATGTGTACGAGAGTAGATCAGGTGTTCGAACAAATCCAGTACCTGTTCGAAAGAGCGTTCGACCGCGTGTCGCGACACGCCCGTTCGAACAGATGTTTGAAGAAGGGCCGGTGCATCGGTTAGCGTCGTCACATCCGTACCGGGCAACGTGCTGGGCAACGCGCTGGGCAATTTGGGAGGGCATCCATGGCTGACAAGGCCAAGACCACGACTGGCAGCACCGTCACCGAGCTGCCCGACGGACCCCCGGACGCGAGTGGGCTGACCGTGCGCCAGCTGCGCGTGCTGGCCCACATCAAGGACAGCATCGAGAAGCGCGGCTACCCGCCGAGCATGCGCGAGATCGGCACGGCCGTCGGCCTGACCAGCACCTCCAGCGTCGCCCACCAGCTGCGCACCCTGGAGGAGAAGGGCTACCTCAAGCGCGACCCCAACCGCCCGCGCGCCCTCGAGGTGTTCCTGCCCGAGGTGATGGCCGCCCGCCGCGCCATGGGTGACCACTCCGCCGACGAGAGCACCTACGACGAGACCGGCAGCGGCGACGCAGCGCCGACCCCGCGCAACGTCCCCGTCGTCGGCAGGATCGCCGCCGGTGGCCCGATCCTGGCCGAGGAGCGCATCGAGGACGTCTTCCCGCTCCCCCGCCAGCTCGTCGGCGACGGCCAGCTGTTCCTGCTCCAGGTCAGCGGCGAGTCGATGATCGACGCCGCGATCTGCGACGGCGATTACGTCGTGATCCGCCAGCAGCCCACCGCCGAGAACGGCGAGATCGTCGCCGCGATGATCGACGGCGAGGCTACGGTCAAGACCTTCCAGCGCAAGGCCGGGCAGGTGTGGCTGCTGCCGCACAACCCTGCGTTCGATCCGATCGACGGCACGAACGCCACGATCCTGGGCAAGGTCACGGCGGTTCTTCGCCGCGTCTGACGTAAGGTCATGGGGTTCATCTCGTCGACCCTGAAGGCCGAACTTCCCCATGACGCGCCGCAGCAACTTCCCCTTCTCGGGGCTGCTCATCGCCCTGCTCGCCACCTTGTTGCTCGTGCCGTTCCTCGGCAGCGCAGCGCAGGCTGAACCCACCGACCCGGCGACCCCGGCCGACCCGGGTGCTGCGGCGCCCGAGACCCCGCGGGACGTGGCCGAGCAGGCACTCGAGACGGTGGAGGAGATCCTCGACCCGGCAGCGTCCGTGACCTCCGACGCGGACGACCGCGCCCACGGCAAGGACCTCACGCTGGCGCTGCGCGACCTCGCCGCGAGCAAGGCCGACCTGCCGAAGAACAAGCGGGACGACGCCGCGCGGCTGCTCGCCCGCCCGACCGACGGCGTCAACACGGCCGGCAGCTACGAGTGCGAGGGCAACGACGGCCCGCCCTGCTACACGCAGTCGCAGGCCGGCCAGAAGTGCCTGACGACGATCTGCGTCCACTACGCCCGCTCCACCGACCCGAACCGTCCTGACGGCGAGAACGACGGGACCGGCGGCCGCTGGGCCGGCACGGACCCCGCCCTCCCGGACTACGTCGAGTTCGTCGCGAACACGTTCCAGCAGGTCGCCAACCGCTACGTGAGCGCCGGCTACACGGCACCCCTGGGCGACGTGATCGCCGGCGGGGACGCCAAGACCGACATCTACATCGCCGAGCTCGGCGACTTCGGGATCTACGGCTACTGCGCGACCGACCAGGACATCGCCGGTCACGTGGCCGCACCCGCCTACTGCGTCGTCGACAACAACTACAAGACCACCGAGTACCCCGCCCACACCCCGGCCGCGAACCTGCAGGTCACCGCAGCCCACGAGTTCTTCCACGCCGTCCAGTTCGCCTACGACGTGAACGAGGACGGCTGGTTCATGGAGGGCACGGCGACCTGGGTCGAGGACGAGATCTTCGACGCGATCAACGACAACCGCTCCTACCTGCCCCACGGTCCGCTGGGCGTGCCCCACCAGTCCCTCGACAAGTGGAGCACCCTGTCGCAGTACGGATCGTGGATCTTCTTCCGCTTCCTCACCGAGCGCTACCCGACCGCCAGCGGCGGTCTCCCCGTGGTCATCCGGAAGATCTGGGAGCGCGCCGGCAACGGCCAGTACTCCGTGCAGGCCATCAACAACACGCTCGGCGAGCTCGGCACCAACATGGGCGTCCTGTTCCCCCGGTTCGTCCTGTGGAACCGGATGCCCGCCCAGTACTACGCCGAGGGTTCCGCCTACCGTCCCGCGCCGCTGCGGGCGTCGTACGGCCTGAGCGCGGCAGCGCCGGGCAAGACTGTCGGCTTCACGCTGGACCACCTGTCCGCCAAGCACCTGCGGTTCGTGCCGAAGATGACCGGTGCGTGGAAGCTGCGCATGCGGCTCAACCTCAACAGCTCCGCCGCCGGTGGCTCCGCGATGGTCACCTACAAGCCCAAGGGCAAGGCACCGGTCGTCAAGGCCGTGAAGCTGTACAGCGACGGCAACGGGCTGGTCGTGCTGCCCTTCGGCGGGCGGGTCGACTGGGTCGAGGTCGCCGCGGTCAGCGGAAGCATCCGGTACGCCGGCTGCGGCAGCCCCGCGCGCGACTACACGGCGACGTGCCAGGGCTACCCGCTCGACAACGGGGTCAACCAGGGCATCGTCGTCAGGGCTGTGCGCGGCTGAGCCGCTGCAGCGCAGCCCGGACCATGGCCGGGTCGGTCGTCGCCCACATCGGCGGCAGGCTCGACTTGAGGAACGAGCCGTAGCGCGCCGTCGCGAGCCTCGGGTCGAGTACGGCGACCACGCCCCGGTCGGACGTCGTACGGATCAGGCGACCTGAACCCTGCGCCAGCAGCAGCGCCGCGTGCGTGGCGGACACCTGCATGAAGCCGTTGCCGCCGGCCTTGTCGGCCGCCTTCGAACGGGCGCTCATCAACGGGTCGTCGGGGCGCGGGAACGGGATCCTGTCGATGATCACCAGCTGGCAGGTGTCGCCGGGGACGTCGAGGCCCTGCCACAACCCGAGGGTGCCGAACAGGTTGGTGTGCGGGTCCTCGACGAACTGGCGGGCGAGCTCGGGCAGCTGGGCCTCGCCCTGCGCCAGCGTCGTGAGGTGCGGCAGCGCGGTGCGGACGTGCTCGGCCGCGGCCTCCGCGGCGCGACGACTGGAGAACAGCCCCAAGGTGCGGCCCTCGGCCGCGTCGACCAGCTCGGTGATCTCGTCGAGCTGGGCCTGGCCCAGGCCGTCACGTCCCGGCGGTGGCAGGTGGCGTGCGACGTACAGGATGCCCTGGCGGGGGTAGTCGAACGGGCTGCCGACGTCGAGGCCGCGCCAGGGCTGGGCGTCCTCAGGTCTCGAGGCGGTCGCTGCGCGACCTCCTCGACCAGCGGCCTCGCCGCCGGCTGAGCGTTCGGACGGTTTCAGGCCGACCGAGGTGGCGATCGAGTCGAAGTCGCCGCCGAGCATCAGGGTCGCCGAGGTCAGCACCACCGTGTTGTCGGTCAGCAGCTTGTCGCGCATCGGGCCCCACACCTGGAGCGGCGCGACACACAGGGTCGGCGGGATCCGGTCGGTGCCCTCGGTGCGCCACAGCACGTCGGCCTCCGAGCACGCCGCCATCCGCTCCGCGGTGGCGAACACCTCCTGCACCATCCCCTTGGCCTGGGTGAGGGCCGGGTCCGGCTCCTGGCCTGACGACTTGCCGGTCTCGGCCTTGGGGAAGGCCGAGGCGCAGGCGCGGGCCGCGTCACGGACCAGCACCAGGGCGTCGGACAGGTCCTCGGGCAGGGTCTCGAACCGGCCGGACGGCGCCTCCGACACCGCGGCACGCAGGGCGTCCGCCGCGTCGGCGAGGTCGTCGGCCTCGTTGCCCTCGACGTGGCGGATGCTGCGCCGAGCCGCCCGCTCGACCTCGGCTGCCCACAGCTCGTCGGTCGCGGCCTGGGTCACCCGGGCGGCGAGCTCGTGGGCCTCGTCGATCACGACGGCGTCGTACTCGGGAATCATCGGGATGCCCTCGATCGCGTCGATCGCGAGCAGCGAGTGGTTGGTGATGATCAGGTGGGAGCGCTGCGCCTTCTCCTTCGCGCGCTCAGCGAAGCACTCCTCGCCGTAGGCGCACTTGCTGGCACTGAGGCACTCGCGCGCGGAGACGCTGACCTGGCGCCACTCCTTCTCGGTGTGGCGTGGCGCCTCGTCGCGCTCGCCGGTCTGCTTGTCCTTGGATGCCTTCTCGGCCCACTTGCGCAGCTCGAGGACCTTCGCCCCCATCGTGCCCTCGGGGATCTGGATCAGCTCGCCCTGCTCGTCGGGGGCGCCCTCGCGGATCCGGTGCAGGCAGGCGTAGTTGGAGCGGCCCTTGAGGACGGCGTACGACGCGTCGAGGCCCGGCGTCGTACCGACGGCCTTGACCAGCCGCGGCAGGTCGCGCTCGACGAGCTGGTGCTGCAGGGCGAGGGTGGCCGTGGCGATCACGACCCGCCTGTCGTGGAGCAGCGCAGGGACGAGGTAGCCGAGCGACTTGCCCGTGCCCGTGCCTGCCTGGATCAGCAGGTGCTCCTTGTCGGCGAAGGCGCCGGCGACGGCATCGGCCATGGCGACCTGGCCGTCGCGCTCCTGGCCACCGAGCGCGGCCACCGCGGTCGCGAGCAACTCCCGGACGGGGTTGGTCTGCGGTGCGGCGTCAGTGGTCACCGGAGAACCCTAGATGGTGGCGCCGACCTGCCCGTCATCCCTCCACAGGCGTCTCGATACGCCGCTCGTTCCTCGCGGTTACTCGACGAACATGGTCCTGACCTTCTCAGCCACCAGGTCGCCGAAGACCCGGTGTCCGGCGGGGTCGGGGTGGAGGTCGTCGTCGAGATAGGCGAGGTCCACCCCCAGCATGCTCAGGTACGGCATCCCCTGGGCCGCCGAGAGCCGCGCGAGAGCCGCGTCGACGGCCTCCACCGAGGCGCGCGGGCGTTCCGGCGCCGGGGGCGGACCCACGACGAGCACGTGGCGGCCGTCGAGCACCCGGACCAGGCGCGCGAACCCTGCCTCGAGATCGGCGAGCGACTGGTCGTAGTCGTTGAGCCCACCTTCGACGACGACCAGGTCGGTCGCACCACTCAGCGAACGCGCCGCGCGCGTGGCGTAGGAGACGTCGCCACAGCCGCTCGCACCGACCGTGAACCCGCTGCCGGAGAAGCCGTCGACGCGGACCCGGCCGGGCAGGCGCACCGGCCACGACTCGCTCCGGCGGACGCCTGCGCCGACGGAGTAGGAGTCGCCGATCACCAGGACGTCTGCCCCGGAACCCGTCACGAGCGAAGCCCGCGCCTCGGCGCGTTCGCCGATCACCGCACACCGGTCGGGTCGGGCACCGGCGCGCGCCAGCACCGTCGTACTCACGGCGACGACCAACAGCGTCGCGAGCACGGACAGGAGAAGCCGGGGACGGGTGATGCGCCGAGTCACGCCCAGATCATCCGTCGCACCTGACGAACGCGCTGCGAATTCGCCGAAATGACAGCAGATTCGTCAGGTGCGTTGGTCACACGGCGTAGTCGGCGAGCTCGCCGGCCAGTGCCTCGGAGGTACGGCCGGTGACGTGACTGCCATCGGCCGTGTGCTCGATCGTGGCGATCTCGCCGTCGCGGTGGATCCGGTCGATCAGGTCACCGCGCGCGTAGGGAACCAGCGCGGAGAACGCGACCTGGGGACGCGGGAGGTCGCCCTCGATCAGGGCGAGCGCCTCCTTGATGCCCTCGCCGGTGTGAGCGGAGACCGCGATGGAGTGCGGCTCGCGGCGGAGCAACCGGTCGATGACCAGCGGGTCCGCGGCGTCGACCTTGTTGATCACGACCAGCTCGGGGACGTCGCCGGCGTCGATGTCGGCGAGCACCGCGCGGACCGCGTTGAGCTGGCCCTCGGGGTCGGGGTGCGAGCCGTCGACGACGTGCACGATCAGGTCGGCGTCGGCGACCTCCTCCAGCGTCGACCGGAAGGCCTCCACCAGCTGGTGCGGCAGGTGCCGGACGAAGCCGACCGTGTCGCTCATCGTGAAGACGCGACCGTCTGCGGTCGTCGTACGACGGGTGGTGGGGTCCAGCGTCGCGAAGAGGGAGTCCTCGACGAGCACTCCTGCACCGGTCAGCCGGTTGAGCAGGGAGGACTTGCCGGCGTTGGTGTAGCCGGCGATGGCGACGGAGGGGATGTGGTTGCGACGGCGCTCCTGGCGCTTGGTGTCGCGGGTCCCCTTCATCACCTTCAGGTCGCGGCGGAGCTTGGCGATCTTGTCGTTGATGCGACGCCGGTCGGTCTCGATCTTGGTCTCACCGGGACCACGGCCACCGATACCGGCGCCGTCGGCGCCGACGCGGCCACCGGCCTGGCGCGACAGGTTGCCACCCCAACCACGCAGCCGCTGCTTCATGTAGCTGAGCTGGGCCAGCTCGACCTGTGCCTGGCCCTCGGCGGACTTCGCGTGCTGGGCGAAGATGTCGAGGATCAGCGCGGTCCGGTCGACGACCTTGACCTTGACCCGGTCCTCCAGGTTGCGCAGCTGCGAGGGGGCGAGCTCACCGTCACAGATGACGGTGTCGGCGCCGCTGGCCTGGACGATCTCGGCCAGCCCCTCGACCTTGCCGCGGCCGATGTACGTCGCCGGGTCGGGCGACTGGCGACGCTGGTAGATCGCGTCGAGCACCTCGGAGCCGGCGGTCTCGGCGAGCAGGGCGAGCTCGGCCATGGCGTTCTCGTGGTCCTGGACGGTGCCCTCGGTCCACACCCCGACGAGCACGACGCGCTCGAGCCGGAGCTGGCGGTACTCGACCTCGGAGATGTCCTCGAGCTCGGTGCGCAGCCCGGCGACACGACGCAGCTCGTGGCGCGCCGCCAGGTCCATGTCGCCCGCGGTGGGCTCGTCGGCGGAGGCAGGCGCGTAGCCCGACTCGAAGGTGTCGTTGTCGGGGTCGTCCCAGCCCTCGGTGGCGCGGAGGGCGGAATCGAGCGAGAAGTCTTCAGCATGGTTCGTCATAGGCGTATCCAATGTAACGACGAACTGTCGCCAAGGCTTCCCGATTACCGGGAGCGGGACGGCTCACCGCCGATCCTGCACCAACTGCGGCGCCGCACTCCTTGCGTTACCGCAGTTTGTGCGGCACCATGGACGGCATGACCGAACCGAAGCGAGGCGACCGCCCGACTCCCCCCGCGCCCCCTGCAGGAGCCCCCGCTGCGCCACTGGCCGGGCCACTGTCTGGGCCACTGGCCGGGCCGTCGCGCGAGGCGCTGGCCGTCGTACGACGGGCGCTGGACGAGGCGGAGTCCCGCGATTCCGTCGGGGCCCTGCCCTACCTTCGGGAAGCCGCCGATCGCCTCACCGAGATCCTCGACGAGGCGATGGCAGCCGCCGTGCTGACCGGTCAGGCGTCCCTGCGTGGGGCAGGGGCGCAGGCCGGGCTCACGGAGAACGCCGTCGGCCCGCGTCTGGCGCGCACCCGCAGCCTTGCGGCGTACGCCGACGACCGGGGGCGCGTCACGGCCGCCGGGGTCGAACGTGCGAAGTACGACCTCGAGACCGGTCAACCGCGGCAACCCGCCGCAGCACCGGCGCCGATGCGGTTCAAGCCGCGACGGAGCCAATGAGAGCGGCGCCCGATCGGCGCCCGAATGGAGGAATCATGACTCGAGCCGACCTCACCCACCTGTACTTCCTGCTCGACCGCAGCGGATCGATGCAGTCCATCAAGGCCGACACCGAGGGAGGTTTTGCCGCCTTCATCGCCGAGCAGCGTGCTGTCCCGGGTGACTGCCGGGTCACCCTCGCCCAGTTCGACAACGAGTACGACGTCGTGTTCGCCAACGTCCCGATCGCGGACGTGCCGACCCTGGACCTGCAGCCGCGCGGCTCGACCGCGCTGCTCGACGCGATGGGCCGACTGATCACCACGGCCGGCCAGGAGCTGGCCGCGCTGAAGGAGGACGACCGTCCCGGGACCGTGATCGTCGCGGTGATGACCGACGGCCACGAGAACTCCAGCCAGGAGTGGACCCACCCCGCGATCAAGGCGCTCGTCGAGCAGCAGACCAACGGCTTCGCGTGGCAGTTCCTCTACATGGGGGCCGACCAGGACGCGATCGAGGTCGGCACCAGCCTCGGCGTCTCTGCCGGCGCATCGGTCACCTACGGGCGCGGCAAGAGTCGCGACGTGATGGCCATGACGTCGCAGAAGCTGGGCAAGCTCCGCGGTGACCGGTCTGTCGCCCCGCCAGGAGCGCCGGCTCCGATGATGGCCGACTACAGCCGCGAGGAACGCGAGTCCGTCGCCGACTGATCCGGCTCGAGGACCCGCTGCCACAGCACGGTCCCGACGGCGTCGTACAAGCGCACGGTCAGCTCTCCTGAGGGCGCGATGGAGAGCTGGCCGATGTGCTGGTTGTCAGGGCGCGGCGCGATCTTCACCGGCAGCGACTCGTCCTTGCCGTGGGTGAAGTGGACGAGGGGGCCGAAGGTGCGGTCCAGCTCGTCGGGCCGTGCGGTGAACGGTGAGCAGTGCAGCGGCCCCGAGATGAACTCCCAGAACGGCTCGAAGTCGGTGAACGTCGCCCGCTCCGGGGAGTAGTGGTTGGCCGCGGTGTAGTGCACGTCAGCGGTGATCCAGACGACGTTCCTGATGCCGTGACGCTTGATCGCCGAGAGGACGCGACCGATCTCGGGCTCGCGCCCCAACGGGCGGCCGGGGTCGCCGTTGGACACACCGTCGAGGTCGTGCAGACGCTTGGCCGGCGCGGAGAGCGGCTGGTCGATCGAGATCACCTTCCACGTGGCGGTGGAGCGGCGCAGGCCTGCAATCAGCCAGTCCTCCTGCTCCTGGCCGAGCAGCCCCTGCGGGGCACGCGCGTCGCGCGGGTCGGCGGCAGGGTTGCCTCCACGGAAGCTGCGCATGTCGAGCAGGAACAGGTCCAGGTGCTGCCCGCGCGGGATCTTCCGGTAGAGCCGGGTCGGCACGAAGCCGTCCCCGTCGGCCGGGACCAGACGCTTGACCGGCACCGGCTGGTACTCCTGCCACGCCCGCCGCCCGCGCAACGCCAGGACGTCGGCCCGCCGCTCGGTGTAGCGGTCGTCGTCGATCGTCTCGCCGGGCCACCAGTTGTTGCAGGTCTCGTGGTCGTCCCACTGCACGGCCGAGGGTACGGCGGCGTAGAAGTCGCGCACGTTGTCGTCGCGCAGCGGGTAGCGGTGCCGGCCGCGGAAGTGCTCGAGGGTCTCGGCGACGACCATGACCTCCTCGGTCAGCTCGTTCTGCCACGTGCTGCCGTTCTCGAGCAGGAGCTTCGAGGACTCCATCGGTTCGTCGGCGTAGATCGTGTCGCCGACGTGGATGAACAGGTCCGGTCGCAGGTCCAGCATCGCGCGGTACGCCGTCATCCCGCCGCGCGCACGATCGATCCCCCAGCCCTGGCCGTTGGTGTCCCCGGACCACACGATCGACTGCGCGGCGCCATGGATCGGTGCGGTGGCGAACGACAGCAGCTGCGGCGCGCTCCGCTCCCCTTCCGGCGTCTCGAACCACACCTCGGCGTCGTACTCCCGACCGGGCGCGAGGTCGGTCAGGTGCATCCGCGCGGTGAAATCGGTGCGCGGATCGGCCCAACGGCCGCGGATCGTGCCCCGCAGCCGCCCGCCGCTCGACAGGCGCACCATCATCCGGCTCGGCTCGACCGCACGGGACCACAGCACTGCGGAGCTCGTCGTGACCTCACCGCTGCGCACGCCCGACGTCAGGTCCCGGCGCCGTTCCACGAAGCTCGGCCATCGGTCGGCGAGGCCGAGGACCGCCGCGCCGGAGAGGCCGGCGACCACCGTCGTACGGCGCCCGACTCGCAGCTCACCGAGGCGGGTCTGGTCGTCCCAGAGCAACGTCACGTTCCGAGAGGCAACCGGCTCCCGACGACCGGGACGCGATCACCAAGGGGCTGCGCGGTGAACGTCACAGGACCGTTCACCGGCGCGGGCCATAGCCACGTGGCGCCACCCGTCGTTGTAGGGACATGCGCGACACACCGGGGGCCCAGACGAGGGTGTTCTTCATCTGGGCGGCCATCCTGGTGATGGTCACCGTCGGCGTCATCGTCCTGCTCCGCCCCGACTCACCCGAGCGGGCCATCGACGATGGTCGCCCTCGCGCGGGCGAGGACGTCACGACCCTCGCGACCGAACAGGCCACGACCAAGAAGAAGCCGAAGATCATCGAGTCGAGCGAGCTGCCGGCCGCCTTCGGCAACAACTTTCCCGGTCTCGGCGTCCAGCCGGGCGGCATACGCGGGAACGGTGCGTCGTACTCCGCCGAGAAGCACGAGGTGACGATCCGGTGGCGTGCCCGGCACCCGCTCGGGCTGGTCGCCTACATCGTCCCGACGAGCACCAACAACTCCCAGGGCTCCCACGTCGAGAACAGCAACAGCTGGTCGATGTCCACGGTCGCGTTCGGCAACCCCGACTACGCCGTCGCGTTCGTGCAGGCGCGTGCCGACGGTCAGCCCGTCACGTGCGAGATCCTCATCGACGGCCGCGTCACGGACCGCCGGTCGACCGTCGGTCCCTACGGCAGCGTCTGGTGCCAGGGCTGATCCAGCCCCGGCACCACTGCGAGCGAACTACTTCGGGGGCATCCGGATGCCGCCGTCGACGCGGACGACCTCGCCGTTCATGTACGAGTTCGTCAGGCACTCGATGACCATGCTGGCCAGCTCGTCGGGCGAGCCGAGACGCTTCGGGAACAGCACGTTCTGGCCGAGGTTGGCCTTGAACGCCTCGGAGGCCTCACCCTCGCCGTAGATCGGGGTGTCGATCAGGCCGGGGGCCACGGTGTTGAGGCGGATGCCGGCAGCCGACAGGTCGCGCGCCACGGGAAGGGTCATGCCGACCACGCCACCCTTGGAGGCGGAGTACGACGCCTGGCCGATCTGGCCGTCGAACGCGGCCACGCTGGCAAGGTTCACGATGGCGCCCCGGCAGCCGTCGGCGTCGGGCTCGTTCAGGCTCATCGCGGTCGCGGCCTGGCGGACCATGTCGAAAGTGCCGATCAGGTTGATGTGGACGACCTTGGTGAAGGCCTCCAGCGAGTGGGCCGACTCGAGCTGGCCGTCGCGACCGATGGTGCGCTGCGCCCAGCCGATGCCGGCCGAGTTGACCACGGCGCGCAGCGGGGCGATCTCGGCGGCAGCCTTGACCGCGGCGGCGATCTGCTCGGTGTTCGTGACGTCGACCTGGGCGAAGATGCCGCCGATCTCGGCGGCGAGCGCCTCGCCCTTGTCGGCCTGCAGGTCGGCGACGACGACGGTCGCGCCCTTGGCAGCGAGCTGACGGGCGGCCGCGGCACCGATGCCCGACGCGCCACCGGTGACGATGGCAGAAGATCCAGTGAGTTCCATGGTCGCGAGCATAGGGGCCGCGGAGAACCGTGACACCAACGGTGTCAGAGTGCGGTCCGGCCCTCTGCGACGATCACGGCAGGTCCCGTCATCAGGATCCGGTCGTCGGCCGTCCAGCTGATCCGGAGCGTGCCGCCGGGCAGGTCGATCCGGTAGTCGGTATCGCGCGCGGCACCGTCGGCGAGCGCTGCGGCCACCATCACCGCGCAGGCGCCGGTCCCGCACGAGCGGGTCTCGCCCGAGCCCCGCTCGTGGACCCGCATCGCGACGTGGCCGGGCCCGCGTCGTACGACGAACTCGACGTTGACCCCGTGCGGGTAGACGGCAGCGTCGTGGAGGGGCGGCTCGAACAGCGGGCCGACGTCGGCGAGGTCGGCGCCGTCGTCGAGGAAGGCCACGGCGTGGGGGTTGCCCATGTCGACGTGGAGGGCTGGCCACGACTGGTCGCCGATCGACACCTGGGTGTCCTCGAGGACCTTCGGGACTCCCATGTCGACGGTGATCTCGCCGTCGGCGACACCGCCGGCGAAGGTCAGCACCTTCACGCCGGCGCGGGTCGCGACGGGGACGGGGGTGGCCGGATCGGCCAGGCCAGCAACGGCGAGGTGCCGCCCGAAGACCCGGATGCCGTTGCCGCACATCTCCGAGACCGAACCGTCGGCGTTGCGGTAGTCCATGAACCACTCGGCGTTCTGTCCTGCGGCATCGCGGATCGCCACCGCCCGGATGACCCGGAGGACGCCGTCACCGCCGATGCCCGCGCGGCGGTCACAGAGAGCGCGGACCCGATCGGCGTCGAGGTCGCCGTGGACGGTGCCGTCGTGATCGGGGAGCAGCACGAAGTCGTTCTCGGTGCCGTGGCCCTTGAGGAAGGCGTAGTCAGCCATAGAGGCCGTCCTTGTAGGACTCGCCGTAGTAGGCGTCGAGCTCCTCGAGCGGGGTGTCCGGTCGCTCCAGGCGATGGGCCAGTACGGCGCGGCGCGGGACGGTGCCGTCGGGGTTCCAGCTCTCCGGCTGCCACAGCTGCGATCGCAGGAACGCCTTCGCGCAGTGGAAGAAGACGGTCTCGATCTCGACGACGACGGCCAGCAGCGGCCGGTGCCCCTTGACCACCATCTCGTCGAAGAACGGAGCGTCGCTGACGAGCCGGGCGCGGCCGTTGATCCGCAACGTGTCGCCGCGACCGGGGATCAGGAAATTCAGCCCGACCTGCGGGTTGGCGAGGATGTTGCGGTAGCCGTCCGCGCGACGGTTGCCCGGCCGCTCGGCGATCGCGATCGTCTGGTCGTCGACGACGTGGACCAGGTGACCGGCCGGGTCGCCCTTCGGCGAGACGTCGCAGCGGCCCTCGGCGTCAGCGGTGCCGAGGAAGCAGAACGGCGTGGCCGCGAGCCAGTCGCGGTCGACCTCGGTCAGCGTGGCGCGTTCCTTGGCCCGCGCCGCCGCGGTGGGCTCACCGAGCAGCGCGCTCAGCGCGTCATCGCTGGTGATCTCGGTCCAGCCGGGTGCGGTCCTCACCCCACGATCGTAGGCGGTGGCTGTCCGTCAGTCGGGATCGACGACCATCGCCGAACCCCCGCCGCGGCGGGTGGGTTCGGCCACGGCGGTCAGCTGCCCGTCGGGCCCGAGCTCGATCGCCGCGACGGCACCGATCTCGGCGGCGCTGGTGCCCGGCGGACCGGCCACCGTGAGCGTGTGTCCGTAGCCGCCCAGCGCGGCGCCGTACGCATCGATGAAGGCCTGCTCAGCCGTCACTGCCGTGGTGTTGCGCTGGGACGCGCGCGGAGCCGCGACCGCCTCGGGAAGGGACATGCCGAGGTCGAGCCGGTTGAGCAGCACCTGGAGGACGGTCGTGATGATCGTGGAACCACCCGGGGACCCGAGCGCCAGCACCGGGTCACCGTCGCGAAGCACGATCGTCGGCGACATCGAGCTCCGCGGACGCTTGCCGGGCTGGATCCGGTTCGGGTCGGTCTCGTTGTAGATCGTGCTGAAGTCGGTCAGCTCGTTGTTGAGGATGAAGCCGCGACCGGGCACGACGATGCCCGATCCGCCGGTCTGCTCGATCGTCAGCGTGTAGGAGACGACGTTCCCCCAGCGGTCCGCCGTCGTCAGGTGGGTGGTCGAGAGTCCCTCGGTGTCGGCGTCCGGCACTCCTGTCGCGTCGGCGGCGCAGAGGCCGTCGTACGACGTCACGTCGCCGGCCGGCACCGGCTTGGTCGCCGCGACCGCCGGGTCGAGCGCGCAGGCCCGCTCCTTGGCGAAGGTGTCGTCGAGCAGCGCGTCGATGGGTACGTCGACGTGGGCGGGATCACCGACGTACTTCCCGCGATCGGCGAAGGCCAGCGCCGTCGACTCGAGGTAGTGGTGGAGTGCGCCGACCGGCGTCATCGCACCGAGGTCGAACTGCTCGAGGATGTTGAGCGACTCCCCGACCGTCGTGCCGCCCGAGGACGACGGCGCCATCCCGTAGACGTCGTGGCCGCGGTACGAGACGTGGGTCGGCTCCTGCACGAGCGCCTCGTAGCCGGCGAGGTCCGCAGTGGTCATGCTGCCGGGCGGCACGGGCAGGTCGGTGGCGCCGCTGAGCGGCGGCTGTTGCACGTTCTCGGCGATCTCGGCGGCCAGGCCACCTTCGTAGAACCAGTCGGTGCCCCGGGCGCCGAGGAGGCGATAGGTCCTGGCCAGGTCAGGGTTGCGGAGCCGGCTCCCGACGGCCGGGACGCCGTCGGCGAGGTAGAGGTCGGTGGTGCTGGAGAAGGTCCGGAAGCGAGCGGCGTTCTCGCTGGTCTGCAGTGCGAAGGTCGGGTCGACGACGAACCCACGCTGAGCCAGGCCGGCAGCGGGCTTCAGCGCGTCGGCGAGCGAGAGACTGCCCCACCGGTCGAGCGCCTCCTGCCAGGTCGCCGGGGTGCCGGGGACCCCGACGGACACGCCGCTGGTGACGAGGTCAGGGCTGAACCGGTACGGCGCCCCGGTCGCCGGATCGATGAACGCGTCCGGCTGGATGCCCGCCGGTGCGGTCTCCCGGCCGTCGATGGTGGTGACCTCGCCCGTGGCTGCGTCGTAGTGGACGAAGTAGCCGCCACCGCCGATGCCCGCGCTGTAGGGCTCGGTCACGCCGAGGGCGGCCGCAGTGGCGACGGCCGCGTCGACGGCATTGCCGCCGCGCTCCAGCACCTGCAGGCCGATCGCCGAGGCATCGGGATCCACCGAGCTGACGGCGCCGCCGTGGCCGACCGCGACCGGAGACCTCGGCGGCGCGGAAGGTGCGGGCGGGTCGGCGGTCGCCGGGGCGACCAGCCCGAGGGCGAGGGTGGTCACGGACGTGGTGACGAGGGCGAGGGTTCGGCGCACGATGTCCTCCCGAGAGATCCAGAGCCGTTGCTTCCACCATCCCCCCGTTGTCCCCTCCGTTGTCAAGGGCGGGCTACTCCGAGGGACGGTCCTCCGTGAGGACGCCGTCGACCTCGTAGCGGGCCGTCACGAAGGCGCCGTTCTGGGCGGTCTCCACGAGCCGCAGGTCGAGGCGGCGAGGCAGGATCGGGCGGCCCGCACCGAGGGTGACGGGCGCGATCGAGACGATCACCTCGTCGAGCAGTCCGGCGTCGGCGAACTGTCCAGCGAGGTCTCCCCCACCGACCACCCACACGTCCTTGTCCCCCGCGGCGGCCACCAGGTCGTCGTACACGCTGGTGACGTCGCCGCGGGCGAAGCGGACGTCGGCACCCTCGAGGACGGGGAGGTCGCGCGAGGTCAGCACCCACGCCGGCATGGAGTAGAACCACGCCTCACCGGACTTCTCGAGGTGCGCGAGCACCCATTCATACGTCGTCGAGCCCATCACGATCGCACCGATCTCCTTGATGAAGGCGCCGTAGTTCTGCGGGCCCTCCTCGTCCAGGTCCTGGCGCATCAGCCAGTCCAGCGAGTCGTCCGGATCGGCGATGAAGCCGTCGAGCGTGGTGGCCGTGTAGTAGGTCGTCCGAGGCATGTCACCAGCATGGACCCGGGCGCCGACAACCAGCGCCCCTCGGCGGGTCATCACCTGGGGGCCGGGGTGAGCACCTCGGGCCCGAGCCACTTGCACGCGATCAGGGCCAGCTGCAGGTCGAGCCGCTCCTCGCTGAGCGGCTTGCCCCGCACCTCGATCGCCCGGTCGATGCGGTACTTCACGGTGTTCTTGTGCAGGTGCGTCCGGGCGGCCGTGGCGACATAGCTCTCGCGGTCCTCGACGAACGCGAGCAGCGTCTCGCGCATCCGGGCTGCGGCCTCGGTGTCGGCGCCCAGGTCGCCCAGTGTCCGGGCCACCATCCGCCGGGCTGCGGCCAGGTCGCGGGACAGCAGTGCAGCAGCGCGCACGCTCGGATCGGCGTACGAGACGACACGCGCCTCGGAGCCCTGGTTGTGGAGGCTCACCTCGTGGGCGGCCGCCGCACCCAGGTGCGTGACCCGGAAGCCCGGTTCCCCTGCCTCCGGCGTGCCGAGCGCGACCTTAACGCCCGCCTCCCCCTCTGCCAGCCCGTCTCCCAGCGCATCGGCCAGGGCCGCCACGACCGCGTCGAGGTCAAGGTCGGCAGACCGGCCGATGGGGATCCAGCCCCAGGCCGTCGCCCGATCCCGCGGGACGAAGAGCGGATGTCCGCTCCCGAACTGCTTCGCGAGGCGAGCGAGAAGCCGCTCGGACTCGGCGAGTCCGGCGTCCCCACCCGTGGTCCACAGCACCACGCCGAGGTGGTGCTGGCGGAGCCGGTAGCCCAGGGCTGCCTCGGCTGCGGCGAGATCCACCCGGGCACCGGCGAGCAGCGCGTCGACCGTCTCACGCTGGACGGCACTGCGGTTCGCGAGCCAGCGCTCCCGCTCGTCCTGGTAGGCCTCGATGACGTCCTCGGACACCGCATCGATGTATTGGAAGGAGATGTCGGTGAGCAGGCTGCTCGTCGCCAACGCCAGCAACGGATCCGACATCTGGCGGACGATCTGCTCGTTCGCCCACTGCAGGACCAGCTGCTGGCCGAGGCGGTAGGCCCGCAGGAGCGCGCTCGGCGGCGTACCGCGCTGGGCGAGCCGGCGGGCGTACTCGACGGCCGCTGCGGGTGCCCGAATGCCCTCGATCGGCGCATGGCCCTGCAACAGGTGCGCCAGCGTCTCGAGGTTGGAGCCGGTGCTCCCGACGAGAAGGTCGACGAGCGTGGGGTCGTGCGGCAGCGCGGGGATCCGCTCGCCGAACTGCTGCACGAGGTGATCAGTCAGCGTCTGGGCGTTCTCGACCAGCAGCCGGGCGATGCCCGCGAGCTCCTTCTGGGCGTCCGGCACCCCACACCTCCTGGAGATGGCCGAGTTGGACGATGACACCAACGAGTGACGGCGCTCACGTCATCCTGACAGACTCAACGGACGCCGGTCCTGCTGCGCCCGCCCCGAATCCCAGTCCCGAAATTGGTGCGCGACACCAAGAAAGGCGTACGTCGCGCGTCCTAGCGTGACCGGCATGACCCTCGACTTCCTCCCCTGGCTGCGCCCGGCGTCGTACGACGACCGCCCCTGCGTCCGCGACGAGCGGCTCGCCCTCACGTACCGCGAGTTCGGCGAGCGGGTCGAAGCCGCGGCCGAACAGTTCGCGGCCCGCGGCGTGGGCGCCGGCTCCGTGGTGGCCGTGATGCTGCCCAACCGGATCGAGCTGCTCGTCTCGATCATGGCCGCGTGGCGCCTGGGCGCTGCGGCCACGCCGGTGAACCCGACGCTCACCGTCCCGGAGGCGGCGCACCAGATCGGCGACTCGGGTGCGGAGCTGCTGGTCACCACCGATCCGTCGGTGGTGCACGGCGACGCCGTCACGCTGGCCGCCGACCGGCTCGCCAGCACGCCCGAGGGCACCCTGCCGCCGCCGGAGAACGCAGCCTCCGACCTGGCACTGCTGGTCTACACGAGCGGATCGACCGGGCGCCCCAAGGGCGTCATGCTCGACCACGGCAACCTCGACGCGATGATCACGAGCATGGGCGCGGCGATCGGCATCACGACCGACGACCACTGCCTGCTGGTGCTGCCGCTGTTCCACGTCAATGCCATCTGCGTCAGCTTCCTGACCCCGATCTCGGTGGGCGCCCAGCTGTCGGTGCTGGAGCGGTTCCACCCCGTCGAGTTCCTGTCGTCGATCGAGCGGCTGCGCCCGACGTACTTCTCGGCAGTGCCCACGATCTACTCGCACCTGGTCGCCCTGCCCGAGGAGGTGCGGCCCGACGTCAGCTCGGTGCGGTTCGCGATCTGCGGCGCGGCCCCCGCTCCGCCGGACCTGTTCGCCGGTGTCGAGAAGCGGTTCGGCTTTCCCCTGGTGGAGGGCTACGGCCTGTCGGAGGGCACCTGCGCCTCGACGTGCAACCCGGTCGACGGGGTCCGCAAGCCGGGCAGCGTCGGACCGGCCCTGCCCGGCCAGCTGGTCGCGATCATGGCGCCCGACGGGTCCCTGCTCCCGCTGGGTGAGCGCGGCGAGGTCGTGATCAAGGGCGGCAACGTGATGCGCGGCTACCTCCATCGCCCGGAGGCCACGGCCGAGGCACTCGGGGACGGCTGGCTGCACACGGGCGACGTGGGGATCCTCGACGAGGACGGGTACCTGCGGATCGTGGACCGGATCAAGGACATGATCATCCGCGGCGGGGAGAACATCTACCCGAAGGAGATCGAGAACGTGCTGCACAGCGATCCGTCCGTCCTCGAGGCCGCGGTCGTCGGTGGCCCGGACCCCGTGTACGGCGAGGTGGTGGTCGCCTTCGTCGCTCCGGAGCCCGGCGGCGAGGTGGACCGTGACGCCGTTCTCGCCCGGTGCCGCGCAGAACTTGCCAAGATCAAGGTCCCGGTCGCCCTCCATGTCCGGGAGACCCTGCCCAAGAACGCCGTGGGCAAGATCGACAAGCCCGGGCTGCGGGCCCAGCTGGCGGACCTCGCGGTCGCCGCAGGAAAGGACTCCTGACATGGGATTCATCAACCCCTCGCCGCAGCCGGTGCCGCCGGCCGAGTTCCTCCGCCTGCCCCTGCAGGAGCGGATCCGGGTGCTGAGCACCCACTGGGTCGAGGACGGCTTCGGCACCCCCCGGGTGCTGCACGTCGTGTACGTCCTCAAGATGCTCGGCCTCTACTTCGCGGTGGGCCTGTGGATCACCTCGATGACCACTGCGGGCGTCGAATTCGCCGACCCCGGCACCTGGTTCGACAACGTGGTCGTCTACCAGAAGCTCGCGGTCTGGCTGATGCTGCTCGAGGTGATCGGCCTCGGTGGTGCGTTCGGCCCCTTGTGTGGCCACTTCGTCCCGATGCTGGGCAACATCCGCTACTGGCTGCGTCCCGGCACGATCCGGATGGCGCCGTGGGGCCGCCACGTCCCGCTGACCGGCGGCGACGAGCGCACGGTGGTCGACGTGATCCTGTACGTCGGCGTCCTCGCGAGCCTCGTCGTCCCGCTGGTCGTCCACGCCGATCCGGTGGCGTTGCTCCCGGCCGGCACCGGTCCCCAGGAGCTGATCCCACCAGCCGCGTTCATCCCGGTCCTGGTGCTGATGCCGCTGATGGGCCTGCGCGACAAGGTGGTCTTCCTGGCGGCGCGCTCCGAGCAGTACCTCCCGATCATGCTGTTCTCGGCGACCCTCGGGGCGATCGCCACCCGGGACGGCGCGAGTGCCGCGGACTTCGTGAACCTGGTCGTCGCGTTCAAGATCATCATCTGCATCGTCTGGATCGGTGCCGGGGTGTCGAAGTTCGGCGAACACTTCGCCCACGTGGTCCCGCCGATGGTGTCCAACAGCCCGGGCCAGCTGAGCATCGTCAAGCGGCTGCACTACCGCAACGAACCCGACGACCTGCGCCCGTCCGGGCTGGCGAAGTTCATGGCCCACGTCGGCGGTACGACGGTCGAGATCGTCATCCCGGTCGTGCTGCTGACCACGACCAACAACACCGTCGCGATGCTCGGAGCCGTGGCGATGCTGGTGTTCCACATCTTCATCACCTCGACGTTCCCGCTCGCCGTACCGCTGGAGTGGAACGTCTACTTCGGCTACATCGCGATCGTGCTGTGGGGCGGCTTCGGGAACGGCTTCGACGCGTCGGTCTACAACATCTGGGACTTCTCCGAACCGCTGCTGCTCATCCCGGTCTTCGGCCTGCTGCTGTTCGGGCCGGTCCTGGGCAACCTGCGCCCCGACCTGGTCTCGTTCCTGCCCTCCATGCGGCAGTACGCCGGCAACTGGGCCTCGGCGGTCTGGACGATGAAGCCCGGGGTGGAGGAGCGGCTGAACGAGCTGCCGCAGGTCGAGATCCAGGTCGACCAGCTGCAGCGGATGAAGCCGACGCCGCTCGAGCACGATGACGCCGAGATGACCCTGCAGAAGGTGATGGCCTGGCGCGCGATGCACAGCCAGGGGCGCGGCCTGTTCTCCGTGCTCCGCGAGCACCTCGACGACATCGAGGAGCGCACCCTCCGGGAGGGCGAGTTCGTCTGCAACGTCGTGCTGGGCTGGAACTTCGGCGACGGGCACCTCCACGACGAGCGGATGGTCGCGGCCATCCAGAAGCGCCTCGACCTCGCACCTGGCGACCTGGTCGTCGCCTACTGCGAGTCGCAGCCGACCCCGTGGCGGACCTCACGCCCCCAGCACTACCGGGTGATCGACGCAGCGCTCGGCGTGGTCGAGCGCGGCACGTGGGACGTGCGCGACTGCGTGAAGGAACAGCCGTGGCTGCCGAACGGGCCGATCCCCCTGCAGGTGGGCTGGACGGCCGACGGCTACCGTCGCCAGCACACCCTCACCACCGGAAGGGACGCCGTCACGTGAGCACCGCAGTCGTCGTGGGGAGCGGGCCGAACGGCCTCGCCGGCGCCATCCGCCTGGCCCAGGAGGGTCTCGACGTCACCGTCCTCGAGGCCCATGACCGACCCGGGGGCGGCACCCGCACCAGCGAGCTGACCCTGCCCGGACTGCTCCACGACGACTGCGCCGCGTTCCACCCGACCGGAGTGGCCTCGCCCTACTTCGCCTCGCTGGGGCTGGAGCGACACGGGCTGAGGTGGCTGTGGCCGGAGATCGACCTGGCCCACCCTCTCGACGACGGCCGGGCCGGGATCGCGACCCGCGACATGAACGCCACGGTGGCCACGCTGGGCCGCGACGGTGCCCGGTGGCGGCGCATCTTCGACCCCATCGTCCGCAACTTCGACGACCTGATCGGCGAGGTGTTCCAACCGGTCGCTCACGTGCCGAGGCATCCGCTCACGCTGTCCAGGTTCGGGGTCAAGGCGCTGCTGCCGGCCACCTGGACCGCGCGCCGCTTCAGCGACGACCCGGCGAAGGCCCTGTTCATGGGCGTCGCCGCCCACGCCTTCGGTCGCCTCGACACCCCCTTGAGCGGTTCGGTCGGCCTGATGCTCACCGGTTCAGCGCACGCGGTCGGGTGGCCGGTCGCCGAGGGCGGCACCGAGGCGATCACGCGAGCCCTGATCGCCGAGCTCCAGGAGCACGGTGGCAAGGTGCGTACGGGCGTCCGGGTCACCTCACTCGACCAGCTCCGCGAGCTCACCGGAGCCGCCCCTGACGTCGTGCTCCTCGACACCGCACCGGCCGGCGTGCTCGACATCGTCGGCGATCGGCTGCCCCGTCGGGTCCACCGCGCGCTGTCGCGCTACACCTACGGCCCTGCGGCCTTCAAGGTCGACTTCGCCATCGAGGGCGACATCCCCTGGATCAACGAGGACTGCCGCCGGGCCGGCACCCTGCACCTGGGCGGTACGGCGGAACAGATCCGCGCGATCGAGGCCGGCACCGTGCGCGGAGAGATGGCAGAGCAGCCGTTCGTGCTGCTCGGCCAGCAGTACCTCATCGACCCGAGTCGGTCGAGCGGTGGCGCGAACCCGGTCTATGCCTACGCCCACGTGCCGCACGGCTGGACCGGCGACGCGACCGAGGCGATCACCGGGCAGATCGAGCGCTTCGCCCCCGGCTTCCGCGACCTCATCCTCGCGACGTCGACGCGATCGGCCCCGGAGATGGAGGTCTACAACGCCAACTACGTCGGCGGCGACATCAGCGCCGGCGCCAACACCGCACTGCAGATCGCGTTCCGGCCACGTCCGGCGCTGAACCCGTACGCCCTCGGCGTCGACGGCGTGTACCTCTGCTCGTCAGCCACGCCGCCCGGTGGGGGCGTGCACGGCATGGGTGGCTTCAATGCGGCGGAAACGGCCCTGCGCCGACTCCGCTGACGCTCACCGCTGGATCGCGGCAAGTGCCTTCGCGACACGGTCCGGGTCGTCGTACTCCACCCAGGTGATGCGGGGATCGGCGCGCCACCAGGCCATCTGGCGGCGGGAGAACTTGCGGGTCGCGATGAAGGTGCGCTCCTGCGCCTCCTCCAGCGACATCTCCCCCGCCAGTGCGGCCATCACCTGGCGGTAGCCGATGGCGACGCGGGCGGTGCGGCCCTCGGCCAGTCCCCGGGCCAACAGACCCTCGACCTCCGCGACGAAGCCCTCGTCGAACATCGCCTGGACGCGTTGGCGGATCCGGTCCTCGAGGACTGCCGGATCGATGGAGACGCCGATCTGGACGGTGTGCGGGTCGACGTACTCCTGCACGGGCAGGCGGGCGCTGTAGGGCTCGCCGGTCAGCTCGATCACCTCGAGCGCCCGCACGATGCGGCGCCCGTTCTCGCCGATCCGGTCCGCAGCCACGGGGTCGAGCACCCGCAGGCGGCCGCTCATCGCGGCCACACCGGCCTCCACCAGCTCGGCCTCCAGCCGTTCCCGTACGACGGCGTCGGTCCCGGGGAAGTCGAACTGGTCGAGGATCACCCGGGTGTAGAGGCCCGAACCGCCCACCAGGACAGGCGTCACGCCGCGGCTGCGCAGCTCGGCGATCGCCGTACGCGCCCAGTCCTGGAAGTCCGAGACCGTGGCGACGTCGCTGATGTCGAGGGTGTCGAGCAGGTGGTGCGGGATGCCGCGTCGTTCGGCGAGCGGCAGCTTCGCCGTACCGATGTCCATGCCGCGGTAGACCTGCATCGCATCGGTGTTGACGATTTCTCCGTGCAGTGCGGAAGCCAGATCCAGGGACAACGCCGTCTTGCCGCTGGCGGTGGGTCCCACGAGCGCCACGATCGGAATCTCCGACGGGTTGTTGGGCTGCGGCATGTGGCCAGTGTGGCAAGGTTGCCGCGAGCGACTCACCCGGGTCGCGGATCATTCCAACTGTTGGGGGTTTCTCGTGGGCTTTCTGGATGACGCCAAGGACAAGGTGACCGACGCGGTCGACAGCCAGGGCGACAAGATCGGCGACGCGGTCGACAAGGCTGCGGACTTCGCGTCCGACAAGACCGGCGGCAAGTTCGACGACAAGATCGACCTGGGCGCCGACAAGGCCAAGGACGCGCTCGACGGCCTCGACGGCCAGAACGACGACATCAACTGATTGATCTCGAGACGGTTGCAGAGCAACCTCCTCGATCAACGAAGGGCACCTCGGTGACTGTGCTGGACCCCGCGACCGGCAAGACGCGGTTCGTGGTGGTACCCGCTTCGTACGTCTTCCTCCTCAGGGAGACAACGGACGGCACGGCCACCGAGGTGCTTCTGCAATTGCGGCAGGGCACCGGCTACATGGACGACCACTGGGCCGCTGCCGCGGCCGGTCACGTGGAACGCGGTGAGACCGCGGAGGCCGCCGCCCGGCGCGAGGCCCTCGAGGAGATCGAGGTGAGCGACCTCGACCTCACCTTCGCGACCGCGATGCAGCGCACCGCACACGACCTCCCCATCGACGAACGCGTCGACTTCTTCTTCACCGCCCGCTCCTGGTCCGGGGTCCCACGCATCGTGGAGCCGACCAAGTGCGCCGACCTGCGCTGGTTCCGGCTCGACGCGCTGCCGGAACCGGTGGTCCCGCACGAGCGCGTCGTCCTCGACGGTCTCCGTCGCGGCGACCTGCCGGGTCTCAGCCAGCACGGGTTCTGAGCGGCCTTCCTCGGCCCCGGATGAATTCCGGGTCAGCGGATACCTCTCCCCCGAGGAGGGTGATCATGACCGAACAACCCGAGGAAGCCGTACGAGTGGACCCCGACAACGATGCCGGGCAGAGCCTGCCGCCAGCACCCGAGCCGACTGCCGAGCCTCAGGCGCCGCCGCCCGGCGGCCCGAACGGGCTCGAGGGTGTGGGCGGCGACGGGGCCTACACGACCGACGCGCGCGACCCCGATCCCCACAAGAATCCGGCGACCGACGAGCTCCCTGCGGACACGCTTGAGCTCGAGGACACCGACACCGAGGCGACGAAGGGCAACCCGGACGTCAAGCCGGAGGACGAGTCCCCGGCCTGAGGAACGGCTGTTGGTCAGCCGCAGACCGGGCCGGCGGCAAGCGGGGCCGGTACACCGACGGTCGGCATGCCGAGACCGACACCCGTGGGCGCGGCGGGCGCGGCGTTCCGCCGGTCCCACGCGTCGCCCGAGCGGGTACGACGCAGCGCGCGCACCGGGCCGTCGGCGATCAGGTGGTGCGGGGCACCGTGCGTGATCACGACGGTGACCACGTCGCCGGGGCGCGGTGCGCCCTCGACCAGGGAGAAGTCGGCCTCGAAGTGCACGAGCCGGTTGTCCGGTCCGCGCCCGGAGAGGCGGTGCGTCTCGGCGTCCTTGCGGCCCTCGCCCTCGGAGACCATCAGCTCGACCTCGCGGCCGACCAGCAACATGTTCTCCTCCCACGCGACCTGGGTGACCAGCTCCGCGAGGCGCAGGTAGCGCTCCTTGACGACCTCCGGGGAGATCTGGCCCTCGAGCGTCGCGGCCGGCGTTCCGGGGCGCTTGGAGTACTGGAAGGTGAAGGCACCGGCGAATCGCGCCCGGCGCACGACCTCGAGCGTCTGCTCGAAGTCCTCGTCGGTCTCGCCGGGGAAGCCCACGATGATGTCGGTGGTGATCGCTGCGTCAGGCATGGCCGCACGGACCCGCTCGATGATGCCGAGGTACTTCGCCTGCCGGTAGGACCGGCGCATGTCCTTGAGCACCTTGTCGGAGCCGGACTGCAGCGGCATGTGCAGCTGGGGCATCACGTTGGGCGTCTCGGCCATCGCCTCGATGACGTCGTCGGTGAACTCGGCCGGGTGGGGGCTGGTGAACCGCACACGGTCGAGGCCCTCGATCGCGCCGCAGGCCCGCAGCAGCTTGGAGAACGCCTGGCGGTCGCCGAACTCCACGCCGTACGCGTTGACGTTCTGGCCGAGCAGGGTGATCTCGGAGACGCCCTCGGCGACCAGCGCCTCGATCTCGGCGAGGATCTCGCCGGGGCGGCGGTCCTGCTCCTTGCCGCGCAGCGCCGGGACGATGCAGAACGTGCAGGTGTTGTTGCAGCCCACCGACACCGAGACCCAGGCGGCGTACGCCGAGTCCCGCTTGGTCGGCAGCGTCGAGGGGAAGACGGACAGGGACTCGAGGATCTCGACCTGCGCCTCCTCCATGATCCGGGCGCGCTCCAGCAGCACCGGCAGCGAGCCGATGTTGTGGGTGCCGAAGACGACGTCGACGTACGGCGCCTTCTCGGTGATCGTGGCGCGGTCCTTCTGGGCCAGGCAGCCACCGACGGCGATCTGCAGCCCCGGGTTGGCGGCCTTGACCGGCGCGAGCTGTGACAGGTTGCCGTAGAGCTTGTTGTCGGCGTTCTCGCGCACGGCGCAGGTGTTGAAGACGACGACGTCGGCCTGGACGTCGGCCTCCGCGGCGACGTACCCGGCGTCCTCGAGCAGCCCGGAGAGTCGTTCGGAGTCGTGCACGTTCATCTGGCACCCGTAGGTGCGGACGACGTAGGTGCGAGGCGGACTCTGCGTGGTGCTCATGACCGGTCAAGGGTACGGCGGCGCGGGCCGTGCGCCCGAATCGCACAGCCGCTGAGTAGGCTCGATACCATGGCTGAGACAGCTCCCCCCGGCTTCATGGCCCGCAACAACCAGTGGATCGGCAGCGTCCTGAGCGTCGCGGCGCTGGTCGTGTCGGTGCTGCTCGGTGCCGGGCTGATGTTCGGGACCGACACCCGCGGGGTGTCGGCGATCCTCACCGTGCTCACCGTCGCCGGCGGCACGTTCACCGTGCTGCTGTACGCGATCGGCGCGATGCTGGAGGCCCTGACGCCGACCGAGCTGTGGGACCGCGAGGAGACCGAGTGGCGCGTCGGGATGGGTCTGCCGGCACTGACGGACGCCGACGCGGCCGCGTCCGAGAAGGCCCACCGCAAGGCGATGGCGTTCGCCGTCCTGGCCATCATCGTCGGTCTGGCGCTCAGTGTGGTCCCGGCAATTGTCTGATCGTCCCTGATCTCCGGCGCGTGAACCTGGCGTCACGAATCGGTCTCGGTGGCGTGGCGGTCTAGCCGGGCGTGGCCTCGCGGGACTAACGTCCCCAAGCATGACCGTCACCGATGACGCTGCGGTCAGCAGCGGAGCGACCCGTTCCAACGACCCGTTGGTCGAGCTCGTCGACGTCCAGAAGTGGTACGGCGACCTGCACGTCCTGCAGGACATCAACCTGACCGTGCAGCGTGGCGAGGTGGTCGTCGTCATCGGCCCGTCGGGCTCCGGCAAGTCGACGCTGTGCCGCACGATCAACCGGCTCGAGACCATCGACAAGGGCTTGATCCAGGTCGACGGCGCCCCGTTGCCGCAGGAGGGCAAGGCACTGGCCGCCCACCGCGCCGACGTGGGCATGGTGTTCCAGAGCTTCAACCTCTTCGCCCACAAGACGATCCTCGAGAACGTCACGCTCGGGCCGATCAAGGTGCGCAAGAAGTCCAAGGCGGAGGCCGAGGCGCTCGCCAAGGAGCTGCTCGACCGGGTCGGCGTCGGCCACCAGGCCGCGAAGTACCCCGCCCAGCTGTCCGGTGGCCAGCAGCAGCGCGTGGCCATCGCCCGCGCTCTCGCGATGGAGCCGAAGGTGATGCTCTTCGACGAGCCGACGTCGGCACTGGACCCCGAGATGATCAAGGAAGTCCTCGACGTCATGGTCGACCTCGCCGAGCGCGGGATGACGATGATCGTGGTCACCCACGAGATGGGTTTCGCCCGTACTGCCGCCAACCGCGTCGTGTTCATGGCCGACGGACGGATGGTCGAGACCGCTGACCCGGAGACCTTCTTCACCAACCCAGAGAGCGATCGCGCCAAGGACTTCCTCGGCAAGATCCTCAAACACTGATCGCTCGGCACCCTCGGGCCTACACAAAGGAGCAGTACATGCGACTCAGGAAAGCATTCGCGGCGACGGCGGTCACCCTCATCGCTGCCACCGGCCTCGTGGCCTGCGGCGACGCCGGCGACGACAAGGCCGGCCGCGACGTCGAGGCCAAGAACGACTGTGACGACAAGTTCGAAGCAGGCTCACGCATGGCCGCGATCGCCGACGCCGGCACCATCAACGTGGGCGTCAAGTACGACCAGCCGGGCCTGGGCTTCAAGGGCGCCACCGACGACGTGCCCAGCGGGTTCGACATCGAGGTCGCCAAGCTCCTGGTGGCCGACCTGTGCATCGACCCCGCCAGCGACAAGGTGAACTGGGAAGAGACCATCTCGGACAACCGCGAGCCCTACCTCGAGTCGGGCAAGGTCGACATCGTCCTGGCGTCGTACTCCATCACCGAGGACCGCCAGAAGGTCGTCGGCCAGGCCGGGCCCTACATGGTGACCGGCCAGCGGATCCTGGTGAAGTCCGACAGCGACGTCAAGAGCGTCGATGACCTCAAGGGCAAGGAGGTCTGCTCGGTGACCGGCTCGACCTCGCTCGACCGGATCAAGGAGAAGGGCGCCAAGGGCGTCGGAGCCGACTCCTACTCCGAGTGCGCCGAGAAGGTCCTCGACGGCACCTACGTCGCGATGACCACTGACGGCACCATCCTGGCCGGCCTGGCCGCCCAGAACGAGGGCGAGCTCAAGGTCGTCGGCGACGAGTTCTCCGAGGAGAACATCGGCGTGGGCTACGGCAAGGACAAGCCCGAGATGTGCGAGTGGATCAACGGCGTCCTGTCCGACGCGTTCGAGGACGGGTCGTGGGCCGAAGCCTTCGAGCTGACCCTCGGGCCGTCGGGTGTCGAGACGCCCGAGCCGCCGGCGCTCCTGCCCTGCAAGTGACCGACGCATGACTCAGGAGTCGGGGGTCGCCCGTGACGGGCGACCCCCGGCTCCCCCATCGGAGAGGTGACGCCGTTGAACGCGGTGCTCGACAACCTTGACCAGTTCTTCAAGGCGTTCGGCTACACGTTGTTCCTGTTCCTGGTGTGCGCCGTCGCCTCCATGGCGCTGGGCGCGCTGCTCGTGGCGATGCGGGTCGGACCGATCGGCGTGCTCCGCAAGGTCGCCGCGGTCTACGTGTCCCTGGTGCGCAACACCCCGCTGGTCCTGATCTTCATCTTCTTCCACTTCGCCGCACCGATCATCGGCATCAACTTCAAGTGGGTGCAGATCTACGTCGGCAGCTTCGACTTCACCTCGGCCTTCGCCACGGCCTTCATCGCCCTGAGCCTCTACACCTCGTGCTTCGTGTGCGAGGCCCTGCGCTCGGGCGTCAACGCCGTGTCCATAGGCCAGGCTGAGGCAGCGCGTGCCATCGGCCTCCCCTTCAGCGGTGTGATGACCCAGGTGGTGCTGCCCCAGGCGCTGCGCGCATCCGTGCCGCCCCTGGCCAGCGCGCTGATCGCGATGCTCAAGAACACCTCGGTCGCCGGCATCTTCTTCCTCGCCGAGGCGACTGCCACGATGCGCGGGCTGAGCAACGACTTCAGCAGCCAGCGACTCGGGATCTTCCTCTGCTTCGCGATCGGTTACATCGTCCTGGTCGAGATCGTCTCGATGATCTCGCTGAGCTTCGAACGACGCTGGAGGATCGCATGAACACCCCACGACATTCTTCTCCTCCCCCGCTTCGCTCCGCCGTCGAACAATGCCGCAGGGACCCCGTCTGATGGCCGCGAGTGTTCTCTTCGACGCCCCCGGTCCGCGCACCCAGGTGCGGCACCGGATCTACAGCGTTGCCGCGTCCGCGGCGATCGTGGTCGTCATCGCTTACGCGCTGTGGAAGCTGAACGACGACGGCCAGTTCGAGTACGCCCTGTGGGAGCCGTTCCTCACCCCCGACTTCATCACGGCACTCCTTGTCGATGGCCTGGTCACCACGGTGACGATGGCAGTCGGTGCGATCATCGGCGCGGTCGTCTTCGGCTTCGTGTTCGGCGTCGCCAAGATGTCCGACCACAGGTTCATCCGCTGGCCTGCCTGGATCGTGGTCGAGTTCTTCCGCGCGATGCCCGTGCTGCTGTTGATGATCTTCTTGTACTTCGGGTTCTTCGTTTCGACGCAGGGCGGCTTCCTCTGGATCGACCAGCGCGGCGGCTTCTTCGCCGTCGTCATCGCCCTCACCTGCTACAACGGATCGGTCCTGGCCGAGGTCGTCCGGGCCGGCGTGGCCGCCGTGCCAAAGGGCCAAGCGGAGGCGGCGTACGCCATCGGCATGCGCAAGACCCAAGTGATGACACTGATCCTGTTGCCGCAGGCGGTGAAGGTGATGCTGCCCGCGATCATCAGCCAGATGGTCGTCGCGCTGAAGGACACCAGCCTCGGCTACGCGGTCGCTGCCCCCGGCCTGACGAAGGTCGGGCAGTCCATCTACAAGGAGTTCCACAACCAGGTGCCGACTGCGTTCGTGCTCGCCGTGCTCTACGTCGGGCTCAACCTATTGCTGACGCTGCTCGCCACCTGGATCCAGAAGCGGTTCGTCGGTGAGAAGAAGATCGACATCGTTGCTGCTGCGGCAGGGATCGACAAGGACCGCGCCTGAGCGCAGTCCGTCGTTCGTCGACGACTACTTCTTCGAGGTCACCCAGAGGTTGATGACGCCCTCGATGACGACGGTGCCGTCCTCGAGCTGGCCGCGGACGCGGACCGGGAGGTCACCCTCGGCGGCGTCCCACTGCGCCTGGTCGGTCTCGGCGATGCAGGTGATGTCGCCGGTCGCCTTCGCGGTGTAGTTGATCGACATGCCCTTGGGGATCCAGCGCTTGGTGTCCGGGACGGTGGACTCGGCGAGGGCACCCATGGCCATCTCCAGGCCGTTGCACAGCGCGATCGCGTGCACCGTGCCGATGTGGTTCTGCACGCTGCGACGCTTCGCGAAGCGGATCTCGGCGTAGTTGGGACGCATGTCGACGACGCGCGGGTGGATCGTGGCGAAGTACGGAGCCTTCTGGGCGAACGCCAAGGAGAACACCCGCTTGCCGATCGAGCCGCCGACGACCGGGACGCTGGTCGTGGTCTTCCAGAGGTTGTGTACCTGAGTCATGGCACTCAGATTACTCGTGAGTAACAACCGGCGGCAAGGTGACGTCCGGCTCAGTCGCCGAAGCGCTCGGTGGCGACCTGCTCGCCCGCGGCCACCAGGGTGACGCTGCCCGCAGGTGAGGTCGGCGGCAGCAGCCACGGCGCCGCAGACAGGGTCAGCGGCGGGGGTGGCGCGGCGTCGTACGCGAAGGAACAGGTGACGGGCATCAGCGGGCCCGCGACGAGGTACGGCGACGTGGCTCCGACCTCGAGTCCCCCGGCGAGCAGGTCGATCACCGTGCAGGTCCAGCCGGTCCCGGCTCGGCCACCGGCCGGCACCGTGACCGGAGCGTCGAAGAGGAATACGAGCTCGATCGTCCGGGCCGGCCCGCCGAGCACCTCGGTCGTCACGGTCATCTCTGACGGGTGCGGGCCGGGTCCGTCGACGGTCGTGACGTCGACCAGCCGGACGCACGGGTCCGTGGCGCACGGGTCCGTGGGCGGCGCCACGGCGGGCGTCGGCTCGACGGTCGGCGTGGGACGGGGCGCTGCGGACTTCGGTGCGCTCGTGGGCTCGCTCGCGGGGTCGGGCTCCGACTCGACCGGCGCGGACTCGACCGGTACCGATTCGACCGGCACGGCCTCGACGGGCACGGGCGAGCGCCGGGCCGGCCGTTCAGGTGCCGGCGCCGGGTCTGCGGCGAGCGCGTCGTCCGGCTCCCCTGTCACGACATCGGCACTTGTCGGCTTGTCGGCGCGGGGCCTGCTGTCGCCGGACGACAGGGCAAAGGCCCCGGCCGCGATCGCCCCAACCACGACCGCCGCGGCAACCCCCACGGCAACCGGAGTGCTCGCGCTGGACGCACCCGAGGACGCGGCCCCGGAGGTCGCGCCGCCCGACGCGGCCGCACCGGTGGTCGCGACACCGCCAGCGCCGACGAGCCAGAACAGGCCCTTGCCGCCACCGGGCAGCACGGCCAGCAGGACGATCGGGAGGACGTAGGCGGCGAGCTTCTGGTTGACCCCGTTGACCACCACGAAGGCCTGGTTGCAGTCGGAGCAGCCGTCGATGTGGTTGCCGAACTTCTGCTCGGCGCGGGACCCGAGGTCACCGCGGGCGTACTGGCTCATCCGGGCATGCGCCCACTGGCACGCCTCCCGCGCGGGAGCCGGGCCGGCATGCAGGTCGAGGTAGGCACGCTTCAGGCCCTCGCGGGCGCGGTGGGCCAGGGAGGACACCGCGCGGGGCTGGAGGTCCATGATCGTGGCGACCTCGGCCGGCTTGCGACCCTCGACCTCGACGTGCCACAGGACGCGCTGCCAGCTCTCAGGCAGGCTCGAGAGGGCGTCGACGGCGACGGTCTCGTCGAGCCCGGCACCCATCTCCTCCGCCGGCTGCTCGGCGGCGTCGAACAGCCACGGCTGGTCGGAGACCGGCGCCTCGCGCGGAGCCCGCAGCGCGTCGCGGTAGCCGTTGCGGATCGTGACGTGCAGGTAGGACCGGAAGTTGTCGGTCGGACCGCCACCGGAGCGGAGCGCCGACAGCACGCGGGCGAAGGACTCGGCGACGAGCTCATCGGCGTGATCGGCGCTGACCAGGATGCGCGCCAGGTGGCGGGCGCCGTCGACGTACTCCCGGTAGAGCTCCTCGTAGGCGAGGCTGTCGCCGCTGCGAACGCGGTCAAGCAGCTGCTCGTCCAGCGCGCGGCGCGCGTCGTCCGCCATCAGGTCCCCCCGGATCCTGGTCGTCCGCCGCCCAGCGGCGGCGATTTCGTCGGCCTGCGTCGTTGCGAGGTCCTCGTGGATGCGCCCCGATCATGCCATTTCTCCGAATTGCACCAACTTTCGGGAAAACCGCGTGATGTTTCCGGGCCGCCTCCGTCTGGTTGAGAGCAGGCCGGAATCCCGGCCCTTTCCACAGCCCAAAACAGCGGACGGAGGCATCGATGAGCACCGTGGTCCAGCTCCGCCCCCGCGCGACCGCTCGTCGTACCGCTGCCCTTCGCAGCCGGCTGCTCGACCGCCGCCGCACCGTCGGGCCGTACCGCCACCGCCTGCTCGAGATCACCGGCGACGTGCTCGGTCGCGTCGGCCAGGTGGGGACGAACGACCTCGACGCCTGGGAGCGCCTGCTGCAATTCCTCGAGGAGCACGAGGACAACACCTTCGCCTCCCCCGCCGACGCCGCCACGGCCAACCTGGTTGCCCTGGCGCTCTTCGGCGAGGCCGGCGACCACGCGGCCCTCGCCGACCTGGCCGGTCAGCTCGGCCACGAGCGCCTCGCCCGGCTCCAGCACCGCCACGGCAGCCCGCTGGAGTCACACCCCGGACTGCCGCTGACCAGCGAAGCCGTCCGCCGCCTCGTCGCCAGCGACCTGCGCGAACGCCTGGCCGCCGACCCCCGGACCGCCGCACGGGTCGAAGCCGTCGACGACACCTGCCTGCGGGCCGCACACGCCCTGCTCAACCAGGGCACCGACCGCACCTGGACCGTCCCGGTGCTGGACTCCGTCGAGGAGCTCCTCGACATCGCCGAGCGGGGCACGATCGTCGAGTGGCGCCACCACATGGCGATGGTCACCGCACAGCCGTGGTCGCCGTACACCGGGCGGATCGTCGCGCTCGCACAGGAGGCCGGCAAGTCCCACACCGCCTCCGTCATCGCGGCTTTCGTCGACCTCTGCAGGGAACGGACGATCGCCGCCGGGCGGCCGACGTTCGAGCGCGAGGTCGACAGCCTGGTGGCGCTGGGCGACACCCGCCGCGGGAGCGGCCCCTAGATCGTCGGAGTGCCTGCGGGCGCCAGTTCCGGGGGCCTGGGGGGGCTACGGAGCGGCAGGGAACTGATCTCCATCTCGGGAGAGCTCACTCCACCCGCGGGCACTCCGGCTTCACGTCCGCACGGCCACCCGCCGACCTGAGGTCAAGTGCTGGCCGGGCGGTCAGCCTTCTCCAGGAGGGGCCGCATTCCCGAAGCGAGGGCGTAGACGCGCTCGTCGAGCCGGTTGATGTCAGCCTTCAGTTCGACGCGCAGGACTGCCATCTCGCCGCGGAGTCCACCCATCTCGTCACGGAGCTCAGTCCTCAGGCCGCCCATCTCGTCACGGAGCTCAGTCCTCAGGCCGCCCATCTCGTCACGGACCTCAGTCCTCAGGCCGCCCATCTCGTCACGGACCTCAGTCCTCAGGCCGCCCATCTCGTCACGGACCTCAGTCCTCAGGCCGCCCATCTCGCCACGGAGTCCGGAGATCTCGGTGTGCAACTCCCGCCGCAACGCGACATGGAAGCCAGTCAGTGCCGTCACCAGCACCGCCAGCGAGATCCAGGTGTCGAGGTCCAAGCCGATCACATCCTCAAGTGTGCGTCAGAAGTTGCCCTTGAGCCAGCGACGGTACGACGCGGCGCCGACACACGTCACCCGAGGCGGACAGACCTGTGGACAACCGTCGGCAGCGATTCACCGAGCAGGCGCGAGGAGCTCCACCCTGTTCCCGGCGCCATCGAAGGCGTGGCATCGCTCGTGGCCTTCGAACGTGTGCTGCGCCAGTCGGTTTCGAACCCGAGACCGCTGAGGTGACCGGCGACGGTCTCGAGCTCGTCCACTGACCCCAACAGGAACGCGGGGTGCGCCTTGCGCGCCGGGGCGAAGGGCTCCTCGACACCGACGTGGATCTCAGCGGTGGGGACTCCGCTGGCGTCGTACCACCGGAACCAACAGCCGCCACGCTTCGCCAGCTCCGCCGGTTTCGGCACCTCGGTCATGCCGAGGCCGTCGGCGTAGAAGCGGCGCGCGTCATCCTGGCCTCCGCGCTGGCAGGCGACCTGGACGTGATGGATCCTCATCCCTGCGCCCTCGCGACGACGAAGCTCCGGCGGAACGGCATCACCACGCCGCCGGCCTCGTCCGGGTAGGCCGCGCGCAGGCGCGCCCTGAACTCCTCCTCGAAGGCCGGACGCAGGTCGTCGGGCAACGCCTGCAGCGTGGGCCGGGCACCCGTGGCCGAGACCCAGGTGAAGACGGGGTCGGGGCCGGCGAGCACGTGGAGGTACGTCGTCTCCCACGCGTCGACCTCGCAACCGAGGTCGCGCAGCGCGCGCAGGTAGGTGGCGGCGTCGTGCGCGGCGATGGTGGCGGCGCCGGCCGTGTGCGCGGCGTACGGCGGCTCGGCTGCCAGCTCCTCGCGAACCGTCGTGGTGGGCTGGTCGGCGTTGCCCGGCACCTGGAAGGCCAACCAGCCGCCGGGCGCGAGCGCGGCGACGAGGGCAGCCATCAGGTCGAGGTGGCCGGGCACCCACTGCAGGGTGGCGTTGGAGACGAGCACGTCGACAGAGCCCGGCTCCACGGTCGCCAGCCAGTCCCGCAGGTCCGCCCTGTGGAAGGAGATGCGCTCGGCGGCCGGACTGTCGGTCGCCGCGCGCACCATGTCCTCACTGGAATCGATGCCGGCGACCGACGCTGACGGCCAGCGGTCAGCGAGCAGGGAGGTGAGGTTGCCCGGACCACAGCCAAGATCGACCACGACCCGCGGATCGGCGGCGTCGATGCGGGTGATCAGGTCGACGAAGGGACGGCCGCGCTCGTCGGCGTAGGTCAAGTAGCGCTGCGGGTCCCAGGCGTGGCTCACCGAGCCGCCTCCTGGCGCTCGGCGAGGTAGTCCAGGATCCGTGCGTTCACGACGTCCGGGCGTTCCACCTGGAGGAAGTGACCGGCGCCCTCGACGACCGCGACTCGGCTGCCCTCGGGAAGCCGGTCGCCGACCATCCCTGCCCAGCGGGCGTCGAGGCAGCCGTCGTCAGCCCCCTGGAGGTAGAGGATCGGCACCTTCGGACCGCCGACCCAGTCGCGCGCATGCGCCCGGTAGCGGTCCGGGAGGCTCCGGACACGCGGCTGGGCGCGGTAGTAGCCGAGCACGGCGCTCTTGCGGGCCTCGTCCGGTACGGCGGCGGCGAGGTGCATCAGGTCCTCGGTCGCGTCGAAGCCCGGGGACCAGCGCCGCCACAGGTGGTCGACGAGACGGTCGAAGGAACGCTCGGGCAGTCGCGGGAGCTGGTTGAACACGGTGTACCAGCTCAGCCCGGCCTGCCGCGGCAGCACCCGGAACCAGCGGCCGAGGTCGTCGCGGCGCGGGTTCATCACACTGAACGGCGGGACCGCCAGCGACACGACGTGGCCGAACGGGTTGGCGTCGGACGCGGCGATCCCGTTGGCCGTGATCGCGCCCCAGTCGTGCCCGACGAGCAGCGCACGGTCGTCGCCGCCGTACTCCCGATGGAGGCCGAGGACGTCGTCCATCAGCGCCGGCACGTGATAGCTGCCGTCGGTCGGGATCGAGCTCGGCGCGTAGCCGCGGGTGAACGGCGCCACCACCCGCCAGCCCGCCTCGACCAGCGCGGGCGCGAGATGGCGCCAGGTGTGGGCGGTGTCCGGGAACCCGTGCAGGAGTACGGCGAGCGGCCGGTCGTGGTCGTCGATGTCACCCCAGACGAGGCTGGTGAGGGTGACCCGGTCGAGGACTGTCGAGCGATGGTTCACGGGACGGAGCCTACGTGCCATTTATCTCGACATCAAGATTCTCGACCCGACCGCTAGGATGCCGCCATGCGGGATGAGGTCGATGAGCTGATCGAGGCGTGGGCGCGCGAGCGCAACGACCTCGACCTGGCACCCGTCGCCGTCTTCAGCCGGATCTCCCGCCTGGCGCACCACGTCGACAGGGCCCGCCGACAGGCCTTCACCGCCCACGACATCGAGCCGTGGGAGTTCGACGTGCTCGCCGCACTACGGCGGGCCGGGGCGCCGTACGAGCTGTCTCCCGGGCGACTGCTGCGCGAGACGCTGGTGACCAGCGGCACGATGACCAACCGGGTCGACCGGCTCACCACACGCGGGCTCGTCGAGCGGCACCCCGACCCCTCGGACCGCCGGGGCGTGCTGGTCCGCCTCACCCCGGAGGGCAAGGAAGCCGTCGACGGCGCGTTCACCGCGCTGCTCGACGCCGAGCGCGACCTGCTGACCGGGCTCAGTGCCAAGGACCACCAGGGGCTCGCCGACCTGCTGCGCCGGCTGCTGCTGCCGTTCGCCGGCTGACCGCTACTCGAGCAGTGCGGCGGCCTCGAGCCACTCGAGCTCGGCCGTCGCCTTGTCCTCGTGCAGAGCCGTGAGCTCGTTCGCGATCTCGGTGAGCTTCTTCGCATCGCTGGCGTTGTCGAGCAACGCCGCCGTCAGCTCGCCCTCGCGCGCACCCATCCGGGCCAGGACCTTGTCGAGCCGGGCCACGGTCTTGCGGGCGGTGCGCTCCTCGGCGGAGCCGGCGCGGGCCTTGGGAGATCTCGACACGCCGCCCTCGGCGGCTGCTCGATCACCTTGCGCCCGATCCTGATCCGTCTTTTTCGGCGACGCGGTGGTGTTCTGCGCACCACCGGCCTTGCGGCGCTCGAGGTACTCGTCCACGCCGCGCGGCAGCATCGAGACCCTACCGTCGCCGAGCAGTGCCCAGACCGAGTCGGTGACCCGCTCCAGGAAGTAGCGGTCGTGGGAGACCACGATGAGGGTGCCGGGCCAGCCGTCGAGGAAGTCCTCGAGGACGTTGAGGGTCTCGATGTCGAGGTCGTTGGTGGGCTCGTCGAGGAGCAGCACGTTCGGCTCGGTCAGCAGCAGCCGGAGCAGCTGGAAGCGTCGCCGCTCGCCGCCCGACAGGTCACCGACGCGGGCCGTGAGCCGGTCGCCGGTGAAGCCGAAGCGTTCCAGCATCGACGTCGCGGAGATCTCGCCGTCGGCCGTCTTGGTGACGCGCCGGATCGACTCGACCGTCGCGAGCACCCGGGACTCGGGGTCGTCGAACTCGACGTCCTGGGTCAGGTGCTTCAACGCGACCGTGCGGCCCTGCTTCACCTTCCCGGCCGAGGGCTTCGCAGCGCCCGCGATCAGGGACAGGACGGACGTCTTGCCCGCGCCGTTCACGCCGACCAGGCCGACGCGGTCGCCCGGGCCGAGGCGCCAGGTGGCGTCCTTGAGCAGCATGCGCTCGCCGCGCACGAAGTCGACGTCCTCGATGTCGATGACGTCCTTGCCGAGCCTCTGGGTCGCGAACTTCTGGAGCTCGAGCCGGTCCCGCGGCGGCGGTACGTCCTCGATCAGGGCGTTGGCCGCGTCGATGCGGAACTTCGGCTTCGACGTGCGCGCGGGGGCACCGCGGCGCAGCCAGGCCAGTTCCTTCTTGACGAGGTTCTGCCGGCGCTGCTCGGAGACACCGGCCTGGCGCTGCCGCTCGGCCTTGGCCAGCACGAACGCGGCGTAGCCGCCGTCGTACAGGTCGACGACACCGTCGTGGACCTCCCAGGTCTGCTGGCAGACCGCATCGAGGAACCAGCGGTCGTGGGTGACCACGACCAGCGCGGAGGACCGCCCGGCCATGTGCGCGGCGAGCCAGGCGACGGCTTCGACGTCGAGGTGGTTCGTCGGCTCGTCGAGGATGATCAGGTCGTGGTCGCCGAGCAGCAGTGCGGCCAGCGCGCAGCGGCGACGTTCGCCGCCGGACAACCCGTGGATGATGCGATCGAGCTCGACGCCCGCGAGCAGGACCTCGACGATCTCGCGGGAACGCCCGTCGGCCGCCCACTCGTGGTCCGCCATCCCACCGAGAACGACCTCGCGCACCGAATGCGTGTCGTCGAAGTCGTCGCGCTGCGTGAGGACCCCGATGAGCAGGCCGCGCTGACGCGAGACCCGGCCGGAGTCGGGCTCCTCCGTGCCGGTCATCAGGCGCAGCAGGGTCGTCTTGCCGTCACCGTTGCGGCCGACGACACCGATCCGCTCACCGGCCCCGATGCCGAGGGACACCTCGGTCAGCAGCGGGCGGACGCCGAAGGACTTCGAGACCTTCTCGAGATTGAGAAGGCTGGGCAGATCAGACATAGGTCACCACGTGGGCACCAGCGACAGGGCCGGGCGCGAGGGTGCACCGGAACCCGCGCTCGGTGAGGTCAGCAGCCGTGGCACGCGCGTCGTCGACGTCGTCGTGCAGCACGAGCAGGGTCGGGCCGGAGCCCGAGAGGAGCACGCCGGCGGGCGAGAGGCTGCGCAGCTGCACCTCGACGTCCACCAGGTCAGGCCGGAGGTCACGCGCCGCGGGCCACAGGTCGTTGGCGAGCAGGTCCCCCACGTCGTCGACATCGCCGCCGGCGAGCGCCTCGATCAGGGCTTCAGGGACGGGCGGTTCAGCAGGCGCGTCCGGGGAGAGCTCGTCGAAGTGGCGGTACGCCGCAGGTGTCGAGAGGCCCTGGTCCGAGAGCACGACGACCCACCACACCGACGTCCGGTCCGCGACCGGCTCCACCAGCTGGCCGTGACCGGTGCCGAGCGCCGTACCGCCGAGCAGGGCGAAGGGGACGTCGCTGCCGAGGGTGCCCGCGATCCGGAGCAGGTCGTCGTCGGGCGTCTGCAGGTCCCAGAGCCGGTCGAGGGCCAGCAGGGTGGCGGCGGCGTCGGCCGAGCCGCCCGCCATGCCGCCCATGACCGGGATGCCCTTGGCGATGGAGATGTGCGCGGCCAGGTCGACGCCGTGGTGCTCCACGAGGGCACGGCCGGCGCGGATGGCGATGTTCGTGTCGTCGAGCGGTACGCCGTCGACCGGCTCGGTCAGCTCGACCGACCACGCCGGGGCGTCGTACACCGTGACGTCGTCGTACAGGCCGACGGCCTGGTAGACGGTGGCGAGCGGGTGCAGGCCGTCGGGGCGCGGGGCGCCGACACCGAGGTGGAGGTTGATCTTGGCGGGCGCGCGCACGGTGACCGGCGGCAGGGAGTCGATGCGTTGCTGGCTCACTGGCCCGCCCCCTGCTGGTCGAGCGCGATCGCGACGGCGACGAACTCGTCGATCCCGAGGGACTCGCCGCGGGTGAGCGGATCGATCCCGACCGACACCAGCGCGGCCTCGGCAGCCTCCGCGCTGCCAGCGATGCCGCGGAGCACCCCGCGCAGGACCTTGCGGCGCTGCGCGAAGGCGGCATCAATGACGGCGAACACCTGCTCGCGGGTGACCTCGTCGGTCGGCGGCGCGCGGTGTGTCCAGGCCACCAGGCCCGAATCGACGTTCGGCGCCGGCCAGAAGACGTTGCGGCCGATGGCTCCGGCACGCCGCACGTCGGCGTACCAGGCGGCCTTGGCCGAAGGGACGCCGTACGTCTTGGAACCGGGAGGCGCGGCCAGCCGGTCGGCGACCTCGGACTGGACCATCACGAGGCCGTGCTCGAGCGACGGGAGCAGCTCCATCAGGTGCAACAGGACCGGGACCGAGATGTTGTACGGCAGGTTGGCGACGAGCGCCCGCGGCGCCGGGCCGGGGATCTCGGTCACGGCGAGTGCGTCGGCGAGGACCACCCGCAACCGATCGGTGTGATCGGGCGCGAAGGTCGCGATGGTCGCGGGCAGCTCGTCGGCGAGCGCCTGGTCGACCTCGATCGCGGTCACGTCGGCGCCCACGTCCAGCAGGGCCAGGGTCAGCGACCCGAGCCCGGGTCCGACCTCGAGGACGACCTCCCCGTCGACGACACCGGACTCGCGCACGATCCGACGGACCGTGTTGGCGTCGATGACGAAGTTCTGCCCGCGTTGCTTGGTGGGACGGATGTCCAGGCGCGCCGCGAGCTCCCGAACCTCCACCGGGCCCAGCAGGCGCGGTGGAGCTAGGGAGTCGGACACGACATCAGGCTATCGGTCAGCGAGGCAGACCCAGCTTCGAGGCGCAGCCGGGCCAGGCGCCGTACCCGCCGGACGCGTCGCGGACCTTCGTCGCGATCGCGATCTGGGTCTCGCGGGAGGCCTGGTGCGGGTAACCCGTGCCGCCGTTGGCCTGCCAGGTGCCGAGGTTGAACTGCAGGCCGCCGTAGTAGCCGTTGCCGGTGTTGGTGGCCCAGTTGCCGCCGGCCTCGCACTGCGCCAGGCGGTCCCAGACGCTGCTGCCGCCGGCGTAGTTGGCGGTCACGACTTCCTGGGTGCCGACCCGGACGACCTCGGCCGTGGGCTTCTTGCTCACGTCCTGCTTCACGATCTCGCGGCGCAGGACCTTGCCGTTGCGGAACACGATCTTGTAGGTGACGTCGCGGACACCGGAGATGCCCTCGGTGACGACCGTGCGCTCGCCCTTTGACATCGAGTCGTCCTCGATCTCCTTGACGGGCGCGTCGAACACCTCGTCGTCGACGCTGCGGGTCTTCACGTTGATGTCGGTGTAGACGATCTTGTCGCCGTCCTTGACCTCAGCGTCGCGCTTGGGTCGGACCTTGTCGCGCGCGTCGAGCTCGACGCCGACCTCGGCCAGCGCCTCCTCGACGGTCAGGGCGACGACATTGCGCTTGACGGCCTTCTTGCCGGCCAGCTTGAAGGTCAGCTTCTTCGACGTGACGACGTCGATCTCGGCGCCACCGCGGCTGAGGCTCATGCTGCGGCTCGTGGAGAGGCGGCTGTCGGCGTACAGGGTGCCGATCTGGGAGAGCGCGCCCTGGACGTCGGTCGCGGTCACCCAGTGGGTGCTGGTGTCGCCGTCGACGGTGAGCTCGATCGGCTTGCCGTACCGGACGGAGATCTTGTCGCCGGCCTCGATCGACTCGTCCTCGTCGGGCGACACCAGGTCGCGGTCGGTGAGATCGATGTCGGCGGACGCGAGAACGTCCTCGACCGTGTCACCGAACGTGGAGACAGTGCGCTCCTTGCCGTCGACAGAAAGCGTGACCTCGGTGGTCATCGACGCATAGCCGACGGTCACCGCGGAAACCGCGACCAACACCGCGATGACTGTCGCGACGAGGGCGACCCGGCTGTGGGTCAGCTTCTGGATGAGCGCCTTGGCGCTCAGGGCAAGGGTGGGGTGCGCAAGCTGCACGACTCTCCGATGTTCGAGCTCCCCGGGCCTCGGTCAACCAGTCCGATCCGATCCGCCGCGCCGTGGTGCGGCAGGGCCTGATCCCGTGAGAACTGGTCGAGATTTTGCTTCCGATCCCGGCCTTCTGACATCAACGAGAACAGGAGCAAGCACCCCGATGCAAACCCGCGGGGCCTCTTTCGCGCTCAGGGAGTGACCTGTTTCACCCGCAAATCGCCACTCTGGTCCCACCCGTCACACGACCTTGCTAACTCCAGCTAGCACGCGCGGTGCTACCTTCGGCCATGGACGTCGGCACGATCGCAGCCCTGTGGCGCTACCCCGTGAAGTCGATGGGGGGTGAGACGGTCGACGCGTCGTACGTCGACGAGCGGGCCCTGCACGCCGACCGGATGTGGGCCGTGCGCGACCTCGAGCTCGGTGCGGTGACCACCGCGCGCCGTCTCCCCGCACTCCTGGGCTGCACGGCCCGTTTCGTCGAGGAGCCGCCCACAGGCACCGGCCCCGGCGACGTGGCGCACGTCGTCGTCACGTTCCCTGACGGCACCGAGGTCACGAGCACCGACGCCGACGCGATGGACGCACGGCTGAGCGAGCTGACGGGGAAACGGGTCGCGCTCGTCCCGCTCCCGGCGCTGCACGACAAGGCGGCGTACCGCGGCGTGCTGGCGAGCAAGAAGGACATCCGGCAACAGTTCGGGCTCGCCGACGACGAACCGCTACCGGACTACTCCATGTTCTCGCTCAAGATGCTGGCTGAGCTCGCGATCTACGCCACCCCGGTCGGGATCTTCGCCGACGCCTACCCGCTGCACGTCGTGACGACCTCCAGCCTGCGCACCATGGCCGCCCACGGCGGCGACTTCGACGTACGACGGTTCCGCCCCAACATCGTCATCGACAGCCCGCTGGACGGACTGGCCGAGCAGGAGTGGATCGGCGGCACGCTGCACGCCGGCGGGCTGAGCACCCGGGTCGAGGTGCCCACCATCCGGTGCACGGTGCCGTTGCGCGAGCAGGTCGGGGTACCGGCCGATCCTGCCGTGATGAAGTCGGTGTCGACCTACGGCCAGCGCTGGTTCGGCGTGTACGCCGACGTAGCGACCGCTGGCACGGTGCGCGTCGGCGACCCGGTCAACCTGGATCCGCCGGCCAGCCACGGCGCCGTCGCAGCGACCTTCGGCCGGATGGCCGAACGGGTCAAGCGCAACACGGTCAAGACGGGCAACCGACTCCTGCCGCGCTGATCACCAGGTCCCGCCGAAAGCTCGCTCGGTGTTGGCGTCGATGGCTGCACACAGCTCCCCCAGGTCCTCGCCGCGCTCGGCCGCCATCGCGCGGAGCGTCACCGGGACGAGGTACGACGCGTTGGTCCGGCCGCGGTAGGGCGTCGGGGTCAGGAAGGGCGCATCGGTCTCCACCAGCACCCGGTCGAGCGGGGCCAGCCGCAGCGCCTCGCGGAGCGGTTCGGCGTTCTTGAAGGTCACCGTCCCGGCGAAGGACAGGTGCGCGCCCCGGTCGAGGCACTCACGAGCGAAGTCGGCGTCGCCGGAGAAGCAGTGCATCACCCAGCGCTCGGGCGCCCCCTCGCTGTCGAGGACCGCCAGGACGTCGTCGTGGGTGTCGCGGTCGTGGATGACCAGGGTCTTGTCGAGCCGCTTGGCGATGTCGATGTGACGACGGAAGGACTCGACCTGCACCGCGCGGCCCTCCTCCCCCGTGCGGAAGGCGTCGAGACCGGTCTCCCCGACGGCGCGCACCTTGTCGTGCGTCGCGGCAAGCGTCTCGATCTCGGCCCAGGCCGCTTCCAGCGCGGCGCGGCCACCCTGCTCGAGGATCCGCGGCGCCTCGTTCGGGTGCAGGGCGACGCCGGCGACCAGCGCAGGGTGCTCCGCGGCAGCGGCCACCGCCCACCGGGCGCCCGGCAGGTCGCAGCCGATCTGCACGATCCGGGTGACGCCGACGGCTGCGGCAGCGGCGATCGCCTCCGCGGCGTCCCACGGCTCCCCGTCCCGACCGATGTCGAGGTGGCAGTGGTTGTCGACGACCGGGTGCGGGAGCGGTTCCGGGACCGGGGGACGTTCGTCGTTCATGAGGCCCGCACCTGGGCGAGGATCGCCTCCGCCAGGGCCTCGGGCGCCTGGGTCGGGATCCAGTGCGAGACACCGGCCAGCTCGACGAACCGGAAGGGGGCATCGACCCACTTCTCGGCGTTCTCCGGACCCCAGCGCGCCACGGCGGTGTCCTGGTCGCTCCACACCATGGTCGTCGGCACGGTCACCCGGGCGCGCATCGCCCGCGGATCGCCGAGCGGCATGGCGCGGTACCAGTTCAGGGCGGTGGGGAGCGCACCGTCGTCCAGGATCTCGCGGTGGAAGTGGGCGACGTCGTCCTCGGTCATCCCGAAGGCCACCATCTGCCGGGTCGCGCGGGCGCTGCGGACGCCCATGATCCGCTCGGGCAGGAACGGCAGCTGGAAGGCCAGCATGTACCAGGACCTCAGCAGCTGGGTCGAGCGCACCATCGCGGTGACGAACGCCTGCGGGTGCGGCACGGACACGGCGGTCAGTGACAGCACGCGGTCCGGACGGTGTCCGGCCAGCAGCCACGCCGGAACGGCGCCCCAGTCGTGGCCGACCAGGTGCACCCGACCGGCGGGGGCCACGGCATCCACCAGCGCCAGGACGTCAGCAGCCAGCTCCGTCGCGCGGTAGTCACGCCGACGGGGCGGCCGGGCGCGTGGCGAGTAGCCACGCTGGTCGAGCGCCAGGGTGCGGTAGCCCTCCGCGTGGAGCAACGGGGCCACCCGACGCCAGGCGCTCGCCCGATCGGGGAAGCCGTGCAGCAGCACGATCGGCACCCCGTCGACCGGCCCGCCGTCGACCACGTCGAGGACGAGGCCGTCGCGTTCGACCGCCGTGATCCGCTCGGTCCCACGCAGGTCACTCATCGACGTGCACCACCTGGTAGACCTCGCGCTTCGGCAGCCCAGCCTGTACGGCGATCGCCGCGATCGCGTCCTTGCGTCGCATCCCTGTTGCCTCGAGATCGGCGACGGCTGCGCGCAGGCTGTCGGGATCGGTGGCGATGCCGGCACCCGGCACGACACCGGCGACCACGATGGTGATCTCGCCGCGGATCCCCTCGTTGGCCCAGTCGACGAGATCGGCGAGCGGGCCGCGTCGTACCTCTTCGTAGGTCTTGGTGAGCTCACGGCAGACCGCCGCCGGACGGTCGGGGCCGAACGCGTCGCGCATGGCCTCGAGGGCGGCGACCGTGCGATGCGGCGCCTCGAAGTAGACGAGGGTGCGCTGCTCGGACGCGACCTCAGCGAGGCGACGCGAGCGCTCGCCCGCCTTGCGCGGCAGGAAGCCCTCGAAGCAGAACCGGTCCACGGGGAGCCCGGAGACGGCGAGCGCGGTCAGCACGGCGGACGGTCCGGGCACGGCGGTCACCCGGATCCCGGCCTCGACCGCGGCCGCGACGAGCCGGTAGCCGGGGTCGGAGACGCTCGGCATGCCCGCGTCGGTCACCAGCACCACGCGCTCGCCCGCCACCAGTGCGTCGACGAGCGTCGGGGTGCGGGCGGCCTCGTTGCCCTCGAAGTAGGACACGACGCGGCCGCTGAGCTCGATGCCGAGGTCGGAGACCAGGCGACGCAGGCGGCGGGTGTCCTCGGCAGCGATGACGTCGGCGCCGGCCAGCTCGGCAGCCAGCCGTGGGGGTGCGTCACCGACCTGCCCGATCGGGGTGCCTGCCAGCACGAGGACTCCGGTCACGGCTCGATCATGTCAGGACGGGCGTCTCGATACGCCCTCGCCTGGCGGCTCGGGCTACTCGACGACCTTGCCTGGCACTCTCCGCGACCTTGCCTTGCGTAAGGTTTCCGACCGTGACCGCTGTCGACGAGAAGGCCCGGAGGCGTGAGCGCCTCGTCGGGCTCTCGACGACGGCGACCGGCCGGCCGGTGCCCCGGGCGGTCGAGCGGGCGTTCAACCCGCTGCGGCGGCTGCTGTTGCGCGACAAGCTGGTCGGCTGGCTGGCACCGATCGGCCTGACCCTGCTCGCCTTCGGCCTGCGCGTGATCGGCCTCGGCAACCCGGACCGGTTCGCCTTCGACGAGACGTACTACGCCAAGGACGCGTGGTCCCTCCTCAACAACGGCTACATCCAGACGTACCTGACCGACGTCGACGGCAACACCAAGAACGAGATCAACGACGACATCCTCGCCGGCCACACCCACGGCGTGTGGACCGGCGACCCCTCGCTGGCGGTGCACCCCGACGTCGGCAAGTGGCTGATCGCCCTGGGCGAGAAGGCCTTCGGGATGGACCCCTTCGGCTGGCGGATCGCCTCGGCCGTCGCGGGCGCCCTGATGGTCCTGGTCATGTGTCGTCTCGTACGACGGATGACGGGCTCCACGATGCTGGGTTGCGTCGCCGGGCTGTTGTTGATGCTCGACGGACTGCACTTCGTCCTGTCCCGGCTGGCGTTGCTCGACATCTTCCTCGCACTCTTCCTGCTGTGTGCCGTTGCGTGCCTGGTCGCCGATCGTGACTGGCACCGGGCCCGGCTCGCCCGGGGTCTCGACAAGCTCGACCACCGACCCCTCTCGTACCCGGGAAGGTCCTGGGGTCCACGGATCCTGTTCCGGCCGTGGCTGCTCGCGGCCGGCATCTGCTTCGGCCTGGCGATCGGCACCAAGTGGACAGCCCTCTACCCGCTGGCGGCGTTCGGCGTGCTGTGCTGGATCTGGAGCGCGGGCGCCCGCCGGTCCCTCGGCATCCGGTGGCCGATCGCGAAGGGCGTCCTCGCGGACGGCGTACCGGCCTTCCTGCACCTGGTCGTCATCGGTGTGCTCGTCTACATCGCGACCTGGGGCGGCTGGCTGGTGCACGCCAACGAGTACGAGGAGCACCTCAGCTCGACGCAGTACCGCCAGTACACCGGGCACGGCCACTGCGCCAAGGACGACGACTCCTACGAGGCCACCCACCTCGACAAGACGAAGAAGTGGCCGACCGCCGACGACAAGGACGCGAAGGGCGTCGGTGAGGCCTGGCAGTCGCTGCGCTCGCTCTGGTACTACCACCAGGACGTCTACACGTTCCACACCCACTTCCTGAACTGCTCCGACCACTTCTACGAATCGAAGCCGTCGAGCTGGCTGTTGATCAACCGGCCCGTCGGGGTGGCCGTCACCAACGACATCCCGCCGACCGCGAAGGGCTGCGACGCACCGGCGGGCAGCGACTGCATCAAGCAGGTGCTGCTCATCCCCACTCCCGTCCTGTGGTGGGGCGGCCTGCTGGCGCTGATGTTCTCGGTCGTGATGTGGATCGGCGCCCGGGACTGGAGGTACGGCGTCGCCGTGGTCGGTGCGCTGTCGACCTGGCTCCCCTGGCTGCAGTACGACGACCGGCCGATCTTCCTCTTCTACGCGATCGCGATCCTCCCGTTCACGGTGATCGCCCTGACCCTGAGCATCGGGACCCTGATCGGGCCCTCCCGGCTGCCGTCCGCCCGCCGGACGGCCGGAGTCATCGTCAGCGGGGCGTTCGTGATCCTCACCCTGGTGAACTTCGCCTGGTTCTGGCCGATCTGGACCAACCAGATGCTGACCCACAGCGAGTGGCTGGACCGGGTCTGGTTCAGTCGCTGGGTGTAGGGCCGACCGCGCCTCACAGGAGCGGCAGGAGCGGCACACCCGGGCTGATCCGGACCTCGTTGGCAGCCCGGTCGATCTCGACGCCCGGCCCCACGTCGACCCCGCGCACGTGGCGGTGCAGGCGACGTACGACGACGGCGACCGCGAGCGGTCCCAGGTCCGGCTTGCGGTCGTAGCCGAACAGGCTGCCCGGTCGCCCCGGTCCGACGACCAGTCCGGTGACGAGCGGACGCTCGGTGCGGTGCGGGACCCCCGCCAGGCGGACGTCGAGGACCCGGGAGCGCTTCGGGAGGTCACCGCACCGCACCCGCATCCCGAGCAGGTCTCCGAGGCGCCACCGTTCGACGCCGGCGGGCACCTCCGCCGTACGGGGCCGGACGAGGCCCTTGCGGAGCACCGACAGCTCGACGCCGCTGCCGATGTCGTCGACGAGCTCGAACTCGATCACGCCGGGCAGCGCCCGGTCGGCGCGCTCCTCTCCAGCCTGGACGTACTTGTCGAGGAGCCACGACCCGAGACGGTCGCCGAACCGTGGCAGTAGCGCAGGCAGCCCCACGAGCAGACCGGTCGCCACCAGCGACCCGTCGGGCTCCAGGGTGAGCTCGACGTCGTCGACCTTGGCGACCAGCTGGCCCTCCCGATCGACGACCTGGCGGTCCAGCAGGTGCAGCGCGGCGTCGTACCCGTCCATCAGCCCTGTCCTCCCATCAGCCCTGTCCTCCCATCAGCCCTGTCCCATCGACGTGATGACCATCAGCGGGATCGCGGCGATCGACGCGATCGTGATGACCACCAGGTAGAAGACCCCCAGCACGTTGGCCAGCCGCCCGTTGCGGTGCTCGCCCAGGTAGTCCGGGTCGTTGGCGACCACCAGGATCGGGAAGTAGGTCAGCGGCAGCGCAAGGGCCGAGAACACCACGGACACCTCGGTCACCATGATCGGGTCGACGCCGGTCAGCAGGACGCCCGCCGCGAGCACCGTCGCCACCAGCAGCACCACGTGGAAGCCGGCGGCCTCCCGGGGACGGACGTACTTGCCCCACTGGAAACCGGAGTACTGCGCCAGGCTGTAGCCCACGGACAGCCCCGTCTCACACGCCGCGCCGAACGTCGCTGCGAAGAAGCCGAGCACGACCACGGCCAGACCGATCTTGCCGAGCGCCACCGCCACGGGCAGGCCCACCTGGCCCAGCGTCTCGACCGTGATGCCCTGCGGCAGGAACACCACGGCCGCGCAGCCCGCGATCGCGACCGACAGCACGCCACCCAGCGGGAAGCCGAGGAACACGTTGGCGCGCATCACCCCGATGTCCTTGCTGGTCCACCGCTCCTCGACACCTCCGCTGGAGAAGAAGAAGACCTCGTACGGCGTCATCGCCGCACCGAAGAGGGCGACGCCGAAGAAGGCGTAGACCGCCCAGCCCTCGGCTGCCGGCTTCTCCGCCGGTGAGAGCTGGGAGCTCAGCTCGCTCCAGTCCGGACCGAGCTGCCACAGCGCGACGGCGAAGACGATCAGTGCCAGGCCCATCAGGCCGAGCACGTTCTCGATCGAGGAGAACTTCGCACGCCACAACACGATCCACACGGCTGCGGCCACGAACATCGCGACCAGCACGTGACTGACCGACGACAGCAGCTGCAGGGCGAGCGCGACGCCGCCGATCTCCGCGATGAACGTCAGGAAGGTGACCGACATCGACCCGAAGAGGTTGAGCAGGCCCATCCGCGGCCCCAGCCGTTCGCGGACCAGGTCGAAGGTCGCCCGGTGGCTGACGGCGGCGATCCGGCCCGACATCTCGGCGAACACGCAGATGCCCAGCACCCCGAGCACGACCACCCACACCAGGGACCAGCCGAACCGGGCACCCGCCTGCGCATTGGTGACCAGGTCTCCGATGTCTACGAAGCCGCCGATCGCGGTCAGTACGCCCAGCAGGACGGCGAAGTAGCGCTTCACCTCAGCTCACCGCGCTCCCGCCGCGTCCTCGAGGTCGGTCGCGAGGCGGTCGAGCTCGTCGATCGAGGCCGGGTCGTCGTACCTCCCCTGCACGGCGAGGGACCGGGCCGCTCGTACCGACGCCACGGCGCGATCCATCAGGGCGCCGACGTCCGCGGCCTGCTCCGTGCGCCCGGCGGGCGCCTGGACCCGGGCGAGGTTGTCGGCCACCGTCACGATGGCCTCCTCAGCATCAGCGACCACCACCGTCGTGTACGACGACCAGACCCGCTCCTGGGCGGCCGTCTCGAGCGCCAGGCGGGTCGTGGCGACCTCGCTGGCCGCGTCCTCGAGGGCCTGCGCGGCCTGCTGGTCCCACGCGGCCGCATCGGGCTCCTCGACCAGCGAGCAGCTGCAGAGGAGGGCGGCGAGGACGCCCGCGAGCGCAGCCGTGAGCCCGCGCAGCTTCATCACTCCGCTTCCTCCGGGTGGGCGTAGGGCTCCTCCTCGTCCTGGTCGACCTCGTCGTCGTGGTTGTCCTGGTCGCCGGTCCGCGCGTTGGGGCCGGTGGCACCTTCCTGGACCTCACGGTCATCGGGGTGTGCGGCCACCGCGTCCTCCGGTCGGATCTCCCCGACGTCGTCGAGGTTGCCGACCTCCGACACCTGTCCCTCCGTCTCTTCCTCACTCGAACCCTCACGTGGTCCCACCATCACGAGAACACCTCCAGCTCCCTCTTCTCGACGATCACGAACGGCGTGCACGGCGTGGCCCGGGTGATGGCGGTCGACGTGTCGCCGCGCCTGCTCCACCTCGGCCAGGTCTCCCACCTGCACCAGTACCCGGCCTCCGGGTGCCAGGTGCGCAAGCGCGACGTCGATGCAGTCGCGGACGAGGTCACACCCGTCGGTCCCGCCGTCGACCGCGCCGACCGGGTCGTCGGGGAAGTCGTCGACCTCAGCCGTCCGCAGCCACGGCGGGTCGGCCACGACGACGTCGAACAGCTCCCCCGGCGCCAGGACGTCGGCCATCGGCCCGCACCGCACGTCGGAGGTGATCCCCGCCGCGGCGGCGTTGCGGGAGGCGTACTCCGCCGCGACGGGGTCCCGGTCGACCTGCACCAACGGTCGTCCGGAGAGGCGGGCCGCCAGGAGGCCGATCTGGCCGGCGCCGCAGCACAGCTCGAGGATCGGTCCCGCTGACGCCGTACCCGCGAGCTCGGCGGCCCAGCGGGCCTGCTCGGCGGTCCACGCTCGCGGGCGCAGCACGCGGGAGTCCCACGAGATGGCGAGCCCACCGAAGTCGATGACCTCGGTGGGCGCTTCGAGGGTGTCGATCGACGCGCTCATGGCGGGGCAGTACCCCCGGCCCCACGACGCAACCGGTGCGGCCGGCTCCTCCGTATGCCGACGGGCGCCTCGGGTACCGCCGGCCGCATGCGACTCCCTGAACCCTGTGGCCCGCTCAGCGAGGGAGTGGTGCGCGCACTCGAGCCCGACGACCGGCGACCGCGCGCGGTGCCCGAGGCCCGTGCCTTCGGCGACGTCGACGAGCCGCTGCGCGACCGCGACTTCCAGCTGGCGCTGTGGATCCTCTACGAGCTGCACTACCGCGGGTTCGACGGTGTCGATCCGCACGCGGAGTGGGATCCGTTGCTCCTGGTGAGCCGGGCGGGGCTCGAGCGCACGATGGAGCACGCGCTCCGCGAGCTCGTCGCGAGCGCAGGCACGGCGGACCCGGTGGAGAAGACGGGTGACAACCCGGCCGACGACGTCGTGTTGGCCCTGACCCGCATGACCGTGGCCGACGGCCCGTCGACAGTGTCCGGCTTCCTGCAGCGGCGCGCGACCCGTACCGAGTTCTGCCAGTACCTCGGGGAGCGGGCGATCTACCACCTGCGCGAGTCCGACCCGCAGAGCTTCGTGCTGCCGCGGATCGACGGCCCCGCGAAGGTCGCCCTCGCTGAGCTCCAGTACGACGAGTACGGCGGCGGTCGGCCCGAGCGGCTGCACGCCACGATGTTCGCCCGGGCCCTCGAGTCCCTCGACATGCCGACCGACCTGGCGTCGTACCTCCCGGACGTCTCGGGCGAGACCCTCGCCTCGGTCAACGTGATGTCGCTGTTCGCCCTCAACCGCCGCCTCCATGGTGCGGCAATGGGCCATCTGGCCGCGTTCGAAGCGACCAGCTCGCTCCCGTGCGGACGGATCGCGAGGGGCGCCCGGCGGCTGAAGCTGCCCGAGTCGGTCCTCGACTACTACGACGAGCACGTGGAGGCGGATGCCGTGCACGAGCAGCTCGCGATCCGCAGCATCTGCGGCAACCTGGTCGCTGCCGACCCCGGTCTCGCCGACGACGTCCTCTTCGGCGCCGCCACCTGTCTCGAGGTGGACGGGATGGCCGGGGAGGCACTGATGCGCCGCTGGCTGGACGAGCGGGAACGACGACCCGAACCCGCGAAGCGAAGCAGGGCCGCCGGATGAGTGAGGTCCGACGCGTGGTCGTCCAGGACTGTCCCGGAGGTCCGCTGTTGATCCGGGGTGCCGACGAAGTGGTCGGCGGCGACGGGACCGTCGGCAAGGTGGAGCGACCGGTGGTCGCCCTGTGCCGGTGCGGGCGGTCCGAGCGGCAACCGTGGTGCGACGCGAGCCACCGCGCGCGGCGTCGGCGCAAGAAGGATTGAAGGGCAGGACCAGAGGAACGACAACGGTCCACCGACTCGATCTTCCTGAGCGTATCGAGGGACCCATATCGGTGGACCGTCGTCGTCACCGTGACCGCCGGGCGGAGCGGCGGTCGTCTCAGGCAGCGCGCGGGCGCTGCGGATCGCTCACCGAGCGGCGCAGGTCGTTGAAGATGCGTTGCAGGAGGCGGGACACCTGGACCTGCGTGACCCCGAGCTCGTCCGCGATCTGCTGCTGGGTGAGCTGGTCGTAGAACCGCATCCTGATGATGCTGCGGTCGCGTGGCTTCAGCCGGCGGCAAGCGGGAGCCAGCATGGCCACGGCCTCGCTGTGCTCGAAGCCCGGATCGGTGTCGGGGAGCAGGTCGGCGAGAGGGCTCCCGGACTCCGAGACCGGCTCGTCGAGGGACGAGGCGTGCACGAGGTCGCGACAGCCGACGGCCTCCTCGACCTCCTCGACCTCACAATCCAGCTCGGCCGCGAGCTCCGAGAGCCGGGGCGACCTGCCCAGGCGCTGGGTCAGGTCCTCCTCGGCCGCGCCCAACAGGGGGCGGAGCTCCTGGATCCGGCGGGGCGGGCGGACCGCCCATCCAGCCGAGCGGAAGTGTCTCTTCAGCTCACCCAGGATGCTCGGCACGGCGAAGACCAGCAGGTCGTCGCCGCGGCCCGGGTCGAAGCGCTGGACGGCCCGGGTCAACGCCAGGCAGGCAACCTGCTGGAGCTCCTCCGGGCTCTGACCGCGGTTGCGATAACGCGCAGCGAGGGCATGCGCGACCGGGATGTTCAGCACGATGACCTGCTGGAGCAGCTCGTCGCGCTCCGCCCCGGTGCACTGGGTGGCCTTCGCGAGCAGTTCAGCGGTCAGGGTCTTGCGATCCTCCGAACGTTCCGGAGGGATGGTGGGGACTTCAGGCAACACGGACACGATCTACTCCCGGGTCGAGAGCGGCGTGGCTTTGGTCTCAACCACTTCGTATGTCGTCGGCGCAGGTACCCGCGGTCTGGATCTTCATTACACGTGTTCTTGAGAAACCTGACTGAAAATTTCCGGTCGAGCCGTGCGGGGTGGTCAGGAATGACTACGACACTCGTGACCCGTCCGGCCGTAACAACCAACCCGACAGCCGGTTGATCTCCATGTCAGGCCAGCAACCCAGGAGGACATCGTGGAGCAGATCAACGTGGCACTCAGCCCGTTCACGCGGCGTAGCCGCTCGCTCGCCGTGAGCCACCGGGCGCACGACCTGGGCCGCGGGCTGGAGCCCGGCGAGCACGTCCTGATCCACGACCCGGTCGCCGACGAGCACTTCAACGCGGTCGTCGCCGACATCCACTTCGACCTCGACGACACCGAGTACCGCCTCACCGTCGGTGGCAGGATCACCGCCGAGGAAGCCGTTGAGTGGATGTCTCCCGCGCTCGACGACGACAACCTGACGACCCGCGACCTCGTGGACCTGCTGGCCGAGCTGCGCCGCGGCGAGCGCGACATCTCGGCCGCGCTGGCCGGTATCCGGGCCCGCTGAGCCGTTCGCCTCCTTCGTTCGCACATCCGCCCTAGTCACTCCGGGCCAGACGTTGGACGACGTCCGCCCACAACTGCCCGGTAGCCCTGTCGGGACAGCGTCCCTGGGACCACACTCGGTGACGTGCCCGAAGAAAAAGTCATTCGCGTCTACCTCGTCGACGACCACGAAGTGGTCCGCCGGGGGGTCGCCAGCCTGCTCGAGACGGACGACACGATCGAGGTCGTCGGCCAGTCCGGCAGCGCCACCGTCGCCCTGCGCGAGATCCTCGCACTCCGCCCCGACGTCGCCATCCTCGACGCGAACCTCTCCGACGGCACCGGAGTCGACATCTGCCGCGAGATGCGGTCCGTCGACCCCACCATCAAGGGCCTGATCCTGACGTCGTACGACGACCCGGACGCCATCTCGTCGGCGATCCTGGCCGGCGCCTCGGGCTACGTCCTCAAGCGCATCGAGGGCAACTCGCTGATCAGCGGCATCAAGCTCGTCGCCGGCGGCCACTCGCTCATCGACCCCACCGTCGCGAGCCGCGTCGTCGAGCAGATGGAGTTGCAGCGCAGGTCCCTCGACGTCATCTGCGAGCTCACGCCCCAGCAGCGCAAGATCTTCTTCCTCATCGCCGAGGGCATGACCAACCGCCAGATCGCCGAGAAGCTGTACCTGGCCGAGAAGACCGTGAAGAACCACGTCACCGGCCTGCTCTCCCGCCTGGGGCTGCAGCACCGCACCCAGGCCGCCCTGCTCGCCGTCCGCCTGCACGGCGCCGAGGCGAGCACGCCGGCCCCCACCGCCGTACCGCAGAACACCGCCATGCCGGGCCTCACCCGCCGGGTGAGCTGACTTCAACCGCTGCGTTTCGCCGACGCACGCCAACACCCTCCGACCGGATCCCGGTCGGAGGGTGTTGGGGTTTTCATGCGCCTGTGGGGGGTTGCAACGGCCGACAGGCGCATGAATCCCCGGGCGGCCGGGGATTCATGCGCCTGCGGCGCTCACTTACTCAGAGCGTGAACTTCGCGACCAGCTCGCGCAGCTCGGCAGCCACGCCGGTCAGGTCGGTGGCGGAGGCGAGGGTGTTCTGCGCGCCCTCGCGGGTCTCGGCGGCGGCGGTGGCGACCTGGGTGACGTCACCGGCGATGCCGTTGGCGCCGGCAGCGGCCTCGGTCACCGAACGAGCGATCTCGTTGGTGGTCGCGGTCTGCTCCTCGACGGCGGAGGCGATGGTCGACTGGATGTCGTTGATCCGGGCGATCACGTCGGCGATCCGGCTGATCGCGGAGACGGCACCCTGGGTGTCGCTCTGGATCGCCTCGATCTTCTTGCCGATCTCCTCGGTGGCCTTGGCGGTCTCCTTGGCGAGCTCCTTGACCTCGTTCGCGACGACCGCGAAGCCCTTGCCGGCGTCGCCGGCCCGAGCGGCCTCGATGGTGGCGTTGAGGGCCAGCAGGTTGGTCTGCTGGGCGATCGAGGTGATCACCTTGATGACCTGGCCGATCTCGGCGCTGGACTCGCCCAGCGACGCGACGGTGCCTTGCGCCTCGGACGCCACGGTGACGGCGTCCGTGGCGACGGTGGCCGCCTCGGTGGCGTTCTTGGCGATCTCGCGGATCGAGGCGGTCATCTCCTCGGCGGCCGTGGCGACGGTCTGGATCGACGCCGACACCTGGACCGACGCGCTCGACGCGGACGCCGCCCGGTCGGAGGTCATCGATGCGCCCTCGCCCATGCCCTCGGCCAGCGAGGTGAGCTGCCCGGCGGCTGCGGCGAGCGTCTCCGCCGTACCCCCGATGTTGCCCATGCTGACGCGCAGCGTGGACATCAGGGACCGCAGCCCGTCGGCGACGCGGCCGACGGCGTCGTCGCCCTCGATGTCGAGCTCGCGGGTGAGGTCGCCGGCCGCCGCAGCGGAGACGACGTCGAGGATCTGCTCGACCTTGGTGGTGAGCTCGGCAGCCGCCTCACGGTCCGCAGCTTCGCGGTTGATCCGCGAGAGCGTCTGGGACACCAGACGACCGATGTTGCGCAGGGCCTCGAGGCGCTGTGGGCTCGGGTCCAGGGTCTCGGTGGCGAAGAAGTCCATCGTCGCGACGACCTCGCCGTCGATGATGATCGGGAAGCAGACGCCCGACTTCACACCGGCCTGCTGCGCAACGGGTGCCCGCACACAGTCGGTCATCTCGCCGATGTCGCGGGTGAAGAACAGGTCACGTTGGGCCCACGCGCGACCGGACAGGCCGACGCCCTCGGCGAAGGAGGCCTGCACCGTTACGCGGCGGAACTCCGCGCCGGCGTCACCGGACTCACGGTCGAACTTCAGGGTCCGGTCGGCCGCGTCGACCTTCCAGTAGGAGCCATAGGCCCAGCCGAACTCGTTGCGCACGGTGTCCAGTGCGGTCTGGATGGCCACTTCGACATCCGAGGCGGCGGAGAGCGTGGAGAGCACCTTGTTGACGGCGGTCGTGTCCGATTCGGCCTCCAGGCGCAGGCGCTCGGTGCGCAACCGATCGGTGATGACCTCCCAGGTCGCCATCGCGCCGATGTAGGTGCCCTCGGCGTCGGTGATCGCACTGACGAGCAGGTCAAGGGTCTCGTCGCCGACCTTGATGTCGGCCCGGCGCGGCAGGTGCTCGGCAGTCGCGAGCAGGCCACGCTGGTAGGCGGGGTTCTTGTGGAAGATGTCGAGGCTCGAGCCCACCACTTCGTCGGCCCGCACCGGCAGCACGTGCTCGAGGCCGCGCAGGGTCCGCAACGAGGCCGGGTTCATGTAGCGGATGACGAAGTCCAGGTCGGCGAACATCATGTTCGTCGGGCTGTTCTCCATCATCGACAGCGCGAAGCCCGACGCCTCGGTGACCGACTCGGTCTTCGAGGGTCCGCCCTTCGGCTGACTGGCCTTCGAGGCCTTCTCGGCGGGAAGCGTGCCGTTCACCGGCACGTCAAGGATCTCGGTCACGGGGTTCCTCCGGGGTTGTCGGGTGTGGTCGAGACATCGACCGCACGGTCTGCGTCGAGGACGAGCAGGATGGCGTCGGCCAGCGGGAGTACCCCGCGGTCCTTGCACACGAGGTCCTGCACCTTCCTGGGCATGTTTGCTGGCGCCGGCTGGCCGTCCACGCCGGCGGTGTCGATCACGTCGCCGATGTCGTCGACGAGGAGGCTGACCACCTCGCCGCGGGTGCGCACGATCACGTTCATGGGGAGCTGGTCGCCCTCGCGGGGCGGCAGTCCGAGTCGTACCCGCAGGTCGACGGCGGTGACGATCTGGCCGCGGAGGTTGATCAAACCGGTCACGGCGGCGTCGGCGCGGGGCACCGGCGTCATCGGCTGGTGCCGCAACACCTCCTGCACCTCGTCGACGGCGACGCCGAAGAACAGGTCGGCGACCCAGAAGGTGCAGTACTGCTCGGCGGTCCTGGAACCGGTCGAGGCAACAGCAGCGGCGGTCATGCCGGCACCCCCGACCGAGCCACGACGGCGGCGAGGTCGACCAGGTCGGTGACCCGGTCCTGGACGACGGCGCTGCCCGTCACGCCGTCACGACGGCCGACCTGGCTGGACACGATCACGACGTCGACGACGTCGAGGACGCGGTCGATCACGATGCCCACGACACCGGCCGCGGCACCCGTCGTCTCGTGGACGACGACACTGATCTGGTCGCCCTGGTCGCTGGTGTCCGTGAGGCCGATGGCGGTGGCGAGCCGGACCAGGGGCAGGATCCCGTCGCGGTACTGCACGACCTCGGTCGCCCCGCTGCGTTCGATCCGGTCCCGGCCGAACTCCTCCAGGCGCGAGACCGCCGCGAGCGGCAACGCCGCCCGGCGTCCGTCGGACACCTCGAGCACCAGCAACGCCGTACGGTCGTCGGCCACGACGACCCGACTGTCGTTCGTCTCCTGCTGCGCGACGCCGACACCGGCCGTGACCGCCGTACCAGCGACGTCGAGGATCAACGCGACCCGTCCGTCGCCCATGATCGTGGCGCCGGCGTACATCGCCAGGGCCTTCAGCTGGCGGCCGATCGGCTTGACCACGATCTCCTGGGTGTCGAACACCGTGGAGACACAGAGGCCGAAGCGCACGTCGTCGGACTGGAGCACGACGACCGTGAGTGCCTGGCCGTCCATGGGCGGTCCGCCGAGGATCTCCGCGAGGGAGACCAGCGGCAGCAGCTTGCCGCGGAGCCGGAGCACGGGGGCACCGGCGAGGTCCTCGACCTGGCGACGCAGGTCGTCACCCTCGATCCGGACCAGCTCGACCAGGTTGGCCTGCGGGATGGCGTACCGCTCCTCGCCCTCCCCCACGACCAGCGCGGGGATGATGGCCAGGGTCAGCGGGATCCGGACCCGGGTGGTGGTGCCGCGACCGACCTCGGAGGTGACGTCGACGCTGCCGCCGATGCGCTCGATGTTGGTGCGGACGACGTCCATCCCGACGCCGCGGCCCGAGATGTTGGAGACAGCGGCGGCGGTCGAGAAGCCCGGTCGGAAGATCAGGCCGAGCACCTCGCGAGCGTCCATCCGGGACAGCTGGTCCCGGGTGACGACGCCGCGCTCGATCGCCACTGCGGCGATCCGGTCGGGGTCGATGCCCTTGCCGTCGTCGCTGATCTCGACGACCACCTGGCCGGACTCGTGATAGGCGCGCAGGCTCAAGGTGCCCTTGGCGGGCTTGCCTGCGGCGAGGCGGTCCTCGGGACGTTCGATGCCGTGGTCGAGGGAGTTGCGGACCAGGTGCGTGAGCGGGTCCTTCACCGCCTCGAGCAGGCTGCGGTCCAGCTCGGTCTCGTGGCCGTCCATGACCAGCTCGACCTCGCGACCGAGCTGGTGGGACAGGTCGCGGACGACGCGCGGCAGCTTCGACCAGACCTGGCCGATGGGCTGCATCCGGGTCTTCATGACCGATTCCTGGAGCTCGCTCGCGACGAGGTCGAGGCGCTGGCTGGCCCGGACCAGCTCGATGTCCGAAGAAGCGAGGCTTCTCTGGATCAGCTGGTTGCGGGTCAGGACCAGCTCGCCCACCAGGTCGACGAGGTCGTCGAGCAGGTCGATGTCGACCCGCACCGAAGCCTCGACGACGGTACGGCGGTCGACGCCGTCCCAGCCGTTCTCCGGAGCCGGCGGCTCCTCAGTGGCAGGTTCTTCGCTGGTCAAGCCCTCCGGCGGAGCTGTGGGAGGGGCCGCCGGGGACACGTCCGGCTCCTCCACAGCTCCGCCGAGCTCGGACACCTCGGCGACGGAGAGCTCGTCGGCGGACGGTGTCTCACCGGAGGCCGTCGTTGGGAGGCCGACCTCCAGCAGTCCTTCGATGAGCGCCACCAGCGGGAGCACGTCGACCGTGGGGTCGGTGTCCTTGCTGGTGCGCTCGATGACGTCGAGGAGGGCGCGGACGGTGTCCACCATGGACAGCAACGCCTCGGTGATCGCCGGGGTCATCACGGCGTCCCCGTCGCGCAGCCGCGACAGCAGGGTCTCCCCCACGTGCGTCAGCTGCTCGAGGCGGTTGAACGCCAGGAAGCCGCTCGTCCCCTTGATCGTGTGGATCGTGCGGAAGATGCTCGAGAGCCGGTCCCGTGAATCGGGCTGCTGCTCGAGCTCGACCAGGTCGCGGTCGAGCTGATCGAGATTCTCGTGAGACTCCACGAGGAACTCCGCAATGATCTCTGCGTCGTCGTCCATGCGTTCCTCCCTTCACGCGGCCCATCGGCTCAGCGGGAGGGGGGATGAGGGGCGAATCGGGACTAGGGACCTAGTCCCTGCTGCTGCGACCGGACGACCGACATCGGGTCAGAGGCGGGTGCGCAGGGCCTCGGTCAGCGAGGCCACGGAGGTCTCCGAAGGGGACGCCGCTTCGGTGTTCGCGTCGGCCACCTCGGCGAGGAGCTCGGCGCGGTGGATGGCGACCGAGCGGGGGGCGTCGATGCCGAGGCGGATGACGTCACCACGGACCTCGAGCACGGTGACGGTCACCGCTTCGGGAGACCCCGCGCCGATGACGACGCTTTCACCGACGCGACGAGAGAGAACCAGCACGCGTGTGAGGCTACCGGTTCAGGCGACGAGCGGTGCGGTGATCGACAGGTCGGCGTCATCGAGGACGACCTGGCTCGCACGGCGCGTGGCGGTGTTGATGACCAGCGGGGCGCGCAGGTTGACCGTGGTCTCGGCCAGCGTGGCGCCGGCGCGGACGACGAGGAGCACGATCACGTCACCGGCGTTCCCGGACGACAGGCCGAGCTCACCGGCGACCTCGTCGGCCAGCTCGGGTGCGTAGTCGGGGAAGAACGGGCCGGGCGGGATGACCACGAACTGCAGGCCGTCGCTGTCCAAGGACCTGAACCCGTGGAGCACGCCGTCGTCGTCGAGCTGCACCAGCGCGAACCGCCCGTCGTCCGGGAAGCCCGGCATCGGGTGGACCAGCTCGATCACCGGGATCTCGTCCTCGGTGGCAGCCTTCTGCGTCATGTCGCCCATCATCGCAGGAAGTCGAGCAGGCTCGGCTGCATCACGCGCGACGTCGCGGCAAGCGATGCCTGGTAGGCGACCTCCTGCAGCTTGAGGTCCACGGTGGTGGCCGCCAGGTCGGCGTTCTCGATCATGCTCAGCTGGTTCTCCAGGGACAGTCCCGCGTCGGAGGCCGTCAGGTCGGCCTGCTCGATCCGCTGGAACCGGGCACCGGCCGCCGTGCGCGCACTGGTCAGCGTGTCGAGACGTGTGTTGAGCGTGTTGATCGATGCACTGATGCCCGCCTGGTCCCCGGCCCGCAGGGCGGTCGACAGGGCGGCGAGCTCGGCGAAGGCCGAGGTCGCACCGGTACCGAAGACGTCGGGACCGTTCGCGTCGACCTTGACCTGGACGCCGTTGGCGACCCGGCGGTTCACGTCGCCGACGGTGCCGACGTAGGTGCCCGTGGCGTCGTACGCCGCGGAACCTGCGGTGACGCCGCCGAAGACCGGGCTGTCGAGGTAGGTGGTGTTGGCCTGCGAGATCAGGCTCTGCCGGAGGCCATCGACCTCGATGGCCAGCGCCTCACGGGAGACGGGTCCCGACGCAGCGGCGTTCGCGCCCTGGAGCGCCAGGTCCCGGGCACGGCGGACGGTGGAGGTGGCCGAGTCGAGCGCGGTGTCGACCTGGGTGAGCCAGCCGATGCCGTCCTGGGCGTTGCGGGTGTACTGCGCCTGGTCGGCCATCGAGCTGCGCAGCCGCATCGCGGCCGTCGTACCCGTGGGGTTGTCGGAGGGGCGGTTGATGACCCGTCCGGTGGAGAGCTGCTCCTGCACCCGCGCCAGCCGTCCGAGGCCCCGCTGGAGGTTGTCCAGCGATCCTTCGGTCAGCATCCGCTGGGTCACACGTCCGACGCTCATCGTCCCACCAGTCCCGTCCGGTTGATCAGGGTGTCGAGCACTTCGTCGAGGGTCGTGAGCAAGCGGGCCGCGGCCTCGTAGGCGCGTTGCGCGGTCACCATGTTCACCGTCTCCTCGTCGAGGTTGACGCCGGCCTGCTGCTCCCACGCGTTGTCGAGGGAACCGGCCAGCGCAGTCTGGTTGGCGGTCTGTCGCTGCAGCGCCGCCACCTGGGTGCCGAAGCCGTTGACGAGCCGCTGGTAGGCGCCCGTGTTGTCACCGGCGTTGCTCAACGCGTCGGCGTTGTTGCCGTCGCGTCCGCCACCGGTGATCGAGGACGCGGCCACCAGGGCAGGATCCGTGATCGCGACCTGCAGGCTGGCCGCGCCGACGAGCGGGTCGTAGGAGAAGAAGGCGCCGCCGGCGGTGCCCGCGGCGTCGTACCCCAGCGCGTGCTGGGCGTTGACGCCCGCGGCCAGGTCGGCAGCGATCGCGTCCAGTCCGGCGCGGTACGACGGCAGGGTGGTCGTGAGGATGTCGGTCACCGCGCCCAGCTCTCCGCCGGGTCCGGCCGCACCGGTCGGGAGCGTGGTGCTGCCCCAGCTGGCATCGACGCGGAAGGTGATCGGCAGGCCGTCGGACGCGCCGGTCGGCGTGACGCCGGAGGCGACCACGAACGTGCCGGCCTCGCGTCCCGCCACGAGGGACTCGCCACCGATGCTCACGTCGAACTGGCCGTCCGGGCGGACGGTGGTCACCGCGCCGCCCAGCTCGGAGAGGCGGAGGGCGAGCTGGTCGCGGCGGTCACGCAGCGTTCCCGCGTCGGTGCCGTTCTGCTCGGTGACCAGGATGCTCTGGTTGAGCTCGGCGAGCCCCGCGGCTGCCGTGTTGATCTCGCTGACGACGTTGTTGAGGTGGACGCGCTGGTCGGCCTCCTCGCCGGTGATGTTGCTGACCTGGATCCGCAGCGCCTGCGCCAGCGTCTCCGCGCGGCCGAGCACCTGCTGGCGAGCGGCGTCGCCCCCGGGGTTCAGCGCGAGGTCCTGCCAGCCGTTGCGGAAGTCGAGCATCGCGGCGTACACGCCGTTGGTGCCGGGCTCGCCGATGCCCTCCTCGACGCGCGCCAGGACGGCCTGGCTGGACTCGAGGTAGGACAGGGCCGCGTGCTCGCGGCGCACGCGGGTGTCGAGCAACGGGTCCACGAGCCGGCGGACCTCACCGACGGCGACGCCCTCGCCGTGACCGTCGTAGCGCGACCAGAGCGCCGGGGCGGCGCTGCTGATCGACTCGCCCACCACCCGGCGTCGTACGAAGCCGTCGGTGGAGGCGTTCGAGATGTTGTTGCCGGCGACGTCGAGCGCCACCTGGTTGTAACGCAGGGCCGACAGCGCGGTGCTGATGGACCCGAACGAGCCGACCACGTCACAGGCTCCTGTCCAGCAACCTGCTGCGTCGCGTCTCCAGCACCGCGGTGCCGTTCGGGCTGTAGCTCTCGGTGCCCGTGCCGCCGATGGCCAGCAGCGTCTCGCGCGCCGACCGGTACCCAGCGGTGATCAGGCCCTTCGCCTCCTCGGAGGTCTCGGAGATCTCGCGCGCCAGGTTGATCATCGTGTCGCGGTGGTCGAGCAGGATCCCCCGCCACGGGTCGTCGCAGGCATCGGCCAGCGCGGCCAGCGCCGGGTTCGGCGACAGGCCGACCGACTCGGCGGCCTGGTCGGCGGCGGTCGCCCGCAGCACCTCGGTGGCCCGGAGGTCCTCGAGGACCTCCTCGATCTCGCGGGTGACGTTGACCAGCCAGCGGGTGCGGCCCGTGGCCAGCACCATCCGCTCGATGTCGAGCTTGTACGCCAGGGTCTCCAGCAGCTCGCGCTCACGCCAGAGGACCTGCGACAACCTGTCCATGTCGATCATTGCCTGACCCTTTCCGTCCGCCCCGAGATGCGGGTGCTCTTGATCCTGCTCATCGTGCGATCGGGCCAGTACCTGAGCAGTTGGGCCGTACTGGTCCTTGCGCGTTGTCAGTAGTGACCAGCGCAAACCGGGACCTCTGTCCTGTATTGCCCGCCCGATAGGCCAATCGGGGCCGAAATTGCTGCGCCACGCCGAACGGACCCCGGAATGTCGTACTCGTGAACGAGTACGACGGCACCGTCGCCAACGAGACGGACGAACTGATCACCAGCCACATGGCCCTGGTCGGCCACATCGTGCGCGAGACCATGGGTCGCGTGCCGTCGCACGTGAACCGTGACGACCTCACGTCCGCGGGCCTCACCGCCCTCGTCCTCGCCGGCCGTGCCTTCGACGCTGCCCGCGGCGTGCCCTTCGACCGGTACGCCGCCACCAGGATCCGCGGCGCACTGCTCGACGAGCTCCGTTCGGTCGACTGGGCCTCCCGCTCGGTCCGGCGCCGTGCCCGCGACCTGACCGAGACCCGCAGCCGCCTCGCGGGCCTGTTCGGTCGCACCCCGACCACCGCCGAGGTCGCCCAGTCCACGGGCATGACGGTCGACGAGGTCGCCGCCAACGACGACGACGTCGCCCGCGCGCAGGTGCTGTCCCTCCAGGGCTCGACCACGACCCCGATCGAGGAGCTGCTGCCGACCCGCGCACCCTCCCCGGAGGCCCTGCTCGAGCAGGCCGAGAAGCTGACCTACCTGCGCGAGGCGATCGCCGAGCTGCCCGAGCGCCTTCGCGTCGTGGTGGAGGACTACTTCTTCGCCGAGCGCCCCATGGCCGACATCGCCGCCGAGCTCGGCGTCACCGACTCCCGGATCTCGCAGATGCGCGCCGAGGCGCTCACCCTGCTCCGCGACGCCCTCAACCACGCGCTCGAGCCCACGCTGGTCAAGCCGATGGGCAAGAACGGCGGTGTCGCCCAGCGTCGCCGCGAGACCTACTTCTCCGCAGTCGCCGCGCGGCACGCCGAGGGCGGACGGCGCGGGATCACGATCCCGCTCGACGCCGTGGGCTGAGGAAGTTTCGGAATCTTTCCCCGAAATCCCTTGGTACGACGGCCACCCGGCCGATCACCAACCCGAAGGGCGACCACGGATGGTCACCCGGAACATCTGACCTAATCCAGGAGGGAACCATCATGGGTCTTCGCATCAACCAGAACATCGAGGCGACCAACGCGTACCGCAACCTGTCGGTGACGCAGAACCAGCTCTCGAAGTCGATGGAGAAGCTGTCGTCCGGCTTCCGCATCAACCGTGCCGCCGACGACGCCGCCGGTCTCGCCATCTCCGAGGGCCTGCGCTCGCAGGTCGGTGGCCTCAAGGTCGCCGTCCGCAACGCCCAGGACGGCGTGTCCGTCGCCCAGACGGCAGAAGGCGCACTGACCGAGGTCCACTCCATGCTGCAGCGCATGAACGACCTCTCGGTGCAGTACAACAACGGCACCCAGAACACCGACTCGCAGGCAGCCCTGCAGGCGGAGTTCGACTCCCTCCACACGGAGATCGTCCGGATCAACGACAACACCAAGTTCAACGGTGTCGACCTGTTCGGCGGTGCCGCGCTCACGTTCCAGGTCGGCTTCGACAACGCGGACACCATCGACATCTCGGCGACCGCGCTCGCGGACTTCGACGTCAGCGGTGCGGTCATCACGGACAGCAACACCGTGCAGACCGAGATCACGGCGATCTCGACGCAGCGTGCCGAGCTCGGTGCGATCCAGAACCGGTTCGAGCACACGGTCAACAACGTCAACGTCGCGATCGAGAACCTCTCGGCGTCCGAGTCCCGGATCCGCGACACCGACATGGCGCAGGAAATGATGAGCCTCACCCGCTCGCAGATCCTGTCCCAGGCCGGCACGGCCATGCTCGCCCAGGCCAACTCGGCCCCCAACGGCGTGCTGCAGCTGCTCCGCGGCTGATCCCGCGAAGCCAGCTGACCACGCTGGACAGCACCAACCGCGTGCCGGTGGGGCCACCGGCCTCACCGGCACGCGGGCTTTTTGACCAGGACAACCCAGGACAACCCCAGGACAACCCCAGGACAACAGGGCACCCGCGGTATCGGAGGCACGACCATGGCAGCGACCAGCAGCATCGGCGGACTCGCGAGCGGACTGGACACGGCGAGCATCATCAGCCAGCTGATGGCGCTCGAAGCGCTGCCCCAGACCAAGCTCAAGACCCAGGTGTCCTCGGAGCAGAGCAAGGTCACCGCCCTGCAGAAGCTCAACACGGCGCTCCAGGCACTGGGGACCTCCGCCGAGGGGATGCGCACCGCCACCACCGGCTCGTGGACGTCCCTGACGCCCACCTCCACCAACACCGGGGTCCGCGTCACCGCCACCACCGCCGCTGCGGCGGGCAGCTTCACGGTGAACGTCGGCCAGACCGCGCTCAGCCACCAGGTCGCCTTCACCGACGCCCACGCGAAGACCGATGTGGTCACCGGCGCCACGAGCAGCGTGCTGCTGAAGCGGGCCGGCGACGCCGACGTCCAGATCGACACCGCCGGCGGGACGCTCGAGGAGCTCGCCGCCGCGATCAACGGCGCCGACGCCGGAGTCCGGGCCACCCTGGTGCGCACCGGCAACGTCGGCGGCACCGACCAGTACCGGCTCCTCGTCGAGTCCTCGACCACCGGAGGCGACCAGGCCTTCGAGCTGACCGACTCGACGGGCGCCGCCCTGCTGGGTGGCACGACTGTCCGCGGCGGTCGCGACGCCAGCATCGACATCGGCGGCATCACCGCCACCTCCAGCACCAACACCTTCACCGACGTCGTCCCTGGCGTCACCATCACCCTCGCCGCGAACGCGACCGGAACCGCCGAGGTCGACGTCAGCCGCGACGCCGCCGGCGCCTCCGCGTCCGCGTCGTCGTTCGTCGACGGGATCAACGCCATCCTCGGCCAGATCAGCAACCTCACCTCCACGAGCACCACCTCCAAGGGGGTGCTCGCCGGCGACAGCGGGCTCCGCCACCTCGGCGCCGCCCTGCAGGAGGCGATGTACCCGGCCGACGGGACGTCGATGGCGAAGTACGGCATCCAGGTCGACCGCTACGGCAAGCTCACGTTCGACTCCGCCAAGTTCGCGGCGTCGTACAAGGACGACCCGATCGCCGCCGCCGCGGCCTTCACCGGACCCACCGGGTTCACGGCCCGGATCGAGGCCGTGGCCAAGGCAGCCAGCAACAAGTTCGACGGCTCGGTGACGAGCTCGATCACCAACCACGGCACGGCGATCACCCGCCTCAACCAGAACATCGCCCGCTGGGACGACCGGCTCGAGCTGCGCCGTACCTCCCTGGAACGGCAGTACACCGCACTGGAGACGGCTCTCTCCCAGATGCAGGCCCAATCCAGCTGGCTCTCCAGCCAGCTGTCGTCCCTGACCGCGTCGACCGAGTGAGGAATCACCGATGAACGCCTTGACCGCTCACGCGGCCTACCAGTCCAACGCCGTCTCGACCGCGTCGCCGGCACGCCTGCTGGTGATGCTGCTCGAACGCCTGGTCCTCGACGTCGAGCGGGGCCGCGGTGCCCAGCAGCTCGGTGACTGGGAGAGCGCGCACAAGCACCTGATCCACGCCCAGGACATCGTGCTGGAGCTGGAGTCGAGCCTTCAGGTCGACAAGATGCAGGGCGGCGCCGAGCTCGCCGCGCTGTACGCCTTCCTCCGCAACCAGCTGGTCCAGGCGAACATCCGGCGTGACCCCCAGCTGTCGACCGAGGCGCTCGGGCTGGCCCAGCAGATGTGCGACACCTGGCGTGAAGCCGCGATGGCGGCGGCGATCCAGTGACCACCCCACCGAACGGCCCTCGTCGACCGGTCACCTGGCGCGAGGCGCTGGACCGCCTCGAGGCCCACGCCGACAACGCCGAGCGGATGCTCCAGGGACGCCGGGCGCCCGACTCCACCCCGTGGCACCCGCCCACCGAGCTCGGCCCGATCCCCGACGAGTTCCTGCCCCGCGCACGAGCACTGCTCGAACGTCAGCAGCGGCTGATGGCGGCGATCCCCGGCATCCTGTCCGACACCCGGCAACAGCAGCGACTGACCGAGCGGGTGCGCGACGCGACCGCCACCCGGTCTGTACCCGTCTACCTCGACATCACGGCGTGAGGTCGTGATTGGGGCGTCGGGCAGACACGGACCGGGGTGACGGTCGCTTCGGTGCGGTCTTCTAGGGCGCGAAGACCATGTTGTTGTTGATGGCGTCGAACGCGTCCTTGGCGTCGGTCTGGAGCGGCCTGGACGTCCCGTACCAGTTGCTCATGCTGACGTACTGCCCGGCCGTCCAGGACAGCATCTGGCTCACTGTCATGTGCGTCTGGTTGTTGAAGGCAGCGCGCACGTCGCGACCCTTGATGTGGGTGAGGTCGATGTCGATCGCACCCAGGTTGGTGTTCGGGATGTACTTCTGCGTCGCCAGCGTGCTGCCCGGCCCCGTGAAGTAGACCGACAGTGCGGTCGCCAGCATCTGTGCCTTGAGCATCGGGGTCATCGTGGTGGCCGTTGCCTTGTTGATCACGCCGGTGACGTACGTGGCCACCTGGGCACAGGTCGCGTTCGCAGCCAGGTCCTGGAACGGCGCGAAGGTCCGCAGGTAGGTGCCGGAGTTGCACACCTTCACGTTGCTGATCGTCGTGAAGGGCCCGTTCTTGATGAGGTCCTGGCCGTTCTTGTTCGTCCAGCCCCCGATGGTGTGGGCACCCGTGTTGAGCGGCGTCTTGCAGACCTCCACGTTCTGGCTGTCCTCACCCGTGAGCCCGCCGTCGTTGGTGACGAAGGAAGCGGTGTTCGGGTAGACGACACAGCCCGGGTTGGTGAGGTTCCAGGTCCGTGAGTACTCGAGCGTCAGGTCGGCGTCACCGACACAGACGGTGCCGAGGTCACCGGCGTAGGTGTCGGTCACGTCGACACACTCGTCGATCGTGTTCTCCGTGATCTCGATCGGGTCGGTCGTGTCCGTGGCCGAGCCCGCGTCGAGGACCGCGTCACCGAGCAATTGGACGTCCCATTCCACCGTGACGGTGTTCGTGAGACCGTCCGCCGGGACGGCGTCGTCGGCGACATCGCAGCTGAACGGGAGGACCGTGTCACCCGGGGCGACCTCGACGTCGTCGCCTGCACCGGTCAGTGTGCAGACGATCCCGGCGTCCGAGAACGCGTCGGTGATGTCGGCGACGGCCGCGACGGGGTTCGGGTTCGTGACGGTGACCGAGCCGGTGATCTCGGCCCCGGAGATGGCGCCCCCGTCGTGGCTCAGCGTGACGGTGTAGTTGGCGGTGACCGAGCCGGACACGCCACTCAGGGTGCTGTCGTCGACCGACTTGTCGATCCCCCAGGTGTAGGTGTTGTCGTAGGAGCCCTCGGCTGTCTTCGAGACGGTCAGCGCGGGCGCGACCGGCGGCGGGTTGTCCTGGAGCACCTTGAAGTTGTCGTGCGTGCAGTCATTTCCGTTGACCGGAGCGGTCGGGTCAGGGCTGGGCAGCGCACACACGCTGGCCACGTAGACGCCGCCGTTGTTGGTCGTGGTGATGAACGGTTTCATCTGGATCCGGTCGTTGACGACCAGGTGGGTCGCGGTGATCTCTCCCAGCGCACTCACGTGGAAGGTCCGGTCCGCGCGGCTGTCGCCGGACAACAGCCCGATCTCGCCGTCGTTCGGCGTCGACTGGGTTCCCGGCGCGTTGATCGCGAAGAAGTAGTCGCCCTCGGGGAGGTTCTGCGGCAGGTTGCTCAGCCAGACGTCGTCCTGGACGGCGTAGGCATTGCAGTTGACCGGGTCCGCACCCGCTCCGTCGGGCCGAACGCATTCGCCGGTTCCTGCGGCGATGTTGGTGGTGGTCGAGATGGCCTGGCCGGCTGCGTTGGCCATTGGGGTCGACACCGTCGTGGCGATGACTGCTGCGCCGGCGACGAGGAGCGCGCCGGATCCGATCTGGGCGATGACGCGACGGGCGCGACGATGGGAGCGATGCTGGGACATGGTGTGTGGACTCCCCACGAGTCGTAAGAGGGTTGTGCCCGCACAGCGTCACCACGAGAAATATGGCCGCCGGGACCTTCACCCATCGTGTGCTCGCCGGCGGGGCACCACCAGTGTCGGAAGTGAGGACACGCCGCCTCGCCCGGCACGGGGCCGCCGGGGACCTCAGGCGGCGCGGGAACGGCGTACGGTCGCCACGATCCGGTCGCCCAGCTGGTCCAGCGGGAGTACGTCGTCGGCGAGGCCCGCGCCCGCAACGGCACCCGGCATCCCCCACACGACCGAGCTCTCCTCGTCCTGGACGAGGATCCGGGCACCGGAGGCTGCCAGCTGCCGGGCCCCGGCGAGGCCGTCGTGCCCCATGCCGGTCAGCACCGTCGCGAGCGCGCCACCGCCGTAGATGTCCAGCGCGGACCGGAACAGCACGTCGACGGCAGGGCGACAGAAGTTCTCCTGGTCACCCTGGTCGAGCGCGACCCGCACCGGGCCGATCCGGCCGACGCGGCTGAGCCGCAGGTGGAAGTCCCCGGGCGCGATGAGGACGTCACCGGCACGGACCTCGTCGCCCTCGGCGGCCTCGCGCACGTTCAGCGCGCAGAGCTTGTCGAGGCGCTGGGCGAGCATCGCGGTGAACACCGGTGGCATGTGCTGGACGACCAGCACCGGCACGCCGAGATCGGCGGGCAGCCGGGGCAGCAGCCGCGCCAGCGCGTCGGGGCCGCCGGTGGAGCAGCCGATGAGCAGGGCGCTGACCGGTTGCGTCGCGTGCGGCTGGCGCTCGCGACGAACGATGGGCCGCGACGTGCCGGGCGTGAGCTTCCGCATCCCGGCCAGGGCCCGGATGCGGGGCACCAGCTGGTCGCGGATCGCGGCGATGCCGTCGGCGATCTGCCCGGTGTTCGAGGGCTTGGTGACGTAGTCCGACGCCCCACGGGACAGGGCGTCCAGGGTCGCGGTCGCACCCCGCTCGGTCAGGGTCGAGAACATGATGACCGGCAGCCGGGCGTGCTTGTCGCGGATCTGCGTCAGCGCGCCGAGGCCGTCGAGGTTCGGCATCTCGATGTCGAGGGTCACCACGTCGGGCTTGAGCTCGTCGACCATGCGGACGGCCTCGACACCGTCCTTCGCCACGCCGGCGACCTCGATGTCGGTGGCCTGGCTGAGTGCGGTGGTGACCAGCCGTCGTACCAAAGCCGAGTCGTCCACCACGAGCACCCTGATCTGAGTCACGTCCCTGTCATCGGCCCGGCGGGGTAGTCCCTGACCAAAAGCACCGCGACACGCGCATTTTCGGTGCTTTTGGTCAGGGACTATCGCGCAGTGCCGATGAGCGAGGCATGACCACGCCCACCGCCTTCGCGTCTGTCTCCGCGCTCGTCCGGCGCGAGACGTCGATGGTGTACGACGAGGGCAAGGAGTACCTCGTCGAGGCGCGTCTTGCCCCGCTCGCCGCGGCCAAGGGCCTCGACCTGGAGGCGTACGTCGCCAGGCTGGCCTTCGACGCCGACGAGCGCCGCAAGGTGATCGACGCGCTGACCATCAACGAGACCAGCTGGTTCCGGGACCACACGCCCTACCAGGCCTTCACGGACGCGATACTGCCCGACCTGCTCGAGCGGCGCTCGACGACCCGTCGGCTGCGGATCTGGAGCGCTGCGTGCTCGAGCGGCCAGGAGGCCTACTCCATCGCGATGCTGCTCGACCAGCACCTGCCAGCCGGGTGGGAGTACGAGATCGTCGCCACCGACATCGCGACCACCATGCTCGAGCGGGTGAAGGCCGGGCGTTACAGCCAGGTCGAGGTCAACCGCGGCCTGCCGGCCACCAGCCTGGTGCGCTACTTCACCCGGGTCGGTCGCGAGTGGGAGATCGCGCCCCGGTTGCGGGAGCGGGTCACCGTCCGTCACCTCAACCTCGCGGCGCCGTACGTCGCCCTCGGGACCTTCGACATGATCTGGCTCCGCAACGTGCTGATCTACTTCGACGCCCCGACCAAGCAGGACATCCTGCGCCGGATGCTGCCGATGCTGTCGCTCGACGGCTACCTGCTGCTCGGCTCCTCGGAGACCACGCTCGACCTGCCCGCGGACCTTGCCGCTGCATGGCGACGCGAGCCGATCGGCCGGGTGCAGGTGCATCGACGTTCCGGCGCACCCGCCCCCGCTGCTGCCCCGATCCCCAACCTGACCATGACAGGAGCCTGATCGTGCGCGCCATGATCATCGACGACTCCCGGGCCATGCGGAGCATCCTGCGCCGCATCGTCGCGGGCCTCGACTTCGAGACCTCCGAGGCCGAGCACGGCCAGGACGCCCTGGACCAGCTGCGGGCCGGGCCCGTGCCCGACATCTGCCTGGTCGACTGGAACATGCCCGTGATGGACGGCTACACCTTCATCACCGAGGTGCGCGCCAACCCCGAGTGGCGTGACATCACGTTGATGATGGTCACGACCGAGGGCGAGCAGCGCAACATCGTGCGGGCGCTGGCGGCCGGTGCGCACGAGTACGTCATCAAGCCCTTCACCCCCGACGCGATCGTCGAGAAGCTCGAGCTCCTCGGCCTGCTCCGCGACGGCGTCACTGCGACCGACGGAGCACTGGCATGAACGTGTTGACCTTCTTCGACCCTTCGTCCGCCGACGTCGACGCGCCGGACCTCGAGGACGTGCGCTCGGTGACCGAGGACATGTGGATGGCGCTCCTCGGCGAGGACGAGGCGCTCGTCCCCCGCGCCGTCCCGCCCGGCTCCCCCTTCGATGCGGCCGGTGTCTGGTCCGCGACGGTCTCGGTCACCGGAGGCTGGCAGGGCGTCGTGACCCTGGAGCTCGACGAGCAGGTGGCACGCCAGGTGACCGCCCGCATGCTGGCCATCCCGTCGACCGACGAGGTGCTCGACGGCGACGTCGCCGACGGTGTCGGAGAGCTCGTCAACATGGTGGGCGGGAGCATCAAGAGCATGATGCCCGGCCCCAGCGTCCTCTCCCTCCCGTCCGTCGCAGCGGGCCGAGCGGCCTTCGCGAGCGACGTCCGCGAGGTCTGCCGCGTGGACGTCGCCTGGCGCGGCGCCCCCGTCCGCGTCTGTGTCCACGTCCCCCAGGGAGCAGCCCGATGAAGATCCTGATCGCCGACGACAGTCGCGTGATGCGGCAGATCGTGATCCGCACCCTGCGCCAGGCCGGTCACGGTGGCCACGAGATCGTGGAGGCCGAGAACGGCCGCCAGGCACTGGAGCTGGTGCGGACCGAGTCCCCCGACCTGGTCCTGTCGGACTGGAACATGCCCGAGATGAATGGCATCGACTGCCTCGACGCCCTGCGCGCCTCCGGCTCGACGGTCGCCTTCGGCTTCGTCACCTCGGAGGGTTCCGAGGAGATGCGCCAGCGCGCCACGTCGTCCGGCGCCGCCTTCCTCATCGCCAAGCCGTTCACCCCGGAGGCGTTCGACGACGCCCTCCGCAGCGTCATCTGAGGAGTCGACGTGGTCGTCCACCTGCCCCAGCCCAAGCAGCTCCGTGACCTGCTCGCCGACCTGCTCGGCCGCGACGTCACGCTGTCGCCGGCAACGCCGTTCGCGCCCGCGCCCGACACTGCTGCCTCGATCGCGGTGTACGTCGACGACCAGCTCCGGATCAGTGCCCTGATCCTGTGCGACCTGACCTTCTCCGCCCACGCCGGCGCTGCCATTGGGCTGATCCCGGTCGGCGGCGCCCAGGCGGCGATCGACGACGGCAAGATCACCGACGCGATGAGCGAGAACCTCTACGAGGTGCTCAACATCGCGGCGTCGATGTTCAACGTCGCCGGTGCCGAGCACCTGCGACTGCACGCCCTGCACCCGGCCGGGCCGCCCCTGGACCCGCAGCTGCGGATCAGCGCGCTCACGCTGGGTCGCCGCGAGGACCTCACGATCGACATCGCCGGTTACGGCGCGGGAGCCGTGTCCGTCGTACTCCTCTGACGTACTCCTCTGGTCGAACGGTCGGGATAGTCGGGATCAAGTCCCAGCGATCGGAACTCAGGTCGTTCAACGCTCAACCGATTGTCCCCGTGAGCAGGGATTGCTCGCCCCTCGCCGAAGGACCGGCACCGCTGCACCACTGCTGACCAGCTCCATCCGTCAGGAGAAGTGCCTCCCGAGGAGAACCTCGTGTCCTTCGCAGCCACCGATGCCGTCGGCTTCGTGTTGCACTCCGCGATCAACGGCCTGTCCACGCGCCAGCAGGTGATCGCCGACAACATCGCGAACGTCGACACCCCCGGGTTCCGGGCCCGCGCCGCCGACTTCGAGTCGGCGCTGTCGCGCGCCATCGAGACCGGCAAGGCCACGGCCTCGACCGGCGTCGGTGTCACCGTGTCTCCCACCGACACTCCCGTCGGGGCCAACGACAACAACGTCGACCTCCGCAAGGAGTCGATCGCGGCGATCCAGACGCAGTACGAGTACGAGGTCATGGGTCGCGCGATCAGCGACCGGGCCACGCGGATGTCCGTCATGTCGGGCGGTAACGGCTGATGGGCGCCTTCGACACGCTGCGCATCGCGAACACCTCGCTCGGCGCACACCAGGTCTGGCTGGACGCGCTCGCCGGCAACATCGCGAACGCAAACACGGTCAAGGGCACCGACGACGACGCCTTCCAGGCCAAGTTCGTCGTGATGGACCCGCGCGAGGACGGCGGCGTCGACGTCGCCGGCTTCGCCCAGTCCAGCGCCGAGGGCCGTCTGGTCCACAACCCGACGCACCCGCTGGCCGACGAGGACGGCTACGTCCGGATGCCCGACATGGACATGGCCTCGCAGATGAGCGAGCTGGTCATGGCCCAGCGCGGCTACCAGGCGTCCGTGCAGGTCACCAAGTCGGCCCAGGACACCTACACCGCAGCCCTGCAGATCGGCCGGTGACCACGATGAGCATCTCCCCGATCAGCTTCCCGCAGATCCCGAACCTGCCCGGCGTCGACGGCATGGCGTCGATCGCGAACGCTGCGCCGGCCAGCGGACCCACCGGTACTGCCGCCGTCAACGGACCCACCGGGCCCGACACCGAGTTCGGCTCGATGGTCCTCGACGGACTCGACCGGCTCGAGGGCCTGACGGACAAGGCCGACAACCTCGCGGTCCAGGCCGCGACCGGGAAGCTCGAGAACATCCACGACTACACGATCGCCGCCAGCGAGGCCTCGGTCGCCAGCCAGATGACGGTTGCGCTCCGCAACAAGGCCGTCGAGGCGTTCAACGAGATCATGCGGATGCAGGTCTGAGGACATCGACATGCAACAGAAACTGAACCGCTTCCTCTCCCGCGGATCCGACGCGTTCGCGTCCTTCACGTCCGGCCAGAAGGCCGTCGCCATCGTGGGTGGAGCAGCCCTGCTGATCGCCGCCTTCATGGTGTTCCGCTGGGTGTCGGCCCCGAGCTACTCACCGCTCTACTCGAACCTTTCGGGCGAGGACGCCAGCGCGGTCATCGAGGAGCTCGACGCCTCCGGCATCCCGTACGAGATCTCCGGCGGCGGCGGCACCATCTCGGTCCCGCGCGCGGACGTCTACAGCACCCGGATCACCCTGTCCGGCAAGGGCCTGCCCACCAGCACCGACGCCGGCTACAGCCTCCTTGACGGCCAGAGCCTGTCGACCTCGGAGTCCCAGGAGCAGACCAACTTCAAGCGCGCGATGGAGGGCGAGCTCAGCAAGACCATCGAGGCCATCGACGGCGTCGACACCGCGGTCGTCCACCTGGCGCTGCCCGAGAAGCAGGTCTTCAGCGACGAGCAGGACCCGGCCACCGCGTCGGTCCTGGTCGACACCGCGGCCGGTGTGACCCTCGACGACGAGCAGGTCCAGGCCGTCGTCCACCTGGTCGCATCGAGCATCGACGGCCTCGACCCGAAGAAGGTCACCGTGGCGGACTCGACCGGCAAGGTCCTCACCAGCGAGGGCACCGAGGCCGGCTCGGGCGCCGCCTCCTCCCGGACCAAGCAGGTGGAGGCCTTCCAGAAGTCCCTGCAGGGCGAGATCCAGGCCGTCCTCGATCGCGTCGTCGGCGTCGGCAACTCCAAGACCGCCGTCACGGCCGACCTCGACTTCGACAAGTCCGTGACCGATTCCCTCAAGTACGACGTGCCCGAGGGCACCCCGGCGTTGTCCGAGTCGAAGACCAGCGAGACCTACACCGGTGCGGGGAAGACCCCCGACGGGGTCGGCGGGACCGTGGGCTCGGACGGCCAGATGGATCCGGGCACCGACGGCGCAGACGGCGACTCGTCGTACAAGAACGGCAGCGAGACGAAGGACAACGCCATCGACAAGACCGTCGAGCACCGCGAGACGGCTCCGGGATCGGTGAACAGCCTGCACGTCGCGGTCGTCCTGGACGCCACCGCCGCCGCGGCCATCCAGCCCGAGGTGGTCCAGGACCTGATCAGCAGCGCCATCGGCATCAAGGCCGACCGGGGCGACACGATCGAGGTCTCCGCGCTGCCGTTCGACCGCAGCGCCGACGAGGCCGCGGCGAAGGAGATCGCCGCAGCACAGAAGGCCGACGCGGCCGACGCCAAGAACGCACTCCTGCGCAACGTCGGGATCGGCGGTGGCATCGCCCTCATGGTGCTGCTGGCCTGGTTCCAGGCACGGCGCCGGGCACGGGCCCGCGAGGACGCGACGTCGTACGTCGTCGAACAGCTGAAGCTGGACGCCGCGAACCGGATGCCCCAGATCGACAGCCCCGCGGTCGCCGTACTCGAAGCAGCGGAGGCGAACGAGGAGGACGGCTTGCGTGACGACCTGATCGCGCTCGTGGAGAAGCAGCCCGAGGACGTGGCGTCACTGCTGCGTGGCTGGCTCGTGGAGCCGCGGTCATGACCATGCTCGCCAGCGGCAGTGCCGTGACCGGACTGGGTGTCCGCAAGGCCGCCATCCTGCTCATCCAGATGGGCAAGGACCGCGCCGCCCAGGTGATGGCGCACCTCAGCGACGCCGAGGTCGAGGGCATCTCCGCCGAGATCGCCCGGCTCGACTCGGTGTCGGCGTCGGAGACCGGCTCGGTGCTCTCGGAGTTCCACGAGCTCGCGACGGCCCACGCGCACATCACGCAGGGCGGGTTCAACTTCGCCAAGCAGCTGCTCGAGCAGTCCCTCGGTCCCGAGCGGGCTGCCGAGATCATGGAGCGGCTGCACGCGGCCGCCGTACAGATGCCGTTCCAGTTCCTGCACCGCGCGGATCCCGCTCAGCTGCGGGGATTCATCGCCGACGAGCACCCACAGATCATCGCGCTGGTGCTGGCCTACATGGCCGCCGACAAGGCGTCCCTGCTGCTGAGCGGACTGCCCGCCCACCAGCAGGCCGTCGTCGCGCACCGGATCGCCGTCATGGACCGCACTTCCCCCGAGATCGTCCGCACCGTCGAGAGCATCCTGGAGCGCAAGCTCTCCTCGATGCTGCAGCCCGCCGAGGTCTCGCGCGTCGGCGGCGTCGATCCCCTCGTCAACATCATCAACCGCTCCGACCGGCCCACCGAGCGGCAGATCGTCGAAGGCCTCGAAGGACTGGACGCCGCGCTGGCCGACGAGGTCAAGAGCCGGATGTTCATGTTCGAGGACATCGTCGGGCTCGACGACCGTTCCGTGCAGCAGGTGCTGCGCCAGGTCGACACCGCCGAGCTCGCCCTCGCCCTCAAGGGCGTCAGCGAGTCGGTGCGGACCAAGATCACCAGCAACCTGTCCGAGCGCGCCGCAGAGAACCTGCTCGACGAGGTCGAGATGCTCGGCGCCGTCCGCCTGGCCCAGGTCGAGGAGGCCCAGCAGGGCGTCATCCGCACCATTCGCCAGCTCGAGGAACAGGGCCAGATCATGGTCCGGCGCGGGAGTGACGATGAGTTCGTCGTCTGACTCCGGAGAGCTGACGCGACCGCTCCTGCCGGAGCTGCGGGTCGGTCGGTGGACCCGCCTGGGCGGGCAGAGCGTGCTCGGCGACTCCATCACCGAGTCGCTGCTCGACGGGATCGCTGCCGATGCGCGCGACGCCGCGCAGGCACAGGGGTACGCCGTCGGCTGGGCCGCCGGACGTCGGGCGGCCGCCGAGCAGGCTGCCGCCACCGAGCTCGTCCGAGCCGCCCGCGCGGCCGAGGACGAGGCGCGGCGGGCCGGCGAACACCGGGCCGCCGTCGAGGCGCTGGCCCAGGCCGCCGAGCGGGTCAGGGGGCTGCTCGGCGACCTGGCCAGCGCTGTCGAGTCGCAGGCGGCAGGTCTGGCGCTCGCGCTGACCGCCGAGATCGTCGGCCTCCGGGTCGAGGACATGGGGCCGGCGGAGGTGGTGGCCCGCGTGCTGCAGGTGCTGCCGGCTGCTCCTGTCGGCCGGGTGCGCGTGCACCCTTCGCTCGTTTCTGCCGAGGCCGTTCGGGACCTCGTCTCCCGCGGCCTCGAGGTCGTCCCCGACGCGTCCCTCGGCCCCGCCGACGCCCTGGTCGAGTCCGTCGACGGTGCCGTCGTCGACCTGCGCATCGACGAGGCCATGGCCCGGGTGCGCGAGGTGCTCTCATGACGCGCGACTTGGGGTTTGTCACGCGCGACTTGGGGTTTGTCACCGCCGAGTCGGGGTTTCCCACCGCCGACTTGGGGCTTGTCGACCGCGCATTGACCGCCGCTCGGCCACTCCACCTGGGCACCGTCGCCGAGCTGGTCGGCCTCCACCTCGAGATCCGTGGCCTCCCTACGGCGGCCGCCGGCGACATGCTGGAGGTACGCGCGGCGGCCGGACCGCTGCTCGTCGAGGTGGTCGCCCTCCGACACGGCGCGGCGATCTGCCTTCCGCTGGGCCCGACCACCGGCGTGCGCGTCGGCGATCTGGTCCGGTCCACCGGAGGTCCGCTCCAGATCCGGGTCGGCGACGCCCTGCGCGGGCGGGTGCTCGACGGACTCGGCCGGCCCGTGGACGACGGCCCGCCCTTGGACCTGGTGTCCGGCCTCGAGCTGGTCTCGACCGAGCACACCACCCCGAGCGCCCTGTCCCGACCGCGGATCACCGAGCCGCTCGGGCTCGGCGTACGGGCCATGGACGCGCTCGTTCCCGTGGGCCGCGGCCAGCGGCTCGGCATCATGGCGGGCTCCGGCGTCGGCAAGTCGTCGCTGCTGTCGATGATCGCCCGCGGCACGGACGCAGCGGTCAACGTGATCGCCCTGGTGGGCGAGCGCGGCCGCGAGGTCCGGGAGTTCATCGAGGGCGACCTCGGCCCCGAAGGCCTGGCCCGCTCGGTGATCGTCGTCGCCACGTCGGACGCGCCGGCCGTCGAACGGCTGCGCGCGGCCTTCACCGCCACCCGCATCGCCGAGTGGTTCCGCGACTCCGGCCGCGACGTCCTGCTGATGATGGACTCGCTCACCCGCGTCGCGATGGCCCAGCGCGAGATCGGCCTGTCGGCCGGCGAACCGCCCGCCACCCGCGGCTACCCGCCCAGCGTCTTCGGGCTGCTGCCGCGTCTCCTCGAGCGCGCCGGAACCTCCGCCAACGGCTCGATCACCGGCCTGTACACCGTGCTCGTCGAGGGCGACGACCTCCAGGACCCGATCGGCGACACCGCCCGCTCCATCCTCGACGGGCATGTCGTGCTGTCCCGCGAGCTCGCGACGTCCGGGCACTTCCCCGCCATCGACGTCCTCGAGTCGATCTCGCGCGTGCACCGTGCCGTCACCACGCCCGACCAGCAGGCCGACGCCGCGTTGCTGCGCCGGATGCTCGCCGCCCACCGCGGGATCAAGGAGCTCGTCGAGATCGGTGCGTACGTCGCCGGGGCCGACCCGTACGCCGACGCCGCCCTCGAACGGCTGCCGCGGATCGAGGACCTCCTGCGCCAGGACATGGACGACGTCACGCCCACGTCCGAGACCTGGGCCCGTCTCAGCGAGCTGGTGGCGACATGAGCACCCGCACCATGCACGGGTCATTGGCCCGACCCACCCACCCGGAGGACCGCGGCCTCGCCGCTGTCGCCCGGGTCCGCTCGGTCCGGGAGACCGACAGCCGGATCGGCCTGACCCAGGTGCTCGCCGAGGAGGCCGCCGTCGCAGTGCGCCTCGCCGGCCTGGAGAACCAGCTGGCCGGCACCCCCGTCGCGCACCTGGCGACCCCGGGCGAGCTGCTCGCGCACCACACCGCGCTGACGCATCTCGGCACCCTCATCCAGGAGACCCGCGGCGACGTCGAGACGGCTGCCGTGGTCTCGTCCGAGGCCCGCGCACGCTGGACGAGCGACCGCGCCCGCCTCGCCGCCGTCGAGTACCTCCTCGAGCAACGAGCGGTACGGCGTCGTACCGAAGCACGCCGGAAGGCCGACCGCGAGGCCGACGACCTGGCCGCCCAGCGCTGGTCGCGCGCCCACGGGGGCGTCTCATGAGCATCGACAACGTCACCGCGCGGATCGGACAGATCCAGGCACAGCTCGCGCAGTTCGCGACCACACGTCCGGCCTCGACCGGGTTCGCGAACGCGCTCACCACCGAGACCGTGGCGGCTTCCGCCGCGAGCCCGTCCGGTGCTGGCGATGTCAGCGGCGCGGACGTCGTCGCGGAGGCGAAGAAGTACGTCGGCCTGCCCTACGTCTGGGGCGGCACCAACCCCGAGAAGGGCATGGACTGCTCCGGCCTCGTGCAGGTCGTCTACCGCAACCTCGGGTACGACCTCCCCCGCGTCTCCAACCAGCAGGCACAGGCGGGTCGTCCGGTCGCGAGCATGGCCGAGGCGCAGCCCGGCGACCTGATCGCGTGGGACAACTCGAGCCGCAACAACGGCGTCGACCACATCGCGATCTACATCGGCGACGGCAAGATGATCGAGGCCCCGCGCACCGGGCTGGACATCCGGGTCGTCGACGTACCCTCCACGCCCGACGTGATCCGTCGCATCCTCCCGGACGGCGCTTCTGCGGCGGCCACGCCGACGAGTGGCGCTGCGGCAAGGGTCTCCGACGCGACGCCGTACGCCGGACTGATCAACGCCGCGGCGGCCCGCACCGGGGTGCCCGGTGAGCTGCTCGCCGCTGTCGCGAAGCAGGAGTCGGGCTTCAACCCGAAGGCCGTCAGCCCCGCTGGAGCGCAGGGCCTGATGCAGCTGATGCCCGGCACCGCCCGCGGCCTCGGCGTGGAGAACCCCTTCGACCCGGCCCAGGCCATCGACGGCGCCGCCCGCCTGCTGCGGTCGCTGATCGACCGGTTCGGCCAGACCGACCTGGCCCTGGCGGCGTACAACGCCGGCCCGGGTGCCGTGGCGCGGTACGACGGCATCCCGCCGTACCGCGAGACCCAGAACTACGTCCGCAACGTGATGGCGATGGTGAACGACTGATGAGCATTGCGCCCTTCCTGCCGGGCCTGCTGGCCCCGGCTCCCACCGAGGCCGGTACGACGACCGGTACCGCGAGTGGCCAGACGACCGACGGTCAACCCGGCGCCGAGGGCGAGGTCGCGTTCATGGACGCCCTCGCCGCGGCGCTCGCCGTACAGCCGATGGTGGCGATGGTGGCGACCACGACCGCAACGCCGGCTCTTCCCGCCACCGGATCCACCGGATCCACCGGATCCACGGGGGCACACCGCGCAACGCCTGCAGTGCCGGCAACTCCCGCCACCCCAGCCGCCGAGTTGGGGTTTGTCACCCCCGAGTTGGGGTTTGTCACCCCCGAGTTGGGGATTCCCACCGTCGAGTCGGGGATTCCCACCACGGCCCTGCCCACCACGGCCCTGCCCACCACGGCCCTGCCCACCACGGCCCTGCCCACCACGGCCCTGCCCCCGTCGAACCGCAACGCCACGCAGCAGCCGACCCTCGGCGTTGCCGGGACGAGCATCGCGGCCGCGTCCGAGGAGTCGGCAACGGACGGTCCGATCCGCACGACGTTGGCGGTCGACGTACCCGCAGACCTGACCAAGGTCCCCGCCCCTTCCGTCGACTTGCCGACGGCGACAAACGCCGACTCGATGGTGACAAACCCCAACTCGGGCGTGACAAACCCCAACTCGGCGGTGACAAGCCCCAAGTCGGTGGAGCGGGCGGTCGTGACGCAGGTGTTCCCGGAGGTGACGAGGCTCGCGAGCAGCGGGAACGGCACGCACCGGATCACCCTGACCCTCCAGCCGGCGCAGCTCGGCGAGGTCCGGGTGACGCTGGTCGTTCGCGACGGAGCGGTACGGGTCCGGATGTCGGGCGAGGCCGGTGACGGTGCCGTGCGTCAGGCGCTGGCCAGCGGTGCCCCGGAGCTGCAGCGGATGCTCGAGCGGGCCGGCGCCACCGAGGCGCGGATCCTGGTTCGTGACGTCAACGCCACGCCCCTGCTGACCACGCCCACCCCGGCAGCGCGCAGCGACTTCGCCCAGGCGTGGAGCGGCCAGCCCGACCAGCAGCCCGGTCAGCAGCCCGGCCAGCAGCCCGGTCAGCAACCCGCCTTCGACCAGCCCGGCCAGTCCCGCGGCCAGTCCCGCGGCGAGGGCCGTGACGGCCATGCCGGCCGGCCCGGCCACCCGCTCGAGCAAGGAGTACGTCGCGCAGACGTCGTACCCACCTCGACCCCGACCCCCGGTCGTCTCGACCGGAACCTGTGAGGAGGCACCATGTCGATCGGCGCAACCGAAGGCGTGACGTACGGCGTCACGTCCGGAGGAACCAGCACCGCCCAGACCAACAGCTTCGGTGACCAGAAGGTCTTCCTGGAGCTGATGGTCGCGCAGATGCGCTACCAGGATCCGCTCAACCCAGCCGACTCCAGCGAGTTCATGGCGCAGACCGCCCAGTTCACCGCGCTGGAGAAGATGCAGGCCGTCGCCGACCAGACGGCGATGCTGCTCAGCAGCCAGCTCGCGTTCGGCGCGAGCTCGATGATCGGCCAGACCGTCCGCTGGTTCGACGAGAACGGGGCCGAGCAGAGCGGCACGGTCCAGGGCACCACCTACCTGTCGACAGGGCCGATGCTCAGTGTCGACGGTCACCAGGTCCCGATCACCGGCGTGATCAGCGTCGGCACCGCACCGACCATCACCGCACCGCCACCGAGCGGTACGACGGGCACGCCCAGCGGCACGCCCGCCTGATCTCGACCAACTCGACCAACTCGACCCACCGCACCATCCGAGAAGGAGAACCACCATGCTTCGCTCGCTCTTCGCCGGCATCTCCGGCCTTCGCACCAACCAGACCATGCTCGACATCACCGGCAACAACATCGCCAACGCCAACACCACCGGCTTCAAGGCCAGCACCACGGTCTTCTCCGACACGCTGAGCCAGATGCTGACGGCGGCCTCGGGCGGCAACGCCGAGCGCGGCGGCACCAACCCGATCCAGATCGGCCTGGGTGTGCAGCTGGCAGCCACCATGACCAACTTCGGCCAGGGCTCGGCGCAGATGACCGGCCGTCCCACCGACCTGATGCTGCAGGGCGACGGCTTCTTCGTGGTCCGAGACGGCGCCGAGAACATGTACACCCGCGCCGGTGCGTTCACCTTCGACCAGACCGGCGTGCTGGTGGCGCCGACCGGCACCCGCGTGCAGGGCTACGCCCTCGACGTCGCCGGTCTGCCGACCGGTGGCCTGATCGACGTCGACCTGAACTCGATCGCGCTGCCGGTCGGCGTCGAGCTGACGTCGTACTCCATTGCCGCCGACGGCAAGCTCCGTGGCGTGTACTCCGACGGCGTGCAGCGCGACATCGCGCAGCTCGCGGTGGCCGACTTCGCCAACCCGATGGGCATGGACCGGGTCGGCGACACGTCCTTCCGGGAGTCCGCGAACTCGGGCGCGGTGCAGCTCGGCGTGGCCGGCCAGGGCCAGCGCGGCCAGATGACGGCCGGTGCCCTGGAGATGTCGAACGTCGACCTGTCGGCCGAGTTCACGAACCTGATCCTGGCCCAGCGTGGCTTCCAGGCCAGCTCGCGCGTCATCACGACCAGCGACCAGGTCCTCGAAGAGCTCGTCAACATCAAGCGCTGAGGTCAGCGCGCGGGGTAGTCCCTGGCCAAAAGCACCGCAAATCGGCGTGGCGCGGTGCTTTTGGTCAGGGACTACCCCGAGCGGCCGATGAACCCCCTGAAGAGAGCCATGGACGGCTCCTGGAATCGATCCACGCACACGGAGGTGCCGCGGTGATCTCGCTGACCCGATTGTCAGGAACTGTGTTCCTGCTCAACGCCGACCTGATCGAGCGTGTCGACTGCACGCCGGACACGGTGGTGACCCTCGTCGACGGCACCAAGTACCTCGTGTCGGAGTCGCTGGACGCCGTGCTCGAGTCGGTCGTCCGCTACCGCGCCCTCATCGTGGCTCGATCCGCCCTGCCGGACGCCGCCGTGATCCCGCCCGTGGGATCGACGGCGCCCCGACCGACCCGCCTGAGCGCCGTCTCGCTCACCGATCGCCACCGTGGAGGTACGTCGTGAAGGACATCGCCACCCCGGTCGGCATCGCCCTCGGCCTGGTGATCATCGTCGTCGCCAACATGATGGAGGGCGGCAACCCGATGAGCCTGCTGCTCCTGCCGCCGATGCTGCTGGTCCTCGGTACGACGATCATGGTGACCATCGCCGGCGGCACGGTGGCCGACGCCAAGGCAGCCGGCAAGAACATCGGTCGAGCGATGAGCGGCAAGGTCGAGCCCGCCGACGCACTGGTCCCCCAGGTGGTCAGCCTCGCCGAGCGCGCCCGCCGCGAGGGCCTCCTCGCGCTCGAGGACAGCCTGCGCGACATCGACGACCCGTTCCTGGTCAAGGGCGTCACGATGGCGATCGACGGCACCGACCCCGACGACGTCCGCGACATCCTCGAGGCCGAGCTGCGCGCCAAGAAGCGGGACGACAAGCAGGCCGCGAAGTTCTTCGGCGACGCAGGTGCCTACTCCCCGACCATCGGCATCATCGGCACCGTCATGGGCCTGGTGCACGTGCTCGAGAACCTGGCCAGCCCCGAGGAGCTCGGCCACCTCATCGCCGGCGCCTTCGTCGCCACGCTCTGGGGCGTCATGTCCGCCAACGTGATCTGGCTGCCGCTCTCGAGCCGGCTCAAGCGCCTCGGCGAGCTGGAGTGCGCCCGGATGGAGGTCGCCATCGAGGGCGTCGCCGCCATCCAGGCCGGAGCCAACCCTCGTCTGGTGGCCGAGAAGCTCCGCTCCTTGCTGCCGACCGGAACGGTCGAGCGGGAAGCCGCCTGATGTCCGGACACCCCGCGCCCCGTCGGCGACGCATCGAGGAGGACCACGAGGAGGGCCACGAAGGGAACGAGCGCTGGCTGGTCACCTATGCCGACATGGTCACCTTGCTGATGGTGCTGTTCATCGTCATGTTCGCGATGTCGACGGTCGACGAGAAGAAGTACCAGCAGCTCAAGGAGGGCCTGGCCGTCGGCTTCGGCCGCGAGCAGTCGATCCTCAGCGGCGAGAGCCCCGTCAGCAACGCCAAGGGCGCGGACGAGCCTGGCGAGGCGTCGTACCAGATGCTGCTCGCGCAGGTGCCCGAGTCACAGCGCGAGCAGGTCGCCCAGATCATGAAGGAGTCCGACCGCCTCCGCTCCGAGCGTGCGTACGGCGACGCGACCGCCGAGGTCGACCGGTTGCTGAAGGTGTGGAAGGAGATCGACAAGGCGCTGCGCAAGCAGGGCCTGCGCGAAGACGTCCGCGCGACGATCGACGAGCGCGGGCTCGTGGTCAGCCTGGTCTCCCAGCACGTCGTCTTCCAGCCCGACATGGCCGAGCTCACCGCACGCGGGCGCCGGGTGGTCGACACCCTCGCGCCCGTCCTGAAGCTGCTTCCGGAGCCGATCGAGCTGGACGGCCACACCAACCAGGAGAAGGTGCAGCCCCGGTTCTTCCCGACCGACTGGGAGCTCTCCCTGGCCCGGGCCGCGCACGTGCTGCGTCGGCTCGAGGAGGTGCACGGCATCGCCGCACCGCGGTTGCGGGCGACCGGCTTCGGTCACACCAAGCCCCTGATCGACCCGACCCGCGCCGACTCGCAACGGATCAACAAGCGCGTCGACATCCTCGTCCTCAGCGACGCCCCCGCCGAGACCAGGGCGCTCATGGGCGAGGCGTACGCCGACCTGCGCCGCGAGGCCGGGCTCGTCGACGACGAGGACCCGCCCCCGGCACCCGGCGGCACCGACAACACCCCCGACACCGACAACCACGCGACGGCCTCCGGCCGCCCGAGCAGCACCCGCCAGGAGGAAGTCCCGTGAGCACCCTGACCGCCAACGCCCAGAAGGGCGCCACCACCGAGGAGCCGGCCGATTCCGGCAAGATCAAGAAGATCGGCATCGTGGTCCTCGCGATCGCCGTCCTCGCCGCCGGCGCCTGGTACTTCATGCTCAAGCCCCAGGGCAAGGTCGAACCGAAGCCGGGCGAGGTCGTGCAGCTCGAGGCAATCCAGGTGAACCTCGCGTCGGGTCACTACCTGCGCCTGGGCCTGGCCCTCCAGCTGACGTCCACCGCAAAGGAAGCCGACGGCAGCAAGGCACTCGATGCCGCGATCGGCGTGTTCAGTGGCCGACCCGTGGGCGAGGTGAACAAGCCTGAGATGCGGGAAGAACTGCGCACCGAGCTGAACAAGGAACTTCAGGAACGGTACGAAGGTGAGGTCATGGAGGTGTACTTCACCGAGTTCGTCACCCAGTAGGGGTCGGTGTCCCGGGACCGTCCCCGGGACCCTTCGTAGTCACTTCGGGCCACACAGTCGTGGCCGCACGGCGTTGCCGCGACCCCTCAGGTCACCGGTCGCGCCGACGATGGGCCATCCGTGACCCTCGCTCCGCAGCGGCCCCGCCGCCGTGCTCGTACGGCCGACCCGACGCCGTACGACTTCCGGCGACCGATCCAGCTCTCGCGTGAGCACCAGCGCACCCTGCAGCTCGGCTTCGACGGGTTCGCGCGCCAGGCGACCACCGTCTTCACCAGCTCGCTGCGCACCGTCTGCTCGGTGACCCTCGTCGGCATCGACCAGCGCACCTATGCGGAGTACGTCGACAGCCTCGGCCCGTCGACGTACCTGACCCTGTTCTCGGCCGATCCGATGCCGGGCACGGGCGTGCTGGAGATCCCGCTGTTCGCGACCATGTCGTGCATCGACCACATGCTCGGCGGGCCGGGCTCCGACGAGCAGCCCGACCGGCCGCTGACCGAGATCGAGGACGGCGTGATCCGCGGGCTGGTCGAGCGCCTGCTCAGCGAGATGCGCTACTCCCTCGACGGCATCGTGGTCCTCGACCCGACCATCACGGGCAACGAGTACAGCCCCCAGTTCGCCCAGGCGGCCAGCGCGGCCGACGTGATGGTCGTGGTGAGCCTCGACCTGAGGATCGGCGAGCGGGCGCACCGGATGTCGATCTGCCTGCCGTTCTCCGGACTGCTGCCGCACCTGGCCAACGCCTCCGGCAGCGGTGCGGTCTCCGACCGGGAACGCGCCCAGCGCGCCGAGTCGTCGCAGCTCCTGCACGAGCAGTTCAACCGGGTGCCCGTCGCCGTGTCCGTCCGGTTCCGGCCGATCACCCTCGACCCGGAGTTCCTCGCCGCCCTGAAGCCCGGGTCGGTGGTCCGGCTCAACCACCCTGCCTCGGCGCCGCTCGACGTCACGGTGGCCGGCAACACCTTCGCCCACGCCACCCCCGGTGCTCGCGGCCAGCGCCTGGCCGCCCTCATCGTCACCACGCCCGAGGAGAACTCATGACCACCGCACCCGACCCGACCGACCTGGCCCAGGCGGTGGCGGAAGCCGCAGCGCAGTCGCTGCCGGCCGTCACCCCGCTGACCCTCGGCCCGGTCCAGCCCGGCTCGCCCCACGTCACGGCTGCCTTCGCCGGCGGCGCGATCGCCGACCTCGACGGCGGGGTGCCCGGCTCGGTGGCCATCCTGATCGGCAAGGAGCTGGTCGACGCGCTCGCGTCCAGCCCGCTCGGCGGTCTCGACGTCGCGGCAGCGATCCAGCCGGCGATCGACGCGGCCGCGCTCCGCCTGGGCGCTCGGGCCAGGAGCGCCCGCACCCTCGACCTGGACGCCGACGGCTTCGACATCACGACCGAGCTCGGCGCCGCCTTCAGCACCGTCCCCCTCATCGGCCTCGGCATCGCAGCAGCGGTGCTGGTCCCCGACGCCACCCTCGCCGGAGCCCGCGAGCCGCTGACGGCAGACGACGACCTCTCGGCGATGCTCGGCAACGACGCCCCCGCTGCCATCGCCGCGACCGTCGACGCCCCCTTCGTCCCGGCGTTCGGTACGGCGGCCCTGCCCCCGCGCGGACTGGAGCTGCTCCACGGCGTGGACATGGAGGTGACGGTCGAGCTCGGCCGCACCCGGATGACCGTCCGCGACCTGCTCGCCCTGACCCCCGGTGCCGTCCTCGAGCTCGACCGTGCGGCCGGCAGTCCTGCGGACCTGCTCGTCAACGGTCGACTGGTCGCCCGCGGCGAGGTCGTCGTGGTCGACGAGGACTTCGGCCTGCGGGTCACCGAGATCGTCGACGCCTCGGCAGCGGTCTGAGTCCATGTCCGGCGGAGAAGCAAGCATCGGAGAGCTGGCCGTCCGGCTGGTCGGCTCCCTCGCGGTCGTCGTCGGGCTGATGCTGCTGATCGCCCGCACGGTGAACCGCCGGTTCAAGGCACCCTCCGGTGCGGCGATCCAGGTCGTGCACCGCCAGGCGCTGGGTCGCGGCATGGGCGTCGCGGTGGTCTCGATCGGCACCCGGGTGCTGGTCATCGGCACCACCGAGCAGCAGGTCACCCTGCTGGCCGAGGTGGAGCCGGACGAGATCGGCCTCGACCTCGCGCCCGACGCGGCCGAGTTCGCCGAGTCCGTGGACTCCGCACCGGCACGGCACCGGCGCATCGACTCCGCTCCGACAGAGAACCCGGCCCGGAAGCTGGTGACGGCGCCCACCGGCGCCCTCGCCGGATCGGTGCTCTCGCCGCAGACGTGGAAGCAGACCCTCGCCGCCTTCACCGGCGGCGCCGCTGGTGAGCCCCCGGGCGTCGTACCCCCTCGACGGCGCGCGTCATGACCGCCCTGCGTCGGCTGATCATCCTGTTGGTGGGGACGATCGGCCTGGTCCTCCTTGCCCCGAGCACGGCCCTGGCCCTGCCGATGACCCTGTCGAGCGAGCCCGTCGGCCCGGACGGACCGGGTGGTCCGGGCAGCGGTGGCTCGGTCCAGATCGACCTGACCGGGATGACGGACAAGCCCAGCAACAGCCTGGTCGTCTTCCTCGCCCTGACCCTGGTCAGCCTGCTGCCGGCGATCATGCTGACCTGCACCAGCTTCACGAAGATCCTCGTGGTGCTGGGCCTGACCCGCAACGCGCTCGGCCTCCAGCAGACACCGAACAACCAGGTGTTGGCGGGACTCGCCCTGTTCCTGAGCCTGTTCATCATGGCGCCGGTGCTGGGGCAGATCAACGACGATGGCGTGCAGCCCTATCTCGACGGCGACAAGAACACGTCCGAGGCGTTCCACGACGGGATGGAGCCGCTGCGGGCGTTCATGCTCGACAACACCGGCGACGACGAGCTGATGCTGCTGACCAGCGTGGCCGACCGTGATCTCCCGGACAACCGCGACGACGTCTCGACCGCCACCCTGATCCCGGCGTTCGTGCTGTCCGAGCTCAAGGACGCCTTCATCATCGGGTTCATCATCTTCATCCCGTTCCTGGTGATCGACATCGTCGTCAGCGGGGCGCTGATGAGCCTCGGCATGATGATGATGCCGCCGGTGATGGTGTCACTCCCCTTCAAGCTGCTGCTGTTCGTGATGGTCGACGGCTGGGCGCTGGTCATCAAGTCCCTCGTCGCGTCCTACGGAACAGGTTAGGTACGCCGCCATGACCGACACCGCGATCATCGAGATCGCCCTCAAGACGATGCTGGTGGCCCTCAAGCTGTCGGCACCGATCCTCGCGACCGCGCTCGCGATCGGCTTCGTGATCTCGCTCTTCCAGTCGATGACCCAGATCCAGGAGTTCACGCTCTCCTTCGTGCCGAAGCTCGTCGGGGTCGGCCTGGCCCTGCTGTTCTGCGGCAACTGGATGCTGCACACGCTGATCGCCTTCACCCAGGAGCTCTTCGACCTCATCCCCGGTCTCCTCGTCTAGCAGCGCGCCGTGATCCTGACCGTCGACGGTGCCCAGCTGACCGCGCTGCTGCTCGCTTCCGTGCGCGTGGCGACGTGGCTCATCGTCGTACCGCCGTTCTCGACGCGGGGCATCCCGTCGATGGCGAAGGTGATCCTGGCGCTGGGCCTGTCGCTGTCGATGGCACCGACCCTGGCGACCGAGGCCCTCCCCAGTACGACGCCAGGACTCCTCGTCGCGACCGCGTCGCAGGCGCTGATCGGCCTGGCGATGGGCTACGTGACGATGCTGCTGTTCTCGGCGATCGGCGCGGCCGGCTCCCTGATCGACCTGTTCGGCGGGTTCGCCCTCGCCTCGGCGTGGGACCCGCTCGGGATGAACATGAACACGGTCTTCGGGCGGTTCCACCAGATGCTCGCCACCATCTTGCTGATGGCCTCGGGCGGCCACCTGCTGGTGATCGGCGGCCTGCTCAGCACGTTCAAGTACCTGCCGCTGAACAGCATGCCGGACATGTCGAACTGGGATTCGGTGCTGGTGACGGCGTTCTCGATGTTCTTCACCGTCGCCGTGCAGATGGCGCTGCCGATGATCGCGGTGTTGTTCGTCGCCGACCTCGCGCTCGCGCTGCTGACCAAGGTCGCGCCGCAGCTCAACGCCCTCAACGTGATGTTCCCGGCCAAGGTGGGGCTCACCCTGCTGCTGCTCGGCCTGTCGTTCCCGATGCTCCCCGGCGCCGTCGACCACCTGGTCGAGCTGGCGAACGAGGCGATGGCCTCGATGGCGGGAGCAGCATGACCACCCCGATGAGCACCCCATGAGCAGCGAGGAGAAGACCGAGAAACCCACCCCGAAGCGCAAGAAGCAGGCGAAGAAGGATGGCCAGGTCCCCCGGACCCCCGAGCTGGGCGGCTGGGCGGCCCTCCTTGTCGTGACGCTCGCGATGGGTCCGCTGCTGGACAAGGAGCTCAACGCGATCCGGACCATGATGTCGGTCCACCTGAAGGCGACCGAGGACCCCTCGATCCCGCTCGCCCTCGACCTGCTCGCCGACGCGGCCCAGCACGTCCTGGTCACCCTGGTGATCCTCGGCTCGATGGTGCTCGTGGTCGGCGTCGTGTCAGCGCTGGCGCAAGGTGGTTTCTACCTCTCCCCCAAGCTGGTCAAGCCGGACGCCAAGAAGCTCGACCCGATCAAGGGCGCGAAGCGGGCGTTCGGCCCGCACGCGTTGTGGGAGGGCGTGAAGGTGCTGGGCAAGAGCAGTGTGGTGGCCTTCCTCGCCTACGGCGCGGTGCGCTCGATGATGCCGCTCGTCGGCGACGTACTGCCGATCGAAACCGTGCTGGGACTGTTGGCCGACGAGGTGTCCCATCTGATCCTCAGCGTCGCCGTCGCCGGTCTGGGCATGGCGGCCGCCGACTACGCGATGATGCGGCGCCGGATCGGCAAGCAGACCCGGATGAGCCACAGCGAGATCAAGCAGGAGCACAAGCAGGCCGAGGGCGACCCGATGATCAAGAGTGCGATGCGCAGCCGCCAGCTGGCCGCCGCGCGCAACCGGATGATGGCTGACGTCGCCACCGCCGACGTGATCCTGGTCAACCCGACCCACGTCGCCGTCGCCCTGCGCTACGACCCCTCGCGCGGCGCGCCGCGGGTGGTGGCCCGCGGAGCCGGCGCCATTGCCGCGAAGATCCGCGAGCGGGCCACCGAGGAGCGTGTCCCCCTCGTGCAGGACGTCACCCTCGCGCGGGCGATCTACCGCAGCTGCGAGGTCGGCCAGGAGATCCCGCGCGAGCTCTGGGCCGCGGTCGCGCAGGTGCTGGCCTTCGTGCTCAGTCGCCGCAACGCCGGTCAGCACGGCGGACAGCACCGCACCCCTCGTCACACCGACGAGCTGCCCGAGGTGCTCAACGCTGCCCGGCGGCGGCGGGCGCTCCATCCCTGAGCGGATGCACGAACCGCTCAACCACCGGATCCTTCTGCCGATGAGGCGTACGACGCCAGGACGGCGTCCCCATTGCAGTGCCACGGACGGCGCTCGGCTGTCGACCCCGGTCGACCCGCGAGAGGCTGATCCACCCCATGGACATGAAGTCGCTGACGAAGCTCGGCGTCCCGCTCGGCATCGTGATGATCGTCGTGATGCTCGTGGTGCCGCTGCCGGCGATGCTCCTCGACGTGCTGATCGCGCTCAACATCACCGGCGCCCTGCTGGTGCTGATGGTGGCGATGTTCATCCACAAGCCGCTGGAGTTCGCCGCGTTCCCCTCGGTGATCCTGGTGATGACCCTGTTCCGGCTGGCGCTCAACGTCAGCGCGACCCGGCTGGTGCTCGTCGACGGGTACGCCGGCAAGGTGATCGACACCTTCGGGCACTTCGTCGTCGGCGGCTCGCTGATCGTCGGGCTCATCGTCTTCTCGATCCTGCTGGTCATCCAGTTCATCGTGATCACCAACGGCGCCGGTCGCGTCGCCGAGGTCGGTGCCCGGTTCGCGCTCGACGCCATGCCCGGCAAGCAGATGGCGATCGACGCCGACCTCAACTCGGGCCTCATCGACGAGGACGAGGCGCGGCGGCGACGAGCCGAGGTCCATGCCGAGGCGGACTTCCACGGTGCGATGGACGGTGCGTCGAAGTTCGTGAAGGGCGACGCCGTCGCCGCCATCATCATCACCCTGGTGAACCTGCTCGGTGGCTTCGCGATCGGCGTCGCCCAGAACGGCATGCCGTTCAGCGAGGCGATCCAGACGTACTCGCTGCTCTCCATCGGTGACGGCCTGGTCTCGCAGGTCCCGGCCCTGCTGCTGTCGGTGGCCACCGGCCTGATCGTCACGCGCTCGGTCGCCGACTCCGACATGGGCTCGGACATCGTCGGCCAGATGTTCGCCCGCAAGATGCCGCTCCGGGTCGCAGGATTCGGGGCCCTGGGCATGTGCCTGATCCCCGGCCTGCCCAAGCTGCCGTTCCTGCTCGTCGGCGGCCTCTTCCTCGTCGCTGCCAGCCGGATCGACGAGGACGCAGTCGCCGCCGAGGCCGCCGCTGCGGCGGGTACGGCGACTGGCGAGCTCGTCGAGGCACCCGACTCACCCGAAGCCCTGGCCGCCGAGATCCGCGTCGACCCGCTCGGCCTCGAGCTGTCCGCCGACCTGATCGACCTGGTCGATGCCCGCGCCGGCGGCGACCTGCTCGACCGCGTCAAGGCCCTGCGCCGGAAGGTGGCGGGCGAGCTCGGCATCGTCATCCCGCCGGTCCGCACCCGCGACAACCTCGAGCTGCCGCCGAACACCTATGCCATCACGTTGTACGGCGCCGAGGTGGCCCGCGGCGAGGCGCCTCGTGGCACGGTGCTGGCCATCGGCGACCACCTCTCGTCGCTGCCCGGAATGCCCACCCAGGAGCCGGTCTTCGGGCTGGAGGCCAAGTGGATCCCGGCCGAGCTGCGGCACCAGGCCGAGATCGGCGGTGCCACGGTCGTGGACCGCGCCTCGGTCGTCACGACCCATCTCTCCGAGGTCGTGCACCAGCACGCGAGCCGGCTGCTCGGCCGCGAGGACGTCCGCCTGCTCACCGACATCGTCAAGCGCTCCCATCCCGTCGTCATCGAGGAGCTCACCCCGGTGCAGCTTCCGCTGGGCGAGGTGCAGCGCGTCCTGCGGGCACTCCTCGACGAGCGGATCCCGATCCGCGACCTGGTGCGGATCTTCGAGGCGCTCTCCATCCGGGCGGCTGCGTCCAAGGACCTCGACGGCCTCATCGAAGCGGCCCGCGCCTCGCTCGAGCCCTCCCTCGCGTCGTCGTGCGTGTCGGACGGCGTGCTGCACGCGATCAGCTTCGACCCGGTGCTCGAGCAGCAGATGCTCGAGGGCCTGCGCCCGACCGAGCAGGGCACCGTCATCGTGCTCCACCCCGACGTGGCCCAGAGCGTCCTGCTGGGTCTCGTGCAGAGCGCGCAGAACGCCGAGAACTCCGGCCTGCGGCCCGTCCTGGTCTGCGCACCCCAGCTCCGCGCCGCCGTACGACGCCTGGTGGCGCCAGCGGTCGATCGTCTCCCCGTGCTCGCCTACTCCGAGCTGGGCGCGGCCCGCCAGGTTCGTTCCGTCGGTGTCGTGGGTGCCACCGGCGCCGTCGGCGCCCACCCGGCGCTCACCGCGGCAGGTGCGTGATGGCCCGCCGACGCGGCCGTCCCGCTCCGGAGACCCCGGCCCTGATCGACCTGCGCGTGCTCTTCGTTGCCGCGCTCGTGGCGTCCCCCGCGGCGTACCGCGCCAGCCAGGGGCTGCTCACGATCGACCAGGCCCTGACGCGTTTCCTGCTGGTGGCGCTCGCGTGCACAGCGGTGAGCATGCTGCTGCGCGCTGTGTGGCCGGTGGTGGCCGGACCGACGCCTGACACCGCGGCAGCGGAGACCGGCGGGAGCGCCGGGAGTGGCGACGTCGAGGCGACGCTGCTCAGCCCACGACCGGAATGACCCACTCCAGAGTGGTTCCCGCACCAGGTGCCGTGGTCACCTCGAGGTGACCCCCGAGCTCGGCCGCGCGGGTCGCGAGGTTGTCCGAGCCGTGGCCCGACGTGACGATCGCCTTGTCGAAGCCGACGCCGTCGTCGGCAATGCGGAGCCGGAACCAGGCCGACGATGCCGACAGCTCCACCACGACCGACGAGGCGTCGGCATGGCGGGCGATGTTGGAGAGCGCCTCCCGCAGGGCGGTGAGCACGTGCGTGATGGAGTCCGGCGCAAGCGCCCGGTCGACCTGACCGGTGATCCGCAGGACCGGCTGGAAGCCCAGGACCACGGCGTACTCGCCGAGCAGGGCACGGGTCTCCTCGAGCAACGGTCTCCGCGGACCCGCGGCGAGCTCGAAGATCGCGGCGCGCAGCTCCTTGATGGCGACGTCGAGATCGGTGATGGCGCCGTCGACGCGGCCACGCAGCTCACTGGGGTCCAGCTCGCGGGCGCCCTGGAGCTGCATGCCGGTGGCGAACAGTCGCTGGATGACGAGGTCGTGGAGGTCACGCGCGATCCGGTCGCGGTCCTTGGCCACGAGCAGCTGCGCACGGTCGCGCAGGGCCTGGTCGCGGTCCAGGATCAGGCCGAGCTGCAGGGCGGTTACGCCGACCAGGTCCAGCATCACGCCGCGTAGCGACGGTGTCTCGTGCGCCTTCTCGACGACGATGGCCCCGTCGCCGCCGGACAGGCGGGTGTGCACGGGCACGATCAGGGTCGCGTTGCCGGGCGACTCCGGGATCCGGGTCGGCGTCCGCGTGTCCAGCACGGCGTTGATCTCGGACTTCAACCGATCGATGACATCAGGAATGGCGGCATCGTCGCCAGCGACCTGGAGGACCTCGATCAGGCCGTCGACGCGGCGGACGTAGGCGACCACCCGTGCGTCGCAGAGCTCACGCAACGACGTGACGAGCTCGTCGAGCGCGTCCTGGACGCGGGAGCGCCCGGACAGGTCCCTGCCGACCTCACGGGTTCCGACCAACCAGCGGCGGCGCCACTCCACCTGCTCATAGGCGCGGGCGTTGTCGATCATCACGCCGGCCGCGCGGGCGAGTGCCTCGACCAGCGCCTGGTCGCGCGCAGTGAAGGGCACGCCTCCACGCTTGTTGCCGAGGTAGAGGTGGCCGAAGGCCTGCTCGTCCACCAGCACCGGTGCGCCGAGAAAGCTGGTGATGGGCGGGTGCCGGTCGGGATACTTGCCCGTCGCCGCCGGGTGCTTGGTGACGTCGTCGATGCGGATCGCACGCCGTTCACGGGGCACCAGTCCGAGCAGACTGTCCCCCGTCGGCATCTCGTGGATGTGCGCGAACTCCGCGGCCACGGCGGGATTGGGCACCAGCTCGGTGAAGGCTCCGTCGTCGTCGACGATGCCCAGGACGCCGTACTTCGCATCGGTGAGCTCGCACGACGCGACGACGATGCGCGTCAGCACACCGCGCAGGTCCCGGTCGGAGCCGATCGCCACCACGGCGTCGAGCAGGGCGCGCGCCTCTGGCGGCAAATCGAGGTCCATGGCGTCGATCCCTCCCACAGCGATCGCTGACTCCTCAGGCTAGCGGGATTCTTTACTTTTGTCGGAGCTCGACACGGATCCGATCGGCATCGGAATCGCGGACCTGAGCCAGACCCGGGTCAGAACGGGTCAGACCCGGGTCAGAACCGTCGCAGCTGGTAGGTCCCGCGCGTGCGAGCGACGACCGTGCCGGCCTCGTCGGTGACGTCGACCAGCAGCTCGAAGTCGGACTTGCCGCGTTCGTCGTACTCCGCCAGGACCCGCGCGATCTCGGCGTCGCTGAGCGTCGCCCGCGCGACGACATCGGTCATGGCGGGGCGCAGGAAGTCGATCTCCACGCGCTTGACCAGCGGTACGCCGCCCTCGGCGGCCAGCGAGGTGCGCGCAAGGACCCCGCCGAGCAGCTCGGCGACGGTGAACAGCGATCCCGCGTACGACGTCCCGAAGTGGTTCACGTTGGGGGCGCTCGGAAGGCGCGCCGCGACGGAGTTCGCCTCCGCCTCGATGACCTCGACCCCCATCGCAGCGACGATCGGGATGAGGTCCTTGATGCTGGCGGTGATCTCCTCAGCGATGCTCATCGGGCCAACCTAGTGCCCGACGAGCATCACGGAGACGTCAGGCGACGTCGTACGTCGCAAGCCCCAGGCGCGGGTGCGCCGAGCCCTTGAGGAGCACGTCGACCACGAGGTCGACGTCATCGATCATCGGGACGTGGCCGCACTTGGGCAGCGTGACGTGGGTGGCGTTCGGCAGCGCCTTGCGGGCGCGCTTCGCCTGGTACGGGAGCAGCACCAGGTCACGGGTTCCCCAGGCCACCGTGACGGGGATCGAGGGGTCGATCGGCCGGTCGAACGGCTTGCCGCCGTCGATGATCGTCTTGAGCGCGGGCTTGGCGGCGACGAGGCCACGCAGGTCACCCAGGGCGAGCTCGGGGTCCAGGCGTCCGCCGTGGGTCATCAGCAGCCCCATCGCGGCGGCCCGGCCGGGCGCCGTACGCAGCAGGGCGGGGGCGATCGGCTGGGCGAGGGTCGCGGCGCCGGTCAGTGCGACGAAGACGGCGCGGATGTAGGCGAACTCCAGGGCACCGTTCCAGAACCCCGCCGGGGCAAGGGTCGTGGCGCTGCTGACCAGGTTGTCCGCCGCCGCCTCGAGCGAGATGCGGCCACCGAGCGAGTTGCCCGCGATGTGCGGTCGGTCGAGGCCCTGCTCGTCGAAGAAGTCGATCAGGATGTCGCGCAGCGTCTCCTGCACGGGACGGCCGTCCGGGACGAGCGCGGGCGACTCACCGTGACCGGGCAGGTCGAGGATGATCACCTCACGGTGCTCGGCCAGCCGATCGACGACCGGGTACCAGGCCTGCCTGCGGTGGCCGATCCCGTGGACCAGGACCAGGGGTTCACCCGAACCGAAGCGTTCGTGGGCAAGCATCTTGACCTCGCTTTCGCACGCCGACGCTGGCGTGCAGTTAGGTGCAACTCGAAGTTGCGCATACTCACAGTAAGAAAAGTGCTAGCTGTGCGCAAGCATTCGAGACAAGGTCATCCATGTGGCCCATGTCACAGGGTCGAAGGGAGGCGGCCTGCTGTTCTCGGCAATCCCCAGCGGGAGCATCGGCGCCCGCATAGCCTTCTCCAGTGAATCGCCTTCTCGGGACGCTGCTCGCACTGACCCTCACCTCGCTCCTGACCCTCGTCGGGCCGGCGAGCACCGCGACGAGCGTGGACCCGATCCCCTCTGACGCCGTCCTGTCCGGCACCGTGACCTCCAGCGTCGACGGCTCACCCCTCGCTGGCGTGAGGGTTGCGCTCTACGGAGCGGACACCTTGTTCGGGTCGGGCACGACGACCGACGCGAACGGGCACTACTCGTTCGACGTCGGCTTTGCCCGTGGCTACCGCCTGATCTTCACCTCGCCGGAGACCATCACCCATTGGTACGGGGGCGGCGAGACCCAGGATTCGGCCACCATCCTCGACATCGGGGCAACGGGGACCACGGACGCTTCGACCACGTTGAAGCCGGCCGGCACCATCCGCGGTACCTACACCGGAACGAAACCGTTGCGTGTCGTCACCATGGCGGCTCCCTACGGCCCCATCGGCACGTCCGCCACGATCGGCGACGGCCAGTTCGTCGCCCGGATCACCACCGAGGCTCCGATTGCCGTGGGCCTGCACTGGATCGGGGTCATGCGGTTCAACGGGAACAAGTACCACGGGAAGAACTCGCCGGCGATCCAGGTCAGCAGCGGCAGCGAGGTGTCCGACATCGCGATCGACATGCCTGCAACGGCAACCGTGACGGGGCGGACCACCAACATGAACGGCGGATCCATTCACGCGAAGGTTCGCGCGACAGTGGTCGAGGACGGCGAACGACTGGACCTGGTCTGGTCCACGGCCGAGTCCGACTGGACCACCGGCGAGTACTCGCTGGTCGTGCCGGCGACCACCGTCACACTGCATGCGTTCACTTCCTGGGACCTGTACGGCACCGGGTGGCTCGGGAACGCACCGAACGCGACCGGCGCAGCGGTCCTCGAGCCAACCGAGGGACAGACGCTGGCCGGCAACGTGATCAGCGTGCCGGGGGGTCGCACCCTGACGGGCGTCGTCCGCGACACGGCCGGAACCCCACTCCCCGGCGTCACGGTCACGGCCTTCGCGAGCTGGACGGCCGACGTCAAGGGATCGGCGGTCACGAACGCCGACGGCAACTGGTCCATCACCGGGCTGGGCTACACATCGATGCCTGATGTGAAGGTTCGCTACACGCACGACCGCTTGGTGACCAGCTGGTTCCCCAGCGTGACGAACGAGGGCCTGGGGCGCCCAGCACTCGACTATCTCGCCGACCGAGGGCTGACGGTGGCCGAGCAGACGGTCACCCACAGGTCGGAGTACCGATTGGCCGCCACCGGACAGCCCGTCATCACGGGGAAGGCGCTCACCGGCCTGACCGTGCAGACCCAGCCCGTCCCGGTGACGCCGACGCCGGATGCCACCCGCTTCGAGTGGCTGTGCAACGGTTCCCTGCTCGACATCACGGGTCCGTCCGTCGTCCTCCCGGTGTCCGCGGCCGGCTGCCAGCTCACCGCTCGACAGGTGTCGATGCTGGCGGGTCACCAGCCCGCCATCGTGGACTCGGCGCCCGTCCCCGTGTCAGCCCAGGTAGCGACGGTCCGTGCTGCCATCAGCGGAATTCTGGTGGACGGCGCCGTGGTCAGTGCGACGAAGCCGGTCTGGAACTTCACGCCGGACCGCATCTCCCACCAGTGGTACCGCAACGGCGTGCCCATCGCCGGGGCGACCGCGTCGACGTACCGACTGGTCACGGCGGACGTTGCCGACCGCATCAGCGTCAAGGTGACGGCACGGGATGCCGCGACCGGCCTCACCGGGAGCTCGCTCTCCCTCAGCAGCCGGTACATCAAGGCACGCACCGTCCTGCTGGCCCGAGCGGTGAGCAACGCGCAGCACATCAGCGCACTGCTCAGGATGAGGGTGATCACGCCGGGCCTGACGAGTTCGAGTGGCGCCATCTCCATCAAGTACTACGACCACTTCTACTACGGACTGATCAATCGGTCGTTGATCCTCAAGACCATCTACGGCAACCGCCAGGGCTGGGTGACCGCCCGGATCACCTACGGCGGCTCGTCCCTCGCCACGAGGGCCTCGATCCTCGTCCGGATCTACTTCGACTGAGGCCGGTCGACCCGTCAGCCGTCCTTGAGCCCGAACCGGTCGTGCAGGCGGCGGAGCGGACCGGGAGCCCACCAGTTCGCCTCGCCGAGCAGCCGCATCAGCGACGGCACGAGCAGGGCGCGCACGATGGTGGCGTCGATGATCACGCCGAGGGCCATGCCGACGGCGATCTGCTTCATGAAGAAGACCGGGCTGACGGCGAAGGCCGCGAACACCACCGCGATCATCAGGGCCGCGGCGCTGATGATCCGCCCCGTCCTGGCGACGCCGTGCGCGACGGCGTCCTCGTTGGACATCCCTCCGTCGCGCAGCTCCTTGACCCGCGCCATGACCAGGACGGCGTAGTCGGTGGCGAGCGCGAACGCGACGGCGAACAGGAAGACGAGGCTGGTGACCTCGACGGCGTAGGGCCCGGGGTAGTCGAGCAGGCCGACCAGGAACTTGTGCTCGAAGACGATCACCAGGATCCCGAGCGACGCGGCGAGGGTCATCGCGTTCATCAGCAGCGTCTTGAGCGGCAGCAGCACCGACCCGGTCAGCAGGAACAGGAGCCCCACGGTGAGCACGACGACCAGGCCGATCGTCAGCGGCGCGTTCGAGACCAGGCTCTGCTTCTCGTCCACGAAGCTGGCGGTGTTCCCGGCGGTCAGGAGACGGGCGCCGGCCGGGGCGGCGATGTCACGCACGTCCGCCAGCGCATCCTGGGAGGTGCCGGACAACGCCGGACCCTCGAACGCACCGATCGTGTACGCCACGGCGTCGGAGACCCGTACGAACGGCGGGATCGTGTCGGCGACACCGTCGATCCCGGCGATCTGCTGGCGCAGTGCTTCGAGCTCACCGTCGGTCGCCGGGCCGTCCACCGTGAGCGACAGGCCCTCGGTCACCGCCCGGTCGTAGTGGTCGGACAGGTACGCGTTGACCTCGTAGGACTGCTGTCCCGGTGGGACCGCCTGCGCGCTCGGGCCGGTGAGATGGGTGCCCAGCAGCGGTGCGGCGAGGGCGAGCAGGACCACGGTCGTCGCGACGGCGACCAGCACCGGCCGCTTCATCACGGCACGCGCCACACGGAGCCAACGCGTCGACGTGTCGGAGACGGCCGGGCCACGCCGGATCGAGAGCGCGTTGATCCGGGGGCCGAGCACCGCCAGCAGGGCGGGCACGACGATGACGGCCATCGCAGCGGACAGCACGCCGACCACGGCGCCGGCTGCCCCGACCGAGTAGAGGAAGCGCTGCGGCATCACCACGAGCGCGGCCATCGCGCCGGCCACGGTGAGCCCGGAGAACACCGCCGTACGACCTGCCGAGGCGACGGTACGACGGTGCGCCTCCTCGGTGTAGCCGTGCTCGGCGGTCTCCTCGCGATGTCGCGACACGATGAGGAGCGCGTAGTCGACCGCCAGGCCCAGGCTGAGCGCCGTCGCGATGTTGAGCGCGAAGAGGGAGGTGTCGACGAGGCTCGCCATGATGCGGAGCGCGAACAGGGTGCCGACGATCGACAACGCACCGAGCAGCAACGGCACGAAGGCCGCGACCACGCTGCGGAAGACGATCAGCAACAGGATCCCGAGCAGCGGGAACGCGATCAGCTCGGCGTTCTGGAGGTCCTTGCGGGTCTGGTCGTTGACCTCGTTGAAGCTGGGCGCGTAGCCGCCGTACCCGACGTCGAGGAGGTCGGAGGTGACGTGCTTGCGCACCGATTCGTCGGCCAGGCCGCCCTTGTCCTCGAGGTCGCTCGTCGCCAGCTGCGCGGTGAGCGCGATCGACTCGCGATCGGCCGGCACCAGGCCGGGCGCCGCGGCGAGGTCGTCGAGCGGGTTCACCACGTGCCCGACGTACGACGATGCGCGCATCGCGTCCGCGAGGCGATCGACCTCGGTGATGATCTCCGGGGAGGCCACGTCGATCGGGCCACCGTCGGGGTCGCGGAGCAGGACGACCAGTCCGGGCTGCGCCGTGTAGCCGAGGGCGTCGGAGAGCACGTCGCCTGCCTGCTCGCTCTCGGAGGACGGGTCGGTGAACCCCGCAGCCTTGAGGTGGTGCTCCACGTCGTGCCCGAAGAACCCGGCGACGAGCACGAAGCCGAAGGCCGCCAGCAGGATCTTCTTCGGGTGCCGCCAGGTCAGGCGGGCGAGGCGATCGAACACGTGGGCACGGTAGTGCACCCGCTCGGAAACCGGACCCGTCTGCGCGGGCCGCCTCTGGGCACCTGTCAGCCATGACCACCCATGACGTTGTTGACCTGATCCTGAACGACCACCGCGAGCTGGAGAGGTTGTTCGACACCCTCCTGAACAATCCCGGGCAGCGGGTGACGCTGGTGCCGGTGATGACCACCCTGCTCACGGCGCACAGCCGCGCCGAGGAGTCGGAGGTCTACCCCGCCGCACGGGAAGCCGGCGGCGAGGAGGACGTGGAGCACAGCCAGAAGGAGCATCTCGAGGCCGACCAGCTGGCGGCGAAGGTCGCCGCCGCAGACCCGGACTCGCCAGGCTTCGCGACGGCGCTGCAGGAGCTCATCGACGCGGTGAAGCACCACGTCGAGGAGGAGGAGTCGACGGTCCTGCCGGGCATCCGCCAACGGATCGACGACGCGCGCCGCGCCGAGCTCGGAGCGGCGTTCCTGGCTGCGCGGGAAGAGCACCTCGGCGACCAGCCCGCCGACATCACGAAGGCCGATCTCGAGCAGCAGGCCGCCAACATCGGCCTTGCGGGCGCTTCGTCGAAGGCCAAGGCCCAGCTCAAGGACGAGCTGGCCGACGAGGCCGAGATCTGAGCCGCGTCGCAGCCAGGACAACGACCACGGCGCGGTCCCCGGAGGGGGACCGCGCCGTGGCGACGTTGCTGGGCTGGGTTGGTGGGCTGGTGGGTCAGAGGATGTCGTCGACCTTGTCCTGGATCTTGTCCTTGACGTTCTCGACCTTGTCCTTGATGCCGGCCTTCGTCTGGTCGGCCTCGCCCTCGGCCTTCAGGTCCTCGTCATCGGTGAGTGAACCCGTGGCCTCCTTCGCACGACCCTTGAGGTCCTCGGCCTTGTTCCCGATCTTGTCGTCGAGTCCCATGTGTTCCTCCTTCTGGTCGGCCCATCGCTGGGCGGTGGCGACCGCCACCGGGGCGGTCGCGTTCACTTTCAGCGACCACGAAGTACCCGGCTGAAGGTTCTTCATCCGCCCCTTCCGGGGACGCGCGCGGCACCGCCCGCGGTTCGGGCACAATCGGTGACCGTGCTGCTCCGCAACGTCACCGGGTCGATCGCCGACTTCCACGCGCGGCCGATCCCGGAGGACCTGGCGGCCGCCGAGGTCTGGTCCTTCGAACCGGACCACTCCGCGCTCGTGCTCGGAAGCGCCCAGGACCACACGGTCGCGGATGCTGACGCCACCGCGGCGGCCGGCCTCGACGTCGTACGACGGCGCAGCGGAGGCGGCGCCGTGTTCGTCGACCCGGCCCGGTCCGTGTGGCTGGACGTGGTCGTGCCGCGGACGGATCCCCGGTGGAGCGACGACGTCCGCAAGGCGACGTACTGGCTCGGGGAGGCGTGGCAGCGGGCGCTGTCGACGCTGGGCCTGGAGACCGAGCTCTACCGCGGCGGACTGGAGCAGACGCCGTGGGGACGGCTGGTCTGCTTCGCCGCTCTCGGACCCGGCGAGGTACTGGTGGGAGGGCGCAAGCTCGTGGGGATCTCCCAGCGCCGGACCCGGGCGGGAGCACGCTTCCAGTGCATCGCCTACGACCGGTGGGACCCGTACGACGTGCTCGACCTGCTCGACATGACCGAGGCCGACAAGAGGCTCGCGGGCGACGACCTGGTCGACCGGGCAACGGGGGTGGGGCCGCACCTCGGACCTCTGCGCGACGCAATCCTGCGCGAGCTGGTTGGCGACACATCCATGCACTGACAGCATGGATCCCATGGACCTCGAGACGATCCGCGCATTCCTCGCCGTGGCCGACGGCAGCACGGTGACGGAGACTGCCGAGCGCGCCCACCGCACCCAGCCCGCCGTGTCTCGCGCGCTCTCCCGGCTCGAGCGCGAGGTGGGCACGCCGTTGTTCCAGCGCGTGGGGCGTGGTCTGGTGCTGACGCCGGCCGGCCGCGAGCTGTCCCGGCACGCCCGCGACACGCTGGATGCCTACGAGCGTGGGGTCCGATCGGTCCAGGACATCACCGTCCCGGGCGGCGGCTTCGTGCCCGTCGCGTTCCTGCACACCCTCGGGACCTGGCTGGTGCCCGAGCTGATCCGGGGGTTCCGGGCCGAACGTCCCCAGGTGCGCTTCGACCTGCGCCAGCACGGGGACGCGGGCCTGATCGACGACCTGCTCAACGGCGTGGTCGACCTCGCCATCACGGGCGACCGTCCGCAGTTCGCGCCGCTGGAGAGCCGACGCCTGTTCCTGGAGCCCTTGCGCCTCGTCGTACCACCCGACCACCGGCTCGCCGCCCGGCGGACCGCGCGGCTCGCCGACGTGGCCGCCGAGCAGTTCATCGCCCTCAAGCCGGGCTTCAGCCTCCGCACGGTCACCGAGGACCTGTGCGCCCAGGTCGGGTTCACGCCACTGATCGGGTTCGAGGGCGAGGAGGTCGAGACCCTCCGCGGACTGGTCTCGGCGGGCCTGGGCGTGGCGCTCCTGCCCGAGCCCCGGGGTGGCGCCGCGCCCGCGGCCCCCTCCCTGCGGATCACCGACGTACGTGCCTCGCGAGAGATCGGGCTCGCCTGGGTCCGGGACCGCAACCTCCCACCGGCGTCCGAGCACTTCCGCGAGCACGCGCTCCGGACGAGCCGCCTCATTCATGTGACTGACGCATAGATAGGTCCCGATCTAGGCATTGGACGCATGTCTCTCCGGCGCTGAGGATGGTGATGCCCATCACCACAGACCTGAGGACACCGATGACCGACATCGACCCTGCCGAGACACAGGAGTGGCGCGACGCCCTCGCCGCCGTCCTGGAGTTCGAGGGCGAGGCGCGCACGAAGTTCCTCCTCGACCAGGTGATGGAGGAGGCACAGCGGCTCGGAGCACCGGTGCCGTTCGTGGCCACGACGCCGTACGTCAACACCATCGCCGCGGACGACGAGCCGACCCACCCGGGCGACCGTGCGGTCGAGCACCGGATCCGCTCCGCGATCCGCTGGAACGCCCTCGCGATGGTGCTGCGCGCCAACAAGGACTCCACCGAGCTCGGCGGGCACCTCTCCAGCTTCCAGTCCGCGGCGACGTTGTACGACGTCGGCTTCCAGCACTTCTGGCACGCACCCAGCGAGGGTCACGGCGGCGACCTGGTCTACGTGCAGGGCCACCTCTCCCCCGGCATCTACGCCCGCGCCTTCCTCGAGGGCCGGCTCACCGAGGCCCAGCTCGACAACTTCCGCCAGGAGACGGGCGGCAACGGGCTGTCGTCGTACCCGCACCCCTGGCTGATGCCGGACTTCTGGCAGTTCCCCACGGTCTCGATGGGCCTCGGGCCGCTGATGGCGATCTACCAGGCGCGCTTCCTCAAGTACCTCCACGCCCGCGGCCTCGCCGACACGGCCGGCCGCAAGGTCTGGGCCTTCCTCGGCGACGGCGAGACCGACGAGCCCGAGTCGCTCGGCGCGATCTCGATGGCTGCGCGCGAGAAGCTCGACAACCTCGTCTTCGTCGTCAACTGCAACCTGCAGCGCCTCGACGGACCCGTCCGCGGCAACGGCAAGATCATCCAGGAGCTCGAGGGCGTCTTCCGCGGTGCGGGCTGGAACGTGATCAAGCTGGTCTGGGGCTCCACCTGGGACGAGCTGCTCGCCAAGGACTCCACGGGTGCGCTCAAGCGGCGGATGATGGAGTGCGTCGACGGCGAGTACCAGACGTACAAGTCCAAGGACGGCGCCTACGTCCGCGAGCACTTCTTCGGTGCGGACCCCGACCTCGCGCAGATGGTCGCGGGCTGGAGCGACGACGAGATCTGGCGCCTGACCCGCGGCGGCCACGACCCGCAGAAGGTCTACGCCGCCTACGCCGCGGCCAACGCGCACAAGGGCTCACCGACCGTCGTGCTCGCCAAGACCGTCAAGGGCTACGGCCTGGGCGCGGCCGGCGAGGGCCAGAACATCAGCCACCAGGCGAAGAAGGTCTCCGACCCCGCGCTGAAGGCGTTCCGCGACCGCTTCGCGATCCCGGTCGCCGACGAGCACCTCGACGACCTCCCTTACGTGTCCTTCGACGAGGGATCCGCCGAGCACACCTACCTCCACGCCCGACGCAAGGAGCTCGGCGGATACCTGCCCGAGCGGCGTCGTACGTCGCAGGCCCTGGCCGTCCCCGGTGTCGAGGCGTTCGCCGCCCAGGTCGCCGGGTCGAACGGTCGCGCGATCTCCACGACGATGGCGTTCGTCCAGATCCTCACCAAGCTGCTGCGCGACCCCGAGGTCGGCAAGCGGGTCGTGCCGATCGTCCCCGACGAGGCGCGCACCTTCGGCATGGAAGGCCTGTTCCGCCAGGTCGGGATCTTCTCGCAGAGCGGCCAGCTCTACACGCCCGAGGACGCCGACCAGCTGATGTTCTACAAGGAGGACGCCAGCGGGCAGATCCTCCAGGAGGGCATCAACGAGGCCGGTGCGATGTCGTCGTGGATCGCGGCCGCCACGTCGTACTCCAGCAATGACACCCCGATGATCCCGTTCTACATCTACTACTCGATGTTCGGCTTCCAGCGCATCGGCGACCTCGCCTGGGCCGCCGGCGACATGCGCGCCCGCGGGTTCCTCCTCGGCGGCACCGCCGGCCGGACCACACTCAACGGTGAGGGACTGCAGCACGAGGACGGCCACAGCCACCTGCAGGCAGCGACCATCCCCAACTGCGTCGCCTATGACCCGACGTACGCCTTCGAGGTGGCGGTCATCGTCGCCGACGGGATGCGTCGGATGTACGCCGACCAGGAGGACGTCTTCTACTACCTGACCCTGATGAACGAGAACTACGAGCACCCGCCGATGCCCGAGGGCGTCACCGAGGGCATCGTCAAGGGGATGTACCGGCTGCAGCCGGGCAAGGGCCGCGGCGCCGCCAAGGTCAACCTGCTCGGCTCGGGCACCATCCTGCGCGAGGTCCTCGCCGCAGCCGACCTGCTGGCCGCGGACTTCAAGATCAAGGCCGATGTGTGGAGCGTGCCCAGCTTCACCGAGCTGCGCCGCGACGGCCTCGCCACCGAGCGGTGGAACACCCTGCACCCGCTCGAGGAGCCGCGCACGTCGTACGTCGAGCAGTGCCTGAGCGCGGTCAGCGGCCCGGTGGTCGCGGCCACCGACTACATGAAGTCGTACGCCGACCAGATCCGCGCCTTCGTCCCGGGCGACTACACCGCGCTCGGCACCGACGGCTTTGGCCGCTCCGACTACCGCCGCAATCTGCGCCGCCACTTCGAGGTGGACCGGCACTTCATCGCCGTCACCGCCCTGCGCCGCCTCGCCACCGAGGGCACCGTCACCCCCGCCGTCGTCGCCGAGGCGATCGAGAAGTACGGCATCGACCCCGACCGGCTCGACCCGGCGTACGCGTGAGGACTGAACTGATGGCTGGACTGCCCGGACTGATGGAGAGCACCGTGGAAATTCGCGTCCCTGACATCGGCGACTTCACCGACGTCCCCGTGATCGAGGTGCTCGTCGCGCCCGGCACGGTCGTCCGTGCCGAGGACCCGCTCATCACCCTCGAGACCGACAAGGCGACGCTCGAGGTCCCCTCCCCGATCGACGGCACGATCGTGTCCGTCTCGGTCACGATCGGCGACAAGGTCAGCCAGGGCACGGTCATCGCGATCGCCGAGAGCGCGGCCGCTCCAGCCGCTGCAACGGCTGACGCACCGGCCGTCGTACCCGACGTCGTACCCGACGTCGTACCCGAGGCGGCGTCGGCCGTCGTACCGGAAGCGGTCGAGGTGGCCGCAGTCGCCGAGGAGCCCGTCGAGGGTGGCCTCCGGGCCACTCCGCTCGTCCGCCGCCTCGCCCGGGAGCTCGAGGTCGACCTCGCGACCCTGACGGGCAGCGGCACCAAGGGCCGGATCACCAAGCAGGACCTGCTCGCCCACCACGCAGGCACCGGCACCAACGCCGGCACCAACGCCGGTACCGCCAGCGCGGGGGCGGTCGCGGGCGGCTCCGGCATCCCACCGATCCCCGAGGTCGACTTCGCCAAGTTCGGTCCGGTCCGCAGGGTCCCCCTCTCCCGGATCAAGAAGCTCTCCGGGGCGCACCTGCACCGGTCCTGGCTCAACGTCCCGCACGTCACCCACAACGACGAGGCCGACATCACCGACCTCGACGTCTACCGACGCGAGCTCGACACCGCCGCGAAGGCAGACGGGTACCGCGTGACGCTGCTGAGCTTCCTGCTCAAGGCAGCGGCCGCCAGCCTGCGGAAGTTCCCCGAGCTCAACAGCTCGCTGTCGGGTGAGGACCTGGTCCTCAAGGACTACGTCAACGTCGGCGTCGCCGTCGACACCCCCGACGGCCTGGTCGTGCCGGTGGTGCGCGACGTCGACCGGAAGGGCATCCTCGAGCTGAGCAGCGACCTCGGCGAGCTCTCGGCCAAGGCGCGCGACGGAAAGCTCGCCGCCACCGACATGCAGGGCGCGACCTTCACGATCAGCAGCCTCGGTGGCATCGGGGGTACGGCGTTCACGCCGATCGTCAACGCACCCGAGGTCGCCATCCTCGGTGTCGTACGGTCGAAGACAGCACCCGTGTGGGACGGCGAGACCTTCGTCCCGCGCCTGATGCTGCCGCTCTGCCTGTCCTACGACCACCGCGTCATCGATGGTGCGCTGGCCGCCCGCTTCACCGCCCACCTCGCCCACCTGGCTGCCGACGTACGACGCCTCTCGCTCTGACTTCGGTCGGGCTGACTCAGGGAGTTCACCGATGTTCTCGAAGGTTCTGGTCGCCAACCGTGGCGAGATCGCGATCCGGGCGTTCCGCGCCGCCCACGAGCTGGGCGCGACGACCGTGGCCGTCTTCCCCTACGAGGACCGCGGGTCCGAGCACCGGTTGAAGGCCGACGAGGCCTACGAGATCGGTGAGCGGGGACATCCGGTCCGCAGCTACCTCGACCCGGAGGCGATCGTCGCCGCCGCGGTCGCGTGCGGTGCGGACGCGATCTACCCCGGCTACGGCTTCCTCTCGGAGAACCCGGCGCTGGCCGAGGCGTGCGCCGCAGCCGGCATCACGTTCATCGGGCCCTCCTCGCAGGTCCTGGAACTGACGGGCAACAAGGCCCGCGCGATCGCGGCGGCGAAGGCCGCCGGGGTGCCGACGCTGCAGAGCGTCGAGCCGTCCACGGACGTCGACGCGCTCCTCGTCGCGGCCGAGGCGATCCCGGCGCCGTTGTTCGTCAAGGCCGTCGCCGGCGGCGGCGGTCGGGGCATGCGGCGGGTCGACGACCGCACCCAGCTGCGCGAGGCGATCGAGACCTGCATGCGCGAGGGCGAGGCCGCCTTCGGCGACCCGACGGTCTTCATCGAGCAGGCGGTCATCGAGCCGCGGCACATCGAGGTGCAGATCCTTTCGGACGGCACCGGTGAAGAAGGTGGCGTGATCCACCTCTTCGAGCGCGACTGCTCGGTCCAGCGCCGGCACCAGAAGGTCGTCGAGATCGCGCCGGCCCCGAACCTGGACCCCGACCTGCGCGACCGGATGTGTGCGGACGCCGTACGGTTCGCCCGCGAGATCGGCTACCGGAACGCCGGGACGGTGGAGTTCCTGCTCGACCCGCAGGGCCAGTACGTGTTCATCGAGATGAACCCGCGGATCCAGGTCGAGCACACGGTGACCGAGGAGGTCACCGACGTCGACCTGGTCCAGTCCCAGATGCGCATCGCTGCTGGCGAGACGCTCGCCGACCTCGGCCTGTCGCAGGACATGGTGCGGGTCCGCGGCGCGGCCCTGCAGTGCCGGATCACCACCGAGGACCCCGCCAACGGGTTCCGCCCGGACACGGGCACCATCACGGCGTACCGCTCCCCCGGTGGCGCCGGCGTCCGGATCGACGGTGGTACGACGTTCACCGGCGCCGAGGTGAGCCCGCACTTCGACTCGATGCTGGCGAAGCTCACCTGTCGTGGACGGACCCTCGAGGACGCCGTCACCCGAGCCCGTCGCGCCGTCGCGGAGTTCCGCATCCGCGGGGTGGCGACGAACATCCCGTTCCTGCAGGCGCTGCTCGACGACCCCGACTTCGCCGCCGGACGGGTCACGACCAGCTTCATCGAGACCCACCCCCACCTGCTGATCGCCCGCGCCTCGGGTGACCGCGGCACCCGACTGCTCAACTACCTCGCCGACGTGACCGTCAACCAGCCGTACGGCGAGGCGCCCGTCTCCGTCGATCCGCGGACGAAGCTGCCGGAGGTCGACCTCACGGCCGCGGTGCCCGACGGCTCCCGGCAGCGGCTGCTCGAGCTCGGACCCGAGGCGTTCGCAGCCGAGCTGCGCGCCCGGACCGCCGTCGCCGTGACCGACACGACCTTCCGCGACGCGCACCAGTCGCTGCTCGCCACCAGGGTGCGGACCCACGACCTGCTGGGCGTCGCCGGCCACGTGGCACGGACGACACCGGAGCTGTGGTCCCTCGAGTGCTGGGGCGGAGCGACGTACGACGTCGCACTGCGCTTCCTCTCCGAGGACCCCTGGGACCGGCTCGCCCGGCTGCGCGAGGCGGTGCCGAACGTGTGCCTGCAGATGCTGCTGCGCGGACGCAACACGGTCGGCTACACGCCGTACCCGACCAGCGTGACCAACGCCTTCGTCGACGAGGCGGCAGCCACCGGCGTCGACGTCTTCCGGATCTTCGATGCCCTCAACGACGTGGACCAGATGCGGCCGGCGATCGAGGCGGTCCGCGCCACCGGCACCAGCGTCGCCGAGGTGGCGCTCTGCTACACCGGCGACCTGTCCAGCCCGGCCGAGGACCTCTACACGCTCGACTACTACCTTCGCCTCGCGGAGCGGATCGTCGACGCCGGCGCGCACGTGCTCGCGATCAAGGACATGGCCGGGCTGCTCCGCGCACCGGCCGCGACCACCCTGGTCACCGCACTGCGCGAGCGGTTCGGCCTCCCCGTCCACCTGCACACCCACGACACCGCAGGCGGTCAGCTCGCCACGCTCACCGCCGCCATCGCCGCAGGCGTCGACGCGGTGGATGCGGCCACGGCCTCGATGGCCGGGACGACCTCGCAGCCGCCGCTGTCCTCGCTCGTCGCAGCGACCGACCACACCGCCCGGGCCACCGGACTCTCGCTGGCAGCCGTGAACGCACTGGAGCCCTACTGGGAGTCGGTACGACGCCTCTACGCGCCGTTCGAGTCCGGACTCCCCGCACCGACCGGTCGGGTCTACCGCCACGAGATCCCCGGCGGCCAGCTCTCCAACCTGCGCCAGCAGGCCATCTCGCTCGGCCTCGGCGAGAGGTTCGAGCAGGTCGAGGACATGTACGCCGCCGCCAACGACATCCTCGGGCGGATCCCGAAGGTCACCCCGTCCTCGAAGGTGATCGGCGACCTGGCGCTCACGCTCGTCGCCGCCGGCGCCGACCCCGTCGCGTTCGAGGCCGACCCGGCGTCGTACGACGTCCCGGACTCGGTCATCGGATTCCTCCACGGCGAGCTGGGTGACCCGCCCGGCGGCTGGCCCGAGCCGTTCCGCAGCAAGGCCATCGCCGGCCGGCCGTGGACGCCGCCCGCCGAGGCGATCACCGCGGACCAGGAGGCGGGGCTGAGGGACGACACCCGCGCGACGCTCAGCCGGCTGCTGTTCCCGGGGCCGATGCGGGAGTTCGAGGAAGCGCAGTCGCGGTGGGGCGACCTGTCCGTCGTACCGACGCGTGAGTACCTCTACGGCCTGCAGCACGGCGAGGAGCACGTCGTCGAGATGTCCGAGGGCAAGCGGCTCCTGGTCGGCGTCCAGGCCGTGAGCGACCCCGACGAACGCGGCTACCGCACGGTGATGTCCACCCTCAACGGACAGATCCGTCCGATCTCCGTCCGGGACCGATCGGTGGCCGCCGAGGTCGCCGCGGCGGAGAAGGCCGACCCCTCGCGTCCCGGCCACGTCTCGGCACCCTTCCAGGGCGTCGTCAGCATCACCGTCGCTGAGGGCGACCAGGTCGAGGCCGGCGACACCGTCGCCACGATCGAGGCGATGAAGATGGAGGCCGCCATCACGACCTCGGTCGCCGGCACCGTCCGCCGCGTCGCCTTCACCCATCCTCAGGCAGTCGAGGCGGGCGACCTGGTGCTGGTGGTGGACTGAGTCACCAGAGCGGGCACGGCCGAACGCCTATGGTTGCTGCCGTGCCATCCTCCCGTTCCACGAGCCCTCCCTCACCGGCGCCCTCACCGGCACCGTCACCGGCACCGAGGGGCGCGGACCGTCGCCCCACGCGCAAGGGCGACGTCCAGCGGGAGGCCCTTCTCGGGGCAATGACCCGACTGTTGGAGCGCAAGCGCTTCGGCGACCTGTCCGTCGCGGACATCACGACCGAAGCCGGGGTTGCTCGCTCGGGCTTCTACTTCTACTTCGAGTCGAAGTACGCGGCGCTCGGATCTGCGTCCGTGGACATCTGGTCCGAGTTCGTGGACGCAACGGACTCGTACGTCCGGCCCGAGGGAGAGTCCGTCAGCGACTACGTGACCCGGGTGCTGCAGAACGCCCTGCGGATCTGGCGGTCCCACGAAGCCCTGCTGATCGCGTCGCTGGAGGCCCTCCCGCTCGACGAGGACCTGACCCGCGCCTGGCGGGAACAGATCGGCCGCGTCAGCGATCTCGTTGCCCAACAGGTTGAGCGCGATCGTGCCGCTGGACTGGTGGCGCCGGGCTTCGGCGACGTTCCGGCACTGGTGCGCCGCCTCGGCGAGACCACCATGTACCTGCTCTACCAGGACCGCAGCGACAAGTCCGACGACGCCGCCAGCGAGCAGACCGTCGAGGTCCTCAAGCACCTGTGGCTGTCCGCGATGGGCGCTCGCACCTGAGCCCGGTTTGAAGCCGCTCCTTCCCATTTGACAGGGCGTCGATTATTCTCGACACCTAGTCAACTCAGGTGAGGACCCTCATGGACGCTCGTGCATCCGATCTGCTCTGCATTCACGGCTACACCGCCAGCTGGCACCACTGGGACCCCGTCGTGCCCGCCCTGCAGGAGCACCATCGCGTCCACGTGGCCCGCCTCGCCGGACATGCGGGTGGGCCATCGCTCGCCGCCGGCATCGCCCCCACGGCGACAGCCCTCGCCGACCAGCTGGAGCGCGACCTCGACCAGGTGGGCGTGGACCGCGCCCACCTGGTCGGGAACTCGCTGGGCGGATGGCTCGCCCTGGAGCTCGCCGCCCGCGGACGAGCACTCTCGGTGACCGCGCTCTCCCCCGCGCTCGGCTGGGAGCCGAGCGGCCACCACCTGCGCGTACTGGACTTCAAGCTGGCCGTCGCGCGTCAGTTGATCCTCCGGGGAGCCCCGCTGCTCCCGACACTCTTCCGGTCCCCGGCCGCGCGGCGGGCCGCACTGAAGATCGCGGTCGCGCACGGCGACCGGATCACCCCCGAAGCGGCGCTGGCCTTCACGGCCGCCATGGGCGAGTGCACGATCTCCAAGCCGCTCAAGCAGTGGTTCCTCACCACCGAGCACACCCTGGGACCCATCGACTGCCCCGTACGCATCGCCTGGTCGGGCGAGGACGCCCTGATCCCCCTCGAGCCGTACGGCGCCCGGTTCACCACCCTCGTGCCGAACGCCGAACGCATGGTGCTCCCCCACGTCGGCCACGTCCCGATGTACGACGACCCGGCGCTCGTCGTACGGACCGTCCTGGACGTGACCAGTGCTGTCGACCGAGCAGCGAAGTCGCCACTCCCCGTCGACGGGAGCTCGTGAGCCGCACCGGGCGGCACCCACTTTGGCGGGTACCGGCGAAGGTGTGACCGCCCACACACTCCTCGACATGAGCAACCAGGACCAGACCTCCATGCGAAGGGTGGCATTCGCGAGCTCCGCGGGCACCACCATCGAGTTCTACGACTTCTTCATCTACGGCACCGCGGCAGCGCTGGTGTTCCCCACCGTTTTCTTCCCTGCCCTGGGCGAGTCGGCCGCCACGGTGGCGTCCTTCGCGACGTTCGCGGTGGCGTTCATCGCGCGCCCCTTCGGCGCTGTCCTCTTCGGCCACTTCGGTGACCGGCTCGGTCGCAAGAAGACGCTGATCAGCACCCTGCTGCTGATGGGTACGGCGACCGTCCTCATCGGTCTGCTGCCCAGCGCCAACAGCATCGGCGTCGTCGCGCCGATCCTGCTGGTCGCCCTCCGCTTCGTCCAGGGCCTGTCGGTCGGCGGCGAGTGGGCCGGAGCGACCCTGCTCGCCGCGGAGTACGCGCCCGCGGACAAGCGCGGCCTCTACGCGGTGTTCCCCCAGATCGGTCCGGCGTTCGCGTTCGCCCTCTCCACCGGCACCTTCCTGCTGGTCAACCTCTTCATCGGCGAGGCCTCGCCGGCGTTCATCGAGTGGGGTTGGCGGGTGCCGTTCCTGGCTTCCTCGCTGCTGGTCCTGATCGGTCTCTACGTCCGCCTCAAGGTGGAGGAGACCCCGATGTTCCGCGAGGCCGAGGCGAAGCCCCGCATCAGGACCCAGGCGCCCTTCGCCGGCGCCATCCGGCACCAGTGGCGCGAGATCCTCATCGCTGGCGGAGCCCTGGCCATGCTGTTCGCGTTCTTCTACATCGGCACCGCCTACCTCACCTCCTACGGCACCGCAGTGGTCGGCCTGTCCCGCGCCACCGTGCTCGGCATCGGCATGGGCGGCGCAGTGGTCTTCGGAGCGGTCATCGCGCTGAGCGCCATCTACTCCGACCACATCGGCCGCAAGCGGATCGTCCTGGCGTCCTGCGTGGTCGCGGTCCCGTGGGGCCTGGCCCTGTTCCCGATCCTCGACCACGGCACGGCGGTCACCTTCGCCATCGGCCTGTACGGCACGTTGGTCATCTTCGCGGCGTCGTACGGACCGGCCGGCGCACTGCTGCCCGAGATGTTCCGCACGGAGTACCGCTACACCGGCGCCGGCATCGCCTACAACCTCGCCGGTGTCATCGGCGGCGGCACCGCACCGATGATCGCCTCACGCCTGAGCGACGCCGGGAACGCCAGCGCGATCGGCTGGGTCCTGGCCGGATTCGGCCTCCTGAGCGTCGTCTGTGCCCTGATGCTTCCGGAGACGAAGTCGCGGTCGATGGAGGACACCCGCGACGAGATGACCGACGTACCCCTTGTCGAGACCGCGGTCCCCGCGTGACTCTGGCACCACCAACCCCGCACACCAGAGGACAGATCATGGAGTCGTACGACGCCGGCGACCGCAGCACTCCCCTCCTCGAGGAGACGATCGGAGCGAGCTTCGAGCGGACGGTGGCGTCGTACGGCGACCGCGAGGCGCTGGTCGAGATCGCCACGGGTCGGCGGTGGACCTATGCCGAGCTGGACCGTGACGTCGACGCCTTCGCGATCGGCCTGTTGCGGGCCGGGGTCGCCAAGGGTGACCGGGTGGGGATCTGGGCGCCGAACTGTGCGGAGTGGACGATCACGCAGTACGCGACGGCGAAGATCGGGGCGGTCCTGGTCAACATCAACCCGGCCTACCGCACCCACGAGCTGGCCTACGTGCTCAACCAGGCGGGGGTGAAGCTGCTGGTCTCGGCGACCGCCTTCAAGACCAGTGACTACCGGGCGATGGTGGCGGAGGTGGTCGAGGAGACCCCGGTGGAGACGGTGCTGTTCCTCGGCACGCCGGAGTGGGCCGAGCACAACGTCCACGACCCCGGCATCACGCTCGCCGACCTGGTGACGTGGTCCCTGGACCCGAACGACCCGATCAACATCCAGTACACGTCGGGAACGACGGGGTTCCCCAAGGGCGCGACGTTGTCGCACCGCAACATCTTGAACAACGGGTACTTCGTCACCGAGACGATCAACTTCACCCCGCAGGACCGGTTGTGCATCCCGGTGCCCTTCTACCACTGCTTCGGGATGGTGATGGGCAACCTGGGTTGCACCACCCACGGCGCGACGATGGTGATTCCGGCACCCGGGTTCGACCCCGCAATCACACTGCAGACCATCCAGGACGAGAAGTGCACCGGCGTGTACGGCGTACCGACGATGTTCATCGCGATGCAGAACGCGCCCGGGTTCGCCGGCTACGACCTGTCGTCACTGCGGACCGGGATCATGGCCGGCTCACCCTGTCCGGTCGAGGTGATGAAGCACTGCATCGACGACATGCACATGGCCGAGGTCTCGATCGCCTACGGCATGACCGAGACCAGCCCCGTGTCGACCCAGACCCGCGCCGGTGACGACCTCGATCGTCGTACCGCGACCATCGGACGGGTCCACCCCCACGTCGAGGTCAAGATCGTCGACCCCGTCACCGGGGAGACCGTCGAGCGGGGTGTGGCCGGGGAGTTCTGCACCCGCGGCTACTCGGTGATGCTCGGGTACTGGAACGACCCCGACAAGACGGCCGAAGCGATCGATGCCGAGGGGTGGATGCACACCGGTGACCTCGCGGTGATGCGCGAGGACGGGTACTGCGCCATCGTCGGGCGGATCAAGGACATGGTCATCCGCGGTGGGGAGAACATCTACCCCCGCGAGATCGAGGAGTTCCTCTACACCCACCCCGACGTCGAGGACGTCCAGGTCATCGGGGTCCCCGACGAGAAGTACGGCGAGGAGCTCTGCGCCTGGATCAGGATGAAGCCAGGTGGGACTCCGCTGGACGCCGCCGCGGTCAAGGAATTCGCGACCGGCAAGCTCGCGCACTACAAGGTCCCGCGCTACGTCCTGCTCGTCGACGAGTTCCCCATGACCGTCACCGGCAAGGTCCGCAAGATCGAGATGCGCGAGGAAACGACCCAGCGCCTCGGGCTCACCGTCCCGGGAGCAGCTACGGCGCAGTGACCAACGAGGCGCACCACCGGCAGCCGTTGGCCGTCGGGAAGTGCACCTGGGCCGCGGCGACGGCCTCCACGCTGGACGCGTGCTGTCCGAGGTTCAGGCGGTTCGCGGGTGCCGGCAGGCAGCCCAGGGTCGAGTCGAGGTCGTGCACCTCGTGGTCGCCCGGATGGTCGACGTTCCGGTTCACGCAGTAGTTCGGCATGGCGTCCTTCCCGGACCAGGCGGCGTCGCCCGACGCACCGTAGACATGTTTTGACATCCTACGCATGTCTGGCAATGTCTGCCGGGAAATCCCCGTGAGGCAGGATGAGCACGTGGATCTCGACCTCGCCGACCTGGCGCTTGCCTCCGGCGATGCCCGCACCGCGCTCGCCGCGGTCGACGCCGTCCTCTCCGACCCGGCGACCGAGCAGGTGCCCGGCCTGTCGCGCGCCGCCCGCCAGGTCAGGGCCGGCGCCCTCGAGCGCCTCGGCGACCTGACCGCCGCGATCGTCGTACTCGAAGACCTGGTGGCGACCCCGACGCCGGACGCGAGCTGGCTCAAGACCCTCATTGCGTTGTCTCGCTGCTACCGCGACAGCGGTGACTTCCCGCGAGCGATCGCGGTCGAGGAACGGGCGGCCGCGACCATCGACGACCTCGGGCTGCAGGGTCTGACCGAGGCCATCCAGCTGACGGTCACCGTTGCCGGCGCGCACCTCTTCGGCGGCGACCCGGGCACCGCGATGCGCACCTGCCTGCGTGCCATCGAGGCCGCCGAGGAGCACGGCTCGGTCATCGGCAAGGCATCGGCGTACTGGAACGCCAGCCTGGTCGAAGCAGCGCGCGGGCAGATCGAAACCGCCATCGACCTTGCTCGCACGGCCCTGGCGACGTTCGAGCTCAGCGACGACCGCCGCAACCGCATCAAGCTCCGATCCCAGATCGCCAACCTGCACCTGATGCAGGACCCGCCCGATGCCCCGACGGCACTGGAGATGCTGGACGGCGTCGAGCTGGAGATGAACTGGTCCGACATGCCTGCCTGGGACCTCGCGTTCACCCAGGTCCTGCGTGCCAAGGCCCATTTGCTCCTGGGCGACCTCGATGCCGCGCGGACCTGCCTGGACAGGGCCGAGCAGATCAAGCCCACCGAGGCTCCCGTCCTGGAAGCCCAGTGCCTGGTGCTCCACGGGCGCCTGGCCTTCGCGGACGGCGACCACGCCGAAGCCCGCCAGCGCTTCCGGGCCGGCGTCCACGCACTCACCGCGGCAGGCTCCGACCGCGGCGCCGCGCAGCTGTGGTTCGACCTGGCCGAGCTCCTGGCCCAGGTGGGCGACACGGACGGCGCGGTCCAGGCGTTCCGCAGCGCCGGCGCGTCCAGTGGCCTGCAACCTCCGACCGGCCTCACACGATGAGACAGGTGGACCCACACCTCGCGGAGCTGAGCCGCGCGATCGACAACGCAGAGCTGTCCATGGCGTCAGGCGACGGCCCGGGCGCGCTCCGGGCGGCTGACGTCATACTGGCCGATCCGTTGATCGATCAGGTTCCGCACGTCCGTCGCGCTGCGCTCCAGGTCCGCGCGGGCGCGCTGGAGGTCACCGGTGACCTCAACGGCGCCATCGCCGTACTGGAGGACCTCACCGCGACCCCGAGCGCTGACGCGAGCTGGCTGAGGGCGTTGATCGCCTTGACCAGGTGCTGTTCCAACAGCGGCGACCATCCCCGGGCGATCAAGGTCGGTGAACAGGCAAGGCCGAAGATCGAGGAGCTGGGGATCGACGGACTCACCGAGGCCATCCAGCTGACCGTGACGACGGCAGGCGCCCACCTCAACCATGGCGACACCGGGCAAGCCATGCGCACCTGCATGCTCGCGCTCGAGGCAGCCGAGCTGCACGGCTCCGTCGTCGGCAAGGCGTCCGCGTACTGGAACGCCAGCAACGTCGAGGCAGCACGCGGCGCCACCGGCAAAGCCATCGACCTCGCCCGCAAGGCACTCGCTCACTTCGAGGTCAGCGACGACAACCGCAACCTGGCGCGTCTGCGTCTTGCGATCGCGAACCTGCACCTTCTCGAGAACCCGCCGAACGCCGAGGCAACCCTGGAGATCCTCACGACCCTGGAGCGCGGGCTGAGCTGGTCAGGGGCTTCAGCGTGGGACATCTCCTACCTGCACCTGCTGCGCGGCCGGGCCCACCTCGTCCTCGGCGACCGCGAGACCGCACTGGAGTGCGCGGAGAAGGTCATGGAGACCAAGCCGACCGGCGGACCGACCCTGGAGGCGCAGAGCCTGGTCCTCAAGGGTCGGATCGCCTTCGGCGGCGGCGATCGCGCCCGTGCCCGGACCCTGTTCCAGGCCGGTGTCCACGTCCTCACCGCCGCGGGAGCGGACAAGGGTGCAGCACAGGTCTGGTTCGAGTTGGCGCACCTGCTCGCCGAAGTGGGCGATCACGAAGGAGCAGTGCAAGCGTTCCGCAGCGCAGGGGCGTCAACTGGACTCCGCCTCCCCACCCGCGCGAATGGCGCCCTCCGCCACTGATTCCGAGCAGCACCAGCAGCACGACGGGAGTGGGGTGAAGTGTCGGCAAGAAGGACGAGACAGGGCTCCTTCTCCTCAACCCGAGGTTCCGGAAGCCTGCCGCTGACCCGCAAGAACTGGTGGAGCTGAGGGGATTCGAACCTCTGACCTTCTCGACGAGTAGGAACCGATTGCAGGCCTCGGAAACTCTCGCGAAAACTCGACCTTGCAACTGCCGTCTGGCGTCAGGACCCAGAACTGATGGGCCTTTCGCGATCAATGGTACGTCGCGGCGTCGGAAATCTCGACTGCTCTCGTAAGAGCGTTGAGGATGCTGAAGTGCCGAGTTTATGCCGGCACTCGGCCGTGAGCCGGTAGGCCCACTAGCGGCAAAGGACGCGCGTCGGGCTTGCGCCGCAATGCTGGCGGTGCCGCGTAGCGTCTTGGTGATGAGCGATCTTTGGCTGACGGTGGGTGTGCCGGCAACGGTTGGCGTGGCGACAGCGCTCTATGCGACAGGTGGCCGGGGTGCCCTCGCCCGACGAGCAATCAAACAGGATTTGGAGATCGCAAAACTTCTCCCCGAAGGCACGGCTCGAAAGGTCCTGGAGCGGGTAGCCGAGGAGAAGGCGATCATTTACGGGTCACGCTGGGTCGGCCCGCAAGCGCTGACCCGTCGCGGCCACATGTACCTTGCCGGTACGGCAGTCGTAGGCGCGGCGATGACCTGGGGCGCCGCCCGGTTCGTTGACGACGCCGCCGGGCACCTCTGGGCCGCGTCCGTCCTAGTCTTGGCCATGCTTGCGGGCCTCACAGGTCTGGCCTTGGCGATTGCTCTGTGGGGTTCCCTAATGGTGACGGCCGACAACGCAAGAACCCGCGCTTCTACGGTCGAGGTGCGTCGCGCTCGAGTAGAGGCGTTCGTCCGCGATCGAGAAGCGCCCTGACGGCGCTCGCGACGCGGCGCTATGACGCACTGGAGACAGCCGTCGGGCGCACCTGCATGACGGGTTCGTCGCAGGCCGGTGCTCTAGCTCAAGCCGCGACCCGGCTGTAGCGATGGGCCTTGATCTGTCGGCCGACCCGTCGCCACGGGTGCGGGAGAAGCATGACCTCGAAGAGGTGGACCGGGACGTTGTAGTAGTCGTACGTGCCGCCTGATCGGAACGTGACACGTAGGACCTGGGTGCCGTGGTCGTAGCCGACTGCGCGGACGTTGTCTGAGGTGACGGGGGTCATGTTCATTGAGTGCCTCCTTGGCTGGTCGCGTTCCTTCGAGTCCGTGCGAATCGATTCCGCAGGCGTTGCCACCACGTCGGTTGTGCCGCCTGAGCCGCTGGCGCGAGCTGGGTGTGGGCAGCACGGTCGCGAGTGGTTGCGGCCTTGGTTGCGGCGGCGGAGATCGGTGCGAGCCAGTCGATCCGGTTGCCTCTGACGTAGTAGTGCGACCTGCAGTGCTGTTGGCCGTTGCCGACTGACGGGCGCAGGGACACGGTTCCGTCGTAGGTCAGGATCCAGTCGCGGGCTCCGAGCGGAGTGACCGTTTTTGTTCCGCATCCGCAGGCGCACAGGTGGACTGCGATGTCGAACTCCATCGAGATGTACAGCGTCTCCGGCTCGAGCTCGGAAGGGATGTAGTCGGTGAATACCGGTGTGAGTTCTTTGGCCTTCATGCTGCGTCTCCAGTATTGGTTGATCGGTTCCCGTCGGTACACGCGATCTCGCCGGTTTTCGGCGCACCTGAGGGCTCGGCCGCGGTGATGTCGGAGGCGGCCCTGTGTTCGGAGGTGCCGTACCGGTTGAACAGGTCGTTGGAGTCCACGGCGTACACGGTGTGGTGTTCGTTCTCGGTATCGGCGTAAAAAGCCAAGTACTTCTTGTAGCGGATCACTGCGTGGACAGCGGCAAGCGCGTTGAGCTCCGCGACCTGGAGGTTCGTGTCGTACTCGGCGTCTTCGCCCGCGAAGTATGAGATCACTTGGTCACGTTCGATGTGGTCGCTGTGGCCGGGGGAAGAGAACGTGATTCGGATCAGGCCGTTGATGCCGCCAGGGTCCTTGGCCATACCGACACCGGTATCGATGAACGGGACGCCGCGGGCTGTAAGGGCCTCGATGATGGCCCTCTTGTCGGGGCCGGTGTCCATGGACAGGAACACAAAGCTGGCGTCGAGGATCTCGCGGACGTTCGCGTCGGTGACGTACTCCGGGTGCGGTTCGATGCCGCGCCGCATCAGTGAGTACATCTGTGAGAAGTATTCGACCTTGTACTTGCCGGCACGCAGGTCCTCGATGCCGGTGGCGCCAGGAGCGCGGTAGGCGTTGTGGGTGCGGAAAATGTCGCCGTCGTAGAGGTGAATCGTCTGAATGGGGGTCTTGGCAAGGAGGTCGAGAAGGTACGCACCGGTACCACCCAGGCCGATGATCACGATCTTCGGCAACGCCAGCACATTGTTGAGTTCGGTGATCCCAGCTCGGCTGGAGAATGTGTCGAGGTAGCAGAACGCGCCATCGTCCTCATCGGTCGCGACCGGCTTGAAGGTCAGCGGTGTCAATGTCGGGTCGATGGCCTGGGCAGGCCCGATCAGCATTGCCGTGTAGTAGGTGACCTTCTCGTAGAAGTCGGTGTAGCCCTCTGGTCGCGGCTTCTGTGAGAACCCGCAGGCCGCGGTGAGGTCGGGTCCGGCCGACCATTTCTCGACACCGTCGTTGATCAGGCCTTCGATCGCGGCGCCGTTCTTGTCGCGAGGCACACCGCCCACAAGGCACATCACGTGGTTGCTGGGCTTGATGGTGGCGTCTCCGCTCAGGTCCAGTGGGCAGAGGAAGGAACCCCACTGGACCTGAGCAGCGTCGTTGACGAACGGGATGTCGTCGACGACTAGGTATCCGCCGACAATGCGGATGGCGTAGCCCTCCTGGGCGAGGAGGGCCAGGTCCGGGCTGTTACGAACGAGTCGAGAGCCGGACATTGAACGTCGTGCCCTTCTTCTTGACCTTCACGGACTCGTCGGCGACCAGGGTGCCGCTGCCGCCGTGCGGGGCGATGGCGTTCTTGTAGGTCACGGTGAAAAGTGCCTGCGGGTCGTGGCCCGGGTAGGCGAGTTGACCCAACTCTTCGTAGGTCACGGTCTCGTGGTCGAGGGGGAACGCCGTGCCGTTAATGGTGACGTCGTACTCCTTGTGGTCCTTCTTGTCGCCTTGGTTCTGCGTGATGGCCTGGGTCATGAGCTGGTTCCGCCTTCCTGTTGGTGAAGGTCCTCGTTCGACGACCTTGACTGCAAATGTAGCATAGGGTTCATCACCCTACGGATGAAGACGTGAAGACGACTCAATGGTTTGCGGTGTGTCCTGCAGGAGTCGGGGTACACCGGGCAGGTAGCGTCACGCTCAGGAAGAGCAGTCATCAGCCGATGGGTGATGGAGAGCAGGCGCGTGGAGCGGGAGTACTTGGATGAGGAGTTGCGACGCCTCGCCACGGAATCTGAGTTCAGCCCCAATGGGTGGAGTGCTCAGGAGATCTCGGACTTTCGCGTCCTCGTTCAGTGCGCACGAGCAGCTCAGGTTGAAGGTGACCTGTGGCGAACGCGCATGTTGCGGATCGAGTTTGACGAGTCTGGTGACCCCGACAGGGCACGGGCGACGTTGGGCTCGGGCCGCGTAATCGATCTCACGTTCAAGAACTCCGACAGCCACGGCGCAGTGGTCTTCGGACTTTTGACTCCAGAACTGGACCCCCTGCGATGAGCAACACTGACCACGACCCACTGCCCATTGGCCAAATACCGGTCGGCGAGATCCTCGGCCGCGAGCTTGATTCGCGAGGTTGGTCCCAGGCCGACTTCGCTGTCGTCCTCGGTCGCCCGACCCAGTTCGTCTCGGAGATCGTCACCGGCAAGAAAGAGATCACTCGCGAGTCCGCTGCCCAGATTGGTGCGGCGCTCGACCACACAGCTGAGTACTGGCTTCAACTGCAGGACCAGTACCTCCTGGCCGAGCAGCAGAACAATCCCGTCACTAAGGGCAAGCTCGATGAGGTGCGGCGCAGGGCGCTCCTGAACCGCAAGGGCCCGATCCAACTTCTTCAGAAGCGGAAGATCCTCACAGGCAAATCGTTGGATGATCTCGAGGCCGAGGTGATGGAACTATTCGAGCTCGACTCGCTGGATGACGAACCTGGGTTCGCGGCCGCAGCCAAGCGAGGCAACCAGGGTGAGAACATCAGCGTCCTTCAGCGGGCATGGGTTGCCTGTGTGCGAAAGGAGGCACGGCAGCTTGCTCCGGAGAGCAAGTACTCAGCCAAGGGCCTGAGGAAGCTGGCGGCCATGCTCTCCACGACATTGATGACCTCAGAGGACTTCGCGAAACTGCCTGAGCTGTTCGCCGAAGTTGGTGTTCGTCTCGTGTATGTCGAGATGCTTCCTGGCGGCAAGATCGACGGCTGCGCCATGTACGTCGACAACTACCCGGTCATTGGATTGTCCGGACGTGGGAAGCGGTTCGACAAAGTACTTTTCACTCTTCTTCACGAGATCGCGCACATCCTGATGAACCACGTTGACGCCGATCGAATGATCGTTGAGGATCTCGACGAGACCCATGAGGGCGAGGCGGAACGTGAGGACGGCGCAAACACCTTGGCCGGTGAGTGGCTGTTCCCCGAAGGCTTCCCGTCGGTGCCGGTACGGATCAGTGGGCCCTGGGTCGATCAGGTTGCTGCTGACCTCGGCGTAGCTCGCATTGTCGTGGTCGGTCACCTCCAGCACCACAAACGACTTGACTGGCGTACGACGCTGGCCAAGAACGCACCTGCCGTCGACGCAGCGCTATCCGGCTGGAAGTAGCCCAGCGCGCAAGATGCGCAAGCAGTGTCATTTGCGCGCTGTGGCTGCGCTGCATAGTGGGCTACTAGAGACTTCCTCGTAGGGCCGGTGTCTGGCCAGACTCGGTCTAGGTGCTCGGCGGTTGGCTCTCTATTGGGCTGCCCACCCCTCGCGGGTGTGGCTCACTTTCGGTCTGCAGCCCGCCGGGCGCCGCTGACGAGGCGTGGCTCAAGAAGGGACTGCCCTGCTCGTAGTAGCAATGCCCACCTCGCCGTCCACATCGGTCTGAGCCACAGGCGGGAGAAGCACATGGAGCACGTCATCATCGGGGTCGATCCCCACAAGCTGTCAGCGACGATCGAGGTCGTAGACCAGCAAGAACAGCTGCTTGGTTCTGGTCGCTTCACCACTGACCAGGCTGGCTACAAGGCAATGCGGACCTACGCGAAGTCATGGCCGAATCGGGTCTGGGCAGTCGAGGGCGCCAACGGTGTCGGACGTCCGCTGGCGCAACGGCTGCTCGAGTCCGGCGAACATGTCGTCGATGTCCCAGCTAAGCTCGCGGCCCGTATCCGGCTGTTCGACACCGGCCACAACCGCAAGACCGACGCCCGGGACGCCCACTCGATCGCGATCGTCGCAGTCCGCACCAAGACCTTGCGAGTGCTGCAGGTCGACGGCCAACTTGAAGCGCTACGGATGTTCACCGACCGACGAGAAGCACTGACCCCGGCGCCGCGTCCAGACGGTCGACCGCCTTCAAGCCTTGCTCGCAGAACTCCTTCCGGGACAGGCCAAACGCGACATCACCACCGGCCAGGCCAAAGCAATGCTGGCTTCCGTGCGCCCGCGTGACATCGCAGGCAAGACCCGTCGGCGCATCGCGGCCGACGAGCTCGCCGAGCTGATCAACGTCGAGGCGAAGATCAAGAAGGCCACCGCCGAACTCAAAGCCATCGTGCTCGCCCGCGGTTCTACGTTGATGGACATCCACGGCGTCGGGCCAGTCGTGGCCGCCCGGATCCTCGCCGATGTCGGTGACATCGCTCGCTTCGCCGACCGCAACCGATTCGCATCCTGGACCGGCACCGCGCCCCTGGACGCATCCTCAGGCGAACAGAACCGGCATCGGCTCTCGCGAGCCGGCAACCGCCGGATGAATCACATGATCCACATCGCTGCGGTCACGCAACTTCGCGTCGATACCGACGGCCGGACCTACTACCGACGCAAGCGAACCGAGGGCAAGAAATCACTCGAGGCACTCCGCTGTCTCAAGCGCAGGATCTCCGACGTCATCTACCGACAGCTCGTTGCTGACGCTGAGCGCGTCGCTGGGGCGGGTCCGGGAGGGCACTGCGGGGCGTCTCAAGAATCCAGCGCGGCCGACCTGCCCCCGCACATCGGCACTTCGGATCAACCACTTCCCGGACCCGCAGGTCAGACGCTACGCCCGGCATCGACGTCTCGGAAGACCCGCGGCGAGGACCTCGCAGCGACCGGTTGACAACAGAAGGGAGCCGGAATGGGCTCCACCCGGCTAGTCCATGTGGGTCCGGCGTCCCTTCTCGAATCCCAGCTGGTCAAGCCCAAGAGGCGCAGGTAGGTATTGAGGTCCGCCTCGACAAGTAGCAGCCGATTTCGGGCCTCGGATCTTCTCGCGAAGACCCGACCGTGTGACTGCCCAGGGCCACTACGTCCGCCGGTGAACGGCGTCCTACCAAGGACGGTGCCCGCATCCTCTACAACCCCCGCAGAGCGAACCCCGCTCGTGATCGCCACGCCGGGCAGGGCGCTTCCTACCCGCGCCGACGTCGGGCCATCCAGCGCCACAGCGACCGTCAGTACAGGCCGTCGGCCAACATCGACATCGTCCTGGGCCTGAATCCAATCGACAGCAGCAACCGCGCGACGGCACCGAGGCTGGCCTGACGGATCAACCGTTCAAATGAGTCAGTAGCCGTGGCGCAGGCAGCGCCGCTCCCCGCGCCACGGCAGCCTGATTCAGCGTTGCTGAACCAGCGATGCCGGATCTGAGGCGCTGATGATCGACTGCACCTCGACGGCTTCTCGGGCCGATGTGAGTCGTTCGGCAACACGGTGGTCGGGAAGTTCGGCCAGCCAGACGTCGCGGGTTTCGGGACTCATCGGCAAGTTGCGGGCCTGGTGCGTGTCATCAAGCTGTGGGTGGCCAACGCAGAACTCGACCGCAAAGCCGCGGGTCTCGTCCTTTAGGTAGACCCCAATGGAGCCTGAAGGAGCGTGGCGGAGCAGGTCGTCACGCAGGTGGACCCCCCAACGCAGCGCGTTGTTGCGGGCACGCATGACGTCGTCGAGGCTTTCGACCTGGATGCAGAAGTGGTTGAACGCCGGGCGCTGGCCGTTCAGTAGTACCAAGGAGTGGTGGTAGCGGTCGGCGGAGCGGAAGAATCCGGCCCGGTCTCCGATCCAGTCGGATGCCTTGAAGCCGAGGACCTTTTGGTAGAAGGCGGTGTTCGCTTCCCAGTTGGGTGCGGCCCAGGCGGCGTGCAAGAACTTCTCAAGCGTGACGCCGTTGTTGATGGGCGCTACACCTCGTTCGACCATGCCCACATACAGTTCAATTGAGAAGCCGCCAGGGTCGATGAAGCGGATCCACCGGTGCACTCGTTCGCGCTTGATGTCGCCACCTTCGGTGAAGGTGATTCCTGCTGCCTGCAAGCGTCCGCGCACGACGTCGAGGGCATCTTCGGACGCGACCTCGTAGCCGATCCGCTTGAGGCCCTGGCCGTTGCCTTCTTCGAGGCGCAGCCAGTGATGCTCGGTCCCGCCGGTCATGAAGGCCGTTCGGCCAACCTGCTCGCTGAGGTCGAGCCGGACGAACCGTGAGTAGAACTCGGTGCCTTCCTCAAGGTTGTCGACACCAACGGCGAGATACCCCAGCCTGGTCACGATGTCCATGAGGTGCCCTCCGTCTCTGCAGCGTGCTGATCCAGCACCTTGTGCACTCCTGCGACGAGGTCGGTGAGGCTGGAGCCTGTCGGAAACGTGGCACGGACGCCGAGTTCCTGCAACGGTTCGACGTCGAATGACGGAATGGTGCCTCCGACGACGACGGGGATGTCTCCGCCGCCTGCCTCTTCGAGGGCGATGATCGTCTTTCGCACCAGGGCCATGTGCGCTCCGGAAAGGATGGATAGGCCCACCATGTCGACGTTCTCCTGAACGGCGATCGTGGCGATGTCGACCGGGAGTTGCCGAATGCCGGTGTAGATGACCTCAAACCCTGCATCCCTGAGGGCCACTGCGACCAGTTTTGCGCCTCGGTCATGCCCATCAAGGCCAGGCTTCGCTACAAGGATTCGAGCGGCCATCAGAAGACCCTCGGCTGTTCGAACTCGCCCCACTCGGACTTCAACACATCCACCATTTCCGCCACCGTGCAGTAGGCATTCACGCAGTTAATGAGGTAGCTCATCAGGTTGTCGGTTCCTCGGGCTGCCCTTCCCAGGGCGTTGAGGGTTTCGCTGACTTGACCGTCGTCCCGACGCTTCTTGACGTCGGCGAGGCGGTCCATCTGTCGCTTGCGGTTCTCGGCATCTAGTTCGTATCCGATGGCGTCCGGCGGGGGCTGCCCGTCCGCGAACTTGTTGACGCCGACCACGAGCCGCTCGCCAGCTTCGAGGGCGAGCTGCGAGCGATAGGCCTCTTCAGCGATGAGCCGTTGTACGTAGCCGGACTCAATCGCCTTGACCATGCCCCCCTGCGCTTCAAGGTCAGCCATGATGGCCTTGACGCGATCTTCCATGTCGTCCGTGAGGGACTCAACGAAGTACGAGCCGCCGAGCGGGTCAACCGTCCGAGCGACACCCGTTTCGTAGGCAAGGATCTGTTGGGTTCGAAGCGCGAATGTGGTGGACTCTTCAGTGGGCAGCGCGAACGGCTCGTCCCAGGCGGCTGTGAACATAGACTGCACGCCACCGAGCACGGATGCCATGGCCTCGTAGGCGACCCTGACGCGGTTGTTCTGTGCCTGAGGCGCATACAGCGAGGCGCCACCGCAAACCACTCCGAATCGGAACATCGCCGACTTCGGGTTCTTGGCACCGAACCGATCGGTCACGATCTCGGCCCAGCGGCGGCGGCCAGCACGGTACTTGGCGATCTCTTCGAAGAAATCGCCATGCGTGTAGAAGAAGAAGGAGATCTGCGGCGCGAACTGGTCGATGGTCATCCGCCCGCGGCTGACAACCTCGTCGCAGTACGTAATGCCGTCCTGGAGAGTCAGCGCCATTTCCTGGGCGGCGTTGGCGCCGGAGTCGCGGAAGTGGGCGCCGGCAACCGAGATGGCGTTGAATCGGGGAACCTCGGCCGCACAGAACTCGATCGTGTCGGCAATGAGTCGCAACGAAGGAACCGGCGGCCAGATCCAGGTACCTCTGGAGGTGTACTCCTTGAGGATGTCGTTCTGGATAGTGCCGCGAAGCTTTTCGCGCGGGACGCCCTGCTTCTCTCCGACGGCGACGTACATCGCGAGAATGATTGCGGCAGTTCCGTTGATCGTGAAGCTTGTGCTGATGGAGTCCAGCGGGATGCCATCGAAGAGGATCTCGGCGTCGGCGAGGGTGTCGATCGCGACACCCACCTTGCCAACCTCTTCCTCGACGTCGGAGTCGTCTGAGTCGTAGCCACACTGGGACGGGAGGTCCAGCGCGACCGACAACCCAGTGCCGCCCTGACTCAGGAGATAGCGGTAGCGCTCATTGGATTCCTCTGCGGTTCCGAATCCGGAGTACTGACGGAAGGTCCAGAGCTTGTGGCGGTAGCCGTCTTTGAAGTTGCCCCGCGTAAAGGGCGATTCGCCCGGCAGGCCGATGCGGGACGCGTCTACGGCATCCGCTTCATAGACGGGCCGGACCGGAAGCCCGGCGTCTGTGGTCACGTCATTCATAGGCACTGCGATATCATATCACAACGTGATGGGTCGGCTAGATCGGCCGAGAAGCACGAGTTCGTCGATGACTGCGTCGACAGGCGTCACGCCTTCAAGGACGCGGGCGACTGCGTCGTCGGGAACCGCCAGGGCGCGCCGGAACCGATCGACTGCGGCGTCCTTGAGGGCTCGACGGACCAGCTCTGCGCGAACTTGGCCAGGCTGGACGGGGTGGTGCTCCAACCATTCGCGGTGTTGCTCCAAGGCGATGGCTAGGTCATCGAGCCCTCCCGGTGTCGCGGCCGACGCCCGCACGATGGGCGGCCGCCACGAGTCGGGCGCAGGCCTGCGGTGCGCGAGGGCCTCAGTGAGGTCGCGTACGGTCTCCTCGGCTCCGGGAAGTTCCGCCTTGTTGACGACGAAGATGTCAGCGATCTCAAGGACGCCGGCCTTGACGGCCTGCATTCCATCGCCGCCTCGTGGACTGACTAGCACGACGGTCGTCGATGCAACGCGGGCGATGTCGACTTCGCTCTGGCCGATGCCGACCGTTTCGACGAGGATGATGTCGAAGCCGATTACGGCGAGCAGGCGGATCGCTGTCTCTGTTGTCTCGGCGAGTCCACCGAGTTGTCGGCGGGCAGCGAAGGACCTGATGTAGACGCCAGGATCCTTGACGTGGCGAAGCATTCGGATCCGGTCACCGAGGATGGCACCGCCGGTCAACGGCGACGTGGGGTCTATGGCCAGCACAGCGACGGTACGGCCGGCTGCTCGATAGTGGGCGATGAGGCCGTCGGTCGCTGTTGACTTGCCGACTCCAGGGGGCCCGGTTAGTCCGACAACTAGCGGGGCGCCGACCTTTCGCGTGGCGATGGCGGCGAGGACGGTCGCGTCTGCGTTCTCGACTGCGCTTACAAGCCGGCCGATGGATCGAACGTTGCCTTGCGTTGCGGCATGGAGCTCGTCGTCGAGGGAAGGGCGGGCCACGGTGGGCGTGCTCATTGTGTCCTCAGCCATCTGTCGCTCGTTCGACTAGATGATCGAGACGTGCCCGGCACAGGCCTGCGGAGAGTTGCACACCTGCAGCCGTGAGTGGCATCGGCGTCAGGGTTTCGCGACTGCTGACGACGGCCTCCCACATGTCCTTGGACATCATGCGGAAGATGCCGTCGGAGTCGGCTTGTGGGTGGTCACGGAGGATGTCGTCAACGACTGACAGGTTTTCAGTGACCCAAGATCGGCCTGTTGACTGGTTGACGACGTCAAGAACAGTGGCTTCTTCGAGGCCCATTGAATCGGCGAAGCGAAGAGCTTCGAGTGCGATGAGGTGGTCCATATGGAGCATGACGTTGTTGACCAGCTTCATGACTTGTCCGGCTCCGACGGGCCCCATGTGGAACACGTGGCCTGCGAAGGTGTCAATGACAGGTCGGGCGTTGGCTAGAACCTCGGCCTTCCCCCCGATCATGAGGGTCAGGGTTCCTGCATCCGCTGCCGGGCGCGACCCGCTAACGGGGGCGTCGAGGAGTTCTGCGCCCGACTCTTCGACTTGTGTCGCGACCGACCGTACGACGGCTGGCGAGACACTGCTGTGAATCAGGACGGTCTTGCCTGGCGCCAATGCGGGTAGGAGTTGGTTGCATACGGCGAGGACCTGGTCGCCCGTGGCCACACAGACGGAGATCACGTCGCTGCGTTCTGCCACGTCTATCGCGGACTCGGCGATCACGGCACCGCCTTCTGCAAGTGTTCGCGAGGCGTCTGGGTTGGGGTCGTACACCGTGAGGGGTAGCCCAGCGCTGAGTATTCGTGCTGCCATCCGGCCGCCCATGTCGCCTAGTCCGATGAACCCTGCCTGCATCTCAACTCCTTTTGCGATATCATATCGAACAGTACTCGACAGTGCGCTAGGAGGCGACTCAGCGTGACTACCAAAACCGGCTCTTCTGGGCCCGACACCGTTCAAGGAACCGCGCCCGACGGCTTGGTCGTGGTGACGCTAAGCCTGAGCGGCGAGCTCCTCGGCGTCCACCTGCAACCAGGTGACTACGCGCCCTTTGACCCACCCGGCCTTGAGAACTGCGGCGACATGGTCGTCGCTGCCTGGAACGACGCACAGGAGCGACTGGCGTTGACGACGCCGGAGCGTCTTCACCTCGTCAGTTCCCCACCAGCCCACAAGGAAGCAGGAGAATGAGTCAGCCACGCAAGGTCACGGCCGCAATCGTCGGTCCGGGCAACATCGGGACAGATCTTCTGTACAAGCTCCGCCGCAGCGACCGCATCGACGTCGCGTACATGGTGGGGGTGGTCGAGTCAGAAGGGTTGACTCGCGCCCGGGACCTCGGCGTCGAAGCGTCTTCTGAGGGAGTCGACTGGCTGCTGCGTCAGGATGTGCTACCAGAGTTGGTGTTCGAGGCAACCTCCGCCACTGCCCATCGCTCTCATGCTCCCAGATTCGAAGCCGCCGGAATCCAGGCGATTGACCTGACTCCGGCCCACATCGGGCCAATGGTTTGTCCCCCGGTCAACCTGAATGAGAACCGTCTTGCCGCCAACGTTTCGATGATCACTTGCGGCGGGCAGGCAACGATCCCGATGGTGGCCGCGGTCTCAAGCGTCACAGCGGTGCCGTACGCCGAGATCGTTGCATCGGTGTCCTCACGCTCCGCCGGTCCGGGAACGCGCGCGAACATCGATGAGTTCACTCAGACGACCAGTCAAGCCGTCGAGGTCGTCGGTGGTGCGAAACGGGGCAAGGCGATCATCATCTTGAACCCCGTGGAACCGCCGATGATCATGCGCGACACCGTGTTCTGTGCAATCTCGCCCGATGCTGATCGCGACGCCATCAGCGAATCGATCCATCGAATGGTGGGGGCAGTCCAGGAATACGTGCCGGGCTACGCATTGCGAGCTGATCCTCAGTTCGACGATCCCCGCGGCCAGTGGGATGGCTTCTCCCGGGTCGCAGTGTTCCTTGAGGTCAAGGGCGCCGGGGACTTCCTCCCGCCCTATGCCGGGAACCTCGACATCATGACCGCCGCCGCCGCCCGTGTTGGCGAACTCATGGCGCAGCACCTTCAGGAGGTCCCGGCATGACCCGGCCCGACATCACCTTTGACGTTCGTATTACTGACACGACCTTGCGCGACGGTAGCCATGCGATGTCGCACCAGTTCACTGAGCAACAGGTCCGTCATACAGTGCGAGCGCTGGACGCGGCAGGCATTCAAATCGTCGAAGTCGCGCATGGCGACGGCCTAGGCGGGTCCTCCTTCAACTACGGATTCTCGCTTACCGACGAGTTCGATCTGATCGCTGCGGCTCGCGATGAGGCTTCGTCAGCGAAGATCGCCGTGCTCCTTGTGCCCGGCATTGGCACAGTGGACGACCTCAAGCGAGCCCATGACGCTGGCGCGGAGGTCGTTCGCATCGCGACGCATTGCACCGAGGCCGACGTCTCGGTCCAGCATTTCAAGGCGGCGCGGGATCTCGGCATGGAGACCGCCGGCTTTCTAATGATGGCGCATCGCACCAGCCCCGAATCGTTGGCCGAGCAGGCTCGCATCATGGTCGATGCGGGCTGTCAGTGCCCGTACGTGACCGACTCGGCCGGTGCCTTGTTGTTGAACCAGGCTCAGGCTCGCTTCGAAGCCCTCATTGATGAGGTCGGCGATGAGGCGTGGGTTGGGTACCACGGGCATCAGAACCTCTCGCTGGGCGTCGCGAACTCGGTGCTCGCCTACGAGGCCGGGGTGAAGCAGATCGACGGTTCCCTCTGCGCGCTCGGAGCTGGCGCTGGCAACTCGCCTACCGAGGTACTCGGTGCAGTGTTCGACCGATACGGCATCAAGACAGGCCTCGACGTACCGGCACTCATGGCCGCCGCCGAAGAGGTCGTGCGTCCGTATCTTCGGCGATGGCCGAAGATGGACCGGAATGCGATCGTCCAGGGCTGGGCCGGCGTCTATTCGAGCTTCCTCCTCCACGCGGAGGCGGCCAGCGATCGGTACGACGTGCCGGCGCACGCGATCCTTCAGCGTTGCGGCGAGCTCGGCTTGGTCGGCGGTCAGGAAGACATGATCATCGACATCGCAATCCAGATGAGCCAGAAGGCACGGTCGGACACGTGACGCCAAACGTTCCTGGCCCACTATCAGGATTGCTAGTTCTCGACCTGTGTCACTTCCTCGCAGGTCCATACGCGACGCTCGCGTTGGCGGACCTCGGTGCCGATGTAGTGAAGGTCGAGGATCCCGAACATCCCGACGAGGCCCGCAATGTTGGGCCGTGTTTTCGCGAGCAGTCGGTCTACTTTGAGTCGCTCAACTGGGGGAAGCGGTCACTGGCGATCCGCCTGTCGACTGAGGAAGGGCGAGAGACGTTGCTCGCTCTGGTTGGGAATGCAGATGTGGTTCTCGACAACTACAAGCCGGGCGTAATGGCAAAGCTTGGGCTCGACCACGACTCGCTGTCTGTGGTGAATCCCAGGATCGTGTCGTGCTCGTTGAGCGGGTTCGGTAGTACTGGGCCCGAGGCGAAACGACCTGGCTATGACTACACGATTCAGGCGCGCACTGGGGTCATGAGCCTGACCGGTGAGCCTGGGGCCGCGCCCGGCAAGGCAGGCATTTCCTACGTCGATCACAGCGGCGGTCTGGCAGCTGCACTAGCGGTGTCCGCGGCCTTGGTTGAACGCGACCGAACAGGGCGAGGTCGGCATGTCGACCTGGGTTTGTACGACGTGCAGATGTCGATGCTGACCTACATCGCGGCATGGAATCTCAACGGCGGGTACACGCCGGCCCGCCAGCCGAGCGGCTCGCATCCGTCCATCGTGCCCGCGCAAACCTTCGAGACTAGCGACGGACATGTATCGCTCTTCATTGGCAACGACCCCATGTGGCAACGGTTCTGCGGGGCTGTTGATCGACCGGGGGTGATGGATCTGCCGGCTTACCGAACGAACACAGGACGAGCAGAGAACCGGCCCGTTCTGGTGTCCGCGCTGCAAGCCCTGTTCCTGGAATCGAGCAGCCAGCACTGGGTAAATCTCCTCTCGAGTGCTCACGTCCCGTGCGAGGAGGTCAAGTCGATCGACGATGCCCTTGCCGATCCACAGGCAGCTGCACGGTCGCTGGTGGTGTCGAGCGTCGACTCTCGGGGGACGGAATTCCTTCACACCCGTGGCCCAGTTCCACTGGATGCGACGATCGCTGGGCGTCCTGCACCGATCTTGGGAGCCGATTCACGCGAGGTGCTCATCGATGCCGGCCTGTCCGGCGAGCTGGTCGATGACTTGATCGCCAGGGGCGTCGTAATAGATGGCCTCGCTCGCGTATGAAGTCGAACCATGCCGAGATGTGTGTGACCGGTCGGCACGATCGCACCGTGCGTCGCATCACACACAGTCTGGTTTGGCATCGCCCATGCACGGAGCGTCTCCAAACGGTTCCGACGATTCATGATCAGATCAGCCGCTGCGGCTAAGGAGATCCCATGCGTAGCCGACCGATACTCCTCATTCACGGTTCCATGCATGGTTCTTGGTGCTGGCGGCCCACTATCGCGGCACTTGAAGCGCGCGGGCGATGGGCGACCGCAATCGACATGCCCGGCAGCGGTGACGACATGACGCCATTGGGCGAGGTAGGCATGGCGTCCTACGTCGATCGAATTCGCGCGACCGTGACCGAGATCGGTGAACCTGTAACCCTCGTTGCCCATTCAATGGGCGGCTTGTCCTCGACCGTCGCCGCATCGGAGACGCCTGAGCAAGTCGCGGCCCTGATCTATGTGGCAGCTTTGGTGCCGAACGATGGTGAGACCGCGTTATCGATCTTGGGCGCCCTGCCGCCGGGCGGCTTGTCCTCGAGGCTCAAGCCCACGCGGGACGGCCTCGCGTTCCACCTTGAACGATCGGACTCGATCGACCACTTCTACAAAGACTGCGATGAGGTGATCGCCGCGGATGCTGCATCTCGTCTATCGCCGCAGCCCAGCGGTCCAATGACCGACACCGTCCGCGTTGCGCCGTCGATCGGCTTGGTGTCCTCCGGCTACGTATTGACACGCGACGACCGAACTCTCCCGGTGGCCCAGCAGCGACAATTTTCAGTTCGCCGGTCGATGGAGACGATCGAGATCGACGGTGGGCATTCGCCCTTCCTGTCGGATCCTGGTGGCTTTGCTGACGTTCTACTGGCGCTGGAAATGCGACTGTAGGAAATCGGGGCCTGGATCGCCTGACCGACGGAAACACGGCAACTGGTTCGCTCTCTCGATCTGCGATATCATGTTTCAGGTGACGTCTGACAGTTCCCACGCACCAATCCGCCCTCAATCGCTGACGGATACGGTCACCGAGCGCCTACGCCGGATGATTCTTTCTCGCGAACTTGAACCGGGCCGGCGGATCACTCAGGCGCAGTTGGCCGAGATGCTGGGCATCAGCACGATGCCGATTCGCGAGGCGCTCTTGCGCCTCGTTGCTGATGGGATGGTTGTTGCGTCAGCCAGCAGGTCGTTCGAGGTCTCCACCACAACCGAGCAGGGCATTCGCGACATCTACTGGGCTCACGGCGTCCTTGCGGGAGAGATGGCGGCTAGGGCGTGCGACGCCCGCACCGACAGCCTGGTTCAGACCCTTCAAGGCAGGCATGAGGCTTACCAGGCAGCAATGGCCGAAGGTCGCCTTGAGGTGCTCACCCGAGAGAACCGCCGCTTCCACACCGCACTGAACCAGACTGCCGCGTCACCGACCATCGGAGTGCTGGTGCGCAACTGCCTCAACTACTTCCCGGACGTCAACTTCGATGTGCCTGGATGGATCGAGCAGGCTGACAAGTGGCAAGCAGACCTGATCAAGGCCGTTGACGCCGGCGATCGCGAGGCCGCCCGGGCTGCATCAATCAAGCACAGTGTGGCCGCGGGCGCGTTGTTCACGACCGCTTACTGGCAGTAGAGCCCGTCGACCGGCACTCGGATCACTGGCCCGTCGCCACCTTCCTATAGATCGCGGTGATCTCGGACATGTCACGGGGCACGTGATAGCCGGCTTCGTTCATGATCGCAGCGAAGTTGTCCTCCACGTCCTCGATAGTGAGGTCAGGGTTCACGTAGCCCACGGTCTCACCGATGAAGATCCGGGCCATTCGTCCAGCGCCTATCGCGAAGATCTCGCCACTGACTGGGCAAGACTCGTGCACCAGGTACACGCTGCCTGGTGCAACGCGCTCGGGTGTGGAATGAGTCGCCATGAATGCCAACTCTGGAGTCTGTTCGAGGCCAGCTGCGAGCCGGGTGTACGCATGAGGCGACACAGCATTGACCTTGATGCCCGTGGAACGCGCACGGATCGCGAGGCTGCGGGTGTGACCCAGAGCTCCCATCTTGGCCGCACCGTAGCCCTGGAGGGTGTTGTAGTCGGTCCCGACGGCGGTGCCAAAGAGCCCCGCGCTCGACGTGGTCACGAGGATCCGTCCGTAGTCGGCTTCAAGCATGTGAGGCCAAACGGCCTCCGTTAGCCAATGTGTGGCGTCCATGTTGAGAGTCCGCAACTCGTCATAGTTGCCATGCACTCGCCCAGCATTGTGGATAAGGACATCGACGCGGCCATATGCGGCAATCGTGGCCTCAATGAGACCCTCGGCCCCCTCAGGGGAAGCGACCGAACGCGTGTCGGCCATGGCGCGGCCGCCGGCCGCCTCGATCTCGGCGACGACCTCGTGCGCAGGTCCACCTGAGGGGTCTGTGCCCGTTGGACTGACACCGAGATCGTTCACGACGACCGTCGCGCCGCGCGAGCCGAGGAGCCGGGCGTACGCCGCACCAACTCCTCGGCCGGCGCCGGTCACGACGGCAACCCTGCCATCAAATCGAAGCATGTGAACTACTCACTCCTGGCGCTTCAAGAACTCGGTCATGAGTTCGTTGACCTCATCGAACTTTTCCCACTGCGGCCAATGTCCAGCACCCTTGAGGAGATGGACCTCCCTCTCCGGGATCGCATCGATGGCCGGCTTCACAGCGGCGAAACTCTTGCCAGGGTTGTGATCCGTCCAGACGACGAGCGCCGGGCACTGGAGTTTGGCAAGAGTGTGGTCGTAGTAGTCGACGTCGCCGAACGCATCGCGGTTCATCTGCAGCACCGTGCGCATCACCTTGACCATGCGCTCGACCATGCCCGGTTGCGAGTACACCCGATGACGGATCTCGACGAGCTCGTCGGTAACTGCGGACTTGTCGTAGACCAGCCACTCAAGCCTCGACCTGATCGCCTCCCGCGTCAGGTCCTGACCAAGACGGTTGGTACGAGCCTCGATGTCGGCGAGATCAGCGAGTCCCTTCTCATCCGGTCGAGCCAGAATTCCCGTGTTCAGGGACAGCGCTTTGATCTTTGCGGGGTACTTCAGAGCGGTCCAGCAGGCAACGCCTCCGCCCAAGGACTCGCCCGACAGGAAGACCTGGCCTACATCGAGAACGTCGATGAGGTCCGCGATGTGGTCGGCGAAGGTGTCCATCGTGTACTCGCCGTCGGCACCGTCAGTGAACCCGTGGCCCACCATGTCGACCGCGAGAACGCGGAAGTGCTGCGAGAGCGGTGCAATGTTGCGCAGGTAGGTCTCGGCATGGCCACCGGTTCCATGCAACAAGATGAGCGGGGTGCCAATCCCTGCCTCAAGGACGCGAGTGCGCCGGCCACGAACGTCGTAGTAGGTCTCCGCGACACCCGAGCCCATGAGCTCAAGCCAGGCGGTCGGGGCCGTCACCAGGTCACCGGCAGGGACTCGAGGGCGCGGAAGAAGTGGTGATTGCTCCACTGGGGCTCTCCTGCAAGACGGAGGTTCGGGAACCTGTTGATCAGAGCCGTGAGGATCACGCTTGATTCCATACGGGCGAGGTGCGACCCGAGGCAGAAGTGCGCGCCGAATCCGAATGAGATGAAGTTGTTGTCCTGGCGCGTGATGTCGAACTTTTCCGGGTCAGGGAAGACGTTGGGATCCCGGTTCGCTGCGGCGAGCGCCACAACGACGGTGTCGCCCTTGCCGATGGTTTCGGTTCCAATGACGACGTCATCGATTGCGACGCGGGGCAGGGGCATTGGAGCGGGGCTCTCGTAGCGAAGCATCTCGTCGATCGCCGAAGACAGCAGGTTCGGGTCGGCGAGGAGCGCCTGCCACTGGTCCGGGTGACCCAGAAGACAGGCGACGCCGTTGCCTACGAAGTTGGACGTCGTCTCGTGGCCAGCGAAGATCAGTTCGATGGTCATCGCGACCACCTCATGCTCAGCCAGCGTGCCGTCCTCCGCATCCTCAGCCTGGATCAGCTTCGTCAAGATGTCGTCTCCCGGCTCCGCGCGACGCTCGGCCATGCGGTCACGGACGTAGGCGGTGATCTCGCGAGTCGCTTGGGTTGCGCCTTCGCGGAACTGGTCAAGGTCACCCCCCGGAGGCGGCTCCGTCATGGCCTTCGACCAGCCGAGGAACAGTGGGAGGTCGCCATGCCGAAGCCCCAGCATTTCGGTGATGACCTGCTCAACGACGGGGTAGGCGAAGTCGTGCACCAGTTCCATCTCGCCGCGGCCCTCTACTGCGTCCAACTGAGCCTCGGTAACTTCCTTGATCCTGTCCTGCCAACTCGAGATCCCGCCGCGAGTGAAGGCTTGCGCGACGAGGCGCCGCAAGCGGGTGTGCTCGGGACGGTCGTTGTAAAGCATGCGCGAAGTGAAGACGAGTCGTTCCTCGGGAGAGTCGACGACGACGTGCTTGAGCCCAGCCTCGCGTCGGCTCAGGAGCACGTCGTTCCGCAGGACCTGGTTAGCTTCGTCGAACCCGGTTACGAGCCAGATGCCAACATCCGTCTTAATGACCGGCGCCTCCACGCGGGAGCGCTGGAAGAAGGCCCAAGGATCCTGGCGGAACTCGGGATCGGTGAGGTACCTCGTTGCATCTCGAACCAATGGTTCGTTCACGGGTACTACTTCTGCGGACATTGTTTGCTCCTTCTGCATTGCTGGCGTTCGTTGGGACGGGTCCCGAGAAGTGACGGGTCAGCTCGATGAAGTGGGCGCGACTCCGACCACGACCACGCCGATGACGACGTCCTCGGTGCCTCGGTTCAGCCAGCGGTGGCTTTGTCCTGATTGGACGAATGCGTCGCCGGGGCCGAGTTCAAGTTGGGCCGCACCTTCGACGTCGAGTGTCACGCTGCCCGAGATGACGAAGCCGAGGTCCACTGTCGGCGTGGCGTGGAACGGCGGTGTGTTGGGGCCGTCGGGCGGAACCGTGAGCACCCAGAGTCGTGCACCGTCCGGGCCAGGGAATGCCTCGTTGTCTGGTTCGTTTGAAGGTCCGGACACGAGTGCTCCGGTTCGCCACAACTCGGCCAGGGCTCGACCGCTCGGCAGGACCCGTGATTCGACGTCGGTGGCCAGAAGATGCGGTTCGTTGTCGCGGGCCTCGGCGATGGCGACCTTGACTGGAATGCTCACCACTCCCCCGCTCCGCGGCAGGTCACTTCAACAGAGCCCAGGTGAGCGAACGTTGCGGTGATGCTCATACCGGGTTGGAGGTCGATAGGTGGGAGAAGTGCGCCAGTGAGCACGATGGTTCCTTCGTTGAGTTCGCCTTGCTCGTCCCTCGCCAAGGCGTTGACGAGCTCGGCAACTGCTTGTGCCGGATCACCCATGGCAGCTGCACCAGCTGCGGATCCTGCGACTTCGCCGTTGATTTCGAGGAGGACGCCGAGAAGGCTGAGGTCCAGGTCGGCGAAGTTGTGACAGGGCTGGCCGACCACGAATCGGTCAGCCGATGCATTGGTCGAAATCAGTCGATCAAGAGTGGTGGGGCGCTCGTCGACATTCCAGGACGGCAGTTCGAGGGCGGGCAACACTGCTCTGGTTGCGGCCAACACGTCGCGGCGAGTAACGCCGGGGCCCACAAGGTCCGCTCCGAGCACGAAGGCGAGCTCCGCTTCGACCCGGGTTACTCGACGAGTTTGAGCAGTAACCACGGCACCGTTCTCGAGCTCCATGGCATCGGTCAGCCAACCCCATTGAACATGGGGCGCCCCCAGCCGGGCCTGGGCGGCAGCACTGGTCAGAGACGCTTTGACGCCCACCACACTTTCGCCGGCAAGCCATCGATCGTGGAGGTGCGACTTGCGGCGGCGCTGTGCTTCGAGCAGCGTCGTTCCAGCACTCACAATGCTCGTCATTGATTAGCTCACCTCGTCACTTGAAGGTCGTTGTTACCGAACCGAGTACGTCAAAGTCGGCCCGAACGGTCTCGCCGGCCGCAACGTCGTATGCCCGCGTGCATGAGCCCGGAAGAATCACGTGGCCCTTCTCAAGCCGCACGCCGAACGAGTGGACCTTGTTGGCAAGCCATGCCACGGCGGCGGCGGGGTTCCCAAGGACGGCACCTGAGGCTCCTGTGGCGATGATGTCGCCGTCCTTGCGAAGGACGGCGCCTACCGTGCGCAGGTCGACGGACGAAGGATCGGTACGAGCGCTGCCCAGTACGACGAGGCCAGATGAGGCGTTGTCCGCAATGGTGTCGACGAGGCCGATGTCCCAGTTCTGGATTCGGGAGTCGATGATTTCTAGTGCCGGAACGATGTAGTCGGTGCAGCGCAGGACGTCCGCGATCGTGCATCCGATGCCCGGCAGGGTCTCTTGCAGGACGAATGCAATTTCGACCTCGACGCGAGGCGCGCACAGCTTTGACGCCTGGATCGGGACGTGCTCTGGCACGAACATGTCGGACAGCAGGTGTCCGTAGTCGGGCTCGTCGACTCCCATCATGATCTGCATTGCGCGTGAGGAGAGGCCGATCTTGTGGCCGCGTACGACAGTGCCGGCTTCTTCGCGTGCCCGAATGTTGAGCAGTTGAACTTCGTACGAGTCGACAACGGTCATGCAGGGATATCGATCACTGAGCCGTCCGATGGGCGCGCAATCGACCTCGGCCGACCGAAGATCGCTAGCCAGTTCGGCCAGTTCGGCCGCATTGAGGGTCGGTTCGATGACCTCTATCTGGTCATCGGTCGACGGGTTGTAAGCCATGAGCGATATGATATCGTAAGCCTCCAAGATCCGCTAGCGGACCTGCACGTAACCCGCCAACGTCAAGGACCAACCATGAGCAGCGATACGACGGACACCACCACCGCAACCGCTACCGGCCTGCTCGCCGCGCTCGGAAACGGCGACTTCGCGGCAGCCGAGTCATTCCTGACGCCGACGGCAACCTGGTGGCTGTTGAGCAAGCGTGGTGCCATTCCCGCACGTGCTTGGCTTGCTGCAATGCACGAGCTGTTCCCGGCCGGGCTCAGGTTCGACATCGATTCGGTGACCGCCCAGGACGACCGTGTGTCCATCCAGGCGAACGGCACCGGCACCACAACCCATGGTCGCGAGTTTCAGAACGCCTATCACTTCCTGCTCCGCATCGAGAGCGGCAAGGTTGCGGCAGGTTGGGAGTACGGCGACACGCTGTACGCAGACAAGGCGCTGCGCGCATGAACACCGACATCGCTACCCCCGACACGGCTCGGCTGGCCTACTTGGTCCCCTCCGACGGTGAGGACATCTATGTCGAGTCAACTGGCTCGGGCGAAGCTGTCGTCTTCTGCCACGGTCTCGGAGGGAACCATGCGGTCTGGTGGCAGCAGACGGACGACTTCGCTGAACGCTTCCGGGTAATCACGTGGGATCAGCGCGGCTTCGGCAACTCCACTGCCCGCAAGGAATCGGTCGGCATCGAAACCGCAGCCAGCGACTTAGCCGCCGTACTTGCAGCACTTGAGGTCGAGCGAGCCCACATCATCGGGCAGTCAATGGGTGCGTTTGTCGCCATGGAGTTCGCACTGCAGCATCCGACGGCTGTCAGCTCGCTCACGTTGTCGACAACCCTCGCAGGCGCAGACCCCAGCCACACTCAGTCGTTGAAGGGTGCAGTCCCGCCGTTCAGCGTCCGCGATCGACACCCGGTCCTTTCCGAGCAGTTCTGCGACCGGCATCCCAGTCTCGCGATCCTCTACAACCAGATCTCAAGCTTCGGAAGCAAGCCGCCCACGATGCAGATGCTCGACGCCATGGCCGCATCGAGCTTTTCGGCCGAGCAATTGGGTCAGATCCAGGTTCCGACATTCGTCGTCGCCGCACATGGCGACCGTCTGTGCCCGCCCACCGTCATGAGCACCACGGCCAACCTGATTCCGCACGCCGAGTTCCAAGTACTCCAAGGCGAACACTCTGTCTACTTCGAGGATCCCAAGACCTGGAACACCGCGGTTATCAACTTCATCTCATCGCACTCCGACCACATCGTCCGCTGAAGGAGATTCGAATGTCAGTCGAAAGCACCGCCACCCCGGAGTCGACACCCGTGGTCGAGGCATCGACAACCGCTGCCCAGAGCACCGGAAGTCGAGCATCACGCCCCAAGGCAGCTACACGTCCCGCTGGAGGGCTGGGCTTGCGTGACGCCATGCCCGAGTTGGGAATGACCGAGTACTGGTACCCGGCCATCGCTGATCGCAAGGTCCCGCGCCGCAAGGGTGTACGTCGCACGCTCCTCGGCCAAGAGGTTGTCTTCTTCCGCGGCAAGGAGGGCCAGGTTGTCGCACTTTCCAACTGGTGCCCCCACCGCAACGCCTCCCTCGCGCAGGGAAAGTGCCACTTCGCCGGCACCATCACTTGCCCGTACCACGGTCTGACTTTCGACGAGACCGGCGAGGCGAAAGCATTCCTCGGCGAGGGGGCACGCTCGCGCTACATCGGCCGGCGCGGGGCCGATGCACGATCCTTCCCCACGCAGACCCACAAGGGATTGGTCTTCATCTGGATGGGCGAAGGCAAGCCGTCTCCAATCGCTGAGGACGTACCGCCGGAGTTTTTCGACCCCAAGTCACTGGTCCTCTTCTCTCAGCAGCGGTGGAAGGCCAACTGGCGGCCCGCACTGGAAAACCTCCAGGACTCGCACGCCTTCTATGTTCATCGGAACTCACTTGAGGTCCTCAGCCAGGACGAGCACGGCCTCAACCTGCTGCTCCACATGGGCCCCGAGCGTCCGCCCACGAAGATCGTCAATGGCCGTGCTCTGGTCTTCGAGAACACTCGCTTCTTTGACTTCCAGGACTCACAACAGAAGCGCAAGACGAACATCGAGCGCGCCGAGTTCCAGGAGACCTACCCCGGGCTGGGCGGCGCCAAGTTCCCTCGGACGAAGGTCCGTTTGCACCTCTCGCACGTGATGGGCTTCTTGCGCCGCCACTTGCGCCAGGAGCGCGACTGGATGGTCAAGGACGAGGAGTGGTCACTGGGAGTCCACCTTCCGACGACTTTCCGGTTCGACTATCAGACTCACGTCTACTCTCGCGCCGTAACGCCGAAGAACGCAGACGAGAGCTGGATCTTCTACTACAACACCTCCTACCCCGCGACGCCCCTGCGTCGGTTGCGCCACCGCTTGAACTACGTCCTGTACTACGACTGGAAGCAGCACCGGAACTTCTCGGGTCAGGACAAGCGAATCGTTGAAGAGATCAGCTACAAGGAGCCGCAGGAGAAGTTCTCGTCCTCAGACGCGTTCCCTCTTGCCTATCGGTTGCTCGTCACCGAGCACTCCCGCAAGCCCGACGCGGACTGAGCCGAGTCCTCCGCCGTCGACATCGATGGCACCTACCGTCCAACACTCCACGCCACATCAAGGAATGCTCTCGTGACCGCCCAATCGAACCCCACTTCCACCCTGGAGCCTGACGCCGCCGTGGCGCAGAACCTTGTCGTGGACGCAGTCAGCCGCGCGACCGATGACGTCGTGCTGGTGCATCTCGTGCATCCAGACGGGGATCCCCTCCCGCGCTGGAGCCCCGGAGCGCATCTTGAGCTCGAACTTCCCTCGGGTCTGCTTCGTCAATACTCACTGTGCGGCGACATCGGGGCTGACGACGAGTACACCGTGGCAGTCCTTCGAGTTCCGGACGGTCGGGGCGGCTCTGTCGAAGTTCATGACAGCGGCCTTGTCGGTCAGCAGATTGCCGTGCGTGGCCCCATCAACAGGTTCAAGTTGATTGCCGCCGACCACTACGTTCTGCTGGCTGGAGGTATCGGCATTACCCCGATCTCTGCAATGGCCCGCGATCTTGCGGCAGCAGGAAGTTCGTGGGAACTGATCTACGGCGGGCGATCGCGCAGCGCGATGGCATTCGCTGACGATCTGCTTGCGCTCGATTCTGGCCGCGTATCGCTAGTCCCACAGGACACTGCGGGTCTGCCTGACCTGGTGAAGATTCTGTCCGCTGCCCCAAAGGGCACCGCCGTCTACTGCTGCGGCCCTCAGCCGATGATCGAGGCTGTCGAGCAGGTGTGTTCCGATCTCGGCATAGATCTCCACTTGGAGAGGTTCTCGGCGTCGGGCAAGCAGCCTGAGGCACCCGAAGCGGGTGAGCGCCCGTTCGAGATCGAGTTGGGGCGTCGCGGTCTTGTGCTTGAGGTCGGTCCAGATGACAACGCCCTCGATGTGGTCCGCGAAGTTGTGTTGAACCACCCCTACTCGTGCCACGAGGGAACCTGCGGGTCGTGTGAAGTGTCGGTTCTCTCCGGTCAGATCGACCATCGAGACGAGGTGCTCAGCGACGAAGAGCGCGAGGCCAACGACACGATGATGCTCTGCGTCAGCCGCGCCCTTTCCGACCGCCTGGTCATCGATCTGTGACTGCCATGACCATCGAGAAGCAGGTCAAGCAGTTGGACCGGGTGATCATCCGGTTTGCCGGGGACTCCGGTGACGGCATGCAGTTGACCGGTGACCGTTTCACCCAGGAGTCGGCCGTCTTCGGCAACGACCTGGTCACCCTGCCGAGCTTCCCCGCCGAGATCCGGGCCCCTCAGGGCACCATCCCGGGTGTCTCGTCGTTCCAGATCCACTTCGCCGATCACGACATCCGCACTGCCGGTGACCGTCCCGACGTGCTGGTGGCGATGAACCCGGCGGCACTGAAGGCGAACCTGGGCGACCTGCCCAAGGGCGCGGCGATCATCGTGGACTCCGCTGACTTCACCAAGCGCAACCTCGACAAGGCCGGGTACGACGCCAACCCGCTCGACCAGCTGGGCGAGGTGAACGACCCGCTGGGCGACTTCCAGGTCCACGCGGTCGACCTGACCGGGATCACGGTCGAGGCGGTCAAGGAGTTCGGGCTGTCCCGCAAGGACGCCTCGCGCGCGAAGAACATGTTCGCGCTGGGTCTGTTGTCGTGGATGTACGGCCGTCCGACCGAGCCGACCGTGAAGTTCCTGGAGAAGAAGTTCTCCAAGGTCCCCGACATCCTCGGCGCCAACCTGGCCGCCTTCAAGGCCGGCTGGAACTTCGGTGAGACGACCGAGACCTTCGTCGTCCAGTACGAGATCAAGCCCGCGAAGATGAAGTCCGGCACCTACCGGAACATCACCGGCAACCTGGCGCTGTCCTACGGTCTGGTCGCCGCAGGCGTCCGCTCGGGCCTGCCCGTGTTCCTGGGTTCCTACCCGATCACCCCGGCGACCGACATCCTCCACGAGCTGAGCAAGCACAAGTCCTTCGGCGTGACCACGTTGCAGGCCGAGGACGAGATCGCCGGCGTGGGTGCCGCGATCGGGGCCTCGTTCGCCGGCTCCCTGGGAGTCACCACCACCTCGGGCCCCGGCATCGCGCTCAAGGGCGAGGCGATCGGCCTGGCCGTGATGACCGAGCTCCCGCTGCTGGTCATCAACGTCCAGCGCGGTGGCCCCTCCACCGGTCTGCCGACCAAGACCGAGCAGTCCGACCTGCTGCAGGCCATGTACGGCCGCAACGGCGAGGCGCCGGTCCCGATCGTCGCGCCGCAGTCACCCGGTGACTGCTTCGGTGCCGCCGTCGAGGCAGCCCGGATCGCGGTCACCTACCGCACCCCGGTGATGTTGCTGTCCGACGGCTACCTCGCCAACGGCTCCGAGCCCTGGCAGATCCCCTCGATCGACGAGCTGCCGGTCATCGACCCGAACTTCGCGACCACGCCCAACCACGTCTCCAAGAAGAGCGCGGACGGCGAGCCGGACGAGTTCTGGCCCTACCTGCGCGACGAGCAGACGTACGCACGTCCGTGGGCGATCCCCGGCACTGCCGGCCTCGAGCACCGCATCGGCGGGCTCGAGAAGGGCGAGGGCCACGGCAACATCTCCTACGACTCGGTCAACCACGACCGGATGGTGCGGATCCGCGCGGAGAAGATCAAGCGGATCGCCAACTCCCTCCCGCCGCTGGAGATCGACGACCCGTCCGGCGAGGCAAAGGTCCTGGTCATCGGTTGGGGATCGACGTACGGCCCGATCGGCGCTGCCTGCCGTCGCGTCCGTCGCGCCGGCTACAACGTCGCGCAGGTCCACCTGCGCCACCTCAACCCGTTCCCGAACGACCTGGGCGCCATCCTCAAGAAGTACGACAAGGTGCTGGTCCCCGAGATGAACCTCGGCCAGCTCTCGAAGATGCTGCGCGCGGAGTACCTCGTCGACGCCATCGGTTACAACCACGTCTACGGCCTGCCGCTCAAGGCCGCCGAACTGGCCGAAGCCGTCGGCGCGCTCGTCGGCGAAGCCGAGGGCAAGGACGTCGACCTCGGCGAACACGGACTCAACATGCTTTCCGCACCGGATGGAGCGAGCTGATGACCTACGTGATCGCTGAGCCCTGCATCGACCTCAAGGACCGTGCATGCGTAGACGAATGCCCAGTCGATTGCATCTACGAGGGCAAGCGGATGCTCTACATCCACCCAGACGAGTGCGTCGACTGCGGCGCATGCGAGCCGGTCTGCCCAGTCGAAGCGATCTTCTACGAGGACGACCTCAGCGACGAGACTCAGGCCTATATTGCGATCAACGCCGACTTCTTCGCTCACGTCGGCTCTCCGGGCGGAGCGGCCAATGCGAATGTGAGCGACCACGACCACCCCTTCGTGGCCGAACACCCCCACCGATCGAGCCGCGAGGTCCGAGTATGAGCACCATCGATCTGCCGCTTCCCGGCGCCCGCACCGGCACCGAACTGATTCCCGCCGTCGACGAGGGCGTGACCCAGACCGGCAAGGACTTCACCTCCGACCAGGAGGTCCGCTGGTGCCCCGGTTGCGGTGACTACGCCGTCCTCAAGGCCGTCCAAGGCTTCCTGCCCGACCTCGGCCTGCGCCGCGAGAACATCGTGTTCGTCTCCGGCATCGGCTGCAGCTCGCGGTTCCCGTACTACCTCGACACCTACGGCATGCACTCGATCCACGGCCGCGCGCCGTCGATCGCGACCGGCATCGCCACCGCCCGCGAAGACCTGTCCGTCTGGGTCGTCACCGGCGACGGTGACGCACTCTCGATCGGTGGCAACCACCTGATCCACGCCCTGCGCCGCAACGTGAACATGACGATCCTGCTGTTCAACAACCGGATCTACGGCCTCACCAAGGGCCAGTACTCCCCCACCAGCGAGGTCGGGAAGGTCACCAAGTCCACGCCCGTCGGCTCGCTGGACCACCCGTTCAACCCGGTGTCCCTTGCCCTGGGCGCCGAAGCCTCCTTCGTCGCACGGACCATCGACTCGGACCGCAAGCACCTCACGGCCGTGCTTTCCGCTGCTGCCGCCCACCGCGGCACGTCGTTCGTCGAGATCTATCAGAACTGCCCGATCTTCAATGACGGCGCCTTCGACGCCATCAAGGGCATGGGCGACCACAAGGGCGAGAAGGACTACGCGATCATCCCGCTGAACCACGGCGAGCCGATCACCTTCGGTGTCCGCGACGAAGCCGGCCCGCTCAATGGATTGGGCGACAAGGCCCTGGTCCGTTCGGCCTCGGGCAACATCGAGGTCGTCGACACCGCCGACATCTCCACCGAGGCGATCCTGGTCCACGACGCCCACGACCCGGACCCGTCGACCGCGTTCGCGATCTCGCGTCTCACGGCTGCGGACTACCTCAACCGCAGCCCGATCGGCATCTTCCGCCAGGTCGAGCGGCCGACGTACGACGACCAGGCCCGCGCCCAGGTCAGCGACGCCGCCGCCAAGGTCAGCGGCAGCGCCGAGGACCGGCTCACCGCGCTGATCAACGCCGGCGACACCTGGACCATCGACTGACCCGAGGTCCGTAACCCGACGAGGCGTCCCGTCCTACAGGAAGGGGCGTTTCGTCGCAGTTCCACGGCTTTGAAGACCTTCACGACGCTCGTTCCGATATGATATCGTCGATGGAATAGCTGCACGGCCCTCCATCGCGTGAACCGCATTAACCGCCAGTCGTCGAAGGCACGAGGAGCAACTGAAATCATGTCGACCGAACTTCGCGTCGCCGTCGTCGGCGCGGGCCCTTCGGGGATCTATTGCGCTGAGGCCCTGACCACGCAATCTGTGGTGCCTGCGCGAGTCGACGTTTTTGACCGGCTTCCCTCGCCGTACGGACTGGTCCGCTACGGCGTTGCCCCCGACCACCTCAAAATGAAGTCGGTTGTCGGCGCGCTGGCCAAAGTGATGGGGCGCGAGCGAGTTCGTTTCATCGGGAACGTCGACATTGGTGTGGATGTCCCCGTTGACGTTCTGGCCGAGCACTATCACGCCATCGTCTGGTGCTACGGGGCCTCGACCGATCGCCCCCTGGGCATCGATGGAGAGGAACTCCCGGGAAGCACGTCGGCTGCGCGGTTCGTCAACTGGTACTGCGGGCACCCCGATCGAGACTTGCAGGGCGATCTGCTCGCGGCCACGTCCGTCGCAGTCATTGGCAATGGGAACGTCGCCGTCGATATTGGGCGCATTCTGGCCAAGGACTCGGGCGACCTACTCGTGACTGACATGCACGACGAGGTTCTGGGCGCGTTGGCCGGGAGCCAGATCACGGACATCAGCTTGATCGGCCGCGGCGATCCACTTCGGGCAAAGTGGACGACCAAGGAACTCCGCGAACTCGGCGAACTGGCCGACGTCGACGTCATCGTGAACGCTGACGATCTAGTACTGGACGCACGGTCCGAGGAGCTGTACGCCGAACGCAAGGACTTGGCACGCAACCTTGACATCCTTCGTGGCTGGTCGCAGCTTCCGCCCCGCGGCGCGCGTCGCCGTCTTCATCTTCGATTCTTCCAACGTCCGGCTGCGGTCGTGGGCACGGACCACGTGTCCGCGTTGCGCCTCGAACGCACAAAGCTCGAGCAGGACGGACGAGTCGTCGGGACGGGGTTCCAAGAAGACCTCCCGGTCGAGATGATCGTTAGGGCCGCTGGCTACCGCGGCCGCCCGTTGGGCAACCTTCCGTTCGATGAATCATCCGGCACGATGCCCAACGACGCGGGCCGGGTCAGGCGCGGCGGCGACCAGGGAGTTGGCCACTACGCGGCAGGCTGGATCAAGCGCGGCCCGTCGGGTGTGATCGGAACCAACCGTGTCGATGCCGCCGAGACCGTGGCGTCCATCGTTTCCGACGCCGACCGTCTGCTGAGTCGCGACTTACCCAACTCGGGCGAGTTCGAGGCCCTCATGTCAGAACACGGCGCGACGCCCGTCACGTGGGACGACTGGCTGGCCATCGACGCCGCCGAGGTGGCACTTGGCGCTGCCGTGGACAGGGCGCGCATCAAGATTGCGGACCGCTCGGACCTTCTCGCCGTCGCACGGACAAGGTGACCCGCCTTGACCTTCGATCTCACCGACCCTTCCATCGCAACGAAGCCTGTAGGAGGCCCCTGATGTCTGACGCAACTTGCACTATCAACGGAGAATCCGTCGGCGGTCGGGAACGAGCACAGGTTCACAATCCAGCCAACCATCGGGAAGTTGTCGGTACCTATCCAGTCCTGACAGAGGCAGACGTCGACGCCGCTGTTCGTGCAGCCCGACACGCGCTGCCTGCGTGGTCCGCTAGGACTGCGGTCGAGCGGGCAGCGATTCTTGCAGATGCCGTAGCCGCCACCACAGGTCTCGACCTAGCAACTCTCTTGGTCCGCGAGCAGGGCAAGACCTTCATGGAGGGTTCTATCGAGGCCGGTGCCTTCACAGGACTTGCGGAGTTCTTCGGAGCACTCGCGCCGACCCTAGACGTGCCCGAGTCTCTGTGGAGCGACGAGAACGGCACGATCCGCCTGTTCCGCAAGCCTGTCGGCGTGGTCGGAGCGACCATCGCCTGGAACGCACCCATCTGGCTTGCCGCTGGCAAGTTCGTCCCGGCGTTGGTCGCCGGCAACTGCGTCGTACTAAAGCCCTCCCCGGTCGCGCCGCTTGCTGTTCTTGAGCTCATCAGCGCTTTGGGCAAGGTCCTTCCGGCGGGCGTGTTGAACTCTGTCAGCGGCGAGGACCTGACAGTCGGTTCAGCCCTGTTCAACCACCCCGGGGTCAACATGACATCGTTCACGGGCGGAATCGGTGGAGGTCGCGCGGCCGCCGTTGCCGGAGCCACTTCCTTCACGCGAATGCTGCTGGAGTTGGGCGGTAATGATGCAGCGATCGTCCTCGATGACCAGGAGATCAACGCTGACCTGTGCACCGGACTGGTAACGGCGTCGTACTCGATGGCTGGCCAGGTTTGCATCAACGTCAAGCGCGTCTACGCACCCACGGAACGCGTCGGTGAACTGGCCGCCGGCATCGGCGCCGTTCTGGACCACTTTGTCATCGGCGACGGGCTCCAGGCAGGGACGACCATGGGCCCTCTCACCACAGACACCCAGTTCAAGCGGGTCAACGGCCTGATCGAGGCAGCTCGCTCCTCGGGCGGACAAGTCACACAACACGGCACCGTTACTGGCGACGAAACGCAGGGCTTCTTCGTGCGCCCTGCAGTCGTCACTGGCCTCGACGAGGGCCATGCACTGGTTGCGGACGAGCAGTTCGGCCCGGTACTTCCGATTCAGGGCTACGGGTCAGTCGAACAGGCAATCGCCATGGCCAACGGCACGGATTACGGCCTCACGGCATCAGTGTGGTCGCCGAATCTGGACCGCGCCGAGTCCGTCGCCCGCCAGCTCGATGCAGGCGGCTCTTTCATCAACGTCCACGGCATGTTCGGCGTCCACCCGATCACACCCTACGGCGGCATCAAGCAGAGCGGGATCGGTCGGGAGTACGGGGCCATCGGCCTCAACGCCTACACCGAACCGCAGGTCATCAGCAACTGGCGCGCCCCGATGCCGGGCTGATCCCAGCCCACCACCGAACTCGACCCGGTCACCACCTAGGACAAGTGAGCACATCATGAAGGCAGCAGTCGTTCGCGAACCCGGAACCATCACCGTCGAAGACATCGACATCCCCACTCCCGGTCCGAGGCAGGTACGCGTTCGCCTCGTCGCGACTGGAGTCTGTCACTCCGACGTGACGGGCCTGTCCGGACTGGTACCCGTACCGACACCAGTCGTTCTCGGCCACGAAGGCGCCGGGATCGTTGACGCCGTCGGGTCAGCCGTCACCAGCCTGTCCCCGGGAGACCATGTCGTTCTCTCCATCACTGACGGTTGCGGACGGTGCTATCAGTGCCAGAACGGTGCATTTGGCCTATGCGAGATCAGTGCACCCCGGCAGCTCGCAGGCACCTTGGGTGATGGGACGACGCCGTTGAGCAAGGGCTCCGAGACGATCCACAACTACCTTCTGCAGTCCTCCTTCGCCGAATACGCCGTTGTGCCGGAGCAGTGCGCTGTGAAGATCCGCGAGGACGCACCACTCGAGGTCGCAGCGCTCCTGGCATGTGGCGTCACCACCGGCTACGGAGCGGTGGTCCGCAAAGCTCGCGTTGCTCCCTTTGCCTCAGTACTCATCATCGGCCTTGGGGGTGTTGGACTCGCCTCCGTCATGGCGGCACGTCTGAGCGGCGCAACCACGATCATCGGCGTCGACCGCAGCAAGGAAGCCTGCGACCTCGCGATGGAACTCGGCCTGACACACACGATCGTTGCCGACGAGTCGACTGACATTCTCGGCGAGGTCATGGCACTCACGGGCCGGGGCGTTGACCACGCATTCGATGTTGTCGGCATTTCAGACACCATGAACCTCGCCATCGCAGCCACGCGGGCTGGCGGCGAGGCTGTACTGATCGGCCTGGGTGACGTCATGGCCGTTGCTACGGTCCCCCTCTTCTTGCTGCTATCTGAGAAGCGCATCACCGGAACGACCAACGGGTCGATCCGCCCCCATGTCGACATCCCAGCCATCCTTGATCTCTTCATGGAGGGCCGGTTCCCGGTCGACAAACTCATCACCCGCCGATACGCCCTCGGCGACATCGCCACAGCCCTGGCCGAGGTCGGCTCGGGTCCGGGGCGCGGCGTGATCACGTTCGACGAGTAGAGACGAGAGACCGATGAACGAGTTCGACTCCACTGCGGACGCTGAGCGCGTCCTGGGCGGCTTCATGCGTCTCGTCGCTGAGCATCCGGCCATCAGGCCAAAACTCGTGAACGCCGCGACTTCGTTCCGTGTGACCTATACCGACCCGACATGCGTAGTAACGATGAACGGTCGACAGGACCCGCCTGTTGTAACTGTCGGCGACGCGGCCATCATCCAGGATGTCGACGTCGAACTCAGCATGTCTACACGCGATGGGCACGTGTTCTGGCTGGGTGACCTCAACGTTCCAATGGCCTTGGCCAAGAAGAAGGTCCGGGTCAACGGTCCCGTGACGAAGTTGCTGAAGTTGCTGCCGGCACTCCAACCGGCCTTTGGCATGTATGCCGGCTACCTGTACGAACTGCACGCGTCGCAGGAGTCGATTCCGACCGCCGGCCAGCCCAACGGGCTCGGCCAGCCAGACTCCCAGGAGGGATGAGCAATGCCTTACGTCGTCGCTGAACCATGCATCGACGTCTTGGACCGGAGCTGCATTGAGCAATGCCCCGTGGACTGCATCTACGAAGGCGCACGGTCCATGTACATCAATCCCGACGAGTGCGTCGACTGTGGGGCCTGCGAGCCCGCGTGTCCCGTTGGAGCAATCCACTACGCAGATGACCTACCTGAGGAACACGCTGAGGCACTGACGAGCAATGCCAACTTCTTCACGTTGCCTCTCGTGGGAGGCACCCCGCTAGGCAACCCGGGTGGTGCCCTGGACGTCGGCGTCATTGCTGCCGACACTCCATACGTCGCGGCCTTCCCGCCCCGCGCACCCGCAGAGAACTGACCGGTTGGGCTCCGCGGCCCGACACCGCATCACACGCAATCGATATTCAAAGAATCTGGGTGGAATTCCGTGACGACCTCCGATGCCCCTGCCGACCTGTACTACGAGCCCTGGGACCCCGCCTGCCGCGAGGGTCTCTTCGACACCTATCAGCGACTGATCCGTGACGCACCGGTCTATCAGGCGCCGTCCGGCACTTGGGTGATCTCAAGCTTCGCGGGCGTCGAGTACGTCCTGTCGCATCCTGAATTGTTCTCCAACCGTCCCAATCAGGACGAAACGATCGGCTTCCCGCCAAAGATCGACCTCAACGACGCCGAAAGCGTCGAGTCCCTTGGAGCGCTGGCGGAGCTCGCGGAGGACTTGCCGCTGGACTTCGACGAGATCCTCTTGGCTCGAGTCATCGTCGGCGCGGATCCGCCACAGCACACTCGCCAGCGCAAGATCGTGAACCGTGGGCTCACAGCTCGCCGCATTGCCGCCTTCAAGGGACGCATTGACGAGATCGTGACCGAGTGCCTCGATGGCATCGAGGACCGCGACCACTTTGAACTGGTTAGCGAGCTCGCGGTTCCGGTGCCTGTGGGCGTGATTGCCGATCTGCTGTCCATCACCCCAGACCGGCACGGTGATGTTCGTCGGTGGTCCGACATGCTGGCCAACCTGCCCCAGAGCGAGAACCGGGGAAGCCCCGAGACGATGGCGCAGCTGTTCGGCATGCTCAAGGAGTTCGCCGAGTACTTCGTTCCTCTGATCGAGGACCGGAGAATCAATCCACAGGATGACATGATCAGTGACTTGGTCAAGGCCGTTGAAGTCGACACGATGACCGTCACTGAGACCGTGCTGTTCCTCCTGGTCGTGATGGCTGCTGGCAATGAGACCACAACAAACCTCCTCGGCAACACGGTGGTTGAACTCCTCCGCCACCCCGACCAGCTCGCGCTCCTGCAGGAGAACCCGGACCTGGTCGCCAGCGCGCTCGAGGAAGGCGTCCGACTTCAGTCGCCGTTCCAGTTCCTGTTCCGCGAGACCCTGGAAGAGGTCGAGGTTGAGGGAACGGTCATCCCCAAGGACGCCATGATCGCAATCATGATCGGTGCCGCAAACCGGGACCCCAAGGTGTTCGAGAATCCGGAGATGTTCGACATCACTCGAACGACTGCGCATCTCGGCTTTGGCAAGGGCATCCACTTCTGCCTCGGCGCTCCCCTTGCGCGGCTTGAGGCGCATCGGTCGCTTAGCGCGCTCTTGCCTCACCTCCAGCGGTTCAAGTTGGACGAGACGGAGCCGTTGGAACTCAGCGAGAGTCTGCTTATTCGCGGCTACAAGAAGATCTCACTGACCGCTGTGTAGTGCGAGTGTGGTCGAGAGCCGCACATGCAACTGAAGGACGTCGGAGTGAACCGTGGGGGCCACCACACCGACGTCCTTCAGTTGTTTTGTCCGGAACGGCGTGAGAGCGCGGATCGTTCGACTGGAACTCGTCGACGATCTTGTCTGCAACAACCTCTCCTGCTCGCAGGGCCCGGCCCTGTCTCCCGCGCAATGTCGCTTGGGGCCGGTGGCTCAGCCAGGGTTTGAGAGCGCTTCAACGATTGCCGCCGTGTCGAAGTAGTAGGGGCGGATCTGGGTTATCAAGCCTTGCTCGACAACGAAGGTCTCTACGACGGGCATGCTGATCGGGTTTGCCGAGTCGTCAAACCCGAACGGAACCTCGAGGAACGCAGCCGCGCGGGACCCACTGATCAGAACTTCGGAGCGGACTACTAATTCGAGGGGGATGCCGTCGAACAGCATGGCGAGAAGGATCAGGACGTTGTCACGACCTTCGTGAGCTCCGCCGTACGGCAACGAGGATGCTTCGTGCACGATCACATTCGGGTGCAGGATGGCCGCGATTGCGACCAAGTCCTTTGAGAGGGCCGCGTTGTAGAACTGGTTCACAACGCATTCGGTGGTGGCTTCTGATGGCATGGCACGAACCTGCTTCCTCGGATGGCGAGACTGAACGGCGAACGGGGTTAGAAGACAAGGTGCACAGGCACTCGACTTCACGTGTAGACCGTTGGGCGACACTGGTCAGCGGGCGACAGGGGTCGGCGGCGTGGCATCGTGGTGTCCGCCTCTCGTGGGGCGTCGGTTCGCGGCCCGAGAGAGGACCACGAAGCTGGCCTTGGCCCGCCGGTCACCAAGCCGGCCACGTTGCCGCAGCGGCGGCCCCAAGGTGGATGAGCCATTAGTCCGCGGCGGCTCCGGCTCCGCTCAGCGGATCGTAGGTGAGTGGCAGCCTTGGTCAGAGGGGGTCGATGCCGGCGACGCGCCAGGTTTCGTCGTCGTGCTTCATGGTGACGCGAACACGAGAGCCTGTGGCGATGGGAGCCGCGGCGCCCTTGCCGCTGGAGACCTGATTGAGGAACATCAGGACCTTGACTTCACTTTCTGTCGCCGAGATCACCGACGCTGTCGCAACCTGGGTGCGGGTGACGAGTTGGCCCTTGGTCGCTGCCGGGATGATGCTGTCGCGCAGCAGGCCTTCGTACTCGTCCTTGAACGAACCGGTGAGCAACGGCGCTGCCCGATTGGGAGCCTCCGCGATCTCCTTAAAATCGTAGGAGAGCAGTTCTGGAACGGCCGACTGGGCGGCGGCCAACGCCTCGGTTCTGGCGGTCTCTGTCGCGTCTGCGCCGCGGGTCTTCAGGAACAGGAAGATCGTGGTCGACGCGGCGACGACTACCAGGACGGTCAGCAGCGCGATCGTTCGCTTCATCCACGGGCCGGTGCCAGGTGCACGTGTGAAGTTGAGGCGTTCACGAATCGCACCTAGTCGCGGCAACACGAGTAGCTTGGTGGGTGCAGCATCGGTTGTCATTGGACGAACTCGACCTTCGATGCCAACCAACGGCCGTCATCCTGGGGCTTCATTTCAATCGTCATTCGATACCACCGCTCCTCGCCTTTGCCCGTCTTTGAGTTCTTGACTGTGCTGGCAACGGCGACCGCAACAGTCGTGAGGCCACCCTTTTCGGACACGACGCCCGCCTCGATGACCTTGCCGGTGCTAACGACTTTGAACTTCTTGACCATCTGGGTTTGGCCATCGAGGTTCGTCGCGACCTCTTCCGCGAATGCACCGGTGGCCAGGTCGGAGACCCTTGCGATGTCGTCAGCAGCTGTCTTGAAGTTGATGGTGGCTAGAGCAACGGCGACATCCCGCGCTGCTGATACCGCCGCAGTTCTGGACTTGGATCGCTCGCGATCATCTCGCCATTCGTTGCCGAGGGTGACGCTGGCGACTACACCGGCAAGAAGGAGGATCGCGAGAACTGCGGCCATGACCTTCGGTCGAGCTGGCTTTGGTCCGGCACTGGGAGTGGTCTCATCGTCGTTGAGGTCGGAACCGAGTTCAGGCTCGGTTGTGTCCGGATCCTCCCTGTCTTCCGCGGCGATATCCGGCTCGCTCGCGGATGATGTATCCGGATCAGGTTCGTCGAGAGCGACCTCGGGAGGCGGGACTGCCTTTGGTGCTGTCATCGCTGACTCCTTGCCGGACCTAGGAGCAATCCCTCTAGGGAGTCCTCATTGCGGGCCCGTGTTGGACTTATGGGCGTACCGATCAGGTCGAGGAGGTTGTCTCCAACCCCGGACAGCGGGTTGGGGACCGCTATGCCGTCATACGGCAACGGGTTGGCCTTGAATCCTCCTCCGCGACACTGCTGGACCGTCGCGGCACGGCGACCTTCCGGCGCCCCTGGTTCGAAGCACTCGAGATTGCGCGCTCCGCGCACCACTCTGGGGTCACTCTGTGCGATCTTGCAGTAGGCATTCGGGTCGGACTGCATGTCCGCGAGGAAGTGCGGGCCACGTGAGCCAAGCGGGTCTGCTGGGCCCTGCCACCCCTCATTGCAGCCACCCGGATAGTTCGCAACCGTCTTGAATGACACGCCGAAGAGACCCTCGTAGTCGGGGTTCATCATCGAGATGTTGCCTGCGGCGATCATCGGGTACACGACAAGAACCTGCTCCAATGGCTTCCTGTACGCGCTCAGGAGGTCCGCGACGATGTCGGCATTGTGGGTGAGGACCGGCACGTCGTTGGAGATGTCCTTCAGAAGCCCCTCAATCTCCGCGGCGCCTCCAGGAACGCTCTCAAGGACCGCCTGCAGTTGTTTGTCCCCTGATCGCAGGTCGGTGGTGAACTCGGCCAAGTCGGCGCTCCACGCCCGGATCGACTCGCTTGAGGCTAGTTGGGTGTCGAGTACCTGCTCGCCGTCGTCGATGAGGGTATTTGTCTCGTCGTAGTTCGCGTTTGCCTCGTCTAAAAGTAGACGTGCGTTTCGAGTTAGATCTTCCAACTCGGGACCCAGACCGTCGAAGCCGTACTCGAGCTCGTCCAGGACCGTCGTAAGGTCGTCGCGCGGGATCGAACCAACCAACGAATCCACATCGTCGAGGACATTGGAGATAGGTACGGGCAACTCAGTGTTTTCGAGCGCGATCCTGCCCCCGTCGGCGAGCAGGGGGCCTTCTGAGCTCAATGGCACTAGGTCGACGTATTGCTCGCCGATCGCGGAAATGCTCTTGATGGAAGCCTTTACGGCGGCCGGCACTTCGGCTGATTCTTCGATCCGCATTTCAACGTCTACGCCGACTGGAGCGAGCCTGACGTGGGTGACCTTTCCGACCGGGACGCCGCGATAGGTCACGTTGGCGTGTGGATAGATGCCTCCGCCCTCGGCGAAGCGTGCCGTTACGGTCTGTTGTCCGACGCCCATGAGTGCCGGGATTCGCGTGTAGTGGAAGAAGATCAGCGCGAGCGCGATGACGGTGAGGCAACCGAATACGATCAGCTGAGTTCTGACACGACGAGTGATCATCGTTAGCCACCTGCCTTTTGACCAAGGAGTCCGGACAGCAGATCCAAGAGACCAGTGCCCACGTTCCCGTTCGGAGCCGGGGCCTTCTCAGGTGTTGTCGATTCACCCTTGGTGGCGCCAGGCTTTTCGCCTGCCGCGCCTGCGCTTGGATCTGTCGGCACTAGTGGTTCAGTCACCTTGATCGGGTCCGTAAGGGGGTTTCCTGCGGTTCCGCCGAGGCCGATCGTTTGGCCGAGCAATCCACTTGCAGAGGTCAGGATCCCCTGAAGGGGGGTGCCCGTGAGCAATGCCTTGTCGAGGCTTTCGAGTCGAAGATCAAGGGTGGCGAACAGGTTGACATAGTCACCGCGGATGTATTCGTCCATGGTGCGGATCGGGAAGGTGACGGTGCCTAGCAGGTAGAGCGAGTCAGTCAACGAGGTCCCCGCGTTTGCAAGTGCCTTCAGGGCAGGTTCGAGCGATGCGATGTTCTGGGTCAGGTTCGCGCCGCCCCTGTTGATGAATCGCGTGGTCTGATCCCCGAAGCGTCCCAGCGCTTCGAGCATGGCGATCAGTCGCTCGCGCTCCTTCGAGAGAACGTCGAGAGCGTCAGGGAACGTCTCCAAGGCACGGGCGATGGTCTTGTTGCCCTTCTTGAAGTCGCGCGCAAAGCCGTCAAGGGAATCGATCGCTCGCGAAATCTCGTCCCGTTGCCGATCGAGTCCGGTCACGAACTGTTCGGTTTGAGCAAGTGCCTGTCGTGTGGTGCCTTCGCGTCCACCGAGGGCGCGGTTGAGCTCGGTGGTGATTGTCTTGATCTGGGCAAGCCCGCCACCGTTGAGGAGCGCGGCCACTGAGGACAGGACGTCCTCCGTGGTCGGGTACGCCCCAGCATTTGCCAACTCGACGACGTCGCCGTCCGACAGTGAACCTTGGGCTACTTCGGGTGCCGGGGCGAGGAGTTCGATGTGTTTGGCACCGAACAAGGAGGTCTGTCCGATCCTGGCGGTGACGTTCTCGGGGAGCTGGACGTCATCGCGAACGCTGATGGTAATCACGGGCTGGACGCCGTCGAGTTCGACCTTGCGGATGGTGCCGACCTCTAGGTCGCCGACGCGTACGGGAGAGTTCGGCACCACGTTGAGGGCGTTGGGTACCCGGATGGTGAGCGTGTAGGAGTCGTCCCCGGTCCCGGTGGTGCCGGGCAAGGTGAGCGAGTTGAGGTTCTCGTAACCGCATCCTGAGAGCGAAACCATGATGGCCAGCGCCGCGAGTTGAATGGTCGTTCGACGAGTTCGCTTCGTGGTCCACATCATCGGCTACTTCCACTCAAGAGGGGCAGCAGCAGGCTTTCCAGTCCCGACACGGGAGGTGCCGGCGCTTCGTCCGATGGTGCACCGGACGCCGGTGTACCGGCTGTCTTATCGGGGGCCTTGTCGTTGAGATAAGGCGCGCCACCACCGGGGAACTGCAGCGGACCACCGGTTCCGACCGGGAGGTTGTAGATCCCGAACTTGTCGAGCAGCGGGCCGAGGGTCTCGTTGCAGGTGGTGTCTGCTGCCTGCTGTTGCGCCAACTGTGCTGACACGAACGCACAGGCCAACTGTCCCGGCGTCCCGAGGTTGTCGAGCATCAATCCGCCGGTGAGGGTCTGCATCCGCGGCGAGATGATGTTGTAGAAGTTGGTCAGCGTGTTTGGTCCGACGTGCAGGAGAGTTGCGAGGTCGTCTCGTGAGTTCGCCAGCGTGGTCATGAGTTCGGCAAGTTGGTCGGTTGCGTCAGCGATACCCGGGCGGTTCTGCTTGACGAAGCGCCTGACGAGTCGGGCCGCGCGGTCGACGCTGGTGAAGGCGCGGTTGAGGTCGTCTCCGTTGGTCTCCAGGAGGTCGGCGACCCCCGCGAGGCGTCGGTTGAACTGGGCAACGTCGCCGTCCATTTGCGCGACAGCGCTGATGAAGATCTGCAGGTTGCGCACCGTCCCGAAGATGTCGCCTCTGCCTTCGGCCAACGTTGATAGAGCCGCAGAAAGGTCGGTGATCATGGTGTTGAAGTTCTTGCCTTGACCTTCACCGAGGTCCGCTCCAACGGCGACTAGATCCGCGAGCACCCCCTTCTGTCCCTTCGCGCCTGGTCCGAGTGCCTTCGAGATTTCGGATACCTCGGACTTGAGGTCGTCGTATTCCAACGGCGAGGCGGTACGTTCCAGTGGGATCTCTCCACCCTCGGACAGGGTGGGCCCGTCTATGTAGGCGGGCGAGAGTTGGATGAACCGTGTTGCGACCAGCGTGGGGGAAACGATTGCGGCCTGTACGTCAGCTGGCAGGCTGTAGTCGCCGTCATAGCTGAACTCGACGCGGACTCGGTCCCGTTCGGCAACGACCTTGTCGATGGTGCCGACCTCGACGCCCAGGATCCGTACCTTGTCCGACTGGTAGACGTTGGTGAACGAGTCGAAGTAGGCCACGCCGTGCTTGCGGCCGGACGCTGTATCAGAGAGCAGGGCGAAGCCAACTCCAACCGTGGCGAGGCACATCAGGATGATTGCGATCTTTCGTCCCATCGGTGTCACCTTCCGGCGTTCGGGTCAGAGATGGGGAGCTTGGGAGCAAACTGTTGGAGTCCGACGACTCCCGGTGGCAGTTCGACGTGGCCGTTGAACCACGGTCCATGGGCAACGCCCTCGCCCAGTCCGGTGATGAAGGCTGCGGCACGCTTCACGGCGGCAACAATGTTCGACTGGTTCTTTCGAAGCACGCGCAACACCGAGTTGAGTTCGTCCAGTGCAGGCTTCAAGTCGGCCTGGTTTTCCTTCACCAAGCGGCTGACTTGGTTTGCTACGGCGGCCGAGTTGTCGATGAGGCGTCCGATCACGGCTCTGCGAACCTGGAGTTCTGCGAGTAGAAGGTTTCCGTCTTGTACGAGCTTGGTGATCTGTTGGGTGCGCTCGCGGAAGGTGCCGGTCACCTTTTCGGCCCGAGCGAACAGTTCACGAAGCGCCACGTCTCGAGTGCTGATGGTCTTGGAGAGCGCGCTGACTCCTTCAAGTGCCGGGCCGATGTCGTCCGAGGACTGGCGGAAGGTGTCGGAGAAGGTCTTGATCGCTTCTGAAATCAGGTCCAGGTCGAGCGGCCGGATTTCGCCGGCGAGTTCATTGAGTGCGGACTGCACGTTGTAGGGCGAGGTGGTTCGTTCGATCGGAATCCGCCCGCCTGTCTTGAGGTTGCCGTCTCCAGCCGAGTTCAGGTCGATGTAGCGGGCACCCAACAAGGTGCCTGTCTTGATGGCAGCAGTTGTTTCGCTGCCGAGGGTGACGTCCTTGGCCGTGAGTTGGACTTCGACCTTCCCTTTGCCGAGTCGAACGTTGATCACTTTGCCGACCGGGACGCCGGCGACCTGGACAGGATCACCCGGCTTGAGGCCGCCTGCTTCAGCGAATTCCGCGTGCAGGGTCATGCCAGCAAGGACCGGGAGTTTGGAAATCTGGAAGGATCCGACGATTGAGATCAATACCGCGACGATTGTGATTGTTGCGATCTTCGCTGGGTTGCGCTCACGGAAGCTCATCTCGTTTAGCCCTTCTCTTCCGTTGCTTCTTCTTTTGCGATTCGCTCTTCAGGGGTCTCCAACGGGGCGGTCCCGAGCTGACAGCGATCGAGAGAGGGGTCCGGTCCGATGTAGGGCGTGTACAGGGACCCTCCGTTGGGGCCGTCGAGTCGTACTCGCAGCGAGCACAGGTAGATGTTGTAGCCCGCGCCACGACTTCCGAGCCGACCGATCCGAAGGTATGCACCTGGAAGGAGCCGCAGGACCTCGTTGATGGTGTCCGCGCCCTTGTTGGCTTGGGTGACGGTGCGCCCGAGTTCTTCGACCATTCCGTCGAGCGGGCCGTGGAGTTCTTCGAGAAGTCCGTCCACGCTTGTGACGAGGCCTTCGACTTTGCCGAACGATCGTCCGAGCCGGCTTCGGTCGCTCGACAAACCTGTGGTCAGTTCCTGCAGGGAGGTGATGGTCTGGCTGAGGCCAACCGTGTGGGTGTCTAGGTTCTTGAGGACCGAGTTGAGGCTCTCGATGGTCTGGCCAATGACCTTGTCCTTGTTGGCGATGGTGGTGCTGAACGAGGCAATGCGTTCGAGAATGGACTCGATGGTTCCGCCCTGTCCTTGGAGGACGCTGACGAGTTCGCCGGCGAGCTGGTTGACCTGTCCAGGGTCGAGTCCCTCGAAGAGGGGTTCAAACCCGCCGAGGAGGAGGTCGAGGTCCAACGCGGGGCGCGTGTCTTTGAGTTGGAGGGTCGCGCCGTCGGGAAGCTCGGGGTTTTTTGTTGGGCCGGGAACGAGTTCGAGGTAGCGGTCGCCGGTGAGGTCGCGGTATCGGATGACGGCGTTGGTGCCTACGGCGAGGACGACTTCGGTCTTCACGTTGAAGCTGATGAGGGCGTCGTCTTCCTTGTGCACGGAGACGTCATCGATGGAGCCGACTTCGACGCCTGAGACCATGACGGAGTCGCCTTCAAGCAGCAGTGATGCGTCGGTGAAGATCGCGCTGTAGTGCTTGCGGTCACCGAACTTGAAGTCACCGAACTCCATTGCGACAAACGCGAGGACGACGCTTGTGCAGATGGCGAACACAAGGGTGTAGATCAGGGGCCGGCGAATGGCAATGGATGAGCGGCTCACGATGATCCTCCGAGCCCTGCGAGCGGTCCGAACAGCTGGACGATGAGGGGCTGGTCGTTGAAGGTGAGGTTGTCGGCGTCCGAACCGGGCGGGTTGGGTTCTCCGCCGCGGTCGAAGGGAATCATGAGAGATTCCGGGAAGTACGTTCCGTCGTACTTGGGCATGTCATGGCAGTTCGGACCATCGTTTGCGGCCATGACTGGAAGGTTCTTCGGGTTCTCGTAGCCCTTGTTGCCGTGGAGAACTGTGACGAGAGAGTCGACTCCCGCAACCTTGGTGCCGAAGGCCTGTTCAAGCATGACGTTTGCCTGATCCATCCCTTGCAGGAAGCACGTGAAGACCGGCGAGTACTTCTTGAGCAGGTCAGTTGCTGCCAAGGACGAGGCGAAGAGGTCGACGAGGGCGTCGCCGTTTCGGACTAGGAAGTCTTCACCTACGTAGGAGAGCGAGGTGAGCGCAAGCAGCATTCGTTTCAGCTGCGCTGACTTGAGCACGATCGTGTCCGCGGTGATGGATCCGTTCGCCAAGATGGTGAGCAGGTCGGGCGTCACTTCGCGGTAGAGGTCGAGGGTCGCGGCAGCCTTGTCGAAACCTCGACCGATCTGGGGAAGGTCCTGGTTGATCTTCTTTAGGTACTCGGCGGAGAGGTCGATCATTTCTCCGATTCCCTCGCCCTGTCCGCGGACGCTGTCTGCCAAGGCTCGGAGTGTGCTGTTGAGCTGAGCCGGCCGGATAGCGCCCAGCATGCTGTCCAACCGGTCGAGAAGGGTGTTGACTTCCACGCTGACACTTGACGCCTGTAGAACGGCACCGGCCTGGAGGTGGTCTGTTGATGGAGTCTTGGGGGCTGAGAGTTCGACGGCCTTGTTGCCGAAGGCCGTCAGCTGTCGCAATGCGACGTGGACGTTGACGGGGATCGCCGAGAGCATCTCCGGTTTCATTGCCAACGACACGGTGACGTTGCCGCTGCCGTTGACTTCGGCCTTCTCGATGGCTCCGACGTCGACGCCTCGATACTTGACGACGGTGCCCTTCCGCATTTGCAGGCCAGCGCGATCCGTCTCGATCGTGACTGTGGCAGTGTCGACGAATGACTTGTTGTACATGGCGACGGTGAGGCTCGCCGTTGCTGCAATGAGGGCAAGGAGCACGAGCGCCGCGACGCGGCCGCGAATACGCTCGATGAGTTCGGCTTTGTGTCGTTGGGCGGCAGTGGTCATCGTGTCACCCCGAAATCCTGAATGTGTTGACGCCGCCGTAGAGAGCCATGGCGACGCAGAGCTGGACGGTGAGGACGGCGACGAGCGACGTGCGGACGGCACGGCCGACTGCCAGTCCCACTCCGGCGGGCCCGCCGGAGGCTGTGTAGCCGTAGTAGGTGTGGATGAGGATGACGACCATTGCCACGATGACGGCCTGGATGAAGGAGAACAGGATGTCGACGGGCTGCATGAAGGTGTTCATGTAGTGGTCGTAGGTGCCTTCAGACAGGCCGAAGAATTCAACTTGGGTGGTTTTCCAACCCACCCAGGCTCCCACCAGTGACATTGCGAAGATCGGTCCAACGCAGAACATGCCGGCGACGACTCGGGTGGACACGAGGTATGGAAGGGATCGGACGGCCATCACCTCGAGTGCGTCGATCTCTTCCGAGATCCGCATCGCGCCCAGTTGGGCAGTGAAGCCGGTGCCGACGGTGGCTGCGAGGGCGGCGCCGGAAACGATAGGGACCAGTAGGCGCGGGTTGATGATCGCGGACGTGAAGCCGCCGAGCGCCTCAAGGTTGAGGTCGGCGAGCGCGCGATAGGTCTGCACACCTCCGGTGATGCCGGCGAAGAACGTGATGAAGAGGGTGATGATTGCGGAGCCGCCGACGACGGCGAGCGTTCCGTTGCTCATACCGACTTCGGCAATCAGCCGGACCTGTTCGCGTCTGTAGTGGAACACGGCGCGAGGTGTCCACGCGAGGGCCCTGGCGTAGAAGCGTGCCTGTTTTCCGAGGGCGTCCAATAGCCCTAGCGGGCGCGTTGCATGGCGGCTGATCCAGGGCACCAAGGATCCGGAGTCACCGAGGGTCTTCAGCGTTGTCATGTCAGGCCCCTAGAGGATTCCGAGCGAGTACGGAATCTGAGTCAGCAGAATGTTGATCGGGAACAGGGCCATGAATGTGAAGACCACTGTCTCGTTCACGGCGTTCCCGACGCCTTGGGGTCCGCCCCCTGCGTTCATTCCGAGGAAGCAGGCGATGAGCGCTCCCACGAGTCCGAAGACGACTGCTCGGAGTTCGGCGTGGATCAGGTCGGGGAATCCGACCAAGAGGGTCATCGAGTCGATGAACTGTCCTGGGCTGGCGTCTTGCAGGAATACAGCGAAGGCGAATCCGCCGGCGAGTCCGATGAGGATCACGACACCGTTGATAAGGAGTGCGTTCACTGCTGTGGCGAGTACGCGAGGTACGACTAGCCGCCGGATGGGGTCAATGCCGAGGACCTCCATCGCGTCCAACTCTTCGCGGATTTTGCGTGCCCCTAGATCGGCACACAGCGCGGTCGAACTGGCTCCGGCGATGACGAAGGTGGTCGCGATTGGTCCGATTTGGGTAATGGTTCCGAAGGCTGCACCGGAGCCGCTGAGGTCGATAGCGCCGATCTCTGCCAGAACGTTGTTGAACTGGTAGGTGACGAGTGCGACGAACGGGATGGAGATGAGGATTGCAGGACCGAGGGACACGCTGGTGATGAACCAGGTCTGCTGGATGAACTCACGCCATTGCAGACGACTCTTGAACATCATGGTGAACGTGTCCATGCTGAAGGCCACGAAGTTCCCCAGCGGGTGGAGTTTGCGGGAGGCGGACGCCGCAATGCTGCTCATCGGCGTCCGCCATCGCAAAGTCGGTTCCGGTCCTTGTCAGGCTTGCGTCGCCCGCACTTGGCGGTGCAAGCCCGAGACTGCTCGTAGGCACAGCGGGCTCCAGCTAGCCGGCGAACCCGGTGGGCCTGCCGAACGTGGTCCTGGAACAGCATGGTTGCTCGTTTCTTGAGATCTTCCGGGCGCTAGGTGCTTTCTGTGCCAGCTCGCTAGCTCAAGCTCGTACGACGACCTCGGCGGGACCAGGGATGATCGAGTTGTCACGCCACGGGATGTCGCTTGAGTCCAGGGACAGCTGCAAGTTGGGAACTTGGGACGCAATTTCGGAAAGGGCGATTCGCATCTCAAGACGCGCGAGGTTGGAGCCCAAGCAGAAATGAGGTCCGAATCCGAAGGTCAGGTGCTTGCCAGTTGGCCGCCCCCACCGGATGGCGTCGGGGTCCGGGAAGACCTCGGGATCGCGGTTGGCCGCTGCCAGAATCGAAACGACGCTGTCGCCCCGCTTGAACTCACGGTCGCCGAGAACGGTGTCTTCGGTGACCCAGCGCCAACGCTGGCGCTGGACGGGCGTCGACCAGCGGAGGAGTTCGTCGATGGCTCCGTCGAGGGCGTCACCGTCGAACGTCTTGAACTCTTCCCACTGTGCGCGCTGGTCCATCAGACCGATGAGGGACTTGGCGATTCCATTGGTTGTGGTCTCGTGCCCCGCGACGCCAAGCTCCGTTGCGATGGCGATGGCATCGAACTCAGACATCGGCTGACCCTCGTCGTCGGCCACTGCGACCATCGTGCTGAGGAGATCGTCGCCAGGGTTGTTTCGGCGCTCGGCAACCAGTTCCGCGAAGTAGTCGTACATTGCGAGAATCGCGGCCGCACCGAGGGCGCCCGCTTCGGGGTCGCCGGCCTTGTCGACTGCGTGGGAGATGTCGGCAGCCCAGCGCTGGAACAGATCCCAGTCATCGCGCCTGACCCCGAGGGCCTCGCCAACGACTGCCATGGGCAGCGGGAAGGCGACGTCGGCGATCATGTCGAACTGTCCGTTGCCCTTCTCGATCGCTTCTGCGAGGAGGGTCTTGGTGATCTCCGCGATCTTGGGCTGAAGGGCGTTGATGCGCTTGGGCGTGAACGCCTTGGCCATGATGATTCGGAGTCGCCGGTGGTCCGGCTCATCACGTCCACCGAGCCACCGCTGGTGGATTTCTGCAATGGGCCGGAACGCCTCCGGCACGCTGTGCACCTGTCCAACGGATGCCGGGTCGCTGGCAAAGAGCGAGCCATTACTCAACAGCGCCGAGTTGTGGTCGTGTCGGAAGAGGTACCAGGAGCCGGCAAGGCCGTCCATGTTCGACATGCCCCAGTGGATCGGGTCGAGTTCGCGGTACTGGGCGTAGGTGGGGTATGGGTCTCGCAGGATCGACCCGTCAGTCGGGTCGAATCGCGGGAGGTCGACGGTGGTTTTCATGCCGCCTCTTCCTTCATCAGGAGGCGCTCTCGCGCCTCTCCAGTCATTGGGTGATCGAGAGCAGTTGTTTCGTCGTCGCACATGTCTTCGTTAGCTGTGGCCGGCGACTGCCTGTTCGACTCTGCGATATCACGATATCATATCGAAGTGGTGTGGGTCACTGCCCTGCTTTCGATTTTGGTGCGTCGCTGAACCTCGTCGACGCCCGTCGCCGCGCCAGGTAACTGGGTTCCGATCACCCGCCGGCAACGCCGCCTGAGCAACGCCGCCTGAGCAACGCCGCCTGAGCAACGCCGCCTGAGCAACCCCGCGTCCGGGCTTATCGTCCGGACGCAGCGGGCAGACCCAAGGCCTCCATGCGTTGGAGCATCAGACCTATCAGTCCTGTAACGGTGATCAGGCCGCCGGACAGGAGGGCCACTCCAGCCCACCCGCTATGTGTCCATGCGATGCCGGACAGAGTGCCGAAGACCGAAGCGCCGAAGTAGTAGGAGACGAGGTAGAAGGACGCCGCCTGCGCAGTGGCGACACCGCCGGCATGGGCTCGGGCTGGCACCCAGCCACTGGCCACTCCGTGTGTGACAAAGAAGCCGATGGTCAGGAGCGCAACACCGAGAACGATTGCTGGAAGATACGCCGAGGCGGTGAGCGCGACGCCCGCGAGCGCAATGACGGATCCGATCGGCAGAACTGCGCGCCTGCCGAGCCTGTCGGCCATCACGCCTGCCACCGCTGCCCCCACAGTGCCGAGCGGATAGACGAGAAACACCAAGCTTGCCGCGCCGATTCCGAGGGCGAATTGCGGTGCAGCGAGTCGGAACCCGATGGTGTTGAACACCGAAATCAGGGCGCCTACCCCACAGGCGCCAATGCCGTACAACGCCAACAGCACCGGGTCTGATAGCGCGCGGCGGGCCATCGTGCGCACGACGCCACGCCCGCGCGGGGCAGACTCGAAGTGCTGTGAATCCGGCAGACTCAAGTGGACGACGAGGGCGCAGGTTAGCCCGACCACGGCCGCGGCGGCCATGGCCATGCGCCACCCAACCAGCTCCGCAACTCCGCCGGTGACGAGGCGGCCGAGCATGCCGCCGATTCCGGTGCCGCCGACGTATAGGCCGGCAGCACGCGCGTGGGTTGACGGGTGTAGCTCTTCTCGGAGATATGCCGTAGCGACCGCCGGGAGACCGGCGAGCGCTACCCCCTCAAGCAGCCGCAGGGCGAGCAGCGCATCCCAGGTCGGAGCGATTGCGCAGGCGAGCCCGATCACCGATGAGGCCGCGACGGACAGTTTGATCATTCGGGTTCGGCCAACCACCTCGGAGACGGGCCCGGCGACGAGGAGCGCGAACGCGAGCCCGAGCGTGGACAGCGAGAGGGTGAGGGTGCTTTGTTGGGTCGAAACCTCGAAGTCCCTGCTCAGTTCGGGCAGCAACGCCTGCGTGCTGTAGAGCAGTTCGAAGGTGGCTAGTCCCGCGGCGAAGAGCGCCACGAGGACCATCCGATGCTCATGGCTGCCGCTGGGATAGCCCTGGGCATGGCAGTGGTTGGCAAGAGCCGGTGACGTGGGCACACCCTCATGGTGCGCGGAGGGCGGCGATGCGTCTAATGCGTCGTTGGCCAGATCTGAATGCAGATTCCGTATGCTCGGATCATGTACACCCGCGACCTCGAGTGGCTTGTTGTCCTCTCGGATACAGGTCACCTAACCGATGCTGCGGCCATCCTGGGCACCACTCAGCCGACGCTGTCACGAGTGCTCGCCCGGGTCGAGTCCGAACTCGGGACTCGGCTCTTCGAACGGCTGCCCGGTGGAGTCGTTGCAAATCCGGACGGCGAGATCGTGGTGGAGGCAGCACGTCAGATGACGCGGCGATACGACGAGTTGCGGGTCGAGTTGGCCGCACGATCAGACCCCGACGGCGGGATTGTGCGGCTGGCATTTCTCGACTCCATGGCCACGTCATTGGTCCCGCGATTGCTTCGCGGGTTTCACGCTCAAGTGCCGCAGGCGAGGCTGTCGTTGCGCCAGGAGGCTGCACACGAGATCCGGCGCGACCTCGACACGGGGGTCGCGGAGCTCGCGATCACCTGGCCCCGTCCCGAGGGACCGTTCGAGTGGGTGGCTTTGCAGGAGGAGCGGTTGGCTCTCGTTGTCCCGCCTACACACCGTTGGCGGGATCGGCGTCGGATTGCATTGTCTGAGCTCGCAGGCGAGGACCTCGTCACGACGCCACGCGGGTACGGATTCCGCGTTCTCGTCGAGGACCTGCTCAACGAGGCAGGCGTCACACCGACAGTGTCGTTCGAGAGCGCAGACTTGGCCACCATTGAGGGATTGGTTGCGGCCGGCCTTGGCGTCGCCGTCCTCCCGGAACAACTCGCTGGCGCGTCCGGAACAGTCGGGATTCCGTTGCACGCTGCAGGAGCTCGCCGCGTTGTCGGTCTCGCCTGGCGCTCCGACCGGGACCTCAGCCCAGCGGCGATGCGCTTTCGCGATCACATCGTGCGGCGCAACGACTGACTGCTGGATCCGCCCACGTCGCCGCTCCCCGGGCACGACCATCGGCATTCACCTTCGGGCAGCGATGTCCTCCTAGCGCGGAGATGTACGTGACATGAAGGCGTCGGCCGCGGCCCAATGTGGCTCACCGATCCAGAGCTCGGAAAATCGCTCGACAGCATTTGCCTCTAGGTGCGGGTGGTCATGTGGGCGCGCCGCCCCAATCACGGATTTCACGGAGCGTGCGGTCGCCGGGGGAATGGCTGCGAACTCCTCAGCGAGGTGTTGCCAAGCGCCGACGAAGTCGTTGCGTTCAGCTACTACATCAACCAGCCCCATGCCGGCGGCCTCGTTGGCCGTGAGAAGGCGGCCGGTTGCGACCAGCGTGAGCGCGCGGCCGCGTCCAACGACCTCAGCGAGGCGCTCCGCTCCTCCCCAAGCGGGCATGATCGCCAACTTCACCTGAGTAAATCCGATCTGGACATCTGCGGCGGCTACCCGGATGTCGCACGCCACGGCTACCTCTGCACCGCCGCCGAGAGCGTGACCGTTGACGGCAGCGATGACGGGGATGGGGAAGGTGCTGAGTCGGTCGAGAACCCGGCGCATCCGTACGGCCATCTCCATGGCACCAGCCTGGTCTCTGATGGCGTTGAGTTCCTTGAGGTCTCCGCCGGAGACGAAGGCGCGGTCTCCGCCGCCGGTGATGACCAACACCGAAACGTCACGCTGCGCGACGTCGTCCAGAGCCATCTGAAGGTCGTCGATGGTGGCAAGACCAATTGCGTTCCGGGCATGGGGACGGTCAATCGTGAGGACAGCGATGCGGTCCCTTACCTCGACGTTCACTTCAGACATCGGAACTCCCTCAGACCTTGGTTCGGGCTGCTGCGGCGTAGGCCTCGGCACATTCGGCTGCAGCAAGTGCGGTGAGTGGCAGGCTTTCGCCGCCGTCTTTGGCTTCGCGCATGGCAAGGTTGAGGTCCTTGACGGTGAGACGAGCGGCCGCATGGACGCCGCCGCTGTAGTTGGCGGCAGCAGTCCCCAGCGCCCGCCAGTTCCGCAGAACCCAACTGTCGCCTGAGCCCTTCGCAAGGACCTCAAGGAGTTCGTCTGGCGCGACGCCGGACTGCTCCGCGAGGGCTGTTGCTTCCCGCACCGCCTGGAGGTTGATCGCGAGGATCATGTTGCTAGCAAGCTTGACGACCTGCGCCTGTCCGACCTGCCTGAAGGTGACGAACTCGCGCGAAAGGCAGTCCAGTACGGGACGGACCTCGTTGACGGCGACCCTGTCGCCAGCGACAAGCAAGACGAGCGTCCCATCGCGAGCTGCCGATGGGCCACCGACCATGGGCACGTCCAGTAGGTCAATGCCATTGGCTTCGGCCTCGTGCAGGTACCGCGCCATTGCCTGGGGTCCGACAGTGCTATGCACCATGACGATCGTGCCCGGCTGAGCCGACGCGAGGAGGCCATCGTCATTGCTGCCGAGCAACACGCCATCTGCCTGCTCTTCATCGACCACCACGACTGAAACGACTGAACATTCGGTTGCCAAGTCCACGATCCCGGTGGCCGCGCGTGCGCCGGCGCCAACGGCTTGCGCAACAGCGTCAACATTGAGATCGAACACCATGACGGAGAAGCCGTCTCGCAAGAGATTCCGCGCGAATGCGCCGCCCATCGCACCTAGCCCTACAACTCCGATAGGAGTCGCTGGATCGATCATGGCTGCATCACCGGTTCGATTCGTCACCACGCGCTTCGATGGAATCCGCCGTCGACAGCGATGAACTCACCAGTGACGTAGCCCGCGTACTCCGAGCAGAGGAAGGTCACCACTCCGGCCATTTCCTCGGGTGTGCCGACGCGTCGCACCGGCACGTTGGCGGTCAGCGCTGCGACGAGTTCTTCCTTCGTGACGCCGCGCTCGGCCGCGAGGTGCTCGTAGTAGGCCTGCATTCGCTGGGTTCCGATGTAGCCGGTCGCGATGGTGTTGACGGTGATGCCGTCCTTGCCGAACTCGTTCGAGAGAGTCTTGTTGAGCGGCACAACTGCGGCCCGAGCGGTGTTGGCAAGGATGTGCGGCAATTCGGGCGGCGGCTCCTTGGCTGCGCCGGAGTTGAGATTCACGATGCGGCCCCACTTCTGCTCGCGCATGTGCGGGAGGACTGCACGCACCAGGTAGATCATGCTCATGGCCATGGACTGGAAGGCGTCGGTGAAGTCTTCGTTGGCGACATCAACGAAGTCTCCGGGTCCGGGTCCACCGACGTTCGCGATCGCGATGTCGGGCGCGCCGAGGGCAAACGTGCACTCAGCGACCGCTCGGTTCACGTCCTCTTCGACCGTAAGGTCTGCGGCCACGCCTACGGCGCGGCCTCCAGCGACGCGAATCGCATCGACGGTCTCGTCGATTGATTCCTTATGCGCGGGAAGTGCGGCTACCGCCACCAGGCACCCTTCCTGTGCCAGCAACTCTGCCGTGGCGCGCCCCATCCCCATGCTGCCGCCGGATACGAACGCGACCTTGCCTGCAATACCCAAGTCCATCGGATCACCCATCTCTAGGAAGTTCCGATATCATATCGCATGGTCGAGCCCAGTCAAGGCTCGTCCGCGCCACGACGACGGCCTCTAGCCGGCGGCGGTGCGCGTCCAGGTGGATTCTGTAATCGGTCGCAGCCTGAGTTCGGCCTTGAGGCTTCGCCCGCTGGCATTCGTCGGGATCTCGGCAACCAGGTCGATGTACTTGGGGACCATGTACGCGGGAAGCTTCTCACTCAGGTACTTCACCAAGTCTTCGGGATCCACCATTTCGGCTGCGGCAGCGACAACGAAGAGCCGAACATCTTCGTCATACTGCCGGTCATCGTCACCGGGCAGCGAGACCCTGTGTCCGACGCAGGCACACGCGGCGACGGCTGGGTGGGCAAGTGCCTCGCCCTCGACTTCGAACGACGAAATGTTGCGGCCCCGATGGCGGATCGAGTCGGTGAGGCGGTCAACGAAGCAGTACTGACCCGCCTTCACGACGAAGCGGTCGCCGGTGCGAAACCACCCGCGCTCCCAGGCCTTCGCTGTCGCGTCCGGCAAACCGTCGTAACCGCTCATCAGCAGTCGAGTGTCAGCGTGGCAAACCATGAGTTCACCGACAGTTCCCTCCGGGACGTCGAGGCCGTCCGGATCGACGATGCGGCAGTTGTACCCGTCTGTTGGTTTGCCTGCCGATTCCGCTGACACGGGGTCGAGGTGGGTGATCGCAGGTCCGATCTCGGTCATTCCATAAATGCTGCTGATTCGAAGGCCAAATCGTGCGGCAAAATCTGGGTACTCGCGGATCAGCGGAGTCATCCCCACCAGACGGAGAGGGTTGTTGACCTCGGCGTCGACCTCTTCCTGCTGCCAGAGCAAGTGGCTCACGCTAATGATCAAGCATGCCTCCACGTTGTGCTTGCTGACGTCTGACCAGAAGTGATCAATCTCGAACCGGTCCCGGACGACCAGGTGAAGGCCGCGATGAATAGCAACGGACATGCCAATTGATCCGAGCGCGTGTGTCATTCCCCACGGGCTGTAGTACCCAGCGTCATCGGACCATTCAAAGCCAGCGTCGGGAAAGAGGTGTCGCGCGTAGTTGTCCATTGCGCCAAACGACAAAGCGACAGGCTTCGGCGGTCCAGACGTACCCGAGGTGAAAATAATGGCCCGGGTGGCCTCGGGATTGACGGGCTTCGCGGTCACCGGAAGTCCCGAGGCGAGAAACTGTTCTCGTCGAATGACTGGCACGTCGCTGTTGTACGTATCGGCGTCGTCGATGACCACGACGCGCATCCCGGGCTCGAGGTCGTGCCAGATCTCTGCCAGCGTGGGTACACAGGAAGCGAGTGTCAAAACGACCTCAGCGCGCGACTCGCGGAGCACATGGGTCAATGGTTGCCCACGGAGGCTCGGGCTCACGGGGACAAATATGGCTCCCGCCCATGCCATGCCTGTCTGGGCAACGAAGGCTTCCGCGCCGTTAGGCAGCATGGCAGCGATGCGAGACCCGTTGCTTGAGGAACACCCCATGGCAATCAGAGCGCCCGCATACTCGCGCGCCAGTCGAACAACGTCGCCGTAACTGAGGCTGACCTCGGAGGTCACATCGTGGATAAGGGTTCGGTCCGGTGTGTCCTCGGCGCGCTGAACCAAGAGGTCAAGTGAAGGGACCGCTGAACGTTCAGTCGTTGGCACAACGTCGCTCGGCGCGTGGTACCGAGAGGGATAGGGCACACATGTGACGAAAGTTACCGCGATCGATCACGGCACGCCAGCGACCAACCCACAACACGGAACTCACGATGGAGTCGCATTGCAGGTTGGTCACCAGTGTCGCTCCCTCCAAGGGCGAGGTGTTGATCAGTTGGAGTAGGCAGCCAGCTCTTCGAACGGGTTCACCGCTCCGCGACCGTCTGGGACAGTGATGCCGTCCTTGACGACGCCATTGAAGACCGTCGGGTTGTAAATCCGGGGGAACGACTCCACGTACGGCGGGCTCTTGGGCTGGCCGAAGGGACCGATGGAGCCGACTTCAACAGAGGTAAGGGACTTGAAGGCCTCCATGATTGCCGCCGAGGACGTGTCGTCGCTGTCTTCCATGACGTTCTTCAACAGCTGGATGGTGGACCAGGCCCAAACGGTCAACTCGTCAATCTCAGCGTCCGGTGCGTACTTGTCCATCGCCGCGAGCATGGCCTTGATCTCGGCGTTCTCCTCATCGGCGATGAGGGCACCCTGACTGGTCAGCAGGAGACCCTCTGCGTTCTTGCCGAGGGCTTCCAGAATGGCCGGTCCGAACGTGACTGTGATCGACGAAATGGCGCCGTCGTAGCCGCCCTGGCGCAAGGCGAGGACCGCCTTGGGAGTCAGCGCTGGCGAGGTAGCAAGGAAGATGCCATCGACGCCATCGGCGGTCGCTTCAGCTGCCGCAGCAGCGAACGTCGGGTCGGCGTCGGTGTCCTGCCGGACGGTTGCAACCGGCTTTACCCCTGCCTTCTTGAGCGCCTCGACCGCGAGAGACTGTGCGAACTCCGAGCCCGCCTCCCCGGCGGTGGCAACGAGTGCAATCTTCTTGGACCCGGTCGAGAGCAGATGCTCAATCGCGCCTTCGACCCACCCGGGGATGCCCGGACCGATCGGGAACACGCCCTCGGTGTTGAAGTCTGCTGGGGTGAGGCCCCCGGTGCCGACCACGGGGATACCTGCCCGCGAGGTCAACTCGTACTCGGCGCCAGACTGGTCGGCGATGATGGTCGGGGTCACGATTGCACTGACCTTTGCCGACACCAGTTCACGGGTGCAGCCCAGCTCCTGGTTGACCGAGTATTGCGTGTCGCAGACCTTCAGCTCCACCTGCTTGCCGGCGATTCCGCCGTCTGCGTTGACTGCCTTCACGGACGCCTCAAGTGCTGCCTTGAGCTGTGGCTGGGTAAGGCTGTCGCTTGTCAGGGGGATAGCGGTGCCGAGAACGATGGTGTCGCCGTTCGGTGCGCCGTCTGAGTCGTCGCTGCTGCACCCGGCCACGAGCATGGCCGTCGCGAGCGTGGCTGCGAGTGCCACTCTGGGAATGTGTCGGTTTGCCACTTGTTCCGCCTTCGTTTGGTGATTGACACTGCGCCCGTTCGACCCCTTCGGGTCACGGGGCAGACTTGTTGGGCCGTGCCAGAGGGCGGTTGTGCATGCCCTCAAACGGGCGCGTCAGACGAGTGCCTGGTCGCCGAGGTATGCGTCGATCACGGCCTCATCGCGCACGATCTCGTCCGGCGAGCCTGATGCGATGACGGCTCCGTGTTGAAGGACTGTCACGGTGTCGCTGATCGACATGATCATGTCGACCTTGTGCTCGACGAGAAGCACGCCGACGCCCCATTCGCGCGCCAGTCGCGTGATGAGGGCAGCCAGTTCTCCCGCTTCGTGGTCGTCGAGCCCGGCAGCGGGCTCATCGAGCAAGATCGCTGTGGGCGATAGGGCCATGGCGCGCGCGATGGCCACGGTCTTGCGGCGACCGAAGGAGATTTCAGTGGGCTTGCGGTCGATGATGCCGAGGAGTTCAAACTCTTTGATGGCCTGATCGGCCACCGTTGAGAGGACCAACTTCTTTGGCAGTAACAGGTCCAGAATCCACCGCACGGGGCTGGGCCGCTCGCTGGCGACGGCTAGGTTTTCCAGAACGGTGAGGTCGTCAAAGAGTTCTAGAGACTGGAAGCTGCGCGACAGTCCGTGGTTCGCGCGTCGCCGGGCTGACCAGTCGGTGATCTTCACTCCGCCAAGGGTGACCGCTCCAGCGGTTGGCTTCACGAACCCAGTGACGGCGTCGATGAACGTCGTCTTGCCAGCTCCGTTGGGGCCGATAAGGCCGTGGATCTCTCCTGGTTGAACAACGAGGGAGACGTCGCGGACGGCATGGACCCCGCCGAAGGAGACGCTGAGGTTTCGGACCTCCAGCGGGCTTGGCGAGCGGCCGTCGGGCGGGCGGACGGCGTAGTTGCGCTTTTGGTTGACGCGGCCGGGCTTGCTTCCGGTTCTGCGCAGGATGGCCCATGCGCGTGCGACCGCCTGACAGGTGCTGGCGTAGGCGCCGTCCGGTTGGAAGACCAGGACGAGCAGCAAGGTCAGTCCGCCCACGAGGGGTAGGAAATCGGCTATCTGTCCCCAGCCGGAGAGGACCTTGCTGACGACGCCGCCGACGATCAGAGTCGAGCCCACCACGGCTCCGCCGACGCGTCCTACGCCGCCGACAACGGTGACGCAAACGATGAGGATGCCGGCAAAGACCCCGAACTGCGGAGTGACCCCGACGAGCACCGAGGGTTGCATGAAGGCGAAGAGCGTTCCGCCGATGCCGGCGATAGCTGCGGAGAGACAGAAGGCGTAGGCCTTGAGTGCGGGGGCAGGCACCCCCAGGGCCGCTGCGGCCCGCTCGTTTGATCTCATCGCGAGCAGCTGCCGCCCCGTGGGTCCACGTCGAAGGTTGGCGACGGCGACGCCGATCAGGATGAGAGCCGTCAGCACGACGAGGGAGTATCGGTCGCCGAAGAAGAGGGGGTCGATCTCCCAGCCTACGAGGGTGAGAGGTTTCAGTCGGATGCCTTGTGCGCCGCCGTTGTAGTCGAAGTTGCGGAGAATGACTGACGACAGTGAGGCGCTGAGCCCGAGCGTTGCGATTGCCAACGTGACTCCTCGTGTCCGCAACGATGGCAGCCCGATGAGGAGGCCAGCTGCAGCCGCAGCCCCTCCGCCGACCGCGATGGCGAGAATGAGAGACCCGGAACCGCCTGCAATCTTGGCTGCGGCCAATGCGCCGACTCCGGCCAGGACGGATTGGGCGAGCGAGAGTTGGCCGGCGTAGCCGGTGATCACGACGACGGAAATGCAGATGATCGCCACAGCGAAGCTTGCGGTGATGAAGGGTTCCCAGGTCACGTCCAATCCGAAGATCGCCGCGACGGCGGCTGCCGCCGCCGCCGCTAGCACGAAGGGATTGATCCGGCCGTCGCCAATCGATGGCTGCCGGTCGAGAACGAAGCTCCGCAGTGGGATCACTTGACCGCGGATGACGAGGACAACGACGACGGCAATGAATGGCGCAGCGTTCGCCCACCCAGGTGCGGGCGCGAAGCGAGCGACCTCGGAGGACACGACTCCGATGGCGAGTGCCATGACGAAGGTGATCGGGAACGACGAGAACTGGCCAAGCAAGCCAGCAGCGAGCGCCGGCACCACCAGGAGCACAAGGCCAATCGGATCCAAGAAGACGATGGGCGCGATCAGTACGCCACCGAGGCCAGCGAGCGCCGAGCCGAGCGCCCAGTTGACAGTAGAGATGAGATCTGGGGAGTGACCCAAACTTGAGGAAACTGTGAGATTTTCCGCGACCGCTGTAGTGGTGATCCCGAACCGCGAGTACCGGTACAGGATAGCCAGGCCCACAGTCACGACGAGCCCGATCGCAAGCATGACGAGGCGGTCTGCTGCGATCGTCAACTCCTCAGAGAAGACAGTGACCGGCTCAGTCGGGAGGAGTGAGGGCAAGGCCCGCGGATTGTGTCCGAAGCGGAGGAAGGCAAGCGACTGTAGAACCAATGTCACGCCCAACGTGGCCGTCACCCTCGCGACAGCCGAAGATCGTTGAAGTGGCTTTACAACCAGCCAGTGAGTCGCTGCACCGATTACCGCGCACGCCACGAGTGCACCAACCAGACCCACGCCCTTCGACGCCCCACGCTCAACGACAAGCTCGAAGTAGACGTAAGCGCCGACCATTGCGAAGGCACCTTGGGCGAAATTGATCACCCCAGAGCCGCGGTAGACCAGTACAAGTCCTTGGGCGAGGATCGCGTACACGGCGCCGGTACCGATGCCCAGGAGGGCGAACCGCAGGATCTCCATGCGTGAGCGCTTTCTGTTCGTCGCTGCCGAGCCAGCAAGTAGATGGACGTGGGTTAGGCGGACTGCTCAGACGGTTTCGCGTCGAGACCGGCGCGGTAGGCAGCCTCGAGCAGGTGCCCGTCGGCCCTGGTCCCGCTGTGCGTGATGACGCCGTTGACCAACAAATGCCAGCGATCTGAGACTGCGAGCGCACGTCGTGCTTGCTGCTCGACCAGGATGACTGCGAGGCCCTCCTGGTCCGCTGCTGCTCGAAGCGCGCCCAGAAGGCGCTCGACAATCAGTGGCGCCAGTCCAAGCGATACCTCGTCAACGAGGATCACAGTCGGCTTTGCAGCCAGGGCCCGAGCCATGGCTAGCATCTGCTGCTCCCCCCCAGAGAGCAGCCCGGCGCGGCGATCGAGCAAACCCTCCAACTCGGGGAAGTAGGCAACAGCAGCACTCACGCCGCCTCGTCCCAGTCGGAGGTTGTCGCGCGTCGAAAGACGGGTTATGACAGTCGGGGCACCGGGCACTAGGCCCAATCCCTCGCGAGCCATCTTGTGCAAAGGGCGGGCCCGTCGCGAACCACGCCACTCGACATGGCCGCCCATCCGTGGCAACACACCGGACATGGCCAGCAGCGTTGTTGTCTTGCCAGCGCCATTGGCGCCGAACAACGCAACTACTTCACCCGGGTGCACCTCGAATGACAGGCTTCGCACGGCGGCCAGGTCTCCATACCCAGCGCTCAACTCACGCGCTGCAAGTACCGGCCCGGATGCCGCAACGGTCGCCCGTTCAGTGGGTATGCGCTTCGTCACATTCGATACCGTAACACGTGCGATATCATATCGCCATGACTATGGCAGACGCCGCCACGACCCTCGCCAACTTGTCGCGGGAGGAGCGCCGTTTCCAGCCCCCGGCCGACCTCGCCGCGAACGCGAACGTCAAGGCAGACGCGTACGACGCCGCGAAGGCCGACCGTGAAGGCTTCTGGGCCACCCAGGCCGACCGGCTGGACTGGGCCNCCTCGCCAACTTGTCGCGGGAGGAGCGCCGTTTCCAGCCCCGGCCGACCTCGCCGCGAACGCGAACGTCAAGGCAGACGCGTACGACGCCGCGAAGGCCGACCGTGAAGGCTTCTGGGCCACCCAGGCCGACCGGCTGGACTGGGCCACGAAGTGGGACCAGGTCCTCGACTGGTCGAACCCGCCGTTCGCGAAGTGGTTCGTGGGCGGCACGCTCAACGCGTCGTACAACTGCGTGGACCGGCACGTCGAGGCCGGACGGGGCGACAAGGTCGCGATCCACTGGGTCGGCGAGCCTGTCGATGACACGAGGGACATCACCTACGCCCAGCTCAAGGACGAGGTCTCGAAGGCCGCCAACGCCATCGAGGAGCTCGGCATCGAGGCCGGTGACCGGGTCGCGATCTACATGCCGATGATCCCTGAGACCGTGGTCGCGATGCTGGCCTGCGCCCGCATCGGCGCCCCGCACACCGTTGTCTTCGGCGGGGTCTCCTCCGATGCGCTTGCCTCTCNCCCGCCGTTCGCGAAGTGGTTCGTGGGCGGCACGCTCAACGCGTCGTACAACTGCGTGGACCGGCACGTCGAGGCSGGACGGGGCGACAAGGTCGCGATCCACTGGGTCGGCGAGCCTGTCGATGACACGAGGGACATCACCTACGCCCAGCTCAAGGACGAGGTCTCGAAGGCCGCCAACGCCATCGAGGAGCTCGGCATCGAGGCCGGTGACCGGGTCGCGATCTACATGCCGATGATCCCCGAGGCGATCATCGCGATGCTGGCGTGTGCCCGCGTCGGCGCACCGCACACCGTCGTGTTCGGAGGCTTCTCCGCCGAGGCCCTGGCCTCACGGATCGAGGACTGCGGAGCCAAGCTCGTCATCACCGCTGACGGCGGCTACCGACGCGGCGCCCCGGCCGCGTTGAAGCCGGCCGTCGACGAGGCACTGGTCAAGATCGACAACGACAACACCGCGATCGTCGAGAACGTGCTCGTGGTCCGTCGTACCGGCCAGGACGTGGAGTTCAACTCCGCCATCGACAACTGGTGGCACGAGGTCGTCGACGAGGCCTCCACGATCCACGAGCCGCAGGCGTTCGACGCCGAGCACCCGCTCTACGTCATGTACACCTCCGGCACCACCGGCAAGCCCAAGGGCATCCTGCACACCACTGGTGGCTACCTGACCGGTGCGTCGTACACGCACAACGCGGTCTTCGACCTCAAGCCCGACGACGTGTACTGGTGCACGGCCGACATCGGCTGGGTCACCGGCCACTCCTACATCGTCTACGGACCCCTCGCCAACGGCGTGACCCAGGTCGTCTACGAAGGCACCCCCGACTCCCCCGAACGTGGGCGGTGGTGGCAGGTCATCCAGGACTACAAGGTCACCCTCTTCTACACCGCGCCCACCGCGATCCGCTCGTTCATGAAGCAGGGCCGTGAGATCCCCGACCGGTTCGACCTGTCGTCGCTGCGGATCCTCGGATCGGTCGGTGAGTCGATCAACCCCGAGGCCTACATCTGGTACCGCAACGTCATCGGCGGCGACCGCACGCCGGTGGTCGACACCTGGTGGCAGACCGAGACCGGCGCCGTGATGATCTCCCCGCTCCCGGGCGTGACCGCGGGCAAGCCCGGGTCCGCGATGACCGCGATCCCCGGCATCGAGGCCGACGTGGTCGACGACGACGGCAACTCCGTCCCCAACGGCTCCGGCGGCTACCTCGTCGTCACCTCGCCGTGGCCCTCCATGCTGCGCACCATCTGGGGCGACGACGACCGCTACGCCGAGACGTACTGGTCACGCTTCAAGAAGGAAGGCTTCTACTTCGCCGGCGACGGCGCGAAGAAGGACGAGGACGGCGACATCTGGCTCCTGGGCCGCGTCGACGACGTCATGAACGTCTCCGGCCACCGGCTCTCCACCACAGAGATCGAATCCGCACTCGTGTCGCACCCCAAGGTCGCCGAGTCCGCCGTCGTGGGCGCCAACGACCCCGACACCGGCCAGGCCGTGGTCGCCTACGTCATCCTCCGCGAAGAGTTCGAGGCGGCGGCAGCAGCAGACAACGCAGGCATCATCAAGGAACTGTCCGACCACGTCCGCAAGGAGATCGGCCCGATCGCCAAGCCCCGCCAGATCATGATCGTCCCCGAGCTCCCCAAGACCCGCTCAGGCAAGATCATGCGCCGCCTGCTCCGCGACGTCGCCGAGGGCCGCACGGTCGGCGACACCCAGACGCTGGCCGACGCCTCGATCATGGACCTGATCTCCGCCGGCCAGACCACGTCGACGGAGGACTAAGCCCTGGGTTAGCGCAAATGGCCCGGACGGATGAGAGTCATCTGTCCGGGCCATTGATGCGGGAAGGCCAGCCGATCAAGCGGTTGCAATCCGCTGTTGAGCGGCGATAGCCCTGTGCAGCAGCACGCAAAGGGTCGCTAGCCAGATGAAGAAGAAGAAGAACGGGATCCAGAAGATGAAGAGCCCGTTCCAGGCAAAGGGTCCGGTCTTGAAGAGGAACGCCACGCCCCCGACCTCGAACATCAACGTGCACCAGATAGTGAAGTACCCGTAGGTCCGCGGGAACGGCGAGCCCTTGACTTCGTGCTTGCGCAAACAGCTGATCGCGACCGTGACACCAAAGAAGATGAAGTACTGGACGGTTGTGAACAACGACAGGAGCGCAATGTCGTGCAGTGTGGCGGTGATCTCTGCCGACCGGTCGGGCCGATACGCAGCGACGCCGAAGAACACCGGGGGCAGCACCAAGAAGACCGAGGTGAACGTTCCGCCGGCGAACATGAAGATCGACCACACGGGTCGACCTGGTTCTTGGCGTGCGGACTGCACTGCCGCAACTACTGAGATCGGCAGCATGAACGCACCCGAGAATGATGCGATGACTGCGCCGAACAGGACTCGGTCGCTGTGCTGTTGATAGAACTCCGCGACCCTTGCGGGCGACCATGTCGGCGGCGGTGGCGGCACCACGTCGATCAGCAGGCCGAGAGACACCGCGTACAACGCAGTGAATGCGATGCCCCACCACAGCAGGACCATCTGACTTCGCGTTGACATGAGGCTCCTAACTAGATGTTGCGATATCATATCGACTTTCAGTTGGGTCCACCAGCGGCACCCGACAGGCGAGTGACGGAGGAACAACATGCGAAGAGGTCGGCGCGTACTACACCGCCACCGGCGTGAGCTGTTGAAGGCCAACCGGGCACGACCGTGCTAGCCGTCATCGACAAGGAACCAACAGCTGTGCGGCGGCGAAACCACATCCCCGGCGAAGCCGGGCTCTGGCTTCTGCTCTTTGGCGACATGACTGTGTTTGCGGTCCTCTTCGGGTTGTACCTGCACGCTCGAAGCCAAGACCCTGAGCTCTTCGCTAGCTCTCAGTCCGAGCTCAACGCCAACCTCGGCGCCCTCAACACGCTGGTGCTCCTGACGAGTTCGCTTCTCGTGGTGTGGGCCTCCACCTGCATGCGCACTCAGCAGCGTCGCCGCGGCGTGCTTCTCCTCGTGGGATCCATGGCCCTCGGCGGCGTGTTCATCGTGATCAAAGTGTTCGAATACCACGACCAGATCGCGTCGGGAAATGTCCCCAGCACCAACATGTTCTTCACGTACTACTTCGCACTGACAGGCCTCCATCTCGCCCACCTCGTGCTCGGGCTGCTGGCACTGGGAGGCCTTGCCTATCTCCTCCGCCGCCCTGACGACGAGGAGATCCCTGAGGCCTTCTTCGAGGGCGGAGCCTGTCTGTGGCACACGATCGACCTGCTGTGGATCGTCATCTTTCCGCTGATCTTCTTGGTGAGGTAGCGATGCCTTCATTCCTTAGGTCGACGCCGACCGTCATATGGCTCTTCCTGATTGGTGCGACCGTCGCGTCCTGGCTGTTGGGCAACGACTTCGGTGTCCCCGGCGTCAGTCATTCGCTTGCGACCACGCTGATCCTCGTTGTCGCGGCGATCAAGCTCCATCTGGTGGGCTACCACTTCATGGAGTTGCGAGACGCTCCGTGGATGCTGCGATCGGCCTTCAATTTTTACTGCGCCGGCCTGCTGGTCACGATGCTCGTCTTGTATCGCCTATAGCCGCTGCTGTGCGTTGCACAGTGTTCGGTCCGGCGGCATCGAAGGCGGCAGGGAAAGCCGCACTCTCCAGGTTCTCCCACGTTCCGTAACGGCTCTGCAATCGTCTAAATGACTATGGGCAACTGGTACGTGCCTCCGGACATGCGGCCGATCATGAAGAAGTTAACGATCAACTGGTTGACCGCATGCTGATAGCGCTGGTCTTCAAGGACGTGGTCGACAGCGATCCGGCACATAAGGTCATCCATGAATCGACCGAGCAAGTAGGGGTCCTGGACGATCTCGTCGAACCTGTTGCCCTCGGTGATCCACCGGTCGAGGACGCTGCCCGGCACCGCCGTCGGCGGTTCATCGACCTGGTTTTCGAACCTCTCGGCAAGCCGCTCGCTGTACGCCAGTTGGCGACAGTGTTCGCTGCAATAGACGCGGGGACGCCCCCTGCCCTTCTTCGGCGGCAGCGGGTTGCCGCACAGGGCACAGGTGTCGGCGGGCTTGTCCATGTCGAACAGGTGCGCCGACCGAGCCATCGCCTCGGGTCACCGCGAGCGTCGCTCGGCGAGATACACCTCGATCTGCACACCGTGTGACGAAAAGAATTTGGGGTTAGCGAGGGGCGGAGCTGGGACGTGCAGGATTGGCGTGGGCGAGGTACCTGAGAGTGGGCAAGGGACGCGGATTGACGGGAGCAGAGGACGGGCAGGCGTAGTGGTGGGCCGATGCTCAACGCGGGCGGCCGTGGCGCACAGCACCGGATCCTGGCGATCTCATCCACAGGCGAATCAGTGCGGCGCTGAACCCCGGACTTTCCGCCAGAGCATGAGCTTCCCGTTCCGAAAGGAAACGCTCATGCACCTGGCATTCGCGATCGCTCATGCGGAGGCGCGCGCCTACATCGCGGTTCTAGCGGCTCGAACAACCTCCGTCGACGCCGCCCTGGCCTACAGACGTGCACTGACCTACCTCGACGAGGTCGGGCGTACTCGGCCGTTGAGGACCTAGACGACTACGGTCTCGACACCCGCCAGATCGAACTCATCCACACCATGCTCGACATCGCACGCGAACTGGACGGGCGGCCGGCCTAGGTCTGTTCCTCGGCTGCCAGGGCTCCGCGCGCGTCGTCGATCAGCGGCGTGAGCGACTCGCGCCACACGCCGAGGTCTGCGGCCAGCGTCTGCCAGGTGATCGACCGGTTGATCTCGTCGTACTGATGAATGATGAAGTTCCGGTTCGCCACGGCGAGTGCCCATTCCACGCCGTCGGGCGCCAGGATGCCCAGTCTGGACAGGCGGTTCGCGGCCTCGCCGAGCTTCATCATGAGCGAGTCGCCGGCCTCCTGCAGCAGCACATCGGTCAGGTAGGCGTCCCGTCCTCGCTCGACAATCTCAGCGACGCGTTCGAACCATGCCGCGATGTGGGCGAGTTCCTTGGCGGCCTTGCGGTCCATCACAGCAGGACCGCTTCGCGGCGGATGTCGTCGTCGAGACCGGGCTTCAGGCCGCCGTATTCGACCAGGTCGATCTGACGCCCGAGCACCTGCTCCAGGAGCTGTCGGAACCGGATGAAGTCGAACGAGGAGATTCCGGCAGGTGCCTCCACGACCAGGTCGATGTCAGAGTCGTCGCGGGCCCGTCGGCGAGCGACCGAGCCGAAGACCGCCAACCGCGAGTATCCGTGCTCCTCCGCAATGGAGCGGAGGATCGGTGCGGCCGCGTCGAGCAGGACCTCGGGGTGGACCTCGCCCAGATGGCGCGTGAACTTGAGCTGCTGACTGACCGCCGGCTGACTGATCCCGAGGGCCTCGGCGATCTGCCGTTGCGACATGTCCGTGGCCAGTGCGCGCAGCGCCAGGACGCGGCGCAGGCGCGCGACGTCCTCGTCACGCTGCGCTCCGCGGTACTCTGCCAACAAGGTCATAAGGCAACCTTATCAGGAGATGACCCTATTTCGACCACGCGAAATTTGCCCGCCTCACCGTCAGCGGCACCGCCGCGTCCGCACGGTGCCCCTTTCCCGGTGCCGCGCCAGATGCGGCACCGGATTACCGCTGCGTTCCCGGCTGTGCACCGGCGCACAGCCGGAGGTGAGGGCCTCGATCACGGTGCCGGACAGTGTCCGGCACCGGCTTCTCCGCCGCTTCGGGCAGGCAGACCAGCCGAGGCGAGAACACGGACCCACGTGGACACATCTCCACCGTGCGCCGGAGATCGGAGTCTGTCAAGCGCCCAATTCCTCGCTGTCGAGCCAACCCGAGACAACTCGAGACGTTCGGCAACAACCAGCAAGAACGAGCGCGAAGTCAACCGGTCGCATCGGCTTCCTCGGCCACGATGAGCGCTTCGAGTTGAAGTTGCTCACCGAAGGTCGCAGGCCGGGAGAGGACCGTGTGGTCGGGCGCGGCCAGTCCCAGCGCGTGTTCCAGGTGGGCTGCCGGTGAGTGGTCAGTGGTCGGGTCCGGTTCGATGTAGTGGCCCTCGGTGATCGCCGTCGACGTGTGTCCGAGGAACGCGGCAGCAGCATCGGAACCCATGCTGCGAGCAATGACCGTGGCGGCCGTACGCCGGAACCAGCGCAGGCTGACCCCGGTGTCGCCCAGCCCGGCGAGCTCGACCATCTCGCGGAACGTACGGCGCACGTTGTACGGGTTCAGCGGTCCACCGTTCCGGTTTGCGAAGATCGTTCGCTCGTCGTCCTCCGCTCCGATGGCGGCCAGACGACGGCGAAGGACGACGGCGGCGAACCTCGGAACCGGGATGGCGCGGACCGAGCTCGCGCTCTTCGGATTGGACTGCCGGATCAGGCCGGTCGCCTTGCGCTGGACGACCGTTCCGGTCACCCGGACGACCATCCCGGACGGGCCGTCGGTGACGTCGCAGGGGCGGATCGCCAGCGCCTCCCCTGGCCGCATCCCTGTTCCGAGCAGGACCTCGATGAGGTCGCGGACCTGGCCGTCGCTCTTCGGCCCGGGCAGACCGTCCTCTGTGCGCCACTCGGCCGCGGCCTTCCGGATCGCGGCGATCTGGCCCGGTGTCAGCGCCTGCGGGATGTTCCTCGGCTTACGGAGCTGCGACGTTCCTTCGACGGGGTTGCGGGCGATCGCGTCGTTGCGAAGCGCGTAGCCGAAGAGCAGGTTCAGCATCGTGCGGGAATGCATGGCCCGCGAGTGGGAGTGCTGCGCCTGTGACTTCAGGAACCACTCGACACGTCCGGTGGTGATCTCCCCGAGCGTGAAGTGCTCGAACGCCGGCAGCACCTGCAGCCGCACCAGGTCGCGGTAGCTCTCCTTGGTGCCCTCGGCCAGTTCGCGCTGCTCGAGGTCGGCCAGCCAGAGCGCGACCAGGTCCGTGAACGGGCTCGCCACGCTGAGCTGTCCCCCACTGCCGTAGCCCGACCGCTTCAGCAGCCGTTCCTTGACCTGGCTCCGGGCGAGGGCCGGCGAAGCGGCAGTGGCCTCCACCTTTCGCAGTCGGCCGTCGACGTCGCGGTACCGCGCCTGCGCTACGAAGCGTGAGCCACGGGCCCGGACATGGATGTCGCCGTAGGTGCCGATCGCCGTACGCGGGCGACCGCCAGTCATGCCGTGTCCCGATGCACTGCCGGATGACGCGCGGCGTCGTCCGCCTCCATGCGCGCGAGCCAGGCCTCGATCTCGCTGGCACGGAAGCGCAACTCACGACCGACCCGGAAGCCGCGGGGTCCGCGGCCGTGGCTGCGCAGGTCGTACAGGGTCTGCACGCTGACATGCAGGCGGTCAGCGAGCTCCGACAGCGTCAGAACAGGCTCGAGGGTCTCCGGGCGGGTGTCGTTGATGTCCATGACCGACAGGTGCGCGAGACACCCCGAGACACGGGACAACGCAGTCGAAGAACCGCCAGGGACGGAGGCGTGATTCGGTGAAGTGCCGAGTAAATGCCGAGACAGGGTTCTTTCTCCTCAAACTGAGGTTCCGGAACCCTGCCGCTGACCTGCGAAAACTTGGTGGAGCTGAGGGGATTCGAACCCCTGACCTTCTCATTGCGAACGAGACGCGCTACCAACTGCGCCACAGCCCCAAGCGAGGGGAAACGGTAGCACCGACGCTCGACGAGTCCGAATCCGGATCCCCCTCCTGGCGCTAGTCCTCGTCGGAGCCCACGGACTGGTCGGGATTGCGGTCCTCGTCGGCGCGACCGGGCGGCCGGGGGTTCTCGTCGCCGCTCGGGCCCTGGTCCACGTTCGAGCTCGGCCGCGGCTTCGGCGGGTCCTCGAAGACGGTGGACTGACCGCGGGAGGCGAGGTCGGCCTGGTCGATCTGCGGGACGTCGTCAACGATGTCGCCGGGGTCGGCGAACTGGGTGTCGGGCGAGACCGCGGTCGCGGAGTCGGCGTACTTCTTCTCCTGCTCGCGCGCCTGCTGGGTGGCCTGGCGGTCTGCTGCGCTCTCTTCGCTCATGGAGCGGGAGTACCCGCAGCCGCGAGTCCCAGCCGGTCAGGAACCGGAGGCGCGGCGCTGCTGCTCAGCGTCCGGCTCAGCCTTCGTGCGCTGGGCGTCGGCCTCACGGGCCAGCTGCGAGTCGGCCTCGTTGCGGCCCGAGCTCCACACGCCGGTGGAGTCGAGGTCGATGGTGCGGACGGTGCGCCCCGCGGGCGCCTTGTCGACGTACGTCGGCAGCGGGACCGGGACCGGGGTCCAGGCATCGGGATCCACTGCAACCGGCTCGTCGGCCAGCGCGGCGGTGACGACCGGGATGTCCTGGGTGTTGTCGCTCTCGTCGTCGAGGTCGTCTGCATCGTCGGCGTCCTCGGCGGCGATCACCTCGTCGGCGAGCGTACGGCGGCGCTTGCGGACCGAGGTCGCGGCACGGGCAGCGCGCTCGCGCTTGACCATGAGACGGCACGCGACCAGCCAGGCGCCCATCAGCACGAGCGGGCCCAGGATCCAGGTGGCGCCGATGACGCCGCCGATCGACAGGGCGACGGTGACGATGATCGCGAGGAGCAGGATGTTGAAGACCCGGCGACGACGCTCGGCGGCGCGACGGGCGGCCGCTTGGCGGAGCCGGCGCTGGACCGGGCTGTGCTCGGTCGGGCGGGCACGTGGCGCAGGTGCGGCCGTCGCGGGGACGTCCTCCGGCAGCTCGGCCTCGGGCACGGCGTCCGCAGCCGGCTCGTAGGCGTCGTACGACGTGCGTCCGGCAGGCACGAGAGCGGCTTCGGTGGCCGACACCGCGTCACGACGGGCCAGCACTCGCAGGCGGTCGGAGAAGCCTTCGACAGATCGACTGTCGGCGTCCTCCTCGTGCTGCTTGAGCGCCTTCGGAACGAGGTAGACGGCCCACGCCACCGCCAGTGCGACGAAGATCAGTGCGCTCAGGTCCACAACGAGAGGTTAGGAGCGTTATCTCAAACTGGGGCGCATGTCGATCGGTGTGTCACAGATTGATTCGTGTGACGCATGTGATTTGACCGAACCGGTCACGCATCAGGGTTTTCCTCGAGCCGCACCAGCACACCTCGCGGCGCCTCCTCGCGGGTCACCGCGAAGATCCGGTGGTCGCGCCACTCGCCGTCGATGTGGAGGAAGAACGGCGCGTACCCGACCTGCCGGATGCCGAGCTTCTCCACCACCCGCAGGGAATTCGTGTTCTCCGGGCGGATGCAGATCTCGATCCGGTGGAGGCCTGCGACGAAGAAGCAGTGGTCGATCACCATCGCGACCGCGCGCGGGATCACGCCCTTGCCGGCGAAGTCCTGGTCGATCCAGTAGCCGACCGACGCGAACTGCGCCGAGCCGCGCACGATGTTGTTGACGCTGACCTGACCGGCGAACCTTCCGTCCACCTCCACCACGAAGGGGTACGTCGTCCCCTTCCGCGCCGCGCGGGCCAGTCGCTTGGTCAGGCCGCGGAACGTCAACGGCCGGGCATCGGCACCAGGAGGTGCGGTCGCGTCCCAGGGCCCCAACCACACGGCATTGCGACGCCGGGCCGCGCGCCACGGCTTGGCGTCACTGCGCCGGATCGGGCGCAACCGGACGACCGGGTCAGTGCCCGAGGTCAGCTCGTTGGGCCACGCCCGCCCGGGCATGGCCACCGTCGTCCGCTCGCGGTACGCACCCTCGCGCCGCACCTCGCTCAATGGTCGCTCCCGAGGATCTGCTCGACGGCGTGCACCAGCACGGGCTCGAGTACGGCGAGCGCGTCCTTCACCCCGCCGCGCGAACCCGGCAGGTTGACCACGAGCGCCTGGCCAGCCACACCGGCGAGACCACGCGACAGAGCGGCCGTCGGCACGCCCTTCGCGACGCCGGCAGCGCGGATCGCCTCGGCCAGGCCGGGGACCTCGCGGTCGAGCAGCGGCCGGGTCGCCTCGGGGGTGCGGTCGGTCGGCGTCAGGCCGGTGCCACCGGTCGTGAGCACCACGCGGGCGCCCGCATCGACGGCCGCGGCGATGGCCAGGGCGACAGGTTCCCCGTCCGGGCAGACGACCGGGTCGGCGACGACGAACCCCAGTCCCCGCAGGGCATCCACGATCAGCGGGCCGGTCGTGTCGTCGTACACACCGGCAGCGGCGCGGTTGGACGCGACGATGACGGTGGCGGGCAGGGCCTGGCTCATCGGCGGTACTCCCCCGACTTGCCACCCGACTTCGTCTCGACCCGGATGTCGGTGATGACCGCCGCCTTGTCGACGGCCTTGACCATGTCGACGACGGTGAGCGCAGCCACGGAGACCGCGGTGAGCGCCTCCATCTCGACACCGGTCCGGTCGGTCGTCTTCACCGTCGCCAGGATCTCGACCGCGTCGTCGGCGACGGACAGCTCGACGGTGACACCGGAGATCGCGAGCGGGTGGCACAGCGGGATCAGCGCGGGCGTCTGCTTGGCGCCCATGATGCCGGCGATCCGGGCGACCGCAAGGGCATCGCCCTTCGGCACGCCCTCGCCGCGCAGGAGTCCGACGACCTCGGCCGAGACCAGCACCCGGCCGGACGCGCTCGCGACCCGGTGGGTGACGTCCTTCGCGGACACGTCGACCATCCGCGCAGCACCGGTGGAGTCCACGTGCGTCAGCCGCGGCTGGGTTGCCTCATCGGCCATCTCGGTCCTCCTCGGGGTGGAGCGGCAACACCTCGACGGTCGTGCCCTCGGGCACCACCTTCCCGGTTGCCGGTACGACGAGCAATGCATCGGCCACGGCGAGCAACCGTTGCGAGTGGCCGGCGTGCCCGGGCAGGGGGGCGATCCGGCCCTGGTGGTCGAACAGGCCGGGCAGCAGGACCGTGCGATCGGCGCCCTCGACCGGCGCGGCCAGCGCGGCCGTCCGGCGGGCGACGTCGCGTCCGGCGAGGACGTGGAGCGCCGGGACGACGTACAGCAGGAAGGAGGCGTAGGCGGCCACCGGCGTACCGGGGAGGGTGACCACCGGGACCTGCCTTCCATCGGCACAGACGACGACGCCGAAGCCCTGCGGACGGCCGGGCTTCATCGCGACGGGGCCGAACCAGAAGCCGTCCACGTCGCGCAGGGCGGCCTTCACGACGTCGTGGTCGCCCGCCGAGACGCCGCCGGTCGTGACGACGACGTCGGACGACTCGGCCGCCTTCTGCAGCAGCTCGCGAAAGACAACGGGGTCGTCGAGCGCCGGACCGAAGGCGGTGGCGTCGGCCCCGACGGCGTGACCGGCCGACGCGAGGGTGGCCGTGTTGCTGTCGGGGATCTGGCCGTCGACGAGCTCGGCGCCGGTGGAGATGACGGCCAGCCGGGGCCGCGGGTGGACAGGCACCTCGCCGACACCGACCGAGGTGAGCAGGCCGATCTGGGTGGGACCGAGGCGGGTGTCCGCACGCAGCGCGATCTCGCCGACAGCGACGTCCTCGCCCTCGTTGCGGACGTGGCGACCGGCTGCGGCCGTACGCAGGATCCGCACCGGGTCGACACCGCTGGTCCACTCGAACGGGATCACCACGTCAGCACCCGGAGGAACCGGTGCGCCGGTCATGATCCGGATGGCCGCGCCCTCGGGCAGCGGCAGGACCGCGTCACCCGCGGCGATCACACCGGCCACCGGCAGGTCGACGGGTGTCTCCTCGGATGCCGACGCGACATCGGCGGCACGGACCGCGAAGCCGTCCATCGCCGAGTGGTCGAACGGTGGGACCGACGCCAGGGCGGTGACGTCTGCTGCCAGGACGCGACCGACGGCATCGGCCAGCGGCACCAGGTCGAAGCGCGTCAGCGGAGCGACCGTGGCGAGGATCCGCGCGCGATGCTCCTCGACGGTGGTCAGGACAGCCGAGGGGTCAGTCATCCGACCCGGTCAAGACCTCGCCGGCGGGGACGCGTTGCGCACCCTTGCCGGACAGCTCGACCGAGCCGACGACCTGCACACCGTGCCCGAAGGTCCAGTCGCCGTCGACCGTGAGGGACGACGCCTTCGCGAGCGACGGCGCGCCCTCGGGGAAGCGCTGGTCGAACTCGGCGACGAGCTTGTAGTGGTCCGCGTCGAGCTCGACGAACGGCACCTCGGTGGCGATCTGGGTGAGCCCGAAGTCGGCACCGATCTCGTAGACGTCGGAGCGCAGCACGAGCAGGTCGTTGGTGGTCTTGACCGGGATGAACCGGTCGCGGCCCACCTCGATCAACCGAGCACCGTCGAACACCTCGATGGCCGCACCCATCGCGGTCTCGATCTGCACGACGGCCGGGCTGTCGGGGTCCGCCGGGTCGACGGTCTTGTCGTTGCGGATCAGCGGCAGGCCGAGGATGCCCTCGCGCTCGTCGAGCTTGGCCTTCATCGCGTGCAGGTCGAACCACAGGTTGTTGGTGGAGCAGAACTGGTGCCGGTTCAGGTCGGCGAGGGCCTCGAGGTCCTCCTTCGCCGTCTGCGCGGTCTCCCGCAGCACGATCCGGCCGTCGGTCTTGCGGCGGGCGAAGTGGCCACCCTTGCGGTCGGAGGGGGTACGACGAACCGCCTCGATCGCGAACGGTGCACCCGACGCGGCGAACCAGCCGGCCACCTTCGGGTCCGGGACCGCGCCGAGGTTGTCGGAGTTGGAGACGAACACGTAGCGGTAGCCGTGCTCGATGAGCTGGTCGAGCAGACCGGTGCCGCGCAGCGCGGTGTAGACGTCGCCGTGGCCCGGCGGACACCACTCCAGGTCGGGCTCCTTGGGCCAGCTGACCGGCGTCAGGTCGGACGCGAGCAACTTGGGCTCCTTGTTCTGCAGGAACTCGATGGGCAGCCCGTCGACGGCCAGGTCGTCGTAGCGCCCGAGCGCGTGCAGCGTGTCGGCCGAGGTGCGGAAGGAGTTCATCAGGATCAGGGGCAGCCGGGCGTCGTACTCCTTGCGGAGGTGCAACGCCTGCCGGGCCATGATGTCGAGGAACGACAGGCCACGCCGCACGCACAGCAGCGACTTCGCCCGTTCCATGCCCATCGACGTACCGAGGCCGCCGTTGAGCTTGATCGCGACCGTCTTGCCGATCGCGTCGGCCGCGACGTCCGCAGGCACGTCCGCGTCGGCAAGGCTCTCGATGTCGACGGGGTCGATCGTCGACTCGGGGATCATCCCGGTCTCGCCGTGCTCCAGCAATCGGTAGTAGTGCGCGAAGGTGTCGACGGCGACCGGGTCCACGCCCGCGGCCAGCATCTTTGCCCGCGCCTTCTCGAGCCCGTCGCTACGGCCAGTCATACCCATGACTCGATCGTAGGCTTGTCCGGTGACCGGTCCACAACTGCGCCCAGAAGCAGCACGAAAGATTGCCCTCCGGGACCAGGTCCTGACTGCTCGGCGGCGCCGGCCCCTGACCCAGGTGGGCGAAGCCGCACGGGCGATCGCGGACGTCGTACTGGCTTCAGAGGAGGTACGACGGGCCGCGACCGTCGCGGCCTACGTCTCCCTCGGCACCGAACCGGGCACGACCAACCTGCTCGACCGGCTGATCGAGGCGGGGAAGCGCGTGATCCTCCCGGTGCTGCTCCCCGACAACGACCTGGACTGGGCCGTGTATCACGGCCCCACGTCCCTGGCCCCCGCTCGCCGCGGACTGCTCGAGCCCGTGGGCACGCCGCTCGGCGTCGAGGCGATCGCCACCGCCGACGTCGTGCTGGTGCCGGGCGTCGCCGTGTCGCGCAGCGGGATCCGGCTGGGCCGCGGCGGCGGCTCCTACGACCGTGCCCTCGGCCGCGTGCCGGTCGGCACCCCCACCTGTGTCCTGTTGTACGACGACGAGGTGCTCCCCGACGTGCCCGCCGAGCCGCACGACCGACCGGTCACGGCCGCCGCGACGCCGGGCGGGCTGATCAGGTTCTGAGCGGCCCGGAGGTTTCGAGGCTCGTCGCTGGCGCTCCTCGCACCTCAACCACCGGGAACCTCAACCACCGGCGGGCAGCAGGGTCAGCACGTCCTCGCCGGCCTTCTCGACCGCACCCTCGGAGAACACCCACGGCAGGGTCTCGCCGCGGGCCCAGCGGTCGGTCTGATCCGTGTAGTGCGGGTGGAAGGCGTGGCCGGAAACACCGGTCAGGTTGATCCAGCGGGCCGCGTCCAGGTCGTCCATCGGCACGACCATCCGCATCGACGGGGCGGTCACGACGTCGTATCCCTCCGTCGCGTCCCAGCCGGTCGCGTTGACGAGCGAACCACCGCCGCCGACCTCCCAGCCGCCGCGGTTGAACAGCCGCTCGACCACGCCGACTCCCGACTCCCCCAGGGTGGCCGAGCGGAGCTCGAGCTTGTGCAGCGCGCCCCACGTCCACTCCTCGGCGTTGGGTGACTCGCGCGCGGTGAGCTCGTCACGAGCGGCCTTCATCGAGGCGAGCAGGATGTCGTCGCGGCCCTCGCGGACGCCCTCGGTCTCCACGTCGTCCCACCAGCTCGATGACGCCTTCGGCAGGATCGAGGCGACGACGGCGAACCAGCGATCGCTGCCGTCCGCGTCGAGCGCGTCGGGCAGCTCGTCGCCGAAGGTCCGCTCCAGCACCTGGCGCCAGACGACGTTGAAGTACGCGGCCGCGCCGCTCTCAGGTCCCTGCCGGTAGTTCCACGAGCGCAGCAGTCGCTGGCCGTCGGAGTAGTAGCCACGCGGCATCTCCAACCCCAGCAGGTACGGCGTCAGCACCTCACCGATCGCGCTCCAGTCGTCGAGCTGGATGGCGCCCATGCTGCGCACGCTCAGCTCGTCGTCGGCCTCGAGGAGCTCGTTGATCCGCGACGAGCGGTAGCCGAGGTCCCAGTCGGCGGTGAGGTACGGCGCGTACCGCTCGGGGTCGATGACCGCCTGGTTCGCCGTGGTGATGATCCCCGAGTCGGGATCGAGAACGTTCGGAAGGGCGTCGTACGGCACGAACTCACCGGTCCACGCGGTGTCGCTCTTCCAGCCGGCGGCCGGCATCCGGCCGTCGTTGCCGGGCTTGCGGATCGGGACGAGACCTGTGGCCTGGTAGCCGATGTGGCCCTCGGTGTCGGCGTACACGACGTTCTGGCCGGGCACGGCGAAGTCGCTGAGCGCCGCACGGAAGGACTTCCAGTCGCTGGCGGTGTTGAGCGCGAAGAGCGCATCGGCGGTGGGCCGCGGCTCCAGCGCGGTCCAGGCGAGCGAGACGCCGTACTCGGCCGAACCGGCGATGTCGGTGAGCTGGTCGACGAGCCCGTCCTCGGTCAGGTCGACGGCGTCCAGCTCGTCGTCGAGCCGGGCCAGGTCGGACAGCAGCGGGCCGTGCCCGGTCGAGCGCACCGCGAGGTCGATGGACTCGCCGTCGCGGACCTTGATCACCTCGTTGCGTACGACGAGCGGCAGCTCCTGGCCGTCGGACTCCCAGGTGTCGCCCTTGATCCGCTCGACGTAGAGGTCGGTGACGTCCGGGCTGAGGTTGGTGAAGCCCCAGGCGATGTCGGCGTTGTGGCCGATGACGACGCCGGGCACGCCGGAGAAGCTGAAGCCGGCCACGTCGAGCGGGCACTCGGTCGAGACCGTGCGGCAGTGCAGCCCGACCTGCGACCACACCCCGGGGAGCGAGATCCCCAGGTGCGGGTCGTTGGCGAGGATCGGCTCGCCGGTGCTGGTGTGGTTGCCGTCGACGACCCAGCCGTTGCTGCCGATGCCGTCGCCCTGACCGAGCAGCGGCGGTACGGCGGCGAGGACTCCGCGCACCTCGGCCAGGGCCGTCAGCGCGTCGCGACCACCGGGAGGGGGACGTCGCAGCAGGCGGTGCCCGTCGCCGATGACGTCCTGGTCGAACTCGTCGCCGAGCAGTCCGCCCTGCTGGACGATCGGGGCGTGCTGGCCGTAGGGGTAGGTGGGATAGAGGTCGGCCATCCGCTCGTCGCCCACCGCCGCGGCGGTGAGCGCCCGCCCGATCTCCTCCTCCATGTTGCCGCGCAGGTCCCACGCCATCGCCTTGAGCCAGGCGATGGAGTCGACGGCGGTCCACTTCGGCGGGTTGTAGTCGAGACCGGTGAGGCCGAGCAGGGAGTACTCGAGCGACATCTCCGACGGTGAGCGGCTCGCGAGGTAGGCGTTGACGCCCTCGGCGTACGAGTCGAGCGCGCTGCGGGTCGCCGGTCGCAGCAGCGTCAGCTCCTTCGTGGCGACGTCGCGCCAGCCGAGCGTCCGCACCACCAGGTCGCTCTCGATCCCGGCCTCCCCGAACAGCTCCGAGAGCCGGCCGGCGGTCGCGTGGCGTCGTACGTCCATCTCGAAGAAGCGGTCCTGGGCGTGCACGAACCCCTGCGCGAGCATCAGGTCCGGCATCGAGTCGGCGTAGATCTGGGGAATGCCGGCCTCGTCACGGATGACCTGCACCTCGCCGTCGAGACCGCTGATCTCCAGCTCGCCGGTGGTCTGCGGCCAGGGCTTGCGGACGACGACCCACGACGTGGTCAGGCTCGCCACCAGCGCGACCGTGCACAGCACCGCGATCACGGTCAGCCAGCGCACCGAACGCGGCCACCTGCGGAACCCGGTCTCCGGGCTGGAGTGCTGCTCGACGTTCTCTGCTCCCACCATGGTGGGCGTCATTGTGCCGTCTGTGGGGGTCGTGACGTAGCATTGGCACTCGAAAGTCGAGAGTGCCAACCCGGAGAACACACCGATGCCGACCTACCAGTACCTCTGCACCGAGTGCAGCCACGCGTTCGAGCAGGTCCAGAGCTTCAGCGACGACGCGCTGACGGTCTGCCCCGCGTGCGAGGGCAAGCTCCGCAAGGTGTTCAACTCCGTGGGCGTGGTGTTCAAGGGCTCCGGTTTCTACAAGACCGACAGCCGCTCCTCCACGACCGCGACCTCCCCGGCCGCGTCGTCCGAGAGCAGCCCTGCTGCCTCGTCCTCGTCCTCCTCGGACTCGGGTTCCTCGAAGCCCGCAGCCGCCGCGAGCTCGAGCAGCAGCTCCAGCACCGGCGCCGCCGCCTCCCCCGCCTGACCCCTGTGGAAGAGGTCCGCGCGCCGGACCGAAGCGACCTACCGTCGCTGCCATGGATCTTCGGGACTTCACGAACACCCTCGCCGAGGTACGACGCCGGGTGCTCCGCAGACGCCGCCTGATCGCGGTTCTGCTGGTCGCGGTGGCAGTCGCCGCCTCGCTGCGTACCCTCGCGCCCCCACCACCGGCATCCACCACGATGCTCGTCGCCGCACGCGACCTGCCCGCCGGGCGACTCCTCCGGACCGACGACCTCGTCGAGCGACGGGTGGCTCCTGGCGTCGTACCGGAGGGGGCGGTGGGGTCACCGGCTGGTCGGCTCCTGGCTGCCCCGTTGCGTGAGGGCGAGCCCGTCACCGACGTACGCCTGGTGGGTGAAGGCCTCGCTCAGGCGCAGCGTCCCGGTACGACGGTGCTGCCGATCCGGCTGTCCGACGCGGGTCAGGCGGCGCTGCTCACGGTGGGTGACCGGATCGACCTGCTGGCCACCGACCCCCAGGCCGGGACGACCGCCGGACTGGCGCGGGACGTGACCGTCCTGGCGGTCCCGGACGCCGAGATCGCGGGCGACGGGGCATTGCCCGGGCACCTGATCGTGGTGGCCGTGGGTCAACTGGACGTGCCGGAGGTCACCGGAGCGTCGGTGGCGGCGTACGTGACTTATACGTGGCGTCGCAGATAGGTTGCTGCCTGATCAAGCACCCTCATCATCATCTCGGGACAAGAGGAGAAAACATGACCGGCTTCAGAAAGTTCCTGCTCCAGGGCAACCTCGTCGACATCGCCGTCGCCTTCATCATCGCCGCGGCCTTCGGCAGGGTCGTCACGACCTTCGTCGCCTGGCTCACCAACAAGATGCCGAAGTCGATGGACGACGTCTTCACCAACACTGCGAACTCGTTCGGCGCCTTCCTCAACGCCGTGATCGCGTTCGTGATCCTGGCCGCGGTCGTCTACTTCCTGATCGTGACGCCCTACACGAAGGCCAAGGAGAAGTTCTTCCCGGACGCTCCCGAGGCCGAGGCGCCCGAGGTCGTGCTGCTCACGCAGATCCGCGACTCGCTCGCCACTCGCTGACCGGAGGCTTCGGCCCCGCAGCACCCGCGCGACACACGTGCCGCTTCACCCACCGTGGTGAGGCGGCACCTGTGATTTCAGCCAGCGCTCGGAGGGGGTGTCGCCGCCGTCCTTCTCGGGCGTCGGCGGGTCCTTCTCGTCCGAGGTGACGGTCGGCAGGACGTCGCCGAAGATCTCGGCGAGGCGCTGCTTGCGCTTCCACTCGGGCTCGGACCGGTCCGCCATCAGCGATCCCGCCCGGTCAGCACAGGCCCGCGCGGGCGCGGGCGTCGTCGGTCATGCCCTGCGGGTCCGCGGTGGCCCCGCCACTGGGGTCGGTCGCTGCCCCGGTCGGCGAGCTGGCGCCGTCGCCGGGGTCGGCTGTCCCGGTGCTCCCGGTGCTCCCGGTGCTGCCGGTGCTGCCCGAGGACGACGACGATCCGTCGGTGTTCTCGCCGGCACTGATCGAGTCACCCAGGAAGCTCTTGGTCAGGCGCTTGTCGTTGCGGGCCAGGCGCCACAGCTTGTTGACCTCGGGGGTCCACTCGACCCGGCCCGGCTGCGCCGTGGAGTAGACCCACGGGGTCGTGACGAACGAGATGTTGTCCAGGCCGATGCCGTTGAACGACGCGGCGATGTCGGCGAGCTCGGCGATGTTCTTGAAGTCGGTCTTCAACGAGCTGGTCGTGGCGTTGATGAACTTCGTCAGCTTCACCGGCTGGGCGAGGGTGTCCGCACCGACCGCCTTGCCGATCATCGAGGCCATGAACGCCTGCTGCCGCTTGATCCGTTGCGGGTCGGTGCCGTCACCGACATGGCGGACCCGGACGTAGCTGAGCGCCTGCTGCCCCTTGATCTCGCGGGTGCCGGCCTTCAGCTTGATGCCGTGCTCCTCGTCGTTGATGTCCTCGGGGATGCACACCTCGACACCACCCAGGGCGTTGACCATGTCCTTGAAGCCGCTGAAGTCGACGACGATGTAGTTGCTGATGCGCACGCCGCTGACCTGCTCGACCTGCCGGATCGTGCACGCCGGGCCGCCGACGGCGTACGCGGCGTTCCACTGGGCGACGGGCTGGGCGGGGATGACGCTGCCGTCCTTCTTGTAGCACTCGGGGCGGTCGACGAGGGTGTCGCGCGGGATCGAGATGCCGTAGGCGAACTTCCGGTCGGCCGAGAGGTGGAACAGGATCGTGGTGTCGGAGCCGCCGCCGGACTCGCCATCGATGTTGTTGTCGCCGGAGCGGGTGTCGTCACCCATCACCAGGATGTTGAGCGGACCCTTGACCACCTCCTTGGGGCGGTCGGTGCCCAGCTGCGCAGCGAGGTTCTCGCGGTCGAGGTTGCCGTTCCAGTTGTTGTAGAGCAGCACGACGCCGACACCGGACGCGAGCCCGAGCGCCAACAGGCTGCTCAGGATCACCTTGAACACCGTCTTGCCGGGCTGCGGCGCCTTGCGACGACCGCCACCGCGGGCTCCACGAGCGGCCTTGGGACGCTCGGCGCGTGACGTGGCCACCCGGCGGGCACGACTGCCGGGCGGGGTCGCCTCACCCGGCATGGTGCGGGTGCGTTGGTCCTGCGTCATCGATCACCTGGTCGTGCGGCCCGCTCAGGCGGGACTGCGGATTCGTTCCGGCGCTTCCGAGAGCAACCGACGGCGCTCCCTCGCGCCTGGCCCACCGTACGGTCCGGGACAAGGCCCGGCAGCGGATCCACCCATTCTCCCCGCTCGGCCCCCACGGACCCAATCCGCTTCGCGCGGGACGGCACTGACCTGACAAGATGGTCCACCGCCAGCCCCAGTAGCTCAGTGGATAGAGCAGCCGCCTCCTAAGCGAAAGGTCGCAAGTTCGACTCTTGCCTGGGGCACCAACGCGAAAGCGCAGGTCAGCCAGCCGGATCGGCTCCCGACCTGCGCTTTCGTCATCGTGCTCGCCCTGCCTGTCGATGTCGGACCGTGTCGCGGCGGGTCGGTCTGAGGTGCGGGAATCCGCTGCCAACGGCCAACCGGCCTGGTGATCTATGGGAATCCTATGTGAAATCTCGCCCGCTGGCGGCGTGCTCTGAATCCCGTCCGGAACGACCTCAGCTAGTCACGCGAACGCTGACTGGGTCACGAGGATGGCGGTCGTCCTGCTCGGCTGACCGCGCAACCGTTGGCACCTGGCCGCGTACCACAGCCGCGCGGAGACGTGCTCTCTTCAAGGCGGTCCGGACCGCGGCCGGCCCCAGGTCTACGAGTCGCCGGGCCACCCAGGGGGCAGCGCTGGTGACGAGGTCGTGTGTGTCGCGGGCTCGAGTGGATCGGGGTGTGACGCACGCCGTCACGGGCGGGTCGAAGTCGAGACCTTCCTCATTGAGGAGCGTCGCCACCCGTGCCGCGATCTGTCGGTGCCCCCGCTCGGACGGGTGCATCCGGTCGGCGGCCCAGAACTCCCGTGCGTAGGTTGCCCGGTCGGCGTCGAGATCGACTCGCAGCAGTCCGTATCGCTCGTGCACCTCGTCGTAGATCTCGTTGAGCACTTTGATACGGGCGGTCATGCGGTGTGACAGCCATCGCGGTAGGCCGAGCACCTTGCCGTGGTCGTGGAATCGGACGGTCATGATCAGGGCGCCAGACTCAGCCAACCGCCCCGCGCAGTGGAGCAGGTCCTCACGGAACCGGGCGGGGTCCCAGGTCGAGCGCATCACGTCATTGAGTCCGACCACCAGCGAGACGATCGCCGCGTGGTGGTCGAGAGCACGCGGCAGCTGGATGTTCCGAACCTCCCGCACGGTCGCCCCGGGCATAGCCAGGTTGCAGAACGAAACGTCGTTTGCCGTGGAGATCGCGTCGGCGAGGAGGCGGGCCCAGCCGCGCCAACCCCGGTCGACCGGGTCACCCAGTCCGAACGTGGCGGAGTCTCCGAGCGCGGTGAAGCGGATGTAGTCGGCCTCTCGGATCCGGTTGGCGCGATCGCACGGTGTTGCACCCGAAGGCTTCGAGGTGTCGGTCATGTCGTCCACGTCCCTCAGTGCCACGACGAGGAGGTCGTCCAGGTCACGAGCACACCGTTCGCCTCGGGGCGGCAGTGGGTAACTACCCCGCCCGTACCCGAGATGTTGGCGAGCAGTGCTGGCAGGCCTGCGGCCGGAACGGCTGCGGTGTGCCAGATCATGATGCGCTCGCGAGGGACGCGTCATGGAAGGCGAGCGGACGCCGATCGTCGCGCGGACGGCTCTGGTGCTGCGAAGTTTTCGTGGACATGGCATTGCCTCGGGCGTGCGAGAAGAAGGGCCCTAGCCGTCCCATTGCTGGGCTCGGCGAGCCTATGAACTCCCGTTGGCGCCTGTCCGAGTCGCGCCTGCGGGACGGGATCATCTGAATCGAAGACCTTGTGCTCTGCACCCATCTTAACCATACGGTTACAAACCGTGCAACCGTATGGTTACATTCTTTACTTTCGCCCTTCAAGCGAGGCGACGCCGGCGGGGCGGCAGGAATCCGAGGGCCCTCGCTTGCTTTCTTGGACACCGCGATCCAGCGCGAGGAGGTCGATCTGCAGCCAGCCGTAGCGGTCGTAGCTTTGGTTGGGCTTGTCCGTGCGGGCGGTTGACCACGGGGACATCAATCGGCGCCATCGACTCGCCCGGCCACCGACGGCGGTTCGGTCCTCGGCGCGCCGGAGGAGGTTGGTGCGGTTCGGTGACATGCGGGTGAGCGACTTCGAGACGTCGGTGGACATGGTCGTTCCTTTAGGTGTGCGAGAAGAAGGGGGCCCGCCCGGCAGGCCCATTGCTTGAGTCAGGCGGGCCTAGAAGTCCAGAGAAAGGCCTGAGTCGAATCGCGGGATTCGGGATCATGAGTCGACAAACGTTGTGCCTCGGCACGAGGTCAACCGAACGGTTACTCCGATGCAACCATTCGGTTACATTCTTTGCCAAGGGTCCGCCGCGCGTCACCCGTTGCCCTCGTCGCGCACTAGGTTCTGGGGTCGAGGTCAGGACGGTTCGAGGCGGGGTTGGCGAAGACCTCGTCCAGGATCTGCAGGACGCGACCAGGCCGCTGTGGCGTCTTGGCCTGAACCTGCGTACAGCCCTCGGCCAATCAGCCCTGCACGCTCAACCCCAGCGACTTGACGGCATCGGGGTCGCAGACACAGAACGGCGCCGCCGGCGCCGGCAGAGGATGCCCACCGGCCCAAAGACCGGCACAGCGGATACCGCGGACAATGCCCCGAGCGCGAGGCCGCGCCGTGCGAGGGCGAGGCAGCCGAGCACGCCCTGGGCGAGCAGGGCCTGCTCCTTCGGGATCGTCATGGGAGGACTCCTCGTGTCAAGGTTCCGGCAATCGTGAACCTAGGTAGCGCCCGTTGCGCGACCCGTTGGGCTGGTCAGTTCTCGCACCGTCCGTCCTCCGCATGAGGAAGTCGACGCAGCGGCCTGTCCCCGCTCCACCAGCGCCTCATGGGCTACGCCAGTCCCCTGCTCAGGTAGTCGGTCCCGTTGTCTCCGAAGAGCAGTTCGTCAGCCGCATTGCGGTAGAGCCGCTCGTCCTCTCACCGCGAACCATGCCGACGCCGGGTCCCAGGCGAGAACGGCGACCAATCGGCCAGGGGCCAGGGTGGCTGAGGTATCGAGCAGCTCGCCCGCCTGAACGACCGCGGCCTCGACGAGGAGTTGGTCACCCCCGACACCGGACTGGTGTCGGATCCGGTGGTGGTCGGCATCGCCGATCGATGTATGTGGGTCGCTGCACTGGTCGCGGGCCGGCTGCTAGATCTGTGCCTTCAAACCAGGCATCGGTGCCGCTCACCGGGAGGCCCCCACATATCGGGAGCGAAGTCCGATGCCGGCTGGTAAGCAGTCGGGCTCGGACCGTTGGTCCGAGCCCGACTGACGAACTCCGGTTCTACACCGTCAGAGCAGGTTGACCGGAGCCCCGACCGATGTCTGGTAGCTGCCGACGTTGTCGGCGTTCCCGTACCCCAGTTGACCGTAGGTCCCGAGACCCCAGCAGCTGACGGTGGCGTCATCGAGGACCGCGCAGGTGTGCGAGGTACCCGAACTGATGGCTGTCACCTTGCGTCCCGCACCGAAAGCGACCGGCGCGACCGCTGTCGGGTGCTCGTTGTCACCGATGACGGTGGTGTTGTTGTAGCCGAGCTGGCCCGAATCGTTCCTGCCCCAGCAGCGGAGGTTGCCGTCATCCATCGTGGTACAGCTGTGTGCGCCTGCCGCGGAGATCATCGTCCCGTACCGCAGCGTTCCCAGCTGCACCGGACCCGCGCTGGCGGGATGCTCGTTGTCTCCGATGTTCACGACGCTGCTGTAGCCGAGTCGACCGCTCACGCCCTCGCCCCAACAGCGCACCCTGCCATCGTCCATCCGCACGCAGGTGGTCGAATAGCCAGCCACGATCCGGGCGGCCAACTGGTTCGTCCCAATGTTGACCGGGTGCGCCGTACTGACGAACGTCGCGCCCGGATACTCGTCGTCTCCGACGTCCTGGGTGTCGGCGTAGCCGAGTCGACCATCGGCACCCTTGCCCCAGCAGCGCACCGACCCATCTGCCAGAATCACGCAGGCATGGTCGCTGCCCACGGTCAGTGCCTTCGGCAGCCCCGGCTCAGGGCCTCCGGTCCCACCGAAGCCGAGGTCCGCGACCGTCGAGGGCGCTTCGTCATCACCGATGGTCTCGACGCTGTAGGGATCTCCAAGGCGTCCATTTGCGGCATCGCCCCAGCAGCGGACGCTTCCCTTGGCGAGCAGGACACATGTGTGTTTGTATCCGGCGGCAACCGTCACCGCACGCTGTCCGATGTCCACGGGCGCGACCGCCGTCGGCACCTCGTCGTCACCGATCGGGTCGGTGCTGCCGTAGCCGAGTCGTCCCGAGTCTCCATCTCCCCAGCAACGAACATTCCCGTCGACCAGCACCGCGCAGGTGTGGAAGGTCCCCGCAGAAATTGCCTTGGCCTCGTTACCGAGCTGCACCACGCCAGCCGTAGCAGGCTCTTCGTCGTCACCGATGGCGTTGGTGTTGCCGTAGCCCAGCTGTCCCTCTTCCGCGCGGCCCCAGCAACGGACCTCGCCGTTGCTGATCAGCGCGCAGCTGTGCCCCAGACCAGCAGTCACTGCCACCGGGTACGCCGAGACGCCGAGGTCGAGCGGCGCGATGCTCGACGGGACCTCGTCATCCCCGATCGAGTCGATGTTCCCGTAACCGAGACGACCGAAGGTTCCCGCACCCCAGCAACGGATCCCGCCGTCAGCGAGGCGGGCGCAGGTATGACTCCGTCCTGATTCGATCGCGATCACCTCGTTGCCCATGGAGATGGGGCTCGTCCAGGTCGGGTTGAGCAGCGTGTTGGTGTTGCCCCTGCCCAGCCGGCCTGAGTCTCCACTGCCCCAACAGCGAGTGGCGCCGTTGGCGAGAATCGTGCACGTGTGGATGTTTCCGGCACTGACCGAGACTGCCGGATGGTCCAGCACGACCGGTCCCACGGACGAAGGCAGCTCGTCGTTGCCGATGTCGGTGGTGTTGCCGTAACCGAGCTGCCCGTTGGAGCCCTCGCCCCAGCACGACACTGCACCGTCCTCCAGCACCGCGCACGTGTGATCCAAGCCGGCGGTCAAGGAGACAGCGAGCCGCCCGCCCGGGAACTCGATCGGGTCGGGATTCACCAGGGGGTCGTACGGCTTGACGACAGTTCCGACGTGCGAACCGCTGTGCCCTAGCCCGAGCTGACCGTTGCCGTTGCGCCCCCAACACCGGACACGTCCCGTGGCCAACAGGGCGCAGGTGTGGTGAGCGCCTGCCACCACCGCGACCGCCTGGCCCTGATTGGCCGGGCCAAGGGTGACGCCTGGCACGCTGGTGGGAAGCTCGTTGTCACCGATGGTCGCGGTGTTGGCGTAGCCGAGTTGGCCGTAGAAGCTCCATCCCCAGCAGCGGATCTCACCAGTGTTCAGCAGGGCGCAGGTGTGCTCATCACCCGCGGCAATGCTCACCGCCGTCCGTCCGAGAGGGACCGGGCCCACGGATGCGGGCGTCTCATCGTCGCCGATGGAGTCGGTGTTGCCATAGCCGAGCTTGCCCCTCAGCCCATCGCCCCAACAGAGAACCTGACCGTCGGTACGAATGGCGCAAGTATGCCGTTGCCCAGCGGTGATCGCTATCGCCTTACCGCCGATATCGACCACGCCTGCAATGGAGGCGGCCTCATCGTCTCCGATGTCGTCGGTGTGTCCGTAACCGAGCTGCCCGGATTCATTGGCGCCCCAGCATCGAACGTCGCCAGCGTCGATAGCGCAGGTGTGCGCATTACCCAGCGCGAGTTGCTCTTGTGCGGTGGCTCGAGCCGCTGGATCAGTCTGAGAGCCTCCGGCTTGGGCCGGGGCGGTCACCAGAGCCACGCACGCCCATGCAAGGGCGAATAGGGCCAGGACCGTGTGCGGCCGGAATCTGAAAGTAGACATCGTTGTCCTTTCGAGAGTTGGCTGAACCCCTCCGAACGATGAAGCTATTTGGTTGGCGTTGCGCCGGCCGTTGCGCTCGCACCACTTGAACCTCGTCAGGGCACCTCCATCCGATTCACCGAGCACCTCGAGGTCAGGGACATCCAGCCATCGATCGGCTCGGTCGGCGATCCCCTACGACGGCGCCCTGATGGGGACGATCACCGCGCTCTGCAAGCCCGACTGGCCGTCGTCAACCGGTTGGTCGCGCTCAACTACTGATCTCGGCGTCGAAACCGTGTTCAGCTTTCGCAACTGGTTCTGCCGGTTGTTACGGATGTAAACGCACCTGTCCGCGCTGGCCTGACCATGTCCTTTGTCCAGAACGCCGCTGCCGCCATGCAGATAGTCATTGCCGGGGGCCGGCATCGAGGGCATCGGCGCCCTCGTTGCCGTCCCGGCCGAAGAGAATGTCCTGCTGCCCATCGCCGGAAAGGTAGTCGTTACCGCCACCGCCATCGACGTGGTCACCTCCCTCGCCCCGTACAGGCGGTCATCACCCTCCTCGCCATAATGGAAGGTCTTCCCGCCGACGTCTCGACCGTCCAGCAGATCGTTGTCCAGGCTGCCGTGCAGATTGTCGGCATTCGTGCTGTAGTCGTAGCCGTTGACGCCGGCGGTTCTCCCACCATGCAACACGTCATCGCCGGCGTCACCACGGAGCTCATCCGCATACTGGTTCCATCAGTTCTTCTCCTTCCGACCGTTTGGCTACATCGCCGGCCCGAAGAAGCACTCGCAGACCGATCCTAAACAGCGACCAGAACGCGCATCTCAATCAGCAGCCAAGGCAACCAAGGAGGAGCCGGGCGGCCAATCCACGGAGCCACCTCAAGGGCAATCAAGGCTCAGCCAGACCCAACCCTCCCGGGCCGCCCAACAACTTACGGATCGAGAACTAGTCTCGCCTCTGTTCGCAGGGGTCGGTCTTATCGGTTCCGCTGGACGGGCCCAACAGACGCTACGCAACGCCCGTTGCGCGCCAATCGTTGTGACCACCGACCCAGCCCTCGTTTGGCGCCGGGCGACGGCGCTGAGCCGGCGCTCAGCGCTTGCGGATTGTCCCGCAGCTCGTGTCACTTTCTGTGTTGAAGCATCTGTCGCCGCCTGGGCCGCCGTCGGCCGAGTCCTCGCCGTGGTAGCCGCGCATGAGGTCGTCGCCGGTTTCGCCGTACAACTCGTCCCCGTCACGGCCGCCGTCAATGTTGTCGGCGCCGGCCCCTCCATAGACAGTGTCGCGGCCCTCGCCGGCGTAGATGTGATCGTTGCCGGGGCCGCCATGGATCTCATCGCTGCCAGTGCCGCCATAGATGTTGCCGCCCATTGCGCCGCTGTAGATCCGGTCGTCGCCGGAGGCTCCGTAAATGTCGTCAGAGCCCGACCCGAACGTGCAGATGAGGTCGTCGCCCCCCAATGCGTCAATGACATCTCTGCCATTGACGGCGACGATGACGTCGTCGCCGCTGGTCCCAGAGACTCGAGCACCGCCTTCCACGTAGATGGTGGCATCCTCGCCCATGCACTGAGGCGCGTCGACCGGGAGAATGTCGTCGCCATCGGCTCCGGCTGGCGCCGGGGCCGCAGAGGCCAATACCAATAGCGAGGCCATACCCGCGGCGGCAAGGGCGACCTTCGCGCTGGGCGGTGACGCGGCGGCCTTGAACTGGGAACAGAGCACGGCAAGTGGTCGCACAGGGATGTCTCCTGAAGTGTTCTGGGTAGGGCGTTCCGATGTGCAGACTGTGCAGGCTGGACGTTGCGAGAACCGTTGAGCACGGTCATCCAGCTCCTTTGACTGCAACGGGGCCTTCGGGCGAAGCGACGTCAGTCGCCGCACAGCCGGATCGCCTGACCGATGAGAACCTGGACGTGCTGGTCGCCCTCGCTGCGTACCTTCCGTTTGACCAACCATGTCTGTAGGCGTGACTGGCTGATCCGGCGCATGGCTGCGGGGGCTTGGCAGTCGTTCAGGAGCACGAGCGCACCGCGGCTGTGGGCGTAGTCGAAACCCGCTCCAGTGCGGGAAAGTAGTCGCTCAGCGTGTCACGGAGTCGGTTGATATGTCGGACCCCGTCGGCAACCAGATCGGTGTGGGGAGGAGTAGTTGTCATTCGGAGAAATGAGGCACGTAGACGCCGGCGACGACAGGCGTCGTCGGCCGTGGTAGTCAGTTTTCGCAGCTGGTCTGCCGGTTGTCGCGGATGTACACGCACCTATCTGTCCCGGCCTGGCCATTGCCTTGGTCCATGACGCCGCTACCGCCATGCAGATAGTCGTTGCCGTCGCCGCCCCGGATGTCATCGGCGCCCTCGTTGCCGTACAAGATGTCGTCACCAGCACCGCCGAAGACCCGGTCCTGCTGCTCGCCGCCGGAAAGGTAGTCCTTGCCGCCACCGCCGTCGAGGTCATCCCGTCCGTCGCCCCCGTAGAGACGATCGTCACCAGGCCCGCCATGGAGGTTGACAGCCCCAGCGCCGTCTGAACCGGGCAGCCTGCCATCCAGCAGGTCGTTGCCCGCACCGCCGTCCAGTTCCTCAGGGCCCCCGAAGTAGTTGGTTGCTCGGGAATACAGCTCGTCATCGCCATCGCCGCCCTCAAGATCATCCGAATCGGTGCCGCCGTCGAGGTAGTCGTTGCCGTCCTCACCCCGGAGATTGTCAGCGTCCGGGCCTCCGCTGAGATAGTCGTCGCCGGTGCCGCCCTCCAGTTGATCCCAATCTTGGCCGCCGTACAGGGTGTCGTTGCCACCTTCGCCGTACAGTTGGTCGGTGCCGTCGCCCCCGTGGAGGAGGTCGTTGCCCTCGAAGCCGCCGAGCACGAAGACCTTGCTTGTGTCGAAGTCGCCGATGAGGTCGTCCTTGCCGTCGCCGCCGGTCAACTTGTCGTGGCCGGACTCCCCGTAGATCAGGTCGTCGTCGGCGTCGCCCCGGAGGTCGTCGTTGCCGGCTCCTCCGTCGATGCGGTCGTTGCCGACACCCCCGTCGATGACATCGGCACCCGCGCCACCGTTGATCGTGTCGTAGCCGGCGGCTGCGTCGATGGTGTCGTTGCCAGCGCCGCCGTCGATGGTGTCGTCGTCAACCTCGCCGTGGATCCAGTCGTCGCTGGCACCAGCCGCGATCCAGTCGTCGCCTGCGCCGCCGAAGATGTTGTCACCCACCACCGCGCCATCGGACTCAGCGCAGATCGTGTCGTTCCCATCTCCCGCGAAGATCTGGTGACCGCCACCGCGGACCAGAATCACGTCATCCCCCGCAGTGCCGTAGGTCCCCGACCAGTACGTCGACACCCCAGCCAGGATCGTCACGGCCTTGCCGTTGCAGGTCAGACCGTCCTCGGCCGACGCAGGTGCAGCCGCCGAGGTGAGCGTGAATGCGAACGCACCGCAAACCGCCAGACCGACTGCCGTCGCGCGGGACGCCGCCCGGTCACGCACGAAGAAACGAAGGGGTGAAGAACTCATAGCGTTGCCTTAAGAAGTGGGAAGTGAGGGTCGGTCCGAGAGTGGGCGCCCAGATCACGCTGAACGCACGTCGAAGTAGAACGGACGGGCGTTGCCGAGAGCGTTGGAGTCGGCAGAACTACCGACCGGACAAACCACCCAACAGATCGGTCAGAGAGCCGCTCAACCCAGTCAGCGTCCCGCCCAGTCCGGTCAGGAGGTCCTGGAGCGGGTTGCCCGTCCCTGCGCCCGGGTCGGTGCCCGGGTCGCCAGGCCCGCCAGCGCAGGTGACCGTCACGGTGACCTTGGCTGTGGCCCCGCCGTTCAGGGTGTAAAAGAAGGTGTCAGGTGTTCCGTCGGGGCTGTTGCAGTACCCGTCGTCGGGCCGGTAGGTCACCTTCGTCGAGCCTGAGAGCGACACGACACCGCGCTGGGCCTGAGTGACCGCGATCACGCTGATGGGGTCGCCATCGGCGTCGGTGTCGTTGGCAACGACATTGACCACGGTTGCGGCGCTGTCCTGGCCCACCGTCAGTACGTCGTCCACAGCGGCCGGCGGCTGGTCCTCGATCAGCCGGCAGGTGACCGTGACCTTCACCGTGGCCGTGGAACCACCGTTCAGCGTGTACGGGAACTCGTCGGCGGCGTCGCCCGGCTCATTGCAGTACCCGGCGTCGGGCCGGTAGGTCACCGAAGTCCCGCCGGCGGCGATGGTCGCCGTCCCGTGGGCCGGTTGCGTCACCGCACTGACCACCTTGGGTCCACCGTCGGCATTGGCGTCGTTGGCCAGCACGTCGATGAGTGTGTCGGAGCTGTCCTGCGCGACCGTGGCGACGTCGTCCACCGCCACCGGAGGCACGTCCGGGTCGAAGAGCACGACCGGGTCCTTGGCCGACGGGGACTCGTTGTCGCCGATGTTGTCGACGCCGTTGTAGCCAAGACGCCCCTCGGCTCCACGGCCCCAGCAGCGGACCCGTCCGTTGGCGGTCAGGACACACGAGTGGTCCTTGCCTGCGGTGATCATCGTTGCCCGGGAGCCCAGGCCCGCGAGTCCCCGTGCGTTGGCCTTCTCGTTGTCCCCGACGGATTCGGTCGAGCCGGTGCCGAGTTGGCCGACATTGGAGATGCCCCAGCACCGCACGTTGCCGTCGTCGAGGATCGCGCAGGTGTGGGTTCCGCCAGCGATCACCGCACTCGCCGAAGCGCCCAACGGGACGACGCCGACGGCGTCGGGGTGTTCGTTGTTGCCGATGTCGTCGGAGTTTCCGTAGCCCAGCCGTCCGCCGAAGCCCTTACCCCAGCACCGGACCGTGGCGTTGTCGAGCTGAGCACAGGTGTGTTCGCCTCCGGAGGTGATCCGGGCCGCCTGCCTACCCGCGCCGAGTCGCACCGGCTCCTTGGTGCTGGGATTCTCGTTGTCGCCGATGTTGGCGGTGCTGGCATAGCCGGTCCGGCCGTTGGCTCCGGAGCCCCAGCATCGGACCTCGCCCTGGGCGAGTATGGCGCAGGTGTGGCGCGCGCCAGCTGAGATCGATCGTGCCCGCAGGCCGATCCGGGCGTCGGGCGCAGCGGCCGGTGCTTCGTTGTCACCGATCGTGGCGGTGCTCCCGATCCCGAGCTGCCCCACGTCGTTCAGGCCCCAGCAACGAACGGCTCCGCTACCGAGGATCGCGCACGTGTGCATGCCGCCGGCCGTGATCGCCACCGCCGGTCCTCCGAGGTTCACTGCGGGCAGGCTTGCCGGCGTTTCGTCGTCGCCGATGTTCGACGTGTTGCCGCTGCCGAGCCGGCCGTTGGCGCCGCGTCCCCAGCAGCGGACGCTCCCGTCCGTGAGCAGTGCACAAGTGTGCTGTTCGCCGGCGGCCAAAGCTCTGGCTGACGCGCCCAGTTCAACGCGCCCCGCGCGCCACGGATCCTCGTTGTCCCCGACGTCATTGGTGTTGCCGTAGCCGAGCTGGCCGTCTGCTCCGCGGCCCCAGCAGCTCACAGTCCCGTCGTCGAGCAGCACGCAGGTGTGCGAACCACCGGCAACGATCGACGCTGCCGCCTGCAGGACCCGCAAACGCACTCCGTCGAGATCTGCCGGGTGCTCGTCGTCACCCACCGTGGCCGTGCTGGCGTTGCCCAGTCGTCCTGAGCCGCCCAGACCCCAGCATCGGATGTCACCGTTGGCGAGCCGGGCGCAGGAGTGGGCGTCACCGACGCTGAGAGAGGACGCATCGCCCCCGAGCCGGAGGACAGGTACGGCGGTGGGGAGCTCATCGTCGCCCACGGCTCGTAGGTTGCCGAGCCCGAGGCGGCCGCCGCTGGCACCCCAGCACCGGACGGCACCGTTGTCGAGCAGCGCACAGGTCTGCGCGCCACCAGCACTGATCGAGACTGCGTTGCGGCCGAGGGCAACGAACCCCACGTCGCTAATCCGCTCGTCGTCACCGACGTCCTTGGTGTTCCCGTAGCCGAGTCGGCCGTCGGCACCGGTTCCCCAGCACGCGACGCTTCCGCCTTCCATCAATACACACGTGTGGCCCGCACCCGCGCTGATGGCGATCGCGCGGCCGGAGATCGGTGCACCTCCCGGCAAGGACGAGGGCGCGGGCCCCTCGTTGTCGCCGATGTTGCCGCTCGTGGTGCCCCCATAGCCCAGCCGGCCGTTCGCACCCCTGCCCCAGCAGCGGATCCTGCCGGTGGCGAACACCGCACACGCGTGATGCGTTCCGACGGCGACGGACGTGACCTCTCCGTCGAGAGCAAGGGTGGGGACTGCGCTCGGGGATTCGTTGTCACCGATGGACTGCGTGTTGCCCTGGCCCAGCTGTCCGAACTCGCTGCTTCCCCAACACCGGACGCTGCCGTTGTCGAACACCGCACAGGTCGTGTTGCCCCCGGCCTCGATCGACCTCACGTTGCGGCCCGTCGAGACAGCGATCTGAGATCCAGGGGTCTCGTCGTCACCGACGTTCTCCACGTTCCCGTAGCCGAGTTGCCCCTCGCTCCCGCTCCCCCAACAGAGCACGGAGCCGCCTTCCATCAGCGCGCAGGTGTGCTTCGCACCCGCTGCGATCGCGGTCGCGTTGCCGTCGAGGTTCACCGGCGGGAGGTCCTCGAGGGTCCTGTCCGCGCCGACGTCCCGCGTGTTCCCGTAGCCCAGGCGTCCGTCGTCGCCCTCGCCCCAGCACCGCACTTCCCCGGCATTCAGGGCACAACTGTGCGCATCGCCGGTCGCGATCCTCCCTGCCTCCGACAGACGCAGCCCAGATTCGACGCTTGGCACCGCGGCCGTCGCGGTTCCGGCGAGAGCGGTACCGAAGGTCCCCAACAGCGCCACGAACAAGACCGTCAGGAGGAAGCCCAGGAGCGCCCGGTGCGTCCGGTCGCCGGTCGAGCGGCGGAGACTGGGCCCGGATCGCGGGCCTGCACCTGCGGTTGCGCTGTTGCTCTGCATCTCGTCCTCCTCGACGGGCTGTACATCTGTTGCTGGGGTGCCGGGCATGATCCGGACACGGATAGATCTGGCCAACCGAGAGGCAAGGCGGTGGGTGTGCAGCCGAGACGTCAGTCGGTGCACAGCGGCACGATCTCTCCGACGACCGCCTTGTCGAAGATGTCACCGAAAGCAGTGGCCATCCGCTTGCGGCCGCCGCAGTCGATCTGGCCTGCTGAGCGGCGGTCCAACTGGAGCGGGTGCCCATCGCGGCAGCCCTTGAGCCAGGCGATCCTGCTGCTGGCCTTGGCCGGCTGCGAGTTCGTGCCGATCTGGAAGTCCAGGACCAGCGGCGGGAACTTAATCGAGTTGATCACGAAAGGCCGGTTGCGCGAGTCCATGAACATGTAGATCCGAGGAAAGGCCGACGTGCTGAAGGTGCAGCCTCCCTTGAAGTCCGGGCCGAGGCCGAAGTCGAAACTCAGGTTCTCGAACCGCAGGTCGGTGATCTTGGCGGTGCCGCCCTCGTCGAGCTCGACCGTCGCGTCGAGGGTGGTCGGCAGGAAGCCAGGGGTATGGGTTCCGAAGTCCTCGAAGTCCATCGAGACGAGGGCGTCGTACGGTCGCCCGTTGCTGACGCCGCCGCCGTCACCCATCACGTTCGGATTGGTACGACGGCAGGCGGGGCCGGGGTCCAGGCAGATCGCCATTCGCGGGGAGACGTTCTTGAACACCGCGTTGAAGTTGCGGATACCGGTCAGGCCCTGCGCGTCGAGCGAGAAGCTGTTCAGGAAAGCCGAGTTGTCGAAGACGAGCCGGGTCGGCTGGCCGGGGGTCAGTTCGACCGCCAACGAGGTCCTCGATCCGGGCTTCGAGAGGGTGCTGGCGACGGTGACGAGGTCCCCGGCCTCGGACTCGAACTGCGCCTCCAGGTCGATCGCACGATTCTTCGCCGCATCCTGGGTCATCGTGAGCTTGATCGGGTCGAGGCTCATTGAGATCGTCCGAAGAGCGGTCAACCGCGCGGCCGTGCTCTTCTGGCCGGGGAGGTTGATGAACTCGAACAGATCGTTCAGGACAGGATCATCGCCCAGGCTGCGTCCTGGCAGGACAACATCGCCGGAGCCTGCGGCGATCCGCACCTGCCCGATCTGCTCGTCCGCGACGACCGACGCAAGTTCGCCCTCAGCGGGGAAGACCATGTCGACAGCCTTGGGCACTCCGTTGATCACCGCCTTCGCAATGTTGGCGCCCTCCAGGAGTTCGATCCCCTCCAATTCGAGAGCAACCTGTCCGATCCTCTCCGAGGCGCGATACCTCACTGCGCTCTCGGTGTCGCCGCTCGCATCGTCGATGGCAATCTTCAGCTGGGCCGGCAGGGCGTCCACCTCGAGACGGGCGCGGACCGCTGGTGTCGCCCCGTCCGATCCGATGACGGCGTCGGCAACGAACGCCTGCCCTGCGGTCATCGAGGTCTCGACCAACAACGGCTCGGTGGTGAAGCTGACCTTCTCCAGGTCACGCAATCGCGCGAACACGAAGAAGTTCTCGTCGTTCGAGCGCAGGACGACGCCCGACTGCCCGGCATCGAGGTCCAGTCGATCATCGGTGGCATCAGGGCTCTTCGCGCTGACCTCAACGAGTCCGATCGGCGCATTAGCGACGAATGACGCCGCCCCCGCCGTCAGGTCGGCCCGTAGGTCGACCTGGGTCGGAATACCTTCGAGGAGGAGGGTGAAGTTGTTCGCGCCGGCAACGATTGGCTCGGCAGTCTCGAGACCGATTCGCAATCGGCCGATCACCGCTGATCCCGTGTAGCTCAGAGCTGCCGTCGCGGTGTCAACGGACAGGGAGGCGACCGGGGGCAAGTCATCGATGTTGGCGCTGGCCTCCAGGTCGTCGACCTCGCCTGACAACTCGAAAGGTCCACCTTGACCCACCATCTCGACGATCAGGGATTCGGCCACCTGTGCGCGCAGGGCACTGAGCCTCTGCACTCGGGCACCGATGACGAACGGGGCGCCGGTGCGGTCGACAAAGCGCGCGCCCTGTTTTCCAGCGGACGGCAGGTCGCCGGGAGCCTCCGGGTGATCGCCGGCGAAGACTTCGATCTCTCCCACCGGCTCGTTGGTCGTGAGGCTGAACTCACCCGCCTCGGAGTTCGCGGAGATCTTGGTTCCGGAGGTCAGGTCCTTGATCGCGGCGCGCATCTGCGTTGCCCTGCCGAGCAACGGGACGTCCGACTCCAGCCGGACATCGAGGGCGGCGATCGAGCGCGCCGCACCGTTTCCGTTACTGCCTGTGTACCGGATGACCGGGTTGTCGAGGCTGAAGTCGACGCCGAACTCGTTCGGCATGTCCCGGGCGTCGACCGCGACCTTGACGTCCTGCTCGCCGTTGAACACCAGGTTGCCAAGGACCCGGCCGGGCCGGTCCGTGGTCAGCTGCAAGCTGCCCGGCTCGGTCATCAGATAGGACAAGCGAGCGGCGCCAGGTGCTTTGCCGTACTGGATGCCCGCCTGCACCTTCTCCTGTCGGCTCTTGGCTGTGCCGTCGAAGGTCGTTGCGATCAGGTTCGTGCCGCCGCTCAGCGCGCCGACGCCGTTCGACTGGATGACTGCCAGTTCGAGCGTGGGGCGAACGGCATCGAGGAGCTTCCCCAACTGGAGGTCCGCGCGGAACTTCGCCGGCACGTTGCCGGTGCGCTGGTCGTAGCCGAACGCGATCTTCTCGGCACCGACGGAACCAGTCGGGTCGGTCGCAACGACCTCGACCGAGGCAGCGATGGGCTGGGTACTCCCAGCCGCCCTGTTGATTGTGATGCTCAGCTGGTCGAGCCCGCCCGACGCCGTGACCGTCCCGACGAGGTCCGCGCCAGCCCGGCCGTCGACATTCAACATCGTGGGGAGGCCGACGAAGGCCGTCTGCACCCGTTCGATCCGAGCGCCGTCGGGAGCGACCGATACCGTGTAGAACTCGTACCGCAGCGAGCGCAGCAGGCAGGCCGCCTCGGTGATCGGTTGCAGGATCTGCGTGAGCAGGCCGAAGAGACCAGCCGATGATCCCCCACTCGTGCACGGCGCGCTGGCAACGGCGGTGGGGACCGACACACCCTTCGCCGCAAGGCCACCTGTCGCTGCTGCGGGCTGCGCGGCACCCATGAGGATGGCCAGGATGAGCGACACAGGCAGTGCGGCCCAAGTTCCTCGGGGGATCATTGAATATCGCGCCATGACGGTCTCCTCGCTCGCACCTCAGTCGGACGACCTACTCTTCAAATGTCGTCGCTGAGGCGACCGTAATCAGGCACCGTTGCGGCATCCGTTGTGACGGGGACCACATCGTCGGGGTCCCGCGCTCAGATGCTCGACCTGTGGCTATTTCTTGAACGGCCAGCGCCCACAGCTACTGGTCGTCTCGGTGTTGAAACACACGTCGCCATCAGGTCCGCCATCGGCCTCGTCCTTGTCCAGCCCACCGCGCAACAGGTCCTCACCGGCTCCGCCGTACAGGTAATCGTTGCCCTGCTGTCCGGAGAGTTGGTCGTCGCCACTGTCCGTGAAGATCCTGTCGCGGCCGGAATTGCCGTGCACCACGTCTCGCTCTGGGCCGAAGGTGCAGATGCGATCGTCCCCATCGCCGCCATAGATGACGTGATAGCCATTCAGGGCGACGATCACATCGGGTCCCGGAGTTCCGACTACTCGATCGGCGGTCTTGGGCCCAAGGACGATCGTTGCCGATCGTCCGTCGCACAGTGGAACTGTGGGTATCTCGACCGCATCGGCCAGGGCCTGTGAGCTGGAGGTCAGTACGACCGCTGACGCCATGACGAGAAGGAACCTGGTGCTGGACCGGAACATACGGGACGAACTCGTCCTCGACCGTGGCGCGTGGACAACTTTGAACATGAACGCTCCATTGGTTGCCGGGATGCTTCGCGGCAGATCCTAGGGCGCCAACCATTGTGCGAACCGTTGCAGAACCGACTCCACGCCTACGCCGAGTCAGGGCACGACGGGGAGCTTGAGCGCCTGGTTCTCGCTGCCGGATGCCACGGAGACCGTGTTCACTGTCATGCCACCTCGGTAGTTCACCGAGCTCGCAGCCACCACCAGCCGAACCCGGTGTCCAACGGCAAACCGGTGGACGAAGGCAGGCATCGTGACCGTGAACGGCGCGCGCACATCGGGGATCCGGACGGGGGTCGTCAGGAGGTGGATGTCAGTCGCCGTGCCGTCTGGCGCAACGTCCTGGAGGCGGGCGAAGAGCACCAGTTGGCCTGTGGGACCGAGGTTCTGAGTCAATGCGGCTGTCGGCGAGGACACCTGGAGGTCGAGCTTTGGGGAGCCGACCACGTCCAGGTTCGCCGCGAGAGGGTCGGTGTCCCAATGGATCGCGGTGCCCGGAAGGTCGAGTTCTGGTACCGGCACGTCCGCGAAGACCGAGATCGTCTCCAGCGCCGCCAAGTTCGTCGGCAACCCAGCAGGTGCGGTCACCAGGTACTGGGACCGGCGCGCCAGGTCATTGCTCGACGTGGTGAGTGACGTACCCGAGAGATAGAATTCCTTGGCTTTCCCGACCGGGTAAGACGACGCCGTGCCGTATGCCGGCGCCGCGTTGCCGTCGTACTCGACCCAGTCACGGAAGTACGCGAACTCGGGCCCGGTACTTACCTTCTTGCCCTTGAGGTAGTGGTCGAACCAGTTCGCGACGCGACCAGTCTGATACTGCGTCGCGGGGTCCAGTGCATCCAGATCGATCTCGCCAGGAGCCGGGTCCTCGTTCGAGTGGCCCCACGACTGCCACATCATCTTGACCTCGGTGCCCTGTGCTGCCAACGCTTCGTAGGTGGCGATGGCCTCGTTGAGATTGAACAAGGTGTCCTTCTGCCCCTGCATCAGCAGGGTAGGAATCTTGACCTTGTCGATGTAGGACGCGACGGAGGAGCCCCGCAGGAGCGCCACGTCCTTGGGCTGGAAGTAGCCCAGGGCGGCGGCCGTGACCAGCGCCGGGCACACGAACGTCGTGAAGTTGGGACAGGGGAACAATCGGCCTGGATCCGTGGCGGCGTTCTCGACTCCCCGGGTCACGCCCATGGCAGTGAAGCCGAGACCCCAGACGAGCTTCAGCGCCCCCGGCGTCGCCTTCGGGTTGCTGGATCGGTCGATTCCGTTCGGGTTGAAGGAGTAGTCCAGGTCGTTCCAGGTGACCATCGGCGTGATCGTGTCCAGGCGAGGGTCGACCGATGCGACCGCGAACTGGATCTGGCCGCCGTACGAGCCGCCGGCCATCCCGACGCGAGGGTCGTTCTGTCGCACCACTCCGTCGCGGTCGGCGGAGTCGATAATGACGACGTCGAGCGGCGGCGCCGGTTGAGTGTGGGCGTCATCGGCGTAGGCGATGCCCGGCGCGCCGCCGAGGTAGCTGATCAACTGGCTGCCGGCCTTGCCGTCGTACGCCGGATGGTCGAGCGTGATCGCGCAGTCGGATCCACCGAAGCCGAGTCCTGAGTACGACAGCACCACATAGCCGCGCTGAGCGAAGGCCTTGCTGATCCCGGCCTCGGCCCGGCCGTCCTTGGAGCCGCCGAACCCGTTCGTGATCAGGATCGCCGGCACCCGGTTGCTGCGGCTCGCCGCCGCCGGGATGTAGACGTCACCGACGATGTCGCAGACCTTGTCGTCCGGGCCCGTCGTCACCTTGAAGTGCAGGGTCTGCTGCGTGAACGTCTCGTCCTGGTCGGCCACTCCGGTCGGCGCGAACGCCATCGTTGCCACCCCCAGACTCGCAACGATGGCTCCTACCACGCCGAACCGGCGGTGCCGCCGAGGCCTCGAAGGGGCCGTCGGTGCCTGACGGGATCCGTCTTGTGTGTCCACGTCGACTCCAGTCTCGTTCTCATGCGGTCGTTCGCTGGGAGCCGGTCGACCTCCATCGCAAGTACGTGACCGGTAGGTGGACGCTAGGGGGCAGGCGTTGCGAAAACCGTTTCGCCAGGACCAGCCCAGCGACCACAACGGTTTACGCAACCGTCGGCACCTACGTTCGATCTCACCCGATTCAGTGGCTCCGCACGCCCGCCGACGCTCTGGAACTCGAAGAGCTAGGAGTTCGACGATGACCCATCCGCCCACGCGAAGAACCCGCACCCGCATGCTCGCCACGACCGTGCTGCTCGCGACGACGGTTCTCGCGCTCGCGGCGCCCGACGGAGCACGTGCCACGACAGCGGTCGCCACAGCCCCGACGCCGCTCGATTGCACCGGCGACCCGGGCGCGGTGATGCCTCTCGAGCTCACGGTGCAGGGCGAGCCGGCGTCCGGGATCTACGCGGCGCCTCAGGCTTCGCCGCGAGGCCTTGTGGTCTTCTTCCACGGCTACACCGAGACGGTGGAATCGTGGCGGCAGCACATCTCTCGAGTCGCCAGGCGGGACGGTGTCATTGCCGTTGCCATGAACTACCGCGGGCTGGTTCCCGCCCCGAGCAGCGAACCGCTGCCGCGCTCGACCGGGATGCCGCTGGTCGCCGGGTCACAGGACGGCGTTGCTGCCGCACAGGCCTTCGACGCCGCCTGTCCAGGACTGCCTGCGATCGTCGCCTACGGCAACAGCCTGGGAGGCGGGGTCGCCGGTCTCTCGGTCGCATCCAGAGCGCAACGAGCCGATGGCGGCCCACTCTTCGACCGCCTCATCGCAACAGCTGGGTTGAGCAACCTGACCGAGGCCTGGACCGAACTGACGGCAGGGTCAGCCACAGGGCAGGTGTTCTTCACGCAGGGAAAGAGGGATCTCGAGACCGAGACCGGGGGCACCCCGTTGACCGCCCCAACGGCCTACCTGCAGCGTTCCAGTGCCTTGCGGCCCGGTGACATTGCGGCCTCCGGAGTGACTGCGGTGACCCTGGTCCACGGGCTCGCGGACGGCACGGTTCCGGTCGACCAGAGCATCGAGATGGCATTGGCGCTGACCGCAGCCGGGGTGCCGGTGGAGCTCATTCTGGCTGGCGGACGCCCCACCGGAACTGCATCGGGAACCACACTCGACGCGACGGCTCTGGGTCTCCTTGGGCTCCAGAGCAGCTCGCCACTCGCCGGTCACGCCAGCGACCCGGACCCGACCCACGTCGTCGCCGCGACCGGGTTCGCGCGGCTCTCCGGAATCTTCGGCGGGACACCTGCTCCCCGATGCCTTACCGTCACTTTCGTGGACGCTGCTCCCGACCCCATCCTCCCGGGCGAGCCTGCCTGCACCGCCGCGTCCCAGCTCGACCAAGTGCTCCGACCCGTGACCGAACCGCTCGCGACCGCGGTGCTCCAGCCGCTCACCAAGCTCCTCGCGGGCCTGTTCGGTCGATGACCCGATGAGCGGTCATCGGTCACGGAGCGACGCAACAGCGGTCCTACTGGTGATCCTCTGCGGCGCCGCAGTGGGAGCAGCAGTCGGCGAGTTTCCCGACCTTCACGTCTACCGGTACGGCGGCACCGCGCTGATCGATCAGTGGCCGATCTACGACACCGATGATCCCATCACCGGATACCCGTTCACCTACACACCCGTCGCGGCGGTCCTGCTGGCGCCGCTGGCGCTGGTCCCGGGGTGGCTCGCGGCCGCAGTGTGGACGGGCGCCTCAGCAGGGTGCCTTGCGACAACCGTCATCCTCGTCCGTCGTGAGCTGGGCCGCCCCACGCCCGGTTGGCTGGTTGCCTTCATCTGCCTCGGTTCGCTCGCTCTGGAGCCGATGTGGCAGAACTTCGCCTTCGGGCAGATCAACCTCATCCTGATGCTGGCGGTGCTGATGGACCTGCTCAAGCCCGAGCGGCGTACCGCAGGCATCCTCCTGGGCATCGCGGCGGGCGTGAAGCTGACTCCGCTCGTGTTCGTGGTGCTGCTGGCTCTGGCCGGGCGTCGCCGCGCCGCCGGACGGGCGGTAGCCGCGTTCGCAGGGACGGTCGTGGTGGGACTCGTCGCGGTGCCCGGCGCGACAAGCTACTGGACCGAACGTCTCCTCGACCCGAACAGGGTCGGACCGCCCGCCCTCGCTCACAACCAATCCGTCTCCGGGACGCTGACGCGCCTCTTGGGCGAGGTCCCCTCGACGACGCTCTGGCTGCTCGTCGCCGGACCGGTCTCCGTCGCGATCGTCCTCGTGGCCGCCAAGTCGTGGCGGAACGGCGACCGGGTCCTCGGAAGCTCCTTGGGTGCGATGGCCATGCTGCTCGCTTCACCGATCTCCTGGTCGCACCACTGGGTGTGGGCGCTACCGGTCGGGTTGCTGTTGTGGGAGCGCAGTCGTCCGGCGGCTGTCCTGTGGACCACGTTGTTCGCCGCTCGCCCGGTGCTGTGGCCGCCTTGGGGACAGGGCCGGGAGTACGCGTGGCGTGGGTTCGACCACGTGGTCGGCAACGCCTACGTGCTCGCCGCCATCACCATCGCAGCCGTCGCGTTTGTCGCACTCCGACGCAACCGTGAGGACGCCCGGTCGCTGACCGCTCCAGGACCTTCGCTCTGAACCGTGGGCCACCTCGCCCCGTACAACTACCTGTGAGGCGCAAATGCTCGACGACCAGGCCGCAGCGATGAAGACGTTGCACGACACCCACTCCGATGCCCTGTGGGCCTTCTGTCTCCACCTGACCGGCAGTGACCGAGCGCGGGCAGAGGACGTGGCACAGGAAACCATGCTGCGGGCCTGGCGCAACTCGGCCACGTTGACAGAGTCCCGCGGTTCGGTCAGGTCCTGGCTGTTCACCGTCGCCCGGAACATCGTGATCGACGAGTGGCGGACCCGGCGTTCGCAGAGCGAGTTCCCGACGGCCGAGGTTCCCGACTACACCGCCACCAGCGACCGTACGGACGAATTGCTGCTGTCCTGGGTGGTCGCCGATGCGCTGACCAACCTGTCCGTCGAGCACCGCACCGTCATCGTCGAGTGCTACTACCGCGGTCGTCCGGTGGCAGACGTCGCCCATCGCCTCGGCATCCCGCCGGGGACGGTGAAGTCACGCACCCACTACGCCCTGCGGGCGCTGCGGCTTGCGCTCGAGGAGGCGGGCGTCGTCGCATGAACTGCGAGTTCACCCACCTCGATGGCGCCTACGTCATCAGCTCGCTCGCCCCTTCGGAGCAAGCAGTTTTCGAACAGCACCTCTCAGGGTGCGCGGAGTGCTCGCGTGCCGTGGCCGACCTGACCGGCCTGCCCGGACTGCTGGCGCGGGTTCCGGTGGAGATCGTGGAACAGTCCGGGGAGCGCGAGACGGCCCCCGCCACGCTTCTCCCTGCGCTCGTGTCCCGAGTACGACGGTCCCGGCGACGTCGCGACGCGGCGACGGCGATCCTTTGCGCAGCATGCGTCATCGCCGCCGTCGCCATCACCGGTGCCGTGGTCGCCAGCGACGACCCATCCCTGTCGGCACGATCCGCACCGTCCGTCACGACTGCTCCGGCCATCCGGATGGGCAGCGTGGGGTCCGGCAGGGTCACCGGATGGGTCTCCCTGACCGGCAAGGAGTGGGGCACGCGGATCGACCTGACCTGCACCTATGCTTCAGCCGACGAGGACACGTGGACGTCGTATGCCATCTTCATCCGCTCCCGTGACGGGCGGGTGGAACAGGTCGGCACCTGGCGTGCCGAGTCGGGAAAGCGGACCACGGTCACCCTTGCCACATCTGCAGCGCCGGACGACATCGGGTCCGTGGAGGTCAGGGCCGCCGACGGCACCTTGGTCCTGCAGTTGGCGGCCTGAGGACAGCCGCGGCTCGCTCAGCGTGGCCCGTGCTGCCCGAAAGCAGTGAACAGCCGGTCTCGCACTGCGCTCATCGGCCAGACCGAAGCGTCGGGCCCGGGACGCAAGCCGGGCTGCCACTGCCAGTCGGCGATCCGGCCCATCACCGCGGGGTCCTGGGAGATGACCGTGACGGGCACGTCGCGTCCCGAATCCGTACCGCTCACGAAGGCGTGCGGTTGATGGTCTCCGGCAATGAGCAACACGCGGTTGGGATCGGGGTAGGTGAGCAGGAAGGAGATGATGGTCCGCCACGTGTACTCGATCGACTTTCCGTAGTACCGCTGTGCCGTCGCCGGCTCTTCCTTGCCGTTCACCGCCGCCTCGCCACGCTCTGGCATCCCTTGGAAGACCGAGCCGTCGCCCACCTCATCCCAGTTGACCAGCTCAGGTAGGGGGCTCCAAGGGTGGTGGCTCGAGACCAGGTCGATCTCGGCCATCACGGGTCGCCGGTCGACGGGGGCGAGCTCGGTTCGCCGGAAGTGCTCGAGGGTGTATTGGTCGGGCATGGACGCGTATCCGAACTTGGGGCCGGCATACCCGACGTTGCGCGAGTCGTTGAGCTGATCGAACCCGTAGTACGCCGCCCCCTCGGGCCAGTCCCGGGTGTTGGCGGGCACGGTGAAGACGGTGCGCCATCCGGCCTGCTCGAAGGCTGACGTCAGCGAGAGCCGGTCGCTCTTGAGCAACTGGCCGTAGCGCTGCTCGCTGTCGACCCAGAGCCCGGACTGAAGGGTGCCATGGGCGAGCCAACTGCCGGCCCCGAAGGTCGGCGAGGTGAGGAAGGCGCTCCGCATGTCGTAACCGGCGGCCGCCAGACGGTCCGTGCCGTCGTCGAGCACGTCGATGATTCCCTCCGAGATCGGGACTCCCTCGAGCGCCACGCGGCCATAGCTCTCGACCCACACGATCAGCACGTCCTTGCCGGCCAGTCCCGCGAGCCGTTCGTCCGCCGGCACACCTGCGGCCGGGTCGTCGCCGATCTGCTGCTCGAAGTCGTCCGTGTCCTCCAGGTCCAACCGGACCTGCCGCGCCGTGTCGACGGTGAGCGCCGTCGCGCCAGCACCCGCCAGTGGAGCCGCCGGCCCTCCGTACGCAGCACACGCGACCCACACCGCTGCCAAGGTCAGGACAATCCTCGCGGAGCGACGGCGATTCCCGGTCGCAGCCCGGGTCACCCGCAGGACCGCCAGGGGCAGCAGCCAGATCAGGGCGACCGCCGTGGCCGCTGCCGCGCCGACGAGGAGCACCGCACGAGTCCCGCCGATCGTGTCCTGCAGCAGTTCGACGCCGTTGGCAAGGTACGACCAGTCCCCCAGCACGTGGAACGGACGGTCGAGAGCGATCCGGAAGCCGGCGTTCACCGCCGCCAACAGTGTCACTGTGGCCGCGACCAGGCCGAACCCCACGGCGACCACCCGCCCGAGTCGTGCAGGGAGCACGAGAGCAGTCGTCACCAGGACGAGGCCTTCGATCGGGATCCGGATGAGGTCGACCGGCGCGAAGCCGTCGACGAGGGCGGGGGTGGACAGTGCGAACCACAGTCCGGCGACTGCGAGCACGGTCACCGACGCCGCCGGCGCGCTTCGCACGGGCAGCGGGGACCTGGTGTCGGGCGCCACCGGGTCGTGACGCAGTCGCCACTGCCGCCAGACGTCGATCCCGAAGGAGTGCACGAGCAACAGCAGAGCAACGGCCAGAGCGCCGCGCACCCACCCGACCGGCAGCACACCGGCCGAAGCGACCACGAGCACCACCCCCTGCACCGCTGCGACCACTTTCGCGGCGAAGCGCGGAGGGAGCGGCCGTCGAAGCCAGCGCCACGCCCACGAAGCGGCCACGTACGCGTAACGCATCGCGCCGATGGCCGCCACCCACCACCCGACGCTCGGTGCCACGTACAGGGCCAGGACTGCGATGAGAAAGGCGTCGACTTCCATGTCGAAGCGCGCGCCGAAGCCAGTCACGGTGTCGGTGCGACGCGCGACGTGGCCATCGACAGCGTCCAGCGCCAGCGCCGCGGCGCTGAGCGCTGTCACCAACCCCGGGTGCCCGTCGCCTGCCACTGCGTCGGCAATCAGGGCCGCGACCCCGCAAACCAGCGCGGCACGGAAGGCCGTCACGCAGGTGGCGGGCCCCATCCCGACGAGGCGGTGGCGGACAAGTGCGCGGTCCAGCACCAGGGCCAGCGCGGCCGTGCAACTGACACCGGTCACCCAACCAATCGGGCCAAGACCCATCGCAGAGCAGATGCCGACGACGATGACCAGCGTCGCGCCGAAGACGCCCACGGGGCCGAGATGAACCCGATCCATTGTTCCTCCGTGTTCTAGATGTACTAGCCATACGGCGACCCCGCCGCGCTGGTTCATCAGCAGGGCGAGGAAGAGGACGAACGTGACCGAGCAGGCATGGGCCTACTGGCTTACCGAGCCGGGAACCGGAGAGATCCGGCCAGTCCGGCTGGCAGCGCCCCGCTCCGGCGAAGTACTGGTGCGGACGGTGGTCTCGGCGATCAGCCGTGGCACAGAGGCGCTGGTCCACGCCGGACGGGTCCCCAAGGACCAACACCAGGCAATGCGAGCCCCCTTCCAGGAGGGCGCGTTCCCGGCGCCCGTCAAGTACGGCTACCTCAACGTGGGTGTCGTCGAGGCCGGACCCGCTGAGCTCGAGGGAAGACTGGTGTTCTGTCTCTATCCACACCAGACCAGGTATGTCGTGCCTGTCACCGCTGTCGTGCCGGTCCCCGATGGCGTGCCTCCCCGGCGAGCCGTCCTCGCCGGCACCATGGAGACGGCCGTGAACGCGCTGTGGGACGCCGCCCCGCTCGTCGGCGACCGGGTGGCTGTCGTGGGCGCTGGCATGGTCGGGAGCTGCGTCGCTCGTCTACTTGCCGGATTCCCCGGTGTCGAGGTCACGCTCGTCGACACGAACCCCGACCGCGCGCAGATCGCAACCGCCCTCGGAGTCGAGTTCGCCGATCCGGCCACGGCGCGCGCTGGACGTGACCTCGTCGTCCACACGAGCGCCACCGCCCAGGGGCTGCAGCGCTCGTTGGAGCTGCTCGGCCCGGAGGGTTCCGTGGTCGAGCTCAGCTGGTACGGCGACGTGCCGGTCACCGTTCCGCTGGGAGCGGTCTTTCACTCCTCGCGCCTCTCCATCCGGGCCAGCCAGGTCGGCTCCATCGCGCCGGCGCGACGGGCCAGCCGCACGCACCGCGATCGCCTCGAGCTGGCTCTGGACCTCCTGCGAGATCCGGCGTACGACGCACTCGTCAGCGAGGGCTCGTCCTTCTGGGACCTCCCAGACGTGATGGCCGCGGTCGCCGATGGCAGCCGGTCCTCTCTGTGCCACACCATCAATTACGATCCCAAGCCCGAGGAGAACAGATGTACCGCGTGACCGTCCGAGACCACATCATGATTGCCCACAGCCTGCCGGGCGAGGTCTTCGGACCGGCCCAGGGACTCCATGGGGCGACGTACATCGTGGACGCGACGTTTGCCGCATCCGAGCTCAGCGGCGACGGGATCGTCGTCGACATGGGCAGGGCCACGGTCGAACTGAACGCCGTCCTCAGCGACCTCAACTACCGCAACCTCGATGACGAACCGGCGCTCGCGGGACGGACGACCACGACCGAGGCGCTGGCCCGGATCGTTGCCGACCGGCTCGCGCACCGCGTCCGCGGCGGCCACCTCGGTCGGACGGAAGGTCTGTCAGGGATCGAGGTGACGCTGCGTGAGTCTCACGTCGCCTGGGCCTCCTACTCGCGACTCGTGTGAACATCACCCACTTTCCGATCCACGTCGTACTCCCGGAAGCCGTCGACGATCCTGCCCGTCCCAGCGGCGGGAATGTCTACGACCGCCGCGTGTGCGACGAGCTCGTCGACGCCGGTTGGATCCTGGAAGAGCACCTGGTGTCCGGCGATTGGCCACACCCGACCCCGGCCGACCAAGCCGACTTGGCTCGCCTGCTCTCGCACCTGCCGAACCAGGCCACGGTGCTGATCGATGGTTTGATCGGTTCGGCTGCATCGGCCCTGACTGCGGAGTCCGACCGACTGCGCCAGGTGCTTCTGATGCACATGCCCCTGGCGGAGACGGTTCCCGAGGTGCGCGTGAGAGCGACCGAACGCAGCGCACTCAGGTCCGCCCGAGCCGTGGTCACGACGAGCCACTGGGCGCGCCGATGGGTGCTCTCCCATCACGGTCTCGAGCCCGACAGCGTCCACGTCGCCGAGCCAGGCACTGACCTCAGGGCGCCGGCGACGGGTTCGGCGTCGAGTGGCGAATTGCTGTGTGTCGCATCGGTTACGGCGGACAAGGGCCACGATACGCTGGTCGAGGCCCTGGCTCAGGTGCAGGACCTGCCCTGGCACTGCACCTGCGTCGGTTCACTCACCCTCGAACCCGGGTTCGTCGACCGACTCCGGACAACTACAGAGCGGCGAGGTATCGCGGATCGGGTGAGCTTCCTCGGGCCACTGAGCGACCCCGCCTTGCAGATTGTCCGGTCGAGAACCGACCTCGTGGTGTCGGCTTCGCACCGGGAGTCCTTCGGCATGGCCGTGACCGAGGGGTTGGCATGTGGGATTCCCGTTGTCGCCACGTCCGTTGGAGGGCACCCGGAGGCTGTCGGCCGGACCGAGGGCGGCGCGACGCCTGGGCTGCTGGTCCCCGTCCGCGACGCGGACTCTCTCTCCGCAGCCCTGCGACGGTGGCTCACTGATGCCGCTCTGCGCGAGAGCCTGCGCCAGGTCGCGCAGCGTCGTCGTTCGGACCTCATGCCCTGGGCAGAGACCGCGAAGAAGATCTCGGAGGTCCTGTCGGCGGTGCGACGTTGAACCGAACGGATCCATTCGCCGTGTGTCCAGGTACCGGCGTATCGGCCCGACCGTTAGGTGGACAGCCATGAGCAAGACGACGCTCTGGACCTCGCTGCGCCTTCTCGGAGGTGCGGCGATCCTGGTCGTCCTCGTGCTCCAGTTTGGCGCAGCGCCGTTCGTCAACGGCCTTCGTCGCATCGACCCGACGGCACTGCTCCTCGCCGTCGTCGTGACCGCGATCACCACGTGGTGCTGTGCCGTGCGCTGGAGCCTCATCTCCGACCTCCTCGATGTCGCGGTGCCGGTGCGCTCAGCGTTCCTGGCCTGCTACCGCTCGCAGTTCCTCAATGCCACCCTGCCGGGAGGAATCCTCGGCGACGTGGACAGGGCGGTGCGCCATGGGCGAGGCTCACGTGCAATGTCGCGCGGCCTGATGTCGGTGTTCTGGGACCGAGCCACCGGCTTCGCCGTGCAGGCCACCCTGGCGGTCGGCGCTGCCCTCTGGCTGGCGGCGCTCGTACAGGCTTTGGTCGGGTGGCTGCTCCTGGCCGTCGCGGGAGTCCTGATCCTCGTCCACGGTGGGCTGCCGGACCGTTTCATCCGCACGCTCCGGGTCGAGATCCGGCATGTGCCCGCGGCGCCCGGCATCTGGCCACGGATCGCAGGCCTCTCCACGATCGCGGTGGGTGGACATGCGCTGGTTTTCGTGGTTGCTGCGCGCACGGTCGGCGTCACGACACCGCTGGGAGAGCTGGTAGCGATCGCACTCGTCGTACTGATGGCTTCAGCCATCCCGCTGAACCTCGCCGGGTGGGGGCCCCGCGAGGGAGTTGCTGCCTGGATCTTCGCTGCATCCGGAGTCGGCGCCAGCGTCGGCCTCGAGGTCGCGGTTGCCTACGGAGTCATGGCGTTGGTCGCCACATTGCCGGGCGCTCTGGGACTGCTGGGCACCCGCATTCCCGCCCTCGGCTTCCGTGCTCCCACGCGCGGGATGGACGGAGCCACTCATGGGTGACCGGCCCTACACCCTCCTCAGCTGCAGCATGTCGCTCGACGGTTATCTGGACAGTGCGACCGACCAGCGGCTCCTGCTCTCCAACGAGGCTGACTTCGACCGCGTGGACGAGGTCCGGGCCGACTCCGACGCGATCCTGGTCGGTGCCACCACGATCCGGAACGACAACCCGCGCCTGCTCGTCCGCTCCGAGCAACGGCGCCGCCGGCGGCTGGCTGACGGCCTGCCCACGACGCCCGTGAAGGTGACGGTCACGGCCGGCGGCGACCTCGACCCTCGCACGAGGTTCTTCGCCGAGGGTGACTGTCAGAAGATCGTCTACTGCCCGACCGATCGAGTCGCCGGCACAACTGCCCGTCTGGGCGACCTGGCCACGGTCGTGGACGGCGGGCCGGCCGTCCGGATGCGCGGAGTCGGCGAGGACCTGCACACCCGCGGTGTGCGCCGCCTGATGGTCGAGGGAGGCGGCGCCGTACACACCCAGTTCCTCTCCCACGGCCTGGCTGACGAGTTGCAGCTCGTCGTGGCGCCGTTCTTCGTGGGCGACTCACGGGCATGTCGCTTCGTGGGGGACGCCCGGTTCCCCTGGTGCTCGGAGAACCGCGCAAGGCTTGTCGAAGCCCGCCCGATCGGCGACGTCGTCCTCCTGCGCTACGCACTTTCAGACCGATTCGACGAGAACTGACCGGACCGAGGAAACCATGAGATCCGAACTCCCCGCCGCAACTCTCCGCACCGAGATCACGATGCCCCTTCAGTTGACCGATGGCTTCGCCACGGTCGGCCGGGTGTACACCTTCGAAGGACTCGTCGATGGCCGCGAACACCTGGCCATCCGACTGGGCGACATCTACCCCGGCAAATTGAAAGCCCCGCTCGTTCGCCTGCACAGCGAGTGCCTGACGGGCGATGTGCTCGGAAGCCAGCGATGCGACTGCGGCCCCCAACTGAACGAGGCGATTCGGCGCATTACGGCAGCAGGCGGGTACCTGCTCTACCTACGGCAGGAAGGTAGGGGAATCGGGCTCTACAACAAGATGGACGCCTACAAGCTCCAGGACGCGGGGCTCGACACCTACCAGGCCAACCACGCTCTGGGCCACGGCGCCGACGAGCGTGACTACACCGTCGCTGCCCAGATGCTCATGTCGCTGGGCATTGTCGAGTTGTCTCTGTTGAGCAACAACCCGGACAAGGCCACCCAACTGGCCACGGCCGGGCTGACGATCACCGAGCGCGTATCCACCGGCGTTCACCTCTCGGCGGCCAACCGCTCCTACCTGGACGCCAAGGCCCGCCACGGTGCCCACGACCTCGCCATCGAACTCGCGCCCACCACACCGTCCGGTGCGGCTTGACCCAGCCGCCGGAGCCGTGCCCTCCCCGGGTCACGATGCCTCGACGCGCACGACCTCCCCGGCAGCGGTGAAGGACACCGTCACCGCCGCGAGCACTTCGTCGCCAGGTCGCTGGGCGCAGTAGGTGTAGGTCGTACCGATCCGGGTGTGCGGCTGGCCAACACTCTGGAGAACTGCGGTGACGCTCATCCCCGCGGCCACGTCGTCGAAGGCGCCGAGCTCGCGCAGCGCGCGCGGGTCGCGGCAGCCGTCATTGGTCACGCCACTGGCTCGTTCCCATGTCTGCAGGTATGCCTCGGCACCTCGCGACATGTCGGCCATGAAGTCCTCGCCATCCGCGGCCGCCAGAACGCGGACGTCCTCCACCCAGTCGGGGTAGAGCCCGTAGTGCGCCACCCCGTCGGTGTTGATGTCCCAGACGCGCTGCCCACCGCGTTCACGATCGACGAGGACGCCTCCGACAGCACTGAAGGGGTAGTCGACGTCGTTGGCCTCTGCGGGCTTGCGCGCGTCGCCCTGGGCTCCGAAACCGTTGATGTCAGCGCCGAAGCCGAACCCGAAGTAGTACCTCTCATCGCGCCACTCCAGGTGCTTCTTCCACTTCTCGAGGAAGCCCTTGCTGTCGCCGGCGTAGGGCGTGATCACGCCACCCAGCGCGTAGATCCGAGGGAGCGCGTCCGGGGTCGACCATGAGTGACTGGACAGCACACCCGGCCGTTTGCCCTCCTGTGCCAATTGCTCCAGGAGGTCCAGCGCCTGGCGTCGAGCAAGCACGCTCATGTGGTCCGGGTCGAAGAGCATGCCCTTCTCGACCAGCCTGATGATCAGGTGTCGGCCCAGCTCGGTCAGCCCGGCCTGATTGCAGTGCGGCTGTGAGGTGTAGACCGGCGCCAGTGCTCCCAGAGGAGCGAACAACTTTGCGATCGCACCGAACAAGGCGTCCTGTTCGGGAAGCACGCCAGGAACGGTGACCTGTTGTTGGTCCTGCACCCCCGCGCCGAACGACGCCGGACACGGCGCCATACGCAGCCACGAGCCGGTGTTCAGGAAGTTCGCCAGGTTGGTCAACACACCGGTGGAGCCAGCGTCACCCGCCACCCCGGTGAGGCCGTTGTCGAACTTGTTGGTGATCTCCATTTGACGAACACCCAGCCGATGGACCTCGTCCAGGGAGCGGTCGATCGACTCCTTGGTGCACTTCGGGGCCCGAGCACCGATGTTGCAGTCGAACGGCACGCTCGTCTCGATGCCCATGATGACGGCCAACTTGCCCTCGTTGACCACGCGCCGCGCCTCGAACGGATCCTTGACGATGCGATACCAGCCCCGCCCCGGTCCGCCGTACTGCGCATCGACGTAGTCCTCAAGCTGCCGCATGTCCTTGGCCTGCAGGCGGATGGCGTCCATGTCGTTGCAGGAGTTCTTCTTCAATGGGTAGAGCTCGCAGAGCACGTTGTTCTCGGTGAGGAGACTGGTGAACACGCGAAGCCCGCCGCGCCACGAACGCTCGAGCCACTTGTAGTACAGGGCCTGGTGCGTCAAGGAGTGGGGCGCTGGCCAGTCGCGGAAGGTGGGCCAACCGGTCGTGTCGTGGCCTGGCTTCCCGCCGGAGAGGAAGGTTTCGAGCAACGCGCCATAGCCGGCCGTGAGGGTGTGGTCGGGGCAGTCCACCAGTGCCTTGGTGACCCCGTAGGGGTGCCATGGCTTGCCGCACAGCACCTGGCCCCCCAGGAACTCGTGGGTCATGCCGTGGCTGTGCGCGTCGAGCAGGCCGCGAGTCTCCTGCATCGATGTGCTGCCCTTGAACGGCTGGCCCACGTTGGTCTCGATCTCCGGGAATGTCGCGCAGCCGTCGATCGTGTGAAGTTTGAACGCGGTTGCTTTGTCTGCGGTGCCGAGCGCGATCGAACCGTCCGGCTTGGCAACGAGCGACCTGCCACTGGAAAGCACGAAGGTGTATCCCGATCCCTTGGCGTGGACTGTCCAGTCAGTGTTCGTGCCGGCCACAGCCACGAAACCGGGGGCGTGAAGGAGGAGATCGAGCAGGGAGGTCACGCCGAGGTAGTCCGACTTCGTGCCATACAAGAGGTAGCCGCCCAGTCTGGTCGCCTGGAACCGGATCGGCTCGACTCCGGCGCCCACCACCGTGGGCTTTCGCCCGGCACGGTGCACGAACCGTCCGCTGGGCGCCTGAAGGGAGTAGCACCCGCCGGCCATCGCGTACCGGTCCTGCGGAACAGCCAGGCGGGGCCTCGTCGTGAAGCCCGCAACCAGCAGGGGCTGGTCGGCCCCACGGTCAATTGCAACCGAGGCCGATGCCGCAATGGCGTCTGCGTCTGCGGTGATGTCCTGCGCGAGCGGGTCGCTCAGGTCGCCGCGAGACACTGCGTTCTTGGTCGCAACGTCATTGTGGTCGTGATTATGCCCCTCGGTGTCGCCGCCTGGACGCATCGCCTCCATGAAGGCGTCCCCGGTGGGGTGCTGGTCGGCATCGCGTGCCAGGGCGTCCTGCTCCACCTGCGTGTCGTACGCCTGCCTGACAGAGATCGCGCTCTCCCGAGCCGGGCTGTGGGGGGCAAGCAACACCGCACCCACGAGGGCGCCCGACACAGCCGTGGCGCACACCAGGCGCCACTTCGCAGAGGACTCGGTCATTGTCGAACTGGGCATGCATGCTCCTGGCACCTAACGAGACTGTGCCGAATGGTCTCTGCCGCACCGTTGAAGAAACCGTTGGAGCCCGCGCCAACTGCCTGGGTATCCCTACGGCACGTAGGCGGGCGCGATGAGGTCCGTCACCTGTGCGACCACCATCCGCCGGACAGCGTCGCTGTCCGCGCCGGTCGCCTCGACCATGAAGTCCCCAAAGATCAGCCACCCCAACACGACTACGCCGGCGACAGCCGAGGCATCCGCGGCCCCAGGGTCACCGCTGCTCCAAAGGTTCGCGAACACCTGGGTTGTTGAAGCGCTGCCTTGAACCGCTGCACCCGGCTCGTCAAGCACTGCGTTCACCAGCGCCCGCCAGTAGGTCGGCCGTTCGGCCAGCAGGCCGAGCAAGCGCAGGATCACGTCCTCGAGCGAGGTGCCACTCGCGACCGCGCCGGAGGCCTTGACTGCCTCGGCGACGGCCTGAGCCTCTTGGGCCAACATCTCCTCGACGACCTGGCTCTTGGAACCGAAGTAGCGAAATACCAACGCGTGGTTGATCCCGGCACGGGCTGCGATGTCGCGGACCGAGAATCGATCCGGCCCCCGCTCCGCAAGGAGCTCTCGGGTGGCCGCGAGCGTGGCCGCTCGCACTTCTTCGCGACCATGTGGCTTGGCGTCCGCTGCGGGGTCAGCATTAGTCATGCCGCAAGTTAACCAGATGGTTCCAACTTCTCGCGTCCTTTTCAAACCCAGTAACCAAATGGTTGACCAACCTGTAACCAACCGGTTAATATCAGAGCACCGTCAGTGCCACCCTCGGCCCTGGCCCGCACGCCCCGAAGGCGGTACGTACGTTGCCCCCTCCTTCTCGCGAAGCCCTCCACGTGAAGCGCATTGCGGTGGTCTGCCTCGGCAACATCTGCCGATCCCCCATGGCGCAGGTGATCCTTGAACAGCTCGTGGCAGACGCCGGACTCGATGTCGAGGTGGTCAGCGCGGGGACCGACGTCCGCCGCTCTGGCGAACCGGCTGACGACCGGGCCGCAACCATTTTGCAAGCTTTCGGCTACGACCCGAGCCGCCATCAGGCCCAGCAGTTCGACCTCAGTTGGTTCGACGAGTGCGACCTGGTGCTCGCGATGGATGCACGCAACCGCGATGACCTTGATGAACTCACCGACGTGGCGCCCGGCCAACTGCGGCTCTTCCGGTCGTTCGACCCACAGGGCCCCGGCGACGTGCCAGATCCGTTCTTCGGCGACGAGGAGGGATTTCGTGAGGTCTTCAACACCGTGGTGCGAACCTCGACAGCAATCGTCGCCCGAATGGCCGCCAACAGACAGTGACGGTCCTACAGACGAAGGAGGACCGCGTGGGCGGCCCAGAGATCCAGATTCGACTGTTCGGCGGCTTCTCCGTCGAAGTTGCCGGCATGGACGTCACCAGCGCGCTGCCGGGACGCAAGGGGCGAAAGGCGTTGGCCTTCCTCGCGGTGAACCATCCCACCGGTGCGACACGGGACGAGTTCGTCGACATCCTGTGGTCAGACAATCGACCCGCCGACCCCCGCGCCAATCTGCGCACCCTCCTGTCAAGGATCCGCGACGCCGTCGGTTCCCATGCATTGGAGGATGGGCCGAGACTCCGGCTCGCCATCGGTGACCTGGACACCGACCTCGCCCGCGCCCGCGTCCTGATGGCCGCGGCCGACGCGGACCGCGAAGCGCGGGCCGCCGAGGCTGCTGTCAACCACGCACGAGCTGCCGTCGACATCCTCGATCGGAGCTTTCTGCCCGACATGGAAGGCGAGTGGCTCGACCGGACACGACGGACCGTGGAGCGCGGGCTCAGCGACATGCTGCGCTGTATCGCTGACATGGGTTCGCTGGCTGGCGGCGACCTCGGGGACGAGGCGATCGCCGCGGCCCGCGAACTGGTGGAGCGTGACGGCTATCTGGAACGAAGCCACGCCCTCTTGATGTTGGCCCTGGCCCGCAGCGGTGAGGCCTCGGAAGCGCTGCGTGTGTTCGAGTCCGTGCGTCAGCAGCTTCTCGAAGAGCTGGGCACGTCGCCCGGTCCCGAACTCCAGGCACTCCATGCCGCCATCCTGCGCGACGAGGATCTCGGCTCCTCAGCCACCCAGCAGGCGACCGACATCTGGAGCCCGGACCAGATCCCACTGCCGCCTCCCGTTCTCGCAGCCGCTGAGCGTAGCTTCGTCGGACGTGATGCGCAGTTGCGAGTCATCGACCGACGAGACGACTCTCGACGCGGCAGTCGAGTTCTCACCGTCGTGGGCCCGCCGGGGATCGGCAAGTCCCGACTGATCACCCAGGCAGCGGCCCACGCAGGACACGACGGCCACATCGTGCTCTTCGGGCGTTGCGACGAGGGCATGGCCGTGCCGTACCAGCCGTTCATCGAAGCCATCGGGCACGCTGTGCGTTCGTTGAGTAACGAAGATGTCGAGCGACTCCTGGGTCGTACCCGAGTCGACCTGGCTCGGATCGTTCCCCAACTGGCCGAGGCCGATCCGCGGCCCGCGACCAATGAGCCCGACACGGACCGGTACCGGTTGTTCGAGGCGGTCGCGTACGTCGTTCGCAAGCTGGCGACTACCGTGCCGGTGCTGCTCATTCTCGATGATCTGCACTGGGCTGACCGACCGACTCAGTTGATGTTCTTGCACGTGGAACGAGCAGTCCGCGACCTCGACGTCACCCTGTTGATCGCGCACCGCAACACCGCAGCCGATCAGTCGGTTGGCTTCGCCGACCTGCTCGCCGAGGTCCGTCGAGAGCGCGAGTTGACCACGATCACGCTCGAGGGACTTGGCGACGAGGAAATTCGAGAGCTGGTTCAGGCCGAGATCCAGGGCCCACCTCCCGAATCCCTCGTCGAAGCGATCAGCCGGCGGACGGGCGGCAATCCCTTGCTCGCCCGAGAGCTCACCCGGGACCTCTGTGCGTGCCAGGATCCGACCGCCGCATGGCCGGACGGCCAAGACGTGCGCGAATGGCCCGTTCCCGAAGGCATCCGACAGCTCGTCATGCACCGGCTCGCGACCTTCGCCGCGACAGACCGCGACCTCCTGGTCCGCGCCGCAACACTGGGTCGAGTCGCACGTCCGATCGAGTTGGCGGTCGCGGCCGGAGTTCAGGCAGCCGTCGCACTCGCCGCACTGGAAGCGGCCACTGCGGCGGGCCTGACGGTCGAGTCCAAGAGTGAACCCGGGGCCTTCGCCTTCGCCCACCCCCTCATTCGCGAAGCGTTCATCGCGAGCACTTCCCCGGCCCGCCTTGGCCGCACGCACCTCGAGAACGCTGAGCGACTGGAGCAGCACTGGCAAGGCAGCGAGCTCGATCTCCACCTTCCGGAGTTGGTGCATCATAGAATCGCCGCCGCCGCCGTCGGCCTTGAACTGGAGACCGCCGTCGACTGGGCGGAGCGAGCTGCGCACCACGCCGAGCGACAGTTGGCGTACGAGGCCAGTGCCGAGCACTATTCGCGAGCGCTCGAACTCTTGACTGATCGCCCTGACTCACGCAGACACAGGGGCGGCCTGCTGCTCGGATTGGCCGCGGCACAGTGGCGCTCCGGCAGCCGCGACGACTCACGACTCTCTCGCCGCGCTGCCTTCGAGATCGCCACCCAACTCGACGATCCTGAGCTGATGGCCGATGCGGCCATCGGCCACGAGCGGTACTTCGAGCTCAACGCCTTCGAAGCCGATGAGGACCTCATGACCCGGGAGGCACTTGGACGACTGCCTGAACACCCAACAGCCCGACGAGCCCAACTTCTCGCCCGCCTCAGCAGGATCGACCATTCGACCGGGGACCGAGCTCGCACGTCGGGAGTGGCAGTCGAAGCCGTTCGATTCGCCCGCGAGAGCAACGATCGCGAAGTCCTGGCCGATGCTCTCAACGCCCTACTGCTTGCATTCCGGGCGCCGGGCTACCCGATGCACACGCGGCTGGCGGCTGCCTCCGAACTCATCGAAATCGGTCGGGAAGTCGGGAGCGGCGAACGCCGGCTCGAAGGCGAAGCGCATCGTCTACTCGCACTGGTGGAGGGAGGGCGGACCACCGAGATCCGGTCAGCAGTCGAACGCTTCGGCCGTATCGTCGAGGGGGTACGCCAACCCTTCTGGGTGTACTTCCGACACGCATGGGCCTCTACCTTCGCCTTCATCGAAGGGCACCTGGAGCAATCCGAGCGTCTTGCCGATCTTGCCACCGAGACGGCCATGGGAGCTCGATCGGATGCCGCGGACGGCGGCGCCGCCGCAACGGTTCAGCGCATGGTCGAACAAGGACGCGCCGAGGAGGTCGCCGACCTGGCCGCCCAGTTCGCCGCCGAAGGGGTCCACGACGGCGTCTGGCGCTCCGGCATGACGATGGTCCTTGCCCGGGCAGGCCGGTTCGAGGAAGCCAAGAGGTCTCTCGATGAGTTGGTCGGTCCGGATGGGATCAGACTGCAGCACGACGTTCTCTGGGGCATGGGAGCTTGCCTGTTGGCCGATGCGGCACATGTAATCGGAGACCGCGAGGCGGCGAGAACGATCTACCGTGAACTCGAGGCCGCGCCGCGCTGGATAGCCATGGCCGGCTCCGGCCGAGGGTTCCTGCTCGTGAGCCAGAGGCTCGGCCAGATGGCCCAGGTCATGGGCGATCACCCGCGGGCTCTCGCTCACCTGGCCGACGCCCGGCGTCAGGGCCAGGACCTTTCTGCGGGCCTGCTCATCGCATGGGCCGACGTGGAATCGGCTGCGACCCTGATCCGCCGAGGCGCACCCGAGGACGTGGCACGAGCCGAAGTCCTGATCGGATCCGTTGAGATGTTCAGTGAGGGGCGCGGACTCGGGCTTCTGGAGCAGCGCATCAGCGACCTTCGCACGGGCTGGACGCAGGGGCCGATGTTCGCCCTTTGAGGTGGGCTCGACAACCGGCTCCACCCTGCGGCCGCAGGTCGGCCACGCCCCGATTCTCGAGTGTAACCAAATGGTTGTAACCAAGTGGTTGACGTTGCGTAACCTATTGGTTAACGTCTTGCCATGACACGTCGAATCCAGGAACTCCCGATGGCCCGCACGTACGTCGTCTCTGGCTCGGCGAGCGGCATCGGAGCAGCAACGACGGCAATGTTGCGCCGACAGGATCACCGGGTGATCGGCGTCGACCTGCACGACGCCGAGGTTGTCGCCGACCTGGCAACAACGGAGGGCCGCGCCGATGCGATCGAGCAGATCAAGGCCCAGGCCGAGGTGATCCACGGCTTGGTCCCCTGCGCCGGGATCGCCGGACTCAGCGGCCTCGACCCTGAACGCCTGGTTTCGGTCAACTACTTCGGCGCACTGGCTCTGGTTCGCGGACTTCGCAGTGAACTGGCGGCCGCGGGCCGTGCCAGTGTCGTGTTGATCTCGTCCAACTCGGTGACCTGCCAGCCGGGCTGGTACCTGCCGGTGGCCGAAGAATGCCTGCGCGACGACGAGGAGGCGGCCTGCAAAGCTGCTGCTGACATCGATGCCGTCCGCGTCTTCCCGGCAACGAAGGCAGCACTCGCGTGGTGGGCCCGGAAAGCAGGTGTCGGCCCCGACTGGATCGACGCCGGCATTCGGATCAATGCCGTGGCCCCAGGCCCCACCACTGCGCCCATGACAGACCGTCTCCCGGAGGACTCGGAGGTGGATGTGTTCGACGAGAGCTATCCCACCGCCATGGGCCGACCCGGCCGCCCCGACGAGGTTGCCGCGATGGTCGGCCTGCTCCTCTCCGACGCGGCGAGCCTGATGGTCGGATCTGTCGTCTTCATCGACGGCGGCTCCGACGCCATGCTGCATCCGATGCGGCCCGACCCGATGGCGTGCGACCTGTGGGCCGAGCCTTCCTACAACGAGCGAGCAGCAAGCGCCAGTTCATGGACCCCCGTGACGGCCGCGTCCTGATCTAGGACACCTCGACTCGCACCACACACACAGACGATGAGCCATGACGAGCGACGCTGAAGCCCCGGATTCCACGGTCGCGATCCGGCTGCGCCAGATCCTGTTGGACCTTGCTCGACACGAGGACGCCATCGCGTTGTCCGAAGCGGCAGCCGTTCCCTACTGGGCACCCCATCCCCCGTCTGCCATCGGCCATCGCGCCGCGGCCGTCGCACTGCGCAACCAAGCCGACGCCTTCCTCCGGACGTCCTGAAAGCCGAGAACGCGGGCCACCCTGGATCTCAGGATGGGGTTGGGTTCCAGGGTGGCCCGCCAAGCCGGCTTCTCCGTATGGTGCAGACGCGCCGGGTCACCCGGGGGAAGGTTCCACGACTGTCAACGGTGAGGGGTCCGGCGCCGCCCGACTGTCTCCGGTCCGGCGGCTGATTCCAGCATCGCAGGCCAACGTTGCAGAGACCGTTGCAGTTCGGGGTGATTCACAAGAGGCACGGCTGCCCCGGGAAGGCAAGCAGGCACTTGCGCACGGTCCAGGAGCGCTTGGCGCCGGCTGGGTCGGTGAGCCCGTTGTGGTTGCTGGCTGCGCGCACTTCGAACGTGTGCGTGCCCGCGGCCAGCCGGCCATAGTCGGTCGGGGAGGTGCACGGCGCGAAAGCTCCTTCGTCCAGCCTGCATGCGTAGGTGGATGCGGGCTTGGAACTGGCGAACGTGAAGACGACCGCATCTACCGTCGTCGTCGTCCCGCTCGGGCCTGACACGATCGTGGTCACCGGCGCGGCAGCATCGATCACCACCGTCGCCTGGTCCGATGCAGCGTTTTCTGCTTCGTCGACGGCACGAACGGTCAACCGGTGCTCGCCGTGTGCCAGCGGGGCCGTCTCGTACCCGGAGGAGCAGGGGACGAACTCCTCGTCGTCAACGCGGCACTCCACCCGCTGCGCGGTCTCATCGACCGAGTACTCCACGACCGCACTGGTCGTACCCTCCCGTTGGACGAGATCCGAGATCGCCAACTCCGGCGGGGTCGTGTCCACGATCACCTCGGGCACAACAGCATCGGCCGGGTCGTACGGCGGCGGCGGAGCGGGCAGTAGACGGTCTCTACCGATCCCCTGGCTGGCCAGCGGTCCGGTCCGGATCCCGACGTACCCCAGGCTCCACGACTGGTCGGTGGCGGGGTCTCCACCGTCGATGCCGGTCGACGTGCCGATGCCCTCGTAGCCGTCGAAGTTGTCATAGCCCTTGACGCCTCCGGCGAAGGGAAAGACCGGGCGCGGCATGGGACTGGATGCGTACTCACAGGTGGTGACCCGCGCGAGCGCGCCGTTGTCGATCGTGGCGGCACCGGTCATGTCCAGGCACCGACCGCTGGACAGGTTGACGAGGTAGCCCAGTGGGTGCATCCCCCACTGCTGGTCGGCATGTTCGGGCGAGCTCCCGGCAACACAGTCGGAGAGCACCACGTTGCTGCCCTCGGCCTGCTGCGACGCAGGTCCCGCCACATCCAGACAACGACCGGACAGCAAATTTTGCAGGCGCCCCGTGCCCTGCACGAAGCGCCACACCTGATCCGTCGACGGGGCTCCGCTCGTCCCCGCTTGTGCGAACTGGCAGTCCGCCAGTTGCACGGGTGTTCCCGCAGCCTTGCCCGGGCTGCCCTTCACGTCGAGGCACGTGTACCTGATGCTCGCCACCGTGGTCCCGGTGCGCTGCGACCTGTTGTTGATGAGGAAGAATGACTTGCCCCGATACATGTCCAACTCGTTCTTGAACTGCAGGTAGTCGTCGGCCAATACTCCCCCGATGGCGTGCCGCACCTCCCGGTGCTTGGCGAGTGCGGCAGCGAAGAACTCGGTTCGCCGTTGGCTGAACAGATCGCAGCCATTCCCGAAGATTGACTTCGTGCAGGTCCAGTCCTTGCTGTAGACGAAGCGCCCGTTCCCTCGCGTGGCTCGCGCGAGAATCGTCGGCTCCTGGCCCGACCGCGACTCCCGCCTCAACGACACCTCGTCAGTCACGAACCGTGTGTAACGCGCCTCCTGCGTCGCCACCAACTGCCGCGTCTCTTCGAGCTCAGCCGGCATCACGACCTTCCTGAGGTGATCCTTGTTCAGTCCTGGCGGGCTCAGCAGGTACGACAGCGCGTAGGCACCGTTCTTCACTGCACCGACCACGGCGACCGCCGGGAGCGCCTGCCACGGGAGGTTCTCGAGTTCCGCCTCCAGCAGCGAGGCGCTGTTGCCGACGGTCTGGATCACGATGGCGAAGCCGGCGCGCTCCGCCGACGTCATGGTGTCGACCTTCTCGAGATTCGGCCGTTCACGCTCCAGCGTGCGCATGAGATCCGTGGACCGCGCATAGACGCTCTGCAGTGCTTGCTGGTCGACGACGGCGCCGGCCGCGCGCTCCATGTCCTTGATCATCAGGACCAGGGTGCTGGCCTCGTTCACGCCCAGGACACAGGTGCCGTAGTACCCGATCGTGCCCAATGCGGAGGCGAACCCGAGCGGCGAGAGGATGCTCACCCCCGGAAGCAAGCTCATGATGGTCATGCCGCCGACCCACAGGTAGCCCTTCGTCTTCCCGCATTCGCGATCCTTCAGGATCTCCGGAAGGCTGTCGGGGTCGTCGGAGGATGCGACCGCGGCTGCAGTGACCGGCCGAGGAACTGCGGTGGGAGCAGCGGCACCGACATCCGTGCCGCCGAGCACCAGCCCGACGGAGACTGCGGCCATCGCCAGACCAACGAATCGGGAACGGGACGAGCGAAGGAAGTGGTTCAACGGTGTGACTCCTAGGTCGCCGGACCACTTCGACGATGCACTGCGCTACGCAACACCGCTGTCATGGTCCGCTGTGCGGAAGGTGCCACGCACGGTGCCAAGCGACCGTTGTGGCGACCGTTACATGAAGTGTTACGTCGATCACTCATTGACCTGTCGTAACCATATGGTTACTATAAGCCATGACTTCACGCTCGCTCGCTGTGCTCGGCCTCGGGCTCAGCGTCGCCCTCGCCGTCGTCGGCCAGTCCTCGTCGGCCATGGCCGACGGCCTGACGTTGCCGCCGATCCCAGCATTGCGCGGGGTGCCGATCCCTTCGCTGCCAACGGACCTGCTGGTGCCGTCCTACGTCGGGAGCCCGGCCACACCTCAGCCGATCGCGCATCCGCCCATCCCGCAGAATCCGCATCTCGCCGACAACGGGCGCAGCAGCATGCACAACGACAGCTACAGCTCGGACGCCTACAGCGGATCCGGTCCGCTGGGCAAGAGTCCCAGGGTCACCTCCGCGATGTACGGAGTCCGTGAATGCGCCACGGTTACTTTCGATTCGCGGGGCCGCATTGAGGCACTCTGCGGCGGTCTCGACGGATTCACGATGATGCTGATCGACCCGACCACGCTGACGCCCATGGCGGAGTTGCCGATGCCTGGACGCAACCTGCTCTCCGCGTCCAATCCACTGACCGACCTGTGTGGTGGTAGTTATTTCGTACTGACCGCCGACGATCGCGCCCTCGCGCTCACGACCAGCGGCGAGATATGGGAGGTCGTCCAGACGGGTGAGAGCGGCCTGGCCAAGGAACGATCCTGGCCGCTCGCCACCCACTTGGCCGACCCGGACGACTGCCTGGTCGCGCTGACTCTCGACTGGGCCGGCCGCGCCTGGTTCTTCACCCAGTCGGGCGTGGTCGGGACCCTCGACCTGGCGACGGGAGCGGTGCACACCCTGAGCACCACTGAGGACATCTTCAACTCCGTCTCCGCCGACGAGACCGGCGGCGTGTACGCCGTGACGACACACGCGACCTACCGCTTCGACGCAGCTGTCGACGGGACACCCACCGTCACCTGGCGAGAAACCTACGATCGTGGCAACCGCACCAAGCCGGGCCAGCTCTCTCAGGGTTCGGGCACCTCCCCGACCCTGATCGGGGACCGCTGGATCGCCGTGACGGACAACGCCGAGCCGCGCATGAACGTCCTCGTCTACGACCGGCGGACCGGTGTGACCAACCGGCTGCACTGCACGACCCCGGTCTTCGGCGACGGGGCGAGCGCGACGGAGAACAGCCTCGTCGCCGCTGGGAACTCGGTGATGGTCGAGAACAACTACGGCTACACCAGCCCCCTCTCCACCCTCCTCGGCCGCAGCACGACGGCCGGCATCTCGCGGGTGATGATCGAGGATGGCGGCTGTCCGGTCGCGTGGACAAATAATTCGGTCGCGCCCACCTCGGTGGCCAAGGCCTCGCTGGGCAACGGCCTGCTCTACGCCTACACGAAGCCACCGAGGCGCGACACCCTTGACGCCTGGTACCTGACGGCCATCGACATTCGGACCGGAAAGACCGCGTGGAGCAAGCTCACCGGTACCGGCATCCAGTGGAACAACCACTACGCCGCGATCTATCTCGGTCCGGACGGGGCGGCGTACATCGCGACGCTGACCGGAATGGTTCGCCTGAAGGACCGCCCATGAGCACCTTCGTCGTTTCCGGCAGCGCGTCGGGGATCGGCGCCGCCACGTCAGCCCTGTTCCGGGCAGGCGGCCACAGGGTGATCGGGATCGACCTGTACGACGCCGACGTGGTCGCCGATCTCGCCACCCCGGATGGCCGCGCGAGCGCTGCACAGGGCGTCCGGCGACTCACAGACGTCGTGCACGGTGTCGTGCCCTGCGCGGGCGTCGCTGGCCTGACCGGAGTCGACTCCAAGCTCGTGGTGTCGGTGAATTACTTCGGTGCCATCTCTCTCGTGACGCAACTCCGGCCCCAACTGGCCGCCGCCAGTGGCGCGAGCGTCGTGCTGCTGTCATCGAATTCGACGGCGTGTCAACCCGGCTGGCCCGAGGACGTCGCCGACGCATGTCTCGACGGGGACGAGGACAAGGCCCGCGAGCTCGCCGCCACGCACGACGCCGTACACATCTATCCGGCGAGCAAGGCCGCCCTCGCGTGGTGGGCCCGGCGCGAGGGCATCGGCCCCGAATGGGCGGGCTGCGGGATCCGCGTGAACGCCGTGGCGCCGGGGCTGATCGCAACGCCCATGACGGACCGGCTTCGCGAAGACCCCGAGCTCGGCGTCTTCGCTGACGCCTATCCCAGTCCGCTGGGCCGCGATGGACGGGCGGATGAAGTCGCCGCTGCCATCAACTTCCTGATGTCCGATGCGGCCTCGCTGGTGGTCGGGGCGGTCCTGGTCGCTGACGGCGGGACCGAACCACTACTGAACCCCCGACGCTGACCTTGGGCTCAAAGGGCTAGAGCGCGGCTTGTACCCGTACCGCTCGCCTAGTCCCCCGCCTGGATGCGTACGAGACCGCCACCCGTGCTCCTGAGCGTGGGTCCGTGACATCGTCGAGGTGCCACATGTCGCAGTGCACGCGCGACTCCGTGAAGTCGACGACGCCGAATCCGTTCGCAAAACCCTCATGATACTTCACCCAGGGGCTGCCCAGCGCGAGGTTGGTCTCGAGGATGGTGTCGACGAGGTTGCCCACAGGTGTGGCCACCGTGTTGAGCCCGCGCGCGATCGATGGGGAGCTGACCCCCGGAACGATGAACTCGACGGCGTTGGAGGCGCGGGTCAGCAGGTAGCTGCCGGCGTCCTTGGGAATGTCGCAGACGAAGGTCTCGTGCACGTCGCCCGTGAGCACGACGACGTTCGCCTCGCCCTCGAAGGCCTTCGCGAGATGCTGCCGTTCTGCCTGGTACCCGTTCCAATCGTCGACGTACAGCGCTGGCGGAACGGCAAGGGGGATGTTGCCGGCCAGGGGCTTCAACAGCGCAGCCACCTGTCCAGGTAGGGCCGGCCCGACCTGGAGCGGGAAGAACGGCACCTGGTTGCCCAGCACCTGCCACGTCGCGGTCGAGCTCCTGACTCCACCGACCAGCCAGTCCCGTTGGGATCGGCCGAGCATGGTGCGATCAGGGTCCGTCACCGCCCGATCCACCGAAACGTAGCCAAGAAGGGCGCTGGCCGGTTGCTCGTCGCGGTACGACCGTTCGTCGAGCATCCAGAGGTCAACCAGTCGTCCGAACTCGAACTTGCGATGGATACGTTCGGCGGGATCGTGGGGGTCGGGGCGCACCGGGAGCCACTCGAGCCACGCCTGACGAGCCGCGTTGACCCGTGCCGGGAAGTCGCCCTCGCCAGGCCCGTGGTTCTCGGCACCTTCGCGCCAGGCGTCGTTGGCAATCTCGTGATCATCCCAGATCGCGATGACCGCATGCTTGGCGTGCATGGCTTGCAGGTTCGCGTCGAGCCGGTACTGACCGTGGCGCATGCGGTAGTCCTGCAGGGTGACGGTTTCGTGGATGGGCAGATGGCCCCGCGACTTCAACGGGCTCGAGACCCCGGCGACGACGGCGTCACGCGGGTACTCGTAGATGTAGTCACCCAGGTGGAGGACCGCGTCCAGTTCCATCCCGGCCAGGTGGCGGTACGCCGCGAAGTGACCCCACTCATGGTGGGCACATGAGACGACGCCGAACCTGACGGGTCGCACACTGTCGCGAGCGGCTGCGCTCCTCGTGGCGCCGGTCGGGGACGCACTTCCGAGCGCAAGGAACCGGTAGTAGTACCGCTGGCCGGGCTCCAGGCCACGCACATCGACCTTGATCGTGTGATCGGTGGCCGACCCGGTGACCGCAGTGCCGGTCTTGACGAGCCGTCGAAAATCGCAGTCCTGCGAGACCTCCCAGGTAACGCTCACCGCGGCGCCGATGCCAGATCCCGGGTGGGCGTCCGGCGAGACGGTGACGCGGGTCCAGATGACGACCCTGTCGGGCCGGGGGTCGCCGGACGAAACGCCGTGCAGGAAGGGGGTGACCGTTGCTGAGGCATGTCCACGAGCGCCCGATGCCAGGACGCTCGCCCCGCCAGCACCCAACGCAGCCAGCATTCCGCGACGACCGAGAACTGCCCTCAAGATCTCACCTTCCGTTTCGACCGCAGGCAGCCGATTCCAACGCCGACGTGTTCGTCGTCGGTCGGAGTATCGAGGACCCACCGTTGTCGAAACCGTTTCGCGGCCGACCGGCCAGCAGAGAGCCAGGCCAGCAGTTCCGGGCTAGAAGAGCCCGGCGACGAGGACCGAGCTCGTCGCCGGCGTGGGATCGACATTCCCGGCCGGGTCGATGGCGCGGACCGCGAAGGTGTGGGTGCCGAACGGGATGGTCACAGCATGCGGCGACGTGCACGGTTCGAAGGCAGCTTGATCGACCCTGCACTCGAAGGTCGACCCCAGCTCCGTGGAGGTGAAGGTGAAGGTGCCCTTCTGCGACAGCCACAGCGACAACCCAAGGAGGTTCGTGGTGCCCGTGATCTCCGTTTGCGGGGCGGTCGTATCCGCCGGGGGTGGCGCCTCCTCGTCGCAGGTGACACTCATGTCGACCGTGGCGGTCGAACCACCGTTCAGCGTGTAGGTGAACGTGTCCGGGGCCTCAGCGTCCTCGCAGTACCCAGCGCGCGGCGCGTAGCTCAGACCCGAACCGGAACCCGTGATCGCGACCACGCCGTGAGCCGGCTGCGTCACCGACTCCACCACCATCGGACCACCGTCGGCATCGGTGTCGTTGGCCAACACATCGATCTCGGTGGCCTCCGCGTCCTGTGCCACGGTCGAAGCATCATCGACCGCCACCGGCGCCAGGTCCACCGGCTCCGGCTCCGGCTCACAGGTGACCGTCACCGCGACCGTTGCCACGGAACCGCGGTTCAATGTGTAGGTGAACGTGTCCGGGGCCTCCACGTCGCTGCAGTACCCGACGATCGGCGCGTAGCTCAGACCCGAACCCGAACCCGTGATCGCGACCACGCCGTGAGCCGGCTGCGTCACTGACTCCACCAGCATCAGACCACCGTCAGCATCCGTGTCGTTGGCCAGCACGCCGATCTGCGTGGCTTCCGCGTCCTGGGGAATCGTCGCGGCATCGTCCACTGCAACCGGAGCCTTGTCCACCGTCAACGTGCCACAGATGACCTTTACGGTGACCGTGGCGGTAGAGCCACCGTTCAGGGTGTAGGTGAACGTGTCCGGGGCCTCGGCGTCGTTGCAGTACCCGCGGTTCGGTGTGTAGGTCAGAGCCGAACCCGAACCCGTGATCGCCACCGCGCCGTTGGTCGATTGCGTCACCGACTCCACCACCATCGGACCACCGTCCGCATCCGTGTCGTTGTCCAGCACATTGATCTGCTTCGCCGTCACGTCCTGGACGACGATCGCCGCATCATCGACTGCAGCCGGATTCTGGTCCACCACCTCCGGGACACAGGTGACCGCCATTTCGGCGGTGCCTGTCGACCCGCCATTCAGCGCGTAGGTGAACCTATCCGGGGCCCCAGCGTCGTTGCAGTAGCCGGAGTCCGGTGCATAGGTCAGACCCGAACCGGATCCGGAGACCGCGACCGTGCCGTTGGTCGGCTGGGTCACCGACTCCACCACCATCGGGCCGCCGTCAGCGTCCGTGTCGTTGGCCAGCACATCGATCTCGGTGGCCTCTGCGTCCTGGGCCACCGTCGCGGCATCATCGACCGCCACCGGCAGCAGGTCCACCGGCTCCGGGGTGCAGGTCACTCTCAACGAAACAGTGGCAACCGAGCCGCCGTTCAACATGTAGGTGAACGTGTCCGGCGGACCGGGACGATCAGACGGTGCGCCGACGGTGTCGTTGCAGTAACCGCGGTTCGGTGTGTACGTCAAGCCCGAACCCGATCCGGTGATCGCCGCCGCGCCGTTGAACGGCTGAGTCACCGACTCCACCACCATCGGGCCGCCGTCAGCATCCGTGTCGTTGACCAACACATCGATCCCGGTGGCCTCTGCGTCCTGGAGCACAGTGGCGGAATCGCCGACCGCGACCGGGGCCCGGTCCACCGGGGTGCAACTGACCCTCACCATGACCGTTGCTGTGGATCCACCGTTCAGCGTGTAGGTGAAGGAGCCTGAGTCGGTGCAGACGTCCCGGTCCGGCTCGTAGGACAGGCGCGATCCCGAGTCGACGATCTCCACCGACCCGTGCCGCGGGTGACCGACCGACTCGATCAGGATGGGGCCGCCGTCAGGATTCTTGTCGTTGGCAAGCACGTCGAGCAGGGACGGACCGGTCTCGCGGACCACGGAGATATCGTCGTCTTGCGCAACGGGAGGCGAGTCACCGCACAGCACCGTCACCCTGACCGTCGCGGTCGACCCGCCGTTCAGTGTGTAGGTGAACGGGCCCGAGTCGTTGCAGTACTGCCGGCTGGGCTCGTAGGACAGGCTCGCGCCTCCATCAACGATCTCGACCGACCCGTTGGTCGGCTGGGTGACCGACTCGATCCTGATCGAACCCCCATCCGCGTCGGTGTCGTTCGCCAACACGTCGAGTGCGGCCGGCAGACCGATCTCGCGCAGGACAGTGAGCTCGTCGTTCACGGCAACCGGCGGAGCGTCAGGCGCGACGACAGTGAAGGTGCGCGACGCGGGCGTGGGGTCGACGTTGCCGGCCGCGTCCGTAGCGCGGACCTCGAAGGTGACGAGCGTGCCGGACGCCGGAACGGGAGTCAGCGTGTGGGAGTTCGCGCTCGAGCACGAGCCGAAGGCAGGCGGTGTTCCCGGCTGCTGCCCGGGCGCCGTCAGGGTGAAACGGCAGCGGAACGTCGAGGGGAGGTCGTCCGAGGCGAATCCCAGGGTGATCGGGGTGTCCGAAGTCGTCGATCCCTCGGCCGGACCGGAGGTGATCGACGTGTTCGGCGCGATGCTGTCCATCGTGCGCCAAACCTCGCGACCGACACTGGCGCCGTCGTCGGCCGACAAGAACAGTTGGCCGCCGCTGGCCGTGAGGTACGTCGGCGAACTGCTCGCGGCGCCCGTTGCGACGTCGCCCACCCGTACGGTTCCGCCAGCGGTGCCATCCGAACGCCACAGCTCACGCCCGTGCGTGCTGTCGGTTGCCGCGAAGTAGGCAGTGCCGGCGATCTCGGTCAGCTCGGCCGGGCTACTGCTTCCGGCGACATTGATCTCCTTGACGCGGACCGTACCGGCGGCGGTGCCGTTCGACGTCCAGAGCTCACGATTCGTCTCCGCTCCTGCCTGGAAGAACAGCCGCCCGCCGACAGCGGCAAGCTCGGTCGGCTCGCCGCTCTGGTCGCCGAGGATGATGTCGGCGACTTGCACGGTTCCGGCAGTGGTGCCGTTGGACTTCCACAGCTCCCTGCCCTGTGCGGTCGTCGTCGCCGAGAAGAAGAGAGTGCCGCCGACATTCGTAAGCTCAACAGGCGCTCTGAGTAGGGCGTTCTGCGCGACCCGGACGGTGCCCGCGGAGGTCCCGTCCGACTTCCACAGCTCGTGAGATCCCGTGCCGCTCATCGCCGAGAAGAACAGTGTCGAGCCCACCGCGGTAAGTCTGAGCGGAAGGCTGCCCGTGGTGCCGGGGTTGATGTCCTTGACCCGCACCGTCCCCGCGGCGGTGCCGTCCGACTTCCACAGCTCGCGGCTGCTGGCGCCCGCGTCGGCCGCGGTGAAGAACAAGGTCCCCCCGACCTGGGTCAGGTCCTGGGGGTCGCCGCTACCGGCGCCGGGGGCGATGTCCTTGACCTGGACGGTCCCCGCCAGGGTGCCGTCACTCTTCCAGAGCTCGCGATCCGTACCGTCGAAGGCGCTGAAGAACAACGTGCTGCCGACCATGGTCAGCTCGGTGGGTGTGCTGCTCGCACTGCCCGCATTCACCTCTCCGACCTGCGCGGTGCCGGATGCGGTGCCGTTGGACCTCCACAACTCACGACCGCCGAACCCAGTCGCACTGAAGAAGAACACTGACGCACTGCGCTTGGTCAACTCTCGGGGGTCGCTGCTACCTGCTCCCGCGTTGATGTCACGGACCAGAGAATGCCCCGAGCCGTCGTACTTCCAGAGCTCGCGGTCACCCTGGGTGGCCGCGAAGTAGAGAGTGCCACCCATGTCGAGCAGGCCGGTTGGGTCACTTCCTGTGGCGCCAGCCTTGACGTCCGCAACGAGCGACACGCTGTCCGGCGGACCGGCCACGGCTGCGGGCACCAGGGGGGCGACCAGAGGCAGCGTCGCGGCCAGGGCCAACATCGCGACCGCCGAGAGGCTACGCCGCGTTCGGCGATCGATGGACCGGTGGTCATTGGTCATCCACATGAGCATCTCCTCGGGCGACAGGCGTGGTGAGCGCCTCCGCCGTTTCGTGATCCCGAGGATTTGAATGAATAGGGCAACGTAGGCCGCCGACCGTTGTCGAAACCGTTGCGGTGCATTCGAAGGCCCAGCGCTCGGTTCAGAACGGTTCCACGACGGCCCACAGCGCAACTGCAGCGGTCGGATCGGTGAGGCCGTACCGGTTGGTCGCCCGCACCCTGAAGGAGTAGTCCCCGCGTTCCCCACGGAAGGTGTCGTGCGTGAACGGTGACGTGCAGGGCACGTAGCCGCCATCGTTGAAACTGCATTCGAAGGTGGATCCCACCATGTTGCTGGTGAATGCAATGTTCACTTCGTCGTAGTGAGTGATCGTGTGGGGCGGGGCAGCGGTGATCGTGGTCTGCGGCGGGACCACACGACCGTCCAGCGCCGGGTACGACGGAAGTGTGGGGTGCAGGCCGCTGTCGAGGCCCGACACGCTCCACGACTGATCGGTGGTGGAGTCTGCTGCGGTGAGGCCCTGAGAAGAACCGGGACTGTTCAGCTTCGCGCTCAGTCCGTACTCGCAGTTGACCACGCGCGCCGCGGCACCGTTGCTCGTGGTGCTCGCGCCGTTCATGTCCAGGCAGCGGCCGGATGCCAGGTTGACCAGGTAGCCGAGCGGGTGCAGTCCCCAGCGCTGGTCGGCAGTCTCCCAGCCGCCATTGAAGTCACACGCGCTCACCACGACCGGACTGCCGTCGGTCTGGGTCGTCACCGGTCCCGCAACATCGAGGCAGAGACCGGACAGGACGTTCTGCAGCAGGGACGTCCCCGGAACGAAGCGCCAGATGTGATCGGTCGGCAGGGTGCTCGACGGCTCGGCGCGGTCGAACTCACATCCGCGCAACTGCAGCCCAGTGCCCGGAGTAACCCAGGCATAGCCGCCGATCACGTCCAGGCAGGTGTGAGAGGGGCTGGGTTCAGTCTGGTTCCTCTCCCTGCTCAGGTTGTTGACCAGGAAGAACGGCACTCCCCCGTAGAAGTCGATCTCGTTCTTGTTCAACAGCTTGGGGACGTTGAACCCGTTGGTGGCCCTGGACGAGCGCTCATGGTGGAGCACGTTCAGTGCTGCCGCGAAGAACTCCGCGCGGCGCTCCTCGAAGTTGCTGCACGCATTCGGCCTCGTCCACCTCCGCTCACAGCCCCACAGTTGGTGGTACAGATACGTCGACCCGCTCTTGACCCACGCCTTGATCACGAAGTTGGTGGTCGTGCCGCTCTTGGTCACGCTCGACTGGCGGCTGATGAGCAGGTCATCGGCACCGGCCACAAGAGAGGCCTCTTCGGCCATGAACTGGTCACGCAGCTCCGCCTCAGTCGGCTCGTCGAACGAAACGACCTCGGGGGCGAACACCGCGCCGGCGGACGGCGTTCCGCCTTGCACAGCCCCAAGACAGACCAACGTGGCCGCGACGACAACGGCGACGCGGAGCGGGAACATTCGGCAGCGGTTGATCATGGCGACACCTCGATTGAATGGTCACATCGGGAGTGGTGCCGAGTCAGTCCACAAGCGGTGATGGCCTACCTATGAAGAAACCCCACGATGCAGACGAACCGTTGCGTAAACCGTTGCGAGGCCACCCGCCGCTTCCATCAGCGCTCGGCCGAGCGCGTCGACGTTACCCGAGGTCGCCCTCCCGACGAGCCCGTCGTCGAGCATGGTGGCGGCTGCCCGATGGTCGATCGTCACCGACCTCTACAGGCCGAACTGGAGGACCCGGAGAGTCGCCGGGGTGGGGTCGACATTCCCGGAGGCATCTCGAGCGCGTACGGCGAAGGTGTGCTGGCCGAACGGAACGCTGAGGCGGTGCGGCGAGGCGCAGGCGACGTAGGGACCGGTGTCGACCCGGCACTCGAACGTCGAACCAGGCTCCGATGAGGAGAACGAGAAGGTTCCCGTCGACGCCAGCCACAGCGAGCTGGTGAGCAGGTTCGGCGCGGTCGTGATCACGGTCTCCGGGGGCGTGGAGTCGTCCGGCGGGCGCGGAGCACAGGCAACGGTCAGCGTGACCGTGGCCCTGGATCCACCGTTCAGTGCGTACTCGAAGGAATCGCTTTCCCCCGGGTCTGAACAGTGGCCGGGCGTGGGTGAGTACCTGAGTCCGGATCCGGCATCGACGACCCGCACGGTGCCATTGCTCGGTTGCGTCACTGACGCGATCAGGAGCGGACCACCATCGGGATCGGTGTCGTTCGCCAACACGTCCAGGCTGACGTCGACCGCGTTCTCGAGTGCTGTCGCGTCGTCATTGACGGCCACCGGCGCATCGTCGACACACACGATCGTCACGCTGACCTTCGCTGTAGAACCGCCGTTCAGCGTGTACCCGAACGTGTCTGCCTCGTCCGTATCGGTGCACTGGTCCGGATGAGGTTCATAGCTGATCAGCGACCCAGCCTCCGCGACGACGGCCGTCCCCTTGCCCGGCTGTCCGACCGACACGATCGTCACGGGGCCGTCCTGCGGGTTGCTGTCGTTCGCCAGTACGTCGACCTTCGTCGGCCCTGCGTCCTCCACCACGGTCACCACGTCATCGACCGCGACCGGAGGTACGGCGGCTGCCGTCGTGAACGTCCGTCGGGCCGGCGTGGAGTCGAGGTTCCCGGCCCCATCCAGGGCGCGGACCGCGAAGTCGACGGTAGTGCCGGGCGGCGGCATCGGATCCAGCACATGCGCGTCGGCCGACGTACAGGGCTTGAACGCGGGGACGGACGCGAGGACGTCGCCCGGAACAGACAGGACGACGCGACATTCGAAGGTTGCCGACGAGTCATCGGAGCGGAATCCGATCGTGACCCGAGAGGCAGTCGTGGCGGATCCTTCCGCAGGGCCTGAGGTGATGATGGTGTCCGGCGCAATCGTGTCCTTCGCCGACCACAGTTCGCGACCTTGCACCACGTCGTCGGCAGACATGTACAGAATCGGGCCCGCAGCCGTCAGGGACTTCGGCTCCCCGCTTCCGGCTCCCGCGACGATGTCACTCATCCGCTCCGTGCCGACGCCCGTTCCATCGGATCTCCAGAGTTCACGACCGTTGGCCGCGTCAAGGGCGGAGAAGTAGAGGACACCACCGAAGGCGACCAGCTGGTTGGGTGTGCTGCTGGCGACGCCCGGGTTGATGTCCTTGACCTTGGTCGTCCCGTTGGCCGTTCCGTCCGAGGTCCACAGTTCCCGCTCACCGCCGACGTTGGCGCTGAAGAAGAGCCGATCGTCGACAGCCGTCAACTCGGTCGGCTGGCTCGCGCTGGGGCCGGTTGCGAGGTCCGCGACCTGGCCGGTTCCGGCTGCTGTGCCGTCGGACGTCCACAGCTCCTTGCCGTGTTCACCGTCTGACGCCGCAAAGAACAGGGTGTCGTCCACCGCGGTGAGTCCGACAGGGAAGGCACTGAGGACCCCCGGCAGGAGCTCCTTGACCATGACCGTCCCCGCCGGCGACCCGTCCGACTTCCACAGCTCGACACTGCTCTTCTCGTTGTAGGCCGTGAAGTACAGGGTGTCGCCGACTGCGGTCAGCGCGGTCGGGTTGCTGTCCGCGCTGCCGGGGTTGATGTCCTTGAGCCGGACGGTTCCAGCCTCAGTGCCGTTGGATGTCCACAACTCGCGACCGCCGTCGTCGACCGCGGTGAAGAACAGCGTGCCCGCGACATCGGTCAGTCCGAGCGGATGGCCACTCTGATCACCGGGCCCGATGTCCTTGACCCGGCCCGTTCCGCCGAAGGTGCCGTCGCTCTTGAACAGCTCGCGCCCTTTCCCGTCGAATGCCGAGAAGAACAGCGTGCGTCCGACCGCGGTGAGTTCGATGGGCGCCGCGTCCTGAGGGCCGGCGAGGTCCCTGACCAGCTGGGTGCCCACGCGCGTGCCGTCAGATTTCCAGAGCTCGGTGTTGTTGCCGTCGAAGGCGGCGAAGAACAGGGTCCGACCCACGGCCGTGAGCTCGCGTGGGGAACTGCTCTTTGTCGGCCCCAGGTTGATGTCGTGGACCTGATTCGTGCCGAGGAAGGTGCCGTCCGACATCCAGAGCTCGGTGTCGCCCTCGTCGGTGGCCGCGAAGAACAGGTTCCCGGCCACGTCGGTCAACTCGCGGGGGTTGCCGCTCGCCGAGCCGAAGCGAAGATCCTCGAGGATCGCGACGCTGTCCAGCGGCGCCGCCTCGGCGGTCGTCGGCCGAACGAGGAGAAGCCCCAGACTCATCGCCGCGACGACCAGGACGGCCAAGTGCGGGCGCGCGTCGACCATCCCGGTTCGTACGTGTGACTTGAGCATGGGGCGTCTCCTCGCGTGGCGTACAGGCGGCGGCGAACGTCCAAGGCGCAGGTTGGCTTCTCGTCTGTCCACCGTCAGACGGCCAACGTAATTCCCATGCGTTGAGGTAACCGTTGCGTCCGCCGAACACCCCCTGGGCCGTTGCCGGATCCGTTGACGCAACCGTTGGCTTCTGGGGCAAGACCCTCGCGTGATGCGCCTGGTTCACCGTTCGTTCGTTGCCGACCGTGGCGCCGGACACCTGAGCCGCGAAGCATCCGTCGCCTGCAGGCACAACGCCAGCAGCGACGGCGACAGCGAGGCTCTCCATGTTCTTGTTCCAGCGACAAGTCCGACGTTCCGTCACAGCGATGGTGCTCACCCTCGCCTGTGCATGGGGTGTTGTCGGCGGCCCAGGTGCGGCGGATTCTGCAGTCCGACCGAGTTCGGGCGATTGCGCGAAGACCGCGAATGTCGCGGCGTACACGGCGTTGGAGATCTTCGGGGTGCTCCCGGGCTTGTCCCAGTTCCTCAAGCTCGCGACGGCCATGGGCAAGTCCGCGCGGTTTGCCGTGTGCAGCGTCAACGGGCAGCAGATGCTCACGATGGAGTTCCTGGTCGGCCGGATGGAACAGGTCGCCGGTGACATCGTCGAGGAACGCCTTCTCCAGAGCGTGTATGCGAGGACGTCCGACCTGATGCTGATCCTTGAGCGCGAACAGGCGAGTCTCGAACAGATCGAGACGATGGGGCCAGGAGAACGCGCGGCGTTCGCGACCTTGCTCCAGACGATGGGCAACACCGCCTCGCAACTGGAGGCCGAGCTCGGCATCCTGTCGTGGCAGGCGCTGCCTGCGCTCGAGGTGATCGGTGCGGTCAAGAACGGTGCCTACGCGCTCGCGTACGGGCTCTCTGCGCCCGGGGAGAACAAGTCCAAGCTGAGGGACCGGGTCCTGCCCGCTGAGTTGGCCGAGACCCGGCGCATGGTGGCGGAGAAGGAGGCCGACTTCACCGGGTTCGTGGTCGGGGACGTGACGGTACGGCGGGAATCGAATGACGGCCGGACGGCGTCGGGGAAGCTCTGCACGAACTGCACACTCACGATCGATGCCCGAGCGACGCGCGGAACGGGCACCCTGGCCCACCAGCAGAGGTGGAGCTGCACGAGGAAGCTGTTCCGCCCACGGAGCTGTGACAATTTCGGCAGCCGCCGCGCTGAGTACTTCGGTGACGCCTACGACAAGCACGTCGAGGTGCGGGCCGAGATCCTGGAGGCCTTCGATGAGCCCTACCTGGGATTCAGGAACAAGGTGGACCTGTATCAGGGGGTTCCGTTCTTCCTCATCAACAACCTGACCCGGACCGGCCCCGCTGCCACGAGGTACACCTGTCTGGACGTCGCCGCGCCGTCGACGACGGCTCCAGGTGGTGCCACGGTGCTGGGCGACTGTGAGTTCCAGGCGATCGACCCCGCTACCGCAGCTGTCACAGCACCCGGGACTGACCAGGTCTGGCGGTTCGTGAGGGGCTCGGGCCTCGTGCAGAACGTCTCCTCCGGTCTCTGCCTCGACGTAGCCGGCGCCCCCGGGCAACAGGCCGACGGTGCCCGGGTGGTGCTGGCCAGGTGCGACATCCAGGAGAGTCCCGAGCGGGCTGATCAGCAGTGGGGGATGAATCCGTTGGGCTACCTGGTCAATCTCGCCACGGGCCGTTGTCTGGATCTGAACGGAGACGCCGCGACCGACAAGGGCGCCACTGCCCGGGTGGGACCCTGTGAATACGGGCGCAGCCCGAAGGCGGGCGCCGTGGCCGCCTCCCACGGCGTCACTCCTGGCGACCCGGGCACGGACCAGTCGTGGAGCCTGGGCTATCTCGGAGTCGACGTCGGACCGCTGGCAGACCAAGGGGTGGGCAGGCACCCGTTCCTGCCGGCTCCGCCCCCTTCCGGTACGGGATCGGACCCGGTGTCCGAGCCCGAGCCCGTTGACACCACCCCGCCCACAGTGGGCATCCAGACCGTCACCCAGCGCGCCGGCACCACCACCGCCGAGGCACTCTTCAGCGTCGACCAGACGGCGACCATCGTCGAGTGCCGTGTCGACCGGGACGCGTACGTGCCGTGCACGTCACCACACCTGACCGCCTCTCTTCCGACCGGCGGGCACACCCTCACCCTCCGGGCAGTCGACGCCGCAGGCAACACTGCGTCAGCCGAGATGGGGTTCCCGATCGACGCCGACCCGCCTCTGGCCACCATCGACAGCGGCCCCAGTGACTCCTCGACCACGATCGACCGAGCCCGATTCACCTTCACCAGCTCCGAGCCAGGGTCGGTCTTCGAATGCCGTCTCGACGACGGTCCCGCGTTGCCGTGCACCTCTCCGACCGACTACGGCCGCCTGAGTGCCGGGCGCCATACCTTCACGGTCCGCGCCATCGCCAGCAACGGCGTCGCCCAAACCAGTCCCGTCACTCGGACCTGGCTTGTCAAGCAGTGCGTGCTCCACCTCGGCGGCGCGCAGTGTCTCCTCGTGGTCTAGAAAGCACGAGGCGAGCGTCACCCACGCGGGGAGACGCTCGCCTCGAGTCACAGCTCGTCAGCTCAGGCGGACGACCCCGCAGCTGATCTTGTCTTCGCTGGTCAGGCACCGATCGTCCCCGGGCCCGCCATCCGCGGTGTCATCGCCCGTCCATCCATGGAGCTCGTCGTTGCCGTAGCCACCATGCATGTAGTCGTCGCCCTTTTCACCGCGCAACTCATCAAAGCCGTAGGAGCCGAACAGCTGATCGGCGCCGTCGCCGCCGAGGATGTCGTCGTTGCCATTCCCCCCGTAGATCCGATCGTTGCCGTTCCCCCCGTAGATCAGGAACCCGTCTGACCCGAAACCACAGATCAGGTCGTTGCCGCCGTATCCGTGGATCCGCTGCCCATTGCTGGCAACGATCACGTCGTCTCCCCCAGTGCCCTCGACAACCTTCTCGCCAGGCAACGCAACGATGGTTGGGTCCACGCCTCGGCACAGCGGAGCGTCAACCGGGATGAGGGGGTCCCCCCACGGCTCAGCCCACGCGGAGGACCCTGTGGCGAGGACCAGGGCGGCAACGGTGCCGGCCAGTGCCGGCACCGCCTTCGACGACGTCCGCGCAAACACGGACTGGTGCGGGGAGCGGTAGGTGGTGCGGGGCTTCACGATGTTTCCTCCGAATGGGTGCGTGCTTGGATTGCAGCCACCCAAGGCGGGCAGCTGGCCGTTGGCGGAACGGTTCCGCGTCCGAGGATCGACTCAGTCCCGGGTCCAGGTCCCGCAACTGGTGCGGTGCTCGGTGCCGAACCGGCACAGGTCGTCCCCTGCTCCCCCGTCGCCCTTGTCGTTGTTGCCGATGAGACCGCGCAGGCGGTCATCGCCGTCGCCGCCATGCATGGTGTCGTCTCCTCCATCGCCGATGATGAGGTCGGAGCCAGCGCCCCCGAAGAGAACGTCATTGCCGTCGTCGCCATGGATGACATCGTGCCCACCACCGCCGTGCACCTCGTCGGCTCCGTCGCCGCCATAGATGACGTCGTCACCGCCCCACGTGAAGATGCGGTCGTTGCCCGGGCCCCCGACGATCGTGTCGCCCTGAGATCCGAAGGTGCAGATCAGGTCGTCACCGCCCAGGCTGTGGATCGTGTGGAGATGACCAACGGCGACAATGACGTCATCGCCCTCGGTGGCGAAGACGATTCGCTGTTCGGGACCCACGTAGATGGTGGGAACCTGGCCCTGACAGGTCGCAGTATCACCCGAGGTCTCGACGCCGGCTGAGAAAGCGTAGGCCGGAGATGCCGAGGTGAGCATCACGAGGGCAGCTGCGGCGGTGATCGCTGCGAACGCCTTCGGAGTCGTCCCCTCCGCACCGAGCCGACGTGAGTTGAGGCGGGCAGTGTGGTTGGTCATGAGGAGAGCTCCATGGTGACTGTTGGATTTCGTTGGGTCGCCCGAGCCGGGCAGCCCACGCTTGTCGCCACCGACGCACGTCTGATGGCGGACGACGCTCGTGCGTGCCGAGCCAGCCGCTCAGGCGCCGACATAGGTTCCGCAGCTCGTGCGGAACTCTGTTTCGAAACGGCAGATGTCATAGCCCGGACCGCCGATTCCCCTGTCCAGACCCTCGAAACCCCGGATGCGGTCGCCTCCGTCACCGCCGTACATGGTGTCGTCGCCGTCAGCACCGATGATCCAGTCACTTCCGCCGTCCCCATGAAGGAGGTCGTTGCCTGGGCCGCCGTAGATCTCGTCACCGCCGTCGTCTCCATGGATGATGTCGGCGCCCGAGCCGCCATGGAGCTCATCGCCGCCACCGCCGGCATGGATCTCGTCGTTCCCGTCATCTCCGTAGATGATGTCCCGTCCCGTGGCGGTGAAGATGCGGTCATTGCCGGAGCCGCCATGGACGATGTCTCCGTCGGGACCGAAGGTGCAGATGAGGTCATCCCCACCGTTGCCGCGGATCGTATTCTCGAGGCCGACCACGACGATGACATCGGGTCCCTCAGTGCCCATGACGAACGTGTCGTCCACCGCACGGTTGGCGCCCCTGAAGATGGTCGCGGTCTGGCCTTGGCACGAGGGTGCGTCGAACGGCACGGACTCTCCGGCGATGGAGAGGGCCGTCGTCGGCGAGGCCGAGGCGAGCGCCAGGATCGGTACAGCGCAAGCGAGCGCCATCAAGGACCGCGAGCGCAGTACGGGCCCGGCCAGGCAGGAGGCAGTGGGACGGCGGTCAGTTCGGCGGTTCATCGTTTCTTCCTTCGAGGATGTGGGGGTGACGCGTGGGTCGGTAGGAGTGCACCGGATCACAAGAGGCAGGGCCCGCCCGGGAAGAACAGGCTGCACTTGCGGACCGTCCAGGAGCGGCTCGCGCCGACGGGATCCACCACGCCGTTGCTGCCCCGGGCCCAGACCTGGAACGAGTGCGTCCCCGCAGCCAGCGGGCCATGGCGGAACGGTGAACTGCACGGCGCGAACCGCTGGGTGTCCAGGCGGCACTCGAAGGTGACGCCCGCCTTGGGACTGCTGAACGTGAACGTCACGGCGTCGACCGTGGTGGTCGTGCCGGAGGGACCCGAGAGAATCGTCGTCGTGGGGCTGTCGGCATCGATGGTGAACCTCGCCTGCTTCCCCGCGACTTTCCCCGCTCCATCGATTGCGCGGAGCGTGAACGTGTGGCCGCCCGTCGGCAGGGACGCCGTCTGATGCGGGCTCGCGCACGGCTCGAACTGTCCAAGGTCGACACGGCACTCGACCCGTACGGCGCTCGCGCTGACGGAGAAGGTCGCCAAGGCCGTGGTCGCGCCCGGCTGCTGGGCAACAGCGACAGCACCGATGCTCACCACCGGCGGGTCGGCGTCCGGTTCCACCGGCTGCTCCGGTTCCACAGGCTGTTCCGGCTCCACCGGTTCCTCGGAACCGCCGCCCGTTGCCGGAGGCGGCGGCGCAGGCAGGAAGCCATCCATTCCTCCGTCGACGTACCGAAGGCTCCAGGACTGGTCGGTGGTTCCGTCTTCCTCGTTGACGCCCTGGGACGAGGCAATGCTGCCTTCGGCCGGGATGTAGCCGTACTGACAAGCCGTGACTCGCGGCTGAACGACGCCCACCTTGGACGCATCGTCCGCGCCGATGTCGAGGCACCGTCCGCTGGCGAGGTTGACCAGATACCCCAGCGGGTTCAGACCCCACTGCCGGTCAGCGTGCTCGGGGAGCTCGCCACCCGCGCACTCCCCCAGCCGAACGACGCTGCCATCAACCTGGGACGCCGCAGGCCCGTCGACGTCCAGACATCCCCCCAGGAGTACGTTCTGCACGAGCCCGGTGCCGGGCACGAACCGCCACACCTGATCAGTGGGGGTCTCGGCAGCGCGATTGAGCTCGCAGCCCTTGAGCCGCAACTGTCCGGTCCCAGCGAGGCGATCCGCGATGTCCAGACAGGTGTGCGCCGCGTCCGACTCGTCGCTGAGCCTTGTCGACCGGTTGTTGACGAAGTAGAACGGCTTGCCCCGGTAGACATTCATGCTGTTCTTGAGGGTGAGGTGCTCGACGCCGATCGCGCCCACGAGTTCGGCACGTACCTGGTGGTGGGCGTTCAGCGCCTTGCTGAAGAACTCATTGGTGCGCTCGACGTAGTTGCCGCAGGCGTTGGGCGTCCACCAGGTGCGCGTGCAGTTCCACAGTTGTTGGTAGGCGAAGCCGTCCAGCCTCGTAGCCGTGGCCAGGATCGAGTAGTACGTCTTCTTGCCGCTCGTCGTGTCATCGGCAACGCGCTGGAGATTCAGATCGTGGACGTACTGGACCCACCGCTTCTCCATGGCGATGAGGTCCTCGGGCGTGGCCGGCAGGTCGTCGTCATCGCCCGACGAGACCTCTGTCTGCGGTGCGGGCGCAGGAGCGGCCAACACCGGGCCGCTGCTGGTCGCCACCAGGCACATCAACATGGCCGCAACCGCCGCGAGTCGAAGACAGGCGTACTGCAGAAGCTGGGTCACGTGGAACTCCTCAAAGCAATGACATTCGATGATGCGCCGGACTCGCAGCCGTCCAGTGGACAGCCGACCGATCGCAGCGCAGTGGTTCGCCCACCAGCGTCACAGGTGACCGTTGCGCGGACCGTTGCGAGGAAACGTTTGGCAACGGTTTCGCCAACGTCCGCCACCTTCAATCAGGTGGGCGGCGCCGGCGCCGGCAAGAACAGGTCCATCCCGCCGTCGACGTACCAGAGGCTCCAGGACTGGTCGGTGCTGCCGTCTTCCTCGTTGACGCCCTGAGACGAGCCGAGGCTGCCCGGCCGGGGACTGTACTGGTACTGGCACTGAGTGACCCGCGGCGGGACTGTGCCCGTCTTGGTCGCGTCGTCCGCGCCGATGTCGAGGCAGCGCCCGCTGGCGAGGTTGACCAGGTATCCGAGCGGATTGATGCCCCACTGCCGGTCGGCATTCTCGGGATCGTCTGCGTCCGTGCACTCCCCCAGTCGGACTGGGCTTCCGTCGAACTGCGAGCCCGCCGGACCGTCGACGTCGAGGCATCCCCCCAGCAGCACGTTCTCCACCAGCCCGGTCCCGGGCCTGAACCTCCACACCTGATCGGTGGGGGAGAGCGCAGTGGGCGCGGCACGATTGAACTGGCAGCCGCTCAGGCGCAGTTCGCCGAGCTCGCGGAGTCGGTCCGTGACGTCGAGGCACGTGTGCGTGAGCTCCGTACCGGTGGCTCTCTGCTGCGTCGACAGGTTGTTGACCAGGAAGAACGGCTTGCCCTGGTAGACATTCATCTTGTTCTTGCGGTCAAGGTGATCGATGCCGAGCGCTCCCACGATCTGGGCACGATCCCGATGATGAGTCTGGAGTGCTTTGGCGAAGAACTCCCCGACGCGCGCGTCGTAGTTGCCGCAGGCATTGGGAGTCCACCAGGTTCGCGTGCAGTTCCAATCCTTGTAGTACGAGAACGTGTTGAGTCGAGTTGCCGACGCAGTGATGGAGTACCTGGTCGTCTTGCCACTGGTGCTGGTCCCTGCTCGTCGCTGAACGGATAGTCCATTGACGTACTGGACCCAGCGCGCCTCCTTGTCCATGAGCGCCTCCGGAGTGGCCGGCACATCACCGTCATCGTCCGGCGAGACCTCCGTCTGCTGCACCGGCGTCGGGGCCGCAAGAACGGGACCGCTGGCGGCCGCCAGCAGGCACACCAACATGGCCGCAACCGCCGCGAGCCGAAGCCAGGCGTACTGCAGAAGCTGGGTCACATCGAACTCCTCAAAGCAATGACATTCAGTGACGCGCCGGGGTCGCAGCCGGTGGTTCACAGCCGGCCGTTCGCAACGCAGTGGTTCCGTCACGAGCCTCACAGGTCCCCGTTGCGCGGACCGTTGCAAGAAGCGACTGGCAACGGTTTCGCCAACGTCGACCACCTAGCGTCCGAGGCTCTGCCCCTTGACCCCTGAAGGAAAGCGTTCCGATGAGCACTTCTCGAGCCCCCTCTGCCTGACCCGCCAGAAACCCGGCACCCCACTCCTGCGCAAGCTCGCTGCCGTTGCCGGCACGACGTCGTTGCTGGTGATCAGTACCGGATCCCTGGCCCCGACGGAGGCCTTCACCGGCTCCGTCCCGCTCTGCCAGGGGCAGGTCCCGACGATCTATCAGGCCCCGGGCCTACCGCGTACGCCGACCGGCACCCACGAGAACGAGTACAAGGTCACGGGCACCGAGGGCGATGACGTGATCCTCCTGGTCGGGCAGACGAATCTCCTCGACGGATACACCGTCGATGCGCTGGGTGGAAACGACCTGGTGTGCACCTTCCACAACGACCACGACACGATCCGCCTGGGTAACGGCGACGACCGTCTCTTCGTGCAGGCAGGCGCGTACAAGTACGGGACCGTCGTGTACGGCGATGCTGGCAATGACGAGATCCACACCAGCACGGGACGCGACTGGATCGCCGGCGGCGGTGGCGCTGACACCATCTACGCGGGTGGGAGCTCGGACTACATCACGGGCGGCGGAGGAAACGACCTCGTTCAGGGCGGCGACGAGGACGACGTCATTCACGGAGGCGACGGCGATGACTTCCTCTCCGGCGGAAACGGCCGCGACGACGTCATCGGGGATGACGGCAATGACCGTCTTTATGGAAATGCCGGTGGAGATCACCTCCGCGGGCACGACGGCTACGACTACGGCGTCGGCGGCGACGGAACTGACTCCTGCCGCTTCGGCATCGAGGTCAAGGTCACGTGCGAGAAGTTCCTTTCCTAGTCACCTGACAAGCCAGAGCCCGGCCCGTCGTACGACGGGCCGGGCTCTGCGTCTGCCCGCACCTCGCTGGGAAGCAGCGAGCAGGGCTGGGGTCAGTGCTGAGGTGCTCTGACCGACGCCAGCCAACCCTCGGCGCGCACAAGCCACAGGCCCACGACGATCAGGATGACCTCCGAGACCGCGCTCACCCACTCGTCCCAACCCGCCCAGGACGCGTGGATCCCGAACAGGCCGACGGTCGTCGAGACAATGAACGCGCCCAGTGTCGACACACCGAAGCCGATGGCCAGGAGCAGGGGCAGCCAGTGCTTCCACGTCAGGAGCAGTACGGCGATCACCGCTCCCCCGATCGCGTTCATCATGAAGGCGGGCCCGATGACGTCCTGGTGACGCACGCCATCGAACCAGAGCCACAGGTGAACCGCGGCCGACGTCAGGGCAGCTGCTGCTGCCAGGAATCGTGCTGTCACTACATCTCTCCGATCCTCGTTGCCCGACATCTGTCGGGCTCCATCTGCAATACGGGCACCGAGAACAGAAGGTTCATCGTTGCTGGGTCCGGAACAGGGTTCGGCCCCGGAATGACGGACGACGCGCCGGGACTCGGAGGTCTCGGCGCGCCGTCGTCTTGGGGCGGACGGTCAGAAGAGCGGAACCCCTCCGACGCTGGCTGGCGTTTCGTCGTCACCGATGTTGGCGGTGTTGCCGTAGCCGAGGCGGCCGGTCTCTCCAGCCCCCCAGCAGCGCACCGTGGCATCGTCCAGGACGGCGCACGAGTGCGTCAGGCCGGAATCGATGGCCACGATCGTGCGTCCACCGAAATCGACTGGACCCACTGCAGAGGGATGCTGGTTGCCACCGACGTTGGCGGTATTTCCATAACCCAACTGCCCGACGTTGCTCTGCCCGAAGCAGCGAACGTCACCGTCATCCATCACGGCGCAACTGTGCTGGCCAGCCGACAGGACGCTCCCGTAACGAGAGGCGCCCAACTGGACCGGGCCAGCGGCCTCGGGGTGCTCGTTGTCACCGATACTGGACGTGTTTCCGTACCCGAGCCGACCGTTGGCCCCGTTCCCCCAGCAACGGACATTGCCGTCGTCGAGTCGAGCGCAGGTGTGCATCGCTCCAGCGACGATCCGCACGGTCTGCCGCCCATCACCCAGCCGCAGTGTCAACTTCGTGCCGGGGTGTTCATGGGCGTCGTCACCGACGTTCTGGGTGTTGCCGTAGCCGAGCCGTCCGTTGGCCCCATTGCCCCAGCAGCGCACCCGTCCGTTGCCCAGGATCGCACAGGTGTGTGACGGTCCGGCTGTGATCGCCTTCGCCTGCTCGGTGAGTCCGTCTGCGCTGATGTCGACGTCCCCAGCCGTCCTGGGGTGCTCGTCATCACCGACGGTTCGCTCGACCCAGCCCACGTTGGCGTAGCCGAGACGACCCATCGCGCCGTTGCCCCAACACCGGACACCACCCGTGGCAATCAGGGCGCACGTGTGCTCGTCACCCGCCGTCACAGCGACGGCGCGTTGACCGACGTCGACCGGCGGCACCGATGAGGGGTGCTCGTCGTCGCCGATGTTGTCGGTGGCGGCAAGGCCGAGGCGCCCCTGGACACCGACGCCCCAGCATCGGACGTCGCCATTGGCCAACACCGCGCAGGTGTGTCGGGCGCCAGCCGTGATCGACTTGGCTTCTCCACCGAGCGAGACGGCGCCAGCCGTCGCCGGTGCCTCGTTGTCCCCGATGGTGGTGGTGTTGGCATAACCCAGTCGGCCGCCGCCGCCGAAGCCCCAGCACTTCACGTCGCCATTGCTGATCAGGGCACAACTGTGCGATTCACCGCTCGTGACCGTGACCGGGTAGGGCGAGACACCGAGCTGCACTGGGGGCACAGCGGAGGGGTGCTCGTCGTCCCCGATGCTGCCCGTGTTCCCGGAGCCGAGCAGACCACCGGACCCCAGGCCCCAGCAGCGAATGTTCCCGTCGGCGAGCCGGGCACAGGTGTGGAAGGTGCCTGCACTGACGGCGACGACCTCCTTGCCCAGTGAGACCGGGGGGACCGAGGTGGCGCTGTGTACGTCGTTGGTGTTGGCCAGGCCAAGACGACCGTTGGCGCCGCTGCCCCAGCAGCGTGTTTCGCCGTTCGCCAGGACGGCGCACGTGTGCCGGTAGCCGGCTGTCACGGCGATGGCAGGGCGGCCCAGCCCAACCAGACCCGGGTGCTCGTCGTCACCGATGTTCTGCGCGTTGCCGTATCCCAACTGAAGGTCCGAACCCCGTCCCCAGCAGGTGAGTCCACCGGTGTCCAGGATGGCGCACGTGTGTGCCTGACCCGCGGTGATGGCCACAGCCTGCTCCCCCCCGGGGAGCTTCACGGTCGGCGCGGAGGAGGGATGCTCGTTGTCACCGATCACGCTGCTGGCTGGCCAACCGAAGTTGAGGTTCGCAGTGCCGAGCTCGCCGTCCTGCGCGCGGCCCCAGCAGCGGACCTTTCCCGTCGAGAGCACGGCGCAGGTGTGTGTTCCACCGGCAGCGACGGCAATGACCAGCCCGCCGACCTGCACGGAAGGCACGCTGGACGGTACTTCGTTGTCACCGATGATGTTGTTGTTGGCATAGCCGAGGCGACCTTGGTTCGCGACTCCCCAGCAGCGGATCTGGCCATTGTTCATCAGGGCGCAGGTGTGCTGCTCGCCCGCACTGATCGCGATGACCTCACGGCCGATGTTGACTGGTCCGGCCGCGGCTGGGGTCTCGTCGTCTCCAATGGTCTGGGTGTTGCCGTAGCCCAACTGGCCACCGGCGCTGGCACCCCAGCACAGCACCCGTCCGTCCGCGCGCAGTGCGCAGGTGTGATTGGATCCGGCAGTCACGGCTATTGCCTTGCCGCCGATGTCGACGGTCCCTGCATCCGAGGGATGTTCGTTGTCCCCGATGTTGTCGGTGTTGCCGTAGCCGAGTTGCCCGTGGTCGCCTCGGCCCCAACAGCGGACGTCACCGGCATCGATGGCGCAGGTGTGGTTCGTGCCGACCGCCATCTGGTCCTGCGGGGCGACTCGAACGCCTGGATCGGCCGGCGGTGTCGTTGCCTGAGCGGGGGCGGAGATCACGGCAAGCCCTATACAGGCGACCACCATTGCTCCGAAGATTATGAGTGTTCTTCGTACCGACATCATGGTCCTCCAAGACAGGTTCCAAATGAGGACAGGAGCCATGACGCTGGCCACGACCCTGCCCACACGCGTTGTGACCTGAAGTTAAGGACCCGGCGTTGCGCAAACCGTTGTGCACGACCAGATCGGCGGACGTCAACGCCGAGTGGTGACTTGAATTCAAGCGCCGTACCGGGGCCGCTGGTGACGTTGCGAAGCTTGGGCTCGTCGTCACCAACGGTCGTCAAGTCGAAATGGCGCAACACAGCGTCGGTGGTCGCGTCTCTCACGGGCCATTCGCTCAGGTCCCCGGTGGCTGACGCGCACGAACTCCGGGTGGCCAGGGCCTCCTGAGCATTGCCGCGGCCCCTTGGCAAGCACACGGGGAGCACCCGATGCGAGGCGGGTGCTCCCCGGGTCAGGCTGAGGAACCTCGGCTGTCAGCGCTCGCAGGTGGTCTGCATCGCGTCACGGATCCCGACACAGGTGTCCACCCCGGGGTCGCCGTTCCCTTGGTCCATGAGGTCGCCGCCGCCGTTCAAGTAGTCATCGTTGACACCGCCATGGAGGTCGTCCGCGCCATCGCCGCCGTACAGCCGGTCATTACCCTCATGACCGCGGAGCTCGTCCCTGTTGCCGCCACCCTCGAGTCGGTCATTACCGGAATCACCGTAGAGCTTGTCCTGGCTGCCATAGCCGTACAACAGGTCGTTGCCGGTCCCACCATTGAGGCGGTCACCGTCGCTGCTGCCGTGCAGCACGTCGTTCCCGCTGTCGCCGAACGCCTTGTCGAAGCCGGCGGGCCCCCCGTCGCCGGTGTAGATGACATCGTCGCCTTCCTGGCCGTAGAGAGAGTCCGGGTAGAGGCCTCCGTGGAGGAGGTCGTCACCGAGGCCACCGACGAGGACGTCCTGGCCGATCTCCCCATAGAGGTGATCGTTTCCGTCCTGTCCGTAGACACCGTCCCCACCGTCGTTCCCGTGGATGACGTCGTCGCCACTATCGCCGTACAGCATGTCTCTCGCGTCGCCGCCCGTCAGCCTGTCGTCGCCGGACCCACCGCGCAGCTCGTCCACGTGGTCTCCGCCGAAGAGGTTGTCGTCACCGGGGCCGCCGCCGATGAAGTCCTGGTCGCTACCTCCGTCGAGCGTGTCGTTGCCGGCTCCCCCGGTGAGGTAGTCGTTGCCCACTCCGCCCAGGATGACATCCCCGACCGAACCCACATCGGAGCTGGCGCAGATCGTGTCATTGCCGGCCTGCCCGTCGATGTGGTGACCGCCGCCGAAGGCCATGATCACGTCGTCGCCCGACGATCCGTAAACCGGTGAGCCATTGTGCGATGCGTCGACCAGGATCGTCACGGCCTTGCCGTGGCAGGTCAAGTCACCTGCGTCCGCCGACGCCGGCGCGGCAGCGGTTGCGCTGAACGCGAGTGCCCAGGAGCCACAGGCAAACAGGCCCACGGCCGTGACGCGCGTCGCCAGGCGGTCACGAGAGAAGAGGTGGAGAGACGCAGGAGTCATTGCACTGCCTTTGGTGATGGTAGGAGTAGCTGTCAGTCCGACATCAGGCATGGCGAACGCCGCGATCACCCCGATGAGAACCCGGCCAGCAGAGCAGAGCGACATTGCCGAAACCGTTGGCACCCGGGCGGAAAGCTTTCGAAGGGACACCTCTTCGGTCGCGAGGCCCTCCCGAGCCGGTTGAGGAACGATGATGCGGGCGCTCGGCGAGCGTTGACCTTGCGCTCGCAACTGTCCAGCCCTTCGACGTTGTTTCGACAGAAATCGAGCCCTGGTCCTGGTGGGCATGCTGTGCGGTCGCGACGAGCGGGTGAGCCGGCCGGCGTCGCTCCCACCCAGGGTTCTCGTTCGTTCAACCAGGCTCGCCGCTACGTCCTGCCCGGGTACTGCTAGACGAGGCAGCCCGTGCCGGCAAGTGGGATCAGGCAGCGTCTGACTGTCCAGGTCCGAGTCGCTCCGATGGCATCCGTGATGCCGTTGCTCCCGGTGGCCCGGACCCTGAAGGTGTGGGTGCCCACGCTCAACCTTCCGAAGTCGGTCGGCGATGCGCACAGTGAATAGCTCCCGGTGTCGAGCATGCACTCAAAGGTGGCCCCGGGTCGCGAGCCGGTGAACGTGAACCGCGCGGGATCGCGGTCGGTCACGGTGCCCACCGGGCCACTCTCGATCCTGGTCGCCGGTGCGTCCGCATTGATGGTGGCGGTGGCCTCGGCCGAGCCCACGTTGCCTGCGTCGTCCGTGGCACGAACGACAAATTTGTGCGGACCGGTGGACAGCGATGAGGTCTTGTGCGGAGACGCACACGGAGCGAAAGCGCCACCATCGACCGCGCACTCGACTGTCGTGCCGATCTCGTCGACGGTGAAGACACCGACCGCGCTCGTCGCGTTCGGGTTCTGTCCGAAGTCCGTGATCGCAACGAGGGGCGGCGCCGTGTCTGCTTCCTCGGCACAGGTCACTGTCACGCTCACCATCGCCGTGGAGCCACCGTTGAGGGTGTAGGAGAACCGATCTGGCGTTCCCTCCGGATCGTTGCAAAAGCCGCTCTCCGGTTGATACCAGACGGTCGCTCTGCTCGCCGGAATCGACACATTGCCGTGTTCAGGCTGTGTCACCGAAACGACTTCCCTGGGCCTACCGTCCGGATCGAGGTCGTTGGCCAGTACGTCGATCGTCGCCGGGCCGCCGTCCTCCGCCAGCGTCATGCTGTCGTCCCTGGCGATCGGCAACGCATCTACCACTTCCGCCGGCAACAGCGTCGGCAGGCTCTCGCCCCGATACCGCAAGGTCCAGGACTGGTCGGTGGTCGGATCACTGGCCTTCGTGCCGACTGAAGCGCCCCGGGCCAACCACCCCTGCGCATTCACGATCCCCGCGCCCAGTTCGTACTCGCAGGAACTGACGACGGCGCTCGCGTCGCTCTGGGTGCCTCCGGTTCCGTTGAGGTCCACGCAACGGCCAGTAGCGAGGTTGACGAGGTGACCGAACGGATGCATCCCCCACTGTTGATCGGCGTGCTCAGCCGCGTCGCCGTCCCCGCACGATGCCAGGATGACGCGGCTGCCGTCAGTCTGCGCAGTCGGGACGCCCGCCACGTCCAGGCACAACCCCTGGCGCACGTTCTCAACCTGTCCGGTGCCGCGGATGAATCGCCACAACTGATCGGTCTGGGGCGGGCCAGACGCGTTGCCCTGGCTGATCTCGCAGGCCCGGAGCGGCAGCCCACTTCCCGGCGCCGGCGAGGTCTCGCCCGGTGCATCCAGACACTTGCTCTGGCCGGCCTTCAGCTTGGTGTTGTCGTCGACCCGGTTGTTGACCAGGAAGAACTGCGCACCGCGATACATTGTCAGTTCGTTCCGAAATGCCAGATACTCCGGAGTCAATGCCTCGGCAACCCGCGCCCTCAACGCCTGGTGCTTGTTGAGGGCCGACGTGAAGAACTCCGAACGTCGGCTCTCAAAGTTCGTGCATTGCTGGTTGGGGCGCCAGCGCCGCTCGCACGTCCAGGCCAGGCGGTAGGCCCACTTGTCTCCTTGCGTTGCCCCCGCTGTGATCTTGAACCAGGTGGTCGGCACCAGGCCCGCGGACGTCTTCGTTGACGACTCACGCTCGAGTGTCAGATCGTTTCGCGCGAACCGCACCAGGTCCGCTTCCTTCTCGGCCATCAGGTCAATCGTCTCCTCGCGCTCCGCCGGCAGCACGACGGACCCCAGATTTCGGCGATAGGCACCGTTGTTGGAGAGCGCAAAGGACAGCGCGTAGGCAAGGTGCTTCATGGAGGCGACGAAGGCGATCGCCGGCAGCGCCTGCCAGGGCAGGCTCTTGAACTCCGCTTCGAGCAAGGATGCATTGTTGCCCAGCCCCTGCATCACCGTCGACAGCCGCTCGCGCTCTGCCAGCTCGAGCTCCGTCGCTTGCTCAAGATTGGCCCTTTCATGCTCGATCGTCTGGAGCAGGTCTGCCGCCCTGTTCTCGATGCTGGCCACCAGTGCCTGGTCCACCTGGGCACCGGCAACCCGCTCCATCTCACCGATCACGTAGGACAAGGTGAGTGCGGTCACCGGCTGGTCGCCCGCGAGAAGGATGCACTTGCTGACGAACCTCATGCTCAGCATCATCCCGATCAGGCCCGTCAACAGGAAGGCGGACTGCGTGCCGATCAGGGTGCCCGCGAAGCCGATGGCGGACCCACCCATCAAGAGGAAGAACTTCTCCACTCCGCTGCACGACGTGTGATTGACCTCGCCCGGCCCAGCCGGGATGTCGTCTCGGGTGGCAGCCCGGAGCTCCGCAGGGCCACGGATCGAGGTGACAACGGCAGCTTCGGCCGCTGGATGGACAGCAGCATGGGCCGCTGGCGGGCGCGCCGATGCCGTCGCCGGCGGCCCGCTCAGGCCCGCTCCGGCCACGATGATCACGGCGACGACAGACGGCAGGAGCTTTGATCGAACGGTGGTTTCCCGGTCCTGGTGATCCATGGCGGTACTCCGCATTCTCGATGGGGTACCCGAAATGACCCCGGCTTCGATGCGCTGGGTTTCAGCGAATCTGGCCGGAACGCTAGGAGCCGTGTGTTGCCGCATTGTGACTGCCGGAGTTCCGTCAGGTATCCCGCCCAACAGGGCAACGGTTGCGCCAACGCATACGTCAACGGTTCCCGGTGTCGTGGGTAGCGAGGAGCCGAGCGGCGAGTCCATCGGAGCCACCGCCCGGCTCTCCCGAGCCCGTCAAGAAACGTACGGTTCGAAACTCAGCGTTCGTTGAATTTGTGTCCGCAGCTGATCATCTTCTCGACGTTGTACCGACAGAAGTCGGTTCCCGGGCCGCCGTCGGCGTAGTCCTTGCCCAGCCCACCGTTGTTGTTGTCGTTACCGGCACCACTGATCAGCGTGTCATCGCCAACGCCGCCGTTGAGGTCATCATTTCCATCGCCCCCGAAGAGGGTGTCGTGGCCAGGATCGCCGTGGAGAACGTCGACACCGCCGCCGCCATGAATCTCATCGCGGTCCTCGCCACCGAGGATCTTGTCGTTCAAGGGGCCTCCTGCGATCTTGTCGTTGCCCGGACCACCCTTGATCGTGTAGAGGTGCTGCCCCGGCAGTACGGTCCCGCCGAATACGCAGATGAGATCGTCGCCGCCCAAGCCGTTGATGGTGCTGGGAACGGTGAAGTCCTTGGCGACGATGACATCGGCGCCCTTCGTCCCCTCTAGGAACCCCTCCGAATGCCCCTGCTCGAGCACGATGGTCGCCTGCTTGCCGAAGCACAACGGAGTCGTGGAGTCCGCTGCTCCGGACGAGACTGAGGTGAACACGAAGGCTGTAGCAGCACCGGCCACGACAACCAGGACCGACGCTGACGAACGTCCTGCTTGAGCCCGGAGGTACGTGCGTCCTGCGTGGGTGAATCTCATGTGCTGCTCCTAGTAGTAGTTGGTAAAGCAGCTCGAAACTAGGCAGCGCACGTTGGGGAAACCGTTACCTCGCAGCATCAGGCCGCCGACCACTGGGCCTCATCCACCGCGACTCCGCACTCGATCTCTCCGACTCACTTCCGGATCAACCTCCCGCAACTGTGAGCCTCGGAGTTGTAACACCAGTCCAGGCCCGAGCCGCCATAGGCTCCGTCGTTGCCGTCACTACCAAGCAGCAAGTCGTTGCCCCCGCCGGAGGACATCCTGTCGTTGCCCGCGCTGCCCTGGATGTGGTCGTCTCCGCTACCCGTGTAGATCCGGTCGTTGCCAGGACCGCCGACCACGAGGTCGCCCTTGCCGCCCTGGTGATGGTCGGTACAGATGACGTCGTCACCACCGTCTGCGTAGACCTTGTGGTCGGCGCCAGACGCGACGATCACGTCGTCGCCGGCAGTCCCGACGACCTCGATCTCGGTAGGCCCCGCGACGATGGTCGGGATCTCGCCCTGGCAGGTCAAGCGGGGTCCTTGAGGATCCAGGTTGTCGGAGACCGGATCATCGGCCATCGCAGAAGATCCCGTGGCGAGCACCAGGGTCGAAGCGACACCCGCCAGGACGATCAGGACCCGCCGGGACCAACGGTGGTTCACGTGGACCGGTTGCGCGGAACGGTGTGCGGCAAGATGCATGCGTAGCGTCTCCTGGTGCCTTGCTGGGATTGACTCCGCCACGGTAGGCAATCGCCCGTTGCGGAAACCGTTCACCATTTCACGACACTCCTCGAGTCGCCCTCGTCGAGGGCTAGAACAGACCAAGCACGACGACCTGGCGCGTGGCCGGCGTGAGGTCGACGTTGCCCGATGCGTCCCGGGCGCGGACCGCGAACGTGTGGTTACCGAACCGGAGCCGGGTCGTCACCGGGGACGTGCAGGGTTCGAACGCACCGCTGTCGATCTGGCACTCGAAGGTGGATCCAGCCTCGGTCGACGCAAAGGAGAACGATCCCGTCGACGAAAACCACAGCGACGAGGTCAGCAGGTTGGGCAAGGTGGTGATCACCGTGTCCGGGGCCAGATCCACCGGGTCCGGCACCTCGTCCACCGGGTCTGGCACCTCGTCCACCGGGTCCGGCACCTCGTCCACCGGGTCCGGCACCTCGTCCACAGGGTCCGGAACCTCAGTTACCGCACAGGTCACCGTGACTGAGACCAGCGCCGTTGATCCTCGATTCAAGGTGTACCTGAACTCGTCGGCGGGTTCATCCGCCGCGGTGTTGCAATAACCGGCGCTCGGCGCATAGGTCAGTCCTGAGCCCGCACCCGTGATCACAACGGTCCCGTTGGCGGGCTGGGTCACGGACTCGACAGCCTTGAACCCGCCATCGGTATCGGTGTCGTTGGCAAGTACGTCGATCGCGGTAGCTGGATCGTTCTGTGCGACGGTCGCCGCATCGGCGACCGCGGTGGGCGCAGCGTCAAACTGCAGGCTGAGCAACTGGACCGGGCCAGCAGAGGCTGGGGTCTCGTTGTCACCGATGTTCTTGGTACTGGAATATCCAAGACGTCCATTGCCGCCTGCTCCCCAGCACCGGACATTGCCGTCATCCAGGACAGCGCAGGTGTGCAGAAACCCGGCACTGACCATCGTCGCGGTTCGTCCTGGACCCAGGTCCACAAGGCCCCCGGTCGTCACCGGTTCGTCATCGCCGATGTCTCTCGGCCTACCGTTGCCGAGTTGCCCGAAGTCCCCGCGCCCCCAGCAGCGCACACTGGCGTCGTGGTTCAGGCCGCAGGTGTGGAATCGGCCGAGCGCGAAGGCCTTCGGCGCGCCGCCGAGATTCATTTCGCCCGTTGTGGCTGGGGTCTCATCGTCTCCGATCGTCTCCGACTTGCCGTAGCCGAGCTGGCCGAACTCACCGGCGCCCCAACAACGGGTCAGGTCGTCGCGGCGTCGGCGCGGAATGATCACGCAGGTGTGACTACCGCCAGCCGAGACCGAGGTTGCCTCAGCAACCAGAACGGGGGGAACCGAAGCGGGTGTCTCGTCGTCACCGATGTGCTCCTTGTTGCCGTACCCCAGAGCCCCTGCCTGACCGAAGCCCCAACAGCGCATTTCACCCTCATCGAGGAGAGCACAGGTGTGAAACAGACCAGCTGTGACCAGTACGGCCCGCCCGCCGAGGCGCACTGCCCCGGCATCGGCTGGTGTCTCGTTGTCGCCGATGTTCTGGGTGTTGCCATACCCCAGACGGCCGAAGGTGCCCGACCCCCAACACACCACGGAGCCGTCGTCGAGCAGAGCGCAACTGTGGTCCGCGCGGGCCGTGATCGCCACAGCCGTGCGGAAAGGACGGGTCAGGGTGATCGGCCCGACATCTGCCGGGGTCTCGTTGTCACCGATGTCCTGCGTGTTGCCGTGTCCGAGCTGACCCAGAAAGCCAGCGCCCCAGCAGCGGACGGTGCCGTCATCGAGGATCGCGCACGTGTGCGATGCGCCGGCAGCGATAGCCACTGCCGATCGGCCCGCACCCAGATTCACAGAGCCAGCCACTGACGGGTGCTCGTCGTCACCGATCGATTCTGTGTTGCCATAGCCCAGACGGCCCTGAGCGCCGTTGCCCCAACACTGAACGTGCCCGTCCTCTCGCAACACGCACGTGTGCGAGCCGCCTGCCGCCACCTCGGTGACGGCAGGTCCCCGCGACGACGAGGCAGTGACCGGGGCCGGCGCAGCCACAGCGTGAGTCGTCGGGGCGGTCAACACGATCCCCGCCATCAACAGGACGATGGCGACCACGCCCGCTGGCACGGCCCACTTTCCCAAGAATTGCGGCAAGGCCGAATCGTCGGACATCGCACGTCGTCGCATCTTGTTCCTCCATGAAGGCATAGGACCGTTGTGCCCCGTTTCGGGTCCATCGGCGTCCCCGAAGGGAGCACAGCTGGCTAGAGAGCCAGTTGGCTGAGCCGAGTTCTCAGCTCTGTTCGCAGCTTTCCTTGCGCTTCGACTTGACCTCCACGCAACGATCCGTGCCCGGCCCGCCATCGCCGGTGTCCAAGCCGCCGTCATTGCCGTTCAGGTAGTCGTCGCCAAGACCGCCGTAGAGATGATCAAGGCCGGCGCCGCCAAACAGCGCGTCGTTGCCCGGGCCGCCGTCGATCTTGCCGTCGTTGCCGTCCCCGCCCTCGAGGCGGTCATCACCCTCGCCGCCAAACAGGTCGTCGTCACGGCCATTGCCGTACAGCGTGTCACGGCCATCGCCGCCAAACAGAACGTCCGACAAGTCCCCGCCCACAAGGACGTCCGCGCCTTCCCTGCCAGAGAGCTTGTCTTGGCCACTGCCCCCGTGCAGAACGTCGTCGCCCTCACCGCCGTCGAGTCTGTCGTCTTTGTCTCCACCGATCAGCTCGTCATTGCCGGAGTCCCCGAGAAGCTTGTCCTTGTCGTCGCCGCCGTCGAGGACGTCGTTGCCGGCGCCGCCGTCGAGGACGTCCCGGTGGTCCTGGCCGTACAGTCGGTCGTTGCCGTTCTCGCCGTACAGGTGGTCTGCGGTGCCCATGAAGTTGGCGAAACCGAGAACGCCAGCCACGAGCTCGCTTTTCCCGCCGAGCAGGGTGTCCTCGCCCGAGCCTCCGTGAAGGGTGTCAATGCCGTTCTCGCCGTGAATCCAGTCGTCGCCGTTGCCGCCCTGGAGGTAGTCGTCGCCGGCTCCGCCGAAGATGAAGTCACCTTGGCCAAACTTGGAGGTGCTGCAGATCGTGTCGTCGCCGCGACCTCCGAAGATGTAGTGCCCGCCACCCGTAACCATGATCACGTCGTCGCCGTCAGTGCCGTTGACCGAAGCCTCGGCGAACGAAGCGCCTGCGGCGACAGGGCCGGCGTACATCGTCACTACCTCGTAGCCGCAGGCTTGCCCGCCATCGGCAGCCAAGACAGGCGCAGCGGCACTGGCGAGCGGAAGCACACCGGCACCCAGGGCCAGCACGGCTACGGCCCAAGGCCCGGACGAGGCCGAAAGAAAAGCGAGAAGTGGTACGGAAGTCACTGAGTTGTCCTCAAAACGAGTAGGTGGGACCCAACGGTCCAGACAGCACGCCGGAAGACACCGTTGTCCGAGCACGGCAATGTGCCGAAACACATGAGGTCATTTCACACGGCTGGCGTTGTCGAAACCGTTGACAGTCGGCGACAACTCGCCCCAAGTCCGGCCCCCTGCTGAGAGTGCGCCACAAGGACCTCGGCCGTTCCTGCACGAAACAAGCGGCAACGGTTGCAGCAACGGCGACACCGTCCAATTCACGCTGCACGTGTCGGCACTTCGCCGTGGGTTAAACGAGGACGTTCGCCAGCGTGCTTCCCGGACCTCTCCGTCCATTCCGACTTCAACGAGGACACACAGTGAACCCCACACCCCTTCGCCTCCGGCGTGGAACGCCGGCGTCCCGTGCACGGGGCGCAGGCCTGCTCGTCCTGGGAGCGTCGACGTTGTCGATCGCCCTCACCGCCCCGAGTACTGCTTCAGTTGCCGATGAGAATCAGACCTGCAACGGCAAGGCGGTGACCATCAACGCCGGTCCTGTCATTGCAGACGCTGCGGTCAATGGCAGCGCCGGAGACGACGTGATCATGGCCGTTGGCGGCCGACACAACATCTTCGGAGGTGGAGGTGATGACACGATCTGCAGCATCACCGAGGCTGGCCGGGGTGACTTCATCTACGGCGGGACCGGTGACGACTTCGTACAGGCCGGCGCCGGCGACGACTGGATCCACGGCCAGGACGGAATCGACATTCTCAAGGGTGGCGCTGGCAATGATGACCTTCTCGGCGGCAAGAGTGTAGGAAGCGGGATGGTGGAGATCCCCTCCTTCTTCGACATCGCGGACCAGCTGTACGGCGAAGAGGGCAACGACAGGCTGTACGGCCAGACAGACCGGGACTATCTCGACGGTGGTGCTGGCGACGACTTCCTCGACGCGGGCGACGACCGTGACCGGCTCGTCGGCGGGACAGGCAATGACGTGCTCCACGGCGGGCCCCGCGGGGACTTCCTCGACGGAGACGAAGGTGACGACCACCTCTTCGGAGACGACGGCTCGGACAACCTTCACGGCGGAGCTGGAGCGGACGTCCTCGAGGGCGGAGACGGGTCAGACGACCTCAGTGGCCAGGACGGCAACGACAGGCTCTACGGCAACGGCGGGCCGGACCACCTGTACGGCGGGAACGGCAGCGACTACCTGAACGGCAACAGCGGCCTCTTGGACACGGGCGACGGCGGCCCCGACAAGGACCGGTGCCAGGAGATCAAGGAGAACCGCAAGACGAGCTGCGAGCTGGCCTGACCCGTGCCGGTCGAGCAGGGCCCGCAGAGCGCGACAAAGGCCAGCCGCCGCCTCAGCGAAAGGTCCCACGTTCGCCTCCTGCCTGAGGCAAGTCGCTCCAAGCTGTACGAGCTGTTGAAGTCCGAAGGCTCCACACGGTCCACATCGACAGAACCCGCCTCGTGCGACACGCTGAACTCGATGCACACGTGGCCTCTCTGGCGACCGCGATCTGAACCATCGGCTCCAGTCGGAATGATGGAATGTCACGAAAGGTGCGGCCCATGATCGAGCGATGGGGAAGTGTCGTCGTCCGGCGCGCAGTCGTCGTCCTGCTGGTGGGGCTCGGCATCACCGCCGCGGCGCTGTTTGCCGGGATCGGGCTCGAGGACGAGCTGTCGTCCGGGGGGTTCGACGACCCGGCGTCGGAATCGATCAGGGAGCTGACGCAGGAGCACGCGGCCTTCGGCAACAAGTCGATCGACGTGATCGCGATCTTCACAAGCAAGGACGAGGTCGCGACCGACCCCGCCTTCCGCGCGGAGGTCGAGGAGACGTTGGCTGCGGTGCCCGATGGTCGGGTCACGTCGTTCGCCACCTTCTACGACACCGAAGACCCGGCGATGGTCAGCCACGACGAGCACGCGACTGCGGTCTACATCTCGCTCAGCGGCGAGAGCCAGAACGAATTCCAGGACTCCTACCGAGTGATCCGGCCGATCCTCAGCGACTCCGGCCTTGACGTCGACCTCGCCGGCCCGTACGCCGTCTACTCCGACGTCAACGAGCACACCAAGGACGACCTCGCGATGGCCGAGCTCGTCTCACTGCCGTTCGTCCTGCTGCTCTCGCTGATCATCTTTCGCAGTGTGACCGCCGCGCTGGTGCCGGTCCTGGTCGGCTTGGTCACCGTCCTCGGCGCTCGGGCGGCCATCGCCGGGCTCAACCAGATCACCGAGGTGTCGATCTTCGCGCCGAACATCATCACCCTGCTCGGCCTTGGCCTGTCGATCGACTACGCGCTGTTCGTGGTCTCCAGATTCCGCGAGGAGATCGCGCTGTCGCCCGACGACACCCGGCACGCGCTCGTGCGCACGATGGCGACCGCCGGCCGCACCGTGATGTTCTCCGCACTCACCGTTGCGGCGGCGATGAGCTCGCTGCTGGTCTTCCCGCAGGCCTTCCTCAAGTCGATCGGGTACGGCGGCATGGCGGCAGTCCTGGTGGCGATGGTGGCCGCGCTCACGATCCTGCCTGCGACGCTCGCACTGCTCGGCAAGCGCGTCGACTCGCTGCGGATCCCGTTCCTGCAGCGGAGCGCGGCGGCCGACGGCGAGCACGGCTCCTGGTCGCGGCTGGCCCACGGCGTGATGCGGCACCCGATCCTGGTGGCGGTGGGCGTGGCCGTCGTTCTGCTGGCGGTCGCGTCGCCGTTCCTCGGCGTCAAGTGGGGCAAAGTCGACTACGGCGTGCTGCCGCCGGACGCAGCGGCGCACCAGGCCGCGGAGCGGCTCAACACCGAGTTCGGGCCCGAGCGGTCGACCGCCAACGTGCTGCTCGAGGGCGCCGACGACGCCGAGGTGGCGGCGTACACCCGGGAGCTCAACGAAGTGGAGGGTGTGGTCGACGTCCGGCCAGTCGACAGCGCGGGGGGCACCACGCTGCTGCGGGCCGCGTGGGAGGGCAACAGCCAGAGCGGGCACAGCCAGGACCTGGTGCGCGACCTCCGCGACGTGCCGAGTCCGGACGGGACCACGGCACTCGTCGGTGGCCTGACTGCGGACACTGTTGACCTGGCCGCGTCGGTGAGATCCCACCTGCCGTGGATGGGCCTGATCGTGGTGACGGTGATGCTGGTGCTGCTGTTCCTGGCGTTCGGGTCGCTCGTCCTGCCGATCAAGGCCGTGGTGATGAACTTCTTCTCGATCACCGCGTCCTTCGGTGTCGTCACCTGGATCTTCAGCGACGGTCACCTCTCCGACCTGCTCGGCTTCACCAGTTCCGGGTTCCTCGATCTCACCACCCCTGTCGTGATGCTGGCCGTGCTGTTCGGGCTGTCGATGGACTACGAGGTGTTCCTGCTCAGCCGGGTGCGAGAGCAGTGGGACGCGACCGGCGACAACGACGCGGCCGTCGCGACCGGCCTGCAGAAGACCGGCCGGATCATCACCAGCGCCGCGCTGCTGTTGGCCGTCGTGATCGGCGCGTTCAGCCTCAGCGGCGTCGTCTTCATGAAGATGCTCGGCCTCGGCATGCTGATCGCGCTGCTGGTCGACGCGACCGTAATCCGGGCCCTCCTGGTGCCCGCCACGATGAAGCTGCTCGGCCGGTGGAACTGGTGGGCGCCGGGCCCGCTGGCCCGGTGGTGGCACCGCCACGGCTTCCGCGAGGAGGGCGGAGCGGACAACGCCGAGAGCAGGGAAACCTCGCCTGTGGGGTAGAACGACCTGTGCTCTCGGCCTCGGCAGGCGGGTGTCCCGTCCGCGGCGCGTGGCGAGGGCGTCGAAGACCCGCGCGTGAGGGTGCCGCTCAACGAGGCGTTCGGCTTCCAGCGGATCACTGTCGAGCGCCCACTACTCGACGAGGCGGGGTAGCCGGTGTCCAAGAAGGGCACGCCGACGCCGGATCCGAAGCTTCCGCGACCAAGAGGATGCGCCGCTGTCCGAGGGCTACATCGAAACGGGGGTCCACCTCAAGACAAAGGCGCTCGCCAGGGAGGCCGAAGAATAGCGCTTATCATTCCAGTTTTTATCCCCCCGAATTACAGAAGAGGATTGCGCCCGACTTCCGATGCGCATAGCGTGGCGAAATGCTTGATCTCGCCAACACCCGCGCCATCGTCACGGGCGCTTCACGCGGGATCGGCGTCGTGCTCGCCGACGCGCTCGCCGCACGCGGCGCCGAGCTCCTGCTCGTCGCCCGCAGCCAGTCCGGCCTCGATTCGGCCCGAGAGCGGCTGGCGAAACACAACACCAAGGTGCTCACCTTCTCCGCGGACCTGAGTGATCGGCGAGCCATCGAGGGCCTCGTCGAATTCGCGCAACGTGAACTTTCCCCGATCGATCTTTTGGTCAACAACGCCGGCATCGAACAGGTGGACTTTTATGAAGATCTCTCGGTCGCGGATATCGAGCAGACCATCGCGGTGAATTTGACGGCGCCGATGGTGCTGACGCGACTCCTGCTCCCGGACATGCTCACGCGCAATCGTGGCTTCGTCCTCAACGTCGCATCCCTGGCAGGCCTCGGTCCGACGGCCTTCGGAGAACCGTATGGCGCCACCAAGCACGGTCTCGTGGGCTTCACCCGCTCGCTCCGGGCGAGCCTCCAGACCCGCAATAGCGCGGTGAGCGCGTCGGTGGTGTGTCCTGGGTTCATCTCCGGGACGGGCATGCACCAGGACGCCGTCGACCGCTATGGCGTCGTCGCCCCGCCGCAACTCGGAACGTGCACGCCGGAGGCCGTAGCCCAAGCATGCATCCGCGCGATCGAGCGCGACGAGCCGGAGGTTCTCGTCAGCGGCAAGGCCTTTCGGCCCTACATCGTGCTCGGCTCTGCGATGCCGCGGGGGTTCGAACGCATCGTGAAGCGTCTCGACGCGTACGCCCCCTTGCAGCAGGTAGCCGAGCTCCGTCGCACCGAGCGCTTGTCGGATGAGCAGTAGCTGGCCCCGGCGCCATCTCACGCCTGGAAGACGCGGGTCGAGCGGCACTCGGCGATCACCTTGCGGTTCTGCTGGATCGTTACCCGGAAGAACGCGATCGTCCTGCCCTTCTTGAGAACCTCGGTGGTCAGGGTCAGCGTGCCCGGCTCGCGCACGGACGAGAAGAGCGACATCGACGACTCGATCTCGGAGCCGGGATCGCCGTACATCGCCCAGACGTGCCCGGAGAGAGCCTTGCTCGCGGCCAGGAACAGGTAATAGCTCTCGGCCGTCCCGGTGGCTCCGAACGCTTCCTGCGGAAGCTCGAGCGAAAAATGGGCGGCATCCGCCGTGGCGTCGGGCTCCGCCACCCGCAGGCGCGTGTCGAGCACCCGCGTCGACAGCGACGCGGCACACGGCGGGTCTGCGAAGATCGCGGCAAGTCGCTCGGGAAGATCAGCCATTGCTCTCCTCAATTCTGGCGAGCGGAATGCTCGCGGCTTCGCGACGCTCGAGGATGACCGGGCACGCGCTCGGCTTCGCGGTGAACGACTCGACGCTGACCACGGAGTGTCCCGGCCAAGGCGCGAGCCGGAATCGCTTGAAGAGTGCGGCGAAGACTTCCTGGGCGAGGACGCGCGCCTGCATCTGGCCCACGCAGCTGCGGGGCCCGAGCGCGAACGGCAGGAAGGCGCCACTGAAGTCGCGCTCGGGGTCGAAGCGCGTCGGATCTGACCAGAACTCGGGATGCTGGTGGGCCGCGGCGATGTTGCAGAGGATGACGTCGCCCGCTTGGTATTCGTGCCCGCGCGTGCTGAACGCCTCGACGGCGGTGCGCGAGACCACATGAACGGGGGGGTGCAGGCGCAGTGTTTCCTTCATCATCCTGAGGACGAATGCCGGCTCTCCACTTTGAAAGGAAGGCTCGAGGGCCGCGTGATAGGCCATCCAGGAGAGCGTCGCAGCGGTCGTCTCGAAACCCGCGTTCTGGAGGATGATGATCTGATTGGTGGTGAGGTAGGGATCGTCCTCCTCGGGCTCGATCTTCCAGGCCTCGATGCGCTTCACGACCTGCGCCCGGAGGCGCGCGACAACCCCGTCGAGCGCGGGATCGCGCGAGAGATAGCGATCCTGGATCGACTCGACCGCCTCGTAGAAGGCTTCCATCGCGCCGATGTCGGCTTCGTTGTGATCCAGGTCGACGTCGTCGACGTCGAAGAGCATCTTGAGCGAGGCATGGAACGCGATCTTGCGGAACACTCGCTGCAAGTCGGTCGGTCCTGACTCGATTTCATCCATGTAGCGCGCGACGATCGCCCTCACCTGCATGCGCATTGGGTCTGCGCGCTTGTTGATGCGACGCAGGTAGAAGTCGTGGAACTCCCCGGCAACCGAATCGGGCGAAGTGAGCACGTTCGGGTTGAAGTACGAGCCGATCTTCTTGGTGATACCGCGATCGACGGTCTTTTCGACCGGCATCCGGGCGAAGATATCGCGCAATGCAGGCGGAAACGAGACCAAGAGGACGTTGTAGCCCTTCGCTTTCAAGCGGACGTGGTCGCCGTATTCGCGGTGCAGCGATTCCAACGTTGACTGGAGTACGTCCGGAACTCGTTTTCGGGAAAAAAAGACCGGGCTCGGCCAAACGTCTACCCAGCCCTGCTTCGGCATATGTTTGTACGCATCGATAATGATGCCGGACACGCGTTCCCGAATAACTTCGAACCGGCCATCAACTAAACCGGCCATGAACCACATCTACAGGTTCTACGCGCGCGTCGCAAGACGGCATTTCCGGGTCATGTGCCGCCGCAACGGTTTTCGCAACGGTTTCCGCAACGGTTTGGCCGCGGAAACCCCGCGCCCTCTCCTGTCCGCGACCGTCCTCTGAAGCGCCCCAGCTTCTCTGCCGCCCCTATGCGGGTGCGGCAGATGATGATCACGTTGCCCTCCCGTGAAGACGCGCTCGCGCGGTTTGCGGGCAGGTTTAGGTCGCTCTGATGGCCGCGACGCCGCGTTGCGCGCCGCGCTCGTCGCCGAGGGACAGGCGACTGACACGTCCATACCCGGGTCTGTCGGCTGGAGAACGACGTTATGGTCAACTCTTGATACTCCTCACGCCGCCTTCTCCACGGACTCAGTTCGCTTGTGGACATGCGACGACGTTGGTGGTGCTACGGCGCGGCAATCGCCCATCCTTCCGCGGATAGGTCTGGCCGCTCGGGCTGCATGCCGACGACCACCCAAGCGCCGCCCCGCGCAGCCTGGATGGCTCGCCTGCGATCGGCCCGCTGTACCACGGTGGACGCTCCCCGGCCGACGGGAAGATCCGAGGTGATCTGATAACGATCGCGGTAGGCGGCGACCGTGGCGATGTTGCTACCCCTCGCGGCTCGGTCAGTCTGGCCGACGGGCGGCTCAGCCAGCGCACGAATCCAGGCGGCGTGCATCCTGACGGCCCCCTGGGCCAGCGCATTGGCGCGCGCCTCGATGAGGTGCTTGCGCTCTTCGATCGCTTGACGGTCCTCGGCTGGCATGGGGCCGAGCGGTTCCGGGATCAGTCCTGCGATCAACCTCGGCCGGAGTCGGCAGCCGCGGGGTGCTGTCGAGGCGCACTTCTCGATCCGGTACCGGAGGACGGCGGAGATGTCGTCGGCGTCGCCGAAGCCGTGCTGGCCGACGACTCGCGGGACAAGGGTATCCAGGTCGTGGTGGTAGGCCTCCGCCTGTCGGAGCGCGGCTTTGAGGGGTCCGGATGCTGTCGACTCGACGACCGCAGTCTGCTGGGCGGTGGTCAGTCCGGACCGGCTGAGCAGGTCGACGAAGCGGTCGTGTTGGGCCTCGGCAGCGATGGTCTCGAGTTCGGCGGCGAGGCGGTCGATTCCGCCGTGGATGGCGTACTCGGCTTCCATCGTCTGGTGGGCGGACAAACTGGCACCACTGTGCTGAAGTACCCCGCACAGCACGGTGCGAGCCGAGACGTCCTCGGGTTCCGGGGTCGAGTGGCTCTCGTCGGGTTGGTCGAAAGCGACATAGGCGATGTTCGATTCCCGGCCGCGGCTCATCGATACGTAGAGGTTCTCCCGGGTCGTGGTCGGGGTGACGACGACGTGGGAGGTGTCGACGGTGATGCCCTGGGCGCGGTGGGCGGTGACCGCGTACCCCAAGTCGAGGTGCCGCTCGACGTAACCCGACGGCAGGACGGTGCTGCCCCGACGTCGCCGGCCGACACGGTCGACGATCACCGACCCGTCGCGTCGGATGTCGGTGATGCGCCAGCGGTCGCCGTTCATGACCCAGCCGCCTGGCTTTGTTCGGATCGTGCGGTCGTTACGTCGCGTGATCACGACGTCGCCCACAGAGGCCCGGCTGCCGCCGACGAGGCGGACTTCTCGGCTGTTGACGGCTCCGTCGAGGAGGAGCCGCTCAGCGCGGGCGCGTTCGTTGAGTGCTTGTACGGCGCGCGCGGACTCAGTCACGAGCACACTAGACATTCCGGCGTCGGTGTCTGCACGCCAGGCTTCGTAGGCGGCGTCGAGCATGGCGTCGGTCATTCCTTCACGGATGCGGTCCTGCCGAATGTAGGTCGAGATGATCTCGACCTCCCCTCGACGCAGGGCGAGCGACGCGTACTTCTCCCACCTGTTCACGAACCGGTGGATCTCGCTCAGCTCAGGGGCATCAGTACGGCGGTCGAGCAGGAGAGCGAACGCTCCGCCAGCGTCGACGGACTGGAGTTGGTGCGGGTCGCCGACGAGCAACACCTTCGCGCCAGCACCGTCGGCGATGCCGCTGATCCGGTCGAGGGTCGTGGTTCCGGCGAGGGTGGCCTCGTCGATGATCACCAACTGCCCGGGGCGGAGGTCGGTTCGGCCGTGGTCGTACTCGTGGAGCCATTTGGCGGTGTTGTCGCACGCGATCCGGAGGTCGTCGGCCAGGGCCTGAGCTGCGGTGGCTGACGGTGCGAGACCGACGACACTCCCGCGGCCGTGTTCGCGGATCCATGCCGAGCGCAGCGTTCGCATGGTCGTGGTCTTGCCCGCCCCGGCCGGGCCGACGAGCAGGTCGACCAAGCGTCCGGAACTGGTGATGGACTCCAACGCCGTCCGCTGTTCGGCGCTGAGCGCCGCACGGCAATCACGGATCGCGCGCATCACGTCGGCTGGCCGAACCGAGGGTGCCGTGAGGTCCTCGGAGCGTTCGAGGAGCCGGGCTTCGGCGTCGATGACCGCGGTCGAGGAGTACTTCACCGAATGGCGTGGGCGGAAGATGCTGGTCCCGTCCTCGCGCTGGAACCGGACCGGACTGGACGCCAACTCCGGTGGCGTGAGCGACACCGACTGGAACTGGGCTGCATCGACCACCATCGCCACCACCGCTTCACGGTCAGCGGTGCTGGCGAAGCGCAGGTCCATGGTCTGCTTCGAGGCCTCGGCGAGCAGGTTCCAGTGGCTCCAGACCGAGCGTTTGACGCTGACCGCGGCCACCACGTCCGCGCCGATTGCTTCGATGGCCGCGAGTGGGACGTCGTCCACGCTGAGTGACCCGGCAGCGTTGTCGAGCAAGGACGCTGCCCACGCTGTCGGTTCCGTGCCGGTGCGCTCTGCGGCTCGCTCACGCCACTGGGCGGTCAGCTCGGCGAGTGATCGGGTTTCCTTTGGTGGCCGGGTGGCGAGGGTGGCTTGGGCACGGAGTTCGACGATCGTCTTCTCTGAGGGCATCCGACCGTGCCGGGCGACGTACTCGCCGATGAGGTCGTCCTTCTTGAGTTCGATCTCACGGGTCCTACTTGAAAACTCGGCGATCAGCTCGTCACTGACGCCAACGATCTCCCACCGCGGGTTCCGGTCAACGCCTCTTTGGCGCAGCTCCCACTCGACGCCGAGTTCACGCGTCAGCCGGTCGGCAAGCAGCGCGTTGTAGTACGCGGAGAGGCCGGTGACCGAGGCGAAGACCGGGCGTCCGTCAAGGCTGCGCCACTGTCCGTCGCGCAGCGTGAGGACCTTGTTCGACACCACCAAGTGGGTATGGAGCTGCGGGTCACCCGCGCGCGAGTCGTAATGGTCGTACGCGACGGCCGCGAGCCCGGCAACACCGACCTGGGCGACCGCTCCATCGCTGTCTGCCAGTCCGGATCGAGTCGCGGCGACCTCGCGCTCGAAGTACGCCAGCACGTCGCCCACCGCTGCGTGGTGGACGTTGACGATCCGTTCCTGCGTCGCGGCATCGGCCACGCCCCACAGGACCGAGACCGACTTCGGCACACTGAACGTCAGGTCGAAGCCCGCGACCGCATGCCGTCCTCCCGCTTTGGTTTCCTCCGCTTCGATGCGGCTCGTCTCGGCCGCACAGTCCTCCTGGCTCATCTCCGGGTCCAGTTCAGCGACGCGTTCCTCGATCCGTGCCGACAGCTTCTTGTACGTCGGATAGGCGAGTCCCAGTTGGTCACCGGTCACGGGGTCGCGGCCCATCCCGATCAGCAGCGCGAGCTGCGCTTCGCTCACTTGCATGCCCGGCTGGAGGCGCCTGTCGCCGAACGCGCCCAGGCCCGAGCCCATCCAGCGACCGGGTGGCGTACCCGTCTCCGCGTAGTAGCGCGTGAGCGGTGTCGACATGGCGCGGTTGCCGTCGCCAGCCACGACGCTGCGCAGCAGGTACTGGTAGCCCGTGCCCGCCGACATTCGCCGCAGCGAGACCGTCACGGCCGTTTCCGTTCCACAGATCTCAGGTGCGCACCTTCATCCACAGACCACCTCGAGGTGCAATGCGTGTGGGGAGAAGGAGCGGTAGGAGGAGGGGAGAGAGATGGAGAGCGGAAGGGGTGGCGGGGAAGGGCTTGATGGGAGTGAGGGGCTGGGTGAAGAAGGAGCGGGGTGGTGGGAGGGGAGTACCTGAAGGTTGAGGTCCTGTGGAAAGCGCAGCGGCCGAATCACGAAATCGGGCTTACGATGTTGGCCAGACGGCGGCAAGCAGCTGCGGGACGCCGTCCGGCCTCGAACCCCAACGGGTGAGAGGAAACGGAATTCCTATGACTCAGTTTCTCGGGATGAAGTCGTGGGCGGCCGGCGCACTGGTGTTGGTCGCGGTCACCGCCTGCACGAACAGCGATCCTGAACCCGCGCCTCCCGACGCCAGTAGCTCCACGACGTCGAGCGCGTCCTCGCCGACACCGACGTCACCCTCCGAGGTTGCAGCCGCTGACGCCACTCGACTGATCGAGCGCTACTTCTCCGTGCTGGACAAGGTCAGGATGGAACCGGCGACGCCCTTGTCGGAATTGAGGACCGTGGCAATTGGCATTCAGTTGGGCGCGCAGACCAACTTGATCCGCCGCGAGCGCGAGAAGGACCGTCACCAGGTCGGCGTCACCGAGATCGTCGAACTGAAGATCCAGTCCGTCAACCTCGACAACTCCGCTCCCAACGCCGGTCGCGTTCCCGTCGTCCAGATCGACGTCTGCTGGGACGTCAGCAACGCTGACGTCGTCGATGCGTCCGGGAAGTCTGTGACAGATCCCGATCTACCCAATCGCGGGTGGAGCCGATACATGGTCGCGAACTACCGGTACGCCACGGCCCCGTCCGACGGTTGGCGGGTGGCATCGGGCCAGGACCTTGAGCAGGCGCCATGTGCCGATTCCTGAGCCGAGGCGTCGTCGCGTGGTTGATGGTTGCTGGCACCGTGGTCCTCGCAGGTGGATCAGTAGCCGCGTCGGAACCCAAATGTGACCTCGTCGATCCGATTACCGGCGAGTGTGCGATCGAGGTTGTGGTTCCGAGCGACGATCCTGATCCTTCTGACGATGAGCCGAAGAGCACCGGTGGCGGGCAGGCCTGCTACTGGGATCCGGCGAAGCAGGGCGTGGTGAAGCCACCGGCTGGACCTGTCCCCTGTTCAACGAAGGACGGCTACTGGTCGAACGCGTACAACTGCTACATCCGGGCATTGGCCCCTCAGCCCCTTGCTGGTGATCCGGGCTGGAAGGGGCACGAGCCTGGTGACGGGGCGGTCTACTTCTGCTTCCAACCACAGACGGGTCTGCTGATCACGATCTGGGCGCAGGACCCGCCACCGGGATCACGTGCCGGTCCTTCTCCTCGTGAGGTCGCACAGGTCGCGGTGGCGAAGATGAAACTCAAAGCGGTCGACATCGGGATCGTCCCGAAGCCCGGTCCGGACAGCATCGGTCTGGTCGGGATGCCGGTGTGGATGTGGGTGCAGGCACCGAACGACCACACATTCGGCCCGATCACGGCCAGCGCCTCCGCGGGCGGCATCACGATCACTGCGACCGCGAAAGTCGAACGCATCGGGTGGGACATGGGCGACGGCACCGAGGTGGTGTGCCGGAGCGCCGGTTCGCCGTACAAGCCGTCCTACGGGCGGAGGGACTCTCCCGACTGCGGCCATACCTACTCGAAGACGAGCGCACGCGAACCTGACGAGGCGTACACGGTCACCGCGACCTCGACCTGGGTCGTCACCTGGTCGGGCGCGGGTCAGACCGGGACGATCCGCTTGGACGGTCTCAGCCGCTCGACCCAGATCCGGGTCGGCGAGGCGCAGGTGCTCGTGAACTGACGAACTGCGCGAGGGAGATACGACGATGACCACCAGTATCCGATCGGACCGGAACACCGGCCCCCGCCCTGCCACGGCCGCCTCCGACGGGGTCATGAGTCCCCCGCCCAAACTGCGGAAGCGACCAGCCCTGATCGTCGCTGGTGTCGCGGTCACTGCGTTCGGGTGTCTGCTGGGTGCGTGGGCGTGGAGCGCGACGACGAACACCGTGGAGGTCCTGGCTGCTCGCGACACCATCCACCGCGGTGAAATGATCACCGCCGAAGACCTCCAACGGGTCAGGATCAACGGCGACCCGGCGCTCGAGCCGCTCGCTGCCTCGGCGTACGACGACATCGTCGGCCAACGTGCGGCCCTGGACGTCGCTGCCGGCGGACTCCTGACGGCCGAGTCGACGACCGAAGAGTCGCTTCCGCCGCAGGGGCAGTCGATCGTGGGGATATCGCTGACGCCGGCTCAGGTACCGGCGTTGCCGATGCATGGCGGGGACAAGGTCCGGATCGTCCTGACCCCCGGCACCGACGGCGACGTGTCGGCGGGCAGTGCGCAGTTCACGGGTGCGGAGGTCGTTGACACCTCGCTGGATGAGACGACCGGCAACACTATCGTCAACGTCCTGGTGCCATACGGCGATGCCGGGCTCCTCGCGGCACGGGCGGCCACCGGGAACGTGGCACTGATTCTGGATTCGGGAGACCAGTGATGGCCCTCATCTGTCTGACCTCCGCGTCGGGATCACCCGGGGTCACCAGCACGGCCGTTGGTCTGGCGTTGTGCTGGCCGCGTCCGGTGCTGCTGGTCGAGGGGGACCCGACCGGCGGCTCTGGGATCTTGGCCGGGTTCCTGCGCGGGACCACGCCGTACGACGTCGGGCTGATCGAGCTCGCCCTGTCGCCGCTGGCCGTGGGCGACGCTCTGCGTGAGGTTGTCCGACCGCTGACGCCGATTGTCTCCGTCGTGGTTGGCACCCGGTCCCACGCCCAGGCTGCGGCGTTGCGGGAGGTGTGGGATCCGCTCGCCGACGCGCTCCGTGACTTGGAGGCCAACGGGCAGGACGTCATCGTCGACGCCGGCCGCCTCGGGCTCGCCAGTTCACCGCAGCCGCTGCTCGAGGCCGCTGACCTGAGCTTGCTGGTCACTCGCGCCACCCTGCCGGCGATCTCGGCTGCCCGGTCGTGGGCCGAGACCATCCGCCACCCGGCGACCGGGTGGCGCCACCCCGGCCTGCTGCTGGTCGGGGAGGGGCAGCCGTACCGAGCCACAGAGGTGTCGAAGGTCCTGGGCATGCCCGTCATTGCGGACCTTCCCGACGACCCGGCGGCCGCGGCGGTCTACCACCGCGGAAGCGCACCGCCCCGGCACTTCGAAACCGGTCCCTACGTCCGCAGCCTGCACGCCGCAGCCCAGGCCATCGGTGCGCAGGTCACTCGGCGTCGGATCTCGCTCGCACTGGAGGTGGCCCCGTGAGTGAAGCGTTCCGCTACTTCAACGAGTACGGCGAGTACGGCAATCTGTCCCGACTCCCCTTGTTCAACCACCCCAACCAGGTCAACACCGTCGACCAGCCCAACCAATCGGCCGACGGCGTACCGGACCATGCTCATTTGGATGATCCCGTCGTCACGCCGCCGGTCTCGAACGCTGACGTCGACTGGTCGACCGTCGCAGCTCTGCGGGCCCAGGCCTCTGAACAGCTCAGCCAAGCGGTAACCGGCGACCGAGGTCGGCTCGACAAGGCCGCCCAGCAGGAGCTTGGGCGCTCGATCGTGCTGGACCTGATCGATTCGGCGATGGCCGATGCGGTGGATGCTGGCCACGGTTCGTGGAGTCCGGCCCGCCAGCAGGCCACCGCCCAGGCGGTGTTCGATTCGCTGTTCCGCCTCGGTCGGCTGCAGCCGCTGGTCGACGATGACCGCATCGAGAACATCGTCATCGTGGGCCACGACAACGTCCTGCTCGAACTCATCGACGGCACACTCATCGACGGGCCACCCGTGGCCGATTCGGATCAGGAGTTGATCGACTTCCTGGTGTTCCTGGCTTCTCGCAGTGAGGTCAACGCCCGGTCCTTCTCCGAGGCACAGCCGCGGCTCCATCTGCGACTCGATGGCGGTTCCCGCCTGGCTGCGGCCGCGTGGGTTACGCCGCGTCCGTCGGTGGTGATCCGTCGCCACCGGCTTATGCAGGTCACTCTCGACGACCTCGTCGCCAGAGACATGATGACCCCGGTCGCTGCGTCCTTCTTGCGCGCGGCGGTGCGGGCTCGTCGTTCCATCGTGGTTGCGGGTGCGCAGGGTGCCGGGAAGACGACGCTGGTCCGTGCCCTGTGTGCGGAGATCGACGCGTTGGAGGCGATCGGCACGTTTGAAACCGAGTACGAACTGCACCTCCACGAGCTCGGTCGCCACAAGATTGTGCACGCGTGGGAGTCGCGGCCGGGTTCGGGTGAGCGCGGCCCGGATGGGCGCCAGGCCGGCGAGTTCACCTTGGACGAGGCGCTCGTCGACTCCTTCCGGTTCAACCTCTCGCGTCAGATCGTCGGCGAGGTCCGAGGCAAGGAGATCTGGGCGATGATCAAGGCCATGGAGTCGGGCACCGGCTCCATCTCCACCACCCACGCCGCCGATGCGGTCACCGCCGTCCGCAAGCTCGTCACCTGCGCCATGGAGGCCGGACCCCACGTCACCCAGGGGCTGGCGACCAGCAAGCTCGCCGCAACAGTCGATCTCATCGTGCAGCTCAGCATGGAAACCACCACCGCACCGGGGCTTGCACAGCGGATGCGGCGGGTCGCGGAGATCGTCGCCCTGGCCCCCGGGGAGAAGGAAGTCGGGTACGCCACGACCCACGTGTTCCGCGCCGACAGCATTGGTGTGGCCGTGCCTGATGTGTTGCCTGACGACTACCGGGCGCTGGCCGTCCACGGGTTCGACCTCGCCGGCTACCTCTCCGCCCAGCCGTACCGAGTCGGGCTGTGAGTGCCTTGATCCCCAGTCTGGCCGGTGGCCTCGTCGTCGCCGGGGTCCTCCTCACGGTCGTGGGACTACGTCCCTCTACGTTCCCGGCACGTCAGAAGTCCAGGACCCGAAGCCGTCACTTCGCCCTGTCCGCTCGTACCCGGGTGTTGCTGCTTGCCGGGATCGGCTTCGGTCTCCTCGGCTGGGTCATCACCGGGTGGGTCCTCGCCCTGCTCATCGCACCCGTAGCCGTCCTCGGCCTCCCGGCTTTGTTGTCTGCTCCCCCGGCCGCCACCCAGATCGCCCGCCTGGAAGCGATGGAGGAATGGACTCGATCGCTCTCAGGAGTCCTCACGATCGGGATCGGCCTCGAGCAGGCACTCGTCGCGACCTTGCGCTCGACCCCGGCACCCATCAACTCCGAGGTCACCCGCCTCGTGGCCCGGCTCCGCGCACGTTGGGACACGCAGAAGGCGCTACGTGCGTTCGCGAACGAACTCGACGATTCCATCGGCGACCTGATCGCCGCGACCCTGATCCGCGGCGCCAGCCGTCGAGGCGCCGGCCTCGCCAGCGTCCTGGAAGCACTCGCCACCTCGGTCGCCGCCCACGTCAACGCTCGACGCCAAGTGGAGGCCGATCGAGCGAAACCCCGCTCCACAGCCCGGTGGGTGACGCTCATCAGCGCCAGCGTATTGATCGTTCTGGCGCTGTCGGGAACCTATGTCGAGCCCTACCGCAGCCCCGTCGGTCAACTCATCCTCGTCGCCCTGCTCTCCGCCTACGTCGCGACGCTGATCTGGATGCGGCAGATGGCCAACGGCAAACCGCTGCCTCGCTTCCTCAACGATTCCGCTGGGTTCATGGAAGCTGAAGCCCCCGACATGAACCGCGTCGACAGCGTCCACTCAGGCACGGGGGTGACGCGATGATCACCGGACTGCAAGTTGCGATGGTGGCGGGCGGACTGATCGGACTCGGGCTGAGTCTCCTGGTCGCCCGCATGTTGCCCGTCGAGCCGGACCTGGCCGACGTCTTGGAACGGGTCTCCTCGAACCGCACCCGCACCACCACCACGGCTCCTGTGGCGCGGACCGGCAAGGAACGGCTCGGGCTGTGGGGCATCCGGGTGCTGCCTCCCGGGCTGTGGGTTCGCACCCCGGTCCGCGAACTGGCTCTGTTGCGGATCTCGGTCGCCCAGTTCTACGGCGAGAAGCTGACCTTCGCCGGCCTCGGCCTGGCCATCCCTCCGACGCTCACGCTGCTGTTCAACAGCCTCGGGTTGGGGATCCCGCTCCAGATGCCGGCGTTCGCATCGATCTCGCTGGGAGTAGTGATGTTCTTCGTGCCCAACTACAACGCCCTGGAGGAGGCCAAGAAGGCGCGCTACGAATTTGCCTGGGTCCTGAGCGCCTACCTCGATCTGGTCGCCCTCGAACGCAACATGGGCGCGGGTGTACGCCAGGCGATGGAGTCGGCCACCGAGCTCGAGGGCTCGTGGGTCTTCACCCGCCTATCGGAGGAACTGGCCCGTTCCCGCTGGTCTGGCCTGCCGCCCTGGGATGCGCTGCACACCTTGGCAACAGAGCTCGGACTCCCCGAGCTCGACGACTTCGCCGACATCATGCGCCTCTCCGGTGAGGAAGGAGCCGGCGTGTACGCCACCCTCCGGGCACGATCCGCCGCCATGCGCGCCGCGATGCTCAACGACGAGATCGCCCGCGCCAACGCCGTCGGCGAACGCATGACCATCCCCGGCTCCCTACTCGGCGTGATCTTCATGGCCCTGCTCGTCGCCCCCGCCCTGCTCCGCATGCTCACGCCGACCTAACCCTGACCCGTGCCCAGGAAGGACACCCTGAGAGGAACCCCGATGACCAAAGTTCTCGTCCTGCTGCATCTGGCAGCCCTCACCAAGTACGACGACCTGCGCATGACCCGATGCGGTCGACCCGACAGTGAGCGGGGTTCGGTGACCACCGAGCACGTGCTCTGGGCGGTTGCCGTGATGGCCATCGTCGGCATCGTCGTCGCAGCGGTCACGTCCTATGTCACCAAGCAAGCCGGCAACATCAAGTAGCCGCACCCCGCGGCGCGGACAACGGCGCGGTCAACGGGGCTCGACATCGATCGAGCTCGTCATCCTGCTGCCCGCACTCTTCGCGCTCATGTTCCTGGGCATGCAGGCCGCTCTGTTCTACCAGGCCCGGACCGTCGCGATCGCCGCCGCACAAGAAGGTGCCCGGGCAGCCGGGGCCCAACACGGAAGCGAAGCCGACGGCGCCACGGCGGCCAACGACTTCCTCACCGAAGCCGGCGGTGACGACGTCCTCACCACCACCTCGACCAACGTTCAGCGGACCCCCACCACAGCGACGGTCACCGTGACCGGGTTCAGCCTGAGCGTCATCCCCGGCTGGAACATCCGCATCACCCAGACCGCGACGGTCCCGGTCGAGCGACTGACCGCACCCACCGCCCGGTTCGCGAATACAGAACGTGCGGAGAACTGAGATGGCAATCGACCAGCGAGGATCCGCAGCGATCGAGGCAGCGATCGGCGTCCCCGCCTTCGCCCTGTTCGTCGCCCTGGTCATCCTCGGTGGACGCACAGCCAGCACTCACCAAGCACTCCAGACGGCGGCCGCCGACGCAGCCCGCACGGCGTCGCTGGCCCGCGACGCGCAAACGGCGCAGACAGCTGCGCGGGAGTCGGCGGTTGCGAGTGTCACCAACCAGGACATCGGGTGTTCGGGCGTCGAGGTCACCGTCGACACCAGCGACTTCACCAAGCAACCCGGCGTGGCCGGGACGGTCGAGGTCACCGTGTCCTGCGTTCTTGACCTGTCAGATCTGGTCATCCCGACGATCTCAGGATCTCGGGTCCTGCGGGCGACCATGTCCAGCCCCCTCGACACGTGGAGGGAACGATGATCCGCCCTCGCGGCGAGCGCGGTTCGGTGACCGTGTGGTTGGCGCTGGCGAGTTTCGTGATGATCTTCCTCGTCGGCCTCGCCGTCGATCTCGGCGGCCAAGTCCACGCCCACGAACGCGCGCACGACCTCGCCGCCCAAGCCGCCCGCGCCGGCGGCGAAGAGGTCGACGGCGGCGCCGCCATCCAAGGCAACGACCCCGCGATCAACACTGCGGCCGCACGCACCGCAGCGCAGCGGTACCTCGAGGCCGCCGGAGTCAGCGGAACCGTCGCGATCACCAACGGCAACACCATCACCGTGACCGTCCACGACACCTACGAACCACGGTTCCTGAGCCTCCTCGGCATCAACCGCCTCGACGTCACCGGCACCGCATCCGCGCGCCTGATCCGCACCATCGGAGGTAACCAGCAATGAGCACACTCCCTACCCGGCTACGCGGGCTGGCAGCCGCAGCCGCGGTCCTGGCCTTCGTGGTCGGCGTCCCTGCCCTGCTGCTGGCCATCGACGCGACACCAGACCCCGGCGCGTTCTCCTGGCCCCGGCTGACCGCCCCCGACGACGGCACACTCGCGCTTGAGGTCATCACAGCCGTCTGCTGGGCCGCGTGGGCCGTGTTCACCTGCCAACTGCTCGCCTCGATCGTGTTCCAACTCCGCGGGATGCGCGCACCACGACTGCCCGGCCTCGCCGTGCCCCAACTCGCCGCGAACCAGCTCGTCGCCACCGCGGCACTCCTGTTCGTCGCAGTCCCCGCCGTAGCCGCGTTCCTCCCACAACCCCGTGCCCAAGCGAGCGCGACAGCCGCCCCTCTGCCCGAACCGAGACTCACGGTCGATCTGGACCAGGTTGCTGCCACGGCAGGGCACACCGCAGCCGCTGCGGACGTGGCGGAGGCGACCACGCCGAAGGAGACCGGTACGACGGTCGAACGCACCACCGAGCGGTACACTGTGAAACGCGGTGACAGCCTGTGGAAGATCGCCGAACAACGCCTGGGCGACGGAACCCGGTACGTCGAACTCGTCGACCTCAATCGTGGCGTCCTCGACGGACGCCCTGACTTCCTGCGTCCCGGGACCGTGCTCCATGTCCCCGTACCCGACGGTTCAGCAGACGACGCGGCACAGGGTGCGTACGTCGTCCAGCCCGGCGACACCCTCTCCGAGATCGCCAAAGACCAACTCGGCCACGCCGACGCCTACCCGTCGATCTTCCACGCCTCCCGCGACACTGCTCAGGCCAACGGCGCCCACCTCACCGACCCCGACATGATCCGGCCCGGCTGGAAACTGACCATCCCCGCCTCCGGGGACCATGAGACTCCGGCGCCTCCGAAGCACGCAGCACCATCCGAAAGGTCGCCCGAACCGGCACCGCTCGCCGAAGATCCGCCGCCCGCACCCGCCGACGAAGGAAGGCCAGGGCGGCCCGAGGATCCTGCTGCCGATTCGAGTGGAGAGTCGGCTGGCGATTCGGCCGGCCGTTCGGCTGGCGAACGGGCCGAGACGTCGCAGCCGCAGGACACCACCCCCGACGACGAAACAACCCCCGTCTGGTTGCTCCCCGGCCTCACCGGCGCCGGGGCCGTCCTCGGAGCGGCGTTCTGGTTGGTTCTGCGCGCTCAACGGCGCACCCAACTCCGCTACCGACGACCGGGCACGATCATGGCTCCCCCGCCGCCCGAATTGGCGCCTGGCGAGAAGAGCGCCCGCCGTGCGGCATCGGTGATCGCACCACGGATCGAAGACCTCGACATGGCGCTGCGCTCCCTCGCCCCGATGCCCCGCCTCCTGAGCGTCGAGCTCAGCGAGGAGCACATCGAACTCGCCCTCGCCCAGGCCACCGAACTGCCGGCGCCGTGGACCGGATCCGACACCTGTTGGCGGATCGCTCTGGCGGACGTGCCGGCACGGACCGACGACGTGTTCCCGCCGTACCCGCTGCTGGTCAGCATCGGACGCGCCGACACCGGGGCGTTCGTGTTTCTCAACCTCGAGGAACTCCGCACCGTGACCGTCACCGGCGACGAGGCCCAGAAGTCCGCGTTCGCGCGACACCTGGCCGCGGAACTCGCCGTGAACCCGTGGTCGATCGTCGCCACTGTCGATCTCCTCGGACTCGGTCCCGACCTCGCAGCGTTCAACCTCGGCCGCGTCCGCACCCACCCCGCCGGAGACACCGACTTCATCGCCGGACTCGCCCACGACCTCGGTGCACTCGAAGTCCCGTACGAGCCCGACGACTTCAACGCCGCGATCATCGCAACCGCGAACCGCCCCGAGCCCGACATGACAGCACTCCGAACGGCGATCGAACGAGTGCCGGGCCGTTCCTCAGCGGCCCTCGTCGAGCTCGCCGGCGAACCCCGCCCGGGCAGCACCCACTTTCACCTGACGACCGAGGGGCGCCTCCAAGTCGCCAGCCTCGGCATCGACATCACCGCCGCCGGCCTCAGCGAGGACGAAGCCAGGGCCTGCGCCCTGCTCCTGGACCTGACCATCGAAGAACGCGCTGTGCCCGTCCCCCCGTCCGAGGACCCCGACGCGGTCTCCGACCTCGCAGGAGCCCTGGCATCACCCCTGACCGAAGAACGTCCGACCGGCGCCGCGGGTGACACCTCACTGCTCCCGCTCGCTCCCCAGGTCTATGTCGACGCGGCTGCCACGACGCCCGAGGACGTCCAGGTCCTGGCGCCCTGCGCGACACCCGATGCACGGGCGAGGGTCGAGGCAGCCGACCCGGACCTGGACGAGGACCTCGCCCGCTGGGACTCACCCACTGTGACGTCGGCGAAACTGACGCTGCTCGGACCCGTGGGTGCCCGGACCACCGGCGACGCGAAGGCCACCGCACACCGGCGTCCGTTCTACGTCGAACTCCTCGCCTACCTCGTTCTGCACCCCACCGGCGCCCCCGGCACCGACATCGCCGCAGCCTTCGCGATCAAACCCGACCGCGTTCGAGTCGACATCAGCCATCTGCGCCGCTGGCTCGGAACCAACCCGAACACCGGCAAGCTGTACCTCCCCAAAGCCGAAACACCGGCCACCGCCGACACCCCCGCGCTGTACAAGGTCCACGGCGTCCTGTGCGACCTCGACCTGTTTCGTCGGCTGCGTACCCGTGGACAGAGCCGCGGAGCCGACGGGATCGAGGACCTGGTCACGGCCCTGCGTCTGGTCACTGGCGAACCGTTCACCGACCTCCGCAAGGACCACTGGGCCTGGCTGCTCGATGGCGAACGGTGGGACCACATCATGACCAGCGCCATCGTTGACGTCGGGCACATCGTCACCACCCACGCGCTCGCCAACGCGGATGTTGAGCTCGCGCTCTGGGCCGCGCAGACGGCCTACGTGGCAGCGCCGTACGACGAGGTCGCCCAACTCGACATGATCCAGGCCGAGACAGCGACCGGCAATGAGGAACGGGCCAGCGCGGATCTCGACACGAAGGTCTTCAACCGCCGTGACGATGAACTGCCACCGATCGAGATCCCGAAACGCAGCGCTCAGATCGTCGGTGACAAGAACTGGGGAACCCGGATCGATCCCACTCGCCGTACGGGCTGAACGTCGCGCTCCAGCACACCACACCCAAACCGGTGTACCGCCTAACGCCACGGTCCGTCGTTCCAGACGTTGATGTCGCTCTTCGCCGGCCGGATGGCTGACACCGGAAGCCAGGCCTGTCGAACAGTGTCGCGGCGGCCGGTGTTGTCGATCCAGATGACCCACGCCAGCCACCGGCGGCCTTCGCGGCGCCAATCCAGGATCAGGCCCGGCGCGGGCGCCGCCGGGCAATTGCCCTGACCGAACCGCACCCAGCAGTGTCGCCATCGCCGGGGCTGCGGCCAGGCATCGTTCTTCGGCGGATTGGCGGACACAGGTCCATCTTGACCGAGGCTCGAACGTGTGTTCGACTCGGGGTGTGGCGATGACGGGCACAGAACAGCAGTACATGGCCGGGTACGACGCCGGACGGTCGATGGCGCTGCAGACCGGATCGGTCGTGGCCTGCCAACGCTGGCTCGCGCAGCACTGGAACGCCGAGAACGCCTTCATCGCCGGTTACGAGTGGGCGCTATGGGACTACGAAGACGCCAACGGACTGGCGCACCAAACGGGCCGCATCGCTCGATGAACAGGCACCCGTGGCGCAAATCGAGTTGCGTCAACACCTTTCGACATCTTCTTAGGGAACGCCTCTTGACCTGCGCAAACGCAACGTTCCCCCCAACGTTCCCCCCAACGTTCCCCCTGCTTGTTACCAAAATCCGGTAACACCCGGAGCGCAGAGTCGTCGGCATGTACGACCCCGCGAACCCCATCCCCCACTGGACTGTCTCGACGATGCAGCGCGTCGGTGCAGAGCCCACCTTGGCTGCGGCCGCGATCCGCTACGCGAACCTGGGCATCCCGGTCTTTCCCTGCGTGCCTGGCGGCAAGCAGCCACTGACTCCGAACGGGTTCCACGACGCAACGTCGGTGGCCCGCGTCGTCCACGCCTGGTGGCAACGGACTCCGGACGCGAACATCGGACTCCCCACCGGCACCAGCACCGGAGTTCATGTTGTCGATGTCGACGTCCATGCCGGCGGCAGCGGGTTCGCCGCGTTCGAACGTGCTCGATCCGCCGGCCACGCTGAGGGATGGGGTTGGCTGGTACGCACGCCCTCGGGCGGCCTGCACGCGTACTACCCGACCACGTCTGGTCCCGAGCAGCGGTCCTGGCAGGTCCCCGCAGCGCACGTCGATTTCCGCGGCGACGGCGGCTACGTCATCGCTCCCCCGTCCCGGGTCGACACCGACGGCGTCCTGAGGTCCTACGAGGTCATCGCCGTGACGACCCAGCCGACCTGCCCGGTCAACGCGGTCGAGCTGCGGCGGTTCCTGGAGCCGCCCCGCCCGGCACCGACGGTCGGGCCGCACACGCTCCCCGCAAAGGGATGCAATCCAGCCGCCTTGGCGCGAACGGTCGCGTTGGCCCCGGAGGGCGGGCGCAACCGAACCCTGTTCTGGGCCTCGTGCCGGATGGTCGAAGACCACCACGACCACGCCGCGGTCATGAACTACCTGGGGCCGGCTGCTCAGTACGCCGGCCTGCCCGATCGCGAGATCACCACGACGATCAACTCGGCCTTCCGGATCGCTACCCACCTCGGACCCGGGAGTCGCCTGGGCCCTACCCGAGCAAGTGAGGGAATCCAGCTGTGAACACCCATGGCGAGTACCGCCACCACAACCAGTCCCGCGAAGCGCTCACAGGTCCCCCGGCCTCCGAAGAGGCTCCAAACCACCTCGCACGCCACCGTGACCCGTCCCTCCCGGTGGCACAGACGAGCTCGCCCATCCTGTCGACGGGGGTCGCGTGGGTACGACCTACCGAGCTCGCGGCGTACTCCGCCCCGACGGTGGGGCGCGGTATCGACCTCCAGTCCGAGTTGGTGCGCCGCGCCCGTCGTACGCCCGTGGCGGCCGCCCGCGGCGTCCGACGACACCTGCCCCGCCCCTCCGCACCGACACCGCCCGGGACTCCGAACCCGGCCCCGGCTCCGGGGCTGTGTCTGGGTCCGGCTCGGACATCGATCCCGGAAGGACTCCGGCCGTGAGCCACTCATTCACGACTGCCAAGGGTCTGCGCCGGCTCCTGATGCGGCTACGGGTGTCAGGTCCCAATGCCTGGGAGACCGATCCGGAGGCCCGCGAGCTGATGGTCTTCACCACCGGCAAGTACGAAGCCCTCGCGATCAAGCACCACTGCGACCCGAGCGCCGGTGCAGCGGCGGCGTTCGAGGCGATGCGGACCTATGCGGTCCGGCGAGCGGTCGATCCCTGGGCGGTGGTCACCCAAGCAGTGAAGGTCAGCTTGAGCGCCGAGGAACGCGCGGAGGGGTTGATGTGTTCGGTCGACCACGCGCGGCGTCCTGAGTTCTCCCGCCATCACGACGTCCGCCGCTTCTGCGACACCGATGCCGACCTGCCGAGTTTCCTGCCCGAGCTCGCCGACGATCCCTTCAACGCCGAGGAGCCCGCCCCCACGGGCGCCTTCGAGGCCGTCGAATCAGCGATCGATCTGTTCACCGCACTCGGTTGGCCCCGCGACACTGCGACCTGTGCCCTGGACTACATCGCCGCCCGCCTTGCCGAGTGCGGCTCGAGAGCTACGACCCATGCGGCGCTGCGCCGTGACTTCACCGCACAGGCGCTGCTCGACATCGACCAGTCGGCCTGGTCAACGGTGCTGCGGATCATCCTCGGTAGCCCGAACCCAGACCGGGCCTGTACCTCCGATGGTCACGGTGTCTTGTTGCGGTTGCTGATCGGCCATCGCGTCAGCGAACTGCTTGACGATGACCTGCTGGTGTTCGACATCAGCGAGACCGCACCGCGACGCAAGGGGCTCATCGATGCCTGAGACCCGTGGCCACATCGAACTCGACCGGGCGATCGACTCGATCCTCGTCGGCACCCGCCACCGCAAGGACCCCGGCGACCTCCAGGCCCTGATGGAGTCGATCGAACAGCTCGGACTCCTGCAACCGGTCACCATCACCCCCGAGGGCGTCCTCGTGTGTGGGTGGCGCCGGCTCGAGGCAGTACGGCGGCTCGGTTACCGGTCCATGAAGGTCTGGGTCCGCTCCGGCATCTCCGACAAGCTTCACGCCCTGCTCGCCCAGCAGGACGACAACGAGCTCCACAAGCCACTCAACGAACTCGAGAAGGCCTCGCTCTACCGCGAGCTCAAAGCCCTGCGCGCCGAAGAGGCTGCCCGACGGAAGCAAGCCAACCAGTTCGGTGTCAACGACGCTGAATACACGGGAGACTCCGGTTGTGCACCGGGTGCACAACCGGGAGAGACCGGTCGGGCCCGGCGCCAGGCAGCGATGGCGATCACGGGAAAGGGTTCATACAACACCCACGAGCGGGTGTGCGCCTTGATGGATTGGGCGGCGCGGAAGGCGACGCCTCCAGAGATTCGGGCGATGGCGAACGACGCTCTGCGCCGGATCGAGGAGGGCGAACCGGTCAAGCCGCTGTACCGAGAGGTCAAGGCCGCCTACGACAAGACCCAGGAACCTCAGCCGGAGGTCGAGACCGACCTGGCCCGCCTGGCCCGCGAAGCCCTGGAACGGGCGAAGCGTGAGGAAGCGGCGAAGGGCCGGCACAAGCTCAGCCGCAACCACGGCGCGAGCAGCCACTACCGCAGTGTCCGATCGTTCAACCTGACCTGGACCGAGCTCGACGGCTGGACCGAGATGTACGACGTCGACCAACTCGCCGCCGAACTCACCCCCACCGACTGGCAGCGCTTCGACCAGGTCGTCACCGCCACCATCGCGTTTCGGGACCAGCTCATCGCAGCACGCCGGAACCGGTCGACCCCGGCCCCGTAGGCGACAGACGGCAGCGCGACGGCTCACAGCGGCGGCTCAATCAAGGTGGCGTCAGGCGGGGCGGGCGTACCTACTCCACGTCCCCGTCGTCATGTCGTCGCAGGTTGGAGTTCATTCGATGCCTCACCTCACCGTCCGCCAGGTCATGGTTCTCGCGGGTTGCGTCCTCGCCCTCGCGACCTTCTCCATCGGCGTCTATGGGTTGGTGCGCGGACCGGCCGACACCACCGCTCCTACGCCGACACGTCGTCCGGCCGAGGCCGAGGTGACGGCACGAGCTAACGATCCGGCCGCCACGCTGCAGCACCGTGCTCTGCTCCGTACGACCGACCCCATCGCCTACGCCCGGGCGGTTGCCGAGTCCCTCTTCACCTGGGACACCAGCACGGGCTTCCTTCCGACCGATTACACCTCCGCGGTCCTGGCCGACGCCGACCCATCCGGCGAGGAGACGCCCGGCCTGCTCGCCGACGTAGCCGCCTATCTGCCGACAGTTGAGCAGTGGCTCGACCTCAGCGCCATGGGGGTCGCGCAGCGGATCGACATCGTCGAGGCCTTCGTGCCCGAGTCCTGGGACGCTGCGGAAGATCAGGCGCACGGACGCCTCCTTCCCGGCACGACCGCGGTGACGATCTCCGGAACCCGGCATCGAAGTGGCATGTGGAACGGCGAGGTGGCCGCGTCGTCGTACCCGGTGTCGTTCACGATCTTCCTCGCCTGTCAGCCGGCGTTCGAGCGTTGCCACGTGCTGCGGCTGTCCCAGCTCGACAACCCGCTGCGGTGAACTGCCGTGGGGATGAAGGTGATCGCAGCCGGCACTGTGGCAGCCGTCCTGTTCGCCCCCGGGGCCGCGCTTCTCGGCGTCGGGACCCTGATCAGCCCGCCCGCCGCCGGCTCAGGCAGTTGCCTGTGGGGCGAGCGTGCGGCCGGAAGCGTCGGTGTGAGCGGGCAGGTTCCGGGCGCACTGAGTGCGGTCAACGCCCACGGAGCACAGGTCACGCTCGGTGCGCAGCAGTTGGCGCGTGCCGCGACGATCATCGCCGTGGGCAAGAACGCGAACGTTCCTGTCCGCGGGCAATTGATCGCGCTGATGACCGCGCTCACCGAGTCCTCGATCCGGGTGCTGTCCAACACCAGCGCCTACCCAGCATCAGGTGGGTTGGCCAACGACGGCAACGGCGGCGACCACGACTCGGTCGGGATCTTCCAGCAACGACCCGCAGCGGGGTGGGGCAGCGTGGAGAATCTGATGGATCCGGTCTGGTCGGCCCGCGCCTTCTACGGCGGCCCCACCGGACCCAACCAGGGCTCACCGCGCGGTCTCCTCGACATTGACGAATGGCAGTCGATGGAACACGGCGCGGCAGCACAGGCCGTGCAGGTCTCCGCCTATCCGGATCGGTACGCCGTCAACCGGCCCGTCGCCGAGAAGATCCTCGCAGCGCTCAGCGGTGTCAGTCTGAGCAGTACGTTGGCGTGCGCGCACAGCGGCGGCGAACTCCCCGCCACGCTGCCGCCGGGGTTCGCGGGTGACTTCATCAAGGCCGCGGCCACTCAGATCGGGAAGCCGTACGTGTGGGGCGGCGGCAACCTGAACGGCGCCACTGGCGGTGGGTTCGATTGCTCCGGCCTCGTGCTCTACGCCGCCTACCAAGCCTCCGACGGAAGGGTCCGGCTTCCCCACTTCACCGGCGACCAGATCCGCCTGGGCCAGCGGGTCGCGTGGGCGGACAAGCAACCGGGCGATCTGATCTTCTTCAGCTACCCCGGATCCGGAGGCCCGCACCATGTCGCCATCTACGTCGGCGGCGACAAGATTCTGCACGCACCCCGGACCGGCGACCGGGTCCGCTACGGGCGTACCTCGGAGTTCGCCGGGGAGGTCACGACCGTGCGCCGCCTATCGGTCTAGTTTCCCCGAGGTCGGGGCTTGATCGCGCACCTATCGGGCATGAATCGTCTCCTCGACGTCCGCACCCGGAGCGCACCGAACTTTGACGCTGTCGAGGGCGCTGGAGTGCTGCGCGAGATCGTCGGCGCTCTGTTGACCTACACCTTGATCACCGCCGTAGCGATGCTGGTCATCTCCGCTGCGACCTGGGCCCTTGCATCGGGCGCCGGGAGTTGGCACACCGCCCAGAAGGCGAAGACCGGCTGCTTCGTCGCCATCGGCGGCGCCACGCTGTCGGGTGCAGCGTTGACGTGGGCGAACTGGCTATTGGACCTCGGCGCGCACCTCTAACACGTCCACCCTTCCCGTTCAGCAGCCCTCAGGAGCGCTCCCATGCATCTTCCCGCGGCACTCGTCCTGCTCCCCCTCGACATCAACATCAGCCCGAACTCCCATGGGTTGCCCGGTATCCGGCAGCTCAAGGGCATCGTCGGCGCCTCGATGACGGTCGGGTTGATCCTCGCGGTCCTGGCCCTGATCGTCGCTGCGATCGTGTGGGCACTCGGCGCGAACTCCTCTAACCCGCACCTCGCCGGACGCGGAAAGCTCGGGGTTCTGGTCGCTCTCGGCGCGGCGATCATCTGCGGAGCCTCGGTGACGCTCGTGAACTTCTTCTGGAACGTCGGCCAGCAGGTCTGAAAGGGAGGGAGACGTCATGGGTGTGTGCGATGTCCCGGTCATTCACCAGGTCTGCAACGCCGCGGGCGAAGCCGGGGGCGCGGTCGTCACTGCTCCGTTCGATTGGCTGGCACAAGGCATGGGCGGCGCAGCCGAGTGGATGTTCACCTCCGTGTGGCAGGTCATCGACTCCACGACGTACGTCGACATCACCAGCGGCGAGTACACGCAGGTCTACAACATCATGTTCGGCATCGCGGTCTTCGTAATGCTCGGCTTCTTTTTGCTCCAGGTCATCGGCGGCATGATCCGCCGCGAGCCGGCCGCCCTGTCCAGGGCGGCGCTCGGGCTCGCGAAGTCCATTCTCGGATCCTTCGTTGCCCTCGCTCTGGTGGGCACCGCGCTGGAGGTGACCGACCAGCTCTGCATCGGCATCGTCAACGCCGCGGGCACGAACATGGACGAGATGGGCGAGAAGGTCGCCGTCCTGGCCACGGGCCTCGGCGCCATCAACCTCGCCTCCCCCGGCGCCGGGTCGATCCTGACCATCTTCCTGGCGAGCCTCGCCATCATCGGCGCGATGGTCGTGTGGATCAGCCTGCTGATTCGCAAGGCGCTGCTCCTGATCGCGATCGTCTTCGCACCCATCGCGTTCGCGGGCTCGAGCTGGGACCACACCCGCAGCTGGGTGAGTCGTTGGGTGAGCTTCGTGATCGCGATGATCCTCTCGAAGGTCGTTCTCGTGGTGATCTTCCTGCTCGCCACCGCCCAGGTCTCCGCACCCATCGATACCGATTTGGAGTCAGTGAGCCAACCCATGGCCGGGGTGGTCCTCATGCTGATGGCCGGATTCGCCCCCTACCTGACCTACAAGGCCATCGCCTTCATGGGCTTCGACATGCACCATGCGATGTCCGCCGAGCAGGAAGCCAAAGGTGCCCTCAACCGCCCCCTGCCTGTCCCCTCATTGCGACACACCGGCGCCGCACCCACCAAGATCCTCGGCGACGGCACCACGACAGGGAGTACCGCCGGAGGCGGAGGCGGGGGCGGGGGCGGTACACCGGGCAATGCCGCAACCCGTCTCGGCGGCGGCCCAAGTGGCGCACCCGCCACCGGTGGTGCAGCGGCGGCTGGGGGCGCGGTCGCGGCGGGCGCGGTCGTGGCCAAGGAGGCTGCTGCCGCCGGGCCGCGGCTCGGCGGATTCGTCGCAGTGCAAGCCCACGGGTCCTCCGCAGGACACGAGTCGCCCGCCCCCAAGCCGGTCCCACCGCCGGTGACTGGTTCGGGGCTCGCGGAGCCTGCGGGTCGGAAGTAGCCGGGCGTGCGTACCTCCTCCGGCACCGAAGCCGGGTTGACGCCGATCAAGTTCTCCCGGCTCTCGCGTCGCGGTGTCCTGCTGGGCCTGTCCGGACCACAACTTGTCGTGACCGGGCTGGCGGCCGGTGTGTTGGTGCTCGGTTTGTACGTCGGGACCGTGGTGATGACGTTTCCGCTCATCGGCGTCCTCCTCGCTCTGGCGTTCCTCGGTGTGGGTGGGCGCAAGTTGATCGAGTGGGCGCCGATCGCCGGGCGCTGGTTCTGGCGTTCGACCGGCGGGCAGCTGTCCTATCGACGCAGGATCGTGAGACCGCGCCCCGCGGGGACGCTTGCGCTGCCCGGGGATGCCGCTCGGCTGCGTCAGTGGGTCGACCCCGAGACCGACGCGGTGATGGTGCACGACCCCCATGCCGCGACCCTGACCGCGATCGTCGGTGTCGTCCACCCCGCTTTCGTGCTTCTCGATCCAGCCGAGCAGGAACGACGGGTCGTGTCGTGGGGCCGGGTCCTGGCAACTGCCTGTCGCTCGGGTCGCCTCGCGTCGGTCCAGGTGATGGAACGCACCCTGCCCGACTCGGGCAAGGGTCTGGCTGACTGGTGGGAGAAGCACGGCACCGGCTCGGGTACCCGGACCGAAGGCTGGGCGTCGGTGACGTACGGGGAACTAGTCGACCGGGCCGGCCCCGCCGGCGAACGCCATGCGAGCACCATCTCGATCGCCCTCGACCTCAAGGCCGCGGCCCGTGCGATCAAGGCAGCCGGCGGCGGCAACCGCGGGGCCGGCGCCGTCCTGCGACAGGAGATGGCAACGATGATCGCCGCCATCCGGTCCGCCGACCTCTCCCCCACCGACTGGCTGACCCCGGGCGATCTCGCCATGATCCTGCGCTCGGCCTACGACCCCGCCGTTGCCGGAGCCCTCGAACGACACGGCGAGATCGGCCGCGGTCTGGCCACCGCCGGCCCCGTCGCCGTCAACGAGTCGTGGGGATCGCTGCGCAGCGACTCAGCGCATCATTGCGTGCTGTGGATCAGCGAATGGCCACGCTCGCTCGTCTTCCCCGGCTTCCTGGCCCCGTTGTTGCTGACCTCGGGGATCCGTCGAACGTTCACGCTCCTGTACACACCCCTGCGCACCGACAGGGCCGCCCGCGACATTCGCAAGAAGAAGTCCGAGTACATCTCCGATGCCGCCCAACGCCAGAAGATCGGCCAGATCGAAGACGCCCAACAGGCCGCGGAGTACCACGACGTACTCCAACAGGAGGCCGACCTCACCGCCGGGCACGGCGTGCTGCGCTGCACCGGCTTCGTCACCGTCAGCGCTACCGATCCAGATGAACTCGAACGATCAGTTGCCGCGATCGAACAGGCCGCCATTCAGGCCTCGTGCGAGACACGACGGTTGTGGGGACAACAGGCCCAGGCGTTTGCCGTGGCCACCCTGCCGCTGTGCCGGGCCCTCTAGAACAAGTACGAGCCGTGGTCCGGGTCCCGATCACATCCGGTGCCAAGTCGCGACGCCCAATGGCGGTCGCCCGGTCGTCCCGGTAGGCAGCCTGGCAAGGGATGCGGATCCCGGTGGCCAACGTCTGCATCGGTTCAGTTGCAGGGTGCGCCTTCGCAGCACGGGCGGATGTATCCGCACCCGTCGCACCGTTCGTGCGAGGTCTCCCAGCGCATCATCGTGGCGCAGTTCGGGCACGGCTCAGTCAGATCTGCCATGCCCCCGACATTAGGCCGCCCCGACACCTGCGGTGCGGTCGACACGACGGAGCAGCACGCGCACCTCATGGGTGAGAACCCATCGATGAGGAGACGCTCCGATGCCTACGTTCAACGCCCCGGCCACCGATGCCGACGAGCTGCGTGAAGCCGCACGCGGCCTCGCACATGCGACGCGATCTCTCGGCGATCTGACGGAGATCTATGCCGTGCTCGGCTCGATCAGCAGCGCACTGGCTTCGATGTCCCAGACCCTGCATCAACTCGGCGCCGTCCACGACAACTCCGCCCAGAGCGGCGGATTGAACCCCGCCCAGAATCCCAGGTTGGTGCACCACACCGCGTACGCCGACCGCGCCGCGTCCTACCAGGAATCGTGGGAGTTGCACCGCGCTGCGGAGATGATCCATCAGGTCGCCGCATGCGTCGACCGGGCACACCAGATCGAGGCGACCATCGCCTACGACACCGGCGAACCCCCTTCCCTCGCGCCGGCGCACCGGCCGTCGAGTCAACCCGGGTTGTCGCTGTGACGCGCCAACAGGACGGACGCCTGCACTCATCGGTGCTGGTCTCACCCGGCCGCGAATCCCGGCGCGATCGCCAGCGCCGCAAGGGCGCCGCCCGGGCGCTGATGGCCCAGGACCGCGAGCTACGCCGAGGCGCCGCCCAACGCAAGGCCGACGACCTCGCCGCCGAGAAGCGTTCCACGCTCACGCTCCCGGCCACCGGCGAACCCGGGCCGGCGGCATTGCGGACGCCCTGTCGGTTCCGGGTCCCCCGCCACCAGGACACCTCCGCCACGTTGGCTGGCGCGTACCCGTTCCTGGCAGAAGGTGGGCTGGGCAGCGAAGGGGTGTTCGTCGGTCAGGACCTCTACTCGGGCAGTTCGTTCGTCTATGACCCGTGGGTCCTCTACGCCCGCGGCCTGATCACCGCACCGAACCTCGTCCTGGCCGGCATCGTCGGCTCCGGCAAGTCGTGCCTGGCCAAGAGCCTCTACACGCGCTCCATTCCGTTCGGGCGCCGCGTCTATGTGCCCGGCGACCCGAAGGGCGAGCACACCGCTGTCGCCGAGGCCGTCGGCGGGCGTGCCATCGCGCTCGGCCACGGGATGCCGAACCGGCTCAACCCCCTCGATGAGGGCCACCGCCCCTCCGGGTACGACGACGCCCAATGGGCCAGCCAACTCAACTCGCGGCGCCGTGACCTGATCGGTGCACTCGCCGAGACCGTCCTCGACCGCAGGCTGACCCCGCTGGAGCACACCGCCGTGGACATCGCCATCGACCGCACCGTGCGCGCTACCGATGTCCCCACCCTGCCGGTGGTCGTCGACCACCTCCTCGCTCCCGACGCCGCCGACGATCCGGGCAAGAGGCTCACCGAGGACGGGCGCCTGGTCGGCCACGCCCTGCGCCGACTCGTCGCCGGCGACCTCGCCGGCCTCTTCGATGGACCCTCCACGGTGCGGTTCGACCCGACGCTGCCGATGATCTCCCTGGACCTGTCGCGGGTCACCGAGAACGCGACCCTGATCTCGGTCCTGATGACCTGTGCCTCGGCGTGGATGGAGTCCGCGCTCCTCGACCCCGCAGGGGGCCAACGCTGGGTCGTGTACGACGAAGCGTGGCGACTCATGTCCCACCCCGCTTTGCTGCGCCGGATGGACGCCCATTGGCGCCTCGCACGGCACTACGGGATCGCGAACATGCTGATCTTCCACAAACTCACCGACCTCGACAACGTCGGCGACCAAGGCTCCGCCATGCGTGCGCTGGCCTCCTCGCTGCTCGCCAACGCAGAGACCCGGATCGTGTACCGCCAAGAAGCCGACCAGCTCGGCGCCACCGCCGCGGCACTCGGGCTCACAAGGACCGAACAGTCACTCATCCCCACCCTCAGCACCGGGCAGGGCCTGTGGCGGATCAAGAACAGGTCCTTCGTTGTGCAACACCAGATGCATCCAGCCGAGCTCGAAACCTTCGACACCACCCAGAGAATGTCCGGAGGGCTGGAGTCATGAGCACGCAGGTTCGTCCACGGACTTCCCGCGAAGCGAAGCTGGAGGCGCTCCAGAACCAGCTCTCCGAAGCGGTCACAGCACTGGTGAGCGGTGAGGACTGGAAGCGGGCAATGACGTTCGCGGCCCGGTTCCGATCCCGCAGCTTCAACAACACGATGCTGATCTACGTCCAGCACCACGTGGCCCATCGAGAGGGCCGGGTGCCGGAGCCCAGTCCCACCTATGTCGCCGGGTTCCACCAGTGGCTCTCACTCGGCCGGCACGTCGAGAAGGGCCAGCGCGGGTACGGCATCCTCGCCCCAGTCACCGCCAGGTTCGCCTCCCGCAACCCTGCTGACGATCAGTCGTGGCATCGACTCGCCTCCGGTGAGAAGCCCGGATTCGGGGAGGTTGTGAAGTCAAGGCTGGTCGGCCTCAAGCCCACCCATGTCTGGGACATCTCGCAGACCGTCGGCGACCCGGTCCCCGAATTCCCGACCCCGACCCTCCTCGAAGGTGAGGCACCGCCTGGCCTGTGGGACGGCCTCGCGGACCAGATCACGGCGCGCGGGTTCGACGTGCGGCTGGTCTCGTCTGCTTCGGCGATCGGCGGTGCCAACGGACTGACCGACTTCCTCACCCGCGAGGTCTCGATTCGCATGGACATGGACGACGCAGCCCAGGTCAAGACCCTCGCCCACGAACTCGGCCACGTCCTGCTCCACGCACCCAGGGAGGACCTGACCTCAACCGACCTCGCGGCCGACGCCACCCTGCACCGTGGCATCGCCGAAGTGGAAGCCGAATCGATCGCGCTGATGGTCGGCGCAGCTCACGGGCTCGACACCTCCTCGTACACCGTTCCGTACGTTTCGACGTGGGCCGCGAGCGTGCCGGGCAAAACACCCGTCGAAGTCGTCCAGACAACGGCCGACCGCGTCCGCAAGACTGCCCTCGGGGTGCTCGAGCAACTCGACACCCCCAAGGTCGGCGACGGCAACCCGCCCGGGCTGGACCGCGACAGCCTCACCCACCCGTCCGGCACAGCGACGATGCGTCGCGCCGTACGGCGCGACGAGAAGGCGTTGGGCCTATGAAGATCCCCATTGTGCTCAGCACCGTGCACGTCGACATCGACGCGCACGGTCACCTCATGATCGACATCGACGGCGACCCGTACGCACCAGATCGCACCCTCTGCCGCAGCGACCTGTCCACAGTCCTGGACGAGATCACCACCGATCGCGGGACCGCAGTCCGCGTCGAAGTCCGCGAGCACGACGCAACGATGTACGCCGACATCGCAACACCACCTGACCTCTCGGCGCCGGCAGACGAGGAGCCTTCACCTCCCTCGCCGCCTCCCGCGTTTGCCGGCGCCGGGTTCCACCCCGGAGAGGAAGTCGCCCTCGCCTACGTCGTCGCGCGGCAACCCGCCGATCCCGACGGCCACGCGATAATCAACTTGCCTCCCGCATTGCTCGCCACGGCCCGTGACGGGCTGTTGTTGCTGGGTCTCGGCTCGCAGACGATCGCGGCGTACGAGGCACCCACATGAACCCGACAGCCAGCGGCGGCAACGACGAACTGGTGAACCTCGCACTGCTCGGGCTGGTGGCCGCGTTCGGACTCGCCTTCGTACTCCGCGCCGCGGGGACAGCGGCAGCGATCCTCACCGGCCAACCCCAACCGGCAGGAGACATCGCGAGCGGTCTGCGGGTCATCGTCGATCCCGCTCACCCGGCCCAGGCACTACGGGCACCCGGCCTGTCCACGACCGTCTACTGGTTCGTCGTGCTGCTGCTCCTCAGCACTCTCGCGACGATCGGTTGGGCCCTCTGGTCAGTGGCCGCTCGATGGCATCATCGAGCGGCGCGGAATCCCCACCGGCTCCAGGGCACCGCCACCGGCCGCGACATCGACACGGTCGCATCCAAGAAGGCGCTGGTACGCCGCGGGCAGACCCTGCGTCCATCCCTGTCGAACCCGAAGGCCGGCGATGTCGGGTACCTGATCGGCAGGAGCCGCGGCCGCGAGGTCTGGGCATCGGTCGAGGACTCGATCCTGGTGATCGGACCTCCCCGCTCAGGCAAAGGGCTGCACCTGGTCATCAACGCGATCCTCGACGCACCCGGCGCCGTGGTCACCACCTCGACCCGCCCCGACAACATCGTCGCCACCATCGGTGCCCGCCGAGAACGCGGACCCGTCGCAGTCTTCGACCCCCAACGCCTCACCTCCGGCCTGCCCGAACTCGACGGGAACGGTGTGCGGTGGTCACCCATCCGCGGCTGCGAGCAACCGATCACCGCGATGATCCGCGCTGCCGGCCTCGCCGCCACCACCGGGCTGTCCTCCGGCGGCGTGGAGTCCGGAGGGTTCTGGGAAGGCAAAGCACGCTCAGCAATCCAGGCCCTGCTCCACGCCGCCGCTCTGGGAAATCTGTCGACGCGTGAACTGTTCGAATGGTCGCTCTCCGCATCGTCAGCTGCCGACGCCATCGGGATCCTTGCCAGTGACACCCAAGCGGCGCCCGGATGGTCCGACTCGCTCGACACCATGATCAACGCCGACCCCAGGACCCGCGACTCGATCTGGATGGCCGTCAGCCAAGCCCTTACCTGCCTCGCCGACCCAGCCGTCCTCGATGCCGTCAACCCGTCGCCCGGCGAAGAGTTCGACCCCCGACAGTTCCTGGAACGGAACGGGACTCTCTACCTGCTCGCCACTGGCGCCGGGGCCGGAGCGTCCTGGCCCCTCGTCGCCGCATTCATGGAGGACCTCGCCGAGGTCGCCCGCCACATAGCGGCGGGGTCATCTGGGTCAAGACTCGACCCGCCGCTACTACTCGCGCTCGACGAAATCGGCAACCTGTCCCCGCTCCCCTCCCTACCCGTCCTCATGGCAGAAGGCGGCGGCACCGGCATCACCACCATGCCCGTCCTACAGTCACTCGCCCAAGCCAGATCACGCTGGGGCGACCACGCAGCCAGCACCATCTGGGACGCCTCCATCGTGAAGATCATCCTGGGCGGCGCGTCCGCCTCCAAGGACCTCCAAGAACTCTCCGTCCTCATCGGAGAACGAGACGAGAACGCCGACTCAATCACCATCGGCGACCACGGCCAACGCTCACACCAACGCTCAACGCGGCGGAGGGCAGTGCTACCCCCAGAGCGAATCCGGACGCTGCCCTTCGGCACCGGCCTCGTGCTCCTTCGCAGCGCTCCACCCATCGTCGCCGACCTTCGCCCGTGGACTGCTCGCTGACGATGGGAGAACCGCGTCATTGCGCCCACAATGGGGCAGTTCCGACTGTGATCAGTTCGTGCAGCAGCCCGTACCGCAGCGGGAACCGTTCTCGGCTAGTAGACCTTCGTAATGACGCCTGCTGGCGCTGTAGTGACGAGGTCGACGACAGGCACGTAGCGCGGTCGGTGGTCACCATCGGCGGGGTCAGCTGGAGCCCATTCGAAGGCGGTCATGCGCAACGTGTTGGTGAGCCTGCCCACGAGGACGGCCACACCGAACGGACAGTGCAGCAGAACATGGACATCAGCGTTGTCGTGCTTTGCCGAAAGTTCTCGCATGTGGTCTGCGACCTCACGAGCTAACGCACCCGCGTCGCTGGGGTCGAGCCGACCTTCTTGAGTGGGAACGACGTGGGCCCACGCCGCGAGGCCGCTCCCATGCTCATCGAGATACCGCCGGAAAGCAGCGTCAGAGCGGGGTGCGGTGAGATCCACATAAACGGCGACGGTTCGTCGCCCGGCTGGTGGCGTTTGGTTCGTCCAGTCAGATTCGGCTGAAACGAGCGCTTCGCTGTTCCCCGCATCGCTTGACCATGTGCAGCCGAAGGTGTCCGTGACGTCGATGTAACCAACGCGGGTCTCAGGAAGCGCGGCCCCGAGAGCGAAAGCGACGGCAAGGTGTGCACCGCCTTCGATGCGAACCCGTTGGGCGGCTGCTCGGGTGGCGGCGGTCGGCAGGTTACCGACGGTGTCGGCGAGGTCACGAAGGCCGTTCGGGCTAGGAAGGCGTTCGTCGCTCCCCGGCTGGAGACGAATGTCGAGGTCGGCGCCTGTGCGGTCGTAGACCTGTGGCGTGTTCCGAGTCTGCACCGAGATGGTGAACGGGGTGTCTTCGTAGATGCCTCTAGCGCGGCGGTTCGCGACCCGCTGGAGAACCATGCCCTTTGCCAACCCGACCATCCCGCCCCTACTGACTTCGGTCTGGTCTACGCCCGAAAGGGTTCCCTGGCGCTTGAGGAGGACCCGCTCGGGTGCCGTGTAATCAATCTTGCCGGGCTCGCGCTCGACTGCGTTGACGATGCCGAGAGTGAACTCCGGGTGTTGTTGGTGCAATTCGATCAACCGAGGCGATTCGACGTGCTGGACGACTTCGCTCTTCTCGACGTCTGGCGTGATGATAAGGACCGCGCCGCTCAAGCCATCACCCAAGGCCTGGTCGAGACGTTGTTCGGTGTCACCGGGCGGGAGATCGTCGCGGTCCCGCCAGACAGGCAGACCGGCAGCGCGGAGGATCCAAGCGAGTTCCGCGCATATATCGAAGCCGTCGCTATGACGGTACGAGATGAAAACTGGATCGGTCTGGTTGATGGTCATGAGGGTTCGCTTTCGACGACAAGTTCTTGGATCGTGACGGTGCGCCCGTGACGGCGACCGGCTGCTCCCAGTGGGCTGACTGCACCATCCGCATTAACCGCGAAGACGACAAGCGCGACTGTCTGATCGGTGACTTCGGTGAGCTCGGCGAGGCTGTCCAGATCGACGCGCGACGGTGGATGCGGGGCGGGGTGGCTGTGCCACTCGCCGACGTATCCGACGTTCTTGTCGGCGGTCTGCTTCCGGTGCTGGTTGAGGACGCGTTGGGCTCGCTTGTGGTTCCGGCTGTAGTGGTGCCCACCGGCGCGCTTGTCGAGAACGGGCAGGACGTCGGTGACTACAACGGTGTCGCCGTCGTACCAGCCGACGAGGATGCCGCCGGTTTCGCGGGGAAGGGCTGCCAGAGCCAGATCGGAGCCGTTAATGAGAGCCGTCGCGGCGAGTTGGAGCCGGGGCGCGACGGTCTCGTCATCGGTAGTCATTGACAACCCCCGTGGCATTGACGGGCTCATCGAGGAGAAGGCCGATGGCGTGGCGTGCCGTAAGAGCGCCTGCTTCGACAACGGCGTAATGCGGGGTCAGGGACACAGGATCTCCGCAACCGGTGGCGTAACCAACGGCGGCATGGGCACCTGACGGCGTGACCGGATCCGGGGTGGCTTGTCCATCGAGAGTCGGGATGACGTCGACGCGGACCACGGCTCCGTTCTCTTGGAGGCAGGCGGAGATGAAGCGTTCTCCGAGCGTCTCGGCGGCATGTTTGAGCATGGCGGTGACAGGTCCGCTAGCGGTCGCGTCGATCACGAGGTCGTAAGCCTGCAACAGGTCGGGCACTTCGCGTGGGTTGTTGAGGCTGTCAGCGATGGGACGCACTTCTGTCCGGTTGTACGACCGGCTCTCGACGACGTCTTTTACGGCGTGGGGCTTGGGCCAGCCAACGTGTCGGTCGGTGGCGATGTGTCGGACGAGGTTGCCGGGCTCGACGATGCCGTGGTCGCGGACGGTGAGTCGTCCGAGTCCTGCTCGGGCGAGCGAGTCACAGACGTAGGACCCGAGCGCTCCGGCACCGAGCACGAGCACATGCTTGGTCCGCAGGACCTCCTGTTGTGTTCCAGCCCGCAGTGCCAGGTCGGCAGGCTGGTTGCTGGCGACATCGGCCCACCGGGCATCGACCTCACCGTCGGCGGTGCCCGTGAGGGCGAGCGCGAGGAGTCCTTGGTGTCCGCCGCGTTCGTATTGGACGAGGGCGTATCCGATGTTGCCGCTCTTGGCGGCGCTGTCGACTTCGCGGGCTGTGTGCTCGTCAAGGCGGCTGAGGATGCCGGTCCACGTAGTCGGAGGTTCGGCGGGTGCCGTGATGTCGAGGACGTACCCGACCTGCCGACGGCCCTTCACCGAGCGTTGCCGGTTCGCTCGACGGGATGCCGTTGTCGGTCCGGTGACGGTGAGCGCGGTCTTGCTGGCTGCGAACTTCACGTAGGTCAGGCCAGTGAGGTCTCCGCAGACGACGAGCCTGGGCTCGTCAGAGCGTTTGAAGTAGGCGTTGAGGTCGAGGACGGGTGCGTCCTTGGGCCATCCGGCTGCTGATTCGTCGAACCAGCGGCTGATCATGGCGACCAGGTCATCCGGGTCGAGCCATGGGAGTCGTTCTTCGCGGTCTTCGCCGTATAGGCACATAGCGCCGTCGGGTTCGCGGTGCCACGACCGGGGGAAGTTGTCGCTGGGGTAGACCTTAGGAGCGCAGAACGGAAACTCATCTCGCAGGTCTACGCGGACCTGCTGAGGTCCGGCGGCTGTGGGGACAGAACCGGACAGCGTGGCGTAATCTTGGGCAATCACGCCGCGCTGTTCGAGCTGTTCGACGAACCGGGATCGGGTTGCGCCGATGCTGTCTGCCCAGTCGGTCATCCGAAGCGGCGGTCTCCGGCAGGAACGTTGTGGGCACCCGGCGTGATTAGCCGGGCTGCGGCCTTGGGGACCTCGGGGAATACGTCGTCGCCGTCACCGTTGACTCCGAGGAGGTCCCGGTATGCCTTCGCGGCTTCGTGCTCGTCGTCATTCTTGTAGGCGTCGCGGGCCTTGGTGGCAGCGGCCCGGAACTTGTCCCGTGCAGTCTCCCACTGCTTGTCCGTGGCGCGGAAGAACATGTCGTAGCCGGGTCGTGACGGGTCCGGGAGTTTCTTGCCCCACCCCACCTTCGCGTCGAGGTAATCCGCGATGGCTTCAAGCGCGGTCACGAACGCGAGAGCATGGCTCGCGGTGTCGACCTTCCGGTTGAGGAAAGCGTCGTAGAGGCACATCTCTACAAAGAACCCGCCTGGGCGTGCGTCGTTGATGGCGCGGCGGGCCTGCCGGGCCAACTTCACGGTTGGCACGTACATACCGTTGTGGTTCTTGTTCATCGCCGTTGTCAGTTCGTTGACGTTCAGCGGGTTCGTGGGCTGCCACTCGCCGTCCTTGGTCGGGATCTCCCACGTTCCGTCCCAATTCTGCCGGGCGGGGACAGCGTCGACATGGAGGTCGTCGTACTCAGGGAACGTGACCTTGAACGAGCGAGCGTTGCGGGTCACTCGGGCGCTCCCGAAGGCGTCTTCGAGCGCCTTGTAGAACCTGTTGAGCACGGTGACGGGCTGAACGTCGTCGCCGATGTCGTACATGCGACAGAACACGTCCACGTCTTTCACCCGTCGGATGGCGACACTGCGTGCATACGAGCCGATCAGGATCGGCTTCACGTCCCAGTCGTCGAGCCCGGTCGCGTCGGCGAGGGCGTCGCGGACCTCGTTGTGCGCGAGGGGTGCGTTCTTGATGTCGGCGTCGGACGGCTCGATCCGGGTGAGCGCGTCCTTAAACTTGCTGGTCAGGATCGCCATTCGGGTCCTTTGTTCGGGACCCTTCGGGTCACAGTGTCCGGTTGCTCTAACGATAGAGACCACCACCGACACTTTTCGGGTGCCGCAGTTGTCGTCACTCAGCCGCTCCCCGAGAACCTCCATATGTGACGCGGCCTACAACCAGAATAGGGATGGCGACGCAGCTATTCCGTCGAACGTCAGGCGACCAGTGGGCGTCGGATCAGATTTCGTCGGCGGTGGCAGTTTCCGCAGAGGACAGGTCGGAAGTTGCTGACCTTGCGGGCAGGGGTGCTTCCACGCTGTGCGCCGTGCCTTAGTAGTTGGCAAGCTCTCTGGCGGCTAAGGTCGGGCCGGTGGGAGCACGGGCGTGGTGGCGCGAGACAGGCCGGGGGCAGCGGTCCGTGGCCGTCCTCGGTGTGGCCGGGCTGGCCGCCGTCCTCGGCTCCATGCTGCCCAACCCTGGTCCGGACGACGCGTGGTTCCGCGACCTTCTGATGACGGTGGGCTCGTCGGCCCTCCTGTTTGTGCCGTTCTACGCCATCACGCGCTCGCTCGACCGGCACCTAGACCGGGTGGCCGATGACACGGCCCAGCAGGTCGAAGAGGTCCGGACCGACACGGCGCGGCAGGTAGAGGAGGTCCGGACCAAGACGGCCCAACAGGTAGAAGAGGTCCGGGCCGAGGCCCAGAGCCGCATAGACGACGTCACATCGCGGGTCGCCGCGCGACTGGAGGCCGAAGCCGCTGCCGACCGCGACGCCTTCGCGGCCCTACGCTCCCCCGACCCGACGCGTGACACCTTCTGGGATGCCTTCGATCGGGCACTGCGGCTCGGCCTCGTCAGCGAAACCCGGCACCCCCGGGTCAACATCAGCCGCCAGTCGCACCTCTACGTCAGCGTCGAGATCGACACCAACGACTGGGCCGACGAGCCACTGCAATTCCGTGTCGAGACGCTGGCGGGGCGGGTCGAGGATTACGTCCCGTGGCCAGCGGACCAGACCGCCGAGGACGTGCTGGTCGAAGTCGGGCGCTTGCTCTTCAAGCACACGGCTGAGGCGTTCGACCCCGCCCTGCTCCTCCGCGGGTTTGCCGACCTCCTGGAGGCGGCCATGTCTCACCCCGAGCGCCGCCCGGCGATCCAGTTGTGTCCGCCGCAGTGGATGGTTTGCGACTGGGGCGTGATCGCCTACGACGAGCACATATACGGCGTGAACCTGCCGAAGCTGCAGACCTCATCCACCATCTCGAGCCACGTTGCCGAGAAGGGCTGGGTGCACCTGGACTCGTGGGAATCCGCCTACGAGGCCGCGTTGGCGCTATTTCCCAAGCACGATCCGTGGGCGTCACCGGGCGACGACGCCCAGTTCTGAGTCAGCCGGCCGCCGGGAAATGGATGCCGAGATCCTGGCGGGCGATGGCAAGGAACCGCTCGAAGGACGCGTGCAGCCGCGCCCGCGCCTCCTCCTGCTTGCCGCACCGCTTGACGTGCCACTCGCCCCCGTGCGGCGGGGGGTTTGTCACCGACATCCCGAGTTGCAGGCTGAGTGAGGAGTCGGCGTAGTCCTCGAACTTCTCCAGCAACTCCTCGACCGCGTCCCGCGCTTCTGCGGAGCCGAGCACCTGCACGTCGGGCAGCGCGCCCCAGAGCACTGCGCGGCAGGCGTCGAGGTCGTCGTCGCCCCACTCAGCGCTGACCAACAGCCGTTGGCAGGCCCGAAGGATCTTCCGGTGCGCGTCGTAGCGGGCGTCCCGCCAGTGGTCTTCAAGGGCGTAGTGGCGCGCGGCCTCCCGGTCCTCCACGCGGGCCTTCGCCTCGTTGGTGAGCCTCGTGTCATCGCGCGCTTCCTGCCGCCGGGACTGCGCCAGTAGGAAGGACCCTGTGATCAGCGCGGACAGCACCGACCCAAGCCCGACCGCGCTGAGCAGGGCCAGCCACGGCGTCCCCGCGGGCTCGGAGGCGGCGGCGAGTACGAGCACGCCTGGATGCTACGTGGCTCCGCCGGGATTGGCGTCCGGTTCCGGGGGCATGGCGAGTCGCCCTGAACGCAAGGACCCGCCCAGACGACCCCGACGTCCGCACTCGGTGCACGTCACCACGGTCATATCGGGCTGCTGCACGGATCGGTGCCAGCCGACATGACCCATTCCGCGGCCTCCAGACGACGCCTACGACGCGCTGGAGTAACTGCGACTCTGGCTGTCTCTACGCCAGAGACCATGGCGTGATGCACCAACCGCCACCGGACCTCGGCCACGCGTACGTGTTCGCAAGGAAAGCGGCGATGTCAGTCGCGCGCACGGATTGCGCGGACCAAACCCGGTTGCAGGACCCAGTAAAGCGCGTGCCAAGCAACCGCTCCTCCGAGTCCGAGCGCCATCTGAGCCGCGAACGGGCGCCCGTCCGTTTCTAGCAAGTTGAGCGTCTGACCGAGCAATATCAGCGTCGCGCCAGTCGCGAGCACGAATGCCCAAAGGCGGGCCTTGCCCTCGGCTGTCTCTAGCCCACGCGGCGCCAGGTATCGCTCGACACGAAGATGGGCGCTGGAATGCAAACGCTCGGCAAGATCCTGGTCGAGCTGAATGAGTCCGGCCACCTCAAGCTCGTGGCGGGCCAGCGCGAGAGTCCTCCATCGTCGTCCTCCGCGAGTGACTCGATGCCCGATCCACAACAGAGCGGCACCGCTCAACACGGGCCCGGCAAGGTCTTCCCACATGCCCACAGACAGTAGTGATCATCGCGGACGCCCGAGGACGAACGAGGGCTCACCACGGTTCGGCAGCAAAGACCGCTCCATCACGTGCGTCTATTCGCCGCCTCGTTGCCACCGGGTTGCGGCGGATACCCCGAAGCGCGGGTGATCGCTGCGGCTCACCTCCGCGGCAACAGATCCTCCACCGCTTGCTGGATTGCTCTTCCCAGTGCTGCGTGGGTGCGCTTGATCCAATCTGTTGCCGCGTGAGCATCGGCATCGTCCGACCCCAAGAACTCGAGAAGCTTCGGATTGTCGTACTCGCTCTGGTAGTGAAAAACCTGATTGCGAAAGCGGCGCAGCTTGTCGACGTGGCCATCAGTCAGGAGAACGTCGAGTTCGGCATCAGCAAGGTTCGCGGTGCGCCACCCTTCGATGACTACGTAGACCGTGGCGTACCACAGGCTCATGGCGATCATGTCATCCATCGCAGTGACTGGATCCGTGTCTGCAGGCGACTGACCGCGTTTGATCCGGCGGACGAATACGTCACGCAGGAAGTCCGCATTGAGGAAGTACTTGTGCAGCGCCAACAACTGAAGAATCTGTTCGCCGTCGGGATCTCTAGGCTCGACCATGCCGGAACCCCTAGGACGACCATGGCGACCTCTTGATAGACCACTTAGGCTATTGGCGCGAGAGTTGCCTTTGCGTCCTACCGCCGCGCCAGGAAACATCCCCGCGCGGGGATTTCGTCCGCAGGAGCTCACCCGCCCTTCAAACTCGACATTTGGCTCGCGGGTCACTGTTGGGAATTGGGAAAGATCGGCTGGCACGGCAGGCCGCGGTCCTTTGCCCAGCGTTCTACCTCCCGGCGCCGGTCGCCCCATCCCCACGGCAAGATGGCGCCGTCCGCTTCGAGTTGACGTGGTTCAGGGAGTCCGAAGTGGTGGAGCAGGACGGTGAGGGCGTCTCGTGCAGTCCGCAGGCGCCCGGCAGGGTCTTCTCCCTCACTGAGGTCAGTGACACTGTTGGACTGGATCGGTCCGCGGATCGGGCGGGTGCCGTGGATCCGGCGAAGGTCTTGGTTCTCTGCGGATTGAAGCGTGAGTGGTTCGTCGAAGGAGCCTGTCAACAGGCCGTCCTTCGCAATGCCGATGACGATTTCCGCGGTGCCCCACGCGCCGGCCTGGTGGCATGACCAGGACACGGCGAGGTCCGTCAGGATGATCGTGTCGTCGGCGAGGGTGCGTTCGCCGATGCATGCAGGGTCTTCATGGCTGCTGTTCGCTGTGATCGGCGTTGCAACGAAGGCCCGTCCGTCTACCCACAGCTCCAGATATCCATTGCCGCGGGGGTCGGCATCTTCGTCGTCCTCGCGGTGTGCAGGCGTGGAGATGGTGATGCGGCCTGGTGCTGGCGTTGGTGTCCCTTGGAAATGGAAGCCGCGGTCAAGGGGAGAGGAGAACCCGTAGTCGCTCCGCCACCACTTGGTTGTTGCTTCGAGGGTGTGCCTGTCGAGCTGATGGGGAGCGGGCGCCTCGGGCACGATCGCAAGGTAGAGCCAGGTTTCGTTGTCGGCGCGTTGAAGGGCCTTCAGCCCTGTGTCCAGAGTCTCGTCGCGGAGCAATGCGAGTGCGGAGCGACCTGCGAACCGGGCGCGGTACCGCTCGGCGATCTCGTGCTCAAGGAGCCATCGGGTGTCTTGGCCGTCGCGTACGGGGTAGTGGAGGGGGCGCTTGTCGTTGCCTGCCGTGCCGCGCACGGCGTGCGGGGAGAGGGGGCTCGGCGCGACAATCAATGCGAGGTAGTAGCCGCCGGCGGCCGCCGCGATCGGGACCGGGTGAAATCGGGGCACGGGGCTGGCGTAATTCGAAAGAGCTTGGCGGAGCCGTTGGGTGAGTTTGCTGGGGTCGGTGACGGTGGGTGATGCGCTGACCGCGGCGCCCTTGTCGTCCTTCACACCGATCAGGAGGATTCCGCCGATGTGGTTGGCGAACGCGCACACATCCTTGGCGAACTCCTGCTCGGAACTCCAGCCCCTCTCCGAGGATGCCGCGGCCTTGCCGGATTCGGGGAGATGCGGTTCCAGCTTGAAGTCGAGCTGCTCGCCTTCGTGTACCGCGCTTGTGACCACTCGGTTGATAGCGGCCTCGGTGAGCCCGTCCTCGTCGAGCGAAGCTTCGAGGAGCGCTTCGAGGTCAGGGGATCGCCAGATGGGCACGGCCAGCCTTCCGTTGGAGGGTGCGGGACCGGCAAACCTACCGGGAGCATCTGATGGGTAGGTGTCTCTTGGGTGAAGTGGACGCCGCGGGGCTCCCGCCAATCAAAGCGCGATCAGGGGCATCGTGGCGAGTCGACCAAGCGGCCCAACTCTGAGCCCGCATTCCGCTTCGCCTTGCCTCATTTCTGTGACCATTCCTCATCTGGGTAGATGACATGTGCGCCAACGTCAGGGCGCATCGCGTCCACAGGCATCGGCGCATCGTTCCGCCGCTTGGAGCCCGCCCGATTGCTTGAGAGTGGTCGGCGTCGGGCCGGGTCCACAATCGCGACCTCGGCGCAATCCCGTTACTGGTCCTGCGTTCAGCAAGAGCCCTGCCTGACAACGCGATACCGTGCCCGCGCCCGCTCTGACCTTGTCGCACGAGGAGACCGCATGATCCGCACCGTAGCCGACCTTCTTAGTGCGGTGCTCGCGAGCGAGCTACCCAAACTCGACGCCAGCGAGGTGGTCCACGCGCCGACCATCGGCGACATGTATGAGGGCCTGTCAGGACATCTGCTTGAGCGAGCAGTGCCAGAGGGACTCGGTCTCCGCGTCGTGACTGGTTTCGTCCGTGGGCACGACGGGACGCTGAGCGGGCAGATAGACCGGATGCTCGTCGTAGGCGAAGGTGAGCAAGTTCCGCAGACGATCAACTACATCTACTCGGTTGAGGACGTCATCGCGGTTATCGAGGTCAAGAAGACGCTAACGAAGGCCGACCTTGGAGACGCGATGGCCCAACTTCAGCAGGTCCGGGCCATTGAGAAGTCTTACCGCGCCACGGCCCAGGGTCAGTTGCAGCCCGCCGACGAAATGTCCGCCTATAAGGCGTACTCCGAGATGACCGGGAGAGTCTTACCTCCCGTTTCGGACGCCGACTCCCTGACACTGTTCGATCAACTCTTGTTACAAGCGCTACTCGAGGAAGCCACATCCATTATCCGAGTTGCGATCGGTTGGCATGGATTCAAATTCGAGCGAGCACTCCGGAAGGCCGTCGGTGAGCTCGTCGCCGAGAATGTGGGCCAAGCCAGTTCCGGTCCAGCCAGCTTGCCTCAGTTGATCATCTCCGGGGACTTCTCGATTGTGAAGGCGAACGGACAGCCGTACTCGCCCAACACCGCAGGTGACCGCTGGCCCTTCTATGGCTCGAGCTCGATCAATCCCTTGCTTCTCCTACTCGAGTTCATCTGGACCCGGCTCGATGTCAAGTTCGGCCTCGGGAACCCCTGGGGTGAGGACCTGACCCAGGAAGTACTGAGAGCGTTGCTCATTGGCGAAGCCGTCGAGCAGAACGGTCAGCGAGGATGGCGTATCGAGGTAGTAGACGCGACTACGAAGGATCTCCGCGCGGCTCCCGTCGAAGAGCCTTGGGAACCCGAGCGGTTCACGCTGGAAGCGTTTGTGGTCATTCAGCGTCTATGCGCGGGGAAGATCGTTCGGCTCGACGACCCCAAACTGTTGGCTTGGCTCGGCGAACAGAGTCGGACCGTTGAAGACCTTGCAAGCGAACTGGTGGCGAGTCGACTCGTCGCTCGCACGGCGGACGGCAATGCGATCGAACTCATCACCAAGGAATGTCTGGCAGCCATCCTGCCAACCGGCCAGTACGTCGCCGCCGACAACAACACCGGCAGACTTACACGATGGATCGCGCAAGGCGTCGCCGCCCAGAGAGCAGGCACAGAAGGCGGCACAGGCAACACAACGGAGCAACGATGCGTCTGAGCTTGCGAACTGGGACCGCTGCACCTTGAGTCAAGGAGCACCGGCGGTGCCGCCAAACCGCGGTCGCAAAGCACATCATTCCGCCGCCAGAGTCGCAAACTCCTGCGGCCGCACCTGCGTGAACCAAAGTTGCTGTCGTGGTTCGAAACGGTCGAGTCATCATCCACCGCACGCAAGCGTCTGATTGGTGCGCAAGATGGACGGCCGACGATCGGGAGTTGGTTCGCGCTGCGGTCGACGCTGCGCCCCAAAGTCGTTCATCTATCAACCAGCGTCGAGCGACTACATCGCGATCAAGTACGACTTCTACTGGCCAGATCCGGCAGAGGGCGCCCGGTATGGGCACGGCATCGTGATTCACCGTGGCTTGATCCGCTGGCACGACGTCCACCACTTGCCGCGCGGCCAGGACGTCCGAGCGAGATTGCTCGAGGGCGCCGATCACTTCGGCCGCCTCGTCGCTTGGGTGCCGTTATCGCTGCACAACCCGGCGGGCCCAGGCGGTCATCGGCGGACGCTGAAGAAGCCCGACATCTGCCCCGGTTGTTTCATCGCACTTTCTGCGACCGGGGTCTGTTCGAACTCTTGAGACCCGCTCCGCTTCGCAGGGAAGCACTCGGCCGCAACGCTGCATTCCGCCGCACGGAGTCCTCCACGCCTGTCAGGATGAGCCCGGCCCGAGAGGAGAAGACGTGGATCCGGATTCCGTACCAGTATTGACCGGCTTCTCTGACTTCGAACTGATCGGCCGTGGCGGTTTCTCCAAGGTCTATCGCGCTCGGCAGGACGCTCTCAACCGAGTGGTCGCCGTAAAGGTGCTTGTCGACCCCGTTCACACGGACGCACCGGCTCTTGAGAGTCAGCTCGCTGCCTTGGGCGGGATAGCGCACCCCAACATCGTGACGGTGCTCGAAGCCGGGGTCGACAGCCTTAGACGTCCCTACATCGTGACTCCGTTCTACCCCGGCGGTTCCCTCGGGGATCGGATCGCTCGTCAGGGGGCTTTCGACGCCGAGGCCGTATTGCGCATTGGCGTGAAGTTGTGCGGAGCCGTGGCCACGTTGCACCACCAAGGCATCCTGCATTGCGACATCAAGCCTCAAAACGTCCTCCTGGACTCTTTCGGCGAAGTTGTCCTGGCCGACTTCGGCGTGGCGCGACAGATCTACGGAGAAGACGGCGCGGCCGCGGGAATCACCCTCCATTTCGCCGCTCCCGAGCTGCTCGGCAGTGGGCGTGTCACCGCGTCGGCAGACGTCTTCGCGCTGGGGATGACCCTCTACACGCTTATCGAGGGACGTCCGGCGGACTCGATGTTCTCGCAGGATCAGCTCCTGACACGACGCCTAAGGGGTTCCTCGATCAAGCTGAACGCTGAGGTCCCGCCCGGCCTGCGCGACGCGATCGCCGACTGCCTCTCGTCCGATCCTGCGGCGCGACCTAGTGCCGAGACCCTCGGACGCCTCCTGCAAGAGGTGCAGCGCGATTCTGGGCTCCCTGTGACACCGATGCCCTGGCGAGAAGACGACGGTTCGATAGGTTCGGGACCAGCGGTGGACCCGATTACCGGCGTTCCCGATTCCGGCACGACCATGACTTCGCCGGCTGGCACCCAGTCGTCGACGCTTGAACCTGGCGTCAAGGCTGTCCGGCGGTCGACTGACATTCCTCCGACGCCGGCCTACGGTCACACGACCGCCCCGCCACCCAGGGCAGCCGATAGCGAGCGTCAAGACAGCTGGCACCACAGACCACCAGACACCTCGGGATCAGCAAGTTTGCCGTGGGGCGACACGGGGCCGCTGCCGCAATGGGGTTCTCCCAGTCCGGGAATGGGGAACCCGCGCCGCCGAGATGGACTCAGCACCCGCCTCGCGGCGGCGGTGTCTTTGCCACTTGTGGGTCTCTCCCGACTAGTCGGGTCTATCGCACGCATCTTGGGACGCGCGACCCGATCGCTCATGCAGAGAATCAAGGCAAGGACCAAGCCGGACGCCGCACCCCGTCCGACTGTGTCGCTGGGCATGATGGCTCCGGACCGCCCGACCGCGATCGACCGTCTAGGTCAGGAGCCGTTGGTCGTCGGGCTTGGGCGACTACTCGACGATCCATGCACAGCACTGCCGTTGACCATCGGGATCGGTGGCCGCTGGGGAGCGGGAAAGTCCAGCCTGATGCTCCAACTTGCCGAGTACCTGACTTCGCCAGCGAGGTCGAGCGAATCACGAAGGTGGTTCCCCGTGCGGTTCGAGGCGTGGCGCTATCAGGGTCGGGAGACGGTCTGGGTTGGTCTGGCACGAGCCATCTACGAGCAGTGTCAGGGTCACCGCCTGCGCGAGCGCGTCTGGTTCCGAGTTCGTCTTGAAGTCCGGCGTCGCGGGTTCGTTCGGAGCGCCGCAGCCGTGTTCGTCCTCCTGATCGGCTTCGGGCTCGCAGTCTCGGTCGCAGGAAAGCAGTTCGCCGGCGACCGGGATCTCATCGTCGACGCCGGATTCGCGGCTGCGGCACTGTCGGCGCTCACGGCCGCCATCAGCTACCTAGGAATCGTCGGCCAACCGTTCTCGCGGGCTCTGCACCGTAGCGGGCCGGCCAAGGCCTTCGAGGACTTCCTCGGGGTGACGCACCAGGCAGAGAGAGACCTCAACTGCTTGTTCCGCACCATCACCCCGGCCGGACAACGTCAGGCCATCGTCGTGCTGCTCGACGATCTGGATCGGTGTCTGCCCTCCACCATCACCGAGACCCTCGCCACGATTACTGAGGTCTTCGCCAAGCATGACGATCGTGCCGTTGCGTTCGTACTCGGCGTCGACCTCGACATCGTCGCCAGCGCCGTCTCAAATTCTCTGCGAGACATCTCCACCGAGCTCGCGACCCTCGACCCCCGGCGATCGGCTCAACTGAGCGAGCAGTACTTGGAAAAGATCTTCCAACTGAGCGTCACCGTCTCCGGGCGCCCGCAGTTCAATCTAGACCGACTGCTCTTCGGACTGCAGGACGCGGACGGGATGGTGCTGCGCGGCGTGGGCGGTACGGCGACGACATCGACCACCTACGACGTCGACCTAGTCTCGTCCTGGGCGGCGAGGATCATCGCTGCCGAACCGTCGAATCCTGTCGAAGCCACCCTATCCGGACTTTTCGCCACGGGACACGTCTCGGAGCAGGATCGTAATGCCATGCAGCGAGCCCTCCGCGGCGTGCGCGCCGCCTTGCTCTCGGTGAACAGTTCAGACGTTCGCGAAGCCGAACTTCGTGCACTTAGGCCGCTGTCCTTAACGCCGCGAGCGATCAAACGCTTCGACAACGCCTTTCGACTCCAACTCCAAGTAGCCAACAGCAGTCCGAACAGCCAACTCGGCTACTCATTGCCCGAGTTGACCGCACTGGCCAAATGGGTCGCCGCTCGGATGTTCTTCCCGCGTCTTGTCCGCGTTCTTGACCGCGAACCGGGCATCCTGGGAGAACTGGAAGACCTCGCGACCGAGCAGGAAAACTTCAACCTCGTAACCCGACTTCAGGAGCTCCTACCCGGAACCCCGCCGGAAGTCGCCGCCGAGGCAGCTGGTCTGCTGCGCTCTCATACACTCGAGTCCCGGATCACCCGACTGCCGCTCGATTCATTCCTGAGCACGACCTGATCGCAGGCGGCGAGTGCGCCTCGCGAGCGAAGTCTTGTGATCGACTGGGTTGTAAAGCCCATGCAAACAGAAGAACCCCCACCGTTTCGGCGCTGAGACCTGCCACCAGTTCGTGCAGCAGATCCGGAGGTTCTCACACCGGCCAACATCTCCACCGGCTTCGCGAGTGTCGCTGAGTGCGTCAAAGCGCCGCGAACCAGCCAGGTCGATCCGAAGCGGACACGTCACACCAGCCACGTCGAACCGCCCTCTCGCAACTAGGGACTCAGGTCGTCGGAGGCGGACCCGCGTCGAGCGATGGTGTCTCAGTCGCCTTGAGGGTCGGGTCGGGTGAGCCCGGGTAATACGCCGCTCGGAATGCCGAGCTCCGGGCATCAACGCTGTCGGCACCCGTCAGCCTCAAGAAGACGTACGTCGCGACAAACTGGACTGGTCGCAGCACTGTAAGGAAACTCGCAAGGATGACAATGGTCGTGAGCCACACGGGCGCGCCCGAAGCAACTAGGCCAACCGTCGGTAGGGGCGCCGCAACGAGGCCGGCAAGCCGGTGTACCTCGCGCGACGGCAGCTCCTGTGAGACGCTCATATGGACCTCCCGGCACTCGGACTCAATGAGTCCATGATCCCGGGCACTGAGTACAAACTCGACGCTTTGCGGCGCGCATGAGCGCAGTGTCGTCCTGACAAATGCGAAAATCATGGCCATGCAAGAGCAGCACCTCCTACGTCTGGCACTCTTCCGAGAGATCGCGGAGACGGCCCACACCACGCTCGAACTCATCTCGAAGCCAAGTACGGCGCACCTTGAGCGGCTGCGGACCATCCGAGATGACCTCGACCGCATCGAAGCCGGCTTGGTCGCCATCCTGCGCGAGGAGGGCTCGACCTGGGAGAGTATGGCCGTAGCGGCAGGAGTGACCCGGCAGTCCTTGTATGGACGGCTCAAGAATCGAGCTCCGAGATGGGTCGACAGCGTTCGGCGCGTAGCTGGAGGGTCTGACGCCGCTCTCCAGACAATGCTTCGTCCAGCGTGGGAGCGTATTACTTCCGAACTGAGCATTTTGGTGACAGCCCTCACCGATCTTGACATCGATGGTCAGCCCGGCTTGGGGGCGTTGCCGCCGGTCCCAGCATTCACCTCGACACGTGTCGATGTCGAACGTCGCACTTCGCCGTCCAGAACGCCCCGATAGATCCTCGAGGCGCGACCCGCCAGCGCTGGGTGTGCTCGTAGATGCGATTGTTCACCCGCGGCGGAGCCACGTCATTCCGCCGCGTTCGCGGCGGGCCGGGCGAACGGCTACAGGGCCCAACGGCACGCGGTGCGCACCTTCTTGTTGAGAACTGGTTCCGATCGGAGGACCAGTCCATGGCAAGGAGGAAGAATGTCGATTCCCACCCAGATGAGTTTGGTCGGCTTCATCGCCTCTGATCCCGAGCTTCATTTCACCGAGGTCGGCAAGGAGCGCTGCCGGGTCCGGATCGGGGTCGAGCAATGGCGCAAGGAAGTCGACGGCAACTTCACGAAGCTGGATCCGACCTTCCACGACATGGTGGCCTTTGAGAGCACCGCGCGGGAGACCTATGCACGGTTCCGCAAGGGCGATTCTTTCGTGGCCAGCGGCTATGTCCACGAGTACGAGGTCGAGCGCACTGGCACGATCAAGGGGGAGTTCGTGGCCCGCAAGATCGGCCACAACGTGAACAAGACCGCCTACGAAGTCCAGCGGCGTCGCCTCGCGCCAGCCGAAGCCCCGCCGACTCCCCCGCCGCCGGTGTCTCCGCCATCGAGTCCGGCCGTCGGCTTCTGACGCCCCCACGGCGATGGGCGAGTACGAGCCGTCGTACGCCGACGACTATCCGTTCGAATCGGACGAGGAACGGCCGCCGGCGCCGGTCAACTGGAATCTGCTCGACGCCGAGGAGGCCGAGATCCACTGGCGGGACCTTGACGCCTGGGTGACCTGGCTGAAGGTCACGTTCGGCCTCCCGCCGGCGGTGGTGCCGCCGTACTGGCATCGTCATGACGAGCTGATCTGGGAGCTGTCGGCGCTGCACACCCACTTCCTCTCCTGCTACACCACCAACGGGTCGCCCTCGGCACCGGTCGTGTGGATGCGTGACTTCGCTGACGCCCGGATCCGGCTCCGGGACTGGGTAGCGGTGTGCGGAACGCGGCTGGACCGGGATCGGCCGACCCGCCAGACCCGGTGGCCGGGTGAGGCCGAACTCCCAACAGTCGGCGAGGTCGAGATCCGCGACCGGACCGGGGACTTCGAGGAGTTCGTCCGAGCGGACGTTCTTCGCCGACGACGCCTCCAGCACCTCATCGACACAACTGACTCCTGATGACGCCCCGGACACCGGGGCACATCCCGCGTCGCTGGGTGGCCCGCTGTCCACAGGCAACACCCGATCACGAGCCGACGGCGCCCTGCACGTGGAGCGTCGATGGCAACTCGCACGAAGGAGAGCCCATGCTGCTTGCTCACGAAGTCACCTTGGCCCAAGCCCGGTCGTACCTCGCTGCGCTGGCCGACAACGCGGCCACGCTCGACGCCTCGTCGGCCTACGAACACACCCTCATCGAACTGGACCAGATCTATCGCGACGAGGTGCCCGCGCTCGACGCCGAGGGCCTGACCACCGACCGGGCCATCCTGGCCGCGGACGCAACGTCGGCCATCAAGGAACTGATCGACCACGGCCTCGACCCGCTCCAGCACGAACTGCTCCTGGCGATGCTCCAGGACGCGGCCACCCTGGACGCGAGCTGATGTACGCCGAAACGGGTGCACTCCTGCGTACCGAACTCGCCGCCCTTCTCAAGATGCACCGAGTCCAGGGCCCCCTCCGAAACGTCGATAGCGCACCGGCCGAGCAGGAACGGACCGGACACCTGATCCGCCGCTATCGGCAATCCGTGCTGATCTGGTGCACCCAGTCCGCGATCTCGGCCCGCCCGCTGGCGTTCAGCAACCTGACCAAGCGGCCCAGCAACCCCTTTCTGCTGGCCGCAGCCGATGAGCCACTGGTCAGTGAACTGGTACGGGCCCTCGAACACACAAGAGCGGCGTCGACCACGCCCCTCGCCTCACTCGCCGAACTCACCACACCGCATCCGAATGACCTGGTCGAACACTGGCGCCATGCCGCTCGCGCCGCAGCACTGGCTGAACACGACACCGGGCCGGACCTCCACGGACGGCTCTCGACGCCGGAATCGCTCGCCCTGCTCGGCGACGTCGCCGCGGTGACCCAGGCCCTGGTCGTGCTCGACCAGCGGTACCGCAACACCCCCGGGTGGCAGCCCTTGGCCTCCAGCCAACGACTGGGCTGGAGCGCACTCGCCTGCGCCCTGGACGTCGGCCTGGGCCAACCGGACTACTCCGTCGACCAGGCCGGGTGGCAACCGCGCGTCAAAGCCATCCGCGGCCCCGTGAGGCCCGGAATCCTCGGCGTCCTCCAGGCCGAACACAACGTGCTCGTGCGACTCAAGGCCTTCCCCAATGTTCTCAACCTGCGCCGAATCGTCGACTCCCAACATCTCCTCTCCCCCGCCCTGGCGCGCCTGGCAGCACCGGTCGCCCCTGAGGTCGCCGACGCCTGGACCGACCGCGGCGAGACCTACGGCCTCGTCCAGAAGCAACTGCGCGACCTCGGCGGAAACCTCGGCGCCGGCGCCCACGCCGCAGCGGAAGCAGCCAACGCGGTCAGCCGGCTGCGCCACGTCCCCCACGACGACGTGCTCGAGCCCCGGACGATCTCCGCGTTCCAGATGCTCTTCCACAGGACCGACGACCGGATCTGCGACGTCATCGAGGAAGGTGTGCGCCGCGGCGCGTTCGTACAACGCGTCACCGTGCCCCGCCTCGTCGACAACACTCATCAGATGGTCCACCCCGTCCGCGAGCGCTTCGTCGTCGTCGCGGATCCCCGTGAACTCGCCGTGGTCACCACCGCCCGTGAACGCCTCCGTCCAACGGCCACCTCAGGCAGCCCGTCGTACTCGGATCGGACTCGCGCGGAACTCCAAGCCGCTCTCGTCCACCGCCCCCCGCCACGGCAGCGTTCAGTCCCGGATGCAGCGCAGCTCTGACCAACCCGGCTGGGCTACCAACCGAGCGCGGCGAGCGAATCGCTGATGTCGTCTTTGGCGCCCGAGACGTACCGAGCGATGGTGAACTCCGCGGACTCATGACCGGCCAGGGTCGCCACCCTCGAGGGTGGCTGCTGGAGATCTTCGAGCTGCCAAGTCACGAAGGTGTGCCGCAGCGAATGCCAGGTGAGTGCCCACGTGCGCTGGTGTCGGGTCTTCCCGACGCCCCACGGCTTGACCTCCTCGACATAGGGCCAAGCGGCCAGCAGCGCCGCAGGCTCGAAGACATCGCGGTGGAAGTTGCTGCCAAGCAGCCAGGTTCCGCGTTCGGACGGGAACAGCAGCCCCCGCGGATTGGTGCCGGCCGCCCGTTCGTGGGCGACTTCATCGAGTCGCTGCTGCACCGCGTCCGCGAGCCGGAAACCGGTCGGCGTGATCTGCGGATAGGTCGTCCAGCGACGCTTGTTTCCCTTCGGCAGGGCCAGGTGCGGACCACCGATGCTCTCCAGCCGCCACAGGACCCGCACGCGACCGTCCCGATGGACTGTGGTGTCATCCAGCACGGCGAGCTCGCCGCGACGCACCCCGGAGTACGCGGCCAGCTCGACGGCCAGTGCACGCCAGGACTTGTTCCCGCGCCGCCGCCGCTCGGAGGTGGCGGCGCGCAGCGCCTTCACCTGAGCGTGTGTAGGCCGCTTGGTGCGCGACACGAAGTCGGTCTTGTCGTCGCCCTGCTCGGCGGCCTTGACCCGACGCTCGCCATGCCACCACACCGTCGACAGGTCGATCATCTGGTTCTCGAGGAGGTAGTCGCCTTGGCGCAACGCACCGATCAGGGAGCGTGCCGCCCGGCGGACGTTGCGGCCCTCGGACTCGGTCGGCGCAAGGTTCACGGCTTGCTGGAAGTGGGCGCGCCGCAGGTCGAGGTGCCGGACACCGCCGAAGGTCGTCTTGAAGTACCGCTCGGCGTAGTACGTCATGGTCTTGGTGTGGGACTCGCCCCACGAGCCGCGCGGCTTTGGCCGATCCGGCGAGAGCCAGTAGTCGATCCCGACGAAGGTGGCCCACTCCGTCTTGGCAGTAGCGCCCGCGAGGATCAGCTGTTCGCGTGCCAGCGCCTTGCGCCAGGCCCGGTCGAAGCGACGCCCTGCGGTGGTGCCTTCCTGCGGGCTGCCCCAGACGATCCGGTAGTACGGCACGGCTCTGGTCGGCGCGTACATCGCGACCAGCCCGACCGGGGTCTCCCACGATGCGTCTTCACCGGCAGGGCGCGTCGTGTCGGTCCGACGCTCATAGGGTTGGGGGGTCGCCACGAACGTCCTCCGCTCACCGAGGCGTGCTCTCCGCCGCCGCCGCTGCCCCGGGCGAGCGACGTCGCCTGGCGCGGGGCCTGGGTGGGGCGGACGCCGGTCCGGCGCCGGAGGCGGCGCTCGGGTCGAGCGGGACGGCGCGTCGCTGGTGCTCCTTCTTGGGGGCGCGGCGCGAGGCGACGTACGCGGCGACCTCGTCCGCGTACCACCGGTAGCAGGAGCCCGAGATGACGAGCGGGTCGGGGAAGTCGGGGTCACGTGTTCGGGCGTATGCGGCGGTCCGGTGGATGCGGAGCAGGGCTGCGATGTCGTGGATGGTGAGGAGGGCCGGCACAGCGGTCGACCGGGAGGGCGAGGCGCTCATGTCCCCAAGGTGTGCGGGCCGTGCCGGAGTGTTCCGTTGTGACTTTCTGGACCGCGCCGCGGCCGGCCGCGGCCCAGATCCGTATGTCAATCTTCTGTCAACGGACCCAAGAGACCGGTGTTGTCGCAGGTCAGGGCGATAAGTGCAGCCGCCTCCTAAGCGAAAGGTCGCAAGTTCGACTCTTGCCTGGGGCACCATCACAAAAGCGCAGGTCAGGGAGCCGGATCGGCTCCTGATCGCCAGTGAGACCCGCCGGTCGCGACCCGGACCACAGGTCCCGGTCGCGACCCGAACTGCTGGTTCACGCTGCGTCGGGCGCGACCGTGCCGGAGAGCTGAGCAACGACTGCGGCACTGTCGATGAAGACGCGTTCGCCGACGACGCGACCGTCGTCGTCGAAGGTGATGACCGCGACCATCTCGAGGGAGATGGTGTTCCCGGTCGGTGCCATGCCTGCGTACCACCCGTCATGGGTGCCGGTGAAGCGGACGAGCGCGGCGCCCGTGGACTGCTCCTGCCCCAGGGGCTGGAGGGTGGCGGAGAGGTCGCTGAATCCCGCGAACAGGGCGGCCTCCCGCTCGGCCAGTGCAGCAAGGCCCTGCTGGGGACCGGTCATGGGCGAGTCGTAGGAGGCGGGCTCGCGCCACAGGGCGAGGATCTCCTCGACGTCGTGGTTGTTGACGGCGGCTGCAGCTGCGGCGGAAAAGTCGTTGATGAACATGGTGGCTCCTCGATCAGTTGGTGATGGTGGCGGTGGTGCTGGGTTGCGGCCGGACGGAGCGCTCGGCCAGGGCGATCGCCCATCGGGTGGGCAGGCGGCTGGCGGCGCGGGCGAGGAGCGCGTTCCCGGCCCCGTCGACCACCTCGCGACGGTCTGCCCGGAGGGCGCTCATCGCGACGTCGACGACCTGTTCCGGCGTACGGCGTCTCCCCACCGAGGCGTCGTCACCAGCGACGTCGAAGAACGCGGTGTCGGTCGCGCCCGGACTGACGACGAGAACCCGGACCCCGGTGCCGCGCGTCTCGGACCACAGGGCCCGCGAGAACGACAGCACGTAGGCCTTCGTGGCGGCGTACACGGCCATGTGGGGCACCGGCTGGAACGCGGCCGTGCTGGCCACGTTGACGATCGCCCCACGGCCACGAGCGACCATCGCCGGCAGCAGCAGCGCGGTGAGCTCGGTCAGTGCGGTGATGTTCACCGCGACCTGGGCGGAGACGTCCGCGAGGCGCGCACCCACCAGGTCGCCGTGGACACCGAGCCCGGCGTTGTTGACCAGCGCGTCGACGGTGATGCCCCGCGCCGACAGCTCCTGGACGATCCCGGCGGCCGCGCCGGGCAGGCTGAGATCGGCCGGTACGACGTCGACCCGGACGCCGTACCGCGCCTCGAGCTCCTCGCCCTGTGCCCGCAGGACGGGCGCGCGTCGTGCGACCAGCACCAGGTTGCCGCCCTCGGCGGCCACCCGCTCGGCCAGGGCACGCCCGATGCCCGACGACGCCCCGGTCACCAGCACGTGTTGCTTCTCGAAATGGCCTGTCATCTCACTCCTTTATTAAACCGACTCTTTGGTTTAATTAATAGCAGTAGGATGGGCACATGACAAGGTCATCGAGCACCCCCGCTCCCCGACGCGTCGGCCGCCCGCCCGGACCGACCCAGCACGGAGCCGCCTCGCGGGAGCGGATCCTCGACGCCGCAGCAGCCGTGTTCGCCCGGCTCGGCTACGACAAGGCGCGGATGGACGACGTCGTCGAGGCGAGCGGCATGACCAAGGGCTCGGTGTACTTCCACTTCACGAGCAAGGAGTCGCTCGCCGTCGCCGTACTCACCGAGAAGCACGCGCACTGGCTCGACCAGGTGCGCGCCCGCCTGGCCGCCACGCCGTCCGGGACGGAGCGGCTCGAGGCCCTCCTGCCCGCCATGGTGGGCCTGCACCGTGACGACCCGTACGCGTGGGCGGTCGCGCGGCTGACGCAGAACCTCTCCGAGCTGCCCGCCACCCGGCCCCTCGCCGCGGAGCTGACCCGGCGCTGGATCGATGACGTCGCGGACCTGGTCCGCGATGCCCTGCCCGTCGACCCCACCGTCGACCCGGTCGAGGTGGCCACCCTCCTCGTCGGCGCCTTCGACGGCCTGAAGGCCACGGTGCAGGTGCTGACCGACGACCCGGACACGGCCGCGCGCCAGCTCGAGAGCGGCGGCGCGCTCCTCATGAGGATGCTGCGTGCGGTGATCGCACCGTCCTGACCGACCGAACGAACGACCGGACGAGCGGGCCCGTCAGACCGTGATCGCGGGCACCGTCGCCCCGAGCGCTTCCAGCTCGGCCACGTACCGCTCCACGTTGCGCAGCTTCACGCCCTCGTAGCCGCGGACGACGTCGGGGAGCTCGGCGATCTGCACCGCCCGGTCGTAGCCCTCGGTCGAGAGCTCGCCGGCGAGGTCGGTCACCAGGGTCCGGTAGTGGTCGCGCAGCTCGCGCTCGACCTTGCGGAGGTGGGCGCGGCCGAAGGGGTCGGCGGCGGTGCCGCGGAGGACCTTCATCCGGGCCAGCGCGCGCAGGCTTCCGTGTGACCGCGGACCGAAGGCGATCTTCTTCTTCCGGCCCAGGGCACGCAGCGCCGGCGGGTGCAGCTGGAAGGCCACCGTGCCGCCGGGGAACTCCGCTCCGGTGTCGGCCAGGAAGGCCGGGTCCGTCAGGAGCCGGGCGACCTCGTACTCGTCCTTGTAGGCGGTGAGCTTGAACAGGTGGCGCGCCACGGCCTCGCTGAACCGCGTCTTGGTCGTCACCGACCGCTCGGCCGCGGCAACCCCGGCGACGAGGTCGACGTAGCTGTCGGCGAGCTTCTCGTCCTGGTAGTCGACCAGGTCCGCGGCGCGCTGGGCGACCAGGCGCAGCAGCTCACCGTCGAGGCCGGACGCCGCGACCGAGGCGGGGACGTGGCGCTCCCGCGGCGCGACCGACTTCTCGTTGGCCGCGCGGAACGCAGCCGGGTCGGCGACCGCGACGCGGCCCCAACGGAAGGCGGCCACGTTCGCGGCGACCGCGGTCCCGTTGATCCCGATGGCCTCCTCGATGGCGGCGGCAGGCAGCCGGAGTGCGCCGGTCTGGTACGCCGCGCCCACGAGGAGGAAGTTCGCAGCCACGGTGTTGCCGAAGATGCGGTCCGCGGCCTCGAGGCCGTCGAAGTCGAACAGCTCGACGCTCGCCGTACGGACCCGTTTCAACAGGTCGGCCTCGTCGGGGTGCTGGACGGTCAGGTCCTGCACCATCGCGCCGGTCGCCGTACGACTGGTCGAGACGACCGTCCGGGTGGCGGTCGCGTCGCCGAAGACGAGGTTGCGGTCCTCGGCGAGGGTGAGCAGGTCGAAGCCGAGCAGGCAGTCGGCCGAGCCGGGGGTGAGCCGGTTGGCCGGCTCGAGGTCGCCCTCGGCGAACCGGAGGTGACCGGTGACCGGCCCCGCCTTCTGGCTCAGGCCGGTCTGGTCGAGCGACTCGACGGCGTACCCGGCTCGGAGCGCAGCGGTGGCGAGGACCTGGTTGACGGTGACGATGCCCGTGCCGCCGATGCCGGCCATGAAGACGTTCTGGGTCGTGGTGACCCGGTCCTCGGCGGGGCTGGCGGCGACGACCGGCGGCGTCGGGTACGTACGGCGCTTCGTCGGCTTCGCGGCCTTCGCCGCCTCACGCTTCGCCTTGCGGAGCGTACGGCGGGTGCGGGGTGCCGTCTCGACGGTCACGAAGGACGGGCAGTCCCCGTCGAGGCAGCTGTAGTCGGTGTTGCAGGACGTCTGCTCGATGCGGGTCTTGCGGCCGTACTCGGTCTCGACCGGCTGGACGGAGAGGCAGTTGCTCTTCACGCCGCAGTCGCCGCAGCCCTCGCAGACGGCCTCGTTGATGACCACCCGCTTGGTGCGGGTCGGCAGCGAGCCGCGCTTGCGCTGGCGACGGGCGTCGGCGGCGCAGTGCTGGTCGTAGATCAGCACCGTCACTCCGGGGATGTCGCGCAGCATCCGCTGTGCCTCGTCGAGGCGGTCGCGGTCCCAGAGCAGGGTGCCGGGGGCCAGGTCGCGCTTGCGGTGCCGCTCGGGCTCGTCGGCGCAGATGATGATCTTCTTGACGCCCTCGGTGTGCAGCTTGTGGGACAGCAGCGGGACGGAGAGCGCGCCTTCGGCGTCCTGGGCGCCGGTCATCGCGACGACGTCGTTGTAGAGCACCTTGTAGGTGATGTTCACCCCGGCGGCGATGCAGGCCTGGACGGCCAGCTGGGCGGAGTGGAAGAAGGTGCCGTCGCCGACGTTCTGGAAGATGTGGGGGGCGTCGGTGAACCACGCCTGCCCGATCCACTGCGCGCCCTCGCCACCCATCTGGGTCACGCCGGTCACGGCGCTCTCCGGGCGGTCGGAGATGGTCACCATGGCGTGGCAGCCGATGCCGCCACCGCCCATCGAGCCCTCAGGGAGCACGGTGGAACGGTTGTGCGGGCAGCCGCTGCAGAAGTACGCACCGCGACCGGCCGAGAGCAGGGGCAACGGGGTGCGCTTCGCCGCCGGCACCTTGAGCTCAACGACACCCTGCAGGAGGTGCCGCATCGGCGCCAGCAATCGGCCCGAGGTGAGCTCGCCGTCAGCGGGAACCAGCGTCATCCCGTTGCTGTCGCGCTTGCCGAGGACCTCGGGTGCGGCAGGCGTGCCGTAGAGGATGTCGCGGACCTGCGCCTCGATGAACGAGGTCTTGTCCTCGATGACGACGATCCGGTCGAGGCCTTCGGCGAAGGTGCGGATGATCGACGGCGCGACCGGGCTCATCATGCCGAGGCGGAGCACCCGGATGCCGGCAGCGGCGAGCGCCTCGTCGGTGATGCCGAGGTCGGTCATCGCCTGGCGCATCGAGTCGTAACAGCTGCCGGAGGCGACGAATCCGGTGGTCGCACCCGCCACGTCGACGTCCATGACATCGAGGCCGTTGGCACCGGCGTACGCCCGCACCACCTCGGCGCGGGGGCCCACCAGCTCGGCCTCGGCTCCGACGATCATCGCCGGACGCAACACCATCGGGCTCTGCGTGTAGACGTAGGGGTGGCCATTCCACTCGATCGCCGGGACCACCGGGGAGAGGTCCAGGTCAGCACTGTCGACCACCCAGGCGCCGTCCGCGACGTCGGCGACGATCTTGATCGCGACGACACAGCCCGAGGCCCGTGACATCTCGACCGCGTGCAGCCCGAGGGTGACGATCTCGGAGGAGTTGCGGGGGAACAGCACCGGGATCCCCAGCGCCGCGAGCGACCGCTCGCTGACGGCCGGCACGGTCGAGGACTTCGAGGCAGGGTCGTCGCCGACCAGCAGCACAGCGCCGCCGTACCGGTTGACGCCGTACATGTTGAGGTGGCGCAGCGCATCGGTCGCCCGGTCGACGCCCGGGCCCTTGCCGTACCAGAAGCCGGTGACGCCGTCGTGCGTCGCCTTGGCCGCCGGGAGGTCGACCTGGCTGCCCCAGACAGCCGTCGCGGCGAGCTCCTCGTTGAGGCCGGGCACGAACCGGATGTCGTTCTCGTCGAGGACGTCCTGCATGTCGCCGAGCATCTTGTCGAGGCCGCCGAGCGGACTGCCCTGGTAGCCCGAGACGAAGGAGGCGGTGTGCAGCCCACGTCGACGGTCGAGCGCGCGGTGCTCGACCAGCAGGCGCGCAATGGCCTGGACGCCGGTCAGCAGGACCGGCGGCGCCGAGGGACGGAACCGGTCGTCGAGGTCGTACGGCGTCGGGACTGCCGGCTCCGCGACGGGACCGTCGATCAGGGCGGTCATGCGGACACCTCCTGCGTCCCGCGAGCCGGCGCGGCGGCCAGACGTTCTTCGACGATCTCGGCGGCGACGTCGAGCGTCCGGCGACCGGTGGCCGCGGAGCGGATCAGGATGTCGCGGACCGTCTCGCCGATGGCGGCGATCTGCCCGCGCGCGTGCTCCGGGGTGCGTTCCCAGATCTCGGCACCGACCTGGATCAGGCCACCCGCGTTCGCGACGAAGTCCGGGACCCAGGTGATGTCGCGGTCGTGGAGCAACGAGGCGACCGACGAGTCGGACAGCTGGTTGTTGGCCGCACCGCACACGATGCTCGCGCGGAGGTGGCCGACCGAGTCCGGCGTCAGCGTCGCACCGAGGGCGCAGGGGGCGTAGACGTCGACCTCCGCATCGAGCACGCTCGGCAGTACGGCGACGCCGGGGTGCCGCGCGAGCAGCCGGTCGATCGCGGCCGCCGACTGGTCCGTCACCGTGACCGTGGCACCCTCGGCGACCAGCAGGTCGACCAGGTGGGTGCCGACCTTGCCGATGCCCTCGACGCCGACCGAGCGACCGGCGAGACCCTCGGCGCCCCAGCGCTGCTCGGCGGCGGCCTTCATGGAGCAGAAGACACCGAAGGCGGTGGAGAAGCCGCTGTCGCCGGAGCCGCCGTTGCTGCCGACGACGTACTGCGTCGTCCGGGCGACCTCGTCGAGGTCCTCGGCGGTGGTGCCCACGTCGGCGGCCGTGAAGTAACGGCCGGACAGCGAGTCCACGAAACGTCCGTAGGCACGCATCAGCTCGGGGGTCTTCACCGTCGCCGGGTCACCGATGATCACGGCCTTGCCGCCGCCCAGGGCGATGCCGGCGGCTGCGGCCTTGTGGGTCATCCCCTGCGAGAGCCGGAGCACGTCGGTCAGGGCGTCGCCCTCCGAGGCGTAGGGGTAGAACCGGGTGCCGCCCAGCGCCGGGCCCAGCCGGGTGTCGTGGATGGCGATGATCGCCCTCAGGCCGGTGGCCTGGTCGCGGCAGAACACGACCTGCTCGTGGCCGGCGGTGCCGAGCTCGTCACTCCGCTCGAAGACCAGGTCGGCGGGCGCGGCGGTGATCGTCATCGGTTCTCCTGTGCACATGAGGTGGGGGCGCGCACGAGCCTGCTCCCTGGTGAGCCGGACCACAACAGCCATCGTCGAGTTTGGCGAAGATCCGCAATCCAAGCACTGCTTTACGCCCACTGGACGCAACAGATGAGGGGTGATGGGTATTGTTTGTTGCGTGAGCGAACAGGCCGTCCTCGACCGCACCGACCGCGAGATCCTCGACCTCCTGCGGGAGAACGCGCGCCGGCCGCTGCGCGAGATCGCCACCGCGGTCGGACTGACCGTCGCCCCGGTCCAGCGCCGGATCGCGCGGATGGAGAAGCTCGGCGTGATCGAGCGCTACACCGTCAAGATCAACCACGGCCGGATCGCGACGGGCATCGAGGCCGTGACCGAGCTCCAGTTCGCCGACGACCTCGACCTGGCCCAGATCATGGAGTTCGTCGCCGGCATCCCCGAGGTCGACGAGGTGCTCACCCTCGCGGGTGACCCCGACGCCCTGCTGCGGATCCGGGTCGACGGCGTCGAGGACCTGCGGCGGGTCGTCAGCCAGCTCCGCTCGGGCGGTCAGATCTCCAGCACGAAGACACTCGTGGTGCTCGAGCAGTGGACCCGCTTCGGTTGAGGTGGGGTCAGCTGCTGCGCAGGGCGAGCGCGGCGCCGTACCCCTCGGGAACGACGACGTCCCACAGCGACCACTCGCCGACCGTGCGGCCCGGCGCGGCGTCGGTGCCGAGGTAGTCGAGGTGCGGGTCGCGACCCAGGCCGATGCCGATGCCCTTGAGGTACGCCTCGGTCCGTGACCACGCACGGGTGAACCGAACCGCAGCGCGGCCGCCGTCGAGGGTGCCGCGGGCGGCGGCGTCGATCTCCGCCGTCTCCCGTGGGTGCAGCACGCCCGCCAGCGCGGTCGGGTCGTCGGGGTGGCTCTCGACGTCGACGCCCACCGGCACGTCGGCCACCGCGACCAGGACCTGGCCGGGGGTGTGCGACAGCGAGAACTCGATCGCGGTGCCCTCGGCACGGGGACGCCCGTGCGGCTCACCGCAACCGGGACAGGCGTGGCGGCCCCACACGACCTTCTCGGGCGGGATGTCCATCGACGTGCCGACGACCAGTCGCGCGGCGGCATGGGCGATCTCGTAGGCCCGGCGCAGCTCCGCGCGGACGTACGCCGACGCCTGCTTGCGCTCCGCCCCGTCGAGCCAGGCCCGGCCGATCTCGAGCTCGTGCTCCCCGACGCGGGCCGTGTCGACCAGCCAGATGCCCAGACCCACGCCATCGGCGGCGCGCGGCGCCGGATGGGTCAGGAACGACGCGAGGGTCGCGGGGACGATCGCGGTCGCGGAACGATCCGGCACTGCTTCCGATGTTTCTCGGTTCATCACCACCGAGGTTAACAAGACGCCGATGGCGTCGATCAGTCGCTCGCCCGCGCCGCTTTCGCCCGCGCCCGCTCCGCCTTGCCGATCGTGTCCTCCACGACAGCGTTCATCCGAGAGCCGTTGGGCCAGCCGTCGTAGTGGCAGGCCAGGATCACGAGCTCGCGCAGCGCCTGGTCGTCCAGCTCGCCGTTGGCGTGCGCTGCCGGGATCTGGATGCCGAGCACGTCGTTGGCCCGCTGGCCGACGAGGAGCCCGATGAGGAACAGCCTGCGGTCACGGTCCGAGAGGCCGGGACGCTGCCAGATGTCGGCGAAGAGGTGCTCGACGGTGTAGCGGAAGAAGTCACCGTCACCGTCGGACATGTCGAAGCCGTAGACCTGCTCCATCTTCTCGAGGCCCTTGCGGCGGGCCTCGGGGAGGTCGTCGAACTTGCCCATCAGTTCCGTCCTTCGGTTGCGGGGGTTTCGAGGCTCTCTGACGCTCGCACCTCAACCACCGGTGGGCTCGAGTCCCAGGCCGGGGCCGAGGCGGTCGATGGCCAGCTCGGCCAGGGGTACGTCGACGCCCAGCTGGTGGGCCAGGTCGATGGCGAAGCCGAGGTCCTTGACCCCGAGCGAGGTCACGTTGGTGAACACCCCGTGCCAGAAGTCGGCGGGATCGAGTGGCGCCGCGGTCTCGCGGTGCATGATCGCGCCCGGTCCGCCGGTGATGGCGTCGGTGTGGCGTACGACGTCGCCGAGTGCCTTGAGGTCCAGGCCGGCCGCTTCGGCCAGCCGCTGTGCCTCGGTCGCAGCGGTGAACGCGATGAAGTGCATCATGTTGCGGGCGAGCTTGAACTTCGTGCCCGCACCGATCGGCCCGGCGTGCACCACCTTGCTGCCGAGTGCGTGCAGCACGGGCTCGGCCGCCGCGAAGGCATCGTCGGCACCGCCGACCATCAGCGCGAGGCTGCCGTCGGCCGCACCCATCGCTCCGCCGGAGACGGGTGCGTCGAGCACCTGCACGCCGTGGCGCGAAGCCGTGGTCGCCAGCTCTGCCGGTGTGTTCGGAGCGACGGTGGAGTGGATGACGACCGTGAGCCGGTCACCGGCCACCCCGAGCGCCTCGCCGAGCACCTGGCGCACCTGGTCGTCGTCGCGCACCATCAGGCAGAGCACGTCGACCTTCGCCGCCAGCGCGGCGACACTCTCGGCGACCCTGGCCCCGGCACGCTCTGCCTCTGCCAACGGGTCGGGCGCGACGTCGTAGACCCAGACCTCGAGGTCGGCGGTCTCCTGCTGCGCGGCCAGCCGCAGCGCCATCGGCTTGCCGATGTTGCCGAGGCCGACGAAGCCGACTGTTGTCGTCATCAGAGTCGGAAGGTCTGGCCGCCGTCGACCGCCAGGATCTGGCCGGTCACCCACGAGGCGTCGTCGGACAGCAGGTAGAGCAGCGCGCCGACCATGTCCTCGACCCGGCCCATCCGCTTGATGGCGAGCGAGTTGCGCACGATGTCCTTGGCCGCGTCGCCGGCCTGGGTGCGCGTCGCCTCGGTGTCCGTCGGCCCGGGTGCGATCGCGTTGACCCGGATCCGCTGGCCGCCGAGCTCGTGGGCCAGCTGCTGGGTGAGGCTGTTGGTGGCTGCCTTGGCGAGGCCGTAGAAGCCGGAGTAGAGGTACGCCGCCGTGCTCGACTGGTTGACGATCGCTCCCCCGCCGCGCTTCGCGATCTCGGGGTAGACGGCGCGGGTCATCACGAGGGCACCGTCGAGGTTCACGCTCATGAACTTCTTGTAGTAGTCCCAGTCGACGGCGATGAGGAGGTTGAACTCCATCGCGCCGTAGATGGCGGCGTTGTTGACCAGGTGGTCGATCCCGCCGAACTCCTCCACGACGCGCGCGACCAGCGCCTCGGCGGACGCCGACGAGGAGACGTCGCACGGGACGAAGACAGCCCGGCCGCCCTCCTCGTTGATCGCCGCAGCGACCTTGGCGCCCGACTCCTCGTTCATGTCGGCGACCACGACGGCCGCCCCTTCCTTGGCGAGCGCGCGGGCGTAGGCCTCGCCGATGCCCTGCGCCGCGCCCGTGACGACCACGACCTTTTCTTCGAACCTCATTTTTCCAACTTCCTCATGTGTCACGAGTTTCACCGGCTGGGCGGTGAATCTCATGGTTGGCCGATGAAACTTCCTCGTCCAGGCGTGAGTTTCACCGGCTGGCCGGTGAAACTCCCGCGGGGCTCACGCCGGCTCGGCAATGGTCTTGGTCTCGAGGTACTCCTCGAAGCCGGCAACGCCCATCTCCCGGCCGAGGCCGGACTGCTTGTAGCCACCGAACGGTGCGTCGGGGCTGAACCAGACGCCGCCGTTCACGGCCAGGGTGCCGGTGCGGATCCGCGCGGCCACCGCCTTCGCCCGACCCAGGTCGGCCGAGTCGACGGAGCCGGACAGGCCGTACGCCGAGTCGTTGGCGATCCGGACCGCGTCGTCGTCGCCGTCGTGCGGGATGACGACGAGCACCGGACCGAAGATCTCCTCCTGCGCGAGGCGCGAGGAGTTGTCGAGTCCGGCGACGACTGTGGGCTGGATCCAGTTGCCGGGCTGGTCGATGACCGCACCGCCCGTGGCGAACGTGCCGCCCTCCGCGAGAGCGATGTCGAAGTACGCCGCCACCCGCTCGCGCTGCAGCGGCGAGATCACCGGTCCGCAGATCGTGCCGGGATCGGCGGGGTCCTGCGCACCGATGGACTCCATCGTCGCGGCGGCGACCCGGACGGCTTCGTCGTACTTCGCCCGCGGCACGATCAGCCGGGTGGTGAGCGCACAGCCCTGCCCCGCGTGGATGCAGGCGGCGAACGCCGTACCGCCGGCGACGGCAGCGACGTCGGCGTCATCGAGCGCGATCGCGGCCGACTTCCCGCCGAGCTCGAGGAACACCCGCTTCAGGGTGGGGGCGGCCGCGGCCATGATCGCCTTGCCGACCGAGGTGGATCCGGTGAAGGACACCATGTCGACGCGCGGGTCGGTGGACAGCACCGAGGCGACGTCGTTGGACCGGGGCGTCACCACGTTGAAGACGCCGGCCGGGATGTCGGTGTGCTCGGCGGCCAGGCGCCCGAGCTCGGCCGCCACCCACGGGGTGTCTGGCGCCGGCTTGAGGACGACGGTGCAGCCGGCCGCGAGGGCGGGACCGATCTTGGCGAGGTTGATCTGGGTCGGCACGTTCCACGGCGTGATGGCGGCGACCACACCGATCGGCTCGCGTCGTACCGTCCGCCGGGAGGGAATCCCCATCGGCGCGGCGACCCCGAGGTCGGTCTCGAACTCGTAGGTCTCGGCGAGGTCGGTGACCCACTTCAACGACTCGACCGGGACGTCGAACCCGGCCGCCATCATCATGAAGCCGGGCATCCCGACCTCGGCCGTGGTCAGCGCGCGGAAGTCGTCGGCGTTGTCGAGCAACGCCTGGTGCAGCTGGCGCAGGCACCGCACCCGCAGCTCGCGATCGGTCGACCACGTCGACTCGTCGAAGGCCCGGCGGGCAGCGGCGATCGCGGTCTCCACGTCCGCCGCCGTACCGTCCGGCGCGCGGCCGATCTCCTCGCCGTTGGCCGGGTTGAGGATCGGGTACGACGACCCGTCGGATGCCGCGACGAGCTTGCCATCGATCAGCTGCTGGGCCGCGGGAGGAAGCGCACTCATGCCGACACCTCGGGGGTTTCGAGGCTCGCTGACGCTCGCACCTCAACCACCGGTGGTGCCTGGGTCAAGTAGTCGCCGGCCTCGACCGGCGGCGGCCAGACGGGCGAGGGGACGTCCTTGAGGTGGTAGTGCCCGGGCACCTCGTGACCGAAGACCGACATCCGCTTGAGCAGGGTGTCCGAGGCCTTGTCGGCCTTCAGGATCTCCATGAACGTGTGGGTGGTCGACGGCATGTCGAACCAGTCGCGCTGCCAGGCGATCTTGATCTGCCCGGCATCGGCCCCCGAGGTCTGCCGCTCGACACCGAACCACGAGCCGCCGATGCCGAGGATCTCGTACTCCTCACCGGTCTCGTCATTGGTGATCCCGGAGCGCTGCTTCCAGAAGCCGAGCACCATCGACTTCTTCTCGTCGATCATCGTGCAGACGTAGTCGTAGTGCCAGCCGTCGAAGCCGTCCATCTCGATGCCGATCGCCCAGTCGCGGATCTGCTCGCGACCGACGGCCATGAAGTGCTCGTCGTGGCTGTACATCCAGCCGTAGTTGGCGTCCTCGGCGTACCAGTCGGCCATCACCCGCCAGTCGCCGCTCTGCTCGGCACGACGGTTGACGTCGAGCCAGGAGTCCCAGAACTCCTCGATCTCGGCCCTGCTCAGGGCGGGGGTCGGGTCACTCATGTCAGTCCTCTTCGATCGAAAGGGCGAAAGCGGGGCAGTACTTCACAGCAGTGGTGACGTCGGCACGTCGGGACTCGTCCGGGTGTTCCTCGAGGAGGGTCACCACGTCGGCGTCCTCGTCGAAGCCGAAGACGTCGGGGGCTTCTCCCTGGCAGAGCTGGTGGCCCTGGCAGATCCCGGCATCGGCGACGACCCTCATCGCGCCCGCCGGCGGTAGCGGACCTTCGCTGGCTGGGCCAGCTGGATGACCATCTTGGAGACGTCGTCGCGGTAGGAGTCCAGCGGCTGCACGGGCTCGAACTCGAAGTCGCGCAGGATCACCGAGAAGATCGCCTTCATCTGCATCATCGCGAACGCGTTGCCGACGCAGCGGTGCTTGCCGGCGCCGAACGGGATCCAGGTCCAGCGGTTCTGCAGGTCCTCCTGGCGCGGGTCGACGTAGCGGCCCGGATCGAACTCGTCGGCCTTCGGGAAGTCCTCCTCGATCCGGTTCGAGACCCGCGGTGAGGCGGCGAGGACGGTGCCGGCCGGGATCGTGTGGCCGAGCAGCTCGAAGTCCTCCTGCACCAGCCGCATCAGGATGACCAGCGGCGGGTGCAGCCGCAGCGTCTCCTTGAGGGTGGCTTCCAGGACCGGGATGGACCGCAGTGCCTGGAAGGAGACCTCGGATCCGTCGGCGTACAGCGCGTCGAGCTCGGCGACCACGTCCTCCATGACCGAGGGATTGCGGAGCAGCTCGATCATCGCCCAGGAGGCCGTGCCCGAGGAGGTGTGGTGTCCGGCGAACATCATCGAGATGAAGATGCCGGTGATGTAGTCGGCGTCCATGCCCACCGCGATCAGCACGTCGAGCAGGTCGCGTTCCTCCTTCGGCACCTCGCCGCGGGCGATACGGGCGTCGAGGATCGCCTGCACCTTGGCGACGAGCTCCTCCCGGGCCTCGTCGCGGAGCCGGAAGTTCTCGATGTCGGCGTACGGGTCGACGTACGCGATCGCGTCGGTGCCGTGCTCCAGCTGGTGGTAGACCGACGCGAAGGAGCTGTCGAGCTGGTCGCGGAACGGCTTGCCGATCAGGCAGGACGAGGTCGTGTAGATGGTCAGCTCGGCGAAGAAGTCGAGCAGGTCGATCTCACCCTCGTCGCCCCAGCCCGCGACCATCTTGCGGATCTCGGACTCGATGGTCTGCGCGTGCCCGCGCATCATGTCGCCCCGCAGCGCCTGGTTCTTCAGCATCTGCTGACGCTCCTCGGGCGAGGCGTCGAAGACGACGCCCTTGCCGAAGATCGGGGTCATGAAGGGGTACGCCGCGGCCTGGTCGAGCACGTTCTCGGGTGCCCGGAAGAAGGCCTCATTGGCCTCGCCACCGGTGACGAGCACGACGTTCTTGTCGGCGAGCCGGAACCGGCCGATGTCACCGCACTCCTCGCGAACCCGGTGGAACAGCGTGATCGGGTCGACCCGCATCTCGGGGAGGTGGCCGGTGCCCTTGATGATCGCGGGCACCGACGGATCCTGGTCGTCCAGGACGGTCGAGACCTCGGGGATCTGATCGAGACTCATCGCTTCTCCAGTGGTGCTTCGGGGTTCACGTCGACAGGGCTGATGTGCACGCCCCGCGGCGCGCTGACCACCGTGACGATCGCGTCCGCGATCGCTGTGGCCTTGAGGAAGTGGGAGTGCCGGGCGTGGCCCCACTTGACCCACTCGGTGAGGACCTTCGCTCCGGCTTCGGCGTCCCAGTCCGAGCCCATCTCCGACCAGGTCGGACCCGGGCGGACGACCGATGCACGCACCCCGGACCCTTCGAGCTCCATCTGCAGCGCCTCGACCAGTCCCTCCAGGCCGGACTTCGTCGCGCTGTAGCCCCGCATGAACGGGCGGGCCCGCAAGGCGGTGTCGGAGGAGACGAAGACCAGGTCGCCACGCTGCCGCTCGACCATCCCGGTGCCGAAGGCCCGGATCAGGCGGTGGGCGCCCAGCACGTTGACGTCGAACTCCGCGGCCAGCTGTTCGGTCGTGGCCTCGACGACGCTGCCGGGGGCGAGCAGCCCCGCGTTGCAGACCACGACCTCGGCGTCACCGAGCTCGGCGGCGACCGCGGCAGCGAACTTGTCGACCGACTCGGTCGACGCCACGTCGAGCGCGTGCACGAACGCCTCGCCGCCGGCGGTACGGATCTCAGCTGCCAGGTCCTCGAGCTTCTCGACGCGGCGGGCGCCGAGCGCCACCGGGAAGCCTGCTGCGGCAAGGGCTTTCGCCGTCTCGGCGCCGATCCCGGAGGAGGCGCCGGCGATGACCGCGGGACGGCGGTCGGGGTGGACGGGCTTGGGCATCAGGCACCCCGCTTGCGGAACGTGACGGGAAGCGAGGCGAAGCCGCGCACGCTGGTCGAGTGCACCCGGACCGCACGCTCGGCGTGCACCTCGAAGTGCTCGACGCGGCGCACCAGGCCCTCGAGGACCACGCGGGCCTCGAGCCGGGCGAGGTTGGCGCCGAGGCAGAAGTGGCGGCCGGTGCCGAAGCTGAGGATCTGGCTGAGCTCCGACTTCTCCCGATGGATGTCGTACGACGTCGGGTCACCGAACACGCGCTCGTCCCGGTTCGCCGAACCGAGCAGCACCAGCGCCTTCGAGCCACCGGGGATGGTGACGCCGGCGAGCTCGGTGTCCTCCACGACGTACCGCGCCAGCATCTGGCTGGAGGTGTCGTGGCGCAGCGTCTCCTCGATCCACGGCACCACCAGGGTGCCGGGATCCTGTGGCGAAGCCAGCACTTCGTCGCGCTGATCAGGATGGGCCGACAGGTGGAAGAGCGCGTTGCCGAGCAGCTTGGTGGTGGTCTCGTTGCCCGCGACCACCATCAGGAAGAGGAACGCCATGATCTCGCCGTCGCGCAGCTTCTCGCCGTCGAGCTCGGCGGCGATCAGCGCGGAGGTGAGGTCGTCGGTGGCGTTCTTCCGGCGCTGCGTGACCATGTCGGAGTAGTAGGTCATCAGCTCGACGGAGGCCAGCATGCCGGCCTCCGGCACGTCCCGGACGCCGTCCTCGCGGTGCACGACGAGGTCTGCCAGGCGGCGTACCTCGTCGCGATCGGGGACAGGCACTCCCATCATCTCGGAGATGACGTCCATCGGGAGCTTGCCGGCGAAGTCCTTGATCCAGTCGGCCTCACCGGCCTCGGCGTTGATGGCGAGCATCGACGTCAGGTAGCGCTCGGTGAGGGCCTCCACCTCCGGCGTCAGCTCCCGCACGCGGCGCGGGGTGAAGGCGGCCGACACGAGCTTGCGGACCCGCGACTGCTCGGCCCCGTCGAGGCCGAGGAAGGACATCACGCGGTGGGCGTCCGGGCTCCACGCCGTGGCGTCGAGGGAGACGCCCATCCGGTTGGAGAACACCTCGTCGTTGCGCAGCGCCTCGAAGACGTCGGCATGGCGCGAGATCACCCAGATGTCGTCGCCGGTGGCGTGGTGGACGGGCGCTTCGTCACGCAGGCGCCGGTACATGGGGTACGGGTCCTCGTGGAAGTCGTAGTCATAGGGGTCGAACAGCAGGGGCCCTGTCGTGGCCGTGCCGGTGGCGCTCATCAGTTGCCCCGCAGGATCACGTCGACGGCGGACGCGAGCCGCTCGGCGATCTGGTCGTAGGTCATCAGGCCCATGCCGGCCTGGAGCAGCGCCCCCGAGAAGGTGAGCACCAGGACCTCGAGCACGTCGGGGTCGGCGGGCGCGGCGGGCCGGTCGGGATCGCGCAGTGCGGCGTCGAAGCGGGCGAGGAACTCCCCACCGATCCGGAGGCGCAACCGCGCCACGTCGGGGTCGGTGCCGAGCAGCGCCGGGGTGACGGCGGCGGCGAGCTCGGGCTCCTCGACGATCCGCGCGGTCAGCGCGCGCACCGTGCGCTGGAGCCGCTGCACCGCGTTGTCACCCGCGAGGTGCGGGAGCGTCGCGTCGGCGGCGAGGTGGCGCCAGAACAGCTCGGCGAAGAGGTGGTTCTTCGAGGCGAGGTACGTGTACGCCGTCGCGGTCGAGACGCCTGCGCGCTGTGCGACCGTGCGCACCGTGAGCGCCTCGTGGCCGACGGCCCGCAGCTCCTCGAGCCCGGCGGCGAGCAATCGCTCGACCGTCTCGGCCTGACGCGGGTTGAGCCCCTGTCGCGGGGTTTCGAACACCTGACTGGACATGTGTCCAACATAGGAGACGTTCGCCCTCGATGCAAGACATTTTCCTAGAACACGTTCTATTCTTCGCTCATGCGCAACGGCATCGTTCTCTTCACCTCCGACCGCGGCATCTCGCCGGCCGACCTCGCGAAGGCCGCCGAGGAGCGCGGCTTCGACACGATCTACGTGCCGGAGCACACGCACATCCCGGTCCGGCGCGACGCACTGCACCCGACCGGCGGCGAGGACCTCCCCGACGACCGCTACCTGCGCACCCTGGACCCGTGGGTCTCCCTGGCCACCTGCGCCGCGGTCACGTCGCGGATCGGCCTGTCCACCGCGGTCTGCCTGCCGGTGGAGTCCGACCCGATCACCCTGGCCAAGACACTCGCGACGCTCGACCACCTGTCGGGCGGCCGCGTCACGATCGGTGCCGGCTTCGGCTGGAACACCGACGAGCTGACCGACCACCACGTGCCGGCGGACAAGCGTCGTACCGTCCTGAAGGAATACCTCGAGGCGATGCGTGCCCTGTGGACCCAGGAGGAGGCGTCGTACGACGGCGAGTTCGTCTCGTTCGGACCGAGCTGGGCCTACCCCAAGCCGCCGCAGGGCCGGATCCCCGTGATCATCGGCGCCGGCGCCGGGCCCAAGACCTTCGCCTGGATCGCCGCCCATGCGGACGGCTGGATGACCACGCCGACGACGAGCGACGTGGCGGCCAACGCCGACAAGCTCCGCAAGGCGTGGGCCGACGCGGGCCGCGAGGGCCAGCCCGACGTACGGATCCTGGTGGCGAAGCGGCCGACCGAGGAGGACTTCGCCGACTGGATGGCCGCGGGTGCGTCCGAGCTGATCTGGGGTGTCCCCGACTCCGACGAGACCGCCGTGATGACCTACCTCGACAAGCTCGCAGGTCGCCTCGGGCTCTCGGGTTCCTGATGACGAGCCGGTACGACGACCTCAGCCGGGCCGAGCTCGCCGTACTCGTGCCCGAGCTGCTCCTGATGGGGCAGCTGATCGACCGCTCCGGCATGGCCTGGTGCATCTCCGCCTTCGGTCGTGAAGAGATGTTGCAGATCGCGATCGAGGAGTGGGCGACAGCGAGCCCGATCTACACCCGCCGCATGCAGCAGGCTCTCGGCTACGCGCCGGAGGTGGCGGGCCAGGGCGACGTGGTCACCATCTTCAAGGGACTGCAGCTCGACATCGGCGCTCCCCCGCAGTTCATGGACTTCCGTTACACGGTGCACGACCCGTGGCACGGCGAGTTCCACCTCGACCACTGCGGTGCGCTGATGGACGTGGAGCCGATGGGCGAGGACTACGTCCGCGGCATGTGCCACGACATCGAGGACCCCACCTTCGACGCGACCGCGCTCGCGACCAACCCGCACGCCCAGGTGCGTCCGATCCACCGACCGCCGCGGTCCCCCGCCAACCGGAGCCCCCACTGCGCCTGGACGGTGAGGATCGATCCGTCGTACCCCGAGCCCGAGCCGTACCCCGCCCTCGCGGTCAACCAGCGCTCGCGCGCAGCCACCCTCGAGCTCGCACCGGTCGACGCGACCGACGAGGGGCAGTCCGACTACGCCGGCCCGCTGCTCTCCGACGTCGACTTCACCGCCTTCTCGAAATCGGCGCTGGTCCGGATCGCCGACGAGGTGTGCCTGCAGATGCACCTGCTCGACCGGGCGTTCGCGCTCGCCGTCGCCGACCGGGTCGAGACCGCGGACGAGCTGGAGAGGATCCGGCGCAAGCAGCTCATCGGCGTCGCCGGCATCGGCGGCGAACGCCTCGCTCGATCACTCGGCCTGGACCGGATCGACGACCCGGTGGCGGCCGCGACCCGGCTGCTGGCCGTGCACCCGCTGCTCAACCCGGCGGCCTACGTCGACGCCTCGGTCGGTGAAGGCACCGTCGTGGTGCGCCCCGGACCTGCCCACGAGGACGCTGCCTGGATCTCGCTGTGCGGGCCCGGCTGGGTCGATGCCCTGCAGGCCGTGGTCCGCGGCCTGGACCCGCACCTCGACGTCGAGGTGACGGGACTCGGTGCCGACGAGGAGTGGCAGCTCACGGTGGTCCGTCGTGCGGAGGCGGCACCGGAGGCGGGCGAGGTGGCCGTGGTGAAGTTCAGCACCGGGGCCACGTTCGAGTTCCAGCCCCGGCGCTCGCTCCCGATCACTCCCGTCTGAGACCGCGCTCGATCGTCGCGATCACCTTCGGGCGGAGGTCGCTGGCGGCGATCACCTCGTCCACCGAGCCGACCTCGACGGCACGGTGGATGTTGTGGACGCCGTCGAACTCCGTCGCGATCTCGGCGATCTTGTCCGCGCGCAGCTGCCCTCGCAGCTCGGCGAGCTCGACCACGAGACGGCCACGCTCGCCGTCCTCGGCGCCCTCGATCTGCGCTTCCAGGGCTCCGACCCTCGGGTCGGCGGCCGCACGCTTCGCGACCTCGGCCGCGAAGACCACGGCCGCCGCCGGGGCACCGCCGAGCACGGAGGCGAAGGAGCCCTCGATGGCCAGCACGGTCATCTCCGGGTTCAGGCGCTTGGAGAAGACCACGAACGCACCACCGTGGTAGCGGGAGATCACGCAGAAGACGATCGGGCCGCGGAAGTTGACGATCGCGCGACCGATCTCGGCGCCGTACTCCAGCTGCAGGTTCCGCATCGACTCCGGTGAACCGTCGAAGCCGGACAGGTTCGCGAGCACGACGACCGGCCGGTTGCCGGACGCGGCGTTGATCGCGCGGGCGACCTTCTTCGACGACCGCGGGAACAGGGTGCCCGCCGTGTAGGTGTCGGGACCGTCGGTGGGAGGGAATCCCGCCCGCGGCACCGGCTTGGACTCGATCCCGATCAGGCTGACCGGGTAACCGCCGAGGCGGGTGTCGACGACCACGGACGTGTCGGCGTCAGCCATGCCGGCCCACCGCTCGAGCATCTCGTGGTCGGCGTCGGCCAGCGCCCGCATCACGGTGCGGATGTCGAACGGCCGCTTCCGGTCGGGGTTGTGGACCGCGGAGAAGATCTCGCCGACGGTGGTGAAGTCGCCCTCGTGGGGGTGCGTGGTGACGTCGCGGTCGACCGGGTCGGTCGACGGCGCGCGCCGCGGTCCGGCCTCGCCGGGGATCACGTAGGTGTGCTCGTAGTGCGTCATCAGCACGCCCAACGCACCAGCCAGGTCGGGCGCCCAGTACTGCGCCTGCCCGTTCGGGCCCATCACGCGGTCGTAGCCGCCGATGCCGTGGTTGTCCTCGGCCGACACGCCGCCGGAGAAGTCGAGCGACTGCTTGCCGGTCAGCACCATCGCGCTGTCCGGCGTCATCACCAGGATGCCCTTGGTGTGCATCAGCATCGTGGCCTCGGCGTTCCAGTACGGCTGGGCGCCCACGTTGATCCCGGCGACGACGATGTTGATCTCGCCGCCGGCCTGGGTGAACTCCACGATCCGGCGCAGCGCATCCGCCACCCAGTCCATGTTCTCGGTGCCGCTCTCCATGGAGATCCGGGCACCGGCGGAGACGGCGAACCACTCCAGGGGTACGTCGAGCTCCTCGGCCAGGTCGATCGCAGCGATCACCCGGGCGCACTCCGGCTCCGAGAGGGCTCCGAGCGACTTGAGCGGATCGCCGCACAGCACGACCCGTCGCATTCCCTCGGGGTAGAGCGGCGTCGGGGTCGTGACGACGGCGACCATCAGGGCCGCGGAGTTCTGCCCACGCGGCCGGTCGACGGGCTTGAGCAGTCCGGTGTCATCGAAGTCGTACTCGACGAGCGTCCCGCTGCCGGCCAGCACCGACTCGAGCTCGTACGGGTACACCAGGCCACGACGCCGGGCGCGCAGCACCTTGCCGCTGTACTCGTCCAGCGGGGCCAGCGGCTCCGCCGGCGGCGTGATCACGTCGGCCACGACCCCCACGCCCGGCTTGGCGTGGAAGCGGATCGCGAGGGGGATCGGCGTGCCGTCGGGACCGGCGACCCGGCCCTCCGCGAGCACCTCCTCGATCCCGGCGCCCTCGCTGAGCGGCGTGATCTTGCCCTGCAATGCGGTCAGCTGGTCGAGGTCGGCCTCGATCACCGGCCACACCGTGACCCACACGTGGTTGACGTCGAGCTTGGTGCCCTCACGGCCGCGCGCCGTACGCACCCGCCGGATCGCCTCGAGGCAGTTCTCCACGGCACGCTCGGCGTGCGGGAGGGCGATGACGCGGCCCTCCTCGTCGCGGACCACCGCGAGCTGGCGGACCTGTGCGGCGGCAACGAGGCGGCGGTCGGCCGGGTTGGACCGGGCCACGCACTCGTAGAGCAGCACGTCGTCAGGGGCATCCAGTCGGGTCACGTCGAACTCGCGCAGGCGCGACAGGTTGAGGCGGCGCCCGACCATCGGGTGCATGCCCCGGATCAGGGTGTCCTCGACCAGCTCGCCGTCCTCCGTGCGGAAGGTGAAGTAGTCGACCGGCTGCGGCGCGGCCGGGCAGACCGCGACGGAGACGCGACGGACGCGGGTCGAGAAGTCCTGCATGGCAAGCAGCTTGACCACCTCGGCCGAGGCCCGGTCCGGGTCCGCGGGGGCGTCCGGCCAGCGCACGTAGATCTCCACGACGTCGTCGTGGTCCTCGGTGAGGATCGAGCTGATCGCCGTGCTGAGCGAGCTCTCCGGATCAGCGAGCTCGGCCACGTCGGCGATCGTGGAGACGACCCGGGTCTCGCCCTTCTCGTCGGTCGCGTACTCGGCGTGGACGACCGGACGTCCGGCGTGCTCGTCGGGTCCGCTGACGGTCAGGTCGTGGAGGTCGTGCTCCAGGTAGTGCCGGCGGATCAGCACCTCGAGGAGCGGCTCCCGCTGCGGCAGTCCGTCGACCATCCGGTCGCGCAGGAAGCCGACCAACGGTTCGGGGATCGCGGTGAGCGCGTCGATCCGGGCGTCCCTCTCGGGCGCAGCCGGGTCGGTGAGTGCGGCGACCTCGGTGGAGACGCCTTCGAGCACCGTACGGCGTTCGTCGTCGACCAGCGGCTGGTCGAACCAGGCGAACCGGATCGACCGGGCGAGGTCGCCGACCACGGCGAACCGGAGCTGGGTGGCCCGCACCAGGCGCTCCAGCAGCGCGCGCGCCTCGGCTGCGTCGCCCTCGCCCGCCGGCGGGTCGCTCAGCCAGCGCTGCAGCACGCCCACGGCGATGTCGACGTCGGACGGGTGCTGCTGGGCGAGGAAGATCCGGAAGACCGCACGCTCGAGCTCCGGGGTCCGCTCCAGGTCGGTGATGCCGTAGTGCGCCAGCACGCGCAGCAGCTTGTCCTGGAAGTGGCCGGGCAGCGCGCCACGGTCGGGGTCGAGGCTGCGCAGGTAGGTGTGGAAGTACTCGCGCGAGCTGTGCACGCGCAGCTCGGTGTGCTGCTCGTCGCCCGCGGGTCGGTTCCGGCTCAGCTCGGCGAAGTCCGCGAAGAGGGCGAGCAGGGCCATCTCGGCGCGCAGCGAGGTGGGCTGGCGGGTGGCGAGGTAGCCGGGGAGCACACCGCCACGGCGGTCCGGCGCGACGTCGTACCCGAGGAGCTGCGCGGAGAGCACCGCGAGGTCGTCGGCGTCACTGGCGCGGGAGGCGTCCGGCAGGTCGAGGTCGGGGTACGACGCAGCAGCGGTCGCCGCATCGTCGTCGTCGCCGGTCGGCTCGAGGCGCACCAGCGGAGCGCCCGTCTCGACCTGGCTGCCGACCCGGACCAGCATCTCCTTGACGCGGCCGGCGAACGGCGCGGACAGCACCGTCTCCATCTTCATCGACTCGAGCACCAGCACCGGCGCTCCGGCGGCGACCTCGTCACCGACGGACAGCGGGGTGGCGACGACCAGGGCGGGCGCGGGCGAACGGACCATGCCGCCCTCGTCCCGGCTCACCCGGTGCATCACGTCGTTGACCTCGACCATCTGGACGGTCCCGTGGGTGGCGGTCACCAACCGGTAGCGGTGGCCGTCGACCGTGAGCCGGCCGTGCACGTCGTCGATCCGGTCCAGCGTGGCCGTCACGGTGCGTGCGTCGCCGCCGCCCGCGATGGTGACCTGGTAGCGCGACGGACCCGTCAGCCGGACGGTCAGGGCGTAGGTCGCCCCGCGCAGCTTGAGCTCGATGGTGCGCGACGGGTCGTGCTGCACGTACGGGCGGCCGCCGTGGGCAACCTGCAGGAAGCGCGCGATCTCGGTGCGCTCCTCCTCGTCGTACGCCTCGACGGCGGCGGCGACCAGGGCGACTCCTGAGTGCCGGGCGGCCTGCAGCCGGCCCTCACCGCGCACGCGGTCGATCCAGCCCGTGTCGGCCCACGTCGGCGTGCCGGTGGTGACCTCGGGCTGGTCGAGGAGGTCGAGGATGAAGCTCTTGTTGGTGGCGCCACCGTCGATGACGACGGTGGTCTCGCCCATCGCACGGCGGAGTCGGGCCAGCGCCTGCTCGCGGTCGGCGCCCCAGGCGATCACCTTGGCGATCATCGAGTCGAAGTCGGCCGGGATCGTGTCGCCCTCAGCGACGCCGGTGTCGACGCGGATGCCGGGGCCGGCGGGCAGCTCGAGGCGGCTGATCCGGCCGGGAGCGGGAGCGAAGTCGCGGTCCGGGTCCTCGGCGTTGAGCCGGGCCTCCACCGCGTGCCCGCGCTCCGTCGGCCGTACGCCGGCAAGCGGGATGCCGCGCGCGACCTGGATCTGCAGCGCGACGAGGTCGGTGCCGGTCACCTCCTCGGTGATCGGGTGCTCGACCTGGAGCCGGGTGTTGACCTCGAGGAACGCGAAGACCTGCTCGCCCGGGTGGTAGAGGAACTCGACGGTTCCGGCGCCGGCGTACCCGACGGCGTTGGCCAGGCGCTCGGCAGAGGCCTTGAGCTCGGCGGTCTGTTCCTCGGTGAGGAGCGGGGAGGCGGACTCCTCGATGACCTTCTGGTTGCGGCGCTGCACGGAGCAGTCACGCACGCCGATGGCCCACGCGGTGCCCTGGCCGTCGGCGATGACCTGGACCTCGACGTGCCGGGCGTCGCTGACGAGCTTCTCGAGGAACACCACGCCGCTGCCGAACGCGCGCTCGGCCTCGTCGCGGGTCCGCTGGTAGGCGTCGGTGAGCTCGTCGCCGGACGTGACCTTGCGGATGCCGCGTCCGCCGCCACCCGCGGTGGCCTTGAGCATCAGCGGGTAGCCGATCTGCTCGGCGCTCGCGAGGGCGTCCTCGAGGCTGTCGACGCCACCGCGGCTCCACGGCGCCACGGGCACGCCGACCTCCTCGGCGATCAGCTTCGAGCCGATCTTGTCGCCGAGCTTGCGCATCGCGTCGGCGCTCGGACCGATGAAGGTGACGCCCAACCGAGCGCACAGCTCGGCGAAGGCGGGGTCCTCCGCCACGAAGCCCCAGCCGACCCAGGCGGCGTCCGCCTGGGTCTGGACGAGGGCCTGCTCGAGGACGGCGAGGTCGAGGTACGGGCGGTCCACCGCTGCACCGAGCAGGTGGGCCTCGTCGGCCTCCCGGACGAACGCCGATCCGGCGTCGACCTCGGTGTGGAGGGCGATCGTCCGGATGACCTCGCCCCGGGAGGTGTCCCGGGCGTTGAGGTCGCGAACGGCGTGGATGAGCCGCATGGCGGCTTCACCGCGGTTGACAATGGCGATTCGCGAGACCTGTGGCACGGTTCAGACGCTGCCATCTCGCGACGGGTCCGTGACAGTCGAACTCCCACAGGATTCCGACGGAATTGTTGTCGATCAGGCTCAGTGACCTGTGGGAAGTCGGCAAAAAACTGCAAGATCGCGCGCGCTCGGCGCTCTCACAGGTGTCCACACCACACGAGAGTCGAGAGGCACCGATGTGCAATCGAGCCGAAGTGCGTCCGTTTTCCCTGGGATCGCGCCAGGTTTCCCTAGGATCGCGCCATGACCCTCTCGGACGCGTCGACGGACGACGCGGACCTCGTTGCCGGCGTCCTCGCCGGGGACCGGGCTGCGTTTGCGGGCGTCTACGAGAAGTACGCCGACCGGCTCTACGACTTCGCGTACTCGATGCTGCGCAACCGGGAGGAAGCCTCCGACTGCGTGGCGGACTCGTTCGTGGTGATGGCGGAGAAGCTGGTGCAGCTGCGCGAAGCGAGCCGGTTGCGACCGTGGCTCTACTCCGTCGTACGCAACGAATGCCTGCGAACCCTGCGCGCCCGCGGGCGCGTGGCCCACGACGACGAATGGCTGGAAGCCATGCCTGACGAGACGAACGGACCCGAGCAGCAGGTCGTGCAGGACGACGTCCAGGCCGAGCTCAGCGAGCTCGTGTGGGCAGCGGCCGAGGGGCTCAACGACCGCGACCGATCGCTGCTGGACCTGCACCTGCGTCAGGGCCTCGACGGCGCCGAGCTCGCCGCCGCGATGGACGTGACGCCGGCCAACGCCTACGTGATGCTGAGCCGGGTCCGCGACCAGGTCGAGCGCTCGCTGGGCGCACTGCTCATCGCCCGTCGCGGCAGCGACGACTGCGACGACCTCTCCGAGCTGCTGAAGGACTGGGACGGCGGGTTCTCGCCGCTCATCCGCAAGCGCGTCGCCCGTCACATCGACGGCTGCGACGTCTGCGAGAGCCGCCGCAAGCGGATGGTCAGCCCGCTGGCCCTGCTGGCCGGCGTCCCGGCGTTCGCCGCCCCGTTGTCGCTGCGGGACCGGGTGCTCGAGGACGAGCGCCTCGTGTCGTACTACGTCGACTCGCCTGTCCCTGCTGCTCCCGTGGCGCCGGGTGGTCCGACGCAGGGCGACTCGAGCGACAGGCGTCGCGCCCTGCTGGTCGGGCTGATCGTGCTGCTGCTCGCCCTCGGCGGTACGGCGGCACTGGTCCTGTGGCCGAACGGAGACGACGACCTGGTCGGTGTCGACAGCCCCACCAGTGCGGCACCGACCTCGAGTGCGCCGCCGACGATCCCCTCGGTCCCGGTCCCCTCGGCGACCGCGACGGTCACCGAGGTCGCGCCCTCGCCGACCGAGCCGTCCAGCGCGGCCACCAGTGACGCACCCACCGTCGCGGCACCCGCCGAGCTCCAGGTCTCGACGCGCACCCTGCGCCTCGGCACCAGCGGCACCTCCGGAACGACCGGACTGAGCAACGTCGGCGGCACCGCACTCGACTTCACCGCGACGCCGCGCGTGAAGTGGCTCTCGGTCTCGACCGCGGGCGGATCGCTCGATCCCGGTGCCGACACGACCCTGCGGATCCGGGCCAACCGGTCCGGGCTGTCGGAGGGTGCGCACAGCGGGCAGGTCGCGATCACCTGGAGCGGGGGGACCGTGCTGGTGACAGTCAGCCTGACCGTGAACCGGGCGCCGGTGATCGGCACGATCACGGCGACAGGCACCGATTGCACCGGCAGGTCCATTGCCGCAACCATCACGGACGGGTCAGGTGTGCGATCGGCTCGAGCGTCCTGGAGTGGGCCGAGCGGAAATGGCCAAGTGGCGATGTCTCCCTCGAGTGGGAAGTGGCGGGCAACCATCGGGGCGTTCCCGATTGGTGGCGACGTCACGGTGACCATCACCGCGACTGACGGCACCGGACTTCGGTCCACCCGCAAGACCACCTTCTACGTCGCGCCCTGCCCCGGCTGAAAATCTGCAAGGTTCGCCCCGCGACCTGCTCCTACCTGCGTAACCACTCGACGCAGGAGGACAGGTCATGGGCATCAAGGCACGGCTGACCCGGATCGTGGCAGTGATCGGCATGCTCGCCGGTCTGGCCGCCGGCACGTTCGGCATCGTCGAACTCACCCAGCCCGAGCCGGTCACCGCACCCCCGACAACCGCGGTCTTCGCCGACAACGCACCCGCGCCCGTCGTACCCGCTGCTCCGGAGCCGGCGGTGCGGGTCGCCGTACCGACGCGGCTCGAGGTGCCGGCGATCGGCGTCGATGAGAAGCTGTCCGGCCGCGGCCTCAAGGCCGACGGTTCGCTCGACACCCCGGACTTCGGCAAGGCCGGCTGGTATCGCCCCGGCCCGCGCCCCGGCGAGCCCGGTGGTGCGGTCGTGGTCGCCCACGTCCACGGCCCAGACGGACCGGACGTGTTCTGGGACCTGGCGAAGCTGCAGCCCGGCGACGAGATCCGCATCCACCGCGCCGACGGGGTCGCGACGTTCGTGGTCGACGACGTGGACGACGTACCGAAGGAGCACCTGCCGTACGACAGGATCTGGCCCGACACCGACGAGCCGCTGCTGCGGCTGATCACCTGCGGTGGCAAGCGCACCGCAGCCGGGTACCCCGACAACACGGTGGTCTACGCGCACCTGGCCTCGACAAAGCCGGTCAGCTGAGCTACTTCTTCGACAGCCCGAACCCCGACGCAATCCGCGCCGTTCCGCCCCTGACCTACGATCAACGCCGTGTCCGCCGACGAAGCAACGAGCGAACAGATCCGTCGCGCCGAGGAGCGGCTCCACTTCCTGGATGCCATCGCGACGGCGCTGACCGACCCGCACCGGGTGCTCGACCTGATCCTCACCGCGCCCGATACCGACGCCGCCACCACTGCGCTCGAGAAGGAGTTCGGGTTCGACGCGGAGCAGGCAAGCGCCGTCACCAGCACGCAGTTCCGTATGGCGACGACCGGGTTCCGCACGGCCCTCGATGCCGAGCGGCAAGAGATCCAGGCGGCGTTGGACAACCTGCGCTCCGGGCTCGATCTGAACGAGTAGTCGCGCCCATACGAAGCTCATTGGGGTAATCCTGATCAACCTGGTTGATCAGGATTACCCCGTTCCCTCGCTCTGCGACATCGAGCCGGCAGCCCCTCCTCGCTACGCTCGCTGACGTGTTGACCGGCTCCATCCTCCTGCCCGACGGCACCCCGATCCGGGGTCGCGGTCGGCGGGAGCCGCTGCCCGACGGCCCACTGCCGCAGTTCACCCTGCACCTCGGCGGGCCCGGGAGCGGGGAGCTGCCCGCGTGGCCGTACGTGGTCGTCGACTGGCCGGACTTCCGGGTGCCGCGCGACCGGGTCACGGCCGAGGCGGCGATCGTCGCGGCGTACCAGCGCGCTCGTGAGGGACAGCGCGTCGAGGTGACCTGCGCGGGTGGCATGGGCCGGACCGGTACCGCCATCGCCTGCATGGCAGTCCTCGCCGGCCACCCGGCGAACGACGCGGTGGCGTGGACCCGGCGTACCTATCGGCGTCATGCCGTCGAGACGTGGAGGCAGAAACGGTGGGTCCGCCGGTTCGCGACCAGGATCGGCAAAGCCTGAAAGAAGTTCCGAGAACATTCCGAGGTTTCTGCAAGGTCTCGCTGGCGGGTTGCTCCTACCCCCAACGAACCAAACAGACGGAGCCGCCAAGAGGCCCCGACCTACCGAGGAGACACCATGAACACCACCACCCGCGCCGCCTTCCGCCTGCTGATCGCCACCCCGATCGCCGCCAGCGCGCTCGCCATCGGCGGCTTCGCCGGAGCCGCTCACGCCGAGACCCCCGGCTTCGACCCCAACCCCGGCCCGGTCATCGTCCAGCCGCACGACGACGAGGACCCGCGCCCCGAAGGGCCCGGTGACATCGCCAACCCCGAGGACGACGACCCGCGCCCCGAGGGCCCCGGCGACATCACCAACCCCGAGGGTGACGACGAGCCCGGCCCGCAGATCCCCGGCGACAAGGACGGCCCGAACCCGGGCGACGACGACCCGCAGATCCCCGGTGACAAGGACGGCCCGAACCCGGCCGACGAGCCCGAGGACGTCCCGGCGGACGAGGTGCCCGGTGACGACGTACCCGCCGACAAGAACGACAAGGGCGGCAAGAGCGTCAAGCAGGCCCCGGCCGAGCACAGCGACGTCGTCGTCCCGACCCGGATCGACGCCGGCGCCGGCCCGGTCGAGGAGGAGGGCTCCGGCCTGGTCTGGCTGCTCGTCGGTGGCGGCGCCGTCGCCGCCGCGGGCTCCGTGCTCGCCCGCAAGGGGGCGGCCACCACGCGCTGACCCCAGCCACACCCCCAGCACCACGCAACAGCACCACGCAACAGCACCACGCAACAGCGGCCTCCCGGATCACCGGGAGGCCGCTGTTCGTCGTACGCGAGCGCAACGCCCCCTAGTCTCAGGACATGGCCGACGAACCGCGCACGACGTACGTCCTTGTCGACGGCGAGAACATCGACGCCACGCTCGGGTCCTCGATCCTGGGCCGACGGCCCCGGCCCGACGAACGCCCCCGCTGGGAGCGGCTGCTGCAGTTCGCGAGCGAGGGTGCCGACAAGCCGGCCAACGGTCTGTTCTTCCTGGCCGCCAACAACGAGCTCCCGATGTCGTTCGTGCAGGCGCTGATCGCGATCGGGTACAAGCCGATCCCGCTGTCGGGCGACGCCGGCGAGAAGGTCGTGGACATCGCCATCCAGCGCACGCTGGTCGAGCTGAGGAACCGCGACGCCGACGTGCTCCTGGTCAGCAACGACGGCGACTTCGTCGACCAGATCCGTGACCTGCTGGACGGAAGCCGGCGCGTCGGTGTCGTCGGGTTCGCGGAGTTCCGCAACAACGCGTTCCTGCAGCTCGCCAACCAGGGTCTCGCCTTCTACGACCTCGAGTACGACGTGCACGCCTTCAACGAACGCCTCCCGCGGGTGCGAATCATCCCGATCGAGGAGTTCGACCCGGTGCAGTTCCTGTAGCGGCGCCCGCCGTCGCACAGGGGTCCCGGAGCCCCGAAAAAAGAAATCCGGAAAGTTCTCCAGAAAATCTGCAAGGTCCTCAGGCCGGCTTGCTCCTACCACCAAGAACGCAAGCCAACGGGCACCGCGAAAGGGCCCGAACCCGACCTGAGGAGAACACCATGAACGCCACCACCCGCGCCGCCTTCCGCCTGCTGATCGCCACCCCGATCGCCGCCAGCGCGCTCGCCCTCGGCGGCTTCGCCGGGGCAGCCCACGCCGACGGTTTCGAGCCCGGCCCGATCATCATCGCCCAGCCCCACGACGACGGAGACCCGACGCCGGAAGGCCCCAGCGACATCGCCATCCCGGCACCCGACGAGGACCCGAAGCCGCAGGGACCCGGCGACATCGCCGTCCCGCAGGACGACGACGACCCGGCCCCGCAGCCGCAGGGCCCGGACGACATCGCCAACCCCGAGGGCGACGACGACCCCAAGCCGCACGGCCCGGGCGACATCACGAACCCCGAGGGCGACGACGACCCGAAGCCTCAGGGCCCTGACGACCTGGCCATCCCGGACCCGGGCGACAAGCCGGAGGACGTGCCGGCCGATGTGCCGGCCGACAAGAACGACAAGGGCGGCGACAAGGCCGACCAGGGTGCCGACAAGTCCGACGAGGTCGGCGGCACCGAGGACGTCCAGCTCCCGAACCGGATCGACGCCGGAGCCGGCTCGTCCGACGACGGTGCCGATGGGGGCCTCAACCTGGCCTGGGTCCTCGCCGGTGGCGGGGTCGTGACGGCAGCGGGCTCACTGCTCGCCCGCCGTCGGATGGTGGCCAACCGCTGACCGCCACCCCACCGACGTGGGCTGAGGAGTGGGGCCACAGCCCGCAAACGAGACGGCCGCCCGGCTTTGCCGGGCGGCCGTTTCACTTGTGTACGGCGAGCGTCAGCGCCGTTCGAAGGTGATCCCGGCCCGCTCCAGGCGGGCCAGCAGGGTGTCGCCCATCGCGGTGGCTGTGGTGACCTGTCCCGACACGTTCGGGTTGTCGTCCAGGGCGAGGCACAACGCCGCTTCGGCCAGCATCTTGGCGGTCTCGGTGTAGCCCGGGTCGCCACCGGAGACCCGCGTGCGCACGGTGGTCCCGGCCGACTCCGCCACGAAGTCGACGGTGAACCAGGACTTCTCGCGCCGGCTCGCCGACGGGCCTTCGCCCTGCGGCACCCGCTTGAGCAGCGCATTGCGCAGCGGCGGCACCTGGGAAGCGACAGCGATTCCGCTGGCGCCGACCGCGCCACCCGCGGCGTACCGCAGGGTCTTGGTGCCGGCGAAGTGCGAGTACGTGAAGGCCGGGCCGTACGACGGCAGCGCGGCCCCGCTGCGTGCCACCACGAACGGGTCGATGGTCGGCAGCGGCAGCAGCCAGTAGCCGAGCTCGCTGTCACGGCCGGGTCGTCCGGCGGTCGCGCGCGAACGGCGACCCTCGGGACGCGGCTCCATCTTGCGGCGGGCGCCGGAGGCCTCCTTCATCTGGCGGGCGCGGGAGAAGGCCGTCAGCGCCGAGTGGAACGTGCCGCCGGAGAAGCCCGCCTTCGAGCGCACCACGCCGCGCATCTTGACGGGGGCGGTCAGCTCGCCGCCGACCTCCTTCTCCAGCTCCTTGATGGTGAAGTAGGCGCCCAGGTCGTGCGGGATCGAGTCGAAGCCGCAGGAGTGCACGATCCGTGCGCCGGAGCCCTCGGCGGCGGCGTTGTGCTCGACGTAGGTGCGGTCGACGAACTCGGGCTCGCCGGTCAGGTCGACGTAGTCGGTGCCGGCAGCGGCGCACGCGGCGACCAGCGGGCCGCCGTACTCGATGTAGGGGCCGACCGTGGTCGCGACGACCTTGGTGGTGGCGACCACCTCGGCCAGTGCGGCCGCATCGGTGGCGTCGGCGACGAGCAGCGGGAGGTCGGCGAGGGCCGGGTTGACGCCCGCCAGCCGCGCACGGACCGCCTCGAGCTTCTTCTCGCTGCGACCGGCAAGGGCCCAGCGCAGGTCCTTCGGTGCGTGCTCGGCGAGGTAGTCGGCGGTGAGTCCACCCGTGAAGCCGGTGGCTCCGAACAGGACGACGTCATAGGGGCGCGGGGAGGAAGCCATGGGGTCCACTCTCGCACTGACGTGGAATCCGATGGAACCCCGACGCGGGTCGGCTGCGTCATAGGTTCAGCACATCATCGAAACAACGGAGCGCACGTGGATCCCGAGACCGAAGCGGTCTATGCCGACTATGTCGAGCAGAGCTGGCCGACCCTGGTGCGGGCGGCCATCTTCCTCGGCGCCCGGCCGCACGAGGCCGAGGATCTCGCGCAGACCACCCTCGTGCGCTGCTACACCGGCTGGGAGCGGGTCAACTCCGCCGACAACCGCGAGGCGTACGTCTACCGGATGCTCCTCAACTGCCTGCGCGACACCCGGCGCACCCGATGGTGGAAGGACCGGCAGTACGACGACCCGCGCTCCCTCGAACGCAGTGACCGTGCCGTGGGCGGGGACTCCGCCGAGCGGCTCGCCGTCGCCGACGCCGTACAGCGAGCGCTCGGCACCCTGACCAAGCCCAACCGCGACGTGGTGGTGCTGCGCTATTTCGTGCAGCTCACCGAGAAGCAGACCGCCGAGGCACTCGGAATACCGCCCGGCACCGTGAAGAGCCGGCTGTCCCGTGCGCTGGCCCACCTCGCCTCCAACGACCACCTCCTCGATCTCTCCGGAGGGACGAAGAAATGACCGACCTCGAGAACCTCTGGGACGACTACCCCGTCGGCAAGGCGCCGACCGGCGCGATCCTCGCCGCGGCGACCAAGGGCCAGCAGCACCGCCGGCGGATCGTCGTACGACCGCTGTTGACGGCGGCCGCCGTGACCGGGCTGGCCGGCGCGTTCCTGACCGGGATGCTCGTCGACGACGGCTCGGGCGGTGGCGGCAACCCGCCGGGCGCCGAGGCACTGCCGAGCCATGTGGCGTTCCAGGCGGACCTGGAGCCCGCGAAGAACTGTGACGACCTGCTGGAGACCTACATCAACCGGGCGCTCGACCTGGTCGGGCCGTACGGCTGGGGCGGGGGCGGGCCGATCTACTACGCGGAGGACGGGGTGCAGCTCGGAGGCCTCGATCGGCTCAGCGGGACCCTCACCGACGGCACCGGCGCGATGCGTCGCGACTACAAGAGCCTCAACTCGGCCGCGCGCATCCCCCAGACCAGCCGCCAGGAGAGCAGCGAGACCGGCACCAACGTCCAGGAGATGGCGGTCGACGAGCCGGACACCGCCAAGACCGACGGCAAGATCCTGACCCTGGTCCGCGACGACGCCCTCGTCGTGTACGACGTCACCGGGTCCTCCACGAAGAAGCTCGGCCGGATCGGGCTGCCCGGGCTGGAGAACGCCGAGATCCTGTTGAGCGGCGACACCGTCGTCGCGATCGGCGCCGACGATGACGCGGAGGACCGCCCGAGCGACGAGTACGGCTACGGCTACGTCCAGCCCACCGGCACCCGGGTGCTGACCATCTCGCTCGCCGACCCGGCGAAGCCGAAGGTCACCCACGACGTCACCTACGACTCCGGGCTGTCCTCGGCCCGCCAGCACGGCTCGACCATCCGGCTGGTGCTGTCCTCGGGCCTGCCGGACTTCGACTTCGTCGAACCGGGCGGCAAGCGCAGCGACAACAAGGCGCGCAAGCACAACCGCAAGCTGGTCAAGGACTCCAAGATCGAGGACTGGCTGCCCACGATCACCACGGACGACAAGAGCCAGCAGCTCCTCGACTGCACGAACGTCGCGATCCCGTCCGACGACCTCGCTCTCGACACCACCAGCGTGGTCGGCTTCGACGCCGAGTCACCCGACAAGGTCGACGCGATCGGCCTCGCCGGCCAGACCGGCATCGCCTACGAGTCGGCGGACCACCTCTACCTCGCCACGGGCGGCGGCTGGGGCGGCCCCATGGACCGGTGCTTCGACGAGTGCATGGGCAGCCGCATCCGCGGCACGACCAGCGGGTCGTCGTACCTCTTCGACTTCGAGCTGGACGGCAAGCAGGCCACGCACGTGGCGTCCGGCGAGGTCGAGGGTGCGATCCGCGACCGCTGGTCGATCGACGAGGCCGACGGCGTACTGCGCCTGGCCGTCGGGCCGACCCAGGAGACCGGCAACTTCAACTCGATCGTCACGTTCCAGCGCGACGGTGAGGACCTGGTCGAGCACGGCCGCCTCGACAACCTCGGACGCAACGAGGAGATCAAGTCGATGCGCTGGTTCGACGGCCTGGCGATCATGGTGACCTTCCGCAACGTGGACCCGCTCTACGCGATCGACCTGAGCGACACCGCGAAGCCGAAGCTCCTCGGCAAGCTCAAGATCCCGGGCTTCTCGTCGTACCTCCACCCGCTCGGGCCGAACCGGATGATCGGCGTCGGCGAGGGCCCCAACGGCAAGAGGGGCTGGGGCGCCCAGATCGCCCTGTTCAACGTCCGCGACGTCACGAACGTCCGGCGCATGGACGTGCACAACTACGACGCCAACACGGTGGCTCGCGCCGGCATGGACCCGCGCGCCTTCACGTGGCTTCCCGACGAGCGAGTGGCGCTCACGGTGCTGGAGAAGTACACGAGCCGCCGGATCGGCTACGTGTCGGTGGTCCGGGTCAAGGACGGCAAGCTCCACGAGCGCCTCCAGCAGGTGGAGTACGGCGACGACGTGGACGACGTCCGCGCGCTGCCGATGCCGGACGGGCGGGTGGTGCTGGTGACCGGCGAGGACGCGCAGTTCTTCGAACTGTAGGAACGGTCAGCCGCGGATCCAGGCGCTGACCGTGTCGGCGAGCGCGGTGGGCCGGGCGTCACCGTCGAGGAGCAGCCGGTAGCCGTGGCCGGACTCGGCCGGCTCGAACCGGCTGCTCTCCGGTGCCTGGTCGACGATCGACTGCGACCCGGCGACCGCGTCCTCGCCTTCGTCATCGGCCATGGCGACCAACACCGGGACCCGGAGTGCCCGTCCACCGTCGATGACCTCGATGCCGTCCCAGTCCAGCGGGCCGGACAAGTCCACGGCCGTGTCGATCTTCACGTCACCCGCAGCCGCCATCAGCGCAACGCTGCCGCCCATCGACGCACCGACCACGACGACCCGGGTGGCGTGCAGCCTGGTCCGTGCCTCCTTCACGGCGATGGTGACCGCATCGGCCTGCGCCGCCCCCGACCGGCGGCCACCGGGGCAGTCCGACTCACCGAACCCGCACAGGTCGATCGCCAGGACCTGCACGCCCGGCTCGGCGACCAGGTCAGCGGCGTACGGCAACCAGCCGCACAAGCCGTTGCCATCGGTCTGGTGGAGCAGGATCGCGACCGTCGGCCCGGTTCCGGCCGTCACGGCGGTGATCTTCCCGATCGCCTCGTCCTGCAGCACGGTCGGCGCGAACCCGGCGTCAGTCACGTCCGAAGGCTGGGGTCCACAGCGGCCGAGGGGACCGTCGAGTGCCTGCCACGGCTCCTGCTCGGGCGCGCCGCTCGTCGTGCTCGTCGTACCTGTCGGCTGGCTGGACTCATGGGTCCCGCCCTCCGGGGCGTCGTCTCCGCCGCAGCCGCCGAGCAGCAGGCTCACCGCGAGGACGGCCGCCACTGCCCCGATCCGAGATCTCATCCGGTCATTGTGCGCCCTGGCCGCAACCCGCACGTACCTGACGAACCTGTCGTCGATGCGGCGAATTCGGAGCAGATTCGTCAGGTACGACGAGGGCCGCGGCGTACGCTCGGAGCATGTGCCGCAACATCCGGACACTCCACAACTTCGAGCCCCCGGCGACCAACGACGAGGTGACGGCGGCTGCCCTGCAGTACGTCCGCAAGGTCAGCGGAGCGACCAGGCCGAGCCAGGCCAACCAGGCCGCGTTCGACAAGGCCGTCGCCGAGATCGCCCACATCACCCAGCACCTGCTGGAGGACCTCGTCAGCGCGGCGCCGCCGAAGGACCGCGAGGTCGAGGCAGCGAAGGCCCGCGAACGTGCCAAGCTCCGCTACGGCTGAGTCGGCCGGACCGGCCGCACTCGCGCTCTGCGCGCGCGGCCCGCTGGTCGTGCTGACCGGCGCCGGCCTCTCCACCGACTCGGGCATCCCGGACTACCGCGGCCCCTTGGCGCCCGTTCGGACGCCGATGACCTACCAGGAGTTCGTGGCCACGCCCGCCGCCCACCAGCGGTACTGGGCGCGCAGCCACCTCGGCTGGGCACGCATGGGCCACGCCGCCCCGAATGCCGGGCACCACGCGGTCGCCGCGCTCGGCGCCGACCTCGTGATCACCCAGAACGTCGACGGCCTCCACGAAGCCGCCGGCACCCCGAACCTGGTCGCCCTGCACGGCCGCGTCGCCGACGTCATCTGCCTCTCCTGCAGGAGTACGACGGCCCGCACTGCGCTGCAGGAACGGCTCGAGCGCGCCAACCCTGGCTGGGCCACCCGGCACGCGGACGTTGCGGACCGCCCGGACGGCGACGTCGCTCTCGAGGAGACGGCCGGGTTCGTCGTACCCCCGTGCGAGAAGTGCGGCGGCCTGCTGAAGCCGGACGTCGTGTTCTTCGGCGAGAACGTGCCGAAGGAACGCGTGGCTCGCTGCTACACGGCCGTGGAGGCGCTGGCAGACACGAACGGCACCCTGCTCGTCGCCGGGTCGAGCCTGACCGTGATGAGTGGTCTCCGGTTCGTGCGTCGCGCAGCACAGCACGAAATACCCGTGGTGATCGTCAACCGCGGACCGACGCGCGGCGACGCGCTGGCGACCCACAAGGTCGAGGCCGGCACCACCGACTGGCTGCCCGAGCTGGCTCAGAGCCGCTTGACGAAGATGTGATCGGCCGCTTCAGGGAAGATCTCGGCGGTCTCGCCACCGGAGCCGACCAGCACGCCGTCGGCGGTGGCCTGGATCGTGATCGTCTTGTCGGGCAGGGCACCCACGCGACGCATCGCGCTCATCAGTGCCTCGTCCTTCTGCATCTCCTCGGAGATGCGGCGGACCAGGGCCCGCGACACCTCGGGGCCGGCAGCCTTGGAGAGCGGCTCGACGTCGGCCATGAAGCGCTCGCCGACGTTCTCCTCGCCGAGCTCGCCCAGACCCGGGATCGGGTTGCCGTACGGCGACTCGGTCGGGTGGTTGAGCAGCTCCAGCAGGCGGCGCTCGACGGTCTCGGACATGACGTGCTCCCAGCGGCACGCCTCCTCGTGCACGAGCTCCCAGTCCAGGCCGATGACGTCGACGAGGAGTCGCTCGGCCAGCCGGTGCTTGCGCATGACGCGGGTGGCGAGACGCTGGCCGTCCTCGGTCAGCTGGAGGTGGCGGTCGCCCTCGACCGTGAGCAGGCCGTCGCGCTCCATGCGGGCAACCGTCTGCGACACCGTGGGTCCGCTCTGGTGCAGGCGCTCGGCGATGCGCGCGCGCAGCGGCGTGATGCCCTCCTCGATCAGCTCGTAGATCGTGCGGAGGTACATCTCTGTGGTGTCGATGAGATCGCTCACGTAACCCATTCTGTCCTATCGGCTGGCAGGCTTGGCGCGTGACCACGCTCGCTGTCCCCCGCCGCTTCAACGGTCCGCCCCGATCCGGCAACGGGGGCTGGGTCGCCGGCGCCCTGGCGTCGACCCTCCCCGACCAGGCCATCGGCCAGTCGGTCACGGTGACCCTGCGCCAGCCGCCGCCGCTGGAGACACCGATGCAGGTCAGCGTCACGGCTGCCGGGGCCACGTTGAGCCACGACGGTCGCCCCGTCGCCGATGCCGTGTACGCCGACCTCGACCCGTCACCGGTCGCGCCCGTCTCCGTCGGGGTCGCCGCCGTTGCGGAGGCCGCGTTCCGCGGACATGGCAAGCACCCGTTCGCGCGCTGCTTCGTCTGTGGCACGGACCGGCGTCCCGGCGACGGACTCCGGATCTTCGCCGGGCCGCTCCCTGACGAGGCCCGCAGCTCCCCGGACGATGGCCGCGTGGCGAGCACCTGGTCGCCGTACGAGACCGGCGTGGCGCTGACCTGGGCCGCCCTCGACTGCCCCGGCGGCTGGTCCAGCGACCTCGAAGGCCGGCCGGCCGTCCTCGGCCGCATCACCACCCAGGTCCGACGCCTGCCTCGCACCTCCGAGCGTTACGTCATCGTCGGCGAGGAGCGTCGGATCGAGGGGCGCAAGACCTTCACCGCCGCGACGCTCTACGGCGAGGGCGGCGACGTCGTCGCCAGCGCCGAACACGTCTGGATCGCCATCGACCCCGAGGAGTTCCGATGACCAACGCCCCGTGGTGGCGCGACGCCGTCGTCTACCAGGTCTACGTCCGCAGCTTCGCCGACGAGATGGGCGCCGACGGGATCGGCGACCTGCCCGGGATCACCTCGCGGTTGCCGTACCTGCGCGACCTCGGCGTCGACGCCCTGTGGATCACGCCGTTCTACACCTCGCCCCAGAAGGACCACGGGTACGACGTGGCCGACTACACCGACGTCGATCCACTGTTCGGCAGCCTGGCCGACGCCGACGCCCTGCTCGAGACCGCGCACGGACTCGGCCTGCGGGTGATCGTCGATCTCGTCCCGAACCACACCTCGGACCAGCACGCGTGGTTCCGGGCGGCCCTGGCTGCCGCACCCGGCTCGCCCGAGCGCGCCCGCTACCTGTTCCGCGAGGGCCGCGGTCCCGACGGGAGCGAGCCGCCGAACAACTGGCTGTCGATCTTCGGCGGGCCGGCCTGGACACGCGTACCCGACGGCTCCTGGTATCTCCACCTGTTCGACACCTCGCAGCCCGACCTCGACTGGCGCAACCCCGAGGTCGGCGACATGTTCGAGGGCGTGCTGCGGTTCTGGCTCGACCGGGGCGTCGACGGGTTCCGGGTCGACGTGGCGCACGGCCTCTACAAGGAGGCGGCACTGCGGGACCAGGTCCGCCCGGAGCCAGCCACCGACACGTCCGGCAAGAAGTCCGGCAAGAAGAAGCCGAAGGTCGCCGAGTCGATGGTCGAGCGCGTCCTCAAGGACGAACCGATGTGGGACCAGCCGGAGGTGCACGACGTCTACCGCCGTTGGCGCAAGGTCCTCGACTCCTACCCCGGCGAACGGATGGCCGTCGCCGAGGCCTGGACCCAGACGGCCGAGTCGATGGCGCTCTTCATCCGCCCCGACGAGCTCCACCAGGCCTTCAACTTCGGCTGGCTCGGCACCCCCTGGTCGGCGAAGGACTTCGCCGAGGTCGTCAACAACTCCATCGCCGCAGTCAGCGCCGCCGCGTCCGCCCCCACCTGGGTGCTGTCCAACCACGACGTCATCCGCCACCCCACGCGGTACGGCGGCGGGCCGGTCGGCCTCGCGCGCGGCCGCGCGGCCACCCTCGCCATGCTCGCCCTGCCGGGCTCGGCCTACCTGTACCAGGGCGAGGAGCTCGGTCTGGAGCAGGTGGACGTGCCGCCCGAGGCGCGCCAGGACCCCTCCTGGTTCCGCACCGGCGAGCCCGGTCGGGACGGCTGCCGGGTGCCGTTGCCGTGGTCCGGGTCCGCGCCGCCGTACGGCTTCGGCGGGACGGGCCAACCGTGGATTCCCCAGCCCGATGATTGGACGGACCTGACCGTTGACGCCCAGCAGGACGACGACGCCTCGACCCTGGCGTTCTACCGCCGGGCGCTCGCCGCTCGTCGCGACGTGTTCGCCGGAGCCGACGAGACCACGGAGGCCACCACGCAGGGCAAGCTGCTCGTCGTACGACGGGCGGGGGTGACCGTGCTGCTCAACACCAGCAAGTACCCGAAGGCCCTGCCCGACGGCGAGGTGCTGATCAGCAGCGGACCGGTCATCGACGGCCTGCTGCCGCCCGACACCGCTGTCTGGCTGCGCTGACCCGGGTGGGGTGACTCAGCGGTCGGCGGGGATCCCGAGCGCGTCGTTGTAGCGACGCAGCGACCCGGAGAATGCGGTCAGCTCGTCGGCCGACCAGTCGGCGAGCCGCTCGGCCAGGAGCTCGCGACGTTCGACCGCAACCGCCTCGAGACGCTGCTCGCCCTCCGTGCTGATGCTGAGCAGGGTGGCCCTGCCGTCCTCGGGGTCGGGCTGCTTGTCGACGAGGCCGAGGTCGATCAGGTGCTGCACCTGACGACTGATCGCCCCCTTGTCGATGTCGAACACCGCGCACATCGCGGAAGCCCGGATCGGCTCGTGGTCGCGGACGTAGGCGAGCATCAGGTACGACGCCGGCAGCAGCTCCGGGTGCACCGCGCGGGCCCGTTCACCGATGACCCGGCGGATCCTCCGGATCAGTACGCCGACCTCGGACTCGAGCTCGCGGACCACGTCGATCCGGTCATCGGCCCGGTCATCAATCCGGGCATCGGTCTGGGCGTTCATCGCACGGCCTCCAGCTCGGAGTCCTCGACCACCGGTCCGGTGGTGGTGCGCAACGGCACCTCCTTGATGAACAGGATGCAGAGGAACGCCACGATCGTGAACGGAACCGACACCAGGAACAGGTGGCCCACGGCCTCACCGAACGAGTTCTCGTAGAGCGCGCGGATCGGGAGCGGCAGGCTGGCCAGGTCGGGGATGTCCCCGGTGGAGTGCTCCATCGTGGCCAACTGCTCAGGCGTGATCTTGCCGGAACTGACGAGGCTGGCGATGCCGTCCTTGACGCCGCTGGTGACCTGGTGCGCGAGCACCGCGCCGAGCGCGGCGACACCGGCGGAGCCACCGATCGAGCGGAACATCGCCACGACCGAGCTGGCCGCTCCGAGGTCCTGCGGGGAGGCGTTGTTCTGGACCGCGAGCACGAGGTTCTGCATGGTGGCACCCAGACCGATGCCGACGATCGCCATGTAGCCGCCGACGACCCACAGCGCGGTGTGCGCGTCGATCGTGCCGAGCAGCGCGAGACCGACCATGACCAGGACCATGCCGCCGACCAGCCACCGCTTCCACAGTCCCGTCTCGGAGATGATCCGGCCGCTGACGATGCTCGAGACCAGCAGGCCGCCGACCATGGCGATCGACATCAGGCCGGCCTCGGTCGGGCTCATGCCGCGAGCGAGCTGGAAGTACTGGCTGAGGTAGACCGTCGCCCCGAACATGGCCACGCCGATCATCACCGACGCGGCGGTCGCCAGCGCCGTCGTACGGTCACGGAAGAGGCGGAGCGGGATGACCGGCTCGCTGGCCACCCGCGCCTCGACCCACAGGGCCGCGCCGATGAGGGCCACGCTGCCGCCGACGAGGGCCGCCGACGTACCGGAGATCCAGTCGAAGTTGGTGCCGGCCAGGCTGACCCAGACGAGGATCAGGCTGATGCCGCCCATGATCAGGGTGGCGCCGGCGTAGTCGATCTTCACCTGGCGCTTGACCACCGGCAGGTGCAGCGTCTTCTGGAGCACGACGAAGGCGAGTGCCGCCACGGGGAGGCCGATCATGAAGCAGCCGCGCCAACCGAGGGGGCTGTCGACGACGAGACCGCCGAGCAACGGACCGCTCACGGTGGCGGTCGCGAAGACCGCGCCGATGTAGCCGCTGTAACGACCGCGCTCACGCGGGGAGACCATCGAGGCGATCACGACCTGGACCAGTGCGGTCAGCCCGCCGACGCCGAGGCCCTGGATCGCGCGGGCGCCGATCAGCACGCCCATGCTGGGCGCCAGCGCGGCGATGACCGAGCCGATGGAGAAGATGATCAAGGCGGCCTGCACGAGGAGCTTCTTGCTGAACAGGTCCGCGAGCTTGCCCCAGATCGGGGTGGTCGCGGTCATGGTGAGCAGCGTCGCCACGACGATCCACGTGTAGCCGGTCTGGCTGCCGTGGAGGTCGGTGACGATCGCCGGGAGGGCGTTGCTCACCACGGTGCTGGAGAGCATCGCCACGAACATGGCGAGCAGGAGCCCGGTCAGGGCTTCCATGATCTCGCGGTGGGTCATCTGGCCCGGTTCCGCGGTAGCGGTCTGATTGGTTGCCATTCGTCAACCATAACTGAATTGGTTGACGTCGGCAACTTGTCGCAGCGACCTGGCTGCGCCATCGACTCGGTCTCGATACGGGCGTCACGACCTCGTCCCTCGGTCGCGGCCCTACTCGACCTCCCCGCCTGATCCGTACGCCGCGAGCGAGCTCGCGTCGTACGGGGCGGTGAAAAATGCAGCGACCCGCAGGCGTGGTCCGGTGGACCTGACCGGGGGACGTCCCGGTGCACCTGCGGGTCGGGTGGCTGCTGTGATTTCGCGAGCAGCCCTGGTCGACGAAGCCGACCAGTTCGTACTCGGGCTGCTAGCGGGCAGCCACCTCACGCGTCCTCAAAGAAATCATTCTTCGGACCACCTCCTTTCCCGTGTGCGACAACGGTAGGTCGGCACCGGCGCCGACACAACGGGATTTTCCGGCAACATTTTCTGCGCCCGCGTCGTCGGACCAGGCATGACCACCCACTGCCTGCGCCGTACACCCGCCGCCGTTGCCCTGCTGCTCGCCGCGACCACCCTGCTCGCAGGATGCAGCGACGAGGGCGCCCCCGCCGCTGCGAAGGACGAGACCGCGACGACGACCCCGATCACACCCACGACCAGCCCCACGACCAGCCCCACGACCAGCCCCTCGGCCAGGGACGACCTCGATCACCTGGTCATCCTGCCGGGGTCCATCGGCGAGGCGCGCGTGGGCATGACGCGCGCGCAGTGGACGCCGACCGGGCTGTTCGAGGACGGTGCGGTGCTCTGCGGAGGCGAGGTGATCCACTGGGCGGCCGACCCGACGGCCCAGCAGCTCCTCGTGCTCACCGACCAGGACGCCACGATCACCCAGCTGTCCGTGTCGGTCCCCGGGCCGCACACCCAACAGGGGGACCTCGAGGTCGGGTCGACGTACGGCGAGCTCAAGCGTGCGTTCCCGAACATCACGGCACCCGTCGCTGACGGGTTCGAGGAGACGTCGTCGGTCTACCCGCCCGCCGAGGAGGACGGCCTGGCCTACCTCGGGTTCCTGCTCGACGCACTGCCCGAGGACGTCACCGACGACACCAGAATCGCCCGGATCGCCGTCACGGGCGGGGAGAAGCCGTACTTCCAGTACGACTGCTGATGTGGAGGCTCGCGCACCAACCAGATTTGTCCTCCGGACGGGTCCGGAGCGACAAATTCGGTTGGTACGCCGCGTGCGGGCTCAGCTGACAGCAGCAGCGAACTGCGCCGCGTGCAGTCGCGCGAATGCACCGTCCCGCTCCAGCAGCTCCGCGTGCGAACCCTGCTCCACGATCCGGCCGTTCTCCATCACCAGGATGAGGTCGGCGTCGCGGATCGTGGAGAGCCGGTGGGCGATCACGAACGACGTCCGGTCGGTGCGCAGCGCCGCCATCGCGTGCTGCAGCAACAGCTCCGTACGGGTGTCGACCGACGACGTCGCCTCGTCGAGGATCAGCAACGCAGGTTGGGCGAGGAAGGCCCGCGCGATGGTGATCAGCTGGCGTTCACCGGCGGACAGGTTCGAGCCCTCGTCGTCGACACGGGTGTCGTAGCCGTCGGGCAGGGAGTGCACGAAGCGGTCGACGTACGTCGCCCGGGCCGCCACCCGCACCTCCTCCTCGGTCGCGTCGGGACGGCCGTAGGCGATGTTGTCGCGGATCGTGCCCTCGAACAGCCAGGTGTCCTGGAGCACCATGCCGATCCTGCTGCGCAGCTCCGCGCGGGAGACGTCGGTGATGTCGGTGCCGTCGAGGGTGATCCGGCCGGCGTTGAGCTCGTAGAACCGCATGATCAGGTTGACCAGTGTGGTCTTCCCTGCGCCGGTCGGACCGACGATGGCGACCATCTCGCCGGGGTGGGCGACGAGGGACAGGTCCTCGATCAGCGGTTCGTCCGGGTCGTACGAGAACGACACGCCCTCGAACGCCACCTCGCCACGGGTCTCCTCACGCGCTGCGGCCGCGGCCCGGGCAGCGTCCACGGTGTCGACCACCGAGGCATCGGTCTCCTCCTCGGCGTCCAGCAGCTCGAACACCCGCTCCGCCGAGGCGACGCCCGACTGCAGGAGGTTCGCCATCGACGCGATCTGCGTGATCGGCTGCGAGAACATCCGGGAGTACTGGATGAACGCCTGCACGTCGCCGATGCTCATCGTCCCTGAGGTGACCCGAAGGCCACCGACGACGGCGATGATCACGTAGTTGAGGTTGCCGACGAGCATCATCAGGGGCATCACGAGACCACTGATGAACTGCGCGCGGAACGACGACTGGTACAGCTCCTCGTTGGCCTCGTCGAAGCCCGCCTCGACGCTCTCGCGACGGCCGAACACCGACACCAGTGCGTGCCCGGAGATGGCCTCCTCGACCTGGCCGTTGAGCTTGCCGGTCTGGCGCCACTGGTTGATGAACTGGCTCTGCGACCGCTTCATGATCCGGCCGGTCGTGAACATCGCGATCGGCACCGAGATCAGCGCGATCAGCGCGAGGAGGGGCGAGACCCAGAACATCATCCCGAGCACGCCGACGACCATCAGCAGCGATGTGAGCAGCTGGCTCATCGTCTGCTGGAGGTTCTGCGCGACGTTGTCGATGTCGTTGGTGACGCGGCTCAGCAGCTCCCCACGCGGCTGCTTGTCGAAGTACGACAGGGGCAGCCGGTGCACCTTGTCCTCGACGTCGGACCGCATCTTGCGCACGGTCGCCTGGACCACGTCGTTGACGAACCAGCCCTGCAACCAGCCGAGCACCTGGCCACCGACGTAGATCAGCAGCGTGATCAGCAGCAGGTGGGCCACCTTGTCGAAGTCGACGCCCTGACCCGGGACGAGGTCCAGCCCGCGCAGGAAGTCGGCGAGCTGGCTGTCACCCCTCGACTCCGCAGCCGCGATGGCGTCGGTCTTGGTCGCGCCCGGGGGCAGCTGCTCGCCGACCTGCTTGCCGACGAACCCGGTGAACACAGCATCGGTGGCCTTGCCGAGCAGCCAGGGCCCGACGACGACGGAGGCGACGGAGCCGATGCCGAGCAGCAGTACGGCGAACGCCCGGCCCCGTGCCGGACGCAACAGCCCCACCAGGCGCCGGGCGGAGGCACCGAAGTTGTCGGCCTTCTGGCCGACCATGCCACTCATCGGGCCGCGACCGGGTCCGCCCTGCTGGACGATCCGCTCGGTCGTCTTCATCGTCTTCGAGTCGCTCATGCGACGACCTCCTCGGTCGTGATGCCTTGCGAGGCAGCGATCTCCTGGTACGTCGGGTCGTCCGCCATCAGCTCGTCGTGCGTGCCGCGGCCGACCACCTCACCGTCCTCGAGCACGAGGATCAGGTCGGCGTCGCGGATCGTGGCGATCCGCTGGCCGACGATCACCACGGTCGCGTCACGCGTGACGGGAGCCAGCGCCGCCCGCAGTCGCGCATCGGTGGCGACGTCCAGCGCGGAGAACGCGTCGTCGAAGAGGTAGATCTCCGGTCGTCGTACCAGCGCACGGGCGATGGCCAGACGCTGGCGCTGGCCACCGGAGACCGTCGTACCGCCCTGAGCGACGGGGGTGTCGAGGCCCACGGGCATGTCGCGCACGAAGTCCGCCGCCTGGGCGATCTCGAGCGCGGCCCACAGCTCGTCGTCCGTCGCGTCCTCACGGCCGTAGCGCAGGTTCGTGGCGACGGTGCCGGAGAAGAGGAAGGCACGCTGCGGCACCAGTCCGATCTTCGACCAGAGCAGCTCCGGGTCGAGCTCACGTACGTCGACGCCGTCGACCCGTACGACGCCCTCGGTCGCGTCGAGCAGCCGGGGAACCAGGTTGACCAGCGTGGTCTTGCCGGCGCCGGTGGAACCGATCAGGGCGATCGTCTGCCCCGGACGGGCGCTGAAGGACACGTCGCGCAGCACGGGTGCCTCAGCGCCGGGATAGGTGAGCCCGACACCCTCGATGTCGAGGTGGCCGGCGACGTCGACCGAGGTGACCGGACGGTCCGACGGGACCACGCTGGAGTCGGTGTCGAGCACCTCGGCGATCCGGGCCGCGCTGACCGATGCCCGCGGGATCATCATCAGCATGAACGTGCCCATCATCACCGACATCAGGATCTGCATCAGGTAGGAGAGGAAGGCGGTCAGTGCGCCGACCTCCATCTCGCCACTGTCGACCCGGTGGCCGCCGAACCAGATCACGCCAACCATGGCGACGTTGGTGACGCCCATGACGAGCGGGAACATCAGCGCCATCCAGCGACCGGCGCGGATCGACACCTCCGTGAGGTCGTCGTTGGAGCGGGCGAACCGGGCCGTCTCCTGCGGTTCGCGGACGAACGCGCGTACGACGCGGATGCCGGTGATCTGCTCGCGCAGGATCCGGTTGACGTCGTCGATCCGGGCCTGCACCGTCTGGAACGCCGGCACCATGCGGGACACGACGAGCCCGATGCAAACGAAGAGGACGGGGACCACCACGAGGACCAGCCAGGACAGGCCGAGATCCTCGCGCATCGCCATGATGACGCCACCGATCATCATGATCGGGATCATCACGCCCATCAGGCACACCATCATCGCCAGCATCTGCACCTGCTGGACGTCGTTGGTGGCGCGGGTGATCAGGGACGGCGCACCGAAGGTGGACACCTCACGGGCCGAGAAGCTCCCGACCCGGCCGAACACGGCCTTGCGCAGGTCGCGACCGAACGCCATCGCGGCCTGGCCACCGAACCACGCCGACGCCATCGAGCACGCCGCCTGGACGAGCGACACGGCGAGCATGACGCCGCCGATCTTCACGACGTAGTCGGTGTCGCCGCGGGCGACGCCCTTGTCGATGATGTCGGCGTTGAGGCTGGGCAAGTACAGCATCGCGGCGGTCGCCGTGAACTGCAGCAGCACGATCGCTGAGAGCCAGCCCTTGTACGGCGACAGGTAGGTGCGGAGCATGCGGGGCAGCATCAGCCGTCCCTCCTCTCGACGCCGTTCAGGACGACGTCGACGATCTGGGCAGGGGCCAACAGGTCGTTGTCGGCGATCTCCTGGTGGGAGCCGGCGAAGGTGAGCAGCCGCCACACGTGGAGCACCTGCTCGGGCGGCAGGGTCAGCCGGTCCGCGTCCGGGGCAATGAGGGCGAGCAGGCGGTGGCGCACGTCCTCGAGCCCCTTCTTGAGCTCGGGCCGGTCGTGCAGGTGTTGCGGCGGGCCGACGGTCCCCATCGCGCGCATCAGTCCGAAGATCGCGAGGAACCGCTGCTGCAGGATCGACGTCATCGCGAGCATCCGCTCACGCAGCGGCAGCCCGGGGTCGATCTCGTCGAGGCGGCGCAGCACGTCGCCGGGCTCGAAGGCCCGGGTGACGGTCGCGTCGATCAGCTCCTCCTTCGAGGAGAACACCCGGAAGATCGTGCCCTCCGCGACGCCGGCGGCCTCGGCGATCAGCTTGGTCGTCACTCCCCGGCCGTGGTCGTAGAGCAACGGCCGGGTCGCCCGGATCAACGCCTCGCGCCTGTCCTCGGGCGAGAGTGGCGCGGCACGGGGTGGCATGCCGACCAGCGTAGGTGAGTGAGCACTCACTCACAAACCCCTTTTCGCGACTTGGGGTTTGTCACCGCCGACTTGGGGTTTGTCTACGGCGTCAGCGCAGCAGCCAGGTCGCTCCCCGGCAGCACCGGCACCCGCAGCCGGGCGCCGTCCGCGCCCCCGATGCGCAGGTTGTGGATCGCGGGCAGCGCCAGCGGCGAGGCGAGCGACGTACCGACGACCTGGATCCGGATCCGGTGGCCCTTCTCGAAACGGTTGCCGACCGGCCACAGCTCCACCTGGTAGCGCCGGAACTGCAGCGGCGTGGCAGGCGAGGAGTGGGAGTAGTCGCCGTACGGCTGGACGATCCGGCCCTGGCTGTCGGTCAGCGACTTCGCGGGTACGACGCCCGGGTAGTTCGTGTTCAGCCGGCCGACCGTGAGCGGGTTCGACGTGCCGTCGGGGGCGACGTCGGACAGCACGGCCCAGATGCCCGAGCCCGGCGTCGTGGTCGACAGGTTCAGGTCCAGCGCGACCGGACCGGCGAGGTCGACGTCCGTGTCGAGCGCGCCCGTCGTGTAGGTCAGCCCGGTCAACCCGTCGATGCTCGCGAGCGTCGTCTGGGTGAGCAGCGGCAGTGCGCCGGTCAGGGCGCTCGCACCTCCGGCGTCGATCAGCGCGATGTTCGGGACGTCGGTCATCGTGGGCAGCGTCGGAACGGTGAGGTACGACGCCGTACCCCGGGTCGTCGGGGGCGTCAGCGTGAGCGACCGACCGGGTGCGAGGGCCAGCTCGGTCCACGCGGTGCCCGGCAACGGCCAGTCGGTTCCCTGGACGGTGACGTTCTCGCCCCTGAGGTACGACGCCCGGTCGCCCTTGGCGAGCGTGAGGCTCACCCGCGGCTCGCTCTCGATCCCGTTGTCCTCGCCGCGGACGAAGTGGTCGAGCCACGCAGCCGCCTCGGCCGCTCCGCCGTCGGTTCCGGCCGGTACGCCGTCGTGGCCGCCCTCCATCACCAGGTGGGCGCCATCGGCACGCAACGCCCGGTAGCCCTGGAACGCTCCGCGCGACTCGACGTCGTAGAACCCGTTGATCATCAGCACCGGGATGTCGTTGGCGTCGCCGCGCCAGCCGCGCTCGGCCCACCAGGCGTCGAGGCTGGGGTGCGCCAGACCCGCGTTCACACCGGACGTGAAGAGTCCGCCGATCACGTCGAGCGCGGAGCCGGGGTTGCGCTGGAGGCGGTCGATGCCCTGCAGGAGGGCGGGGGCACCGATCAGCGCGAGCACGCCGGCGCCGGGCACCAGGTTCATCAGGCCCCCGGGCACCAGCAGGTCGCGGTACAGCTCGTGGGTGCCGGACTTGAGGATCGCGGCCTTCACGCACGGCAGCTCCTGGTGCCAGGAGTTGTAGAGCACGATCGCGCTCGCCGAGAAGCCGTTGAGCGCGAGCCGGCCGTCACTGAACGGCTGCGAGCACGCCCACTCGAGCACTTCGACCACGTCGCTCTGGCTCTTCGGGCCGAGCGCGTCGAACGACCCGTCGCTGTCCCCCGTACCGCGGATCTGGACGAGCAGGTAGTTGTAGTCCGGCCCCACCTCGAGCGTCTGGCTGTTGTCGCCGTACGGCGAGAACTCGACCACCGTCGGCTTCGCCTGGACAGGTCCCGAGCTGATGAGCGTGGTCTGGAGCTCGACGCCGTCGGAAACGGTGAACCGCTGGTCGACGACGACCGGCGCCGGTGTGTCCTCCGCGTCCGCCCGACCGGGTGCCGCAGTGATCCCGGCAGCGACCGTGACGACCGCAAGGGTGAGTGCTCCGAGTCGGGTGCCCATGGATGGTCAACGACGCGTGCTGGTGAGGGCTATGTCGTCCGCCTCCTACCACCTCCGGGCCGATTCGGTTCGTTGTGACCGGTCTCGCCAATTCGGTCACGCGACGCCCTTTCGCGAGGGAGGATGCGGCCATGGACATGGGGCTTCCTGCTGACGAGCGCGCCACGCTGCGTGCGCTCATCGAGGCGGCCGCGCCGGAGCCGCTGCCTGCCGACCAGGCGCTCGCGCTCCTGCAGGGCGTCAGGGGCCTGGACCCCGAATCGCTGGGCCGGCTCGCCTATCACGCACTGACCGGGATCGACCCCGGCGCTTCCGACCCCGCACCCCCGAACGAGGTCCTGCCCGGGTTCCCGCCCTTCGCCGCGGAGGTGTTGATGCGGGCCATCTGCGGTCCGGACCACCGGCGCCCCACCGCCCAGGCGATCCTGATCGTGCTGGACACCGTGCCCGCCTCCGCGTGGCCGACGTCGGGTCGCCCGGCCGTGGTGCCCGGGGACGCACCGGTCGAGGACGTGGCGGTCGAGGAGCACGTGGAGGTCGCGGCCCCGGAGCCGGAGCCCGAGAAGTACGTCGAGCCGGAACCCGAGCCGCAGCCCGAGCCCGAGCCCGCGCTGGTCAGCGACCACGTCGGCCGCGACCAGGAGTTCCGCAACCTGATCGCGCCCGGCCGCCCGGTCCCGCGCTTCGACCCGCTGTCCGACCCCTGGGAGCCGGAGCCCGAGGAGCACGTCGGACCGGAACCGGTCATCGAGCCCGAGCCCGATCCGGTGGTCGAGCCCGAGCCCGACGTCGAGCCGATCGTCGAGCCGGTCCCGGAGCCCGATCCGGTGGTCGAGCCCGAGCCCGAGCCCGAACCAGAACCTGCACGCCCCGTGATCCGCGGCGTCGACCCGCCCGCGGAGGGCGGCATGCACGCGGAGTTCCGCAACCTCGTGCCCGCGTCCTTCGAGGTACCCCGCTTCGACCGGCTCCCGGACCCGGTCGGCATCGCGCTCACCGACGACGCCCGCCAGCACACGAGCGGACGCCGGCGTACCCGCAGCAGCTCAACCGGCCGGTCCCGGCGCGACAGGAACCAGGTGCTGCTCCTGATCGCGGTGTTCGTCGTGATCGTCCTGCTCGCGGCGGCCTATCTCGCCACCAAGGGCACGCAGGAGGATCCGGACGACGCGGGGACCCCTCAGGGCGCGAGCCGCGTGACGTCCCAGCCGGACGACGCCCGGCCGTAGTGGATCCGGTCGTGCAGGCGCCCCTGCCGACCCTGCCAGAACTCGAAGGTCGCCGGCCGCACGCGGTAGCCGCCCCAGGTCGGCGGCACGGGCACGTCCTGCCCGTCGAACCGCGCCTCCGCGTCGCGGTAGGCCTGTTCGAGCTCCCCGCGCCCGCTGACCACCCGCGACTGCGGTGAGGCCCAGGCCCCGAGCTGGGATCCGCGCGGACGGGAGGAGAAGTAGGCCTGCACCACGGCGGCATCCAGCGGGATCGCAAGACCCTCGACGCGGACCTGCCGCTCGAGGGGGTGCCACGGGAACAGCAGCGCGCACAGCGACTCGTGCGCGAGTGCGCGCCCCTTGCGCGACGCGGTGTTGGTGAAGAAGGTGAAGCCGTCGTCGGGTCGGTCCGGGGCGACGCCCTTGAGCAGCACCGTCCGCGACGAGGGCGCGCCGTCCGCGTCGACGGTCGAGAGGATCATCGCGTTCGGCTCGTGGATGCCTGCCGCGGTCGCGTCGTCGTACCACCGCTGCCACTGGACCCACGGATCCGGATCGACGTCGGACTCGTCGAGCCCGATGGCGCCGTACTCCTTGCGCAGCAGGGCAAGGTCGGGCGTCGTTTGGTCCCCGGGCATGTCCCCAAACTAGCGAGTGCGGCAGAATGCCGGATGGCCTGCGCGCCGTTCGTGACCCGAACGGTTCGCCCCACGGACGAAGGAGCTGTCGATGCCTGAGGTACACCACGGACTTGAGGGCGTCGTTGCCTTCGAAACGCAGATCGCAGAGCCGGACAAGGAAGGCTCGGCCCTGCGCTACCGCGGTGTCGACATCGAGGACCTCGCTGGACGGGTTCCCTTCGAGAACGTGTGGGGCCTGCTGATCGACGGCTCCTTCACGCCCGGCCTCCCGCCCGCCGAGGCGTACAGCCTCCCCGTGCACACCGGTGACGTCCGCGTGGACGTCCAGGCCGCTATCGCGATGCTGGCGCCGGCCTTCGGCTTCGGCCAGACCTACGACATCTCCGACGAGCAGGCCCGCGCCGACCTCGCCCGGGTCGCCGTCATGGTCCTGTCGTACGCCGGCCAGTCGGCCCGCGACCTGCACCTGCCCGTCGTACCGCAGCGCCTGGTCGACGAGGGTCAGACGCTCGCCGAGAAGTTCCTGATCCGGTGGCGCGGCGAGGCCGACCCGAAGCACGCGCACGCCATCGACGCCTACTGGTCCTCGGCCGCCGAGCACGGCATGAACGCCTCGACGTTCACCGCGCGCGTGATCACCTCGACCGGTGCCGACGTCGCGGCGGCCTTCTCCGGCGCCATCGGTGCGATGAGCGGCCCGCTGCACGGCGGTGCGCCCTCGCGCGTGCTCGGGATGATCGAGGACGTCGAGAAGTCCGGCGACGCCCGCGCCTACGTCAAGAACCTGCTCGACTCCGGCGAGCGCCTGATGGGCTTCGGCCACCGCGTCTACCGCGCCGAGGACCCGCGCGCCCGCGTGCTGCGCCGTACGGCGAAGGAGCTCGACGCTCCTCGCTACGCCGTTGCGGAGGCCCTCGAGCAGGCCGCCCTGGCCGAGCTCCGTGAGCGCCGTCCCGACCGCGTGCTCGAGACGAACGTGGAGTTCTGGGCGGCGATCGTCCTGGACTTCGCCGAGGTCCCGGCCCACATGTTCACCTCGATGTTCACCTGCGCCCGCACGGGCGGCTGGTCGGCGCACATCCTGGAGCAGAAGACGACCGGTCGCCTGATCCGCCCGTCGGCCATCTACACCGGCCCCGCGACGCGCCCCGCGAGCGAGATCGAGGGCTGGGACACCGCCTGGGCGAAGTAGCCCCACGACCCTCGCGGGAAGTCATGCGAACTGGCTGCTCCAGCGACCAGTTCGCATGACGTCCCGCATCCAGCTCACCCCGCGACGTGCTCCAGCAGCTCGGCGCTGGCAGCCGCTGCAGCATGGACGTCCCCGGCCCGGATGGCGGCGAGTACCGCGTCGTGCTCGGGTCCGAGGTCGTCGGCATCCCCCGGGTGGTCGATGCTGGCGCGCAGGGTCTCCACCAGGCCGTCGTACAGCTCGACGAGCAGGGGGTTGTGGGCGGCGGCGACGACCGCGATGTGGAAGTCCACGTCCGCGGTGACGAAGGCGGGGCCGTCGTCCGCGGCCAGGGCGGCCAGCCGGCGGGCCATGGCCGCGTCCAGCACCGCCAGGTCGTCAGGGGTACGACGCTCGGCGGCCAGCGCGGCTGCCCGCACCTCGATGGCGTGGCGCACCTCCAGCAGGTGGGCCAGGTCGACGCGATCGACCTGCCGGCGCATCAATGCCTGCATCTCGGTGGCCGCGGCCACATAGGTGCCGTCGCCGCGGCGTACCTCCAGCAGGCCGACGTGGGCCAGCGCCTTGACCGCCTCGCGGACGGTGTTGCGGCTGACCCCGAGGGCGGCACCGAGCACCGGCTCGGGCGGGATCCGGGTGCCGACGGTCCACTCGCCGCTGGCGAGCAGCGCGCGCATCCCCTCGATCGCCTGGTCGACCAGCGAGGCGGGGGTGGTGGGGGCGAGCGGCATCGGCGTCCTTTCGTCCAATCATCCTACGTCTGTCTACACTAGTCGACATGCCGCCCTCCGCGCAGCCGTCGCGCCTCTCGCACCTCCTTCGGGGACATCTCTCCGAAGGCGCCGAGGTGACCCCGCTGACGCGGCGTCGGGCCACCATCAGTCTGGTCGTTGCGGTCCTGCTTGTCGCATTCAACCTGCGCATCGCGGTCACCAGCCTCGGCGCGATGCTGGACCGGCTCGCCTCGATGGGCCTCTCCGCCACGACCCAGGGCGTCCTGACGTCCCTGCCCGTGCTCTGCTTCGCCGCCGTCGGCGCGACCGCCATGGTCGTCACCCGCCGCGTGGGCGTGGACCGCGGCCTCGAAGGGGCGCTCGTCCTGCTGGCTGTCGGCCTCGTCCTGCGCGTCGTCGACGGCACTCCGGCCCTGATCGCCGGCACCCTGGTCGCCTGCGCCGGCATCGCACTGGCGAACGTGCTGATCCCCGCGATCGTCAAGGAGCACTTCCCCACCCGCGTCGGCGCGATGACCGGCGCCTACAGCGCGGTCCTCTCGCTCGGCTCGGCCTTCGGCGCCGCGCTCACCGTGCCGATCGCCAACGCGACCGGCAGCTGGCGCGTGGGTCTCGGCGTCTGGGCGTTGCTCGCCCTCGTCGCCGCGGTCGCGTGGGCGCCGTACGCCCGCGGCCGCAACCGCCAGCGCTCCACCGCCCGCGGCACCACGATGTGGCGCAACCCGACTGCGTGGGCGGTCACCGTCCTGTTCGGCACGCAGTCGCTGTTCGCCTACGTGATGATGAGCTGGCTCCCGAGCCTGTACGTCGACGCCGGCTTCAGCGACGAGACGGCCGGCCTGCTCCTGGCGGTGAGCATCCTGATCGGCGTCCCGTGCTTCTTCATCGTCCCGAGCATCGCCGGCCGGTTGCGCCACCAGGGCCACCTGGTCGCCGTACTGACCTCGCTGACCGTCCTCGGCTGGCTCGGCCTGTGGCTGGCGCCGGCCGGTGGCGCCTGGCTGTGGGCGGCACTGCTCGGCATCGGTGGCTCGGTCTTCCCCGTCGTGCTGTCGTTCTTCGCGCTGCGCACCCACTCCTCGGCCGACACCGCTGCCCTGTCGACGATGGCGCAGAGCATCGGCTACCTGTTGGCGGCCGGCGGCCCGTTCGTCGTCGGCGTCATGCACCACGCCACCGGTGGCTGGACGCTGCCCTGCGTGCTGCTCGCGGGCCTCGGCGTGGTCCAGATCGGCACCGGCTACCTCGCCGGCCGTCCGGTCCGGATCGGCGCACACTGACCACCCTTCCGACAGGGCATCGTTTCGGATAGCGTCCCCCTCGGAACAGGGAGGCGCCCGATGGAGACCACTCCGGCTCGACGGTACGGCGGCCAGTCGGCCGAGGAACGCGACCACGGTCGGCTGCTGCGACTACGAGCCGCGGCCCTCGACCTGTTCGGCACCCACGGCTACCAGGCGGTCTCGATCGACCGGCTCTGCTCGACCGCATCGGTCTCCACGCGGCACTTCTACCAGCAGTTCAGCTGCAAGGAGGACCTCCTCCTCGACCTCTACGGCGCCATCACCGCCGAGGCCTACGAAGCGGTCGGTCACTCTTTGGCCGCCACCGGGGACGACGACTTCCGTCGTCGCCTGGACGCCGCCGTACGCGCCTACCTCCGTCCGGTGCTGGCCGATCCCCGCACCGCCCGGATCGCGTTCGTCGAGATCGTCGGCGTCAGCCCCCGCGTCGAGCAGCAACGGCTCGACTTCCGCGCGACCATCGTGGCCCTGGTCGAGGACGAAGGAGGCCGGGCCGTGGATCGCGGCGAGATCGCCCCGCGCGACTTCCGTTTCCTCGCCCTCGCCCTGAGCGGCGCGATCAATGTCGTGGTCCACGACTGGATGCGCCGGCCCCGCCGCGGTTCGGCCCGACGGCTCGAGGACCAGCTGTGCGCGCTCGCGGTGCACCTCATGACGGGCGAGGCAGCACCCGTCTGACGGGCTCCATCTGAAAAGGTGTCTGGCTGCTTGCGCCGGAGCCGCCTACGCTCCGCTCATGCGAAAGATGATCGTTTCGCTTTGTGGACTGCTCGCGGTTCTCATCGCTGTCGTGTTGCTCGCCCCTGCCGCCACCGCCGGGCCCGCACCCGTGCCCCTCCCCGAGGACGACCCGTTCTTCGCAGCGCCGGCCGACCTGGCGTCGTACCGACCGGGCCAGGTGATCGCGTCACGGAAGGTCCAGGTCAAGGCGTTCGAGCTGCCCGTGCCCGCCGCCGCGTGGCAGCTCGTCTACCGGACCTCCGACCGCGTCGGGACCCCGACGGTGACCGTCACGACCGTGATCGTGCCGGCGGCTCCGTGGAGCGGCCCGGGCACGCGTCCCCTGGTCTCCTACCAGACCGCGGAGGACGGCGTCTCCACCCGCTGCGCACCGTCGTACGCCCTGACGGCCGGTGGCCAGGGCGGCCTGACCGGTTCCTACTCGGAGACGCCGATCATCGTCACTGCCCTCCTCCAGGGCTGGGCAGTGTCGGTGCCGGACTACGAAGGCATGCAGTCCCAGTTCCTCGTCGCCGACGTCGCCGCCAAGGCGGTCCTCGACGGGCTCCGCGCGGCCCGGCAGTTCGCCGCGGCCGGGCTGCAGGACGCACCCCTGGCGATCTGGGGCTACTCGGGCGGGGCCTTCGCCACTGCCAACGCGGCACAGCTCCAGGGTTCCTACGCCCCGGAGCTGCCGCTGCGCGCCGTGGCCCTCGGTGGGCTGCTCGGCGACGTGCGGGCGACGATCGACGCGTTCGACGGCAGCATCGCGGGCGGCGCCATCCCGATGGGCATGCACGGCCTCGACCGGGCCTATCCCGAGATCGGCATCCAGCAGTACCTCAACCCGCTCGGTCAGCAGCTGTTCGCGACCATGAAGGACGACTGCCTCTTCGACGCCGTTCCGCGGCGCCCGTTCCTGCGGATGCGTGACATCGAGAGCGTCCCGAACGCCCTCGACACCCCGGCCGTGGCCGCGATGCTGCGCGAGAACAGCCCGCGCCATCGCGCCGGGACGCCGACCGCACCGGTGTACGAGTACCACACCCTCCTCGACGAATTCGCCCCGATCGGTCCCGCGAAGGACGCGCTCCGCAACTACTGCAGAGGCGGTGTCGCCGTCCAGCAGGACGTCAAGCTGCTCGGCGAGCACCTCACCGAGATCGTGCTCGGCATCCCCGGAGCGATCGGCTATCTCCGCGCCCGGTTCGCCGGCAGGCCCGCCCCGAGCAACTGCGCCGGGCTGCTCCGGTGAGCAGGCTCCGGGCAGCTGGTGCGTCCGCCGCAGCCGGTGTCCTGACGACGGGCCTGCTGGTCAGCGGCTGGATGAGTGCCGGCCCGGCCGCGTCGGCCGTGGACACCTGGTACGTCAAGGCGGGCGCCACGACCATCACCGGCACCGCCGACCGTCCGTTCGGCTCGCTCGCGCAGGTGGAGAGCGCCTCGCACGCCGGTGACACCATCGTCGTGCTGCCAGCGGACGGAGTCCTGGACGGCGGCATCCAGCTCAAGCCCGGGCAGACCCTCCAGGGCTCCGGTCCCTCGGCGTTGACGGCCGGTACGACGGCCGCTCGGCTCACCAACACGACCACCCGGTTGTCGGGTGACGCCGTCCGTCTTGCCGACGGGGCCACGGTCGCCAACCTGCGCATCACCGACGCGCGTCGGGGCGCCGTCTACGGCGTCGACGTCACCGACGTGCACATCACCGGCAACGACGTCTCCGGCCAGAACGCCGACTGCATCGACGGCTACCTGATCCCGCCGTTCATGGCCCCCACGAACCTGCCCGGCATCGGCATCCCCATCGCGAACGGGCTCCAGAACGGCTGGGCCGGCCTGATGGTCGACGCCTCCAGCCGGCAGGACATCGCCGTTAGCATCACCGGGAACCTGGTGCACGACGCGATGTGTGGCGACGGCATCGACGTACGGCTGTCCGGCACGGCCACCGGTACGGCGACCATCACCGACAACACCATCCACTCCCTGCGTCAGGGCAAGGACTTCCGGTCGGTGCTTGCCATCGGCCTCCAGGCACGCGACGCCGCCCGGCTCCGGGGCCTCCTGCACCGCAACACGCAGGCACTGCTCGGCAACCCCGACGACCTCAACCTCGCAGTCGAGGGCGCCGACTCCGAGGGCGTCTTCCTCAACGCGGTCGGCCCCGCCCAGCTGACGGCGACGGTCACCCACAACGCGTACACGAACGAGCACGGCTGGGGCGGCTTCTCGGCGAACGGCCTCGAAGCGGTCACCATGGGGTCCGGGGCGCGGCTCGACGTGCTGGTGCAGGACAGCTCCTTCTCCGGCTCCCCCGGCGACGTCATCGAGCACGGCGGCCTCGGCACGGACGCCCTGATGACGATGACGCTCGAACGGGTGACCGCCGAGCGTTCGAGGGGCATCGGGAACACCGTCCTGCTCCCGTTCAACAACGGGGACTGCGTGCTCGCGGGGAGCCTCGGGGCACGCAACACCATCCGGCTGGCCGTGCGCGACAGCGTGCTGCGGCGCTGCGCGAACAACGGGCTGTCCCTTGGCAGCAACGTCGTCAACGGCAAGGGGCCGACCACGGAGATCACCGCCACGGTCGACGGATCGACGATCACCGACAACCGCGGCGCCAACATCGGCGTCCGCAACTTCACCGCGCTCGAGAAGCTGTCGGTCAAGGTGCAGCGCACCGACCTCTCGCGGGCCGGTGGGCTGGGCTCGGGCATCGCCGACTTCTCTGCGGAGAACCTGGGTACGACGCGCGCCCATGTCATCGACATCGGCGGCGGACCGCTCGGCAGCGTGGGGCAGAACTGCCTGGTCGGAGGACTGCTGGCGGCCGACGTGCTGCGGTACGACGTCTCCGCCCGTCACAACTGGTGGGGGCGACCGGGAGGACCGGGTCTGCTGCGGACCCTCAGCCTCGGCGGTGTGCTCGACACCTCCGCGGCCCTGGCGTCCACACCCTGCGGCGCCTGACCAGCTGACCCGTGGGGTCACGCCCGGCGCAGTCCCGACTCGATCGCGAACACCACGAGCTGGGCGCGGTCGCGGGCCTGCAGCTTCACCATCGCGCGGCTGACATGGGTGCGCACGGTGTCCGGGCTGACCACGAGCTCGGCCGCGATCTCGGCGTTGGAGCGCCCGGTGGCGACCCAGCCCAGGATCTCGCGCTCGCGCTCGGTCAGGTCACCGAGGCGCGGGTGCACGCGTTCGGGCCGGCTCGCACCGAAGTGCTCGATCACGCGGCGGGTGACGGAGGGGGCCAGCAGTGAGCCGCCCTCGGCGACGACTCTGATCGCGTCGAGCAGGGCCGTCGGTTCCGCGTCCTTGAGCAGGAAGCCGCTGGCGCCGTTGCGCAGCGCCTCGAAGACGTACTCGTCCAGCTCGAAGGTGGTCAACATGACCACCTTGACCCCCGCGAGGGCAGGGTCCGCGCCGACCTCCGCCAGCAGCGAGAGCCCGTCGAGCACCGGCATCCGGATGTCGCAGAGCACGACGTCCGGCAGCGTGCGGCGCAGGAGAGCCAGGCCCTCACGACCGTCCGCCGCCTCACCCACCAGCTCCAGGTCGGGCTCGGAGCTGATCAGCGTCGCGAGGCCCATCCGCACCAGCGGCTGGTCGTCGACGAGCGCGACGCGAATCGGCGTACTCATGCGGGCAGCTCCGCGACGACCTCGAAGCCGCCCCGCGCACCGGGACCCGCGCGGAACGTGCCGCCGATCCCCTCGACCCGGGTCCGCATGCCACCGATGCCCATGCCTTCATCCTGCACCGCGCCGCCGCGCCCGTCATCGCTGACCATGACCACGACCAGGTCCCCACGCCGCTCCCAGCGGACCTGCGCGGCGCTCGCTCCCGCGTGCCGCAGCACATTGGTCAGGGCTTCCTGCACGACGCCGTACGCCGCCTCTCCAGAGGCCGACGGCAGGTCACCCGGGTCGCCGATGACCTCGACCACCAGTCCGGCCGAACGCACCCGCTCGACCAGTGCGGGGATCGCTTCGACGCCAGCGGCCGGGCGGCGTGGAGCCGGCTCCCCCGCGATGCTGGCCAGCTCGGACCGCAACGCGTCCAGCGCTTCCCGCGCGGTCGACCGGATCGCCTCCAGGCTCTCTCGCGCCGCAGCGGGGTCGCGGTCGAGGACGTGCAGCGCGACACCGGCCTGCATGGCGATCACGGCCAGCCCGTGGCCGACGCCGTCGTGCAGGTCCTGGGCCATCCGGAGCCGCTCCTCGGTCGCGGCACGCCCCGCCCGCTCCGCATGGGCTTCCATCCGGCTGCGGGCCGCCGTGGCGATCGCACCGGTCGCGGCGACGACGGCCACCGCACCCACGGCCTGCCAGAAGTGCTGGTGACCGGCGTCCGGCTCCCACCACACGTAGCGACCGGCGAGACCGAGCGCGACGAGCACCAGCGCGGGAACCGCCCACCGGATCCACTGCGCCACCGGCGTGCTGATCGCGACCACGAACGTGACGGCCGGCAGGGCCAGGAAGATCGGGCCGTCGGCGTAGCCGCACGCGAAGTAGGCGCCGGTGAACGCACCCGCCGTCAGCAGCAGGGCACCGACCGGCACGCCCCAGCGACTCCCGAGCCCCGGCAACACCGTCGGCAGCATCGCGGCCGTGGCCAGCAGGACGCCGAGGATCGCGGGCGAGGGAGAGCCGACGGCATGGTTCGCTGCGGCCGTCCCCACCACCAGCAGCGCCGTGAGGACCCACGGCCACACCCGCAGGCTCGCGGTGAGGGCAGGCGTGGGCCCCGATGGCACAGTGGTCATGGTCCGAGGCTAGAGGGATCGGCCCCCGCCGTCGTACGACGACAGGCAGCGCCGTCGTACGCATAACTGCGTACGCAGCGACCGCCTCGCAGCGGACGCGCGGACGGCTTCCACACCGCAGGCTGGGAGCCATGGACCAGAACCTTGACCCGGTGGTCACCACCGAAGCGCTGACCAAGCGGTACGGCGACCGACTCGCCGTCGACGGCGTCAGCATGACCGTGCAGCGCGGCGAGGTCTACGGCTTCCTGGGCCCGAACGGGGCCGGCAAGACGACCACGCTGCGGATGATGCTGGGCCTGATCCGGCCCACGTCCGGATCGGCCACCATCCTGGGCCGCCCCTCCGACAAGCCCCACGGCTCGACGTCCGTGGGCGCCCTGATCGAGGGCCCCGGCTTCTACCCCTACCTGTCCGGCCGCGGCAACCTGCGCGTGCTGGCCCGCCAGCGCGGCTTCGACGAGACCGAGGTCGAGCGGGTCCTCGAGCGGGTCGACCTGGTCGACCGAGGCGAGGACAGGTTCAAGGGCTACTCACTGGGCATGAAGCAGCGCCTCGGCGTCGCGGCCGCCCTGATGGGCAACCCCGAGCTGATCATCCTCGACGAGCCGACCAACGGCCTCGACCCGGCCGGCATGGCCGACATGCGGGCCCTCATCGTCGAGCTCGCCCGCGGGGGCCAGACCGTCCTGCTCTCCAGCCACCTGCTGGCCGAGGTGCAGGAGATCTGCCACCGGGTCGGCGTCATCAACGGCGGGCGCCTCCTTCGGGAGTCCACCGTCGCCGACCTCCGCGGCGGCATCTCACTGCGGGTCCGGGCCACGCCGGAGGCCGACGCCCTGGCCGTCGCCATGCGCCTCGCCGGCGACGACGGCGTGCGTCGTACCGACGACGGAGCACTGCTGCTCAGCCTCTCCCCCGACCGGGCACCCGACGTGGTCCGCGCGCTCGTCACCGCCGGCGCCGACGTCCACGAGATCACCGCTGCCGAGCGCAGCCTCGAAGAGGTCTTCTTCGAGATGACGTCCAGCACCACCACTGCCAAGGAGCACGTGTCATGAGTACGACGACCACGACCGCCCGGCCCGCACCGACGGGCCTGCTGACGGCGACCCTGCACAGCACCCGTGCGGAGCTGATGCGCCTGCGCGCCTGGCCCGCCGTGTGGATCACGTTGGGCGCCTGGCTCGCCCTGAGCCTGATGTTCGGCTACCTGTTCACCTACCTGTCCTACACGAGCGGCGACCCCGGGTTCGCCGACGAGGGCACCACGCAGGCCGAGCAGCTCGCGCGGATGCTGCCGGACGCCGTACCCGATGTCTTCCTGCAGGGCATGCCGATGTTCGGTGGAGCGCTGATGATGGTGCTCGGAGCGCTCGTCGCCGGCAACGGCTACGGCTGGGGCACCTGGAAGACGCTGTTCTCCCAGGGCGTGCGCCGCGGCCCGGCCGTGATCGGCTCGGTCACTGCGCTCACGGTCATCGTCGTGGGCACCCTCGTGGTGACGCTCGGCTTCGACCTGGGGATCTCGCTGGTGATCACCGCCAGCGAGTCGCAGGACGTCGTGATGCCGTCCTTCGGCTCGGTGGCCGAGGCGTTCGGTGCCGGCTTCCTGGTCCTGGAGATGTGGGCCGTGCTCGGCTTCGCGCTCGGCACGGTGGCCCGCGGCCCGGCACTGTCCGTCGGCCTCGGCCTGGTCTGGGCCCTGGTGGTCGAGAACCTGCTGCGCGGCGTCGGCCAGCTCCTCGGCTGGGTGGAGAACCTCACCGAGGTGCTGCCCGGCACGTCGGCCGGGTCGCTGATCGGTTCGATCGTGGGCGTCGAGTCCGGTGACGGGACGCCGGGTGTCCTCGACACCGTCCCGGCCGACCGGGCAGCGATCACGGTGGCCGTCTACATCGTGCTCGCCATGCTCCTCAGCCTGGCCCTGGTACGACGCCGTGACGTCACGTGAGCCGCTTGCCGTAGGACCGGGCCAGCTCGTGGCCGGCGTAGAACCCGAACACCGGGATCTCGACGTAGCCCGCGCTGAGGTAGAGCGCGATCGCCTCCGGTTGCATCAGCCCGGTCCCGAGCACGACGACGTCGGCACCGGCTGCGGAGGCGGTCCGCTCCAGCTCGGCGAGGATGCGTCGGGCGAAGCCGCGGCCGCGGGCCTCGGGGACGACGTACATCCGTTTCAGCTCCACTGCGCTGGTGCCGCCGAGGGCCTGCTCGGGGGATCGCCGCCAGGCGCCGGTCACGACCGGCGTCTGGCGGTCGTCGTACCCGACGAGGAAGAGGCCGTCCGGGGCGTCGAACTCTCGAGGGTCCGCGTGTCCGCCGTCCGGTGAGCCGTAACGCTCGGCGTACTCGAGCTGGACCCGCGCGACCAGTGCGATGGCATCGGGATGGTCGTAGGCGACCGGGCGCAACTCGAGTTCGTGGTCCATGAGGCTTAACGATTTATCACCGATGTGATGCGGCTGTCACACTGGTTTCATCTCTGACAGCGTCGTCAGCCTGCCCCTCCGCTCACTTCGATGAGAAGGTTGAACCCGTGACTGACGCGATCGTGATCCCTGCCGACATCAAGCCTGTGGACGGCCGCTTCGGCGCCGGCCCCTCGAAGGTCGCCCCCGGCGCCCTCGACGCCCTCGCCGCGACCGGCACGTCCCTGATGGGCACCTCGCACCGCCAGGCGGCCGTGAAGAACACCGTCGGCCGCGTGCGGGACGGCCTCGGCACCTTCTTCGACCTGCCCGAGGGCTACGAGGTGGTGTTCGGCAACGGCGGCGCGACCGCGTTCTGGGACATCGCCACGTTCGGCCTGATCCGCGAGAAGTCGCAGCACCTGACCTTCGGTGAGTTCTCCTCGAAGTTCGCCAAGGCAGCTGCGGACGCACCGTGGCTCCAGGCGCCGTCGATCATCAAGGCCGACCCGGGTTCGCGTCCCGTCTCGGTCGCCGAAGAGGGCATCGACGTCTACGGCTGGGCCCACAACGAGACCTCGACGGCCGTCATGGCGCCGGTCATCCGCCCCGCGGGCATCGCCGACGACGCACTGGTCCTGATCGACGCCACGTCGGGCGCGGGCGGCCTGCCGGTCGACCTGACCGAGGTCGACGTCTACTACTTCGCGCCCCAGAAGTGCTTCGCCTCGGACGGCGGCATCTGGTTCGCGATCATGTCGCCGAAGGCGCTTGCCCGCGTCGAGGAGATCAAGGCCTCGGGTCGATTCATCCCGGCGTTCTTCGACCTGCAGACCGCGGTCGAGAACTCGCGCCTCAACCAGACCTACAACACCCCGTCCATCGCGACCTTCTTCCTGATGGCCGAGCAGCTGGACTGGATGAACGCCAACGGCAGCCTCAAGGGCATGGTCGAGCGGACCACGGCGTCCTCGGACGCGCTCTACGGCTGGGCCGAGAAGACGTCGTACACGACGCCGTACGTCGCCAAGGCGGAGGACCGCTCGCTCGTGATCGGCACCATCGACTTCGACGACGCCATCGACGCGGCCGCGATCGCCAAGGCGCTGCGCGCCAACGGCATCGTGGACACCGAGCCGTACCGCAAGCTGGGCCGCAACCAGCTGCGCATCGCGATGTACCCCGCGATCGACCCGACCGACATCGAGCTGCTGACGAAGTCCATCGACCACGTCGTGGGCCAGCTCTGACGCAGCAGATGTCGCAGCGCTGAAAAACGACTGCAGGTCATCTCCCCCACGCGGAGATGACCTGCAGTCGTTTTGGGAGTCAGGCGAAGGTGTCGACCCTCAGGCCGACAGCCGCGGTCAGCTCGGTGCGGGCCCGGCCGGAGACGGCGCCGGGCGTCGCGAGGACCTCGGCGACGGTGCGCTCGAGGACCTTGTGCTGGTGGAAGTGCTCGAGGGCGGCGGAGCGCCACTCCTCGACGTCCGGACCGGCCACCTGGACCCGCGCAGCGGGCCGCATGAGCGAGACGGCGCAGAAGCACGCGAGGACCATCAGGAGGAACGCGGAGGTGAGCTCGAACGGCATGGTCGTCTCCTTTCAGCGGTACCGGGGGTTCGGTAGCTGAACAACGACGCCGACCACTCAGGAGTGACGATCGGTCACCAGAATCGGGACCTTGTCCCGGGTCCGACCGTCAGAGGCGGCTCACGATCAGGTCGTACGACGACCTCCCGAACGCCACGAGTGTTGCCTTTTCCACCTGCGTGGGGGTGCCGCGCAGGGTCTCCAAGGCCGCGTCCACGGCGTCCTCCTTGGGCCAGCCGTAGACGCCGGCGCTGATCAACGGGAAGGCGACAGAACGCGCCCCGAGCTCGTCGGCGACCTCGAGCGCCCGGCGGTAGCAGGACGTGAGGAGGGACCGGTCGGTCTGGCCGGCGTTGCGGTTCGGCCCGACCACGTGGATCACCCACTGCGCGGGCATTGCGCCGGCAGTCGTCCACCCCGCGTCGCCGGTGGCCAGGCCATCAGGGAACCGGCGGATGCAGTCGGCGAGGACCTCGGGGCCGCCCGCGGCATGGATGGCTCCGTCCACCCCGCCACCCCCGCGCATCCGGTTGTTGGCGGCGTTGACGACCGCATCGACCTGCTGCTGGGCGATGTCACCCTCGACGACCTCGATCTCCATGTGCCGAGACTGCCACGTCACCCCGACACGCAGCGAAGGTCGTCGAGTAGCGGGGAGCGCCAGCGAGCCGCGTATCGAGACGCCCCGTTGGTCGAGGAGGTTGCGCAGCAACCGTCTCGAGACCATCAACTGTCCACAGGTGCGCAGACGACTTTCCCCTGTCCACAGGCGGGTTTCCGGGCCGTGGTTGTGTCGCCACCTCATGATCCAATACAGGTATGGGCCAGGGGAACAGCAACAACCTGACCGGACGGCACGAGAGCCGCCCGGCCGGCACGCTGCTGTCCCGGCTCAGCGGTCGCGTGAAGGCACGCGAGGAGTCACTGGTCGAGGATTGGACCGACCTGGTGACCTGGGCCGACCAGCACACCGTCACCACCCCGGAGCAGGCCGCGACCATCATCGACGGTGTCATCGACACCGGTGTCCCGATCGCCGGCGACGGTGCACCGCTGGTGTCGGAGTTCCACCTGATGGAACTCATCGCCGTGCTCGGCCGCTCACCTGACGGGGGACGTGCCTACGTCGGACGGATCATCGAGTGCGCCTGGCGGCTCCCCAACATCTACAAGTCCGTGGTCGAGGGCAGGTTGGCGCCNTGTCATCGACACCGGTGTCCCGATCGCGGGTGACGGTGCACCGCTGGTCTCGGAATTCCACCTGATGGAACTCATCGCCGTACTGGGCCGCTCACCTGACGGGGGACGTGCCTACGTCGGACGGATCATCGAGTGCGCCTGGCGGCTCCCCAACATCTACAAGTCCGTGGTCGAGGGCAGGTTGGCGCCGTGGCGTGCCGAACGCATCGCTGACCTGACCCGGTCGTTGAATGCTGAGGCGGCTGGGTTCGTGGACCGCCAGCTCGCCGCGGTTGGTGGGGTGGGTTGGGCACAGCTCGACCGCCTCGTGACTGAGGCCATCCTGCGGTTCGATCCCGAACGTGCCGAGCAAGAGCGCCAAGCCGCAGCCGACCGGCGGCACTTCGACTTCGACGACATCGACTCCAACGGCCAGGTCGAGTCCCACAGCCTGATGGACGGCGCCGATGCCCACGACCTCGACCAGGCCCTCACCCGCCGCGCGATCGTCCGAGGCAAGCTGGGTGANCGGCCAGGTCGAGTCCCACAGCCTGATGGACGGCGCCGATGCCCACGACCTCGACCAGGCCCTCACCCGCCGCGCGATCGTCCGAGGCAAGCTGGGTGACACCGACTCCTTCGATGTGCGCCGCTCCAAGTCGGCCGGCGACCTCGCCCGCCAGGACCTGTCCCTGGACCTGCTCTTCGCCGACGAAGAAACCGGTGAAGTCATCGCGCAGTCACCGGGCCGCAAGGTCGTCCTCAACGTCCACATCACCGACACCACCCTCAACGACGACGAGACAGGCAACGAGTCCGAGAACCCGTTCGTGAAGCCCGACCCGAANCCGCAAGGTCGTCCTCAACGTCCACATCACCGACACCACCCTCAACGACGACGAGACAGGCAACGAGTCCGAGAACCCGTTCGTGAAGCCCGACCCGAACCCGGTCGCGAATCCGGTGGGGCGGTGGGCCGACAAGCAGGTCCCGGTGTCCACGGCGCAGATCAAGGAATGGCTCCGCGCACGCGACACCACCGTGATCGTCCGCCCGGTCATCGACCTCGCCGACTGCGTCCCGGTCGATTCGTACGAGATCCCCGACCGCATCCGCCGCAGAGTCGAGCTCCGCGACCACCAATGCCGGTTCCCCGGCTGCCCGAAGCAAGCCACGCGCTGCGACCTCGACCATGCACAACCCCACGGCCAGGGCGGATCCACGTGTCCCTGCAACCTCGTCCCGCTCTGCAGACGACACCACCGCGCAAAGACCTTCTCCCGGTGGCGCTACCTCATCGTCCTGCCCGGGTACTACCTGTGGACCAGCCCGAACAATCGACACTTCCTCGTCGGACCCGAAGGCACGAGAGCCCTCGACCCACCCGCCTCACCGGACCCCGAGAAATAGCTCCCCCGCCCCGCACCCCGCCCACCAGCGGGGTCGCAGGCAGCCCGCTCACACCGATGACCGCTCGCGGCGCCGGATCAGGGCGAGTGACACGAACGGCACCTCTCAGCGGTCCGAACGCGTGTCGTTCGTGTCTCTCGCGGTCTGGACCGTCCCGACTCGGATCCGCGCTCATTGCCGCTGTCGAAGCGGAACGCCCGACCACCGCGGGATTCAGCCGAACTGGCGACGAATGCGATCGATTGTTGTCCACGCGCCGTGCGGAGGGGCGACACTGGCCGACATGGGCTCGCACCAATGGTCGCGCGGCATGAGCGTCGCTCTCACCCTGGTCCTCCTCTCGGCGAGCCTCGTCACGCTCCGCGCCGGCGGTTTCATCCTGTTCGACGACACCACGGGCTACGGCACGAACACCTCAGGCGTGGGACTGCTCGTGGCCCTGCTTCTGGCTTCGGGTGCGCTCTACACAGCCTTGGGCGACGCGATCGCCCGCCGCGTCCTGGGCGGCGCATTGGCGGTTCTCGACGCCACGATCGTCGCGATCGGGGCTTCGGACGACGGGTTCCGATTCTTCTGGACCACCTACGAGGGCGAACTCCTCCAGTTCGAGGTCGTGCTGGGCCTCGTTGCGCTGGTACTGCTCACACCCTCCTTCCTCCGGTCAACGCGATCGCCCCACATGGCAGCCGCCTCGGCGCCGAGAACCTTGACCGGGCGGGGCCTCACGGCATGGGCGCGCGCCAGTCTCTACCTCTGCGCACTCGCCGTCGCCATGTTCATCGCCTTCGGCATCGGAATCGCCCACTTCGAGGCAACCCAGTGCAGCGGACCCGAGTTCGGTGGGGAGTGCGACCTCGCCGCGCTCGAAGGACTGCTGTGGGCCGCTGGCGCGCTCGTGCTCGGCGTGATCGCCATCCTCGTCATGGAGGTTCGCGGCGCCCGCAGCCGGCGAGCCGACCGAGGGCACCACCAGCACGCCAGCTTGTAGGCCCCTCGGTCGTATCGAGTTGAGGGCGTTCGCGTTGGCCCTCAACGAGGGCGTACCCCACCAATGTCGGGTTCGGCTCCAGTCATGGCCACCCGTGTCGGCCATCCCGACGGCGTACTGGCCCAAGCGCGGCTTGACGAACGGTGCCCACCATTCAAGTGCCCCGCTGGCCTCAGTCAGACGGCGCGCAGCCGGACCTCGCAGGAGCCGCCCTCGTCGAGGCCCTCGGCCGTACGCACCGCCTTCTTGATCGGCAGCACGTAGGTCTTCTCCTCGACGCTCGGGAACACCGAGGTCTGCCAGGTACTGGACCCGATCGTCACCTCGACCTTCACGCTCCCGAACCCCTTGCCCGGCACGGCTTCCGCCTCGAGCGCGTCGAAGGCGTCGAAGGGCAGGCTGACGAAGAACCAGGCACCGCTCTTCTCCTCGTCCTTCGCGGCCCAGCGCCACAGGGACGCCGTGAACACGTGCTCGGTCATGGTCGCGGCCTCAGCGATCGGATCAGCACCACGATGACGGCGAGGCCGGCGACGCCACCAAGTGCCCACGGCCACAGGGAACGGTCGTCGGCGGCCGTCACGGGGACGCCCTCGTTCGACGCGCCGGGTGTGGGGGCGGCCGACTCATCGGTCGGCAAGTCGACCCGGAGCACCTCGGAGTTCACGCCCTCGGACCCGATCAGCACCTCGCCGGACTCGCTGACCGCGATCCCTTCGCCCTGCTGCTGAGCCGGCAGGTCCACCGTGGCGACCCGGTCGAGGTCGGGCCACGTGTACACAGCGGCCTGTCCGTAGTTGCGCAGCACCAGGTGCTCACCGTCGGGGAAGAACGCTCCGTCGGTGGCGGTGCCGAGCACCTCGTCGACCGCAGCCAGCTCGTTGAGCCCCTTCTCGTCCAGGTCGTTCGGCGCCGCATAGATCCGGCCGATGAACTCCTTGGCCACCACGAACACCTGCCCGGTCTTGGGGTGCACCAGCAGCGTCTCCGCGTCGTGCGGACCGTCGGGATAGACCAGGTCGTAGGTCGCCGCGTCGACGTCCTGGTTGCCGCGACCGAAGGGCACCCGCGCGATCTCGATCTCCTCGCGCGTCGCCGCGTTGTCGCCGATGTCGCCGACGTAGACCTCGCCGTCGCCGGCCGGTGCGATCGCCTCGATGTCGCGGGCATCGCCCTGCCAGCGGGTGACGCCGACGGTGTCGCCGGTGGCCGGGTCGACGGTGAAGATCCGGTTGCTGTCGCCCGAGTCGTTGACCGTGACCACCAGGCCGTCGCGAGCAACGAGCCCGCTCGACTCGACGATCTCGGGATCGGTGTAGCTGAACACGACCGTCCCGGGCACCGGTTCACTCGCCGCGCCCGGAGCCATGAAGCCGATCACGAAGGGCACCGGCAGCAGGAGGAGCAGCAACTTCTCCATCCGCGTCACGCCTCGGGTGCGGGCGCGTGCCCGAGGAGCTCGCCGAGGCGCGGCCGGATCGCCCAGGTGGCCACCAGGGCGTCGTACTCCTCGACGGCGGGGCCGGTGTCGGTCACGTCGCCGGTGCGGACCGCTCGCAGCAGGGTGTTGCGCGGGGTGTGCTGGCTGTCGACGAACTCCATCACGTCGACGCGGTAGCCCTGCTGGCGCAGGAGCAGGGAGCGCAGGGCGTCGGTGAGGGTGTCGGCGAACCGCTCCCGCAGGATGCCGTCGCGCACCAGCGCGGAGTACGGCGCCGGTGCAGGCGTACGACGGAGCTGGGACGCGATGTCGTGGTGACAGCACGGCGCGGCGAGCACCAGTGGCGCCTCCCACGCGACCGCACGGGCCAGGGCGTCGTCGGTGGCCGTGTCGCAAGCGTGCAGAGCCAGTACGACGTCGGGCGGTGTCGCGAGCGCAGCGCCCCCGATGGTGCCGGCCACGAACTCGGCGTCGATCCCGAGCTTCGCTGCGACCGATGCGTTGTGGTCGCGGGACTGCTCCTTCACGTCCACGCCGGTGAGGCGCACCGGCAGCCCACTGCGGCCCGACAGCATCCGGTGCGCAGCGAAGGTGAGGTAGCCGTTGCCGCAGCCGAGGTCGACGACGTGGAGGGGCCGCTCCTCGGTCGGCTCGCGCAGGTGTCCCTTCGCGCGGGCGTCGGCAACCGATCGGTCCAGGATCCGCAGGAAGTCCTCGACCTGGCGGTACTTCGCCATCCGGCTGGGCTTGATCCGGCCCTGCCCGTCGGTCATCCCGAGCGCCGCGAACACCGGGTCGTCGGCCGGCAGCATCCGCTCCTTGGCGCGGTCGTGGCTGCGGTCTGGCGCCGTCTCCTCGCCGGAGGCAGAGCCTGTCGACGCCCGCACGTGCAGCGCGGCGTCACCCTTCTTCGTCACCCGCAACGAGAGCGCGTGCTCGGTGGTCTCGACGGTCCAGTTGCCGAACGGCTCCGCAAGCAGCTCGGTGACGGCCTCGTGGGCGGCCTCGCCGGCGAGGTGGTTCGCCGTGTGGGCCTGTGTGGCGTCGTACCGCACGATCTGGAGGTGGCGGCCCGCCTTGAGGTCGACCCAGCGGAGCTCGACACGGCGCCACGGCGGCACCGCCGTACGACGGCGACCCGAACCGACCGCACGGACCAGGCGGTCCTCGGCGAGCAGGTCCTGCGCGACGCGGGCCAGCCCGTCCTCGAGGGACTCGGTCGAGCTGCTCACAACGCCGCCAGCACCACGATCAGCAGCAGGATCACCAGCGCGGCCGGAATGATGAGTCGACGGTGGCGCGGGTTCACCCACCGATCGTAGAGGGGCGAGCCGCGCACAGCCTCACCAGTGCGACAGGGAAGACCGGATGATGCCGGCCAGGTCGTCGCCGGTGACGTCCTTCGGAGCGGTCGCGAGCAGGCGTTGCTGCTGCAGGGCTCCGTCCACCAGGTTGTCGACGTCGCCCTCGCCGTAGCCCACCTCGGCCAGGCCGTTGGGGATCCCGATGTCCTGCATCAGGCGGGCGAGCACCGCGGGGAGCACCTCCGGACCGTTCCCCTGGGCCGCCGGGTCGAGCAGTCGAGCCGCGCGCAGGTGCCGCTCCGGGGCTGCGTCGAACGTGAACCGGAAGGCCTCTGGTGCGGTCAGGGACACCGCCATCCCGTGCGGCACCATCGGCTCGTGGTCGGGGTAGCCCACCGGGTGGAAGTCCCGCACCCGACCAGCGATCGGATAGGCGTTCGCGTGCGGGATGTGGACACCGGCGTTGCCGAACCCCAGCCCCGCGAAGGTCGCCGCGAGGGCCATCTGGTCGGCAGCGTCCGCCGCGTCGGCACCCTCGAGATCCCGTCGTACGGCGGCACGGAACGCCGTGGCCAACAGGCCCAGCGCTCGTTCCGACCACAGGTCCGCGATCGGGTTGGACCCGCAGTAGGGCACCCGCTGCTCGGGTCGCTTGGCCTCGAAGTCGCCGTACCAGCGGGCGGTGTAGCTCTCCAGCGCGTGGCACAGGATGTCCATCCCCGCGGCCGCGACGACGCCGGCCGGTTGCGTCGCGGAGAAGGTCGGGTCCACGACCGCGAGCCGCGGCCGCAGCGCCGCGTGGCTGATCCCGGTCTTCACCTTCAGCGCCAGCACGTCCATCACGCAGATCGTGGTGGACTCGCTGCCCGTGCCGGTGGTCGTGGGCACGGCCACCAACGGCAGGACCGGCTGCTCGGGTGCGCGGGCCTTGCCGACCGGCGCGTTGACGTAGTCCATCAGCTCGCCCGGGTTGGTCACGAGCAGTGCGACCGCCTTCGCGGTGTCGATGGCGGACCCGCCACCCACCGCCACGACCGCGTCGAACGGTCCCTCGGCGCGCGCGAACGCCACCGCCTCCTCCAGCGACACGTCCGTGGGCTCGACCCGGGCGCGGTCGAACACGATCACCTCGAGGCCGTGACCGCGCAGCGACTCCGCCACGGTGTCCGGATGCCCGGCAGCGGCGACCCCCGGATCAGTCACCAGCAGGACCCGCTTCGCGCCCCAGCCGCGGACGTCGTACCCGATCTCGGCGGCAGCGCCGCGCCCGAACTTCAGTGCCGGTGCGGCGTAGGTGAAGACTGTTTCGCTCACCCAGCCACGGTATCGCCCGCCGCAGCGATCGCGGCGCGCACCGACCCGTACACCTTCAGCTTGCCCGCGTCGATGTCGGCCAGCGGCACCCAGGCCACCGCGTCCGTCGTACCGTCCTCCTCGACGACGCGAGGCTCGCCGGCCCCGACCGTGGCGCGGTAGATGATCCCGATCGCGTGGAAGTCCTCGGCGCGCCCGTTGGGCGCCGTACCCGTGAAGTGGTGGTCGAGCACCGTCAGCAGGTCGGTGACCTCACCCTCGAGCCCACACTCCTCCCACAGCTCGCGGCGGACCGTGTCCATCGGCGTCTCGCCGTGGTCGATGCCGCCCCCGGGCAGGTGCCAGGTCCCCGGATCGGGCGCCAGGTCGGAGGTCCGGGTCAACAGGATGGCCGCGTCGCGGACGACGTACGCGTAGGCAGCCGCGCGCTGCCGCTGCCGGATCCGGTACGACGCCAGGGCGTCGGTGACGAGCCCGACCGTCGGCACCGTGCCGTCGAGCACGTCCGCGATCGGCTTCCAGGCCGCGTCGGCGGTCGATCCGTCGACCTCGGTCACCCGGGGCTTCGGCGAGTCCGCGGGCACCCAGCCTTCGTAGACGATCCGCACCGAGTGCGCGTCGACGCGGCGACCGCGGCGCCACGAGTCGGCGACGTGCAGGGAGAAGACGTGCGCGGTGAGGTCGACCTCGGCCCGCAACCCGGTCTCCTCGTAGACCTCGCGGACCACCGCGTCACGCGGGTCCTCGCCGTGGTCGACGCCGCCACCGGGCAGCGACCACAGCTCCTTGGTCGTCACCTTCTCCGCCAGCCGCGAGAGCAGGATCTGGTCGTCACGGATGATCACGGCGTAGGCCGCCAACCGCTGCACCCGCTGACCCATGTCCACCACCCTAGCCATCGCCGGCTCGGCGTTGGTCACCGCGCGCGTCAGCTGAAGGGGGGGCGGGCGTCGCGGGCGAGCGAACGACGACCGGCCCAGCGCCACACGCGCGCGGAGCGATCGCGGTCCTCGTCGGTCACCAGGTTGCCCATCCAGCGCAGCGCCAGGGTCATCATCAGGTCCGAACGCATCCCGATGGGCCCCAGGGCCGGGAGCAGCCGCGGAACGGTCACCAGGCCCGCGAGCCGGCGGGCGATCGAGAAGGACTCGCCGTAGTGCTCGCGCAGCAGGGCGGGCCATGCCTGACCGAGATCGATGTCGGGCGTGTCGGACAGCAGGTCGGCGATCACCCGGCCGGTCTCGAGGCCGTAGTCGATGCCCTCACCGTTGAGCGGGTTGACGCACGCGGCGGCGTCGCCGATCAGCGCCCAGTTGCGCCCGGCGACGTTCGAGACCGCGCCGCCCATCGGGAGCAGGGCCGACGTCGGCGCCCGCAGCTCCTCGCCGAGTCCGAACTCCTGACGGAGCCGGTCGGCGTACAGCTTCATCAAGGGCTTGATCGCCACGTCGGTCGGACGCTTCGCCGTCGCCAGGGTGCCGGCGCCGAGGTTGACCTCGCCGCTCTCCTTGCCGAGCGGGAAGATCCAGCCGTAGCCGGACAGGATCTCGTCCTGCTCGCCACGCAGCTCGAGGTGCGAGCTGATCCACGGGTCGTCGGCCCGGGTCGACGTGACGTAGGCGCGGCCAGCAACGCCGTAGACCGTGTCGCGGTGCCATTCGCGGCCCAGCACCTTCCCCAGCGGGGACCGGACGCCGTCGGCGACGACCAGGCGCTTGCAGGCGACTTCCCGACCGTCCTTGAAGACGACCGCAGCAACGCGGTCGCCCTCCATCCGTACGTCGACCGCGCGGGCGCCGTCCAGAGCGGTGGCACCGGCCTTCAGGGCCGTCGTGCGCAGGTGGTCGTCGAGCTCGGTCCGGGGCACCGCGCTCCCCCAGTCGGGAAGGTTCCCGCCCGGCCAAGGCAGGTGCAGGGTCTGGCCGAAGCCGTGCGCCCGCAGACCCTGGTTGACGGTGTGCGAGCGCACCCAGTCGCGCAGCCCGAGCCGGTCCAGCTCGCCGATCGCGCGGGGCGTCAGCCCGTCGCCGCAGGTCTTGTCGCGCGGGAAGATCGCCGCATCAGCGAGCAGCACGTCGGCGCCCCCACGTGCTGCCCAGGCGGCCGCGGCCGATCCGGCCGGTCCGGCGCCGACGACGAGGACGTCGGTGCTCACCGGGCTGTTGTCGCTCACCCCGTGATTGTCTCAGGAGCCGGCGTGACCAGACGCCACGGGTCCGTCAGGCGTCCAGCAGGCCCGCCGCCCGGAACGCCCGGTCGTAGATCTCCCGGATCACCGCCTGCTTCCGCGCGTTGTACTGCATGGTGTGCTCCCCCGCGGCGTTCGCCGCCTCCGCGGCCTCGACCTTGGCGTCGCGGTACAGCGCGAGGTCGTCCGGATTGCCCCGAAGCCAGTCCCGGAACAACCGGTGCCGCACCGGTTCCGGCGCCGCCGGCCCGAACACGTGCAGGTTGCAGCGCGGTGCCTCGTGCCGCAGCATCCGGTGCTCCCACGCCCACGGCTCACGCACTCGCAGCACGAACCCGGCACCCACGAGCGCCGGCAGGTAGGCCCCCTCCGCGGCCGGGTCGGCCACGATCAGGTCCACGTCGATGATCGCCTTCGCAGGCAGACCCACCACGGACGTCGACCCGACATGCTCGACCTGCAACGCCCGCCACCCGAGAGCCGTACGAATCCGCGCGGCAAGCCTCTCGAAGTCACCCGGCCACCCGTCGTCGTACGACGCCAGCGAGATGCCGGTCTCCGGCACCGCCCCATCCACCCAAGGGTCAGACCCAGGCGGAGCCGGCGGCGAGGTGAAGTCAACGATCTCCCCAGGCAAAGGCACCAGACGATGCTAACCGGGCACGTGGGCGCCTTCGGCGCAGGACGAACACACACCGTCGCTGGCGCTTCGGGTCCCGCTGGCGGCGTCGCCAAGGGGAACCGCAACGGACATACCCAAGGCCCGACGCCGCCGGCGGGACCCGCTCCTAAGCCAGAGGCGGTGTGTGTTCGTCAGGCGCCGAAGGCGCCCAACCCGGCAGCCCCCGACCCACCAACCCGGAAACCCGGAAACCCGGAAACGGCACGAGGCCCTCCCGAGCGAACTCGGAAGGGCCTCGATGCTGGTGCGATCAGCTCTGGTACGAACCAAAGTCGAAGTCGTCGAGGGCGACAGCCTGGCCCCCGGCGTTGCCGAACTCGTAGTCGTAGGACTCGTAGCCCGTGACGGCGTACGCCGCGGCGCGCGCCTCCTCGGTCGGCTCGACACGGATGTTGCGGTAGCGCTCCAGACCGGTACCGGCCGGGATGAGCTTTCCGATGATCACGTTCTCCTTCAGGCCACGCAGGCTGTCGGAGCGGCCGTTGATCGCGGCGTCGGTGAGCACCCGGGTGGTCTCCTGGAAGGAGGCCGCCGAGAGCCACGACTCGGTCGCGAGCGACGCCTTCGTGATACCCATCAGCTCCGGACGACCCGAGGCCGGCTTGCCGCCCTCGGAGACGACGCGACGGTTCTCGGTCTCGAACTTCGCGCGGTCCACCAGGTCCGAGGGGAGCAGGTTGGTCTCGCCCGACTCGAGCACCGTGACCCGGCGCAGCATCTGCCGCACGATGATCTCGATGTGCTTGTCGTGGATCGACACACCCTGGCTCCGGTAGACCTCCTGGACCTCGTCGACGAGGTGCTGCTGCGTACGGCGGACACCGAGGATGCGGAGCACCTCCTTCGGGTCAGGCGTACCGACGGTCAGCGGCTGGCCGACCTCGATGTGGTCACCGTCGGCAACGAGCAGACGCGAGCGACGGCTCACGACGTACTCGATGACCTCGGCGCCGTCATCGGGGGTGACCAGGACCTTGCGGGACTTGTCGGTGTCCTCGATCTCCACACGGCCAGCGGCCTCGGAGATGTGGGTGACACCCTTGGGGGTCCGCGCTTCGAAGAGCTCGACCACGCGGGGAAGACCCTGCGTGATGTCGCTCGCCGAGGCCACGCCACCGGTGTGGAAGGTACGCATCGTCAGCTGCGTGCCGGGCTCACCGATCGACTGGGCCGCGATGATGCCGACGGCCTCGCCGATGTCGACGAGCTTGCCGGTGGCCAGCGAACGGCCGTAGCACTTCGCGCAGGTACCGGTCTTGGCGTCACAGGTCAGCACCGAGCGGACCACGACGGTCTCGACGCCGGCTGCGATCAGCTCGGCGATCTTGACGTCACCGAGGTCGTCGCCGGCCGCGGCGAGGGCTTCGCCGGTGGTCGGGTGGGCGATCTCGGTGGCCGCGCTCCGGGCGTAGGCAGCGGTCTCGGCGTTGTCGTCCTTGACGACGACGCCTTCCTCGTTGCGCACACCGATGGTCTTCGGCAGACCACGCTCGGTGCCGCAGTCGTCCTCACGGATGATGACGTCCTGCGACACGTCGACGAGACGACGCGTGAGGTAACCCGAGTCGGCCGTACGAAGCGCCGTGTCGGCCAGACCCTTGCGGGCACCGTGCGTGGAGATGAAGTACTCCAGCACGGACAGGCCCTCGCGGAAGTTGGCCTTGATCGGGCGGGGGATGATCTCGCCCTTCGGGTTGGCCACCAGACCACGCATGGCACCGACCTGGCGGATCTGGTTGAAGTTACCGGAGGCGCCCGAGTAGACCTGCATGTAGATCGGGTTCGACGGCTGGGACTTGAAGGCGTCCTCCATCGCGTCTCCGACCTTCTTGCCGGCCTCGGTCCAGATCTCGATGAGCTCCTGACGACGCTCGTCGTCGGTGACCAGACCACGCTCGAACTGGGTCTGGATCTTGGCGGCCTTCTCCTCGAAGACCGACAGGATCTCGATCTTGTTGTCGGGCGTGACGACGTCGTCGATCGAGACGGTCACGCCGGAGCGCGTCGCCCAGTGGAAGCCGGTGTCCTTCAGTGCGTCCAGCGACGCAGCGACCTCGACCTTGCCGTAACGCTCCGCGAGGTCGTTGACGATGGCGCCGAGGCGCTTCTTGCCGACCTCCTCGTTGACGAACGGGTAGTCCGCCGGGAGCGTGTCGTTGAAGAGCGTGCGGCCCAGCGTGGTCTCGAGCAGCACGCGCTCGCCCGGCTCCACACCGTCGACGATGACGTCGGTGAGGCGGATCCGGACCTTGCTCTGCAGCGTGATCTCGTTGCGGTCGTAGGCCATGATCGCCTCGGCCTGCGAGGAGAACACCCGGCCCTCGCCCACCGAACCGGGACGGTCGGTCGTCATGAAGAACAGGCCGATGATCATGTCCTGGGTGGGCATGGTGACCGGACGGCCGTCCGACGGCTTGAGGATGTTGTTGGTCGAGAGCATCAGGATCCGCGCCTCGGCCTGGGCCTCGGCCGACAGCGGCAGGTGCACCGCCATCTGGTCACCGTCGAAGTCCGCGTTGAACGCGGTGCAGACGAGCGGGTGGATCTGGATGGCCTTGCCCTCGATCAGCTGGGGCTCGAACGCCTGGATGCCGAGACGGTGCAGCGTGGGCGCACGGTTCAGCAGGACCGGGTGCTCGGTGATGACCTCTTCGAGGACGTCCCACACGACCGGACGGCCGCGCTCGACCATCCGCTTGGCGGACTTGATGTTCTGCGCGTGCGACAGGTCGACGAGGCGCTTCATCACGAACGGCTTGAAGAGCTCGAGCGCCATCTGCTTGGGCAGACCGCACTGGTGCAGCTTGAGCTGCGGACCCGAGACGATGACCGAACGGCCCGAGTAGTCCACGCGCTTGCCGAGCAGGTTCTGACGGAAACGACCCTGCTTGCCCTTGAGCATGTCGGACAGCGACTTCAGCGGCCGGTTGCCCGGGCCGGTGACGGGACGACCACGGCGACCGTTGTCGAACAGCGAGTCGACGGCCTCCTGGAGCATCCGCTTCTCGTTGTTGACGATGATCTCCGGCGCGCCGAGGTCCAGGAGCCGCTTGAGGCGGTTGTTCCGGTTGATGACGCGGCGGTAGAGGTCGTTGAGGTCGGAGGTCGCGAAGCGGCCACCGTCGAGCTGCACCATCGGGCGCAGGTCCGGCGGGATGACCGGAACGGCGTCGAGGACCATGCCCTCGGGCTTGTTGCCGGTCTTGCGGAACGCGTCGACGACCTTGAGGCGCTTGAGTGCACGCACCTTGCGCTGGCCCTTGCCGGTGGCGATGGTCTCGCGCAGCGACTCGACCTCGGCCTCGATGTCGAAGCTCTGCAGGCGCTTCTGGATCGCCGTGGCGCCCATGTGGCCCTCGAAGTACTTGCCGAACCAGTTCTTCATCTCGCGGTAGAGAACCTCGTCACCCATGAGGTCCTGCACCTTGAGGGTCTTGAACGTGCTCCAGACCTCGTCGAGGCGGTCCAGCTCGCGCTGGGCACGGTCACGCATCTGCTTGAGCTCGCGCTCGGCACCGTCACGCACCTTGCGGCGCTGGTCGGCCTTGGCACCTTCGGCCTCGAGGGCAGCGATGTCCTCTTCGAGCTTCTTGGTGCGGTCCTCGAGACCCGAGTCGCGGCGCTTCTCGACGTTCTGGCGCTGCAGACCGATCTTGGTCTCCAGGTCGGGCAGGTCGCGGTGGCGCGCGTCCTCGTCGACCGAGGTGATCATGTAGGCCGCGAAGTAGATGACCTTCTCGAGGTCCTTCGGGGCCAGGTCGAGCAGGTAGCCCAGGCGGCTCGGAACACCCTTGAAGTACCAGATGTGGGTGACCGGGGCGGCGAGCTCGATGTGGCCCATCCGCTCGCGGCGAACCTTGGAGCGGGTCACCTCGACGCCGCAGCGCTCGCAGATGATGCCCTTGAAGCGCACGCGCTTGTACTTGCCGCAGTAGCACTCCCAGTCCCGGGTGGGACCGAAGATCTTTTCACAGAAGAGGCCGTCACGCTCGGGCTTGAGCGTGCGGTAGTTGATGGTCTCCGGCTTCTTGACCTCGCCGTGGCTCCACGTACGGATGTCGTCCGCGGTGGCCAGGCCGATCTTGAGCTGGTCGAAGAAGTTCACGTCGAGCACGATGGCTGCTGTCCTTCGTTAGTTCTGGTGCAAATGAGGCTGGGAGGACTGAGGGGGTACGGCGACCGGATCCGGCCGCCGTACCGATGACTCAGACTTCTTCGACGGAGCTGGGCTCGCGACGGGAAAGGTCGATGCCGAGCTCTTCGGCCGCGCGGAAGACGTCTTCCTCGGCGTCCTTCAACGAGATGGCGGAACCGTCCTGCGACAGCACCTCCACGTTGAGGCAGAGCGACTGCATCTCCTTGACGAGGACCTTGAACGACTCGGGGATACCGGAGTCGGGGATGTTCTCGCCCTTCACGATGGCTTCGTAGACCTTCACGCGCCCGGGCACGTCGTCGGACTTGATCGTGAGCAGCTCCTGCAGGGCGTAGGCGGCGCCGTACGCCTCCATTGCCCAGACCTCCATCTCGCCGAACCGCTGGCCACCGAACTGGGCCTTACCGCCCAGGGGCTGCTGCGTGATCATCGAGTAGGGGCCGGTGGAGCGAGCGTGGATCTTGTCGTCGACCAGGTGGTGGAGCTTGAGGATGTACATGTAGCCCACCGACACCGGCTCCTTGTACGGCTCGCCGGAGCGACCGTCGAAGAGGCTGGCCTTGCCCGTCTCGTCGATCAGGCGGTTGCCGTCACGGTTGAGCGTGGTGGCACCGAGGAGGCCGATGATCTCGTCCTCACGGGCACCGTCGAAGACCGGCGTGGCGACCTTCGTGTTCGGGCCGGTCTTGTCGACACCGATCGAGATGAGCCGCTGCTTCCAGTCGGCGTTCTCCGGGTCACCGGACAGGTTGATGTCCCAACCCTGCTTGCCGAGCCAGCCCAGGTGGAGCTCCAGGATCTGGCCGATGTTCATCCGTCGCGGGACACCGAGGGGGTTCAGCACGACGTCGACCGGGGTGCCGTCCTCCATGAACGGCATGTCCTCGATCGGCAGGATCTTCGCGATGACACCCTTGTTGCCGTGACGGCCGGCGAGCTTGTCACCCACCGAGATCTTGCGCTTCTGCGCGACGTAGACCCGAACCAGCTGGTTGACGCCCGGCGGCAGCTCGTCGCCCTCTTCACGGTCGAACACCCGGACGCCGATGACCGTGCCGGTCTCGCCGTGCGGAACCTTCATCGAGGTGTCGCGGACCTCGCGCGCCTTCTCACCGAAGATCGCGCGGAGCAGCCGCTCCTCCGGCGTCAGCTCGGTCTCGCCCTTGGGCGTGACCTTGCCGACCAGGAGGTCGCCGTCGCGGACCTCGGCGCCGATGCGGATGATGCCCCGCTCGTCGAGGTCAGCAAGCATTTCCTCGCTGATGTTGGGGATGTCGCGGGTGATCTCCTCCGGCCCGAGCTTGGTGTCGCGGGCGTCGACCTCGTGCTCCTCGATGTGGATCGAGGTGAGGACGTCTTCCTGCACCAGGCGCTGGCTGAGGATGATCGCGTCCTCGTAGTTGTGGCCTTCCCACGGCATGAACGCCACGAGCAGGTTGGTACCGAGGGCCATCTCCGCGTTGTCCGTGCAGGGACCGTCAGCGATCGGCGAGCCGACCTCGAGGCGGTCGCCCACCTCGACGATCGGGCGCTGGTTGATGCAGGTGCCCTGGTTGGAGCGCTTGAACTTCGCGAGGCGGTACGACGAGTACGAGCCGTCGTCGTTCATGGACTCGATGAGGTCGGCCGAGACCGACTTCACGACACCGGCCGCGGTGGCGACGACGACATCGCCGGCGTCCACAGCGGCACGGAACTCGATGCCGGTGCCGACGATCGGGCTGTCGCTGCGGATCAGCGGAACGGCCTGACGCTGCATGTTGGCGCCCATGAGCGCACGGTTCGCGTCGTCGTGCTCGAGGAACGGGATCAGCGCCGTGGCGACCGACACCATCTGGCGAGGCGAGACGTCCATGTAGTCGACGTCGTCGGCCAGGACCTCGGAGACCTCACCACGGCGCTGACGGACCAGCACGCGTGCCTCGGCGAACCGGTTGTTCTTGTCGAGCCCGGCGTTGGCCTGCGCGATGACGTAACGGTCCTCGTCGTCGGCGGTGAGGTAGTCGATCTTGTCGGTGACCTTGCCGTTCTCGACCTTGCGGTACGGCGTCTCCACGAAGCCGAACGGGTTGATCCGTCCGTAGGAGGCCAGCGAACCGATCAGGCCGATGTTCGGGCCTTCCGGGGTCTCGATCGGGCACATGCGGCCGTAGTGCGACGGGTGGACGTCACGGACCTCCATGCCGGCGCGGTCACGGGACAGACCACCCGGGCCGAGCGCGGACAGGCGACGCTTGTGCGTCAGGCCCGCGATCGGGTTGGTCTGGTCCATGAACTGCGAGAGCTGCGAGGTTCCGAAGAACTCCTTCAGCGCCGCAACCACAGGACGGATGTTGATCAGCGACTGAGGCGTGATGGCCTCCACGTCCTGGGTCGTCATCCGCTCGCGGACCACACGCTCCATGCGCGCCAGACCGGTGCGGAGCTGGTTCTGGATCAGCTCGCCCACGGTGCGCATGCGGCGGTTGCCGAAGTGGTCGATGTCGTCGGAGCTGATCTCGAGCGTGCCCTGGGCCGACGCCATGTCGGCGCGACCGTCGTGCAGCGCCACGATGTAGCGGATCGTCGCGACCATGTCGGAGATCGTCATCGTCTGCTGGTCGAACGCCAGCTCCTGGCCCAGCTTCTTGTTGATCTTGTAGCGACCAACCTTCGCCAGGTCGTAACGCTTGGGGTTGAAGTAGTAGTTCTTCAACAGCGTCAGCGCAGCCTCACGCGTCGGCGGTTCGCCGGGACGGAGCTTGCGGTAGATGTCGAGCAGCGCGTCGTCGGGTCCGGACGTGTTGTCCTTCTCCTCGGTCAGCTGGATCGACTCGAAGGTACGCAGGTCGGCCATGACGGCCTCGTAGTCGTACTCCTCGCCGGTGTCCTCGGCAACGGCCTGGAGGGCCTTGAGGAGAACGGTGACGTTCTGCTTGCGCTTGCGGTCGAGGCGGACGCCGACCATGTCGCGCTTGTCGATCTCGAACTCGAGCCAGGCACCACGGCTCGGGATGAGCTTGGCGGTGTAGATGTCCTTGTCGGACGTCTTGTCGGCCGTGCGCTCGAAGTAGACACCGGGCGAACGCACGAGCTGCGACACGACGACGCGCTCGGTGCCGTTGATGACGAAGGTGCCCTTGGGCGTCATGAGCGGGAAGTCGCCCATGAAGACCGTCTGGCCCTTGATCTCACCGGTCTCGTTGTTGGTGAACTCGGCGGAGACGTAGAGCGGAGCGGAGTAGGTGAGGTCCTTCTCCTTGCACTCGTCGACCGTGTACTTGGGGTCGTAGAAGACCGGGTTCTCGAATGAGAGGGACATCGTCTCGGAGAAGTCCTCGATCGGGGAGATCTCCTCGAAGATCTCCTCGAGTCCAGACTTGTCGGAGGCGTCCACGCCGCCTGCACGGCGGGCCTCGATCCGAGCCTTGTGGGCCTCGTTGCCGATCAGCCAGTCGAAGCTGTCGGTCTGCAAAGAAAGAAGCTGCGGAAGTGCCAGCGGCTCCGAGATCTTCGCGAAAGAGATGCGGGACTTACCGGGGGTGGTGCGCGCGGCCAAGAGTTGTCCTTCGACGGTTCGACTCTTCGATTACGCCGTCCCACCACACATCGGCCACCGGGCAGGCCGAAGCGCATCTGAGGGCAGGCGCAAGGACCCACGATACATGAACTGGGCGCGCTCAACAATACCGGCTGCGCAACTTCACACAGTCGAGGAGCGGCCGCCGTCATCGCGCACGGAAACCGGTGCGCCGATCATGCTTCGCGAGCCGCCCGTCGTCAAGCATCCCCGCCGTCGTGCCCGGGGCTCAGGCGGGTGAGATCAGCCGCAGGTGTCGTCGGTGCACAGGTCGTCGAGCAGCCAGCGACCGTCGGCCCCGCCCTCGCGCACCAGCGACATGGTCGCCCACATGTGCAGCACGAACGGCTCCGTCGACTTCTTCTCGACGTACTGGTTGATGAAGACCACCACGGTGGCCCGCTTGCCGTTCGGGTCCACGCGGGTGAGGGCAGTCCCGGTCGGGGTCGCCTCCACCACGATCTGCTGCGCCTGGGCTTCCTTGGTCAGCTCGGGCCAGGCAGCCGACTGCTTGTCGGCCATCTTGGTGGTGAGGAAGCCCTTGAGGCGCGCGAGGTCCTCGTCCATCGTCTTGTGGTTGTACGACAGCACCGGAGCGACCATCCGCTCCGCCGCGCCCTCCACCGCCAGGGTGATCTTGTCCTGGTCCGTCCTCCGCTCGGCGACCGCGCTCGGCAGGTCGTCGCCACGGACGCTGACCACGGCGAACAGTCCGACCGCGATCAGGAACGAGAGCGCGGCCGCGATCCCGACTCCGACCAGGGTGCCGACGCTCGGGCCCGGCGCGGACCCCGTCTTCGCATCGCCGGAGTCGACCTGCGCTGCGGCAGCCGTCGTGTCCGGCTTCGCAGCCGCGTCGACAGGGGTCCCGTCGACAGGGGTCACGTCGACGGGGGTGACGTCGGCAGCCGCAGGCGGCTCCTGCGTTGCCTCGGCCTCGATCCGTGCCTGCACGAGGCCGGCGTCGTACGACGCCCGCTTCTCCTCGTCGAGCAGGACGCCGGCCGCGTCGTTGTAGGCCCGGAACCGTCGGTCGCTCGGGTCGAGGTCGGCGATCGCGGCCTTCCAGGCGGCGCGGATCTCGTCTGCCGTGGCTGACTCGTCGACGTTCAGCAGGTCGTAGTTGTTCACGCTCATCGTCACTCCCCCGTCCCGGACGTCGTGGGGCTGGGATCGGTCGACGGGTCCGCGGACGGGTCACCCGAGGGGCTGCCCGACGGCTGACCGGACGGGTCGGACGACGGCGCACCCTGCGGGATCGAGGCCTCCCCGAAAGAGGGCAGCTCGTCATCCAGGTCGTCGAGGTCGTCGACCTTCCACGATCCACCGCTCTTCACCAGGGACACCTGGTAGCGGAAGCGCAGGGGGGCGAACTCGATGCGCTCACCCGTCTTCTTCGGGTCCGGGTAGGAGAAGTTGACGATCCCGGCGACGAGGAGCTCGGAGGAGTCGTTGTCGATGGAGGCGACGCCGACGGCGTACACCGTCCCCTTCCGGTCGATCCCGGTGTCCTTGACGACCTGGGCCGCGTAGCCCGCGTTGTCCTTGAAGATCTTGGCGAACTTGGCCGTCATCAGCTCACCGACCGCTGAGTACTCCGGCATCGTCCCGTCGGTCTCGAGCATGTCCGGGCCATAGGTGTTGAAGCGCTGCACGAACGTGCGGGCAGCAGCCAGCGCCTGCTCGCGGCCCTTCGCGGGGTCGGACCCGGACTCGAACAGGGAGCCCAGCTTGCTGGCCGGGTTGGAGCCGACACCCTTGTCGAGGACGAGGTAGGCCGAGACGCCGAGCCCGGCGACGAGCACACCCAGCAGCAACCCGAGAATGCCCCAACGGAACCGTGCATTCGGGGTGGTGCTGCGTGCCGTTGAGATTTCTTCAGCGGTCACGCGACAAGTCCCCTAGTGGTCGAGCATCGGTTGCAGGTACAGCCACTTCCAGGAGTCTCCTCCGAGCGACGGCGGAGCCACGTTACCCCGCGTCGCCGACGAGTCTGCCGGAGCGCCCCAAGTCAGCTCGCCCGTGGTCTCGTCGTAGCCGGCGACGACCTGGGAGGTCCCGGTCATGTCAGGCGCCACGCGCGGCAGGTTCTGCGGACCGCGCGGGTTGCTCTTGGTGATGGGCTCGTTGCAGCGCACGTCGTACTCCATCGGGATGTCGCCGCGTTCCGACTCGGGGTTGCGGCGGTCCGTCAGGTAGCCGTCGCGGCACAGCGCGTGGCCACCGGGCGTGGGCAGCTCGGCCTGGAGGATGAGACCGAAGTGGGCATCCCAGAACCCGGAGCCGCCGGCAGCCTTGGAGCGCTTCCCGACGACCACCATGCCGCCGAGGACTGCCCAGGGGTAGACGACGAGCAGCTGCTTGAGCCCGGGCAGGTGCTTGACCACGACGTCGTTGGTGGCGACGACGTTGGCGAGCAGCTCACTGAGCTCGACGCCGTTCTGCTCGAGGAAGGTGCGCAGCTGGGTGGCCGCGAGCGAGCCCGAGTCGATGACCTTGCGCAACGAGCCGTCGGCGCCGGCCAGTGCCGTCGAGAACGCCGAGAGCTGCGTCGCGAAGGTCCGCAACGAGGACTCCGAGGCGAGCTGACCGCGCAACACGGTGTTGCTGTCGCGGATCAGGGCGGTGGTGATGTCGAAGTTGTCGCTGGCCGTCTCGATGAACGAGTTGCCCGTGTCGATGATCTTCTGCAGGTCGGGGCCGGTGCCGCCGAAGGCGGTGCCCAGCTCCTCGATGGTGGTGCGCAGGGCATCGCGATCGATGCTGCCGACCGTCGCCGACAGGTCGCCCAGAATCTTCTCCGTGGCCAGCGGGGTGGCGACGTCGTCGATCTCGGAGCCGTCGACGAGGTAGGGCCCGTCGTCGGTCTTCGGCTGCAGCTCGACGTACTGCTCACCGACCGCCGACTTGTTGCCGACCAGCGCGAGCGTGTCGCGCGGGATCTTGTCCCACTTCTTGTCGATGTCGAGCTTGACGTCGACGCCGTCCTCGGTGAGGACGAGGTCCCCGACCCGGCCGATGCCGACGCCGCGGTAGGTGACCTCCGCACCGGTGAAGATGCCGCCGGACTGCGGGTAGTGCGCCGTCACGGTGTAGTCGCGGTCGATGACCAGGCGGTCGAGCTTGGCGTAGCGGGCCCCGACGAACGAGACGCCGACGAGCGTGATGATCGCGAAGATGACCAGCTGGATCCGGGTACGACGGGTGATCACTGGGCTGCCCTCCGAGCTGTGCCGGACGTGGTCAGCGGGCCGGCGTACAGGCTCACCATGTCGGTGTCATAGGCGTGGTCGAAGTCGCGCCACATGGCGTTGGCGTCGCTGGACGCACCCGGCGCGGGTCGACCCAGCCCACCGCCCTTCAGCACGCTGTTCAGCAGGTCCTGGATCGGGTTGCTGGCCGCGCTCCCGGAGCTCGCGCCACCGGTGAGGGCGCACAGCAGCTGGACCGCGTCGCAGACGTTGTCGAGGAGGTACTGCGGGAGCTTCGCGCAGGCGGCCGCGTCGGGCGGCGTCTTGAGGCAGCTCTGCAGCGCCTTGGTCGCGCCGGCACAGAGGTCCTTGAGGTCGATGAGCTCGTCGAGCGGCGAGTCCGGGAGCTCGTTGATCGGGATGCAGACGAGATCGGGGATGTCCAGGTTCCCGAGGTCGAGCTGCAGGTCGATGGAGAGGTTGACGTAGTCGCCCATGTGGAGGTTGTTGGCCACCGCCGGGTCACGTCCGACCGCCTCGTCGATGAACGGGAAGGTCAGGAAGGTGCTGAACCCGTCGACGAAGTCGTCGCCTGCCTTGGAGATCTGCGTGAGGATCGGGTCGAGCGCCCGCAGCGAGTTGACGGTCGCGGTCTGCGTCGTCTGGATGACCCGGACACCGACGTCACTGAGCTTGGTGAGTCCCTGCAGCATCGCCACGAGGTCCTCGCGCTGGCGGTCGAGCGAGTCGAGCGCGCTCGGGAGCTCCTCGAGAGCGGTGTCGATGCTCTTCTGGTGGGTGCGGGCAGTGACGGCGAGCCGGTTGATCGACTCGATCGCGTTGACGATGTCGCCCTTGCGCTCGTCGAGCTGCGACACGAGCGAGGAGACCTGGGTCAGGACGGACTTCGCCGAGTCCTCCCGGCCCTCGAGAGCCAGGTTGAGCTCGGAGGCGATCGTCTTGAGCTGCGCGACGCCGCCGCCGTTGAGGACCAGGCTGAGGGCACCCAGGACCTCTTCGACCTCGGGGTTGCGTCCGCCCTTCTTGATGACGTCTCCGTCGGACAGCTTGCCGGTGGCGCCGGTGCTCGGCGGAGCGAGCGAGACGAACTTCTCTCCCAACAGGCTGGTCTGCCGGATCGACGCGACCGGGTTGTCGGGAAGCTCCGTGTCGCCGCGCAGCTCGAGCGTGACGACGGCCTTGTAGCCGTCGAGCTCGACGTCCTTCACCTGTCCGACCGACACGTCGTTGACCTTGACCGAGGACATCGGCACCAGGTCGAGGACGTCGTCGAACGTGACCTTGACCTGGATCGGGTTGTCACCCGTGTCCGCGCCACCCGGTAGCGGGAGCTGGTAGACGTCGAAGTCGCAGCCGGACATCAGCACCATGCCGAGTGCGAGCAGTGCGGCAGCGCGCATCCGGGAGCGGAGTCCAGTCTTCGCGCGGGTCATCGGCCGACCTCCACGAGTCCGTTGAGGCTCGGGTCGTAGGGCTGGGTGTGCCAGGACCCGGTGCCGAAGGGAGCGCTGCGGGGCAGCAACCCTCCGATCAGGTCGCACAGGTTGCCGTCCGCGTCCTGGGAGGCGACCAGCGTGCAGAGCAGGTCGGCAGGGTTCGACGTCAGCTCGTTCACCAGGTTGCCGATGTTGGCGTTGGTGTCGAGCGTGCCGTTGCCCGGGTTGTAGGTGTGGTAGAGGTTCGTCAGCGCCAGCGGACCGGCCTCGAGGATCTCGTCGAGGGCAGCGCGCTGGCGAACCAGGACCTTCGCCACCCGGTTCACGTCCTTGATGTTGCGGCCCAACACGTCGCGGTTCGTCTTGACGAAGCTGCCTACCTCGTCGAGGGCGACGCCCAGGTTGCTCAGGGCCGTGGTCAGCTCCTGCCGCTCGTCAGAGAGCAGGCTCGACACGTCGCCGAGCGACTTGTTGAAGCCGCGCACGGTGTCGTCGTTGTCGGCGAGGGTCTTGATGAAGCCCTCGAGCTGCTCTGCGGACTCGAAGAGATCGTCCTTGTTGTTGTCGAGCGTCTCGCTGAACCGACCGAAGTCCTTGATGGTCTGGTTGAACTGCTCGCCCTGACCACCGAAGTTCTTCGCGGTCTGCTCCAGGAGGTCGGTCAGCGCGCCGTCGCGGTTGGCCCCGTCAGGGCCGATCGCCACGGTGAGCCGGTCGATGCTGGAGAAGACCTGGTCGAGCTCGAGCGGGATCGCGGTCTTGTCCACCTTGATCACGGTGTTGTCAGCCATCACGGCGCCCGACTCGTAGGCCGGGGTCAGCTGGATGTAGCGGTCACCCACGACGGACGGCGAGACGATGACGGCCTCGGCGTCCTGAGGGAGCTTCAGGTCCTCGTCGTAGGTCATCACGACCTTGACCTGGGTGCCCTCCGGCACGACCTCGGTGACCCGTCCGACAGTGACGCCGAGGACCCGGACGTCGCTGCCTTCGTAGATCGACACCGCACGCGGGAAGTGGGCGGTCACGGTCTTCGTGCCGCCACCGCTGCCGAACAGCCAGACCAGGCCGCTGATGATCAGCAGGCCGATCACGGCCAGCGGCAGCCAGCGCCGCAGCGCACTCACCTCGGTCGTCATCCGACACCCACCCCCGGTCCCGGAACAGGCGGCAGGTTGAACAGGAAGGTGTCGAACCAGGGCCCGTTGCCGAGCGTGCTGGCGAAGACCCGGTAGAAGGGCGCCATCGTCTTGATCGACAACTCGAGATTGTCCTCGTTCTTCTTGATCACCTGGAGCACGGAATCGAGGTGGTCCAGGGCCGGCTTGAGGTCAGCGCGGGTCTCCCGGATCAGGCCGGTGAGCTTGGTGCTCAGGGTCGTCGTCGACTCCAGCAACCGGTGGATCTGGGCCTTGCGGAGGAGCAGCGCCTTGAACAGGCTGTCCGCGTCGGCCATCAGGGCCACGATGTCCTCGTCCCGGGCATCGAGCACCGTCGAGACCCGGTTCAGGTTCTTGAGCAACGAGTTGATCTCGTCATCACGCGAGGCCACCACCTCGGACAGGGCCGATACGCCGTCGAGGGCGGCCCGGAACTCCTCGGGGGTGTTGCGGGTCAGCTCGGCGAGCGTCGTCAGGGACGCGGCGAGCTGGTCGGTGTCGATGTCGGCCGAGGTCTCGGCAAGGCCCGAGAACGCCTCGACGATGTCGAAGGGCGAGGTGGTGCGGTCCTTCGGGATGACCGCGCCCTCGGCGAGCTGGCCCTGACCGGCCGGGGTGAGCGCGACGAACATCGACCCGAGGATCGTCTTCACCTTGATGTCCGCGCGGGTCTGGTCGCCGAACTCGGCATCGGTCTTGACCTGGAAGCCGACCTTGACGGAGTTCCCGTCCAGCTCCATCGAGGTCACCTGACCGACGCGGACGCCGGAGATGCGCACCTCGTCCTTGACCTTGAGCCCACCCGCCTCGGAGAAGGAGGCGTAGTAGGTGTCGCCGCCGCCGATCAGCGGAAGGTCCTGGGCACGCAGCGCGGCCACGAGCAACAGGAGGAGCGTGGCGATGCTGACCGCGCCCACCACGACGGGGTTGCGTTCGCGGAAGGGGATCACTGGCCCACCTCCCGTGCGAGCCCGCAGCGCTTGGCGCCGACGGTGTAACCCACCGGAGGCAGCGCAGCAGCGCCGGGGAGCTTGACGGTCGCCTTGAAGTGGCACAGGTAGAAGTTGAACCACGACCCGTACGTCGCCGTACGACCGATCTTGGTGAGCTTGATCGGCAGCACCTGGAGTGCGCGGTCGATCTCCTTGCGGTTGCGGTCGAGGTTGGTGGCCACCTGCCGCAGCTCCTTGATGTCCTTGACGAGCGGGTCCTTGATGTCGGTCACGAGGGCGGCGGTCTGCACCGAGAGCTCCGAGATCGACTCGAGCGAGGACAAGATCGCCTCCCGGTCGTCGTTGAGCCCACCGATGAGGCCACGGAAGCTGTCGATGAGCTGGGTCAGCTGCTCGTCGCGGTCCGCGACGTGGTCCAGGACGTAGTCGAGGTTGTCGAGCAGCTCGCCGATCACCTTGTCGCGGTCCGCGAGCGTCTGGGTGATCGAGGCGGTGCTGCCGAGCAGGCCCTCCACCGTGCCGCCCTCGCCCTGGAAGACCTGGACGATCTCGAACGACAGCTTGTTGATGTCGTCGGGCGACAGCGCCTGGAAGAGCGGCTTGAACCCGTTGAACAGGACGGTCAGGTCGAGCGCGGGCTTGGTGCGGGACACCGGCAGGGCGTCGCCCTCGTCCAGGCGTTCGCCGCCGTTCCCGTCCTGGGTCAGCGAGATGTAGCGCTGCCCGATCAGGTTGCGGTAGCGGATGCTGGCGTGCGTGGCCTGGTCGATGACCGTGTCGGCGTCGACGTTGAAGGTGACCTTGGCACGGTCGACGCCGAGGACCTCGACCTTCTGCACCGTGCCGACCTTGACCCCCGCGATCCGGATGTCGTCGCCCTTGTTGACGCCGGTCGCGTCGACGAACTCGGCGGCGTACTCCTTGGTGGCACCGAAGGAGAGGTTGCCGATCGTGATGACCAGGACGCCGGTCGCCAGCGCCGTGGTCACCATGAAGATGATCAACCGGACGAGGTCACCGCTCGTCTTCTTGTCGAGTCCGCGAACGGCCATCAGCGAGCACCTCCCTGCGCCACGATCGGTCCGGTGAGCAGGACGTTGAAGTCGGTGCCGGCGTCGCCGTACTCCTGGGTCAGCAGGGACCGCAGGGTCGAGACGTCGTCCGGCGTGCCGTAGTAGCCGGAAGCCGAGGTACCCGGCGCAGCCCGGAAGTTGCCCTTCCCCGTGTCACCGTTCATCCCGTCGTTGAGCGGCGGCAGGCCCGGAGCAGGGTTCTGCTGGCTGTAGGGCGTGTTCGGGAGACCCGCACAGTTCGGACCGGTGTCGGTGCCGAAGATCGGCCGGTCGGCCGGTGTGTAGGCGCGCGGCTGGTCCTTGAGCGTCTCCAGCACGATGTGGAGCTCGTAGCCACGGAACGCCTCGGCCAGTCGGCCCTGGGTGATCACGATGGATCGGGACATGCACGGAATCGTCGGTGCGTAACGAGCCACCGCGCGAAGGATCGGCGTGCTGGTCTCCCCCAGGCGCTTGAGGCGGGCAGCGTTGGCGTCGAGGAAGGACGTGGCCGTGTCCGAGAAGCTCTTGATGTCACGCAGGGTCGCGCTCAGCGCCGCTTCCTTCTCCTCGATCGTGCCCGTCGTCTTGACCGTGTTGTCGAGGATCTTCGCCACCTCGGGAAGGATGTCGGCGTACGTGTCGGACACCTGGGCGGTGAGCTTGAGGTCCTCGAGCAGCGCCGGGATCTGCGGATTGAGCTTCTTGAGGTAGGTGTCGACCGTCTCGAGGTTCTGTCCGAGCTGCTCGCCGCGACCCTCCAGCGCCGTCGCCAGCGCGGTCAGGGTGAGGTTGAGGTCGGCCGGCTGCACCGTGCGCAGCAGCGGGTAGAGGTCGGACAGGACGGCCTCGAGCTCGATGCTGACCTTGGTGCGGTCGATGACGTCGCCGGCCTTCATCGTGCCGCTCGGCCCGGTCTCGGGAACCTCGAGCGAGACGTACTTCTCGCCGAACAGCGTCTTGGGCACGATCGAGCCCGTCACGTTGGCCGGGACCAGGTCGATCTTGTCGGAGTAGAGGCCGAGCGTGAGCTCCGCACCGTCAGCGTTGCCGGCCCGCGCTTCGAGCACCTCGCCGACGATCACGCCGCGCACCTTGACGTCCGCACGGCTGGGCAGCTGCAGCCCGATGGTCGAGGTCTGCAGGGTGACCTCGTCGTAGTCGGTGAACTTCTTCGTGAACACCGCATAGGTCAGCCACACGCCGAGCACCAGCAGGGCGACGAAGATGACGCCGAGCGTCTTGTGAGCGCTGAGAGCCTTGTCCATGATCAACCCGCCAGCCTGACCGTGGTCGAGGCGCCCCAGATGGCCATCGACAAGAAGAGGTCGATCACGTTGATCGCCACGATGCTCGTCCGGACCGCCTTGCCGACGGCCACGCCCACGCCGGCAGGCCCGCCCGAAGCGGTGTAGCCGTGGTAGCAGTGGATGAGGATGACGACGACGGCGAAGACCAGCACCTTGCCGAAGGACCACAGGACGTCGCCCGGTGGCAGGAACTGGTTGAAGTAGTGGTCATAGGTACCGGACGACTGTCCGTAGAACTGGGTGACCACGAGCCGGCTCGCGACGTACGACGACAACAGGCCGACGACGTACAACGGAACGATGGCGATCAGACCGCCGACGACCCGGGTGGTGACCAGGAACTGCATCGACGGGATCGCCATCACCTCGACGGCGTCGATCTCCTCGGAGATCCGCATCGCGCCGAGCTGGGCGGTGAAACCGCAGCCGACGGTCGCGGCGAGTGCGATGCCCGCGACGAGCGGGGCGATCTCACGGGTGTTGAAGTACGCCGACACGAATCCGGCGAAGGCAGCCGTGCCCAGCTGGTTGAGCGCGGCGTAGCCGGACAGGCCGACCTGGGCACCGGTGAAGAAGGTCATGCCGATGATGACGCCGACCGTGCCGCCGATGACCGCGAGCGCACCGGACCCGAGGGTGACCTCGGCCAGGATGCGCAGGATCTCGCGCGGGTAGTGCATCACGGAGCGCGGCAGCGCGAGCAGCACCTTGATGTAGAACGACAGCTCGTGACCGAGCGTGTCCAGCCCCTTCAGGGGCCGGTCGTAGACCGCCTTGAGGTTTGCCATGTCTCTCGCCTCAACCCGTCTTCGGTGGGACGACTTGGAGGTAGATCGTGCTCAGCGTGAAGTTCACGACGAACAGCAGCAGGAAGGTGATGACGACCGATTCGTTCACCGCGTCACCCACGCCCTTCGGACCGCCGGCGGCGTTCATCCCCTTGTAGGCGGCAACCACGGCTGCGATCAACCCGAAGATGAGGGCCTTGACCATGCCGATCCACACGTCGGGCAGCTGCGCGAGGGCGGTGAAGCTGGCGAGGTAGGCACCGGGGGTGCCGTCCTGCAGGATCACGTTGAAGACGTAGCCACCGCCGACACCGACGACGCTGACCATGCCGTTGAGGAACACCGCCACGAGCATGCACGCGAGCACGCGCGGCACCACGAGGCGCTGGATCGGGTCGATGCCGAGCACCATCATGGCGTCGAGCTCTTCACGGATCTTGCGGGCGCCGAGGTCAGCAGCGATCGCCGAACCGCCGGCGCCTGCGATCAACAGAGCCGTCGCGATCGGGCCGGCCTGCTGGATGACTGCGAGGACCGACGCCGAACCGGTGAAGGACTGTGCGCCGAACTGCTTGATCAGGCCGCCGACCTGGAGCGCGATGACCGCGCCGAAGGGGATGGCGACCAGAGCCGTCGGGACGATCGTCACCGAAGCAATGAACCAGGCCTGCTGGATGAACTCCCGAAACTGGAACGGGCGCCGAAACAGGCCGCGGCCCACGTCGAGGGCGAAGGCGAACAGCTTGCCTGCTGTGCCGATCGGCCTCAGTACACGCGCGGTTGTTGTCGAGGACAAGGGCTGTCCGTCAGTGCTGCTGGGAGCCGCTGGAGTGCTCGGCTTCCTTGGTGAATGAGCCCTTCGGCGGGATGACGCCGTTCTCGCGGCACCACGCGCCCGGCTCCCGCTGGCTACGGCGCGGGATGCCGTTGGACGGCTCCAGCTGCAGCGGGATCGGCGGGATCGGCGGAAGGTCCATGTCCTTCTCGGCCGCGAGCTGGTCGGCGTCCTTCTCCTCGGACATGCCGATCGGGCCGACGGTCTGTGCGTTGAGGAACTGGCGCACCACGGGCGTGTCGGAGGACAGGAGCATCTCGCGCGGGCCGTACATGGCCAGGTGCTTGTGGTAGAGCAGGCCGATGTTGTCCGGCACGATCCGGACACTGTGGATGTCGTGCGTCACGATCAGGAACGTCGCGTCGATCTGCGCGTTCAGGTCGATGAAGAGCTGGTTGATGAACGAGGTGCGCACCGGGTCGAGGCCCGAGTCGGGCTCGTCGATCAGCAGGATCTCGGGGTCCAGCACGAGGGCGCGGGCCAGGCCGGCACGCTTGCGCATACCGCCGGAGATCTCACCGGGGAGCTTCATCTCGGCGCCGAGCAGACCGACGAGGTCCATCTTCTCCATGACGATGTCACGGATCTCGGACTCGCCCTTGCGGGTGTGCTCGCGCAGGGGGAAGGCGACGTTGTCGTAGAGGTTCATCGAGCCGAACATGGCGCCGTCCTGGAACAGCACGCCGAACAGCTTGCGGATCTCGTAGAGCTCCTTCTCGGAGCAGGACGCGATGTCGGTGCCCTCGATCACGATCGAGCCCTCGTCGGGCTTGATCAGACCGATCAGCGCCTTGAGGAAGACCGACTTGCCCGTTCCGGACGGGCCGAGCATGACCGACACCTCACCGGCAGGGAGCGTCAGTGTGACGCCCTTCCAGATGAGCTGCTTGCCGAAACTCTTGGTCAGGTTCGTCACTGCGACATCGACGCCCATTTTGACCCTCTTCCTCAAAAGACATTGCTGGCCCACCGAAACGGCTGCGTGGGAACAACGCAGCCGCGTGGCGCACGTTACGCCGAAACCGTGTCGCGCGTCACGCGTAGCCGGACTCCGGGACGAGATTGGTACTGACGAGTAGCCAGACCGGTACTGACGAGTAGCCACAGGCCCCGGATCCCGGCGGCGATCGGAGGAGGAAAAATGGACACGAGGCCGGCAGAGCTTGCGCTCTGCCGGCCTCGCGACGCTGGATCAGCGACAGGTCACTTGAGGGTGACGGTGGCGCCGGCGCCCTCGAGCGCCTCCTTGGCCTTCTCGGCAGCAGCCTTGTCGACGCCCTCGAGGATCGCCTTCGGGGCGGCCTCGACGAGGTCCTTGGCTTCCTTCAGACCGAGGGAGGTCAGCGCGCGGACCTCCTTGATGACGTTGATCTTCTTGTCGCCAGCGGCCTCGAGCACGACGTCGAACGAGTCCTGCTCGGCAGCAGCCTCGGCAGCCGGGGCACCCGGGCCAGCAGCAGCGGCAACGGCGACCGGGGCAGCAGCGGTGACGCCGAAGGTCTCCTCGAACTGCTTCACGAACTCGGAGAGCTCGATGAGGGTCATCTCCTTGAACGCGTCCAGCAGTTCGTCGGTGGTGAGCTTCGCCATGGTGGCGGTTCCTTTCTCAGGTGGTCGGGCCGCGCTGTGCGACCGACCGTGGTTTCAGGTGGTGTACGTCGGCCTGGATGCCGACCTTGTCGGCTACCCTCAATCGCCTCGGCACACGAGCAAGCTCGTCTGCGCTCGGCTCAATCGGGTCTCAGGCTTCGGTGGACTCGGTCGCCTCGTCGGTCGCCTCGACCTCGGTGGCCTCGGCAGCTGCATCAGCAGGCGCCTCGACCTCCTCGGCGGGGGCGGCTTCCTCAGCGGCCGGGGTCTCCTCGACAGCGGCCGGCGCACCGGCACCACCTGCGAGGATCGAGGGGTCCTCCGTCGCCTTCGCCTCCAGGGCGCCGGCGAGCCGGGCAACCTGGGCGAGCGGGGCGTTGAGGAGGTAGACGGCCTGGCTGAGGGAAGCGAGCATGGCGCCCGCCATCTTGCCCAGCAGGACCTCACGCGACTCGAGGTCGGCAAGCTTGCCGATCTCCGCCGCGTCGAGGAGGTTGCCGTCCAGAACTCCACCCTTGATGACGAGGGTGGGGTTTGCCTTGGCAAAGTCACGCAGACCCTTGGCCGCCTCGACGACGTCGCCCTTGATGAAGGCGATCGCGGTCGGGCCGGTCAGCAGGTCGTCGAAGCCGGTGATGCCGGCCTCGTTGGCGGCCAACTTGGCCAGCGTGTTCTTGACCACGGCGTAGCTGGCGTTCTCACCAAGGGAGCGGCGAAGGTTCTGCAGCTCCTTGACGGTGAGACCGCGGTACTCGGTCAGCACAGCGCCTGCGGATTCGCTGAATGCTTCAGCGATCTCCGCGACGGCGGCCTGCTTGTCTGCCCGCGCCATGGGTCTCCTTCCGGATGGGGACCTCCGCGAACGTCCTGGGAAAGACAGACGCCCTGAGCGCAGGCGCTCAGGGCGTGGACATCGCTCGCAACTCAGATCGAACTGACGAACGTCGTACTGCTCTGATCCCCTGCGCAGGCCATCCGCTCTCACGGAACCTTCGGCCAGGGCTGGCAGCCCTGACAACCGGCGGTCTCTAGGTTTCAGTGACGAACTGTACGGCGGAGCGGGGGCCGGTCCAAATTCCGGGCGCGTACCCGATGCGGCACCATTGTCCCCGTGACCACCACCCCCGCGCCCCTGTCCGACCTGTCCGCCGACGACATCGCCGCGCGCCTGACGAGCGTGCAGGCGGAGTACGAAACGCTGAAGGCCGGTGGACTCAAGCTCGACCTGACGCGGGGCAAGCCGGGAGCCGACCAGCTCGACCTCTCCAACGGGCTCCTCGGGCTCCCGACGAGCCACCGCGACCGGGCGGGCACCGACGTGCGCAACTACGGAGGTCTCGACGGGCTCCTCGAGATGCGCGAGATCTTCGCCGACCTGTTGGGTGTCGACGTCGCCAACGTCGCGTGTGGGGGCAACTCCAGCCTCACGATGATGCACCAGGCGCTGACCGCGATGCTGCTCAAGGGCGGACCCGACTCCCCCCGGCCCTGGTCGCAGGAGCCGGTCGTGAAGTTCATCTGTCCCGTGCCCGGTTACGACCGCCACTTCACCATGCTGGCCGAGCTCGGCATCGAGATGGTGACCGTCCCGATGAACGCTGACGGACCCGACGTCGTCGCCGTACGCACCCTGGTGGCCGAGGACCCGAGCATCAAGGGCCTGTGGATCGTTCCGACCTACGCCAACCCGACGGGCGCGGTGTGCTCGACCGCCGTGGCCGCCGAGCTGATGGCGATGCCGACCGCGGCACCTGACTTCCGGATCTTCTGGGACAACGCCTACGCCGTCCACCACCTGACCGACCAGGAGACCAAGAGTGCGGATGCGCTCGGTCTCGCCGCCGTGTCGGGTCACCCGAACCGGCCGCTGATCTTCGCCTCGACCTCGAAGATCAGCTTCGCGGGCGCCGGCGTCGCGGCACTGGCCGCATCGAGCGAGAACCTCGCGTGGTACCTCGCCCGGCTGGGCTTCGCGTCCATCGGTCCCGACAAGATCAACCACCTGCGCCATGTCGAGTTCTTCGGCGACGCGGACGGCGTGCGTGCTCACATGCGCAAGCACCGGGAGCTGATCGCGCCGAAGTTCGCTGCCGTCGAGACGGCACTCAGCAGCCGACTGGCCGGACTCGGGATTGCCGAGTGGACCGTGCCGATCGGTGGCTACTTCGTGAACCTCGACGTCGTCGACGGTACGGCGTCGCGGGTGATCAGCCTCGCCAAGGAGGCGGGCATCGCCCTCACCGCAGCCGGCTCGGCCTTCCCCCACGGCAACGACCCGCGCGACCGCAACATCCGCCTGGCGCCGACCTTCCCCGTGCTCGCGGAGGTCGAGGCCGCCATGGCCGGCGTCGCGGTGTGCGTCGAGCTCGCCGCGTTGGAGTCACTCGCCTCCGCCTGACCCGCTGCACAAAAGCGACGATGCCCGCCACCCCGTGAGGGATGGCGGGCATCGGTGTCGATGAGGGCGAGGCTCAGGCCTCGTCCTCCTCGGTGACGTTCTTGACCTTGTTGGGGTCGACCTGGATGCCGGGGCCCATCGTCGTCGAGACGGTGACCTTCTTGAGGTACCGGCCCTTCGAGCTGGAGGGCTTGAGGCGGAGGACCTCATCGAGCGCCGCGGCGTAGTTCTCGGCGAGCTGCAGCTCGGAGAAGGAGGCCTTGCCGATGATGAAGTGCAGGTTGGCGTGGCGATCGACGCGGAACTCGATCTTGCCGCCCTTGATGTCGGTCACGGCCTTGGCCGGGTCCGGGGTGACGGTGCCGGTCTTCGGGTTCGGCATGAGGCCACGCGGACCGAGCACGCGGCCGAGGCGGCCGACCTTGCCCATCAGGTCCGGGGTGGCGACCACGGCGTCGAAGTCGATCCAGCCGCCGGCCACCTTGTCGATGAGCTCGTCGCCACCGACGAAGTCGGCGCCGGCCTCACGGGCGGCCTCGGCCTTGTCGCCGTTCGCGAACACGAGGACGCGAGCGGTCTTGCCGGTGCCGTGGGGCAGGTTGACGGTGCCGCGCACCATCTGGTCTGCCTTGCGGGGGTCGACGCCGAGACGCATGACGACGTCGAGGGTCTCGTTGAACTTCTTCTTGCTGGTGCTCTTCGCGATCTTGATCGCGGACAGCGGGGCGTAGAGCTCGTTCTTGTCGAACGCCTCTTCCGCCGCGCGGTAGGTCTTGCTGCGCTGCATGGATGATTCCTTACTCAAGAGAGGAGATGTGGTAAGCGGGCCAGCGCGGCCCTTCCACGGTGCTTCAGTCGGTGGTGACGCCCATGGAGCGGGCAGTCCCCTCCACGATCTTCATGGCGGCGTCGATGTCGTTGGCGTTCAGGTCGGGCAGCTTGGTCGTCGCGATCTCACGCACCTGGTCCTTGGTCAGCTTGCCGACCTTCTCCTTGTGCGGGACGCCCGAGCCCTTCTTGAGGCCAGCGGCCTTCTTGATCAGCTCTGCGGCCGGCGGGGTCTTCGTGATGAACTCGAAGGACCGGTCCTCGTAGATGGTGATCTCGACGGGGATGACGTTTCCACGCATGGACTCGGTCTGGGCGTTGTACGCCTTGCAGAAGTCCATGATGTTGACGCCGTGCGGGCCGAGCGCCGTACCAACCGGCGGAGCCGGGGTGGCCGAACCAGCCTGCAGCTGCACCTTGACCAGTGCGGCGATCTTCTTCTTGGGAGGCATTCCGTGTTCTCTTTCTTCTCGTGGTCATGACGAGGGCTGCCTGGCCCTCTGCCACCTACTGCAGGTCGCCACCGGAGTTCCGGCGCGACCGCGCTGAGCTCAGACCTTCTGGACCTGGCTGAAGCTCAGCTCGACCGGGGTCTCCCGGCCGAAGATCTCGACCAGCGCCTTGACCCGCTGGGCCTCGGCGTTGATCTCGGTGATCGTGGCGTGGAGCGTTGCGAACGCGCCGTCGACGATCAGGACGGAGTCGTTGACGCCGAAGTCGGCGACCTCGATCGGCTTCTTGGCCGGCGTGGTGGGCGAGCCCGCGGCGCTGGCGGCGGCCTCGGCCTCGGCGGCGATCACGGTCATCGCGGCGGGGGCGAGCATCTTCTCGACCTCGTCCATGCTCAGCGGCACCGGCTGGTGGCTGTGACCGACGAACCCGGTGACCGAGGGGGTGTGGCGAACAGCGGCCCACGACTCGTCGGTGAGGTCCATGCGGACCAGCACGTAGCCGGGGAGCACGGTGCGCTTGACCATCTTGCGCTGGCCGTTCTTGATCTCGGCGACTTCCTCGGTGGGGACCACGATCTCGTGGATGTAGTCCTCCATGTTGAGGGAGTGGATCCGGTTCTCCAGGTTCTGCTTCACCCGGTTCTCCATGCCGGAGTAGGTGTGCACGACGTACCAGTCACCGGGCTTGGCCCACAGCTCACGGCGGAAGGCCTCGAGCGGGTCGGCGTCCTCAGCCTCTTCGGTGACCTCGTCGGCAGCCTCGTCGGCGTCCTCCTGGGTGTCCTCCTGGGCGTCCTGGCCGAGCTCGTCGGTGGCGTCGGTCGGCTCGGCGTCGAGGTTCTCCTCGACGTCGGCGGCCTCGGTGACCTCGGCGGTCTCGACGTCCTCGCCCTCGACGACGATCGTCTCGTCGCTCTCGAGGGCCGGGTCGTACTGCTCCGTCACTTGCTGCTCCATCAGTTGGTCGTCAGGGTCAATCAGGTCTGAGTGGAACTCAGATGTCGTCTGCGCCGGTGAAGACCTCGAACGCGAGCTTGCCGAGACCGAGGTCCAGCAGCGACACGAGCGCGATCATCACGAGCACGAAGACCAGGACCACGAAGAAGTACGTCACGAGCTGCTCGCGGGTGGGGTAGACCACCTTGCGCAGCTCGGCGACGATCTGGCGATAGAAGGTCACCGGGCCGGTGCGCTTCGGTGACTTCTTGCCACCCGAGGCGTCCTTGCGGCCCCCGTGGACGGCTGGAGCGTCCGACAAGATGCTCACCCTTTCCTTCTGTCGTCTTCATGGTCTGTCTTGCAGGGCACGAGGGACTTGAACCCCCAACCTTCGGTTTTGGAGACCGATGCTCTGCCAGTTGAGCTAGTGCCCTCCGCGGCTGCTTCCGGCTGTCCCGGCCCGCGCACAGAACCCCGAAAGGAGAACTGCGTCAGGGCGCGACCAACCATGTGGAAGAACCACCAGTGGGTGAGTCTACGCACGCGACCCACTGGCTTCCAAAGTAGGACGGCCCCCTGCGGCGTCGCACCGGGGGTGCACACCTACGATGGCGACGTGCGGGACCTCCATGTGCTTCCCAAGGCGCACCTGCACCTGCACTTCACCGGCTCGATGCGGCACGGCACTCTCCTGGAGCTCGCGGAACGCGACGGCATCCACCTGCCCGATGCGCTCGTCTCCGAGTGGCCACCCCAGCTCACGGCGGCGGACGAGAAGGGCTGGTTCCGCTTCCAGCGCCTGTACGACGTCGCGCGGTCCGTGCTGCGCACCGAGGACGACGTACGACGACTCGTGCTCGAGGCCGCCGAGGACGACGTGGCTGACGGGGGCCGCTGGCTGGAGATCCAGGTCGACCCCAGCGGCTACGGCGCCCGCTTCGGCGGGATCACCGCGTTCACCGACCTCGTCCTGGACGCCGTGCGGGACGCGACGCAGCGGACCGGCCTCGGCATGGCCGTGGTGATCGCGGCCAACCGGACCCGTCACCCGCTGGATGCCCGCACCCTGGCTCGCCTGGCCGCGCAGTACGTCGATCGCGGCGTGGTCGGTTTCGGTCTCTCGAACGACGAGCGCCGCGGCCGGACCGCCGACTTCGCTGGCGCCTTCGCGATCGCCGAACGGGCGGGCCTGCTGCTGGCGCCCCACGGCGGCGAGCTCCGCGGCCCCGAACACATCAGCGCCTGCCTCGACTCCCTGCACGCCGGACGGCTCGGCCACGGCGTCCGCGCGGCCGAGGACCCCGACCTGCTGCGGCGGATCGTCGACACCGGGGTGGCCCTCGAGGTGTGTCCGGTGTCCAACGTCGCCCTGGGCGTCTACTCCGACCTCACCTCGGTCCCGCTCCCCACGCTGCTGGAGGCCGGGGCGACCGTTGCGCTCGGCGCCGACGACCCGCTGCTGTTCGGGTCCCGGCTGGCGGGGCAGTACGCCACGATGCGGGCCGCCCACGGCCTGACCGACGCCCAGATGGCCGAGCTGGGCCGGATGTCGCTGCGCGCCAGCCGGGCGCCGTCGGACATCCGCGATGCTGCGCTGGCAGACGTCGACGCGTGGCTGGCCGCGCCCGAACCCGGCGCCTGAGCACCGGCGCCTGAGCACCGGCACCTGCCGGACGGTTTGGCGAGCGTCCCCAGCTGGGAGAATGGGTCCATGAGCGACCAGCCGCCCCTGACTTCCCCGTCGCAGCCGTCGCCGGGATTCGAGCCCTACCAGGCGCCGGCCTACGGCGACGTCGCTCCCGAGGCACCGACCCAGCAGGCACCCGTGTCGCCCGCACCCGTCGCGCCGTACCCGACCACGCCGTACCAGGTGGCGCCGCAGTACCTGCGCCACGTGGCACCGACCCATCCGATGGCAACGACGTCCCTGGCGCTCGGCGTCAGCGGCCTGGTCGGCCTGGTGCTCACGCCGGTCTTCTTCTTCACGTTCGTCGCGGTCCTGTGCTCGCCCTTCGCCATCTGGACCGGGGCACGGGCGCGGCGCGAGATCCGCGCGAACCCGCAGGCCTTCGGAGGCGAGGGGCTCGCCACCGGTGGGTTCATCACCGGCATCATCGGCGTGGTCCTCGGCGTCATCGGGCTGCTGCTGGTCGTCGCCGTCGTGGTGTTCTTCGTCAGCGTGTTCAGCTCCTACGAGGGCTGAGCTGCAGGGGCTGCAGGGCTACAGGGCGCAACCGACGAGCACGGGCTCGTTGACGAGGACGACCCCGAAGCGCGCCTCGACGCCGTCGCGGACCTCGCGGGCCAGGTCGAGCAGCTCCGCGGTCGACGCGCCGCCGCGGTTGGTGAGCGCCAGGGTGTGCTTGGTCGACAACGAGACCCGCGCGTCCTCGCGCTCGAGCCCGAAGCCCTTGTGGAAGCCGGCCTGCTCGATCAGCCACGCGGCGCTGGTCTTCACCCGACCGTCGGCCTGGGGGTACGACGGCGCGCCCTCCGGAACCCGATCGGGCTCGACGAACGGGTTGGTGAAGAACGACCCGGCACTCCACGTGTCGTGGTCCCCGGCGTCGAGCACCATGCCCTTGCCGCGGCGCAGGCCCAGGACGGCGTCGCGGACCTCGGCGAGCGGGGCCCGTTCACCGACCTGTACGCCGAGGGTGCGGGCCAGCTCGGCGTACGCGACCGGCGCGGACTGCTCGCCGGGATGGAACTCGAAGGTGACGTCCAGGACGACGTGGCGGCCGGGGTCGGCCTTGAAGCGCGAGTGGCGGTAGGCGAACTGGCAATCAGCGGCAGCGAAGCTGCGCTGGCCGCGCAGCACCCGGTCCCAGACCCGGACCCGCGCGATCGTCTGCGCGACCTCCTGCCCGTAGGCACCGACGTTCTGGATCGGGGTCGCCCCGACGGTCCCGGGGATCCCCGAGAGGGCCTCGACGCCCGTCCAGCCCTCCTGGACGGCCCGTGCGACCAGGTCGTCCCACGGCTCCCCGGCGGCCACCGTCACCGAGGCCACGCCGCACGCGTCCCCGTCGACGTGGACGCCGCCACCCGTCAGGTGCACGACCGTGCCCTCGAAGCCCTCGTCGGCGACGACGAGGTTGCTGCCACCACCCACGACCAGGACCGGCTCGCCGGCTGCGTCGGCGGCCGACACGGCCGCGACCAGCTCGTCGGCGTCCGCGACCGGGACGTAACGGGTGGCCGGGCCACCCAGCCGCAGCGTGGTGAGGTCCGCGAGAGCGGGGTCAGCCACGAATGGTCGCCCTCGGTGCGCCCAGCACCTTCGTCCCGTCGGAGGTCACGACGAGCGCGAGCGCGAGCAGGTCGTCGGTCCGCTCCCCCACGGTGCCCGTGACGGTCACCCGCGCCGCACCCGTGGCGGGTACGACGACCGGTGCGACGAACTTCGAGCCGAGCTCGACGACCTCGGCTCCGGGCGCCCACTCGCCGAGGGCGCGACCGACCAGCGCCAGCGTGTACATGCCGTGCGCGATCACACCGGGCAGGCCGACCGCGAGAGCGATCTCCTCGTCCTGGTGGATCGGGTTCTGGTCACCGCTGGCCGCGGCGTAGGCGACCAGGTCGGCGCGGGTGATCTCGAAGGTGATTTCGGGGAGCGCATCGCCCTTGGTGAGCTCGCTGATGGCACTCATGCAGCATCTCCACGGTGGACGAGGGTCGCGGTCGCCGTACAGACGAGGGAGCCGGAGGCGTCGAGGATCTCGCTCGAGGTGCTCACGATGTCGTTGCCGCCGATGGTGCGCACACCGGTGACGGTGAGGGCCGTGGTGAGCACGTCGCCGATGACCACGGGACGCTCGTAGCGGAAGCGCTGATCACCGTGGACGATGCGGGACAGCTCGACCTGCTCAGTGGCCAGGAAGTCCTGGAGGGCGGCGAAGGTGACCACGATCGGGAACGTCGGCGGGAGGCCCGCAGCGACGTCGTAGCTGCCCCCGACAGAGGTGGCGAAGGCCACGACGGCGTCCGTGGTGACCGGGTAGGGCTGCGTCGGGGGGAAACCACGCCCGACGAGAGAGGCGTCGATCGGCATGGCTCGACCCTACCGACCCGAAAACGACAGCAGCCCGCGGTCCCCGAAGGGACGGCGGACTGCTGGAGCGCCAAGCGGCGCTGGGTCGAACGGACCGGTCAGCGCGTTTCGCGGTGAGCGGTGTGGGTGCGGCAACGGGGGCAGAACTTCGACAGCTCGATGCGGTCGGGGTCGTTGCGGCGGTTCTTCTTCGTGATGTAGTTCCGCTCCTTGCAGTCCACGCAGGCAAGCGTGATCTTGGGGCGAACGTCGGAGCTCTTGCTGGCCACGGGAAGTCCTTCTACTGCTGTCTGTGGGGTACTGCCGGGGGTACTAACTGCTTCGTCATCTGGCGTAGCGGGGGCGGGACTCGAACCCGCGACACCACGATTATGAGCCGTGTGCTCTAACCACCTGAGCTACCCCGCCAGGGTGTCAGGGCGTCCGCCGCACCGCGCGGCTTTCACCGTCTGGATTGGCGGACCCTGGTCCCAGAGCCCCTTTACGGAATCGAACCGTAGACCTTCTCCTTACCATGGAGACGCTCTGCCGTCTGAGCTAAAGGGGCAACGCCGCAGAACGATACACGCGCTCCCGGCGGAAGGAGAAATCGGGCCGCACAGCGCCGAATTCAGGCGGTGATCCGGGCGAACGGACAGGCCTGTTCGAGCTCGTAGGCGAGCTCGATGAGCAGCGATTCCTGACCCGGTGCGGCCCCGAACATCATGCCCTGCGGGAGCCCGTTCGCGGCGGTCGCGAGGGGCAGCGAGATGGCCGGTGCACCCGTGACGTTCTGCCACGGCGTGAAGGCGACCCAGTCCATCAGCTTGTCGATGACCACGTCATAGCTCTGGGTCGGATCGAGGTGGCCGACCGGGGGCGTGGAGCAGCCGAGCGTCGGGGTCAGCGAGACGTCGTACTTCTCGTGAAAGAGCTCGGCGTGGGCATTGGCGCGCTTGAGGCGCGTGATCGCTCCCGGGACGCGGTGGATGTTGCGGCGCGCGTGCCGGGCCAGGCCGATCGTGAGGTTGTCGTGCTTCGCCTTCGACCAGGAGCGTCCGTGCATCGGCCGGCCGGTGGTCAGCATCGCCTGGGCGAGCAGCGCCCAGTAGAGGAGGAAGTCGTCGGCGAAGCCGGGTCCGATCGGCACCTCGGTCTCCGTCACCGTGTGGCCGAGGTCCTCGAGCATCGCCGCGGTCTTCTCGGTCAACGCCCGCGTCTCGGGGTCCGCACCCCGGCCGACGCCGCTGGTGTTGAGGGCGATCCGAAGCCGGCGCTTGATCGGCCGGGTCAGGTCACCGATCGGCGGCAGCGCGAGGTTGCGGTGGACCCGCTCGGCCTCGCGGTAGAACGCGGCGGTGTCGCGCACCGTGCGGGTCAGCACGCCGTCGGCCACGATCCGGATCGGCATCTCGCGCATGATCTTGTCCTGCGCCAACCGTCCCCGGGTGGGCTTGAGACCGACCAGTCCGTTGACGGACGCGGGGATCCGGATCGAGCCGCCGCCGTCGTTCGCGTGGGCGATCGGTACGGCGCCCGCCGCGACCAGTGCGCCCGAGCCGGCGCTGGACGCACCTGCCGTGTGGTCGGTGTTCCACGGAGTCCGGACCGCACCGAGGCGCGGGTGCTCGGCGGACGCGCTGAAGCCGTACTCGGACAACTGGCTCTTGCCGAGCGGGATCAGGCCCGTCGCGAGGTACATCTGCGCGAAGTCGCCGTCCTTCTTCGCGGGTCGGGGCACCCAGGCGTCGGTGCCCGACATGGTCGGCATGCCGACCACGTCGACGTTGTCCTTGACGAGGGTCGGCACCCCGGCGAAGAACGCGTCACCCGGTGTGGCTGCGTCGACCCGCGCCCGGTCGTAGGCGGTGAAGGCCATCGGGTTGAGCTCGCCCGCAACCTTCTCGATCCGGCTGATCGCCGCCTCGACCACTTCCTTCGCGGAGACCTTGCCGGCACCGAGGTGCTCGGCGAGGCCGACCGCGTCCAGGTCGCCGAGAGGGTCGTCGGAGAAGGCATGGACTCGCGTCGTCATGAGTCGAGACCGTAGCCCTCGCGCGGTCGCCGTGCGACCACAATCGGCACGGCGTTCAGAACAGGCAGACGGCCAGGACCGGGACCAGCAGGCTGATCGCCAGCGCCGAGAGCCCCATGGCGAGGCCGGCGAAGGCGCCCTCCGTCTCGTCCTCGCGGAGCATGCGCGAGGCACCGATGCCGTGCGAGACCGCGCCGATCGCGAGCCCGCGCGCCCGGCGGTCACGGATCCGGAGCAGGTTGAGCGTCGCCGGGCCGACGATGGCGCTGAAGATCCCGATGATGATCGCGAACACGGCGGCCAGGGGCGGGATGCCACCGAGCGCATCGGTCACCGCGATCGCCACGGGCGTCGTGGCCGCCTTGGTGGCCAGGGTCCGTTCGAGGTCGTCCCCCGCGCCGAGGGCACGGGCGAGCAGCACCGCGGAGACGATGGACACCACCGCACCGACGACGATCGCCACCAGCATCGGCACCACGAAGCCCCTGAGCCGATCGGCCTGACGGTGCAGCGGGATGGCGAGGGCGACAGTGGCCGGGCCCAGCCAGAAGGCGATCAGCTCGGTGGCGCTGCGGTAGTCGGCGTAGTCGACATCGAGCACGGTGATCGCGAGTCCGACCACCACGACCGTCACGAGGACCGGCTGGACGAGGGCGTGCCCGCCGGATCGTTGCTGCAGCCACCGGCCGAGCTGGTAGCCGCCGAGGGTGACGGCGAGCAGGGCCAGGGGTGAGCGCGCGACCTCGAGCGCCTGATCGAGGGCCTCGTTGACGGATGGGTCGATCATGCGGTGCCCAGGTCGTCACGAGGGCGGCCGAGCAGCCGCTCGAGCGCCACCGCGGTCCACCCGACTGCGGCCAGTCCGAGGAACCAGGAGCCCAGCATCGCCACCCCGATCGGCAGTGCCTCGCGACCGATCAGGCCGAGGTAGAGGACCACGCCGACGCCGGCCGGGACGAAGAAGAGCTGCAGGTGCCGCAGCAGCGCGGTGCCGGCGCGCACGATGGAGCCCGCATCGTCGTACCGACGGAGACGGAGGAAGCAGAACAGCAGCAGCATGCCCACGACCGGGCCCGGCACGGGCAGGTCCGCGACCCGGGTGACGAGCTCGCCGGCGAGCTGGAACGCGACCAGCCAGGTGAGTCCGGCAATCAACGACGTTCCTTGAGGCGCACGTTGGGCAGCACCGGCGCGGGGATCGGCTTCAGCGGCTGCTCGGGTACGACGCCGAAGCGGCCCGCTGCGACGAGGCGGCTGTCTCCCACGATCTCGCCGGCGGCGTCGGTGATCTGCGCGTGCCAGTCCGCGCGGAAGCCGGCGACCTCGTCGTGGGTGCGGCCGACGAAGTTCCACCACATCACGATCGGCTCACCGAAGGGCGGGCCGCCGAGCAGCAGCAGGCGGGCGCCCTCCGCACCGGCCACCAGCCGGATCTGTTCGGCACCTGGGGCGAGATAGGCGAGATCGGCGCTGCTCGCGTCGACCTCGTCGACGGTCACCGACCCGAGGTCGACCAGGACGCCGTGCTCGAAGGTCTCGTCGACGGGAACGACCAGGCTGGCGCCGGGATCGAGGACCAGCTCGGCACCCAGCAACGGCGTGAACGTGCTGACCGGCGAGGTGTCGCCCAGCACCGAGCCGAGGAACACCCGGGCGCGCCAGCCCGCGCCAGAGATCTCCGCAGGTGCGTGGTGCTGGAAGCCCGGGTCGGTGTGCCGATCGGCGTCCGGCAGGGCGACCCAGAGCTGCGCACCGTGCAGCACCGACGTGTCCGGCGTGGACACCTCGGAGTGGCTGATCCCGCGGCCCGAGGTCATCAGGTTGACCTCGCCCGGTCGCACCATCGCCACGTTGCCGGCGCTGTCGCGGTGCTCGATCTCGCCCGTGAACAGCCAGCTCACGGTCTGCAGCCCGGTGTGCGGGTGCGGGGCGACCTCCATGCCCCCGGTCTGGCTGACCTCGTCGGGGCCGTAGTGGTCCAGGAAGCACCACGCGCCGATCAGCGACCGTTCCCGCTGCGGGAGCGTGCGTCGTACCGTCATCGCGCGAGGCCCGCCGAGCGGCACCTCCCGGGGCGTCATCAACTCGACCATGCCCTTCATCCTTCCTCCCTCGTCAATCAGCCCGTCAACCGCAGGTGGGCTCGGGTTCACCGGCCGTGCGAATGACACGGACACAGTGGCAACGTGCGGATCGCTCAGCTGGCCAACTTCGTCGGATCGACCTCGGGAGGGATGCGGACCGCGCTCGAGCAGCTCGGGCGTGGGTACGTCGCCGCCGGGGTGGAGCGGCTACTGGTGATTCCCGGCCCGGTCGACGCCGTCCTCGAGACCGACCTGGGCGACGTCGTCCAGGTCCGCGCTCCCCGGGTCGGCGGCGGCTACCGCCTGATCGTCGAACCCTGGCGGGTGACCGACGTCCTCGAGCAGTGGAAGCCCACCAGCGTGGAGTGGAGCGACAAGCTCACCCTGCTGCCGGTGGCCTGGTGGGCCCGCCGCAACGATGTACGCAGCGTGTTGCTGTCGCACGAGCGGCTCGGGGACATGTTCGCCATGAGGACCGGCTTCGACACGACGTCCAAGGTGTCGATCGGCCTGCTGAACCGGTTGCTGGTCCGCAGCTTCGACACCGTCGTGGTGACCTCGCGCTACGCCGAGGGCGAGTTCCGCGCCGTTGCGGACTCGGCCGGGTGCCCCGTCGAGCGGGTCCCGCTGGGCGTGGACCTCGAGACCTTCCGGCCCGCTGTGGGGCGCGCCGAGGGCGGTCCGGAGCTCCGCCTGGTCCACGCCGGCCGGCTCTCGCGGGAGAAGTCGCCGCACCTCGCGGTCGCGACGGCCGTCGAGCTGCACCGGCGCGGCGTCCCCGTCCGGCTCGACGTGTACGGCGAGGGGCCGCACCGCGACGAGCTCGAGGACATCGCGGCGGGCGCGCCCGTCGAGTTCCACGGGTACGTCGACGGGCGCGCCGCGCTGCGTGACCGGCTCGCCTCCGCGGACATCGCGCTGTCGGTCTGCCCGGGCGAGACGTTCGGGCTGGCCGTCCTGGAGGCCCTGGCGTGCGGGACGCCCGTGGTGACCGCCAACCGTGGCGGGGCCCGCGAGCTCGTCACCGACGCGTGTGGCGCGTGGGGTGCCCCCGAAGCGGGCGCGCTGGCCGACGCGGTCGAGGGACTCGCGTCCCGGCCGCAGTCCCGCGTTCGGCGGGCAGCACGACTGCGCGCCGAGGCCTTCACGTGGGAGAACACCGTGGACCGGATGCTGGCGATCCACGCCGGCGACCGGGTCGGGGTCCTCAGCGCCTGAGTGCGCCTGGGAGCTGCCTGCGGAGGGTCGCCACGGAATACCCACCGCCAGGCTCCTGTTGCCGCTCTCGTGACCTCACTCTTCGACCCGCTCGACATCGGCACGACCGCACTGGCGAACCGGGTCCTGATGGCCCCGCTGACCCGGATGCGCGCGACCCCCGGGGTCGACGTACCGAACGACCTCATCGTCGAGTACTACCGGCAGCGGGCCGGCGCGGGCCTGATCGTCTCCGAGGGCACCCAGATCTCGCCGATCGGCAAGGGCTACATGGACACGCCGGGCATCTACAGCCCGGAGCAGGTCGAGGGATGGCGCAAGGTCACCGACGCAGTGCATGCCGAGGGCGGCCGGATCGCAGCGCAGATCTGGCACGTCGGACGGGTGTCGCACGAGTCGTTCCACGACGGCGCCCTGCCGGTCTCCGCCTCCGCCCTCCCGTACCGCAACCGGGCGACGATCAAGGGCGAGGACGGCCGGCCGCTGCGCGCGGACTGCCCCACCCCTCGCGCGCTGAGCCTCGACGAGATCGCAGAGACCGTCGAGGACTACCGTCGCGCGACGGCGAACGCCCGGGAGGCCGGGTTCGACCTGGTCGAGCTGCACGGTGCGCACGGCTACCTGTTGCACCAGTTCCTCGGTGAGCAGAGCAACCACCGCACCGACGAGTACGGCGGCTCCCAGGTGAACCGCGCCCGCTTCCCGCTGGAGGCCGTCGACGCGGCCATCGACGCCTGGGACGCAGCGCACGTGGGCATCCGGCTCTCACCCCAGGGCTCGTTCAACGGACTCGACGACGACGACCTGCCGATGGCGCTGTACCTCGCTGCCGAGCTCTCCCGCCGGAACGTCGCGTTCCTGCACCTCTCCGAGCCGGACTGGGCCGGTGGCCCGGTGATCGATGACGACTTCCGCAAGGAGCTGCGGGCCGCGTTCAACGGGGTGATCGTCGGCGCCGGGAACTACACCCCCGAGAAGGCAGAACGCCTGCTCGCCGCCGGCCTGATCGACGCGGCGGCGTTCGGTCGGCCGTTCATCGCGAACCCCGACCTGCCCGAGCGGTTCCGCATCGGCGCCGAGCTCAACGATCCGAACGGGGCGACCTTCTACGGCGGCGGCGCCGAGGGCTACACCGACTACCCCGCGCTGGCCGCGGGCTGATCTGTCGGGCTGCCGCTCGGCGCCAACGGCGCCACGATCCGGGCCAGCCGCTCGCGGGCGACCCGGGTGAACAGCAGCACGGGCATCAGCAGCGCGACGGTCATCGCGCCGATCACGATCGCGTAGTAGGCGCCGTGCAGCGACGAGTCGAGCGGTGCGACCAGGCCGAGCAGCAGCGACACCGCAACCAGGGCGCCTGTGGCGTGGCGGGGCAGCCGCTGTGTCGCGAGGAACGGCGGAAGCATCAGGAAGTACCAGAGGTGCACGACCGGCGACAGCAGCACGAAGGCCGCGGTCGTGAGCGCCACGGCGCCGAGAGCGGCGGGACGCGAGCCGGTCGGCCCGCGCAGCACCACCCACGCACCCACACCGAGCGCGACCAGCAGGCCCAGGGCCCGGACCAGGTCGCGGAACATCGCCGGGTCCGTGCCCAGACCCAGATGGAGCGCACCCCAGTCCAGGACGCCACCCACCAGGGTGGTCGCCGAGAGGGGGGTGTTGACCTCGCCGGGGACGGTCAGGGCGCGCAACCAGCCCGCACCGAGGCCGGTGACCACGCCCAGTCCCACGAGCGTTCCGACGGACACCGCCGCCACGGCCCCGAGGCGTCGTACCCGGGGCAGCAGGGCGGCTCCGGCCGGGAGCGAGACGATCACGATGCCGACGGCCACCAGGCCGCCCGGCACCTTCACTCCGGCAGCGACCCCGGCCAGCATCGCTCCCCAGACCCAACCGCGTTCGACCGCGACGACCAGCGCCGTGGCCATCAGACCCACCATGAGCAGGTCGTTGTGCAGGCCGGCGACCCCGTTGGCCATCATCAACGGCGACACCAGCACCAGCGCTGAGGCGATCGCCGGGTTCGCCCCGGTCCAGCCGGCGAGGCGGGGCACCGCCCAGGCCAGCAGGGCCAGTCCGACGAGTGCGATGCAGCGATGCGCGATCACCAGCATCCAGGGGTTGCCCGTGGTGCCGGCAGCGATGGCGCCGAGGAAGACGGGCACCGGCCCGTACGGCGTCGCCGTGTCCCACCAGAGCGGGTCGACCGCCTGCACGATCGGCGGCCCGGTGATCCACGGCCAGGGGATGAATTCGGCCGGCGCGAGCGCACCCGGTCCCCAGTCGTACGGCGACAGTCCGACCCGCGCGAGCATGCCCTGGGCGGCGTACGACCAGCCGTCGCGCGAGAACAGCGGCGGCGCCAGCACCAACGGGGCGCACCAGGCGGCCGTCGCGAACCGGACGAGAGCCACCCCTTCGGCGGGGTCCATCGTCTCCCTGTCCCCGACGGCGACCGTGCGGCACAAGCGCAACCAGGCATGGGCGAGGATCCCGAGTCCGGCGAGGACCACCACCAGACCGGCCATCCGGCCCACTTCCAGCCCGCGCAGCAGGTCGAGCGGCCCGACGTCGAGGACGGGCGTGCTCGGGGGAAGCGTCGCGGTGACGAGGCCACCGAGCAGCACCAGCACTCCGCCCAGGAGCCCACGCGTGATCACGATCGGACCGTAGTCAGGACGGTTGTCGGCCGGGCGGCGATTGTCGGGCGACGGGTTGAACGGGCCGACAACAGGGCAAGAACGCGCGTGCACCTGCTCGGAGGCGCTGATTTGCCCTAGATTGCTGACATTCCCCGGTGCTGTCGCGCACCACCTGACCCAAGGAGGACCCATGTCCTACAACGAGCCGCCGCCGCCTCCGGGAGGAAACCCCCCGCCGCCGCCTGGTGGCGGATATGGCGGAGCCCCGCAGTTCGGTGCCCCTGCCGGTGTCCCGCGTCCCGCCGAGCTGCTGAACCGCTTCCTGGCGCGCCTGATCGACCACGTCCTGCTCGGTGTCGTCTACGGCATCTTCTACGTGATCCTCAGTGCCATCTTCCTCACCGGGTTCAGCTACTCGTTCGGTGAGCAGTTCATCTTCTACACGCTGCTCGCCGTCATCCAGGCCGCCGGTTACCTCGCGTACTTCACCCTGCTCGAGTCCAACCGCGGCCAGACCATCGGCAAGATGATCCTGAAGCTGCGCACCTACGGGCCGGACGGCGTGAGCAACCCGACCGTCGAGCAGGCCGCCAAGCGCAACGCGTACTCCGCGCTCGGCATCCTGAGCATCATCCCGATCCTGGGCTGGTTCTTCCTCGGCTGGGCCGCTCCGCTGGCCGCAGTCATCTTCATCGCCGTGACGCTGAACAGCGACCAGCCCAACCACCAGGGCTGGCACGACAAGTTCGCCGGCGGCACGCGGGTCCTCCAGATCGGTTGATCCGAAGCACCTCGTGACGGGGCGTCCTCCATCGGGAGGACGCCCCGTTCCCCATTTCACTGCAACGCGTTCCACTAGGCTGCGCGGCATGGGAATCCTCACTCCAGTCGCGATCAAGATCGGGTCCCAGGCGTGGATGCCGAAGCTGCTGCCGCAGGTCACCTGGACGGATTCCCACCTCCAGCAGCTGACCCGTGGCCGCCTGAGCCTGCTGGACATCGCTGGCCTGCCGAACCTGATGCTCACCGTGGTGGGCCGCAAGTCCGGCATCCCGCGGTCGACGCCACTGCTCTGCGTGCCCTGGCGGGGCGGCTGGCTGATCGCCGGTTCCCACTTCGGCGCTCCCAAGGCGCCCGTGTGGACGCACAACCTGCGGGCCGCCGACACGGTGGAGGTCGCCTACCGGCGGCGGCAGTACACCTGCACCTGGCGCGAGCTCACCGACGCGGAGAAGGACAAGGCCTGGGCCCACATGCTGACGGTGTGGCCCAACTACGCGAAGTACACCGAGTGGACCGACCGGGTGATCCCGGTCTTCCTGCTCAATCCCATGTGAGGACAGGCATACCCAACTGAGGCGAGCCTTGCTTTACCCTGAATGAGTGGGGGAAGGCACGGGCAGCGCGCAGGTGGAACGGACGGTCCTCGCGACCGGGTTCGCCGTCGACCTCGCGCGCCACGGCAACCGTCCCGCGCTGCACACTCCTGACGGCTGCGTCAGCCATGCCGCGCTGGCTCGTCGCGTCGAAGCGGCACGCGCCGACCTCGAGGCCGTCGCCGGCCCGGCCCGTCAGCTCGTCCGGCTGCGCCCGTCCCCCACCATCGACTTCGTCGTGGCCTGGCTCGCCTCCCTGACCGGTGGCCACGCCACCCTGCTGACCCACAACGACGGCCTCGCCCGGGCCTACACCTCCTCCGTCGAGCACGACGACCGCGAGTGGCGTCCGACAGGTGCCCCCGCACCCGCGCTCCACCCCGACCTGCGGCTGCTGCTCAGCACGTCGGGCTCGACCGGGTCGCCCAAGCTCGTGCGCCTGTCGCAGGCCAACCTCGACGCCAACGCCGCCGCCATCGCGTCGTACCTCGGACTGCGGAGCGACGACGTCGCGGTCACCACGCTGCCGCTCGACTACTGCTACGGCCTCTCGGTGCTGCACAGCCACCTCGCCGTCGGTGCCTCGCTGGTGCTGGACGACCGGTCGGTCACCGACCCCGGGCTCTGGGCCCATGCTCGCGAGCGCGGAGTGACGTCGTTCGCGGGTGTCCCGCACACGTTCGACCTGCTCGGCGCTGCCGGCTGGCCCGAGCTGCCCGGTCTGCGCCAGGTGACACAGGCCGGTGGCCGGATGGCGCCGGAACGCGTCAGCGCGCTGGCCACCCAGGGCCGCCTCGAGGGCTGGGACCTCTTCGTCATGTACGGCCAGACCGAGGCGACCGCCCGGATGGCGTACCTGCCGCCGGACCTGACGCTGGACCATCCGTCGGCCGTCGGTGTCGCCGTTCCCGGCGGGAGCTTCCGGCTCGACCCGGTCGAGGGCACCGAGCCCGACGTCGGCGAGCTCGTCTACTCCGGCCCCAACGTGATGATGGGCTACGCGGAGTCCCCCGCCGACCTGGGTCGCGGCAGGGGCAGCGACGAGCTGCGAACGGGCGACCTCGCCCGGATCACCGACGGCCTCGTCGAGATCGTGGGACGTCGCTCGCGGTTCGCGAAGGTCTTCGGCGAACGCATCGACCTGGATCGCGTGCAGACCCTGCTCGGCCTCGGCGGACACGACGTGGCGTGCGCGGAAGCAGCCGACGGCTCCGGCCTGGTGGTGGCCGTGCCGGGCAGGTCCGACGCGATGGCACTCGACGAGGTGCGCGCCGCGACGGCCGCCGACACCCGGTTGCCCGGCCACGCGATCCGCGTCGTACCGGTCGATGCCCTGCCCCGTCTGGCGAACGGCAAGGTCGACCACCAGGCCGTCGCCCGCCTCGAGCCGACCGAGATCGTCGACCACGGCACGGCTGCCACGTCGATCGTGCGGCTCTACGAGCGGATCCTCGGGTGCGGCCCCGTCGGGCCGGACGACTCCTTCGTGAGCCTGGGTGGCGATTCGCTGTCCTACGTCGAGCTGTCGCTGCATCTCGAGCGCAGGATCGGCCGGCTGCCTGCCGACTGGCCACGACGCTCCGTCGAGGACCTCGCGACGCGGCTCGACCAGGCCGACCACCCCCGTCGCCGCGGCTGGGCCCGGCTCGACACCACGATCGCGCTGCGCGCGGCCGCCATCGTTCTCATCGTCGGCACCCACACCAACCTGTGGCTGCTCTACGGCGGCGCCCACGTGCTGCTCGCCGTCGCCGGCGCCAACTTCGCCCGCTTCCACCTCACCGACGAGACCTCCCGCGACCGGGTACGACGGGTGTTCCGGGCAACCAGCCGGGTCGTCGTGCCCGCCGTCCTGTGGATCGGCGCCGTGTCCCTGGTGACCGGCGACTACCCGTGGCGCACCGTGTTCCTGCTCAACGACGTCCTCGGCTCCCGGACCTGGTCGGAGCCGGCCTGGCACTACTGGTTCGTCGAGGTCATCGTGCTCCTCGCGGTCGGTGCCGGGCTGCTGCTGGCGATCCCGCGGGTGATGGTGCTCGAGCGCCGGCACCGCTTCACGCTCGCCGCCGGCCTCACCGCGATGGCGCTCGTGCCGCGCTTCTGGGCCACCGCGACGTCGTACGACGGCGACCTGATCCACTCCTCGACGTTCGTCGCGTGGCTCTTCCTGGGCGGGTGGGCCGCGTCGGTGGCCCGGAACGCGCCGCAGCGACTTCTCGTGACCGCGTTGCTGCTGGCCGGCACGTACGACTTCACCGGCGACCACGCGCGCGACCTGATGATCGCCGCCGGCGTCCTCCTGCTCGTGTGGGTGCCGGCAGTGCCGTGGCCGCGGATCCTGGTCGGCGTGACCGGGACGCTGGCGAGCGCATCGCTCTACATCTACCTGACCCACTGGCAGGTCTACCCCCACTTCGAGAACCGCTGGCCGCTCGGCGGACTGCTCGTCTCCCTCGCTGCCGGCGTCCTCACCTGGCACCTGGCTGGCCATCGTGACCGAGTGTGGCTCTGGCGCAGATCCGGGGCAGCAAGCTGCCCGTCGGCGCCTCCCGCCACGCTGCCGGTCAGACCTCCTCACTACGCTCACCATCGAACCGATCGACAGGAATCCCGATGAAGAACCGCCTGCTCCGCGCCGGACTCGGCCTCGCCGCCATCACCCTCGTCGCTCCGATGCTGGCTGCGTGCGGCGGTGACGACGAGCCGAAGCTGGTCATCTACAACGCCCAGCACGAGCCGCTGCTCAAGGAGCTCGCTCCGGCGTTCACCAAGGAGACCGGCATCGAGGTCGAGCTCCGCAACGGCAAGGACCTCGAGCTGTCCAACCAGCTCGTGCAGGAGGGCGACGCGTCGCCGGCCGACGTGTTCCTCACCGAGAACTCCCCCGCCATGTCGCAGGTGGAGGCGGCCGGCCTGTTCGAGAAGCTGCCCGCCGACCTGGTGGCACCGATCCCCGCGCAGTACCGCCCACGCAGCGGCCTGTGGACCGGCTTCGTGGCGCGCTCGACGGTGCTGGTCTACAACACCGACAAGGTCCAGGTGTCCGATCTCCCCGCGTCGATCCTCGACCTCGCGAAGCCCGAGTGGAAGGGGCGCATCTCCTTCTCACCGACCGGGGCCGACTTCCAGGCGATCGTGGCCGCCGTCCTCGAGCTCGAGGGCGCGAAGGCCACCAAGGCGTGGCTCGAGGGCATCAAGGAGAACGGCAAGGTCTACGACGGCAACAACCTCGTCCTGGAGGCCGTCGACTCCGGCGAGGTCGAGGTCGGCATCGTCTACCACTACTACTGGGAGCGGGACCACAAGGAGAACGGCGACGTCTCCGACCACAGCGAGCAGTACTACTTCGCCAAGCAGGACCCCGGCGCCTTTGTGAGCGTCTCCGGGGCGGGCGTCCTGAAGTCCAGCGACATGAAGGACGAGGCCGAGCAGTTCATCGAGTTCCTCGTGGGCGAGAAGGGCCAGCAGGTGCTGGCCGACAGCTATGCGCTGGAGTACCCGCTCAACCCGGCCGTCCAGCTCGAGGGCGTGGCCAAGCCGTTCAGCGAGCTCCAGCCGCCGGTGGTCAACGTGTCCGACCTCGACGCCAAGGCCGTCGTCGACCTGCTCACCGAGGTCGGTTTCCTCTGACGATCGACAGTCCCCTGCGTCGACCCCCTGCTGCCGGACGGCCGCGTGGGGTCGCTGCGCCTGCCTTGCCCCTCCTGGTCGTCGGCCTGCTGATCGCCGCTCTGACACTGGTGCCGCTCGGCTACGTCCTGTGGACCACGGCCGAGCTCGGCCGCGACGAGGCGGCGAACTTCCTGTGGCGGCCGCGGATCGGCGAGCTGCTCTGGAACACCACCCGGCTGCTGGTGGCGGGCGTCTTCACCAGCGTGGTGGTCGGTGTGGCCGGCGCCTGGGTGGTCGAGCGGACCGACGTACCGGCGCGGGTGTGGTGGCACGGACTGCTCTGCGCACCCCTCGCCGTCCCGGCGTTCGTCAACGGCTACGGCTGGGTCTCGCTGACCCACGACGTGCAGTCCTTCCCGGGTGCCGTCATGGTCGTGACGCTGTCGTACTTCCCGCTCGTCTACCTGCCCACCGTCGCCGCGCTGCGCCGCCTCGACCCCGCCGTCGAGGAGGTGGCCACCGCCCTCGGCAAGGGTCCGTGGCAGGTCTTCTTCCGGGTCACCCTTCCGGCGATCAGCCCGGCCGTACTGGGTGGTTCGCTCCTCGTGGGCCTGCACCTGCTGGCGGAGTACGGCGCCCTGCAGCTGCTCAACTACCCGACCCTGACGACGGCGATCCTCCAGCAGTACGCCACGGTCTTCAACGGCCCGGAAGCCACCCTGCTGGCCCTGGTGCTGGTCGTCTTCTGCCTCCTCCTGCTCGGCATCGAGCTGCTCCTGCGCGGCCGCCGGCCGCGGGCGCGCGTCGGGTCCGGCGCCAACCGGGCGTTCACGCCGATCCGCCTCGGGCGGCACAAGCCGTGGGTGGTCGGGTCGCTGGCCCTGCTGGCCGTGTGGGCGCTCGGGGTCCCGCTGGGCAGCCTCGCCCGGTGGCTCGCGCGCGGCACCTCGGCCGGCGTGGACATGAGCGAGCTGGGCGGCGCGCTCTGGTCGACGTTGATGCTCGCCGTCCTCGGCGGCGCGCTGGCGACGGCGGCCGCCGTCCCCGTCGTGTGGTTGGCCGTCCGGCACCGCAGCCTGCTGACCACCGCCATCGAGCGCAGCGTCTACACCGCGAGCGCAATGCCCGGCATCGTGATCGCCCTGGCGCTGGTCACCGTGTCGATCCGCGTGGTGCCGTCGATCTACCAGACCCTCGGCCTGCTGCTGATCGGCTACCTGATCCTCTTCCTGCCCCGCGCGGTCGTCAGCGTCCGGGCCACCTTCGAGCTCGTGCCGCCGGGCATCGAGGAGGTCGGGCGCAGTCTCGGCTGCACCGGGCCGGAGGTCGCCCGACGTGTCACGCTGCCGCTCGTCGTACCCGGTCTGGCAGCGGCCGCGGCGCTGGTCGCGCTCGCGGTCTCGACCGAGCTCACGGCCACCCTGCTGCTCGCCCCGATCGGCACCGATACGCTCGCCACCGAGTTCTGGTCCGATGCCTCCTCGATCGCCTACGGTGCCGCGGCGCCGTACGCACTGGCGTTGATCCTGCTCTCCGTCCCGTCCACCTGGCTGCTGGCGCGGCTGAGCATGAGGAGCCGTTCATGAACGCGCTCGAGATCCGTGGCCTCGAGGCCGGGTACGGCGGCGCGCCGGTCCTGCACGGCCTCGACCTCGTCGTGCCCAGCGGCGTGACCTCGATCCTCGGGTCGTCGGGCTGCGGCAAGACGACCCTGCTGCGTGCGGTCGCCGGCTTCGTCCGTCCCTCCGGTGGCAGCATCACGGTCGCCGGCACCGAGGTCGTCGGCGGCCGGCGCAGCGTGCCCGCACGCCAACGCGGACTCGGCTACGTGCCGCAGGAGGGCGCGCTGTTCCCGCACCTCACGGTCGCGCGCAACGTCGCCTTCGGCTTGCCGCGCGCCGAGCGCCGCAACGCCCACGGCCGGGTGTCCGAGGCCCTCGAGCTCGTCGAGCTCGCCCCCGAGCTCGCCGGCCGGTTCCCGCACGAGCTGTCCGGGGGCCAGCAGCAGCGCGTGGCGCTCGCCCGGGCGCTGGCTCCTCGTCCGAAGCTGGTCCTGCTCGACGAACCGTTCTCCTCCCTCGACGCGTCCTTGCGTGAGGAGACCGGGCGGGCCGTCGTACGCGCCCTGCGGGCAGCCGATGCCGCCGCCGTGCTGGTCACGCACGACCAGGGCGAAGCGCTGTCACTGGCCGACCAGGTGGCGGTGATGGTCGACGGCCAGTTCCTCCAGGTCGCGCCGCCCACGACGGTCTACCTCGAGCCCGCCGATCCGCGGGTCGCCTCGTTCATCGGCCACGCGTCGCTGCTCCCCGGGCAGGTCGATGCGTCGGGTGCCGGCCAGTGCGCGCTCGGCACCGTGACGACGCAGTCGCCGGTCGGTCCCGGAGGAGCCGCGCAGTTCGCGGTCCGCTCCGAGCAGCTCCAGATCCGGCCCGCCGACGGCGACGGCACCCCCGGCGAGGTGCTCGACGTCAGCTTCTTCGGCCACGACGCGACCATCCGGGTCCGGCTCGCGTCCGGCGAGCACGTCGCGGCGCGTACGCCGGCCGACTCCGTCCCGTTGCCGGGTGACCGGGTGCGGGTCGGCGTGGTCGGCCACGTCGTTGCGTTCCCCGCCTGACCGCTCCTCAGGCGTAGTCGGCCCACACCCGCTGCTGGGCTCCGTCGACGGTCATCTGGCCGCCGTGGGGCACGATCCACTGCGGTCGGGTGTGGCCGAACGGAATGCCGACGCACAGCACGGCATCGGGGTTGTAGCGCGCCACCTCGGCTGCCACCGCGTCGCGCTGCGCCGCCCTCAGGCTGACCCGCTCGGCAGGTGAGGGCTGCCGGTCGAAGTCGGAGACCGGCGGGCGTGCGACCAGGACGGCGTCGACCGCGGCGAGCACGCCGCGCTCCCCCAGCGCCCGCACGATCCAGCCCACCTCGCGGGCCGGCAGGAGCTCCTCGGATGCCTCCAGCAGGAGCACGCCGCCTTCCAGGTCGGCCAGGTCAGCGTCGAACCGCCCCGCGATGAACAGCTGGGGAAGGACCTCGAAGCAACCACCCCAGGTGGGGCCGGTCACGGCCCGCTGCGGACCGAACCACTCCCACGGCTCGCTGGGCTCGCGGGCGCCGTACTCACTCAGGGCGAGGGGGTCGTCCCACCCGAGCCCGATGTCCTGCGACCAGTCCGGGCGGGTGAGCTCAATCCGTTCCCCCGTCAGCAACGCGGAGCGAAGCGCGAGCGCATGGATGTCGTCGACGGCCGGCCCCGGACCGAGCTGGACCTGGGTGGATCCGCCGTAGAAGCTGGCGATCCCCGCCGACCACAACCACTGGTGGAGGTGGGTGTTGTCGCTGTAGCCCACGAAGGGCTTCGGGTCCGCGCGCGCCAGATCGGCATCGAGGTGCGGGATCACGGTGATCTGGTCGATCCCGCCGACCACTGCGTGGATCGCGCGGATCGTCGGGTCGGCGAACGCGGCATTGATGTCGGCCGCACGCGCCTCGGGGCTCGCGCCGACCTGACGGGTGGTCGGGAACTCCACCGGCTCGAGCCCGGTCACCTCCCGCAGCCGGACCATGCCCTGCTCGTGCACCTCGGGGAAGGCGCCCGCCGCCGCGAAGGACGGGGACAGGACGGCGATCCGGTCTCCCGGACGGGCCTTGGGCGGGTGGATCAGCTCGCGGCTCATGGCTCCAGTCAAGCACCGGGTACGGCGCATCGCCGACCGCTTTTCGGGCCGCTTCTCCGGGGCGTCGGCCAGTGTCCGCCCATTCGTCCACGCCGCGGCGGCGGATGGGGTTTCATGGCCGGACCAAACGTTCGCCGTCTCGGGAGATCTCTTCGATGAAGCGCCTTGTCCTTGCTGTGCTGGCCCTCGCCCTGGCCGCGACGGTCCACCCGGTCACCTCGTCGGCCGAGCCGGTCAGTGCCCGTGAGGGCGTGACCCTCGAGGTCACCCCGCGACGAATCGTGATGGCTCACGCCTACGAGTGGGTGACCTGGAGCTTCTCCGGCCTCGACGTCCAGGACCGGACCTGTGACCTGTACTTCCAGAGCCGCGCGTCCGGCGAGTACCACTACCTCGGCGCCAGCGTCAGCGTCGGTCACCTGAGCGGCGTCTTCAACTACTACGGAGGTGGCGTCCGGCATCCCGGGGCGTACCGGCCCGTCGTCCGTTGCACGCGGCCCCAGTCCACCGTCCTCGACAACTACCCCGCGGCGTACGACATCGTCATCAAGTACGGCTCGCGTGCTGGCGTGCGTTCAGTGAGTCGCGGGTCCGGCGGCACCACGGTCAAGGGTGTGGCGAAGGTCTGGGACCCCGCGGACCTCGTCTTCCGCGGCTGGGCGAACGCGCGCGTCGCCGTACAGGTGAAGAAGCCGTCGGGCTGGACGACGGCGCGCATCGTCACCTCGGGGGCCGGTGGCGCCGTGAAGGCGACCTTCTCGACCACGAGCAACTGGTCCTGGCGACTGGTCACCCTGGGGAGCTCGCGCGCGTGGCCCTCGACCCTTGCGTCTCCCCCGATCCCGCTCTCGAAGACACTGCGCATCGACGCAGTGCCGGAACGGATCGCGGTCAACCAGGACTTCGCACCGGTCACCTGGGCGGCATCGCGCACGGATGGCGAGGCCCTGAGCTTCTGCAACCTGTGGGTCGAGAACAAGCGATCCCGCGATGGCATCGCCGACGACGCCGACCTGCGGGAGAACCAGAGCAGCGGACAGATGCGGATCTACCACGCCAACGTCGAACCGGGTCTGCACAACGTGGTCATGGAGTGCCACACCTCGGGCGTGGCCGTCGACGAGGTCATGATCAAGTGGGGCTCGCGTTCCCGCGCCAGCTCCGTCACCCGGTCCTCGGGCCGTACCGCGGTCAAGGGTGTGGTGAAGCGCTGGACCATCTACGAGGGCGGCAAGTTCATCGGCTGGTCGAACGCCCGGGTCGCCGTACAGGTGAAGAAGGCGTCCGGCTGGACCACGGCCCGGATCGTGAGGGCCAGCGCGAGCGGTGCCGTCTCCGCAACGTTCTCGACCTCGACCAACCTGCCCTGGCGCCTGGTTGCGTTGGAGAGTCCCCACGTCTGGGGGTCCACCTCCGCCGCCGCCCAGGGCTGAGCGTCACCAACCCCACTGCTCGGGGCCGAAGCGGCCCCACGCCACGAACAGGCAGGCGGCCATGAACACCAGGTCGCCGACCAGCGCGCCGTACTCCGCCCGGCGGAGTCGGGTGGTGGCCGCACCCGACATGTAGAGCGCCATCCCCGAGGCGGCGATCGGTACGAGGACAGGGGCGATGTCGAGCGCGCCGGGCAGGACCATTCCCAGCCCGCCGAGCGCCTCGATCACGCCGATGACCTTGAACGTGGCCGGCGGGAATTCGCTCGCCCACGCGGCGCTGTCCCCCAGCCCGGCGAACCGGTCCCTGCCGAGCACCACCTTGACGACGCCACCGACCACGTACGCCGTACCGAAGACTCCGGCGACGATCCACAACGCGAGATCCATGTCTGCTCCTGACGAGGGGCGCTCGTACGGCGCCCGATCACCCACCAGACACCGACGGGGGCAGCGCTGTGACAGGAGCAGACCGGTTGACCGGAACTCAGCAGATCACCGTCAGGAAGAAGCCGGTGTTGATCGCGGTGCCATTGTCGCCGCGGCGGACGACGACGGTGGCGACCGGACTTCCGGACGAAGTGAAGACCGCGACGATCGCGTTGCCGTTCCAGGATCCGCCGTTGTAACCGCCAGGCGTTCCGGTCACTGCACACGAGGCTAGAGGGCGGCCGAAGTTGACGCGGTAGAAGCCGGGGCCGTCCAGCGACGAGGAAACCGCGCCAAAGCTCAGCGTGCCAGCGTCGGTGACATGGGCCTTGAGCACCACGGGTACGGGCGCAGGCGCCGGAAGTGATTCCCAGGCGACCGTGCCGTTCCCCTGGTTGGTCAGCACCTGGCCGTCACCACCTCCTGTGCCACTGATCCCGGCAGCAGTGACGAGTGTGGAGTACCCGGTGATCTTCACCCCCAGCGTCGCTGCGGCGAGGCTCGAGTTCGTCGCCACGACCTTGTTCGAGTTACCGAGGTTGACGCGCACCGTCCCGGCGCCGGACCCGCCAGCGGCCCAGGACACGGTCGTCGGCGATCCGTTCCCCGGCTCCCCGAGCGGAGCGAAGGACACCGTGCCCGCCTTCGTACCCTTCACCGTGACGGCAAGCTCGACGACAAGTGCGTTGGTGGGCACCGTCGTCGTACCGCCGCTCGCCACGAACGTGAACGTCTTGCCTGCGGAGACCGCCGCCGCGGTGGAGATCACCTTCACCGGCGTCAAGGGTGTGATGGCCACCCCGGTCGTGCCGGAGGTCGCGGTTGCCCCGGTCAGGCCGAAGGCGAGCAGCAGCAGCGTCAGCGCGCCGACGACCAGCGGCAGACGCCGCGGGCTGGTCGTCGGAGAAGGACGGGCAGGCACGGGCATGATCACTCCAGGGTCAGGTGGACCCTCCCCATCACGAACGCTAGACGGCGATCCAGCACCCGCACATGGTCACAACGAACCATTTCCAGGAGCGGTGCCCGTTCGCAGGCCCGGCACCTTCCACAGCGCCCCGCCGCAACTCAACAGGTCACCGTCAGGAAGAACCCGGTGTCGACCGGTTGCGCAGTGTCGGTGCGGTGGGACAACACCGTCACGATCGAACTGCCAGGAGACGAGGTGACCGACAGATGAGCGAGGACGTTCCAGGATCCGTTGGCATAGGAACCCGGCATCGCAGTGACCGTGCAGGTGGCGAGCAAGCGACCGAAGTTGACGCGATAGACCCCCAGGCTGTCCCGTGAGGAGGTGACCGGGCCGAAGATCGAGTACCCGGCCTGGGCGACATAGACCCTGACAGCCTGAGGCACCGGCTCCCAGCCGACCGTGCCGTTGCCCTGGTTCGTCAGCACCGTTCCGTCGGCCCCGCCGACCCCGCTGATCCCCGCAGCCGTGACCAGTGTAGCGTACCCGGTGATCTTCACCCCCACCGTCGCCGCAGCAAGGCTCGAGTTCGTCACCACGACCTTGTTCGAGTTACCGACGTTGACCTTCACCGTGCCCGCACCCGACCCACCCGCAGCCCAGGACACCGTCGACGGCGACCCGTTGCCCGGCTCACCCAGCGGAGCGAAGGACAAGGTCCCCGCCTTCGTGCCCTTGACGGTGATCGCCAGCTCGACCACCAGCGCGTTGGTGGGCACCGTCGTCGTACCGCCCGTCGCCACGAAGGCCCAGGTCTTGCCGGCAGCGACCGACACCCCGGCCGTGATGGTCCTGACCGGCGTCAACGGAGTGATCGCCACCCCCGTCGTACCTGAGGTCGCCGTGGCCCCCGTCAGCCCGAAGGCGAGAAGCAACATGGTCAGCAGCCCGACGATCAGGGGCAGACGGCGCGAGCCAGGGGCACGCGGGGCAGGGGACGTCACGGGCATGGTGCACTCCAGGGTCGCGAAGGGACCCTCCCCACGCCGAACGCTAGACCACACGTCACCCGGGTGTTTGCGGGAACGACGAAACCCGGCCCCCCTTGCAGGGGGCCGGGCTTCGCACTCTTGCCGTGGCAGATGCAGGATTCGAACCTACGTAGGCGTTGCCGGCTGATTTACAGTCAGCTCCCTTTGGCCGCTCGGGCAATCTGCCTGGCTTGTTGTCGACCCCGTTCCACGCCTATGGAACAGCCCTGTGTTGGATGGTCTTCAACGACGAGAAAGAATAGCGCAGCACGCGCCGTCCGACGAAACCGCATCGACAACCCAGCTAGGTGACAACCATGGCCGACTCCTCCTTCGACATCGTCAGCAAGATCGACCGCCAGGAGGTCGACAACGCTCTCGGGCAGGCCGCCCGCGAGATCTCCACCCGCTTCGACTTCAAGGGCACGGGCGCCACGATCGAGTGGAAGGGCGAGCACGCGATCGAGATCACCGCGTCCGCCGACGACCGCGCCAGCGCCGTCCTCAGCGTCTTCCAGGACAAGCTGATCAAGCGCGACCAGTCGCTGAAGATCCTCGACGCCTCGGAGCCGCGCGCGTCGGGCCAGCAGTCGAAGATCGACATCGTGCTCAAGGAGGGCATCACCTCCGAGGACGCCAAGAAGATCTCCAAGCTGATCCGCGACGAGGGCCCCAAGGGTGTCAAGGCGCAGATCCAGGGCGACGAGCTGCGCATCTCCTCCAAGAAGCGCGACGACCTCCAGGCCGTGCAGCAGCTGGTGAAGTCGCAGGACCTCGAGTTCGCGGTGCAGTTCACCAACTACCGCTGATCCGCACCCAGAAGCGACCTCAAGCATGCTCCTCGATCAGCCGGGCCACCGCGCGGTCCAGCGCGTCCGGTCCGCCAGGGACCGGGTCCAGCACGGTTCCTGAGTCGAACAGGTCGATGACCCGCGGATCGACGTACGACGAGCGCGCGACCGTCGGGGTGTTCCCCAGCAGCTCCGCCGCCTCCGCCACGGCCTCACGGACCCTTTTGGCGCGCCCGGTCCTCGACGTCGGCAGCGGTGGCTGCGCGAGTACGACGGCAGCGGTGATGGTTGCGTGCCAGGTGCGGAAGTCCTTCGCGGTCATGTCGAGCCCGGTGAGGGCGCGGATGTACCCGTTCAGCTCGTCCGCGGTGACCGGCTGCCACCGCGAGCCGACCTTCGACGCCAGCAGCCGGGCGCCGGCCGGGCGCCTCCTCGCCGCCTCCAGCGCAGCCATGACGGCAGGGTCGTCGATGGTCACCTCGTGCTCGATGCCGGCCTTTCCCGCGAAGCGGAACACCAGACGGTCCTTCTCCCGACGCAGGTGACGTCGCTCCAGCGTGGTCAGTCCTCGGCTGCCGAACTCGTCCGCTGACTCGTCCGAGCCCGGGCGGAAGCAGCCCAGGTCGATCAGCCGGACACCGACGGCCAGGATCCGGCGACGCTCGACCTCGTCGTCGCCCGACGGGGCGAGCAGCTGGCGGCGGAGCTTGCGTCGCAGTCCCGGCAGCGTCCTGGCCAGCTGGTGGACCCGCTCGAACTTCTCCAGGTCGCGCTGCTCGCGCCAGTGCGGGTGATAGAGGTACTGGCGCCGTCCGGCGTCGTCGGTGCCGACCGCCTGCAGGTGGCCACGGGGGTGCGGACAGATCCAGACCTCGGTCCACGCGGGCGGGATGACGAGACCACGGATCCGGTCGACGTCCGCCTCCGACAGCGCCTCGCCCTGCGCATCGACGTACCGGAACCCTCGCCCGTGCCTGATCCTGCGCCAGCCGGGCTCCTGGCACGAGACAGTCCGCAATCGCATCGCGCCCGGGCTCAGTCGGCTCGCAGGCCCGGGAGGACCTGTTCGCCGTAGAACTCGATCATCTCGAGGTAGTGCGGGCCCATGTTGGCGACGTACACCTGGTCGTAGCCGGCCTCGGCGTACTTCCGTACGGCGGCGACGTGCTCGGCCGGTGCGCACCCCGCGGTCACGCTCGCCCTGGTCGCGTCCTTCGTGACCAGCTGGGCCGCCTGCTCGAAGTGCCGCGGTGACGGCAGCACCTGACCCAGCTCGCCCGGCAGGCCACTGGTCGACCAGAGCCGGTGGGCGTGCTCCACACCTTCGTCCGCGGTGGGCGCGTAGGCCACCTTCAGGCCACCGGCCGCGGGCTTCCCGCCCGAGAGGTGCTTGAAGGTACCGACCAGGTCAGCGTCCGGAGCGACTCCGACGTAGCCGTCGGCGATCGTTGCCGCGGACCGCGTCGCGACCTCGCCGAAGCCCGACATCCAGATCTCCGGCGGGGAGTCGGGCAGCGTGTAGATGCGCGCGTCGTCGACGGTGAAGTGGCGGCCGCGGTGGTTGACCGTCTTCCCGGTCCACAGCTCCCGAATCAGCTCGACGGCCTCCACCAGCATCTCGAGCCGGATGTCGAAGGACGGCCACGGGGCTCCGGTGACGTGCTCGTTGAGGGCCTCGCCGGTCCCCACCCCCAGCGTGAAGCCGGGGTTGAGGATGGCGCAGGTCGCCGCGGCCTGGGCCACCAGGAGCGGGCTCTGGCGACCGATCGGGCAGGTCACCGCCGTCATGATCGGGAGCGAGACGGCCTGTGCGATGGCCCCGATCATCGGCCAGACCATCGGGCTCTGTCCCTGCTCGTCGTTCCAGGGATGCAGGTGGTCGCTGATCCAGAGGCCCGCGAAACCCGCTGCCTCAGCGGCAATCGCCTGCTCGATCAGCTGCTCGGGTCCGTACTCCTCACACGAGAGGAAGTATCCGATCCTCATGCCCTCACCCTTTCGTGTCGCGGGGCGGCGTCCGTGTGCCGCTTCGAGGCGTGGGTGCCCAAAGCCCGCCGAAGCATGCGCGCCGTGTCAGGTCTGCGTGGTCGGGTACAGGAGTTCATGTCCTCCTACTGGCTCGACCAGCACCGCCCTGTCACTGCCGAATCCGCGGACCGGTTCACGGGGGCCGCCGTCGAGACGACCGACGTCGTGGTCGTCGGCGCCGGCCTGACCGGGCTGACGACCGGACTCCTCCTGGCCAGGGCCGGGAAACGCGTGATCGTCCTCGAGGCCGGCAGCGTCGGTTCGGGGACCACCGGCCACACCACCGGGAAGGTCTCACTCCTGCAGGGCCGGAAGCTGTCGCGACTGCTCGAGCACCAGTCCAAGGAGGTCGCCCGTGCCTACGTCGAAGCCAATCGCGAAGGCCAGGCCTGGTTGCTGCGCCTGTGCGACGAGGCCGGCATCCGCGCCGAGCGCCGTACGGCCATGACCTACGCGGCCACCGCGGGCCAGCGAAAGCAGGCCCAACAGGAGCACGAGGCGGCCATCCGGCTGGGGCTGCCGACCGAGTGGACGGAGGAGGTCGACGTCCCCTTCCGGACCTTCGGCGCCGTCGCGCTGGCCGACCAGGTGCAGATCGACCCGGTTGCCGTGCTCGCCGAGCTGGTGCGGCAGTTCGCCGACCACGGCGGCAGCATCATCGAGGGCGACAGGGTCGTCTCCGTCTCGAAGCTCGGCCCGCCCGTCGTCGGTACGGCGTCCGGGCGCCAGGTCCACTGCGACCACGTCGTCCTGGCGACCGGGACGCCCATCCTCGATCGCGGCCTCTACTTCGCGAAGCTCGAGGCCCATCGTTCCTACCTGCTGATGTTCGAGGGTGCCCCCGCGCCGGAGTCGATGCTGATCTCGGCAGGCGCCCCCACGCGGTCGCTGCGCGAGGTCGTCGACGCCGATGGCGGCTCTCGACTGATGGTCGGCGGCGAAGATCATCTGGTGGGCCGCGCCACCTCGGAGCAGCAACACGTGGACCGGCTGCGCGAGTGGGTCCTGAGCTTCTACCCGGGTGCCAGGCAGACGCACGCGTGGTCGGCCCAGGACTACCGCTCGCACGACGGCGTCCCCTACGTCGGTGACCTGCCCCGGGGCGGTGGTCACATCAAGGTGGCGACCGGCTTCGACAAGTGGGGACTGACGAACGGAGTCGCCGCGGCGTTGCGGATCAGTGCGGAACTGCTCGGCAGCCGGCCGTCCTGGGCCGTTCCGATGGCGAGGCGGATCACCCGCCCCAGCGGCGCTGCGGCAGTGGTCTCGGTCAATGTGCGGGCCGCCTCGGCGCAGGCCGGTGCGCTGCTCCAGGCCGAGACCGTCCGGGCGAATCCGGCGCCTGCCGAGGGGTCCGGATCGGTGGGCAGGCGGCGCCTCGACCCGGTCCCGGTCGCGACGTCGACGGTCGCGGGCAGGACCTGCAGCGTGAGCGGCGTGTGCACGCACCTCGGCGGCATCCTCCACTGGAATGACGCCGAGCAGACCTGGGACTGCCCCCTCCACGGATCCCGCTTCACCCACGAGGGAGAGGTCATCGAAGGTCCTGCGACCAGGTCCCTGCCTTCGGCCTGACCTTCCGGCGGGTCGCCCGGTACGTCGCTCGGCTTTGGTGCGCGCACCACGCTTCGACATACCCTTCGTGGCGTGCACCGCGACCGCTTCCTGGGCAGCCTGACGCTCGCGATCGCCGTCGTGCTCCTCGTCGCCGGAGTGGGCGTGGCAGTGGCCTACGACGCCACCAGGCCGCCCCGATCCGTGCCGCAGGGCCCGCAGGAAGCTCGAGCGGTGACGGCGGAGGCTCCGGCGGCACCGGTCCAGGGCGCAGCGGTGCAGGATCCGTACGTCCCGGCGGCAGAGTGGATCTCCACCACGTCGGCGGCGACCGGGATCCCCCCACGAGCCTTGACCGCCTATGCCCGGGCCAACCTCCGGATCACCGCAGAGCAGCCCGACTGCCGGGTCGGCTGGACCACGATCGCCGCCCTCGGCGGCATCGAGTCGGCCCACGGGAGCACCGGCGGATCCGTGCTGGGCGAGGACGGCTGGCCCCGCCCAGCGATCGTCGGACCTGCACTCGACGGCGGAGACTTCGGCGTCGTCCACGACTCCGACGGCGGCGCCCTCGACGGCGACACGACCTGGGACCACGCGGTCGGGCCACTGCAGTTCATCCCCTCGACCTGGGAGCGATGGGGCGCGGACGGCAACAACGACGGTACGGCGGACCCGGGACAGATCGATGACGCTGCCCTGGCCGCCACGCGGTACCTCTGCCACAGCGGCGACCTGGGTGTTGCCGAGGTCTGGCGGCGCGCGATCTTCAGCTTCAACCACTCCGACGTCTACGTCGCCGACATCGCGGCTCTCGCGAACGCTTACGCAGCCCGGGTGTCCTGACCGCTGCCTACCGAGCGGGGAGTGCCAGCTCGTCGAGGACGGCGAGCCGTCGCGCGTCCACGGGCGAGGGTCGCCGTTCGAGCCTGGCCTCGATGACAGCAGCCGCCCGGTCGTTGCGACCGCTGCGCGCGAGCGCCAGGACGAGGGTCTCCTCGATGACCTCACGTTGGGCGGCCGAGCCGCCGACGACGACCAGGTCGGGCAGCACGGCCTCCAACCCGTCGACCGCGTCCGACCAGCGCTCCTCCGCGGTCGCGACGAGCGCGTCGCAGAGCCGGGAGACCACCTCACGGGTGGGCGCCTCGTCAGCGACACGACAGCGGGACGCGAGTCGACGGAGCCGCTCGACGTCGCCTGAGGCGGTGTGGGCGAGGGCGGAGTGAAGGGCGACGAACGAACTGGCCGGGTCGTCCAGGAGCGTGTCGCCGACAGCGCTGAGCACGGCCGCGATCGGCGGCGGCGCCGATTCGGACTCGAACCAGTCCGTCGCGCTGACGCGCCAACGCCACAACAGCGATGCCGAGTCGATCAGCGCCCGCACCCCGCTCACGGCCGGGGGCGCGAGCTGGGAGTAGTAGCGGCGACGCAGTGCTTCGGTGTCGTCCAGCGCGAGCTCGTGCAGCGCCGCGTGCCACGAGAAGTGGGCGCGGTGACTGGCCGAACGGCCGCTCTCGGCGACCCAGTGGTCAAGCCACTCGCGGCCGGTCTCGTGCTGCCCGGTCTCGTAGAACACGTGCGTCAACGCGTGCACCGCGTGGCCCGATGACGGCTCGCACGACAACGCGCTCTCGGCCAGCAGGCCGGCCTCGTCGAAGCGACCCTGGTCCTGCCGGGTGAAGGCGAGCAGCGAGATGTACCACCAGTGGTCGCCGTAGGACGGCGCGAGTCGCTCGACCAGGTCCCAGGCGTCCTGCTGCACGTCGATGATCCCGGAGAACGCGATGGTGGGCACGGCCGCCGACACGGCGAGCACGTCACGCGGGTGGTCCTCGATGTGCCGCAGCAGGGCTTCGGCACCCGACCGGCGAGCGTCGGCGATCCGAAGGCCGACGACGTCGACCAGGCTGCGCTCCCGAGCGTCGCCGCGTCGTGTGATGGCGTCCTGCGCGGCCGCCAGCGAGGAGCGTACGTCTCCCGAGGCGCCGGCCTCGTGACCGAGCATCGCCAGCGCGGCGTGGGCGAGTGCGAAGTCGGGGTCGAGCTCCGTCGCGTGCCGGATCAGGTCTTCGCCGCCGCCCTGGAGGAGCATCACCCGTTCCAGCCCCTGGTTGTAGACGGCCGCTGCCTCCGAGGTGGTGGAGAGAGGCAGGCCGAGCGGATCGCGCGGCCGGGCAACCGGGTGGGTCCCGGGGACCAGGCGGCCATCCTCCAGCCGGCGGGGCAGGGGCGCGACGACGTCGAGGACGTCGGAGGCGAGCGCGAGAGCCTGCGTACGGATCTCAGGCACCGCGGTCGACTCCCACAGCTCTCCACGCCGCAGGGCGCCCAGCGTCCACAGCGGTGCAGCCGTGGAGCCGTGCCCGTCGACGAGCCGGCCGTTCGCCGTACGCACGCCCATGCCTGCGCTGGCCACGGTCGCGAGCGCTCCGTCCTCGCGCACACGCAGCAGGTCGTCGAGCAGCGGATTGCCGAGATCACGGACGTCGGGGCGCGGACCGGTGCAGTTGACCACCCAGCCCACGTCGCGGACCGCTCCGTCAGCGAGCGTCACCCGCAGGCCGCCCTGAGCGAGCGGCTGGGCGTCGCGGACCTCGCCGGTCCCGATGTCGAGTCGGCCGGCGTGGCTCAGCTCGCGGAGCACCACGCGACTCGAGGGAGCCATCCGGTGGCGGATGACGTTCCAGCGACCAGCATCTTCCGCGAGGAAGCGCACACGATCGGTCTCGCTCAACCGGGCCCAGAGGTGGGCGACCTGGAAGCGCAGGCCGTCAACTGCGGGTCGCCAGTCGCCGGTGGCTCGCTCGACCCCCGCGATGTGTTCGACGGTGCTGGTGCGGATCTGCTCCAGCGTGTTGCCCCAGTCGGCGATCTCGGGGATCGCAGCGGGCTTCAGCACGGGCGCGTGGGAGGCTGGAACGCGCCCGCTGCGCGAGATCGCGTGGACCACCCTGTCCGGACGGCCGACACCGTCGCTGAGACTGAGCGCGACGTCGACCATGGTGAGGCCGGTGCCGACGAGGAGGACGTCGCCGGGCCCGACGCGATCGCGACGCACGACGTCGAGAGCTCCGGGCGCCCACGGGTCGGGCACGAAGAACGCGGACCTTCGGAGCGAGGCGGGTGCCCAGTCGTGCCCGGCCGCTGGCAAGCCGGGCGCGATGACCACCGCGTCGGCAGCGAGGTCGCGCCCGTCGGCCGTCGTGACGACGACTCCGTGTGACTCATCCGTGGAGCGACGACAGGAGACCGCGCGCGTGCGCCGGTGCTCGACGCACACTTCGCCGTCCGCCTGTCGCACGGCCTCGGTGAGCGTCTCGTCGAGGTAGCGCGCGAACTCGGCGCGGGCCGCGAAGCTGTAGGCATCGCCGTCGTGCCCGTGCCTGCTGCGCCAGGTGACGAAGTGGCTCGGGTCCTGGGGGAACGCACTCATGCCTGCGGCCGGGACGTTGAGCAGGTGCTGCTCCTCGGTGGTCGCGAACGCAACGCCCCGCCCCCAGCGGTCGACCGGGTCCACCAGGACGATCTCGAGCGGTGTCGTACGGCGACTCGCCTCGCGGGTGAGGTGGAGGGCGGTGAGGGTGCCGGCCGCCCCCGCGCCGACGATCACGACGCGCGCCTTGCGGCAGGACCTGTCCATCCCTGAGCTCCTATCTCCTGTAACAAAATAGGATTAGTACACTAACATCTTCGCCCTTCCACGGAGCGGCACCAGATCGACGGTCGCGCAGCACGCCGTCCGCCATGATGCAGGCATGAACCCGGCTGCAGAGATCGAGATCGACGCCCCCCTCGACGTCGTGTGGAGCGTCATGACCGACACCGCCCGTTACGGCGAGTGGAACCCGTTCGTGGAGCGGGCCGAGACGTCCGTGCCCGCACAGGTCGGCAACCCGATCGTGCTGCACGTCGCGTGGGCGAACGGCAAGAAGACCCGGTCGCCGGAACGGATCACCGCCCTGGACGGGCCCACCACCGATGCCAGCGGTACGACGACCGCGCTCATGTCCTACGTCTACGAGGGCCTGCCGGCGAAGGTCGGGCTGGTGCGCGGCGTCCGCCACCAGCGGCTGTCGCAGCGGCCGGGCGGCCCGACGTCGTACTCGACGGTGGAGGAGTTCAGCGGTCCGCTGGTGAAGCTGGCCGGTCCCGGCCGGGTGGCTGACGGGTTCCGCCGCCATGCCGAAGGGCTCAAGAAGCGCGCTGAGGCCGTGGCTGCCGGGCAGGCTGCGAACCCGGCGGAATGAGCTCGCTGGAGTTGCGTGCCGCCCACAGGGCGAAGACGAGGATCGCGACTCCGCAGGCGATGTCGGCGACGACGTGCGCCTGGCGCCACCAGACCATGTCGGTCGCACCCGGGATCGTGTAGTGCGCGATGCCGATCAGCCCGGAGAGTGAGTAGCCGGTCAGTGCGATGGCGGCCGAGGTGATGTGGCGACGGAACCACAACAACAGCCCGACCGCACCGAAGGCCGTGAACAGGAACCAGCCGAACGCGACCAGGCCGGCGGAAGGCACCGGCAACGAGCTGTCCGCTGCGGGCACCGGGTAGTCGTCGTAATTGACGTAGTTGTCGACGTAGTGGACGACCGACACCAGCACTGCGACCCCGAGCAGCCAGCCCAGGACCCGTGTCGCTCGCAGATAGCTCACGGGTCCCAGACTAGGCGGTGCTCAACCCGCGGCAATTCCCAGCACCGGCACAGAGCTGGCGCCCGTGGCGGGCCGCAGCCACACCTTGGTGCCGACCTCGAGGTCGAGAGCGCGCGCGTGCGTCCGGGACAGCACGACCTGCGTCGTCTCGCCCTGGCCGTCGACGTCGACCGTCAGCCGCACCTCGAAGCCGACCCGGAGCGTGCGGGCGATGACACCCGCGAACGCAGGCGCGGTGCCCGCTGCAACGGCCGGCGAGAGCGCGAGCTCGATGTCGTGTGGCCGCAACCGCACGTTCCCGAGCCGGGTGACGTCGCCGAGGAAGCCCATCACGAAGTCGTTGGCGGGCTCGTCGTACAGCTGGTCGGGCGTGCCGATCTGCTCGATCCGGCCGTTGTTGATGACCACGATCTCGTCGGCGACCTCCATGGCCTCCTCCTGGTCGTGCGTCACGAACACCGTGGTCACGTGCACCTCGTCGTGGAGACGGCGCAGCCAGTCCCGCAGCTCCTTGCGGACCTGCGCGTCCAACGCACCGAACGGCTCGTCGAGCAGCAGCACGCTCGGCTCGACGGCGAGGGCACGAGCCAGGGCCAGGCGCTGGCGCTGGCCGCCCGAGAGCTGCGACGGCAGCCGGTGGGCGAACTGCGAGAGGTGCACGAGCTCGAGGAGCTCGGCCACCTTCGCCTTGACCTCGGCCTTGGGCCGCTTGCGGATCTCGAGGCCGAAGGCGACGTTCTTGGCCACCGTCATGTGCTTGAACACGGCGTAGTGCTGGAACACGAAGCCGACGTTGCGCTTCTGCGGGGGCAGCCGGGTGGCATTGACGCCCTCGATCTCGACCGAGCCGCTGTCGGCGGTGTCCAGTCCGGCGATGATCCGCAGCAGCGTGGACTTGCCACCGCCACTGGGGCCGAGCAGCGCGGTCAGCTGACCCGTCGGCAGGGAGACGTTGATGTCCTCCAGCGCGACGAAGTCGCCGTACGACTTGTTGATCCCGGAAACTTCGATGCTCATTTGTGGTCCCTACTGATGATCCGGCTTGCGGATGAGCGACACCACGACGAGGGCCAGCACGGAGGCCAGCACGAGCACGAACGCGGCGGCGTACGCCGTCGGCTCCTCGTAGTTGGTGTAGCGGTTCTGGATGAGGATGGTGGCGGTCTCGCCTCGGAACTCGGCACCGGGGCTGACGATCTTCACGGCCCCGAACTCGCCCAGCGACCGGGCCAGGCTCAGCACGACGCCGTAGACGACAGCCCACTTGATGCTGGGCAGCGTGATCCGACGGAAGGTCTGCCACCCATTGGCGCCGAGGCTGCTCGCGGCGAGCTCGGCGTCGATGCCGATCTCCTCGAGCACCGGAACGATCTCGCGCACGACCAGCGGCAGGCTGACGAAGGCGGTCGCCATGATCAGGCCGGGCGTCGTACCGATGATGAAGATGCCTGCGGACTCCAGCACCCCGCCGAACCAGCCCTGGCCACTGCTGTAGGCCAGCACCAGCGCGAGGCCGACCACGACCGGCGAGACGGACATCGGCAGGTCGACGAGCACCGACAGGACCCGGCGGCCCGGGAACTGGTACCGCACCAGCAGCAACGAGATGCCCACACCGAAGACCGTGTTGATCAGCACGGCCCAGAACGCACAGGTCGCCGTCAGCTGGAAGGCGTAGGTCACCGACGGGTCCTGCAGCCGCTCCAGGAATGCGGAGAAGCCACCCTCGGCACCGCGTTCGATCGGCGCGAAGGTGCGGGCGGTGACCTCGTAGAGCGGCCACACGACGAGCACCGAGAGATAGGCGATCACGGAGAACCGCATCACGTACGTGACCGGGCTCTTGCGTCCCCGGATCGTCGATGTGTCAGCCACGACGCGCCACCCTTCGCGAGACCAGGTCGAGCGCCACGATGGTGAAGATCGCGACGAGCAGCAGGAGTACGGCGACCGCCGCGGCTCCCGCCTGGTTGTCGCCCTCGATGAACTTGAGGATCTTCAGCGACGCGACCTCGGTCTGGTACGGCGTGTTGCCGGAGATGAGCACCAGCGAACCGAACTCACTGATCGCCCGGGCGAAACCGAGCGACGAGCCGGCGGTGATCGCCGGCACCAGGCTCGGCAGGATGATCCGGCGGAACGTCGTGAAGCGGGACGCCCCGAGCGAGGCCGCGGCCTCCTCCACGTCCGCGTCCAGCTCGATCAGCACGGGCTGCACGGTCCGCACCACGAAGGGCAACGTCACGAACAGCAACGCCAGGAAGATGCCCTGGCGAGTGTTCACGATGTTGATGCCCACCGGGCTCTCCGGGCCGTAGAGGCTCAGCAGCACCAGGCCGGCCACGATCGTCGGCAGGGCGAACGGGATGTCGATGACGACGTCCAGGATCCGCTTGCCGAAGAACTGGTCGCGGACGAGCACCCAGGCGACGACGGTGCCGAGGATGCCGTTGACGACGGTGACCAGTCCGGCCTCGATCACGGTGAGCCGGAGCGCCGCAAAGGTCTGCGCGTCGGTCAGCGTGTTCCAGAACGCGCCCCAGCCACCGGCAGCAGCGGCCCCCACGACCGCCGCGAGCGGCAGCAGCACCAGGACGCTGAACCAGACCAGCGCGACTCCCAGACCGATGCCCGAAGCGGGCGTCAGCCGGAACAGCCCACTGGGCCGACTCGACGTGCGAGCCGGCCCAGCAGGTTTGACGAGTACGTCCGTCACTGCTTCGTTGCTTCGGCGTACAGCTTGTCGAAGCGAAGCTGGACGCCGTCCTTGCCGAACCATTCCTTGTTGACCGCGGACCAGCCGCCGAGGTCGGCGATGGTGCTCAGCGAGGCCGGGACCGGGAACGGGTTGCTCGGGTCGTTGGCGCCGTCGACCTCGATGTCGGAGATGTCCAGGCCACCGACGGGACGGAAGCCCTTCTTGACGAACTCGGTCTGGCCCTTGTCGCTGAGGACGAACTTCAGCCAGTCGTTGGTGACCGGGTCGGCGTCCTTGAGGACGGCGCCGGCGTTCTCGATGAGGAACGAGTGCTCCGGGACGATGTAGTCCAGGTCCTCGCCCTTCTGCTTGGCGAGGATCGCCTCGTTCTCGTAGGTGATCAGCACGTTGCCGACACCCTTCTTGAAGGCCTCGGTCGCCTCACGGCCACTGGCGGCCCAGGTCGAGACGTTCTTGAAGACCTGCTTGAGGTACTCGTTGGCCTCGTCCTCGGTCTTTCCCTGCTCGATGGCGTAGGTGTAGAGCGCGAGGATGTTCCACTTCGCGGCACCGGAGCTGGCGGGGTCGGCGGTGATGACCTTGACGTCCTTGCGGGTCAGGTCGCTCCAGTCCTTGATGCCGAGCGGGTTGCCCTTCTCGACAGCGATGACGGCGATGGAGGAGGAGACGATGCCCTTGTTGGGACCCTTGTTCCAGTCCTCGTCGACGAGGCCGGCGTCCACCAGGCGGGTCACGTCGGGCTCGAGGGAGAAGTGGACGTAGTCCACGTCCTTGCCCTTGGTGTCGGCGACCTTGCGGCTCTGCTCACCCGAGGCGCCGTAGGAACCGGAGAACTTGACGTCCTTGCCCTCATCGGTCTTGTTGAACTGCTCGGCGATGGCCTCGTTGGCGGCCTGGGGGACGGCGAAGCCGTAGATCCCGATGGTGTCCGCACTGTCGGTGCCGCCTGCGCTCGAGCACGCAGAGAGCGCCAGTGCGCCGGTCATTGCCAGGGCCGCAGCCTTGATCACTCGCTTCATTGCACCCATTCCTTGCTTCAGGCCGGCCCCACGCCGGTTCATTAACTCAAGTGGAATAGTACACATAAGCGAGTTACTGAACGAAGTATGAGACGAATTTGCCCCCAAGGTGACGGAGGTCACGACGCGCGGCGGCCCAACAGCTGGCTTCACGCCGGGTGGACATCGGCGGCGGACTATCGTGGGAGCGCCGCTGCGCACGTCGTCAGTCAGGCGAGGAAGCGGACAGTGTCCGCAAAAAGTGGAACACGTTCTAGTATCGACCTAGAATCGTCCTCACCTGTCGCTGCCGCGATGCCGACCAAGCGGCAGCCGCCTGATGTTGAGAGAAGTGGACCGAAGCGTGAGCCAGACCAAGCAGGTCAAGCAGCTGGACCGGGTGATCATCCGGTTTGCCGGTGACTCCGGTGACGGCATGCAGTTGACCGGTGACCGTTTCACCCAGGAGTCGGCCGTCTTCGGCAACGACCTGGTGACCCTGCCGAACTTCCCCGCCGAGATCCGGGCACCCCAGGGCACGCTCCCGGGTGTCTCGTCGTTCCAGATCCACTTCGCGGATCACGACATCCTCACCGCTGGTGACCGCCCCGACGTGTTGGTGGCGATGAACCCTGCGGCACTGAAGGCGAACCTGGGCGACCTGCCCAAGGGCGCGGCGATCATCGTGGACACCGCCGACTTCACCAAGCGCAACCTCGACAAGGCCGGGTACGACACGAACCCGCTCGACCAGCTGGGCGAGGTGAACGACCCGCTGGCCGACTTCCAGGTCCACGCGGTCGACCTGACCGGCATCACGGTCGAGGCGGTCAAGGAGTTCGGCCTGTCCCGCAAGGACGCCTCGCGTGCGAAGAACATGTTCGCCCTGGGTCTGTTGTCGTGGATGTACGGACGTCCGACCGAGCCCACGGTGAAGTTCCTGGAGAAGAAGTTCGCCAAGGTGCCCGACATCCTCGGTGCGAACCTCGCGGCCTTCAAGGCCGGCTGGAACTTCGGTGAGACCACCGAGACGTTCGTGGTCCAGTACGAGATCAAGCCCGCCAAGATGAAGACGGGTACCTACCGCAACATCACCGGCAACCTCGCGCTCTCCTACGGCCTCGTCGCCGCGGGTGTCCGCTCGGGCCTGCCGGTGTTCCTGGGGTCGTACCCGATCACGCCGGCCTCGGACATCCTGCACGAGCTGTCGCGTCACAAGTCGTTCGGCGTGACCACGCTGCAGGCCGAGGACGAGATCGCCGGCGTGGGTGCCGCGATCGGCGCCTCGTTCGCCGGGCACCTCGGTGTCACGACCACCTCGGGCCCGGGCATCGCACTCAAGGGCGAGGCCATCGGCCTGGCCGTGATGACCGAGCTCCCGCTGCTGGTCGTCAACGTCCAGCGCGGTGGCCCGTCCACGGGCCTGCCGACCAAGACCGAGCAGTCCGACCTGCTGCAGGCGATGTACGGCCGCAACGGCGAGGCGCCGGTCCCGATCGTCGCGCCACAGTCGCCCGGCGACTGCTTCGCCGCCGCGGTCGAGGCCGCCCGGATCGCGATCACCTACCGCACCCCCGTGATGCTGCTGTCCGACGGCTACCTCGCCAACGGCTCCGAACCGTGGCAGATCCCCTCGATCGAGGACCTGCCGGTCATCGACCCGAACTTCGCGACCGAGCGCAACCACGCCACCGCGAAGTCGGCTGACGGGGAGCCCGACGAGTTCTGGCCCTACCTGCGTGACGAGGAGACCCTGGCGCGTCCGTGGGCGATCCCGGGCACCGCCGGCCTCGAGCACCGCATCGGCGGGCTCGAGAAGGGCGAGGGCCACGGCAACATCTCCTACGACTCCGTCAACCACGACCGGATGGTGCGGATCCGCGCCGAGAAGATCAAGCGGATCGCCAACTCCCTGCCGCCGCTCGAGATCGACGACCCCTCCGGCGAGGCGAAGGTCCTGGTCATCGGCTGGGGCTCGACGTACGGCCCGATCGGCGCAGCCTGCCGCCGGGTTCGTCGCGCCGGCTACAACGTCGCGCAGGTCCACCTGCGCCACCTCAACCCGTTCCCGAACGACCTCGGTGCCATCCTCAAGAGCTACGACAAGGTGCTCGTCCCCGAGATGAACCTCGGCCAGCTCTCCAAGATGCTGCGCGCGGAGTACCTCGTCGATGCTATCGGCTACAACCACGTCTACGGCCTCCCGCTCAAGGCGGCCGAGCTCGCCGAAGCCGTCGGCGCGCTCGTCGGCGAGGCCGAGGGCAAGGACGTCGACCTCGGCGAACACGGACTCAATCCCCCTGCCGACCACGAGGAGGCACCGGTTTCATGACTGCCATCGACCTGACCACGCCCACCCTGCGATCGGGCACCGAACTGGTCCCGAACGTCGACGAGGGGGTGACCCAGACCGGCAAGGAGTTCACCTCCGACCAGGAGGTCCGCTGGTGCCCCGGCTGCGGTGACTACGCCGTCCTCAAGGCCGTCCAGGGTTTCCTGCCCGACCTCGGCCTGCGCCGCGAGAACATCGTCTTCGTCTCCGGCATCGGCTGCTCCAGCCGGTTCCCGTACTACCTCGACACCTACGGCATGCACTCGATCCACGGCCGCGCGCCGTCGATCGCGACCGGCATCGCCACCGCCCGCGAAGACCTGTCGGTCTGGGTCGTCACCGGTGACGGCGACGCACTGTCGATCGGTGGCAACCACCTGATCCACGCGCTGCGCCGCAACGTGAACATGACGATCCTGCTGTTCAACAACCGGATCTACGGCCTCACCAAGGGCCAGTACTCCCCCACCTCCGAGGTCGGGAAGGTCACCAAGTCCACCCCCGTGGGATCGGTGGACCACCCGTTCAACCCGGTCTCCCTGGCCCTGGGCGCCGAGGCGTCCTTCGTCGCGCGGACCATCGACTCGGACCGCAAGCACCTCACCGCGGTCCTCGCCGCGGCCGCCGCGCACCGCGGCACGTCGTTCGTCGAGATCTACCAGAACTGCCCGATCTTCAACGACGGCGCCTTCGACGCCATCAAGGGCATGGGCGACCACAAGGGCGAGAAGGACTACGCCGTCATCCCGCTGGTCCACGGCCAGCCGATCACCTTCGGCGTCCGTGACGAGGCCGGTCCGCTCAATGGGCTGGGCGACAAGGCGCTCATCCGTTCGGCATCGGGCAACATCGAGGTCGTCGACACCGCCGACGTCTCGACCGAGGCGATCCTGGTCCACGACGCGCACGACCCGGACCCGTCCACGGCGTTCGCGATCAGCCGCCTCACCGCGGCCGACTACCTCAACCGCAGCCCGATCGGCATCTTCCGCCAGGTCGAGCGGCCGACGTACGACGACCAGGCCCGCGCCCAGGTCAGCGACGCGGTCAGCAAGGTCACCGGCAGCGCCGAGGACCGCCTCTCCGCACTGATCAACGCCGGCGACACCTGGACCATCGACTGAGGTTCGGTGCGCTGCGCGCCAGCACATGACAAAGGAGCCCCGCCATCGGCGGGGCTCCTTTGTCGTTGCGACGAAACGGATCAGCTGCAGTAGATCCGGCCGAGGCGGATGGCCGTACGAGCGAAGCTGTAGGTCTCGCGAATCACGATCTGGTACCCGGCACCGCAGGGTCCGGTGAACTTGATGACGAAGCGGCCGGTGTCGGAGGCCGAGACCGTGGACTTGACCGTCCGGTACGTCGGGTGGGCGGCAGTCCGCTGCTGGAGGTATACGCGGTAGCCGGGAGCCGAGGTGAGGCGGCCCTTGACGTAGAACGTCGAGCGCGTGCCGGGCACCTTGCCGGCGTCCAGGTACTTGACGGTGTGGTACGGCTTCGCGGCGACGGCCTGGGTCGACACCGGAGAGGTCTTGGTGGCTGCCTCGGCGGTCGACGCCGTGGTCAGGCCGATCAGGGCGGCGGTGAACACCGCGACGAGCATGGTCATGATGCGGGTGAAGCGCATTGGAAAGGATCCCCTCGAGATCGGGACGTGTGGGTGGACAGGAGAGTTCGTGCCCACGGCCAACCATACGAAACCCCGATCCCGGTGCGGGTTGGGGCGTCCCGCGCGGCGGATGCGGGGTGCACGCCCCCGCCGCGCGAGACAGTCAGTGGGTCAGGCGGACCGTTCGAGACGACCGAACCCGCTGCGGTGGAAGACCAGCGGGTTCCCGTCGCCGGCCGGGCCGGCCTGGTCGACGGACTCGACCTTGAGCAGCACGATCACGTGGTCACCCGCCTCGACCTCGCGGTAGAGCGAGCAGGAGAACCGGACCAGGCCCTCGACGAGGGTGACCGCCCCGTCATCGTCCACGGTCAGGTCGATGCCGTCGAAACGCTCGGCGACCGGGCCTGACAGCTGGCGGCAGAGGTCGCCGTGGTGATCGGCCAGCACGGTGACACCGAGGTGGCGGGCACGCCTCAGGTCGGGCCACGTCTTCGAGGTGTGTGCGACCGAGACCGACACCAGGGGCGGGTCGATACTCACGGTCGTGAACGAGCTGGCAGCAAGGCCGACCGGGACGCCGTCGACGGCGCCGACCAGGGCAACCACCCCGGTCGGGAAGACGCCGAACGCCCGGCGCAGCGCGACGGGATCGAGGTCCTGGTTGGTGGCCATGGTGCTCATGACTCCAAAGTTAACTGATTCAATACAGATTCACGAGGTGGTGCGGCAGCGGTTCGGCCGAGCCCGTGCAAGGCCGTGCCGATCAGCGGCGGACCCGCAGCTGGATCAGGCGGAGCGGACTGCGACGACGTCGGCGAAGGCCTCGAGCGCCGACCGCACCGAGCCCTCAGGCAGCACCTCGAGGAGCTGCTTGGCCTCCTGGGCGCGCGCGACGACGTACGCCCGGGCCTCCTCCATGGCGGGGTGCTTGCGGAGCAGCCCGAGCGCCTCGGCGTGCAGGTCCGTGTCGTTGGCGAGGTCGGACTGCTCGGGATCGAGCAGCTCGAGCAGGCGCGCGTCGCCCGGGTCGGTGGACGCGCGGGCCATGAGCACGGGGAGCGTCGGGACGCCCTCCTTGAGGTCGGTGCCGGGCGTCTTGCCCGACTCCTCGGTCTCGGAGGCGATGTCGAGGATGTCGTCGGAGAGCTGGAACGCCGTACCGACGAGCTCGCCGTACGCCGTGAGCGCGGCGACGACCGCCGGCTCGGCGCCGGAGAACAGCGCGCCGTACCGGGCGGAGGTGGCGATCAGCGAACCGGTCTTGCCGGCCACCACCTCGAGGTAGTGCTGCAGTGCGTCGTCGTCGGGCCCGGGCGTCACCGTCTCGAGGATCTGGCCCTCGACCAGCCGGGTGAAGGTCTCGGCCTGGATCCGCACGGCCTCCGCGCCGAGCTGCGACGTCAGCTCCGAGGACTTCGCGAACAGGAAGTCACCGGTCAGGATCGCGACGAGGTTGTCGTAGCGCGAGTTCGCGGAGTCGGCGCCGCGACGCAGGTCCGCCTCGTCCATGACGTCGTCGTGGTACAGCGAGCCGACATGGGTGATCTCCACGACGCAGGCCGCGGTGAGCACCTCGGGAGCGTCCGGGCGGGGCCCGACCTCGGCGGCGAGGAGCACCAGCAACGGGCGGAACCGCTTGCCGCCGGCGGCCAGGAGGTGCCGCGCTGCTTCCGTGACGTACGGCGCCCGGCTGGTGGCGTGGCCGAAGAGGGCCTCCTCCACGCTCGCCATGCGCTCACGGAGGCGCTCTGCGAGGGCAGTGTCAACGATCGGCAGGGCCAGCTCGGCCGGGCTTGCGGAAGTCACCTGATGAAGTCTCCCGCACTGGTGACCAGATCCAGCACCGGCCCCGGTACGACGCCGAGCAGGAGCGTCGCGGCGAGGCACACGACGATGGTGGCCGAGGTCAGCGTCGACGAGGCCGTGACCACGCCGGAACCGTCCGGGTGGTCCTCGGTGAAGAACATCAACCGGATGTGCCGGACGTAGAAGCCGACCGCGATGACGCTGGACGCGATCGCGACCAGCACGACCGGCCACGCGCCCGCCGACATGGCGGAGGTGAAGACTGCCCACTTGCCGATGAAGCCGGCGGTGAGCGGGATGCCGGCCATCGAGAGCAGGAAGAACGCGAACGCGCCAGCCACGAGCGGCGAGCGGCGGCCCAGGCCTGCCCAGCGGTCGTAGTGGGTGGCCTCGCCACCGGCGTCGCGCACGAGCATCACGATCGCGAAGGCGCCGATCATCGAGAAGCCGTAGGTGGTGAGGTAGAACAGCACGCCCTCGAGCGAGGTGTACTGCCCCTTGGCGAGCTCGTCGGCTCCCTGGACCCCGAGGACACCGACCAGCAGGAAGCCGGTGTGGGCGACCGAGGAGTAGGCGAGCATCCGCTTGACGTCGTTCTGTACGGCGGCCAGGACCGCGCCGAGCACCATCGATGCGATCGCGACGACCCAAAGCATCGGCACCCAGCTCCAGCGCTCGCCACCGAACGCGACGTAGAGCAGGCGCAGCAGGGCACCGAACGCAGCGACCTTGGTGCCGGCGGCCATGAAGGCAGTGACAGCGGTCGGGGCGCCCTGGTAGACGTCGGGCGTCCAGGCCTGGAACGGTGCGGCGCCGATCTTGAAGAGCAGGCCCACCGCGAGCAGGGCGATGCCGGCCAGGAGCAGGCCGTGGTTGGGCCCACCGGCGCGGACCGCTTCGTTGATGCCGGCGAAGGTCACCGAGCCCGCGTAGCCGTAGACCAGCGCGGCGCCGTACAGGAAGAAGCCGGAGGCGAAGGCGCCGAGCAGGAAGTACTTCATCGCCGCTTCCTGGCTGAGCAGGCGTCGCCGGCGGGCGAGACCACACAGCAGGTACAGCGGGAGGGAGAGGACCTCGAGCGCGACGAACATCGTCAGCAGGTCACCCGAGGCGGGGAACAGCAGCATGCCCGAGACCGCGAAGAGCATCAGCGGGTAGACCTCGGTGTGCTCGAGGCCCCGTGTGGAGGCCTCGCGCTCGGTGTCGGTGCCCGGGAGGGCCGCGGCCTGGCCGGTGAAGGCCGAGACACCGCCCTCGAGGCGTCGCTCGGCGAACAGGGCGACCCCGCCGATGGCGAAGACCAGCACCAGTCCCCAGAGGTAGACCGTGGGTCCGTCGACNCGAGACACCGCCCTCGAGGCGTCGCTCGGCGAACAGGGCGACCCCGCCGATGGCGAAGACCAGCACCAGTCCCCAGAGGTAGACCGTGGGTCCGTCGACAATGACGCTGCCCTCGGCACCGACGATGCCGCGGCCCTCACTGCCCGCAGCGCCGGCGTGGTCGGTGAGGTCGGAGCCGACGACGATCGTGGAGACCAGGGCGGCGACCAGCACCGACAGCGCCAGGGTGATCTGCGGGACGCGGCGCGCGCCGCGGGCCAGGAACGCCTCGATCAGGACGCCGACGCAGGCGCCGCCGAGGACCAGGAGGAGCGGGAGGAGCTCGAAGTACTCGAGCTCGGGCTTGGTGAACTCCATCAGTTCGCCTCCTCCGCGTGATGCTCGACCTCATCAGGGCCGACCGTGGGTGGATCGTCATGGACGCCCACGTGCTCCAGCAGGTCACCGACCATCGGGTTGGCGGCGTCCAGCAGGGGCGTGGGATAGAAGCCGAAGAACACCAGCGCCGCCATCAGCGGTGCGACCGCCACGATCTCGCGGAGCCCGAGGTCCTTGGTGCCGTCGAGGTCCGCGGACGTCGGGCCGGTCATCGTGCGCTGGTACATCCACAACACGTAGATCGCCGACAGGACGACGGCAGTGATCGCGATCGCGCCGACGTACCAGCCGTAGCCGAAGGCGGCCAGCAGCACCAGGAACTCGCTGACGAACGGCGAGAGGCCCGGCAGGCCGAGGGTCGCGAGACCGGCGACGAGGAACAGGCCGGCCAGGACAGGCGCCACCTTCTCGATGCCGCCCATCTCGCTGATCAGCGAGGTGCCGCGGCGGTCGTAGAGGTAGCCCGCGACGAGGAACAGCGCAGCCGTGCCGAGTCCGTGGTTGACCATGTAGAGGATCGCGCCGGTGCCGCCCTGNGGTGCCGCGGCGGTCGTAGAGGTAGCCCGCGACGAGGAACAGCGCAGCCGTGCCGAGTCCGTGGTTGACCATGTAGAGGATCGCGCCGGTGCCGCCCTGGGTGCTCATGGTGAAGATGCCGAGCGTGATCAGGCCGAAGTGGCTGAGCGAGGTCAGACCGATCAGGCGGAAGACGTCGTCCTGCCCGATGGCCACCAGAGCGCCGTACACGACCGAGATCAGGGCGAGCACGACCACCAGGGGCGTGGCCCACTGCGAGGCCTCGGGGAAGATGCCGAGGCAGAACCGCAGCATCCCGAAGGTGCCGATCTTGTCGAGGATGCAGACCAGCAGCACACCGGTGCCGGGCGTTGCCTTCTCGGTGGTGTCGGCCAGCCAGGTGTGCAGCGGGAACAGCGGCGCCTTGATCGCGAACGCGATGAAGAAGCCGAAGAACAGCCAGCGACCGGGCTCGGTGGTGTCGGCCAGCCAGGTGTGCAGCGGGAACAGCGGCGCCTTGATCGCGAACGCGATGAAGAAGCCGAAGAACAGCCAGCGACCGGGCTCGGTGCCGATGTCGAGCTTCTCGAGGTCCTTCAGGAGGTACGACGGCTCGCCCGCCTGGGCGGACACGACGTAGAGACCGATGACCGAGGCGAGCAGGACCAGCCCGCCCGCGAGCTGGAACATCAGGAACTTGAGCGCTGCTGCGCCGCGTCCCTCGCGACCGAAGCCGCCGACCAGGAAGTACGCCGGGATCAGGGTGGCCTCGAAGACGACGTAGAACAGGAACACGTCGGTCGCGCAGAACACCGCGAGCGACAGGCCCTCGAGCGCCAGCGCCCAGGCCACGAACGCCTTGGCGCCCGCACCGTTGGGGTCGTCGGCCTTGACCCACTCGGCGCCGAGGACGACCGGCACGAGGAGGACGGTCAGCAGCACCATCAGCAGGCCGAGGCCGTCGAGCCCGAACGCGTAGTGCACACCGAACGCCTCGATCCAGTCGTGCACCTCCTCGAACTGGCGGCCGCCGTCGACGTCGTACGACGCCGCGATGACCAGGCCGAGGACCAGGGTCGCGAGCGCGACACCGAGGCCGGTCACCTTGGCGACCGCAGCGGGCAGCAGGGCGACCGCGACGGCACCGGCAATCGGGAGCCAGACGAGCAGGCTCAGGATCGGGAAGTCACCCATCAGGAGTTCACCGCCACGAGAGTCAGGACGAGGATGACCGCGCCGACGAAGATCGACAGGGCGTAGGAGCGGACGTAGCCGGTCTGCAGCTTGCGCAGCAGCTCGCCCGTGCCGGTCAGGATGGTCGATCCGCCGGTGAAGGCGCCGTCGACGAGCGTCCGGTCGGCACCCACCATCGCGGTGACGGTGGCCTTGCCGGGCGTCACCACCAGGGCGTCGTTGATCGCGTCGCCGTACAGGTCGGCACGGGCCGCCTTCGTCGCGAAGGAGACGTCGGCCGGCGCGACCCGGGGGACGTCCTGCTTGCCGACGAGGAACCAGGCCAGGCCGACACCCACCGCGACCACCGCAACGGTGATCAGGGTGATCAGGATGACCGGGATCGGGGGCTCGTGGTGCTCGGCGTGGCCGACCACCGGGCTGAGCCACTCGACGATCCAGTTGCTCGCGAGCATCAGGCCACCGAGCACGGACAGCGCGGCGAGGACGATCAGCGGGATCGTCATCACCTTCGGGCTCTCGTGCGGGTGCACGCCCTTCTCCCAACGCTTCTGGGTGAAGTAGGTCATCAGCATCAGGCGGGTCATGTAGAAACCGGTGATGCCGGCGCCCAGCAGCGCGCAGATCCCGACGATCGGGTTCTCGATCAGTGCGACCTCGATGATCTTGTCCTTGGACCAGAAGCCCGAGAACGGCGGGAAGCCGATGATCGCGAGGTAGCCCATGGCGAAGGTCAGGAAGGTGACGGGGNGAAGCCCGTGATGCCGGCACCGAGGAGCGCGCAGATCCCGACGATCGGGTTCTCGATCAGGGCGACCTCGATGATCTTGTCCTTGGACCAGAAGCCCGAGAACGGCGGGAAGCCGATGATCGCGAGGTAGCCCATGGCGAAGGTCAGGAAGGTGACGGGGAGCAGCTTGTTGAGCGCGCCGTAGTGGCGCATGTCCACGTCGTCGTCCATCGCGTGCATCACCGATCCGGCACCGAGGAACATGTTGGCCTTGAAGAAGCCGTGCGTGAGCAGGTGGAAGATCGCGAAGGCGTAGCCCGCGACGCCGAGACCGGCGCCGAGCATCATGTAGCCGATCTGGCTCATCGTNCTTGAAGAAGCCGTGCGTGAGCAGGTGGAAGATCGCGAAGGCGTAGCCCGCGACGCCGAGACCGGCGCCGAGCATCATGTAGCCGATCTGGCTCATCGTCGAACCGGCCAGGGCCTTCTTGATGTCGTCCTTCGCGCAACCGATGACCGCACCCCACAGGAGCGTCACCGTGGCCACGATGACCACTGCGGTCTGGGCGTTCGGCGCGAGCTCGAAGATGAAGTTGGAGCGGACCACGAGGTAGACACCGGCCGTGACCATGGTCGCCGCGTGGATCAGGGCCGAGACCGGGGTCGGGCCCTCCATCGCGTCGAGCAGCCAGGACTGCAGCGGCACCTGCGCGGACTTGCCGCAGGCACCGACGAGCAGCAGCACGCCGATCCAGGTCAGCGTGGTCTCGGTGGCACCGCCCGCGACGGCGCTGATGCCGCTGAAGGACGTCGTACCGAAGGTCGCGAACATCAGGAAGATCGCCAGGCCCAGGCCCATGTCGCCGACCCGGTTGATGACGAACGCCTTCTTGGCGGCGGCCGCGGCCGAGGGCTTGTGCTGCCAGAAGCCGATNGAAGATCGCCAGGCCCAGGCCCATGTCGCCGACCCGGTTGATGACGAACGCCTTCTTGGCGGCGGCCGCGGCCGAGGGCTTGTGCTGCCAGAAGCCGATCAGGAGGTACGACGCCAGGCCGACGCCTTCCCAGCCGAGGAACAGTCCGACGTAGTTCTCCGCGAGGACCAGCGTGAGCATGGCCGCGACGAACAGGTTGAGGTAGGCGAAGAACCGCGASCGGCGCGGGTCATGCTCCATGTAGCCCACGGAGTACAGGTGGATGAGCGCGCCGACACCGGTGATCAGGAGCAGGAACARCGACGACAGCGGGTCGTAGAGCAGGTCCAGRCCGACGTCGAGGTGGCCGGCCTCGATCCAGGTCCACAGGTGCTTCGCGACCTGGCGGTCACCCTCGTCGCGCCCGAGCAGCTGGAGGAACATCACCAGGCTGAGCAGGAACGAGCCGGTGATCGTGGCCAGTCCGATCCAGTGGCCGAAGGCCTTGGTGCGGCGGTTGCCGAGCAGCAGGAGCACGGCGGCACCGAACAGCGGCAGCGCGATGATCAGCCAGAGCAGGTTGAAGACACCGTCGGCATCGCTGGGCGCGACGACGGGGATGTGGGTCTCGCTGGAGGCGAGCGCGACGGCAGAGAGTGCATTCATGGTCCGGTCCTCAGAACTTCAGCAGGCTCGCGTCGTCGACCGARGCCGAGCGACGGGTCCGGAAGATGGTCATGATGATCGCGAGTCCGACGACGACCTCGGCCGCWGCCACCACCATCACGAAGAAGGCAGCGATCTGRCCGTCGAGGTTGCCGTGCTGGCGCGCGAACGCCACGAAGGCSAGGTTGCASGCGTTGAGCATCAGCTCGACGCACATGAACACCACGATCGCGTTGCGRCGGGTCAGYACCCCGATCGCACCGATCGTGAACAGGATCGCCGACAGGACGACGTACTCGGTCACTTCGGATCCTCCTCGGTGGACGCCGCCGCGCCGSYCTTGCCCGCCACTTCGGGCGCKTGCGTCGGGTCGRCCCCGATCTGCGCCTGCATCTTGTCGATGTCGCGCAGCCCGGTCGGCCGCATCGTGCCGCGGGCCGCGAGGACCCGGGACACCGACGCTGCCGCAGGGCTGCCGTCAGGCAGCAGAGCAGGGGTGTCGACGGCGTTGTGCCGGGCGTAGACACCYGGTGGGGGCAGCGGTCCGAGGTGCGCGCCGGTCTCGGCGTAGGCCCGGATCCGCTCGGCCGCGATCTCGTGCTGGGTACGWCGCGGGGTGAGCCGCTCGCGGTGCGCGAGCACCATCGCGCCCACGGCCGCGGTGATCAGCAGCGCGCTCGTGGTCTCGAAGACGAAGACGTAGCGCGAGAAGAGCAGGTTGGCCAGGGCCTGGATGTTCCCGCCCTTGTTGGCGTCATCGAGCCCCACCGCCGTACCGAAGGTCAACTGGGTGAAGCCGACGATCATGATCACCGCGAAGGCCAGGCCGACGATCCAGGACAGCGCGCGCTGGCCCTTGATCGTCTCCACCAGCGAGTCGGAGGCATCGACGNAAGCCGACGATCATGATCACCGCGAAGGCCAGGCCGACGATCCAGGACAGCGCGCGCTGGCCCTTGATCGTCTCCACCAGCGAGTCGGAGGCATCGACGCCGACCAGCATCAGGACGAACAGGAACAGCATCAGGATCGCGCCGGTGTAGACGATGATCTGCACCGCGAAGAGGAACGGTGCCTCCAGGACGAGGTACAGCACGGCCAGGCTGATCATCACGACAGCGAGCAGCATCGCGGCGTGCACGGCCTTGCGGACGAACAGGAGGCCGAGCGCGGCGATCACCATGATCGGGGCGAGCACCCAGAACGCGGTCATGCGTGGCCCCCTGCCGTGCCGTCCGTCGTCGGCCCCGACGGCACTGCCGGCACCGGGATCGGGGCCGCGAAGTCCCCGCGGTAGTAGGCCAGGTCGTCCTTGCCGAGCTGCATCTCGTGCGGCGGCTGCTGCATGCCGGGCAGCAGGGGAGCCAGCAGGTCGGACTTCTCGTAGATCAGGTCSGCGCGGTTGTCGTCGGCCAGCTCGTACTCGTTGGTCATCGTCAGCGCCCGGGTCGGGCASGCCTCGATGCACAGGCCGCACAGGATGCAGCGCAGGTAGTTGATCTGGTAGACGCGGCCGTAGCGCTCCCCGGCGGAGAAGCGTGCCGACTCGTCTCCGTCACCGTCGACGTTCTCGGCGCCCTCGACGTAGATCGCGTCGGCCGGGCAGGCCCASGCGCACAGCTCGCAGCCGATGCACTTCTCCAGCCCGTCGGGCCAGCGGTTGAGCTGGTGCCGGCCGTGGAAGCGCGGAGCGGTCGGGAACTTCTCCTTGNGCGCACAGCTCGCAGCCGATGCACTTCTCCAGCCCGTCGGGCCAGCGGTTGAGCTGGTGCCGGCCGTGGAAGCGCGGAGCGGTCGGGAACTTCTCCTTGGGGTACTGCTCGGTGACGACCTTGCGGAACATCGTCCGGAAGGTCACTCCGAACCCGGCCACCGGGTCCCAGAGCTGCTCCTTGAGCGTGGGGCCGTTCTGCCCTGATTGRTCAGCCATGGGTTACCCCTGCATCCATCGGGTTGCCAGCAGTGTCRCCAGCGGTGTGGGTGTCGGTGTGGACGTCGGAGCGGAAGGTCAGCGGTGCTGCGGCGCCGCGGACGGCTCCGCCGGTCGGCATCGGCGGCACCGGGTAGCCCCCGGYCCGCGGCGCCGTCACGGACACGATCGACGAGTCGTCCTTGCCCTCGGGGATCAGGAACGTGAGCAGCATGACCACCAGGACCACACCGATCGCGACCAACCAGAACTTCGGGTTCCCGCTGAAGCCGCCGTCGAAGACGCCCTCGTTGCGAGCGACCCGCATGGTGGCGACCGCGATGATCCACACCAGAGCGATCGGGATCAGCCGCTTCCAGCCGAACGCCATGAACTGGTCGTAACGCAGTCGCGGGAGCGAGCCGCGCAGCCAGATGAAGACGAAGATGAAGAAGAAGACCTTGCCGAAGAACCACAGCACCGGCCAGTAGCCCTCGTTGGCGCCCGCCCAGACCTCGTCGATCCAGAACGGTGCGTGCCAGCCGCCGAGGAACAAGGTGGTGGCCAGCGCGGAGACGGTCGCCATGTTGATGTACTCGGCGAGGAAGAACAGTGCGAACTTCAGGCTGGAGTACTCGGTGTGGAAACCACCGACCAGCTCACCCTCGGCCTCGGGGAGGTCGAACGG
>NZ_LMHJ01000002.1 GCF_001427795.1 Nocardioides sp. Root682 | reverse complement strand
CGCCCTACCCTGAACATGCAGACCCCAGCCCAAGCGCTGGACCAACTGCTGACCAACCCGGCAGCAGCATGAACGTTGCTTAGACCACCTGACTTTCCCGGCGGCAAGACGACCTGTTCGTCAGGTGCGTTGAGACTCAGACGTTGAAGCCGAGCGCCCGCAGCTGCTCGCGGCCGTCGGGGGTGATCTTGTCGGGACCCCACGGCGGCATCCAGACCCAGTTGATCGCGACGTCGTTGACCAGGCCCTCGAGGGCCGAGTTGGTCTGGTCGGTGATCACGTCGGTCAGCGGACAGGCCGCGGAGGTCAGCGTCATGTCGAGGACCAGGTTGGCGGCTTCGTCGACGTGGATGCCGTAGACCAGGCCGAGGTCGACGACGTTGATGCCGAGCTCGGGGTCGACGACGTCCTTCATCGCCTCTTCGACGTCGGCGATCGCAACGTTCGACGACGCGGACGAGCCGACCATCTTGTGGGCGGACGCCTCGGGCACCTCGGGGAGATCACCGTGGTCGACGCCGTGGCCGTGGCCATGTCCGTGGCCGTCGTGACTGTGGTCGTGGTCGTGCTCGCTCATGCCTTGCCTCCGTCTGCGTCAACTGCTGTGGCGACGACCTGTGTCGTCGCGTCCTTCCACGCCATCCAGGACAGCAGCGCGCACTTCACGCGTGCCGGGAACTTTGCCACCCCGGCGAACGCGATGCCGTCCTCGAGAATCTCTTCATCGGGCTCCACATTGCCCTTGCCCTGCATCAGGGTCAGGAACTCCTGGTGGATCGCGAGGGCCTCGTCGACGCTCTTGCCGACCACGAGGTCGTAGAGCACCGACGCGGACGCCTGCGAGATCGAGCAGCCCACGGCGTCGTACGACACGTCGCTGACGACCCCGCCGTCGAGGTGCACGCGCAGGGTGACCTCGTCGCCACAGGTCGGGTTGACGTGGTGCACCTCTGCCTCGTGCAGGTCCCGGAGTCCCTTGCCGTGCGGGTGCTTGTAGTGGTCGAGGATGATCTCCTGGTAGAGCGCATCCAGATCTTGTGCAGACATCAGATCAGTCCAACTTGAAGTAGCTACGGGTGTATTCCAGCGCCTCGACGAGCGCGTCGATCTCCCGCGGCTCGGTGTAGAGGTACGACGACATCCGCGTCGAGCTCTGTACGCCGTACCGCGCGTGCGCCGGCTTCGCGCAGTGGTGACCCGCGCGTACGGCGATGCCGCGGCTGTCGAGCACCTGCGCGATGTCGTGCGGGTGCACGCCGTCGAGCTCGAACGAGATCGCACCGCCGCGCGCGGCGGCGTCGAGCGGACCGAGGACCGTGAGGCCAGTGACCGTCTGCAGGCCCTGGAGGGCATACCCGGTGATCGCCTGCTCGTGTGCATGGATCGCGTCCAGGCCGATGTGGCCGAGGTACTCGACCGCTGCACCGAGACCGATGGCCTCCACGATCGGCGGAGTACCGGCCTCGAAGCGGTGGGGAGCCTTGGCGTACGTCGAACGCGCCATGGTCACCGTCTCGATCATCTCACCGCCACCGTGGAAGGGGGGCAGCTCGTTGAGCAGCTCCTCGCGACCCCACAGCACGCCGATGCCGGTCGGCCCGCAGACCTTGTGACCGGTGAACACGAGGAAGTCGCACCCGACCGCCTGGACGTCGACCTGCAGCTGCGGAGCGGCCTGCGAAGCGTCGATGACCGACACCGCACCGGCGGCCCGCGCACGCGCGGCCAGGTCGGCGACCGGGTTGATGGTGCCCAGCATGTTGGAGACCCAGGTGAACGCGACGACCTTGGTGTTCTCGTCGACGAGCTGGTCGGCATTGCTCAGGTCCAGCTGGCCGTCGTCGGTCAGGCCGAACCAACGCAGCTCGGCGCCCGAACGCTCGCACGCCAGCTGCCACGACACGATGTTGGAGTGGTGCTCCATCTCCGTGATCACGACGTTGTCGCCGGGAGCCAGCTCGATCGTGCGAGCCAGCAGGTTGAGCGCCTCGGTGGCGTTCTTCGTGAAGATGATCTCGTTGCGCGACGGCGCATTGAGGAACGCCGCGACCTTGTCGCGCGCCGACTCGTAGGCCTCGGTCGACTCCGCACCGAGCTGGTGCATCGCCCGCGCGATGTTCGCGTTGTGCCGCTCGAGGTGGTCGACCATCGTGTCGATGACGACCTGCGGCTTCTGCGAGGTGTTCGCGCTGTCGAGGTAGATCAGCGGCTGTCCGCCCGCGAGCGTGCGCTCGAGGATCGGGAAGTCCTTGCGGATGACTTCCAGCTCGGGGAGCAGACCCTTCATCGCCATTCCTTTCATGTCACCGGGTTTCGAGGCTCGGCCGCGAGCGGCCTCGCACCTCAACCAGCGGTGACAGCCTTGAGGAAGCGGTCGTAGCCGTTGGCCTCGAGCTCTTCGGCGAGCTCCGGGCCACCGGACTCGGCGACCTTGCCGGCGACGAACACGTGCACGTGGTCGGGCTGGATGTAGCGCAGGATCCGCGTGTAGTGCGTGATCAGCAGGACACCCTTGTTGTCACGCTCCCGGAAGCGGTTGACGCCGTCGGAGACGACCTTGAGCGCGTCGATGTCGAGGCCGGAGTCGGTCTCGTCGAGGATCGCGACCTTCGGGTCGAGCAGGTCGAGCTGGGCGATCTCGTGGCGCTTCTTCTCGCCACCGGAGAAGCCCTCGTTGACCGAGCGCTGGGAGAACGTCGTGTCGAGGTTCATCTTCTCGAGCGCGCCGTTGACGTCCTTGACCCACGTGCGGAGCTTGGGAGCCTCACCGTCGATCGCGGTCTTGGCGGTCCGGAGGAAGTTCGACACCGAGACGCCGGGGACCTCGACGGGGTACTGCATCGCGAGGAACAGGCCGGCTCGCGCCCGCTCGTCGACGGACATCGTCAGCACGTCCTCGCCGTCGAGGGTGACGGTGCCGCCGGTGACCTCGTAGCGCGGGTGGCCGGCGATGGAGTACGCCAGGGTCGACTTGCCAGAGCCGTTCGGGCCCATGATCGCGTGCGTCTCGCCGGAGTTGATCGTCAGCGTGACGCCCTTGAGGATCTCAATCGGACCGTCTTCGGTGTTGACCTGGACCTGAAGGTCCTTGATCTCGAGGGTGCTCATGCGGGGGTGACTCCGTTCAGGGTGGATTCCACGTCGACATAGACATCGCCGTCGCGGATTTCTACGGGGAAGGTGGCAACCGGCTCGGTCGCCGGGAAAGTGGTGGGCTTGCCGGTGCGCAGGTCGAACGTCGACCCGTGCAGCCAGCACTCGATCGTGCAGTCAGCGACCTCGCCCTCGCTCAGCGAGACCGCCGCGTGGGAGCAGAGGTCCTGCAGTGCGAAGACCTCGTCACCGTTGCGTGCGATCGCCACGTCGTAGCGGTCGATGGTCACGGCGAGGGCCTCGTCGGCCGGTACGTCGGCCAGCGCGCACGCGCGTTCGAAGCTCATGAGAGCTCCGCGAGGACGTGGCGCTTGAGCTCCTCCTCGACCTGACCGCTCAACTTCTCGGCAAGATCGGGGATGGTCACCTTGCGGATCAGGTCGTCGAAGAAGCCGCGTACGACGAGCTTGCGGGCCTCCTTCTCCTCGATGCCGCGCGAGCGCAGGTAGAACAGCTGCTCGTCATCGAAGCGACCCACGGCCGACGCGTGGCCCGCGCCGGCGATCTCGCCGGTCTCGATCTCCAGGTTCGGGATCGAGTCGGCGTGGCAGCCCTCGGTGAGGATGAGGTTGCGGTTCTCCTCGTAGGTCTCGATGCCCTCGGCCACCTTGCGGATCAGCACGTTGCCGACCCACACGGTGTGCGCCTTCTCGCCCTGCAGCGCACCCTTGTAGACGACGTTGGAGACCGTCTTGGGGGCGGTGTGGTCGACGAAGAGGCGGTGCTCGAAGTGCTGGCCGGCGTCGGCGAAGTAGAGCCCGAAGAGCTCGGCCGTGCCACCCGGACCGGCGTAGTCGACGTTGGTGCTGGTGCGCACCAGGTCGCCACCGAGGGTGAACTCGAACTGGCGCAGCGTCGCGTCGCGGCCCACGCGGGCGTTGATCTGCTCGGCGTGCACCGCGTCGTCGGCCCAGTCGTTGACGTGGACCAGGTCGAGGTGGGCGCCGTCACCGACGAGCACGGTGGTGAAGGCGTTGTACGTCGTGCTGCCCGAGTGCTCGACGACGACGGTGGCCTTGGAGTGCGTTCCGATCCGGACCACGAGGTGGCCCCAGACGGTGGCGTCGAGCGCCGTGCCGTGCAGCAGCAGCCGCACCGGCTCGTCGACCTCGGTGTCCGACGGGATGTCGAGCACCAGGGCGCCACCGGCGTTCTTCACCGCGAGCGCGCCGAGGCGGTCGAACGGCGCCGTACCGCCGAGGGCGATCGCGTCCTCGGTGGAGAAGCGGGTCAGCGTGACACCGGCGGGAAGGGATTCCTTCCACTCCAGGGTCTCGACGGACGGGACGTCCTCCAGCAGGCCGCGCAAGCGCTTGAGCGGGGTGAACCGCCAGACCTCCTCGCGACCGGTCGGCACGGGGTGTGCCTCGAGGTCGAAGGTGGGCTCCGGGTGGAGGTGGGACTCGACGTGCACCTGCTCGAGGGCGTCGCTGATGGCTGCGGCGCTCAACCCACGGCCCCTTCCATCTGCAGCTCGATGAGCCGGTTGAGCTCGAGGGCGTACTCCATCGGGAGCTCCTTGGCGATCGGCTCGATGAAGCCACGCACGATCATCGCCATCGCTTCGTCCTGCTGCATGCCTCGCGACATGAGGTAGAACAGCTGGTCGTCGGAGACCTTCGAGACGCTCGCCTCGTGACCCATGGAGACGTCGTCCTCGCGGATGTCGACGTACGGGTAGGTGTCCGAGCGGCTGATCTGGTCGACCAGCAGCGCGTCACAGAGCACGTTGGACTTCGAGCCGTGCGCACCCTCGTTGATCTGGATGAGGCCGCGGTACGACGTCCGGCCGCCGCCGCGCGCCACCGACTTGCTCAGGATCGAGCTCGACGTGTTCGGCGCAGCGTGCACCATCTTGGCGCCGGCGTCCTGGTGCTGGCCCTCGCCCGCGAAGGCGATGGACAGGGTCTCGCCCTTGGCGTGCTCGCCCATGAGGTAGACGGCGGGGTACTTCATCGTCACCTTGGAGCCGATGTTGCCGTCGACCCACTCCATGGTGGCGCCGGCTTCGCAGACCGCACGCTTGGTCACCAGGTTGTAGACGTTGTTCGACCAGTTCTGGATGGTCGTGTAACGGCAGCGACCACCCTTCTTGACGATGATCTCGACGACCGCGGAGTGCAGCGAGTCCGACGAGTAGATCGGCGCCGTGCAGCCCTCGACGTAGTGCACGTAGGCACCCTCGTCGACGATGATCAGGGTCCGCTCGAACTGGCCCATGTTCTCGGTGTTGATCCGGAAGTAGGCCTGGAGCGGGATGTCGACGTGGACGCCCTTGGGCACGTAGATGAACGAGCCACCCGACCACACCGAGGTGTTGAGCGCGGCGAACTTGTTGTCGCCGACCGGGATGACGGTGCCGAAGTACTCCTGGAACAGCTCCGGCTGCTCCCTGAGCGCGGTGTCGGTGTCGAGGAAGAGCACGCCCTGCGCCTCGAGGTCCTCGCGGATCGAGTGGTAGACGACCTCGGACTCGTACTGCGCCGCGACGCCGGAGACCAGGCGCTGCTTCTCGGCCTCGGGGATGCCGAGCTTGTCGTAGGTGTTCTTGATGTCCTCGGGGAGGTCGTCCCAGGTCGCGGCCTGCTTCTCGCTGGACCGGACGAAGTACTTGATGTTGTCGAAGTCGATCGCCGACAGGTCCGAGCCCCACGTGGGCATGGGCTTGCGGTGGAAGAGCTTGAGGCCCTTCAGGCGCAGGTCGAGCATCCACTGCGGCTCCGACTTGAGCGCGGAGATGTTGCGGACAACGTCCTCACTCAGGCCACGCTTCGCGTCGGCACCGACGTCGTTCTTGTCGGACCAGCCGAACTCGTAGCGGCCGATGCCTTTGAGCTCCGGGTTCAGTTCTTCGATCGAGGTCATGACGTGACCTGCTCCTTCTTCTGGATGCTGTGGACGTCCGGGATGCAGGTGGTGCACACCCCGTCGCCGTGGGCGATGGTGGCCAGACGCTGGACGTGCGTGCCGAGGACGCGGCTGATCGCCTCGGTCTCGGCTTCGCACAACTGTGGGAATTCGTGGGCGACGTGGGACACGGGGCAGTGCTGCTGGCACAGCTCTTCCCCACTGCGTCCGTTCTTCAGGGGAATGTCGTGCACGGCAGCGACATAGCCCTCGGCGGTGAAGATCGTGGCGAGCACCTGGGCCGGAGAGGCCTCCGGGTGCGCGGCCTGGACCTCGGGGAAACGCTTCTCGATGAACGACGCGCGCCGGTCGGCGAACGCGCGTACGGCGGCCTCACCGCCCGTCTCGGCGAGGAACCGGAGCGCCTCGGTGGCGAGGTCGTCGTACTGCTGGTCGAAGGCGTCGCGACCGCGCTCGGTCAACACGAACACCTTGGCCGGACGGCCGCGGCCACGGGAGCCCACCGGCCGGGGGTCGCGCGCGACGAGGGAACCGTCAGCGACCATCTGGTCGAGGTGCCGACGGACGGCTGCCGGGGTCAGCTCGAGACGCTCCGCGAGGGCCGCAGCGGTGGAGGCGCCGTTGACCAGGATCGACTGAGCCACGCGCTGGCGCGTCGGCTGGTCGCACTCGGTCGGCAATTCCACAACATCAGTGTGCCGATAATGCCCAGCCGCTTTCAAGCAAGGTCAACCTAAGTTTCGAGACTCGCTCCGCTCGCACCTCAACCAACGGGGGTTCTCCGGGTGTGGCGCAGCCATGCCAGGCCCGCGAACGGCAGCACGAGGGGAAGGAATCCGTACCCCTGCCCGAAGTGCGACCAGACCGTCTTGTCGGGGAACAGGTCGGTCGCGAGGTAGCTCATCGCGCCGACCGACAGGACCCCGAGCAGCTCGATCGTGACCGCGATGCCGGCCACCCGCCAGCCGGTGGTGCCGCCGAGCAGCAGACAGGTCGTGGCGACGAGGTAGAGGATCGCGGCGAGGAGCGACAGCGAGTACGCCAACGGCGCCCGGTCCGGTTCCATGCCGAGCTGTACGGCGGAGCGCCCGGTCGCTGCGACCGCGAACAGGCCGTAGACGAAGACCAGCGCGCGACCCCAGCCCTCGGCCAACGGCTGCTGCAGCTCAGACATGGCGACCTCCCCAGATGTCCCAGAGCCGGAGCTCCAGCCCGGCGACCGTGGCGACGGCGAGCAACAAGATCGTGGTGCCGACGCGCGACCGCTCCGCGAGCGAGAAGAACGCGCCGATCACCGGGACGAGGAACACCGTCACGAGGTAGCTCACGAACACCGCGCCCTCGACCTCGCGCTCGGTGCGCGCGAGCGCCACCGCTCCCCCGACCAGCTGGACGAGCAGGATCACGTCCAGCACCGCCAGCGAGACGAAGTGCGAATCCTGGGCAGCCCGGTCACGAATCAGATCGACCACGAGCAGCGCCGCAGCCGCACACGAGACGGCGAGAACGACGCCGTACAACCAGACAGTCACGGCCGCCAGCGTAGGCCCGCGGACCGCGCTCTAGACTCCCCGGGTGCCCGCTGGTCCTGCTGTCCTCGTCGACGGCCTGGTGATGAGGTACGGCGACCGTACAGCCGTCGACGACCTCTCCTTCGAGGTCGAGGCACACACGATCACCGCCGTCCTCGGCCCCAACGGCGCCGGGAAGACCACGACGCTCGAGACCTGCGAGGGCTATCGCCGCGCGCAGTCGGGCACGGTGCGCGTCCTCGGCCTGGACCCGGTGCGCGAGCGGCGCGACCTGCTCCCCCGGATCGGCGTGATGCTGCAGTCGGGTGGCGCCTGGAGCGGCGCGCGCGCCGACGAGATGCTGCGGCACTTCGCCCGGCTGCACGCCCACCCGCTCGACACCGGCCTGCTGATGGACCGCCTCGCGCTGCACGAGTGCGGCAGGACGCCGTACCGACGGCTCTCGGGCGGCCAGCAGCAGCGGCTCGGTCTCGCCCTGGCCCTCGTCGGGCGCCCCGAGCTGGTCTTCGTCGACGAACCGACTGCCGGACTGGACCCCCAGATCCGCCGGGCCGTCTGGGAGCTCCTCGAGGAGCTGCGCGGTGACGGCGTCACGGTCGTGCTGACCACGCACTACCTCGAGGAGGCCGAGCGGCTGGCCGACAAGGTCCACATCCTCGACCACGGCAAGCTCGTGGCGAGTGGCTCGCCCCTCGAGCTCACCCGCGGTGGCACGGTCGCGACGATCCGGCTGGTCGTGACCCAGCCGTTCCCGCCGGGCTCCCCCGAAGCCCTGGCCACAGCGCTCGGCGCCGGCACCGAGCTGACCGTGCTCGACCCGCTCAGCCTGCAGGTCTCGGGTCCCGCTGACGGTTCGACGCTCGGCAAGGTGGCCGCCTGGTGCACCGACCACGACGTGCTGCCCGAGTCGCTCTCGCTCGGACAGCGCAACCTCGAGGACGTCTTCCTCGAGCTGACCGGCCGAGAGGACTTCGCTTGAGCGCCCCCACGAGCACCCCGACGGGCGGAACCTTCACGCCTGCCCCCGGAGCGGCCCCCGTCCTGCGCCAGCTGGTGACGCAGGCAGGCATGGAAGCGCGGCTGATGTTGCGCAACGGTGAGCAGCTGCTGCTCGCGGTCGTCATCCCGGTGATCGTGCTGGTCGCCGCCGTGCGCGGCGCGGACCGGGTCGGCGTCAACCTCGACGGTCGGCCGATCGACGTGCTCACCCCCGGCGTGCTCGCCGTCGCGGTGATGTCGACCGCGTTCACGTCCCTGGCGATCGCGACCGGCTTCGAGCGGCGCTACGGCGTCCTCAAGCGGCTCGGCACCGCTCCCCTCTCCCGCGCCACCCTGCTGGGCGGCAAGGTGATCGCCCTGCTGCTGGTCGAGATCCTGCAGTTCCTCGTCATCGGTGGCGTCGGCTTCGCCCTGGGCTGGTCCGGCCCGGACGGCCTCGGTGGCTACCTCGCGCTGATCCTGGCGGCAGTGTTGGGCACCGCGGCGTTCGCATCGCTCGGCATGCTGCTCGCCGGATCGCTGCGCGCCGAGGCCACGCTCGCTGCCGCGAACCTCGTCTACCTGCTGCTGCTCGCCGGCGGCGCCGTCGTACTCCCTGCCGATGCGTACGGCGGCCTGGGTGACGTCGTGCGCTGGCTGCCCTCGGGCGCGCTCGGTGAGGCTGCGCGCGCCGCGTGTGACGCCTCGGTGGCGGTCCGCGACCTGCTCGTCCTGGTGGGCTGGGCCGTCATCGGCTCCGCCCTGACGGCGAGGACGTTCCAGTGGGAGTGAGCCTGACGACGCGCTGGGCGACCCTCCAGCGGTCGCTCGGCGACCGCCTGGTCCCGCTGGCGTGGGCCAACCTGGTCGCCAACATCGCCATTGCCATCACGGGCGGCGCCGTCCGGCTCACCGGCTCCGGACTGGGCTGCCCGACCTGGCCCCGGTGCACGGACGAGTCGTACCTCCCGCACAGCGCGCTCGGCGTGCACGGCGCGATCGAGTTCGGCAACCGGATGCTGACCTACGTCCTCGTCGTCATCGCCGTGGCTTGCTGGCTGGCTGCCCGGGACCGGGCCGCCGAGCACTCGCGCGCCGTACGCCTCTCCACGATCATCGCCCTCGGCATCCCCGCCCAGGCCGTCCTCGGCGGGATCACGGTGCTCACCGACCTGAACCCGTGGATCGTCGGACTGCACCTGCTCGTCTCGATGGCGATCGTCGGGGTCTGTGTCGTCCTCCTCGACCACCTGCGCGGACCGTCCCGGGAAGGCGCCCCGACAGGCGCCAGCCGGCTGGCCGCGATGCTGTTCGTCGTCGGCTGGGTGGTCCTCTACCTCGGGACCGTCGTGACCGGCTCGGGTCCGCACTCGGGCGACCTCGAGTCGCGCCGTACCGGCCTCGACCCGCAGGTGATGTCCCACGTGCACGCCTGGGCGGTCTACGTGCTGGTGGCGCTGACGGTCGGTCTCCTCTGGACCGCGCAGCGAACGAACCAGCGGGTGCTCCTCCGCGCCGCCGCAGCCTTGCTCGGCGTCGAGCTGCTGCAGGGCACGATCGGCTTCTGGCAGTACTTCACCGACCTGCCCGAGCTGCTCGTCGGGTTCCACATGCTCGGCGCCGGACTGACGTCCGCCGCACTCACCTGGGTCGTTCTCTCGACCCGGCCCCGCTGACCGGGAGCTGGCCTACTTCAGCAGCGGATCGATGGCCACTGCGACGAAGAGCAGTGACAGATACAGGTTCGAGGAGTGGAACAGGCGCATCGGCTGGAGGATGCTCAGCTCCTCGGTCGTCTTCGACCGGCTGTGCAGGGCGTGGGCCTGGCTGAGGAACACCGCACCGAGCACCGCGGCGACGATCGGGTAGACCAGCCCGGTGTCGGCCACCGGCCACAGCAGCAGTGACGTGGCAACCATGACCCAGCTGTAGATCACGATCTGGAAGGCGACCGAACGGGCCGGCTTGACCACCGGAAGCATCGGGACGTCGACCTGGGCGTAGTCCTCGCGGTAGCGCAGCGCGAGCGCCCAGGTGTGCGGCGGCGTCCAGAAGAAGACCACCGCGAACAGCACGATCGGGATCCACGACAGCTCGTCCGTCACGGCGGTCCAGCCGATCAGGGTCGGGAAGCAGCCGGCGATGCCGCCCCACACGATGTTCTGGGCCGTACGACGCTTCAGCAGCATCGTGTAGATGAACACGTAGAAGGCGATGGCGCTGACCGACAACACAGCCGAGAGCGTGTTGACCTGCCAGGCGAGCACCACGGTCGACAGGACGCCCAGCACGATCCCGAACACGAGGGCGGCGCGGGGCGTCACGATGTGGCGCGGGAGCGCTCGCCGACGGGTACGCCGCATCTGCTCGTCGATGTCACGGTCGTAGACGCAGTTGAACACCGACGCCGAACCGGCGGACAGGGTGCCGCCGATGACGGTGGCGACTACGAGGCCCAGCGGCGGCACACCCTCGGCCGCGAAGAACATCATCGGGACGGTCGTGAGGAGCAACAGCTCGATCACGCGCGGCTTGGTGAGGCCGACGTACGCCATGAGCACATCGCGGGCAGTGGCCCCGGTCTCATCCGTCGTGCGCCGTCCGTCGTCAGCGATCAGCTCGGGGCTGGTCGGGTCGACGTAGGTCACGGCAAGTTCCTCGGAGGTGGCCTCGCGGGCAGGGATCGAAAGCGGTCCGAGTGTAGCCCGAGCGAACCGATGTGCAGGCACCGAGCCAGGTGTCGGCCGCCTGCTCCGGCTGGGTAGGCTCGGACACATGATCCCGGAGTTGGTGTGGACCGATCTCGACCGCAAGGCCGTCGACACGGCACGGGTGCTGGCGATGGACTCTGTCCAGAAGGTCGGCAACGGCCACCCCGGCACCGCGATGAGCCTGGCGCCTGCGGCGTACCTGCTCTTCCAGAAGGTGATGCGGCACGATCCCGCTGACCCCGATTGGGCAGCCCGGGACCGGTTCGTGCTGTCCTGCGGACACTCCTCGATCACCCTCTACACGCAGCTCTACCTCGGCGGCTTCGGTCTCGAGCTCGACGACCTCAAGGCGCTGCGCACCTGGGGCAGCAAGACGCCCGGTCACCCCGAGTTCGGCCACACCGCCGGCGTCGAGGTCACCACCGGCCCGCTCGGCCAGGGCGTCGCCAACGCCGTGGGCATGGCGATGGCTGCACGCAGGGAACGCGGCCTGCTCGACCCCGGTGCCGGCGACGGCGCATCGATCTTCGACCACCACGTCTACGTCATCGCCTCCGACGGCGACCTCGAGGAGGGCGTCAGCAGCGAGGCGTCCTCGATCGCGGGCACCCAGGAGCTGGGCAACCTCACGGTCCTCTACGACGCCAACCGGATCTCGATCGAGGGCGACACCCACATCGCGTTCAACGAGGACGTGGCGAAGCGCTACGAGGCGTACGGCTGGCACGTCCAGACCGTCGACTGGACCGGCAACGACCACGCTGACCTCGCTCACTACGCCGAGGACGTCCCGGCGCTGTACGAAGCGATCAAGGCAGCCGACGCGGTCACCGACAAGCCGTCCCTCATCGTGCTGAAGACCGTCATCGCTTGGCCCGCCCCCAGCGCCCAGAACACCGAGGCCGCCCACGGGTCCGCGCTCGGCGCCGACGAGGTCGCGGCCACCAAGACGGTCCTTGGCTTCGACCCCGAGCAGGACTTCGAGGTCCCCGACGACGTCCTCGAGCACACCCGCTCGCTCGTCCAGCGAGGCAAGGCCTGGGCGGCGGAGTGGAACGAGCAGTACGCCGCCTGGTCGACCGCACACCCCGACAGTGCGGCGCTGCTGCACCGGATGAAGGGTCGCGCGCTCCCCGACGGCATCGAGGACGTGCTCCCGACCTTCGAGGCCGACGCCAAGGGCGTCGCGACCCGTGCCGCGTCCGGCAAGGTCATCAACGCGATCGCGGCGATCATGCCCGAGCTGTGGGGCGGCTCTGCCGACCTCGCGGGCTCCAACAACACGACCATCAAGGACGCCAAGTCGTTCCTGCCCGTGGACCGCTCCGTCGAGGAGTGGCAGGGCGACCCGTACCAGGGTCGGGTCCTGCACTTCGGCATCCGCGAGCACGGCATGGGCGCGATCATGAACGGCATCGCCGTCCACGGTGGCACCCGCGTGTTCGGTGGCACCTTCCTCACCTTCTCGGACTACATGCGCGGTTCGGTTCGTGTCGCGGCGCTGATGAAGGCACCGGTCATCTACGTCTGGACGCATGACTCCGTCGGCCTCGGCGAGGACGGTCCGACCCACCAGCCCATCGAGCACGTCGCGTCCCTTCGTGCGATGCCGGGCCTCGACATCGTCCGCCCCGCTGACGCCAACGAGACCGCAGCCGCCTGGCTCCAGGTCCTGCGCAACGCCGACCGGCCCGCCGGCCTGGTCCTGAGCCGCCAGAACGTCCCGACGTTCCCCCGCGGCACCGAGGGCTTCGCGACCACGGAGAACGTCGGCAAGGGCGGCTACGTCCTCGTCGACGCCGAGGGTGGCGAGCCGGACGTCGTGCTGCTGGCGACCGGGTCCGAGGTCCAGCTCGCCGTGACCGCCCGCGAGCAGCTGAAGGCCGACGGCATCAACGCCCGGGTCGTGTCGCTGCCGTGCATCGAGTGGTTCGAGGCGCAGACCCAGGCCTACCGCGACTCCGTCATCCCGCCGACCGTCAAGGCACGTGTCTCGGTCGAGGCCGGCGTGAAGCAGGGCTGGCGCGAGTACGTCGGTGACGCCGGCCGGATCGTCAGCATCGACCACTACGGTGCGAGCGCCGACGCCGGCACGTTGTTCCGCGAGTTCGGCTTCACGCCCGAGGCGGTCGCCGTGGCCGCCCGGGAGAGCATCGCCGCGGTCAGAGCCTGACCCCAGCGGTCGTCGTACCAGCCCCCACACAGCACCTCTCGAGGAGGATTCATGAGTGAACGACTGAAAGCCCTCGCCGACGCGGGGGTGTCCATCTGGCTCGACGACCTGTCCCGCGAACGCATCGAGACCGGCAACCTGGCCCAGCTCGTGGCCGAGAAGTCGGTCGTCGGCGTCACCACCAACCCGACGATCTTCGCCGGCGCCATCGCCAATGGTGAGCGGTACGACGACCAGGTCCGCGCGCTCGTCGCCGACGGCGCGACGGCAGACGCCGTGATCTTCGCGCTGACCACCGACGACGTCCGCAACGCGTGCGACGTGCTCGCGCCCGTCGCTGCCGCCACGGCCGACGACGGCCGGGTCTCGATCGAGGTCGAGCCGACCCTGGCCAACGACACCGCAGCGACCGTTGCGTCCGCCGCGGCCCTGTGGTCCGCGGTGGACCGCCCCAACGCGCTGATCAAGATCCCCGCCACGCTCGAGGGACTTCCGGCCATCGCCGAGGTCATCGGGGCCGGCATCAGCGTCAACGTCACGCTCATCTTCTCCACCGAGCGCTACCGCGCGGTGATGGACGCCTACGTCGAGGGTCTGGAGAAGGCCCAGACCGCGGGCATCGACCTGTCGACCATCCGTTCCGTGGCTTCGTTCTTCGTCTCGCGCGTCGACTCCGAGATCGACGCCAGGCTGGACAAGATCGGCACGGACGAGGCGCTCGCCCTGCGCGGCAAGGCAGCCGTCGCGAACGCCCGTCTGGCGTACGCGGCCTTCAAGGAGGTGCTGGCTTCCGACCGGTGGCAGGCTCTGGCCGCAGCCGGAGCGAACCCCCAGCGTCCGCTGTGGGCTTCCACGGGTGTCAAGAACCCGGACTACTCCGACACCCTCTACGTCACCGACCTCGTCGTCGCGAACACCGTGAACACGATGCCGGAGAAGACGCTGATGGCGTTCGCCGATCACGGCGAGCTGGTGGCCGAGAACGGCGGCGACGCCGTGACCGGCAAGGCTGCCGAAGCCCAGGCGGTGTTCGACCAGCTCACGGCGGTCGGCATCGACCTCGACGACGTCTTCGGAGTGCTGGAGACCGAAGGTGTCGACAAGTTCAAGGTGTCGTGGACCGAACTGATCGAGACCGTCCAAGCGCAGATGGCCAAGGCGGGAGCCTGACCGGTGGGCGAGCCGCAGAACGCTGCTCCCGTCGACCCGACTGCCACGGCCGCGTGGGCGCGGCTGCAGAAGCTCGCTGACTCGCACTGCGACGACCACGGGAACTGGCAGACCTCACTGCGCGAGCTCGTCTCGGAGCCGGGTCGCGTCGACGCACTCACGCACACCGCGGGCGACCTGCTGGTCGACCTGTCGAAGAACCTGGTCGACGACGGGGTCCTGACCGCGCTCCTGGCGCTCGCCGACGAGGTCGGTCTGCCCGGGCGTCGCGAGGCGATGTTCCGCGGTGACCACATCAACGTCTCCGAGGACAGGGCCGTGCTCCACACGGCGCTGCGCCAGCCGGTCGACGCCGACCTCGAGGTCGGTGGGCACGACGTGGTCGACGACGTCCACGAGGTGCTGAGCCGCGTCTACGCGTTCGCGGACGACGTACGGTCCGGCGCCTGGCGAGGGAGCACCGGCGCGGCGATCAGGACCGTGGTCAACATCGGCATCGGCGGCTCCGACCTCGGACCCGTGATGGCCTACGAAGCGCTGAAGCCGTACGTCCAGGCCGGTCTGGAGTGCCGCTTCATCAGCAACATCGACCCGACCGACGCCGCGGAGACCCTGGCCGGGCTCGACCCGGCCACGACGCTCTTCGTGGTGTCGAGCAAGACGTTCGGGACCCTCGAGACGCTGACCAACGCGCGGCTGTGCCGCAACTGGCTCCTGGCGGGACTGCACGACGCAGGCGTCGTCAGCACCGCCGACCCGGAGCACCCCGAAGCCAAGGCCGTGATCGCACGGCACTTCGTCGCGGTGTCCACCGCGCTGGAGAAGGTGGCCGCCTTCGGCATCGACCCCGCGAACGCCTTCGGCTTCTGGGACTGGGTCGGCGGACGCTACTCGGTCGACTCCGCGATCGGGACCTCGCTCGTCATCGCGATCGGACCGGAGCGGTTCGAGGAGTTCCTCGCGGGCTTCCACGTGGTCGACGAACACTTCCAGAACGCCCCCCTCCATGCGAACGTCCCGGTCCTGATGGGGCTGCTCAACGTCTGGTACGTCAACTTCCTCGGCGCCCAGACCCACGCCGTGCTGCCGTACGCCCAGTCCCTGCACCGGTTCGCGGCCTACCTCCAGCAGCTCACCATGGAGTCCAACGGCAAGAGCGTGCGCTGGGACGGCTCGCCCGTCACCACCGAGACCGGCGAGGTGTTCTGGGGCGAGCCCGGCACGAACGGCCAGCACGCGTTCTACCAGCTCATCCACCAGGGCACCCGGCTGATCCCGGCGGACTTCATCGCGTTCGCCACCCCCACCTCTCCCCTGGTGGACGGCACGACCGACGTCCACGAGCTCCTGCTGGCGAACTTCTTCGCGCAGACCAAGGCGCTCGCCTTCGGGAAGACTCCCGACGAGGTGCGGGCCGAAGGCACGGCCGAACAGATCGTGCCGGCCCGGGTGTTCACCGGGAACCGTCCCACCACCTCGATCATGGCGCCGGCGCTGACGCCGTCCGTGCTCGGTCAGCTGATCGCGCTGTACGAGCACATCACGTTCGTGCAGGGTGTCGTGTGGGGCATCGACAGCTTCGACCAGTGGGGCGTCGAGCTCGGCAAGCAGCTGGCGCTGGAGATCGCGCCCGCCCTCGCCGGCGACGAGACGGTCCTTGGCGAGCAGGACCCCTCGACCCAGGCCCTGATCCACTACTACCGGGAGCACCGCGCGCGATGACAGACACCTCTGCGACATCCGAACGACCGAGCCCGCTCATCGAGGTCCACGCCGACGCCGCGGTGCTCGCCACCGCCGTCGCCGGCGAGCTGCTGAACCGGATCGCTGACGCCCAGGCGGCCGGCCACGTGCCCGACATCGGCCTGACCGGCGGGACCATCGCCGACACGATCCACCGTGAGGTGGCCCGCCTGGCGCCCGCCTCCGGCGTCGACTGGGGAGCGGTCCAGTTCTGGTTCGGCGACGAGCGGTTCGTGCCCGCCGACTCACCCGACCGCAACGCCGGGCAGGCCCGTGCAGCGTTCCTCGACGAGGTCCGCGCGATGCGCGTCCACGAGATCCCGGCGTCGGACGAGTCCGAGAGCGCCGAGACCGCCGCGGCGTCGTACGGCGAAACGGTGCGGGCCGAGGGCAATGGCGACTTCGACGTCCTCATGCTCGGCATCGGACCGGACGGCCACGTCGCGTCGCTCTTCCCGGGCCACCCGGGCCTGGACGTGACCGATGCGATCACCGCCGCCGTCCACGACTCCCCCAAGCCGCCGGCCGATCGGGTGACGCTGACGTTCGAGGCCCTCAACCGGGCTCAGTCGGTCTGGTTCCTCGCCAGTGGCGAGGCCAAGGCCGACGCCGTACGACGGGCGCTGGCCGAGGCCGGTTCCGTCGAGGAGACGCCCGCCCGCGGTGTCGCCGGCAACGCGGAGACCGTGTGGTTCCTCGACACCGAAGCCGCGTCACTCATCTGACTGACGCGGCTGCGCGCAGATCAGAAAATGATCTCGCCCGACTTGCGGCGCGAACGCAGCAGCTGGATCGCCTCGTCGAGGATGACCTCGGCCTCCTTGTCGGAGCGGCGCTCCTTCACGTAGGCGAGGTGCGTCTTGTACGGCTCGATCTTGTTGGGCGGCGGAGCGTTCTCCGAGTCCAGACCGGCCGGGAGGCCGCACTTCGGGCAGTCCCAGGACTCAGGGACGTTCGCCTCAACGGAGAAGGTGATCACCGAGCGGTGGCTGTTCGTACAGAAGTACGTCACTGCCTGCCGAGGCGCAGCCTCGCCGCGCTCGGCCTCGCCCATCGGACCTGCACCGACGCGACTCCCGCGAATCGCGTTTCCACCACCAGCCAACGGATTTTCTCCTCAAGCCTTCGGACAGCCCGCTAGTCGGGCAGGCCTGTTGTTCGGTCAGTTCTGATAGGCGAGCAGCAGGCCGAGTGCGATGACGCACGCGAACCAGATGACGCCGATGCCGACCGTGAAGCGGTCGAGGTTTCGCTCAGCAATGGACGACCCGCCGAGCGAGCTCGACACACCGCCGCCGAACATGTCCGAGAGTCCGCCACCACGGCCCTTGTGCAGCAACACCAGGAGGATGAGCAGCAGGCTCGCGGTCACGAGCAGAACGGTGAGCAGGGTGATCAACACGCGGGGAATCCTACGTCAGGCCCGAGATCAGGACAGCACCGGCATGTCATAGAACCGGCAGATCCCGCCGAACTCGTCCACTTCGAGGCTCGCGCCACCGACCAGTGCACCGTCGACATCGGCCTTCGCCATGATGCCGGCGATGTTGGCGGCCTTCACGGAACCGCCGTAGAGGACGCGTACGGCGTCGGCCGCTTCGTCACCGAAGGACTCCCGCACCTGCCCGCGAATGGCCGCACAGACCTCCTGTGCGTCCTCGGGAGTGGCGACCTCGCCGGTGCCGATGGCCCAGACCGGTTCGTAGGCGATGACGAGGCTTGCGACCTGCGCCTTCGTGAGACCGGCGAGGGATCCCTCGACCTGCGCCATCGTGTAGGGGACGTGCTCTCCTGCCTGGCGGATCTCAAGCCCTTCCCCCACGCAGACGATCGGAACGATCTCTGCGTCGAGCGCGGCCTTCGCCTTGGCGTTCACCAGCTCGTCGGTCTCCCCGTGGTACTGCCGGCGCTCGGAGTGACCGACGACGACATAGGAGCAGCCGAGCTTCGCGAGCATGCCCGCGGAGATCTCGCCGGTGTAGGCGCCACTGACGTGCGGGGAGACGTCCTGGGCGCCGTACTTGATGGACAGCCGGTCACCGTCGACCACGGTCTGCACCGAACGGATGTCGGTGAAGGGAGGCAGCAGCGCCACTTCGGCCTTGCCGTAGTCATGGCGCTTGTCCGAGAGCGTCCAGGCGAGCTTCTGGAGCAGGTTCACGGCCTCGGCGTGGTTGAGGTTCATCTTCCAGTTGCCCGCCATCAGGGGGGTGCGACCGGCCTGCGCTGCGTTCCTGCCCATCTCAGGCACCTTCCTCTTCGAGAACCGTGATGCCCGGGAGCTCCTTGCCCTCGAGGTACTCCAGGCTTGCGCCGCCTCCGGTGGAGATGTGCCCGAAGGCAGCCTCGTCGAAGCCGAGAGTGCGTACGGCGGCCGCGGAGTCACCGCCGCCGACGACCGACAGGCCGTCGACCCGGGTGAGTGCGTCCGCAACGGCACGGGTGCCCTCGGCGAAGGCTGCCTGCTCGAACACGCCCATCGGGCCGTTCCAGAAGACCGTCTTCGCGTCGGCCAGTGCGGCGGCGAACGCCGCGCCGGACACCGGCCCGATGTCGAGGCCGAGCGCGTCGGCCGGGATGTCGGTCGCCGCAACCACCCGAGCGGAGGCCTCGTCGCCGAAGCTGTCCGCGACCACGATGTCCGTGGGAAGCACGATCTCGACGCCGAGCTCCTTGGCGCGGGCCTGGTACTCCCGCACCGTGTCGAGCTGGTCCTCCTCGAGCAGGCTCTTGCCCACCTCGAGACCGTCGGCCTTGAGGAACGTGAACACCATGCCCCCACCGATGAGGAGCTTGTCGGCCTTGTCGAGCAGGTTGTCGATGACGCCGAGCTTGTCCGACACCTTGGAACCACCGAGGACCACGACGTAGGGACGCTCGGGCTCGACGGTCAGCCGGCGCAACACGTCGATCTCCGTCGCGACCAGGCCCCCCATGGCGTGCGGGAGCCGCTGCGCCACGTCGTACACGCTGGCCTGCTTGCGGTGGACCACGCCGAAGCCGTCGGAGACGAACGCGTCCGCGAGGGCGGCGAGCTCGTCGGCGAAGGCGCCACGCACGGCATCGTCCTTGCTCGTCTCCCCCGCGTTGAACCGGACGTTCTCCAGCAACGCGACGTCCCCGTCAGCGAGCCCGGCGACGGTCTCCTGCGCCGAGGCACCCACGGTGTCGCTCGCGAACGCCACAGGGGCACCCAGGAGCTCGCCGAGCCGTGCCGCCACCGGGGCGAGGGAGTACGCCGGGTCCGGCGCTCCGTCGGGACGCCCGAGGTGCGCGGTGACCACCACGCGGGCACCTGCTTCGGCGAGCGCCTTGATCGTCGGGACGCTGGCCCGGATCCGGCCGTCATCGGTGATCCGGCCGCCGTCGAGCGGGACGTTCAGGTCCGAGCGGACCAGGACCCGCTTGCCGGCGACGGTCGCGAGGAAGTCCGGGGCAAGCCCGTTGAAGTCAGTCACAAGCGTCAGAGCCGACGTGGACGATGAGGTCCGCGAGCCGGTTGGAGTAGCCCCATTCGTTGTCGTACCAGCCGGCGACCTTGACCTGGTTGCCGAGCACCTTGGTGAGGGGAGCGTCGAAGATGCACGACGCCGGGTCCGTCACGATGTCCGAGGACACGATCGGGTCGGTGGAGTAGCGCAGGAACCTGCCGTCGGCGGCCGCCTTCACGATCGCGTTGACCTCCTCGACCGTGGTCTCCCGCGCCGCCTCGAACGTCAGGTCCGTCAATGAGCCGGTCGGCGTGGGAACGCGCAGCGCGTAGCCGTCCAGCTTGCCCTTGAGCTCCGGCAGGACCAGGCCGATCGCCTTCGCCGCGCCCGTGGACGTCGGGACGATGTTGATCGCAGCAGCACGAGCGCGCCGCAGGTCGGGGTGGATGTTGTCCTGGAGGTTCTGGTCCGCCGTGTAGGCGTGCACCGTGGTCATCAGGCCCTTGACGATGCCGAGGCCGTCGTTGAGCGCCTTGGCCATCGGCGCGAGGCAGTTGGTGGTGCACGACGCGTTGGAGATCACCGTGTGGGCGGCCGGGTCGTACAGCTCGTGGTTGACGCCCATCACGATCGTGATGTCGTCGTTGGTCGCCGGCGCGGAGATGATCACCTTGCGGGCTCCGCCACCGTCCACGTGGGCACGCGCCTTGGTGGCGTCGGTGAAGAACCCGGTGGACTCGACGACCACGTCGACGCCCAGGTCACCCCAGCCGAGGGCGGCCGGGTCGCGCTCCGCGAAGGCCCGGATCTGCTGGTCGCCGACGATGATCGCGTCGTCGGTGGCGGACACGTCCGCGTCGAGTCGACCGAGGATCGAGTCGTACTTCAACAGGTGCGCCAGGGTGGCGTTCCCCGTGAGGTCGTTGACGCCGACGATCTCGATGTCGGCTCCGCTCGCTCGCACCGCGCGGAAGAAATTGCGGCCGATCCGGCCGAATCCGTTGATGCCTACACGCACGGTCACTACGAGCCTCCTGAGGGTGGGGAAACGGTCATCACGACCCTATCCCGCACCCCGGAGCCCGCGGGGCGTCGGGGTGACCCGCATCACATCGCGGACCTCGATTCAGGCGTCCCCGGCAAGCATCTCGGGCGTCAGTGACGCCTCGGTGTCCGGAACACCCAGGTCCTCGGCACGCTTGTCCGCCATGGCCAGGAGACGCCTTATGCGGCCGGCGATCGCATCCTTGGTCAGGACCGGTTCGTGCAGCTGACCGAGCTCTTCGAGCGAGGCCTGCTTGTGCTCGAGGCGCAGCTCCCCCGCCATCTTGAGGTGGTCGGGGACCTCGTCGCCGAGGATCTCCATGGCACGCTCGACGCGGGCTCCGGCCGTCACGGCCGCGCGGGCCGAGCGCCGCAGGTTGGCGTCGTCGAAGTTGGCGAGCCGGTTGGCGGTCGCACGGACCTCGCGCCGCATCCGGCGCTCCTCCCAGGCCATCAGGGTCTCGTGCGCGCCCAGTCGCGTCAGCAGCTGGCCGATCGCGTCACCGTCGCGGATCACCACGCGGTCGACGCCGCGGACCTCACGGGCCTTGGCCTGGATGCCGAGCCGACGGGCGACACCGACGAGCGCCAGCGCGGCCTCGGAGCCGGGGCAGGTCACCTCGAGGGACGACGAGCGCCCGGGCTCGGTCAGCGATCCGTGGGCGAGGAAGGCACCGCGCCAGGCCGCGACGGCGTCGCAGGCGCCCCCGGAGACGACAGCAGGCGGCAGACCACGGACGGGCCGCCCACGCTGGTCGAGCAGGCCGGTCTGACGAGCCAGCGCCTCACCGTCCTTGGCCACCCGCACGATGTAGCGGCTGCCCTTGCGCAGGCCGTTGCCCTGCACCATGACGACGTCGGAGGTCTGACCGTAGATCTCGGAGATGTCCTTGCGCAGCCGACGCGCAGCCGCACCGGTGTCGAGCTCGGCCTCGACGACGATCCGGCCGGCCACGATGTGGATGCCGCCGGCGAAGCGCAGGGTGGAGGCGACCTCGGCCTTGCGGCAACACGCCTTGGTGACCGGAGTACTGGCCAGTTCCGCCTTGACCTGCGCCGTCATCGCCATGGGCCGATCCTGCCATGGTGGTCAACAACCCTGCGCGGGTGCCCGGGTCACTCGGTGGCGAAGATCCGGGTGTAGGCAGCGGCCAGCTTGATCGGATCGTGTCGCGGCGAGCCGTCGTCGGCAGCGACGTCGGCGATGACGAGGCGGGCGCCGAGCGCGGTCACCGTCTCCTCGAGCTCGGCCAGCCCGGACTCGAGGACGCTCTCGTCCGCGAGCACGACGTCGATCGCGAGGTCGGGTGCGTGCTCGGCCAGGACCGCGAGGTGGTCGGACGGCCCGAAGCCACCCGTCTCCCCCGCCTGCTCCGCCAGGTTGAGTACGACGACAAGACGGGCCTCCGTGCGGACCAGCGCATCCCGAAGTGCGGGCACCAGCAGGTGCGGCAGCACCGAGCTGAACCAGGATCCCGGACCCAGCACGGCCCAGTCGGCGTCCGTGATCGCGTCGAGGACCGCCGGACTCACCTCGGGGTCAGGCGGCTCGAGGGCGATCGAGGAGATGACGCCCTCAGTGGTGGCGACCTCGACCTGGCCACGGACGGTGGTGAGCTCGTCGGGACGCCCCTCGACGAGGCCCCGCACCTCGGCCGTGATGTCCATGGGCGTCTGCGCCATCGGCAGGACGCGGCCGCGGGCTCCGAGCAGGCGGCCGACCCAGTCGAGGGCGTCGATGTGGTCTCCGAGGAGCTCCCACAGGCCGACGATCAGGAGGTTGCCGACGACGTGGCCGCGCATCTCCCCCTCCCCCTCGAACCGGTGCTGGAGCACGCGGGCCCAGGTGTCTCCCCACTCGTCGTCGCCACACAGCGCGGCGAGCGCCATCCGCAGGTCACCGGGCGGCAGCACTCCGAACTCGCCGCGGAGCCGGCCCGAGGACCCACCGTTGTCGGCGACCGTGACCACGGCGGTGAGCTTGTCGAGGGTGAGGTCGTCGAGCAGGTGGCGCAGGGCGTTGAGCGAGGCGTGCAACCCGTGGCCACCGCCGAGTGCGACGACCGCCTGGGCGCGCTGAACCGCACCGAAGTCCGAGATCATCGATCGATCACTCCCGACCGACGTCGCGGTGGATGGCGCGGGCGAGGTAGCCCTGCTCCCCCAGTCGCCGGGCGATCTCCTCGCTCATCGCGACGCTGCGGTGCTTGCCACCGGTGCAGCCGATGGCGACGCGCATGAAGCGCTTGCCCTCGCGCAGGTAACCGTCGGCGACCACGGTCAGCAGCGGCACGTAGGCGTCCAGGAACTCCTCGGCCCCCGGCCGGCCGAGCACGTAGCTGGCCACCTCGGGGTCCTGACCGGTGCGCGGGCGCAGCTCCGGGACCCAGTGCGGGTTGGGCAGGAACCTCATGTCGGCGAGGTAGTCGGCGTCGACCGGGCTGCCGTACTTGAAGCCGAAGCTGATCACCGTCACCCGCAACCGGGTGGCGTCCGGCGTACCGAAGTCCTCGGCGATCCGGTCGGTCAGCTGGTGCACGTTGAGGTTGCTGGTGTCGATGACCAGGTCGGCCTCGGAGCGGAGATCGGCCAGCGCGATCCGCTCGCGCTGCAGGCCGTCGAGCAGCCGACCGCCCTGCTGGAGCGGATGGGGCCGGCGCGCGGCCTCCTGCCGGCGCACGAGCACCTCGTCCGAGGCGTCGAGGAAGACCAGCGTGGCGTCGCGTCCGGCGACACCGTGCGCCAGTGCGCTGCGCAGGCCGAGGAAGAACGAACCGGACCGGACGTCGACCACGACGGCGACGGGTTGCGCCGGACCGTGGCTCTCGTCGACGAGGCGAACGACATCGGGAAGGAGGTTCGGGGGCAGGTTGTCGACGACGTAGAACCCGAGGTCCTCGAGCTCCTTGGCCGCGGTGCTGCGGCCGGCACCGGTCATGCCGGTGACGACGACGAGGGGCCCGGCGGTGTGCTCAGTCATGGTGCGCCTTGCTCATGGGGTCGCTCATGGGGTCATTGTGGTCGAGGCCGATGCGGGAGGTGCAGCGTCCCCGCCGTCGAGCGCCGCCTTGATGGCGGCGGCCGTGCGCGGACCGATGCCCGGCACTGCGGCGATCTCGTCGGTCGTGGCCACCCGCAGCTTGCGGAGCGACCCGAAGTGGCGCAGCAAGGTCTTCCGGCGGACCTCGCCCAGCCCGGGGACGTCGTCCAGCAGGCTCTCGACCATCGACTTGGACCGCCGGTTGCGGTGATGGGTGATGGCGAACCGGTGTGCCTCGTCGCGCACCCGCTGCAGGAGGTAGAGGCTCTCGGAGGAACGGGCCAGGATCACCGGGTCCTCCTGACCGGGCAGCCACACCTCCTCGAGTCGCTTGGCGAGGCCACACACGGGGATGTCGTCGATGCCGAGCTCGTCGAGCGCGCGCTGGGCCGCAGCGACCTGCGGTGCGCCGCCGTCGACGACCACCAGTCCGGGCGCGTACGCGAACTTGCGCGGCCTCCCGGTGTCGGGGTCGACCAGCATCGGTCCGCTGGTCTCGTCGCCGGGCCGGAGCTCCGACCTGGCCTGTTCGTCCAGCAACCTGCGGAAGCGCCGCGTGATCACCTCGTGCATCGCGGCGACGTCGTCAGATCCCTCCTGGTCGCGGATCACGAAGCGGCGGTACTCGCCCTTGCGCGCCAGCCCGTCCTCGAACACGACCATCGACGCCACGATCTCGGTGCCCTGGATGTGCGAGACGTCGTAGCACTCGATGCGCAACGGTGCCTCGTCCAGCTCGAGCGCCTCGGCGATCTCGGCCAGGGCCCGGTTACGGGTGGTGAGGTCGCTGGCCCGCTTGGTCTTGTGGAGCATCAGCGACTCGGACGCGTTGCGCGCCACCGTCTCCTGGAGGGTCTTCTTGTCGCCGCGCTGGGGCACCCGGATCTCGACCCGGGAGCCGCGCAGGTCCGACAGCAGCTGTTCGAAGGTCGCGCTCTCGGGTGGCAGCTCAGGGACCAGGATCTCCCGCGGCACGGCGTCACGCGCCTCCTCGGGAGCCACCCCGGCGTAGAGCTGGAGCAGGAAGTCCTCGACCAGCGCCGAGGTGTCGCCGTCATCGGTGCGGTCGGCCACCCAGCCTCGCTGGCCCCGGATCCGGCCGCCCCGGACGTAGAACACCTGCACGGCGACCTCGAGCGGGTCCTCGGCCAACGCGATCACGTCGGCGTCCGAACCGTCGCCGAACACCACGGACTGCTTCTCCAGCGCCTTCTGCATGGCCGCGAGGTCGTCCCGCAGCCGCGCGGCCTTCTCGAAGTCGAGCGCTTCGGACGCGGCGTACATCTCGTTCTCGATGCGCTTGGTGAACTGCTTGGTCCGCCCGGCCATGAAGTCGCAGAAGTCCTCGACGATCGCACGGTGCTCGTCGGCCGACACGTTGCCGACGCAGGGCGCAGCGCACTTGTCGATGTAGCCGAGCAGACAGGGGCGCCCGATCTGGCCGGACCGCTTGAAGACCCCGTTGCTGCACGAGCGCATCGGGAAGACCCGGAGCAGGATGTCGACCGTCTCGCGGATCGCCCACGCGTGGCCATAGGGCCCGAAGTAGCGGGTGCCCTTGCGCTTGGCGCCGCGTCCGACCATCACCCTCGGGAACTCGTCGGACACCGTCACGGCCAACCAGGGGTACGACTTGTCGTCGCGGTACTTGACGTTGAACCGCGGGTCGAACTCCTTGATCCAGGAGTACTCCAGCTGGAGCGCCTCGACCTCGGTCTTGACCACGGTCCACTCGACCGACGTCGCCGTGGTGACCATGGACGCGGTGCGCTGGTGCAGGTTCGCGATGTCCTGGAAGTACGACGACAGGCGGGCCCGCAGGTTCTTCGCCTTGCCGACGTAGATCACCCGGCGCTGACGGTCACGGAACCGGTAGACGCCCGGCTGGGTGGGGATCGAGCCGGGCGCAGGCCGGTAGCTCAGCGGGACGGGCACGCCCCAACCCTACGAGGCCGGACCGACAGCCACCGTCGCGCAGGTCGGCCGGGCCGGTTCAGCGCACGACGCCGATCATGTGGTCGCGGGTGACCGAAGCGACCAGCTCGTCCTCTGGGCGATCCGCCGCGTCACCGGGTGCCAGCGGCAGGACCAGGTAGCGGACCTCGGCGCTCGAGTCCCAGACCCGGAGCTCGACGTCGTCCGGGAGGGTCGTCCCGAACTCGGCGAGCACGGCCCGCGGTTCACGCACCATCCGCGACCGGTACGCCGAGCTCTTGTACCAGCGTGGTGGCAGCCCCAGGACCGGCCACGGGTAGCACGAGCAGAGGGTGCAGACGACGACATTGTGCACGGCGTCGGTGTTCTCGAGCACCACGAGGTGCTCGCCCTCCGCGCCACCGAACCCGAGCTCCCCGACCGCGCTCGTCGCGTCCTCGAGCAACCGCGCCCGGTAGTCGGGATCGACCCAGGCACGGGCCACCACCCGCGCTCCGTTCATCGGACCGACGTGGTGCTCGTAGGTGTCGATGATGGCGTCCACCACGTCGGAGGTGATCAGGCGACGTTCGACGAGCAGCGCCTCGATGGCCTCGATGCGCAGGGCCGTCACCGACGGAGACGCGTGTGCGGGCGACGCGGGCTGGTCGTTCATGTCTGGTCGTTCATGTGAGGTACCGCTCCCACAGGTCGAGGTGGAGGAGACCGGCCTCCGCGTCGTCGCCCCAGAGATCGCGCATCTCGAAGCGAACGGTGTACGTGGCCTCGGGCCGTCCGTCGCCGCTCGCGTGGGGCCAGCCTCCGGGCTGGCGCGTCACGACGCCGCTGACGCCGCGGACGTAGCGTGGGCAGCGGTGGTGACCCTCCGGCGCCATCCGCTTCACGGTGACCCGGTCACCGACCTTGAAGCGCGCGGCAACGTCTTCGCCGCTCGGTCCGCGCGGCCGGTCGACGAGTGCAGCGGCCAGACCGGCTGCCAGCTCGGGGTTGGTGTCGTTCCCGTGCTGGGCCGGCGGTCGCGGATCGCGGACCCGAGCATCGATCTCGGCCTCGGTGAGGGTGCCGGCGTCGACCAGCCCGCGCTCCAGTGAGCTCGCCCACCGCTCGAAGTAGCTCATGGCGAGGTAGTCGGCCGGAGGGATCGCCTCGATCCCCGGCCGGATCGATCCGGACCGCGCCCCGGCCACTCCAGCGGCGATGTACAGGCCGAAGGTGCGCCCCTCCCAGGGCTCGTCGAAGGGGAGCTCCAGGTCGTCCACCGGGACGGCACCGAAGCCGTGCATGCCACCCATGTCGTGAACGCCTTCCACGGCTCCCCCTGTCTGCGCCCCATCATGCGGCGAGGATGCGGTCCCCGTCCATGGTGATCTCGACGGACGCGAGCGGACCGCTGGCAGGACCGCCGGTCACGTCACCGCTCGTGGCGTCGTACGACGACCCGTGGTTGGCGCAGTGGATGGTGCCGTCCTCGACGGAGGTGACCAGGAGGCCCTGGTGGGTGCAGACCGCGGTGAACGCCTGGAAGTCCCCTTCGGTCGGCTGCGTGATGACGATCCTCTCGTCGGTCAGGACGATGCCGCCACCGACGGGCACCTCGGACTTCAACGCAAGCTCGGCACCGGCAGCCACCGCCGGCCCCGAGGAGCCGTCGTCATCGCTGCCCGCACAACCTGCGAGTGCGGCGGCCACACCCAGTGCGCCAAGTCCCGAGAACACGATGCGACGAGTCGCACGAACGTCAGCCAAACGGCTGTGCTCCGGGCTCAACCGCGCACGACCTGGTCACCCTCGACCTTGAGCGTGACCTTCGACAGCGGCGACGGCGCGGGACCGCCGGCGACCGAGCCGTCGGCGACGTTGTAGCTGCTGCCGTGGCACGGGCAGTTGATCTTGCCGTTGGCAACGGAGGTCACGAGGCAGCCCTGGTGGGTGCAGACGGCGGAATAGCCCTGGAACTTCCCTGCCGTCGGCTGCGTGACGACGAGCTCCTCGCCGTCCAGCACGACCCCGCCGCCCACTGGCACGTCCGCGGCTGCGACGAGGCCGCCCGCTGCGGCGGTGCTGGTGGCACCGTCTGCCGTCTCGGTGGTGGTTGCCGATGTCGGTGCGCTGGACGTGGGCTGGCTGGTCGTGTCGTCGGACGCCGTGGAGTCACCGTCGTCGCCACACGCGGCCAGCAGGGGCACGCTGACACCGAGAGTGGCAGCGCTCGTCAGGGCTCGTCTCCTGCTGAAGGGGGCTGTCATGGCCACAGGCTACGACCCGTACCTGAGGCGGGGCTATGCCTTCGCTGTGGCCTTCGCTGTGACCTTGGCCGCGGCCTTCGCCCGGACGCGCCCCTTGGGCTGGGTCGCGGCCCTGCCGGCCAGCATCGGCTTCAGGAACTGGCCGGTGTAGCTGGCCCGGACTGCCGCGATGTCCTCGGGCGTGCCCTCGGCGACCACCGTGCCGCCACGGGAACCACCTTCCGGCCCCATGTCGACGATCCAGTCGGCGGTCTTGATGACGTCGAGGTTGTGCTCGATCACCAGCACGGTGTTGCCCTTGTCGACCAGGCTCGACAGCACGCCCAACAGCTTGCGGATGTCCTCGAAGTGCAGTCCTGTGGTCGGTTCGTCGAGCACGTAGACGGTGCGGCCGGTCGACCGCTTCTGCAGCTCGGAGGAGAGCTTCACCCGCTGCGCCTCACCGCCGGACAGGGTCGTGGCCGGCTGGCCCAGGCGGACGTAGCCGAGTCCGACCTCGCACAGCGTCTTCATGTGGCGGCTGATCGCGGGCACCGCGGCGAAGAACTCGGCGGCCTCCTCGATCGGCATGTCGAGGACCTCGGCGATGGTCTTGCCCTTGTAGTGCACCTCGAGCGTCTCGCGGTTGTAGCGGGCGCCGTGGCAGACCTCGCACGGGACGTAGACGTCCGGGAGGAAGTTCATCTCGATCTTGATCGTGCCGTCACCGGAGCACGCCTCGCAGCGACCGCCCTTGACGTTGAACGAGAAGCGGCCCTGCTGGTAGCCGCGCATCTTCGCCTCGGGCGTCTGCGCGAACAGCTTGCGGACGTGGTCGAAGACCCCGGTGTACGTCGCCGGGTTGGACCGCGGCGTGCGGCCGATCGGTGACTGGTCGACGTGGATCACCTTGTCGACGTGCTCGAGGCCGGTGATCTTCTGGTGCCGCCCGGGGATGGCGCGGGCGTTGTAGATCTGCTTGGCCAGCGACGTGTAGAGGATGTCGTTGACCAGGGTCGACTTGCCCGATCCCGAGACGCCGGTCACCGCGCAGAACACCCCCAGCGGGAAGCTGACGTCGATGTCCTGCAGGTTGTGCTCACGCGCCCCGTGCACCTTGAGCTCGCGCCCCACGGTCCGCGGACGTCGTACGGCGGGGACGGGGATCTCTCGACGCCCGGAGAGGTACTGCCCGGTCATCGAGTCCGGGTGTTCGAGGAGCCCCTTGACGGTGCCGGAGTGCACCACCTGGCCGCCGTGCTCGCCGGCGCCGGGCCCGATGTCGACGACCCAGTCGGCGACCCGGATGGTGTCCTCGTCGTGCTCGACGACGATCAACGTGTTGCCGAGGTCCTTGAGCCGCACGAGGGTCTCGATGAGCTTCTGGTTGTCGCGCTGGTGGAGTCCGATGGACGGCTCGTCGAGGACGTAGAGGACGCCGACGAGGCCGGCACCGATCTGCGTGGCGAGCCGGATCCGTTGCGCCTCGCCGCCCGACAGTGACCCCGAGGGCCGGTTGAGCGAGAGGTAGTCGAGACCGACGTCGAGCAGGAAGTTGAGCCGCTCCTGGATCTCCTTGAGGACCCGCTCACCGATCTGGCGCTCGCGCGTCGACAGGTCGAGGTCCGAGAGGTAGGCAGCGGCCTCGTTGATCGGAAGGGCGCAGACCTCGGCGATGTTCTTGCCGCCCGACTCCCGGGACCCGAGCGTGACCGACATCGAGACCGGCTTGAGCCGGCTGCCTGCACAGACCGGGCACGGCACCTCGCGCATGAAGCCCTCGAACCGCTCGCGGCTGGTGTCGCTCTCGGCCTCGCGGTGGCGCCGCTCGACGTACTTTCGGACGCCTTCGAACTCCGCGTAGTAGGAGCGCTCACGGCCGTAGCGGTTCTTGGTGACGACGTGGACCTTGGTGGCGTGCCCCTCGAGGATCGCCTTCTGCGCCTTGCCCGAGAGCTTCTCCCACGGGGTGTCGACGTCGAAGCCGAGCTCCTCGCCCAGCGCGATCAGAAGCCGGCCGAAGTAGTCGGCGACGTGCGCGTGGCTCCACGGTTGCAGAGCGTTCTCGGCCAGCGTCGCGGTGGGGTCGGGCACGACCAGCTCGGGATCGACCTCCATCCGGGTGCCGAGGCCGACACAGGCCGGGCAGGCACCGAACGGGGAGTTGAACGAGAACGAACGCGGCTCGAGGTCGTCGGTGTCGATCGCGTGCTCGTTGGGGCACGCCATCTTCTCGGAGAACTTCAGCTCCTTCGGCTCGCCCTTCGCGGCGTCGACCATGTCGAAGACGACCAGGCCGCCGGCCAGGCCCAGGGCGGTCTCGACCGAGTCGGTCAGGCGTCGCTTCGCGGTCTCCTTGACCGCGAGCCGGTCGACCACGACCTCGATCGTGTGCTTGAGCTTCTTGTCCAGCGTCGGCGGCGCATCGAGGTTGTGGATCGCTCCGTCGACCCGGGCCCGTGAGAACCCCTGTGTCTGGAGCTGCTTGAAGAGCTCGACGTACTCCCCCTTGCGGCCGCTGATGACCGGTGCGAGCACCTGGAACCGGGTGCCCTCCTCGAGCGCCATCATCCGGTCGACGATCTGCTGCGGCGTCTGCCGCTCGATCGGCGCGCCACAGGTGGGGCAGTGCGCCCGGCCGGCGCGGGCGTAGAGGAGGCGGAGGTAGTCGTAGACCTCGGTGATCGTGCCGACGGTCGAGCGCGGGTTCTTCGACGTGGACTTCTGGTCGATCGAGACCGCCGGGGACAGGCCCTCGATGAAGTCGACGTCCGGCTTGTCCATCTGGCCGAGGAACTGGCGTGCGTACGCCGACAACGACTCGACGTAGCGGCGCTGGCCCTCGGCAAAGATCGTGTCGAACGCCAGGCTCGACTTTCCGGAGCCGGACAGGCCCGTGAACACGATCAGCGAGTCGCGCGGAAGGTCGAGGGAGACGTCCTTCAGGTTGTGCTCGCGGGCGCCGCGAATGATCAGCTGATCGGTCACTACCGGTCCTCGTGTATCGGGTGGTCGGGCCCCGAGGCCCGGTGGTCGAGCCTGTCGAGACCTTCGAACAAGTGTTCGCCATGGTACGGCGCCGGGGCAAGTCGCCGCGCCAGGAACCACCTTCTCACCCACCGCCGACAGCCACCGTTTCGCGGGCATGATGGTCCGGTGACCACCGCTGTCCAGACCGCCACCACCCGCCTGCTCGCCACTGCCGACGCGCTGCCCGACGACGACTGGGCGGCGCCCAGCGTGTGTGAGGGATGGAGCCGCGCACACGTCCTCGCCCACCTCGCCCTCAACGCCGAAGGGCTGGCCGGCGGACTACGTGGGCTGACCGAGGGCGTGCCGACGACCATGTACGTCTCCGACGAGCAGCGCGACCTCGACATCGCCGAGCTGGCCGCGACGACTCCGGCGACGATCCGCGAGCGACTGCACTCCTCGGCACGAGCGTTCGACGAGGCGCTCGCCGGGCTCCAGGCGCCCGAGGACGCGGGCTTCGAGCGGACTCCGGGGGCCCAGGTACTGCGGGCGCGCGTCGTACCCCTCCTCAGGTTGCGAGAGGTCGAGATCCACCACGCAGACCTGGACGCGGGCTACACGCACGCCGACTGGCCGCGCGACACCGCGATCGCCTTCCTCGACCTGTCTGCCCGCCATCCCGTGCGACCGGACTGCCGGGTGGTCGCCACCGACGGCGACGAGCTGTGGGTGTTCGGCACGCCCGGGACCGACGCCGAGGTCGTGCGCGGCACGGCCACGGCCCTGGCCTGGTGGGCATCGGGGCGCGGCATGATGGAGCCATGACCTACACCGGAGACGTGACCGTCGGCGGCGACGCCGGAGTCCGCGACCTGCCCGCGTTGACCATCACCAAGGTCGCCGTCGACGAGAAGATGGCCAACAACGCCTACCTGCTGACCTGTCGCAGCACCGGCGACCAGGTCCTCATCGATGCCGCTGACGCGCCGGACACACTGCTCGCACTGATCGGCGACGCCGGCCTCACCACCGTGATCACCACCCACCAGCACTGGGACCACCACCGGGCACTCGGTGCCGTCGTCGAGGCGACGGGGGCGGACGTTGTCGCCGGCGAGCCCGACGCGGACGCGATCACCGAGCAGACCGGCGTTCCCGTGGCCCGCAGGGTGACCGACGGGGACACGGTCGCGGTCGGCGACTGTGCGCTCGAGGTCATCCGGATCACCGGGCACACGCCCGGCTCGATCTGCCTGCTCTACCGCGACCCCGAGGGTCACCCCCATCTGTTCACCGGCGACTCACTCTTCCCCGGTGGCGTGGGCGGCACGTTCGGTGACGCCGACGCCTTCCGCTCGCTCATCGAGGACGTCGACACCAAGCTGTTCGGCACGCTGCCCGACGACACCTGGTTCTACCCCGGCCACGGCTCCGACTCCACACTGGGCGAGCAACGCCCGCACGTCGCGGAGTGGCGCGAGCGTGGCTGGTGACGGTCCTGCGGGTCGATGACACCGACGTCCATGTCCAGGTCGACGGTCCGGAGGGCGCACCGATCCTGGTGATGGTGCACGGCATGACGTGTTCGCTGCGCTGGTACGACGCCATCACGGCGCTGCTCGCCGACACGTTCCGGGTCATCCGGATGGACCTGCGTGGCCATGGCTCCACCAGGGGCGGAAGTGGCCTGCAGCCCGCCGACCAGGCGCGGATGATCGCGGCACTGCTCGACGCGCTCGGCGTCACCGCACAGGACGACGTCACGTTGATCGGTCACTCCTGGGGCAACGACGCCACCACCGATCTGGCCGCCAGTACCGGTCTGGTCACCCGGATCGTCGTACTCGGACAGGGCCCGAGCTATGCACCGGGTGTGGCGACCATGCCCCGGGTCGGGGCCCTCCTCGCACTCCCGTACCTGGCGCGACTCCATCGGTTCGCACCCGACGCCCTGCTGCGCGGCGGCCTGGCCCTCGGCTTCGCCCCAGGCTTCGACCACCAGGCCGCGTTCGCGGACCCGCAGCAGGCCTACATCGACCTGCGCGGCGCGGACCACCGCATCCCGCGGATCGTCATCCACGACCGTCGGGCACAGCTCGCCGCGAACGGCCTCGACAAACGGCTCCAGGTGCTCGGCCTGCCGGCGTTGGTCATTCTCGGCGAGCAGGACAGCTTCTATCCACCCGAGGCGTCCAGGGCGCTGTACGAGGCCGTCGGCGCCCAGGTCGTCGTACTCGGCGGCGTTGGCCATTCCGTGCAGGTCGAGCGACCGGTCGAGGTGGCCCAACTGATCCGCGACTTCGCCCCGTCGGCGGCGTGACGAGCTAGTCGCCGCCGGCCAGCGCGTGGACGATCGACGCGGCGGCCGGAAGGTCGTGGATCCGCTCGACGGTCTCGCCGGCGTAGAGCGGTGACGTCTCGAGCACACGGTCGGGAAGGTCGTGAGCCGGTGGAGCCGGGATGTAGAAGGGCAGTCGGACGGACTGGTGCGTGACGGCCCAGGCCTGCAGGGCGTCCGGTCCCCGGGCCATCATCGGACGGGTCACACGGTTGGCGACTCGAACACTTCGCGGACCGCGCGGATCCTTGCGCAGCCAGCGTTCGGTGGCGGCGTTCGGCAGGACCCGGTGGGTGCCGGGCCAACCGACACCGAACAGCTCGGTCAGCCTCGTGTCCGAGCCCTCGACCAGTCGCTGCTTGTAACCAGGCGATGCGCCGCTCTCCGCGGACATCAGGAAGCGGGTTCCACACACGGCCGCGACCGCGCCGGCGCCCAGGGCGTCAGCCACGTCAGCGGCATCCGCGATCCCACCCGCGAGCAGGAGCGGGAAGCCGGCCGGCAACGCAGCGCGGACCTGGTCGAGGAGCTCGAGAGCGCGCGTCGTACCGCGGACGTGGCCGCCGGCCTCGACGCCCTGGACGATGACGGCGTCAGCCCCGGACTCACGCGCGGCTCGCGCCTCGCCGACCGAACCGGCCTGGTGGATCCAGGGCTTGTCCGAGAACCTCGTCGGCCGTCCCCAGAAGGTCACCACGACATCAGCCTCAGCGGCCGGAGCTGCGTGGCCCCGGCGGACGAAGGGCAGCAGGAGGTTGATCGCGACGGGTCTGTCCGTACGACGTCGCACCTCGGCAAGGTGCGCGCTCAGGGCCCGCGGACCCGTCATGCCCAACGTGCCGAGCCCGCCTGCGTCGGAGACCGCGGCGGCGAGGTCCGGACCGGCGATGCCGCCACCCATCCCCGCCTGGACGACCGGCCGCGCCACACCGATCCGGGTCAAGAAGTCGATCATTCCGCCCCAGCTGCCTTCCGTCGGGTCTACGTTTCCGAACATGTCGAACTTCCCCGCCCAGGTCCCCGGCCGGCGCTACCTGACCGAGGGCGGCATCGAGACCGAGATCATGTACCGCTGGGGCCATGAGCTGCCGGAGTTCGCAATGTATCCGCTGCTCGACAACCCGGCGGCCATGGCTGACCTGCGCACCATGTATCGCGGGTACCTCGACGCTGCGGCGCGACACGGGATGTCAGCACTGATGGGCGGGCTCGACTACCGCGCCAGCCCGGACTGGGGCACCCTGATCGGCTACTCGGCCGACGGCCTCAGGGAGGCCAACCTGGCGTCGATCGCGTTCCTGCGCGAGCTCGCGGCGGAGTACGCCGACGACATCGACTCGATCCTGGTCCAGGGATTCGTCGGCCCGCGCGGCGATGCCTACGAGCGCAACGTGGTGATGACGCGCGACGAAGCCGAGGACTACCACTCCGTCCAGCTCGCGACCCTCAAGGAGGCGGGTGTCGACCTCGCCTGGGCGTTCACGTTCAACGACGAGGAGGAGGCGATCGGGGTGGCCCGCGCGGCCCGCGCCGTCGACGTGCCGGTGGCCGTCTCGTTCACGCCGACCACCGATGCCCGGGTGCACTCCGGTTCGACCCTCGCTGCCGCGATCGAGACCGTCGACGCCGCCACGGACTCGTCGGTCGAGTTCTTCGGCATCAACTGCTCGCATCCGATCGAATTCGGACCGGCGCTGACGCCCGGAGCCTGGACCGATCGGCTCCGGTCGCTGCGACCCAACGCGTCGAAGATGGAGAAGATCGCACTCTGCCAGCTCGGGCACCTGGAGGAGGGCGACGCGGAGGAGCTGGCCACGACCACGGGCGAGCTCGCCCAGCGCTACCCGCAGATCGACATCTGGGGTGGGTGCTGCGGAACCAGCGCCCGGCACCTCGACCTGATCGCCGCCGCTCTCAGCTGACCGGCAGCACGAAGGCCTTCCGGGCTGCGATCACCTCGTCGCGGGTCACGCAACCGACGACGTGGTCGTTCACCAGGCCCATCGCCTGCATGAAGGCGAAGGCCGTCGTCGGGCCGACGAAGCGCCAGCCGCGCTTCTTGAGGTCCTTCGACATCGCGATCGCTGCCGGGGACGTGGTGAGGGTCTGGGGCTCCCCCAGCTCCGCGAGCGTCGGCTCCCACCCCCAGAAGTACGACGCCAGCGACCCGCGCTCCTCGACCAGCTCGAGGGCACGACCGGCGTTGTTGATCGTCGCCTCGATCTTCCCGCGATGCCGGACGATGCCGGCGTCGCCCAACAGTCGGGCGACGTCGCTGTCGTCGAATGCGGCGACCGCCGCGAGGTCGAAACCGGCGAAGGCTGCGCGGAACGCGGGGCGCTTCACCAGGATCGTGCGCCAGCTCAGGCCGGACTGGAAGCCCTCGAGGCAGACCTTCTCGAACAGGCGTTGGTCGTCGACGACCGGGAAGCCCCACTCGGTGTCGTGGTAGGCCGGGAACTCCGGGGCCGACACGGCCCAGGCACAACGTGGGAGCCCGTCCGGGCCGGGCAGGGCTGTCATGGGTCCACCGTGCCAGAAATGACCGACAGCCCCGCGGTCCGGTGCGAAACCGGCCCACGGGGCTGTCGAGATGAATCAGATGGCGCGAACGTTCTCCGCCTGCAGGCCCTTGGGGCCGCGGGTGACGTCGAACTCCACACGCTGCTCCTCGGCGAGCGACTTGAAGCCGTTGCCCGAGATGCCGGAGTGGTGCACGAAGACGTCGCCGTCGCCACCGTCCTGCGCGATGAAGCCGAAGCCCTTGGTGTCGTTGAACCACTTCACGGTGCCAACTGCCATTTTCTTGCTCCTTGTGTCTTTTCCTACGAGGCCGCTTCGGCATGGTGCCGGCGCGGGCTGAAACCAACTGCACCGCTACCTCGTGGAAGACCAGATGGAGCTACAACAGTGAACCGTGTACCCGACAGCGCCATCGTGTGTGCTGCCGGTCTGCGGGAGGGACGTTTTACCGCTCCCCTTCAACACCGACAAGGTTAGCACCGCAGCCTGTATCACACTGCATCAACGCGGGGCTCAGCTGTAGGTGACCTTGACGGTGTCCGTGACCGGAACCGACTGGCATCCGAGACGGATGCCGTCGTCGAGGTCGTCCTTGTCGAGCACGTCGTTGTGGAGCATCCGCACGTCGCCGGCGAGCAACCGGATCGCGCAGGCCGAGCACTCCCCCTCGCGACAGGAGTACGGCGCCTTGACGCCCTTGCTCTCCAGGAAGTCGAGCAGCGTGGTGCGGGGGTTCCAGTCGTCGAAGGTGAACTCCTCGCCGTCCAGCTCGACCTCGACCTTCACGGGACCCGTGGGTGCATCGGCGAAGTCATCGGCGCCGTCGTCGTTCCCGTCAGCCAGGGCGATCTCCGCCGCGGCCTGCTGGCGCATCTCCTCGATGTCACCGAAGGGGTTGCCGCCGAGGGAGACGAACTTCTCCTGATGACGCTGGGAGCGCGGGACCTCGAGCTCCTTGAGGACGGTCGTGACCATCTTCATGAAGGGCGCAGGGCCACAGACGAATGCTTCGCGATCGAGGTAGCCGGAGCAGAACGCCTTCATCTGCTCGGGCGTCGGCAGGCCCTGGACGGACTCGAGCCAGTGGATGACCTGCAGGCGCTCGGGGTTCTCAGCAGCGAGGCGGGCGAACTCCTCGGCGAAGATGACCGACTTCTCGTCGCGGTTGGCGTAGAACACCACGATCTTGCCGGTGCCCTCGGCGAGCGCCGTACGCGTGATCGACATGATCGGGGTGACGCCCGAGCCGCCGCCGAACAGCAGCAGGTCGTTGTCGATCGACGAGGGCGTGAAGATGCCGGACGGCGGCAGCGCGCGCAGCGTGTCACCGACGGAGAGGTTGTCGCAGATCCAGTTGGAGGCGAATCCCCCGGCAGTGCGCTTCACGGTCACGGTGAGCGGCCCGCCGTCGTGCGGGCTGCTGGACAGCGAGTAGCACCGTGCGGCGATGCCGGTCTGGTCGCTCGGCACGGCCACGGTGAGGAACTGGCCCGGCTTGTAGACGAACTTCTCCTCCGCGCCCGCGGGCACGGCAAAGCTGATCGACTTCGCGTCGGCGGTCTCCTCGACCACACCGACGACGTCCAGCACAAAGGACTCGATGTCCACGAAACTCCCTACAGACTCACGATTGACGCTGCGTTGACGCGACCGGCTCAGTAGCCGTCGAGCGCACCGATCGGGACATCTCCGGCCCGAACAGCGTCATCGATGCTAGCCATCATCCGGGAGCAGGGCTTGTGCACGTCCCGCCTGCCGGTACCGGGATCCTGTCGCGCGAACTCTTGACAATTGGCCCGGGCCTCGGTGCTCCATTGCAGCGAGGTCTGGTGATCGCTGTTCTTCTTGACCCGCACCGTGGCCAGGCAGTCGAGGCAGGCGACGTCGACGAGGCGGGCCTCGGTGTAGAGCCGCTGGTCCTCGAGGGTTTCCGCGCGTGCCGGGACGAAGGAGGACATGGCGGGCTACGCGTCCGCCGGTGTCTCGGCCGTCTCGGCGGCCATCTTCGCCAGGTTCTCGGCGACCTCGGCGTGCCAGTACTCGTTGGCCTTGGTGGTGTCGACCTCGAACTCGAAGCGGTCCACCATCTCGGGCTTCACGTCCGCGACGTCGACGTAGAACTGCTCGTACCAGCGGCGCAGCTGGTAGACCGGGCCGTCCTCCTCGCACAGCAGCGGGTTCTGCACGGCCACCTTGTTCTCCCAGATGGCGACGTCCTGGAGGAAGCCGTCGCCGAAGGACTCGGTGTACTTCTCGGCGATGTAGTTGACGGTCTTCTCGTCGAGGCCCTCGGGCTTGCGGACGCTGATGCCGTACTGGAGCGTGAAGGACTCCGGTCCCGTCGGGATGTGGCAGTTGATCAGGATGACCTCGGTGACGAAGCCCTTGTAGTCGACCTCGAGCCAGTTGATCATGTACGACGGCCCGTAGTAGGTCGCCACCGACTTGAGCATCGAGTCCTCGTCGCCGTACCCGCCCGACATGTCGGGACGGCCCTTCGACTCCATGAACTGGGTGGCGGTGTTGCCGTCGAAGACGTTGCGGAAGCTCGTGGGGAACGCGAAGTGCACGTAGTAGAAGTGCGCCATGTCCGCGACGTTGTCGATGAGCTCGCGGCAGTGCGATCCGTTGATCTGCCGGACGTGCCAGGACCACGGCGTGTACTTCTCCGTCATCACGTCGGGCAGCTCAGGCGGCAGGAGGTCGTGGTCCGCGGCGGATCCCTCGGGGTCGTTCCAGATCAGCAGCTGCCCGTTGCGCACGGCCGTCTCGTAGCGCTGCGTGCGCGCGCGGAGCGGCACCCGGCGGGCGTAGGGGATCTGCTTGCACTTGCCGTCGCCGCCCCAGCGCCAGTCGTGGAACGGGCAGGCGATCTGGTCACCCTTGACCTCGCCCTGGGTGAGGTCGCCGCCCATGTGGCGGCAGTAGCCGTCGAGCACGTTGAGCTCGCCCTGGCTGTCCTGCCAGACGACGAGCTTGGTGCCGAAGCCTTCGATCGCGTGCGGCTTCCCGTCGCCGAAGTCCGTTGCGAGGCCGAGGCAGTGCCAGCCGCGCGCAAAGCGCAGCGGTGCGATTCCCTGATCCAGAAGGCGCGTGTCGCTCATACTAGAACACGTTACAGTTTTCGGGTTAGGCTAGCAACATGCACATCGATCTGGAGCCGCAGCAGATTGCCCTGCGCGAAGAGCTCCGCGAGTACTTCGCACAGCTGGTCACCCCCGAGATCCGCGCCGGCCTGGCCTCGGCCACCGGCGAGTTCGGCGAAGCAGGCGTCTACCGCGACGTCATCCGCCAGATCGGCAGTGACGGCTGGCTCGGCATCGGCTGGCCCAAGGAGTACGGCGGCCAGGCCCGCTCCATGGTCGAGCAGCTCATCTTCACCGACGTGGCCGCCATTGCCGGCGTACCGATCCCCTACCTGACGCTGAACACCGTCGGGCCCACGATCATGCGGTTCGGCAGCGACGAGCAGAAGGAGTACTTCCTCCCGAAGATCCTCGCCGGCGACCTGCACTTCTCCATCGGCTACTCCGAGCCCGGCTCCGGCACCGACCTCGCCTCGCTGCAGACCAAGGCCACCCTCGAAGGTGACGAGTGGGTGATCAACGGCCAGAAGATGTGGACCTCGCTCATCCAGTACGCCGACTGGCTCTGGCTCGCGTGCCGCACCGAGCCGGACGCGTCGCGCCACAAGGGCCTGTCGATGATCCTCGTGCCGGCCCAGGCCGACGGCGTCTCCTACACGCCGGTCCACACCGTTGCAGGTGTCGGCACCTCCGCCACGTACTACTCCGACGTGCGGGTTCCCGCAGAGAACGTCGTCGGCGAGCGCGGCGGCGGCTGGGCCCTGATGACCAACCAGCTCAACCACGAGCGGGTGGCCCTCACCTCGGCCGCACCGCTCCAGCACTCGCTGCAGCTCGTCCTGGACTGGGCCCGAGCCACCCGCAACCCCGACGGATCCCGCGTCTTCGACACCGAGTGGGTCCAGATCGCGCTCGGCCGGGCGCACGCCCGCATCGAGGCCCTCACCCTGATCAACTGGAAGCTCGCCGCCGACGCTGACCACGGAGTCCAGCTCTCCCCCGCCGAGGCATCCGCGACGAAGATCTACGGCTCCGAGCTCGCGACCGAGGTCTACCGCGCACTGATGGAGGTCGTCGGACCGCAGGCCGGCGTGACGGGCGACTCCCCCGGCGCCGCCCTGGCCGGGCGGCTCGAGCGGTTCCACCGCTCCTCGCTGGTGATGACGTTCGGTGGCGGCACCAACGAGATCCAGCGCGACATCATCGGCTACATCGGACTCGGCCTGCCGGCCGCGAAGCGCTAGGGCAACGACATGGACTTCCTCTTCACCCCCGAGCAGGACGAGGCCGCCGAGCTCGCGGCGCAGATCCTCACGGACAGGACCACGAACGACCGACTCAAGCAGGTCGAGGCCGGCGGCGACCGCTTCGACCGCGACCTGTGGGCCGACCTGGACCGCGCCGGCCTGCTGTCGCTCCACCTCCCCGAGTCGGCTGGCGGTGCCGGGCTCGGACTCATCGAGCTCGCGCGGGTCCTCGTCGAGGTCGGCCGCCGCGTCGCCCCCGTCCCGCTGGCCGTGCACGGTGCCTGCACCGCATTCCTCTCCGAGCAGGGCGTCGCGGTCGACGGCCGGTTGTACGCAGCTGCCGTCGCCGAGGAGCGGTCCCACCTGCCCGCAGCACCAGTCGTCGCCGCAGACGCCGCCGGTGTGCTCAGCGGCACCAAGACCCTCGTCCGTGCCGGCATGGCCGCCGATGTCTTCCTGGTCACCGCGACCGGCCCGGACGGTCCGGGCGTGTACCTCGTCGACGCGACTGCCACGGGCGTCGAGCGGGTCGCCCAGAAGACGAGCGACGGCGACGTCGCTGCCCTGGTGACCTTCACCGGCGCCGGGGCGACCCGCTTGGGCGATGCCGCTGCAGCCGAGCGGTTCGGACAGCTCCTGATCACCCTCGCGGCCGCCGAGCAGCTCGGTGTCACCGAGGGAGCGTTGAAGCTGACGGCGTCGTACGCGAAGACGCGGGAGCAGTTCGGCCGCCCCATCGGCACCTTCCAGGCCGTCTCCCAGCGGCTCGCCGACGGGTTCATCGACGTGCTCGGCCAGCGGCTGACGTTGTGGCAGGCCGTGTGGCGCCTCCAGGAGGGCCTGCCTGCAGCCAGCGAGGTCGCCACGGCAAAGCTGTGGGCCGCCGACGCCGGTCACCGGATCGCCCACACCACGGTGCACGTGCACGGAGGGGTCGGCATCGACATGGATGGCGAGGCGCACCGCTACTTCACCACCGGCAAGCGGTTCGAGTTCCTCTTCGGCGGAGCGACCGAGCAGGCGCTGCTGATCGGGCGCGCCTTCGCCTCGTGAGGCCTTCGTGAGCACCGTGCGCGACCTGTTGCTCGCGCGGGCTGACGACACCCGGCCGGGCCTGCTGTTCGAGGAACGGTCGTGGTCGTGGGCGGACGTGGTCCGGGAGAGCGCCGCACGCGCAGCAGCGCTGGACGTGCTGCTCGACCCGGACCGCCCGCCGCACGTCGCGGTGCTCTTCGACAACATCCCGGAGTTCACGTTCGTCCTGGGTGGGGCAGCCCTCGGCGGGCACGTTGTCGTCGGGCTCAACAGCACCCGTCGCGGCGCGGCCCTCGCTGCCGACATCGCTCGTACCGACGTCCAGGTGGTGCTCACCGAGCCCCACCTGCGCGACCTGCTGCCGAACGATCTCCCGGTCGAGGTGATCGACGTGACCGGCGAACGGTGGCAGACGCTGCTCGCCGGGCACACCGCAGCCGACGTACCGCGCCGAGAGGTCGCGGAGGGCGACCTGCTGATGCTGATCTTCACGTCAGGCACGTCCGGTGACCCGAAGGCGGTCCGGGTCACGCACCAGAAGATCGCCGGACCCGGCGTGATGCTCGGGGACCGCTTCGGGCTCAGCGCCGCCGGACGGCAGGACGTCGCGTACGTCGCCATGCCGATGTTCCACTCCAACGCGATCATGGCCGGCTGGGCGCCAGCGCTGGCCACCGGCTCCACGGTCGCGTTGGCCCGCAGGTTCAGTGCCACCGGCTTCCTGCCCGACGTACGGCGGTTAGGAGCCACCTACGCGAACTACGTGGGCAAGCCGTTGACCTACGTGCTCGCCACCCCGTCCCGGCCGGACGACGCCGACAACCCGCTGCGGCTGGTGTTCGGCAACGAGGCCAACGAGGGCGACATCGCGGCCTTCGCGGCCCGCTTCGGCTGCGAGGTCATCGACTCGTACTCGTCGACGGAGAACGCCGTGATCGTGCAGCGCCGACCGGGGATGCCGGCTGGCAGCCTCGGCATGCCGCTGCCGGGGATCAAGGTGCTCTCACCGGAGACCGCAACGGAGACCCCCGATGCGCTCTTCGACCCGCAGGGCCGGCTCCTCAACCCCGACGAGGCGATCGGCGAACTGGTCAACACCGAGGGCGCCGGCGCCTTCGCCGGGTACTACCGCGACGACGAGGCGGAGTCCGAGCGCATGCGCGGCGGCATGTACTGGTCCGGCGACCTCGCCTATCGCGATGCCGACGGCTGGGTGCACTTCGCCGGGCGGACCGGTGACTGGTTGCGGGTCGACGGCGAGAACCTCGCTGCGGCCCCGATCGAGCGGATCCTGCTGCGCCACCCGGCGATCGCCGAGGCGGCCGTGTACGCGGTGCCCGACGAGAAGGTCGGCGACCAGGTGGCGGCGGCGCTCGTCCTGCGCAGCGAGCTGTCGGCCAGCGACCTCGAACGGTTCCTGGCAGAACAGTCCGACCTGCAGGTCAAGGCGCTGCCGCGGTTCGTGCGCGTCGTCGACTCGCTCCCCCGCACCGCGACGAACAAGGTGCTGAAGCGTGTCCTCAGCTCCGAGCCACTTCCCGCGTCCGGAGCTGTCTGGACGCGCGAGGCGCGCGGGACGTCGTACCACTGACGGTCAGGCTGGCGGTCAGGGAAGGTCGCGCCACGGGTCCTCGCGCTGCCACACCTTGGGGAAGTGCAGTGCGACTCCCTGAGCGGTGGCGAGCTCGTCGAACACCCTCATCGTGACGTCGAGGTCATCGCCCGCGAACGGCAGCGCACGCAGCGGCTGGTCGAGGGGGCGGAAGAAGTCGTCCCAATGGGTGAGGACGACCCGTCGCGCCCCGACGGCCTCGACCGTCTCCGCCCAGTAGGTGCGGATGTACGGCTCGCTCTGGATGCCGAGCTGTCCGACGCCGAGGTACGCGACATCCGCCTTGCGTCCGGCGAGCGACCCGGCGACGTACCCGGCGCTGCCCTGCAGCAGGGCCGTGCGACCGCTGGTGTGCTCCACGAGGATCGACCATGCCTCACCGCACTTGTAGGCGCCCATCTTCACCGGCGGCACCAACGGCTCGGTGATCACGCCCGGTGAACGGTCCGGCGGACAGTGGTGGGACTCGACCAGGGTCAGGGTGAAGGCGCCGTACGTCATCGGCTCTCCGGGCGTGGCCACCCGGATCAGATCCTCCGAGAGACCGTGTCCGCGGCCGATGTTGGCGGCGGACTCGCCGCCCACCAGCACGGCGCCCGTCCTCGCGGCCACGACTGCCGAGTCCATGCCGTGGTCGTAGTGCGTGTGCACCGGCAGGACGGCCGCGAGCTGCTCGACACCCGCCCTGGCCAGGCAGGCATCGATCCGCGCCTCGTCGGGTGCGATCCTGCCGAAGGCCGACCTGAGCAGCGGCGGTCGCGAGAAGAACCCGTCGGTCATCACCGCCGAGGTGCCGTCGTCCAGCAACAGGCTGGCGACGCCGAGGAAGGTCACTCCGAAGGTGCCCTCCGCGAGCGGTACGTCGAAACGATCGGCGTACGCAGCAATGTCGGGACGTCCGGGCTTCAGGCGCATGTCGCCACGCTAGCGGTCGCACTGCGCGACAGGTCCTGTCACGTCGCTACGGCAACAGTGCCGCTGCCGTGCCCCGCAGGCCCACCGCGAAGAAGCCCTCGTCCATGTCGGAGTACCAGACCTCGCCGCGCTCCACGTCCCAGGCGGGTTGCGACATCGCGGCGGCACCGTCCGGACCGGGCTGGTTGAAGTAGCCCACCTCGCGGGGGCGCTCGACGTCGGAGATGTCGAACAGGCGCAGCCCCGAACCGACCATCGAGCAGGCCGCGATCTGCGGGTCATCACGGGTCGGGAGCGAGCAGTAGTGACCCGTGTAGCTCCGAACGATCATCCTCGCCCCTCGGTCGCCCATCACCTCGTCCCGCACGAGCGGGTCGTGGACGTCGAGCCGGACGTTGGACACGACGACGGGCACGCGCGGGTCGGTGACGTCGATGATCCGCGCGGCCCCGACCGGGCTCCTCGGGGAGTTGAAGTGCGTGACGTCACCGAAGAGGTCGCTGAACTCGTCGACCTCGAAGACGTACCTGCGCGAGCCACGGGTGAACGGCTCGGCGACCTGCGGGATGGAGGACTCCTCCCACGTCAGCCTGGACAGGGTACGGATCCGGGGACCGGCCCGACGGTCCTGGATGTCGGAGACGTCGAGGATGTCGAGACCGGCGCCGTCGAGGACGCTCCCGCTGAGGAGACCGGGGCTGCCGATGTTGGCGGCGTACATCGTGCGGCCGTCGTCGGACAGACGCAGGCCGTGATAGACGACACCCGTCTTCGTGTGCAGCACCCGTGGCCGCCGCGGGTCGGCCAGGTCGACCGCTGTCAGCGTGAAGCCCGCCGCACCGGCGGTCCAGAACGTCTGCCCGTCAGGTGCGAAGCCGCTCTCGTGCCCCATCACGCCTGACAGGGTCGTCGACATCAGCCGCGGCCTGCGGCAGTCCTGGCTCACGTCGTACACGTCGAGGATGCCCGGGGCGGTTGCCAGCGTGCCCATCACAGCGGCCAGCAGTCCGCGCTCCTCGTTGACGAGCAGCGACTCGTGCGGCTGGAGCATGGCGGGCGTGATCAGGTTTGCCGTCTTCACCGGCTTCGCCGGATTCGTCATGTCGAGCACGACGACCCCGAGACCGGCTCCACCGGTGAGGAGGCTCGTCAGGTTGAGTCCGACCATCAACGCCGAGTCGTAGTACGCACAGGTTCGTCCGGTCACATCGGTGTAGCGCTGGACCTTGTAGCCGCCCGAGCCGAGCACCGAACGCTTGCCGTGGTGGCCGACCTGCACCGTGTTGCACCGGTAGCCCTGCGCGGCCCGCCCGGACCCGTAGTCGGCCGTCGGCACCCGTCCCTGCACCGACGACTCGGGCAGATCTCCGTCGGAACACGTGGCCTCGGGAACACCGCTCAGGGAGAGGTCCGCCTGGGACGAACCAGCCGTCGCCACGGCGCCGGTCACGACCAGCGCGGCTGCCAGCAGGGAGAGGAGAACCCGTCGGATCCCCGAGGAACGATGGCGCATTCGCACACCCTCGCACGGCCCCGCGGACGTGTCGACCGTCTCGGCTCCCCTAGCCCGTGTACGGAATCTCGGTCTGCCAGGCGGACTCGTCCTGCTCCACGGCAGCACGGAGCGCGCGAGCCACGTTGTCGGGGGTGAACGCGCCCTCCTTGGCCAGCATGCCGCGGACGGTGACAGAGACCGCACGGATGCCGTCGCCCTTCACGGTCGCGTCGATGCTGCGCACCAGGTTCTGCACACCGGCCTTCTGGACGCCGAGCGAGGCTGCGCCGAACCACGGCGAGTCGGCGGCCATGCTGCCGGTGACGGAGATCCGGCCACCGGGGCCCATGAACGGTCGCGCGGCCTGGACGAGCGTCAACAGGGCGCCGACACCGAGCCGGACATCGGCGAGCAGCTCGTCCGGGCTGAGTGCGAGCGGGTCCTTCTCCCGATACGCACTCGGGTTGAAGTGCACGACGTCGTAGTGGCCGACGTGGGTGCCCATCCGGGTCACCACGGCACGGGTGGCGGCATCGTCGGTCAGGTCCACGACCGCCGTACCGGCAGTGCCCCCGGCTGCCTCGACCTCGGCTCCCAGCGTCGCCAGGACCCCCGCCTCTGCTCCCAGCAGCCCGACACCGAAGCCCTCGGCGGCATAGAGCCTGGCCAGCGAACCACTCACACCCGGGCCGGCGCCGGCGATCAGGACGTTGCGCGTCATGGACACATCGTAGGGCGCCTCGACCGGGCGGGACGGCGGAGCACTGCCCCCGACTCTGCCCCATCGGCCTTGCCCGTTGCCGGGGCCGGGACTTCGATGGAACCAGGCTGCCGCACGACACCGGAGGCCGCATTGCCGGACCAATCACGGCGCTCGGGAGCCGGCACCTTGTGGCTCGGAGCGCACACGCGCTCCGAGCATCAGCTGTCCCTGCAGTTCGGCCTCGACGACCTGCGGTTCACGGCGTCGTACTGGTACGAGGACGTCGACCTGGTCGACCTCGAGCGAAGGTACGGCACCGACGTCCTGGACCGGGTCTACTTCCACCTCGCGGCCTTCACCGCCAACACGCTGGTCAGCCTGCAACCCGCGACCTTCGACCCCGGCCCCTACCAACGCCACTGCACCCCCGAGTTCTGGGCCCTCTGGCGAGGGGTCGTCCACGGTGTGTGGGCGCAGTGGCGCTTCGAGCACGACCTGCCGGACTACGAGGGGCCAGACCTGTTGCGGTCCCCTGCCGAAGCCGTGCCGAGCCCGGTGTCGACCACGGCCCACGGCGACCCGGACCTGCCGAAGGTCCTGGCGTTCTTCGGGGGTGGCAAGGACAGCGTCGTCTCGCTGCGGCTGCTCCAGCGATCCGGGATCCCGTGCGACACCCTGGTGTACTCGAGCTCGACGTATGGATGCGCAGAGAAGCAGCACGCCCTCTGCAGCACCCTCCTCGACGCGCTCGCGATGCCAGCAGGAGGGCGCCGCCGGATCTGGTCGTACGACGACCTGGTCGACAGTCCCGTCGCGCGACTCATGCCGCACCACGATCTGCTGCCCCTCACCGCGGCAGAGACACCAGCGTCGGTGTTCGCCGCCGTACCCCTGGTGCTCGCCCATGGCTACCGCGGACTGTGTCTCGGGCACGAGCGCAGTGCGGACTCGGGCAACACGGTGCGGTCCCCGGCAGGTGACGAGGTCAACCACCAGTGGGGCAAGTCAGCCGAGTGCGAGGAGGTCCTCGCCGGCTACCTGCGCACCCACCTGGTCGCCGACTGTCACTACTTCAGCCCGTTGAAGGCGGTGCACGACCCGTTGATCTTCACCATGCTCGCGGCCGAACCCGGCGCCATCGCGTTCACGCATTCGTGCAACGTCGACAAGCCGTGGTGCGGCCGGTGCGCGAAGTGTGCCTACGTGTGGCTCGGCTACAGCGCGTACCTCGACCCCGACATCGTCCAGCGGACCTTCCGAGGTCACGGCAACCTGCTCGACCACCCCGACAACCAGGTGTGGTTCCGGCAGCTGCTCGGGCTGGCCGACCACACGCCGTTCGAGTGCGTCGGCGGGATCGACGAGACCAGGCTGGCCTTCGAGCTGTGTCGCCGCCGCGGCCTGCGGGGCACGGCGATGGAGATGTTCGAGCGCGAGGTCGCGCCGGTGGACGTCGATGGACTGCTGACCCGCTATCTCGGCGTCGGTTCCCTCGGCGCCTGGTGCCCACCCGCTCTGCGAGCACCGATCGAGGCAGAGCTGCACCGGGCTGCCGCCAGGGCATTCCCACTGCTCGCTACTTCTTGAAGGACCGGAACCCGACGTAGTCGTAGTGGTCCCACTTGCTCGCATCCATGTGCAGCGAGATCGAGAGGATCCCGACACCCTCGGTCGCGTTCATCGCACTGATGAAGAGGTCGTGGCCGACGTTCAGGCCGGTGTGGCCTGACTCGCCCTTCTCCTTGTTGTGGAACGAGACGAGGTCACCGGTCTGGGCGAAGACACCGGGCTCCAGCTCCTCGGGGTTCTTCGTCTCCTTCGTCTTCTCCCACGCCCCCTTCGCGTTCTTGACGTGTTTCTCGAACACGCCACCGGCCAGGAGGTACTTCGCGATCACCTTGCCCCGGCCGTCGAACTCGAAGATCTCGGCGACGGACTTGCCGTCAGCAGCGAGATGGATGAGCTGAGAGTACGGGAAGTGCTTGAGGTCCTTGCCCGGCTCAAGGCGTGCCTTGCCCTTGTCGACGTCGGCCGCCAGGTCGTTCGCCTTGTACGACCAGGCCTTGTCGTCGCCGTAGAACGGGTACTTCGACTTCCCGATCGCCGCGCCCGACCTGGCGAGGTACGCATCGGCGACGAGCTTGTTGCACTTCCACGACTCGGCACCGAACCGGCCCGTGCTCCCGGCGACACCGGGGTTGGACGCGCCCTCGCTTCCGGGCCGGGTCGTCATCCACAGCTTGTTCTGGGCGCTCGGCGTCCCGGCAACCTTGTCCATGTTCAGCTTCTCGGCCGAGAACACGATCGCCTGGAGCCGGGCGGGCAGCTTGTCGAAGGTCTTCACTGCGGCGATCTCGCCCGCGAGGTCGTTGACCGCCGCGAGCAGTCGGACGTGGAAGCCCGAGTCGTCACCGTGGGGTCCGGCGGAGCCGTGCAGGACGGCGTAGTCGAGCATCTTCTTGAGAGCCGCGGCGGCGCGCTTGTGGCCCGCCTTGTCCAGCGCATCGATCCGCACCGCGCCGAAGGTGCCGAGGATCATCGCGCGGACGGTCTCCCCGAAGCGCTGCACCGTGGCCTGGTTGCCGGCCCAGCGCTGCAGGGCGGTGACGTGGTGGGCGTCGGCCGGCCAGGTGCCCGGAGAGCGATTCGGTACGACGGCGACACCCGGGGCGGCGCGGACGTGCGCCGATGCCCGCTCGTCACTCACCCCGCCGCGCGCACGGCGGGGCTCACCGTGCAGCCGGTCGCGCATTCCCCCATCGTCGGCCTGTTGCCGACGATGAGGAAGTACCTGGCGAGGGAACTGCCCTAACGGGCCACCTCGACGACCTCAGTCGAGCAGGTCCTCGACGCCATTGGTCAGTCGCACGACGTGGAAACCGCTGGTGCCGTCGGTGTACCAGATGCTGCCTCCGGCGGGATCCCACGCAGGTTGGGAGAGGGCACTCGCGCCACCCTTCGCCGGCTTGTTGAAGTACGCCACCTCGCGCGGGTTCTCCACGTCACTGATGTCGAAGATCCGCAGCCCGGATCCGACCATCGAGCAGGCCGCCAGGTTCGGCGCGTCCCGGCGGGGCACCGAGCAGTAGTGCGCCGAGTAGCCGCCGATCGGCAACGCGTTGCCGGGATCCTTGAGCAGCTCCGGCGTCCGGTTCACGGCCTGGTGCACCTCGAGCCGGATGTCCGAGACCAGCGAGGGGCTGTTCGGATCCGTGACATCGATGATCCGCGCGCCGCCGACCGGGCTGTTCTTGAAGTCGACCGTCCAGCCGTCGCCGAACCAGTCGGTGAACTCGTCGACCTCGAGCACGTAGTCGCGGCCGTCGCGGTGGAAGGGCTCCGCGACCTGGGGGATCGAGATTCCCGGCCAGTCGATCTCCGACAGGAGGCTGATCCGGGGTTTGGTGACCCGGGCCTGGACCTGCGACACGTCGTAGATATGGAGGCTCGGCTCGTCGAGGATCGAGTGGGACGACGGGGTGCCCATGTTCGCGACGTACATCGTGTTGCCGTCGTCGGAGAACCGGAGACCGTGTGCGACGACGCCCGTCTCGACGTGCAGCACGCGCGGCCGGCGCGGATCCGTGAGGTCGACGGCGGTCATGGTGAACCCCGCGGCGCCGGCAGTCCAGAAGGTCTGTCCGTCCGGGGCGAATCCGCTCTCGTGCCCGAGCACGCCCGAGAGGGTGGTCGAGAGGAGCTTCGGCTTGCGGCAGTCGCTGCGGACGTCGTACACGTCGAGGATCCCGGGCGCGGTGGCGAGCGTGCCCATCACGCCCACGAGCAGACCTCGCTCCTCGTTGACCAGCAACGACTCGTGCGGGCTCAGCATGGCCGGGGTGATCAGGTTGGCGGTCTTGCGCGGCAGCGCCGGATTCGTCATGTCGAGCACCACGACGCCGAGGCCGGTGCCGTTGAGCAGGTTGCCGACCACGTCCATCCCGAGGATCCGGGTGGAGTCGTAGAAGGCACAGGTGTGGCCCTGGGCGTCGGTGTAGCGAAGGGCCTTGAAGCCACCCGTCGTGCCGTGCCTGCCCGCCGCCTCGGTGTTGCAGGTGTAGCCGGCCAGGACCCGTCCGGAGTCGTAGTCCGCCTGGGGGACCCGGCCCTGCAGGTCGGTGGTCTCGGGTCGCGATCCCGGGCCGCAGTCGGCTTCGGGCACGGCCTGCGGCACGACGTCGTCACCGGCTGCGGCGAGGCTTCCGCCGATCACCACACCGGCGACGGCGACAGCGACCGCGATCCTGCGATGGAGAGCTCCCATGTCTGTTGCCCTCCTCAGATTCCGGCGATGCCGTCCAGCTTCTTGACGGTCGACTCGAACTCCGCGACCAGGTCGGCGACGACCTCGGCCACGGGCCGGACCTCGTTCATCCGGCCGACGATCTGGCCGATCGGCATCGAGATCACGTCGGGGTCGCCGGAGGCGTTGATCCGGTTGTGCGCGTCGGCGACCAACAGGTTCTGCAGCGGCATCGGGAGCGGTGCCGGAGCACCTTCCTCGTTCCACGACTCGGTCCACTTCGTCTTGAGCAGACGAGCCGGCTTGCCGGTGTAGATCCGGGTCCGCACGGTGTCGGACGAGGTGGCGCGCAGGAACGCGGTCTCCCAGCCCTTGTTGCCCGACAGGCTGCGGTACTCCTCGGTGCCGAGCCAGATCGAGCCGGTCCACACACCCTGGGCGCCGAGCGCGAGCGACGCCGCGATCTGGCGACCAGAGCCGATGCCACCGGCGCCGAGCACCGGGACGTCAGGACCGACTGCGTCGACGATGTCGGGCGTCAGCACCATGCTGGCGATCTCGCCGGTGTGCCCACCGGCTTCGTAGCCCTGGGCGATGATGATGTCGACACCGTTGGTGACGTGGCTGAGCGCGTGCTTGGGGGCACCGGCCAGGGCCGCGACCTTGAGACCTGCGGCGTGGCACTGCTCGATCACGTCGACGGGCGGCGAACCGAGTGCGTTGGCGATCAGCACCGGCCGGTGCTGCAGCGCGACGTCGACGTGCGAGCGTGCCATCGAGTGCAACCAGCCGAGGACGCCCTCGCGCCCCTCGCCCTCGGGCAGCGGCGGGACGCCCAGCTTGAGCAGCGTCTCGTCGACGAACTTCTTGTGCTCGTCCGGGATGTACGACGACAGGTCGGCCGACGTGCCCTCGGTGGGGATCTTCATCGGCATCACCACGTCGACGCCGTACGGCTTGCCGTCGGTGTTCTCGTCCATCCAGGTGAGGACCCGCTCGAGCTCCTCGGTGTCGTTGAACCGCACGCAGCCCAGGACACCGAGACCGCCGGCGCGGGAGACCGCGGCCGCCACGTGCTCGGAGGGGGTGAAGGCGAAGATCGGGTACTCGATGCCGAAGGCGTCGCAAAGGGCAGTCTTCATCAGGCGTTCGCTCCTGCAGTCGTGTGGCTCTCGAGGGCCAGTTCCTTGGCACGGGGGTACTGCGCCTTGCCGGTGGCGTTGCGCGGGACCTCCGGGACGATCGTGAGCACGCGCGGCAGCTTGTAGCCGGACAGGTGGGTCCGGAGGAAGGTGCGCAGCTCCTCGAGCTCGACCGTCGCTCCGGCACGGGGCTCGACGACCGCAGCCACGGTCTGCCCGTACTTCTCGTCGGGCAGGCCGACCACGAGGACGTCGTACACACCGGGGTGTGCCTTGATGGCCTGCTCGACCTCTTCGGGGTAGACCTTCTCGCCGCCGGTGTTGATGCAGTTGGAGCCGCGGCCCAGGAGCGTGATCCGGTTGCCCTCCTCGATCCGCGCGTTGTCGCCGGGGATGGAGTAGCGCACGCCGTCGATCTCGATGAAGGTCCGCGCCGACTTCTCGGGGTCCTTGTAGTAGCCGACGGGCACGTTGCCGGAGCGTGCGGTGCGGCCGACCTTGCCGACGTCCTTGACCGGGTCGAGGATCTGGTTGTCGTCGCCGAGGATCACCGTCGTGGCAGGGATCGACACGACCGGACCGTCGGTGGACAACGCGCTGGCGTCCTGCAGGCCGGTGCCCTGGAAGCCGGTCTCCGACGAACCGATGGAGTCGGTGAAGACGGCATTCGGGAAGTGCTTCATCCACCGTTCCTTCACCGACTTGGAGAAGATCGCGGCGCTGGAGGCGATGGCGAAGAGGGTCTGGCCGGAGTAGCCGCCTGCTTCGTAGGCGTCGATCAGGGGGACGGCCATGGCGTCGCCGGTCATGAACATCATCTGCACGCCGTGCTTGTCGACCAGCTCCCACGTGCGCACCGGGTCGAACTTCGGCTCGAGGATCGTGACCTGGCCGGCGAACAGGTGCATCAGCAGCGACGCCTGGGCGCCGCCGTGCATGAGCGGGCTCAGGGGCAGCGTGACGAGTCCGGCCTCCAGTGCCTTCTTCGACTGGTCGTACTCCTCCAGCGGTTCGGCGGTCATGAAGTCGATGCCGCCGCCGAGCACGCGCCAGAAGTCCTCGTGGCGCCACATGACGCCCTTGGGGAACCCGGTGGTGCCGCCGGTGTAGATGATGTGGATGTCGTCGGGGCTGCGCTCCCCGAAGTCGCGGACGTCGGACTGACCGGCGACGGCGTCCTCGAGCAGGACGCCGCCGTACGACGACACGTCGCTCGCGTCGTCGGGCTCGAGCGGGTTCGGGACGACCACGATGGTCTGGAGCCTGTCGAACTTCGGCGCCACCTCGGCGACCAGCGGTGCGTACACCCGGTCGTGGACCAGGCCCACGAGGTCGGCGTTGTCGAAGAGGTACTCGAGCTCGCCGGCGACGTACCGGAAATTCACGTTGATCGCGACGGCACGCACCTTGAGGATCGCGATCAGGGCGATCACGTGCTCGATGCTGTTCTTGGCGTAGAGACCGACATGGTCGCCCGTGCCGATGCCCTGGGCCTGCAGGTAGTGCGCGAGCCTGTTGGACTCGGCTTCCAGCTCGGCGAAGGAAATGACGCGATCGCCCACCTGTACGGCGGGCTTCTGGGGGACGACGTCGACGGCGTGTTCGAAGAGATCGGCAATGTTCAAGGCCACGATCCGAGACTAGAACACGTTTCACTTTTTCGCTAGCGTGGTTCACATGTCCCGCACTGATGACGCTGCCGACGACCGTGGACCCGACTGCCTGGTCGAGCAGGACGGCCACAAACTGATCGTCACGATGAACCGCCCCGAGCGGCGCAACGCGCTCTCCGGTCCGATGCTCCGGATCATGGAAGCGGCCTGGGACCGGGTGAACTCCGACCCCGAGATCCGGGTCTGCATCCTCACCGGAGCCGGTGGCTACTTCTGCGCAGGGATGGACCTCCAGGCCGCCGACGAGAAGCCGCCGTCGGAGGCGTTCGAGTCCGGCGCGTACGACCCGACCGTGATCAAGGGCCTGCTCAAGGGCTTCCGGCTCACCAAGCCGCTGATCGCGGCGGTCGAGGGTCCGGCGATCGCCGGAGGCACCGAGATCCTGCAGGGCACCGACATCCGGGTCGCCGGCGAATCGGCGAAGTTCGGCATCGCCGAGGCGCGCTGGAGCCTCTACCCGATGGGTGGCTCCGCGGTCCGACTCCCCCGCCAGATCCCCTACACCGTCGCCGCCGAGCTCCTGCTGACCGGCCGCACGCTGCTCGCGCCCGAGGCGAAGGAGCTCGGACTGATCGGCCACGTCGTCCCGGACGGACAGGCACTGGCCAAGGCGCACGAGCTCGCCGACCTGGTCGCTGCGAACGGGCCGATCGCCGTCCAGGCCATCCTCAAGACGATGCGTGACTCGGAGGGCAAGCACGAGGACGACTGCTGGGCCGACGACGCGAAGGTCGGCGCCCCGGTGTTCTCCTCCGACGACGCCAAGGAGGGCCCGCGGGCGTTCCTGGCGAAGCGGAAGCCCGAGTTCAAGGGGCGTTGACGGCTCCCGGAGGACGTCCGGGCAGTCCCGATGACCTTCCGGGCAGAGAAAGGTAAAGACTTCCGGACTTCGCTGGCGCCGGTCCCCCGACGGGAAGATAGTGAGCACCGCACTCCTGCTTGTGCTCCCATCCCCCCCAATCGGCAGGTGACTTCCGTGCGTACTCGGACCCTTTTTGCTGCTCTCTCGGTGACCGCGATGGTGTCGGTCCTGGTCGGCCCCACCATCGCGATGGCCGACCCGTCGACACCGGGTGCGTCCTCGACGGTCCGGTGCGCCAGCCCGCCGGCGACCGAGGGAGCCACGCAGGACAACCGCGACGCGTTCGTCGACCTCTGGTCCGAGCGGTTCGCCGACAACACCTGGCGCAAGGCGTACGTCGCCCTCAAGCAGGTCCCGAGCGACATCCTGGCCGAGGGCTTCCACGGGCTCCCCGAGCCGACCCAGCTGTGGCTGAGCGCCTGCCTCCTCGAGGACCTGCTCGCCACCACGCACACGAGTCCCACTGCCCAGGAGCGCGAGACCTACCTGGCCGGCGTCGCCCTGGTGATCTTCGGGAAGGAGAGCACCGAGGAGATGCGCGAGGAGCTCAACGAGCCCGCGCCGCCTCCGCCTGCGGACACACCGCCGGTCGAGCAGGACCTCACCGGCGAGCACCTCGACGCGATGAGCGAAGAGCTCGCCGAGGCACCGAGCCTGACATCGGCGAAGCAGCCACGCACCTCCGTCGCCGCGCCGACCGCGAGGACCTCCACCAACATCACCGCGGGGGCGCCCCCGACCTTCCGCGAACAGCTGACGGCGCTCCCCGCCGTACCGCTCGTGCTCTCTGCCCTGGATTCCCTTCTCCAGGAGGTCAGCAAGGTCCAGGGCAAGCTCTTCACCCTTCCGGTACTCAACCTGCTGGCGCCGCTCTTCTACAGGATCTGTGCCGAGTCGGCGACGATGGAGCTCTCCTGCAGCGTGTCGGTCCCGGTCGGCATCCCGGTGCCGGCCGACGTCACCGGTGACCACCTGCCCGACGTCCTGGCCCAGCTCGTTCCGACGACCAACCTCATCGATGTCGGCGCCCGCTTCGCGGTGTCGCGGATCGGCACCACGGGCAACCTGCCCGCCCACGTCTTCGCGGTGTACGACACCCCGGTGGTGAAGAAGCGGGTCACCGTCGGCATCGACGGTCGCGCCTCGACGTTGGGCTGGAACAACGCCGTCAAGCTGACCCTCAAGAACGTCGTCGGCGCCCTCACCGGCGACGTGCAGGTCGCCGCGAGCGTCGCCACCAACCAACCGGGCGCGACCCAGGCGGTCACGTTCGGGGTCAAGAGCCTGACGGGCGGCAGCAACGGCGTACCGGTGACCGAACAGGACCCGCTGACCGGATCGGTCCAGCTCAGCCCGTTCCCGGCGACGTTCGACGTCGGCGCCCGGTTGACGCACACCAACACCCACAGCAAGGACACGATCACCGTGTCCACGCCGCTCCCGACCAAGGTGGACGCCGCCATCGACCAGGCGGTCACGTCCGGCACCACGGACAGCAACCGCCGCTTCACGGCGACGGTCGACAAGCTGCCGACCACGGTGCAGGTCGACCTGACCCGCGTGGGAACGCACCAGAGCATCGAGTACGTCGCCAACGACGAGATCGGCTTCGTGCAGGCGACCGACACCACCACGCCCGACGTCACGCAGCCGTCGAAGGTCGACCACGCGGTCTACCAGGTGCACGGCGTCCCGAAGCGGATGAAGGTCGACCTCGACGGGAACCTGATCGGCTACGACGCCAGCGACACCATCGACAAGGTCTATGCCGGCGTCGAGCGAATGAACGGCGACGCCGTCACGGCCGAGGTGCGCGACATTCCCGCGCAGGCAACCGTGCTCTTCGACGGGAAGAACTCCCTGCTCGACTGGGACGCCTCCGCGGCGACCACCAGTGTCAGTGCCGCGGCCCACCTGACGGCGGACACCCTTGGCACCGACCGGGACTTCGACGCAGGCCTGACGATCGAGTCGATCCCTGCGAAGTGGAACGCCGGCTGGGCGGACGGCGACGTCCTCTTCGAGGCGCCCGCTGCCGGCATCGGTTCGATCAGCGCGAACGTCACCAACCACGGCGACTACCAGACCCTCCCCGGTGACCACCTCAGCGCCTACTACGACGAGGCGTCGGGCGATCTCGACGCGAGCCTGCGGATCAGCAACCTGCGGCGTGCCGCCTTCGCCAAGGTGCCGGATGCCGGCAACGGCGGCGGGTTCGAGGCCGGCCTGGACATGGGCGACCACGGCGAGTTCGGGTTCGCAGGCGAGGTGCACACGGCGGCCGGCGACCTCGAGGCCTCCGGGAGCCTGAGCAACCTGCCCTCCACCGTGACGCTGCGCAGCGAGGGCGGCCGGATCACCTACAGCGGTGACTCGAACCCCGACGCCACCATCTCGGTGGCGGCGGGCAAGGCCCCTGCGCTGGCGGCGACACCTGTTCCTCCGCAGGTGCACGGCATCGCCGTACGCGACGGCGCGAGCGGGTCCGACAGGGCCATCCGGGCGAAGGTCTACCTGACCGGGCTGCCCACGGGCCTCGACCTCGACGCGACCAACGGCATCTACACCGTGACCGGCTACCACCCCACGATCGACACCCTCGTGGTCGACGCGGTGCTCAAGAAGCTCGCGCCGAAGCCGATCAGCCTGCAGCTGCAGCAGGGCGTGCCGACGGCTGTGCCCGTCGACTTCACCTTCGGGCCGATCACGACCGCGACCCTGCCCGACGGCAGCCACACGATCGGCCTGGACTACGTGGCCAGCCAGCCACTCGGAGCACTCAACGCCAACGCGACGTACGACGACACCGACGAGGCACAGCTGACGATCAGCGCCATCCCGAAGAGCATCAGCGTCGACGCGTCGTTCGGGACCGACACCAAGACGGTCGGCGTGACCATGAGCCAGGGCATCGATGACATCACCGCCGCGTACAAGCACGTCGGCGACATCGACTTCGCCGCGTCGGTGCACCTGCACGACGTACCGAAGACGGTGGACATCACGATCGGGAAGGACTCGTCGTCAGGCGGCGGCACCGACGTCGACGCGCCCGTGTTCACCATGACCACCGAGTCCGCCGGCCTCGACATCGACGCGTTCGCCTCCGCGGCGATCTCGGACCCGGTGGACGCAACGGCAGCCGTCGCGCTGACGGTGACGAACCTCGGCAAGGTCGTCACTGCGGACCTCATCGGCTCCCGGCTGCACCTCACCTCGAGCCCGGCCACCGAGGCCTTCGCCCTCGAGGCCGCGGGACGGGTGCAGAAGACGATCTCGCTCGCCTGGGACGGGGGGATCTTCCAGAACACCGGCAGCCTGAGCGCCGACCTGAAGATCCACCGGGTCACGCTCGGTCTGACCGACTTCTCCGACGTGAACCTGCGGCTGGGCTTCACCACCGGCCTCGACGGCACCTTCGGGACGTTCACGTTCGGTCAGGACAGCGACCTGACGATCGACCTGGAGGAGAAGTTCTCGGTCTTCATCGACTGGCCGGACCCGCTGGGCTCCGACACGATCCCGATCGTCAACATCCCGCACGCGACCATCCCGTTCGGCAACGTCGCGCCTCGCTGGCACATCAACGAGAACGTGTACGAACGTGCCTTCCACCTTCCGATCATCCACTTCGGGATCGCGGACTGCGGCGTCTCGTTCGACGTACGGCCGGCGCCCGGCTACACGACCTCGGGCAACACCTTCACCCTCGGCCAGCCGACGAACGACGGGGCGCACACGCCGGCCTGGCTGATCACGCCCGACATCAACCTGCTCGGGTTCTCGCTGCCCGACTTCGGGCTGGACATCATCGCCTACTTCCTCTCCCCGTACGGCAACGGCATCACCGCCTACCCGGAGTGCCAGTGGCTCGTCTGACCCACACGTTCGCCCTCCTGGCCGCGCTGGCGGTCACGGTGGGCGGGTGCAGCAGCGACCCCGAGGACCCGAAGCCCGATCCGTCGGCGCCGCAGAGCGACATCACGGTGTCGTGCGACCGGTTCGACGACACGGCTCAGCGGATCACCGACATCCAGACGACGCTGTACGACGGCAAGGACTCCTCCGGGGACGCCGCGGCCGTCAACGACCTGGTCGCCGAGCTGGACGCACTCAAGAAGGACGCGCCCGACGACGTGGACACGGCCCTCACCGACCTTGGTGAGGGCTTCCGCTCGGCCCGCGAGCTCCTGGCGGAGCCCAGCGAGGCCAACAGTGCCGCGCTGGCCGCCCTGGCACCCGAGCTGGCCGCGGACAGCCAGACGGTCACGACCTGGATCATCAGCCAGTGCGGCCAGTGACCCCTGGGCGTACCGGAACAAGCGCAAAGTGGAGTTCGAGGGACGACGCCCCCGAGGCTGGATAGAGTCCCACCTGTGAATCGCCGTTCTCGGGCTCTCGTGGCCGCACTCCTGCTCACCGTTGCTCCCTTCGCAGGCTGTGGGGACAACGACTCGCCGGCTCCGAAGTCCGAGCCGTCGCGGTCATCGCCGTCCGAGGCAGCTTCCTCCTCGTCCAGCCCGGCCTCGTTCGGGACGGCCGTGCCAAGTCCCACCAGCACGCCCGATGCGACCGCTCGCTCCCTCGGCCCCTGCTTGCTCACCCCGGCCTCGGTGAGCGACGCGATCGCAGGGAGCTGGACCATCATCGACCGCCAGGCCGGCGGCTGCTCCTTCGCCAGCGACCGTGGTGCCCGGTTGGGCGTCCAGCGCGTGGAGAAGCGCCCTGGTGAGGACCTCGACGATCTCTACCTCGGCCTTGCCTCGGCACGGGTCAGCTGCACAGCAGCACCGCGGGAGATCCCGAAGATCGGTGGGTTCGCCTGCGTCGAGGCCGAGGACACGGGAGACCTCGTCATCGGCAACGTGATCGGCGGCGACGACCTGTGGGTCGTGATCATCCCGGGCGCGCCCGGCGGCGGCGACCACGCTCCCGAGCTCGACGCCATGGTCGCCATCCTCGAGCAGCTGCCGCCACGCTGACCCGCCGTCAGCCGACCGAGCGATCACCCGTCCAGAAGCGCGCACGCAGCGCCTTCTTGTCCGGCTTGCCGAGAGCGGTGAGCGGCAGCGCGTCGACAGCGATGACGTCCTTGGGCGTCTGGACGGAGCCCTTGCGCTCCTTGACGGCGTCCTTGATCTCGGCGACGACGTCGTCGGTGAGCTCGTAGCCGTCCCTCAGGACCACGACGGCAGTGACGGCCTCGCCGAACTTCTCGTGCGGCGTGCCGATCACACCCACCTGCGCGATCGCGGGGTGTTCGGCGATGACGTCCTCGACCTCGCGGGGGAAGACGTTGAAACCGCCCGTCACGATCATGTCCTTGGTCCGGTCGACGATGTACCAGAGGCCGTTCTCGTCCTCGCGGGCGACGTCGCCGGTGTGCATCCAGCCGTCACGGAAGGTCGCCGCGGTCTCGTCAGGCAGCTGCCAGTAGCCGGCCGACAGCAGCGGCCCGGCCACGCAGATCTCACCCGGCTGGCCCTGGGGCACGGGGTTGCCGTCCTCGCCCAGCAGGGCCGTCCGGAGGTACGCCGACGGGCGGCCACAGGACGTGAGGCGCTCCTCGACCGGCTTGCCGTCGGCGTCCACGTGGTCGCCCTTGGGGAAGTAGGTGATCACCATCGGGGCCTCGGACTGCCCGTAGTACTGGGCGAAGATCGGTCCGAACCGCTCGATCGCCTCCTTGAGGCGGACCGGGTTGATCGCCGAGGCGCCGTAGTAGACGGTCTCCAGCGACGACAGGTCGCGCGTGTGTGAGTCCGGGTGGTCCATCAGCGCGTAGAGCATCGTCGGCACGAGCATCAGGGAATTGATCTTCTTCTCCTCGATGGTCGCCAGCACCTCGGCAGGGTCGAACCGCGACGAGACGAAGAGGGTGCCGCCCTTCAGCACCACGGGGACGAAGAACGCGGCGCCGGCGTGCGAGAGCGGCGTGCACATCAGGAAGCGCGGCTCGGCCGGCCACTCCCATTCGGCCATCTGGATCTGGGACATCGTCGAGAACGCGCGGGTCGTGCCGATCACGCCCTTGGGCTTGCCAGTGGTGCCACCGGTGTAGGTGATCGACGTGATGTGGTCGGGCTCGAGCACGGCCGCCTCGACGGGCTTCGGCGTGAACGAAGCGGCGACCTCGTTCAGGTCGGTGCCGACCTCGGCGAGCTCGGGCGGCACGGGTCCGATGGTGAGCACCTGCTTGAGCCCCGGGCACTTGCCGAGCAGCTCCACGGCGCGAGCTGCGAAGTAGGGGTCGATGACCAGCGTGGTGATGCCGGCGTCGTTGATGACGTACGCGTGGTCGTCGGCGGAGCCGAGCGGGTGCAGCGACGTGCGCTGGAAGCCCTGGGTCTGGCCGGCACCGAGGATGAAGAGCACCTCGGGCCGGTTCAGTGCCAGGAGCGCACCCGGCGTACCGCGGCCGGCACCGAGGGACTCGAAGGCCTGGATGTACTGCGAGATCCGGTCGGCGGTCTCGGCGCCCGTGAGCGTCACATCGCCGAGGTGGACGATGGGTCGGTGCGCGTGCCGCTTGAGGGCAGCCACCATCAGGTGGCCGTTGTGGGCGGGAGTACGAAGCGTGTCGGTCACGACGCCAGACTAGAACGTGTTCTAGTCGTGGGCAAGGAGGGTCAACCGGCGCGGCGCTCGACCGGCGCGATGAGCGGCTGGACTCCACCGAGCCGGCGCTGGAACCGCACCTGGTCGGAGTGCGTTTCAAGGGCGTCCCACAGCGCACGATGGGCCGACCAGGGCAGCGGGTCCTCGCCGTTCGACCAGCGCTCGCCGAAGCTGATCCAGACCGGGATCCAGGTCGCCGCGCAGTCCCAGGCCCCGCGCCTGGCCTCGATGAGCCTTCGCCGGACCTGGAAGGCGGTCCGTGGACCATCGACACAGATCGGCGCAGTGCGCACCGGCCACAGCCACAGGTCGAGCTCCATCAGCTCGAGCTCGAGGTCGCGCAGCAGCGCAGGATCCACCAGCACCGTGGCGACGTTCTCGTGCGGCTCCCGCCTCATGCCCGAAACGCTAGCCGCCGTCGCCGACAGCGACCAGCGTTCTGGACGAACCCGCCCAATCGCTCAGGCCAACAGCTCGGCGACCTGACGGATCTCGGCAGCACTCCTCGAGGACAACAGCAGCGTGGTCACGCCGGTCTCCTCCCACTGAGCCACCCGCTCGCGCACCTCACCGGCGGTACCGATGATGTGCATGTCGTCGACCAGCTCGTCCGGGATCAGTGCCGTCGCCTTGTCCTTCTCCCCCGCCAGGTAGAGGTTCTGCACCTCCTCGGCCAGGTCGGCGTACCCCATGCGACCGAAGACCTGGGTGTGGAAGTTCTGCTCCTTGGCACCCATGCCGCCCATGTACAGGGAGACGTACGGCTTCATCGCGTCGATGACCGCCTGCTTCTCGGCGGCGTTCTGCACGACCTGGAGATGACACGTCGCCGAGATCTCGAAGTCGGCGCGGGTACGACGCGCGCCCGGTCGGGCAAAGCCCTCGTCGAGCCACGGCTGGTACATGTCGGCGCTCTTCGGTGTGTAGAAGATCGGGATCCAGCCGTCGGCGATCTCGGCGGTCTGGGCGACGTTCTTCGGACCCTCGGCGCCGAGCCAGATCGGCAGGTCGGCGCGGAGCGGGTGCACGATCGGCTTGAGCGGCTTGCCGAGGTGGACGGCGCCGGGGCCGTTGTAGGGCAGCGGGTGATGGGGGCCGGCATTGGTCACCGGTGCCTCCCGGGCCAGGACCTGGCGGATGATCTCGACGACCTCGCGCGTGCGAGCCAGGGGCTTGGAGAACGGCTGTCCGTACCAACCCTCCACGACCTGGGGTCCGCTCACACCCATGCCGAGGATGACGCGGCCGTTGGTGAGGTGGTCGAGGGTGAGGGCGTGCATGGCGATCGACGTCGGGGTACGTCCGGACATCTGCACGATGGAGGTGCCGAGGCGGACCCGGCTGGTCTCGCGACCCCACCAGGCCAGCGGCGTGAAGGCATCACTCCCCCACGCCTCGGCGGTGAAGATCGCGTCGAACCCGGACTCCTCGGCGGCCGCCACCAGCTCGCCGACGCCCTGCGGAGGCTGCGCGCCCCAGTAACCCAGCTGAAGTCCCAGTTTCATGGTTCGAATCATGCCCTGACGACGCGCCGCATTTCTAGAACGTGTTTCACTTTTGAGCAGAACATGTTTCACTTTGGCCCATGAGCCGTACCTTGCAGGCGCCTGTCACGGTCGCCTTCGACTACACGCGATCAACCGGCCCTGTCGTCGGTCGCTTCCTCTCCGGACTCCGCGACGGCGTCGTGGTGGGCGGACGGACCTCGGCCGGCGAGGTCGTCGTACCGCCGCTCGAGTTCGACCCCGTCACCCACGAGGCGACGACCGAGTTCGTGGAGGTCTCCTCCGTCGGCACGGTCACGTCCTGGACCTGGGTCCCCGAACCGGTGAAGGGCCAGCCGTTCGACCGGCCGTTCGCCTTCGCCCTGGTGACTCTCGACGGTGCCGACGTGCCGCTCCTGCACGCGCTGGACGTCTCGTCGCCCGCCGAGGTCAGCAGCGGCATGCGGGTGCGCGTGCGCTGGGCCGCGGAGCGGTTCGGCCACATCAACGACATCGCGTGTTTCGAGCCGCTGGCTCCCGGCGAGACGGAGGCCGCCGCCCCGGTGGCCGCGTCCAGCGAGCCGGTCACCGGTGTCGTCACCACCGTCTCGCTCGACTACAACTACGCGGCCTCCCCCGAGGAATCCCTGTTCTACCGCGGCCTCAACGAGGGCCGGATCATGGGCCAGCGCTGCCCCACCTGCGAGAAGGTCTACGTCCCGCCGCGCAGCGCCTGCCCCGCCGACGGAACGCCGACGGAGGAAGAGGTCGAGCTCTCGCAGACCGGCACCATCACGACGTTCTGCATCGTCAACGTGCCCTTCCTCGGTCAGAAGATCACCCCGCCGTACGTCTCGGCGTACGTCCTCCTCGACGGCGCCGACATCGCGGTCCTTCACCTCATCCTCGGCGTTCCCGCCGACGAGGTGCGGATGGGCATGCGCGTCAAGGCCGTCTGGAAGCCGAAGGACGAGTGGGCGTACTCCCTGGAGAACATCGACCACTTCGCGCCGACCGGCGATCCGGACGCCGAGTTCGACACCTACAAGCAGCACCTCTGAGACGGGAGACACGGACAGATGCGTGACGTCGCCGTCGTCGGGTTCGCCCAGCGACAGATGCCCCAGTTCGACGGGTCCCCGACCTGTGTCGAGCTCCTCGTGCCGGTGTTCAAGGAGCTCTACGAGCAGACCGGCTGGACCCGCCGGGACGTCGGGTTCTGGTGCTCCGGCTCCTCGGACTACCTTGCCGGCCGTTCGTTCTCGTTCGTCCAGGCGGTGGACGCCATCGGGGTGATCCCCCCGGTCAACGAGTCGCACGTGGAGATGGACCTTGCCTGGGCCATGTACGAGGCGTGGATCAAGATCCAGACGGGCGAGGTCGACACCGCCCTCGTCTACGCCTTTGGTAAGAGCTCGGCCGGCGTGCTGCGCCGCACCCTGGCGCTCCAGCTCGAGCCGTACACGATGACGCCCCTGTGGCCCGACACGGTGTCCCTCGCCGGCCTCCAGGCCCGCGCGGGCATCGACGCCGGCATCTGGGACGAGCGCGCCATGGCCGAGGTCGCGAACCGGTCGCTGACCGATGCCGAGAAGAACGAGTACGCCATCCGCAAGGGCGGCTCCTCGGTCGACGAGCTGCTCGCGCGCACGATGTACGCCGATCCGTTGCGCAAGCACGACTGCGCCCCCGTCACCGACGGCGTGGCGGCCCTGGTCCTGGCAGCCGGCGACAAGGCTCGCGAGGTCCGCGAGCGGCCCGCCTGGCTCACCGGGATCTCCCACTACGTCGACCCGATGGGCATGGGCGTCCGCGACCTCACCCGGTCCCCGTCGGCCCAGCGGGCCGGTGCGGCGCTCGACCTCGGCGGTGTCGAGGTGGCCGAGCTGCACGCACCGTTCAGCCACCAGGAGCTCATCCTGCGCAAGGAGCTCGGACTCGGCGACGACGTCGCCATCAACCCGTCCGGCGGCGCGCTCGCGAGCAACCCGATGTTCTCCGCAGGTGGCATCCGCGTCGGCGAGGCCGCGACGAGGATCTGGTCCGGCGAGGCCGACAAGACCCTTGCCCACGCCACCAGTGGCCCCGCCCTGCAGCAGAACCTCGTCTGCACCCTGTCCGGGTCGACCGAAGGGAAGAACAACTGATGGGCAAGCAGCCTGCAGCGATCATCGGCATCGGCCAGACGCACCACCGTGCCAAGCGCCTCGACGTCTCGATGGCGGGTCTGTGCCGCGAGGCCATCGACCGTGCGCTCCTCGACGCGAACCTGACGCTCGATGACATCGACGCGATCGTCGTCGGCAAGGCGCCGGACCTGTTCGAGGGCGTGATGATGCCCGAGCTGTTCCTCGCGGAGGCGCTCGGCGCAGCCGGCAAGCCGCTGCTGCGCGTCCACACGGCCGGCTCGGTCGGCGGATCGACCGCCATCGTTGCGTCCTCCCTGGTCCAGGCCGGCGTTCACAAGCGAGTGCTGACGGTCGCCTACGAGAAGCAGTCCGAGTCGAACGCGATGTGGGCGCTGTCGGTGCCGCTGCCGTTCAACATGCCCGTCCACGCCGGTGCCGGCGGCTACTTCGCGCCGCACGTGCGGTCCTACATCCGCCGCTCGGGCGCCCCGAACCACATCGGCGCCATCGTGGCTGCCAAGGACCGCAACAACGCACTGAAGAACCCGTACGCGCACCTCCACAACGAAGGCACGACCGTCGAGTCGGTGATGGCGTCGCAGATGCTGTGGGACCCGATCCGGTACGACGAGACCTGCCCGTCCTCGGACGGCGCCTGCGCACTGGTCATCGTCGACGAGGACACCGCCAAGTCATCGCCGAACCCGGCGTGGATCCACGGCACGGTGATGCGTTCGGAGGCCACCACGGCCGCCGAGCGCGACCAGGTCAACCCCCAGGCCGGACGCGACGCCGCAGCAGCGTTGTGGAAGCAGGCGGGCATCACGAACCCGATCGAGGAGATCGACGCGGCCGAGATCTACGTGCCGTTCTCGTGGTTCGAGCCGATGTGGCTGGAGAACCTCGGCTTTGCCGCCGAGGGCGACGGCTGGAAGCTCACCGAGGCAGGCGAGACCGCAATGACCGGCAAGATCCCGGTCAACTGCTCCGGCGGCGTCCTGTCCTCCAACCCGATCGGTGCGTCCGGCATGCTCCGCTTCGGCGAGGCGGCGCTCCAGGTCCGCGGCGCGGCCGGCGAGCACCAGGTCGACGGCGTACGACGGGCGCTCGGCCACGCGTACGGCGGCGGGTCGCAGTTCTTCGCGATGTGGGTGGTTGGCTCGGAGAAGCCCACCAACTGACGAATTCTTGACGGCGGCGGCGCCCGATAGGCTCGTTTCGTGATCGAGCTCCGCACCCCCACCCAGATCGAGCAGATGCGTCCCGCCGGGCGTTTCGTCGCCTCGGTGATCAAGGCCCTCTCCGAGAAGGCCGCCGTGGGTGTGAACCTGCTCGAGCTCGACGCGCTGGCGCACAAGATGATCAGGGACGCGGGTGCGGAGTCCTGCTACATCGACTACCACCCCTCGTTCGGCGCCAGCCCGTTCGGCAAGGTGCTGTGCACGTCGGTCAACGACGCCGTGCTGCACGGGCTCCCCTTCGACTACGTGCTGAAGGACGGCGACCTGCTCTCCGTCGACTTCGCCGCCTCGGTCGACGGCTGGGTCGCCGACTCGGCCCTGTCGGTCATCGTCGGTACGCCGAACGAGAAGGACCAGTGGCTCATCGACGTCACGCAGCGTGCCCTCGACGCCGGCATCGACGCCGCGCGGGCGGGCAACAAGATCGGTGACATCTCGTTCGCCATCGGCAGCGTCGCGCACGCCGAGGGCCTGAAGGTGAACCTGCAGTTCGGCGGCCACGGTGTCGGCCGGACCATGCACGGCGAGCCGCACATCTCCAACGACGGTCGCGCCGGCCGCGGCCTCAAGCTGCGCCCCGGCCTGGTCATCGCCATCGAGCCGTGGTTCCTGCACACCACCGACGAGATCACGTTCGACCCCGACGGCTGGACCATCCGGTCGGCCGACGGCTCGCGTGGCGCCCACGTCGAGCACACGGTCGCCATCACGGACGGCGACCCGCTGGTGCTCACCGCCCGCGACTGAGGTCAGTCATCGAGCATCTGCTCGTGACCGTTCGGGCACCGTCCGCGTGTGCAGTCGTAGAAACCTTCGTCGAACTCGATCCAGGTCGACCAGCACTTCGCGCAGTAGTTGAGCTCGCAGGCCACGCAGCAGAACGCTCCGAGCTCCCCGTGCAGGTGTGCGACGTCGAGCGGGTCGATCTCGTCGCGTCCTTCGAGCAGCTCGACCAGGCCGGCGGGCACGATGCCGCTGTTCTCTCCGAGGAACTCCAGTCGGTACGACGGCCCGTCGTAGATCGTCTGCCCCGCGCCCCTCACGGAAAGGGTCGCTGCGAGCACACCGCAGGCAGAGCAGGCGAACTCGAACCCGTCGTCAGCGCGCACTCCATGACGGGACACGTTGCTCACGGTCCCATTGTGCGGTCCCATGGACCACTTCGAAGGTCTCGTATGACTCATGTCGAGGATCCGATGTCGGCTCCGTCCCTGCTTCGACGGACCAACACCACCACTGGAGGACTGACCCATGGCAAACCTGCGCTTCGACCACGTCGGCATCACCGTCGCGGACCTCGACGCCGCGACCGCATTCTTCGTCACCCTCGGTCTTGAGGTCGAGGGAACGGCATCGATGGAGGGCGAGTTCGTCGACGCCGTGATTGGGATCCCCGGTTCGCACAGCCGGATCGTCGTGCTGCGCCCTCCGGGCGGCGGCGCCGGCGTGGAGCTCTCGACCTTCGTCACGCCGGACCACCTGCCCGGCTCCCCCGCCCCGATGTCCAACGAGCTCGGCATCCGCAACGTGATGTTCGAGGTCGACGACCTCTCTGCGGTCCTTGATGTGCTGGCAGCGAACGGCTACGGCCTCGTCGGTGACGTGGGCGAACAGGGGGGTTGGCGGATGGCCTATGTGCGCGGCCCTGAGGGCATCATCGTCGCGCTCGCCGACCAGGAAGCCCACACTTTCGACAGTTGACGCTGCCCGTGCCACGTTCCTATGGTCGATTTGCTGTCCGATTCTCGGGTCCGGAGTTCTCGTGGAGCGTCGACCCGAGCGCACCCAGCCAGGGGGATCGTCGCAGGCACTTGCGCGCATGGGGGCCCATGGAGGCGCGCGATGAGGCAATTGGTTCGGTTCGGCATCAGAGTCCTGGCGCTCGTGTTGATAGGCGTGATGTTCGCGCAGGTCCCCAGCGCCCACGCCGCCACGGTCGGTGGCTTCGAGATCGACGGCAACCTGCTCGACGACTCCGGCGGCGGAGATCCGATCGACTGGTCGACGCCCCCACCGAACCTGACGAACTTCACTGACCTCCCGTCGAGCGCCGACAACATCTTCGCGACCGGCTCGAAGGACAACGCCCCCTCGGGCTGGGACTGCGACATGGGAAGCGGGCCCGACAAGGACGACATCGTCAGCGGCCAGGTCGCGTTCCGGCGCGTCGCCGGTGATCAGTGGATCTACGTCAACTTCTTCCGCGCGGCCACCAACGGCGACGCGCACATGGCGTACGAGTTCAACAAGTCCTCGGCGCCGGCGAGCGCCGACTGCCCGGACGTCGCGGCGCGGACACCCGGCGATCAACGGATCTCCTTCGACACCGACCAGGGCGGCTCGGTCATCAACGTCGTGGCCTCGAACTGGAACGGGACGGCGTGGAACGACGTAGCGCTGGGCGCGAACGCCGGGGGCGCGGTCAACATCCCGCCCTCGTTGACGATCCCCGGTCACGCCAACGGCGACTTCGGCGAGGCCGCGATCAACCTCACCAAGACGATCGGTGAGATCGGCTGCAACGAGTTCGCCGGGGTGCACATGAAGACGCGCGCGTCGACGGCGCCCAACTCGACGCTCAAGGACTACACCAAGCGGCAGGCACTGAACATCGGCGAGTGCCCGCAGTCGACGACGACCAAGTCGGTCCGCAACGCCTCCGTGACCGGTTCGCAGTTCGCCGGGTCGACGGACGCAGCACCCGGCGACGTCGTCGAGTACAAGCTGAACTACACCAACGCGGGTCCGGGGATCGCCCACAACGTCGTCGTCACCGACACCCTCGCCGGCAACCAGACGCTCGTGGCCGGCAGCTGCAGCCCGGCTTGCTCGGTCAGCGGGTCAACGCTGACGTGGAACCTGGGTGACGTCGCCCCAGGCTCAGTGAGCATGACCTTCCGAGTCCAAATCGTTGGCACCTTTGCGGCCGGCACAGCGACGGAGATCAAGAACACCGCAACGGCGACGACCACCGAGGAGGGGCAGAAGCCCTCCGGCGCGACGACCGTCACCGTCAAGACGCCGTCCACGTCCGCGAACAAGGACGTTCGCAACGTGACGACCAGCGGCTCGTTCGGGAACACCGCGAACGCGGCGCCGGGTGACGTCCTCGAGTACCGCGTCATCGTCACCAACGCCGGACCCGGCGTTGCCACGGGTGTGGTGGTCACCGACGCTGTTGCGTCGGGCTCGACGTATGTCGCGAACTCGTGCACGGGCGGGACGTCGTGCTCGTTCAGCTCCCCGACGGTGACCTGGCAGGTCGGCACGCTCGCCGCGGGCGCCTCGGTGACGTTGACGTTCAGGGTGACCCTCTCCGCGACGTTCCCGCCGGGGACGACCGCGGTGAAGAACACGGCCGTCGTCGACTCCGCTCAGGAGAATCCGAAGAACAGCGACGAGACGACCACCAACGTCACCTCGACCACGAACACCTCGGGCAACAAGGACGTTCGCAACGTGACGACCAGCGGATCCTTCGGGAACACCGCCAACGCGTCGCCGGGCGACGTCCTCGAGTACCGCATCATCGTGTCCAACACGGGCAACGCTGCGGCGACCGGCGTGGTCGTCACCGACGCTGTCGCGTCCGGCTCGACCTACCTCACGGGCTCGTGCACGGGCGGGACGTCGTGCTCGTTCAGCTCCCCGACGGTGACCTGGCAGGTCGGCACGCTCGCCGCGGGCGCCTCGGTGACGCTGACGTTCAAGGTGACCCTCGCCGCGTCCTTCCCGGCCGGAACGACGCAGGTGAAGAACACCGCCGTCATCGACTCCGACCAGGAGGAACCGGAGAACAGCGACGAGACGACCACCAACGTGGCGGGGAACGCGAACACGTCGGGCAACAAGGACGTTCGCAACGTGACGACCAGCGGATCCTTCGGGAACACCGCGAACGCGTCGCCGGGCGACGTCCTCGAGTACCGCATCATCGTGTCCAACACGGGCAACTCGCCGGCGACCGGCGTGGTCGTCACCGACACCGTCGCGTCCGGCTCGACCTACCTCACGGGCTCGTGCACGGGCGGAACGTCGTGCTCGTTCAGCTCACCGACGGTGACCTGGCAGGTCGGCACGCTCGCCGCGGGCGCCTCGGTGGCGTTGACGTTCAGGGTGACCCTCGCCGCGACCTTCCCGGCCGGAACGACCCCGGTGAAGAACACGGCCGTCGTCGACTCCGACCAGGAGGAACCGGAGAACAGCGACGAGACGACCACCAACGTGGCGGCGAACCCGAACACGTCGGGCAACAAGGACGTTCGCAACGTGACGGCGAGCGGTTCGTTCGGGAACACCGCCAACGCGTCGCCGGGTGACACGCTCGAGTACCGGATCATCGTGACCAACACGGGCAACGCTGCGGCGACCGGCGTGGTCGTCACCGACACCGTCGCGTCCGGCTCGACCTACCTCGCGGGCTCGTGCACGGGCGGAACGTCGTGCTCGTTCAGCTCCCCGACGGTGACCTGGCAGGTCGGCACGCTCGCTGCGGGTGGCTCGGTGACGCTGACGTTCAAGGTGACGCTCGCGACGAACGTCACTGCCGGAACGACGGCGGTGAAGAACGTCGCGGTGATCGACACGGATCAGGAGGACCCGGACGACTCCGACGAGACGACCACCAACGTGACGGCCACCTCGAACCTGACTCTCGCCAAGGCCGCCAACCAGTCGACGGTCCGTGCCGGCGACAAGATCACCTACACGCTGACCTACGGCAACACCGGCAACGGTGCGGCGACCGGAACGACGATCGTCGAGACGGTCCCAGCCGGGACGACGTACGAATCGTGCACCGGCGGCTGCACCAGGACTGACAGCACGGTCACGTGGGATGTCGGCACGGTCGACCCCGGCGAGACCGGCAGCGTCACGATGACGATCACCGTCTCGGCCACGATCGACGCGTGCGGGATCTGCAACGTGGCACAGATCAAGAGCCTGGTGCAGAACGGAGGCACGCCGGTCAGCTCCAACCAGGCGTGTGTCCCCGTGCAGCCCACCGCCGACCCGTCGACGGCGAAGGCCAACGGCGACGCGCTCGGGCTGAAGGTCTATGCACCGCTGTTGGGCATCCCGCTGATCAACGCGGAGATCTCGAAGGCCGCCAGCAGCCGGACCGGGCCGGGAAGCGCGCTCGACGATGACCAGGCTCTCAACCTCAACATCCTCGGTGTCGCGGGCCTGGCCAGCATCGCCAAGGCCAGCGTCCTGACCACGACGTCAGCGTCGCAGGTCACCCCGACGCTCGGTGCGCGCCAGACGAGCACCGCAGAGGTGCTGGGTCTGAACCTGCTCGGCGGAGTGGTCACCGCCGACGTCGTGCGGTCCGTGGCCTCCACGACGGCGCGCGGTGACGCGTCGTCGTACTCGGCGGCGGGAACCACCGCCGTCAACCTGAAGGTGCTGGGTCAGGCGCTCCTGAACGTCGCTCCCGGGACGAAGATCCGCCTCGATGGAACGGCCCTCAACAAGGGCCTGTACGGGGCCGGATCGTACGTCGCGGTGAACGAGCAGACCGGCTCGACCAGCGGGCCGGCAAGTGGCGTCCTTTCGGGCGGAACTTACAAGTCCGACCTGACGGTGACGGCAGTGCGCGTCCTGATCACGGGCGGCACCATCGGCGGCCTGCTCACGCTGGGCGGAGCTCCGGTCGAGATCACCGTCGCCAGGGCGACAGCTCATTCGGAGCACAAGCAGACGCGGGTGTGTGACGAGACTGCGCCCGTCCAGGCGGTGAGCGGCCATGCGGTGCTCGCGTCCGCGTTCGTCAACCCGCTGCTGGGCCCGGTCGACGTCGGCTTCGTCCAGATCCCCGCCAGTGGCGGCAGCGCCAACAACAGCGTGACCGCTTCCGCGCTGCCGGCCGACGGGACGATCCTCACCACCGAGGACGCGGCCACGAACACCACGGGCACGAACGGTGCGACGTCGAGCACCTCATCGAGCTACGCCCAGGCGGCCGGTGTCTGCGTGCTGAGGCTCGTGGCCCAGAACTGTCTGGTCAAGGCGACGACGATCAGATCGCAGGCCAACAGCACGGCGACGAAGACGTCACGATCCTCGAACGCCACCGGGACGCAGTTCGTCGGCCTGATGGTCGCCGGCATACCCATCAACGCCAACGTGGCTCCGAACACGGTGATCCAGCTACCCCTCGGAATCGGCTTCGTGGTCCTGAACGAGCAGGTCCCGGACGGACCGGAGACAGGTCATACGGGACTGACGGTCCGCGCCATTCACGTGGTCCTGAACGCTATCGTCCCGCCACTCGTGAGCGGCGCGGAGGTGATCGTCGCAGAGGCGCACAGCGACGCGACGTTCAGGTAGTCAGGCCGCTCCGCGCAAGCAGGGCGATCGCCACGACCTGCGCGGAGGCGACGACCCCGATCAGGGCACCGAGGTGTCCTGTGACGAGGGCACCGGCAGCCACACCACCGATCAGGGCGCCGATCCCCTGCACGGCGGCGAACACGCCGTACCCGGTTGCGCGGCGGTACGAGGGTACGACGGCCGCGACCTGGGCCTTCACCGTCGAGTCGAGCACGCCGGTCGCCACACCCCACAGCGCCACACCGACGAGGACGAGGGGCAACCGGTCCGCGAACGCCAATGCGGGCACCGCGGCGACAAGCACCGGGACGACGTACAACACCCGCGCACCCCAACGGTCGAACAGGACGCCGGTCGCCAGCGCTGCGGCGGCCGCAGTGAGCATGGCCAGCGCGTAGACCAGAGGCGATGCGGCGAGGGGTACGACGCCCTCCTCGACGAACCGGTAGGAGATGACGCCGAAGGTCATCAGTCCGGCGGTCGCCAAGGCGGACGCACCAGCGAAGAGGTGGAACCGGGGCGGCAGGTCGATGCCCAACGCTGCGGACAGGCCCGAACGCGGGGCCTGATCGGGAAGGTCGGCGGGAGGTTCTTCGGGCGCCGTCAGGGCCGGCACCTTGCGCGCAAGCTGCGCGAGCACGAGGAGGGACAGCGCCCCCGGGACGGCCAGCACGGCGAAGCCCGGCCAGAGCACGCCGGTCGCGGCCGCGACACCGGCCACGACGAGCGGTCCGGCGAAGGCACCCACCTGGTCGAGCGCCTTGTGGACGCCGAAGGCCTTCCCGAGGCTCCCGCGCGAGGCCACTCGCGCGAGGAGCGCGGACTTGGCGGGACTCCGGATCGCCTTGCCGGCCCGCTCGGAGAGGATCAACGCTGCGGCGACCGCCACGCCCGCCGTACCCACGGCCGGGGCCAGGGCCAGCAACGGCACGCACACCGCCGTGAGGGAGTACCCGACGACCGTCAGATGCCAGTGCCGCCCGCTCCGGTCCGCCCAGGGTCCGGTGCCGAGTCGCAACAGGAGCGCCATGGCCTCGCCGGCGCCGGTGACGATCCCGACGACCAGCGCCGACGCGCCGAGCGTGCCGAGGAACGGACCCGAGATGGATCGCATCCCCTCGTAGACCATGTCGGCCAGCAGGCTGACGAACCCGAAGGCCACGATGGTGCGCCAGGTGCTCCACTCCTGCGCACGGTTCTCGGTCACGCGGGGATCATGCCAGTGCCGGCCACGCGGGTGACGACCACCACGAACCGAGCCCACCCCTCCGTGCGGATGGGTACGACGGACGCCGGGCCTTCTAGGCTGGGTCCGTGCTCTACGAGGTCCTCCACGCCATCGTCCCTCCCGTCGCGCGCGCCGTGTGGCGCCCCACGATCGAGGGCATCGAGCACGTCCCCATGTCCGGGCCGGTGCTGATCGCGAGCAACCACCTCAGCTTCGCCGACAGCGTGGTCATCCCGATCGTGGCGCCCCGCAAGGTGGTCTTCCTGGCGAAGTCGGACTACTTCACCGGTCCCGGGATCAAGGGACGGATGAGCAAGGCCTGGTTCGAGGGCCTGGGCATGGTTCCCGTCGACCGCGATGACACGCAGGCTGCGCTCAAGTCCCTCGACATCGCGCTGGAGGTCCTCGGCCGCGGTGACGCGTTCGGGGTCTATCCCGAGGGCACCCGCTCCCGTGACGGCAGGCTCTACCGCGGCCGTACCGGCATCGCCCAGCTCGCCCTGACCGCCGGCGTCCCCGTCGTGCCCGTCGGGCTGATCGGGACCGAGAACCTGCAGCCGGTCGACGGCGCCCTGCCGCGGCGCGCGAAGGTGACCATCCGCTTCGGCAAGCCGCTCGACTTCGTCGGCCGTTTCGATGGTGTGGCTCCCGGACGGGCCCGCCGCCAGGTCACCGACGAGATCATGGACGCGATCCACTCCCTCACCGGCCAGGAGCGCGTCGAGGCGTACAACGAGCGCCCCGTCGACGCCTGAGGCCGCTTGGCCACGTCAGGGATGCTGGACTCCGACCCGCCAGGAGGACCCGTCACGTGAGCACGATCGAGACCACCCCGTCCGACGACCTAGCCGCGCAGCTGCGGGAGCTCCAGGGCGGCATGGCGCGCTTCCGGATGCGCTACCAGTTCGCCCTGGACGAGGTGACCACGAAGATCTCCATCCTGCGTGAGGAGTTCGAGCAGTCGCACGACCACAGTCCCATCGAGCACGTGCGCACCCGGCTCAAGTCCGTGGAGAGCCTCTTCGCGAAGGTCGAACGCATCGCCTGCGAGCCGACCCTCGAGGAGATCGAGGCCAGGATCCGCGACATCGCCGGGATCCGGATCGTGTGCCCGTTCGTCTCGGACGTCTACTGGATCAGCGACATGCTCACCGGCCAGCCCGATGTCACGGTGCTCGAGGTCGAGGACTACATCCGCTCCCCCAAGGCCAACGGCTATCGCAGCCTGCACCTGATCATCCGGGTGCCGGTGTTCCTGTCCGACCGCACCGAGCACGTCCCGGTCGAGCTGCAGATCCGCACCATCGCGATGGACTTCTGGGCCAGCGTGGAGCACTCGATCTACTACAAGTACGACGGCATCGTCCCCACGACGTTGCTCGATGAGCTGCACCACGCGGCCGACACCGCAGCATCGCTCGACCAGAAGATGGGGCGGCTGCGGACCGAGGTCCGCGCGCTCAGCTCCTAGGCTCCGCCGCGCAGCTTGGCCAGCCGTGCCCGCAACGCCGGCACCCGATCAGCGTTGGCGCGCAGGTCGACGTACGTGTCGCCGTACACCCACAGCAGGGCGTCGTCGAGCCGTCGTACGGCGCCCGGCGGGTAGCGATAGTCCATCCGCTCCTTGAGCGCCTCGTCGTCCACGGACCGCAGCGTCTCGCCGAGCTCGTGGAGCGAGGTGATGCCGAGCTCCAGCACCAGCGCGGAGATCCACGTGTAGTGGTCGGTGCGGGACCAGCCGGAGTCGGAGTACTGACCGGCGAGGAAGGCGGCCAGCTCGCGTGGGCTGATCCGCGGGTCGTCGTCCTCGGCCTCGTCACTCGGTCCGGTCATCCCCGACTGGAGCCGGTCGCGGATGGTCGAGAACTCGCGATCGGCGAGCTCGAGGAGCCCGGCAGCCAGGGTGAACCTGCGGTCGAGGTCAGGGACGTACTCGTCCGGGATCGTGCCCTTGTAACGGATGTCGTGCTCGAACTCGGCCCAGGCGTGCTGCAGCACCGTGCGGACCTGGATCTGGGCCTGCCTGCCGCGCAGCAGTGCGAACTCGTCGTGGCCCTCGCGCGCCGGATCCAGCCCGACCAGCAGGTGGCGGCTGGCGTAGCCCCAGCGCCCTTCACTGGCCGTCTCGCGACCCATGTCGCGGTCGTCGTGGACGACGACCTGGTCCTCCATCAGGTCGGCGACCGCCTGGACGTCGCTGTGCACGTAGGTGATCACACGGATCCCGATCTGGTCGGTGATCTCGCGCAACGGGTCGCCGAAGACGGGTCGGCCGTCCACGGTGCGTGCGGCCTTGGCCGCAAACGAGGACACCGACTTCGCCCGGCCCGTGACGGTCAGGTAGTTGATGCCCGCCTCGTCGAGGATCGCGGTGACCAGCTGGACGAATTGGTCGGTCGCCAGGCGGAGCTGAGGCTGGATCTCGGCGTACTCACGAATGGCGGCACCCGCAGCGCCCACGTCGGCCGCCGCTGTCCTCGGCGCCGGGACCAGGTCGGCCGGAAGCGCAGGCGTGACGATGTAGCCCGTCTCGAAGTCGCCGTAGGTCACCGTCTGCTCGGGCCGACGGTCGGCGAAGAGTCCGACATACGCACAGATCACGGCGTCGATCTGGTCCTCGACGACGCGGAGCTCGCTCTTGCGCGTTGCCGTCTCGACCGCCGTGCGCAGCCCCGTCCAGGCCGGGCCCCCGACGGTCATCGGCGGATCCGCGGCGACGAGCCCCTCGACCAGGCTGACCAGGACGAGCAGCTCGGCGCGCAGCTGTTCGAAGTCGCGACCCGCCTTGTTCTTGTACTTGAGCGTCCGCCCCAACCGGAACAGGGCCACGGTGGCGGGGTGCGGGTAGACCTCGATGGCGCGGCGCGCGCGTCCCGACCGTGGATTCATGTCGAGCCCCAGACGACCTGCGATCCGCGCGCCACGGGGCTGGCCGCTGAACTCGGGCTTGCCGGTGTTCGACGGGTGCGCGCCCGCATCGAAACGGGCGAAGTCCTTGTTCAGCTCGGCCTCCGCGGGGCGGTTGCCGGTCTTGTTGACCACGATCAGCGGAGCGTCGATGGCGACCAGGCAGTCGCCTTCGACGTACGACGCCAGTGCCTCCACGATCTCGTCGTCACTGGTCACCGTGGCCACCGACACCAGCTGGCCGTCCTCGTCGAGGACAGCCAGACCGGTGGGCCTACGGTCGCCCCACGCGAGGTCGACTCCGACGAAATGCATAAGGGGCAGCCTGCCCTACCGGCTGCCCCCTTGCGCGCTCGACATGGATCAGTTGTCGGCGATCTTGTTCAGCACCTTGAAGTTGACGTCCAGGTCGACGTCCCACTCGACGTTGAACTTGTCGAGCACCTCGACGTCATACGCGGCGCCACGGTCGTCGCTCGCCTCGACGTCGACGACCTTCCCGCCGCCGACAGCGGCCAGCGCGGCCTTCTCAGCCGATGCCCGCTCGCTCCCGCTCAGCACGCGGTCATCGGCGTCGTCGCTCTCGTCGGAGTCGTCGGCATCCTTGGTGATGACCTTGAGGTCCTTGTCCAGGGTCACGTCGATCTCAGAGCCGTCTGCCTGACGGACCTCGACCTCGTAGGCCTCGCCCCGGTCGTCGCTGGTCTCGACGTCAACGGCCTCGCCACCTACGGCACTGGTGGCCGCGTTGGCGACCCGGTCGCGCTCGTCGCCGTTCACGTCGTTGTCAGCAGTGGCGGTCCAGATCGTGCCGCCCACGGCAAGGATCGCAACGGCGGCGATGGTGGGAAGGATGATGCGCTTGCGGCGGAGGGTGGTCTTCATGAGGGTGCCTTTCCGGGCTACTTCTCGGGGTTCCTGACTGGATGAACCCAGCCTCTCCCGACCGCACTGAAGCCAGCCTGAACGCTCCTGAAGGCCCGTTCAGGAAGGAGATTCGGCGGGCAGCCGTACGACGAACCGGGCGCCGCCGAGGGGCGACGTCGACACCTGCACGCCGCCGCCGTGCGACGCCACGATCTCGCCCACGATGGCCAGTCCGAGGCCGCTGCCCCCGGCGTCGCGAGCACGCGCCTCGTCGAGCCGGACGAACCGTTCGAACACGCGGGCACGGTCGGCCTCGGGGATGCCGGGGCCGTCGTCGTCGACGACCAGCTCGACTCCCCCGACGACGTCGCGCACGGCGATCGCGAGGGTGGCGACGGCGTGCCGGGCTGCGTTGTCGACGAGATTGCGCACCACCTGGGCGAGGGCGACCTCGTCGCCGCGGACCCGGCCGGGCGCGACTCCGGAGGTGTCGACGGCAAGGCCGGACCGACGTACCCGTCGTGCCTCGGCCAGTGCCAGGTCGTCCAGGTCCACGTCATGGGAACGCCTCGGGGCACCTTCGTCGGCGCGCGTGAGCATCAGCAGCTGCTCGACGAGGCGCTGCATCCGCGCCCCCTCCTCGAGCACGGCGGTCGCGAGCTCGCCCTCGGGCAGGGCTCCCGGGTGCGCACTGGCCACCTCGGCGGTCTGCCGGATGCTGGCCAGCGGGGAGCGCAGCTCGTGGGACGCGTCGGCGACGAACTGCTGCTGCTTCGTGCGGGAGTCCTCCAGGCGACCCAGCATCAGGTTCATCGTGTGGGCAAGGCGGTGGATCTCGTCCTGTGCCGGTGGTTCGGGCACTCTCCGGTCGAGCCGGTCACCGGTGATCTGCTCCACCTCGCGGCGGATCCGTTCGACGGGAGCCAAGGCCCGCGTGACCACGACCCAGGTCGTGCCGCCGAGCAGGACGAGCAGGAGCGGCAGCCCGACGACGAGCGGACCCACGAGGGCAGCCGTGGACTCCTCGAGGTCTTCGAGCGAGACGGCGACCACCACCACGAGGCCTCCCGCGGCCTCGTCGGTCACGACGAGATAGGGATCCTCCCCGCCCGGGAGGCTCGCCTCGTCGTGGTCGTCGCGTGCCACGGGACGGTCGAGCGGCTGGGACGAGCGCACCACCGCGCCATTGCGGTCGATGACCTGCCACACGAGGTCGTCGAGCTCCACCTCGTCGTCCTCGTCGTCGTCCTCCGGGTCCTCGTCGCCGTCGCTCTCGGCGGTGCCTGAGGCCGGAAGACCGGTCGTCGCGATCTGGTCGACCAGCTCGGAGGCTCGCTGCTCCGCCGTGGCCTCCACGCCGTCATGCAGCGAGTCACGGACCAGCGCCACCAGGACGAAGCCGCCGACCACGAGCACGATCGCCACGACCAGCACGGCCGCAGCCGTCGTACGCAGCCGCACGGAGGCGCGGCGCCAGAACACCTCAGCCACCGTCGCTCGCCAACCGGTAGCCGGCCCCGCGGATGGTCTGGATCGCGTCCCGCTCGAAGGGCCGGTCGATCTTGTTGCGCAGGTGCCGGACGTAGACCTCGATGATGTTGGGGTCGCCCTCGAAGTCGTCGTCCCAGACCGCCTCGAGGATCTGTCGCTTGGAGACGACGTCACCGGTGTGCCGCGTCAGGAAGGCCAGCAGCGAGAACTCCCTCGCCGTGAGCTCGATCTCGACGTCGCCACGCCAGACTCGCCGCGCGGCAGGATCGACCCTGAGGTCACCAGCCTCCAGGGAGGTCGGTCGTTCCTTCGCGCCCCGACGGGCGACGGCGCGCAGGCGCGCCACCAGCACCGGGAAGGAGAACGGCTTGGTGAGGTAGTCGTCGGCCCCGGTGTCGAGGCCTTCGACCTGGTCCCACTCGCCGTCCTTCGCCGTCAGCATCAGGATGGGCGTCCAGTTCTTCTCGGCCCGCAGTGCCTCGCAGACCTTGTAGCCGTTGATCCCGGGCAGCATCAGGTCGAGCACGATGGCGTCGTACTCGTTCTCCCGGGCCATCCAGAGCCCGTCGGTCCCGTCGTGGACGACGTCGACCGCGAAGCCCTCGGCCTCGAGCCCCAGCTTCAGGGATCGCGCGAGCCGCTGCTCGTCATCGACGACGAGTACGCGCATGGCAGCCTCCGGCAGGGTCGGGAGCAGCCATTCTTGCGGACCCCGGCTGAAACCCGGCTGAACTGACTACCGGTAGTTGACCTGCATCTCCTTGATCGCGTTCAGCCAGCCCGAGCGCAGCCGGCGCGGCTCGTCAGCAAGCGAGATGTCGGGCGCCAGATCGGCCAGCGCATCGAAGATCAGCTTGATCTCCATCCGGGCCAGGTTGGCGCCGATGCAGTAGTGCGCACCGTGCCCGCCGAACGCGACGTGCGGGTTCTTCTCGCGCGTGATGTCGAAGGTGAACGGGTCGTCGAAGACCGTCTCGTCGAAGTTGGCCGAGGCGTAGAAGATCCCGACCCTGGCCCCCTTCTTGACCTCCTGGCCGGCGACGACGACGTCGTTCTTGGCCGTCCGCTGGAACACCGTGACCGGCGTCGACCACCGGATGACCTCGTCGATCATCGTCTCGGGGCGCTCCTTCTTCCACAGCTCCCACTGGTCGGGGTGCTGGAAGAAGGCGTGCATGCCGTGGCTGATCGCGTTGCGCGTCGTCTCGTTGCCAGCCACGGCCAGCAGGATGACGAAGAAGCCGAACTCGTCGTTGGTGAGCGAGCCGTGGTCGTCGTCCAGGCCGACGCTGACGAGCTTGGTGACGATGTCGTCCTGCGGGTTCGCGCGGCGCTCGTTGGCGAGGGCGTCGAAGTAGACGAGGAGCTCCATCGACGCGGTGGCCGGGTCGGAGGTGTTGTCCGGGTCGTCGTACCCCATCATCGAGTTGGACCACTCGAAGATCTTCTTGCGGTCCTCCTGCGGCACTCCGAGGAAGTCGGCGATCGCCTGCAGCGGCAGCTCGGCGGCGAGGTCCTCGACGAAGTCTCCCGTGCCGCGGTCCACGGCCTCCTGGACAATCTCGTACGCGCGGTCGCGCAGGTTGTCCTTGAGGCTGGCGATCGCTCGGGGAGTGAAGCCACGGGACACGATGCCGCGCATCTTGGTGTGGTCCGGCGGGTCGTGGTGGATCAGCATCGCGCGCTGGACCTCGACCTGGTCGCGCGTCATGTCCTCGGCGAACCGGATGATCACGCCGTTCTCGGCGGTCGACCAGTTCTCGTTGTCCTTGGAGATCTCCCGGACCTCCTGGTGCCGGGTACAGGCCCAGTAGCCCGTGTCGAGGAAGCCCGCGCGGGCATGGGGCGGCTGCTCGATCCAGCGGATCGGCTCGTTCGCACGCAGGGAACGGAACTCCTCGTGCGGGAGCGCCACCGCGTTGATGTCGGGGTTCGTCGGGTCCCAACCCGCAGGAAGGAGGAGCTCGGTCGTCACGCGTCGAACCTTTCGTAGTGGAACACGTTCTAGTTCGGCCCACACTACAAACCGCCGCCCCGTAACGAAAGGGTTTCGCGAAGCCTGTTTGACGAGTGGAACAAAACGAGAACCTGTTCTAGTTCAGTGCTATCCTGCGCCCATGGGTACCCCTGTCATCGTCGATGCCGTCCGCACTCCCCTGGGCAAGCGAAAGGGCTGGCTCGCCGGGCTCCATCCGGCCCAGACCCTCGGCTTCATCCAGGCCGAGGTGCTCCGCCGAGCCGGGGTCGACCCGGCCCTCGTCGAGCAGGTCATCGGCGGCTGCGTGACCCAGGCGGGCGAGCAGTCCAACGGCATGGTCCGCCGGGCGTGGCTGTACGCCGGCCTCGCCCAGGCCACGGCCGGCACCTCACTGGACGCCCAGTGCGGGTCGGGCCAGCAGGCAACGCACCTGATCAACGACATGGTCGCCGCCGGGTCCATCGACGTCGGCATCGCCTGCGGAGTCGAGATGATGTCGCGCATCCCGCTCGGCGCCAACGTGCCTCCCGGCATGGGCGACCCGCGGCCGTCCGACTGGTCCATCGACATGCCCAACCAGTTCGAGGCTGCGGACCGGATCGCCAAGCACCGCGGGATCTCCCGCGCCGACCTCGAGGCCCTCGGCCTCGCCTCTCAGGTGAAGGCGCGAGCCGCCGTCGACGAAGGCCGCTTCAAGCGCGAGATCGCCGCCATCGAGGCGCCCGTCCTGGACGCCGACGGCAACCCGACCGGCGAGACCCGACTCGTCGACACCGACCAGGGCCTGCGCGAGACCACGCTCGAGGGCCTGGCGAGCCTCAAGTCGGTCCTGCCCGACGGCATGCACACGGCCGGTACGTCGTCCCAGATCTCCGACGGCGCGGCCGCCCTGTTGATCATGGATGAGTCGAAGGCCCGGGCGCTCGGACTCACGCCCCGCGCCCGCATCGTGTCGCAGACCCTCATCGGTTCCGACCCGTACTTCCACCTCGACGGTCCGGTCGACGCGACACAGCGTCTGCTCGACCGCACCGGCATGGCGATCAGCGACTTCGACCTGTTCGAGGTCAACGAGGCGTTCGCCTCTGTCGTCCTGTCCTGGGCCGGAGTGCACGGTGTCGACATGGACAAGGTCAACGTGAACGGCGGCGCGATCGCCCTCGGCCACCCGGTGGGCGCCACCGGCGTACGGCTGATCACCACCGCACTGCACGAGCTCGAGCGCCGCGACCAGTCCACCGCGCTCATCTCGATGTGTGCGGGCGGCGCGATGGCGACCGGCACGATCATCGAGCGGATCTGATCCGGCCCCATCCGGAGACAGACGAAGAGGCGGTGTCCCCCAACGGGGACACCGCCTCTTTGCTTGGTCGGTTGGTCTTGGTCAGCGGTAGCTGACCGGCATGTCCTTGACGCCGTTGATCCAGCCGCTCCGGAGCTTCGTGGGCTCGCTGGTGAGGCTGATCTTCGCGTCACGGTCGGCGAGGGCGTCGAAGATCAGCTTCACTTCCAGCCGGGCCAGGTTGGCGCCGATGCAGTAGTGCGCACCGTGGCCACCGAAGGCCTGGTGCGGGTTGGTCTCACGCAGGACGTTGAACGTGAACGGGTCCTCGAAGACGTCGTCGTCGTAGTTGGCCGACGCGTAGAACAGGCCGACGCGGTCGCCCTCCTTGATCTGCTGGCCGCTGATCTCCAGGTCCCGCTTGGCGGTGCGCTGGAAGACCGTGACCGGCGTGGCCCAGCGGATGATCTCGTCGACCGCGGTGTCAGGGCGCTCACTCCTGTAGAGCTCCCACTGGTCCGGGTTGTCGATGAACGCCTTCATACCGAGCGTGATGGCGTTGCGCGTGGTCTCGTTGCCGGCCACCGCCAGCAGGATCATGAAGAAACCGAACTCGTCGTCAGTGAGGCCGTTGCCGTCGACGTCCGCCGAGACCAGCTTCGTGACGATGTCGTCCTGGGGGTTGCGGCGCCGGTCGTCGGCGAGCGCCATGGAGTACGCGAGGATCTCCATGAACGCGGTCATCTGGTCGCCGCCGAGCTCCGGGTCGTCGTACGACAGCATCTGGTTGGACCACTCGAAGAGCTTTCCGCGGTCCTCCTGCGGGACGCCGAGGAGCTGGGCGATGGCCTGGAGCGGGAGCTCGGCGGCGATGTCGGTGACGAAGTTCCCGGACTCCTTCGCGAGCGCCTCGTCCACGATCTTCTCGGCGCGGTCCTTGAGCCATTCGTGCAGGCTGCCGACGGCGCGCGGCGTGAAGGCGCGGGAAATGATCTGACGCAGCTTCGTGTGCTCCGCCGAGTCGTGGTTGATCAGCAGGAAGCGGGTCTGCTCGAGCTCTTCGCGCGTCATGTCCGGCGCGAAACGGATGATCACGCCGTTCTCGTACGTCGAGAAGTCGGTCTGGTTCTTCGACACCGCAGCGACGTCGGCATGCTTGCTGAGCGCCCAGTAGCCGGTGTCGAGGAACCCGGCCCGGGCACCCGGGTCGGCCTGCTCGATCCAGCTCACCGGAGCCGTCTGACGCAGCGCCAGGAGCTCCTCATGGGGCATCCGCTGACGCAGGATGTCCGGGTCCGTCGGATCGAAGTTCGTCAGCGTCGGGGCCTCAACAGCAGTCATGGCCCCGACGCTACACACTTTCGTCTTGAAACGAAAGACTTTCGTAAACGTGTCTAGCTGCCCGTTCCGTAAACGGGTTCCGGCGTCGGTGCCGCGGCCAGCAGGTCGCGCAGGGCCGGCCCGACTCCGGCCGCTTCCCAGCGGGTCCCGTTGTCGCGCGACGGGCCGTGCGACCAGCCGTTCTCGACGGTGATCACGCTGCCGTCGATCTCGATCACGCGGCCAGTGATGTCGCCGGCCTCCTCGGACGCGAGCCACGCCACGATCGGCGAGTTGTCCTCGGGGAGGGCCATGGCGGAGGTGTCGAACGCACCCTCGGTCATCCGCGTCCTGGCGACGGGAGCGATCGCGTTGACGGTGACGCCGTACCGACTCATCTCGACGGCCGCGACGAGCGTCATTCCGGCAATCCCCGCCTTGGCAGCGGAGTACGTCGTCTGCCCGAGCGAACCCTGCAGGCCCGCACCTGAGGACGTGTTGATGACGCGAGCCGCGCGCTGCCGGCCCTCCTTGGCCTCGGCGCGCCAGTAGGCGCCGGCGTGGCGCAGCGGTGCGAAGTGGCCCTTGAGGTGGACCCGGACGACGGCGTCCCACTCCTCCTCGGAGGTGTTGATCAGCATCCGGTCCCGGAGGAAGCCGGCGTTGTTGACGAGGATGTCGAGTCCACCGAAGGTGTCGATCGCCTGGCGGACCATCGCCTCTGCCGACGCGAAGTCGGCGACGTCGGCACCGTTGACCACGGCCTCGCCGCCCATCGCCTGGATCTCCGCGACGACCTCGTGGGCGGGCGACTCCTCGGTGCCCTCACCGGCAGCCGAGACGCCGTAGTCGTTGACGACGACCTTCGCGCCGTGGCGCGCGAGCTCCAGGGCGTGCGCGCGGCCGATCCCGCGTCCCGCGCCTGTCACGATCGCGATGCGACCCTCCAGCAACCTGCTCACTTGTCGTTCTCCTCGTTCTGGGCATTGCTCTGGGCGATGTGAAGGAACACCGGTTGCTCTCCCCCGCCGTGACAGGCGAGCTGAGCACCGGAGACGTACGACGACAGGTCGCTGGCCAGGAAGGCGGCCACCTGTCCGATCTCGGCGACGTCGGCCATCCGGCCGAGCGGGATGGTGCGCTCGATCCGGGCGACGGTCTCGTCACCGCCGTAGTGGTCGGCTGTGTCAGGCGTGCGCACGAGGCCGACATCGATGGAATTGACCCGGACCTTGGGGCCCCATTCCTGGGCGAGCGAGGTGGTGAGCGAGTCGAGCCCGGCCTTCGCGGCGCCGTACGCCGCAGTACCCGGGGAGGGACGGAGTCCCGACACCGACGAGATGTTGATGATCGAGCCGCCCGTGGCCTGACCCTGCATCACCCGGTTGGCGGCCTGGCTCACGAGCAACGCGGACATCAGGTTGAGGCCGATGACCTTGTCGTGGAAGCGCGGCGACGCGTCGGCGGCGAGCGCGTACGGCGCCCCGCCGGCGTTGTTCACGACGACATCGAGCTGCCCGAACTCGCTCACGATCGCGCTCACGAGCGCGTCGACGGACTCGGGATCGCGGACGTCGCAGATCCGGTGCGTCGAACCGGTGGGCGGCGTCGCGTCCGACCGGCCGCAGGTGACGACCGTGGCACCGGCTTCGAGCAGCACCTCGGCGATGCCGCGGCCGATGCCCTTCGCGCCGCCGGTGACGAGGGCGACCCGTCCGGCGAGATCGAGTTGGAGTGACATGTCCGCACCCTACCAAGCAAATGCTTGGTAGGGTGCCTTCCATGACGGTTTCCAGTGAACTGCGCGACGACGGCATCCGCGTCGTCACCATGAACGCGCCCCCGGTCAACGCCCTCACCGTGCAGGGGTGGTTCGACGTGGCCGCGGCCCTCGACGAGGCGAGCGCGGACCTGGCGACCAAGGTCGTGGTCCTGCGCGCCGAGGGCAAGGGCTTCAACGCCGGCGTCGACATCAAGGAGATGCAGAACACCACCGGCTTCGACGCGCTGATCGGCGCCAACAAGGGCTGCTTCGCCGCCTTCAAGGCCGTCTACGAGTGCGCGGTCCCCGTCATCGCGGTGGTCAACGGCTTCTGCGTGGGTGGCGGCGTCGGCCTCGTCGGCAACGCCGACATCGTGGTCGCCAGCGACGACGCCTACTTCGGTGTCCCCGAGGTCAAGCAGGGCGCGCTGGGTGCGGCCACGCACATGGCCCGGCTCGTCCCCCAGCAGATGATGCGCGCGCTGTACTTCACCGCTGCGACCATCCCCGCGACCGAGCTGCACCGCTTCGGCTCGGTCTACCGGCTGGCCCCCCGCGACGAGCTCGACGCCGTCGCGCTCGAGGTCGCCGCATCGATCGCCGACAAGGACACGCGGGTCATCAGGGCCGCGAAGGAAGCGTTGAACGGGATCGAGCCCGTCGACGTGAACAAGAGCTACCGGTTCGAGCAGGGATTCACCTTCGAGCTCAACCTCGCCGGTGTCAGTGACGAGCTTCGCGACGAGTTCGCGGGAACGGAAAAGGCAGTTTCGAGGCTCGCTGGTGCTCACACCTCAACCACCGAGGAGAACAAATGAAGCCCCGCGACAAGCAGATGACGATCGACGAGGTCGTCGCCCAGCTCTCCGACGGAATGACGATCGGCATCGGCGGGTGGGGTCCGCGGCGCAAGCCGATGGCCCTGGTCCGCGCCATCCTGCGCTCGGACCTCAAGGACCTGACCATCGTCAGTTGGGGTGGCGCCGACGTCGGCCTGCTCGCCCGGGCCGGCAAGATCCGCAAGGTCGTCTACGCGTTCGTCTCCCTCGACTCGATCCCGCTGGAGCCCAACTTCCAGCGTGCGCGGCAGAACGGCACGATCCCCGAGGTCGTCGAGCTCGACGAAGGCATGTTCCAGACCGGCCTGTACGCCGCGGCCCAGCGGCTGCCGTTCCTCCCGATGCGCGCGGGGCTCGGCTCCGACGTACTCGTCAACAACGCGTGGATCAAGACCGTCGCGTCGCCGTACGCCGACGAGAACGGCGACTTCGAGGAGCTGACCGCCGTGCCGGCACTCAAGCTCGACGTCGCCCTGGTGCACCTCAACCGCGCGGACGTCCACGGCAACGCGACGTACCTCGGCCCGGACCCGTACTTCGACGACCTGTTCGTGCAGGCCGCGGACAAGGCGTTCGTCTCGGTCGAGCAGATCGTCGACACGGCCGGCCTCACAGTCGACACCCCGGTGCAGCGCCTGCTGATCAGCCGGATGATGGTCGACGGCGTCGTGGAGACGCCGAACGGTGCGCACTTCACGGTCTGCACCCCGGACTACGAGCGCGACGAGAAATTCCAGAAGGCGTACGCCGCCGCGGCGGGCGGCTCCGACGAGGACTGGGCCGCGTTCGAGGAGCGATTCCTCTCCGGTGACGAAGCGGCCTACCAGGCAGCCGTCGTTGCCTTCCACACCGAGCTCGAAGGAGCCAAGTGATGACCGAGTTCTCCCGTGCGGACGTCTGCGCAGCTGCCATCGCCGATGCGTTCAAGGACGACGGCGAGATCTTCGCCTCGCCGATGGGCATGCTCCCGATGCTGGGGGTCCGGCTCGCCCGACTGACCTCCAACCCGGACCTGGTGATCTCCGACGGGGAGTCGCTCTTCCTCGCCGGGACTCCCCCGCTGTTCGCGAAGGCCGACGTCGTCGAGGGCTGGATCCCGTTCCGCCGCGTCTTCGACGTGGTCGCGTACGGCAAGCGCCACGTGATGATGGGCGCGACGCAGGTCGACCGACAGGGCAACCAGAACATCTCCGCGATCGGTGACTTCGCCCAACCGAAGCGGCAGCTGCTGGGCTCCCGCGGTGCGCCGGGCAACACGGTGAACAACCGGACGTCGTACTGGGTCCCGAAGCACAACACCCGGGTCTTCGTCGAGAACGTCGACATCGTCTCCGGCGTCGGCCCGGCCCGCGCGAAGGCGGCCGGCCCCGGCGCCTCGAAGTACAACGACATCCACCGGATCGTCACCAACCTCGCCGTCTTCGACGTGAAGGGTGCCGACGACACGGTCCGGCTGCTCTCCGTGCACCCGGGCGTGACCGTCGAGGAGATCGTCGAGGCGACCGGATTCGTGCTCGACATCCCCGCCGACGTACCGACGACGCGCGAGCCGTCCCTCGAGGAACTGATCATCATCCGCGAGGTGCTCGACCCCAAGGGCCTGCGCTTCCGCGAGGTGCCCGAGCCCGTTGCAGAGGTGTCGTCGTGATCGAACAGCTGATCCGGACCCCCTTCACCGACCTGGTCGGCGTCCCGCACCCGGTCGTGCAGACCGGCATGGGCTGGGTCTCCGGGCCGCGGCTCGTCTCCGGCACGGCCGAGGCCGGCGGTCTCGGCATCCTCGCCTCGGCCACGATGACCTTCGAGGAGCTCGAGAAGGCGATCGTCGAGACCAAGAACCGCACTGACAAGCCCTTCGGCGTCAACCTCCGCGCCGACGCGGGCGACGCACCCGCCCGCTGCCAGCTCCTCATCGACTACGGCGTCAAGGTGGCCTCGTTCGCGCTCGCCCCGAAGCCGGAGCTGATCGCGAAGCTCAAGGAGCACGACATCGTCGTGATGCCGTCGATCGGCGCGGCCAAGCACGCGAAGAAGGTCGCTGCCTGGGGTGCGGACGCCGTGATGGTGCAGGGCGGCGAGGGCGGCGGCCACACCGGCGCCATCCCGACCACCCTGCTGCTCCCCACCGTGCTCGACGCCGTCGACATCCCCGTGATCGCCGCCGGTGGCTTCTTCGACGGCCGCGGCCTCGCTGCTGCCCTGTCGTACGGCGCCGCGGGCGTCGGCATGGGCACCCGCTTCCTGCTCACCCAGGACAGCGCTGTCCCCGACGCCGTGAAGCACCTCTACCTGGAGAAGGGCCTGACCGACACCGTCGTCACCGCGAAGGTCGACGGCATGCCGCACCGGATGCTGCGCACCGAGCTCGTCGAGTCCCTCGAGGAGACGTCCGCGGTTCGGAGGTGGGGACCGACTGCGCGACGCACCCTCGAGTTCAAGAAGTCGACCGGCATGTCGTGGACCGAGCTGCTCAAGGACGGCCGGGCCATGAAGAAGGCCCAGGGCCGCACGCTCGGCCAGATGGCCCTCGCCGCCAACACCCCCACCATGCTGCGCGCCGGCCTGGTCGAGGGCGACACGTCCGCGGGCGTGCTGGCCAGCGGCCAGGTCGTTGGCGTCATCGACGACCTGCCGACGTGCGAGGCGCTGATCGAGCGGATCGTCGTACAAGCGGCGGCGGAGCTCCGGCGGGGGGCGTCGTACCTGGTGTGACGTTCCGTCATGCTTGCCCCATGCGATTCACCGAGCACGAGCTGACCGCGGCGCTGACCGGAGCGGCCAAGACCGTGGTCGCGTCGAACCGCAAGGTCCGCAAGGGCGGCAAGGACATCGACACCGTGTGGAACGAGATGGACCGCTACGAGCGGTTCAAGGTCCTCGACGCCCTGGGGTCGCAGATCCTGCCGGTGCTGGTCGCTCTGCCCGACGTCGATGTCGAGCCGGGGACGCGGCCGTCGTACTCCAACAGCGAGGTGACCGATGCGGTCTCCGGGCTGGTCGGCGACGAGCTGGGCAAGCTGCGCCGTGCAGTCCTGGTGAAGGCACGGACCCTGCTGGTGCAGACGGCGCTCGCGAGCGTGCCGCCCCGGCTGGATCCCGACGCCTTGATCAACGCGTCCGGCGACCCGACATGACATCGACCCGCCCGGCCTACACCCACCCGGTTGCGCACCAGGCGTACGACCTGTCGCAGATCATCGACGGGCACAACGACCTGGCCTGGTCCTCGCGGATGGTCGCCGGGTACACCGTCGAAGGGCTCGACGGACCCGAGCACCCCTTCAAGACCGACATCCAGCGGCTGCGTGCTGGCGGGGTCGGCGCACAGTTCTGGTCGGTGTACTCCCGAGGCGGGCTGGCTCCGTCTGAAGCGGTCCAGTACACCCTCGAACAGATCGACTTCGTCCACCGCCTGGTCGACCGTTACCCCGACACCTTCGTCCTGGCGCGCACGGGGACCGAGATCCGGACCGCGTGGGAACGCGGGCAGATCGCCTCGCTACTGGGTGCCGAAGGCGGGAACAGCATTGGCGGATCCCTGGCGGTGCTGCGCGTCCTGGCGGGTCTGGGCGTCAAGTACCTGACGCTCACCCACAACCACAACACCACCTGGGCCGACTCGGCCACGGATGTTCGAGCCCACGGAGGGCTGACCAGCTTCGGCCGCGAAGTGGTGGCCGAGATGAACCGGCTCGGCGTCCTGGCCGACCTCTCGCACGGCTCGTTCGACACCATGCGGCAGACCCTCGAGGTGAGTTCCGCGCCCGTCATCTTCAGCCACTCGTCCTGCCACCAGGTCTGTCCGCACCCGCGGAACGTCCCCGACGACGTCCTCGGCCGGCTCTCGACCAACGGAGGCGTCCTGATGGTGGCGTTCGTTCCGGAGTTCGTCAGCGCGGACTACTGGGACTGGCACGACCAGGGCAAGCACGGAACCCGTCCGCCGGTGACGGTCAACCAGGTTGCCGACCACATCGAGCATGCCCGGGAGGTCGCCGGGATCGACCATGTCGGCCTCGGATCCGACTACGACGGTGGCGGCGACTTCCCCGACGACATGGGGGACGTCAGTGGTTTCGCTGTCCTCATCGACTGCCTGGCCGAGCGCCGGTGGAACGCCCGTGAACTGGCGAAGCTCATGGGCGGCAACATCCTCCGCGTCCTCGACGACACCGCCAAGGCAGACGTCACCGACGCGTAACCCATCACCCGCCGGGCGGGCTCTCGCCGTACGGATCAACGGGCGCGCCGTCACCGGTCGTCGGCAGGTCGCCGCGGGTCACCGGCGACAACGGCGGCAGGACTGCAGGGGTCGTCCCGTCCTGACGCCGAGCGCCCAGCGCTGCCCTGGTCAGGGAGTCCCGGTCGACTGCAGCCGTTGGCGCGCCCACGGTGAGGTGGTGGCCGTCCCGGCTGACGACGTACTCGTGCCAACCACCGCCGGTGCGGTACCAGCCGGTGCCGTCCGCCTCGCACGACTCGACCGGAGCCGGAAGACCTCCGCTCGGGCCACCCAGAGGGGTTCGCTCGCAGGTGGCCCGGTCGTAGGAGCCTTCCTTGACATCGAGGTGGACCTCGGTCGTGTACGGCGGCTCGTCGGGCACGTACACCGCGGCGTAGTCGGAGTCGCCGCGCACCCCGGCGGACTGCTCCGCCAGCTCGAACCCGGACAACGCAATGGTGTGCACGAGGGCGGGGTCGACGCCCTGGCTCAGCACCCGCTGGTACGTGTCATCGGGCAGGGGTGCCGGGCCTCCATCGGCACCGCTCGGTTCGGTGCCGCATCCACTGCTCAGCAGAAGAAGGACGGCGAGGGAGAGGACGCTCTTGCTCAGCATGTCCGCGACCGTAGGGCGGAACCGTGTCGTCCACCTGAGCCCGTGGGCTCAGGCGTCCTTGGACTCGCGACGCTCCTGCAGGCGCTGCTGGGCGGCCTCGAGGAACTCCAGGCACGGTGCCTCGCTCGCGGAGTGCTTCTCACGAAGGTGGAAGATCCAGCGGTCCATCGCGGCCATGAAACCGTTGTCCTCACCCGGGCGGAGCGTCGACCAGTGGATGTGACCGCGGACGATGCACTCCGCGCAGTTGATCTTGTAGACGAACTGGTCGTTGGCGTCGACGTCGATCTTCACCTTGGCGAGCGGACCGGCCTGTACGGCGGCCTTCCTCTCACGAGCGGAGCGGCTCGCAACCATGTCGTCCCCCTCGGGTGTTCGGCCCATGGAGCCTACCGGCCGCCGGACCGGGCCTTCCCTCGCGGGCCTTCCGTCAAGGATGCAGCTTCCGGACGTCGCCAGGGACGATGCTCACCGTGAGCTCCTCGTTCCGAGGCATCTCCTGCGCCGTGAAGAGCGTGACCGGCGCGACCGGGGCACGCGGCCCGAGATCCGTCATCCCGTCGGCGTCGAACCGGGCGCAGGCCGGGATCCGGCCCTGCTGCCAGATCCCTCCCACACCGATCCCGAGTCCGGGCGGGTCCGCCGGTTCGATCGTCCAGCGAATGCCGTCCGGAGCGTCGATGACCGCGCCGCACCCGTCCTCCTCGGGCGACTCGACGAGGCACACGGTTGTCCGTCGGATCACCCAGCCGCTGTCAGTGGGCTCGACGAGGTGGACGGCGGCCGGTTCACCGACCGCGGCGCCCACCTTCACGTACCGGTTGCCGTTGCCGTCTGGACCGACCGACTGGAACTCCTGACCAGCAGTGAGCCATGGCTCGACCGCCGCCTCCGGGCTTGCAGCTCGCTCGGTCTCTGGCTCCTGATTGACCACGAAGGCAATGACCGGCGTCTGGCAGAGGTCGCGGGCCGTGGTGTTGGCGTCCTCCGTCGGGATGACGGCACCCGCATCCTTCAGCGGGACCAGGACCGCGACGATCATCCCGTTCCCGGCGTTGAGCTGGACCTTTGCGCCCTCGCCCTGCGACACGAGCCGGACGTCGAGCAAGCGCTCAACGAGGGGTGGCTCGTCCTTGCAGGCGACCAGCGAGGACCCGAGGTCCTCGTGGGGGAAGGTCAGCTCGGAGCCGTTCCGGAGATACGTCCCGAAGATGCTGTTGCACCCGGTCGTGCCGGAGAGGGTCCCGTCGTCGAAGGTCAGCTGGACGGACCCGGTACCAGCGGGGTCGTGGAAGAGGTTGTTGCCTCGCGACGAGACCAGGGCCTCGACCACCCACGTCCCGTCGAGCGCCGGGGCCGCTTGAGGGTCGCCCGACTCAGACGCACTCGACCCGGCAGTGCTCGGGTCGTCAGCGGGCAGGGTGGTGTGGTCCGTGCCGCCCGCCAGCGCCGCGGTCAGCCCGACGACGAGCACGACGGCCGCCGCAGCCGCAAGAGTCACCAGTGCCGTGCCCCGACGGCGACGGCTGCGTTCGCCTGCGGCGACCAGCGCACCGACGGGTGCCTCCGACGTCGGCACGGAGGCGGCCAGGCCTTCGACGTACCGGATGATCTCGTCGTCGCTCATTGCTCACCTCCGTGGTGCAGCTCGAGGATGCCGGGATCCTCTGCGAGGCGAGCGAGTGCCCGCGACAAGCGGCTCTTGACCGTTCCATTGGGCACGTTCAACGCCTGCGCGGTTTCCCGCTCGGAGAGCTGCAGGTGGATCCGGAGGACGACGACCTCGCGCTGTTCCGGGTTGAGGACGCCGAGCGCCTTCCGCACCAGCTCTGCCTCAACGACGCCGACAGGTGCGGCCTGCTGCGGCGCTTCCGGCAGGGCGTCTACGGGGACCTCGCCCCGCCATCGGCGTCGGTGCGCCTGGCGGTGCAGGTTGATCAGGATGCGCGCCGTGTACGCCGCCGGATCGTCGGCACGTTCCACATGACGCCACTTGACGAAACACCGCACCAGGGTCGTCTGCGCCAGGTCCTCGGCTTCGTGGAGGCTGCAACCAAGGAGCACCGCTGACCGGACGAGGAAGGGCCAGCGCACTCCCGCGAAGGCGGCGTACTCCGCCTTCTGTGCCTCGTCCATGCGCGCGCTCCTCGCCTCTCATGGACAACGATGACTCAGGTCGGGCGATCGGTTCCACGAACGGCCCGACAAGTTTGCGGGCCGATCGATGATCTGTCGGCACGGTCGCCTAGGGTCAGGGGCGTGAAGTGCCGATGAGCAAGATGGACGGACTGCGCGCCATGCGCGAAGCCCGCTACGCAGCAGCAAACGCCCGCACCGCGACGCCCGCCAAGGGCGCAGCGCCTGCGAAGGCCGCGCCGAAGAAGGCGACGCCCCAGGCCGCGCCCAAGGTCACGACGCCGGCTGACGGTGCGGAGCCCGACGAGTCGCTGTGCGGGCACCGCAACATGAGTGGCCGCACCTGCACGCGCGAGCGCGGGCACAGCGCCAAGAGCCACCGCTACTCCTGACCTGCGCGATCAGTCCAGGTTGCGCTGGTAGGCCCACTCACGGCCCATCACCCGGTAGCCAAGAATCTCGTTGACGCCGATCATGTGGTCGTTGGACTCGGCGTTCCACGTGTCGACGGTCCGCAGCCGCGGCTCGTCCTCGCGCAGCCAGCGCAGCATGTCCGCCTTCAGCAGCAGGCCCAGCCGGTGGCCACGGTGGGCCTGCGTCACCGACGTGTCGTGCTGGTCACCCCAGGTCGGGTCCTCCTCGGAAACCGCGACGACGGTCTGGGCGGCGAGTGCGCCCGACGGCACGTGCCGCGCCACCACGCGGAACAGGCGTTCTCCGCGGCCGGCCATGGCCGTCTCGTAGGCAGCCATCCGCTCGGGAGTGAACACCTCGTCCTCGTAGTCCAGGTCGTCCGTCGGGGCGTCGTTGATCGCCGACGCCATGACCGCGAGGGCGTCCAGGCGGTCCGCGGGGGTGGGGACGCTCCAGCGCTCCAGGACGTAGTCCGTCGCGTGCGGCAGCGCGGCGTCGTACCGCTTGTCGAGCTCGGGCCAGTCGATGTCAGCCAGTGTCTGGCGGCGGTTGATCGAGGCGAGCTTCTTCTCGAAGGCGTGGCGATCCGCGAACGCGTGCGCGGCCGCCGTGTCCCATGCCTCGGCAGCGATGATCGTGCGGCCGCGGCGGCGGGCCTCGTCGAGCAGCGCCTCGAGGATCACCGCTCCGTGGCCCTGACGGCGATGCTCCGGGTGCACCTCGACCCGGATCCACGCCAGTTCGAGGTTGTCGTACTCGCTGGTGCTGATCGCGCCGCTGCCGACGACGGCGTCGCCGACCCGCGCGAGGTACGGCGTGTCGACCTCGCCGTCCCAGCCGTGCCGGAAGCGACCAACGGCCATCGCTCGGGTCTGCGGCCGGTTCCACGGAGAGTCGACAGAACTCGTGGCGTTGGTCAGGTCGACCCACGCGTCGACTTCGGCCACGTCATCGGGGCCGAACGGACGAATCTCCATGCCAGCAGCATGCGGTGACGGGCCGAGCGCCGCCACTGGATATTCTCCAGTGGTGAGCCAGCCGACGACGACCCCCGATCCGGGCGCTCCGCGTCGCAAGCACCTGATGGACCCGAACGCCCCGCGCAAGGCGCCGGACCCCCAGGCGCTCGAGCGGCTGGCCCGCGTGCAGCGCCGGGTGGTGTCCGTCCTGGCCATCACGACGGTGCTCCACCTGTCCGCCGGACTCGTCATCGCCGCGGATCACGTCGGCAAGGACCGGCTCGACGCCCAGCTGACGCTGCTCACGATCGCGACCATCTTCATGGTCGGCGGCATCGCCGCCACCCTGGTGATCAACCACCGGAAGTGGCTCTCGCCGTGGTTGCTGATCGGACTGACCCCCGGCCTCGTCGGCCTCTGGTGGATCGTCCTCTGAGGCGTCAGTCCTCGATCTCGACCGGGTAGACGTCGTGCTCGGTCCCGGCAGCGAGCGTGAAGCCCCAGCCGGTCGGTAGCGCGACGTAGGGCCAGATGGCGGGATGCGCCTGGTACATGTCCTGGAGCGTGGCCACGGTGAACCCGACGGTCTTGCTGACCGTCTCGAAGTCGTCGTTCTCGGCGAACACGACCCACCCGGTGTCCCTCCGCTCCTCGTCGGCGGGGAAGCGGGCGCCGTAGACGAGCAGCGACTGCGGCGTCACGTTCTTGGCCAACAGGCCACTGCCCAGCGGCCACGGCGGCTCGGCGCGTGCACCCAGCCGCTCGCACACCTCCTGCTGGTCGCTGCGGAGACGCGGCGCGGCGAGCGGGTCCAGCGGCGAGGTCGGATCGGTCCGCGGATTCTCCGGATCGGCCTCCCACTTCGCGAGGAACGCCAGGAAGTCGTCGAAGTCCGGCACCGGCGCACCGGTGCCGATCAGGTGCGACAACGGGATCCGCAGGAGGTCGTTGGGCAGCAGTCGGGTGTGGGTGCCGAACGGCAGGTTGTCGAGAGCACACTCGACGGTGTCGCCGTCGACCTCCAGCACGATGGCCCACATCCGCTCGACCTGCGTGACCAGGTTGGGCTTCCCGGCTTCGTCGTACGGCGCGAGGCCGTCGCGTGCGACGTCGGCAATCGTCACCACCAGGAACATCGCACGGACCAGGCTGCCGGGAACCAGAGCAGCGAGCTCGGCCGGCGTCGGCATCTCGAACGTGTCCGGGTGACTGGCCGCCGTCGGTCGCGGATCGACGAGCTCCCAACCACCGTGCGTGAGCAGGGCCGAGAGGTCCGCGGAATCGGTCATGGCGTCGGATCGTACCGGTGCGTCACCGCCTCGATGTTGTTGCCGTCGAGGTCGCGCACGAAGGCGCCGTAGTAGCCGGGGTGGCGGCGACTGGGCCCCTCATTCCGACGGAGTGCTCAGGTCGGCGACCGCGCAGCCGACCAGAACAACATGTCGGTGCCCGCCCCGGACCCAGTCGGCCCCGAAGTTCACCCCGCGATCCTGCAGACCGTCGACCTCACGCTGCGCCCGACCGCGGGCGAGCCGGTCGCATTCACGACCCGCGTGCTGGACGTCGAGCCGCAACCTGATGGCCGGTCCACCCTCGTCGTGGCGTGTCCTGACGGCCACGACCCGCTCGAGCACCACTTCGAGGCAACCGTGTCGTGGTCCTATCCCCTGGGCCGGATGGAGTGCCCCGTGAGCACCCGGCCCGGACGGCGCGCGTACGGCAGGGTGTGGCTGTTGCGTCCCGCGGCCACGGCCACCCGCATCCAGGAGCGGGCCTTCTTCCGCGCTCGGGTGTCGGTCCCCGTCGTCCTCACCTGGACCGAGGAGTCCGAAGGAGACGAGGACCCCGTGGTGCGCGACCTGACCGCCGTCGCGGTCGACCTCGGCGAGGGCGGCCTGCTCGCCGTCGTACGCACCGAACCGCCCGCCGCCGGCACGCTCGTCGAGTCGACGGTGCGCGTCGACGGCATCAACTACACCCAGCCGGCGCGGGTGATCAGGCACGTCGGCTTCGCCAGCGGCGGCATCGGTGTCGCCGTCGCCTTCATCGACCCCACGGTCCACGGTGACCGGTTCCGCAAGGTGGTGTTCGAGTCCGAGCGTCGGCGGCGCCGCGTGCGGTGAGTACGACGTCAGGCGGCGCGCTGCTGATCGGGGACACCGTGCGGAAGCCGGTGAGCGAGCTCGACCGCTCCGCTGGCGAGACGGCGTACGCCGCGCTCGTCGGGACGGCCGCGTGTCCAGAGGACAGCGATGGAACGACCGGCGATGCAGCCCAGCGCATAGGTGGCGAGGACGTAGACCGGAATCTCTGTACGACGGTGGCTCATGATGCCCCCTTTCCCTTGTGCAACTCATCGGCAGCGGCGTGCTGGCGTTGAGGAACATGCCCGGGAAAGGGGGCTCTCACAACGTGCGCGGTGATCAGCGCACTTCGCAGTCGACCGGGTCGTCGCAGTCCCGGAGCGGGTGGTCCTCGATGACCTCGCCGCTGGCGTCGTAGGCGATCACCTTGGCGAGCTCTCCCGGGACCTCACCGAAGAAGATCGACTCCCCCGGCACGAGCGTGCCGGCCTCGACCGTGCCGGCGACGACCGTGCCGTCGGTGGCGACGAAGTCGGCGCGCGCCACCGCGGTGCCGTCCAGACCCGCGATCGCGAGGGTCGCATCGGCGCCGTCCAGCGTGCTGTCGCTCGCGAAGACCTCCATCGGCGCTCCGGGAGTGAGGAAGTCGTCGGTCCCCATGCCCCAGTCGAGGAACCACTTCCCGCCGTGTCGCGTGAGCACCGCCGGCGAGCAGTTGGTGCCGTCGCGCGACCGGTCCTCGGCCCCGGGTTCGATGCAGCCGAGGTAGCGCGGGCCGAGGTCGACGATGACGCCCGTGATGTCGGTCGTGCCGACGGGTTGGCTGTTGCCATCCCCTGCCGCCATCTCCAGCTTGTCGGTGCCGTCGTAGAGCCAGACGGGGAAGACGCCGTCGCGGTACTCGGTCACGCCGCCGTAGCTCGGCTCGGGAAGCTCCACGGCCTCGCCGCGCAGCGTCACGGGGATGTCGGGCAGGCCGTGCGCGGCGTCCGGTGCGGGAATCAGCACCTTGGTGGGCGACAGCTGGCGAGCGCCGGGAATCTCGGCCAGCGCGCGCTCCGCGAGCGGGGTGAGACCCGCCGGCGCCTGCGAGGTCGGCTCGCTGGCGAGCAGGTTGTCGTCACCCCGGCCGCTGCCGTCGAGCAGCATCACGCCGCCACTGACGGCCGCAACCGCCAGGACGGCCGCGCCACCGACCGCCGCCGTACGCACGCGCCGCCGACGGCGTCCCTGCCGCCTGATCGTCGCCAGGTCGGGCCCCCTGCCGGCGACGCCGTCGCCCGCGAGCTCCCGCTCCAGTTCCTCGAGTTCGAAGTCACTCACCGTGTTCCCCTTGCATCGTCGGTCTCGGTCACGATCGACACCCGGAGCTTGCCCAGCGCCCGCGAGAGCGAGCTCTTCACCGTGCCCGGCGCAATGCCGAGCTCGTGCGCCACGTCGGCCTCGCTCAGGTCGCAGTAGTGCCGCAGCACCACCACCCTGCGCTCCCGGTCGGTCAGGCCGGCGAGCAACCGCGCGATCTGGTCCCGGTCGGCAACCCCGCCTTCGCCGCCCGTCACGGGTACGACGTCCAGCGCCGCGTCCCCGACCTCGACGAGGCGGCGACGACGCATGCGGTCGATGTTGGCGTTGAGCAGGACACGGCGGGCGTAGGCCCCCGCGTCGTCGTTGCGCACACGGCGCCACGACGCATAGGTCTTCACCAGCGCGATCTGGGCAAGGTCCTCTGCGAGATGGTGGTCACCGGTCAGCAGGAACCCGATCCGGCGCAGGCGCGGCCACGCAGCCGCCGCGAACTCGTCGAACCGTGCATCTGACTCACTCAGCATTCACTGTCTCCCTCGGGTGTCACTCTTCCTTACGCAGAAAGGGCACGCGAGGTTCTGCAGTGAGCAGACCAATGCCGAGGACTCAGCCCAGCCGTTCGATGATCGTCACGTTGGCCTGACCGCCGCCCTCGCACATCGTCTGCAGCGCGTAGCGACCGCCGGTGCGCTCGAGCTCGTTGAGCATCGTGGTCATCAGGCGGGTGCCGGTCGCACCGATCGGGTGGCCGAGGGCGATGCCGCCGCCGTTGACGTTGACCTTCTCGTGCGGCGCGCCGGTCTCCTTCATCCAGGCCAGCACGACCGACGCGAACGCCTCGTTGCACTCGAAGAGGTCGATGTCGCCGACGGACAGTCCGGACTTCGCGAGCGCGTGCTTCGTGGCCTCGATGGGACCGGTGAGCATCCAGACCGGGTCGTCGCCGCGCACCGACAGGTGCACGACGCGGGCCCGCGGCGTCAGGCCGTGGTCCTGCACGGCCTGCTCGGAGGCGATCAGCATCGCCGACGAGGCGTCGCAGATCTGCGAGGCGACCGCCGCGGTGATCCGGCCGCCGGGCGCGAGCGGCTCGAGGCCCGCCATCTTCTCCAGCGAAGTCTCGCGCGGGCACTGGTCGACGTCGAAGACAGTGCCGTCCTCGAGCGTGAAGGGCACGATCTCGCGAGCGAAGCGGCCTTCGGCGATGGCCGTCCGGGCGCGGGTGTGCGAGGCGAGGGCGTACTCCTCCATGTCGAGCCGCGAGATGTCCCACTTGGCCGCGATCATCTCGGCGGAGTTGAACTGGCTGACCTCGACGTCGCCGTAGCGCTTGGCCCAGCCCGGGGACTCGGCGAACGGCGTGGAGAAGCCGTACTGCTGGCCCACGAGCATGGCCGCGGAGATCGGGATGGCGCTCATGTTCTGCACGCCGCCGGCGATGACGAGGTCCTGGGTGCCGGACATGACGCCCTGGGCAGCGAAGTGCACGGCCTGCTGGGACGAGCCGCACTGGCGGTCGATCGTCACGCCGGGCACGTGGTCGGGCAGGCCCGCGACCAGCCAGGAGGTACGGGCGACGTCGCCGGCCTGCGAGCCGATCGTGTCGCAGCAGCCGAGGATCACGTCGTCGACGGCGCCCGGGTCGATTCCGGTGCGCTCGACCAGGGCGGCCAGCGTGTGCGCCGCGAGATCCGCGGAGTGCACGCCAGCGAGCGCTCCCCCGCGCTTGCCGACGGCCGTCCGGGCAGCGTCGATGATGTAGGCCTCAGGCATGTGTTCCTCCGGTGGTCGAGCTTGTCGAGGCCCCGATCCCGTCGAGCAGGATCCGGACGTACTGGTCAGCGATGTCGGTGTGGGTCAGGTCGCGGCCGGGGCGGTACCAGCGCACGGCCACCCACACGGTGTCGCGGATGAAGCGGTAGGTGAGCGTGACGTCGAGGTCGGGGCGGAGCACGCCGGTGCGGACCCCCTCCTCGATCAGGGTGACCCAGACCTGGCGGGACTGGGCGTTGCGGTCAGCGAGGTAGCCGAACCGCTCGAACGTGCCGAGGTGACCGGCGTCGTTCTGGAAGATCGCGACCTCGTGCGGGTGCTTGTCGATCGCCTCGAACGAGACGCGGACGGCGGACTCGAGCTTGGTGCGGGCGTCGTCGCTGCTGGCCAGGATGGCGTCGTACTGCCCGAAGAGCTCCTCCTGGAAGGTCGACAGGATCTCGTCGACCATCGACTCCTTGGAGTCGAAGTGGTGGTAGAGGCTGCCCGAGAGGATGCCGGCCGCGTCGGCGATGTCGCGCACCGTCGTGTTGCGGAAGCCCTTGTCGGCGAAGACGTTGGCCGCGATCGCGAGCAGCTGCTCGCGCCGGCTCGGCTCAGGCGTGCTGGCTGCTGACACTGATCACCTCTCCGGTCAGGTACGACGAGTAGTCGCTCGCGAGGAACACCATCACGTTGGCCACCTCCCACGGGGCTGCGGCCCGCCCGAAGGCCTCGCGCTGCTTCAGCTCGTGGAGGAGTTCGGGCGAGGTCACCTTCTCGAGGAACGGGTGCATCGCCAGGCTGGGCGAGACCGCGTTGACCCGGATGCCGTGCGGCGCGAGGTCGAGGGCGGAGCAGCGGGTCAGCGCCATCACGCCTGCCTTCGCGGCGGCATAGTGGGCCTGGCCCTCCTGCGCGCGCCAGCCGATGACCGACGCGTTGTTGATGATGATCCCCTTCTTGCCGGCCGCGACGAAGCGCTGGCCGGCCGCACGGGTGGCGCGCATGGTGCCGGTGAGGGTGATGTCGATGACCCGGTTCCAGGTCTCGTCGGTCACCTCGAGGATCGAGTCGGTGCCACCCAGGCCGGCGTTGTTGATGAGTACGTCGACCCCGCCGAACTCGTCGGCAGCATCGAGGAGGGCCTGGACGTCCTCCTCCTTCGTCACGTTGCAGACCAGCTGGCGCACGCGGTCGGCACCGAACTCGGCTCCCAGTGCTTCTTCGGCCTCCTTGAGGCGACGCTCGTGGGTGTCGCTGAACACCACCGCCTTCGCGCCCTCCTCCAGGGCCCGTCGTACGACGGCCGCACCGATCCCGGCACCGGCGGCCGCCGTCACCACGATCACCTTCCCGGCCAGCAGGTTGTGGCCCGGCACGTAGTCGGGGGTGGGCTGTTCTTCGCGAGTGATCGTCATCCGCGTGGCTCCTTGGGTAGTCCGAGCACTCGCTCGGCGAGGATGTTCTTCTGGATCTCGTCGCTGCCGCCGTAGAGCGTGTCGGCTCGCGAGAACAGGAAGAGTCGCTGGTGCTCGTCGAGGTCGTAGGACCCCGGCTCCGGTGCCGACGGGCGCGACAGCAGCCCGTCGGCACCGGCGACGTCCATGGCGACCTCGCCGAGGGTGCGGTGCCAGGTGGCCCACGCCAGCTTGAAGATCGAGCCGGCGCCACCGCCAGCGGCCGAGTCCTGACCGCCCTCGACCAGGGCGAGCGAGCGCAGCGCGAAGCTGCGGATCACGGCGAGCTCGGTCTTCGACCGGGCCAGCCGGTCGCGGACGATCGGGTCGTCGATGGAGCCGTTGGCCTTCGCGCGGGCGACCACCGTCTCGAGCTCGCGCTCGAAGCCGACGGTCTGGCCCAGCGTGGAGACGCCGCGCTCGAAGCCGAGCAGGCCCATCGCCACGCCCCAGCCGCGACCGGGCTCGCCGACGACCATGTCCGCAGCGGTTCGGGCCCCGGTGAAGAAGACTTCGTTGAACTCCGAGCCGCTGGTGAGCTGCTCGATCGGCCGGATCTCGACGCCGTCCTGGTCGAGCGGGACGAGGAGGAACGACAGGCCCTGGTGCCGGACGGATCCCGGCTCGGTGCGGGCGACGACGAAGCACCAGTCGGACAGGTGGGCCAGCGAGGTCCACACCTTCTGGCCGTCGATCACCCACTCACCCGTCGCTTCGTCCCGTCGCGCCTTCGTCTGCACGTTCGCCAGGTCGGAGCCGGCGCCGGGCTCGGAATAGCCCTGCGACCACAGCTCGCGCACCGCGACGATCTCCGGCAGGAACCGCTGCTTCTGCGCCTCGGTGCCGAACGCGATGAGGGTGGGGCCCAGGAGCTGTTCGCCGAGGTGGTTCACGCCAGCGGGGGCGTTCGCCCGGGCGTACTCCTCGTGGAAGATCACCTGCTGCCAGAGCGAGAGCCCGCGGCCGCCGTACTCCTTGGGCCAGCCGACGGCGGTCCAGCCGTGCTCGGCGAGCAGCCGGTTCCACGCCAACCGCTCGTCGTGCGCCTCGTGCTCGCGCCCGGGGCCGCCGCGGCCGCGCAGGTCGGCCCACTCGCCGGACAGGTGGTCGCCCAGCCAGGTCCGGATCTCCGCACGGAAGGCGCGGTCGTCGGCGCTCTCGGTCAGGTCCACCTCGCCACCATACCAAGCAAATGCTTGGTAGGGTGCAGCCATGGACACGATTCCCGCCGTCTTGCGCGCGGCCGCGGACAGGTACGGCGAGAAGCCGGCCTACGTCGACGGTGACCGCACGGTCTCCTTCAACGGGATCCTCGACCTCGTACGTCGCACCGCGGCCGGCTATCGCGAGCGCGGGTTCGGTGCCGGCGAACGGGCCGCCCTCTGGGCGCCGAACAGCATCGACTGGGTCGTTGCAGCGCTGGCCGTCTCGTACGCCGGCGGCACCCTCGTGCCCCTGAACTCCCGCTACACCGGTCACGAGGCGGCCGACATCGTCGAGCGCTCCGGCGCCACCCTCGTGCTCGTGGCCGATGGCTTCCTGGGCCGTGACCAGATCGGCGAGCTCCGGAGTGCTGCCGAACTGCGCAACGTGCGCGACGTCATCGACCTGGCAGCCCTGGACCAGCTCGCGGCCGAACCCGGCGACATCGACGAGATCGCGGATGCCGTCACCCCTGACGACGTCGCCGACATCCTCTTCACCTCGGGCACGACCGGCCAGCCGAAGGGCGCGATGAGCGCACACCGCCAGACCGTCGGTGTCGCGCGCGCGTGGGGCGACCTCGGAGGGGTGACCGCGGACGACCGCTACCTCGTGGTCAACCCGTTCTTCCACTCCTTCGGCTACAAGGTCGGCATCATCACCGGCCTCACCACCGGCGCCACCCTCTACCCGCTCGCCACCTTCGACCTCGACAGGACGATGGCCCTCATCGAGTCGGCGAAGATCACCGTGCTGCCGGGTGCGCCGGCGATCTACCAGTCCCTCCTGGCCGCGCCGAACCGCGCCGACCACGACCTCACCTCGCTGCGGCTCGCTGTGACCGGAGCGGCGGTCGTGCCCGTCGTACTCATCGAACGGATGCGGGAAGAGCTGGACATCAACCAGGTCGTGACCGCCTTCGGCATGACCGAGGCCGTCGTCGTCACGATGGCCCGCGCCGGAGACCCGGCCGAGCTCGTCGCCACCACCTGCGGACGCGCCATCCCCGGCATGGAGGTCCGGATCGACGCACCCGACGGCGAGGGCGGTGAGCTCCTCGTCCGTGGCGACTTCGTGATGCTCGGCTACCTCGACGACCCCGGGGCGACCGCTGAGGCCATCGACCCCGACGGCTGGCTGCACACCGGCGACGTCGGCGTCCTCGACGACCAGGGCAACCTGCGGATCACCGACCGACTCAAGGACATGTACATCTCGGGTGGCTTCAACGTCTATCCCGCCGAGGTCGAGCAGGCGCTGATGCGGATGGACGGCATCACCGACGTCGCCGTCGTCGGCGTCCCCGACGAGCGGATGGGCGAGGTCGGGAAGGCGTACGTCGTGGTCTCGACAGGCTCGACCAACGAGGTGACCCCTGAGGCCGTCATCGCCTTCGCGAAGGACCGCCTCGCCAACTTCAAGGTGCCGCGCTTCGTGGAGCACATCGACGCACTCCCCCGGAACCTCGGGGGCAAGGTGCTCAAGAACGAGCTGAGGAAGAAGTAATGGACCTGACCCTCTCCGAGTCCGAGCTGGCCTTCCAGGCCGAAGCCCGGGGCTGGCTGGCGGCGAACGTACCGACGGAGCCGCTGCCGTCGCTCGACACTGCCGAGGGCTTCGAGCTGCACCGGCAGTGGGAGGCGAAGCTCTCGGACGCACGGTGGTCGGTCGTGTCCTGGCCCGAGGAGTACCACGGTCGCGGGGCGTCCCTCGTCGAGTGGGTGATCTTCGAGGAGGAGTACTACCGGGCCGGCGCACCCCTGCGGGTCGGCCAGAACGGCATCTTCCTGCTGTCCCCCATCCTGTTCGAGCACGGCACCAAGGACCAGCAGGACAGGTTCCTGCCGTCGATGGCGACCGGCGAGAAGGTCTGGGCGCAGTGCTGGAGCGAGCCGGAGGCCGGTTCCGACCTCGCGTCGTTGCGCTCGACCGCCCGGCGGGACGACGACCGCGGTGGCTGGGTGCTCAACGGGCAGAAGATCTGGTGCTCGCGCGCCGCCCTCGCCCACTGGGGCTTCGGGCTGTTCCGCAGCGACCCGGACGCCCAGAAGCACTCCGGGCTGACCTACTTCCTGTTCCCGCTCGACGCCGAGGGCGTCACGGTACGTCCCATCGCCCAGCTCGATGGCGAGGCCGGCTTCGCCGAGGTGTTCTTCGACGACGTCTTCGTCCCGGACGCCGACGTGCTCGGCGCGCCCGGCGACGGCTGGCGCGTGGCCATGAGCACGGCCGGCAACGAACGTGGCCTCTCGCTGCGCTCGCCCGGGCGGTTCACCGCCGCTGCCGACCGGCTGCTGGACCTGTACGACGGCACGTCCGATGGTCCGGACCGCGAAGCGGCCACCACGGCCGTCGTCGACGCCTGGATCAAGGCCGAGGCCTACCGCCTCTACACCTGGGGCACCGTCACGAAGCTCAAGGACGGTGGCGACATCGGCGCTGCCGGCTCCGTCAACAAGGTGTGGTGGAGCGAGCTCGACATCGCACTGCACGAGACCGCGCTCGACCTGCTCGGGAACGGGGCAGAGGTCGAGTCCCGCTGGCTCGACGGCTACACCTTCTCGCTGTCCGGCCCGATCTACGCCGGCACCAACGAGATCCAGCGCAACATCATCGCCGAGCGGATCCTCGGTCTGCCCCGCGAGCCGAAGGGAGTCCAGAAATGAGGTTCGAGCTCACCACGGACCAGAAGGACTTCGCGTCCTCGCTGGAGTCCCTGCTCGCCGCCTCCGACACCGTGGGCGCTGCGCGCGCCTGGGCGGAGGGCAACCACGAAGCGGGCCTGAAGCTGTGGCAGCGGCTCGCCGAGCAGGGGCTCACCATGCTTGCCAGCGAGGCGACTCCTGTCGAGGTCGTCGTCGCCTTCGAGGCGCTGGGCCGCCACGCAGTGCCGTGCCCCTGGGTGGAATCGGCGGCGTACCTGCCGCTCGCGCTGGGTCGCGAGATCGAGGGTGTGGCCACGGTGGCGGTCCCTCCGCAGGTGCCCTGGGCGCTGGACGCGGATGTCGCCGATGAGGTGTACGTCGCGGGGCCCGACGGGCTGTCTGCGGCGACTGTTGGTGAGCTGAACGTGTCGGTGGACCGGGCGCGACGGCTGTTCGACGTGCGTCTCGATACGTCCTCGCCTGGCGGCTCGGACTACTCGACGAACTTGCGGGCCGCGTTTGATCTGGCGGTCCTCGCCACCGCTGCCCAGCTGCTCGGCGCCGGCGAGCGGGTGCTGGCCGACTCGGTCACCTACGTGAAGCAGCGCAAGCAGTTCGGGCGCGAGATCGGGTCGTACCAGGCGATCAAGCACGCGCTGGCCCACGTACGGATCGCTCTGGACTTCGCGCGCCCACTGGTCTTCGGCGCCGCCCTCGACCCGACGCCGCGCAGCGTCTCGGCGGCGAAGGTGGCCTGCGGCGATGCGGCGTACCTCGCCTCCCGCACCGGGCTCCAGGTCCACGGCGCGATCGGCTACACCCAGGAGTTCGACCTCAGCATCTGGATCACGAAGATCCGCGCGCTGGTCACCGCCTGGGGCACACCAGCGTTCCACCGGGCGCGCATCCTCGAGTCCCTGTTGGCGGAGCGATGAGGTTCGCGCTCAGCGAGGAGCAGACCGAGCTCGCCGCCACCATTCGCAGCCTCTTCGAGAAGCGGGCAGACTCGACAGCTGTCCGCGCCGCGTCGACGTCACCCACGGGACACGACGAGGCCCTCTGGGCAACCCTGTGCGAGCAGATCGGCGTCGCCGCCCTCAACATCCCTGAGGAGTACGACGGCGTGGGGGCCACGTTCTTCGAGACCGCCGTCGTCCTGGAAGAGCTCGGCCGGAGCCTCGCACCGTCGCCGCTGCTGGCCACGGTCGTCGCAGCGGAGTCGCTCCTCGCAGGCGGCACCGAGGACGCGAAGCGGCGCCTGCTCCCCCGCATCGCAGCCGGTGAGATCGCGACGATCGTCCTCGACGGTCCGGTCCTCGACGCTGATCGGGCGGCCATCGTGCTGGCCGTCATCGGCGACGACCTCGTCGAGGTCACCGGTGCCACGGCGACGTGGACCGAGTCGATGGACCAGTCCGTCCGGCTCGGCCGCGTCGACCTGTCCGCGGCGCAGACCACGGTCATCGGCGACGGCACCGCCGCCCGCACCCGGGCCGAGCTGATCGGGGCGGCCGCCGTGTCCGCCCTCGCCGTCGGCCTGTGCGACCGGGCCCTGCAGACGACGACCGGCTACACGAAGGAGCGGGTGCAGTTCGGACGCCCCATCGGGTCGTTCCAGGCGATCAAGCACCGCCTGGCCGAGGTGTTCGCCGCGACCGAGCTGGCGCGGTCAGCGAGCTGGGCGGCGTCGTACGCGCTGGCCGAGGGCACGGACCCTGTGGAGGCGGAGTTCCTCACCCACGCGGCGGCGTCGTACGCACTCGAGACGGCTCAGCTGGCGGCGAGCGAATGCATCCAGCTGCACGGCGGCATCGCGATCACCTGGGAACACGACGCGCACCTGGTCTTCAAGCGGGCTCACTCCCTGAGCCACCTCTTCGGCGCACCACACCGACACCGGGAATCCGTGGCGCTCTGATCACCCTCCGGGGCGCAGCCGGCCGGGGCCGGACCTTCTCGCTCTCGGTGTGCACGACCGCCGTGAAGCCGTCCTCCCCCTGGAGCGCCGCCCGGATGGACGGTGCGGCGAGACGGACGACCTCGTCGACCGTCGCCGACGCCAGCGGCTCCAGCTTCAGGACGTAGCGGGTCATGGCCAGTCCGATCAGCTGCGACGCCACCAGCTCGGCCTTCATGGTCGACATCGCTCGGCGCTCGGAGATGGGCACGAACCGCGGATTCAGCACGGCCTTGTTGATCCAGCCGTAGAGCTTGGGTGCTCCCGGGCCGAAACGCGTCGAGTTCCGGACCATGCCCAGCATCCGCTGGCGCGTGCGCGGGTGCTCGCAGAGCAGCAGGAAGCGCCGCAGCAGGCGGATCGCGAAGTCTTCGGTGGGGTCAAGGCTGTGCATGTCGAGACGATCGTCCCCCAGAACCCGACCAATTGGTCAGCCAACAGGGGCAGTGCAGCCCGTGGCGTCGACCACAGCCGCCGTCCGGTCCACCGGCAGCGGACACGGGTAGACCCGGACCCGCACGGTGGCCGTGGCCGTGGTGGTGCGCACGCGGTACCACCGCAGGCCCACTCGCGCCGGCTTCTGCTGGAACTCCACGATGCCGTCGCCACCGGTCCGCTTCACCTCGACCCGATGCCACGCACCGTTGGCCGAGTACCGCACACCGAGCACGACTCGGGTGCTGGCCGACGTGCGCGACCTGAGCCGGACGAGCTGTCCCCGACCGACGCGTGGGGGCACTGCCCGCAGCGAGATGCTGGTCCGTGACGCGGCCCGATCCGTCGTACGAGGTGCGACCCGTGAGGCACGCGCAACCGAGAGCAGGGTCAGGATCGAGCGGCCCACCGGGTGGGCGATGAGGTACGCCGGCCCGGTGACCGTGCGACGCGAGGTGACCGCCCAGATGAAGCCCACATTGGCGTTGGCCATCGAGATGAACCACGGCCCACCGCTGGCCCCGCCGGTCAGCGGGCAGGGGATCTTCGCGTCGCCCGCACTCTCGAACGGCGTGGTGTTCCCGACGCAGCGCTGCACGGTCTCGCCGTTGTACACGCCTTCGGCCGGCCAGCCCCAGACCCGGATGTCGGACTCCGTGGCCGGGTAGTTCCAGGCCAGCCCGTTGCCGCCCACGACCGAGACCAGGTTGAGGCCGCTGCGCGGAGCGACCTCGATGAGCGCCTGGTCGAAGTCGAGGTTCTCGGAGTCAATCCACTGCTGGTGGGTGATCGCGCGGGTACCGGCCCACTTGCCGTCGGGCGCAGCGCCGTTGGCGTAGCGCGGCACGAAGAGGAAGTTCGTGTAGTACTGACCGGGACAGATCTGGGTCCCCAGGAGTCCGCACGCCTTGGGCTTGCCGCTGTGCGCACAGTGAGCCGCCGTGATGATGACGTTCTTCTCGGCCGTGTTCACCGCGGCGGCCGAACACACGGCGTTGCCCTGCGGCGTCGTGAAGAACAGCTTGCCGACGCTCCGGGGCGCCGTCAGCGTGGTCGCGCGGCTCGTCGAGCGGGGCGCGGCGGCGCGGGGCTTGATCGGGTTGCCGACCTCGTCGAGCCCGAGGGGCAGCGCCGACTCCATCCGGTCCGCCGTCCAGTAGTCCTCCACCCCCGTGGAGTCGAGAGACTGGGCGTAGGCGGCGTTCGCCAGGACGATCGGAGCGTTGCGGCTCTCGCTCCGCGGTCCACCCTCTGCTGGCGTCGCCAACAGGAACCCGAGTGCGAGAACGCACCCCAACGCCGCTGCCGACCACCGAACCACAGACGTCTTCGTCACGCCGATTCCCCCCGATTCCCCCTGGACCACACGGGAACAACGCGCGGGCGGGCGCTCAGGTCACGAATCGGTCGTGCGGTATCGCCCCTTGAAATAGAGGAGGGGTTCGACGACGGCGGCCGCGGCCTGGTTGGTCTCCAGGTGCTCGACCTTGCCGATCACCACGTAGTGGTCACCGCCCTCGTAGACCGCGTGGATCGTGCAGTCCAGGTGCGCCAACGACCCGTCGATGACCGGTGAGCCGGTCGACGCCGCGGGCGTCCAGTCGATCCCGGCGAACTTGTCCGCACCCTTCGAGGCCATCTGGCCCGAGACGTGCTCCTGATCTGCCGCGAGCACGTTGACGCAGAACCTCCCCGAGCGCTGGATGAGGGGCCACGCCCGCGACGACCGGGCGGGGACGAACATGACCAGAGGCGGGTCGAGCGAGACGCTCGAGAAGGACTGGCAGGTCATGCCCACCGGTTCGCCGCCACTCATCGTGGTGATCACGGTGATGCCGGAGGCGAAGCAACCGAGCACGTCGCGGAACCGGCGGGCGGCCGCCTGGGCCTCGGGGTCGTCGTGGACGGCGACCTCTTCGCCGGGACGCAGCTCGAAGTCGACCTCGGCGTCACCGAGCCAGGACTGGATCAGCTCGGGATGGGGCCAGGTGGCTCGCGCGTCGGCGCTGATCCCCTCGGGGATGTCGTCTCCCGACGGAGGAAGCCCTGGTGCCGGCACGGCGCCCACGGTAGCGATCCCGATCCCGCCGGCGCTCAGTGCCCGCCGCCGAAGACGTGACCCCAGTACGAGACCGCGGTCGACTCACGGGCGACCCAGCGCTGGTCGTCGACGGTCATGCCGTCGGTGCCGAACTCGATGTCGAAGCCGCCCGGGGACTTCACGTAGAACGAGACCATCTCGTCGTTCATGTGGCGCCCGAGCGTCGCGGACAGCGGTGCACCGTTCTTGCGGACCCGCTCCAGTGCACGGCCGACGTGGTCGAGCTCGTCGACCTCGAGCATCACGTGGACGCACTTGCTCGGGTTCGGCATCGGCAGGAACGCCAGCGAGTGGTGGCGCGGGTTGACGCCGAGGAAGCGCAGCCAGACCTTGCTGCCCGGCTCCTTGCCGACGAACTCGCCCGGCATGCTCATGGAGTCACGCAGCCGGAAGCCGAGCACCTCGGTGTAGAACCGGAGCGCCTCGACGTCGTCGAGGACCGGCACCACGATGTGGCCCAGGCCCTGGTCGCCGGTCACGAACCTGGCGGCGTACGGCGTCACGACGGGACGCGATTCGTAGGTGATGCCGTGGTAGAGCTCGAAGACGTTGTCCCACGGGTCGCGGAACCGGACCAGCTCCTGGACCCGGCGCTCGGCGAGCTCCTCGCGGGTGCCTTCCTCGAACTCGACTCCGGCCTTCTGCAGGTGCTCACGCGCAGCCTGCAGGGCCTGGTGGTCGGCGAGCTCCCACCCGGTGCAGTCGAGCTGGTCGACGTCGGACGGGAACACGACAATTCGGGCCGAGACCTCGTCGATCCGCCAGTACTGGTGGTCCGGGTTCGGGCCGCGGCCCTCGGCCAGGCCGAGGACCTTGCCGGCGAACTTCGTCCACGCGTCGAGGTCGGTGCTGGCCACGCGGATGTAGCCCATGGACTTGATGTCGATGGTCATGCCGGAGTCCTTTCGACGTGGCGGGACAGGAAGGCGGTGCAGATCTCGGCGAACTCGTCAGCCGCCTCGATCTGCGCCCAGTGGCCGCAGTTCGGGAAGACGTGGAGCTGAGCCTTGGGGATCTGCTTGAGCGCGACCAGGGCACCGTCCAGCGGGTTGACCCGGTCCTCGCGGCCCCAGGTGAGCAGGGTGTGCTTGCGCAGTCGGTGCGCCTCGCGCCAGAGCATGCCGTCCTCGGCCCACTCCGGGTTCCAGAACGACATGCCCATCGAGCGCATCGCCTCGAGCGAGCCGGGTGCGGTCGCGTCGGCGAAGCGTTCCTCGACCAGCTCGTCGGTGACCAGCTTCTGGTTGACGACCATCGTCGAGATGAACGCCCGCAGTGCCTCGCGGCTGGGGTTCATGCTGAAGTCCATCAGCCGCTGGACGCCCTCGGTGGGGTCGGCGTGGAACAGGTTCACCGACAGCCCACCCGGGCCCATCAGGACCAGCCGGCCGACGCGGTCCGGGTTCTCCAGCGCGAAGCGCATGGCCGTGCCGCCGCCGAGCGAGTTGCCGAGCAGGTGGATCTTCTCGATCTGCAGCTCGTCGAGCAGCTTGAGGAGGTAGGACGCCGAGTGACGGAAGTAGTTGGCCGTCACCTCCGGCTTGTCCGAGGAGCCGAAGCCCGGCTGGTCGACCAGCAGGGTCCGGAACGTCTGGGCGAAGCGGGGCAACGCGGACCCGAAGTTGCTCCACGCGGACGCGCCCGGCCCGCCACCGTGCAGCAGCACGAACGGCAGCCCGCCACCCACGAGTTCTCCGGTGGTCGAGCTTGTCGAGACCCCGGCCTCGTAGTAGTTCAGCGTGATGTCGCCGGCCTTCGCCGAGCGACGGGTCGCTTCTTTGGAGAAGTCCACGTCAGTACATCCCCGGGTCGACCTTGTGGCCGAACTGCTGCGCGCCGTACATCTGGAGCGCCCGCTCGGGGTCGTTGGCGGCGTGCACGCGTCCGGCGTGGGCGTCGCGCCAGGCCCGCTGGAGGTAGGTGCCCTCAGCCAGCGCGCGGCCACCGGAGGCCTCGAACAGCGAGTCGATCGCCTCGATCGAGCGCGCGGTGCCGAGCACCTGGTCGCGGCGCACCCGCAGGCGCAGCTCGAGCGGGATCTGCTCGCCACGGGCGACGTAGGCCTGCTCCTCGCGGATGTTGCTGATCAGCAACGCCCAGGCCGCGTCGATCTCCGAGGACGAGCGCGCGATGCGCACTGCAGCGAACGGGTCCAGCGAGGCCTTCTCGCCGAGGTAGGCCGCACGGACCCGCTTCTGCTGCATCTCGACGTGCTCCGCGTACGCGCCCTTGGCCATGCCGATGATCGGGGTGGCGATGGTCGAGGTGAAGATCGAGTGGAACGGCAGCTTGTAGAGGTCGCTGGTGTTCACAGCCTGGCCGGGACCCTTGCACGCGCCGGTCTCCCCCATCGAGAGCGTGAACGCCTCCGGGACGAAGACCTCGTCGACGACGATGTCGTTGGAGCCCGTGCCCCGCAGGCCGACGACGTTCCACACGTCGACGATCTGGTACTTCTCCCGCGGGACCATGAAGGTGCGGAAGTCGACGATCTGGCCCTCCTCGTTGAACACCAGGCCACCGAGCAGGACCCACGAGCAGTGGTCGCTGCCCGAGGAGAAGCTCCACTTGCCCGAGAGCGTGAAGCCGCCCTCGGCCAGGATCGCCTTGCCGGTCGGGGCGTACGACGACGAGAGCCGCACCGTCTGGTCCTCGCCCCACACCGCCTGCTGCGCCTCGTCGGCGAACAGGCCGACCTGCCAGGGGTGGACACCCACGACGCTGGAGACCCAGCCGGTGGCGCCGTCGGCCGAGGCGATGTCGCGCACGGCGGTGTAGAAGGCAACGGGGTCGGCCTCGAGGCCGCCGTACCGCTTGGGCTGGAGAAGCCGGAAGAAACCGGTCTCCTCGAGCTCCTTGATGGAGGCGTCCGGAATGACGCGCAGTCGCTCGCCCTCTTCGGCTCGCTCGCGAATGGTCGGAAGCAGGTCACGTACGCCGGAAAGGACGGCGTCCACCTCGGGGGTGAAGTCCTGGTTCATGGGGAGCTCCTGGTTTTCTGCGACAGTCAGTCAGGTCAATAATAGAACACGTTCTAGTTTTGGCAAGTACTACACGCTGACGGACTCCGCGTCACGTGCCTTGAGCATCAGCGCGATGTCGATGAGCTGGTCCTCCTGGCCGCCGATGAGCTTGCGCCGGCCGGCTTCGAGGAGGATCTGGGCACCCGAGACGCCGTAGCGATCGGCGGCGTTGCCGGCGTGCTTGAGGAAGCTCGAGTAGACGCCGGCGTAGCCCATCATCAGCGTCATCCGGTCCAGCTGGCACTCCTCGGGCATGGCCGGCTTGATGACGTCCTCGGACGCGTCGACGATCTTGAGGAAGTCCACCCCGGTGGTCCAGCCGAGCTTGTCCGCGACCCCGACGAACGCCTCCAGCGGCGTGTTGCCGGCACCGGCACCGAAGCGGCGCACCGACCCGTCGATCTGCGTCGCGCCCGCCCGGGCAGCGATCACGGTGTTCGCGACCCCGAGGCCGAGGTTCTCGTGACCGTGGAAGCCCACGTCGGCCTGGTGCCCGATCTCGGCAACGACGGCGGACACGCGGTCGGCGGTCTGTTCCATGATCAATGCACCGGCCGAGTCGACGACGTAGACGCACTGGCAGCCGGCGTCGACCATGATCCGCGCCTGCTTCGCCAGCACCTCCGGTGACTGGGTGTGCGACATCATCAGGAACCCGACGGTCTCGAGACCGAGCTCCCTGGCCAGGCCGAAGTGCTGGATGGACACGTCGGCCTCGGTGCAGTGCGTGGCGATCCGGCAGATCTGGCCACCGTTGTCCTGCGCCGCCCGGATGTCGTCCTTCGTGCCCAGGCCCGGCAGCATCAGGAACGCGATCTTCGCGCGCTTGGCCGTCTCGGCCGCGATCTTGATCAGCTCCTGCTCGGGGGTCCGGGAGAAGCCGTAGTTGAAGCTGCTGCCGCCGAGACCGTCACCGTGTGTGACCTCGATGACCGGCACACCGGAGTTGTCGAGGGCCTCGACGATGTCGTGGACCTCGGTCGCGGTGAACTGGTGGCGCTTGTGGTGCGAACCGTCGCGCAGGCACGTGTCGGTCAACCGCAGGTCGAGCGTGCCGAACGGCTCGTCGCCGTGGCTGCCGGACCATGTCCGGGGCAGGGTGTTGATGTCGGTCATGTCAGTTGCTCCCGGCGTTCTCGATCAGGTGGCGGGCGATGTTCTCGCCGACCTGCGCAGCGGCGGCGGTCATGATGTCCAGGTTTCCCGAGTACGGCGGCAGGAAGTCGCCCGCGCCCTCGACCTCGACGAAGATCGAGACCTTCTTGCGTCCCTGCGTCGCTTCGGAAGCCGGGTCGAACTGGGGCTCCTGCAGGAGGCGGTACCCGGGCACGTACTGCTGCACCGCCTTCTCCATCCGGTGCACGGACTCGGCGATGGCGTCCTCGTCGGCGTCCGCGTCGACGGCACAGAAGATCGTGTCGCGCATGATCATCGGGGGCTCGGCGGGGTTGAGGATGATGATCGCCTTGCCGCGCTCGGCGCCACCGATCGACACGACGCCGGCGGACGTGGTGCTGGTGAATTCGTCGATGTTGGCGCGGGTACCGGGTCCGGCGCTGACGCTGGACACGGAGGCGACGATCTCGGCGTACGGCACCGGCGTGACCCGGGAGACGGCGTTGACCATCGGGATGGTGGCCTGACCGCCGCAGGTGATCATGTTGACGTTCATCGCACCGACGTGTTCCAGACCGTTGACCGGCGGGATCACGGCCGGGCCGACCGCAGCCGGGGTCAGGTCGATCGCCCGGATCCCCGCTTCGGCGTACCGCGGCGCATAGGCGCGGTGCACATACGCAGAGGTGGCCTCGAAGAGCAGGTCGGGCAGCTCGTCCTGCTTGAGCAACCAGTCCACACCCTCGTGGCTGACCTCGAGCCCCTTGTCGGACGCGATCCGCAGACCCTCACTCGCCGCGTCCACACCGATCATCCAGCGCGGCTCGACCACGTCGCTGCGCAGCAGCTTGAACAGCAGGTCCGTCCCGATGTTGCCCGGCCCCACGATCGCCGCGGTCAGCTTCCGCCCGCTGGTTGAGCTTGTCGAAACCATCTCTACTCCTCGAACTCGACAGTCAGCGGCGCGAAGCCACTGATGGATGCCTCGACGCGGTCTCCCGGCGCGAACGGCACGAAGGGGCCCAGGGCCCCGGACAGGATCAGGTGACCGGCACGCAACGGATCCCCGAAGCGGTAGGCCTGCACGGCGAGCCAGCGCAGGGCCTCGAGCGGGTCGCCCAGGCAGGCGGCGCCGTTGCCGGAGGAGCGCTCCTCGCCGTTGATGGTGAGCGACATGACGACGTCACGCGGCTCGAACTCATCGAGGCGGCGACCCTGGCGGCCGACCACGTAGAGGCCGCTCGAGGCGTTGTCGGCCACGGTGTCGGTGAAGCCGATGTCCCAGTTCTCGATCCGCGAGTCGACGATCTCGAGAGCAGGCAGGGCAACGTCGACGGCTGCGCGCACGAGGTCGAGCGTGATCTCCTCCTCGGTCGCCGGGTTGATGTCGGCGGCAAGGATGAACGCCACCTCCGCCTCCACGCGCGGCTGCACGAGCGTGCTCATGGAGATCGGGCGACCTTCGACGCCGTAGCTGACGTCCATGTCGCTCAACAGGTAGCCGAAGTCGGGCTGGTCCACGCCGAGCTGGCGCTGCACCGCCTCGGAGGTCGCTCCGATCTTGCGACCCACCACGCTGACGCCGCCGTCGAGGCGGGCCTGCACCAGACCCTGCTGCACGGCGTAGGCGGCGGGCAGGTCATCGGTGCCGATCAGGTCCCGGACGGCCGCGCACGGCACCCGGGTCTTCTGGGCGTCCGCAAGGCGGGCCACAGCGGCGTCGACGGCGGTGGGAGTAGTCACGATGTAGATACTAGAACCTGTTACAGTTTTGTGCCATGACGGGATCCCATTCAGCCGCCACGAGCGACGACCTGCCGACCGAGGTCGACGTCGTCGTGGTGGGCGCCGGTGGCGCAGGCATGAGCGCAGCACTGCGCGCCGGCCGCCACGGCCTCGACACCATTGTCATCGAGAAGAGCGCCTACTTCGGCGGTTCCACCGCACGGAGTGGCGGCGGCGTCTGGATTCCAGGCAATTACGCGCTCAAGACTGCCGGGCAGGACGATCCCGGTGACCGGGACAAGGCCAAGACCTACCTCGACGCGATCGTCGGCGACGTGGTCCCGAAGGTCCGCCGCGACACCTACATCGACCGCGGCCCCGAGGTCATGGACTTCATCCGGGACCAGACCCCCGTCCGCTTCCGCTGGGTCCCCGAGTACGCCGACTACCTGCCCGAGCAGCCCGGTGGCCGCCCGCGCGGCCGCAGCGTCGAGCCGGTCCCGCTGGACGCGCGCTTCCTCGGCGACGAGCTCGATCGCCTGCACCCGGCGTACACGAAGGCACCGGCCAACCTGATCGTCACCCAGGCCGACTTCCGCAAGATCAACCTCGGCCTGCGCACGATCAAGGGCCCGCTCACGATGATCCGCATCATGGTGAAGCGGCTGCTGGCGATCGCCACCGGCAAGAAGATGTTCGCGATGGGCAACGCCATCGCGATCGGCCTGCGCAAGGGCCTCGCCGACGCCGGTGTCCCGGTCGCCTACGAGACCGCCCTGCAGGACCTCCTCGTCGAGGACGGACGGGTGGTCGGCGTCGTGGTCGACCGTGACGGCGAGCGCGTGGAGATCCGCGCCCGGCGGGGTGTGATCCTCGGCTCGGGCGGCTTCGAGCACAGCCAGGAGCTGCGCGAGAAGTTCCTCCCGCACCCGACGACCACCGAGTGGTCGACCGGCGCCAAGTCGAACACCGGTGGCGGACTCCTTGCCGGCATGACCGCCGGTGCCGCCACGGACCTGCTCGACGACGCCTGGTGGGGCCCCACCATCCCGCTGCCCGGTCGCGCCTGGTTCTGCCTCGCCGAGCGCAACCTGCCCGGCTCGATCATCGTGAACTCCGCCGGCCAGCGGTACATGAACGAGGCGCTCCCCTACGTCGAGGCGACGCACGAGATCTACAAGGGCGAGGCGACCGGCGTGCCGCACGTCCCGTCGTACATGGTCTTCGACCAGACCTACCGCAACCGGTACCTCTTCGCCGGGGTGCCGGGACGCCAGCCGTTCCCGGGTCGCTGGTACAAGGACAAGGTCGTGGCGCGGGCCGACTCGCTCGCCGAGCTGGCCGAGCTGGTCGGCGTCCCGGCGGACGCCCTGGATGCAACCGTGGAGCGCTTCAACGGCTTCGCGCGCAGTGGCGTCGACGAGGACTTCCACCGCGGCGAGAGCGCGTACGACAAGTACTACTCGGACCCCAAGGTGAAGCCGAACTGCTCCCTCGCACCGATCGCGAAGGGTCCGTTCTACGCCGTCAAGATCGTGCCGGGCGACCTCGGCACCAAGGGCGGACTGGTCACCGACGAGCGCGCCCGCGTGCTCCGCGAGGACGGCTCGGTCATCGCCGGCCTGTACGCCGCCGGCAACGTGTCGTCCGCCGTCATGGGCAACACCTACCCGGGCCCGGGTGGCACGATCGGCCCCGCCCTCGTGTTCGGCTACCTCGCTGTGGAGGACATCACCCATGCCCATTGACCCGTCCGTCGCGATCGGCGCCGACCTCGGCGCCCGCACGTTCTCGTGGACCGAGTCCGACGTCCTGCTGTACCACCTCGGCATCGGCGCGGGCACCCGTACAGGCGACAACCTGTCACCGGGTGCACTGCGCTACACGCTCGACAACGCAGCGCTCCAGGTGCTGCCGTCGTTCGGGGTCGTCGCACCGACGTTCCACGACACCGACCCGCCGCCGCTGGACCTCCCCGGTTGCGACATCAACCTGGCCCAGGTCGTGCACGGCTCCCAGTCCGTCACCGTGTCCGGCCCGCTGCCGACCTCGGGTACGGCGACGATCCGCACCACGCTCACCGACATCTGGGACAAGGGGAAGGCCGCGGTGATCTGGCAGGAGTCCGTCGCCACGTCCGGCGCGGACAGTTCTGGCGGGTCCGGCGAGGAGCTGTGGCGCGCCCGCTCCTCGATCTTCGTCAAGGGCGAGGGCGGCTGGGGCGGCGACCGGGGCTCGGCCGAGCCGGTCGTGGTGCCCGAGCGCGCACCCGACCACCAGTCGTCGTACACGGTGACACCGCAGCAGGCGCTGCTCTACCGCCTCTGTGGCGACCGCAACCCGCTGCACGCCGACCCCGACTTCGCGAAGTCGGCCGGCTTCCCGGCGCCGATCCTGCACGGCCTGTGCTCCTACGGCATCGTGCTGCGCGAGCTGACCGACGGCCTGCTCGGTGGCGAGGCCGCTGCCGTGGCTGGTTTCACCGGCCGGTTCGCCGGCGTGGTGTTCCCCGGCGAGGCGATCAAGGTGACCGGGTGGCGGGAGGGCGACCGGATCGTGGCGACGGCGGCGATCGACGGCGGCGACCGTGACGGCTCCCCCGTGCTGGCCGACTGCGTGGTTTCGCTCGCCTGACCTTCGGTCTACGGTGAACACGTCCATTCGCCGTTGAGAGGTCCCCCCATGCCGATTCGCACCGCACGCACCGCCTGGAACGGCGGACTCATGGATGGTTCCGGACAGGTCGAGCTGACCTCGTCCGGCGTCGGCACCTACGACGTGTCGTTCCCCAAGCGCGCGGCCGACGAGGCCAACGGCACGACCAGCCCTGAGGAGCTCGTGGGCGCGGCCCACTCGGCATGCTTCGCGATGTCGCTCTCGAAGGCGATCGCGGACGCCGGCGGGACCCCGATCGCCCTGGACGTGACGGCCGACGTCACGCTCGGGCCGGACCCCGCGGGTGGCTTCCGGATCACGCTGATCAAGCTCACGGTCCGCGGCGAGGCCGAGGGCCTCGACAACGACGGCTTCGTCGCAGCCGCGGAGAAGGCGAAGGCCGGCTGCATCATCAGCAAGGCACTCGCCGGCGTGGACAGCATCACGCTGGACGCGGCGCTGGAGAGCTGACCTCTTCGACGGCGTCGCCAACGCTGATCGTCCCGCCCTCGAGCACCCGGAACACGGTGCCGGCGCGACGGCGAAGTGCCTCCTGGGCGCCCGCGCCGATCGTGTCGTCGAGCAGCTTGCACGGGGCAGCGACCCGCACGGCCTCGAGCAGGACCGGGCCGATCCGCAGGAGCGAACCGGGATCGCGTGGGATCACGCCGTGGCTCACGGTCAGGTTGCGCCGGGTCAGGTGCGAAGGCACTTCGCGCCCGTAGACGGCTGCCGCCTCGTCGAGGCTCTCGCGGCTCTGCACGGTGACGTGGCGGTGCTTCGTGCCGTGGTACCGGTCCCCCACGATGCCCTTGCCGGCCTCCACCTCGACGGTGGTCCTCGGCTGCATCGGGAGCCTGGTCGCCTTGGCGAGATGAATCGACTCGACAGTCGGCAGCAGCTCCACGCCCCGAGGTTAGGGTGCAGCCCATGGCAGGACAAACGCAGTGAGCGACACCCTGGAGCTTCGGCTACCGGCGCCCGCCGGTCAGCACTCGCCGCTACGTCCTGTCGCGGTCGCACTCGGCTTCGTCCTGGCGGGGAGCATGTTGGTTGCCATCGGCACCCAGGACCTCGATTCGCTGGACCAGCTCGAGGCGATCATGACCGCAGCCGCCGGACTGCTGATCCTGGGCTGGGGCGTTGCCGGCCTGTTCGGCAACAGCTCCCGCCTGCGGTACGACGCCATCCTCCGTCTCGACGGCGACGGAATCGCGCTGCACAGCGGTGCGGCCGGTGACGGCGGATGGGCGCACCTCGCCTGGTACGACCTGGCGCGCGTCGAAGTGCACTGGTGGGAGATCGTGCCGCCGTTCCTCGAGGACCCGGAACACCTCCCCGTGCTGCGATTCATCAGTCGGGACGAGTCGTACATCCAGGTCGCCGGTGATCACGTGCAGTCGAGGGCACTGGCCGGAGCGTTCCAGGTGTCGCCCGCGTCAGCCGCGCTGATCGCAGTCCTCGACCATGCGGCAACCGAGCCGCTCCAGCAGCTCGGGGCATGGCTCAACGAGCACCAGGGCGAGGTCCCGGTCGAGATCGGCGCACCGCCGAACCTGTGACCGGGCGCCACAGCCAGGACCCCGCCGTCAGGCGAGGCCCCGGTCGTGTCACAGCGTGTTCAGGACCGCGGTCCTCAGCGACCCTTGCCCGGGGGAACGATCGCGGTGCTCTTGGCATCGGCCTTCGCGTGCTTGTCCGCGCGCTTCTCCTTCAGAGACTTGCCCGCTTTCTTGGACAGGTTCTGACGAGGTGACTTGTCGGCCATTGCTGCTCCTTTGAGTGGAAGCCTGAACGGCTTCCCCACCGACAGTACGCGTGCGGTGCTGACCTACTTCGCCTGCGCGGCAGTCGCCGTCTCCCGCAGCGCAGCGATCATCTTGTCCGGATCCTCGGCGGAGTAGACGGCCGAGCCGGCCACGAACACGTCGGCTCCCGCTTCCGCGCACCGCTCGATGGTCTCCAGGGAGACTCCGCCGTCGACCTGCAACCAGGTCTCGACGCCGTGCTTGTCCATCAGCGCCCGGGCCCGCCGGATCTTGGGGAGGCACATGTCCAAGAACTTCTGGCCGCCGAAGCCCGGCTCCACGGTCATGATCAGCAGCATGTCGAGCTCGGCGAGCATGTCCTCGTAGGGCTCGATGGGGGTCGCGGGCTTGAGGGCCATGCTCGCCCGCGCGCCGGCCTTGCGGATCTCGCGTGCCAGGCGAATGGGTGCCTTGGCCGCCTCCACGTGGAAGGTGACCGAGCCGCAGCCGGCCTCGACGTAGGCGAGGGCGTTGCGGTCCGCGTCGTCGATCATCAGGTGCGCGTCGAGCGGTACCGAGCTGGCGCGGGCCAGCGCCTCGACCATCGTCGGGCCGAACGTCAGGTTGGGGACGAAGTGGTTGTCCATGACGTCGACGTGCACCCAGTCGGCCCCGGGGATCCGCGCCACTTCCTCCCCGAGCTTCGCGAAGTCGGAGTTGAGGATCGACGGCGTGATCTGGATGTGGCCCACGAGCGGTCAGTCTAGGGAGCCGGTTCGCGCGCCGGGAAACTCGCGTACAACCCTTTGCGTGGCTGGCGCGTCCTTGGGGCATGGAGCGGCAACATGAGCCTGGTGGAGGCGCCATGACGACGCGGCCCCCGAAGGGCGCCGCCGAACGCAGCGCGGACGAACGGGACGATGCCGCGTTCGCGGCGTTCGTCGAGGCGCGACTCCCCCACCTGCTCAAGCTCGGACGTGCCCTCACCGGCGACGAACAGCGCGGTGCGGACCTCGTGCAGGACGCCCTGGAGCGCACCCTGCTGCGGTGGAAACGGGTCGATGACCCCGAGGCGTTCGTACGACGGGCGATGGTCAACCGCAGCGTCTCGGTCTGGCGCAAGGTGCACCGGGAGCGGCCGCTCACCGACCGGGTCGATGCCGGGTCCGGCCGATCGGAGCCGCCGTTCGACCACGAGCTCCTTGCCGCCGTACGACGGCTGCCACCGCGGCAACGCGCGGTGATCGCGCTGCGCTACTACGAGGACCTCACCGAGGCGCAGACCGCCGACGTACTCGGGTGCTCGATCGGGACGGTCAAGAGCCAGGCCCATCGCGCCATGGCGGCGCTGCGTGACCAGCTGCCCAGCTTCGCTGACCGGGAGGAGACGCCATGACCGAGCTGGAGGACGCCCTGCGCCAGACCTTCCGTGCAGAGGTGGACGGCGCCGCCGACCGGATGCTCAGCGACGTACGCCGTGGCGCACGGCGCCGCCGTACGACCCGCACCACGATCGGGGCGGTGGCAGCGTCCGGGCTCGTGGTCGCTGGCGTCGCGCTCGGTGGCTCGTTGCTCACCAGGGACGATTCGACTCCTTCCCCGGCGCCAAGACCCACGGAGACCGTCACCGATCCGACCACCAACATCACGCCCGGCGGGGTCCTGGTCCTGTCGTCTCCACTGGCGGTGGAAGCTGGCGGAGACCACCTCTACGTGACGTCCGACGACCTTGATTGCGACTGTTCGGTGCTCTACCGGCGCGACCGCTTCAAGCTCGTCGAGATACACCGGTTCCCGGTGCCGTTCGTCGACCGGCTCTCGTTCTCGCCCGACGGGGCCAACGGCTGGGCAGCCGCCGCTGGGCAGGTCTGGGCGACCCACGATGCCGGCCTCACGTGGGCCTCGCTCGACCTGCCACCGGAGGCACCGGAAGACATCGGCGACAGCTACCTGGTGGATTCCTCCGCGTCGTACGCGTGGATCGTCAATCTGGGCAGTGGCAGTCTCTGGCGCTCACGGATCGGCAGTGACGACTTCGAACAACTCGATGTCCCCGACGCCGATGGCTACCAAGGCCTCGCGGTCGTCGGTGACGCTGTGGTCGTCGAACCGCGACCGACCGGCGAGGGCAACACCACCTCGGTGCCGCGGCTCAGTACCGACGGGGGCACCGTGTGGAGCGAGCTCAACTGGCCGTGCTCGGGCGAGCACCGCCTGCTGCCCACGGACGGGGCGGTGTTCATGACGTGTGAAGGCGCTGGGGAGCCCGAGGCCACCATCTACCGCTGGACACCGGGCAGCGACCAGTTCGTCGGCTTCGGGAACCCGACGGACAACCTCCCGAGCACGACACCGCTCGCGGCTGATCGCGTCCTGGTGCCCGGCGCCGATCCGGTGCTGGTGACCGAGCAGGGCGCCGTTCCCGCAGACACGGACCTCGCCGCGGATGTCTCCGTCTGGGACGCGGCCGACGTCGACGGCAATCTCTACCTGGCCACCACGGACGGGCTGCTCCAGTCGATCGACGGCGGCAGGACGTGGGGCCGGATCTGAACTTCTCCGATCCGCCACGAAGGGGCCGATGGTGAGCCTACGATGCAAATCTCGGCCCCAGGAGGCCCGCATGATGATGAACAGTGAGGCCCGCAAGCGGGCCCAGGACCAGGCCAGCGCCAAGCCGCTGGCAGCCGTCGCCCATCTCGCCGATGTCTGGGACGAGAAGGCCGACCACGAGGACGCGTGCGGCAACGGTTTCGCCGCTGCGGTCCTGCACGCGCAGGCGCGCGAGCTCCGCGCAGCGCTCTCGGAGCAGCTCAGCGCCTGAGCGCCGCCGCGATCGCAGCGATCCCCGCCTCGACCTCCGCGAAGGACGTCGAGAGGGGTGACAGGCCGAGACGCAAGCCGTCGGGTTCCCGGAAGTCGGGCAGCACGTCCCGTGCCCACAGGTCCGCAGTGACAGCGCGCATCCGTGGGTGCGCGATCGTCACGTGCCCGCCCCGCTGCGCGGGATCCCGCGGAGACGCGAGCCGCACGTCGGGCAGGTCACGATCGATCAGAGCGGCGGCGTACTCCGTCAGCGCGACGGACTTCTCGCGCACGGCCGCGACACCGACGTCCTCGATCAGGTCGACCATGTCCTCCAGCCCGAGCATCCCGATGATCGGCGGCGTGCCGCTGAGCAGTCTCCGGATGCCGGTTGCGGGCACGTAGGTCGGGCCCATCGTGAACGAGTCGGCCGCGCCCATCCATCCCTGGACGGGCTGGACGAACGCTTCGCCTTCGAGGTGTCGTTGGGCGACGTACCCGAAGGCCGGCGAGCCCGGTCCCCCGTTGAGGTACTTGTAGGTGCAGCCGACGGCGAGGTCCACCTGCCACGCATCCAGCTCCACGGGTACGACGCCCGAGGAGTGACAGAGGTCGACGAGGATCCACGCGCCGGCATCGTGGGCGAGCCGGGTCAGCGTCTCGATGTCGGCCAGCCAACCGGACTTGTAGGCGACGTGGCTCACGAGCACCAGCGCGGTCTGGTCGCCCAGGACCGCAGCCAGTCCGTCCGCGGTGACGCCGCCGTCCGGGTCGACGTCGAGCCACCGCACGGTCAGCCCACATTCGTTCGCGACACCCTCGACGACGTACCGGTCGGTGGGGAAGTTGTCGCGGTCCACGACGATCTCGCTCCGACCGGGGTGGGCTGCGACGGCGGCCCGGACGAGCTTGTAGAGCAGCACCGTGGTCGAGTCCCCGACTGCCGTCTGACCGGCACCAGCACCCAGCGCCGCAGCGCCCAGACGGTCCCCGAGCTCGAGCGGCAGCTCGAACCAGCGCTCGTCCCAGCCGCGGATCAGACGACCACCCCACTCCTCGGTGACGAACGACCCGATCCGGTCTGCAGTGGTCCGCAGCGGCCGGCCGAGGGAGTTGCCGTCGAGGTAGACCAGTGAGGTCTGCCATCCAACGAACAGGTCACGGTGTGCGCCCAGCGGGTCCGCAGCATCCAGTGCCCTCGCATCGAGCGTCACGTGGTCTCCTCCTGGTCGTCCAGCACAGCTTTGCCTTCCGCCTCGTCCCGATCCGCCCACTCCAGCAGCGGCGCGATGTCGAAGACGTGGTCGTCGATGTCGTGGTGCAGGTCGCCGATCTCGGCGAACCGTGCCGGAACGGTGAAGATCGTGAAGTCCCGCGGATCTGCGGCGTCGATCTCGTCCCACCGGATCGGAGTCGAGACCCGGGCGTCGGGCAGGCCACGCACCGAGTACGCCGCCGCGATCGTGTGGTCGCGGGCGTTCTGGTTGTAGTCGACGAAGACCGCTGCCGGGTCGCGGTCCTTCGTCCACCACGTCGTGGTCACCAGGTCCGGCGCCCTCCGCTCGACCTCGCGCGCGAAGGCGAGCGCAGCCCGCCGTACCGCCTTGTGCTCGTGGTCGGGGCGGATCCGCACGTAGACGTGCAGCCCCTTGCTGCCGCTGGTCTTCGGGTACCCGACCGCACCGAGCTCGTCGAGCACCTCGTGGGCGACGTGGGCCACCTTGCGGATGCTGTCGTACGACGCCTCGGGACCGGGGTCCAGATCGATCCGCCACTCGTCGGGCTGCTCGACGGCACCCCTGCGGCTGTTCCACGGGTGGAACTCCACCGTGGACATCTGCACCGCCCAGATCACCGACGCCAGCTCGGTCACACACAGCTCGTCAGCGGTGCGCTTCCAGCGCGGGAAGAACAGCTCGACGGTCTCCACCCACGGCGGAGCCCCCGCAGGGAGCCGCTTCTGGTGGACCTTCTCCCCCGCCAGCCCCTTGGGGAAGCGGTGCAACATGCACGGCCGCTCGCTCAGCGCGTTGACGATGCCCTCGCCGACGGCGAGGTAGTACTCGACCAGGTTCAGCTTGGTGGCACCGATCTCCGGGAAGTACACGCGATCGGGGTTGCTGACCCGCACGACGCGGTTCTCGACCTCGATCTCGATCGCCGGGGACGCCATGTCGGCGACCCTACCGGTCCCTGGTTGGTCGCCACTTCAGCCAAGTAGGTGGCGCACGCGAGGCCAGCCAAGGTCCTCGGCGGCGACGTGAGCGGCTTGATGCTCGCCCACCGAACGGGAACTGGCGTCGGCCAGGTGCCGGGCGCGCACTCTGTGCCATGAGCGGGCGGAGACGTCGCTTCGCGCGTACGGTTGATCCATGCGATGGGTGCTGGCGACCGTGGCCAGTCTCCTCGTCCTTGGGGCAACGTGGCCCGTCCTTTGTGTGCAGGGCGAGTTCGACAGCGGATCCTGCAAGAGCGCGTTCCTGGTGCCGACGTTGGGCTCGGCGGCGAGCGCAGACTCGTGGGCCCTGGCCGTTTCCCTACCCGCAGCGCTTCTGGCCTTCGGAGCGGTGCTGATGATCACCCGTCGTCGCTAGCTGCTCGCGCCATCCACGCCATCGACGGTGATGGCACTCCGCCGATTGGGCGGAAATGGCGCGGTCCAGGCCGCTTCAGACGCCATTTCCGCCCATTCGGGCTGGAACGCCAAGTGCGCGGCACGGAAGGTCTGAACCCACGCGACACCGGACCCGCGGATAGCGTGACGTCGTGGACTTCGACCAACCGCCCGTCGTACGGATCACCGCAGAGCGCGGCGGCGTCGATCCCCGCGAGTGGCCAATGACCGTGCCGGCCGTGGCCCAGGTCGTGCGCGAGGGCCTCGAGCTGCCCAAGGGCGTCACCTTCCTCGTCGGCGAGAACGGCTCGGGCAAGTCGACCCTGGTCGAGGCCATCGCCGTCGCGTACGGCCTCTCGCCCGAGGGCGGGAGCGGCCAGAGCCGCCACTCGACCCGTCCCACCGAGTCCCCGCTGCACTCCGCCCTGCGCCTGCAACGCGGCCTTGGCACCAGCCGCTGGGGATTCTTCCTCCGCGCCGAGACCATGCACGGCTGGTACACCTACCTGGAGGACAACCCACGCAGCCCCAACGCCAGGGAGCAGGACTCCCGGTTCCACGAGCTCAGCCACGGCGAGTCCTTCCTCGAGGTGCTCCGGACCCGCTTCGACTCCCCCGGTTTCTACTGCCTGGACGAACCCGAAGCCGCGCTGTCGTTCTCGTCCACACTGAGCCTGATCGCAGTCCTTCATGACCTGGTCCAGGACGGCGGGCAGGTGTTGTGCGCCACGCACTCCCCGGTCCTCGCGGCCATGCCGGGTGCCACCATCCTCGAGGTCGGCGACTGGGGCCTGCGCCCCGCACGCTGGGAGGACCTCGAGCTCGTGCAGCACTGGCGCAGCTACCTCGACGACCCGCGTCGCTACTTGCGCCACGTCATCGACTGAGGACACTCGATGACAACGCGTGGCCGATCGGGTGTCACGCGCCCGGTGCATCGGAGCGTCAGGTGGGTGTGAAGACCAACGAGCAGGCGGAGGAGTTCACCGCCTTCGTCCGCGAGACCGGCACGCAGCTGCACCGCGCAGCGATGCTGCTCACCGGCGACCACCACCTCGCAGAGGACCTCACCCAGGCGACGTACGCCAAGGTGTTCGTCCACTGGCGTCGGGTGTCCACCTCCGAAAGCCCGCTCGCGTACACCCGCACCACCCTGCTCAACACGTTCCTGTCCCACCGCCGCCTGCGCCGCAACTCCGAGCGTCCGACCGACCTCGACCCCGGCGCGGACGACGGGCTGACCGCAGCAAGGACAGCCGTCGTGGATGTCGACCCCGGCGCCCGGATGGACCTCCTTGCAGCGCTCGCCGACCTGCCACCCCTGGATCGCGCGATCGTCGTCCTGCGCTACTGGGAGGACCGCAGCGTCGCGGAGACCGCGACCGATCTCGGACTTTCGGAAGCGGTCATCAGGACCCGGGCCAGGCGCGCGTTGCAGCGCCTGCGCCCCCTGGTCGACCCACCACCCACCCTGACCGCCGTACGACCCGATCGGACGTCCTCATGAACGACATCGACCACGACCCCTACCTGGGCCCCGCCCTCCGCGACCGCGTCCGGAGCGAGAGCCCCGACCTCGAGCACCTCGCCGCCGCGTCACTGGCGGCCGGCACCCGGCTGCGGCGACGCCGCCGCGTCGGCGTCACCGCAGGCGCCGTCGCCGGCGTGGCCGTCATCGCACTGGCCACCTCCCAGATGGGCGGCGGTACGACGGCCAGCGACCCCGACTTCGCAGGCACCCCCTCCGCGAGCGCCCCCGCCGCGCCCACCTTGCACGTGGGCCAGGTCCTCGATCTGGAGTACGGCCTCAAGGGCACCGTGCGCACGGACGAGGCAGGGCTGTACGAGCTCGGAGCGAGCACCCTGCCTGGCACAGGTACCGGTTTCGTCCTCGTCGTCGACGGCCCCACCGGCGACATCGAGGACTGGTGGTCGGAGAGTTTCGGCACGCTGACCCAGGACTGGCCCGGCATCAAGGTGGCCGTGTCCATGGCCAAGGCCGACGAACTCGGGATGCTCGGCAAGGTCGACAAGGCGCCCGTCACGGTCGGCGCCGGCTGGACCTGCGAGTGGTTCCTGGTCGATGACAAGGCGAGCTGCGAGTCACCCGACGGCGGGGTTGCGAGCCTCGTGATCCGGGATGCCGCCGACCGTGCCTCCTGGCTCGGCTCGAGCGACAAGGGAGATGACCCATCGGTCTACACGACCAAGGCGCACGACGGCATCTTCATCTCCGTCCAGGGCGGCCAGGGCACCACGAACGCCGAGATCCAGGAGCTCGGCGAGTCCCTCACCTGGGTCGACTGACGACCGCCAACCCGGCTGCGGCCAGCCCGATCAGGGCCGCGGCCGGGATCGGCAGTCCCTCGGCTCCCCCGCGCGCGACCACCCCGGACGCGAAGGCGGCGCCGATCGCGATCCCGCCGTTGAACACGACGGGGATCAGTGCCCCGGCCAGCGAGCGGTGCTCCGGGCCGGCGAGGCGCAGGATCATGGTCTGCGCCAGCGGCGGAAGTGCACCGGACGCGACACCCCAGAGCACGACCACGGCCGCTCCGGCCAGTGCGCTCTGCCCTGTCACCGAGAAGCCGAGCACCGCGACTGCCGTCGCTGCCGTCGCGACGACCAACGCCGGCGCGGTCCGTCCGAGCACCCGGCCCGCGAGCGCGACCCCGGCGGCCGAGGACAACCCGAAGACCAGCAACAGGCCGCCCATCCCGCCGGGCACCAGCGTCGCAGCCGGCTCGCCCAGTCGCGTGATGAAGGTGTAGGCGCCGTAGTGGCCGACCAGCACCAGGCCCACCAGCACGGTGACCACCACCATCGGTCGCACGGTACGACGCCCGCCGCTCCCCGCTCCAGCGGCGGACCGCGCCAACGGGTCGGCGTCCGGCACCACCGCGCGGACCAGTCCCGCCCCGACGAGGCTCAGCACGGCGAGCGCCCAGAAGGACGCACGCCAGCCCGCGAGGTCCGCGACGAACCGGCCGACCGGCGTACCGAGGACCATGCCGAGCGTGGCGCCGCCCAGCACGACGGCTGTTGCCCGGCCGAGGAGACGATCCGGCACCAGGTCGGCGACGTGCGCGTTGACGGTCGACCACAGCAGACCGACCGATGCCGCGCCGGCAGTGCGCGCGACCAGCACCACGGCGTAGGTCGGTGCGAGCGCCGTGGCAGCGGCCGCGACCGAGAAGACCAGCAGGCTGGCCGCGATCACGGAGGTCCGCCGCGCTCCGCGGGTCAGCCGCACGAGCGGGAAGCTCGCGATCACGACGACCGCGGCCCAGATGCTGACCAGCAGGCCGGCGGCGGATTCGCTCACCCCCAGCCCAGCGCTCATCTGGGGCAGGACGGCCGTCGGCAACATCTCGCCGGTCACCATGACGAGGGTGGCAGCGCCGAGGACGAGCAACGCGGGCCAGGGCAACTGATCGGCGGTGGCGTGGGTGGAGTCAGGGACAACAGGACGGGTCGTCGTACTCATGTCTCGACGCTAAAGGTTTACACTGATGTCAATGTCAAGGTGTGGCACCAGGAATGTGAGGCAGCAGACATGAAGATCGGTGAAGTCGCCGAACGCACCGGCGTCGCGGCCCGGCTCATCCGGTACTACGAACAGCAGGGCCTGGTCACTGCGGACCGCGCCGACAACGGCTACCGCAGCTACACCGAGGCCCACGTCGACCGCGTCGAGCGGGCTGCCGGTCTGATCCAGGCCGGCATCCCGACCCGGTTGGTCAAGGTGCTCCTCGAGGCCGAGGACGCCTGCGCCCGCGAGGAGGCCACCTGCCCGGACGAGGTCTCCCACCTGCTCGCGACCGAGCTCGACGGCCTCGACCAGCGGATCACGTGCCTGACCCGCAGCCGGGACACGATCCGTCGCTACCTCGCACAGACCCGCTCACAGGCGTCCGGGACGGCCTGAACCGTCAGCGCCAGCCCAGCGCCGGTGCGACCTCGGTCAGGATCGACTCGATCACGTGGGCGTTGTAGTCGACGCCCAGCTGGTTCGGCACCGTGAGCAGCAGCGTGTCCGCCTCGGCGATGGCCTCGTCCTCGCGCAACTGCTCGATGAGGGCGTCCGGCTCGGCCGCGTAGGAGCGACCGAAGATCGCGCGCATGTTGTCGATCTGGCCGACCTGGTCGCTGTCCGGGCGTCCGCCGAAGTACATCCGGTCCTGCTCGTTGACGAGCGGGAAGATCGACCGGCTGACCGACACGCGCGGCTCGTGGGCGTGACCGGCTTCCTTCCACGCGTCGCGGAAGATCCGGATCTGCTCGGCCTGCTGGACGTGGAACGGCTGACCTCCCTCGTCCTCCTTCAGCGTCGAGCTCATCAGGTTCATGCCGAGGCCAGCGGCCCAGCGCGCCGTACCGTTGGACGCAGCACCCCACCAGATCCGGTCACGAAGGCCCTCCGAGAACGGCTCGAGGCGGAGCAGTCCCGGCGGGTTGGCGAACATCGGCCGCGGGTTCGGCTGCGCGAAGCCCTCTCCCCGCAGCACCTCCAGCAGCACCTCGGTGTGGCGGCGGGCCATGTCGGCCTCGGTCTCGCCCTCGGCCGGGGCGTACCCGAAGAGACGCCACCCGTCGATGACCTGCTCCGGTGAGCCGCGGGAGATGCCGAGCTGCAGCCGGCCGCCGGAGATCAGGTCGGCCGCACCAGCGTCTTCCGCGAAATAGAGGGGGTTCTCGTACCGCATGTCAATGACACCGGTGCCGATCTCGATCCGGCTGGTCCGGGCACCGATCGCCGCGAGCAGCGGGAAGGGGCTGCCGAGCTGGCGGGCGAAGTGGTGCACCCGGAAGTACGCGCCGTCGGCACCCAGCTCCTCGGCCGCGACCGCGAGGTCGATCGACTGGAGCAACGTGTCGGACGCCGTACGCGTCAGGGAACCGGGGCTGTCCGCCCAGTGGCCGAAGGAGAGGAATCCGATGTTCTTCACGAGTGGTTCAACCTTCAACCACTCTCGATCATTCCTTGCGCAGCAGCGCCAGGAACATCGCGTCGGTGCCGTGCCGGTGCGGCCACAGCTGGGCGGTCCCCGGCAGCGGACCGTCTGCGTCGGTGACTCCCGGCAGCAGCGGCCGTACGTCGTCGACCCGCAGTCCCGGCGCAGCCGTGGTCACCGCGGTGACGACCTCGGACGTCTCGGCGAGCAACGGCGAGCAGGTGGCGTAGAGCAACGCTCCCCCGGGCCGCAGGACGCGGACGGCCTCGGTCAACAGCGCCTTCTGCAGCGCCACCAGGTCGACCAGGTCGCCAGGAGTACGACGCCAGCGGGCTTCCGGCCTCCGACGCAGCGCGCCCAGGCCGGTGCACGGGGCGTCGAGGAGGATCCGGTCGATGCTGTCGTCCGCGAACGGTGCCCGGGTGCCATCGGCCTGGAGCACACCGGCCAGGTCAGCCCCCGCCGCCTTGGCGACGAGGCCCGCGCGGTGATGGTGCAGCTCGGTGCCGATCAGCAGGGCGCTGCGTTCGGTCGCGAGCGCGGCGAGCAGCGCCGCCTTCCCGCCCGGTCCGGCGCAGAGGTCCAGCCAGCGCTGGTCGCGGCCCTCGACGGGTGCTTCGGCCAGCGCGAGAGCGACGAGCTGCGAGCCCTCGTCCTGCACGCCGGCGCGACCCTCGACCACCGCGGCGACCGCTGACGGGTCGCCGCCGCTGGAGAGCACGGTGCCGAACGGCGAGTACGGCGTCGGCGTACCCGGGAGCTCCTCACGACTCGCGCGCCCGGGGCGGGCGACCAGGGTCACCCGCGGCGGGACGTTGTCGGCCACCAGCAGCGCCGGCAGCTCGTCGGCGCCGACGGCCTGACCGAGCGCCTCGACGACCCAGGCGGGGTGGCTGTGCGCGACGGCGAGATGTCCGGTCGGGTTCGTCGCGGCGTCGGGTGCGACCTCGGCGATCCAGGCCTCGAGGTCACGGGTGCTGACCTTGCGCAGCACGGCGTTGGCGAAGCCGGATGCCCCCACGCTGACCTTCACCCGGACCAGGTCGACGGTCGTGTTGATCGCGGCGTGCGACGGAACCCGCATCGCGAGCAGTTGGTGGACACCGAGGCGCAGCGCGTCGAGCACGGCCGACTCCACCTTGCGCAGCGGGCGATCGATGCAGGTGGCGAGGATGGCGTCGTACGTGCCCTGGCGGCGGATCGTGCCGGCGGCGAGCTCGGTGACGAACGCAGCGTCACGACCGACGAGTCCGTGGTGCGCGATCACCGAGGGCAGCACGAGGTTGGTGTAGCCGCCGTCGACCCGGACCACGCGGAGCACGTCGAGCGCCGCGAAGCGGACCGGGTCGCCCTTGGGCTTCGCCGGCCGCGGAGGTCCGGTGGGCCGGCGGCGGCCACCACTACGGGAGCGCTGGGACCCGCTCACTCGAACGTCGCGGTCTCGGGCAAGCGCACGCCGCGCGCCCAGTCGGCAGCAGCCATCTGCTTCTTGCCGAACGCCTTGACCTCGCCCAGGCGCACCGCGCCCGTGGCGGTACCGACGAGGACGTGGTTCTTGCCGACGCTGATCGCGCCGGGAGCCAGGGCGGGTGCGTCCTCCTCGAGGGAGACCGGGCCGACCTTGACCCGCTCACCGTCGAGGGTGGTCCACGCACCGGGGCCGGGGGTGCACGCACGGATCAGGCGATCGATGCCGACCGCCGGGTCGGTCCAGCTGATCCGGGCGTCGTCGACCGTGATCTTCGGCGCGAGAGTGACTCCCTCGAGCGGCTGGGTGCGGGCTTCGAGGGCTCCGTCAGCGATGCCGTCGAGGGTCGCGACCAGCAGGCTCGATCCGCCCTCGGCCAGCCGCTCCAGCAGGTCGCCCGCGGTGTCGGTGGGCTTGATCCGCTCGGTCATCACGCCGAACATCGGGCCGGCGTCGAGCGCTTCGACGATCTGGAACGTCGTGGCGCCGGTGTACTCGTCACCCGCCCAGATCGAGTGCTGGACCGGAGCGGCACCGCGCCAGGCGGGCAGCACCGAGAAGTGCAGGTTGACCCAGCCGTGCTTCGGGATGTCGAGCGCGCTGCGCGGGATCAGCGCGCCGTAGGCGACGACCGGGCAGCAGTCGGGTTCGAGAGCCTTCAGCGCAGCCTGGAACTCCGGATCGCGCGGGTGCGTGGGCTTCAGGACCGGCACGCCGAGCTCCTCCGCACGCAGGCCCACCGGGCTCGGGGTCAGCTTGCGACCGCGGCCCGAGGGCGCGTCCGGTCGGGTGATGACGCCGACGAGCTCGTGCGGGGACGCTGCGATCGCGTCGAGTGCGGGGACGGCGACCTCCGGGGTCCCGGCGAAGACGACCCTCATCGGCCGAAGCCTCCCGTCGCGTGGGGCGACAGTCTGACGGTCGGCTTCTCGAGCCCGAACCACTCCGACTCGCGGATCTCGCGCATCGCGGCCTTGCGGGCGGCGGCGTCGAGACGATCGATGAACAGGATCCCGTCGAGGTGATCGGTCTCGTGCTGGATCGCCCGCGCCAGCAGCTCGGACCCCTCGATGCGGATCGGGTCGCCGTACATGTTGAAGCCGGAGGCGACCACCGACATCGCCCGCAGGCAGTCGTAGGTGAGCTCGGGCAGGGACAGGCAGCCTTCGGCGCCGTCCTGGGTCTCGTCGGACAGCTGCAGCGACGGGTTGACCAGGTGGCCGACCTCCCCGTCGACGTACCAGGTGAAGACGCGGAGCCCGACCCCGATCTGCGGCGCAGCCAGGCCGGCGCCCGGGGCCTCCAGCATCGTGTCGGTCAGGTCGGTGACCAGTTGCCGCAAGTCGGTGTCGAAGTCGACGACCTCGATCGCGGGCTTGCGCAGGATCGGGTCGCCGAACAGGCGGATGGGTCGAATGGCCACTGGGTCATCCTAGGAGTTCGGGAGGATCGACCTGAATCCTCACGGGTTCGAGCTTGCGGGCCGACCGCAGCCGCTGTGCCTCGACCAGCGCGCGCGACAGGGCGGGCCCGTGGGTGCGGGGCACCCGCACGATCAGGCGTTCCTCGTCGGGGTTGCCCTCGACGGGCACCGGACCGAGAACGTCGGCGACGTCCGGAAGGTGCAGCAGGGCGCGCATGTCGTCCAGGGCTCCCGGCGCGCCGGTGAGGGAGGCGACGCGCGCAGCCGGGGGAAGCCGGGCCTCACGCCGCTCCTCCGCCTCCCGAGCGGCGAAGCCAGCGGGGTCCCAGCGCACCAGCGCCTGGAGCGCAGGCTGCGCCGCATCACCGACCGCCAATGCGCGCCCGCCGGGGCGCAGCAGTCCCACGGCGTTGCACCAACGACGCAACGCCTCCTCCGCCGCGCGCATGCTGTCGCGGCCGAGCACCCACCACGTGTCCAGGAGTACGACGACCGCGTAGCCACCGTCCGCGACCGGCTCGGCACCCGGTGTGGCCACCACGAGTCGGGGTGCCGCGTCGACGGTCGCCCGGATCCGGTCGCCCGATGACGCCAGCACCGGGATCTTGGGGAACGACCGACCCAGCTCGTCGGCGGTGCGCGCATCCCCGAGCATCGGCGAGCGGAGACCGGACGCTCCGCACTCGGGACACGCCCATCCGACGGCCTCGGTGGCGCACAGGCGGCAACGCGGCGGTGTCGTGGGACCGGTCAGGCCCAGCGGCCCCGCGCAGGCGGCGCATCGCGCGGGCGTGCGACAGCGTTCGCAAGCCAGGCGAAGGGCATAGCCAGCGCGGGGAGTCTGGACCAGCACCGGCCCACGCTCCAGGCCCCACTTCATCGCCTGGTGCGCCTCCCGCGGGATCCGGGCGCCTCCGCTGTGGGGGTCGCGTTCGAGCGCCTGCTCGGTCGCCCCCGAAACCGCTACCAGGGCCCGGGCCCGGACCTCGGTCCGCGGCAGCCCGATCTCGCGCGCCCACCCCGAGCGCAGCAGCTGGTCGGCCTCGACGGTGCGCGCGAACCCGCCCACCAGCGCAGCCGCCTCTTCCTCCTCGGCCCGCAGGAGCAGGACTTCCCGGGTGTGCGGGTACGGCGCCCGCGGCTCGGCGTGCAGGTCGTCGCCGTCGTCCCAGATCACCACGAGTCCGAGGTCCCGCACCGGCGCGAAGGCCGCAGAGCGCGGCCCGATCACGATCCTGCGGGCCCCTCGGCTCACAGCCAGGAAGTCGCGGTAGCGCGCTGCGGGACCGGGCTCCGCCTGCAAGGTGACGTGGTGACCCTCCCCCAGCAGCGCCGTCATCGCAGCGTCGACGCGCGTGATGTCGCGATGGTCGGGCAGGCAGATGATGGTCCCGCGGCCAGCAGCGAGCGCCGCGCCGGCGAGATGGGCGAGCAGCGCCGGCCAGTCCTCCCCCGGGCCCGCACCCCAGACCGCGCGCGGCGCATGTCCGCTGCGCAGGTGCTCCAGGAACGCCCGCGCAGCCGGGTACGGCGACCACGCCTCGTCACAGCCCGTCAGCACCGGCAACGGCGGGGATGCCGGCGAGGCTTCCCGCTCGGTGGTCGCATGACGTGGCGGGACCGCGAGGCGTCGTACGTCCGCAGAGACACCGGCGTAGCGCTCGGCCACCCGGCGGCACAGCGCCTCGACAGCCGGACTCAGCACGGGCTCGGGGCTCACCAGACGCCGCAGCGGCGACAGCACGCCGTCGTGCCCGGACGCCGCGGTCCGCTCGACCACGAAGCCGTCGACGGCCTGGCCGGCGAACCGCACCTTGACCCGCGCCCCAGGCACGGCGCCCTCGGCCATTGCTGCGGGCACGAGGTAGTCGAACACCCGGTCCAGGTGCGCCAGCGGCACTTCCAGGACCACCCGGGCAACCGGATCCACCGTCGCCAGCTCGGCCTCGTCGACCTTCCGGGCGCGGGTGGCAGCAGCCTTGGCGCGCCCTTCCGCTGCCCGGTCCCGGACGAGGCCGGGCAGCTCCAGCGCCGGCTCGTCGGGGGTGGGGGTCATGGGCGCAGTTCTACCAGCGGCCCCCGACGCTGGCAGCGCGGCCTAGCGTCGTACCCGGACGGTGCTCGGCGAACGCCTCGATGCTGAGTAGTAGCCCGCACGTGTGCCCGTGATGACCACGCTGATCCGGTGCCCCCGGTCGATGCTGCGCAGGAGGTAGCGGTACTTCGTGGCGCGCGGAATGGGCCGGCCGTCGCGCAGCCACCTGTAGTGGAAGGTCACGCCGCTCGGGGTCCAGGTCCCCGGCCGGGCGTAGAGCACCCGCCCGACCCGCGCCCTTCCTGCGATGCTGACGGAGCTCGGCGGTCTGACCTGGCCGTAGTCCACCGTGTACGGCGTGGAGGCGATCTCGGACTGGATGAACGGAAGTGCGGTCATGGTCACCCGGACGCTCACGCGGCGCCCCAGGTCGGCGGCCACGACCGCGTAGGTGCGCGAGCGCGCCCCGGTGATCGCCGTCCCATCGCGGAGCCATTGATAGCTGGGGACCGCATCCGGAATGTTCCAGTGTCCGACCGTCGCGGTGAGGGTCTGTCCCACCCGCGGAGCAGTCGCCGTCATCTCCGGCGGCATGTACCAGAACAGTGACGTGTCGCAGGTGTAGACGACCACGTCGTCGACGTACCAACCGGGCGCACCGACCGAGCTGTCGCTGCGCATCGTGAAGCGCGGGCGGATGACCTGGCCGGCCATCGAGCTGAGGTCCACTCGGCTGCCGACCCACCCCCGGCTGCTCCCGGCGAACGCCTTCACCCCGGAGTACGGCGCCTGCAGGCTGCGAACCGGCCCGTTGAGCCATGCGCCGGCAGGCAGCAGGTAGGCGTTGTCGTTGGCGTCGACGACGTCCACGGTGCCGCCGTCCCAGTACCGCACCGTCCCGGCTGACGTCACGTCGAAGTCCGTGACGTGCCAGTGCCGGAAGGCGAGGTACGTCGGCTGGTCGGGCGGCAGTGCGATCCCGGTTGTCGCCGTCATCGGGCGCGTGGCAACCGTTGCCGGGTCGTCAGCATGCCAGGACGAGTCACCGGAGTATCCGTTCAACGCCGGGGACGGGTCACTGGCAACGGGCAGTCGTTGCCAGCCCGGAGAGGTCGTGAACGTCGCGCCTGGTGCGGTCGCCGCTTCGGTGTCCAGCAGCACGCGCTTGTGCGTGCCGTCGGGGCAGGAGCGGTCCGCGTCGCGGGCAGGCTCGGCCGTGGGGCGCTGCGTCATCTCCGTCGCAAGGGTTGCCTGGTGCACAGCAGTGCAGTCGGCGGCCGACAGGTCGCCGACGGTGACCAGCGCCGCACAGGACTGCTCCAGCACCGCGGCCAGGTCGGCGTACTCGGTGAAGGACGTGATGGTCTCGATCACCTGGAGCCACAGTGCGGACGACCTGGCCAGGGTCGGATCGCCGGCGTCGATGCCCGCGATGGTCTGTCCGTTGAAGGTTCCGCCCTGGGAGATCAGGTGGAAGGCCTTGTTGCCGACCCCGGAGTTCGTGTGGACTCCCCCGTTGTCGTCGTACGTCGGGTCGACGTCCCAGTCCGGGCTGGTCATCCGGTCCGGCTGGCCGTGGGCCTCGGGGTGCGCCATGTCGCGAATGGCGCCGCCGGGCAGGTCCTCACCCGTCGTCCAGGTCACACTCTCGCCGTCGGCGACGTTCCGGTGGTCGACGATCTCACCGATGATGTCGGCCAGGGACTCGTTGATCGCCCCGGACTGGTCGAGGTAGAGCAGGTCCGAGGTGCGCTCGATGACGCCGTGGGTCATCTCGTGCCCGACCACGTCGTCCGCCACGGCGTATCCCGCCCCGTAGAACATCTGCCGGCCGTCCCAGTAGGCGTTGGGGTACGGGCAGGGGTCGCCGTTGATGCAGACCCGGACGGTCGACGCGAGCTTGGGACCACTCGCCGTGTCGAGGCCGATGAAGTCGGTGAGGTCGCGGTCGCCGACTTCGTCGTAGAACTGCGCCGTCGCGCCGGCATTCTGGAACGCCTGCTCCACGTCGGGCACCGCCGATGCCGGGGACTGCTCCGTGCGGACCGCCCCCGAAGTGCAGGCCGCGGGATCGGGGACGGACACACCGGCCTGGTCGCAGACGACCCGGTCGATCTCCTGGATCAGGTCGAGGTCGAGCAGGACGTCACCGGTCCGGTCATCGACCAGCAGCTCGTGCCGCACAGCGCCGTCCGCGCGGACCTCGAAACGCCACGCGCCGCGCGGCCCTGTCGAGTTGGTACGTCCGGTCGTCGCGGGATCCCACAACCAGCGCTCACCGGTCGCGGCAGTCGGACTGCCACCCGTTGCTCGCCGGACCTTGGCGATCGCGGTCCGGCGCGCGTCCGGTTCCGAAACTGTTGCGGCAGGCACGCTCCGGACGTCGGAGAGGTTCGCGTTGACCGAGCTGAGGTCCTTGTCGTCAGCCAGGACGACCACCACATCACCTCCGACCACGGGGACTCCGCCGACGTGCTGCTGGTAGCGCACGACTCCGGCGCCCGCGGCGGCGCGGCTGCGGCGTTCCTGCACGAGGGTCGTTCCCGGACGATCTGTGCCGAAGGCCGGGCCGTAGCGCTGCAGGTGCGCACGGGCCGCCGCTGACACCGAGTCCCCGCGGTCGACCGACGGGTTGTCGACCTCGGTGCCGGCGGAGGCGCCGGCGAAGGTCACGACCCCGCCCTCCTTGCGCACCACGACGGACCCGTCCGCGTCCGAGCGCAGGGTGGCCTCCGCATCATCCGGATCCGGAGCCGACTGTGCCGACTGCGTCGGCGCCAGAGCGAGCAACCCGGCGACGACAGTGGCAGCACACAGGGACGACAGGGCGCGACGCATTCAGGATCCTTCGAGACGAGGGCAAACAGCGCATCGTTCCACGCCGAGCGCACCCACCGCCGCGAAACCGCGAAGCAGGGCAGGAGCTCGGGACAAAGGCACGACGCCCGCCCGTCCCCGGAGGGACGGACGGGCGTCGGATGAAGCAGGTGGGATCAGATCCCGGCAGCAGCCTTGAGCGCCTCGGCGCGGTCGGTGCGCTCCCAGGTGAACTCGGGCAGCTCGCGACCGAAGTGGCCGTACGCCGCGGTCTTGGCGTAGATCGGACGCAACAGGTCGAGGTCGCGAACGATCGCGCCCGGACGCAGGTCGAAGACCGTGAGGACGGCCTCCTGGATCTTCTCGTCCGGGACGACGCCGGTGCCGAAGGTCTCCACGAAGACACCGACGGGCTTGGCAACGCCGATGGCGTAGGCGACCTGGACCTCGGCGCGACGGGCCAGGCCCGCGGCAACGATGTTCTTGGCAACCCAGCGCATGGCGTAGGCGGCCGAGCGGTCGACCTTCGACGGGTCCTTGCCGGAGAACGCGCCGCCACCGTGACGGGCCATGCCGCCGTAGGTGTCGACGATGATCTTGCGGCCGGTCAGGCCGGCGTCACCCATCGGGCCGCCGACGACGAAGCGACCGGTCGGGTTGATGAAGAGCTGGTACCCCTCGGACGGGACGATGGCCTGGAACGCCTCGAGCACCGGCTCGATGACGTTGACCAGGATGTCCTTGCCGAGCTGCTCCTGGTCGATGTCCTCGGCGTGCTGCGTCGAGAGGACCACGGTGTCGATGCGAACGGGACGGTCGTCCTCGTCGTACTCGATGGTGACCTGGGTCTTGCCGTCGGGACGCAGGTAGGGCAGCGTGCCGTCCTTGCGCACCGCGGTGAGCTTCTCAGCAAGCGTCTGCGCGATCTTGATCGGCAGGGGGAACAGCTCGGGGGTGTCGTCGCAGGCGTAGCCGAACATCAGGCCCTGGTCGCCGGCGCCCTGGCGGTCGAGCTCGTCGCCCGAGCCGTCCACGCGCTCTTCGAAGGCGTCGTCGACGCCCTGCGCGATGTCAGCCGACTGAGCACCGATGGCGACCTGGACGCCACAGGAGTTGCCATCGAAGCCCTTCTCCGACGAGTCGTAGCCGATCTCGAGGATCTTGGCCCGAACGAGCTGGGCAACGGGGGCGTACGCCGACGTGGTCACCTCACCCGCGACGACGACCAGTCCGGTCGTCAGCAGGGTCTCCACGGCGACCCGGCTCGACGGGTCGTGCTCGAGGAGGTAGTCGAGGATCGTGTCGCTGATCTGGTCGGCGATCTTGTCCGGGTGACCCTCGGTCACCGACTCCGACGTAAACAGACGTCCGGTCATGTTGGTGGAAGCTCCTGGTTCTCAGACCGAGTACGGGATCCCCCGAACCCGCTCGGCTATGACGTTGTGACAGAAGTTGTCGTCGATCCAACGATACGGACCGGCCGGGGTCATGGCCGGTCGTCTCACTATCGCTGGGGAAGACGGGAGACGACGTTGTCCCAGATCAGGTGTGCGAGGGCTGACTTCGATCCGCGCGGAACCTCGACGGCCGTGCCGTCCGAGCCCAGGATCACCGCTTCGTTGTCGGCGCTCCCGAAAACTGCGCCACCGCTCACGTCGTTGACGACGAGCAGGTCACAGCCCTTGCGCACCAGCTTGGCGCGCGCCAGGTCCAGCACGCTGCCGGTGGCATCGCCCGTCTCTGCGGCGAATCCGACGATCACGGACTCCGGGCGGACCCGGTGCGTCGAGATCTCCTTGAGGATGTCGGGATTCTGTTGCAGCGTGATCGACGGCGCCGATCCGTCGTCGGCCTTCTTGATCTTCACGTCCGACTGGCTCAGCGGACGGAAGTCGGCGGGCGCGGCCGCCATCACCACGGCGTCAGCGCTGGCGCTGGCCGTGAGTACGGCGTCGCGCAGCTCAGCGGTCGACTCGACCCGGACGACCTTCACGCCGGCCGGGTCGGGCAGGGTCACGTTCGCGGCGATCAGAGTGACCTCCGCGCCCCGGGCTGCCGCCGCGCGAGCCAGGGCGTAGCCCTGGAGACCCGAGGAGCGGTTGCCGAGGAAGCGCACCGGGTCCAGGCGTTCGCGGGTGCCACCGGCGGAGACGACGACATTGCACCCGGAGAGGTCGCTCAGCGACTGGCCGCCGGCCGAGGCACCCGTCGCGACGCGCGCGAGGACGTCGCGGGCGATCTCGAAGATCTCGGAGGGCTCGGGAAGCCGGCCCTTGCCGGTGTCGGCACCGGTCAGGCGGCCCTCGGCGGGTTCGATCACGATCACGCCGCGTGCGCGCAGAGTGGCGACATTCGCGGCGGTGGCCGGGTGCTCCCACATCTCGGTGTGCATGGCCGGGGCCAGCACGACCGGGCACCGTGCAGTGAGCAGGGTGTTCGTGAGCAGGTCGTCGGCGAGGCCGTGCGCCGCCTTGGCGAGCAGGTCTGCGGTTGCCGGAGCAACCACGACGAGGTCAGCGGTCTGCCCGAGGCGCACATGAGGCACCTCGTGGACCGCTGACCACACGTCGGCGGACACCGGCTTGCCCGACAGCGCAGCCCACGTGGGCGCGCCGACGAACTCCAGCGCCGCAGCGGTCGGAACCACCGTCACGTCATGTCCGGACTCGGTGAACCGGCGAAGCAGCTCGCAGGCCTTGTAGGCCGCGATGCCGCCGGACACACCGAGCACGACGCGGGGCATGGCTGGAGTCAGTTCACTCAGCAGCAGCCGGCGCGGCCGCAGCGGCCTCGGCGGCAGCGATCTCGGCCGGGTCGATGTCCTCGCAGGTCAGCAGGTCCTGGCTGATCTCGCGCAGCGCGATCGAGAGCGGCTTCTCCTGGACGTGGGTCTCCACGAGCGGGCCGACGTACTCCAGCAGGCCTTCGCCGAGCTGCGAGTAGTAGGCGTTGATCTGCCGGGCGCGCTTGGCACTGTAGAGAACCAGCTTGTACTTGCTGTCGGTCTTGGACAGCAGGTCGTCGATCGGGGGGTTGGTGACACCCTCGGCGGCGATGTTCGGGGCAGACACGTGTTAGAGCCTCACAGTTCGTGGGTGGAATCAACCATTAAGGCTACCAAGTCCTGGACCGCAGCGTTAACTTCCACGTTCACGATGGTGACGTCGAACTCCGCTTCGGCGGCCAGCTCGAGCCGTGCAGTGGCCAGCCGGCGCTCGCGCTCCTCCTCGCCCTCGGTCCCGCGACCCACCAGACGGCGGACCAGCTCGTCCCACGACGGCGGCTTCAGGAACACGAAAACGGCCTCGGGCATCGTCTGACGGACCTGGCGTGCGCCCTGGAGATCGATCTCCAGCATCGCCGGGCGATTCGCCGCCAGAGCCTCTTCGACGGGGCCGCGGGGGGTGCCGTAGCGGTTCACGCCATGGACCACCGCCCACTCGAGCAGCTGGCCGTCGGCGACCATCGCGTCGAAGGTCGCGTCGTCGACGAAGTGGTAGTGGACGCCGTCGATCTCACCGGGACGGGGAGTGCGCGTCGTCGCGGACACCGACAGGAAGACCTCGGGGTGCTGGTCGCGCATGGCAGCGGCGACCGTGCCCTTGCCGACCGCGGTGGGTCCGGCAAGGACGAAGAGTCGACTACTCACCGGGGGCGAACTCGCGCTCCAGTGCGGCGATCTGCTTCGTACCGAGACCGCGGACCCGCCGCGACTCGGCGATGCCGAGGCGCTCCATGACCTGCCGGGCGCGCACCTTGCCGAGGCCGGGAACCGCCTGGAGCAGGTCGATGACCTTCATCTTGCCGACGACGTCGTTGACCTGACCCTGGGCCAGCACCTCGCTGATCGAACCACCGGAGTTCTTCAAGCGGTTCTTCACCTCGGCCCGTTCGCGCCTCGCGGCCGCCGCCTTCGCGAGGGCAGCCTGGCGCTGTTCGGGTGTCAGGGGAGGCAAGGCCACGAAAGGGATCCTTCGGTCTTCAACAGAGCGGTCATCGGGCGGATCGGGCCGCCGCGGTCAATCTAGCCATTCACGTTCGGCCGGGGCAATGCGGCGCCGCGGTACGGCTGCTCACAGGCTCAACGGCGTCTTGCAGACATCACGTGCCTGCTGGCTGACACCCGCGAACGCCAGCTTCGTCTCCTGCGACCCGAGGCGGACCGCCGCCGCCTCGATCGCGTCGCGATCAGCCTTCGGCAGGTCCCTCGGCGGCTTCTCGGGATCGTAGGTCGCGGGGTCCACCTTCGCGTCCGCGAAGGCGTCACGCACCTCGGTGACCCGATCGATCACGATCGTCCACTCGTCGCGGAGGTCCTCCGGTGCCTTCTCGGCCAGCAGCTCGAACGTCGGCAGCGCCCGGATCAGCCCGAGTCGCTCCCCCGCCGCCAGCGCGGCCCCGAGCTCGCCGCGTCGGTCCTCGACCTCGGAGCAGTACGCCGCGAACGGGTCGTCGTCGTCCGAGGACTGCAGCAGCCAGGCTCCGGCGCCCAGCACGAGGACCACGACGATCACGAGCGCCACGAGGCGTCGCGTGCTCACCCGAGCAGGCTCCGCAGCTCGTCGTTGCCACGCTGTACGGCGTCACGCATGGCGATCGGGTCCGGGCCCAGACGCAGCACGCCCCGTGACGACGAGGCCAGGACGTGGGCGGCACTGGCCCCGAAGATCCGCAGGATGTCGGCGCTGGTGCCCCCCTGCTCGCCGTACCCGGGAGCGAGGATCGGGCCGTTCAGCGCGAAGTCGAGCCCCGAGCCGTCGATGGTGGCACCGACCACTGCGCCGAAGGAGCCGAGCGGAGCGGCATGGGCGTTCAGCTCACGCAGGTGGTCGAGCATGGCCGCCGCGACCGTGCGGCCACCGAACTCCTCGCTCGTGACGGCCTCCTGGATCTCGGGGCCCTCCTTGTTGGAGGTCGCCGCGAGGACGAACAGTCCGGCGTCGAACCGGCGCGCGGTGTCGACGAACGGCAGCAGCGACCCGAAGCCGAGGTACGGGCTGATCGTGATCGCGTCGCTCGCGAGCGGGGAGGACGGGTCGAGGTACGCGTCGGCGTAGGCCTGGGAGGTCGAACCGATGTCGCCCCGCTTCACGTCGAGCAGTACCAGCGCTCCAGCGGCACGGGACTCTGCGATGACACGTTCGAGCACCGCGATGCCCTTGCTGCCGAAGCGCTCGTAGAAGGCCGACTGCGGCTTCACCACGCTGCAGTACGGCGCCACGGCCTCCACCGCACCGAGGGCGAACCGCTCGAGCCCGGAGACGTCGTCGTCGTACCCCCAGTCGTGCAGGAGCGCACTGTGGGGGTCGATACCGACACAGAACTGGCCACGCTCGGCCATGGCAGCGGTCAGGCGGGCACCGAAGGTCATGGAGACAACCGTAGATGAGGCAGGCGTCCGTTTCGGGAGCAGGTCGCTGCTCGCACGCCTATCATCCGGTGGTGCAGACGGCATCGACATTCCCCCAGCGGCTCGACGCCCGAGTGGCCGAGGCTCTCGACATGCGTCTGGTCGATCGCGTGAGCACGGGCAAGAGCACCGGTTTCGCCCGCGCACTGGCCTTTGCCCTGGTCACCCCGGTTCACCTCGTCAGTCTCGCGCTGGCCGTCGGCGGCACCGTTCTCCTGGTTCGCGGTGACGGATGGTGGCAGTGGCTGATGGCTGCCGTCATCCTGGGGGTCGCGTGGCTGACCCGACCGCACATCCTCTTTGCGGCGGACCCGGACAGCGTCCTCGTCGACCCGGAGCGTGCTCCCGGGATCACGACCCTGGTCGCCCAGGTGGCACAGCTCCTGGGGACGCGGCCACCCACCGAGATCCGGATCGACAGCGAGTTCAACGCCTATGTGGCCCCCCGCGGGCTCCGGGGACGGCAGCTCGTTCTCGGCGCTCCTCTGTGGGTGGCCCTCGGCCCCCAGGAACGAGTGGCACTCCTCGGCCACGAGATCGGGCACCTGGCGCACGGTGACCTGATGAGCTCGCGGTACGTCGCCAGTGCTCGCCAGACCCTTCTCCGATGGGTCGACCTGCTGGACCCCGACGGCACCGAGGTCTTCGAGAACGACACCCCGGTCCTCGTGCGTGCCCTCATGGCTCCTCCACGCTGGGCCGTCCTCGGCTACCTGCGGCTCCTCGGCTCCGTCAATTCCACCGCGTCCCGCCGTCAAGAGCTCTACGCGGACCTCGCCGCGGCGATGGCTGCAGGCACCACCGCCGCGATCGCAGACCACGAGATCAGTCTTCTGGCCGAGGGCATCGACGTCATTGCGAACCGCGCCGCGGTCGATTCGACCCGACCACATCTGGGCGACGCGATCATCGCCCGGGTCGCCGCGTACGACGCGAGCCAACGTGCTGCCGCCCGTCGTGCGGCAGCCGACGACCGACGCAGCGTCGACAACTCACACCCACCGACTGTCGATCGGCTGCGTCTGGTCGAATCGGTCGACCCGTTCACGGCAAGCATCGTCCTCGAGGCTGCCCAGAGCCGACGCATCGACCGGGAATTGGCGCCGGCACTGGACCGGGCCTTCAAACGGCTCGGGGACTCCTACCGTCACGTCCAATGACGGAGGCTCAGTCCGACAGGCCCTTCAGGACCCGGCGCGGCCACATCGGGCCACCGTAGATCAGGCCGCTGTAGACCTGGACCAGGTCGGCACCGGCAGCAATCCGCTCGCGGGCATCTGCGGGCGTGCTGATCCCACCGACGCCGATGAGGGTGAGGTCGGGCCCGACGCGGCCGCGCAGCAGGCGCACGACCTCGGTCGAGCGCTCGCGCAGCGGCGCTCCGGAGAGTCCACCGGCACCGGCGGCCTCCACGGTCTCCACCGGGGTGGCCAGGCCGGCGCGACTGATGGTGGTGTTGGTGGCGATGATCCCGGACAGGCCGAGGTCCAGCGCCATGTCCGCGACGGCGAGGACGTCGTCGTCATCGAGGTCGGGAGCGATCTTCACGAGCAGCGGCACCCGGTCACGACTGACCGCGTCGGTCGCCTCGTCCGCCGTACGACGCACGTGCGCGAGCAGCGGAGCGAGCTTCTCGACGGCCTGCAGGTTGCGCAGGCCGGGCGTGTTGGGTGAGCTGACGTTCACCACGAGGTAGTCGGCGTACGGCGACAGCAAGCGCGTCGACGTCTCGTAGTCGGCCTCGACCGCGGCCTGGTCGTCGTCAGGGACGACCTTCGACTTGCCGATGTTGACGCCGAGGACGAGTCCCCGCTTGGTGCGGCCGCGGCTGGGCTTGCCCAGGCCGCGCTTGGCGAGCCGGGCGGCGACGGTGCCGGCTCCGTCGTTGTTGAAGCCCATCCGGTTGACGATCGCGCGGTCCTCCGGCAACCGGAACAGCCGCGGCTGCGGGTTCCCCGGTTGTGCGATCGCGGTGACGGTGCCGATCTCCACGTGCCCGAAGCCGAAGGCCGCCACCTGGTCGAAGACCTCACCGGTCTTGTCGAAGCCGGCGGCGAGCCCGAGCCGGTTGGGGAAGGTCAGGCCCATGGCCTCGACCGGCGCGCGGCCCGGGATCGGCGCCCTGCCCAGGACGACTCCCCCGGCCTTCAGCGCGTCGTAGGTCCGGTGGTGCGCCTTCTCGGCGTCCATCCTGACCAGGCACTTCTCGAAGACGCGGTCGTACACGGATTTCGAGGCTCGCTCCGCTCGCACCTCAATCACCGGTTCTTGACGGCCTCGGCGTCGGCGTGCCACTCCTGCAGCGACCGGACACCGACCGAGCCGGCCCGGATCGCGGCGATGCCCTGCACCGCAGCGGCCAGTCCCTGGACGGTGGTGATGCACGCCGTACCGGTCAGCACCGCGGCCGAGCGGATCTCGTAGCCGTCGATCCGCGAGTCGCCGCCACCCGTCGAACCGTGCGGCGTGTTCACGATGAGGTCGATCTCGCCGTCCAGGATCATCTGCACGGTGGTCTTCTCCCCCGCCGGGCCGGTTCCCTCGAAGTGCTTGCGGACCACGGTGGCCTGGATGCCGTTGCGGCGCAGCACCTCGGCCGTGCCCTGGGTCGCGAGGATCTCGAAGCCGTAGTCGGCGAGCACCCTGGCCGGGAAGATCATCGTGCGCTTGTCGCGGTTGGCGATCGAGATGAAGACCTTGCCCTCGGTCGGCAGCGAGCCGTAGGCGGCGGCCTGGGACTTGCTGAACGCCGTACCGAAGTCGGCGTCGAAGCCCATCACCTCACCGGTCGACTTCATCTCCGGACCGAGCACCGTGTCGACGAAGTGACCTTCCTTGGTGCGGAACCGGTTGAACGGCAGCACCGCCTCCTTGACCGCGATCGGCGAGTCGGCGGGAAGGGTCCCGCCGTCGCCCTCGGCCGGCAGCGCACCGGCGGCACGCAGCTCGGCGATCGACTCTCCGAGCATCAGCCGGGCAGCGGCCTTGGCCAGCTGGGTCCCGGTGGCCTTGGAGACGAAGGGCACCGTGCGGGAGGCCCGCGGGTTGGCCTCGAGGACGTAGAGCACGTCGGACCCCAGGGCGAACTGGATGTTGATCAGGCCCTGGACGCCCACACCCTTCGCGATCGCCTCGGTGGCCTCGCGGATCCGGGTGATCTCGGCCGCGCCGAGCGTGATCGGCGGCAGCGCGCACGACGAGTCACCGGAGTGGATGCCGGCCTCCTCGATGTGCTCCATCACGCCGCCGAGGAAGAGCTCCTCGCCGTCGTACAACGCGTCGACGTCGATCTCGACCGCGTCGTCGATGAACCGGTCGACCAGGACCGGGCGGTCCTGGCTGATCTCGGTGGCGGAAGCGATGTAGGCCTCGAGGGCGGCGTCGCTGTAGACGATCTGCATGCCGCGGCCGCCGAGGACGTACGACGGACGCACCAGCACCGGGTAGCCGATGGAGTGCGCGATGGTCTGCGCGTCCTCGAAGGACACAGCGGTGCCGTGCATGGGTGCGACCAGGCCGGCCTCGGCGAGCACGCGACCGAAGGCGCCGCGCTCCTCGGCGAGGTCGATGGCCTCGGGACTGGTGCCGACGATCGGGACGCCGGCGTCCTGCAGGCCCTGCGCGAGCCCGAGCGGGGTCTGGCCACCGAGGGTCGCGATGACGCCGGCGATCGGGCCGGCAGCCTTCTCCGCCTCGTAGATCTCGAGCACGTCCTCCAGGGTGAGCGGCTCGAAGTAGAGCCGGTCGGAGGTGTCGTAGTCGGTCGAGACCGTCTCCGGGTTGCAGTTGACCATGATCGTCTCGTAGCCGGCCTCACTCAGGGCGAGCGAGGCGTGCACGCAGGAGTAGTCGAACTCGATGCCCTGGCCGATCCGGTTGGGTCCCGAGCCGAGGATGATCACGGCCTGCTTGCCCTCGGCCCGCGGCTGGACCTCGGTCTCCTCGTCGTAGGACGAGTAGTAGTACGGCGTCGCCGCAGCGAACTCGGCCGCGCAGGTGTCGACGGTCTTGTAGACCGGGCGGACACCGGCGGTCTGGCGCGCGATCCGGACCTCGGACTCCTTCAGGCCGCGGATGCCCGCGATCTGGGCGTCCGAGAAGCCGTGCCGCTTGGCCACCCGGAGCGCGCTGGCGTCGAGCAGGTCCGTGGCTGCGACCTCCTGGGCGACCTCGTTGATGAGGAACATCTGGTCGACGAACCACGGGTCGATCTTGGTGGCGTCGTGGACCTCGGCCTGGGTGGCTCCGGCGCGGATCGCCTGCATCAGCTTCTGCACGCGGCCGTCGTGGGGCACCTTGATCGCTTCGAGCAGCTCGTCCTTGTCGCCGAGCGGAGTGGCCCACTCGAACGGCGCCTTCTTGTCCTCGAGGGACCGCAGCGCCTTGTTGAACGCCTCGGTGAAGTTGCGACCGATCGACATCGCCTCACCCACCGACTTCATGTGGGTGGTCAGCGTCGTGTCGGCGGTCGGGAACTTCTCGAACGCGAACCGCGGGACCTTCACCACCACGTAGTCGAGCGAAGGCTCGAACGAGGCCGGGGTCTCCTTGGTGATGTCGTTGGGAATCTCGTCGAGGGTGTAGCCGACGGCGACCTTGGCGGCGATCTTGGCGATCGGGAAGCCGGTCGCCTTCGAGGCCAGCGCACTGGAGCGGGAGACCCGCGGATTCATCTCGATCACGATGACGCGGCCGTCGGCCGGGTTGACGGCATACTGGATGTTGCAACCGCCGGTGTCGACGCCGACCTCACGGATGATGGCGATGGCCAGGTCGCGCAGGTGCTGGTACTCGCGGTCGGTCAGGGTCAGCGCCGGCGCGACGGTGATCGAGTCACCGGTGTGCACGCCCATCGGGTCGAAGTTCTCGATCGAGCAGATGATCACGACGTTGTCGGCCTTGTCGCGCATCACCTCCAGCTCGTACTCCTTCCAGCCGATGATCGACTCCTCGATCAGCACCTCGGTGGTCGGGCTGGCGGACAGGCCGGCGCCGGCGATCCGGACCAGGTCCGTCGCGTCGTACGCGATGCCCGAGCCGAGACCGCCCATGGTGAACGACGGTCGTACGACGACGGGGTAGCCCAGCTCGACGGTCGCTGCCTCGACCTCGGTCATTGTGTGGCAGACGTAGCTGCGGGCCGTCTCGCCGCCGACCTTGTCGACGATCGCGTTGAACAGCTCGCGGTTCTCGCCGCGGTGGATGGCCTCGAAGCTGGCGCCGATCATCTCGACGCCGTACTTCTCGAGCACGCCGTTCTCGTGGAGCGCGATGGCGACGTTGAGCGCGGTCTGCCCGCCGAGGGTCGGCAGGACGGCGTCGATCGGGAAGCCACGGTCGGCCTCGCGCGCGATGACCTTCTCGACGAACTCGGGAGTGAGTGGCTCGACGTACGTCGCGTCGGCGAACTCGGGGTCGGTCATGATCGTGGCCGGGTTGGAGTTCACCAGGACGACCCGCAGGCCCTCCTCCTTGAGCACCCGGCACGCCTGGGTGCCGGAGTAGTCGAACTCACAGGCCTGCCCGATGACGATCGGGCCGGACCCAATCACCAGGACGGACTTGATGTCTTCACGCTTCGGCATCAGGCGTTGCCCTCCAGCAGCTGTACGAATCGGTCGAAGAGGTACGCCGCGTCGTGCGGACCGGCGGCGGCCTCGGGGTGGTACTGGACGGAGAACGCCTTGAGCCTGCCTGTTTCGGTGGTTGAGCCTGTCGAAACCCGGAGCTCCAGGCCCTCGACCACGTCGTCGTTGAGGCAGACGTGGCTCACCGTCGCGCTGCCGTACGGCGTCTCCGTGGCGGTGTCGCGCGGGGCGTCGACCGCGAAGCCGTGGTTGTGGGCGGTGACCTCCACCTTGCGCGTGGTCAGGTCCATCACCGGCTGGTTGATGCCGCGGTGGCCGTACTTCAGCTTGTAGGTGTCGAACCCGAGCGCGCGGCCGAAGAGCTGGTTGCCGAAGCAGATCCCGAAGTACGGCAGGTCGCGTCCCAGCGCCTCCTTGAGCAGCTCGACCTGGCCGGTCGTCGCGGCCGGGTCGCCCGGCCCGTTGGAGTAGAAGAGCCCGTCGGGGTTCGTTGCCAGCACGTCATCGAGCGTGGACGTCGCGGGCAGGACGTGCACCTCGATGCCGCGCTCGCTCATCCGCTGCGGCGTCATGTCCTTGATGCCGAGGTCGAGGGCGGCGACGGTGAACCGCTTCTCGCCGATCGCCTCCACCACGTACGGCTCGCTCGTGGAAACGGCTTCGGACAGGTTCGCTCCGCTCATCGCGGCCGAGGTCTTGACCTTCTCCAGTAGCACTGCGGGATCGGTCTCGACGGTGGAGATGCCGACCCGCATCGCGCCGCGCTCGCGCAGGTGACGGGTCAACGCGCGGGTGTCGATGCCCGAGATGCCGACGACACCCTGCGCGCGCAGGTCGTCATCGAGCGAGCGCTGCGAGCGGAAGTTGCTGGGCATGCGGGCGGGGTCACGGACGACGTACCCGGCGACCCAGATCCGCTGGGACTCCGGGTCCTCGTCGTTCATGCCCGTGTTGCCGATGTGCGGGGCGGTCATCACGACGACCTGGCGGTGGTACGACGGGTCGGTCAGCGTCTCCTGGTAGCCGGTCATGCCGGTGTTGAAGACCGCTTCGCCGAAGGTCTCGCCCTCGGCGCCGTACGCCTCCCCATGGAAGGTGCGGCCGTCCTCGAGGACGAGCAGGGCGGGGGTGGTCACAGGAGTGCTCCTTCCAGAACCGTCGGGGTACCGCGCAGCAGCGTGGCAATCACCCGACCGGTCAGCTTGCGGTCGTGCCAGGGGTTGTTGCGGCTCAGCGAGACGCTGGCGGCGCGGTCGACGACGACCTGCGCTGCCGGGTCGACCAGGGTCAGGTTGGCCGGCTCGCCGACCGCGATCGGTCGACCGTGGCCTTCCAGACCAGCGATCCGGGCGGGATTGGCGCTCATCACGCGGGCGACGCCGGCCCAGTCGAGCAGGCCACCTTCGACCATGACGGTGCTGACGACCGACAGCGCGGTCTCCAGGCCGAGCATGCCGAACGCCGCGTCGACGAAGGCGTGCTCCTTGTCGTGGCGGGCGTGCGGGGCGTGGTCGGTCGCGACGGCGTCGATCGTCCCGTCGGCCAGCGCCGCGCGCAGCGCCTCGACGTCCTCGTTGGGGCGCAGCGGCGGGTTGACCTTGAACGTCGGGTCGTAGGTGCCGAGCAGGTCCGTGGTCAGCAGCAGGTGGTGCGGCGTGACCTCGGCAGTGACGTCGATCCCCTGCGCCTTGGCCCAGCGGATCACCTCCACGCTGCCGGCCGTCGAGACGTGCGCGACGTGCACGCGGCTGCCGGTGTGGCGGGCGAGCATCACGTCGCGGGCGACGATGACCTCCTCGGCGACGCCGGGCCAGCCCGGCAGGCCGAGGCGGCCGGACAGCTCGCCCTCGTGGCAGCACGCGGTGGAGCCGGCGAGCGACGGGTCCTGGCTGTGCTGGCTGATGACGCCACCGAATGCCTTGACGTACTCCAGCGCGCGACGCATCACCCGCGGGTCGGCCACGCACTTGCCGTCGTCGGAGAACACCCGGACCTTCGCCCGCGACCGCGCCATCAGGCCGAGCTCGGCGAGCTCCTCGCCACCCAAGCCCTTCGTCACGGCACCGACCGGCTGGACGTCGACCAGGCCAGCCGTGCGGCCGAGGTCGAGGACCCGCTCCGCCGCTTCGGCGGTGTCGGTCACGGGGTTGGTGTTCGCCATGGCCAGCACGGCGGTGAAGCCACCGACGGCAGCGGCGCGCGATCCGGTCAGGACCGTCTCCGCGTCCTCACGACCGGGTTCGCGCAGGTGCGTGTGCAGGTCGACGAAGCCGGGCAGCAGGACCAGGCCAGCGGCGTCGATGGTCTGCTCGGCCGCGGCGGTCGTGGAGCCCAGCTCCTGGATCACGCCGTCCGCGACGAGGACATCGGTCGTCGTACCGTCGGGAAGGGCAGCGCCCTTGATCAGGATCGAGCTCATTCGCCCACTCCTTCGTTGCCCTGGGGTTCCCCAGTCAGCAGGTGGTAGAGCACGGACATGCGGACGGCGACGCCCGCGGAGACCTGGTCGAGCACGGCCGAGTCGATCGCGTCGGCCGCGTCGGCGGAGATCTCCAGTCCGCGGTTCATCGGGCCCGGGTGCAGGATCGGCGTGCCGGGCTTCAGCAGGGAGAGGCGGTCGCGGGTCAGTCCGTAGCCGACGGTGTACTCGCGAGCCGTCGGGAAGAACCCGCCGCTCATCCGTTCACGCTGGACGCGCAGCATCATCACCGCGTCGGCCTCGGGCAGCACCGGGTCGAGGTCGTACGACGTCGCGAAACCGGCTTCCTTCGACCAGTCGGCCACGCCGGCCGGCATCAACGTCGGCGGCGCGACGACCGTGACGGTGGCGCCGAGCTTGACCAGGCTCTTCACGTTGCTGCGGAAGACCCGGCTGTGGGTCAGGTCGCCGACGATCGCGACGTGCTTGCCCTCGAGCGTGCCGAGGCGGCGGGTCAGGGTGTAGCCGTCGAGCAGCGCCTGCGTCGGGTGCTCGTGGGTGCCGTCGCCGGCGTTGATCACCGGGACGTCGACCCAGCGGCTGATCTGCTCGGCAGCGCCGCTGGCGCCGTGCCGGACGACCAGCCCGTCGATGCCCATGGCGGTCACCGTCAGGACGGTGTCGCGCAGCGACTCGCCCTTGCTGGCACTGCTGCCCTTGGCGGACAGGTTGATCACGTCGGCGGAGAGCCACTTGCCGGCGATCTCGAAGCTCGAGCGGGTCCGGGTGGAGTCCTCGAAGAACAGGTTGATCACGGTGCGGCCGCGCAGGGCGGGCAGCTTCTTGACCGAGCGCTTCTGCACGTCGTGCATCTCGGCCGCGGTCGTGAAGATGTCCTCGATGTCACTGACCTCGAGGTCATCGATGCTCAGCAGGTGCCGGTTCATGCCTCGCCTCCGTCAGTCGGGCCAGTGCTGTCGACGATCCCGATGATCCTCACCTCGTCCTCGCCATCGGTCTCCACCAGGCGCAGGCTGACGCGCTCACTGCGTGCGGTGGGCAGGTTCTTGCCGACGTGGTCGGCCCGGATCGGGAGCTCGCGGTGACCACGGTCGACCAGCACGGCCAGTCGTACGACGGCCGGCCGGCCCAGGTCGGACACGGCATCGAGCGCGGCGCGGATGGTGCGGCCGCTGTAGAGCACGTCGTCGACCAGGACGACGGTCTTGCCGTCGATGCCACCGGCGGGCACCTGGGTGCGGCTCGCCACCCGGGTGGGGTGGTCGCGCAGGTCGTCGCGGTACATGGTGACGTCGAGCGACCCGGTCGCGACCGTCGTACCCTCGACCTGGGCGATGCTCGCCGCGATCCGCTCCGCCAACGGGACTCCGCGGGTCTGGAGGCCGAGAAGCAAAAGATCCTCGGAGCCCTTGTTGCGCTCGAGGATCTCGTGGGAAATGCGGGTCACTGCCCGCTGGATGTCGCCGGCGTCGAGAACGACGCGGCCCGTGAGTCCCTCGTGGGACCCGGAAGCGGTGTGCGCAGGCAAGGTTGGCTGACCTTCCTTCTCCGCCTCACAGGACGGCTCGTTAAAGGATGTCGATCGAGTGCCACCTTACCTGTCCCGCCTGCCTCGGCACGAACCGGGACACCCGGTGGTCGAGGAGGTTGCGCAGCAACCGTCCCGAGGCCCCGTAGGCGACCCCGATCGACAGAAACTAGAACACGTTCTAGGCTGCACGGCATGGACCTCGCCGCCGTTGAGCAGATCAAGCGCCTCAAGCACCGCTACTTCCGCACCCTCGACCTGAAGCTGTGGGACGAGTTCGCCGACTGCCTCGCCGAGGACGTCGTCGCCCAGTACGGCACCCAGGCGATGGACAAGCCGTTGCACTACGACAACCGCGCCGACGTCGTCGCCTTCATGACGGAGAACCTCGGCCCGAGCGTCGTGACGGTCCACATCGCCAACCACCCCGAGATCGACGTCGACGGCGACACCGCCACCGGCTCGTGGGCCTTCGAGGACACCGTGATCGTCCCGGACTTCAAGGTGCAGATCCGCGGCGCCGGCTACTACGTCGACACCTACCGCAAGGATGCCGACGGCGCCTGGCGGATCGCCTCGACCCGCTACGAGCGCATCTACGAGGCGATGACCTCGCTCGACGACACCCCGAGCTTCAAGCTGATCGCCAACCGCTGGGACCCGGCCCTCAAGCACTGAGCCGAAAGCGCCTACAGCGCCGCCGCCATCCCTGCGCACGCCCGCAGCCAGGAACGCTGGGTCGCCTCGGAGAGCTCGCCGTACGGGACGACCGAACCGGACACGAGCGCCGGGTCGTACGGCACCCGGTAGACCCCGCGGGTGCGCTGCTCGTAGACCGCGACCAGGTCGCGGGCCAGTGCCTCGTCCACCTTCGGACTCGGGTCGGAGAGCACCGTGATCGTCTTGTACTTGAGGTTCTCGTAGCCGGCGTCCTGCAGGGCATCGAGCATCCACAGGCCGCTGTAGCCGGTGTCCTCGCGGATGGTGCTGGTGACGACGAGCAGGTCGGCCTTCTCGGCCGCCGCGAGCCAGTTCTCGGCCCGGAGGTTGTTGCCGGTGTCGACGAGGATGATCCGGTAGAACCGCTCGAGCAGGGAGTGGACCTCGCCGAAGTCCTTGGCGTGGATCACGCCGGTGACGTCGGGGCGCTCGTCCGAAGCCAGTACGTCGAAGTGCGCGTCGCCCTGGGAGCGGACGAAGGCGCCGAGGTCGCCGATCCGGGACTGGTAGACGTCCTTGAAACGACCCAGGTCCTCGAGCAGCTCCCGGGTGGTGTTGCGGTGCGTGCTGCGAGCACCCCGGATGCCGAGAGTCCCGCGGGTCTCGTTGTTGTCCCAGGCGATGACGCCGCCACCGCGCACGGTGCCGAACGTGTGGCCGGCGGCCAGGACGCCCGTCGTCTTGGCCGCACCGCCCTTGGGGTTCACGAACACGATCGTGCGGGGGCCGTCGAAGTCCTTCTGGATCTGGGACCGGTCGGCCTCGAACGCCTGCTCCCGGGCACCCATCGCCGGTTTGAACAAGCCGCCGCTCCAGCGGCGCACGCGTCCGCGCCAACCCCAGGTTGCCGGACCGAGCTTCCTCTCACTCACACGCCGGTCCAGGAAGTCGGTGGCCGTCATGAAGCGACGAGGGTCCGGCGCCACGGGCTGGGCCACGGGCTGGGCCAACGGCGGCGGGCTCGACGGCGGCGGGGCTGACGGGGGCGGAGCCGTCGGTCGCATCGCTGTGTGCGCGGAGATCGGGTCCGACAAGGGGTCGGTGAAGGGGTCGGTCAAGGGCTGACTCACGAGAACCTCCGAGATAGGCAGTCAGGTGGCCCAAAGGCGAGGCCAACCTACCCCGAAACCCCTCACCCCAGGTCGGAGAGTGCAGTCTCGATGGCCCGGTGGAAAGTCGGATACGCGAAGTGCATGCCCTTCAGCGTGGCCAGGGGAACCTCTGCGTGGACGGCGGTCACCAGCATGCCGATGACCTCCCCACCGGACGGCCCCACAGCGGTGGCGCCGACGAGAACTCCGCGGTCGAGGTCGGCGACGACCTTGATCACGCCGTGGTTGCCCACCTTGTGCAGCCAGCCGCGGCTCGAGTCGGGCAGCTTCGCCAGACCGACGCCGACGTTCAGCCCGGCGTCACGCGCCTGCTGCTCGGTCAGCCCCACCGAGCCGACCTCGGGATCGGTGAACGTCGCCCGGGCGACGGCGCGGTAGTCGGCCCACGGCCCGTCCTCCCCCGTCAGGTCCCGGATGGCGACATTCGCCTGGTACATCGACATGTGCGTGAAGGCGCCCTTGCCGGTGATGTCGCCGATCGCCCAGAGCCCGCCCGAGGATCCAGTGATCCGCATCCGCTCGTCGGTCTCGATCGTGCGGACGGCCGAGTCGAGCCCGATGGTCTCGAGCCCGACATCGCTGACGTTGTTGCGTCGTCCGGCCGCGACCAGCAACGCCTGGGCACCGATCGAAGTGCCGTCGGACAGTCCGATCGTGAACGCGCCGTCGTGGGTGACGCCGGTGACGCCGACGCCGGCACGCACCCGGATCCCCTCGGCCTCCAGCGCTTCGGCCACGACGGCACTCGCCTCCGGCTCCTCCGGACCGAGGATCCGGTCGATCGCCTCGACGATCGACACCTCGACGCCGTACCGCGCAAAGGCCTGAGCCAGCTCGCAGCCGATCGCTCCGCCGCCGATGACGACGAGGCTCGTGGGCAGCTGCCGCAGCTGCACCACCTCACGATTGGTCCAGTACGGCGTCCCGGCGAGCCCCTCGATCGGCGGGACCGCGGGCTCCGTGCCGGTGTTGAGCACCACCCCTCGTCGTACGACGAAGTCCCGCACGCCGTCGGCGGTCTCGACCTGGACGCGCCCCGGCCCGGCGAGCCGGCCGGTCCCGCGGACGAACTCCGCACCGGCTCGCTCCAGGCGCTCGACCGCGACGGTGTCGTCCCAGTCGTCGGTCGCCTCGTCGCGGATCCGGTCCGCCACCGGCGTCCAGTCGGGAAGCACCTCGGTCGATCCGCCGAGCATCGGCACCCGCCGCGCCTCCTGGAGGGCGTCGGCGGCGCGGATCATCATCTTCGATGGCACGCAGCCGTAGTAGGGACATTCGCCACCGACGAGGCGGCGGTCGACCCCGACCACCGAGAGTCCAGCCTTGGCCAGGGACGCAGCGACGTGCTCGCCGCCCGGTCCGAGTCCGATGACGACGACGTCGACCTCAGTTGATTCAGCCATGCCCACACACTGGCACGCTGACCAAGGTCAAACCAGTGTCGCCTTGCTGCGCTGGATGGCGCCGAGGACGCCGTTGACGAACGACGGCGACTCGTCGGTCGAGAGCTCGCGCACCAGGCTCATCGCCTCGGTGACGGCCACCGTGTCGGGCACGTCGTCGGCCCACAGCAGCTCCCACACACCGATGCGCAGGACGTTGCGGTCCACGGCGGGCATGCGGGACAGGCTCCAGTCCGTGGAGAACTGCACGAGGATCTCGTCGATCCGTGCCTGGTGCTCGGAGACCGCACGCACCAGGACAGCGGTGTACGGGTTGGTGAGCTGTTCGCCGTCGGCCGTGACGCGCTCGAGCGCCTCGAGTCCCGACTCACCCCGCATGTCGGCGGCGTAGAGGACGTCGAGGGCTCGCTTGCGCGCCTTGGTCCGGGCTCCCACCTGCTGGTCAGCCCTTCACGCGGGAGAGGTAGGAGCCACCCTCGCGGGTGTCCACCTTGATCTTCTCGCCCTGCTCGATGAACAGCGGCACCTGGATCTCGGCGCCGGTCTCCAGCGTGGCCGGCTTGGTGCGACCGGTCGCGGAGTCGCCGACGACACCGGGCTCGGTGTAGCTGACGACGAGCTCGACGGAGGCGGGCAGCTCGATGAAGAGCACCCGGCCCTCGTTGGTGGCGACGATCGCCTCCTGGTTCTCGAGCATGAAGCCCGACGCGTCACCGACGATCTCGGGAGCGACCTCGGTCTGCTCGAACGTGCCGGTGTCCATGAAGACGTAGCTGACGCCGTCGTTGTAGAGGTACTGCATCGTGCGGCGGTCGACCGTGGCGGTCTCGACCTTGGTGCCGGCGTTGAAGGTGCGGTCGACGTTCTTGCCCGACTCGACGTTCTTGAGCTTCGTACGGACGAACGCCGGGCCCTTGCCGGGCTTCACGTGCTGGAACTCCACCACGGCCCAGAGCTGGCCTTCGATGTTGAGAACCATGCCGTTCTTGAGGTCATTCGTCGATGCCATGCGCGCGTGTTCTCCGATGCAGATGTCAAAGCGGTTCGAGTGGCCCAGGGTGCTCAGGACCAGCGCTGAAGTCTAGTCCGCCGGGCGGTCAGCGATGAATTCGAGCGCTTGCCGGTAGCCGTCGATGCCCTGGCCGGAGATGGTCAGGGTCGCGTACGGCTCGACGTACGACGTGTGCCGGAACTCCTCGGGACGCTGCTTCGGGTCCGAGATGTGCACCTCGACGAGCGGAGCCGTGAGCTGGGCGCAGGCGTCGAAGATGGCCAGCGAGTAGTGCGTCCACGCCGCAGCGTTCAGCACGACGGGTGATCCGGCGTCGGCAGCCTCGTTGAGCCAGTCGAGCATCGTGCCTTCGTGGTTGGTCTGCCGGACCTGCACCTTCAGGCCGGCCGCCTCGCCCCACTGCTCGCAGAGCTCGACGAGCTGTTCATGGGTGGTGTGCCCGTAGATCTCCGGCTGGCGGCGACCCAGGCGCCCCAGGTTCGGGCCGTTGAGGACCAGGACGTACGGCGCGCCCGTGGGGTGATTCATGCTGCACCGCCGGCGATGGCGTCGTACGCCGCCCGGAGGTTCTCCTCGGACGGACCGGCCAGCACGACCGGCTTCGCCAGGTCGTCCAGTACGACGAAGCGGAGCTGGTTGCCACGGGACTTCTTGTCCACCCGCATGGTGGCCAGCAGCGTCTCGAAGTCGGCACCGTTCCAGGCGACGGGCAGGCCGACGCGGCCGAAGGTCGCCCGGTGCCGCTCGACGAGGCCCTCGGGCAGGCCACCCTCACGCGCAGCCAGCTCGGCCACGAAGACGCACCCGATCGCGACGGCCTCGCCGTGGCGGATGGAGTAGTCGGTGGCCTTCTCGATCGCGTGGGCGAGCGTGTGGCCGTAGTTGAGCGCCTCGCGACCCGGGTGGCCGGCGACTCCCCCGGTCTCCTTGAGGTCCCCGGCGACGACATCGGCCTTCACCGCGATCGAGCGCTCAACCAGCTCACGGAGCACGACCGAATCAGCGGTCAGCGCCTCCGGCTCGGTCTCCTCGACCAGCTCGAGGATCCGCGGGTCCGCGATGAAGCCGCACTTGATGACCTCACCGAGGCCGGCGACGAGCTCCTCGCGGGGCAGTGTCTCGAGCAGCGCGAGGTCGCACAGCACGCCAGCAGGCTCGTGGAAGGAGCCGATCAGGTTCTTGCCAGCGGGGCTGTTGATGCCGGTCTTGCCGCCGACGGCAGCGTCGACCATGGCGAGCAGGGTCGTGGGGATGTGCACGACCGCCACACCACGCAGCCAGGTCGCCGCCACGAAACCGCCCAGGTCGGTGGTGGCCCCGCCACCGAGGGTCACCACGGCGTCGGAGCGGGTGAAGCCGTCCTCGCCGAGCGATTCCCAGCACGCCGCGGCGACTTCCCAGTTCTTGGCCTCCTCGCCGTCGGGCACCTGCAGCACCACGACGTCGAGACCCTCGAGCAGGTCCACGAACGGGTCCAGCAGGTCCTCGAGCGACTCCGGACACACGATCGCGACACGCTGCACGCCGTCGGGCAGCAGCCCGCGCAGCCGGTCGAGGACACCGTGGCCCACCACGACGTCGTACGGCGACGCGGTGGCCACGCGGATGACTGTGGGAGCGCTCACGTGGCTGCCCCGTTGATGGCCGCCACGATCTCGGCGGCGACGTCGGCAGGCGAACGGTCGTCGGTGTCGACGGTGATCCGGGCGAGGCCCTGGTAGACCGGGGTGCGCTCGTCGAGCAGCTGCTTGACCCGCGAGCGGACGTTGCCCAACAGGAGCGGCCGGCCCACACCCAGGCCGACCCGCTTCACGGCGTCGGCCAGACCGACACGGAGGAAGACCACCTGGTGTGCGGCGAGCAGCGCCTGGGTAGCGGGATCGAGCACGGCACCTCCACCGAGGGACAGGACACCGTCGTGGTTCTCCAGGGCCCATGCCACGGCTGCGCGTTCGTGCGCACGGAAGGCGGACTCACCGTCCTCGACGAAGATGTCCTGGACGGACTTGCCGACCCGGTCCTCGACGAGGTGGTCGCTGTCGGCGAAGGGGACGTCGATCGAGGCGGCCACCAGTCGGCCGACGGTCGTCTTGCCGGCACCCATGGTGCCGATGATGACGGCCCGAGGGCTCACTTGAACCTCAGCGAGTCGAGGTAGGTCTGCACGTTGCGTCGGGTCTCGCTCACCGCGTCTCCGCCGAACTTCTCGAGGATCGCGTCAGCGACGACGAGCGCCACCATGGCTTCGGCAACGATGCCGGCGGCCGGAACCGCGCAGACGTCGGAGCGCTGGTGGTGGGCGACGGCTTCCTCACCGGTCGCCAGGTCGACGGTGCGCAGCGCCCGCGGGACGGTCGCGATCGGCTTCATCGCCGCGCGCACGCGCAGGACCTCGCCGGTCGACATGCCGCCCTCGGTGCCACCGGACCGGCCCGAGACACGACGCAGTCCCTCGTCGGTCGACACGATCTCGTCATGGGCGAGCGAGCCGGGAGTGGCTGCGAGCTCGAAGCCGTCGCCGACCTCGACACCCTTGATGGCCTGGATGCCCATCAGCGCGCCAGCCAGACGGGAGTCGAGTCGACGGTCCCAGTGCACGTGCGAGCCGAGGCCCGGCGGCAGGCCGTGGACCACCACCTCGACGACACCACCGAGGGTGTCGCCGTCCTTGTGGGCCTGGTCGATCCGCTCGATCATCAGCTTGGAGCCGTCGGGGTCCAAGCAGCGCACGGGGTCCGCGTCGAGGCGGGCCACGTCGTCGGGCGCAGGGACGTCCCGCGACGGCGTACGGACGCCACCGATCTCCAGCACGTGGCTGACGATGCGGGCGCCGGTGGCCTGCTCGATGAAGTTGCTCGCGACACGGCCGAGCGCCACGCGGGCAGCGGTCTCGCGCGCCGAGGCGCGCTCCAGGATCGGACGGGCGTCGTCGAAGTCGTACTTCTGCATGCCGGCGAGGTCGGCATGGCCGGGCCGCGGCCGGGTCAGGGGGGCGTTGCGGGCCTGGGCGGCCAGGACCTCGGCGTCGACCGGGTCGGCCGCCATCACGGTCTCCCACTTGGGCCACTCGGTGTTGCCGACCTGGATCGCCACCGGGCCGCCCTGCGAGCGGCCGTGGCGGATGCCACCGGTGATGGTCACCTCGTCGGCCTCGAACTTCATCCGCGCGCCACGGCCGTAGCCGAGGCGCCGACGGGCGAGAGCATCGGAAATGTCATCAGTGGTGATCTCGACGTGGGCCGGCAAGCCCTCGAGGATCGCCACCAGAGAGGGGCCGTGGGACTCCCCTGCGGTCAGCCAGCGCAACATGAGCACCAGTCTCCCACGGGGTCAGGCTCCGGCGAGGACCCGTCCCAGTACGACGGCGACCAGCGCCCCACCCGCGAGGAACGGCCCGTAGGGCACCTTGCGCTGGATCATGTTGCCGCCACGCCGCAGCGGCACCAGCGCGATCACGGCAAGAACGGCGGCAGTCACGACCGAGACGACCACGGTGGCCAGTCCCAGCGGTCCCATCGCCAGACCCAGCAGGGCACCGAGGCGGACGTCGCCGAAGGCCATCGTCCGGGGACTGATGAACCAGATCAGCCCGTAGTAGGCGCCCAGCACGGCGCCACCGATGGCGGCCAGCACGAGCACTGCCGGCTCCTCAAGCGCGACCGCAGCGACCACCTCGAGGGCGACCACGACGCCGTACGACGGCAGGATCAGGCGGTTCGGCAGGTACCAGGTGACGTAGTCGATGACGGCGAGCGCGATGCAGACCGGGACGAGGTAGAGCAGCCACGGCAGCGACCAACCCCAGCCGACCGAGGCGCCGAGGACGCCACCGGACACCGCGCCGGCCGCAGCACTGCGCAGCGCGAGTCCCGGACGGGCCGCGAGTTCCACGAACCGCACGTGGTCCGGGAACTCGTCCGGGTTCTCCGCCGGGTTGTGCTCGGGCTCCGGGCACAACGCGACCAGGCGCGGCACGAGGAGCCCGCCGAGCAGGCCGACGAGGGCCCCCACGAGGGCCGGGAGCAGTTCCATGTGCGGGAACCTATCGGTCGGCGAGTGCGCGCAGACCCGCCGAGCGCATCGCGTCGAGTGGTCCGTTGTGACCAGTGAACATCGCGAACTGCAGCACGGCCTGGTGCACGAGCAGGTCCAGCCCGGAGACCAGCGCCTGCCCGCGTCCCGTCGCTGCCGCAGCCAACGGCGTCGGCCAGGGGTCGTACACGACCTCGAACACGACGGCCGCCTGCGCCGCGGCCACCACGAGCTGATCGGACTGCGCTGCGGCCGGAATGGTCGAGACGACGACCTCACCCACCACGGCGGCCCCGTCGAGCGCCACCACGTCGACCTCGAGGCCGGGGTGCCGAGCCAGCGCCGCGGCAGTCTCCCTCGCTCGCGAGGGGTCGCGGGCCAGCAGCCGAATGGTGTGGGCGCCCAGCTCGGCGAGCGCGAGACCGACCGACGCAGCCGTCGCTCCGGCACCGACGATGGTCGCCGAACCCACCGGGCCGTCGTACCGCTCCCGGATCGCAGCCACGGCACCCGGCAGGTCCGTGTTGTCCGCGGACCAGCCGTCGGCGGTGCGGACCAGCGTGTTGGCGCCACCGGCGAGCAGCGCCCGGTCGCTCACCGAGGTCGCGAAGTCCAGCGCCTCCCGCTTGAGCGGGGCGGTGACGGAGAGGCCCCGCCACTCCGGCCCCAGGTCGTCGACGAACGACGCGAGGCCGCCGGCGGGCACCTGTACGGCGTCGTAGGCGAAACCGAGCCCCAGTGCGTCGTACCCGGCCCGGTGCAGCACCGGCGACAACGAGTGACCGATCGGGTCGCCCAGGACTCCGCAGCGCAGGCCGGCGCCGGCCAGGTCAGCACTCGTCATGGGTACGGCAGTACTCCTTGGCCCTGTCGGCGTTGCGGAGGTGCTCGTCGTAGTCGTCGGTGAAGAGCGTCGTGCCGTTCTCGAAGTCGGGGACGAAGTACAGCCAGCTGCCCTCGGCGGGGTTGAGCGCCGCCTCGATGGTCTCCTTGCCGGGAGACCCGATCGGGCCGGGCGGCAGGCCGGTGTGCTTGTAGGTGTTGTAGAGCGACTCGCTGTCACGCTCGTCGGCCGTGGTCCACACGTCGCCCTTGCGCTTGCTGGCGTAGGAGACCGTCGAGTCCAGCTGCAGCGCCATGCCGTCGTCGAGCCGGTTGTAGATGACCCGGGCGACCTTGGGGTAGTCGGGTCCGCGGTTGGCCTCGTACTCCAGGATGCTCGCAACCGTGATGATCTCGTGCGCGGTCAGCCCGAGGCGGTCGGCGCCCGCTGCGATCTGGAGGTCCTTCTCGGCGGACTCGGTCAGGGCGACCATCTCGCTGAGCAGGCTCTTCGCGGTCGTCGACTCGGTGATCTCGTAGGTCGCCGGGAAGAGGTAGCCCTCGGGGTTTCCGCCCGCTTCCGCGGGCAGACCGATCCGTGCCGGCTTGTCGAGGAGGGCGGTGATCTCCTTCTCGGTGAAGTCGGTCTTCTTGACGATGGTCGCGACGATCTGCCCGACACGGGCGCCTTCGGGGACCGTGACCGTGTTGCCCGACCCGGCGTTGGCCGGATCAGCGAGGAAGGCCACCGCGTCCGCGGCCTTCATCTTCGACTTCATGACGTACGTCGCGGCCTGGATCTTCTGCGCGTCGGTGTTGGCCGACGCGGCATCCACGAACGCGTCCGAGGAGGCGACGACGTCGAGCTCCTTGAGCTCGTTGCCCATCGACCGGATGCTCTGGCCGGGGTCGATGACGACCTGGACCTCGCCGGACCCGGGCCCCGGATAGTCCTCCGGTCCGGCGAACATGTCCTTGACGTCGCCGATCGCACCGCGCGCGAACCACGCGATGACGGCGCAGAACAGGACCATGACGAGCAGGATCGGGAGGCAGCCGGATCGGCGCTTGCGGGCTGCACGACGCCGGCCCGGGTCGTGCGCCGGGTGCATTGCGTGCTGGGCGGGCGCAACGGCTTCGAGACCCACTTCCGGCTGGTCCGACTGGCTCATGCGTCTCCTCGTCCTGCGGTGTCCTCGGTGACGACCGCCTCGGCCTCGTGCTCCACGATCTCGCCCGGAGGCAGTCCCGTGGCTCGTTCGACCTCCAGCGCCTGCTGCAGGATCACCACGGCCGCGACCTGGTCGATCACGGCGCGTTGCTTTGCTCCCTTGCGCTGGTCGCGCAGCATAGCCGTCGCCGTCACAGTGGTCAGCCGCTCGTCGACCATCCGCACCGGCACCGGAGCGACCCGTCGGGCCAGGCGCACGGCGAACTCCCGCGCCTTGACCGCGGCCGGACCCTCGGCGCCCGACAGTGATCGGGGCAGCCCGACGATCACCTCGACCGCTTCGGCCTCCTTGAGGATCTGGTGGATCCGGCGCAGGTCCCCCTTGCCGCGGCGCACGGTCTCGACGGGCGTCGCGAGGACTCCCGACGGGTCGCTGCGCGCGACACCGATCCGCGCATCCCCCGGATCGATGCCGAGGCGGACACCCCTTCTCATGGGGCGATCACCGGGCTTGCGCCACCGTGGCGGTCACGGCCGCCAACGCCTCGTCGATCCGGGACACGTCCGTGCCACCGCCCTGGGCGAGGTCGGCCTTGCCGCCGCCCTTGCCTCCGAGGAGGGGTGCTGCGGCCCTGACCAGGTCGCCGGCCGCGAGTCCACGAGCCTGCGCGGCGTCGTTGAGCGCGGCCACGATCGCCGCCTTGCCGTCCGCCGCACCGATGAGTACGACGACCGCCGGGGCGTCGCCCGCGAGCCGGGCCCGGACGTCCGTGGCGAGCGTGCGTACGTCGCCGCCGCTCGCGCCGTCGAGCCGTTGCACGACCAGGCGCACGCCGTTGACGTCTGCTGCGGCCTCGGCCAGCGCGGCGCCGCCCGAGAGCAGCTGGGTGAGCCGGGCCTTCTCGATCTCCTTCTCGGACTGCTTGAGGCGCTCCAGGAGGTCGCTGACCCGGCCGACGATGTCATCGGGCTGGATCTTGAGGAGCGTCGAGAGCTGGCTGACCACGTCGCGTTCGCGCGCGAGGTAGGAGAAGCCCTCCACGCCGGTGAAGGCCTCGATCCGGCGGTTGCCCGAACCGACGCTGGCCTCACCGGTCACCACGATGGTGCCGATCTGGCTCGAGTGGTCGACGTGGGTGCCACCGCAGAGCTCGCGCGACCACGCGCCGCCGATCTCGACGACGCGCACCTTCTCGTTGTTGTAGGTCTCGCCGAAGAGCGCGAGGGCTCCCCACTCCTTGGCCTGGCCCAGCGTCATGTACTCCCAGCCGACCGGCAGGTCCGCGCGCAGCGCGTTGTTGGAGACCAGCTCGATCTGCTGCACCTGGTCGGGCGACAGGGCGCTGAGCCAGCCGAAGTCGAGCCGGAGGTAGCCCGGGCGGTTGTAGGAGCCGGACTGCAGCGCCGTGGGGCCGAGCACCTCACGCAGCGCCGCGTGGACCACGTGGGTCCCGGAGTGCGCCTGGCGCGCGCCGGTGCGCCAGTCGGGGTCGACCTTCGCGTGCAGCACCGGATCGCTGGTTGAGGTGCGAGCGCCAGCGAGCCTCGAAACCAGCTCGCCCTCGAGCACCCGCACCTGGTGCACGACCAGACCGCGCACCGGACGCTGGACGTCCAGCACCTCCAGCTTGCCGCCCTCGAACTCGATCACGCCGGCATCGGCCACCTGGCCACCGGACTCGGCGTAGAAGGGAGTGCGGTCGAGAACGACCTCACCCACCTCACCGGCGCCGAGCGACTTCACCGCTGCGCCCTCCTTGAGCACGGCGAGCGCACGGGACTCGGTCTCGAGGGTCTCGTAGGCGAGCCACTCGGTGGGGCCGTTCGCGTCGAGGATCCCGCGGTAGACGCCCGTGTCGGCGTGCTGGCCCTTCTTGGACCGTGCGTCCGCCTTGGCCCGGTTGCGCTGCTCGGCCATCAGCTGCCGGAAGCCGTCCTCGTCGACGTTCAGGCCGGCCTCGGACGCCATCTCCAGCGTGAGGTCGATCGGGAAGCCGTAGGTGTCGTGCAGGGCGAACGCCTTGTCGCCCGGGATCGTCGTCGCGCCCGCGCCCTTCACCTGGCCGGCGGCGAGGTCGAAGATCTGGGTGCCGGCCTGGAGCGTCTTGCGGAACGCCTCCTCCTCGGCGAACGCCACCTGGGCGATCCGGCCCCAGTCCGCGACCAGCTCGGGGTAGCTCTCCCCCATCCGGTCGCGGGAGACGGGCATCAGCTCCGGCAGCGCCGGGTCCTCGTAGCCGAGCAGGCGGACGTTGCGGACCGCGCGCCGGAGCAGACGACGCAGGACGTAACCGCGACCTTCGTTGCCGGGCGTGACGCCGTCGCTGATCAGCATCATGGAGGAGCGGATGTGGTCGGCCACGACCCGGAAGCGGACGTCGTCGTCGTACCCGGCGCCGTAGGTCTTGCCGGTGAGGGCCATCGTCTTCTCGATCACCGGGAACACGACGTCGATCTCGTACATGTTGTTCTTGCCCTGGAGCAGGTACGCGACCCGCTCGAGGCCCATGCCGGTGTCGATGTTCTTGTTCGGCAGCTGGCCGGCGATGTCGAAGTCCGACTTGCTGCGGACCGCGGACAGCTCGTCCTGCATGAAGACGAGGTTCCAGAACTCCAGGTAGCGGTCGCCGGCGTCCCAGTCACGCTCGGCACCGAACTCGGGGCCACGGTCGATCAGGATCTCCGAGCAGGGTCCGCCGGGTCCCGGGATGCCCATGGACCAGTAGTTCTCCTTGGGGGGCAGCCGGACGATGCGGTCGTCGGGCAGGCCGGTGATCTTCTTCCACAGGCCGATGGCCTCGTCGTCACCGTCGAGCACCGAGGGGTAGAGCAGCGACTCGTCCAGGCCGAAGCCGCCGTCGGCCTGCGACTTGGTGACCAGCTCCCAGGCGAGCTCGATGGCGCCTTCCTTGAAGTAGTCACCGAAGCTGAAGTTGCCGCACATCTCGAAGAACGTGCCGTGCCGGGTGGTCTTCCCGACCTCTTCGATGTCGGGTGTGCGGATGCACTTCTGCACGCTCGCAGCGCGCGCGTACGGCGACGTCTCCTGACCGAGGAAGTAGGGCTTGAACGGCACCATGCCTGCGTTGACGAACAGCAGGTTCGGGTCGTCGAGCAGCAGCGAGGCCGACGGCACGACGGTGTGGCCCTGGCCCTCGAAGTGGGCGAGGAACCGGTTGCGGATCTCGGCGCTGGTCAGGTAGCCGTCCGGTGTCGCCGTCATTGTGGGCCTTCCAGGGTGCGGGCGGCCGGAACGGCCGTCGTGGTGGAACGGGTAGGTAGTTCGTGGGTCTGGCCTGCCCGGTGCTGACCAGCCTCCACAGCGCGGAAGTGCTCGCGCAATTGGGTTTCGGCGTCGACCTGTCCCTGGGCGACCTCGTCACGGAAGATGCGGGCACCGACGACGGCCGCGTTGACCCGGTCCCGCATGCCGTCGGGCGTCAGCGCCTCGGTGAGGCGTCGTACCTTCACCATGCCGTAGATGCCGACGGTGGCTCCGGCGGCGAACCAGACACCGCCCTTCACGACTGGCTCCCGATGTCGGAACGCCGGCGGGTCTCCCAGTCGCGGCGCGCAGCCCTGAGCATCAGCTTGCGGTCCTTGCGCGAACGCTTGATCTCGCGCTTCATCTCGAACCGGATCCGGTTGCGAACCTCTGGCGACAGGGCTCGACGCAGGCCGGACGCCAGGGCCGCGGTCTTGATCACGCTCTCGCGCAACAGGATGTCGGCGAACATGGGCGCCGGCACGATGCGTGCCGGCACCTGCGGGCCGCGGCCGCGGTGGAGGTCGGTGATGAGGTACTCACGGTCATCGACCACCGCCACCGGCACCCGGTCAGGGAGGTTGGAGGCTGCCACCGACATGGCGGCCTGCCGCTTGAGCGCCTCGTCGAGGTCAGCCAGCTGGACCCGCAGCTCCTCGGCGTCCGTGGCCGTCGAGGCCAGCAGCGCATCGGTCTCTTCGCGGACCCTGCGCAGCGACTGGTTCAGGTTCCAGGCAACCCAGGCGAGGGCCACCAGGGCGACAAGGGTCGCCACGGCCAGCCAGACGGGTACGGCGAGCTCGTTGGTCACGACGGGCAAGCCTACTTGCCGCGGATGAGTCTCCGGACCCGCTCCCACCGTTGCTTGACGGCAGACTCGGCTCCGAGCTCGGTCGGACGGTAGTAGCGCGTGTCACCGATCACATCAGGGGCGTACTGCTGCTCGGCGACCCCGAACGGCGCGTCGTGGCTGTACTTGTATCCCTTGCCGTGCCCGAGGCGCTCCGCGCCTGCGTAGTGGGCGTCGCGCAGGTGGGGCGGTACGGCGCCGATCTTGCCCCTCCGCACGTCGCTGATCGCCTCGTCCACCGCCACGATGACGGCGTTGGACTTGGGCGCGACGGCCAGGGCAATCACCGCCTGCGCCAGGTTGAGCCGTGCCTCGGGCATACCGATCAGCTGCACTGCCTGCGCCGCGGCGACCGCGGTCGGCAGCGCTGTCGGGTCGGCGAGGCCGATGTCCTCGCTGGCCAGGATGATCAGCCTTCGGGCGATGAACCGGGGGTCCTCGCCCGCCTCCATCATCCGCGCGAGGTAGTGAAGGGCGGCGTCGGCGTCGGAGCCCCGGATCGACTTGATGAACGCGCTGATCACGTCGTAGTGCTGGTCGCCGTCGCGGTCGTAGCGCACGGCCGCCTGGTCGGCTGCCGTCTCGGCAGTCGCCAGGTCGATCGCGTCGAGACCCTTCGCCACCGCTGCGCCCGCCGCCGCCTCGAGGTAGGTCAGCGACCGCCGCGCGTCCCCGCCGGCGAGCCGCACGATGTGGGCACGAGCGTCGTCGTCGAGCACGAACCGGCCCGCAAGGCCTCGCTCGTCCTTCACCGCGGCGTCGATGACCGCCACGATGTCGTCATCGGTCAACGGCTGGAGCCGCAGCAACAGGCTGCGCGAGAGCAGCGGCGAGATCACGCTGAAGGACGGGTTCTCGGTGGTCGCGGCGACCAGCGTCACCCAGCGGTTCTCGACCCCCGGGAGCAGGGCGTCCTGCTGGGCCTTGCTGAACCGGTGCACCTCGTCGACGAAGAGGACCGTCTCCTCCCCCGTCGCGACCAGGCTCGCGCGGGCTGCCGAGATCGCCTCACGCACGTCCTTCACACCGGCCGAGACCGCGGAGACCTCGACGAACCTGCGGCCTGTCTGCTGGCTGATGATCGAGGCGATCGTCGTCTTGCCCGTGCCCGGCGGTCCCCACAACAGCAGGGACAGCGACTGGTCACCCTCGACCAGCTGCCTCAACGGCGAGCCCGGGGCTCGAAGGTGTGCCTGCCCGACCAGCTCATCGAGGTCGCGCGGACGCATCCGCACGGCCAGCGGCGCGGCGGCGTGGGTCGCGTCGGAGAGCGACCCGCCGGACGTGGGTGCACGTCCGGGCACGTCGAACAGACCCGGTTCACTCACGACTGCAGCCTACGGCTCCGGACCGACAGCCCGAATCAGGACCGGCTCAGACCCTGCCGATCGTCTTCTTGTCGAGGTCGAACCAGGTGTCGGCGAAGCCGGGCTGCTCGACCAGGTCGGTGCTCGGGCTGGCGCCCGGGTCCGGGCGGCCTTCGCGGTCCACACCGAGCAGGCCCGAGGTGAGCGGCTCGCGCGGCGCCTCCCCGAGGCGTCCCGGGAAGTGGCAGGCCACCTTGTGACGCTGGCCGATCTGCAGCAGCGGCGGCTCGTGTCGCGCGCAGATCTCCTGGGCGATCGGGCAACGCGTGCGGAACCGGCAACCCGACGGCGGATCGATCGGGCTCGGGACGTCGCCCTCCAGGCGGATCCGCTCACGCCGACCTCCGGTCGCCGCCTGACGGACGTCCGGCACCGCGGAGAGCAGCGCCTGCGTGTAGGGGTGGTGCGCGTTGTTGTAGATCGAGTCACGGTCGCCGATCTCGACGATCTTGCCGAGGTACATCACCGCGACCTCGGGGCAGAAGTGCCGGACCACGGCCAGGTCGTGCGCGATGAACAGGAAGGCGACGCCGAACTCACGCTGGATGTCCTGGAGCAGGTTCACGACCTGCGCCTGGATCGACACGTCCAGCGCGGAGACCGGCTCGTCGGCGACGAGGAGCTTCGGCTGGAGCGTCAGGGAACGGGCGATGCCGATCCGCTGCCGCTGACCACCCGAGAACTCGTGCGGGTAACGGTTGTAGTGCTCGGGGTTCAGACCCACGATCTCGAGCAGTTCCTGGACCCGGGGAAGGATCTGCTTCTTCGGCAGGATCTTGTGGATCGCCAGGGGTGCGCCGATGATCGCGCCGACCGTGTGGCGCGGGTTCAGCGAGGTGTACGGGTCCTGGAAGATCATCTGGATGTCGCGACGCAACGGCTTCAGCTGGCGCGCCTTGGCGTGGGCGATGTCCTCACCCTGGAAGCGAATCGCCCCGGAGGTCGGCGTGTAGAGGCGGGTGATCAAGCGACCGGTCGTCGACTTGCCGCAGCCGGACTCACCGACCAGGCCGAGCGACCCGCCTTCGACAACCTGGAAGGAGACACCGTCGACGGCCTGCACGTGCCCGACGGTGCGACGAAGGAGTCCGGGCGACTTGACCGGGAAGTACATCCGCAGCTTGTCGACCTCGAGGATCGGAGCCGCTCCGACCGGCGCGACCGCCGCGGCGTTCCCCGCGACGGTCAGCATGTCGGCCATCGTGGCCGGCTCGTGGTCGTCCGCCGCACCGGGCACATATTCCTCGAACGTCATCGGGCACCTTCTGCATCGTCCGCTGCATTGTCCGTTGCCTTGTCAGCAACAATTTCGTCCACCAGGTCCGGGGCGATCTCCGGGAGCACCTCGGACTCGTAGATGCTGTCCGGGTCGCTCAGGTGGCACCTCTTGAGGTGCGATCCGATCCGGGTGCCGACCACCAGCGGAGGCAGCTCGGTGCGGCACAGGTCGCCGGGCACCTTGTCGCGGTGCAGGCAGCGCGGGTGGAACGCGCATCCCGTCGGCGGGTTCAGCAGGCTCGGCGGGCTGCCGGGGATCGGCAACAGGCGAGCGTTGGTGTCACCCGACACGTCCGGCACGCTGGAGAGCAGACCCCAGGTGTAGGGCATCTCCGGGTGCGTGAGGATCTCCTTGCAGGGACCGTGCTCGACCGCACGGCCGGCGTACATCACCAGGACGTCGTCGGCCATCTCGGCCACCACACCCAGGTCGTGGGTGATGATGATGACCGCGGAGTTGAACTCGCGCTGCAGGTCCTGCAGCAGGTCGAGGATCTGCGCCTGCACCGTCACGTCGAGCGCCGTGGTCGGCTCGTCGGCGATCAGCAGACCGGGGTCGTTGATCAGGCCCATCGCGATCATGGCGCGCTGCCGCATGCCGCCCGAGAACTGATGCGGGTAGTCACCGATCCGCTTGTCCGGGTTGGGGATGCCGACCCGGTCGAGCATCTCGACGGCGCGGGCACGCGCCTCCTTCTTCGTGACCTTGTTGTGCACGCGGTACGCCTCGACCAGCTGGTTGCCGACCGTGTAGTACGGGTGCATGGCCGACAGCGGGTCCTGGAAGATCATGGAGACGTCGCGACCGCGCATCTTGCGCATGTCCTCGTTGCTCAGCTCCAGCAGGTCGACGCCGTCGAGCAGGATGTGGCCGCTGACCTGGGCGCTGCTCCCCCGGTGCAGCCCGAGGATCGCCGAGCTGGACACCGACTTGCCGGAACCGGATTCGCCGACGATGCCGAGAGTTTTTCCCCGCTCGAGGTCGAAGGAAAGGCCGTCGGTCGCCTTGACGATGCCGTCAGGTGTCGGGAAATGGACCTTGAGGTCCTGGACCGACAGGTACGGCGTGGGCGCGGTGCTCAATGGAGGCGTCTCCTAGCCGACCCGCACCCGCGGGTCGATGAATGCATAGAGGATGTCGACGATGATGTTGGCGGTGATCACGAACGCGCCCGCGATCAGCACGATCCCGATCAGGACGGGCAGGTCGTAGTTGGTGTTCGCCGAGACGGCGAGCTTGCCGAGACCGTTGAAGTTGAAGATCGACTCGGTGATGATCGCGCCGCCCAGGACGCTGGCGAAGTCGAGGCCGGCCATGGTGACCAGCGGCGTCAGAGCGGCGCGGAGCGCGTGCTTGAACAACACCTTCCGCGTCGCGAGCCCCTTCGCCCGCGCCGTGCGGACATAGTCCTCCGCCTGCGACTCGAGGACGAACGCGCGCGTCATCCGGACGTAGCCGGCCATGTAGAGCATGGCCAGGGTCACCGCAGGGAGCAACAGGTTCGAGGCCCAGGTGCCCACCCCGCCGTCCGCGATCGACGTGTAGGACGGCAGCGGGTACAGGCTCCACTTGATCGAGATGTACGTCAGCAGGAAGGTGCCGATGAAGAACGAGGGGAAGGCGTAGAGGAACAGGGACGTGCCGACGATGCCGCGATCGAGGAACGATCCCTTGGTCACTGCCGCCAGGACGCCGATCAGGACGCCGAAGAAGATCCAGAGGATCACGGCGGCCAGGGCGATGGAGAAGGTGACGGGCAGGGCTTCGCCCACCATCTCGTTGACGGTCCTGATGCTGTAGGTCGAGTAGCCGAAGCAGGGAGCGGCGCAGTCGACGACGTTCTCGGGCGCGGCCTTGCGGAGCTCTTCGTCCGCCGGGAACTGGCGACCCTTGACGATGCCCTTGGCGAACGTGCCCCACATCTCGGCGGGGCCCTTGATGTTGCTCTCCCAGACGCCCTCACCCCGCGAGGGGTAACCGAGCGCCTTGCGGGCCTGCTCGCGCTGGACGGGCGAGCAGTTCTTGCCACAGGCGTACTGCGCCGGGTCGACGGGCGAGGCGAAGAACAGCGTGAACGTCACCAGGCTCATCGCCAGGAGCATCGCGACGCCGACGAAGATGCGGCGGATGACGTAGGCCAGCATGCGGGAATCACCTCAGGGGTCGGTGGCGATGGAACGGTGAGGGCCCCGAGACAGATGGAGGCCACTCCGGCGGCCGGATGGACACGGACTGAGTCAGTCCGGGTCCATCCGGCTGCGCGGTGGTGTGGGTGTGCTCAGGAACGAGCATCCCGGTGGTGGGTGAGGAGCCACCTGGACTCCTCACCCACCGGGTGAATCACTTGACGCTGATCAGCCCCAGGTCCGCGAACCCGTTGGAGGCCGGGGTGGTGGCGAAGTTGACCTTCGACCCGTGCACCCAGTTGAACAGCGAGATCTCGAGCGGGACGTAGGCGTAGTCCTTGCCGAGAACCGCGTCGGCCTTCTGGAGCGCTTCCGTCTGCTCCTCGAGCGTGCCGGCAGCCTGCGCCTCGTCGACGAGCGCGTTGAACTCGTCGCTCTTGTAGTTGCCGTAGTCCTGGTTGTTGGACGACGGCGTGAGGTTGATCCGGCTGTCGAACAGCGGCGCGGTGACCGTCAGTGCCGACGGCCAGTCAGCACCCCAACCGGCCCACGTGACGTCCGAGTCAGCGTTGGGGTCCTGGATGGTCGGGTAGTAGGCGTCGGTCAGCGGGTTCAGCGTGACGTCGAAGCCCGACTTGTCCCACGTCTCCTTGAGCGCGGCAGCCTGCTTGTCAGCCGTCTCCGAGGCACCGTCGTACGTGAACTTGAGCTTGTACGGCAGCTTGACGCCTGCACCTTCAAGGATCTTCTTGGCAGCGTCGGGGTCACCGGCGCCCAGGTCCTTGAACTGCTCGACCGCCTGGTAGCCCGGGACGACCGGGTTCACGATCGAGTCGGCCTTCTTGTAGAACTTCTCGCCACCACCAGCGGTGATCCACGCCTCGACGTTCGTGGCGGTTGCAAGCGCCTCACGAACCTCCAGCGAGAGTCGCTTGGTGTTCGGCACCAGGTAGTCGACGTACGGAGACTCGACGTTCTGGTAGCGGTCCTTGAGGCCCACGGCCTTGGCGATGAACTGCGGCAGGACACGCGTGCCGGTGACAGCGGCCTGGACCTCGGCGCTGTCCTGGATCAGCAGCTGGTTGATCGTCTCCGGGGTCTTGCCGATGTCGAAGATGATCTTGTCCGGGTTGGCCTGACGGTTGTCCGTGGAGTCCGTCGAGGGGTCGTACTCCGGGTTGCGAACGAGCGTGCCGCCCTTGTTCTCGTCCCACTTGCCCTCGAGCATGTACGGGCCGTTCGAGAAGATCTCGAAGTTGGAGCCCTCACCCTTGTCGAGGTCGGCGCGGTACGGGTCCAGCATGTGCAGCGCCGCGATGGCGAGCGGGAAGTCCGGCCACGCCTTCTTGAAGTTGTACGTGATGGTCTTGCCGTCGCAGGTGACGGCCTTGTCGAAGTCCGCCTGGCCCTTGTCGGTGTAGGGACCCTTGTAGACCGGGGCACCCTCGGCATCCGCGGGGATGTCGAGGTAGCTCAGGAGGTAGTTCGGGCCACCGGTGATGACGTCGTTGGCGAACGCACGCGAGGCTCCGTACTTGAAGTCCTCACACGTGATGTCCTTGCCGTCCTGCCAGGTCACGCCGTCCTTGACGGTGAACTTCCAGACCTTGCCGCCGTCGCTGGAGGTACCCGTGTCGGTCGCGAGGTCGGCGACCGGCGTGTTGGCGGTCTCGAGGTCGGTCGCGGTCGGGAAGGTGACGAGCTGCCGGTAGACGGTACGGCTGAGGTTGCTGATGTCGCGGCCGACGTAGACCCGGTGGGGGTCGGTGTGACCCATCGGGCTGGCGAGCAGGTAGGTCAGCGTCCCGCCCTTCGTGGCTTTCGTGTCCGACGAGTCGTTGTCGTCGCTGTCTCCGCCGCCACAGGCGGCGAGAGAGACCACCAAGGCAGCCGTAGCGGACGCCGCGAGCAGCCGCTTTCGAGTGTTGGCCATGAATTCTCCTTCAATGTGTACGCGCCTGGCGGCGGCACATTCGGCGGCGACCTGCCGTCGAAGATCGTGGGTTCAGCGGTTGGACTTCGGGTCGAGGGCATCACGCAGACCGTCGCCGAGCAGGTTGAAGCAGACGACGATCAGAGCGATGGCGAAAGCAGGCGAGAAGAAGTACACGAAGTCGAACTCCGCGTAGTTGAGCGAGTCGCGCAGCACGTTGCCCAGGGTCGGCGTGGGCGGCTTGATGCTGACGCCGAGGTAGCTGAGCGCCGCTTCGGCCGAGATGTAGGCCGGCAGCAGCAACGTGAAGGACACCAGCAGCGGCGCCCACAGGTTCGGCAGGATCTCCTTGAAGTACATCCGGAACCTCGAGGCGCCGAACAGGGTCGCCGCGTGCACGAACTCGCGCTCGCGGATCGACAGCACCTGTCCGCGGATCAGCCGCGCAATGGGCGGCCAGCCGAAGATCGCCAGGAAGACGACGACGTACGTCGCCCACGCCAGGTCGCCCTCGGGCACGTGGAAGTTCTTGGTGAGCAGCGCATACATCGGCGCCGACAGGGCCAGCAGCATCAGCGTCGAGGGGAACGAGAGGGTCAGGTCGATCAGTCGACCGATGACACCGTCGGTCAGGCCGCCGGTGAAGCCCGCGATGATGCCCAGGACCGTCCCGATGGCCATCGCGAGGAGGCTCGCGATGAGAGCGATCGTGAGCGACAGCGTCGTACCGAGCCAGACCCGGGACATGACGTCGCGGCCGGTGCCGGGCTCCACCCCCAACGGGTGCTTCCAGCTGATGCCGCCGAGCGGACCCTCCGGAAGGGTGAACTCGTTGAGCAGGTCCTGGTGGTAGCTGGTCGGGTCGAGCAGGCCGAACTTCACCAGGAACGGGGCGAGGATCCCACCGAGGATGTAGAGCGCCACGATGATGAACGACACCATCGAGAGCCGGTCCTTGCGGAACCGCTCGATGGCGAGTCGTGTCGGTGACTTGCCCTCGACCTTGCCGCGATCCATCTCGTCCGGATGTCCGGTGGGGTCGGGCAGACCCTCGCTCTCGAGGTTGCTCACCGTGGTGGTCATGTCACCTCTACGTCCCGTTGCTCGCCGCCAACGGGACGTTGTGAGCCATCCCGTTCAGTGCCGTCCGATGTCGGCACCGCGAGCGACATTAGGTGCTCACGTTGCGCCAAAGCGATAGCGACGCGGTAACGGTTTGGTCTCGACCCACCGGAAAATCCTTCCGGCCCGAACGGTCAGGACTTGGTTTCGTCCTCCGGACGGGCGTCCACACCGGCTTCCTTGCGCTGTTCGGCCGTGATCGGCGCAGGAGCAGCCGTCAACGGGTCGTAGCCGCCACCGGACTTCGGGAACGCGATCACCTCGCGAATCGAGTCGACCTTGGCCAGCATGGCGACGATCCGGTCCATGCCGACAGCGATGCCGCCGTGCGGGGGTGCGCCGAACTTGAAGGCGTCGAGCAGGAACCCGAACTTCTCCTGGGCGTCCTCCTCGCTGATCCCCATCACCGAGAAGACGCGCTTCTGGACGTCCTCACGGTGGATCCGGATCGATCCACCCCCGAGCTCGCTGCCGTTGCAGACGATGTCGTAGGCGTAGGCCAGCGCGCTGCCGGGGTCGGTGTCGAAGGTGTCGGCGAACTCCGGCTTGGGACCCGTGAAGGCGTGGTGCACGGCCGTCCAGGCACCGGCACCGACAGCGACGTCACCGGAGGCAACCGCGTCCGAGGCCGGTTCGAACATCGGGGCGTCGACCACCCACGTGAACGCGAAGGCGTCCTCGTCGATGAGGTCGCAGCGACGACCGATCTCCAGGCGTGCGGCACCCAACAGGGCGCGGCTGGACTTCGTGGCACCGGCACCGAAGAAGATGCAGTCCCCCGGCTCCGCGCCGACGTGGGCCGCGAGGCCCGCCTGCTCGGCCTCGGAGAGGTTCTTCGCCACCGGGCCGCCGAGCGAGCCGTCCTCGGTGACGAGCACGTAGGCCAGTCCCTTGGCACCGCGCTGCTTGGCCCACTCCTGCCACGCGTCGAGCTTCTTGCGCGGCTGGCTCGCGCCACCGGGCATCACGACCGCACCGACGTACTCGGCCTGGAAGACGCGGAAGGTCGTCTCCTTGAAGTACTCCGTGCAGTCGACGAGCTCGTTGCCCATCCGCAGGTCCGGCTTGTCGGACCCGAACCGGGCCATCGCGTCGGCGTACGTCATGCGAGGGATGGGGCGCGGGATGTCGTAGCCGATCTGATCCCACATCGCAGCGAGCACGTCCTCCATGAGGGCGATGACGTCCTCCTGGTCGGCGAAGCTCAGCTCGATGTCGAGCTGGGTGAACTCGGGCTGCCGGTCGGCGCGGAAGTCCTCGTCGCGGTAACAACGGGCGATCTGGTAGTAGCGCTCGAGACCGCCCACCATGAGCAGCTGCTTGAACAGCTGCGGGCTCTGCGGAAGGGCGTACCAGCTGCCCGGGGCAAGGCGTGCCGGCACCAGGAAGTCCCGCGCACCCTCGGGCGTCGAGCGGGTCAGGGTGGGCGTCTCGACCTCGACGAAGCCGTGCTGGTCCAGGACGTCGCGGGCGGCCTTGTTGACCTTGCTGCGCAGGCGGAGGGCGTGCGCAGGGCCACTACGACGCAGGTCGAGGTAACGGTGCTTGAGGCGCACCTCCTCGCCGACGTCGACGTGGTCGCTGATCGGGAACGGCAGGGGCGCGGCCGGGTTCAGCACCTCGACCTCGGTCGCGACGACCTCGATCGCACCGGTGGGCAGGTTGGGGTTCTCGTTGCCCTCGATCCGGGCGACGACCTCGCCGGTGACCTTGAGGCAGAACTCCGCACGCAGGCTGTGCGCGACGGCCTCGTCACGGATGACGACCTGGACGATGCCACTCGACTCGCGGAGGTCGATGAAGGCCACACCGCCGTGATCGCGCCTGTTGGCCACCCACCCGGCAAGGGTGACGGTCTGGCCGACGTGCTCGGCGCGGAGTGCGCCGGCGTCCTGGGTGCGGATCACGAGAGTTCCTTTTCGATGGATGAGGCGGTGCTGGTGTCAGTGCTGGTGTCAGTGCTGGTGTCAGTGCTGGTGTCGGTGGAGATGGCCACGACCTGCGGGCGCAGGTCCTGGCTCGGAGGTTGCCACGTCGCCGGGTCGGCTGCGACCTGGTTTCCGTCGCGGATGTCCTTGACCTCGTGCGTGACGGTGCCGTCCTCGGAGGTCGAGGAGAACCAGACGTACGGGATGCCACGCCGCTCGGCGTGACGGATCTGCTTGCCGAACTTCGCGGCGGTGGGTGCCACCTCGCACGCAATGCCCTGCGCACGCAGGGCGGTTGCCGTGGCATCGGCCTCGCTGCGTGCGTCCTCGTTGGCGAGGGCGACCAGGACGACGCTCGGCACCGAACGGTCCGAGGTCAGCAGGCCCCGCTGGACCAGGGGCACCAGGACGCGACTGACACCCAGCGAGATGCCGACACCGGGGTACGTCGTACGACCGTCGTTGGCGAGGGCGTCGTAACGGCCCCCCGAGCAGATGGAGCCGAGCGACTCGTAGCCGTCGAGGCGGGTCTCGAACACCGTCCCGGTGTAGTAGTCGAGGCCCCGGGCGATCGAGAGGTCGGCCTCGATCCTGACCGATTCCGTCGCCAGAGGAGCGCACGCGCGGACGAGCGTCGCGAGCTCGTCGAGGCCCTCCTCGAGGAGCTCGCCCTTGACGCCGAGGTCCCGCACCCGGTCGACGAAGGAGTCGTCGGTGGTGCGGATCGTGGCCAGCGCGAGGGCCTTGTCAGCCTGTTCCTCGGTGACGCCCGCGTCGGTGAGCAGCAGCTCGCGGACCTTCGCGGGCTCCAGCTTGTCGAGCTTGTCGACGAGGCGCATCACCTCGTCGATGCCTTCCGTGGAGATGCCCATTCCGGCGTAGAAGCCCTGGATCAGCTTGCGGTTGTTGACCTGGAGCCGGAAGCCGGGCAGGAAGTCGAGGCGCGAGAGGGCCTCGAGCATGACCCGGGCGACCTCGACGTCGTGGTGGAACGGCAGGTCGTCGCGCCCGACGATGTCGATGTCGGCCTGCGTGAACTCGCGGAAGCGACCCTCCTGGGGCCGCTCACCCCGCCACACCTTCTGGATCTGGTAGCGGCGGAACGGGAACTCCAGCTTGCCGGCGTTCTCCAGCACGTAGCGCGCGAACGGCACCGTCAGGTCGAAGTGCAGGCCGATGCCGGCGTCCTTGCCCGCCTCGTCGTGGAGGCGCTTGAGGACGTAGACCTCCTTGGAGGTGTCCCCCTTGCGCAGCAGCTGGTCGAGCGGCTCGACCGCACGGGTCTCGATGTTCGCGAAGCCGTGCAGCTCGAAGGTGCGCGCCAGCGTCGCGACGACCTCCTGCTCGACGTGGCGCTGCGCAGGCAGGAACTCGGGAAACCCGCTGAGCGGGGTCGGCTTTGCCATGGAACTACAGACCTCTGGTCACTCGGCCCGCGGAGCCCGAGTCGAGCAGGTCCTGCAGGAAGGGGTTGGTCGCGCGCTCGCGACCGATGGACGTCTGCTCGCCATGGCCCGGCAGCACGACGATGTCGTCGGCCAACGGCAGCACCTTCGAGGCGAGCGAGCGGAGCATGGCGGCATGATCGCCGCCCGGCAGGTCGGTCCGGCCGATCGAGCCCTGGAACAACAGGTCGCCGGAGAACATCAGCTCCGAGATGTCCTGCTCGCCGTACGGCGTCCGGAAGGTGACCGAGCCAGCCGTGTGCCCGGGCGTGTGGTCCACGACCACCTGGAGTCCTGCGAGCTCGAGCGCGGCGCCGTCAGCGAGCTCGGCAACCCGGTCGGGCTCGACGAACTCGTACTTGCCGCCGAGCAGCATGCCCGCGGTCTCGGCCGACATGCCCGACATCGGGTCGGCGAGCAGGTGCCGGTCGTCCGGGTGGATCCATGCCGTGGCGTCGTACGCACCCGCGACGGGGGTGACCGACCACATGTGGTCGATGTGCCCGTGGGTCAGCAGGACCGCAACCGGCTTGAGGTTGTGCTCGCGGACCACGTCGGCGACACCGCTCGCGGCGTCCTTGCCCGGGTCGATCACGATGCACTCAGCGCCCGGTCCGGTGGCCGCGACATAGCAATTGGTGCCCCACGGTCCAGCGGGGAAGGCAGCGATGAGCACCGACCCAGCCTATCGGCCTGAGGGTTCGGCACTAGCATGGCCCACTGTGACTACCTCCGACTGGGGCCGCGTTGCTGACGACGGCACCGTCTATGTGAAGACATCCGATGGCGAACGTGCGGTCGGGCAGGTTCCCGACGTGCCTCCCGAGGAAGCCCTGGCCTTCTACACGAAGCGCTATGACGCGATCGCGCTCGAGGTGGACCTGCTCCACAAGAGAGTGATCTCGGGGGTCCTGTCCCCCGAGGAAGCCGTCTCCTCGGTGAAGCTCGTGCGCGACCAGCTCGCCGACATCCATGCCGTGGGAGACCTCGCGCTGCTCGGGCGAAGGCTCGACGAGCTCGGCCCGGTGATCGCCATCCAGCGCGAGGCCCGCAAGGCCGTCAAGGCGCAGAAGGCCACCGAGGCACGCGAGCAGAAGGAGAAGCTCGCGCTCGAAGCCGAGAAGATCGCCAGCGGCCGCGACTGGCGCAACGGCGCCAACCGGCTGCGTGAGCTCCTCGACCAGTGGAAGCAGCTCCCCCGCATCGACAAGGCCGCCGACGACGCACTCTGGAAGCGCTTCTCGACCGCGCGGTCGGCGTACACGAAGGCACGCAAGGGGCACTTCGCCGAGCAGGACGAGAAGCGCGAGGGCGCCCGGGTCGTCAAGGAGCGCCTCGTCGCCGAGGCCGAGGCCCTGGCCAGCTCCACCGACTGGGGTCCGACGTCGGGCAAGTACCGCGACCTGATGCGCGACTGGAAGAACGCCGGTCCGGCGCCCAAGAACGTCGACGACAAGCTCTGGCAGCGCTTCCGTGGCGCACAGGACTCCTTCTTCGGGGCTCGCGACGCAGCCAACGCCGCCCTCGACACCGAGTTCGCAGCCAACGCAGAGGTCAAGGAGGCGCTGCTCGTCGAGGCCGAGGCCGTGCTCGCCCCGCTCGCCGAGACCGGTGACGTCGCAGCCGCCAAGGCCGCCTTCCGCCTGGTCGCCGACCGCTGGGACGAGGCCGGCAAGGTGCCCCGCGACCGGATCAAGGACCTCGAGGGACGCATGCGTGCCATCGAGCAGACCATCCGCAAGGCCGAGGACGACCAGTGGCGCAAGTCCGACCCCGAGAAGTCGGCTCGCGCCGACGACATGGTGTCCAAGCTCGAAGCCGCCATCGCCGAGGCCGAGGCCAAGCTCGAAGCCGCTCGCGCCAAGGGTGACGCCAAGAAGATCCGCGACCTCGAGGAGAACCTCGAAGGGCGTCGGTCGTTCCTGGACATGGCGAAGAAGGCGTCGGCCGACTACCGCTGATGGAAGTGCAGGAATCCCCGGGCGCCCGGGGATTCCTGCCCCTGATGGGGGTTGCAACGCCCGACCGGCGCAGGAACTGACCGCGCGGTGTGACCTGTGTGCCAGGTGTGACGCGTCAGCTCGCTCGCCGCGCGGATGCGACCGCGGCAATCACTCCACGAATGCGGCGCTCCAACGCCGCAGGGTCCGCGAGGTCAGCCCAGGTGATTCGGATGCACCGCCAGCCCGTCAGTTCAGCGATCCGATTCTCACGAGTCCTTTCGCGGAGGATCGCGTCCAGGACTGTCTCCCCCGGCCGGAGGTACTTCACGTACTTGACCTTGCCGTCGAACTCGAGCCAGATGCCCAGCTCGGGGAACGCGAAGTCCAGGTAGGCCAATAGCGTCGCGCCGTCGTACACCTCGAACTGCGGCTCGGGAGCTGGGAAATGATGACGCCAAAGGAAGTAGTACGTCCGCGATTCCCCAACCGACTCGATCCGCCGGTCGCCCAGGCGAAGAAGGAGGTCGGTGTTGAGGGAGTTCGCCCATCCGTCCATGCCGCATTCGTATCGTTCACGGATCTGTTGACCCGTGAAGTCGCCACGGTGCAGGAAGTGGTTGAGTACGACCAGGCTGGACTCGACCGGGGCCAGTGTGGCTACCTCCAGGGTCGCGCGCATTGGGGCCGTGACCTCCATGCCGTTGACCGTAACGACGTCGCCGTCGAGCAAAGTCCCTCGATGCTGCTGGATCCCGGCTTCGTGGCGCCCAGCACGTCCATCCTTTCGTGTCAGGTGAACGTCTTGGAGTGACATGTGAAAGACCGGGGCGTCCAGGAACGGCAACGCCGAAGTGTGGCTCGGGACGACGTCAGCTCGGGCTTGCCGTACGGCGGCGCGAACGCGGACGGCGTACTGCCCTTCGGTCGCCAGACCGGCCCAGACGTTCCCGTCGACGTAGGCACCGCGTCGGGGTCTCGCCAACCAACCGTTCCGCAGGGAGCGGGCAATGCTGCGGTCGGTCTGACCGAGCGCGATCAACTCGCTGCGCAACGCGATGTCCGTCATGCAGGGATCGTCTGGTTCGAGATACATGACCAGCCTCTGCCCCGCGGCGCCGGGCGCCTACACCTGGCGTCCGCGCACCTGTGGATACGAGCGTGAACTCCCCCATGCGGAGGCACTTCCTGCGCCAAATGGGGTTTGCAAACCCCATCCCGCGCAGGAATCCCCGGGCGCCCGGGGATTCCTGCAGCGCCCGCGCGCGCTACTGGGTGACGCGGTAGGCGTCGAAGACGCCGGGGACGGTGCGTACGGCGTTCAGCACGGTGTCGAGGTGCTTGGCATCGGCCATCTCGAAGGTGAACCGGGACTTCGCGACCCGGTCGCGGGAGGTGGTGAGGTTCGCCGACAGGATGTTCACGTGGGCATCCGAGAGCGCCATCGTGATGTCGGACAGCAGCCGCGAGCGGTCGAGCGCTTCGACCTGGATGTTGACCAGGAAGGTCGACTGGCCGGTCGGTGCCCACTCGACCTCGACGACCTTCTCGGGCTGGCCGAGCAGGTCACCGGCGTTGGTGCAGTCCTTGCGGTGGACCGAGACTCCCCCGCCCTTGGTGACGAAGCCCAGGATCGAGTCGGGCGGAACCGGCGTGCAGCACTTCGCCAGCTTCACCCAGACATCGGGTGCGCCCGTGACCATGACGCCCGCGTCTCCGCTGGAGGGCCGGCGTGAACGGCGGCCGCGGCCGGTGATCGTGACGGCCTCGGCGAGGTCCTCCTGGGCGCCCTCGTCGCCACCGTGCAGCTCGATGACCCGGCGGACGACCGCCTGGGCGCTGAGGTTGCTCTCCCCCACGGCTGCGTAGAGCGCGGTGACGTCGGCGAGGCGGAAGGCGTCGGCGACCAGCGAGAGCGAGTCGTGCGTGAGCAGGCGCTTGAGGGGCAGGCCCTCCTTGCGCATCAGCTTGCCGATCTCGTCCTTGCCGCGCTCGATCGCCTCCTCGCGGCGTTCCTTCGTGAACCACTGGCGGATCTTGGAGCGCGCACGCGGGGACCGGACGAAGTTCAGCCAGTCGCGGGAAGGCCCGGCTCCTTCGGCCTTGGACGTGAAGACCTCGATCACGTCGCCGTTCTCGAGCGTCGATTCGAGGGGGACGAGCCGCCCGTTGACCCGTGCACCGATGGTGCGGTGACCGACCTCGGTGTGGACGGCGTACGCGAAGTCCACGGGGGTCGCGCCCGAGGGCAGCGCGATCACGTCGCCACGTGGAGTGAAGACGTACGTCTCGGTCTGGTTGATCTCGAAGCGCAACGACTCGAGGAACTCGCCCGGGTCCTCGACCTCGCTCTGCCAGTCGAGGAGCTGGCGCACCCACGACATGTCGTCCATGTCGGCACGCTTGTCGGTGTCCGTGCCGGTGCGCCCGTCCTCCTTGTACTTCCAGTGCGCCGCGACGCCGTACTCGGCCCGGCGGTGCTGGGCGAAGGTACGGATCTGCATCTCCACCGGCTTGCCCATCGGGCCGATCACCGAGGTGTGCAACGACTGGTACATGTTGAACTTCGGCATCGCGACGTAGTCCTTGAACCGCCCGAGGACAGGGTTCCAGCGCGAGTGCAGCACACCGAGGACCCCGTAGCAGTCGCGGTCCTCCTCGACGAGGATCCGGATGCCGACCAGGTCGTAGATGTCGGAGAAGTCGCGACCGCCGACGATCATCTTCTGGTAGATCGAGTAGTAGTGCTTCGGGCGTCCGGTCACGGTCGCCTTGATCTTCGCCTCGCGCAGGTCCTTCTCGACCTGGGTGATCACCTCGGCCAGGAACGAGTCGCGAGAGGGCGCGCGCTCGGCAACCAGGCGCACGATCTCGTCGTAGATCTTCGGGTGGAGGGTCGAGAACGCGAGGTCCTCCAGCTCCCACTTGATCGTGTTCATGCCAAGCCGGTGGGCCAGCGGCGCGTAGATGTCGAGCGTCTCGCGCGCGGTGCGCTCCTGGCTCTTCTGCGGCACGAAGCGCAGCGTGCGCATGTTGTGCAGGCGGTCGGCCAGCTTGATGACCAGGACCCGGATGTCGCGCGACATCGCGACGATCATCTTGCGGATGGTCTCGGCCTGGGCGCTGTCGCCGTAGACGACCTTGTCGAGCTTCGTGACCCCGTCGACGAGCGCCGCCACCTCGTCGCCGAAGTCGCGACGACACTCCTCCAGCGTGTACGGCGTGTCCTCGACCGTGTCGTGCAGCAACGCCGCGACGAGCGTCGGCTCGGTCATGCCGATCCCCGCGAGGATCGTGGTCACGGCCAGCGGGTGGGTGATGTACGGGTCGCCGCTCTTGCGCTTCTGGTCCGCGTGCAGGCGCTCCGCGATGACGTACGCCCGCTCGAGCAGGGCGAGGTCGGCCTTGGGGTGGTTGGTCCGGACTGCTCGGAACAACGGCTCGAGGACGGGGTTCGAGCCCTGGTTGCGGTTGCCCATGCGGGCGAGCCGCGCACGCATGCTGCGCGCCGTGGCAGGCTCGGGCGTCGCCGTCGTGGGCGTCGTGGGCGTCGTGGGCGCAGGTGTGGACGCGGACGTGGGCGCAGCGTCGTCACGCGGTTCCACGCGTGCGGGGGTGCGCTCCTCGGTCATTCGTCCAGTGTATGGGTCTCAGACGGCCAGGAGTGCCGTCACGGGAAGGCTCCCCAGCTCCGCACGACCCGGCAGGAATCCGAGCTCCATCAACACGGCGAATCCCACGGCCTCGGCGCCACATGCAGCAACGAGCTCGCACGTCGCACGGGCCGTGCCACCGGTGGCGAGTACGTCGTCGACGAGCAGCACCCGGTCACCCGGTGCGAGACCGTCCTGATGGATCTCGAGTACGGCGGCGCCGTACTCGAGCTCGTAGGAGACGTGGTGCGTGGCGGCCGGCAGCTTGCCCGCCTTGCGCACCGGCACGAAGCCGACACCGAGGGCGAGCGCCACCGGGGCGGCGAGGATGAAGCCCCGCGCCTCCATGCCGACGACCTTGTCGACGACCGGACGCCCGTCAGCCCCACGACCCGCCGCTGCGAGACCGGCCACGACGGCCGCGAAGCCTTCGGGGTCGGCCAGCAGCGGCGTGATGTCCTTGAACAGGATCCCCGGTTCGGGGTAGTCCGGGACGTCCCGCACCAGCCGGGTCAGCACGTCTGCGGCACGTGCACCCGCGTCCGGCACCGGACCTACTTCTTGCCGCGCTTCGAGCGCGGCTGGCGCACCGGCTGCTTGCGCCCGGCACCGCCGCTCTCGTTGACCGGTCGGGTCGAGGCCGGGACGACCCGTCCCTTGCCGACGGCACCCTGGGTCTGCGGGCGAGCACCTCGCGCCGTCTCTGCGGGCCCGGGCTCGTCGTCCTCGCGGAGCTCGTCGGGCTCCTCGACACCCTCGACGTCGCTGACCGCGCGGCCGGCGACGACAGCGGTGTCGTCCTTGAAGACGGGCACCGTCGCGTACTTGTCGGCCAGGGCGCGCTGCTTGGCCTTCGCGCGCCGGGCCTGGAGCTGGACCTCGGTCTCCTGCATCTTCAGGTGCACCAGCACGCGAGGCGCCAGCATCACCGAGGAGTAGACACCGATCGCCATGCCGACGAACTGGGCCAACGCGAGGTCCTGCAGCGAGCTCGCTCCCAGCTGGACGGCGCTGACGTAGAGGATCGCGCCGATCGGGATGAGCGCCACGATGGAGGTGTTGATCGAGCGCACCAGGGTCTGGTTGACCGCGAGGTTCGCCGCGTCGGAGTACGACTGCGTCTTCTTGCGGAGCTGGTGGGTGTTCTCCTTGATCTTGTCGAACACGACGACCGTGTCGTAGAGCGAGAAGCCGAGGATCGCGAGCACACCGGTGACAGCAGCCGGCGTGACCTGGAAACCGGACAGGGCGTAGACACCGACCGTGAGCAGGACGTCGTGGACCAGCGCGATGAAGGCTGCGACGGACATCCGCCACTCGCGGAAGTAGGCCCAGATGAAGAGCACCACGAGGATCAGGAAGATCACGACGCCCAGGGCAGCGCGCTTGGCAACCTGCTCGCCCCAGCTCGGACCGATGTCCTGGACGGACAGGTCAGTCTCGCGGTCGAGGTTCGGATAGCTCTTCTGAATGACGTCAGAGATGTCGGACCGTTGCGATTCGGACAGGTTCTCGACCTGAACCGTCAGCCGCTTGTTGCCCTCGGTGGTGACCGTCGGGTTCTCGGCGTTCTTGATACCGGAGTCGGCCACGGCCTCGCGGAGGTCATCGGCGGCGTCCTGGTTCGCGTTGCCCGCGCCGACGTCGACCGTGACCGTCGTACCACCGGTGAACTCGACGCCCATGTTGAGCGGCTTGAGGAAGAGCACGGCCACGGCGAGGCCGACCAGCACGAGCGAAACGGCGTACCAGAGCCACGGCTTGGCGACGAAGTTGAAGGACTTGCGACCCTGGTAGAGGTCGTTGCCCAGTCGGGACATCTTGCCCATCAGGCCTTACCTCCCACGGTCGCAACCTTGCGGTCGGGCGCGACATCCATACCGAGCGTCTCCTTGCTGAGACCCGACAGCTTGTGTCCGGAGTTGAAGGCCTTGAACTGGGCGAGCCAGGACACCAGTGGCTTGGTGAACCAGAACAGGACCGCGAGGTCGATCAGGGTGGTGAGACCGAGCGCGAAGCCGAAGCCCTTCACTGCGCCGGTGGCGAAGACGTAGAGCACGAACGCCGACAGCAACTGCACCGTGTTGGCCGCCACGCGGGTGACGCGGGCTCGCGCCCATCCCGTCTCCACGGCGACGCGCATCGACTTCCCTTCACGCATCTCGTCACGGATCCGCTCGAAGAAGATGACGAACGAGTCCGCGGTGATGCCGACGGCGATGATCAGGCCGGCGATACCGGGCAGGGTCAGCGTGAACCCGGCCGTCTCACTGAGGAGCAGCACCATCGCGTAGGTGACGCTCGCGGCCACGAAGAGCGAGCTCACCACCACCAGGCCGAGGCCGCGGTAGTAGAAGAGGCAGTAGAGCATCACCAGCGCGAGGCCGATGGCACCCGCCAGCATGCCTGCGTTGAGCTGGTTGCCCGCGAGGGAGGGCCCGATCTCCTCGACGGAGGTCTGCTCGTCGTCGAAGTTGATCGGCAGCGCACCGAACTTGAGGCTGTTGGCCAGGTCGAGCGCGCTCTGTTCGGTGAAGTTGCCCTCGATCTGCGAACGTCCGTCGGTGATGATGCTGGTCATGACCGGGTCCGTCAGCACGAGGCCGTCGAGGACGACGGCGAACTGCTCCTCGGTACCGGCGAAGGCACGCGAGACGGCTTCGAAGTCAGTCGAGGCGCCAGCGGAGCCCTTGGGCAGCGCCTTCTTCTTGTCGTTGCCCATTTCGATGGCCACGACCCAGCGGACGGCACCCTGGGGCGTCTGGGCGCTGGCGTCCTCGAGTTCGGTGCCCTCGACGACCGAGCGGCCGAGGAGGTACTTGATGGACTGGCCCTTCTCGGGCTCCTTGCAGGCAACGAGAGGCTGGTCCCAGACATCCGGGAGGTCGGCCGGCTTGCCGTCGAGCGTCAACAGGACACCCTTGGCGTCGCAGGTGTAGTTGTTGTACGCCGCGATCGCGTCCGCATCGGGGGCGCGGGACCAGGCGATGTCGTCCTTGACCGTCCACTTCTCGCCGTCGCCGCCCGGGTCGGTCGCCGTCGGCGTCTCGGTGGGCGTTGCGCTCGGGTCGGCGGACGGGTCCGTGGTCGGGTCGCCAGACGGATCGGCCGTGTCGGTGGCGGTGTCCGTCGCGGTCGGGGTCGGAGTCGGCTCCTCGTCGGCACCCAGCGACAGCGGGGCACGGCTCAGGCCGCCGGTGGCCGGTGCACAGGGGCCACTCGGGTTGCGCTCGGAACAGGCAACGAGCCGGAACCGGAGCTGGGCCTGCCGCTTGACGGTCTCCTCGAGTTGGGCCCGGTTCGTCGTCTTCCCGGGAACCTCGACGACGATGTTCTTGCCGCCCTGGGTGGTCACCGCAGCCTCGGCCACACCGGAGCCGTTCACCCGCTGGTCGATGATCCGACGGGCTTCTTCGAGGTTCTCGGCGCTGGGTGCCTTCTCGGCGGTCAGCGTGATCCGCGTTCCGCCCTGCAGGTCGAGTCCCAGGCTCGGCTTCCAGCTCCCTGCGAGCGCGACGAGTCCATAACAGACAGCGAGACCGAGGAAGAAGATGATGAGGGTGCGTCCGGGGCGCGGGCGACGGGCGGCCATGTCAGCGTTCCTCGGTGTCGTTGGGGGCGGTGTCGCCGGCTTCGGCGCTCGCGGAGTCGAGCTCGTCGGTCAGTTCGGTCTGTTCTTCGTCATCCACGGTGTCGTCCGCAGTGTCGTCCGCGTGGTCGACCCGCAAGGAGGCGACCGCGCCGCGCACGACGTGGATGACCACGCCGGGCGCGATCTCCACCTCGAGGTGGTCGTCGGCCGCACCGACGATGGTCGCGAAGACACCGGAGGTGAGGAGGACGTCGTCACCGACGGACAGGGCCGCGTGGAGCGCGCTGACCTCTCGCTGACGTCGCGCGGCCGGACGGATGATCAGCAGCCAGAAGACCACCGCGATCGCGGCAATCCACAGCCAGGGGTAGAGCTCCTTCACTGACAAACCTCTCCAGCACGCGCAGGTATGGCACCGCTCAGGACGAGTGAAGGCGGGCCGACGGGCAAGTGTAGCCACGGACCCCTGCCCGTCGAGGATCGGTGGCGCGCCCGCGCGCGCCGCGGCCGGGCAGCGACCCGGTCAGTCCTCGAAGAGGGTGGGCGCGACGCTGTCCGGCTGTGCTGTCGGCGGAGTCAGGCCGAGGTGGATCCACGCTGCCGGAGTCGCGATCCGCCCGCGCGGGGTGCGGGCCAGGAAGCCGTTGCGGACCAGGAACGGCTCCGCCACTTCCTCGACCGTCTCGCGCTCCTCGCCCACGGCGACGGCGAGTGTCGAGACGCCGACAGGCCCGCCACCGAAGCGTCGGCACAGGACGTCGAGCACGCCCCGGTCGAGCCGGTCGAGGCCCAACGAGTCCACCTCGTAGAGATCGAGTGCGGCCTGGGCGACCTCGTGCGTGACCACGCCGTCCGCCCGTACCTGGGCGAAGTCCCGCACCCGGCGCAGCAAGCGGTTGGCGATCCGGGGCGTGCCGCGGGAACGGCCGGCAATCTCGGCGGACCCCTCGGGTGTCAGGTCGACACCCAGCAGGCCCGCCGAGCGGTGGACGATGAGGTCGAGGTCGTGGGCCTCGTAGAACTCCAGGTGTGCGGTGAACCCGAAGCGGTCACGCAACGGACCGGGCAGCAGGCCCGCTCGTGTGGTGGCACCGACCAGCGTGAACGGCGGGATCTCGAGCGGGATCGCGGTGGCACCCGGCCCCTTGCCGATCACCACGTCGACACGGAAGTCCTCCATGGCGAGGTAGAGCATCTCCTCGGCCGGTCGTGACATCCGGTGGATCTCGTCCACGAACAGGACGTCGCCCTCGTTGAGACCGGACAGGATCGACGCCAGATCGCCGGCGTGGGTGATCGCCGGCCCGCTGGTGATCCGCAGCGGCGTGTTCATCTCGTGCGCGATGATCATGGCGAGCGTGGTCTTGCCGAGGCCCGGCGGACCGGACAGCAGCACGTGGTCGGGGGCTCTCCCCCGCTGTCGAGCAGCCTCGAGGACCAGCCCGAGCTGGTCGCGGACCCGCACCTGCCCGACGACCTCGGCCAGGCTCCGCGGTCGCAGCGCCGCTTCGACGGCGCGTTCGTCGCCCTCCGCCTCGGCCGCGGTCAGCGACCGGAGATGGACCTCCTCGGCTGCCTCGAGCTCGTCCTCGTGGAACGGCATGCCGTCAGGCCTTCGACAGCGCGCGGAGAGCAGCACGGAGCAGGGCGCCAACATCCGGGCCGAGGTCTCCCCCGGCCTGGTCGGCGACGGCGTCGACCGCTTTCTCTGCGTCACGGGTGTTGTAGCCCAGGCCGATCAGGCCCTGGTGGACCTGGTCGCGCCACGGGGCCGCCCCGGTCGTCGTACCTCCGCCGGCGGAGCCGGTCGGAGCACCGATCCGGTCCTTGAGCTCGAGGATGATGCGCTGGGCACCCTTCTGGCCGATACCGGGCACCTTGGTCAGCGTCTTGACGTCCTCGGTGGCGATGGCAGTACGTACGCCGTCGGGCGAGAGCACCGCAATGATCGACTGGGCGACCTTCGGCCCGACGCCGGACGCCGTCTGGACCAGCTCGAAGATCGCCTTCTCGTCCTCGTCGGCGAAGCCGTAGAGGGTGAGCGAGTCCTCGCGGACGATCATGCTGGTGGGCAACGTCGCCTGGCGACCGGTGCGCAGCTGGGCGAGGGTGCCCGGCGTGCACATCAGCTCGAGGCCGACACCGCCGACCTCGACCACGGCACTGTTCAGCGTCAACGCGGCAACATTGCCCCGCACGAACGCGATCATCGAACTCCTCCTGCGGCAGGGCGGCTCTGTCGGGCGCCGGCAGCGGCCACCGCCGCGTCGAGCCGGGCCTGACTGCCTCCCCGCCAGATGTGGGTGATGGCCAGCGCGAGTGCGTCGGCGGCATCGGCGGGTTTGGGCATCGCGTCAAGGCGCAGGATCCGGGTGACCATCGCGCCCACCTGGGCCTTGTCGGCGCGACCGTTGCCGGACACGGCGGCCTTCACCTCGCTGGGCGTGTGGAGCGCGACCGGGAGGCCGCGCCGGGCAGCACAGACCATGGCGATGCCGGCGGCCTGCGCCGTACCCATGATCGTGCTGACGTCGGAGCGCGCGAAGATCCGCTCGATCGCGACGGCGTCCGGACGGTGCTCGTCGAGCCAGGCGTCGACACCGCGCTCGATGGTGACCAGCCGTTCGGGAACGGCCAGTTGGGACGACGTACGAACGACGCCGACGTCGACCAGTGACAACGGCCGTCCCACGGAGCCCTCGACCACGCCCATGCCGCAGCGGGTCAGCCCCGGGTCGATCCCGAGCACACGCACGTCGTCACCTCTCGTCCGAACAAGTGTTCGGGCCCAACGCTAGATGACCCTGCGCTGCCGAGCGCCGACGACACGCGGGCGAACGGGTGAGTTCGAGAACACCACTGCGTGCCGCGTAACTCGGTTAACTGGCCGGCGTTGCCGCCGTGCCGTAACCCTCGCGGGTGACGGCACGGCGGCAGCTTGCCGGGAGTCCCTCGATGGCCCCGAACAGGTCAGGCGCGGAGCGTGATGACGAGAACAACGGACGACCTGGATCGCCACATCCCGAACGAACAATTCATCCCACCGGAATCTGGCTCCACAGGCGGAGCACAGTCCTAGTGCGTCTCGGGCGTTCAGGCCATCGAGCTCGAATACACCAGCAAATCCCAGTCGCATGAGAATCGAAGATTCAAAGACGTAGCGGGACGGAAGCGGCACCAGAGTGCGTTCCCACTGCAACTGGACCGGTTCTCGATTGGCGGCAAACTCGAATGAGGCACAAAGCCCCAGGCAGCGATCTATCCGCCGACTATCGGCCGATGCTCACAGCCACAACGTCACCAGACCCAACCACCGCACGAACTGTCGACCGCTTGGTTGAGAGTGAACTTGACATTCAATCCGCCTCCTCCGCGATAGATGTTCGTTTCACGCATTACATGCCAAGCGCCATCTTGGATTGCCGACCCTGTGTAGTAGGTAAGCGTAGGCGCGGTTCCATAGTCATTGACCCAGATTTTTCCGCCGCCGCGCCCATTGTCCTCGATCTTGTACTCGATCCGGTAGATCGTACGCTTATACAAATCGTGCGTGACACTAAGCGTGGCGGTCTGCCCATCCGCCACACAGGTGAATTTCGTGTTTTCGGCCGCGTAGGCGGGGTTTGCGGACAATACGATGCTCGCAACCGCAGCAGCAAGGCTAATTACACCAACACGTTTTCTGAACATGAATGCCCCTATCGTCTGGCAGGCCCGAGAGCCCAGAACGGAGACGCACCGTAACACGATATTCGGAACCCGGCGCGCGGTCTGCCGAGATACGTGCCGTCGGCCGAGATCAGGTCGTGGCAAGAATCCCTCGGGCCGCAGGGGTACTGAAAACGTCTGGTGTTTCCCCGTCTGATGGGCAGGGCCGCGCCTCACCGAGGAACTCAGTGCTACGGCTCGAAGCTATCTATGACCTCATCGGGGATGTCGGCGTTGGAGAAGACGTTCTGCACGTCGTCGAGATCGTCGAGCACGTCGACGAGCTTGAACACCTTGCCGGCCGCATCGGGGTCGGAGACCGGGATGTCCATCGATGCGACGAACAGGACATCGGCGGAGTCGTAGTCGATCCCGGCGTCCTGCAGTGCGGTGCGGACGGCGACGACGTCACCCGCCTCGGACTGGACCTCGAAGCTCTCGCCGTGGTCGGCGACGTCCTCGGCGCCAGCGTCCAGCGTCGCCTCGAGCACGTCGTCCTCGGAGACCGTCTTGCCTTCCTGGTCCTTCGCGACCACGACGACGCCCTTGCGGGTGAACAGGCGCGAGACCGAACCCGGGTCAGCCATGGTGCCGCCGTTGCGGGTGACCGCCGTGCGGACCTCCATCGCAGCGCGGTTGCGGTTGTCGGTGAGGCACTCAACGAGCAGGGCCACGCCCTGCGGTCCGTAGACCTCGTACATGATCGTCTCGTAGTTGACGCCGGTGCCTTCGAGGCCACCGCCGCGCTTGACCGCGGAGTCGATGTTCTTGTTCGGGACCGACTGCTTCTTGGCCTTCTGGACGGCGTCGAACAGCGTCGGGTTGCCCGTCAGGTCGGGACCACCCATCTTCGCGGCGATCTCGATGTTCTTGATCAGCTTGGCGAACAGCTTGCCGCGCTTGGCGTCGATGGCCGCCTTCTTGTGCTTCGTGGTTGCCCACTTGGAATGGCCCGACATTTCCGTCCTCTTCCAGCTCTCTTCGAAACGACAACAGTGGAGTCTATCCGGCGACCAGGTCGAGGAAGAGCCGGTGCACCCGGCCGTCCCCGTCGACCTCGGGATGGAACGACGTCGCCATCAGGTGTCCCTGTCGTACGGCGACCGGGTGGCCGTGCGCTTCGGCCAGCACCTCCACGTCCGGGCCGGTCTGCTCCACCCACGGCGCGCGGATGAAGACGGCGTGCACCGGCGCGGGGAGTCCGGTGAAGTCCAGGTCCGCCTCGAACGAGTCGACCTGACGGCCGAAGGCGTTGCGCCGGACCGTCACGTCCAGGCCACCGATCGTCTCCTGGTCGGCGGTGCCGCCCTCGATCCGGTCGGCCAGCAGGATCATCCCCGCACAGGTGCCGAACGTCGGCATGCCTGCCTTCACGCGTTCGCGGATGGGGTCGAGGAGCTCGAAGGTGCGGGCGAGCTTCGCCATCGTCGTCGACTCACCACCCGGCAGCACCAGGGCGTCGCACTGGTCCAGCTCCCGGGGCCGTCGTACGGGGAACGCTGCAGCACCCAGGGCGGTCAGGGTCTGGAGGTGTTCCCGCACGTCGCCCTGGAGGGCGAAGACTCCGATCGCTGCCACGCCGGAAGCCTAGTGCGATACCGCCGGCGCACTGTCGCGGGGCCGTCGGTCCCCCGCCGTCCGAACCGCGGCCGGTGCCAGGCACCCGAGCACCAGCACCGCCCACCACCACATCGGGAGCGCCGGCTCGAGGGTGACCTCCAGCCGTCCGTCCTCGTCCGGGTCGCGGACGACGACGGTGCCCACCTCGCCGGCCGCCAGGATCGCGCTCTCCCCATGGTGCGTGGTCAGCCTGACCGGCAACAACCCGGTCCCGACGTAGGTGGCCCGCGCGGTCGATCCCTCGGGCGAGAACGCGATCCGCTGGGCGCCGATCAGCGGGTGGTAGACCGACACGGCGATGCTGACCACGGTCGCGGCGAGGACCATGGTGACAGGGAAGCGCCACGCCGGATCCACCGCAGCGCGTGCCGCGACGACAATTGCGAAGCCGCCCAGCAGGACGGGCGCGGCGACCACCAGCCACCCGGCGCCCCACCACGTCATCCGCACCTCTCCGACCACGTCGGCGGCGGTCAGCCGCCACGGATCAGGGCCGGGGATGTCGCCCTTCGTGGTGAACGAACCGTCGTCGTACACCGCGAGCACGCGATGGCTGTAGAGCGCGTCGCTCCCGGGCGGACGAAAGGTGATGAAGTCGCCTTCCGCGAGGGTCTCGGTGTCGACCGGCTTGACCCACAGCAGTGAGCCGACCGGTGCTGCCGTGCCCATGGACGGCGACTCGACGTGCACCCAACGGCCGCCGTCGATGCGCCACGACACCAGCAGCGCCAGGAACGAAGTCACGGCCACGGTCGCGGCGATCCGTGCCCACCTGCTCACGCTCATCCGAGCAGCACCGCCGTCGTCCACTCGAACAACAGGCGCCAGCTGGTGCCGGACAGGTTCGCCCGGTGCCCGAGAACCGTGACCAGTTCCAGGCCCGCGACGTCGGTGTCGTACCCCACCGGAACACGCGAGTACGACGTCGTGAGGGTGTGGCTCGCTCCCCCGGCAGGCGCGGCAGCCGGGCTCGCCGGCAGCCAGCCGGAGCCCGTCAGGGTGGCGATCGCCGTCGGCGAGAACGCCGATGTCGAGCCCAGGGTCCAGCCCAGCCGAACGAGCGCGCACGGGTTGCCACCGGTCACGTAGGCGATCGCGGGTGTGTACGTCGCCGTACGTCCCTCGGCAAGCATCCAGAGATGTTGGGCCCCGCTCAGGGCCGTGGCGTACGCCGACGCCGACGCGGCTCCCGCGAGCGTCGACACGGCTCCGGCGGACAGCGCTGTCGTCGTCCGGAAGACACCGGACAGGGAGCCGGTGAAGTACGCCGTCGGGTTCCCGTAGCCCAGGAGGCCGGTGGTGTCCGTCCAGCCGACGTGCCACCACGCCGCCGAACCGGTACCGACGAGGAGCGTGACGCCGAGTGCACTGTCCGCCACCGCACCGTCGACGTAGAGCCGCAGGTCGGTCGTCAGGATGCTGCGGGAAACCGTGAGCGCGACGTGGTGCCACTGGCCGTCGCGGTAGTCGGTCCCTGAACCCGATGCGACCGTCAGGATCACCGGGATGACGATGATCGGCACACCGTCGAACCGTGCCCGGACGCGCCCCGTCGGGTCGAGGTAGACGCTCGGGTTGGCACCGGAGCTGGTCGTGTCGACGGGGCTGGCGTTCAGGGAGAGCAGGCCGCCTCCCCCACTGCCGGGGGCCGCCTTGAACCACAGGCCCACCGTGTACGACGTGGCTGCGACCGCGGAGGTCGACGTGGAGACCACGTCCGCGGCGTACTGAGAGGTGCCGTTGAAGGTGGCGGCGCTCGTCGTCCCCCACTTGTCGGTCACGTTTCGGGTCACCCTGCTACGCGACAGAAGGGGGTCACCGCTCGTCGTCGTGTTGGTGAAGGCCGCCGGTGCGCACGAGGTGACCTGGACCTGCTGGGTGAACGCTCCGCCACCCGTCGTCTGGTTGCTCAGCGTCGTGTCGAGCGTCTGGGCCGAGGACGAGGACGCGGCGGTGGTGACCGGGCTGTCGGCGCACGCGGTGTCCGACGGCCCCGTGCCGACGCAGGTCGTGCTGGCGTAGGTGTGGGTGAAGGCCAGGCGTCCCGTCTTGGCGGAGTTCGCGGCCGTCGCGACCTGCGCAGTGGTCCACCCGGCACGGGTGACCGCGGCACCCAGGACGAGGATTGCGACTCCGACGACCAGGGTGACGAACAGCGGCCCGGAGCGCGGCCGCCACGTCATGACGCGAGTGTCCAGGTCAGCGGTTGGGAGACGATGACGTTCTGGCTCGCGATGCTCGCTGCGGCATTGAGCGCGATGGTGAACCGACACGTCCACTGGGCGCCGGCATTCAGCTCGGCTCCGGTCGCCGTATGGGTCTTCGTCGCCGTGGGCGGCACCCCGGCAGCGTGGACCAGGTCGACCCAGGCCGACCCGCCGACGTACGTCGCACCGGGCGAGCAGGAGACGCCGACCGTCAGCTCACTGGTCGCCGTGCACAGGTTGGTGGCGGCGGGTGTTCCGCTCCCGGCCGTCGGGGTCTGGCTGCAGGCCCCCGGTGCCAACGAGAACGTCACCGCGTTGGCGGCGCCGATGTTGGAGAACGTGACGTCGAGGGTGCGCGACCCGCCGGGCATCAGGGGCGAAACGGTGCCGCCGTACTTGTTGATCCCGCTGCAGGTCGACACGTTGGTGGTCTGGTCGCTGGAACGACAGGTCGTGCTGCCGTCCGTCTCGGAGAGGATGACCGCCTTGGCGGTGGCGACGGTGTTGGTGTCGTTGCCGACGACAGCGCTGGTCCAGGAAGCGAGAGCACCGGAGGTGCCGAGCACGAGGACGGCTGCGGAGGCGCCACCGGCGAGCCAGATGACGACGTTGCGCGGGCGACCCGCGCGACGTCGCCGCCGTGGCGCACGGTGGTCGGTCGGCACCTCACACCACGCTGATCCGCCAGACGAGGTCCTGCGCCACCGTCTGCCCGCCGTAGTTCGCGGCCGTCGCGCCGGGCAATGCCACGGTGAAGGTGCAGTCGACGGCGTCCCCGCTGCCGAGGCCACCTGTGATGGCCTGTGCGCCGCTGAAGCTGCCGAGTGCAACAGCCGCCACCGAGAGCACGTTGACCGCCCCGGCGTCGTCGCAGGAGACCGCGACGGTCAGCTGGCTGCAGAGGTCGTCACCGGGCGCAGGGGCCTGGCCGCTGTTGGTGCCGGAGTGGTAGATCGCGCTGCAGGAGCCGGGCGTCAGCGTGAAGGTCGCTGCGTCGCCGCTGCCTGTGTTGGTCAGCGTCACCGTGGTCGAGATGGAGTCGCCCGGCTCGAGCGCTGTCACACCGGTCGCTGCCGCGCCGTCGTCGCCGTACTTGTTGATGGTCGAGCAGGTGGCGGTGTTGGTCACCGTCCCGCTGGTCGTGCACGTCGTCGCGCCGGGGCCCGTCTCCTCGAGCACGACGGACGTCGCACTGTCGGCGTGGTTGTCATCGTTGCCCAGGACGGCTTCGGTCCAGCTGGACAGGGTGCCGCTGATGCCGAGTGCCAGTACCGCCGCCGACATCGCGCCGGCCGTACCGAGCACGAGACCGCGGCGTCGGCGCGGTTCGCGGGGAAGGTGAGTGGTCATGCCCCTTCCATCGACTGGTCCAGACCAGTCCTGAGGACTTCATCCCGGGTATTCGGGCGGAGAGCGCCTCGGGACTAGGGACCACACACCTTGCTGTTGTTCTTGCCGGAGTAGTTGTAGGTGTTGGAGAGCGCAGACTCCACGCCACCGACCACCGCAACGATCCGGAACGTGCCCGCCTCGTCATTGATCGGGACCGACACTCCTGTGTACGGCGAAGTGACATCGGGGAGCGTCGTGGGCGGCCTGGAGCTGCCACCTCCTCCGTAGTACAGCTTGAACGAGTCCGCCGTGCCCGGTCCGGGCCACGTCCAGGTCAGGGTGTACTCGGTGAGTCCGTTGGCAACCGTGCAGCTCGTGATCGTCGGCGTGGCTGGCACAGTGATGGTGAACCCGGTGTTCAAGGGCGTCGCCGCGTTGCCCGCGACGTCCGTCGCAGTGAAGGCCGCGGTGTAGGTGCCGACCGGCATCAACGCAGCGGTGAGGCCACTGGTGCTGTACTGGTTGCCCGCGACCAGGACCATCGGCTGCGGCGAGCAGCCCGTACCGGCAATGAAAGCCGTGCCGTTCCAGCACTGGTTGGTGCTCGTGCGGACCAGCTTCACGAACACGGTGCTGACGCCGGACCCGCCCGTGTCGGTCGCGTTCACGCAGATCTGGTTGGCGCTCGACGCGCAGCTGAGCGCTGCCCAGCCCGCACCGGACGAAGCGTTGGCCGGCAGCGGGTTCGAGAGCACCGGCGGGGTCGTGTCGACGACCGCGGGCGTGCTGGCCGTCGTCGTCGCGGTGGCCGTGTCGGTCCAGAAGGCAGAGGTGAACGCCCAAGGAGCCTGTCCGCTGGCGCCGAGCAGGACCCCGGCCGCGACCACTCCGACGACACCCGTCGAAACGAGGGCTCGGGTGCGGACCGGCCCGGAGGCGTTGGAGCGATCCTGGCGACGGGCGAAGCCCAGCCACATGCTTGCGCCGACCAGCAGGGCGATGACCAACAGGCCGAAGGGGCTGGCGGCAGCGTTGAGGACGTAGCCGGCGTACGGTATCCCGAAGGAGACGCGGTCAGCGGACGTGACGGCGTACGCCTCGGCATCGGGGACGTTGTTGGTGTCGCCCTGCAGGGTCAGCACGGAGCCGTTGCCCACGGGAACGGTCTCGACGATCCGGTGGGTCACTCGGTCGCCCTGCGCGTTGACCACGCTCACGACGTCGCCGACCTCGAGGTCGGGTGCGGGCACCTCATGCGCCAGCCCGAGTGCGCCGGCCTCGTAGGCGGGGCTCATCGAGCCGGACGAGAACACCAGCGGCGTGACGTTGAACATCCAGCCGGCGAGCAGGGACAGCAGGCACAGGGTGCCCAGCGCTCCCCCGACCCAGAGAAGTGCCTCGCGTCCGAAACGCAGTGTCTTCGTCATGAGTGCACCTGGGTAGCAGGGAAGGTGAAGCTGACGTTCGATGTCGAGCTGCCCGGCAGAGCCACGCCCGTACGCGTCACCTGGACACAGATGTTGTGGGACTGGGTCGGGGCGAGGTTCGCGCCGGCCGGCTGGTTGAAGCCGTTGAGCGTGGCATTCGCGCCACCGATCAGGGTGCCTCCGGAGCAGGCCGTGCCGTCGGAGGTACCGCCACGGCGGACGGTCACCTGGAGCTGCGGTCCCAGGGTGGTTCCGGTCGCTGCGGCCTGGATGCGGTAGGAGAACTTCAGATGACCGCTGCTGTTGTTCGTGACGGGCAGCACGGCAGCCTTGGAGGCGCCCGGCGCGAGGTTGCTGAGGGAGAGCCCAGCCCAGGGGTAGACCTCGGGCTTGACCTTGTTGTTGGTGGCGAGGTCGAGGTGGATCGCACCGGAGCTGACGGGTCCGGTGGTGACGGTGTCCTCGGCCGTCCAGTACGCCGAGGTCGCGACGGCTCCCATCCCGAGCAGCAGGCCGAGGGAGAGGATCGCCCGGGTCCGGCCGCGGCCGAACCAGCCCTGTCGCGGAGCGCGGTGCTCAGACACAGGAGGCCTCCTCACGGCGACGGCGGCGCGGGAGGACCAGCGCCAGACCGGCTCCGATCAGGCCAGCGGCCAGCCAGAGGTACATCATCTCGATCGGGGAACCGGTGTCCGGCAGGCCTCCGTCGTCCACTCCGCCGACATCGCCACCGCCGTTCCCGTCGCCGTCACCCTCGTCGACACCGCCGACGTCGCTGTCCTCGGACATCGTGAGGCGGACGCTGAAGGGAATGCTCTCGAGCTGGCTGGTCGACGCGGACAGGAAGCTCGCCCGGATCCGGACGTCGGTCTGACCGCCCTGGGCGATCTTCAGCTCGGTGCGGGCGCGGGTCGAACCCGGCTCGACGTTGACCCAGGGACCGGAGCCCACCTGTGCCTCGACGAGGAAGTCGTCGTTCGCCAGGAGGTCATCGGGGTCGGAGGCGATCACGTCGACGGTGAGCACACCGTCGGAAGGTCCGTCATTGCGGGCCTTGAAGCTCCTGACCTCGACGTCGCCCGGCACGAAGACGAAGTCCGGTTCGAAGATCGGCTCGACCAGCGAGTCCGACCAGGTCACCCCGTCCTCGCTGAGTCCGATCTCGTTCGCGTGCGCGGGCGCAGCCGCAGCCCCGACAGCCAGTACGGCTGCGGTGACGACGGTTGCGAGGCGACGCATCACGACGAGTCCTTGTCCTGGGGCTTCGATGAGTGGGCTTCGATGAATGAGCTGGGAGGGATGTTCAGTGGTGGGTGTGGTCAGTGGTTCGGCCGCGCCGGGCCCTGATCAAGCGGTAAGCCAGGCCGAGGGCGACGAGTCCGAAGATTCCGGCGGCTGCGACTCGTGCGTTGGAGCTGCCATCGCGGGCCTGCCCTCCCTTGCCGTGGGTCTCGACCTGCTCTGTCACCCGGTGGATCTGTGCTTCAGCGACCTCGTCGACGACCTGCGTCTTCTTGCGCCGCCGGTCCCGGAAGCTCCCGACGAACATGAAGGCTGCGTACCCGACGAGACCCGCCGAGACAATCAGCACGGCAATCTGTCGCTGGCCCCCGTTGAGTGCGTTGTTCACGCGTCCGAGGAAAGGGACCGAGTACCACAACCGGCCCCTGACCTGGACCTCCTCGACCCCTTCGGGATCCGGGGAGTTGTTGGCATCGCCCTGTGTCGTGAGCACCTTCTCGCCGTCGAGCCGGGCGCTGACCCTGGTCACCCGGTGGGTCACCACCGTCGCCTTGCCCGACTCGAGCTGGTAGGTGATCACGTCGCCGACGGCGATCTCGTCGAACGGCACCGGCCTGACCACCACCAGCGTGCCCGGCGGGTAGTTCGGCTTCATCGAACCCGTGAGCACGGTGTAGGGAGCTGCACCGGCGAGCCGCGGTACCAACACCGCGACCGCCAGCACAGCCACCACACCGAGGATCACGAGCCATGAGACAACCTGACCGATCCAGCCGAGAGACTTGCGCACGGGCAGTCAGCCCAGTTCCGCGACGGATCAGTCGTGGACCTGGACGGCGTCCAGCGTGATCGCGCCGAGCGTGGCCGTCGACAGCTGCGAGTCGTTGTTCTCGGTCGCGCCGTACGGGTAGGCAACGGTGATCACGACGTCGACCGTGGTGGGCCCGTCGATCTCCACGTCGGTGGTCGCACCGACCAGCGCAGCGGAGACGGTCAGGGTGTCCGTGACCCCAGTGCCGAGGGTGATGTCGGCGACCGAGGCCGGGTCGATCTCGACCGTGGCCTTGAGGTGGTCGCCGGAGCCGTCGATCGTGACCTCGCAGGTCTGCTCGATCGTGTCGCCCGGGACGACGAGCGTCACCGGACCGGTGCCCTCGAGGTCAGCGGCGGAGTAGACCCAGCCGTCGCAAGTGCCCGTCGTCAGCGTCAGGCTGCCCGAGTCGATGCTTCCGCCGTCGACGTCGTCCGTGGCGGTCCAGAACGCGAGGGTGCCCGCACCACCCATGAGGAGAACGGCCGCAGATCCAGCTGCCAGCGCGCCCTTGGTTGACTTCTTCATGCCAAATCTCCGTCCCCGGGCCTGTGTCCCCAGGTCCGGATTTCGTTGAACATTGGTGAGGCGTTACTGCCTCTGATGTCAGAACGAAGAGGACCACGACGGGACACGCTGTGTTCAGGGAACCGGGACTTTGTCCCGATTCTTTACCAACGGGTCGGCACAATTTGTCAATCCATCGGTTCCGAGGGTCAGCGGGACCGACATGCGTCACTGCCGGACGACGTCCGGCAGGGGTTCACCAGCCGCGTTCGGCGAGCCGGTGCGGCTGCGGGATGTCCTCGACGTTGATGCCGACCATCGCCTCACCGAGTCCACGCGAGACCTTCGCGACCACGTCGGGGTCGTCGTAGAACGTGGTGGCCTTGACGATCGCCTCGGCCCGCTCAGCCGGGTTGCCGGACTTGAAGATGCCCGAACCCACGAACACGCCCTCGGCACCGAGCTGCATCATCATCGCCGCGTCCGCGGGGGTGGCGATGCCGCCGGCGGTGAAGAGAACGACGGGGAGCTTGCCGGTACGGGCGACCTCGGCGACCAGCTCGTACGGCGCCTGGAGCTCCTTGGCCGCGACGTACAGCTCGTCCTCGGGCAGCGACGACAACCGGCGCAGCTCGCCACGGATCGTGCGCATGTGGGTCACGGCGTTGGAGACGTCGCCGGTGCCGGCCTCGCCCTTGGAGCGGATCATGGCCGCGCCCTCGGTGATCCGGCGCAGCGCCTCACCCAGGTTGGTCGCACCGCACACGAAGGGAACCGTGAAGTTCCACTTGTCGATGTGGTTGGCGTAGTCGGCAGGGGTGAGGACCTCGGACTCGTCGATGTAGTCGACACCGAGGGACTGCAGGATCTGGGCCTCGGCGAAGTGACCGATGCGGGCCTTCGCCATCACCGGGATCGAGACCGCGGCGATGATCGAGTCGATCATGTCCGGGTCGCTCATCCTGGACACGCCACCCTGGGCACGGATGTCGGCCGGAACCCGCTCCAGGGCCATCACCGCAACCGCTCCGGCGTCCTCGGCGATCTTCGCCTGCTCGGCCGTGACGACGTCCATGATGACGCCACCCTTCAGCATCTCGGCCATGCCGCGCTTGACCCGGGTGGTGCCCTGTTCCTGCTGCTCGCTCATGCCGCCGATTCTACGGCGACCGGGTGAACCCTCACGCCCCGGGGGCAGCCTCGGCCGCGAGCGCCTGGCGTCGTACCTTCAGGACCCGGAACGCCACCGTGTAGGTGCTGGCGACCGCGAGCGTCCACAGCGTGACGTTCATCAGGATCGGCAGGTCGAAGATGTCCGACAACCCGGTCATCACGAGGATGGACACGAGCCGGTCGGCACGCTCGGCGATGCCGCCCTTGGCGTCCATGCCGAGGGACTCGGCGCGCGCACGGGCGTAGGACGTGACCGAACCCATGACCAGGCACCACAGGGACACGCAGAGGTAGAGATAGCTGTCGCCCTGACCGTCGCCGGTGCCGGCGAAGTAGAGCGCCAGGCCACCGAAGATGGCACCGTCGCCGATCCGGTCGAGGGTGGAGTCCCAGAAGGCTCCGAACTTCGACTCACGCCCCATCTCACGTGCCATGCGGCCGTCGATGAGGTCACTGAACACGAAGGCGGTGATGAACAGGACGCCGTAGAGCAGCTCGCCGCGCGGGAAGAACGCGAGCGCACCGACCACCACACCGATCGTGCCCACGAGGGTCACCGTGTCCGGGCTTATGCCCAACCGGATGAACAGGCGGACGAACGGGTACAGCACGGTCCCGCCCCAGAACTCCTTGAAGCGCTCCAACACGGGTCGGAACCTACCAGCGCGTCTCGATACTCCACTCGCTGGCGCTCGTCGCTACTCGACGACCTTGGTTGCCACAGCGCGACTCGCTGGCGCTACTCGACGACCTTGTCGGGCCACGCGTCGTGCAGGAGGTCCCGGGTCTGCTCCAGTAGTTGGGGCAGCGTCTTGGTGCCACCGATGACCGTCATGAAGTTGGAGTCGCCGGACCAACGCGGCACGACGTGCTGGTGCAGGTGGCCCGAGAGCGATCCTCCCGCTGCCTCACCGAGGTTGAGGCCCACGTTGAAGGCATGCGGCTGGGACACCGAGCGGATGGTGCGCAACGCGGCCTTGGTCAGCGCGGCGACCTCGACGGTCTCGTCGTCGGTCAGGTCGACGTAGTCGGCGACGTGCCGGTACGGCAACACCATGAGGTGCCCGGGGTTGTAGGGGTACAGGTTGACGACGACGTACGCCGTCTCCCCTCGTACGACGACCAGGTCGTCGTCCGTCGATGTGGCCGGCTCCGCCGTGATCCGGCAGAACGGGCACACCGGACGCGGCTCGGCATGCGCCGGCGGGTCTACGTCCTCCTCGCCCCGGACGTAGGCCATCCGGTGCGGCGTCCACAGCCGGTCCAGCCCGTCAGGAGCGGACTCTGCGCCGTTCACTCCCCGGCGCTCTCGGGAGACAGCGCCTGCAGGAGGTCGACGATCGGCAGGTCGGGCAGGTTGATGCCGCGAGAGAGAGCCAGACCGTTGATCTGCAGCCAGATCGACTCCGAGAGAATGCTGATGCAGACATCGATGCTGGGCGCTCGCACGTCGCGTTCGAGCCAACGACGAACGGCAGCGAAGACGGCGCCGATCATGCCGAAGACCCAGGGATCGAGCGCGGCCCGGTCGTCGTCGGTCAGCTCGACACCCACCGCGCCGACGACGATCGCCATCAGGCTCTCGATCCCCTCGGCGACCTGCTGCACGGCTTGGCCCAGCGGGCTCGGCCCCCAACCAGCGAGGTCGCGCTCGGCGAACCAGTAGAGACTCGGGTGGGCCTCGGCCCACCGGATGAAGCTGCCGACGATCCGGTGGATGATCTGGTCGGGCGTGCCGTCGTAGGAGAGCGCAGGCAGCAGGGCGGCGCCGACGTCCTCGCAGACCTGACGCTGGACGGCCCGGTCGAGGTCGGTGCGGTCCTCGAAGTGGCGGTAGATGACGGTGCGACTCATCCGGGCCTCGTCGGCAACCGCCTGCACCTGGATCTCCTCGCCAGGTGCCTGGCGTTCCATCACCGCGACGGCAGCGTCGATGATGACCTGCCGGCGCACCTGGTTGTGCTCCTGCCACCTGGTCCGGCGGCCGTCCAGCATCTCCGGACTGTCGTCCGAGTCCATCAACACTCCTGTCGTCCGGATCGCACCCCCGCGCGATCCGTGTTGCTCCGGTCGGCCCGGCTGCAGTCGCAGACTAGCCAACACCTCTCAGGTGAAGCGATGGAACCACTGTCCGAGGTCCCGCGCGACGCCCGGGCAGGTGACGTTCTGGTCCCGGCTCTCGGCCACCCACTGGCCCATCACGGCCGCGCCTCCCTGGATCGACCAGTCGTCGCCACAGCGGTTCAGCGCCTCGGCGCGCGAGGTCTTCCCTGCCGCCCTCCACTCGGGGACTCCCCCGAGCCGGAAGTTGCCGACGACCCGCGCATAGAGGTTGGGCGTGGAGTAGACGCCGATCCGGAAGCCGGCGTCGACGTACCCGCGGGCAACGCCCTCGATGACCGCTGCGTTGGCCTGGAGGTCGTCGCTCCACTCGAAGACCGGGACCGGCTCGACGTCGATCCAGACGATCGGGCTGAGCAGGCCGACCTTGCCCATGGTGCCGATGTTGTAGCGGGCCTGCTGGTAGCCGACGTTCTTGAGCCGGCCCTCTTTCGTCGACGCGTCGTGCGGGCCGTCGGCGCCGTACTCGTCGAGCGTCGCCTTGTCGGGATAGCTCGACACGGCGTAGACCGCGACCAACACGTCGTTGTCCTTCGCCCACTGCACCTGATCGGCCAGACAGGGGTTCGGCGTGAAGCCGGGGCCGTTGGTCAGGCCGAGCACGACGTACTCCGCCTCGGGCAGCGGCATCGGCATGCCCAGGCCCTGCTTCTCGGGGATCCCCATCCCCTTGGGGCACTGCGGCCAGCTCACGTCGCCGCCGAGCACCTCACCGTCGCGCGGGGCGATGTTGCTGGTGGGCTGGCTGCCCTTGCGGGCCGCCTCCTCCGCGGCCTGGGCGAGGTTGCTCGCGTCGGCCCCGGGGTCGCCGGCGTCCCCGCCGGGACGGCCAGTGTCGGTGGCCTCCGTGGCGCTGGCGGTCGTGCTGGTTGGCGGGCGCGGCGGAGCGCCGGCGGTCGGGTCGGTGGCGCCACATCCTGCGAACAGGACGAGCAGGACCGACGAGGCCGCGACCGACGCCCGCCGCCTCACGATCAGACCTGCGTACGGGTGGTGACGGCCTCGACGACCCGGGCAACGGCGTCCGCGATCGGCACCCCGTTGTCCTGGCGCCCGTCGCGGTACCGGAAGCTCACCGCACCGGCCTCGACGTCGTCCGCACCGGCGATCAGCATGAACGGCACCTTCTGGAGCTGTGCATTACGGATCTTCTTCTGCATCCGGTCGTCCGAGTCGTCGACCTCGACGCGAAGGCCCGCGGCCTTCATCTGCTTCGCGACGTCGTAGAGGTAGTCCGCGAACGCGTCGGCGACCGGGATCGCCTGCACCTGGACCGGGGCCAGCCACGGCGGGAACGCGCCGGCATAGTGCTCGACGAGGACGCCGAAGAACCGCTCCAGCGAGCCGAACTTCGCGGAGTGGATCATCACCGGCTGGTGCTTCTGGCCGTCGGCGCCGTTGTACTCGAGCTCGAACCGGGCCGGCTGGTTGAAGTCGTACTGGATCGTCGACATCTGCCAGGTGCGGCCGATCGCGTCGCGGCACTGGACCGAGACCTTGGGGCCGTAGAACGCGGCGCCGCCCGGGTCCGGGACGAGCTCCAGCCCGGACTCGATGCAGACGTCCTCGAGCACCTTGGTCGCGATCGCCCAGTCCTCGTCAGAGCCGACGAACTTGTCCGGCTTGGAGTCGTCACGCGTCGACAGCTCGAGGTAGAAGTCGTCGAGACCGAAGTCCTTGAGCAGGCCGAGCACGAAGTCCAGCAGGTGCTTGATCTCGCCGGGGGCCTGGTCGGCAGTGACGTAGGAGTGCGAGTCGTCCTGCGTCATGCCGCGAACCCGGGTCAGCCCGTGCACGACACCGGACTTCTCGTAGCGATAGACCGAGCCGAACTCGAACAGCCGCAGGGGCAGCTCCCGGTAGGAGCGCCCGCGCGACTTGTAGATCAGGTTGTGCATGGGGCAGTTCATCGGCTTCACCATGTAGTTCGACCCCTCGAACTCCATGGGCGGGAACATCGTGTCCGCGTAGTACGGCAGGTGGCCCGAGGTGTAGAAGAGCTGGTCCTTGGTGATGTGCGGGGTGCCGACGTAATCGAACCCGTCCTCGATGTGGCGCTGGCGGACGTAGTCCTCCATGACCCGCTTGATCACGCCACCCTTGGGGTGGAAGACCGCGAGGCCGGAGCCGATCTCGTCGGGGAAGCTGAACAGGTCGAGCTCGCGACCCAGCTTGCGATGGTCGCGGCGCTCGGCCTCCTCGATGCGGTGGAGGTGCTCGTCGAGCTCCTCCTTGCTCGGCCAGGCGGTGCCGTAGATCCGCTGGAGCTGCTTGTTCTTCTCGTCGCCGCGCCAGTACGCCGCGGCGCTGCGCATCAGCTTGAACGCCGGCACCCGCTTGGTGGTCGGCAGGTGCGGTCCGCGGCACAGGTCGGACCACTTGGCCTCACCGCTGCGGCCGATGTTGTCGTAGATCGTGAGCTCGGCACCACCGACCTCGACGCTGGCGCCCTCGGTGGAGTCGGCTCCGGCGCCACCCTTGAGGCCGATCAGCTCGACCTTGTAGGGCTCGTCCTTGAGCTCCTCGAGAGCGGCCGCGTCCGTGGTGACCCGACGCTCGAAACGCTGGTTCTCCTTGATGATCTTGCGCATCGCCGACTCGATCTTGACGAGGTCCTCGGGCACGAACGGGGTCTCGACGTCGAAGTCGTAGTAGAAACCGTTGGCGATCGGCGGACCGATGCCGAGCTTGGCCGCCGGGAAGAGCTGCTGCACGGCCTGGGCGAGGACGTGGGCGGTCGAGTGGCGCAGGATGTCGAGGCCGTCGGGGCTGCCGATGGCCACGCCCTCGACCTCGTCACCGTCCGCGAGCTCGTAGGACAGGTCCTTGAGCTCGCCGCCGACCCGCGCTGCGATCACGTCGGCGTCGTCGCGGAAGAGCTCCCAGGCCTTCGTGCCCGTGGTGACCGTCGAGTCCTGGCGCGCTTCGGCGGACAGTACGGCGACCTTGATGTCGGACACGAATGACTCCTTGCTGGTGGTTCCCGAGACGTGCTGAAACGCGGCCGGATGGCTGGGTGTCGATCGTACCGACCGAGGCGCCCGTGCCGCGCGGGAGTAAGGAACCTCGTCGAGCGGCTCCGCGCAGGACGCCCGGAATGCGTCGAGGCCGGCCCCTTGCGGGACCGGCCTCGGCTGATCGGGTGGGCGATACTGGGTTCGAACCAGTGACCTCTTCGGTGTGAACGAAGCGCGCTACCACTGCGCCAATCGCCCGATCATGATGCGGCGCAGACTTTAGCGCATCTCGATCATGTCACCGGAATCGGGCCGGGTCGTCGTACCCCTGCCGTCACTGTGCGGTCGCCGGGTCCTCACCCGAGGTGGTGCACCTCCTGGAGCCGGTGGACCGGAGTCTCGAGGCCGGCGTGCCGCGCCTTGAGCTGCAGCGCGAGGTACAGCGAGTAGTGGCGCGACTGGTGCAGGTTGCCGCCGTGGAACCAGAGGTTCTCCTGCTGGGTGGGCTTCCACATGTTGCGCTGTTCCCCTTCCCACGGGCCGGGGTCCTTGGTGGTGTCGGATCCCAGTCCCCAGACCTTCCCGACGCGGTCCGCGACCTCCTGGCTGATCAGGTCGGCGGCCCAGCCGTTCATCGAGCCGTAGCCGGTGGCGTAGACGACGAGGTCGGCGGGAAGCTCCGTGCCGTTCTCGAGCACGACGGCGTGCTCGTCGAGGTGGTCGACCTCGCCCTTGGCCAGCTTCACGTCACCGCTCGCGACGAGCTCGGCTGCGCCGACGTCGATGTAGTAGCCCGAGCCGCGGCGCAGGTACTTCATGAACAGGCCGGAGCCGTCGTCACCCCAGTCGAGATCGAAGCCCGCGGCCGTCATCCGGTCGTAGAAGTCCTTGTCACGCTCCTTCATCTGCTCGTACAGCGGGATCTGGAACTCGTGCATGATCCGGTAAGGCAGCGACGCGAAGACCAGATCGGCCTTCTCGGTCGTGACACCGGCCTCCAGAGCCCGCTCGGAGTAGAGGTCGCCGAGGCCGATGTCCATGAGCGTGTCGCTCTTGACGATGTGCGTGGAGGAACGCTGCACCATCGTCACGTCGGCACCGTGCTCCCACAGCGCCCCGCAGATGTCGAAGGCGGAGTTGTTGCTGCCGATGACCACGACCTTCTTGCCCGTGTAGGCGTCGGGACCCGGGTGCTGGGAGGAGTGGTGCTGTTCACCGGCGAAGACGTCCTGACCCGGGATGGCCGGGACGTTGGCCTTGCCGGACATCCCGGTGGCCATGACCAGCTGGGTGGGCTTGAGCACGAGCGGCTTGCCCTCGCGCTCCAGGTGGACCGTCCACTCCCCTGCCGCCTCGTCGTAGGCGGCGCTGGTCGCGATCGTGTTGGACCAGTAGGGCACCTCCATCACCTGGGTGTAGAACTCGAGCCAGTCGCCGACCTTGTCCTTCGGTGCGAAGACGGGCCAGTTGTCCGGGAACTTGAGGTACGGAAGGTGGTCGTACCAGACCGGGTCGTGCAGGCACAGCGACTTGTAGCGGTTGCGCCACTGGTCGCCGGGTCGCGGGTGCTTGTCGATGACCAGCGCCGGTACGCCGAGCTGGCGGAGCCGGGCGCCGAGGGCGATGCCACCCTGACCGCCACCCACGACGAGCACGTACGGCTGGGTCTCGACCCCGAGGGCAGCGTCCTCCGCGCGGCGCTTCTCCGCCCACGTCACCCGCTCCCGGGTCGCGCCGTGCTCGGCGCCCATCGGGCGTCGTACTCCGCGAGGCTCCTCGTGGCCCTTGAGCTCGTAGAGGGTGGTCAGGAACGTCCACGCCTTCGGCCCGTCCTCGTCGACGAGCCGGAGCAGGCCGCGGCCACGGCCGACGGCGGTCTCGAACTCGAACCACGCGGTCGTGACGCCGTCGGCGGTCGTCGCCGGCTCGGAGAGCCGGAAGCCGCTCGGATCGACCCGATCGAGGGTCTGGGCGAGGAGGTCGGCCACGCCGTCCGGGTTCTCGACGGTGGTGAGGTTCCAGGAGAAGGCGACCAGGTCCCGCCAGAAGCTGGTGGCGGCGAAGAGACCGGCAGCGCGGTCGATGTCACGGGCGGCCAGGGCGTCCTCGAAGGCGGCGAACCAGGTGGTCGCGGGATCTTCGGGCACCCCGGTGGTCAAGGGACGTTCGTCGAGTTGGGTCATGTCCTCAGGACACTGCGGCACAGCTCCCGGGCGGAACCGTTGCACGTTGTTGCATGTGGTCCCGGTCACATGGGCGGACCTACAGTTGCTGCATGCCCGCACCCACCGATCTGGCGGCGCGAGCTCGTGACCTGGTCCGGATCCACGACGCCGTGCTCTCCGGTGGTGCGCCCCAGGAACGACCGCGGGCGGTGGTCGCCCGGTCGTGGAACCGGGTGCTCGGTCTCGGCGTCGATCCCGACGGACGCAACGGCCGCGATCCGCTGGCCCCCTTCGAGGTCGACGAGCGGCGGCGGACGTCCCGGTTGTCGTTGGTGATCGACGAGATCCGGGAGCTCCTGCTCAGCGCCGCCGACGCGTCGAACTACCTCGTCGTGGTCGCCGATGCCGACGGGATCGTGCTGTGGCGCAGCGGTTCGCCGCGGGTGAAGCGGCAGGCCGACACCCTCGGGTTCGCCGAGGGCGCGGTCTGGACCGAGAGCGCCGTCGGCACCAACGCCATCGGTACGGCGCTGGAGGAGTCGGCACCGGTGCAGCTGTTCTCCGCGGAGCACTTCGAGAACGCCCAGGTGCCCTGGTACTGCACGGCCTCACCCATCCACGACCCGATCGACGGCACGCTGCTCGGCATCGTCGACGTCAGCGGACCGGCCCTCACGCTGCACCCGGCGATCGAGGCTCTCGTGACGGCTTCGGTGCGGCTCGCCGAGGCCCGGCTGTGGCGGCACCACGAGGAGGGCCTCGAGCTGCTCCGTCGTACGGCGGAGCCGCTGCTGTCCGGCGCCAACGGACCGTTGCTCGTGGTCGATGACCACGGCTGGGTCGCCGCACACCAGGGCGTCGCCGTACGCGACCGGGTCGAGGCTCCGCGGGCGGACCGGGTGCTCGCCGTACCCGGACTGGGCCTGTGCCTGCCGGAACGGTTGCGCGGCGGTTGGCTGATCCGGCCCTCGGCCGAGGGACACGTCCTGCGCGCCACTCTCGACCTGACCGTGTCCCCGGCGATGCTGGAGGTCACCGGCGGCGACGCGCCGTGGCGCGTGGTGCTCACCCCGCGCCACGCGGAGATCGTCGCTCTACTGGGGGCCGCCGGGCGCACCGGCGTCACCGCAGCCACCCTCAGCCACCGCTTGTACGGCGACGGGGAGCACCAGGTGACGGTCCGGGCCGAGGTGTCGCGCATGCGGCGCGCACTCGGTGCGCTGCTGGCGACGAACCCCTACCGGCTGGGCGCCGGCGTCGAGCTCACGGTGCTGCGCTCAGCGATCGAAGCCGAGCAGCTCTGACTCGCGCTCGCGCCACGTTGCGGCCGCCGCACGGGTGATCGGCCCCGGCGCCGGGAGCTCGCGGTCGTCCCACAGGCGCACGCCCTGGACGTCGCGGGTCGTGGAGGCCAGGAAGATCTCGTCGGCCGCGGCGGCCACCGCCAGCGGCTCGTCGACCTCGCGGGCACCGAACCACTCCAGGACCAGGTCGCGGGTGACGCCGGCGAGGCAGCCGCTGGCCAGCGTGGGGGTGCGGAGCTCCCCGTCGACCACGTAGAACACGTTGGTCCCGGTGCCCTCGCAGAGGTGGCCGGCGAGGTTGGCGAAGATCGCCTCCGTCGCCCCCTTGGCCCGGGCGGCCTCCAGCGCCACCACGTTCTCCGCGTACGACGTCGTCTTCAGGCCCGCCAGGGCACTGCGCTCGTTGCGCGGCCACGGGACGGTGATCACGGAGGTCGTCTCGGCCGCCACGTCCATCGGCGAGGCCACCACGATCAACGTCGGCGGCTCGCCTCCGCGCCCGGACCCCAGCGGCGCATTGCCGCCCGTCACCGTGATCCGCAGGCGACCCAGCGGCATCGGGTCCCCGTCGAGCACGGCAGCCACTCCCCGCCGTACGGCGTCGGGCGAGAGGCCGACCAGCCCCAGACCCGCAGCGGACCGCTCGAGCCGATCCAGGTGGCGCTGGAACGCGAACGGCTGGCCGTCGATGACCTTGACCGCCTCGAACACCGCGTCACCGACGGTCAGCCCGTGGTCGGTGACGGGCACCGCAGGAGCGGTCGCATCGGGCAACAACTGGTCATTGATCCACACGCGCATGGGCCCAGCCTAGAAGCACCGTTCACAGGACGAACGCCGCCGCGACATCCCGAAGGTGGGGCCCGTTTTGGCACCACCCACCCCATCGGCTAATGTTCTGACGCGCACCAGAACAGGGTCGAAAACCCCTGAGGCGGCGTGCATGCGGACATAGCTCAGTTGGTAGAGCGCAACCTTGCCAAGGTTGAGGTCGCGAGTTCGAGTCTCGTTGTCCGCTCGGAGAGGTCAGACCCACTGGCTGACCAGGTCAGTCCAGATTTTGTTGGTTTGGGTGGCCTTCGCGGTGGGTTGGCCGAGAGGCGAGGCAACGGACTGCAAATCCGTGTACACGGGTTCAAATCCCGTACCCACCTCCACAGCACAACTTCAAAGATCAAAGATTCACCACGGGCGATTGGCGCAGCGGTAGCGCGCTTCCCTGACACGGAAGAGGTCACTGGTTCAAACCCAGTATCGCCCACACAAGAGAACCAGCCCCTGACCTGCACGAACTGCAGATCAGGGGCTGCTTCGATTTCGGAGCGTGCGACCCACGTGCAAGGGGACCCCTGGCTGCCCAGCGCCGTCGTCGTCGGACCCTGGCCACGGTCGAGAGCACTCAACACCCCGCTGCTCGAACGTCTGTTCTATTGTCAGAGCATGTCAGGCGTCCGGCACGTGTGGGTTCGGCCGGCGTTCGTGCCAGTCGAGATGCCGGGCCTGGTGCTGCTGTGGAAGCCCACGCCAAATGGCTGGCAGGCGCTCGTGACGTGGGTCGACCCGGTCGGGCGGATCACGACGGACTGGTGTGATCCGAGCACCCTGCGGCCGATCGAGGGACGACCGAGCACTGGATCCCGATACGGGTGAGGCCGGTATGGCCGACAGCTGTGGACGTGGTGGACGTGGTGGACGAGGAGTCCCAGCAATCCACCAATAGGTTCGATCCGTGCGGCGTACGACGCGTGAGCGGTCAGCCCGCTGACCACTTGTTCTTGGACTGCAGAGCACCCGGGAAGAAGTCCTTGCCCCACCGCTCACCGATCCGCTCGAACGGCTTGAAGTCGTCGTGCAACACCTTGCCGGCCTTGTCCTTGACGACCTGCACCTTCGAGCCACCACCCATGACGTCGTCCCACTCCTCCTGGGTCTCGCCGTACTCCGTGCGCTTCCCGTGCGCCACGTGATCGACTCCGATCGCGTGCCCGAACTCGTGTGCGGCGGTGGACTGGTCCGCCACCAACGGGGTGATCTTCCCCGTTACCGGGTCCCTCGGCTGCCCCTGGTACTGCTCCCGCTTCTTCACGACTCCTGCATCGGGAGCCATGGCACCGCGGCGCTCCCCCGTCTTCAGGTCGGTGCTGATCTCCCCGGCTTCGTACGTCGTGTTCTTGAGGTCGATCGGCAGGTGCTCGCCGCCATCGACCCACAACACGGTGACCTGGGTCTTGAAGGACGGCACCTTGAGGCCCGCCGAGTACGCCGGTCTGACGTTGCCCTTCCCCGACCACGTCGACTCCACGACCGACTTGAACTGCGCCTTGAAGGTCTCGATCTCCTTGGGGCTGGGCGGCGGGTCGCCGCCGGGCACGACCTTCGCCTTGAAGATCAAGGAGATCAGCCCGGACGTCGGCTCGACGAACGCGTCGAACCGTCCGTCGAAGTCGCCACGTTCGAATGTCTTGGCGTCCTTCGGTGCTCCGACGTACTTCATGATGTCGGTGATCTGGTCGATCGGCAGCGATCCGAGCTCGCTGGCCGTCGCCGTCGCGTACGCCTTCCAGTCCCCCTTCATCGTGACCGCGTTCATCGCCGCCACCAGCCGGGGCCCGCCGACGAAGGCGCCGGCGACCTTGTCGGTACGCGCTGCAGCCGGTTCGAGAGTCGCCAGCGCAGCGAGCAACTGGGGCATGGCGAAGCCCTGGATGTCAGCCAGCGGCTTCTCGTTGTCCTTGTCGCGCTGGACCGTGGCGGTGCGCTGCACGGCCGCGGTGCGCTGCACGGCCGCGGCGCGCTGGACAGCGGCGGACGCTGTCCGGTTGCCGGCCAGGCGCTGGAGTGCGGCGAGCTGCTTCGAGGCTCCGACACGACCGGCAGCGGTGATCAGCCCCAGCGCCGGGCTGCCCACCTGGGCGACGTCGGCGGACGCAGCAGCACGGGCGGTTGCGGGCGCCTCAGGCGTCGGCGCGCGCTCGTGCTCCCCCATCTGCCGACGCTACTGACAAGTCGTCACGCGACAGTAGATGCCGGCGGGCGCCCAGTCGGGCAGCGAGGACTGCCCCAACGGCCCGCCGACAGCACTGCCGACGCGGACAGCGAGTTCAGGTGCGCGAGTGGTGCCGCGTGCGCGACGCTGTCCGGATGCGCCTCCCGATTCGTGGTCGAGTCCAGCCTCCGCTGTTCCCACCGGGCCTCGACGACCCGATCACCGGGGTGCCGGTGGCGCCCGACCCCTCGCGGGACCCGTCGTTCGCGCTCCAGAAGCTCGAACGAGCTCTCGTGCGCGCACACGTCGACGCTCCTGACGCGATGACCGAGGTCGAGGTACGTCGCCTCCGCTACCTGATCAGCTTCGCCCGGCTGACCGCGTTCGAACCCGGCGCCGCCGGCCCGCAGGGCACGCGGGGCCGCGGCGACGTGGACGTGACCGAGGACCTCGCACCCTGGCGCGACACCGTCATCGACAAGCTCACCGGTCCCTTGCGCCGTGAACAGGACCCGGCGAAGCGCCTGGCCGGGGCCCGCGAGGTCTACCACGAGCTGGAGGAACAGCAGACCGAGCAGCGGCGACTGCTGCTGGAACGACGTGGCAAGGACTTCAGCGCGGCCGAGCTCGACGCGGAGGTCGGCTACAAGAGCCTTGCCCTGGTGCTCGGCGGGGGCGGTGGCGCCGGCTTCGTCTACGTCGGCGCGATGCGGCGTCTCATCGAGAGCGACATCGAACCCGACTACGTCATCGGGGCGTCGATCGGCGCCATCCTCGGTGCCCTGTTCGCCCGGCAGACGCCGATCCCGTTCGACGACTACCTCGAGTTCGCCCGGTCACTGAGCTACCGGGCCCTGCTGGGCCCGGAGCCCGCACGACGCAAGCACGGACTCACCAGCGTCCTGTCGCTGCGCCTCGACGAGTTCGCGGCGCCGCTCTTCGAGCGCCCCGACGGCGACCAGATGAGGATGGAAGACCTCGCCATCCCGTACGACGCCGTCGTCGCCGGCGTGCACCAGCAGCTGTTCTCGCGCCTGCCCGCACGGTTCCGCCGCCAGGAGATGGCGATGGTGAAGCTGCGTTCGCTCCCGGTCATCCCGATCGGACTCGGGCCCGCGATCGTCAGCCGCCTGTGGCAGGCCGCCTCCTTCATCGACTCCCGTGTAGTCAAGCCACTGGTCCTGGGGGACGACGACCTGACCCGGCAGTTCAACGTGGTCGACGCGGTGTCGTTCTCCGCGGCGATCCCCGGCGTGCTCCACCACGAGACGAAGGACCCACGGATGGTCCCCCTTCTCGACCGGTTCCTCGCCGAGAAGGAGGTCGCGGCGCTGGTCGACGGCGGCGCGGCGAGCAACGTGCCCGTCGAACAGGCATGGATCAAGGTGCAGCGTGGCCGGATCGGCACGCGCAACGCGATGTACCTCGCGCTGGACTGCTTCCACCCGCAGTGGGACCCGCGCCAACTGTGGCTGACGCCGATCACTCGTGCCGTTCAGCTCGGCATGGTCCGCAACGCGCCGTACGCCGATCAGCTCCTGCGGATGAGCCCCACCCTCTCCCCCGTCACGCTCGCACCGTCGCCGGAGGCGCTGGACCAGGCGGTCGAGTGGGGGCATGCCTCGATGGACGAGGCCATGGTGTTCGTGAACCGGATGCTCGAGCCGGTCTGGTGGGAGGGCGATGCGCCGGCGTACGCCGATCGCTCGGGTCGCCGGGCGCGGGTCTCCATGGCTCCGCCGATGCGTCCGATCATCGCCGCGGCGCAGGGATCGCGCGACGCGTTGCGCCGATTCCGGGACCGTCACTTCAGCTGAGAGCGACGGCCGACCAAGAACTGGCTGAGAACAAAGTCAAGACTCTGGCATTTGCCCACGCGGCAGCGCCCGTTGCCACTAACGTCCACCGCGGGATCCCAACCGCGCCCGACGGTCCCCACACACGCCGGGCGCGAGCCGTGTCCCGCTTGGCATTCATGTCGGGCGGGACACGTGTTCCCGGCCGTCCCCGGTCAGCTCGCGGCGACGTCCACGTCACCGGAGCACTCGTTGCAGCGGATGCGGTGCTCCCCCCTGTCGGCCGGCTCACCGAAGAGTCGGCGATGCCAACGCGTCTGCTCGGTGCGCCGGAAACAACTCGGGCACCACTCATGCCTGACCCACGGTCCGTAGTTCTTCCCCACGTCCCTCACCCTGCCGTGCCGCACGTCCGATGTCGCGCTCCGACCGGGCAATTCCCACCCGCCGGAGGAGGTCTGCACGATCGGCGGCGAAGGGTCTAGTCCCAATGAACCATTGGTCCCACCAGCGGTCCCAGGGAACTGGTCTAGTCCTCGTCGTTGGCGAAGTCCTCGTTGTGGGTCCCGGGCCGCGGCGCCCACGGCAGCTCCTTGGCCGGGCGTACGACGACCAGCCGGTCGCCCCGCGCGAGCAGGGTCACCACGGGGTCGAAGTAGCGGTACACCTTCTCGTCGCGGACCACCGCGATCACCTGGTCCGGCAGCGACTGCGGCGGCATGCCGACCTCGTTGACGAGCAGCTCCCGCTCGGCGACCTCGAGGCCCTCGCCATAGGTCAGCAGGTCCTCCATCACCGATCCGAGGGTCGGGGACAACGTGGACAGGCCGAGCAGGCGCCCGACCGCGTCGGACGAGGTGATCACGGAGTCGGCGCCGGACTGACGCATCAGCGGAGCGTTCTCCTGCTCGCTCACCGACGCGACGATCCACGCATCCGGGTTGAGCTGCCGCACGGTCAACGCGGCGAGCACGTTGGAGTCGTCCCGGCCGGTGGTGATGATGACCTGGTCGGCCTCCGCAACACCGGCTCGGTGCAGAACCCCCCTGCGCGTCGCGTCGCCGGTGACGACGGCCAGCTGGTCGGCGTGCGCATCGGCCATGGCCACGGGGCTCGGGTCGACGACGACCACGTGCTCGCGTTGCAGCCCGTTGTTGACCAGGGTCTCGACGGCGCTGCGTCCCTTGGTGCCGTATCCGATCACCACGACGTGGTGTCCCATGTTCTTCCTCCATCGAGCGATGCGGAACATCTCGCGGCCGCGCTGCGCCAACACCTCGAGGGTGGTGCCGATCAAGAGCACGAGGAACGCGATACGGGCCGGGGTGATGATGAACGCGTTGACCAGACGCGCTGGATCGCTGACCGGGGCGATGTCGCCGTACCCGGTCGTGCTGAGGGTGACGGTCGTGTAGTAGATGGCATCGACCAGGGAGATCGTGCCGAACGGGTCGGCCGTGGTGGCGTCACCAGCGTCGCGGTAGCCCTCCCGGTCGAAGTACACGAGCATGACCGTGCCGGCCATGATCGCGAAGGCCAGGAGCAGGCGGCGCCCCAGCTCCCACCACGGAGAGCGGGTTCGTTCGGGCAGGGCGATGCGCCCCACGTTCGCCGACACTGGTGCTTCGAGACCCACGGCCCCGAACCTAGTCCACCGGCTCGGGCGTACGCCGCAGGAGTCGCGTCATGAGTTCCCGGCGTGCCCGCTGGGTGGTCTCCTGAGGGAAGACCTCGTCGAAGGCCGCGTTGACGCCCGCGCCGATCAGGACGGCCAACGCCGCGATGTAGAGCCAGATCAGGATGGCGATCGGGGCGGCCAGCGGGCCGTAGATGGAGTGCGAGTCCTGGGCGGTCACCGTCAGCACCCAGCGGAGCAGGTAGGACCCGCCGAGCCACATGACCAGCGAGAACGTCGCGCCGGGGAGGTTGAAGCTCCACTTCGTCCGGACCGGCACCGACACGTGGTAGAGCGTGGCGAGGAAGCAGATGCAGACCACGACGACCAGCGGCCAGTAGAACTCGATCAGGAAGTCCGCACGGTTGGGCAGCCACGAGCGCACCAGGCGCGGCCCGGCCACCATCAGCGGCAACGTGATCGCGCCCGTGACCACGGCGAGGATGTACAGGACGAAGGACAGTGCCCGGGTCTTCACGATCCCGCGGTCACCACCGAGCCCGTGCATGATCGTGATGGTGTCGACGAAGACGTTGAGCGCCCGCGAACCGGACCAGAGCGCGAGCACGAAGCCGAGCGAGATGACGTCGAAGCGCCCGCCCTGGAGCACGTCGTCCATCGTCGGCGTGATCACCTTGCTGACCGCGGTGTCGGTGAGGAAGCGCGAGAAGAGCTCGGTGACCGCTCGACGTACCTCTTCGACCTGACCGGGAGTGAAGTGCTCGGTCACGTAGCCGACCCCGCCGGCCATCGCGAAGATCAACGGCGGGACGGAGAGCACCGCGAAGAACGCGCCTTCGGCAGCAAGCCCGGTCACGCGGTACCTCAGGCAGGACCCGACGGTCGTGACGATCAGCCGCCACACGACATGGAGGAAGCTGCGCACCGGCTGCGGGAGCCGGTCCAGCGCAGCTCGGAGGGACGACGGCCGGGGCTGGGGTCCCGGATCGTCAGCCATGGGAGTCACGCTATCTGTCAGGAGGCGCGGTCTTCCGCATCCCGACGGCCCTAACATGCGGTGATCTGCATCGCTCTTGGCTGGAGGAACCATGCACGACCGCTCCGCGCTCGGCCCCGCCGACGTCTCCGACGAGGTGCTCACGGCGATGGTGGCTGCCCTGCTGGCGATCGACGATTCCGCTGTCGCACTGGTGGACTCGACGGCCGAGCCCGTCCCGTACGAGATCCCCGCCATCACCACGGGCGGACGCTGGTGGGTGCGTGGCACCGCAGACGTGGCCGACGAGCCCCGTCCGTTCGCGCTCTTCGTGAAGCAGGTCCACGAGTGGTCGCGCTCCCCCCTCTTCGCCGAGCTGCCGCCGGAGATCCAGCCGTGGGCCGCCGAGCAGGTGCCGTGGCGCACGGAGGGCGCGGTCTACCGGTCCGACCTCGTCGACCACCTGCCGGCCGGCCTGACGATGCCGCGCGCGGTCGGGGTCCACGACATCGATGACCTGTCGTATGCCGTGTGGCTCGAGGTGGTGCCCATCCGCGAGGTCGAGTGGGACCTCGAGCGGTACCGACGTGCCGCGCACCTGCTGGGCCGGTTCGCCGGCAACGACGCCGTGCGCGAGCGGTCGAACGTCGGTGGTCACGAGTGGGACATCACCCGGTACGTCGAGGGCCGGCTCAAGTTCCAGGTGCTCCCGATGCTGGCAAGCGACGACCTGTGGCACCACCCGCTCATCGCGGACACCTTCGCCGATCTCCGCCCGCGCCTGGACCGGGTGGCCGCGACGATCGATGCGGTCGCGGCGGAGTTGATGGCGTTCCCTGTCCTCGCCGGTCACGGGGACGCCTGCCCGAACAACCTGCTGGTGGGCCCCGGCGACCACGACTTCACGATGATCGACTTCGGGTTCTTCACGGCACTGCCCGTCGGGTTCGACCTCGGACAGCTCCTCGTCGGCGACGTGCAGCTCGGTCGTCGTACGGCGGACGACCTGGCGGAGCGCGACGCCGCCTGCCTGTCGTCGTACGTCGACGGGCTGGCGGCGGAGGGCGTGGACATCGACGAACGGGCGGTTCGCCGGGCACACGCCTTGCAGCTGCTGCTCTTCACCGGGCTGTCCGCCCTGCCGTTCGAGCTGCTCGGCGGCGAGCCCACTGACGAGGTCCGGGCGATGGCGGCCACGAGAGCCGCCATCGCCCGCCATTCCCTCGAGCTGGTCGATCAGACCGGCTGAGCCTCCCTGGCCTGCTCGACCTGCACCGGGTCCTCGGCGTGGTCGTCGACCATGGTGGTCTCATCGAATGGGTCGTCGCCGGCGAGCACCCGGTCCAGCTGGGCGCGGTCGATGCTGCCGGTCCAGTGTCCGATGAGGACGGTGCCGACGGCGTTGCCCGCAAAGTTCGTCAGCGCGCGGGCCTCGGACATGAACCGGTCGATGCCCACGATGAGGCCGACGCCGTCGACCATCTCGGGGCGGTGCGACTGGAGGCCACCGGCCAGGACGGCCATGCCGGAACCGGTCACACCGGCCGCGCCCTTCGCGGCGATCATCATGAACAGCAGCAGGGAGATCTGCTCACCGATGGCGAGCGGGCTGCCGATCGCCTCGGCGATGAAGATCGAGGCCATCGTCAGATAGATCGCGGTGCCGTCGAGGTTGAACGAGTAGCCGGTCGGGACGACGACGCCGACGGTGGTCTTGTCGATACCGGCGTGCTCGAGCTTGGCGATCGCTCGCGGCAGGGCCGACTCGGAGGACGAGGTGGCCAGGATCAGCAGGAACTCGCGGCCGAGGTAGCGCAGCAGCGCGAAGATGTTGATGCCGGCGGCGACCTTGAGCAGCGTGCCGAGCACCACGAAGACGAAGAGCAGGCAGGTGACGTAGAAGCCGATCATCAGCACACCGAGGCTCTTGAGCGCGTCCACCCCGCCCTGGCCGGTGACGGCTGCCATCGCACCGAACGCACCGACCGGCGCCGCCCACATGATCATGCCGAGCAGGCGGAACACCAGGCGCTGGACGTGGCCGACGACCGTGAGCACGGGGGCGCCGGCGGCGCCCATCCGCTGGAGCGCGAAGCCGACCAGGAGGGCGACGAGCAGGGTCTGCAGGACGCTGCCGCTGGTGAGCGCGCTGAACAAGGACGTCGGGATGATGCCGAGCAGGAACGCGGTGGTGTCGGCGTGGCCCTCGGCCGCCTTCTCCTGCGCGATGGCGGCGGCATCGGCGGTCAGGTGCAGGCCGTCACCCGGGTGCAGCAGGTTGCCGACCACCATGCCGATCGTCAGCGCGGCCGTCGACATCACGAGGAAGTAGACCAGCGCCATGCCGCCGACCTTGCCGACCTTCGCGGCGCTGGCCACGGAGCCGACGCCGAGCACGATGGTGCAGAAGATGATCGGCTGGATCATCATCTTGATCAGGTTGACGAAGCCCTCGCCGAGCGGCTTGAGCTCGACGGCGAAGCCCGGGAACAGCAGGCCCGTCGCGATGCCGAGCAGGACCGCCACGATCACTGCAAGGTAGAGGTAGTGGGTGGCGCGGGAGCCGTGGCTCCGTTTCGCGCTGGTGCTCGTCGTACTCATCGATCCTCCTGGTCCGGGACCCCTGATCGGGGTCTTCGGCCACTCTGCGACCTGGTGTGACCTGGGTCACCGTTGTGTTCTTTGTGTTCGTGACGAGCGCCACTACCGAGGGCAGCCGATGGGAGAGACTGCAGACGTGCCCCGCCTGCCACGCCTCCTCCGCGACCGCTCGGTCGCGCGCCAGGTGCTGCTCCTGCAGGTCGCGATCGTCCTGCTCCTGGTCGTGACCGCGATCGCGCTGGCGGCGTACGACGCCCGGCGCGACGCGCGCAGCCGGGCAACCGAGCGCGCGGTGGCTGTCGCCCAGACCGTGGGCGATTCCCCCACCGTCCACGAGGCCCTCGCCAGCGCGGACCCGACGGCGCTCCTGCAGCCGTGGACCGAGCAGGTTCGCCAGGACACCGACACGGACTTCGTCGTGGTGATGGCGCTGGACCGGACCCGCTACACGCACCCGGACCCGGAACAGATCGGGCGGAAGTTCGTCGGCGACCTCGGCGGCGCCCCGGACGGTGAGGTCTTCGCCCAGCAGTACACCGGCACCCTCGGCCCGTCGGTCCGCGCCGTCGTACCCGTGCTGGACGGGAACCGGGTCATCGCCCTCGTCGCGGTCGGGATCACCGTCAGCGACATCAACCGCGGCCTTCGGCGGGACGTCACCGTGATCCTGCTGTGGGCCGGCGGCGTCCTGCTCGCCGGCCTCCTGGGCGCGGCGCTGCTCAGCCGACGCCTGCAGCGGATCACGCACGGACTCGGCGAGAAGGAGCTCGCGCGGATGTACGAGTACTACTCCGCCGTGCTGCACTCCGTGCGCGAAGGCCTGCTGCTGCTCGACGGCGAGGGGCGCGTCCAGCTGGTCAACGACGAGGCCCGCCGACTGCTCGCCCTGCCCGACGACGTGATCGGCCGCGCGGTGGGCGAGCTCGGCCTGGCTCCCGGACTCGTCGCCGCGGCCCGGGGCGAGACGGCCGAGGCCGACGAGCTCTACCTCGCCGGCGAACGCATCCTCGTGGTCTCCTCTGCGCCCGCACGCTGGCACGGACGGGACGTCGGTTCGGTGGTGACGCTGCGCGACCACACCGAGCTGCGCTCGGTCACCGGCGAGCTCGAGATCGTGCGTCGGCTGACCGAGTCACTGCGCTCCCAGAACCACGAGTCGGCCAACCGGCTGCACACGGTCGTGTCCCTGATCGAGCTCGGACGCACCGACGAGGCCGTCGAGTTCGCGACCGCCGAGCTCCAGGTCGCCCAGGTGCTCACCGACCAGGTGGTGGCGGCGGTCGACGACCCGGTGGTCGCCGCGCTGCTGCTCGGCAAGTCCGCCGAGGCCGCCGAGCACGGGATCGAGCTCGTCATCACCGGCGAGGTGCCGGCCGGCTCGGGGATCGCGCCGCGTGACCTGGTGACCCTGCTGGGCAACCTGGTCGACAACGCCTTCGACGCGGTGGCCGATGCCGACCAGCGCCGGGTCGAGGTGCGCCTCGCCGGCGAGGACGCGCGGCTCGAGATCCGGGTCGGGGACAGCGGGTCCGGCCTCGACGACGCGGCTGCCGCCCACGTGCTCGAGCGCGGCTGGACGACGAAGGCCGCCCCGGGCACCGGTCGCGGCCTGGGCCTCGCCCTGGTCGTCCAGGTCGCCCGCCGCCACGGCGGCACCGTCGACGTCGGCAGGTCCGCGCTCGGTGGCGCCGAGTTCACCGTCGTCCTGCATCCCGAGGCGGGGCCGTCGTGAGCGTGCGCGTGCTCGTCGTGGAGGACGAGGCCCTCGCCGCCGAGGCGCATGCGTCGTACGTCGCCCGGCTGGCCGGATTCGAGCTCGCCGGTGTCGCGCGGTCGGCCCGCGACGCCGTCCGCGCGCTGGATGCGGGACGTGCCGGCGGCACTCCCGTCGACCTGGTCCTGCTCGACATGAACCTGCCCGACGGGCACGGACTCTCGCTGCTGGCCGGGATGCGCACGGCCGGGCACCAGTGCGACGTGATCGCGGTGACGGCCGCCCGCGACACCGCCATCGTGCGCCAGGCCGTCGGGCAGGGCGTGGTGCTCTACCTGCTGAAGCCGTTCACGTTCGCCACGTTCCGAGCCAAGCTGGAGCAGTACGCGGCGTACCGCGCCCAGCTGGCCGACGCGCCGGACGAGGTCGTCCAGGACGAGGTCGACCGGCTCCTCGGGGCGCTGCGGCCGAGCTCGACCGCGCCGCTGCCCAAGGGGATGAGCCCCGAGACCCTGCGGGGCGTCACGTCGGCGCTGCGCGACGCGGGCGAAGGGCTCTCGGCGAGCGCCGCGGCGTCAGCGGTCGGCATCTCGCGCGTCACGGCGCGGCGCTACCTCGAGCACCTGGCCGACCAGGGGCTCGCCCACCGCAACGCGCGCTACGGCGGCGGCAGTGGGCGACCCGAGGTCGTCTACAGCTGGGGTTGATCAGGCGAGGTCGAGGCCCGGGTAGAGCGGGTGCTTGTCGAGCAGGTTCGCCGACTCGCTGCGCACCCGGTCGGCCACGCCGTCGGCGAGCTGGTAGGTCGCCTTCGACGGCGCCCCCGCCTTGTTGACGCCGGCCTCGGTGTTGCTGAGCACGTCGACGACCAGCTCGGCCACCTTGTCGAACTCGTCGTGGCCGAAGCCACGCGTGGTGAGTGCGGGCGTGCCGAACCGGATGCCGGTGGTGTACCAGGCACCGTTCGGGTCGTTCGGCACCGAGTTGCGGTTGGTGACCACGCCGGCGTCGAGCAGCGCCGACTCGGCCTGACGACCAGTGAGGCCGTACTTCGCGACGTCGAGCAGCACGATGTGGTTGTCGGTGCCGCCGGTGACCAGCTTGGCGTCGCGGCTGAGGAAGCCCTCGGCGAGCGACTTGGCGTTGTCCGCGACGTTCTGCGAGTAGGTCTGGAACTCAGGGGTGCGCGCCTCCGCGAACGCGACGGCCTTCGCGGCCATCACGTGCGAGAGCGGGCCGCCGAGGACCATCGGGCAACCGCGGTCGACGCTGGGGGCGTACTCCTCGGTCGCGAGGATGAAGCCACCGCGCGGCCCGCGCAGCGACTTGTGCGAGGTGCTGGTGACGACGTGGGCGTAGGGAACCGGGTCCTCTTCACCCTGGAAGACCTTGCCCGCGACCAGACCGGCGAAGTGCGCCATGTCGACCATCAGCGTGGCGCCGACCTCGTCGGCGATCTCGCGCATCTTGGCGAAGTTCACGCGACGCGGGTAGGCGGAGTAGCCGGCCACCAGGATGAGCGGCTTGAACTCCTTCGCCTTGGCGCGCAGGGCGTCGTAGTCGATGAGCCCGGTCTCGGGGTTGGTGCCGTACTGCTGCTGGTGGAACATCTTGCCGCTGATGTTCGGGCGGAAGCCGTGGGTGAGGTGGCCGCCGGCGTCCAGGCTCATGCCGAGCAGGCGCTGGTTGCCGAACTCGTGGCGCAGCTTCTCCCAGTCGGCGTCACTAAGGTCGTTCATGTTCTTCACGCCGGCGTTCTCGAGCCACGGGCCCTCGACGCGGTGGGCGAGGATCGCCCAGTACGCCGTCAGGTTGGCGTCGATGCCGGAGTGCGGCTGGACGTAGGCGTACTCCGCGCCGAACAGCGCCTTGGCGTGCTCGGCGGCGATCGACTCGACCGTGTCGACGTTCTGGCACGCGGCGTAGAACCGGTGGCCGACGGTGCCTTCGGCGTACTTGTCGCTGAACCAGGTGCCCATCGTGAGGAGCACGGCGGGCGAGGCGTAGTTCTCGCTCGCGATCAGCTTGAGCGACGACCGCTGGTCGGCCAGTTCCTGACGGGTCGCGTCGGCGATCCGGGGCTCGACGGCCGCAATGACCTCCAGCGCCTGGCGGTAGGCACTGCTGACGAGGTCGGCGTTGGGAACGTGGGCGGTGTTGTCGCTCATGGCGCACAGCGTAGTGCCGGTCACAGACACGCGACGCAACGGTCGGTGCGTACGCGATGCTGGCGCAGTGGCAGGCGCCGCCTCGTGTGACCTGCGTCGCAGCCCACGGGGAAACCAGTCACCTCAGACCGATTTCATCCCAAATTCTGAGACTTCGGTCCACACTCTGAGATTCACATTTGGTGGGAACGCGTCCGAGGGATGAGACTCATTGACATGGTCTCTGCTGCAACTCACGCGCACCTCGTGGCTCGTCGCCACGTGGACTTCGGGCGCATGGGCAGCATGATGTGTCGGCCCCGCTGATCACGCCACCCGTCACCCTCGAGTCGCGCACCGGACACCACCGGAGCGCCCATCAGCGAAGGACCTTCTCCCCGCATGCCCGACCTGCGCTTCCAGTCCCAGCCTCCTCGCCACACTGAGGTGCCCCGCCCCCGCCGCGCGGAGGGCCAGTGGGCATTCGGTTACACCGAGCCGCTGAACAAGAACGAACAGTCGAAGAAGGACGACGACCCGCTGAACGTGCGGGACCGGATCCTCTACACGTACTCCAAGCGCGGCTTCGACTCCATCGACCCGGCCGACCTGCGCGGTCGCTTCCGCTGGATGGGCCTGTACACCCAGCGCCGCCCCGGCATCGACGGCGGCCGCACGGGCTCGATGGAGGAGGAGGAGCTGGACGACCGCTTCTTCATGCTCCGGGTCCGTTCCGACGGGAAGCTGCTGTCGGCGGAGGCCGTGCGCACCCTGGGCCAGATCGGCATCGACTTCGCGCGGGACACCGCCGACGTCACCGACCGCCAGAACATCCAGTACCACTGGATCGAGATCGAGAGCATGCCCGAGATCTGGGAGCGCCTCGAGACCGTCGGTCTGCACTCGCTGGAAGCCTGCGGCGACTCGCCGCGACCGTTCCTCGGCTCGCCCGTCGCCGGCGTGGCCGCTGACGAGATCATCGACGGCACCACCGCCCTCGAGGAGATCGAGCGGCGCTACCTGAACAACAAGGACTTCTCGAACTTCCCCCGCAAGTTCAAGACCGCCCTGACCGGACACCCGAGCCACGACGTCTCCCCCGAGACCAACGACGTGTCGTTCGTGGGCACGGTGCACCCCGAGCACGGCCCCGGATTCGACGTGTGGGTCGGCGGCGGTCTGTCGACCAACCCGATGCTCGCGCAGAAGCTCGGGGTGTGGATCCCGCTCGACGAGGTCCCCGACGTGTGGGCCGGCGTCGCCGGGATCTTCCGTGACTACGGCTACCGCCGCCTCCGCTCGCGCGCCCGCCTGAAGTTCCTGGTCGCCGACTGGGGCGTGGAGAAGTTCCGCGAGGTGCTGGAGAACGAGTACCTCGGCAAGAAGCTCGACTCGAACCCGTCGCCCGAGGCACCCGTGAGTCACCGTGACCACGTCGGCGTCCACGAGCAGAAGGACGGCAAGTTCTACGTCGGCCTCGCTCCGTCGGCCGGCCGGATCTCGGGCACCGCCCTGGTCCAGCTCGCCGACCTGATCGAGGAGTACGGCGTGCTCGGCGCCCGCCTGACGCCGTACCAGAAGATCGTGCTGATCGGTGTCGACGGCGACAAGGTCGACGACCTGCTGACCAAGCTCGACGGGATCGGCCTCACGGCGCGGCCCTCGAACTGGCGCCAGAACACGATGGCCTGCACCGGCATCGAGTTCTGCAAGCTCGCGATCGTCGACACCAAGGAACGTTCGCGGCTGTTGACGCTGGAGCTCGAGAAGCGCTTCCCGGATCTCGACACGCCCATCACCATCAACGTCAACGGTTGCCCCAACGCCTGCGCCCGGACCCAGATCGCCGACATCGGCCTCAAGGGCCAGCTCGTCACCGACGAGGACGGCAACCAGGTCGAGGGCTTCCAGGTGCACCTCGGTGGCGCCACCGGTCTGCGCGCCAACTTCGGCCGCAAGCTGCGCGCCCACAAGGTCACCAGCAAGGGCCTCGACGACTACGTCACCGTGGTGGTCTCGAACTTCCTCGCCGATCGCACCGAGGGCGAGGCCTTCGACGCGTGGGTGCACCGTGCCGACGAGTCGCTGCTGCGTGGCGACACCTCCCTCGAGCCCAGGGCGCTGGAGTCTGTCTGATGACCGACGAGTCCGGATCAGCGAGCGGGCGGGGCGGCACGCCGTTCCACTGCCCGTTCTGTGGCGAGACCGACCTGTGGCCGCACGAGCCCACGGGTTGGGAATGCCGCGGCTGTCTCCGTGCTTTCACCGTCAACTCGCTCGGCATGATCCGCCGGGCCTCCACCACTCCTGAAGGAGGTGCCTCATGACCGCTCCGGCCACCGCCAGCGCGCGGGCCTTCCGTGGCGCCTCGACCGAGGGCCGCTCCCCCGAACAACTGCGTGAACTGGTGTCCCACTGGGGCGCCGAGCTCGAGCTCGCCCCGCCCGAGGTCATCATCGAATGGGCCGCAGCCACCTTCGGCGAACGGTTCTGCATCACGTCCTCGATGGGTGACGCAGTGCTCGCGCACCTCGCCCAGAAGGTGGTGCCCGGCGTCGACGTCGTCTTCCTCGACACCGGCTACCACTTCATCGAGACCATCGGCACCCGCGACGCGGTCGCGGCCACGATGAACGTCAACCTGCTCTCGATCACGCCCGTGCAGTCCGTTGCCGAGCAGGACGCCGAGTACGGCCCCGAGCTCTACAAGCGCGACCCCGACCTGTGCTGCGCGCTGCGCAAGGTCAAGCCGCTGGCCGACTCGCTGGCCCAGTACGACGCCTGGGCGACCGGCCTGCGCCGCGCGGAGACCCACAACCGGGTGATCGCGCCCGTCATCGGGTGGGACGCCAAGAAGCAGAAGGTCAAGGTCTCCCCCATGGCCCGCTGGAGCGACGAGCAGGTCGAGCGCTACATCGCCGAGAACGGCGTGCTCGTCAACCCGCTCGTGTACGACGGCTACCCGTCCATCGGTTGCGCACCCTGCACCCGACGCGTCGCACCCGGCGAGGACCCGCGCAGCGGGCGCTGGGCCGGCACCAACAAGACCGAATGCGGCATTCACTCATGAAGGCAGCACTCAACACAGCCGAGAGGGGAATCAACTGATGGCCGCTCCCGCCCTCATCGCCCTGGCCCACGGCAGCCGCGACCCGCGCTCTGCCGCGACCGTCACGGCGCTCGTCGACGCAACGAAGGCGTTGCGCCCCGACCTGCGCATCGAACGGGCCTTCCTCGACCTGGCCAAGCCGAACTTCCACACCGTGGTCGACCGGCTGGTCAAGGCCGGCTTCGAGGAGATCGTGGTCGTGCCGCTGCTCCTGGTCGAGGCATTCCACGCCAAGGTCGACGTTCCTTCGGTGATCGCCGAAGCCACGGCTCGCCACCCCGGCCTGCAGATCCGCGCCACCGAGGTGCTCGGCCTGGAGCCGCGCTTCCTCGAGGTGCTCGACGAGCGACTCCGTGAGGCGCTCCGTGGTGCCCGCGTGCGCGAGCTCGACGCCCTCGTCCTGGCTGCCGCCGGGTCGACCGACCCGCTGGCCAACCAGGCCGTCGCCCGCCTGGCTCGCCTGTGGGGCGCCCACCACAAGCTGCCCGTCACGGCGGCGTACGCGTCCAGTGCACCGCCGGCCACCGGTGAGGCAGTGCGGCAGTTCCGCGCCGAGGGTCGCCGCCACATCGCCGTCGCCTCCCTCTTCCTGGCTCCCGGCGGCCTGCAGGACCGCGCCGCCGAGCTGGCGATCGAGGCCGGCGCGGTTGCCGTGTCCGAGCCGCTGGGTGCGCACCCGGAGGTCGCCCGGACCATCCTGGCCCGCTACGCCGTGGGTGCTGTCGAGCTCGTTCCTGTCTGATCCCGAAATCAGGTGCGACAGTCCCGCGGGTGCGGTGGACTGTCGTCATGAGCGGAGTCGACGAACCGGGACTGCCCACGTTGTACGAGTGGGCAGGCGGCCTCGCTCCGCTACGCCGGATGATCGACAGCTTCTACGACCGGGTCGAGGCTGACGACACCCTCTCGGGCTTCTTCCCGGGCGGAGTCTCGGAGCATCACCGCGCCCACGTCGCGGACTGGTGGGCCGAGGTGCTCGGCGGGCCGGCTGCCTACACGGAGCAGCACGGCGGGTACGAATCGATGCTCCGGCACCACCTCGGACTGGCCATCACGCCTGCCCAACGGCATCGGTTCGCGACCACGATGAGCCTCGCCGCCGACGATGCGGAGCTGCCCGCCGACCCGGAGTTCCGTGCGGCCGTCATCGGGTACCTCGAGTGGGGCACCCGCCTCGCGATGGAGAACTCCCAGCCCGGCGCCGAGCCGGTCGAGCACGCGCCCACGCCGCGATGGGGCTGGGGTGTCGCGCCGCCGTACCAGGGGTGATGACCGCTGCCCTGCCTCAGGGTTCTTCGGCGAGGGCGGCAGCGCCGATCCGCACGCTGAGGTCGTCGAGCTCGTCGAGCATGTCCCCCACACCCCAGACCTGATGGCGCTTGCGGTCGGTCAGGGGACGCAGCACCTGTGCGTCGACCAGAGCATCGACGGCGCGATAGACAGCGCTGGTGGTGCCGCCCACTCGCACCTCGGCCTCGGCCGCGGAGAAGACCGGCATCTGCAGAAGCACCTCGAGCAGCCGCAGCGTCGCGCTGTCGCTGCGAACCCGTCCGACCGCGTCACGCCATCCTTCGGGAAACCCCGCCATTCGCACGGCGGTGGTCCTGGACTCCTGTGCCGCGAGCCTCGATGCCTTCGCGAACGCGGCAATGATCGGCTCGGGGTCACCCTCACGGTAACGATTCAGCACGTCGAAGTAGGCCTCGCGGCGAGCGACCAGGGCGGAGGCCAGTGGAACCACGACCGTGGTCGTCACACTTCGGCGACGGAGCACGGTGTTGACGAGAGCTCGACCGATGCGGCCGTTGCCATCAGTGAACGGGTGGATGGACTCGAGCTGGGCATGCACGATCGCGGCCTGCACCATCGCCGAGAGGTCGTCACGGTTGGCGAAGGCAACCAGGTCGGCGAGGTAGTCGGCGACGGTGTCCGGCGGGGGTGGAACGTACAAGGCGTTGCGCGGGGAATGGTCGCTACCGCCAATCCAGTTCTGCATGTCGCGGATCCGTCCGGCGTACGCGCTCTCACTCGGATCATCACGCATCAGCGCCCGGTGTGATCGCAACACAGCGTCCGCGGTCAGGTCGCTGCCCTCGACCGAGCTGATGAGCTGCTCGAGCGCCACGGTGGCGGCCGCCATCGACGTTGCCGACTGGTTCGACTTCATTCCGTGCAGGGCACGCGCGTAGTCGACGACGTCGGCCTCGACCTGCTCGATCTTGGACGAAGCAACGGACTCGGTACGCAACAACATGGTGCCCAGCGCTCCCAGATGAGACCCGTGGCTGGCGTCCAGGCTCGCGACCTCACGCAGGCAGTCCTCGATCTGAGCTGCCAGTCCCGACGCGACGAAAGGATCTCGGTCGGCGATCTTCGGGGGCAACCAGACCGTGACGTCACGAAGCATCCGGTCGTCCCTGGTTCCGCCGCGGCCCGCTTGGTGCCACGGCCGTACCTCACGACCGTGAGCGGGCCAGGCGTCTGGACCAGGCAGGAACACAGCAGCCATGATTCCAGTTTAGCGGCACAAGTGGGAACAAGAGCGTTCTTGTTCCCACTTCGGGCCTCGCCGGCGCGGTCGCGTCCGATCGCGAGCTCGTCAGACGGACACGCGCTCCCAGCGCACCGACTCCCGCCAGCCGGGGACACCGAAGGCCCAACCCCTGATGAGCGCGTGAGCCGCGCGCATGTCCGCCGCCACCGTGCCGTAGTGGTGCTCGGGTCCACCGTCGCGGTACTCGACGACGTAGGTCCCGTCGTCGTTTCGCGAGGCCTGGGCGTAGGCCTGGCCATGGGAGCCCACGAGGGCCTCGACGATGAGGTAGGTGCTCTCCCCCGCCTCGACGTCCTCGAACATCATGAACAGGGCGTCTTCCGACGGGTCATCGATCGTGTCACCGGACTCGGCCGTCGCTCGCAGCCCGGGGTCCTCGCTCATGCGTGAATGCTCCCACGCGCACGTGCCATGCTCTCCGCTCCAGAGCGCCGAAGGTGAGTGAGTCCAATGCGACGCTTCGGGCATCAACGCGGACCAAGAACCCGCGAGCGTCACCGAAGTCCTGACGCATCAAGTGTCACCGATGTCGTGATGCAGAACTGTCACCGATGTCCTGAGACATGAACAATCCACAAGGTCCTTGAGTCACTTGCCGATCGAACGTCTGTTCGGTATCATCTATGTATGATCTCGGGTCTCGCTGAAATGCCGCCGGAGCAGTTGCTCCAGGCGGCTGACGACGTGCTGCTCAAGAGCCGTGAAGCCGAGGTCGAGAAGCTGGAAGTCCTGCAGGCATGGGGTGATGTGTTCTCGGGTGACCCGCAGGACGAACCCAATGCGGTCCCGGTCCGGTACTGCGGCCCCCGGCTCATCTCCTTGGGTGGGGAGGGCACTCCGAAGGTCTCGGACCTGGCGTTGGTGGAGATCGCGGTCGCTCGCCGGGAGTCGGTGTTCACCACCCGGCGCCGCACCGCCGACGCGTTCGACCTGCGCCACCGACTCCCCTTGGTGTGGGCGGGGTTGCAGGCGTTGCGTTGCGAGACCTGGGTCGGTACCAAGGTCGCAGCCATGTCCCGCAAACTCACTGCTGAGCAGGTTGTGATCGTGGACGTCGCGGTCGCTGAAGCCCTCGACGAGGCACCGGCACGGATCCTGGAGATCGCCGAGGCCAAGATCATCGAAGCCGACCCCGTCGCCCACGCCGAACGCATCGAGGCGAACCGCGCCCGTAAGGGTGTGTGGCACTCCCGCCCCAAGCCCGGCGAAGCTGTCGAGGGCGAAACCGCGGGTGTGGGCAGCGTGTTCGCGCGGATCGATGAGGTCGACCTCGAAGCCCACCGCGAGTTCATCGAAGAACTCGCCAGGCCCTGGCCGCCCACGCTGGCCCGCCCGCTGAGGGTGAGGAGCCGTTGTCGATGGACCACTGGCGGGCCGAGGCCTTCGCGATGCTCGCCGACCCCGCCGCCGTCCTGGCCTTCCTACGCGGCGAACAAACCACCGAGCCCACCGACGCACCCGCTGCCGAGCCCACCGAAGAACCCGAGGCGCCTGCAACCAGTCCGACCGCGGGACCTTCCGCGGTTGTGGTCGTGCACGTCGCCGAGGACCCCGACACCGGCGCCCTCGGCCCCGTGGCCCGGGTCGAGGGCCTGGGACCGAGGCTGCTCAGTGAGGTCCGTGACCTGCTCCGCCGCTACGCGGACGTGACCGTGACCCCGGTCATCGACCTGCACACCGGGCGCTCGGTCAACGGCTACGAACACCCCACCGACGTCAAGGCCCGCACCGAGCTCCGCACCCTGGGCGACGTGTTCCCCCACGCCACCGGCCTCTTCACCAGGACCGGCCGGCCACCGGACCACGACCACACGGTCGCGTATGACAAGCACGGCCCACCCGGCCAGACCGGCGACCACAACGACACCCCACTCCGGCGACATCACCACCGGGCCAAGACCCATGCCGGCTACGCGGTCCACCAGCTCGGACCCGACCGCTGGATCTGGCGTACGCCCCACGGACTGCACCGCCTCGTCACGACCAGCGGAACCACGTCGATCACCCGAGGTGAGTTCCTCGCGCTCAGGACCATGGCCGTGCACCTCGCCGGGGACTTCGCCGCGGCCTGATCCCGAATCAGCGCCTCAGCAAGACGTACCGGCGGTCCGCCCAATGTGCTGAGCGGCCGATGAAGCCGCGTCGAACGGTCGCATCACATCATTCAGCGCACACGAACGACTCTGACTGGCAGGCTCAGCGTCGTGTCTTCACGCCTCGTCATCACCGGAGCCCTGCTCGGCGCACTGCTGACCGCCTGCAGCGGCGAGGACGAGCCACTGACGCAGTGGCTACCGCAACCGACGAGCGACGTGGCCGCGAGCACCGCGACGACGAACCCTGTCCCGACCGCTCCCGAAGCGTCGCCCACCTGCGCATGGCCCGACGAGGTGTCCGCGACCGGCTCGGGCTTCGTCGTCGAGTGGAGCATCACGTCGGGACGCCCGAATCCGGCCTGGCGACTGACCAAGGCCGAGGGAGCGAAGCTACGACTCCTGTTGACGGGGAATCGAGAGGTGCTCGATCTTGAGGGCCCGGACGACATGGGCGGTTTCGGAGTGACGGCCGACGGGGCGACCACAGAATTTCTCGAACGCCGGGAGATCCCTTCGCGGTTCTGGGTCCGGGGCGACAACCAGATCGGGGAGTTCCTCAGCGAGACCTTCCCCTGTTAGTGGTGTCCAGGCGGTCCTAGAGGACCAGGGACTCCAGCAGGTGCTCGAGGGTCCGGGCGGAGTCAGCCGTCACGCCACCGTGGACCGGGCCGGGCTGGATCACGGTGCTGCGTGGGGCCTTGAGGAAGCCGAAGCGGGTGCTGGCGTCGTCGCGGGACTCGCGGACGCCGTACGCCGTCGCACGGAGGCCGACGCCGAAGCCGGTGTGCGCCTCGCCGCGGCAGACCCGGTCGATCATGGCCAGTGCGGCGCGGACGGAGTCGAGGTCGATCCCGGCGTCGAGGGCCTGGATCCGCTCGTCGTTGACGGCGGTGCGGACGCCGAGGAAGTTGGCCGCCGGACAGTGGACGACAACGCCGACGTTGACGAACTCCTCGCGCTCGACGCGAGGAACGCAGCGCAGGGTGACGTACTGGTAGGGCTTCATGCCGACGCCCCCACTGCGGGCAGCCACGAACGGCCCCCGTCACGACGAGCCCGGAGGAACGCCGCGTAGTGAGCCCGCACCGCGGCGGGGTCCTCGGCCCCCGGGGTCGCCTCGAGCCAGTCGTCACTGATGTCGGCGAGCACGGCATCGATCGCGTCGTCGCTCAGCCGCTCGGCGAGAGCCGCGTCCTGGGCGAGCGCCTCGGCGGCGTACTCGCGCAGGATGTGCTCGGAGGCGTCGTACGGCTGGGCCGCGAAGCGGGCCGGGTCGCCGGGGCCGCCGGACCACGAGTGGTGGAAGTAGAGCGAGGCTCCGTGGTCGATCGCGTGCAGGACACCGCGCCAGACCAGCAGGTTCGGGTTGCGCCAGCTGCGGTCGACGTTGGCCGTGAACGCGTCCAGCCAGAGCACACGACCGGCCAGCTCCCGGTCCGGCCCCGAACCCGGGTCATAGCCGAAGGAGCCGGGCAGGAAGTCGATGCCGAGGTTCAACCCCGCACTGGCGTTGATCAGGTCCTGCACCTCTTCGTCCGCCTCGTAGCGGGCGATGTCGGGATCCAGGTCGAGGACGACCTGGTCCGGGGTGGGGATCTCCAGGCTCCGCGCGAGCCCGGCGACGATCACCTCGGCCACGAGGACCCGGAGGCCCTGACCGGCGCCCCGGAACTTGCAGACGTAGGTGCCGAGGTCCTCGGCCTCCACGATCCCGGGCAGGCTGCCGCCTTCGCGCAGCGGCGTGACGTAACGGGTGACCCGAACGGTCGGGATCACAGGGGCTTCTCGTCCGCCAGTCGCTGCTTCTCCGCGTCGACGTCGAAGTCTGCCTCGGGCCAGTCGAGGTCGAGCGAGGCGAGGGCGTCGTGGAGCAGCGTGCCGATGGCCAGGTTGCGGTACCACTTCTTGTCCGCCGGGATCACGTGCCACGGAGCGACCTCGGTGTTGGTCCGCTCCAGCGCGATCTCGTAGGCCTCCTGGTACGCCGGCCACAGGGCCCGCTCGTCGAGGTCACCCGGGTTGAACTTCCAGTGCTTGGTCGGGTCATCGAGGCGGGCCACCAGGCGTGCCTTCTGCTCCTCGGCGGAGATGTGGAGCATGCACTTGATGATCGTCGTGCCGTTGGCGACCAGGTTGGCCTCCCACTCGTTGATCGCGCCGTACCTCCGCTCGATCTCGTCGGGGGTCGCGAACTGACGCACCCGGGCGATCAGCACGTCCTCGTAGTGCGAGCGGTCGAACACCCCGATCAGCCCGACCGGCGGCAGTGCCCTGTTGATCCGCCACAGGAAGTCGTGGGCGCGCTCCTCGTCGTTCGGCGCCTTGAACGACGTGATCCGCACCCCCTGCGGGTCGACGAGGCCCACCGTGGCCCGCAGCGTGCCGCCCTTGCCGGAGGTGTCCATCCCCTGCAGCACCAGCAGGACGTTGCGGTTGCCGCCGGACTTGCCGTCGGCGAAGAGTCGCTCCTGCAGGTCCGCGAGGTCGGGACCCATGTCCAGGAGGTCCGCGGTGCCCTGATCCTTGTCACCGTCGTAGCCCGGCGCTACGTCGGTGTCGATGGAGGCGAGATCGATGGGTCCGGGCGCAATCCGCAGCGAGGAGGTCAGGTCCGAGACGGGGAACGGAGAGCTCATGTCCGGAGACTAATCGGCCTTGCCGCCCTGGCGGTTCACGAGCGGCGGTGTCGAGGACCAGGGGAAGTCAATCCAGGCATCGGTACGACGCCAGATGTACTCCGCGTTGATCACCGTCCACGGCTTCTCGTAGATCACCGCGGTGCGGGCCTCGGCCACGTGGTCGGCGAAGAAGTCGCGCACGACCTCGAGGGTCTTGCCCGTGTCGGCGACGTCGTCGGCGATCAGCACCTTCATGCCGGTCAGGTCGATCGCGGCCGGGGTCGGCGGCAGCATCATCGGCACGTCCAGGCGCTGGTTGACGCCGGTGTAGAACTCGACGTTGACGGCTGAGAGGTTCTTCACGTCGAGTGCGTAGCCCAGGCCCATGGCCAGGCCGAGGCCGCCTCGAGCGATGGCGAGCACGATGTCGGGCTCGAAGCCGTCATCGACGACCTGCTGCGCGAGATCGCGGACGGCGGTGCCGAACAGCTCATAGGTCAGGATCTCCCGGGGCGGCGCCTCACTCGTCGTCACCCGACCATTCTGGCGCACCGAGCTCTCGCTTGACCACGGCGTAGGCCAGGCCGGGTGAGTACCCCTTGCGCGCGAGCATCCCCACCAGGCGCCGGGTCGCGACCTGGGAGTCGAGCCCCCGCATGCTCCGCAGCTTCTTGCGGACCAGCACGCCGGCCGCGTCCTCCTCGTCGCCGGGGTCGACCTCGGCCAGCACGGTGCGCGCCGTCTCGTCGGCGATCCCCTTGCGTCGCAGCTCGGCGGCGAGCGCCGTCCGGGCGAGGCCACGCGTGCGCTGGCGACTGTCGATCCAGGCGCGGGCGAACGCCTCGTCGTTGATCAGCCCGACCTCCTCGAACCGGTCGAGCAGCCGGCCCGCCACGTCCTCGGGGACGTTGCGGCGGGCCAGCCGCTCCTCCAGCTCATGGCGGCTGCGAGCCGTGATGCTCAACTGGTCGAGCAGGATCTTGCGCGCGACCGACTCCGGATCGGCGTCCTCGGTCCAGCCGAGGTCGTCGGGTGGCTCCGCCCTGCGATTCGGCCACTGTGCCATTGCTGACTTCAGCTCAGAACGAATCCACACCGATGGGCTCGTCGGAGAGCACGTCGTTGTCGACCGTCGGCGTGACACCGAGCGTCTCGAGGATCTTCTTCTCGAGCTCGTTGGCGAGGTCCGGGTTGTCCTTGAGGAAGGTCCGGGCGTTCTCCTTGCCCTGGCCGAGCTGGTCGCCCTCGTAGGTGTACCAGGCACCGGCCTTGCGGACGAGGCCCGCTTCGACACCGACGTCGATCAGGCCACCCTCGCGGCTGATGCCCTTGCCGTACATGATGTCGAACTCGGCCTGCTTGAACGGCGGGGCGACCTTGTTCTTGACGACCTTGACCCGGGTCCGGTTGCCGACCATGTCGGTGCCGTCCTTGAGCGTCTCGATCCGGCGGACGTCGAGGCGCACCGAGGAGTAGAACTTCAGCGCCCGGCCACCGGTGGTGGTCTCCGGCGAGCCGAACATGACGCCGATCTTCTCGCGGAGCTGGTTGATGAAGATCATCGTGGTGTTGGAGTTGTTGAGCGCACCGGTCATCTTGCGCAGCGCCTGGCTCATCAGCCGGGCCTGCAGGCCGACGTGGCTGTCCCCCATCTCGCCCTCGATCTCGGCGCGCGGCACGAGCGCGGCCACCGAGTCGATGACGATCAGGTCGAGCGCACCGGAGCGGATCAGCATGTCGGCGATCTCGAGCGCCTGCTCACCGGAGTCGGGCTGGGAGACCAGCAGGGAGTCGGTGTCGACGCCGAGCGCCTTGGCGTACTCCGGGTCGAGCGCGTGCTCGGCGTCGATGAACGCCACGATGCCGCCGGCGGCCTGGGCGTTGGCCACCGCGTGCAGCGCGACAGTCGTCTTTCCGCTGGACTCGGGACCGTAGATCTCCACGACCCGCCCGCGCGGCAGCCCGCCGATGCCCAGGGCCACGTCCAGTGCGATCGCGCCGGTCGGGATCACTTCCAGGGGCGCACGGGTGTCGTCACCGAGGCGCATCACCGAGCCCTTGCCGTAGTTCTTCTCGATGCTGAGCAGCGCTGCGTCGAGCGCCTTCATCCGGTCATCGCCAGCCATGTTCTTCACTCCTGGGTGTCCTGCGTCCCGTTTCCGGAATCGCTGTGAGGTCGGTACATCGGCGACGCTATGACGAGGTCCCGACACAGCCTGGTCAGCCGGGTCGTGGGTGTGGACAAACACGCCTGTGCGTCGTACCTGTGGACGGTTGGCGGTCAGGCCAGTCGTCCAGTGACACACAACCTAGACGAACAGGTGTTCGAAGTGGTTCAGGCGGTCCGGCGTGTCGTCTCCAGGGCTGCGCGGGCCGATGCGCCGAGCACTCCGACGACCAGCACCAGGCTCGCGAGCGCCAGCGCCGGATAGTCGGCCAGGTCGACGATGACGCCCGCCAGCGCGCCGGCGACGGCCGCGGTCAGGCCCATCACCAGGTCCGAGGTGCCCTGCACGTCGGTACGCGCCTCGATCGGTGCGTGCTCGGCCACCAGCGTGGACGCGGACACCATCACCAGCGACCAGCCGACGCCGAGCAGGAAGAGCCCGGCGGTCACCTGCCAGGACATCCCGGTGGGCGCGGAGGCGCACAGGAGCAGCGCCGCCAGCAGCGTCACTCCCCCAGCACCGAGCACCGGCGGCCGGCCGACGCGGTCGGCCAGCATCCCCACCAGCGGCGAGAACGCGAACATGCCGAGCACGTGGACACTGATCACGATGCCGATGACCTCGAGGTCCGAGCCGCCGTGCTTCATGTGCAGGGGCGTCATCACCATGACCCCGACCATCGTGGCGTGGGCCAGGGCCAGGGCGGCGATCGCGTAGCCGAGGATCGGACGGTCACCGATGGCCGCCGTCGCACGCGCCCACGAGGAACGGCCACCCGCGACCCGTGGAGCGCGGCCGGCGGCAACGTCGGCCTCACCTTCGAGCTGCTGGGCGAGCAGGAGCGGGTCAGGACGGAGGAGCAGGCCGACGACGACGGCAGCCAGCAGCATTCCCATCGCGCCGAGCGCGAACGGTCCGGTCAGCTCCGGGATGTCGACGGCATCGGCGAACGCGCCGGCGGGACCGGTGAGGTTCGGTCCGGCCACCGCACCGATGGTGGTCGCCCACACGACGAGCGACAGCGAGCGGGCCCGGGTCTCATCGGTCGCGAGGTCGGTGGCGGCGTAGCGGGCGGCACTGTTGGCCGCCGTACCGGCGCCGAGGAGGACGGCTCCGACGAGCAGGACCAGCATCGACCCGACGACACCGGCGACGACGGCGAGCACTCCCCCGCAGGCGCCGACGAGGTAGCCGGTCATCAGGCCGGTGCGTCGCCCGCGGCGGGCCATCAGCGGCGCCAGCAGGAACGAGATCACGGCAGCGCCGAGGACCTGTGCGGTCTGGGCGAGGCCGGACTGTGCCTCGGAGCCGGACAGGTCGCTGGCGAGCAGGGACGCAGTGGCGATGCCGATGGTGATGCCCACGGCACCGACGGCCTGGGTCAGCACCAGGACGCGGACGGTACGACGCTGCGCGGCGACCACCGACAACACAGGGGCTTCGGCGGTCACCGTTCGGACGCCGGCAGCTCGAGCTGTGCCCAGACCGCGCGCCACACCTGCTTGGGCTGGTCGCCCGCGTCGATGGCCTCGCGCACCGTGCGGCCACCGAGGCTGGCCATCACGAACTGGTCCGCCCAGACGTACGCATACCCCGAACCGAGGTGGTGCTCCATCCGCTTCCAGAACTCCGTGTGCCGCACCCGTGCATCATCGCTGGTCGAGCCAGCGGACGTCCCATCGGTGATGGATCACGTCGTGGAGGTGATACCGCCCGATGGTGTCGACGGTGAACACGCTCCCGTTGCTGCGACGTCCAGGACGGTCCCACGCGTCGCTGGCCACGGAGTCGTAGAGGACGGACGTCGCACCAGCCGCCGCCAGGAGATCCGGTACGACGTCCGCGGGATCCTGCAGGTCGTAGCGGTCCGCGACGGCGGACTCGTCCTGGTCCCAGTTGGCGAAGACGGGGTCGTCGTCCGTGAGCATCTGCTCGAGTCGCCCGGCGAAGACGCGGTGCACGTCACGGACGTGGCACGCGTACTCGGTCGGCGACCAGACCGTGGGCGCCGGACGCTGCCGGGCACGCGGGTCGGCCAGCGCGTCCGCCCAGTACGCGGCGTTCTCGCGGATCATCGCGCCCATCGTCGACCGGCCGACGTCCGCGGCGACGAAGCCGCACTCGGCGCAGGGCTGGTCGAGCACCCACGTCCAGTCCTTGGTGTCGGGCTCGGGCACCTGTGCGGTCGTCATGCGCTCATCCTCGTGGCCGGACGCGCCCACCCGCGAGCGATATCCGGTCATCCTCCGTCGAGGGACTGCCAGCGTCAGGCCTCGTGGCGCCAGCGCCGCGCGAGCCGCACCCGGCGCGCCGACATCCGGGTCCACACCGACTGCTGGACCGCCAGTGCCAGCCAGCCGGCGACGGCCATGCCCGCGATGTTGACCACCAGCTGCAGCGCACTCCCCCAGATCTCGTCCGGGACACCGAACGCCAGTCCCAGCGCGACATTGCCCGCCGCCGGGACCGTGGTCACCGAGATGAAGACGCCCGAGAGACCGCCGACCTTCGCGGACGTCAGCGAGAGCGCGCCGGCCGCTGCAGCCACGACCGCGACGATGAACGACCACTTGTCCGGCGTGTAGATGAACGCCGTCGCCGGGCGTGGCGCCGTGACGTCGTCGACGGTGACCCAGCCGAGTCCCCGGGCCGCCAGGGCCGCGAGGGTGACGATGCCGATCGCCACGAGGAAGCCGATCACCAGCGAGCGGGCCGCGAAGCCGAACAGGGCCGGGCGTCGTCGTACGAGGGCAAGGCCCAGGGCGGCGATCGGGATGAACTCCGGGCCGAGCACCATCGCGCCGATCACGAGGATCTGGGAGTCGAGCACGATGGCGATGCTCGCGATCAGCGTCGCCAGGGTCATGAAGGTGACGTAGGTCCAGTTGAGCTCGGACTCCTCGTAGGCACGCTGGGTGACCTCGGCCCAGACCACCGCGTCCGCTGACGACCCGGGCGTACGACGCTCCGCGTCGAAGCCCCGCTGCGAGGTCCACGTCGTGACCGGCTGGACGTGGATCGAGCCCTCGTGCTGGACGCCGAGCGCGCGCAGGGCGTCGACGATGTCGTTGGTGGCCTCCCGGGCGACGTCTGCCTCGATCAGGTCGCCCTCGGGCACCAGCGCGGCGCCCTCGATGCAGGTGAGGCCGCTGACGGCGGGGTCGTCCCGCAGCGTCGCGACGATGTCGGCCGTGAGGTCGCGGGGCGAGGTGATCCGCAGGTGTTGCACGGGTGTGAGTCTGCCCCAGTCAACTCAGGTCAGGCGATGGCGGCGGTGCCGAACGCGACGTTGAACTTGTCGCACCAGATCACCACGGACTTCATGCCCGCGAGGTCGGCGTCGGACGGGATCTCGTAGCGCGAGCTGCCCTTGTTGCCCTTCAGCTCACCGAGCTTCACGTAGTCGCCGTCGTCGTAGTTGCTCCAGGAGCCGACGCAGCCGTCACAGCCGCCGCCGCTCTCCTGGTCGGTGATCCACACGTGCAGGTCAGGACCGTTGGAGGTGTCGAGTCCGTCGAGCAGCACGAACCGGCTGCCGTCGCTGCGGCGGTAGATCGTGGCTTCGCCGGAGGTGCCGTGCTCTGCGTCGATGAAGCTGCCCGACGCCAGCAAGACCCGCGTCTTCGTGGTGCCGGTGGCCTCCGGGACGGTGGTGTCGTCGATGCCCGCGCTGGCCGTGCCGACGACCTCGCTGGCGTCGTCACCGTCGTCGACCTCGTCGTCGATGAACAGCAGCCACGGCTGGAACACCAGCGCACCGACCACCACGACGACGAGGAACACGCCGCCGATCGTCAGCCAGGTTCCGCGCTTGCGACTCATGGTCCGACCCTACGAGACCCACGTTCGCGCGACCAGCGGGACGCCCGGGCGGTAGGCCAGGTGGACGTGGCTCGGGGCGTCGAGGAGGACCAGGTCGGCGCGAGCGCCCGGCACCAGCGCCCCGACGTCGGTGCGCCCGAGCGCAGCCGCACCACCGGCGGTCGCAGCCCACACCGCCTCGGCGGGGGTGAGGCCCATGTCGCGGACGGCAACGGCGATGCAGAACGGCAGCGAGCTCGTGTACGACGACCCCGGGTTGCAGTCACTGGCCAGCGCCACCGTGACACCCGCATCGACGAGCGCGCGAGCGTCCGGATACGGCTGGCGGGTGCTGAACTCCACTCCCGGCAGCAGCGTCGCGACCGTTCCCGAGTCCCGCAGGGCGTGGACGTCGTCGTCGGTGAGGAAAGTGCAGTGGTCGACCGCCGCCAGGCCGAGCTCGGCAGCGAGCTGGACACCCGGCCCGGGGCCGAGCTGGTTGGCGTGCAGCCGTCCGCGGAGTCCTGCTGCCGCGCCCGCGGCCAGGATCGTCCGGGCCTGATCGGCGTCGAAGGCACCGCGCTCGCAGAACACGTCGATCCAGCGGGCGTACGGCGCCGCGGCGGCGAGCATCGGCCCGATGACCAGCGCGACGTAGCCGGCCACGTCGTCGGCGTACTCCGGAGGCACGACGTGGGCGCCGAGGAAGGTGGTCTCGGGGGTGAAGCCCTGTGCGATCCGGAGCGAGCGGGCCTCGTCGTCGACCGTGAGCCCGTAGCCGGACTTGATCTCGACGGTCGTGGTGCCCTGCCTGCGCATCTCGGCCACCAGGCGCGCGACACCGGCCTCGAGGACGGCGTCCGAGGCGGCGCGCGTGGCCGCGACGGTGGTGCGGATCCCCCCGGCGGCGTACGACTCCCCGGCCATCCGGGCCCGGAACTCGGGTGCCCGGTCGCCGGCGAAGACGAGGTGGCTGTGGCTGTCGACGAACCCCGGGATCACGGCGGCTCCGGCTGCGTCGACGACCTCGTCGGCGGCGGGGGCGTCCGAGGCTTCCCCCACCCACGCGACCAGTCCGTCCTCGATGACCAGGGCCGCGTCACTGCGCAGGCCGAGCAGGTCCGCGGCGGCCGGGTCGTTGGTGACGAGCTCGCCGATGTTCGTGACCAGGGTGCTCATCTGGGGTGAGTTCATGACCAGACCTTGTCGATGGCGGAGGCCAGGTCGCGGCCGACGCGCGCGTGGTCGCCGTCGAAGACGACGCGGCCGTCGATCACCACCTCCGTGACGTCGGCGGACGTCGCTGCGAAGACGGCGGTGTGACCGTCCGAGCCGGTCCCCGCCGTACGTGGGCTGGTGGGGTCGAGGGTCACGGTGCCGGCATCGGCGATCCCGAGCGACGCGTGGCCGTTGATCGTGGCGCAGTCGAGCAGTGCCTGCGCCGACCAGTGGCCGCGGATGCCGGTACGCAGGCGGTCGTGCATCTCGACGCCGCGCATCTCCTCGAACAGGTCCACGACCGCGTGGCTGTCGGACCCGAGACAGATCCGGGCACCAGCGGCGCGCAGCTCGCCAGCGCGACCGAGGCCGTCGGCGAGGTCGCGCTCGGTGGTCGGGCACATGCAGACCATCGAGCCCGAGTCACCGATGGTGCGCACGTCGGAGTCGGTCAGGTGGGTGGCGTGGACCAGTGTCGTCCGCGGTCCGAGCACCCCCGCGTCGGCGAGCACCTCCGTCGGAGTCATCCCGTACGCCGTCCGGCAGGCGTCGTTCTCGGCGGGCTGCTCGGACAGGTGCGCGTGCAGGGGGCGCCCGCCCGCGGATGCCCAGCCCGCCACCTTGCTCATCTGGTCCCGGGGCACGGCACGGACGCTGTGGATCGCCGCGCCCACCCGGTCGTCGTCGAACGCGGCCACCCGCTCGGCCCAGGCCTCGGCCGAGCCATCGGTGAACCGTCGCTGCACGCCCTCCGGCGGCTGGCCGATCCCGGCCGTCAGGTAGCACGTGTCGAGCAGCCGGATCCGGATGCCGACGTCGTCGGCCGCGGCGAGCAGCGCGCGGCCCATCTCGTTGGGGTCGTCGTACGGCGTCCCGTCGGGCTGGTGGTGCAGGTAGTGGAACTCCCCCACCGCGCCGATGCCGCCCGCGAGCATCTCGGCGTAGGTCGCCCGCGCGAGGTCGAAGTACAGGTCAGGCGTGAGCCGGCCGGCGAGCTCGTACATCTGCTCGCGCCACGTCCAGAAGCTCCCCGTGCCCTGCTGCGTCCGGCCGCGCAGGGCGCGGTGGAAGGCGTGGGAGTGGGCGTTCGCCATCGCGGGGACCGTCAGCACGCTCACGTCACGAGTCCCGTCAGCGCGTCGGCGAGCGCGGTCACGCCGGCGAGACAGTCCGCCGTTTCCGCCGTCTCGTCCGGCGAGTGCGAGACCCCGGAGGGGTTGCGGACGAACAGCATCGCGGAGCGGATGCCGGCGTCCTGGAGGACGCCGGCGTCGTGGCCGGCCTGCGTCGGGAGCACGGGTACGCCGGCACCGACCAGGTCCCGCAGCGCCACGTCGAAGACGACCTCGCCGCTGATCGACTCCCGGGTCACCGCGACCTGCGTGCCGTCACGCTCGGCCCGCTCGGACGCCTGCCGTTCGATGGCGGCGGTCAGCGTGGCCAGCGCCGGGCTGGTCTCGGCCCGCGCATCCAGCCAGGCGGTGACGTGCGAGGGCACGGCGTTCGTACCGTTGGGGCGTACCTCGATCCGGCCGAACGTCGCGCGCTGTCCGGACAGCCGCGCCTGCTTGTTGGCGGCCAGCGCGGTCATCGCGAACGTCAGCATCGGGTCCGCCCGGTCCTCCATGCGCGTGGTGCCGGCATGGTCGGCACGACCCGCGACGTCGTACCGCCAACGGCCGTGCGGCCAGATCCCGCTGGCCACGCCGACCGCGGCGTCGTGGTCGATCAGGGCACGGCCCTGCTCCACGTGCAGCTCGACGTAGGTGTCGACACCCGCGAGGAGGGTGGAGGTACCGCCCTCGATCACGTCGCCGAGGCGTACGCCGTCGCGGTCGGTCAGTTCCCGCGCGTCGTCCCAGGACGCCGCACCCACGGCCAGCCGGGAGCCGAGGCAGGCCCGGCCGAAACGGGAACCCTCCTCCTCGACGAAGGCAGCGACACCGAGCGGACGGGACGGTACGACCCCGCGCTCGCGCATCAGGTCGACGGCAGCGAACGCGGACACGACACCGAGGGGGCCGTCGAACGCGCCGCCGTCGAGGACGGAGTCGAGGTGGGAGCCGGTGAGAATGCGCCCGGGCGTCTCGATACGCCCGCTCGTACCTCGCGGGCCACTCGACGAACTTGTGGGATGCCACCAGGCGACGAGGTTGCCGAACGGGTCCTCCTCGATCTCGAGGTCCCGCGCCTTCGCTGCCTCGCGGAACCACGCGCGAAGCTCGAGCTCGGCGGACTCCCAGGGCTGCCTGAAGTAGCCGCCGGAGGTGGTCGAGCGGCCGACCGGTGCGAGGTCGGTCCACATCTGCTCGAAGTCAGCCATCCTGCATCGGAATCCTCACGTCCCGCTCCGCAGCGACCTCGACCGCCCGGTCGTAGCCGGCGTCGACGTGGCGGATCACGCCCATCCCCGGGTCGTTCGTGAGGACACGCTCGATCTTCTGCGCGGCGAGCTCGGTGCCGTCGGCGACACAGACCTGGCCCGCATGGATCGAGCGTCCCATGCCGACCCCGCCACCGTGGTGGATCGACACCCAGGACGCACCCGATGCGGTGTTGACCAGCGCGTTGAGCAGGGCCCAGTCAGCGATGGCGTCGGAGCCGTCGAGCATCGCCTCGGTCTCGCGGTACGGCGACGCGACCGACCCGCAGTCCAGGTGGTCGCGGCCGATCACGACCGGCGCCTTGAGCTCACCGGAAGCGACCATCTCGTTGAACTTCAGACCGGCGAGGTGGCGTTCGCCGTACCCGAGCCAGCAGATACGGGCGGGCAGGCCCTGGAACGCCACCCGCTCGGACGCCATGGTGATCCACTTGTGGAGGCGGGCGTTGTCGGGGAACAGCTCGAGGATCGCCTTGTCCGTGGCGGCGATGTCAGCCGGGTCGCCGGACAGCGCGGCCCAACGGAACGGGCCCTTGCCCTCGCAGAACAGCGGACGGATGTACGCCGGCACGAAGCCGGGGAACTCGAAGGCGCGGTCGTAGCCGCCCTTGCGGGCTTCGTCGCGGATCGAGTTGCCATAGTCGAAGACCTCGGCGCCGGCGTCCTGGAACTCCACCATCGCCCGCACGTGGGTGGCCATGGACTCCTGCGCCCGCTTCGTGAAGCCCACCGGGTCTGCTGTCCGCTCGGCCTCCCAGTCCTCGAACGCGGTGCCGGCAGGGAGGTAGAAGAGCGGGTCGTGGGCGGACGTCTGGTCGGTGACGATGTCGATCGGCGCCTTCTGCTCCAGCAGCAGTGGCACCAGTTCGGCGGCGTTGCCGAGGACCCCGATGGACAGGGGCTTGCGGGCATCGCGCGCCTCGATCGCCAGGGCGACCGCTTCTTCGAGCGAGGACGCCTGGACGTCGAGGTAGCGGTGCTCGATGCGCCGCTTGATCCGCGCGTCGTCGCACTCGATGCAGATCGCCACCCCGTCGTTCATGGTGACGGCGAGGGGCTGGGCGCCGCCCATGCCGCCGAGGCCGGCGGTGAGCGTGATCGTGCCGGCCAAGGTTCCGTTGAAGCGCTTGTCGGCGACGGCGGCGAAGGTCTCGAACGTGCCCTGCAGGATGCCCTGCGTACCGATGTAGATCCACGAACCGGCGGTCATCTGCCCGTACATCGTGAGGCCGAGGTCCTCCAGCCGGCGGAACTCCTCCCAGTTGGCCCAGTCGCCCACCAGGTTGGAGTTGGCGATCAGGACCCGCGGCGCCCACTCGTGCGTGCGCATGACGCCGACCGGCTTGCCGCTCTGGACGAGCATCGTCTCGTCGTCCTCGAGGTCGCGCAGGGTGCGGACGAGGGCGTCGTACGCCTCCCAGTTGCGCGCAGCCTTGCCCGTGCCGCCGTACACGACGAGGTCCTCGGGACGCTCGGCGTTCTCGGGGTCGAGGTTGTTCATCAGCATCCGCAGCGGCGCCTCGGTCTGCCACGACTTCGCGGTCAGCTCGGTGCCGGTGGCGGCATGGATGGGGAGGCGGGGGTTGGTGTCGTTCACTGGAGCTCTCCGATCACGTCGGCGACGGCCGCAGTGACCTTGCGGCTCAGGACGAGTTGGTAGGCGGATTCGATCTCGGGGGCGAGGAAACGGTCGGTGCCGGGTCCACCGACGCCGTGGTCGCGCATCAACGCGACCACCGCACCCGTGGCGGGGCTGGGCTCGAGCGGAGCCCGGAGGTTGAGGGCACGCGAAGCCGTCATCAGCTCGACAGCGAGCACCCGGGTGAGCCCGTCGACGGAACGGCGCAGCTTGCGTGCGGACGACCAGCCCATGGAGACGTGGTCCTCCTGCATGGCGCTCGACGGGATCGAGTCGACGGAGGCCGGAGCTGCGAGGCGCTTGAGCTCGGAGACGATCGCGGCCTGCGTGTACTGCGCGATCATCAGGCCCGAGTCGACGCCCGGGTCGTCGGCGAGGAACGGCGGCAGGCCGTGGTTGCGGCTCTTGTCGAGGAAACGGTCGGTACGACGCTCCGCGATCGAGGCGACGTCGGCGGCGACGATCGCGAGGAAGTCCAGGACGTAGGCGACCGGCGCCCCGTGGAAGTTGCCGTTGCTCTCGACGCGACCGTCCAGGACGACAGGGTTGTCGATCGCCGAGGCCAGCTCGCGACCGGCGACCGTTGCGGCGTGGGCGACGGTGTCGCGGGCGGCGCCGTGCACCTGGGGCGAGCAACGCAACGAGTAGGCGTCCTGGACGCGGTTGCAGTCGGGGCCGCGGTGCGAGGCGACGACCCCGGAGTCCCGCAGGAGTGCGGTGAGGTTGGCGGCGGAGAGCGCCTGGCCGGGGTGCGGGCGGATCGCCTGCAGCTCGGGGGCAAACACCCGGTCGGTACCGAGCTGGCCCTCGACCGACATGGCAGCGGAGATGTCGGCGACGCGGAGCAGGTCGGTGAGGTCGTCGATCGCGAGCACCAGCATGCCGAGCATGCCGTCGGTGCCGTTGATCAGCGCCAGTCCTTCCTTCTCCTGCAGGGCGACCGGGGTGAGGCCCGCGGCCGCGAGGGCGTCGGCTGCGTCGACGAGCTCACCGTAGGCGTTGCGCACCGGGCCCTCGCCCATCAACGCCAGCGCACAGTGCGCCAGCGGTGCCAGGTCGCCCGAGCAGCCGAGCGATCCGTACTCGTGGACCACCGGCGTGATGCCGTGGGTCAGGAGCCCGGCGAGCAGCTCGGCGGTCTCGCGTCGTACTCCCGTGCGACCGGTGGCGAGCGTCGAGAGCCGCAGCAACATCAACGCGCGCACGACCTCGCGCTCCACCTCCGGACCGCTGCCGGCTGCGTGCGAGCGCACCAGCGAACGCTGGAGCTGGGCGCGCAGCTCGGGTGCGATGTGGCGGGTCGCGAGGGCGCCGAAGCCGGTCGAGACGCCGTACGACGGCGTGGGCGATGCCGCGAGATCCACGATCACCGCACGGGCCTTGTCGATCGCCGCGAGCGACTCCTCGCTCAGCGCCACCGCCGCGCCGTGACGGGCCACCGCCACCACGTCCTCGAACGAAACCGCGCCCGTACCCACCATCACCGTCTGCATGTCCCGATTCCACTCCTCCCTGCTGGCGCCCGCCAGCGGTTGCAGCCATGATGTGTCTCGTATCCGAGACTTGGAGGGTTGCCATGCCACAGGTTCCCGCCGCCACCCGCGCGCTGCGGGTGCTGCGGTTCCTCGCCGGGCAACCGGAGCCGGTCGCGGTCGACCGGATCGCGCGCGAGCTCGGGATCCCCCGCTCGACGACGTACCACCTCCTCCAGGCGATGGCGGCCGAGGGCTTCGTGGTGCACCTCGCCGACGAGCGCCGCTACGGGCTCGGGGTCGCGGCGTTCGAGGTGGGCAGCGGCTACATCCGGCAGGCGCCGCTGCAACGGATCGCGCGGCGTCCGCTCGTCGCGCTCGTCGACCGGACCGGTCACAGCGCGCACCTCGCGGTGCCGCACGGGCGCGACGTGCTCTACGTCCTCGAGGAACGCGCACCCGGTCGGCCTTCACTGGTCACCGACGTGGGCGTCCGGCTGCCGTCCCACCTGACGGCCAGCGGGCGGGCGATCCTGGCCCACCTCTCCGCCAGCCAGGTGCGCGCGCTCTACCCGGACCGGGAGGCGTTCGTCGATCGCACCGGCGTCGGCCCCGGCTCCCCCACCGCGTTGCGGGCCGTGCTCGCCGAGACCCGCCGTCGCGGCCACGCCATCGAGGACGGCGAGGTGACGGCCGGACTCGCGTCCGTCGCCGCTGCGGTGCTGGACCACAACGCCCTGCCGGTGGCCGGGGTCGCGATCACCTTCCCGGTCGGCAGCGCCGATCCGGAGCGGCTGGCCGCTGCCGTCGTGGCCACCGCCGCGACGCTCACGCGCCGCCTCCACGGCCGCTGACGCCCGATAGTCCCGGGTCAAAAGCACCGGAATGAGGTGCTGCGCGGTGCTTTTGGGCAGGGACTATCGCCCGCGAGGCGTCAGGCGGGATTGCCGCCGAAACCGATCTCGTTGCCGTCGGGATCGAGGTAGATGACCTTGCGGGTGCCCTCCTCGTAGGTCTCGGTCGTGCTCGACTCGATGCCGCGCGAGGCGATCGCGGCCACCCGCGCCTCGAGGTCGTCGACGAACAGCGTCTGCACGGAGAAGCCCGCACGCTCGGGGCGCTGCTCCACGACCAGCCAGCGATGCGGAGCCACCTCCCAGACCCCCTCGGTCGGGTGGGCGACGAAGGTGGGCGGCATGCCGAACAGCGCCTCGTACCAGGGCAACGCCTGGTCGTAGTCCCGCACGCAGATGCCGGCGAAGAGCTCGAGTCCGTCCGCAAGGAATTCGCTCATACCGGTTCCGACCTCGACGTGGCCGAGGATTCATCGGCGGTGCTGGTTAGAGTCACGCGGGTGCTGGCACCGCAGATCGACCCCATCAAGCTCGGCTCGCTCACCGAAGGGGACCTGCTCGACCTGACGCACGACGCCGACCTCGAATCGGTCAGGTACGCCGACCTCCGGGTCGCCCGCCTGGACCTCGCCGGCGCTCTCGTCTCGATGTCACGGTTCGAGGACGTCAGCGCCGACGAGACCGGCCTCAAGGGCGCCCGCCTGCACGAGGTCGAGCTCGAACGGGTCAACCTCCCGGTCGTCCGCGCCGCCCGCAGCCAGTGGCGGGACGTGAAGGTCAACGGCCGCATCGGGTCGCTCGAGGCCTACGAGGCCCAGTGGAAGTCGGTGCACTTCGTCGGCTGCAAGCTCAGCTTCGTCAACCTGCGCGGCGCCGAGCTCATGGACATCGCCTTCACCGACTGCACCATCGACGAGCTGGACCTGATCAGCGCGACCGCCCGCCGCGTCCGGTTCGAGAACACCCGGGTGGGCAGCCTCAACGTCCGCCAGGCGAAGCTGCAGGACGTCGACCTGCGCGGCGCCACGCTCGGATCGATCGACGGCCTCACCGACCTGCGCGGCGCGACGGTCAGCCATGACCAGCTCGTGATGATCGCACCCCTGCTCGCGGCAAGCATCGGCCTCAACGTCGAATAGCCCGCGCCAGCCACCAGGCCAGGGCCTCGTCGGACCCGTCGTAGGCATCGGTCATCACCCGGGCCAGCTCGGCCAGGACCTCGGGCCGGTTGTCGCCTGCCCGTTGGGCGCGCTGGGCCAGCACCGCCCCCTCGTCCCAACGCCCCCTGTCGACCGGCAACGGAAGCGCTGCCACCTGCCGGGCACTCACTTTCACCGACCCCGGTGAGAGGCCGGTCCCGAGATACCGCGCAGCGGCGTGCGCGACGACCGGTGGCGCCAGGGTCAGCGCCAGCAACCGCCACAGGTCAGCCGGGTCATGAGGAGCGACCGTGACGACGGGCACCGATGGCAACCAGATGCCCTCCGCGTCCGCAACGGCCTCGATCACCCGCCCCTGCCCGGCCACCAGCAGCTTGGGCACCAGACGGGCGTCGGCCCACGAGGCCAGCCTGCCGTCGGCGCGGAGGGCCTCGAGATCGACCGACGGGGCGTCGTACTGCTGGCGCGCGAAGCGGGTGGTGGTCGTGCCCCAGCGCAGCTCGGCGGGGTCGATCAGGCCGCTGGTGACCAGGCGGGCGTCACCGTCGCGAAGGCCGCCCCGGTTGTCGCGGACGAAGGGCTGCAGGCCGTAGTACTGGTCACGGAAGTCGGCCGTGCAGGTGGCGAGGTCGCCGACCGTGCCGCCACCGCCGGACAGGGAGACCGCGGGAATCCCGAAGTACGACGCCGCGAGGCTGCCCCAGTCGTCGGGTGCGAGCGACGACGGGGCGCCCACCCGCACCACCGGCACGCAGGTCAGCACCGGCGTCCCGTCGAACACGGGCCGGTTCGAGCACCAGAAGTCGGTGACGGCCCCGCGAGCGGCAACTGCAGACCGCACGGCGCCCGCGTCGCGAACAGCCAGCACGGACAGCGGTTGCACGAGCGCGACGACGCCGCCGTCGGCGACCAGGTCGAGCGAGCGGTGCAGGAAGACGGCGCTGGTGTCGGTGTAGGCACCGAGCGCGCGGCGGTGCTCGCCGGACTGGCCGGAGGTGCTGGTCCGGAGCTGGCCGAGGAACGGCGGATTGCCGACGACCGCGTCGAAGGTGCGGCCCTCCCAGGCGGTGAGGCCGTCAGCGACGAGCACCTGTCGCGCGATCTCCTCGAGGGGGACGGACGGGTCCTCGGCGTGCAGCCGCTCGCGGGCGATCCGGACGGCTTCGGGGTCGAGATCGGAACCGTGGACCGCACGCACGCCGAGCCGGCGGGCCGCGGCGACCAGGAAGTGGCCGGTCCCGCAGGCCGGGTCGAGGACGGTGCCCTGCGCCGGGAGGGCGTGGTCGAGGACCCACGACACCAGCTCGGGCGGGGTGTAGAACGCGCCCTGCCTGCGCCGGTCGTCGGGCCGGTCCGCCGCGAGCTCGCGCTCATAGGCCGCAGACATCGCGGCAGTGTTCAGGCGCTCGTCGGACACGGCCGCAGCCTAGTGTCGACAGCGAACCCTTCCCCGTCCGTGTTATAGTCATAATGACTACAACATCGAGGAGCTCGCGATGGACCGCACCGGACTGCTGACCGACCGTTACGAGCTCACCATGCTCGACTCCTTCGTGCGCGACGGCATGGTCGGTCGACCGGCCGTCTTCGAAGCGTTCTCGCGACGCCTGCCCGAGGGTCGCCGCTACGGGATGCTCGCCGGGCAGGGCCGGCTCCTCACCCTGATCGAGGCCTTCTCCTACGACGCCGACGACCTCGCCTGGCTCCAGGAACAGGGAGTGATCGGCGCGGCAACCGTCGCGTACCTGCGCGACTTCCGGTTCACCGGCGACATCGACGGCTACCGCGAGGGCGACCTGTACTTCCCCGGCAGCCCTGTCTTCACCGCCACCGGCACCCTCGGCGAGTGCCTCGTCCTGGAGACGCTCGTGCTCAGCGTCCTCAACCACGACACGGCCATCGCCAGCGCGGCCGTCCGGATGGTCGACGCGGCGCAGGGCCGCCCGATCATCGAGATGGGCGGGCGTCGTACCCACGAGCAGGCGGCAGTCGCGACAGCGCGGGCGGCGTACGTCGCCGGGTTCGGCTCGACGAGCAACCTCGCCGCGGGCCGGCAATTCGGTGTCCCGACGGCCGGCACCGCCGCACACGCGTTCACCCTCGCGCACGACACCGAGGCAGAGGCGTTCCGCAGCCAGGTCGAGGCACTCGGCGTCGGGACGACCCTCCTCGTCGACACCTACGACACCGCCCAGGGCATCCGGACGGCGGTCGAGGTCGCCGGGACCGCGCTCGGCGCGGTGCGCCTCGACTCGGGCGACCTCAGCGAGGAGGCCCACCAGGCACGCGCCCTGCTCGACTCGCTCGGCGCGACGAGGACCCGGATCGTGGCGACCAGCGATCTGGACGAGTTCGTGATCGCCGCCCTCGCGGACGCCCCCATCGACGGGTACGGCGTCGGCACCCGCGTCGCGACCGGCTCGGGCCACCCGACCGCGAGCATGGTCTACAAGCTGGTCGCCATCGCCGACGCACCCGGAGAACCGATGCGTCCGGTCGCGAAGAAGTCGCAGGACAAGGCATCGGTCGGCGGCCACAAGACCGCCTTCCGCGAGTACGACGACCAGGGGCTCCTCGTCGCCGAGTTCGTCACCCGCGACGGCGACCCCGCTCCGGGACCCGCCGCGCGGCCAGTCCAGGTGCCGCTCATCCGGGCGGGCGCGGTCGTCCACACACCGACTCTGGACGAGGTCCGGGCCTTCGCGGCCGCGGCACTGGCCACGTTGCCGGCCGACGTGCGCGGCGTGGCCGCCGGGCCGTCGTACCTGACATGTTCGGAGGTCGAGGAGGTTGCGCAGCAACCGTCTCGAGACCAGAGAGAGGACAGCACCGTGCAGCGAGCACTGATCGTCGTCGACGTCCAGAACGACTTCGTCGAGGGCGGTTCCCTCGGCGTCACCGGTGGCCGCGAGGTCGCCACCCGGATCAGCGAGCACCTCGCCGCGAGGGCGGCGGACTACGCGCTGATCGCTGCATCACGCGACTGGCACCACGCCCACGAAACCAACGGCGGCCACTTCCACGCGCCCGGCGAGGATCCCGACTTCGTGAACACCTGGCCGGTGCACTGTGTCCAGGGCGAGGCGGGATCGGACTACGCGCCCGAGCTCGTGACCGACGCCGTGACCCACCACGTCGTGAAGGGCATGGGTGAGGCGGCGTACTCGGCGTTCGAAGGCGTCACCGACGACGGCGCCCGGCTGGCCGACCTCCTGCGAGCGGCCGGGGTCACCGACGTCGACGTCACCGGGATCGCGACCGACTATTGCGTCCGCGCCACCGCCCTCGATGCCGTGAAGGAGGGCTTCAGGGTGCGCCTGTTGCCGGGCCTGCACGCCGGGGTCGCGCCGGACAGCTCGGCGGCCGCGCTGACCGAGCTCGCTGAGGCGGGGGTAGCGGTATGAGCACCCACCCGCCGTTTGCGGTCGCCGTGGACCTGGCGATCTTCACCATCCGCGACGGCGCCCTGGCCGTCCTGCTCGTCGAGCGCGGCGAGGAGCCGTTCGCAGGCTCCTGGGCCCTCCCGGGCGGGTTCGTCGAGCCGGACGAGGACGCCGAACAGGCGGCCTGGCGGGAGCTGCGGGAGGAGACCGGCCTCGACGGCACAGCGCGCTTCCCCGGGCACCTCGAACAGCTCAGGACCTACTCCGCACCCGACCGCGACCCGCGGATGCGGGTGGTGTCGGTCGCCCACGTCGCGCTGGCACCCGACCTGCCCGAGCCGCAGGCCGGCACCGACGCCGCCGACGCACGCTGGTGGGTGGTCGACGACCTGCTCGACGGCGAGGACGCACCGACCCTGGCCTTCGACCACCGCGAGATCCTCGTCGACGCCCGTGAGCGGGTGCGCGCGAAGCTGGAGTACACGACCCTGGCCACCGAGTTCGTCACCGAGCCGTTCACGCTCCCGGAGCTGCGACGCGTGTACGCCGCGGTCTGGGGCACTCCCCCGGACCTCGGCAACTTCCGGCGCAAGGTGCTGGGCACCGAGGGTTTCGTGGTCGCGACGGACGCCACGGGCGGCACCGCCGAGGGTGGCGGCCGCCCGGCCCTGCTCTACCGGCGCGGCCCCGCGGTCGTCGTACAACCCCCGATGGTGCGGGGCTGACGGGCCACCACACGTACGAGATCGTCGCGACTCGCCGGCCCCTCCGGCGCTTCGTGCCGCGGCCGTGTCCGACGTGGCCTGTGGATGACCGGCTGCATGGCTGGGCAGATCGCGTCAGTCTTGCGGGGTGGATGCAGTCGAGGCGCTGGAGAGGTTGGGCGGCATCGCGCCTGCGTCCGCGTTGCTTGCTCTCACCACGCGTCGCCGTGTCCGCACCGCCGTCTCCAACGGACTCATCCGCAAGGCCGGGCGCAACCGGTACGTGCTGCCAGCAGCCGACCAGGCCCGGCGCGCAGCGGTGCTGTGCCATGGGCACATCACCCACCTCAGTGCAGCCATGCACTGGGACTGGGAGGTGCGCGTGCCTCCCACGCGCCCGCAGATCGCCGTACCTCACGGCCGCCCACTCCCCAAGGTGGCCGCCGCCGACGTACGTCGACTGCCGCGCAGCGCCCGGACTCGCGGGTGGGCCACCGATCCCCTGACGACCGTGCTTCAGTGCGCACGGGACCTGCCGTTTCCCGACGCGCTGGCCGTGGCCGATTCGGCACTGCGTCATGGCGACCTGACGTACGACGACCTACAGCGCGTCAGGGCCACCAGTCCGCGCGTACGGCGGGTGTTGCTGTACGCCGACGGGCGCGCCGCCAATCCGTTCGAGTCGACGCTGAGAGCACTCGCCATCGAGTGCGGTCTGGACGTCGTGCCGCAGTATGAGATTCACGCGCGCGGCCTGGTCGTCCATCCCGACCTTGTCGACCCCATCGCCGGCGTCGCGATCGAGGCGGAGTCATGGGAGTGGCACGGCAAGGAGAAGCGCGCGTTCGAATCCGACTGCGAGCGCTACACCGCTCTCGTGGTGACGGGTTGGCGGGTGCTCCGCTTCACCTGGGCCGAGGTGATGCTCAACCCCGACCACGTCCGCGCCTGCCTCCGCGAACTGTACGCAGAACTCGCCGCACCGTTTGCCTGCCGTGGCCTTTCTCAACCCGACGGTTGACAAAGCCGCATCCGGAGGCGTTTACTCAACCCCATGGTTGAGTACGACGACAGGTTGTCCCGGGTCTTCTCGGCTCTCGCCGACCCGACCCGGCGCGACATGGTCGCCCGCCTCGCAGCGGGCGACGCGACGGTCAGCGAGCTGGCGGCGCCGTACGACGTCTCCCTCCAGGCCGTCTCCAAGCACCTCAAGGTGCTCGAGGAGGCCGGGTTGGTGAGTCGCAGTCGCGATGCCCAGCGGCGGCCTGTGCACCTGGACGCGGAGGTCTTCGACCTGATGACGAAGTGGATCGAGCGCTACCGGCAGCAGGCCGAGGAGCGCTACCAACGACTGGACGCGGTGCTGGCCCGCCTGCAGGGCAAGGCCTCCCCCGCCGACGAACACCCCCAACAGCGAGCGCAAGGAGAAGCGGGATGAACACGAAGACCACGCCGGGCACGGCCATCGAGGCCGACCCGGACGTCCCCACCGTCAGGATCGTCCGCGAGTTCGACGCGCCCCGCGAGCTCGTCTATCGCGCGCACGTCGACCCCGAGCTGATCAAGCTGTGGCTCGGCCCGCACTCGATCGGCATGGACATCGAGGTCTGGGACATGCGCACCGGCGGCGAGTACCGCTACACCGCGACCCGCGACGGCGAGGAGATCGCGCACTTCTACGGCTCGGTCCACCGGGTGACCGAGAACGAGAAGATCGTGCAGACGTTCGGGTTCGAGGAGATGCCGGAAGCGGTCAGCCTCGACACCCTCACCCTCCATGATCTCCCGGACGGCCGTACCCGCCTGGAGATCCTCTCGGTCGTCTACGACTTCGAGTCGCGCGCGGGCATGCTCGCCAGTGGCATGGAGACCGGTGTCAACGAGGGGTACGACGCCCTCGACGCCCTGCTCGCGCGCCTCGTCGAGGAGCAGGCATGATCCCCGCGGAGCCGGCGGCCGAGCACGCGAGCATCGCCAGCACCTTCGCCGAGAAGGTCCGCGGTGTCGCGCCGGGCGGATGGGACGTCGCCTCGCCCGTGGCCGAGTGGACGGCCCGCGACGTCGTACGACACCTGGTGGAGTGGTTCCCCCACTTCCTCGCCGGTGGCTCGGACATCAAGCTCCCTGTCGGGCCGTCGGCCGACGAGGACCCGGTTGCGGCGTGGGACCACCACGCGGCCGCGGTGCAGGCGGTTCTCGACGACCCCACCGCGGCGACCAAGACCTTCGCCCATCCACACCTGCCCGAGATGCCACTCCCCCAGGCGGTCGCGCAGTTCTACACGAACGACATCTTCATGCACACCTGGGACCTCGCCCGTGCGACCGGTCAGGACGACCGGCTCGACGCCGAACGCTGCGCGTCCATGTTCGAGGGCATGGAGCCGATGGACGAGATGCTGCGCCAGAGCGGTCAGTACGGCGCCCGCGTCCCCGTGGCCGACGACGCCGATCCGCAGGCGAAGCTGATCGGGTTCATCGGGCGCGACCCGGAGTGGCGTCCCTGACCCTCGCCCCGACAGGCGCCGCTCGGTGGCACGATGACGCCATGGCTGAGCGTGTGCAGTTCCCGAGCGTCACCGGCGAGCTGCTGGCCGGGATCGTCGACCTTCCCGTCGGCGAGGTCCGTGGATGGGGTGTCTTCGCCCACGGCTTCACGCTCGGCAAGGACTCGCCGGCAGCCGCGCGGATCTGCAAGCAGCTGGCCGCCGAGGGGGTCGGCATGCTGCGCTTCGACAACCTGGGGCTGGGCGACTCCGAGGGCGACTGGGGCGACGGAGGGTTCACCCACAAGGTGGCCGACACGGTCCGGGCCGTCGAGTTCATGAACGGCTCCGGGCGGACCGTGGAGCTCCTCGTCGGGCACTCCTTCGGCGGCGACGCGGTTCTCGCTGCCGCGCTGAACACCCCGTCGGTCCGGGCCGTGGTGACGATCGGTGCGCCCTTCCAGCCGACGCACGTCGAGCACAACTTCGACGCCATCCTCGACCGGGTCATGAGCGAGGGCGAGTCCGAGTGGCTGGTGGGCGGCAAGGCACTGACGCTGCGTCGTACGTTCATCGAGGACGTCCGGGCGACCGACCTCGCCTCGTGCATCCCGGCGTTGCGGCGCCCGCTGCTGGTGATGCACTCCCCCACTGACAACACCGTCGGCATCGCGAACGCCAGCGACATCTTCCGCGCCGCCAGGCACCCACGGAACTTCATCTCGCTCGAGGGCGCCGACCACTTCCTCACCGCGCCCGGCCAGGCCAAGCGAGCAGCGCGGATCATCAGCGCGTGGGCCGACCAGTACCTCGCGATGGACTGACGAGACACCCTCGGAGGAAACCCGGTCGGCGAATGTCGGTGCCGCGCCCTAGCCTCGTTCCATGGCGTACGACGAAGGGCTGGCCGGGCGGCTCCGCGAACTGCTGGACGACAACCCAGCCCTGGCGGGCCATGAGCTGACCGAGAAGAAGATGTTCGGCGGGTTGGCCTTCCTCGTCGGCGGCAACATGGCCGTCGCTGCCAGTGGTCAGGGCGGCGTCCTGGTGCGCGTCGACCCCGCGGCGACGGAGGAGCTCCTCGCGACGACCGCCGCGTTCCCGATGGAGATGAGGGGTCGCGCGATGAACGGCTGGCTCCGGGTCGACGACGCCGACGTCGCCTCCGACGACGAGCTCGCCGTGTGGGTGCAGCGCGGGACGTCGTACGCCGCGTCCCTCCCGGCCAAGTGAAGAGCTTCTGGGCGGCGCTGCCCGTCGAGGGCCGCTTGCTGCTCTCGACCGTGGCGGTGCAGACCCTCGGGCGCGGACTCACGCTGCCCTTCACGCTGATCTACCTCCACGAGGTGCGGGGGTTCGACCTCGGCCTGTCCGGCACCCTGATGGCGCTGATCGCCGTGGTGGGGCTGGCCGTCACCGGGCCCGGCGGTGCGTTGACCGACCGCTTCGGGGCGCGCTCGGTGCTGCTGTTCGGCATCGTCGCGATGATCATCGGCAACGTGCTGCTCGCGTTCGCCACCACGCCCGCGATCGCGGCCGTGGCGCTGATCCTGATCGGGCTGAACTTCGGGGTCTCCTGGCCTGCGTTCAACGCGCTGATCGCGGCGGTCGTGTCCGGCGAGCTCCGCCAGCAGTACTTCGGCATCAACTTCGCTCTCGTCAACCTCGGCATCGGCGTCGGCGGCATCGTTGGGGGCCTGCTCGCCGACGTCGACCGGCCGGGCACCTTCACCACCATCTTCCTCGGCGATGCCGCGTCCGGCCTGATCCCGCTGGCACTGCTCCTGGGCCCGCTGCGCCACGTGCACGGCCGGGCCGCGCAACCAGAGGACGGATCGACCAGGCCGACGGTCGGCTACCTGCAGATCCTCCGCGAGCCGGCCGTGCGCTGGTTGACGGCGCTCACCTTCGTGGCGATGTTCATCGGCTACGGCCAACTCGAGGCCGGCTTCCCCGGGTTCTCCCGCCAGGTCGCGGAGGTGTCCACCCGGACCATCGGTCTGGCCTTCGCGGTGAACACAGCGGTGATCGTGCTGCTGCAGTTCACGGTGCTGGCGAAGATCCGCGGACTGCGACGGACCCGCGTGATGATCGTGATGGCCGTGATCTGGGCCGGTGCATGGGGCCTGCTCGGTGCGTCTGGCGCTGCTCCGGGAGGCGCGGCAGCCGTTGCCGGCGTGCTCGGCTTCATGGCGGTGTTCGCCCTCGGCGAGACGCTGCTCCAGCCGACCGTGCCCGCCATGAGCAACGACCTCGCGTCCGACCACACCCGCGGTCGCTACAACGCGCTGAGCGCGGGCGCCTTCCAGGGTGGCGCGATCGCGGGACCGGTCGTGGCCGGGTTCCTGCTCGAGCACGACCTCGGGTCGCTCTACGTCGCGCTGATGGTCCTGGGCTGCGCAGCGATCGCCGGGATGGCGCTCGCTCTCGAGCGTCGGGTCCCGGCGACCGCCAACGGCCAGGTCCTTCCTCAGAGTGCTCCAGTGCCGCCGACCGCCGGGAACGCATAGGCGTCGTCGTCGGCCGCGACGGTGAACAGTTCTTCGGACTCTCCGGTTGCCGGATCGATCAACAGCACGCGGTTCTCGGCGGAGCCGTAGGACATCACCACGACCCTTCCGTCGCTCCAACCCAGCGGCTGGAGCGTCGCGACTCCCTCGACCGGGATCTCCTTCACGTCGGCGCCGATCTGCGGCAGGACGACGTAGAGGCTGCCGCCGTCGGCATAGGACAGCTGCCCGGCGTCGTCCCACACCCCCGCGGTGGTGACCGGGACGTCGTACTGGTCCAGCGCGCTGCCGTCGTCACGGACCGACACGACGCTTGCGGTGTTGGCGTCGGCGGTGACGAGCACGATGCCTCCGGGCGCGGGCCCGACGAACGATCGTTCGCTGTCATCCACAGCGACCTCTTCACCCGTGGTGCTGCGCATCCGCAGATCCGCGCCGTCCTGCCAGTAGAGCCGGCCGTCGGCGTCGAAGTCGTACAGCCACCGTTCATTGCCTTCCGAGGGGTCCGAGAGTCTGATCGTGTCGACCTCGTCCCCACTGTCGGTGTCCCAGATCGTTGCTGTGGACCGCCCGTCGCCCGTCGGCGCGGCGACGAGCCCACCGTCCGGCGACACCACGATCCCGAAACGGCCGTCGAGGTACGCAGCGGGCTGGAGCGAGTCGCCGACGAGCCGCTGCCACCGCACGCCGGCGCCTTCACCGGATCCGACGAACAACTCGTCGCCCGAGACCACGATGGAGGTTGCGTCGGTTGGCACGGACAGTCGGCCCACGCGGAGCTCGCCATGCAGGAGGTACGGCACGTCGATCGCCGGAGCACCGTTGACCTGCGGCGAGGTCGGCGCAGGCGCGGGCTGGACCTCATCGCCATCCCGGGCAGCAAGACCGATCGGGATGGACACGGCTGCCACGACGGCCGCTGCTGCAGCGACGATGGCCAGCACCCGGCCCCGACCCGGCTTCGGGGCCGGCGCGTCGAGCAGGTCGACGGGAACAGGCGGGATGTCGATCTCGTCGGCCTGACGGCCGAACATCTGGATCAGGTCACGCTCGAGCTGATCGGTCATCACGAGACCTCCTCGGTCGACGGGTGGGTGGGGTGGGCTCGATCGGCAGGGTGGGCTTGGCGGGCGCGAAGAGTCCGCAGAGCGAGGGACGCCTGCGACTTCACGGTGCCGGTCGAGACGCCGAGGACGTCGGCGATCTCGGCCTCGGAGAGGTCCTCGTAGTAGCGCAGGACGAGGACCGCGCGCTGTCGTGGTGGCAGCACCTGGACCTGGGCCCAGAGGTCGAGCCGCGTCGAGCTGTCGGCAGCCGGATCGGCGGGCGGACGCGGCACCGGCACGAGATGAGCCTTCTGCGCGCGGCGGCCGGTCTTGCGGCGCTCACCGAGCATCTCGTTGAGGAGCATCTTCCTGACGTACGCGTCGGGCGAGTCGGCCCGTCGTACCCGCGGCCACTGCGCGAGCACCTTTATCAAGGTCGTCTGCAGCAGGTCCTCGGCGGCGGTGCGGTCACCGGTGAGCAGGTGGGCGGTGCGGTAGAGCGCAGCCCAGCGGGCTGTCACGTACTCCTCGAAGGAGCGCTGCGGGTCCGGGTGGGTCATCGTCCCCTCCTCTCACCCTTCCTGATGTCACGACACCGGCGTGGGGTTGGACTCCGCTCCGATCGGGCTCGCGAACCAGAGGGTGCGGTGCGTCCACTGGCCCGGTCCCGTCCGCTGGCCCGAGCACACGATGATCACGATCTGCGGCGGCCCGTCGGTCGACTTGTAGCCCGGGAACCCGTCCACGTCACGGACCTCGATCCGCTCGGCGACGCGGTAGCAGGCGAACTTCCCGTCGCCACGCAGCACGATCTGGTCACCGACGTCGAGGGCACCGAGGAGCGCGTTGCCCATCGCACTGCCGTCCGGCCAGGTGTGGGTGTTCAGCAGCACGTTGCCCATCGCCGACGCGGGCTCGACACCACCGAGGTCCCACGCGAAGACGTGCTTCTCGCTGACGGGCGGCACCCCCGGAACGTCTCTCGAGGTCCTCGGTACGGCGAGCACCGGCGCACGTCGTACGACGCCCTCGACGCTGATCGCGGTGGGGACGAAGCCCTCGCGGGCAGATCGGTCGCACATCGGCTTCGGCACGGGGACCGGCGTCGCCGGCGTCACGGTGACGATCGGCTCGACCGCCTGCTCGGGCTCCGGGTCGTCGCGCAGGAGCCACCACGCCACCAGGCAGGCAACCAGCGCGACGGCGACCGCTGCGGCCACCGTCGCCGTCGTCCGCCGCCTCGTCATCTGCACTCCGCCATTGTGGCTCGGTTGTCGGCGCCGTGCGGGAGGATGGACAGATGCCCGAGACCGATCCGCCGCAGGACGCGCTGGCTGGGTTCAGCGAGGCCACCCGGACCTGGTTCCGGGCCGCCTTCTCCGAGCCCACCCCGGCGCAGGCGGGCGCATGGGAGGCGATCGGCCACGGACGCCACACCCTGGTCGTCGCACCGACCGGTTCGGGCAAGACCCTGAGCGCGTTCCTCGCCGGCATCGACCGGCTGCTGACGACACCGACGCCGGAGGACAAGCTCCGCCGCACCCGGGTCCTCTACGTCTCGCCGCTCAAGGCGCTGGCGGTCGACGTCGAGCGCAACCTGCGCGCTCCGCTGATCGGCATCCGCCAGACCGCCGAGCGGCTCCATCCGGGCCGGCCCTTCCCCGAGGTCACCGTCGGGCTCCGATCGGGCGACACCGCTGCCGGCGACCGGCGCAAGCTGGCGACCCGACCACCCGACGTGCTGATCACGACACCCGAGTCGCTGTTCCTGATCCTCACCAGCCAGGCGCGCGAGACCCTGCGCGGCATCGAGACGGTCATCATCGACGAGGTCCACGCGGTTGCGGGGACGAAGCGTGGCGCCCACCTCGCGGTCAGCCTCGAGCGCCTCGACGCCCTGCTGGCCCAGCCCGCCCAGCGGATCGGCCTGTCCGCGACGGTGCGCCCGACGGAGGAGGTGGCCCGGTTCCTCGGCGGTGCCGCGCCCGTGGAGATCGTCGCGCCGCCGGCGAACAAGCTGTGGGACCTGAGGGTCGAGGTCCCGGTCGAGGACATGACCGAGCTGGGGTCCCGACCCGGAGCCGACGACGAGTTCGAGGACCCGACCGCTCCCCCGGCCCGCGCCAGCATCTGGCCGCACGTCGAGCAGCGGGTGGCGGAGCTGATCGGCGAGCACCGTTCGACGATCGTGTTCACCAACGGACGCCGTACTGCCGAACGGCTGACGGCCCGACTCAACGAGATCGCAGCGGGCGTCACCGCCGACGGGATCGAGCCACCGGCCCAGGTGATGGCCCAGTCCGGCGCGGCAGCGGGCGCTCCGTCCCTCCTCGCGCGCACCCACCACGGTTCGGTGTCCAAGGAACAACGCGCGATGGTCGAGGACGACCTGAAGGCAGGTCGGCTGCCGGCGGTGGTCGCGACCAGCAGCCTCGAGCTCGGTATCGACATGGGCGCGGTCGACCTGGTCCTCCAGATCGCCTCGCCGCCGAGCGTCGCCAGCGCCCTGCAACGCGTGGGTCGCGCCGGCCACCAGGTCGGCGAGACGTCCCACGGCGTCTTCTTCCCCCAGCACCGCGGCGACCTCGCGCCGGCAGCCGTCGCCGTCGACCGGATGCGCAGCGGCAGCATCGAGGCGCTGCGGGTCCCGGCCAACCCGCTCGACGTCCTCGCCCAGCACGTCGTCGCCGCGACCGCGATCGACGAGTGGGACGTCGAGGAGCTGTTCGAGGTCGTCCGCCGTTCCGCCCCCTACTCCCAGCTCCCCCGCTCGGCGTACGACGCCGTGCTCGACCTGCTCGCCGGGCGGTACCCCAGCGACGAGTTCGCCGAGCTGCGTCCCCGGATCACCTGGGACCGCGTCACCGGGCGGATCTCGGGTCGTCCCGGCGCGCAGCGTCTGGCGGTCACCAGCGGCGGAACCATTCCCGATCGCGGCCTGTACGGCGTGTTCCTCGCCGGGGAGGGCACGAACCGGCGGGTGGGCGAGCTCGACGAGGAGATGGTCTACGAGAGCCGGGTCGGCGACGTGTTCGCGCTCGGCGCGACGAGCTGGCGGATCGAGGACATCACCCACGACCAGGTGATCGTCACCCCGGCGCCCGGTGTTCCGGGACGCCTGCCGTTCTGGAAGGGCGACACCGCGGGACGTCCGACGGAGCTGGGCAAGGCGATCGGCGTCTTCACCCGCGAGCTGGCCGCCCTGCCGGACAAGCAGGCGATCGCCCGGGCCCGCGCGGTCGGCCTCGACGAGAACGCCGCGACCAACCTGATGACCTACCTGCGCGAACAGGTCGAGTCGACCCGGGTGCTGCCGAGCGACGCGACGATCCTGGTCGAGCGGTTCCGCGACGAGCTCGGCGACTGGCGCCTGGCCGTCCACTCCCCCTACGGCACGGCCGTCCACGCTCCCTGGGCGCTGGCCATCAACGCGCGGCTGCGCGAGCGCTTCGGCGTCGACGGGCAGGCGATGGCGTCCGACGACGGCATCGTCATCCGGATCCCCGACACCGACGCCGAGCCACCGGGTGCGGACCTGATCGCGTTCGAGCCCGACGAGATCGCGGAGATCGTCACCCGCGAGGTCGGCGGATCGGCGCTGTTCGCCGCGCGGTTCCGCGAGTGCGCGGCCCGCGCACTGCTGCTCCCCCGGCGCGACCCCGGGCGCCGGTCCCCCCTGTGGCAGCAGCGCCAGCGAGCGGCCGCGCTGCTCGAGGTCGCCTCGCGCTACCCGTCCTTCCCGATCGTCCTCGAGACCGTTCGCGAAGTGCTCAACGACGTCTACGACCTGCCGGGCCTGACCACCCTGCTGCGCCGCGTGGACCAGCGCGACATCACGGTCGCCGAGGTCGAGACGACCCAGCCGTCGCCGTACGCCCGGACCCTGATGTTCGGGTACGTCGCGCAGTTCGTCTACGAAGGTGACTCACCCCTGGCCGAGCGGCGTGCGGCCGCACTGACCCTCGACCAGGGGCTGCTCGCCGAGCTGCTCGGCCGCGCCGAGCTCCGCGAGCTCCTCGACCCCGACGTGCTGGCCGAGGTCGAGGCCGAGCTCCAGCGCGTCGTCCCCGACCGCAGGGCCCGGGACGCCGAGGGTGTGGCCGACCTGCTGCGCCTTCTCGGCCCGCTCACCCTCGACGAGGTCACTGCGCGCGCCCGCGACGAGGCACCCGTCAGCGACTGGCTGGCCGATCTCGCTGCCGCCCGCCGGGTGGTTCCTGTCCGCCTCCCGTACGGCGACGGCTGGGCCGCCGTCGAGGACATCGCTCGCCTGCGCGACGGGCTGGGCATCCCCGCCCCACCCGGCACTCCGGCCGCCTTCACCGAACCCGTCGACGACCCGCTCGCCGATCTCGTGGGCCGCTTTGCGCGGACCCACGGACCGTTCACCCCCGACCAGGTCGCGGCGCGACTCGGGCTCGGCGTCGCCGTCGTCCGGCACACGCTGCAGCGTCTGGAGGCCCAGGGGCGGATCCTCAGCGGCGAGTTCCGTCCCGTCGGAGCCGGCGAGGAGTGGTGCGACCTCGAGGTGCTGCGCCGTCTGCGTCGCCGGTCCCTGGCGAAGCTGCGCCACGAGATCGAGCCGGTCGAGCCGACCACGCTCGCCCGGTTCTCGCTGGCCTGGCACGGGGTCACGGCAGGCTCGACGGGCGGCGGGAAGGGCCTGCGCGGAGCCGACGGCGTGCTTCGTGCCGTGGAACAGCTGGCCGGAGCGGCCGTGCCGGCCAGCGCTGTCGAACCGCTGGTCCTCGCCTCCCGCATCCGGGACTTCGAACCCGCCCTGCTCGATGAGCTGACCGCTGCGGGTGAGGTCCTGTGGGCCGGACACAACGCGCTGCCCGGCAGCGACGGGTGGGTGTCGCTGCACCTCGCGGACCAGGCGCACCTCACCCTCCCCACCCCCGGGCCGGTGGACGACCCGCTGCAACAGCGGGTGCTCGACGTGTTGGCTCCGGGCGGAGCGTGGTTCTTCCGGCAGGTCGCCGACCAGGTCGCGCGCGCCTGCCTGGCCGACGCCGAGGATGCTCCGCTCGACGACGCCGTCAACGCCGCGCTGTGGGCACTGGTGTGGGCCGGGCACCTCACCAACGACACCCTCGCACCGCTGCGAGCGCTCACCCGTTCCGGCAAGGCCGCCCACCGCACCCGGCGCGCACCCGCCCGACCCGGTCGGGTCGCCCGCTCCGGACCTCCCGAGAGCGCTGGCCGCTGGTCGGTGCTCCCCACGATCGACGCCGACCCGACCCGGCGTGCCCATGCCCAGGCCGAACAGCTCCTCGATCGCCACGGCGTCGTCACCCGCGGCGCGGTCGTCAACGAACGAGTGGTGGGCGGCTTCGCGGCGGTCTACAAGGTGCTCAGCGCCTTCGAGGAGGCCGGCCGCTGTCGTCGCGGGTACTTCGTCGAGGGCCTCGGTGCGGCCCAGTTCGGCACGGCCGGAGCCATCGACCGGCTGCGGACGTTTGCCACCAACCCGCTCGACAGCGGCGGCAGCGACAAGCCGACAGCCATCATGGTGGCCGCCACCGACCCCGCCAATCCCTACGGTGCCGCCCTGCCCTGGCCGGCGTCCGGCGCCGACGAAGTCGGGCACCGCCCGGGCCGCAAGGCAGGCGCCATCGTCGTCCTCGTCGACGGTGCCCTGGTCCTCTACGTCGAACGCGGCGGCCGCACCCTGCTCACCTGGACCGAGGACCCCGACCTGCTCGCGCCGGCGGCCGAAGCCCTCTCCACCACGGTGCGGCGGGGCGGCCTCGGCCAGCTGACCGTCGAGAAGGCAGACGGCACGGCGCTGCTCGGCAGCGGCAGCCCCCTTCGCGACGCGCTCGCCGCGGCGGGTTTCATCGCCACTCCCAGAGGGCTGCGAATCCGTGCCTGAGGGTGACGCAGTCCGCCGTACCGCCGACCGGCTCGACCGGGCGCTCGCCGGCCAGACCCTCCAGCAGTCCGACTTCCGTGTGCCCCAGCTCGCCACCACGGACCTGGCGGGTTCGAGGATCGGGCACACCGCCACCCACGGCAAGCACCTGCTCACCCGACTCGCCACCGTCGAGGGTGCCCGACTGACCCTGCACACACATCTCAAGATGGAGGGCAGCTGGCAGGTGGGCCGCACCGGGAGCCGCTGGCCGAAGCCGGCCGGCGACGCTCGCGTGGTGCTCCGGACGGCGCACCAGGTCGAGGCCGTCGGCTACCTGCTCGGCATCGTCGAGCTGGTGGCGACCGCCGAGGAGGGGCGGATCATCGGCCACCTCGGCCCGGACCTGCTCGGGGCCTGGACGCCGGAGCACCAGGCCACGGCGATCCGTCGCCTGACCGCCGCCCCCGAGCGCACCCTCGGCGAGGCCCTGCTCGACCAGACCGTGGTCGCCGGACTCGGAACGATCTGGGTGTCCGAGTCCTGCTTCGTGCACGGCATCAGTCCCGTCGTCCCGGTGGCCAACCTCCGCGACCCCGCGCGTTTCCTGGCCCGCGCACGCCAGATGCTGCAGGCCAGCCTGCAGCACGGCAAGCCGATCACCACCGGCGATCGACGCGAACCGCTGTGGGTCTACGGCCGCACCCGGCAGCCCTGCCGGAGGTGCGACACACCACTGGTCGCGGGCACCCTCGGCGCTCCCGGGCGCCAGCGCACGACGTACTGGTGCCCGACCTGCCAGCCTGCTGCCGACGCGTGACCCTCATCTCTGCGCCACCGGGAACGCCCCCACCCCACCCATCCGTTGGACGTGGCATGCACAGCCATTTCAACGGGCTCAAGACCGCCGGTCTCTTCGCCAGCATCTTCGCCCTGCTCCTGGTCATCGGCGGCCTGGTCGCCGGCGCCACGGGCAGCTCGGCGTTCATCTGGATCTTTGCCGCCATCGGGTTGGCGACCACCGCCTACGGCTACTGGAACTCCGACAAGCTGGCCATCCGTGCGATGCACGCCTATCCGGTCACCGAGGCGCAACAGCCGGCGATGCACCGCATCGTGCGGGAGCTGTCGACCGCCGCCGGCCAGCCGATGCCCGCCCTCTTCGTCTCCCCCACCCAGGCGCCGAACGCCTTCGCCACCGGCCGCAACCCTCAGCACGCCGCCGTGTGCTGCACCGACGGCATCCTGGGACTGCTCGACGAGCGTGAGCTGCGCGGCGTGCTGGGCCACGAGCTGATGCACGTCTACAACCGCGACATCCTCACCGGATCGGTCGCTGCCGCCCTTGCGGGCGTGATCAGCTCGGTCGGCCAGTTCCTGGCGTTCTCCTCGATCTTCGGCGGCAACGACGAGGACCGACCGAACCCGCTGGTCATGATCGGGACGGCTCTCCTCGCGCCCTTCGCCGCCGCGATCATCCAGATGGCGATCAGCCGCACCCGCGAGTACGACGCCGACGAGGACGGTGCGCGCCTGACCGGTGACCCGCTCGCTCTCGCCTCGGCGCTGCGCAAGCTCGAGCACGGCACCGCCCGGGCACCGTTGGCACCGACGCCGCAGGTGCAGAACGCCAGTCACATGATGATCGCCAACCCGTTCCGCGCCGCGGACGTGTCGCGGATGTTCGCCACCCACCCGCCGATGGCGGACCGGATCGCGCGCCTGGAGGCAATGGCGCGCTGAGCGCCCATCAAGCAGCCGTCAGGCGGCCGAGGCCACGACCTCGCCCGCACGACGCGGAGCGATCGGGGTCGGAGCCATCGCCATCAGCGCGGCCTCCTCGACAGCGACGTGGTGCGCGACCTCGCGGAGCACGTCGGACAACGGCATCTCGAGCGCGTCGCACAGCGAGGAGAGCAGCTCGGAGGAGGCTTCCTTCTGGCCACGCTCGATCTCGGAGATGTAGCCGAGGCTGACGCGTGCGGAGCCGGAGACCTCCCGGAGGGTCAGACCGAGCTCGGTGCGGCGACTGCGCAGGATGTCACCGAGCGAGCGGCGAAAGAGCACCATCTCGATCTCCTCTCATGGGTGGTTGTGCGGGGACTCTGGCTCAACGCTACCCGAGCCTCGAATCTTCCGGCGCGGGACCGACCGATGAGATCATCGCAGCCAGCGCCGACAATGCGGCGTCGACGCTCGCATCCTGAATGGCGGCCCGCTCCCCGTCGAGCGCGAGCTCCTGGACCTGCACCCCGTCCGGCCCGGCAACGCCGACGTACACCGTGCCGACAGCCTTGCCCTCCTGGCGCTCCGGACCGGCCACCCCCGTCGTGCTGATGGCGTACGTCGTGCCGAGGAGGCGCCGCACGCCCTCGGCCATCGCCCGGGCGCACTCGGCGGAGACGACGCCGTGCTCGGCGACCGTCTCCGCAGGCACGCCGAGGACGTTGATCTTGACGGGGGTCTGGTAGCTGACCACGCCGCCGGCGTACACCCGGGACGATCCGGGCACGTTCGTGATCCGTGCCGCAACCCGGCCACCGGTCAATGACTCGGCGGTCGCGACGGTGGCCCTTGCCTCATGCAGTGCGTCGACGAGCGACTCGGCGGCTGATCCCATGTCCCGATGGTGACATGACCCTCCGACGTCCCGGCCCGAGCTCCGGGACGTCGGCGCGTCCGGTCAGCGAACTGCGGTGAACGACGTGATCTCGCGCTGCTCGGCGAGCGACGCGTTGCCGAGGTAGCGCAGGTAGACCGTCTTCAGGCCGGCCGCCTTCATCACCCCGAGCGGGATCTCGACCCGACCGCCCGACAGCGTGCCGCTCCACGTCTTGGTGCCGATCCGCACCAGGACCGTTCCGGTCGCGGCGACGCCGTCGGCGTTCACGGGCCGCACGGCCACCGTGACCCGCGTCCGGTTGACCACGATCCGGGTGGCCGGGTCGATCCGGTTGACGAGCGTCACGTTGCCCTTGACGACCGCTGCCGTCTGGGCCGACACGGCCAGCGCATCGAGGTACCCGGTCGCCTTCGCGGTGACCCGCACCGAGATCCGCTTGCCGACCTGGGCCGCTTTGAGCACCAGCGTGGAACCGGTCGCTCCCGGGATCGGCGTGAGGTTCGCGAGCCACTGGTAGGAAACCGATGTGGGCGCAGGCGTCCAGGTGCCGGGCGTCGCGGTCAGCCGCTTGCCGACCCTGGCCGTGCCCGTCACCGTCGGCAACGAGTTGTTGACGACCGGGACCGGGTCGGGCTCGGCGACCGTGATCGGCACGATGGTCGACGTGCCGGTCGCGGCGCCCGTCAGCGTGAGGTCGACGTCCCCTGCCTCGAGGTCACCCGGGAGCGTGACGGAGACCGTCGCCGTGCCGTAGGGGTCGTACCGCTCGGTCCCGATGGTGTTGTCCAGCGGGAAGGTCCCCAAGGTGTCGTCACCCAGCTTGACCACGACGGCGGTGTCCTTGACGTCGTCGGGGTTGGACATCGTCCAGGAGCCGACGTCGAAGCCCACCTCGTCGCCCGGTGCGTACGACGCCGGGGCGTCGGCCGGGAACTCGACCTCGACCGCGCGCTGGCTGTAGTCGACCGCGAGCGGATCCGTGGCAGCGAACGCAGCCATGTAGTCGACCATCGCGGCGAGGTCGACCTTGCCCGTGTCGGCCCGGCCCGTGCCGTTCGCGAACTCGCGGAAGTTGTCACCACCGGAGCCCAGGAACGAGTTGACGGTCACGGAGTAGCTGGTGGCGGGATCGATGGGCACGCCGTCGAGCCACATCCCGGTCACCTCACCCTCGAAGGTCGCCGTGCCGCTGACGGTCACCGGCGTCTCCACGTAGGTGTACGTGAAGCCCTCAGAGGCACCCAGCCGGAGGAACGGGCGCGTGGGCACCGTTCCGCCTGTCGTCCGCTGCCACTGCTGCTCGAGGACGGTCTCGATCTGGGCACCAGTCAGGTCCATGTTGACCAGCGTGTTCGCGAAGGGCTGGACCACGGCGGCACCCTTGTAGGTGAGCTCCCGGACGTCGCCGTTGAGCTGACCGGCCATGTCCGACCGCAGTCCGCCCGGATTCATGAACGCGATCTGCGCGTCACCGGACTCCGGCTTCTCCGTCGCCCAGCGCTGCACCTCGGCCACCAGGTTGCTGAGCGTGGACTCACCACCGCGGTTCGGGTCGGTGCTGCCGGTGATGCGGGCCCGATTGAACGGCGCCTCGAGCTCACCGATCTTGACCCCGCCCTGGACCTCGGCGACAGCCTTGGCCTCGTTGACGATCGCCTCGACCGCCGGGTCCTTCGGCGAGCTGGCGGTGAGCGCCATGATCGACTGCGTCTTCGCCACGACCTCGCCCGTGCTGCCGTCGACCGAGAACACCAGCTTGTTGATGTTCTGGCCGTACTGGCCGGCCGAGACCACCGGGCGGTCCGTGACGGCCCGGCCCTCGGTCTGCCATTCGCTCACGGGGAACGAGCAGTTGTAGGCGAGGTGGGTGTGACCGGACACGATCGCGTCCACGTCGGCCGACACGTTCTGGGTGATGTTGCCCCAGACCGTGTTCTCGTCCGTGAACTGCGGCGAGCTGCAGGTCGTCGACGCGGATCCCTCGTGCACCAGCAGGACCACGAGGTCCGCACCGTCGGCCTTGAGCTGCTCCGCCGCCGTGTTGGTGGCGTCGACGATGTCGGAGACGGTGACGCCCTCGATGCCGTCGGGGCTGACCAGGGACGGCAGCTCCTCGGTGACGGCGCCGACGAAGCCGACCTTGATGTCGCCGAACTCCTTGGTCCAGGTCTCCGCCAGGTCGTCGCGGCCCTCCGGCTCCTGGACGTTCGCGGCGATGTACTCCCAGTCGGCCCGGCTCTGGACCCGACCCACCAGGTCTTCGTAGCCCTGGTCGAACTCGTGGTTGCCCGCGGCCGAGACGTCCAGGCCGGCCTCGTTCAGCACGTCGATCGTGGGCTCGTCGTCCTGGATGAACGACTCGAACGTCGAGGCGCCGATCAGGTCACCCGCGGCCACGAAGACCGTGTTCGGGTTCTCGCTGCGCAGCTGCTTGACGGTGCCCGAGAGCACCGACGCCGGGCAGAGCACCGTGGCACAGGTGGCACTCGCCGGAGACTCGTCCACGAGCAGGCGACCGTGGAAGTCGTTGGTCCCGACGATCTGGATGTCCTCCACGTCGTCCACCTCGATGAACACGGGGACCGAGGTCTTCGTGGTGGGACCGTGGACGGTCAGCTCCTGGACACCGTTGCCGATGCCCTGCGGCAGCGTGACCGACACCGATGCGGTGCCGTAGTTGTCGTACGGCTTGTCCCCGACGGTGTTGTTGACGGGGAACGAGCCGAGCACCTCGTCGCCGAGCTTCACCTGCAGGCTGGTGTCCTGGGTGTCGCCGGCCGCGGACATCGCCCACGAGCCCACGTCGAACGTGACCTGGTCGCCGGGCTGGTAGCTGGCCGGGGCTGCGTCGCCGCGGTCGATCTCGACCGCACGCTGGCTGTAGTCGACCGGAAGCGGGTTCGCGGCGTCGTACTGGTCCATGTACTCGACCATGGCCTCGAGGTCGACCTTGCCGGTGTCCACCTTGTCGGTGCCGTTGGCGAGCTCCCAGAAGTTGTCGCCGCCACCTCCGAGGAAGGAGTTCACGGTGACGGAGTAGACCTGCGCCGCGTCGACAGGCTCGCCGTTGAGCCACATGCCCGTGACCTCACCACGGAACGTGGACACCGGGGCGGAGTTCGGCACGCTGACCGTCTCGGGGGTCTCCACGTAGGTGTACGTGAAGCCCTCGGAGACGCCGAGGCGCAGGAACGGTCGCGACGGCACGCCGCCCTGGGCGGTGCGCTGCCACTGCTGCTCCAGCACGGTCTCGAGCTGGGCGCCGGTGAGCTTGAGGTTCACCAGGGTGTTGGCGAACGGCTGGACGTCGGCGGCCTGACGGAAGGTCAGGTCGCGCAGGTCACCGTTGATGGTGCCGGCCATGTCCGCGCGGAGGCCGCCCGGGTTCATGAAGGCGATGTCGGTCTCGATGCCGGCAGCGTCGGTCGCCCAGCGCTGGACCTCGGCCACCTGGTTGCTCAGGGTCGACTCGCCACCGCGGTTCTCCGTGGCGTTCCCCGACGGGTTGTACGACGCCCGCTTGAACGGGCCGTCCATCTGACCGAGCACGGCGTTGCCGGCGGTCTCGGCGAAGTCGACGGCGTCGTCGACGATCGCCTGCACGTCGGGGTCGGGTGCGTAGCCGACACCAGCGGTCGGGAGGACCTCCTGCGTCACGACCGCCAGGTCGCCGGACACCTCGTCGAACTTGAAGACGAGCTTGTTCAGGTTCGTGCCGTACTGGCCGGCGGAGACGACCGGGCGCTTGGTGACGTCACGGCCGTCGCTCACCCACTCGTCGACGGTGTACTTGCAGTTGTAGGCGAGGTGGGTGTGGCCCGAGATGATCGCGTCCACGTCGGCCGACGTGTTCTGGGTGATGTTGCCCCAGACCGTCGCGGGGTCGGTGAAGCTCGCCGAGCTGCACTCGGTCGTGGGCGCACCCTCGTGGACGAGCAGGACGACGAGGTCGGCACCGTCCGCCTTGAGCTGGGCAGCCGCGGCGTTGGTCGCGTCGACCACGTCGGTGACCGTGATCCCCTCGATCCCGGTCGGGTTGACCAGCGCCGGGAGGTCCTCGGTGACCGCGCCGACAAAGCCGATCTCGACACCGTCGATGGTCTTGGTCCAGGTCTCGGCGAGTCGGTCCTCCGCGGGGATCGCGGCGTCGTAGTCGACGTTGGCCGCGATGTACTCCCAGTCGGCAAGGTCGCGGATCCGGCCCTCGAAGTCGGCGTACCCACGGTCGAACTCGTGGTTGCCGGCGGCCGAGACCTCCAGCCCCATCGCGTTCAGGGCATCGATCGTCGGCTCGTCGTCCTGGATGAACGACTCGAAGGTCGAGGCGCCCACCAGGTCACCTGCGGCGACGAAGACCGTGTTCGGGTTCTCCGCGCGCAGCTCCTTGATCGCCGTGGCGTACGGCGCGGCACCCGCAGCGTTGCCTCCATCGGGCAGCAGACGACCGTGGAAGTCGTTGGTACCGAGGACCTGGATCTCCTTGTACGACGGCTCGGTGGCGTCGGGCAGGTCGAGCCCGACGACCTCCGGGTTGTGGTCCGAGGTGGCGAACGGCAGGTTCGGCTGCCAGAAGTCGGTGACGTTGTAGTTGTGGCGGCTGTACTGGAAGGAGATCGCCTCGTTGGCGTTGATCTCCCAGATGTCCGCGCCGGTGACCATGCCCGCAGCGGCCGGGTTGGCCAGCACGTGGTCGAGCGATCCGGAGAAGCCGGAGAACGAGTAGCTCTCGTCTGCTGGGTCGTCCGACTCGATCGGGAGGAAGCCACCCGTCTCGAGGACGTGGATCGGGTCTTCCATCGTGTACGAGTTGAAGTCACCCGCGAGGAAGACGGCCTCGATGCCGCGGTCCTCCGCGAAGTCGTTGGCGAACTGGATCAGGCGGGTCGCCTGGCGAGTGCGGTCGCCGTTGAACGCCCCGTAGTACGGGCTGTTCGTGTTGTCACCGGTGGCCGGCGGAGCCGGGCTGGCGTTGTCGCCCTTGGACTTGAAGTGGTTCACGATGACCGCGAACGCGTCCGAGTCGAGGCCACCGGCCTTCTTGAAGGCCTGCGCCAACGGCTCGCGGGCATTGGCGAACTCGGTGGTGCCGAAGAGGATGTCGGACTGGCCGACCGTGGCCACGGCCGACGACTTGTAGATGAACGCCGGACGGATCACGTCCTGCTCGGCGACCGCGGAGGCGGTCACGGCCTCACCGGGGCTCTTCACGAACTTCCAGCCGGCGGCCGGCTCGAGCGCGTCGATGAGCTCCACGATCCGCGCGAGCGCGTCGTCGCGGTTGGCCTCGCCCGGCAGCTTGATGGAGTTCTCGACCTCTTCGAGGCCGATCACGTCGGCGTCCATGGCGACGATCGCCTTGGCGAGCTTCGCCTCCTGGCGGGCCAGGCTGACTGCCGTCGCCGCTCCGCGCGGACCGTTGCCGGCCTTCACACCGTCGGCACCGATGGTCCCGCACTCGTTGTTGCCGATCCGGTTGCCCTGGCGGTCGGTGTAGTACGTGCAGTGGGTGTTCAGCGGCGGGTTCTGCAGCGGGCCGGCGGCGACGTACGCCTCGCCGGTGGTGTTGAAGTAGTTGAGGACGTTGAACGTCGCGATCTTGAAGTCGCTCCCGACGTCGGCGGGCGTCATGTTCTGGGCGCGGGTGTCCTCGAAGGTCGCCACCGCGGCGCCGTCGGTCGTGACCTGGCCCTGCGGCTGGAGCTTCCAGGCGCTGTTGCGGTAGTCGAGGACCACCGGGGCGTGGAAGGTGATGCCCGCGCCGACCCGCGGCGGGGACGGGCTGGCGCTCGCGCCCTGGGTCAGCCACGGGACGGGCAGCGCCTTGGTGGTGGCGTTGGAGAGGTAGTTGGTGGTCGAGCCGTCATCGAGCACGACCGCGCGCGAGGCGTTCTCGGCGTCGATCGCCGTGAGGCCGGCAGCGTCGTCGTCGTCCACGAACTCGGTGGGCTGCTTGAGCGGGATGTCGCCGTACGCGAGGCCGACCTCACCGAAGTTGTTCGTCGAGAAGGTGTTGGTGATCGTGAAGTCCCCGGTCGGGGCGAGGAGCTCGCCCTCGCGGACCTCGCGGTCCGCGACCGCGGTCGGGTAGGCGACCGCCCGTGGGGTGATCGTGCCGAGCGACGTCTCGAGCTCGGTGACTCCCCCGGCGCCCGGAACGACCTGGGTCAGGTCAAAGAACTCGGCGATCGGGCCCGTGACCCGCACGGAGTCGCCGACCTGGATGCCCGCGGGGATGTTGGCGTTGGTCGGACCGCCGTAGACGAAGATGCCGTCGGACGCGCCCTCGGTGTCGGCCCCCGGGGTCTCGATGTAGAGGCCGTTGAAACCCCCCACCGGGTAGGCCGCGGTCACGACGCCCTCGGTCGTCTTGATCTCCGTGCCGGAGTTGTTGCCGGTCGCGGGAGCGAACGGCGAGCGCGCGCCGGTGCCCTGCAGCTCGGCGATCGGAGTCAGCGTGAGCGGGGCGTTGACGGTGATCGTGAAGGTCGCCGTCGCCGTCTCCGCGGGCTCTGCGCTGTCGGAAGCGGTCACCGTGATCTCGACCGGGGACTCGGTCACCGTGGTCGGCGTGCCGGTGATCTGGTTGCCGGCCAGCGTCAGGCCATCAGGCAGGGTGCCGTCGGTGACGGCCCAGGTGTACGGCGACGTGCCGCCGCTCGCCTGCAGGGTGATCGGGGCGATGGGGGCGTTCTGGTTGAGGACCTTGTCACCCGGGTCGGTGGCTTCCAGCGGCTGCGCGACCACACCCATGGCCTCGGGGCTGGGCACCGCAGGGGCATTGAAGTCAGTCGAGTTGTTGTCGGCGTCGGTCGTGTTCTTGCGCTGCACGGACGTGGTGTTGGCCAGGGCCGTGCCCGTCGGCGCCGTCTCCGAGGACGTCGCCGTGCCGTAACCGACGAAGTCGATCACGTTGGCAGCGGTGTGCATCGACAGTCCGGTGGCGGTGACACCCGACGTGCCCTGGGCCAGGATCACCTGGCCGCTACCTGCGGCCATGTTGAGGACCGTGGTGGTCGCGGTGAAGTCCGGCGTGGGCAGTTCGGCGCCGCCGCAGACGGCACCGCTGCAGTTGACCCGCGGGCTCGTCTGGACGAGGTACTTGCTCCCAGCAGGCACGGACACGTTCGGCAGCACCAGCGGGTTCACCGCACCCGACGCGTAGGTCCCGCTCCGGTACTGCAGGCTCAGCCCATCGAGCGACACCGGGTTCGCGGTCGGGTTGAGAAGCTCGATGAAGTCGACCTTGTAGGCGGCCGACGTCGAGGTCGAGCCACCCCCGCCGTAGACCTCGTTGATGATCAAGCCCGTGCTGGCCGCCTGCACCGACGTGGGCACCAGGGCCGTGAGGCCCGAGATGGCCAGGGCCGTGCCGAGGGATCCGAAAAGAAACTGCTTCGCTGAGCGCATCGCACTACTTCCGAGGGTGGGGTCGTCAAAGCGGCTGGACCGCAACGCGTTGCCCGAGAAGCTGGCGGTACGGGAGCAAGAAGCCCCGACCATAAACCGCTGACCCCGTCACCTGACAAGGACCTGAGGAAAACTCACACAACGATTTGGTGAAGAATCGGTGCAAACCCTCAGGTGACACCGGAGGGATCCCCGGGTCAGTGCCCGCCGTACGGAGGACTTACGGGTGCGCTAGACAGCCTTGCGGATGTCGTGGCGCTGCTTCCAGACGTCACGGAAGAACTCGTAGCCCGACCAGAGCGTCAGCACGAACGCGGCGGCGAGGAAGACCAGCGCGACGGCGTACGTCACCTCACCCGGCACGTCGAGCCAGCCGTCGACCTCGAGCAGCGGCAGGCTCAGGAAGCCGAGGGCGAACGCCTGGGCGACGGTCTTCCACTTCCCGCTCTGCGCAGCCGCGATCACGACGGCCTTGAGCACCGACAGGCGCAGCAGCGTGACGGCCCATTCACGAACCAGGACGACGATGGCGATGGTCCACATCCACCACGTGTCCATGATGATCGCCAGACCGATGAAGGCCATGCCCGTGATCGCCTTGTCGGCGATCGGGTCGGCGATCTTGCCGAAGTCAGTGATCAGGTTGTGCTTGCGCGCCAGGTCACCGTCGACCTTGTCGGTCACCATGCCGACGAAGAAGATCCCGAAGGCGACCGTGCGCCACAGGACGGAGTCGCCGCCGTCGTACAGGAGGGCCCAACCGAAGAAGGGCACCAGGAAGATCCGCAGGGTGGTGAGCGCGTTGGGGACGTTCCAGTTGCTCGGCTTGACGTCCTGCGACGCCTCCGCAGAGCTGGCGCCCCTGTTGGTCTCGCTCATGCCACTCCTTCAACCGGCTCGGCAATCAGGTCGACGCCATCGCTTGCAACGACGATCGCCTGCACGAAGTCACCCACCCGGGCGCCCGGTACGCCGAGGACGCGGGTGGTGCCGTCGACCTCGGGGCCCTGCTGGGCGGCACGACCCTCGACGGTGCCGTCACCGGTGCCGTCAGGGTCGACCTCCTCGACGAGGACCTCGACGACGGTGCCGATCCGTTCTTCGGCGCGGTCGGTGGTGAGCTCGGTGACGAGGTCGGTGACGTGCTGCAGGCGGGCCCGGATCTCGTCCTCGTCCAGCTTGCCCTCGAAGGTCTCCGCCTCGGTGCCGTCCTCGTCGGAGTACCCGAAGACGCCCGTGACGTCCATCCGGGCAGCGACCAGGAAGTCGCACAACGTCTGCAGCTCCTCCTCGGTCTCGCCGGGGAAGCCGACGATCACGTTGGAGCGCACACCAGCGTCCGGCGAGAATCCGCGCACCTGGTCCAGCAGGCCGAGGAAGCTGTCCGGGTCGCCGAAGCGGCGCATCCGGCGCAGCACCGAGGCACTGGCGTGCTGGAAGGAGAGGTCGAAGTACGGCGCCACGCCCGGCGTGGTCGCGATCGCCTTCACCAGGCCCGGCCGGGTCTCGGCAGGCTGCAGGTAGGACACCCGGACCCGCTGGATCCCGTCGATCGCGGCGAGCTCGGGAAGCATCGTCTCGAGCAGGGTCAGGTCGCCCAGGTCCTTGCCGTACGACGTGGAGTTCTCCGAGACGAGGAAGACCTCCTTGACGCCCTGCTCGGCGAGCCACCTGGCTTCCTGCAGCACGTCGGAGGGCCGGCGGCTCACGAAGGAACCACGGAACATCGGGATGGCACAGAACGTGCAGCGCCGGTCGCAGCCGCTGGCCAGCTTCAGCGGCGCCATCGGGCCGCCGTCGAGCCGCTTGCGCAGCGCAGACCGGCCCGGGATGGCGACCTCCTGGCCGGCGTCCGCGGGACGCTCGACGACCGCCTGGCGCTCGGCCGGGCTGATCGGGAGCAGCAGGCGTCGGTCACGCGGCGTGTGCGGGTGCTGCTTGTCGCCGGCGAGGATCGAACGCAGTCGGCCGCCGATGTCCTCGTAGTCGTCGAAGCCGAGCACCGCGTCGGCCTCGGGCAACGAGTCGGCGAGCTCCTCGCCGTACCGCTCGGCCAGGCAGCCCACCGCGACGACCGCCTTGACCCGACCACCGTTGTCGGCCGAGGCCTTGAGGTCCGAGGCAGCGAGCAGGGTGTCGATCGAGTCCTTCTTGGCCGCGTCGACGAAGCCGCAGGTGTTCACGACGACGGTGTCCGCGTCCTCCGGGTCGTCGACGAGGACGAAGCCGTCGGCCGCCAGGCGGCCGGCGAGCTCCTCGGAGTCGACGTCATTGCGGGCGCACCCGAGGGTGAGCAGGGCAACCGAGACGGGGGCGGGAGTGCTGGTCATGTCCGCACGAGCCTACCGGCGGAGCGCCCCCGGCCGGGATTCGTCGTGGGCCGGGGGTCGCGCCTCAGCGGGAGACCAGGGTCTTGGCGACGTCGACGCCGGTCTCGCCGAGCGCCTTCGCCCTGCCCTTGCCCAGCGCATAGGTGACCGAGCCGTCGGAGCTGGTGATCCGGATGGGCGGCACGACCCTGAGCTCGGTCGTCTGACCGAACGCAAGGTCACCGCTGAACACGATCTCACCGGCGCCGTCACGCACGTTGAGGGTCGCGCCGCCGCCGGCTGCTGTCAGGGTGAGCTTGACCGGGTCGCCCTTGGCGGCTGCGGTGTCGGAGATGCCGCCGCTCTGGTTGAGCACCGGGGTGTCGCCGACCGGGGCCGGGCCGTCCATGACGAGACGGGCGATCGACCAGATCAGGATCGCGCCCATCACGGCCGCGATCAGCACCGACCAGTTGCGCCCACCACGGGTGCTGCGGATCGCACCACCGGCACCGGTCGCGAGCTCCGACTCGAAGACCCGGCGCGGGTCGACGGGTGCGTGGGCGTAGGTCTCGTCGTACGACGCCACCAGGGGCGTCGCGTCGATGCCGAGGATGCGCGCGAGCGTGCGCAGGTGCCCACGGGCGTAGAAGTCGCCACCACACGGGCTGAAGTCGTCGACCTCCATCGCCTCGATGACGTGGGGACGGATCCGGGTGCGGTCCGACAGCTGGTCGATGGTCAGGCGGAGACGGTCGCGCGCCGCAGCGAGCTCCGGGCCGATGATCGGCTGGGCCGAGGGCCGCACCGCGAGGTCGTCCAGGACGACCGTCATCGTGTCGCCCGGTGCCGCGTACGACGCCGCGGAGTCCTCGAGCGGGATCCTGGCGCTGACGGGGCGGTCGACCTCGACCCGGGCGGAGAGCACGGTCGGTCGTCCCGGTGCCGGCGGTTCGCCACCCTCGTCGCGTGCGTCGTGGGCCTCACCATTGCGCAGGTCCTCGCGCGGGTCGCGGCGCAGGTCGTCGGCCGGCAGCACCATCTCGTCGGTGTTCTCGACGTCCGTCGGGTCCTCCTCGAGCACGATCTCGTCAGTGTTCTCGACATCGGTGTCCTCGACATCGGCGTCCTCGGACTGGTCCGGGACCGAGGAACGGCGGATCTGGGCCAGCCGCGTGCGCAGCCGGCTGACGTCGGACTCGGCCGGGTGGACCTCGGCCACGCCGAGCGTGTCATCGTCCTCGTGGACGGCCAGGTCCTCGGCCAGGTCCTCGTCCAGGTCCTCGTCCAGGTCCTCGTCACCTGCGACGGGCGCCTCGTCCCTGTCCTCGGCGCCGGTGAGTCCGGCAGCGACGCGAGCGGCGATCCCGTGGCGTTCTGCAGCTGAGACGACCTGCTCGTCATCGCGGTACAGGTCGCTGAGGTTGGGGATGACGTCGCGGCGGGTCTGGGGCTGGTCGTCCAGTCCGGGCACGACCTCCACCACGTCGGCCCGGCCGTCGGCCAGCTCAGCCAGGACGTCGCTGAGCGAGGCGAGCGGTGCACCGGCAATGCGCGTCGCGAGCGTCAGCGGGACGACGAGCTGGCGGTCGTCGTACCCGTCGACGAGGAGGTGGCCGTCGCGAAGGCCATGGCGGGGCAGGTGCTCGAGGCAGTCGATCTCGGACCAGGCGATCCCACGCCAGCGGGCTCCTTCGCGCACCCGCACACCCCGCGGGTCGGCGACGAGCAGGGGCGCACGGCTGTCCGCGAGGGCGCCGAGGTGGACGATCGTGACGAGCGACAGGACACCGAAGAGCAGCCAGTCCAGACCGGTGCCGTCGGTGAAGGCACGGACCGCGAAGGCTGCGGTCAGGAGGGCGGCGAGACCGCCGACGAGCGCAGAGAGGGTGACATTGCGGCGGACCTCGACCTGCTGCTCGGTGTCGACGTCGGGCGACACCGGGCGGTCGTTGTCGTCGGTTCGGTCAAGGTTGTCGGTCATCTGGTTCATGCCTCCCCCTGGATGGTCATGATCACTGCGTCGATCTCGTCGGGCTTGACCAGGACGTCGCGTGCCTTGGAGCCCTCGCTGGGTCCCACGACGCCCCGGCTCTCGAGGATGTCCATCAACCGGCCGGCCTTGGCGAACCCCACGCGGAGCTTGCGCTGCAGCATCGAGGTCGAGCCGAACTGCGTGGACACCACGAGCTCGATCGCCTGGATGACCAGGTCCATGTCGTCGCCGATGTCGTCGTCGAGGACCTTGCTGGCGGCAGCGGGCGCCGTGACGTCTTCGCGGTAGTTGGGTTCGAGCTGGCCCTTGCAGTGCTTGACGACCTGCGCGATCTCCTTCTCGGTGACCCAGGCGCCCTGGACACGGATCGGCTTCGAGGCGCCCATCGGCAGGAAGAGGCCGTCACCCTGGCCGACCAGCTTCTCGGCACCGGGGGTGTCGAGGATGACGCGCGAGTCGGCGAGGCTGGAGGTCGCGAAGGCCAGTCGGGACGGGACGTTCGCCTTGATCAGACCGGTGACGACGTCGACCGAGGGCCGCTGCGTCGCGAGCACCAGGTGGATACCGGCGGCCCGGGCCAGCTGGGTGATCCGCACGATCGAGCTCTCCACGTCGCGCGGGGCGACCATCATGAGGTCGGCGAGCTCGTCGACGATGACCAGCAGGTACGGGTACGGCGTGAGGGTGCGCTCGCTGCCCGGCGGGACCTCGATCTTGCCCTCACGAACGGCCTTGTTGAAGTCGTTGATGTGGCGGAAGCCGAAGTTCGCCAGGTCGTCGTACCGCATGTCCATCTCACGGCAGACCCACTCAAGGGCTTCGGCAGCCTTCTTCGGGTTCGTGATGATCGGGGTGATCAGGTGCGGAACACCTTCGTAGGCGTTCAGCTCGACCCGCTTGGGGTCGACCATGATCATCCGCACCTCGTCGGGTGTGGAGCGCATCAGCACCGAGGTGATCATCGAGTTGATGAAGCTCGACTTTCCGGAGCCGGTGGCGCCAGCGACCAGGAGGTGCGGCATCTTCGCGAGGTTGGCGACGACGAACCCACCCTCGACGTCCTTGCCGAGGCCGGCGATCAGCGGGTGGTGGTCGTTGCGGGCCGTGTTGGACCGGAGCACGTCACCGAGGGAGACGATCTCCTTGTCGGTGTTGGGGATCTCGACGCCGACCGCGGACTTGCCGGGGATCGGGCTGAGGATCCGCACGTCCTCGGACCCGACGACGTAGGAGATGTTGCGCTGGACGCCGAGGATCTTCTCGACCTTGACGCCCGTGCCGAGCTCGATCTCGTAACGCGTGACCGTCGGGCCACGGGTGTAACCGGTGACCTGGGCGTCGACGCTGAACTCGTCGAGCACCGTCTGGAGCCGGTTCACCACGTCGTCGCTGGCCTTGGAACGGGCCCGGTGCGGGTCGCCGGGCTTGAGGGCCGCGGCGTCCGGCAGCGTGTAGACGATGTCGCCGGACAGCGCCAGTTGCTCGACGCGCTGCGGCAGGTCGGCGTGCGGCGGGGGCTCGACGTCGCCGGTCTCGTCGGTGTCCGCAGCCGCGCGGGAGCGGCCGAGACGACGTGCGATGAGGGCGTTGGAACCGGCCTCCGGGTCGATCGGCGCGTCGTCGCCGAGCGGTACGTCGATCGGCTCCATGAGGGCCATCGACTCCTCGACGGTGAGCTCGTCGGCCGACTTCTTGCCGCGGCGCTTCTTCTTGCCGTCCTCCGCGATTAGGGGCGTGTCGTACGCGGGGTCGCCCATCCGCTCGAAGGTGTCGTCGAGCCGGAGCGGCTGCGTCGCGTCCGCGTCGTCGTAGTCGTGGTGGCGGCCGAACAACATGTCGCCGAGGTCGCGCAGGCGGTCCGGCACGCGGTAGAGCGGGGTCGCGGTGATGACCAGGACGCCGAAGCAGGCCAGCAGGGCCAGCAGGGGCACGACGAGCGCCGGGGAACGCAGCAGGTCGAGCAGGAGCGCCGAGACGACGTACCCGATGGCGCCGCCGCCCTCGCGGAGGGCCGAGGTGTCGCCCTGCACCGGCTCGGGGCTGCCGTTGGCGATGTGCACGATCCCGAGCAGGCCGAAGGCGAACGCCGCCCAGCCGATGATCTGGCGTCCGGCCGGGCCGTTGCCGACGGGGTCACGCATGACGCGCCAGCCGCCGAGGAGGACGAGCAGCGGGACGAACCAGCCGATCTTGCCGACCGTGCCGGAGACCGCGGCGCGGGTGAAGTCCATGACCCCACCGGGGACCTCGAACCACACGGCGGAGGCGATGATCATCGCCAGGCCGCACAGCAACAGACCGAAGCCGTCACGGCGCTGCTCGGGCTCGATCTCGCGGGCGCTGTGGCCGATGCCGCGGGCGACCGCCCCGATGGCGTGCGCGAACGCCAGCCAGAGGGCCGCAATGCCGCGTCCGAGCGCGACGAAGGCGCGGGCCACCGGACCGGGGCCGTTGCGGACGGCGCGAGGAGCCGGCCGCCGGGCCGCGGTCTTCTTGGCCGGTGACTTCTTGCTGGTCGTACTACGTGATCGCGAGCTGGTTGTCTTCTTCACGCCCGAGCGGGAAGAAGGGGTGTTCCGGCTGCGCGACGCCGTCGGGGAAGACGTACGGGTCGCCATGCTCACAACCTACCCACAAGTCACACCAGCCACAGGGATCACAAGCGGGTGTGTCGGGCTTGACCTTGCACCATGGTGCAGGGTCGACCGTTGCCCCCATGTCCCCCCTTCTCCCGCGCATCGTGCGCGCATCAGCCGTCTACGACCTCGTGGTGACGACCGGCTTCGCACTCCCCTGGCTCGCCGCAGCAACCTTCGGGACGCTGGCTGACGGCCACCGGAAGCTCGGCCTGACCGGGTCCCTCCCGGACGCCGACGACCCCTTCACTGTGCTGTTCGCCGGACTGATGGGCGGCCTCGTCATGGTCTGGTCGGTGGTCCGGGTGATCCAGCCCAGCCTCCTGCTCGGCGCGGCCGACACCGTGGCGCGTGGACTGTTCTGTCTGGGCATGGTGGTCGCGCTGACCGAGGGGGCCAGCACGGTGATCGTCGGCTTACTCGTCCCCGAGGCCACGTGGGGCGTCGTGCAGGGCACTGCCGTCCTGGTGGCCCTCCGTCGCCGTACCCTCACGACGTGAACATCTCCGAACTGGCCGCCCGAGCCGGGGTGAAGGTCTCCACCGTGCGGTTCTACGAGCGACGTGGACTGCTGCCGATGCCGTCACGCACTTCTGGCGGCTACCGCGAGTTCCCCGACGACGAGGTCGCGCGGGTCAGGTTCCTGCGCCGCGGCCAACAGCTCGGCTTCAGCCTTGCGGAGCTCGGCGAGCTCACCGCACTGTCCGGGCAGCAGGTCCTGCTCACCGGCGACGTCGCCCGGGCAGGGCAGGCCAAGCTCGCCGAGATCGACGAACGGATCGCCGACCTGGCTCGGGTGCGCTCTGCCCTGGCCGGGCTGCTCGAGCAGCAGTGCATCGACCCCGACGCCGCCTGCCCGCTGGTGGGCGCGCTCGGGGGCGAGCCGGTAGCCCAGCCCGCCTGAAGCTATGCCTCGACGACGACCGGGATGATCATGGGCCGGCGCTTGTGCGTGCCGCTGACCCAGCGACCGATGGTGCGGCGGATGATCTGCTGCAGCTGGTAGGTGTCGGTGCTGCCCTCGCTGAGCGCACGGTTGACCGCGTCCACGATCGGCTGCTTGATGCTCTCGAAGTCCGAGTCCTCCCAGGCATGGCCGCGGGCATGGATCTCGGGTCCGGCAGACACCTTGCCGCTGACCGAGTCGACGACCACGATCACCGACACGAAGCCCTCCTCGCCGAGGATCCGGCGGTCCTTGAGCTCGGACTCGGTGACGTCGCCGACGGACTGGCCGTCGACGAAGACGTAGCCGCACTCGACCTTGCCGACGACCGACGCGACCCCGTCGACGAGGTCGACGACGACGCCGTCCTCGGCGTACACGACGTTCTCGACGCCGGTCTGCTTCGCCAGCTCGCCATTGGCGAGCATGTGCCGGGCCTCGCCGTGCACAGGAAGCACGTTGCGCGGCTTGACGATGTTGTAGCAGTACAGGAGCTCGCCGGCGCTGGCGTGACCGCTGACGTGCACGAGTGCGTTGCCCTTGTGGACGACGCGGGCGCCGAGGCGGGTCAGCCCGTTGATCACGCGGTAGATCGCGTTCTCGTTGCCGGGAATCATGCTCGAGGCGAGGATGACGGTGTCACCCTCCTCGAGGTGGACGAAGTGGTGGTTGCGCTGCGCGATCCGGGCCAGGGCGCTGAGCGGTTCGCCCTGCGACCCGGTGGAGATCAGCACCTGCTTCTCCGGGGCCAGATCGGCGAGCTGCTTGGCCTCGACCATCACGCCCGGCGGGACCTTGAGGTAGCCGAGATCCCGGGCGATGGCCATGTTGCGGACCATCGAACGTCCGACATAGGCGACCTTGCGGTCGTGCAGCACGGCAGCGTCGAGGATCTGCTGGACGCGATGCACGTGGGAGGCGAAGCAGGCCACGATGATCCGCTGCTTCGACTCCTGGAACGCCTGGTTGAGGACCGGCGTGATCTTCTTCTCGGGCGTGGTGAAGCCGGGGACCTCGGCGTTGGTGGAGTCGGTGAGGAACAGGTCCACGCCCTCCTCCCCCAGGCGCGCGAACGCGCGGAGGTCGGTGATCCGGCCGTCCAGCGGGAGCTGGTCCATCTTGAAGTCACCGGTGTGCAGGACCAGCCCGGCGCCCGTGCGGATCGCCACGGCGAGCGCGTCGGGGATCGAGTGGTTGACGGCGACGAACTCCAGGTCGAAGGGACCGAAGGAGATCTTGTCGCCCTCCTTGACCGTGTAGAACGGCGTCTGGCGCAGCCGGTGCTCACGGAGCTTCGAGTTGAGCAGCGCCAGGGTGAGCTCGGAGCCGACGAGCGGGATGTCCTGACGCTCGCGCAGCAGGTACGGCGCCGCGCCGATGTGGTCCTCGTGGCCGTGGGTCAGCACCAGTGCCTCGACGGCGTCGAGCCGGTCCCGGATCGCGGTGAAGTCGGGCAGGATCAGGTCGACCCCCGGGTGGTGCTCGTCGGGGAAGAGCACGCCACAGTCGACGATGAGCAGCCGGCCGTCGTACTCGAAGACGGTCATGTTGCGGCCGATCTCGCCGAGGCCGCCGAGCGGGATGACGCGCAGCCCGCCCTTCGGGAGCTCCGGCGGGGCGGTGAGCTCGGGGTGCGGGTGCGACATCAGAGCAGGCCCGCCGCGACGAGGCCGGACCGGAGGTCCGCGACTTCGTCGTCGTCGAGCGCCAGCAGCGGCGGTCGGACGATCCGGTTGTCGAGCACGCCCTTGAGCTCCAGCGCCGCCTTGGCCGTCGTCGCGCCGTAGTTGGCGACGCCCATGATCGCCTCGTAGGCGGGGATCAGGCCCGTGTGGATCCGCAACGCCTCGGCATGGTCGCCGGCGAGGAACGCGTCGATCATCGCCTTGAGCTGGACGCCCGCGACGTGGCCGACCACGGAGACGAGCCCGGTGGCGCCGTAGGCGAGGTAGCCGAGGGTGTTGACGTCGTCACCGGAGTAGACGGTGTAGCCGAGGTCGACCAGCTGCGCGGTGCGAGCCAGGTCGCCGGTGGCTTCCTTGACGGTCGTGACCGTCTCCCACTGGCGGGCGGCGGCATAGGTCTCGAGCGAGATCTTGGTGCCGGTGCGGCCGGGGACGTCGTACAACATGACGGGGACGTTGGTGGCCTCGACGACCTGGCGGAAGTGGTTGAGCACGCCCGGCTGGCTCGGCTTGTTGTAGTACGGCGTCACGAGCAGCAGGCCGTCGGCGCCGACCTTCTCGGCCTGGCGGGCCAGTTCGACGGAGTGGCGGGTGTCGTTCGTGCCGACGCCGGCGACGATCTTCGCGCGGTCACCGACGGCGTCCTTGACGGCCGCGAGGGTCTCGCCGTCCTCGGCGCCGGTCGTGGTCGGCGACTCGCCGGTGGTGCCCGAGACGACGATGCCGTCGTTGCCGTTGTCGACGAGGTGCTTGGCGACCTTCTGCACCGCATCCAGGTCGACGGAGCCGTCCGCGTGGAACGGCGTGACCATGGCGGTCAGCACGGTGCCGAAGGGTGCAGAAGTCATGGCGTCCAGCCTATCGTCAAGCAGCGCGATGGCCTCGCCGCCGCCCCTCACACGTGAGGCATGACCTCCGCAGCCACGAGGCGCAGGTGATCGAGATCGCTCAGGTCGAGCACCTGGAGGTACATCCGCTGGGCACCCAGGGCCGCGAACCGGTGGATCTTCTCCACGACCTCCTCCGGCGTCCCGGCCAGCCCGTTGGTGCGCAGCTCCTCGACGTCGCGGCCGATGAACTCCGCCCGACGGGCGATCTCGGCCTCGTCCTTCCCGACGCACAGGACCAGGGCGTTCGACCAGATCAGGCTCGCCGGGTCGCGGTCGATGGCCTCGGCCGCCTGCCGCACCCGGCCGAACTGGAGGGCCGTGAACTCCTCGTCGACGAACGGCAGGTTGAACTCGTCGGCGTACGCCGCGGCGAGGGCTGGGGTCTTCTTCGCACCCTTGCCGCCGATCAGCACCGGTGGACCGCCACGGTGACCGCTCGTCTGGTTCGGCTTGGGCAGCGCCGGGCTGTCGGTGAGCTCGTAGTGCTTGCCGGCGAACTCGTAGCGCTCCCCCACCGGTGTCGCCCACATGCCGGTGATGAGCTCGAGCTGTTCGGCGTAGCGCTCGAACCGTTCGGCGGTGTCGGGGAACGGGATGCCGTACGCCGTGTGCTCCTGGGTGAACCAGCCGGCTCCGATGCCGAGCTCGACCCGGCCCCCGCTCATCTGGTCGACCTGCGCCACCTGGACCGCGAGCACGCCCGGGTGCCGGAAGGTCGCGCTGGTCATCAAGGTCCCGAGCCGGATGGTGCTGGTCTCCCGGGCAAGACCGGCCAGGGTCGTCCACGCGTCGGTGGAGCCGGGCAGCCCGTCGCCACTCATGTGGAGGTAGTGGTCGCTGCGGAAGAACGCACCGAAGCCGAGCCGCTCGGCCTCGAGGGCCACCGCGAGCAGGTCGTCGTACGTTGCACCCTGCTGGGGTTCGGTGAAGACGCGGAGTTCGACAGTCATGGTCGCCAGCCTGCCAGCCGGCCGGTCGCCGAAGGCCGGCTTGCCTTGCACGACCCACGAGATTGTCAGAACTTGCCCGAACTCCGCCGCCCCGACCTAGGCTCTCCCCGAGCAGGCATGGGGGAAGCGTGGCAAACAAAACTCGGTGGATGGCCGTTGCGGCCCTCGCCCTCCTCCTCGTGCTCCCGTTGACGCCGACCCACGCCCAGGCGGCCGCGGCCGATCGCACGATCTCGATCCAGGTGCCGTCGGCCACGACGACCGGTGCGGCCATCGCTGTCCGCGGCAGGGTGACGCGCAGCCCCAAGGGCAGTCCCGTCGTGCTCCGCAGGAAATCGGGAACACGGTGGGTGAAGGTCGCCTCCACCCGCACGACCAATCGCTACGGGAGCTTCGAGCTCCGGATCAGGGCTCCCGGCACGGGTGGCACCTACAGGTACCGCGCGAGCGCCCCGCGCACGGCAAGTGCGCCTGCGGTGGTGTCCGTGGCACGGTCGGTGGTGGTGCGCGTCCAGGTCAGGGCCTCGCTCGCCGCGTCGAACCTGACCCCCGTCGCGGGCAGCGCGATCACCTTGTCGGGCCTCGTCTCTCCGTGGCTCGCCGCCACCCCGGTCGTGCTCCAGAAACGTGTCGGCACGTCGACCACCTGGGCCACCGTGCGAAGCATCTGGCCGGACTCGACCGGCCGGTTCCGGCTCAGCGACACCCCGCTTGCCGGCGTCGTGTCCCGCTATCGGGTCAGCGTGAGCGCGCGCACCTACCGGACCTCCGCAGTGTCCTCGGCCGTGACGGTCACACCCGTGGCGAGCGGTCCGGCGGTCGTGACGAGCCTCAAGGCGGCGTCCACCAGCAAGCAGGTCAAGCTCAGCTGGACGAACCCGGCCGGTACGACGGGCGTCACGGTCAGGCGCGCCGTCGGCAGCACTCCGCCTGCGACGGCAGGCGCGGGAGCGGCCGTGCCGACCACTGGTGTCGTCAGCGCTGCCACCGACTCCGCGGTCGAGGAGGACCAGTCCTACGCCTACTCGGTCTTCGCCACGACCTCCTCGGGGACCTCTCCCCCGGTCTCGACCGCCCGGCCCGGCCCTGCACCGGCCACCGCCGGCTGGCACACGGCGGTGCCGGGCAAGATCACCTTCCACTGGACGAATCCCGCGGGCGTCGACCACGTCGCCGTCGACGTCCGCTACGACAGCGGTGTGTGGCTGGGAGGCCCCGGCCTTCCGCCGTCCGTACAGCACGTGGGAGCGGTCGACACCTACACCGTGAGCGGCCTGCCGTCGCAACAGTGGGTCTACCTGTGGATCTACACGCTCGACGCGGCCGGGAACTTCCAGGGCTCGTACCGGATCGGTGCACAGTCTCCGCAGGGCACGGACACCCCGTCGGGCCCGGTCACCGACCCCACCGCCGACGCCCTGCCCCGTGCCGTCACCCTCCGGTGGACCAACCCGGAGTCGGCCCCCTGGTCGGACGTGGCGATCAGTCGCATCGAGGGTGCGGTCGCTCCTGCGTCGCCGACGTCCGGGTGGGTCGTCGGTCGCACCCGGTCCACCGAGACGACGACCGACGAGATGGTGGCGCCCGGGCACACCTACACCTACGGGCTCTGGGCCGTCGACTCCAGCGGCAACTACTCGACACGCGCATCCGTGACCGTGACCACTCCTCAGGGGGCACCCCCCGGGCCGGTGACCGGCCTGACCGCGACGGCGCTGGCTCCCACCGTCGGCGAGGGCACGACGGGCTACGACCCGCAGCGGGTCCGGCTCCGCTGGACGAACCCATCCGGTGCTGACGCCATCGTCGTGGCACGGGCTGAGGGACCGACAGCTCCGGCATCGCCCCTCGACGGCGGCGGTTGGAACCTCCCGCTGCCGGTGGACACCCTGCTCGACAACGAGCTCGAGGCGGACACCGAGTACTCGTATGCCGTCTGGGCAGTGGGCCAGGACGGGACCTACTCGACCCTCGCGACGGTCACGGTGCGCAGCGACCCGAACGCCGCGCGCCCGGTCAGCGGGCGGGTGGTCGACTCCCGCTCAGGCGCTGCCGTCGGGTCCGTGCCGCTGACCTTCCGGTCGAACACGGACGCCTACCCCACAGGATTCGCGACCTTCACGACGACCAGCGAGTCCGACGGCAGCTACGACCTCGACCTGCCCGTGGGCGGGTACACCGCGTGCGTCGACGGGACCTCGGTCACCGGCGGGAGTCCGCAGGGATACGTCGACTCCTGCTCCGAACTGACGGTCGCCTCGGTCGCCGCGACGTCGCAGGACCTGCCGATCAACCAGGCGGTGTCCCTCCGCGGTGTCGTCAGGGAGGCGAGCACCGGCCGGCCCATCGCAGGAGCAACCGTCATCGCGTCCAGGCCCTATCCGTACCTGTACGACCAGGTGGTGACGACGACGGCCGACGACGGCAGCTATCTCGTGACCGGGGTGTCCTCGGTCGCGAGCACGATCACGTGGGTGAGGGTCGACGCGACGACAGCGACCAACGGAACGGCCCAGGGGTACGAGCCCGAGGAGCCCGTGGTCAAGGTGACGACCTCGTTGCCGGGCGAGACTGTCCAACAGGACCTCACCATCACGCCGCTGCGGGTCGTCACGATCAGCGGCCGGGCAACGAGCGCCACGGGGGGAACAGCCGTCCCCGGTGTCGGCGTCCACATCGTCGGCGCACGTGGAGCCGGCGTTGCCACGCCACTGGCCCATACCGGAGCGGACGGCAGGTACTCGGTCACGACTGCGCTCGGGTCCGACGACTCGGTCTCTGTGTGCTTCGACGCCGAACGGCACCTGACCCCGGGTGCCGCCACCGGCTACGGCAACCAGTGCTTCGGCGGGGCCGACTTCGAGCCGGGAGTCCCGGCGGACCCGTCGGACAGGTCCGTCTTCGGTACGGCGACGCCCGTCTCCGTCACCTCTCAGGTGGATGTCGCGCTGGTCCGGACCGCGACGGTGAGCGGCAAGGTCACGGCGCCCGGCGACGTGCCCCTTGCCGGTGTCCCGGTCTCCCTCCGCAAGCACAGCGGAGAAGTACGACGGACGGTGACGACCGACGCGACCGGTCGGTTCACCGTCAGCGTCGGCGCACCGTCGACCGGGCCGGGCCTTCCGATCACGGTGTGCGCGGACACGTCTTTGGCCACCGGCGGGAGCTCGTCGGGCGGATACGCCTCACCGTCCTGCCTGGAGCGCACGATCTACGCGGCCCCACCCACGACTGGCGTCGACTTCGTGGCGCAACCGGCTGCCACGCTGACCGGCAAGGTCGAGGACAGCGTCTCCGGCGCTCCCGTGGCCGAGATGACGGTCGAGCTCCATCAGCAGTACGTCGGCAACGTCGTCCGGTCCGCGACCACGGACGCCACAGGCTCCTACGCGCTGACGCAGATCCGTCCCGAAGCCGGCAAGACCTACCTGCTGTGCGCCAGCGGCGTCGGCCGGGCGACGGCGTGTGTCCCCGTGACGGAGCTCGGTGTTCCGCAGCTGTCCGTCGGTAGCACCTTCCACGCCGAAGTCGTCTCCGTCGACCGTCACGGCAGCATTTCCGGCGTCCTGACCGGGGCCGACACCGGCGAGCCGATCCCCGATGTCCTCGTCACCCTGGGCGGCGGGTCCAGCACAACGACCGATGCCGAGGGCCGGTACTCCTTCACGCGGCTGCCACCCGGCCAGTACGGGTTGATCGCTGACCGGAACACCTCCGGACCTCGCGGCTACCGCACCACGATGTCCGGAGGTTTCTCCATCGCGGTGACCCCGGGACAGGACACCACCGCCGACCTCGCCATGCAGCCCGCGGCGGCGGTCCGGGTCAAGGTGGTCACCCCCGACGGACGGCCGGCCCCCGGGGTGAGTCTCGCTGTCAGGGATGAGCTGGGCTATCTCGACGTGCAGACCGACGCGCAGGGCTTCGGCACCGTGAAGGGCCTCGCCCCGACCGACTATCCGGTGCACGAGGCCGTCTGCGCGGCCCGGGGTCAGGTCGGCCCCGGGACCCGCGCGGGTTACACGCCGGGATGCGGCTGGATGCCCACCCTCACCAACGGCCGGACCGCGACCACCACGATCGTCGTCGGGTTCGAGGGCGTCTTCGGCGCCTGGGTCCGGGACGCCGTGACGGGCAAGCCCATCGACGGTGCGCGAGTGGAGCTCTCAGTCCCCAACGGGGACTACTACGCCACCCACATCTGGGACACCGACAGCCACGGCTTCTCGTACCCGTACCACGCGGTCAACGCACCCAACAGCGGGATCGCCTTGAATCCGTCGCAACCGCGGTTCCAGAGTGCGCGGATCTGCGTGAGTGCTCACGGGTACGCACCGACGTGCTTCCGGGGCGGCGCACCGGATGGACAATCCGGCCCGCTGCTGAGAGCGCGCCCGGGCATGCGGACGATCGCGACCTTCGCCCTGACGCCAAACTAGGCGACAGGACGTTCAGCCGCAGGCGAAGACGCGCTCCCACCACACGACGGTGAAGCCCTCGCGCTGGTCGCGACGACCTTCCCGCCACCGGTTGCGGCTGAACTTCGGGTAGTGGGTGTCGCCCTCGGGTGAGAGCGGGATCTCGGACAGGATCTGCTCGTCGGCGTACGGCAGGGCGGCGGTGTAGACCGCGGCGCCGCCACCGATCATCACCTGTCCGCGCGGGCTGTCAGCGAGCAGCTGGTCGGCGAGCTCCAATGCGCTGGGGATGTCGTGGGCGACCCGGACGCCCTCAGCCGACCAGTGCGGGTCGCGGGTGAGCACGATCGTCTGGCGGCCGGGCAGCGGCTTGCCGATGCCCTCGTGGGTGGTGCGCCCGACGATCAGGACGTGGCCCGTCGTGGTCGCCTTGAAGTGCGCGAAGTCGGCCGGGATGTGCCAGGGGATGTTGGCGTCCGAACCGATCACGCCGTTCTCGGCCACGGCCGCCACCATGGTGACGCGCCTGCCTCCGGGAGTGCTCATACCGCGATCGGCGCCTTGATGCCGGGGTGCGGGTCGTACCCGTCGACGCGGATGTGTTCGAGGTCGAACGCGTCGAGCTCGGTCACCGCGGGGTCGAGCCACAACGTCGGCAGCGCTCGGGGCTCACGGGTGAGCTGGAGGCGGGCCTGGTCGAGATGGTTGGAGTAGAGGTGCGCGTCGCCGAGCGTGTGCACGAAGTCCCCCACCCGCAGGCCCGTCACGTGGGCGACCATGTGGGTGAGCAGGGCGTACGACGCGATGTTGAAGGGGACACCGAGGAACACGTCGGCCGAACGCTGGTACAGCTGGCAGCTGAGCCGCGCCGGGCCGCCGTCGTCCGCGGGAGCGACGTAGAACTGGAAGAGCGTGTGGCAGGGCGCCAGCGCCATCTGCGGGATGTCAGCGACGTTCCAGGCCGACACGATGTGCCGCCGGCTGTCGGGGTCGCGGCGGACCTGCTCGACGATCTGCTTGATCTGGTCGACGTGCCCGCCATCGGGGGTCGGCCACGACCGCCACTGGTGGCCGTAGACCGGACCGAGGTCGCCGTTGTCGTCAGCCCACTCGTCCCAGATCGAGATGCCGCGGTCCTGCAGCCACTTCACGTTGGTGTCGCCGCGGAGGAACCACAACAGCTCGCCGAACACCGAACGGGTGTGGATCTTCTTCGTGGTGACCATCGGGAATCCCTCGGCCAGGTCGAACCGCATCTGGTGCCCGAAGACACTCAATGTGCCGGTGCCGGTGCGGTCGCCCTTCTCCACACCTTCGTCGAGAATTCGCTGGACGAGGTCGAGGTAGGCGCGCACGACGTCAGGTTAGTCGGGCCGCCCACTAAAGGCGGACAGTTCCGTGGATCGTGGTCAGGGTGTCGCCGCCGACCCAGATCGCACCGGCGTCATCGGTGACGATGTGGACCCGTCCGCGTCGGCCCAGCACCGTCCCCTGGCTGGCCGTGTACGACGCCGGGAGCACGCCGCCTCCGAGCCACTGTACAAGGGAGGCGTTGAGCGAACCGGTCACCGGGTCCTCGGTCGCACCCGACGGGTGAGGGCAGAACGCGCGCACCTCGACGGCGCACTCGGAGCCCTCAGGGTAGGGACCGACGACACCGACGTCGGCGGGCATCGCGCCGAGGTCAGGTCTCAACCCCAGCACCGCATCCGCGGTTGCGAGCCGTACGCCGACCCAGCCCGGTCCGTTGTCGGCCCACGCGACGTCGAGGATCTCGTCGCGCCCGATCCCGAGCGCGGCGGCGATCTCCACCACCAGCGCAGGATCGACAGGACCGGAGCGCAGGAGGTCCGGTGCCGCGAACGCCAGACGACCATCGATGCGACGCAGCTGCACCAGCCCGACGCCGCACTCCTGCACCACGCCGTCACCGGCGGGGACTCCCCCGGCCTCGAGCCACGCGTGGGCACTGCCGAGGGTCGGATGTCCTGCGAAGGGGTACTCGCTGCTCGCGGTGAAGATGCGCAATCGGTAGTCCGCGTCCGGGACCGTCGGCTCCAGCAGGAAGGTCGTCTCGCTGAGATTCGTCCAGCGGGCGAAGGCCTGCATCTGCTCGTCGGTCAACCCGTCGGCGTCGTGCACCACCGCCACCGGGTTGCCGAGCAGCGGCTCGGCACTGAAGACGTCGACCTGACGGAACGCGCGAGTCACGGCGCAATGCAGCGAGGTGCGTGCCACACGTGCGGCGTCACGCGCTGAGCGACATCGGGCCGTACACCTCGCGGTCGACCTCGAACAGGGTCACCTGTGCGACGCCGTGCTCCGCGAGCTCCGCCCAGATCTCGCCGACCCAGGACTCGGCGTCGCCCTGGCTCGGGAACGTCTTGTCGCCGTACTCCTCGGCGGCCTCGCCCTCGAGGGTCACCTCGGCGCCGGAGGCGTCCTCGAGCCGCCAGTGCCACGGCTGGTCGGGCGCGGCGGGCGGACGGAAGGTCGAGGGCTGCTCGGGAAGACTCATGACTCACGCACCGAGGGAGTGACGAACGGGGGCTTGGTGATCTGGAAGACCTCGTTGCGGCCGCGCACGTCGACCATCACCTCGGCCTCGTCGTTGACGACGCTGGCGACCAGCGCGAGGCCGATGCCCTTCTTCAGGGTCGGCGAGAAGGTGCCGGAGGTGACCTCGCCGAGCGGCACGTCGCGCAACAACCGCACGCTCATGTGCGGCCGCGGGATGGCGCGACCGGTCGACACGATGCCGACGAGCTTGCGACGTGGACCTGCCTCGCGCTCCGCGAGCAGCTTGTCCCGGCCCCAGAACGCTTCCTTCTTCCAGCCGACGGCCCACCCGAGGCGCGCCTCGTTGGGGGTGATCGACGACGAGATGTCCTGGCCGTGGAGCGGGTAGCCCATCTCCGTGCGCAGGGTGTCGCGCGCGCCGAGGCCGCACGGGGTGAGGCCCAGCGAGGCGCCTGCCGCCATCAACCCGTCCCAGAGCGCCGGGGCCACGGAGGACGGGGCGATCAGCTCGTAGCCGCGCTCGCCGGTGTAGCCGGTGCGGCACACGATGACGAGGGCATCGGGGTCGGGATCGACGTCGCCGGCCTCGAACGGCGCCTCGACGAAGGTGAGGTAGTCGTGGCCGACGGGGAGCCCGACGGCAGCGACGACGTCGTCGGACCTCGTGCCCTGGATCGCGAGCACCACGTAGTCCTGGTGGTGGTCGATGACCTCCACTCCCTCGGGCGCGGCGGCGACCAGCCGGCGTCGTACCTCCTCGTTGTTGGAGGCGTTCGGGACGACCAGGACGTGCTCGTCGTCGCGGTAGTAGGTGAAGACGTCGTCGATGATCCCGCCGGTCTCGTCGTCGACGACGAGGCTGTACTGCGCCTTGCCGGGGCCGATCCGGTGCAGGTCGTTGGTCAGCGTCGAGTTCAGGAACTCGACGGCACCCGGGCCGCGCACGACGAGCTTGCCGAGGTGGCTGACGTCGAAGATGCCGACGCCCTCACGCACGGCGGCATGCTCCTTGACCACTCCGGTCGGGTACTCCAGCGGCATCATCCAGCCGCCGAACTCGGAGAACTTCGCGCCGAGGGCGACGTGGCGGTCGTGGAGGGGGGACTGCAGTGGGGTCGCGTCTGCCATGGTCGGAATCTATTGCATGCCGCGGTCGATACCCTCGGACGGTGACGACCTTTGCGCTCCGCACCGCCAGCCCCGCCAAGACCCGTGCGGAGGCTGTCGTCGTCGGGGTCCTCCCCGACGGCGTCCTGGCACCGGGCGCCGAGGACGTGGCGGCGGCGTACGGACGCAAGCTCTCGGGTCTGCTGGCCACGGTCGGCGCCAAGGGCAAACCGGGTGAGGTGACCAAGGTCCCGACCGGCGGGGTCATCTCCTCACCCCTGCTCGTCCTGGTCGGCCTGGGCAACAACCCCGGCCCGGCCGAGGTACGACGCGCAGCCGGGAACGCCGCCCGCGCGGTCACCAATGCCGCCTCCGTGGCGCTGGCCCTGCCTGCCGACAGCCCCGAGCTCGTGCGCGCCGTGATCGAGGGCTACCGACTCGGCGGCTACGCGTACACCGCCTACAAGTCGAAGCCGGGTACGCCGACGACGCCGGCCGAGATCGTCGTCCTGACTCCTGCTGCCCGCCGGGCCGAGGTGGTCGCCGCCGTCGAGCCGGCCCAGGTCGTGGTCGATGCCGTCCTCGCCACCCGCGACTGGGTCAACACTCCCCCGGCCGACCTGACGCCGCCGATGTTCTCCGACGCGATCGGTGCCGCGGTGAAGGCCGGCAACAAGCAGGTCCCCAGCGGTGGCGCGAAGATCAAGGTCGACGTCCTCGACGAGGCACGGCTGGCCGAGCTCGGCTGCGGCGGCATCCTCGGCGTCGGCGCCGGTTCCGCAGCCCCACCCCGCCTGGTCGAGCTGACCTACCGACCCAAGGGCGCGGTGCTGCACATCGCGCTCGTCGGCAAGGGAATCACCTTCGACTCCGGCGGCCTCTGGATCAAGCCCGCCGCGAGCATGGGCACCATGAAGGAGGACATGGCCGGCGCCGCTGCCGTCGTCCAGGCCATGATCGCCGCCGCCCGCCTCGGGCTCCCGGTGCAGGTCTCCGGCTTCTGCGCCCTCGCCGAGAACATGATCGGCGCCGCCTCGATGCGTCCCGGGGACGTGCAGACGATGTACGACGGCACGACCGTCGAGGTCGCCAACACCGACGCCGAGGGTCGACTGGTCCTGGCCGATGCGATGGGCCGGGCCGTCGAGGCGAAGCCCGACCTGGTCATCGACATCGCCACCCTGACCGGGCACATGGTGCTGGCGCTCGGCGACAAGATCGCGGGCGTGATGGGCGACGACGCCGTCGTCGCGCAGGTGCTCGCAGCCGCTGAGGCGGCCGGCGAGGACGCGTGGCCGATGCCGATCCCGGACGTCATGAACGAGCGGATCCGCAGCAGCAAGATCGCCGACCTGTCGCAGTACGACGGCATCCGCTGGGGTGGCGGACTGTTCGCCGCCGCGTTCCTCCGCGAGTTCAACGGCGGGCTGCCGTGGGGACACCTCGACATCGCCGGACCGACGTACAACCGCGGCGGCCCCAACGGCCACTGGACCTCGGGCGCGACCGGCTACGGCGTCGCGACCCTGGTCGAGCTGCTCAGGAGCTCGGCGGCCGCTGCTGCTTCTGCTGCTGCCTGACGCGCGAGTTGTAGTCGCGCATCCGCTGCGGCACGCCGACCACCGCGGCGTCGTACGACGGGACCTGGTGGCGGTTGCAGAAGTCGTGCGCCCACTTGACCGACGGCACCCGGCGCCGGGTCCACTCCCCGTCGTGCGCGACGAGGAGCAACGTCACGTCGCTCACGGCGGTGCGCGGCTCGACGAAACCTTCCACGCCGCGGCGTTCAGTCACCCAGGTCTGCAGGTGCAGCTCATCGGTGCGGTCCGACGCGCGCACGCGAGTGGAACCCGTACGCGCCTCGGCCGTGGGGTTACTCATGCGTACCTTCGATCCCCTGCGGAATCGGTCGAACAGAGCCATGGGGACAGTTTGCCCGATCGATGGGTGGGCCGTTGCCAGATGCTTCACTCGTGGTGCAAGGATGGCGTCCATGGCGACCGAAGTCACTCTTCCCGCCCTCGGTGAGTCCGTCACCGAAGGCACCGTTACCCGCTGGCTCAAGCAGGTCGGCGACCAGATTGCGATCGACGAGCCCTTGCTCGAGGTCTCGACCGACAAGGTCGACACCGAGATCCCTTCCCCGGTCGCGGGCACGCTGCTCGAGATCAAGGCGGCCGAGGACGACACGGTCGAGGTTGGCGCCGTTCTCGCCGTGATCGGCGACGCCGGCGAAGGGGGCGCCGCTCCGGCCGCGCCCGCCGAAGAGGCTCCTGCCGCCCCGGCTCCGGTCGAGGAAGCACCGCCCACCCCGGCGCCCGCCGAGGAGCCGTCCGCACCCGAGGCGCCTGCTGCCGCTGAGCCGGCCGAAGCCCCCGCCGCATCGGGCGGCGCCGCCAGCGGTACGGCGGTCACGCTCCCCGCGCTGGGTGAGTCCGTCACCGAAGGCACGGTCACCCGCTGGCTGAAGCAGGTCGGCGACGCCGTCGACGTCGACGAGCCGCTGCTCGAGGTGTCCACCGACAAGGTCGACACCGAGATCCCCTCCCCCGTCGCGGGCACCCTGCTCGAGATCAAGGCCGCTGAGGACGAGACCGTCGAGGTCGGTGCCGAGCTGGCCATCATCGGCTCCGGTACGCCGGCCGCTGCCCCGGCTGCGCCCGCAGCTCCGGCTGCGCCCGCAGCTCCGGCTGCGCCTGCAGCTCCGGCTGCGCCTGCTCCGGCTGCCCCGCCCGCACCGGCTCCGGTCGACAACGCACCGGCTCCGGCTGCCCCTGCTGCTCCGACGCCCGCGCCGGCCGCGTCCGCTCCGGCTGCCCCGGCTCCGGCTGCCCCGGCACCGGCTGCGCCCGCCGCTCCGGCACCCGCCGCCTCGGACGACGGTCCCGGCTACGTCACTCCCCTGGTCCGCAAGCTCGCCGCCCAGCACGGTGTCGACCTGGCTCAGGTCAGCGGTTCCGGTGTCGGCGGACGGATCCGCAAGCAGGACGTCCTGGACGCCGCGGCCTCCCTCAAGGCTGCCGCTCCGGCACCCGCTGCCGCACCGGCCGCCGCTGCTCCTGCCGCCGCGTCGGCCAGCCCGTCGCCGCTGCGTGGCCAGACCGTCAAGGTCAGCCGGCTGCGCAAGATCATCGCCGAGCGGATGGTCGACTCGCTGCAGGTCTCGGCCCAGCTCACGCAGGTCGTCGAGGTCGACGTCACCAACATCGCGCGCCTGCGCGAGAGCAAGAAGGCCGACTTCCTCGCCCGCGAGGGCGTGAAGCTGACCTACCTGCCGTTCTTCACCAAGGCCGCGATCGACACCCTCAAGCAGCACCCGTCGCTCAACGCCACGATCGACCTGGCTGCCGGCGAGATCACCTACTACGACCGCGAGAACGTCGCGTTCGCCGTCGACACCGAGAAGGGCCTGCTGACGCCGGTCGTCAAGGACGCCGGTGACCTGTCGATCTCGGGCCTGGCCAAGAAGATCTCGGACGTCGCCGAGCGGACCCGTACGAACAAGATCGGTCCGGACGAGCTGTCCGGCGGCACATTCACGATCACCAACCTGGGCAGCTTCGGCGCCCTGTGGGACACCCCGATCATCAACCAGCCGCAGGTCGCCATCCTCGGCCCCGGTGCCGTGGTCAAGCGTGCGGTCGTCATCGATGACGACGACCTGGGCGAGACCATCGCGGTGCGCCACATGGTCTACCTCGCGCTGACGTACGACCACCGGGTCGTGGACGGAGCCGACGCCGGTCGCTTCCTGCGGGACCTGAAGAAGCGTCTGGAGTCCGGCCAGTTCGAGGTCTGAGCCTCAAGAGCAAGCACGAAGCCCCGGCTCCGCCCACGGCGGATCCGGGGCTTCGTCGTTCCTCAGCGGGTGCTCGCGCGCAAGGTGATGTCGAAGGTGGTCTTCACCTGCTGCCCGCCGACCTCGACGGTCGAGGAGCCCTGGGTGGAGGTTCGCGCCTCGACCGGCCCCAGCAGGCCGGCCTGCCCACGGACGGTGCCGGTCGACGTACTCCGTCCGTCGATGACCTTGCCCGCAAGGGTGTCGCCCGGCTGGGTGACCTGCGTCGCCCTGACCGTGACGGAGTAGCCGGTGTCGGTCAGCTCGCTCAGCTCGTAGGTCGAGGTGACCGATGCCCTGACACCGCCGATGCTGAGGTCGGACGCGACGGTCCACCGGGCCCCGACGCCGATCTCCTCCGTGGGGAATGCCACGGCGAGGGCGAAGCCCTGCGACACGACGTCCTCCAGGATCCGGCCGACGAGGTCAGGGGCGGCGTCGCCCAGTTCGACGTCGCGTGACACGACCGTTCCGGACCGGTTGAGGACCACCCGGGCGGTCACGCCCTCGAGGTACCCCACCGTCTTGCGCGCCTGGTCGAGCACGTCCTTCTGCAGGCCGCCTCCCGTCACCGTCGCCTTGTCGTAGCGGACGTCGACGGCCACCTCGTCATCGGTGACGTCGGCGACGGTGGTCGTGAAGGGAATGGTCATCGGCACGGTGATCGCCGGCGACGACATCAGGTCGACCGCGGTGGTCGACGTCAGCTCGAGGGTGCTCGACTCCGTGTGCCCCTTCTCGACGTCGAGCTCAACGACCCGTCGCGGGGACGCGCCGGCGTCCACGAGGGTCACCACCGCGGGCGCGACGGCCGACGGGGTGGCAGCGGTGGCTGCCGTCGTCGGTCCCGACGGTTCGGCCTTCGGGGTCTCAGCGTCATTGCAGCCAGAGAGCGCGAGGACAGCAACGACGACAGCCGCCAGGGATCGGCAGAGCAAGGGACGTGCGACGGGCATGGATCTCCTCGGGTGGGTGCCGCCACAGGGTGCCACGACGACCACGGGGGTGGCAGGGTTTGACCATGACCACGCCCACGGGACTGTCCGTCGTCGTCGCCGGCTCCTCAGGCTTCCTCGGGAGCCACCTCTGCGAAGAGCTCGAGTCGCGCGGCCACCAGGTGACCCGGCTGGTCCGTCGCGAGGCGCGCGGACCGCGCGAGTCGACCTGGGATCCGCAGGGTGGCGTGGTCGACGCGTCCGTGATCGGCGCCGCCGACGTGGTGGTGAACCTCGCCGGGGCGCCGCTGATCGGCAACCCGCACTCGAAGCGCTGGGCCGAGGCGGTGCGCAGCAGCCGGATCGCCACCACGGGAGTCCTGGCCACGACCATCGCTGCTGCCGCGACCCCGCCCGCCCTGGTCAACGCCTCCGGCGTGAGCTGGTACGGCGACCACGGCTCCGCGTTGCTGACCGAGTCCTCCGACAGCCGGGGCCACGCCCTGCTCACCCGGGTCTGCCGGGAGTGGGAGGGAGCGGCCCAGCCGGCGATCGCCGCCGGCGCGCGCGTCGTACTGCTCCGGACGGCGCCGGTGCAGGACCGCCACAACCCGCCCCTGCAGCAGCAGCGGCTGCAGTTCAAGGCCGGGCTCGGGGGCCGTCTGGGCAACGGCGAGCAGCACGCGCCGATGATCTCGTTGCGCGACTGGGTGGGTGCGGTGGCGTACCTCGTCGAGCACCCGACCGCCGCAGGCCCGGCGAACCTCTGCTGTCCGACGACGCCGACCAACGCGGAGTTCACCCGGACCCTGGCCCGGCTCGTCCACCGACCAGCGTTCTTCAAGGTGCCGTCGCCGGTCCTGAAGGTCGCTGCCGGCGCCATGTCCGACGAGGTGCTCGGCTCGCTCAACCTGCGCCCGCAGGCGCTGCTCGACCTCGGCTATCAGTTCGAGGACCCGGACGTCGCCGCCGTGCTCGCCACCGGGCTCTCCTGAACCGATTCCTGAACAGACCCGAGCACCCACCGTCCACCGACCTTCCGGAAGACGAGGGTCCGCGTGGTCGCCTGGTCGTCGGGTAAGCGGACCCCGCTGGTCGAGGAGGTTGCGCAGCAACCGTCTCGAGACCACCCGACCGCCTTCGCACCCACCAGCCGGTCGGTCACCACGAGCACCAGCCGCCGGTCCGTCCGGGACCGCAGCTCCACGGCCAGCACCTGCATGGACATCCCCTCGACCCGCAGCCCGCGCTCGCGCCAGGCCCGGAGCATCGCGACATCGGCGGCGCCTGCACGGGAACCCTCGACGTAGAGCCGGGCCAGCGCGGCCGGGTCGCCCGCGGCCCACGCCGCAGCCCGTGACCGGTCCCAGTCGCGGAGCACGGCCAGCGAGCCGACGGCGCGAGCCACGCTGACGGTCCGCGCCTCGGGAGCGACCACCGCGGCGGCCGGAGAGGGCGTCCGTGGTGCCCGCGCGCCTCCGTGCAGCACCGCTCCCGCCACCAGCGCAGCGACCAGCAGCGCCACCACGGCGGTGCCGGCGAGAAGCCATCGCGATCCCGAGATCCGCATGCCCCGTTCCTACGCCAGATCGAGCCGACGCGCATCCGGTCGTCCACAGGCGTCCGCGTATCCTCGGCACGTGGAGTTCCGTGAGGTCGGCCTCGGTGCCGACGCCCTCGAGTACATGGCCGCCTGGGAGCTCCAGCGCGAGGTCCACGAGCAGGTCGTCGCCGGCACCGCACCGGACACCGTGCTGCTCCTCGAGCACCCGCCGGTCTTCACTGCGGGCCGTCGTACCCAGCCAAGCGACCGACCCGCGGACCCCGGCGGCGTGCCCGTCATCGACGTGGACCGCGGCGGCGAGATCACCTTCCACGGGCCCGGTCAGCTGGTCGGGTATCCCATCGTCAAGCTCCCCGACCACGTCAAGGTCGTCGACTACGTACGACGTGTCGAGGAGGCCCTGATCGCGGTCTGCACCGAGTACGGCGTCACGACCGCGCGCGTGCCCGGCCGGAGCGGCGTCTGGCTCAAGGCGGACGAGCGTGGACCCGAGCGCAAGATCGCCGCGTTGGGCATCCGGATCCGACGCGGCGTCACGATGCACGGCTTCTCGCTGAACTGCGACGTCGACCTGGACTGGTACGACCGCTTCGTACCGTGCGGCATCTCGGACGCCGGCGTCACCTCGCTCAGTCGCGAGCTCGGGCGAGACGTGCCCGCCACCGAGGTGCTGGACGCCGTACGACGCCACCTGGGCGAGCTGCTCGCCTGGGGCCCCTACGAGCCGACTCCCGACTACGAACCGCGCCCGGACCCGGCGAAGACCCGCGGCGTGGCGCTCCTGAGCTACCCCGCACGCTGACCCTATACTCGGTATCTACTGGCCGCTCGGGCCAGCGGACTCCAAGGGGCCATCGTGAGCGATCTCGTCATCGAGACCAGCGGACTGCGCAAGGAGTTCCGTACCCGCAAGGGCGGGCTCCGGGTCGCCGTACAGAACCTCGACCTGGCGGTTCCCGCGGGCGGAGGGGTGCACGGCTTCCTCGGCCCCAACGGCTCGGGCAAGACCACCACCATCCGGATGCTGCTCGGTCTCGCGCGCCCGACGCGCGGCACGATGCGGCTCTTCGGCGAGCCCGTGCCCGAGAAGCTGCCGCAGGTCATCGGCCGGGTCGGCGCGGTCGTCGAGTCCCCGAAGTTCTCCCCCAACTTCACTGGCCAGTTCAACCTGCGCCTGCTGGCCGACGCGATCGGCGCACCGCGCTCCCGTGTCGACGAGGCGATCGCGACCGTGCAGCTCGACGGCCGCGAGAAGGACCGCTACAAGGGCTACTCGCTCGGCATGAAGCAGCGCCTCGCGATCGCCGCGACGCTGCTCAAGGACCCCCAGTTGCTGATCCTCGACGAGCCGACCAACGGCCTGGACCCGGCAGGCATCCGCGAGATCCGCGAGACCATCCGCAGCCTGGGCGCCGCCGGTGTGACCGTGCTGCTGAGCTCGCACATCCTCGCGGAGGTCCAGCAGGTCTGTACGTCGGCGACGATCATCGGCAACGGCAAGCTGCTCGCATCCGGCCGGGTCGAGGACCTCCTCGGCAGCAGTACGGCGCACCGCGTCGTCGTACCCGAGCCCGGGCGGGCGCTCGAGGTGCTCGGCGCTGCCGGCCTGGACGCAGCCGCCGACGCCGACGCCGAGTCCATCCGGGTCGAGACCGACGACGCCGCCCGGATCACCCAGGTGCTCGGCGAGGCCGGGGTCTGGCTGACCGAGCTGACCCCGCTACGACCAGACCTGGAGACGTTCTTCCTCGCCCTGACCGACGCCGAGCGGCTGGGGGCAGAAGCATGAGCGCCTTCCTCCGCCTGGCCCGCGTCGAGCTGAGCCGGTTGCTGCACCGCCGCGCTGCGCTCCTCCTCATTGCCGCCTGTCTGGTCGTCCCGATCATCATCGGGGTGGCCGTCGTGCTGGACACCCGGCCGCCGTCGGCCCAGGAGCTGGCGGACGCGCAACAGCAGGTGGAGCATGATCGCAACGATCCGTCGTTCGAGGAGCAGGTCGACGAATGCGTCGCCCATCCCGAGAACTGGGGCAACTACCCCGCTGACCTGACCGACGAAGAGACCGAGAAGCGCTGTCGCGCGGACATGGAGCCCCAGCTCGACTGGTACCTCTACTCCCCCCAGCTCGACGTGCCGCAGGAGCGCGACAACGGCTCCGGCATCGCGATCACCCTGCTCCTCTCGATGGCGATGATGCTGCTCGGCACCACCTTCACCGGCCACGACTGGGCCAGCGGCTCGGTCAGCAACCAGCTGCTCTTCGAGCCGCGCCGACTGCGCGTGTGGTTCGCGAAGGCGCTCGTGGTCACGGGGACGGCGGCACTGCTCGCGACGGTCGTCCAGTCGTCGTACTGGTTGGCGATCGGGGCGGTGGCTCGCTCGCGGGACCGGCTCGGCGACGGCGTACTCCTCGACTGCCTACAGATGGGCTGGCGGGCGGCGGCGGTCGCCGGTGTCGCAGCACTGCTCGGCTTCGCGTTGACCATGCTGTTCCGCAACACCGTGGCCACCCTCGGCATCCTCTTCGGCATCGCACTGGCCGGCGGCATCCTGCTCGGCGTCCTCGGCATCGAGGGTCGCTGGAACCCCGCCTACAACGTGGCAGCCGTGGTCACCGACGGCGTGAAGTACTACGCCGACGGCCCGTGCCCCGAGGAGGTCGTCAAGGAGGTGGGCGGCGACCCGGGCGGGTGCTCGGTGGAGAAGGAGCTGAGCTTCGCGCAGGGTGCCGGCTTCCTCGGTACGGCGGTCGTCGGCACAAGCCTCCTGTCGCTGCTCTGGTTCCGTCGTCGCGACGTCCCGTGATGCCTGCCCGCCACGGCCTGCGGAGTACCCTGACCGGGTGACTGCTGTTCCCGATGGCCGGAAGCTCCTGCGACTCGAAGTCCGTAACGCGGAGACGCCGATCGAACGCAAACCGTCGTGGATCAAGACCACCGCGCGGATGGGTCCGGAGTACACCGCGCTGCACCAGCTGGTGAAGTCCGAGGGCCTGCACACGGTGTGCCAGGAAGCGGCCTGTCCCAACATCTTCGAGTGCTGGGAGGACCGCGAGGCGACCTTCCTCATCGGTGGTGACCAGTGCACCCGGCGTTGCGACTTCTGCCAGATCGACACGGGCAAGCCCCAGCCCCTGGACCGCGACGAGCCGCGTCGGGTGGCCGAGTCGGTGCAGAAGATGCAGCTCAAGTACGCCACCATCACCGGCGTCGCCCGCGACGACCTGCCTGATGGCGGTGCGTGGTTGTACGCCGAGACCGTGCGCGCCATCCACGAGCTCAACCCCGACACCGGGGTGGAGAACCTGATCCCGGACTTCAACGGGATCCCGGAGCTCCTCACCGAAGTGTTCGAGTCGCGTCCCGAGGTGCTCGCTCACAACGTGGAGACGGTGCCGCGGATCTTCAAGCGGATCCGTCCGGCGTTCCGTTACGAGCGTTCCTTGGACGTGATCACGCAGGCTCGGGCGTTCGGGCTGGTCACCAAGTCGAACCTGATCCTGGGGATGGGCGAGACCCGTGAAGAGGTCTCGCAGGCGCTGGCTGACCTGCACGGGGCGGGTTGTGAGCTGATCACGATCACCCAGTACCTGCGTCCCTCGCTGCGTCACCACCCGGTGGAGCGGTGGGTCAAGCCGGAGGAGTTCGTCGAGCTCGCGACCGAGGCCGAGGAGATCGGATTCGCCGGAGTCCTGTCCGGACCGCTGGTCCGTTCGTCGTACCGTGCCGGTCGGTTGTACGGTCAGGCGATGTCCGCGCGCAGCGCGACCGCAGAAGCCACTGCCTGAGGAGTAGCAGCACCCCATGTCGAACACCCCTCTCGACCCGTCAACGATGAGCCGCCGCAAGCAGATCGTCGAGACGTACAAGATGGCCCGCAAGGTCGACAAGCCGATCCTGTGGTGGATGATCGGCGCCTTCGTGGTCGCCGGTGGCCTTGCCCTGGCGCTGTTCCGGTTCGTCCTGCCGCACAACGACTCGGTCCTCAGCTGGATCCTCGCGGGTCTCGCCACGTTCCTGGTCGGCCTGCTGGCCCTGACCTTCGTGTTCGGTCGCCGCGCACAGAAGGCGGCGTTCGCCCAGCTCGAGGGCCAGGTCGGTGCTGCCGCCCGTGCCCTGTCGATGCTGCGCCGCGGCTGGGTGCTCGAAGAGGTCGTCGGCTTCACCAAGCAGCAGGACATGGTCCACCGCGTGGTCGGCCCTCCGGGCATCGTGCTGGTCGGTGAGGGCAACGTCGGCCGCCTCAAGGCGCTGATGATCAGCGAGGCGAAGAAGCACGAGCGGGTCGCCGGTGGCTTCCCCGTGCACGAGATCATGGTCGGCAACGACGAGGGCCAGGTCCCGCTGAAGAAGCTGGTCCGCCACGTCCAGAAGCTCGGCCGCCAGGTCAAGCCCGCCGAGATCACCGAGCTCCGCCAGCGCCTGCGCGCCCTGGACGCCCAGCGCCCCAAGGTCCCGATCCCCCGCGGCCCGGTCCCGAACTCGATGAAGGGCCAGCGCGGCAACCTCCGCGGCCGCTGACCGTTTCTTGACCGAGTCGTGTGGCTGAGAGTGACCCCTGGGTCACCCTCAGCCACACGACTCAGTGCTTTCCACAGGTACCCGCCCGCGGGTGGCGACCCTCCCCCGGCTCGGGATACGGTCGCTCCGCGCCCTGGTCCGGGCGCAGCACTCTCGGGAGGACCCCTTGCGCCCACTCCGCGCTGCCGCCACCGCCCTCGTGGCCGTGCTCGCCCTGTCCAGCTGCGACGGGGGTAGTGACCCCACCGACCCGTCGCCGACAGCCAAGCCGTCTGAGTCGTCGTCGGTGCCGAGTACGACCCCGCCGGTCGAGACACCGACCGAACCCGCGCTCCCGCCAGCCGCCACCAAGGCGACCGAGGCGGGTGCCCGGGCGTTCATCGCGCACTACTTCGATCTCATCAACTTCGCCCAAGCCACCGGCATGGTTGACGCCCTCAGGGCCGTCTCTGCATCGACATGCGCCGCGTGCACGGACCTGGTTGAGCGCCTTAGGAATCAGTATCAGGTCGGCGGACGTATCGAGGGAGGCGTCAACTCCCTGACCACGATCAAGGCAACAGAGGTCACGACGACCTCGAAGTCCGCCTACGGCTTCCAACTCAAGTTGGACGTCTTCCATGACGAACAAGTCCTGACAGACGGCGACGGTGGCACGGAGAAGCGAGAGGCGGGCACCAACACCTTTACGGCACTGATCATGTGGACAGACGGCCGTTGGCGACTCGACGTCCTGCAGGTGGGCTGACATGGTCAAGGGTGCGTTCATGTTGCTGCTGATCGTCGCGATGGCGATCGCGTCGCCAGCGAATGCAGGCGACGAGGATCCGCCTCCGCCGCCGACTACGTCGCAGTCAGCCACGGGCACGGCTTCGTCAGACAGCTTGTTGGTCGACATCGTGGAGCACGCGGAGGGCAAGGCGCAGAACAGCAACGGTGGCGCAAACCACTCCTCCGACGGGAAGCCCGTGTTCACGGCGGGTGGTCAGGCCTGCGCCGGAGCCGAGCAGGTCGTCACCGTAGACGGGAACTTGCTGGCCTTCAGCTTCTGCCCGCCCGCCTCCGGGCCCGAGGTGCTGACGATCAGCGAGGTACGCAATGCGTTTGCTCGGCTCAAGCTCCCCGCCGCGAAGCTCGTGATCCAGCCACCCGACGGCCTGACCCTGGTCAACTTCGACACGAACTTCTACACGACCAGCACCAGGCCGATCAGCCGCACGGTCACCCTGCTCGGCCAGCGCGTGACCCTCGAAGCCACGCCTGCCGAGTTCGAGTGGACCTTCGGTGACGGTGAGTCCCTCGCGACGACCGAGCCCGGGGCGCCGTACCCGGCCCTGCGGATCACCCACAACTACCTGCAGACCGGCACCTACCAGCCCAGCCTCGACACCGTCTTCACCGGCCGCTACCGCGTGGGTGGCGGACCCTGGCAGCAGATCCCGGGCACGGTCACCATCGAGGGCACCGGGCAGGACCTGCGCGCCATCGAGGCCGAGCCCAAGCTCGTCGGCTACTGAGCGTCGCGCGTCTCGGTACGCGGCGACCTTGAGACCTACTTGGCCAGGGTGCGCAGCGTCGCGAAGGTGATCGTCGACGTACCGGCGAACATGTCGTGCAGGCCGCGACCGTCGGAGCGGAAGACGAGCGGCGGGATCACCAGGGCCACCAGCACCTGGCGCCCGAAGGCCTTGACCGGGTTGAGCTTGCGCAGGCGCCCGTCGGCGGGGACCACGCACAGGCCGGTCAGCAGCTTGCCGATGGAGCCGCCGGCCAGCCAGGTCAGCAGGGCGGACTCGACGACGTACACGACCAGGACGAGGGCGGAGGCGGTCGAGCCCGGCTCGGTGTACTCGTCGAGACCGAAGATCGCGATCACGACCAGCGTGCACAGCATCCAGTCGACGAGAAGGGCGAGGATGCGGCGGCCCCACGAGGCGGTCTCGAACATGGCCCAACGCTAGCGGGGCAGGTCGCGGATCCTGTAACACCCCCGTAACACAAGGGCGTTCTCGTGTAACGCGCGTTGCCTACAGTCAGGACTTCGATGATCGGGCGGCATTGCGTCGCCAATGCGAAAGGGACTGTGTCATGACTGCGAACCCGACCCGTCTGGGTGCGATCCGCGAGATCGAGGCCAACGAGACCCCGACGGCGTTCTTTGACGTCGCCGAGGAGACCGGTGCGGTCTTCGGTGAGAACGTCTTCGGCCTCTCGGTGATGCAGAAGCGTCTGCCCAAGTCGGTCTACCGGGCCGTGTCCGCGACGATCCAGAACGGCGACCGCCTGGACCCCGCCCTGGCCGACATCATCGCGAAGGCGATGAAGGACTGGGCGATGGAGAAGGGTGTGACGCACTACGCGCACGTCTTCTACCCGCTGACCGGCCTCACTGCCGAGAAGCACGACTCGTTCATGGAGCCGGTCGGCGACGGCACCGCGGTGTGGGAGTTCTCCGGCAAGACGCTGGTCCAGGGTGAGCCCGACGCGTCGTCCTTCCCCAACGGTGGCATCCGCGCGACGTTCGAGGCCCGTGGTTACACCGGCTGGGACGTCCAGTCCCCCGCGTACATCCTCGAGAACCCCAACGGCAACACCCTGTGCATCCCGACGATCTTCGTCTCGATGACCGGTGAGGCCCTGGACCACAAGACCCCGCTGCTGCGCGCTGAGGCCGCCATGTCGGCCCAGGCCGAGCGCGTGCTGGGCCTCTTCGGTCACAAGGACATCGACAACGTCGTGTCCTTCTGCGGCCCCGAGCAGGAGTACTTCCTGGTCGACACGTCCTTCGTGAACTCGCGCCCCGACCTGCTCAACGCCAGCCGCACCCTGTTCGGCGCCAAGCCGCCGAAGGGCCAGGAGTTCGACGACCACTACTTCGGTGCGATCCCCGAGCGGGTCCTCGGCTTCATGCACGACACCGAGCGTGCGCTGTTCAAGCTCGGCGTGCCGGCCAAGACCCGCCACAACGAGGTCGCCCCCGGCCAGTTCGAGATCGCCCCGGTCTTCGAGCGCGCCAACCTGGCCTCCGACCACCAGCAGCTGCTGATGTCGACGTTCCGCTCGATCGCCAAGCAGCACGGCTTCGAGTGCCTCTTCCACGAGAAGCCGTTCGCCGGCGTCAACGGTTCGGGCAAGCACGTCAACTTCTCCTTCGGCAACGGCAACCAGGGCAACTTCCTGAGCCCGGGCGACAACCCGCACGACAACGCCCAGTTCCTGGTGTTCTGCGCCGCGATCATCCGCGCCGTCCACCTGTACGGCGGCCTGCTGCGCCTGTCGATCGCCTCGGCCGGCAACGACCACCGCCTGGGCGCCAACGAGGCTCCCCCGGCGATCATCTCGATCTTCCTGGGCGACCAGCTGGCCGACGTCTTCGACCAGATCGCCAAGGGTGGCGGCGCCACGTCGTCGAAGCAGAAGGGCGTCCTCTCCGTGGGCGTCGACGCGCTGCCGGACCTGACCAAGGACCCGGGCGACCGCAACCGGACCTCGCCGTTCGCCTTCACCGGCAACCGGTTCGAGTTCCGCGCGGCCGGCTCCAACCAGACGGTGGCCGCCCCGATGACCGTGATCAACACGATCATGGCCGAGGCGCTCGACTTCTGCGCGACCGAGCTCGAGACCGCGGTTGCCGCCGGCACCGAGTTCAACGAGGCCGTCCAGGCCCTGCTGAAGAAGATCATCGAGGACCACGGCGCGGTCGTGTTCAACGGCAACGGCTACTCCGAGGAGTGGCACGCCGAGGCCGAGCAGCGTGGCCTCAAGAACCTGCGTACGACGGTCGACTCGCTGCCGGAATGGCAGACCCCCGAGACGCGTGCCCTGTTCACCAAGTACGCGGTCCTCAACGAGGCCGAGCTCGAGTCGCGTTTCGAGGTCGGTGTCGAGCAGTACGTCATGGTCATCAACGTCGAGGCCAACCTGACCGAGGAGATCGCCAAGACGACGATCCTTCCGGCCGCGGTTCGCTACCAGACCGAGCTCGCGGGCAACGTGGCCGCGCTCAAGGCTGCCGGCGTCGACGCCGACACGACCGACCTGTTGGCTGTCTCCGAGCTGATCGCCGCGCTCCGCGTCGGCATCGCTGAGCTCCAGGCCGCCCAGGCCGGCGCTCACGCCAGCGAGGGCCTCGAGGAGGCGGCGTACCACCGCGACACCATCCTCCCGGCCATGCTCAAGGTCCGCGAGGCGGCCGACGCGCTCGAGGCCGTCGTCGCCGACGACCTTTGGTCGCTGCCGACGTACCAGGAAATGCTCTTCATCCGCTGATCCCAGCGTCAACCGAACTGCCCCTGTCCCCTTCGTGGGACGGGGGCAGTTCGCGTCTCCGGTTTTGTTTACTGGGACGAAACGTTGGGGGTGATGCGTGCGCAAGGAGGCATTCGGTAGGTTGCCGGGGAGATCGAACTGACTGACCGATGGCTGGAGGCTCCGCCACAGCCGAGGAGGAACGAATGTTCAACAACAGCGAAGACCTGCTCAAGTTCATCAAGGATGAATCCGTCGAGCAGGTCGACGTCCGATTCTGTGACCTGCCCGGAATCATGCAGCACTTCACCGTGCCGGTCTCGTCGTTCGACCAGTCGGTCTTCGACGACGGCCTCGGCTTCGACGGCTCCTCGATCCGTGGCTTCCAGGCCATCAACGAGTCCGACATGGCGCTGTTCCCGGACCCGACGACCGCCTACATCGACCCGTTCCGGAAGTCGAAGACGCTGGTCGTCAACTTCTTCATCCACGACCCGATCACGGGCGAGCCGTACTCCCGCGACCCGCGCAACATCGCGAAGAAGGCGCTCGCCTACCTCGCGAGCACCGGCATCGCCGACACCGCGTTCTTCGCCCCCGAGGCCGAGTTCTACATCTTCGACAACGTTCGTTACTCGACCGGCGTCAACGAGAGCTACTACCACATCGACTCCGTCGAGGGCTGGTGGAACTCGGGCAAGGAGGGCGACAACCTCGGGTACAAGACCCGCCTCAAGGGCGGCTACTTCCCCGTGGCACCGTACGACCACTACACCGACCTGCGTGACGAGATGGTCATCAACCTCGAGGCCTCCGGCCTGCAGGTCGAGCGCGCGCACCACGAGGTCGGCACCGCTGGTCAGGCGGAGATCAACTACCGCTTCGACACGCTGCTCAAGGCCGCCGACGACGTGATGAAGTTCAAGTACATCATCAAGAACACGGCCTGGGAGAACAACAAGTCGGTCACCTTCATGCCGAAGCCGATCTTCGGTGACAACGGCTCGGGCATGCACGTCCACCAGTCCTTGTGGAAGGACGGCGTCCCGCTGTTCTACGACGAGACCGGGTACGGCGGCCTGTCCGACATGGCGCGCTGGTACATCGGCGGCATCCTCAAGCACGCCCCGTCGCTGCTGGCGTTCACCAACCCCACGGTGAACTCCTACCACCGCCTGGTGCCCGGCTACGAGGCCCCGATCTCGCTGGTCTACTCCTCGCGCAACCGTTCGGCGTCGGTCCGGATCCCGATCACGGGCACCAACCCGAAGGCCAAGCGCATCGAGACCCGGTTCCCCGACCCGTCGGCGAACCCGTACCTCGCGTTCTCGGCCCTGATGCTCGCCGGCCTCGACGGCATCCAGAACAAGATCGAGCCCGCTGCGCCGATCGACAAGGACATCTACGAGCTCCCGCCGGACGAGATGGCCGAGATCGCCCAGGTCCCCACGTCGCTCGGTGCCGTGCTCGACGAGCTCGAGGCCGACCACGACTACCTGACGGTCGGCGACGTGTTCACGCCCGACCTGATCGAGACGTGGATCGACTACAAGCGGGTCCACGAGATCGCACCCGTGCAGCTGCGGCCGCACCCGCACGAATTCGAGCTGTATTACGACATCTGAGTCCTGACTCAGTACGAAGGCCCCGGCTCGCCGGGGCCTTCGTGCTTTTGGCGTTGCGCTCGCGGCTCGACCAGGCGTCTGGCTAGAGCCCCCGCTCGTCCTCGACCATCGAGGTCAGGATCCGGCGCGCGCGTACGGCGGCCCGATCGGCCTTGACGTTGAAGTAACGCCGGGGCGTCGTGTCCTCGTCGAGGCAGCGCTGCATGGTCTCGAGCACGGCGATGTCACGGTTGGCCATCTCGTGGAACACGGCGGCCAGCTGCGCGCCCGCATCGGGCGAGACCGCTGCGCCGCGCCACGAGATCTGCAGGAAGACGTAGGTCGCCCCTGATGACTCGGGCGTGAAGCCGTGGGTCCGCACGAGCTCGAGCTCGGGACCGTCAGCGCCCGTGATGGTGTAGCTCTGCTTGTGGAGGCCGGGGGTCACGAACGCGCCCGTCTCCTTGCGACCGAACGACTCGGCGCTGTCCAGGCCCGAGACCGCAGCTTCCCACGGGGCCAGCGGTGCCTTGGGCAGCTCACGCGTGTACGACACGGACACCTCGGAGACCTCCACCTCCTCCAGCGGTGGCAGCGCCTCGATGCCCGGCGGCACCAGCTCCGGGTGCATCTCGAACACGTTGGTCAGGTCGAGGTAGTGCTCATGGAGCAGCAGCAGGTTGGCGGCCACATGGCGCCGCTCCCCCACGCTGCTCCAGCCATCACCCTGGAGCCAGGGCGTCGACGGGGGCGGCCGCAGTCGTTCGCCACCGGGCGTGCCGGTCCAGACCCAGACGAAGGGCCCGCGCTCGACGACCGGGAAGGCGCGCACCTGCGCGCCCGAGGGCGGGGTGTCCTGGGAGGGCACCCTGATGAGGCGGCCGGTCGCGTCGTACGTGCAGCCGTGGTAGCCGCACACGACGAGGTCGCCCTCGCGGTGGCCGGCCGACAGCGGGTAGGGCCGGTGCGCGCAGCGGTCCTCGAGCGCGGCGATCGAGCCGTCGGCGAGGCGGAAGAGCACGACAGGGGTGTCGAGGATGCGTCGAGCCGTGAAGCCGTCGCCGACCTCGTCCATCTCGTCACTGGTGGCAGCGACGTACCAGCAGTCCTGGGGGTAGTTCATACGTCCAGCACCAACTTCTTCGAGAGCGAGCGGGAGACGCAGAGCATGATCGTGTCGCCACGCTCGCGCTCCGCCTTGGACAGGATCGAGTCACGGTGGTCGGGCGTGCCCTCCACCACGTCGGCCTCGCAGGTGCCGCAGATGCCCTCCATGCAGGACCCGAGCACGTCGACACCCGCGCTCTCGACCGCGTCGAAGATCGACGTGCCCTCGGGCACCGTCACGGTCACTCCCGAGCGCGAGCAGACCACCTCGAACGAGTCGAGCGCGTCCTCCGACGCCACGACTTCCTTGGCGGCGAACCTCTCGATCTGGACGCTGCCGTCCGGCCAACCCGCACACGCTTCCTCGACCGCGTCGAGGAAGCCGCCCGGACCACAGCAGTAGACCAGCGTGTCCGCCTGCGGCTGGCCAAGGAGCGAGCTGAGGTCGAACCGGTCGCCCTCGTCGCGCGGCGCGAGGGTCACGCGTGGGTCGCCCTCGAACCGGTCGAGGAACGCCATCGACGCGCGGGAGCGGCCGGCGTACAGCAGGCTCCACTCGGCACCGCGCGCCTGGGCGGCCTCGATCATCGCAAGGATCGGGGTGATACCGATGCCGCCGGCGATGAACAGGTAGCGCGGCGAGGCGACGAGCGGGAAGTGGTTGCGCGGGCCGCGCACGCGGACGGTCGCACCCTCGGCCAGCTTCTCGTGGACGTGCGCCGACCCGCCCCGGCTGTCCGGGTCGCGAAGCACGCCGACCTTCCACGACGACTCGTCGGCGGAGCTGCCGCACAGGGAGTACTGCCGGGTGAGCGACGGGCCGAGGACGAGGTCGATGTGGGCGCCGGCGGTCCACGGTGGAAGGGGCGCACCCGCGGGATCGGCCAGGGTGAGCTCGACGACACCCTCGGCCACCTCACGTCGTGCCTGGACCTGCAGGTCGACCTCGCTCTCCGAGGTGCCCGTGACCCAGCCCTGACGAGAGCCGATGCGTGCGGGCTGGGGCGCCGCGGCCTTGCGGGTCCGGGGCCGCGCCTCCTGACCGACCGGCGTGAGGGTCACCATCATCTTCGTGTAGCCCCGGACGAAGTTCGACTGCAGGTACTCCGGTTCCTCGACGACCTCGATGTCCGCGAACCGCACCAGCAGCTCCTCCCACAGGATCCGCAGCTGCATCTCCGCCACGCGACTCCCCATGCAGCGGTGGACACCGATCCCGAACGAGAGATGGTGGCGTCCGTTGTGGCGGTCGATGACGAAGTCGTCGGGATTCTCGAACGTGCGCTCGTCACGGTTGCCCGAGGCGTACCACATGACGACCTTGTCGCCCTTGCGGATGAACTGGCCGCCCAGGACGGTGTCCTTCGTCGCGATCCGGCGCATGTAGGCCAGCGGCGTCTGCCACCGGATCATCTCCTGCACGAGCTTCGGGATGAGGTCGGGGTTCGCCTTGAGCCGCTCGAACTCGTCCGGGAACTGGTTGAGCGCGTACACGCCGCCGGACATCGAGTTGCGGGTGGTGTCGTTGCCGCCGACGACCAGCAGGATCAGGTTGCCGAGGAACTCCATGGGGCGGTTGATCAGGTCCTTGGTGTCCTCGGACATCTGCATGAGGGTGATCAGGTCGTAGCCCGGCTTCTCGCCAGCGGCGAGGCGAGCGGCCTTGTCGTGCCAGAGGGCGCTGAAGCTCTTCGCCATGTCGGCGATGCCCGCGTACAGCTCGTCCATGTCCACCGCTCCACCGGTGGCCCCGGCGCTGGCGCCCGCCAGCTCGGTCCAGTGCACGAGCTTGCGCCGCTCGTCGTACGGGAAGTCGAGCAGGGTGGCCAGCATGCGCGAGGTCAGCTCGATGCTGACCTCGTCCACCCAGTCGAACGGCTCGTTGACCGGCAGGCCGTCGAGGACCTCCTGCACGCGGGAACGGATCAGCCCCTCCATCTCCTCGAGGTTCTGCGGGGCCACGACGCCCTGGACGGCGGCGCGCTGCTGGTCGTGGCGCGGCGGGTCCATGGCGATGAACATCTCGATGTCCAGCCCCTCGGGCGGGACACCGATGACGATCTGCGGCTCCGCCGAGTACGTCTCGAAGTCCTTGTCCACGGTCACGATGTCGTCGTACCGGGTGATCGACCAGTACGGCCCGAAGGCGCTGTCCGCCAGGTAGTGCACGGGCGCCTCGTCCCGCAGCCGCTTGAAGTAGGACAGCCACTGTCCCTGGCGGTACAGGAACGGGTTGCTGACGTCGATCTCGGTCAGCTCGAGCTCGTCGACGTCGGGGATCTTCTCCTCGACGAAGACCGGTTGCCGGTCTCCGAGCACCAGCTTCTTGGCCTTCTGGAACAGGTGCAGTCCCTGGACCTGCCGCTCCATCGGGATCGTCGCCTGGACCCTGTTGATGACCTGGTCGAGAACACTCATGACTGCAACCAACCAGACAGCGGGACTCTCCGCCAGTGCCTCCGATGTCGTCGGAGAAACGCTAGTCCCGCGTGCCTCGCGGCTGCCGCTGCTTGGGGGTGGTTCCGGTCCAGCGTTTGTACGCCCGGGTGAAGCCCGCGGCGTCGTGGTAGCCCAGGCGGCGGCCCACCTCGGCGACGGTGAGGTGGGCGTTGCGGAGCAGCTCGTCGGCCATGACGGCGCGCACCTCGTCGGTGAGCTCGCGGTACGACGTACCTTCAGCGGTCAGGTGTCGGCGCAGCGTTCGTGGGTCGATGTGCAGGGCGGCTGCTGTCTCCTCCATCGAGGGTGGGTCCGCCAGCCGGGCGAGAATGCGCTCCCGGACGCCCGCTGCGACGCCGCGCCGCGAGCGGCGCGACTGCAGGAGCGCCGCACACTGGTTCTCGAGCTCACGGGCGGTCACGGGATCGGCCTGCGGCAGCGGCAGGTCGAGGATCGCAGCGTCCAGTGCGAGCAGGTGCCTCTCGCCCCTGCTGATCGGGACGCCAGGGAAGCGCTCGGCCAGAACCGCGGCACGCTTGCCCGTGAACGCGGTCTCGAACCGGATCCCTGCCGCGCTGCCGAGCCCCAGGGGCAGGAGCTGGGCCAGCTTCGCGATCTCGCGTTCCACGAAGAAGTCGCGTACGTCGGCGGGGATGTCGTGCTCGTTGAGCACGACGCGAAGCTCGTGCTCGTCCTGTTCGATGAAGGGCTCGATGAACGCGAACGACAGCGGTGAGTAGCGAACGCCGAGGCGGGCCACCTCGCGGGCGCTGGTGCTGGAGAGGATCGCGAAGCCCCAGACGCCGAAGCTGCTGAACCGGTAGCGCTGCCCGACCTCGAGGCCGAGGCCTGGCCGGTCGCCCAGGTGCTCGATGAGGTTGCGTGCGATGGTCAGCTCCTGCGTCGCCTCGACCACGGTCGCCGGGTCGGCCATCTCGGCTTCGGCGAGGCCAGAGCGGGAGAGGCACTGGTCGGGTCGAAGACCGTGCACCCGGCCGACCTCGACCAGAAGGCGAGCGCCGCCAGCGCTGCGGGGGTGGTCCCACGGCAGCTGTGCGGAGGAGGCGGCCAGGTCAGTCATGTCCGGAAATGACAATAGCGCGTCCGCGCGTGACATGGGCTCCCCGAAGCTCCGGAATCAGACTCGATGACATGACCACTCCATCGATCGTCATCATCGGCGCCGGCTTCGGCGGCCTGGCTGCTGCCCTCGAGCTCGAGGAGCACGGCATCACGTCGTACACCGTGCTCGAGCGAGCCGACCGCGTCGGCGGGGTCTGGGCCGCCAACACCTACCCGGGCGCACAGTGCGACGTGCCGTCGGTGATCTACCAGTTCTCCAAGTGGCTCAACGACGACTGGTCACAGCGCTTCGGCAACCAGGAGGAGATCGCGGCCTACCTGCACAAGGTGGCGGTCGAGTCCGGCGTCATGGCGCGGGTGCGCCTGGACACGAACGTCGAGTCCGCGGCGTACGACCAGAAGTCCTGCACGTGGCAGATCACTCTCGCCGATGGCGAGACGATCGCCGCCGACGTGTTGCTGTGCGCGCCCGGACAGCTCTCCAACCCGAACATCCCCGACCTTCCTGGCCGCGAGTCGTTCGAGGGCCCTCAGTTCCACTCCGCGCAGTGGGACCACACGGTCGACTACACCGGCAAGCACGTCGCCGTCGTCGGGGGCGGCGCCTCGGCCGTCCAGGTCGTACCCGCGATCGCCGGTGTGGCATCGAAGGTCACGGTGGTCCAGCGCTCGCCGATGTGGGTGGTCAACAAGCGGAACTGGAAGCCGAGCCGGGTCGAGAAAGCCGTGCTGAGCAAGGTGCCGGCGCTGATGAAGGCCTACCACCTGGGCATGTGGTGGTGGTTCGAGTCGCGCTACCCGATCACCAAGCGCTGGGCGGACCCGGCGCGCAAGCTCTGGATGGCCCAGCTCCGCGCCTCCGTCAGGCGCACCGTCAAGGATCCTCAGAAGGTGGACGCGCTCACTCCCGACTACCTGCTGGGCTGCAACCGGGTCCTGCTCTCCAGCGAGTGGTACCCCGCCTGCGCGCGCGACGACGTGGACGTCATCGGCGCCGGAGTCACCGAGGTGACCCCGAACGCCCTGGTCACCTCGACAGGCGAGAAGGTCGAGCCGGACATCATCGTGTGGTGCACCGGCTTCACGCCGACGCAGTACCTCGCCCCGATCACCATCACGGGCATCGACGACCTCGACATCCGCGACGCCTGGGCTGAAGGCCCCGAGGCCTATCTGGGGCTGGCCACGCCGGGCTTCCCGAACCTGTTCATGTCCTACGGCCCCAACACAGGCTCGCTGACCAACACGATCATCTACCTGCTGGAGCGCCAGGCGCACTACGCCCGCCAGGCCATCGAGTACGTCGCCGAGAACGGCGGGGCACTGGAGATCCGGCCCGAGGTCCACGACGAGTTCAACGCCGAGATCCAGGGCCGCCTCAAGAAGTCCGTCTTCACCAGCGGCTGCCCCGGGTGGTACTCCACCGACAACGGCAAGGTCACCCAGGTCTGGGCCGGCTCCCACGTCGAGTACGGGCGCCGTACCCGACACTTCGACCCGTCGGTCTACCGGCACCACTCCCCGACCTGACACGCTGACCTGATGGTGAAGGGTCGGGCTGCCCGGCCACGTGCCTCCGCTGCGGGCTTCCCGGCGCCTACTGCGCGCCCGGGAACCCTTGCTGACGCCAGGCCTCGTACGTCACGACAGCGGCAGAGTTCGACAGGTTGAGCGACCGCCGTCCCTCCAGCATGGGGATCCGGATCCGCTCGGTGACCCGCGGGTGGCTCAGCACCTCGTCGGACAGCCCCGTCGGTTCAGGACCGAAGAGCAGGACGTCGCCCGGCTGGAACTCGACGTCGGTGTACCAGCGGGTCGCCCTGGCGGTGAAGGCGAAGACCCTTGACGAGGCGAGCGCTTCGCTGTCCAGCGCGGCGTCGAGGTCCGGGTGCACCACCACGGACGCGAGGTCGTGGTAGTCCAGCCCCGCCCGCTTGAGCTTGGGTTCGGTCAGGTCGAAGCCGAGGGGTTCGACCAGGTGCAGCGTTGCCCCGGTGCCCGACACCATCCGGATCGCATTGCCCGTGTTGGGCGGGATCCGGGGTTCGAGGAACATCACGTGGAACACGGTTCAACCTATCCCGGTGACGCCGGTGTCGAACGCTCCGACCACAAGCTCCGGCCGCGCCTCCGCCAGCACCGCGTTGCGATCCTCAGCCAGCACGAAGCCCGCCGCGATCGCGGCATCGGTCGCCGCTGCGTACTCCTCGAGATAGTGATCGACGGACCGATACCTGGCCCGGAGTACGTCGCCGGGCAGGTCCCGCGTCGATCCGAACAGGCTGCAGAGAACCGAGGTGCCGGGAGACGCGAGCCCGCTCAGCAACTGGGCCGGGACATCCACGCACGGTGTTCGCACGCCACCGAGAACGTTGCCCACGTCGTCGACCTCGAAGTGTTCCGTGTCCGCAGCCACGGTCAGCCGCTCGGCGGTCGGCGGTTCGCCCTCCCCCGCACTCCAGGCCACCAGGGCTCGCAGGGCGGCTCGGAGCACGTAGGCCTGTTGGCCCCGGTTGACCGGCTCCGGGCAACCGAGGAAGGACTCGAACTCCCCGATCTGCCACAGGTCGGCGTGGGCGGTGCCGGCGACCTCCCACAGCCGGAACAGGGGTCCGTCGTCCTGCCGCGCGTCGATGTACCGGAAGCGCGGCGACAGGACGTCGGTCTCGGTCTGCACCGCGATCACCGGCGCCTCGATGTCGTCGCGGAACCGCACGGGCGGGCCGGACCGTACGGCGTCGAGGTCGTGCGGGCGCCCGACCTCGCCGAGCCCCAGCTCGGCGCGCCCGCGGCTGTGCACGAGGTAGCCGTCGAACGCGCCGGTGATCGGCGCGACGGTGGTGATGTAGGTGGTGAGGGCGAAGGCGGACTGGGACTCACCGACGGCGATCAGGCGCGTGACCGCCTGGTCCGCCAGCGGTCCGTCCGGGCGTCGCAGCGCGGTCGCGATCCGGGTGAAGAGGTCGTAGCTGTACGCGTCGCCGGGGTGGGCCAGGCCGCCGTACCGCCCCGGGTCGGCACCGACGAGGCCGGTCGACGGCTCCCCTCCGATCGAGGGACGCCCACCGACGACGCCCAACTGCTGGGCCGAGACGCCGACCCACGTGTGCCGTCGGCGCACGATCTCCTCGGCGAGGTAGGTGTAGTCGGGTGCGGCGTCACTGCCGCTGCTGACGTTGAGCCACTCGACGACGACCACGCCGCTGGACGCTGACCCGTCGACCGGCGCCCGGACGATGACGCGGGTCGCGAACGGCGCCTCGTCGAGGGCGAGGACGCCCGGTCCCGGAGTCTCCGCGACGTAGCGGGACGCGGTGCCCTCGACGACGTACTCGGTCTCGCGGTAGCCGACCGCCGCGAGGTCCGGACCGGCCAGCACCGCCGCGAGATGCGGAGGTCCGGCCGGCAGGGGTCGAAAGGTCAGCGGAGCCACGGCGCCACTCTGCCAGCAGGCAGCGCTAGTCTGGACAGGTGTCCAGCCTGTCGTCGATGTCCTTCCAGCTCTCCGAGCAGTCCACCGCGGCCATCGAGGCCTCCGAGCGGATCCACGGAGCGCTCGCCGGCGACATCCGCGACCTCGTCGACGTCGCGATCCGCACCCGGGTCGACCCGGACCGGGTGGCCGAGGCCAGCGAGCTGATCAGGCGGGCGACGCAGGTCCTGTCGGAAGAGGCCGAGGACGGCCCGGCCGGCGTGCACTTCAACACCGAGGGCCGCTCGTGGAACTGGGGCAACGCTGTTGTCGGGATCCGCAACGCGATCGCCCCACCCGTCGTGCTGCAGTGGGGAGACGACGGGATCGTGCGGTCCGAGGTCGATCTCGGTGTCGCCTACGAAGGGCCTCCCGGCTGCGTCCACGGTGGGGTCTCGGCCCTGGTCCTCGACCACCTGATGGGCGAGACCGCGAGCGCCGCCCACACGCGCCTGACCGTCACCGGCACCCTCACGCTGCGCTACGAGCGCCCGCTGCCGCTCGGCCGGGTGCGGATGCAGGCGCAGATCACCGAGGAGGTCGGCCGCAAGGTCACGGTCACTGCCCAGATCAGCTCGGTGGACAACGACCTGCCCGCGGTCACGGCGCACGGGCTCTTCATCGTCCCGTCCTGGGCGATCGAGAGCTCCGTGCCCGCCGACATCGGTTCGCTGGACTGACGCAGGCGACCGCAGCGCCGGGTCACCAGGCGCGACGCCGACTCCGTCTGCAGGAGCACGGAGGCCAGCGGAGCCAGCTCGGTCGACACCGGGTCGCCGGACGGTTGCACCACTTTGTCCACTCAAAGTGGTGCACGCTGAGAGGTCCCACCCGGCCTCAGCCGGTGATCTCCTTGCCGAAGATCCCACGCGCAATGATCCACTTCTGGATCTCGTTGGTGCCTTCGTAGATCTCGCCGATCTTGCTGTCGCGGTAGAGCGCCTCCACCGGACCGGGCGTTCCGTCAGCAGACAGCTCGCGGGCGAAACCGAGACCACCGAAGGCCTGGACGGCGTCGCGGGCCAGGTCGACCGACAGGCGCGTGCCGTAGAACTTCGCCATCGCCGCCTCGGGCTCAGGGAAGAGCTCGCCTGCGTCGCGGCGCAAGGCGGCCTTGAGGTACAACGTCCGCGCGTTCTCGAGCTCGGTGGCCCGGTCGGCCATCAGGAACTGCCAGTGCTGGTTGGCCGCGACCGGCTTGCCGAAGGCGTGACGCGTGGAGAGGTGTCCGACCGCGAGGTCGAACGCCGCCTGGGCCATACCGACCCCGGCCGCGGCGATGCCGATCCGGCCGAGGGTGAGGGTCGCGAGTGCGTGCTTGAGCCCGCGCCCCTCCTCTCCGCCGAGCAGGTCCGCGTCGGACAGGACGACGTCGTCGAAGTAGACGTCCGCGGTGAGCTGGCCACGGTTGCCCATCTTCAGGTCGGGCTCGCCGACGCGTACTCCGGGCAGGGTCGTGTCGACGATGAACATGGAGAGCCGGTCGCTGGTGCGGGCGAGGGTGACGATGAAGCCCGCCACCGGAGAGTTGGAGATCCAGCGCTTGCGCCCGTTCAGCACCCAGCCGTCGCCGCGCCGCTCAGCAACCGTCTGGACGGCAGCAGGGCTCAGGTCCGTCGAGGCGTCGGGCTCGGTCGTCGCGAAGGCGCCCACGATCTCACCACTCGCCACCGGTCGGAGCCAGCGCTGCTGCTGCTCGGGGGTGCCGTGGGTCAGCACGTTGCCGGCCAGGATGCAGTGCACGTCGAACACCGCCGAGACACTGCTCGAGTAGTACGCCAGCTCCTCGATCGCCACGGCCGTCGCGGTCACCGGGTGCGCCAGGCCGTCGCCGCCCACCTCCTCGGCGAACGGGACACGGAACAGGCCCGCCTCCGCGAGACCCTCGAACACGTCGCGCGGGAAGCCCTCGACGCGCTCGTTGCCATTGGCGATCCGGCCGGCGACCGGCGCCACGACGTCCATCGCGACCTTTCGGGCGCGGGCCCGGACGTCGAGGACCTCCTGGGGAGAGAGCAGGTCGTGGTACAGGCGGTCGGCCTGACGAATCGGGGTGGTCGTCACTATGCTGGTCCCATCTGAGGCATCACTTATAGTTTGTACTACTAACGATTCGGCCACCATACGACCAATCGGCTCGAACGCTCAAGGAGGAAGTCCTGTGGTGGACACGACATCGCTCGTCCCCGGGTCCATCGCCGACCACGCCAGCTGCCTGATGCTCAAGGTCGGCCAGGTGGTCTTCCGGATGACCGAGCAGCAGCTCGCCACCCTGGGGCTGCGTACCCGCCACTACAGCGTCCTGCAGGCACTCGAGGACCACGGCGGTGCGCTCTCCCAGAACGACCTGGGCAGCTATCTGCGGATCGATCGCGCCACCATGGTCGCCACCCTCGACGACCTCGAGTCACTCGGACTGGCCGCCCGGCGACGCGATGCGGCAGACCGCCGTCGCTACCTCGTCGAGATCTCGGACAAGGGCAACACCACGGCCGATCAGTGCCGTGCTCTCCTCGCAGCGCTCGACGAGGACGTGTTCGCCGACCTCAGCAGCACCCAGCGTGCGCGGTTGCGTACGTCGCTGGTCACCCTGGCCGAGTCGGAAAGCCTCCTCGGCGCCACGACGTAGCCGGTCTACGCCGGCGGGACCAGGCCGAGCAGCACCTTCTTGCTGCCCCGCCACCGTTCCTCGACCGGCCCCATCCCCCAGACCGGCACCGAGATGACCAGTCCACGGATCACCGAGAAGATCGTGTCGACGTACGCGAAGACGGCCGCGTCGTCCTCGAAACGGTCGGCGATGGGCTGGATGGCCGCCATGCTCAGCGCCACGATCTTGAGCTCCAGCTCGCGCACGGTCCGGACGTAGGCCGGCTCGGCCCCGGCAGCCATCCACAGCTGGGCCACCGCGAGCGCCTGCGGGGTCGCGAGGATCTGCCAGGCGGTCTCGATCATGGCCTCGGCGTCGAACTCGGGGGCCCGCAGGAGCTCGTCCACGGCAGCGCGCGCATCCCTCTCGATACCTTCGGCCAGGTGGCCGATCGCCGCGGTGTGCAGGTCCTCCCGCGTCGGGAAGTGGTACATCACGGCACTCTGCGAGACGCGGACCGCGTCGGCGATCCGTCGCGTGGTGACAGCGACGAGGCCTTCGGAGGAGGTCAGGGAGACGGCGGCTTCGAGCATCGCCTGGCGGGTCGCCTCGCGTTGCGCCGCCCGTGTGACCTTCATCAAGTTCCGTTTCGTTGTCATCGCCGGGAATCGGTGCCCATACTACGGTGACTGTTCAGGTGAACTGTGAAAGTGAGTCTCGATGAACTCCGCACGTCAAGCACAGCACGGAGCCAGGTCCTCCCACGTCGTCAGCGGCGATGCGCGACTTGCGGTCTTCGAGCACGGCGACCCGTCCGCCGAGACCCTGGTCCTGGTGCACGGCTGGCCCGACACCCACGCGGTGTGGGACGACGTCGTCCCCCTGCTCGCCCGGGACTTCCACGTCGTCACCTACGACACCCGCGGCCACGGCGAATCGCCGCTGGCAGGCGCGAAGGACAAGTTCACGCTCGAGCTGCTCGCCGAGGACGCCGTCGCAGTCGCGCGGGCCGTCAGCCCCGATGCGCCGGTCCACCTGGTCGCCCACGACTGGGGCTCGATCCAGCTGTGGGAGGCCGTCTGCCGGCCCGACGCCTCCGAGTGGTTCGCGAGCTTCACCTCGATCTCCGGCCCGAGCCTCGACCAGGCCGCGATCTGGCTGCGCAGCCTGGTCAAGCGACCGACGCCCCGCAACCTCGCCACCCTCGCGCGCCAGGTCGCCTCGTCGTCGTACATCTACTTCTTCCTGACGCCGCGTCTTCCCGAGGCGGTGCTGCCCCTGATGGGCCGACGGGTCTGGCCCCGCCTCTTCAAGGCCACCGAGGGCATCGCCCCTCCGCCGCCCCCGGAGACCTTCACCGAGGACATGGTCGCGGGAGTCCGGCTCTACCGCGCCAACATGCTGGAGCGCCTGCTCCACCCGCAGCCCCGGCGCAGCTCCGTCCCGCTCCAGCTCGTCGTGAACTCCAAGGACATCGCGATGACGCCCGCCATGTTCGCGAACGCAGCCGACTGGACCGTCGACCTCACCCGCGTCGACCTCGACCGCGGGCACTGGCTGCCCGTGAGCGATCCCCAGCTCGTCGCCGACCTGGTCACGAGCTACGTCCGCAACCGAGGAGGCAACGATGCCTAGAACTCTCACCGACCCGGGCGTGGTCGCCCTGCACGCACGCAACGTCGCCTTCGACGTCAGCCGCACCCCCCTCCAGTGGATCCGCGGGGACGCCTTCGCCTCGCACATCATCAGCGCCATCAACTTCATGCTGCCCGAGGGCGAGCGCTGGTTCTGCGAGACGTTCAACGAGGCACTCCCCCTGATCGAGGACGCCGACCTGCGCGAAGCCGTCCGCGGGTTCATCGGCCAGGAGGCCATGCACGCCCAGGCGCACGACGAGGTCCTCGGCGACCTGTTTCGCGCCCAGGGCATCGACACCACGCCGATGGTCGCCATCGCCGAACGGATCTTCCAGCAGATGCTCGGGCCGCGGAACCTGCCCACCGCCGCCGCCCGGCACAAGCACCTGGTGGCCCGACTTGCCCTCATCGGCGGGATCGAGAACCTCACCGCACTTCTCGGTGACTGGGTGCTCACCGCCCCCCTCGAGGAGTACGACGCCGACCCGGCCGTCCTCGACCTGTTCCGTTGGCACGGCGCTGAGGAGGTCGAGCACCGGATGGTCGCGCACGACGTGGCGGAGTACTTCGGCGTCGGCTACTTCCAGCGCGCCGGCGCCCTCGGCATCGCCTACGCCGGCTTCCTGCTGCTGCTCGGCCGGGTCGCACACGACCTGGTGAAGCAGGACCCCGACATGCCGGACCACAGCTACGCCCGCGTCTGGTTCGAGCTCGTGCGCGGTGGCCGTCGCGGCACCCTGCCCACCCTGCGCAGCATCGGGTGGAGCGCCGCCCTCGGCCTGCACCCGCGCTTCACACCGGAGTGGATCGGCAACACCGCACAGGCCGTCGCCTACCTGGCGAAGAGCCCGGCGGCCCGGGCCGCCAGCTGATGGGGACCACTGCCTCCGACCCGCTCCTCCACGCCGCCGACCTGGTCCTCCGGGCGTGGACGCGGGTGGGTCCCTCCGAGGTCCCCGCAACCCCGCGAGCCCACGACGCCGGCCTCGACCTGGTCGTCACCGATCGCACCGTGGTCGCGACCGACCAGGACGTCGTCAGCCTCCAGCTCGCCGCCGCTGACGGTGGGCGGCTGCCGAAGTGGCGGCCCGGCGCGCACCTCGACGTCCACCTGCCCTCGGGCCGCAAGCGGCAGTACTCGCTGTGCGGTGACCCCACCGACCGGTCGTCGTACCGGATCGCGGTCCGGAGGATCCCCACCGGCGCAGGCGGCCTGGGCGGGTCCGTGGAGATGCACGACCTCCCCCTCGGCGCCACCCTGCGGGTGAGCCGTCCGCGCAACGCCTTCCCACTGGCCGTGCCCGGCCACGGTTCACCGGCGGACCGGCTGCACTTCGTGGCCGGCGGCATCGGCATCACGCCGATCCTGCCGATGCTGCGGCTCGCGGACGCGCTCGAGGTCGAGTGGACGATGGTGTACGTCGGCCGCCGCCGCGACACCCTTCCGTTCCTCGACGAGCTGTCGTCGTACGGCGACCGCGTGGTGATCCGCACCGACGACACCGACGGTCTCCCGACTGCCGCGGACCTGCTGGCCGGCGTGGACTCCGGAACGGCCGTCTACTGCTGCGGACCCGTGCCGATGATCGACGTGCTCCGCAGCGGCCTGCTCGACCGTGCCGATGTCGAGTTCCACTCCGAGCGCTTCTCGGCTCCCCCGGTCGTCGACGGCAAGGCGTTCACCCTCGAGCTCGAGAACACCGGCGAGGTGTTCGAGGTCCCGGCCGACCGCTCGCCGCTCGACGTGCTCGCCGAGGCGTACCCGGCGATTCCCTACTCCTGCCGCCAGGGCTTCTGCGGCACCTGCAAGGTCACCGTCGTCGACGGGAAGGCCGACCACCGCGACGGATCGCTGACGGCCGAGGAGCGAGCCGACGGCTGCCTGCTGCCGTGCGTCTCCCGCGCCCGCGGCAACCGGCTCGTCGTCCGCGCCGACCTGTACTGACTTCCTCGATCGATTGCGAGCCACCATGTCCACCATCACGCACAACACCGTCATCATCGGAGCCGGTTTCTCCGGCATCGGTGCGGCGATCCAGCTCGACAAGGCCGGCTTCGACGACTTCCTGATGATCGAGGACGGCGACGGGGTCGGCGGCGCGTGGCACTGGAACACCTATCCCGGTGTCGGCGTCGACATCCCGTCGTTCAGCTACCAGTTCTCCTTCGAGCAGCGGAACACCTGGTCGCGCGTCTACGCGCCCGGAGCCGAGCTGAAGGCGTACGCCGAGCACTGCATGGACAAGTACCGGCTTCGCGAGCGCACCCGCTTCAACACCCGCGTCACCGGCGCCACCTTCGACGACGACTCCCACGAGTGGACGCTCACCACGTCGGCCGGTGACGAGATCGTCGCCCGCAACGTCGTGGTCGCGACCGGCGTGCTCACCCAGCCGAAGCTGCCCGACATCCCGGGCGTCGAGTCGTTCGCGGGCGACACCCTGCACACCGCACGGTGGGACCACGACGTCGACCTGACCGGCAAGCGGGTCGCGATCATCGGCACCGGAGCCTCCGCCGTGCAGGTGATCCCGACGATCGCCCCCGAGGTCGAGCAGCTCACCGTCTTCCAGCGCACCCCCATCTGGTGCCTGCCGAAGCCCGATGCCCGCCTCGCCTGGCCCTTGCGCGCAGCGCTGCGGGTGCCCGGAGCCAAGACGGTGACCCGCACGATCAGCGAAGCCTTCGTCGAGGCGAACTTCCCGATCGCCGCACACTTCTACGGCGTCGTACCCCTCGCGGACGGTGCGGAGCGGATCGGCAAGGCGTTCCTCCGCCAGCAGGTCAAGGACCCCGTGGTGCGCGAGAAGCTGACCCCGAAGTACGGCCTGGGCTGCAAGCGCCCGAGCTTCTCCAACAAGTACCTGCCCGCGTTCAACCGCGACAACGTCCTGCTCGAGACCTCCGGCATCGAGGCCATCACCCCCACCGGTGTGCGCACGGTCGACGGCGTCGAGCACGAGGTCGACGTGCTGATCCTGGCCACCGGCTTCAAGGTGTTCGAGAAGGGCAACATGCCGCCGATCCCGGTCTCCGGGGCAAACGGCCTGGACCTCGAGGCGTGGTGGGACGAGAACCGCTTCCAGGCCTACCAGGGCGTGAGCATGCCGGGCTTCCCCAACCTGTTCATGATGCTCGGCCCGTACGGCTTCAACGGGTCGTCGTACTTCAACCTGATCGAGGCGCAGAGCCGGCACATCGTCCGCGCACTGCGCGAGGCACGCCGGCGCAGCTCCACCCGGGTCGAGGTCAGCGCCGAGGCCAACGACGCCTACTTCCAGCGGATGCTGGGGCGCCGCGGCCAGCAGGTGTTCTTCCGCGACGCCTGTGCGACGGCCAACAGCTACTACTTCGACGCGCACGGCGACGTACCGCTGCGACCCGCCCTGACGGTGGAGACCAAGTGGGAGGCTGCACGCTATGACCTTGACGACTACACCTACGCGTAGGAGAACCCGATGAAAGCCGTCGTCTGTCGCGACACCAAGCTCGAGGTCACCGACGTCCCGGCACCCGAGCCGGGTCGCGGACACCTGCTGCTCGACGTGCACGGCTGCGGCATCTGCGGCTCCGACCTGCATGCCCGCACGCACGCCGATGACATGGCCGAGGCCGCCGCCGCGAGCGGGTACGACGGCTTCATGCGCTCCGGCGACTCCGTGGTCTTCGGCCACGAGTTCTGCGGCGAGGTCGTGGACCGCGGGCCGCGGACCAGCAAGGAGATCAAGATCGGCACGCGCGTCGTCGCGATGCCGATCCTGCGCACCGGCGGCGCCGTCCACACCACCGGCCTCTCCCCCCACGCACCAGGTGCCTACGCCGAGCAGGTCGTCGTCCAGGCCGCCCTCGCGATGCCTGTCCCCAACGGCCTGCCGTCCGACAGGGCCGCACTCACGGAGCCGATGGCCGTCGGCCTGCACGCGGTGCGCCGGGGCCAGGTGAAGAAGGGCCAGATCGCTGTCGTGATCGGCTGCGGTCCGATCGGCCTCGCGGTGATCTCCCTGCTCAAGGCCTCCGGTGTCCGCACGGTCATCGCGAGCGACTTCTCCGCCGGCCGGCGCGCCCTCGCCGCGCAGTGCGGGGCAGACGTCGTGGTCAACCCGGCCACCGAGTCGCCGTACGACAGCGCGAAGGAGCGCGGGAAGTTCATCACGGCGTCCGGGCTCTTCGACCTCGCGATCGACTCGATGTCCAAGCTCCGCGCCGTGCCGCTCCTGCCCTGGTGGACCGTGATGGAGACCGCCGAGAAGCTCGGCGCGATGCCCGAGGGTCCGGTCGTCTTCGAGTGCGTCGGTGTGCCCGGCATCATCGACCAGGTGATCGCCAGCGCCCCGATCCACTCCCGGGTGGTCGTGGTCGGCGTCTGCATGGGCTCGGACTCGATCCGTCCGGCGATCGCGATCAACAAGGAGATCGACCTGCGGTTCGTGCTCGGCTACACGCCCACCGAGTTCCGCGAGGCCCTGCACCTGATGGCCGACGGCAAGGTCGACCCGACCCCGTTGATGACCGGCACGGTCGGTCTCGCCGGTGTCGAAGCAGCCTTCACCGCGCTCGGCGATCCCGAGAAGCACGCCAAGATCCTGGTCGACCCGAGGTCGGAGGCCGTCCTCCCGGGCTGAGCCGACGACAGCCGGGCGTCACTGTTCCCGGGCCCGGCTCCGCGCAACGACCGTGTCCGCGTAGGGGCTCAGCGCCGCGACCAGCGCCGGCACGGGATCCTCGCCCGGCGCGGGCGGGATCGTCAGGAAGCTGAAGCACAGGCGTACGACGAGCCTCGCGAACGCAGTTGCGTCGGCGGTCGCAACCTCGGAGAACAGCCGGCCGTAGGCGCTCGCAAGGCGTGCCGTCGCGGTCTCCAGCAGCCACGTCTCGTCCGCCACCAGGGCGGGGAGGGAATCAACCAGCGGGCTCCCCTCCTCCAGGGCGCGGAACCACGCCCGAAAGCTCGCCTCCAGTGCGTGCTCGAGGTCCTGCACGACCTCCACGGGCACGTACTCCCGGACCACCTGATCGAGCAGTGCCTCGACGTACAGGTCGGCGAGCACCGATCTGGAGCCGAACTCGTTGTAGATGGTCTGACGCGACACCCCTGCGGCTGATGCGACGTCGGAGACGGACACCTCGGACCACTGGCGATGGGCGAGGAGCGACGCCATCGCGGAGAGGATTCGCTCCCGGGTCGGGGACCGATCCTTCGAGCCATCAACGGTCATGTCGTCCTCCGAGCAGTCAACGGTGCCAACGGGCTGCCGCGAAGGGACCCGGACAGGGCGGCGGCGACCACGTCCTCCTCGGACAGCAGGACGGTCGCGGCCGCGGGGCCGAGCGGGACGAACGAGTCCGCGCTGGCGACCCGCGACAGCCGGCCGCGGTAGCCGTGCTCGAGCAGGCCGGTGACGACCCCTTCGGACACTCCCCCGCTGGCCCGCGTCTCGTCCACCACGAGCACGGCCGGGAAGCGTTCGGCCAGGACGTGCACCGCGTCGAGCGGCAGGGGCGACAACCAGCGGAGGTCGACCACCGTGGTCGCGACGCCGTGCTCACGGAGCCGCTCGCTGGCCCGCAGGCTCATCGGCACGCCGTTGCCGAACGTCACGAGCAACAGGTCAGCACCGTCGCCGTACACCCCGACCTCGCCCAGCGGGCGGAGGGAACCTTCGCTCGCGGCGTCCGCGAAGGGCGCCGTCCATTCGCTGTCTCCGGCGACCAGGTCGCGTACGTGGTAGAGCGCGATGGGCTCCAGGTAGACGCACACCCGGCCGTCCTGCCGGGCGAGCTCCAGACACGTGCGCAGCAGGCCCGGTGCGTCCGCAGGATGGCTGGGTACCGCGACCACGAGTCCGGGGATGTCGCGCAGCACGGCCACTGAGTTGTCGTTGTGGAAGTGACCCCCGAAGCCGCGCTGGTAGGCGAGTCCCGCGACGCGCACCACCATGCCGTTCTGGTACTGACCGTTGGAGAAGAACCGGAGCGACGCCGCCTCGCCGCGCAGCTGGTCCTCGGCGTTGTGGAGATAGGCGAGGTACTGGATCTCCGGGACCGGGACGAACCCGGCCAGTGCCGAGCCGAGGGCCACCCCGAGGATGGTCTGCTCGTCGAGGAGGGTGTCGAAGACCCGCTGGGCCCCGAAGCGCTTGCGAAGGCCGCGCGTGACGCCGTACACGCCGCCCTTGACGGCGACGTCCTCACCGAAGACGAGCACCTCGGAGTGGGTGGCCAGCTGCTCCGCCAGCGTCTGGTTGATCGACTGCGCGAGGGTCAGCCGAGCGCTGTCCTGCGCTCCCCCGATGGCCGCGGTGGCCGCGGGGACCGGGATGGGCGGAGAGACCGCCGGCAGGGCGAGCGGCGCCATCACCTGCGCCCGGTCGGAGAGGTGGGGCTCGTCGAGCGCAGTCTGCGCGGCGTCCATCACCCGTGACCGCGTGTCGTCGTACGCCGCCAGGATCTCCTCCGGCGTGGCCTGTCCGGCGCTCATCAGGAACCGCGCCGTGGCGAGCAGCGGATCCCTTTCGTAGTCGCCGACGATCTCGCCCTGGGTCCGGTAGGCGATCTCGGTGTCTGAGCCGGCGTGGCCGAGGAAGCGCACGGTGTCGAGATGGAGTACGACGGGCCGGCGGGCCTGCCGGACGCGAGCGACCGCCGCCGCCGTGCGGTTGAGGAGCGTCGCGGGGTCGGCCCCGTCGACGTGGACGTACTCGATGCCGGGGAGGCTCTCCAGCATCACGCCGGGCCATCCGTCCGGCGACCGGGTGCTGACGCCGATCCGGTTGTCCTCGCACACGAAGAGGATCGGACACGGCACCTCGCGCCGGGTGAGGTACGACGCCGCGTTGAGCGCGCCGGTCGCCGTCGAGTGGTTCGCGGAGGCATCACCGAAGCTGCAGATCACGATCGCGTCGTGCGGCCACGGCGTGGTGTGGCCGACCGCGCGTGCCAGGCCCAGCGCGTAGGCCAGGCCCACCGCGCGCGGCAGGTGCGAGCTGATCGTGGAGGTCTGCGGAATGATGTGCAGGGCGGGGTGGCCGAAGACCTTGTGCCGTCCACCCGACATCGGGTCGCGAGCCGAGGACGTCAGGCTGAGCAGCACGTCCCGGACCGGGTCGGACGTCCCGGCTCGGGCCGCGCGCGCGGCGTAGAACCCGCCGGAGCGGTAGTGCAACAACGCCGGGTCGTCCACACGCGCCACCAGCCCCAGCGCCGCGTTGCTCTCGTGCCCCGCGGACCCGATCGTGTAGTGGCCACGCCCCTGCGCCTGCAGCCAGCGCGCGGCGTAGTCCAGGTGCCGGCTCTGCAGCTGGGCGGCGAACAGCGCGTGCAGGAGCGCCGGATCCCCGACAGACGGACCACCGTCGGGTGGGATGCTTCCCCCCGGTCGATCGGCACGCCACGACCGCACCGAGCGTGCGAAGAACTCCTCAACGGTCTCCATTCAGTCATCTTCCCGGTTCGCCTCGCGGAAGGCTGCGACCGCGGTGGGCAGGGTCGGGAACAACCGGTCCCGTCCCACCCGGTCCAGCACTCCCGCCACCTCGAGCTGGGCGGCGAGGTCCTGCTTCATCCTCGCGATGGCGACCACCACTCCCCTGCGCTCCAGGTCGTCGATCAGGCTCTCGAGTACGTCGACGGCGGTGACGTCCACCTCGACGATCGCCTCGGCATTGATGACGAACCAGCGGACCGGTGTCGCCGCGTTCACCACCGCGTCCAACGCCCGGACCCGGAAGTTCTCGGCGTTCGCGAAGAACAACGGAGAGTCGTAGCGGTAGATCACCAGGCCCGGGACGACCTCGGCCTGCGGGTAGTCATCGACGTCGTGCATCCCGGCGAGACCGGGGACGAACCCCTCGATCGCGTCGTGGGGACGGGCAACCCGACGAAGCAGGTCGAGCACCGACAGGCCGATCGCGACCAGCACGCCCCAGAGCACGCCGACGACCAGCACCGCCACGAGGGTCACCAGCGCGATGACCAGCTCGCTCGTGCGGAACCGGGCGAACCGCCTGAACTCACCGATCGCCACGATCTTCGTCGCGGCGTACAGCACGACGGCGCCGAGCGCCGCCGCCGGGACCATCTCGAGCAACGGCCGCATCGCCAGCAGGACGAGGAGGGTGGACGCAATCGCGGTGACTCCTGTCATCTGCGTGCGTCCGCCGACGGCGTTGATGATCGCGGTGCGGCTCCCACTGCTGCTGACCGGGAACCCCTGCATCAGGCCGGCGCCGAGGTTGGCGCCGCCCAAGGCGAGCAGCTCCCGCTGGTTGTCGACCGGTTCCTGCGTCTCCCCCGGGAAGGCTCGGGAGGTGAGCACGTTGTCGGTGTAGCCGACGAACGCGACACCCAGCGCGACCGGCAGCATCGCCAGGACCGCGGACCCGTCCACGTGCGGGACGCCCGGAACCGGGAGGCCCGCGGGGATGGATCCGACGAGGAGCACTCCGTGCTCGTCGAGCCCGAGAGCAGCGACCACGGCCGTCGCAGCGATCAGGCCGATCAGCGAGACCGGGGCACGGGGGAAGAAGAGGGACCCGACGATCATGGCGGCCGCCGTCACCGTTCCCAGGGCGAGCGTCGGTCCGTCCACCGCATCCAGCTGCTCGAGGACGCTGCGCACCTCGGGCACGATCCCGTCGCCGGAGACGGTCAACGCGGTCAAGGTGCCCAGCTGCGAGACGACCATCAGGACCGCGATACCGGCCATGTAGCCGACCAACACGGGGCGGGACAGCAGGTCAGCCACGACCGCGACCCGTGCGAAGTAGCCGATCACGCAGATCCCGGCCACCACCAGGGCCAGGGTGGCCGCAAAGCTCGACGGGTCGGCTCGCGCGGCCGGGACGGATCCGATCACCGCGCCGACCATGAGCGCGGTCGTCGACTCCGGACCGACGGAGAGGAGCCGCGAGGTGCCCACAACGGCGTAGACCGCCATCGCACCCAGGCAGGCCCAGATCCCGGCCACGGCAGGGAGGCCGGCCAGCTCGGCGTACGCCATGACCTGGGGCACGAGGTACGCCGTCACGGTCACGCCGGCCAGGAGATCGGCGCGGAGCCATCGGCGGTGGTAGCCGCGCACCCATGCCGGCACCGGCGCTCGCGGGGTCATGGGTGAACCGTAGGCGCCGGCAGGACGCCCCGTCTGCTCAGCCGCGCAACGCCGACGCGAAGATCGCCGGGAGCGCACGCCAGCGCGGGCGCGCCGCGAACCTGGTCAACCGGCGACCCGTCGTGCTGGCAGTGCGGTTGTCGACGAACCACGGCGGCTTCGGCGAGATCGACAGCTCGCCGTGCAGGATCGAGCGGGGGGACGGCCGGAACGGACCGGTCACGACGGTCCGCTCGGTGCGTTCCAGCAGGAGCGCGTTGTGCACGACGCCGCGCCCGCTCTGGATGTCGTCAAGTGCGTGTCCGGGGAACCCGCCCCACGTCGCGTGCGGCGTCAGGTAGCCGACGCCCGTCCACACGTTGACGCCGATCGTGCCGTAGCGCAGGTCCGCCAGGATCTCCCGGAAGGCACGGCCCATCTTGCGCAGGCTCCTGGGATGAGCGATGACGTTGGCCCCCAGGGTGCCGCGCAACGTCGCGTTGGCGGCGGCCACGGCGGCCTCGAGGAACGCCGCGCCCTCGCCCGGCAGCTCGGTGACGCCCAGAACCGGCCCGAAGTACTCGGTCGAGAAGGCCGACTCGGCAGGGTCCTGGAGGTCGAGCCCCGGCAGGAGAGTCCGCTCGGCGGTGCCACCGACCAGGTCGGCGTCGGGGTGCAGTCGGCGCGCCTCCGCGACGCGGACGTCACAGCCCGGGTACCACGCGGGCCGGGCCGGGGCACCGGCCAGCGCGGAGCGGAGCTCGGCCAGGAAGGCGTCCTTCTGGGCCCAGTCCGAGCTCAGGATCACGACCTGCGCCGCAATGCAGTTGTGGCCGCCGTTGTGCAGACGCTGCGTGGCGACGTGCTGCGCCTGGAAGCGCAGGTCGGCACGCGACCACGCCCCGGGTACGACGATCACCGGGGCCACGCCGCCCAGCTCACTGCTGATCGGCTTGGCGAGCAGCGGAGTGCCGGCCGCCTTGTTGGCCCGGCCCTGCTCGCCCGGACCCCAGACGATGGCGTCGTGGGTGTGTTCGCTGCCCGTCATGTGCACGGCGGCGATGTCGCGGTGGTGGGCCAGTGCCGAGCCGAGGGCCACGTCGCTGGAGAAGATCTCGACGACCCCGAGGTCGATGAACGGCTTGAAGACCTTCGTGAAGACACCGAGGAGCGGGTCCATGATCGGGTTCAGCTTGAGCGCAGCCACCCGGTTGTCGGCGTACAGCACGTAGAGAACGTCCAGGGGCGCGATCGACGTGATGTTGCCGGCGCCGAGCACCAGCGCGGTCCCCTGCGTCCGGTGCGGCACCAGCTGACCGAGCCCGGCCGTCCGGCGTACGTCGTCACGGCTCACGCCGGGCTGCATCCAGACCTCCGCCGCGTAGCCGTTGAGCAGCAGCCGGTCGTACGTCGTGTGCGGCAGCACCTGGATGGCCAGCCGGTCGCCCGGGGCCGGACGCGTCCTGAACCCGCTCAGAGGGTCCTTGCCGGCATCGAGCCTCTCCAGCGTGGTGCGCAGCGGCTCGAGGTAGCTGAGCGTGGCCCAGGGCCCGCTCATCCACTCCTCGCCCAACAGGGGTGAGTCGGGCGGGAGCTGCTTGATCGAGGCGGCGACCTCGACCCACTCCGCTGCGTGTTCGTCGACCAGGCGCTGGAACTCGGTCAGCAGCTCGGCACGACGCACGAGCGGTGTGCGCGCCCAGGCGATCTCGCCGTCGCGCATCCGGCCTGCGATGGCGTCGGCACGTGCGTCGACGGGGATGGTCTCCAGCTGGGTCATTCCGGTGCTCACTTCGTCGTACGGATCAGGTCCGCAGCCTTCTCGCCCACCAGCACGGTGGGAGCGTGGGTGTTGCCGTGGGTGATGGTCGGGAACACCGAGGCGTCGGCGACGCGCAAACCCTCCACGCCGTGGACCCGCAGCTCGGGGTCGACGACGCCGTCCTGCTCCGTCCCGATCCGGGCCGTGCAGGCGGGGTGGTAGGTGTGCTGGAGCTCGGCCCGGATCCAGTCCTCGACCTGGGCCCGGGTGCGGACCTCCGCCCCGGGGTTGAGCTCCGCCCCGGTCACGCCGTGAAGCGGCGCCGCAGCGGCGATCGCACGGGCGCGCTCCACGCCCGCGACGAGGGAGTCGAGGTCGGCCTGCTCGGCGAGGTAGTTGAAGGTCGTGGCGACCTTCGCCCGCGGATCGCTGCTGTTGAGCCGGACCTGTCCGCGACTCTTGGAGCCCACCAGCGACAGGGCCATGGAGAAGGCCGGCTTGTCGTAGGTGTCGAACCCGTGGTTCTTGAAGAAGCCCGGCGCCGCGATCACCTGGACGTCGGGGGCTTCCTCGTCGGGGCGCGTGTGGAAGAAGCCGCCCGCCTCACCGACGTTCGAGGTGAGCAGGCCCCGACGACGCGCCAGGAAGTTGAGCAGGTGGAGGGGGTTCTGCGCGCCAGCCAGGGTGCCCTTGGCCGTGGTGTCCCAGTTGAGCAGGACCAGGGGGTGGTCCATCAGGTGGGAGCCAACGTTGGCGTTGTCGACCACCGTGGCGATGCCGTGCTCCGAGAGGTGGTCGGCCGGGCCGACACCCGAGAGCATCAACAGCTGAGGCGTGTTCAGGGCGCCTGCCGACAACACGACCTCGCGCGCCGCCTGCACGAACTGCTGCTTGCCCTTGCGCTCGACCTCGATGCCCACGGCACGACCGTCGGTGATCCGCACCCGCAGGACCTGCGCCTGGGTCATGACGGTCAGGTTGGCCCGACGCCTGGCCGGGGCGAGATAGCCGTCGGCCGTCGTCCAGCGCTTCCCGCGCTTGTGGGTGACCTGGTAGAACCCGGCACCGACCTGCTCGGCGCCGTTGAAGTCATCGTTGCGGTCGAAACCGGCGGCGACCATTGCCTCGACGATCCTGCGCGAGACGTCGTTGGGTGAGCGCTGCTCCTGGATGTGCAGCGGGCCCGTACTGCCGTGGTACGTGCTCTCGCCACGCGAGTTGGCCTCGGACCGGCGGAAGAGGGGAAGCACCTCGTCGTACGACCAGCCGGTGGCTCCGGCCTTGGCCCAGCCGTCGAAGTCGGCGCGGTTGCCGCGGATGTAGATCATCGCGTTCATCGAGCTGCAGCCGCCGAGCATCTTGCCGCGCGGGTGGTAGATCGAGCGGCCATCCAGGTGCGGCTCGGGCTCGGTGTAGTACTCCCAGTCCAGGTCCGTCTTGAACTGGGTCGGGAAGGCGGCCGGGACACGTACCTTCAGGTTCCGGTGGGACCCACCGGCCTCGACGAGGAGCACCGTCACGGACGGGTCCTCGGACAGGCGGCCAGCGAGGACAGCACCCGCTGAGCCAGCACCCACCACGATGTAGTCGTACGTACTCATGTTGTTCCCATCGGTCGTCGCTTCTTCGGTGACCCCACGGTCGCATCGCCACCGGGTGCCGGTCTTGGGACGACGTCCAGCGCTGTCGAGCCACCTTGTGGACCAGTCCAAACCAGCTCGAACAGCCCTCCCTGAACGGCTGTCCAAGTCAGTTGTTCATGTAGATTCGGCACACTGCCTTGGCGTCAAGAACCACCTGGACAAAGCAGTGCAGGTCGACGAGAGGCAGACCCCAGAACCGGAGATCCACGTGACCGATGCGCGCTCCTCAGCCCTGGCGGCCTGGGTGCAGGACTTCGTGGAACGCGCGTCCCGCGATGACGTCGTGGCGACGTTCGTGGCCGCCGTCGATGACGCGGTGACCGAGCAGGTCCCCGAGATCGCCAACGACCCGATCCTCGTCCAGGACCTGCACAAGAGCACGGGGTCGCAGTGGCGGGCCTTCCTCGCCCTGCTCGGTGACGACCATCGTCTCGTCCTTCCGACCCAGGCAAGCGATCTCGCGCTGTCGCTGGCCCGCCGGGGACACGACCTGGTCGTCCTGCTCAAGATCTACCGGGTCGGGCAACAGAGCATCCTGCAGTTCTTCGACGCCTTCATCACTACTGGTGACACAGCCGCTCCTCCACGAGACGAGATCCTGGTCTTCATGTGGGCGCGTGCCAGCAGCTGGGTGGACGATGCCGTCGAGACGCTGATCGAGGCCTTCGTCGCAGAGCGACAGCGCCTTCACGACGGCGTGGTCGCTCGCCGCAACGCACAGATCGAGTCCCTGCTCGGCGACTCGCCGCCGTCGAGCGCTGATCTCTCCGGATCGCTCAGCCATGCGCTGCAGCACTGGCAGACGGCTTTCGTCGTGTGGGCCGGCGACGCCGGCGCGTCGACCGCACCGCTGCTGCTGAAGGCAGCCCAGGACGTTGCCGACGCCGTCCGCGCGCCCCGGCCCCTGACCATGGTCGCCGGCAGCCGTGAGCTGTGGGGTTGGGCGGCGACGCCCGGCCAGCCCGACTTCAGCCACCTTCCCGGACTCGTCGACGGCTTGCGGGAAGACGGCCTGCACCTGGCGATCGGGGTCGCTGCACCAGGCATCCCGGGCTTCCGGACCAGCCACGCCGAAGCCCGGGCGGCCCAACGCATCGCACTGCACGGCCCGCAGCTGTCCCCGCTCGTCGCCTATGCCGACGTCGAGCTCCTGTGCATCATGGGCGAAGGTTCCGAGCTGATGCGGCGCATGGTGCTGCGAGAGGCCGGGTCCCTGGCCGGCGCTGACAAGAACATGGGCCTGGTCCGCGAGACCGTGCTGGTCTACCTCAAGACGCTCAACGTCGAGACGACAGCCGAGCAGCTGTTCGTCCACAAGAACACTGTCCGCTACCGCATTGCCCGCGCCGAGGAGCTGATCGGCCACCCACTGACGCAGCGCTCGACTCAGCTGGAGCTGGCGCTGCGCTGGATGGAGCGATTCGGGCCGCCGACCAGCTCCCGTTGACCGCCAACCAGGCAGGTTGTACCGGCGGCCAACCTGACGCCGGAACTTCAGACTGGCGAACGAGCCGGTCCGGGCCGCGGCTGACACGGTTGCACCATGACGAAAAGCCTTGGGGTCGCCGACCGGATCTTCCTGCTCCAGGAGAGCCCCAGGACGCCGCAGCACGTCGCGGGCCTCGCTTGCTTCACGATGCCGGACGACGCCCCACCCGACTACCTCGAGCGACTGGTGGAGGAGTTCCGATCGGCCCGCAACTTCGCGTCGCCCTTCGACCTCGCCCTGCGCCACGCGTCCCTGCGGGCGGTGGCGCCGTCGTTCGTCCAGCTCGCTCCCGACCAGGTGGACCTCGACCACCACTTCCGGCACAGCGCCCTGCCCCAGCCGGGCGGTGAACGCCAGCTCGGCGAGCTCGTCTCCCGGCTGCACTCCCAGCCGATGGACCTGAGCCGGCCCTTGTGGGAGGTGCACCTGATCGAAGGTCTGACCGATCGGCGCTTCGCCATCTACATCAAGCTCCACCACAGCCTCTTCGACGGTGTCGCCGGTGCCCGCCTGATGGCGAGGATGCTCAGCGCGGATCCCACGGACCTGACCGTCCGCCCACCGTGGACGATCGGCCGCAGGGGTTCGCTCCGCGTCACGGGCGACGACCCTCAGCCCACGCCGGCCAGGCATCTCGTGACCACGGTTCGGGGCCTGACCAAGCGCACCGGACTGATGCTCAGGGAGTCCGTCCGTCCGTCGACACCTGACCTGGCCACGCCGTACCGAATCCCTGACCTGGCCCTCAACGGTCGGGTCGGCAAGCAGCGCCGGGTCGCCACCCAGGTGGTCGACTTCGAGCGCGTCCGCGACGTTGCCGACCGGGCAGACGTGACCATCAACGACGTCTTCCTCGGTATCTGCGCGGCCGGGCTGCGTCGCTACCTCGACGAGCTCGGCAGCCTGCCCGACACGGGCCTGGTGGCCGGCACTCCGATCTCCGTGCGCTTCGGCGCAGGGGACAACGCCAACAACGCCTTCACGATCGCCAGCATGAACCTGTGGACCGACCTGGCAGATCCGGTCGAGCGACTCAAGGCGATCCACCGGTCGAGCACGGCCACCAAGGAGTCCATGGAGGGACTCACCAAGCAGGCAGCCATCAGCTTCGGCGCCCTTTCCTTTGCGCCGTACGTCGCCCAGGGGCTCACCGGCCTCGGCGGCCGCCTCAAGCCGCCCTTCAACCTGGTCGTCTCCAACGTTCCCGGGCCTCTGGAGCAACAGCACCTCGCCGGATCTGCCCTGGAGTCGATGGCACCGCTCGGCGTCCTCAGCCATGGCCAGGGCCTGTTCATCGCGGCGTTCACCATCTCCGGACGGATGAGCATCGGTTTCGTCGGCGACCGCGACCGCCTCCCCCACCTCCAGCGACTGGCGGTCCACACCGGGGAAGCCCTCGACGAGCTCGAGAAGGTGCTCGCCCCGGAGGGCGGCCGCCGGCCCCGCGCCCAACGGGCCCCCAAGCAGTGACTCGCACCGCCACCGTTCTCGAACCAGATCAGCCTGAAGGAGCACCCGTGTCCGCCGCCCCCCGCACCGTCACCGAAGCCTTCCTCTCCACCGTTGCCCGATCCGGCTCGCGGACGGCCGTCCGCTGGCGGCAGGACGACGGCACCTGGGGCACGTGGACCTTTGACGAGCTGGCCCATCGGGTGGCGCGACTGACCGCTGGCCTGCGGGACCTGGGTGTCCGACGGGGCGACCGGGTGTTGCTGATGATGCGCAACATCCCCGAGTTCCACGTGGCCGACCTGGCCGTGCTCTTCGCCGGGGGGACCCCTGTGTCGATCTACAACTCCTCCTCCCCCGAGCAGATCGCCTACCTTGCCGGACACTGTCGCGCGAAGATCGCGATCGTCGAGGACCAGGGCTTCCTGGGTCGCTTCGACGCCGCAGTGGATCGTTTGCCGGACCTGACCCACTTCGTCGTCGTCAACGAAGCCCCGGAATGCGACGACGTCGTGACTCTCGCCGAAGTCGGCCGCGCGACTGCCGCCGATCTCGAGGAGGCTGCCGCCCGCGTCCTGCCCGACGACCTGGCCACCGTGATCTACACCTCCGGCACCACCGGGAGCCCCAAGGGCGTGATGATCACGCACCGCAACGTGTGCGCCGAGGTGTCGGCTCTGCAGACCGAGTTCGGGGTACCCCTGGCCGGCAAGCGGATCGTGTCCTACCTGCCGATGGCGCACATCGCCGAGCGCGCGGTCAGCCACTACCTGCTGGCCTTCGATGCACCTGAGGTCTCTTGCTGCCCCGACCCCTCGGCCCTGTCGGCCTACCTCGTCGAGGTTCGCCCGCAGGTGATCTTCGGCGTTCCGCGGGTGTGGGAGAAGCTGCGGGCCGGCATCCTGGGGGCGTTGAGCCGTGACCCCGCCAGGGCAGCGTCCTTCGCGGCAGCCATCGATGTCGCTCTCCCGATCGGACTGGCGCGCAGCTGGAGCCAGTCCACGCCCGAGCAGGATGCCGTGTGGGACGAGGTCCAGTCCGGTGGGCTCGCAGCCGTTCGGGCGATGGTGGGCCTCGACCGGGCCGAGTTCGCGATCACCGGGGCTGCACCGATCCCGGCAGAGGTGATCGAGTGGTTCAACGCGCTGGGCGTTCCCCTCGCGGAGGTCTACGGCATGTCGGAGAACTGCGGCGCCATGACCCTGTCGGTGCGCAACATCAAGCCCGGCACCGTCGGACGGGCGGTCGCAGGCGTGGAGCTCGCACTGGCCGAGGACGGCGAGGTGATCTGCCGCGGTGACGTGGTGAGCCCCGGCTACCTCGACGACCCGGAAAAGACCGCAGAGGCCTTCGACGCCGAGGGCTGGTTGCACACCGGCGACATCGGCGTACTCGACGACGAGGGATGTCTCCGGATCATCGATCGCAAGAAGGAGCTGATCATCACCGCTGGCGGCAAGAACATCAGCCCGGCCAACCTGGAAGCGGCACTCAAGACGATCCCGCTGGTCGGTCAGGCGTTCGCCGTGGGTGACGGCCAGCCGTACACGGCGGCGCTGGTGCTGCTCGACCCCGATGTCGCCCCGACGTGGGCGATCGCGCAGGGAATCACGGCCGCATCACTGGCAGACCTGGCCGAGCACCCCGTCGTGGTGGCGGAGATCGAAGCCGGCCTGGACACGGCGATGGCCGGCTTCAACCACGCCGAGCGGATCAAGAAGGTCTGCGTGCTCGGTGTCGAGTGGCAGCCCGACTCCGACGAGCTGACGCCGACCTCCAAGCTGAAGCGTCGGGTGATCAAGGAGAAGTACGCCGACCGGATCGCCAGCCTCTACACCTGAGGGCGACGGCCAGCGCCCGAAGGCGCTGGCCTGCCTTCAGACGTCGGCGCCCACGGGTTCGTGGTCGAGCGGATCCGGCAGCCGGTCGGCCGCGACCCACCCCGGGGGCCCGAACACGTAGCCGAGGCGACTGCGCCACGAACGCGATCCGCGCACGTCGCGGACGATCGCGGCGTACTCGTGGAACTGCAGCTCGAGCAGGTTGTTGCTGTGGATCGGTGTGGTCAGCCCGTACGTCGGCCGGTGCAGCTCCGGCTGGAAGGTGCCGAACAGCCGGTCCCAGATGATCAGCACACCGCCGTAGTTGCGGTCGAGGTAGACCTTGTCGCTGCCATGGTGGACCCGGTGGTGGCTGGGTGTGTTGAACACGAATTCGACTGCTCGCGGAAGCTTGCCGATCGTCTCGGTGTGGGTGAAGAACTGGTAGATCAGGTTGAAGGAGAAGAACGCCAGCACCATCCACGGTGGTACGCCGAGAAGCGGCAACGGGATCCAGATCAGGCTCTCGAACCACTGGTTCCACTTCTGCCGCGTCGCGGTCGAGGTGTTGAAGTAGTTGCTGTTGTGGTGGGCCTGGTGCGCCGCCCAGATCAGGCGGATCCGGTGCGAGCACCGGTGGTAGGTGTACCAGAGCAGGTCGACGGCGATGAACACCGCGACCCAGGTCGCCCAGTGGTCCGCCGGCAGGTGCCAGGGAGCGACGTGGACGTAGAGGAACACGTAGAAGAGGAACGACACCGCCCGAAAGACGATGCCCAGCGAGAGTGCACCGACTCCCATGAACATGCTGGTGACCGAGTCGCGCACCGTGAATCGGTCGGAAGGTTCGTCGACGAGCACGTGCAGCGCCGTCAGCTCGATGACGATGGTGAGGACGAAGAACGGGATCGCCAGGTTGATCGGGTCACGCATGGTGTGGAGCAAAGCGTCGGACATGGACCTGCCTCCTGAACTGATTTTTGGGTAACTTACCCAGGAATCAGTTCCGTGTACAGTTGCCGCATGGCGAAGTCCCCGAGCGGCACCAAGGGCGTCCCCCGCGAGGAACGTGAGGCACAGATCCTCGACATCGCGACCGAGGAACTGGGGATGCACGGCTACGCCCACACGTCATTGACCGTGGTCGCGCAGCGCGCCGGGATCTCCAAGCCGCTGATCTACATGTACTTCGACTCGAAGGACGGGCTCTACCTCGCCTGCCTGGAACGAGCCGGGGATCAGATCGTCGAAGCGGTCACGGCTGTCCAGAACGGGGTCGCGCTGACCCGGGCCCTCGACACGGTCGCTGCGATCTTCGCGACGCTCGAGCCGCGGCGCCAGGACTGGGCGGTGCTGTGGGACGAAACCCTGCCCCCGGGCTCCACCGTGCGCGAGGCGGCGTTGCAGTACCGCCGCAAGCTGATAGACCTCGGCTCCGTCGGAACCCACGAGCTCCTCGCCGCGCGTGACAACCACGACGACCTGGACGCCTCGATGATGACCGAGATCTGGCTGAACACCGTGACCACGGTGGTGCGCTGGTGGCTCGACCATCCCGAGCAGGACGCCGCGACCATGACGGCGAGATGCGCGCGCCTGCTCGCCGCACTTCAGGCAGGCTGAGCCCCCGATCCCCCTGGTCAGGTGCCGCAGAAGGTCTGGTACCGACCGAAGTCCTCGGGCGCCGGCTCGGCGTACCGCTCCCTCCCGGGTACGGCGTCGAACGGGTGCTGCACCGCGTCGAGCAACCGCTCCAGCGGCGCGAGGTCCCCGGCCGTTGCCGCGTCGAGCGCCTCCTCGACGAGGTGGTTGCGGGGAATGTTGATCGGGTTGACCCGGTCCATCGCGTCGGGGTCGGGACGCAGCCCACGCCACTGCTCGAGCCAGCTGTCGATGGCGGGCAGGTCGAGGACCAGGCCGCGGACCGGCTCGGCGTCCCCGCGCGCCGCGGCCGCGAGGTGCCTCCAGAACGACGTGTGGTCGACGTGGCTCGACTCGAGGAGGCCGAGCACGGCCTTCCCCAGCCGTTCGGCGTCCGGCTCGAGGCCGACGGGCAGGCCGAGCTTCGCGCGCATCCCGGCGGCCCATGCGGCGTCGTACTCGCTCTGGAAGGTGCCGAGCGCCTCGGTCGCGATCTCGATGGCGCGGTCCTGCTCCTCGTGGAACAGCGGAAGGAGTGCCTCGGCGAGCCGGGCGAGGTTCCACGCCGCAGCGGCGGGCTGGTTGGCGAACGCGTAGCGACCGCCCGAGTCGATCGAGCTGAAGACCATCGACGGGTCGTACGCATCCAGGAACGCGCACGGGCCGTAGTCGATGGTCTCGCCGGAGATCGTCATGTTGTCGGTGTTCATCACGCCGTGCACGAAGCCGACCAGCATCCACCGGGCGAGGAGGCCGGCCTGCACCGAGACCACCGACCGGTAGAAGGCCAGGTAGGGCTCGGGGTCCGAGGCCGCCGCGGGGTGGTGGCGCTCGATGGCGTGGTCCGCGAGCCGGCGCAGCAGCTCGATGTCCCCCGCCGCCTGGACGAACTGGAAGCTGCCGACCCGCAGGTGGCTGCTCGCCACCCGCGCGAGTACGGCGCCGGGCAACATCGTCTCGCGACGGACCGGCCGGCCCGTGGCGACCACGGCCAGTGACCTGGTCGTCGGGATGCCGAGGGCGTGCATGGCCTCGCTGACGACGTACTCGCGCAGCATCGGACCGACCGCCGCGAGGCCGTCTCCCCCGCGGGCGTACGGCGTACGGCCCGAACCCTTCAGGTGCAGGTCGTGCAGGCGGCCGTCGTTGTCGGTCAGCTCGCCGAGAAGCAACGCGCGACCGTCGCCCAGCCGGGTGAATCCCCCGAACTGGTGGCCGGCGTACGCCTGTGCCACGGGCGCCGCCCCGGCGGGCAGGTCGGTCCCGGTGAGGAGGCCGACTCCCTGCGGCGTGCGGAGCCACTGCGGGTCGAGGCCCAGCTCCGCTGCCAGCGGTTCGTTCAGGACCAGGAGCTGCGGATCGGGGACGTCCGCCGCCCGCGCCGCGTGCGCCAGCTCCGGCAGCGTCGTCGCGAACCGGTTCAGGAGCGTCGCCGTCTCCGTGGGTGCCGTCATGGTTCGAGCCTACGGACGAAGACCGAACGCGTCACACACGGGAGTTCGGCTCAAACCTCGGCATCGGGTCCGGGTCGTCACGACCGGGCCGCACGAACTCGAAGCCACCGGTGCGAACGAGCACGGCACCTTCGTCGACGGATGCGAGGAGGGATCGCGCGCACGCCTCGTGCAGCGGTGGCAGATGGAACGTGTTGCGGGCCTCCTCCTCGGCGTCACCCACGAACACGATCGGGCGCCCGAGCGTCTCCCCGCACACTCCACACAACCGGGCGAGTGCGCAGCGCGTGACCCGACGACGATCCAGGATCCCGCCCTGCCAGGCGAAGCCGTCGATCTCGGTCAGCATCGTGGGGCCGTTCAGGCGGAGGCCTGATCGGACCGTGACCAGCCGCCGAGCTCGCGGCGCCGCTGCTGACGCAGCTCCTGGCGCTGGCGACCGTGCTCGATCGTGACGTCCACACCGGTGGGCGGCTTGTCGTCGGACGTGAACTTGTTGGGCAGCGACAACTTCATGATGACCCGGAGCACCTGGCCGTACTGCCGGTGCAGCGGACCGGTCGTGTACGGGATGTCGTACTTGTCGCAAAGGGCCCGCACCCGAGGCGCGATCTCGGAGTAGCGGTTGCTCGGCAGGTCGGGGTACAGGTGGTGCTCGATCTGGTAGCCGAGGTTGCCGCTCATCAGGTGCAGCAGCGTGCCGCCCTCGAAGTTCGCGGTCCCGAGGACCTGCCGCAGGTACCACTCCGCCCGGGTCTCCTCATCGATCTCGTCCTCGGTGAAGTGCAGGGCGCCGTCGGGGAAGTGCCCGCAGAAGATGATCAGGTAGGACCACAGGTTGCGCATCAGGTTCGCGCTCGCGTTGGCCTTGATCGTCGACCTCCACTGTTTGCCGCTCAGCGCCGGGTAGAGCACGTAGTCCTTGAGGACCTGGTTACGGCCCTTCTTCAGGATCTGCCGGAGCTGGCGCTTCATCTCCTTCGGGTCCTTCTTGCCCTTCCGGATCGCCTCGAGGTCGAGGTCGTGCAGCGCCACGCCCCACTGGAACAGGCCGGCCAGCAACGCGTTGTAGACCGGCTGTCCGAGGTTGACCGGGTGCCACTTCTGCTCCCGCGCCATCCGCAGCACCCCGTACCCGATGTCGTTGTCGTAGCCGAGGACGTTGGTGAACTGGTGGTGGATGTAGTTGTGGCTGTGCTTCCACTGCTCGGCTGGTTGGCCGGTGTCCCACTCCCACGTCGAGGAGTGGATCTCCGGGTCGTTCATCCAGTCCCACTGGCCGTGCATGACGTTGTGGCCGATCTCCATGTTCTCGAGGATCTTCGCCAGGCCGAGGCTGATCGCACTGGCCACCACGACGGGGCGTCGTACCTTCGCGTCGAGGGGTGCGCTGACGATCATGCCGATCCGGGCGACCGCCGCCATCCAGCGCTGGGCGGTGATCACCTTGTTGATGTACGCCGCGTCGGCAGCTCCACGCGACTCCTCGATCTCGGTACGGATGGTGTCGAGCTCGCGCCCGATCTGCTCGACCTCCTCGGCACTCAGGTGGGCGTACTGGGCGACGTCGGCGATGGCCATGGTTCTCCTCGGGGTAGCTGGTCGGACGGACGGGGTGCGGGGCTCAGATGTCGAGCACGCACGCTCCGACCGGGACGGTCACGCAGGTCTGCACCTGCTCGTTGGGCTGGTCGTAGTCGTTGCCGTTGCGCAGGTCGCGCACGGTGCCGGAGATCTTGGTGACGGTGCAGGTGTGGCAGATGCCGACCCGGCAGCCATAGGGCATGCCCACGCCCGCCTTCTCCCCCGCTTCGAGCACGGTGGTGGCGCCGTCGGCCTCGATCTCCTTGCCGGAGTTCTGGAAGGTGATCTCGCCACCCTCGCCTCCGTCACCGTTGATGGCGAGCGAGAAGCGCTCGAGGTGCAGCTGGTCCGACAGCCCGGCGCGCTCCCAGCACTCCTCGACCGCGTCGAACATCGGTGCGGGGCCGCAGGCCCAGGTCTCCCGCTCGCGCCAATCCGGGACGACCGAGTCCAGGGCCGCGAGGTCGAGGATCCCCTCGGTGTCGGTGTGCCGTTCGTGGAGCGTGAACGGCGGGTGCTTCTCGTGCAGGGCGAGGAGCTCGCCACGGAAGATCATCCGCTCGGGCGTGGTCGAGGAGTAGTGCAGGACGACGTCCGACATCGTGCCGCGCCGGTCCAGGGTCCGCAGCATCGACATCACCGGCGTGATACCGCTGCCTCCGACGAGGAAGAGGGACCGCGCGGGCGGCGGGTCGGGCAGCACGAAGTCCCCACTGGGCGTGGCCAGGCGCACGATCGTGCCCGGCTCGAGGCCGTTGACGAGGTGCTCCGACAGGAAGCCCTCCGGCATCGCGCGCACCGTGATCGCGAGGTTGCGCCCCGAGCGGACCGGCGGCGAGCTCACCGAGTACGACCGCCAGTGGTACTTGCCCTCGATCTGCACCCCGATCCCCACGAACTGGCCTGGCCGGTGCAGGTAGCGCCAGCCCCAACCGGGGCGGATCACCAGGGTGGCCGCGTCCTCGGTCTCGCGGATCACCTCCTCGACCCTGCCCCGCAGCTCGCGCGAGCTCCACAGCGGGTTGATCAGCGTGAGGTAGTCGTCAGGCAGCAGCGGCGTGGTGAGCTTGTCGGCTGCCCGGCGCACCCGCTCCCACGACAATGCTGGCCGCTCGGACGTGCGTTCTTGCATGGCCCCGGTCATGCAATTCAGTGAACACATGCTCACTCAAATCCGTCAAGGGCCCCGACCAGTCCTTGGGGACCCCGCCTGCCGGCGTCAGTCGCTGGCCGGCGGGGTCATCGCCCACCGGATGGTGCCGACGGCCGCGGTCCCGAGGGCGCGGACGACGGTGCGTTCGGCGATCGGGAGCCACGGCACGCGAAGCGGCCGCCGCGTCCACACCGGCATCAGCCCGATCGCGGCCGACACGAGGACGCCGTACGGCGCCCGGGCAGCCAGCGGCAGCGGCGGCTTGAAGAGCAGGTAACGCACCGCTTCCCGGGCCTCGCGAGAGCCGCGCAGCTCCGGGCGGAAGCGCGCGAGCACCTCCCGCAGCTCGGCCAGGGTCGTCGGTGGATCGACGACACCGAGTCGTCGGGCGATCTCGGCCGTCTGGGCGACGTACTCGTCGCACTCGGCGGGGTCGAGCGGCCGGTCGCCGTACGTCTGGTGGGCCAGCAGGAAGCTGTCGATCTCGGCGACGTGCACCCACAGCAGCAGGTGCGGATCACTGGCGGCGTACGGCGTCCCGTCGGGCCCCGTGCCGGTGATCCGGTCGTGGATCGATCGAACGATGTCGACCGCCTGCTGCGCGTCGTCGGCCGTGCCGAAGGTGGTGACGGCCAGGAACCGGCTGGTGCGGGCGAGCCGTCCCCACATGTCGCCACGGAAGCCCGAGTGCTCCGAGACGGCGCGCATCGCCACCGGGTGCAGCGTCTGCAGCAGCAGGGCCCGGATGCCACCGACGAACATCGACGCGTCGCCGTGGACCCGGGTGATCGGGCTCCCCTGCTCGAACCAGCGCGGTCCCGCGGTGTCGTGGATCCGGTCGCGGTGCCGGGCGCCGTCTGGGCCGGCCACGCGGTGGAACAGCGCCTCACCCAGTCGCTCGCGGATCGCAGTGAGGCCGAGCGAGGTGTCCATGTGCTCCAGTGTGCTGCAGCCCGCAAGAGAGGCGCGGTGCGCATTCGGGACCAACGTCCCCCGCCCGGACGGACCGATGCCCCTGATGCCCGGACGGAGCAGCGACAAGGGTGGAGGCATCGACAATCGGGCCGATGTGCCCGGAAAGAAGGCCCCCATGACCGCCGTTCAGCACCCCACTCATGCCGCCGTCCTGGTGGAACAGGACGTCGTCACCCATGCGACCGCACGCCGTGCACTCGGCGCCCTCAGGATCGGCTTCGGCCTCACCTTCCTGTGGGCCTTCTTCGACAAGCTGCTCGCGCTCGGCTACGCCACCGGCGCGAACCCGGAGACCGGCGCCGTCGACCGTTTCGGTCCGGCCGCCTGGTTCAACGAGGGCAGCCCGACCTTCGGGTTCCTCAGCTTCGGTGTGTCCGAGGACAACTGGTTCCACGGCTTCTTCACCGGCATCGCCGGCGATGCCTGGGCCGACTGGCTGTTCATGCTCGGTCTCGCCGGCATCGGCGTCGCCCTCGTCCTCGGCATCGGCATCCGGCCCGCGGCCGCGGCCGGCGGGCTGCTCTACCTGATGATGTACGCCGCCTCGTTCCCGCTGGAGAACAACCCCGTCATCGACGACCACCTGCTCGGCGCGATCAGCCTGGCGGTGTTCGGCGCCACCCTGGCCGGCGACACCTGGGGCTTCGGCCGCACCTGGGCCACGAGCCGCATCGTGCGCCGGTTCCCGTTCCTGCGCTGAGCCAGCACAGCGACGCGCGCACGCAGTGACGGTCCAGCAGTGATGGTCCAGCAGTGACCACCCGGCGTGGCCCCGGCGATCATGTCCGGGGCCGCGCCGGGACATCTCGGTTCGGCACAGCGTCCCTGGTGTCGAACTGGGTGCTCGCCAGAGCCCGCTCGGACAGCGTGACCAGGTCCAGGACCTCACGCGCGACATAGGCCCGGGCGCCGCGTTCGATCGACTTCGTCGTCAGGACTCCTGCCCGGTGCAGCTCGTCGAGTGCGGCACTTGCAGCCGGGCGTGGACGATGGTCATGTTGTTGGCGACGAGCTGAGCTTGGTTGCTGACGCCACGGATGGTCTCGGACTGGCCGAGTTCCGCGAGGGCCACCTGTCGTGCGGACGGCGCGATTCCTTCGATCCGGGAGCTGGCGATGGCCTCGGACCGCAGGAGGAAGCGAGCGATACCGGCGAGGCCTTCGGCCCCCGGGCCGTTGAGTGCCCGGATGCTGCGCTCGACCTTCGCGACCTGCCGGGACACCTCACCTCCGACAGCCAGAGCTATCAAAGGATAGATACCTATTCTTTGACAGAATGGTCAGGCGTTCAAGGATCAGGTCACGGGTGCTCGGCAAGCACCTTCTTGAGCACCTTGCCGGTCGGGTTGCGCGGGAGCTCGTCGAGGAACACCACGTCGCGCGGCACCTTGTAGCGCGCGAGGTTGTCCTTCACGAACGTCCTGAGCTCGTCGGCGGTCGCCGTACCCGGCTCGTGCAGGACCACGAACGCACGCAGTCGCTGGCCGAACTCCTCGTCCTCGACGCCGATGGCGGACGCCTCCAGGACAGCGGGGTGCGTGAGCAGCAGGTCCTCGACCTCGGCGGGGAAGACGTTCTCACCGCCGGACACGATCATGTCGTCGTCGCGGCCGTCGATGTACAGCCGGCCGGCAGCGTCGAAGTGCCCGACGTCCCCGGTGGCGAGGAGCCCGTCGACGATCTCCTTGCCACCACCGCCCGTGTAGCCGGCGAACGGGGTGGTGGTGCCGACGAAGACCCGACCGATGTCACCGGACGGGACTTCCCGGCCACCGTCGTCGAGGAGCTTGATGCGGGACCCGAGGACCGGCCGACCGACCGAGGTGGGCGCTTCCCGCACGTCCTTGGGCGTCGCCAGGGTCGCGATGGCGACCTCCGTGGACCCGTACAGGTTGTAGACCACCTCACCGAGCAGGTCCTGGGCGCGGGTCGCGACGCTCGCCGGGAGCTGCGAGCCGGCGCAGAAGACCACCCGCAGGCTGGAGAGGTCCTGGCCGGCGACGTGCTCCTCCCCCAGCGCCAGCACCCGTTGCAGCATGACCGGCACCAGACAGACCGTCGTGGCGCGGTGCTCGGCGACGTCAGCAAGCATGGTCGCGGCGTCGAAGGTGCGCCGCAGCACCAGCTTCGAGCCCAGGGCGATCGTCAGCAGGGCGACGACGAGGCCGGTGCCGTGGAAGAGCGGCGGCCCGATGACCGTCGCCTCCCGGGCCCGCATCGGCATCCGTTCCAGCAGGCTTCCCGGTACGACGAATCCCTTGGGCTCGGACCGCGGAGCACCCTTCGGTGTTCCCGTCGTGCCGCTGGTGAGCAGGACGACGCGGCCCGGATGCGCCGGCGCGGGCGGCGACCTGTCGGCCCCGGAGGCGATCAGGTCGTCGAGCTCGTCGGTGGCCTGCTCGATGTCGACGGCGACCTTGCCCCGGCGCGGTTCCAGGTCGGCGACGACAGGTGCGAACTCCACGTCGTGGACCAGCAGGTCGACCCCCTCGCGCCCGGCGACCTCGCTGCACTGGCGCGCCGAGAACGCGGTGTTGAGCCAGACGGTCGTCAGGCCGGCCCGGGAGGCCGCGAACGCGGCGATCAGCGCGCCGCGATGGTTGCGGCACAGGATGCCGACCGTGTCGTCCGGCTCCAGCCGGTCGAGCAGGGCGTTCGCGAGCCGGTCGACCTGCTCATCGAGCTCGCGATAGGTGATCTCGCCGCGCTCGTCGGCAACGGCCGGCAGGGAGCCGTGCCGGATCGCGGCGAGCTTCGTGGCCGCTCCGAGCGGCCCGTAGTCCCCCAGCGCCGCGAGCATCCGGACCTGCCGGTGCGGCAGGTCGATGCCCACCGCACCGGCGCGGAACAGGGCGATCAGCGAACGCGCCTCCAGTCCTGCTCGCCGGGCCACCTGGGTCAGCACAACGTCCGGGGTCGACACCATGGCGCATTCTCTCCCGGGTCGGCGGGGTGTGGGGCGTGACTCACGGACCGGTCACGTGGGTGGATCAGCGCGCGAGGGCCGCACCCACACAGCATCCGAAGGCGGCCACCACGCTCACTGTCCGGACCAGGTGCAGCCGGTTCCACGGGTCCTCGAACGCCTCCCGCGCGGACCTGAGCGACGCCTCGCTGTCCGGCTGGCCGACGGCGAGGAGGGCGTCGTTCAGCGGCACGTTGCCGGCCATCGTGATCGCGAACATCACGACGTAGAGAACCAGGGCCGCGATCACCCACGGCCGGGAGGGGCCGGTGAACACCGCGATGCCGAGCGCAGGGATCGGGGCCACGAAGGCCAGCAGGAACAGGGGATTGAGGATCGCGGCGTTGACCTGCTGCATCGCCTCCACGAAGGTCCGGTCGTCGGCCTGCGCCAACCCCGGCATGATCGCCGTGGAGAACGCGAAGAACAGTCCCGCAATCAGTCCGGCACCGATGGTCCCGGTGACCAGCGCGGCGTTGCCGACAGCGTCGCTCATGACGCGGCCTCCTCGGTCCACGCCCCGGCACGGGCCGCCCGCTCTGCGTAGTCGGCGAAGTCGCGGGCCGACCTGCCGAGTGCCTCGCGTACGCCGTCGGCCAGGTGCGCGTTGTGGCCGTCGAGGACGTGGGCGAACAAGTCCGCCAGTCCCTGGGCCTCCACGGCCGGCAAGCCGATCCGGACGAGGTCGTCGACGAGCTCGGCGTCGGTGATCTGTTGGTAGCCGATCGCGCGTCCGGTCGCCGCGGCGATCTCCGCCGTTGCCTCGGCGAAGGTCATCAGCCGCGGCCCGGTGAGCTCGTACACCCGGTTCACGGCCGCCTCGCCGGTCATCAGCGCAACGGCCACCTCGGCGACGTCGTCCAGATCGACGAAGGGTTCGCGGACGGCACCGGCCGAGAACGCCAGGTGTCCGGCCGCGAGCGGCTCGGCGAACAGGCTCTCGTCGAAGTTCTGCATGAAGAACGCGCACCGCACGACGCCCCAGGTGGCGTCGTGCTTCGCCGCCACCTCGGCGAGGAGCTGCTCGGCCCGCTGCGCCTCGGGCTCACCGCGGCCGGAGAGGAGCACGATCCGTCGTACGCCGGAACGGGCCATCCGCTCGGCGACCTCGGCCACCGCTTCGGGCGCACCGGGGAGGGCCAGATCCGGGGCGACGGTGACGTACGCCGACGCGGCGGGCCGCTCGACGGACGACCAGGTGGCCGGGTCGGCCCAGTCGAACTCGGGCCGCGAGAGGGAGGTGACCGGGAGGCCCCGGCCCTGGAGGAGGGACACGACGCGGCGACCGGTCTTGCCGGTGCCGCCGATGATGAGGTTCGTTGTCATGGCTTCAGTCCATCGCGACTTCGTGAGACTTTCCATGGCTGAATGTCTTGATTCCATGCGTGATCGTCCAGCACAGTGGAGGCATGGACGGCCTCGAACACCTGCTCTCCGGTCCGCGTGCGCGCCAGGCGTTCCTGCTGCGGATGGTGATGGAGCCGCCGTGGGCGGTACGGATCGAGGACGACCCGGCACTGACCCTGTTCGCCGTGGCGCGCGGCTCCGCGTGGATCACCGGCGAGCTCGGCGAGCCGCTCGAGCTGCTGCCGGGCGACGTCGCGGTGATCCGCGGAGGACCGGTCTACACGGTGGCCGACGACCCCGCGACTGCCCCGAAGGTGACCATCCTCAAGGGCAACATCTGCGTCGATCCCGACGGCGAGCTGCTGGCCCAGAGAATGGCGCTCGGCGTGCGCACCTGGGGCAACAGCCACGACGGGTCGACCGTGATGCTGGTCGGTACGTGGGCGGCCGAGACCGAGGCCGGGCGTCCCCTGCTCGCGGCGCTCCCGCCGGTCGTCGTACGACGTCGCGAGGAGGACGACTCACCGCTCGTCGACCTGCTCTCGGCCGAGATGCTGCGTGAAGAGCTCGGGCAGGAGGTCGTGCTCGACCGGCTGCTCGACCTGGTGCTGGTGACCGTCGTCCGGTCCTGGCTCGCGAGCGAGGAACAGGTCACCCGCGGGCTAGCCCACGCCGACCCGACGGTCGGCGAGGCGCTGCGCCTGATGCACCACCACCCCGAGCACGCCTGGACGATCGCGTCCCTGGCCCGCGAGGTCGGCGTCTCCCGCGCGGCCCTGGCCCGCCGCTTCGGGGACCTGGTGGGCGAGCCGCCGATGACCTACCTGACCCACTGGCGCCTCTCGCTGGCCGCCGACCTCCTGGTCGCCACGGACGACGCGATCGACCGGGTGGCGCGTCAGGTCGGGTACGGCAGCGGGTTCGCGCTGAGCGCGGCGTTCAAGCGGGTGCGTGGGGTGAGCCCCCAACAGCACCGCCGCGCAGCACGCACCGCTGGTTGAGGTGCGAGGAGCGCCAGCGACGAGCCTCGAAACCCCCGAGCCCACCTATGGCGCCGAACCCTCCGGAGGAGTAAGCAGGGAACAACCGGCAGTGCCGGTCGGGCACTGCCCCGACTTCGAGAGGAGTGGGTCGTGTTCGCACGCTCCAGCACCTTCCACGGCAAGCCCGCCAACATCGATGCGGGCCTCAGGTTCGTCCAGGACGAAGCAGGTCCGCTGCTCGACGGGACCGAGGGCTGTCGCGGCCTCTCGCTCCTGGTCGACCGCGAGACCGGATACTGCATCGCCACCAGCTCCTGGGACTCGGAGGAGGCGATGCGCGCCAGCGACGAACCACTGCGCTCGCTCCGCGACCGCGGCAAGGACCTCCTCGGCGGGTCCCTGCAGGTCGACAGCTGGGAGATCATGGTCATGCACCGCACCCATCACGGCGAGTGCTGCCGGGTCAGCTGGGTCGAGGGAGACGTCGACGCCCTGGCCGAGACGTTCCGGACCGGGATCATGCCCCGGCTCGAGGAGCTCGACGGGTTCTGCAGCGCCAGCCTGCTGGTGGACCGGTCAGCCCGGTTGGGGTGCGCGACCACCGCGTGGGAGTCGCGCGAGGCGATGGAGGCGAGCCGTTCAGCAGCCGACGACCTGCGCGAACGCGCCGCGAGCGATGCTGATGGTCTGGTGGTCGAGGTCCACGAGTTCGACCTCGCCTACGCGCACCTGCACGTCCCCGAGATGGCTTGATCAGGCGCGGTTGCGGGCGACGGCGTCGCGGATCAGCTCGACGAACGCGTCGTGGTCGAACGTGTCGGCCTCGAAGATGTCGATCGCCCGCCGCGTCCCCGCGTCGAGGCTCGCGTTGAACAGCCCCTGCGGGTCCTCGAGGGAGGCGCCCTTGGCGAAGGTGACCTTCACCTTGTCCTTGTAGGTCTCGACGGTGCAGATCAGGCCGTCGGCAGAGAAGGTGGGTACGCCGTCCGGGTTGGACGCCTTCTTCCACTTGGCTTCCTCGGCCACGTCGGGCTCGGCCTGCACGATCAGGGATCGCAGGGTGGTGACCGTGTCGGTCCGCCAGTCAGCGCTCATGGGGCGACCCTACTGATCCCGACCCGCGCGCTCCGCGACGAGGAGGTGGAACGCGCCGTCCGAGTCGCCGACGCGCTGCCGGGTCGCGTCGGCGAAGCCGGCGGCACGGAGGAGCTCCACGACCTCGTCGACGGGTCGCAGGCGGAATCCGTGCGCGGTGAACGGGTACTTGCGCATCTCCTCCGGGTCGCCGATGCCGACCACGAAACGACCGCCCGGACGCACCACGCGCGCGACCTCGGCGAAGGCGCGCGCGAGGTCCTCGACGAAGTAGATGGTGTTCGTGGTGATGGCAGCGTCGAGCGAGTCGTCGGCGAGCGGCAGTGCGGTGAGGTCGCCGCTGTGGACCTGGAGTCGGCCGTCGCCGAGCTCGGCCGCGAACCGTCGCCGCGCCCCGGAGAGCATCGTGTCGGCGATCTCCACACCGTGGACGTGGCCGCTCGGACCCACGCGATCGAGGAGTGGCCGAAGCCCGACGCCGCCGCCGAACCCGAAGTCCGCCACCGACTGGCCTGGTTGCGGGTCCGCGGCCTCGACGGCCCCGTGCACCGCCTGGCTGTTGCCCTTGTTGAGCATGCGCGCGACGAGCCTGCCTGCGGGCCCGGACGGATGCCCGAGCTGACGGGCGAGCCCTGCGCTGAACCTGTCACGAACTCCCATGGGGCGAGGCTCGCGCAGACACCGCTCCACCGCAAGGAAAAGTCGCGCCGCGATCGGGCACGATGGCATCCATGGACCTGACGCTCTCCGACGACCAGCAAGCGCTTCGCGATCTCGCCCGCGACTGGGTGGACCACGAGGTGGTGCCGAACGCTGCCGAGTGGGACCGCATCGAGCAGGTCGACCGGGCGATCGTCGGCAAGCTCGCCGACGTCGGCTTCCTCGGCATGGGCATCAACGAGGAGTACGGCGGCTCGGGCGGCGACTTCCTGTCGTACGTCCTGATGATGGAGGAGCTCGGCCGCGGCGACACCTCGATCCGCGGGATCGTCAGCGTCTCGCTCGGCCTGGTCAGCAAGAGCATCCAGGCGTGGGGCACCGAGGAGCAGAAGCAGCAGTGGTTGCCGTCGCTGTGCGACGGTTCCGCGCTCGCCTGCTTCGGCCTGACCGAGCCCGGCACCGGCTCCGACGCCGGCTCCCTGGTCTCCCGGGCCGTCCGTGATGGCGACGACTGGGTGATCTCCGGCAACAAGCTCTTCATCACCAACGGCACCTGGGCCACGGTGGCGCTTGTCTTCGCCCGCACCGGCGGGCCGGGCGGGAGGGGCATCACCGCCTTCCTCGTGCCCACCGACTCCCCCGGGTTCGAGCGGCGCGAGATCAAGGGCAAGCTCGGCCTGCGCGGCCAGGCCACGGCCGAGCTGATCCTTTCCGACGTGCGCGTCCCGGACTCGCATCGCCTGGGCGAGGAGGGCTCGGGCTTCAAGATCGCGATGACCGCCCTCGACAAGGGCCGCATCTCGGTCGCCGCTGGCTGTGTCGGCCTCGCTCGTGGCTGCCTCGAGGCGAGCGTTGCGTACGCCGGCGAGCGCACCCAGTTCGGCAAGCCCATCGCGTCGTACCAGCTGGTCCAGGAGATGCTCTCCGACATGGCGGTCGACACCGAGGCAGCCCGGCTGATGGTGTGGCGAGCAGCCGACCTGGCCGAGCGCGGCGAACCGTTCGGCACGGCCGCGTCGATGGCGAAGCTCTTCGCGTCCGAGGCCTCGGTGCGCGCCGCCAACCAGGCCGTCCAGGTCTTCGGCGGCTATGGGTACGTCGACGAGTTCCCCGTCGGCAAGGCCCTGCGCGACGCCCGGGTCACGACGCTGTACGAGGGCACCTCGCAGATCCAGAAGCTGCTGATCGGGCGGGCCCTGACAGGGATCAGCGCCTTCTGACCATCGCCGAGTTGGGGTTTGTCACCGCCGAGTTGGGGTTTGCCACCGCCGAGTTGGGGTTTGTCACCGCCGAGTTGGGGTTTGTCGCTCCGACGTACGTCGGCAAGCCACAACTCGAAGGTGGGAAACCCCAACTCGCGCGTGACAAACCCCAACTCGCGCCCCCGCCATAAATCGTTAGGCCGGTCCGGCGGATCGCCCCTAACCTTGGACCCGACCGCGCCACCCGGCCGGTCGATCGAAGCACGAGCTGGAAGGGCAGGACCGTGGGCATTCACCATCTCCCCGTTGCCACGAGTCGCTATGCGACCTGTGCGCTCGACGCTGCCCTCGTCCTCCGACCCCTCGAAGGCAATGAGCCGTCGACCATGCTGAAGCGCGAGCAGCTGCTCGGCCAGCTGGAGCCGCCCCTGTAGGTGCCATCACGCACCGGGAACACCGGGCCGCTCCAGCGAGGCGAACGTCCAGAGGTCACACCGACCAGGACGAAACCCTCATCGGAGCGGCCTTTCTGCATGTCCGGGCAGCACGACGAACAACTCAACAGTGGACAGCTTCATGCCCGTCTGGCGGAACGGTAGACGCGCGGCGCTCAGAACGCCGTGTCCCCAGGGCGTCCGGGTTCGAATCCCGGGGCGGGCACCGCGAAGAACAATGCTCGGTGGCTCAGTTGGCAGAGCGCCCGGTTGTTACCCGGGAGGTCCCAGGTTCGAGCCCTGGTCGAGCAGCACTTCCCGCCCCGGCGGGACCAAGCGGGTGTCGGGAGACGCCATGGGTCTCATGAGCCCGTTGGCCCACGTTCGACTCGTGGCCCCGCTACGCACCGTTGGCTCAGTTGGTAGAGCAGCGTCCTCTTAAGTCGAAGGTCCTCGGTTCGAGTCCGAGACGGTGTACGACCCCATGCCCCGACAAGCCCAAGGAGGTGACCGGCGTGGAAACGAAGAACGGGTGGCCGCACACGGCCACCACCCCGGCGTCGTACTCCGCGGACGAGCGGGGCGACCTCAACACCAAGGGCGTCACCATCGCCTTCACGCACCCGACACCGCGGTCGCCGGGCGTCGCGTGGCGGTGCGAAGGGCACGAGGACCCCGAGATCTTCGACCCCTGCGACGACGAGACGCTCGCCGCGGCTCTCGAGGTCTGCCACACGTGCGGCGTCCGGACGGTCTGCCTCGCCCTCGGCACCAGCCGGGACGAGTGGGGCGTCTGGGGCGGCGTCCTCCTCGAGAGCGGCAAGCCGATCGAGACAGTCAGGCGCCGCGGCCGGCCGAAGAAGGCCGTCGCCTGAACGCGAGCCCCGGCGTCACAGGGGCACCCAGCCTCCTTGGTCCAACGGACACGACATCGCCCTACGAAGGCGAGGATCCAGGTTCGATTCCTGGAGGGGGCACTGTGACTGTGGTGTAGCGGCAACTGCACACCTGGATGTGGCCCAGGAGGTCGGGGTTCGACTCCCCGCAGTCACCCCGCTGTCATCCCGAGGATTGACAATCGACAAGACCCACCGCAGGACGGAGACTTCAAGGAAAGGAGGTGTCAGCGGTGTCCGCAACAACAGTGACGCTGCTGAACGCCTCCTACGAGCCGCTCGGCAAGGTGTCCTTCAACCACGCCGTCCGGATGCTCTTCCGCGAGGTGGCGACCGTCGAGGAGGGCCACGACGAGAAGATGATCGGCCCTCACCCGTGGCCGAGGGTCATCCGCCTGGTTCGGTACGTCGCCACGAAGTGGATGTACCGACCGGCACCCTGGACCCGTCGCGGCGTACTGGTCCGCGACGGCCACCGCTGCGCGTACTGCGCCGGACGCGCCACCACCGTCGACCACGTCCTGCCGGCCTCACGAGGTGGCCGGTGGACGTGGCTGAACTGCGTCGCGGCCTGCGGGTCCTGCAACGGCAAGAAGGGCAACCGGACGCCGCGGGAGGCTGGGATGCGGCTGCGGTGGGAGCCGTACGTCCCGACCCGGGCGCAACTCGCTGCGCTGGGCTGACCGCAGGTTCGTCGAGTAGCCGCGAGGAACGAGAGGCGTATCGAGACCCCCCGCCGCGTCTCGATACGTCCCTGCGCTCGTACCTCGCTACGGGACTACTCGACGAGCCTGCGGGCCCCGCCTTTCCCCTAGGTTCAGGTCATGGCTCCCACGAAGATCACCCACATCGGCGGTCCGACCACGCTCATCGAGGTCGGTGGCTGGCGGATCCTGACCGACCCGACGTTCGACCCGCCGGGCAAGCGCTACTTCTTCGGCTGGGGTACGACGTCGCGCAAGCTCGCCGGGCCGTCGATCGCCGCGGCGGACCTGGGGCCGATCGATGCCGTGCTCGTCAGCCATCACCACCACGGCGACAACCTCGACCCGTCCGCGCAGGCGCTGCTCCCGACCTGGGGCACCACGGTCACGACGAAGAAGGCGGCAGCGAAGCTGGGCCGGCACTGCGTCGGACTCGCGGCGTGGGAGACCACCCTGCTGGAGGCGCCGGGCAAGGAGAGCATCACGGTCACCGCCACCCCGTGTCGGCACGGGCCGGTCGGCAGCGAGCCGATCACGGGGCCGGTGATCGGCTTCTCCCTCGCCTGGGCGGGTCAGGAGCACGGCGAGCTCTGGGTCACGGGCGACACCGTGCTCTACCCAGCCCTGCGCGAGGTCGCGTCCCGGTTGAAGATCGGCACGATCCTGCTCCACCTGGGATCGGTCCGGTTCCGCTACCTCTCCGGCTGGTTCCGCTACACGATGGACGCCCGCGAGGGTGCCGAGCTGATCGAGCTCGTCGACCCGGCGCACGTCGTACCCGTGCACTACGAGGGCTGGTCGCACTTCCAACAGGGCCGTGCCGAGGCGGAGGCCGTGCTGGGCCAGTCCGCGTTGGCTGACCGGGTGCACTGGCTCGACCCCGGCGAGGACGTGTCCCTGCCCGTGTAGGTGCCGTCCACGGTCGTCGAGCAGCCGCGACGAAGGAGCGGCGTATCGAGACGCCGGCATTCTCGGGTCGGCCGGGCGAGCCGGTAGATTTCGGCCAGTGTCCGACACCCGTCCCCGCCGTACCTTTGCCGTCATCAGCCACCCCGACGCCGGCAAGTCCACGCTGACCGAAGCGCTGGCGCTCCACGCACGGGTGATCACCGAGGCCGGAGCGGTCCACGGCAAGGGTGACCGCCGCGCCACGGTGTCGGACTGGATGGCGATGGAGAAGGCCCGCGGCATCTCGATCACGTCGGCGGCGCTGCAGTTCGTCTACCGCGACCACGTCATCAACCTGGTCGACACCCCCGGCCACAGCGACTTCTCCGAGGACACCTACCGCGTGCTCTCGGCGGTCGACTCGGCCGTGATGCTCGTCGACGCCGGTAAGGGCCTGGAGCCGCAGACGCTCAAGCTGTTCAAGGTGTGCGCGCTGCGCGGCATCCCGGTGATCACGGTCATCAACAAGTGGGACCGCCCCGGCCTGCACGCCCTCGAGCTGATGGACCTGATCCAGGAGAAGATCAAGCTCCGCCCCACTCCCCTGACCTGGCCGGTCGGCGAGGCCGGTGACTTCCGCGGGGTGCTGGACCGTCGTACGGGCGAGTTCGTCAAGTACACCCGCACCGCCGGTGGCGCCACCCGCGCGCCCGAGAAGCGGATGGGCGCCAACGAGGTCGAGGAGAACGACGCCCAGGTGTGGGCGCACGCCGTCGAGGAGCACGAGCTGCTCTCCCTCGACGAGGCCGACCACGACCAGGCCCGCTTCCTCGCCGGCGAGACCACGCCGGTCATGTTCGCCTCGGCCCTGCAGAACTTCGGCGTCGCGCAGCTGCTCGACCTGCTGCTCGACCTGGCCCCCGAGCCCAACGCGACGCTGGGCGTCGACGGAACGGTGCGCGAGGTCAAGGACGACTTCAGCGCGTTCGTGTTCAAGGTGCAGTCGGGTATGAACAACGCCCACCGCGACCGCCTGGCCTACGCGCGCATCGTCTCCGGCTCCTTCGAGCGCGGCATGATCGTCACCCACGCCGCGAGCGGCCGCCCGTTCGCCACGAAGTTCGCCCAGGCCGTGTTCGGCCGGGACACGACGTCGGTCGAGACCGCCGAGCCGGGCGACATCATCGGCTTCGTCAACGCCCAGGCGTTGCGCGTGGGCGACACCGTGTACGTCGGCGACGCGATCGAGTACCCGCCCGTACCCTCGTTCGCTCCCGAGCACTTCATGACCGCCACCGCTGGCGACATCAGCCGCTACAAGCAGTTCCGCAAGGGCATCGAGCAGCTGGACCAGGAGGGCGTGGTGCAGGTCCTGCGCTCCGACCTGCGCGGTGACCAGTCGCCTGTCCTGGCCGCCGTCGGCCCGATGCAGTTCGAGGTCGTCGAGGACCGGATGCTCAACGAGTTCAACTCGCCGATCCGGTTCTCCAGGCTCGACTACCAGGTCGCGCGCCTGACCGATGCTGCTGGCGCATCCGCGCTCTCCGGCATCCGTGGCGTCGAGGTGCTGCAGCGCAGCGACGGCACCTACCTGGCGCTGTTCGTCGACCGCTGGCGCGCGCAGGTCACCGCACGCGACAACCCGGCGGTGATGCTCGAAGAGCTGCCGGCCGGCGGCAACTGAGCCCCCTCGGAGGGCTATCCCCGGCGCCGGGGAAATGGTAGGCCGAGACATGGACACCGCGACGCTCCTGAAGGAGCTCGAACCCACTGTCGAGGCCAACCTCAACCGGCACCTGGAAGTTGCCCAGGAATGGATGCCCCACGAGTACGTCCCGTGGAGCGAGGGCCGCAACTTCGCGATCCTCGACGGCGAACCCTGGTCCCTCGAGCAGTCCACGCTCTCACCGATCGCGCGGACCGCGCTGGAGGTGAACCTGCTGACCGAGGACAACCTGCCGAGCTACCACCGCGAGGTCGAGCGGGCGTTCGGCCGGGAGAGTGCGTGGGGCGCGTGGGTCAACCGGTGGACGGCCGAGGAGGGCCGTCATGCCTTCTGCATCCGCGACTACCTCCTGGTCACCCGGGGTGTGGACCCCGACGAGCTCGAGCGCGCGCGGATGCAGACGATGGAGGCCGGCTTCGACTCAGGCGACAAACCGCTCTTGAACGTGTGCGCCTATGTGTCCTTCCAGGAGCTCGCGACCCGGGTGTCGCACCGCAACACGGGCCGGATCACCGAGGACCCGGTCGCGGAGCGGTTGCTGACCCGCGTCGCGAAGGACGAGAACCTGCACATGATCTTCTACCGCAACATCGTCGAAGCCGCGTTGCAGATCGCGCCGGGGCCCACGATGCGCGCGATCGCCGACGAGGTCGTCGGCTTCGAGATGCCGGGATCGGTCATTCCGGGCTTCGCTCGCAAGGCGGTCCAGATGGCCAGGGCCGGCATCTACGACCTCCGCATCCATCACGACGACATCGTCATGCCGCTGGTACGACAGTGGCGGCTCTTCGAGCTCGAGGGCCTCGACGAGGAGGGCGAGCGAGCCCGCGACGAGCTCGCCGCCGCCATCGCGGTGCTGGACGAACAGGCCACGCGGTTCGTGGAGCAACGGGCGGAAGCCGCGGCGAAGCGGGCAGCGCGCATCGGCTAGTGGCCGTGGCCGTGGCCGTGGCCGTGGCCGTGACCGTGCTCGTCGTCGCGGTGGTCGTGGCCGGCGGGGCGGGCGAGCAGGGTGTGTTCGCGCTCGTCCACCTCGTCGCGCTGCAGCGCGGCCGCCGTGCTGAGGACGGCCTCGAGCGCGGCCGCCCAGCTCTCCCAGTACGGCCGGTCCGGGTCGGCGGCGATCTGCGCGATCAGCTGCTGCCGAAAGTCCTCCCACGGGAGGCGTCCGTCCCGGCACAGCGCGAGCACGATGCCGAACACGCGGCGTTCCCACGGCGCAGCGAACACGATCGCCCCGTTGTCGCGCGGCGGGGAGACGGGGCCTTCGAGGTCGCCCTCGATCGTCGCCTGCGGAATCTGCTCAGCCTGCTCAGTCATGGGGTGGGCTCCTTCGCGACCGCGACACCGATCATCGAGTCCCGACTGACCAGCGAGGCGAGCTCCTCGGCACCGAGCGCCTCGGTGCCGGCCGGGCGTTCGGGGACCACGAGGTAGCGCGCCTCCGCCGAGCTGTCCCACACCCGGACCTTCTTGGTCGCCGGTACGTCGAGGCCCATCTCACCGAGCAGCTTTCGAGGCTCGGCGACCATGCGGGACCGGTACTCCGCGGACTTGTACCAGGTCGGCGGCAGCCCCAGGACCGGCCAGGGGTAGCAGGAGCAGAGCGTGCACACGACCACGTTGTGGACCTCGGGGGTGTTCTCGATCGCGACGATCATCGAGCCCTCGGGACCGCCGAAGCCGAGCTCGGCGACGGCCTTGGTGCCGTTGGCGAGGAGCCGCTCGCGGAAAGCGGGGTCGGTCCAGGCGCGGGCGACGACCTTCGCGCCGTTGAGCGGCCCGACGTTGTTCTCGTAGTGCTCGACGATCCGGTCGACGACCGCGGAGTCCACGAGCCCCTTCTCCACGAGCAGCGACTCGACCGCCTCGACCCGGATCGCGCGCACGTCGTCGGCGGTCATCGTGCCTCCAGGTAGGACTCGAACAGCTCGATGCGGACCTCGGTGTCGGGCTCGGCTGCCTCGCCCCACAGGTCACGCCCGTCGAACGCGACGGTGTAGACGTACTGGGGTCGGCTCCTGCGACCGGCCGCCCGCGCATCCGAGAACCGCGCGGCACCACTGTTGCCGACGACGGTCCCCGGCTTGCCCGTGGTGTAGCCCGGTTGCCGCGTGTGCCCGGCGGCCCGTTCGGGGCGTACCCGGACGGCGTCTCCGACCTTGAATCGAGGCCGGCGCATCGTCGTACGACGGCCGCCGATGAGGCGGGGCATCAGATGTGCGGCCATGAAGCGCGGGATCGTCGGGCGCAGGATCAGTCCCATGGCGGCGCTGGCCATGGCGGTCTGGATCTTCCGAACCCGGCGCCCGCCGGGCAGGCCCGGCTTCCCGTCGATCCGCGCCTCGACCTCGCCCGGCTGCAGCCAGTGCTTCTCCTCCAGCTGCAGCTCGAGCCCGCGCAGCCAGCGCCAGTAGTACGGCGCCAGGTAGTCCTCGCGGGGGATCTGCTCCATCGCCCAGCGGGCCGAGTCGAGGTCCGGTCCGGTGGGGTTGAGGACCCCGGCGGCGAAGACCGTGCAGCCGAAGACGCGGCGCTCCCAGTCGGCGTGGAAGGCCGGCTCGTCGGGGTCGTGCAGGACGCGACCGTAGAACTCAGCGCGGCCGCCCATGTCCGCCCACGTGGTCATCTGCCGAAGATAGCGGCTGACGACCTCCTGCGCGGGGCTAAGCGGGACGGCGTTCGCGCATCACCAGGGTCTGGATCGCGACGCCGATCGGGCCGTGCACGTCGTACAGGCGGGAAAGGGTCGTGCCGACCCCGCCGCCGTCCGCGTGGGTCGCCGCCGACAGGCCGATCCACTCACCGATGGGCGGACGGTGCAGGTGCACGTTCAGGTCGGCGTTGGAGAACAGGTATCGGTCCGCCGGGAGCACCCAGCTGAGGCCGTTGCCGAAGTCGGCAGCCGCAATCGCGCGCATCGCGGCCGACGTGGGCTGGCCCTCGATCAACGGCACGGCCAGCCGGAACCACGCGGCGGCGGGGCCGGGTTGCGTGGTGTCGCCCTGGGCCATCCGGTGGTCCATGGCGGTCTGGTAGAACGACACGCCGTCGGGCATCCCGGGGATGAGCAACCGCTCAGTGCAGTCGTCGGGTCCCGGCAGCAGTGCCTCGGGCGACCAGCCGGGCAGGCCCGACGGCAGCTCGAAGGGCTGGCCGAGGATCAGCAGGGCATGCGCCCGCGCGACGAGTACGTCGCCCGCGCACAGGTCCAGCGTGACCCGCGTCGTGGAGCGACCGGGGTGCACCTCGACCCGCGTCGTCAGCGGCGCCACCGGGACGGGCTTGATCAGCTCGATGGTGAGTCGCGAGAGCTGCCAGCCCTGGCCCACTGCGGACTCGGCGACGTGGGCCAGCAGCGCGGCGGGCGCGCCACCGTGCTGGGCTCGTTCGTCCCACGGGCCGCGGGACAGGACGCTGGGCAGCCACGTGTCGCCCTCGCGGGTGAACACCGCGGTGGCGTCACTCATCGGGATCCGTCGCATTGGTGATCGGGGTGATCCACGACTGGTGCGTCTTCGAGTTCTTGGTGATCGCGAGCAGCTCGTCCATGTGCGGCTCGAGGCCGGTGACCTTGTCGAGCGGGACGCCGATGATCAGCTGGAACCCGAGGCCCTTCCAGGCCTGCACGGCCCGGCCAGCGAACTCCGAGTCCGCCTTCACGAAGCCCTCGTCGAGGAAGACCGGCGCGAACCGCGGACGGGACCGCATCTCGTCACCGAGCCGGAACCGCAGCGCCGAGCCGACGATGAACGCGACCAGCTCCTGGCTCTCGCCACCGCTCTTCTCCCCCAGCGTCCGGTACGTCGCCCGCACCTCGCCGCTCAGGAAGTCATAGCGTTCGGCGCTGATCTCCACGTGGCGTCGTACGTCGAGCAGCCGGTCGCGATCGGTCGGACCGTCACTGGCGACGTCGGACCTGCGCAGCTGCCGCATGAACCGGCTGAGCTCGGCGAACCGCTTCTCGAGGTCCTCCTCCTTCAGCTCGGTCGAGGCGCCGGAGGACAGGGCACGCAGGTCCTTCATGAACACCTGGACGTGGGCCGGGGCCAGGCGGCGGAGGCGGATCCGCAGCCGGTCGTTGGCGCGACCACCGAAGTCGAGGCGACGCAGGATCGCGTTGATCGGCTCGAGTCGGTCCTCGATGTCCTCGACCGAGGACGCCATGGCGCCGAGCAGCGGCACGAGGTCCTGGCCGCTCCACTCGGTGAGCCGGCGGCGCCACTCCGAGCGCCGGTCGGCGAGGCCCTTGCCGCGGATGTCGTCGAGGATGCGGGCGTAGTCGGGGTACGACGCCGGCGTCTCGCCGAGGTTGGGCGAGTCCCACTGCTGCTTGTAGAGCCGGAAGATCCGCACCAGCTCGTCATCGACCTGTCGGACCTCCGCGCTCGCGCCGGCAACGGCTTCGCGCAGCCGGTCACCGAGGCGGTGCGAGTTCTGCTGGAACCGCTCCAGGTCCTGCGGGTCGTCGGGCGCGGAGGCGATGGCGAACTCCGTGGTCAGCGCGGCGTCCTGCTCGTCGCCGAGCGCGATCGTGCCGCTGCGCTCCATCGCCTCGAGCCGGTCGTTGACGAGGTCCTCGGAGTCGACGAGCTCGCTGTGGGCCGCGTTGAGCGCCGTACGGCGCTGCTCGAACCCGAACCGCTCCTTGCGGGTCGCCTCCAGCCGCTCCTGCAGGTCGTCGATCTGCGTCTGGAGCACCTGGAGCTGGTCGTCGGAGGACAGGATGTCCGCGCGCCGCTGCTCCAGCTCGGCGATCCGCCGGTCACTGCCCGCGACGTCGACGTCGTCGAAGCGCACCATCGCGATGGCGTCGTACGCCTTGCGCTGCTGGTCGAGCAGGGAACCGCGTCGGTCGAGCTCGACCAGGCGGGCGTCGAGCTCCTGCAGCTGTCGTTCGACGTCGGCGAGCTGCGCGTCGATCTCCTCGACCGCTTCCGCGCTGGAGAAGCCGATGATGCTGCGCTGGTCGTTGCGGCCGTGCGTGCCGCGGCGCCCGTTGCGGGTCTGGCCGGCGAGGGTCACCCGGAAGCCGGACCCGTCGAGTCCGGCGGTGTTCTCGACGCACAGGGCGTTGCGGGTGGGCTCCTCGACGTGTTGCTGCACCCACCCGGCGAAGGGCGAGTCCTTGAAGAGCAGCTTGCCGGCGATCCGCTCGGGGTCGGACGGGCCGACCTCGGGCAGGTCCAGCTCGACGCCCTGGAAGGTGAGCCGACCCGGCAGCCGCAGGTCGTCGATGGCGGCCGAGAAGTCCTTCAGCCGATCCGCCGGAACGAGCATCATCCGGGCGGTGCCACCGAGGACGGTCTCGATGGCGGTACGCCACCGGGTCTCCTCGGGCGCGACGTCGATCAGCTCGGCGACGAACGGCAGCTCCGTGACCGTCAGGCCACTGGCCCGGGCGACGGCGGCCCGCAGGTCGTGGAGGTACGACGGCACCCGGCCGGCGCGGCTCTCCAGCGACTGCCGCTCACGGGTCAGGTCGCTCTTGGTCTGGCTGAGCGGGAACCGCCCGTCGCGCACCTTGTCGCGCTCGGTCTTGAGCCGCTCCGACTGCTCCTCGCCGCTCGCGAGCCGCTTGCGGGCGAACAGCTGCAGCTCGCCGAAGGCGGCGGCGGAGTCGAGTGCGGAGTCGAGGTCCGGGGCTTCGACGTCGGCCCCGTCGATGCCTGTCAGCCCGACCAGCGGGTAGACCCGCTCCTCGAGCTCGGCGAGCCGGTTGCCGCGCTCCTCGCGGACCACGCGTTCGTGCTCGATCTGCCCGGCCAGCGCCTGCAGGTCGCCACCACCGGCGTCGCGGTGCGCCTCCTTGGCTGCCTCGAGGTCCGCCGCCAGGGTCGCCTCGGCCGCGCGGGCGGTGGTGAGGCTGTCCGCCGTACTGCTGCGTTCGTCACGGTTGGCAGCCACCGCTGCCTCGATCAGCCGCAGGTGCGTCCGGAGCAGCCAGAGACGCAACGGCGTCTCCCCGCCGAGCGTGACGCCGTACGAGTCGAGCTCGGTGAGGCGCTTGTCGGCGAGTGCCCGACGGGCGTGCAGGTCGCTGATCGGCTCGAGCAGCTCGAGCTTCTGCTGCTCGGTCTGCATGGCCGCGTGCGCGGCGTCGAGGTCATCGAAGTGCTCGATGGCCCGGTCGGCGGCGGCGTACGTCGCGGGCCGCTCCAGCACCATGTCCTTGTAGAGCTCATCGACGCTGCGGACCTGGTTGCCGGCCTGGATGCGCGCGAGCAGCCGGAGCGCCTTGGCCCCGTCCCCGTTGGCCCCGATGCCGAGCCGCGCGTGGAGCACGGCGGACAGGTCGGCGTACGTCCGGTGCACGCGGATGCCCGGGAACAGCTTCTTGAGCGTGTTGGCGTGGAACTTCTCGGGTACGGCGGCCTCGAGCTTGTCGAGCGGCAGCGTCCCCTCGTGGGTCCACATCTGCATGAGCACGTCGCTGGAGCGCGCGGCCCGGCGTGGCACGTAGTAGGTCCGCAGCGCGGTGAACCGCCCGCCCTGGTCGCTGACGAACGTCATCGCGACGGCGCCCCACGTGTCGGCGCCCTTGCCGCGCAGCAGCTGCTCGACCGGCCGGCCCGTCTTTGGGTCATCGACGACGTCGACCGCACCCCGCAGGTACGACAGCAGGTTGCGCTGCCCAATGCTCCGCGCCCGACCCGCGACGGCGTCGTTGGAGGCACCGTTGAACTTGGTGTCCGAGGGCATCATCAGCGCGGTGTAGGCGTCGAGGATCGTGCTCTTCCCGACGCCCGAGGCCCCGGAGATCATCGTCGCGTCGCCCGCGAGCGGCACGGTCGTGAGGCCGCCGAAGCCGCCCCAGTTGATCAGCTGCAGGAGGGACGCCCGCCACTGCACGGTGTCGTCAGCCGGCGTCGCCACCACCTGCTCCCCGAACAACCCGTCGTTGTCCCGCTGGTTGAGGAGGCCGGCCATTGCCGTCTCGAAACCCTCGTCGATGCTCACGCCTCGTCCCCCAAGTTCGTCGAGTAGTCCGAGCCGCCAGGCGAGGACGTATCGAGACGCCCCTCACCCTCCTCGAAAAGGTCCGCATCGTCCTCGACAGGAACCTCAGTCCCATTCGCAGCCCGCAGCGCCTCGAGCAGCTCCTGCAACAGCTCCAGCGGCAAGAGCGGCTCCACCGCCTCACTGATCTCGAACCGGTCCTCCGCCGCGGTCGCGATCAGCAACCCCGCCTTCACGACACTGGTGACCGCGTTCCGCGCCCGCTTCTCGTCCCCCGACTCGTCGGTGGCGTGCGCGGGGCGGTAGCTGGCGATGTAGTCGAGGATGTCGTCGCGGTCGACGAAGACCCGGAGCTCTCCCCCCGCGATCCCGGCGCGCAGCCGGTCCCGCAGGTGCACGAGCACCAGGGTCTCCTCCCGCGACCAGGCGGTGTCGTGCAGCAGCGTCGGGAACCGCCCGCCACCCTCGCCACTCGCCTGCCGCTTCCAGGCCACCTCACGGGCACGGTCGATCTGGAGGTCGAGGAACAGGTCGTTGAGCCGGGACCGCAGCACCCGCTCGTTCTCGACGAGCACCTGCCAGTCGCGCGGGTGGGTACGGGCGCTGATGAACCGCTGCTTGAGCAGCGCGACCAACGCCTGCCGCTGCCCGTACTCCAGCCCGCCCTCGTCCCCCTCGAACAACGAGACGGAGTCCTCGTCGTACTCCTCGTCCAAGCTCGTCGAGTAGTCCGAGCCGCCAGGCGAGGACGTATCGAGACGCCCGCGCTCCAAGCTCGTCGAGTAGTCCGAGCCGCCAGGCGAGGACGTATCGAGACGCCCGCCATCCTCGACATCGATCTCAGTACTCACGCGCGCGACTCACTCTCAGTCAGGTCAGGGTCAGGCAACGGCATCCGCGGGACGGAGAACGTCCGCAGCGACCCGTCCGGTCGTACGGCGGCAAACTCCTCCGCCACGTCCTCGGGTTCCCATTCACGGTCGGCCGCCAGGTGCAGCAGCCCGAAGATCTCGACGGGCCGGCGCAGCGACGGCTCGAGCCCCTCGAACAGCTCGCCGAGCGACCCAGCAGGAAGCAGCGCAGTCAGTGCGTCCTCGAGCCGCTGCCGCAGGGACGACAGCTGCGGCCCACCCTGCGCCATCAGGTCCGACAGCGAGAGCGAAGGAGCGTCGTCAGGATCACCGGCAGAGATCCGATCCGGCAGTACGTCGTCCGCCGGGTCGTAGAACCGCTCCCGCAGGTGGTCCAGGTTGGTGCGCAAGGGCAGCAGGGAGACGTCGTGCGTGGCCCGCGGCCCGGTGGTCGCCATCCACCCCATCAGCTCGGACTCGACCTGCCGCAGGGTCTGCTCGAGCTCGCGGTCGCGCGCGGCGTCGTGAGACACGATGTACTCCCGCAGCGTCGCGGTCACCCGCGACCGCTGGGCGAGCACCCGGTCCAAGCCGTCGCGCACCAGGCGGACGGTGCCGCGCAGCTCAGCGCGATCGGCGTCACCGAGGATCCCGTCGGAGAGCGGGTGGTCGAGCAGCGCGGTGAGGTCTTCGCGGAGCTGGGTGACGAGCGCGTCGTCGCGCAGCAGCGCGAACGCCCCCTCGAACGCCCGACCTTCGTGGGTGGCGGTCATCAGCGCGTCGGCGCGCGCGAGGTAGTCGTCGATGACCTCGCCGGCCGGCCGATCCTCGGCCCGGAACGCAGCCAGGATCTCGCCGCGGATCGTCGCGAACCGCTCCTCGACCCGCGCGAAGTCACTGGGCAGCGCAGAGATGAGGGACAGCAGCTCGGTGTACCCCTCGAGCATGTACTCCTCGGTGGCGCTGACCATCTCCGCCCCGTCGACCAACCGGTCCCGCTCGGCCTTGAGCCGCGCCATCTCCTCGTTGAGCAGCGTCACCCGCGCCCCACGGTCGGGGTTCGCCTCGGAGTTGAACCGCCGCACCGTGCCCAGGATGGTCGCGATCCGGTGCTCACTGAGCGTCGCCCGGTCCCGGGTCATCGACTTCACGAGTTCGAGCGCCTGCTGAGCGTGCGAGGTGAGCGTGTAGACCTCATTGCCGAGCTCGTCGAGCGACCGCACGAGCCACTGACCACGCATCCACCGCTGACAGATGTCCCGCCCACTGCCCGCCGGTACGTCGCTCTCCCCCGCAGCCCGGATCGCGGCGAGGTGTTCCTCCACCTGGCTGTGCAGCCGGGCCGTCGGGATCGGCTTGTTGTTCCGCCCGAACGCCGCCCGGAAGATCGTGATCACCACCGGCGCCTGCCGCTGGTGGAGCAACGTCAGGGTCGGCTGCGCGAACGCACCCTTGACCCGCGCCAACTCCCCCGCGATGTCGCTCACTTCTGTCGTGCCTCCCCTGACGGTTGTAACCAGAGGGTCAGCATTCCAGAGGAGCGCGACGGCTCCGCACGTAGCCCGACCGACCGTCTCCGAGACGTGCTCAGTCGTCAGAAGAGAGCATTGCTGGTGCCTCCTTCGACCTGCGTGTTCCGCCCAGAATGACAAGCCTCTCGCGGCCAGCTCATGTAGGGCGACCAGCAGCCTGCTGCCAGGTCAGAGGTTTGTCGCTTCAAGTCCGGCCACAGCTGTCTCGCAAATTGCAATCAGCCGGTCCACGACCTCCCTGTCTTCCAACACGTCGTCGTACTGAAGTTGACGCCCGGCATATGCCAGTACAAGTGCCCACAGCTCTCGATCGCTGGCCTTGGCGTCAATCACCCACTCCAGAACGCCAGAGAACCACGCTTGATGAGAATGACGGCTCGCGAAGGCTGGGGTCATGAAACTCGACCTGATCTCCTCGCTCGAGGGCCAGTCTCCACCGCGTATCGGAGAGTCAGGGTGGACGAGCGTCGATATTAGGAGCGTGACCGGGTCAATGACTCGGGCTGCAAAGGTGTTGCTGTCATGGTCGATGAGCACCGCGTTCGTGCCGTCGATCATTAGGTTGGCCGGATGAAGGTCGCCATGTCTCAACCCCACCTCCACTGTGGCTGACAGCGTGCCGGACGGCGTCTCAACAGAGTGTCGGCCAAGAATCGTGGCGAGCTCGCTCCAGCCGATCAGCGACTCGCAGATCTCTGAGACCGACTGGCGCAGCTGCGACGATGCGATCTGGCCGAGCGCATGACGCAGCGGCTGGATTAGCAGCAATGCTCGAACTGGATCGCTCGCCAAGGTCGTCATGAGATCGGTGGGGTTGGTCCCCGCGACCCGGATCACATTGACGTACCCACCTCCCAGAAGGCCCGAGATGCTCGCCACGGTTGAGGCGGCGGACCCTAGCGGGAGCAACTCTGCTAGGCCCGATGGGAGGCTCGGCCTCTTGACCTTCTTCGCGACGATCGTCGCAAGTAGACCTTGAGCGCCGCTCAGCTCGCACCGCCATACCTGGGCACCCGTCAGACCACCACCGAGGGGCGTGGCGCCAACACTGGTCGCGCCGTACTCAAACGCAAGACGCCGAAGCATCCTGCTCGCACGCGGATCCAGTGAGCCGGCTGGCTCGACGCGGATCTCAACGTCTTCCAGTTCCTGAAGGAGGCTGCGGTAGGCCCGTGCCTCATTCCGAAACTCAAGAGATTGATCCTTCGTCAGCACCTTGATCCGGTCGAGCGGCTGGCCAGAACGACACGGCAATTGCCCCCCTCCCTGAAGCGTCACCTGGAGGTGGCTGACCGTCGCGTACCCGGTGAACACAACCAGACGAGCATCCGGCCAATCGGCACGCACCTGAGAAAGGAGTCCATCACCAAGTTCGTCGAGACTGGACTCCCCCACCCTTGCCGGCAAACGTCTGTCGAGAACGAACAGATCAATCAAATCCTCGATCCCTTGGTCGATCCGATCGCTGGTCGTTCGAAGAAAAGCCAGCGCTGGTTCCACGGCTCGAAATGCATGCAGCCTGAATCCAGCCTTGAGGAGCACATCGGAGGAAACCTCGAACTGGTCCTCGTCGTCTTCCACGAGCACCGCGACGGGCTTAGGCACGCCGCCGAGCCCCGCTCAAGGTGAATGCGGCAGTGCCGCTCTGACCCTCCAGATTAATGGCAATGCCCAGCCGTTGAGCCGCCATTTGGATTAAGGCTAACCCTTGACCCTGGTGCGCAGGCTTAGAGGAGTTTCCAACTTGAAGAACATCACTTAGCGCCAAGCGGTCGCCGTCAAACGGATTGCTCACCCGCACCCAGTAGTTGTGATCCGTACAACCCCACACGACGGTCACTTCCCCTCGTTCCGACACCTCGGCGGCCGCGTCGATGGCGTTCTGGAACACGTTGGTCATCAGCAAAGAGAACAAGCCTTCGTCGGTCTGAACCTCAATGCTTCCAATATCACTGCTGACTTCAATTCGGGGAACAGTGGCGGCGTCTGGCCAGTAATCCAAAAATACAGCAGGCAACTCCACGTCCCTCAGGTTGAGTGCCGTGGAGGACTTGATTAGAGCCACGAGGCCGTCGACCCTTCTCTGGAGTTTGCGCACAGCCTTGTCCGTGCTGCTTCCGTGAAAGTTCTCAATCTCGCCATCAGCCGCTAGGCGGACCCAACCCACGGCTGGGGACAACTCATGACGGATCAGAGCGGCGATGTCCAGCTCCGGTAGCAGGGCAGCACTCGCTACGGCATCAGGGGAAACATCGCGATCCAAAGCTGCGGAAGTCGTTTCGTGCTGCCTGGCTTCCAAGACCTCGAGCAACAGAATGCGGAGCCGTGGCACAGACTCGTGCTGCAACGCTTCCATCAACTCCCGCGTGGTCACGTCTCTTGGGTTCTGCAGCAACCATGCCGCATGGCGAGCGCGATCGCTGGGCGCAAGTGAGCGCAGGCTAGGAGCCTGCGCGCCCACCTCACGGTCATCCATTGTTTGGACCACCGTGCTCTGCGTAGAACGACGAGCGCCGCGCGAAAGCATCGCGACCACCTTCCATCAAGCGGGTGATCCGATCTACGACGTCGTCGGACTCAAACGGCCCCGCCACTGAAACGGTGCCGTGCTGCCCATCGCTAGCCAGCACGATCACAGCGTCGGCTGCCCCAAGAACAGGGATGTTCGCGTTGTGCGTGGCAACAATGGTTTGTGCGCCGGCAAGCCGTCGAGCGTTCAGACCGGCAACGATATTGTGGACGAGGAAGGCGTTATCAAGATGGTCCTCAGGTTGGTCAAGGATGAGCGTGCGCTCGGTCTCTGACAAGACAATAGGAAGCGTGACAGCGCACTTCTGCCCGGTGGATAGCTGATCGACGCTCTTCTCTGTCGCGCCATCACGAAGTCGGAAATCAACGCTATCCGCAAGTTCTACCTTGGCCAGGTTCGCTAGCTTCGCCTTGTCCGACAGGTTCTCGATGAGTTTTTGCGCACGGTCGGGTGCGATTCCGGCGACAACGGCTAGGCTCGCGACGTCATCGGATTCGACCATCTCAAGAAGTTGTCGAGGCAAAATTCTCTCCGCTACCGTCTCGATCAGGGCCGCGCGTGTATTCGACCCACGAAGTGCATCAATGAGAAACGACCTGAACTGACTGGCATCAGCGAGGTGGTCAACCACTACAACCACGTTGTTAGCAATCTGGGACGTCGCGAGTCGGGCAACCTCTGCCCGCCGCGCAAACACAGCCTCCTCGGACGATTCCACATCGTTTAAGATCCGCGCGCGCCGAGATTCGAGTGCACGCTTGCGGTCCTCGAGGCTACCTATCGCAACGGCGTTCTCGGTTAGCGCACGGAGTTCGATCTCGACGTTGCGAAGCTGGGACGTAATCTGGCCAAGCCCCGCTTCGGCCCGTTCGAGCCCCTCACGAATCGGCGCGGCCTCCTCCCGTGCATGAAGGTTCTCCTCGCGTGCTGCCTCAGCCGCTTCGTCGAGGCGTTGCCTGATCATGTCAAGCGCGTCAGCGGTCCGTCTGCCGTATTCAATCGCCGCCTCGAACGCTGGAACGACCTCGGAGTACGCCGGCAACCGCGCGGCTCGCTCCCGTGCCGCGACGAGGCGTTCCAGCTCCTCACGTGCCGTACGAGAGCCGACGGTTACGTCGTGCCGAAGCTCGCCGATCGTCTCGAGTTCCTGACCAGTGCCAATGACCCGTTCCTCCGCCGATCGCAGCGCTTCGCGTTGGGCAGACAGCCGATCGTTGGCCCCGCCCAGCAGGGCTGTCTCCTGCGAACGAAGCAACTCGTGATCGGCTTCCAACCGTTCCTTCATTCGGGCTACTTCTCGTCGCGCATCGAGGTCGAGCCGAAGATTGAACAGTTCGTCCGTTAGATCGGCGGCCTCCGTCCGATCAGAAATCGAAAGGTCCGCTCCGGTCCGAAGGTCCAGAAGGTTCAGTCGGCTCGGCCCATCCGAAGCAATCTCTTCGAGCTCATTCTGGCCAAGAACAAGCACTGACCGCCCAAGGTCCGGCCGTTGCCCACCGCCCTGGGCGTCGACGACCAAGTGTCGACCTCCGTCGTGGCCGTCGAGGTCGACAATGACCTCACCCGCCCCGAGAACTGCCTTGAGGAAGGCTTGCCTTCGAGGGTCACCAACGTGATCAGCATGCTCGGCGCCAACTGCGTGTCGGATGAGTTCTAGCAACGTCGTCTTACCCGACCCGCGAGCCCCGATGATGACGTTCAAGCCTGGACTGAGCGTGACATCCAGTCCATGGAGGAATCCGCCAGTCACTCGGATCCGCGATACCCACATGCCAAGCTCCCTCGAAGATGATGCGCCCGACAGTGGTCGGTGTCCGCAGACTATCCAAGCCCCTACTCCCGGCGGGAACTAAATGCCTGCAGCGACCTATCGGCGACGGTGCATCGCCCGCCAAGCATGTATGTCAGGACGCGCCGCACTCTTCGCGCCGTGCACCGCGCATCTACACCAAGGGGCTCCACTGTCAGCGTGGCGTCACCCGCCCTGAGCCTGAGCCTCGAAGCCGGTCCGTATGCTCGTTGGATGCCTAGAGATGGCCGTGCATTGGAACTGTTGATTGCACGCCTCGAAGCGGTCGCGTCAGTCGGCAAGGCTCAGATCCAGTCGCCAGAATATTTCAAGGAGTCCGATAGCGGAACTCGGCGCGAAGTCGATGTGACTGTGCGGACCAAGGCCGGAAGCGCGGACGTCCTTGTGATGTTCGAGTGCCGGGAGCGTGCAGGCAACCAAGCAGTCGACTGGATAGACGCGATCGACGGGAAGCGGAGGGCAATCGGCGCGGATGTAGCAGTTGCGGTCGTAGGCGGCGGGGGCTTCACTGAAGGCGCTCGCAATGCGGCCGCAGCGCGCGGCATCCAACTTCGAACCGTGGAAGAGGTCAGTGTCGATGACGTCGTCTCTTGGCTCGGGCTGACCGAACTTGTGATTCACACCCTCGAGGTCCTCCACGTAGGCTTCGAGATCACACCTTTCTCCACGTCGCCGAGGTTCGAGGATTCAACTTTGAACCCGCTTACGGGAATCGCGTCGTTCCCTATGTTCAAGCCACTGTTCGCGAAGTGCCGTCCCAACCAGACGAACCGCGCAGCGGACTTCGATCTTGTAACGGCCGATCAGTTGCATGCCATCGCAATGCGGAAGTACCTCGAGGACCACGAGATGCCCAAGTTCGCTGTCTCGACCCCAATCAGGCTCACCTTGTCGACACCGCAAGACCCAGCCATCTCGGCAAAAACGACGGACGGCGGTCTGTTTCCCCTGGCGAGGGTGATTGCAATTGGCGACGTTCGGTTGGCAGTCAAGCAGGTCCCTGTCGAGGTCCACTCAGTCACTGACAGCACGGGTGTCGTAACGCAGGTCGTGGAAGCGTTGGACGACGACGGCGACGGCGCGACGCGCCTGACCTTCGTGCGCACCAACGACGGCAAGATCACCGTCGCGCTACACCCCGAAGCACCGGCGGTTCCCTGACGATCCCGTCCTAGCGCCATGTGCAGTCCACGTCGCTACCAATCGCGAGGCGATGCGGCACGATCGCCTCGCCTTGCAAACCCCAAGCGATCGCCCCACCGTCCCTGCGCCACCTCCAGCGGCGCCCGTGGAATCGGCTCTGCCCGGCGGAACGGGTAGGAGCCAACCGGCGATCCCCGGTCGGCTGCCTCCACAACCTCCCAAGCGCGCTGACTCGGCCGTCTCGGAGGTTGCTAAACTGGTGGAGGGGCACCGTACCCGAAGCTAGTGCGGCGCTCGTTCAGCGAGAGCCCGGCTGATTAGCGACCTCACCGGTACAGATCGATCGCCGACTGTTCCCGGATCTGCCAATTAGGCTCGGAGCAGCCCAACTGTTGCCTAGTTCGCGATAGGCGCAAGCGTGCTGGCCGTACTTCAGAAGGACCAGCGGGCAAGAGCGGAGGCGACCAAATCGTCGGTTCGCTTGTCGATCTCGGCCTCCGTCCACTGCGGTTCGGCAAGCCACCCCGCGTTGATTGCCAGAGGTGCGACCTTCTTTCCGGGCTTTGTCGGGTAGGCCTTCTTTTCGCCAAACGTGCTGTTGCCTACTGCCGAATTGTGTGCGCCGGTGACTACCGCGAGATTCCCGAGTGCGTGCAATCGGTGACCCATGGCCGACGGATCAGCACCCCATGCTGCGATATCGGCATCCCACTTCACGTGCTTCTGAGGGAAGAGATGCTCAATCGTGTACTCGTTCGGCCTGGTCCCGTGAACGAAGAACATCGACCCCGCCCCGCTTTGCTCGGCTTCGATCCCTCGGAGGATGGCTGTCATTGGCCTCGCGCCCAGGTCGGAGTACGCGGGCTTCTCGTGCGCGAGGTCCTCGATCTCGCCATCGGTCGGCCAGACCGATGCCTGCAACTCGGTAAGCAAGTCGGCGGGATCAATGCTTCGATCGAGTCTGCCCATCACGTCCATGATTCTTGCGCGCAGCGGAGATAGCGACTTGCCTGCAAGCATCTGTCGCACGATGTAGGCCTCCGCATACAGAAGCGCCTCCGCCACTTCGTCAGCATCCACATTCCCGAGGGCGAGCTGGGATACATAGTGGAGCGCAATCGGGTTGGCCGGATTGGCAGAGAGGTCGTATAACGACGTTAGGAGGTGCGTAACCTCAATCGGAATATCGAGTTTCACTCCGGCGTGCCGGTAGGTATCCGACTGACGCACGACGACGGGCCACGAAGCCATGCTTGGCAAGAGGTCCTCCCGAAGAAGTTCCAGAAGTGCGTCTTTGTCCATGCTGCGCGTCATCACGCTGAAGTGGGCGGCGCCCCGATTGGCGTTGAGCGCCTTTTGGCGACCCTTTTCGCCGTGCGCGATCAAGTAGTCGTAGAGGAAGACCTTCTCAGAAGCCATCCGCTTCATCCGAACGTTGCGGATTGCGTCCTCAGTGGCCTTCCATTCCTTCTCGTACAGGTACTTCGCGTCCGCCTCTGGCAGTCGTACGAACAGGGAGTTGCGGACGTGATCCAGCGGTTCGAGGGGCGTGCGCATTCCGTTGAGTGTGTCGAAGATCGTGGCCTGCGACTCGTCAGTCTTCGGATCGTGAATGAGGCTGAAAAGCGACATCTCGGTGCGGCTGGTTCGAGCCAACAGGTCACAGTCGACCGCTTCACCGCGGGGCACGGCCAGCCCTCGCTTGGTGGCGAGGAATTGGTCCCATTGAGCTTCGAAGGCCCCAGCCGCCTTTTCCGGCTTGAGTTGTTGGGACCTGACTGGCTCCTCCTCCGCCAATGCATCGAGCCCTAGGTGCAGGAGGTATCGAAAGTATGCGTAGGCCTGTAGCGGGCGCTTTCCGAGAAGCGACGCATTTTTTGCAAGACGCCATTTGCCCTCGAGCGCGACCTTGAACGGCAGCCGGTCGATTTCTTGAACATCCAACGTGGCAAATTTTGAAACATCGAGCTTGATCGGCGTTCCTTTGTCCCTCGCATGATGCGCCAGCGCGGCGAGCCAGAGAATCGTCGTGGTTAGGCGCTGCTGGCCGTCAATAACGGTGTAGCTCTGCACCGAATCGTCGCCGGGGTATTTGGTCCCACTGTCGTCGCTGAGAAGGAGTATTCCGAGCCAGTGGGGAGGGTCGCCCTTCGGCTTCATAGTCAGCTGTTGAACATCATGGGCCAGCCCCTGCCAGCGCTCCGCCTCCCACTGGTACGCCCGCTGGTATGGCGGGATCCGGTAGGCCGAGCTTGCATTGAGAATGTTCGCGATGCTGCGTGGATTGCCCTGCATGCGGCGATCGTTGCATGTGGCCATGTTTGAGGGGTCGGAACGACGGATGTCATCACGTCCGAAGTTGGGCTTGGTACATAAACCTGCCACCCGTCGGAGTGGCAGACCCTCCCTGTGTGGCCAGCATCGTAGTTCGCTCACAGCCGGGATCTCCTGGTGCTAGAGGAATCGTTCGAGGTACTCACGCAGAGGCGGATCGCAGACGTACACGTACGTGCCGAGGATCCCTCTCGTGAGCAACACCGCGTAGATGTTCCGTACGAACTGAATGATGTCGTCATCGGAGTACGTGATCCCGAGTACCCGGTTGTTCGTCGTACCGCGAGGGTCGAAGTAGTTGGCCCGGTCGAAACAGATGCGTCCTGAGTCGGGGTCGTAGCGAAGGTCCATGCCGACGATCACGCCGGCGTAGTTGAGGTCGTAGCCCTGGATTGTGTGGATCGAGCCGACCTCGTCGACCGAGCCAGGAGTGTTGACCCAGTCAGTGTCAGCGGAGTTCCAGCGCAGGCCAAGGCCGTCGAGCTGGATGTCGAACGCGTCCGGATTCTTCTTACTCACCCACCGCCAGGCGTAGCCCGCGAGCATGCGGGCCAGTCCGACCTCGCGCTCCCGCTCGAGCAATGCGGCCCGCATCTCCCCCACGTCCTCGAACATCTGCAGGTCGTACCCGTCGAACGACTGTCGCGTGGTCACGCTGCCGTCGAGGACACCACGGACGTACCGCACGTAGTCCTGACCGGCGGCAACCCGCATCTGCGACGCCAGTCGGTAGTGGCGGCTCTCGTGGCGCGCGGTGTCGACAAGCGCCTGCGTCGTGGAAGCAGGGAGGTCTGCGGGACGGATCGCCTGAGCGCCATCGACCAGATAGATCTGGTGCTTGCTCATGATGTCGATCCAGTCGAGCTGCGTGAGGGACGGATCGTCCTGGCCGAACAGGCGGATGTTCGTGTCCCTGAACATCGTGTTGAGCGGACCTGCTGCTTGGTTCGCGCGTTGGTTGAGCCGGTGCGCCTCATCCACGATCAAGAGGTCGAAGCGCTCGTCGTTCTTCCCGACCTCGAAAGGAGTGAGGACCTGACTCGCCTGCAATCCAGGGGTGTGCTTGAACACCTTCTGGATGGACTTACGCAGCGACTGCTGCGGCACCACCAGTCCCACCTTGAAGTTGTCCAGCAGCTCCGGAAACCCGGGCACGAAGAACTCCGACAGGATCGAGTCCCCTTCGACCGGCTCCGTCAGATCGGCATTCTTGATGTCGCTCAGGAGCTTCATCAGGAACACGGCAACGACCGTCTTGCCGGTGCCCGGGTCGCCCTGGATCACGATTCGACTGGATGCACCCGAGGTCAGGTCGTCGAAGAGCCCCGTCAAGATGTCGTCGACCGCGATCGCCTGGTCCTGCGTCAATGCCTTGAACGGCGACAGCTTGAACAGGTCGCTGTTCTCGATCTCGCGGATAGGCCTTGTGAAGAGGCCTCGCGCAAGGAGCTCGTCGAAGATGGCTCTGAACGTCGACTGGTACTGCTCGCGGCCGTAGTAGTTCGAGTTGGTGATGCCGTCATTGCGGTTGAGGACCTGGAATCGTCCATCACCCGCAAGGAGACGGATCAGGTAGGACTCGAGGTCGAGGCAAACCGACTTGTTGAAAGTTTCGTCGATGACCACTCGCGCACATTGGAGCTTTCGACGGTCCGGCGAATCGAGATGCTGACGAAGTCGTCCCGCGACGTTGAGCGACTCACCCACGTAGACAGAGCCGTCACCGTCGAGCGCATAGACGACCGGCCAGTTCGAGAAACGCGGGTCGAGGTCGATCTGGCCCCGCACGTCCCCGGCGGTGAACGGAAACTGGTCGACCCTAAAGCTCGTCATACTTCGCGCTCCGCCCGCGTGCCCGATCCACGGGGTACTTCGATCTCGTCGTCTCCAACTTGTCGAGCACGATCTGGTCGGGGTCCACACCAAGCCGCGCCGCGAGAAGATAGGCGTAGGTGAGGACATCGGCGAGTTCTTCCACCACACGGCCCTCCGGCGCGTCATCGGTCCACTGGAAGCATTCGAGAAGCTCGCCTGCCTCGATGGCGATGCTCTTCGTCAAGTTCTCGGGAGAGTGGAACTGAGCCCACTCGCGCTCAGCCACAAAGTCGCTCAGCGCTTGTGTCACCGTCGAACGGTCAGCCATCTCGTCCCATTTCCCTTGCCGCCACCAGCGTCGCCTGTGTACCAGATGGTGCGACCCCGCGTCCGGCCTTCGCACCGAAGGCCCATCGACGTCACCCGGTGCCGAACTTTACTTGGTGCTTCTTACACAAGAATTCAGTTCTTGTGTAAGAATCACCTCATGTCCTTTGTCCTCGTTGCCGCAGACCGCACCTGTTCACTCCCGCAGAACGTGCCACCTGGGCCGTACGACCTTGAGGTTAGGAACGGAGTCATCACATTGCACCCATTGGTGCGCGCCGAGGCGACACCGACGGCGCCGATCCAACGCACCCCCACGCCCGCGCGGACAGCGCAGCACAGAAGCACTCCTGCTCGTGACTACAAGGGCCGTTCATGGGCCCGAGTACCGGCAGGAACCCGAATGACCGGACCCAACAACATCGGAACGGTAACGATGGGCCGAGGGGGCGAGCTTTCCAATGGCCGCACACCCAACCAGCACCTCACCGATCACGGCATTACCGCCAACGCATGGCAGGTATTCAGGCTTTCTGACGGGCGCAGCGTCGGCACGGCGTACGACATGAATGCGTGGCGCTGACCGCCCATCGATCGGACCGGTTGGGCCTGCTGCACCAACGGGTGACAGGCCAAGATGCCACCTATCCGTGCAGCAGACGCTCCTCGTATGGACAGGGTGCACCGATGCGCTGACAGCTACCTCGAACGGTTCTAGCCTGCTTCTTGACTCACCCCCTTCAAGCGCAGGAGTGAAGCCTCATGCAGTGCCCGAATAGCCATCAGAACCCAGCAACAGCGAAGTTTTGTGTTGAATGCGGATGCCCTCTGTCACAGATCCCGTTCGCGCCTCAGGCATCCGCGCGTACGCGGCCGAGCGGTTCGTTCTGGGTGGGGCTGCTAGTCCCGATCGTGGTTGCGCTGGTGGTAGGAGCGGGCGGTATATGGCTGGTCTTGCGCGATGACGACCAGAGTTCAGGCGCGTCGCGAGCTGAGCCAACCGTCGGCTCGTTTCTCGTTGCAGGGACAGTCCAGTTCGACGCCGCATGCGACAGCGCTCACTCCGAGACCTACTACGACGACATCACCGAGGGCGCTCAAGTCACCGTTGAGAGCGCCACCGGGGAGGTCGTTGGCCTGGCGACGCTAGGCAAACCCAACGATCTGGGTGACAGCGGACCGTGCGAGTTCACATTCTCCATTGCCGGTGTGAAGGACGACGGAGACATCTATTCGTTCAATCTCGGACGACGCCCGCCCTACCAGTTCAACAAGAGTGACGCTGAGTCGCTCGCGCTGTCTATAGACATCGACTCCGCCAACTGACGCTCAACAACAGAACTTCCTCGTGCTGCACAGTCGCGTTCGTAAACGCGATGCCAACCCGCTTTTCCTGAGATCCGTCCTGTGGGTCGAGGACGCCCCGGTCCAAAGACAGCGGCCAACCAGTCCCGTCTTTCTTTGGGAGCAATCGCTCAAGTATTCGGATCCGGGGTCCGCAACAGGTCGTCCGGTAGCGATGCCCCAAATCGCGGCGCGTCGCCAGCTGGCCCGATCCGAGCTCCAGCAATCGATATGACCATGGGCGCTCCTACTACGACCGGAGTCGCGAGGCTCTTCGCGCTCAACGCAACCAGGCCCTTGTCGCACATCTGCTGTACGGCGTGCATGGTGGCGATTGCTGCCATCACAGCCTGCCCGTAAACCAGCACTGCGGCGACGAACCGCTGATCGAGGGTTGTCCTTAAAACCACGTCCGGCACTTCGGGTCTGGCATGCACGAGGTCGCCGTAGAGCCAGCCATGAGCAAGCTGCACATCAGTTGCGAGAGACGCGCCGTCGCGGGCCTCTCCCACGAAGAACCCGAGAGCCTGAGATCCGGTCGCACGATCCCAGCGCTCCCGAAGGTCCACGCGCCACCCTTGAACGTCGGAGTCGTTTCGACCGAAGGCACCCATAGCGGCGAGCACGCGCGTGTAGTGGAGACCGTCCTGTTCGAGAAGCAAGGGGCGGACCCGCGCAACCAACGATTCGAAGGCCTCCTCAGGGGGGAGGTCGAAGCGCATCTCCCCCTCCGGGCCGCCTTCAAGAAGGCGCAGCTCACCGGGGATCCTCACCCACGTGGCAAACTGATCACGGTCCGTAAGCAGAGAGTGCGCGGCGATCCGGCGGGTGCGCATCACGAACGCATCGAGGGTATCCCGATAGCCGGCGAGGACACCTTCTGGAATCTCGCTCACGCGGCGCGCTCCTTCACGTTTCTAGGGCTAGGCGTCACTTCACTCGTCGGGTCGATCTCACATGCGGCCACCCATCTTGCCGCAAACGGCCCGGGACACGCCCCAGAGAGTGGCCGTCCACCTGGGGCCCCCAGCCCGACGGATGGATTCCAGGCTTGCGCTGAGGCGTCCGCCTGGCGACGCGTCGACTAGCTGCTGGACAGATACATGTCTTGTTCGACCGACTCGACGCGTTCACTCCGCTCGGGTTCTCAAGGTCCTTCACCGCAAGGCGATACACGGTCTGCCGGCCAACCGATCGCCTCGCTCGGGCACAGATCGGGCTGGGCGCCTCAGGGGCGGATCGCATGCCAGCGCCGAAGCGCTGGGCCTCGACATCAGACTTGCCCGCGCCGCGCTGCTGGTGTCGGCATAGAGTGCATGAGAGGTCGAGTAGCTTCGTCACCGTGAATGAGTGCCACTCGTTGCCGATTCTGACGCGTCCACGGGTCGGCCCATGACCGACTACAGCCTGCACTTTTACGACAGCCCCGGCGGACAAGACCGATCTTGGGCGGACGCGGTCAAGTACAGCTTTGTCGCTGCCGGATACAACCCGACCTCCAATCGCGAGATGCGCAAGATGAAGGTCGAGGATCGCGTCTGGGTGCGCTGGACTCTGAGCACAGCTCGGCGTCGGAGCAGCGAGGCTGCTGGGTACGTCGCACGCGGCATCGTCGTCCGCGAGCCTGCTCCCGTCGCTCGCGCGGTCATCGTCGACAACGAGGGGAACGACGTCCCTTTCGTAGACGCCCGCCACAATATGTACGGGCACTACGGGTCGCAGAGCGACGCTGATTACTCGACACGGCCCGGCGACGAGTGGGCCGAGTGGATCGCCGCAGTCCGCTGGGAGAACGTGCTCGACGTCAAGGACCGCCTTGTTCACAGCGTCGTGCCGAAACCGAGTGTGTCCACCGGTGCTCTCACGCGGCCCGAAGACGTCGCGGTGCTACTCGACAGGCTGCCAGTCGTGCTCGACGCCGACGATCGACTTGAGTGGAACAAGGGCACGCCCCTCGTCACCACGAGAGCACACAAGCTCGCGAAGCGCGGCGGTGACAACAGCGAGAGTGAGCAGGCCGCTGTCGCCGCTGTCACTGACTGGTACGAGGAGCAGGGCGCGATGGTCACCCCGCTGCCCAACGACGATGGCTTGGGTTACGACCTCGACGTCATCCATGACGGGGAGCACCTCCTTGTGGAGGTCAAGGGTCGCGCGGATGGGATCCCCGCTGCCGAGTTGGAGAACAGCCAGTGGGCTCACGTAGAGGCGTCCAACCCCGCATGGCGGCTCGCCGTCGTGACGCACTCAACGAGCGCCCCTTTCGTACAGGTGTGGACTGCGAAGCAGGTCGCGGAGTTCTCACATGAGGTGACACGCAGGCGGGTGTCGTGCGTCGAGTGACGCGCAAATATGCCGTCGCCGACTAGGCCCAACTGCAACTGAACCGCCCCGGTGTTTCTGGAGACTTTTGTGGACCATTACACGAAACCCGGGGCAATTCACTGAGATACATCAGGGTTGTCGGCGCTGACCGCAAGCAGGGCGAGGTCTACCAATCGCTCGCCCGTCACGCCCGGGTAGCCGTGCAAAATCTCACGCCAGTCGGCCTGCACTGCTGAGGCGCCCCATCGCGCGCCGAGCAACGCACCGGCGATGGCCGCGACGGTGTCGGTGTCATCGCCGATCGCGATGGCCGTACCGAAGGCTTCACCGAAATGTCTGGGCGCGTCGGCACCCTCGGGCACCCGAGTTTGAACGATCGCGGACCATGCGGCCTGGAAGGCGGCGACCACCCAGCCGTTCGGCGTGAATCGGGTGGGCGGATGTGTTTCGGCCTCAGTGATCCGCTCCGACCAGTACTCAGCCGCCTCCGCTTCGAGCAGGTCGAGACCCGCGCGAAGGTCGAACTCTCCGTCCAAGATTGCGTGCCGGATCGCGAGCGACCACAGCGCGCATGCCTCGCCAGCCCGTCGGTCGTAATGGGTCAGTGCGCTCACCTTGAACGCTGTCTCCACCACCGCCTCGGCGTCATCCAGGTAGGGCAGTGCGACGGCAGCGGTACGCATCAGCGAACCGTTGCCCGCCGTGTGTCCGGTTCTCGCGTGAAGGTCGTAGGCCGTCGCGAGCAGTGCCGCACCTGTTGGCGATGGACCAGCTGCTGCCAGCACGTTCCGGGTCTGGTTACCGATGTCGGCCGGACCCGTCTCATACCAGTCACGAAACCGGCGGGCGATCTGCGTGAGGGCCTCATCGGTCCGCAGGTCAGCACCGGTGGCGGCGACATCGGCGATGCACCACGCCATGGTGGTGTCGTCAGTCCACTCCCCCGGAGCGAAGTCACCCAGGCCGCCGCCGATCATCGCCGGACCCTCAGGTCCCGGTGGAGCAGAGCCGAACTCGTAGCCGGCGCCCAGCGCGTCACCCGTGGCCGAGCCGAGCAGGGCGCCACAGGCGCGATCGAGCTGGGCAGGTGTCAGGTCCATCGGGTCAGGCTCCTTCATTGGCGGCTACGAGCGCTGCCACGCTGCGTCAAGCGCGATTGCACTAGGCAGCCGCAAGAAGCGCTCGGGCGACGAGGTCCGACACATCCGTGTTCGGGTTACACCAGTCGGCAATGGAGGGATGCGTTGCTTGCACCACGGTGAGTCCGCTGGGTGCGCGGAAGGTGCGGCTGGTCCAGTTGCGTTTGTTGACCTCGACGAATCGATCCGTCTCCTGGTTCGCCCCCAGTTTGCCCCTGACGAATCCGCTCACCGTCCCGCCGAAGCAGACGACGACGCGTACGCCGAGCCGCTCGATGACCGCTTGGTGGAATGGCCAGCACGCTTCAGCCATCGAGGTCATGTGGTCCCGTGCGAGGTCCGCCTCGCGGCGGCTCCTCACGAAGATCAGGTTGCTAGATGGGACCTCTCCTGGATCCAGCCCCAGCCGGTTGAGGAGGTGAAGCACCCGAGGTTGCATCTTCCACGTGCCGGGCGCCGCGCCGGGACCCCACGACTCGTCGCGGTAGCGCGACCAGTTGGCTGGCCGGTCGCGCAGCATCCAGTCGGTGTCGGAATGGATGCTCGACTGAACGAGCTCGTCGGGGTCACCGCCGGGGTTGATGCCCATCAAGTACAGGGGCGACGAACCTGAGAACGCATCGCGGCCTGAGTACAGGAGAGATCCCGAGGCGCCGAGAAGGTCAGGCGGAACCATGCCGAGGATCTTGTCCACGATGTTGTCGTTGTCCACGGCGCGAACATAGCCGCGAACTCCGACAGAACGACGCCTTCTTCGCATCGGCACTCGCGAGCGTGTCGCAGCCCAACGTGAGCGGCTGGAAACAGAACCGTTACTCGACAAGTGCCGCGGTGAAACCACGGCCGTCTGAACTGTTCCCGACCCGCTGACATCGGCGGGGCGCCCCTAGGGTTCCGTCTCCGGCAACGGAGGGCCTGGTCCGAGAGGGGAGGCGGTCGCACAGAGATGTACGACCGTTCCACGGCGGGACAAAAGCCCGGGAGGCCGACTGGCCCCGAGCTGCCGTGCGCGTTCTGGGCCTACCCATCGGAGGCACAGTGTCCACAACTCCCGACTCAAGCGCCGTAGATCTCGGCACTTTCGGCTACACCCAACAGCTCTCCCGACGCGTCGGCAGCTATGCGTCGTTCGCTGCCGGCTTCTCCTTCGTCTCGATCCTGACCACCGTCTTCCAGCTGTTCGGCCTCGGCTTCAGCTTCGGCGGTACGGCGTTCTTCTGGACCTGGCCCGCGGTCTTCGCCGGTCAGCTCATGGTCGCCCTCTGCTTTGCCGAGCTCGCGGCGCGCTACCCCCTGTCCGGCGCCATCTATCAGTGGTCACGGCGACTCGGCGGATCGATCGTCGGCTGGTTCGCGGGCTGGACGATGGTGATCGCGCAGATCATCACGGTGGCCGCTGCAGCCATCGCGCTCCAGGTCGTGCTCCCCGCCGTGTGGGGCGGCTTCCAGGTGATCGGCAGTGACCCGACGCTGTCGTCGAAGTCGGGTGCCAGCAACGCCGTACTCCTCGGCGTGATCCTGCTCGTCGTCACGACGACCCTCAACGCGGTCAGCGTCCGGATCACCGCGATCGTGAACTCAATCGGTGTCACGTGTGAGTTGATCGGCGTCGTCCTGCTGGCGATCCTCCTGTTCGGCCACGCCGAGCGTGGGCCGTCGGTCGTGCTCCACACGACGAACCTCGACAACACCACCGGGTACGTCGTCCCGCTGCTGATCTCGGCGCTGATGGCGGCGTACGTCCTCGTCGGCTTCGACTCCGCAGGTGAGCTTGCCGAGGAGACCCACAAGCCGCGGGCCACCACGCCCCGCACGATCATCCGCGCGGTCGTCGCCTCCGGTCTCGGTGGTGCGTTCCTGATCATCGCTGCCCTGATGGCTGCGCCCAGCGTCACCGACGGCAACCTCGGGCTGCAGGGCCTCCCCTACGTCCTGACCAGCCAGCTCGGTACGACGACCGGCAAGCTCCTGCTGCTCGACGTCGCCTTCGCCGTCTGCGTGTGCACGCTCGCCATCCAGACGGCCGCCGCCCGGATGATCTACTCGATGGCCCGCGACAACGTGCTGCCGTACTCGAAGCAGCTCGCGAAGGTCTCCCCCAAGACGGGCACGCCCGTGCTCGCGACCGTCGTACCCGGTGTCCTGGCCGGCCTCTGTCTCGTCGTGAACGTCGGCAACGCCGGTCTCTTCCTCGGCCTGGCGAGCGTCTGCATCATGCTGCTCTACATCGCCTACCTGCTCGTGACGGCGCCGCTGCTCTACCGCCGCATCACCGGCACTCCCCTGCTCGACGGACTCGACGAGAACGGCAAGAAGCTCTTCTCGCTCGGACGCTTCGGCATCGTCGTCAACGCCATCGCGGTCGTCTACGGGATCGCCATGGCGATCAACCTGGCGATGCCGCGTGCGGAGGTCTACGACCCCGCCGGCGAGGGCTGGTACCTGCACTACCTGCCGCTGATCACGCTCGCCGTGGTCGGTCTCGGCGGAGTCGCGGCGTACGCCGTACAGCGCAAGGACTACCACCGCAGCCTCGGCGAGCCCGTGCCGTCGTTCTCGTTCGCCCTCCCGGGCCTGCGGACCGCGGAGGAAGAGGCATGAGCGGCTTCACCCACGAGGTCCCGGGTGGCGCGGCCTGGTCGTTCCCGATCCGTGCCGGGCGTCTGGTGACGCTCACGGCGCTGGGCGACGACGCCTGCGTGAGCACCCTGCTGTTCGGGCCGGACCGGCTCGACCGGTTGAACGTCCCCGACACCCTCAAGGCGCAGATGTCGGCGTGCATCAAGGCGCCGATGGTGCTGATGTCCGATCGCGGGGTCGCCCTGGCCTCCGTCGTCGACTCCAGCCTCGACTGGCACGACTGCCTGACCGGGTTCGGGTCCGATGCCCACCTGGCGAGGTTCGGCCCGTCGTCGTACGCCGTGGACCGGAACGACTGGAAGCGCTCCGCCCACACCGGCCTGGTCAGCGAGCTGACCAGGCACGGGCTCGGCGAGGCCGACCTGCACGGCAGCGTGAACCTCTTCAGCAAGGTCGGCATCACCGACGACGCCCGCGGGACGCTCGGCCTGCTGACCGGGGTCTCCCAGGAAGGCGACACGGTGACGCTCCGCACCGAGGTCGACGTACTGCTCGTCCTGGCGACGGCGCCGCACCCGCTCTCAACGGCGCCGTACGCGCCGGCCGGAGTCCGGATCGACGTCGCTGTGGCGGAGCCCGTCACCACCGACGACCCGAGCTGGAACTTCCGCGACGAGAGCGCCCGCGCGCTCGAGCAGGCCAGGAGGCTCGCGGCATGACCACGACACTCCAGGCGACCGTGCTCGACACGGTCGTCCAGGCCGGCGACGGCGCACTCATCCGGGTTCCCGCGGGAGGTCGGCTGCGCATCGTCGACACCTACGGCAATCAGGCGGTCGACACGTTGCTCTACGACGCCGACGACATCGACAACCGCTACTCCGCGCTCGACACGATCCGCGAGCAGGGCGCGGTCTACCTGACCACCGGCTCGCGACTCCTGAGCACCAGGCTCGACGAGCTCGCCGTGATCAGCGACGACACCTGCGGTCGTCACGACACCATCGGCGGTGCGTGCGCGCAGGAGTCCAACGTCATCCGGTACGGCGAACACGTGCGCCACCAGCACGCGTGCCGCCAGACCTTCCTGGCGTACGGCGCCGCGGCCGGCATCGGGCAGCGGCAGCTCGGGCACAACATCAACTTCTTCATGAACGTGCCCGTCGACTCCCTGGGGAACCTCAACTTCGAGGACGGCGTCTCCGCTCCGGGGAAGTACGTCGAGATCGTCGCCAGCCGCGACATCCTGGTGCTGATCAGCAACTGCCCGCAGCTCAACAACCCCTGCAACGGCTGGGACCCGACCGCGGTGCAGCTGCTCGGCTGGTGGGAGTCGTGACCGGCCTGACCGTCGTCAGCGCCGGCACCCAGACCACGATCCAGGACCTCGAGGGCCGCACCGGGCTGTGGGACGTCGGTGTCCCACCCTCCGGCGCCTTCGACGAGCTCAGCTTCGCTCTTGTGAACTCGGCGGTCGGCAACTCGTGGAGCGCCGCTGGCCTGGAGTGTGTGGTGCGCGGACCGGTGCTCACGGTCTCGACCGACCGGCAGGTGTGCGTCGGCGGAGCCGCGACGCAGGCGACGATCGACGGACGTCCCCTGCGCCCGGGCACCGTCGTCTGGCTGCGCGCGGGCTCCGTCCTCGACGTGGGTTCGTTGGACGGTCCCGGCTTCCGTGGGTACGTCGCCGTGCAGGGTGGGCTCGACGTACCCCGCGTGCTGGGCAGCCGTTCGACGTTCATCCTCGGTGGCTTCGGTGGTCTCGACGGTCGTCCGTTGGCGGACGGCGACGTCGTAGCGCTGGGACGGCTGGGCAACCAGTCGGCACCGGCCGACGTCTCGGCGCTGCTCCCCGACCTGCAGTCCGACTGGGCGCTGCGGGTGATCCCGGGGCCCCACGGCGCCCCGACCCACCTCACCTTCGAGGGCGTCGAAGCGCTCTTCGGTGAGACCTGGACGGTCGACCACCGCGTCGACCGGACAGGCGTGCGGCTGGTTGGGGCGACGCCCGGCTGGGCCCGCGAGGACGGCGGCGAGGCCGGCCTGCATCCGTCGAACCTGCACGACTCGGCGTACCCGGTCGGCGGCATCATGCTCTCCGGCGACACCCCGGTGATCGTCGGCAAGGACGGCCCGTCGCTCGGCGGTTTCGTCGTACCGGCCGTGGTGATCGGTGCCGATCGCTGGATCCTCGGACAGCTGCGTCCCGGCGACTCCGTACGGCTCGTCCCCACGACACCGGAAGCCGCCGCCGAGGCGATGCGTCAGCGGCGCGCACTGTTGGCGTCGCTCCACTCGCAGCCCATGGGCGAGACGGTCGCGGCACCGGCCGCCCGCCCCCTCGAACTGGAGGAGTACGACGCCGACGGCACCACGCCGGCGTACACGATCCGGAGGTCGGGTGACCGGCACCTGCTCGTCGAAGCGGGTCCGGCCGAGCTCGACCTGCGGATCCGGGTGTGGATCCACCTGCTGGCCCAGGCGCTGCGCGGCGACCGTCCGGACGGCGTGACCGAGATCGTGGAAGGCGTCCGGTCGCTGCTGGTCCAGGTCGACGACGCCCGGCTCGGGCTCGACACCCTGGCCAAGCACCTGGCCGTTCTTGCAGGCGGGCTGGCCGATCCGGCCACGGTGACCATCCCGGCTCGCGAGGTCTCGCTCCCGATCGCGTTCGACCACCCCGAGGCCCATGAGGCGATGCGCCGCTATGCCGCGTCGGTGCGACCGGATGCCCCGTGGTGTCCCGACAACGTCGAGTTCATCCGCCGGGTCAACGACCTCGGAGACCGGGCGGACGTGTTCGACGTGGTGGCCGCCGCGACGTACCTCGTCGTGGGGCTGGGCGATGTCTACCTCGGTGCGCCCGTCGCCGTACCCATCGATCCGCGGCACCGGCTGGTCACCACGAAGTACAACCCCGCCCGCACGTGGACCCCGCAGAACGCCGTCGGCATCGGCGGGATCTACCTCTGCATCTACGGCATGGAGGGGCCTGGCGGCTATCAGCTGGTCGGGCGCACGCTGCCGGTCTGGCGGCTGCCCGGGCTCGCCGAGGAGCAACGCGACGAGCAACCGTGGCTGCTGCGGCAGTTCGACCGGATCCGCTTCCACCCGGTCAGTGCCGAGGAGCTGGCGCACCAACGCGCCGACATCAAGGCTGGGCGTGCCGACCTGGTGACCCGGCCCGCGACCTTCTCCGTGGCCGAGGTCAACCAGCTCGAGGCCGAGGCCGCCGGCGAGATCGCCACCCTGCGCGCGCAACGACGCGCAGCCTTCGACGCAGAAAGGCAGCGGTGGGTGTCATGACGACCTTCATCTCACGCTTGTCCGCCTCACAGGTTGAGGCATTCGAGGATCGTCCGGGGCCGTTGTCGGGCCTTCGGTTCGCCATCAAGGACAACATCGACCTGGCCGGGATCCCCACCACTGCTGGTGATCCGCGGCGTTCGACTCCGGCATTGGCCAGTGCGTTCGCCGTACAGAAGCTGATCGATGCGGGCGCCGTACCGGTCGGGAAGACCAACCTCGACCAGTACGCCACCGGACTGGTCGGCACGCGTTCGCCGTACGGCGTCTGCAGCTCGGTCTTCTCCGACGTGCACATCAGCGGAGGCTCGAGCTCGGGCAGTGCCGTGGCGGTGGCGTCCGGTGAGGCCGACTTCGCGCTGGGTACCGACACCGCCGGCAGCGGCCGGGTCCCGGCGGCGTTCAACGGGCTGATCGGCATCAAGCCCACGCGCGGCCTGGTGTCCACGTCCGGCGTGGTCCCGGCCTGCCGGTCCCTGGACTGTACGACGGTCCTGGCTCGCTCCCTGCCGCTCGCGAGAAGGGTCTTCGACCAGATCGCGGTCTTCGATCCGGCCGACGCGTATGCGCGGAGGATCACGCAACGGGCGTTCGGGGATCGGCCCCGGATCGGTGTCCCGACCAACCAGCTGGACCTCGATCCGTTGCACCGGGAGGCCTGGGAGCAGGCCGTCGCCGAGACCGACGGCGCGGTGGCCATCGACATCTCGCCTCTCCTCGAGGCGGCTGCGTTGCTCTACTCAGGGCCGTGGCTGGCCGAGCGCTGGCTCGCCTTCGGCTCGTCGCTGGTCGATGACCCGGCGGTGGACCCGACGGTCTGCGCGATCGTGACGAAGGGCCGCGACCTCACCGCAGCAGACGCCTTCGCGGGCTTCCACCGGCTCGCCGAGCTGGCCCGGGAGGCCGAGCCGATCTGGGAGCAGATCGACGCGCTGCTCCTCCCGGTCACGGCCACGCACCCGACCCTTGCCGAGGTCGCGGCTGACCCGATCGGCGTGAACACGCGGCTCGGCCAGTTCACCAACATGACCAACCTGCTCGACCTGTGCGCCGTGGCGTTCCCCGGTCCCATGCGGACTGACGGCCTGCCGTTCGGCGTACAACTGCTGGCACCAGCCGGCTACGACAACGCCCTGCTCGACCTCGCCGAGCAACGGTCGGGCGCGTTGGTCGCGGTCGCCGGCGCCCACCTGACCGGACAACCCCTCAACGCGGACCTCGTAGGTCGCGGCGGCACCCTCGTCACCACCACCCGGACCGCGACGGACTACCGGATGTACGTCGTCGACGGCCCACTCCCCCGCCCCGGCCTCACCCGTACGGACGGCAAGCCGGTCGGCGAAGGCATCGAGGTCGAGGTGTGGCGCCTGCCCGCGGCGGCCCTGGCGGGCTTCATGGGAACGATCGCTCCACCCCTCGGGATCGGGCCGGTCGAGCTCGCTGACGGCAGCCAGGTGCTCGGGTTCATCTGCACGGCCGACGGTGTCGACACCGATCGCGAGATCACGTCGTACGGCGGATGGCGGGCGTGGCTGGACGCCCAAGCCTCTGGCTAGGCGCAGACCGACCACACCCAGGTCCTCGGCTCGTGCGGGCGACAGGCCGCTTTGCGTTGCGCTTCAGGGTTGATGGGGAACATCTGATGAACCTGCTTGATCAAGGGTTCCCCGATGAGGAGCAACGGACATTCAGCGGTGTGCAGGCCCGTGCCGACGTGCCCGACCCGTCCGACACCGAGCCTTGCTGTCATGGCCGATGACTTTCGCGATGAGCCCGAGTCGGACAGATCAGGCAGTCATCTGACCCGATCGGAGAGACCTTGAAGCTCCTGCTCACGTCCGCGGGTGTCACCAACCCCAGCATCCACGCAGCCCTCATCGACCTGCTGGGCAAGCCGATCGAAGAATCCACCGCCCTGTGCATCCCCACCGCGCAGTACGGACACCCGTCGGTCGGCCCGGGCGTCATGCCGTGGCGGTTCATCAGCGGCAACGACTCGCTCCCCATGGTGAGCCTGGGCTGGAAGTCGGTCGGCGTACTTGAGCTCACCGCACTCCCCAGCATCGACAAGGACCTCTGGGTCCCCCTCCTCAGCGAGACCGACGTGCTGCTCGTCGCCGGTGGAGACGTCCTCTACCTGTGCCACTGGATGCGCGAGTCCGGGCTGGCCAACCTCATTCCCTCACTGCACAGAACCGTCTGGGTCGGGCTCAGCGCGGGCAGCATGGTGATGACGCCGGAGGTCGGTGACGACTTCATCCAGTGGCGGCCGCCGAACGGCGACGACAGCACCCTCGGGCTCGTCGACTTCTCGATCTGCCCGCACCTGGCGCCGGATGGCGCGCCGGGCAACTCGATGGCCGAGGCAGAGGCCTGGACGAGCACGATCGCCGGGTCGGCGTACGCGATCGACGATCAGACCGCCTTCACCGTGGTCGACGGCGTCGTCGAGGTCGTCTCCGAGGGCCACTGGAAGCGCCTGAAGTGACCAGCGGATGTCGGTGCCCCTCACTAGGTTCGGCCCCATGACCACCATCCCCGATGTCATCGACCGGTACTACGAGGCCTCGGCATCCAGCGACCTCGACACCCTGCTCGCCTGTTTCCAGCCCGACGCTCATGTCCGCGACGAGAGCCACGACTACGAAGGCATCGCAGAGATCCGCGGCTGGCGCGAGAGTGTGGCGTCCCGGTTCACCTATACGACAGAGATCACCGGAGTGGAGCGGGCGAGTGATCAGGTGTACGTCGTCTCCACGCACCTCGAAGGCGACTTCCCTGGCGGAGTCGTCGACCTGAGCCAGCGGTTCACCCTGGTCGACGGGCTCATCGCAGACCTGTCCATCTGAGCGCACTGCATCGAACCTGCCCAGCGCAGGCTAGAAGTCGGTGATGTCGGCGTAGATCGCCGCGTGGTCCGACGCCTCGTGCTCCTTCTTGTCCAGCGTCGGGAAGATCTCCCACGGGTCCTTCGTGCGGTTGCCGCGGTACACGCCCTTGCGGAACACCCCTCCCCCGGTCGCCAGCGCGAACAGCGGGTCCGACATCAGGATGTAGTCGATCTTGTCCTTCTCGTTGCCCGAGCCGAACGTGCCCTTGCGGTGGTTCCAGTCGAAGGCCGGGTGCGCGCTGATGTCGGTGAGGCCGGTCAGCCCGATCAGCGGCTTGAGCGCGTCGCTGGCCGGGTCGTCGTTCAGGTCACCGGTGATGGCGATGTGCTCGATCCCTTCGCGTCGCAGGGCCTTGTAGATCGCGGCCACCCGGCGCGCCTGCCGCTTGCGGCGCTTCGCACCGATCGGGTCGCCCTGCGAGGCGTACCCCTTGGACTTGAAGTGGTTCGCCAGCACCACGAGCCGACCGCCGGCGGGCGTCTCGAAGTGGTACTCGCAGCAGTCCCGCGAGAAGACCGGCCCCGTCGCATCCTCGTCGAAGATGTGCGTCCGGATCTGGACCAGCGGGTACCCCGCTCCCGCCATGCAACCGACGTCGATCCCGCGGGAGTCGTTGCCCTCGACCACCATCGTCTGTGGGTACGGCGTCCCGCCCACCGCGGGCAGCATGGCTCGGCTGAACATGTCCAGGCCTGGGCGGTCGTCCGCCTCGACCACGGTGAGGACGTCGGCGGCGAGCTCACGGATGACCAGGGCGGTGTGCTCGGTGGCGCGAACGCTGACCGCGACGGTCTTGAGCTCGACCCACCCGACCCAGTCGGCCCGCCCCTTGGCGATCAGCGTGACGTCGCCTGTCGTCGGGCGTCGTAGCAACGACCCGCGCAGCTTGCGGAGTCGCACGAAGGTGCCCTCGTCGTCGTTCAGCACGCCCAGCTGGTCCAGGAGGTCGAGGATCTCCCCCTCAACCCCCTGGTAGCTGGCGAGCTCGAACAGGGTCGAGACCCTCGCGTGCGCGGCAAGGATCCTGCTGCGGGTGTCGCTGTCCGCCTCGTTGCTGTCCATGGCCTTCGGGCGCGCAAAGAGGTTCTCCACGTTGAACGATGCGATCCTCATGCGTCCACGGTGAGCACATCAGCCGACGAGCACAATGGCCCGTTCGGGTCTTGCCCTTGTCCCCTGCACGTGTTGGCTCGCCCTACGGCAGCTTGACCTCTGCGAGCACCGTCTTCACGCCCGAGGGGTCGACGTCCTCACCGGCGGCGTACGCCCGCGGGACGAACCCGAAGTCGTTGTCACTGATGACCACCAGCGTCGACCCGTTCTTCAACGCAGCGCCCTCGACCTTGCCGGGCACACCCGCGACACCGGCCAGGTCGACCAGGAGGGTCTTGTCCTCCTCGGTCACCAACGGGTCGGTGGGGTCGAGCTCGATGGTGTGGAAGCGGGCCTCGGTGTCGGTGCGCTCCTGGACGATGAGGTGCGTCTGGTCGACCGGGATGAGCGCGGAGATCTTCAGGTCGCGTCCGCGGGTGCCGGCCGCGAAGGTCGAGGCCGCGTCGAAGCGGTAGCCGTAGCGATGCAGTGTCGTACCGGTCGTCGTGTCGAACGAGACCAGCTCCGTGATGATCCGATCCCGGTCCCCCGAGACCACGACGGAGCTCTGCAGCGCGACCACGATGGTCTTGCCGTCGGGCAACAACGCGATGTCCTCGAAGCCGCGGTTCCCGCGGCGCTTCGACAGCTCAGCGGGCAGCGAGCCCTCGACCGGGTAGTCGACGCCAGCAGCTGCGTAGTCGTCCTCGAGTCCGGCAGGGACGTGGCGTGCGATCACGTGGCCGGCCGGGTCCACCTCGACGATCGATGGGCCGTACTCGTCGACGAGCCAGAAGTGGCCGTCCGCCGGACGCACCACCCCTTCGGTGTCGACGCCGTTGGCGTTGTAGTCGAGCAGCGTCGTGCCGTCGGCGGCGTACGGCGCCGGGTCGCCGGGCACCGCGAAGTTCGGGAGTCCCGTGACCGGGTCACCGGCCGGCGTCACGAGCGGGATGGACTCCAGTACGTCGAGCCGGGTGCCCCGAGCGCGGACCTTGACCAGCGACGGGGTGAACTCCGGGACGATGAAGGTGCGGGTGTCGCCGATCTCGCCGTTCGGGCCGCGGTCGGTGATGGTCCAGTACTCGTTGTTGCCCAAGGAGAAGAGTCCGCTGCCGATTCCGCCCAGCTCGACGCCGCGGTCGTCGACGACAGTCGGCTGGAAGTCCTCCAGCGCGATGGCCCCCAGCGTGGTGCGCTTGTCGACGTAGGGCGTGGTGGCGGCGAGGGCAGGGGCGGCGACGAGGCCGCTCACACCCAACAGGGCAACGGCAGGAAGAAGGCGCATGTGCGCGACGCTAGGAGTCGCGCCCGACGTCCGCCCGACGTCTCGGTGGCGGCGAGGTGAACTGCTCGAGCCCCTTCGACGCCACGACGACCAGCCTCCTCAGGGGTCCACCTGAAGAGGCTGGTCGCGGTAGCGGCTGTGTGGTTCGTCAGTAGTACATCCGACGGGTGCCGCCGATCGGGACCAGGTTCAGCACCAGTCCCACGACGATCAGGATCGCGCCCACCGTGGTGAGGACCGGGATGCTCGCGACGAGGCCGATGATGAGGAGGATGACGCCAAGGGTGACCATTTTCTGACTCCGTTCAGCAGCGGTTGTTGAATCTCGCAGTACCCGCCGCCATCCGTTTCAGACGGTCATTCATGAAGTTGTCGGACAATCTGGCCCGTCAGAGGCGAGGTCAGAGCGGCGTGGGCTCGTCGAACCGAGCCTGCATCCGCTCGGTCCATGTGCTCAGGACCACGGAGTCCGGCGACAGGCCAAGGGAGGCGAGCTCCTTGGCGATCGGGTGCGAACCGAGCGTCAATGACACCTCGCCACCGAAGTGGATCCCGCTGCCGCTGCCGCCCTGGGTGAAGGCGGTGACGTGCGGTCGGCCGTCGATGAGGGTGTAGGCGTTCAGCGCCATCGGTGGCATCTCGTCGGTACCACCGCGCGGCAGGGTGATGTCGACGACGAGCTCGCCACCTATCGTGAGCAGCCAGCGCGTGGTGGTCTCGGTGTTGGTCACCTCGATCTGCTCGACGGACTTGGGGAAGCCCCAGATCTGGTTGCCGGCAGCACAGGTGAACGACTCGGTGACCGGGAGGTGGGTGATGAACGTGCCGTCCTCGCCACCACCCTCGGGACGGACGAAGAGGATGGTGCCGACCTCCAGATAGGCACCGAGGTCGTTGTCCTTGTAGTCGATCAGCGCGAGCGCGAATTGCGCGCGGCCCGGCGCGGTCTCGATGACCTCGAAGCCGGCCGGGGCCAGGGCCCGGGCTGCCTCGAGGTCGACGTCGAAGATGACGGTGGCGTTGGAGCCATCCCGTACGTCGACGGGCATGGTCACGGTCTGGCCAAGGATGTCGTGAGTGATGGTCACGAGCAGAAGTAGAACACGTTCTACGGCGATCCGCGATCCCCTCTTCGCGGACTCAGCCCGCCACGTCCGGCATCCCCTCGAACGGCGCACCGACGAGAGTCACGACACCGACGAAGCGCGCGGACGCACCCAGCCAGACCGAGCCTCGGTCGGTCCGGAGTACGCCGCGGCCGAGCTGCAGGTCGAAGACGCCGATCTTCAGCCGCCCGCCCTCGGACACGAGCGCGACCTGGCCGCGACGCGGGCGACGGTCCGGGTCGACGAGCAGCTCGGTGCCGGCCGGCCAGCCGTGCGAGGCGAGGGCGTCATTGCGCAGCCGGAAGCGGTTGCGGTCGATCGGCGGCGGAGTCCGCGGGCGTCGTACTGACGGGGAAGGGTCGCTTGGACCGGCCGTCGGAGCGAGGTCGAACGGCAAATGGTCCTGCACCCCGTCCACCCGCCGGCCCGAACGCATGTTCGAAGCGTACCGGTCGCCGCGGGCTGGCATGCTCTCCCCCATGAAGCTCCCGTCCCAGCGCGACTTGTTCCTCGCCACGCTCGACGCCCACCAGAAGATCTACGAGACCTCCCGCGGCCTCGTCGGGCACCGGTTGCTGATGGGCATGCCGACCCTCCTACTGCGGACAACGGGCCGCAAGAGCGGACTTCGTCGTACGACGGCATTGGTCTACGCGACCGACGGCGACAATCGCCTGGTCGTCGGATCCAACGGCGGCGCTCGCCGCGACCCCGCGTGGATCCTCAACCTGGAGGCCAACAAGGACGTCGAGTTCCAGGTCGGCGTCCGCAAGATTGTCGGGACTGCTCGGACCGTGCGCACGGATGACCCGGACTACGAGCGGATGTTCTCGCTCTGCAACAAGGCCAACCGGGGCACGTTCGCGAAGTACCGGCAACGTACGACGCGGCCATTGCCGATCGTGGTGCTGGCTCCGCGCTGAGGTACGCCCAATCCGCCCACTATGGGGCGGTCAAGGTGTCACCCATTGGTGCAGTGGGCCCCCTGCTGGTCCTGGGCGTCCGGCGACTGGCCCTCTGCGAGCAGATCCTTGAGCATCACCACGTTGTCATCCGCGACCGCGGCCCGAAGCTGAGTGCCTACGCAGCACAAACGTCTGACTCGTCCTTATGGCTCAGGTTGGTGGACGGATCCTCGATCTGGAAATGAGTCGGGTCGTTGAAGTAGTCGGCGTATTGCTGAACGGTCCACCCAAGAGATATCGCCTTCTGCTTCGCGCATCTCGCCTCGTATCCGTGCCTGTGCCCGTAGTGGAACTCTCCGTCTTTGGAAATCACTTTCCCCCTGGGATCGATGAAGTCGCCGTCAGCATTCTTGGGTGCCGCCTCACGGATCTGGGCCTTGGTCGTTACCCGGAGATTCGGCCGCGGCGTATCGGCGGATACCAGTCTTGCCATCGTGTTCTCCGCCCCCGCCGCAACCCGGATCTCATTGCTTACCCTGGCGACTTCGTCGGCCTTTCCGGCGGCCTTTTCGACCCTAACCGCGGCCACTGCACCCTGCTCCGCACGGATGCCGGCCTTGAAATACTTCGCGATCCGGGCGAAGCCAATGCCGGGGGCGGCTGCCGCGAGAGACAAGCCGGCATTGGTGTAGTCGCCCTCGATGACGTACCACGTTGCGTTGATGCTGGCCGCAGCGACGGCGACATGCTCTGCCCCAGCGGCAACCGCCAAACCGAAGGGGGGAGGAACAAAAACGACAGCGACACCAGCGACAGTGCTGGCGCCTACCGCCAAGATGTCGAGCACCAAGTGTCCCCAACGGCGGATCCAGTGAAGTACAGCCTCGACAACGTCAACAGCGCAATGCCAGTAGTCGATCGGGTTCCACGAGCATCCGCTGTCCTCGGTGACTTCCTGGGCCAGGGTCTGGAGGACAACCGAGTCGTGCGTTGGTCCTTCATCGTCCGAGCCGGAAGACACATTGGCGCCGCCCGCCCCGTTCGTGGCATCGATCGCGGAAGACAATGCGGTAAGCGTTGCTGTCATCCCCAAGCTCTCGAAGTCGGACGATTCGGGGTACCGATGCTCAAACAGCAGGTAGTGGGTGAACTTCCCGATGGCGTAGTCAGTGCCGTCGATCTTCTCGGTGCCCGGTTGGAATCCGGTGAAAGCCCAAGCACTGGCCCCCGGGTTCGCGGTCAGCGCTGCCGTCAGGGCGAGGATGCCGTCGGTGAGGAAGCGACCGCTCGGGGCCGGCGCGTATTTCGCGTCCTCGACGGAGTCAAAGCCGACGGGAACCCTGCGGTATGGGGTCCCGGGCCACGCGGCGTCGCCTTTCTCATGGTCGTAATACCAGTACGCGTCCGTAACAGCCTCAAGGAATTCGGTTGACCAATATCCGCGAGATAGGAGCAGCAGGAGGTTCTGCTTGTTGGCTACATCTTGGTCGACGCGGTCTTGACCGGGGCCTTCGGCGTTCTCGGTCTCGTTGCCGTAAAGCACCTCGGGAGTGGTCGACGCGGTGATGAAGTCGTCACTCCATTCGACAGGCAAGGAACGATTGCCGGTCCCAAAGGTCGCCAGGCCTAACGTGCCCGCCAGATCGGTGAGGGTGACGTCATAGGCGTGGGGGTCGATATCTGCCTTAAGCGGAGCAACGTAGGTCCCACTCGCAACGGAGGCTAGCGCGTCGCCGAGGGCGCGAGGAGTGGTCCGGGACGTGAAGAAGTAGGCGAAGTCGGCGTTTGCGCGGTTGGCTGCCAATCGAGTTTCGAGCGCCACAAGGTCGCCGGCCTCAAGAGCCTCGATCGCCGCGTGGGCATCGGCACGAACTTCGGCGAGCGGGTCTTTGATGGAAGGCAACTGGGTCGAAGCAACGACGAGTCCAGCCACGATGCATAGGGCCAGACCTGCCCGTGCAATCAGAAGGCGCCATGGCCGATTGGGCAACGCGCGGCGGAAGGTCATCTCGGTTCGCAATCGTCCCTCCTGCTGCGATACGAACTCCCAACCGCTAGCTTGCCACTGCTCAGCCACGCGGGACTGCTTGCTATGTGTCGTCCGCACGGACTTATGCCTATACCGCAAATCGCCGTTTTTCTCCCGCGTCTTGTGCTTGCGGCGCCCTTGATCCGCACGTCCCAACTCTGGCTCCTCGTCTGCTCGCCACCGATGTCCGACGCTACGGGCCCGATTTCCCGTGAGGGGTGCCGCAAGCTCCTTGCAACGCTACCGACGAGCCCCGACAAATGGTCCGGAATGGCTGGCACACCTCGTCGCTCGGGTCGGGCACAATTGATGACCCCGAGTCCATCGAGCGCGTAACCATCACCGCAATGGTCGAAGCCGAGGACGGAAGTCGACATCGCGTGGGACGGACTTGTGGCGTGGCGTGCCTGGATCGAAGGTGTTGGCCTTGAGATCCCAGACATCCCATAACTCGCTTCGCCCTGGTGCCGTGAATGATCGACGCTAGGGTCTGCTGCACGAATCACGTGCCCATTCCGCCGCGTCACGGACGCAGAGAAGCCTGGTAGCGACTTGCCCGCGCCATGGGCCTGAGTGTGCCAATCGAGCGAGCTATCGAGGCTGTGTGAGGAGCCCGATGATCGCCCGGCGGTCTTGTTCACCATGGGAGTGGGTCAGCAGGCCCTCGACCACGAAGGCACCGATCTTCGTCATCGCGGCCAGATCGCCTTCCGCGACCCCGGCTTCGCGGAAACCCTCGACCATCATCGTGTCGACCAGGGCGTGGAAGTTGTCGTGCCAGAGGCCGACCACTTCGGACGTTGCCGCGCGTGCGTGCACAACAGTGACCAGCCGCTTGTAGGTGTCGAGCCGATCGACGGCCCACAGGACCTGCTCGGTCCAGGGTCGGCCGGATTCCCGCGCGGCTTCAGCGAGCGCGGCTCCGAGGACTGCGTCCAGGACCGCGACCAGGAGCGCGTCCTTGTCGGCGAAGTACCAGTAGATGGTGTTCGTAGTGACTCCGGCAGCCGAGGCCACCTTCGCCATCGACGTCTCGTCAAAACCTGTCTCCGTGAACAGGGCAGTCGCGGCGGCAACGATCTCCGCGAGCTTCTCCTCACGATCCTGCGGTCTACGGTTTCGAGGCATGCGTCACCTTATCTTGACTGACGTTCAAGAACTCTCCTACCTTTCTTGTACGTCATTCAAGAGCACGCGAGGAGCCATCGTGACCCAGCCCACCGAGAGCAGCTACACCTGGTCGGAGGACACCTTTCTGTCCGAAGGAACCGAGTGCGCGGTCCGCGTCTATCGGCCCGCCGGGAAGCACAAAACAGTCCCGGTGGTCGTCATGGCCCACGGCTTCGGCGGCGTGCGTGCCCTGCGCTTGTACGCCTACGCGGAACGATTCGCCGCCGCCGGCTACGCGGTCACAGTCTTCGACTACCGAGGCTTCGGCGACAGCGCCGGTACGCCGCGCCAGGTGCTCGATGTGCGCATGCAGCACCAGGATTGGCGAGCCGCCCTGGCCTACGCCCGCACGTTGCCCGGAGTCGACCCCGACCGGGTGGTGGCCTGGGGCACGTCGTTCGCCGGCGGTCACGTCATCAGCCTCGCCGGACAAGGTGAGCCGCTGGCGGCGATCATCGCCCAGGTGCCCCACGTCAGCGGACCCGCAGCGGTGCGTGCCACCGGTCTCCTGCCCAGCCTGCGTGTCGGCATCGTCGGTATCCGCGACCAGGTCAACGCCTGGACAAGCCGAAGCCCCGTGTACGTCGACTCGGCAGGTCGACCCGGCCAAACCGCCGTCATGACCTCACCCGACGCCCTGCCCGGCATGAACAAGCTCATCACCGAGTCCGGCCTCAAGACCGGGGACTACCCCTCCAACGTCGCCGCGAGGATCGTCCTCAAGATTGGCCTCTACTCCCCCAAGCGATGGGCCCGCGGAGTCACCTGTCCCGCCCTCATCCAGATCGCAGACCAAGACGCCGTCACACCACGCCACGTCGCAGAAGCAGCCGCCGCCCGCATGGCCGCGCCCACCGTCCGCGTCTACTCCGCCGGCCACTTCGACCCCTACATCGAGCCGCTGTTCACCACCGTGATCGCCGACCAGATCGCGTTCTTGCACGACCATGTCCCCACCGAGACGCACCAGCCCTAATCTGCCGTTGAGTGGTCGCGGGCCGAATCTCAGGTGCCCGCGTCACGGACAAGCGCGGTGTCGACGAACTGCTCGAACCTGACGATGAGTCCGCCACGGACGACGAAGTGGTGGGCGACGCGGGCGGCAAGCGACTTGCCGGTTGCTCGATGGTTGGCGGTGTATCGCGCCAGGACGACCACGTTCTCTCCGTCGATCACGTAGGTGTCGTCATGGGCGATCCAGTCCTCCCACTCGACGCCGAGCTTCTCCATCACGTTCTTCGTCACGCCCTGCGGGGTGCGATAGGTGCCGGCCAGAGGGAAACCTGCCATCTCGGTCCACTCCACATCGGGCGCGAGCGTCGCTCGAAGGGCTTCCAGGTCACCAGCGGCCGAGGCGAGGTACTGGCGCCGTACGACGTCGGCGGGGGACGCCTCGGTGCTCAGCCCCATGTCATCTCGCCCTTGGCGACCTTCGTGCCGAGACCTGCGGCAATCTTCAGCCCGGCGTCCGGGTAGGCAGCGAGGAGCGAGGCTTCTGCCTCAGCAGCATCCACGGAAGCATCGACGGTCTTCTCGAAGAGCTCAAGGTAGTCGCGGGTGTGGACGATGGCCGTGTGGTCGGTCGGAGCGCCCGCGAGGCGGTGGCCGGCGACGACGAAGGAGGGGTCGAGCGCCTCCAGGTCGTTCAGTACCCGGATCCATTCGGCGCGCAGCTCGGTCGTCGCACTGTCGGCGGTCCACACGTGCAAGCCTTCGAACAACAGAACACCGCCGACCAAGGACCGTGACGACGGCTCAAACAGGTACCAGGCGCGGTCGCCGAGCTGGTCGCTGCCGCGACGAACCTCGATCGTGGTTCCGTCGACGGTGAAGCTCGCCTCGGTGAGCGGTGCCAGGTCAACGAGGCGGGTGGGCAGGTTGGCACCCAGGTGCGCCCAGGCCTGGAGCTTGCCCTGGTAGCTGTGCTCGATGTGCTCGATGACGTCGGCCGGTGCCACGAAGGTCGCCTCGGGGAACGCGTCGGCGATCACTTCGGCTCCGAAGTAGAAGTCGGGGTCTCCGGCGCTGATGAACACGGTCGTGAGCCGCTTGCCCGAATCCAGGACCTCGGCGACGATCCGGTGGCCGTCGGCGCGCGTGAAGGCCGCGTCGACGACGAGCGCCTCGGTCTCTCCTGTGACCAGAACGCTGGTCTTGTTCAGGGACGAGTCGGCCGCGTCGATCACGGTGTAGGCAAGGTTGGTCATGCTGGTAACCGTAGGATCAGAGCGAGCTGTTCTCACGGTACGTACGGTCGCTATGGTGGTGAAAATGGGACAGACCCCGATCCGACGAGTGCGCTACCTCTCCCCTGGGTCGAATGTCGGCGACATCGAGGTGAATACCCTCGCGGGCATCCGCGAGCGCGGCGGACCGCAGGAATTCCTCACCTCCCAGGTCCTCGACTTCGACCTGCTCTTCCACCTCGAGAGCGGCACCGAGGTGCATACGGTCGACTTCACCGACCACACCCTCAACACTGGCGACCTCTTGTGGGTGCGCGCGGGCCAGCTCCACCAATGGGGCCGCATCGACGACATCGAAGGCCCCGTAGTGATGTTCGGCCCCCACGCCATCGACGACCGCACCAGCAACCTGATCAGGTCTCAATTGGTCCGCACTCGAAACCACTGGACCGCCGCAGACCTCGAGGCCACACCCGTCCTGCGCGCCATTGGCCTGCTGACGACCAGCATCGACCTGGACCCGCAGAAACAGAGCAGCCTGCGCCAGGCTGGTCTTGAGCACTCGCTCTCTGCGCTCCTCGCCTACCTCGTGCTCGTCGAACCGGCCGGCGGCGCCACACCACAGGAACCGACCCACGAGGCCTACAGATGGTTCCGCGACCACGTCGAGGAGAACTTCCGCACCTGGCACAAGGTCAGCGAGTACGCCGACCGACTCGGCTATTCGACACGGACCCTCAATCGCCTCGCGCGCCAGCACACCGGTCTCTCCGCAAAAGAGCTCATCGACGAGCGGGTTGTGCTGGAGGCCAAGCGGCAGCTGCGCCACGGCGACACTTCGGTTGCGGAAATCGCCGAACAGCTGGGCTTCGACGATCCCTCCAACTTCTCCTCCTACTTCCGCCGGCGTACCGGTACGACACCGGGGGCGTTCCGCGTCCTCAGGTGACGCAGGCTCGTGCTACTCCTCCAGTAGTGCGCGTACGGCAAGGACGCGCCGGTTGGTCGAGGCGTCGGCTGGGAGCTTGAGCTTGGTGAAGATCGAGCTCACGATGGGTTCGACGGTCTTGAGGCTGAGGTGGAGCTGGTCTGCGATGGCTTTGTTCGAGAGGCCCTGAGCCATGAGGTCGAGGACCTCGTTCTCGCGCGGTGACAGACCCGCGAGCCCTCCGCGGGCTCGTGTCTCCTCAACGACGCGGCTCAGGCTGAGCCCGACCATGCCCCATCCAGCAGCGACCGGGATCAGCGGGACGGTGAGGAGCCCGGCTCGAGGTGAGCCGAAAATCGCTAGCCCGACCAGCAGCGCGACCGTCGCCGCGCCCACGGCGACGCCGAGCACGGCGAGCTGGTTGCGCAGCATCCCGTTGGCCCGGCGCCAGCGCGCCAAGATCGCGAGGAGCCAGGAGACCTGGATCAGTGCGTACGCCGGGTGCGCGACGACTCGCCACACGTCCATGGCGTGGTCTGCCCCGCCAAGGCGGAACGGCGGCGGCGTACTGACATCTGCAGCGGCGTACTCGACCGGCCACAACGCTGAGCACAAGGAGAGCAGCACAGCGACCAAGGTCACCACGACAGCCACGCGGCGCCACGACAGTGACAGGGTCCGACCGTCGGGGAAGCAGAAGACTGCCCAGGTCAGCGCAGCGAGCGTGACCGCCAACGGCCAGACACCGATCCACCCCCACCACGAAGCGCCGTGGACCGTGGCGTCGTGTGCTGCCTGACGCCCGAGGAACACCACGCTCTCAAGCACCCCCACAACGGCGAAGAGCAGCGCCTCGCGGTGATGGTGCCGCACCAGCAAGGTCCACGCCGCCACGCATCCGAAAGCGAGAGCGAGGAGGCCGTTGTGCAGGTTCGCCAACCACAGGCCACGCGCGGCACCGGCGGCGACCAAGGCGACGACAGTGCCAAGAACCAACAGTGGTGCCAGAAGTTCCGCCGGGCGGTCACGGACGGATCGATCTGTGCTCACCCATCCATCGTTGCGCACTGAGCGCTTCCCACCGCACAGGGGAAACCCTGGAATCCGCGCCGAACGCATCTCCAGGGTCATCCCCGGAGCGGGAGGGGTACGAAGATGCCGACGCTGGTGGCCCACCCAACCGAGAGGAACGCCGTCATGACCACCTCGACACCAGCGCCGACCATCGCCATTGCCGATCCCAGTCCGGTTGACCGACTGCTCGACGCATCCTTGCTGCTCGCGCCCCTGGCCTACCTGGTCGTGGACAGCTGCTACGCCGTCCGCGGATGGGACGACGGTATGACCGCCGCGCTGCACATCGTCGCCGCCGGTCTGTACGGGCTCGCCGCACTCAAGCTGGTCAGCCTCACCTCCGGGCGCACCCAGGCTGCGCTCCTGGTGATCGCGGTGCTTGGGGTCATCGGCAACGCCGGCGTCGGCGAGAACACCCTCCACATCGCAACCGGAGGCAACGACCTCTTCGACGAGCACGGACCTGCGAACCTGTTCAAGGCAATGGGCTTCTTCTTTCCCCTCACCTTCTTGGTCACGGCCGTCGCGCTACGACGACGTACCCCTGCATGGTGGTCACCGCTGCTTGCCCTCGGGGCCGTGCTCTTTCCCGCTGCGCACGTCACCAACACCGGGTGGCTCGCGGTCACGGACGCGGTTGTCATGCTTCTCGCGTTGGGAGCCTGCGCACGCGTCATCGACGACCCCCAGGACTAGAACGGAATCAACGGCGCCCACGAGAAGGTGCAGCTCGACGACGACATCGACATCGACGCACCCACCGACCGGCAAGTTGCACTTTCAAGCATCGTTGTGGTCTGCGCCACTGTCCGCTAGACCTGTGTTTGACGGAGCGCCCAGGATCCCTCACTTACGCAGTCGAGTGTTTCCGGGCGCTTCGTCGACTACCTGGGACCTCGCGTTCTGATCGTGCAGCAGGCTCTGATTCAGGCCGAGGCCAGCCACTTGTCCGGCCCGAAGACCTCGTAGTGGATGTCGTCTTCGCCAACGTGCCGCTCAATCAGGGTGCGGCGTACGGACTCCATGAAGGGCAGCGGACCGCACAGGTACACCTGCGCGTCTGCTGGGATCTTCACCAGCCCGAGGTCGACCCGACCGGCGCTGAGGACGTCTCGGGTCGGCCGTACGCCGAGGTCCTCGTACCAGCGGTGCAGCGTGGCAGAGGGCAACGCAGCCACGAGTTCCTTCAGCTCCTGGCGGTGCGCGTGCCGGGCAGGCGAACGGTCGGCATGCAGGACCAGCACCTGACGCTTCGAACCGGTGCCGGCCAGGTAGTGCAGGATGCCGATGATCGGGGTGATGCCGATGCCGGCAGAGATCAACACCAGCGGGTCCTCGGAGTCCTGCAGGACCAGGTCGCCGAAGGGCGCCGACACCGAGATCTCGTCCCCCTCGAAGAGCTCCTGATGCAGGAAGTTGGACACCTCACCTGCCGGCACGGTGGCGCCATCGTCGCTTCGCCGTGCTGGGACTGCCTTGACCGAGATCCTCCATTCGCTGGCGTCCGGAGCGTGGGTGAGGCTGTACTGCCGAATCTGACGGGCGCCGTCGGGCAGGGTCACCTGCACGGAGACGTACTGGCCCGGACGGGACTCCGGCAGCGGGCTGCCGTCGGCGGTCCCGAGGACGAAGGACACCGTGTCGGGTGACTCCTGAAGGCGACTCCGTAGAACCAGCGTGCGCCAGACAGCACCGTCCGCCACGCCCGTCTCGGCGTACAACCGCTTCTCGATCGTGACCAGCGCACCGGCCATGTGCCAGTAGACCTCGTCCCAGGCGGAGGCGACCTCGGGGGTGACTGCGTCGCCGAGCACCTCCACGATGGCGGCGAAGAGGTGCTCGTGGACGATCGGGTACTGGTCCTCGGTGATGCCGAGGGAGGCGTGTTTGTGCGCGATGCGCCCCAGCACGTCGAGCGGGTCGCGTCCGTCATCGGCCACCAGGAGCGTCGCGTAGGCGGCGATCGCACCCGCAAGCGCGCTCTGTTGGTCCCCCTGGGCCTGGTTGCCCCGATTGAACAGGTCGCGCTCGAGCTCAGGATGGGCAGCGAACATTCGCTTGTAGAAGATCGGGGTGATGTCGCCGACGGCGGCACCGATGACGGGCAGCGTGGCCTTGACGACCTGGGCGGACCTGGTGGACAGCATGGGGCTCCGTGGGGTTTGTCGGGAAGCGTGAACGGATGCGCGGTCGCAAAGGGACGGCGTCATGTCCCTCACTGGAACACCCGCCGTCTGGCCCAGGTCAGTGCCAAAGGTCCCCAACAGGCTGCGATACGTCCTGCGCCGTGCAGTTCCACGCCGTGCTACGGAGCGCGTCCTACCGCCGCCACAGCCCGGACTCCGTCGCCGATCTGACGCCCGCGCGCCGCCCTATGACAGCCGGCTCGCGGGTCAGGCTTTGGTGACTCGGTCTCGGGCGATCTCAGCGGCCGACTCAGCGGACGTGATCATCATGGTGACGAAGTCGGCGATCAGTTGCTCCTTGTCGAGCTTCAACTGGCCGCCGACGAAGCTGATCATCAGCTCGATGAAGCCCCCGGAAAGCACGGAGGCGACGACATCGATGTAGGTGTCCTCCTCGGGCCAAGGCGCGAAGCTGTCCCGGGCCATGGCGGCCAGCAGGTCGGCGGTGGAGCGCATGATGGCCAGTCGGCGCTGCATGAGCGGTTCGCTTCCGAGCGCTTCCATGAACGCGAAGCGTGCCCTGCGCGGGTCACGCGTGAACTCCTCGACCAGCGCGCTCATCGCTGCGGTCGCTCGGTCCGGGAGGGTGCGGCCGGCTTCGGCGATGGCTGCGAACGCTGCCGTCATCGCCTCTTCGACGAGTTCGTCGAAAAGTGCCACGGCGAGGGCGTCGAGGTCGGTGAAGCTCTCGTAGAAGAAGCGTGAGGACAGCCCGGCCTCGCGGCAGACGCCACGCACGGTGGTGTTCGCCCACCCCTCGCCACCGATCAGCGCAAGGCCTGCGGCCATCAGTCGCGAACGTCGTTCCGCCTGTCGGTCGCTTGCGGAGACCCCGCCGTAGACACCGCTTGTCGTCTGGGTCACGTCGCTCCTCCCGCTGGTGGCAAGCCGTTGACAAAGTATCGCACCTTCGGAGACGATCGTATCCGGATACGTGCGTATCCGCACTTGGCAGTGTCGCCGAAGGAGTCATCATGACGCTCACCCAGGAGCAGCCCATCTCCCTCGCCCGAGAGTGGGGTCTCCACGAGCCGCTGCTCACCGAGCACGACCTGTCCGACATCCAGGTCGACGGCACGATTCCCAAGGACCTGGACGGGACGCTCTACCGGATCGGCCCGGGCAAGCTCCAGGTCGGCACCACGCTCCTGGACAACATCTTCGACGGCGACGGCATGATCAGCCGGTTCAGCATCCAGAACGGACGGGTCGACTTCCGCAACCGCTACGTCCGCACGCAGCACTTCCAGCACGGCCAGACCTCGGACCGGGTCAACTACCGCGGGATTGGAGCGATGCGCCCAGGCGGTCCGCTGGCGAACTTCCTGCGCCTCCCGGCGAACGTGGCCAACACCAACGTGATCCTGACCGGCGACGAACTCCTGGCGCTGTGGGAGATCGGGAAACCGCACCGGGTGGACCCCGACACCCTGGAGACGCTCGGCACCGAGGACTTCGACGGCACCTTGAAGTGGCTGGGCGCGTTCTCGGCCCACCCGAAGTGGGATCCGCACACGCAGGAGATGTTCAACTTCGGGCTCGACGTCCTGCCGTATCCGCAGATCCGCTGCTACCGCCGCAAGCGCGGCCGTCCGTTGGAGCAGTTCGCCACCGTCCCCATGCTCGACCTGCCTTGGAACCACGACATGGCGCTGACCGAGAACCACCTGGTCTTCGTGCTGGACCCGATCATGCCGAACCTGCGCAAGCTCGCCCTGTCACGCACGTCGTACCTGGACGCCCTGGACTACAAACCGCAGAAGGCCACCCGCTTCGTGCTGGTCCCGAGGAACGGCGGAAAGCCCCGCATCGTCGAGCACGACGCACTCATGCACTTCCACGTGACCAACGCCTACGAGGAGAACGGCGACATCGTCGTCGACCTCGTCAATTTCGGCCCCGATGCCTGGGACCGCCTCAAGGTCAACATCGGCGACGCCCGCAACGAGCACCCCTACCCCGAGAACAGGCTCACCCGCTACCGAATCACGCCCACCGGCCGAGTCATCGAACAGCAGCTCATCGACGGCACCGGCGAGTTCCCGCAGTACGACTGGCGATTGACCACGCGGCGCCACCGCTACAGCTACCTGAGCGGCTACAGCGCATCCATGCAGGACGGCAGCATCGTCAAGGTCGACAACGACACCGGGGCGGTCTCGAGCCACGTCGTCCCCGGCCACTCGTTGGGCGAGGCGCTCTTCGTGCCCCGCTCCCCCGATGCGGCCGAGGACGACGGCTGGCTCCTCGCGATGGCCCACGACAAAGCCGAGTCGCGCTCCAAGCTGCTCGTGCTCGACGCCCGCGACCCCGAGAAGAATGCGATAGCGACCATGCACCTGCCCTTCAACGTCCCGCTTGGCTTCCACGGCATGTTCACCCGTCGGCCGGTGAAGGCATGAGTGCGCCGACGCTGTCGTTCGGGATCGACGCCCCGGTGGCCGAGGTCATGTCGACGATGCGGGCGATGCGCAAGCTCAAGCCCGACCCGGTGCCCGAAGAACTCCTGGTCCAGCTCGTCGAGGCGGCCACTTGGGCACCGAGCGGGAGCAACGCCCAGGCCTACAGCTTCGTGGTCGTGACCGACCGGCAGAAGATGGCCGAGCTCGCCCGCCTCTGGGACGTGGTGGCCAACTTCTACCTCGGCACCGCCGGTAAGGCCGTGCCCGACAGCATGACCGAGGCGACGTACGAACGCATGCGCGAGGCGCTCCGCTTTCAGCGCGACCACTTCGCCGAAACGCCCGCGGTGATCGTCCCCTGCTACGACCTCGGCCCGTGGAGTCGCAAGGTCATGCGCAATGTCACTGAGCTCCGCAAGGCCACCTTCGAGCTGGGGCCTCGCCGCGCGATCAGCGTCGGACGCAACTACCACCACTTCAGCTCGATGGGAGCCGCGGCCAGCGTCTACCCCGGCGTGCAGAACCTACTGCTGACCGCTCGCGCCCTCGGACTCGGCGCCACCATGACCACCTGGCACCAGCTCATCGAAGACGAGTTCAAACAAGTCCTCGACATCCCATCCCACGTCCAGACCTTCGCCATCATCCCAGTCGGCTACCCGCGCGGGAACTTCGGTCCGGTCTCCCGCAAACCCGCAGCCGAGTCCATCCGATGGAACCACTGGGAGGCATAGAGCGCCCGCCTGCCACCCGCGTCATAGCGCCGCGATTCAGCGTCTCGAGAACTACGGGCATCAAGGCGACTTCCTGCGTTCGCCCACGAAACACCAATAGCCAGCCCTACGCTCCCGAGCGACTGCACAACTACTCTTGGGAGGCGACTTCGCCGTGACGCAGCTTTCGAACTACCCCGGTACGTGGATCAGCATCTTCACCCTGGGCATCGCCCGGGCAAGCTGGATTTCCTCGACCAACAAGACGCTGGGCCGTGGAGGCGCTGGCTTCCTCTTCGCCTGGTTCTTCATGGCGTTCGCGCAGTACGGCGTGACTGGCCGACTCAACGAGGCACTGGCCGCGGCGGGCTCGGCGCACCGCGAGTCACCGATCCTCGTCTTCCTGCTGACGGGCTTCCCGTTCATCGGCTCCAAGAAGCGCCTGCGTCGCGCGACGTCGTTCTACAACGACGCCCAGGCTGTCCGCAGCACCGGAGCCCCTGCTCCGGCCTGAACCGAGGAACGCACTCCGCGTCGGGCACACTGCACGAGTGTCCGACCCGCTGCGCAACCTGCTCGCCGCGCCGCCCGACCTCCCGGTCACCGCGGGCCTGGCTGCCCTCGACGAGACACTTCGTACGCGCGGAGTCGCGGTCGTCCAGGCACCGCCCGGTACCGGCAAGACGACCTTGGTGCCGCCTGCGGTTGCCGGGGTCGTCGCCGGACGGGTCGTCGTCACGCAGCCCAGCCGCATCGCGGCCCGGGCTGCTGCCCGTCGGCTGGCGCACCTGCTGGGCGAACCGGTTGGGGAGACGGTCGGATACTCCGTACGCGGAGACCGGCGCACCAGTCGGCGTACACGGGTCGAGGTCGTCACCACTGGCCTGCTGCTCCGGCGGATCCAGCACGATCCCGAGCTGGCCGGCGTCGGGGCCGTCGTACTCGACGAAGTGCACGAACGCCACCTCGATGCCGACCTGACCCTGGCGCTGCTGGTCGACGTACGGGCCAATCTGCGTGAGGACCTTGCCCTGGTGGCGATGTCGGCCACCATCGAGGCCGAGCGGACGGCCGCCCTGCTCGGTGGGAGCGGCGCTCCGGTGATCCGCGTCCCGGGTGCGCTTCACCCGGTCCAGGCTGTGTGGTGCCCGGTGCCTGCGGGAGTACGCCGTACCGACGACCGAGGAATCACCCCGGCCCTCCACGACCACGTCGCGGCGACGGTACGGCGCGCGCTCGCCGAGCACGAGGGTGACGTCCTGGTCTTCGTGCCCGGTGTCGCGGAGGTCGACGCGACGGTACGACGCCTCGCCGGCGTGGACGCGGACGTGCACGCCCTGCACGGACGGCTGTCCGGCGCCGAGCAGGACCGTGCGCTCAGCGAAGGGCCGCGCCGACGGGTGATTGTCTCGACCGCGGTCGCCGAGTCGTCGCTGACGGTGCCCGGGGTACGGGTCGTGGTGGATGCCGGATTCTCGCGCGAGCCACGTACCGACCACCGTCGCGGACTGGCTTCTCTCGTCACCGTCGCGGTCAGCCGGGCAGCGGCCGAGCAGCGGGCGGGACGGGCCGGGCGGCTGGGGCCGGGCGCCGTACTGCGTTGTTGGTCCGAGGCGGAGCACGCGCACCTGGCTGCTCACCCGGAGCCCGAGATCGCGACCGCCGACCTGACGGCCTTCGCCCTGGAGGTGGCGTGCTGGGGCAGTCACGACGTGCGCGACCTGGCGCTGCTCGACCAGCCACCGGCGCACGCGCTGTCGACAGCCAACGCGGTGCTGGTGGACCTGGGGGCGATGACCGAGGACGGGAGAGCGACCTCGCGCGGGCGGCTGATCGCCGGCGTACCGGCCGATCCCAGGCTGGCCCGTGCCCTCATCGACGGGGCCGGTCTCGTCGGGACGCGGCGGGCCGCAGAGGTGGTCGCGATGCTGAGCGAGGACGTGCGCGCTCCCGGCGGCGACCTGGTTGCTGCGCTCCGGTCACTGCGCTCTGACCAGCGGGCGGGCTCGTGGCGCAGCCAGGTCACCCGGCTGGAGAAGATCGTGGAGAAGGACGGCACCCCCGGCGGCCGGAAAGGGGCGTCGGACGCCCGAGCTCTCACCGATGACGTCGCGGTCGGGCTGGTGGTGGCCCTGGCGCATCCGGACCGGATTGCGCGCAAGCGCTCCGGTACGTCGAGCTACCTGATGGCGGGCGGTACGGGCGCGGCACTCGATCCGCGTGCCCCGGGCCCCTTGGCCGGACTCGAGTGGCTCGCGATCGGGGACGCGGATCGGCGGCCGGGGGAACGTGAAGCCCGGATCCGAGCGGCGGCCCCGCTCACCGAGGACCTCGCGCTCGAGGCGGCGGCGTCCCTGTGGACCGAGGTGGACGAGGTCACCTGGACGGGCGGGCGGGTGGTGGCTCGCCGACGTACGTTGCTCGGCTCGATCGAGCTCAGCTCCGTCCCGCTCAGCGATCCACCGGCGCAGGCCGTGAGCGATGCGATCCGAGAAGCCGTGGCGAACGAGGGAATCGCCCTCTTCTCCTGGTCGGAGGCAGCCACGGCGTTGCGCGCCCGCCTCGACTTCCTGCACCGCGCGCTCAGCGACCCGTGGCCCGACGTGAGCGACGTGGCGCTGACGCAGAACCTCCAGGCGTGGCTCGGTCCGCAGCTCGCGCGGGTCCGCTCGGCGCAGGACCTTCGTCGTATCGACATCGTTGCCGCGCTGCGGGCGACGGTGCCGTGGCCGCAGGCGGGCAGGCTCAACGACCTGGCTCCCGAGCGCGTGGAGGTCCCCAGTGGGTCGAGCGTGCGGATCGACTACTCGCAGGAGCAACCGGTGCTCGCCGTACGGCTGCAGGAGGTGTTCGGCTGGACGGCAGTGCCCGTCCTCGCCGACGGCCGGGTCCCGCTCCTGCTGCACCTGCTCTCCCCCGCGCGACGTCCCGCAGCGGTCACGGCAGACCTGGAGTCCTTCTGGGACAACGGGTACCCGGGCGTGCGTGCTGACCTGCGCGGGCGCTATCCGAAGCACTCGTGGCCCGAGGATCCTCGCAACGCGCCAGCGACCGCACGGACGAACAGGCCTCGGCCGCGAAGCTGAGTGCTGGCGCTGGCTCCTGCCAAGGCGCCGCAGCGCAAGGTCAGATCAGCGTGCCGACGTCGTTGCGCACGATGTTGTCGAGAGCGCGTTCGGCGACGGCGGCGATCGTCATCGACGGGTTGCACCCGGCGGTCGTTCCCGGGATCAACGCACCGTCCAGGACGTAGAGCCCCCGCTGACCCAGCACGCGGCCGTCGAGGTCGCAGGTCGTACCCATCGAGGCACCGCCGAGCGGGTGCCAGGTGCTGGGTACGACGAGGTGCGTGTCCAGCACCGGACCCGTGAGCCCGGCGGTCGCGCGGATCCGCTGCCCGATCCGTCGGTGAACTGCGGTGTCGCCGTTCGCCGGCCAGTCGAGGACGGCACGACCGGTCAGGTCGTCGTACCGGAACTGTCCGCGGCCCTCGCTGACGCCGAATCCGACGAGCATCGTGGCGACGTTGGTCGCCAGCGGCACCGGCGGGATCGACGCCTGGATGATCGTGTTGGCCAGCGCCGGGTCGGCCCATTCCTTCGAGCCGTAGACGACCGGGCCACCCTGGGCTGCGCCGAAGTTGTCGATCAGATCGGTCCAGACGTAGATGCGGTCACCGTTGGTGCCCCAGTCGGTGCCGAGCTCGTCGGGCAGGTCAGTGACGGTCCCGCGGGCCCGAGCCTCGACGAGCAGCCGAGTCGTGTTCATGGTGCCGGCGGCCATGATCAGCGCACCGGTGGTCATCTCGATCCGCTCGAGGACCTTGCCGGACTCGTCGGTCCGGTTGACGGTGAGCACCCACGACCCGTCTGCCGACCGGGCGACCCCGGTGACCTCGTGCAGGGTCCGGACCGTGACGTTGCCGGTCGCGATGGCACTGTCGATGTAGGTGACGTCGACGCTGTGCTTGCCGCCGTTGTTCACACCCATGGCGCCCGCGCCGTTGGTGTACGCCGGCGTCATCTCGCCACGGAGCTCGGCGAGCGCATAGTCCCAGTCGATCGGCATCGGGATCTTCTCGACGCTGAACCCGGCCCTCTCCGCTTGCCGCTTGAACACGCGCGGCGCCTTGTAGTTGGGGGTGTTGACCAGCTCGTCGGGCGCAGTCTCGACCTGCAGCATCTGCGCGACCCGGGGGTAGTAGGTCCGGTCCATGAGCTCGTAGTCGAGACCCCCGGGCATGACCTGCTCGAAGACCTGGGCGGCAGGCTGCAGCGTCATGCCCTGGTAGACGAGTGAGCCGCCACCCACACCCGCGGCACACATGGCGAGCATGTTCTTGCCGAGGACCGGCTCGACGAGTCCGACGTACGGACTCACGTCGAGCAGGCCGCCCGTCGCCGGCCCCAGGGCGCCACCGAGCAGTCGCAGCGTGGCCTGCACCGCTTCCGGCGTGGTGCCGTGCCAGAGGAGCTTCTTGTCGGGCGCGAGCACGTTGGGGAACGTGATCGAGTTCGGCCCGGTGCGCCACCAGCGGCCGCGCTCGAGCACGGTGACAGGAACGCCCGCCTGGCTGAGCCGCAGCGCGCTCACGCCGCCACCGAAGCCGGACCCGACGACGATGACGCGGTGTCGCTCCTGGACGACGGGCACCGACCCTTCGGCTGCGCGGGCCGGGGCGACCGAACCCGTCGTGGCGGCCACGGCTGCAGCCACGGCACCGGTGAGGAAGGTACGACGAGAGGGGTGCATGGAGTCTCCGATGGAGGAGTAGCGGCATGGGAGCACGCTGAGTGTCATTCGGTGACCTGAGTGACACTCAGTGCCAGCACAGGCTAGGGCATGTCCCTGCCGAGCACCACGACCCGCCGGTACGGTGACCCCCATGTCCGAGCCCGCCGACTCCACCCTGCGCACCTTCGCGCGCGGCGCGATCCGGGGCCACGTGCTCGAGCAGGCGTGGTTGTTGTTCGCCGAGCACGGGTTCGATCAGGTCACCGTCGAACAGATCGCCACCGCCTCGGGCATGTCGCGACGCACGTTCTTCCGCTACTTCCCGAGCAAGGATGCGCTGCTCGGCGAGTTCCTTGCCGACGTCGGTCAGCAACTCGCCGACCAGATCGAAGCCCAGCCCGCCGAACAGCCAGCTTGGACCGCCCTGAGCGTGGTGCTGGTTGACCTGGCTCGCGTCGCGGACGACTCCCCCAGCCTGGCTGCCCAGGTCCTGGACATGCTCAAGCCCGCCTCCACCCGGGCCTTCGTCGAGCAGCGCCGCCAGCGCTGGATCGACTTGTTCGCTCCCCTGGTCGGCGCCCGGCACCCCGACCTCACACCGATGGCGCAGGTGGCCATTGCCGCCTGCGCGGTCGCCTGCCTGGATGCGGCGCAGGAGCACTGGCGCGCCAACCCCGGCAGCTCCTACGCGGACTACCTGGACGAGGCGCTGCGATCGATGGCGCCAGTACTGCCCTGACACCAGCCAGTTCCCCAGTCTGTCCTGGGTGAGGCTGCAATCCGCCGCGTCTGCACTAGGTCGGAACCGCACGCACATGCCTGCGGGCTGGCTGCTGGGACAGCCGCCGGGTCGATCGCCCACCGCGGCCTGACGTCTCAGCCCGGTTGGGCGGAATCGGCGTCCGGAACGGCCTGGACTGCGCCATTTCTGCCCAACCGGCGGAGTGCGATCACCGTCATAAGGAGGACCGCACGGATCTGCCTCTGTCGGCGGTATTGAGGAGTTGAGGGTCTCTCGATGTGGTGCGGGTCTGTTGGCCGCGAGTCCCTGCGCCGCCCGCCATACTTGGCGTGCGAATCGACAAAGCTGCCAAGAAGGGACGGTCCGCCCGCTGTGGCATACCCCGCTGATGATGATCGGTCGGTGCATTACACGCTCAGCGCCTTCAAACGAGCCGGGTTCGTAGGTGGCGGCAGGTTGCTGTGGCTCGACACCTCCGACGACTGGGCCACGGCACGCGATGCGCTGGCGGATGTCCTTGCGCACGAGATCTGGCCGCTCTTGGGCGAACTCGAAGACGACCACAAGCTCTACCTGCAGATCGCCGAGCCCGTCCCGGGGCCACGAGGCCCCCTCGCAGTGGTCGACGAGTGCGAGCCCGCGAAGGCGTTGACCCACCTGCTGGAGGTTCTGGCTGCCGGGCTGTATCAGCGGGGCGTGTCGGGAACGCTGCGACCAGCCAAGGACGAGAGCCACCCCTACTTCGACAACCGCTCGAAGCCCGCGCTCAGCGCGATGTTCGTGCTTCCGATCGACGTCGAGGCCTACTTCACGTCGATGCCCTACGAAGGAGGTGTACCCCGAGAGGGTTGGTGGGTCGAGGCAACGGCGACGCGAGAGGCCTTGGCGCCGATCGTCGATTGGGTGATTCAAGGCGGAACCGACTACTGGATGACCATCGACTCAGCGCAGTTCCACATCGATCCCACAACCGCGTTGGACATGCTGTGCTCGACCCTGGGGCACGGCAAGTCCAACCGACTCCGGTTTCGAGCAACGAGCGGCGACACAGCTCTGCGGCAACTGCACACCCAAGACACCGGCCTGATCATCGCGACCGAGTACGAACGCTCGGTCCCACGCGAGGACCAACTGAGCGACGTGAGAGGTCTACTCGAGGCCGTCGGCCCGCTGGCATCAGTCAGCTTCGTCAAAGGCTTGAGCACAATGCCAAACGACCGGGGCGACGTATTCGCCCGATTTTGGCCACCCGCACCGATGACAGCCAACGACAGGTACGCCCGACTCGGATTCCGTGCCCGTCATCTGCTCGCCGACCATGTCTTCGACGCGTACGTCGACCAGGTCCTTTCCACCAGCCAACTCGAGAAGACCCGCCTCGATCGCACCCACTGGACAACCGCTGACCTGGGCAACGGCTTCCACCGGGTCACTCATGTCGACCCGACAGCATGGTTCGCACCAACGGACGACATCGGCGAAGCCCTTGCTTGGAGGATGGAGCCCACGATCCTCAAACAGGCGCGATCAGAGTTCGGGCAAGCGATCATCACACCCCAACTGATCTTCGAGAACCCACCGCCGATGCCGTCCGGGTACTTCGAGGCCTTCTGCAAGACGTTCAACTTCGACCCGGATCCGTCGGCCGACAACGACCACTAATGGCCCGTTTGATGTCCGACACCGAGAGGCGTTCAGTTCCGAACGCTCGACCATGCCGCCGATCGGTCGCTCCGAGTCCAGTCCGATCAGGAGCGTGGGGTGTAACCACCAAGATGCCTGCCAGCAAGCCGCCACCAGCGAGTCAGCAAGACGCCGGCCAGCGTGGCGAGGCCGAGCACGGCCCAGGCGAACATCCTTGCGTCAGCCGCGTGGTCGCTGCGTCCGTTTGTTGCAACAGCCAGCCAAAGCAAGGCAGCAAGAAGAGCCAGCACAGCGCTGACATATCCACTCTTCATCAGCACCCGATGGTGGCCACGACGTGCGGCCGACGAGGGGCGGCGAAACGCGGACTCCTTGGCGCTCCTCGTCGCAGCGTCACCTGCGACATTCAGGAGTGTGTCCAGAAGTAGGTACCCGACGCCAGCAACCAATAACGCGGCGGCGGCCGCGACAGGGGGCCAGGTGTCCATGTCGCAAGAGTGTCATGGCGTCGTCTGCAGCCTCGGCGATCCGCACTCACACGCCGCGTTCAGCTCTGTCCTGCCGATGAGCGAGCGTGCCAACTCCCGCACCCTAGACTCGCGCGGTGCCTGACTTTCTGCCGTGTGACGATGTGTGTGGTGCGCTTGAGGAACACGTCCGGCGCTTCTTCGCGGGGCGCACGATCGAAGCCTTCACCTGGCACGCTGGTCCGATCCTCGAGCAGAACCCGCACTTTCGAGTGTTGCGCATGGCCCCGTCGACTCCCGCCGACGTGTGGGTCTATGCATCGGTCGGTGGCTGGGCCGCGACGGCCGACAAGAATTTCGGGTTGGAGTTCGTGATCTGCACAGCCAACGCGGATGACCGTGCCGTTGAACTACTGGCAATGACCGTGTTCTACCACCGTGGTGGACGTCTCGACCTCGGACACACGATGCCCATCGGCGAACCATGGCTTCCCGGCGCGACGTGTGATCACCTCTTGGTCAGTCTGCCGTACCCCTTCGGTCCGGATCTCCAGACCTGCCACGTCGGCGACCGACACGTCGAATTCCTGTGGCTCCTGCCGATCAGTGAGGCGGAGCGGTCGTTCAAGGTGGCACAGGGGGTCGAGGCCCTGGAGACTCGATTCGACGAGGCCGGGCTTCACTATTGGAAGGTCGACCGAGACTCCGTGGTCTAGGCGACCGCCCTGACCTGCTGCGCCCCGCGGTCGAGGCCGGTTGGTCGGTAGCCTCCGTGTGTGGCCGCTGACGCAACGGAATGTGACTGGCGCGCGACCGACCCCGTGACCGGCGAGTTTCGCACGCGACAGGAACGGACTGATGCCCTGGTGTTCATCGAGCGAGTGGAACTTCTCAGCCAGGTGGGGACGGGATACGCAGAAGTGTCACTCGCAGGCCGCGTGTTTCCCATGCTTGCGCTCTCGTTCAGTGGCGACAACGGCGTGGTCCATCAATTCGCGTCAGCCGAGCGCACCCTTCTCTTGCGCGGGGGCGGCTCAGTGAATGGTGATGTCGCGGTCGAGGTTCCCATCCTCGAGGGGAGTCATCCCTTCACCGGCGACTTCGTCTCTACCGCCCGGCGTGCGCGCAAGATCGTCGAGGACTTCGTCGCAGGTGTTGAGCCCGCGTCGCTTGGTCAGTGGGACGAGCTCTAGCCGGGTCCAGCAAGAGCTCACTCATGCCGCGTTTAGGCGCCGGGCCAAGCTTCGCGGAACTCGTCAAGCCAAGTGGCGAAGTCCTCGGTTCCATAGAGGTACGTGCTGGGTCCCGTCTGTGCGTCGGCGATCGCGAGAGCTGAGAGCGCGTCCTCGGTCGCTTCGTTCCATGACGCGGGGTCCGGCGCCTCATACAGACGTCTCACTACCCAGGTGCTGGCCTCCGCGGGTGATGTGGTGCCTCGGAGCAAGCCTTCTAGAACCAACTTGATCTCGTCGCGGGTTGGAATGGGCACGCTCCAGTCTCCATCACCGACGCACTGACATGCCGCCTTTCACTCTCCCACGGAAGCCGGCCGGTGGGGCTACTCGTCCGCCATGAGCGTGTTGAGAACGTCCGTGAAAGCAGGGCCTGCGTGGATGGCGATCGCGCCCGTTCCATCGATGCGGGTGAGCTGCTCGTAGCCGGACCCGTCCCACCAGTAAACGTGCGGACTGACGGGGCCGGGCGAGTCACTGAAGCCCATCACGGTGAAGTGGGCCATGCCGTTCAGAGCGGTGATGACAGAGCTGTCGCGGATCATGTGCCACACGACCTGGTGACGGTTCGGAACGCTCATCAACCATCCGAAGTCGGACACGTCCTCTCCGGTCAACTGCGTTGCGAGTCCCGGGAGAAGCAGGGCCCGGCTCCCCGTGTAGACGGAGTCGCCCAGCAGCGCGGTGAACCTTCCACCACCCGGCCCATCCAGGGTCTCGAGCCTCTCCGCTGGGAGCGCGGCCAGGTTCGCCACCCCGTGCGCCCGGATGCTCTCCCAGTTGCCGAGCCTGGCGGCGTTCTCTCGATTGAAGACCGCGACGGTCTCGGGCAGGTCGAGCGCGAGCATCTCGACGATTCCGGGGGCGAACTGACTGTGCGGGTAGTCCTCAAGAGAAGGAAGTGCATCGTCGGGATACAGGCGTGCGAATGTGCGGCTGGCGGCTTCATCACGATCGATGCCCTCGAAAGGATCCGGAGCATCCAGGCTCGCGACCACTCGGCGTACGTGCTCACGAATCAGACGGCGCCACTCTGGGCGCCGCTCGTCTGCGCACTGGGTGGCGATGTTCCAGAACCCGAACTGGCGGCCGGTGTCGTCAACGGCGTGGTCGGGGTGGATCACCACTTCGAGCCCGAGCTCGGCAAAGGCCACACGTACGAGTGAACGGAACTCGTTGGCCTCTGATGCGGTCAGGACAGTCAGTGCGTCATCGGGTTGTTCCGGTTCGACAGATCGCTTCTTGAACAGGCCCACGTCAGCTCCCGATCGTCTGATTGGCGCTGGCCGCCGACCGGCCAGTCGCACGCAGCATTGCAGAACCGGAGGGATCCCTCGGTCCGAACCGGCTGCGTCAGCGCCGGTCGAGCACGTGCGCCGTACGCGCGGTCTCGGACCTGTTCCCAGCGTTGTCGGTAGCGCGGACCCGGACAGCGATCCGGCCCTGGGTCAGGCCCACGACCGGCGACTTCCAGACGCCGTTGGTGACGGCGACGGTCCGCGGGGTCGCGACGTTCCAGGCAGCAGTGGTCGAGCTCGTCCTGACCCAGCGGCCGGTGCTCGCCTGGTAGCCGTACCAGCCGGTGCCGCGCTTCTCGATGACGCGGACGCTCACGTTCTTCACGCCGTCGCCGGAGTCGCGGGCCGTGCCGGTCAGGGTGCGCCAGGATGCGACGCGGTAGGCCGCAAGGCCCCTGGGGACGGTGATCGTGGCGGTCGGTCGGACGACATCGGTCAGCAGCACGCTCAGCGTGAGCTCGAGGGAATCGGTGAACGGCACGTCCTGCGCGTCACTCACCTCGAAGGTGACCGCGCCACCAGAACTGACGGCCGTCGGCGTACCGGAGAGGGCACCGTCCGGCGAGAGGGTCATGCCGGGCGGAAGGCTGCCGGCGGTGACGTGCCACGTATACGGGCCGAGACCGTCCTCGGCGGTCAGCTGCGCCGAGTACGGCGATCCGGTCTGGCCGCCGGGGAGTGAGGTCGTCGTGACGTGGACCGGCTTGTGGGCCACGGCGTACGTCGTACCGAACTCGGCCGGGGCAAGGAGCACGTCGCCGGAGTAGGTCGCGACCACGTCGTGGCTCCCGGGTGCCAAGGCAGACGTCTCGCAGACGGCCTCGCCCGCGACGAGAGCAACCGCTTCGCAGTCCGGGATCGTCGTCTCGCCGTCGGTGAACGCGACCGTGCCGGTCGCCGTCGCCACGGTGCTGGTGACCTCCGCAGTGAAGGTGACGCTGTCGCCGTCAACGCTGCCGCCGTCCGGGGCAGCGGTCAGTGCCGTCTCCGGAGCGGGGCGGTCGTAGGTCACCGTGACCACGCCGTCGCCGTTGCGGACACCGGTCTCGGCAACGACATCGGTCGAGGCCGGGTCAGCAAAGCCGGAGCCACCGGCGCCACCGTGGAAGGCACCACCGCCGCCTCCGCCGTAGTAGCCGCCACCGCCGCCGGCACCGCTGAAGTACGGGTTGTAGGGGCTGTATCCGCCACCGCCACCCTGGCCCGGGGCACCGGCGTCGGCCGGACCGCCGCCCGCCGTACCGAAGGCGAAGTGGGCCTCGTTGCGTCCGCCGGCGCCACCGGCCGTCGGCGAGGCACCCTGCGCCCCCGAGTCGCCGTACTCGGTCCAGACGCTCTCGACCCCGCCGTTGCCACCACTCTGGGCGGCGCCGGCTCCGTCACCACCCTGGATGTTGGATCCTCCGCCACCCCCACCGCCGGCGGCCACGAGCAGGTCACCGTCAGCGTCGAAGACGAACGAGCCGCCGCCGCCCGAGCCGAGGTAGCTCTGGCCACCGCCCGAGGCACCACCACCGCCGTACGTGGCGCCGGTCCCCGGCGATCCGGACTGGCCGACGAGAAGGTCGACGTGGTCTCCCGGCGTGACGGCGAGCGTGGCCGCCGTACGACCGCCCTTGCCGCCGTAGGAGCTGTTGTACCAACCGTTGTTCGAGCCCTGCGCGCCGTACACGTCGAGGTCGACCGACGTCACGCCCACCGGGACAGTGAAGGTGGCCGGGCCGCCGGTGTGGTCAAAGGTCACCGAGCAGGACGCCGTCGTCGACGAGCAGACCGGCGTCGGGGCGGGCAACGGGTCGGCCGAGGCCGGCGTCGCGGCCATGGCCACCAGCCCGCCCACCGTCAACGACGTGGAGACGACCAGCGCGGGCAGACGGAAAGATGACGAGCTGAGCACGGGGTCCTCCAAGGGACACCTGGGCTTCCCCAGGCGCGCGACTCGGCGGACGAGTTCCACCGGCACCTGAGTGCATCGGCCGTCAGCACCGATTCATGACCGGTACTGCTCAGTGCGTCGACGCCCGCAGCACGCAGAACTCGTTGCCCGACGGATCCGCGAAGTGCCGCCACGGCAGCTCGCCCCAGTCGAACTGCAGCTCGCGGCCGCCGTGCTCGGTGATGCCGCGGGCGACCTCGTCCTCGTCGTCGCCGGGCTCCAGCCGGACGTCGAGGTGGGTCCGGTTCTTCGCCGCCCCCTTCGGGCCCGCCTCCGCGGACAGCTCGAGCAGCGGACCGTACAGCGAGGGATGGCGCAGGCTCATCAGGCCGCTCCCCCGCACCGGAACCCAGCCGGTCAGCCACTCCCAGAACTCGACGTCCCGCTCGGCATCGGCCACCTGGAGCGTCAGGCCCGCAACCGGCCCCGTGCCGTCGTACGACGACCGCTCCTCGAGCACGCAGAAGGCATTGCCCGCGGGGTCGGTGAGCACCACCCACGGCACGTCCCCCTGGCCGACGTCCGCGGGGCTCGCCCCCAGCGAGATCAGACGCTCCACCACCGCAGCCTGCTCCGCGCCGCCGTACAGGTCGAGGTGGAGGCGTTGGGGCTCGACGGGTTGGTCGGGCACTCGCTGGAAGCAGAGGTCGAGCACCGGGCCGTCCGGCACGGCCAGCCGGGTCTCGAATCCCTCGGCCACGTCGGTCAGACGCTCGGTACCGAGCGCGGCCTCCCAGAACCGTCCGAGTGCCTGCGGGGCCGTGGCGTCGAAGACGACGTTCTCCAGGAACATGGCGCCACCGTAGGCACGCCGCTCAATCCCGCGGCTGCACCTCGGCCTCGCCGACCGGTGACTCCGCTGCCTCGGCCGCTTCGCGCGCCGCTCGCTCGGCCTCGCGGTTGAACAGGTACACCTGTCCGCAGACGGGGTACTCCGTCGGCGGCGGGACGGCCTGAGCTGCCGCTGCGCGCTTCGCCTTGCGTCGTCCGAACATGCCGTTCCTCCTCCGACGAGGGTACGGGTCTCGAGACGGTTGCTGCGCAACCTCCTCGACCAACGGGCGACGGTTGCTGCGCAACTCCTCGACCAGCGAGAGCCTTCCCGGCGGGTCGTCGCGCTGCTAGTTTCGCGAGATGGTCGAGTCTGCTGATTTCGTCGTTGTCGGTGCGGGTTCAGCAGGAGCGGTGGTGGCCGCGCGACTCTCCGAGGATCCGGCCACCCGGGTCATCCTGATCGAGGCAGGCGGTACACCGCCGCCTGCGGAGCTCATGCCCGCGGCGTGCCCGGTCCTGCAGGTGAATCCCGAGACGGACTGGATGTTCACCGCCGACGCCGGCGGGTGCGGACTGGGCCTGGACGGCGGCCGGATGATGGTGCCGCGCGGCCGGATGCTCGGTGGCTCCTCCGGCATCAACTACATGGCCTACGTCCGCGGCCACCCCGGTGACTTCGACGCGTGGGCCGAGGGCGGCGCCACCGGCTGGAGCTACGACGAGGTGCTGCCGTACTTCCGCAAGAGCGAGGGCCTCGTCGCGTCCGACGACATCACGATCGACGCCGAGGCCCACGGCACCGAGGGCCCGCTCGGGGTCGCCGTACGAGCGCCCGTCGTGGCGGGGGCCAGGGCGTTCGTCGACGCGGCCGTCGCAGCCGGCATCCCGGAAGGCGACTACAACGGCCGCGACCGCGGCGGTCCCGCGGGCCTGGTCTCGCTGCTGCAGACGACGACGCAGGCCGGCAAGCGCGCCAGCACGTACCACGCGTTCCTCGAGGGCAAGCCCGAGATCCGCCCCAACCTGATGGTGATCACGCACGCCCAGGTGACCCGGATCGTGCTCGAGGGCGAGCCGGGTGCGCTGCGCGCCACCGGGGTCGAGTACGTCGACGAGGACGGCGCCACGCAGGTCGCCGGAGCCCGCAACGAGGTGATCGTCAGCGCCGGCGCCATCGCGTCGCCGCAGCTGCTGATGGTCTCGGGCATCGGTCCGCGCGAGCACCTCGAGTCGCTCGGCGTCACCTGCCAGGTCGACGCCCCCGACGTCGGCCAGCACCTCAAGGACCACCTCCAGTTCGGGCTGTTCGTCCCCGCGCCAGGACTCGGCGTCTCGATGGTGAGCATGGGCATCGCGATGGGACCGGACGCGCTGCGTGCACCGGCCGGTCCGCTGCCCGCCGACCCGGCGGACGACGTCTCCCTTCCTCCCGAGCTGGAAGGACTCCGCGCCGAGGCGGTGCGCCAGGTCACCGAGTGGGCCACCGAGGGCACCGGCCTCGCCTCGTCCTCCCTGTACGACGCCAGCGCGTGGTTCTCCACCGGCCTCGGCGACCCGCACACCCACGACGCGCAGATCGGGCTCTTCGCGTGCGGCTACAACGCGCCCATCTGGCAGGGCGTGCTGCGGGTCGACCCGGCGACGTACTTCGCCGACCCGGAGACCACCCTCTCCCCCACCGCCGAGAGCCTGCTCGTGCTCGCCAACCCCGTGCAGCCGCACAGCGAGGGCGAGATCCTGCTGGCCAGCCCCGACGCGCGCGTCGCGCCCGACATCCGGATGAACTACTACGGCGACCCACACGACATGGCCGTGATGATCGCGGTCGTCCGCCGGACGCTCGACATCGTCGACAAGCTGCGCGAGACGCACGGCGTCGGCGACGTGCTCGTCCCGCCCTTCCTGGCCGACAAGCACGGCCACACCGCCGGCGGCGAGCTGAGCGACGCGCTGATCGAAGACCTCGCACGGCACTACTCGTTCACCGTCTACCACCACACCAGCACCTGCCGGATCGGCTCCGTCGTCGACCCGCAGCTGCGCGTGCTCGGAGTCGACGGCCTGCGCGTCGCCGACGCGAGCGTGATGCCCAACGTGGTCAGCGGCAACACGAACGCCGCGGCGATCATGATCGGCGAGAAGGCGGCCGAGGTGATCGCGAGGGAGCACGGGTTGTCGTTGGAGGAGTTCGTCGGCGCTTGACGTCCCCGTTCCCCAACCATACATTCACGTATCGGATGTATGGCTGAAGGGATTCAGGATGCAGGGCAGGACAGCGGTCGTCCTTGGCGGCAGCGTGGCAGGACTGTGTACGGCGGGCGTGCTCGCCGGGCACTTCGACGAGGTGATCGTGCTCGAGCGCGACCTGCTCCCGGCCGACGCCGAGCACCGCCGCGGCGTACCCCAGAGCAAGCACCCGCACTTCCTGCTCAACTCCGGCCGCCGCGCGATCGGCGAGATCTTCCCCGGCTTCGAGGAGTCCCTCATCGCCGCCGGCGGGATGAAGCTGATGCCGTCCATGGACGCGGCGTACTGCGAGGACGACGGCTGGGCGCCGCGGAAGTCCGGCTCGATGACCATGGTCTACAGCTCGCGCGTGCTCATCGAACGGGTGATTCGCGACAAGGTCCGCGCGGTCCAGAACATCGAGGTCCGGGAGGGGATCACGGTCACCGGACTTCGTTCGCACGACGGCGGCACCACCCACGGTCGGGTCGAGGGCGTCGAGCTCCGCACCGCCGAGGGCGAGGAGCAGTACGTCGCCGCCGACCTCGTGGTCGACTGTCAGGGCCGCGGTTCGTCGGCGATCGACTGGCTCGCCGCCGCGGGCTGGACCGCCCCGGAGGAGAACACGCTCGACGCGAAGGTCACCTACACCTCGCGCTGGTACGACCTGCCGCCCGTCGACGAGCGGCCGGCGAGCTGGTGGTGGAAGCACCTGGTCATCACCCCGACCCAGGACACCGGCGACCACCCCGAGGAGCACGAGTTCCTCAGCAACTTCTTCCCCATCGAGGGTGACCGCGCCATCGTCTGCATGGGGTCCTGGGGCATCGAGATGCCGCGCAAGGTCGACACCTTCGAGGCGTCCGTCGACCGGGTCCGGGCCACCGCCTTCGGTGACGCGATGCGCGCCTGCACGCCGACCTCCGAGGTGCACCTGACCCGGTCCACCGGCAACAAGTGGCGCCGGTTCGACCTGCTCGACGTACCCCCGATCGGGCTGCTCACGATCGGTGACTCCATCTGCGCGTTCAACCCGTTCTACGCCCAGGGCATGAGCTCGGCCGCACGATCGGCGCTGATCCTCAAGGAGATGCTGGCCTCGGGCCAGGCGCTGGACCTGGCCTTCCACGAGGACTTCCTCGCCCGACAGAAGGAGTCCCTCGACGTGCCGTGGATGCTGGCCATGGCCCGCGACCAGGCCTACGACTTCGCGACCGGCACCGAGACCGTCGCGCCGTGGCGCCGCAAGCTCGTCGCCCGGTTCAGCTGGCCGATCTTCAACGCGATCAACGCCGCCAGCCGCGAGGACCCCTATGTGGAGCAGTCGTTCGCGGAGGTGTTCAACCTCGACAAGTCGCTGAAGCAGATGATGCGTGACCCACGCTTCTGGTTCGGGATCGTCCGCTACCGGATTCGCGAGAAGCTCGGCCGGACCGTCGTACCCGCGGGCTTCGACCAACGCCAGGACCCGCCCGGCACCGACTGGTCCGACCCCGCGAACCCGGTGGAGCACGCCGGATCCACGTCCGCCCCGACAGGAGCCCTCCAGTGAGCTACACGTGCGAGTCCGCCGCCGAGAAGGTCGCGGCCGGCCTCGGGTTCGACTGCCATGACCGGAACCCGTTCGCCAGCCTGCGCAACCCGTTCGACCTCGAGAACGCCACCATGCCGTTCCTCGAGCTGCTCATCATCGGCGGCGCGATCTGGGCGCTGGTGCACGCGTGGCGCCGGTGGCGGCGCGACGGCGACCCGGTCGGCATCTCGCTGTGGTTCGCGTCGCTCGTCTACCTCGCCGTGGTGGAGCCGCCGCTCTACTTCCCGTCGTGGTTCGGGCTGGAGGAGCACGTCGGCTTCATCTTCAGCCACAACGTGTTCACGGTGCAGTTCATGTACGACCGGCTGCCGCTCTACATCGTGGCCTTCTACCCCGCGATCACGACGCTGGCCTGGGAGCTGGTACGCGCCCTGCGCGTCCTCGAACGCCGCGGCGCGGTGGCGGCCGCGCTCGCCGTCGCATTCGTGTGCCAGGTGTTCTACGAGATCTTCGACCAGCTCGGCCCGCAGCTGAAGTGGTGGGCGTGGAACATGGACAACCGGCAGATCAACCAGCCCGCGCTGGACTCCGTGCCGATGAACAGCATGCTGCTCTTCGCGTCGGTGTCGTTCGCGGCGATGGCCTGGCTGGTCATCCGCTTCGTCGGGCCGCGCGAGGGCCGCGCGTCGCTCGGCGGCGGACAGGTTGCCTGGCGCACCGTCGTGGCCGGCGTCCTCACACCCTTCGCGATGATGGTCGTCAGCGCCCCGACCGGATCGCTCCGCGGAGACGACCAGATCGACATCCAGCGCGCGATCCTCTGGGTCGAGCTCGGCATCGTCTGGGCGATCGGGATCTGGCTGCTCGTCGATGCCTTCCGCGCGATCGCCGCAGGGCAGGTCTCCCCGGTCGACTCCCCCACCTTCGCCCGGGTCTACCCGGCGATCTACCTGGGCGTGCATGTCGTGCTGTGGGTGACTGCGCTGCCGGCGTACTTCGCTGCGACCGACGGCATCACCGAGGACGGCACCCCCATCGGCAGCCTCTGGTACGTCGTCGCGTGCAGCGTGGCATCGCTCGCGATCATCGCTGCGGCTCTGCGGGCAACCGCGAAGCAACCCGCACTGGAGCCCGTGAAAGCCTGAACCCATGGCACAACACGGCTGGGGAGGTCGCCCGCCCGCGACCGAGCTCGAGGCGCGGCAACGGATCGTGGACGCGACCGCCGCGTGCATCGACCGGGTCGGCATCCAGAAGACAACACTGTCGGACGTCGCCGCCGAGCTCGGCGTGATCCGGCAGACCGTCTACCGGTACTTCCCGAAGCTCAGCGACATCGTCGCGGAAGTGGCCGCCCAGGGCGCGGAGACCTTCGTCGACCAGATGGTCGAGCACCTGCAGGGCTCCGCGAGCCCGGCCGAAGCCGTCGTCGAGGGGATCCTCTTCTCGGTGCGCACGATCCCCACCGAACCGCGCCTCAGCCTGCTGCTCCAGATCAGCGACGAGGGTGCGTTCGGCCGGGGTGCGACCTCCGCGCTCGCCGTGCAGTACGGCGCCGAGATGCTGCACCGGTTCCCGGTGGACTGGAGCGAGGCCGGCCTCGGCGAGGACGACCTCGAGGGGCTGGCCGAACTGATCATGCGACTGCTGACCTCGCTGCTGGAGAACCCGACCCAGCCGGCGCGGAGCGATGACGAGCTGCGCGGCTGGTTGCGGAAGTGGATAGCCCCGGCGCTGGCCGTTCGGCCGCCGATCAGTTGATGATCTCGCCGCGCTCGTCAGCGCGCAGCACCGCGAGCCGTTCGCGCCACCCCTGCAGGGCTTCAGGTGTCAGGCGGGTCCAGTCGGTGACCTCGCCGATCACCCGGAGCGGGTCGCTGCTGCGGTACGACCGGGTCGGGTTGCCGGGGAACTTCTTGTCGGTCACGTTCGGGTCGTTCTCGAACGGCCCGGTCGGCTCCACGGCGTACACCCGTGGAGCGGCGTCGCCGGGCGCGAGCTCGGCCGCGAGGCCGGCGCCGTCGACGAGCGCGGTGAAGTAGATGTGGTTCATCACCACCTCGGGCCGGTAGTTCGACCGGAAGCCCGCGGTGAGCAGGTCACCGTCGCGCAGGTCTGCCTTCGTGCCGTGGAAGAACGGCCCCTCGTCCAGCACCTCGGTCACCGATCCAGCCTAGACGGGTCTCGAGACGGTTGCTGCGCAACCTCCTCGACCAACGGACGGGCCCTAGGGTGAGCGCATGCCGTCGTACACCGAGCAGGGCAAGGCCTTCGACCGGGACATGAACTACATCCCGGACCGGATCACCCTGGACCCCGGGCACTCGCAGGACCCGTACGGCGGCGCCGAGCTCGACGCACCGACCTGGCCGGCGGAGCCGGGTCGCTACCGGCTCGTGGCAGCAGCAGCGTGCCCGTGGGCGAACCGCTCGATCATCGTGCGCAAGCTGCTCGGGTTGGAGGACGTCATCTCCCTCGGCCTGACCGGGCCGACGCACGACGAGCGCAGCTGGACGTTCGACCTCGACCCCGGCGGCGTGGACCCGGTGCTCGGGTACGAGCGGCTGCAGCAGGCCTACTTCGCGCGGTACGCCGACTACCCGCGCGGCATCACCGTGCCCGCCGTCGTCGACATCGCCACGAAGGCCGTGGTCACCAACGACTTCCCGTGGATCACCCACGACCTCTACTTCGAGTGGCGCGAGTGGCACCGCCCCGACGCCCCGAACCTCTGGCCGGACGACGTCCGCGAGGAGATGGAGACCGTGATGAAGCGGATCTTCACCGAGGTCAACAACGGCGTGTACCGATGCGGGTTCGCCGGTTCGCAGGAGGCGTACGACGCGGCGTACGAGCGGCTCTTCGACGCGCTCGACTGGCTCGAGGAACGGCTCACCGACCGGCGTTTCCTGATGGGCGAAGCGATCACCGAGGCCGACGTACGACTGTTCACGACGCTGGTCCGGTTCGACCCCGTCTACCACGGCCACTTCAAGTGCAACCGCAACAAGCTGATCGAGATGCCGGCGCTGTGGGGCTATGCGCGCGACCTGTTCCAGACGCCCGGGTTCGGCGAGACGATCGACTTCGAGCAGATCAAGCGGCACTACTACGTCGTGCACGAGGACATCAACCCGACGGGGATCGTGCCGCTCGGGCCGGATCTCTCCAACTGGCAGACCCCGCACGGGCGCGAGCGCGTCTGACCCGCTCGCGCCCGGACACTCAGGCCGCGACCGGTACGTCGTCCTCGCGCCACGCCTTGCCCGCCCGCGGCGCGTTGTAGGCGTCCTCGTCCAGGATGCCCTCCCGCTTGGCGACCAGGGTCGGCACCAGCGCCTGCCCGGCGACGTTGACCGCCGTACGACCCATGTCGAGGATCGGGTCGATGGCAAGCAGCAGGCCGACCCCCGCCAGCGGCAGGCCGAGCGTGGAGAGCGTCAGGGTCAGCATCACCGTGGCGCCGGTGACTCCGGCGGTGGCCGCCGAGCCGATCACGGACACGAAGGCGATCAGCAGGTAGTCGGTCAGGCCCAGGTCGACACCGAAGAACTGCGCGACGAAGATCGCCGAGATCGCCGGGTAGATCGACGCGCAACCGTCCATCTTGGTGGTCGCCCCGAGCGGCACGGCGAACGAGGCGTAGGCACGCGGAACACCCAGGTTGCGCTCGGTGACGGACTGCGTGACCGGCATGGTGCCGACCGAGGAACGCGACACGAACGCCAGCGAGATCGCCGGCCAGGCGCCGGAGAAGAACTGCTTGACCGACAGCCCGTTGGACCGCAGCAGGACCGGATAGACCACGAACACGACGAGCGCCAGGCCGCCGTAGATCGCGGCCGAGAAGGTGGCCAGCGAGCCGAGGGCGTCCCAGCCGTACGACGCCACCGCGTTCCCCAGCAGGCCGACCGTGGCGATCGGCGCCAACAGGATGATCCACCAGAGCACCTTCTGGACGATCGCGAGCGCCGACCGGACGAACACGAGGAACGGCTCGGCCGCGTCGCCGACCTTGAGCGTGGCGATGCCGATGGCGATGGCCACGACGAGGATCTGCAGCACGTTGAAGGACAGTCCGACCGAGCCGTCGCCGCCAGCACTGGCCTGGAGACCGAGCACGTTGTCCGGAACCAGCCCGGTGAGGAAGTCGAGCCACGAGCCGGTGCGGCTGGGATCGGCGGCCGCGTCGGCAGAGACACTGGTGTGGTTGCCCGGCTGGAGCACCAGCCCCAGCACGATGCCGATCGTGACAGCGATCAACGCGGTGATGGCGAACCAGACCAGTGTCTTCCACGCCAGTCGCGCGGCCCCGGTGACCTCACGCAGGTTGGCGATGGAGGCCACGATCGCCAGGAAGACCAACGGCGGTACGACGGTGCGCAACAGCGTCACGAACGTGTCGCCGACCGTGGTCAGCGTCTCGGTCAGCCAGTTCGGGTCGACCTCGCCGGTCGCGGCGTCGGTGCCGTCGGCCCCGATGGAGCGCGCGACGAGGCCGAGGACCACGCCGAGCGCGAGGCCGAGCAGGACCTGGACGCCGAACGACGGGAGCCGGTCGCGCCAGGTGGCGGGCTCGGCAGTGCGGGTGGAGCTCATGGGGACATGCCTTTCGATGCGGCCGCGCGGCGCACCTGTGGCACACCGCGGCCGACTGTGGATCGAGGAGGATCGGTGGAGTCGGTGGGGACGAGAGGAGGAGTGCCCGCCGGTCAGGTGGGCTCTGCGCACGCCGAGAGGGCGCGGGTCCTCAACGACAGCGGGTGCTCTTCGTCCGCTGGAGGTCCACCACGAGGCGTCGGGTCAGCGACTCACCCTCGGTCCACGGCTCACTGCACACACTGGGGCGAACCGGCGTCGTACCGGGGATATTCCGTTGGCCGTCTGACGTTTTTCACACAGGTCTGGCCACACACTTGTGGTTCGAACACTTGTTCGATAGGATGGACGCATGTCCTCCACCGCCGCACTCGACAAGGCCGCTGCTGCGGTCGAGAGCGCCGCGGAGCTGGCTCAGACCCAGTGGGACGACCTCGCTGGTGCGGACGCCCCAGAGGCCGCGGCCAGGATCGCCCAGGCGAAGGCGATGCTCGACGCGGCCATGCTCGGCGTCACTGCGCGGCTCGAGGAGACGCACGAACCGGAGAAGCTCGGCTGGGCCTCGACGAAGGACTTCCTCACCCACGTCACCGGCGGCCACAAGGGTGCGGGCGGCGGCCTGGTGCGCGCGGTCGACCAGCTGCGCGACCTGCCGGCGGTCGGCGATGCCCTCAAGGTGGGCGCCATCTCGCTCACCCAGGCGCGCGCCATCGGAAGCAAGGTGACCACGCTCCCCCGAGTGCCGAAGTTCCGCACCGCCGTTGCCGACCGGATGCTCGATCTCGTCCACACGAACGGGTACGACGCCACCGACCTCCAGGTCGCGTTCGGCGACGTCGCTCGGGAGCTCGATGTCGACGGCACCCTGATCAAGGACGACCGGTCCCGGGAGCGGCAGGAGCGCGCAGCACATCTCGCGCGCCACCTCGGCTTCTCCCAGGACGGAATCGGCGGCGAGTACCTCCGTGGCTACGGCAGCGAGGAGGAGTCCGAGCTGATCAAGTCAGTCCTGATGCCGCTCGCGGCACCGGTCACCACCGAGCCGGGCGCGTGCGGTGGCGTTCCCACCGACCCGAACGCACCGTTGCTCGACGAGAACGGCCACCCCACGGGCACCCGCTGCCCCGACCCGACGTGCGCCCACGACGGCAAGGACCCCCGCGACCACGGACGCCGGTTCTGGGACGCGCTCGTCGAGGCCTGCCGCCGGCTCCAGTCGACCGACCAGCTCCCCCACGACCACGGCGCCAGCGCCCGGATCATCGTGACCATCGACCAGGAGAGCCTGCGCCAGAAGGTGATCGACGCCGGCCTGGCCCGCGACGGCAGCCTTCCGTCCGACCAGCGGCTCTCGGCGAACGCCGTACGACGCCTCGCTTGCGACGCCGAGATCATCCCCGCCGTCCTCGGGTCCGACGGCCAGATCCTCGACGTCGGCCGCGCCCGCCGTCTCGTCACGCCGGCGATCTGGCTCGCTCTGGTCCTGCGCGACCGCCACTGCGCGTTCCCCGGCTGCACCCGGCTGCCCATTGCCTGCGACGCGCACCACGTCGTCCACTGGGCCGACGGCGGGGCCACCAGCCTCGACAACCTGATGCTGATCTGCCGCAAGCACCACACGCTCGTCCACAACACTCCGTGGACCGTCCGCATCGATCCCGCCACCGGGAGACCGGTCTGGACCCGACCACCACCGATCGATCTGCGAGACCGGCTCCGCTACTCACCACCACGGACCGCCGAGGAGATCGCCGCTGCCTACGAGGCAGATCGAGCAGCTGGGCGACCACCACCACGAGCCGCCTGATCGCGGTCACCGCTGACGACCGCCGTACCCGCCTTCCTCACCCTAGGATCGCGGCATGGCCGACGAGCCCCCGAACTGGCAGAACTACCCGGCACCGAGCGACGAACCGCCTGCCGGCCAGCTCGCCGAGCCGCCCGCCGACACGCCACCCATCTCGTTGTACCCACCGGGCGGCAGCTTCCCGGTCTACCACGCACCCACCGAGCAACGTCGGGTACGACGCCGGATCGGCGCGCTGCTGACGACGGGCGCAATCGTGGTCGGTGGAGCGGGGTTCGCGGTCTGGACGGCCGTCGATGCGATGAGGGGTGAGGACCAGCCGGCGACGTCGACCCACACCGTGACCGAGCCCGACATCGATGTCGACGTCGAGGTCAACAGCTCGGGCGCGACGAACCTGCTCACGGCCGCCGGCATCGCCGACCTGAACGCCGCCCTTCGTGCGGAGACCGGTTCGACGAGGGTGTTCGAGGTGGCGATCTTCCGCAACACCGCTGTCGTGACCGTCCCGGACCAGGACGCCCCCGACGGCGCCCGCGTCTACCAGTGGGACGGGACCCTGACGGCGCTGGCGGAATCGATGTCGGTCCGCAAGCCGTTCGACTTCACCAAGGTGAAGGGCGACGTGCTGGCCCGGCTCTGTGGCGACTCCTCGGAGCAGTGCACCGTCGTCGTGGGAAGGCCGCTCGGCGGCGACAAGGCCTGGCTCACGGTCGTCGGCAGTGAGGGACCGAAGCGGACCGACCTCAGCGGCAATCCGGTCTGATCAACCGCCGGCAAAGGCCCTCTCGAAGGAGCGGAGCCGGACGCTGTGCAGACCCAGGATGCCGAGCAGCACGACGAGGTGGACCGCGAACGCGACCAGGAGGACCACGTCCTCCGCCTCTCGCACGACCGTCACCACCACCGCCACCAGCAGGACGGCAGCCTCGGCGGCGGTCCAGAGCACTGACACGATCGACATCCGGCCGCGGAACAGCGTGAACGCGGCGAGCACCGCGAAGAGCACGTGCACGACAGGCGGCCCGAAGTCGGCGTCGGAGGAGAGGGCGAGGACCCCGAACAGGGCCTCGAAGGCGAGGCCGACAGCGAGCGCGACACCGGCCAGCTTGTACGACGTCGCGATCGGCGTCACCGGGACGTACCGCGAGTCGTCGGCTGTCTCCTGCTCATCCGTCTCGACCACCTCGACCACCCCAGGAGACACCTCGTCGCCCGGGAACCCCCACTGCAGCTGGTGAAACTCCTGGTTCATCCAGGCATCGTCGAGCCCGACGCCCGTGACCCGGCCGAACACCGCCAGCATCCCGTCCTCGGTGAACTGCTCCTCGTCAAGCGCCGTCTCCTCCGGCCACGGCTCCCCCGACGACTCCACGGTCTCGCCCTCGTGGACGAGGCGCTCGCGCACCCGGTCGCCGTCGCGCAGGTGCAGCAGGTGGAAGTCCGCCGTGCTCCCGAGCACGATCCCCGCCATCCGCGCACCGAGCTGCACGGCAACGGCCTCCACCGACTCGACCAGCCGCGGATCCGCGCACGCGAAGAGCAACTGGCCGTGACGTACGGCGACGTGCGGCTGCTCCTCAGAGAGCGCCTCGTCGCCAGTCGTCGTGCGACCCGTGGTGGTGATCCCGATCCGGGCAAGGTCCTCCAGCCCGATGCCGGTCAGCGCAGCAACGGCGCAGTCGTGGCCCATCAGAACGAGCTGCCGTCGACCTCGTTGAACAGCTGGTCCCCGCCCGCCAGCAGGTCGAGCATCGGCCCGACCTTCGGCAGCTCGTGGGTGAAGAAGTACCGGCCCGCGGCGCGCTTGCCGTCGTAGAACTCCCCCGTCCTGCCGTGCGCCGCCAGCAGCTGCTCAAGCCAGATCCAGGCGACGACGACGTGGCCTGCGGCCTCGAGTCCGGCGGTCGCGTTGGCCAACGCCGCGCGCGGTTCGCCCGACTCCCACGCCGACGCGACCGCCTGCACCAGGCTCTCCACCGCACCCGACAACCGGAACGCGTACTCCCTCAGCGTCGGGTCACCCGCGTCGCCGGCCAGCCCGATGGTCGCGTCGATGGCTTCCCGCAGCACGAGCAGGCCGCGGCCGCCGTCCAGCATGAGCTTGCGGCCGATCAGGTCCTGGGCCTGGATGCCGTGGGTGCCCTCGTGGATCGGGTTGAGCCGGTTGTCGCGGTAGAGCTGCTCGACGCCGTACTCCCGCGTGTAGCCGTAGCCCCCGTGCACCTGGATCGCCAGGTCGTTCGCCGCCAGGCACCACTGCGACGGCCAGCTCTTCACGATCGGGGTGAGTACGTCGAGCAGCGCGCCCGCGCGCGCCCGGGCCTCGTCGTCCGGGTGGGTCCGCTGGTCGTCCAGCAGCAGTGCCGCCTTCAACGTCAGGGCCAGCCCGCCCTCGACGTACGACTTCGAGGCCAGCAGCATGCGGCGTACGTCGGCGTGCTCGATGATCGCGACCGGTGCGGCCGCCGGGTCCTTGGCGCCGAGCGGCCGTCCCTGCACGCGTTCGCGGGCGTAGGCGAGGGCGCGGCGGTAGCCGGTGTAGCCGAGAGCGACGGCGCCCGCACCGACGCCGACACGTGCCTCGTTCATCATGTGGAACATCACCGCAAGGCCGCGACCCTCGTCGCCGACCAGCTCGCCGACCGCACCCGACTGACCGGCCGGCTGGTGCCGGCCCTCGCCGAAGTTGAGGACCGTATTGACCGTGCCGCGGTAGCCCATCTTGTGGTTGATGCCGGCCAACGTGACGTCGTTGCGCTCCCCGCGACTGCCGTCCTCGCCCACCACGAACTTCGGCGTCGCGAAGAGGGACAGGCCCTTCACACCCGGCGGAGCGCCCTCGATCCGGGCCAGGACGAGGTGGACGATGTTGTCGCCCATCTCGTGGTCGCCGCCGGAGATCCACATCTTGTTACCGAAGACCCGGAACGTGCCGTCGGGCTGGCGCACGGCGCGGGTCGCGATGTCGGCCAGGGACGAGCCGGCCTGCGGTTCGGACAGGCACATCGTCCCGAACCACCGGCCGTCCAGCATCGGCGGCACGAAGCGCTGCACCTGCTCCGGCGTCGCGTGCGCGAGCAACAGGTTGGCGTTGGCCATCGTCAGCATCGCGTACCCGGCGGTCGCCGTGTTGGCGGCGGCGAACCACGCGAAGCACGCCTGCTGGATGACGTACGGCACCTGCACGCCCCCGACCTCGGCATCCATCGCCGCCGAGATCAACCCGGCGTCGGCGAACGCCCGCAGCGCGGTCGCCACCTCCGGGATGATCGTCACCGTCTCGCCGTCGAACTGCGGCTCCTGCTCGTCACTCGTCGCGTTGTGCGGCGCGAAGTACTCCGCCGCCAGCGACGACGCCAGGTCGAGCACGGCGTCGAAGGTCTCGCGGCTGTGCTCGGCGAACCGCTCTCGGTTCGCGAGGGCGGCGACGTCCAGCCATTCGTGGAGCAGGAAGTCGAGGTCACGGCGCGAGAGCAGCAGGTCCGGGTGCACGACACCAGCCTGCCCGACCGGAGTTGGTCGGGTGAGAGTGACCTCTGGGTCACTCTCACCCACCCAACTCGGCGTGAACCTCTGGCATGCTCGCGCCATGCCGAACTTCGCCGACTTCAACATGGGCATCTACCTCACCGGGCTGAGTGGCCAGAAGCCGCCGTATCCCGTGACCTTCGCGGAGCTCGAGGCACAGGCGAAGGAGCTCCTCGACCCCGTTCTCTTCGACTACGTCGTCGGCGGCGCGGGCGACGAGGTCACGCAGCGGGGCAACGTCACGGCCTTCGAGCGCTGGGGCGTCGTACCCCGGATGCTGTCGGGCGCCGTCGAGCGCGACCTGTCGGTCGAGCTGTTCGGCCGGACCTACCCCACGCCGCTGCTGATGGCGCCGATCGGCGTCGTCGGCATCATGCACGACAGCCAGCACGGCGACGTCGAGGTCGCGAAGGCAGCGGCCGCGACCGGCGTACCGATGGTGGCCTCGACCCTGACCCAGGACCCGATGGAGGACGTCGCCGCAGCACTCGGCGAGACCCCCGGTTTCTACCAGCTCTACACGCCCAACGACCGCGAGCTCGCGGAGAGCTTCGTACGACGGGCCGAGGCGGCCGGCTACGCGGGCATCGTCGTCACCCTCGACACCTGGACCCTGGGCTGGCGGCCCCGCGACCTGCAGCACGCCGCGATGCCGCAACTGCAGGGACTCTGCCTCGCCAACTACTTCTCCGACCCGGTGTTCCGCAGCTGGTTGGAGAAGACGCCCGAGGAGGACCCGGCGGCTGCCACGTTCGCGTGGGCGCTCACCTTCGGCAACCCGGCGATGTCGTGGGACGACCTGGCCTGGCTGCGGGGTCTCACTGACCTGCCGCTGCTGCTGAAGGGCATCTGCCACCCCGACGACGTACGACGCGCGCGGGATGGCGGTGTCGACGGCATCTACTGCTCCAACCACGGTGGTCGCCAGGCCGCCAGCGCGCCGGCGCTCGGCTTCCTCCCCGGCGTGGTCACTGCGGCCGAGGGGATGCCAGTGATCTTCGACTCCGGTGTGCGCACCGGGGTCGACGTGGTGAAGGCGCTCGCGCTCGGCGCGACCGCAGTCGCCGTCGGCCGTCCCTACGGCTGGGGCGTCACGGTGGGCGGTGCCGCCGGCGCAGAGCACGTGCTCCGCTGCCTGCTCGCCGAGGCCGACCTGACGATGGGGCTCAACGGCTACCGCTCGATCGCGGAGCTCACGCCCGACGTACTCGTGCGCGTGCCCTGAGCGTCAGGCCTCTCAGGCGTCGGGGCTGAGCAGCGCGTCGACGTTCGGCAGGGCCTGGAACGTCGAGACCGTGCCCGCGTCAGCGAGCTCACGGGCGGCGTCGAGGAATCCGCTCCACGCCGTCTTCGCGAGCGTGCCGCCGACACTGATCCGGCGGATGCCCAGGTCCGCCGCCTCGGCGACCGTGATGAACGGGGCGTTGATCAGCAGGTTGACCGGCTTCGGAGCCACCGCCGCCACGACGGCCTTGATGTCCTCGATCCGTTCGATCCGCGGGGCGTAGAGGCAGTCGGCGCCCGCGTCGGCGTACGCACGAAGCCTGCGGATCGTCTCCTCGATGTCGGGGCGCCCGGCGACGAAACCCTCCGACCGACCCGTGAGCACGACGCCGGTCCCGGACTCGTCGATCGCCTGACGCGCCGCGCGGATCCGCTCCACGGAGAGGTCGAAGTCGAACAGGGGCTCGTCGGCGTCCATCGAGGAGTCCTCGATCGAGAGCCCGGCGATCCCGGTCGCGGCCGCCAGCTTCACGTTCGCCGCAACGCCTTCCGGCTCGACCGCGAAACCGCCCTGGAAGTCCGCGTTCACGGGGATCGTGACCGCGCCGGCGATCGCGCGGAGGTGGTCGAGCGCCTGCTCGAGGGAGAGCTCGTTGTCAGCGAGGCCCAGGGTCCAGGCGGCTCCCGCACTGGTCGTGGCCAGCGCCGGGAATCCCAGCTGCTCGAGCACCCGGGCGCTGCCGATGTCCCACGGGTTCGGCATCACGAAGCAGCCGGAGGCGTGCAGGTCGCGGAAGGCGAGGACCCGTTCGTCGTACGCGCTCATCGCACACCCCACGCATAGGTCTGCTTGCGCAGCTTCAGGTAGACGTGGGTCTCGGTGGACACGACACCCTTGATGGTGCGGATCCGCCGGGACACGATCTCGAGCAGGTGGTCGTCGCTCTCGCAGACGACCTCGACGAGCAGGTCGTAGGACCCGGCCGTGATCACGACGTAGTCGATCTCGTCAATCGCGGCGAGCGCGTCGGCGATCGGTTCGAGCTGGCCGGTCGCCTTGATGCCGATCATCGCCTGGCGGGCGAACCCCATCTCGGTGGGATCGGTGACCGCCACGACCTGGACCACGCCGCCGTCGACGAGGCGCTGCACGCGTTGGCGCACGGCCGCCTCGGAGAGCCCGACGGCCTTGCCGATGGAGGCGTACGAACGGCGGCCGTCCTCCTGGAGCTCGGCGATGATCGCCTTCGAGACGTCGTCCAGCACGACCGAGCGGGATTTGTTCACGAGCACGATCCTCACAGGGTTCAGGCACCCCACGCAACATGCAGGTGCGGATTTCGTTGCGTTCGTGTCAACTGACCACGGAATCCCTTGTCACTGGTTCCTTGTCGTGCCACGATGCGCAGAACTTGATCGGAGGTGGCAGGCGTTGGTCTCACCCCAGCTGAGTCGCAGGACGATGCTGCGCGGCGGTTCCGGGCTGCTGCTCGGCGCGGGCGGGCTCGCGGCCCTCCCCCTGTTCGGGACGCCGGACCGCAAGCAGGATCCCTCGCAGTGCACGACCCGCGACCTGTCGGAGTCCGACAAGCGCCTCATCGTGTCCAACTGGCCCGGCTACCTCGACGAGGACGACGGCGAGTACACCTCGACCCTCACCGACTTCCAGAAGGCGATGGGCATCGAGGTCAGCTACACCGCCGACGTCAACGACAACCTCGAGTTCTTCGCCAAGGTCGTCAACCAGCTCGGCTCGTGCCAGTCCTCGAAGCGCGACCTGTTCATGCTCACCGACTGGATGGCCGCGCGGATGATCCAGGTCGGGTGGATCCAGCCGCTGGACAAGGCGAAGGTCCCCAACCTGCACGCGAACCTGATCGACTCCCTCGCCGGCGTCGGCTGGGACCCCGACCGCACCTACTCCGCGCCCTGGCAGAGCGGACTCACCGGCATCGCCTACAACAAGTCGAAGGTCAAGGAGGTCCGCTCCTTCTCCGAGCTGCTCAGCCGCCCCGACCTCAAGGGCCGGGTCTCCCTGCTCACCGAGATGCGCGACACCATGGGCCTGATCATGCTCGCGGAAGGCGCCGACCCCGCGAAGTTCACCGACCGCGACTGGGACACCGCCCTCGAGCGGCTGCGCAAGGCCCGCGGGGACGGACAGATCCGGGCCTTCACCGGCAACGAGTACATCCAGGACCTCGCTGCCGGCAACGTCGTGGCCTGCGAGGCCTGGTCCGGTGACGTCGCCGCGGCCGAGGACGAGAACCTCGTGTTCGTCACGCCCGAAGAGGGCCAGATGATCTGGGCCGACAACATGCTGGTGCCGAACCTCGCCACCCACAAGGGCAACGCCGAGAAGTGGATCAACTACTACTACGAGCCCGAAGTTGCGGCGAAGCTCGCGGCGTACGTCTGGTACATCTGCCCGGTCAAGGGCGCCCAGGAGGCGATGGAGAAGGTCGACCCGAGCCTCGTCGACAACCCGCTGATCTTCCCGACCGCCGAGTCGCTGGCCACCACGCACTCGTTCATGGCCCTCGAGGAGTTCCAGATCCGCGCCTACGAAGGAGAATTCGCCGATGTCATTGGCGGCTGACAGCTCGCGGAGCCTCCGGCTCACCGCGCTCACCAAGGAGTTCAGCACCTTCACGGCGGTGAAGGCCCTCGACCTGGAGATCCCCGCAGGGAAGTTCTTCGCCCTGCTCGGCCCGTCGGGGTGCGGGAAGACCACCACCCTGCGCATGGTGGCCGGCCTCGACGTACCGACCTCGGGCACGATCCACCTCGGCGACGACGAGATCACCTACGCGAAGCCGTACCGCCGCCCGGTCAACACCGTCTTCCAGAACTACGCCCTGTTCCCGCACCTCGACATCCACGAGAACGTCGCCTTCGGCCTGCGGCGACGCAAGGCCAAGGACGTCGACGAGCAGGTCAGGGCCATGCTGGAGCTCGTCGAGCTCGAAGGTCAGGCCCGCAAGAAGCCGCCGATGCTCTCGGGTGGCCAACAGCAGCGGGTGGCCCTGGCCCGGGCGTTGATCAACCGGCCCGAGGTGCTGCTCCTCGACGAACCCCTCGGCGCGCTGGACCTCAAGCTGCGCCGCGGGATGCAGATCGAGATCAAGCGGATCCAGACCGAGGTCGGCCTCACCTTCGTGCACGTCACGCACGACCAGGAAGAAGCGATGACGATGGCCGACACGATCGCGGTCATGAACAGCGGCGAGATCGAGCAGATGGGGTCGCCTGCCGAGCTCTACGAGAACCCGCGCACCACCTTCGTCGCCAACTTCCTCGGCCAGTCCAACCTGATCGCCGGCACGGTGAGCAACGCCGGCAGCGACGTGGTGAAGGTCGACATGCAGGGCACCCAGGTCTCGATCCCCGCCGACCGGGCCCACGTGACGAGCGGCCCGGGCTGGGTCGGCATCCGGCCGGAGAAGGTCCTCATCGCTCCCGAGGGCGAACCGATCGACGCACCCGGCAACCACATGCAGGGCGGTGTGGTCACCGACGTGAGCTTCGTGGGGGTCAGCACCCAGTACCTCGTCCGGATGCCGTGGGGCCAGGAGCTGATGTCCTTCGAGCAGAACACCGGGGCGCGCGGCATCATCCCCCGGGGCACGGCGGTCGACGTGTCGTGGCGCCCAGAGTTCTCCTTCCTGCTGCCCGCGAGCCAGGACGTCAACGCCGGCGCGGTGGAGGAGTCCTGATGCGGAGGGGGCGGTTCACCGGCTACTGGTTGATGCTGCCGGCCGTCGTCTGGCTCGGGTTGTTCTTCGTCATCCCGTTCCTGTCGCTCCTCGCGACCAGCCTCTACGACCCCGAGGGCTCGGTCCTGACGGGGTACGACGTCACGTACCGCTTCGCGAACTTCACCGATGCGCTCGGGGAGTTCTGGCAACCGCTCTGGCGCTCCCTCTGGTACGCCGGTGTGGCGACGGCGATCTGCCTGGTGCTCGGCTACCTGCTCGCCTACGCCATCGCCTTCAAGTCCGGACGGTGGCGCACCCTGCTGCTGGTGCTGGTGATCGCGCCGTTCTTCACCAGCTTCCTGGTCCGCACGCTGTCGTGGAAGCTGATCCTGGCCGACGACGGGTTCATCGTGGACGCGCTGCAGACGGTGCACCTGATGGGCGAGGACGGCCGGCTGCTGGCCACGCCCGTGGCCGTCATCGCCGGTCTGGTCTACAACTTCCTGCCCTTCATGGTGCTCCCCCTCTACGCCAGCCTGGAGAAGATCGACGGCCGGCTCATCGAGGCAGCCGGCGACCTCTACGCCTCCCCGACACGCGGGTTCCTCAAGGTGACCCTGCCGCTGTCGATGCCGGGAGTGGTCGCCGGAACCCTGCTCACCTTCATCCCCGCAGCCGGCGACTACATCAACGCCCGGCTGCTCGGCAGCCCCAACCAGCGGATGGTCGGCAACGTCATCCAGGACCTGTTCACCAGCACCGGCGACTACGCGGCGGCCGGCGCACTCTCGGTGATCCTGATGGTCATCATCGTGGCGATGGTGATGGTCTACATCCGCAAGGCCGGGACGGAGGAGCTGTTGTGAACCACCCCACAAAACCACTCGCTGCGCTCGCGCTTTCGCAGGGACCCCGATGACCGGGCTGCAACGGGCCGGGCGGTGGATCGGCGACCACCTCGTGATGGCCGCGGGGATCCTCGTCCTCGTCTACATGTTCGTGCCGATCGCCGTCGTGATGCTGATGAGCTTCAACGACAACAGCGACTCACGGAACGTCTACGCGTTCCGGAGCTTCACGCTCGACAACTGGGCCAACCCCTGCAAGCCCGACGGCATGTGCGACGCGGTGCTGCGCAGCGTCGAGATCGGGCTGCTCGCCACCGTCGTCGCCACCCTCCTCGGGACGCTCGCGGCCTTCGCCCTCGTGCGGCACAGCTTTGCCGGCCGCTCGGCGATCAACACGATCATCTTCCTGCCCATGGCCTCCCCCGAGATCGTGATGGGCTCCTCACTGCTGGCGCTCTTCGTGTCCGCCGGCTTCGGCGGGCGCCTCGGGTTCTGGACCATCTTCATCGCCCACGTGATGTTCTGCCTGTCCTTCGTCATCGTGACGGTCAAGGCACGCCTGGCCGGACTGGACGAGAACCTCGAGCAGGCCGCGATGGACCTCTACGCCAACGAGTCGACGACGTTCTGGCGGATCACGTTCCCGCTGGTCTTCCCCGGCATCGCGGCCGCGGCCCTGCTGAGCTTCTCGCTCTCCTTCGACGACTTCATCATCACGAACCTCAATGCCGGCCAGACCGTCACCTTCCCGATGTTCGTCTGGGGCGTCTCCCAACGCGGCATCCCGATGCAGGTCAACGTGGTCGGCACCGCGATGTTCCTGATCTCGATGTTCCTGGTGCTCGGCAACATGCTCGCCACCCGCAAGCGCAAGCTCGTCGAGTAGTGGGGTGATGCCGGGAATCTCCCCACGGGACTCCCGGCACCCCGTCCCCTACAGGAGCTCGAGCGCTCCGGTCAGCACGCTGCGGAGCTTCTGCTCGATCTCGTCGAAGTGCTCCTGGCCGCAGATCAACGGCGGCGAGAGCTGGATGACCGGGTCGCCGCGGTCGTCGGCGCGGCAGTAGATGCCGGCGTCGTACAAGGCCTTGGAGAGGTAGCCGCGCAGCAGGCGCTCGGCCTCCTCGTCGTTGAAGGTCTCCTTGGTCGCCTTGTCCTTGACGAGCTCGATGCCGTAGAAGAAGCCGTCGCCGCGGACGTCGCCGACGATGGGCAGGTCGAGCAGCTTCTCCAGGGTCGCCCGGAAGTCACCCTCACGGGCACGGACGCCCTCGTTGATGCCCTCGGTCTCGAAGATCTCGAGGTTCTTCAGCGCGACCGCGGTGGAGACGGGGTGGCCGCCGAAGGTGTAGCCGTGGGCGAACATCTCCGCGCCGTGGGCGAACGGCTCGTACAGGCGGTCGCTGGCGATCATCGCGCCGAGCGGGGCGTAGCCGGAGGTGATGCCCTTCGCGCAGGTGATGATGTCGGGCTGGTAGCCGTAGCGCTCGGCGCCGAACATGTGGCCCAGTCGCCCGAACGCGCAGATCACCTCGTCGGAGACCAGCAGGACGTCGTACTGGTCGCAGACCTCGCGGACCCGCTGGAAGTAGCCGGGGGGTGGTGGGAAGCAGCCGCCGGCGTTCTGCACCGGCTCGAGGAAGACCGCGGCCACCGAGTCGGGACCTTCGTTCTCGATCTGTACGGCGATCTGGTCCGCCGCCCAGCGCCCGAACGCCTCGGGGTCGCCACCGTCGGCCTGGAACCGGTCGGGCGCGCGGTAGAAGTTGGTGTTCGGCACCCGGAAGGTGGACGGGACCAGGGGTTCGAACTGCTGCTTGAGTCCGGGCAGGCCGGTGATCGAGAGCGCGCCGTGGGTGGTGCCGTGATAGGCGATGGTCCGCGAGATCACCTTGTGCTTCATCGGCTTGCCGACGAGCTTGAAGTAGTTCTTGGCGAGCTTCCAGGCCGACTCGACCGCCTCGCCGCCACCGGAGGTGAAGAAGACCCGGTTGAGGTCACCGGGGGCGTACGACGCGACCTTCGCCGCCAGCTCGATGGCGGTGGGGTGCGCGTAGGACCACAGCGGGAAGAACGCCAGCTCGGAGGCCTGCTTCGCGGCGACCTCGGCCAGGTCCGTGCGCCCGTGCCCGAGCTGGCTGACGAACAGTCCGCCGAGCGCGTCGAGGTACTTCCGCCCGTGGGCGTCCCAGATGTACGCGCCGTCGCCCCGCACGATCACCGGCACCTCGGCCGTGTCGTACGACGACATGCGGGTGAAGTGCATCCAGAGGTGGTCGCGCGCGGACTTCTGGAGGGCTGCGTGCTGTTCGGAGTCGTGGGCCACCCGCTCATCTTGACCCGTTCATCCGCTGCGAGCAAGTGAATCCGTCGCCAGTTCACCTGATGGCAACGGATTTCGTTGTTCGAGTGCTTCCGAACTGCCGGGATGCTGGCTAGGCTCCCGGCCATGACCCCCCTGCGGAACCTGATCAACGGTGAGCTCGTCGACGCGGCCTCCGGCGCCACCTACGACGTCGTCAACCCGTCCACCGGGGCTGCGTACGCCACCGCGCCGGCCAGCAACGCCGAGGACGTCGACCGCGCCATGCGCGCCGCCGACGCCGCGTTCGAGACGTGGGGCGACACGACGCCACGCGAGCGCCAGGAGGCGCTGCTGCGGATGGCGCAGGCACTGGAGGACCGGGCCGACGAGTTCGTCCGGGTCGAGTGCGAGAACACCGGCAAGCCGATCGGCCTCACTGCCGAGGAGGAGCTGCCGCCCGCCGTCGACGAGCTCCGCTTCTTCGCCGGTGCGGCGCGGGTGCTCGAGGGCCGCAGCGCGGGCGAGTACCTCAAGGACCACACCTCCTGGATCCGCCGCGAACCGATCGGTGTGGTCGCCCAGGTGACCCCGTGGAACTACCCGCTGATGATGGCCATCTGGAAGATCGCACCGGCGCTCGCCGCCGGCAACACGGTGGTCCTCAAGCCCAGCGACACCACCCCGGCCAGCACGGTCCTGCTCGCGGAGCTCGCGAGCGAGTTCCTGCCGCCGGGCACCCTCAACGTCGTCTGCGGCAACCGCGACACCGGTCGCGCCCTGGTCGAGCACCCGACCCCGCAGCTGGTCGCGATCACCGGCTCCGTGCGGGCCGGGACGGAGGTCGCCGCCTCCGCGGCAACGGACCTCAAGCGGGTGCACCTCGAGCTCGGCGGCAAGGCCCCGGTCGTCATCTTCGACGACGCCGACCTCGCCGCTGCCGCGGAGTCGATCGCCACCGCCGGCTACTTCAACGCCGGCCAGGACTGCACCGCCGCGACCCGGGTCCTGGTCGCCGACGGAGTCCACGACGAGTTCGTGGCGGCCCTCGCCGAGCAGGCCAGGAACACCCGCACCGGCATGCCCGACGACCCCGACGTCCTCTACGGAGCACTGAACAACCCCGACCAGCTCGCCCGGGTCGCCGGCACGGTCGACCGGCTCCCCGACCATGCCGCGATCGCCGCCGGCGGTGCCCGCGCCACCGTCCTCGGCGGCGAGGGCGGCTACTTCTACGAGCCCACCGTCGTCTCCGGCCTGCGCCAGGACGACGAGGCGATCCAGCAGGAGATCTTCGGTCCGGTCATCACCATCCAGCGGTTCAGCGACGAGGGCGAGGCGCTCCGCTTCGCCAACGGCGTCCAGTACGGCCTCTCCTCCAGTGTCTGGACCAGGGACCACGGCCGCGCGCTGCGGATGTCGCGCAAGCTCGACTTCGGCGTGGTCTGGATCAACACCCACATCCCCTTCGTCTCCGAGATGCCGCACGGCGGCTTCAAGCACTCCGGCTACGGCAAGGACCTCTCGATGTACGGGCTCGAGGACTACACGCGCATCAAGCACGTCATGTCGTACATCGGTGAGTGACATGAGGATCCTGCTGGTCGGGGCCGGCGGCGTCGGTGGTGCGTTCACCGCGATCGCGGCCCGTCGCGACTTCTTCGAGACCGTCGTCATCGCCGACTACGACCCGGCTCGGGCCGCGACGGCCGCCGCCACCGACGATCGGTACGTCGCCGCGCAGGTCGACGCGTCCTCGGCGGAATCGGTGACGGCGTTGTGCCGCACCCACCGGATCACGCACGTGATGAACGCCGTCGACCCGGTCTTCGCCATGAGCATCTTCAACGGCGCGTTCGCCGCCGGTGCCGACTACCTCGACATGGCGATGTCGTTGTCGAAGCCACACCCCGAGTCGCCGTACGAGAAGACGGGGGTGAAGCTCGGCGACGAGCAGTTCGCCGTGGCCGGGGACTGGGAGGCCGCCGGCCGGCTCGCCCTCGTCGGGATGGGCGTCGAGCCCGGCCTGTCCGACGTGTTCGCGCGGTACGCCGCCGACCACCTCTTCGCCGAGATCGACGAGCTCGGCACCCGCGACGGCGCGAACCTCGTGGTGACCGACGAGGCCGGCAACGAGATCTTCGCGCCGTCCTTCTCGATGTGGACCACCATCGAGGAGTGCCTCAACCCGCCGGTCATCTGGCAGGACGGCGGCTGGCACACCACCGCGCCGTTCAGCGAACCGGAGGTCTTCGACTTCCCCGAGGGCATCGGGCCGGTCGAGTGCGTCAACGTGGAGCACGAGGAAGTGCTCCTGATGCCGCGCTGGATCGACTGCAGGCGAGCAACCTTCAAGTACGGGCTCGGCGAGGAGCTCATCACCATCCTCAAGGTGCTGCATGCCCTCGGCCTGGACCGCACCGAGAAGGTGCGGGTGAAAGGGGTCGAGGTCAGCCCGCGCGACGTGGTCGCTGCCGTGCTCCCCGACCCGGCCACGGTGGGACCCCGGATGACGGGCAAGACCTGCGCGGGGCTCTGGGTCACGGGCACCGGCAAGGACGCCGACGGCAACCCGACGGGTCCTCGGTCGACGTACCTCTTCCACGTGGTCGACAACGAGCAGACGATGGCCGAGTACGGCCACCAGTGCGTCGTCTGGCAGACCGCGATCAACCCGGTCATCGCCCTCGAGCTGCTGGCAACCGGCGTGTGGCAGGGCGCCGGCGTGCTGGGGCCGGAGGCGTTCGACGCCGTGCCCTTCCTCGACCTGCTCACTGCCTACGGATCGCCGTGGGGCCAGCGGGAGCAATGACCACGCATCCCGCCCACGCACGGGCCGACGCGGCGGCCCCGCGACCACTGTGGCTCGACACCCCGCTCCGGCCGGAGGCACGCCCGTCCGTGGGTGACGAGGTCGTCGACCTCCTCGTGATCGGCGGCGGATTCACCGGGCTCTGGACGGCGCTGCGCGCGAAGGAGCGCGACCCCGACCGGTCGGTCCTCCTCGTCGAACGGGACCGGATCGCCGAGCACGCGACCGGCCGCAATGGCGGGTTCTGCGAGGCCAGCCTGACCCACGGGCCAGCCAACGGGAAGGATCGCTGGCCCGACGAGTACGACGTCCTGGACCGCCTCGGTCAGGAGAACCTCGACCAGATCGAGGAGACCGTACGACGCCACGGCATCGACTGTGACTTCCGCCGGTCCGGGCAGCTCGAGGTGGCCACCCGACCGCACGAGGTCGCCCAGCTCGAGCCCGACGTGGGGGGCTTCCTCGACGCGGACGCCGTACGAACGCTGCTCGACTCCCCCACCTACCTCGCCGGGCGACTCGACGCGGACGGCTGCGCGATGGTCGACCCGGCCCGACTGGCCTGGGGCCTCGCCGACGCGGCCGAGTCCCTTGGTGTCCGGATCGCCGAGAACACCGCGGTCACCCGAATGCGCCGCCGGGGCGACCTGGTCGAGGTCCGCACCGCCCACGGGACGATCCGCGCCCGACAGGTCGCGCTCGCGACCAACGTCTTCACCTCGCTGTTGCGCCGCCTCGGCCAGCGGGTCGTCCCGGTCTACGACCACGTGCTCGCGACCGAGGCGCTGTCGCCGGAACAGCTGGCGTCGCTCGGCTGGAGCGAGCGGTTCGGTGTGGCCGACAGCGGCAACCTCTTCCACTACTACCGGCTCACCGAGGACAACCGGATCCTGTGGGGCGGCTACGACGCCGTCTACCACTTCGGCAAGGGTGTCGACGCTCGCCACGAGCAACGACCGGAAACCCACCGGTTGCTGGCCGAGCACTTCTTCACGACCTTCCCCCAGCTCGACGGACTGGGCTTCTCCCACCGTTGGGGAGGCGTGATCGACACCTGCTCGCGGTTCTGCGCCTTCTTCGGCCTGACCCGCAAGGGACACGTGGCCTATGCCACCGGCTTCACCGGCCTGGGCGTGGGCGCCTCCCGGTTCGCCGCCGACGTGATGCTCGACCTGCTCGAGGGTCGTCCCACCGAGCGCACCCGGCTGGCCATGGTGCGCGAGAAGCCGACGCCCTTCCCGCCCGAGCCCTTCGCCTGGGTCGGGATCCAGCTCACCCGATGGGCGTCGGCCCGCGCCGACGTGACCGGACGACGCAATCTGTGGCTGCGCACCCTCGACCGCTGGGGCCTGGGCTTCGACTCCTGAGGAAGCATCCACGGGTTCGCCCATTTCGCCTCCACGTGGTCTGGACCGGGACTACCGTCCGACCTGAAGGGGGCCTCGGTGATGATGCGACTTCTCGCGCGCTTGTTGGCAGCAGTTCTGTTCCTGACCCTTGCGGTCGACGCCAGTGCAGCGGAGGCGGCGACCCGTCCGTCGGCGCCACGGTCGGTCCGGGCGACACCGTTGAACCTGGCGGTCAAGGTCACCTGGGCTGCTCCGTCGTCGAACGGCGGCGCCAGCATCGACCAGTACGCCGTCCAGCGACGCACCAGTACGACGGCGTCGTGGGTGACCGTGAAGCGCACGTCGGCCTCGGCGCGGTCCTGGACCAGCACCGGGCTGACCAACGGCAGGAAGTACTACTTCCGGGTCCTCGCCCACAACCGGCGCGGGTACGGCACGGCCAGCGCGACCGTCAGCGCGACACCGCGGACCGTGCCGTCATCACCGCGCGACCCCGCTGCGACCACCCGCCTCCTGAGCTTCAGCTTCACGTGGACCGGGTCGGCCAACAACGGGGGCGCCGTGATCGACTCCTACCTCACTGAGATCTCCACCGACGGCGCGACCTGGACCACGCCGAAGATCTGGAAGCCGGGCAACCCGGCGCCCTTGTTCACTGGCCTCATCGCGGGCAAGGAGTACTACTTCCGAGTCCGCGCCCACAACGCCGCCGGGTACAGCGTCGGGACGAACGCAGGCCCCTATCGCGCCTACCTCGCGCCCAGCCCGGTCACCGGGCTCGACGCAGTCAGTGGCAACAGCCAGGTCGCGCTGACCTGGGTCAAACCAGTCTCTGGTGCCGAACAAGGCCTTCCCGCTCCCTCGCTCTACAAGATCGAGAAGAGCAGCAACAACGGACCGTGGACCGAGGTCGGCACGACGAGCAACACGTTCTTCACCGCCACCGGTCTCTACAACGGAACGACGTACGACTTCCGCGTCAGCGCACGTTCGTCGTCGTCGAACCTCGGGTACGGACCGGCCGACACGGCCTCGGCGACGCCGACCGGCCCGCCCACCGTGCCGCAGAACATCGTCCTCGGCTGGGACGAGATCAGCGGGCAGAACCGACTCAGCTGGGACGCACCACTGAACGACGGCGGCCCAGAACTCGTTCGCTACGAGGCCCAGCACTGGAATGAGGGCACTCCACTCCCGTACGACGTGACGAATCTCCTTCCCGACGCCACGAGCGCACCAGCTCCCTTCGCCGAGACCGACACGATGCACATCCGGGCCTGCAACGCCCTCGGCTGCGGCCCCTGGTCAGCTGACATCGGCCCGATCCCCGGCGGCGTCCAGAACGCCAGCGCCACGGACACGAGCGATGGCACGGCGGCGAGCGTGACGCTCGACTGGGACCTGCCGGCCAATGATGCGGTGGCCCCGCCGACGTCGTACACGGTCTCCCGCAGCACGGACGACGGCCTCATCTGGACGGTGCTCGGCCCGACCACCGAAACGACATTCGTCGATGACACAGCGGACTACGGGACCACCTACAAGTACCGGGTCGTCGCGAACGGCGCCAACGGCTCAGGCACCTGGGTGTTCACCGAGGTGACCACCCAACCGTCCTACGTCCTCGACACGTCGACGACGGCGCTCCAGGTGACCGAGGGCGGCGACAACACCTTCCAGGTGACCCTCGACCCGGTCGTCCAGGCCGACACCGTGATCACGGTGTCGTCGTCGAACCCCTTGGCTGCTTCCACCGATCCGACAGTGACGATTCCCATGGGGTCGTCGTCAGCGAACGTGACGATCGACGGGGTCCCTGACCTGAACCTGACCAACGAGTCCGTCACGATCACGCTCCAGTACGGCACCCAGACGAAGCAGGTCACGGTCACCGTGAACGACGACGACACCCAGGCGATCGTCGTGGACGACTCCACCGTGACCGTCACGGAAGGCGGCAGCCAGATCGTCGGCGTGTCCCTCGCGTTCAAGCCGACCGGCACCGTCACCGTCAACGTCGGGTCTGACGACACCGACACCGCCACGGTCTCGCCCAGCTTCGTGACGTTCACACCGGGGAACTACAACGTCCCTCAGTCGGTGACCATCAACGGTGTGGCAGCCGGTCTCGCCGCGATCTCCCTGACGTCGACCGGCGTGACGACCACAACCGTCGACGTCACCGTGGAGAGTCCCTAGCTACGGCGCAGCTTGCGTCGTACCCACGCCAAGGGGACCAGGCAGAACGGCAACCCGAGTCCCAGCAGGATCAGGGGCAACCCCAGCGACCGGCTGTAGAGCTCGTCGCCACGGAGGGTTGCGGTGACCGTGTCGCCGACCTCGTTGTCACCCGAGCCCTGGATCGGGCCGGTGTGCACGACGCCGTCGTGGGTCCAGCGGGCAGTGCAGTACTGCGACGACCTCTTGTAACCCACGTCGAGGTCGCAGCTCAGCACCTCGGCCTCGACCTTCTCGCCAAACTGTCGCTGCCCGAGCAGCCACAGTCCGGATCCCACCAGCACCAGCGGGATGATCATGATCGCGGCGACGAGGATGTTCACCACGATCTTCATCGGGAGCGATTCGGGAGGGCGCTGCACCTCGGTCATCCACCGAGCATGGCACCGCCGTCGCGGGCCGGGAATGGCGCGAACGGACTAGTTCGGACCCTTGGACTCCGGGTCATCTAGCATGATCGCGATCCCCATGACGACGTCTCCCTCGCGACCGCGCCAGCGCAGGCTGCTGCTCGCCGTGGACGCCCCGTCGCTGCTGCACCGCAACCACCACGCGCGGGCCCACACCCGGCTCGCGGACCGTTCCGGCCGTCCCGCGTGGGCGCTGCACGGGATGCTGCGCCAGATCATCGAGTCCATCGACGGGTTCGCGCCCGACGCCGTGATCTTCGGGCTCGACGACCGCACCGCCTCGCTGCGCCGCGACTTCTACCCCGACTACAAGGCCGGCCGCGCGGAGAAGGACGACCAGCTCGTCGAGCAGCTCGACCGGGCGGGCGCCCTGCTGGACGCCCTCGGCCTGGCCACGCTCACTCCCCCGGGGCTCGAGGCCGACGACGTCAACGCGTCCGCGGCCACCTGGGCCGAGGCGAACGACTGGAACTGCGTCATCATCACGTCCGACCGTGACGCCTTCGCCCACATCAGTGACCACACCTCGATCCTGCGGCTCATCGACGGCGGCATCAACGGGTCGCCGCTGCTCACCCCCAGCCGCCTCAAGATCATGTACGGCGTCGCGGCGGAGAACTATCTCGAGTACGCCGCGTTGCGGGGCGATGCCAGTGACAACCTGCCCGGTGTCACGGGAATCGGCGAGAAGTCGGCGTCCGCTCTGCTCTCCTACATGGGCTCCATGCAGGCGGTGTGGGCCGACATCGAGCACAACGAGGGCGCGGCCCTGCTCGCGGCGTTCGACAGCTGGGCCGAGGAGACGGGTGCCCGCCGGATCGGCGCCGGCCTGCTCAAGCGCCTCACCGCCGAGGGCGCACGTGAGCGGTTCGAGTTCAACGTCCGGATCATGTCCGGGCGCACCGACCTCGACCTCGGCCTCACCCCGGACATCCCGGGCACGCCCGGCCTGCTGCCCCTCGACATCGATCGCGTCGCCCGCGTCGTCGGCCACCTCAACATGGAGGCGACCACCGAGCTCGCGCTCCGCGTGCTGACCGGCATCCCCGCATCCGCTGGGCGATGATGGCCCGGTGACCGAGGACGCACCCGCGCAGGGACTCACGGAGGTGCTCGCGCGGCGCTTCCTCACCACCGACGCCGCCCGGAGCGAGAAGGTCGACCGCTGGCACGGCCGCGGGCGTCGTACCGCCCGGGAGAACATCGCCGACCTCGTCGACGAGGGATCCTTCGTCGAGTACGGCCGTTTCGTGACCGCCGCACAGGAGACCCGCCGGCCGCTCGCCGAGCTGGTCGTCGAGGCACCGGCGGACGGGATCATCGGCGGCACCGCGACCATCGACGGCCACCCGTGCGCGGTGCTGTCGTACGACTACCTGGTGATGGCCGGCACCCAGGGCATGCGCGGGCACCGCAAGTCGGACCGGTTGATCGAGCTGATCGGCCGGATGGGCCTGCCGACGGTCTTCTTCACCGAGGGCGGCGGCGGTCGTCCCGGCGACACCGACCTGCCGCTCGTCTCCGCGCTCGACGTCGGGTCGTTCGCGCTGTGGGGTGAGCTCCAGGGCGTGGTCCCGCGGATCGCGGTCGTCTCCGGCCGGTGCTTCGCCGGCAACGCCGTGCTGGCCGGGTGTGCCGACCTGCGGATCGCCACCCCGGACGCGAACCTCGGCATGGCCGGCCCCGCGATGATCGCCGGCGGCGGCCTCGGCCAGTTCGCCGCTGAGGAGATCGGGCCGGTCGACGAGCAGTTCGCCAACGGTGTCCTGGACGTGGTCGTCGACGACGAGGCCGAGGCCGTCGACGTCGTACGACGCCTGCTCTCCTGCCTCCGCGGTCCCCTCACCGACGGGGCCGGTGAGGATGCCGGGGACCAGGACACCCTGCGCACGCTGCTGCCCGAGAACGACCGCGAGGGGTTCGACGTCCGCCCGGTCGTCGAGACCCTCGCGGATGCGGACACGCTGACCTGGCTGCGCGAGGGCTGGGCGCCCGAGCTGGTGACCGCGATCGGACGCATCGGTGGCATCCCGGCTGGCTTCGTCGCCAACCAGTCGACCCACCTGGCCGGTGCCCTGACCGCGGATGCGTCGGCGAAGGCCGCCGACTTCCTGGAGCTGTGCGAGCGCTGGGAGCTGCCGGTGGTCTCGCTGGTCGACACCCCGGGCTTCATGGTCGGACCCGAAGCCGAACGCACCGGGCTGGTGCGCCATGCGTCGCGGATGGTGACGGCCGGTGCGGTACTGACGGTTCCGCTCATCGGCGTCGTGCTGCGCCGCGGCTACGGTCTCGGCGCCCAGGCGATGCTGGGCGGCAGCACCCACCGACCGCTGCTGACTGTCGCGTGGCCCGGCGCGCACCTCGGCGCGATGGGGCTGGAGGGCGCCGTCCGCCTGGCGATGGCGCACGAGCTGGCCGCGCTGCCGGAGGGCGAGCGGGAGGCCACCGTCGCCGAGCACACTGCCCAGCTCCGCGAGCACGCGAAGGCGCTGAATGCCGCGCGGATGTTCGAGATCGACGACGTGATCGACCCCGCGGAGACCCGCGCGCTCATCGTCGCGACCCTGCAGCGGGCCACCGCGCGCCGCTGACCAACCTCAGCGGTCAGACTCGGCAGCTCTGGTCACCACGGACCCGCCGGCGTCAGACTCGGACCACGTTTCACCTGCCGCCTTGAACTCGGCCTCGAGATCCAGGGCCTTGCGGGCGGCATCGATCCGCCCGTCCCATGCCGTCCGCACGACTGCTTGTTCCGGGTCGGCGAGAGTGTCGTACGACAGTTCGCCGGCGAGAACCCGCTCAATGTCCCGATGGCTCATGTCGCGTCCTCCAGTCCTACTTGTCGAGCTTCTTCTTCAGGAACCAGGCGCCCAGACCGATTGCGGCCGCACCCGCCGCGATCGTGCCCGGCCGGTTCTGCCAACGCGTGTACTCGTCGGCGACCTGCGGCCAGGCCTCGCCGATCACCGCAGCGGCGTCCTCGGGCGTCGCCTTGAGGCCCTCGACCGACACGGGCGTGCCGAAGACCATCCGGACCTTGCGCGGCAGTGGCCAGCGCCGCTTCTCGGTGCCGGTGATGGTGGTCGGGATCAGCGGGGCTCCGGCCTCGATCGCGAGCCGGGCGGCACCACGCTTCGGCGCACCGAGGCCCTCCTCACGGACCCGGGTGCCCTCGGGGAACAGGGCGAGCGCATCACCACGGGCGAGGATCGCGCGGGCGGTCTCGAGGGCTTCCTCGTCGGACGAGCCACGACGGACAGGGAAGGCGCCGAGGCGCAGGAAGATGCCGGCGAGCGGGCCCTCGAAGTGCTCGGCCTTGCCCATGAAGTGCACCGGGCGGCGCAGCACGATCGCCACGAAGAACGGGTCCCAGAAGCTCTTGTGGTTGGGCACGATCACGACCGGCCCCTTCTTGGGGACGTTCTCCTTGCCGGTCGCGGTGAACCCGCACACGATCCGCAGGATCAGCGCCGCGGTGTACTTCACGACCAGGTAGAGCGGTCCGCTCACACCCTTCTCGCGCGCGATCCGGTGGGCTTCTTCGTTCGTCGTCGGCACGAGTGCCATCTTGGCGCGGGCGACCCGATCCGGGAAGTGGCTCGCCGCACGACCGCTCACGAACGGCTCAGTGGATGAGCTCCTGCCAGTTCGCGGGTACGCCGCCGCGCGGGCCCGGCGCGGGCTGGTCCTCGGGGTGCGCGGTCGGTGCCGCGAGCGGCGGGCCGTCGTAGTAGTCCTCGGCCACGTAGTCCCAGAACCAGTCCTCCCCCGGCTCGAAGGTCTGGACCAGCTGGTGACCGGTCTGCTTGAAGTGGGCGGTCGCGTGCTGCCCCGGCGAGGAGTCGCAGCAGCCGACGTGTCCGCAGGCGGCGCACCGGCGCAGGTGCACCCACCAGCCGCCGGCCGCTGTGCACTCCTGGCAGCCGGGCCCGCTCGGTGCTGCGTCGACGTCGATGGCCGGGTTCTGGTCGCTGGTCACAGCGCGACGCTAACGGGGCTCGCGCGTCGACACCAGCCCTTCCGCCGAGCGCCTACGCTCGACCTGTGGAGCCCCTCGGCCAGTACCCCGACCCCATCCACGTGGTCGCGCACCTCAGCGACCCGCACCTGCTCGCCACCTCGCTGCAGTACGGCGTCGTCGACACCGCCGCCCACCTGGAGCTCGCTTTGGCGCGGCTCTCCCGCCTGCCGATGCCGCCACAGGCGCTGGTGTTCACGGGTGACCTCGCGGACAAGGCCGAGCCGGCGGCGTACCGGAAGCTGCGCGAGGTCGTGGAGCCGGCGGCCGCGGCCCTGGGCGCCGAGGTCGTGTGGGTGATGGGCAACCACGACGAACGAGAGGCCTACTCCCGCGAGCTGTTCGGGGACGAGAGCGACGCGCCCCAGGACCGCGTCCACGACATCGCCGGCCTGCGCATCGTCGCCCTCGACACGAGCGTCCCGGGCTGGCACCACGGCGAGCTCTCGGACGACCAGCTCGTCTGGCTGGCCGACGTCCTCGCCGAGCCGGCGCCGCACGGCACCCTGCTCGCGATGCACCACGCGCCCATCCCGGTGCCGATGCTGCGCCTGGCCGAGCTGATCGAGCTGCACGACCAGGAACGGCTCGCAGCGGTGGTCGCCGGCTCCGACGTACGAGGGATCCTCGGCGGCCACTTCCATTTCACGTCGTTCTCCACCTTCGCCGGCGTCCCGGTCTCGGTCGCCTCGGCGACCTGCTACACCTCCGACATCGCGCCCGACCAGCGGCTGCTCTCCGGCGTCGACGCCCACCAGGCCTTCACGATGCTCCACCTGTACGACGACCGCGTGGTCCACTCCGTCGTACCGGCTTCCGACGGCCTGGAGGTCAGCGGTCACGGCCTGGACATGCTCGCGCCGTTCAACGCGATGACGGCCGCGGAACGGTTCGACATGGTGTCGCGCAAGGACTCACTGCTCAACAAGCCACCGGGCTAGGGGTCTCCACCGGTCGTGCTCACCAGGTCCGGCGCACCGGCATCCCGGCCACGCGGTCCCGAGCGGCGCCGATCCTGCGACCGGACAGCTCGTCCCAGCGCAACCGGAGCCACCGCACGTCGTCCCGGCGCACCCAGCGGGGCGGACCGGGCGTGTGGCGTTCGCTCTCGGAGCGCTCGTCGTCGGACACGAGCTCGCCCTGACCGCGAACCACGACGGACCATCCGTGCCATCGCTCGTAGTCGACCTGGTCGACCTCGAACAGGAGCGACGCGCCGTCGCCGTACTGGTCGATCAGCGAGCCCGTTGCCGTCCGCACCAGGATGGCGTCATCGACCGCGACGTAGTTGACGGGCAGGATCTCGGCGCCCCGCGGGCCGTCCGGCAGGACCAGTCGGCCGAAGACGCCGGCACGGAGCAGCTCCTCGCACTCCGGCGCAGTGAGCTCGGTGATCGTCGACATGCTTCGATCCTGACGTCCCGGACCGCGGCCCGGGAGGGCCGAAGGTCCTCGATCCGCGGTCAGGAGGTCAGGTCGTCAGCGCCGCGGCACCGACCAGGTCAACGTCGTACCCCGCCCGGCCCCGGAGTCGACGGCCAGCGTCCCGCCCCGTTGCAGGGCCCGGATCCGGATGTTGGCCAGGCCGCTCTCGGCGCCGGTCGACTCCATGCCCTTGCCGTTGTCCCTGACGGTGAGCACCACCTGGTCGCCGACGGCGACGATGACCGAGATCGCCGTCGCCTCGGCGTGACGGCTGGCGTTGGACAGGCCCTCGGCCAGGACGGCCAGCAGGTCGGGCGCCAGCTCCGGGGGCACGAGGGTCCGGACCGGACCCTCGAACCGCAGGGTCGGCTTGAACTTCAGCGTCGACGAGGCGCGTTCGACGAGCCGGGTGACCTCGGCCTGGATGTCACCTGCCGTGTCGAGCGAGCTCAGGCCGAAGATCGCGCGGCGGATGTCCTTGATGGTGGCGTCCAGGTCGTCGACGGCCTGCTCGAGACGGGCGGCCACCTCCGGGCGTTCGACGAGGCGGGTGGCGCCCTGGAGTCCGAGACCGACGGCGAAGAGTCGCTGGATGACCAGGTCGTGGAGGTCACGACCGATCCGGTCGCGGTCCTCGAAGACCGCGAGGCGACGCTGCTCGTCGCGTGCCTCGCTCAGCTGCATGGTCAGGGCCGCCTGCTCGGCGTACGACGTCACGAGCTGGGTGTCGAGCAGGTAGTAGCGGTCCTCGTTCTGGGTGGACCAGGCCAGGGACAGCGTGCCGTGGACGGCCGCCGATGGCGAGAAGGGGACCGCGAGGAGCGGGCCGATCTCCGGCAGGCCGGGGATGCCGGCGGCGCCGCCGGCCTCGGTGATGTCCTCGATCGCGCAACACTCGCCCTTCTCCAGGGCGCCCTGCGCAGCGACGTCGGCCGCCGGCAGGGAGGCGAGTGCCTCGCCCGAGAACGCCATCCCGGCGATCGCGACGACCTGCTGGTCACCGTCCGGGCCGTCGACGAGGATCCACGCGGCATCGGCCCTCCCGACCTCGCGCGCCTGCTCGACGACCGCGGCATAGGCATCGTCCACCGACTCCGGGTCCGCGACCGCAGCCGCGATCGCAGCCGTCGCCCGGGACCAGGTCTCCCGGGTGGTCGTCTCCTCGTAGAGGCGGGCGTTCTCGATGGCGACGCCGGCTGCGGCGGCCAGGGCGACGACCACTTCCTCGTCCTCGACGGTGAAGTCGCCCCCGCCCACCTTCTCGGTCAGGTAGAGGTTGCCGAACACGCGGTCCCGGATCCGCACGGGGACCCCGAGAAACGAGCTCATCGGTGGGTGGTTCTCCGGGAAGCCGTATGACGACGGGTGCTCGGCGATGTCGTGCAGGCGCAGCGGCTCGGGTCGATCGATGATCAGGCCGAGCAGTCCGTGCCCGGTCGGCAGCTCGCCGATCACGGCGGCCATGTCGTCGGAGATGCCGTGGTGGATGAAGGTGCGCAGTCGCCGTCGCCGGCCCGCGCTCAGCACCCCGAGCGCGGCGTACTCCGCATCGACCAGGCGGCTGGCGATCGCCACGATCCGCGACAGGACGCCGTCGAGGCTCAGGTCAGCCGAGATCGTGACCACGGCGTCGAGGAGCAGCTGCAGTCGCGCCTGCTGGTCGAGAGCACCGTGCATGCGGTCGAGCACGGCGCGCACCAGGTCCTCGAACTCGACGCGATCGAGGTCGAGATCGACTCTCGCCGGCTCCTCGCGACTCTCGCCGGCCACACCCATGACTCCCCCATCTCATCCGAGACTCCGTCTTTCACGCTAGCAGCGCCGCAGGGCGCAAGAGGCCGAAAGACCCGAACCTCAAGGACCCACGGACCTGTCCGGCAGCCACCACGGCGGCGAGGATCGAGACGTCCCCGAAAGAGGTGGTTCCCGTGCAGATCGCTGACCGACACCCAGGAAGGCTCGTCGTCCTCAGTGATGAGGAGTGCTGGCAACTGGTGCGCAGCAGTCCGATCGGCCGGGTCGCGTGGGCGGGCAGCGAGGGTGTGTCCGTCCTCCCTGTGAACTTTGCGGCGGAGGGCGACACGCTCGTCCTCCGCACCACCGCCTACTCCCAGATGGCCCGCGAGTGCGCGGACCGGGACGTCGCGTTCGAGGTGGACCAGATCGACGAGGAGCACCACAGCGGCTGGAGCGTCCTGCTCCGTGGCCGCTGCGAGCGTCAGGAACGGGTCGGCGACGGCCCGGCACCCTGGGTCACCGGTCCCCGTGTCCTGGGGCTGCGGATCGTGGTGCGCTCGGTGACGGGCCGCCGGCTGCAGCCCCCCGTGTCGTCGAGCTGAGCAGGCCGGGGGGCCTGCTCAGCTCGGCAGCATCTCGCCGACCGCTTGATTCGCCGGGTACGCCGGCGCCTCCTGACCTCACCCTGACCACCGTCCCCCCTCATCCCCGGAGAAGCCGATGAAAGCCGCCGTCGTCCACAAGTTCACCGCTCCACTCACGCTCGAGGACCGCCCCGTCCCGACCCCCGGCCCCGGGGAGGTCTTGGTCCGGATCGAGGCCAGCGGCCTGTGCCACACCGACATCCACGCCGCGCACGGCGACTGGCCGGTCAAGCCCTCACCGCCGTTCGTGCCGGGTCACGAAGGCGTCGGCGTCGTCGAGGCACTCGGCGACGGCGTCGTCGAACGCGCCATCGGGGACCGGGTCGCCCTGCCCTGGCTGGGCCACGCCTGCGGCCACTGCGACCACTGCATCAGTGGCTGGGAGACGCTGTGCGAGGAGCAGCGCAACACCGGCTACTCGTTCGACGGGGCCTTCGCGGAGTACGCCGTCGCGGACGCGAAGTACGTCGTCCCGGTGCCCGATGGCGTCACCAGCTTCGACGCCGCGCCCCTCGCCTGCGCGGGCGTGACGACGTACAAGGCCGTCAAGGTCGCGCGGATCAGACCGGCCGAGCGGGTCGCCGTCTTCGGCATCGGTGGCCTGGGCCACCTCACCGTCCAGTACGCGCGCCTGGTCGGCGGCACCGTCATCGCCGTCGACGTCGACGACACCAAGCTCGACATGGCCCGGGACCTCGGCGCCGACCACGTCGTGAACGCCCGGACGACCGACCCGGTGGCCGCCATCGAGGCGCTCGGAGGAGCGGACGTGGCGATCGTCCTCGCGGCGTCGCCGTCGGTCTTCGAGCAGGCCTTCACGTCGTTGCGCCGCGGAGGGCGCCTGGTCTGCGTGGCTCTGCCTCCGGAGGCCGAGGGGCCGATGGCGTTGCCGATCTTCCCCACGGTGCTCAAGGGCATCTCGGTCATCGGCTCGATCGTCGGCAGTCGCCAGGACCTGGCCGAGGTCTTCGAGCTGCACGCCCGGGGCCGGACCCGGGTGATCGCCGAGTCCCGGAAGCTCGACGAGGTCAACGACGCGATGGCGGACGTGCTCGCCGGCCGAACGACCGCACGGATCGTCTTCGAGTTCTGAGCTCGTGATGAGCCAGCGGCACACCTTGACCGCCGAGCTGCACCGTGGTCTGCCGGACGGCGGCCAGATGGCGCCCGCGGAACAGCCGTGGACACCGTGGTGCGACCTGCGGGAGACGCACTCCGGGGTGGTGCTGTTCCTGGGCGATCGTGCCTACAAGTTCAAGAAGCCGGTGGGCCTGGGCTTCCTCGACTTCCGCGAGGTCGACCAGCGACGATCCGTGTGTGGTCGCGAGGTCGAGCTGAACCGCCGGATGGCTCCGGACGTCTACCTCGGCGTGGGCAGTCTCGACGATCCCTCGGGGGTGTCCGAGCCCGTGGTGGTGATGCGCCGGCTGCCGGAGCAGTACCGGCTCTCGAGCCGCGTCCGGAGCGCCGCCAACATCGGGCCCGACCTGACCCGGATCGCTCGGGTGATCGCCGGCTTCCACGCTGGCGCGTCGAGCAGCCCCGCCATCGAGCAGGCCGGCACGGTCGCGGCGCTCCGGCGCCGCTGGGAGGCCAACCTGTCCGAGTCCGCCCAGTTCCGTGACACCTTCATCAACCCCGGCGTCCTGGACGAGATCACCTCACTCGTCCGCCGGTATCTCGACGGACGCGAGGCCCTGTTCGAGGATCGCATCGCCCGCGGCGCCATCATCGACGGGCACGGCGACCTGACCCCTGACGACGTCTTCTGCCTGCCGGACGGACCGCGCCTGCTCGACTGCCTGGAGTTCGACGACCAGCTCCGGTACGTCGACCGGCTCGATGACGTCTCCTTCCTCGCCATGGGGCTCGAGGCGCTGGGAGCCGGCGACGCCGGCCGCCAGCTGGTGGCCGTCTGGGCCGCGCTCCTGGACGATCCCGCTCCGGTCTCGCTGATGAACCACTTCATCGCCTACCGGGCCTTCGTCCGCGCCAAGGTCGCGTGCCTCCGCGCCGCGCAGACCGGTGCAGACCACCCGCCGGAGGTCGACCTGTTCGCGAAGATCGCGCTGAGCCACCTGCGGGCGGGCGCGGTCAAGCTGGTCCTCGTGGGAGGCCCGCCGGGGTGCGGCAAGTCGACCCTCGCCGGTGCGATCGCGGACCGTCTCGGCATGGTGACCATCAGCAGCGATCGCGTGCGCAAGGAGCTGTCCGGCGTCGATCCCTCGGTGTCGGCCGCAGCGCCGGTGGGTCACGGCATCTACGACGCCGAGCACACCGCAGCGACCTACCGCGAGCTCCTGCGGAGGGCGGAGCTGCTCCTGCGGCGCGGCGAGTCCGTCGTGCTGGACGCTTCCTGGACCCGGGCGAACGAGCGACAGCAGGCACTGTCGATGGCGTCCGACGTGTCGGTCGATGTGGTGGAGCTCCGCTGCGACGTCGATCCTGCGACGGCAGTGGCGAGGATCGGCAACAGGCGCGGCATCTCGGACGCCGACGAACACGTCGCCGCCGAGCTGCGCCGCGAGGCCGACCCGTGGCCCGCGAGTCGGGTGATCGACACGACCGGGTCCATCGACGAGTGTGCGGCGCTGGCGTGCGCCCTCATCAGGCCCCACGCGGTGCGCTGAGGCCGGTCACTCACGAAGACCCGATCCGGGTCACTCCGGGGTCGGGTTGTTCTTCACTGCGTAGATCGCGGCCTGGGTCCGGCTGGACATACCGAGCTTGGCGAGCAGCGACGAGACGTAGTTCTTGATCGTCTTCTCGGCCAGGAAGAGCTCCTGGGCGATCTGCCGGTTGGTGAGGCCCTTCCCGATCAGGTCCAGGACCCGCAGCTCCTGCTCGGTCAGCGACTCGAGCTCCTTGTTGACCGGCGGCCCGGTGCGGATCCGCTCCAGCACCTGCGCCGTCACCGACGGGTCGAGGGTCGACTGGCCGGCGGCCACGCGCCGCACGATGTCGAGCAGGTCGTTGCCGCGGACCTGCTTGAGGACGTATCCGGCTGCCCCGGCCATGATCGCGGAGAAGAGCGCGTCGTCGTCGTCGTACGACGTCAGGATGAGCGCCTTGATCGATGGATCCTGCGAGCGGATGTCACGGCACACATCGATGCCGGAGCCGTCGGGCAGGCGCCCGTCGAGGATCGCGACGTCGGGCCGCAACGCGGGGATCCGGCTGGTCGCCTCCCGGGCGGAGTCGGACTCGCCGACCACCACGATGTCGCCCTCGCTCTCGAGGAGGTCGCGGATCCCGCGCCGGATCATCTCGTGGTCGTCGAGGAGATAGACGCGTATCGGCTGGGTGTCCGCGGTCGGTGCTTCGCTCACGTTCCCAACGTAGCCGCGATCCATGGGCCTCGCGCGAGGACGGTGTTCCTGTCAGGAAAGGACCTTCGACCCTGCCCGGTCCCCGAGTGCGCAGGAACAGTGGTGCAGGAAGAGCAGGAGGACACCATGACGACGCGAGCCAACCCGCGCACCGAGACCGCACCCATGGCGGTGATCGAGCGTCTCGTCGAGCTGGCGTGCCTGGCTCCCAGCGTCCACAACACCCAGCCCTGGCGGTGGGAGTACGACGGCCGCGCCATCACGCTGCGGGCCGACCCGGACCGGCGGCTGGTGACGTCGGACCCCCGGGGCCGCAACCTGACGATCAGCTGCGGGGCTGCCCTGCACCACCTCCGGTTCGCCGCGCAGGCACTCGGCTGGGAACCTGTCGTCGAACACCTGCCCCCGGGCGATGAGACCGTGCTCGCCCGGGTGTTCGTCGCACGCACGGCACATCATCCGCCACTGCCGGCTGACATCGAGCTGATGCGCGCCCGCTGCACCGACCGCCGCCGCTTCACCGCTTGGCCGGTGCCCGAGGACCAGCTCGCGGCGCTCTGCCGGATCGCCACGGCGTGGACAGTCGATGCCGTGGCGGTGACCGACAACGCGGACCGGTTCCGCCTCGAGCTGCTGGCGAACCAGGCACTGACCGCCCTGGAGATCGACCCCGAACGGCTCGAGGAGCAGGAGAGCTGGATCGACCGCCCGGGCGACGAGGGCATCCCCAGCGACCTGCTCCCCGACCACCCCGACCCTCTGCACCCGCGGGGACGGTTCCGCCTCGGGGTCCTCGAGGACACCCGTCTGGTGATCCACAGCGGCGACCGGGTGATCGCGCTCGGTGCCGGCTCCGACGACGTGGGCAGCTGGCTCCGCGTCGGGGAGGCACTCAGTGCCCTGTGGCTGGAGGCCACGCGCGCAGGCATGTCGGTGGTGCCGATGACCCAGCCGATCGAGGTCGAGAGCACCCGCCGCGAGATCGGGCGGACGCTGCTCGCGGGTGCGTTCGAGCCGCTGTTGCTGGTCCGCGTGGGCTGGCAGGTGATCGGGCGACGAGCGCTGCCCCGCACCGCTCGTCGTCCGCTGGACGAGGTCCTCTCGCGCTGACCTGAGCATTCCCGGGGGCCAAAGGTCCCGAGGGAAGGGGCATTCGGGCCGTGGGGCCGGTCGGCCGGTCACTCCTAGCGTGAAACGCGACAGCCCGACCAGCCAGGAGCTCCTGTGGACCCGACCGACATCGCGCGGTGGCAGTTCGCCATCACGACCGTCTATCACTTCCTGTTCGTCCCGATCACGATCGGCCTGTCGGCGATCATCGCCGGCTACGAGATCAACTGGCTGCGCACCCGCGACGAACGGTGGCTCCGGCTCACGAAGTTCTTCGGCAAGCTCTTCCTCATCAACGTGGCGATCGGTGTCGTCACGGGCATCGTCCAGGAGTTCCAGTTCGGGATGAACTGGAGCGACTACTCGCGCTTCGTGGGCGACGTCTTCGGCGCCCCGCTCGCGATCGAGGGCCTGCTCGCCTTCTTCCTCGAGTCCACGTTCCTCGGACTGTGGATCTTCGGCTGGGACCGGCTGCCGGAGAAGCTGCACGCGGCGTGCATGGTGCTGTTCCACATCGGCACCCTGCTGTCGTCGTACTTCATCCTGGCGGCGAACTCGTGGATGCAGAACCCCGTCGGCTTCGCCTACAACCCGGACACGGGCCGCGCCGAGATGAACGACTTCGCGGCGGTCATGTTCAACAAGGTCCAGCTCGTGACGTTCCCCCACGTGATGCTGTCGGCGTACATGACCGGCGCCGCCTTCGTCGTCGGCATCGCCCTGTGGCACCTGCAGCGCGCGAAGAAGGACACCGATCGCGCGATGTACCGCACCGCCGTGCGCACCGGTGCGGGGATCGTGCTGCTCGCCGCGCTCGGCGTCATCGTCAGCGGTGACTTCCAGGGCAAGATCATGACCGAGGTCCAGCCGATGAAGATGGCGGCGGCCGAGGGCCTCTACGACACCGAGAAGCCCGCCGACTTCTCGATCTTCCAGCTCGGCACGCTGGACGGCGAGAAGGAGACCTTCGGGATCAAGATCCCGGGGATGCTCTCCTTCCTCGCGACCGGCACCCCCGGCGGCGAGGTCGAGGGGATCAACGACCTCCGGGAGCGCTACCAGGAGCAGTACGGCACCGACCCCGGCGCGGCGTACTACTCCCCCGGCGACTACACGCCGGTCATCCCGCTGACCTACTGGACCTTCCGGCTGATGATGGGCCTCGGCATGGCCGGCGCCGTCGTCGCCACCTGGATCCTGTGGGTGACCCGCGGCGGCCGGTCCCCGCAAGGACGTGCCGTCCTCACGGCCGCCGTGGCACTGCCCTTCCTGCCGCTGTTCGCCAACTCGTTCGGCTGGATCTTCACCGAGATGGGTCGCCAGCCCTGGGCGGTCTTCGGCCTGATGACGACCGAGCACTCCGTCTCGCCCGGCCTGAGCACCACCGAGGCGTGGATCTCGCTGCTCACCCTGACCGCGGTGTACGGCGTCCTGGCCGTCGTCGAGCTGCGACTCCTGTTCACCTGGATCGCCAAGGGAGCCGACGAGCTGCCCTCGCCCGACGAAGCGGCCGACACCGGCGACGACCGCCCGCTCGCCTTCGCCTACTGACCCGAGGACATCACCATGGAACTCACCACCATCTGGTTCATCCTGATCGCCGTCCTGTGGATCGGGTACTTCACTCTCGAGGGCTTCGACTTCGGGGTCGGCATGCTGCTGCCGGTCCTGGCCCGCGACGACACCGAGCGCCGGGTCATGATCAACACCATCGGCCCCGTCTGGGACGGCAACGAGGTGTGGCTGCTGGTCGCCGGCGGCGCCACGTTCGCCGCGTTCCCCGAGTGGTACGCCACCTTGTTCAGCGGGTTCTACCTGCCCCTGCTGCTGATTCTCGTCGCACTGATCTTCCGGGGGCTCGCCTTCGAGTACCGCGCCAAGCGCGACGACGACGGCTGGCGTGCCCGCTGGGACCTGGCCATCATCGTCGGCTCGTTCGTCCCGTCCCTGTTGTGGGGAGTGGCGTTCGCGAACATCCTGCGCGGCGTCCCGATCGACAGCGACCTCGAGTACGCCGGCGGGTTCTTCAACCTGTTGAACCCGTACGCGCTGCTCGGCGGTCTCACCATGCTCGGCCTCTTCCTGACCCACGGCGCGCTCTTCATCGCGTTGAAGACCGATGGCGAGATCCGCCACCGCGCCCGCCGCCTCGCCGTACCTGCAGTGGCCGTGACGGCACTGCTCGCCGTGGTCTTCCTCGGATGGACCCAGCAGCAGACCGGCACCGTCAGCTCCGCCATCGCCTTCGGAGCGGCCGCGGTGTGCCTCGTCAGCGCCGGTCTCTTCGCGCAGGCCCGACGGGAGGGCTGGGCCTTCCTGGGCACCTTCCTCGCGATCGGCCTCGCCGTTGCCGGCCTGTTCCTGGCCCTGTTCCCCGACGTCATGCCGAGCACGCTGGCCGGCGGGACGAGCCTGACCACGACCAACGCGGCCGCGACGTCGTACACGCTGCGGATCATGACGATCGTGGCCGTGGTCTTCACGCCGGTCGTCCTCGCCTACCAGTCGTGGACCTACTGGGTGTTCCGCAAGCGCATCGCCGTGCACCACATCCCGACTGCTGTCCCGGCGACCACGCCGGTCCGATGAGGCCGAGCGACCCGCGGGTACGGCGGCTGCTGGCCCCGGCTCGCGGGAGCCTCAGCGGCGTCGTCGCCGCCGGCGTGGTCGGGGGCGGGCTGGTCATCGTGCAGGCCTGGGTGGTCACCGGCGTGGTGATCGCCGTGCTGCGTGACCAACCGTTGCTCGGCTGGGCACTCGCCACGGTGGGTCTCCTCGCCCTGCGCGGCCTCGTCGGAGCCGTGAGCGACCTGTTCGCCGCGCGCGCCGCAATGGTGGTGGCGACGGTGCTGCGCCACCGCCTGGTCCGCGCGACCCTGGACCGGCCCCGCGGATCGAGCACCGACGTGTCCCCGGGCGAGGTCGCGGTGCTCGCCACGCGCGGAGTGGCCGCCGCCGAGCCCTACCTGACCCGCTACGTCCCTGCGTTGGTCGTCGCGACCGTGCTTCCACCGCTGACGGTGGTGGCCATCGCCACCCAGGACCTGCTGAGCGCCCTGATCGTCGTCTGCACCCTGCCGCTGGTGCCGGTGTTCGGTGCGCTGGTCGGGCTCGCCACGCGCGACCGCGCCGAGGAACAGTGGCAGGCGATGGCCTCGCTGTCGGGCCACTTCCTCGACGTCGTCCGCGGGCTGCCGACCCTGGTCGCGCATCGGCGGGCCCGGGCCCAGTCGGCGCGGATCGCCGAGGTGACCGACCGTTATCGCCGTGCCTCGCTGCGCACGCTGCGCATCGCCTTCGCGTCCTCGGCCGTGCTCGAGCTGGTCGCGACCCTGTCGGTCGCCCTGGTCGCCGTCACGGTCGGCGTCCGGCTGGCGTCGGGCTCGCTCGGCCTGCACACCGCGCTCGTCGTACTGCTCCTGGCGCCTGAGGCGTTCTGGCCGCTGCGCCGCGTCGGCGCCGAGTTCCACGCTGCCGCCGAAGGCGCTGCCACCTTCGCAGCCGCTCACGAGCTGCTCGACGCCCCGGAGGGCGCACGGACCGATGTGGCCGCACCGCGCGGGGTCCCGCTGCTGCTGGACCGGGTCACCCTCACCTTCCCCGGGCGCACCGTGCCGGCCGTGCACGACGTGTCCGCCCTGATCCCCGCCCGTGGCGTCACGACGCTGACCGGCCCGTCGGGGTGCGGGAAGTCGACGCTGCTGGCCGCGATCGCCGGCCTGCTCCCCCTCGACTCGGGACTGGTCGCGTCCGGTGGCCACGCCGTCGGCGGACCGGCCTGGCAGGCCCAGGTCGCCTGGCTGCCCCAGCAGCCCCAGTTCCTCACCGGCTCCATCGCCGACAACCTCCGCCTGGCCCGCCCGGATGCAACCGACGACGACCTGTGGACCGTCCTGCGCGAGGTCGCCCTGGAGGTGCGGATCCGCGAGCTGCCCGGCGGACTCGCAGCGCCTCTCGGCGAGGACGGCACAACCCTGTCCGCGGGCGAGCGGGCGCGGCTCGCTCTTGCGCGTGTCGTGCTGGCCGACCGGCCATGGGTGCTGCTGGACGAGCCCACGGCCCACCTCGACGAGCTGACCGAACAGGTCATCGCCGACACGATCGTGGCGCTGGGGCGCCGTAGCGGCGTGATCGTGGTGGCGCACCAGCCCCGTCTGGTCGCGCTCGCCGATCATCGGATCGCCCTCCCTGCGGCGGTCCCTGTCCCCGCCGGCGCGCCCGTGGCGCGAGGTGCATCCGCCGGCAACCCGGCGTCGGCGGTCCCGCGGCCGTCCGACCTTCCGTCTGGCACGCCCCCTCCCCTGCGCGAGGAACGCACCCGGTTCGCCGGGGCGACCGTCCTGGGCGCCCTGGCCTCGGCGTCCGGCGTCGCGCTCACCGCCACCGCGGGCTGGCTGATCGTGCAGGCCTCGACCCGACCCGCCGTCCTGACGTTGCTGGTCGCCGTCGTCGGCGTACGCGCCTTCGGCCTGGCCCGCCCGGTCCTGCGGTACGTCGAACGCCTCCGCGCGCACGATGCCGCACTGCGGCTGCTCGCCCGCCGCCGGGTCGAGGTGTACGACGCCCTGGTGCCGCTGGTGCCGGGCCGACTGGGACGGCGGCGGGGAGACCTGCTCAGCTCGGTCGTCGACGACGTCGACAGCGTCGTGGACCGGCAGCTCCGGGTCCGGATGCCCCTCGTGCAGTTCGTCCTGGTCGCCCTCGGCGCCATGTCGATCGCCGCGCTGCTCCACCCGGCAAGCGGCCTGGTCATCGGCGCGTTCTCGCTGCTCGCTGGCGCGGCGCACCTGCTGGCCCGCCGCGGGTCGCGCACGTCGGAGCGCGAGCTTGTCGGGCTGCGGGCGGAGCTGTCACGCGAAGTCGTCGAGGCCGTCCAGGTGGCCGACGAGCTGCGGATGTGGCAGCGGATCCTGCCCACTGTTGACGCCATTGCCCTGACCAGCTCCCGGATCGGCGCGACCGCGACGGTGGCCGCCGGCTGGCTGGCTGCCGCGCGGGCTCTGGTGCTGCTCGCTGGCGGCTTCGCGATGGCCGCGATCGCGACGCTGACCGTCGACGAGGTCGCCTCAGGCGACCTGTCCGGACCGGTCATGGCGCTGCTGGTCCTGCTTCCCCTCGCTCTCCTCGAGGTCGCCCTGCCCTGCGCCGAGGCCGGCGTCCTCGCGACCCGTACGAAGGCGGCGAGCGCACGACTCGAAGCCCTCGAGCGGACCGAGCCGGCCGTGCTGGACATCCCGGGCCTGGCGTCGCCGCGCGCGAACGACGTCACCGTGCGCGACCTCAGCGCACGATGGGACCTGCGCGCACCGCTCACCAGTCCGGTGTCGTTCGACCTCAGCCAGGGCGAGAGGGTGGCCGTGGTCGGCGCCTCCGGATCCGGCAAGAGCACCCTCGCCGCGGTGTTGCTGCGGTTCCTGGATCCCACTGCGGGGGAAGCACGTGTGGGTGGGTCGCTCACGACGTACGTCGGGCTCGATGACATCCGACGCCGGGTCGGCCTCGTCGACGACCATCCCCACGTCTTCGCGACGACCCTGGTCGAGAACGTGCGACTGGCGAGACCCGGAGCGAGTGACGTCGAGGTCGAGCACGCACTCCGTCGGGCGCACCTGGGTGACTGGCTCGACACCCTGCCCGACGGCCTCGACACCTGGCTGGGCGAGGGCCATGCCTCGGTCTCCGGTGGCGAACGGGCCCGGCTCGGGATCGCCCGGTCCCTGCTCGCTGACCAGCCCGTGCTGGTGCTCGACGAGCCGACCGCACACCTCGACCACGCCACCGCGGTGGCGCTCGCCGAGGAGGTCCTGGGCGGTGACCGGACCAGGTCGGTGCTGTGGATCACGCACGGCACGGCGGGCCTGGACCTGGTGGACCGCACCGTCACCCTCCAGCCCCGGACGAACAACGAAGGGGCCGAAGGTCCCGACACTTCTGGGGCCTCGGCCCGTGCCGGATCGAGGCTGCTCGGGCGGAAGGTGGAGTCATGAAGACGACCATCGATCCCAGCAGCATCGTCGTCGCGACCGACGGCTCCGACGACGCCCATCGCGCAGTGCACTGGGCTGCCGAACAGGCCTACCTGGAGCGGCGACCGCTGGCCGTGGTGACCGCGATCGGCACGCCCGGGGTCCCTGCGATCGCGTGGGCAGGCATGGGTGCCGCCTACGCCTACCAGCCCCACGAGCTCGTCGAGTACGGCCGGGTGGTGGCCGACCAGGCTCTCGCCCTGGTACGCCGACTGCGGCCGGGACTGCGGGCCGAGGCAACCGTGCTGACCGGTGACCCGCGGCAGGCGCTCGTCGACCTGTCGAGCAACGTCCACCTCCTCGTCCTGGGCTCCCGCGGCCGTGGCGCGTTCAGGAGCAAGGTGCTGGGCTCGGTCAGCGCCGCGGTGAGCCGCGACGCGAGCTGTCCCGTCATCGTCTGCCGCCCTGTCTCCTCGGACCGGACGCCCGACCAGGGCGTCCTGGTCGGAGCGGACGGCACCCCGGAGTCCCTGCCCGTCATCGAGTTCGCCTTCCACCAGGCCTCGTTGCTGGGACTCCCGCTGACCGTGGTCCATTGCGTCGGTCCCGAGATCGGCGTCGCTGCCGGCGTCGTCGGGGAGAGCTCCCCGGCACGCAGCTGGGAGGAACACCGCCTCCTGCTCTCCGAGAGCGTCGCCGGCATGTCCACCAAGTTCCCCGAGGTCGACGTCGACCTCCGCCTGGCGAGCGGGATCGCGGAGGTGTACCTGGCCCGGAACACCGGCGCCTGGAACCTCGTGGTCGTGGGCCGGCACCCGGTCGACACCGTCTTCCAGTTCCTCACCGGCGCGGTGGCGACCGCCGTGGTCGAACGGGCCCACACCACCGTCGCCGTCGTCCCGCAGTCCGAACCCCGTCCCGAGAGCTGAGGGATCGAGATGAAGCGCACGATCCGACCGGGCAGCATCGTCGTTGCCGCCGACGGTTCCAAGCACGCCGAGCGCGCTGTCGTCTGGGCAGCCGAACAGGCCCATCTCGAACGTCGACCGCTGGTCGTGGTCACTGCCGACGGAGAGAACGTCCACCGGATCAACCACGACGCCGTTCGTCTGACGACCGTCACGGTCCCCGGGCTCGACGTGGTCGCGCTGACGGCTGCCGGTGATCCGCGAGCCATCCTGGTCGAGCTGTCGCGCGAGGCACACCTGATGGTCATGGGCTCCCGCGGTCGCGGAGCCGTCAAGAGCATGCTTCTCGGCTCCGTCGCCGCCACGGTGAGCAAGCTCGCCATGTGCCCGGTGATCGTGTGCCGGCCGCACGCCGACGGCCACCGCGGTCGCGGCGTCCTGGTCGCAGCGGACGGAACCGCCGAGTCGCGCGCCGTCATCGAGTTCGCCTTCGAGATGGCCTCGATGCGCCGCATGCCCCTGACCGTCGTCCACTGCATCTGGGACGTGGTCGCGGCGGTGGCAGGAGAACGGAACGTCTCCCTCGAAGCAGCCGACCTCGGCGTCGGTGACGACCCGCACCGCCTGCTCGCGGAGTCGATCGCCGGCTTCGCGGAGAAGTATCCCGACGTCCCCATCTCCCTCCGGGTCACCCACGGACTGGTCGACGACGTGATCGGGGGTCACACCGCCGCCTGGGACCTCGTCGTGGTGGGCCGGCATCCGCTGGACACCGTCAGTCGACTGGTCAAGGGCTCGATCGCCACCGCGGTCGTGGAGCGCGCGCACACCACGGTCAGCGTCGTACCCGAGGAACGGGAGAGCAGCGTCCGATGAAGGCCGGCGCCGACCGCAGTGCTCTCGTGGTCTACGAGTCGATGTTCGACAACACCGCCCACGTGGCCGAGGCGATCGCACGCGGGTTGGAGCGCGCCGGGTTCGAGGCCCACGCCGTGCCCGTCACTTCGCTGGCCGCTTCCGGCCCGATGAAGGTCGACCTGCTCGCCGTCGGCGCTCCGACCCACACCTTCACGCTGAGCCGCCGAGAGACCAGGGTCGACGCCGCGCGCAGGGGAGCACCCTCGGGCAGGGTCGCCATCGGGCTGCGTGACTGGATCGCCGGCGTGACCCCCGGCCGGTTCGGCACGGAGCGCGTGGTGGTCTTCGACACGCGGGTCACCCGCGTCCGTCGACTCCGCCTCGCGGCTGGCGTGACCGCCGCCCGCCTGCTGCGCCGCCGCGGCTTCCGGCTGCTGCGCAAGCCGGTCGCCTTCATGGTCGACGAGACCAGCGGGCCCCTTCGCGAGGGTGAGGTCGCCCGCGCCGAGCGCTGGGGCCAGATGATGGGCGCGGCCTGCCGCGACGACCTCGCCGCCGCCTGACTCGCCAGCTGGCTACAGGTACATCCCGTCACCCGCGGCGGGCTCTGCCGACGGGTCCTTCGCGCCGTCGGCGGAGGCCGGTTCGACGGTCAGCTTGCCGCCGAACTTCTCGGCCAGCTGCCGGGCGAAGAAGTTGCTGGCCTCCATCACGTCGGTCAGGGACGACTCCAGGGTGCCCTTGTTGAGCGCGAGTCCGGAGACGGCGTCCTCGAAGACGACCGCCTTCTCGGTCCAGTAGACGCGGGAGTGCAGCAGCCGCTGGTTGATCTCGTTGAGGAAGTCGAGCAGGTCCGGGGTCTTCTCGACCTCGGTGACGGCGATCGACCAGACCCGCACCGCGGGCCGCTCGTCGGGACCAACGACACGGACCGTGTAGGCGCAGTCCTTGTGGCGGAACGGGAAGCCGCCCTGGTCGTCGCGGCTCAGGGACTCGTTGCCCGTGAACTCCTCCAGCAGGCGCTCGACGTACGCGTCGACCATGTCGCGGCTCATGCAGCGACCCTACTCAGGCCGTTGGTCGAGGAGGTTGCGCAGCAACCGTCTCGAGACCATTTCACCAGGGGGACGGCGCGTAGTCCTTCACGAAGCAGCCGAACATGTCCTCGCCGGCCTCGCCGCGCACGATCGGGTCGTAGACGCGGGCCGCACCGTCAACCAGGTCGAGCGGCGCGTGCCAGCCCTCGGCGGCGATCCGCAGCTTCTCCTGGTGCGGGCGCTCGTCGGTGATCCAGCCGGTGTCAACGGCCGTCATCAGGATCTGGTCGGTCTCGAACATCTCCCCCGCACTGGTGCGGGTCATCATGTTCAGCGCGGCCTTGGCCATGTTGGTGTGCGGGTGGCCGGGACCCTTGTAGCGCCGGGAGAACTGGCCCTCCATGGCCGACACGTTCACGACGTACGCGCGACGGGCGCCCGCTGCCACGGCCGCCCGCATCGAGGGCCGCAGGCGCGAGACCAGCAGGAACGGCGCGATCGAGTTGCAGAACTGCACCTCGAGCAGCTCCAGCGGGTCGACCTCGTCGACGACCTGGGTCCACGAGTTGTTGGTCTGGGTGTCGGGCAGCAGGCCGCCCGCGTCGACCGCGGTGCCGGCGAGGTGCCGCTCCAGCGAGGCGTGCCCGGCCGAGAGGGCCAGCGACGTCAGCGACGCAGCGTTCTGCGCGGCCATGGCGGCCTCGACCGACTCCCCGTCGTGGTGCGCCACGGCGTGCGCCTCGAGCGCACCCGCGATGGCCGCCGGGTGCGCTTCGGAGATCCGGTCGAAGGTCACCATCTCCGGCAGCTCGCGCCCCAGCGGTGCCTGGACAGGCGCGAGCTCGCCCTCGACCAGGTGCGAGTAGGAGCCCGGTGAGCGTCGTACCGTCTGGCAGGCGTTGTTGATCAGGATGTCGAGCGGACCGTCGGCCGCGACGTCCTCGGTCAGCGCGATCACCTGCGTGGGGTCGCGCAGGTCGATGCCCACGACCTTCAGCCGGTGCAGCCAGTCGTCGGCGTCCTCCATCGAGGCGAAGCGCCGTACGGCGTCCTTCGGGAACCGGGTCGTGATCGTGGTGTGCGCGCCGTCGCGGAGCAGGCGCAGCGCGATGTACATGCCGATCTTCGCGCGGCCACCCGTCAGCAACGCCCGCTTGCCGGTGAGGTCGGTGCGCTGGTCCCGCTTGGCGTGGCTCATGGCCGCGCAGTCGGGGCACAGCCAGTGGTAGAACGCGTCGACCAGGGTGAAGTCCTGCTTGCAGATGTAGCAGCCACGCGCCTTGAGCAGCTCGCCGGCGAAGGCGCCCTTCGCGGTCGAGACCAGCGGGATGCCGGCGGTCTCGTCGTCGATCCGCATCGCGGAACCGGTCGCGGTGGACTCGATGATCGCGCGGTCGGCCGCGGCCTCGGCCTCGCGCTTCAGCAGGCGGCGGGTCTGCTTGAGCGCCTTGTACATGTGCGACGCCGCGCGCTTGACCGTCGTCACGTCCGGGTGCTCGGGCGGCAGCTGGTGGAGCTGCTTGAGCACCTTGACGGTGATGGCGAGCTCGTCGGGGTCGATCCGTTCCACCGGCGAATCGTACGGGCGCGGTTGCCTCAGCCCATCATCTCCGCACCCGTGCGCACCGCGTCCCGGATCCGGGAGTAGGTCCCGCAGCGGCACACGTTGCGGATCGCGTCGAGGTCGTCCTCGGTGATCGCGCGGTCCTCCGCGCGGACCCGGTTGACCAGCGCCACCGCCGCCATGATCTGACCGGGCTGGCAGTAGCCGCACTGGGCGACGTCGTGCTCCAGCCAGGCCTCCTGCATCGGGTGCAGGCCGTCACCGTCGACGGTGTCGGCCAGGCCCTCGATCGTGGTGATCTCGTCATCCGCGCCGATCGCGCCGACCGGGACCGAGCACGGGTTGAACGCCTTGCCGTTGATGTGGGACGTGCAGGCCTTGCAGACGTTGATCCCGCAGCCGTACTTCGGGCCGGTCACACCGAGGACGTCGCGCAGGACCCAGAGGATCCGGACGTCGTCCTCGACCTCGACGGTGACGGTCTCGCCATTGAGCTTGAAGGTGTGCGTGGTCATCGGTGCACCTCAGGACGTGTAGGAGAGGCCGTCGGTCGGCGACTGCGGGACGGACGGGATGAACGGCTTCGGCTCGAAGTGCAGCGGGTCGTGGAAGTTGATGGGGAACTCCGTCGGCATCTTCCCCGTGGCCCGTGCGTAAGCGCAGGCCACGGCCGCCATCGACGCGGCGACGCCCGCCTCACCCACTCCCCCGGGCACCTTGCTCTCCGAGTCGAGGACCTCGCACTGGAAATCGAAGGGCGTGTTCCACTGCCTCGTGTACGCCGAGTTGTCCCAGCTCGCCTCGAGGAAGTGCCCGTCGACCAGGTGGTTGCCGTAGGTCAGCGCCTGCGCCATCCCGTCCATGAAGCCGCCCATCATCTGGGCCTTGATGCCGAGGGGGTTGATGACCACGCCGGCGTCGATCACCACGACCGCCTTGGTGACCCGCGGGCCGGTGACGGCGTCGCGGACCTTGCGGTTGACGGTCTCGGGCCGGCAGTCGATCTCGACCAGGACGGCGGTCGCGCCCTTGTACTCCTTGTGGATCGCGATCCCCTGGGCCGTGCCGGCCGGCATCGCCCGGCCCCACTCACCGAGCTCGGCTGCCCGGTTCAGCACCCGTTTCACGACGCGGCTCTTGAGGTACGAGCGCCGGAACGCGACCGGGTCCTGCTTGAGCCGTTTCGCGAGCTGGTCGACCATCAGCTCGTTGGCCGTGGCCACGTCGGGCGAGTAGATGTTGCGCACCGAGCTGGTGTTGAACCTGTCGGGCGCCGGCTTGGGCTCGTTGAGCAGCTGCGTGATGACGCCGAAGTTGTACGGCAGCTCCTGAGTCAGCATGAACACCGTCTCCGAGAAGCCCAGGTTGCCGAGCCCGGTCGGCAGCGCCGACACCTCTGCGGTCAGCCGTTCGCCGAGACCGTGGCGGAAGTCGGTCGGGACCGCGGTGTGCCGCTGCTCGAAGCTGATCACGCTGCCGAGCAGCACGGTCGCCCGGATCCGGGAGACGGCCATCGGGTGCACCCTGCCCTGGCGGGGTTCGTCGGCGCGGTGCCACATCAGCTTCACCGGCGCACCGAACGCCTTCGATGCCCGCGCCGCCTCGATCGCGCCGTCGCTGAACAGCTTGCGCCCGAACGAGCCGCCGCCCTGGACCACGTTGACGCTGACCTGCTTCTGGAACAGCCCGAGGATCTTCGCGATCTTCGACTGCGCGTCGATGGGTGACTTCAGGCCCGCCCAGATGGTCGCGGAGTCAGCCCGGACGTCGGCGATCGCACAGTTCGGCTCGAGCGCCGAACCGCTGCGGAAGTGGAAGACGAAGTCGCCGTCCAGGGTCGCGGCACCGGCCTTGGGCACGACCAGCGGCAGCTGGGCGGCACGCAGCTCCTTGAGGATGTCCGGGGCCGACTTGCCCGCGACCGGGCCGGCGTTCCACTCGACGTCGAGGGCCCGCACGGCGTCGATGCACTGACCGAAGGTCCGCGCGCGCACGGCCACGCCGGTCTCGATGATCGCCACGTGGGTCACCCCCGCCATCGCCTTGACGGCGGCCTCGTTGCGGATCGACTTCGCCGTGCCGTTGAGGTCGGGCGCCCGGCACACCATGGTCGGCAGCGCGTCCGGGACGGCGATGTCCATCGCGAACTGCTTGCGGCCGGTCACCGCGTCGAGTGCGTCGATCCGGCGCTGCGGCGTGCCGACCACGGTCCGCTCGGCGGCCGCCTTGAGCGTGACCTTCACCTGCCGGGTCGTCGGAGCAGCGGCCGCGGTGGCGACGTCGCCGTACGTCACCGAAGAACCGTCGGGCGCCGAGATGACGCCGCCCTTCGCGACCAGCGAGGTGAGCAGGGCGCCGAGCTGGATCGCAGCGGCCTCGAGCAGGGCCTTGCGCGCGACGGCGGCAGCCACCCGGATCGGGGTGTACATCGAGATGATCGTGTTCGACCCGCCGGTGAGCTGGTTGAACAGCAGCTCCGGGCGCGCCGGGGCGAGGGTGACGTGCACCCGGTCCAGCGGCAGGTCCAGCTCCTCGGCGATCAACATGGCGACCGCCGTCGTGATGCCCTGGCCGACCTCCATCCTGGGCAGCGCGAAGTGGGCATCACCCTGCTCGTCGATCCGGATCCCGACGTGGTTGGCCGTGGGCAGAGTGCAGTGCACCAGGAAGTCGTTGAGGTCGTAGAGCTCAGGAATCTGTGGCACCGACGGGATGGGTACGGCGCTCGCCGGACTCGCCCCGAGCGCCAGGTCGGCCATCACCATCAGGCTGGTGCCCCCGACGACGTACCCGACGAAGGACCGCCTGCTCAGCCTCGCGGCAGGCTCGCGCCCTGCTTGTTTCCCCATGTTCGCCCCCAAGATGTGACGGTTGTCACTGCAGCATGGCGAAGCAAGATTGGTCAACGGTTGGTCCGGTCGGCCACGACGGAATTCTCTGATCCGTTCCGTGCCTGCCGATGGGTCACGTACCCCGTCGACAGAAGTGGAGCGGACCGTGGCCGGACGCCTCGCTCGGGCAGCACTGCCCGCCGTGGCCTTCGGCGTCGCCTTCACCCTGTCCATCCTGATCGGTCGCGCGACGCGCGTGGAGGGCAGCGAAGTCTCCCTGGTCTGGCCCGCCGCCGCCGTCGCCGTGCTGTGGGGCCTGCACATCCGGACCCTGCCGCGCGCCGCCGCCGTGGCCCACGCAGCCCTGTTCGCACTGCTGACTCTCGTGGTCACCCGGGTCACGGGCGCCGCATGGGATCTCTCCGCGTGGTTCGTCCTGGTCAACGCCGGGCTCGCGGGGGTGGCGACGGCCGTCCTGGGTCGCGGCGGCGGACCGGTGGCCCTGCGCGATCCGACCGACCTGCGTCGACTCGTGGTGGCAGTGGGCGCCGGGACGCTCGTTGCCGCAGCGCTGGCGACCGCCTTCTTCGTCCATGCCGGGCAGGAAGACCCGCCTCGGACCTTCGCGCTGTTCGCTGTCCGCAACGGGGTCACCGCGCTCGCCGGTGTGGCCCTGGTGATGCGGCTCAAGGAAGCCACCTGGCGCTGGCCACGCCCCTCCCCGGCCCAGCTGCTGGAGGGACTCGTCTGCCTCGTCGTGACGGTCGCGATCTTCGGCCGGGTCTACTGGTTCAACCCGGGGTTGCCGACCGCCTTCGCCGTCATGCTGCCGGCGATGTGGATCGCGTTGCGCTACCCGACCACGACGAGCACCCTCTTCCTCTCGGCAGCGGGCGCATCGATCGTGTGGGCAACCCTGCTCGACCGCGGCGCCCTGACCGGCATCGAGCCGCACGTGCAGGCGTTGCTGGCCCAGGGCATGGTCGGCAGCCTGACCATGGTGGTGCTGTCACTGGCGCTGTTCCGTGACTCCCGCGACGGGTTGATCGTGCAGCTCGAAGCAGCCCGCCGACGGGCTGGTGAGGAAGCCGGCCTGCTCGCCGACGTGCTCGGTGCCGCGTCCGAGCTCTCCATCATCGGCACCGACCCCGAGGGCCGGATCACGGTGTTCAACGTCGGTGCGGAACGCATGCTCGGCTGGAGCTGCGCCGCCATGATCGGGCAGACCCCGGCCGTGCTCCACGATCCCCGCGAGCTGGCCGACCGGGCGGACCAGCTCGGCATCGAGCCGGGGTTCGAGGTCCTCATCCACGACGTGGCGCCGGGATCCTCGGACGAGCGCGAGTGGACCTACGTCCGCCGCGACGGCAGCACGCTGCCGGTGAGCCTCACCGTGAGCGCGATGCGGATCGTCGACGGCAGGCCCAGCGGCTACATCGGCATCGCGACCGACATCACCGCCCGCAAGCAGTCCGAGGCCGAGCTCCATCACCTGGCCTCGCACGATCCCCTGACCGGGCTCGCCAACCGCACCCTGCTCACGCACCGGCTCGAGGAGGCGCTCACGCGTCGTCCAGCACCCAGGATCGGGCTGATCTTCCTCGACCTCGACGGCTTCAAGCAGGTCAACGACAGCTGGGGACACAGCGAGGGCGACGGAGTGCTGATCCGGGTCGCCGAGCGGCTCCGCGCCGCCGTGCGCCCCGACGACACGGTCGCCCGGATCGGGGGCGACGAGTTCGCCGTCCTGTGCCTCGGCGTCGGCAGCCGGAATGATCTCGAGGCCCTCGCCGAACGGATCCGGCTCGAGGTGCGGCAGCCCTATCCGCTGGAGTCCGGCGAGCAGTTCACCGGGATCAGCGGCAGCATCGGCGTCGCCCTCGCCGACCGTGGTTGCACCGCCACGACCCTCCTCAAGCACGCCGACCACCTGATGTACCGGTCGAAGCAGGGAGGCAAGGACTGCGTGACGCTCGATGGCGAGCCAGCGACGCTCACCTGAGTCGACCTGCGAACGTCGCAACTCCTCTGATCCGGGGCCCGCGTGTCGATGGGGCAACCAGATCCATCGACAGAAGGAGAGCGACCGTGGCTCGTCGCGCCGTCTGGACGGCCCTGCCCGTCCTGGGATTCGCGATCGCCTACGCCCTCGCGATCCTCGCGGGCCGCACGACCCGTGTCGAGGGCAGTGAGATCTCGCTGATCTGGCCCGCCGCGGCCGTCGCGGCGCTCTGGGCCCTGCACACGCGCTCCCTTCGTCCCCGCCTCGCCGCCGCGCACTGGACCGTGCTCGCCCTGGTGACCTTCGGTGCCACGTTCCTCACGGGAGCCCCGGTCGGCCTCGCGGCGTGGTTCGTCGTCGTCAACGTCGCGCTCGCCGGCGTCATCGTCGCGGTCCTGGGACACGACGACCGGCCGATCACGTTGAGCGACCCCACCGATCTCGGTCGCCTGGTGGTCGCGGTTGCTGCCGGCACGGTCGTCTCCGCGACCCTGGCCGTCGGCTACTTCGCAGCCACGGGGCACGACCAGCTCTTCGACACCTTCGCCCTGTTCGCCGTCCGCAACGGCGTCACCGCCCTGGCCGGGGTCGCCGTCGCGCTCCGACTCCGGAGCGCGCAGTGGTCGTGGTCGACGCCGACCGGTCTCCGGCTGGCGGAGACCTGCGCGTGCATCGCGGTGACGGTTCTGGTCTTCGGCAGGGTGTTCTGGTTCAACCCCGGCCTGCCCACCGCCTTCGCCACCATGTTGCCGGCGATGTGGATCTCGTTGCGCTACTCGACCACGACGAGCACCCTGTTCCTCGTCGCGGCCGGAACGTCCGTCGTGTGGCCGACACTGCTGGACCTGGGCGCGCTCAAGGGCATCGCGCCCACGGAGCAGGCGCTGCTCGCCCAGGGCATGGTCGGCTGCCTGACCTTCGTCGTCCTGACACTGGCGCTGTTCCGTGACTCCCGCAACGCGTTGATCGCCGAGCTCCGCCGCCTCGCCCTGCACGACCCGCTCACGGGGCTGGCCAACCGCACCCTTCTCCTGCAGAGCCTCGACGCCCAGCTCGTGCAGCCCCGGGTGCCACCGGAGGCGGTCGGCGTGATCTATCTCGACCTCGACGGCTTCAAGCGGGTCAACGACGCGTGGGGCCACCGGGAGGGCGACCTGCTCCTCGACGAGATGGCGAGCCGGATCTCCGCCGCTGTACGCCCTTCCGACCTGGTGGCGCGCCTGGGAGGCGACGAGTTCGTCGTCGCGTGCTCCGCGATCTCGGGAACCCACGAGCTCCATGAACTCGCCGAGCGCATCAGGGGTCGCATCGCCGAGCCCTACGGCTCCAGCGCCGACGCCCCGTTCGACCGGATCACGGCGAGCGTCGGCTACGCGCTGTCGGACGATCGCAGCACTGCGAAGTCACTGATCGTCGCGGCCGACCGCGCGATGTACGACGCGAAGAGCGCCGGGCGGAACCAGACGGCAGCAAGCCGGGCCGACCTGCTCCGCAGTCGCTGAGGTCTTGCGCAGGTCCTGCGCAGTCGCTGAGGACTTGCGCAGTCGCTGAGGACTTGCGCAGTCGCTGAGGAGTCCGTCAGCCGCCGATGGCCTGGGCGACCATGGCCACGGCGCCGGCGGGGACGCCGGCACTGTAGTAATAGCCCTGCACCTCGTCGCACCCACGCTCGCGCAGGTAGCGCTCCTGGGCCTCGGTCTCGACACCCTCCGCCACGACCGTCATCCCGAGGGCGTGCGCCATCACGATGATGGCGTCAACGATCGCGGCGTTGTGGTCGGCGCTCGCGATCTCCTGCACGAAGGAGCGGTCGATCTTGATCTTGTCGATGGGGAACTTCGTCAGGTACGCGAGGCTGCTGTAGCCGCAGCCGAAGTCGTCGATGACGATGGTGATGCCGAGGGCACGCAACGACTCCAGCATGGCGACAGCGTCACCGTGGTCGTCGATCAGCAGGCCCTCGGTGATCTCCACCTCGAGCTGCGAGGGCTCGATACCCGAACGCTCGAGGGCGTCGGCGATCTCGTCGAGCCAGGCGGTTCCACGCATCTGACGCGGCGAGACGTTGACGGCCATGCGCAGGGACCGGCCCATCTGGACCTGGAGTGCGGCCAGCGCAGCACACGCCGTCCGGAGGACCCAGCCACCCAGGGGCGTGATCATGCCGCCGTCCTCGGCGACCGGGATGAAGCGGTCCGGCCCGACCGGGCCCAGCGTGGGGCTCGTCCAGCGAGCCAGGGCCTCGAGTCCCACCACCTGGCCGGATGCGAGATCCACCTGCGGCTGGTAGGCAAGCGACAGCTCGCCCTGGTCGAGCTGGTCGAGTGCCTGGCGCAGCGCGGCCGAGAGCGCCAGCCGGTCGCTGTTCTCCTCCAGCATCCGGGGCTCGAACCACTGGACGTTGTTCCGCCCCGCGGCCTTCGCCTGGTACATCGCGATGTCGGCGTGCTTGAGCAGCTCGGAAGGAGTCGCCCCGTCGAGCGGGAAGCGGGTGCCGCCGAGGCTGCCCGTCACCGCGAGCTCGTAGCCGTGCACGACCACCGGCGCGAGCACGTCGGCCATCAGGTCGGTCAGTCGCCGGTCCATCTGAGCGCCGGGCTCGACGTCGTGGAAGACGATCACGAACTCGTCGCCACCGAGCCGGGCGACGAGGTCGTCGGTCCGGGTCCGGGTCCGCGCCTGCAGCCGCTCGGCGACGACCAGCAGCAGCTCGTCGCCGATGTGGTGGCCCAGCGAGTCGTTGATCCGCTTGAAGTGGTCCAGGTCGAGCAGGACCAGCACCAGCTCCAGCGAGGAACGGGCGGTCCTCTCCAGTGCCTCGTCGAGATGACGGATGAGCAGCGCGCGGTTGGCCAGGTTCGTCAGGCTGTCGTGGGTGGCCATGTGCTCCATCCGCTCGCGGGCCTCGACCCGGTGCGAGATGTCGTAGGCCACGGCGAGGAACCCGGTGGTCTCGCCGTCCTCGGACTCCAGGGGCACGATCGCTTCCTGGACGGGGATCAGCTCGCCCTCCTTGCGGCGGTAGATCCACTCGATGTCGTCACCGCCCGCGTCTCCGAGGCGGAGTGCACCGTCGCTGTAGGTCTGGCGCGGCGCACCGTCGATGACGCTCAACGAGGTGTCGATCAGCTCATCGGCCTGATAGCCGAGCAAGGACTCCGCCGCCGGGTTCGCGGTCACGATCCGGCCGTGCCGGTCGGTCGCGATGATGCTGAACGGGATGGTGTCGAGGATCGAACGGCGCAGCACGTCGTGCCGGGCCGCGTTCTCGGCGGCCTGCCCGCGCAAACGCTCGGTGATGTCGATGACGGAGGCGAGGACGAAGCGTTCGCCGTCGATCACGATCGGGTTGAGCCCGATCTCGACCCGCATCTCGGTACCGTCCTTGCGCAGGCCGTAGAGCTCACGCCCCACCCCCATGCCGCGCCGATCGGGGTTCGCGAAGTACGCATCGCGTTCTCCGTCGTGGTGGCTGCGGAACCGGGTCGGGATGAGGTCCTCGATGCGGAGCTCGAGCAGCTCCTCGCGCGTGTAGCCGAAGGAGCGCTCGGCCTCGGAGTTGACGACCACGAGGCAGCCACGATCGTTGACGACGATCATGGCGCTGGGTGCGGCCTCGATGACCAGGCGGAGCCGGTCCTCGCTGTCGATCCCGGTCGCGGGCGCCGCGTCCTCTGTTCGGGAGCCCATGCGTCCCTCCATCCCGTCAGGGGCCGATGGTCCCGTCGACCGTCAGCCTGATGGTCCCTTCGGCCGGATGGCGCGGGTTCGGAGCAAGTCGGGACCTTCGTCCTGTCACTGTCTGTCGATCGACCAGAACACCGCCATACCCGCTCGTGCGGGGCTCCGTTCGTCCTAACGTCGTAGCCATGACGACATCTGGGCGCCTTGGGCTCCAACGCACCGTGGGAGTGCTGATCTTCGGCACCGCCTCCGCTGGCGCCGGTCTGCTGTGGTGGTCGGTCTCCGACACCGACGACAAGGCTCCGGAGTCCACGGACGGCATCGTCCTCGGCGCCTGGCACCTCCTCTACGACAACGAGATCCCGGCCCTGACCACGCTCGCGGCAGCGGCCGGCCTCGCTCTCCTGTTCGCCGCGGGCGTCGCCCTGCTCGAGCGCCGGATCACCAACCGGGCCCGGCGCAGTGACGACGCCGGACGGCTCCCCCTGTCACCGCGTCACGTGATGGCCCAGACCCGCGGCCAGTTCCACGGTGAGGCCACCTTGACGGTGTTGGTGCCGGCCCACAACGAGGGGCAGTGCATCGCGGACACGCTGGCCTCGCTGTTCGAGCAGTCCTACCCGCCGAAGAGGGTGATCGTCGTCGCCGACAACTGCACCGACGACACCATTGCCGTGGCTGTTCGCGCCGGCGCCGAGGTGATCGAGAGCCGCGACAACGTCCACAAGAAGGCCGGTGCGCTGAACCAGGCGCTCGCCCAGGTGCTGCCTGGCCAGGGAGAGAACGACCTCGTCATGGTCATGGACGCGGACACGTCCCTCGACGCCGGCTTCCTCGAGGCCGTCGTACGACGGATGAGCGGGGACCGCGCGCTGATGGCGATCGGCGGCATGTTCTACGGCGAGGACGGCAAGGGACTGATCGGCCAGTTCCAGCGCAACGAGTACACCCGCTACGCCCGCGACCTGCGACGCCGCCGCGGCCGGGTCTTCGTGCTCACCGGCACCGCGACGGCCTTCCGTCCGCGGGCCCTGCGCACCATCGCCGAGGAGCGCGGAAAAATGCTGCCCGGCGTGCCCGGCGACGTCTACGACACCCTGGTGCTGACCGAGGACAACGAGATCACCCTGGCCCTCAAGACGCTGGGCGGGCTGATCGTCTCACCGGCCGAGTGCACCGTCGTCACCGAGGTGATGCCCACCTGGCGCGGGTTGTGGGTCCAGCGTCTGCGCTGGCAGCGCGGCGCCCTGGAGAACCTCGGCACCTACGGCATGCGGCCAGCGACCTTCCGCTACTGGGCCCAGCAGCTCGGCATCGGCTACGGCGTGATCGCGCTGCTGGCCTACCTGCTGATGATGACCCTGATGACCCTGTCCTTCGACGCGTGGGTCTGGTTCCCGTTCTGGCTCGGAACCGGCCTGGTCTTCACCGCCGAGCGGATCCTCACCGTGTGGCGGGGAGGTTGGCGGGCCCGCCTCCTGGCGGCCACCTTGTTCCCTGAGCTCTTCTACGCCCTGTTCCTCGACATCGTCTACCTCAAGGGCATCGTGGACATGTCGGTGGGCCGGACCGCCACCTGGCAGGAAGTCGTCCAGACGCCCACGCGCCGAAAGGTGGCTGCCTGATGAGCATCCCCGTCCTGCCCCTGGGAATCCTGTTCCCCGAGGCCCTCGTGCGCTCGCACCCGTTCGCGATCCTCGCGGCGTTCGTGGCGATCAACACGGTCATCTACGTGACCCTCACCGTGGCCAAGGCCATGCCGAAGATCTACTTCGGTGACTACCGCCGGCGCCGCTACGAGCGCGCCGAGACCCGCAGCATCTACCCCGACGGGACCCGCTGAGCCGACGACGGCAGTGGCCCGGCCCCCGAGAGGACCGGGCCACCTTCTTCACCTGGCCGAGGCCTCCGCGAGCAGCTTGATCAGCTCGGGCATGCCACCGGCCCACTGGAAGCTGAGGGCGGTCGGCGGGGACACCGCCGAGATCCGCTCCCGGCCCACGACCTGGGCGACACCGCCGTTCTCGACCGCGGGGATGGCGAGTGCCTTCTGGTCCTTGAGGAACGCACCGGCCTGCGCCTCGTCATCGAAGTACGTCACCACGACGTCGGCGTCGATCTTGTCGGCCTCCTCCCAGCTCAGCTCGTAGTAGAACCCGCCGTCCGAGGTGTCGAGCTCCGCGATGCTCGGGGCGACGTCGAAGCCGAGCTTGGTCAGGATCGCCAGGCGCGGGTCGAGCTCGGTGTACGGCGAGATCGTGTTCGGACCCGGGTAGAGCGCGGCGATCGTCTTGTCGGCGAACTCCGGGTGCTTCTTCGCCTCGTCCGCGAGGAAGGTGTCGATGTCGGCGAGGATCTTGTCACCGTGCTCGCTGCGTCCCAGCGCCGACGCGGTGATCTTGATGGTGTCCTGCCACGTCGTCGTCCAGGCGGCCTCGGGGTAGGCGACCGTCGGGGCGATCTCGTTGAGCTTGTCGAACTGCTCCTCGGTGATGCCGGAGTACGGCGCGAGGATCAGGTCCGGCTTCGCGGCGATGAACTCGTCGTAGGGCACCGTCGAGCCGGAGCCGTCGTCGGGCAGCAGCGTCGGGTGGTCGACGCCCTTGGCGTCGTACGCCTCCTCGACCCAGGGCAGCAGGTTGCCCTTGCCGACGGTCCAGAGCTGCTCGGCGATCGCGACCGGGTAGACGCCCGAGGCGATGGCGGCCTCGGTGGAGCCCCAGCCCCAGGTCGCGACGCGCTTCGGCTCTTCCTTGATCTCGGTCTCACCGAAGGCGTGCTTGATGGTGATCGGGAAGCTGTCGGTGACCTCCAGCGTGGTGGTGCCGGCGTCCTTGTCGTCACTCTCCTGGCCGCACGCGGCGAGGGTCAGAACGGTGGCCAGACCTGCGACGAGCGCAGTGGTCCGGCGGAAGGCACGTGTACGCACGTGTCTCTCCTCAATCTCGGGGTTAGGTGAGCCAAACCTAACCTACGCGCAGATCGAGTCTGCCTCGGGTCCGGCCCCTGGGCACCACGAGTGGCCCACCGGTCACCGGATCGGCGATCACCTCGGCCTCCAGACCGAACGCGTCGCGCACCGAGTCCACCGTCAGTACGTCGCGGGGCGCGCCCTGGGCCGCGATCCTCCCCCCGCTCATCACCACCATGTGGTCGGCGTAGCGGGCGGCGTAATTGAGCTCGTGCAGCACCATCACGACGGTCGTGCCGCGCTCCGCGTTGAGGTCGCTGAGCAGGTCGAGCAGCTCGAGCTGGTGGGTGACGTCGAGGTACGTCGTCGGTTCGTCCAGCAGGACGGCGTCGGTCTCCTGGGCGAGCACCATGGCGATCCAGACACGCTGCCGTTGTCCGCCGGAGAGTTCCTCCAGCCGGCGCTCGGCGAGGTCGGCCACGCCGGTGGCCTCCAGCGAACGCATCACGATCTGGTCGTCCTGGCTGCTGTGGCGACCGAACCAGCCCTGGTGCGGGAAGCGGCCGCGGCCGACGAGCTCGGCGACACGGACCCCGTCGGGGGCGATCGACGACTGGGGCAGCACGCCCACCAGCCGCGCGAGGTCACGACGCGACAGGCCGCCGATGTCCTGGCCGTCGATGGACACCCGGCCGCCCGAGAGCGGGTGGAGCCGGGCCAGGCCGCGCAGCAGCGTCGACTTGCCACAGGCGTTGGGCCCCACGATGGCCGTCACCTTGCCGGGAGGGAGCGCGAGATCGAGGTCCTCGATGACGGGGTGTCCCCGGTAGCCGAGGGACACGCCCTCTGCCGTGATGGAGGTGCTCATGCACTCGCCTTTCGATCGCTTCGGGCCAACAGCCACAGGAGGTACGGCGCCCCGACGAGCCCGGTCACGATGCCGACCGGTGCGGTGAGGCCGGGCAACGCGTACTGCCCCACCACGTCGGAGACCATCGTCAACGTCGCGCCGACGACCGCCGAGGCCACCAGGGCCGGGCCACCGTCATCGACCAGGCGCCGCGCGATCGCCGGGGAGACCAGGGCCACGAAGGCCACCGGTCCGGCGACTGCCGTCGCCAGCGCCACCAGCCCGACGCCGATCAGCAGGGCCAGCAGGCGCGCACGGGTCGGCCCCAGGCCGAGCCCCTGGGCATGCTCGTCGCCGAGCGCCAGGGCGCGCTGCTCGCGCGCGATCGGGACGGTGAGCAGGACCAGGACGAGCACGCCGAGCGTGAGGACACCGAGGGTGCCGTCGCGGACGTCCGCCACGCTGCCCACGGTCCACAGCAGCACCGTCCCGGCCTCGCGCAGCTCGGCCTCCGCGAGCCGCCAGGAGATCAGCGAGCCGCAGAGATAGGCAATGCCGACACCGACCAGCACGAAGCGGATGCCGTGCAGTCCGTTGCGCCAGGCCAGCACCCAGATCGCGACCGCGGCGCCGAGCGCGCCCGCGAAGGCTGCGAGGTTGACCGAGGTGCCCGCGGCGCCGTACCCGACGACGGCGGTGACGGCCCCGAGGGACGCACCGCCGGAGATGCCGAGGATGTCGGGGCTGGCGAGGTTGTTGCGCAGGGTCGACTGGAACAGCGCACCCGCCAGCCCGAAGGCAATGCCCGCGACGATCGCCGCCGTCGCGCGGGGCAGTCGGAGCTCACGGACGACGAGGAGGTCGAACCGGTCCCCCACGCCGAACAGGGCAGGCAACGATCGCTCGGGCGGCACGCCCGCTGCGCCGAGGCCGAAGGTGATCAGCAGCAGGCTCAGGCAGGTGGCGACACCCACGGCGACCACGACGAGGGTGCGCACCCGGTGGCGGCGGCGGATCCGGGCGATCGTGCCCAGGTCGAGAGTGCGTGCCTGGGCGGTCACGGTCAGTGGGGTGGTCACAGCCCGGCCACCCGTCGGCCGCGGGCCACGGCGATCAGCACCGGTGCACCGATGATGGCCGCGACGACGCCCGCCTCGAGCTCGTCGGCCTTGACCAGGCGCCCGATGATGTCGGCGGCCAGCAGCATCACCGGCCCGAGCAGCGCACACAGCGGGACGGTCCACCGGTAGTCCGTGCCGATCAGGCGACGGGCGGCGTGCGGGACGGCGAGGCCGACCAGCGCGATCGGACCGGCGAGGGCCGTGGCGGCGCCGGCGAGGCAGATGATCGCGATGCCCGTGATCGCCCGGGTGGTGCCGACGCTCTGGCCGAGGGCTGCGGCGACGTCGTCCCCGAGTGCGAGCCCGTTGAGGCGGTGCGCGACGAACAGCGCGATGGCCGCACCCACGAGGATGAACGGCCACAGGACCGCGACGGCGGCCAGGTCGCGGCCGGTGAGCGCGCCGACCGACCAGTACCGCAGGCTGTTGAGTGCGTCGACGTCGCGGAACAGGACGAGGTTCGAGATCGGCGTGAGCAACGCGGTGAGCGTCGCACCGGCCAGTGCGAGCTGCACCGGTCGGCCGTGACCGATCGCGAAGACGGCGACCGCGGCGACGGCGGCACCGAGGAAGGCGAACCACACGGCGCCCAGGGGCGACATGACGCCGAAGGCGGTGGCGGCCACGACGATGCCGAGTCCCGCGCCCGCGTTGAGACCGAGCAGGCCCGGGTCGGCCAGCGGGTTGCGGGTGATCCCCTGGCTCAGGACGCCCGCCAGCCCGAGGGCGGCGCCGGCCAGCAGCGCGATGATCGTGCGCGGCACCCGCTGTCCGCGGATCACGGCGTGGTCGACGTTGCCGACGACCGGATCGGTCAGCGCGCGCCAGGACTCCCCGAGCGCGACTTCACGAACACCCAGCGCGAGGCTGAGCACCACCCCGGCGAGCAGGAGCACCAGCGCGCCCCCGAGGACCAGCACGCGTCGCGAGCTCCCGAGGGCCACCAGGGCACGCTCCGGCACACGCGCCGGGGCGTCGACCAAGGTTTGCATAACCTAATAATCTCACACCGGTCCGCACGCTCCTGCCGGTGCACCCCGCCCCAGGCTCAGCTCGCCGGTGCGGTCTCCTTCGTCGCTGCCGCGCCCGACGCTCGCGCGGCCGCGGAGTACAGCCAGCCGTAGAACGCCAGCAATGCCAGCCAGGACGCGATCACGACGCCGTACATCACGGCCCAGAGCCAGACCGGGACGTCCGGCTTCCGCTCACGCTGGAGCATGAACGGCTCGTGCACGAAGGCGGCGTCGGCGCCGTCCTCGACCTGGACCAGTCCCGCCGCGGGACCGTCGATCGCGAGGTCGGCCGGCATGTGCAGCGGGATCGAGACCATGGTCGTGGGCGCGAGGTGCAGGCGGACCAGCACCTTCCAGTCGCCGTACAGCGGCAGCGGGTCCGTGCTGCGGAACTCGCCGTCGGTGCCGGTGGGCTCCATCGCGATGCTGAGCATGCCGTTGCCGGGGACGTTCCCGTCGTTCTCGTGCTTGCCCTGGTAGGCCAGCGCCGAGATCCAGACGGCGTCGTCCGCGGCATCGACCGGATCGGTGCGCACGGTGACGACGGACCGGCAGCCCTCGGTGCCGATGCAGTTGTCGTCGTAGGAGACCCGCCCCGAGATGACGTCGGTGCCCTCGACCGGTTGGTACGTCGTCCGGCAGTCGTCGCCGTCGCACTCCTTGACCACCTTGACCTCACCGGCACTGGTCGGCGGGGCGAAGACGGCCATCAGCACGACGAACGCGAGCACTCCGGCGGTGCCGAGCCAACGGCCGGACGCCGCACGGGACTCCTGCACCGGCGCGAAGGTGCCGGGCAGCTCGGCGATCCGCTCGACGTGCCGCGCGAACGACCAGCCGAGAAGACCGCCACCGGCGGCGGCGATGCCGCCGACCGTCAGCATCAACGGCATCTGCTGCGTCTCGGGCGGCAGCGGATAGGGCATGAAGAAGTCCATCCACCACCACTCGGTCGCCAGGCCGACCGTGCCCGCGAGCACTCCGGCGGCGCCCGCGAAGATCGGACCCCGGTTCCGCACGACGAGCGCCAGCAGCTCGATGCACAGCGCCGGTCCGAGGAAGAGCAGCCAGTGGGCGCGGTGGATGTCGGGGACCGGCAGCGTCATCGCGAAGATGAGCAGGCGCACGACCGTGTAGGTCAGCCAGGTCACCAGGGCGCCGCCGGGCCCGAAGAAGAGCCGGCCGGCCACGAAGATCCAGCCGGTCAGGAAGCCGGAGATGATGAACAGGGTCGCGGCGGGGAACTGCGGGACGCCGAGGTCGAACTCCATCAGGAACGCCATCGGGATGATGCAGATGCCGATCACGATGGTCATGAGCAGGCGGGTCGCCCAGGCCCCGCGGTCGGCGATGACCGACTCCGGCGCCTCGCGGCGCACGGGCGGCAGGATCTTGCCGAACAGGCGCAGGCCACCGGTGGCGAGGCCACCGAAGCGGAGCCAGGTGCGGGCCGGCGCGTGACCCACCTGCGCTGCCTCTGCGAACAGCAGGGGAACGGACAGGATGCAGGTGACGGCGCCGCCGATCATCATCACGTGGGTGGGCCCCCACTCGGTGACGTCCTGGCCGAACAGGCGGTGCCACACGTCGTCGGCAGGGAAGCCCGCAGCGGCGATCAGGCCCGCCCCGAGAAGCACCAGCGTGCCCATGGGGACCCGCCACTTCGGTGTCAGCGCGAAGGTACGACGCGGCAACGGGTCCTTGGCCAGACCCGCAGAGATCACGCCCGCTGCCAGGAAGAAGAAGATGCCGAACATGATCGGGAAGTGCGACGGGTTCGCCAGCGGCCCCTCGTCGCGGCCGTTCTGCATGTGGATCGGGACGTCCCAGTAGACGCCGAACGCGCAGGAGAGCAGAGCGGCCACCGCCAGGTAGCCGGGCAGGCCAGCCCACCGGGGAAGCCCGTCGATGGCTGAGACCCGGTCGGCCAGGCGCCCGATGATCGTCGACTTCCCGTCGCGTTCTCGCATCAGGAAGATCCCGATCGGGATGTAGATGACGGCGAAGGCCGCGGCCGCGATCAGGACCTGGTCGAGCGCGGCTCCGCCCGCGGGGGGAGCTTCTTCAACGGCGAGGAACATGTTCTGACGTTACTGCTCGTCACAGGTACCTGAACAGTGAACCGCCCGTGGTCCAGCCCCCGATCTGTCCTCAGCCGATCAGGATGCGCAGGCCGATCGTGATCAGGATCAGGCCACCGACCACGGTCGCCCAGCGCCCGAGCCGCTCCCCCACCCGGGCACCGATGAAGACGGCCGCGAGCGCCAGCACGAAGGTGACGACACCGATCAACAGGACCGCCGGTGCGACGTCGACCTCCAGCACCCCGAAGGTGACGCCGACGGCTGCGGCATCGATCGAGGTGGCGATGGCCAGCGGCAGGACCGAGCGCACCGTCACGATCGGGGTGGTGTGGTCCTCGGCATCGTCCCCGAAGGACTCCCACAGCATCTTGGCGCCGATCAGGCTGAGCAGGCCGAACGCGATCCACGGCGTCGCGGTCTCGACGGCATCGGCGAACCAGAAGGCCAGCACCCAGCCGAGCACCGGCATCAGCGCCTGGAACAGCCCGAACATGCCGGCCATCAGCACGGCGTCACGCCACCGCGGGCGGCGCAGCCGGAGTCCCTCGGCGAGCGACACGGCCACCGCGTCCATGGCCAGCGCAAAGGCGAGGACGACGAGCTCGAGGGTGGTCATCGAAGATTCCGTTTCCTGCTGGACAGGCCGCTCAGGGCCAAAAACATAGGCGCCGGGCCGCGACCTCTGGGGGGGGCGGTCGCGGCCCGACGGCGTCCATCATGTCATACCAATGGTTCTCCGGGGCCATCCGGGGCAGGACCGCACCCGGGTGTCTCGATCACTCCCAGAAGACCCGATCGACCACCGCGCGAGCCCGGCGCGTGATGCGCAGGTAGTCGTCCAGGACCCGGTCCGTCTCGTCCAGCTGATAGCCGAGGATCCCCGCCATCGCACGCCGCTCGAGCGTCGCGCGAGGGAACTGGTCCCCCGCCCTGCCGCGCGCGAGAAGGAGCCCGTTGCGCACCCGGGAGGCCATCCGCCACGACGTCGCGAGGGTCTCCGCGTCCTCGTGGGTGAGCAGGTCGGCGTCGGCGGCCGCGGCCAGTGCCGCGAGGGTCTGCGCCGTGCGCAGCCCCTCGACCTGCGCACCGTGGCGCAGCTGCAACAGCTGCACCGTCCACTCGATGTCGGCGAGTCCGCCACGGCCGAGCTTGAAGTGCAGGGTCGGGTCGGCGTTGCGCGGCAGTCGCTCCTTGTCGACACGGCCCTTGATCCGCCGGACCTCCACGACGTCGTCGTCGCTCAGGCCCTGCTCGGGGTAGCGCAACGGGTCGATGAGCGCCGTGAAGCGCTCACGCAGCACCGGGTCACCCACCACCGCGTCCGCACGGAGCAACGCCTGCGCCTCCCACACGTGCGACCACTTCGCGTAGTAGGCGGCGTACGACTCGAGGGTCCGCACCAGCGCCCCCTGACGGCCCTCGGGGCGCAGGTCGGCATCGACCACGAGCGCCGGGTCGGGGCCCGGCGCACCCAGCGCCCGTCGTACCTCTTCGGCAACGGCACGCGCGTAGGAGCCGGCCTGGTGCGCATCGGCGCCGTCGACGGGGTCGTGGACGAACAGGACGTCGGCGTCGCTGCCGTAGGACAGCTCGAAACCGCCGTACCGGCCCATCGCGACGATCGCCATCCGGGTCGGCGCGGACTCGAGGTGGCGCTGGCGACGGACGGTCTGACCCGCCACTTCCAGGGTCACCTCGAGCGTGGCGTCGGTGAGCCGGGACAGCGCGAAGCCGACCTCGTCGACCGTGACCAGACCGAGGACGTCACCGGCCGCGATCCGCAACAGCTCGCGTCGTCGTACGGCGCGCACGGCCCGCACCGCCTTGTCCCCCTCCTGGCGGCCGGCGGTCGCGAGCATCTCCTCGGTGAGTGCGTCCGAGCCCAGCGGCCGGAGGTCGCCGGCGAGCAGACGCACCCCGGCAGGCTCGCGCTCGAGCAGGTCGGTGCAGTAGCGGGAGGTCGCGAGCAGGTGGGCCAGGCGCTCGGCGACCTCGCCCTCGTCGCGGAGCGTGGAGAGGTACCAGGGTGTCCGGCCGAGCGCCTCGCTGATCCGCCGGAAGCCGAACAGTCCCCCGTCGGGATCGGGGCACTCGGCGAACCACTGCAGCATCGCCGGCAGCAGGGTGCGCTGGATGGCGGAGGTACGGCTGACCCCCGCCGTCAGCGCCTCCAGGTTGCGCAACGCGGCCTCCGCGTCGGCGTACCCCAGGGCCGTCAACCGGGCGCCCGCTGCTTCCGAGGACAGGCGGACCTCGTCGGACCCGATCCGGGCCACGGCGCTCAACAGGGGCCGGTAGAAGATCTTCTGGTGCAGCCGGCTGACCTCGCGGCGGTAGCCCTGCCACGTCTCGTCGAGCCGCTTCTCCGACTCCTTGAGAAAGCCCAGGCTGCGGCCGAGGCGCCGCATCGACGGGGCGTCGGAGGGTACGACGTGCGTGCGCTGCATCCGGTGCAGCTGGATGCGGTGCTCCAGCTGCCGCAGGAAGCCGTAGGCGCGATGGAGCGCCTCACCGTCCTCCCGCCCGACGTAGCCACCACGGCTCAGCTCGGCCAGCGCGCTCAACGTGGTGGAGGGCCGGATCCGTTCGTCGGCGCGACCATGGACCAGCTGCAGCAGCTGGACGGCGAACTCGACGTCGCGCAGGCCGCCGGCGCCGAGCTTCAGCTGGCGCTCCGCCTCCTTCGCCGGGATGTGCTCGAGGACCCGTCGACGCATGGCACGGGCGGCGTCGACGAAGCCCTCCCGGTCCGCCGCCGACCACACCATCGGGGCGACCATGTCGACGAACGCCTGTCCGAGGGCGAGGTCGCCGGCGACCGGTCGGGCCTTGAGCAGCGCCTGGAACTCCCACTGCTCGGCCCAGCGCTCGTAGTAGCTCTGGTGGCTGGCCAGGGTCCGGCTCAGCGGACCGGCCTTGCCCTCCGGGCGCAGCGCCGCGTCCACCGGCCAGATGGTGCCCTCGGCCGTGTGCTGCGAGCAGACCTGCATCAGCTGGGCCGCGAGCCGGGACGCGATCCTGCCGCTGGCCGCGACGACGGCATCGTCCGCGTCCGGGTCGGTCGGGGCGTGCAGGAAGATCACGTCGACGTCGGAGACGTAGTTCAGCTCGTGGCCGCCGCACTTGCCCATCGCGATCACGCCGAGACGCACGGTGGCGCACTCGGGGCCGATCCGTTGGCGGGCCACGGCAAGCGCGGCGTCCAGGGTCCCCGCGGCGAGGTCCGAGAGCTCCGCGGCCGCGTCGTCGACGCCGAGGTGGTGGGTGAGGTCGCGGGACGCGAGGCGCAGCAGCTGGCGGCGGTACTCGACACGCAGCGCGTCCACGGCTTCGTTGTCAGGCGCGGTCGCGACCGGCACCGGATTGGCCGCGTCGGCGCCCACCGCAGCCAGCAGCGACGCCCGCATCGCCCATGCCGCCGGGCGGGTCGACCCCAGGTCGGGATCGGTGAGCTCGAGCCACTGCTCGGGGTGATGGCACAGGTGATCGGCCAGTGCGGTGCTCGCACCGAGCACGCAGAGCAGCCGCATCGCCGTACCCTCGTCGTCGCGGAGGGCGGTCAACAGCGCGGCCCGGTCCTCGACCGCGTCGGCGAGGCGGCACAACGCGGCGAGGGCCGCATCGGGGTCGGCGGTCTGGCCGAGGAACGCCAGCAGGTCGGCCGCATCCATGCCGAGCTCTTCGAGCTCCACGACAGCGCGGTCGAGGTCCACGAACCCCAGCCGCAGCAGGTCGCTGCGGCTGGTCCGGCGGTGGTCAGCCGGCGTCATGGGTCACAGCACGGGCAACATGCGGTCGCGCTCGAAGGCGGAGACCTGGCCGCGGTACTCGTCCCACTCGGCCCGCTTGTTGCGCAGGAAGAAGTCGAAGACCTGCTCCCCCAGCGTCTCGGCCAGCAGCTCGGAGCTCTCCGCGATGCTGATCGCTTCGTTGAGGTTCTTCGGGAGCGGCTGGATCCCGAGGCTGCGTCGCTCGCGCTCGGTCAGGGCCCACACGTCGTCCTCGGCCTCGCGCGGCATCTCGTAGCCGTTCTCGATGCCCTTGAGCCCGGCAGCGAGGACCGCGGCGTAGGCGAGGTACGGGTTGCACGCCGAGTCCAGGCTGCGCAGCTCGATGCGGGTCGACTGGCCCTTCAACGGCTTGTACATCGGGACCCGGATCATCGCCGAGCGGTTGTTGTGCCCCCAGCAGATGTACGACGGCGCCTCGCTGCCGAACATCATCCGCTTGTAGGAGTTGACCCACTGGTTGGTGACCACGCTGATCTCGCTGGCGTGCTGCAGCACCCCGGCGATGAACTGGCGGCCGGTCTTCGACAGCTGGTACTCGGCGCCGGCCTCGTAGAAGGCGTTCTGGTCGCCCTCGAAGAGGGAGAGGTGCGTGTGCATGCCCGAGCCCGGGTGCTCGGTGAACGGCTTCGGCATGAAGGTCGCCCACAGGCCCTGGCTCAGCGCGACCTCCCGGATGACCGCACGGAAGGTCATGATGTTGTCGGCCGTGGTGAGCGCGTCGGCGTACCGCAGGTCGATCTCCTGCTGGCCGGGACCGGCTTCGTGGTGGCTGAACTCCACCGAGATGCCCATCGCCTCGAGCATCGTGATCGCTTCGCGGCGGAAGTCCGAGCCGTGCGAGTGGGCGGCGTGGTCGAAGTACCCGCTGCGGTCCATCGGGACCGGCTCCTCGCCCGGCTGCGGCTCTCCCTTGAACAGGTAGAACTCGATCTCGGGGTGCGTGTAGAACGTGAAGCCCTGCTCGGCGGCCCGGCCCAGGGTCCGCTTGAGGACGTTGCGGGGATCGGCGTACGACGCCGACCCGTCCGGCATCACGATGTCGCAGAACATCCGGGCCGTCGACGGGCCCTCGCTGCTGCGCCACGGCAGGATCTGGAACGTCGTCGGGTCCGGGAGCGCGAGCATGTCGGACTCGTAGACGCGGGCGAAGCCCTCGATCGCCGAGCCGTCGAAGCCGATGCCCTCGGAGAAGGCGCCTTCGAGCTCTGCGGGCGCAACGGCGACCGACTTGAGAGACCCGAGCACGTCGGTGAACCACAACCGCACGAACCGGACGTCGCGCTCTTCGAGTGCGCGCAGAACGAAGTCTTCTTGCTTACCCATGGCGCCAGCGTAGGGGGCGATGTCGGCGAGGCTCGACCGGAGCCGAAAACACGTGCGAACACTGGGTGGTTCCGGACCATGGCGCCGGCCCCGAAGCAGGTCTACCGTCGAAGGTGACGACCCGTTCGAGGGCCGCACGAGAAAGGAAATGCCATGGCCACCACCCACCCGCGGGAGCACCTCACGCACGACATGCGCGAAGAGCTCCACGACCTCGCGAACTTCTCCAGCATCGACGCCGATCGACAGGGACGAGTAGCCCTCTGGGCGACCTTCACCGTGCTCTCGATCGTGTGGGGGCTGGACATGATGTTCGCCTTCATGACCGACACCTGGGACAGCTACGTCTCGGTGTGGGCCAACAACTTCCTGCCGGGCGACGCGAGCGACGCGACGATGTGGATCGGTGCCCTCACCGTTGCCCTCGGCGTGCTCCTCGCGGCAGCGCCGCACTTCGGCGCCGACGTCCTCGGCATCTGGCTGGTCGTGCTGGCCATCAACGTGTTCAGCGTCGACGACCTCGCCCACCTGGGCGTCGGCATGCTCGCTCTCGCGTTCTGCTGCTTCGCACTGGCCCGGATGGCACGCGGGAACCACAAGCGCGAGGCATAGCCCCGCAGCACCCGCGGACGACGGGGGCCCCGGCCCCCGTCGTCGTGGCGGCTCGTGCGCCCGGTCCCCTGCGATACTTCGCCTGTGTTGACTCGGCGACCCACCTTGGCTGCAACGGCAGTCGTGGTCGCGCTCGGCGCCCTGACCGGCTGCTCCGAGGACCCCGGTTCGGAGGTGGGTGACCTCGTCCAGGCCGACGCAGCCGCGGTGACGGGGCTCGAGGCCGACGTGCGGCTGCCCGTCGGCGTACTCCACCTGAAGGCGACCGCCGCCCTGACGTCCGTGCCGGCCACCGACGCCCTCGACCTGGACGACGACCTCGTCGCGACCGATGACCTCCGCTACCTGGGCGTCGCCTGGGAGCTCGGCGACGAGGCCACGGTTCCCCCTCCTGCCGGGCCGCTGCTGGCAGGCTCGAACCCCGTCGCGACCCTGTCGCTCGTGGACGGCGACCAGCGCTACGACCTGGGAAAGATCCGTCAGGCAGACGCCGTCTTCATCGCCGTGCCCGCAGCCCTTCCCGCGGACGGTCACCTCGAGGTCCTGTACGACGGCGTGGTCCAGCAGGTCGCGCTCGACGACCTGACGGTCGACCCCGGCGCCGCCTCCGCCCTGTACGACGACGCGCCGGCCGAGACGCCCGAACAGGACTGCGCCGTGCGCCGTCCCGAGCCGGGGGTCTCGCTCGATCACGTCTGTGGCGCGCTCCTGGTGGCGATGCCGTACGTGCCGGACGCGGGGTGGGCTCCCGCAGGCACCATCTGGGCGGCGGTGCGACTCGAGACCCGCCTGTTGGGCGCGACCGTCGGAAGGCACGCCGACGCGGCGACGTACGTCGCGACAGGCGGAGAGGTGACCGCAACCCTGGCCGGGCAGGCTCCGACCGCGGCCATCGCTGCGCCCGCCTCGGATCCGGGCGACACCGGCGCGTGGCTGGTCTGGCCGATGCCCGAGGGGGCGGCGGACCTGGTGATCAGCGGCCGCTACCCCGCCGAGCGGACCGCGGGCAGCACGACGCAACCAGCAACCCGCGAGTTCACGACGTCGCGGGTCATCAAGCTCCCGCGCTGACCGGATCGGGCCCGGTCACTCCTCACGTGACCTCGCGTCAGTCCTTGGGGACGTTCTCGAGCTCGGCCAACCAGGCGGCGGGACTGGCGTCCGACGGCATCCGCCAGTCGCCGCGAGGTGACATGGTGCCGCCGGCGCTGACCTTGGGACCGTTGGGTAGCGCCGAGCGCTTGAACTGGCTGCTGAAGAACCGCTTGGTGAAGACCTCCAGCCACTTGCGCACGGTCGCCAGGTCGTACGACGCCCGGCGCTCCTCGGGGAAGCCCGGGGGCCACTCCCCTGCGGACTGGTCGTGCCAGGCGTGCCACGCGAGGAAGGCGATCTTGCTGGGCCGGTAGCCGCGCCGGATCACGTGGTAGAGCGTGAAGTCCTGCAAGGCGTAGGGGCCGACGGAGTCCTCGGTCGCCTGGGGCTTCTTGCCGTCCTCGACCGGGATCAGCTCGGGGGTGATCTCCTGCTCGAGGATCTGCTGGAGCACCAGGTCCGCGTCGTCGTCGTAGTGCCTGCCGTCGTGGAGCTGGTCGGTGTCGATCACCCAACGGATCAGGTGCTGGACCAGCGTCTTCGGGACGCCCGCGTTGACGTTGTAGTGCGACATCTGGTCGCCGACACCGTAGGTGCACCACCCCAGCGCGAGCTCGGACAGGTCACCGGTGCCGAGCACGATGCCGCCGCGGTGGTTGGCGAGCCGGAAGAGGTAGTCGGTGCGCAGGCCGGCCTGCACGTTCTCGAAGGTGATGTCGTAGGTCGGCGCCCCGTCGCTGAACGGGTGGTCCAGGTCCTCGAGCATCTGCCTCGCGGCGGGCTTGATGTCGAGCTCCGCGAACGTGCAGCCCAGCGCCGTCGCGAGTCGGGTGGCGTAGGACTTCGTCGTGTCCCCGGTCGCGAAGCCCGGCATCGTGAAGGCGTGGATGTCGCTGCGCGGCCGCCCCAGCCGGTCCATCGCCTTGGCGGCGACGATCAGCGCGTGCGTCGAGTCGAGACCGCCGCTGACGCCGATCACGATCTTCGGCTGACCGATCGCCCGGAGTCGCTGCTCGAGGCCGGAGACCTGGATGTTGTAGGCCTCGTAGCAGTCGAGCGCGAGCCGGGCCGGGTCGTCGGGGACGAACGGGTAGCGATCGACCTTGCGGCGAAGGCCGATGTCGCCGGCGGGCGGGTCGAGGGTGAACTCGATGACGTCGTAGTCACCGGTCTCGACCCTCGCCTGGTGACGATTGTCATTGAAGGTGCCCTGGCGCTGGCGTTCCTGACGCAACCGGTCGAGGTCGACATCAACGACCGTGCGACGCGGGCCGTCCGGGAACCTCTCGCTCTCCCCGAGCAGGTCGCCCATCTCGTAGACCATCGTCTGGCCGTCCCAGGACAGGTCCGTCGTGGACTCGCCCTGACCCGCGGCTGCGTAGATGTAGGCCGCGTTGCAACGGGCACTGGCGCTGCGGGCCAGCAGGTGCCGGTCCTCAGCGCGGGCGATGGTGATCGGGCTCCCCGAAAGATTGACCAGCACGGTCGCACCGGCGAGCGATGCGTAGGCGCTCGGCGGGATGGGAACCCACATGTCCTCGCAGATCTCCACGTTGATCGCCAGACCGGGCACGTCGACCGCATCGAAGATCAAGTCGCGACCGAACGGCACGTCAGAACCGCCCAGTGCGATGGTCTCGCCACGCTGGTCCTCGCCCGAGGCGAACCAGCGGGCCTCGTAGAACTCGCGATAGGTAGGCAGGAATGACTTCGGCGCGACGCCGAGGATGCTGCCGCGATGGATCACCACACCACAGTTGAAGAGCCGGTTGCCCTTGCGCAGCGGCGCACCGACGACGATCACCGGCAGCAGGTCCCGGCTCGCCTCGACGATCTCCGCGACGGCGCCGTACACCGCGTCCAGGAGCACGTCCTGCAGGAACAGGTCGTCGACGGCGTACCCGGTCAGGCCCAGCTCGGGGAACACCGCCACGGCCACGCCCTCGTCGTGGCAGGCCTTCGCCTGTTCGATGGTGCGGGCAGCGTTGGTCGCGGGGTCTGCGATGGCCACCGGAAGGGTGACCGCGGCGACCCGGGCGAACCCGTGGGCATAGGCCGAGTAGAAGTCCACGATGGGAGTCTAGGGAGTGCCGTGTCCCACGCGATGCTGGTTGCTTTCAGCGCACACCGGGCGCCGCCCCATCGGGCAGGTGGCATTGCCCTTGCACGTGCACCTCGTCTGCGGCCGCAGTCACCGCGCGTCGGCAATTCTGGGACCATGGCCGGCGCCCGACAGGGAGCCGAGGCCGTCAAGGCCGAGGCGTCCCATGCCCTCGATGACGGCCGCCGTCGTGCCGCCGGCGGATCGCGGCCCGCCGTCGGCGGCAGCGCCGGCGCCGTACTCGCCCTTCAGCGCAACGCAGGCAACGCTGCTGTCGCTGCCCTGATGGCGGCCAAGGGCAAGGGGCCCAGCGAACGGGCCGTGGTCGAGATCGATGGCGCGCTCAGGGAGATCAAGAAGGACGAGCCGTCCATCGACGTGGTGGAGACGGGACTCAAACAGGCCAAGTCCCTCGGCGTGCCGGTCGATCTGGAAGGACCCAAGCCGCCCGCCTCGGCACTCGCGGTGACCAAGACCGGTTTCGGACCGGGCTCGGTGGCGGCCAAGAAGCCCGTGCCGCCGCCCAAGAGGGTGCCGGCAGTCCCGGCTGCGGCCAAGGCCGGCGCCGCGAAGCCGAAGGTGGCCGGCGGCGCACCCGCAGCCAAGGCCGCCGGGCCCGTTGCGACGGGGGCTGGCGGTGCAGTGGGGGCCGCAGCTCCCGCGCCGATCGCTGCCGACATGCTCCTCCAGCCGCCCGTCGCACCCGTTGGTACGCGGCCGGAGGAGGATCCGGCGTTCGTGCGGGTCACCGGCGGAGTGAAGGGCGTGGCGAAGGACAAGAAGTCCCACCCGACGGCCGCCTCGAAGGCGCAGGAGGCCCAGGGCGCCGCGCTGGCACCGACCGACGACATCGCCGGCCAGGCCAAAGCGGCCAAGGTCGACAAGATGGACTCCCAGCAGGCCGGGACCTTCGACAAGAAGGCGTTCATCGCGGCCGTCAAGACCGCGATCGAGGCGAAGGCACCCAAGACCCTGAAGGAGGCCTGCGACCCGTCCGCCAGCAAGGCGGGCGAGGTCAAGGGTGAGGTCAAGGGCATGGTCGGCCAGGGCAAGGACGACGCCGCCCACGACATCGAGGCGTCGACCGAGGCGGCTCCTGACCAGTCCAAGGCAGTCGCCAAGCCCGTGACGCCGATGTCCCCGGAGAATCCGGGCGCCGCCCCGGCGATCCCGGCGGACGGCGCGGTGCCCAAGCCGGCGCCTGCCGAGCAGACCAACCTCGAAGCGGGCAAGCACCAGGCCGACCAGGAGATGGCCGACGCGAACGTCACCGACGAGCAGCTCGCGAAGTCCAACGAGCCGGAGTTCGAGGGTGCGCTGGCGGACAAGCAGAAGGCAGCACAGCATGCCAAGACCGCCCCGGCTGAGTACCGCCAGGAGGAGCGGGCCACCCTCGCCCAGGGCCACGAGCAGGCACAGGCCGACACCAAGGCCGGGGTCGCGGGGATGCAGGGCGCCAAGGGCGCCGCCATGGCGAAGCTGATGGCTGCGAAGGGCACGACCAAGTCGAAGGACGAGCAGAAGCGCGCCGAGGTCACCAACAAGATCCAGGGCATCTTCACCGCCACCGAGGCGGACGTGAAGAAGACTCTGGAGGGCATCGACCCGAAGGTGGATGCGGCGTTCGAGAAGGGCGAGGCAGGAGCCAAGCAGGCGTTCGAGTCGTACGTCTCGGCCAAGATGTCGGCGTACAAGGCGGACCGATACGGCGGTTGGCTGGGCGGCCTGCGCTGGGCCAAGGACAAGCTGCTCGGGATGCCCGACAAGGTCAACGAGTTCTACGCGGCCGGCCGCGAGATCTACCTCAAGCAGATGGACGGCGTGATCGCCAACGTCGCCGACATCGTGGGCAACGACCTGAAGGCGGCCAAGGAGCGCATCGCCAAGGGACGCGGTGAGATCGCGGCCTACGTCAAGACTCTCTCGCCGGACCTGCGGAAGGTCGGCTCGGAGGCGGCCAAGGAGATCGGCGAGAAGTTCGAACAGCTCGAGTCGGACGTCGACAACAAGCAGAACGAGGTCGTCGAGTCGCTCGCGACCAAGTACGTCGAGGCGCGCAAGGGCCTCGACGAGCGGATCGAGGCACTCCAGGCCGAGAACAAGGGCCTGGTCGACAAGGCGATCGGCGCCATCAAGGCCGTCATCAACACCATCCGCGAACTGGTCACGATGCTGAAGAACACCCTGGCCCGCGCTGCCGCCGCGATCGGCGACATCATCAAGGACCCGGTCGGATTCCTCGGCAACCTGATCGGTGCGATCAAGGGCGGCATCAACAAGTTCTTCGCCAACATCGGCACCCACCTCAAGAAGGGGTTGATGGGTTGGCTGTTCGGCCAGCTCGGCGAGGCCGGCATCGAGATCCCCGACACCTTCGACGTCAAGGGCATCATCAAGCTCCTCGCCTCGATCTTCGGCCTCACCTGGGCCAACATCCGCAACCGGATCGCCAAGCAGATCGGCGAGAAGGCGATGGCGGCCATCGAGAAGGGCGTCGACATCTTCCAGAAGATCGCCAGCGGCGGCATCGGCGCGATCTGGGAGATGTTGCTGGAGAAGCTCGGCGACATCAAGAACATGATCATGGAGCAGATCCAGGACTTCGTGATCACCAAGATCATCACCGCCGGCATCACCTGGCTGGTCTCACTGCTCAACCCGGCCGCCGCGTTCATCAAGGCCTGCAAGCTGATCTACGACGTGGTCATGTTCTTCGTCAACAACGCCTCCCGGATCATGAAGTTCGTCAACACCGTCATCGACGGAGTCGTCGACATCGCGAAGGGCAACGTGTCCTCGGTGGTCAACAAGATCGAGGACGCGCTCGGCCAGATGGTGCCGATCCTGATCGGCTTCATCGCCAGCGTGCTCGGCATCGGCGGCATCGGCGAGAAGATCAAGTCGATCATCCAGGCCCTCCAGAAGCCCTTCAACAAGGCGATCGACTTCGTGATCAAGCAGGGCCTCAAGCTCGCCGGTCCGGTCATCCGCGGCCTGAAGGGGATCGGCGCGAAGGTCAAGGGCAAGGTCGCCGCCGGCAAGGCCTGGGTCAAGGGCAAGGCAGCCGCCGGCAAGAACTGGGTCAAGGACAAGGCGGCAGCCGCCGGTGCGGGGCTGAGGAAGCTCAAGGACCGGATGCTCGGCATCACCTTCCGGCAGGAGTTCGATGCGGACGGCGAGAAGCACTCGGTCTACTCCAGGAAGGGCGCCCCCAACGTCCTCTACACGGCCTCCACCCCCACCCCGAGCGCGACCGCCGCGCCGACACCCACCGTCAAGGACATCGACCGTCAGTACCGCGCGACGATCGACGACTACGTGGCGACCGTGAAGCGGATCGAGACCGATCCGACTGCCAAGGGCCGGGCGGAAGCGTTGAAGACCCGAGCCGACCAGCTCTTTCACCAGTTGGTCGACGCAACCAGGGCCCACTTCACCACCAAGGCTGGCGGGACCAAGGGGAAGGATCCCGGGAGGAGCGCGCCCGGAATCAGTCCGCCCACCGTCGGCAAGCACGGCGCGAAGCCGCCCAGCAACCGCGGCGGACACTGGCTGCACTGGACCGAGTCCGAGCACGTGATCCCGTTCGCCGTGGGCAAGCAGGTCTGGGCGGCGCTGGAGCAGTACATGCCGTGGCGCGGTTCGCGAGCGGACAACCAGCAGACCACGATCATGATTTACGAGCGTGCCGCGCGCATCAAGACATCGGCCGACAACGCGATGAGCTCCACGGTCAAGAAGTTGCTGCTCAACTCCGGCTTGATCGAACGCATCCGCCGAGGTCGGACCACGGGAGCGGTCGGCCTTTCTGACGCGGACGCCACGGACGCGATCGCCCAGATCCAGGGCGCGGTGGACTACGCCCGCAAGGACGCTGTCGGCCGCACCAACCGCGCCATCCAGGACGAGAACCAGATGACTGAACCCGGCAAGAGCAAGACCAACAGCCAGCGCCGCGGCAACGAGCCACCGAGCCCCGGACCTGGGGCCGTTGCCGCCGCAGCGCAGCAGCAGTTCGACGACATCATGCGGCTGGTGCGCGAGGAGGTCCTGCACGAAGCCGGCGTCGAGGCGAAGGCCGAGCGGATCATGAACAAGCCGCCGACCCGACGATGAGTCGCCGCGCGTGCACCGGTCTGTCCTGCCATGAGCATTGCGAGCAGCCACATCCAGCCCTGCCTGTGGTTCGACGACACCCTCGAGGAAGCCGCGCGCTTCTACACCGGCATCTTCCCGAACTCCTCGATCGGTCACCTGAGCCGCTACTCCGAGGGCAGCCCCGGCGAGCCGGGAACCGTGATGGCGGGCGAGTTCACCCTCGACGGGTTGACCTTCCGCGGGATCAACGGCGGGCCGGCGTTCCCGTTCACCGAGGCGGTCTCGTTCTCCGTCACGTGCCGCGACCAGTCCGAGGTCGACTACTACTGGGACTCGCTGGTCGACGGCGGCGTCGAGTCGGTCTGCGGCTGGCTCAAGGACCGCTACGGCCTGTCCTGGCAGATCGTCCCGGCCCGGCTCTACGAGCTCGTGACCGATCCGGATCCGTCCCGCGCGGCCGCCGCGACGCAGGCGATGCTCGGCATGCGACGGATCGTCGTGAACGACCTCGAGGCCGCTGCGGACTCCGCCGGATCGTCCCCTTCGGCCGGGTGATCCAACACACAGCGCGCGGACGGACTCGACGCGACTAGCCTCATCGTTGTCCTTCAACGAACGTGGACCCAGACTGGGCCGCGAGTCCGAAGAAAGCGAGCTCGACGATGAGCAGCACCCCCGAAGAAACCGCTCCGTACGGCGGCGCCCCCGCGGCACCGGCCATCAAGCGGATCCGTACCCACCACGTGCGCGAGATGAAGCAGCGCGGCGAGCGGATCTCCATGCTGACCAGCTACGACCAGCTGACCGCGCAGATCTTCGACGAGGCGGGCATCGAGCTCCTCCTCGTCGGCGACAGCGCGTCCAACAACGTCCTCGGCAACTCGACGTCGCTGCCGATCACGGTCGACGAGCTGATCCCGCTCACCCGTGCGGTGAGCCGCTCGGTCTCCCGCGCGATGGTCGTCGGCGACCTGCCGTTCGGCTCGTACCAGGCCTCGCCCGAGCAGGGCTATCTCACCGCCGTCCGCTTCATGAAGGAGGGCGGCGCGCACTGCGTGAAGCTCGAAGGCGGCGTCGAGATGGCACCCCAGATCGAGAAGATGGTCCAGGGCGGCATCCCCGTGATGGCCCACATCGGCTTCACCCCGCAGTCCGAGCACACCCTCGGCGGCTACCGCGTGCAGGGCCGGGGCGAGGCAGCCGAGCGCGTGATGCGCGACGCCCTCGCCGTCCAGGAGGCGGGCGCGTTCGCCGTCGTGATGGAAATGGTTCCGGGCGACGTCGCCGCCGAGGTCACCGCCAAGCTCGAGATCTCCACGATCGGCATCGGCGCCGGCAACCAGTGCGACGGCCAGGTGCTCGTCTGGCAGGACGCCTTCGGCCTGCGGACCGGCAAGCTCCCCCGCTTCGTCAAGCAGTACGCCGACATCCGCTCGACGTTGCTCGACGCTGCCCGTGCCTACGACTCCGAGGTCAAGGACGGGAGCTTCCCCGCCCCCGAGCACACCTTCTGATCGCGCCGGAGGCGGCGTACGGTCAGGGCATGCGTCCTCGGGTCGTCGTCCTGCCCTGTTTCCTGCTGCTGCTCGCGGTCACCCTCAGTCCGATCGGACCACCGGTCCGGGCCGAGGCACCCGACCGGGTCCAGGCCGCTGCCGGCTTCCGCGTCGACGTCATCGCGTCCGGGCTCGACCATCCCTGGGAGGTCCAGCAGCTGCCGACCGGCCAGCTGCTGGTGACCCAGCGGACCCGCCGCACGCTGACGGTGATCAACCCCGCGAACGGCCGGAAGCGCAACCTGCAGTTCCCGAGCGCGAGCGTGTGGGCGTCCGGCGAGACGGGCCTGCTCGGACTCGAGATCGACCCGCGGTTCACGGACAACCGTCGGATCTACACCTGCTCGGGTTGGCAGAAGTCCGATGGTTCCCACGACATCCGCGTGATCGCGTGGCGGCTCGACACCGGACTGACCCGGGCCGTGCTCGACGAGGTCCTCGTGTCCGGGATCCCGTCCGTCACGGGCAGGCACGGGGGTTGTCGTCTCCTGATCGCTCACAGTGGTGCGCTGGTGATCGGTACGGGTGATGCCGCTGTCGGGACGAACCCGCAGGACCTGAACTCACTGGGCGGCAAGGTCCTGCGGGTCAGCCGCTTCACCGGGCGTCCGGTGCCCGGGAACCACTGGTACGGCAGCACCGGGAATCGCCGTTCCGTCCTCAGCTACGGGCACCGCAACGTCCAGGCCCTCGCGCAACGAGCCGATGGTTCGCTGTGGGCCGTCGAGCACGGCACCGACCGCGACGACGAGATCAACGTGATCGGCAACGGTCGCAACTACGGCTGGAACCCCGTCCCCGGCTACAACGAGACTCGCCCGATGACCGACTTCTCGCTGCCCGGCGCGCAGGTCGCGGCGCGGTGGAGGTCCGGCTACCCGACGATTGCCCCGTCCGGCGCGGACTTCGTGGCGGGGGCCGCCTGGGGTTCCTACCGCAACGCCCTCGCCGTCGCGGTGCTCAAGGGCCAGCGGCTGATGTTCGTGAAGTTCGACTCGGACGGTCGGCTGGTCTGGACCCGTTCACCGACGGAGCTGCGTCGGTACGGCCGTCTGCGCGACGTGACAGCCACAGCGGCCCACTCCCTGCTCGTCACGACCGACAACGGCAGCGGCCAGGACGTCGTGCTCCGCATCAGGCCGCCGGCCTGATCGAGTTGGTCAGGTGAGAGTGACCCAGGGGTCACTCTCACCCACCCAACTCAGGCTGCGGGGACGCCCAGCAGACGGAGGTCACGCGCGACCCGGTCAGGTTCGTCCCTCAGTTCGCGTGCGGTGCAGCGGACGACGACCCGGTTCGGCGAGGTGAGGGCACGCTGCCGAGCGAGGTCGTCCTCCCAGCTCTCCACGTCCATGTGGAAGGCGCCATCCACCTCGAGGTCGAGGATGCGTCCGTCGGCCAAGCGCCACTGGCAGTCGGTGAAGCGCACCCGTCCAGAAGAGTCTCGCCGCCGCACCTGCCTTATTGGCAGCGCCAGTCCGAACTGCTTGCACATCCGCCGCACGTCGATCTCGGCCACCGAGTGCGCCCCGCCCGCAATCTCGCGCAGCGCTCGGCGGAAACGGTCGGCGCCGCGCAGGGGGCGAAGACGATCGATCCACTCGAGCAGGAGGTCTGGCGACGACAGGCGCTGTTGAACAGTCGCAGCAAGCACCCCTTCTGCCGTTCTGGTCGACCCTTGAGCAGCAGCAAAGCGCAGCATCGCCGGCTCGATTCGGCACCGGGGAAGGCCAGTCCCCGGTCGCCTCCACTCCTCGAGCGGCCTACGGGTACGGGCGAAGCGGATCCCCTGATGCCCAGCGCCGACGCCGGCGTCGGCGCGCACCAGGATCGTGACGTCGTCGCGATACCAGTTCCGCAGGCCCGCAACCTCGGCCGCGGTGAGATCTCCGACCAGCGCGCCGGGGCCCCCGTGGAGGACTCCCAGCCACATCAGCTGCTCACGGGACAGCTCCCCGGTCGTCGTACCGATGACTGTCGGCGTGTGCGCCACCCAGCGTTCGGTGTCGATGCGATGGCGGATCGCCCAACGGTCGACGCCGAGCTCGGCGAGCTGGGCTCGCGTCAGCAGTCCACACTGAGCTGCGGCGCGGCGCTTCCAGTTCTCCAAGGACATGGCGAAGAGCCTGCCCGGATCTGAGTTGCGACGTGGCGCTCCTCCACAGCCCCGAGTCGTGTGGTTGAGGGTGACCCACAAGTCACTCTCAACCACACGACTCCGCGTCAGGCGAGACCGCGGCGGGCGAGCAGCGGCTCGATCGGCGCCGGGCGGCCCCGCCACTCCTCGTAGGATTCGAGCGGGTCGCGAGTGCCGCCGATGCCGATCACGTGGCGTCGGTAGAGGTCGCCGTTCTCGCGGGTGAGTCCGCCGTTCTCCTTGAACCACGCGACAGTGTCGGCGTCGAGCAGCTCGCTCCAGATGTAGGAGTAGTACGCCGAGGCGTAGCCCGAGCTGAAGCTGTGGGCGAAGTACGACGTCGCGTACCGCGGCGGCACTGCCGCGTTGTCCAGCCCGACGGCTGCCAGCGCCTGCTGCTCGAATGCGGCCACGGCATCCGGGTCGGTCGGGACCTCGTCGGGTGCGAGCTCGTGCCAGGCGAGGTCGAGCAGCGCGGCCGCGAGGTACTCGCTGGTGCCGAAGCCCTCGTTGAACGTCTCCGCGGCCACGATCCGGGCCACCACGTCGGCCGGGATCGGCTCACCGGTCTCGTGGTGGAGGGCGTAGCTGGCGAGCACGTCGGGCCACAGGATCCACATCTCGTTGACCTGGGACGGGTACTCGACGAAGTCGCGGAACACCGCGGTGCCCGAGAATTTCGGATAGGTGGCGCGGGCGAGCAGGCCGTGCAGCGCGTGCCCGAACTCGTGGAACAGCGTGCGGGTCTCGTCCCAGGTGAGCAGCGTGGCCTGTCCCGCCGCCGGCTTGGGGACGTTGAGGTTGTTGACCACGACGGCGCTGTCGACGCCGAGCAGCTCGGACTGGCTGACGAAGCTGCTCATCCAGGCCCCGCCGCGCTTGGAGTCGCGCGTGTAGAGGTCGAGCAGGTAGAGCCCGATCGGTGTGCCGTCCTGGCTGACCTCGAAGAGCCGGACGTCGGGGTGGTAGCCCGGCAGGTCGGGGCGCTCGACGAAGGTCAGTCCGTAGAGCCGCTCGGCGGCGAAGAAGACGCCGTCGCGCAGGACCCGCTCGGCCTCGAACCACGGGCGCAGCGCGGCCAGGTCGACGTCGTACTGGGCGGAGCGGACCTTCTCGGCGTAGAACGCCCAGTCGGCGGCCTCGACCGCGAACCCGGCCTCCGCGGAGAGGGCTTCCTGCTCGCGACGAGCGTTGCGGGCAGCCGGTGCGGCCAGGCGTTCGAGCAGGGAGCGGACCGCTTTCGGGGTGCCGGCGGTGTTGTCGGCGGTCACGACGGCGGCGTGGTTGTCGAAGCCGAGGAGTCGGGCGCGCTCGGCCCGCAGTCGCAGGATGTCCAGCGCGATCGCGCGGGTGTCATGCGCACCGCCCCGGCTCCCCCGCGCGCGCTGCGCCTCGGACAGCCGGCGCCGTACGTCGCGACCGGTGAGCGCTGCCAGGTGCGGGTGGGCCGTCGGGAGAACCAGCGTGAGGAGGTACTTCCCCGTGAGCCCCCGGGCCTCTGCGGCGGCGGCCGCGGCCGAGATCTCGCCGTGGGTCAGGCCGTCGAGGTCGGCGACGTCGTCGATGACGACGGCCAGGTCGTTGCTGTCGGCCTGCAGTGCGAGCTCGAAAGCCGTCTCCTTGCTGGAGATCTCCTCGTTGAGCGCGCGCAGTCGCTGCTTCTCGTCATCTCCCAGGGCAGCACCGGCCAGGCGGAACTCGATGATGTAGCGCTCGACGAGGTACGACGCCTCCGGGGCCAGGCTGCTCCGCTGACCCTCGACCACCTGCAACCGCGCCCACAGATCGGCGTCGAGCAGGATCGCGTCGCTGTGCGCCGCCAGCCGCGGAGCGAACTCGGCGCGGACGGCGTCGACCGCAGGGCTCGAGTCGGCGCTGGCCTTGTTGGAGAAGACCCGGAGCACCCGGGTCAGTCCGATCCCGCTGCGTTCCAGCGGCACGAGGGTGTTGTCGAAGGTGGCCGCGTCCGGGTTGCCCGTGATGGCCGCGATCGCCCGGAGCTGGTCCGCCATCGCGACCTCGAGCGCAGGCCCGTAGTCGCCGTCGGAGATGTCCGCGAAGCGCGGCAGCTGGTGCGGGAGATCGCTTGTTCCGAGAAGTGCTTCCGAGGTCACCAGATCACTCTAGGTGTGATGTCCAGCGGGGTCGTCCATCACATCCGGGGGCCGGATCGGTGCTGCGGGACCTGTGGCACGATCCGGGCATGCACGCCGACGATGCTCACGTCCGCTCGCGCAGGAACCTCAAGCACCAGCGGGTCTCGCGTGTCGAGGTCGAGGGGCCGGTGTGGTTCATGGCCCCGACGGTCACCAAGACCGCGCTGCGCATCGGCGCCTTCAGCTACTTCGTGGGTGGCGTCATCGACTCCTGTGCCGAGATCGGTCGCTACTGCTCGGTGGCGGCAGGCGTCCGGATCGGGGAGCCCGACCACCCGACGAGCTGGATGTCGACCTCGCCGTTCCAGTACGACGAGGGCCGCTTCGGCTGGCATCCGGACGCAGCGGACGGCGTCGCGGTCGCCCCGCACGACTTCCCCCGCGGACCGGCGGTCATCGGCAACGACGTGTGGATCGGCGCCAACGCCATGATCCTGCGCGGTGTCACGATCGGCGACGGAGCGGTCGTCGCCGCCGGTGCCGTCGTGACCAAGGACGTGCCGCCGTACTCGATCGTGGGCGGCGTGCCTGCCCGGGTGTTGCGGCCCCGGTTCGACCAGGACCTGGTCGAGGAGCTGCTCGACGTCCAGTGGTGGCGGTTCAGCCCCAACCAGCTGGCCGGCCTTCCGTACGACGACCCGCGGGCTGCCGTCGCCGAGCTCCGACGCCGAATCGACGAGGGCCTGACGCCGTACGACGGCGAGTGGCGCGTCTACGAGGCGGAGACCGACCGAGCGCCGGAGCCAGCACCCGCCGCGCCGCCCGGAAGGCGGCGGTGGCGCGACGCCGTCCGACGGCACTGATCAGGCAGTCGGCTCCGCGGCAGCTGCCTCGACCGTCGGCGCGGCAGCGGGTTCGGGAGCGGGTTCGGGAGCCGGTTCGGGAGCCGGTTCGGGAGCCGACTCGGCCGGGGGTGCGGCCGCGGGCTCGACACTCGGCGCGGGGGGCTCCTGCGCGGCGGGCTCCAGGGCAGCGGTCGGTTCCGGTGCCGGCGCCTCGGCAGGCGGGTCGACCGGAGCGGGCTCCGGCTCGGTGGACGGCTCGGGGTCCACGGTGTCCGCCGACCCACCGGGGTCGCCCGGATCACTGGGATCGACGGTTCCGTCACCGTCGGGAGGACCCGGGTCGACAGGAGGCGGAGCCGCTTCCTCGCCGGGTGCACCGTCACCGGAGGCAGCCTTCGTCGCCGTACCACGCAACCGCGCCGCGGGCTCCAGGCGAGCGCAGTCACAGATCTCGGCGAGGTCCTCGGGGATCGGGAACGTGCCCGGGATCGGGAGGAACACGGGCAGCGTCGCCATCTCGTCGGCGTACACGGAGGCCAGCTGCAGCACCGTCGCCGCGAATCCCGGCGTGTGGTGGTAGCTCCCGAGTGCCTCGGTCAGGACCTTCCGGTCGGCCAGGTCCCGACCGCCGGCACACAGCACGACCGCTGCAGCGAGTGAGGCGTCGTCGACGTCCTGCGGGTTCCGGACGTCGTCACCGTCCGCGTCGACCGCCACCGCGGCCCAGGTGGCCGGCAACAGGCCGAACGGCCCGACGGGCGCGTCCCACCTCAGGTCGTGGTCGATCTGGCCGGCATCGGTGTCGTCGATCGTGCCGCGGCCGCCCTTGCCGTCGAGCGACGGACCGACGATGGCAGGCGTGACCAGGCCGTTCACGTCGACCTTGTGGGACGCCGACTCGCCGAGGCCGTGGTTCGACTCGATCCGCGCGATCGCGGCGAGGGTCAGCCAGTCCAGGTGACAGTCGGCCGTCAGGTTGATGATCGCGGCAGCGCGCTGATAGGCGGCCGAGGTACCGAGGGGGGCATCGAGCAGGGCACCCGGGTAGCGCGCGGCGAGCGGCGCGCGTCGTACGAGGGCAATCGGCTGCACGAAGGCGGGGGCAGGTTCGACCGCGGCCGGGACCTCGGCCTCGACCTCCGGGACCGATGTGGTCGGGGCTGCCGGGGCAGCGGCGGGTGTTGTGTCCGGGGACGTGATCTGGTTGACCAGACCGGTCTGCGCGACCACGACGGCGAGCACGGCAACGAGCACAGCAGCGAACCCAGCGACGGCCATTCTGCCCGGCCACCGTGACGCACGGTGCCTTCGCCGCTGGATGAGCTTGGTGGCGACCCCCATAGTCACCCTCCTCGGTCCGGTCGGAGACATCCCAGCGTGCGCCTGATTCGGCCGTCACGCACCCGTTTCGCCGAGATCTGCCCCTTCGGCCTTCGTTCTTTCCCCTTCGGCGCCGACGAGCGCGGCATGTGCGGGGATCACCCGACGGTCGCCGGGACGCTGGATGAGAAGATGCGCGGGTGGCTGAGCTGACCTTCCGAACGGGAACGATGGACGCCGGGAAGTCGACCCTCGCCCTGCAGACCAACCACAACCACGCCGCTCGTGGGCGGATCGGTCGGCTGTTCACCTCGCACGACCGGGCCGGAGCCGCGAAGGTCTCGTCCCGGCTCGGCCTGACCGCCGACGCCCTCGAGGTCGCGCCCGGCTTCGACTTCTGGCGCTACACCGTCGACGCCCTGACGCAGGGAGCCCGGATCGACTACTTCATCTGCGACGAGGCGCAGTTCTACACCTCCGAGCAGGTCGACCAGCTGGCCAAGGTCGTCGACGAGCTGCAGATCGACGTCTTCTGCTTTGGCATCCTCACCGACTTCCGCACCCGCCTGTTCCCCGGCTCCGCCCGACTGGTCGAGATCGCCGATCGCACCGAGGTGCTCCAGGTGGAGGCCCTGTGCTGGTGCGGTCGGCGGGCCACCCACAACGCCCGCACCGAGAACGGCGTGATGGTCACCGAGGGCGAGGTCATCGTCGTCGGCGATGTCGAAGGCGACACCCCGACCCATGTGCACGACGACGTGGACGACGAGGTGGACGTGGCCTACGAGGTGCTGTGCCGCCAGCACCACCGGCGCGGGTTGACCGCGGCGCGGGCGCGGGCCGTCAGCCTCTCCCCCGAGCCGCTGCCCTTCCTGTAGCCGCAGCCAAGGCGTCGAGTAGCCGCGAGTAGCCGCGAGCGCCCGCGAGCGCCGTGTCGGGACGCCTCACTCGTCCTCGAGGCTGGTGCCCACGGGCAACGAGAAGCCGCCCGCCATCAACTCGTCGAAACCGCCGAGGTCAGGCACCACCTGAACGCACGTGTCGGCGCTGACCTCGCAGGCAAGCAACTCGACCGGCCCCGTCCCTGACCGGCTGGCGATGACCGCGACCCGATCGTTGTCGAGCCACTCGTAGCCCGAGGCGAAAACACGGTCATCGACGCCGATCTCCAACCTCTTCCCCGTCATCGTGTCGTAGACCCGCAGCTCGTCGGCGTCGAAAGTGACGCGGCTGCCATCCGGCGAGAGCATGGCCACGCTGCCTGCGACCCCGTCGATCACGACGGGAGCCGTGGCATCGCGCTCGACCAGGTAGCGGTCGTCGCCGGACCACACGAGCGCCCCGTTCTCGACGGCCAGCAGCTCGGCACCGGATTCCGAGGATCCGATCTGCCACTGGTCGCCGCTCTCGACATCGATCACGTCGTACTTACCGTCCCGCTCGACGTAGAGCGCACCGGAGTCCAGGGCCACCACTCGGGTGTCCTTGCCGACTGGCACGGAGCGCACCCGACGATCGAGGCTCTGGTCGTGGACGACGGCCCGTACACCGCCCGGTGTCGGCTCCAGCCATGCGACTTGCCCGGTCTCGGTGTCCGACACCAGATGCGGGGTGGCCTGCGTCTGGCCGATGGGTCGCACTTCTCCACCGATCACCGACCACACGTTCGCGGCGTCGTCGACGGTCACGAATCCCACGCGGGTCCGCACGTGGGCACGGACCAGGTGCCCGACGTCGACGCTGCCCACTGGCGTGTGGAGCTCCTCACCGACGCCCCAGCTCATGCCGGAACCGTCGACGGGCACGCCGGTCCAGCGCGTGCGATCGTCGGCCCCATCGCCCGACCCGCTGGCGAGCACGGCGACTCCGCTGCCCAGGACCGCGACGGCGGCGAGGCTGGCAACACCCATGACAGCCCGGCGACGTCGTACAACACGGTCACCGGCGGCGGTGACCGCATCGAGATCGAGCGCCGCGAAGTCGGCGTCTGCGGCGCGGTCCATCAAGGTCTTCAGCTTCTCGGTCATGCCAGCACTCCTTCGGAGGTGACCAGGTCGTGGATGTCGAGCTCATCGCCCATCAGGTCGCGGAGCTTGGTGAGCCCGGCCGAGGTCTGGCTCTTGACCGTGCCGACGGCGCAACCGAGCACCTCGGCGGTCTGCCGTTCGGTGAGGTCCTCGTAGAAGCGCAGCACGATGACGGCCCGCTGCCGTGGCGGCAGCTGGGCAAGCGCCTGCATCAGCGAATGCCGTACGTCCAGCGCGTCGGCGTGACCACCCGTGGCCCGGTCTGGCACTGCACCGGTCGCCCGTTCGCCGTTCCAGCTCCGCTTGCGGAACCACGTGATCGCGGTGGTCGTGATCGCCTTGCGGGTGTAGGCCTCGGCATTCGCCGGGTCCCGCAGCCGCGGCCACGCGACGTACGTCTTCGTAAGCGCCTCCTGCACCAGGTCCTGCGCCAGGCCGACATCACCCACCATCAGGTAGGCCGCACGCTGCAGGGCCGACGAGCGCGCGGCGACGAACTCCGCGAAGGCTGCTCGATCGCGTGCCATGGTTGACTCCGGTTCCTCGGGGCGCCGTGTCGCGCCGGTCAACCTCCCAGACGACTCGAGCGGCCGAAAGGTTCGGTCAGTCCAGGAGGACCGGGATCAGCATCTCGTCGGGCGTGAGCGATCCGTGCATGCCGATCAGCTTGGACTCGTAGGGGAATCCCTCGGTCGACAGCACCGCGAAGTCACCCCGGCACGCAACGACCACGTCGCCGATGCGAGGCAGGACCGACGGGTCGACCGGACCGAACCAGCCGCGGGTGATCGCCTCGCCGCGCGTCATCACCTCGGCCCGCTCGCCCAGCACGGACCGCCAGGTGGCGACGACGTCGGGGACGGCGCCACCGCTGCAATAGAGGTGGCGGAACCGCGCCTCACCGCCGACCAGGGCGACCCCCGAGCGGAGGTCGTCGTTGTTGTTCACGTCGATCCGCTCGCTGGCTGGGACGTCGACCATGCCGTGGTCGGCGATCACCAGGAGCCGACGGTCTGGCGGGAGCGCGTCCCGCAGCTGCTCGGCCTCGTGGTCGATCATCGCCAGCTGCTGCAACCACTGGCTCGACGCGACCCCCCAACGGTGACCGGTCCAGTCCAGGTCGCCGTCGTAGACATAGGTCAAGGTCGGCTGCCGCGGAGCCGGGCGGGACGCAGCCACCACGGCCGCGATCCGCTCGCCGACCCGGTCGACGCCGACGTAGTCGGCGCCACGGTGTGCGGCGACGGTCAGGCCGCTGCCGTTGAACTCACGCTTGTTGACGACGGTGACCCGCACGCCGGCGTACTGCAGCGACGTGAACGCCGTCTGGTGCGGCTGCCACTGGACCGGGTCCACGTCGCGGTCCCACAGCAGCGCGTTCAGCAGCTCGTTCGTGCCCGGGACGCGAGTCGTGAAGCCGATCAGACCGTGGGCGCCCGGCGTCAGGCCGGTGCCGAGCGACGTCAATGAGGTCGTGGTGGTCGAGGGCACGCCTGCCGTCATCGGCGAGGAGCCCGCCAGCAGCGAGGAGAGGTACGGCGCAGCATGGGCGTAGCGCTCGAGCAGGCGGGCGCCGAGGCCGTCGATGAGGAACACGACGTACGACGCCGCGTCCGGAAGGGTCAGCCCGGTCGGGGCCGGGCCGAGGGGGCTGCCGAGCGCGTGCGCCGCGGCCGGTACGACGTCGCCCAGTGAGCGCACGCCGTACGCCGGCTCGCAGAAGCCCTCCACGCCCGTCTGCTCCACGACCACCGCGATCTCAGCCCCGGGTCAACGCGGAGAGCGACGCAGCGAAGGAGAGGAGTCCCCCGACCGCGTCGTTGCCGTCGGCGGCGGCCGACACCCGGAGCGAGAAGTCGTCGGAGGAGAGGCTGCCCGTGTAGCCGTGGTCGGCATCGCACTGCGGGTCGGCACAGCCGGCCGGCTCCAGGTCGACCCGGCTCACCGCGCCCCAGCCGATCGTCAGCACGGCCTCGGCCGGCGGCGTGGGGCCCGCGGTCGGGTTGGTCGTCATCCGGGTCACCACGACCGACGCGACCGCCCGGAGACTCACGGCCTCGGTCGACGTCGAAGTGTAGGGCTCGGGCAGCAGGTCGTCACCGGCGTGCTCGTCGGTGTGCGCGAGGATCAGCCGGCTCGGCGTGAGGACCACGACCGTCTGGTGCCGCCGGACCTCGTCCCGCTCGAAGGTCGGCTCGTGGTGGACGTAGTACGACACGACCGCTTCGCCACCCAGGGCGCCGGTCACGGCGTCGGCGACCACCTCGGGGTAGTAACCGGTGCGGTTGATCGCAGTCTGGAGATCGGCGATCCGGTCCGGTTCGTCGCCACCGCGAAGACGTGCATTCGGCATGCACGCATCCTCGCACGGCCGCCCGACGCCCCGTGTCGGCGCCTGCTGCCTCAATCCGGGATGGTGGACTCCAGGTCGGGCATCCGTCGTACCAGCGAGTCCGGGCGCGGGTCCTTGATCGTCGCGACCCGTGCGGTCGCGGTCAGCGTCTGCGCGCCTTCGACGCCCGCCAGCACGAGGGTGAGCTCCAGGGAGCTGACGTTCGGCAGGTCGTTCTTCAGCGCGGCGACCCGGGTGATCAGGTCCTCGACCGCGGCGACGTCGACGGCGTCGGCGCCGCGGTAGCCGAACAGCAGCGGCGAGCTCTTCACCTCGCGCACCATGGAGGCCACCTCGTGCTGACCCAGCGGCGGAATCCGGTAGGACCAGTCGCCGAGGAGCTCGATCACCGGACCGGAGATGCCGAAGGAGACGACCGGCCCGAACAACGGGTCCTCGAACGAGCGGATGGCGACCGGGACGCCCGGAGGTGCGCTGCGCTGGACCACGAACCGGCCCATCGTCGGGTCGATCAGCTGGGTCAGCGTCTCCCACGCGTCCCGCATGTCGTCGGCGTCGCTGATGTTGCGCCACACGTGCGTCTGGTCGGGTCGCTCGCGCAGCGAGTCCAGCGTCGACTTCAGGACGACGTCCCAGCCGAGGTCCTCGCCGGCCACGACCGCGGCGGCCGAGTCGGCGACCGGGCGGGTGGGCCACAGGTCGATCCCGTAGTGGCCCAGCAGCTCGGTGACGAGCAGCTGGTCGAGCTCGATCTCACGGTCCCCGGCCTCGTCGCCGGCTGCCCGGAGCACCCCGTCGACCAGCTTTCGCGCGGCGGGCAGGTCCACCTCGCCCGCCTCGGCGGCCGGACCGTCCGGCGCGTGCAGCCAGACGGCGTACTCGACGACACGGGCGAGCGCGCGGACCGCCGCCTCGACCGCGGGGTACGACGGAACCGAGCCACGTCCGGCAGAGGAACCGGCCACGTCGGGCACGCGCAGCAGCTCGGGGATGCCCTCGGCACCGAGGAACGAGGAGACCAGCGGCTTGTCGGACTGTTCGCCCACGGCGGCCAGGACGTTCGCGACCTCTTCGCCGGTGACGTCGAGCGGCGGGATGTAGACCGCGATCACCGAGTCGACGTCGGGGTCGTCGATCGCGTTGTCGAGGGCGTCCTCGAAGTCCTCCGCAGTGGCGGACGCACCGAGGGCGACGGAGCGGTTGACCACGAGACCGACAGCGGAGGCCGCGTCGGCGGCGAGCAGGCCGAGTGCGTCGGAGTTGCCCACGATGGCGACCCGGCGTCCGCGAGGAAGGGGCTGGTGGGCGAGCAGCTGGGCGACGTCGAACATGTCGTCGAGGGTGTCGACCTGGATCACGCCGGCCTGGCGGAACATCGCGTCCACCGCGGCCTGGGGCGCACCGATGCGTCGTACGGCGTGGCCCATGGGCACACCCTGGGTGGTGCGCCCGGAGCGCACCGCCACGATCGGCTTGCGCTGGGAGACCCGGCGCGCGATCCGCGAGAACTTGCGCGGGTTACCGATCGACTCGAGGTACATCATCACGACCTCGGTGGCGTCGTCCTCCTCCCAGTACTGCAGGAGGTCGTTGCCCGAGACGTCGGCACGGTTGCCCGCGCTGACGAAGGTCGAGATGCCGAGGCCACGGTTCTTGACCTTCTCGAGGATCGCCGAGCCCAGCGCACCCGACTGGCAGAAGAAGCCGGCACGACCGCGGGTCGGCATGACCGACGAGAGGGACGCGTTGACCTGGACCGTCGGGTCGGTGTTGATGACACCCAGGCAGTTGGGTCCGATCAGGCGCAGGCCGTAGGAGCGGCAGAGCCCGGCGAGGTGCCGCTGACGCTTGCGACCCTCCTCCCCCGTCTCCGCGAAGCCGGAGGAGATCACGATCAGGCCGTGCACGCCCTTGTTGGCGCAGTCGAGCACGACGTCGGTGACCGCATCGGCGGGCACCGCGACGATCGCGACGTCGACGTCGTCGGGGATCTCGTTGACGTTCTTGTAGGCCGGCATGCCCGAGACCGCGGGTGCGCTCGGGTTCACGACGTAGACCCGGCCGGTGAAATTGGCGGTCACCAGGTTGCGGACCAGCACCTGGCCGATCGTGTCCTGGCGGCGACTGGCGCCGATGATCGCGACCGACTTGGGGTGGAAGAAGCGCTGGATGGAGGCCGCCTCCGCGGCGTGCTCGCGATCGCGCATCACCCCGATGGCCGTGTCGGTCGGGTCGATCGGGAACTCGAGGGTGATCACGCCGTCGTGGTAGCCGCTGGCCACCCGGTAGCCGGCGTCACGGAAGGTGTGGATCATCCGGCTGTTGTCGGGCAGCACCTCGGCGGTGAAGCGCTCGACCCCTCGCTCGCGACCAGCCTGGGCGAGGTGCTCGAGCAACAGCTGCGCGATGCCACGTCCCTGGTGCCCGTCCTCCACGAGGAAGGCAACCTCGGCCTCGTTGTCAGCCACGACGTCGTACCGACCGACGGCGATCATGCGCTCCTGCAGGATCATCACCAGCGCGACGCGGTCCCGGTGGTCGACGTGCGTGAACCGTCGTACGTCGCGGTCCGAGAGGACCGGCATCGGCGAGAAGAACCGGTAGTACTTCGACTCGTCGGACACCCGCGCGTAGAACTCGACCATCAGGTCTTCGTCGTCGGGCCGGATCGGGCGGATGTGCGCCGTACGCCCGTCACGGAGCAGTACGTCGCCCTCCCAGTGCGCGGGCGGTGCCTGAATCTCCTCGGTCGGGGTCGGGTCGCCAGCGCTCACGGAAGAAATCTATCGGTCGGACCCCCGTCCCGGGGTCCCGGTGGTCGAGGAGGTTGCGCAGCAACCGGGTCCCGTTGGTCGAGGAGGTTGCGCAGCAACCGTCTCGAGACCCCTACCGGCGTACGCGGAACCTCAGGTGGAGGACCCGGTTGCCCTGGACGACCACGTGCGGGTCCTCCAGGAGGTGCTGGGTCTCGATCGGTCCGAAGTACCTCCGGCCCGACCCGAACACCACCGGGACGACGTCCATGGCGACCTCGTCGACCAGCCCGAGCGCGACCGCCTGGCCGCCGACGTCGCCCGCGCAGACCGCGACGACGCCGTCCCCGGCGCGGTCCCGGGCCTCGGCCACGGCCGCCCCGATGTCGTCGAAGAACGGCACGTCCTTCTCCGGGTGCCAGCCCTCCGGCTTGGGCCGGTGGGACACGACGACCAGGTGCTCGCCCGCCGGGGGCTGGGCCTCCCAGCCGTTCGTCTGGTCGAACAGGCGGCGACCCATGATCGTCGCGCCGATCGAGTCCCACATCGGGCGGGTGTAGTCGTAGGAGGCCTGCGACATCTTCATGTCCATGAAGTCCAGCGGCACGTCGCCGTTGAAGTACCAGTCGAACAGCGGTCCGACCTCGTCGTTGTCGTCGGCGATGAACCCGTCCGCCGAGACCACTGCGTGCGTCATCACGGTTGCCATGTCGGGACAGACCGGACCACCTCCCCGGATTCATCGGGCCACCCGTGAGAATGACCCGCATGGCACGTCGTACGAAGCAGGAACCCCTTCCGGAGGACTTCGAGGAGCACATCCTCGACACCGACATCGGTGACGAGATGCAGTCGTCCTTCCTGGAGTACGCCTACTCCGTCATCTACTCCCGGGCCCTGCCCGACGCGCGCGACGGCCTCAAGCCGGTCCAGCGCCGGATCTACTACACGATGAACGACATGGGCCTGCGGCCCGACCGCGGCCATTCCAAGTGCGCGCGCATCGTCGGTGAGGTGATGGGTCGCCTGCACCCGCACGGCGACACGGCCATCTACGACGCCCTGGTCCGTACGGCGCAACCGTGGTCGATGCGGCTGCCGATGGTCGACGGCCACGGCAACTTCGGGTCGCCGGGTGGCGAGGACCCGCCGGCGGCGATGCGGTACACCGAGGCCCGGATGGCGCCCGCCGCGGTCGCGATGACGGACTCGATCGACGAGGACACCGTCGACTTCAAGCCCAACTACGACAGCCGCGAGTACGAACCGACCGTCCTGCCCTCCGCCATCCCGAACCTCGTCGTCAACGGCACGACCGGCATCGCGGTCGGCATGGCGACCAACATGGCCCCGCACAACCTGATCGAGGTCGTGCAGGCGCTGCGCCACCTGATCGTGCACCCGAAGACCGACCTCGACGGGATCATGCGGTTCATCCCGGGTCCCGATCTCCCGACGGGCGGCAAGATCGTCGGGCTCGACGGCGTCCGCGACGCCTACGAGACCGGCCGCGGCGTCTTCAAGATGCGCGCCACCGCGCGGATCGAGACCATCGGTCGCCGCAAGGGCATCGTCGTGACGGAGCTGCCCTTCAACATCGGCACCGAGAAGGTCATGGAGCGGATCAAGGTCCTGGTCCAGACCAAGAAGATCCAGGGCATCGCCGACATGAAGGACCTCACCGACCGGTCGCACGGCCTGCGCCTGGTCATCGAGGTCAAGAACGGCTTCGTCCCCGAAGCCCTGCTCGAGCAGCTCTACAAGCAGACGCCGATGGAGGAGTCCTTCGGCATCAACAACGTCGCGCTCGTCGACGGGCAGCCCCGCACGCTCGGGCTGAAGGAGCTGCTCGAGGTCTTCCTCGAGCACCGCTACGAGGTCGTCCGCCGTCGTTCGCAGTTCCGCCGCAACAAGAAGGCCGCGCGCCTGCACCTGGTCGACGGCCTGCTGCTCGCGCTGATCGACATCGACGAGGTCATCCAGCTGATCCGCACCAGCGACGACGCCGCAACCGCACGCGAGCGCCTGATGAGCGTCTTCGACCTCTCCGACGCCCAGGCCGAGTACATCCTCGAGATGCAGCTGCGCCGCCTCACCCGCTTCTCCCGGATCGACCTGGAGAAGGAGCAGTCGGAGCTGCGCAAGGAGATCGAGGAGCTCGACGCGATCCTCGCCGACGAGGGCCTGCTGAAGAAGGTCGTCTCCAACGAGCTGGCCGAGATCGCCAAGACCTTCGGCACCCCCCGTCGTACCGTCCTGCTCGAGTCGGCCGGCTCGACCGCGATCACCGCAGCGGCCGCACCGCTGGAGGTGGCGGACGAGCCCTGCTTCGCGCTGCTGTCCTCGACCGGCCTGCTGGCCCGCACCACCAACGCCGAGGACATCGGCACCGGCGGCGGTCGCGCCAACCACGACGTGATCGTCTCCGCCATCCGTACGACGGCCCGCGCCGACGTGGGTGTGCTGACCTCGACCGGGCGGCTGCTCCGGCTCGGCGTCCTGGACCTTCCCGCGATCCCGCCGTCCGCCAACGAGCCGAACCTCTCGGGCGGCCTGCCGCTCACCGAGGTCCTCGACCTTGCGCCCGGAGAGCGGGCACTGGCGCTGACCTCGCTGGCCACCGAAGGGCCCGGACTGGCGCTCGGCACGAAGCAGGGTGTCGTGAAGCGGGTCAACCCCGAGGTCATCAGCAAGGACGAGTGGGACGTCATCCGCCTCGCGGACGGCGACGAGGTCGTCGGCGCCGTCGAGCTGGTCAGCGGCTCCGAAGAGCTCTGCTTCATCACCACAGACGCCCAACTCCTGCACTTCGGCGCCGCGGGGGTCCGTCCGCAGGGACGCTCCGGCGGCGGCATGGCCGGCGTGAAGCTCACGTCCGGCGAGAGCGTCGCGTGGTTCGGAGTCCTCGACCTCGCCTCCCCCGCCGTGGTCGTCACGTCCTCCGGCTCGTCGACCGCACTGCCCGGCACCGAGCCGGGTGCGGTCAAGGTGACCGACTTTGCCGAGTACCCCGCCAAGGGCCGCGCCACCGGCGGCGTGCGTTGCCACCGGTTCCTCAAGGGCGAGGACACCCTCGTCTTCGCCTGGGCCGGTACGGCGCCCGCCCGCGCCGCCGCCGCCAGCGGGGCTCCGATCGACCTGCCCGCAGCCATCGGCCGCCGCGACGGATCGGGCGTGCCCGGAAGCCAGGCAGTCGCCGCCGCGGCAGGGCCGCTGTCGGCCATCCTGACCGCGAGCCTGACCTCCGATGTGTCAGGGTGATGCCATGACGATCGGACGCACCCGAGTGGCCGCCGCGCTGCTCACTGGCCTGTTCGCGGTGACCGGCCTCGCCGCCTGTTCAGGTGACGAGCCCAAGGCCGGCGCGGACTGGTCCGACGCCGGCGCCAAGGCGAAGAAGCTCCTCGACGAGACCAGCGGCATCGAGCTGTCCATCTCCACCGGCGACGACCCCGGTGTCGACTACCTCTCGGCGGCGAGCGGGACGATCACCGCCGAGCCTCCTGCGTTCGAGGGCACGGCCAACGGCAACGTCTCGGGCATTCCGGTCACGGGCGTCCCGGTGATCTCGGTCGGCGGCACGATGTACATCAACCACGCCCTCCTCGGCGGCTGGAGCGACCGCTTCCAGCCCGAGGACCTCTGCGCTCCCGATCCGGCGCTGCTCCTGGACCCCGACTCGGGTGTCTCCTCGGTGCTGACCAGCACCGAGGACGTCTCCGCCGGCAAGACCGAGCGCGGCGGCAAGGACAACAAGGAGACGTTCAGCACCTACACCGGGAAGGCCACGGGCGACTCGATCCGCGGGATCCTGCCCTGCGCCGAAGGTGACGCGTTCGATGCGACGTACCGCGTCGACGACAAGGGCTATCTCCGCTCCGCGCGGCTGACCGGGGTCTTCTTCCCCGACTCCGACGAGGTCACCTACACGATCGACGTCACTGAGTACGACGTCACCAAGGACATCTCCGCACCGGAATGACCGGCATGACCGGAATGAGCAGGGACCGGCTTCTCCTCACCTTCTGCGCGGTCGCAGTCGCGTTCGCAGCGGTCGACACCTACGTCGTCGTCCTCGCCCTGCCGGACATGATGGCCGGCGTCGGCATCCCCATCGACGAGCTGCAGCGCGCAGCACCGATCGTCTCCGGCTTCCTGCTCGGGTACGTCGCCATGCTGCCGCTGATCGGCCGGATCGCCGACCTGCGTGGCCAGGTGCCGGTGCTGGTGATGTCGCTGGTGCTGTTCTCGATCGGCTCGCTGGTCACCGCCGTGTCGTACGACCTGCCGAGCATGGTCGCCGGTCGTTTCCTGCAGGGCGTCGGCGGCGGCGGCCTGGTGCCCGCGACGATGTCACTGGTCGCCGCGCTGTACCCGATCGAGCGCCGCGGCCTGCCGCTCGGCCTCGTCTCCGCGGTCCAGGAGTTCGGCAGCGTGCTCGGACCGTTGTTCGGCGCACTCGTGCTGTCCTTCACCTCCTGGCGCGGGATCTTCGCGATCAACCTCGCCGGCGGCGTGCTCCTCGTCCTGGTCGTCACCGCCCTGGCTCGCCCGGTGGTTGAGGTGCGAGCGCCAGCGAGCCTCGAAACCCCCGGGCCACCTCACACAGGCAAGCCCGGAGGTTTCGAGGCTCGCTTCGCTCGCACCTCAACCACCGGGGTCCTCACCGCCGTCCTCCTGGCCACCACCCTCGTCGCCGGCGTGATCACCTTCCTCGAACCCGCCTCCATCCAGCGCGACCTGACGTGGGGCCAGCTCTTCATCCCGTACACCGACGGCGGCAGCCGGTGGATCACCCCGATCGGCCTGATCACCATCGGCGCGTTCGTCGCCTTCCTGCTCGCCTGCTGGTTCCTCCCCCGGCCCCTGGTCGACCTGCGCAACTGGTTCGGGCACCTGCTGGCCGCCGACCTGCTGGGCGCCGGCCTGCTCGCCGCGGCCCTCGGCGGGATCGTGCTGGCGTTCGCGACCGCCGACCCGGAGGTCGCGGTCTTCTCCCCGCAGGGGCCGTGGTTCCTCGTCGGCTCGGCCCTGGCCGTCGTCCTGCTGCTGGTGCACCTGCGGCGCGCCGATGACCCGATCGTGCCGCGCGGCGCGTTGCGGGCGACGCCCGCGTGGGGTGCGCTGGTGGTCAGCTTCCTCGTCGGCTGGGCGCTGATCGCAGCGCTCGTCGACATCCCGCTGTTCGCTCGCACCACCACGCAACCGGACTCCCAGCTCGGCGCCGCCCTGGTCCTGCTCCGGTTCCTGGCAGCCCTGCCGTTCGGCGCCATCGTCGGCGGCTGGCTGCTGCGCCGCCTCAATGCCGGCGTGCTGACCGCGATCGGCATGGCTGCGGCGGGTGGCTCGTTCCTCGCGATGGCGCAGTGGGACGCCACCAGCCTCGACGGCTTCGGCTCGAACGTGCCGCTGGTGATCGGCGGCTTCGGCTTCGGCCTCGCACTGGCACCCGTCAACGCCGCGATCCTCGCCAACACCGACGACGACTCCCACGGCCTGGCGAGCGCGCTGGTCGTGGTGGCCCGGATGATCGGCATGCTGGTCGGCATCTCGGCGCTGACCACCATAGGCCTGCGTCGTCTCTACGCGACCCAGGCAGCCGATCCGTCACTCGGCATCCGCGAGCTCGGCATCGTCCAGGAGCACGCCGTGTTCGTGGGCGCCGGCGTGGCGGCGTTCGGGGCCGCCGTACTCGCACTGATCCTGTTTGCCCGTGCGGGTACTCGCGAAGTGGACACCGCGGAAGTGCTCCGAACGGCCGGATAGGCTGGTCCCATGGGCAATTTCGATGACCTGTTGAAGGCCAATCGCGATTTCGCGGACCAGTTCAAGTTCAGCGGTTTCGACGGCAAGGCCCATGCTGGTGTCGCGATCGTGACCTGCATGGACTCCCGGATCGACCCGCTGAAGATGCTCGGCCTGAAGTACGGCGACGCGAAGATCTTCCGCAACCCGGGTGGCCGTGTGACCGAGGCTGCGCTCGAGGCGCTGGTCCTGGGCGTGCACCTGCTCAACGTCGACCGGATCCTGGTGATCCCCCACACCCGCTGCGCGATGGCCTCCTCCTCGGAGGCGGAGATCCAGGCGAAGATCGGCGAGGCGACCGGCCAGGACGTGTCGTGGCACCGGTTCCACGTGATCGAGGACCAGAAGATCGCGCTGGCCGACGACGTCCGCAAGGTCCGGTCACACCCACTGATCCCGGAGGCCATCGAGGTCGGCGGCTTCATCTACGACGTCGACACCGGCCTGCTGACCCAGCAGGTCTGAGCCCGGGCTGGCCAGGGGCCGGTTCAGGCGTCGAGCAGCGCGCGGAGCCGCTTGTCGACCAGCGCGCCCGTCAGCTCGTCGAGGCGGGACCGCAGTTCGGCCAGCGTGCCGATCGAGCCGAGCAGGTCGAGCAACGTCCCGGTGTCGGCCACCGGGTCCGCGACCGGGTGGTCCATCAGCAGCGGGCAGTCCACCGCCCCGCCGTCCGGCTCGGGCGGCAGGTCCGGCAGCCAGCAGCCGACCTCGAGCGCCAGCGTCGCGCGCTGGCCGACGCCCGTGACCCGGGGGTCGACGTACCAGAACAGGTCGCCGACCTGCAGCCGCAGGTGACCGCGCCGAGCCTTGGCTCCGCGCGCCTTCAGCACCTTGACCACCGCGGCGCGTGTGTCGGAGACCGTCATGGGGCCACTCTCACGCGTCGAGCGATTCCATGTCGACCTCGTACGCACCCTGGACGATGAACTCCTTGCGCGGAGCGACGTCACTGCCCATGAGCAGCTCGAACACCTCGGCCGACACGGCAGCGTCGTCGACCGTCAGCCGCCGGAGGGTACGACGACGGGGGTCCATCGTGGTCTCCGCCAGCTGGTCGGCGTCCATCTCGCCGAGACCCTTGTAGCGCTGCACCGGGTCCTTCCAGCGGATGTTCTTCTTCTTGAGCTCGGCGAGCTTCCGCTGCAGCTCGGGGTCCGAGAACGTGTAGACGTACTTCTCCTGGCCCTTCTTCGGGTTGGAGATCTCGATCCGGTGCAGCGGCGGGACGGCGGTGTAGACGCGGCCCTCGGCGACCAGGTCGGGCATGTACTTGAAGAACAGGGTCGCCAGCAGGCACCGGATGTGGGCGCCGTCGGAGTCGGCGTCCGCCATGAAGATGATCCGGCCGTAGCGCCGGGCCTCGAGGTCGAACGTCCGGCCCGATCCGGCGCCGACGACCTGGATGATCGAGGCACACTCGGTGTTCTTCAGCATGTCGCCGACCGAGGCCTTCTGGACGTTGAGGATCTTGCCCCGGATCGGCAGCAGCGCCTGGAACTCCGCGTTGCGGGCCAGCTTCGCCGTACCGAGGGCGGAGTCACCCTCGACGATGAAGAGCTCGGTGCGCTCGTTGTCGTTGGCGCGGCAGTCGGCCAGCTTGGACGGCAGCGAGGACGACTCGAGCGCGTTCTTCCGGCGCTGGGTCTCCTTGTGCTGGCGTGCGGCGATGCGGGTCTTCGAGGCACCGACGACCTTCTCCATGAGGAGCTTGGCCTGGGCCTTCTCGAGGCGTTTGGTCGAGGTCAGGAACTCCTTGAGCTGCTGCGCCACGACCTTGCTCACCACCGCCTTCGCCGCGGGGGTGCCGAGGATCTCCTTGGTCTGGCCCTCGAACTGTGGCTCGGCCAGGCGCACCGTGACGACCGCCGTCATCCCCTCGAGGATGTCGTCCTTGACCACGTTGTCGTCGTTGACCTTGAGCGCCTTGGTGGCGCGCATCGCCTCGTTGAACGTCTTGGTCAGCGCGGCCTCGAAGCCGGCGACGTGGGTTCCGCCCTTGGGCGTCGCGATCACGTTGACGAACGACTTGACCTCGGTGTCGTAGCCGGTGCCCCACCGCGCGGCGACGTCGACGACCAGCTCGCGCTCGACGTCCTGCGGGCTCATGTGGCCCTTGTCGTCGAGCATCGGCACCGTCTCGGTGAAGGTGTCGCTGCCCTGCAGGCGGAGTACGTCGGTGATGGCCTCGTCGTGCGCCAGGAACTCGCAGAACTCGCCGATGCCGCCGTCGTGGCGGAACCGTTCCTCGGTGTGCTCGGACGTGCGCTGGTCGCGGATGACGAGCTCGAGGCCGGGCACGATGAAGGAGGTCTGCCGGGCACGACCGATCAGGCCGTCGAGCAGGAACTCCGAGTCCCTGGTGAAGATCTGGCGGTCCGGCCAGAACCGGATCCGGGTGCCCGACTTGCCCTTGGCGACGCGGCCTCCCTTGCGGGTCAGACCCGTTGCCGGGGTGAACGCGGCGTCCGGACCCTCGCCGGCGAAGGTGCCGGGGGCGCCGCGCTGGAAGCTCATCCCCTGGGTGGCCGGGGAACGGTCGACGTCGATGTCCATCCGGCTCGACAACGCATTGACCACGGACAGGCCGACGCCGTGCAGGCCACCCGTGGCGGCGTACGACGACCCGCCGAACTTGCCGCCCGCGTGGAGCTTGGTCGCGACCAGCTCGACGCCGGTCAGCCCGCTCTTGGGCTCCTTGTCCGTCGGGATGCCGCGCCCGTCGTCGTACACCTCGACGGAGCCGTCGGCCAGCAGGGTGACCTCGACCTTGTGGGCGGCGCCCGCGAGCGCCTCGTCCACGCCGTTGTCGATGATCTCCCAGAGGCAGTGCATCAACCCGCGGGTGTCGGTGGAGCCGATGTACATCCCCGGACGCTTCCGCACGGCCTCGAGGCCCTCAAGGACCAGCAGATGCGCTGCGTTGTACGTGTTGTCGGCGATGACCTTCTCCTCGGTGAAACGTTGATCAATGCGGGATGAGGGTACGAATCTACCGGCGACACGCCGGAGTCCGGTGCAGGCACACGGACTCCGGCGGCGGGACGATGACAGGCACCGGCAACGCGGCCGGACGGATCAGGAAACCCTGATCGATCGGATGATCACAGGCATGTTTCAAGCGGTGGAAAATCGAACAGTGAACCCCCGTCAGGTGGTTGTATGAAGTTCCACGCAAGTGGAATGAACCACACCCAGACGGGAATCTTTGATCCAGTCGCTACGTTGATCACGTCGACACCCGATAGGGGTGAAGACGAAGAAAGAGAGGCCGAGATGACAACTATCGTTGCTCCCAGCGCCCCGCTCACCGCGGAGGATCGCTGCGACCGTTGTGGTGCCCAGGCCTACCTCCGCGTAGAACTCACCTCGGGTGGCGAACTGCTCTTCTGTGCCCACCACGCTCGCGAGCACGGTGACAAGCTCAAGGAGATCGCGGCGAACGTCCACGACGAGACCCACAAGCTGACCACGAAACCGGCCTTCGCCGACGACTGAGTCGACGTTCCACCACAGAGCCCCGGACCCACGGCCCGGGGTTCTGTGCATTTCACGGGCCGGGCATTTCACGGGCCGGGCCACCCACCAAGGCCAACCTTGGTTAGGTTAGCCTTTCCTGTGTGAAGAGAACTCTTGCCCTCGCGCTCGCGAGCGTGCTCACGCTCGGCACCGCCGCGTGCAGCTCCGACATCGCCGACAGCTCCGACGCCAAGGACGCCAAGGTCCCCGACCGGCCCTGGGAGTTCACCGACGGCTCCGGCGAGGTCGTCAAGCTCGACAAGGCGCCGACCCGGATCATCGCCCACGGCGCCGAGGCCGCCGCGCTGATGGCGTACGGCATCAAGCCGGTCGGGATCTACGCCGACGAGCCGGTCACGACCGACCCGAACCTCAAGGACCTGGACCTCACCGGGATCGAGATCCTCGGCGAGGAGTGGGGCTCGATCGACGTCGCCAAGGCCTCGACCCTCACCCCGGACCTGATCGTCGCGGACTGGTGGCCGGCCGAGAAGGCCCACTCGGGCTTCGAGGACGGCGTGAAGGCCAAGAGCAAGAAGCTCGCCGAGCTCGCTCCCGTCGTCGGTGCGTCCCAGGGTGACTCGATCCTCGACCTCGCCGAGGGCTACGAGGACCTCGCCGAGAGCCTCGGTGCGGACGTCGAGAACTCCCAGGGCAGCAAGGACAAGGCGGCCTTCGAGAAGTCGCGCGACGCGTTCATCGCGGCGATGGAGGACAAGGACTTCACCGCCCTCGCGGTGTCCCCCGCCAGCGACCTGCTCTACGTCGCCAACCCCGAGTACGCACCTGAGCTGCTCGACTTCGACCGGTGGGGCCTCGACATCGTCGAGCCCGACTCCCCCGACAAGGGCTTCCCGTACTGGGAGAACCTGAGCTGGGAGAAGGCCGACAAGTACCAGCCCGACGTGCTGATGTTCGACAGCCGCAGCATCATCACGGACAAGAAGACCGTGCAGGACCAGCCCACGTGGAACTCCATCCGCGCGGCCAAGGCCGGCCAGATCGTCGAGTGGCCCGGCTTCTGGCTCCACACCTACGGCCACTACGCCGTGGCTCTCGACAAGCTGACCGAGGAGCTCTCCGGCCTCGACGACTTGATCGGTGACTGACCAGCTGGTGGCCACCGCCACCGTGGCGCCGGGTGGGGTCAGCCCCGCCCGGCGTCCGGGCGCTCTCGCGACCGGGCTGCTCGTCCTCGGTGCGCTGGTCCTGCTGACCGCCTTCCTCAGCGTCACCCAGGGCTCGCGGTCCATCGGACTCACCGAGGTCATCGATGCGCTGCGCCACTTCACGGCCGTCAGCACTGACGTCAGCACTGACGACACCGTCACGACGCAGCTGCGCGTGCCGCGCACGATCCTCGGCGTCCTCGTCGGCGCGGCGCTCGGCGTCTCCGGAGCCGTCCTGCAGGGCCTGACCCGCAACGCGCTGGCCGACCCCTCGATCATGGGCATCGAGGCGGGCGCCGCCCTCGCCGTGGTCGTGGGGATCACCGTCCTCGGCGTGACCGGCATCCAGCTCCACGTCGTGCTCGCCTTCATCGGTGCCCTGGCTGCCACCGCTCTCGTGTACGCCGTCGGCTCGCTCGGCCGCGACGGCGCGACGCCGGTCAAGATGGCGCTCGCCGGCGCCGCGATCACCGCTGGACTGATGGCCGTCACGACCGTCCTGCTGCTCACCGACCTGCAGGCGCAGCAGGAGTACCGCTTCTGGCAGGTCGGCTCCCTGGCCGGCCGCTACGCGCCGATCGTCACCGGCGTCGCGCCGGTCCTGGTCGTCGGGCTGGTCGTGGGCGTCCTCTGCGGACGCCCGCTCAATGCCCTCGCGCTCGGCGATGACGCCGCCCGCGGACTCGGCGTCTCCCTGACCCGTACCCGGATCGGCCTGTTCACGGTCGTCGCGGTCCTCTGCGGCGCCGCCACCGCGGCGTGCGGCCCGATCGTCTTCGTCGGTCTCGTCGTGCCTCACGTAGCCCGGGCGATCTGCGGTCCGGACTACCGCTGGATCCTGCCGTACTCACTGCTCCTCGGCCCGCTCCTGCTCCTCGGCGCCGACATCCTCGGCCGGGTCATGGGCGGCGACGGCGAGCTGCAGGTGGGTGTCGTCCTGGGCATGCTCGGTGCACCGTTCTTCATCCTGCTGGTCCGCTACAGCCGGCTGGCCGAGCTGTGACCACCTCACAGCGTTCTTCGTCTCCCACCGCGGCAGCCACCGCGGTCGTCGTACGACGGCACCGGCTGTCGCGGCATCGGCGGGCCGCCGTCGTACCGGCCGCGCTGCTCGCCGTGGCGCTGCTGCTGGCCCTGCTCACGCTGTGCTGCGGGTCGGTCCGGCTGACCTTCGGCCAGGTGCTCGGATCACTGCTCGGCACCGGCGACAACGCGGCGGTCGACTTCATCGTCCAGGACCTGGCCGTCCCGCAGGTCAAGGCGGCGATCGGGGTGGGCCTCGCGCTCGGCGCGGCCGGCACGATCTTCCAGCAGCTGCTGCGGAACCCGCTGGCGTCTCCCGACTTCGTCGGGATCTCGGCCGGCGCGAGCGTGTTCGCCGTCGCGGGCCTCGCCGTCCCGGCACTGTCCGGCCTGAGCATCCCGGTGCTCGCACTGACCGGCGCCCTGGTCTTCGCCAGCGCGATGTACCTGCTCGCGTGGCGCGACGGCGTGTCCGGCTACCGGTTCATCCTGATCGGCATCGGGATGTCCGCCTTCGCCACCAGCATCACCGGCTACCTGCTGACCCGGACCTCGCTCACCGAGGCGCGCGAAGCCCTGCACTGGCTCACCGGGTCCATCGGCCAGGCCGGCGACACCGAGAACAACGTGCTCCTGGTGTGCCTGTTGCTGCTCGCGCCCACCGTGCCCGTCCTGCAACGGATGCTGCGCAACGTCGAGCTCGGTGACGACACCGCGCGCGGCCTCGGCACCCGCCTCGAGCCCACCCGGCTGATCCTGCTCGGCGTCGGGGTCCTCCTGACCGCGCTGGCCACTGCCGTCGCCGGACCCATCGCGTTCGTCGCGCTGGTCGCCGGTCCCGTCGCCGACCGCCTGCTCGGCCCGGCCCGCGGCGGCATCGTGGCAGCCGGTGCCGTGGGCGCGATCCTGTGCCTGGTAGCCGATTACGTCGCCGTGCAGGTGCTGCCCGTGGAGATGCCGACCGGTGTCGTCACCGGAGCCGTCGGCGCGCCGTACCTGTTGTGGCTGCTGGCCACCACCAACCGGAGAGGAGTGGGCGGATGACCGCGCCCATGACCGAGACCATGACGGAGACCATGACCGAGACCACCGCCGCCGAACGAACCGCCGCGCGCCTGGTGGCCCGCGGCCTCGCTCTCGGGTACGACGACCGGACGGTCGTGCACGACCTCGACCTCGACATCCTCGACGGCCGGGTCACCGCCATCGTGGGCGCCAACGCGTGCGGCAAGTCGACCCTGCTGCGTGGGCTCGCCCGGTTGCTCCGGCCGCGGACCGGCGAGGTGCTGCTCGACGGCTCCCCGATCCTCGACCGGGGCTCGCGGGAGGTCGCCCGCATCCTGGGGCTGCTCCCCCAGACACCCGTTGCACCCGACGGCATCACGGTCGGCGACCTGGTCTCGCGGGGCCGCCACCCGCACCAGGGCTGGTTCCGGCACTGGTCTGCCCAGGACGACGAGGCGGTGGCCGCCGCACTGGACGCCACCGACACGGCATCGCTCGTCGCCCGCCCGCTCCACGAGCTCTCCGGCGGCCAGCGCCAGCGGGTCTGGGTCGCCATGGCGCTGGCGCAGGAGACCGACCTGCTGCTGCTCGACGAGCCGACGACCTTCCTCGACATCGCTCATCAGGTCGACCTGCTGCGTCTGCTGCGCACGCTCAACCGGGAGACCGGCCGCACGATCGTGACCGTGCTGCACGACCTCAACCTCGCGTGCCGCTACAGCGACCACCTCGTGGTGATGTGCGACGGCGAGATCCTGGCCGAAGGCGCACCGGGCGAGGTCGTCACCGCTGCGCTCGTCGAGCGGGCGTTCGGGCTGGGTTGTGTCGTCGTACCCGACCCCGTCGCCGGCACCCCCATGATCGTGCCCTCCGGGGACTGACCGGGGCCTACCGGTTTTCCTGTTCACGGGGCCGTCGCGCGACATCCACCCGGTGCACACTGGACGCCCACCCGCGCCCTGTCGCATGGTCCCGTGCGACTGCCCCTCATCCGACTGTCCTTCGCCACCACGCTGATCGCCGGCACCCTTGTCGCAGGCCTGACCCACCACGCATCCACCCACCCGCTGGTCCCCGTGACACACGGCTTCCCCGTCTCGGCGTCGACACAGGCGGCCGTCGCCGTAGCGGCCGTCGAGCCGGTCCGCGTGGACGCGCGAGTGCTCTGGGTCCAGGACGGCGACACGGTCGTCGTACGGCTCCCCAGCGGCGCGGTGCGCTACGTCCGGATCCTCGGCATGGACACCCCGGAGACGATCCAGGGCCAGCACGAGTGCGGCGGCTCCACCGCGTCGAGGCGGATGAAGGCACTCCTGCCACGCGGCACCGGGATCGCGATGCGGGCCGACCCCGACCAGCCCCGCATCGACAGGTACCACCGACTGCTGCGCTACGTGCGCAGGTCGTCCGACCGGTTGGACCTGTCGGAGGCCCAGCTCACCCGCGGCCTGGCCGAGGTCTACGTCTACCGCAACGGAACGTTCGAGAAGCGCGCTGCCTACGAGCAGGTGGAACGGTCCGCCCGGCTTGCCCGCCTCGGCATCTGGGGCCACTGCTGAGCCGAACGTACGACCGCCCCGTGTCCGACGAATCGGATACGGGGCGGTCGTGGTGCTCGGCGTGCGGTCAGTCGAGGTAGTCGCGCAGGACCTGCGAGCGCGACGGGTGGCGCAGCTTCGACATCGTCTTCGACTCGATCTGGCGGATCCGCTCACGGGTCACGCCGTAGACCTTGCCGATCTCATCGAGCGTCTTCGGCTGGCCGTCGGTCAGGCCGAAGCGCATCGACACGACGCCCGCTTCACGCTCGGAGAGCGTGTCGAGGACGGCGTGCAGCTGCTCCTGCAGGAGCGTGAACGAGACCGCGTCGGCCGGGACGATCGCCTCGGAGTCCTCGATCAGGTCACCGAACTCCGAGTCGCCGTCCTCACCCAGGGGGGTGTGCAGCGAGATCGGCTCACGGCCGTACTTCTGGACCTCGACGACCTTCTCCGGGGTCATGTCGAGCTCCTTGGCGAGCTCTTCCGGAGTGGGCTCGCGACCGAGGTCCTGCAGCATCTGGCGCTGGACACGGGCGAGCTTGTTGATGACCTCGACCATGTGGACCGGGATCCGGATGGTGCGGGCCTGGTCGGCCATGGCGCGGGTGATCGCCTGACGGATCCACCACGTGGCGTACGTCGAGAACTTGTAGCCCTTGGTGTAGTCGAACTTCTCGACCGCGCGGATCAGACCGAGGTTGCCCTCCTGGATCAGGTCCAGGAACAGCATGCCGCGGCCGGTGTAGCGCTTGGCGAGCGAGACGACGAGACGCAGGTTGGCCTCGAGGAGGTGGTTCTTGGCGCGGCGGCCGTCCTCGGAGATCCACTCGAGCTCTTCGGTCATCTTCGGGCTGATCTTGCCGCCCTTGCCGAGCTTCTCCTCGGAGAAGAGGCCGGCCTCGATCCGCTTGGCGAGCTCGACCTCCATCTCCGCGTTGAGGAGGGGGACCTTGCCGATCTGCTTGAGGTAGTCCTTGACCGGGTCGGCGGTCGCGCCGGCGGCCATCACCTGCTGGGCAGGCTCGTCGGTCTCGTCGGCCGAGGAAACGATGAAGGACGCGGTCTTCTCGTCCTCCTTGATCGTCGGGTCGGCGACGACATCCTTCTCGAACTGGTCGTCCGGGATGTCGGGAAGGATCTTCTTGCCGTCAGGGCCGACCGCTGGAACAGCGGCGGCGTCGACGACCTCCGCGGCCTTCGCGGGCGCAGCCTTCTTGGCAGCAGCCTTCTTCGCCGGAGCGGCAGCAGCCGCGGCAGGCGCAGCCGGGGCGGCCGGCTTGGCCGGCGCCGCCTTCTTGGCGGCGGTGACCGTGGCAGACGGCTTGCGGGCAGCAGCAGCAACTGCACGCTGCTCGACGGGCGAGCCGAGCGACACCGCGATCCCGAGACCGGACAGGTGGCCCATCAGGCCCTTCAGGTGGGCGGGGGCGACATCAGCGGCCGCGCAGGCCTGACGAACGTCCTCCGCGGCGACACTTCCCGAGGGTGCGCCGCGATCAATCAGCGCGACGATCGACGGGTGCGTGAGCACGGCGGGCGGGACCGAACGATGGTTCGAAGACACGAACACCTCTCGATTCAAACGGAACTTGGGCGCGGCGAGGCCCGGAGGCGTCAAGACCGCTTCGTCATTCTGCCACGGGTCCGGGCGCCGGCTGACATGCGGGGCCTTGCGAGCCCCGCACGTCGGGTCATTCGCCGGACGTCGGATCGATGATCGTCCCCACCTTGCTGACGTCGTTGCACGGAAATCCGCCAGCCTCGGCGTGCTCGCGGACAGCTGCTTCGTCTTCGGCGATGTACACGCAGAAGATCTTGTCGTCGGTCACGTAGCTCTGCAGCCACTGGGCCCGGCCGCCCATGCCGGCCAGGACGGCGTTGGACTTGCCGGAGATGGCGTGGAGCTCGTCGGCCGAGAGCTGGCCGGCGCCGGGGAGTTCGCGTTCGATGACGTACTTGGGCATGTCAGTTCTCCTTGGTCGTGGATCCGGGTCGAATCCCTGACCTCCGACGCTAGGAGCGGCGGCCCGTCCGCTCATCGGGCAGAGCACCCATCTTCGGGAGCTCAGGGATGGGTCGTTCGACCCATCAACCCGTTGTCATAGGCGTACGCCGTCGCGGCCGTGCGCGTGGCGCTGCCCGTCTTGGCGAAGATGTTCGACAGGTGGCGCGCCACCGTCTTGGGGCTGAGCACGAGCACCTCGGAGATCTCCCGGTTGCTCTTGCCCGAGGCGAGCAGCCTGATCACCTCGACCTCCCGCGCCGTCAGGCCGGCCGGCGCCGTACCCCTCGTCTCGGGTGCCAGCACACCGAGACGCTCGAAGCAGGCCCGCGCGGCCGCATCCTCGCGATCGGCTGCGTCGACGTCCCCGCACGCCGCGTAGGCCCGGGCGAGCAGCATCCTCGTGCGCGCCGCCTCGTACGGCACCTCGAGCCGGGTCCACTCGTTGAACGCCATCCGCAACGAGGCGAGGGCTTCCATCACCCGCCCGCCCGCGAGCTGGACCGCGCCGGTGCAACGATGACCCTCGGCCGCGAGCCCTGCGCTCTCGAACAGGGCTGCGGTCTGGCCCACCTCGGCTGCCGACCGCTCGGCGAGCTCGAGGTCGCCGTGCGCGAGCGCGATCTCGGCCTGGGCGGCGTACAGGGGCGCGCGCTCGAGGCGACTCCCGCCCGACCCGGCGATGGCTGCCGCGACGGAGGCGACGGCGTCCGCGCACCGTCCCTCGGCGAGGCGGAGCAGCGCGATCCCCGGCTGGGGGTCGCGGCCGTGGTCGTGGGCTTGGCGGTAGGCCTGCTCCGCGCCGGCCAGATCGCCCCGGACCCGGCGTACCTCGCCGACCTCGTAGTAGGCGTCCGCGACCGCGAAGACGTCGATCCCGACCATGTCCTCGCACGCCCCCAGCGCTTCGGCCTCGGCCCCGGCCCAGTCGCCCTTGCTCTGCAGCACCTGAGCGCGATGCACCCGGCAGACACCCGGGAACAGCGACGCCAGCGGGAGCGGTTCGGTCCAGCGCCGCGTCGCCTCGGTCCATTCCGTGGCGCGGCGCAGGTCGCGCAGCTCGTTGCAGGCGTCCATCAGTCCGCAGTAGATGGCGCCCGTCCACAACGGACTGAGCTCGTCGGAGAGCGCCGCCAGCATCGCCTCGTCGAGCAGTGCCAGTCCTTCGGCCACCCGCGCCTGCTTGATCCGGATCCGGCCCTCGAAGAACACGCCCAGCGCGACCAGGGTCGCGTCGTCGTACCTGGTGCCGAGGTCCTGGAGGCGCTTGGCGCTGGCGTACGCCGCATCGAGGTCGGACCCGGTGAGCCCGGCGGTGCCGAGGTAGAGCGGGTACCCGTGGGCAGCGGACTCCGGCAGGTCCTCCAGCAGCCGGTTTGCCCGGCTCACCCACCCGGCACTCTGGGCCGGCTCACCCACGAGCCGCGTGTGGATCGAGAGCAGCACGGCGGTCCGGACCGCCGCCTCGCCGTCACCGAGCTCGACGTGCAGCCGGTGGGCCTCGGCGTAGAGCCGGATCGATTCCCCCATCAGCCCCAGCCACCAGGCGGACTCCGCCCGGCCCTCGATCACCGCACCGGTGCGGTCGGGCAGCGCGGCATAGGCGTCGTACGCCGCTTGCCAGTCCCGACGCTGGCGAAGCTCCTCGGCGAGCGCGATGCTGGACACGGGCTTCCCCCTTTTCCGAGAGTGTGACCGGAAAAGGGTGCGGGGACCAGCCCTACTGGACCTCGTCGCGCTGCAGCACGAAGACGTACGGCGCGGAGCCGCGCAGGTCCATCACGCCGAGCAACGTGTCGGCGTCCACCCGGCGGAAGACGTCGATGATCGGCAGGTGGTCGTAGACCATGCCGGCGCTGACGACGCCGCGGTACTCGACGGCCCGGAGCCGCGCCCGGTGCTTCTTCGTCTGCAGGGCGGCCTTGAGCGCGCCGACGGCGCCCTGGGAGCGATCGACCACGGCCGCCGGGATCCGGGGCGCGACACCGAGGGGCATCTTGCGGGGCTCGACGGCGAAGATCTCGCCTCCCCGGTTCCGGAAGAGCAGCGGATGGACGTGGTCGACGTCGTCGAACTGCTTGCCGTACCAGCCCGATGCCTCGAGCAACCCGTCCATCGGGTGACCGGTCCGCAGCTCCCGGCCGCGGTAACGGCCAGTGAGCTCTGCACACGTCACGGCGGGCAGCGCGTCGAAGAAGGCGAGCGCCGTCTCCGGGTCCGTCCCCTGCTCGAGCACGGCGAGCTCCGCGACGGCGTTCATGCGGGCAGGCGCAGCGCGCCGGGGGCGGTGGCGGGAACGGCGGGCGCCTTCGGGGTCACCGCGGCAATGCGCTGGTACGACGCCCCCAGGTCGGGCCGTGCGTCCTGCTCACCCTTGTTGGGCCAGAACGCCATCGCCCGCTCGGCCTGGGCCGTGATCGTGAGCGAGGGGTTCACCCCCAGGTTCGCGGTGATCGCACTGCCGTCGGCGATGTGCAGGCCGGGGTAGCCGTAGACGCGCTGGTAGGGGTCGATCACGCCGGTCTCCCGCGAGACGCCGATGGTGCAACCGCCGATGTAGTGCGCCGTGGCCGGGATGTTGAAGATGTCGGTGGCGACGTTGCCGGGATCGGCGTCGGCCGCGGCGGCGTACTCGCGAGCGATCTCGTGGGCCAGGGGGATCCAGTCGGGGTTCGGCTCGCCGGTCCCCTGCTTCGTCTTGAGCTGGCCACCCTTGAGGAACGAGGTGAGCGAGTTGTCGACCGACTGCATCACCAACAGGATCACGGACCGCTCGGACGCGCGCCGCAGGTCCAGCGACCGCAGCATGACGAGCGGGTGCAGGACGGCGCTCAGCAGGAACCTCATGAAGCGGAACGCGCCACCGTCGACCATCGGCACGGTCTGCGCGAACATCGAGTTCTGGCCCTTGCCGTAGGTGCAGACCTCGACGTGGGTCTGCGGCTCGGGGTGTATCGAGGAGGTGATGGCGACGCCCTGGGCGAAGTCGTCACGGCTCCTGCTCTGCACGCCGATGATCGCCTCGGAGTTGCTGCGGGTCAGCTCGCCCAGGCGCGGGGACAGCTCGGGCAGGGTGCCGTCGTCGCGCAGCTTGTGGAGCAGCTTCTGGGTGCCGAGGGCGGCCGCCGCGAAGACGACCTGCTGGGCGGTGAAGGTACGCCGGCCCTTGCGCAGCCTGCCGTTGGACCGCTCCGTCTCGACGACATATCCGTCGCCGTCCTTGCGGACCGACGTCACGGTCGTGAGCGCGTGGACCTCGGCACCGTTCTGCTCGGCGAGGTAGAGGTAGTTCTTGCCCGTGGTGTTCTTCGCGTTGTGCTTGCAGCCCGTGAAGCACTCCGAGCAGTGGATGCAACCAGCCCGGCGCGGACCGGCGCCACCGAAGTAGGGGTCCTCGACCTCCTGGCCCTCGTTGCCCTCGTTGAAGAAGACGCCGACCTGCGTCCTGTGGAACGTGTCGGCCACGCCGCGGTCCCGTGCGACCTGCAGCAGCAGGTCGTCCTTGGGGCCGGTGCGGGGGTTCTCCACGACGCCGAGCATCCGCTTGGCCTGGTCGTAGTACGGCGCCAGCTCGTCGTGCCAGTCAGTGATGTGGGCCCAGGCCTTGTCGTCGTAGAACGCGGGCAACGGCTCGTAGAGCGTGTTGCCGTAGATGAGTGACCCACCGCCGACGCCGGAGCCGCTGAAGACCAGGCACTTGCCGAGGACGCTGATCCGCTGCGGGCCGGTCAGCCCGAGCCGCGGCGCCCAGATCGACTTGCGCAGGTTCCAGTTGGACTTCGGGAAGTCCTCGGCGTTCCAGCGTCGGCCGGCCTCGAGCACACCGACCCGGTAGCCCTTCTCGGTCAGGCGCAGGGCCGTCACGCTGCCGCCGAAACCGGAGCCGACGACGAGGACGTCGTAGTCCCACTTGGTGCCACTGCTCATCAGGAAACCGCCTCGTAGTCAGCAGGGTCGAACTTCGCCTGCGCCTTGTACTGGATCCCGAGCCGGGGCCAGTTCGTCGTGATGCGTCCGCTCGCGGTGCGGTACCAGGACGAGCACTGGGTCCAGACGCTGTCCTTGAGCTGCGCCTGGATGCGCTCGTCGTACTGCTGCTCGACCTCGGGCCGCAGGGCGAGAGGACGCGCCACCTTCGCCAGGTGGGCGACGTAGTTGCCGAGGTAGGCCGCCTGCGCCTCGAGGAAGTAGATGATCGAGCCGCCACCGGTGTTGGTGTTGGGGCCGTACATGATGAACAGGTTCGGGAAGTGCGGGACGGTCATGCCGTAGTAGGCACGCGCCCCGCTGCCGGCCCACACGTCGTGCAGGTCGCGGCCGTCGTCGCCCTTGATCGACATCGGCGCGAGGAACTCGGTCGCCTTGAAGCCGGTCCCCCACACGATGGCGTCGACCTCGTGCTCACGGCCGTCGGCGGTCACGACGGCGTTGGGCGTGATCGCAGTGATCGGCTCGGTGACGACGTCGACGTTCGGCTGCGCGAGGGCAGGCAGGTAGTTGTCGGAGAACAGGACGCGCTTGCAGCCCATCGTGTAGTCCGGCCACACCTTCTCGAACAAGCCGGCCTTCGCCTTGGTCTGCTGGCGCATGTGGCGCTTCGACCTCGCCTTGAGCACCGCGGCGAGTGGGCGGGAGTAGACCCACGCGATGCTGAGGGCCTCGACGGCGCCGTACCAGGTCAGCCGCTCGGCACGCTCGGTGACGGGCAGCTTCTCGAACACCCGGTGGTGCCGCTCGCTGAACTCCCGGTCCGGGCGCGGGAGGATGTGCGGTCCGGTGCGCTGGAACAGCGCCAGGTGCCCGACCTGCTTCTGGAGCTCCGGGACGAACTGGACCGCACTGGCGCCGGTGCCGATCACCGCGACCCGCTTGCCCGTCATGTCGACCTCGTGGTCCCACTCGGCGGAGTGGAAGCTCTCGCCGGCGAACGAGTCGGCGCCGGCGATGTCCGGGATCGAGGGTCGCGACAGCTGGCCGACCGCGGAGACGAGCACATCGACCACGACGGCCTCACCGGTGCTCAGCTCGACCGTCCACTTCCCCGAGTCCTGGTCGAACGCTGCGCCGGTCACCTCGGTCCCGAACCGGATGTGGCGGCGGACGTCGTACTTGTCGGCGACGTGGCGGATGTAGTCGAGGATCGCGGGCTGCCGGGAGAACCGGTGCGGCCAACGCGGGTTGGGCTCGAAGGAGTAGGAGTAGAACGGCGACGGGACGTCACAGGCCGCACCCGGATAGGTGTTCTCGCGCCACACTCCCCCGACGTCGTCGGCCTTCTCGAGCACGACGATGTCGTCGAAGCCCTGCTTCTTCAGCTCGATCACGGCGGCCAGGCCACCGAATCCGGTGCCGATGACGGCAACAGACGGGATCATCTTGGACATCAGGCTTCCTTGCGTTGTGCCGCGTCGGCGAGGACAAGCCGGGCGCAGGTGGCGGGGTCGTCGTTGAACGGCAGGTGGCCGCAGCCGGGGAGGTCGACGTGGCGGGCGAACGGCAAGGCGGCACGGGCACGAGCGCTCTGCGTGCGATGGATGAGTACGACGTCACGGGTGCCCCACGCGACGGTGACCGGGATGTCGGGCAGCGAGCCCGGGTCGTCGTCGGGACCGAGCAGGTAGCGGCCGAAGTCCTTGCGGGCGGCGGGGAACGCGACGCCGGCCGCGAGCCCTGCCAGGTCGGCCCGGGCCACATCGGGATCCACGCGGCTCGGGTGACCGAAGAATCCACTCAGCAGGGCGATCCGGCCCGCCCGGTGGTCGACCAGCCGCCCCAGTGCGGGGCCGGCGACCTTGCCGGCGGAGCGCATGCCGGTGAGCATGGCCTGGGTCCAGCGCAGGCCGGGCTGGCCCCAGAAGCCGACCGGGGCGAACGCTGTCACACCCGAGGCAACACCTCGGCGGCCGAGCTCGAGGGCGACACCGCCGCCCATGGAGCTGCCGACCAGGTGGGGACGGTCGATGCCGTTGTCGGCGAGCCACCCGGCCAGCCAGTCGGCGTACCCGGTCGGTCCGGGACGGACTCCGTCGACGAGCGGCGAGGCACCGAAGCCGGGCAGGTCGATCGCGATCGTCTCGTGCTCCTCGGACAGGCGGTCGAGGACGGGCTCGAAGCACTGCCAGCGGCTGCCGATGCCGTGCACCAGCACGATCGGGCTGCCGGAGCCGCGCCGGTCGTGGGAGATCGTCGTCATCGCAGGTCCAGCCCGAGCGCGTCGACGGCGAGCGCCGAGCAGTGGTCGACGAACTCCTCGCGCGAGGTGTGGCGCACGCCCTCGCTCCAGGCGAGGAACAACGAGAAGATCGCGGCGGAGAAGCCGATCAGGGTCCAGCCGCCCGCGCCGCGCAGCTCATCGGCGCGCTCCGGGAAGACCTGCGCCACCACGGTCAGCACGAACTCCGGCATGGCCGCCTGTGATCGCGGACGCAGGGTGTTGTCGGCCGCCGACTCGCGGAACAGGATGCGGCCGAGCCGCGGGTCCTGCTCGAAGAGGGCGACGGCGGTGTCGAAACCGGTACGGATGGCGCCCGTCAGGTCCTCGCCCTCCGCGGCCGCGGTGACGGCCGCGAGGATCGGCTCACGGATCCGGTCGACGGTCTCGTCGTAGACCGCTTCCAGGAGCTCCTCGCGAGTGGCGAACAGCTCGTAGAAGTAGCGCGGACCGACGGCAGCCTCGCGGCACGCGGCACGCATCGTCAGCGCCGCGACACCCTGGGTGCCCAGCAGCTCGATGCCCGCCTCGACCAGTCGGTGCCGGCGGTCCGCCTCGCGGGCGTCGGGTGTCTGGCCCTGCCAGAGGCGCCCCGCAGGGGCGTCCGTCTCGGCATCGGTCGGGGTCGTCGCAGTGGACATGCGCCGAACATACAGGAATCAAGCGATTCCCGGAAGCAGGTGATTCCTGTTTTTACTTCGCGGCCTTGGCGGCGGCTTTGACTTCCTTCTTGTGGTCGCGCACCTTCTGCAGCGACACCGGGTCCACGACGTCGGCCACGGACCGGAAGCCGTCGAGCGCGTAGTCCCCCGCCGCCTTCTCCCACCCGGTCGGGCGTACGTCGAGCTGCTTGGCCACCAGCGCGACGAAGATCTTGACCTTCTGCGCCCCGAAGCCGGGCAGTGCCTGGATCCGCTTGGCCAGGTCCTTGCCGTCGGTGGCCTCCGTCCAGATGCGGGAGGCGTCGCCGTCGTACTCCTCGACCACGATGCGGGCCAGCTCCTGCAGCCGCGCGGCCATCGAACCGGGGAACCGGTGGATCGCCGGGGTCGTCGAGCAGAGCGCCGCGAACTCCTCGGGGTCGGCGGCCGCGATCGCTGCCGGGTCGAACGGGCCGAACCGGCTGACGACCTTCTGCGGGCCGGCGAAGGCGTGCTCCATCGGGTACTGCTGGTCCAGCATCATCCCGACCAGCAGGGCGAAGGGGTTTGTCGACAGCAGCTCGTCGGCGTCCGGGTTGTCGGTGATGTGGATGGCCATGGCCTCATCATTCCCTGCGTGCGGTGAACGGGGTGGAGCGCTCCGGGTCGCGGGCTGCGGCGGACCAGCTGTGTCCGGCCCACCCGCCAGGCCGCTCAGGCTGGAGAGGGCACCCCGACGCCCCGGCGAAGGCGAACCCACCGGCCTGCCGCCACCAGCCCGAACCCGACCAGGAAGATGGCCAGCGTGACCAGTCCGTAGTCCCACGGGAACTCGTCGGAGACTCCCGCGTCGTCGCGCCAGTCCTTCAGGAAGTCAGGCATCAGATAGAGGTTCTGGTAGCTGAAGGCCCACAGGTACGCGATGGAGTACGCGACGTTGGCAGCGAGGTGGGACTTGAGGAAGTAGCCGACCGGGAACGCGACCAGCAACGTGACGACGGCGATCATGACGCGGTCCCGGCCGTCGCGACCGTCGCCGACCGATGGGCGGGCGCGAACATCAGGTACACGGTGAGGACGGTCAACAAGATGCTGACCCCGACCATGATCCGGATGCCGGCCGGGATGCCTTCCACGAACAAGGCGGGCAGCCCGGTGGCAGTGTTGAGCACGACGGCCCCGGCGGCGATCCGGGCGGCGCGAGCATTGCCGCGCCAGGCCAGGACCACCGCAACGAGGCCGATCACACCCAGCACCGTTCCGATGGCGAGGATGAAGAGCGGGGGCCCGGGGTCCCCGTCGGGGGCAGGGAAGAGCACGCTCGGGATCGCGGCAACGCTCATCAGTCCGGCGAGGCCGTAGCCCCACTTCTGTCGGGTGGTGATGTCCATGATGACTCCTTGGGAGGGGATGAGGCCTCCACCTTGAGCGCGCCACCCTTCCCGCGGGGCGGCAGCGGTTCCCGATCATGTTCCCGCACCCTCCCGCCCCACGGGAATGATTTCCCGGGTCAACCGGACCGAACCACGGTCATGATGAGCACATGACGCTGCGGATCGTGATCGCCGACGACCACCCGGTCGTGCGCAGCGGCCTGCGAGCTCTTCTCGCGACGATCGATGGCCTCGAGGTCGTCGGCGAGGCAGCCGACGGACAGGCCACCGTTCGCGAGGTGCAGCTGCTCCGGCCGGACGTGGTCCTGATGGACGTGCGGATGCCGGGTTTCGACGGCATCGAGGCCACCCGGCAGATCCGGCAGAGCGTGCCGGAGACCGCGGTGCTGATCCTCACGATGTACCACGACGACGCCACCGTGTTCACTGCGATGCAGGCCGGCGCCCAGGGCTACCTGCTCAAGGGCGCCGAACAGGACGAGATCGTGGGCGCGCTCCGCGCCGTCGTCGCCGGGCAGGCCATCTTCGGCCCCGGCGTGGCGGCACGAGTCCTGGCGCACTTCAGCGCAGCACCGCCCGCTCCGACCTCCTCGCCGTTCCCCGAGCTCACCGACCGCGAACGGCAGATCCTGGCCCTGCTCGCGTCGGGACGACGTACGGGGGCGATCGCTCAGGAGCTGTACCTGTCTCCCAAGACGGTCAGCAACCAGCTGACCGGCATCTTCGCCAAGCTCCAGGTCTCGGATCGGGCATCAGCGATCACCCGAGCCCGCGAAGGGGGCCTCGGAACGTGATCAGCGACGCCGAGGTCATCGGCATCGTGGTCCTGGCTGCCAGCTGCTGCGTCAGCGGACTCGCGCTGATCTGGCTTCGCCGGGCGCGAGCCAGCGGTGCGTGCCTGTTCCTCGGCGGCGCGATGTTCCTGGCTGGCGCCCTGGCTCTCGCCAACGGCGACACGCAGGTCGCGCTGCTGACGACGGGCGCCGTCCTCCTCCTGCCGCTGGCTCTGACGTGCTACCCACGAGTCGAGCTGCACCATCCGGTCGACGTCGCGGCCCTCGTCGTCGTCAGCGGCGCCGGCGTGGTCGCGGTCGCAGGACCAGCGGTGTCCGGATCAGGCGCGCGCGCCGACTTCCTCCTCGCAGCGGGGATCGTGGTGGTGTGCGTCCTCGTCCTGCACACCTGGTGGAAGGTGGAGCGAGCCGAGGGGGACGAACGACGCGCACTGGTGTGGATGACGCTCAGCGTCGGCGTCGGTGTCGTCAGCCTCTTCGTCGTCGCATTCACCAACGACGGTGCCGGCGAACCCGGCGACCGCCTCCAGGTGGCCTTCGCAACCTGCTACGCGCTGTTCGGCCTGATCGGCCCTGCCCTGTACGTCGGGCTGCGCCGTCCCGAGATCGTGGACGTGCGCGGCCTGGTCGTGCGCGGCGTCGTGCTCCTGACGGCGGTCGTCCTCTACATGGCGATCTACGCCACCGCGCAGGGAGCGCTCGAGGTGCTCGGCGACCGGGTGCCGTCGGTGGGGACGATGGCGTTCCTGGCAGCGCTCGCCGCGATCACCTTCCACCCGTTCCAGGTCGCGATGCGCGGTGTCATCGACGAGCTCCTCTTCGGCACCCGTCCGGACCCCCTGGGCGCCGCGAGCCACGTCGCCGCGAACATCGGCGACGACCCGGAGCTGGCCCTGCAAGCGATTCGGGAAGCACTGGTGCTGCCTCATGCCGAGCTCCGCGTCGACGGCAGGACGATCGCCAGCTCGGGCGCCGCCGTCCCCCACACCCGCGCGCTGCCCCTCCCCCTGGGAGCGGATCACGTCGGCGAGCTCGTGCTCGGGTTGCGCGCCGGCGACCTGGGCCTGACGGCCGACGACACCCGGGTGCTCCGGCTGGCCACCCCGCTGCTCGCCCAGACGCTGCGCGCGCTCGCACTCGCCGAGGATCTCCAGGAGTCGCGGGAGCAGACCATCACCGCCATCGAGGAGGAGCGCCGCCGCCTCCGTCGCGACCTCCACGACGGCCTCGGCCCGCGTCTGTCCGGCATCGCCTTCACCTCCGACGCCGTGCGGAACTCGATGCGCCACGACCCCGATGCGGCCGAGGAGCTGCTGCGCACCCTGCGCGCGGAAACGGTCAACGCCATCGGGGAGATCCGGCGCCTCGCCTACGCCATGCGCCCGCCGGCGCTCGACGAGCTCGGACTGGTGCCGGCACTGATCCAGCAAGCAGGCTCCTTGCGTACGGCGGACGGCCGGGCGTTCAGCGTGACGATCGACGCCGCGATTCCGCCGCTCACCGCGGCCGTCGAGGTGGCGGCGTACCGGATCCTGGTCGAAGGACTGACCAACGCTGCCCGGCACAGTGGCTCGGACGTGGCCCGCGCGGCGCTCTCCCTGGTCGGTGACGCATTGCTGCTCGAAGTGCAGGACTCCGGGCGATCCGACGCCGCGTGGGTGACCGGGGTCGGAGTCTCATCGATGCGTGAGCGCGCCGCGGAGCTCGGCGGGACGCTGGAGGCCGGGCCGACGGGAGACGGGGGCTTCGTCCGCGCGGTGCTGCCCCTCAACCTGCTCAATCTGCCGGGTCGCTGACCTGCCGGGCCACGATCGATGCCAGGCCGGGCCACAGCACGTCCATCAGCTGCTCGACCACGACGTCGATCGTCGTGTCCGCGTGGCGTCGCCACCACTTCGCGGTCTGCTCGGCGGCACCCGAGATCGCGTGCGCATAGGCCACGGCTGAGTCCTCGGCGAGGCCCGGGGCTGCCGAGCGGACGAGGGCGGCGATCACCTCGACGGTCTGGTAGCGGAACGCCGCGGACAGGTCGGCGACCGATCCCGATGCGGCAGCTCCACCGCCGAAGAGCACGTCCCACTTGGAACCACCGTCGCGGACGAACGTGAAGTAGGCCCGGAAGCCGGCACGCAGCTGGTCCTCGGCGGCGTCGTACTCCCCCGCGGCCGCGACCACCGCGTTGTCGAGCACCTCCCGGGCAGCCCGGACGCACTCGAGGTAGATCTCGTCCTTGTCGGCGAAGTACTTGTAGATCAGGGTTCGAGTCACGCCCGCTGCCGCGGCGATGTCGTCGACGGCCGTCCCCTGGACGCCGAGACGCGCGAACACGTCCTCGGCGACGGCGAGGAGCTGGGCACGGCGAGCCTCCGGCGCCAGGCGCCGTCGGGGTCCGTGGTCGTCGGTCGAACGGGGACGAGAACTCACGACCTGAGCCTAGGGCGTGCCCTTGCGTCAGGCCTTCCAGTCGAGGAACACCCCAGCCGCGGCCACGGCCACGAACCACCAGACGAAGGCGAACACACCGAGGGGGACCAGCCGCTGCGGGACCGGCGTCCACCACGCGAAGCAGGACAGGAGCATCACCAGCCAGGTCAGCAACAGGACGACAGCGACCCAGACCGGGACCAGCCAGAAGGCCACGCCGTAGAGGAAGCCCGCGGAGACGACCAGACCCAGGCCGATGAACGGGCCTGACGAGATCTGCCTGCCCGTGGCAGGGTCGATGACCACCGGACGGATCCGGCGGCGACGGGAGTACGGCACCTACTGACCGACCTTCACTCGGGCTCGACGTCGTCGTTCCAGACCGGGTCCTCGTCCCAGGCCTCCGTGCGCTCGGCGGCCTTCTCGAGCGCACGCGATGCCTCGGCCTCCGTGTCGTACGGTCCGAGCCGATCCTTGTTGGGGCACCCTTCGGTGCCTTCGACGGTGTGGTGGGTGAGGCAGAACCAGTACGCCATGGAGAAAAACTACCGCGCGGTGACGATGGGGTCATGTCCTGCAACATCCGTGTTACCGAACGTGAGTAAGGTCCGAGGATGAGCACGATGTTCGAGGGGTACGGAACCAACGGACCGGCCTACGACGAGATGTTCGACGGCGCCCAACTGCGCCCGCCGTACCTCCGGATGCGCGACTCGCTCGACAAGATGAGCACGCCCGAGCTGATCAGCCGCGTCGAGGCGCTGCAGGCCAGCTATCTCGACCAGGGCATCACCTTCGACATCGGCGGCGAAGAGCGCGCCATGCCGCTCGACATCCTGCCGCGCGTGATCGAGATGGACACGTGGTCGGTGATCGAGAAGGGCCTGCAGCAACGGGTCCAGGCGCTCGAGATGCTCCTTGCTGACGTGTACGACGCCGGCAACGTCTTCGACGACGGAGTGATCCCGCGGGCCGTGATCACGACCAGCTCCCACTTCCACCGGCAGGCGGCGGGCGTCCGCCCGGCCAACGGGGTGCGGGTGCACGTCGCGGGGATCGACCTGATCCGCGACAACCTCGGCGAGTTCCGGGTGCTCGAGGACAACGTACGGGTGCCGTCGGGCGTGTCGTACGTGATGACCAGTCGGCGCGCGATCTCCGCCGCGCTGCCCGAGACCATCACGCAGCACCGGATCCGGCCGGTCGCCAGCTATCCGCAGCGGCTGCTCGCCGCACTGCGCGCTGCGGCACCAGCGGGCGTGGCGGACCCGACGGTCGTCGTACTGACTCCGGGCGTCTACAACGGCGCCTACTTCGAGCACACCCTGCTGGCACGGACGATGGGCGTCGAGCTGGTCGAGGGGCGCGACCTGGTCTGCAAGCGCGGCGAGGTGATGATGCGCACCACCAAGGGGCTGGCCCCGGTGCACGTCATCTATCGCCGCATCGACGACGAGTTCCTCGACCCGGTGCACTTCCGCGCCGACTCGATGCTCGGCTGTCCCGGCCTGATCGACGCGGCCCGTGCCGGCAACGTGACGCTGGCCAACGCGGTCGGCAACGGGGTCGCGGACGACAAACTCGTCTACACCTACATGCCCGACATCATTCGCTACTATCTGCGCGAGGAGCCGGTGATCCGCAACGTCGACACCTGGCGCTGCGGTGACGCCGCGGCTCGCGAGGAGGTGCTCGACCGGATCGACGAGCTGGTCGTGAAGCCCGTCGACGGGTCCGGTGGCAAGGGCATCGTGATCGGGCCGCGCGCGACGCGCGCCGAGCTCGACGAGCTGCGCGCCAAGGTGATCGAGGATCCCCGCGCGTGGATCGCCCAGCCGGTGGTGCAGCTGTCGACCGTGCCGACCTTCGTCGACGGCGAGCTCGGTCCGCGCCACGTCGACCTGCGACCGTTCGCGGTCAACGACGGGAACCGCGTGTGGGTGCTGCCCGGCGGGCTCACCCGGGTGGCGCTCGGCAAGGGCGAGCTGATCGTGAACTCCTCGCGCGGCGGCGGCACCAAGGACACCTGGGTGCTGGCGGGTCCGACGAGCGCCGAGCAGGCGCAGTCCGCTCCTCCGACGGAGACCCCGACGCAGACGCAGTCCCAGGCACAGGGTCACGTGCAGTCACAGTCCCAGTCGCAGGGGGTGGAGTGATGCTGAGCCGGATCGCCGAGTCGCTCTTCTGGATCGGCCGCTACATCGAGCGGGCCGACGACACCGCCCGGATCCTCGACGTGCAGTCCCAGCTGCTGCTCGAGGACGGATCGGTCGACGAGACCCAGACCTGCCGCGACCTGCTGGCCTGCATGGGCGTCGAGGCGGACATCGCGGCCGAGTTCGGGGTCGACGTCCGCGGCCCGGTGACCATCGAGCAGGTGCTGCGGCTGCTCGCCTACGACCCGCAGTGCCCCAACTCGATCGCGGCCATCCTGTCCTCGGCGCGCGAGTCCGCCCGCGGTGCACGCGAGACGCTGACCGTGCCGCTGTGGGAGGTCATCAACACCACCTGGCGCCCGATCCCCTCGGGGCACTTCGAGACCCTCCGGCCGCCGTACGTCTTCCAGTGGGTGCGCGAACGCGCGGCACTGATCACCGGTACTGCCGACGCCACCATGACCCGCGACGAGAGCTGGCAGTTCATCATGCTCGGGCGCAGCATCGAGCGCGCCGACATGACCTCCCGCCTGGTGGCCACCACGGCGCTGTCGAGCGCCGCCGACCGGTGGACGTCCGCGCTGCGCGCGTCGGGGGCGTACGACGCGTTCCTGCGCACCTATCGCGGGATCGAGACCGACCGGGCTGCAGCGGAGTTCCTGTTGCTGGACCGGCTGTTCCCGCGGTCGGTGGTGTTCGCGCTCAACCGCGCCGAGCACGCGCTGGACAACATCGGTGGCGACCCGCACCGCGCCGGCTTCCAGGACGAGGCGCACCGGTTGATCGGCCGGATCCGCGCGGAGCTGGAGTACCGCTCGCTGGCGGACCTGATCGCCGACGTACCCGACGAGATGGAGCGGCTGCAACGCACCTGTGCCGCGGCCACCGACGCGATCAGCCACCGCTACTTCGCCGGCGCCGAAGCCGTGGCCTGGAAGGGAGTCGGAGTATGAGCATGCAACTACGGATCGTGCACACCTCGAAGTACGAGTACGACGGCCGGGCCGCCGCGTCCTACAACCAGGCCCGGATGACACCGGTGACCACGCCCGAGCAGATCGTCGTGCACAACCGGCTCGAGGTGACCCCGAAGCCGTGGACCTCCACGTCCACCGACTACTTCGGCTGCCAGGTGACGGCGTTCGAGGTGGTCGACCCCCACGACGTCATGACGGTGACGGCGACCTCGACGGTGCAGGTGAACCGCACCGGCTCCCCCGTCGCCACGACCCCCTGGTCGTCGTACTCCGAACGCGAGGTGAGCGACCGCTGGACGGAGTTCCTCGTCCTCAACGACCTCGTCGCACCGCCGGACGACTTCGCCCAGCAGGTCGCGGCGATCGGCGCCGCGTCCGCGATGCCGGGCTTCGCCGCCCTCGAGGTCTGCCGCCTGGTGCACGAGCAGATCGACTTCCTGCCGGGCTCCACCGACGTCGAATCACCCGCCGCGGAGGCGTGGCAGCAGCGTGCCGGCGTCATCCAGGACATGGTCCACCTGACCATCGGCGCCCTGCGCACGCTCGGCATCCCCGCGCGCTACGTCTCCGGCTACGTCCACCCCGTCGAGGACCCGGTCATCGGCGAGACCGTCGCCGGTGACTCGCACGCCTGGGTCGAGTGGTGGGACGACGGCTGGCAGGGCTTCGACCCGGGCACCAACGCAGCGCCCGGAAACCGGTACGTCGCCATCGGCCACGGCCGTGACTACACCGACGTCCCGCCACTGCGCGGGATCTACTCGGGCGCGAAGACGGCCAAGCTCGACGTGCTCGTCGAGGTCACCCGGATCAGCTGACCCGGGACGAAAGGCCCGGGTTCCGGCATTCGCCGGTTGCTTTGGTGAATCCTCTCTAATGTCGTCGGCATGAACCGACGCTTCGCTGCAGCCCTGGCCGCTGTCGCCCTCTCCATGCCCGTGACCGTGGCGCTTGCCCCCGCAGCCGATGCGGCCGGCACCTACTACTCCAGCTGCACCAAGCTCGCCAAGGTCTACCCCCACGGGGTGGCGAAGAGCGCGACCGCTGCCGCCCGCCAGGTGCGAGCCGGATACGGGCGCCCGTCCACGACCACACGCGCCAAGAAGGTCTACTGGGCGAACTACAAGCGCCTCGATCGCGACCGCGACGGCACCGCCTGCGAGCGCTGACCGGGCCCGAGGCTGGACCTCAGCCGACCCGTCCCGCGCTCCGCTCGACACGCAGGACGTCGTACTCGTGCTCGGGGTCGCCCGTCATCACCGCAGCCAGCCGCAGGTGCGGAAGCGCTTCGTCGTACTTCGACTGGCGCTCGAGCGAACGCCCGAGGGTGTGCCGTGACCAGGTGTCCGTCGGGTCCTCCTCCACGAGCGTCGTGAGCTCGGCGGTGGCCTTCGCGAGGTGCGCGCTCTGGAAGAACGCCCACGCCCGGAGCGACCGCAGCCCGCGGTTGGCAGGCTCCTCGACCAGAGCCGGTTCGAGCACCTCGAGCGCCTCACGCGGTGCGTTGCGGCTGAGCAGGTCGTGAGCAGTCCGGTACGCCGACGCGTGCTCGCGGGTCGCGCCCGGCCTCCACCCATCAATAGGGGCCATCACGGGCGCCTGAAGACGGATCTCGCTCATGGCCGTACCAACCGTCCGCGGGATGCGGTTGTTCCCCGGGGCCGGTGGTTGAGGTGCGAGCGAAGCGCGCCTCGAAACCCTCGGAACGCCCCCGCACCACTAGGGTGACCAACGGACGGGCTGGTCGGGCGACCGCGTGATCTCCGCCGTGAGGCGACAGGTCCCGAGGAAAGTCCGGGCTCCACAGAGCAGGGTGGTGGGTAACACCCACCCGGGGTGACCCGCGGGAAAGTGCCACAGAAAACAGACCGCCGCCGCTCTCCGGAGCAGCGGTAAGGGTGAAACGGTGGGGCAAGAGCCCACCAGTGCCTCGGGTGACCGGGGCAGCTAGGCAAACCCCACCCGGAGCAAGACCAGACAGCACGCGTTCGAGGGCTGCTCGCCCGAGCGTGCGGGTAGGTTGCTGGAGGCTGTCGGCAACGGCAGCCGTAGATGGATGGTCGCCGGCTCGAAAGAGTCACAGAACCCGGCTTACAGACCAGCCCGTCCACCAAACCCCGCATGTGCGGGATCTTTTCCCTTCGCAGGCGAGCCGCCCCTGTTCGGGCCGACCACCCCGATAGCGTCCGCGGGTGGCCAGTTCCCGCCGATCCAGCGCTCGTCGACGCAGCGCGTCCCCGCGCCGGGGCGGGTCACGACAGCCACAGCGGCCGCTGCCAGCCGCCGGTCCGGGCGAGCGGCTGTGGGTGCTCGACGTCCCCTACGGGACCCAGGTCGATGGCGCCACCTGGCACTCAGCCGTCAAGACCCACCTGTACGTCGGGCGCGCGTTGCCCGCACACCTCGCGCCGTACTCGCCGGGCCCGTACACGCTCGGTCGGTTCATCGAGAACAACCTGAATCCCGAGAGCCCGACGCCCGGCCCCGAGGCGACCGAGGAGCTCGAGCCGCGGAGGATCCAGTTCGAGGCAGCCGATGCGATCGCGGCGCGCGCCGCGGCGGGCGGACGGCAGTTCCTGCTGGCCGACGAGCCCGGCGTGGGCAAGACGATCGCGGCAGTCCTCGGAGCGACGGCGGTGGGCGACCTCCGCGGTGCGCGACGCGTGCTCGTCATCGCCGACCGGCCCGCCGCGATCACGATCGGCCACTGGTGCCGCACGATCACGGCACTGGGGCATGGCGGTCTGGAATGGGTGGTGATCACGTGGGACCGGCTGGACAAGGTCACGGACCACACGTGGGACGTGATCATCGCGGACGAGGCCCACGCGCTGCGCCGTACGACGACGAAGCGGTGGAAGCTCTGGGCGCGGATCTCCGGTCACGGGAAGCCGCACGACAAGGCACCGTTCGTCATCGCGACGACGGCGACGCCCGGACACACCCCGCTCGAGCTGCCGTACCTGGCTCCGGCCTATGCGCAGGTGCTCGGCGAGTCGATGAAGGAGTGGACCTCGGCGACGCAACCCGGTGCCCTGTTCGCCACGGCGCTCGAACGCCACGGCGTCGCGGTGGAGCACGGACGCTACGGCGCGACCTGGACCACCGATCCGGCGCGACGCGCCGCAGACCTGAAGCTGGTGCGCAGCTGGCTCGATGAGGAGCGGCCCCCGGCGATGCTGCACCGCGCGGCTCCATGGGGGCCGGTGCCGATCTCCGGCATGCCGGTGGCGCTGACGCCGGCCGAGCGGACGGCGTACGAGGCCCAGTGGGGAGAGTTCTGTCGTGAGATGGACATCGCCCGGCACGGCCGGAACGTCGCGAAGGGCCGCGCCGCGCTGCTTCGCTTCCGGCAGAAGGCCGGGCTGATCCGCGTCGACTCGACGGTTGCCTGGATCGCCCAGCAGGTCCAGGCCGAGCGACAGGTGGCGTGCTCGGTCGAGTTCGTGGGGACAGCCGCCGACCCGATCACCGACCGACTCCGCGACTCCGGCATCGAGGTGGCCACGATCTATGGCCGCGACCGGTTCGATCCCGAGGCCGAGCGGCTGCGGTTCCAGACCGGGCAGGCGAAGGTCTGCGTCTTCACCACGGTCGCCTCGATCAGCCTGCACGCCGGCGAGACCCTCGCCGACGGCCGACAGGCGAGCACCGAGCCCCGCGTCGGCGTCTTCCACCAGGCCCGCTTCTCGGGCATCGCGGGACGGCAGGTGACCGGACGCACCCACCGTGACCACCAGGTCTCGCCGTGGCACATCGCGTACGCCGAGGGCACCGTCGAGGAGCAGGTCGGCAAGGTGATGGTGGAGCGGATCGCCGCGGCCTCCGACACGGTGGGCAGCGACACCACTGGCCTGGCCGACCTCGCCCAGCTCCTCGGAGCCGACTGGCTGCCGACCACGACGCTGACCGAGGACGGCGCCTGACATACTACGAACCGGTCAGCCTCGAAAGAGTCTGGCTTCGCGGACGTGGTGTAGTCGCAGCACGCTTCCCTTCCAGGGAAGGGGTCGAGGTTCAAATCCTCGCGTCCGCTCCACAGGCAGAGAGTCAGCGGCTCGTCAGCTCGTCCTCCTGATTCCGACCCTCAGGGCTGGAACAAGGAGGAGATGCGCGACCTTGCTGATGTGAAGTCCGTCCGCTGCGCGACCCCGTCGTCCCAGAGGCGCAATCACCTTCCTGGTGTCGAGGGCGCGGCCGCCCCTCGAACGCACGAGCGCGCTCGCCTGCGTCGCAAAGTGGCGCATCTTGTCGTCGTCGTGGTCCGTCGCCCTCGCGTCGACGCCGGGGCTGGCGACCATCAGGACCGGGGTGGGAGCGACCCGCTCGACCAGTGCCTGGATCGAGCTGAGGAACGCGGGCAGCTCGTTCGGCGTGGAGCGACAACAGTCATTGCTGCCCACCGAAACGGCGATCACGTCGAACGTGCCCGGGTCGAGATCTCCCAGCTGATCGAGCAGGTCGGACGCAACTGCTCCGCCCACCGCGCGCACGGTGCAATTGCGGCCGATGAGACGGTCGTACGCCCGGAACCGCGCGAGATGACTGTCGCCCAGAAGCAATACGGACATCCCCGCTCCTTCGTCTGTTTGGAGCAGTTTGCCCCAAGGGGCGGACAGAGGGGCGCGACAGGGCCGAGCTGGGGACATGGGGGCGCGCTGAGGACTAGCGTGCCGACATGTTGACCAAGTGCTGGCGGCTCCTGCTCGGTACGCGAGTGACGCCGCCCGAGCCGACCGAAACACGCTTCCTGCATCCGGAACGCCGCGACTACAGGCTCGGGGTCCTGTGGACGCTTCTGCTCGGCGCTCTGCTCGCTCTCAACGAGACCAACGGGCTGGCTCGTGGGTTCGTCGCCGGAGGCGAGGCGGCGATGGACTTCGGTGCCCTGTCGGGCCTCCGGTTCGAGAGCGTCTGGGACTTCTGGGCCCTCCCGATGGCCGCGGAGGACCTCACGGCCTGGAACCGGCTGTTGCGGTTCTTCATCGTGCTCGACTTCGGCTTCATCGCGGTCTACACGCTGCTCCTGCGCAGGATCGTGCGCGCAGGCTTCGTGCCGGCGGGATGGCGCGGACTCCTCGACGGCGCCGTCGTGGCCCTCTGCACCTTCGACGTGCTCGAGAACGTCGTCATGGTCATCGCCGGGAACCAGCGGGTCAACGAGGGCCCTGCGGGCGGCTACGAGCCGTGGCCTCTCCTCTGGCTGCTCACAGCCCTCAAGTGGAGCGCGCTCGCCGTCGTACTCGGATCGTTCGTGATCATGCTGATCTCGAAGGACCGGGGCGAGGTCGTGAAGCCGTGGCGGACCGCGCTCTGGGTGCAGCGGTACTCCCTGTTCGCCTTCCTCCCGGTCGCTGCCCTCGCCTGCCTGCCGGTCCCGAAGGTCGGGGACCAGGTCCCGGACATCGAGCGACGGTGGCTCGACGGTCACGAGACGTCGCACCTCGTGTGGGCAGTGGTGGCGACCCTGGTCGTGATCGCGCCCGCCATCTTCTTCCTCGGGCGCCTCCGTGCGGACTGCGCATTCAAACGGTCCTGTGACGAGGCGACGGACGGCCGCGGTTGGCCGTGGTACTACCCCAAGGGCGAGCCGCGCGAGGCGCACCTGTGGCACTGGCTGATCGCACCGGCGATCGTCTCGGCCCTGTTCGGCCTCGCAAAGATCCGCGACTGGCCGACCGACGGGAAGCGCCTCGTCGTCTTCTGCCTCATCACGGTGTCCGTGCCTGTCGCGTCCTGCGTCGTGCGATGGCACTTCCAGAAGCGGGCGAAGAAGACCCACTACAAGGGGCCTGCCGCACGGCAGGAGACTGCCACCACCGATCCCGAGCACGTGATGGCCGTCGGTGACGCGCTGGCCATAGCGGCGGTGGCCGCCGTGGGCCTTGGCATGATGCGCGCCTGGATCGGGCTGCTCGCTGTCGGCGTCTCGACGGAGGACATCGATGTGCCCTGGCAGCTGTGGCTGGCGACACCGCTGGCTGTCGCCGCCGCGGTGGTGCCGTGGTTCCTCGCCGGGCCGGTGCTGAAGCGCCTCGACATCGCCGAACCAGCGACCGGGAAGGAATCGCAGCTCGCGGTCTGGGCGACTCCGACCGCCCCGCTGTACGAGGACCAGGACACCGGAAGGACCAGGGTCACCGGCGACAACAGTCAGTGGATCCGTGTCCTCCTGCTCGCCGGATCCGGCGGTGCCTTCGGATGGATGGCCTTCAACCCCATCGGTTGGGCTTCCGCTCTCGGTGTCGTCGCGTCCGTGACCCTGGCTCTCGGCGCGGCGATGATGCTGCTCGGCGTGGTCGTCGCCTACTCCCAGGAGAGCCGACCACCCGAGATCCTGCTCGTCGTCCCGAGGCCCTGGCTGACCGCCACGCCGATCGTGCCGTTCATCGTGATCGGCCTCGTCACCACTGCCCTGATCGGCTCGCCGACCTTCGTCCACGGCATCGACCAGGACAAGCAGGAGTACCGGGCGGTGCCCCCTCGTCCAACACTCGCCGAGGCCTTCACGACCTGGGCCGACAACCCCTCGCCCTGTGTCGCTCCCGATGCGATCACGGTGACGATCGACGGCAAGGAGAAGGCGTTCGACGCCCGACCGATGCTGATCCTGGCCGCCGAGGGCGGCGGGATCCGCGCGACGTACTGGACGGCGCAGGGACTCGAGGAGGTCGCGGACGCCGGAGGGACCTGTGGCCAGAAGATGACGCTCTTCTCCACCGGCGCCAGTGGCGGTTCCCTCGGGCTCACCGTCGGTCGGTACGACGACGAGCCCCTGGCAACCATCGATGCCATCCGCGGCCCGGACTCACTCGGCGCCGGGGCCGTCGCTCTCGTGACCGGGGACCTGCTCGCCTCGACGACGGGCATCCGGATCGGCGCTCCGGCGGCCGACACGGACCCGGACGGCACCGACCGCGCCGCCACCATGCAGGAGGTCTGGGTGGAGGCGTGGGACGAGGCGGGCACCGGCGACGGCCCCGCCGATCACCGATTCATCGAGGAGGACGACTCGGCGCTGGACACCGTGACCGGTCACCTCGTCCTGACCTCGACCGACTCGTACGACGGGTGCCGGGCGTTGTGGAGCCAGATCGACCTGTCTCCGCCGGAGATGAGCGCCGCACCATCGATGACCGAGACCAGCAACGCACCGGGTTGCGGCACCGGTGGGGCCGGGCCGAACAGCTACGACGTCCTCGGCTCCTTCGGGGCCACCGAGGCGACGACCCTCGACGCCGACGACCACTGCGTCGGCAACGTCAGCGCCCTGACGGCCGGCCTGGTCTCCGGGCGATTCCCGTACGTGACGCCCTCGGCGGTGGTGGGGCCCTGCGGCGAGCTGACCGAGACACCCCTGGTCGACGGTGGGATCACCGACAACACGGGACTCGGCACGGTCATCGACCTGGCGTCGCAGTGGGGGCCGCTCGTCCGGGCCCACAACGACGAGGTGCTCGCCGCCGGCACGGGCTCGTTGATCCTGCCGATGGTCGTCTACCTCGACAACGGCCCTGCGACGAGCTTCGGCATCGACCAGCGCGGCGGGTCGATCGCCGAGAGCCTGATCCCGTTGTGGGCCATCAGCGCTGCCGCCACCCGGCAGGCTCCGACGAGTGCACTGCTGCGGCAGGGTGCCGACGCCGCGGAGCGGTTCCTGTGCTCAGAGCCGAGCGTCGTCGCCCCGGTCGCCGACCCCACGCCGTGCCAGCAGCTGCTCCAGCAGCAGACGCCCGAGCCGCAGGTCTTCGTGGTGCACCAGGCGACGCAACCGACCCTGTCGGCCCCACTCGGGTGGGTGCTGTCCGACGCGAGCGTCGAGGATCTCGTGTCCGACATGGCGGAAGCCCGGTCCACGGGCTGCCCGACCGACGCGAGTGCCTCGACCGAACCCGCCGATCCCGTTTGCGTCGACGGTCATGGCACCCTCTTCGACCTCCGCAAGCGGCTGGAGTCGTTCCGGGAGGAGTAGCTCTCCGGAAAACGGCCAGCGCCCTGGTTGGCCGGCGGCAAATCCTTCATCCGGACCCTTTACGTGACGGGCGTCACACAGGCAAGATCAAGTCGCCGCAACAAGCGGCGCTGTTCTCGACCCACCCTTACCCGGGTTTCTCCCAGGGAGCATCATGAAAAACAGCAGGTTCTCGCGGCGGCCAATGCGCGCAGCCGCCGTCGTCTCCACTCTCGCACTGGCCGCCGTTGCTCTGGCCGGCACAGGCGGGCCAGGAGCGACATCAGCGGCCCCCGCGAACGCGCCCACCGGCGCAAGCGCATCCGACGACGTCTACATCAACTACGTCGCTCCACGAGCTGATCGCTCCGTTGCCGACGACGTGAAGATCGACAAGAAGACCGGCAAGATCTCCACCAAGAAGTACGGCAGCGACGCCCTGGCGCGCGCCTATGAGGTCGACCGGAAGAACGCCCGGGGCAACCCGGTCACCGCTCGGCAGCTCGCCAGGCTGGAGGCCAAGGCCCTGAAGACGGGCAAGAGCCCGAAGGCGATCAAGGGCTCCAAGACCCAACAGACCGCGAAGCTGCTCACGATCCTGGTGGACTTCAACCCAGCCGCGAACGACGACTTCACCGGCGTCATGGTGCCGGAGACGGTCTTCGAGAGCCGCACGTGTGTCGCCGGCGACGTGCAGAACGGCCCGGTGCACAACAACATCCCGAACCCGGCGAACGCCTCGCACCCGGACAACAACTCGATGTGGGTGCCGGACTTCTCGTCCCAGCACTACAACAACATGCTCTACACCAAGACGGGCATCACGCAGCGGGTGCGCACCGACCTGACCGGCCCTGACGGTCAACCCGGCTTCGACATCTCCGGCTACACGATGAAGAACATGTACGAAGAGATGTCCAAGGGCGCCTACACCGTGAGTGGCTCGGCAACTCCATGGGTCCAGGTCCCGCACTCCGAGGCCTGGTACTCCGCCTCCCGGTGCTACCTCGACAACGGCGTGTGGACGGCCCCGATCCCGCAGGCGAACTCCGGTCACCCGGACAACCCCGGCGGCGTCCAGACGATGGCCAAGGACGCGATCAACACCCTGGCCGCGACGCAGCCCAACTTCCCGTGGGCGGACTACGACCTCGAGGACCAGGGCGACATCGACGGTGACGGCAACGTGCTCGAGCCCGACGGCGTCGTGGACCACCTCGTGCTGGTGCACGCTGGTGAGGACAAGTCCGGTGGCGGCGGCGCGCAGGGCATCTACTCCATCTGGGCGCACTCCTCCACCGTGGTTCCGGGCTACGACATCCCCGGAACCGACATGAAGGTCGCGAACTACATCGTCCAGCCGGAGGACTCCGGCGTCGGCGTGTTCGCCCACGAGTACGGCCACGACCTCGGTCTTCCGGACCTGTACGACATCAGCGGTGCCGGCGAGTCCGACATCGACTTCTGGGACCTGATGAGCTCCGGTTCGCACTCCGGCCCGATCTTCCAGTCGCTGCCCACCCACATGGGTCTCTGGGACAAGTGGGTTCTCGGCTGGGCCGACCCGCTCCAGCTCAACCCGGGCGACCCAGAGCGCGACGTGATCGTCGGCCAGACCTCACGCACCCCGAAGGGCACCAAGGACGGCGTCAAGGTCAACCTGCCGCCGAAGGTGATCACCCTGGCGCAGCCGCACAGTGGCGACAGCATGTGGTACACCGACGCGGACCAGGCCTGGGCGGACAACCGTCTGACCCGGGACATCGCCGTACCCAACAATGCTGACGCACGCTTCAACGTGTGGAACAACTACGTCCTCGAAGAGGACTGGGACTACGGCTTCGTCGAGGTGTCCACTGATGGTGGAACCACCTGGAGCGAGCAGAAGGTCTACACCGGCGACGACGTCGAGGTGTCGACACCGGACGGGTACTCCGACCCGAACGGCCGGATGCACGACTTCGGCGACAAGTTGTACGGTCTCACCGGCGACAGCGAGGGCTGGCGTCTCGACTACGTGAAGCTCGGTGCCTTCGCAGGCCAGAACATCAAGCTGCGCCTGCGTGTGACCACCGACGAAGCGTTCCAGGAGCGCGGCTGGTTCGCGGACGACTTCTCCGTGACCGGCGGCGGAGCCACCACCTGGAGCGACGACGCGGAGACGGACGGCGACTGGACGGCGACGGTGGGCTCGTTCACCGACACCACCGGCGCCGGCTGGCACCGTGACTCCGGTACGTCGACCCGCACGCAGTACTACCTGATCGAGTGGCGCAACTACGACGGCTTCGACAAGGGCCTCCAGTACGCCTACGACTCCAGCTACAGCCACGACGCGTGGAAGGTGGAGAAGATCAAGTACAACGCGCCGGGCATGCTGGTCTGGTACCGCGACACGACGTACGACAACTACAACGCCATCACGGCGAACACGACCGCCCTGCCCAGCGCAGGCTCGAAGGGCGGCCTGCTCCTGGTCGACAGCCACTACGACCCGTTCCGTCGGACCGGAGTTGCTGCCGAAAAGGACCCGAGCACGCTGAACAACATGCCCGGACGTCCGCAGTCCTCGAACATCGCCTTCGGCCTGGTCCCGACCAAGCCGTTCCGTGAGTGCTTCGAGCTGCTGCCGGCCGAGCCGTTCAGCGAGTACTGCACGGACATCGCCGCTCAGGCACCGGTGAGCACCTTCACCGACGAACGGACGTGGTACCCGGGCATCGAGATCCGCGGCAGCAGCGTGTTCTTCCGGGACATCGACGCCTCGGTCGTCGTGCCCTCGGCAGGCAACGCGCCGTACTCGACCAGGGTCGTGGACGCCAACGGCAACCCGTTGCCGGCGTACTACGGGCTGGACCTGGGCATCAACAGCCTTCTGGGCACCGGTAATCCGGACGACGAGGGCGTCTCCTTCCACACCAAATTCCAGGTGCTGGAGGTGAAGAGCGGCAACACGGCGGCGAAGATCCACATCGTGCCGCCGACCCCCTAGCCGTCCGGGGGAACCACGCAGGCTGCCGACGCCAGGACTTGTCCGGGCGTCGGCAGCCCGCGTTTTGCTGAAGGAGGCCGAGGCGTCCGCGCACGACCGAGGATCAGCCCGCGAAGGTTGCGAACGTCCAGTGGTTGCCGTCCGGGTCAGCAATCGTGAAGTCGCGCGACAGGTAGTCCGTCTGGTCGACGATCTCGTGCACCACTGCCGCACCCAGCCCGCGTGCGCGCGCAAGTACGGCGTCCGGACTCGCCGTCACCACGTGCAACGAAGCCGTGCCGGGTCGGCACGGAGTGGAACGCTCCCCCGTGCTGGAGAGCAGGACCCGCCCACCCTCGGGCCAGTCCAGCTGACAGTGGTGGATCGTGTCCGCGTCCTCACCGGGGATCAGCAGGTCCTCGGTGAAACCGAGAGCAAGCAGCCATTCGAGCAGCACCCGTGCGTCATCGCTGACGACGCTCGCCCAGACGCTCTGCTGTCGTACCCCGCTCGTCCGGACACTCATGTCGCCACCGTACGTGCCGTCGGGTCAGGGGGGCTTCACGACGCATTCGAGGAAGTACGACCGGCGACCACCGCAACCATCTAAGGTCGTCGCGACGGAGGGAGCGGCATGTCGATGCTGCGCGCGATCGCGGCCACAGCCGCGGCACTGTTGTGCGGACTGATCTCGCTGACGGCGTGTGGGGGCAACGATGACGACCCTTCGGCGACGGCGCCCGGTGAGTGCCAGACCTCGGAGCTCGAACTGCCGGGCGTCCAGCCCGCCAGCAGCCCGCAACAGGCGGTCCGGGACCTGCTGGTGCTGAAGGTGCCGGGCGGCGAGTCCGACGACAGCCTGATGGAGATCACCGACGTCGTCGACCTCACGGTCGACCGTGCGCGCGTGGACGTGACCATCGGGAGCTGGGACGGCGGCTACGAGGTGGAGCATGAGGACGACGGGTGGGTCGTGGTCGCAGGCATCAGCTGTGGCGAGCCACTGGCGTGCTCCGACTTCGTCGACCCGGACACGGGCGACGCGTACAGCGCGGCACTCTGCGCCGAGTCGTCGAACTGACGGCCACCACTTGCGGCGCGACAGACGTGCCCGCAACTGACGCTACGGTCGGTTCATGATCACCGGTAGCCACCTCATGCTGTTCAGCCGCGACCCCGAGGCGGACCGCACCTTCTTCGCCGAGGTGCTCGGGCAACCGCACGTGGATGCCGGGGGCGGCTGGCTGATCTTCAAGCTGCCGCCCGCCGAGGTGGCCATGCATCCTGCCGACGGACCTGCCGACGGACCTCCCGGGCAGGAGCTGTACCTGCTTTGTGACGACGTGGCGGGAACCGTCGCCGAGCTGCGGGCCAAGGGCGTCGAGTTCACCCAGGAGATCTCTGACGAGCGCTGGGGCCGGGTCACCCGGTTCCGCCTGCCCGGTGGAGCCGAGGTCGGGCTGTACGAGCCACACCATCCACTGGCGATCGACCTGTAGGCCGGCCGGTCAGTGAGAGTCAGGCGGTCACGTGCAGGGCCGGCAGTTCCGCGATGTATCCCGCCGAGTGACTCTGCATCGCCTGGACGATGGTTTCACGCACGCCCGGTTGGTACCAGAAGTCGTCCGGCACTGTGAAGGAAGCGGACGCAACCTGCATCGCGAACGAGGCGGAGGGACTGGCGGTCCAGAGGAAGTCCTTCGGCGGGATCGATCCGGAAACCAGGAACGCGCCCAGGTTCACCGTCAGGCTCTTGGTGCCATCTGGCCCCATGCGCTGGTCGGCGAGCGCGACCGAGAAGCCGCCTGTAGTGGCAGAGACGGCGTGGCCGGTCACGATCGACCAAGGTCCGGCCGAGTCGGTCGACGTCGTCCGGAGCGCGGCGAGCGAGGCCTTCACCACGGCGAGCTCGTCCGACGGGACAGTGTCTGAGAGCACCTCGAGCACGACCTGATCGGGCTGCAGTGTGCTCGCCGAGGTGGGGTGGGGCTTGAAGTCAAGGTACGGCTTCTCAATGCCGACTTGCTCGAGCATGTCGCCGACAGAGCCGTAGTAGCCGGAGGGATCGACCTTGGGGTCGTGACCGAAATTCTGCACGGCCTGCAACTGCGCGTACCCCAGAAGGTAGAGCAGGTTGGTCTTCTGCTCCGCTTCCATGCTGTTGGTGAAAGCCATCAACGTGTTTCCGACGACTGATGCGCTGGCTGTGTTGTCCGGCTGTCCGAGCGTTGTTGACATGGAAGTCTCCTCGAGCGACTTGATGGGGGGAGCTCCATCTCAGCACCGATCGAGCCCCTGCGTAGAGGAAATGGCGGCAAAGGCGCTCAACAAGGTCGAGCATTCCGGCCACGGTGGGCGCTCCGCAGGTTTACCTTGGCACCCTCGGGCTCCCACTCCCCCCAACTGCAGTACTCCCATGAGTGGCTGCGCGCGGGAGTCGCGATCCCCGCCGCGACGGCGCGGACCTATCGACCGGTCGCAGCAGATGCCGGCAAGACGCTCAGCGTCCGGGTCACCGCCCGCAACCTCGACAAGATCGGAACCTCGACCTCGGCATCGACCGCGATCGTGAAGTGGGTGTCCACCGTGACCGCCAGGTCGGCGTACAACCGACTGAAGCGGAAGCTGGTATTGACCGTTCGGGTCACCGTCCCCGGCCTCGCGAATCCCGGTGGGACCGTCACCGTCAAGAAGGGCTCGCGCACGATCAAGTCAGGCGTCGCAGTCCGCAACGGCATCGCGATCATCACGATCCTGCGGACCGTCGGACGTGACGCTCAGAAGGCCCAGCGCTGGTTCGCCTGACCGCCGCAGTTCCAGATCAACAACTGGGTGCTGTTGCCCGTGCCGCCGCCGTGGGCGTCCAGGCAGTAGCCGGTGTGGTCGTTGCGGATCGTCTGGTCCGACTTCAGCGTCCACTTCTGCCGCGGATTGGTGGTGCTGCAGGTCTGCGTGACCACCTTGGTGCCGGCGGTCGTACCGTCGTTCTGCAGCCCCAGGCACAGGTTGCCCCCAAGGTGCGAGCTGATCGCTTTCGAGCTCAGGGTGTAGGTCCAGTTCTGGTTGCCCTGGCCATTGCAGTCGTAGATGGCGACGACGGTGCCGGAGCTGGTCGACGAGTTCGGGACGTCGACGCAACGCTTGGACGGCATCCCGCCGATGTTGAACCCGCGGCGCGGCGGCTGGTAGGCGCCGTCGTACGTCGACGCGAAGGTCATGTTCGGCTCGCCGAGGGAGTTCTTGCCCCAGGCGTACGACGGCATGCACCAGCCGTCCTGGACGGCACCGGCGTTGTAGGCCTGGCGCAGGCAGTTGCGCAGCGCGAGCTGACCCCAGTAGTTGGGGTGCAGTGACTCCTGGATGAAGAAGTTGGTGTTCGCGGTGGAGAGCGTGTGGATCTGGTTGATCCACTCCTCACCGTTCGGGACATCGGCGCTGTCCCAAGGGCTGGAGTAGCCCAGGTCCTCGGCCAGGGTGACACCGCGCTGGCACAGCTTGTGGTTGTCCATCGCGTGGTCCAGGTGCAAGCGCTTGATGTTGGTGAGGCCCGAGTCATCGGCAGCGCCCCAGATCGCCCCGTTGATGACGGGCATCGCCGTGTCGTTCGCCCAGTCGAGGTCGGAGCGCCAGAAGCCACAGCCACCGGTGCTCTGCGCAGTCGTGCCCCAGTCGCCGTACCGCGCCTCGGTCGAGCGCTCGATCGGCATCGGGTAGTTCTGCAACAGGAGCGTCCACTGCGAGGACGTGTAGCCCGCCTGCTCCATGGCGATCTTGATCCGGACCAGGGCGTCCTTGATCGCCGTCCGCTGGGTGGTGACGTTGGCCGCAGTGAACTTGGAGGTGACGCTGTTGTCGTCCTGGCAGTAGTCCGGGCTGGTGCGTGTGGACGTCAGCCAGTCGGTGACGCACTGCTGGATGATGTCGGCGAACCCGAAGTTGTTCCCGCCGATGCTGACCGCGACGACCTTCACGTTGTGGGTCTTGGCGAACTCACGCAGCAGGCCGGTCTGGCCCCAGTTGCCGTCGGTGTCGGCGTACTGGTCGAGGCCAGGCTTGAAGGTGTCGCCGTCCCAGTGCGTGGTCGTGGTGGCGCCTGAACAGGCCAGGTTGTGGCTGCCGACGCCGCCACCGATGTGGACCTCGGCCGACTTCGACCGGTGACACCGGTCAACGCTCTCGGCAGTGTCACCGGCGTTGTCGTAGTACGCCGACGAGCCCAACGCGTCGATGCGGTATTCGTCGGTACCGCCGGTGTTTCCGGCCCAGCGGCCAGCCTCGCCCGAGATGTAGGAGTCACCCACCGAGACGACGTACGGCGTCCCGTCACCCGGGCCGTCGGCGACCGCCACGCCTCCCGACGTCACCACACCTGCGGCGCTGACCACGCCGCAGGCCACCAACATCGCAGCACCAGCTGCTGTCGACTTCACTCGCATGGATCCCCCTTTGCCGACCCACAGCATCGAGGCGCCCCGAGGGGGTTGCAATGGACGACCGTGAGGATGGCACGGAATGCGAGCCGGTCGGCTCAGAGGTCTCGCCGGTACCTCGTCGGAGTCGTCCCGAACCACCGCTGGGCCGACCTGTTCAGCGACGCCTGCTCGGAGTACCCCAGCATCCGGGCGACCTGGCCGAGCTGGAGCATCGGCTCGGCGAGGTAGCGCTCCGCGAGGTTGCGTCGCTGCCGGTCGAGTACGGCGGCGAAGCTGGTGCCGTCGCCCTCGAGCTGTCGCTGGAGAGTGCGCCGGTGCATGAGGAGCTCCGCGGCGACGATCTCCGCCGTGCAGTGACCCGTCGGCAGGAGCCGCTGGACCAGCTCCTCGACCCGGTCGACGAACGAACCGCCCCGCGGCAGGACCTGGCTCTCGAGGTACTTCGTCGCGATGCGACGTGTCTCGTCGTCCGCATTGCCCAGCGGCCGGTCGGCGATCTCCTCCTCGACCTCGAACCCGCACCACGACTGCCCGAAGGCGACCGGGCACTCGAGCGTGGCTGCGTACGACGCGTCCGACCCGAGCTGCTGGTGCAGGAAGGAGACTGATGAGTACGACGCGTCCGGACCGCCGAGCAGGCGCACGATCCGCGCGCCGTTGGCCATGCTGAGCTCGTAGCCCTGGCGCAGCACTGGTAGTCCGAGCTCCGACATCCGGTAGTCGAACCGCACCCGCTCCCCCGCACGACGCGGCACCATCGCGAGGTGCAGGGCCGGCGAGTGGACGTAGAAGTAGCGCGCGATCGAGCCGAACGCCTCGGCGACGGTCGCGGAGTTACGGGCGATGACCGCGATCGGGCCAAGGATCGCCAAGCCCTGCCACTGCGACATCCGCATCCCGAAGTCGGGGCAGTCCAGCTCCTCGGCGGAGGTGGCGAGCAGGCGGACGAACGGGTCGACGGGCACGAACGTGTCGTCCTGGTGCTCGATCCCGAAGGGGATCCCGAACCGGGCCAGCAACGCCTCGGGGTCGCCGCCCAGCTCCCGGACCAGGTCGACGTACCCCCACATGTTCGTGGCCCGGATCAAGCTGCCCACGCGTCCTCCATCCCGTCCACAAATGACAAAAGTATGGCGCGCTCTGTCAATACGCAGGTGACGCCGGTCACCGATGCTCGTGTCATCCCCGGAGACGACCCCGGACCCGACCACGAGGAGCACCCACCATGATCGACAGCCACGTCGACGTCCTGATCATCGGAGCAGGCCTGTCCGGCATCGGAACCGCCTGCCAGATCACCCGGGCCTTCCCCGACAAGTCCATCGCCGTCATCGAGCGCCGCGAGCGACTCGGCGGCACGTGGGACCTGTTCCGCTACCCGGGCATCCGGTCCGACTCCGACATGTTCACCTTCGGCTACCAGTGGCGCCCCTGGACCGACACGAAGGTCCTCGCCCCCGGCGCCTCGATCCGCGACTACATCGCCGACACCGCAGTCGAGTACGGCATCGACGAGAGGATCCGCTACGGCCTGAAGATCCTCTCCGCCGACTGGTCGAGCGCAGACGCACGATGGACCGTCACCGCTCTCCACGAGGCCACCGGCGAGGAGCGCACCCTCACCTGCTCCTTCCTGGTGAACTGCGCCGGCTACTACAACTACGACAACGGCCACGCGCCCACGTTCCCGGGCGCCGAGCGGTTCGAGGGCCAGACCGTCCACCCGCAGTTCTGGCCCGAGGAGCTCGACTACACGGGCAAGAAGGTCGTCGTCATCGGAAGCGGCGCGACGGCGGTGACGCTCGTGCCCTCGATGGCCCCGACCGCCGGTCACGTGACCATGCTCCAGCGCTCGCCGTCGTACGTCATGTCGGTGCCGGCCGAGGACAAGATCTCGCCGTTCCTCGACAGGTTCCTTCCGTCGTCTGCGGTCTACTGGATGGCCCGCAAGCGCAACATCGGCATCCAGCGCGGCCTCTACCTCGCCTGCGGCCGGTGGCCGAACCTGATGCGTCGGGTCCTGCTGTCGCAGGTCCGCCGCAACATCGGTCCGGACGTCGACATGGCCCACTTCACGCCGTCGTACAAGCCCTGGGACGAGCGCCTCTGCGCGGTGCCGAACGGTGACCTGTTCAAGGCGCTGCGGTCCGGCGAGGCCTCGGTCGTCACCGGTCACATCGAGACCTTCACCGAGAAGGGCATCCGGCTCACGTCCGGTGAGGAGCTGGAGGCAGACGTGATCGTCACCGCCACCGGACTCGAGGTCAAGGTGATGGGCGGCCTCACGTTCACCGTCGACGGTGAGGTCCGCGACGTGCGCGACCAGATGACCTACAAGGCCGTCATGGTCGAGGACCTTCCCAACATGGCCTGGGTCTTCGGCTACACCAACGCTCCCTGGACGCTGAAGTCCGACCTGGTCGCCCGGTACCTGATCCGGTTGTTCCAGCACATGGAGGAGAACGGCCACGACATCGTCGTACCGGTCGACAGCGACGACTCCGCCCTCGACGACGGGATCATGGACTCGCTGCAGTCCGGCTACGTCCAGCGCGCCAAGGACAACATGCCGCGCCAGGGCAGGCACGGTGCCTGGAAGGTGCTCATGCACTACGGCCAGGACACCCGCATGATGCTCGAGGACCCGATCGACGACGGGCTGCTCGAGTTCCGGCGCGCGGAGGTCCAGCTCGAGCGGGCGTCGGCATGAGGCGTACGACGACCTTCCCCAGCGGCCGGGACACCTGTACGGCGACGCACGTCACCGCACGCGACGACGGCCTCGTCGGCCCGGGCGGTCGGCCGTGCGTCGTGATGGCGCACGGGTTCGGCGGGACGGTCGACACCGGCCTGGTCGGGTACGCCGAGGGGCTGGCCGGCGCCGGTCTCGATGTCCTCGCCTTCGACTACCGCGGGTTCGGCCACTCGGGCGGCGCCACTCGTCAGCGGGTCTCCTACCGCCGCCAGCGCGCGGACTACCACGCTGCGATCCGCGCGGCCCGCGATCTCCCCGGGGTCGACCCGGAGCGGATCGTGCTCTGGGGGACGTCGTACTCGGGCGGACACGTGTTCCCCGTTGCCGTGCGGGACGGGCGCATCGCTGCGGTGGTGTCGATGACACCGGCCGTGGACGGAACCGCCGCCCTGCTCACGCTGGTGCGGCACGCAGGTGTCCGTCCGCTGGCGCGACTGGTCGCGCACGGCCTGCGCGACCTCGGTCGCGCGCTGGTCGGCCGTCCGGCGCACTTCGTGCCGATCGTGGCGGAGCCCGGCGACCTCGGGTTCATCACCTCCCCCGGCTCGCTCGCCGGCTACGCGTCCGCGGCCGGTCCCACCTGGCGCAACGCCGTCACCGCACGCTCGGCCCTCGAGGTGGCCCTCAACCGACCGATCCGGTTCGCCGCACGGCTCCGGTCTCCCCTGCTGGTCCAGGTCGGCGAGCTCGACACGGTGGCTCCGCCCACGGCGGCACACCGCGCGGCCAGCAAGGCCGGCCAGCACGCCTCGGTCCGCACCTATCCGGTCGGCCACTTCGACGTCTACGACGGCGCGGGCCTGGCGGCCGCCCTGGCCGACCAGATCACGTTCCTCCACGAGCACCTCAGCACGACCCACCCCACCCCAGAGAAGGCGATCCACGCATGAGCACCTACGACGTCCGCAACAAGGTCGCACTGGTCACCGGCGCCGCACGCGGCATCGGCTACGAGACCGCCCGCCAGCTGGCGGCCCGCGGAGCACAGGTCGTCGTCGTCGACCTCGACCAGGACGCGGCCACCAAGGCCGCAGCAACGATCGGCGACAGCGCCCTCGGCCTCGGTGCCGACGTGACCGACAGCGCGGCCATGGAAGCGGTCGTGGCGCGGACGGTGGAGCAGTTCGGGCGGTTGGACATCGTGGTCGCCAACGCAGGCATCGGGCCGCGTGCCTCGACGGTCAACACGATGGACCCCGCCGTCTTCGAGCGGGTGCTCGAGGTCAACGTGCTCGGCGTCTACCGCACGGTGCACGCGGCTTTGCCCGAGGTGATCCGCAACGAGGGCCACGTGGTCGTGGTGGCGTCGATCTACGCCTTCATCAACGGCATCCTGATGGCGCCGTACGCGATGTCGAAGGCAGCAGTGGAGCAGTTCGGCCGCGCCCTGCGCGCCGAGCTCGCCCAGCACGGCGCATCGGCCACGGTGGCCTACTTCGGCTACATCGACACCGACCTGGTCCGGGACCTGACGGCCGACCCGATCGCGCACCGCCTGGAGGAGAAGTTCCCCACCTTCCTGCGCCGCCGGCTCCAGCCGTCGCAGGCCGGCGCCACGATCGTCGCCGGCATCGAGGCGCGGGCGCCGCAGGTGATCGCTCCGAAGCGATGGTCCGTCTACTCCCAGCTGCGTGGGTTGATCAATCCGCTGCTCGACGCGCGCATCACCAACGACGACGGCGTGCAGGAAATCCTCCGGGACGCGGAGGCCTCAGTCCGCCTTGCCGCCGTGCGTTGATCCAGGGCTGCGGACGTGCAGGCACGCTCACACGGTGACGACGATCTTGCCGCGTGCGTGCTCGACCTCGAGGTGACGGATGGCCTCGGCGGCCTCGGCGAACGGGTAGGCACGGTCGATCACCGGGCGGAGCTCACCGCGGCTGACCATGTCGACGAGCTCGGCCAATCGTTTCCCATCCGGCTGGGCCATCGGGATCTGCACGCGCAGGCCGAGCAGGCGTCCGAAGAGGCCGCCCCTGGCCATCAGCCCGACCGGACCGAGGAGTCGGCCGTCACCCGGATTGCCCCCACCGGACAGCACGAGCGTGCCGCCCGGAGCGACGACGCGGCGCAGGTCACGGAGCCCGCGGTTCCCGACCAGGTCGAGCACGACGTCGTACCTCTCGCCGGCGCGGGTGAAGTCCTCGAGGGTGTAGTCGAAGACCTTGGCGGCCCCGAGCGACGCCACGAGATCGGCGTTGCGGGTGCTGCAGACGCCGTCGACGGTGGCCCCGCGCGCGACGGCCAGCTGTACGGCGAACGTGCCCACCCCGCCCGAGGCCCCGACCACCAGGACGCGGTGACCCGGCCGCACCGCTCCCGCAGTCAGGCAGAGGTCGGCGGTCGTCGCGGCCAGCGGCAGCGCAGCGGCATCCTGGAAGGACAGACCCTCGGGCTTCCGCGCCAGGCAGGCCTGCGGTACGACGGCGTACTCCGCGAACGTCGCCTCGTCCTCGCCAAGGACCTCGTCGCCGACCTGCCACCCGACGACGCCCGACCCGACGGCCTCGATGGTCCCGGCGAAGTCGCGGCCACGGATGGGCTCACGCGGAGACTTGCGAGCAAAGATCTTGCGGTCCATGAGCCGAGCGACCGTCGGTTCACCCCGCATGATGTGCCAGTCCGCCGCATTGACCGAGGCCGCCGCGATCCGCACGAGCACCTCGTCCGCCGCCGGCTCGGGGCGATCCACCTCCGCCAACCGGAGCACCTCGGACGTGCCGTAGACATCCTGCACCAGCGCCAACATTGGGTTCTCCTCAGCCGAAGAGCCGGCGAACCCGGCTGTCGCTCCGACGCTAGGTCGCGCGGTGACGAGCGCGCATCGGGATCGTCCCTGACCCGACCCCGGGACACCCCTACTGCGAACCCGAGGCGTTGAGCCGTCCAGAGATCGGTTCGAGCAGAGCGATCAGCTCGTCGAGCTCGGACCTCTGCAACCGGTCGTAGGGAGCCTCGGCAAGGGCATCGGTGAGCGACTCGATCCGGCCCTTGGTCGCGCGGCCCGCCTCGGTCAGGTGGCCGGTCGCGTCGAGGAGGCCGCGTTCCCGCAGACCGGCCATCACCTCGGCCAGCTGGTCCGGCGGAAGGTGGTGGATCCGGCCGAACGACTCCGCGGGATGGATGCCGCTGGCGAGCGCGCTCAACACGTGGGCCTCGACCCCGCCGACCTGCTCGGCCACCAGTGCGACGACATGGCCGTCCCCGCGGTGCTCGCGCAACATGTTGGCCGCGTGCCAGAGCCGAGCCACGGGCTCCTCGGGCATCGGAAGCGAGCGCAGCCCGGCGTACATGACTCTTCCCTCGACCGGGGCGCTGACCGAGGCCTTGGCGAGGAGCTCGGCCGCACGCACGAGACCGGGTGTCTCGACAAGGTCACCGAGGATGCGCCGGAGCGCCGCCACGCAGCCTCGCTCACGGGCGGCGTGCGCCGCCTCCGGCGTGGTCGTCTCCCAGACCTTCGGCAGGTGCCGGGACACCTCACCGTCGGCGAAGCTGTAGAACGCCGCGTCGACCACCTCGGCCGGCACCCGACCGAGCGGGGCGGAACGACCCGCGAAGTACCCGTCCCAGTAGTTGCTGAACCCGAGCTCCGCCATCGCCTCATTGGGCTCCTCCGAGAAGAAGTTGACCAACGAGATCGGCTCGGTGAGGTCGTAGAGGCGGCGTGCGACCGGCTGTGGATGCTCCATCTGTTGACATCTCCTTCTCGGCGACCGCCCTCGTGGGCAGCCTCTCACCACCTCCACGAACAACGGGAGCGCAGTTCGACAACCGTGGCGGAGCCGGATCCCGCTGAATCACCTTTGACTTCAAGTACTTGAAGTTCCTACGGTCGTTCAGGTGACCGCATCGACCAGACAGCGCAGCTACACGATCAAGGAAGCCGCAGCCCTCACCGGCCTGCCGGCCAGCACCCTGCGGTACTACGAGTCCATCGGCGTGATCTCGCCGATCAGCCGGGGCGCGAGCAGCAAGCACCGCGTCTACGACGAGGACGACCTGGACCAGCTGACGCGGATCGCATGCCTCGCGGCCACGGGACTCTCCGTCAGCGACATGCGGCAGTACGTCGCCAACAGCAGGCTCGGTCCGGAAGCGGCGGCGGACCAGATCGCCCTGCTGACCGCTCAGGACGCCCGCCTCCGCAAGGAGGCCGAGCACCTCGCCCTGCGACAGCAGTACGTCCGGCTGAAGATCGACTACTGGCAGGCGATCGACGCGGACGACGAGGACAAGGCCGGCCTCGTCGCCCAGCGGGCCGAGAAGCTCGCGGACGCACTGAAACAGACGAAGCGCCCCTGAGCTCCCACGATTCCACCCCAAGGAGAAACCCCATGAAGGTCAACGCCTACGCAGCACCCGCCGCAGGCGAGCCGCTCGCGCCCACCACCATCGAGCGGCGAGCAGTCGGAGCCGACGACGTCCTCATCCAGATCGAGTTCGCCGGCATCTGTCACTCCGACATCCACACCGTCAACGGAGACTGGGGGCCGCAGCCCTACCCGGTCGTGCCGGGCCACGAGATCGTCGGGATCGTCACCGAAGTCGGCCCCGACGTGACCAGCCACCAGGTCGGCGACCGGGTGGGCGTCGGCTGCATGGTCAACGCGTGCCGCGAGTGCATCAACTGCCGGCGCGGCGACGAGCAGTACTGCCTCAACGGGATGGTCGGCACGTATGCCGCCACCGACAGGGACGGCACCACCACCCAGGGCGGCTACTCCACCCACGTCGTCGTCGACTCCCACTTCGTCCTGTCGATCCCCGCGGGCATGGACCCGGCCGCCGCCGCTCCCCTCCTCTGCGCGGGCATCACCACCTACACCCCGCTGCGCCACTGGGACGCCGGACCGGGCACCAGGGTGGCCGTCGTCGGCCTCGGTGGTCTGGGCCACGTGGGGGTCAAGATCGCCCACGCCCTGGGAGCCGAGGTCACCGTGCTCTCGCAGTCGCTGAAGAAGCAGGAGGACGGGCTGAAGCTCGGGGCCGACCACTACTACGCGACGTCGGACCCCGACACCTTCGCGGCGCTCGCGGGCAGCTTCGACCTGATCATCAACACCGTCAGTGCCGCCGTCGACGTGAACGCCTACCTCGGCCTGCTCGCCGTCGACGGCACCCTGGTCAACGTCGGCGCACCGCCGGAGCCGATGTCGGTCAACGCGATGTCACTCATCGGCGGCCGCCGCTCCCTGGCCGGCTCGATGATCGGCGGCATCGCGATCACCCAGGAGATGCTCGAGTTCTGCGCCGAGCACGGCATCGCGTCCGAGATCGAGGTCATCGCCGCCGACCAGGTCAACGAGGCGTACGAACGGGTGCTCGCCTCCGACGTCCGCTACCGCTTCGTCATCGACGCGAGCAGCCTGGCCTGATTGCTGACCGACTGGAGGAGCAGCGCGCCCGGGTGCATCCCGTCCTTTTGGGTACGCAGGCAAGGTAACCGCCCCTGGTCCCAACGAGGAGGAGACACCCGTGGCACACCTGATCCAGTCCCTGACCAGCACGGCGAGGTCCGTGATCACCCTTCCGGTGCAGGTCGCGAAGACCGTGGCAGTGCCGGTGCTCCGGCGGGTCGGCGGACACGAGGAGGAGCCGGAGCCGTCGCGACCGACGGGCCGGGTCGAGCCGGCTCCACCGCCCGTGCGTCGTACGGCGGAGGCGGCCGTGGCCCGCGAGCGCGCAGCGGAGCCCTCAGCCGCGGACACGACGGACACGGAGGATCCTGAGGACCGCTACGAGGAGTACGACGAGGCCGTCGAGCTCTCCGGGAACGCGGCGCCGGTCGACGGCGCCGGCTCGGACAGCGGCGGCGGACTCGGCGGGGGGCTCAGGGACGAGTCGTGATCGGCGCCAGGAGGCAGTCGACGACGTCCATCAGCTCGGTGCACCCCTCGGCCGGCTCGCTCGGAGACGGTGTCGGCGAAGGGGTGTCCGAGGGCTTCGGCGTGGACGACGGCTTCGGGGTCCGGGCCGGGGGCTTCGGCTTCGAGTCCTGCTTCACCGGGATCGCGGAGGGCTCGTCCGCCGGAGCTTCCTCCGCGACGGCCTCGACTGCGCCCGCGGTCGCGTCGCCGGCTGCGTCCTCGGACGGGGTCGGGGACGGACTCAGCTCGGGGGTGGCCGTCTCGACCTCGGCCGAGGGCTGGACCTCGGAGTCGGTGGAGCTCTCCGACGGCGCTGGCCCCCTCTTGTCCGTCGCTGCGGTGCCGCCGACGCCGGCGATGCTGAACGCCCACGCCACAGCGAGTACGGCCAGGACCGCGGCGACCGCGCCGCGCACCAACCAGGTCTTGCTCATCTGCATGCCCATGTCGTCCCCATGTCGTCCCCATGTCCGAGTTGAGACCTCGATGGTACGACGTCGGGGCGGCGGCGACCCGAGCGGTCAGGGTCCGCCGATGATGCGGTCGACGACCGCCTGTGACACCGAGTGGTACGTCGGGCGGGCGGTCGCGTAGATCTCCCGGGCCCGAGCGAGGCCACGATCGGTGGCGGCGAGCTTCTCGTAGACGCGTCGGATGTAGAGCGCCCGGCCGTGCCGGGTCAGGAACACGGCCAGCGCCTCGTCGACGGCAGGCTCGTCGAACACGTGGCCTGACGCGACGGCGAGCTCGAGCCAGGCGGTGGCGATCTCGATGTTCCCGCTCGTGCTGAAGCCGAACTGGCTGTCAACCGCAACGAGCACGTCGTGGCCGATGTCGAGCGGCAGCGCCCGGATGAAGTGCACCCACTGCTGGCTCACCCACTCTCCCGTGGTCGCGACGAGCTCAGGCAGCTTGCCCGCCCCTCCCGTCACCAGCGCGGCCACCTGCTCGTCGACCCGGTCGAACGCATCGGAGGCGAACTCGGGCGCGTTGTCGGGGACGCCGGGGCCATGCACCCAGGCCTCCAGCTGCAGGTCCTCGGCAGAGACGCCGGCGGGCTCCAGCAGCTCGTTCACGAGGTGGTCGAGGAACGTCCTGGTGTCCATCGACTCGAACGCGAAGTGGTCGAAGTAGTCGCGCAGGAACTCGTCGAAACGCACCCGGCCGACCTTCGACTCGATCAGGCGCAGGAAGAGCGAGCCCTTCTCGTACGGAATCTTGGCGGGCCCGTCGTCCGGGTCCCGGCCCGCCATGTCGAGCTCGAGCCACGTGTCGCGGGGAGCCTCGTCCGCAACGGCACGCGCGAGCTCCTGCCGGCCGAGCCGCAGGATCATGGCGGTGTACGCGGCGCCGTACAGCTCCTCGTCGATCCGGGTCTCGAAGTAGACCGTGAAGCCCTCGTTGAGCCAGATGTCGTTCCAGGTCGAGTTCGTGACGAGGTTGCCCGACCAGGAGTGGGCGAGCTCGTGGGCGATCAGGGTCACCAGCGAGCGGTCGCCGGCGAGGATGGTCGGCGTCGCGAACGTGAGGCGGGGGTTCTCCATGCCGCCGTACGGGAAGCTCGGCGGGAGCACGAGGATGTCGTAGCGGCCCCAGCGGTAGGGACCGTAGAGCCGTTCGGCCGCCTCGATCATCTGCTCGGTGTCGGCGAACTCCCACGCCGCCCCCTCGACGACCGACGGCTCCGCGTAGACGCCGCTGCGGCTGCCGAGCTCACGGAACTCGAGGTCGCCGACCGCGAGGGCGATGAGGTACGACGGCACGGGCTGCGGCATCGCAAAGGTGTAGGTCCCGTCGGTCCGCTCGACCGGGTTCTCCGCGCTCATCAGCGCGAGCAGGTCCGCGGGCACCCGGACCGTGGCGTCGTAGGTGACCCGGACCGCCGGGCTGTCCTGGCACGGGATCCAGGTGCGGGCCAGGATCGGCTGGGACTGCGTGAACAGGAACGGCTTGCCGGACGCCGTCTGCTCGGGCTCCAGCCACTGCACGGCACGCGCCTCGGGGCTCGTGGCGTAGTGCACGACCACCCGGTCCGCCGTACCGACGTGGATCGTCAGCGCACTGCCCAGGACGGAGTCGTGCGCACCGAGCACGAAGGTCAGGTCGGCTCCGTCGGCCCCGGTCACGCGATCGATGGCGAGCTGCCACGTGTCGAGCACCAGCTCGGTGGCATCGGGGGTGCGGCGCTCGAGGTCGAACGCCGCGCTCCCGGTCAGGAGCCGCGTCGCGAAGTCGACGGTGAGGTCGAGCGCGATGTGGGTGACCACGACCTCGTTGGGCCGGGAACGGGAGTGGGGATCGGGGGTGAAGGACCGAGGCACCGCACCAACCTAGCCTCGTGACCGTGCAGCACAATCGTCCCCATGGATGAATTCCGCTACGGCAAGGCACCCAGTTGGCCGAAGTTCGTCATCGGGCTTCCGGTGGCCGCCTTGCTGGTCATCGGCGGCGGCTACCTCGCGCTGGTCTCGTGGGGAGTGATCGGTGGCGAGGAGTCGAAGTCGCTGAGCGTGATCGGTCCGCTGGTCGCCGGGCTCGGGGTGGCGCTGGGATTCGTCTGCCTGCGCCCCCGGCCCTGAGGCGAAAAACACGAAACCCCGGTGCCGAAGCACCGGGGTTTCGCTATCTGAAAGTCAGACGGGGCGAACGTTCTCCGCCTGCGGACCCTTCGGGCCCTGCGCAGCGTCGAACTCGACCTGCTGGTTCTCCTCGAGCGACTTGTAGCCGTCACCCTGGATAGCCGAGAAGTGGACGAAGACGTCCGGGCTGCCGTCGGCCGGGGCGATGAAGCCGAAGCCCTTCTCGCTGTTGAACCACTTGACGGTTCCCTGAGCCATGATGTTTCTCCTTGTTGTGTAAAGCAGGAACATCCAGACTAGAACGCTCCTTACACCGAACCGTAGTGCAGAGGTGGCAAAGCGCAAGGATCGGCATGCACCAAAACGTGACAGGATCTTCCGTCCGCCGTACGCAGCCGCCGAAAACCGTCGTCCCGAACGGCGGTAGCGTTCGACCTCATGAACGCCATTGCTGCACCCGATCCAGCCGTCCGGACCGCCGCCGCTGAGCGCCTGGCAGGGCTCGCGACGCCCGCCGGAGCCCTGGGGCGCCTCGGCGACCTCGGCGTCTGGCTCTCGGCCACACAGGGCGTCTGCCCGCCCGCGCCGCTCGACAACGTCCGCCTGGTGATCTTCGCCGGCGACCACGGCGTCGCGCAGCACGGCGTCTCGGCCTATCCCCCCGCCATCACCCCGTTGATGGTGCGCACGTTCGTCCTGGGCAAGGCCGGCGTCTCCGCCCTGGCCGGTGCCCACGGCGTGCAGGTACGGGTGCTCGACATCAGCGTGGACGACGACCTCGAGGGCGTGCCCGCTGACGTCCAGTCGCACAAGGTCCGCCGCAGCAGCGGCGCGATCCACCTCGAGGACGCGTTGAGCGCCGACGAGACGACCCGCGCGATCGAGACCGGGCGCGCCGTCGCCCGCGAGGAGATCGCGGCCGGCGCCCAGCTCCTGCTGTCCGGCGACATGGGGATCGGCAACACCACGCCGGCGTCGGCGATGGTCGCCGCCGCCCTCGGCCTCCCGGCCGTCGAGGTGACCGGTCGCGGAACCGGCGTCGACGACGCAGCCCTCGCCCACAAGCAGGACCTCGTACAGCAGGCGCTCGACCGTGCCGGCTCCCGGCTCGACGACCCGCTCCAGACGCTCCAGGCCGTCAGCAGCGCCGACCTGGCTGCCACCGTCGGCTACCTCCTCGAAGCGGCCGAGAGCGGCGTCCCGGTGCTCCTGGACGGCCTCATGTCGGTCGCCTGCGCCCTGACCGCGGACCGCATCGCCCCCGGTGCCGCTGCGTGGTTCGCTGCCGGCCACCGGTCCACAGAGCCGGCCCAGACCCTCGCCCTCGAGAAGCTCGGCCTCGAGCCCGTCCTGGACCTCGGCATGCGCCTCGGCGAGGGCTCCGGCGCCGTCGCCGCCGTCCCGGTCCTCCGCTCGGCCGCTGCCCTTCTCCGCGACGTCGCCCTGCTGGCCGACCTGATGCCGCCGGAGTGAGCGTCGCCCTCGTCGGCCGCAGCCTCCGGCTCGCCCTCGGCACCCTCACTGCCCTGCGGGTGCCGGCCGTCCTGCGGGTGACACCAGCGGACGCCACCGGCGCGATGCTGGTGGCGCCACTGGCCGTGCTGCCGCTCGGCGTCGGGGTCGCCCTGATCGTGTGGAGCGGCGACCGGCTCGGCCTGCCCGCCCTCGCTGTCGCGTTCGCGGCGCTCGCCCTGCTGGCCGTGGGCAGCCGCGCCCTGCACCTCGACGGCTTGTCCGACGTCGCCGACGGCCTCACGTCGTCGTACGACCCCGAACGCTCGCTGGCCGTCATGAAGAGCGGTACGGCGGGCCCGGCCGGTGTCGCGGCCCTGGTGCTCGTGCTCGGTGCACAGGCCGCCGGGCTGACCTGGTTCGTGGGCGGGGGCGAACCGCTGCGCTCCGCCCTGATCGCCGGGGCGGCCGTGTGCGCCTCCCGCGCCGCGCTGTGGATCACCTGCTCCACGCTGGCGCCACCGGCTCGCGAGGATGGCCTCGGCGTCACCTTCACCCGCCGGATCCCGGTCGCAGTCAGCGTGGTCGGCTGGGTCGGTCTTGCCGCGCTCGCTGCCTTGGTCGACCCGGTCCGCGGGCCGGTGACCGTCGCGATCGCCGGTCTTGCCGTCGTCGCGCTGACCGCACACACGATCAGGCGCTTCGGCGGCGTCACCGGTGACGTGTTCGGCGCCGGGATCGAGGTGGCGCTCGCGGTGCTGCTGGTGGGCCTGGCCGCCGCTCTCTAGAGCTTCAGCACCCGGCCCGAGATGACCAGGTGCACCTCGTCGCAGGCGGTCGCGACGCCCTGGTTGACGATGCCGAGCAGGTCGCGGAACAGCCGACCCGACCGGTGAGCCGGTACGACGCCGAGGCCGACCTCGTTCGTCACGAGGACCACGTCCACCGACGCCTCGGCGAGCGCGGCTGCCAGCTCGGTGACCCGTTCACCGACGACCAGCTCGGCGTCGCCGATGGGTCGCTCCCACAGGTCGGCCTTGTCCGCGATGGTCGTCAGCCAGGTGCCGAGGCAGTCCACGAGCACCGGAGTGGTCGCGGCCCGGAGCACGCCGGCCACGTCGTTGGTCTCCTCGGTGGTCCAGGAGTCGGGGCGGCGGACGCGGTGCGCGGTGATCCGCTGGACCCAGTCGGCGTCGTCGTACACCGGACCGGCGGCGACGTAGGTGACGGCCGGGGCATCTCCCACCAGGTGCTCGGCGTGCACCGACTTGCCCGAGCGGACTCCCCCAGTGACCAGAATCTTCACGTGCCCTCCTCAGCCGACGGTGAACGCGACCTTACGGGCCACGAGGTCTGCGGTGGCAAGGGTTGCCTCCACCTCTTCGCCGAGCGGCAGCGCATGCTGCGCGGTGACCGGCGCCTCGACCCCGACGTCGGCGAGCAGCACGACGCCTGTCTTCGGGTCGTCGTCGCGAAGGCTCGTGATGACGCCGTCGAACTTCTCGCCCACCCGGCCGGACAGCACCGCCGCCTCGAGCAGGTCGAGCACGGAGCGTTCGTAGGACCCGGCGCGTCGCGCGGAGTCCTGGAGGGTCTTCGGCAGGCCCGGCAGCGCGTCGGTGACCCACTGCGGGACCGGCTCTCCGGCGCAGATCGCGAGGCAGACCTCGCCGGCGTAGCGATCACCCAGTCGCCGCAGCGGCGCCGTGACGTGGGCGTACTCGGCGGCGATCGCCGAGTGCAACGTCTGCTCGGGGAGCTCGCCGTCGAAGGCGGCGTACCCGCTGCCCCGCAGGAGACGGGTGCAGGCCACGACCATCGCCTGGTGCGCTGACTTCGCGGGATCGAGGGACCGGATGAACGCGGGATAGTCCATCGACTTGGGCCAGTCGATGCGCAGGCCGTGCGCAACGCGACGCAGCCGCGCGACGTCGCGGGGATCGGCCGGCGGCAGCGTGCGCAGCATCCCGACCTTCGCGCCGACCATCAGCGAGGCGGCGGAGATGCCGGTCAGCAGGGAGATCTGGGCGTTCCACTCCTCGACGGGCAGCTGCTTGCGGAACGACAGCTCGAAGCCGTCGGGGGTCTCGTCGATCTCCTGCTCGGGCAGCGGCAGCGAGATGCCGCCGCGGTCCAGCTCCTGCTGCTGGCGGAGCAGCCCGACCTCCTTGAGCAGGAGGAGCACCTCGCCAGCCGAGCCGTCATCGAGGGCCGCCTGCGCCTCGACGTACGACAGACGCGCGGTCGAGCGCACCAGCGCGCGCTCGACGTGGACCTTCGTCGGGGTGCCGGCCCCGTCGACATCGATGGTCCACAGCAGCGCGGGAGCGGTCTGGTCGGGCAGCAGCGAGGCCGCGCCCTCCGAGAGGGCCGGCGGGTGCAGCGGGATGCGCGTGCCGGCGCCGTACAGCGTCTCCCCGCGCCGGTGCGCCTCCAGGTCGATCGGGTCGCCGGGCTTCACGAAGGCCGCCACGTCAGCGATCGCGTAGTGCACGACGAAGCCATCCCCTGCGCGCTCGATGTGCAGCGCCTGGTCCAGGTCCATCGAGCCAGCGGGATCGATGGTGATGAAGGGCAGGTCGGTCCGGTCCAGCTCCGGGAGCACGACGTCCGTCGCTGCCCGCTCGGCAGCGCTGGTCACGTCGGCGGGAAACTCACCGGGCAGCTCGAGTTGCTTCGCGATCTCCTCGAGCCCCTGCAGCAGGGCGGGAGAGGTTGCCTTGACCCGGACCACGACGTTGCTCGGCATGAGCCCGACACTATCCAAGCCCTATCCTTGCGCCCGTGCTGATCCTGCTGCCGCCGAGTGAGGGCAAGTCCGTGCCGACCCGGGGCAAGGCGCTCGATCTCGCCTCCCTCTCGTCGCCCGAGCTGACGTCAGCGCGCAACGAGGTCCTCGAGGCGCTCGTCGCGCTGTGCCGCGACGACCCGGACAAGGCCGCGACCGTGTTGGGCCTCTCGCCGGGACAGCTGGACCTGATCGACCGCAATGCCGACCTGGTGGCCGCACCGACGGCCCGCGCGGACCGGATCTACACCGGCGTCCTCTACGACGCACTCGACGTGGAGACGCTGTCGGCCGCCGGGAAGCGGCGTGCGACGAGCCGGGTGGCCGTGGCCTCCAGCCTCTTCGGGATGGTGCGCTTCGGCGACCGGATCCCGTCGTACCGCCTCTCGGGCGACGCGTCGCTCCCGCCCGTCGGGCCGGTCGCCGCGATCTGGCGCGAAGCGCTGCCGCCGGTGATGACCGCAGCCCTCGGCCGTGGGCTGCTGGTCGACCTGCGTTCGGGGATGTACGCGAACTTTTGGCGCCCCGCGCCCGACCTCGCCCGCCGGGTCGCGACCGTGCGGGTGCTGCACGAGCACAACGGCACCCGCAAGGTGGTCAGCCACTTCAACAAGGCCACCAAGGGCCGGATCGTCCGTGAGCTGCTGGAGGACGGCGCCGATCCGCGCACCCCAGCCGCCCTCGCCGCGACGCTGGAACGCCTCGGGTGGACCGTCGAGATCGGAGCGCCCGGGAAGGCCGGCACCCAGCTCGACGTGGTGGTCAGCGAGCTGTAGCGCGCAAGCTCAACGCACCTGACGAACAGGTCGTCCTGCCGGCGAAATCACGACAGGATCGTCAGGTACGACGCGCGCCGCTCGCCTCGTGTCGACGATCCGCGGTCACCAGCGGCCGGTGTCGAGCAACGTCCGCCGACCAGCGGGCAGTGCGTTGAAGAACCGCATCGAGCCCTTCTGCTCCCCCGTCGCGAGGTCCTCGTAGAACGAGAGCACGGACACCGCGGCCGGGGACAGCTCCATCCGGAAGAGCGACTCCAGCGGGGCGTCGACGGCGTGGGCGACCAGGGTCTTGATGGGCGTCACGTGGCTGACCAGGACGACGGTCTTGCCTGCGTGCTTCGCCAGCAGTCGGTCCAGCGCTTCGAGCACGCGCGCCTGGACGGTCACGAAGGACTCGCCGCCCGGGGGCGAGGCGGCCATGTCGGCGAACCAGGACTCCAGACCGTCCTTGTCCTTCTCAGCGACCTCGGTGAACGTCATGCCGTCCCACTCGCCGAACTCCATCTCGGCGAAGCCGGGCTCCTCCTCGACAGGGAGGCCCAGCTTCTCGGCGATGATCTCTGCGGATTCGCGGGTGCGTCGGACGGGCGAGGAGACGACGGCGCTGATGTGCTCGCGCAGCTCGGTGAGCCACTCGGCGGCTTCGGCGATCTGGGCACGGCCCTCGTCGGACAGGGCCGGGTTGTCGCCGCCCAGGCCTCCGGAGAACCGGCGTCCGGTGGTGTGCGGTGTGACGCCGTGGCGGACCAGGACGATCGTGGTCGGGCTGCCCATGCCGGGCGGCAGCGACGGCGCTTTCGCGGCCGGCGACTCCAGCTCCTCGACCAGCGACTCGGGCTCGTCGGCGATCCCGTCACCTGCTTCGACAGCAACGGTGACGACAGCCGGTTCGACCGCCGCCGTGACACCGGACCGCGTGCCGTCGAGCGCCTGGTTGGCGAGGCGGTCCGCGTGACTGTTCTGCTCCCGCGGGACCCAGGTGTAGACGGTTCCTGCCGGCGCGAGGGCCAGCGCCTCGTCGGCGAGCGCCCGCATGTCGGGGTGCTTGATCTTCCAGCGGCCGGCCATCTGCTCCACGACCAGCTTGGAGTCCATCCGGACCTCGACGGCCGCGTCGGGCGTGAACTCCGCAGCGAGCCTGAGGCCGGCGATCAGGCCGGAGTACTCGGCGACGTTGTTGGTCGCGAACCCGATCGTCGCGCCGTCCTCAGCAAGGACCTCGCCGGTCAGGCCGTCCTTGAGGACCGCGCCGTACGCCGCCGCGCCGGGGTTGCCGCGGGAGCCGCCGTCGGCCTCGATGAGGACGGTACGACGACCCGCTCCGGTCACGAGAGGCCGCTCTCCGACGTCCGCACCAGGATCCGCTGGCACTCCTGGCAGCGCACGACCGTGTCCGCGGGGGTCCCGCGGATGACCTGCAGCTCAGCCGCGTCGAGGCGGATCTGGCAGCCGCCGCAGGCGCGCTGGCGCAGCTCCGAGGCACCGATGCCGCCCTGGTTGGCGCGCAGCTTCTCGTAGAGCGCGAGCAGGTCGTCGGGGATCTCGGCGACAATGGCGGCGCGACCGGCACTCACGGTGGCGATCTCGGTGTCGAGCTCGGCGCCCCGGGCGTCGCGGGTCGCGGTCAGCTCGCCGAGGCGGGTGTCGAGCGTCTCGATGGCGGCAGTGAGCTCGGCGAGCGCGGACTGCGCCTCCTCGAGCTGCTCCATGACCTCGAGCTCCTCGTCCTCGAGCACCGTGATCCGGCGCTCGAGGGTGTCGAGCTCGTGCTGCATGCGCTCGAGGTCCTTGGGGTTGGCGATCGCACCCGAGTCCATCCGGTCCCGGTCGCGCTTGCGGCGGACCTTGACCGTCTCGACGTCGGCGTCGGCCTTGGCCTGCGCCACGGAGAGGTCGTCGACGACGATCCGCTGGTCGCGCATCCGGCCGTCGACGTCGGAGCGCTTGCCGAGGAGCTCGGCGATCTCCGCACCCTCGGCAGGGTGGCTGCGCTGGTGGCGGAGCTGGTCGATCTGGGCGTCCAGCGCCTGCAGGTCGAGCAGGCGCAATTGGGCGGTGGGTTCGGCCTTCATCGGGTGCTCATCGGTGCGCTCACAGGTGCATTGTCCAAGGGTCGGTGACGATCGTGCTCACCCGGGTCTCCACGGCGTCTCCCAGCGCCTCGACCAGGCGTTGCTCGACGACCGGCAACCACGTCGATTCGGCTGCCCAGTGGGCGATGTCGACCAGCGCGGGTCCGCCCTTCTCGAGGAACTCCGCGGCCGGGTGGTGGCGCAGGTCGCTGGTGACGTAGGCATCCACGTCGAGCCCCGCCACCCGGTCGAGCAGGAAGTCACCGGCCCCGCCGCAGACGGCGACGCGCTTGATCGGGCGCTCCGGATCCCCGGCGATCCGGACCCCGTGCGACGTGGCGGGGAGTGCCTTCGCAACCGACTCGGCGAACTCCGTCAGCGTCACCTGCGCGACGGTGCCGATCCGGCCGGTGCCCGTCGCGGCGAGACCGTTGTCGGCGAGCTGGACGACGTCGTACGCCGGCTCCTCGTAGGGGTGCGCGGCCAGCATCGCGCGGACCACGGCCGTCCGCAGCGAGTGCGCGAGGACCACCTCGATCCGGACCTCCTCGACCGTCTCGAGGTCGCCCACGGTGCCGATCATCGGGTTGGCGCCGTCGAGCGGGCGGAACCGGCCCTGGCCGGGCGCGCTGGTGAAGGAGGCGAAGTCGTAGTCGCCGATCCGGCCGGCGCCGGCCTCGGCGATCGCGGCTCGGACAGGGGCGGCGGCATCGACGGGCACGAACACGGTGAGCTTGTCGAGCTGCTCGGAGGTGGCCGGGATGATCGGCGCCAGGTCCGTCAGGCCCAGGGCGAGGGCGAGGGACTCGGACACTCCCCCGACGGCCTGGTCGGCGTTCGTGTGGGCCGTCAGCAGGGCGCAGTCGGCCTTCGCGAGCGTGTGCAGGGTGCGGCCCTTGGGCGTGGTCGCGGCGAAACCGGTGACGCCCTTGAGGAACAGCGGGTGGTGCACGACCAGCAGGTCGGCCTTCCACTCCGCCGCCTCGGCCGCGACGGCCGGCGTCGGGTCGACCGCGAAGAGCACCTTCTTCACGGATTGGTCCGGGTCGCCGTACACGAGGCCGACGGCGTCCCAGCTGTCCGCGGTCGAGGGCGGGTACCAGCCGTGGATCAGGTCGGTGACGTCCTGGAGCGTGGGCATGGACGTCAGGCTACTGGGGTCCTGCTGGGGTTGCCGTGGGCGCCGGGACGGAAGCCGGCGCGGGATTGATACCCTGCGGGAGCCAGTCGACCTCCACGGAAGTGCGAAGTGTGGAAGTCAGGGAACCCGGTGAGAGTCCGGGACTGACGCGCAGCGGTATGGGTGACGGGCGGAGCACCGAGAAATCGGTACAGCCACTGGATCTTCGGGTCCGGGAAGGCGCTCCGCACCGGAGGATCCCGAGTCCGAAGACCTGCTGGCCCTTGCGACAACCGTCGCGAGGTCACCAAAGAATTTGCAGCGAATCTGCAGGGGCGACGCGACGAGCCCCCGGACCTCGAAGGACCGCACCGCCATGGCCACGAACCGCAGCCGGCCGGACCGCTGCCCGGGCATCGTGCACCCGTGGCTCGCCGAGGACGGGGGCCTGGTCCGGATCCGGATCCCCGGTGGACGCGTCTCGCTGACCGCGCTGCAGGCGCTGGTCGCCGTTGCCGAGGAGTACGGCGACGGACGGGTGCGGCTCACGGCGCGCGCCAACCTCCAGGTCCGGGCGATGCCGGTGGACGGTGATTCCGGTGATCGGCTGGCCGAACCTGCACTCGTCGCCCTCGAGGCCACCGGCCTGCTGCCGTCCCGGGAGCACGACCGGATCCGCAACGTCCTCGTCTCCCCGCAGACCGGGATCTCCGGCGGTCGCGCCGACCTGCGCCCCGTGGTGGCCGCGCTCGACGCGCTGCTGCTCGGCGACCCCACCCTGGCCGGGTTGCCCGGCCGCTTCCTCTTCACCCTCGACGACGGCCGTGGTGACCTCGCCGACCGACACCGCGACCTCGGCCTCGTCGCTCTCTCCGCAGACACGGTGCAGCTCCGTGTCGGCACCGGCTTCGGCGCGGTCGTCCCACTGGTCGACGCGGCCGCCGCGATCGGTGACCTCGCCCGGCTCTTCCTCGCCGCCCGCGGCGAGGGCCCCGAGGCGCCGTGGCACGTGACCGAGCTTCCCGAACCCCTGACTGACCCGGTCGCGCCCGCGCCCGGCGCCGACATCACCAGCGCACCCCTCGCCTTCGGCCCCGTGGCCGGCGGCGAGCACGTGCAGGTGGACGAGACCGGCATCGATGCCAGCATGGTCGCGTCCATGCTCGCGTCACGGAACGGCCGGGGCGACCTGGTCGTCGTGACGCCGTGGCACGGTGTGCTGATCCCTGAGGAGAACCGCAATGAGTGAGATCGACCTGGCCCTGAGTGCCCTGACCGCGCCGCCGCGCCGTTACGAGTACATCGCCGACGGCCCCGCGATCTACGTCGACTCGTTCGCGACCATCCGCCGCGAGTCCGACCTGACCGGCATCCCCGCCGAGGCCGAGAAGGTCGCGGTCCGGATGATCCACGGGAGCGGCCAGACCGACCTCGTGCGCGACCTCGTGATCCACCCGGGACTCGTGTCCGCTGCCCGCACCGCGTTGGCGTCCGGCGCACCGATCCTCTGCGACGCCCGAATGGTGGCGATGGGCATCACCGCCGGCCGGCTGCCCGCCGACAACCCGGTGCACTGCTTCCTGACGGACTCCCGCACTCCTGAGCTCGCGAAGGCATGGTCGACCACCCGCACCGCGGCGGCCGTCTCCCTGTGGGAGCCGCTGCTCGAAGGCGCCGTCGTCGCCATCGGCAACGCCCCGACGGCGCTCTTCCACCTGCTCGAGATGATCCTCGACGGTGGCCCCCGCCCCGCTGCGATCGTCGGCTGCCCGGTCGGCTTCATCGGCGCGGCCGAGTCGAAGGACGCACTGGCGTCGTTCGCCGCCGACCACGGCATCGACATCCCGTTCGTCACCGTCCGCGGCCGCCGCGGTGGTTCCGCGATGGCCTCGTCGGCCGTCAACGCACTGGCGCAGGAGGAGGAGTGACTCTCCCCGTGACCGGCAGCTTCCACGTCGTCGGCATCGGCCCGGGTGATCCGGAGCTGATCACCCGCAAGGCCGAGCGCCTCATCGGCGCCGCCGCCGTCGTCGCGTTCCACGCCGGCGTCACGAAGCAGTCGCACGCCCGCCGGATCGCGGCTCACCTGATCCCGGCCGACGCCGTCGAGGAGGAGCTGCGCTACCCCGTCACCACGGGCAGCACCGACCATCCCGGTGGGTACGTCGGCGCGCTGGCCGACTTCTACGACGAGTGCGAGGAGCGGCTCGCCGCGCACCTCGACGCGGGTCGTGACGTCGTACTGCTGGCGGAGGGGGACCCGCTCTTCTACGGCTCCTCGATGTACCTGCTGGACCGGTTCCGCGACCGCTTCGAGACCGAGGTCGTCCCCGGTATCCCCGCCTTCGCCGCCGCCACCGCGGCGATCCCGGCTCCCCTGGTCCGCCAGACCGACGTGCTGACCGTGCTGCCCGGGACCCTGCCCGAGGCCGAGCTCGCCCGACGACTGGCCGACACCGACGGCGCCGTGATCATGAAGCTCGGCCGCACCTTCCCCGCCGTCCGCTCGGCGCTGGCGCAGGCCGGTCGCCTCGACGGCGCCTGGTACGTCGAGCGCGCCTCCCAGCCCGAGCAGCGCTGGCTGCCCGTCGCCGACGTCGACGCCGACTCGGTGCCGTACTTCTCCCTCATCGTCGTGCCCGGTGACTCCGCTCATCGCCCGACCGCCTCCCGCCTGCGCTCGTTGGTTGAGGTGCGAGGAGCGCAAGCGACGAGCCTCGAAACCACCGAGACCAACGCCCCCGCCGAGCTCCTCGTCATCGGCCTCGGCCCCGGCCCCGACGGCTGGCTCACCCCCGAGGCGTCCGCCGCACTCGCCGACGTGCAGCACGTCGTCGGCTACGCGCCCTACGTCAACCGCGTCCCCCAACGCGCCGGCCTGACCCGGCACGCGTCGGGCAACACCGTCGAGGTGGACCGGGCCCGACTCGCGCTCGACCTCGCGCTGTCCGGCGAGCGGGTCGCGGTCGTCTCCGGCGGCGACGCCGGGGTCTTCGGCATGGCGGCGGCGGTGTTCGAGGCGGCGGCCGACCCGGCCCACCCCGAGCACGCAACCGTGCCCGTCCGTGTCCTGCCCGGCGTCAGCGCCGTCCAGGCCGTGGCCGCGCGCGCCGGTGCCCCCATCGGTGCCGACTTCGCCATCGTCAGCCTGTCGGACCGGCTGAAGCCCTGGGCCGTCGTCGAGAAGCGCCTGCGGGCGATCGCCGACGCCGACCTGGTCCTCGGCATCTACAACCCCGCTTCGCGGTCGCGGCGCGAACAGGTCGTGGAGACGCAGAAGATCCTGCTCGAGCACCGCTCCCCCGACACCGTCGTGATCGTCGGCCGGGACGTCGGCCGTTCCGAGGAGTCGATCGTCGTGACCACCCTGGGCGAGCTCGACACCGACTCGATCGACATGAAGTGCCTGCTGATCATCGGCGCCTCGTCCACCCGTGTGGAGCCCAACGGCTCGGTCTGGACACCCCGATGGGTGGAGTGAACGTCACCGTCGTCGGGATGGGCGCGGACGGGTGGGACGGGCTTCCCGCGTCCTCGCGGGCGCTCGTCGAGGACGCCGACGTACTGCTCGGTGGCGAACGCCACCTCGAGCTGGTGCACACGATCGAAGGCCAGGAGCGGCACGCGTGGCCGCGTCCGATGACCTCGCTGCCCACCTTCCTCGAGCAGTACGACGGGCTCCGCATCGTCGCGCTGGCCTCCGGTGACCCGCTCGTCTCCGGCATCGGCACCACCCTGATCCGCCTGCTCGGCACCGACGCGGTGACCGTGGTCCCTGCGGTGTCCTCCGTGTCGCTGGCCCGCGCCCGGATGGGCTGGTCGGCCGAGGAGTCAGCCGTCGTGACGCTGGTCGGCCGCGACCCGGCGGCCCTGCGCCGCGAGTTCGCTCCGGGCCACCGGCTGATCGTGTTGTCCTCCGACGAGTCCACACCGTTGACGGTCGCCGCCGACCTGCGCGACGCCGGCTACGGCCGGAGCCTGCTCACCGTGCTCGGCGACCTCGGCGACTCGCGCGAGAGCCGCACCGAGTTCCACGCCGGCCAGACCGCGATGCCCGTCGACCTGCCGCGGCTCAACGTGGTCGCGGTCGAGGTCCGGGGACCCGGCAAGGGCAGCGGGGTCGTGTCCTGGGCGCCCGGACTGCCCGACGACGCCTTCGAGCACGACGGCCAGATCACCAAGCGCGACGTCCGGGCGAGCGCCCTGTCCCGGCTTGCGCCGCGACCCGGCGCGCTGCTCTGGGACGTCGGTGCCGGCGCCGGATCCGTGGCGATCGAGTGGCTGCGGGCGCATCCGCTCACCGCCGCCGTCGCGATCGAGGCGAGCTCCGAACGCGCTGCGCGGATCGGCCGCAACGCCACCGCGCTGGGTGTTCCTCGCCTGAAGGTCGTGGTCGGCACAGCACCGGAATCGCTGGCCGGACTCGCGCAGCCCGACGCGATCTTCGTCGGCGGCGGCGCGACCGCGCCGGACCTGCTCGACCTGTGCCGCGAGGCGCTGGGCCCGGGCGGTCGGCTCGTCGTCCACGGCGTCACGCTGGAGACCGAGTCGCTCCTGGTCGACGCCTTCCATCAGTACGGCGGCGAGCTCACCCGCCTCTCCGTCGAGCACGTCACCCCGCTGGGCGGCCGGTTCACCGGCTGGACCCCGGCCCGCGCCGTCGTCCAGTGGACGTGGGAGAAGGCATGACCATCCACTTCGTGGGCGCCGGTCCCGGCGCCGCCGACCTGATCACCCTGCGCGCTGCCTCGATGCTGGCCGGCGCCGACGTGGTGCTCTACCCCGGCACCTACATCGATGCCGCCGTCCTTTCGCACTGCCGGGAGGACGCCAACCTGGTCGACACCCAGGAGCTGGACCTCGACGCGATCACGGCCGTGATGGTCGATGCGAACGTGGCCGACCTCGACGTCGTACGACTGACGTCGGGAGACCCGTCGCTCTACTCCGCGCTCCACGAGCAGACCCGGCGTCTCGACGCCGCGGGGGTGCCGTGGGACGTGACGCCCGGCGTTCCGGCGTACGCCGCCGCGGCCGCGATCGTCGGCCGGGAGCTGACCGTGCCGCTGGTCGCGCAGTCGGTCGTGCTGACCCGGACCCAGGCGCGCTCCACCGCGATGCCCGAGACCGAGTCGCTGGCCGCGTTCGCCGCCACCGGCGCGACGCTCGTGCTGCACCTCGCGATCACCCGTACCCGTGAGCTGATGGCCGAGATCGAGCCGTTCTACGGAGCGTCCTGTCCCGTGGCGGTCGTCTCCCGCGCCTCCCAGCCCGAGGAGCAGGTGCTTCGTGGCACCGTCGGCCAGATCGCCGACCTGGTCGAGGAAGCCGGGCTCCGGCAGGCCGCGGTGATCCTCGTCGGACCGGCCCTGGCGTCGGGCTCCGGCGCGGAGTCGTACCTCTACTCGACCGAGCGCGTCCAGCGAAAGGCACGTCTCACATGACCCATGCCCCCAAGATCAGACACTTCCCGTTCACGGCTGTCGTCGGGGCAGGCGGTCCCGAGGGTCCGGACCCGATGGCGCTCGCCCTCATCCTGACCACCATCGCCCCCGACGTCGGTGGCGTGCTCGTGCGCGGCGAGAAGGGCACCGCGAAGTCCACGATCGTGCGCGCCCTCGCGGCCGTGCTGCCGCCCATCGACGTCATCGCCGGCGACCGGTTCTCGTCCGACCCGCACGACCCCGACTCCTCGCCCGACGGCCCGTTCGCCGCGAACGCCCCCGTCGAGACCCGCCCCGTGCGGCTGGTGGAGCTGCCCGTCGGCGCGACCGAGGACCGGGTGCTCGGCTCGCTCCACCTCGAGCGGGCCCTGACCGAGGGCAAGGCCGAGTACGAGCCCGGCCTGCTGGCCCGCGCGCACCGCGGCATCCTGTACGTCGACGAGGTCAACCTGCTGCACGACCACCTCGTCGACCTGCTGCTCGACGCCGCCGCCATGGGCCGTTCGACGGTCGAGCGCGACGGTGTCTCCGTCGAGCACGCCGCGCGCTTCGTGCTCGTCGGCACCATGAACCCCGAAGAGGGCGAGCTCCGCCCGCAGCTGCTCGACCGGTTCGGCCTGACCGTCGAGGTCGCCGCCCCGCGGGTCCCCGCGCTGCGGGCCGAGGTGGTCCGCCGACGGATGGCGTACGACGCCGACCCGGCGGCGTTCTCCGCGCGGTACGCCGCTTCGGAACAAGCCCTGCGCGACCGGATCTCGCTGGCGCAGGAGCTGGTCGGCGCGGTCCGGTTGACCGACGCCGCGCTGCTCAAGATCGCCGAGGTGTGCGCTGCCTTCGACGTCGACGGCCTGCGCGCCGACATCGTCACCGCCCGCACCGCCGTCGCCCACGCCGCGTGGTCCGGTCGCGACGAGGTCAACCTCGCCGACATCCGGGTCGCTGCCACCCTCGCGCTCCCCCACCGCCGGCGCCGCAAGCCGTTCGATGCCCCCGGCCTCGACGAGGACCTGCTCGACCAGGTGCTCGGTGACGAGGAGCTGCCGCCGGAGGACCCGACCGACCCCGAGGACCCGACCGATCCGACCGATCCCCCCAGCCAGGAGGACGGGCCGGAGGACGGGCCGGAGGACGGCCCCGGCGAGACCGAGGGTCCCGAGGCCACTGACGACGGCTCGTCGTCGGAGACCGACGCACCCGAGCCCGTCGACCAGGACGTCCCGGCGCCCAGCGACCTGAGCTCACCGACCGACAAGGGCACGGGCTCCACCAGCCTCAGCGGCACCACGTCGACGTACCGCACCCGGCTGCTGACGGTCCGCGGCGTCGGCACGGGCACGGCCGGACGCCGCAGCCGCGCCCGCACCACGAGCGGCCGCCGGATCGGCGCCACCATCCCCACCGGGCAGGGCGGCGCCGTGCACCTGACGGAGACGATCCGGGCCGCCGCGCCGCACCAGTTCGCCCGCGGCCGCGTCGACGGTCGTCTGCTGCTGCGCGCGATGGACCTGCGGATCGCCGTACGCGAGGGACGGGAGTCCAACCTCGTGCTGTTCTGCGTCGATGCCTCCGGCTCGATGGCGGCGCGACGGCGGATGGAGCAGGTCAAGACCGCCGTCCTCAGCCTGCTGCTCGACGCGTACCAGCGCCGCGACAAGGTCGGCCTGATCACCTTCCGTGGCCAGGGCGCCGAGGTCGCCCTGCCGCCGACCCACTCGGTCGATGCTGCCGCCACCCGGCTCGAGGAGCTGCCGGCCGGCGGACGTACCCCGCTCGCCGAGGGTCTGCTCGAAGCCGCCCACCTGCTCGCCGTCGAGAAGACCCGCGACCCGCAGCGACGCCCACTGCTCGTCGTCGTCACCGACGGTCGCGCCACCGCCGGCGCCGACGCCGTCGCGCGGTCCCGGATGGCCGCTGCGCTGCTCGCCGAAACCGGCGTCACCAGCGTCGTCATCGACTGCGAGAGCGGCCCGATGCGCCTCGGCCTGGCGGCCACGCTCGCCGAGCACCTCGGCGCGGAGCACGTGCCGATCGGCGAGGTCAGCGCGGAGGACCTGATCTCCGCTGCCCGGAGCTGGGCCGCATGAGCACCCCCACGATCGCGGCCGGGACCGCCCTGAGCGCCGAGCTGTACGACGTCATCGCGCGCCGTCGCGACGTCCGCGCCGAGTTCACCGGCGAACCCGTCGACGACGACGTGCTGCTGCGGGTCCTCGGCGCCGCCCACCGCGCCCCGAGCGTCGGCATGAGCCAGCCGTGGGACTTCGTGGTCGTGCGGGATGCGGGACTTCGTCGTACCTTCCGCGACCACGTCGCGAATGAGCGAGACACGTTCGCCGCCTCGTTGCCCCCGGAGCGTCGTACGACCTTCGACAAGATCAAGGTCGAGGGCATCTGCGAGTCCACGATGGGGGTCGTGGTCACCCACGACCAGAGCCGGGGCGGGCAGCACGTCCTCGGGCGCCACGCGATCGCTGACGCCGGGCTCTACTCCACGGTCCTCGCCATCCAGAACCTCTGGCTCGCCGCGACCGCCGAGGGCCTCGGCGTCGGCTGGGTGTCCTTCTACCGCGAGCCGTTCCTGGGCGAGCTGCTCGGCATCCCCGAGCACGTCCGTCCGATCGCCTGGCTGTGCCTGGGCACGGTGAGCCACCTCGAGACCGTCCCGGACCTCGAACGGCACGGGTGGCGCAACCGCCGTCCGCTCGCCGACGCCATCCACGACAACGTTTGGAGCGACCGTGCCTGAAGGCCAGCCACTCGTCATCCCCGACGACGGACTCACCACCCGCCAACGCCGCAACCGGCCGCTGGTGATGGTGCACACCGGCGACGGCAAGGGGAAGTCCACCGCCGCGTTCGGCCTGGCGATCCGCTCGTGGAACCAGGGCTGGAACGTCGGCGTCTTCCAGTTCGTGAAGTCCGCGAAGTGGCGCATCGGTGAGCAGACCGTGCTCGAACGCCTCGGCACGCTGCACGAGGAGACCGGCGAAGGTGGCCCGGTCACCTGGCACAAGATGGGCTCGGGCTGGTCCTGGTCGCGCAAGGAGGGCACGGCCGAGGACCACGCGGCCGACGCCGTCGAGGGCTGGGCCGAGATCAAGCGGGCCCTGGCCGAGGAACGGCACGACCTCTACGTGCTCGACGAGTTCACCTACCCGATCAACTGGGGCTGGATCGACGTCGACGACGTCGTGGAGACCCTGGCCAACCGGCCGGGACGGCAGTACGTCGTGATCACCGGCCGCCGTGCCGACCCGAAGCTGGTCGAGGTCGCCGACCTCGTCACCGAGATGACCAAGATCAAGCACCCGATGGACGCGGGCCAGAAGGGCCAGCGGGGCATCGAGTGGTGAGCCTGTGATCGAGCTGCCGCGCTTCGTCGTCGCTGCCCCGGCCACCGGCCAGGGCAAGACGACGGTCGCCACCGGCCTGATGGCGGCGCTGTTGCACGCCGGGCACGTGGTGAGCGGTCACAAGGTGGGGCCCGACTACATCGACCCCGGCTACCACGCCCTCGCGTGTGGCCGCCCCGGTCGCAACCTGGACCCCCACCTCGTCGGCGAATCCCTGGTCGCCCCGCTGCTCCTGCACGGCGCTGCTGTCCCGGTCCCGGCGGACGTGGCCGTGATCGAGGGCGTGATGGGCCTGTACGACGGCCGGATCGGCGGCGACGGCTTCTCCTCCACCGCCCACGTGGCCCGGCTGACCGGCTCGCCGGTCGTGCTGGTCGTCGACATCTCGAGGTCGTCGCGGTCGATCGGAGCCGTCGTCCACGGCATGGCGACGTGGGACCCGACGATCCAGATAGCGGGCGTGATCCTGAACCAGGCCGGGTCAGCAAGGCATGCTGAGGAGGTGCGCTCCTCCATCTCGGTGCCGGTGCTCGGCGTGATCCCGCGCAACCCGGACATCGCCACCCCCTCCCGCCACCTGGGCCTGGTGACGGCAGCGGAGCGGGGTGAGTCGGCGGAGGTGGTTGCCCGGCTGGCCGAGGTCGTGACCGAGCACGTCGACCTCGACGCGGTGCTCGAGATCGCCCGCTCCGCGCCTCCGATCGACGCCGAACCCTGGTCCCCTTCGGTGGTTGAGGTGCGAGGAGCGCAAGCGACGAGCCTCGAAACCCCCGCAGCCTCGACGCCTGGGCGACCCGTCGTCGCCGTCGCCGCCGGCCGCGCCTTCACCTTCCAGTACGCCGAGACGGCCGAGCTCCTCGAAGCGGCCGGCTGCGAGGTCGTCCCGTTCGACCCGGCCCTCGACACGAGGCTTCCGGAGGGCACCGCCGGCCTGTACCTCGGCGGCGGCTTCCCCGAGGTCCATGCGAAGGACCTGACCGACAACACCGCGCTGCGGGACGAGATCCGCACGGCCGTGGCCGACGGCCTGCCGACGGTCGCCGAGTGCGCCGGGCTGCTGTACCTGTGCCGCACGCTCGACGACGTCCCGATGGCCGGCGTGATCGACGCGGACGCCGCCATGAACGAGCGGCTCACCCTGCGCTACCCCGTCGCCACGGGCGTGGCCGACACCCTGCTGACCCGCGTCGGTGAGCAGGTCACCGGGCACGAGTTCCACCGCACCCAGGTCGCGCCGACCGCCGGCCCCACGGCAGCGTGGGAGGTCGACGGCGACGCGGTCGGCTTCGCGTCCGACACTCTGCACGCGTCGTACCTGCACACCCACTGGGCAGGACATCCCCAGCTCGCCGCACGGTTCGCGGCCGCCGTACACGAGAGGCACGCCGGTGGATGACCCGCTGCGCCACCACGGCGACTCCGAGGCCCGCGAGGCCGAGCTCGACTTCGCGGTCAACGTCTACGCCGGCGCGCGCCCGGACTGGCTCGACGCGGCGCTGCGGGCCTCGCTCGATGACGTCGGCACCTACCCCAGCGCCGATCGCGCCCAGGCAGCGGTCGCGGCCCTGCACCGGCGCCCGGTCGACAACGTCCTGGTCACCGCCGGCGCCGCCGAGGCCTTCACCCTCATCGCCCGGCTGCGGCCGTGGGGGTGCCCCGTCGTCGTGCACCCCCAGTTCACCGAGCCGCACGCCGCCCTCGAGCAGGCCGGGCACCGCGTCACGTCCGTCGAGCTGCCGTCGCCGTTCGAGCTGGACCCGGCGCTCATTCCCGAGGAAGCCGACCTCGTCGTGATCGGCAACCCGACCAACCCGACGGGGGCCTTGCACCCCGCCTCGACGATCCGCTCGCTGCTGCGACGCGGCCGGGTCGTGGTGGTCGACGAGGCGTTCATGGACTGCGACCCCGACGAGGCCGAGTCGCTGGCCGGTCTCCGTGTCGGCGGGCTCGTCGTGGTCCGCTCCCTCACCAAGCACTGGGGCATCCCCGGCATCCGCGCCGGCTACCTCGTCGGCGACGCGATGGTCGTCGCCGGCCTGGCCCTGAACCAGGCCCCCTGGTCCGTCGGTACGACGGCCGCAGCCGCCGTCCTGGCCTGCACCTCACCCGAGGCGGTCGTCGAGAGCCGTCGCCGGGCCGAGGAGATCCGTGACTGGCGCGAGCACCTCGAGAAGGGCCTGGCCGACCTCGGCGTCCACCACCTCCCGTCCGCCGCCTCCTTCGTGCTCGCCCAGGTCGGCGACGGCGTCCACGAACGCCTCCGCGCCGCCGGCATCGCCGTACGACGGGCCGACACCTTCCCCGGCCTCGACGGCTCGTGGGTACGGATCGCCGTCCGCCCGCCGGACGTCACCGACCAGCTCCTCGCCCACCTGCGCACCAAGTTCGTCGAGTAGCGGCGCCAAGTTCGTCGAGTAGCGGCGAGCGCCAGGCCGCCCATGTTCGTCGAGTAGCGGGGAGCGCCAGCGAGCCGCGTATCGAGACGCCCACCGCTGGTCGAGGAGGTTGCGCAGCAACCGTCTCGAGACCATCCACTGTCCACGAACTCTCCACAACCCAAGTGGAGACTTTCCCCAGTCCACAGGCAGGTTTGCGCCGCGCACCTCGTGATCCAATACAGGTATGGAGCAGGGGAACAGCGAACTGACCGGACGGCATGAAGGCCGCCCGGTCAGCACGTTGCTGTCCCGGCTCAGCGGTCGCGTGAAGGCGCGCGAGGAGTCACTGGTCGAGGAGTGGACCGACCTGGTGACCTGGGCCAACGAGCACACCGTCACCACCCCGGAGCAGGCAGCGACCATCATCGACGGCGTCATCGACACGGGTGTCCCGATCGCCGGCGACGGTGCACCGCTGGTGTCTGAGTTCGCATTGATGGAAGTCGTCGCGGTGTTGGGCAGGTCCCCCGACGGTGGACGTGCGTATGTGGGGGGGATCATCGAGTGCGCCTGGCGGCTGCCCGGCATCTACGCCGCGGTGATCGAGGGCAGGTTGGCGCCGTGGCGTGCCGAACGGATCGCCGACCTCACCCGGTCGCTGAACGTCGAGGCCGCTGCCTTCGTCGACCGGCAGCTCGCCGCGGTCGGTGGTGTCGGGTGGGCCCAGCTCGACCGCCTCGTGACTGAAGCCATCCTGCGGTTCGACCCCGAACGCGCCGAGCACGAGCGCCAAGCCGCCGCCGACCGCCGGCACTTCGACTTCGACGACATCGACTCCAACGGACAAGTCGAGTCCCACAGCCTGCTGGACGGCGCCGATGCCCACGACCTCGACCAGGCGCTCACCCGCCGCGCGATCGTCCGAGGCAAGCTGGGTGACACCGATTCGTTCGACGTCCGCAAGTCCAAGGCAGCCGGCGACCTCGCTCGCCAAGACCTGTCCCTGGACCTGCTCTTCGCGGACGAGGAAACCGGCGAAGTCATCGCCCAGTCGCCAGGTCGGAAGGTCGTCCTGAACGTCCACATCACCAACACCGCCCTCAACGACGAGCCCGCGAACCCGTTCGCGAAGCCCGCCGCCAATCCGGTGGGGCGGTGGGCCGACAAGCAGGTCCCGATCTCCACCGCGCAGATCAAGGAATGGCTCCGCGCAAGAGACACCACCGTCATCGTCCGCCCCGTGGTCGACCTCAACGATTGCATCCCGGTCGACTCCTACGAGATCCCCGACCGCATCCGCCGCCGCGTCGAGCTCAGGGATCACACCTGCCGGTTCCCCGGCTGCCCGAAACAAGCCACGCGCTGCGATCTGGATCATGCGCAACCGCATGGGCAGGGTGGCGTGACCTGTCCCTGCAATTTGGTTGCCCTGTGTCGACGACATCACCGCGCCAAGACCTTCTCCCGGTGGCGCTACATGATCGTCCTGCCCGGGTACTACCTGTGGACCAGCCCCCACGGCCGACACTTCCTCGTCGGACCCGACGGCACCCGCGCCCTCGACCCACCCCGCACCGTCGACCCCGACGAATAGCTCCCCTGTCGCGCACCCCGCCCACCAGCGGGGCCTGCGCCATGCCCGGGTATGGAGGACAACTCCGTCGCTAGGTAGTCGAGGGCGTCCGCAGCTGCGTGACTGCAAGCACCGCGCCCCCACCCAGCAGGAGCAGCGCCAGCGCCCCGCAGCCAATGGACGCGTTGAACCTCCGCGTGTTGGCGGCGTAGCACGCGGCCGCGACCTCGTCGTGGAAGGCTTGAGTGTGCTCGCCGCCCGGGCCGTCGCTGTTGTCATTGAGCCCCGCATCCCACGGAGCGATGCTGCAGCTGGCCTCGCCGGACGATCCGCCGTCATCGATGTCTGATGCGCTGATGCTCACAGTCGGGTTGTCGAACCACAGGACGACCGCGACCAGAAAGGACACCGCCGCCCCCACGAAGAGGGCCACCAGTACTCGTCGGCTCCGCACGCGGCGACCCTATGCGGCCCAGACGCTCTCCACCGGCGCCACCCACACACGAACGCCAGCACACCTTCGGCAAACGCATTCGCCACCCGTGCGGCCGAACTAGGTTGTGTCGATGCAGAAGCGTCGCCACTCGAGAGCACGGCCCACAAGCCTCCTCGTCGGCTCCTTCGCAGCGGCCCTGGTCCTCGGTGCTTGCGCGGGTCCGGAGAACTCGGTGGAGGACTTGCCGGGCGTCGTGACCGTGGCGGTGACCGAAGGCGACGGCGACGACCTCGGATCCCCGCCCGATCTCGTCGCGGTGACGATGGACCACGACGCCACGACGAACGAGATCGGACAGGTCCTGGCCGCGTTGGACGACGAGCTCGCGGACGAGTCCGTCGCAACGGTCAGCATCACCCTCGAGGGCACTCCCTCCGCGACCCTGACGATCGGGACGACGACGATGCGGACCAGTGAGACCACCTCCGCGCTGGTGGCCGCGGTTGCCGAGCCGGGCGCCGAGGCGATCGAGATCGACGACTTCGGCGAGGGCATGACCGTCCGCCTGGATCTTCGCGAGGGTGGTCTCGACCGCGTGAGTGCTGTGGTCGCGCAGTACTGGACGCGACTCGAACCCACCACCGACGCCATGACCGATGCCACCTTGATCGTCCAGTCAGACGGGTTCCGCATCATCCGTGGGAAGGGGCCCGCCGAGCCGCTCCTCGCGAGGATCGCTGTGGCCCAGCAGGTGAACCGAGAACAACCGCTCACCGGAGTCTCGATCGGCGACAGTGCGCTGGAGCTTCGGGTGAGGTCCGACGCGGAGGCGGCCGCCGTACGAGGAATTCTTCGGCGGATCCCCAGCAAGGTCGGAACGGTCCGCGTCGTGAAGGAGTCAGTCGACCTCTCCGGAGCGACGGGGACTCTTCTCGAGAACGCTCGGCGCGTGGTGAACAAGGTCCGGCACGACGACGCGTTCGGGTCTGCCCGCATCCGGAACGGCGAGCTGCAGATCGGCGCTTCCACCATTGACGACGCCATGACCCTCGACAGCTACTTGGACGGCGGCATCGATCCCCTTCACCTGCCGATTGCGCTCCGCTACGTGCTCAGCGACGGCAGCGACTTCGGGAAGCGTGCCGGCGCCCGGTTCCGTCTCCACGCGCCCACGCGGCTGGCGGAACAACCCCAGTGGGCGCGGTTCTCCGTCACGCAGGAGATGCAGAGGACCGTCGTGACGGTCCATGCCCGCGCCGGAGTGTCCTACCGTGACGCAGCCGCCGGGCTGGCCGCGATCCACGCGGACGAGTCCACGATCATCTGGACCGACACCCGCCCGTCCATCACCCTGACCCCGGCCGGACCCGACGGGCGCGAGGTCACGACAAAGGGAGAGGCCACCGCGGAGGATCAAGCACAGATCGCTGACGGATGGGCGAAGGGCGTGTCGTAGCCCCGGACAAGGTCGGACACAATCGGGTGATGACGACGGCCCTCAGCTACGACGCCGTGGGACAGACCCACGTGGCCGACGAACGCTGGACCTCCGCGCCCGAGGGCTACCGCAGGCACGAGCAGACGACCCGCCTCGGTGACGGCGAACAACTGTGGACAGAGGCGTCGACAGCGGTCATGCAGTGGTCGGTCAAGACCCGCAGCGGCTTCGCGGTCCTGTCCGAGCCGGGCGAGGACCTGCGCGTCAGGCAGGGCCAGGACCGCACCCTGGTCGCCTCGCTCGGTCTGCTCAAGCTGTGGGAGCCGGTCACGGTCGTCGCGATCATCGATGAACCGAACCGCTGTGGCTTCGCGTACGGCACGCGCGACGGACACCCCGTTTCGGGCGAGGAAGCGTTCATCGTCCACCGCACGCCGGACGGTGCGGTCTGGCTGACGCTGCGTTCCCTCACGCGTCCGGCCAAGGGCACCTGGCGCTTCGCCTTTCCGGCCGCGCTGGTCGCTCAGCGCTGGTACCGCTTCCGCTACGCGCGGTCTCTCCGGACCCTGCCCACACCAGCGTGATCGAGGCAGTACCCGTCCGGGCGGCGATCCCACTGTCCGCGCCGCGTCAGGATGCCCTAAAGTCCGTGGTGTAGGTCCAGGAAGCCGGTGAGAGTCCGGCACAGTCGCGCTACTGTGACATCGCACCTGATCGGCGCGGTGGAGTCAGACCCGAGGGCCTTCACCTCAACCGAACCGAGCAGGGACGCAGAATCCCTGAGGAGGACACATGTCTCAGATCACCGCCACCCCCACCGCAGGCTCCGTCGCAGTCCCGGTGGTCCCGCTGCTGAAGCTCGGGACGTGGGTCGTCTTCTTCGGCCTCCTCGCGATGCTCGCGATCTTCTTCGTCAGCAGCGACCAGGGTGCTGTCTCGCTCTTCGCCGGCAACGGCGTTCACGAGTGGGTGCACGACGCGCGTCACCTCCTCGGCTACCCCTGCCACTGAGCACGTGAGCACCGCCTCTAAGGACAAGTCTGTCCTCACCCCGGGCGCCTTCCTGATCCGCGGCCTCGCCGCCGGGCTCATTGCGGGCCTGCTGGCCTTCATCGTGGCGTTCGCCTTCGGTGAGCCGTACGTCGACGACGCGATCGCCCTCGAAGAGGCCGCTGCCGCACAGGCACCGGCCGACGAGCACCCGGCCGACCACGCCGACGAGGACGAAGCCGGCATGGTCGAGATCTCCCGCGACAACCAGAAGAGCTGGGGCCTGCTGACCGGCACCCTTGCGATCGGCACCGCGCTCGGCGGCCTGGTCGCGCTCGCGACCGCAGCGGTCGTGGGTCGCCTCGGCAACCTGTCGGCCCGCGGATCCACCGCGCTGGTCGCACTGATCGGCTTCGTCGCGATCGCGCTCGTCCCGTTCACGAAGTACCCCGCCACGCCTCCTGCCGTCGGCAGCGGCGAGACCATCGGCGGCCGTACGGCGTCGTACTTCGCCCTGCAGCTGGTCTCGGTCCTGGCGGCCATCGCCATGGTCGTGGTGGCCAACAAGCTGCGTGGCCGGTTCGAGGCCTGGACCGCGGCCACGATCGCGGCACTCGGGTACGTCGTCATCGTTGCGGTGACCGCGTTCCTGCTGCCGACCGTCAACGAGATCGGCAGCTTCCCGGCGGACACGCTGTGGTACTTCCGCCGTTCGTCGCTGATCGTCCTCGCCACCCTGTGGGCCACCATCGGCGTGATCCTGGTGGCGCTCGTCGGTCGCCTGCACGACCGCGCGATCGCGGACGCCAACCGGCGCCAGCTCGCAGCCAGCATCTGATCGGGACCGGGATGTTCAGCACCGCCGTCGGGCTGGTGCTCGGCTTCGCCGCGGATCGGCTCCTCGCCGACCCGCGGCGCGGCCATCCGGTCGCCGGCTTCGGCCAGGCGGCCGCCGCGCTGGAGAAACGCGTCTGGCGCGACGACCGCGCCACGGGCGTCGGGTACGTCGCCGTGCTGGTCGGCGGTACGACGGCCATCGGTGTCGCGGCCGATCGGGCCACCCGCCGACACCCGATCCCCCACACCCTGCTGACCGCAGCGGCCACCTGGGCCGTCCTCGGCGGTACCTCGCTGGACCGTGAAGCGGCAGCGGTCAGCGGACTCCTCGCCGACGACCTGCTCGTCGACGCGCGGGTCCAGCTCACCCACCTCGTCGGCCGCGACACCTCGCAGCTCGAGGAGCCGGAGATCGTGCGAGCGACCCTCGAGTCGCTCGCGGAGAACACGTCCGACGCCGTCGTCGCACCCCTCGTGTGGGGAGCCGTGGCCGGCGTACCCGGCCTGCTCGGCTACCGCGCCGCCAACACCCTCGACGCCATGGTCGGCCACCGCAGCGCCCGCCACGAACGGTTCGGCTGGGCAGCGGCCCGCCTGGACGACGTGCTCAACCTCCCCGGGGCACGCCTGACCGCACTGCTCGCCGTCGCACTGGGCGCAGACCACGCCGGCGCCTGGCGGGCCTGGCAGCGCGACGCTGCCGGGCACCCCAGCCCCAACGCAGGCCCGGTGGAGGCATCCTTTGCCGGCGCCCTCGGGATCCGGCTGGGTGGCACCAACGACTACGCCGGTCGCATCGAGCACCGTGCGGTGATGGGCGACGGCCCACCGCCGACGCGGGCCGACCTGGACCGGGCGCGCACCCTGGCTCGACGCATAGGGTGGGCCGCAGCAGCGACCGCTGCAGGCGTGGCGGTCGCCACGCGCTCACGGAACCGGCAGGCACGATGAACCAGTTGCTGCACCAGACCACCGCGCTGCTCACCGGCACGCCGCTGCTCCAGACGCCGCGCGCCGCGCTCGCGCGCTTCGCCCGCTCCGTGACGGACTCCCCCAGCCCGCTCGACGGACGCACCGTGCTCATCACTGGTGCGAGCTCCGGCATCGGCGAGGCGACGGCGTACGCCGCGGCCCGTCGCGGCGCACACGTGCTGCTGGCCGCGCGCCGAACGGAGGAGCTCGAGCGGGTCCGGCACCAGGTCATCGAGGAGGGTGGACGCGCGAGCACCTACGTCGCCGACCTGACCGACGGCGACCAGGTGGACGCGCTCGTCGAGCAGTTGCTCGCGGAGCACGGCGCCGTCGACTACGTCGTCAACAACGCAGGGCACTCCATCCGGCGCTCGCTCGAGCACACCCACGGCCGGCTCCACGACTTCGAACGGATGATGGCGGTGAACTACTTCGGTCCCGTGCGCCTGACGATGGGCCTGCTCCCGGCCATGCGCGAGCAGCACTTCGGGCACGTCGTCAACATCGTCACCTGGGGCAACCAGATCCGGGCGCCGAAGTTCGCGCCGTACATCGCCTCGAAGACCGCGCTCGACGTGTTCGGCCGGATCCTGGCGCGGGAGGCATTCTTCGACAACGTCACCTGCACCAACATGCGCGTCGCGATCGTGCGCACCCCGATGATCGGCCCCACGGCTGCCTACGAGGGCCGCGGCGAGAGCGCCGAGGAGTGCGCCGACCGCGTCGTGCGTGCCCTGGAGGACCGTCCGGTCACCGTCGACGGCGCGTTCGGGACCTTCTACGCCGCCTTCAACGTGGTGGCGCCACGGCTCTCGGACCTGGTGATGGCGGTCGCGCACCGACGCGAGCCGGACTCCGCAGCTGCGCTCAGGACAGTGCAGTCGCGAAGTTGACCTGAAGTTTCCGGGACTGATCGAGAACTCGACGTATCAGCAGGTCCCGTTTCCTACTCCGAGGTGGGTCAGTCACACCCCCTCGGAAAGGAACCTGACATGCATCTCCAACCCCCCAACGCCCTCACCCGGGCTGTCCCTCTGGGCTTGATCGCCCTCGCCCTCGGCGCGGCCTCGACGGTCGCCGCCATCGGTGACCCGGGCGTGAGCCCACAGCACTACACCGACGAGCTCGCTCCCGGTGGCTCGGTCACGATCACCAAGACGGTGGAGACGCCGCCGATCCCGCCGAACCCCGACATCGTCTTCCTGGCGGACACCACCACCAGCATGACCGCGAGCATCGGGAACGTGCAGAGCAACGCCAACAGCATCGTCAGCCAGATCCTCGCGGCCCAGCCGACGGCCCAGTTCGCCGTCGCCGACTACAAGGACACCGCCGACGCGACCGGGCACTTCCTGCTCCGGCAGCAGCTGACCGGCAATGCCGCCGACGTCACCGCCGGAATCGGCGAGTGGACTCCCCTGTCGGGTGGTGGCAGCGACGCCGCGGAGGACTGGATCGGTGCACTCGCCGACATCCCGGGCGCCGTCGACTTCCGTGACGGCGGCACGCCGATCGTGGTGATGTTCGGCGACTCGACCAGCCACGACCCATCGGCCGGCGCCACACTGGGCTCCGCGACCGCGGACCTGCAGGCAGCGGGCATCCGGGTCATCGCGATCTCGGTCCCCGGCACCGACGGCTACCTCTGGGACGGCCTGAACACGACCGGCCAGGCGTCGTACGTCACCTCACAGACGGGCGGCACCCTCACCAACGCCAACCCGGACGAGGTCTCCGACGTGATCCTCAGCCAGCTGCAGAACCTGCCGGCCGAGGTCACCCACGAGGTCACCTGCGACGCCGGTGTGACGGCCACGCTGACGCCTGCTTCCCAGACCGTCACCAGCGGCGCCACGACCTCCTTCGAGGAGACCATCACGCTCGCCGCAGACGCACCTCAGGGTGAGACCGTGTCGTGCACGGTCTCGTTCAAGGTCAACGGCGAGGTCCCCGGGCCGGCATTCGTGCAGACCGTGGACATCGAGGTGTCGGACGTGACGCCGCCCGTGGTCACGGTCGAGAGCAAGGTCGTCGAGGCGACCGGTCCTGACGGTGCAGTCGTCGACTACGACGCGAGCGCCGTGGACAACGTCGACGGCCCGCTCACGCCGACCTGCGAGCCCCCGTCGGGATCGCAGTTCGCGCTCGGCACGACCGCGGTCGACTGCGAGGCCACCGATGCAGCCGGCAACACCGGGTACGGCTCCGGCACGATCGAGGTGGTCGACACGACCCCGCCGACCGTCACCTGCACCGAGTCGACCAACCCGGGCCTCCACGTTCCCTTCGCCGGCAACACCCGCCCGAACCCGCAGGGCCAGAACCAGGACGGCTTCTACCGGCTCGACGCGACCGACATCGTCGACACCGACCCGGACGTCTACCTGCGCGACACCGGCAGTGGCCACGTGTGGGGGCCGTTCGCGAGCGGTCAGCGGATCAAGTACACGGAGTCGAAGTCCGGCCCCACCCAGAAGACCCTGGGCGACAGCGACATCCTGCACCTGACGGGTACCGGTGACGCCGAGCTGTACGCCGTGGACTTCTCGGGCAACGTCGCCGCACCGGTGGACTGCCTGGTCCCGGCACCGCCGAAGTAGCAGCAGCACCTCCAAGGACCGGTCCTGCCGGCGTGGCCTCCGGGTCAGGCTGGCAGGGCCGGTCCCTGCGTCCCGATGATCTCCTCGCTGTTGCGACCGACCCAGCGCAGCAGCGGCACCATCACGTCGGCCAGCTCCTCGCCCCGCGGGGTCAGGCTGTAGTCGACGCGCGGCGGCATGACGGGCTTCTGGTCGCGATCGACCAGTCCGTCGGCCTCGAGGGTCTTGAGGGTCTGGGCGAGCATCTTCTCGCTGATCCCCTGGGCCCGGCGGCGCAGCTCGCTCCACCGCTGGGGACCGTCGGTCAGCGAGACCAGGACCAGGACGCCCCACTTGCTGGTCACGTGGTCCAGCAGCACCCGGCTCGAGCACGCGGCGGGGAAGACGCCGTCCGGGAACATCTCGAAGACCGACTCCGACACCTTACTTACCGTCATGCCAGTACCTTACTTCAAAGTGCGTACTAACCAATGGGAAGTAACTCCACGCAGGGCAGGTTGAGGCCGACATCACCGTTCCTCCACCGAAAGGCACCACGATGTCCAGCAAGTCCCTCGTCGTCACAGGAGCCACCGGCCAGCTCGGCCGCCTCGTCATCGAGTCCCTCCTCGAGAAGGGCGTCCCCGCCGACCAGGTCGTCGCCACCGCCCGCGACACCTCCCGGCTCGACGACCTCGCCGCGCGAGGCGTGCAGGTCCGTCACGCCGACTACAGCGACCCGGCCTCGCTCAAGGAGGCCTTCGCCGGCGCGGACCGCGTCCTGCTCGTCTCCAGCAGTGAGGTCGGCCAGCGCCTGGCCCAGCACCAGAACGTCATCGACGCAGCGAAGGACGCCGGCGTCGACCTGCTCGCCTACACGAGCATCGCGAACGGCGACCGCAGCGGCCTCGCGCTCGCTGCCGAGCACGTGGCCACCGAGCAGGCGATCGCCGGTTCCGGCCTGGCCCACACGTTCCTGCGCAACAGCTGGTACCTCGAGAACTACACCGGCCAGCTGCCGACGTACCTCGAGCACGGCGTCGTGCTCGGCGCGGCCGGTGAGGGTCGCGTCAGCGCCGCCAGCCGCGCCGACTTCGCGGAGGCCGCAGCCGCGGTCCTGCTCACCGAGGAGCCGAAGCAGGTCTACGAGCTCGGTGGGGCCGCGTTCACCCTGCCCGAGCTTGCCGCGACCGTCACCGAGGTGACCGGCAAGGAGGTCTCCTACAACGACCTGCCGGCCGACGCCCTCACCGAGGTGCTCGTCGGCGCCGGCCTGCCCGAGCAGTACGCCGCGATCCTCGCCGACGCCGACCAGGGCCTGGGCCGGGGCGAGCTGTACGTCGAGACCACCGACCTCGAGGCACTCCTGGGCCGTCCGGCGACGACCTTGACGGAAGCCTTGACGGAGGCATTGCGCGCAGCCTGACCCGGGTGGTTCCCGTCGGATGGGGGTACTGCACCGCCATGACGACCGACGACGAGCACGTCCGCCCCGGCGGCGTCGACGACCTGACCATCGAGGGCCTCGGAAACATCTCTGAGGCCCTCGAGGCGGTCGAGATCGCCCGCGGCCACCTCTACGCCTTCCACCGGCTCAGCGGCACCGCCGACCTCACCCTCGGCAAGGGCGTCGAGCAGCTGCGGGACGCCGGTCACACCGAGCTGGCCGACCGCTTCGAGGAGGAGCTGGTCGGCCGCAACGTGCTGCACGGCCGCTGGACCTTCCAGGTCGTCGAGGAGTACGACGACGGGTACTACGCCGCGTTCCGACGCCTCGAGCAGCAGGCCCGCGACACCCTCGTCGGCGGACGTCGCCACCTCTACGAGGCGGAGATGAAGGAGGACCGGCGCACCCACGGCCGCGCGGGCCACGAGCGCCGTCCCTGAGGGTCCGCTACGGCTGGATCGAGCGGACCCAGCTCAGCACGGCATCGACCTCGTGCACGGTCGCGACGCCGTCGGGCCCGCCCGCCCGTCGTACGACGACCACGGGGATGCCGAGCTCGGCGGCAGCCTCCATCTTCGGCCAGGTGTGGGCACCCCCCGAGTCCTTGGTGACCAGCACGTCGCGGTCGACCATCAGGGCCCGCTCGCCGTCGAGCGTGTACGGCCCGCGAGACGTCAGCAGTTCCCACGGCTCGGGCAGCTCGACGTCGGGGACGTCGACGACCCGGGCCAGCACGTGGAGGTCCCGCAGCTTCGGGACGAACCGCGCCAGCTCCTGCCGTCCGACGGTGAGGAACGGCCGGTGGCCGAGCTCGCCCGCGACGATCGCGGCCTCTTCGTGGGTGTCGACCCAGATCCACGAAGGCGTCGCGCGGTCGCCCCAGCCCGGTCGTTCGAGGCGCAGCAGCGGCGTGCCCTCGGCAGCACAGGCCGCTGCGGCGTTCCTCGACATGCCGGCGGCGAACGGGTGCGTGGCGTCCACGACGACGTCGTACTCCGCCAGCGCGGAGCGCAGGCCCTCGACGCCACCGAAGCCGCCGATGCGGACCTCTCCCACCGGCAACCGGGGACGCGCGACCCGACCCGCGAGCGACGACACGACGTCCACGCCGTCGGCCACCAGGGCCTCGGCGAGGTCGCGCGCCTCGCCCGTCCCGCCGAGCAGCAACACCCTCATGCCAGTCCTCCTGTGACCACCGGCAGGGCCGGGACCCCGTCGCCTGCGAGCGCGAGCAGGGCGTCGAGGTCGAGGTGCTCCTCGACGAGGTCGCCGAGCAGGTCCAGGCGCCGGGCCCTCGCCTCCGGGAACGACGCGGTCGACTCGATGCCGAGCGCCTCCGTGAGGTAGGCACCACGAGCGGTGTCGTCCTCGAGGCTGCCGTGCACCATCGTGCCGGTCACCGAGCCACGCGTGCGCTCCCCCGTGATCCGTCCGTGGTGGATCTCGTAGCCGGCCGGTTCGTGCAGGCGCAGCGTCTTCACCGCGTCGAACCTCGTGACGAGGTCGAGCAGGCCGAGGCCCTCGACGACCGCCCCCGCGGAACCCTCGACACCGTCCGGATCGGTGATCGTGGTGCCGAGCATCTGACAGCCACCACAGATGCCGAGCACCGGCCGACCGGCGGCGGCGTGCTTGAGGATCGCGGTGTCCAGACCTCGGGAGCGCAGCCACGCGAGGTCAGCGATGGTCGAGCGGGTGCCCGGAAGCACCACCAGATCGGCGTCCGCGAGCCGCGACGGGTCGGACACGAAGCTGACGTCGAGCCCCGGCTCGAGGCCGAGCGCGTCGACATCGGTGAAGTTGCTGATCCGCGGGAGTCGGACGACGGCCACCTTCAACGCGCCGTCCACGGGCGCGCGGCGGCCCTGCAGGTCGAGCGCGTCCTCGGAGTCCAGCCAGAGGTCGGGATGCCACGGCAGGACGCCGTACGTCGGCCGACCGGTGCGTCGTTGGAGGTCCTCAAGACCCGGGCGCAGCAGGTCGACGTCGCCACGGAACCGGTTGACCAGGAACCCGGCGATGAGCCGCTGGTCCTCAGGTGACAGCAGCGCCAGGGTCCCGAACGCCGAGGCGAACCAGCCGCCGCGATCGATGTCGCCGACGACGACGGTCGGGACCGTGCCGTGCTGCGCGAGGCCCATGTTGACGTAGTCGCTGGAGCGCAGGTTGATCTCCGTCGGGCTGCCCGCGCCCTCGGCGACGACCAGGTCGAACCGCGACCGCAGGTCGTCGAACGCCGCGAACGCGCTCTCGGCCAGCCGCTGACGCCCGGTCTGCCAGTCGCGGGCGGACACCTCGCCGTCGGGCTGGCCCATCCGGATGACGTGGCTGCGGCGGTCGCTGCCCGGCTTGAGCAGCACCGGGTTCATCGCGACCTCGGGCACGACCCCCGCGGCGAGCGCCTGCACCCACTGGGCGCGGCCGATCTCGCCCGGCGTGCCGTCGGGTGAGGTGACGACCATCGAGTTGTTCGACATGTTCTGCGCCTTGTACGGCGCCACGGAGATGCCGCGACGCGCGAACGCCCGGCACAGGCCGGTCACCACGACGCTCTTGCCGGCGTCGGACGTCATGCCGGCGACGAGCAGGGCTTTCGGTGATCGAGGAGGTTGCGCAGCAACCGTCACGAGATTCACTGGCGCCGGCCCCGGAAGACCCGCGGCGCCAGCGACGGCGGTACGGCGCCGCCCTCGCGCACCCAGTCCACGACCTCGTCGGTGGTCGCCTCCGAGAGCACACCGCCGAGCCAGGTGTCCTTGGGACGCCGCCCGCCTGGGAAGTACGTGAAGTCGCGCACGAGCACCACGTTGCTGCGGTCGCACTCGTCGAGACAGTCGACGACCCGCACCCGGATCCGCGGCCCGCGTCGGCCGGCGGGGTCGTCCAGCGCCTCGATCGCGTCGCGCTGGGCGGAGTGGTCGATCGCGGGGTGCTTCTTCGTCGTACCGCAGCAGCAGTCGCGGCAGAGCAGCACGTCGCGATCAGGCAGCGCCATCGGAGTCCTCCAGCGGCAGGTCCGGCGCCCGGATCAGGAACAGGTCCATCACCCAGCCAGCCTCGGCCTTCGCCTCGGTCCGCGCCTCGACCAGCGCCGTGCGCACGGCCCCGACCCGACCACTGACGAGACGCTCCCCCACACCGCCGAGGTTGGCGCCCCACCAGATGTGCCAGTCGTCGAACCCGTCGAGATCCACGCCCGAGGTGAGCATCACGACGAGGTTCTTCTGCCCCGAGGTGACGTCGTGGCGCAGGCGCCGGGCGGTCGTGACGTGCACCGGCTTGCCGACCTGGTGCAGGACGATCCGGTGCCGTGCGGCCAGCACCTGCGGCGCGCTGATGCCGGGGAGGACGTCGTACGACAGGTCGATCTTCTCGGCCAGCTCCTCGACGATCCGGATCGTGCCGTCATAGAGGGACGGGTCGCCCCACACGAGGAAGGCGGCGACGCCCCCACGCGACTCGAGCACGTCGCGGTACGCCGCCAGGCGGGCGTCGTACCAGTCGGCGACGGCGCCTTCGTAGCCCGCGCGGTCCAGGCCCGGGGAACGGTCCCGTTCCGGATCGCGTACGACGACCAGCTCGACGCCGTACGCCTCACACACGGCGCGCCGCACGTCCAGCAGCGAGTCCGACTCGCCCTTCTGGACCGCCAGCGCGTAGTCACAGCCCCGGAGCGCCTCGGCGACCTCGGGGGTGACGTGCTGCGGCCCCATCCCGAAGCCGAGGATCCTGACCTTCATCGGTCTTCCAGGTCACCTTCGACGTCGAGATAGGCCTGCTGCAGCGCGGCCAGGATCTCCGGGTCCGGCTCGGCCCACAGGCCGCGGTCCTTCGCCTCGTGGAGTCGCTCGACGATGCTGCGCAGCGCCCAGGGGTTCGACTTGCGCAGGAACTCCTGGTTCGTCTCGTCGAGGACGTACTCCTTGGCCAGCGACTCGTACATCCAGTCGTGGACGACCCCGGCGGTGGCGTCGAAGCCGAAGAGGTAGTCGACGGTGGCCGCGAGCTCGAAGGCGCCCTTGTAGCCGTGACGCTGCATCGCGCCGATCCAGCGCGGGTTGACCACCCGCGCCCGGAAGACGCGGTTGGTCTCCTCCTGCAGCGTTCGCGTGCGTACGGCGTCCGGCGTGGTCGAGTCGCCGACGTACGCCTTCGGGTTGGTGCCCGAGAGCGCACGCACGGTGGCGACCATGCCGCCGTGGTACTGGAAGTAGTCGTCGCTGTCCGCGATGTCGTGCTCGCGGGTGTCGATGTTCTTCGCGGCGACCTTGATCCGCTTGTAGTTGCTGCGCATGTCGTCCGCGGCCGGGACGCCGTCCAGCCCACGGCCGTAGGCGAAGCCGCCCCACGCCGTGTAGACCTCGGCGAGGTCGGCGTCGTCGCGCCAGGTGCCCGACTCGACGGCCTGCAGGATGCCCGCGCCGTAGGACCCCGGCTTGGAGCCGAAGATCCGCGTGGTCGCGCGCCGCTCGTCGCCGTGCTCGGCCAGGTCGGCCTGGGCGTGCGCGCGCACGAAGTTCTGGTCAGCCGGCTCGTCGAGCGCCGCCACCAGCTTCACCGCGTCGTCGAGCATCGCGACGACGTGCGGGAACGCGTCCCGGAAGAACCCGGAGATCCGCACGGTGACGTCGATGCGCGGACGCCCCAGCTCCTCCAGGGGAATCACTGTCAGGTCATGGACCCGCTTGGAGGCCTCGTCCCACTCCGGCCGGACGCCGAGGAGCGCCAGGACCTCGGCGATGTCGTCGCCGGAGGTCCGCATGGCCGACGTACCCCAGACGGACAGGCCGACCGACTCGGGGTAGCTGCCCTCGTCGTCGAGGTAGCGCTGGATGAGCGAGTCGGCCATCGCCTGGCCGGTCTGCCACGCCAGTCGCGACGGAACCGCCCGCGGGTCGACGGTGTAGAAGTTGCGGCCGGTCGGCAGCACGTTGACCAGCCCGCGCAACGGCGAACCGGACGGGCCGGCCGGCACGAAGCCACCGTTGAGCGCGTGCAGGGTGTTGTCGAGCTCGTCGGTGGTGCGCGCGAGCCGCGGGACGACCTCGGTCGCGGCGAAGGTCAGGACCTGGCGCACCTCGGGCGAGGTGGTCAGGTCGGCGACCCGCGCCGGGTCCCAGCCCGCCTTGTCCATCGCCTCGACCAGCTCGCGGGCTTCGGCCTCGACGCGGTCGACGTCGGTGGTGGGCGCGTCGACGGCCAGTCCGAGCGCGGACCGCAGCCCGGGCACCGACTGGGCCTGTCCGCCCCAGACCTGGGAGGCGCGCAGGATCGCGAGGACCAGGTTGACCCGGGCCTCGCCCTCCGGCGCCTGGCCGAGGACGTGCAGGCCGTCGCGGATCTGGGAGTCCTTGATCTCGCACAGCCAGCCGTCGACGTGCAGCAGGAAGTCGTCGAACTGCTCGTCGTCCGGTCGCTCCTCGAGCCCGAGGTCCCGGTGCATCTCGGCGGCGTGCATGAGCTGCCAGATCTCGCCGCGGATGGCCGCGAGCTTGCCCGGGTCCATCGCGGAGATCTTGTCGTACTCCTCGAGCAGGCCCTCGAGCCGCGCGATGTCGCCGTAGCTCTCGGCGCGCGCCATCGGCGGCACCAGGTGGTCGATGATCGTCGCGTGCGCACGGCGCTTGGCCTGCGCGCCCTCGCCCGGGTCGTTGACCAGGAACGGGTAGATCAGCGGCATGCTGCCGATCGCCGCGTCGGTCGCACACGAGGCCGACAGCGCCGCGTTCTTGCCGGGCAGCCACTCCATCGAGCCGTGCTTGCCGAGGTGGATGATGGCGTGGGCGCCGAAGCCTCCCCTGTCGACGGCACTGCGGACCCAGCGGTACGCCGCCAGGTAGTGGTGGCTCGGAGCCAGGTCCGGGTCGTGGTAGATCGCGACGGGGTTCTCGCCGAAGCCGCGGGGCGGCTGGATCATCAGCACGATGTTGCCGGCCCGCAGCGTGGCCAGCACGATCTCGCCGGCGTCGTTGACGAACAATGAGCCGGGCGACTCGCCCCACGCCTCGACCATCGCGTCGCGCAGGTCGGCCGGGACGTCGGTCGTCCAGGCGTCGTAGTCGGCCTTGTTGATCCGCACGTGCGCGTCGGTCAGCTGCGCCTGGGTCAGCCACTCCTCGTCCTGGCCACCCGCCGCGATGAGCGCGTGGATCAGGGCGTCACCGGCCTCGGTGTCGTCCTCCATCGCCATGACCCGCGTGACGACGTTGTCGGACCCGAGGTCGTAACCCTGCTCAGCGAGGAGACGCAGCAGGCGGACGGTCGACACCGGGGTGTCGAGGCCGACCGCGTTGCCGATGCGTGCGTGCTTGGTCGGGTAGGCGCTGAGCATCAGCGCGAGACGCTTCTCGCTCTGCGGCACGGAGCGCAGGCGGGCGTAGTTGACCGCGAGGCCGGCGACGCGCGCGGAGCGCTCCGCGTCCGCGACGTACGACGGCAGGCCGGCCGGGTCGTTGGGGTCGATCTCCTTGAAGGAGAACGGCACGGTGCTGATCCGGCCGTCGAACTCGGGAATCGCGACCTGGTTGGCGTAGTCCAGCGGGGTGACCCCGTCGTCCGACTCCTCCCACTCCTCACGGCTGCTGGTCAGGCACAGGCCCTGCAGGACCGGGATGTCGAGCGCGGCGATCCGCTCCACGTCCCACGTCTCGTCGTCTCCTCCGGCGCTGACAGCGGCCGGCGTGCTGCCACCGGCGGCCAGGACCGTGACGACCAGCGCGTCCAGGTCACCCAGGGCCGTGAACAGCTCGTCCGGCGCCGCGCGCAGCGAGCCCGCGAAGACCGGCACACCCACAGCCTGTCCGGTCGCGTCGATCGCGTCGCACAGGGCGTGCACGAAGTCGGTGTTCCCGCTCGCGTGGTGCGCCCGGTAGAACAACACCCCGACCCTCGCGACGTGCCCGGTGGTTGAGGTGCGAGCGTCAGCGAGCCTCGAAACCCCCGGGCGCTCGAGGATCCCCCACGCCGGGATCACCTCCGGCGCCTCGAAGCCCTCACCGGTCAGCAACACGGTGTCGGACAGGAAGGCATGCAGCTGAGCGAGGTTCCGCGGACCACCCTCGGCGAGGTAGCGGTGCGCCTCGGCGGCGACGCCGACCGGGACGGTCGAGGTCTCCATCAGCTCCGCGCTCGGGGTGAGCTCGCCGCCGAGCACCACGAGCGGACGCCCGGTGCCGCGCAACGCGGCCAGCTCGGCGTCGTACTGCTGCGGGGAGCCGAGCAGGCGCAACACGACCAGGTCGGCATTCCCTGCGAGCTCGACGAGAGCACCGAGGTCGGAGCGGCTGGGGTTGGCCCAGCCGTAGTCCGCACCACTCGACCGGGCAGACAGCAGGTCGGTGTCGGACGTGGACAGGAGTGCGATGCGCACGGTTCCTCCTCGGGGTTCGCGCCCCTCGATCGGTGGCTGATGTCCGCAGCCAGTGTCTGGCTCACCCGCGCCGATCTGCTCGGCTGGGATCACAGTGGCGGAACCGCCCCGGTCTCGCACCGGGTTCCTGTGCCGCGGACATGTGGGTGCTCAGCCTACGGTGGTCCCGTGGTCACACAGCAGTCGCCCGGCATCCAGGTCGCCGTACACGGACACCCGAACGCAGACACCCTCCTCCTGTGGCATCCGGGAGTGCGTACCGACCCCGAGGCGGTGGCGGCGCTCGCGAGCCGGATCGCCACCCGGGCGAAGGTCCGCGTCGTCGTACCGACGTGGACCGACGGGGGTGATCTGCTGCGTTCGGTCCGCTATGCCCGCGAGTCCTCGGTGCACCCGCCGGACGGCCTCTCGGTCGTCGGGTACGGCGAAGCGGGCATCGCGGCGCTGAGCCTGGCCCTGAACCAGCGACGGCTCGGCATCGGGCTCGTGCGCGCGACGTGCGTCGACGGCGGACCCGACCTCACCGACCCGATCAGCGGACAGCCGCTGGTTGCGGCTGCGTCGCCGGTGACGACCGAGGTCGACGTGATCGACTCGGCTGACGCGGGCTCCTCGGCCTGGGCGGTGGACACCGTCGACGCGTGGAAGAGCGCCGGATGGGCGGCCTCGCTCGTGCCGGCCGCTCAGTTCACCTGGCGGGTCAACCCGTCCCAGTAAGGGGCGCGCAGCTTGAACTTCTGCAGCTTGCCGGTCGCCGTGCGGGCCAGCTCGTCGCGGAACTCCACCGACGTCGGCGCCTTGTAGCCAGCGAGCCGGTCCTTGCACCAGCGGATCAGCTCGGCCTCCATCTCGGGGCCGGGCGTCGCATCGGCACCGAGCACGACGAGTGCCTTGATCGTCTCGCCCCACTTCTCACTGGGGACGCCGATCACGGCGACCTCCGCGACCGCCGGGTGTGAGAACAGGGTGTCCTCGACCTCGATCGAGGTGACGTTCTCGCCGCCGGTGATGATCACGTCCTTCTTGCGGTCCGCGATCGTCAGGTAGCCGTCGTCACCGAGGTACCCGCCGTCGCCGGTGTGGAACCAGCCGTCCTTCAGCGCGGCGGCCGACTCCTCCGGCTGCTCCCAGTACCCCTCGAGCACGACGTTCGACCGGGCCAGCACCTCGCCGGCACCCTCCTCGGACTCGTCGGTCCTCAGTCGTACGCCGATCGCCGGTGCACCGGCCCGGGTGAGCTTCGTCGCCCGCTCCTCGGCCGAGAGGTCGTCCCACTCGGCGCGGGTGCGGTTGAAGGTCAGCAGCGGTGAGGTCTCGGTGAGGCCGTAGATCTGGATGAACTCCCACCCGAGCTCCTCCTGGACCCGGATCACCGTCTTCGTCGGCGGTGGGGCGCCGGCCATGATGATCCGCACCCGGTCGCGTCCGGGGATCTCGCCCTCCCACGTCTGCGCCGCTTCGAGCACGGCGGCCGCGACCGCCGGGGCAGCACACATCACGGTGACACCGTGATCCCGCACCCGGCGCAGGATCTCCGCGCCGTCGACCTTGCGCAGCACGATGTGCTGGGCCCCGATCCCGGTCATCGCGAACGGCATCCCCCAGCCGTTCGCGTGGAACATCGGCAACGTGTGCAGGTAGACGTCGCGATCGCTGATCTGCGCGTGCAGCCCGAAGGTGAGCGCGTTGACCCAGATGTTGCGGTGGGTGATCTGGACGCCCTTGGGTCGTGCCGTCGTACCGGAGGTGTAGTTGATGGTGGCGGTCGCGGCCTCGTCGTACTCCCAGGGCTGCGGCTCCACGCCCGGCGCAGCGTAGAGCGCGTCGTCGTCGCCGATCACGAACTTCTGCTCGCAGGTCACCCCGGCGAGCGACTCCTCGAGCTCGGGGTCGACGTACAGCACCCGGGCGCCCGAGTGCTCCACGATGTACTGCACCTCGTCGGGACTCAGCCGGAAGTTCACGGGCACCAGCACCCGTCCCCACCCGCTCACCCCGAAGAACGACGTCAGCAGGCGGCTGCTGTTGTGGCTGACGATCGCCACCCGGTCACCCACACCGATGCCGAGCTCGTCCAGCTTCGCCGCCTGCCGGCGCGCGAGCGCCCCCACCTGGGCATAGGTCAGCCCGCCCTGACTGGGCGCCGGCTGGTCCGGCTCGTCCACGACGCCGACCCGATCGCCGTACACCGCCGTGGCGCGGTCGAGGAAGTCGTTGACGCTGAACGGGACGAACACGGGTGCCTCCAGAGGTGCCGGGACGTGATGACGACCACCTTAGGAGAGCGCCCGTGTCCCCGTCTCACTTCGAGGGGCGACCGCCTCGGCGGGGCCCCGCGACCAGCCAGGCACCGGCAAGGCTGCAGAGCCCGCCCAGCGCGGCCAGGAGCAGGAGGTGCGCAGGGGGTCCAGTTCTGGGCAGGGCCTCGTCGGCGCCACGTGCGCCCGCCGGAGGCTGCTCCTCGGAGATACCGCCGACCTGTCCCGGCGGCTGCTCACCGGGTGGTTCCTCGCCCGGGGGTACGTCGGCAGGGCAGACGGACCTGCTGATCTGGTGCGCCTGCTCGCCCTTGGTGGCATAGCGGACCGCCACCGACTTGAAGTGAGCGTCGGAGAACGCGAACGGGAATGCCCCGGCGAAGCCCTTGCCCTCCAGGGCGTTCTCGCTGACCACGACGATGTGCGAGAACACTTCGGCTGCATTGGGCTTGCGGACGTACTTGCACACGACCACCTTCTGACCCTTGGCCGCTGCTGCAACGGGCGCACTGCCAGGAGGAGCTTCCGCACCCGCCTGGGCCGGTACGGCGACGACGGTGGCGGCCAGGACGAGGCCCGGCACGACGAGAGCAAGGCGACGGAGAATTGCCGTCGCACGCGACGAGGACGTTCGTCCTCGGAGGGATGGGCTGGACACTGTGAACCCCCATGCTGCGCGGGTGGCGACCCGCGCCCTTGGTGACTGGTCAGGCTCTGGTTCCGCAAAACCAGAAACGGAGCGCCCGCGGGGGTCCTCGCACCTGTCGTGCGAGGCTCCGCTGGCACTCCCTCTTCCGGTTGGCCCCTCCGCCGAGTCGGCGGGAACAACCACCGCGCCGTCAGTACCCGAGAACGCGTCATTCACACCGGTCGGGCTCGTTCTGCAATACCGTGCCGCCATGTACCTCGAACTGGTCAGCGACCACCGGCGCCGCCGCTTCAGGCGAATCCTGCTGACCTGGTTCGCCACCTTCTGCACCTGCGGCTACCTGTTCCCGTGGGCCGTCGCCACCACTCGAGGCAAGGCGAACGCCGACACGATCGGCCTGATCAACTTCGCCTTCGGCTGGACCGTCATCGGCTGGTTCGTGGCGCTGGGCCACGCCTGCAAGGGCCACCGCCTGGCAGGCCTGCGCATCACCGACTGACGCGGGTGCGCAGGAAGTGGGCGCAGAGGGGATCGAACCCCCGACCATCCGCGTGTAAGGCGGACGCTCTACCGCTGAGCTATACGCCCCAGAAACCGCCTCAGCCTAGCGAAGGCGCCCCCTCACCCCCGAAACGGCGACCGTGGGTGTCGGCGCTCGTTCCTAGGGTGGCATCGAACCGACCTCGGAGAAGGAGACCTGACATGGACATCGTGCTCATCGCCGGCATGTGGCTCGACGGATCGGCCTGGGACGCCGTCGTCCCCGAGCTGGAACAGCTGGGCCACCGCCCGATCGCACTGACCCTGCCGGGGCAGGGCGACGGCAACACCGAGGCGACGTACGACGACCAGGTGGCCGCCGTCGTCGCCGCGGTCGACGCTGCTGACGGCCCGGCACTGGTGGTCGGCCACTCGGCCGCGTGCTCGCTCGCGTGGGCCGCGGCCGACGCGCGACCGGAGAACGTCGCTCACGTCGCACTGATCGGTGGCATGCCCAACTCCGACGGCGACAAGTACTTCGGCCACTTCGAGCCCGTCGACGGCGTCGTGCCCTTCCCGGGCTGGGAGCCGTTCGCGGGCCCCGACTCCGACGACATGTCCGAGGAGCTGAAGGCGACGGTGGCGGCGAGCGCGGTCGCGGTGCCGGCGGCCGTCACCCAGGGCATCGTCAGCCTCACCGACGAGCGCCGCCACGACGTCCCCGTGACCCTGGTCTGCCCCGAGTTCTCGCCCGCCGAGGCGAAGGAGTGGCTCGACGCCGGCGACATCCCCGAGCTCGCGAAGGTCAGCCGCCTGGACTACGCCGACATCGACTCCGGCCACTGGCCGATGTTCACCAGGCCCACCGAGCTGGCAAGGATCCTCGCCGACTGCACCGCGTGACCGACCGGCCCAAGTCTTGTCGCCAAAGTCTTGTCGCCAGACCACTCGAGTCTTGCCGCCAGGCCACGGGAAGTCTTGCCGCCAGACCAACTGAGGCTCTACGAACGACAACCGCGCGGCTGGCAGCGTGTCGGGAGGCGTCGACGGCGAGCTTGCTCGCCCGGATCTACGCCGGAGACACGCTCAGCCCAAAAATGAGCTGAACCGCCGGAGTCTCGGGTCTCCAGCGGTTCAACAAGATGAACTCTAACCGTCGATCCGGGGTCTTCCAACACATCTCGGCGGATTTCGTTGAAAATGATCCGAAATGACTACGTGAACCGTCCGGATGGTCTACTCGCCGGCCGCGCTGCGCAGCGCGACGAGCAGTTCGTCGAGGTTGCGGGCGTCCGGCTTGCGGTGATGGACGGCCCAGGTGAGGCGCCCGTCGAGGTCGACGACGTACGTCGACCGCTGCGGGCAGCCGGACGCCTCGTCGAGGACGTTGTAGGCGCGGGCGACCTCGCCGTGCGGCCAGAAGTCGCTCAACAGGCCGAAGTTCAGGCCGTCGGCGTCGCTGAAGGCACGCAGCGCGTAGACCGGGTCACAGGAGATCGCGAGGATCTCGGTGTCGAAGGTCAAGAACTCGTCCAGGCGTGCCCGGATGCCACCCATCTCCCCCGTGCACACCCCGCTGAAGGCGTACGGGTAGAAGACCAGCGCCACCGCCTTCTTCCCGCGGTACGACGCCAGGGAGATGTCCTGGCCGAACTGGTCGCGCAGGGTGAAGTCGGGGGCGAGACCACCGAGCGCAATGCCCTCCGCAGCGCTGGGAGCCCCGTCGGCCGCGGGCCTCACTCCTGCGACTCGTGAGCGGCCAGCTCGCGCTTCAGCACCTTGCCGGTGGCGTTGCGGGGCAGCTCGTCGAGGAAGACGATCTCGCGGGGCACCTTGTAGCGGGCGAGGTTGGCCTTCACCAGGTCCTTGAGCTCGGACTCGGTGACCGGTTCGGTGCCCGGCACCCGGACCACGAAGGCGCGCAGGCGCTTGCCGAACTCGGGGTCCTCGACGCCGATCGCTGCGACCTCGGCCACCCGGTCGTGACCGGCCAGGCAGTCCTCGACCTCCTTGGGGAAGACGTTCTCGCCGCCGGAGACGATCATCTCGTCGTCACGGCCCTCGACGTAGAGGCGACCCTCGGCGTCGAACCGGCCGACGTCGCCGGAGGACATCAGTCCGCCGATGATCTCCTTGCCGCCACCACCGGTGTAGCCCTCGATCTGCAGGTCGTTGCCGACGAAGATCCGCCCGGACTGACCGGTGGGGACCTCGTTGCCGTCGCCGTCGAGGATCCGGACGACGGTGGCGTGCGGAAGCCGACCCGCACAACCCGGCGCCTCGCGCAGGTCCTGGGGCGAGGCGATCGAGGCCCACGCGATCTCGGTCGATCCGTAGATGGAGTACAGGTTGTCGCCGTACCGGTCCATCCACTCCGTCGGCAGGTCGCCGGGCAGGGCAGACCCCGACGAGGCCACGGCCTTGAGGTTCGGGAGCGGGTACTGGTCCAGGGTGGCCTCGGGCAGCGCGAGGATCCGCTGCAGCATCACGGGGATCACTGCGAAGGAGTCGCAGTCCTCGTCGTGCAGGACCTTGAGAGCGGACTCGGGGTCGAACTTGCGGGTCAGCACGAGCGTGGTGCCGAGCATCATCGCGAGCTGGTAGTGCGCGAATCCCCAGGTGTGGAACAGCGGAGCGGCGACGTGGCACTTCCAGCCGCTGCGCAGCGGCATCCGCGACAGGATCGAGACGGCGGCCGGGATGCCGCCCTGCGGACGCGGGGCACCCTTGGGGGTTCCGGTCGTGCCCGAGGTCAGGATGATGGTGCGCCCGTTGCGGCCCGACGGGGTCAGGTCGCCGGTCCTCCCTGCGGCGGTCGACGCAGCGATCATGCCCTCGAGGCTGTTCTCGCCGGGCTCGCCGTCGATCCAGCCGAGGACGCTCTCCTCGATGTCGGCGCCGGCCAGCAGCGCGGTGAACTCCTCGTCGTGGATGACGACCCGCGGCTTCTCGCGAGCGAGCACGTCGGCCAGCTGCGGCCCGGCGAAGGCGGTGTTGAGGTAGAGCACGTCGGCGCCGAGCTTGCTGACGGCGATCGAGGCCTCGATGAATCCACGGTGGTTGCGACACATGACGGCCACGCCGTCGCCCGACTTCACACCGCGCGCCTGCAGGCCGTAGGCCAGTGCGTTGGTGCGGGTCTGCACCTCCGACCAGGTCAGCGCGCCGCGCTCGTCGATGATCGCGGTGTCGTGCGGTCGGCGCAGCGCGATGGTCTTGAACCCACCCGCCGGCGTGGTGCTCCACTGACGCAGGGCGTTGACCATGCCGGCGAGGACCACCGGCGAGTAGGGCCGGACGATGCCTGAGTCCGTGAGGATCTTCAGGCTGGTGCGGGCTCCCTTGATGCGCGTCGTGAGCTTCTGCATGTACCTATTGTCAGGCGATCGTCTTGGGTGCGACGAGGCGGGTCGCGCCCCAGTCCTTGCTGACGGTCGCGGCCGACGTCTGCGACAGCCCCGCGATCGGAGCAGCCTCGGCGATGTCGGCGGCATCGACAGCACCCGGCCTCCCGATCTTCGGGGTCAGCAGCCAGATCACGCCGCCGCCGACGAGATCGGTCAACGAGTCGACGAGACCGTCGACGAGGTCACCGTCGTCGCTGCGCCACCACAGCAGGACGGCGTCGACCACGTTGCCGTAGTCCCCGTCCACGAGGTCGCCGTCGATGGCGTCCTCGAGCGCCAGACGCAGCGCGTCGTCGGTGTCGTTGTCCCAGCCAAGTTCCTGAACCACCATCCCCGGACTGAGACCCATGCGCTCTGCGGGTCCGGTCGGGGTGGTGCCGCCGGCGGCGGTCGAAGTCACGGTGAGTCCTCCAGGTTGGGGCAGTTCAAGGGGTACGACGAAGGCCCGCATCGCGCGGGTTGGGGAACAGTCCAGCGGAGTCAGGCACTGCGGCGCAACCCTGCGCCACGGAACGGACTCAAAGACCCACTACTCCCGAGTAGATTTTCTGGTCACCTGATAGGTGCCACGATGGGGTCCGTGACCTCCGACACCCCCGATGCCACGCCGTCCGGCACCACCCCCGCCGACCGCGTGGTCACGTCACCCACCGTCATCCACGAGGGCCTGCCGACCCAGCTGCCCGACATCGATCCGGACGAGACCCAGGACTGGATCGAGTCGTTCAACGCGCTGATCGACGAACGCGGCCGCGAGCGCGCCCGCTACGTCATGCTGCGCCTGCTGGAACGAGCCCGTGAAGCACAGGTCGGGGTGCCGGCCCTGCGGAGCACCGACTACATCAACTCCATCCCGCCGGAGCGGGAGCCGTGGTTCCCGGGCGACGAGGACGCCGAGCGCCGGATCCGGGCGTTCATCCGCTGGAACGCCGCGGTGATGGTGTCCAGCGCCAACCGCAAGGGTCTCGAGGTCGGCGGCCACATCGCGACCTACCAGTCGAGCGCCAGCCTCTACGAAGTCGGTTTCAACCACTTCTTCCGCGGCAAGGACGCCCCGGCGGTCAAGGGCGCAGGTGGCGGCGACCAGCTCTTCATCCAGGGCCACGCCTCCCCCGGCATCTACGCCCGCGCGTTCCTCGAGGGCCGGTTGTCCGAGGAGCAGCTGTACCGGTTCCGCCAGGAGGTGCAGCACGGCGCCGGCGCCGGCCTGCCGTCGTACCCGCACCCGCGGCTGATGTCGGACTTCTGGGAGTTCCCGACCGTGTCCATGGGCCTGACCGGGATCAACTCCATCTACCAGGCCCGCTTCAACCGCTACCTCCAGAACCGCGGCATCCGCGACACCAGCGACCAGCACGTGTGGGCGTTCCTCGGTGACGGCGAGATGGCCGAGCCCGAGTCGCTGGGTGCGATCCGGATCGCGGCACGCGAGGAGCTCGACAACCTCACGTGGGTCATCAACTGCAACCTGCAGCAGCTCGACGGCCCGGTCACCGGCAACGGCAAGATCATCCAGGAGCTCGAGGCCAACTTCCGCGGCGCCGGCTGGAACGTCATCAAGGTCGTCTGGGGCCGCGAGTGGGACGCACTGCTGGCCCGCGACGTCGACGGCGTCCTGGTCAACAAGATGAACTCCACGCCCGACGGCGCCTTCCAGACCTTCTCGGTCGAGAGCGGCGCCTACAACCGCGAGCACTTCTTCGGCCCGGACCCGCGGCTGCGCGCGATGGTCGAGCACATGAGCGACCGGCAGATCGAGAAGCTGCCGCGCGGTGGCCACGACTACCGCAAGGTGTACGCCGCCTTCGACTCCGCGACCAAGCACGTCGGCCAGCCGACGGTGATCCTGGCGCACACGGTGAAGGGCTGGACGATCGACGCCCTCGAGGGCAAGAACGCCACGCACCAGATGAAGAAGCTCACCAAGGACGACCTCAAGAAGTTCCGCGACCGGCTCTACCTGCCGATCAGCGACCGGGACCTCGAGACGTCCTACGAGGCAACGGGTGGCGCACCGTTCTTCCACCCCGGGGCGGACTCCCCCGAGATCGAGTACATGCTCGAGCGTCGGCGCCAGCTCGGTGGCTCGATGCCGAGGCGCGAGGACCGTTCGAAGCTGCTGACCCTCCCGGGTGACTCGGTCTACACCGAGCTCAAGAAGGGCGCCGGCAAGAACAAGGTCGCCACCACGATGGCCGCGGTGCGGTTGCTCAAGGACTGGATGAAGGACCCCGGCATCGGTCAGCGGATCGTGCCGATCGCGCCCGACGAGTACCGCACGTTCGGCATGGACGCGATGTTCCCGTCGGCCAAGGTCTACGACCCGCACGGCCAGACCTACGAGTCCGTCGACCGCAACATGCTGCTGCAGTACAAGATGTCGCCGCAGGGCCAGATGCTGCACGAGGGCATCTCCGAGGCCGGCGCGATGGCGTCCGCAACGGCAGCCGGGTCGTCGTACTCCACCCACGGCGAGCCGATGATCCCGTTCTACATCTTCTACTCGATGTTCGGGTTCCAGCGCACGGGCGACTCGATCTGGGCGATGGCGGACCAGCTGGCGCGCGGCTTCCTGATCGGTGCGACCGCCGGCCGCACCACGCTGACCGGCGAGGGCCTGCAGCACGCCGACGGTCACTCGCCGCTGCTGGCCGCGACGAACCCCGCTGTCGTCCACTACGACCCGGCCTTCGCCTACGAGGTCGGTCACGTCATGCGGGCCGGCCTGGAGCGGATGTACGGCGCCAGTGAGGCGCACCCGCGCGGCGAGGACGTCATCTACTACGTCACCGTCTACAACGAGCCGGTCCCGCAGCCGGCTGAGCCCGAGGGACTTGACGTCGCCGCCCTGCTCAAGGGGATGTACCAGGTCTCGGCGCCGGACGCCGGTGCAGAAGGACCCCGGGTCCGCCTGCTCGCGTCGGGCGTCGGCTTCCCGTGGATCGACGACGCCCGCCGGATCCTCGCCGACGACTGGGGTGTCCAGTCCGAGACCTGGTCGGTCACCTCGTGGAACGAGCTGGCCCGCGACGGCGTCGCGACCGACAAGTGGAACCTCCTCAACCCGCAGGAGGCGCACCGCACGGCGTACGTCACCGAGGCGCTCGGCAGCGGCCACGGCCCTGTGGTCGCGGTGTCGGACTACATGACCGCGGTGCCGCTGCAGATCGCCCGCTGGGTGCCGGAGGACTACCGCGTGCTCGGTGCGGACGGCTTCGGCTTCGCCGACACCCGACCCGCTGCCCGACGGTTCTTCCAGATCGACGCCGAGTCGGTCGTCGTGCAGGCGCTCGCTGCGCTGGCCGACGCCGGAGAGATCGACCCGGCGCGGGTCAAGGAAGCCCTGGACCGCTACCGGATCGCCGACCCGACGTCAGTCGCCGGCGTCCTCCAGGAGGGCGGCGACGCCTGAGTCGCCGGACCGGTCCTCACGCCGTGGTGAGGGCCGGGTCCACCTCGACGGTCGCCAGGGCCGTCGCCGGGCTCGACATGCCTGACTTCAGCATTCGGCGGAAGCGTGCCCGGTTGTACGTCGCCGGCTCGGTCGTGGCGATGAAGTCGTCGAGGATCCGGGCGAACTCGTCCGGGTGGTCCTTGTGCGGGAAGTGGCCGGCGTCGGCCAGCACCTCGACGCGCATCTCGGGCGCCAGGGCCGCAGCGTTGCTGGCGTGTCGCACCGGGATGACCTGGTCGTCCCGGCCCCAGACCACGGCCATCGGGATGGCCTCGGTCAGGTAGGCCCGGTCCGACATGGTGACGATCTGGCCGCGCCAGTCGATCACCGCGCGCACCAGGTGGCGGATCGCGAAGCGGGTGCGCCGGTCCTTCCACGACTCGAGGATGTCGGCCGCCTCGGCGAGGTCGCGGGTGTACTTGCGCACAGGCCCGGCGCCGTGTGCGGCCGCCGAACGGAGCGCGAACGTCTCGAGGTGCCGGATGCCGGGCAGCGTGAGCACGCCCATCACCGGGAACCAGCCGGGTGCCTGGATGAGCTTGATGAGCGGCGTGACCTCCGGCCCCAGCCCGCCGGTCGCCACCAGCATCATCCGCTGGGTGCGCTCGGGGAACTGGTAGCCGAACTGCATGGCGACGCCACCACCGAAGCTGTGGCCGACGACGGTGACCTTGTCGATGCCGAGCACGGTCAGCAGGTCCCGCATGCCGTTCGCGTAACCGCCGAGCGTGTAGTCGGCTCGGGGCTTGTCGGAGACGCCGTGCCCCAGCAGGTCGGGGGCGATCACGGTGTACTTCTTCGCCAGCTCGTCGACGACGGGGAGCCACGTCGTGTGGTCACACCCCAGGCCGTGCAGGAGCAGCAGCGCGGGGCCGCTCCCCGCCTTGATGAACGCGCGTTTCTTGCCGTGCAGGGTGAAGAACTGCACCTCGTGTCCCGACCGATCCGTCATCGCGCCCTCCCTCGCCGACAGGTACTGCAGGTGGTCCACGATTCAACCACGGGGCCTCCGGCCGGATGTGACGGTCCGGTTAACAAAGCCACCCCCCTAGGCTGGGCACATGTCCCCCACCGGCCCCGGCGCGCGGGCAAGCGCGACCCAGCAGTTGCGTGCAGCCACCGGGTCCCTCGGGACGGCTGCGATCGCCCGCATGGAGGCCGACCGGCCGTGGTTCCGGGAGATGAGTGCCGAGGACCGGTCCTGGGTGGGCATGATCGTCCAGGCCGGCGTGAAGAGCTTCGTGGACTGGTTCGCTGACGGCGGCGGGACCGACATCGGCGACGACGACGTCGTCATCGAGGTCTTCGGCGTGGCGCCGCGCGCCATGGCCGGTGTGGTCGACCTGCACCAGACCGTCGACCTGATCAAGCTGACCATCGACGAGGTCGAGGCCAACATCTTCCGCCTGGTCGAGCCAGAGGTGCAGGAGGAGATCCACGCGGCGGTCCTTCGCTACGGGCGCGAGATCGCGTTCGCGACCGCCGAGGTCTACGCCCGGGCCGCCGAGGTCCGCGGTCGCTGGGACGCGCGCCTGGAAGCACTCGCGGTCGACGCCGTCCTGCGCGCCGAGACCGACGAGTCGGTGCTCTCCCGTGCGAGCGCCGTCGGCTGGTCGTCCCGTGGCGAGGTTGCCGTGGTCGTGGGCACCGCGCCCGTCGAGGCGTCCGGTCAGCAGACCGGCGTCTTCGAGGAAGTACGGCGAGCCGCCAAGGAAGGTGGCCTGGACGCCCTCAGCGCCGTGCAGGGACACCTGCTCGTGGTGATCCTCGGCGGGGTCAAGGCGCCGGAGACCGATGCGGGCCGGATCGTGCACCTGTTCGGCGACGGTGCCGTCGTCGTGGGTCCCGTCGCGGCCGACCTCTCCCACGCCCACCTGTCGGCGAGCGTTGCTCTGGGCGCGCTGCGGGCGGCCGTCGGCTGGCCGCACGCCCCCCGACCCGTATCGGCCCATGACCTCCTGCCCGAGCGCATCCTCGCCGGTGACGACACGGCCCGGCTCGAGGCCATCGACCAGATCTACGCGCCGCTGAACGACGCGCGCGGTGAGCTCGTCGAGACCCTCGTCGCGTACTTCGCCAACGGCGGAGGCATCGAGGCGACCTCGCGCGCCCTGTTCGTGCACGCCAACACCGTGCGCTACCGCCTGGGCCAGATCGGCGACCTCACCGGGCTGACGCCGTCTGTTCCTCGCGACGCCCTCGTCCTGCAATTGGCGCTGGTGCTGGGCCGGCAGGCCGGTTCGTGACGTCCCGTTCACGCAACTTGTAGGAGTCCTACAAGTGGGGGCAACGAGATTCGTGGGCGGCGCAGGCGCACCCGGTTGGGTCCGGCAGGCACGCTGGACTCGTGCTCGTCATCGTCGCCCCCGGACAAGGGGCCCAGACTCCCGGATTCCTCACTCCCTGGTTGGAGGACCCGGTCTTCGAGTCGCGCCTGAACTGGCTCTCGACCGTCGCCGGGCTCGACCTGGCCCACTACGGCACGGCCGCCGACGCGGACACCATCCGGGACACGAAGATCGCGCAGCCGCTGCTGGTCGCGTCCGGCCTGGTCTCGGCCCTGCAGCTGTACCCCCACCCCGCCGACGCGTTCGGCCACCTCGGCGCCGTGACCGGCCACAGCGTGGGTGAGATCACCGCCGCGGTCGGCGCAGGTGTCATCACCGCCGAGCAGGCGATGGTGCTGGTCCGCGAACGAGGCCAGGCCATGGCCGACGCCTCCGCGGTCACGCCGACCGGCATGACCGCGATCCTCGGTGGCGACCGGGACGAGGTGCTGGCCGCGCTCACGCAGCGCGGCCTCACCCCGGCCAACGACAACGGCCCCGGCCAGATCGTCGCGGCCGGCACCCTCGAACAGCTCGAGGACCTCGCCGCCCACGCTCCCAAGGGTGCTCGCCTGCGGCCCCTGGCCGTGGCCGGTGCCTTCCACTCGGCCCACATGGCACCCGCGGTCGACCACGTCGCGCACCTGGCAGGGTCGGTCTCGACGCACGATCCACGCACCCGCTTCCTCTCGAACTCGGACGGCACCGTCGTCCACGACGGCCGCGAGGTGCTGAGCCGGATCGTCGGCCAGATCGCCCGTCCGGTCCGCTGGGACCTCTGCCTCGAGTCGATGGTCGACCTCGGCATCACCGGCTTCCTCGAGATGCCGCCCGCCGGCACGCTCACCGGGATCGCGAAGCGCTACTTCCGCAACCGCGGCCTCGACGTCGAGACCTTCTCGTTGAACGGCCCCGAGCAGCTCGACGAGGCCCGGGCCTTCTGCAAGCAGCACGGCGACCCGTCGACGATCCTGAGCTCCGAAGCCGTGTCGGCATGAGCGCCCTCAACGTCGAGACGGGACCGGCGCACGCCGCCATCCTCGGTGTCGGTGCCTACCGTCCCTCGCGCCTGGTTCCGAACGCCGACGTCGTCGACGCCATCGACTCCAGCGACGAGTGGATCCAGCAGCGCTCGGGCATCCGCACCCGCCGGTTCGCCGACGAGTCCGAGACCGTCATCTCGATGGCCGTCGGGGCTTCTCGCGGCGCCGTGGAGAGTGCCGGCATCGACATGCGCCAGATCGACTGCGTGATCGTCGCGACCGTGAGCCACCTGCTGCAGACCCCGTCGGCGGCCACAGCGATCGCCCACGAGCTCGGCACCGACCAGGCCGCCGCCTTCGACATCTCCGCCGCGTGCGCCGGCTTCTGCCACGGCGTCGCCCTCGCCAACGACATGGTGCGCGGCGGCAGCGCGCGCTACGCGCTGGTCATCGGTGTCGAGAAGCTCTCGGACATCACCGACCCCACCGACCGCGGCACGGCCTTCATCTTCGCCGATGGCGCGGGTGCAGTCGTCATCGGTCCGTCCGAGACCCCCGGGATCGGTCCGGTGGTCTGGGGCTCTGACGGCGAGCACTACGACCACATCCGCACCCCCGACCTGAGTGATCTGGTCGCCTCGGACCAGCCTCACATGCCGTACCTCTCGATGAAGGGCAGCGAGGTCTTCCGCTGGGCGTCGTTCGCGATGGCCAAGGTGGCCCAGCAGGCGCTCGACCGCGCCGGCATCACCGTCGACCAGCTCAACTGCTTCGTCCCGCACCAGGCGAACAACCGGATCACCGACACCATGGCCCGCGCCATGAAGCTGCCGCCGACGGTCCGGATCGCGCGCGACATCATCGATGCCGGCAACACCTCCGCGGCCTCGGTCCCGATGGCCCTGCACCGGATGATCGAGGAGGGCGACGCGCGCTCCGGCGACACCGCCCTGCTGATCGCCTTCGGCGCGGGCCTGTCGTACGCCGCGCAGGTCGTCGTGGTTCCCTGATCCAGCGTCCGCAGTTCCACAGCACCACCAGCCCAACCAATCAGCCCAACCAATCAGTACTGGAGAAAAAATGAGCACCGAAGAGATCCGCGCCGCCCTCGCCGACATCGTCAACGAGGTCGCCGGCATCCCCGCCGACGACGTGCAGCTCGACAAGTCCTTCAGCGACGACCTCGACGTCGACTCGCTGTCGATGGTGGAGGTCGTGGTGGAGGCCGAGGAGAAGTTCGGCGTCACCATCCCCGACGACGAGGTCAAGAACCTCAAGACCGTCGGCGACGCCGTCGCCTTCATCGAGCGCAACCGCGCGGCCTGAACCGGACGGTGAACAGAGCCATGTCGCGCACACGCGTCGTCGTCACCGGGTTGGGCACCACCAACCCGCTCGGTGGCGACGTCGCCAGCACCTGGGAGGGTTTCCTCGCCGGTCGTTCAGGGGTACGCCAGCTCGGTGAGCTGGCTGAGGGCCTGCCCGTCACCATCGGAGCGCCCGTCGCTGTCGACCCGGCCGAGGTCCTCGACCGAGTCGTGGCCCGCCGTCTGGACCGGTCCTCGCAGTTCGCCCTCGTGGCGGCGCTCGAGGCCTGGGCCGACTCAGGGCTGGACGTGGCCATGGAGGCCGGCAACGTCGACGGCGACCGCTTCGGCGTCGCCTTCGCGTCCGGCATCGGCGGCGTCAACACGCTGCTCTCCAACTACGACGCGCTGCGCGACAAGGGGGTACGACGGGTCTCCCCGATCGCTGTGCCCATGCTGATGGCGAACGCTCCTGCCGCCACCGTCAGCCTCAAGCTCGGAGCCCGTGGCCCGGTGAACACCCCGGTGTCCGCCTGCGCCTCGGGCAACGAAGCGATCTCGTTGGCGGCCGACCAGATCCGCCTCGGGCGGGTCGACGTCGCGATCGCCGGCGGCACGGAGGCGGCGATCCACCCGCTGCCGATGGCTGCCTTCGCCAACATGATGGCTCTGTCGAAGAACCAGGGTGACCCCACCACGGTCTCCCGGCCCTTCGACCTGGCGCGCGACGGGTTCGTGCTCGGTGAGGGTGCCGGGGCGCTCGTGCTCGAGTCCCTCGAGCACGCCCAGGCGCGTGGAGCCCGGATCTACGCCGAGGTCCTCGGCACCGGCATCACTGCCGATGCCCACGACATCGCCCAGCCTGACCCCGCTGGTCGCGGTGGCGCTCGCGCCATCCGGCTCGCGATCCAGGATGCCGACATCTCCCCTGCCAACATCGCGCACGTCAACGCCCATGCGACCTCGACCCCTCAGGGTGACGTCGCCGAATCGCTGATGCTGCACGCCGTCATCGGTGCCCACGCGAGCGATCTGGTCGTCACCAGCACGAAGTCGATGACCGGCCACCTGCTCGGCGGTGCCGGCGCCCTCGAAGGCGTGGCGACCGTCCTGGCACTGCACCACCGGCTGTCCCCGCCGACCATCAACCTGGACAACCAGGACCCGAAGGTCGAGCTGGACATCGCGACGAAGCCCACGGACCTCCCGCTCGGTGACATCGCGGCGCTGAACAACTCGTTCGGTTTCGGTGGCGCCAACGTCGCCGTGCTCTTCGGCACCTTCAGCTGACGACGGCCACCCCTTGACTCGGGATCGCTGGAGCCCTCCCCTCCGGCGGTCCTGAACTCAAAACCAAACCGACCCGGGTGCTCCCAGCACCCGGGTCGATCTGGTTCTCGTCGGTGGTTCAGACGACCTGGTGCAGCCAGCGGACAGGAGCACCCTCGCCGGCGTGCCGGAAGGTCTCGAGCTCGTCGTCCCACGGCTTGCCGAGCAGCTTGTCGATCTCGTTCTCGAGGGTGACCTCGCCGAGCGCTGCGCGCACGACGGAGGCCTTGAGCCGGTCCTCGGGGATCATGATGTCGCCGTGGATGCCCGTGACGGCGTGGAAGACGCCGAGGTCGGGGGTGTAGGAGTAGCGGGCGCCTTCGGTCGAGGGCGTCGGCTCCTCGGTCACCTCGAAGCGCAGGTGGTTCCAGCCGCGCAGCGCAGACGCCATCTCGGCCGCGGAGCCAGCCTTGCCGGCCCACGAGAACTCGCACCGGTAGCTGCCGGACTGAGCCGACTGGGGGGTCCAGTTCGGGTTCACGGCAACGCCAAGAACACCGCCCACGGCCCATTCGATGTGAGGGCACAGCGCGGACGGCGCAGAGTGGACGTAGAACACGCCCCTGGTTGCACTCATGCTTCCGGTCACCACGAACTCCTCGACTCCTACCTCCGGCGCGAGTTACGCCTTCCCCAGCGGTCTCTCTTCGAAGGTGATCGGTCTCGGAACTGATGGACTCCGTCAGTTGAGTGACACGTGTGTAGTTGTGATGACCATTGTGACCCATGGGGCGCCGCTACACCAGAGTTTCGGTGCGTGTCCTCACCTACGCCGAACCCTGCCCGAGTGTCATCAGCTCGTCCAGCACCTGGTGGGCGATGCCGAGCCCGCCCAGATGGCTCTCGCCGTCGATCGTGGTCATGGTGGCGTTGGGGAGCCGATCGACGCAGTGCTGCCCGTGGCGGAACGGCACGATGTGGTCGTCGTCGCCGTGCCACCAGCGCACCGGCACGTCGACATCGGCCAGGGCAAAACCCCAGTCACGGGTGAACAGCACCAGGTCCGAGATCGGTGCCGAGGTCTGGAAACGGCTCCCGTTGAGCAGGTCGTCGAGGAACATCGCCTTGAACTCCGGGCGGCCGAGCAAGGTCTTGTCCCCCGCCGGCTGCACAGCGGCGTAGAGGTCCAGCCCGGGGCCGGCGAGGGGTCGTACGGCGCGGATGGCACCGGTGAGGGCAACGCCGAGTGGCACCCGGGTCGCTGCGAGCAGCGGCGCGGCGTGCACCGCCAGCTGGATGATCCCGCCCGCCGCGGCGTCGGGTCCACGGGTCGGGGCCACGCCACCGAGCACCCCGACACCCGCGACCCGGTGCGCCAGCCCGGCACCTGCTGCCAGTGCGTAGGGTCCCCCGCCCGACAGTCCGATCACCCGGACCTGGTCCACCGCCAACGCGTCGAGGAGCAGCTCGAGGTCCTCGGCCCAGTCGAGGAGGTTCGGATAGAGGTACGGCGAGGACGAGCCGATCCCGGGTCGGTCGATGCCGATGATCCGCAGGCCGGCCTCCATGGCGTAGCTGCGTGCGTCGATGGGGATCTGACGGCGGGCTCCCGGGGTCCCGTGCATCCACACCAGTGCTGGCCCGCGCGGGGAGCCGTACTCGGCAAAGCTGAGTCGCCGCCCGTCGCGGACCGCGACACTGCCTTCGAGCGTGGGACGCCTGGGTTGCACACCGTTGCGCCCGCGGAGACTCATGCCCCGGATTCTGGCAGGTCCCCGGCGTCGGGGCGGCAGTGTCCTAAGGTTCGACCATGACAGTGGGGGGAACGGGGTCGGCGCCGAAGCAGGCGCCCGGCCGACGTAGGGCCGAGCCGGTCAAGACCGTTCGTTCCCGATCGCTCGGCTCCCTGGGCGCACCGCGCCTCCCCCGCCCGTCGTTCCAGTCGAAGACCTGGCGCATCGCGTTGATCTCCGTGGCCCTGTTGATGCTCATCGGCTGGTTCGCGTGGTACGCCGCGACGCCCGAGGACCTGCCCACCGACGACAAGACGATGAGCGGCAGCGGCGTGGTCGACACCCCGCTCTACGTCGGTATGTTCAGCGCGCCGGACGACTTCGGACGCACGCTGCGCATCTCCGGGGTCCACGTCCACGCCACCACCAGTGCCGACCTCGAGATCACGCCCCTGCTGTGCCGCCGCGGCACCGTCGGTGTCACCACGCAGCCCGAACAGTTCTGCGCCGACCTGGTCAACCCCGAGGGCGAGCGGATGGTTGGCGGGGACTCGATCGTGCTCAAGATCGTCTCGAAGGTGGCGGTCGTCGCCGTGATCGACCAGATCCGTGTCGCCTATCGCGAGGACGTCCGCTGGGACACGCAGCCGGCCGGACACCAGCAGGCCATCGTCGCGGTCAACGGCCGCCCGGTCGAGACCGGGACGGACGATGAGGCCGCGACCGAGTAGGACTCAGCTCCGGTCGACGCGCTTCTCGAGCGACTCGGCCCGGTCCGCCGCGTCGGTGTCTTCGTCGGCGTCGATCGCGTTGGTCTTGTGGAACCAGGTCAGCGCCTCGTTCAACCGGCCTGCGTGCTCGAGCGTGTCAGCGTAGGCATAGCGCAACCGGACGACCCAGGGCTCACGGCCCTTGTGGTTCAGCGGGGACACCTCGAGCGTGCGCAGGGCTGCATCCATCTGACCGAGGTCACGACGGGCGCCTGCCTCGACGATGGTCATCTCGGCCTTGGCAGGGGCAGCGAACCTCACGACCGACGGGCTCTTCGCGAGCTCGAGAGCCCGGGTGGGGTTGCCCAGGGCACGGTGACAGTCCGCCATGATCGGGAGGTACGCCGTCGCGCCGTTCATCCGCTTCGCGGCACGCAGCTCCGACAGCGCCTCGGCGTAGTGCCCGGCGGCGTACGCAGCCTCGCCGACTGCTTCACGAACCACCGCGAGACGCGGAGCCCGCGCCTTCGCAGCCAGGGCGTGCTGGTAGGCCACTTCCGGCTCGTCGTCGATGAGCCGGCCAGCAGCAGCCAGGTGACGCGCAACCCGGGAGCCCAGCTTGTCGGGCAGGTCCTTCAGGTGCACGCGCACCGAGGCGTCGAGCTCCATGCCGTTGATGTCGTCGGGCAGCGGCGGACCGTCGTAGGTCGCCTGGTCGACGCGCGGTACAGCGCTCCGCTCAGGCGTACGACGCGGTCCACCCGTGCGATCCGACGGCTTGCCCGAGCGCTCAGCGGGCTTGCCAGAGCGATCCGACGGCTTGCCACGGCCCTGGGTACTGCGGTCGTAGGGCGCGCGGTCCCGGTCCGAGCCGGCGCCACTCCTGGCGCCACTGGTTCCACGGGACGAGGTGCCCTTGCGGGGAGCGGCGCCCTCACGGGGGCCACCCTTCTTCGGCGCGTCATCGCGCCGTCCACGCTGGTCTGCCACGGCAGTCTCCTGGTGTCGAATCGCTATTGAAAAGTGTTGGGTACAAAACAGAGTAGAGGCCACCCGAGGGTGGCCTCTACCTGAATGTATGTCCGGCGGCGTCCTACTCTCCCACAGCCTCTCGGTTGCAGTACCATCGGCGCTGGCAGGCTTAACTTCCGGGTTCGGGATGGGACCGGGTGTTTCCCTGCCGCTATGGCCGCCGTAACTCTATTAACCCTCTGTTCGGGGTGCCCGTGTGGTGTGGGAGTTCTCCCCGTGTAGGGGTGGACTCCTTGACCTGGGGCCCCTGTGTCGGGG
>NZ_LMHJ01000001.1:1398355-2629893 GCF_001427795.1 Nocardioides sp. Root682 | reverse complement strand
GGGAAAGTCAGGTGGTCTAAGCAACGTTCATGCTGCTGCCGGGTTGGTCAGCAGTTGGTCCAGCGCTTGGGCTGGGGTCTGCATGTTCAGGGTAGGGCGTGGTCGGGCGTTCAGGCTTGCGGCGATCCGGCGAAGGTCTGCGGCGCTGAATCTCGACAGGTCGGTGCCTTTGGTCAGCCAGTGCCGCAGGAGCCGGTTGGTGTTCTCGTTCGTGCCGCGTTGCCAGGGTGCGTGGGGGTCGCAGAAGTAGACCGGCATGGCCAGGTCGGTCTGGATCTTGTCGTAGCGGGCCAGTTCGGTGCCGCGGTCCCAGGTCAAGGATTGGCGCAGGTGTTCGGGCAGTTCACTCATCTCGCGGATCATTGCTGCAGCGACGCTCTCGGCGTCGTGGCGCCCGGGCAGGTGCAACAAGATCGTGAACCGGGTCGATCGCTCGACCAAGGTGCCGACCGCGACTCCGCCAGCAGTGCCCATCACCAGGTCGCCTTCCCAGTGGCCGGGTACGGCCCGATCAGCGACCTCGGCCGGGCGTTGGCTGATCTTGAACGCCTCCTTGTAGGGGCTGTTCGTGCGTTTGGCGCCGACACGTGGTTGGCGGCGGGGCCGGGTGGTCGACAGTTGGCGGTAGAGGTCCTTGCGCAGTGAACCGCGGGTCTGGACGTAGAGCGCTTGGTAGATCGTCTCGTGCGACACACGGCCCATGATCATGCGTGGCGACTCTTCGCGCAGGACCCGGGCGATCAACTTGGGCGACCAGCCTTCATCCATCCAGGTCTCGATCCGCCGACACAGTCCCGGTTCGGCGACCAGGCGGAACTCCTTGGGTCGTCGCCGGCGCTGCCGGGCTGCGGCGTGTGCGAGCGTGCCGTGATAGCTGCCGTCCGGTCCCTTGTTGCGGGCGACCTCGCGACAGATCACCGACGGGCTGCGTCCGATGGCCTCGCCGATCTCTGCGTAGGTCCACTTCTTGCGCACCCCTGCCGCGATCACCGCGCGGTCCTCGCTGGTCAACGCACGCCGCACCCGGCCCGCGACCTGCTCACACTCGGCTGGTTGGCCCAACCCGCCGCCACGGCCCTGCAGCAACTTCAGTTCCATGGGAGCAGAGTTACGCCACCGCTCCCACGCGGACTGCCGCGCCACGCCGATCTCCGCCGCCGCGGCCGAGACCGAAGCGCCAGCACACACCAGTTCGAAGAACCGATCCCACTGCTCGACCGACCTACGCGAACCAATCCCAGACACTGGTCTCATCACAACGCTCCTCAAAGGTTTACGTTGCTTAGACCGATTGAACCTGCCGCCGAATTCACGACACGTTCGTCAGGTACGACGCGCCGAAACGAGCACGCGCNCCCACTGCTCGACCGACCTACGCGAACCAATCCCAGACACTGGTCTCATCACAACGCTCCTCAAAGGTTTACGTTGCTTAGACCGATTGAACCTGCCGCGCCGGGGACGACCCGTTCGTCAGGTGCGACGAGTGCCCGCTAACTGTCGATGGGGAGCGGCTGTTTGGGGAGCTTCTTGATCCGCGCCCGGCGCTTCGGGCGGGCCGGGATCATCGAGCGCATCTCCTCGAGCTTGCCGAAGCAGAGCAGCCGGTCGTCGGGCTCGAGCACGTGCCGGTTGAACGGGTTCGCGATCACGGTCGTGCCGCGGTGCAGCGTCAGGACGGTGATGTCGAGGTCGCGCAACCCGGACTCACCGAGGGTCTTGCCGACCAGGTCCGCGTCACCGTGCACGACGATCTCGGCGACGCCGTAACCCGTGGAGACCGAGAGCCGCTCACGCACGTCGATCTGCGGGAACGCGACCTGGTTGTCGATGTAGTCGATGATCGCGCCGGCGACGTCGAGCTTCGTGGCCATCTCGATCCCCTCCAGGCCCGGAGACGAGTTGACCTCCATGACCAGGGGGCCGTCGTCGCCCTCGAGCATGTCGACACCGGCGACCTTGAGGCCCATGATCTGCGCGGCGCGTACCGCGACCTGCTCGTAGGCCGGGTCGAGGTCGACCCGCTCGACGGTGCCACCACGGTGCACGTTGGACCGGAACTCGTCACCCTGCGCGACGCGCCGCATCGCGGCGACCACGCGGTCGCCGACGACCAGGGCACGGATGTCGCGGCCGCGGCTCTCCTTGACGAAGCGCTGGATCAGCACCTGCTGACGGGTGGACTGGAGCGTCTCGATGATGGCCTCGGCCACCTTCAGCGTGGGCGCGAGGATCACCCCGATGCCCTGGGTGCCCTCGAGCAGCTTGATCACGACGGGCGCGCCGCCGACCCGCTCGATCGCGGGGATCACGTCGGCGCGGTCCCAGACGAACGTCGTCGCCGGCATCCCGATGTTGTGCCGCGACAGGATCTGCGAGGCACGCAGCTTGTCGCGCGAGTTGCCGATGCCGTTCGCGGTGTTCGGCGTGTAGACGTCCATCTGCTCGAACTGCCGTACGACGGCGGTGCCGAAGTAGGTGATCGAGTTGCCGATCCGCGGCAGCACGGCGTCGTAGTCCGACAGCTGACGGCCGCGGAACTGGAGGTCCGGTTCCTCGCCCGACAGGTCGATGGCGAACCGGAGCGTGTTGAGGACCTTGACCTGGTGCCCTCGATCGAGCGCCGCCGTACGGAGGCGCTGCGTGCTGTAGGACCGTGGTGCGCGAGAAAGGATCCCGAGCTTCATTCCCGACCTTGCCTCATTCCCGACCTGCTCATTTGCGACCTGCTTGGATGGTCGTGTGGATGCGAGCGTGGTGAGATCCCATTCAAGCAGCCCGCAGGTCACTGCCGGCTGGCGAGAGTGGGTTCGTCTTCCCGGTCTCGGCGTCAGGAACGTGAAGGCGAAGCTGGACACCGGCGCCCGGACATCGGCGCTGCACGCCTTCGACCTCACCGAGTTCGAGCGGGACGGCGCCGAGTGGGTGCGGTTCTCCGTGCACCCGTGGCAGCGCTCGGCCGAGGACGCGGTCTTCGTCGAGTGCCCCGTCCATGATCGGCGTGTCGTCCGCAGCTCCACCGGTCATGAGCAGGAACGGGTCGTCATCCTGACCGACGTGTCGCTCGTCGGCCGGACCATCAACACCGAGGTCACGCTGACCCGCCGCGACGAGATGGGCTTCCGGCTGTTGATCGGACGCGAAGCCCTGCGCCAGGGGTTCGTCGTGGACTCGAGTCACTCCTATCTCGGCGGCCGACCGACGCGTCGCGTGCGGCGCAGGAACCGGGGGGTACCGCCCAGTGGCTCGTGAGTCGTTCGCGATCGGCAACGTGCGGGTGCGTGCCGGTTCCTCGAAGGAGGTCGAGCTCCCGATCACCCGGCTGGTGACCGGCGGCGACGTCAGCCTGCCCGTGCGCGTGATCCACGGCCGCGAGCCGGGACCGACGGTGTGGGTGAACGCCGCGATCCACGGCGACGAGGTGCTCGGTGTCGAGGTGATCCGCCGCGCGCTCGATCCCCTCTCGGCCCGGACCCTGCGCGGCACCCTGGTCGCCGTACCCGTCGTCAACGTCCTCGGCTTCATGACCGGCGATCGCAACCTGCCGGACCGGCGCGACCTCAACCGGTCCTTCCCCGGCTCTGCCCGCGGCTCGCTCGCGAGCCGGATCGCGCACCTGTTCATGACCGAGGTCGTCAGCAAGTGCGACGTCGGCATCGACCTCCACACCGCAGCCGACCGCCGCGCCAACCTCCCCCAGATCCGCGCGGACCTCGACGACCCCCGCACCCGCGAGCTCGCCCAGGCCTTCGGCGCTCCCGTGATGCTGCACGCGAAGCTGCGCGACGGCTCGCTGCGGCAGGCCGCCCGCGACCGCGGCGCCATCGTGCTGCTCTACGAAGGCGGCGAGGCGATGCGCTTCGACGAGCAGCCGATCGCTGTCGGCGTCGAAGGAGTACGGCGCGTGCTGACCGCGCTGGACATGATCGACCCCACGACCGCCGACCTCGCCGAAGTCGTGGGGGCCACCGATCCGGTGCCCACGCCCGTCGAGGCGCGCGACAGCGGCTGGGTCCGCGCCCGCGGCACCGGAATCCTGCACCTCGAGGTCGGGCTCGGGGAGCACGTCGAGGTCGGCCGCCGGCTCGGCGGCCTCTCGGACACGTTCGGCCGCCGGGTGCGGCTGGTGCACGCCGACCGGGCGGGCATCGTGATCGGGCTGACCCGGGCGCCGATCGTCAACGCCGGCGACGCGCTGTTCCACATCGCCACGCCGGTCGCGTAGGTAGGCCCGGAGGTTTCGAGGCTCGTCGCTGCGCTCCTCGCACCTCAACCACCGGACGACGACCAATCCGCGGAGCCGTCCGCAACGAAGCACTCGCATGAAGCTGCGACTGCTGTGGGCCTGGTACGGCGTCCTTGCGACCCTCGTGGGGATAGGACTCGCGCACGCGGTGGCATCGCTGACCGACCCGGCGTCCTCGCCGGTGCTCGCCGTCGGCTCTGCGGTGATCGACCTGACGCCGACGCCGATGAAGGAATGGGCGATCCGCAACTTCGGCAGCGCCGACAAGGTCATCCTGGTCGGCTCGGTCCTCGGCGGCGTGCTGGTCCTCGCGGCCGTCGCGGGCGTGCTCGCACGACGACGGCTCGCCTGGGGGGCCAGCCTGCTCGTCGTGCTCGTCGGCATCGCCGCCGTGGCGGTGCTGAGCCGCCCCGAGGCACGGGTGCTCGACCTGCTCCCGAGCCTGGTCGCCGCCGTGACCGCCCCCCTTGCCCTCGCCTTCCTGGCTCGCAAGCAGCACGAGGTCGGCGCTGGAACGAGCGCCGAAGGGGCAGACGGCGGCCAGACCACGGGCCGCCGTGGTGTCCTGATCTCGATCGGTGCGCTCACCGCGATCGCCGCCGTGGGTGGCGTCGCCGGTCGCGTGATCAACAAGCTGCGCCTGCGTCCCGAGGACGTCGACCTGCCGACGGCCGCCTCTCCTGCGCCCGCCCTGCCGCGCGGCCTCGACGACCAGGTCCCCGGGATCACGCCGTTCGAGACCCCGATCAAGGACTTCTACCGGGTCGACACCCGCCTCGACACCCCGATCGTGGGCGCCGACGACTGGGCCCTGACCGTCGACGGCGACGTGGACAAGAAGCTCACCATCACCTTCGACGAGCTGCTCGCGATGCCGATGATCGAGCGCAACATCACCCTCACCTGCGTGTCCAACAGCGTCGGTGGCCCCTACATCGGCAGCGCCCGCTGGCTCGGCGTCCCCCTCAAGGACATCCTCGACCTGGCGGGCGTCGGCAACAAGGCCGACCAGATCCTGTCCACCGACTTCGACGGCATGACGATCAGCACGCCGCTCGACCTCGCCACCGACGGACGCGACGCAATGATCGTGGTCGGGATGAACGGCAAGCCGCTCCCGCGTGAGCACGGCTTCCCCGTCCGGATGATCATCCCCGGTCTCTACGGCTTCATCAGCGCCACGAAGTGGCTGACCAAGCTCACCCTGACGACGTACGACGACCAGAAGGCCTACTGGACCGACCGCGACTGGGCCACCGACGCGCCCATCAAGATCTCCGCGCGGATCGACACGCCCAAGGCGCTGTCGAAGCTCGACGCCGGCGACGTGGTGATCGGCGGCGTCGCGTGGGCCCAGGAGCGCGACGGGATCTCCGGCGTCCAGGTCCGCATCGACGGCGGCGCCTGGGTCGACGCGACCCTCGGCCCGGACGGCGGCGAGAACTACTGGCGCCAGTGGTTCTACCCCTGGAACGCGAAGAAGGGCGCCCACCGGCTCGCCGTACGGGCGATGTCCGGCAATGGCGAGGCCCAGGTGGCCGTGCGTGCGGAGCCGTTCCCGAACGGTGCCAGCGGTCTGCACGAGCTGCTCGTCAACGTCTCCTAGAAAGTTTCCGATCCGGCCAATCCGGATCGGCCGCACCTCCGAATAACTGTCAGCACCAGCACACACGCAGTCACACCAACGGAAGGCACCACCATGAAGCTCCAGAACCTCCGCCGCAACGCAGGCATCGCCACCGCGGTCCTCGCCATGTCCATCACCCTGGCCGCGTGCGGCGAGGATGAGCCGAAGGCGTCGGGCAGCGACAACAGCGGCGTTCCCTCCTCCGACGCGATGGCCGACGGCGCCGGCGCCCAGACGTTCGGCGACGGTTGTGCGAACGTCCCGGCCTCCGGTGCCGGTTCGTTCGACGGCATGGTCAAGGACCCGGTCGCCACCGCAGCGAGCAACAACCCGCTCCTCAAGACGCTGGTCGCCGCCGTGACCTCGATCGACGGACTCGCCGACACCCTGAACGGCGCCCCCGCCCTGACCGTGTTCGCGCCGTACGACGGCGCCTTCGCCGAGATCCCCGAGGCCGACCTCAACGGTCTGGTCATGGAGGGCAAGGACAAGGGCCAGGAGAGCACGCTCTACAAGATCCTCGCCCACCACGTAATCGGCGCGAACGAGGACAAGGACGCCATCGCCGGCGACCAGGAGACCCTCGCGGGCGACAAGCTCACCATCGAGGGCGACGCCGAGTCGGGCATGACCGTCACCGACGGCACCGTGACCGCCAACGTCATCTGCGGCAACGTCCCCACCGCGAACGCCACCGTCTACGTCATCGACAAGGTGCTGACCGGAGTCAAGTGACCCCGGTCCTGCAGATCCCCTCGTCACCGTCCCTCTGAAGCGCAAGGATCACCTCATGGACCCGGTCCAGGACAACCCGATCGGCGTCCCCCTCACGGGGGCGCCGCTCGGCGCTGACGCCTCGGACCTCGGCTCGTTGCTGAAGCGGGCATCACGAGGAGACAACGAAGCGTTCGCAGGGATCTACGACGCCACCGCAGCACGGGTCCACGGACTCGTGCTGCGGGTGGTGCGGGACCCGGCCCAGTCCGAGGAGGTCACCCAGGAGGTGTTCCTCGAGGTCTGGCGCCAGTCCAGCCGGTACGACGCCGAACGCGGCAGCGCGCTGGCGTGGCTGATGACCATCGCCCACCGCAAGGCGGTCGACCGGGTCCGCAGCGCCGAAGCAGCCAGCCGGCGCGACGAGACCTACGAGCAGCGCAACCACACCCCCGATCACGACACCACTGCCGAAGCTGCCCAGGCCTCCATGGAGGCACGCCGGGTACGAGCGGCGCTGGCGCACCTCACCGAAGTCCAGCGCGAAGCGATCGAGCTGGCATATTTCGGCGGTTACACCCACACCGAGGTGGCCGCCCTGCTCGACCTACCGGTCGGGACCGCAAAAACCAGGATCCGCGACGGCCTCATCCGCCTCCGCGACACCATCGGAGTAGGACGATGACCGACAACAAGCCCACGAGTGGAGGAGACGACGTGCACGCACTTTCCGGCGCCTACGCCGTCGACGCCCTCGAGCCCGACGAGCGTGCCCGTTTCGAAGCCCACCTGCGCCAGTGCGCGGACTGCCGCGACGAGGTCGACAGCCTGCGCGAAGCCGCCGCCGTCCTCGGCGCCGACGAGGTCACCCCGCCTGCCGCGCTCCGCGACCGGCTGCTCGCCGACATCATGGCGGTCCGTCCGCTCCCGCCGCTGCCCACCGAGGGCCCTGTCGCGGCCCCGGTCGAGGAGGCAGCTCCCGCGCCGGTGGTCCCTCTCGACAGCCGCCGACGCGGCCTCTCCCGGGTCCCGTTGCTGGTCGCCGCGGCCGCCGTACTCATCGCCGGTGTCGGTGGCGCGATCCTCAAGCCGTGGGCCGATGACCAGCCCGGAACGCAGCTCACCGCTGCCGAGCGGGTCCTGGCCGCCGAGGACGCCATCCGGATCGACAAGCACTTCCCCGACGGCGCCGACGCTGCCGTCGTGGTCTCCCGCTCCGAGGGACGCGCGGTCATCCTGACCGACGACATGGCACCTGCACCCGAGGGCAAGGCCTACCAGCTCTGGTTGCAGACACCGGCGGGTGAGCTCGAGCCGGACCGCCTGATGCCCGACCTCCGTGACGCCACGGTGCTGCTCGACGGTGACGCCTCACGTGCCACCGGAGTCGGGATCACCGTGGAGCCGGACGGTGGCTCCGAGCAGCCGACCAGCGACCCCATCGCGTTCTACTCACTGGATTCGTGATGAACCAGGTACGACCACGGCGACTCGCCGTGGTGGGTTCCGGCGTTGCCGGACTCACCGCCGCCTACGTCGCCTCACGCTCGTCAGACGTCCACGTGACCCTGCTCGAGGCGGACACCCGCCTCGGCGGTCACGCCGACACGCACCACGTGACCGACCCGACCGGCCGCGAGCTGTCGATCGACAGCGGCTTCATCGTCCACAACCGGCACACCTATCCGGTGCTGGTCCGGCTCTTCGACGAGCTGGGGGTGCCGACCCAGGCCTCCGAGATGTCGATGTCGATCAGCGACGAGGAGACGGGCCTGGAGTGGGCGGGCGCGCTCGGACGCCGCGGGCTGTTCCCCGCCGGCGCGGGCAACCAGAAGCACCCGCGCTACCTGAAGATGCTCGGCGAGATCCCGCGCTTCCACCGCCAGGCACGCCAGCTGCTCGCCCGCCAGAGCGACCCGTCCCGCCCGACCGAGGACCTGACCACGCTGGCCGAATTCCTCGACCGCGGCCGGTTCTCGCCGTACTTCCGCCGCCACTTCATGGAGCCCGTCGTGGCCGCGGTGTGGTCGTGCGACCCCGACACCGCCCGGGACTACCCGGCGGCGTACCTCTTCGCGTTCCTCCAGCACCACGGCATGTTGCAGGTGTTCGGCTCGCCCACCTGGCGCACCGTCACCGGCGGTTCGCGGGCGTACGTCGACCGGCTCGCCGCAGCTGTCCGCGCCGCCGGCGGCGACATCCGCACCGGCACCCCCGTCGTGGCCGTGCGCGAGACGCCGTACGCGGTCGAGGTGACCACCACCGGCGCCGGTCGCGAGGAGTACGACGCCGTCGTGCTCGCTACGCACCCGGACCACGCGCTCACGATGCTCGACGACCCGACGCCGCTGCAGCGCGAGCTGCTCGCGGCGCTGCCGTACACGCACAACACCGCGCTGCTGCACACCGACACCAGCGTGATGCCGGGCGCGCAGGACGCGTGGGCGTCGTGGAACTTCCGCCGCCCGAGGACCGCACAGGACCGGGTGCAGGTCACCTACGACCTGACCCGCCTGCAGCGGCTCGACACGCAGACGCACTACCTGGTCACGCTCGGTGGCGAGGACGTCGTGGACCCCGCCACCGTGCTGGTGCGCCGCGACTACGCGCACCCGCTCTACACACCGACGTCCGTGGCCGCCCGTGCCCGGCTCCCCGAGATCAACTCCGACCGTCTGGTCTTCGCCGGTGCCTACCACGGGTGGGGCTTCCACGAGGACGGTGCGCGGTCGGGGCTGAAGGCCGTGGAGCGGCTGGGGATCGACTGGCCGGAGGCGTCTCGATACACCGGTCGTTCGTCCCTCACGATCGGCACTCGACGACCTTTCGCCGCACGTTCGTCGAGCATCCCGCGAGGCAAGAGCGGGCGTATCGAGACGCCCGCGACGTCGTACGACACGACCCTCGTCCACAAACGCCGCGAGCCGCTCAGGAACAGCTTCCAGCTGAAGTCCCATCTCTACGTCGTCGACCTCGACCAGGTCTCGGAACGAGGCAGGGTCGATGGTGCACGTGGCCGCTTCCTGGGCCGCGACCACTTCGACGGCGACACCGTGTCGGTGCGTGAGGGACTGGACCGGTTCCTCGCCCGACACGACCTCGACCTGCGGGCCGGCCGCGTGCTGATGGCAAGTCAGCCCCGTGCGTTCGGACACTGTTTCAATCCGATCTCGGTCCACTGGTGCTGGGCCGATGAGCGCGGAGACGGTCGGCCCGCAGCCACCGTCGTCGAGGTGCACAACACCTACGGCGACCGCCACGCCTACCTGCTCGACACCGATGCCGAGGGGCGCGGGCGCGTGGACAAGGCGATGTACGTGTCGCCGTTCCACGGGACCGACGGGTACTACGACGTCCTCGCTCCCCCGCCCGATCCCGTCACCGGGGCGGTGCGCCTGGGCATCACCCTGCACACCGACGCCGGCGCGCGCTTCGACGCCGGACTCACCGGGGTGCCGGGGCCCGCGCCGCTGCTGCCGCTCGCCGGGCTGCGCAGCTCCGCCCTGATCCGCGTGCACGGCATCGCCCTGTGGGCCCGTCGGGTTCCCATCCAGAAGCGGCCTGTCCACGAATCAACCACGACTGCTCCCGCGACCCACCCCTTCGAGGAAGGCGTTCTCCGATGACTCTCACCGCCGCACCCGCCATCCAGACCTGGCCGGACCTGAATCCCGCTCCCAGCAAGGGATTCTCGGCCCGCGTCGCCCAACGGCTGTTCCGTTCGGCTGTGTCCCGGCTCGACGTGACGGTGCACCTCCACCGCGGCGACGGGCGGATCGAGCAGCTCGGCCGCGGCGGTCCCGCGATCGTCGTACGACGTCCGGACGAGTTCTTCGCCCGCCTGGGCCGGGACCAGCTGATCGGGTTCGGCGAGGCGTACATGACGGGCGCGTGGTGCGAGGACGGCACACCCGGGGACGGCGTCCTCGGGGACTTCCTGACCGTGCTGGCGGCCGAGCTGCCGTCGCTGGTGCCGCCGAGCCTGCAGAAGCTGCGCTCGCTCGTGGTCACCCGGATCCCGCACACCCAGCGCGGCACCCGCGAGAACACGCAGAGCAACGTGGCGCACCACTACGACCTGTCCAACGACCTGTTCGCTGCCTTCCTCGACCCGACGCTCTCCTACTCCAGCGCGCTCTTCACCGATCCGGTCGCTGCGACCAATGAGGACCACGTCACCGCCCAGCACCGCAAGATCGACCGGCTGCTCGACCAGGCCGGCGTCACCGAGGGCACCCGGCTGCTGGAGATCGGCACCGGTTGGGGCGAGCTGGCGATCCGCGCAGCCGACCGCGGTGCGCTGGTCCGGACCATCACGCTGTCCGTCGAGCAGCAGGCCCTCGCCCGCGAGCGGATCGCCGCCGCCGGCCACGCCCACGACGTGCAGGTCGACCTGTGCGACTACCGCGCACTGCTCGACGAACCCGCCGGTGCGTACGACGCCGTCGTGTCCGTCGAGATGATCGAGGCCGTGGGCTGGCAGTACTGGCCGACGTACTTCAGCACCCTGGACCACGTCCTGGCTCCCGGTGGCCGCGTCGCGATCCAGGCGATCACGATGCCCCACGACCGGATGCTCGCGACCCGTTCGACGCACACCTTCATCACCAAGTACATCTTCCCCGGCGGCGCGCTGCCGTCGGTGCAGGCGATCGAGGAGACCGTCGAGAGGCACACCCGGCTGCGGGTCGTCGACACGCTCGCCATGGGCGCGCACTACGCCCGGACCCTGCAGCTGTGGGACGACGCGTTCGTCGCCTCCCGCCAGCAGGTCAGCGATCTCGGCTTCGACGAGACCTTCGTCCGGATGTGGCACTTCTACCTGGAGTACTGCCGTGCGGGCTTCGCCGCCGGCTACATCGACGACCACCAGCTCACGTTCGCCCGGCTGATGGAGGAGGCGTGATGGCCACCGCGACCACCACCGGAGAGACCCAGCGGGAGGCGATGCCGGGGGGCGTCGCCTCCCGGCTGGCCGAAGCCCTTCGCCCGTTCATCGGCGGCGATCTTCCCGTGCGCCTCATCGCATGGGACGGCTCTGCGGCCGGGCCCGCTCTGGGTCCGGTCGTCGAGCTGCGCTCCCCCGATGCCCTGCGGCGCCTGCTCTGGCACCCCGGCGAGCTGGGCGCGGCGCAGGCCTACGTCACCGGCGAGCTCGAGGTGCACGGCGACCTCGACGCCGCCCTCACCCACGCCTTCGCCGTCGCGGCCGAACGCGGCCTGTCGGGTCGTCGTCCCTCCCTGCGCGCGATCGCCGGGGCGGTCCGGGCCGCCATCGGCCTCGACCTGCTCGGTCGTCCTCCGGCGCCTCCTGCGACCCAGGCCCGGCTCGGGGGCCGGCTGCACAGCAAGGGCCGTGACCGGAAGGCGATCAGCCACCACTACGACACGACCGCCGAGTTCTACTCGCTGATCCTCGACGAGCAGACGATGGCCTACTCCAGCGGCTACCACCCGTCGCCCACCGCCTCACTCGAAGAGGCACAGAACGCCAAGCTGGACCTGGTCTGCCGCAAGCTCGGCCTCGAGCCCGGCATGCGCCTCCTCGACGTCGGCTGCGGCTGGGGCTCGCTGTCCCTGCACGCCGCCGAACAGTTCGGAGCACGGGTCGTCGGCGTGACCATCTCGGCGGAGCAGAAGCGCTTCGCCGAAGCGGCGGCGCGACGCCGTGGGTTGTCGGACCGGGTGGAATTCCAGCTCTGCGACTACCGCGACGCCGTACCCCTTCGGGGTGCGGAGTACGACGCGGTCGCGTCGCTGGAGATGGGCGAGCACGTCGGCGAGCGGAACTACCCGACGTACGCGAAGGTGCTCCACGACGCCGTACGGCCGGGCGGGCGGGTTCTCGTGCAGCAGATGTCGCGCACCGGGAAGTGGCCCGGTGGGGGCCCGTTCATCGAGTCGTTCATCGCGCCGGACATGTACATGCGACCCGTCGGCGCGACCGTCGGCCTGCTCGAGGAGGCCGGCCTGGAGGTGCGTGACGTGCACGCCCTGCGCGAGCACTACGTGCTGACCGTCGCCGGCTGGCTGGAGCGGTTCGAGGCGAACCTCCCCGCTCTGACCGAGCTCGTCGGCGAAGAGCTGGTGCGCGTGTGGCGGCTGTATCTGGTCGGTGGCTCGATGGCGTTCCGGGACGGCCGGATGGGCGTCGACCAGGTCCTGCTGGTCCGTCCCGGCGCGGACCACTCGCTGCCCTGGACGCGGAGCTGGTGATGTCCGACCTCGCCCTGTCCGATCTGGTCCTGTCCATCGCTACGGCGGTCCTCGCCGCCACGGCCGTGATGACCGTGACCGCTCTCGTCGCGCGCCGCCAGGGCCGGGTCGTCGTCGTGGATGTCGCCTGGGGACTGGGATTCGTCGTCATCGCCGTCGCGTGCGCGGTGGTGGCCGCTGCGGCCGGTGCGGGCCAGGGACTCCGCACCGGTTTCCTCGTCGCGATCGTGGGTGTGTGGGGGCTGCGGCTGAGCTGGCACATCCACCGCCGCAGCAGTGCGCACGATCGTGGCGAGGATCCTCGATATCTCGAGGTGCTCGGCGGGCCGCTCCGCGAGGTGGGGATGGGCGTCGCCGTACGCAAGGTGTTCGGGGTGCAGGGTGCGGTGCTGCCGGTCATCGCGCTGCCCGTGGCCGTCGGGGTGGTGAGCGAGGTCTGGTGCTGGCCGCTGGTCGTCGTCGGCGGGGTCGTGTGGCTGGTCGGTCTGGCCTTCGAGTCCGTCGGTGACGCCCAGCTCGCCGCCTACCGCGCTGCTCCCCGCGAGTCGCGGCGGCCCGTGCTCGACACCGGACTGTGGCGATACACGCGCCACCCGAACTACTTCGGCGACGCCTGCGTGTGGTGGGGCGTGTGGCTGGCCGGTGGGCTCGCGTCGGGCTGGATCGCCGGACTCGCCACGCTGGTCGCGCCGGTCGCGATGACCTGGTTCCTCGTCTCGGTCACCGGCGTGAAGCTGCTGGAGCAGACGATGATGCAGCGCCCGGCGTACGTCGAGTACGCCTCGCGCACCTCGGCGTTCTTCCCCCTCCCGCCGCGTTAGCGCGAGTTGGGGTTTCTCACCGGCGAGTTGGGCTTTGTCACGCTCGAGTGGGGGTTTGTCACGCTCGAGTTGGGGTTTGCAGCTTCGTCCGGAACAGGGCGAGCACGTCGTCGAGGGCCTGCCGGGTCCGGCTGCCCGGCTCGTCGATGAAGTGCTCGGTCAGCACCGAGTGGGGCGGCAGCAGGCCGTCGGGGTTGGCGTCCTCATCGTCGAGCTCGACGCCCACGAACGCGTCGCCCAGCTGTTCGCGCAGGAACGCGAATCGGCTGTCCGGGACGAGCCTGTCGCTGCGGAACCGGAGGCCCATGACCTGGAGTCCTGCGGCACAGCGGGCCTTGACGACGTCGAGGTCCTCGGGCGAGATGTCGATGCCCCGCCGTCCCCTGGGCGAGATCGGGAGCGACGGCTGCGAGAGGACCGGGGCGAGCAGCCGTTCGTCGGTGGCCATCGCCAGCGCGAAGCCGCCGGTCAGGCACATCCCGACCGCGCCGACGCCGGGACCGCCGCACCGCTCGTGCTCGTGCTCGGCGAGGGCGCGCAGCCAGGTCACCACGGGCGACGTCCTCCCGGTCGCGAGCAGGCTGAACTCGCGGCTGACACACACGCGACCGAGCGCCTTGGTCGTCATGGCGACCGCACCCAGCAGGCCCCCGTTGGGATCCCCGCCGGGGGCGCCGAACAGGCTGGGCATGATCACCGAGAAGCCCTCGTCGCGCACCCGCCGCGCGAAGTCCGCGACCTTGGGGGTGATGCCCGGGATCTCGGCGATCACGATCACGGCCGGGCCGGAGCCCGACCGGTAGAGCGGGTGCGTCACCCCGTCCGCGGTGAAGGTGCCAGGCTCGAAGTCGCTCAGGGCGTCGACAGTCATGGGCGGGACTCTAGAGGGAACTGTCGCCCGGTAGCGTCGGTTCCATGAGCGAGCGCCCCGTCCCCGCGCCCGGTGACGAGGAGCGCGAGCTCCTCCGCCTGGCCTCGGTCGACAACTTCCGCGACGTCGCCGGACCCGGCTACGCGACCCGCGACGGCCGGCAGGTGCGTACGGGCGTGTTCTTCCGCTCGAACGACCTGCGCCTCGCGGAGGAGGACCACACCGCGATCGCCGACCTCGGCCTGCGCGCGATCCTCGACCTCCGCTCGGACACCGAGATCGCGCTCCACCCCGACCCCGACGTGCCCGGCGCCGAGCCGCTGCACTTCGACGCCCTCGGCATCCCGATCGAGCGGCTCTCCGGCCTCGCCACCCGCGCCGAGGCGATCGCCCTGATGGACGAGGTCTACCGGGGCTTCGTCGTCGAGGAGCACAGCCGTACGGCGTTCGGTGGCGTGCTGCGCCAGCTCGCCACCGGCGGCCCCCAGCTGTTCCACTGCTCCGCCGGCAAGGATCGCACCGGCTGGGTCGCCGCCCTGCTGCTCCACGTCGCCGGTGTCGACGACCCCACGATCGAGAGCGACTACCTGCTCACCAACGCCCGCACCGCAGCCAGCCGCGCCCGGGTCGAGGCCGAGATCGTCCAGCACGGCGGCCCCGAGATGCTCGACGTCTACGAGCCGACCCTGATCGTCGATATCGAGTACCTCGATGCCGCCTGGGCGACCGTCGATGAGATGTACGGCGACCGGTCGTCGTACCTCCGCGACGGGCTGGGGCTTGATGACGCGGTCATCGCCCGGCTGCGGGAGCTGCTCCTCGCCGACTGAGGCGTCGGTTTGGTGCGGGAAGTCATGCGAAGTGGCTGCCGGGGCGACCAGTTCGCATGACTTCCCCGGACCTCAGGCAGCCGCGAGTCGCTGCTGAGCAGCTGTCAACGCTGCGGCGATCTGGTCGTAGAAGTCCCCCGGCTGGAGCCGGAGGCCGAGCAGCGGCAGGCGCAGCACGACGTCCCCGTTGAGCGCAAGAGAGTTCTGGCGAAGCGCATCCCCGACGACGTTCTCGGCCCAGGTGTGGTGGATGCCATCGATCTCGACGACGACACCGAGCCCGGGCCAGTACAGGTCGAGGAAGTAGCGGCCGCGGCGGTCCTTGCGCAAGACCTGCTTCTCCGGAGCAGGCAGGCCGCGCCGACGGAGCTCACGGGCGACCTCGATCTCGCCGAGCGCGCGACCGCCGTCGAGCAGGTCACCGATCGTGACGTGGAGGAGCGTGCGCCGCTTGTCACGCCGTACCCGGAGCGCCTCCTCGCCGAGCTGTGCCGCGGTCGCCAGCCCCTGCTGGACGACCATGGTCAGGACGAGCATGGCCCGCTTGTCGCTCGTCGCCCAGAGCGCAGCTCGTACGGCGGCCACCGCAACCCGCGTGCGCGGGATCCCGGACACGGCGGCATCGGCGGCCGCCCACCGCCGCGTCTGACGGATGTCGTACCGACGGGTACGCCGCACGCGCGCTCCGCGTGGAACGGACACCCGGATCCGGTCGACCGTGAAACGCTCCAGACCCGAAGCGATCAAGCTCGCAGCTCCGTCGAGCTGCCCCGATTCCCGCCTGTGGAAAGCCTGCGGAAGTCATACGATCTGGCTGCTCGAGCGACCACTTCGCATGACGTCCCGCACCCAAGCGTCAGATCGACGGCGGCAGGTTGATCGGCATCGTCGGCTCGTCCGCCGCCTCGGGGCGGGGCGGGGAGCCGGGGATGTGCTGCTTGATGATCTCCTCGGTCCTCGGGTCGAGCAGGATCTCGTGGGAGTCCCCGTCGCGCCCGTCGAAGCGGACGGCGACCGTCTCGAAGCCCTTGTGGCGCTGCATCTGCGCGTACATCGCGTACGCACGACGATCGGCCTCGGTGAGGTCGACGGAGTCGGTGAACGGGGTGAGCAGGGCGCGCGGCCAGAGCCGGCGCGCCAGCACGACGTTCACCTCGATGCCCAGGACACCCATGATCGCGCCAATGTAGAGCAGCCCCATCAGGCCGAGGACGACGCCGAAGGTCGCCGTCATGCTGTTGGCTTCGGTACTGGCGATGACATTGGTGACGTAGATGGTCCCGATCCACTGCAGCAGCTGCCACAGCACCGCGACCGTGTAGCCGCCGGGAGCCGCGCGGATCACGTTGCTGTGGATCGCGCGCACCGCGGCCATCCTCAGCAGCACCGTCATCGTGAAGCCGAGGATCAGGACGGTCAGCAGGCGCACCACCCAGTGGAACCAGCTGTGGCTGGACAGCGCCCCGACCAGCTCGGTCTCGGTGAGCACCACCGACCCGATCGAGATGAAGAGGACAGCAGTGCCGGCGACAGCCAGGATGAACAGGCTGTTGACGCGGGTCATCACCGGGTGCGGACGGCTGTTGCGCGGCACCGCCCACGCCGCGGCCTGCACGTTCTGCAGCGCCAGTCCGAGGCCGAGCGCACCGTAGAGGGCGGTGAGCGACCCGACGATGATGCCGCCCGTCGATCCCTGCAGGCCTTCGGGCCGTCCGAGGGCATCGCCGATGATCGGGAACTGCGCGAGAGCGGAGTCGAGCACCTGCTGCTGCAGGGTCGGGTTGCCCTCGAGGATGAAGCCCAGGATCGACGTACCGAGCAGCAAGAGCGGGAAGATCGACAGGAACGCGTAGAACGTCAGGATCGCCGCGAGGTAGTTGCCCTGGTCGTCGAAGAACTTGTAGATGACGGCGAGCGGGAAACCGATGATCGAGTGGCGGCGCTGGCCACGATCGAGGTCTCCGACAACTCCCACGACCGAAACCTACGGCATCACGACCTGTCAACCCGACACCTGGGCGTCAGGCGAGAAGTGCCGCGATCACGACCGCGATCGGCGCCGACGCGATCGTGCTCACGAAGATGGCGTCCCGGGCCAGCAGGATGCCGCGGTCGTAGCGGGTCGCGATGACGAACACGTTCTGCGCGGTGGGCAGTGCCGACAGCAGGGTGACGGCGAACAGCTCGGCGTCGTCGAGACCGACGAGGAACCGCCCTACGACGTACGCCGTCACCGGCTGCACCACCATCTTCAGGGACGTCACGGTGCCGAGCGCCTGGGCGCTGACGCCGCGACCGGGCAGCGGCCCGAGTCGGAGCGCGACGCCGTACGCGATCAACATCGCGGGCACCGCCATCCCGGCCACCAGCTCCAGGGGCGCGTGGACGGCGTCGGGCAGCTCGGAGTCGGTGGTCGCCAGCACCAGCCCGAGGAACGAGGCGATGGTGAGCGGGTTGGTCACCGGGCGCGACAGGATCTTCCCGATCGACGGCCGCTTCGGACTGGTCACCACGTCGAGCACCGTCAACGCCAGCGGCTGCAGGACCAGCAGCTGCATCAGCAGCGCGGGTACGACGAGCGCCGCGTCACCGAGCGCGTAGGCAGCGATCGGGATGCCCAGGTTCCCGGCGTTGACGTACGCCGAGCACAGGGCGCCGATCACGGCGGTGCCGGAGTCGAGCCCACGGGCGATCGCCACCGCGACCAGGATCCCCGCTGTCACGACCACGCCGGCCGCTGTCGCGACCAAGGGCCCCGAGAGCACGTGGGAGGGGTCGGCGTCCTCCAGCACCGTCACGAGCAGCGCCGGGCTGGCGACGTAGAACGAGGTGAGCGAGAGGCTGCGCCCACCGCGCAGGTCGACGATGCCGAGGTGAGCCAGCAGGGCCCCGAGCGCGATGACCACCGCGATCGTCGCGAACCCCTCCAGCACGCCCGTCATGGTGCGATCCCATCACGGAGTGCAGGGTGGAGCGTCAGTCGGCCACCGGCGGCCGCTCGTCGTCGGAAGCGGGCTTGTCCGCGTCGCGCCGCTCGCGCTCGTACCGGAGCCGCTGCTCCTCGGCCCGCTCGCGCACCTTCCGGAGGAACTCCTCGTCGGCGGCGGGGTCGCTGGCCGCGAACCGTCCCGGGCGGCCGTACTCCGGGAAGTTCGGCGCCGCGCCCTGCTCGCGGGTGAGCGGACGCTCGGGCGTCGGCCGGCCGGCGATCAGCCAGGCGATCGACCCTGCCAGCGGGAAGAAGAACACGATGACGATCCACCACGTCTTCGCCAGGTTTCGTACCCCGTCCTCACGGGCGCTGATGACGTCCACGAGGCAGTAGATCCACAGGACGAGGACGAGGACTCCCGGCAACAACCTCAGCATGAGCGGCATTCTCGCCCGCCGCGGCCGCCCCCGTCCTCCGAAAACCGGAGTTGGGTGGGTGAGAGTGACCCAGGGGTCACTCTCACCCACCCAACTCGCGTCAGCTCAGTACGACTTCGGCAGTCCCAGGGAGTGCATGGCCACGAAGTTCAGGATCATCTCCCGCGACACGGGGGCGATCCGGCCCAGGCGGGCGGCGATCAGCATGTTGCCGAGGCCGTACTCCTGGGTGAGGCCGTTGCCACCGTGGGTGTGGACCGCGACGTCGGTCGCGTTGCACGCGACCTCGCCGCCGGCGTACTTCGCCATGTTGGCGTACTCACCGGCCGTGAAGTCGTCGCCGGCGTCGTACAGCGCAGCGGCCTTCTGCCAGAGCAGGCGGGCCTGCTCGAGCTCGATCTTGATCTTGGCCAGCGGGTGCGCGATGCCCTGGTGGGCGCCGATCGGCTGGTCCTTCCAGACGCTGCGTTCCTTGGCGTAGTCGACGGCCTTCTCCAGCGCGTACCGGGCGATGCCGCAGGAGAACGCGCCGCCCATGATCCGCTCGGGGTTGAGGCCGGCGAACAGCTGCCACAGGCCGCCGTCCTCGTCACCGACGAGCGCGTCGGCCGGGACGCGGACGTCGTCGAGGAACAGCGTGAACTGCTTCTCGGGCGCCTGCCACGTCATCGGGATCGGCTGGGCGGTGAACCCCTCCGCATCGGTCGGTACGACGAACAGGGCCGGCTTGAGCTTGCCCGTCTTCGCGTCCTCGGTGCGCGACACGATCAGCACCGACTGGGCCTCGTCGACGCCCGAGATGAAGGTCTTCTGGCCCTTGATCACCCAGCTGTCACCGTCGCGGGTGGCCGTGGTCGTGATGTTGTGGGAGTTGGAGCCCGCGTCGGCCTCGGTGATGCCGAAGGCCATCAGGTGGGTGCCGTCGGCGATGCTCGGCAGCCACTGCTGCTTCTGCTCCTCGGTGCCACAGCGGGTGATGATCGAGCCACAGATCGCCGGCGAGACCACCATCATCAGCAGCGGGGCGCCGGCCGCGGCCGACTCCTCGAGCACCGCGGCCAGGTCGGCCATGCCGCCGCCTCCGCCGCCGTACGCCTCGGGGATGTTGACGCCGAGGAAGCCGTTGCGGCCCATCTCGAGCCACATCTCGGTCATCTTGCCGCCCTCGCGGGCCTGCTTCTCGACGAACTCCCGGCCGTACTTGCTGGCCAGCTTCTTGACCGCCTCGCGCAGGGCGACGCGCTCTTCGGGCTCGCTGAACATGGACCCCTGTGTTGTGGTCATGCCTCTGCTCCTTCGGCTGCTTCAGATGGTTCGTTGGCCTCGACGACGGCGAGAACCGCGCCCGCCTCGACCTGCTGGCCGGCGCTCGCCGACAGCTCGGTGACGGTGCCGTCGTACGGCGCCGCGATGGTGTGCTGCATCTTCATGGCCTCCATCACGAGGATGGCCTGGCCCTTCTGTACGACGTCCCCGACCGCCGCACTGACGGTGATGACGCTGCCCGGCATGGGCGCGAGCAGCGAGCCCTCGGCGACCTGGCTCGCGGGGTCCACGAACCGGGGCACGATCCGCAGCGTGGCGCCGCGCCACGGCGAATCCACCAGCACGGCATCACCCTGGATGCGGACCCGGTGCCGGGTGGTCCAACCGCCGCGGTTGATGACGACCAGGTCCGGGCCGGCCTCGAGGACCGTGACGGGGCGGACGTCGTCCTGCTCTGCGGGCCGGTAGCCCTCGCGCCCTCCGAACCACTCGACCGCGACCTCGTCACCATTCACCAGGAAGCGGGTGACCTGCGGCTGGGAGACGACGTTGCGGAATCCGGCCGGGATCCGGCTCTGCACCTTGGCCGTCAGTCTGCGGTGCTCGGCCAGTGCGACGGCGCCGATGAAGGGAGCCAGGTCGTCGGACTGCTCCCGCTCGAGGAGGACCGGGTGGTCGTCGTAGAACGACGTGGCCAGGTCGCCCGCGAGAAAGGCCGGGTGCCGCAACGAGGAGACCAGTTGATCGCGGTTGGTCACCAAGCCGTGGATGGACGCGGTCTCGAGCCGCCGGGCCAGCACGCGGGCCGCCTGCTCGCGCGTCGGCGCCCAGGCGATCACCTTCGCGAGCATCGCGTCGTAGAAGGTACCGACCTCGTCGCCGGGACCGAACCCGGAGTCGAGCCGGACGCCCGACGGCGCCGACCCGAACCCGGTGAACTCGACCTCGTGCGCGATGTCGAAGTCCAGGAGGGTGCCGGTCTGCGGCGAGTAGTCCGTGGCCGGGTCCTCGGCGTACAACCGGACCTCGATGGCGTGACCGCGCGGCTCGGGGACCTCGGGAAGGCCGCGGCCCTCTGCCACGGCGATCTGGAGCTCGACCAGGTCCACGCCGTAGATCGCCTCGGTGACCGGGTGCTCGACCTGGAGGCGGGTGTTCATCTCGAGGAAGTAGAACGACTCCTTCTCCGGGTCGTACAGGAACTCCACCGTGCCGGCACCGATGTAGCCCACTGAGGTGGCGGCGGCGCGCGCGGCCTCGTGGATCGCCGTACGCGTCGCGTCGGAGAGTCCGGGGGCCGGCGCCTCCTCCACGACCTTCTGGTGGCGGCGCTGCAGGGAGCAGTCGCGGGTGCCGAAGACGACGGCGTCCGTGCCGTCACCGACGACCTGCACCTCGACGTGGCGGCCCCGCTGGACGTAGGGCTCGACGAAGACCGTGCCGTCACCGAATGCCGACTCCGCCTCGGCGGATGCCTTGGCGATCTCACCGGCGAGGTCCTCGAGGCGGGTGACGATCCGCATGCCGCGACCGCCACCGCCGGCGCTGGCCTTCACCAGCAACGGCAGGTCCGCCTCCGTGGCGGTGTCGGCCGTGAGGTTCCCGAGCACCGGAACCCCGGCCGCCTCCATCAGCTTCTTGGACTCGATCTTCGAGCCCATCCGCTCGATGGAGTCCGGCGTCGGTCCGATCCAGAGCAGACCGGCATCGGCGACGGCGCGCGCGAACTCGGCGTTCTCCGACAGGAAGCCGTAGCCCGGGTGGATGGCGTCGCAGCCTGCGGCCCGGGCAGCGTTCAGGATCAGGTCGCCGCGCAGGTACGTCTCCGCCGGCGTGTTGCCGGGCAGCGGCGTGGCGGTGTCCGCGTCGAGCACGAACGGCATGCCCGCGTCGGCGTCCGAGTGGACGGCGACGGTCTCGATGCCGAGGTCGCGACAGGTGCGGAACACCCGCCGCGCGATCTCGCCGCGGTTGGCGACGAGCAGTCTGGTGATGGTGGTCATGGAAGTCGCCCTCACATCCGGAAGACGCCGAAGTTCATGGCGCCCTCGATCGGCTGGTTGTCGATCACGGACAGGCAGATGCCCAGGACGGTGCGGGTGTCCCGCGGGTCGATGACGCCGTCGTCGTAGACCATCCCGGACAGGAAGTAGGGCATCGACTGCTCCTCGATCATCCCCTCGACCATCTCCTTGATCGGGACGAAGCCGTCGGCGTCGAAGACCTGGCCCTTCTTCTCCGCCGACTCGCGCGCGACGATCTCCATCACGCCGGCGAGCTGCTGCGGCCCCATCACGGCGGACTTCGCGGATGGCCAGGTGAAGAGGAAGCGCGGGTCGTAGGCGCGGCCGTTCATGCCGTAGTTCCCGGCGCCGTACGACGCCCCCATGATCACCGTCAGGTGCGGCACCGTGGAGTTCGAGACCGCATTGATCATCATCGCGCCGTGCTTGATGATCCCGCCCTGCTCGTACTCCTTGCCGACCATGTAGCCGGTCGTGTTGTGCAGGAACAGGAGCGGGGTGTCCTTCTGGTTGGCCAGCTGGATGAACTGCGTGGCCTTCTGGGCCTCCTCGCTCATCAGGACGCCACGGGCGTTGGCGATGATGCCGATCTCGCGGCCGTGCAGCCGGGCCCAGCCGACGCACAGTGACGGGCCGTAGAGCGGCTTGAACTCGTCGAACGCGATCTCGTTGGTGGCGTCGGTGCCGTCGACGATCCGCAGGATCGCGTCGCGGGGGTCGAACGGTTCCTTGAGGTCGGTGGGGATCAGCTCGAGCAGGTCCTCGGGGTCGAGGTCGGGCTCGGAGTACGGCGTCGTCGGAGCCTCGCCACCCTTGCGCCAGTTCAGGCGAGCGACCGTACGTCGCGCGAGCCGGATGGCGTCGTACTCGTCGACCGCGAGGAAGTCGGAGGACCCGGAGATCCGCGAGTGCATCTCGGCGCCGCCGAGGCTCTCGTCGTCGGACTCCTCGCCGGTGGCCATCTTGACCAGGGGCGGGCCGGCGAGGAACACCTTCGCCTGCTCCTTGACCATGATCACGTAGTCGCTCATGCCGGGGACGTACGCGCCGCCGGCGGTGGAGTTCCCGAACACCACCGAGATGGTGGGCTGCTTGCGGGCCGACGAACGCGTCAGGTTGCGGAAGCCACGGCCGCCCGGGATGAAGATGTCCTTCTGCGTCGGCAGGTCGGCGCCGCCGGACTCGGTGAGGTTGATCGACGGGAGGAAGTTCTGCTCCGCGATCTCCGCGGCCCGGAACGACTTCTTCAGCGACCACGGGTTGAGGGCGCCACCCTTCACCGTCGGGTCGTTGGCGATGATCATGCACTCGACGCCCTCGACCACACCGATGCCGGTGACCATCGAGGCACCGACTGCGAAGTCGCTGCCCCAGCCGGCGAGCGGCATCAGCTCGAGGAAGGCCGAGCCCTCGTCGACGAGCAGCTCGATCCGCTCGCGGGCGGTGAGCTTGCCGCGCTCGCGGTGGCGGGCGATGTACTTGCCGCCGGCCTCGACCGCCTTGGTCTGCTCGACGTGCAGGTCGTCGATCTTGGCCTGCATGGAGGCCCTGCGGGTCTCCTCCACCGTCCCCGCGGTCATGATTCGACCACCGTCTTCACCCTCTCGAGAGTCGTGCGCATGCCGCGCTCGTTGGTCTTGCTGCGCAGCTGGCCCAGGACGAGCCAGTACGCGCGCAGGTAGATCGCCGGCGTCAACCGGTAGTACTCGGTGACCCGGGTCCGGTCGCCGTCCGGGCCCACGGGCTCGAGCCGGTAGCCCCAGGTATTCATCGGGTTCTTGTCGAGGCCGACCGCGAACTCGAACACTCCGGTCCCGTCGGCGCTCGGCTCGACGGCCTTGGTCACCGTGCACGGCGTCCAGTACGTCGGCCCGACACCGTTGCGCTTCACGTGGCCCTTGAACCGGGCACCCTCGACGGGCCCGCTGGCCCCGTGCGTCCAGACGGCCTCGAACGTCTCGGGCGAGAACTCGCCGATCCGGGTCACGTCGCTGACCAGCGCCCACACCTTCTCGGGTGGCGCCGCCATCGTGACGGAGACCTCGCCGCCGAGCGGCTTGACCAGGCCCATCAGTCCGCGTATCCGAGCAGCTTGGCGGCCAGGTCGGTGAGGACCTCGGTCGCGCCACCGCCGATGGGGAGCAGCCGGACGTCGCGGTAGTGCCGCTCGACCTCGGACTCGCGCATGTAGCCCATCCCGCCGTGCAGCTGGACGGCCTGGTCAGCGACCCAGACCGCGGTGTCGACGGCCGTCTGCTTGGCCAGGCAGGCCTCGGCGATGACCTGCTCGCCGGCGACGTACCGGCGCGCGACCTCGAGGGTGTAGCTCCGGGCGACCGCCACCTGCCGGTGCATCTCGACGAGCTTGGCGCGCACGACCTGGTTCTTGACCAGCGGCTTGCCGAAGGTCTCCCGGTCCTTGCAGTACTGCAGGGTGAGGTTGAGGCAGCGCAGCGCGTGGCCGTAGCCCATCAGCGCGAGCCAGATCCGCTCGGTGACGAACTGGTCGGCGATGTAGTAGAAGCCGTGGTTCTCCTCGCCGACGAGGTTGTCGACCGGGACCCGGACGTCCTCGTAGGTCAGCTCGCCGGTGTCGGAGGCCAGCCACCCCATCTTGTCCAGCTTGCGGGAGACCGAGAAGCCGGGCGTTCCCTTCGGTACGACGATCAGGGAGATGCCGTGGGCACCCTCCGCCCCGGTGCGGCAGGCGGTGGTCACGAAGTCACCGCGGACCGAGGAGGTGATGAACATCTTGGCGCCGTTGATCACCCAGTGATCGCCGTCCCGGACCGCCTTCGTGGTGATGCCGGCGACGTCCGACCCGGTGCCGGGCTCGGTGATGCCCAGCGAGCCGATGAGGTCCCCGGAGAGCACCGGCCGGACCCAGGTGTCGATCAGCTCCGGCGTGCCGTTCTGGATGATGTGCGGGATCGCGATGCCGTGCGTGAACGCACTGGCCATCGCGCCGCCGGACCAGCCGGCCTCCATGAAGCCTTCCTGGAGCGCGCAGATGTCGAGCAGGTCGCCGCCGTCGCCACCGACCTCCTCCGGGACGCCGACACCGAGCAGCCCGGCGTGGGCGAGCTTCTTCTGGAACTCGCGCGGGATCTCGCCGTCGCGCTCCCACTGGTCGATGACCGGCGTGACCTCACGCTTGGTGAACTCGATCGCCGACTGCTTGAGGGCGAGCTGCTCCTCGGTCCAGCCGTGGTTGAACGTGGTCGCGGTCGTGCTCATACGAGGCCCTCCTGGATGTGGACGATCCGGCTGCGGACCCACTCGCCGAGGCCCTTGGCCTGCGGGTCGAACCGGGTGGAAGCGGCGACGCCGTCGCCGAGGATCCCGTGGATCACGATGTTGACCGCGCCGAGGTTCGGGAGCACGTAGACCTCGAGGTCCAGGTCCTTCGCCTCGGGCACCAGCTCGCGCACCTTGCGCGGGTTGAACATCTTGGCGAGCCACTGCACGCGGTCGGCGTACTTCGGCGAGTCGTCGTGCTTCACCCACAGGCCGAGGTTGGCGTTGCCGCCCTTGTCGCCCGAGCGCGCGTGGACGAAGGTGCCGAGCGGCATCCGTCGCGTCATCGTGTCCGTCGGTGCGGGGTACGGCGACGGGCGCAGGCCGAGCGCCGGGTCGAGCTCCTCGGGGGCCACCTGCTCCACGAACTCGGTCGGGTCGGCGATCACCTCGCGGGTCCCGTCGGCGTGGACCACCGTGTGCTCCACGGCCGACCTGTCGACGTACTCGGGACGGTAGATGCCGAACGGCGAGGGCTTCTGCGGCGGCGTGGTCATCGTGAAGCCGGGGTACGACGCCAGCGCGATCTCGACCGCCGGGCCGGTGAACGGCTTGCCGAGCGGGCCGGCCTCCGGGTCCTTGCCGATGCAGCGCAGCAGCACCGACGCGCCCTCTTCGGTGTCGGCGTCGCCGGTCCGGGCGGGGGTCTGGATCCAGGCGATCTCGGCGGCGGTGAACTGGCCGTCGAGCTGGGAGCGCACCCACTCGGCCTTGGCCTCGATGTCGAGACCGGTCAGCACGAACTCGACCTGGTTGCGGTAGCCGCCGAGCGTGTTGACCGCGACCTTGAGCTTCTCGGAGGGAGCGGTGCCGGTGACACCGCTGATCTGCACGCGGTCCGGGCCCTGCTGGGCGAGCTGGATCGACTCGAGCCGCGTGGTGACGTCGGGGTTGAGGTAGCGGGTCGACTGGATCTCGTAGAGCAGCTGCGCGGTGACGGTGTCGACGGTGACCGCGCCACCGGTGCCGTCGTGCTTGGTGATCACACTGCTGCCGTCGGCGGCGACCTCCGCGATGGGGAAGCCGAGCGGCTTGTCCATCGGCGCACCGGCGCGGAACAGGTCGGTGAAGCCGGAGAAGTTCCCGCCGGTGGCCTGGGTCCCGCACTCGATGACGTGGCCCGCGACGACGGCGCCGGCCAGGGCGTCGTAGTCGGTGGGCTTCCAGCCGTGGTGGGCGATCGCGGGACCGACGACGACCGAGGCGTCGGTGACCCGGCCGGTGACGACGACGTCGGCTCCGGCGCGGAGGGCCGAGGCGATGCCGAAGGCGCCGAGGTAGGCGTTGGCGGTCAGGGCGCCCCCGAAGAGGTTCGCGGCGCGCAGGTCGTCGCCCTCGACGTGGGCGATCTTCGCGTCCAGCCCGAGCCGCTCGGCGACCTCACGGAGCTTGGTGGCCAGGCCGGCAGGATTGACGCCGCCGGCGTTGCTCACGATCTTGACGCCCTTGTCGAGCGCGAGCCCGAGGGTGTCCTCCACCTGGCGGACGAAGGTGCGGGCGTAGCCGAGGTCGGCGTCGCGGAGGGTGTCCATGCCCAGGATCAGCATGGTCAGCTCGGCGAGGTAGTCGCCGGTGACGACGTCGACGTCGCCGCCCTCGATCTGCTCACGGAGCGCGGAGAGCCGGTCGCCGTAGAAGCCGGAGCAGTTGGCGATGCGGATCGAACTCATGCGTCACTCCCGGTGGTCGAGCTTGTCGAGACCCTTCCGCCGCCGGCTGGACCGGCGAAGGCTTGTGCGATGGTCAGCCACTTCTCGGCGTCGTCGCCGACGGCGACCAGGTCGGTGTCGTCACGGTGGATGCGCTGGGTGACCAACTGGCAGAAGTCGTACGCCGAGCCGCTCACCTTCTGGGCTGCGTCGTCCGGGCCCCAGGCCCACAGCTCGCCGCTCGGTGCGGTGAGCTCGACCCGGAACTCCTCGGACGGCGCCTCGAGCGCGTTGTTGGCGAACGAGTAGTTGCGGGTGCGGACGCCGATGTGGGCGACGTGGCGGATCCGGTCGGTGACCTCGGGAGCGAGGGACAGCGCCTCGTACACGTCGAGGGAGTGGGCCCAGGTCTCCATGAACCGGGCCGTCGCCATCGAGGTGGGCGACATCGGCGGACCGAACCACGGCATCTTCGCGCCTTCGGGTTGGGCGCGCAGCGCCTCGGGCAGGGCGACCCGACCGGCGTCCCATCGGGCCAGCAGCTCGGCCGGCGGCAGGGCGCCCAGCTCGAGCGCGCCCTTGTCGACGAACCCGTACGGGTCGTCGATCGCCTTGAGCACGACGGCGTCCCACTCCTGCTTGCCCTCCTCGGTCGACGCACCGGCGGCGAGCACGGCCACCTCGTCGGTCCAGAGCAGGTGGCCGACAGTGGTGGCGACCGTCCAGCCCTCGGCGGGAGTGAAGGTGTTCCACCCGTCGGCGTCGAGACCGGCGACAGCAGCGCGGAGCTGGTCGCCTTCTGCGGTGAGGTCGGCGATCACGCCGTCCAGGACAGTCATGTACTTCTCCCGGTGGTTGAGGTGCGAGCGGAGCGAGCGTCCCCGGTGGTTGAGGTGCGAGCGGAGCGAGCCTCGAAACCCAGCGATTCGTCGAGCGTGCGCGCCCATTCGTCGAGGATCCGGTGGCGACGACGGGCGTCGTCACCCAGCGTGTTGGCCAGGCCCAGGCCGCGGACCAGGTCGAGGGTCGCCTGGATGAGCTCGCGCACTCCGGCGACGGATTCGTCGACGTCGAGCAGCTGCACGGTCAGCCGGTGCGTCTCACGTCCGACCCGTTCCTCGAGCGGCCCGACTGCCTCGAGCAGGGCCGGGTCGGTGCGGGCAGCGACCCAGAGCTCGAGGGCTGCGGTGAAGACCGACGACGCGAAGTGGTCGCCCAGCATCTCGACGACCGCGCGGGTGCGCTTCTTGCCGCGAGGCAGCTGCGCGGCGGCCGCGGCCAGTTCCTGCCCGCGGATCTCGGTGAGGTGCGCGACCGCCGCGACGACCAGGTCGTTCTTGGTCGGGAAGTGGTGCAGCTGGGCACCCCGGCTGACACCGGCCCGCTCGGAGACGAGCGTGGTCGTCGTACCGCTGAAGCCCTTCTCGACGAGGAGCTCGACGGTGGCCTCGAGCAGCCGTTGCCGCATGGCGCGCGTGCGCTCCTCCTGGGGCACACGGGTCACGGCGGGGGTCGTCACGACGCCAGCATGGACCCCAACTCACAAACAGTCAAGCATGACTGTTTGTTTACGGGCAGATGACGCAGGGCGCGATCAGACGGTGGCGGTCTCCCGGACCGGGCCGGCGAGGTGGACCGGCAGCGCCTCCACGCCGTACACGGCGGAGAGCTTGCGGAACTCCAGCGCGGAGATGTCCGCGGCCATGGTCAGGTCGGGGAAACGCTCGGCGAGCATGCGCAGCGACGTGCGCAGCTCCATCCGGGCCAGCTCGGCGCCGACGCAGCGGTGCATGCCCCAGCCGAAGGCCAGGTGGCGCGTGGGTTCGCGGGTCGGGTCGAAGTCGCCGAGGTCGTCGCCGAGCTTCGGGTCGCGGTTGGCGGCGAGCAGGGAGACGCCCACCGCGTCGCCGGCCTTGATCTTCACGCCGCCGACGACCACGTCGGCCTTCGCGAAGCGCAGGAACGCCAGCTGGACCACGCAGAGGTGGCGGAGCAGCTCCTCGACCACGCGGTCGACCGACTCCGGGTCCGAGCGGAGCATCCGGCCCGCCTCGGGGGTGGTCGCGATCAGGTACGTGCCGAGCGCCAGCATGCTGGCCGACGTTTCGTAGCCACCGAGGAAGACACCGTCGGCGATGCCGCCGAGGGTGACGTCGTCGAGGGTGTCGCCGTGCTCCTTGAGCAGCGCGCCGATCAGCCCGTCGCCGGGGTTCTTGCGCTGCTCGCGCACCGCGTTGATCAGGAACTCGCGGGTGTGCGCCGCGGCGCCGAACGCCCCGGCTCCGCCTTCGGTCAGGTCGAACCGCGCCACACCGAGCTCGAGGAAGCGAGCGCGGTCGTCGACCGGCAGGCCGAGCAGGTCGCAGATGACGTCGAAGGGTACGGCGAACGCGAACTCCTGCACCATGTCGACGGCCTGGCCGTCGGCACCGGCCGCGGCCATCGCGTCCAGGCGTTGCGAGACGATCTCCTCGATGCCGGGCTGCAGGCGCGCGAGGCGGCGCATCGTGAACTCGGGGGTGAGGTAGCGGCGCAGCTCCGTGTGCAGCGGCGGGTCGATCATGCCGAGCCCGCCGATCTGCTCCTCGTCGGACCTGCCCTCCTGGGAGACGAACTGGCCGAGGTCGTTGGACCACGACGCCGCGTCACCGGCCAGGACCTCCTTGGCCTCGTCGTACCCGCTGACGAGCCAGACCGTCTTGCCGAACATGTCGGCGAGCTTCTTGACCGGCGCCTCCGCCTGCACGTCCATCAGCGCGGGCAACGGGTCGAGCCCGTCGCGCTTGAGCGGCAGGGTCACCGAGTCGGGCAGGAAGCGCAGCTTGCGCAGGTCGATGCCGTTGCGCATGGTCCGATTGAGGAGCCAGATGCCGACGCGCTGTCTGAGCGGCCCGAAGATGGGGTCGAACACCGGCCCGACCTTGGGACCGACGAGGGGGAGCCTACGCATGGCCCCATTCCACCAGACGTTTCGTGACACGCGTGAAACCGTTGGCATCGCCGCTGGCGGCTAGCCTGAGCGGGTGGCTGATCACACCGTGAGCTGGGACGACTGGGACGCCGTGCTGTTCGACCTCGACGGGGTGGTCACACCGACCGCCGAGGTCCACATGCACGCGTGGGCGGCGATGTTCACGGCGTTCCTCGCTGCGCACACCGCCCAGTACGGCGTCGCGCACGCGCCGTACACGGAGCAGGACTACTTCGACCACATCGACGGCAAGCCGCGGTACGACGGCGTGCGGGCGTTCCTCGCGTCGCGGGACATCTCCCTCCCCGAGGGCTCCCCCTCGGATCCGCCGAGCGCGGCCACGGTCTGCGGGTTGGGCAACCGCAAGAACGACGTGTTCTCCGAGGTGCTGGCCCAGGACGGCGTGGTTGCCTATCCGGGGTCGGTCGCCCTCGTCGAGGACCTGCACCGACGCGGCAAGCACCTGGCGGTCGTGTCGTCGTCGCGCAACGCCCCGGCCGTGCTCGCCGCCGCGGGCCTCACCGACTACTTCGGCATCGTCGTCCACGGCGGCCTGGCGGCCGAGCTGGGCCTGCCGGGCAAGCCCGCGCCCGACACCTTCTCCTACGCCGCCGCCCACTTCGGCGCCACCGACGCACGCTCGGTCGTCCTCGAGGACGCCACGAGCGGCGTGGCCGCCGGACGGGCAGGCGCCTTCGGGCTGGTGATCGGAGTCGACCGGGGTGCGGGACCCGACGCCCTGGTCGAGGCCGGCGCGGACCTCGTCGTCACCGATCTCGCCCAGCTGCTGGAGGAGCCCCGATGAACGCCCACGACGGTCCCGGCCCCTCGCACAAGGCCCCACCGGTCGCCGATCCACTGGACCGCACCCGCTTCCCCGTCGACCCGTGGCGCCTGGTCGAGACCCGCTTCTCGGCCGCCGACCTCGGCACCACCGAGTCGCTGTTCACCGTCGGCAACGGCTACCTCGGCCTGCGCGGCAACTACTCCGAGAGCCGCGACGCCCACCTCGACGGCACCTTCATCAACGGCTTCCACGAGACCTGGCCGATCTCGCACGCCGAAGAGGCCTACGGCTTCGCCCGCATCGGCCAGACGATCGTGAACGTGCCCGATCCCAAGGTGATCCGGTTGTACGTCGACGACGAGCCGTTGCAGATCTCGGTGGCCGACCTCATCGAGTACGAGCGCGCGCTCGACTTCCGCACCGGCGTACTCACCCGGGAGCTGATCTGGCGCACCCCCGGTGGCAAGCGGGTGAAGGTGCGCAGCACCCGGATGGTCCCGCTCGGCCAGCGCCACCTCGCGGTGCTGAGCTTCGAGGTGACCCTGCTCGACGAGCGGGCGTCGCTGGTCATCTCCTCGCAGCTGATCAACCGGCAGGACGCCGACGTCGAGGTCCCGCTCGGCACCAGCGGTGGCGGCGCCGCGAGCGACCCGCGCCGGGCCGAGGCGTTCAAGGGGCGGGTGCTGGTTCCCCGGCTGCACGGCGCCGATCCCGCGACCGGCCGGATCAAGCTCGGCTATCGCACCGCCGAGAGCGGCATGACGCTCGGCGTGGTGGCCGACCACACGCTCGAGACCGTCGCCCACACGTCGATGAGCGTGCACTCCGAGGACGACATGGCGAAGGTGATCTACCGCGTGGCAGCCGAGCCCGGGGTCGCCGTGAAGCTCACCAAGGTGGTGTCCTTCCACACCGCCGCGACCGTGCCGCCGCGCGAGCTCATCGACCGCTGCGAGCGCACCCTCGACCGCACGCACGAGGAGGGCATTGCGCACCAGTACGCCGCGCAAGAGGCGTGGCTCGCCGACTTCTGGCAGCGTGCGGACGTCGAGGTGCCCGGGCACCCCGCCATCCAGCAGGCGATCCGGTGGAACCTCTTCTCGATCCTGCAGGCCTCGGCACGCGCCGAGGGCCAGGGCATCGCGGCGAAGGGAGTGAGCGGCTCCGGGTACGGCGGCCACTACTTCTGGGACACCGAGATCTACGTGATGCCGTTCCTCACCTACACGATCCCGTGGGCCGCGCGGAACGCGCTGCGGTTCCGGCACGCGTTGCTCGACAACGCCCGTGCCCGCGCCCGCGAGCTCTCCCAGAAGGGGGCACTCTTCCCGTGGCGGACCATCAACGGCCAGGAGGCCTCGGCCTACTACGCCGCCGGCACCGCGCAGTACCACATCGACGCCGACGTGGCCTATGCCCTGAGCCAGTACGTCGGCGCCACCGGTGACGAGGAGTTCCTGTCCCACGCGGCCGTCGACATCTTCGTCGAGACCGCCCGACTGTGGGCGGACCTGGGGTTCTGGCGCGACGAGAGCCGCCGGACCTTCCACATCCACGGCGTCACCGGACCCGACGAGTACACGACCGTCGTCAACGACAACCTCTACACGAACGTGCTCGCGCGCTTCAACCTCCGTCGCGCGGCCCGGGCGGTGTGGGAGCTGGAGCGCGACGACCCCGACGCCTACGCGGCCCTGGTCCGTCGTACCGGACTGACGGCGGAGGAACCGGACGAGTGGGCCGAGTGCGCGCAAGGGATGTCGATCCCGTTCGACGAGTTCCTTGGCATCCACCCGCAGGACGCGCACTTCCTCGAGCGCGAGATGTGGGACCTGGAGAACACCCCGCTGGAGAAGCGCCCGTTGCTGCTGAACTACCACCCGTTGGTGATCTACCGGTTCCAGGTGCTCAAGCAGGCCGACGTCGTGCTCGCCCTCTACCTCCAGGGTGAGGAGTTCACAGCCGAGCAGAAGAAGGCCGACTTCGACTACTACGACCCCATCACGACCGGCGACTCCACCTTGTCAGCCGTGATGCAGTCGATCGTGGCGGCCGAAGTCGGCTACCACGAGCTGGCCCTGCGCTACTTCGTGTCGGCACTGTTCGTCGACCTCGACGACCGTCACAACAACACCGCCGACGGGGTGCACGTCGCTTCGACGGGCGGCGTGTGGAGCGCGCTGGTGTCCGGGTTCGGCGGCTTCCGCGACACGGGCTCCGCCGCCGGCGAGGAGCAGTGGCAGATCGACCCGCGGCTGCCCGAGGGCTGGTCCTCGCTCGTCTACCGGGTGACCCTGCGCGGCACCCGCGTTCGGGTGACCGTGCGACCCGAGGAGCTCGAGCTGTTCGTCGAGGACGGCGCGGGCCCGCTGACCTTCTGCGTGCGCGACGAGCCGGTCACCGTCGACGCCGGGTCCCCGGTGACCCTCCCGTTGAAGCACCAGGGACCGCGCCTCGACGGCGAACCGCCGTACCCGGCGGGGATCCAGCGCGCCGACGGAACGGTGATCTCCGCGATCGTGCCGACGGGCGACTGACCGTCAGGCCTGGCCGCAGACCAGGAAGCCGTACTCCTGCGCGATCGTGTTCGCCCGGGCGAACGTGGTGTCCTGGAGCAAGGCCAGCGGGTCGCGCTCGAGGACGGCGAGGTCTTCCTCGATCGCGTCCAGCATCCCGGTGATCGTGGCGGCGTCGTCCGCCGGCACCTTCAGCGCCCGCAGGTCCTTGATCTGGTCGGTGAGCTCGGGGATGACGACGTCACTGACCGCCACCCGGAACTCCGCCTCGGTGGGCTCGTCCGGGTTGATGAAGTTGTCGTTGGCGGCGTCGATCTTCTCGTTGCTCGCGGCGCAGATGGCGTCGCCCTGCTTGATCACCTCGTCGTGGGTCAGCGTGGGCTCGACGGTCTGGGACGGCTTCTCGCCCGACTTCGCGGGCTCGTCGTCGCCACAGCCGGTGAGGCTGATGCAGCAGCAGGCGACGACGACTGCGAGGCGCTTCTTCATGGCCCGACCCTAGGCCCACGAGACTGATGTCACAGCCCGGGTTGGGGGGAACGATGTGCACCTCGGGGACCCCCGGGCGTTCACTTGACCCGTGACCGCGACCGCCGCCCCCGAGCAGATCAGCACTGCTCGCCGCTGGGCGATGCTCGCGGTCGGGACCGGGTCGCAGGCCGCGTCGGCCGCCATGGTCGTGGCACCGGCCTTCCTGATCCCCGAGCTGCACCGTCCGGTCGCCGAGGGCGGACACGGCATGAGCCTCGCTGAGGCCGGCCTGGTCGCGTCCGCATCGATGGCCGGAATGATGTGCACGCTGGTGCTCTGGGGCCTGGTCGTCGACCGTCGCGGAGAGCGGTTCGCTCTGCTGAGCGGCCTGCTCGTCACTGCGTTCGGCGGAGCACTGGCCACCACGGCCGCCGACCCGTGGCCGATGGCCGCTGCCCTGGCCCTCGCCGGGATCGGCGCGGCTGCGACGAACTCGGCCTCGGGTCGCGTGGTGGTCGGCTGGTTCCCGCCCGAGCGGCGCGGCTTCGCGATGGGGATCCGGCAGACCGGCCAACCCCTCGGCGTCGGCCTGGCCGCAGGCACCGTCGCGGTCATCGCCCACGCGCACGGCATCGGGCCCGCCCTGTGGGTGCCCACGGGCGCCGCCACCGTCAGCGCCCTCCTCGTCGCTCTCGTCGTGATCGACCCGCCGCGCCCGGCCGTCGTTGCCGGCAGCGTCGCGAACCCGTACCGCACCGATTCCTTCCTCGCCCGCATCCACGGCGCCTCGGTGCTCCTGGTCGTCCCGCAGTTCCTCGTGTGGACCTTCGGCCTGACCTGGCTCGTCGAGGACCTCGACTGGTCCCCGGGCCCGGCCGGCCTCGTCATCGCCGGCACCCAGGTCGCCGGCGCCGCCGCCCGGATCGGCGCGGGCTGGGTCTCCGACGTCGTCGGCAGCCGGATGCGGCCGATGCGATCGGTGGCGCTGATCGCCGCTGTGACCATGGCGCTGCTCGGGCTGGCAGCCGGACAGACGGGCGGGTCCGGCGTCGTCACCGTGCTGGCGGTCGTGCTGCTCGTCGTCGCCTCCGCCATCACCGTCGCCGACAACGGTCTCGCCTTCACGGCCGTCGCGGAGCGCGCCGGTCCGTTCTGGTCCGGCCGGGCGCTCGGCCTGCAGAACACGGCGCAACACGTCGCCGCGGTCGCCGTACCGCCGGTCGCGGGACTGTCCATCACCTACTGGGGCTTCGGCGCCACGTTCGCCCTCGCCGGCCTGCTCCCGCTGCTCGCCATCGCGGTCGTCCCAGTGCGCGGGGAGCTCGACCTCACCTGACGTCGTCAGTTCATGTGGTAGTCGACGACGACCGGCGCGTGGTCGCTGAGCCGGGTGCCGCGGTGGTCGCGGTCGACCACCGCGCTCCGCGCCGACCGCGCCAGCCCCGGCGTCGCGAGGTGGTAGTCGATGCGCCAGCCGGCGTCGTTGTCGTAGGCGCGGCCCAGCCAGCTCCACCAGGAGTACGGCCCGTCCTCGTCGGGATGCAGTCGGCGCACCACGTCGACCAGGGTGCGGGGTGTCAGCTGGCCGTCCAGCCACGCCCGCTCCTCGGGCAGGAAGCCCTCGACCTGGTTGCTGCGCCGCCAGCTCGCGACGTCCTGGCGTCCGTGGGCGACGTTGAGGTCGCCGGTCAGCAGGAACTCCCGGCCGACGGATGCCGCGTTGCGGCGGGCGGTCGTCAGGTGACGGGCGAATCCATCGAGGAAGGCCATCTTCCGCGCGTACTTGGCTCCGCCGTCCGGTGCCTCCCGCATCCGCTTCGGGTCCTGCAGGTGCGCCGGCAGCCCACCCTTGGGCAGGTAGAGGCTGGCCACCGTGATCGGACGGTCGCCGAGGTCCACCTCGATGTAGCGGCCCTCCAGCGCGTGGGGGCGCAGCGCTCGCGGCAACGGGCGCGCTGGATCCGGCACCGCCCACGTGCGCACCTGCGCCGGCGGGGTCCTGGTCAGCACGGCGACCCCGTTGCGCCCCGGGATGGTGCCGGCGTCGTACGACGCGTGGAAGTCACCGAACGCCTCCGCAGGCAGCGCGTCGACGGGGCAGCGCACCTCCTGGAGGGTGATGACGTCGCAGCCGCGCGTGGCCATCCAGTCACCGAAGCCGCGACGGTGCGCGGCCCGGATGCCGTTGATGTTGACCGTGGCGACGCGAAGCACCGGCTGAGGCTAGTGGGACGTCCCGCGGGCTGGGTCAGCGGTCCTTCCAGGCGGCGAGCAGCTGCGCCTCCCGCTCGACCGTGATCCCGTCGATGCGCGCCGCCGGATCGGCCTCGAGCCAGGACCGCGTGTCACGCGTCGTGTCGGCGACCGGGCGCAGCACCAGCCCGGCAGCCACAGCCGGCGCTGCGTCATGGGCCAGCATGCCGTCGTACTCGGGACGCGGGAGCCAGAGCGGGATGCTGTTCGGACCGGCCCACGGCTCGACCGCGTGACCCGACAGGAATTCCTGGTCGACCCACACCACCTCCGCATCGGGGAGGGCATCACGCAGCAGGTCCGCGAACGGGACCGGCGCGCCGATCGCGTCGAAGGTGCCGGTCGTGCGGCGCTCGGCGAGATCGACCAACCACGTGGCGAGGTCGCGGACGTCGATCACCTCGACCAGGTCGGCCGGGTCACCGGGCCCGAGGACCTCGCCCGTCGCGAGCGACCGCCGTGCCCAGTAGCTGAACCGGCCCGTCGGATCGCCCGGTCCGACGATCAGGCCCGGACGGATGACCGCCGCCGACGCCGCACCGTCCTGGACCAGCTGCTCGCAGGACACCTTGAGGCCGCCGTACGCCTCGGGATCCGTCGCGAGGTCGACGTCCTCGGCGATCGGCGTCTTCAGCGGGCCGACTCCCGGACCTGACGGATCGGCGTCGTCGGCGTACACGGAGATCGAGGAGACGAAGACCCAGTGCGCGTCCGCGACCGCGTCGAGCGCATGCCGCACGTGGGAGGGCTGCCGGGCGATGTCGATGACCGCGTCGAACGGACCATCGTCGGTCAGCGCGTCGGGCGCCGGATCCGAGCGGTCCCACCGGACCAGGGACGCCCCGGGCGGCACGTTGCCCGACTGGCCACGATTGGCGCAGACCACCTCGTGCCCCCGCCGTACGGCGTCCGCCGCAACCGCGTGGGAGAGGAACCGGGTGCCACCGAGCACGAGCAGTCTCATCCCCCCATCTGACCACGTGGTTGGCTGAGCCCATGAAACTCCGGAGTGCCGTGGCAACGCTCGTCGTGGCCGCGCTGGTGGCGGCGCTGGTGGCGGCGTGCGGGGGCTCGTCCACCCCGGAGGTCGAGTCTGTCGCGACCCCGTCGGCGACTCCGCCGGTCGACCCTGTCGAGACCAGCACCGCACCTGCCCCGACGGAGACCGAGGCAGAGGCAGAGGTCGGCGACGACCTCTCCCCGCGGCAGGGCATCGACGCCTCCCACCACCAGGGACCGATCGACTGGCAGAAGGTCGCCGACCACGGCATCTCCTTCGCCGACCTCAAGGCCACCGAGGGCACCGGATTCGTCGACCCGCGCTTCGCCGGACACCGCGCAGCCGCGACCGGGCAAGGCATCGCGGTCGCCGGCTACCACTACTTCCAGCTCTGCTCGGACGGCGTTGCGCAGGCCGCCCACTTCATCGACGTGCTCGGCGAGGAGGGCGCCGCAGCCCTCGCCCCCGCCGTCGACCTCGAGCTCGTCGGCAGCTGCCCGAACCCGCCCACCCGCAAGGTGCTGCTCGCCGAGGTGCGCGAGTTCCTCGCCGCAGTCGACGAGGAGTACGACACCAGCACGGTGGTCTACCTCTACCCCGACTTCGAGGAACGCTTCGGCTTCGCCGCCGACCTCGCCGACCACCCGCAGTGGGTACGCCGCCTCGGCGACAGCGCCCCGCGCCGCGACTGGGAGATCTGGCAGTACGACGACCACGGCTCCGTGCCCGGCATTGCTGGCCCCGCCGACCTGAACCTGATGCAACCCTCGGCCTGAGCCCCGGCCGATCCACCACTCGTCGCGCGCCGCCACTCGCTGAGCGTGATCCACTGTCCGGGGTGCTCGAGCGGTGGATCCGGCGGTACCCCTCAGCGCTCGGAACACTCGGGCCCCGTGGTGCGTTGACGTGTCATGTCCACCATCGACCTGACGTCCGGCAACTTCGAGCAGACCGTGCTCGACAACGACATCGTCTTCGTTGACTTCTGGGCGTCGTGGTGCGGCCCGTGTCGCAACTTCGCGCCGATCTACGAGTCCGCGGCCGAGCAGCACGGCGACCTCGTGTTCGGATCGGTCAACACCGAGGAGGAGCAGCAGCTCGCCTCGGCGGCGCGGGTGACGTCCATCCCCACACTGATGGCGTTCAAGAACGGCACCCTGGTGTTCTCCCAGGCGGGCGCCCTTCCTGCTCCCGCACTGGAGCAGGTCATCGCTGCGGTGCGCGCGGTCGACGTACCGGCCGACGAGGCCGAGGACACCGGGGCGAACGACTCCTGACGTCGTTCGCCCCGCCGCAAGAGCGCTCCTGCGGCGGGGCGAACACCCGGGTAACCGGGTTCGTCAGATGTTCCTCACTGCTCCCGGACGTGGGTCCGGAGAGGACCACCCGACCATGGTCAGGCGGAGTGGGGACGCCTCACCATGACCAACGCGGCGCCGGCAAGTACCAAGCCGGCCCCGACAGGAACGAGCCATCCAGCAGGACCACCCGTGTTGGGCAACGCGTCGTCAGTGCCCTCGACCTCACCTCCGACATCCCCTTCGTCATAGGTGTAGGTCACGGAGACCTCACCTTCGCCCGAGGCCAGGAAGACCAGCGTCCACTCGGACGGCTGGGCCAGGTCCGACGCAGAGGTGGCGTCGTAGTCGAAGCCCACCGTGCCCGTTCCCGTGTACGGCGCCAGCGCGGCCTCGTCGGTGATGGTCGCCGAGTAGGTGTCGGTGTCCGTGCCCGCCGTCAGGCGGCTGTTCGCCCCTGCCGGCTGGGTGTTCGGATCGCCGCCCGCCTCGAGCCAGGCCGCGCAGCCGTCGGTGCCCGTGTTGGCTGCGAGCTCCAACGCCGGTACCGCCAGTGCGCCCGAGGTCTCGGCGACGAGGTCACCGGCGAACGTCAGGGGCGCAGCGCCCGAGACGTTGCCGCTGTTGACCGACGCCGTCGCCTCACTGAGGTTGGTGACGCAGACCGCGAAGTCCATCGTCACCTCCGCCTCGATCTTCACGGAGGTCAACGTGCCGAGGGCGGGATCGAACTGCTCGATCTGTCCCGTTCCCGACGCGTCGAGGTCTCCCAGGTTGAAGCTCACGGTCTGGGTGTCGCCGGTGGCTGCTGTCGCAGGCGCCACCCCCATGGTGAAGACCGTGAGCGACGCTGCTGCAGTCGCTGCCGCAATCCGCAGTGCCCGCTTCGTCATCAATGCTCCTCGCATGATCATCGCCTCCCTCTACTCGCCCGCAGGCGCGTCGCCTGCAGCCGGCTCGGGGGTGGGCTCGGGCTCGGACGCCGCGGCGGGTTCGGGCGCCGGGGGCGGCGTCTCCTCCACCTGTGGCTCGGGCTCGGGTGCGGGCTCCGGCTCGGGGGCCGGTTCGGGCTCGGGATCGACATCTCCCTCGTCGTCGTCCTGCTTCGGAGCGGGCACCGGGTCGACCTTGGCCGCTGGCTGTTCCTTCGACTCCTTCTGGTCCTTGCGCGGTGTCTCCGAGGTCAGGCCCGCCGGTCCGGTCGGCTCGTCCGCCTTCACGCACAGGTGGCTGAGGCCGTACCACTTGCCGCTGTTCGGGTTGAGGATGGCGTGGAGCCCCGTTCCGCTCGTGGCACCGTCGGGTGCGTAGGAGTAGAACTGCGGATCGTTGGCGACCGGCCCGCCCTTCACGGTGATCGCGAGGATCGGCACCGTCGAGGTCCAGTCGAAGACCTGGCCGTCGTCGGTGTTGTAGATGTCGGTGATGGTGAAGACACCGTGATCACCTTCGGTGACGGGGTCGATCTTGAAGCCCTCGACCGTGTCGCACTGGTTGGATGCCGGCGCGCAGCCCTCCATGTTCGGGTCGTCCTCGCAGGTCGGCTCGGTGCAGCCTTCCTGGTTCGGGTCCTCCTCACAGGTCGGCTCGCCACAACCGTCCATGTCCGGCTGGTCCTCGCACGTCGGCTCGGAGTCACCCGCGCAGATCGTGAGGTGGCTCAGGCCGTACCACTTCCCGCTGTTGTCATTGAACGGTGCGTGCAGCCCATCGTCTGACGTCGCACCTTGCGGCGCGTAGTCGAAGAACTGCTGCGGGATCGCCTGCGGCCCACCCTTGACGCTGATCCAGAAGATCGGGACGTCGGAGGTCCAGTCGAAGGTCTCGCCGGCCTCCTCACTGTCGTGCTTGACGATCGTGAAGGTCCCACCACCCGGCAACGCGTGGTCGCCAGCGGTGACCGGATCGATCTTGAAGCTGTCGCTCTCCAGGCAGTCCGGAGGCGAGCAGCCGTCCATCGTCGGGTCGTCCTCGCAGGTCGGCTCGTCCGGTGCAGAACACACCAGGATGTAGTTCACCGAGTGCCAGGTGTCCTGACTGACCTGCAGTGGAGCGTGGAGTCCGTCGGCGCCCATGGAACCGGCGGGGTAGAAGTACGGCTCGAAGCCGGGGCCGCCCTTGACCTGGATCTCGAAGACGTCGACCGTCGACGTCCAGTTGAAGATCTCACCGATCGGGTTCGACTCCGCGAGGAGCGTCATCGAGAAGGTGCCACCACCATCGAGGTCGAACACCTGCTCCGTCTCGTTCTTCACCGGCGCGATCTTCGTGACGGAGACGCCGTCGGTGGAGCAGTCCGGTTCGGCCGGTGCACAGATCTCCGAGTCCGGGTCGACCACACAGGTGTCTTCGTAGGTGTAGTCGACCTTGACGGTCGCCTCGCCACCCGCGACACCGGTGGTCTTGTACGGCGCCGGCCCGTCGATCTGGACGCTGACGTCACTGGCCACCGTGTAGTCGACGGTTCCGTCACCGACGAAGCCCTCGAGCACGTCCGGATCGGTGATCGTGGCCTCGGACGAGTCGTTGCCGATGAGAGAGATGGGCGCGCTGGCGCCCGGCGCCAGGTTCCAGGTCTCGGTGTCGGAGCCCTCGGCCGCGAGGTCGGTGACCCCGGTGCCGTTGACGACGATCCCGGCACTGAACTCGCCGTGGAGCGTCTTGTTCTGAGAAGCGCTCAGGTTCTTCACCGAGCCCTCGAGCTCACCGTCGACAGTCGCGGTGACCTTGACCTTGGTGAGCTGCAGGAGGCCGCCGTCGTCGTCGAACTGGTCGAGGAGGACGTGCTTGGTGCTCGGGAACGACTCGACCGTGACCGAGCCTTCGTGTGATTCCGTGATGTCTGCGGCGTGCGCCGGAGCAGCGGCGATGAACGGAATTGCCATCGCGGCGGTTCCGACCACGAAAGCGACCCCAATTCGCCTTCGAGCCGTACCGATTGTCCTCATAGGGAGGCACCTCTGTACTCGAGTGTTCGCCGCCGGACGGGAGCATCGCAGGCGACCGGGACAAAAGTCCCTTCGCCTCCATGACGGAGTTCGGAGGCGTGGATGACGCGCGGATCGTAAAGACTTTGGTAAAGACTTCGCCGTTGGGGTCCCGAAGTTCTCCATTCCCCGGCGGAATCCGAGGACCCGTGATTACCGTCGAATGATCCGAAGCCACCCGAGGTAGCCATCGTGATCACGACGCCGGAACCGTCGCTGGACGACACCGAGCTCCTGACGCGCGCGCGCACCGGTGACGGCGCTGCGATCGGCGAGCTCTACGAGCTCCATCGCAACGCCGCGCACCGCCTGGCGGTCCTGCTGGTCGGGTTCGACGACGCGGACGACCTCCTGGCCGACGCGTTCGCGCGGGTGGTCGCCCGCTTCACGGTCGGAGGGGGTCCGACCTCCAACTTCCACGGCTACCTGTTCACGACGATGCGCAACCGGCACCGTGACCTCCGGCGTCGCGGCGGGCACGAGGAGCCGGCGTCCGACCACCCGTGGCTGCTCGACGCGGCGATCGCTCCACTGGAGGACCCGGCCGAAGACTTCGACGCCGAGCTCGCCGCGGCCGCCCTCGCGAGCCTCCCGGACGCCTGGCAACAGGTGATCAGGTTGCTCGAGGTCGAGGAACGCAGCATCGCCGAGACCGCCGCGCTGATGGGACTGCAGCCGGCGGCCGTGTCGTCGCTGGCCTATCGCGGACGCGAGGGCCTGCGCGCGGCCTACCTCGACCAGTTCGTACGGCGCGAGCCCGGCCAGACCAGCGAGTGTCACTGGGTGCGCGAGCGGTTGGGCCGCTACGTGAGATCCACGCTCAGCTCCCCGGTGAGCTGCCGGGTCGACGCCCACCTGTCGTCGTGTGCGACGTGCCCGCCGCTGCTGGCCGACCTCGAGCAGGTCAACCGCAGGCTGCGCTTCTTCCGGCTGCAGGGGAGCCGACCGATCCGGCGGCTGCGCACCGCGACGGTGGTCGCGGGCGTCGTACCGCAGGTCGACGAAGGCGCATCGATCGCCGGCTGATCCCGCCCGGCTGATTCGACCCGGCCGGAAACGACGTTCGCTCCGTCGATGTAGCGCTACGCCGACGGAGCGAACCCCGGGCGGACCCGGGTCGTCGGGTGCCCCTCACTGCTCCCGGACAATGTCCGGTGAGGGGCACCCGACCACGGTCAGGCGGAGTGGGGTCGCCTCACCATGATCAGTGCGGCGCCTGCCATCGTCAGCAGCACCCCGAACGGCACCAGCCAACCGGCCGGGCCACCCGTGTCCGGCAGCTCCGCGATGCCACCGACCGTCGGCGGCTCCTCGACGATGCCTGCGACCGATCCACACAGGGTCGCGGCGTCCAGGCTGGCCGGATCCGTACCGGGAGCGAGCTCCTGGAGGATCTTGACCGTCGTGGCACCAGCCGTGTAGCTGTACGGGTAGGTCCCGAGGAAGCCGTTGAGGAGCGCTTCAGCCTGGTCGATGATGTCGATGACGCCCTTGGGGATCACCGTGACCGGAACGCGGGTTGCGCCATCGACCTGTGCGGTCGGGTAGACGCACGCCACGTAGATCGGGCACGCCTCACCGCTGTCGGTGACCTCGTACACGATCACGAGCGTGTCCTGCTCGTCGAACGCGTTGCCCTCGGTGGCCGTGATCGTGATCTTGGTCGGGTTCACCTCGGGCTCGGCCACCACCGTGTACTCGTCGGTGCTCTCCGGCACCGTCGTGTAGTAGGCGTTGTCCGGACCACAGTCATCGGTCACGTCGGGTTCTTCCGGAGCCACGACGACACACAGGTCGCCCGAGTCGACGACGGTGTAGATCACCGGCTCGTCCGGGGTGAACACGAAGTTCTCGTTGGCCGTGATCGTGACCGTGGTCGGCTTCTCGGCCGGCTCAGCCACCACCGTGTACTCCTCGGTGCTCTCCGGCACGTCGGTGAAGTACGCGTTGTTCGGACCACAGTCATCGATGGTCGCGGGCCTGCCCGGAGCAGTGGCCGGGCACGGCACGTTCTCGTCCACGACGGTGTAGGAGAACTCGGTCAGACCACCGTCGAACGCGTTGCCGGGAGTGGAGGTGAAGGTGACCTTGGTCGGCTTCTCCTCGGGCTCGGGGAGCACCGTGTACTCGTCGGTGCTCGGCGGGATGTCGGTGAAGTAGGCGTTGCCCGGACCGCAGTCGTCGACCGTGGTCGGCTCCGGGGGGATGGGACCGAAGCACGGCTCGCCCGAGTCCACGACCGTGTAGACGACATCACCGGGCGGGTTGAACGCGAAGCCGGGGTTGGCGGAGATCGTGATCGTGGTCGGCTTCACCAGGGGTGAGGGAACCACCGTGTACTGCTCGGTGCTCGGGGGCACCGAGGAGAAGTACGCGTTGTTCAGGCCGCACGGGTCGGTGGTCCCGGGCCGGTCCGGCGCCGTGGCCGGGCAGGGTGCGTTCGAGTCGACCGGCGGGTCGTAGGTGTACGTCGCCGACGGACCGGGGAACACGTAGCCGGTGGTGGCGGTCAGCGTGACGCTGCCGTTGTCGTTCAGCACGTAGGTGTAGTGCCCCGGCGGAGGCGGCAGGACATACGCGACGTTGCCGGGACCGCAGGCGTCGTTGACGTCCAGGTCGGGAGCAACCACGATGCCCGGCGGAACGTACGGCGGGCACTCCTTGTCGACGTCGAGCGTGTTGGAGTTCTCGCCCTGCAACGGGTGCCGGACCGCGATCGAGGCGATCTGGGCGTCCTGGAAGTCGAAGGGGAACGTGACGGGCAGGGTCACCGACTTCGGCCGGTCACGAATCACCACGGTCTGGGCCTTCTCGCCCAGCTCAGGAGTGGCGGAGTACTTGCAGACGATGACCTTGTCGGTGTTGATCACGTCGAGGGCCTGGATGGCGGCCTTCTGGACGAGCTTGGCGCCCTCGTCGGCCTCCTCACCGGCAGGTACGGCGTCCGCGGGGATCTCCTGGAGCTCCGCGGCGGGCTCTTCGGCCTTGGGCTCCTCGGCTTCGGGCTCCTCAGCCTTGGGCTCGTCCTTGGGCTCGTCCTTGGGCTCGTCCTTGGGCTCGTCCTTCGGCTCGTCCTTCGGCGGAGCAGGTGCCGGGTCGGGAGCAGGTGCCGGGTCGGGAGCAGGTGCCGGGTCAGCGGCGGGCGTCTCGACCACGGCCGGCGGGTCGCCGCCGTCGTCGGGCGTCACGTCGTCGGCGAAGCTGGGCGAGACCATCGCAGTGATGGCCAACAGCGCGGTCGGCACGACCAGCGCGAGCCGGCCTCCGCGACGGAGCGGGCGGCGCGCGCGCCGCGAAGATGTCTTCATGTCGTTGTGTCCCCACGTCTTGGTCGGCCACGGTGACCCGTGGCCTGGAGTTCGTCACAGCGGGACGGCCCCAAACCGAAAAAGGAGCGCTCGGCCCCGGCCACGCGACTGTGCGTGACCTCGGTCGAACACTCCCTCTTGCTGATCACAACCCCACTCGCGATCAGCTCCCACCACGGACGTTAGGCGGGTTGTTAGCGCCATCGACGCCGAATTCGACGGATTTTGCCCAAAACCATCGGAAACGATAGTCCGACGGGGCCTCCAGGGGCGGTGCACGCTCCCGGAAGGCAATCGCCCCGCCGCAGCTGAGCTGCGACGGGGCGATCATCCGGTCAGACCGGTTGCCTCGGATCAGACGGTCTCGCGGCGACGGGCCAGCACCAGGGCGGCACCCGCCAGGACCAGTCCGGCACCGAGCGGCACCAGCCAGCCAGCCGGGCCACCGGTGTCGGGGAGAGCAGCGGCCGGCGCTTCCTCGGCGATGCCACCGACCTCGCCCGGAACCTCTTCCTCGATCTCACCGTCGACGCCGCAGGCGATGGCGTCGATGTCCTCGGCCACCTCGCCCTCGTTGGCGTAGCGGATCACGGTCGACGCCGTGCTGCCCTCGACGAAGTCGAACGGGAAGACGCCGTCGAAGCCGTGGGCGACCACGTCGAGCAGGTCGAGGATCACGATCGTGCCGAGAGGCGCTGCCGCGCGGGCCGTCGCCGGGTAGGTGCACAGCACCACCCGGGTGTCGTCGACGATCGGGCAGGCCTCGGTGTTCTCCTCGACCGGCACCGGGTAGTCGTAGGTCTTGTCGCCACCGGCGAAGGTCGCGTCACCCAGGGCGGTCAGCGTGATGCTGCCGTCCTCGTTGACCTTGACGTCGTAGGCACCCTCGGGGACCTCGCCGTAGACGGCGTTGCCGGTGTCGCACGAGTCCTCGATCGGAACGACCGGCGGCTCGATCTCGGCCGGCTCCTCGTCGGAGCAGTCGATGAGCGGGACGTCATCCTTGTGCTCACCGTCCTTCGCGAAGCGGATCGCGCGGGAGTCGTGCGCGTCACCGAAGTCGAAGGGGAAGGTCACGCCGTCCCAGCCGTCCTGGATGAGCGTCGCAATGCTGACGATGATGATGTGGTCGAGCTCGCCACCCGGCGTCGTGACGTACTTGCAGACGACGACCTTCTTCTCGTTCTCGGTGTCGGTGCAGACCACGCCGTTGTCCACCGGGGCGGGGTAGTCCTGGGTCTTGTCGCCACCGGCGAAGGTCGCGTCGCCCAGGGCGGTCAGCGTGATGCTGCCGTCGTCGTGGCGGTCGACGTCGTAGGCACCGGCGGGGACGTCGCCGTAGACGGCGTTGTCGGGACCGCAGGGGTCGGTGACCGGGATCTCGGGAGCCTCGATCTCGGAAGGCTCGTCGCACGGCTCGTTCGAGTCCGTCGGGGCCACGAAGACGTGCTCGTCGGAGCCGCCCGGGAACTCGTAGCCAGGGTCGGCCTTCAGCGTGATGGAGCCGTCCAGGTTGCGCAGGATCGTGTAGTGGCCGGTCGGGACCGCGCCGTAGACGGCGTTGTCAGGACCACAGGCGTCCGTGACCGGGACCTCGGGAACGGTGGCCGCGGCGAGCGGGCAGTCGCCCAGCTCCTCGTCACCGGGCTGTTCGTTGCCGACGGCCCAGCGCAGGGCGACCGAGTCGTGGGCGTCCGCGAACGGTCCGGGGAACTGACCTTCGACCCAACCCTTGTTGAGGGCGGCGTTCTTGCTGACCACGATGATGTGGTCCGGGACGCCCGGCGGAGTGCCGACGTACTTGCAGACCACGACCTTCTTGTCGTCGGGCTCGTCGTCCTTGACGGCGACGGCGAGCTCCACGTCGGCCGACTCGTCGTCACCGTCCGTGAACGCCGCACCGGGGGTCGGGGCGGAGTGCTGGGAGCCGGACTTGGGCTCCGACTTCGGCTCGGACTTCGGCTCGGGCACCGTCTCGGCCGGGGCCGGGTCGACCGCAGGAGCCGGATCCGGCTCGGCCGACGGCACGGGCGTCTCGGTCACGGCGGGCGTCTCGCCACCGTCGTCGGGCGTCACGTCGTCCGCGAAGCTGGGCGAGATCATCGCCGTGACGGCGAGGAGCGCGGTCGGCACGACCAGCGCGAGCCGGCCTCCACGCGAGAATGGGCGCCGCAAAGGGCGCGAAGAGTCAAGCATCGTGTGTCCCCACGTGTTCGGGCGCGGGCAGTCCGCGGCCTCGTCCAACAACAACCAGGCATCGCTTCCGAAGAAGGGCGATGCGGAGCCGATCCGACCGACGCGTCCCTGCGCGGCCGTTCGCACTCCGACCGGTTGCAACCCCCACGGGCAACCGGTTCCTCCGAACAACGTAGGGGACCAGCCCGGGACCAAGGACCCAATTGGTGGGGATCCGCCAGATTTAACCCTGGCCGTCGGTGATCTGCGTCTCACTGCCCCCCGGTTGACGCTCAGCCGCTCATTCGCTCCGGCGGTCCTCGGGTCCCCGCGGCAGGAACTGCTGGGTGAGTGCGGGCCAGGCCTCGCTGATCAACGCCTCCATGTCCAGGTGCGTCGCCTTCTTGACGTAGGGCTTGCGCAGCTCGGTGTCGATCACCTTGAGCACGAAGCGGCGCAGCTCGCCGTCGATCCCGGCGATCTTGCGGATCACCGATCCGCGGCGCGTGTCGGTGTGGAGCTGGAGCTGGATCTGGTCCTCGGTCGGTGTGCGCAGCTCGAGGCGGAGCTTCAACGGCTCCTCGGTGTGCACCACCAGGACCAACGGGATGACCACCTCGCCGTTGAACGTCAGCCGGTCCATCGGCAGGTCGAGGTCGAAGACCACGCTGATCGGCAGGTTCAACGCGTAGGTCAGCAGCTCGGCAGGAATCTCGTGGCCGGTGGTCGGGTGGTAGGTACCGACGAAGCTGATGCTCGCGAAGGCGCGACCGGGGCCGGCACCGATCGGTCCCAGCGCGATCTGGTCGCCCAGCACCTGGTCCACCGTCCTCAGGATCCGTTCGAGGTGCAGGACCCGGCGGACCCAGTTCACCCCGAACAGCTCGTACGACGCCGGACCGTCGTCGTACGGCACGGGAGCGGGCACGTCGGCCATCCCCATGAGTCCATCGACCACAACGCCACCCCCCTCTGCCAGGGAGGGCAACAAACCCCCCATGGGCGTTGATGATTCTGCTACACCGTGACACAGGTTGATGGGCAAAGGCGCCTTCTGGTCACCGCGTTCTTCACCACAGGCGCGGCCCGGTCCGGTCGCCCGAGGTGACCGGTCAGGCGTCGGTCGAGCCGGGGTCCGCCACGACCCCCAGTGCACGCGCCGCGGCAGAGATCGCACGAGCGAGGTCGCGGTCGGCGGTGGTGAGGGTGCCCGTGTCGTGCGTGGTGAGGCTGACGCCGACCCTGGGGTAGGTCAGGGTCAGGTCGGGATGGTGGTTGACCTCCTCGGCCAAGCGGCCGATCTCGTTGACCAGGGCCAGCCCGGTGACGAAGCTGCCGGTCGCGAAGACCGCCTCGGCGGTGACCCCCGAGACGCGCCAGTCCTCGACGCCTTCGTCGGCAGTGAACTCCTCGGCGCTGAGTGACTCGTAGGCGTGGGCCACGTCAGGCATCCAGCCGCGGGTAGGCCGCCACGACGTCGGACGGGTCCTCGCCGGTCAGGCCGTCGATCGACTCGCGCAGGAGGTCGGCGTGGCCGACGTGGCGGGCGTACTCCTCGATCATGTCGACGACCAGGCGACGCAGGCTGGGGTGACCCCCGTGCACGAAGGCATCAGCAGGGTGGTCGAGCCCGTCGCCCCGCATGGCCTTCGCGACCGCAGCGCGGGAACGGCGTACGGCGCCCTGCCACAGCGCGTAGAGCGACTCGGCGCTGTCGTCAGCCGCCGTTCGCCACTCCCAGTCGGAGTCACGCTCCCAGTCGACGGTGTCCCACGGCGTCGGCAACGGACGCCCCAGCAGCGCTCGCGTGAACACCTCGTCCTCGACCAGCGCGAGGTGCTTGAGGAGCCCACCGAGCGTCATCGTCGACCTGCCGAGCGTCAGCCCGAGCTCCTCGTCCTCGAGGTCGCCGCACTTCCACGCGAAGGTCAGGCGCTGGCGCTCGAGCGAGCCGAGCAGGGTCGCCGTCTCGTCACCTGCGAGCGGTGGCTCGGGGCGTGCGACGTCGATGTCGAGCGTGAAGGAAGCCGTCATGCTTCGACGCTAGAACGGGCCGCCGACATCCGGCTAGGGGTGACTGGCGAGTAACGCCGCGCGGGACGTCATGCGATCTGGCTGCCCGAGCGACCAGTTCGTATGACTTCCCGGTCCGGTCAGCCCGCGTGCACGTGCGGCCGCCGCTTCGGATCCTTCTCGGCCCGGCGGACCACCTCGCGGGTCAGCGGCGCCACCTCGCCGGTGCCGAACAGCAGGAACCGCGCCATCTGCGCGATCGGGCTGCCCTCGGTCCACTCGAAGTACATGTGCGGCCGCACACCCGACTTGTCGCGCAGGTCGAGCAGCAGTGCGGCGAGCGCGTTCGGGATGGTCGCCGCGTGCACCCGCAGCACCCGGAACTCGCCGTGCACGACGGAGCCCTCGACCTCGATCCGGCTCTCGAAGTCGGAGTAGTCCTCGACCACCACCTCCACGAAGACCAGGTCCCCGCCGTTCTGCAGGTCGTGCGAGTCCACGATCTGGCGCACCTTCGCGCGGTAGGCGCCGGCGTCGCGGTGCTCCGGGTCGTGGGCGACCAGCCGGAGGGTACGGCGCGCGCAGTCGCGGATGAACGCGTCCGCCTTGGCGTCGTACTCGATCTCGGTGGTGCGCAGCTCCAGCGACCGGGTCAGGCGGGAGAGCAGGGACACCGCGATGATCGCGGCGATGAAGCAGCCACCGATCTTCACGCCGTCCGGACGCTCCTTGATGTTGTCGAGGGTCGTGTAGGTGAAGACGAGGGCGATCAGGGAGAAGCCGATCGTCCAGCCGCGCTGGCGCGCCTTGCGCGCGGCGAGCGCCACCGCGACGCTCGCCGACGTGATCAGCACCAGGACGCCCGTGGCGTAGGCGCCGCCCTGCGCGTCGACATCGGCGTCGAAGATCCAGGTGATCAGGAACGCGGTCGCGGTCAGCACGCACACCAGCGGCTTCACCGCGCCCGCCCACTCCGGCGCCATGCCGTAGCGCGGCAGGTAACGAGGGATCAGGGCCAGCATCGCGGCCATCGCCGAGGCGCCGGCGAACCAGAGGATCAGGATGGTCGAGGCGTCGTAGACGGTGCCGAAGGTGTTGCCGAGGTACTCGTGGGCCAGGAAGGCCAGGGCACGGCCGTTGGCCTCGCCGCCGTCCTCGAACTCCTGGGTGGGGATGAGCAGGGTGGTGACCAGGCTGGACGCGATCAGGTAGACGCTCATGATCAGCGCGGCCGTCGTCAGCAGCCGCTTCGTGTTGCGGATCCGCGTCTCCGGCCGGATCGGGTCGTCATCGGGAGCGCCTTTGACGTGGCCCATCACGGCGACACCGGTCTCGAACCCGGACAGGCCCAGCGCCAGCTTCGGGAACAGTGTCAACGACACCGCGATCATCAGCGCAATGTTGCCGTGCTCGGCGGTGAGCGACGTGGACCAGTCGGTGACGACGTGACCGTTCTGGACGACGTGCACCGCGGCCACCCCGATGACGACGGCGTTGAGCAGCAGGTACGTGACGACCAGGACGACGGCGACACCGACGGCCTCCTTGAAGCCGCGGAGGAACACCCCACCCAGCAAGGCGATCAGGCCGAGGGTGATCCACAGCTCCTGGCCGTGCAGGAAGTCCGGGACGTGCGGGTTCTCCACGACGTGCGCACTCGCGTCGGCGGCCGACAGGGTGATCGTGATGATGAAGTCGGTCATCGCGAACCCGAGCAGGACGAGCACGAAGATCTTCCCGCGCCACCGGGGCAGCAGGCGCTCGAGCATCGCGATCGAGCCCTGCCCGTGCGGGCTCTCCTGCGCGACACGGCGGTAGACGGGCAGCGCCCCGAACAGGGTGAGCAGCACGAGGATGATCGTCGCCAGCGGGCTGAGCAGGCCGGCCGCGAGGAACGCGATGCCCGGCTGGTAGCCCAGCGTGGAGAAGTAGTCGACGCCGGTCAGGCACATCACCTGCCACCAGGGGCGGGTGTGTTCGGGCTGCTCGGCCACGTGTTCGGCTGGGTGTTCGTCGGTCGTCGCGACAGTGCCGTCAGGCCGGGATGACGGAGCGGACGGCGTGGTGGAGATGGACACGGCTCCATGCAACTCCTGTCCCGACGCGTTTCCCCGCGCCCTAACGGACCCCTAACAGCCGGACGCGTCAGGAAGTTGTCAGGAACCCGCTCTCTCCCCGACAGGTGGCCTTCACTGGAGGCATGCGGCAACAGACCCTGCACACCGCGACCCCGGTCGATCGACCCGAGGTCCGCTTCGGCATGGCCGGCGGCTCGCTCCTGGTCGGTGCGGCGATGTGCACGGCCCTCCCCCTCTCGGGTTGGTACGGCGTCGTGCTGCTCCTCGCGATCGCGGCGGCCTGGTGCGTGGTGCTCCCGCTCGGACTGGCCATCGGCGTCGGCGTCTCCGCCTGGGCCTTCGCCACGGGCTTCGCGGTCAACGACTTCGGAGTGCTGACGTTCGCGCCGGCCGACCTGCTGCGCCTCGGGTTGTACGCCGGTGTGGCCGTGCTGGTGTCGGGAGCACAATGAGCACCTTCCGTCGGTACGACGACCGGCGCGCACGTCAGGAGGTGGGGATGAGCACGAGCCTGAGCCGGTCGCGCCGTCGTACCGGCCTGGTCGTGGCGCTCGCCGCTCCCCTGTTGCTGCTGCCGGTCCTGGTGCCGTTGCGGGACCGGTTGAACCTTGCCAGCGACGTCGCACTGTTCCTGGTCGTGGTGGTGGCGTCGGCGCTGATCGGCGGCCTGGTGCCGGCCCTCGTGGCAGCGGTCCTGTGCGCCACCCTGCTGAACTTCTTCTTCACGCCCCCGTTCCACGAGTTCGCCGTCAGGGACGGGAACAACGTGGTGGCCCTGGTGGCGTTCGTCGTCGTGGCGGTGATGGTGGCATGGGTGGTCGACCTGGCCGCACGACGAGCGAAGGCCGCCGCTGCTGCGGCCGAGATCGAGGCCGCCGACCGACTCCGTACGGCGTTGCTCGCCGCAGTCGGGCACGACCTGCGCACTCCGCTGGCGGCCGCGAAGGCGTCCGTCTCCGGACTGCGCAGCCCCGGCCTGGTGCTCGCTGCCGACGATCGTGACGAGCTGCTCGCGACGGCCGACCGGTCGCTGGACCGGCTGACCGGACTCGTCGAGAACCTGCTCGACATGAGCCGTCTGCAGGTCGGGGCGATGCCGGTGCACCTGCGCCCCGTCGCCGTCGGCGACGTGCTGTCGCGGGCGCTCGACGACCTCGGGGTCGCACCGCGCGGGGTGCTGCTCGAGGTGGCCGACGACCTGCCGGACGTGCTCGCCGATGCCGGCCTCCTGGAACGGGTCCTGGTCAACCTGGTGGCCAACAGCCAGCGCTTCTCGCCCCCGGGCCGGCCGGCCCTGGTCAGTGCCCAGGTGATCGGCTCGGGCATCGGCTCGGGCATCGAACTGCTGGTGGTCGACCACGGGCCGGGCATCGCCGCGACGGACGAGGAGCGGATCTTCCTGCCCTTCCAGCGTCTCGGCGACACCGACACCACGACGGGCATCGGCCTCGGGCTCGCCCTGGCTCGCGGCCTCACCGAGGCGATGGGCGGCACCCTGCTCCCCCGGGAGACACCCGGCGGCGGCCTGACCATGGCGCTGACGATTCCGATGGCCCCGGCCAACCCGACGAACGTGCAGGAGATGGCGCCGTGAGCAAGGTGCTGGTCGTCGACGACGAACCTCAGATCGTCCGGGCCCTGGGCATCCACCTGCGCGCCCGCGGCTGGGAGGTGGTGACGGCCGGCGACGGCACCGAGGCGCTCGCGGTCGCCGACGCCAGCGCACCCGACGTCGTCGTACTCGACCTCGGGCTGCCGGACCTGGACGGCGTCGACGTGATCACCCGGCTGCGCGCCCGATCGGCGGTCCCGATCCTGGTGCTGTCCGGACGCAGCGACAGCGCCGACAAGGTCGACGCCCTCGACGCGGGCGCCGACGACTACGTCACCAAGCCCTTCGGGATGGACGAATTGCTCGCCCGACTGCGAGTGATGCTGCGGCGCAGCACGCCGGTGGAAGCGGGCGACGCGGTCGAGTTCGGGCGGGTGCGCGTCGACCTCGCCGCCACCCGCGTCACCGTCGACGGGTCCGAGGTACGGCTCACGCCGACCGAGTGGCACCTGCTCGAGGTGCTGGTGCGTCACCCCGGCCGGCTGATGAGCCAGAGCCGCCTCCTGACCGAGGTGTGGGGACCGGGCTATGAGACGGCACACGGCAACCTGCGCCTGTACATGGCGCAGCTGCGGCGCAAGCTCGAGGCCGACCCGGCCCGCCCCGTGCACTTCCGCAACGAACCGGGCATGGGCTACCGCTTCGAACCGTGACTGCGAGGATGCCGCCGTGGGCGACTACTTCGAGTGCGAGATCCAGGCCCGGCTGCGCGACGTGAACCTCGGCGGCCACGTCGACAACGTCGAGGCGCTCCGGGTGCTCGACGAGGCGCGACTGCTGTTCTTCCGGTTCGCGCCGCTGCCCGGGTCCGACCTGCCGGGGTTGTTCCGCGACGTGCCTGCCGGCATCACCGACCTGATGGGGTCGCAGCAGGTCAACTACAACGCAGAGATGCGGTTCGTGGCCTACCAGCCGTTCCTGGTGCGGATGTGGATCGGCCACGTCGGCCGGTCCTCCCTCACGCTCTCCTACGAGCTGCGCGTCGCGCCCGACCACGCGCCGGCGCTCCTGGCCGAGAGCGCGATCGTGCTCTGGGACCCGGCCGCCCAGTCGTCGTGGCCGATCTCGGACGCGGTCAGGGAGACGCTGGCGTCGTACTCGAGGGAGCCGGTGGTCCTGCGGGAGCGTCCGGGTCGCTGACCGGCACCGCGAGCGTCCAGGTTGCGGTGACCCCGGCGACGGCCAGGGCGAGGCCGACGATCCCGACCACCGCGGCGAAGAAGGCCGCGGTGTGGGCGCCCGTGTCGAGCTGCGCGAGGAACGTGCCGACCGAGACCACGCTGGCGGCGGCGATCGCCGCCGGGAGTACGACGCCCGGCAGGCGTCGTGGCCGAGGCGCGTCCGGCAGCACCGGGCCCTGCACCACGGCCAGGATCGCGGCCCCCACGACGAGCAGGCCCAGGATTCCGCTGCCGAACTGCGCCCACTGCGAGCCGTGCATCCCCGCGTGCGTCTCGTGCAGCCACGGAACGGCCTGCACGCCCCACCGACCGGCGTGGGTGAAGGCGTCCCACAGGACGTGGGTGGCCGATCCGAGCACGGCAGCCAGCGGTGCGAGCAGCCAGGCGGTCCGTCCGATCCGGACCCGGGCGGGCAGCCGGTCCCGGACCCTCGACGGCGCTGTGTCGACGAGGGCGTCACGACCCCAGCGGTCCCAGAAGCCCAGCAGGAGCAGGGTGATCGCGAGGTCGACGGTGACGAGACCCGCCAGGCTGTGCGTGAAGCCGTAGGTCTCCCAGGACTGCGAGAAGACGGGGAGGTCCGGCGCCATCGAACCGATCACCATGGCCGAGAGCGGAAGTCCGAGGCCCCGCAACGGCAGCACCGCTGCCGGATGGGCGAGGGTCACGGGCACGTGGTGAGGCTAACCGGGTCGAGCAACAACTGAGTCCGGGCCGGGGCGGACCGACGAACGCCCCGGCCTGGACGATCAGGGGCTCAGGCGCAGGGGTAGCTGCGCCAGGCCTGGGCCGGTCCCGAGTGCGCCAGGGCGTCGAGCGCCATGGCGATCGCCGTCGGGTTGCCGGGGATGCCGATGTGCTCGACGAACGTCAGCGGGCAGTAGTCCTGGATCTTGAGGTTGGACACCTGGTCCGGCCAGCCCCACAGGTAGCCCGACGTGGAGGGGACCACGACCTCGTCGTACTGGGTGATGACGTTGGTGTAGCTGACGTTGCCGGGAGTCTCGTCGCCCCAGTTGAGGTCGGTGATGAAGGGCGAACCGTTGCCCTGCTCGGCGCAGGCCGGACAGAAGCCCTGCGCCAGGCTGGTCAGCAGGTAGTGGTAGGTGCCGTGGTTGGACGGCGCCAGCCCGATCAGGTCATCGACCTTGTCCTGGCCACCGAGGTACTTCAGGTAGTAGCGCGGCATCATGCCGCCCTGGCTGTGGCCGACGAAGCTCACCTTGGCCGCGCCGGTCGCCGCGAGCACCCGGTCGACGAAGGTCGAGAGCTCGGCTGCGGAGTCCGCGATCGGACCGGTGCCGCGGTTGCCGTAGTCGAGCGCGAAGACGCAGTAGCCGGCATTGAGCAGTGCGGCCTCGAGGTTCTCCAGCAGGCTGACGCTGTCACCCATCGTGCCGTGGACGACGATCACGGGTTTCGGGTGCGCGGCGCTGGGCTGGCAGTCCCAGTTGTTCAGGGTTGGGGCGGGGGTGTCGGCGACGCTCGGCGCCGGGTTGGCCACGGCCAGCAACGCGGTGACGCAGCTGGCCGCCAGGACCGTTGCCCATCGGGACCTGAGCTTCGATGTCGTACGCAAGATGTCTCCTCTTCGAGCCGCAAAAGCCCCCACTGCCGCACGACCAGAACTACTTCCGATGTGTGACGGTCGCCACACATCGGCACAACTTACCGACCACTAAGTCAGTCGTCAACGGCCGGCAGCAATTGCCGGCAGGTGGCGACCGGCGAGGACGTCCCGTGGGACCTCAGACGAGACGGGCGACCAGCCGCAGCGACGCCGTCAGGTCGGTGTCGGGCTCGATGCCGGCGCTGCGTCGTACGGCGGCCTTCAGCGGCACCAGGTAGCGCCCGTCCTTCGGGAACAACGCGGTGGTGAAGTCGGTGTCGCCGATCCGGACCTCGACGGCCACCTGCCCCCAGTACTCCTGGCCCCGGGCCGCTTCCTTGATGTCGTCACTGTCCTCGACGGGAACCGCGAGGAAGAAGTACGGCGCCGGGCCGCGCCACTCGACGACGGGGCCCGAGAAGGTGAACTCCATGTCAGCCATGTCAGCCACGTCAGTGGGCGAAGCGGTCAGCCCTTCTCGACCGCCGCCAGCACCTTGTCGAGCTTGGCCTTCAGGTCAGGCACCTCGTCGAGCAGGACGAGCTTGTCGTTCAGGTCGCCGAGCAGGGTCTGCACCTCGACCAGCACGACCTTGGTCTCGGCCAGCGTGGCGTCGACGGTGGCCAGCTTCTCGTCGACACCGGTCAACGTGCCGTCGACCGTCCCGAGCGTCTGGTCGACGTTGCTCAGCGCCGCCTCGGCGGCCTTGAGCGTCTTGTCGGTGCGCTTGAGGATGTCGGCAACAGGATTCAGTCCCACGGTTTCTCCTTGTCGTACGGCGACGGCTCGGTGGTCGAGCCTGTCGGGACCACCTTGTCAGGCAAGTCGTCCGAGGACCGGCTCCGACTCGATCAGGCCGTCGTTGCTGGGCTCCTCGCCACGGCCGAAGACCTTCTCGTGCTGCTTCTGCCGCCAGGCCAGGTGCGCCTCGGCGGGCTTGTCGTAGCCGTAGCGCGCCCGGGCCTCGGCGGGGGTCAGCACCTCGGGGTTGGTCGGCTCGACGCCACGGAAGACGGGAGTCACGACGGGGATGGTGCTGGGCGAGAGCAGGGCGAGGATCCGCAGCTGCAGTCCGGCGCTCAGCGACAGGGCGGCGAAGACGGCGCGCAGCACCGGTCGGACCGCGATGTCGACAGCCCGCGGCTGGCGCAGGTCGCCCATCTCGCGCATCCAGCCGGGAAGCGTCGCGATCACGCCGGCGGTGAAGAACTTGCCGACGACCCACTGGGCGGGGCGCAGGACCAGCGGCACCTGGACCAGCTGGTCGATGTCCATCAGGTGGTGCATCGCCTTCTGCGCGATCGGCGAACCGGACATCAGCGGGTGCATCCGCTCGTAGTAGGCGTGCAGCTCGGCCCGGGTCCGGGGGACGTCGTCGGGGTTGCAGGTCTGCAGCTCGGCAGCGATCGCGCACTCGTCCCAGAATCTGCGCTCGTCGGCCTCCGACAGCTTGCCCGGACCGTACATCTCGTAGGCCTTGAGCACCGAGTGCCAGCCCGTGACCAGGATCCACAGCTGCGAGTCGGGGTCGTTGGCGTCGTACTTCCCGCCCCCGTAGGGCTCGGTGCCGATGGCCTTGCTGTGCACCTTGACGAGGACGTCGGCGGCGCGGCTGGTGCTGCGGCTGTCGCCGAACGCGACGAGGGCGAAGTAGTGGATGGTTCGGTCGTAGCGGGTCTTCGGGCGCTTGTAGATGTCCTGGGTCCGGTCGACCGAGGCGACCAGGTTCGGGTCGAGCTCCTCGACGACGACCGCACGGCTGAAGCCGATGGTCAACGAGGTCGGGTAGCCCCAGACCTTCCACGCCACCGAGTCGGGGCCGAAGAAGCCGTGGTCCTCGGCAGGGGTGATCTCACGCTGCTTGCGAAGTGCCATGGCCCCAGAATGCTACAGTTGTGTAGTAAATGGAAGACCTACCGCTGATCTAGGGTGTGCGCATGTCGGACCAGGCGCGGAAGAGACGGCCTTACGCGGCTCGCGTGCCCATGGCCGAACGCCGCGAGCAGCTGCTCGACGCGGCACTGCAGGTCGTCGATCGCGACGGCTACGACGGCGTCTCGATCGATGCGATCGCCAAGCAGGCAGGGGTCACCCGCCCCGTCGTGTACGGCGCCTTCGACAGCCTGGGTCCGCTGCTGATGGCCCTGCTCGAGCGCCAGCAGCAGCGCGCGCTGATGCAGCTGTTCGGCGCCCTGCCCCAGGACCTCGAGGACGGCGATCCCGCCGGCCTCATCCGTCAGGCCGGACCCGCATTGCACCAGATGCTGCTCGACGACCCGGTGACCTGGCGGGCGATCCTGCAGAGCGCCACCCACGCTCCCGAAGCGGTCCGGGAGCGCGTCGAGGCCGACCGCGAGCAGGTCCGGCTGGCCATCGAGCGACTGGTGACCGGGGCCCTCGGTCGCCGTACCGATGCCGAGGTGCTGTCGCACGCCGTGATCGCCATGCTCGAGCGCTTCGGCCAGCTCGTCATCGCCGATCCCGAACGGTTCACCGCCGAGCGGCTCACCGAAGCCGTGGTCGCGCTGCTCGGGCGGGCGCCCGGGCGGGTCACTTGAGCGTGATGTCGCTGAAGATCAGCAGCGGCCAGGCGACGATCTCCCCGAGGTAGGACAAGAACGCGTCCATGCCGTGCAGGCCCTCGACGTGGGCGTGGTGGGCATCGGCCCAGAACACCCCGACGATGACGTAGGGCAGGCCGAGCCAGACCATCACGACGAGCAGGTCCTTGACGTTGATCGGCTTGTTCTCGGTAGGGGTCGAGGTCGTCATGCGATCGACGGTAGATGATTTCCGGCGCAATTGCTACACATGTGTAGTAATTGCGGAGGGCACTGTCGGCGGCGAGGTGCACGCTGGTTGCATGACCACTTCAACCACCAGCCCGGTCACCGAGCTGATCGCCATCTGCATCGACACGTCCGACGCCGCCCGCCTCGCGCAGTTCTACGCCGACCTCACCGGCGGCGAGGTCACCGGCGTCTACCCGGAGTACGGCTACGCCGCCGCCTCCGTGCTCGGCTCCACGCTGAACTTCCAGACCGTCGCCGACTACGCCCGTCCGCAGTGGCCCGGTCAGGAGCACCCGCAGCAGTTCCACGTCGACTTCCGGGTCGCCGACCTCGCCGAGGCGACCGCCCACGCCATCGCCCTCGGCGCGACCGTGGCCGGCGACCAGCCCGGAGGCGGAGCGTGGCAGGTGATGATCGATCCCGACGGGCACCCGTTCTGCCTGTGCGCGCCGCGCGACTGAGCCCTCGGGGCCCTCGGGGCCCTCAGGACCCTCAGGACCCTCAGGGCTCTCAGGCGCGCCGGTAGGTCAGGTGCGTGACGTACGGCGTGACGCGGGCAGCCACCGGCACGAGGTCGCTCGACGGCACGCCCTCGAAGAGCCGTGACCCTTCGCGGAGCCCGGACACCTGCGGTGCGACATGCCACCGGAGCTCGTCGAGCAGTCCCGCCGCCAGGTAGGCGTTGACCGTCGACGCACCACCCGCAACCGCCACATTGGCGTCGCCCGCGACCGCGCGCGCCCGGTCGAGCGCCTCCTCGATCCCACCCGTGACGAAGTGGAACGTCGTGCCGCCCGCCATCTCCAGCGGCTCCCGCTCGTGGTGGGTGACCACGAAGACGGGCGCGCGGTACGGCGGTTCCTCGCCCCACCACCCGCGCCAGGCCAGGTCCCAGTCACCGCGGCCCGGGGAGAACATGTTGCGCCCCATGATGAAGGCACCGGCGTCGAGGATCCCGGCAGCCTCCTCGGGGTTGTCGTCGCGGTGATCGATCTGCCACGCGTGGAGGGTCATGTGGTCCAGGCTGCCGAAGGGGCGCTCGAAGCTCTGGTCGGCCGCCGCCCCGAATCCATCGACGGTGGTGGTGATGTCCGCGGTCACGATGCCCATGTCGCATCTGACCACGGCGCCGTCGAAAACTCATCGGCCGGGTGGAGCACCCCGTGGGAGGATCGGCCCGTGCTGGGCATCACCGACCTGTCGACGTACCTCGTCGGACTCATCCTGATCATCCTGCTGCCCGGACCGAACTCGCTCTACGTGCTCTCCGTGGCCGCACGGCGCGGCGTGCGCGACGGCTACTCCGCAGCGGCCGGCGTCTTCACCGGCGACGCCGTCCTGATGACGCTGTCGGCAGCCGGGGTGGCCTCGCTGCTGCAGGCCAACGACCTGGCCTTCTCCGTCGTCAAGTGGGTGGGCGCCGGCTACCTCGGCTACCTCGCCTTCACGATGCTGCGCGGCGCGTTCCTGATGTGGCGCTCACGCCACCGGGCGGTCCAGGCCGTGGCCGACGGAGCGCCGCCACTGGCTCCCGACGAGCGCCCGTACCGCCGCGCCCTGGTGATCAGCCTGCTCAACCCGAAGGCGATCCTCTTCTTCGTCGCCTTCTTCGTGCAGTTCGTCGATCCGTCGTACGCCCACCCGGCCCTGTCGTTCCTGGTGCTGGGGATCTTCGCCCAGATCGCGAGCGTGGCCTACCTGTCCGCACTGATCTTCGGCGGCACCCGCCTCGCCGACGCCTTCCGGCGCCGCAAGTCGTTGTCTGCGGTCGGCACCTCAGCGGTGGGCGCGATCTTCCTCGGCTTCGCCCTCAAGCTCTCCCTCGCCCACGCCTGACCGCGACTTGGGGTTTGTCACCGTCGACTTGGGGTTTGTCACGCCTCAGATCGGTGGGAAACCCCAACTCGACGGTGACAAACCCCAACTCGGCATCAGGCCTTGGCGAGCCCGTCGTCGATCATCTGCTGATAGTGCTCGGTGATGGTGTCGGCGACGGGACGGAAGTCGATGCCGAGCTCCGCGGTGGTGCGGCTGCTGTCGTACGCGAGCGGGTGGCCGACGTTCTTCTCGACGAATTCGCGGGTCAGGCCGGCGAGCGGAGCGCTCAGCTTGACCGCCGCCTTGGGCGCGATCATCCGCGGGAAGGTCAGCTTGTTGCCGAACGTCTTGGCCAGCACCCGGCCGATGCCGAGCATGCTGATCGAGTCGGCGTTGGTGACGTAGCGACCCTTGGCCTCGGGGGTGAAGCCGGCGGCGATGTGCGCCCGCGCGACGTCGCGTACGTCGACCACGCCGAGGTAGAGCTTCGGGACACCGAGGGTCAGGGAGTAGTCGGTGAAGTGCTTCATCGTGTCCATCGAGCCGGAGACGCTCGAGGTGGTCAACGCCGGGCCGAGGACGAGGCCGGGGTGGATGGTGACCAGGTCCCAACGCTCCTGGGCCTCGGCGATCGACCAGGCGTCCTTCTCGGCGACCGTCTTGGAGTACGGGTAGGGCTGGTGCTCCAGGCTGCTGGTGGTGTTCCAGTCGGCCTCGGTGACCGGCCGGCCCACGACGTCGCAGTTGTCGCCGTGCAGGGCGACCACGCTGCTGGTGAGGACGACGCGCTTGACGCTGTCGGTGGCATTCACGCTGGCCAGCACGTTGCGGGTGCCCTCGAGGGCCGGGTCGACGAGCTGCGCCTGTGGGTCCTTCACCTTGCCGAGCAGGAACGGCGACGCGGTGTGGATGACCAGCTCGACGCCGTCCATCGCGGCCGTGAAGCTGCCCTCGTCGAGCAGGTCGGCCTGGTGCAGCGTGAGCCGGCCGGGGTGCGCCTCGGAGAGCGCATGCAGGTGCTCCAGGCCCTTCGGCTTCTGCGGGTTGCGCACGGTGGCGCGGACCGTACGGCCGTCCTCCAGCAGCTGCCGCACGATCCAGCTGGCGACGTACCCGCTTCCGCCGGTGACGAGGACGGGCGCGGTGGGATCTATCTGCGTCATGGCGTTCACCCTAGGGGGATCACCAGGTGACGGCGTCGCAGTCCGTGGAGCGGTGACCCTCGATCTGCAGCGTGGCGTGCTCGATCTGGAACCGGTCGCGCAGCAACGCCTGCCCGTCGCGCAGCGCGCCCCCGCCGTCGGCACCGTCGTCCAGCACCAGGTGCGCGGTCGCGACGTTCATGCCGGACGTCAGGGTCCAGGCGTGCAGGTCGTGGACGTCGCGGACGCCGTCGATGGCGGCGAGCGCCGCGGTGACGGCATCGATCTCCAGGCCGGCCGGGACGTGCTGGCCGAGGACCGCCAGCACCTCACGGCCGAGCATCACCGCCCGGACGGCCACGAACCCGCCGATCAGGAACGCGACAACGGTGTCCCAGACACTCGACCCGGTCGCGATGATCAGCCCTCCGGCGATCAGTACGCCGACGCTGCCGGCCGTGTCCGCGACGACCTCGAGGTAGGCGCCCCTGACGTTGATCGAGTCCTTGGCGCCGGCCCGCAGGAGCAGCAGGGCGATCACGTTGACGACCAGGCCGAGGAAGCCCACGACGAGCAACGGACCACTGGCCACCTCTGCGTCCTCACCGATGCGGGCGACGGCTTCGACGACCACGTACACCGAGACACCGAGCATCATCAGCACAGCCAGGCCCGAGGCGAAGACCTCGGCCCGGTAGGACCCATAGGTACGACGACCGCTGCTGTCCTCGCGCGTCGCGATCTTCGTCGCGACCAGTGCGGCACCGAGCGCGACCACGTCGGCGGCCATGTGGCCGGCGTCCGAGATGAGCGCGAGGGACCCGGTCGTGAAGCCGACGACGACCTCGACGACGAAGAACGCGGCAATCAGGGCGAAGGAGACCGCCAACCGCCAACGGTGGCGGGCGCCCGCGTGACCGGTGGCAGCGGGAGTGTGGCCGTGTCCGTGTCCGGCTCCCATCACCACTCCTCGTCGGCGTGCAGGGTGGTCGGCCCGAAGTTGGCACTCAGCACGACCGCCTCACCGGTGGCCTCGAGCAGGCGCTCGGCGGCACGCAGGATGTCGGCCGTGGCCTCGGGGTGGGCCAGCGAGAACATCGACGCCCGTCCGCTCGGGCGCGAGACGACCAGGCCACAGTCGCGCAGCAGGGCGAGGTGCTTGGAGACCGTGGACTGCGCGAGCCCGAGGTGGTCGGTGAGGTCGATGACGCGGTGCTCGCCGAGGGCAAGGTGCTGCAGCAGCGCGAGCCGGTTGGGATCACTGAGACCGTGCAGCAGGCACGCCGCCGCGACGAGCGCCTCGACCTCGCTGGTGGGCTCCACCTGATTCATCGCCATATGGCGATGTAATCACCGTTCGGCGACGCTGGTCAAGTCCTGCCCGGCCCCTCTCCCGCCGCGTCCGTTCGGTGCCTATGCTCCGATCGTGCTGATCCGACCCGCAGAGCTCGACGCCATCCGTGCGGGCGACATCGACCTGGCGTTCCGGCGCTGGGACCGGGCGCGGGTCAAGGTGGGCACCCGGCTGCGGACGGCCGTCGGGCTGCTCGAGGTCACTGCCGTCGAACCGGTGGCGCTCTCGGCCCTGCGCGCCGACGACGCCCGGCGTTGCGGCGCCGCATCACTCGCCGCTCTCAAGGAGGCACTGAGCGCCCGCAAGGACGGCCAGGTCTTCCGCATCGGCCTGCGGTACGCCGGCCCCGACCCCCGCGAGGTCCTGCGCGAGTCCGTGCCGACCGCCGCCGAGCTCGCCGACATCGTGGCCCGGCTGAACCGCCTCGACACCGCCTCGCGCATCGGTCCGTGGACCCGGGCGACGCTGCGACTGATCGACGCCAACCCCGAGGTGCGCGCTCCCGAGCTCGCCGAGCAGATGGGGCGTCCGACGCCGGAGTTCAAGATCGACGTACGCAAGCTCAAGGAGCGAGGGCTGACCGAGTCACTCGCGATCGGCTACCGCCTCTCCCCCCGCGGTGAAGCGGTGCTGGACCACGAGGACGGACCGCGGGAGCGGGCTCCCCGCCGGACCGGCACGCCCCTGCCCCGCACCATCGGCGCGCCCGCCACCCGGGCACTGCGCGGCGTCGACCTCCACACCCTCGAGGCGGTCAGCGGCTGGACCCGCCGCGACCTCGCAGCGTTGCACGGGGTCGGGCCGATCGCGCTCGACCGGATGGCCGCGGCGATGGCCGCCTGCGGCCTGGCCTACGCGCCCGACTGACCCGTGCAATCGGGGGCAGACAACGCCCTGCTCGGCGCCTAGGGTCGGAGGCACGGTCCAACGGAAGGTCACCACCCATGACGTCTCTCACCACGCGTCGCCTGATCGGCGTCGTTGCGGGCTCCCTGCTGCTCGCCGTACCGCTCTCGTCCGCGCCGCTCGGCACCGCGACGGCCGGCGCTTCGCCGGGCGCCGCCGCGTGCCTCGACGGCTCGGCGGCCCGGGTCGCCGAGGGCTCCGCCGCCACGGAACCCCAGCTGTACGACAAGAAGGACGCCAAGAAGTACGGGGTCCTCAAGGACTCGCCCTACCTCGGCAACGGCACGGTCACCGTGGACACGGTCTTCCACGTCATCACCGACGGCGCGAGCGACGCCGACCGGGCCCGGCTCGAGACGATGGTGAACGCGCAGATGGACGTGCTCAACGCCGCCTACTCGGGCGACACCGCGCCGGACGCGGCCGACACCCCGTTCCGGTTCGACCTCACCTCGATCGAGTTCGTCGACAACGCTGAGTGGTACACCGTCGTCCCGGGCAAGACCGAGCGCGACATGAAGGCCGCCCTCTACGAAGGGGACTCCACCACCCTCAACGTGTACACCGCGGACATCGGCGCCGGCCTGCTCGGCTGGGCGTACTTCCCCAAGGGCTACAACAACGGTCGCGACTTCATCGATGGCGTCGTGATGCTCGACGAGTCAATGCCCGGCGGTACGGCGGGCAAGTACTCCCTGGGCGACACCCTGACCCACGAGGTCGGCCACTGGCTGATGCTCGAGCACACGTTCCACACCGGGTGCTCGGCGTCCGGCGACGGCGTCGCCGACACGCCCCGTGAGGCGATCCCGCAGTTCAACTGCCCGGAGGGTGCCGACACCTGCGCCACGCCCGGCCTCGACCCGATCCACAACTTCATGGACTACTCCCAGGACTCGTGCATGAACATGTTCACGGAGGGCCAGGCACAGCGGATGAGCGACGCCTGGGTGGCGTTCCGCGCGACGGCGTAGGTACCTCCGCGGTCACCGGGGCGGCGGGCGCCCTACGGGACGAGGAGCACGGGCATCAGGTCGTGCACCTCGGCGCGCAGCTCGTCGAGGACGCCCTCGCGACCACACAGGTGGCCGAGCAGGGCCTGCTGGAACAGGCCGTCGAGCAGGCCGTAGGCGACGCGTGAGGTCAGTGCCGCCGGCCGGCCGGCCAGGTCGGCGTAGGTGCTGACGACCCGCCAGATCATGTCCTCCAGCGTCTGGTCGATCTGGAGGACCGCGTCGCGCAGGCTGTCCTCGAACATGCTCTGCGAGCGCAGGTCGTACCAGAGGCGGTGCATCGGGGCCTCGTCCACGACCGTCTCCACGAGCTTGTCGGCGAACGCCGCGACGAGGCCGTCGGCCGTCGTGGCGTCGGCAACGACTCCGTCGTACCGGTGCACGCAGGTGGCCTTGTACTGCCGCACGCAGTAGACGATCAGCTCGAGCTTGTCCTGGAAGTAGTAGTGGACGACGCCGTGGGAGAACTCCGAGTTGTTCGCGATCTCGCGCAGGCTCGACCGCGCATAGCCCAGCTCGCCGAGGGTCAGCAGCGCGGAGTCAGCGAGCGCTCGTCGGCGCTCGTCGTGCTTGTCGGCCGGCGTGCGACGAGCCGTGGCAGTCGTCATGTCGGCCGACCCTACCGGCCACGCGCCGATCCCGGGAGTACTTGTTGACAAGTGACAAGTTTTTTCTGGTCGTTTGTCAAGAAAAGTCTTGACGGTTGTCAAGGAAACGCGATTGTGTGGCGTGCATCACCCCATCGACACCCCAACGACACAGGAGTCGCTTCCCATGAACCAACTCGAACTGGCCGGCCGCAAGGCGCTCGTCACCGGTGGCGCCCAGGGCCTGGGCAGGAAGTTCGCCGAGTTCCTCTCCGCCGCCGGCGCCACCGTCGTCGTCGCCGACCTGCAGGACGAGAAGGGCAAGGAGGTGGCCGAGTCGATCGGCGGCTCCTTCGTGCACCTCGACGTGACCGACGACGCCTCGTGGGAGGCGGGCATCGCCCAGGCCGTGAGCCAGGCCGGAGGGCTCGACGTCCTGGTCAACAACGCCGGCATCGAGATCGCCGGGCTCTTCATCGACCTCGACCCGGACGTCGTCCGACGCATCTTCGACGTCAACGTGGTCGGTACCTCGCTCGGTATCAAGCACGCGTTCCGCGCCATGGGTCCCGGTGGCGCCGCAGGCCATGTCGACGGAGGCGGCGTGGTCATCAACATCGCCTCGGTCGCTGCGACGATCGCCTTCCCCGCGCTCTCCGCCTACTCCGCGTCCAAGTCAGCCGTCGACCGGCTCACCCGCGTCGCCGCGATGGAGAGCGGCAAGCTCGGGCTCGGCGTGCGCGTCAACTGCATCTGCCCCGGCCTGGTCCCCAACGAGATGGGCGCGGGCCTGGCGAACGAGATGACCAGCCTGGGCCTGTTCCCCTCCCCCGAGGAGGCGGTGGCCGGTGTGGTCGCGCTGACCCCGTCCGGCCGCCTGGCCACCGAGGAGGAGATCGCGGACGCGGTCGTCTTCCTCGCCTCGGACCGTTCGAAGTTCATCAACGGCGTCGGCCTGTCGGTCGACGGCGGCATGGGAATGTGAGGAGACCTTCCATGAGCAACAGCTTGCCCGTCATCGTCTACGGCGCCTCCGGCTACACCGGTCGCCTCATCTGCGAGTACCTCCGTGAGTTCGGCGTCCCGTTCATCGCCGCCGGCCGCGACGAGGGCCGCCTGAAGTCCTCGATGGAGTCCAACGTGGCCGGCATCGAGACCGCCGACTACGAGGTCGTCGCCGTCGAGCACGACGTCGCCGCCCTCACCGAGCTCTTCCGTGGCGCCGCGGTGGTGTGCAACACCGTCGGCCCGTTCAGCAAGTACGGACCCGAGGTGGTCGAGGCGGCGCTCGCCGCCGGCGTCCACTACCTCGACACGACGGGCGAACAGGACTGGCTGATCACCTGCGACGAGCAGTACGGCGCCGACTTCGCCGCAGCCGGGCTGCTGCTCTCCCCCGGTCTCGCCCAGATGTACACGACTGGGGAGATCGCGGCCGAGCTGTGCCTGGAGAAGCCGGGCCTCGACACCCTCGACATCGCCGTGTTCTGGGGCGGCTCCCCCACGATCGCCTCGACCCAGACGATCCTCGTCAACGCGGCGACGTCCAAGGCACACTTCCTCGCGCAGAACGCCTACGTCGAGTTCGACCCCACCCAGGGCCTCGTCCCGCTCGTCGTCCCGGGCCAGCACGAGCTCGCCCTCTCGTTGCCGTGGGGCGGCACGTCGCACCCGGTCTGGTACCGCAAGGACCCCCGCGTCGCGAACTGCAAGGCACAGGGCGGCGTCTTCAATGCGGCGCTGATGCACGGGGTGCCGCAGATCGTGGCCGGGGCGATCGAGGCGACCAAGGACATGTCCGACGAGGACCGCGACGCCACGCTCGCCGCCACCGCCGCCCAGGTGATGAACCAGATGCCGCCGCGGGAGAACCCACGGCTCAACAAGTCGCTCGACTCCGTGCACGCCTCCGGTCCGCTGGGTCGCGCGCACTGCGTCATCCACGGCAACCAGAACTACAAGCAGACGGGGCTGCTGCAGGCCTACGCGGCCTACTCGCTGCTCCAGCAGCCGCCGCTGCGCGTCGGCTTCGCCTCGGGCTGCAAGGCGTTCGGCCATCGTGAGCTGCTCGGACAGCTGCGGGCGTTCGGCCTGGTGGCCGAGCCGGTCCTCACCACCGAGGGCTGACGTGAGGCTGGTCGACCACCTCGACAAGGGTGCGTCGCTGGGAGGCGACGCACCCTGCCTGGTCTGCGAGGGGCGGACGTGGTCGTACGACGAGGTGCGTGGCCTCGCCGGGCGGATCGCCTCCGCCCTCGCGGGTCGCGGAGTCGCTCCCGGCGACAAGGTCGCGATCCTCGCGTCCAACGACCCGGTCGCGTTCACCTGCGTGTTCGGCATCAGCCTCGCCGGCGCGGTGTGGTGCCCGATCAACCCGCGCAACGAGGCCGCCGAGAACCGCGACCTGCTCGACCTCTTCGAGTGCTCGGTCCTGGTGTTCCAGGCGTCGTACGCCCCGTTGGTCGACGAGATCCGAGGCGCCCTGCCCCGGGTCACCACGCTGGTCTGCCTCGACGCGGACCTCGAGTGGGCGCTGGGCTGGGAGGAGTTCCTCGACACCGAGCCGGTGGTTGAGGTGCGAGCGTCAGCGAGCCTCGAAACCCCGGCCGCTGACGACGACCTCGCCCTGATCGTCGGCACCGGCGGCACGACCGGTCGCCCGAAGGGCGTGATGCTCACCGGGACCAACATCGAGACGATGACGGCGCTGACCCTGATCGGCTACCCGTGGCCCGAGGCGCCGGCGCGGCCGACGTACCTCGCGCTCGCCCCGTTGACCCACGCCGCCGGTGTGCTCTGCTTCCCGGTCCTGGCGCAGGGTGGCTCGATCGTGGTCATGCGCCAACCCGACGTCGGGGGCTTCCTTGCGCACGTCGCGGAGCATCGCGTCACGCACACCTTCCTGCCACCGACGCTGATCTACATGGTGCTCGACCACCCGGCGCTCGAGTCGACGGATCTCTCGTCCCTGCAGTGCTTCTGGTACGGCGCCGCGCCGATGTCGTCGCGGCGCCTGGAGGAGGCGTTGACCCGGATCGGCCCGGTGATGGCGCAGCTCTTCGGGCAGACCGAGGCGCCGATGATGATCTCGACCATGGCGCCACGCGACCACTTCCGCGCCGACGGGACGGTCGCTCACAAACGGCTGTCATCAGCAGGGCGGCCGGCCCCGCTGGTGACGGTCTCCATCATGGACGAGCAGGGCCGCCTGCTCGAACGGGGCGAACGCGGGGAGATCGTCGTGCGCAGCTCGCTGGTGATGCGGGGCTACTACAAGAACCCCGAGGCCACCGCCGAGGCGTCAGCGCACGGCTGGCACCACACCGGCGACATCGGCTACCTCAGCAACGAGCCGGACGACGAGGGATTCCTCTTCATCGTCGACCGCGCCAAGGACATGGTCATCACGGGCGGGTTCAACGTCTACTCGACCGAGGTGGAGCAGGCACTGATGGCGCACGAGGCGATCGCGGACTGCGCGGTGATCGGCCTGCCGGACGAGAAGTGGGGCGAGCGGCTGACCGCCGTGCTCCAGCTCCGTCCCGGCGAGGACGTCGACGTCGCGGAGGTGCAGGCGTTCGTGAAGTCGCGCATCGGCAGCGTGAAGACGCCGAAGCAGGTGGAGGTGTGGCCGGACCTGCCGCGGTCCCGGGTCGGCAAGGTGCTGAAGACGGAGATCAAGGCACAGCTCGCGGCCAAGTGACGTGCCAGTGACTGAGCCTTTCCCTGCGTGCTGCAATGGCTCCATGCGCGCTGTCATCCACCACGAGTTCGGCAATCCTGCGGAGGTCCTCGGCGTCGAGGACGTGGAGGTGCCCGAGCCGGGTCCCGGCGAGGTGCGGGTGCGGACCCTGCTGGCCGCGATCCACAACCACGACCTCTGGACGATCCGTGGCTCCTACGGCTTCAAGCCCGAGCTCCCGGCGCGGGCCGGCACCGAGGCGGTCGGCGTCATCGACGCCGTCGGTGAGGGTGTCGACAGGTTCCAGGTCGGACAGCGGGTCGCGAGCGGCGGCACCTTCGGCGCGTGGTCGGAGCTGTTCATCGCCAAGGCGGGCGGCCTGATCCCGGTCGCCGACGCGATCCCGGACGAGGTTGCCGCCCAGCTGGTCTCCATGCCGTTCAGCGCGATCAGCCTGCTCGAGTCGCTCGAGCTCGCCCCTGGTGACTGGCTGGTCCAGAACGCCGCCAACGGAGCGGTCGGCCGGATGGTCGCCCAGCTCGGTGCCGCCCGCGGCATCCATGTCGTCGGGCTCGTGCGCCGGGCGGCCGGCGTCGAGGAGCTCGCCGACCAGGGCATCACCAACGTGGTCGCCACCGACACCGAGGGCTGGGCCGACCAGGTGCGCGCGCTGACCGGCGGCGCGCCGATCAAGGCCGGCGTCGACTCGGTCGGCGGACCTGCCAGCGGTGAGGTCCTCTCCCTGCTCGCGGAGAACGGGACGCTCGTCGTGTTCGGCGCGATGCAGTCGCCGACCATGGAGCTGTCGTCCGGCGACCTGATCTTCAAGCAGGCCACCGTGAAGGGATTCTGGGGCAGCACGGTCAGCCAGACCATGCCCGCCGAGCAGCGCCGCGCGCTGTTCGGCGAGCTCATCGAGCGGATCGCCTCGGGCGCGCTGACCCTGCCGGTCGACACGATCTACTCGTTCGACGAGGTCAGGGCCGCGGCCGCCGCGAACGGCGAGCCGGGCCGCAAGGGCAAGGTCCTGCTGCGCCCCTGACGGGCTCGCGGCAGGCGGTCAGAGGTCAGGTGAGGACGACGAGCTTGCCCGCGTAGGTCCCGTCCTCCAGGTCCCGGTGGGCCTGCACGATCTCGTCGAACGCGTAGACGTGGCCGATCGGCACGTGGACCCGCCCGGCCGCGGCATCGTCGAGATAGCCCTGCAGTACGGCGGCAGGCAGGTCACCCGCGCCGCCGGAATAACCCGCGAGCCACACGCCCCGCGGCAGGTCACCGGTCGGGTAGAAGTCCGGCAGCGTCCACGAGTTCGACAGCATCCCGGTCATGCAGGCGACGCCGTGCACCCGGACGGTGGCGAGGGTGTCGAGCAGGGTCGGCGCACCCACCAGCTCCAGCGCCCGGTCGACCCCGTCGGGAAAGAGTGCGCGGACCTCGTCGGCGATGGTGCCGTTGTCGATGACGACGTGGTCGGCGCCGAGGTCGAGCAGCAGCTGTGCCCGCGCGGGCGATCGCGTCGTGGTGACCACCGTCATTCCGCGCTGCTTGGCCAGGATCGTCGCGGCCTGGCCCACGGACGACGTACCGCCGCGGACCAGGAGGGTCTCGCCCGGCTGCGCGTCGAGGCCGATGGTGAGCGAACCGTGCGCGGTCTGCAGCATCTCGGGGATCGCGCCGACCGTCGCCCAGTCGAGACCGGTGTCGATCGCGATCGTGTTCTGGACCTGGACGACGACCCACTCCGCGTAGCCACCGTCGAACGTGCGCCCCATCCCGCCCATCATCGCCACCACCTGCTGGCCGACGGCGAGCTCTCCTCCGGGACAGGCGGCGACCTCGCCGGTCGCCTCGATGCCGAGGACGCGAGGGAAGGTGACGCCGTGGGCCAGCCCGATCCGGGTGTGCAGCTCGGAGCGGTTCAGGCCGAAGGCGCGGACCCGGATCAGCACCTCGCCCGCCGCGGGCTGCGGGATCGGCAGCTCACGAATGATCAGGCCCTCGGGCGGAGCGGGCGCCGCGTCGAGGACCACTGCGCGCATCGTGCCGGTCGGCTGCTCCGTCGTCATGGGAGGAGAACCCACGCCGACGCGTTTCGATTCCAGCCGGTCAGGAATCGAGAAGCAGGACCGGTGGCGCCGGACCTAACGTCGAGGACATGAACACCACCGACACCCAGACCACACTGTCCGCCCTCACCCTCGAGGTGGCCGACCCGGCCGCCGCACGGGCCTTCTACGCCGACGCGTTCGGCTTCGACTCGCAGATCGACTTCCGCGCCACCGACGCTGCCACGAGCGGCTTCCGTGGCTTCTCCCTCTCCCTCACGGTGGCCCAGCCGGCCAACGTCAACGCCCTCATCGACGCCGCGGTGGCCGCTGGCGCGACTGTCCTGAAGCCGGTCGCCAAGTCGTTCTGGGGGTACGGCGGCGTCGTACAGGCTCCCGACGGGACGATCTGGAAGGTCGCCACGTCGAACAAGAAGGACACCGCCCCCACGTCGAAGGAGTACGACGACCTGGTGCTCCTGCTCGGCGCGACCGACGTCGCCGCGACCAAGCGGTTCTACGTCGAGCGCGGCCTGACGGTCGCGAAGAGCTACGGCCGCAAGTACGTCGAGTTCGACGCCGGCTCCGGCCCGCTGAAGCTCGCGCTCTACGGCCGCCGCGCCCTGGCGAAGGACGTGGGCGTGCCCGAGGAGGGCTCCGGCTCCCACCGGATCGTGCTCGCGGGCTCCGCGGGTCCGTTCAGCGACCCGGACGGATTCGTCTGGGAAGCCAGCGCCTGAGGGACCCCGCGGGTCGACCCCACGCGTCAACTCAGCCCTGCTCCCACTCCAGGTGGTGCCGCAGCTGCTGCAGGGCGGCGTCGAGGTGCCGGCCCATGATGCCGCGGGCGAACTGCTCGGCGATCCGCGACATCACCAGGCCGGACAGGCTGATGGTCATCGTCATCGTGACGAGCGAGCTGTCGGGGCCGTCCGGTTCGACGGTCAGGTCGAACGTGTGCCGGGTACCCCGCAGGGCGGTCCAGGCGAGGTGGTGGTCGGCGGTCCGGTCGACGTCGACGGCGCCCCCGATGTGGAGGGTGCCGACGTCGAGGAACGCCTCCCACTCCTCGTGCTCCGGCTCGTCCAGCGGCCCGATGAACCGGAACCGGCCGAACCCGCTGATCAGCGGCAGCACCCGAGCAGGGTCGGTGGCGAAGGCCGAGACCTCGTCGCGCGGCCGCCGGACGACGGCGGCGACCGTGGCCGTGGAGCTCATCGGATCATCCGAGCACCGGGAGGACGGTCTTGGCGGCCAGGGTCGAGAGCCCGGCCTGCATCACGCTGGTGACGTAGTCGTACGCGTCGTCCCAGTCGGGCTGGTCGCCGAACCGCTCGGTGAGGTCGATCGGGTCGAGCACCTGGATCCGGATCTTGGCGGGCAGCGGCACGTGCGGCAGGTCGCCGGGCAGGAAGCCCCACGGGATGCTGAACGAGATCGGCAGTGTCTTGACCCGCAGCAGCTTGTCGAAGCGCAGCAGCTTGGCGGTCTTGCGGCCGTCGTTCAGCACGAAGAAGGTGTCCTGGCCGCCGGTCGCGACGACCGGCACGATCTTCACGCCGTTCTCGTGTGCCAGGCGCAGGAAGCCCTTGCGTCCGTCGAAAACGATCTTGTGGCGGTCGCGCCACGGGCGCAGCGCCTCGACGTCCCCGCCGGGATAGACCAGCACCGACCCGTCCTGGGCGAACACGTCGGCCGCGGCGCGCGGGCTGGCGGTGACGACGCCGAACTTGCGGGCGAAGGCACCGACGCCGGGCAGGGACGTGACCATCTCGTGCCCGAGCGAGAACAGCGGTCGGCCCTCGACGGTCATGTACGTGTTGTAGGCGAGCAGGAAGACGAAGGTGTCCGGCACGCCCGCGCCACCGCTGTGGTTGCCGACGAACAGCACCGGCTCGTCAGGCACCTTCTCGAGTCCCTCGACGTCGGCCCGGAACCACACGCTGGCCACCAGCCACAGCCGCGGCAGCATCCGCCGGATGAAGACCGGATCACGCCCGCTGAGGTCGGCTCGCGGCGCCTTCAGCAGTCGGCTCTTGCCCACGGGGGAATCCTTGCTGCCGGCCACGTGCGCTCAACGAGACGACAGGCGCGGAGTGACGTACCACGTGGGCACCTGGCTCAACCCGTTCCGAGCGGCCGTCCCCCCAGGTACGGCCGCTCCTCACCACGTACTGGGATCACCTACTGGTAGGTGGTGTCCGCGTGCGCCTCGGCGACGACGACCTCGATGCCCGGGGTCAGGCCGAGGATGTTGTTGGCCACGGTCACGACGACCCGCAGGGCGCGGACCGTGATCCCGGTGTGGCCGGCCGCCGAGCAGCTGCCGTTGGCGGCGCCACCGCCGTCGCAGAACTGCTCGTTGAGGATGATGAACCCGATGCCTGGCACGACAAGCGTGGTGTTGGGTGCCACGTTCGCGGCGATGGGTAGCGGACCCACCTTCAGGTTGGCCAGGGACGTCCCTGCGGAGGTAGAGGTCGACCCGCTCGCCGTGGCGTTCGAGCTGGCCTGCGATCTCACCGCAGTCGCCGTCACGGTGCAGCCCAGCACACAGACCGGTTTCGTCCCGTCGCCTGCGACCTCGGCCCAGCTGGTCGACGTGGCCGCCGACGAGTTGAACGAGCCGGAGCTGGAGCTGTCGGCCACCTTCGCACCGACGATTCCGCCACCGGCCGGCAGCGCCACCGCAGCGACGTGCTCGCTCTCCGAGCCACCCAGGGGCGAGATCTGCACGTAGCCCTGGAGCAGGTCGGCGAGCAGCGGACCGGTGTAGACGCGTGCGGTGTAGGCGTGACCGCTCACCGAGCGGGTCGCCGCACCGCTGCAGACCAGCGTCTTGCCGAACTCGCTGTGCGCCGTTGCCTTGGCCACGTAGATCTCCGCCGCCTGGACCCCGAGCAGGAGACCGGTGATCTTCACGTGGATCATCGCCACGCTCTGGTCAGCGACGTACTTGCCGCCCGAGAGGCCGGTCGAGGACGTCCGTTCGTTGATCGCGACATAGCTGTTCTTGCCGAAGACCAGTGGATTCAGCGGGATCGTCGTGGTCTGGTTGAGGTCGACCGGGGTCGCCAGTCCGGCGATCTTCAGGTCCTGGATCGTCGAACCGGTCGAGGTGGCCGTGGCGTAGTACCCGTTCGCGGACGTCGAGGCGACCGCCCGGACCGTGCCCGTCTGCACGGTGCACAGTCCCGCGACCGGCACCAGGCACACACCGGCGACCTCTGCCGTCGTGGTCTGCCGGGCCTCCGCAGGAGCTGCCGTGACCGAGCTGGAACTCGTCGTGCTGACGACCCCGGCCGTGAGCAGTCCACCCAGGCTGAGCGACAGGAGCGAGTCACTGTTCGTGGTCGGACCCCCGAGACCCGTCTGGCTGCTCGAGGCGTTGCTGATGGCGACCGTGCTGTTGTTGCTGATGACCGCATTGGCCAGGCCCGTGATCAGGGTCAGGATGCCGGAGGTCTTGACCTGGACGCCGATGGCGGCGCCGTTCGACTTCCCGGTCGACGGGTCCGGTTGCGGGGTGACGTTGTCGGACACCGGGTTGGAGCTGATCACCGGCTCGGCGCCGACCTTGATCTTCGCCGTGTTCGGGACGGTGCAGACCTGGTTGCTGACGAGCTTGACCACCAGCGTCACCGAGCCGCTGCCACCGAGCGGAGCGATCGGAGCGAGGTTCCACGTCGCCGTGGCGGGAGACCCGGCGACCGAACACCCGTCGGTGCAGGACACGTACTGCGTCCCGGCCGGGATGGCGTCGGTCAGCACCACCTGCAAGGCCTCGGCGGGGCCGTTGTTGACCCAGCTGATCGTGTAGGTCAGCACCTGGTCGCCGTTGGGGCGGTTGTCGACCGAGGAGGTCTTCTTCAGGGTGATCTTCGAGGCGGCTGCCACACAGACAGTGACCGCGTCGTTGGTCCCGTTGGCCATCAGCACGCCGTTCGCGACCGGGAAGGATCCCGTTGCACAGTCACCCAGGCCCGAGGGTCCGGTGAAGCTGGCCGGCATCGCGGCGGTGTAGGTGATGACCGCCTCGGTGCCGGGCTGGATGACAGGCGTCTCGCAGGTGAGCACGCCACCCGCGGCCGTGCACTCCGAGGGCACCGACGGCGACAGGCGGGAGTCGTAGTCGTCGGTGAAGGTGGTCGAGCCGGCGACCGATCCGGTGTTCTTGACCGTCACCTTGTAGGTGATGACCTGGCCGGGCGTCGCGGTGACGTCGTCGGCCGACTTGTCGACGGTGAACTTCGGGGCCGCCGCGACACACACCGTCTTCTCGGCCACCAGCTCGCCGTCGATCCGGACCGAGTTCACGACCGGGTACTCACCCGTCTGGCACGGCGCGACTCCGGAGGTGCCGGAGTACGTCGCGGGCAGGACGGCGTCGTACTTGAACTGCTGCTGTCCGCCGGACAGGAGCACGCCGGTGGTGCAGGTGAGGAGCCCGTTCGCGGCGGTACAGCCGCCGGGCACGGTCGGCGTCAACCGGTTGTCGTAGTCATCGACCAGCGTGGTCGCGCCCGCAGCAGCGCCGTTGTTGGTGACGGTGAGCGTGTAGTGGACCGTCTGGCCCGGTACGCCGGTCGCGTCGTCCACCGTCTTCTCGACGGTGAAGTCCGGGGCCGCCCCGACACACACGACCGCGTCGGCGACGTCACCGTTGGCGAGCCGGGCCCGGTTGCGGACCGGGTACGCCGGCGGGTCACAGTCCTCGACGTCCGGCTCGCCGGTGTAGGTGGCCGGGACGGTGGCGTCGTACTCGAACAGCTGGCTCTCGCCGGCCTCGAGGGACTCCGTGGTGCAGCTCAACGAGTGGGCGGTGACCAGGTCACAGCCCTCCGGCGTGGACGTGATGGTCGCTTCCGCCTGGTCGGTGAAGGTGGTCGAGCCCTCGGCCGTACCGATGTTCTTGACGGTGATGTCGTAGCCGACCGAACCGCCCGGCATCGCCGTGGAGGAGCTCGGCGACTTCGTGATGGTGAACTTCGGCGCAGCGGCGACACAGATGGTGACTTCATCGCTGGTGTCGCTGTCGACGGACACCTTGTTGACGACGGCGAAGCCGCCACCCGCACAGGTCGCGTCCTCGTTGGTGAAGGCGTCTGGCATCACGGCCGAGTAGACGAACTTCTGGGACTGGCCCGGGTCCAGGGAGGCGGTGTCGCAGTCGAACAGCTCGTTGCCCTCGGACACGGTCGGTGCACAGTCGTTGCCGGCAGGCGTCGACACCGCGGACGACGGCGCCAGGCGGTCGTCGAAGTTGTCGACGAACGTGGTGCTGCCGGGAGCCTTGCCGATGTTCTTGACGGTGACCGTGTAGGTGACGAGCTCGCCGGCGCCGACGGTGGTGTCGTTCACCGTCTTGACCACGGAGAAGTCAGGGGCGGCAGGGACGCAGAGCTCGACGCTGTCGGCGGCCGTCGTACCCGAGACGGTCACGCTGTTCACGATCTGGAACTCACCCGGATCGCAGTCGCCGGCACCGTCCTCTCCGGTGAAGGAGGTCGGGATGACGGCGGTGTAGGTGAAGACCTGGTTGCCGCCCGCGAGGATGGTGCCCGTCGTGCAGGTCAGCTTGCCGCCGCCCTTCGTGCAGCCACCGGGAGTGCTCGGGTCGAGGCGGTTGTCGTAGTCGTCGACGATCGTCGTCGAGCCCGAGCTGGTGCCGTTGTTCTCCACGGTGAGCGTGTAGGTCACTGTGTCGCCGGGGGCGACGTCGGTGTCGTCGACACTCTTCGTGACGTCGAAGTCAGGCGCTGCGGTGACGCAGAGGGAGACGTCGTCCTGGGCTCCGCTGCCGAGCACGACCTTGTTGTAGATCTCGAAGGTGCCCGGTGCGCAGCCGCCGGTGCTCCCGGAGAAGGTGTCCGGGATCTTCGCCGAGTAGCTGAAGGTCTGCTGTCCGAGGGCCTTGATCACGCCGGTCTGGCAGGCCGTGAACGCGCCTGCGGCGGGGGTGCAGTTGTTGCCCGCGGGGGTGGACGTTGCGCTGCCCGGCGACAGCCGGTTGTCGTAGTCGTCGGACCAGGTGGTCGCGCCCGACGACGTGCCGTCGTTGGTCACCTTGATCGTGTAGGTGACGGTCTCGCCGGGTGCCGGGTTGGACTTGTCGATCGACTTCTCGACCAGGAAGTGCGGCGCGGCGGTGACGCACACGTCGACGCCCGCGCTGCCCAACCCGTTGCCGAGGTTGACGCGGTTCGCGACGAGGTAGGTGCCTGGGTCGCAGGAGCCCTCGCCGTTCTCCGTGTCGTACGTCGCCGGGAGGGTCACCTGGTAGGTGAAGACCTGCTGCTCACCGGCCGGGATGACGCCCGTCGAACAGTTCAGGGTCTTCGCCGTCGTACCGACGACCGTGCAGGAGCCCGTGTTCGGGGTCCGGGTGATGTTGGTCGGGGAGAGCCGGTCGTCGAAGTTGTCGACGAAGCTGGTGGTGCCGGCGGCGGTGCCCGTGTTCCTGACCGTGATCGTGTAGGTCAGGACCTGGTTCGGCACGCCGGTCGTGTCGTTGACCGTCTTGGTCACGGACAGGTTCGGCGCGGCCGCGACGCAGAGGGTCTCCGAGTCGCTGGGCCCGTTCAGCACCGTCGCGGTGTTCTTGATCGGGTAGCTCCCGACGGCACACGGCTCACCACCCGAGGTCGGACCGAAGCTGGAGGGGACCACCGCCGTGTAGGTGATGGTGACCGTGGCGCCCGGCAGCATGTTGCCGATCCCACAGGTGAAGCTGTCGGTCGAGCCGTAGGCGTAGCAGCCGGTCGCCAGGTTCACCTGCATCCGGGGGTCGTAGGTGTCGGTGACGCTGGTGGATCCCTCTGCCGAGCCGGTGTTCTTCACCTTGAGGGTGTAGGTGACCGTCTGACCCGGTTCCGGGGTGTTGTCGTCCACGTCCTTGGTGATGGTGAAGTTGGGGCCGGCACCGACACACACGGTGACCCCGTTCGTCTGGTTGTTGGCCAGGGTGACGTTGTTGACGATCGGGTAGGAGCCCGTTCCACACGCTCCGGTGGAACCGGAGAAGGTCGTCGGCATGGCGGCGGTGTAGGTGAAGGTCTGCGACTGGCCGGCGGCGATGGTTCCGGTGGTGCAGGTGAAGACCTTGTCGCCCGTGGTCGTCGGCGAGCAGTTGTTGCCGGTCGGCACCGACGTCGCAGAGCTCGGCGAGAGCCGGTCGTCGAAGTTGTCCGTGAAGGTCGTCGACCCGGCGGCGGTGCCCTCGTTCTTGACCGTGATCGTGTACTGGATCAGCTGTCCCGGGGTCGCGGTCAGGTCGTCGGCGACCTTGGTCACGGTGAACTTGACGGCCGCGAGGACGCAGACCGTGACGACGGACGTGCTGGTCGTCCCGATGGAGGCGGTGTTCTTCACCGGATAGCGGTCGGCCGCGCAACCGGTGTGGTCGCTGCCGTCGAAGGAACCGGGCAGGACCACGCTGTAGCTGAAGTCCTGGGTCGCGTTGGGCGCCAGCTGGTTGGTGGTGCACGTCAACACGCCGCCGGCCTTGGAGCAACCGCCCGGAGCCGCCGGGTCCAGCCGGTTGTCGTAGTCGTCGGTGAAGGTGGTGGAGCCGGACGCCGTACCCGTGTTCTTGACCGTGATCGTGTAGGTGATCGTCTGGCCGACGCTCGGCAACAGGTTGCTGGCGACCTTCGTGACGGTGAACTGGGGAGATGCGTTCACGCAGACCGTTGCCGTGGCCGGGAGCGCGCCCACGGCGGGGTTCGCGCCCGTGAGGGTGGCCGTGTTGGCCACGGGGTACAGGCCGCTCCCGCAACCGCCGGAACCGGCGCCCGACGTGAAGGATCCGGGCATCACCGCGGAGTAGATGAAGACCTGGGAGGAGCCAGCGGCGATGCTCGAGGTGGTGCAGTTGAGCACCTTGTTGCCGGTGGTGACGGCGACACAGGTGCCGCCGGACGGCGTACTGGTCACGGCCGAGGGCGTGACGGTGTCCGCGTGGTCATCGGTGAACGTCGTGGACCCGGCCTGACCACCGCTGTTCTTGACCGTGACCGTGTAGTTGACCGTCTGGCCGGGGGTGGCGGTGGTCGGGCTGGCCGTCTTGGTGATCGTGAAGGCCGGCGGCGGCACGGGGCCTGTCGCGCTGGCCTGGATGGTGTTGGCGGTCGCGCCCGTGGAGCCGCCGTCGATCTGCTCGAGCTTGAACGCGTACGGGCCACCGCTCACCGAGCTGGCGCCGAGGTTCTGGCCCCAGGCGCGCGGCAGGGTGTTCGGCCCGCCGACGGCGAGGTGCCCGCCGAACAGCAGTACGACGTCGCGAGCCACCGCAGGAGTGGCGTTCCGGAAGCGGACGGTCACGGTGACCAGGTCGTCACCGGCGGCCGGGGAGCTGTGCGAGATCACGGCGTCGCTGGTCAGGACGCCGCCGTACAGCGTCCACAGGCGGTCGGCCGCAGGGAGCTGGTGGGCGGCGACGGCGGTCGAGAGAGTGGCGGCGGCAGGCGGGATGTTGAGCGCCGGGTCCGTGGCCATGGGCATGGTCGACGGCGCGGCCGAGCACAGGCTCGCGGACAGGCTCTGGCAGGGGTCGGCGGCGGAGACGGTCTTGTTCCACGTCGCGAGGGAGTCGTAGGCGTGCACGCTCCCCTTGCGGTCCTGGTAGGTGAAGGTCAGGGAGTGCTCGGCATTGTCAGCGGGCAACGAGAGGACGGCGCGCTGCGGCACGACCTGGTCCTCGTTGAAGTGGGAGTTGCTGCTCTGGATGGCGCCGTTGATCCAGCCGCCGGCGCACGTCAACGCCGTACCGGTGCCGTTGGAGCACTGCGAGAAGCCACTGACGGTGGCGTTCGCGGCGACCGCCGGTGGCGCGACGACGGCGGTCAATCCAGCGGCTGAGATGGCCCCGGCAAGAAGAAGTCGCAACGCACGCATGTTCGGAGCCCCCATGACTCGGTTGGAACAATGCCCCCCGAGAACACATCAGACCGACCGAGGTCTGAGTTGGGCCAGTGCACAGAGATCCGGCACTGTTCGTGGACGCTACGCGGGCAGCCGCCGATGCGAGAGCCTCGATTCTGCCCCTTGCGGCGCCGTCCGCGATGTGTTATTTGGTGACGGCTCTTCAGAATTTGGTCAGCGGACGACGAGGCCGAGCCACGAGCCGACGACGAGCGTCCCGACCAGGACCTCGACCCTGCGGGCGATCTTCGCGGGGTAGACGTTGCCCTCGAAGTAGTGCGCGATGAAGCCTCGCTCCCCCATCGGCGGCCGGCCCGCGCCCTCGCGTCCCCAGTCCTCGATCCGGGACAGCGGGCACGCCGCGCGGGAGACCGACATCCGGCCTCCCCAGGCCGCGGCCGCGAGGTGGGGAAGGAACACCCACGGCATCATCCAGGCGAGGAAGCCGCCCAGGATCGCGAACGCGACGAAGACCATGTGGACGGCGCACGCTGCGGCGGCCACGATTCGATGCATGTCTGGAGCGTAGGGCCGCCGTGCGCACGACCCGTCATCCGCGCCCCGTCATCCGCAGCGTCGTCCGCAGGGTCAGCGGAAGTAGCCACCCGGGCGCTCGGCGGTGTCGTCGAGGCGACTGCCGCGCCGCCACTCCGCGAAGGTGCTGCGGGCGTCGAGGTCGATGCCGGGGTTCGCCCGCGCGTACTCCGCGACGGCCACCGCCGGATCGACGCGTTCGCGGCGCTCGATCAGCCGCTGGTAGGCGACGAATTGCCGGATGGAGTAGGCCGTCGGCGGGCCGCTGTACTGGCGGGCCGGACGCGATGCGGTGTGCGCGCCAGCGTGTTCATGATCCCGAGTCATGGGCTCCACGCTAACCGCTGGGCCGGGGGGGCGCGCAATGCCAGTGGCCGAACACCGGGCGAAATCGGCCGGTCAGAGGCCCGCCAGCAACGCCTTCATCCGGTCGATCTCGGCGCCCTGGCCGATCACGATCTCGTTGGCGATCTCGGTCACCTGCACGTCGGTGCCACCCGTCGCGACGGCGTCAGCCATCGTGATCGCGCCCTCGTGGTGCTGGATCATGCCCTCGAGGTAGAGCCGGTCGAAGTCCGCGCCGCTGGCGTTCCTGAGGTCGGCGAGCTGGGCGTCGGTGAGCATCCCGTGCATCGTGTCGTGTCCGTGCTCGCCGTGATCGAAGTCCGCCGGGTCGTCCTTGGCCGACGGTACGGCGACGCCCTTGTTCTCGAGCCACGCGGCCATGGTCAGGATCTCCGGCCGCTGGGCGGCGAGGATCCGGCGCGCGATCGACTTCACTGCGGGGGACTCCGCGCGGGTGCGGGCCAGCTTCGACATGGTCAGCGCCTGCGCGTGGTGCGGGATCATCATCTGCATGAAGGCCACGTCGTCGTGGGCGACGTCGGACTCCTTCACGACCTGACCGGGATCGACGGTGGCCGCGTCGTCCCCCGGTCCCCCGGGCCGCACGACCCGGGGCGAGGACGAGTCGTCCGGCTCCGGGTCGTTCTCCTTCTCCAGACATCCGCTCAGCGAGAGCGCCGCCACGAGGGCGACGGCGGCAGAGCACAACGACATCGACCAGGACCGAGACCGAGACCGAGACACCGAGAAGCTCCTCAAAAGGGGTTGTGGGAAGCCCTCACCATAGGCGAGGGTCGAAGCTCGGATCCGCAGCCAACTTTTTCTCGGGAGTGAACATGGCGATCCCTGTTCCCCTGCGCCTGCGCAGGCTCGGCGTCACCGCGCTGGGCGTGCTGGCCCTCGGCATCACGGCAGTGACCCTGCCCGCCGACGCCCATGACGGCGACCACGACCACCCTGCCTCGGCGTGTCCGCCCGGCCAGGAACGCGCCGCCGAAAAGGCCGGCGACAACTTCGACGACGCCTGCCAGCCCGGCCACGACATCGCAGGCCAGGACATCGCGCAGCTCGATGACACCGACGCCGTCCTCGCGCCCGGTGCGATCGAAAAGAGCCGCAACATCGAGTTGCTCGCGAACCTTCCGAAGTCCGGAGCATTCTCGGCCGAGTCGTCGTTCGAGACCGACCTCGCCTTCCAGGGCAACTACGCCTTCCAGGGCAACTACGACGGCCTGACCGTCTACGACATCCGCAAGCCGCGCAAGCCGCGGATCGTGACCCAGGTGCTCTGCCCCGGTTCACAGAACGACATCTCCGTGTACGGCGACCTGCTCGTGCTCAGCGTGGACTCCAGCCGCAGCAACAACACCTGCGACAACGTGCCCCAGTCGGCCACGATCAAGGAGTCGTGGGAGGGCATCCGGGTCTTCGACATCAGTGACCCGACCTCCCCGCAGTACGTCGCCGCGGTCGAGACCGCGTGCGGGTCCCACACGCACACACTGGCCCCGTCGAAGGACGGCAAGGACGTGTTCGTCTACGCGTCGTCGTACGCACCGAACGCGAGCTACCCGGACTGCCAGCCGCCGCACGACCAGATCAGCGTGGTCAAGGTGCCCGTGGATGCTCCCGAGGACGCGGCGATCGTGAGCACACCGGTGCTGTTCCCGGAAGGCGGCAACCCCTCGGGCGGCTACTCCCGCGAGACGTCCGGGTGCCACGACCTCACGGCGTATCCCAACAAGGACGTCATGGCCGGTGCGTGCATGGGTGACGGCGTGCTGCTCGACATCTCCGACCGCGAGAACCCGGTTGTGACCGAGCAGGTGCGCGACACGGAGAACTTCGCGTTCTGGCACTCGGCGACGTTCAACAACGCTGGCACCAAGGTCGTCTTCACCGACGAGCTCGGCGGCGGTGGCGGCCCGACCTGCAACCCGACCGTCGGCGACGTGAAGGGTGCCGACGGCATCTACGACATCGTCGACGGCAAGCTGCAGTTCCGCTCCTACTTCAAGATCCCGCGGACCCAGGCCAACACGGAGAACTGCGTGGCCCACAACGGTTCGCTGGTGCCGGTGAAGGGCCGCGACATCATGGTCCAGGCCTGGTACCAGGGTGGGATCTCGGTGTGGGACTTCACCGACTCGGCCCACCCGAAGGAGATCGCGTACTTCGATCGCGGACCCCTCTCGACCGAGCGGCTGATCCTGGGTGGCTCGTGGTCGGCGTACTGGTACAACGGCCACATCTACTCCAGTGACATCCAGCAGGGCTTCGACGTGTTCCAGGTCAACGACCCACGCGTCGCCCCGGCCCAGGGCGTGACCGTCGGCGAGCTGAACGTGCAGTCGCAGACGTCGTACTGATCGCCACTGACAACCGGAGCCCCCGCCAACTCTGGGCGGGGGCTCCGGTGCGAGCGGAGCGACGTTGGTCGAGGAGGTTGCGCAGCAACCGTCTCGAGACCGCTTGACCTCAACAGAAGTTGAGGTTGGACCGTAGGGTCCATGACTGCTCTCGCCAGCCCTTCCCTCGCGTCCCGGAGCGCCACCACCGTCGCCCTCACCGTCATCGCCGGGACGGTGATGATCCCCCTCGACGTCACCGTCGTCGCCGTCGCGCTCGCACCCCTCGCCCGGGAGATGGACGCGTCGCTGCCGGTGATCCAGTGGGTGAGCACCGGCTACACGCTCGCCCTGGCCAGCGTGATTCCCGCAGCCGCCTGGGCGATCAGGAGGTACGGCGCCCGCTCGGTCTTCCTCGCGGCGATCGCCCTGTTCACGGCGGGTTCTGCCCTGGTCGCCACCGCGTGGGACGCACCGAGCCTGATCGCCTTCCGGGTGGTCCAGGGGTTCGGCGGTGGCTTCGTGATGCCGGCCGCGATGACCCTCGCGTTGCGCGCGGCGCCGGTCGGGGACCGCGGCCGGGTCATGTCGCTGCTCGGCCTGCCCATCCTGGTGGGGCCGGTCCTCGGTCCGCCGCTCGGCGGCTGGGTGCTGGACAGCCTGTCGTGGCGCTGGATCTTCCTGGTCAACGTGCCCATCGGCCTGGTCGCACTCTGGCTCGGGCGACGCAACCTGCCCGCGGTGCCGGGCGACCCGTCCGTTCCCCTCGACCGCGCCGGGCTGCTCCTTCTGGCTCCGGCGATGGCGCTGCTGGTGGTGGGCACCTCGCTGGCCGAGGGCAATCTCTCGGACCTCAGGTCAGTGGTGCCGATCGGGCTGGGACTGGTGCTGCTCGCCGGCTTCGTGCGGCATGCGCTGACGACCGCCGTACCCCTGTTGAAGGTGCGGCTGCTCGGAGTGCGGGCGACCGGCGGCGGCGCGCTGCTGATGGTGCTGTTCGCCGGCGGCTACTTCTCGACGCTCATCCTGGTCCCGCTCTACTTCCAGGTCGCGCGCGGCGAGACGGCCACCACGACCGGGCTGCTGATGATCCCGCAGGCCGTCCTCGCCGGGATCTCGATCCAGGTCTCCGGCCGGCTGATCGACCGGGTGCCGCCGGTGCGGGTGATCTCGACCGGGATCGCGCTGGCCGTGACCGGGTACGGCGGCTTCACCCTGCAGCTGGCGGCCGACGCGTCGTACTGGTCACTGGTGCCGTTCCTGATGCTCGGCACGACCGGTGCCGGAGCGACCATGCTCCCGACGATCACGCTGGCGACCCGGGACCTGGCGGACGTGGACATCCCGTCCGGGAGCACGATGATCAACGTCCTCAACCAGCTCGCCACCTCGGTCACCACGGCAGCCGTGGCGGTGCTCCTTGCCGGCCAGCTGTCGGCGCGGCTGCCCCAGCTGGGCGACGACGGCATCGGCGACCTGCAGCGACTCTCCCCCGCAGAACGGCTCGCCCTCGCACCCGACGTCAGCGCGGCGGTGCAGTCGGCCTTCTGGCTCCCGGTCGCAATGATGGCGGGCGCGCTGCTCGTCGCCCTCCTCGTCCTCCGGCCCCGTACGGCCGCTGATCTCGTCACCACCTGACGGGAGGTGCACGGGATTCCCTCAGGAACCCCACAGGATCGTCCGGGAGGGTCTGGATGAAGGTTCAACTACTTGAGCCGCTCATCAACGACGCCCACTCGGAGGCACCCATGCACGCCCTTCTCGGATTCAGCACACCCGCTCCCCTGCGCGACATCGTCCTGCTCGTCGCCCGCGTGGGCCTCGGCGTCGTGCTGCTCACCCACGGCCTGGACAAGCTCGAGTCGGGCTTCGGCCCCACCGCCGACGGCTTCGCGGCCATGGGGATCCCGATGCCGGAGGTCGCGGCCGCCTACGCGCTGGTGGCGGAGATCGGTGGCGGCGCCCTGCTCATCGCCGGGCTGCTCACCCCTCTGGCCGGGCTGCTCGTCGTGGGCCAGATGGCCGGCGCGTTCTGGTACGCCCACCGCGGCACCGAGGTGCTCTCTTCGGCCGGTGGTTGGGAACTGGTCGGTGTGATCGGGTTCCTCGCTCTCGTCCTGGCCGGCACGGGCGCGGGCCGGATCTCCCTCGACCGGCTGATCGTCGGGCGCACCGAGCCCGCTTCGATCACCAGCTGACCCCTGGTCGGACACGCCTGGTTCCGGTGGGAGGCTGGATCCATGCACGACGAGTCCCACGCCTGCCGTTCCACCGCATCGGGATCCACCGAGGTCGGGACACAGCTGGCGGCGTGGCTGGACGAGCTCGACCTCGCCCAGCACCTGGGCGAAGCGGGCCTGCCGACCTTCGAACGCGACGCCGACGGGGTCGCCCACTGGCGCGACCCCGCGACCGGGCTGCCGATGAACGCGGACCAGATCGAGGCCCTGGACCGGATGCTGCACCAGGACGGCGACGACCCGGCCCACGCGGTCCCGCTGGCGCTGGTGCAGCTGCGGCGACAGGCACGGGTCCGCACGGCCCTGCTCGCCACGGCGTCGCACGGCTACGCGAGCCTGGCCGAGGTCCGGGGTACGTCGGAGAACTCCACCCGGTTCGCCGTACACAAGGCCGCGGAGCGGCACGCCCTCCTCGTCGTGTCCCACGACGGCGGCACGCTGATCCCGGCGTTCCAGCTCGACGACGCCGGCGAGGTGCGCGCCGAACTGGTGCCGGTGCTCGAGCCGCTGCTCGCCTCGACGATGGACGCGTGGCAGGTGTGGGCGTGGCTCACCCAGCCCGCCGGCCTGCTCGGCGGTGCGGTTCCCCACGAGGCCGCGCGCGACAGTGAGGAAGCCGCGATCGTCCGGCACGCCGCCGTACGGCTGGCGGAGCGGGCTGTTCGCTGACGTGGCTGGCCCGCCAGACGTCATACGATCTGGCTGCTCCGGCGACCACTTCGTATGACGTCCCGAGCAGTCAACTGATCCGCTCGAGCTTCGTCCAACCCCTCCAGCCGCGCTCCTCAAGAAGTCCGAGCAACGTCCGGGCGAGGGGTACGGCGTCGAGGAAGACCGTGTCGAGCAGCTCGACCAGGTCGGCGGGGAGCTCGAAGGCCTCCCACTCCTCGAGGTCGGCCGGCTCGCCCGCCTCGAACATCGACACCATCCGGTCGGCGAACGCGGGGAGGCGCGGGTCGTCGGGCGCCCAGTCGAGGGCCTCGTTGAGGTCGCCGTAGAAGTCGGCGACGACGGGGTCGTCCAGCTGCTGTCCCTTGAGCTCCATGAACAGCGGCATGTGCTCGGGCAGCTGCGCAGCGACGAGGATCCAGGCGTCCCGCTCGCCCTCGATCAGGCGCTCCGAGACGCCCGCCTCCCGCAACCGGTCGAGGTAGGCCACCGCCTCGGGCGGCAGCGCGAGGTTGTCGCCGGCCGCGAGCTGGGCGATCCGCTCCCGGTGCCGCTGGCGTTCCCGGATCTCCGCACGCAGCCGGTGGTCGATGTCGGTGACCGCGGCAGCGAACTCGACAGGATCGGCTGCAAGCAGCTCCTGCACCCGGGCGAGGGGTACGCCGGCCTCCGCCAGCGTGCGGATCTTGATCAGGTCGGCGACCGCCCTGGCGTCGTAGCGCCGGTAGCCGGAGTGGTCCCGCTCGGGCTCCGGGAGCAGCCCCTTCGCGTGGTAGTGCCGTACGGCGCGCACCGTCACTCCGGCGTACGACGCCAGCTCACCGATCGTCAGCATGGGTTCAGCGTGCCTGAGCCCGGGCGAAGAGTCGGCATGCCCACGCGAAGCTGAGCACGGTGATCAGCACGCACCAGCCAATGGCCCAGGCCAGGTCGGCTCCCGGAGCGCGGCCCTCGAAGCAGGCGCGGAGGGTGTCGATGATCGGCGTGAACGGTTGGTTCTCCGCGACCCAGGCCAGCCCGGTCGACATCGAGTCGGTCGGCACGAACGCGCTGGAGATGAACGGCAGCAGCACCAGGAACATCGGGCTGTTGCTCGCCGTCTCCACGCTGTCCGCGGCGAGTCCCAGCGCGACACACAGCCAGGTGAGGGCGATGGCGAGCAGGGCCAGGACACCGATCGCACCGAGCCAGCCGACGGGTCCGGCATCGGGACGCCAACCCAGCGCGACGGCGATCACCAACACGACCGTGAGCGCCAGTGCGGTCTGCACCAGGGCTGCGAGGACGAGGCCGGTCAGCACCGAGGACTTCGCGATCGGCATCGTCCGGAAGCGGTCGATGATCCCCTCGGTGGCGTCCTTGGCCGCGTAGATGGCGATGCTGAGCGCGACCGAGCAGACGGTCACGAGCAGGATCGCCGGCGCCACGTAGGCGAGATAGTCGTCGCGCCCGCCGCCACCGGGCAGCCCGGCGCCCATGGTGCCGCCGAAGACGTAGACGAACAGCAGCAGGAAGAGCACCGGCTGGGCGATCAACATGATCGTCAGCGACGGGTAGCGGACCATGTGCTTGAGGTTGCGGCGCAGCATCGTGACCGAGTCACGGGCGGTGAGGGCGAGAGTCGTCATCGGACGGTCTCCTTGTCGTTGTCGTCAGTGGGGTCGGTGGTGGCCGGGTGGCCGGTCAGGGCAAGGAAGACGTCGTCCAGGGACTCCCCTCCGGCCAGCGCCTTCAGCTCGGCGGGCGTCCCCTCGGCGACCAGCCGGCCGTTGTCGAGGAGCCCCACCCGGTGGGCGAGCTGGTCGGCCTCCTCGAGGTACTGGGTCGTGAGGAGGACCGTCACCCCCTCGGTCAGCAGCTCGCGCACGATCTGCCACAGGTCGCGGCGGCTGCGTGGGTCGAGCCCGGTGGTCGGCTCGTCGAGGAAGATCAGTCGCGGTCGATTGACCAGCGTCATGGCCAGGTCGAGGCGCCGCTTCATCCCGCCCGAGTACGTCGCCGCGCGCCGGTCGGCTGCGTCGGTCAGTCCGAAGCGCTCGAGCAGCTCGCTGGCTCGTGCGGCGGCCTCACGCTTCGGGAGATGGGCGAGATCGGCCATCAGCCGCACGTTCTCCCGGCCGGTCAGCAGCTCGTCGATCGCAGAGAACTGCCCGGTCACCCCGATCGAGCGTCGTACGCCGTCGGACTGGGTACGGACGTCGTACCCGGCCACCCGGGCGGCGCCGCCGTCGGCGGTGGTGAGGGTGGACAGGATGCGGACGATGGTGGTCTTGCCGGCGCCGTTCGGGCCGAGCAGGGCGTAGACGGTGCCCTCCGGAACGGAGAGGTCGACGCCGTCGAGGACGGTGTGGTCGCCGTACGCCTTGCGCAGTCCGGCGACCTCGATGGCAGGTGCTGTCTGGTTCATGGACCCACCTTCAAGGGTTGACGCTACGTCAGGGTCAAGCCCTCTTTCTGGAGTCCGGTGAGAGGCTGGGCGAACCATGGCAACGATCGAGGACGTGCGGGCGCTGGGCTCCGAGCTCGAGCGCTCCTACGAGGTGTACGTGCGCAACCGGTTGAAGTTCCGGGTCAAGCAGATCGTGTACGTCGCGTTCTCCCTCGACGAGACCGTGATGGGGTTCGCGTTCCCCAAGGAGGAGCGGGCGGCACTGGTCGCCGGCAACCCGGACAAGTTCCAGATGCCACGGGAGTCGGACCTGCGCTTCCACTGGGTGCATGCGAACCTGGCGGCTCTCGATCCGGTCGAGGCCCGTGAGTTCGTGGTCGACGCATGGCGGATGGTGGTGCCGCAGAAGGTCGCGCGGGCCTACGACCTCACCCATCCCGAGGGACCGGGCGAGCGCGCAGACTCGTAGACACGTCCACTACCCTCGAGGTGACCTGAAGATCCGTCACCCAAGGGAGTCCCCGTGAACGTCGTCGTCTGGATCGTCTCGGGCCTGCTGGCCGCGCTGTTCCTCATGGCCGGCACCATGAAGCTGGCCAAGTCCAAGGAGCAGATCCTCGCCGATCCGAAGCTGGGCTGGGCCGAGTCCTTCTCCCCGGGGATGATCAAGCTCATCGGCGCAGCCGAGGTCGCCGGCGCACTCGGCCTGATCCTTCCGGGCGCGTTCGATGTCGCGACCTGGTTGGTCCCGGCCGCCGCGATCGGCCTGGCCGTCACGATGGCCGGCGCGGCCCTGACCCACGCCCGCCGCAACGAGTGGCCGAGTGTCGCCTTCACCGTGGTCCTGCTGGCGCTGGCCGTCTTCGTCGCGGTGGAGCGGATGGGTCCGCAGGCCTTCTGACCTCAGGTCGTCGACGGCGGAAGAGCCACGGTGACGCTCAGCCCGCCGCCAGGGCGCGGGGTCAGGGTGAGCGTTCCGTCGTGGGCGTTCACGATGCTCTGCACGATGGCCAGCCCGAGGCCGACGCCCGCGTGGTCGGTCCGGATCCGCTGGGTGCCGCGCTGGAACGGCTCGACGAGGGTCGACACCAGCTGCGGCGTGAGCATCTCGCCCGTGCTCTCGACAGTGAGTACGACGCCCGCCGGATGAGCTCCGGTCCGTACCCACACCGCGCCGTCTGCCGGCAGGTTGTGCACGATCGCGTTGTGCACGAGGTTCGTCGTCATCTGCAGGAGGAGTGCCTGCGACCCGGTGGTCAGCGCCTGGTCACCGGACGTCTCGATGCTGAGACCGCGCTTCTCGGCGAGCGGCAGCAAGGTCTCCGTTGCCTGTTCAGCGGCGAGTGACAGGTCGACGACCCCTCGCGCAAAGGCCTGCTGGTCGGCGCGGCTGAGCAGCAGCAGCGCCTCGGTGAGGTCGATGGCGCGGGTGTTGACGTGGTGCAGCCGGTCGATGAGCTCCTCGACGTTGCGGGTCGGTTCGTTGCGGGCCACCTCGAGCAGGGTCTGCGTGATCGTCAACGGGGTGCGCAGCTCGTGCGAGGCGTTGGCGGCGAAGCGCTGTTGCTCGGCGACGTGCGCCTCGAGCCGGGCGAGCATCGCGTCGAAGTCGTCGGCGAGCTGGCGGAACTCGTCGTTGCGCCCCTCCATCTCGATCCGGTGGGAGAGCGAGCCGGTCGTGGCCTGGCGGGTGGCGCGGGTGATCCTGTTCAGCGGCGCGAGCATGCGGCCGGCAAGCACCCAGCCGCCCACGAGGCCGAAGAGCAGCAGGAATCCCAGGATGGCCGCCGCCTTCGGGACGAAGGCGCGCTCGAGGTCGGACCGGTTCGGGATGAAGGCGGGCTGCAGGGACGACCGGTCGGGCACGACGTACCCACCCGTGCTGGTCACCTCCGGCACGTAGCGCAGCAGGAAGACCCACACCACCGCGAGCAGCAAGGTCCCGGCGACCATCAGGAACGCGGCGTAACTGAGGGTCAGCTTGAGCCGCACGCTCAGGCCCCGCTGCCTACGCATGCCCGACTCCCTCGGTGGCGGTCGACGGTGTGGTGTCGATCCGGTAGCCGACCCCCGGCACCGTCGCGATCAGCCACGGTTCACCGAGCCGCTTGCGCAGGGACGAGACGGTGATCCGCACGGCGTTGGTGAACGGGTCGGCGTTCTCGTCCCACGCCCGTTCCAACAGCTCCTCGGCGCTGATCACGCCACCCTCGGCACCCACGAGGACCTCGAGCACCGCGAACTGCTTGCGAGTGAGCGCGACGTACCGGCCGTCGCGGTAGACCTCGCGCCGGAACGGATCGAGCCGCAGTCCGGCGATCTCGCTGACCGGCGGACGGTTGTGGGCCCGCCTGCGGTCGAGAGCTCGGAGCCGGAGCACCAGCTCGCGCAGGTCGAACGGCTTGGTGAGGTAGTCGTCCGCACCGAGCTCGAACCCGGTGGCCTTGTCGTCGAGCCGGTCAGCCGCGGTGAGCATCAGGATCGGCATCCCGCTGCCCGACGCGACGATGCGCTGGGCCACCTCGTCGCCCGACGGTCCGGGGATGTCGCGGTCGAGCACGGCGATGTCGTAGGTGTTGATCGCGAGCAGCTCCAGCGCGGTGTCACCGTCGCCCGCGATGTCGGCAGCGATCGCCTCGAGACGCAGGCCATCGCGGATGGCAACTGCAAGCAGGGGTTCGTCCTCGACGATCAGCACGCGCATGGCAATGCCGATGCTACGAGTCCCCGCATATCGCCGGCATATCGAAAACCGCATACGCGCCGGCAACGCCGCGTTGCCTTGGCTGGACCCATGAACCACGCCAAGACGATCGCGATCGGGACGATCGTTGTCATCGCTGCGATCGCGGTCCCGTTGAGCCAGCAGGTGCTGGGCTCCACCTCCTCCACGATCACCACGCCGTTCGACGCCTTCCTCGGTCACGATCGCGGCGCGCTGGGCCGCGACGGCGGGGTCGTCCCGGACGGGGTGACGGTCCACGACGACAGCTACCCCGCGGTGGCCAACCTCGATTCCGACCTCCTGCAGGCGCTCCGCGATGCCGCCGACGATGCCGCTGCCAGCGGCATCACGTTCCAGGTCAACAGCGGCTGGCGCTCCGAGGCGTACCAGGAGCAGCTGCTCGACGACGCGGTCGACGAGTACGGCTCGCGCGAGGAGGCGGCCCGCTGGGTCGCCACCCCGGAGACCTCCGCCCACGTCTCCGGTGACGCCGTCGACATCTCGCAAGGTGACGCCACGACCTGGCTGGCCCGCCACGGGTCGTCGTACGGCCTCTGTCAGGTCTATCGCAACGAACCGTGGCACTTCGAGCTGCGCCCCGAGGCACGGCAGATCGGCTGTCCGCGCCCGTACGCCGACCCGACCGAGGACCCGAGGTTGCAGCAGTGAGGGTCCACGGGGTGCACGACATCCTCGGTACGGCGACGGGCATCGCCGTGGGCGCGCTGGCGCTGCTTCCCCTTGCCCTGCTGGGGGTCTGGGCGCTGGCCCGTCTTCGGATCCGCACCGGCGCGCTGCCCGGCCGGGCCTGGCGCACGTCGATCGCCGAGGTGGGGCTCGTCCACGGAACGGTGCCGTGGGTGTGGATGACGATGCTGCCCGGCAACCAGGCGGGTCTGGTGACTGGTGCCGTGAGCCTCGAACCGTTCCGCGACCTCGAGACGATGTCCGAGATCCAGGTCGTCGGCAACCTCGTGCTGCTCTCGGCGCTGGGCTTCTTCGCCCCGCTGCGGTTCCGGTCGCTGGCGTCACTGCCGCGGATCGTGGTCCTCGCGGCCTGCTGCTCGGCCCTGATCGAGACGGCTCAGTACACGCTGCGGCTCGACCGCGTCTCCTCCGTGGACGACGTGCTGCTCAACACCGCCGGCGCCGCGGTGGCCGCCGTGCTGTCGTGGCCGTGGTGGGACATCGCGCCCCGAGCCGAACCAATCGCGGTGAACCACCCGATTCGGGGTACTGCAGGGGCCACAGCGTCGACCCCCAGGAGGGCACCGTGAGACAGACGAGCATCGGCGGCATCGTGGTCGTGATCTGGCTGGTCTTCGGAGTGCTGGCCGCCATCCAGCGCGGCTACTTCAGCGACGACCGCGACGTCAACTGCAAGACCTTCAGCGACACCGCGCTGACGATCGTGGCCGGCCCGCTGAACTACTTCGGCGTCAACCCGAAGGTCGAGTGCGACACCGAACCGTCCGAGTGAGGGCCGACGTGAGACGGGCCGACGTGAGACGGGCCGACGAGTCGGTCCCGGTGGTGCCAGACGACGTGCAGTCGTCCCGAGTCCGGGTGCGGGCCGACGGACGTCCGGACGCCGTAGACCCGCTGGATAGTGGCCGGCGTCAGCACGTCCACAGCCGCGCCCGACGCGACGACCCCTCCGTCCTGCAGCAGCACCAGCTGGTCACAGAAGGCAGCAGCGAGGTCGAGGTCGTGCAGCGCCGCGATCACCGTCAGCCCCAACCTCCGCACCGTGGTGAGGAAGTCGATCTGGTGGCCCAGGTCGAGGTGGTTCGTCGGCTCGTCCAGGATCAGGATCTCGGGCTCCTGCGCCAGGGCCCGGGCGAGCTGCACCCGTTGGCGCTCGCCTCCCGACAGGGTCTGCCACCTGCGGTCGAGCAGGTCGCCGACCTCGGCCAGCTGGATGGCCCGGGCGATGGCGTCACGACCCTCGGTCCGTGACGCGGGCCAGCGACCGCGGTGCGGGATCCTGCCGAGCTCGATGACCTGACGCACCCGCAGGTCCAGCCCCGTGACCGAGTGCTGTTCGAGCACCGCGACCCGGCGGGCCCGGTCGCGGGCATTCAGCCCGTGCAGGCTCTGCTCGCCCAGGTGCACCTGTCCCGCGTCCGGTCGGCGCAGCCCCGCGAGGATGTGCAGGAGCGAGGTCTTGCCCGAGCCGTTCGGCCCGAGCAGACCGGTGACGGTCCCGCGCGGGCACTCGACCGAGACCTCCCTGAGGATCGTCCGTTCGGGCACGCCCCACGTGATGCTTTCCGCCCTCATCGCGCCCGCTCCCGTCGCAGGAGTACGGCGAACACGGGCGCACCGAGCACGGCCGTGACCACCCCGATCGGGATCTCCTGACCGTCGATGATCGACCGGGCCGCCGTATCGGCCCACACGAGCAGGATCGCTCCCACCAACGCACTCAACGGCAGCAGCCGACGATGGCTCGGGCCGACGAGCAGTCGTACGACATGGGGCACGACGAGCCCGACGAAGCCGATCGCGCCGGTGTAGGCCACGAGGCTCGCGGTCACCAACGCCGTACCCGTCAGCAGGATCCAGCGGGTCCGGTTCACCGCGACTCCCAGCGAGTTCGCCGCCGATTCGCCGAAGGCGAAGGCGTCGAGGTCCGAGGTGAAGGCGAGGACGGCGACCGACGCGATCACGGCGACGGCGATCAGCAGGATCGCCGAGTCCCAGCGCAGGCCGGCCAGCGAGCCCATCGTCCAGGCGAGCACGCGGCGGGCGGCGTCGTGGTCGCCACTCATGATGGTGACGAACGACGTGTACGCCGCACACACCTGGCCGATCGCCACGCCGGCCAGGACGGTGCGGGCGGGCGGCAGGTCCCCCGCTCGTCCGGTTGCGAGTAGGAGGACCGCGACCAGGGCGCCGATCGCACCGAGGAACGAGCCGAGGGTGAGCATCGTCGTGGCGAGCAGGCCGCCGACCGACACCCCGAGGACCAGCACGCTGACCGCTCCGACGGCCGCACCACCGGAGATGCCCAGCAGGTACGGGTCCGCGAGGTCGTTGCGGGTGAGCGACTGCAGCACCACGCCGACGAGCGCCAGCGCCGCACCCGCGGCCGCAGCGCCGAGCACCCGCGGCATCCGCAACTGCCAGACGATCTGGTCGTCGAGCAGGGAGACGTCGCCCCCGAGTCCGCACCGCTGCGCGAGGACCTCGAGCACCGTCGAGGTCGGGATCGGGACCGACCCGATCCCGACGCCCATCACCACGCTGACCAGCAGCGCACCGACGAGCAGCGCGCCCAGGCCGACCACACGCAGGCCACCCGTCGCGCCGAGCCCGAGGGCCCGGCGCGACGCAAGCGCCACGGACATCAGCGCTTCAGTTCCTCGAGCTGCCCGGCGACGTCGACCGCGCCGTCAGCGAGCCGGACCCCCGGTGTGGTCTCCGAGAAGGGCAGGGTCACGAACGCCTCGGCCTCCACCGCACGCATCCTGCTGAGCACCGGATCGTTCCGGAGGTAGGCGATCTTCTCCTTCGCCGTGGACCACGAGGCGTCGGCGAGGACGATGACGTCGGGGTCGGCCGCGATGACCTTCTCCCACGCGACATCCGTCCAGCCGTGCGGGATGTCGGCGAACACGTTGGTCGCACCGACGGCGTCGAGGATCAGCTGCGGGCCGCCCTCACCGGTCCCGACGTACGGCGTCCTGTCGCCGGAGTCGTACCAGAACACCGTGATGCCCGCGCCGGCGTTCTCGGACTCCAGGCCCTCCAGCACCTCCTGTTGCTCGGTCCGGATCGCCTCGGCCCGCTCCGGTACGCCGAACGCCTTCGCCACCAGGTCGATCTCGTCCCAGACCGTCTCGAAGGTGGTGCCACCGACCGGCTTGGCGTCGCCGTCACCGCACCCGAAGAGCGAGGTCATCGAAGCGATGCCCAGGTCCGCCAGCTGCTCCTGCGAACCGGCGGCCTCGTCGTCGTACGCACTGATGTAGGAGCCGTAGACGAAGTCCGGCTTCACGCTGATGACGGTCTCGTGGTCGGGGTACTGGTCGGAGAGCACCGGCACCGAGTCGTACGCCTCCTTCCACTCCGCCGGGACGGCGTCGTCGATGTAGCCGGTGCCGGCGAGCTGGTCCTCGACGCCGAGGGCGAGCGCGACCTCGGTCGCGCCCTGGTTCATCGTGATCGCCCTCGTCGGCCTGGCGTCGAGGGTGGAGGTGAAGCCACAGGTGGTGACCTCGACGGGGTAGCCGCTCGTGGGGGACGACGTCCTCTCCTCGATCGGAGCACCCGCGCAGGCGGTGAGCGCCGTGAGGAGGGAGACGGTGGCAAGGGTCGCCAGGGGTCGGGAAGTACGCATCATGAGTTCTCATCTCATGTCGAGGCCTTTGTCGCGAAGCCTGTTGGACAGATCACGCGGACGTCCTGTCCACGGCCAGCAGGTCTTCGGACTCGGGATCAACCAGACGAGGCGCCTTCCCAGATCGCAATGATCCAGTGGCAAAGTGCCTCGCCCGTCACCCTCACCGCTGCGCGTCAGTCCCGGATTCTCACCGGGTTCCCTGTCTCACTTGTGAGTACGACTGGCGTTCGAGAACGTAGCAGAGGCAAGTCCCGAGCCGGGCAGCCGGCGCGTCAGCCGATGCCGGTGCGGAAGCCCTCGCGCCAGCTGCTGAGCTGCGGTGCCCAGTCGAGCTCTCGCCGGGCCTTGGCGTTCGACGAGCCCCGGACCGTGGTCATCAGGGCGAGGCCGAACTGGCCGATCAGCGGCCGGGCCAGCCAAGCGGGCAACCGCATCGGCTTCTTCCCGTCGAGCTGCTCCGCCAGGTAGGGCAACCACTCCGCGAGCGGGGCAGGGTCGTCGTCGACGACGTTGTAGATGCCCGGTTCGCCCCGTTCGATGGCAGCAACGGTCGCGGTCGCGGCGTCGTCGATGTGGATCCAGGACCACACCCCGCCGCCACCGCCGACCACCGGGAACTTCGCGCGCCGCACCATCTCGCCCATCTCGCCGTCCCGTGACAGTGCGTTGCCGGGACCGTAGAAGTTGCCGTACCTCAGGACCACGCCCTCGATCCCGGGAGCAGCCATCACGGCTTCCTCGACGTGCTTGATCGCGCGCAACGTCTGTCGCGCCTCCTTGCCCGGGTCCTCGACGAGCGGGTCCGCCTCGGTCTTGACCGGCCCGCCCGTGCGCTCGTTGGTCCAGTGCCCGCCGTAGCTCTGTGCGACGAACCGTCGTACGCCGGAGGCACGGGCCGCCGCGAGCAGGTGGTCGGTGCCCTCGATCCGCAGCCGGTTCGTCATCGCGAAGTCCTGGTCCCACTTCTTCATGTTTCCGGACAGCGCGCTCAGTGCGGTGAGCTGGTGGACGACGACGTCCGGCTTGGCCTCGGCGACGGCGGCGTGGACGCTGTCGACGTCGAGCGGGTCCATCACGATCCCCGTGGCCCCGAGCGCGTCGATGGTGGCTCGCCCGGCCTCGTTGCGGCTCGTGCCGAACACCTCGTGGCCGGCCGTGGTCAACAGGGGAACCAGACGGCTTCCCAACGCTCCGGTGGCGCCTGCGATGAAGATGCGCATTTTCTTCTCCTTCGGTTCGGGTTGTGTCCCCTTCGACGGGACAGGCCGGCCGCCTGTGACAGGTTGCGCAGAAGAAGTTGGCTAATCTGGACCGGGCCATGACCGATCTCGCCCAGGCGCACCACGAGCTGCGGCCGCTGATGTTCTCGATCGCCTATCGCATGCTCGGCAGCGTGGTCGAGGCCGAGGACGTCGTGCAGGACGCCTTCCTCCGCCTCCATCGCGGCGGTCTGGAGGGCGTCGACAACCTCGAGGCGTACGCCACGACGGTCACCACGCGGCTCGCCATCGACACGTTGCGGTCAGCCCGCCTGCGGCGGGAGCAGTACGTCGGCCCGTGGCTCCCCGAGCCGATCGTGCAGTCCGACGACATGGACCCGGCGCACCGCATCGAGCTCGACGAGACGGTGTCGACCGCCTTCCTCGTGCTGCTCGAAGCAGTGTCACCGGTGGAGCGTGCGGTGTTCCTGCTGCGCGACGTCCTCGAGTACGAGTACGCCGAGATCGCGGCGACCGTCGACAAGAGCGAGGCCAACTGCCGGCAGATCCTCGCCCGTGCGAGGAAGCGCATCGACGACGGCCGACGGCGGTTCCAGGCGACCCGCGAGGACCGTGACCGGGTCGCGACGGAGTTCCTCGCCGCGATGAACAGCGGCGAGCTCGAAGAGCTGGAGCGACTCTTCGCCGAGGACGTCGTGTTCGTCGGCGACGGCGGTGGCCGGGCGCCCGCGATCCAGAGGCCGATGACCGGCGTCGTGCCCGTGGCCAGGTTCCTGCTCGGACTGATGCGCCAAGGTGAGCGGCTCGGCGTACTCCTCGACCTGGTGCAGGCCAACGGCCAGCCGGCCTTGCGGACCCGCGACAGCGACGGCGCCGTGGTCGGCGTGATGTCGATCGACGTCCACGACGGCAGGATCGTCGGACTCAGCAACGTGCTCAACCCCGACAAGCTCGGCCACCTCGGTGAGGTCGGCGACCTGTTGGCGCTGCTCGGTCGTCGCGACTGAGGCTTCGTCAGCGACGGACCCGGTGGCGGAGGAAGACCACCCCCGAGTCGAAGGCGCGGGTCTCGACCAGCTCGAGGTCGACCCGCCTCTCGCGATGGACGAAGAACGGGGTGCCGCCGCCGACCAGCACCGGGCAGACCCGGATCCGGTACTCGTCGATCAGGCCGAGCTCGGCCGCCTCGGCAGCAAGGGTCGCGCCACCGATCGCGATGTCGCCCTCGCCCGGCTCGGCCCGCAACCGCGCGATCTCCTCCGCCACGGTGCCCGTGGCCAGGCGAGCGTTCCCCCGCACCTCGGACAGCGTGGTCGAGAAGACCACCTTGGGCAGCGGGTTCCAGAGGCCGGCCCACTCGAGCTCCGCGTCGTCGAAACCCGCCTGCTGCTCGGGCTCCTCCCAGTAGAGCATCGTCTCGTAGAGGCGCCGCCCCATCAGGTGCATGCCGACGCCCTGGATCTCGTCGATGGACAGCTGGAAGACCTCGTCGGAGGGGGCACTCCAGTCGAACCCGCCGTCGGGTCCGACGACGTAGCCGTCGAGCGACATGGACATCGAGTAGGTCACGGCACGCATCACAGCTCCTGGGGAAGGCCGAAACGTTCGAACATCTCCGGTCCGAAGGTGAGCAGCTCGGCGATCAGCCCGCCGTCGACCCGCAGCACGTCCATCGCGAGGGCCACGTAGGGCGTCGTACCGGGTTGGCGGTAGTAGGCCGCCACGGCGGGCTGGCCGTTCGCCGTCGTGGTCCGGCACCGGAAGCCGGTGGGGTCCGCGTCGCTGAGTCCGTCGATCCAGGTCTGGAAGACCGCCTCGCGACCAACCCACACGCCGACCTGCGGCGGCATCGCGAACCGGACGTCGTCGCGCAGCAGCTCGCTCAGCCCCTCGAGATCGAAGCGCTCGAGGCGCTCGACGTACGTCGACACCAGCGTCTGCTCCTCCTCGCTCAACCCCTGCGCGGCTCGGGCGCTCCAGTCGAGCCGCCCGTCGGGAAGGTGCTGGCGCATCGTGGTCCGGGCCCGGGCCAAGGCACTGTTGGCCGAGGCCAGCGTGAGCTCGAGGCTGTCAGCGGTCTGCTGGGCCGGCCAGCCGAGCACGTCGCGCAGGATCAGGACCGCACGCTGGCGTGCGGGCAGGTGCTGGACCGCCACGATGAACGCCAGCTCGATGGTCTCCCGGGCGACCGCCTGCGCGTGCGGGTCCTGCGGCTGGCTGTCGGGCCACGGCTGCAGGTGGAGCACCTCGGTGCCCGTCCCGCCCGCGCCCTGCAGGTCGGTGGGGACCGGCGTACGGTCGCGCCGCTTCTCGAGGAAGTCCAGGCAGGCGTTGGTGGCGATCCGGTACAGCCAGGTGCGCAACGACGCCCGGCCCTGGAAGGTCTCCCGCTTCGCCCACGCCCGCAGGAAGGTCTCCTGGGTGAGGTCCTGGGCGTCGTCGTACGACGCAAGCATCCGGTAGCAGTGGACCTGCAGCTCGCGACGGAAGTGTTCGGTCAGCAGCGCGAACCGGCCACCGTCGCCCGCGCGGGCTGCCTCGATGAACTCGGCTTCGTCGGTGCCCATCGGGCCGGTGGTGCTCGGTGCGGTCGTTTCCATGGCATCTCCTGCAATCACCTGAACTGTCGCACGTAACGACGGTGGGACGGCGGAGAAGTGATCGGTCGGTCGCTGTTCAGGGCAACGGCCAGCTGGCGTACAGGGAGCAGATCGCCGAGCTGTCCGACGGATAGGTGTGGGGTCGCCCCGGCGGGTTGAAGGCGCCCGGGTTCATGATGGCCCGCGGCGGCGGTCCGAAGTGGCCCAGGCCGAGGGAGTGACCGAACTCGTGCGCGGCCACGGTCTCGACGTCGAAGTCGGGCGAACCGGTGGGTACGTCGATCGCCCAGGCGCGGCCCGGTCGGGTGCCGCTCGGGTCACCGAACTCGTCGTTGAAGTAGATCTCGTTCAAGGCGGTGTCGAGGTAGCCGTCCCGGTTCACGTCCGTCAGCTCCAGGGTGACCTCGTCGACGAACACGAAGGTCTCGGAGAACGCGAGGATGGCGCCCTCGAAGGACGGGACGAAGGCGATGAACAGCTCGATCGGGTACCACCCGGCGAACTGGATGTCGGCGGCCGGCGTACCCCACTCGTAGTCGAGCGGCAGCAGGATGTTGTCGAGGATGTCGAGGTCGTGGCCGGGGTCCGCCCGCTTCACCAACGGGACCGCCTCGAGGCAGCGCTCCGGGGCCCAGACCCCGACGGACCGGTCGAGCGCGGCCTCGGTCGTCGCGCTGGCGAGCCCACTCGCCGTGTCGCCGTCGCTCTGGTCGACGACATAGGTCAGCCGCTCGCCGTCAGCCGCCCGGCGCTCGTCGCCGGGCACCCACCGCTGCCCGTAGTACCGCTTGAAGCGGTTGCCCACCCGCAACAGGCCGCCGCCCACCTGGAACGCCTCGACCTGGGCGAGACGGATCGGCGCGCGCAGCGCCTCGAGCCGGGTGTTGACCAGGTCCATGTGGGCGTCCAGCGCCGCCTCCAGACCGGCGCTGGACGTCGTGGCGCGCGGCGGTCCCTCGTCAGCGACCACCCGGGGCGTGCCCAGGAACGCGGCGAGGAGGGCGGCGGTCGCGGCCAGCGCGACTCCGCCCGCGAGTCGGGGATTCGTACGTCGCATGCCGCGCCTCCGGCAGTGGCGGGACCGGGTCCGGCCTGCCCCCCCGAGACGGCAGGTGATTCGACGGTACGCCCGTGAACGAGCCCGGGGAACCCCCGGATGCGAGCACTGGGCAACGACTTCTGGGTCAGGCAGCTCTGGCTGGGCCCCGGCAGGGCCGTCTGGAAACGTTCGCCCCGACTCACTGACCCTCGTCCGGGTCCATGACCCGCGCCCAGGTGACATCGTTCGCCGCTCGCCGTTCTCGACTGGTTCCCGATCCGACGTGGGTCTCCGCGGCACCTACGGGACTGCCGATGGCCGCCATGGTCGTCACCTCCCAGTGGGGCGGGACCCCGAATTCCACGGCGATGGCGTCGCGGTCGAAGGCCCGGAACTGGTGGACAGCGAGACCGAGCGCGTGAGTCTGGAAGGTCAGATGAGCCACGGCCTGGCCGAGGTCGTACTGGGCGAACTCCGAGTACTCGAAGGTGCTGCCTTCGACGAAGCGCTGCGACATGTTGGCGACCAGCAGGCTCGCTGACGGTGCCCACGAGGCTGAGCTCCTCGCGAGATGGCACACGAGTCGTTGGTGTACGTCGTCGCCACGTCGCCCGACGATGAAGGACCAAGGCTGTGAGTTGCCAGCCGACGGCGCCAGCCGCGCCGCGTCGAGAAGGCTGTCGACGTCCCCCTGCGACATCACATGGTTCTCGTCGAAGAGCACGGGACTGAAGCGGCTTCGAGCAAACCCGGTCAGGCGCGGGGAGGCAGTCATGTCGTTGCTCAACCCGGATCGCTGCAGGGATATTTCGGACCGACGACGCCTCGACGTCCGCTACCGGAAGACGCCGGCGTCAGTGCGCCATGTCGACGAAACGGCTGTAGTGACCCTGGAAGGCCACGGTGACGTCCCGGGTCGCGCCGTTGCGGTGCTTGGCAACGATCAGGTCGGCCTCGCCGGGGCGGGTCGACTCCTTCTCGTAGACGTCCTCGCGGTGCAGCAGGATCACCATGTCCGCGTCCTGCTCGATCGAGCCGGATTCACGAAGGTCGCTCATCATCGGCTTCTTGTCCGCGCGCTGCTCGGGGCCACGGTTCAGCTGCGAGAGCGCGATGATCGGGACCTCGAGCTCCTTGGCCAGCAGCTTCATCTGCCGGGAGAACTCCGAGACCTCGAGCTGACGGGACTCGACCTTCTTGCCCGAGCTCATCAGCTGGAGGTAGTCGATGACCAGGATCCGCAGGTCGTGCTTCTGCTTGAGCCGGCGCGCCTTGGCGCGGATCTCGGTCATCGTCATGTTCGGGGAGTCGTCGATGAACATCGGCGCGGCGGAGATCTTGGCGACGTGGCGGGCCAGGCGGTCCCACTCCTCGGTGCCCATCTTGCCGTTGCGGATGTGGTTCAGCGGGATGCGTGCCTCGGCCGAGAGCAACCGCATCACGATCTCGGCGCGCGTCATCTCGAGGCTGAAGAAGGCACTGGTCATGTTGTGGTGGATCGAGGCGGCCCGGCAAAAATCGAGAGCCAGGGTCGACTTGCCCATGGCCGGTCGAGCGGCGACGACGATCATCTGACCGGCGTGCAGGCCGTTGGTCAGGTCGTCGAGATCGGCGAAGCCGGTCGGGACGCCGTAGATCCCTGACTCACGGTTCTCGATCGCCTCGATCTCGTCGAGGACGCCGTCCATGATGTCGCCGAGGGGGGCGTAGTCCTCGGCCTTGCGGCGGTCGGTGACCTGGTAGACCTCGGCCTGCGCCTCGTTGACGATGCTGTCGACGTCGCCCTCGCCGGCGTAGCTGATCTGGACGATCTTGGTGCCGGCGTTGACCAGGCGGCGCAGGATCGACTTCTCGCGCACGATCTCGGCGTAGAAGCCGGCGTTGGCGGCGATCGGGACGTTGGCGGCCAGGGTGTGGAGGTACGGCGCCCCGCCCACCTTCTGCAGCTCGCCGCGACGCTGGAGCTCACCGGCGACCGTGACCATGTCGGCCGGTTCGCCGCGACTGTAGAGGTCGAGGATCGTCTCGTGGATCGACTCGTGCGCGGGGCGGTAGTAGTCCGGGCCGCGGAGCACCTCGACGACGTCGGCGATCGCGTCCTTGGAGATGAGCATCGCGCCGAGCACGGACTGCTCGGCAGCCATGTCCTGCGGCGGCACCCGTCCGCCGGCGGACTGCTGCGGGGCGTCACCCGGGGCGTAGGCCGCGGGGCCGTCACCCCACTCCGCGGGTGGCTCGGAGGTCCATGACGGCGCGTCGTCCGTGAGACTCACGGTTGCCCTCTCCCTCTTTCGTTGCCCTGCATCCGGGCGCTGCAATTGGCCCAGCGATCTTGCCGTCACGGTACGAACCGGCCCCGACACAATGCGGCAGCCGCGCCGTACCCCGGGAGGGGCGTCCTGCACCCGGACTGGCAACCTACGGGTCAGTAGCCGTCCGGCGAAAGCGGCCTGTACACAGGGCCTGGGGATAACCTGCGACCCGCCGTGGACGACACGCGTGGATGGTGTGTACGGGCTGGGGAGGAACCTGTGGAGAGAGGCCTGATGCGGACACCGATTGTGCCTCTGACCTGCATGAACGTTCTCCCGAGCCTGTGGATGAAGAAAAAGTTCGGTGTGATCTCGTTCACTTTCCGGACATACGGGTGTCACACGGGGTCCCCTTTGGCGCACCCCGGCGCCCCCGCCGCTCCGAACGCCTATCCACAACCACGCCCGAGTTATCCACCGATCAGGACAGCAGGTCCGTGAGCCGCCTCACCCGACGCCCCGAACACCGGCTGCTCGACCGGGAAATCGCCCGTCTGGCGGTCCCCGCGTTCCTCGCGCTCGTCGCCGAACCGCTCTTCCTGCTCGGCGACGCCGCCGTCGTCGGCCACCTCGGCACCCGCGAGCTCGCCGGCCTCGGGATCGCCGGGACGGTGCTCGCCACCGTCGTCGGCCTGTGCGTGTTCCTGGCCTACGGCACCACCGCGAGCGTCGCGCGCCAGCTCGGCGCCGGACAACGACGAGCGGCACTCGCCCAGGGCATCGACGGCCTCTGGCTGGCTGTCGTCATCGGCGTCCCGGTCACGCTGGCAACCGCCCTCCTCGCCGGTCCGCTCGTCGGCCTGTTCGGTGCGTCCGACGCGGTCAACGACCCCGCGACGACGTACCTCCGGATCGCCGCGGGCGGCATCACGCCCCTGCTCCTCGTCCTCGCGACAACTGGCGTCCTGCGTGGCCTGCAGGACACCCGCACGCCACTGGTCGTCGCCGTCGTCGGCAACCTCGCCAACATCGCCCTCAACATCCTCCTCGTGTACGGCGGCGGGCCGGTCCCCCGACTGGAGATCGCCGGTTCGGCCCTCGGATCGGTGATCGCACAGGTCGCGATGGCGGTGGCGCTGGTGCTCGTCGTGGTCCGGGCCGCGCGGAGGGAGGGTGCCGACCTGCGCCCCGACCTGCCCGGCGTCCGTGCGGCAGCCCGGGCCGGCGTACCCCTGCTGGTGCGGACCCTGACCCTGCGCGCGTCCCTGCTCGTCACCACGTACGCGGTGGTGATCGCGGCCAGTCCCAGCGGCCCGTCCGGCTCGGCGAGCGACGACGCGGTGCCGATCGCGACGCACCAGCTGGCGCTGACCCTGTGGGGGTTCCTCGCGTTCGTCCTCGACGCGATCGCGATCGCGGCCCAGGCCATCACCGGGCGCCATCTCGGAGCGGGTGACGTCGCCGCCGCGCGGGCGGTGACGAACCGGATGGTGGGCTGGGGCGTCGCGAGCGGCGTGGTCACCGGCGTACTGCTCGCCGCCTCCAGCCCCTGGCTCGGCGCGCTGTTCACCCCCGACCAGGGCGTGCGCGACGCACTCGTCCCCGTGCTGCTGGTCGCGGCCGCTGCCCAACCGGTTGCCGGCGTCGTGTTCGTGCTCGACGGAGTCCTGATCGGCGCGGGCGACGGCCGCTACCTGGCGGTCGCCGGACTCATCGTGCTCTGCGGCTACGCTCCCGTCGTGCTGCTGACGAGTGGGCTGGGCGCCGGACTGCCCTGGCTGTGGGTGGTCTTCGGCGCCGTGTTCATGGGCGGACGCCTCGCCACCCTGCTGCATCGCGCGGCCGGCGACCGCTGGCTGGTCACGGGCGCCGGGCGCGGCCGATGAAGCCGTTGTACTGGATCGCCGCCGGGCTCGCCCTCGTCGTGTTCACCAAGGCCCCCGCGGACCGCTACGACTACTCCGAGGTCCTGGGCAACGCGTTCGTCCTCATCGGCTGGATCAAGCTCGCCCGGACGCGACCGGAGATCCCGCTGCGGCTGACCCTCTGGTATCTCGCGGTGGTGGCGTTCCTGCTGTCCACCGTGCTCAGCGCTGCCGACGCTCGGGCATGGCTCGACGACGCCGACACGGCCGTGGTCTGGGCCGCCTCTCTGCCGGCACTTGGCTTCCAGGCCACGCTCTGCCACGCCCTGACCCGCCAGGCGCGCACCGCAGGCGCCCGCGGTGGCTGGTGGTGGACGGTCGCCGAGACAGGCATCCTGGTCGCCCTGGTCTCCACGGTCCTGTACGACGGCGCCGGCTGGAGCTGGCTCTACGGAGTCGGCACCCTCGGACTCGCCGGGGTGCTCCTCGTCATCGTGCTGTGCCTGGTCTACGGCCCGGCCGTCTGGGCGGGTGGCCCCGAGCCCGACCCGGAGCCGGAGCCGACCTGACCTGGTCTCGAGACGGTCGAAGAGCGACCTCCTCGACCTGCGGGCGTCAGCCCTGCAGTGCCGCGAGCACCAGCTCGGCAAGGGCGATCGACTGGCTGCGCGGGTCGCCCTCGTAGTCGACGCCGTCCTCGTACTCCAGCTCGACCGCGACCAGTGCCGACGCAGAGCAGGCGCGCAGCGTTGCCGCCAACGGCGGGGCGTCGCTGACCTTCCACCAGCCGTCGGTGGCGCCGGCGATGTCATCGGCCGGCTCGAGGATGGCGGAGTCCTCACTCGGCTGCGGGCAACCGAAGCCGCCCTTGGTGAAGTCGTCGGGACCGCTGACCGCGACCGTCACCCGGACCAGGTCGGTGGCGACGAAGGAGCAGTCGTCGCTCTCCCAGACGAACGCGCCCTCGCCGTTGGAGCCCCCGCCGGCCACACCCGGCTCGAACGAGACACCGAAGGCCTTCGCGATGTCGTCGGAGGTGACCAGGTCACACGCCGCGGGCAGAGCGGCCGGTGCGGCCGAGGTGGTCTCGGCTGCCGACGTCGTCTCCGTCGGAGCGGTCGTCGTGTCGGAGACCGCCGGGGTGCTCGGGGTGTCCGTGGGCGGCGTGACGCCCGATCCGTCGACACCTCCGTCGTCGCTGCAGCCGGTCAGTACCGGGGCGAGGAGCAGGAAGGCAGCAGGCCAGATCCGTCGTACGCGCACAAGGAACTCCTGAGATGGGGGAAGTCCCTCAAAACTAGCGGCCCAGCCGGCAGCGCGGCGGGAGGCGCCGGTGGCAGCTTGCTGCCCGCAGCAGTGCCGAAGACGCGCTCGGCCCGAAAAACCCAGCGTGGCCGGCCCCCAAGGGGACCGGCCACGCCGTGCGTCTCAATACGTCCTCGCCCTGCGGCTCGGACCACTCGACGAATTTGCTTCTTGTCAGCCGGGGATGACGTTGAGCGCGACCGCAACGGTCACGTCGTCGTGCAGCTTCACCGTCACGGCGTGGCTGCCCAGCGCCTTGATCGGGTTGCCGAGCGCGATGGTGCGCTTGTCGATCGCCTCGCCGGCGGCCTCGCCGAGCGCGGCGGCGATGTCGGCAGCGGTGACCGCGCCGAACAGCCGGCCGCCCTGGCCGGCCTTCACCTTGACGTCGACCGGCTTGCCCTCGAGCTTGGCCTTGATCTCGGCGGCGTGCGCCTCGTCACGAACCGCGCGAGCGGCCCGGGCCTGCTTGATGGAGTCGGCCTGCGCCTGCGCGCCACGGGTCCAACGGATGCCGAAGCCGCGCGGGAGGAGGTAGTTACGGCCGTAGCCGTCCTTGACCTCGACCACGTCGCCAGCGGCACCGAGGCCGTCGACTTCCTGGGTCAGGATGATCTTCATGTTCAGTCTCCTTCTGTCGCGTCGCTGATCAGCGGCCGGCGGAGGTGTAGGGCAACAGTGCGACCTCGCGGGCGTTCTTCACCGCGATGGCGACGTCCCGCTGGTGCTGGACGCAGTTGCCGGTCACCCGACGGGCACGGATCTTGCCGCGGTCGGAGATGAACTTCTTCAGCAGGCCGGTGTCCTTGTAGTCGACACCGGTCGCCTTGTCCTTGCAAAACTGGCAAACCTTTTTCTTGGGCTTGCGGACGACTGCCTTCGCCATTGTGGTGCTCCTCCTCAGAGCCCGGCCGCGCCCGCCTGGTCAGGCAGCGGGGCCGGAATGGTTGATGTGTTGTTGCCTAGAAAGGGGGCTCGTCGGCCGAGACACCCGGAGCGGCCCACGGGTCACCTGCCGGCGCCGCGCCGCCCGAGCTGGCCGGTGCCGAGGCACCGCCGCCGTTGCCCCACGGGTCATTGCCGGCCGGACGGCCGCCACCCTGGTTGCCGCCACCCTGGCCACCGCCGTAGCCGCCGCCCTGACCGCCGGCACCCTGGCCGCCGCCGGAGCGGGCAGCACGGGTGACCTTGGCCGTGGCGAACGTGAGCGACGGGCCGATTTCCTCGACCTGAAGCTCGTTGACCGTGCGCTTCTCGCCCTCACGCGTCTCGTAGGAGCGCGACACGAGCCGGCCCTGCGCGATGACCTTCATGCCCTTCTGGAGCGACTCGGCGACGTTCTCCGCCGCCTGGCGCCAGATCGAGCACCGCAGGAAGAGGGTCTCCCCGTCCTCCCAGGTGTTCGACTCTCGCTTGAAGATGCGAGGGGTCGACGCCACCGTGAAGTTGGCAACCGCGGCGCCGGAGGGCGTGAAACGCAGCTCCGGGTCGTCGGTCAGGTTGCCGATAACGGTGATGACGGTGTCGCCAGCCATGGTGCTCTCCTGGTGAGGGTGGGTTCGAGTGGCCAACCCGGGTCAGGCCCGGGCGATGGCCCCCATCGTTGCCTGTGGGGCCGACATACAGAAGTAGTCGTCCACAGGCGACGGGGATCCTCAGATGGTGGGTCGGATGACCTTGGTCCGCAGGATGACCTCGTTGAGGCCCAGCTGGCGGTCGAACTCGTCGACGGTTGCCGGCTCAGCGGTCAGCTTGATGATCGCGTAGATGCCTTCGGCATTCTTCTTGATCTCGTAGGCAAGACGGCGCTTGCCCCAGATGTCGACGTTGTCGACGGTTCCTCCGTCATTACGAATGACGTTGAGGTACTTGTCGAGCGACGGCTGAACCGTACGCTCATCGAGGCTCGGGTCGAGGATGACCACGACTTCATAGTTACGCAAAGCGGTCTCCACCTCCTCTGGACTTGGCGGCCGCGGACTTTCCGTGGCAGGAGGGCTCTGCAAACCGATCCGGATCTGCCCGGCTCGGTCGGACCGGCGCCTTGCGGCACCGGACAGGAGAGGTTAACAGCGCAGGCGACGTGCCTCACAATCGCTGAAGCAGGCGCCTCAGCAGGCCACTCAGCAGGCCGGCCAGCAGGTGTCGTCGGGCTACTCGAAGAGCACCGGGTTCTGGATCTCGACGTCGCCGATCACCAGCACCGCGTTCGCCCCGACCAGGTCCTCGGGCACGTCCAGGCCGACAGCTGCGCACACGTCGTCGGACCCGAGGCTCCACTCGCCCTCCGACGAACCGAGCACGTCCCCGTCCGGGTTGCGCAGCTCCAGGGTGAACGCCGTGCCGTCGGACAGCCCGGTGACCGCGAAGTGGGCGAAGAGGTTCGCGGGCAGGGTGACACCCGACAGGGTCTGTGGGTCGTCGAGGGTGCTCGGTTCCGAGCAGTCGTTCTTGCCGTCGACCGACCAACCGGCGCCACCGGCGCTGGCCTGGCCCATCGGGTCGGACGGCGGTTCCGGTACGTCGTCCAGGTACGGCGACACGTACTCCGGGTCGCCACCCTTCTTCGCGATCTCGACGATCGCCTCGGTGAGGTTGACCGGCCGGATCCGCGCCGAGCCGCCGGTGAAGCTGCCGCCCGCGCCGGACTCGCCGACCGACGCCTCGGTGACGACGGCGCTGTTGATGCCGACGAGCTCCCCGTCGAGGTTGATCGAGGCGCCGCCGGAATTGCCGGAGCCAATCCGGATGTCGCTGTCGATCCAGGCCCGGGGGCTGTCGATCGCAGTCTCGGTGAGGAAGGTCGACACGACACCGCGGGTGACGGTGAGGCCGCTCTCGATGCCGTCGTCGGAGGCGACGTGGGCGACGGCGGGGAACCCGAGCGCCGTGATCTCGTCACCGGTGCGCAGCTCGTCGCTGTCTCCGAGCTGCACCGGCTCCGGCAGGTCCAGGTCGCCCTTGATCTCCTTGCCGTCCGCGTCGGCAGTGATCTTGAGGACTGCGAGGTCGAGCACGCCGTCGGCCACGATCGGCTCCGCCGTGTACGACGCCGCGACCGGCACGTCGTCGTTCATGGACGTCAGCGCGATCCGCAGCGCGGCCGGGTCCGCGGCGGGCGGCTGCTGTCCGGGAGCACTCGGCTTGCCCACGTGCGCGTTGGTCAGGATCAGGCCGTCGTCGCTGATGATCGTGCCCGACCCGGTGTAGATCGGTTCACCGTCATCGTCGACCGCGATGATCAGCACGCTGGCGAGCTTGGCGCGGTCGAGCTCAGCGGTCGTCAGGACCCCGTCAGAACCGTCGGAGCCGCCGGGCCCGTCGGCGTCGGACGACCCCTCGTCGTCACCACCGAGCAGGACGGCGGCCGTGACGCCGCCCCCGACGAGCACCAGCGCGGCGGCGATGCCGCCGACCAGGGCAGCGGTGCGCCTGCGCTTCTTCTTCGCGATGGACTTCTGGGCCTTGCCGGCCTCGACGATCGGGATCACCTCCAGCTCGGCACCCGCCGTGGGGTGGCCGAGCATCAGCGTCGTCGGGTCGACGAGCTTTCGCTGGGCGACCCGGTCCTCCTCCAGGAACGTGCCGGCGGTCGACCTGTCGACGTACCACCAGCCGTCGGGGCGGCCCTCGATCACACCGTGCAGCCGCGACACCGACGGGTCGTCGATGGTCACCTCGTTGGCGGGGTCGCGACCGATCCGGACGACGCTGCCCGGCGGGAAGCGCAACGGGCCGGTCGCCGTACGCACGAGCAGGCCGGGGCCGCTGACGTAGTTCGGCCCGAGCGGGCCGACGCCGGGGAGCACGGTCTGGGCGAGCGGGAGGCCCGGCGGCACACCGGCCGCGTCGAAGGGACGCTGGGCCGTGGCGGCCGGGGTGAGCACCAGCTCCTCACCGTCGACGGAGCCGAACCGGATCGCCGTACGGCCGCTGACGCGGACCTCGGTGACCCGGACGCCGCCCTGCCAGGTGCCGCTGCTCGACCCGGTGTCGACGAGCGTCCAGCCGGAGCCGTCGTACCGCAGCTGCGCGTGCTGGCGGGAGACGGAAGGGCCGCTGAGGACGATGTCGCAGCCGGGGTCACGGCCGATGGTCACGGGACGCTGGCCGTCGAAGTCCCACGCTCGGCCCGAGACCTCTGCATGAAGGGTGCTCACGGGGTCGAACGCTAGCCGTGCGCGCGCCTTCACGGCGACCGCACCGCCGCGGTCGCCTGTCGGAGCCGCTGCCTACGATGGCGGCCATGAGCGAGCTGCGCATCGGAGCCCATGTCGACCAGACCGACCCCATCGGCGAGGCCCGCGCCCGCAACGCCCCGCTGGTGCAGTTCTTCCTCGGCAACCCGCAGTCCTACAAGGGCCCCGTCCTTGCGTACGACGGCGGGCCGGCGCAGCTGCGCGCCGACGCCGAGGAGGCCGGGATCGACCTGTACGTGCACGCGCCGTACCTCATCAACGTGGCGACCACGAACAACCGCCAGCGGATCCCGAGCCGCAAGCTGCTGCAGCAGCACGTCGACGCCGCCGCCGAGATCGGTGCCAAGGGACTGATCGTCCACGGCGGCCACGTCACCGACGAGGACGATCCCGCGAAGGGGTTCGACAACTGGCGCAAGGCGATCGAGGCGACCGACCTCAAGCTCCCGCTGCTGATCGAGAACACCGCGGGCGGCACCAACGCGATGACCCGCTACCTCGACCGGATCAAGGGCACCTGGGACGCGATCGGCGCGGCCGAGGGCGCCGACATGGTCGGCTTCTGCCTCGACACCTGCCACGCCCACGCGGGCGGCAACCGGCTCGAGACCATCGTCGACGACATCCGCGCCATCACCGGCCGGATCGACCTGGTCCACGCCAACGACAGCCGCGACGACTTCGACTCCGGCGCCGACCGGCACGCCAACTTCGGCGCCGGCCGGATCGACCCCGACCTGCTCGCGCAGGTGGTCCGTGACGCCGGGGCGCCGGTCGTCTGCGAGACGCCCGGTGGTGCGGACGAGCACGTCACCGACTTCGCCTGGCTCCGCGAACGGCTGTGAGAGCCGCCGGGGCGACCCGATAACCTCGGGCCCATGCCCAGCGTGCGCCCGATCACCCGTCAAATCAGCGCAGCCGAGCACCGCGACCACCTCGCCACGCTTCCCTCGGCGAGCTTCCTGCAGACCCCCGGGTGGGCGAAGGTCAAGAGCGAGTGGCGCAGCGAGTCGATCGGCTGGTTCGACGACGCCGGCAAGCAGCAGGGCGTCGCGCTGGTGCTCTATCGCAAGCTCCCGAAGCTGAACCGCTACCTCGCCTACCTCCCCGAGGGACCGGTCCTGGACTGGACCACCGACCAGCTCGGCGACTGGCTGACACCGATGGTGGCGCACCTGAAGGAACAGGGCGCGTTCGCCGTCCGGATCGGCCCGCCGGTCGTCACTCGCCGCTGGTCGACCGCCCAGGTCAAGGACGGCATCGCCGACCCCGAGGTCAGGCTGCTCAGCCAGATCGCGCCCGCCGAACGCACGGCCGCCGGTGCCCGCGTCGTCGCCCAGCTGCACGAGCTGGGGTGGCGCCACCAGGGTGTCGAGGGCGGGTTCGCTGCGGGACAGCCGCAGTTCGTGTTCCAGATCCCGCTCCGGGACGCCGACGGCAACCAGCGCACCGAGGACGACGTCCTCAAGGGGATGAACCAGTTGTGGCGCCGCAACATCAAGAAGGCCGCCAAGGAGGGTGTCGAGGTCACCGTCGGCAGCCCTGCGGACCTCGCGGCGTTCCACGAGCTCTACGTCCACACCGCCCAGCGCGATCACTTCACCCCGCGTCCGTTGCGCTACTTCGAGACGATGTACGACGCCCTGGTCGCCGACGTGGACACCCCCGGCGACCGCTTCAAGCTGTGGCTGGCCCACCACGAGGGCGACCTGGTCGCCTCCACGATCGCGATCCGGGTCGGCGAGCACGCCTGGTACTCCTACGGCGCCTCGTCCACGGAGAAGCGCGAGGTCCGCGGCTCCAACGCGGTCCAGTGGGCGATGATCCGCGACGCCCTCGCGGCCGGTGCGGCCGTCTACGACCTGCGCGGCATCACCGAGACCCTCGACGCCAGCGACTCCCACGTCGGCCTGATCCAGTTCAAGGTCGGCACCGGTGGCGAGGCCGTCGAGTACGCCGGCGAGTGGGACCTGCCGATCAACCGGGCGCTCTACAAGGCGTTCCAGGTCTACCTGGCTCGGCGGGGCTGACATGAGCTTGACCCTCACGGTCGACGGGCCACGCTGGCGCGACCACCTCGAGTCGGTCGCCGCCGCCCACCCCGGCCTGGTGCCAGTCGCCAAGGGCAACGGCTACGGCTTCACCAACGCCCGGTTGGCGCGCAAGGCGCAGTGGCTCATCGACCGCGGCCACGACGTGCACGCCCTCGCGGTCGGGATGTACGACGAGCTGCCGGACGTCGTCCAACGGTGGCACGGCGACGTGCTGGTCCTCACCCCGTGGCGCCCGTGGGTGCCGCTGGAGCCCGCACTCGCCCGCCGGTTGATCCACACCGTCAGCCGGGTCGCCGACCTGCGCGACCTGCTGCACGCCGACCCGACCGCCCGCGTCGTCCTCGAGCGGATGACCTCGATGCGTCGCCACGGCATGGCCGCACGCGAGCTGTGGGAGGCCGGCGACCTGCTGCGCAAGCACCCCGGCGCCCGCGTCGAGGGCCTCGCCCTGCACCTGCCCCTCGGCCAGGGCACCCACCTGGGCGAGGTCACCCGCCTGATGAACGACTACGTCGCCGCCGAGGTGCCCGACCAGTCACCCGCGCACCGACCGACCGTCTGGGTCAGCCACCTGACCGACGCGGAGCTGGGCACCCTGCGCGGGCAGTACGGCGACTTCACCTTCCGTCCGCGCATCGGCACCGGCCTGTGGCTGGGTGCGCGGTCCGCGCTGCGCGTCACCGCGACCGTGCTGGACGTGCACGCGGTGGACCGTGGGGACGCGTTCGGGTACCGCAGCCGCACGGCCCCCAAGTCCGGCCACGTGCTCGTGGTCAGCGGTGGCACCGCCCACGGCATCGGCCTCGAGGCGCCCTCGGGCGAACAGACGATCAAGGCCCGTGCGGCGACGCTGGCCCGAGGCGGCCTCGACGCGGTCGGCTTCGTGCGGTCGCCGTACTCCATCGACGGGAAGCAGCGACTCTTCGCCGAGCCCCCGCACATGCAGGCCTCGATGCTGTTCCTCCCGCACGGCTCGCGGGTGCCCGAGGTGGGCGAGGACGTCGACGTGCGGGTGCGCTACACCGCGACGGCGTTCGACCGGGTCGTCGTCACGCCGTAGGCGTCTTCAGGTCGTCCGGGTTCTCGGGCGTTCCGGCCGGACAGGTGATCTCGTCGGTCGCGAGCCTTCCGTCGTCGTCGACGAGGTAGCGCTGGCAGACACGACCCCACACCCAGTCCCCGCCATCGAAGGGGCTCTTCGGCTCCGAGTACTCGTAGACGACGGCGACGAAGCTGCTGGACTCCGCGGACGCCCCGGACTGTTCAGGGAACAACGCGACCGTGGGGAACCCGAGGTCCGCCAGGTCGAGCTCGTCGGGCTGCTCAACCCAGCGCCGGGCCTCCTCGAGTCGACGCGGAGGCGCGACACCGGCGACCCGGTCCTGCAGAAGCTCCTCCACCGCCGCGGCCGAGGAGACGGCATCGTCGTGTGCTCGCTCGGCCGTGGAGTGCTCGGTGAAACCGGCGCAACCGGTGAGGACAAGGGCGGTGGAGAACAGGAGCAGACCCCGAGACCGGCTCACCGACTACACCTTCGCCTGGTCGCGAGACGGTCGCAGCGCGGCCTCTCCGATCTCGTCGGCCTCGTCGGCCTCGTCGAGCGCCGGAGGATCGCGGTCCGGGTCGTGCACCGGGTCGTGCTCGGGGCGGTACAGGTCCCGCACGATGACGGCCGCGAGGTAGAGCTCGCCGACCACCCGGACAGCGATGCCGACCCAGTAGAAGCCGGCGTCGCCACCACCCGCCGGCGACAGGTAGCCACCGAGGTACCACCAGATCGTGCAGAAGTAGAAGACCTCGGTGCCCTGCCAGATCAGCTGGTCGCGCCAGCGCGGCCGGGCGAGGACAGCGAGCGGCAGCAGCCACAGGACGTACTGCGGTGAGTAGACCTTGTTGACCAGCAGGAACCCGACCACGATCAGGTAGCCGAGCTGGGCGAGGCGCGGGGTGTCGAGGCGTCTCGATACACCCGCGACTCGTTCCTCGTCGCGGGCACTCGACGACCTTGCGGCCGTCATCCCGATCACGAACACACCGAGGCACCACGCGCCGAAGATCACCCACGACCACACGTTGATGGTGTGCGCCTTGAACCCCACGTCGCCGGCCTGGTCGATCAGCATCCACACCGAGCCGAGGTCGGCGGTGCGCTCGGCGTTGAAGCTCCAGAACACCTTCCACTGGTCGGGGCCGGTGAGGAAGCCGGGCGCGTTCGCGACCAGCCAGGCCAGGGCCGCGGACACGGTCACCGAGGCGAAGGTCCAGTACTGACGCCGGCGCAGGCAGATCACCAGGATCGCGCCGAGCAGGAACAGCGGGTAGAGCTTGGCGGCCGTGCCGAGCCCGATCAGTACGCCGGTCAGCACCGGCCGGTCGCGCGACCACGACCAGAGAGCTCCGGCCACCAGCGCGACGGCGATCAGGTCCCAGTTGATCAGGCCGGTCAGCAGCAGCGCCGGCGACAGGGCGAACGCCGCGGCGTCCCAGGGGCGGCGCTCATGGGTGCGGGAGAGCAGGAACACCGCCACCAGCGCGAGCAGGGCGAATCCGACGGCGTTGACCAGCAGGAAGATGGTCTGCTCGTCGTTGACCTCGTCGTCGTCGTACAACCGGTCGACGGGCGACTGGTAGCGCTGCTCGACGTCGGGTGAACCGTTCAGCCAGTGCGTCACCCACGCCGTGCTCCACGCCCAGTAGGCGATGCCGACGGGGTACTCCATCACCTCGTAGCGCTCACGGGTCTGCTCGTCGTCGGAGTACGGCCACGCGTGCTCGGCCAGGCCTCGCGGCACGTAGAGCGGCCGCAGGTCGGTGTAACACATGTGGGAGTAGACCCAGTTCTGGTCCTTGCCGTCGACCAGCGAGCACGGCGCCTTCTGGACCAGGCCCAGGCAGCAGGTGAACGCGGTCAGCAGGAGCAGCACCCGCAGTGGCGTCCACCACCGGTGCGGCCGCGCGCGCTCACCCATCGGCCCGCCGACCACCTCGCTCAGCGCACCGACGACGGGGTCGTCGTTGGTGGCGTGGACGTGGGGCATCCGCTCCTGGGGCATCGAGCCGCTGGCCTCAGGCGGCGGTACGACGACGGCGGCCGACCCGCACGCGGTTGTTGGCGTTCCCCGGCACCGCCGGGTTCAGCGGCTGGGGATCATCCAGGTCCGGCACGCCATCGTTGTCGTCGTCCTCGTCGAAGATGTCCGGGGTCCCGTCGCCGTCCGTGTCAGTAGACGGGTCGGGAGGTGTGCTGGTCGGCGGTCCGGGGTCCTTGGTCGGCGTCGGGGTGGGCGTCGGCGTCGGGGTGGGCGTCGGCGTCGGCGTCGGCTTCGGCTTCTTGGTCGGCTTCGGCTTCGGCTTCGGCGGCTCGTGGCCCTTCCCGGGAGCCTCGCCCTTGACGTTCGCGGCCGGCGGCAGCTCCTCGATGTCCTCGCCGTCGAGCGCGCGGGTCATCACCTCGGTCCACGTCTCCGCGGGATAGGCCCCTCCGAAGTACGACGGCAGCCAGCCCTGGAGCTGTTCGTTGCCCTTGCCGCGCACGTACATCACCGCGGTGGCCAGCTGCGGCGTGTAGCCGACGAACCAGGCCGAGGAGACCTCGCCCTTGCCGTTGGTCGCGGTGCCGGTCTTGCCGGCGGCCGGGCGACCCAGCCCCAGTGCTGCCGTCCCGGAGCCGGACTTCACGACCTGCTGGAGCGCGAAGCCGACGTCGTCGGACACGCCCTCGCGGATGGCGCGGTGGTCGGTGACCTTGTGGGAGTAGCGGACGACGCCGTCGGCGTCCTCCACCTTCTCGATGATGTAGGCGTCGGCCGCGACACCGCGGTTGGCGATGGTGGCGTAGCCGTTGGCCATGTTGATGGGGCTGACGGTCTGGGAACCCAGGGCGACACCCGTGTTGGGCTCCAGGCCGGGGCTCGAGGTCGGGAAGCCGTACGGCTTGGAGGCGGCCTGCTCCGGCGGGATCCCCATCTGGTTGGCCGTCTCGATGATCTTCTCGGGACCGTCGGGCGTCGCCAGCGTCATGTCGATGTAGGCGGTGTTGATCGAGTCCTCGGTGGCCTTGACCAGGTTGACCTTGCCGTAGGAGTGGTCGCCCTGGTTCTCGATCGGTCGGCCGCCGCCGGGCAGCTCGTACGGCGAGTTGCCGTCGAAGGTGTCCTTGAGCTCCCAGCCCGCCTCGATGCCGGCCGCCAGCGCGAACGGCTTGAACGTCGACCCGGCCTGGCCCCCGGACACCGCCCAGTTGAGCTGGGACTTGAGGAAGTCGTGGCCGCCGTAGAAGCCCCGCACCGCGCCCGTTCCGGGCTCGACCGAGGCGACCCCGATGTGGAGGTTCGCACCAAAGCCCTCGGGCCGGGCCGCCTGGACACCCTGCTGGGCGGCCCGCATCGCCTTCTTGGTGAAGGTGGTGGTGATCTTCAGCCCGCTGCCATCGATCTCCTCCTCGCTGAACCCGAGGCGGATCAGCTCCTTGCGGACCATCGTCAGCGCGTGGCCCTTCTGGCCGGCGTACTGGTTGCCCTGCTTGATGTCCGGGAAGTCCGGCAGGCCCTGCTCGAGCGCCTTCGTCGCGAGATCGGGGTCCACGGTGTCCATGTCCTGCATGGCCCGGATGATCCGCTCGTAACGGGCCTCGAGCCGGGCCCTCGCGTCCTCGCCGTTGGCGGGGTCGAAGCGGATCGGGTTGTTCAGGACGGCTGCGAGGACGACCGACTGGCTCAACCGCAGGTCCTTCGCGTCACGACCGAAGTACGCCTGGGCGGCGGCCTGGATGCCGTACGCACCCCGACCGAAGTAGATGGTGTTGAGGTAGCCCTCGAGGATCTCCTGCTTGGACAGCTGGTTCTTGATCTTCAGCGACAGCAGCGCTTCCTTGGCCTTGCGCTTCCAGGTGCGGTCCTGGGTCAGGTAGAGGATCTTCACGTACTGCTGGGTGATCGTCGAGGCACCCTGCTTCGAGTTGCCCTGGGCGTTGCTGAACGCCGCGCGCAGGATGCCCTTCGGGTCCAGGCCGCTGTCGGTCCAGAACGTCTGGTTCTCCGAGGCGACGACCGCGTCCTTCACGAACTGCGGCATCTCGTCGTAGTCGATCGAGTCCCGCTTCTGGATCGCGAACTCGCCGAGCTCGGACTTGCCGCCGGCGTAGAAGACCTGCGTGGTCTCGGTCAGGAACTCGGCGTTCTTGTCCGGGATGTCGATCGATCGGTAGGCGATGAACAGCGCGAGCAGGCCCAGCAGGCCGAGGACCACACCGCTGACCAGGCTCCACAGCGCGAGGCGCTTGATCTTCTGCTTCAGCGTGCGGGGAGCCTTGTCGCCCTTGCCGCCGCCCTTGCCGCCCGACTTTCCGGACCCGGACCTGCCGCGCGACGACGACGAACCTTGCGACTTGCGCTTTCCCTCGACCACGCACCACAGGGTACGGCGCACACCTGTGTCACCCGATTCGTGACCGACGGTCGTCGCAAGGACACTCTCGATCCATCGAAAGTTCACGTTCCGTGGATATATCGCTACGATAGGTCGCATGGCACGGCGTGGCGACACCATCGAGTTGGCAGTCCTCGGACTGCTGCACGAGGGACCCATGCACGGCTACGAGCTGCGCAAGCGGCTCAACCTGATGCTCGGATGGGGCCGGCTGCTTTCGTACGGCTCGCTCTACCCGGCGTTGAAGAAGATGCTCCGCGGCAGCCTCATCGAGGAAGTCGTTCCGTCGGGTCCCCAGAGCCGGCGGCAGCGGATCGTCTACGAGGTGACCCCTCAGGGCACCGAGGAGTTCCAGCGCCTCATGTCGGAGGTGGGTCCTGCTGCATGGGAGGACGACAACTTCGACATCCGGTTCCGGTTCTTCTCCTCCACCGACATGGAGATCCGGCTGCGCGTCCTCGAAGGACGTCGCTCGCGGCTCCAGGAGCGGCTGGAACGGGTTCAGCGCGACCTCGCGATGACCCAGAAGGAAGCCGACCGCTACGCCTCAGAGCTCCAGAGGCACGGCGTCGAATCGGTCGAGCGAGAGGTCCGATGGCTCTCGGACCTCATCAACGCCGAGCGCGGTGCCCAGACATTCGGGCAGTCGCGCGCCGAAGCAGCGCCCGAGACGCCGACACCGTCGGCTTCTTGATCACACATCCAGCACACGTTCATGAACAGTCACAGTCATGAGTACCAGGAAGGAACACACCCGATGGGTTCGGTTCGAGTAGCGATCGCCGGCGTGGGCAACTGCGCCACGTCCCTGATCCAGGGCGTGCAGTACTACCGGGACGCCGATGCGACGAGCACCGTCCCGGGGCTCATGCACGTGAAGTTCGGTCAGTACCACGTCTCTGACGTCCAGTTCGTCGCCGCGTTCGACGTCGACGACAAGAAGGTCGGCAAGGACCTCTCCGAGGCCATCAACGCCTCCGAGAACAACACCATCCAGATCGCCGAGGTCCCGACCCTCGGTGTCGAGGTCCAGCGCGGCCCGACGCTCGACGGTCTCGGCAAGTACTACCGGATGACGATCGAGGAGTCCGCCGCCGAGGCGGTCGACGTCGTCCAGGCCCTCAAGGACGCCAAGGTCGACGTGCTGGTCTCGTACCTGCCCGTTGGTTCCGAAGAGGCCGACAAGTTCTACGCCCAGTGCGCGATCGACGCGGGCGTGGCCTTCGTCAACGCCCTGCCCGTCTTCATCGCCTCCGACCCCGAGTGGGCCAAGAAGTTCGAGGACGCCGGCGTCCCGATCGTCGGTGACGACATCAAGTCGCAGGTCGGCGCGACCATCACGCACCGCGTGATGGCGAAGCTGTTCGAAGACCGTGGCGTGGCGCTGGACCGCACGTACCAGCTCAACGTCGGCGGCAACATGGACTTCAAGAACATGCTCGAGCGCGAGCGCCTCGAGTCCAAGAAGGTCTCCAAGACCCAGGCCGTGACCTCGAACCTCACCGGTTCGCTGGCCAACCTGACGGACAGCAAGAACGTCCACATCGGCCCGTCCGACTACGTCGCGTGGCTCGACGACCGCAAGTGGGCCTACGTCCGCCTCGAGGGTCGCGCCTTCGGTGACGTCCCGCTCAACCTCGAGTACAAGCTCGAGGTCTGGGACTCCCCGAACTCCGCCGGCATCATCATCGACGCCGTGCGCGCCGCGAAGATCGCCCTGGACCGTGGCGTCGGTGGCCCGATCATCGCCGCGTCGGCGTACCTCATGAAGAGCCCGCCGGTTCAGATCGAGGACACCGAGGGTCGCCTCCTGCTGGAGAAGTTCATCTCCGGCGACGAGTGACCTCGTAGCAACTGCCGAAGGGCCGGTTCCCCCACGGGGAACCGGCCCTTCGTCGTCGATGGGCGCCTCAGCTCAGGCCTCGGCCTCCGCCTTGATCTTCTCGAGGGTCTGGCGGATGCCTCCGCACAGTTCCGCGGTGAAGGGCTTCTGGCCACCGAGGACGGTCTTGGTGAGGACCTTCGACAGCTTCGAGATGCCGTCGGGCGCCTCGCGGCGCTCGGTGAGGCGGGTGCCGCCGGTGGCGGTCGGCTCCAGCTCGAAGGACCAGATGGTCCAGTTCTCGCGGATCCGGAACGCGAACTCGCCGACCGAGGAATCGGTGGGGGCGGTGAAGCGCACCACCTTGCCGTTCGTGGGCCAGCGCTTGATGCCCTGCCTGTTGAGGTTGCGGAAGGTCGCACCTTCCTTGACCACGCCACCCTTGACGGTCGACTTCACGACCTGGGGGCTGCGCTTGGACATCGCGGGAATGTCGGTGACCAGCGCCCAGACCTTGTCGGCGGGGGCGTCGATCTCGATGGAGTCTTCGAGGAGCTTTTCGATCGTGTCAGCCATGCCCGGAGGTTACCGGCTGGTAGGGGTCTGCGACATCCGTCCCAGGTAGGACATGGCCGGCCGCCCACCCACCCCGTCCCCGTTTCCGGACAGACCTGAAAGGGCAGGTACATCGCGTGACCGGCCCGGAGAAGATCTACCGACAGCTCGCCTCTGGCAACGTCACGACGCTGACCACGCTGTCAGCCGACCTTCACCTGGCCATTCTGAATGTCGACGGATGCATCGACCATGTCCGCTACGCCGCCAGCGTGCCCACCTGGGACAGCCCCGACGCGAGCACCCGCTTCAACATGAAGGCCTGGGCAGCGAACGCCGCAGCGCAGGTCGGCCTGGTCCGGTTGAACCGCGCCAAGCTGGGCGTGGACCGAGCGACCGCTGACTACGAGTGGATGGAGCTGCAGGCGACGCGGATCATCGAGTGGTGGCGAGACCACAAGGACAGCTACGTCTCGCCCCTGTTCTTCCTGCTCGCCCGGATCGACGTGATGACGAAGCTCGAAGAGGTCGCGACGACGTACGGCGGCCTGCTCGACAGTGCCCGTGACTTCTTCACCACCGACGGCTTCACCGACGAACAACTGGCGTGGCTCGAGAACGGCCTTGCGCGCTCATTGCGGTTCGACCTGGATGATCCGACGAGCATCGGTCCGGCGATCCCGGACACCCTGGCGACCGGGGACGACGACGGCATGATGATTCCGCAGGGTCTCGGCTACGACCCGGTGACCGGAAACCTCGTCCAGACCAGCTACGACTCCGGCGGCGACGGACGCGACGACGACCGGGCAACCCTCTCGCTCATCGATCCCGACACCGGCGAGGTGATCCGCTCGGTCGACCTCGGCGCTCCTGACGGCGGTGCCGCTCCGAGCCACGCTGGCGGCGTGTCGGTCCACGACGGCCAGGTCTACGTGTCGTCCTCGGGCAACCCGGGCCGCCTCTACCAGTACTCGATGGCAGACATCCTTGCCTCGGCGCCGGGGGATCCCGTAGCCGTGCAGGGCGAGCCGCAGGAAGTCGCCGCAGGTGCCTACTCGACCATCGACCGCGGCATCCTCTACGTCGGGACGTTCTCCGAGAAGGACACCGGCAAGCTCTACACCTACGAGAAGGACCCCGACACGGGGAAGTGGGTGCCGACCGGCGACGGGCCCTACGACGCGCCTCCGCGCACCCAGGGCATCGCGGTGACCGACGGCCACATCTTCTTCAGCACGTCCTTCAAGCGTGGGTTCGACAGTGAGCTGATCGCGGTCGACCGGGCCACCGGCCTCGAGGTCGGGTCCGAACGTCTGCCCAACATGGCCGAGGGCCTCGTCCTGCTCCCGGAAGGCATCGTCACCACCTACGAGTCGGGCTCGTCCAAGTACTCGCACCGGCCACCGAACACGCCTCCCCAGGACATGTGGGGATCCATGAACATGACCTTGACGCCGTACTCCGAGCTCGGTCTGACGAGCGGCGTCGTCGAAGTCGAGCCCACCACCCTCACCGAGGCGGCTTCGTCGTTTCGGGAGGCCGAGGCCGGAATCGACCGTACGAAGACCGAGATCGACCGACTCACCCTGCCTGCTCGCGCCCTCGGTGGCGTCCCGCAAGCGGCGACCTTCGCGACCGCCCTGGTCGGCCACCTCGACACCACCGCCGACTGGCTGGACGAGAGCCGGGTCACTGCGGACCTGACGGCGCAAGGGCTGGTCCAGTCCGCCCTCGACTACGAGAAGACCGACGACGGCGTCGCCGGTGACGTCCAGAACCTCCTGCGATTCCTCGGCACCCTCGGTTGATGGAGACTCACTGCATGGGAACCCGCAGTGGTCGTCGACCACGAGCCTTGCTGCTCTACGGCGGCGCGGCGTTGATCCTGGTGCTGCTCGTCGGTGTCGGGGTGTGGCTGATCCGCGACCCCAAGGACGGGCCACCGGTCGGGGATTGGTCGTCGGCGAAGGACCCGGTCGTGCCCGGGAAGACCAGCGTCTCCGGCAACGTGGTCACGCTTCCCGACGGCACCACGGTCGACGCGGGCCAGCCGATCGAGGTGTACGTCGTCGGCGGGGCCGGCGTCTACTTCCTGCCCGAGGATGACGACGAGCTGCACGTGGTGAGCGTGGACGGAGAGGTGTCGACCGTCGGCGCACACCCCTACCCCGACAGCCTTCACGTGTCGCCCGACGGTCGCCACCTCGCGTTCCTCGAAGCCGACCGGATGCCGTGGAAGCTGGTGGTGGTCGACCTCGTCGAGGGCGAGGAGATCGTTCGGAGCACCGACGGAATGGGACACGGTGTCGGCCTCGAGGAGCTCTACGCCGAGCTCGAGCCGGCAGTCCTCGGCCTCACCGATTCCACCGCGTACGTACTGACGATCGATGACGTCGTTGCCGTCGACCTGGTCTCCGCGGACAGGTCGGTGGTCGAGGACCGGGCCGAATCGGTCCTCGGCAAGCCCTGGTACGACGAGCTGGCGGCCACCGAGGACGTGCTGGGCCCCCAACGGCCGCCCCGCAGCGTGCCACGCACCTGACGAATCCGTCGTGGATCCGGCAAATTCACGACACGTTCGTCAGTGACGAGCCGCCCACCACTGCTGGAGAGCGGCGATCGCGTCCGCCTCGGCCATCGGGCCGTTGTCGAGGCGCTGCTCCATGAGGAACTTGTAGGCCTCGCCGACGTCGCGGCCGGGACCGATGCCGAGGATCTCCATGATCTGGTTGCCGTCGAGGTCCGGGCGGAGGGAGGCGAGCTCCTCCTCCTCGTTGAGCCGGTCGATGCGGGCTTCCAGGTCGTCGTACGTCCGGCTCAGGCGGTCGGCCTTGCGCTTGTTGCGGGTGGTGCAGTCGGCGCGGGTGAGCACGTGCAGGCGCTCGAGCTGGTCGCCGGCGTCGCGGACGTAGCGGCGTACGGCGGAGTCGGTCCACTCACCGGAGCCGTAGCCGTGGAAGCGCAGGTGCAGCTCGACCAGGTCGCCGACCGCTTCGATCTGGTCGTTGGAGAAGCGCAAGGCCTTCATCCGCTTGCGGGTCAGCTTGGCGCCGACGACGTCGTGGTGGTGGAAGGTGACCACCCCGTCGTCCTGGAAGCGCCGGGTCCTCGGCTTGCCGACGTCGTGCATGAGCGCGGCGAAGCGGGACACGAAGTCCGGAGCCGCAATACCGGCCCGCTCGGCCAGGCGCGGCTCGAGGTCGATGGCCTGCTCGAGCACGGTCAGGGTGTGGTCGTAGACGTCCTTGTGGCTGTGGTGCTCGTCGCGTTCGAGCTTGAGCGCGGGCAGCTCCGGCAGGACGTGCTCGGCCAGCCCGGTCTCCACGAGGAGCGACAGCCCCTGGCGGGGGTGGTCGGCGCAGATCAGCTTGACCAGCTCGTCGCGCACCCGCTCCGCGGAGACGATCTCGATCCGCTCAGCCATCTCGGTCATCGCCCGGACCACGTCCGGGTCGACCGTGAAACCGAGCTGGGAGGCGAAACGGGCGGCGCGCATCATCCGCAGCGGGTCGTCCGAGAAGGACTGCTCGGGGGTCCCCGGCGTGCGGAGCACCTGGTGCGCCAGGTCCAGCACGCCGCCGAACGGGTCCTCGATCACGCGGCCGGGCACCCGCACCGCCATGGCGTTGACGCTGAAGTCGCGGCGCCCCAGGTCACCGGCCAGCGTGTCGCCGTACTGCACCTCGGGCTTGCGGGAGTCGGCGTCGTACTCCTCGGAACGGTAGGTCGTCACCTCGACCACCCAGTCGCCCTTGCGGCAGCCGATGGTGCCGAAGTCGCGACCCATGTCCCACCACGCGTCGCCCCAGGCGCGCAACAGCTTCTCGGTCTGCTCGGGTCGCGCCGAGGTCGCGAAGTCGAGGTCGTTGGAACGACGTCCCAGCATCGCGTCCCGCACCGGCCCGCCGACGAGGGCCAGCTCGTGCCCGGCCGCTTCGAAGAGGCGGCCGAGGTCGTCGATCACCGGTGCGATCCGGTCCAGCTCGGCCGTGACGGCCGCCTGTACGTCGACCAGCCGCAGCGGGGCAGCGGGCCCCTGACCTTCGTGGGCGTCAGCGGGGTCGGTCACGGCGCAGGAGTCTAGGCGCTGCGGGCGCTGACCCCTTCCTCGCCGTGGGGTCCGCTGGCACGCCGGGTGCCCCCACTACCCTCGGAACGTGGTCGTCCGTCGTTCTCCCCTGCGCTCCCTCGCGGGTGGACTGACCGGACTGGTCCTCACCGCGAGCGTCCTGGGCGGTCCCGCGGCCAGCGCCGACGACACCACCGTCCCGGCGTACGACGCCCCCACCGCCACCCCATCCGTGGCGACGACGCCCGACGATGACGGCGACGACGCGCCACTGGCGATCACCATCGACCAGCTGACGCCGGGGGCGCTGCCGCGCTCGGGGCCGCTCGTCGTGCGCGGCACGATCACCAACGTCGGCCTCGAGACCTGGACGGACGTCAGCCTCTACCCGATGTTCGGCTCCGGGCCCGACTGCACGATCTGCGCGAGCGTGATGACCACGTCCGCCGAGCTGGAGGTCGCCGCCGACCAGGACGCCGAGGCCCCGGTCGGCGACCGGATGACCGCGGTCCAGGCACAGGTGGCCGCTCTCGTGCCGGGCCAGGTGGCGACGTACACGCTGCGGATACCCCAGGCCGCACTGCGGACGCGGTTCCCCTCCCCGAGCGCCGGTGTCTACTGGTTCGGGGTGCACGCCCTGGGCGCGAGCCCGAGCACGCCACGCGACCTGGTGGCCGACGGCCGCGCGCGCACCTTCCTGCCCTACGTGCCACGGGGTGTCGACGGAACCGTCGAGACCGCCGTGGTGATGCCGTTGCGGGCCCCGGTCACGCACGCCACGGACGGGTCCCTCAGCCGTACGGCGGCCTGGCAGCAGGCCCTCACCCTCGACGGCCCCCTCGGAGGACCGCTGGCCTTCGGCGCGGCCAGTGGGCTCAACCCGGTGACGTGGCTGGTCGATCCCGCCGTGCTCGACGCCGTGCGCCAGCTCGCACGGCGCAACCTGCCGCGCGACGTCGCTCCGGCCCCCGATCCCGAGGACCCCTCGCCGAGCGATGAACCGTCCGAGGACGAGGAGTCCGACGAGGGCGCGGCCGACGAGCCCGGACTGGCCGCCGACCACCCGCTCGTGAGCGCGGCGACCTCGTGGCTGCTGCAGGCCAAGGCGGTGCTCCCCGGCGACACGGTCGCCGCCCTGCCGTACGGCGACCCGGACCTCTCGGCCGCGGCCCGTCACCTGCCGAGCCTCTACGGCACCGCTCGCGCCCACGCCAGCGCCGAGCTCGACGACTGGGGCGTGGAACCGCTGTCCGCGGTCACCGGCCCCGACGGGTACCTCAGCGCGGCCGGCATCGAGACCGTCGACGACGGAGCCGTGGTGCTGCTCGGCGACCAGGTGTTCCCGACCGAGAGCTTCTCCGACCGGCCCCCTTCCGACGGCCTGATCGGCGAGCGCCCGGTCGTGGTGACCGCGACGACGGCAGCGACCGGCGGGCCCGGCCCGGACCCGGTGACCGCTGCGGTGGCCCTGCGCCAGCGGATCCTGAGCGAAGCCGCGATCCGGTTGGTGACGGCGAAGGACCAGGTCCCTGAACCCCTCGTCGTGGTGCTGCCCGAGACCGTCACGGCCAACGACGCCGCCGCCTTCTGGGAGGGTCTCGCCGTCCCCTGGCTCGACCTGACCAGCCTGCGCGAGATGGTCGCCGCGGCGCAGCCGACCGAAGGCCCCGGGACCGACGCCCGGCAGATCGACGCGGGCGCGCTCTCCTACCCGAAGGCGCAGACCAAGGACGAGGTCAGCTCCAGCGTCCTGATCGAGGCAGGCCAGCTGATCCGGGCTGCCCGCTCCTTCCAGGCCATCCTCGGTGAGGACTACGACATCGGCGAGGAGCTGGTCGCGGAGGCGCTCGCCGGGACGTCGTACGCCCTGCGCGGCGACACCGAGGCCTCTGCCCGGCTGACCCGGACCCGGCAGTGGATCGAGGACCAGCTCGGCCAGGTCACCATCGACGCCCCGAACGGCGTCACCCTGTCCGGCACGTCTGGCGGCTTCAGCGTCTCGGTCCGCAACGCGCTGCCCTACCCCGTGACCATCAACGTCGCGGCCAGCACCGACCAGAGCGCGAGGATCGGCGTCGCCAACCCGGTCCGGCTCGCCGCGAACAGCCGTACGTCGGTCCCGATCACCGCGGACATGTCGCGCACCGGCGTCCACAACGTCACCCTCCGGGTGACCGACCCCGACGGCGTCGCGATCGGTGCGGACGACGCGCTGCCGCTGCGCTCGGGCCAGGTCGGTGTCGTCATCTGGATCATCATCGGCACCGGCGCCGCGATCCTGTTCCTGGCGATCGGGATCCGGTTGGTGCGCCGGTTCCGGAGGCACGCCGGGCAGGACCCGGAGCAGGACGCCGAGCAGGACGCCGAGGCCCTCGAGGCAACGTCATGAGCAGGCCATGAGCGAGGCCCCCGCAGGCACCGGTTCCACCGAGCAGAAGCGGATCCTCGCCAACACCGCCGTGATGGCGGCCGGAACCGTCGTGTCGCGGTTCAGCGGCTTCATCCGTTCCACCCTGCTGGCGGCGGCGCTCGGCGTCACGCTGCACGCCGACATCTTCACCATCGCCAACACCGTCCCGAACATGCTCTACATCCTGATCGCGGGCGGGGTCTTCAACGCCGTCCTCGTCCCGCAGCTGGTGCGGGCGATGAAGAACGACACCGACGGCGGTGCGGCGTACGTCGACCGGGTGATGACGCTCGCGATCTGCTTCCTCGCCACCGTCACGGTGCTGCTGGTCGTGGCCGCACCGTGGGTCATGCAGGTGATGCTGAACAACGACTACAACGAGCCGGCACTGGCCACCCAGCGCCAGTCCGCCATCGACTTCGCCCGCTTCTGCCTGCCGCAGGTCTTCTTCTACGGGATGTTCGCGCTGGTCGGCCAGATCCTGAACGCCCGCGGGAAGTTCGGCCCGATGATGTGGGCGCCGATCGCCAACAACATCATCTCGATCGCGGTGCTGGTGACCTACCTGGTGGTGTTCGGCGCGGCGACGCTGACCGAGCAGCAGGGCGCGTTCACGCCCCGTCAGGAGCTGCTCCTCGGCGTCGGTTCCACCCTCGGCATCGCCGCGCAGCTGCTGGTCCTGGTGCCCTACCTGCGGGCCGCCGGCGTGCGCTATCGGCCACGCTTCGACTTCCGTGGCGTGGGCCTGGGCCAGACCTTCCGGCTGGCGGTCTGGACCGTGCTGTTCGTCGTCGTCAACCAGATCGCGTACGTCGTCGTCGTGCGTCTCGCGTCCGGGGGCACGGCCTCGTCGGCCGAGGGCACCGGTATCACCATCTACTCCAGTGTGATGCTCGCGGTGATGGTGCCGCACTCGGTCATCACGGTCTCGCTCGCGACCGCGATCCTGCCCCGCCTCTCGGCCTCCGCCGCGCGGGGCGACCTCGCCGCGCTGGGTGCCACGCTCGGCAGCACGCTGCGCACGGCGCTCGTGGTCGTCGTACCGTTTGCGGCCCTGCTGCCGGCCCTCGCGCTGCCCCTGGCGACGGTGCTGTGGGGACACGGTGCGACCGCAGGGCAGGCCGGAAGGTTCGAGCCGTCGATGGTGCTGTTCGGGCTGGGCGTCGTGGCCTTCACGGTGCACTACCTGGTGCTGCGCGGGTTCTACGCGCTCGAGCGCAACCGCACCGTCTTCTTCGTGCAGTGCGCGATCGCAGCGACCAACATCGCCCTCGCCACGGTGCTGGTCAGCTTGGTCGACGACGACCACACCGCGCCCATGCTGGTCGTGGCCTACACCGGCGCCTACACCGTCGGCGCCACGATCTCGACCATCGTGCTGCTCCGGCTGCTCGGTTCCGGTGAAGACGCGGCGCCCCGCCCGGTCCGGGCCTGGGCCGGGTTCGTGCTGCGCCTGCTCCTCGCCGCCGCGGTCGTGCTGGGCGTGGGCCTGTTCCTCGACCTCGTGGTCACCGACACGATCGCCGAGGTCGTCTCCCGTCCCCACTGGAGCTGGTCGGTCCTGGAGGCGGCGATCGTGACCGCGGGGGCGGGCGGTGCCTTCCTCGCGGCGGCTCAGCTGCTCCGCCTGGACGAGGTGACCTCGGTGGTCTCCACGATCACCGCGCGGTTCCGGCGCAGGTGACCTTGACGGTCTCCTAGGATGGCAAACGATCAGAGAGGGACTGGGGTGGCGACGTCGACGCGGTCGGGGGATGTGCTCGCCGGCCGCTACCGGTTGATCGACCTGCTGAGCGAGACGGGCGGCGGGCGATTCTGGCGTGCCCGCGACGCCGTCCTCGAACGCTTCGTCGCCCTGCACGTCATCGCCGAGGACGACCCCCGCGCACCCGGGCTCGTCGAGGCCGCTCGTACGTCGGCATCCGTGCTCGACCCGCGGATCCTGCGCGTGCTCGACGCCGAGCAGGAGGCCGGGCGCTGCTTCGTCGTCAACGAGTGGGGCACCGGGATCTCCCTCGACATCCTGGTCACCAACGTCGGCCCGCTCGGCCCGCGCCGGGCTGCCTGGCTGGTCGCTGATGTCGCGTCGGCCATCGCCCGGGCCCACGCCGCGGGCGTCACGCACGGCCGGCTGAACCCCGAGAACATCCTGATCGACCGCTACGGCTCGGTCCGGATCATCGGCATGTGCGTCGATGCGGCCCTGCACGGCCTGCCGCCCGGTGAGGTCCGCGGCGACCTCGAGGACCTCGGTGGACTCCTCTACTGCGCACTGACCGCCACCTGGCCAGGGCCGTCCGGATCAATCGTGCCCGCAGCGCCCCGGGAGAACGACGCCTTCCTCAGCCCGCGCCAGGTCCGCGCCGGCGTGCCCAAGCCGCTGGACCTGCTCTGGCGCGAGTTCGACTGCACCCAGGACCACGGCCGCCGGCGCCGGCTCGGCTCCGACCACCCCGACGTCACCACCGCCCAGGGCATCGCGGCGGAGCTGCTCGCGTTCGTCGGGGACCCGGCAGGGATGCCGGACGCGCTGGCGCAGTCCATCCCGCCGATCAACGAGCTGCGCCCCATCTGGCTCCCCGCGGTCCTCGATCCGCTGCCCCACGACGCCTCGCAGGACGACCTGCCGGTGGTGCCGCCCGAGCCGGAGCCGACGGCACCCATCGTGCTCGAGGTCGACGAACGGACCCAGGAGCGCGAGGACGCCCGCCCGGCACCGGAGGAGCCCGCGGAGCCGGAGGAGCCGCCCATCCCGCTCGTGTCCGAGCTCCCCACTGAGGCCGGCATCCCGCTCTTCGGTGGTGACGACGACGACGTCCAGTGGCTGCGGACCCGCAGCACGCCGCCTCCGCCCCCGCCGCCGTTCGAGGACCCGCCCGAACGCCCGCTCTTCGCGCCCGACTCACCTGACGGTCCCTCCGTACGACGCCAGCCACCTGACGCCGTACCCCTGACCGGTCCGCATCCGGGCGATCCCGGCGAGGACGGTGTCCGACCCCACGGCTACTGGCCCTGGGACCCCAGCGGCGCGCCCGCCGCGGACTCCTCCGACACGACCGAGGCCGAGCCGGTGCCGGGCCGCAACTGGCTGCGCCTGGCGATGGTGGTCGCGCTCGCCGTGCTCCTGCTGGTGGCCGTCGCGATCGCCTTCAACCTCGGCCGCGGCCGTACGGCGCTGGGCGGCGACCCGGACCCGGACCCGAGCCAGCCGTCGAGCCCCGAGGCCAGCGAGGCTCCGGTCATCACCGGGGTGCGCCCGACCGACTTCGACCCGCTCGGCGAGGACGGCGAGAACCCCGACGGCCTGCCGAACCTGTTCGACGGCAACAACGCCACCAGCTGGAACACCGCGACCTACAAGGACCAGTTCGGGCCGCCGCTCGGGCTCAAGACAGGCGTCGGGCTGATCCTCGACCTGGGCCGCAAGCGCGACGTCAGCACCGTCGACCTCCGTCTCGCCGAGGGCTCCGGGACCGTCCAGCTCTACGCGTACGACACGCTTCCGGAGGACGCGCCCACGGGGACGCCGGTCGCCACGGACACCGGGTCGGGGCGGCTCACCCTGGCTCCCGCAGCCGAGGGCGTGGCGGCCACGCCGCTCACGGGCCGCTACCTTGTGCTCTGGTTGACGGTGTTGCCCGAAGTCGCTGGAGACTTCCGGGCCGAGATCTCTGAGGTGGTGGTCCGTGGAGAGTGAGCCCCGCGAGCTCCCCGACTCCGAGCTCCCGGACTCCGACCTCCTCGCCGCCCACGTCGCCGGTGACGCCGAGGCGTTCGGCATCCTCTTCGCCCGGCACCGCGACCGGCTGTGGGCGGTGGCCCTGCGCACCTGCAGCGACCCCGAGACCGCGGCCGACGGGCTCCAGGAGGGCGTGATCGCGGCCTTCCGCCGGGCGTCGTCGTACCGCGGCGACGCCCAGGTCACCACCTGGCTGCACCGCATCGTCGTGAACGCCTGCCTCGACCGGCTCCGCTCGGCGAAGGTACGACGGGCAGAATCCCTGCCCGAGAACCTGGACGAGCAGGCGAGCAGTGCCCACACCACCGTCGGCGACAGCATCGACCCGGCCGAGGCCAGCGTCGCGCTCGAGCGCCGCGACCGGGTCCGCGCCGCCCTGGCGACGCTTCCCGTCGAGCAGCGGGCGGCCGTGGTGCTCGTCGACATGGAGGGCTACCCCGTCGCGGAGGTCGCCCGGATCCTCGACTGCGCCGAGGGCACGGTGAAGAGTCGCTGCTCCAGGGGTCGCGCCCGCCTCGCCGGGCTGCTGGCCGACGTGCTCCACGACGGTGAGGACGCCGCTGTGGTGGCACCTGCCGCCGCGCGCGACGCCGTACCCGGGAACCCTGCGGCGGACCCGCACGTCGGACCTCTGGCGACACGTGGGCCTCCCCCGGCCGGCGCGCCGACCACCGACTGACTCCGCCCGACACCCACCGACACCCACCGGGACCGGCCGGCGTCCGATTGCCAGGGGACCTGATGACTGACCCGCTCGAACCGATCGACCCGGCTGCCACCGACGGCACCGACAGCACCGACAGCGCTGACGGCACCGACGAGAGCGCCAGCGCCGATGCGCCGCTCACGCCTGCCCAGGACGCCGCCGTACGACGCGCGCTCGCCGACGCCGGCGGTCCGGAGCCGATGCCGGAGGAGATCGCGGCCCGGCTCGATGCCGTGATCACCTCGCTGGCCGCCGACCGCGGGATCACACCGGACATCTCCCACCCCGAGGACCACCGGGTGCTCCCCCTGGACCCGTTCGCCCGGCACCGGCGGGTGCGCGCCCGGTTCCTGCTCGCTGCGGCGGCGGTGGTCGTTGCGGGGGCTGTCGGGGCGGGCGTCATCAGCGACCGCGATGGCAGCGGTGACGCGTCGACCGCAGCCGACCAGATGTCCGACGACGACCCGGCCCGCAGCGACGCCGGCGCCCTGGCCGAGTCACCGTCGTCCGTGGAGGACAAGGCCGGCGAAGCGACGCCCGACCAGGAGGCTGCGCCCGAGGTTCCCCCCGGGCTCGGTGTCGAGCCCCGGCGCATCGTGACCGACGAACCGCTGCGCGAGGTGCGCCCCGACCGGCTCCGCGAGGACCTCGTCGCGCTCCAGCACATCACGTTGCCCCACCCGGCGGCCGCCGACTACACCGGCGCGACGCTCACCGCACCGAAGGACTTCATGTGCGAGCCGGCCGACTTCGGCCTCGGCTACCTCGTCGGCGTCCTGTACGACGGCAAGCCAGCCGTCGTGGCCTTCCGCGAGCGCGTGGGCCAGACCCAGGCAGCCGAGGTGCTCGCGTGCGGGACCGGTGACGTCCTGCACTCGACCACGCTGCCTGCCACCGGCTGAGGCCAGCATCGCCCTGGGGAATCCGGGCGCCTACGATCTGGTTGCACCATCGAGTCAATCGTCGTAGCAGCCTGTCCGATCAACCTGGGGAGTTCCATGTCCACCGCCGCCACCTCCGAGACGCGCAACGTCATCGTGATCGGGTCCGGGCCCTCCGGCTACACCGCGGCCATCTACGCCGCCCGCGCCCAGCTCGCCCCCCTGGTCTTCGAGGGCTCCGTGACCGCTGGTGGTGCGTTGATGAACACCACCGAGGTCGAGAACTTCCCCGGTTTCCGCGACGGCATCCAGGGCCCGGCCCTGATGGACGAGATGCGCGCCCAGGCCGAGCGCTTCGGCGCCGAGCTGATCGCCGACGACGTCATCGAGGTCGACCTCACCGGTGACATCAAGATCGTCAAGACCGCCGACGCGACGTACACCGCCCGCTCGGTGATCCTGTCCACCGGCTCGGGCTACCGCCACCTGGACCTGCCCAACGAGGAGAAGCTGTCCGGTCGCGGCGTCTCCTACTGCGCCACCTGCGACGGGTTCTTCTTCCGCGAGCAGCACATCGCCGTGGTCGGCGGTGGCGACTCCGCCGTCGAGGAGGCCACCTTCCTGACCCGCTTCGGCTCCAAGGTCTCCCTCATCGTGCGCCGCGACGAGCTGCGCGCCTCCAAGATCATGCAGGAGCGGGCCTTCGCCGACCCGAAGCTCGAGATCATCTGGAACTCCGCGGTCGAGACGATCAACGGCGAGGAGTCGCTGGAGTCGTTGACCCTCAAGGACACCGTGACCGGCGAGCTCAGCGAGCTGCCCGCGACCGGCCTGTTCATCGCGATCGGCCACGAGCCCCGCTCGGAGCTGCTGGTCGGGCAGGTCGACCTCGACGACAACGGCTACGTCCTGGTCAAGCCGGGCTCCACGGCCACCAACATCGACGGTGTCTTCGCCGCCGGTGACCTGGTGGACCACGTCTACCGCCAGGCCATCACCGCCGCGGGCACCGGCTGCGCCGCTGCGCTGGACGCCGAGCGGTACATCGGCTTCCTCGACCACGCCGCCGCAACCGCCGGGAATGTTCCCGCGCAGGCGTAGGTTCTCCCCTCAGACGTTCCGTTCAAGATTCACCATACTTTCGAAGGAGCCCTCGTGGCCGACAACATCTCCGCTGTGACCGACGCCGAGTTCGACGCTCAGGTCCTCAAGTCCGACAAGCCTGTCCTCGTGGACTTCTGGGCCGAATGGTGCGGCCCGTGCCGCCAGGTCGCCCCGATCCTCGACGAGATCGCCGGTGCCCACGGTGACAAGATCACCTTCTACAAGCTGAACGTCGACGAGAACCCGGTCACCCCGGCCTCGTACCGCGTCACCGGCATCCCGACGATCAACGTCTACCAGGGTGGCGAGGTCGTCAAGACGATCGTCGGCGCCCGCCCGAAGGCCGCGATCCTCAAGGAGCTCGCCGACTTCATTGACGCCTGACTGCTTCATCGGCCGAGCGTGTCTCCGGCGTAGATCCGGGGCAGCAAGCTGCCCGTCGACGCCTCCCGCCACGCTGCCGGCACGGTCGTCGAGTAGCCGCGAGGTACGAGCGGCGTATCGAGACGCACCGCAGCAGCCCCCGGGACTCAACCCCGGGGGCTTCCTGTTTCCCGTGAAACAGGCGTCGGCGCCTGCTTCGGCCGTCGTACGGCGCCCACGATCCGCTCCCACGCGGCCTCCACCTCGCCGCGCCAGGTGACCAGGGACCGCATCTCCATCCGCATCCGGGGCGTGCGCGGGTGCGCCCGATGGGTCTTGAAGCCCACCCGGGCCAGGAATTCGGCCGGTACGACGCAGTTGACGCTCGTACCGACGCCCGGAAAGGCCCGACCGGTGCTGGCAAACGCCTCCACAGCGCGGATGTCGTCGCGAACGACGAGGTCGCGGGCCATGCCCTGCACCAGGAGCCGTCCCACACCGGCGCCGGTGTACTCCGGGCGGACCCAGGCCGTGGTGAGCAGCACGGCGTCGGCGGAGACCGGTGCGGTCGGGAACGCGGCAACACCGGGCACGAAGGCCGGCGGGGCGTAGATCAGGTAGCCGACCGGTTCACCGTCGACCAGCGCGACTCGTCCGCACGATCCCCATTCGCGCAGCACCTCGGAGATCCAGGTCTCCTTCTCCCGCGCCCACTCGGCGGTCGCGATGGCGTCCCGGTGCACCGGCTCGCGCTCCCAGAACAGGCAGTTGCGGCACGGCGCGTCGAGGACCTCGAGCAGGTCGAGCGTCAGTGGAACCGTCGTACGCGCCATCGCAGTCCTCTCGGGCGCTCCGAAGCGGGGGTGCTGTCGATGGTAGTCCCGAAATCCGGTGGCACGGACCTGCGAGAATGCGCAGGTGCGCAAGATCCGCCAGAGCCAGAAGCTTCGCAATGTCCGGTACGACGTCCGGGGACCCATCCTCGTCGAGGCCCAGCGCCTCGAGGCCGAGGGCCACCGGATCCTCAAGCTCAACATCGGCAACCCGGCACCGTTCGGGTTCGAGGCTCCGGAGGCGATCCTCGCCGACGTGATCCACCACCTGCCGGAGGCGCAGGGCTACAGCGACTCGCGCGGCATCTACTCCGCCCGCACCGCCGTGGCGCAGTACTACCAGTCGCGCGGCCTCAAGGACACCGACGTCGAGGACGTCTTCATCGGCAACGGCGTCTCCGAGCTGATCTCGATGGTGCTCCAGGCGTTCATCGACGACGGCAACGAGATCCTGGTGCCGGCGCCCGACTACCCCCTGTGGACCGGCGCCGTGTCCCTGTCCGGTGGCAAGCCCGTGCACTACAAGTGCGACGAGGCCAACGACTGGATGCCGGACCTGGCCGACATCGAGTCGAAGATCACCGAGAACACCCACGCCCTGGTCATCATCAACCCCAACAACCCCACGGGTGCGGTCTACAGCAAGGACATGGTCGCCAAGCTCGTCGACATCGCGCGTCGCCACGATCTCGTGGTCTTCGCCGACGAGATCTACGAGAAGATCCTGTTCGACGACGCGGTCCACCACCACGCGGCCGAGGCGGCCGGCTCCGACGTGCTCTGCCTGACCTTCAGCGGGCTCTCGAAGGCCTACCGGGTCTGCGGCTACCGCGCCGGCTGGGTGATGATCTCGGGGCCCAAGGAGATCGCCGAGGAGTTCCTCGAGGGCCTCACCCTGATCGCGAACATGCGCATGTGCGCCAACGTGCCCGCCCAGCACGCGATCCAGACCGCCCTGGGCGGCTACCAGTCGATCAACGAGCTGATCGTGCCCGGTGGGCGCTTCTACGAGCAGTCGATGCTCGCCGACCGGCTCCTGAACGAGATTCCCGGTGTCTCCTCGGTCCGACCCCGCGGGGCCCTGTACTGCTTCCCGCGCCTGGATCCCGAGGTCTACCCGATCGACGACGACGAGCAGTTCGTCATCGACCTGCTGCGGGCGAAGAAGATCCTGGTCACCCACGGCTCGGGCTTCAACTGGCCCGCACCCGACCACTTCCGCCTCGTGACGCTCCCCGACGTCGACGTGCTCGAAGAGGCCATTGGCCGGATCGCGGAATTCCTCGCCACACGACGCTGACAGACTGGGGGGTATGCGCGACATCACGTACCCGCCGGTCATCGTCACTGCCAAGGTCCTCTTCAAGGCCCTGGGCCAGAAGTTCCAGCTGTCGGGCACGGAGAACGTGCCGAGGACCGGCGGAGCGCTGCTCGCGATCAACCACACCGGGTACGTCGACTTCGTCTACGGCGGCCTGGGCGCCAACCCGTCCAAGCGCCTGGTCCGGTTCATGATCAAGCGCGAGATGATGGACACCCCCGGTGTGGGGCACCTCCTGCGCTCCTTCCACCACATCACCGTCGACCGCGCCGCGGGCGCGCAGTCGATGCTCGACGCCAAGGCCTACCTCGAGGCCGGCGAGGTGGTCGGCATCTACCCCGAGGCCACCATCTCGCGCTCGTTCGAGATCAAGGAGCTCAAGGTCGGCGCGGTCAAGATCGCCGCCGAGACCGGCGTCCCGCTGATCCCGATGATCGTGTGGGGCGCGCACCGGCTGATGACCAAGGACCACGAGAAGGACTTCTCCCGCAAGCGCAAGACGATCGCGATCAAGGTCGGCGAGCCGATGTACCCGACCGGCAAGGACCTCGCGGCCGAGACCGCGGCCCTGCGCGCGGCGATGCAGAAGATGCTCGACGAGGTCATCGCCGAGTACCCCGAGGACGAGAAGGCTCCGGGCTCCTGGTGGACCCCCGCCCGGTTCGGCGGCTCGGCTCCCACGCCCGAGAAGGCACTCGAGATGGACGCGGCGGAGCTCAGGGAGCGAGCGGCCAAGCGCGCAGCCAAGGCTGCCGAGAGGCGCGCCAAGCGGGGTAAGTAGCCTTACCGATATATCGGTTTGTCGTCTTGTCGCTTTGTCGACAATCAGTGTTTCCGCAGGTCAGCGGCCTGACCCGGTGGTTGAGGTGCGAGCGAAGCGAGCCTCGAAACCTCCGGACTGACCTACGCGAGGCGAGCCCGGAGGTTTCGAGGCTCGTCGCTTGCGCTCCTCGCACCTCAACCAGCGAGACGCTCAGATCGGTCGGTCGTCCCGGTTGCGCGGATCGATCAGGTCGACGATGCGCTGCAGGTCCCCGGTGTTGGCGAACTCGATGCTGATCTTGCCCTTGGTCTTGCCCAGGTCGATCTTCACGCGGGTCTCGAGCCGGTCGCCCAGGCGCTCGGAGAGATCCGCCAGACCCGGCGCCTTGGGGCGGGCCCGGGGCGGACGCGGGGCGGCGCCGCCGATGTCCCCCACCGCGACGATCTCCTCGAGGCCACGCACCGAGATGCCTTCGGAGACCACGCGCTGGGCGAGCCGGTCCTGGAGGTCCGCGTCGGCCACACCGAGCAGGGACCGCGCGTGACCGGCGGACAGCACGCCGGCGGCCACCCGGCGCTGGACCGCCGGGGAGAGCTTGAGCAGACGCATCGTGTTGCTGATCTGCGGACGCGAGCGCCCGATCCGCTGGGCGAGCTCCTCGTGCGTGCACGCGAAGTCCTCCAGCAGCTGCTGGTACGCGGCGGCTTCCTCGAGGGGGTTCAGGTTGCTGCGGTGCAGGTTCTCCAGCAGCGCGTCGCGCAGCATCGCGGTGTCGTCGGTCTCGCGGACAATCGCCGGGATCGTGGCGAGGCCGGCCTGCTGGGTCGCGCGCCAACGCCGCTCCCCCATGACCAGCTCGAAGGTCTCCGGCCCGCTCCGTCGTACGACGATCGGCTGAAGAAGCCCGATCTCACGGATCGAGTGGACCAATTCGGCCATCGCGTCCTCGTCGAAGACGGTCCGCGGGTTGACTGCGTTGGGCTTGATCTGGTCGACGGGCAATTCCGCGAAATAGGCCCCGTCGACGGGCGCCAGACCCGAATCTTCGATCTGAGGGCCTCGCGCCGATTCGGTGGACCCGGGGTCCACGGACTCGCTGGAAGTCGCTCCTGCGGAAAGGTCCGCATCCTGAAATGTCGAGTTGACAGGGGGCGCGGTGGGAATGAGCGATCCGAGGCCACGTCCGAGGCCACGGCGCGGTGCCTGGGCGTTCACTGAAGACTGCCCTTCATGACGATTTCGCGGGCCGCCTCGAGGTAGCTCAGCGCCCCCGGAGAGCCCGGATCGTAGGTCATCACGGTCTGTCCGTACGACGGCGCCTCGGACACGCGCACCGACCGCGGGATGGCGGTCTTCACGACCTGGTCACCGAAGTGGTCGCGGACCTCCTGGGCCACGCCGGCGGCCAGCCGGGTGCGGGCGTCGTACATGGTGAGCAGGATCGTCGAGACGGCGAGATCGGGGTTCAGGTGCGCCCGGACCATGTCGACGGTCTTGAGCAGCTGGCCCAGGCCCTCGAGGGCGTAGTACTCGGCCTGGATCGGGATCATCATCTCGGCGCCTGCGACCAGGGCGTTCAGGGTGAGCAGGCCCAGGGACGGCGGGCAGTCGATGAAGACGTAGTCGAAGCGGTCCTCCCCTGCCGTCGCCGCCGGTCCGATCCGCGGGTGGGCATCGATCGCCTTCTTGAGCCGCTGCTCGCGGGCCACGACGCTGACCAGCTCGATCTCGGCGCCGGCCAGGTCGATGGTCGCCGGCACGACCCAGAGGCCGGCCGCATCCGGGCACGGCTGGGCGATGTCAGCAATCGCCAGGCCGTCGACGAGGAGCTCGTAGGTCGACGGCGTGCCCTGGTGGTGGTCGATGTTCAGCGCGGTCGAGGCGTTGCCCTGGGGGTCCAGGTCGATGACCAGGACCTTCTGGCCGAGCTGGGTCATCGCGGCCGCGAGGTTGACCGTCGAGGTGGTCTTGCCGACCCCGCCCTTCTGGTTCGCGACGACGAACACACGGGTTTCCGAAGGCCGGGCGAGGTGCTCCTGCGGGATGCCGGCGCGCACCAGGACGGTGGCCTGCGCGGCCCGCGCCAGTGGCGTCAGGTCGTCGTCGAAGTCCGCGGCAGCCTCGGCCAGCTGTGCTGCGGTCCGGACCTGGCTCGACGGCGGCGGGGGAGGCGGCGGGGACGTTTCACGTGAAACGCCAGCATCCTCGGACGGACCTGTTTCACGTGAAACATCGCCCTGGGCGACGAAGGTGTCGTTGGTGCCTACCTGTGGATAACTGGTGCCCATCTGTGGACGGCCACGCTCAGGACCGGTACTCCCATCGGTGGAAAACCCTTCAGGGGTGAACGAGTCGCTCACGACTTCCTCCTCTTGGAACGCGACGTACCGGGACGTGATTCGCGAGAACCACGGGTGCCACGAAGGGGCAACGATACGCGGGTTGGATCGGCCCAGGTGACCCGGACGACCTGAATTGGATCGACACCGTCGACGTCGTCGAGCTCGACGCCGAGGGACTCGATGGTGGGGGGAGCACAGCGCAACTTCGCGAGCGTCGGGCCTGCCGCAGCAACCTCGTCGGCAGCCGAGCTGCCCTTCATGGCGACCAGCGCTCCGTGGGGCGCGACGAGGGGCATGCTCCAGCCGAGCAGCCGCTCCAGCGGCGCCACCGCACGCGAGGTGACGACGTCGTACGTCGCCTTGCCGTGCAGGACGTCAGCGCGACCGCGCACGACCGTGACGTTGGACAGCCCCAGCTCGGCCACGACCTCCTCCAGGAAGGTCGTACGACGCAGCAGGGGCTCCACCAGCGTGATGGAGAGGTCGGGGCGGGCAATGGCGATCACCAACCCGGGCAACCCGGCGCCGGAGCCGATGTCCACGACCGTGGCGCCCTCGGGGAGCGCGGGGGACAGCAGCGCACAGTTGATCAGGTGCCGGTCCCACAATCGCGGGGCTTCCCGCGGTCCGATCAGACCGCGGATCACTCCCTCGGTGGCCAGCAGCTCGGCGTACCGGATCGCCAGGGGCAACCGGTCGCTCGGGAACATCGCGGCGGCAACGGCCGGCACAGGTCCCCCAGAAGGCCGCACCCCCGGGCCTGCCGGATCCTGCGGATCCGGAGACACCGGGGGTGTGGTGGAGTCGTCTTGTTTCACGTGAAACGTCGACCGTGGCCGGGGAGGCTCAGGCGTCCGCGGGCAGTACGACGACGTAACGACGGGGCTCGACGCCAGCCGACTCCGAGCGCAGGCCGGCGGCGGCCACGGCGTCGTGGACGATCTTGCGCTCGAACGGCGACATCGCCTCGAGGGACACCGGCTCACCGGAGGCGAGGACCTGAGCGGCCGTCTCCGCGCCGAGCTGGGTCAGCCGCGTGCGCTTGTCCGCACGGAACCCGGAGATGTCGAGCATCAGGCGCGAGCGCTCGCCGGTCTCGCGGTAGACCGCGAGGCGGGTGAGCTCCTGGAGGGCTTCGAGGACCTTGCCGTCGGAACCGACGAGCTGCGAGAGCTCGGCGCCCACGATCGACACGGCGGCCCGGTCGGCCTCCACGTCGATGTCCAGGTCACCGTCGAGGTCCGCGATGTCGAGCAGCTCCTCGAGGTAGTCGGCGGCGATGTCGCCTTCCTGCTCGAGGCGGGCGATCCGGTCCGCCTCGGACTTCGGCGCGGCCGGGGCACTGTCGTCGGTGACCACGTCGGTGTCCACGTCGGTGTCCACGTCGGTGTCCACGTCGGTGTCCGTCTCGGCGGCGTCCGTCTCCACGACCTCGTTCTCGGTCGCGGCCTCGGTCTCGATGTCGGCGCTCATTCGGATTCTCCCTCGTTCGTGGTGGGGTTCTGCTTGCTCGGGGCGCTGTTGCTGGCGCCACCGGTGGTCTTCTTGCGCTGCGACTTGGTCTGCCGCTTCGGCTGCTGGCGCACGGCGGCGGCCCGGCGCTCTTCCACGGCCTTCGCCTCGGCTGCCTCGGCCTCGGCGACCAGGTCGACCTTGCCGTGCTTGAGCGCCTTGGCCCGGTCCCGGTCCTTCTTGGCCTGCTCGGCCGGCGTCCCGGGGGCGGGGTTGTTGCGGATGACGTAGAACTGCTGGCTCATCGTCCACAGGTTCGAGGTGGTCCAGTACAGGAGCACACCGATCGGGAACGCGACACCGCCGAGGCCGAACGCGACCGGGAGGATGTAGAGCAGCATCTTCTGCTGCTGGGCGTACGGCCCGCTCATCGCCTCGGCGGGCATGTTCTTGGCCATCAGCTGGCGCTGCGTGGTGAAGGTCGTGGCCGTCATCGCGAGCACCAGGAACGCCGCGACGAGCATGACGCCCATGTGCGGGTCGTCGCCCCAGGTACGCGACTCCCAGAAGTTGCCGTTGATCGGCAGTGAGCCGAAGATCTGCGACTCACCGAACTGGTGGGCCTTCTCCTTGGTGAGGAAGCCGTGTGCCTTGTCGCTCTTGGCGGCCGACGACAGCAGGCGGAACAGCGCGAAGAAGATCGGCATCTGCAGCAGGATCGGCAGGCAGGACGCGAACGGGTTGGTCCCGGCGTCCTTGTAGAGCTTCATGGTCTCTTCGGCCAGCTTCTGCCGGTCGTGGCCGTACTTCTTCTGCAGCTCCTTGACCTTGGGCTGCAGCAGCTGCATGTTGCGGCTGGACTTGATCTGCTTCACGAACAGCGGGATGAGCGCCGCCCGGATCACCAGCGTCAGGCCGATGATCGACAGCGCCCACGAGAGTCCGCCGTCGGGGTCGAGCCCCACCCAGGTGAAGAGCTGGTGCCAGGCGAGGAGCACTGCCGAGATGACGTAGTAGAGCGGCACCATGATGAAGTGGCCGATGTCGCCGAAGATGCCCACGGATCAGGCTCCTTGCTGGGAGTGAGGTCCGCCGGCGGACGCCGTACGGAGTTCGGGGGAGCGCGGAGTGCGCTCAGGGACGTGGTCAACGCCCCCGGGAGACCAGGGGTGGCACCGCAGCAGCCGCCGTACGGCGAGCCAGGTGCCCTTGAAGGCGCCGTGCACCTGCAGCGCCTGGACGGCGTACGCCGAGCAGGAGGGGTAGTAACGGCAGGTGGGACCCAGCATCGGGCTGATCAGGAACTGGTAGCCACGCACCAGGCCGATGAGCAGCCACTTCATTGCGCCTCCCCGGCGGTGGAACCGGACTGGACCACGCGTTGCAGACAACGGTCGAGGTCGGCCACCAGTTCCGGGTACGACGTCGTGGCAGCCGGCGCCTGGGCCCGCACCACCAGCAGTGATCCCGCAGGCAGGCGGTCCATCCGCTCGCGCATGGCGTGGCGCAACCGGCGCTTCACGCGGTTGCGCACGACGGCAGTACCGACCGCCTTGCTCACGACGAACCCGACGCGAGGCGCGGACCCAGTCGTGGACATGCCAACAACCTGCGTGCCCCCAGGGGGCAGCAGGTGGGTGACGACGGAGCGGCTTCCGGCGCGACGGCCGCGACGACTCGCTGCCCGAAAACCTTCGGGGTCAGTGAGCCGCGAACCGGCTGTGAGCATCGGTCAGCCCCACGGAATGCGCTGGGCGGACACGAGCCGTCCTCAGACGGACAGGCTCTGACGGCCCTTTCGGCGACGGTTCGCCAGAATCGAGCGACCCGCGCGGGTCCGCATACGAAGGCGGAAGCCGTGGACCTTGTGCCGGCGGCGGTTGTTCGGCTGGTACGTGCGCTTGCTCACGATGACCTCTCAGGGTGCAAATGTCGGGAAGGGTCCACCGGCAGCCAGAAGTCGCTCCCAACAGGAGCCACCAGGCCTGTCGGCCGGCACCGCGCAGCCACGAGGCGGTCAGGGCCTCGTGGACATGCGGCACCGGTCGACACCGGTTGACCAATCAACGGTACGCGCAGGCCCAATCAGGGGTCAAACCGACGGCACTCCCCCGCTCCGTGCACAGATCAAGGTGAAAACCTGTGGATAGCGGGTTGATCCATGGGGCGATCGGCGATTAAGTTCGACGGATCCGGGTTTCCCCCGCCGGCTTCGAAGCAGCCCTTCGACACCGTGACCCGCAGCACCAATTTCCCCCATCACAGGGCGTTGACCTGCGGAAACAGTGATCGGAGCGCCGAATCGAGGCGGCCTCGGTTTCGCATCACGCGCCAGTGATGCAAATGTTCACAACCTGTGGACAAACTTGTGGAGCCAGCCTGACATTCCCGTGGGAAGTTGGGCTGTCACCACCCGAAGGCCGCCCACCGGCGGACCGGACCAGACGAACAGCGAGAGGTGTGAGGCGTGACCGGCAACCCCGATCAGCCCCAGAACGACCCCAACCAGGACTCCGCGACGGCCCGGCTCGGCCGCGAGTGGTCCGCTGTCGTCGGTGAGCTGCAGGCCCACCAGCGCGCCTGGCTCCAGGCGAGCCGACCCGTCACGTTGCACGGCACGACCGCGATCGTCGCCGTACCCGACGACTTCACCCGCAAGCGGCTCGAGGGCCGACTGCGCAGCCAGCTCGAGGACGCCCTGACCGAGCGGTTCGGCCAGGAGGTCCAGCTCGCGGTGACCGTCGACAGCACCCTGCGCCACGACGTGCCGTTCGAGGGCGGCCCGGCGCCGTACGACCAGGGCCCTGGCTACGACCAGCCCCGGCCGGCGTTCGAGCAGCCGGCCCTGGAGCAGTCCGTCGACTTGTCGACAAAGCCACAAGCCGATTCATCGACGTACGACGCCGCGGCCGTCGTCGCCGCTCCCGGGTACGACGCCACGTTCACCCCGCCCGACCTGAACGCCGCCAACGCGGCCGGTCCCTCGGCCACCGGCTCCGGTGAGACCCGCCTCAACCCCAAGTACACCTTCGAGACCTTCGTCATCGGCTCCTCGAACCGCTTCCCGCACGCAGCAGCCGTCGCGGTCAGTGAAGCGCCGGGCAAGAGCTACAACCCGCTGCTGATCTATGGAGAGTCCGGCCTCGGCAAGACCCACCTGCTGCACGCGATCGGGCACTACGTCCGCACGATCTACGCCGGCTCCAAGGTGCGCTACGTCTCCAGCGAGGAGTTCACCAACGAGTTCATCAACGCGATCCGCGACGACCGGCAGGACCGGTTCAAGCGGAAGTACCGCGAGGTGGACGTGCTGCTGATCGACGACATCCAGTTCCTGGCGGGCAAGACCCAGACCCAGGAGGAGTTCTTCCACACCTTCAACACGCTGCACAACGCGAACAAGCAGATCGTGCTGACCTCCGACCGTCCGCCCAAGCTGCTCGAGGCCCTCGAGGACCGGCTGCGCAACCGTTTCGAGTGGGGCCTGATCACCGACGTCCAGGCTCCCGACCTCGAGACCCGGATCGCGATCCTTCGCAAGAAGGCCGCGATGGACCGCCTCACCGCACCCTCGGACGTCCTGGAGTTCATCGCCAGCAAGATCCAGACGAACATCCGTGAGCTCGAGGGCGCCCTCATCCGGGTCACCGCGTTCGCGAACCTCAACCGCCAGGACGTCGACATGACGCTGGCCGAGATCGTGCTCAAGGACCTGATCCCCGACGGCGGCGAGCCGGAGATCACCGCACCGCTGATCATCGCGCAGACCGCGGCGTACTTCGGGCTCTCCATCGAGGAGCTCACCGGACCGAGCCGCGGCCGGCACCTGGTGATGGCCCGTCAGATCGCGATGTACCTGTGCCGCGAGCTCACCGGGTTGTCGCTGCCGAAGATCGGCGCCCAGTTCGGCAACCGGGACCACACGACCGTGATGTACGCCGAGCGGAAGATCAACCAGCTCCTCGGCGAACGGCGTGCGGTCTTCAACCAGGTCAGCGAACTGACCAACCGGGTGAAGATGCAGGCCCGACAAGGCTGATCCCAGGCTGATCCCAGGAACGAACCACATTTCTTCTTGTGGTTCGTTCCTGTGGATAAACCACCCCCAATGGTGCGAACTACACGGGGAGGATTCCGTGGAACCACCTGGAGCTCGTCGTACGACCGGAGCTTCCTGCACAGGGGGACCCCGTCCGTACCGATTTCATCCACAACCTTCATCCACCGGTCATCGGGCACCTGACCTGCGCAAACAACGGTCATCCACAGTTTCCACCGCACCTATGACTACTCCCTCTTGAACTCCAACACTTCGAAGCGCAGCACCTCTCCGGGCCCTCTCCCTGTGCACTCAGCCGATCGGGAGGCACCCACAAGGCTCTTCGACGAGGTTGCTGGTCCCGCTCTTGGGAATGACATGGCAGGATGCAACCCCACACGGGCACGAACTCCAGATCTGTCATTCCCCGGCAGGCGCACCGCAGCGAGTTGGGCCCGGCTCCTTCGAACTAGTGATGAGGTACGACGCCGTGAAGTTCCGTGTCGACCGTGACGTCCTCGCCGACGCCGTGGCCTGGGCTGCTCGCAGCCTTCCGGTGCGCCCCAGTGCCCCCGTCCTCGCCGGCCTGTTGATCGAGGCCAGCGACGAGGGCCTGATCCTGTCGACCTTCGACTACGAGACGTCGGCTCGGGCCACCCTCACTGCTGAGGTCAGCGACGAGGGCAAGGCGCTGGTCAGTGGCCGGCTGCTCGCCGACATCTGCCGCAGCCTCCCGAACAAGCCGGTCGACATCACCCTCGACGGCACCCGGGTCTCGTTGACCTGCGGTTCCTCGCGCTTCTCGCTGCAGACGATGCCCGTCGAGGACTACCCCTCGATCCCGGACATGCCCTCGGCCACCGGTACCGTGCCGAGCGAGGCCTTCGCCCACGCCGTCGCGCAAGCCGTGACCGCAGCGGGTCGCGACGACATGCTCCCCGTCCTCACCGGCGTCCGGGTCGAGATCGAGGGCGACACGATCGCCCTGCTCGCGACCGACCGGTTCCGGCTCTCGCAGCGCGAGCTGACCTGGAACCCGGGCACCCCCGACGTGACGATGGCCGCCCTGGTCCCGGCGAAGGTCCTCGGCGACACCGCCAAGTCGCTGACCGCGGGTCCTGAAGTCACGATCGCGCTCTCGGCCTCCGGTGCCGGCGACGGCATCATCGGCTTCGAGGGCACCGGCCCCGGTGGCGTGCGTCGTACGACGACGCGACTGCTCGACGGTGAGTTCCCCAAGGTGCGGGCGCTCTTCCCGAGCGAGAAGCTGACCGTGGCGCGGATCGACCGGGCCGAGCTGATCGAGTCGGTCAAGCGCGTCTCGCTCGTTGCCGACCGCAACACCGCCGTCCAGCTCAGCTTCCGCGACGGTGCGCTGATCCTCGACGCCGGCTCGGGCGACGACGCCCAGGCCTCGGAGTCGGTCCCCGCGCAGATCGACGGTGAGGACCTGGTCACCGGGTTCAACCCGGCGTTCCTGCTCGACGGCCTCGGCGCGATCGACGAACCGGTCGTCGAGCTGGCGTTCACGCAGGCCTCGAAGCCGGTCGTCATCAGCGGCACGGGCGACGAGACGGCGCCGACCGACGGCGGCTCGTTCCGCTACCTGCTCATGCCGCGCCGCCTCCTGAGCTGACCTCTTCGCGCTGAGCCACCCACAGCACCCCTTTCATCACCACCTGGAGGATTGCGCCCATGGACATCGGACTGGTCGGACTCGGCAAGATGGGTGGCAACATGCGCACCCGCCTGCGCAACGCGGGTCACACCGTCGTCGGTTACGACCGCAACCCCGACCTTGCCGACGTGGAGAGCCTGGCCGCGCTGGTCGAGGCACTCCCCTCCCCCAAGGTCGTGTGGGTGATGGTCCCGGCCGGTGACCCGACGCGCTCCACGATCACCGAGCTCAAGGGCCTGCTCAGCGCCGGCGACGTGGTGGTCGACGGCGGCAACTCCAAGTACACCGACGACGCGATCAACGCTGCCTCCCTTGCCGAGAACGGCATCGGCTTCGTCGACTGCGGCACCTCGGGCGGGGTCTGGGGCCTGCAGAACGGCTACGCCCTGATGTACGGCGGCTCGGTCGACGACGCCGCGAAGGTGATGCCCGCGTTCGAGGCACTCAAGCCCACCGACACCGAGGACGGTCTGGTGCACTGCGGCCCGACGCCGGGCGCCGGTCACTTCGCCAAGATGGTCCACAACGGCATCGAGTACGCGATGATGCAGGCCTACGCCGAGGGCTGGGAGCTGCTCGACAAGGTCGACATCGTCGAGAACGTGCCCGAGATCTTCGCGTCCTGGCGCACCGGAACGGTCGTCCGCTCCTGGCTGCTGGACCTGCTCGTCGAAGGACTCCGCGCCGACGAGCACCTCGACGGGATCCGCGGCTACGCCGACGATTCGGGTGAAGGTCGCTGGACGGTCGAGGCCGCGATCGAGAACGCTGTCCCGATGCCGGCCATCTCCGCGTCGCTGTTCGCGCGCTTCGTTTCGCGGCAGCCGGAGGACCACGCCATGAAGGCGATCTCGGCGATGCGTGCCGGTTTCGGCGGCCACAGCATCAAGAAGGACTGACGCAGAAGTCAGATGGCGAGGACGAGGCGGATCAGCCCGTAGACCAGCCAGATCGCACCCAGGCCGATGGCCACCGGGTGCCGCAGCATCTTGTCCAGCGAGGGCGGCGGCAGTCGCCGCGCGCGTCGTACGACGACCAGGACGACGAAGGTCACGACGGCCGCCAGCGCCACCAGGCCGAACGGGTTGGCGGAGAAGGACTCCCGCCACCAGCCGTGGGCGCCGTAGACCCAGGACCGGGTCAGGCCGCACCCGGGGCAGGGCAGACCGGTGAGGCCGCGGAACGGGCACAGGATCGGCCCGTCCTCGATGTGGTCGGGGGACAACAGGAAGGCCACCCCGACGGCAGCGACCCCACCCGCCGCGACGACGTCCGCGCTCGAGAGGCGGACGTGTCGCAGGAGGCTCCTGGTGGAGGACTCCTCAGTGGCGGGCGGGGTCGTGGTCACGCGTCTGATGCAGGGTGGGTGCTCAGCGGAAGGGGCGGCCGTCAGCGTCGTGCTGCTTGCGCAGCGCGAACATGATCAGGTCGTAGATCGCCCAGATGCCGCAGCCACCGCAGGTGAACAGCTTGCCGAGGCCCAGACCGGTCTGGCCGAGGTAGAAGCGGTCGACACCGAAGCTGCCGAGCAGCCACGAGAGCAGGACAACGGTCAGCCACTCCTTCTCGGAGTACAGACCGGGGACGTCCTTGGCCGCGATGTACTGCTGGCTGTCAGCCGAGCGCACCGGGGCGTCGGACTTGATCTGGCCGGAAACGGCCATCTGGGCAAGGGTGTTGAAGTCGATCGGGCCCTGCTCCTGGCCGAGCACGTTCACGAAGTACGGGCCGCCGGTGGGGATGGGCGCGGAGGCGCCGTAGCCGTAGCCGCCGGGGGGCGGAGGGTTCTGGGGAGGTTGCGTCATGGACGTCAGCCTAGGTCCCCGAAGGCCCCTTCAAACATGTTGCCCCGCAGGATGTCCTTTGAGGCACGTAAAAGTTGTGGTCAGGGAGGGGGATGATGGGGCTGTGCACGTCTCGCATCTGACCCTCCACGACTTCCGGTCCTACGCCGATGTCGACGTGGCGCTCGAAGCGGGAGTCACCGCATTCGTGGGGCGCAACGGTCAGGGCAAGACCAATCTGGTCGAGGCGATCGACTACCTCTCGCGCTTGTCGTCGCACCGGGTGGCCACGGATGCGCCGTTGATCCGGGCGGGTACCGAGCAGGCGGTCATCCGGGCCGCGGTCGTCCGGGAAGGACGCACCGCCATCCTCGAGGTCGAGCTCAACCCGGGTCGCGCCAACCGCGCCCGCATCAACCGCTCGCCGCTGTCGCGGGCCCGCGACCTCGCCGGGATCGTTCGCACCGTGGTGTTCAGCCCCGAGGACCTCGCCCTCGTCAAGGGCGACCCGAGCCAGCGGCGGCGGTTCCTCGATGACCTGATCGTGCTCCGCACGCCGCGGATGGCCGGCGTCCTGTCCGACTACGAGCGCGTGCTGCGCCAGCGCAACACCCTCCTGAAGACGATGTACGCCGCCCGCGGCTCCTCGCGCGAGAGCGCCCTGGCGACGCTGGCGGTGTGGGACGACCACCTCGTCGCCACCGGCACCGAGCTGCTCGCGGCCCGCCAGGCACTGGCGACCGACCTCGCGCCGTACCTCGGGAAGGCCTATGAGGCGGTGGCGCGTGGAGCCTCGCGCGACGACGCGCGCCTGGAGTACCAGCCGAGCGTGCCGGCGCCGGTCGACGACGAAGACCTCACGGGAAGCTTCCGTGCCGAGCTCGCCCGCCGCCAGCACGACGAGATCGGTCGCGGCGTCACCCTGGTCGGCCCGCACCGCGACGACATCCTGCTGACCCTGGGCCCGGGTGACGACCAGCGGTTGCCGGTGCGCGGCTACGCCAGCCACGGGGAGTCCTGGTCGTTCGCGCTCGCGCTGCGGCTGGCGTCGTACGACCTCCTGCGGGCCGACGGCGACGACCCGATCCTGGTGCTCGACGACGTGTTCGCCGAGCTCGACGCCGAACGCCGTACCCAGCTGGCGGAGCTCGTCGCCGGTGCCGAGCAGGTGCTGGTCACGGCGGCGGTCGCGGCCGACGTCCCTCCCCAGCTGCGCGGCGTCACCTTCCAGGTGGCCGGCGGTGAGGTGACCCGTGACTGAACCCGAGGACAGCACGGAGGAGACGGACGCCGTCGAGCCCGAACCCGAGCACCACGCGGACGGTCTCGACCTGGCCCGTGCCCAGACGCTCGGCACCGCCGGGTCGAGCACGACGCCCGCCAAGCGCCGCGGCGGGCGGTTCTCCGACACCACGGTCTCCCCCAACGGCACCTTTCGCCCCGGCTCGCGCGGTCGCCGCGGCGACCCGCAGTACAGCAGCGCCCATCCCGACGGCCGCGACCCGCAGGGCCTGACCGGCGAGATCGGCAAGCTCATCAAGGACCGCGGCTGGGCCCTGGACCTGCAGGTCCGCGGGGTGTTCGGGCGCTGGACCGAGATCGTCGGGGACGAGATCGGCGCCCACTCCACGCCCGAGTCACTGGTCGACGGGGTCCTGATCGTGCGCACCGAGTCGACGGCGTGGGCGACCCAGCTCAAGCTGCTCGCCACGACCATCGTGCGCCGCCTCAACGAGGAGCTCGGCACCGGCACGGTCACGGTGGTGGAGGTCCTGGGGCCGCTCGCGCCGACCTGGAAGCACGGCAAGCGCGGCGTGCGGGACGGGCGCGGCCCGCGCGACACCTACGGGTGAGCCGGGGGTGATCGGCCCGCGCGGATGTGGGGGCGGATCTGCGGCCCGAACGGCCCCCTCAGCCGTACAGGGACACAGCGGACCCCCTCTCCGGCCCTCCAAACCGGCGTTATGAGCCGCTCAGGGCGGGATTTCCACAAGGATCCCCCCATCCGGAGGGCATGGAACGTGTTCTGAGGCCTTCAGCAGGCTAGAATGGCCGTCTGGCCGGGAACGCGTCACCTGTGCGCACGACTCGGCCTTCGCCATGCCTCCGGCATGGCGAGTTCGAGGTCCAGCCAGAAGAGGTCCTGCGTGTCCGACGACAACCAGCCCGTGCCCGCGGTTCCCGCCGATGAGGTCGAGTACGACGCCTCGGCGATCCAGGTGCTGGAGGGACTCGAAGCAGTCCGCAAGCGCCCCGGCATGTACATCGGTTCGACCGGTGAGCGCGGCCTGCACCACCTGATCTGGGAGATCGTGGACAACGCGGTCGACGAGGCGCTCGCCGGCTACTGCGACACGATCAACATCACGCTCAACCCCGACGGCTCGATCAGCGTGATCGACAACGGCCGCGGCATCCCCACCGACACCGCTCCCGGGCAGGAGCTGCCCGCCGCGACGCTGGCGCTGACCGTCCTGCACGCCGGTGGCAAGTTCGGCGGCGGCGGCTACAAGGTCTCCGGTGGTCTGCACGGTGTGGGTTCGTCGGTCGTCAACGCGCTCTCGACGCACCTGCACCTGGAGGTGAAGAACCGCGGCTTCCTCTGGGAGCAGGAGTTCTCCCTCGGTGTGCCCGACTACACCCTGCGCCAGGTCCGCCCCCTCGAGGACGGCGAGGGCACGGGCACCACCGTCACATGGTGGGCCTCCCCCGACATCTTCGAGACCACCGACTACAACCTCGAGACGATCTCCACGCGTTTCCGCGAGATGGCCTTCCTCAACAAGGGCCTGAAGATCGTCCTGGTCGACGCCCGTCCCAAGGCCGAGGAGCTGGCCGACGCGGTCGAGGACGGCACGACCGACATCGAGGGCGTCGCCGCTGCGGCGACCGAGATCCACGCGACCGAGGTCGACGGCCACAAGGCCCTCGAGCAGGTCTTCCAGTACGAGCGCGGCCTGGCCGACTACGTCGACTTCCTCAACCGTCGCAAGCAGACGGTCGGCGCGATCATCGACTTCGACGCCGAGACCGCGGTCGACGCCAACAACCCGATGAGCCTCGAGCTCGCGATGCAGTGGCAGACGACGTCGTACAACGAGTCGGTCCACACCTTCGCGAACACGATCAACACCCCCGAGGGCGGCACCCACGAAGAGGGCTTCCGCGCGGCGCTCACCACACTCATCAACAAGTGGGGTGAGGAGTGGGGAATGATCAAGAAGAAGGAAGATCGCCTCACCGGTGACGACATCCGTGAAGGCCTGACGGCGATCATCAGCCTCAAGATCTCCGAGCCTCAGTTCGAGGGCCAGACCAAGGCCAAGCTCGGCAACACCGAGGCCAAGGGCTTCGTGCAGTCGATCGTCAACGACCGCCTCGGTGCCTGGCTGGAGGAGAACCCCAGCGAGGGCAAGGACATCATCCGCAAGGCGCAGGCCGCGGCGACCGCACGGATCGCGGCTCGCAAGGCCCGCGACCTGGCCCGCGGCCGCAAGGGCCTGCTGGGCGGCGGCAGCCTGCCGGGCAAGCTGTCGGACTGCCAGTCGACGAACCCCGAGGAGTGCGAGGTCTTCATCGTCGAGGGTGACTCCGCCGGTGGCTCGGCCCGTCAGGGACGCGACCCGCGCATCCAGGCGATCCTCCCGATCCGCGGAAAGATCCTCAACGTCGAGAAGGCGCGCATCGACAAGGTGCTCGCCAACACCGAGGTGCTCTCGATCATCTCCGCGCTCGGCACGGGGATCCACGAGGAGTTCAACGAGGACAAGCTGCGCTACCACAAGGTGGTGCTGATGGCGGACGCCGACGTCGACGGCCACCACATCAACACGTTGTTGCTGACGCTCCTGTTCCGCTTCATGAAGCCGCTGATCGAGCACGGCTACGTCTACATGGCCCAGCCGCCGCTCTACCGGCTGCGCTGGAACAAGCCAGCCGAGCACGAGTTCGTCTACTCCGACCACGAGCGCGACACCCTGATGGCCGACGGCCTGAGCAAGGGCAAGAAGCTCCCCAAGGAGAACCCGGTCCAGCGCTACAAGGGTCTCGGTGAGATGAACGCCAAGGAGCTGTGGGAGACCACGATGGACCCCGATCAGCGCCTGATGCTGCAGGTGACCCTCGACGACGCGGCCCAGGCCGACGAGATCTTCTCGATCCTGATGGGTGAGGACGTCGAGCAGCGTCGGTCCTTCATCCAGCGCAACGCCAAGGACGTCCGATTCCTCGATATCTAGAACTCTCGCAGTTTTCCTAGACATCGATAGACGACAGCAGAAAGACCAATCGTGACTGAGACTCCCGTCCCGCTCGGCGGCCGGATCGAGCCCATCGAGCTGCAGACCTCCATGCAGCGCGCCTACATCGACTACGCCATGGCGGTCATCGTCGGCCGGGCGCTGCCCGACGTGCGCGACGGCCTCAAGCCCGTGCACCGGCGCGTCCTCTATGCCATGTACGACGGCGGCTACCGTCCGGACCGCGGCTTCTCCAAGTGCTCCCGTGTCGTCGGTGACGTGATGGGTCAGTACCACCCGCACGGTGACACCGCGATCTACGACACCCTCGTCCGCCTCGCCCAGCCGTGGGTGATGCGTGCGCCGCTGATCAACGGCCAGGGCAACTTCGGTTCGCCGGGCAACGACTCCGCCGCGGCCATGCGGTACACCGAGTGCCGGATGGCGCCGCTCGCGCTGGAGATGGTCCGCGACATCGAGAAGGAGACCGTCGACTTCCAGCCGAACTACGACGGTCGCTCCGAGGAGCCGAAGGTCCTGCCGGCCCGGTTCCCGAACCTGCTGGTCAACGGCTCGGCCGGCATCGCGGTCGGCATGGCCACCAGCATCCCGCCGCACAACCTGCGCGAGGTCGCCGCCGGTGCGACGTGGGCGCTCGAGAACCCCGACGCCACCCGTGAGGAGCTCCAGGAAGCCCTCCTGGAGCGGATCAAGGGCCCCGACTTCCCCAACGGCGCGCTCATCGTCGGCACCACCGGCATCGAGCAGGCCTACCGCACCGGTCGTGGCTCGATCACCCAGCGCGCGGTGATCGAGGTCGACGAGGACAGCAAGGGACGGACCTGCCTGGTCATCACCGAGCTGCCCTACATGGTCAACCCGGACAACCTGGCGCTGAAGATCGCCGAGCTCGCCGACTCCGGCAAGGTGCAGGGCATCAGCGATGTCCGCGACGACACCTCGGACCGCACCGGCCAGCGCCTGGTGGTCGTGCTCCGTCGCGATGCCGTTGCCCGGGTCGTCCTCAACAACCTGCTCAAGCACACCGAGCTGCAGACCAACTTCAGCGCGAACATGCTGGCGCTGGTCGACGGCGTGCCGCGCACGCTGACGATCGACCAGTTCATCAGCAACTGGGTGACCCACCAGGTCGAGGTCATCCGGCGTCGTACCGAGTACCTGCTGCGGGCGGCCGAGGAACGGGCCCACATCCTGCGCGGCCTGGTCAAGGCGCTCGACATGCTCGACGAGGTGATCGCGCTCATCCGGCGTTCACCCGACGTCGCCGAGGCGAACACGGGCCTGCAGGCGCTGCTCGACGTCGACGAGCTCCAGGCCACCGCGATCCTCGGCATGCAGCTGCGCCAGCTCGCAGCCCTGCAGCGCCAGAAGATCATCGACGAGCTCGCCGAGATCGAGCTCGAGATCGCCGACTACCGCGACATCCTCGCCAACGTCAGCCGCCAGCGGCAGATCGTCATCGACGAGCTCGGCGGCATCGTCGAGAAGTACGGCAACGACCGGCGCTCGCAGATCATCGCCGCCGACGGTGACCTGTCGATGGAGGACCTCATCCCCGACGAGGAGCTCGTCGTCTCCATCACCCGCGGCGGCTACGCCAAGCGGACCCTCGCCAGCCAGTACCGCACGCAGAAGCGCGGCGGGAAGGGCGTTCGTGGGGCCTCGCTGCGTGGCGACGACGTCGTCGAGCACTTCATCTCGACGACCAACCACCACTGGCTGCTGTTCTTCACCACGGCCGGCCGGGTCTACCGCACCAAGGCCTACAACCTGCCCGAGGCGTCGCGCGACGCCAAGGGCGGCCACGTGGCCGGGCTGCTGTCGTTCCAGCCGGACGAGTCGATTGCCCAGGTGCTGGCGATCCGGGACTACGAGCAGGCGCCGTACCTCGTCCTCGCGACCAGGCGTGGTCTGGTCAAGAAGACCCGACTGGGTGACTACAACAGTCCGCGTCAGGCCGGCGTCATCGCGATCAACTTCCGCGAGGACGACGACGAGCTGATCGGGGCCGAGCTGGTCAACAGCGAGGACCACATCCTGCTGGTCTCCCGCAAGGGCCAGGCCATCCGCTTCCCCGCCGACGACTCGCAGCTGCGGCCGATGGGCCGGGCCACCTCCGGCGTCACGGGCATGAAGTTCCGCAGTGGCGACGCGCTGCTGTCGATGGCCGTGATCCGCGCGGCCGACGTCGCGCACGAGGAGGCAGCGGACAACGTCCAGTACGTCTTCACGATCACCGACGCGGGCAAGGCCAAGCGGACCCGGATCTCGGAGTACCGCCTCCAGTCGCGGGGCGGTCTCGGCATCAAGGCGATGACCCTCACCAACGAGGAGCGCGGTTCGCTGGTCGGCGCCTTCATCGTCGTCGACGGCGACGAGATCCTCTCGATCACCGCCACCGGCCAGGTCGTGCGCAGCCCGATCAACGAGGACTTCCGGGTCACCGGACGCTCCACGCAGGGCGTCAACTTCGTCACGCCGAAGAAGGGTGACTCCGTTGCGGTCGTCGCTCGATCGGTCGAGGCCAAGGAGCTCGACGAGGAGGGCGCGGGCGAAGAGGCCGAAGCGACCGCCGACGTGACCGCCGACGCCCCCGTCGCAGCGACGGAATCGCTCGATCAGGCTCCGGATGCCACAATCGAGGCATCCGAAACCGGAGAGAGTGAGAGCTGATGACCGAGCGCATCGATGACACGGCGAGCCGCACCGCCTTCGCGGCGGCGCCGGGCGCAGGTCAGTCGGCGCGCTTCCAGGCTGGACAACCGGGCGCTGCCGCTGCTGCGGCCGCCGCCCGGGGTCGCGCACCGCGGCGGGCTCGCCTGCGGCTGACGCGGATCGACCCGTGGTCGGTCATGAAGACCGCCTTCCTGCTCTCCATCGCGTTCGCCGTCGTCACCGTCGTCTCGGTGGCGATGGTGTGGCAGGTGCTCGGCGCCGCGGGTGTCTGGGACTCGATCAACTCCACGATCCAGGAGAGCATCGGCGGCGAGGACGTCGCCGGATTCCGGATCGAGGACTACGTCGGCACCAGCCGCGTGCTCGGCTTCACGATGCTCGTGGCAGCCATCGACGTCGTACTCATCACCGCGACGGCGACGCTCACCGCGTTCCTCTACAACATGGCGGCCGCCCTCCTCGGTGGCGTCGAGATCACCCTCGCCGAGGACCCGCACTGACCTGAATCCGGTGGTTGAGGTGCGAGCGGAGCGAGCCTCGAAACCCCGCGTTTTGTTCGGTGATCGAGTGCTCCGGTAAGGTTCCTTCTCGGTCTGCTGCGGAGGGGCTTCCACCCAGAAGCAGCAGGCCACCCGGGCCTATAGCTCAGACGGTTAGAGCACCACACTGATAATGTGGGGGTCAGAGGTTCAAGTCCTCTTAGGCCCACAAGTTGCCCCGGCTGCGGACACGCAGACCGGGGCTTCTTCGAAAAAGGAGTGGACCAGTGAAGAAGCTGATTCTCGCAGCGCTCGCCGCTGCCGGAGCCGTGTTCGCACGCAAGAAGCTCCAGGAGAGCAAGGCGGAGCAGGCCCTGTGGGCCGAGGCCACCGACACCCTCCCCAAGAACTGAACAACCCGCACCGGGGTCGTCGAGAAGCCGCCAGCAACGAGCGGCGGATCGAGACGCCGGTGCACGAGGGGCCTTAGCTCAGCTGGTAGAGCGCTGCCTTTGCAAGGCAGATGTCAGGAGTTCGAATCTCCTAGGCTCCACCGATGAAACCGCAGCTCACCCTGCGGTTTCTTCCTGTTTGTGCGGTTTGTCCCGACCCGACAGGGGAACGTCCTCATCCATGAACCTCTCGGGAGTCCGGCGTGCTCCGTTCGCCGTCCTGTTGGCTTGCGTGGTGCTGGCCATGTCGGGCTGCAGCAACCAGGACCGGTCAGGCGGACCCGAAGAGGATTCGCGACACGTTCCGACCCGTCCCAGTGCCGCGGCTTCGGACACTGCTGTGGACGAGCAGGCGATGCACGCCCCGGTCGACACGTGTGCACTGCTCTCCGCCGACGACCAGTTCGAGGTGATCGGCGCCGAGAAGGTGACGGGCGTCGGTGCGGAGATGGATCCCGGCGACGCACGGCTGGCCCGTTGTGTCGTCGCCGGCAACGACGGCGTCGCGCTCATCTACTACGGCTTCAGCCAGGTTCCCGGCCGGAAGTTCGCCGCGGACCTTCGCCGCTCGGCCGACTTCAGAGGAACGCTGACACCCCTCGCTGGTGTGGGCGACGAGGCGCTCTACGTGCGCGACTCGAAGTACGGCTTCGACGCGTGGGCACGCAAGGGTGACTACGCGGTGTTCGTCGGCTCGGGGTGGTTCCAGGGCTCTCAGGCAACCGTCCAGCAGCTCCTCACCACGTTGCTCGACCAGGCGACTCCGGGCATGCACGAGCATCCGATCCAGGTTCCGCGCGCCTGCCCGTCGCCGCGCTCGAAAATGGTCACGGCGGCGGTCGGCGAGGTGAAGTACGCCACCGGACATGACACCGACGAAGCCGGGCTCCTCTGCACGTACGCCGGAAAGCGGGTGCGGGTGTCACTGGCCGCTGGGCGCAGCACTCGGAAAGAGGTGGCCGACGGCTACGCCCGGCTGAAGGCAGGTCCGAAGTTCGGCGACGACGAGTCGGTGGAATTCAAGATCGTGCCCGGTGCGCTGACCGTCCTCGAACCGTCGGTGTACGGACCGTGGGCCAGCACCTTTGCGTTCAAGCCGCCGGCATTGATCCGGGCTTCGATGAATGAGTCGATCGACTCGACGGATGGGCGGGACATCAGGTTCTCCCAGGCAGCCTTCCGTCGCGTCAACGAGGCATGGGTGCGCAACCGCATCGCCGCGTTGAGCTAGGTCCGATGCCTTGGGCTCGGGCCGCAGGTGGGGTCAGCACGTAGCCGGAAGTTGCCATTGTCGGCCGGTGAGGAGGCGCTTTACGTTGAAGCCGCTCTGGAGGGAGGAGATCCAACCGCGGGCCGACCAGTCGACTGGTGGGCCCATCCCCCCAAGGAGACAGCTCAATGCAACAGCAAGCGGCACGAACCAGAAGACTCAGGATCCTCGCGACAGCGACCGCGGTGACGGCGTGCGTCAGCGGCGCGTTCGTGGCGGGCGTGGTGACGGCCCAGGCGGCCAAGCCCAAGCCGGCCTCGATCACGCTGCAGACCGAGTTCGACCACATCGGTGCCGAGGTCCATTCGCTGAACCATGGAGGCCGGGACCTCTACTACGTCGACGAGGGCCAGCCCGGCCAGCGTGCCGTGGTCTTCATCGGCGGACAAGGCACCAGCCTCGAGGCCTTCCAGTTGTCGGAGTTCGCGCGCACGAGCCGCGAGAAGCTCGGGCTTCGTGTCATCTCGGTCGAGCGCAACGGCTTCGGTGAGTCGCCGCTCGACCTGACCCTCGGGTATGCCGACTACACCGCGGAGGTCCTGGCGGTGCTCGACCACCTCGGCATCGACCGCTTCGTGACCGTGGCGATCTCCGGCGGCGGTGCCTATGCCGCACATCTCGCGGCCGCCGTACCCGACCGTGTCATCTCGCTCCACGCTGCGGCTGCCTCGGACGCGACCCTGCCCAACCGCAACCCGCGCAACTGCACGTTGACCTTCGAGCAGCGCAACGCTTCGAACCAGTACTGGTACGAGCACGCCAAGGCCTGGTGGGGGGTACCGGGATCACCTGTTCTCGCCATCCCCGGCTGGCAGTCCACCGCCTATCTCGACGCGGTCCGCTCCTTCCACCTCGGGGACGGACCGGTCGATCCGAGCCCGTTGAGCCACGAGGGTGAGCTGCCCTGCTTGTCGGGCGCCATCGTCGACCCGGCGCAGATCACCTCGCCCACCTACCTCTACTGGGGTGGCGCGGACACAACGGTGCCGGCCAGTGTCATGGAGAACTGGCAGGAAGCGCTGCCCAACGTGGTCAGGACGACCGTCTACCCCGGGGAGGGTCACACGGTCCAGTACCGCCACTGGGACCAGATCCTGCTCGACATGGCCGGTCACAGCGACCAGACGGTCGTGTGCAAGAGCGGCCAGACGAAGACGTTCCCCAATGCCGAGGTGCCGGCGCTGATCGCCGGCGGTGCCACCCTGGGGTTGTGTGCCTGGACGCCGTAGCGACCGACCGCTGACCGCCCCGCCGTCCGTGGTGCCACGGACGACGGGGCGGCCACTCCTCACTAGCGTGCTGGTACTCCCCCCAAAGAAGGAGACCGGTCATGGGTGATTGGTCCGACGGCGAAATCAACTACATCAAGGTGCGCTGGGTCCAGCAGGACAACGGCGTGCACAACTGGCTCGGCTGGCTGGCGCTGAGCGACACCGACCCGGTGATCCCGAAGTTCATCGGCGATCCGTCGGCACCACCCGCCGGCGTGCAGCCGGTGCGTTGGGTCCTCGACCGTCGCGGCTCGGTGGCCGAGCAGTACCTCTGCGCGATCGACGTCCCCGGTGGCGGCGTGCGCTACCTGGGCAGCTACCGCACCAGCGCGGAGTTCCCTTGCTGGGTGCCGACGCCGGACAAGGCGTTCCCGATCAAGGTCGCGCCGGTGGCCGACACCGACGAGGTGGTCCTCGTGCGGCCCTCCGACCAGGCCGGGCTCTACACGACGAACACCCCGGGCTCCCTGCAGTGGGGATGGCCGGCGAGCGGCTCGCCGGTCACCTTCGAGCTCGTCCCCCAGCACGACCACGCCGGTGGCAACGAGAACTGGATGAGCGAGCAGACCGACGTCATCGCCGACCGGAAGCTCAGCGAGATCATGCTCCCGGGCGCGCACGACGCAGCGTGCTCCAACATGTGGGAGCCCAGCCCGGGTACGGACTGCTCGAGCAAGACGCAGTCGATCGGCATCGGCGCCCAGTTGCGGGCGGGGGTCCGCTACCTCGACCTACGGGTGTGGAAGGCGAGCGACGGCGACTGGTGGCTCTACCACGGCGCCGACTGGACCAACCTCCGCTTCTCCGACGTCCTCTCCGAGATGGCCGTCTTCTTCCAGAACCATCCGGACGAGACCGTGATCGCGTCCCTGCTCGTGGAGGGGGTCCAGGGCGTCGGCGCGTTCGACGGCACCTACCGCGGGGCCTGGGAGCAGGCCTATGTCGCACTGGAGCAGTACGTGGTCAACAGTGCGGGGCTGGACTTCGAAACCCTCACGCCGAGACGGGTGCGGGACCTCGGGGCCAACGTGCTCCTGTTCAACTGGGGCGAGGTCACGTCGTGGAAGTTCGAGGCACCTGACGGACACCAGATCTTCGCGGCGCCGTGGGCAGCGCACTCCGACGGCGCGACCGGGCCGATGAACCAGATGGACCTGGCCGGCGTGTACGTCAACAACTCGATGGCCACGGCCCAGGACATCTACGACGCCTATGGTCGGTACCCACGCCCGGACGGTGGCTGGATCCTCCACACCAACACTCCGTGGGGAGGAGCGGGCCACACCGGCGACTGCCTCTACGACAAGCACGTCCGCAACACACCGTTGTTGATGACCTGGATCGACCAGGGCGCGATCGGGCGGGCCAAGGCGAACATCGTCAACATCGACTACGTCGACGACATCGTGATCGCGGACGGCATCTCGTACGACCTGACGAACTCGGTGATCAAGGCCAACTTGCTCTAGTGGGGGTGACGCCGGCGTCAGCGGTACTCGGGATTCTCGTGGTCGAACCGGGCGCCGGCGTCCCACGCCGAGCGCTGGTTGCCGTACGCCGGGATCCCGCCGGCCTGCTTGAGCATCCGCGCGAGGTGCAGCAGATTCCACGTCATGAACGTCGTGTTGCGGTTGGTGAAGTCGTTCTCGGGGCCGCCGCTGCCGGGGTCGAGGTACGACGGCCCCGGCCCGGCTTCGCCGATCCACCCCGCGTCGGCCTGGGGCGGGATCGTGTAGCCGAGGTGCTGCAGCGAGTAGAGGATGTTCATCGCGCAGTGCTTGACCCCGTCCTCGTTGCCGGTGATCAGGCAACCGCCGACCCGCCCGTAGTAGGCGTACTGCCCGCGCTCGTTGAGGTCCGCACTGCCGCCGTACAACCGTTCGATGACCTGCTTCATGACACTGCTGTTGTCGCCCAGCCAGATCGGTCCGGCGAGGACCAGGATGTCGCTGGCCATCACCGTGCGGTGGATGTCCGGCCACGCGTCGACGTCCCAGCCGCGCTCGCGCATGTCCGTGTAGACGCCGGTCGCGATCGGGTGGTCGACCGCGCGGAACTTCTCGACGGTGACGCCGTGCTTGCGCATGATCGCGGCACTCACGTCGACGAGGCCCTCGGTGTGGCTGAGGTCGGGTGACCGCTTCAGGGTGCAGTTGATGAAGGTGGCCCGCAGGTCACTGAAGTCGTAGGTCTCGGACATGCGATCCAGCATGGACCCTTCGGTTTGTCGGCGCACTCTCCTAGGCTCGACCCATGACTGCTGGACAGTGGACTGCAGACTCGATCCTGGAGCGGTACGACGACGTCCGTTCCCACACCGAAACGCTCGCCGCTCCGCTCTCCCCGGAGGACCAGACGGTCCAGTCGATGCCCGACGTCTCGCCGACCAAGTGGCACCGCGCGCACGTGACGTGGTTCTTCGAGACCTTTCTGCTCGCGGACAACGAGGCGGGCTTCTCGCCGTACCAGGACAAGTACTGGTTCCTGTTCAACAGCTACTACGAGGCGGTCGGACCGCGGTACGCGCGCGCCGAGCGCGGCGTGATCAGTCGCCCGGGGGCGCACGACGTCGGCGTCTACCGCAGAAACGTGGATGACCGGGTGCGCACGCTGGTCGACTCGCTCGACCAGGGCAGCATCGACAAGCTGGCCGCCACCATCGAGCTCGGTTTCCACCACGAGCAGCAGCACCAGGAGCTGCTGCTGATGGACATCAAGCACGTGCTGTCCCTCAACCCGCTGCAGCCGGTGTACGCCGGCACGCCCGCTCCGAGTGCGACCACCGACCCGCTCGGATGGGTCGAGGTCGAGGGTGGGCTCGTCGAGATCGGCCACTCCGGCAGCGGATTCTCCTTCGACAACGAGCTGCCCGAGCACCGGGTGCACCTTGAGCCGTACCGGCTGGCCGACCGGTTGGTGACCAACGAGGAGTGGCTGGCGTTCATGGCCGACGGCGGCTACCAGCGCCCCGAGCTGTGGCTCTCCGACGGCTGGGCGGGTCTCGACAAGGTCGACCAACGGAACAACGCGCCGTTCTACTGGACCCAGGTCGACGGTGTCTGGTTCGAGCACACCCTGAACGGCACCTGGCCGGTCAACCCCGGCCTGCCCGTGAGCCACGTCAGCCACTACGAGGCCGACGCGTATGCGACGTGGGCGGGCAAGCGGTTGCCGACCGAGGCCGAGTGGGAGCACGGCGTGCGTTCCGACGGCGCGTCCGTCGAGGCCGTCGGTCGCCCCGACACGTGGCACCCGCAGGCTGCCGGCCCGGCCACCGGACGGCTCCGCCAGGTCGGCGGCGACTGCTGGGAGTGGACCTCTTCGGCCTACCTCCCCTACCCCGGCTTCCATCCGGCCGCCGGGGCCATCGGCGAGTACAACGGGAAGTTCATGTCCAACCAGATGGTCCTGCGGGGCGGGTGCGCGTTGACGTCGCCCGACCACGCCCGCGCGACGTACCGCAACTTCTTCCCGCCCGGTGCGCGCTGGGCGCTCAGCGGCGTACGCCTCGCCGACGGGGGCGTGCCCGCATGAGTGAACGCCTCGAGCCGGAGCTGGCCGTGCTGCTGGACCCCGACTGGGCGAGCGGGAGCCTCGTCGACGACGTACGCCGGGGCCTGACCCGCCATCCGCGCACCCTCCCGCCCCGGTGGTTGTACGACGACCGCGGGTCGGCGCTGTTCGACCAGATCACCCGGCAACCGGAGTACTACCCGTTCAACGCCGAGCGGGCGATCCTCGAGGCCCACGCCGACGAGATCGTGGCGGCCAGTGGCGCGACTGCTCTCGTGGAGCTCGGCAGCGGCACGAGCGAGAAGACCCGGCTGCTGCTCGACGCCTTCACGCGCACCGGCCAACTGACCCGGTTCTCCCCGGTGGACGTCTCCGAGGGCACGCTGCGCGACGCGGCCGCCCAGATCGCCGACGCCTATCCCGGTCTGGAGGTGGTGGGCGTCGTCGGTGACTTCACCCTGCACCTCTCGCACCTGCCCGAGGGCGGCCAGCGGATGGTCGCGTTCCTGGGCGGGACCATCGGCAACCTCTACCTCGAGGAGCGCAGTGCGTTCCTCGGGATCCTTGCCGATCTCCTGGAGCCCGGCGACTCGCTGCTCCTCGGCACCGACCTGGTCAAGAGCACCGACCGGTTGATCGCCGCCTACGACGACGCGGCCGGCGTGACCGAGGAGTTCATCCGCAACTCGCTGACGGTCCTCAACCGCGAGCTCGGTGCCGACTTCGACCAGTCGGCCTTCTCCTACATCCCGTTCTGGGACGCCCACATGGAGCGGATCGACATGCGGTTGCGCTCCGAGGTGCCGCAGCGCGTCGCCGTACCGGGCGCAGATCTGGTGCTCGACCTGGACGTGGGCGAGGAGATCCGGGTCGAGATCTCGACCAAGTTCAAGATCAGCAAGGTGGCGGCCGAGCTGGAGGCGGCGGGCCTGGTGGTCGGGCGGGTCTGGACCGATGAACCCGCCGACTTCGCGCTGACCCTCGCCACCAAGCCCTGATCCAGCGTCGGGCGTGGCAAGATCAGCGCCGTGAGGGGCGTGCGGACGGGAGCGGTACTGGCCGGGCTTGCCCTGCTCACGGCCTGCAGCAGCGATCCGAAGCCGGTCTACCAGGACGCCCCCAGTCCCGCTGCGGTCGTGGTGGAGTACGACGGGTCGTTGGAGCCGTCGGCCGCCGTGCTCGTGCTGGTGCCGGCCGAGGCCAGCTCGGTGATGGTGACCGACTTCGACCAGCTGCGCCTCGTGCTGGGTTTCGGCTCACTGGACAAGGCCAGTCCGCCGGCTGAGCTGGCCTCCTTCTGGAGCAAGGTCCCACGTACGGCGGCCCTGTCGTCCGGCATGCTGCGCCCGTTCGAGGACCGTCTGCGTGCCGACTTCGGCATCGGCCAGGACGACGTCGCCTGGGAAGCCACCTACGCGGGCGACTCGGCGGGCTGGGTGTTGGCGTTCCGGCCCACGACCTCGATGGCCGACGTGGCGCGCGCCGTCCGCGCCGGGGTGGGGCCGCTCAAGGGCGCCTCCGTCGATGCCGCCCGCCACCTGGTCACGTCGGTCGCACCGCCCGAGGTGGCGGATTCCTGGGGAGCCGAACCAGAGATGGTCGGGCTCGCTGGGCGCGAGGCCGTGTCGACGTACCTCGTACGCGGCTGCCTGGCCTTCGACACCGTCTTCGGCGCCGGGATGCAGGCTCAGCTGGCCGCAGCGCCTGCCGCCGCCCTGAGCGGGCTCGACGAGCTCGACGGCTTCGGGGTGGCCCTCGGCAACGAGCTCGCCACGGTCCTGCTCGGCGACGATCGCTCCGACGCCTTCGAGCGTGCCCGGATCGCCGAGGTGATGCCGCCGACCGTCCCCGAGTTCCCGCTGGCGATGAGCCGTCCGGTGGCCGACCCCTCGACCGGTCGGCTCGGTTACACGCTGGGCGACCCGGCGGCCGCGGCCGAGCTCACCCGGACCCAACACCTGCCGTTCGCGGTCTGCCGCGGCTAGCGACCGAGGTCGTGCAGGCGCTGCACGGTCGGTGACGTCGGCACGCTGCTCGGCTCGGGCGCCGTACCGAAGAGCCGATCCGCCGTGCCCGCGGAGGTGACGGTGAACCAGTAGTGCTCGCTCTTGTAGTGGTGCAGGCGGTGGTTGCGCCAGATCTTGCGGTAGTGCGCCGACTTCGGCCGGAAGTCGCTGTGCAGCAGGTAGTGCGTCCACTCGTAGCCGGACTTGAGCAGGTAGATCGCGACCAGCAGCGAGAACATCGCGGTCGGGGTCGGGGTGACCAGCCAGGCCAGCCCGGCCCAGGCCGGTGCCAGCCAGAGCTGCGCCTGCCACGGGATGAAGACCAGCGGGATCTCGCGGGGGTTGGCGTGGTGCGCGCGGTGCTTGCGTGCAAGCAGTGGGTCCAGGGTCAGGCCGGCGACGTGACGCGGACGCCAGTGCAGGATGAAGACGTGGACCAGCCACTCCACCACGGGCAGGATCGCGATCAGCCCGAGCGGGATCGCGAGCTCCCACCACGAACCGCCCCCGTCGCGCCCGGTGAGCACGCGTCCGGTGATCGCGGCGATCAGGCAGGTGCTGAGCAGGTACGGGCTCGGGTGCTTCCAGTACTCCCGGAACACCGCCCCCAGGCTGAGGTTGGTACGACGCCCCGTGGCCTTGTCGCCGACGATGAGTCGCGCTTCGTCCGCATCGACCCGCTGTGCCGCGAGCGACTCGGCTTCCCGGCTCACTGGTCCTGTCCGCTCAGAGCGGCCAGCGCGCCGAGCAAGGACGTCGCTGTCGGGGTGAGGACGCGGGTGGCCGCGGCCCTGGCCGTGGCGGGGTCGCCGGCCCGGATCGCGGCGGCGAGCAGGCGGTAGGGCTCGACCTGACCGACCTCGTCGGCGAGCACCGCGGCGAGGGCCGGCAGCGCGGGCTCGTAGGCCGTGCGCAGGCTGTTGTACATCAGCCGGAACACCAGGGAGTCTGCTCCGTCGACCAGCAGGTCCCAGTAGTCGAGGGCCAGTCGCTGCCAGGCGACCGCGTCGTCGGCGGCCTCGAGGTCGGCGACCACCCCGTCCAGCGCGGCCGCAAGCCCGGGCCCACCGCGTTCGGCGGCCAGCGCCGCGATGCCGGGTCCGACCTCGGCGCGGGCCTCGACCACGCTGCGGGCGATCGATGCGTCGAGGCGTCCGCCCCGCACCAACAGCTTGGGCAGCAGGTCCAGCCCGGCGAACCGGCGGAAGTCACGGACGGTGGTCGCGCCGCCGTGGCGCATCTCGACCAGACCGGTCTGACCGATCCGCTGGAGGGCTTCACGGACCGCGGGACGCGAGATGCCGAGGACCTCGGCCAGCCGACGTTCACTGGGCAGGGCCTCGCCGACGGCGATCTCGCCGTCGACGACGTCGTCGACGAGCTGGTCGAAGACCTGGTCGGACACGGAGCGGCGGGTGACGGGTCGCAGGGCCATGTCGCGACCGTAGACCGCCTTGGTCCGGTGGTCAAGTGGTCAGACCAGTTGGTCAGGGACTATCCCGCGGAGCGCGAGCAGACAGACGGCTCGTAGGCTGCAGCCGTGGTCCAGGAGTCGAGAGTGCGCCCCTGGAGCCCGCGACTGTGGGCCGCCCACCTGCTGGCCCTGGTCTGCATCGCGTTCGCGGCGGGCCTGGGCGTGTGGCAGTACGACGCCTGGCAGGAGCGTCGGGCAGCCGAACGGATCGACCTGACCGAGGCTGAGCCGGTGCCGTTGACCGACGTGCTCGGTCCCGACCAGCCGTTCCAGACCGCTGGACTCGGGCGACCCGTGGAGGTGCGCGGCACCTTCCTGGCCGAGGGCACGGTGCTGGTCGCCGACCGTGACAGCGCGGACGGCGAACCCGGTCGCTGGCTGGTCACTCCGCTCAGCGTCGGAGCGCTCGGGGCGCCCGCCGTACCGGTCGTCCGGGGCTGGGTCCCTGCCGACACCGCCGTCGAGGACCTTCCGGCTCCCCCGTCCGGCGAGGTCGACATCCTGGGTTGGCTCCAGCCCACCGAAGCCGCCGGCGAGCCCGACGACGACCCGGACGACGCCGTCGTCCCGGCGCTGCGGATCGCCGACCTGCTGCAGCTCCTCGAGGAGGACCAGGACCTCTACGAGGCCTATGTCGTCACCGAGGAACCGCTGCCTGCCGACCAGGCCGAGGGCGTCACCGCGGCCACCCTCGACCAGCTCCCCCCGGCCAGCCGGTTCACCGGCCTGCGCAACATCCTCTACGCCATCGAGTGGTGGGTGTTCGCGGCGTTCGCGGGGTTCCTCTGGTGGCGCTACGTGCGCGACGCCGTACGCTCGCAGGCGTGACCAAGCTCTTCAACACCTACCGCGTGCTCGCCCTCGTGGTCGGCGTCCTTCTCGTCATCGGCACCGTCGGTTCCGTCCTGAAGTACCTGCTCGAGGACGGCAGCGGACTGCAGCAGCTCGGGGACGACCTCACGCCGATCTGGCTGGTGCACGGCTGGATCTACATGGTCTACGTCGCCGTGGCGTTCGTGCTGACGCAGAAGGCGCGCTGGACGCTGCCGCAGTTCGGTCTGATGATGATCGCCGGCCTGATCCCCGGCCTGATCTTCTGGGTCGAGCGCCGGGTGGCCGACCGGTTGCGCGAGGAGCACCCCGAGCTCGTCAGCTCCTGAGCAGGTCCCCGTTTCCAGGTTGATTGATATCAATCAACCTGCGGTGAGGGTGGTTGCCGGGCAGCCGCCGACCGACCCTGTGGACGGACCGTCTCGATGTCGGTGCCAGGTGTCAGCGTCCGTGGCCTTGGGGCAACGATGGTTCGCGTGGGTGCGCGAGTCGCTGATGGTTCTCGACCCGGAGATCCCGGAGTTCCGCTTCCCGGAGACCGAGCACGAACACATGGGTGTCACGGTGTGGATGGCGTGGCACGAGGTCGCAAGGGGGCGTGTGCTCGTTGGCGACTCCGTGCCAGCCGAGCTTCTCGCCGAGACCCGTGACGATGAGCGTCAGCTGGTCGCTGATGCGCTTGGTCGACCAGCGGGTGGACCGCCGTCGAAGGATCAGCTGGTGACCCTGCTGGCTCTGGCCGATGGATTGCGGGTCGAACTCACGCGTCCGGGCTCGACGCTGGGTGTGGATGCTGCCCGTGAGGTGATGGCCCGACAGGTGGCCGTTGTCCTGGACGAAGCGACACGTCCGGCCGCCTGACGGCCATCACCGAGAGGCTGGTCAGGCGGCGGTGTCTGCCGACTGCCACTGGGCCGCACCGGCGTTGCCGGCCTGCACCTTCTTGGCCACGGCGGCGACGACCGCACCGAGCGCGGCAACCAGCACGAGCGTCTTCAACTTCTTCATCCCGAGTTCTCCTTGCGGTCGTGGTTGTGCGGGCAGGACCCAGCATGTCCCATCGCTCAAGCAGGGTGCCCGTAGGATCGACCGCGCACGAAGACGTACCCATCACCGAGACGAGGATTTCATGGCAGACCAGGCCATCCTGAAGACGAACAAGGGCGACATCAACGTCACCCTGTTCCCCAACCACGCGCCGGAGACGGTCGCGAACTTCACCGGCCTCGCCACGGGCGAGAAGGCGTACGACGCCGGCAACGGCAAGACGGGCCCGTTCTACGACGGACTCGCCTTCCACCGCATCATTCCGGGCTTCATGATCCAGGGCGGGTGCCCCCTCGGCACCGGCACCGGCGGGCCGGGCTACACGTTCAAGGACGAGCCGCACCCCGAGCTGGTCTTCGACAAGCCCTACCTGCTCGCCATGGCCAACGCCGGCCCGGGCACCAACGGCTCGCAGTTCTTCATCACCGTCGGCGCGACCACGTGGCTGAACTTCAAGCACACCATCTTCGGTGAGGTCGCCGACCAGGCCGGCCGCGACGTCGTCGACGCCATCGCTGCGGTCCCGACCGGTCGCAACGACAAGCCGGTCGAGCCGGTCGTCATCGAGTCCGTCGAAATCGTCGGCTGACCTCGGGTCTCGACAAGCTCCACTGAACACATGACCAACCCTCCGGTCGGGGTGCCGACCTGTTACCGGCACCCCGACCGCGAGTCCTGGATCCGCTGCCAGCGCTGCGAGCGATCCATCTGCCCCGACTGCATGAGTGATGCTGCCGTCGGTTTCCAGTGCCCCGAGTGCGTGGCCGAAGGCCGCAAGTCCGTCCGCCAGGCCACTGCGGCGTACGGCGGCGCGAGGTCCACGAATCCCGCGCTGACCTCGCAGGTCCTGATCGGCATCAACGCCCTGGTCTGGATCGCGATCATGGCCACCGGCCGCTACGGAAGCTGGCTCTACGAGCACTTCGCGCTCCAGCCCACCGGCTCGTGCCGTGAGGACGACGGGTCCTACTACCCGTTCATCACCGACGCGGCCACCTGCACCGGCGGCGCCACGGCCCAGTGGGTCCACGGTGTGCAGGACGGCGCCTACTGGCAGCTGTTCACCAGCATGTTCACCCACGTCGAACCGTGGCACCTCGGCTTCAACATGTTGGCCTTGTGGGTACTGGGCCCGCAGCTGGAGCAGGTCTTCGGCCGGGCGCGCTTCCTTGCCATCTACCTGCTCTCGGGCCTCGCCGGCTCGGTGGCGGTCTACTGGCTCTCTGCCGAGCACGGCAGCACCGTCGGCGCCTCGGGTGCCATCTTCGGGATGATGGGTGCGCTGGTCATCGTCGGTTTCAAGGTCGGCGGCCAGCTCCAGGGGTTGCTGCTGTGGATCGGCATCAACGTGGCCCTGACGTTCACCCTCTCCAACGTGTCCTGGCAGGGCCACTTCGGCGGCCTCGCGGGCGGTGCCCTGATCGCTGCTGTCATCGCCTACGCGCCGAAGGGACGACGTACCCAGCTCCAGGTGATCGGCCTGGGTGCGGTTGCCCTCGCCCTGGTCGCGGCGACCGTCGTTCGCACGCTCACGCTGACCTGACCGGGACCTTCATCCACAGGGTTATCCACCGCTGTGGATGAATCACACCCATGTAGTTCTCCACATCTGGGGACAAACCTGTGGAACGACAAACGCCGGCGACCCCGAAGGGTCGCCGGCGTTGTGGTCTCGAGAAGGTTGCTGGGCAACCTCCTCGACCAACGAGGTGGGTTACTCCCAGCGGGTGGCGAAGGTGAAGCCGACCGCCATGAAGGCGATGCCGACGAACAGGTTCTTCTGGCCGAGGTCGTTGAAGATCGCCAGGTCCTTCGGGTCGTTGCCCGTGAGGAAGATGTAGAAGATGCAGATCCAGATCAGGCCGATGATGAAGCAGCCGAGCATGCCGATCACGACACCCTGGCCGCGGCCCAGCGGCGTCTTCGGGTGGGCCGAGATGGCCAGGCCGAGGAAGAGTGCGATGAACCCGATCAGGTAGTTCTTGCCCTCGAGGTCCTGCAGGAACGAGGGGCCGGTCGGCTGGTTCGGCTTGCCGTCGGCGTTGATGCTGCCGAAGCCGTCAGTCGGGCGCACGCCGAAGTAGTAGAAGAGGATCCAGGCGATGCCGCCGACGATGAGCAGCAGGGCGAGCGCGAACCGCAGCGTGAACAGCGGCCCGCGGTCGGGCGCGAGGACGTCGCGTTCCTTGCTCTTCGACAGGCGGGGCAACTTTGCCACGGAGGGCTCCTCGATCGTTCTGGGACTTGGGTAGTAGACACTGTCAGTATGACGGGTACGCACACCGACGGTCCGACGGGCCATCGCTCGGGCCGCTCGTTGGCGTGGCGGATCGGTACGCCCGCCGTCGCGGTGCTCTGCGGCAGCCTGCTCGCGGTGTCGGCCACCAACAGTGACGGCACCGACCTCCGCCCCGGTCGCTACAACGATCTCGCGGGACTGGTGGAGGGCGAGGCGGCCGACTACCAGGCCGTCGAGGACCAGTTCAACGAGCTCTCGGAGGAGGTCGACCGGCTCGGCGCCGACGTCAGCGACAAGGGGGTCGACAGTGCGCGCGCCAAGGTCGAGGAGCTCAATGACCCGGCTGGTTTCACGCCGCGCCGCGGGGCCGGCCTCCGGATCACCCTTGCCGACGGACCCGAGGACCTCCTCGAGGAAGCCGCCAAGCGCAACCGGGAGCTCCCGCCCGAGAAGCGCTTGAACCTCAACCGCTTCGTGGTGCACCAGCAGGACATCCAGGCCGTCGTCAACGCTCTGTGGAGCGGCGGCGCCACGGCAGTCACGATCGCCGGGCAGCGCGTGATCAGCACGACCGGCATCAAGTGCAAGGGCCCTGTCGTCCAGCTCGCCGGCGTGCCCTACCCGCAGCCGTACGTCATCGAGGCGGTCGGCGACCAGACCGCCCTGCTGGCCTCGGTCGACACCGACGAGCTGGTCAACCGTTACCGCTCCGACGCCGACAACGCCGAGATCCGGATCGGCTGGTCGCTGGAGGAGCCCGAGCTGGTCAAGGCGCCGGCGTACGACGCCGTCGTCGACCTGGAGTACGCGCGCCCCCTGCGTTAGCCGGTTCGGTGTGCTGCCCGTCCCGCTCCCGGCCCGCCGCCGGGCGGCGGGTCCAGCGGGTTGAGCGGATCGGTGCCGGCGGCGACCTCGGCACCGTCGCTGACGCCGTCGAGGTCGCTGTCGGCCACCGCGGGGTTGGTGCCGGCCGTCGCCTCGTCGGCGTCCGACAGTCCGTCGCCGTCGGTGTCCACGGGCGCTGCCGGCTTCTCGTAGATCGACACGTACAGGACGACGCGGTCGCCCTGGCGCAGCGGCTCACCCGCGATGGGGTCCTGTCGGGTGATCCGGCCCTTGGGCTGGCTGTCGTCGTCGGCCGCCGCGTTGTTGACGACGGGGATGAACCCCGCGTCGCGGATCGCCTTCTCTGCCGCCGCCTGCGTGCGGCCCACGACGTTCGGCACCTTGGCCGGCCCGTCGGAGACGCACAGCTCGACGATCGCGGACGTGTCGATCGCCATCCCCGCCTCCGGGGTCTGGGTGACGACGGTGCCCGCGGGCTCGTCGGAGTCCTTGCAGTCGGTCTCGTTCTTCTTGATGTTCGCCCGCAGGATGCCGGCGCCGAGCAGGTCGCGAACGGCGTCCTTGTATGGCTGGTCGGTGACCGACGGGATCGGGAAGTCGCAGGGCCCCGTGGACAGGGTCAGGAACACCGTCCCGTTCGGTTCGATGTAGCGGTCGCCCAGAGGGTCCTGCTTGATGACCTGGCCGCCCTCGGGGTACTCGTCGCTGCACTCGGTGGAGCGGTCGTCGATGGCCAGTCCGACGTCGCCGATCCGGTCGCGCGCCACGTCGCTGTCGAGGCCGAGCACGGAGGGCACCTTCACGTCGGGCGGCGTCGTGTCGAACAGCTTGGGCAGGCTCCAGAAGGCGGCTCCGAGGAGGGCCAGGACGACGATCCCGAGCACCACCCACAGCGCCACCCGGCTGCGCCGGTCGTCGTCGCGCGCCGGTGGCACCGCCGAACGGACGGCGGTCTCGTGGTGTGCGTCGGTCGCGTTGGTCACGCTGGTCCCAGGCCCGCCGACGACGGGCACCACGGTGGTGCCGTCGCTCACGGCCGCCTGCACCGGCCGGCCGGCGAGGTAGCGCTCGATGTCGGCGCGCATCTGGGCGGCCGACTGGTAGCGGTCCTCGACCCGCTTGGCGAGCGACTTCATCACGATCGCATCGATCTGCGGAGTGAGGTCGGCTTCGTGCGTTGACGGGGGTACGGCGGGCTCCCGCACGTGCTGGTAGGCCACCGCCACCGGTGAGTCGCCGACGAACGGCGGCCGTCCGGTGAGGAGCTCGTAGAGCAGGCAGCCCGCGGAGTACACGTCGGAGCGTGAGTCGACGGTCTCGCCGCGCGCCTGCTCCGGGGAGAGGTACTGCGCCGTACCGACGACCGCGGCGGTCTGGGTCATCGACGACTGGGCGTCGCTCATCGCGCGGGCGATGCCGAAGTCCATCACCTTGACGTCGCCCGACGGGGTGAGCATCACGTTGCCGGGCTTGATGTCGCGGTGGATGATCCCCGCGCGGTGGCTGTAGTCCAGCGCGGACAGCACACCGCTGGTGATCTCCAGGGCGCGCTCGGGCAGGATCTTGCGACCCTCGCGCAGGATGTCGCGCAGGGTGCGCCCGGCGACGTACTCCATGACGATGTAGGGGACGATCTCGCCGTCGTCGACGCCGCCGACGGTGCGCTCCTCGCCGGTGTCGTAGACCGACACGATCGAGGGGTGGTTCAGCGAGGCCGAGGACTGCGCCTCCCTGCGGAAACGCGCCTGGAAGGTGGGGTCGCTGGCGAGGTCGGTGCGCAGCCGCTTGACGGCGACGACCCGGCCGAGCCGGGTGTCGGTGCCCTTGCGGACCTCCGCCATGCCGCCGCGGCCGAGGAGCTCGGCGAGCTCGTACCGGCCGCCGACCGTCGGACCGCCCGAGCCGGGCTCCGTCGGAGGAGTGGTCATCCGTCCGCACCTCCGTCAGTGAGGTCGCTCAGCGGGTCGGTCGGGTCGGTGGTCTCGTCGGTCGGGGTGGTCTCCTCGGTCGGTTCCACGACCGGGCCCCAGTAGTAGACGGTGATCGGGTCGCCCTCGTTCAAGGTGCCGTTGGTGGAGAACCGCACGACGGTGTCGGCGGGGCAGGTCCCGTCGTTGACGGCGGAGTCCTGCTCCCAGGTGACCTGCAGGCCCTTGTCCTGCAGGTCGGCCACGGCGTCGCGGTAGTCGCGGGTGCAGGAGTACGGCGTGTCGTCGACCTGGACCGTGGCGGCCTCGTCGGTGGTCTCGGTCGTCTCGGTGGGTTCGCTGGACGACGACTCCGTGGTCGGCGTGGTGCGCGCCTCGGACGTGGTGTCGTCGGCGGCCGGGTCGTCGTCACCGTCGCGACCGAGCAGCAGCGCCGCGACCACCACGGCGGCGATGACGAGCAGGATCACCGCGATCGCGGCCGGCCACGGAGAACGCCCCTGGCGCTGGGCCTCCGGGGAGCCGGCGTACGCCCCCGGCGCGTCGAGGCGCTGGATCGGCTGGCCGGGCACGGCGGCCGGCACCGGGATCGGCGCTGGGACCGCGAGGTGCGAGGGCGTGGCCGGGAGGACCTGGGTCGAACCCTCGGCCGGGGTCGGCGGCACTGCCCCTGCTGCTGACGGGTCGAGGCTGGCCCCGCGTACGGCGGCGGCGAACGCCGCACCGTCGGGGTACCGGTCGGCCGGCTCCTTGGCGAGGGCGCGCGTGACGACGGCCGCCAGGGCCGGCGGCACCGTCGACGGCAGCGAGGGGACGGGCTGCTGGAGGTGCGCCAGCGCGGTCGCGACGGGGGTCTCGGCGTCGAACGGACGGCGCCCGGTCAGGCACTCGAAGGCCACGACACCGAGGGAGTAGACGTCGGAGGCAGGCGTCGACGCGTTGCCGCGGGCCTGCTCCGGGCTGAGGTACTGCGGCGTGCCCATCACCGAACCGGTGCGGGTGAGCGCGACCGCGTCGGCCGCGCGCGCGATGCCGAAGTCGGTGATCTTGACCCGGCGATCGGCGGTGACCAGCAGGTTCGCGGGCTTCACGTCACGGTGCACGATCCCGGCGCGGTGCGCCACGGCGAGCGCCTCGCCGGTCTGGGCGACGAGGTCCTGCACCACGGCGGTGTCGAGCGTGCGGTTGTTGCCGCGCGCGGTCGCGAGCAGGCTCGAGAGCGGCTGGCCGTCGACCAGCTCCATCACCAGGTACGGCGGCAGGGAGCCGCCGACCTCGCTGGCGCCGTAGTCGTAGACCCCGGCGATGCCCGGGTGGTGCAGGGCCGCGGCACTGCGCGCCTCGGCCTCGAAACGGGTGCGGAACATCGGGTCGTCGGCGTACTCGGGCTTGAGCACCTTCACCGCGACCGAACGGTTCAGGCGCGTGTCCGTGCCCCGCCAGACCACGCCCATGCCGCCGGTGGCGATCACGGAGTCGAGGTGATAGCGCCCGGCCTGGTCGGCGTACTGCCGCTGCTCGGAGTTCACTTGTTCAACACCGCTTCCATCACTGCCTTTGCGATCGGGCCGCCGAGCTGGCCGCCCGCGATCTCCTTGCCTGGTGCTTCCTGGATCATCACGGCCACGGCGACCTGGGCGTCGTCGGCCGGGGCGAACGACACGAACCATCCGTACGGCGCCTTGCCCTCGACGCCGCGCTGCGCCGTACCGGTCTTGCCGGCGACGCTGACGCCGTCGATCGCCGCGGGCGAGGCGGTGCCGTCGTCGACGGTCGCGACCAGCAGGTCCGTGAGCTGGTCGGCGGTCTGGGGTGAGATCGCGTCGCGGAGCGTCTCCGGCTCGGTCGTCTCCAGCACGTCGAAGGTCGCGGTCTGCACCTCGTCGACGAGGTAGGGCCGCATCAGCGCGCCCCGGTTGGCGATCGCGGAGACCACCATCGCCATCTGCAGGGGCGTCGACTGGACCGAGAACTGGCCGAAGCCGGAGCGTGCGGTCTCCGCGTCGTTGAGCTCGCGCGGGTCCTGCTGGACGTCGTCGATCGTGTCGACGACCTCCTCGGGGAACACCGACCGGGCCTGCGGTCCGAGGTCCAGCAGGTAGTCGCTGTTGAAGCCGAACTTCTCGGCCTGCTCACGCAGCTTCTCCGGTCCGACCTCGACGGCCATCTTCGCGAAGGCCGTGTTGCAGGAGTTCTCCATCGCTGCCGAGAAGGAGATTTTCGCCGGGTTGCAGCCGGCGCGGCCCTCGTTGTCGATCACGTTCTGCGAGCCGGACGTGCCGGGCGCCTGCCAGGTCGCGCCCGCAGGCACGTCGTCGTCGGCGTCGTAGACCCCGTTCTCGATCGCCGCCGCGGCAGTGACCACCTTGAACGTCGACCCGGGGAAGAGCCGGGTCTGGATGGCCCGGTTCAGCAGCGGCTGACGCTTGTTGCCGTCGAGCGTGTCGTACGCCTTCTCGCGGGTCTCCCGGTCGTGGGAGGCCAGCTTGTTCGGGTCGTACGACGGGAAGGACACCATCGCGAGGATCCGACCGGTCTTCGGCTCGATCGCCACGACCGCGCCCTCGCCCTCGGGACCGACGGTGTCGCGCAGCGCGGTGTACGCCGCGCGCTGGGCGGCGGGGTCGAGGGTGAGCAGGACGTTGCCGCCCTGGTTGGTGTCGCCCTTCAGCAGGTCGACGAGGCGGTTGACGAACAGCCGCGGGTCCTCGCCGGAGAGCACTTCGTTCTGGCTGCGCTCGATGCCGGTCTGGCTGCCGAGCTGGAGGTAGCCGGTGACCGGTGCGTAGAGCTGCTTCCCGGGGTAGACCCGGAGGTACTTGTACTGGTCGTCGACCGGTTCGCTGCGCGCGATCGGGTCCTCGCCGACCAGGATCAGGCCGCGCTCTCGGCTGAACGCCGCGGCCGCGACCCGGGAGTTCTTCGGGTCGGTGTTGTACTCGTCGGCGCGCCAGAACTGCAGGAACGTCACGTTCGCCATGAGGGCGAGGAACAGGAACATGCAGAAGATCGAGACGGCACGAATCGGCTTGTTCATGACGGCACCACCTTCACGATCTGGGTCTGCTGCTCGTCGGGATCGTCCTGCTGCTCGTTGAGGTCCGGGACCGGCCGCCTGGCCTGGTCCGAGATCCGCAGCAGGATCGCGATGATGACCCAGTTGGCCACCAGGGACGAGCCGCCGTACGACAGGAAGGGTGTGGTCAGGCCGGTCAGCGGGATCAGCCGCGTGACGCCGCCGATGACCACGAAGATCTGCAGCGCGAACACCGCCGCGAGTCCGGTGGCGACCAGCTTGCCGAAGCCGTCGCGCGAGATCAGCGCGGCACGCAGCGCCCGCTCGACCACGAGTCCGTAGAGGAGCAGCACGGCCATCACCGCGGTCAGACCGAGCTCCTCGCCGATCGCGGCGAGGATGAAGTCGGACTCGGCGTACGGCACCCGCTCGGGCATGCCCTCACCGAGGCCGCGGCCGATCAGGCCGCCCCACGCGAAGCCGTAGAGGGCCTGGACCAGCTGGTAGCCGCTGCCGCTCGGGTCGGCGAACGGGTCGAGCCAGATGTCGACGCGGTTCTGCACGTGGGAGAAGATCTTGACCGCAACGGCCGCACCGCTGAAGAACATCAGCCCGCCGACCACGATCCAGCCCGGGCGCTCGGTGGCGACGTACAGCATCACCAGGAAGAGGCCGAAGAACAGCAGGCTGGAGCCGAGGTCGCGCTGCAGGATCAGGATGCCGAGGCTGACCACCCACATCATCAGGATCGGTCCGAGGTCGCGGCCGCGGGGCAGGTCCAGGAACAGGACGCGACGCCCGGCCAGTGCCAGCGCGTCGCGGTGGACCACGAGGTACCCGGCGAAGGTGACGACGAGCAGCAGCTTCGCGATCTCGCCCGGCTGGAAGCTGAACGGGCCCACGGAGATCCAGATCCGGGCACCGTTGATCTCGGTGCCGAGCACCGGCAGCATCGGAAGGATCAGCAGCGCGATCGCGGCCAGGCCCGACGTGTAGGTGAAGCGGGCGAGCAGGCGGTGGTCGGGCAGCACCACCAGGGTGCCGATGAACAGCACGACGCCCAGCGTCATCCAGGTCAGCTGCTGGCTGGCCAGTCCGGTCTCCCTGGCCAGGTCGAGGCGGTGGATGATCGCCAGGCCCAGGCCGTTGAGGGCTGCCACGACAGGCAGCAGCACCGGGTCGGCGTACGGCGCGACCCGGCGGACGGCGACGTGGGCGGCGACGACGAGCAGGGTCAGCCAGCCGCCGTACCCGATCAGGTTGGTCGGCACCTCACCGTCGACGCCGAGCCCGACCGCGGCGTACGCGCCGACGCCGACGAGCAGCGCGAGGATCAGCAAGAAGAGCTCCGCGCCCCGCCGCCTGCGGTGGACGAAGCCCATCAGGGCTGAGTTGGTGGCCATGTCAGTGTCGCCGTCCGTGCCGTCGTGGCGCGCTCAGGAGCCGTCGGCCGGGTCGCCGAAGTCGCTCGCCTCGCCGGAGGACGGCGCAGGACTGGTCGTGGACGTCGTCGGGGGCGTGGCGGAGGGCTCCTCGGTCGGCTGGTCGGTCGGCTGGTCGGTCGGGTCGTCGGTCGGCGTCTGGTCCGGGTGGTCCGCGAGCTGGCGCAGCTTCTTCACGGCCTCCTCGTAGTTGTCGTAGTTCAACCGGCCGTCGACGGCGCTCTGGTCGGCCTGGCTGAGGTCCTCGAAGGACAGGCCCGGGGACCACACGACGTCGGAGAGGCCAGGGACGTCGACGCCCTGGAACAGCACGACCTCGCCCTCCTGCTCGCCGATGTAGTACTGCCGCTGGCTCCACCAGTACGCCGTACCGAGGACCACCCAGACCAGGCCGAGCAGCACGGCCAGCGCGAGCAGGCGGCGTGCCCAGGTGAACCGGGGCGGAGGCTGGAGGGCGTAGCGGACCGCCTCGGGGTCCGGCGGCGGGTCGGCGCGGATGGCGTAGTCGACGCCGGCCGGGATCTCCTCGTCGATCGGCTCGAGCTCGCCGGTGTCGCCGGAGCGGTGTCCACGGAACAGCGCCCGTGGGCGCCGCTGCTTCAGGTCGGCGGCGGCGCCGACGATCTGCGGCTCCGGGGGTACGACGGCAGTGGCATCCGGGTCGGGCGCGAGATGGACGTCGGCGACCACGCAGGTCACGTTGTCGGAGCTGCCGGCCTCGAGGCTGGCGCGCACCATCTCGACCGCGGAGAACTCGGGAGTCCCGTCGGCGAGGATCTCGGTGATCCGGCGGTCGTCGAGGACGCCGCAGGCGCCGTCGCTGCAGAAGAACAGCCGGTCGCCGGCGACCAGCTCGATCGAGAACAGGTCCGGCTCGACGTCGTGCAGGCCGTCGAGGGCCTTGAGGATGAGGTTGCGGTGCGGGTGGACCCGCGCCTCCTCCTCGGTGATCCGGCCCTCGTCGATCAGGCTCTGGACGAAGGTGTGGTCGTTGGTGAGCTGCGACAGCTCGCCGTCCCGGTAGAGGTAGGCGCGCGAGTCGCCGACGTGGCCGAGCGCGAGCCGCGACCCGTCGAAGAGCCCGACGGTGGCCGTCGTGCTCGTGCCACTGAGGGAGGCGTCGTGGTCGACCTGGGCGCCGATGGAGACGTGGGCCTCGTTCAGGCCGTCGTTGATCCGGTCGATCAGGTCGACCGAACCCGGTGCCTCGTCCAGCTGGCGCAGCTCGTTGACGGCCGTGCTGGACGCGATGTCGCCGCGGGCGGCGCCGCCGACGCCGTCGCACACGGCGAGCAGCCACGGGCCGGCGTACCCGGAGTCCTGGTTGTCCTTGCGCACCCGGCCCACGTCGGAGACGGCGTGGAAGCTGAAGGCCAGGGCGGGGCGCGGGGCGCGAACCGGGGCGTCGACGGTGTCGACCGGGATCGCGGGGAGCACGGTGTCGGACTCGACGGTCGGGCCCGCGATGGGGTCCGGGTCGACCGGCCGGTCGCTGGTGGGCTCGGCGGGCGGCGGCTCGGCGGGCATCGGCTCGGCGGGCATCGGCTCGGCGGGCGGCGGGAGGGGAGTCTCGGGACCGTCCGGCGGTGTCGGTTCGGTCATCTACTTCCTCAGCTCCACGATGGTCTTTCCGATCCGGATCTGCGAGCCGAGGCCCACGGGGACGGGTTGGGTGAGTCGCTGGCTGCCGATGTAGGTGCCGTTGGTGGAGCCGAGGTCCTCGACGTACCACTGCCCGCCGGAGGACACGATCCGTGCGTGGCGGGTGGAGACGTAGTCGTCGTCGAGCCGGATGGCCGCGTCGTTGCCGCGACCGATCAGGACGGGCGCGTTCGCGAGGTCGGCCACGATCCCGGTGTTGACGCCCTGCACGACGGCGACCTCCTTGGGCTGCCCACGGCGCGGCGCGGGTGCCTTCGGCGGCTTCGGCTGCTTGCCCGGTCCGGCGGGCGTGGGCACCCGGGCACCGAACATGTCGGACCGGATCACCGAGATCGCGGAGAGGACGAAGATCCACAGGATCGCCAGGTAGGCGATCCGGACCAGGAACAGGGTCAGCTCAGACATCGGCCGCCTCCTCGAGCAGTCGAAGTACGAGCGACGTGTGGCCGATCTGGACGCGGGAGCCGTCGCGCAGCGCGGAGCGGGCGACCTTCTGGCCGTCGACCCGGATGCCGTTGGTGGAGCCCATGTCGTGGACCTCGATGTGCACCGGTCCCTCACCCGGCGCGAAGCCGTCCCCGGACTGGGTGGTGATCAGGAACTCCGCGTGACGCCGACTCACGCCGGGGTCGTTGATCCGGATGTCGGCCTCGCTGCCGCGGCCGACCACCAGGCCCGGCGCCTGCAGCGCGTGCTGGGTGCCGTTGACCTCGATGACCGCGCGGGTGCGCTGGCCGCCGCCGCGCCGGGCCTGTCCGGTGACGGACGCCTCGGCCTGGCTGCGCACCCGGAACCGCCCGGTGCCGAGGTCGTCGGCTGCCTCGAAGACGATCCGGATCGGCCCGGGGAAGACATAGGACTGCAGCTCGGCGTGCTCGGTCAGCTGCTCGACGAGCTCGGTCTCCAGCGCCGCGTCATAGGGTCCGAGCCGGTCCAGGTCACCCGTCGAGAGCTCGACGGCGAAGCTGTTGGGCACCAGTCGACGATGCCGCGAGAGCACCTGCGCCTTGTTGTCCAGCTCGCGCTGGAGAGCGGCCGCGATCTCGACCGGCTGGACGGCGCTCCGGAAGGTGCGCGCGAACGCGCCGGAGATCGCCTGTTCGAGCCGTTGCTCGAAACGCTGCAGTCCCCCCACGTGGGTGCCCTCCCTTCCGAGGTCGTCTGACGGGTCTCTCGATCGTATCGGTGGTGCCCTTCCGGACCCGGTACATCGTCCGCGACCCCGCGTGGTCCCGGCATCGGCGACCCGGTTTTGGGCGAGTGGCGCGGACTGGGATAACCTTGCCGACGCTTCACGCGCGAGTGGCGGAACGGCAGACGCGCTGCGTTCAGGTCGCAGTGTCCGAAAGGGCGTGGGGGTTCAAATCCCCCCTCGCGCACGTTGAGCAGTTGGTGTGAAACCCCAGGGTGACCTGGGGTTTCACTCATTTCGGGCGTAGCCTCGTCACCACCGTTTGGCCCCATGGGGGCACGATGGGGGCACCAGCGACACTCGGAAGGTCCTGGTATGGCGTGGATAGAGAAGCGCAAGCGCGGCGACGGCGGCGTCTCTGCGAGAGTGATGTGGCGCCTCGGAGGCGCCCGCGACGGTGCAAAACAGGTCGAGACGTTCAGCGTCGGCACTGACGCTCAGAACCTGGCACGGGCCGACGGCTTCCGGAAGATGGTCGACGCTGCTGGCCAGCGATGGCCTGAGGGCTGGGTGAAGGGTGAGGGCTTTGTCCGCCCACCCGGCGAAACCGATCCGCTCAAGGCGCCGCCGCGGTTCGTGGACATCGGCGAGGAGTACGTCCGCCAGATCGTCGACCTCACGCCCGGCACCCGCAAGCGCTACCTCGGCCACCTGGGCGTGCTGGAGAAGACCCGGATCCGTGGGGCGCTGATCTTCACCAAGCCGGTCACCGCGATCACAGAGGCGGACCTGAAGGAGTGGCTGATCGACTGGGACCGGTCGCTGAAGACGAAGGCGAACTACCACGGTCTGATCCACGGCGTGTTCGCCTACGCAGTCAAGCTTGGTTACCTCAGCGCGAACACCGCTATCGGAACGGCGCCGCGGATGTCGCGTGTGAAGCAGTCGCGCCCGGAGTTGCGGTTCCTCACCGAGCTGGAGTTAAAGAGGGCGGTCGAGCTGGCGGGCGGGTACGCCGACCTGTTGGTGGTCGCTGTGGGCACGGGCATGCGCTTCGGGGAGCTCGGCGCGCTGTGGGCCTCGGACGTGGATCTGGAACGCGGCACGATCCGGGTCAACAAGGCATGGAAGCGCAACGGAGAGGACGACAGCACCGATGTCCCCGGCTGGCTGGCCAAGCTGCTGAAGCCCAAGCACACGATGCGCGACCACCATCTCGGCGTACCGAAGACGACGAAGTCACGCCGCACCATCACGATCTCCCCAGCACTGGTCGCCGTCCTGCGCGAGCGGCTCAAGGACAAGGCGGCCGACGACTTCGTCTTCGTGTCGAACGCGGGCTACCCGTTGCACAACGGTGACTTCAGCACGCACGTGTGGCGCAGGTTGATGAAAGCGCTCGAGGCCGAGGGCATCGGCAGGTTCCGCTTCCACGACCTTCGACACACTCACGTCGCTTGGCTGGTCGCCGGCGGCGCACCGCTGCCACACATCCAGGCCCGCCTCGGTCACGAGTCGATCACCACGACGATCGACACCTACGGTCACCTGCTCTCAGCCGGTGATGAGCTGATCTCCGGGATCATCGACACCGCTCTGTCCGGCCAGACCGTGCGACCCAAGGCCGGGGTATGAGCATCCGAGCGACCTCCATGGAGGCCAGCAAGCCCGTTCGACCGGGCGACGCTGGGGCAACTGGCGCTGAACCCGGAACAACGCGCCAACCATGTTGCCGCAATTGTTCAACGCGGTATCGCCCGAGGCTCACAGCCGGGCGCGACGTCGATCGCGGTGAAGGGTGACCACCTCTGTGGTGACGGGCTGCTCGCCGGCGACGATGAGTTCCTCGAGGTGCTCGGCCCGGAATCGGACGTGCTTACCGATGCGCGTGCAGCGGACCTTCCGTTGTCGGACCGCTTCGGCGACCCATCGTGCGGGCACATTGAGGTAGGCCGCCGCCTCGTCGATCGTCAGTAGCGATGAACGTCCTTGGGTTGGCTCCGCTACGACATCGGGGTTGATCGGTGAAGTGGTCACGACGACTCCTCAGGCGATGGGACCCAGGAAGCGGCGCAGTTCGGCGACGGTTGTGTAGAGCCGGCCGTTGCCGTTGAAACGCCACCAGCGTGGTCCGCGCCTGAGGCGGCGCCACTCACGGACGGTGCGCTGCGGGGTGCGGATGAAGGCGCAGAACTCCTCGAACAGAAGAATCGCGTTGTCGTCCCACTCCTCGGGGACGCTGATCGGTGCAATCGTCATGGTGACTCCTCAGTCGGCGGTGCGCCGGGCGGCGCTCATGGCCGGAGAAGCAACCGCTGTTGTCCTAGATCGGACGGCAGCCGTTGACCTCTCACAGTCACCTATGTCGCGCATCGCCCCGGTGCGATCACCGATCACCCCTGGTCAGGAATGTCATCGGCCGATCCCCGGCCCAACCGGTGGAGGACTCATGTATTGCCGGTCTTCGGGTCGCGGCCGACGTCCGGCCAGGCCATCGGCCAGTGCGCGCTTCAGTGCAGCGGCCTGGAGCGTTGTCTCCGGACGTGACGTCTGGATGCCGTAGCGCTCGACGTCTTCATCGACACGGATGGCGGCGTATCCGGGGCCGAGGTCGGCTCGGTCGCGGCTGAACACGCCCACCCATTGGTCGCGGGCGTCATCAACAGAGTCGGCGACCAGGTGCGCCGTGTTGCTGTGGCGGCCGCGGGTCATCGCGACGTACGCCGCTGCGGCACCGGTCGTTTCGCCGATGACGAGGTGGGCGGAGTCGACGGTCTCGCCCTGGGCTCCATAGACGGTCGAGGCGAAGGCGAGCTCGACGTGTTCGCCGACGTAGTCGGCGGGGAGTTCTCGTTGGCCGGCGCGACCAGCGACGAGAAGGCTCCCGTCGTCTCCGATGCCGGCGACAGTCCACACGTCGCGGTTGGCGACGCCAAGGTCGCGGTCATTGCGACGGGTGGCGACACGGTCACCGAGCCCGATCCGCTCACCACGACGGGTGACAGGCTCACCATTCCGCTCACCATTCCGCTCACCAACCCGCTCACCAGTGCGGCGGCGGTGGTCGCGGATAGCGGCGTTGAGGGCGCCGACTTGTTCGCGGGTGTCGGCAATGATCAGGTCCTCGCTTGCAGCGCCGATGTCCGCGAGGGCGGCGGTGCGTTCGACCTCGGTGGCGTGGATCGTGATCAGTCCGCGCTCGAGGAGGGCGTCGAAGATCTCACTAGATCGCTCACCAGAGCGCATGAGCAGGCTGAGGTTGGCGTACGCGGGGTCGACGAACCGGTGCACGGACTCGAGCTCGAGGTGTGCTTCGGGTGTCACCCAGCGCGTTGCGAGGTCGAGTAGCCCGCCGCGACCGACGGCGGGCAGTTGGTGGCGGTCCCCGAGGAGCGCAACAGTCGCGCCGGCGCGGTCAGCGATCGCGAACAGTGCGCGGGCGGTGTCTTGGTCGAGCATCCCGGCCTCGTCGACGAGCAGTACGTCGCCAGGCGACAGCCGTGCCACGGCGTTGATCTGTTCGCGGGCAAGGTCGATGCGTGACCAGTGGCCGTCGGTGTCCCATCGGAATCCGTTTTGGTGGATGAGCCACGCGGCGGAGAACGCGTCGGTGCCGACCTGTTGGCGCGCAGCCTGGGCGGCTTTGAGGGTCGGGGTGACGACAACGAGTCGGCAGTGGCTGGCATCGAGCGCATCACGGGCGGCGGCGAGGGTGGTGGTCTTCCCGGTACCGGCCGCGCCCTCAATCACGAGCAGGCCAGCGTCACCGGCAAGTGCAGCAACAACGTTCCGCTGCGCGGCATCGAGGTGTTCCCACCCCCGCATCGGAACTGATGGTCGAACTGGTTGCAGTGCGCGGGTTGCGATGGCGTCGATCAGGTTCGCTTCGACGTCGAGGACCCGGTCGGAGGTGAGGTTCCTGATGTGCTCGGGAACGTCGCCGCGTTCGCGCAGCGGGCGACACGAGAACACTGCCCGTGCGGTGAGGTCCTCTGCAAGTTCTGTGCGCACTGCTCGGTCGGCGATGATGCCGACGGCGGGGATCAGTTTCTCGACTTCGCCGCGGATGTCGGCCGCGTTCCATGCCGAGCGTTTCGCTCCGAGTCGGGTGAGGACAAGGTCGACGACGGCGTCGCGACGCAACCGACCGATAGCCGTTGAGTGAACCTCAACTGTTTCTGTCGGTGGACGGAAGCCGAGGTCGTGCAGTTCACCGTTCCAGCGGGTGACGAGGTCGGCGCCGCTGGCGGGTACGACTTTGTCGGGTCGTGCGTCGGCCCATGCGCGGCGGTCCCATGACTGTCGCAGCTTCGGACCCGGTTCTTCGCCGCGGTGGTCGGTGCGCCATTCGGCTTCGTAGCGGTCGACGTTGCGGTTGATCTGCGAGGTGCGTTGGCTGAACCGACCCGCGTACGGAGCGAGCTCCTTGATCTCGCCGGAGTCGTCGAGGGTGTAGCCATGTTCGGCGAGCGCAGCGCGGAACTCGGGGTCGCACATGACGGCGGCGTGACCGATGCCGTTGAGTGCCTCGATGGAGTCCACGACTCCGACGGAGTGGAGGCCACGCCAGGCGCCGGCTGCGTACACGCGTGTGTTGATCTGGACGTGGAGGTGGCGGTGCGGGTCACCGGCGCGCGAGGTGTAGTGCCGAACGACCGCGGCCTCGATCTTTTCGACGGGCACCTGGACCTGTCGGCCACGCGGACCGATGCGCGTGGTCGCGTGCTGGGCGACCCACCCGATGACCTCCTCGGCCGCATGGGTCTGTGCAGCTTCGTACGCAGCAGCGAGATCCGGATGGAGTGCGGCAGCGAGCGACCAGGTCTTCGGCCCGTTGACGACCACCTCGACGAACCGCAACGCGCGATCGTCATCACGCAACCGCCCCTTCGCGGCACCGGTTGCGACGTCGTACCCCGCGACCCACTTCTCGTACGCCGGACCGTCAAGATCCGGTCGCCGGACGATCGCAGTTCCGTCGTCGCTCACGTCGACGACGTAGTGCTCGGCAACGCCGCTGCCCTCGGTCAGGTAGTAGTCGTCCGCACGTGAGTGGTCGGCCTCGACGTAGGAACGTGCGGCGGCTGCTGAGCCGCGGTAGAACTTCACGCCACCGTGCATGATGTGCTCGTCACCGCCCGTCACGGTTCGTCAAAGACCCCTGAAATGACACCGGCCCGCCCTTGGGGGGACGGGCCGTGCTGATCGATCTACGGACCTTCGTAGCATGCGTGCCGCTCGGTTTCGAGCCTTCGAATCGCCTCAGGGCGAGCGGGTTTTCGGGCTCGTCAGAATCCGTCACCGTTCGTCATCGGGGGCTCGCGGTCGGATGGCGGCGATGGAATGTCAGCGGTGATGCTTTAGGGGTGGCAAAGGTGCAGTTACAGGGCGCAGTCGACAGCAAGTGGCACGTCCCCAGAGGCACCAGGCCGACGGTTCCCGGGCTGCGCAGGCGCCGCGGCAGACCGTCTGCGGCGCTGCCGAGCACGCCGATCGCGACAGCAACGGAGGTCGTTTGGCTCCGGGTCGGCGTTCACGTAGCTCGATCCTCGACGATGAAATCGATCTGATTGACGTCGAAAATCCAGGGGACTCGCCACGCTTTCTAGCAGCAGTCCCCTCCGCTGGGAACGGCGTGAGCTGTGTGAGTGCAGGCTTCGCCTGTTGTCCCCGTCGCCGTGCGCGACCCGCACGCTCATGCCGATGAGTGCGTAGACGGACGGACCGATTGGCTCCGTCAGCGACCATCCGGTGCGTTCGCTGCATGGTCGTTGAGGACTGAGGCAACGCCTGGTCCGGTGCCTGCAACTGCTGATGCCTTGGCGCGCTCGAGCACGATCGTCGAGCCACGGCGGACGCCGCGACGATCGATGGCGTCGGCCGGCACGGCATACCTGCTGCTCGCCGCGAGCCGGCCCGGCCCGGCGGCCTACGTCGCCGTACTCAAGCAGCTGGCCAACCTGGCCAAGGCACTGCACGACATGCACCGAGCTGAGGCCGCCGCCCGTCGGGCGCGGACCATTCAGCTGGTGGTGCGAAGAGATCTCGACATGGTTTCCCGAAGGCTGGAAGCAGCCGGAGTTGGTGCCTCCCCGAGCACCGGGGTCATGCCGGCGACAGGTAGATGTTCGACGGGGCCGGTACGTACGCCGGGAGCGACCGAGCGGCCGCAGATCGGGCCGCGGCAGGCTCCGGGCGCATCGGGGCGCCCGGACCGTGGCATCGACAGATAGGGAGAACAGACATGGACGAGCAGAAGGAGATCCACGAGGCGGTCGGGCAGCACTTGCGCGTCGCGGCAACCGTGGTTACGCGACTGACCGAAGCGGCTGCCAAGGCCGCCGAGCTGATCGCCGAACGTCGACGAGCGGAGACCGAGGCACGTGCGGCCGACCTCACGGCCCGGCTCGACGCAGAGCGCGACGCTGCACGCACGTCGTACCGCTCGGTCGACGATCCTCAGTGGTGGACCAACCCCACACCCGAACGAGTCGCGGAGGTCTACCAGGTCGCGACTGTGTGGAGCGAGCTCGACCCCGAGGCTCGCAGGGTCGAGGAATTCATGACTGAGGAGATCCGGCGTCGCTACGACGTCGACCCGCGCTTGGTCGACCTGGCCACCGTGCCGGCAGAGCTCGCGGCCGCCGAGCGTGCTCGAGCTGCGCGAGACACCGCCGAGGCGGTGGTGCTCACGGCCGCCGCCGACCGGGCTGATGCTGCTCGCCGAGGCGCTGAGGAGCACGCGGCGAAGACGGAGCATGATCCGTCGTCGAAGAGCGAGGAGATCCACGAGGCTCAAGAAGTCGCGCAGGATCTGCGCGAGGACCGCGGCGAACTCGACGAGAAGGCTGAGGTTGCTTGGGACTGCGCGGAGCGGCGCGAAGCCACTGCGCAGGACCTCAACAGTAAGGTCGACGACTCCCAGGCCGTCGAGGCGCGGATGCGGTCCGAATGTCGCGCAGGGCCGGCCGGCAACGGAGGCCACCCGAACGAAGAACGGGCGAAACGCCAAGCCACGGCCAGCCCGGAGCAGCGGGATCGTTCGCCAGCAGGACCGTGGACTTAATCGATGATGGACTCGGTTTGATGACGCCCGCTCAAGTGCTCGCGCACCAACGAATCCTCCCAGCAACCCTGGGATCGAGGATCCGGGCCCGCCGACTCGGGTCAGGCTTGCGCCAGGCCGAAGCTGTGGCTGGTGCCGGCGTGAGTGCCGCCTACCTGTCCCGCATCGAGCACGGTGAGCGACGCCCCAGCGTCAGCGTGCTCGAGCACATCGCGGCAAAGTTGGGCGTGGACGTCGATGAGCTCGTGGGAGTCAACAACGGGGAGGGTCTGGCTGACGCCGTTGCGGCTGCCGCAGCTCGCTGGCTTCACTCGCCGGCGAACACACGTACCTATGAGGACCTCGTAACCTCGATCCGGGTCTGGGAAGAAGCCCGCAGCCCGGAGGTCGGCGAACAACCCTCTCGGTGAAACTCTCGCCCTCTCTTTACTGATCGGTTGCCAGGCCGTCCAGGTACCTGTCCGTCACGGACGAGGTCTTCTGGGATCGCCTGCCCGCGGATCCTAGGGCGACGTCGCGACCCTCGCGCCGGCTTGTCCGCGACGACTGACCAGGCACTGTCGGGTGGTGTTGTATCGCCAGTGCTGCAGTAGTGGACACCGCGCGTTTCAAGCTCCGGGCATATTCCGGTCGATGGCCGGTGAGGCGACTTGCGCGCACGAGCAGTCGATACGGCTCGCCACGCCTGAGTTCGTCGGGCGGCCGCGCGACATGCTCGGAGCCTGCGCGCATGGCCTTCTGGCAGCACAGTCCAGCCGACGTTGAAGACCGTCTGGTCGAGTTCGCTCACCTGTTTGTCGACTGCCGCGCGGCGTTTTTCGAGACGGCCGATCGTTTCCAACTGGAGCCCGGAGCCAGGCCCCGTTGCCACAACACGCGGCATCCCCGACCCACTTGTGACGCGCGGCTAGCCAGATCCCTCTAAAAGGCCCGCGGATGTTGGGAACGTGAGAGCGTTTCCCAACGTCACACCCTTTGTGAGGACGACCACGTTCTTCGACTTTGCGAGCCGCGCCCCTACTTGCTGATAGCAACAGGAGAACCAAACATGAAGAGCATTAGTCCGACTCGTAAGGAGTCGGCTTGGTTGACTGCGGCCGCGGCGATCGCCGTCCTGGCACCAGCCTTCGCCTTCTCTGGGCCAGCATTCAGTGACAACGCGGCCGAGCCTGACGAACGGCTGGTCTTGGCGCACACCGCTCCAATCTCAGCAGCCGACTTCGACATCGTGCAGGTCACCGGAACGGGACGTCCCGCGGAGGTCAGTGAGGCAGCTGCTCAAGATGCGGAGCGGTACTCGGCGAACAAGGGAAATCCCACGGTAAGCGCGATTGACCTCGCGAACGAGGCCGCCTTCGCAGTTGCAGCGACCGCCATCGAGATGTCCTTCCCGGGCAACTTCGTGAAGGCAGGAATCTCCAGCGACGCCGACAGCTCGTACAACTACTACATCCAGCTTGTATCAGCACCCGACGAGAAGGTCCTGAACGAGCTGAAGGCACTGAACGGAATTACCGAGATCCGATTCGGAGGCATCAAGCTGGACGGCGATGCCCAAGCAACTGCGTCATCGGCCGCGCTTCGAGCGCTGGGTGAACTTGATGTGGCTGTCTCCGGGGTCGGATCCGCTGGTCTGAATGACGCAGGCTCCGGCATCAAGGTCAAGTTCGCCAGCAGTCAGGACCTCACCACCGAGGACCTCGACCGCGTACTGGCGGTTTTGACAGCTACCGTCCGAAAGGCGACCGGCAACCAAGACCTTCAGGTCGAGGTCCAGCTCGTCGATGCCGAAAGTAGGAACTTACTCGCCAACACGGTCATTGGCGGCCGGGACCTCTGGAGCGGCGGCCTCGTGCAGTGCACAGGCGGCTTCACCGCCGTCCGGAACGGAGTTCGGGGCATGGTCACCGCTCGGCACTGCCCCGACACCATGACGTATCGCAACGTCGCCGGCATCATTCAGTACGTCGATCATGCTGATCCGTCGGGGACCGACGTCGTAGATCTCCAGTTCCACAGGACCCTTTCGGGGCACACAACCGACAATCGGTTCCAGTGGTCCGAAACGACGACCGACCTCCGCAGCGTCTTGTCTTGGGCGAACCCCGTAGACAATCAGTTCGTTTGCGCCAACGGGATCCTCTCCGGGTTCGACTGCACGAATGTCGACGACCCAGACACCTGTTTCAGCGCAGACTGGCCGGGCCCCACAGGAATTGTGCAGATTTGTCGCATCGCGACGACCACCACGAATATCATCGACCACACTGACAGTGGAGGTCCCTGGTTCAGCGCCAACACGGCGATCGGAATCACCTCTGGGTTCAACTCAAGCGCCGACACATCCTTTTTCACCAGAATTCGCGCCCTTCCCGTGTACCTCCACGCCGATGTGCTGACGCAATGAACGTGCGCTTCTCGGGAGCGGCCCTGGTCGTCGGCATCGCGCTCAGCTCCAGTATCAGCGGCTGCTCCGAAGAAAAACCCAGTGAGAATCCCGGCGCAGAGTCTTCAACCGGAAAGGTTTCGCCTGGCCAAGAGCTCACGGTCTTGAAAGGAAGCGCGCTCCGCGAAGTCGGAGGCGACCCCCTCACGGATGCACTCGAGGTTAACCAAAGGGGCTGCTTCACCCTTGACGGCGTATTGCTGATGGTCCCCGGCTTCACTGAGATCATCGATCCCCCCGGTCTCAAGACGGACGCGGGCGTCACTTACGCCGTAGGTGACGTTGTGAGCGGAGTCGCACGCCGAGTCCCGGTCGCCGACCTTCCGGCCGGCGCCCGCGATCAGGCAGTTGCATGCCTTGCGGCAGAAGATGAACAGACCGTCCTCGACTTCGGCTTCGATAACGAGGAGTGAGATCGCGAGTACAGGGATCGACGCTATTGGGGTGCATCAGCGCCGCTGATTCGTCTGGCGCAATACGCAGACCACAAGTCGGACATAACGAAAGTTACCGGCTGTATCGCGATATATCGCCTTGCACTGCTCTGGTCGATCGCGTGCGCGGGCTGCGGCCGCGCGTGCGGCGTCGAGCGCTGAGACTCGACGCCGAGGGTGACCAGCCGTCGCCCACTCAGCACTAGGGGGCAGTCTTTCGCTCAAGTCGCAATAACTACAGACCGCTCAAGTTCGGCCCGTTCACGCCGATACTCGTTGAGCCTGCCGGCGGTGCGACAGCATCCAGGTTGTCCGGCCCCCCGAATTTTGGTCCAGAACTTGTGAGAATCCATCCATGAGTGAGAGGACCGGTGTAAGTGATGGCTGCATCGAAACGGTTGTCGCCTGAGCAGATCGTGGCGAAGTTGCGAGACGCGGAGAAGCTGCAGGGCCAGGGGGCGACGATCCCGCAGGTCTGCAAACGCCTCGGGGTCAGCGAGCAGACGTTCTACCGGTGGCGCACTAAGTACGGCGCGTTGAAGGAGGACGAGGCGATCCGGCTCAAGACGCTCGAGCAGGAGAACGCCAGGCTGAAGCGGATCGTGGCTGAGCAGGCCCTGGACATCTCGATGCTCAAGGATCTGCAGAAGGGAAACTTCTAAGCCCGGCCCGTCGACGCGACGCTGTTGCTCACCTTCAGAAGAAGTTCCAGGTGAGTGAGCGGCGTGCGTGTCGACTGGTCGGGCAGCACCGATCCTCCAACCGCTACACCCCGGTCCCGTCCGATTTCGAGTCGCAACTGGTCGCGCGGATGACGAAGCTCGCGGGCCGGCACCCGAAGTGGGGATACCGGATGATCCACGCACTCCTTGTCGAGGAGGGCTGGCAGGTCAACAAGAAACGCATCGAGAGATTGTGGCGCCAAGAAGGCCTCCAGGTGCCCCCACGCAAAGCCAAAGATGCAGGTCAGAAGGCGCTAGGGGACGACGAGAACTCCTTGTGGAAGCTGCCACCTCTACGTCGCAACCACATCTGGTCCTATGACTTCGTGACCCGAAGGACCAACGATGGGCGAGCGGTTCGAGTGCTGAACGTGATCGATGAGTTCACCCGTGTCGCGCTGGGTTCATGGGTGGCCAGGTCGATCGGTGCGATCCATGTCCAACGCCACCTCGAGGTTCTCTTCGAGCGCCACGGGAAACCCTCGTTGATCCGGGCCGACAACGGCCGCGAGTTCGTGGCCGACACCCTGCGTGAATGGCTGAACGACCAGGGCGTCCGGGCTGTCTTCGTGGCCAAGGCCTCGCCCCAGCAGAACGGTTACGTCGAGCGCTTCAACGGGACCATGGCCAGAGAGCTCTTCGGCCACGAGATCTACCACTCAGTGATCGAAGTCAGGCACGTCGTGAACGAGTGGACCGAGAAGTACAACACTCGCCGCGCCCACCGCGGCCTTGGCGGCAAGACGCCCGCCGCGTACGCGAAGATGTATCCAGACACAGTCGATCCCGAAGAGGATGGTGGTTGCCCGTGAGAGGGACTACCACCACTGCGCCTGGACCAGTCCGTCTCCGGCCAGCGACTCGATGCCTAGCCCGGAACTCTCACACCGGGTGGACCAGAAACCTGGGGCCAGACAGTTTCAAATCCACGCTGGAGGAGCGACGGGCATCGATCTCAGCTCGGACGTCACTCAGGTGCTGGCTCATACGCATCCGTACCATCTGCCGGCGCTTGGGCCTTCTGCTGACGATGTCGCGATGCTGAGCCAACTCGGCCAGAGCAGCTCGATCCTGCTCGAGCACGGCCAGATAATTCTGTTCGGGCCGGGAGGGACGATCGCATGGCGATGATCATTCGCGGCAAGAGCCTCTGCCACATCTGTGGTCTCGTAGTCGCGGAAGGCGACGAAATCCAACTGTTTCCTCCGGCTCTATTCGCGTCCTCCTCCGACGCCGAGCATCTTAATGACTCGGGAGTTCACCTAGCTTGTTTTGAAGCACTACCTGAACACGACGAGGCAGCTGCGGTGCTCGGCGCCTACTTGGACCGCCGCGAGGCAGGCGACGACCTGTGCTGAGCATTCGGCGACGCGTCCACGGACTGCTGTCTCCTGCGGCCATTGCAGACAGTCACGGGCCGGGGCACATGGTCGTGACCTCACTCCTTGGAGAAGGCCCCTTCGTCGTCAGAGATCCTTGGGCAGGCGGCTCCACATACGAAGTCGGCAGCGATTGGATTGGCCAGTACGTGAGCGGAGGTGTCTTCCGGTGAGGGTGGAGAGCTTGACGAGCCTGCCCGACGGCACGATCGCGGCCGTGATCGTAACGGCCAATGGCGTTCGGATCGAGGTCGGCTTCTCCACTGCCCAGCAGGGTGGGATCACCGTAGCCAACCCCGATTCGCCCATCTTCGAGCGAGAGGATCTTGACGCTGCTTCCGTGAGGGAGCTCATCGCGGCTGTCATCGCCTTCGACAGGGTCGCGACCCGTCCAGGCGGCCCTGAGGGTGCCTGATTGAACCGCCCCGGGATGTCCCGAGCCTCCATCAGACCCGGGGCGATTCAACCGAAGACCGGAGCCGATACAACGACTCCCACTCCGCTGTCGGGCTGTCCAGTGGCTCGATGATGTTTCGCTGTGCCAGGTTCAGCATCCATTGGTGGATCGCTTGGCCGGCCTCGAGGTCGACGGCAGTGAAGCGAATTCCGACCTCGCTCAACGTGTCTGCATCCTGGTCGACTGTCAGAGAGCCCCGTTGATGCAAGCGATCCACACGATCGCGTGCCAGCGCGACGGGTGGGCGGTGAGGGAGTCGAACGCGGCAATGTGCTGCGCCAGGACCAGCTCCCATCGCCCGTACGCGGTGCTGTCAGGCAGGCAGTGGCCGCCACCCTCGTGATCGCTCGCGTCCCCCGCTACTCCCGCCTCATGAACTCCCGTCCCTGCCAGTTGCCCTCCGGAGCGTGTCGGGTGAGATCTACGCCGACGTCTCGACATTCATTTATGACCGCAGCAAAGGCTTCGTGGTACCGCTTAATCCGATCCTCGTCGACCAAGAGCGGCACGGAGACTGGGTCGTCGACGAACTGAGGGCCGGTCTGATGGGTTTCGGTTCCGAGAGCGGAAATCGTGTCAGCGAGGGATCCGTGAGCGTAGCGGGAGATCTCGGTCAGAGTGCCGCTGAGAGTTCGACCTGGTACCGGAGTCGTCTGTTTCGACTCTGCGGTCAACAGCTCGTCCACGGCTTCGCAAGCACTTACCGAACTCGGGTCGGGAGCCCTCTGGTTTCGATCGGTGCTCGAATCAAGCACCACCCACGCGAGGCACGCCAGCACGACACCAGTGAGTAGGGCGATCGCGGTCGCGCGGCGACCGCGGCCCCTGGCGACGTCATGACGGGACAACATCGTCGCGGCTACCCGGAGGTTGTCGCCGAGTCGAACCCCAAGCCCGCGAGCGCGTTGCCGATCGATGAAAGGGCAGTCACCCGTCCTCCAGTAATCGTGCAAAACACGCCATCATCGGTGAAGTTCCAGAAGAAGCTCTGCGAGGAACTACACGTGAAGCCATTCCTGAAGCCTTCGACGATGGACGTGATAGTCAGGCCGCCGGTGTTGGTGTACCAGAACACCGGGCCACCGGAGTCACCTTGTGCGATCACGACTTGATTCGGGTTAGTCGAGGTGATGGCGACGATATTCGCGTGGCGTACGCACGCTCCGGCAGCGGTTAGTTCGATACACCTGAGGACTTGCTCGGAGTTGCGCTCCGCCTGGCAGTGGAATCCAGAGGATCCTCCAGACACACATAGCCCTTGGTTGTACGGGATCGATGACGTCGCGGCGACAGCGCTCTTTGTCGAAGTTGTCGCCGATCCGACGAAGACACTGGTGCTGACGGCCCGTGGGGGGTTGTCCAGTTCGATGAGACCAGCGTCGAGACGCGGCCCCACGGAGTCGACGCCCGTACCCCAGAAAATCTGGACACCTCGACTGATGCCCAAGTTAAGGCCGCCGGCCCAGGTTTCGATGGGGACGTTGTTCACGAACTGGGTGCAATGGGCGGCCTGCAGTTGGTAGTTAGGATTGCCCGGCCGGGTGAAGTTGAGGCCCGTGGTGCAGGGATTGCCATTAGTCGCGACGTGGTTGTTCCTGGTGGTGCTTCCGGCATCAACTGACCCCGTATCGTTCTGCCGCGAGGTTGCTGTCCCGATGTTCATCTTCTCGCCTGGCTTCCAGCCAGTGTCGTAGGGGACGACCTCGATGGGAATGCCGGGCATCGCACGCTCAGCCACCGATTTGGCCTCGATCAATGTGGAGGCCTCGGCGTCGTAGAGGGGAAGGTCAATCTTCAGGCCGGCGTAGGGCCATTTAGGCCCGACGCCGTCGTAGTTGATCTTTGCTGTTTCCAGTGCGGCGGCCACGTCCAGCACGGCCTTTTCCAGGGTGGCCTTGTCGAAGCGCGCTTCGATGAGCGTCGTTACCAGTCCACGGTCGGCGGCGCGTTGACGTACGTCCTCGAGCTCTTGGGTCTGAGGGCCGTGCCAGACGATCTCAAGAACATCCGAGTCTCGGGAAGCATTTCCCCCGTCGACGAAGCCCTCGAGCATCTCGAGTTCGCCCCACGTCGGCCAGAGGTTGGCGCCTCGAGCGAGATCGCCGCGCGCGTCGTCCGGGAGCTTTGCGAGTTCCGCGGGCTCTCCGTTCGTCCACGCTTTCAGCGCTGCTTCGAGTTCGGCCCTGTCTGGGCCATCGGAGTCTGCCTCCGATGAGGCCCCGGCGGTCGCTGCCGCCAGAGTGAGGACGCTCGCGGAGATCAGGGCGGTAGCCACGCTGAGCAATCTCTTGGACATATAAGGCCCCTCGGAGGGTGTAAGGGAGTACGACGCTAACGGCGCGGCGCGCCGCTGTCCGGTCCTTTAGGAAATGACGGCGCCAAAGTGAGAATGGTTCCTTCATTTCGCAAGGGAACAAGGAGGCGGCAGCCGAAAACGACGGCCGCCGGGCTGACTGTCACCCTCCGGCCGGTCCCAGATACGACGATCTGGGGACTATCGGACCGTTCCTTCATCGAGGAACAACAATGGTCAGTAGATGCCAGACTCCCGTAGGAAAGTTCCCTTGGTAGCACTGGTCCCGACGCGTGCGCTCAGCTGGAACGGATGTCGTGCCCCCACGGGTGGGCACGAGTAGGCTGTGGTGGTCGCCACGGGCCAATCCGGGCGAACGGGGCGGAGCAGTTCTGCCCTCGCGGAAGAATAGTTTGGTGCCCACCCAGGTGGCACACCCCCGGCGAAACCGCGCACAACGGGAGCCAACGGGACCTTGAATCCACGCTCAGAACGGCGAAATTTGGTCACCTGAGCGGCAGGATTCTCCGGTTCAAATCCCCCCTCGCGCACGTGTGGCGAAAGCCCCGGTCGACAGACCGGGGCTTTCCGCATTTCCGGATGTCCCTGGTGGGTCGCGTCAGAACGTCGCGTCAGAACAGGGCGGTGATCTCGCGAACCAGATCTTCGGGGGACCGGTTGGCGATCTCCTCGGGGGCGAGCCGGTCGCGGTAGATCACGGCCAGGCCCTGCACCATCGACCAGCACATGAGGGCGACGACGTCGGTCGGCTGGCCCGCGCGCCAGCCCTGGGCCTGGGCGTCGGTGACCGCGTCGAGGAGCACCAGCCAGGCGCCGTCGCGGGCGCGCACCAGGTCGGGGTCGGCGAGGTCGAGGACCTCGGACCGGCTCGCGAGCGCGAACAGGGCCTGTTCGCGCAGGGCAATTTCGATGTAGCGCAGACCGATGGCGACGACCACCTCCGGGCCGCTCCGGCCCGCCGCTCGTGCTGCCTCGGCGGTGGCGTTCGTCTCGTCCCGCATCCGGTTCACGGCCTCGGTGGCCAGTGCCGTGAGGAGCCCCCTGCGCGAGCCGAAGACGTGAGCCGGTGCCTGGTGGGAGACACCGATACGGCGGGCGATCGCACGCAGGCTGACTCCGTCGACGCCCACCTCCGAGACCTCGACGGCCGTCGCCTTCAGCAAGCGCTCGCGCAACGACGTGGACGCCGCGTCCGCGCTGCGTGTGGGCTTCGGCACGTTCCGATCGTGGTGTGCCACCGGGGTGGAGTCAACTCGAGCCGGGCGTGCCGAGGCGCGGGTGTCGGCGATCACAGCCTCGTTTCGTTGACACTGTCACATCCACCACTTGACAGTGTCACAAGACCCGAACGACGGGTCGGAGTCGACAGCGCTGCGGCGCATCACGAGGAGTGCACGCCATGGCCCACGAACCCAGTCGCTGGATGGTCACCCTGGCCCGCACCTGTGTCCGCCGGCCCCTGCCGATCCTGCTGGCCTGCCTCGCGCTGGTCGGGCTGGTCAACGTGCTGGTCCCGCAGCTCGAGGAGGTGATGGCGAAGGACACGACGCCGGTGGTCCCGCAGGAGGCACCTGCGGTGCAGGCCCTCAGGACCATGGATCGGGAGTTCGGCAACGGCCGCAGCCTCGGCACCGTGTTCGTCGTGCTGGAGCGCGACGGCGGCCTCACACGTGCGGACAAGGCCTACTTCCGACACCTCCTGGTGGACCTGCGAGCGGACGAGAAGAACGTCGCGTTCGTGCAGGACGTCACCAGGAGCCCGGAGATCATGAACGCGGTCACCAGTCGTGACCGGGAGGCCGTCTACGTCCAGGTCGGGCTCCCCGGTGACGTGGGGGCGCCGGCTTCGCTGGGTCAGATCCACGAGGTCCGCGACATCGTGGCGGAGAACCAGCCCGCTGGGCTGGAGGTGCTCGTCACCGGGCCGGCGGCGACGATCGCGGACATGTCCACCGAGGTGGAGCACAGCATCCTGCACATCACCTTCGTGACCGTCGGCCTGATCGCGATCATCCTGATGCTGATCTACCGCTCGGTCGCGGTCACTGCGCTCATCCTCGGATTCATCGGCATCGCCCTCGCGGCTGCTCGAGGACTCACCGCACTGCTGGGCGGCCATGCGTTCGACGTGTCGACCTTCACGGCGTCGTTCCTGACCGCGGTGGTCCTCGGGGCCGCGACCGACTACGCGGTCTTCCTGGTCAGCCGCTTCCAGGAGCTGCGCAGGGACGGGGTGGCTGCGCCGGACGCAGCCGTCCAGGCCGCTGGCCGTGTCGCACCGGTCATCATCGGTTCGGCGATGACCGTGGTCCTGGCCAATGCGTGCATGGCCCTCGCCGACGTCGGCATCTATCTCACCACCGGCCCCGCCATCGCCGTGAGCATCCTGGTCACCCTGGTTCTCTCGCTCACCCTGATGCCGGCGCTCATCGGTCTCCTCGGTGCCCGCGGCTGGCTCGACCCACGACCGCGCACCACGGGTCCGATCAGCTGGCAGCGCATTGCCGGGGTCGTGGTGGCGCGGCCGGGCAGGGTGCTCGCGGCCGGCCTGGCTCCGTTGATCGCGCTGGCCTGCTTCTACCCGCTGCTGGAGCCGAGCTTCAACGAAGCGACCGTGCAGCCGGACGACACCGAGAGCAACGTCGGGTACCGGGTCCTCGGTGAACACTTTCCGCTCAACGAGACCCTCCCCGACTACGTCCTGGTGACCGCCGACCACGACCTGCGCAACGCCAGCGATCTTGCCGCGCTCGAGCAGATGTCGGCTGCCATCGCCCGTACACCCGGCGTGGTCTCGGTCCGTGGCGTCACCCGTCCGCTCGGAGAGACGATCACCGAGGCATCGCTCGGCTACCAGGCCGAGAAGGTCGGCGACCGGCTCGACGGTGCCGGCGACGACCTCCGCGACGGCGAGGCGGACGCGGCGCGGCTCGCTGACGGCGCCGGTCAGGTGAGTGACGGCACCGTCGCGGTCGCCGACGGAGCCGACCTGGCTGTCGACGGGGCAGGCCAGCTCGTCGCGGGCGTCCGTCGACTGCAGGACGGGGTCGAGCGCCTCGCCACAGGAAATGGCGAGGCATTGAAGGGCAGTGCGAAGCTGCGCGCCGGCGCCGACCAGCTGGCCGACGGACTCGAGCTGGCGCAGACCCAGACCAAGGTCGCGGTCGACGGTCTCGGTCTCGCGTACGACGCCTTGAAACGGAGCCTGACCTGCTCACTCGACCCCGTCTGCAAGGCGGCCCGCGACGGCGTTCGTCAGGTCTACGAGGGCGAACGTGACCAGCTGCTGCCCGGGCTGCGGGACGCGGCGACCGCCGCTCGCCGGATCGCCGACGGCAGCGTGGACCTCGAGCGAGGACTCACCGCTCTCGACGGAGGACTTTCACGCGCCGAGCGCGGGGTCGCGACACTCGAGACCGGCTCGCAGACGATGGAGACGAAGCTCGCCGAGCTCGCCAGTGGTGCGGACAAGGTCGCCGACGGGAGCCGGGCGGTGGAGGACGGAACCGGGGAGATGGCGGTCTCGGTCGCCGAGCTCCGCAGCGGCCTGGACCGCGCGGCGTCGTACCTCCGCAAGGCCGGGAAGGCGAGCAAGGACCCGGCCGTCGGTGGTTTCTACCTGCCTCCGGCAGCGCTCGACAGTCCGCGGTTCGCGCTGGCCAGCGGCCTGTTCCTCTCCCCTGACGGTCGCACTGCCCGGTTCGTGGTGCTCGGTGACACGGATGCGTTCGAGCGTTCGGCGACCGAGCGGTCCATCGAGGTGAGGGAGGCAGCGGAACGGGGACTGCGCGGCACACAGCTCGAAGGCAGCGCGGTCGCCACGACCGGGATGGCCTCGACCATGGCCGACCTGGAGGCGATCAACGACGACGACTTCGCGTTGATCGCCCTGGTGGCTCTGCTGGGTGTCTTCCTGATCCTCCTCGTGCTGCTGCGCAGCGTCGTGGCAGCGGGGTTCCTGCTGGCCTCGGTCGCCCTCTCCTATGCAGCCGCGATGGGCGTCGGCGTGCTCGTCTGGCAGATCGCACTCGACCGTCCGATGGACTGGAGCGTGCCGACGATCGCGTTCATCCTCCTGGTCGCCGTCGGCGCCGACTACAACCTGCTGTTGATGAAGCGCATGCTCGAGGAGGCACCTGATGGGTCCCGGGCGGGCATCGCGCGAGCAGTCACCGCCACAGGAGGCGTGATCACGGCAGCGGGGGTCATCTTCGCGGCGAGCCTGTTCGCGATGATGGCCGGCAGCGTCTTCACCCTGGTGCAGATCGGTTTCACCATCGGGGTGGGCCTCCTGCTCGACACCTTCGTCGTGCGCACCCTCGTGGTCCCGGCCGGGGCTGCCCTGCTCGGGCCACGGTTGTGGTGGCCACGGGCGGCCGAGGGGACAGAGGCACCGCGTGCTTGACTTCTGGCCATGGGGGAGACCCGCGCGAGCCGCCATCCCACGGGCGGTGACGTCATCCCGCTCGGCGATGCGACCCGGGCCTGGTTCGCGATCTCCCTGCAGACGTTCGGCGGGCCGGCCGGCCAGATCGCGGTCATGCAGCACAAGCTCGTCGACGAGAAGCGGTGGATCGGGCAGAAGCGCTTCCTGCACGCCCTGAACTACTGCATGTTGCTGCCCGGTCCCGAGGCCCAGCAGCTGGCGATCTACACGGGTTGGTTGCTCAACGGGATCCGCGGCGGCCTCATCGCCGGCGGGCTGTTCGTGCTCCCCGGGATGGTGGCCCTGCTCGCCCTGTCAGGGATCTACGTCGGGTACGGCGAGACGGACTTCGTCAACGCACTGTTCGCGGGCGTGGCGCCGGCCGTCATCGCGATCGTCGTCCATGCCGTGCAGCGCGTGGGGAAGCGGGCGCTGCACCACCCCGCCCTCGTCGCGCTGGCCGTGGCCTCCTTCGTCGCCCTCACCGTCTTCGCCGTGCCCTTCCCCGCCGTGGTCTTCACGGCGGGGCTGCTGGGCTGGCTCCTGAGCCGCCGCATCCCCGCCCTGCGCGAGACCAAGGGACACGGAGCCGAGGACGGTCCCGAGCCACTGATCAGTGACGAGGCGCTCCACCACGAGCTCCCCTCACTGCGCCGCTCCGCCGGCGTGATCGCGCTCGGGCTCACCCTGTGGGGCGCGCCGGTCGTCGCGTTCGTGCTCCTGGCGGGAGTCACCGACACGGACGTCTTCGTGGACCAGGGACTCTTCTTCTCGGGCGCCGCGGTGGTCACGTTCGGTGGTGCCTACGCCGTGCTTGCGTACGTCGCGCAGCAGGCCGTGGGTGTCTACGGCTGGCTCGCTCCCGGCGAGATGGTCCGCGGACTCGCCCTCGCCGAGACCACGCCGGGGCCGCTGATCATGGTCGTCCAGTTCGTCGCCTTCGTCGGCGCCTACCGCAACCCCGGCTCCCTCGACCCGTGGGTCGCCGCCGTCCTCGCCTCGCTGCTGGTCACCTGGGTGACATTCGTGCCGTGCTTCCTGTTCGTGCTGCTCGGGGCGCCCTACGTCGAGCGGCTCCGCGACAACCAGCACCTCACCGCCGCGCTGACGGGCATCACTGCAGCCGTGGTGGGAGTGATCGCGAACCTGGCGGTCTTCTTCGCACTGCACAACCTCTTCGACCGGAGTCGGGACGTCGACGAGGGCATCGTGCACCTCGATCTCCCGGTGCTCGACTCCTGGGACCCGGTCGCCTTCGCGATCACCGCAGTGGCCGTCGCCCTGATGTTCGGGCGCGGCTGGAGCCCGCTGCGCACCCTGGGGGCGTGCGCACTGATCGGTGTCGGTGTCTTTGTGGTCGGAGCCGTCAGCTGAAGGCAGGTCACCGGTGCTGGAGCGCCGGGGCGACGAGGACCTCGAAGCGCTGGTCCTGGAGGATCCGCTCCTGCTCCACGAGCCGCTGGAGGTCGGGGAGGAGGTCGCGGAGCCCGAGCCCGTCGGCGGTTCGGGTGATCCGGGCCAGCTCGTCGGCGGTGAGGTCGCCGTCCGCCGTACACATGCGCAGGGTGCAATACAGCACGCCGCGTCCGCCCGCCGCCATCCCGGGCAGCGCCAGGGTGTTCTCGATGGTCTCGTCGACGTCGTAGGTCCGCAGGTCCTCCAGCACCCACGGCGCGGCGCCGGCGGCGGCCTCGAAGCCGATCGCCCACTCGCGCTGCCGAGGCGTGACGTGACTGACGCCGCCAGCCGCGGCGAACATTGCGCGCACCCAGGACCGCTGGTCCTCGTGCGTGAGCTGGTCGTACATCTCGGCCGGCAGCTCGTACATCTCCCAGCCCACCCAGCGCAGCGCGGTCAGGCTGTGGGGATCGCGTACGGCGAGCGGGTGGTCGCCGAGCGGGAAGCGGGCGCTGATCGTGGTCCCCTCCTCGGGGACGCTCGAGAGCTCCAGGCGCCCGCCGAGGGCGGAGACCCGGTCGGACAGTCCTTCAAGCCCGGAGCCGGGTGACGGCCTGGCGCCGCCGCTGCCGTCATCGCTGACCGCGACGCGCAGGCCCTGAGGGGTCACGACGGCGCTGACCACGGCGTGCGTGGCGTCGGCATGCTTGGTGACGTTGGCGAGCGCCTCGGCGACGACGTAGTAGGCGGCGACCTCGACGACGTCCGGCAGCGGCACGGGTACGTCGACCTGCAGGTCGACCGGTACGCCCGGACGTTCGGCAAGGGACTCGAGTGCCCCGACGAGGCCGGTGGCAGCGAAGATCGCGGGGTGCATGCCGCGGGCGAGCTCGCGCAGCTCGGCGATGGCACCATCGAGCTCACCGGCGGCGTTCGTCAGGATCGCGGACAGTGCCGCGTCGGCACTGGACCTGTTCCCGGCAAGCCGGAGCATCAGGGCCACCCCGACCAGGCGTTGCTGGGCGCCGTCGTGCAGGTTCCGCTCGGCGCGCTGGCGCTCGAGGTCGACGGCTTCGAGGATCCGGGCACGCGACGCGCGGAGCTCGGCGATCTCGGCCCGGAGGTCGGCCCGCTGCTGCTCGTTCTCGAAGGCCAGGGTGGCAGCGTCGACAGCTGCCTTCAGGCGACCCGGATTCCTGAGCAGCGCCGGGTCGTGGACGAGGGCAGCGATCGGCTTCCCGCCACAGTCGATCGGCGTCACCGCCCGCCCAGCGGTGTGGACGGGCTCGGTCATCGACTGGCCGCGTTCGTCGATCCAACCGCCGCTGCCGATGCGGAGGTAGGCGATGTCGAGCCCGGGATCGCCGAGCGACCTGCGCAAGGCGTTGCGGAGGGTGTCTCCCGGCCCCACGGTCTGCAGGCCCGCGACCAGCTCGACCAGCCGCTGCGCTGCTCGCCGATCGCCGAGTCGCCATTGTCGGGGCCACGAGATCACCACGGTGCCCAGACTCCTCTTCCCGAAGCCGCTGCGCCAACGTCTCGGGGGGTCCATAATTCCGATGTGCGGGCAATTCGGGTGCTTCTGGTCGATGACGCTGCGCTCGTGCGTGAAGGAATCGCCCGGCTGCTCGGCGAGGAAGGGCTCGAGGTCGTCGCCCAGCTCGCGGACGCCACGAGCCTGGTCACCGCCGTGGAGGAGACCCGACCGGACGTGGTGATCCTCGACGTACGGATGCCCCCGACGCACACCACCGAAGGCCTGGACGCCGCCGTCGAGCTCAAGCGGACCCACCCCCGGGTGGGCGTGCTCGTGCTGTCCCAGTACGTCGAGACGCGCCATGCCCTGGAGCTGCTCACCGGAGGGCAGCGCGGCGTCGGCTACCTGCTCAAGGAGCGCATCGCCAAGCCCGCGGACCTGGTCGACGCCCTGGCGCGGGTGGTTGCCGGAGGCACCGTGATCGACCCGGACGTCGTACGACGGGTGATCGAGACGCCGCGGCGGGCGGACCCGGTCACCCGGCTGACCCACAAGGAGCGCGAGGTCCTCACCCTCGTGGCGGAGGGGCACTCGAACGCCACCATCGCCGAGCTCCTGGACTCCAACGTCCGCACGGTGGAGACGCACACGAGCCGGATCTTCACCAAGCTCGAGCTGGAGATGAGCGCCACGACCCACCGCCGGGTACTGGCCGTGCTGGCCCATCTGCGGGCCGGCTCGTCGCCTGCTGACTGAATCGCGCGCAGCCCAGGTGGCAGGCCAGGTGGCAGTCCAGGTGGCCGGTCGCCATTCGGGCTACGTGCCAGCACGGACGACAGCCGGCGACGGACGGTCATACGTTCCCCCTGAACCAACAGGGGTTCTGACTCGGGTCGCCATGGGGCAGTCCGGCGACCCCTGACCAGGCCCTCCGCTCCCCCCTCTGGAGGGCTTGTGCCTTTCCGCCAGCTGTTCCGCCCGGCGGGCTATGTCGCCGTGACCCTTTGTCTCGCGTCCACCGTGCTCGGCGGTGTGCTCGTGCCCGCCAGCGGTGCCGCTGCCTTTGCCGCGCGCGCGAGCGTGTCGCCCGGCATCCAGTACCTCGGCGACTCCGCCGGGACCACGTTCACCTTCACCATCTCGAACACCAGCACCACGCAGTCCATCGGTGCGGTGGAGATCGACCGCCCCGGGAAGTCGTGGACGATCACGGGCTGCCCCGGTGCGCCGGTCGGCTGGACAGCGCAGCGCTCGGACACGATGTGTCGCTACCGCAGCGGGGCCTCCCTCGCCGACGACATCGCACCCGGTGGGGAGAGCTCGGCCTTCAAGGTCACCGCGACGTCGTCGGCCGGGAGCCAGAACCTGACCGGGACCTGGCCTGTGGTGGTCAGCCGAAACGGGACCTTCGACAAGAAGGACACGTTGGCCGCTGCCGCGGCGGCCCCGCCGGGCCTCGGCATCACCGTGCACTCCTTCCAGGTGCTCGACGTCGTCGTCGATCCCGAGACCACCACGCCCGGCGATCCCTGCCCCACGGCGAGCAAGTCGGCCGAGTCGGCCAGCACCGGCCACACCCTGGTGGTCTGCGGACGCAACCGCACCACGGGGACCCTGACTCCGACGGCCGCTCGATCGAGCCTGGCGGGGACGTTCATCAGCAGTGCCGACGACTTCACCTCCGGGCCGATCGCACCGACCACCGACAGCCGGATCCTCGGCTCGTGGGAGGACGTCACGATCGCCACCGCGCTCGGTGACGACAAGACGGTCATCGCCCGGATCGGATCGGCCACCAACCGGACCTCGCCGCTGACCACGCTGGAGGACTACGAGATCACCAGCGCCGGCGCCAACACCGACCCGGTGGCGGACGACGACGAGGCCACGGTGGCCGAGGACTCCAGTGGTGTCACGGTGGACGTGCTGGGCAACGACAGCGACGCGGACGGGGACGCGTTGTCGGTGTCGGCGATCGACGACGCCGCGACCGACGGCATGGTGACGAACAACGGCACGGACGTGACCTATGACCCGAACGGTGCGTTCGACTCGCTCGGTGCTGGTGAGTCGGCGACGGACACCTTCGAGTACACGGTGTCCGACGGGAACGGCGGGACCGACACCGCGTCGGTGACGATCACGGTGACCGGTGTCGCCACGCCCAACACCGATCCCGCGGCGGTGGACGACGTGAAGACAGTTGCCGAGGACTCCTCGGGCGTGGTGGTCGATGTGCTGGACAACGACAGCGACGCGGACGGGGATGCGTTGTCGGTGTCGGCGATCGATGACACCGGGACCGATGGGGCGGTGACGAACAACGGCACGGACGTGACCTACGACCCGAACGGTGCGTTCGACTCGCTCGGTGCTGGTGAGTCGGCGACGGACACCTTCGAGTACACGGTGTCCGACGGCAACGGCGGGACCGACACCGCGTCGGTGACGATCACGGTGACCGGTGTCGCCACGCCCAACACCGATCCCGTGGCGGTGGACGACGAGAAGACAGTTGCTGAGGACTCCTCGGGCGTGGTGGTCGATGTGCTGGACAACGACACCGACGCGGACGGGGACGCGTTGTCGGTGTCGGACATCGATCAAACAGGGACAGACGGTGTGGTGACGAACAACGGCACGGACGTCACCTACGACCCGAGCGGCGCGTTCGACTCATTGGGTGTGGGGGAGTCGACCACCGACACGTTCGGGTACACCGTCGCCGACGAGAGCGGGGGCACCGACACCGGGACCGTGACGATCACCGTCACGGGTGTCAACGGTGCCCCCGTGATCGCGGACATCGAGACCGCGGCACTGGGCTACGTCGAGAACGCGCCAGCGACTCCGCTGACGGCGACGGGAAGCGTGTCCGACGTCGACTCCGACGACTTCAACACCGGCACCTTGACGGTGAGCTTCAGCGCCGGTGGCCAGGCCGAGGACCGCCTGGCCGTCCCGGGAGGTACGACGATCGGCACGGTCTCGGGCGGCACCAACGGGAGTACTCCGTTGGTGGTCACCCTCAACGCGACGGCGACACCGGCCGCCGTACAGGCGCTGTTGCGGAGCGTGACCTATCGCAACGTGTCGAACGCCCCCTCCACGGTGGCCCGCACCGTGCGCTTCGTGGTCACCGACGGGGACGGCGGCACCAGCGCTCCGGTCACCCGAGGCATCACGGTGACTCCCGTCAACGACGATCCGGTCGCCGCGAACGACGCTGCGACGGTGGCCGAGGACGCGGGTACGACGGTGATCACCGTGCTGGGCAATGACACCGATGCCGACGGGGACACGTTGGCGGTGGTCGGGGTGACCGGCACGCCCCAGGGAACGGTGACCAACAACGGCACCGACGTGAGCTACGACCCGAACGGCGCGTTCGACTCCCTGGGCGCCGGGGAGACCGCGACGGACACGTTCGGCTACACCGTCTCCGACGGCCACGGCGGCACGGACACCGCGACGGTGACGATCACCGTCACCGGCGTCGCGACCGCCAACGTGCCGCCGGTCGCCGTCGACGACTCCGCGACGGTGGGCGAGAACGACGGTCCGACCGTGGTCGCGGTGCTCGGCAACGACACCGATGCCAACGGTGACTCGTTGGCGGTCCTGTCGGTCAACACGATCGGGACGACGGGGACGGTGACCCACAACGGCACCACCGCCAGCTACAGCCCGAACGGCGCCTTCGAGGCGCTCGCTGCCGGTCAGACCGTGTTCGACACGTTCCGCTACACCGTCTCCGACGGCAACGGAGGCACGGACACCGCCATCGTGACGATCACCGTCACGGGCAGCAACGACGCACCCGTGGTCGCGGGCATCGAGACCGCTGGGCTGGACTACACGGAGAACGACGTGGCGATGCCGCTGACGGCGACGGGCACCGTGGTCGACGTCGACTCGGACAACCTCGCCACGGGCACCTTGACGGTGAGCTTCACTGCCGGTGGCCAGGCCGAGGACCGGTTGGCGCTCACGACCGGTACGTCGCCGATCGGCACCGTGGTGGGCGGCAGCAACGGCAGCACCCCGCTGGTGATCACCCTCAATGCGCTCGCGACGCCGGCCGCTGTCCAGGTGCTGTTGCGGAGCGTCACCTATCGCAACATGTCCGAGAACCCTTCCACCGCGGCGCGGACGGTGCGGTTCGTGCTGACCGACGGCGATGGTGGCACCAGTGCCCCGGTGACCCGCGGAGTCACGGTGACGGCTGTTGATGATGCGCCGGTTGCGGTCAACGACACCGCCACGGTGGGCCAGGACGCCCCGGCAACGGCTGTTCTGGTGCTCGCGAACGACACCGACGTGGACGGGGGTCCGAAGACCATTCCGTCCGCGAGCGATCCGGCCAACGGGGTCGTGGTCCTGACCGGTGGCAGTGTGGGTGCGCACACCGGTCTGACCGGCAGCCCGGACACGTTCACCTACGTCCTCAACGGCGGCGACTCCGCCACCGTCTCGATCACCGTCGACTGCACGCCGAACACGGCGCCGGTGGCGGCGAATGACTCCGCGACCGTGGGTGAGAACGCCGGTCCGACGGTGGTGGCGGTGTTGGGCAACGACACCGATGTTGACGGGGACACGTTGGCGGTGACCGGGCTGAGTGGGTCCCCGTTGGGTCTGGTGACCAACAACGGAACCGACGTGAGCTACAGCCCGAACGGTGCGTTCGAGGCGCTGGGTGCGGGTCAGACCGCGACGGACTCGTTCACCTACACCGTCTCCGACGGCAACGGGGGAACGGACAGCGCCGTCGTGACGATCACGATCACGGGGGCGAACGACGCTCCGGTGATTGCGGCGATCGAGCCGTCGCCGTTGGCCTATACCGAGAACGCCGCGGCGACGCCGATCACCGCGAGCGGCACAGTTGCCGATGTCGACTCCGCGAACCTCGCCACGGGCACGTTGACGGTTTCCTTCACCGCCGGTGGTGCGGCGGAGGACCGCCTGGCCGTCGCGGGCGGTACGACGATCGGCACTGTCGTGGGTGGTACGAACGGCACCACCCCGCTGGTGATCACGTTGAACACGACCGCGACCCCGACGGCTGTACAGACCCTGCTGCGGTCCATCACCTACGCCAACGTCTCGAACAACCCGTCCACCGCGGCGCGGACGGTGCGGTTCGTGCTGACCGACGGCGACGGCGGCACCAGTGCCCCGGTGACCCGTGGCATCGCCATCACTGCGGTCGACGACGCACCGGTGGCGGTCAACGACACCGCCACCGTGGGCCAGGACGCCCCGGCCACGGCGGTCCCGGTGCTGACCAACGACACCGACGTGGACGGTGGTCCGAAGACCATCTCGTCCGCGAGTGATCCGGCCAACGGGGTCGTGGTCCTGACCGGCGGCAGTGTGGGTGCGCACACCGGTCTGCGGCAGCCCGGACACGTTCACCTACGTCCTCAACGGCGGCGACTCCGCCACCGTCTCGATCACCGTCGACTGCACGCCGAACACGGCGCCGGTGGCGGACGATGACACCGCGACGATCGGCGAGAACGCCGGTCCGACGGTGGTTCCCGTGCTGGTCGGCGACACCGACGCGGACGGCGACACCCTCGTGGTGTCGGCGACCGACACGACCGGCACCACCGGTGTCGTCACGAACAACGGCACTGATGTCAGTTACAACCCGAACGGTGCGTTCGAGTTCCTGGGTGCGGGACAGACCGCGACGGACTCGTTCACCTACACCGTCTCCGACGGCAACGGCGGCACGGACGACGCGACCGTCACCATCACCGTGACCGGTGTGAACGACGCCCCTGTGATTGCGGCGATCGAGTCCGCCCCGTTGGCCTACACCGAGAACGCGGCAGCAACCCCGATCACCGCGACCGGCACCGTGGCCGACGTCGACTCCGCGAACCTCGCGACCGGCACCCTCACCGTCGACTTCTCCGCGGGTGGCCTGGCGGAGGACCGCCTCGCTGTTGCTGGTGGTACGACGATCGGCACGGTCTCGGGTGGCACGAACGGGACCACCCCGCTGGTGATCACCCTCAACACGACCGCGACCCCGGCCGCCGTACAGGCCCTGTTGCGGAGCGTCACCTACGCCAACGTCTCCAACAACCCGTCTACGGCTGCGCGGACGGTGCGGTTCGTGCTGACGGACGGCGACGGTGGCACCAGCAATGCCCCCACCCGCCAGGTCAATGTCTCCGCCGCGAACGACGCCCCCGTGATCGCGGCCATCGAGTCCGCCCCGTTGGCCTACACCGAGAACGCAGCGGCGACGCCGATCACCGCAACGGGCACCGTTGCCGACGCCGACTCCGTAGACCTCGCCGCGGGCACCCTGACCGTGAGCTTCACCGCTGGTGGTGCGGCCGAGGACCGCCTCGCTGTTGCTGGTGGTACGACGATCGGCACGATCGTGGGTGGCACGAACGGGAGCACCCCGCTGGTGATCACCCTCAACGCGACGGCGACGCCGGCCGCCGTACAGGCCCTGTTGCGGAGCGTCACCTACGCCAACGTCTCCAACAACCCGTCCACGGCGGCGCGGACGGTTCGGTTCGTGCTGACCGACGGCGACGGTGGCACCAGCGCACCCGTCACCCGCGGCATCACGGTGACGGCCGTCAACGACCTCCCCGTGGCGGTCAACGATGCTGCGACGGTCGCTGAGAACACCGGTCCGACGGTGGTCACGGTGTTGGGCAACGACACCGATGCTGATGGGGACACGTTGGCGGTCAGCGGCCTGGGAGTCGGTTCGACGCTGGGCCTGGTGACGAACAACGGCACCGACGTGAGCTACAACCCGAACGGTGCCTTCGAGGCGCTGGGTGCGGGTCAAACCGCGACCGACACCTTCACCTACACGGTGTCCGACGGCAACGGTGGCACGGACACCGCGGCCGTGACGATCACGATCACTGGCGCGAACGATGCCCCGGTGATCGCGGCGATCGAGGCGGGCGCCCTGTCCTACACGGAGAACGCGGCCGCGACGCCGATCACCGCGACCGGCACGGTCGCCGACGTGGACTCCGCGAACCTCGCGACGGGCACGTTGACGGTTTCCTTCACCGCGGGGGGTGCGGCTGAGGACCGCCTCGCTGTTGCTGGTGGTACGACGATCGGGACCGTCGTGGGCGGCACGAACGGGACCACCCCGTTGGTGATCACCCTCAACGCGACGGCCACGCCGGCCGCCGTACAGGCCCTGTTGCGCAGCGTCACGTACGCCAACGTCTCCAACAACCCGTCCACCGCGGCGCGGACCGTGCGGTTCGTGCTGACCGACGGTGACGGCGGCACGAGCAACGCCGCCACCCGCGGCATCGCGGTCACTGCGATCGACGACGCCCCGGTGGCGGTCAACGACACAGCCACGATGAGCCAGGACGCTCCGGCGACTGCGGTCCCGGTGCTGACCAACGACACCGACGTGGACGGTGGTCCGAAGACCATCTCGTCCGCGAGCGACCCGGCCAACGGACAGGTGATCCTCACCGGCGGCAGCGTCGGTGCGCACACCGGACTGACCTACGAACCCGACCCCGGTTACTGCAACACCGGCGGCAGCCCGGACACCTTCACCTACGTCCTCAACGGCGGCGACTCCGCCACCGTCTCGATCACCGTGACCTGCGCGGTGAACGGTGCCCCCGTGATCGCGGCCGTCGAGACCACGCCGCTGGCCGTCACGGAGAACGACCCGTACGCACCCATCACCGCAACCGGCACGGTGACCGACTCCGACTCGCCGAACTTCGCGACCGGCACCCTGACGGTCGACTTCTCGGTCGGAACCCAGCCCGCCGACCAGCTCGGGATCCGCAACGAGGGCCTCGCTGCGGGGCAGATCGGTGTCTCCGGGTCCAACGTCACCTACGGCGGTACGACGATCGGCACCTTCGCGGGCGGCGTCTTCGACGCACTCGTGGTCAACCTCAACGCGAGCGCCACGCCCGCCGCCGTACAGGCACTGCTGCGCAACGTCACCTACCGGAGCCTGTCGGATGCACCGGCCCCGTCCCGCACCGTCCGCTTCGTGCTGACCGACGGGGACGGCGGCACCAGCAACGCGGCCACCCGGGCCATCACCGTCGCGCCCGAGAACGACCCACCGGTCCTGTTGATGGGTGACCCCACCCCTCTGGTGTACGACGCCGGCGACCCGGCAACCGTCATCACGCCCAACAGCTCGGTCAACGACCCGGACTCGGCCAACTTCGACACCGGCAGCCTGTTCGTCGACTTCCTGTCCGGCGGCCAGGCCGAGGACCGGCTGGAGATCCTGAACCAGGGCACCGGCGCCGGTCAGATCGGCGTGTCCGGAGCGAACGTCACCTACGGCGGTACGACGATCGGCACCTTCAGCGGTGGCTCGGGCCTCACGCCGCTGGTCGTCACCTTCAACGCCAACGTCACCCCGCCCGTCGCCCAGGCGGTGCTCCGCGTGATCACCTACCGGAACGTCGCGGCGAGTCCGGTGACCACCAACCGGTCCGTCCGCTTCATCATGGCCGACGGCGGCGGTGGCCTGACCGGGACCAGCGGTCCGGTCTTCCGCACCATCACGGTGAGCGCACCGGCAGCTCCGCCGGTGGTGACGACCAGCGCGGGCACGACGGCGTACACGGAGAACGGCGCGGCCCTCGTCGTCGACGGCGCAGTGACGGTCACCGACACCGACAACGCCAACCTGGCGGGTGCCACCGTCCAGATCACCGGCGGCCTCGTCAGCGCCCAGGACACGCTCTCGCTCACCCCGCCGTCCGGGATCACGGTCGGGTACGACGCCGCGACAGGGAAGCTCACGCTCAGCGGCAACGCCCTGGTGGCGACCTACCAGACCGCCCTGCGCGGCGTCCGGTACAGCAACAGCAGCGAGAACCCGGCGACCGCCAACCGCACGGTGACCTTCGTCGCCAACGACGGCACCGCCCCCAGCAACAGCGCGACGAAGACGGTCAGCGTGGCGGCGGTCAACGACCCGCCGTTGGTCGGGCTCGAGGGCGCCGTCCTGGCCTACACGGAGAACGCCGCGGCCACGCCGATCACCGTCACGGGCCCCCTCACGGACCCCGACTCCGCCAACTTCGCGGGCGGCACCTACACCGCCGACTTCTCCGTGGGCGGCCAGGCCGAGGACCGGCTGGCGATCCGCAACCAGGGCGTCGCTGCGGGACAGATCGGTGTCTCGGGCGCCAACGTCACCTATGGCGGTACGACGATCGGTACCTTCGCGGGCGGCAACCCCGGCACCACCCCGCTGGTGGTCACCCTCAATGCCAGCGCGACCCCGACCGCCGTCCAGGCGCTGCACCGCAACGTCACCTACGCGAACGCCTCGAACAACCCGGTGACCGCATCGAGGACCGTGCGGGTCGTGGTCTCCGACGGTGACGGCGGCACCAGCGGCGCGGGCATCCGCACCATCACGGTCGCCAGCGTCAATGACGCACCAGCCGTCTCGGTCTTCGAAGCCGCCGCGTTGGCCTACACCGAGAACGCGGCAGCGACCCCGATCACGGCGACCGTGACCGTCACCGACGTCGACTCGGCCGACTTCGCGACCGGCACCCTCACGGTGGACTTCTCCGCCGGTGGCCTGGCCGAGGACCGCCTCGCCGTCGCCGGGGGTACGACGATCGGCACTGTCGTGGGCGGCACGAACGGGACCACCCCGTTGGTCATCACCCTGAACGCGACCGCGACGCCCGCTGCCGTACAGGCTCTGCTGCGGTCCATCACCTACGCCAACGTGTCGGAGTCCCCGTCCACGGCCGCGCGCACCGTGCGAGCCGTCGTGACCGACGGCGACGGCGGCACCAGTGCCACCCGCACCCGGACCATCAACGTGACGGCCGTCGAGGACGCGCCCGTGGTCACCGCGAGCGCCGGGACGACGCCGTACACCGAACAGGCGGCGGCGACCGTCGTCGACCCGGGCCTCACTGCGACCGACCTCGATGCCGGCAACGTGACGGGTGCGACCGTCACCGTCGTGTCCGCGCTCGCCGGTGACACCCTTCACTTCACCACCCAGGGCACGATCACGGGCGTCTTCGCCTCGAACGTGCTGACCCTCTCCGGTACGGCGACCCTGGCCCAGTACCAGGCGGCGCTGCGCACCGTGCAGTTCTCCAACGCGAGCAACAACGCCCCCGGGGCCACCCGGGTGATCGGGTTCCGGATCACCGCACCCGTCGCGTCCAACACCTCGAACAAGACGATCGCGATCACCCAGGTCAACGATCCGTCGGTGGTCAACCTCGACGGCGCGGGCGGTCTGCCGTATGCCGAGCAGGCCGGCTCCGTGAACGCCTTCGGTCCCGCGGCGACCGTGGTCGACCCCGACTCGGCCACCCTGGCTTCGCTCAGTGTGACCGTCTCGGCCGGCTTCGACGCCAGCTTCGACACGGTGCGCCTCAACCCGACGATCACCGGCTTCACACCCACCTTCACCGGCGGCGTGCTCACGCTGACGCGTGCCGGCGGAACGGTCGCGGAGTACCAGAACGCCTTGCGCAACGTGCAGTTCGGCAACACCGACAACGACCCGGACCACCGCAACGACGGCACGCCCAATGCGCTCGACGCGAGCCGCACCCTGTCGGTGGTCGTGAACGACGGGACCCTCACCAGCTCGCCCGTGACCCGTGTCGTCACCATCGCGCCGATCAACGACGCGCCCGCCGCACCATCGGTGCTGCCGACCGTGGCTGGCGTACGCAACACCACGCTGGTCTCCGGCGTGACCACGCCCGAGCCTCATGTGGTCCGGTCCGCGGTGCCCTTCGTCGGCAACGCCGTCGACCCGGACAACCTCGAGTCCGCGATCTCGGTCGTCCCGGTCGATTCGGTGACCACGTCATCGGGCGGAATCATCGGCCTTCTCGCGAACGGCAGCCTGCGCTACGAGCCGCCCGCCAGCGGGACCCTGGCCAGCGACACCTACGCGTACACGCTCACGGACGGGACCTCCCCGAGCGCGCCGATCACCTTCACGATCAGCCTCAGCGGCGCCATCTGGTACGTCGCCGACCAGGCCATCGTCGGCGCGAACGGCACGGCGGTGCGGCCGTTCGCCACGGTCGCCGCAGCCCTGGCCGCAGCACCCGCTGGCCAGCCGGTCCACATCCGGCGAAGCTTCGGTGACGGCATCCTCAGCGGTGCCATCGTCCTCGGAGCGGGCGACAAGCTGCTCGGCGAAGGCGTCGCCCTGACGAACGTCGAGGTCGGTACGGCCACCGTGGAGACGCTGTTCCCCGCCACCGGCACCAGGCCGGTGCTCACCGCGTCCGGAGTCGACGTCGTCACCCTTGCGTCGAACACCACGGTCGCCGGAGTCAGCATCAATGCCGACGGAGCAGCCAACGGAGTCTTCGGCAACGCAACGGCCGGGGTCACGTTGCGCTCGATGGACGTCAACGACACGGGTGCGGCCGCGACCCAACCCGCGATCGAGACCACCGGCGTCGGCAATGGCCTCACCTTCACGTCGCCGGTTTCGTTGATCACCACGTCGGCCGGTGCGCTCACCCTCGCCGGCACCGCGCTCGCCGGCACCGTCAGCGTGCAAGTCAGCGGCAGCACCTCCGGCCCGGGCATCAGCCTGACCAACACCACGGGTTCTCTCACGTTCAGCTCCGCGAACATCACCGCCACCGGTCAGTCGGCCATCGTCCTGAGCAGCGCGGGGACGGTTCTCTTCCCGGCCGCCTCCAACGTGTCGGCCGTCAGCAATGGCGCCAAGGCCCTCGATGTCATCTCGACCAACCTCGGCTCCAGCGTGTTCGACCTCGTCACGTCCATCGCCTCGACAACGGGCGGGGTCAGGTTCAACAGCGTCTCGGGCACCCCGACGCTCGGTGACGGTGTCGGCACCGACGTCTCGTTGGACATCACGTCCGGTTCCACGCCGGCATTCGACATCGCCAGCTCGAACACCGTGACCGTCGACGCCGCTGGCACCGATGTGATCGTCGCCGTCGGGGGACCCGCCGTGGACATCCGGAACAGCCTCGGCTCGACGTATGGATTCGACTCGGTCAGCTCGACCAACAGCGCGGGCGACGGCATCAACCTCGACACCAACGTCGGGACGCTCTTCAGTGCAACCGGTGGTGTGATCTCCGGGGCTTCCGGGATCGGCCTCGACGTCAATGGCGGTGGTGCGGCCGGCGACGTGACCGTCAACACGCGCATCGAGAACGGGCCCGGACCGTTGAGTGTGGAGGTCACCGGCCGCGACGGTGGCGTGGTGACCGTCAGCGGCGACATCAGCGACGGCGCCGACGTCGGAGGCGGCATCGCCGTCACGGACAACAGCGGGGGCGCTGTGAACTTCACCGGCGCCACCAAGGTCGTGAATACGGGTACCTCCAACGGGGTCGTGCTGACCTCCAACAACGCGGCGACGTCGACCAACTTCACTGGAGGTGGCCTGAACGCCCTCGCCGGCGCAGGTTCAGGCTTCCTCGCGTCCGGCGGTGGCACGGTCACCGTCACCGGTGCTGGCAACGTGATCAGCACCCTCGCGGGAACTGCCCTGAGCATCACGAGTACGACGATCGGCGCGGCCGACCTGACCTTCCAGAACATCTCCGCGAACGGCGCCCCGAGTGGCATCGTGCTGAACAACACCGGGACGGTGGGCAACCTCAACGTCACCGGTACCGGTGCTGCGCCCACCGGCGGTCAGATCCTCAACACCACGGGTCCCGGCGTCTCGCTGACGGACACCGACGGGGCCTCGTTCAACAACCTCCGGATCGCAGGCACCAACCGCAGCGGTGTCCAAGGCGTCGGCGTCACCGGGTTCTCGTTCACCAACGGGATCATTCTCGGGGCCGGCGACTCGGCCGTGGACGACAACGACTCGTCCATCGCGTTCAACACCACCACCGGTGGCCAGAACAACAACGTCGACGGCGTCGTGACGATCACCGGCAACCAGTTCTCGCAGGCGTACGGCGGCGGCATCGACATCTTCAACTACGCGGGGACGATCACGAACGCGAACATCTCCAACAACCAGGTCTCCAGCCTCACCGACCCGGCTGTGTCCCGTCGCAGCGGCATTGCCCTGAACCTGTTCGGCTCGACGACGACGGTGGCCAGCCTGACCACGGCGACCATCTCCGGCAACACGGTCACCGGCTTCCCGAGCGGTGACGGCATCTCGATCCAGGGCGCCAACACCGCGAGCGCGTCTGCTCCCGCCGGCACCTACGGCACGCCGGGTGGTGCGCCCGTGACGATCACCGGGAACTTCGTCATCGGTGATCCGACGAACAAGATCAACGGCTTCGGCATCTCGGCCAGCGTCACCGGTCGTGGGCAGGGCAACTTCGTGATCACCAACAACGGCAGCGCCGGGAGTCCGTTGCAGTACATGAAGTCGTCGGCGATCGCCATCGGCGCTGCTGGTGACGTGACGGCGTACTTCACGGTGACGGGCAACCGGATCAGCGCGAACAACGGCTTCGGCAGCTCAGGTATCGCCCTCGGGGTCGACAAGAACATCCAGGCCGACCTCAGCACGCTCGCGAACGCGGTCGTGCGCGCCACGATCACCGGCAACACGGTGGCCAACACCTCCGGTGGCGGCCTGCGGGTGCTCAACCACGACACGAACGGCAGCCTGGACCTTCGGGTCGAGAACAACACGATCACCAACGTCCTCGGTCCCAACGCGGGCATCTCGATCGAGAACGGCAGCTCCGGCAACGTCGCCTACAACCCGACGATGTGCGCCAGCGTCGCGAACAACAACGTGGCCAACGGTCCGGCCGACGGCTTCGGCGACCAGGACCCCGGCATCGCGCTCAGGAAGGGAAGTACCAGCGCGACGACGTACAAGTTCGGCCTGGTCGGGCTGGCCCCGTCACCGGCGACCGCCCTGCAGACCGAGGCCTACGTGACCGGGCTCAACCCGCTGAGTGCCGTCGGAGCCGGCTTCTACGCAGGCAAGCGGGTCTACGCGACCGGCAGCAACTACACGAGCTGCACCCTGCCGCCGGGCGTGTGAGCTGCAGCGGTCAGGGCAGCAGCGTCCGCCCCTGCCAGGTCCCGTGCTCGGACAGTGGCCGGAACCGCATGAACGCCGACTCGTGGTGGAACTCGCGACGCCGCTGCTCGGCCATCGCGACGGTGTGTGCGGGCTGCTCGCCGACGCCCTCACTTCGCCCGTGCACCATCTCCGTCATCTCCCGGACCGTGCGCCAGATCGAGAACGTCGAGAACGTGTGCGGCGGGCGCATCGCGGCGGTGGAGAACACCGCAGCGGGGTGACCGGCGACGAGGCGCTCCACCGGCTTGCCCCAGGAAAGGAACCGCGGCAGCTCGCGCAGGCGGAGCCGGGCCAGCGTCACCGCGACGATCGGCTCCTCGGGGTCCCAGTCACCGGCCTTCTGGGGGAGCGGCGCGAGGGCGGCCACCTCGCCGTACCGACGCAGGAACTGGAGGCGCACGTGCCAGCCGGTGGCGAGCCTCTGCCCGAGCGGGTGGGTCGCCAGGAAGGCTTCGAGCGCGGCCTCGTCCTCCCACGCTGCGAACACCGCGAGCCGCTTCAGCTGCATTCGTTCCAGCGAGATGGTCGGTGAGCCGAGCCGCATCATCGCGAGGGTCTCCGCATGCTTCATTCCCGGTACGGCGCCCGCGCGGGGCGGGCGGAGCAACGCCCCGCTCGTGGAGCGGGGCGGGAGCTCGGCCAGGTGGAAGGAGTGCAGCACCGGCTCATTCAAGCAAGCGCCGCCGGCCCGGAGGTTTCGAGGCTCGCTTCGCTCGCACCTCAACCACCGGGTCGCCGTCAGCGACCGGTCGGCACCAGCACCCCGTTCTGTGACTCCCAGGAGGTCGGCGACGACTCCACCGCCACCACAGGAGTACGACGCTTCGGCCACGCCCGGTCCCCGAGCAGCACCAGGATCGCGGGCAGCACGACCAGCCGGATCACCGTGGCGTCGATGAGGATCGCGGCCGACAGGCCGACGCCCATCATCTTCATCTCCATCATCGACAGGGTCGCGAAGATGGCGAACACCGACACCATCACTGCCGCAGCACTGGTGATCACGCCGGCGGTGTCGGCGATGCCGCGGTGCACGGCGTCCCTGGAAGACATGCCCGAGTCGATGAGCTCGCGGATCCGGCTGAGCACGAACACGTGGTAGTCCATCGACAGGCCGACCAGCACCACCAGCACGAACACGGGGATCCAGTCGATCACGAAGCCGGGGCTGGTGAAGTCGAGCAGCGACTCACCCACGCCGTGCTGGAAGACGATCGCGAGGATGCCGAACGCGACGCCGACGGACGCCAGGTTGAGCACCGTCGACACCACGCCGAGCAGCACGCTGCGGAACGCGGCGATCATCATCACCATCGTCAGCAGGAGCACGAACCCGAGCAGGAACGGCATCCGCGCCGACTGCTTCTCCGAGCTGTCGAGCGCCTCGGCCGCACTGCCGCCGACGGCGTGCTCCGCACCGGTGAGGTCGTCGAGTGCGGCCGGCACGAGATCGGTCCGCAACCGCTCGATCGCCGCACCTGCGCGGTCATCGGACTCCTCGTAGGGCATCGGCAGGTCGAGCACCGCCGTGTTCCCGTCGGCAGAGACCTGTACCCGCGCACCGTCCGTCGCGAAGTCGTCGGAGCTCCCGGCCTCGTCAGCCAGCCGTTCCAGGGCGGCCTTCGCCGCCGACGGGTCTGCACCGGTGACGACGACCTGCGCGGACGTGCCCTCGCTCGGATAGGCCGCGGTGATCGCGCGGAACGTCTGCACCGTGGGGATGTCGCGGGGCAGCGTCTCGGGCGTGGCCTGGTGGGTCTTCATGGACAACGCCGGTACGGCGAGCGCCACGATGCCGACTGAAGCGACGACCAGGGCGGCGACGGGATGACGGACCACCGGGCCGAGGAGGCGTCCGCTGATGGAGCCGGTCGTCGTACGACGGGTGAGGCGCCAGAGCAACGGGACCCGCGGCCGGTCGACCCAGCGACCGAGCTTGGCGAGGAGTGCCGGCAGCACGGTGATCGAGCCGAGGACGGCGACGGCCACGACGATGATCGAGCCCGTGGCCAACGAGTTGAACGTGACGTCGGTGAGCACGAAGAGCCCCGCCAGTGCGGCGATCACGGCGCCACCGGACACCAGGATCGCGTGGCCGGAGGTCTCCGCGGCGATCGCGACGGCGTCGAGCGTCGTACGGCCGGCGGCGCGTTCCTGGCGTTCGCGCTTGAGGTAGAACAGCGAGTAGTCGACACCGACGGCCATGCCGATCAGCACGATCATGCTCGTCACGGTCGGCTCAGCGGGCACGAGCAGCGAGACCGGCGCACTGATGCCGATCGTGGCGGCCACGCTGGTCGCAGCCAGCAGCACCGGCAGGCCGGCGGCGATCAACGCCCCGAACGCCAGCAGCATCAGCACCAGCGTGATCGGCAGGCTGATGAACTCCGCGGAGTGCAGGTCCTCGGCGACGCGTTCGTTGATCGCTTCGTCGATGGTGACGTCGCCCGCCTGCTCGACGACGAGCCCCGGATGGGCCTTCTGTACGGCGGCCGTCGCCTCCAGCAACGGCTCGGCATCGATCTCGTCGGAGGTGAGCTCGACCGGCACCAGCAGGGCGCTTCCGTCCTCGCTGGCGACGGCGTCCCCGACGCCGACGACGCCCTTCACGTCAGCCAGGGACGACGCGACCTCAGCCGCGGCCGCCCGGGCATCGGCGGTGTCGAGACCCCCGCTCTTCGACGTGATCAGCACGTTCTCGGTCGGCGGGTGGTCGAGGCCGGCGGAGTCGAGCATCGCGTCGGCGCGTCCGGACTCACCGATCCGGTAGTCGGAGTCCTTGACCTCGTTGGGCGACACGGTCATCGCGAGGCCGACGGCGAGGGCGACGAGGAGGAACCACGCACCGATGGCGCGCCACGGATGGGTGGCGCTCCACCGTGCCGCGCGGGTCGGTAGCTGGGCGAGCGGGTTGGACATCGGGACTCCTGGGGCTGGTCGGGGGGAGAGGAGGGGTGTCTCCAGCGAATCGCTCCGGGCGCCGCGCGTCAGGGGTGGAGCGTCCCGGCCCGGGGTGGTGCCTGCACCCCTGTCCGCCAGCGGTCGACGCGAGAGACTGGGTCCATGACTGCTGGCCCGTACGCCGACGACCTGCGCGCCGACGACCTGCGGGCCGACGACCTGCGTGCCGGTCGCTGGGCGGCCACCGGCTACGCCGCGCTCCACCTCCTGCTGTTCGTACCGGTCGTGGTCGTCTTCGTCCTGGTCAAGGTCAGCGCGGTGCTGGTCGTGGTGTGGGTCGGCGTGCTCCTGCTCGCGGGCCTGTTGCCGCTGATGCGCGCCCTGGTCGGCGTGCACAGGTCGATCGCCGGGCGCCTGCTCGGCGTGCCCCTCGTGGCGCCGTACCGCCCCTTGCCGGGCGGCCTGCTGCGCAACCTCAACACCCGCGCCACCGACCCGATGACCTGGCGCGACATCTTGTGGATGCTGTGGGCGATGACCTTCGGGTTCGTCATCTCCCTGCTGGCGCTGATCCTGTTCGTCGGCGTCGTGACCTGGCCGATCTGGTGGTACGGCGTCGGCCCGCTGATGCGCGCCCGGGCGGCCGTCGACCGCGCCATCCTCACTGTCGGCCGGACCGAACGACTCGAGCAGCGGGTGCAGGTGCTGACCGAGTCCCGGGCCGTCGTGGTCGACCACTCCGCTGCCGAGCTGCGCCGGATCGAGCGCGACCTGCACGACGGCCCCCAGGCCCGGTTGGCCGCGGTGTCGCTGAGCCTGGGCCTGGCCGAGGACCTGTTCGAGACCGACCCCGAGGCGGCCCGCCGGCTCGTGCTCGACGCGCGGTCGAACTCGTCGGCGGTGCTCGGCGAGCTGCGTGACGTCGTCCGCGGTATCCACCCCCCGGTGCTGGCCGATCGGGGTCTCACCGGTGCCGTCTCCGCGCTGGCGCTGGACATGGCGGTGCCCGTCGAGCTCGACCTCTCCGTCGAGTCACGGCTCCCGGCGCCGGTCGAGTCGGCCGTCTACTTCACCGTCGCCGAGTGCCTCGCCAACGCCACCAAGCACGCCGGTGCCTCCCGCACGTGGGTCCGCCTGACGCACGCGGACGGCCTGCTGCGCGGCGAGGTCGGCGACGACGGCCGCGGCGGTGCCGACCCCCGCGCCGGCTCCGGCCTGCAGGGAATCGCCGCGCGCCTCGCGGCCTTTGACGGCACGATGGCCCTGTCGAGCCCGGTCGGTGGCCCGACCGTCGTCAGCTGGGAGGTCCCGTGCGCGTAGTGCTCGCCGAGGACCACGCGCTGCTCCGCGCCGGCCTCACCCAGCTCCTCGAGGCCAAGGGCTTCGAGGTGATCGCCGCCGTCGACAACCTCCCCGAGCTGGAGCGCGCGCTCGCCGACCCCCGCGCCGAAGCGGCCGTGGTCGACGTACGCATGCCACCGACGTTCACCGACGAGGGCCTGCGGGCAGCGATCGCGGTGCGCGCCGCCCGGCCGGGATTCCCCGTGCTGGTGCTGTCGCAGTACGTCGAACAGCTCTACGCCCGCGAGCTGCTCGCGAGCGGCGAGGGCGCGGTCGGGTACCTGCTCAAGGACCGCGTCTCCGACGTCGCCGAGTTCGTCGACGCCGTACGACGCGTGGCCGGCGGCGCGACGGTGCTGGACCCCTCGGTCGTGGCAGCCGTCCTCGACCGCCGCAAGGACTCGCCCATCGAGCGACTGACCGACCGGGAACGGGAGGTGCTCGCGCTGATGGCCGAAGGCCGCGCCAACGCAGGGATCGCCGAGTCGTTGGTGGTCACCGAGAAGGCCGTGGCCAAGCACATCAACAGCATCTTCGCGAAGCTCGACCTGCCCGCCGACACCGACGACCACCGCCGGGTCCGGGCGGTCCTTGCGTGGCTGCACGTCTGATCCACGTGCGGATGCGGAAACGCCGGTGCGGACAAGGAAACGCAGGTGATGCGCTCGTGTCGATCCGCTGACACGGTCCGCAGCGACGATCGACCATGACCATTCAACGCTCCGTGGCCCGTTTCGCCGGCGTCGCCGGCATCGTTGCTGCTCTTGCCCTGATCAGTGCGACGCCTGCGTCCGCCCATGTCACCGTCACGCCCACGGTGACCAGTGCCGGGTCGTACACCGTCCTCACCTTCAGCAACGGGCACGGTTGCGAAGGCTCCCCCACGACGAAGATCACCATCTCGGTGCCGGACGGGGTCAACGCCGTGACGCCGACGCGGCAACCCTTCTACGAGGCGTCGAAGCAGTTCGAGGACCTCGAACCCGCGGTGAAGGACGCGCACGGCAACGAGCTCACCGAGCGGGTCGCCACGGTGACGTACGCCGCCACGACGGCACTGCCCGACGGCTACCGCGACGCCTTCCAGGTGCAGCTCCAGATTCCCGAGGACATGGCCGGGGAGACGCTCGCGTTCCCGGTCGTCCAGACGTGCGCCGAGGGACAGACGGCGTGGACCGAGATCCCGTCCAGCGGCCAGTCCGCGGACGATCTCGAGCACCCGGCTCCGTCGTTCGTGGTGACGGCAAGCGAAGACGGGGCGCGCGGCGGTGCCGCGGACCGCTCGGCGGAGGCGGAGGAGGACGACACCGACGGCGGCAGCACGGTGGGGGTCGTTGGTGTGGTCCTGGGGGCGCTGGGCCTGCTGGTCGCCGGCTTTGCTCTGGTGCGCACGCGCTCCTCGTGAGCCGGTTTGCTGCGGCGCTGGCGTGCGTCGTCCTCACGGTGTTGTCGGTCGTGGGGACGGCCTCGCCTGCCGCGGCGCACGCATCGCTGGTCAGCAGCGACCCCGCGGAGGGTGCGGTCCTGCCCCGCACTCCTGACGTCGTCACCTTCACCTTCGACGAAGCTGTCTCGCTGACGGCCGGAGGTGTCCGGGTCTTCGATGCCACGGGAATCGAGGTGACCGCCGCCGCGGCCAGTCAGGACGCCGTCATCTCCGTCGATCTGCCCGATCGGCTTCCGGACGGGAGCTACGTCGTCGTGTGGCGGGCCGTCTCGGCCGACGGCCACCCGATCGCCGGTTCGCTGACCTTCGCTGTCGGTGCGGCCAGTCCGGAGGTCGTGCCTCCGACGCTGCGCGACGACGACGTGGCCGGCATCGGGTCGATGGTGGCGGTGCTCCAGGCGCTCGACTACGTCGGCCTCCTCGTTGCCGGTGGCGTCCTGCTGTTCCTGCTCTGGGTGCTGGCCGGCATCACGGTGCCGGCCGCGGTCCACGCGAGCCTGCTCGCCGTCGCTCGCGGCGCAGTCCGGTTGGCGGTCCTGAGTGCGGTGCTGCTGGTTCCCCTGCAGGCGGCCCATCTGCAAGGAGTCGGGCTCGACCGGTTGGCGGACCTGGATCTGCTCTCGAACGACACCGTCGTTGCGGGACTGCAAGCTGCGGGGCTCGTCGCGGCCCTGGCGTTCGCGCGCTCGGGTGCGCGGTGGGCAGCCTCGGTCGCGGTACTGCTGGCAGGGGTTTCCCCTGTCCTGGTGGGGCATTCGCGCTCCGTCGAGCCGGTGGTGGTGATGCTGCTGACGGACGTCGTCCACGTGATGGCTGGCCTCGTGTGGCTGGGCGGGCTGATCGCCCTCGCCATGGTCCTGGGACCTTTGCGCGGGCGTGCCCGCGACACCGGCCTGGTGCTGTCCCGCTTCTCGGGACTGGCGGCCGGGTCGGTCGTCCTGCTCGCAGCGAGCGGCATGCTGATGGCCTGGCGCATCCTGGGCGCCTGGCAGCCGCTGGTCGACACCGCCTACGGGCGCCTGTTGCTCGGCAAGATCGGCGTCGCGGCCGTGGTCGTCGCCGTCGCCGCCTGGAACCGGTTCCGCCTCTTGCCTCCGGTGCTTGCCCCGGGCGAAGGCGCCGGTCCGGTGTCCGGATCCGTTCGGGTCGCGGTGCGGGTCGAGGCAGCACTGCTCGTGCTCCTGCTCGCCCTGACCGGCCTGCTGACCCAGCACTCGCCGCGCGAACGCTCGGCGACGGCGGCACCGTCGCGGGGGGCCACCGCCGTCGTGACTCCGGACCTGAACCTTCACGCGACGATCTCACCCGGCCGACGGGGACCGAACACGATCACCGTCCACCTGCGGGACGGCGCCGGAGGGCCCGTGGTGCCCCGGGCCCTTCCGGACATCTCCTTGCACTCCATGGACGTCCACCTCGGCTCCCAGCCCGTCGTCGCCGGCGCGCCCGGCACCTACGTGGTCACGGCCGTGCTGCCGACCTCGGGGACCTGGACGTTCCAGGTCGGCGTCCGGATGTCCCGGTTCGAGAACCCCGTCGCGACGCTGGAGCTCGAGGTGTCCTGAGCCGCGTGCTCGCCAGCGTGGACGGTGGACTACAGCTCGGGACGGTAGCGCCGCAGAGCCGTCGTGAACTCGGCCGGAGCGACCATGCTCGCGTCGATGGCGTAGGGAGCCAGGCCGGTGCGGTGCACCAGCACCTTCCACTTGCGGCTCTCCGGCGGGTGTGGCATCTCCAGTCGGAACCCGGGTTTGCTCAGGTCGAACCGGTAGTGCGACCTGGACGCGACGATGTCGAGCGTGCCGTCCTCGATCTTGAGCCTGGCCGGCGACGAGCTGGACCGGAACCCCAGCACCAGGAAGGCCAGGGACAGTGCAGCAGCTGGTACGACGGTCGTGGCCGTGGGCTCCTGGTAGGCGAGGTGGAGCGCCCCGAGGGCCAGCGCGAGCAGGACCATCCGCAGCACCATCTGCAGGACGACGGAGATCCACCGGGACGCGCCGCGCCGCTTGAACTCGACAACGCCTTCGGGCACGTCCATCGTCTGACGCATCGGGTCCGGGACGTCGACCTGGGCGGCAGCGGCGTGCCTGGGAGGGGTCGGGACCTTCGGCGACCTCTGTCGTCGTCGCCGGATGGCGTTGATCACGATGTCCACGAGGACGAACGCGGCCAGGCTCGCTCCGAACATCGGCAAGTACCAGCCGAGCACCACCGCGACCAGCACCGCCACAGCCGCGAGCGGGAGGGGGACCTGGCGCAGGGCGGGAAGCGGGGCGGGCGGCAGCTGCCCGCGGTACGGGCTGCGTTTCCACCACATCCGGTAGCCACCGGCGATCAGGACGATCGTGGCGACGGCGAACACGGCGAGCAGGACCTGGTTGGCCAGGCCGAACAGGGTGCCGGTGTGCAGCTCGATGCCGAGGGTCCGGATCTGGGCCAGCAGGGAGTAGTCGTCCCAGCCGATCTGCTCGGTGATCCGACCGGTGTACGGGTCGACGGCGACGGCGGTCCGGTGGACGGGCAGGCCGGGCGAGGTCTCGGTGACCGTGAACACCTGCCCCGGCGCGGCGGACGGGGTCACCTCGAGCGTCCCGCTCAGGCCGCGGTCGCGCGCCGCGTGCAGCACCGCGTCGACGCCGATCGGCTTCGCGGGGACCGGGACGTCGACCGGTGCTGCGCCGAGGCGGGGCGGCCGCGCGTCGAACAGCCGCGGTCCGGCGAACGGGCTCATCATCAGTCCGGTCACCCCTGTGACGAGCAACAGCGCGAACGCCCAGAATCCCAGCGGTCCGTGCACGGACTTCAGGCGGAGCTGTGCGCCCTTGCCGCGTGGGGCGGGAACCAGGAACTCCCGGGCGGTACGCGCCCGGCGCCCCTGCTTGATCAGCCAGAGCAGGAGCCCGCCGACGCCGATCACTGGCAGCCAGCTCGCCGCGGTCTCGGAGTACAGCCGGCCGACCTTGCCGAGGTGCAGGTTGGCGTGCAGATCACGCAGCCAGACGTTGGCGGGCAGCCGCCCGTGTTCGGTGTTCATCTCGCCGTTGATGTAGTTCGTGTAGGGGTCGACGAAGACCGTGCGCGCATGGCTCGGGTCGCCGTTGCCCGGCACCGACAGGTTCACCCGCGTGGTGCGGTCCGGCTCGGACGGTGGCACGACCGACTGGAGCTCACCCTCCGGGTGCGCGGCCAGTGCCACAGCGACCTGTTCGGCCACCGGGCGTCGCTCCTCGCCGACCGTGTCGACGAAGAGCTGGCTCGCATAGAGGCTCTCGTGGATCTGCGGGCTGAACACGTAGACGAGCCCGGTCAGGCACAGGACCAGCAACAGCGGGGCGACCAGGATCCCGGCCAGGAGGTGCACCCGGCGGGCGAGCGGGCGCAGTGCCGCGCCCACGGTGCTCGTCGGCCGCCGCCGCTCCGGGCGCGTGGGGGCCGGTCGGAGGTCGGTCGTGGACACCGCGGCCGGAGCGCCGACGGGCGCACCCAGGCTCGGGTTCATCTCGCTCGTCCGGTGCGATCGCACCGGAGTCCTTGCGTCGGAGACTTCGCTCATCGTGCTCCCTCCGGTTCGGCCCTGCGCAGCCGCTCGCGGTAGAGGGGTGCCACCCCCGTGCCGACGATCACCACCGCCAGCGCGCCGTACACGATCAGCTGCCAGCCGGCGGTCGTGATCGCCGCCGTGAGCAGCAGCACCGCAGCGCTCACCGGCATGATCCGGGCAAGCAGCCGCGCGGCGGGCGCCGCCTGTCCACCGGCTCGACGCAGGACTGTCCACCGCATCACGGCCGCGCCGACGCCGACGGCAGCCGCGAGCAGGAGCGCGATGCCTGCGAGCAGGTTGAGCGGTCCCGGTCCCGCCGGTGCGTGCGGGCGGGCGAAGATCCAGGTGGCCGCCAACGCCGAGGCGGCACCGAGCACCGTCGCGGCGGCCGTCCAGCGCTCGAGCGAGGACCGGGCGGCCGCGCTCCGCAGGAGCTGCCAGAAGCCGAGCGTGAGCGGCAGCAGGACGAGGAGCCTGGCAAGGTACGCAGCCCCGATGTCCGACTTGACCGTCCCGGCCAGGAGAGCCGGGTCGAACGCGTCACCGAGCGAGGTCCGGGCGGCGTAACCGCCGAATGACAGCAGGGACACGAGCGTCGCCAGCACCATGGTCGTCCACGTGTACCGGAGCAGACGGCGCGATCCCCGACGGCGGGCGCCCTCAGGCCAGGCGACTCCGAGCACGAACACGGTCCCGACACCGAGCACCAGGGCGGCTGTCGCGAAGGTTTCTGCCACCGTGTACACCGTGACGACGACTGGGTCGCGGTCGACGACGAGCCCGGGGACGGCGGTGAACCTCGCCGCGGAGTACACCGAGAAGGTCGACGAACCGATCATCGGCTCGAGGGTGCTGGACGGCACCGACCAGATGACCGTGTAGATCCCCTCGTAGCGGGTCTCCGGCATCGGCACGGCAATCGCGTCGTCAGCACCCGGCGGGTTGTACGGACGGGTCGACACGAGGCGCTCGCCTGCGGGACTTGTCATCTGGACAGACGTGAGCTCCGCGGGGACAGGCCGGTCGAACGTGATCCGGACCTCGTCGGGGGACTTGACCGTCTCGCCGTCCCCCGGGCTCAGCGAGATCAGTTCGGGGTCACCGGATGTTGATGGCAGGACAGTGAGCAACACTCCCCAGCAGACTGCGACCAACACGACCAGCCCGGTCAAACGCCAACGGAGCTCGGGGTGGGGTGGGGTGGGGACAGCCCGTGCGTGAATCTCCTGCGCCGTCATCGGCAAGCCTCCAGCATGAAGGGGAACAGTTGGGGGGTGGTGATGCGAGCGCCGGCAACGAAGGCCTGGCAGGAACGGTCCGGGGCTGGGCAGCGCTGCCCAGCCCCGGACCGTCGGTGATTCAGCCAGTGATCAGCAGGCCGACTTGCTGATCGGGTTGATCTGCTCGCAGGTCAGACCCTTTCGCCAGGCCGTCGGGATCTCCTGCGACCAGCCGTTGTAGACCAGCGGGATGGCCAGCACGCCCTGTCCACCTTGACCGGGGTGCGCGACGAGCTTGTCGTCCATCTTGGTGTCCGACGTCGGCCCCAGCACCAGCTGACCGGCGATGGCGGCATCGGAGATGTCGCCGTCGTTGTTCGGGTCGATGTCGATGACCTGCGTGGCGTTGGAGAACTTGTTGGAGACGTAGGCGTAGTAGCCGCCACCCTTCTTGGCACCGAAGTTGGCGCCGTGGCAACCGGCGTTGCACGGCAGGTCCTTGATCACCTTGTTCGTCTTCGGGTCAATCACGTTGACCGTCTGGGACAGGGTGTTCACCGCCAGGAGCGCCTTGCCATCCGGGCTCACCGGGAGCTGGATGGTCAGCCCGCCCCACGGCTTGCCCTTCTCGGGGCCGGTCTGCGTGTCGTAGTTCTCCCACAGGTCGATCGTGGAGTTCTTGGCCACGCCGCCGTCGGGGGTGGCACAGGCGTCCTCCTCCAGCGACACGCACGACACGCTCATGCCCAGGAAGTTGGACATGTACGCCTTCTTCGAGTCCGGCGTCATCGACGTGGCGATCGGGAACGCCCCGACCGGCTCGTGCCTGACCTTCCCCGAGTCCAGGTCGACGATGACGGCCTCGTCGGTCATCGTGTTCGGCGCGACGACCGTCTTGCCGTCATGGCTGGTCCAGTGCGCGTGCGGGTGGGGGGTGATGCCACTGTCCGGGTCGACGTGGATGCGCTGAATGATCTTCGTGGCGCCTGGCGTCGCTTCGACGATGTCCGTCCCGGCGTTGATGCCGATCGTCAGGTTGTCGTTGCCTGGACGGGTCATCACGTGCGCCGGGTTGGGCCCGACCTCGAGGCTCCGAATGAACTTGCCGGTCGCCCGGTCGAAGACGTCGGTCTCGTTGTCGAACCACTCGTTGCCGTAGATGTACTTGTAGTTCTTGTCCGTCCACATGTTGTGGACGTTGTTCAAATTGATCTCCGGGGCTGCGATCTTCCGATCGATCGTCCAGTTCTCGGCATTGATCTTCGTGATGGAGCCGTGCTTGGTCTTCCCGGCGTAGTCCTCCATCTGGGTGGCGATCCAGACCTCACCGACACCAGGGGTGGTCGGCGCCTTCAACGCGGGCAGCTTCCGCGGGTACGAGAACTTCTTGTCGTAGTACGCGTCCAGGTTCGGGATCAGCACCGGCTTGCCGTCTGCGTCGTACTGCAGGATCGGGGCGGGCGGCTGGACCGGATTCCAGGACACCTCCTTGGTGTTGCTGAACTGCTGCCAGTTGTTCGGGTTGGTGATGGTGAAGAAGGCGTTCACCAGCCGCTGGATGATGTCGGCGTTCGAAGGAACGGCCTCGGGCTTGCCGTTGACCACCAGCTTCTCGCCGAAGTCGAGACCCAACGTCAGCGGGTCGTCGACCACGACGGCGCCGAGCATGTAGGGCGCGACCGAGTCGGTGAAGGCGTACAGGCCCGGCTCGGTGAGCTGGATCGTCTTCTTGCCGTAGAAGGCGCCTCCGTTGTCCATGTACGGGAAGTTGTCCGCGCCCTCCGGGGCGATCAGCCCGATCGGGTTGCGGATTCCCTCCGACTTGGCGGGGTCCACGTTGAACGTGACGGTGACCGGGGGCCCCTTGACCGCGAAGTCCGAGAGGGATTCCAGGACACCCATGAGGTCCACGCCGACCGGTAGAGAGGTCAGGTCGACCGGCGCGCCTGCCGGCATGCTGGCGACAGTCGTCTTGAGCTCGCCGATCAGCTTCTTGGCCTCGGCGGCCTTGGGAGCCGCTTTCGGCGAGGACTTCGCGAGGCCCTGCACGGCGGCCAGGGTCGAGTCGAGGCCCAGCAGGTCGGTCAGGCCGCCGCCCTCTCCACCGAGGACTTTGCCGAGGCCGAGGCTGCTGCCGCCGCCGCCGAAGAGCCCGCCGAGGACGTTGTTCACCAACGACAGATCAGTCGGCAGCACGGGGCCACCGATGGTGGGGATTCCGACATTGGGTACGCCGACCCGGGGGAGCACGCCGACCGCGAGGGACGTGCTGCCGAAGAGGTTGAGACCGGAGTCGAACCATCCTCCGTTCTTGTCGGTCAGGTCGAAGGTGATGGGGAGCGGTCCCACCCCGATCGGATTCGGGCCGTTGTTCGGACTCGGGGCGTCCGGATGGCCTGATGCCGGCATCGCGGCCAGCGTCGTCATGGTGATCGCCGTGGCCGCCACCACGGCCACTGCGCCGAGCCGCCGTCGCTTCATGGACCCCATGAATCCTGGGGGAGCTGATTCGGACATGAAGGTTTCCTTTCGTATTCGCACTTTGTTCGAGCTCCACTGGGACAACTCAGGAGAGCGCGTGGAGTGAGCCAGTCAATCCCGAGCCTGTTAAGGGCCTAGACCTTGAGAACTACCTGATTCGTAAACAGGTCCTCAGGTCCTCACGAAGGAATTGGAAAGGCGACGGAGAAGTCAACGGCGGGGTGCCGCTGTCGACAAATACATCTCCTCGACCCCGGCTGCTCGGACAGGATCTCGAAGGCGCGCGAGCACCAGCCGCCGATAGGCAATTGGATGGTGGCGGGCGGGCCACAGGCGGGCAGATCCCGTGGGCGCCGTCAGTACGGAGGTGTTCTCACGGCGCTCCACGGCGATCGGTGAGATGTTGTTTACTCTCACGTGCTGTCACCGCGACAAACGATTAACCGCCCAGGCGGCAGTACAGCACTGTTCCTCACGGCGCTCCACAGGAATTGGTAAATGTTGTTTACTGCCACGTTTCATTACGGCGAAAAACCATTTACCGGCTCGAATGTCCGGCGGCGTCAGTGCGGCGCTGTTCTCACGGCATTCCACGGAAATCGGTGAGATGTTCTTCACTGGCGCGTTGCATTACCGCGACAAACCGGTCCGAATTGGTCGGTTAACTGGCCGCTTCAGCGTCGAAGACCATCGCGCCTCAGGATCCGGGCCTTCGCCCGCGACATCCGGAACAACTGCCAAAGGAGGAGAAACCGTGCCCCGTCTCACCTATGTCTACGAGGACGGCTCCCGTCGGACGGTCGAGGTGGCTACGGCCACCAACCTGATGAAGGCAGCCCTGGCCCATCAAGTGCCCGGCATCATCGGCGAATGCGGAGGCGCGGCGACCTGCGGCACCTGCCACGTCTACGTTGCCCACAGCACCGAGCAGTTCGCCCCGCCCTCCCCCGACGAGGAGGACATGCTGGAGTGGACGGCCTCCGAGCGGGCCGCGAACAGCCGACTGAGCTGCCAGCTCACCCTCACCCGTGCGGACGCCGAGCTGGTCGTCCACGTCCCGAGCAAGCAGGTCTGAGGTGCACGGTGTCGTGGTGATCGGCGCTGGGCATGCCGGCGTGCAGGCCGCCGCCGGTCTGCGTGCCGGCGGCTATGGCGGGCCGGTGACGATGGTGACGACCGAGGCGCACTTCCCCTACGAGCGGCCACCTCTGTCGAAGGAAGCACTCGACCAGGAAGTCGACGCTGCCTCTCTTTCGTTCTCTCTTTCGTTGCGACCCCATGACTTCTTCACCGATCATCGAATCTCGGTGCTGCGTGGGCAGGCGATCGAGATCGACCGGCTGAGCCAGCGCGTGCAGATCACCGGTGGCCGCCGGCTGGGATACGACCACCTGGTGCTCGCCACGGGCGCCTCACCGCGGCGGATCACGCTTCCCGGTGCCGCGCTGGTTGGGGTGCACGAGCTGCGCACCATGAGCGACGCACTGGCGCTCCGCAGCGCGCTCGACCGGGCCCGGCGGGTGGTGGTCCTGGGCGGCGGCTTCATCGGCATGGAGGTGGCGAGCGCGGCATGCAAGCGGGGACTCCATGTGTCCGTGCTTGAGCAGGGTGACCGGGTGTTGGGGCGTGCGGTCAGCCCACCGGTGTCCGCTGCTGTCGCGGCGCACCACCGTGCCGAAGGCGTGCGACTTCTGCTGGGCGACCAGGCAGACAGGGTGGTCGGCCGCAACGGCCGCGCAGTCGGTGTGCAGACAGTGGCCGGGGAATGGCTTCCGGCCGACCTCGTTGTTCTCGGCGTCGGCTCGATCGCCGAGGACGGTCTGGCTCGCCGGGCCGGCTTGGCCACGGACGACGGTGTGCTCGTCGACGAATGGCTGCTCACCTCCGACCCCCGGATCAGCGCCATTGGGGACTGCGCGTCGGTAGGGGATGCCGCGACCGGTACGTCTCGGCGGTTGGAGTCCATCCAGAACGCAACCGACCAGGGCAGCTATGTCGCTGCGCGCATCCTCGGGGACGTCCCGCCGTACCATGCCCTGCCGTCGTTCTGGAGCAACCAAGGTGCCCTCAAGCTGCAGATGGTCAGGAGTGTGCCCGGGCACGATCGACTGGTCGTCCGCCAGGGCGACGCCGGGTTCTCCGTGCTCTGTCTGCAGGATGGCCTGCTCACCGGCGTCGAGTCGGTCAACGATTCGGCCATCCACATGGCGGCCCGCAGGTTGCTGAGCCGGATCACTCCCACCGAGATCGAGCTCGAGGAGGTCGACTTCGATGTGCGCAAGCTCGCGCGTCGAGCGATGACCGTCGACGCCGCCCTACCGGGTTCGCCCTGATGAACCGTGGAAGAAGGTCGAAATGAGGTCGCACTCCCTCCTTGGGGTACTCGCAAGATGGATGCAGCCGCAGCGTGCAGGCGGTGACATGGCCACGGACTTCCCGTTCGTCTGGTGGCAACGCCTTTCTGTGCTCCTCCCTGTCGTGGCCCTGTCCGTGGCGTCCACCACCACGATTGCTGGACTCGGTGCCACGTCGAACACTTCAGTTGTCGCCTCGGCCGATGCGGAGGCGTCACTGCCCGTGTTGAAGGAAGCGATCGAGGCACCCACCGGCGTCTCGGTGGGCGGCGGACTCGGTCTCGGCGTCGACGGTGACACCCAGCAGATCATCGCCAGCTCGACGACCAACGGCATCTCGGCGGCCGCGCTCGCGGCCTACCAGCGGGCCGCGAGCGTTATCAACTCCGCCGACGAGAGCTGCAACCTGACCTGGCAGCTGATCGCGGCCATCGGCCGGGTGGAGTCCAACCACGGTCGCTTCGGCGGCAACGTGCTCGATGACGACGGCGTCGCACAGCCAGGCATCTTCGGCATCGCGCTCGACGGCTCCAACAACACCGCGGTCATCAGTGACACCGACGCGGGGAAGCTCGACAACGACTCGAGCTACGACCGCGCGGTCGGGCCGATGCAGTTCATCGCCTCGACCTGGTCCGTGGTCGGGGTCGATGCCGACGGCGACGGCCAGCGCGACCCGCAGGACATCGACGACGCCGCGCTCGCCACGGCCGTCTACCTCTGTTCCGGCGACGACGACCTCTCCGCCACGGCGGGCCAGCGGGCCGCGGTCTACCGCTACAACCACTCCCAGGCGTACGTCGACCTGGTGCTCTCGATCATGAACGCCTACTCAGACGGCGACTTCATGTCGGTGCCCACCAGCGGCACCGCAGCCGGCGTGATCGCCTCCGGCCCCACCTACGTGCGGCGGCCCACCGGTGGCAACAACCGCGGACAGGGACAGCCCCGAGCCGACAACACGGGCGGCCAGGAGCCGAGCACCCCCACCAAGCACCCCGAGCCCACCGACCCGCCCATCGACCCCCCCGGAGACGGCGGCAACAACGGCGGCAACGACGGCGGCGGCAAGGACAGCCCGGACGCGCCGACCATCCGGCTGCCCCCGTTGCCGACCACCTCGATCGATCCCGTCGACGATCTCCTCACCGTCGTCCAGGCCGTCGTCCAGTGCACCCTCAACGGCCACCTCGACAACATCCTGGTCCGGAACGACCCCTTCGACAGGTGCGTCCGCAACTTCACACAGCCCTGACCTGGACCCGACACCGACCACCGCTGGTCGAGGAGGTTGCGCAGCAACCGTCTCGAGACCCCGCGATACTCACCCCATGAACCCCGTCGACATCGTGGAGCCGCTGCGCTCCCGCTGGAGTCCGAGCGTCTTCGATGCCAGCCACGAGCTGAGCGACGTCGAGATCAGCCGGCTGCTCGAGGCGGCCCAGTGGGCGCCGAGCAGCGGCAACCGGCAGCCGTGGCGCTACCTGGTCGCCGTCCGTGGCAACGAGACCCACGACGTGCTGGTCCCGCACCTGAGCCGTGGCAACTCCGGCTGGGTGCCGCGGGCATCGGTCGTCTTCATCTCGGTCGCTGTCGTCGAGCCCGACGATGACGGGCCGGGCGACCCGACGTACCCCCTGCACGACCTGGGCCAGGCCTCCGCCCACCTCACCCTGCAGGCGCGGGCGATGGGCCTGGAAGCCCACCAGTTCGCGGGATTCGACCACGACGCGGTTGGGCAGGCGCTCGGCGTGCCAGCCCACGCGCGGGTCGTCGCGGGCATCGCCGTCGGCGTGCGCGGCAACCCGGCGGAGGTCAGCGAACGCGATGCCGAGCGCGAGCACAAGGTCCGGTCCCGGCGCCCCCTCGAGGAGACCGCGTACGGCGACCGCTGGGGCACGCCGTGGCCCGGGATCACGCCCTCCGGTCCCACCACTGCCGAGCCCGCATGACCTCTGACGTCATCGTCAGGGGACCGTCCGCCGGGTGAGAGTCATGGCACCGAGGTCGCCACAACCGGGGTGACCGGACCGAGGAGGACAGCCATGACCGTCACCACCGCTCCCCGCACCACCGCTCCCCGCACGACCGCCCCGCGGCGTTTCTGGTTCGCCGCCGACGCCGTCGTGTCGGCGGTCGTCGGCGTCGCGCACCTCGCGGCCGCCGTACCGCTGGCCGACCTGGTCGGCGCGGACGTGGCCGCTCACCGCTGGGTGGGCGCTTTCCTCCTCGGCTACGCCGTCGTGGTCGGCGCCTACGCGCGCAGCGCGATGTCGCCGCGCCTGGGCTGGGCGGTCGTCGCCGGCAACGTGGTCTGGGTGATCGCCTCGATCGAGGTCGCCCTCACGGCGATGGGCGGACTCGAGGGCGCCGGCCGCGTCTGGGTCGTCCTGCAGGCCCTGGTCGTCGCCGACCTCGCGCTGCTCCAGGCACGGGCGCTTCGCACCCGGTGACAGACTGGGCGCCATGACCAGCCTTCACGACTTCTCCGCCACCGCGATCGACGGCAAGCCGATCGAGCTGTCGTCGTACGACGGCACGGTGGTGCTCGTCGTCAACACCGCCTCCAAGTGCGGCCTCACGCCGCAGTTCGAGGGCCTGCAGGAGCTCTACGACAAGTTCGGGGACCGCGAGTTCACCGTCCTCGGCTTCCCGTGCGACCAGTTCGCCAACCAGGAGCTCGACAACGACGACGACATCGCCGGCTTCTGCCAGAAGAACTACGGCGTCACGTTCCCGATGTTCTCGAAGATCGACGTCAACGGCGACGAGACCCACCCGGTCTACCAGTGGCTGAAGTCCCAGAAGGGCGGCCTGATCGGCGGCAGCATCAAGTGGAACTTCACCAAGTTCCTCGTCGGCAAGGACGGCCAGGTCATCGACCGCTACGCACCGACCACCAAGCCCGAGAAGATCGCCGGCGACATCGAGAAGGCGCTCGCCTGATCGCGACTTGGGGTTTGTCACCCTCGAGTTGGGGTTTGTCACCGGGTGAGCCGGAGCGAACCCACAACTCGGCGGTGACAAACCCCAACTCGGCGAATCAGACGCTGACCAGCTCCCGGTCCTCGTCGCCCTGGTCGACGGCCACGGGTGCCGAGTCGCGCTCGAGGGACTCACCCTCGATGTCGACGTTCGGCAGGATCCGGTCGAGCCAGGCGGGCAGCCACCAGGCCTTCTCGCCGAGCAGGTAGAGGACCGACGGGATCAGCACCATCCGCACGATGAACGCGTCGAAGATGATCGAGGCGGCGAGGGCGAAGCCCATCGACTTCACGACGGCGTCGTCCTCGAGGATGAAGCCGGAGAACACCGCGATCATGATGGACGCGGCCGCGACGACGACGCGGGCGCTGTTGCGGAACCCGTCGATGACGGCCTCGTGCATCGGCAGGCCGTGGACGTGGGCCTCGCGCATCCGGGTGACCAGGAAGACCTGGTAGTCCATCGCGAGCCCGAACACGACGCCGATCAGGAACACCGGCATGAAGCTGACGATCGGCTGTCCCTCGAAGATCCCGAAGGCGCCCTCCTGGAAGATCGCGACCGTCGCGCCCAGCGTGGCCAGCACCGAGAGCAGGAAGCCCAGGGTGGCGGTCAGCGGGATCAGGATCGAGCGGAACACCAGTACCAGCAGGATGAACGCCAGTCCGATGACCACCGCGAGGTAGATCGGCAGCGCGCCGTTGAGGCGGTCCGACACGTCGGTGGTGATGGCGGTGAGCCCGGTGACGCCGATGACCGTGTCGGTCTGCGCCTCGATGGCGCCCTGTCCGTCGCGCAGGGCTTCGAGCAGGTCGAGCGTCTTCGGGTCGTCGGGGCCGGAGGACGGCGTGATGTTGATGATCGCGCCGGTTCCGGTGCCCTCCTGGGTGCCGTCCTCGGCGAAGGGCGCGTTGGTGAACAGCAGGTCGGCGTACTCGACGTCTTCCTGCTGTGCAGCCCAGGCGCGGACCGTCTCGAAGGCGTCGCTGCGGGCGGCGTCGTCGGCGATGTCGGCACCGTCGACGACCAGCGTCATCGGACCTTCGCGGCCGGGACCGAAGGCCTCGGTCTTGAGGTCCGCGGCCTTGCGCTGCGTGGTGTCGCTGGCGGCGGTGCTGTCGGTCGGGAAGGCGAGGTACATCTGCGTGATCGGTACGGCGAGCGCGCCGAGCAGCACCACGGCGGCCAGGGCCCAGGCCACCGGCGCCTTCGCGAGCAGCTTCGCCCAGCGGACACCGTTGTTGTGGACCCGGCCGTGCTCGTCACGGCGGGGGCGGTACTTGCGCACCTGTCCGCGGAACGCCCACGACTTGGTCAGGCCGAGCAGCGCCGGCAGCAACGTCAGGGCCACGAGCACGGCGACCAGCACGGTCGCGGCAGCAGCCAGGCCCATGGCCGTCAGGAACGGAATCCGTACGACGGCCAGGGCCGACAGCGCGATCAGGACCGTGAGTCCGGCGAAGACGACCGCGGAACCCGCCGTACCGACGGCGATCCCGGCGGCGTGGGGCCTGTCGTCGGTGTGGTGCAGCTCGTTGCGGTAGCGGGCGAGGATGAAGAGCGTGTAGTCGATGCCGACGGCGAGGCCGATCATCGTGGCCAGCATCGGCGTGCTGGATCCGATGTCCATGAAGGCGGTCATCGCGGTGATGCCGGTCATCCCGAGCCCCACGCCGAAGACGGCGTTGAGCAGCGGCATGCCCGCGGCGAGCAGCGAGCCGAAGGTCAGGACGAGGACGATCAGCGCGATGCCGAGACCGATGAGCTCGGCACTGCCGCCCGGCGGCTCCATCGCGGCCGTGCCGGCGCCGTTGGCCTCGACGGTGAGGCCGTACTGGTCCGCGGTGTCGGCGAGCAGGTCCTTGAGGTCCTCGATCGAGGCGGCCTTGAGGTCGGAGGGACCGTCGACGTCCCACTCGAAGCCGAGGATGCCGATCCGGCCGTCGTCGGACAGCGTGGCCGCAGCAGGTGAGGCTCCGTCCGGAGCGGCAGCGGGCGCGACGAGCTGCGGGTTCTCGTCGGCGGTCTGGGGCAGCGTCGGCACCTCGTCGATCAGGTGCTGGACAGCGGCCTGGTACTCCGGCTCCGCCAACGTGTGGCCCTCCGGCGCGGCCACGACGATGCTGACGGGGACGGAGTCGAACGCGTCCTCGGCGTCGGGGAACAGCTCCTGCTGGATGTCGGCGGCCTTCTCCGACGGGATGCCGGGGATGGAGAACGAGTCCACCATCGGCTTGGAGTACGCGGCAGCGACGCCGCCGACGGCGACGGCGAGCAGCAGCCAGCCGGCGATGAAGAAGGGCCACCGCCGGTAGGCGGTCGAGCCGAGTCGATAGAGCAGGCGGGCCATGGTGAGGTCTCCTGTGAGTGGTGGGTGTGCAGGGTTCGCCCGCACAGGGCCGATGGTGGGGGAAGAGGTGGGGAAGGGTCAGGCGAGGACGTCGCGGGCGTCACGGATCGCGGCGTCGAAGTGCTCGGAGAACGGACGGCCCGGGTCGGCCACCGACCGCTCGGCGGCGTTGTCGAACAGGGTGACCACGAGCCGGCTCAGCAGCCGGGCGCGGTCCGGGCTGTAGGCGTCGCCGTCGCGTTCGCGGACCAGCTCGACGAACGTCGCCGTGATGTCCTCGAAGCGCTGGTGTGCCAGGCCGATCAGCCGCGCATCGCCGAGGACTGCGTTGCGTCCGGTGGCGATCATGTCCTGGTCGCTGGTGTGCTCCTCGATCAGGTCGGCCGCCAGCGCGAGGACGTCGGCCAGCAGGTTCCCGGACGGGCCACCGGCGACGAACACCGCGACCCGTTCCGGATCGAGCTCCACGACCGGCCCGAGGACGACGTCCGCCTTGCCGTCGAAGTAGTTGAACACCGTCCGGCGGGAGACATCAGCAGCCGCGGCCAGGTCATCGATGGTCCAGCCGTCGAAGCCGCGGTCGATGGTGAGCTGGACCGCGCACTGCTGGAGACGGAGCGCGGTCTGGGTCCGCTTCGTCTCACGCCGGTTGCACAGTTGCTCCATGAGTGCATCTTTGCACCCTTGGGAGCGCGAGTGCAAGATTTGTGAGGGCGATCACGCCGTTTGCCGCGAGGTGCGACTGGATACGATCGTTGGACACCGGCCGCGACGTACCTCGGCCCCGTTCAGGAGCGTTCGTGACCGTCTTCCTCGTCCTTGGCCTCGCCGGCCTGGTGATCCTTGCTCTCTCGCTGCTGGTCGCCGACCTCCTCGACGGAGCGCTCGACGCCCTCGAGGCCGACTGGATCTCGACCGCTGTCGTGGGCGGCTTCGTGTCGGCCTTCGGCTTCGGCGGCGCTGCCGCCGACGGCGCCGGCCTGCCCTGGCCGGTCGCTGTCGCGATCGGGGCTGGTTCCGGCGTCCTGGTCGCCTGGTTCGCGTGGTGGCTGACCCGTCTGGTCAAGGACGGTCCCAGCGACGGGACCGTCTCGATCAGCGACAGCGTCGGCCAGACCGCGCAGGTGATCACCGCGATCCCGAGCGAGGGGTACGGCGTGATCCGGGTGATCGTGGGCGGCCACAGCCTCCAGGTCAACGCGTCCGCCAACCTGCCGGTCGAAGCCGGGACCAAGGTCCACATCACCGGCGTCCTGTCCCCGACAGCGGTCAGCGTCACGACCGTCTGGCAGCCCTGAACCGTCCCTGATCCACCACCCACCCACGAACTGAGAGTCGACCCATGAACCCCGCTGTCTGGGTGCCGATCGCTGGCATCGCCGTCCTCCTGGTCCTGCTCGTCCTGCTCGTCACGAGCCGCTACAAGGTGGCCGGACCCAACCAGGCGTTCATCGTCACCGGCCGCAAGGGCAAGGCGGTGATCAACCCGGAGACGGGCGAGCTGAGCACCGACCTGTCCGGCCAGAAGGTCGTCCTCGGCGGCGGCGTCTTCGTCATCCCGTTCGTCCAGAAGCTCGCGACGATGGACCTGTCCAGCCGCCGGATCTCGGTGCAGATCCGCGGCGCGGTCTCGGGGCAGGGCATCAAGCTCAACCTCGACGGCGTTGCGATCGTCAAGGTCGGGGGCAACGCCGACCAGATCCGGCTCGGTGCCCAGCGGTTCCTCAGCCAGCAGGCCGACATCGAGACGTTCACCCAGGAGGTGCTGGCCGGCGCGCTCCGCTCGATCGTCGGTGGCCTGACCGTCGAGCAGATCATCCGCGACCGCGCGGCGTTCGCGCAGCGCGTGGCCGACGAGTCGGAGAGCTCGCTGACCGGACAGGGCCTGATCCTGGATGCCTTCCAGATCCAGGACGTCACGGACGACGGCAGCTACCTGGCCGACCTCGGTCGCCCCGAGGCCGCGCGGGTCAGCCAGGCGGCCCGGATCGCCGAGGCCAACGCCCGCCAGGCAGCCGAGCAGGCCCAGATCGCGGCGGAGCAGGAGATCGCCGTCTCCCAGCGGACGCTCGCCCTCAAGCAGGCCGAGATCAAGGCCGAGACCGACGCCGCCGCCGCCCAGGCAGCAGCGGCCGGCCCACTGGCCCAGGCTGACCGGGACCAGGCGATCTTCGCGGAGCAGGAGAAGGTGGCCGTCCAGCAGGCCGCGCTGACCGAGCGGCAGCTCGAGACGAAGGTGCGCAAGCCGGCCGACGCCGAGCGGTACCGCGTCGAGCAGGAGGCCGAGGCCCGCCGGTCGTCCGAGATCGCGGCCGCCGACGCCCGCAAGGCGTCGACCATCGCCGCCGCGCAGGCCAAGGCCGAGGAGACCAAGCTGAGTGGTGAGGCAGAGAAGGCCCGGCGGTCCGCGCTCGCCGAGGCCGATGCGATCGAGGGTGTGAAGCGAGGCGAGGCCGAGAAGGGTCGCCGTATCGCCGAGGCCGACGCCACTCGTGCGGAGGGCGAGGCCCAGGCGGCCGCCATCCTCGCGGTCGGTCAGGCCGAGGCGGAGGCGATGGACAAGCGCGCCGAGGCCTTCGCCAACTACAACGACGCCGCCGTCCTGCAGATGCTGATCGAGGTGCTCCCGCAGATCGCGAAGGAGGTCGCGGCCCCCATCGCTGCGATCGACCAGCTCACGATCCTGTCGAGCGACGGAGCCGGCGCGCTGCCGCGTCAGGTCACCGACAACGTGACCCAGACCCTGCAGATGCTGAAGACGACGACGGGTCTGGACCTGGAGTCCCTCATCCATCGCTCGGTCGAGCGGGCCGCGAGCGGCATGGGTGACACGGGGGCGACCCTGACCGGCAAGTCGGCCAAGTAGCCCGACGCCCGAGGTGTCCAGTCGCCCAGCTGACGGGTCCGCCTGTCAGCTGGGCGTGGGCTGCACCAGTCCGTGGTCGTACGCGTAGACGATCGCCGCGGGCCGGTCGCGCAGCCCCAGCTTGGTGAAGATCCGGCCGATGTGGCTCTTCACGGTCAGCTCCGAGATCACCAGGTCGCCGGCGATCTCGCCGTTGCTGCGTCCCAGCGCCATCCGGCGCAGCACCTCGAGCTCGCGGACCGTGAGCTGGTCGGCGGCTCCGTTCGCGGCGGACCTGTCCGGGGGAGGCGCGATGCTCCGGAACCGGTGCAACACCCGGCCGGTCACCGACGGGTCGAGCCAGTTGCCGCCTTCGGCGACAGTGCGTACGGCGCGGATCAGGTCGTCCGCCGAGGAGTCCTTGAGCAGGAAGCCCGCGGCACCCGCCCGCAGCGCGCCGGACAGCATCTCGTCGTCGTCGAAGGTCGTCAGGACGAGCACCGGCGGACCGTCGCCGCGCGCCACCACGGCCCCGGTGGCGGTGATCCCGTCGACGGTGCGCATCCGCAGGTCCATGACGATCACGTCCACCCCGGGATCGGCCCCGCGATCGGCCCCGCGATCGGCCCCGCGATCGGCCCCGCGATCGGCGCCGTCTACGAGCCGGTCGAGCGTGGCAGGCACCTCGGACCCGTCGCTGCACTCGGCGACGATCTCGAACCCGTCGCGCCGGCGCAGGATCCGGCGCAGGCCGGACCGCACCAGCTCCTGGTCGTCGACCAGCACCACTCGTACCGTGGGCTCCATCAGGACGGGGCCACCTTTCCGATCGTCTTCCCGCACGGCAGCTCCACCCACGCCTCGCGACGCGGGCTCCGCTCCGGTCCCAGTTGTACGACGACCTCCCAGCCGCCGTCCGCGGCACCGGTGTGCAGCGTCGCCCCGAGCTGGCTCGCCCGTGCCTGCATGCCGGCCAGGCCCGAGCCGAGCCCGTCGGCACGGGTCCGGCCGGGCGGCAGTGGGTTGAGGACCCGCAGGGTGGCGGCACCGGGACCGGTCACCCGGAACGACATCTGGGCCACGCCGCTGCCGTGCTTGGCGACGTTGGCGAGTGACTCCTGTGCGATCCGGTAGAGGCCGAGCCCGGCGGCGGCCGTCAGCGTGCTCGGATCGCCCTGCTCGTCGTACTCGACCCGGAGGCCGGCGGCCGACACCTCCTCGACGAGGGCGGCGATGTCGGCGGCTCCGGGCAGGGCGTTGCGGTCGCTGGGGCCGTCGGCCATCGCGCTGACGGTGCGGCGGATGTCGGCCATCGCTCGGCGGCCGACCTGCTCGGCGTCGGCCAGGGCGGCGTCGACCTCGGCCACGGCGTCGGCGGTCTCGTCGGGGCCGGCCGCGTCGGCGACGTCGCGGAGGGCGCGGCGAGCGCCGGTGACCTGCAGCAGCGAGACGCTGAGCGAGTGGGCGACGAGGTCGTGGATCTCGCGGGCGATCCGCTCGCGTTCGGCGGTGGTCGCCTGGGCCCAGGCGGCTGTGCGGGCCTCGCGTTCCGAGGCCAGCGCCCGCATCTGCCACCACAGCATGGCGCCGACGACGAAGCCGAGCAGCACCTCCAGCAGGTAGACGCCGTAGCTGTCGAGGTCAGCGGTGACCTCCGTCGCGATGATCACGCCGGTCGCGACGGTGGCGACGGCGGCTCCCGGGCGCAGCCCGTCGCGGGCGACGGCCTCGGCGGCGATCAGCGCCAGCAGGGCTGGCGCGAGGTCGATGCCGGACTCGACGGGGGACGCCATGAGCACGGCTGCGGCCACGATCGTGGCCGCGCTGTCGATCCACCAGGGCAGCCAGCCGCCGAAGCCGAAGTGCACGACCGGTGAGATGAGCACCAGCACGACGGTGACGGTCATCGGCTGCACCGGCCACAGGGCTTCGCGCTGGGCGAGGGCGAGGAGCACGGCGAGGGTCTGCCCGACGAAGCAGGTCATCGGGACCCACCACGGGTAGAGGATGTCGCGGCGCGCGAGATTGCGCTCGATCCGATCGCGCACCCAGCGCGGTAGCCGCCACAACATGACCCCCAGCCTAGGCACCACGCGCCGGCTCGGCATCGGTCCGCGGGAGGTGGGTCGACTCCTCCCCTGGGAGGAGTCCAGGTGCCTTCCGTGGGCCGATGTCCGTGCTGCCGATCCTCCGTAGCGTCGGTGCCATCCCCAGTGACCTCCCCGTCACAGCACCGAAGACAGCACCGAAGAGAGGCGTGAGGACCATGACCTGGACCGAGACCCACCGTCGTTGGCAGGCACTGCGCACCATCGAGGAGCAGCTGGCCACCGCCACGAAGCCCGAGCTCCCGTGGAACGACGAGCTCGCCCTGGTCTTCGGTGACCGGGCCAGCCTCCTCGCCGCACTCCGCTACCGCCTGCGCCTGGCCGTCAACACGCAGATGGACACCCACCTGCCCGAGGCGGTGCTCGAGGAGCAGCGGGCCCACCTGGTCGCACGCACACAGGGTGTGTTGCGCCTCCTGCAGGCCGAGGACCATGCTGCATCGATGCAGGCTGACCAGATGACGGGCCAGAGGACGGGCCAGAGGACGGGCCGACTGGACGACGAGACGTGGGGTACGACGCGTGTGGTCGCCTGACACCCCGCGCTCCTTCGTGGCCTGGACCCTGGCCCACGGGATCCAGCGATCACTCATCCAGCGCGGCGCACGCCGAGGCGACCTGATCGCCCGGATGGTCATGGACCCCTCTCTGCGGGCCGACCCCTTCCCGGCGTACGAGGAGCTGCGCGGCCGCGGACTCGTCAGCGCCAACAACCTGATCTCGGCCAGCGTCGACCACGGGGTCTGCAACGAGGTGCTGCGCAGCGATGCCTTCGGCACGGCCGGCGGGCAGGGCGAGCTGCCGAAGCCGCTGCGGTGGTTGCACCACAAGGTGATCGACGATGACACGCTGGGGCCGGTCGACCCGCCGTCGATGCTGGCCGTCGACCCGCCGCTGCACACCAGGTACCGGAAGCAGGTGGCTCGCGCGTTCACCGCTCGCAAGGTCGGCCGAATGAGTGACCGGGTCGACGACGTCGCCCGCCAGCTGCTCGACGACCTCGCGGGGGAGCACGACTTCGACCTGATCGAGAGGTATGCGTCCCAGCTGCCCGTCACGCTGATCGCCGACCTGCTCGGCGTGCCGGACCGGGACCGCGAACGGCTCCTCACGCTCGGCAACGAAGCCGCGGTCACCCTCGATCCCGGCCTGTCCTGGCGCCAGTTCCGCCGCGCAGAGACGGCCCTGCGGGAGATGCACGGGTGGTTCCGCGGCCACGTCGAGCGGATCACGGCCGACCCCGGCGACGACCTGATCAGCCAGCTCACCCTCCTCGAGGGCGACGATCGGCTGACTCCCGTCGAGCTGCACCAGGTAGGCCTGCTGGTGCTCGCCGCCGGCTTCGAGACCACGGTCAACCTGATCGGCAGCGCCGTCGCGATGCTCGACGAGCACCCCGAGCAGCTGCGCTGGCTGCAGGAGAACCCCGACGGCTGGGCGAATGCTGTCGACGAGGTGCTGCGGCACCAGTCGCCGGTGCAGCTGACCCTGCGGATCGCGCTGCGCGAGACCGAGGTCGCCGGCAAGCGGTTCGAGCCCGGTCACGGCATCCTGCTCTACCTCGGTGGTGCCAACCGGGACCCTGCCGTGTTCGAGGATCCGGCCGCCTTCGACGTGACCCGCCCGAACGCCGCCGACCACCTGGCGTTCTCGGCCGGCGTGCACTTCTGCCTCGGCGCGAGCCTGGCCCGGCTCGAGGCCGCCGTCGCGCTGCGGGCGCTCTACGAACGCTTCCCCGACCTGCGGATCAGCGGGACGCCCGAACGGCGGGGCACCCGTGTGCTGCGCGGGTTCGAGCGGCTGCCCGTCACGACGGGGGCGCGGGTCGTCGCCTGATCGTCCGGGCCTGATCGTCCGGGCCTGAGTCAGCCGGTCAGCCCGTCGGCATCGAGGAGAAGTGCTGGTGGTCGACCGGGTCGGTCCACCGACCGCCCCAGAACCAGCCCGCGTCCTCGAAGGCCGCCACCTCAGGACTGTCCGGGAGCAGTACGCCGGGGCGCTCGCGGGACCGGTCGAGATAGGACTGCGATCCGGTGTGGTCGGTGCGCCCACCGCTGTACACGTACGGGTTCTCGATCGGGTTCACGTCGATCGCCCGGCCGTAGGAGTGGTGTGACCACGCGGTCCCGCCGGTGATCGCACGGCAGTTGAACGCCGAGGTGTTGTCGGCCTCGATGGAGGCGAAGTCGTCGCCGTCGTACGCCTCGATCGGCACCATCCGGCGGATCGGGTAGTCGAGGTCGTAGAGCTTCTCGAAGATCGCGGTGACGTCGGCGACCGCATCGGCGTGGACCACGAGCCGGCCCGTACGGCGCCGTCCCTCGAAGTCGCGATGGGTCAGTCGTACGACGCGCAGGTCGGCGAGCGGGACCGGACAGCCCTCGTGCCAGGTCACCCCGGTCATCGCCGCCCGCTCGCGAGCGGTGAGGCGGCGGCTGGCGGAGTCGAAGCCGGTCGGCGCAACGGTCGCGGACGGGCCGGTCGTGGTGGAGGGATCCGTGCTGGCGGAAGACCGCGGCGTCGCCGCTGGTTCTTCGACCACAGGGTCGTCGGTGCTGCAGCCGGCGGCCGTCAGGGCAAGCAGGATCAGCGCGGTGACCCGCACCCTCAGCACGGCACCTCGACGTTGAACGAGTCGATGCCGTCGAGGTGGAGGGCCGAGACCCAGCCGCCGTCGCTGGTCCTCGCCCACACGTCGGAGCTCGCGTTGAGGCTCGTGGAGGAGACGGTGGCGCCGCGGGCCTGGCAGAGGACCTCGTGTGCGCTGTCGTTGGCCCAGCGCACGCTGTGCCCGTCGCGGACGAGCTCGTCCGCGCCGGCGGACGTGCCGGTCCGCACCTGGAGGTAGCAGCTGCCGTCGCCGCAGGTCCCGACGACGCGTACGGCGATCGGCGTCGGATCCGGGGACCCCGTGGGCGGGGTGGCAGTGGTGCGGCCAGCGGTGGTGGGGTCCGCGGTCGTGGCAACTCCGCCGACCTCACCGGTCTCCGTGTCGCGAGTGCCGACCGACTCCGTGGCGCTGGTGTCGTCGCGAGCGGTGGGATCGTCCGAGCCCGAGCGCAGCACGACCGCGGTGACACCGACCGCGACCAGAGCGGTGAGAGCGGCAGCCACCGCCACCCAGCCAGCGCGACGGCCGCGCCGTGCCGGACGTGACCCGGGCAGGGGGACGGCCGGACCGGGCGCCGGTGGCGGGGGCGGCGGTGGCGCGAAGGCGCGCGACGCGGGGAACGGTGCTGCCTCGGTGACGTCCGCCGGCGCCATCGGACGCGCGGGCGGCGACAGCACAGCGGCGGGCTTCGCTGCGGCCGGCTGCACGTGGTCCCGCCGACGGTCGATCGGGATGCCCGCCAGCACGTGGTCGAGCGCGACCCGCATCGCGTGGACCCCCGCAAACCGGTGCGCCGGGTCCTTGGCCATCGACTGCGCCAGCACGCCGTTCAGGTCCTGGACCCATGGTTGGCCGGGCAGCAGCTGCCGCACCGGCGCCTCGACGTGGTCGCGCGCGATCGTGAACTGCGTGCCGTCGTACGGCGGCGAACCGGTGAGCATCGCCCAGAGCAGGCAGCCGAGGGCGTACACGTCGGTGGTGACGGCCGCAGGGGCGCCGTCGAACCGCTCGGGGGCGAGGTAGGGGAAGGTGCCGATGACCGCGCCGGTCATGGTCAGGCCACGGTCCGGCTCGGTGTCCTGGGCGATGCCGAAGTCGCAGAGGTAGGCGAACGGTGCGTCGTCAGGTCCGGTCACCAGCACGTTGCTGGGCTTGATGTCGCGGTGCAGGACGCCACCGCGGTGGGCATCGGCGACGCCGGACGTCACCTGGATCGCGAGGGCCAGCGCCGTACCGACCGACAGTGGGCCGCTCTCGATCCGCTGCGCGAGGTCGGCACCGTGGACCAGCTGGGTCGCGATGAACAGCGATCCGTCGACCTCGCCGTGGTCGAGCACCTGGATGATGTGCGGGCTGTCGAGGCGGACCAGGGTCTCGGCCTCGTTGAGGAACCGCTCGCGGTACTCGTCGGTCCCGGCGAGCTGGGGCGTGATCACCTTGAGCGCGACGCGACGCTTGATCCGGACGTGGGTGGCGGAGTAGACGACGCCCATCCCGCCGCGGCCGAGGACGCCGTCGACGAGGTACTCGCCGAAGGTCTCGCCCTCGCGTGGGTAGCCGACCATCAGGAGCCTTTCGGTGCGCCGGGTCCGGGTGCAGTCGCATTCTCGCCTGTTGCGACGGCCGCCCATCACGCCGGGTGACCACTTTACAGATCAAGGGGGGTTGTCAAATGGCCTTTACAAGTCGTACCGTCTTGTCAAGCGACAGTTGACGTCGCGGCCGCTGTGCCCGGGGAGGGACTCAGCGTGTACCCAGATGGAAGGCAGAGATCGATGGAGACCTCGAGCACCGGGATGAATCCGGAGCAGATCGGCAAGACCGTCCCTGACGGTTCCACCGAGAAGTGGAAGGACAAGAAGCGCTACCTCTGGCTGCTCGGCCTGATGGTGCCCGGGCTCGGCATCACCGCCGTGATCGCGTGGCTCTACACCGACTGGATGTGGCTGCTGCTCGCCGGTCCGATCCTGGTGAACGCGGTCATCCCGCTCCTCGACCTGGCTCTCGGCCTCGACCCGTCCAACCCTCCGGACGACGTCATGGAGGAGCTCGAGAACGACAAGTACTACCGCTGGGTGGTCTACGCGTACATCCCGCTGCAGTTCTTCATCCTGTTCGCGGGTTTCGCGATCATCGCCGGCACCAACCCCGTCGCCTGGCTCGCCGACCTCTTCGGCGCGACCAGCTGGGTCACCGACAACCTCGGCAGCGACCTGGTGCGCTCGGTCGACATGTCCTGGTACGAGAAGCTCTTCCTCGCGGTCTCGATCGCCGGCGTCCAGGGCATCGCCATCAACACGGCCCACGAGCTCGGCCACAAGAAGGAGTCCGTCGAGCGCTGGCTGTCCAAGATCGCGCTCGCGCCGACGTTCTACGGCCACTTCTACATCGAGCACAACCGTGGCCACCACGTCCGCGTCGCCACCCCCGAGGACCCCGCGTCCAGCCGTCTCGGTGAGTCCTTCTGGGCCTTCTGGCCGCGCACCGTGAGCGGCTCGCTCAAGTCGGGCTGGGAGGTCGAGGCCAAGCGTTACAAGCGCAAGGGCACGCACCCGTTCCACATCGGCAACGACGTCCTCAACGCGTGGGTGATGTCAGCCGTCCTGTACGGCGGCATGTTCGCCCTCTACGGCTGGGACATCGCGCCGTACGCACTCGTCACGATCGTGTTCGGCTTCTCCCTGCTGGAGATCATCAACTACCTCGAGCACTACGGCATGAAGCGCCAGAAGGTCGGCGAGAAGCAGCGCTACGAGCGGGTGCTGCCGATGCACAGCTGGAACAGCAACAACATCGTCACCAACCTGTTCCTCTACCACCTGCAGCGCCACAGCGACCACCACGCCAACCCGACCCGGCGCTACCAGACGCTGCGTGACTTCAAGGAGTCGCCGGCCCTGCCGACCGGGTACGCCGGCATGCTGACCCTCGCCCTGTTCCCGCCGCTGTGGCGCAGGGTGATGGACCACCGGGTGGTCGAGCACCTCGACGGTGACGTGACCCTGGCCAACATCCACCCGAGGAAGGTGGCGAAGTACCTCGCGAAGTTCCCGCCGCCGGCCGAGCACGTCCAGCACGAGGACCACTGGCTGCAGAAGCACGAGGGCGAGATCCTGGCTGCGAAGTGCCCCGGTTGTTCCTACGTCTACGAGGTGGCGGCGGGCGACGAGCACCAGGGCTTCCCGGCCGGCATGGCATGGTCGGACATCCCCGAGGACTGGTTCTGCCCCGACTGCGGCGTGCGCGACAAGGCAGACTTCATTCCCTTCGACCCGGATAAGGTGCAGGCATGAAAATCGTTGCCGACCTGAACAAGTGCGAGGGCCTCGGCATGTGCGAGGCGATGGCCAACGACTACTTCATGGTCGACGAGGACGAGGACCAGGTCGAGGTGCTCGACGACTCGCCGCCGGAGAAGGATCGCGCGCACGTCTACGCCGCCGTCCAGGCCTGCCCCGTCCTCGCGCTCACCCTGGAAGGCTGAGCTCACCGATGTCGATTCTCGTGGGTCGCCCCGCGAAGGCGCACGAGGTTGCCTCCCCGGACGGGGAGGCGGCCTCGTCGCTGCGCGAGCGCATGATCGATGCCGCGGTCGGGGTGATGACCAGCGCCGGGTGGGCGAAGGTCACCATGGCCCGCCTGGCCGACGAGGTCGGCGTCAGCCGGCAGACGGTCTACAACGAGATCGGCACCAAGAACGACCTCGCCGAGGCGATGGTCATGCGCGAGCTGGACCGGTTCCTCGCCGGCGTGACCCGCTCGTTCGACGAGAACCCCGGCGACCTGATCAACGCGATCCGCGCCTCGGCACGCCGCGTCCTCAAGTACGCCCAGAACAACGCCCTGCTCCACGCGGTCGTGTCCGCCACCCATGGCGCCGACACCGAGCTGCTGCCGTTGTTGACCACCCATTCCGAGTACCTCCTCGAGGGAGCCAAGGCCGTCGTCTCGGAGCGCGTGGCGTCGTACGACCTCAACCTGCCGGAGGGACGGCTCGACGCGAGCATCGACATGGTGGTCCGTCTGGTGCTCAGCCACGTCATGCAGCCCTCGGCCGACCCGGCCCGCACGGGCGATGACATCGCATGGATCGCTGAACGTGTCCTGAGGTGACCGGTATCCTCCCTGTGGGAGGACTGCCGGGTCACCGGTGGCAGGGAAGGGACAATGGCGTTGGGGCGAGGACGCGTACGGCTGACGGCTGGGCTGTCGGCCGTCGTCGTCGCGACGCTGATGGTCGGTTGCGGAACGCCTGAGAAGGGCACGCCCGAGGCCAAGGCGAGCAAGGCCGCCGCGTCCACGACCGCGGTCTCCACCGACGCGGCCGACCCGTCCCACGCCGTGGCGCCGCCCGGCAAGTTCGACGGCACGCAGTTCGGCGACGACCTCCTCCTGGTCAGCAACAAGACGATCCCCGCGGACGTCCTCAAGCAGATCACCGGCGTGAAGGTGAAGAAGAAGGTGGGCGTCGCCGCCTACACCCAGCTCTCCTACGGACAGTTCTCGGTCGAGAACAAGCTGTTCAACATCGCCGCAGTGGACCCGGCGGAGTACCGCCGGTTCGCCGGCCCGAACAGCGCGAAGTTCCAGGAGCAGTGGGACCGGATCGCCGGGGGCGAGGTCTCCGTCGCGGTGCACCTGCAGCAGGAGCTCCCGATCGACGGCAAGGGCTACCTCGCCGTCGGCAAGCAGGACATCCACGTCGGCTCGTGGGACCGCGAAGGGGTCGACAGCGTCGACGCGGTGGTCAACGAGAAGTGGGGCGAGGAGCTCGGCCTGCCCGAGGACAACGCCGTACTGATCAACACCGGCATCACCTCACCCCAGGCGGTGCGCAAGGTCATCGAGAAGGCCTTCGGCAAGGACACGTTCTCGATCACGGCGCTCGACATCGTCGCCCAGGCCGGCATCGACCTCGACACCTTCCAGAACGTCATCCCGGTCGGAGCGTTCGGCGACGCGGTCGGCGTGTTCCGCTACCGCCCGATCGGCGGCGGCCGGATCGCTCCCGACCCGGCATGGGTGCGGTCCCACATCGTCACCGAACAGGTGCCGATCCTGGGCCGGGTCACCTGCAACAAGTTCATGATGCCGCAGCTCAAGGCCGCCCTCGCCGAGGTCGTCACGAGCAAGCTGGCCGACAAGATCCACCCCGGTGAGTACGCCGGCTGCTACTACCCGCGTTTCATCGCCGGGTCCTCGTCACTGTCGAACCACTCGTTCGGCCTCGCGCTCGACATGAACGTGCCGGGCAACCAGCGGGGCACCGTCGGTCAGATGGACCGCGCGATCGTCGCGATCTTCAAGCGGTGGGGTTTCGCCTGGGGTGGCGACTGGGCGTTCACCGACCCGATGCACTTCGAGCTGTCCCGCATCGTCAACCCGGGCTGACCGGTGGTCGAGGAGGTTGCGCAGCAACCGTCTCGAGACCCCGCTCGTTTCTCCGGAGCGCTCCGGAGCGCTCCGGACAGTGACACCAACGCTGTCACGTTCGTGCCATGATGCGCACCATGACGTTCGCACTGGGTCAGGGAACCGGTCCGCTCAAGGGCCTCAAGGTCGTCGAGATCGCCGGGATCGGGCCGAGCCCGCACGCGTGCATGATCCTCGCCGACCTCGGCGCCGACGTGATCCGCGTCGAGCGGCCCGGTGGCCAGATGCTGAGCGGCGGCTCGCACGACCTGCTCAACCGTGGTCGGCCGAGCATCGCGCTGAACCTCAAGGACCCCGAAGCGGTCGCGACCGTTCTGGACCTGGTCGCCGAGGCGGACGTCCTCGTGGAGGGCATGCGCCCCGGCGTCACCGAGCGTCTCGGCCTCGGTCCGGAGGACTGCCACGCTCGCAACCCGCGCCTGGTCTACGGGCGGATGACCGGCTGGGGCCAGGACGGCCCGTGGTCGCAGGTCGCCGGCCACGACATGAACTACATCGCCATCACCGGCACCCTGCACGGCCTGGGCCAGAGCAAGGACAAGCCGCAGTTCCCGACCAACCTCGTCGGCGACTTCGGTGGCGGGTCGACGTACCTCGTCATCGGCATCCTGGCCGCGATCTTCGAGGCGAAGGCCTCCGGCCAGGGTCAGGTCGTCGACGCCGCGATCGTCGACGGCACCGCGAGCCTCAACGCCATGACCTCCGCGTTCCTTGCCGGCAACGGCTTCAAGGAGGAGCGGGCCTCGAACATGCTCGACGGCGGGGCGCCGTACTACGACATCTACGAGACTTCCGATGGTGAGCACCTGTCGGTCGGCGCCCTGGAGCCGCAGTTCTACGAGCTCCTCATCGACGGGCTCGGAGTCCGGGACCAGGCACCTGACCGCTGGGACGCGGAGAAGACCGACGAGCTGCGCAAGCTGTTCGCGGCGACCTTCCTGACCAGGACGCGCGACGAGTGGTGCGCGATCTTCGACGGCACCGACGCCTGCGTGGCGCCGATCCTCAAGCTCAGCGAGGCGCCCGAGCACCCGCACATCAAGGGCCGTGGCGTGTTCGTCGAGCACGAGGGGATCCTGCAGCCGCAGCCCGCCCCGCGGTTCTCCCGCACGCAGGCGACGCTCTCGCACCCGCCCGCACCCGGCGCCGGCGCCCACACCCGCGAGGCGCTCGTCGCGTGGGGCATCAAGGACGTCGACGGGCTGATCGAGCGCGGCGCCGCGGTGCAGCTCGACGGCTGATCCGTCCGGGCGGCGGCCGGGGCGTGTCACAGCCCACACCCGATCGTTGCGCGAAGATTCACCCCGCGCCCCGCCGTACCCCTAGGGTGGAGTCACCGATCCGGCCAGTCTTGCCCTGGATCCTGCGCTCCGCCCGCGGATGCGCCCTCTACCTGAGGCACCGCTTCACCGCCCGTCACCAGACGGGCAGCACGGCGAGACGCCCACATCAGGGGGCTGCGCCGAGTTGTTGCGGTCCCCGGAGAGAAACATCCCGATGACTTCCACGTTCGCCGATCTCGGCGTTCCCTCTGACCTGCTCGCCGTCCTGACGGCCGACGGGATCACCATCCCCACCCCGATCCAGGCTGCGACCCTGCCGGACTCCCTGGCTGGACGCGACGTCCTCGGCCGCGGGCGCACCGGCTCGGGCAAGACCTACGCGTTCGGTCTTCCGCTCGTTGCCCGGCTCGCCACCGCGAACCGCCGCCCGGCCCCCAAGAAGCCGCGCGCCCTCGTCCTCGCGCCGACCCGTGAGCTGGTCTCGCAGATCGCCGCGACCATCACGCCGCTCGCCAAGGCCTCCGGCCTGAGCGTCACCACCATCTTCGGTGGCGTCGGCCAGGGCCCGCAGGTCAACGCCCTGCGCCAGGGTGTCGACATCGTCATTGCCTGCCCCGGTCGCCTCGAGGACCTGATCCAGCAGCGCGCGTGCGACCTGAGCGACATCCAGGTCACCGTGCTCGACGAGGCCGACCACATGGCCGACCTCGGCTTCCTGCCCGCCGTACGACGCCTGCTGGACCAGACGCCGAAGAACGGCCAGCGGATGCTGTTCTCCGCCACGCTCGACGGCGCGATCAACGTGCTGGTGAAGCGCTTCCTCGCCAACCCGGCCGTCCACGAGGCCGACTCGGCGCAGTCGCCGGTCTCCAAGATGGACCACCACGTGCTGCACATCGAGCGCGAGCAGCGCCTCGCGGTGCTGATCGACCTGGTCAGCGCGCCGGGCCGCACGGTCGTCTTCACCCGCACCAAGCACGGCGCCAAGGGCCTGGCCCGCCAGCTCAACAGCAACGGCGTTCCCGCGGTCGACCTGCACGGCAACCTGAGCCAGGGTGCTCGTACCCGCAACATGGACGCCTTCCACAGCGGCACCGCGACCACCCTGGTGGCCACGGACATCGCCGCCCGCGGCATCCACGTCGACGACGTCTCGCTCGTCGTGCACGCGGACCCGCCGGCCGAGCACAAGGCCTACCTGCACCGCTCGGGCCGTACGGCGCGCGCCGGTGCCGCCGGCACGGTCATCACCCTGATGACCAGCGACCAGCGTCGCGACGTCAGCGACCTGACCCGGGCGGCCGGCATCAAGCCGACCACCACCCGGATCGACAACCCCAACCACCCGATGCTCAAGGAGCTCGCTCCCGGTGAGCGCTCGCGCCCCGGCGGCATCGACCTCGGCCCGGCCCCCTCGGCCGGTGGCGGCGGCAACGGTGGCGGCGGTCGCAACCGCGGCAAGTCCGGTGCGGCGAAGACCGGCACCAAGACGGGTGGCGGTCGCTCCGGCGGTGCCCCGCGCGGCAACGGCGGCGCGTCCGCCGGTGCCAAGTCCGGCTCGTCGGCCAAGTCCGGCCAGGCCGGTCAGTCGGCTGGCGGCAACCGCGGTCGGCGCAGCGGCGGCGGCGCCGGTGGTGGCGCCGGCGGTCGTGGTGGCAGCGGTGGCAACGCGAGCGGCGGCAGCCACAGCGCCGCCAGCTTCAGCGGTCGACGCTGAGCGTCACCCGCACGACAGACTGACACCGGCCCGACTCGTCTCGACGAGTCGGGCCGGTCTCAATTCCGATCTCGGGTCCGGTCTACTTCTGGCGCGGGGAGCGAGCGGCGCGGGCGACGGCCGCCTCGTAGGCCGACACGAGGCCACCGACCGAGAGCGGCTTGAGCCGCTCCATCACTTCGCGGAAGTGGTCGGACTGGGCAGCGTCGTCGTACAACGGCGCGAGCTTGTCGTTGATGACCTCGTAGAGCTCCTTGGCCATCTGCTCGCCGTGCTCCTGGTAGACGGCGGCGGCAGCCGCGGCGACCTCGCGCGGGAAGTCGAGCTCGAGCAGCCGGACGCCGATGGCCAGCTGGTTGCTCGCCACGAGGTACGACGACCCGCGCCCCCGCAGCACGCCGAGCGCCTGCAGCGTGGCGAGGTCCTCGCTCGACAGCGCCCGTCCGGCGCGGGTCTCGAGCTGTTCCCGGTCCATCTCCACGGGCAGGTCGGACTGCCAGGGGGCGAGCATCGTCCGGGCGAGCGAGATGTCCTCGGGGGTCGCGTCCTCGGGGATGCCGGCGACGTACCGCTCGATGGCCGACAGCGTGAAGCCGTGGCTCTGCAGCTCGAGCACGAGCTCGATCCGGGCCACGTGGATCGCGGAGTAGTAGCCCGACCGGCCGCGGCGGACCGGCGGCGGCACCAGCCCGCGCGAGGTGTAGAACCGCAGCGTCCGCACGCTCAGGCCGACCCGGGCGGTGAGCTCCTCGAGGGTCAGCGTGGCCTCGGATGCGTCGTGCGTCACACGGCTGTGCTGACCGTCGCTCTTGACCATGACAGTAATAGTGTCACAATCGTCTGCAGGGACACCCCATTCCAGTACGGCGCGCCCGTTGTCGCCGTATGTCACGCCAAGCAACAAGGACGGTCATGGCAGAAGCATTCGTGTACGACCACATTCGCACTCCGCGAGGACGAGGCAAGGCCAACGGCTCCCTCCACGAGTCCAAGCCGGTCGACCTCGTCGTCGGGCTGCTCGACGCACTCCAGGAGCGCAACCCGGGCCTCGACACGAACCGCATCGACGACGTCGTGCTCGGCGTGGTCTCCCCGGTCGCCGACCAGGGTGGCGACATCGCCAAGACCGCTGCGATCGCGGCCGGCCTTCCGGACACCGTTGCCGGTGTGCAGCTCAACCGCTTCTGCGCCTCCGGCCTCGAGGCCGTCAACCAGGCCGCCAGCCGCGTGCGTGGTGGGTTCGAGGACCTGATCATCGCCGGCGGCGTCGAGTCGATGAGCCGCGTCGCCATGGGCTCCGACGGTGGCGCCTGGGCCTCTGACCCGGCCACCGCGTTCAAGGCCGGCTTCGTGCCCCAGGGCATCGGCGCCGACCTGATCGCCACGATCGAGGGCTGGTCGCGTGAGGACGTCGACGCGTACGCCGCCGAGTCGCACCACCGCGCCGCCAAGGCATGGGCCAACGGCTACTACGACACCCCCGTCGTGCCCGTCAAGGACATCAACGGCCTCACCCTGCTCGACAAGGACGAGACGATCCGTCCCGACACGTCGGTCGAGAGCCTCGGCGCCCTCAAGCCGAGCTTCGCCCAGCTCGGTGCCGACGCCGGCTTCGACGACGTCGCGCTCGAGAAGTACCACTGGCTCGAGAAGATCAACCACGTCCACCACGCCGGCAACTCCTCGGGCATCGTCGACGGCGCCGCGCTGACCCTGATCGGCAGCGAGCAGGTCGGCAAGGACCTCGGCCTGACGCCGCGGGCGAAGATCATCGCGACCGCCGTCTCCGGCGCGGACCCGATCATCATGCTCACCGGTCCCGCCCCGGCGGCCCGCAAGGCACTGGCCAAGGCCGGCCTCGAGGTCGGCGACATCGACCTGTTCGAGATCAACGAGGCGTTCGCCGCCGTCGCGATGCGGTTCATGCGCGACATGGGCATCAGCCACGACATCACCAACGTCAACGGCGGCGCGATCGCGATGGGTCACCCGCTCGGTGCGACCGGCGCGATCATCCTCGGCACCCTGATCGACGAGCTCGAGCGGCGCGACCTGCGCCGCGGCCTCGCCACGCTCTGCGTCGGCGGCGGCATGGGCATCGCCACCATCGTGGAACTGGTCTGACCGACCTGATGTCGAGTTGGGGTTTGTCACCGTCGAGTTGGCACTTTTGCCACTGGATGCGGGACGACAAGCCACAACTCGACGGTGACAAACCCCAACTCGAGACTTCAGAAATCTAGGACATAAATTGAGCACCGAGACCCAGACCGCGGTCCGCTACGACCGCGACGCCGACGGCATCGTCACGCTGACCCTCGACGACCCCAACGCCAGCGCCAACACGATGAACGAGCTGTACATCTCCTCGATGGCCGATGCCGTCGAGCGCCTGTACGCCGAGCAGGACGACGTCACCGGCGTCGTCGTCGCCTCCGCGAAGAAGACCTTCTTCGCCGGCGGCAACCTCAAGGGCATGGTCACCACGACCAAGGCCGACGCCGCAGGCGTGTTCCAGATGGCCGAGAACGTGAAGAAGGCGCTGCGTCGCCTGGAGCTGTTCCCGAAGCCGGTCGTCTCCGCGATCAACGGCGCCGCGCTCGGCGGTGGCTACGAGATCACCCTCGCGACCCAGCACCGGATCCTCGTCAACGACCGCAAGATCAAGGTCGGCCTCCCCGAGGCCACCCTGGGCCTGCTGCCGGGCGGCGGCGGCGTGGTCCGCACGGTCCGCAAGTTCGGCTTGCAGTCCGCGCTGATGGACGTGCTCCTCCAGGGCACCCAGTTCGACCCGGAGACGGCGCTGAAGAAGGGCATCGTCGACGAGCTCGTCGACAGCCAGGATGCGCTGATCCCCGCTGCGAAGGCATGGATCAAGGCCAACCCCGAAGCCGCGCTGAACCCGTGGGACGCCCCCGGCTACAAGATGCCCGGTGGCACCCCGAAGTCTCCGGCCCTCGCCGGCTTCCTGCCGGCCTTCCCGGCCCTGCTCCGCAAGCAGGTCAAGGGAGCCGACTACCCCGCGCCGCGGGCGATCCTCTCGGCCGCGGTCGAGGGTGCGAACGTCGACTTCGACACCGCCTCGCGGATCGAGTCGCGCTACCTGACGAACCTGATCGTCAACCAGGACTCGAAGAACATGATCCAGGCGTTCTTCTTCGACCTGCAGGCGATCAACTCCGGTTCGCTCCGTCCCCAGGGCATCGAGCCGTGGAAGCCCACCAAGGTCGGCGTCCTCGGCGCGGGCATGATGGGCGCGGGCATCGCCTACGTCTGTGCGAAGGCCGGTTTCGAGGTCGTCCTCAAGGACGTCGCCGTCGAGAACGCCGAGAAGGGCAAGGCGTACTCCGAGGCCATTCTCGACAAGGCGATCTCCCGTGGGAAGTCCACCGAGGAGAAGAAGGCCGAGCTGCTCGGCCGGATCACGGCGACCGCTGACCCGGCCGACCTGACCGGCGTCGACCTGGTCATCGAGGCCGTGTTCGAGGACCCGGCCCTCAAGGCCAAGGTCTTCGCCGAGATCGCACCGTTCATCAACAAGGACGCGCTGCTCTGCTCCAACACGTCCACCCTGCCGATCTCCCAGCTCGCCGAGGGTGTCGACCGTCCGGCCGACTTCATCGGGCTGCACTTCTTCTCCCCCGTGGACAAGATGCCGCTCGTCGAGATCATCACCGGCAAGGAGACCAACGACGTCGCGCTGGCCAAGGCGTACGACGTCGTGCAGCTGATCCGCAAGACGCCGATCGTCGTCAACGACAGCCGCGGCTTCTACACCTCGCGGGTCATCGGCTTCATGGTCAACGAGGGCATGGCGATGCTCGCCGAGGGCGTGGCGCCGTACTCCATCGAGCGCGCGACCACCTCGGCCGGCTACCCGGCCCCGGTGCTGCAGCTCTCCGACGAGCTCAACCTCGAGCTGATGGGCAAGATCGCCAAGGCCACCCGCGAGGGCGAAGAGGCGGCGGGCAACACGTACGTCGAGCACCCGGGCATCGCCGTCGTCCAGAAGATGCTGGACGCCGGTCGTCCCGGTCGCCTGCGTGGCGCCGGCTTCTACGACTACGTGGACGGCAAGCGTGGCTCGATCTCCACCGAGCTCGCGACCCTGTTCCCCGTCGCCGAGGAGCAGCCGCCGATCCAGGACATCCGGGACCGGATGCTCTTCGCCGAGGCGCTCGAGACCGCGAAGACCTTCGAGGAGGGCGTCATCACCTCGGCGGCCGCCGCGAACATCGGCTCGATCATGGGCATCGGCTTCCCGCCGAACACCGGTGGTGCCGCGCAGTTCATGACCGGCTACGAGAACAAGGCGACCGGCGAGATCGGCCTGTCCGCGTTCATCGCGCGTGCCGACGAGCTGGCCGCGAAGTACGGCGAGCGCTTCCAGGCCACCGCCTGGCTGCGTGACCTGGCCGCCTCGGGCGGTTCGTTCCCCGCCTGATCCATCGGAAGCGCCTCGGCACGAGAGTGTCGAGGCGCTTCTGGCGTTTTCACACCGCGACGACCGCCTCGGCGATCGCAGCGGCGACGTCGGCCGCGTCGTCGGGGGAGACCAGGCCGGTGGTGACCCGCACGAACGCCTCGCCCGTGGCCGCGGAGTCACCGGCGAGGAAGGGTGTGCCGCCCGCTGCCCGGATGCCGGAGGCGGACAGGTGCACCAGGGCGGCCCGTTCGTCCCGGACCGGGAGCCAGAGGTTGATGCCGTCCGGGGCTGCCACCTCGACGCCGTGCGTGGCCAGCGCGGCGACGATCGTGCGCTGCCGTGCGAAGTACTGACGGCGGGCCTCCCCGACCTCGTCCATCGACTGCGACGAGGTGAGCAGGTCGAGCAGGATCGTCTGCACCATCCGCGAGGTCCACGCGGGTCCGAGCATGCGGCGCGCGACGACGCGGTCGATGAGCGACGCGGGTCCGGACATGGCGGCGATCCGCAGGTCGGGCCCGTGGGACTTGGAGTAGGACCGGACGTGCACCACCTGGTCCGGCAGCCAGCTGCCGAGGGTGACGTCGGGTGAGGTGCTGATCCCGGCGGAGTGGTCGTCCTCGATGATCACGGGCGGCCCGGTCGTCGAGCGGCGGAGCACCCGGACCAGCTGTTGGGCGCGAGCCGCGTCGATCGCCACGCCGGTCGGGTTGTGGGCGCGGGGCTGGAGCAGCACGGCGGCCGGGCGGGTGCGCAGCGCGGCCCGCAGGGCATCGGGCCGTACGCCGCGGTCGTCCAGCTCGACGGGCACGATCTCGCCGCCGAGGGCCTCGACGAGATCGAAGAACGGCGGGAAGCCGGGCGACTCGAGCACCACGCGGTCGCCGTACCCGACCACCTGCTCGAGGGTGCGGGTGATGCCGTCGGTCGCGCCGTCGACGACCGTCAGCGCCTCGGCGGCGTACGGCCACGACGCCCGCAGCACGGTCCGCAGCTCGGGGAGCACCGGCTCGTCCTGGTAGGTCAGGGTGCCGGCCCGCTCCGAGACCCGGCGCAGCGCAGGCGCCAGGGAGGGCAGCAGCCGGGGGTCGGGTGTGCCGCGGGAGAGGTCGAGGCGCAGGCCGTCGGGGCCGGCGCCGACGAGCTCGCGATGGCGCGGGGAGAGCCAGGGGGTCGGGATGTCCTGGACGTAGGTCCCGGCGCGGCCGCGCGACACCACCGCTCCGGTACGACGAAGCGCCTGCCACGCCGCGGACACGGTGGCCGGTGACACGCCCAGCTCGGCGGCGACCTCCCGCACGGTCGGGAGCCGGTCGCCGGGGAGCAGCTCACCGGCGCGGATGGCACGGCTGAACGCCCCCGCGATCCCGGACGGGGAGCGGTCCTCGAGGGAAGCCAGGTCCGGTGCACGACCCACGACGGCGACCTCCTCGGTGTACCGGTTTTGCGGGAGAACCTTGACAGGAGAGAAATACAAGCGAAATGTTCAACCCGAAGGATAACGAATAACGGGAAGTACCGCTCCCCTCACCCCAACCCCCATTGGAGGTGCACGTTGACCATCGTGCGCGCAGCGATCAGCCAGACCACCTGGACGGGCGACAAGGACTCGATGCTGGACCGGCACGAGCAGTTCGCGCGCGACGCCGCGGCGCAGGGTGCCCAGGTGATGTGCTTCCAGGAGCTCTTCTACGGCCCCTACTTCGGCATCACCCAGGACCAGAAGTACTACCGCTACGCCGAGCCGGCCGACGGCCCGGTCGTGCAGCGTTTCGCCGCCCTGGCCAAGGAGCTCGGCCAGGTGATGGTGCTCCCGATCTACGAGGAGGAGCAGACCGGCGTCTACTACAACACGACGGTCGTGGTCGACGCCGACGGCACGATCCTCGGCAAGTACCGCAAGAACCACATCCCGCACGTCGAGAAGTTCTGGGAGAAGTTCTACTTCCGTCCCGGCAACCTGGGCTACCCGGTCTTCGACACCGCGGTCGGCAAGGTCGGCACCTACATCTGCTACGACCGGCACTTCCCCGAGGGCTGGCGCGAGCTCGGCCTGAACGGGGCGCACATCGTCTTCAACCCCAACGCCACCAAGCCCGGCCTGTCGAACCGGCTGTGGGAGGTGGAGGGCCCGTGCGCCGCCGTCGCCAACGGGTACTTCGTTCTCCAGCCCAACCGCGTCGGCCTCGAGGACAACGAGTACGGCGACGAGGCGGTCAACTTCTACGGCACCAGCCAGGTGATCGACCCGCGCGGCAACTTCGTCGGCGACGTGGGCTCGAGCGACAAGGAGGAGCTGCTCGTCCGCGACCTCGATCTCGACATGGTCCAGCAGATGCGCGACGACTGGCAGTTCTACCGCGACCGCCGGCCCGACTCGTACGCCGCCATCGCCCGGCCCTGAGGGGGAAACCATGACCATCCTGATCAAGGGCGGCACGGTCGTGAACGCGACCGGCACCGTAGTCGCCGACGTCCTCGTGGACGGCGAGAAGATCGTCGCGCTGCTCACGCCCGGCACCGAGCCGCTCGGGGCGATCGCCGCCGACAAGGTCATCGACGCGACCGGGAAGTACGTCATCCCCGGCGGCATCGACGCGCACACCCACATGCAGCTGCCCTTCGGCGGCACCCAGGCCAGCGACACCTTCGAGACCGGTACGACGGCCGCCGCGTGGGGTGGCACGACGTCGATCATCGACTTCGCGGTCCAGAAGACGGGCGAGCGGGTGCAGGACGGCCTGGCCCACTGGCACGAGCTCGCGGCCGGCAACTGCGCGATCGACTACGGCTTCCACCAGATCATCGGCGGCGTCGACGACGACTCCCTGAAGGCGATGGACGGGCTGATCGACGAGGGCATCACGTCGTACAAGCTCTTCATGGCCTACCCCGGCGTCTTCTACAGCGACGACGCGCAGATCCTGCGCGCCATGCAGAAGGCCCGTGAGCTCGGGCTGATGACGATGATGCACGCCGAGAACGGTCCGGCGATCGACGTCCTCGCCGCGCAGCTCGCAGAGGCCGGCAAGACCGGGCCGTACTTCCACGGCATTGCGCGCGCCTGGCAGATGGAGGAGGAGGCCACGCACCGCGCGATCATGCTGAGCGACCTCACCGGGGCGCCGCTGTACATCGTCCACATGAGCGCGAAACAGGCCGTCGAGCAGGTGGCGTGGGCGCGCGACAAGGGCAAGAACGTCTTCGGCGAGACCTGTCCGCAGTACCTCTACCTCTCCCTCGAGAAGCAGCTCGGGGCACGGAGCGAGGAGTGGGGCGACTTCGAAGGCGCCAAGTGGGTCTGCTCGACGCCTCTGCGCTCGGAGGAGGAGGGCCACCTCGAGGCGATGTGGCAGGGCCTGCGCACCAACGACCTGCAGATGGTGTCGACCGACCACTGCCCGTTCTGCATGAAGGACCAGAAGGAGCTCGGCAAGGACGACTTCCGGGCGATCCCCAACGGCATCGGGTCGATCGAGCACCGCGTCGACCTGCTCTACCAGGGCGTCGTCGACGGCCGGATCTCCCTGTCGCGGTGGGTGGAGCTGATCGCCACCACCCCGGCGCGGATGTTCGGGCTCTACGGGCGCAAGGGCGTCATCCAGCCCGGCGCGGACGCCGACATCGTCGTCTACGACCCGAACGGCCACACCTCCATCGGGCTCGGTGAGGGCAGGACGCACCACATGAACATGGACCACTCCGCGTGGGAGGGCTTCGAGATCGACGGCCACGTCGACGTCACGATCTCCCGCGGCACGGTCCTCGTGGAGGACGGCCAGTTCAAGGGGACCAAGGGCCACGGGCAGTTCCTCAAGCGCGATCTGACGCAGTACCTGGTGTAGCGCGTCTCGATACGCCTCGCCTGGCGGCTCGGCTACTCGACGAACTTGTTCCGCTGGTCGACGAACTTAGGAGTGAAGATGGATTTCGGTGTCGTACTGCAGACCAACCCGCCGGCCTGGCGGACCGTCGGTCTCGCGAAGCAGGCGGAGGAGCACGGGTTCGACTACGTGTGGACCTTCGACTCCCACCTGCTCTGGCAGGAGCCCTACGTCATCTTCTCGGCGATCCTGGCCGAGACGAACCGGATCATCGTCGGGCCGATGGTGACCAACCCGGCCACCCGGGACTGGACCGTCACGGCGTCGGTGTTCGCCACCCTCAACGAGATGTACGGCAACCGCACCGTGGTCGGCATGGGTCGCGGTGACTCGGCGGTCCGCGTGCTCAACGGCAAGCCGTGCACGCTGAAGGAGGTCCGCGACGCCACCCACGTGATCCGCGAGCTCGGCAACTGCCGACCGGTCGAGCACAACGGCGCGACCCTGCAGTTCCCGTGGGCGCGGTCCTCCGCGCTCGAGGTGTGGATCGCGGCGTACGGGCCACTGGCGCTCAAGGCCGCCGGTGAGGCGGGCGACGGGTTCATCCTGCAGCTCGGTGACGTCGACGTCGCGAAGTGGATGATCGAGCAGGTCAGGACGGCGGCCTCCAACGCCGGACGCGACCCCGATGCGCTGACCTTCTGCGTGGCCGCGCCGGCGTACGTCGGCAGCGAGGACCAGATGGACCACATGCGCTCCCAGACGCGCTGGTTCGGCGGGATGGTCGGCAACCACATCGCCGACATCGTGGAGAAGTACGGCGACGACGGCGAGTTCCCGAAGGTCCTCGTCGACTACATCAAGGGCCGGACCGGCTACGACTACAACACCCACGGCAAGGCCGACAACGACCACGTCGACTTCGTGCCCGACGAGATCGTCGACCGGTTCTGCATCCTCGGCACCCCCGAGCAGCACATCGCGAAGCTCAAGGAGCTCAAGGACATCGGCGTCGACCAGTTCGCCGTCTACCTCCAGCACGACAACAAGGAGGAGACCCTGCGTCTCTACGGCGAGTCGATCATGCCGGCACTCCGCGAGCACGTGACGGCGAAGGCCTGACGTTGGCACAGATCTGGACCCGTTTCCGCGCGGTCATCCTGGGCGCTGTCGGCGTCGCCGCGGTCGTCGCGAGCTGGGACCTCTACAAGGCGCTCGGACCGGAGCAGGGGGTGCTGATCGGCGACACCCGGATCCTGCCGCGCACGACCGACCTGGCGATGCCGCACTCGTGGGAGATGCTGCAGCGGTTCACCGAGCCGGTGACCTCGCTGGCCGGCGCCCCCGACGCCTTCTCCACGGTGTACGACGCCAGCATGTTCTCGCTCGGACTGGCAGCCCGTGGCTGGCTGATCGGTGTGGTCGTCGGACTGCTGCTCGCGCTGGTGATGAGCCGCTTCCGCATCATCGAGTCGGCGTTGCTGCCGTGGGTGGTGCTGAGCCAGACGGTGCCGCTGATCGCGATCGCACCGCTCGTGCGGCGCTGGGGATCGGCCGTCGAGATCGGTGGGCACGTGTGGACGAGCGAGGACTCGGTGGCCGTGATCGCCGCCTACCTCGCGTTCTTCCCGGTGGCCGTCGGCGCGCTGCGTGGACTGAAGTCGCCCGAGGCCACGCACCTCGACCTGATGCGTGCCTTCGGGATCGGTTGGTGGCGCACCCTGCTGACCCTGCGGATCCCGGCGAGCGTGCCGTACCTGCTGCCGGCGCTGCGCCTCGGCGCCGCGAGCGCGGTGATCGGCGCGGTCGTCGCCGAGGTCTCGATCGGCCTCAAGGGTGGCCTGGGCCGGATGGTCATCGACTATGCCGTCGCTGCCAGTGGTGACCCGGCCAAGCCCTGGGCGCCCATCTTCGGTGCCGTCGCCATCGGCCTGGTGGCTGCGGGCGCCATCGGCCTGCTGGGACTGGCCCTCCGACCGTTCCGACTGACAGGAGTCGCGCAGTGAACCATCTGGGGACCGACCCGGCGATCGAGGCGCGCGGTGTCCACCGCATCTTCGGCAAGGGGCGCAAGCAGGTCGACGCGCTCACGGACGTCGACCTGACGGTCGCTGACGGAGAGTTCGTCTCCCTGATCGGCCCCAGTGGTTGCGGCAAGAGCACCCTGCTGCGGCTCGTCGCGGACCTCGACGCCGCGACCTCCGGGACGATCACGGTCTTCGGCAAGACGGCTCGCCAGGCCCGACTGGACCAGGAGTACGGCATCGCCTTCCAGCAGTCCGGCCTGCTGCCGTGGCGCACCGTGGCCGGCAACGTCGAGCTGCCGCTCAAGCTGCACGGCGTCCCCGCCGAGGTACGGCGCCAGCGGGTGGCGGAGCTCCTCGAGCTGATCGGCCTGACCGACTTCGCGAAGAGCCACCCCGACCAGCTGTCGGGCGGGATGCAGCAGCGCGTCGCCATCGCCCGCGCGCTGGCGGAGAGCCCGCGCCTGCTGCTGATGGACGAACCCTTCGGAGCGCTCGACGAGATCACCCGCGAGCGGATGCAGAACGAGCTGGTCCGGATCTGCGCCGAGACCGGCGCCGCCGTCCTCTTCGTGACCCACTCGATCCCCGAGGCGGTCTTCCTGTCCGACCGGGTGGTGGTGATGTCGCCGCGTCCCGGCCGGATCACCGGTGTCGTCGACGTCCGCGCCGACGGCATGGTCCCGGCCCACGACCGCTCGGCCGGCGCCCGTGACGAGGAGGGCTTCTTCCGCGCGGTCGGCGAGGTGCGGGCCCTGCTGCACGGCACCCCGGAACAGGCCGTGGCTGCGCGAGGAGTCGACACACGATGACCACCGTCGCGCAGGTCTCGCCCGCCAAGGACACCCGCGCCCGGCTGCCCATCGCCGAGCTGCGGTGGAGCACGGTCCTGGCGCCGCTGGTCGTCGGTGTCCTGGCGATCGCGGCGTGGGAGTGGCTGGTCGACTCCCTCGAGATCGAGCCGTTCGTGCTGCCCGCGCCCAGCGCGATCTGGGACCAGATCACCCTCAACTTCGACAGCATCGTCAAGGGCGCCACGGTCACCGGTCGCAATGCCCTGATCGGCACCCTGGCGGGTGCGGTGATCGGGGTCGCCGGCGCGATGCTGGCCGGGACCTTCCGGTTCCTGGACCAGATGGCCGCCCCTGTGGTCGCCGCCCTCGCGGTGATCCCGATCGTCGCGCTGGCCCCGGTGCTCTACTCGATGTACGGCGCCGCGGTCGACACCGGCCGGATCATCGTGGCCGGCCTGTCGGTGTCGATCCCGGTCTACCTCAACACCCTGCGCGGACTGCGCCAGGTGAAGGCCGTCCATCGCGACCTGATGACCGCCTACGCCGCCGGGCCGCTGCAGGTGATCCGGAGCGTCACGTTGCCGACGGCGACGCCGTACGTCTTCACGGGACTGCGGGTGGCGTCCTCACTGGCCGTGATCGCGGCGCTGATCGCGGAGTACTTCGGTGGCCCGATCGGCGGGCTCGGCAAGTCGATCACCTCGTCGGCGGCCAGCAGCAACTACCCGCTGGCGTGGGCCTACGTGTCCGGAGCGATCGTGCTCGGCCTGCTCTTCTACGTCGTCACCCTGCTCGTCGAGCTGTGGTTCTCCCGCCACCACCGTCCCACCGCTGGTTGAACACCCCCCGAGTCTCGGAACCCCCTGAGGAAAACAGGAGATCCAATGAAGAAACCAACACTGAAGCTGGGCGTCGCCGTTGCCGCCCTCGCACTGGTCGCCTCCGGATGTGGGAGCGACGACGGGAAGAACTCCTCGGAGGTCGACGTCGCGGCCAACAAGGACTGCGCGGAGCGCACCCAGGAGGCGCGGGACGCGGATGAGCTGGACGAGGTGTCGCTGCAGCTCCAGTGGGTCTCGCAGGCCCAGTTCGCGGGCTACTACGCCGCGGTCGCGGAGTGCTTCTACGTCGACGAGGGTCTCGACGTGAAGATCGTCGAGGGCGGTGTCGACATCGTCCCGCAGGACGTGCTGGCGTCCGGCGACGTCGACTACGCGATCTCGTGGGTGCCGAAGGTCCTCGGTTCGATCGAGCAGGGCGCCAAGATCACGAACGTCGCGCAGATCTTCGAGCGCAGCGCCACGACCCAGATCTCCTTCAAGGACAAGGACATCACCAAGCCCGCGGACCTGAAGGGCAAGGCGGTCGGCAGCTGGGGCTTCGGCAACGAGTGGGAGCTCTTCGCCGGCATGCAGGAGGCCGGGGTCGGTGTCGGTGACATCAACCTGGTGCAGCAGGCGTTCGACATGAACGCCTTCCTCGCCGGCGACATCGATGCCGCGCAGGCGATGACCTACAACGAGTACGCCCAGGTGCTGGAGACGGTGAACCCGGACACGGGCAAGCTCTACACCCCTGCGGACCTCAACGTCATCGACTGGAACGACGTCGGCTCCGCGATGCTCCAGGACGCCATCTGGGCGCAGACCGAGAAGCTCTCCGACGCCGACTACGAGGCGCAGACCGTGGCCTTCATCAAGGCCTCCATCAAGGGCTGGGCCTTCGTCCGCGACAACCCCGAGGACGGCGCGAAGATCGTGGCGGAGTCGGGCTCCGAGCTCGGCACCAGCCACCAGCTCTGGATGACCAACGAGGTCAACAAGCTGCTGTGGCCCTCCACCAACGGCGTCGGGATCATCGACGACGCCGCCTGGAAGCAGACCGTCGACATCGCGCTCCACACGAAGAACGAGACGGGCGCATCGATCATCAGCAAGGAACCGCCGGCCTCGGCCCACACCAACGAGTACGTCGAGAAGGCACTCGCCGAGCTCGAGGCGGACGGCGTGGACACCAAGGGCGCCGGCTTCAAGCCGATCGAGGTCGAGCTCAAGGAAGGCGGCAAGTAGCCATGTCCGAGGACCGAGACACCCTCGCGACGGAGCTCGACCACGAGCACGTCTTCCACTCGTGGAGCGCGCAGGCGGCGCTCGCGCCCCTCGTCGTCGCGGGGGGTCTCGGTACCCGCGTCTGGGACCACGCCGGCCGGAGCTACCTCGACTTCGCCAGCCAGCTGGTCAACGTCAACATCGGGCACCAGCACCCGTCGGTCGTCGCGGGGATCCAGGAGCAGGCGGCCACCCTGGCGACGATCGGGCCGGCGACCGCCAACCTCACCCGTGGCGAGGCCGCCCGGAGGATCGCGGCGCGCGCCCCCGAGGGCATGAACAAGGTGTTCTTCACCAACGGCGGTGCCGACGCCAACGAGAACGCCATCCGGATGGCGCGGCTGCACACGGGCCGCGACAAGGTCGTGTCGACGTACCGCTCCTATCACGGCAACACCGGGGCAGCGATCGTCTCCACGGGCGACTGGCGACGGCTGCCCAACGAGTACGCGCGCGGACACGTGCACGTGTTCGGTCCCTATCTCTACCGGTCGGAGTTCTGGTCCACCACGCCCGAGGAGGAGGCGGAGCGGGCGCTGCGCCACCTGCGCCGGGTGGTCGAGTGCGAGGGGCCGCAGAGTGTGGCCGCGATCCTGCTGGAGACCATCCCCGGTACGGCGGGCGTGCTGGTGCCGCCGCCCGGCTACCTCGCGGGCGTGCGGGCCCTCGCCGACGAGCACGGGATCATGCTCATCCTCGACGAGGTGATGGCCGGCTTCGGTCGGGCGGGGGAGTGGTTCGCGTTCGACGCGTTCGACGTCACCCCGGACCTCGTCGTGTTCGCGAAGGGGGTCAACTCCGGCTACGTGCCCGTCGGCGGCGTGGTGCTGAGCGATGTCATCGCGAAGACCTTCGACGACCGGGTCTTCCCCGGCGGGCTCACCTACAGCGGCCACCCGCTTGCGGCCGCATCCATCGTCGCCTCGATCGATGCCATGGAGAGCGAGGGCATCGTCGAGCACGCGAAGAAGATCGGTGCCGAGGTGATCGGCCCCGGCCTGGACGTCCTTGCCGACAAGCACCCGGTGATCGGCGAGGTCCGCGGCACCGGAGTCTTCTGGGCCGTGGAGCTGGTCGCCGACCGTGCGACCCGCGCCCCCCTGCCCGCCGCGCTGATGGGGCGGGCCAAGGCCGAGCTGCTCGGCCGTGGCCTGATCCCCTTCACCGCCGACAACCGCATCCATGTCGTCCCGCCCTGTGTCGTGACCGCCGACGAGGTGGCCGAGGCCCTGGCGACGTACGACGCCGTACTCACCCTGCTCGACGAGGAGCTCTAGATGTCTGACACCACGCAACTGCCCGTTCTCGACCACTGGATCGCCGGCGGCCCCGATGCCGGCGTCTCGCCCCGAACGGGACCCGTCTACGACCCCGCGCTGGGACAGGTCTCCAAGCATGTCCGCTACGGCAGCGCCGAGGACATCGGCCGTGCCGTCGCGGTGGCGAAGGAGGCGTTCGCGAGCTGGGGACAGGTCTCGATCACCCGTCGCCAGCAGGTGTTGTTCGGGTTCCGCGAGCTGCTCAACTCCCGCAAGGACGAGCTCGCCGCGATCCTGACCTCCGAGCACGGCAAGGTGCTGTCGGACGCCGCCGGTGAGGTCGCCCGCGGGCTGGAGGTCGTCGAGTTCGCCTGCGCGATGCCGCAGCTGGCGAAGGGGGCGTTCTCGCAGAACGTCTCGACCGACGTCGACGTCTACTCCCTCAAGGAGCCGCTCGGCGTCGTCGGCATCATCAGCCCGTTCAACTTCCCGGCGATGGTGCCGCTGTGGTTCTTCCCGATCGCGATCGCGACCGGGAACACCGTGGTCCTCAAGCCCAGCGAGAAGGACCCGAGCGTCGCGAACTGGATGGCCGAGCTCCTCAAGGAGGCCGGCCTGCCCGACGGTGTCTTCAACATCGTGCACGGCGACAAGGAGGCGGTGGACGCACTGCTCACCCACCCCGACGTCGCGTCGATCTCGTTCGTCGGCTCGACCCCGATCGCCCGCTACGTCTACGAGACGGCGACCTCGCACGGCAAGCGGGTGCAGGCCCTCGGCGGCGCCAAGAACCACATGCTCGTGCTGCCCGACGCCGACCTCGACCTGGTCGCGGACTCCGCGGTCAACGCCGGGTTCGGCTCGGCCGGCGAGCGCTGCATGGCGATCTCCGTCGTGGTCGCCGTCGAGCCGATCGCCGACGACCTGATCAGCCGGATCAGCGACCGGATGGGCAAGCTGGTGATCGGCGACGGTCGCCGGTCCTGCGACATGGGACCGCTGATCACCCGCGAGCACCGTGACAAGGTCGCGGGCTACCTCGACGTCGCTGCCGCTGATGGCGCCACGGTCGTCGTCGACGGGCGCGAGGTCGAGATCGACGGTGCTGCCGAGGGCTTCTGGCTCGGCCCCACGCTGATCGACAAGGTGCCGACGACCTCCACCGTCTACATCGACGAGATCTTCGGGCCGGTCCTTTCCGTGGTCCGGGTGGCGTCGTACGCCGACGGGGTGGCGTTGATCAACGCCGGCCCGTACGGCAACGGCACCGCGATCTTCACCAACGACGGCGGCGCGGCCCGGCGTTTCCAGCGGGAGGTGGAGGTCGGCATGGTCGGCATCAACGTCCCGATCCCGGTCCCGGTGGCCTACCACTCGTTCGGCGGCTGGAAGGCCTCGCTCTTCGGTGACGCCAAGGCCTACGGCCCCCAGGGCGTCGAGTTCTTCACCCGCGAGAAGGCGGTGACCTCGCGCTGGCTGGACCCCTCGCACGGCGGTCTGAACCTCGGCTTCCCGCAACACACCTGACCCGAAAGGACTAGCGCTTCCGCGCCGCTCGGCCGTTGGTCCCGCGTCCGATCCGGGCGAGGATGTGGAGGTGATGGGGAGGGGAACCCACGCCGCCATCGAGGTGTCGGGCCTGCGGGTCCAGTTCGGCACGGTAGAAGCGGTGACTGGAGTAGATCTGCGGGTCGAGCCGGGCCAGGCCATGGCCCTGCTCGGCCGCAACGGCGCGGGCAAGTCCACGACGATGCGCGTGCTGGCAGGCGTGGTGCCGCCGACCGAGGGCACCGCCTTCGTCGCGGGGTACGACGTCCGGGAGTCGACGCTCGAAGCCAAGCGCGCCGTCGGGTACTGCCCGGATGTCGGCGGGTTGGTGCCGCGCGCGACGCCGTGGGAGCACCTGCAGCTCAGCGCGCGGCTGCGCAACCTCGAGGGCTGGGAGTCGCGGGCTCGGGCGCTGCTGGAGCGCTTCGACCTCGGTCTCGTCGCGCACCGGGTGACTGCGGGCTTCAGCCACGGCATGTCGCGGCGGCTGAGCGTGGTGCTCGCGGCCCTGCACGAGCCGACGGTGCTGCTGCTCGACGAGCCGTTCGACGGGGTCGACCCGGTGGGGGTCGAAGCGACGTTCGAGGTCATCGAGGACGCCCGTGCACGCGGCGCGGGGGTGCTCGTCTCCACCCACCTGCGCGACCTCGCGGTCCAGGTGTGCGGCGAGGTCGCCGTGCTCCGCGGAGGGACCCGGATGGCCACCATCTCGTCCGGCTTCATGGCGGGCGACGACGGGGCGCGTGCGTACCGCGCCCTCCTCGCCTGATCGTCCGAGCATCCCTTGAACGAGGTCGGCCGCGCCGTCGCGGACGTGCGGCACCTGCTGTGGTTCCGGGCGGCGACCCTGAAACGGCCGCGGGCCGTCGCCGTGGCTCTCGTGGTCTTCGGCGTGGTGACGGCCCTGTCAGCGACGGTGCCGGCGTGGCTGGACATCGACGTCGATGCGGCGACCCGCGCGGCGCGCGCATTGCCCGCCGCCCTCGCCGCAGTCGCGGGGGTCAGCGTGGCGAGCGCCGTCGCCGGTGCAGGCGGGCGTGAGCTGCTGGCACGCGACCCGGCGTCGATCCACCCGATCAGCCCGGTCACCGACCACCTGGGCGCGCTGGTGCTGGCGCCGCTCAACACCGGCTGGCTGCTGCAGACCTGGTTGCTGCTGGGCCTCACCGCCGTCGTGACCGGGCCCCCGGGCCTGCTCGGCGCCCAGCTGCTGACCATGTCCTGGGTGCTGGCCGCCACCGCGCTCGGACAGACCGTGGCGTGGGGGGTCGAGTGGATCAGGCGCGGTCCGCGCGGCGTACGTCTGGTGCGCCTGGCCGTCGCCGTCGTACTTGCCCTGCTGGCGGCAGCCGGCGCCACCGATGCGCGGGCGCTGCTCGTCGCCGGACCGGCCAGGGTCACCGCCGCCGCGATCGAGGGCGGCACCGTCGTCACCGTCGCTGCACTGGTGCTCACGCTGCTCGTCACGTCCGTGGCGCTGGTGGTGCTCGGTGCTCGCCTCGCCACCCTCGCCGCCACTCGGACCCCACGTGACGAGGGCCGCCAGGAGAGCCGCACCCATGCGGCGCGCCCGATGGGCGGCTCCGGACTGGCGATGATGTGCCGGATCGACCGGGCCTCGGTGTGGCGCAGCGTCCCGCTGCGTCGCGGCACCCTGCTGCTCGCCCTCGCCCCCGGACTGGTCGCGCTCGCCGGTGCGATGCCGTGGTCGACCCTCATCCTGTTCCCCGGACTGGTTGCGTCCGGCTGCGTCCTGCTGTTCGGTGTGAACCTCTGGTGTCTCGACGGCCGGGGCCTGCTCTGGCGCGAGACCTTGCCGGTCACTCCCCGGACGGTCCTGCTCGCGCGGGCGTGGGTGCTCGCCGAGGTGTTGCTCGGCGCGGGACTCCTGACCATCGCGCTCGGTGCTGTGCGTGCCGGGCTGCCCACACGGGCCGAGGCCCTCGCCATCGTGCTGGCGCTGCTGGTGGTCGTCGGACAGGCCGTCTCCGCCGGGTTGCGCTGGTCGGCGAAGGCGCCGTACGCCGTCGACCTCCGCTCGGCACGCGCGACGCCCGCGCCGCCGCTTGCGATGGTCGGGTACTCGCTCCGGCTCGCTCTCGCCACCACCTTCACCGGGCTGTTCTTCGCCACGCTGGCCGCCGTCGACCGACCGGTCTGGATGCTCGAGCTGGCCGCGGTGCTGCTCGCGTTCTCCGCCGTCCGGGTCGTGCGCGCCGCGCACCGCTGGTCGGATCCGGTACGCCGGGCGGCGGTGGTGGCGGTCGTCGCGGCCTGAACTTGCCGGACGGGTGATGTAGGCTTACATCATGAGCCACCGTACCCAGATCACCTTGGAGGATGAGCAGTACGCGCGCCTCCGGGCCGAGTCTGCGCAGACCGGTCTCGGTCTGGCCGAGCTCGTCCGTCGGGCGATCAACGAGGTCTACGGGACCAGCACCACCGCTGAGCGCAAGCTCCGCCTCGAGGCCTCCTTCGGTGCGTGGGCGAGGGTCGAGCTCGACGAGGACCTCGATGGTGCCGACTACGTCGAGAGCCTCCGGGGCGGTCTCGGCGCAAGGCTGGCCCGCCAGTGACCGTGGTCGTCGACACCTCCGTGCTGATCGACCACCTCCGCGGAAAGCCTGCTGCCCGCGAAGCGCTCAGCGGCCTGATCGAGTCCGGCGAGGCGATCGTCGGCACGGTGCTCTCCCGCACCGAGGTCCTCGCTGGAATGCGGAGCGGTGAGGACGTGGGCACCCTGGCTCTGCTCGACACCCTGGAGTGGCTGCCGGTGACAGCCGACATCGCGGATCGGGCAGGTCGGTTTGCGCAGACGTATCTCCGGTCGCACACCGGGGTCGACACGGTCGACCACGTGATCGCGGCGACGGTGGAGGCGGTCGGGGGGCGGCTCTGGACCCGGAACGTGAAGCACTTCCCGATGTTCGGCGACCTCGCGGCGCCGTACTGAGTCCTGAGCGATCCGGCCTGACGATCGTCACGATTCGTGTCGTCCTGCCGCAGGACCCTTGACGCGGAGGATCTTCGCCGCTTGGGTGACGGAGGCGGAACGATCTCCGCCACCACGGCAGGACCCCCACCCTGTCTCTTCCTTCTCGGACCCGGAGGACCCCCCATGCAGGACCTGCGTACGGGCGCTCGCGCTCGTCGGCTTCCCTCACTCCTCGTGCTCGCCCTCGCGGCGACGCTCGGACTCACCGTCACCCTCGGGGCGCCGGCGCTGGCTGATCCCAGCGACCCGGGTCCCGGCGCCGCGGACGGGGAAGGCCAGTCAGCCGTCAAGGCCGACCTCACCCGCTACAAGGCCGGCCGCTACGTCGTGATGCTGGCGGCACCGCCCGCCTCCACGGCCGGCCCGACCCGCGCAGGCGCGGGCGAGCAGTTCGACGCGAAGGGCGCCGGCGTGGCGTCGTACACGAAGAAGCTGCGCGCCAGCCACGAAAAGCTCGGCACCGACCTCGGTTTCGACGTCAAGGTGCACTACACGATCTCAGCCAACGGCTTCGTCGCGGACCTCACCGCCAAGCAGGCCACCGAGCTGGCGACCGACCGTCGGGTGCTGACGGTCCAGAAGGACTCCATCGTCTACGCCGACACCTGGAACACCCCGGACTTCCTCGGCCTCACCGGCAAGCGGGGCGTGTGGAACCAGGTCGGTGGCCAGGACAAGGCGGGCGACGGCGTCGTCGTCGGTGTCATCGACAGCGGCATCTGGCCCGAGTCGAAGTCCTTCAAGGGCAGCAAGCTGACCTCGAAGCCGCAGGGCAAGTGGGGCACGAAGATCAGCGGTTCGATCACGTCGATGAAGAAGTCGGACGGCAACCTGTTCCGCGGTGAGTGCGAGACCGGCGAGGAGTTCACCCTCGCCAACTGCAACACCAAGCTGATCTCCGCCCGGTCCTTCGTCGAGGGGTACGGCGAGAGCCGCACCGTCGAGGAGGACTACCTCTCCGCCCGTGACGGCAACGGCCACGGCTCGCACACGGCCTCGACGTCGGCGGGCAACCCGGTCAAGGACGTCGCCACCGAGGGCGTCACCTTCGGCAACATCAGCGGTGTCGCCCCCGCGGCGAAGATCGCCGTCTACAAGGCCCTGTGGGCCACCGAGGACGGCCGTGCCTCCGGTACGACGTCCGACCTGGTCGCCGCGATCGAGCAGGCCGTCACCGATGGTGTCGACGTCCTCAACTACTCGATCTCGGGACCGACCGACACGGTCCTCGAAGCCGCCGAGATCGCCTTCGAGGGTGCGGCCGAGGCCGGCGTCTTCGTGGCCGCCTCCGCCGGCAACGAGGGCCCGGGTGCCTCGACCGTCGCGCACAACAGCCCGTGGGTGACCACGGTCGCGGCGAGCACGCACACCAGCTTCGAGAACACCGTCGTCCTGGGTGACGGCCAGAAGCTGGTCGGCGCCTCGATCAGCCGCACGGCGCTGCCGGACACGAAGCTGGTCGATGCCGCCGACGTCGGCAACGGCTCGGCCCCCGACACGGCACTGTGCCCGCCGAACAGCCTGGACCCGGCCAAGGTCGCCGGCACGATCGTGGTCTGCCAGCGCGGCGTCTACGACCGCGTCGTGAAGAGCGAGGAGGTGAAGCGTGCGGGCGGCGTGGGCGTCGTCCTCGCGAACATCACCGACGGCAGCCTGGACGCGGACTTCCATGCGGTGCCGACGATCCACGTCTCGCACGTCGACTCCCCGAAGGTCTACGACTACCTCGAGTCCGCCGGTGCCGGCGCGACGGCGCGGTTCGAGCTCGGCAACCTCACCGGCACGGTGACTCCCGTGCCGCAGATCGCCGGCTTCTCGTCCCGGGGCCCGGCCGCGTCCGACGACAGCGACCTGTTGAAGCCGGACATCTCCGCGCCCGGAGTCAGCGTGCTGGCCGCGGTCGCGCCGCCGTCCAACCACGGCCGTGACTACGACCTCTACTCCGGTACGTCGATGTCGGCTCCGCACATCGCGGGTCTCGCTGCGCTGATCCAGGGCAAGCACCCGAAGTGGACGCCGATGCAGATCAAGTCGGCCATGATGACGACCGCGACCGACCTGAAGACGGCCACCGGGGCGAAGTCGACGGACCTGTTCGCGCAGGGCGCCGGGCACGTCAACGCGAAGGCGTTCCTCGATCCCGGCCTGTTCGTCCTGTCCGACTGGGAGCAGTGGTATGGCTACATCACCGGCCTGGGCCTGGACACCGGTGTGCCGGCGATCGAACCCAACGCCGTCAACCTGCCCTCGCTCGCCGAGGGCCACGTGATGACCGAGGTGTCGCTGAACCGGACCTTCACGGCCGCCCGCAAGGGCACCTGGAAGGTGAAGGTCGAGGTCCCCGGCTTCAAGTCCACCGCGAGCCGGTCGTCGGTGGTCGCGAAGAAGGCCGGCCAGGAGACGACGGTCGGGTTCACCTTCCAGCGCACCACGGCGCCGTTGAGCCAGTGGGCCTTCGGTCACGTGACGCTGACCGGTCCGACCACCGTCCGCCTGCCTGTTGCCCTGCGCCCGGTGTCGGTGAAGGCACCCACGTCGATCGACGGCACCGGCACCGACGGCTCCACGAACGTGCCGATCACCGGTGGCTTCAACGGTGACCTGCAGGTGTCCACGGCCGGCCTCGTCAAGGGACAGGTCGCCGAGGGCGCGCTGGCCGTCGGGGACTACGCCCTGGAGTGCGTCACGATCGGAGAGGGCAACGACCTGGCCCAGTTCGACCTGGTCGCGCCGGACCAGACCAGCGACCTGGACATGTTCGTCTACGCCGCATCGTCCTGCGATCCCGCCACGATCTTCGCGGTCGCGGGTGAGGTGGCGACGCCGTCCCCGGGCGAGACGTTCTCGCTCGAGGGCGCACCGGCCGGCACCTACCTCGTCGAGGTCGACGCGTTCGCGGCCGGTGACCAGGGCGCTCCGGTGCCGTACTCGCTGCGGGTCTACGACCTCGGCGGTACCCCGTCGGTGGGCAACCTCGCCGTCGATCCCAACCCGGTGCCGGTCACGACCGGTGGTGACACGAGCTTCGACGTGTCGTGGTCCGGCCTGGACGCCGAGGCCCACTACTTCGGGTTGCTCGGGTACGACGGCGCGCCCAACTCGACGTTCGTGTACGTCGACACGGCGACTCCGTAGTCGCAAGGTCTCCAACGACGAGGGTCGGTCCCGCACGGGGCCGACCCTTCGTCGTACGGAGGTGGCATCCTGAGCCGCATGGGCTTCGAAGCACGTGATGTCGGCGATGTCGTCGATGTAGTCGATGTAGTCGATGTCGCCGAGGTGGTCCGTGCCGCCCACGTCGCCGGCGATCACTGGGCGGCCACGTCCGTGGCCGAGAGGGTCCGACTGCTCCGCGCCTGGCGTGGCCGGCTGTGGCGAGCCGCGAGCGACCTCGCCGGCACGCTCCACCTCGAGGCCGGGCTCTCGATCGACGAGGCGATGCTCGAGGTGCTCCACAGCATCGAGCACCTGAAGTGGGTCGAGGCGAATGCTGCCCGCGTGCTGAACGCGACGGCCCACGGTGCCGGACTGCTCAACCCGGAGCTGACCACGCGCACGAGCTACGCGGCCGAGGGTGTCGTCGCGGTCATCGCCTCGTCCCACGCTCCGCTCTACGGCCCGTCGAGCGCGGTGGTCAACGCCCTGGCCTCGGGCAACGCGGTCGTCCTCAAGCCGGCCCTCGAGCACCCGTCGACGCTGCTCGCCTACGCCGAGCTGCTCCGCGCCGACGTCCCCCTGCTCCAGGTGGTGACCGGCGACGAGACCACGACCGCGGCACTCGCGGCGTCTCCCGTGGACCGGGTCTGCGTGTTCGGCTCTGCTGCGGTGGCCGCGCGGATCAGTGCGGTGAGTGCCCGCGCGCTGGTGCCGGTCACGGTCGTTCCGGTCGGCCCCGCGGTCACGGTCGTGGCGCCCGACGCCGACCTGCGGGCTGCCGCGGCCAGCGTCGCACGCACCGTCGGACGTGCCGGGTCGGCCGACGCCGGCGCCGTTCCGGAGGTGTTCGTCGCCCCGGACGTCAGCGCCGACTTCGACGCCGAGCTGCGTGAAGCCCTCGCGGCGGCCGACCCGGCGCCCCTCGGCCTGGGGAGCGGCCTGGGGAGTGGGCTGGCGCGGGCGTTGGGCGTACGTCGACCGCGCGCGGCGGCCGAGCTGGCAGCCGGGTCCACCGACGCCGACCCGCGACTGCGCGTGCACGGACAGGCGGAGTTCGGCGAGGTCCTCGCGCGCCTCCGCGATCGCCCTTATGCCCACGTGGCTGTCTTCTCCCGTGGCAGGGGAACGCAGATCGGCGAGGCGCTCCGGGCGGCGCAGGTGAGTGTCAACGTGGGCGTCGGCTCGGTCGCTGGAGCCCTGCCGCGCCAGGTGATCGGTGCACGCGGGTACGGGCCGCTCTCGGGGGACCACGGCCTGCGCACCTTCGGACGCGCGGTGGCCGTGACCACCCGGCGCCGGCTGTCGGTTCCCGTGCCGGGCAACCCGGCCGACGTACTCCTGGCGACGCCGGCGGGCAAGCTCGCGGCGCGGCTCGCGTTCCACCTCCGCCACTCGCTGACCTGACGGGCGCTCGACAGGCCGCATGCATATCGGGTATACATGGCCATACCGAGTATGTAGGCCACCCGAGGGGGCACGATGTCCGTCAAGCACGCACTGCTGGCACTGCTGGAGACCGAACCGATGTACGGCTACCAGCTGCGCGCCGAGTTCGAGCAGCGCACCGGTGAGACCTGGCCGCTGAACGTCGGGCAGGTCTACACGACCCTCACCCGCCTGGAGCGCGACGGCTTCGCGGCCGCCGAGGCCGAGAACGCCGAGGGGCACGTCGTCTACCGGATCACCGAGGCCGGGCGTGACGAGGTCGCAGCGTGGTTCACGACGCCGGTGGCGCGCACCCAGCCGCCGCGCGACGAGCTCGCGATCAAGCTCGCGCTGGCCGTCACGGTGCCGGGTGTCGACATCGGCACCGTGATCCAGCAGCAGCGCAGCGCGACCATGGCCGCCCTCCAGGACTACACCCGGTTGAAGCGACGTGCGGTCGGCGCCGACCCGCGCGAGCTGGCCTGGAGCCTGGTGCTCGACTCGCTGGTCTTCGCCGCGGAGGCGGAGATCCGCTGGCTCGACCACTGCGAGGCGCGGCTGCGACGGGCGGCGCTCGAGGCTGGACGACAGAACTCAAGGTTGGACGACGAAACTTCCTCGTCCCACCGTGAGTTTCACCGGCCGGCCGGTGAAACTCCCTCGACGTCCGGCACGGAGGGGACCTCGCGATGAACGACACCCTGCACGACCACGCGAGTCGGCTGGCCCGCGCCGAGCGGCGTTGGCTGGTCGACGCGCGGGCCAGGCTGCGGAGCACCGCGACCGTGCGCCCCACCCCTGCGACGACCGCACCGGAGCAGACCGAGGAGTCACGATGAATCCGATCCTCGAGCTCACCGACGTCACCCGTGTCCACGGTGAGGGCGCGAACCAGGTGCACGCCCTGCGCGGCATCTCGTTCACGGCCCACGCCGGCGAGCTGGTCGCCGTGATGGGCCCGTCCGGATCCGGGAAGTCGACCCTGCTGACCATCGCCGGTGGCCTCGACCAGCCCACCGCTGGCACGGTCTCCGTCGAGGGCACCCACCTCGGCGGGCTTGACCTGCAGGGCCGGGCACGCATGCGCCGTACGTCGATCGGCTACGTCTTCCAGGGCTTCAACCTGATCCCCGCACTGACGGCAGCGGAGAACGTCGCGCTCCCGCGCGAGCTCGACGGCATCAGTGCCCGGGCTGCTCGCAAGGAGGCGCGCACCGCGCTGGACGAGGTCGGGATCGGCGAGCTCGCCGACCGCTTCCCCGACGACATGTCCGGCGGCCAGCAGCAGCGCGTCGCCATCGCCCGCGCCATCATCGGCGAGCGGCGGCTGATCCTCGCCGACGAGCCCACCGGCGCGCTCGACACCGAGACCGGCGAGGAGATCCTGCAGCTGCTGCGTGCCCGCTGCGACGCGGGTGCCGCCGGCGTCCTGGTCACCCACGAGGCCAGGCACGCGGCCTGGGCCGACCGGGTCGTGTTCCTCCGCGACGGTGTGGTCGTGGACGAGACCGGCGCCGACCGGGTCGACGTCCTGACCGAGCACGCTGCGCGATGAGCCAGAACCTGTCGACCAGCGGCGGCTGGCGGGTGGCCCTGCGCCTGGCCCGCCGCGAAGCGCTGCGTCGCAAGGGTCAGACCGCCCTGATGCTGGTGCTGATCTGCCTGCCCGTCCTCGCCGTCAGCGCCGCCGCGATCGTGTGGCGGACCGCCGACGTGTCCAGCGTCGAGGGCATCGATCGGCGGATGGGATCAGCCGAGGCGCTGATCGAGACCAGCTACGCCGACAAGATCGTCCAGACCCCAGACCCGGAGTCCGGCGGCTACGGCATCCCCGGCGAGAAGGTCAACGAAGACGAGGTCCTCGACATCGACGACCTCGCCGCGGTGCGCGACGTGGTCGGCCGCGACCGCCCGGTCACCGTCTTCGGCCGCGACTCGCTCGGCTTCCGCACCGACAAGGGCATCGGCGACTTCGAGGCCTTCACGACCGACCTCGCGAATCCCGTCACCGACGGATTGTTCGAGCCGGTCAGTGGCGAGTACCCGCCCGGGCCCGGCGAGGTCGTGGTCAACCAGGCACTCGCCGATCGTGGACCCGGTGTCGGCGACTCGCTGACCGCGGTCCGCAAGCGGATGGACGGCACCGAGCAGGAGTTCCGGCTCAGGATCGTCGGTGTCGCCGAGAGCGCCGGATCGCGGGGGTATCCCATCGCGGCCGCTCTGCCCGGGGCCTTCGGGAAGGGCGAGGACACGACCGGTCGCTGGCTGGTCGGCGGCGGCCCGGTGACCTGGGACGACGTCCAGGCCCTCAACGAGGTGGGCCTGCTCGTCACCTCTCGTGCCGTCCTGAACGACCCACCCACGCTCGATCTCGACCCGACCGCCGTGCCGTCCCAGGACGGCATCGACGACATCACGATGACCGTGCTGGCGCTCGTGGTGGCGATGGTGCTGATCGAGGTCGTGCTGCTGGCCGGCCCCGCGTTCGCCGTACGCGCCAAGGCGCAGGCGCACACGCTGGCGCTCGTCGCCGCCGCCGGTGGCACCCCGCGCCAAGCGCGGCGGACCGTCCTCGCCTCGGGTGTGGTGATCGGGTCCGTCGGGGGCGTCCTGGGGGTAGCCCTCGGTGTGCTCATCGGAGTGCTCGCCGTACCCATTGCCCAGCGCTTCGACCAGAGCCGGTTCGGTCCGTTCGAGGTCCCGTGGCTGTTGCTGCTGGTCGTCGCCGCGTTCGGACTGGTTTCTGCCCTGCTGGCCGCGGTCGTGCCCGCCTTCTCGGCGTCGCGGCACGACGTCGTCGCAGTGCTGGGCGGGCGTCGGGGCGAGGGCAGTCCCTCGGTCCGCACTCCGATCCTCGGACTCGTCCTGCTCGGCGGCGGGGTGGTCAGCGCCGTCCTCGGCTCGGCCGGAGGGCGGGACACCGCGCCGCTGCTGATCGCGGGCTCCGCGATCGTCTCCGTGTTCGGGATGATCCTGGTCGTACCGATGGTGGTCGGACTGATCTCCCGCCTGGCTGCGCGGTGGCCGCTCGCGCTGCGCTTTGCCGCCCGTGACGCCGCCCGGCACCGCACCCGCACCGTGCCCGCCGTCGCAGCAGTCGGTGCCACCGTGGCGGGCGTCGTGGCGCTCGGCATCGCGGTCAGCAGTCAGGAGGCAGCCAACAAGGACGCCTATCAACCGCAGCTCCCCATCGGGTATGCATCGATCGCGCTCGGCCTCGACGCCGACCGGGACGCGGTCGAGGAGACCCTGACGCGGTTCCTGCCGGGCCAGGGTGTCCAGGCCGTCCGGGGCCTGCAGACCTCGACCGAAGCCGGTGAGCTGGAGATCGAGTTCACCGCCGATGGCGAGGCGGTGATGCTGGACTACTGGTCCTCGATCGGGTCGCCGTACCTGGTCGGCACCGAGGTGCCGGACTTCATCGAGATGGACGCCAGCGAGCGGGAGCGCGCCGACGAGCTCCTCGCCGACGGCGGTCTCGTCCTGCTCCGGGGCGCCGACGACGACGGTCCCGACGCGCCGGAGGTGCAGGTCGACGTACGGCGCTACGACCCGGCCGGCGATGAGCCGAAGGACCTCGCCTCGGCGACGTCGAAGGCGGGGGTGGTCCACGTGCAGCGGCCGACGGCACCCGCCCCGGCGCTGATGTCACCGAAGGTCGCCAGGTCACTCGGGCTCGAGGTCGACACGGTCGGCCTGGTCCTGCCCGGCCCCGTGAGTGAGAGCCAGGAGAAGGACGTCCAGGAGGCGTTCGGTGCGCTCGCGGTGCAGCCGTACTTCTACGTCGAGCGTGGCTACCAGGCCGACGACGCGGTGCAGATCATCCAGTTCGTGCTCGCTGCCCTCGGCGCGATCCTGATGCTGGGCGGCACGCTCACCGCGACCTTCCTGGCCCTGTCCGATGCGCGCCCCGACCTCGCCACGATGGCGGCCGTCGGCGCCCGCCCACGGGAACGGCGACGGGTGGCCGCGGGCTACGCACTGTTCGTCGGTGGCATCGGTGCCCTGCTCGGAGCACCGGTCGGCTTCATCCCGGGGCTCGCGATCAGCCAGCCGTTGACCCGCCACCACGAGACCGGGGTCTCCAGCCTGGACGTGCCGTGGTTGCTCATCATCGCCGTCGTGATCGGGCTGCCCCTGCTCACTGCCGCGGCCGTCGGGGCCTGCGCGCGGGGTCGGTTGCCGCTGACCGCCCGGGTGGAGTGACGCCCGGGCGGGTCGGTGTGGCTACTTGCTCGTGGTGAGGCGGTACTGCCGGACCGCGAGCGGGGCGAAGACGACCAGGATGATCGCGACCCAGATCAGCGTGTAGAGGACCGGGTTCTGCATCGACCACGCGTCCGTCGGCGAGAACCCGCCGGTGTTGCCGAACAGCTCGCGCGAGGACTGGGTCAGTGTGGAGACCGGGTTCCACTCGACGATGGTGCGCAGCACGCCGTCGAACGACTCGGTCGGGACGAAGGCGTTCGAGACGAACGTCAACGGCATGATCACGATGAACGACGCGTTGTTGATGACCTCGACGCTCGGCACCAGCATCCCGACGAACGCCATCACCCAGCTCACCGCGTAGGCGAAGAGCAGCAGCAGGGCGAAGCCGAGGATCGCGTCGACGATGCCCTCGCGGATCCGCCACCCGACCAGCAGGCCGGTGAGCGCCATGATGATCAGCGACAGGATGTTGTAGACGACGTCGGACGTCGTCCGCCCGACGAGGACCGCCGAACCCGACATGGGCAGCGACCGGAACCGGTCGATGATGCCCTTCTGCATGTCCTCGGCGAGACCGGCTCCCGTGAAGGTGGCGCCGAAGACGACCGTCTGGGCGAAGATGCCCGCGATCAGCCATTCCTTGTAGTTGACCGATCCCGGTGGGTCGATCGCGCCGCCGAACACGAAGGCGAAGAGCAGCACGAACATGATCGGGCTGATCAGCACGAAGACCAGCACCTCGGGCACGCGCTTGATCTTGATCAGGTTGCGCTGGGCGACGACCCAGCCGTCGGTGAGGGCCTGGACAGCGGTGCTCATCGAGCCACCTCCTGGGTGTCGGCGGGGGCGTCGGTGCCGGTCGTGGTGGCAGCTTCCTCTGCTGCGTGGCCGGTGATCGAGAGGAAGACGTCGTCGAGGGTCGGCCGGCGCAGGCCGACGTCGAGGACGGTGACGGAGTCGCGTTCGAAGCCCTGCAGGACGTGCAGCAGGTGGCCCGCGCCGCGTCCGGAGACCGCCGCGCTGAGCTCGCGGCCGTTGTCGCTGACCCGGACGTCGCCGACGGCGACCTCGGCCAGGGTGCGGACGGCGGCCTCGCGGTCCTCGACGTCGGCGAGCACGACCTCGATCCGCTCGCCGCCGGTGGTCGCCTTGAGCTCGTCGGCCGTGCCGTGCGCGATCGCCCGGCCGTGGTCGATGACAACGATGTCGTCGGCGAGCCGGTCGGCCTCCTCGAGGTACTGCGTGGTCAGCAGCAGCGTCGCCCCACTGGCGACGAGCTCGCGGATGACGTCCCACATCTGCTGGCGGCTGCGTACGTCGAGGCCGGTGGTGGGCTCGTCGAGGATCAGCACGGGTGGCTCGGCGACCAGCGCACCGGCGAGGTCCAGCCGGCGGCGCATGCCGCCGGAGTAGGTCTTGGAGGGCCGGTCGCCCGCCTCGGTGAGGTCGAAGCGCTCCAGCAGCTCGCGGGCGCGGGCCTGCGCCCGGGCCTTCCCGAGGTGGTAGAGCCGGCCGACCATGACGAGGTTCTCGTAGCCGGTCAGGTGCTCGTCGACGGCGGCGTACTGGCCCGAGAGGCCGATCTTGGCGCGCGCGCCCGCGGGGTCGGCCAGCACGTCGATGCCGGCGACCGTCGCCGAGCCGGAGTCGGGCTTCAGCAGGGTCGTCAGGCAGCGCACGGCGGTGGTCTTGCCGGCACCGTTGGGGCCGAGCAGGGCGAGGACCTTGCCCTCGGGGACGGCCAGGTCGAGTCCGGCCAGCGCCTGCACCGCCTTGTAGCTCTTGGTCAGTCCGCTGGCGCGGATCATCGTCTCGTCCATGTTCGCGTTCGTCTCCGTCGTCGTCTCGGGTGCCCTGTCCTGAACACTAGAGACCGACACCGACAGCCCGACTCATCGCAGCCGTTGTCGTCGTACCGTCGAGGCATGACGCCCGCGAACGTGTTGACTGATGCCCTCGACCGCGTGCTGGAGGAGGTGGAGCGACTTCTCGACGATGCCGACGACGCGCTCCTTGCTCAGCGGCCGCGGCCGGACGCGAACAGCATCGGCTGGCTCGTCTGGCACCTGACGCGCGTGCAGGACGACCACGTCGCCGGAGTCGCGGGCACCGAACAGATCTGGACGGCGCAGGGGTACGACGCGCGCTTCGGCCTTCCCCTCGAGACGGGCGACATCGGCTACGGCCACACGAGCGACCAGGTTGCCCTGGTGAGTGCTCCTGCCGACCTGTTGCTGAGCTACTACCGGGCGACCCACGAGCAGTCGCTCGCCTTCGTTGCCACCGTGGGGCCGGACGACCTCGATCGCGTCGTCGACACCCACTGGGACCCGCCGGTCACGCTCGGCGTGCGGTTGGTGAGCGTCGTCAACGACTGCACGCAACACGTCGGCCAGGCGGCCTACGTGCGCGGGCTGCTCAGCCCAGCTTCGCCAGGATCCTGACGAGGGCGGCTCGCTCGCCGGCGGTGAGCGGGCCGAGGACGGCAGCCTGCACCTCGTCGAGCACGGCGTCGAGCCCGGCGAGGCGCGTCGTGCCGCGGGCCGTGATGGTGACGATGTTGCGGCGCCGGTCGACGGGGTCCGGGTCTCGTCGGGCCAACCGCCAGCCCACGAGGTCGTCGAGGGTCGCGACCACGTCGCTGCGGTCGACGCCTGTGCTGCGGGCGAGCTCGGCCTGGCTGGCCGGGCCGAGCTCGTCGAGCGCGGCGAGCAGCCGGAAGTGGTAGCCGCGCACGCCTTCGGCGGCGAACGCGTCGGCGAGCAGTGCCTGCGCGCGGGCGTTCGCACGACTGAGCAGCCAGGTCGGGCGGTTCGCAACGCGCTGGAGGGAGGTCACGCGCCCACCCTAGAGCAAACCGTTGGCAACACCAACGGTCTCGGTATATCGTTGGTATCACCAACGATCCAGGAGAAACCATGACCGTCCCCTTCGGACCCCAGCTCATCGGCCAGACCGAGAAGTCGCTCGGCGCGCTGCTCGAGGCCCTCCTTGCCGGCCGGGTCAGCGAGCCGGAATGGGTGACCTTGCGCGTGGCCCACCTGGCCGCCAGCGAGGTGCACAGCGAGGACGACCTCGTCGCCCAGGTGGGCGAGCGGGCCCACTTCGCCGATGCCACGGAGCTCGTCGCGGTCCTCACCGGCCGTGGCCTGCTCGCCGACGGTGCTCCGACTCCTGTCGGCACCGCCCTGGTCGAGCAGGTCCAGGCACGGATCGCCGAGGTGGTCGGCCCGGTCTGGGCCGGTCTCGACCTCGACGACGTCGCGGCTGCCGAGCGGGTGCTCAACGAGGTGCTGCGCCGGACGACCGCGCTGCTGGCCTGACGCGAGGGCAGGAATCCGGTCGACGCCGTCGCCGGTGATGGGGTTCGATCAGGGCATGATCCTTTCCCACGACGACGAGGGCTCCGGTCCGGCGGTCGTCCTCCTGCACTCGGGCGTCTGTGATCGACGCATGTGGGACGACCAGGTCGCTGCCCTCGCGTCGTCTCACCGCGTCATTCGTCCGGACCTGCGGGGGTTCGGTGCGACACCGCTGCCGGCGGAACGGTTCTCGTTCGCCGGTGACGTGGTCGCGCTCCTCGACCACCTGCAGATCGAACGTGCCGCGATCGTCGGGTCGTCCTTCGGCGGGCGGGTGGCGCTGGAGGTGGCCGTCACCGCGGGTGAACGGGTCGCGTCCCTGGCCCTGCTGTGTCCGGCATTCCGGGGTGTCCCGAGCACGCCGCGGGCGGATGCCTTCGACGAGGAGGAGGACCGGCTGCTCACCAGTGGCGACGTGGCGGGCGCAGTGGAGCTGAACGTCTCCACGTGGCTCGGGCCGGAGGCGTCTGCTGCGAGTCGTGACCTCGTCCGCCGGATGCAGGCGCATGCCTTCGAGGTCCAGCTGGCCGCCGAGGAACTCGATCCGGGCCCTGAGGCGACGCGGGTCGACGTGGACCTGGCTCTGGTGTCCGTGCCCACGCTGGTCGTGAGCGGTGGTCTCGACCTGGACCACTTCCAGGACATCGCACAGCACGTGGCCGACTCCGTCGCCGGTGCGCGCCTGGAGCATCTGCCGTGGGCCGCGCACCTTCCCAGTCTCGAGCGGCCTTCCGCGATCAACGCGTTGCTGGCGGAGTTTCTCGCGTGATCCGGTAGCGGACGAACGACGGCACCGCGAGCGCGGCCACGACCGTCAGGACCACGACGAGCACGCCGCCTCCGGCAGCCGCGGTCGCCGTACCCACCATGGCGGCGGTGGCCCCGTGGGCGACGTCCGCGATGCGCGGGCCGCCTGCGACGACCACGATGAAGATGCCCTGCAGCCGGCCGCGGACCTCGTCGGCCGCGGCGCTCTGGAGCATGGACGTGCGGAAGGCCGCCGAGGCCATGTCGGCGGCGCCGCCGACGACGAGCATCAGGACGGCCAGCGCGAGCCACAGGTGGGGCGATCCCGACAGCTCATCGGCGCCGAACACCGCGAGGCCGAAGCCGACCATCGCCAGTCCCCACACCACGATGCACCAGAGCACGGCTCGTCCCTGACCGCTCACCCGCGAGACCCATCCGGAGAAGATGCCACCGATCACCGCACCTGCGGGGATTCCGGCGAAGAGAAGGGCGAAGGCGAGGCCTCCCTCCTCCGGTCCCAGGAAGCTCTCGTGGGCGATCTGCGGGAACAGGGCACGCGGCATGCCGAAGACCATCGCGATGATGTCGACGACGAACGACATCATCAGCACCGGCTGGGTGCGCAGGTAGGTGATGCCCTCGATCACCGAGCGCAGGCCGGGCGTCCCGGTCATGCCCTGGATCGGCAGTGGTGGCAGCCGGACGACTGCGAACAGGGTCGCGAAGAGACAGACCGCGTCGGCGAGGTAGAGCCAGGAGAAGCCGACGAACGGGATCAGGATGCCCGCTACGAGCGGGCCGCCGATCGCACCGGCCTGCATCACGGTCATGTTCAACGAGTTGGCCGCCGGCAGCTCCTCGGGCTCGAGGAGACGCGGAAGGACGGCCGACCGGGTGGGTTGGTTGACGGCGAAGAACGCCTGTTGCACGGCGAACAGCGTCAGCAGCAACCAGACATTTCCCAGTCCCAGTGCGGCCTGCAGCCAGAACAGCACCGCCGTGCCGATCAGTCCGGTGGTGGTCACCAGGAGCAGGGTGCGCCGGTCGAAGTGGTCGGCCAGCGCCCCGCCCCACAGGCCGAACACCACCAGGGGCACGAGGCCGAACAGCCCGGTCAGGCCGACGTACGCCGACGAGCCGGTCTGCGCGTAGATCTGGGCCGGGACCGCCACCACCGTCAGCTGCGCGCCGACGACGGTGATGATGTTGGCGGTCCACAGCCGCCGGAAGTGCTGGTTGCGCAGCGGCCGGGTGTCGGCCAGCAGTCCACGCATCCTCACCCGGCAAGGCTACGGACTCGTTGGTCGACTCACTGAACTGGAGGCCAGCAGTAGCGGTGGTGCGGGATCTTGTCGAAGTCGGTGCTCTCCCAGCCGTAGCCGCTGACCACGTCGCCCACGACCTCGGCGGTGCGCACCAGCGCACCGAGCACCCCGCGGTCCAGCGCGCTCTGCTTGTCGACGGGAGCGCGGACCGCCGTACCCACGGACAATTGGGCCTGCAGGACCTCGCGTTCGTACGACGCCCAGCGCTCCCGCCCCGCGACGTACTCCACTGCGTCGCGGTACGCGACGACGACCCGGCTGCCACCACGGAACCGCTTGCGCATCTCGCCGTCGGCCGCCGGTTCCTTGTCGGCGCCGGTGGTGATGGTGTGGGCGGTGCCGCCGATGATGTTGCCCGGCTGGTCCTGGGTGACCTGGGCGCTGTAGCAGTCGCGGGGCTTGATGCCGACGATCGACAGGTAGGCGTGGAGGAGCTCGGCCGCGGTGCCGGGGAGGTAGGGGAACGGCGAGGGCACCAGCGGCCGCTTGTCGGTGCGGGGCATCACGACGCGCCGGATCTCCAGCCAGTTCAGCACCGCAACGTGCAGGTCCGGCGGGGGAATCACCTGGAGCGGCCGGGTCGCGCGCATCCGGTCGACGGCGCCCACGGCGAGGCCGGTCGGATGCAGGACGACGACACCGGTGACACCGGCGAGCACGTACGGATCACTCCCGCCACCGTCGTCGCCACCGCTTCCTCCGCTGGCGTCGACCGCGACCCGGCGGGCGATGCCGAGGCACTGCTCGGGGCCGAGGTCGCCGGCGCGGAGGTACTCCACGCCGAGGTCCTCGTCGAGCACCGAGGGCTCACCGGGACGACGCGCGGCCCACGTCTCGCGCGCGTCGAAGGAGACGGCGGTCGGCGGCGGTGCGGGCGGCAGCGTCGACAGGGCGGCGTGCGTGATCTCCCACTCGACGATCGCCGCCCGGCCGATGCCGAGCTTCCCGGGCACGTGGTCGGGGACCCGCGCGACGCCGTACACGAGGTCGGGGCGGCCGGCCAGGCCCGACGTACCGAGCCAGGCGCACAGGTCCTCGAGCGGGCGCTTGCGGTCCGCGGCGATCCGCGTGAACACGACGGGACTCCGGTCGGGCGCGAGGTACGGCGTCCGCGCCTCGTCACGCATGGCTCGCTCGGCCGCCGACTGCTCGGCCGGGTTGGCGCTGACCGGGGGCATGGGCGGCGGGGGAATCGGCCGTCCCTTCACCGTGTCCCGGAGCGCCTGCTTGAAGCCGTCCTTCGCCTGGGCAATGTGCAGCCCGATGTCCGTGGACGTCATCTGTTCGCGGTCGGGCATCGGTCCGTAGACGTGGTCGCCCGCCGGGCCGAGCAGGACGCGTCGGGCCCGTTCGTTGGCGATCGTGTCGTCGACCGACTTCTGCGCCCGGGCCATCGCCTCGTCGTACTGCGCCCGCTGCTCGGGGGTCATGGTGGCGAGCTGTTCGGGCGTGAGGCGCCCGCCGTTGGCCATGGCCTCGCGGCTGGCGGCGAGTCCCTGCCTGATGGCGTCGGGGCTGAGGGCCTGCCCGATCTGCTTCAGCTTGTTGAACACAAAGCCGAGCGTCCTCCGGTCGCGGTCCGCTGTCACCGATTCGCTTTGAAAAGTTTCATGGCAAGGTGTCGTATCGGCAGGGCCCCCTTCGTGGTGAGGGTGAGAGGCGGTCATCGGGACCGCTTCGAGCACACCGAAACTAGGAGATCGCGATGACGCAGTACCTGTTGACCGTGCACGGCAGCGAAGAGGAGAACGCCAAGGTCCCCGAGGACCAGTGGCCCGTCATGTTCGCCGCGGTCGAGGCCTTCAACGAGCAGGTCCGCGCCGACGGCGTGTGGGTGTTCGCGGGTGGGCTCGAGGGTGCGGAGACCGCGACGGTCGTCGACAACTCGGGTGACAGCCCGGTCTTCACCGACGGTCCCTACCTGGAGACCAAGGAGCACATCGGTGGCTTCTGGATCATCGACGTGCCCGACCTGGACGCCGCGCTGAAGTACGCCGCAGCCGGTTCGAAGGCGTGCCAGGGCAAGGTCGAGGTCCGTCCGTTCCAGGCCGAGCCCCCGGCCGCGTGACGGGGTTTCGAGGCTCGCAAGCTCGCACCTCAACCACCGAGTTCGCGGCCGTTGAGGGGATCTTCCGTGAGGAGTACGGCCGCCTGATCGCGTCCCTGGTCCGCCGCTTCGGCGACATCGACATCGCCGAGGAGGCGGCCGGGGAGGCGCTGGTGACCGCTCTCGAGAAGTGGCCCGAGGTCGGCGTACCGCCCAATCCCGGTGGGTGGTTGACGACCACTGCCGGCAACCGGGCGATCGACCGGCTCCGCCGCGAGAAGCTCCGCGACGGCAAGCACCAGGCGGCAGAGATGATTCATGACGACACACCGCACGAGCCGACCGGCATCATCACCGATGACCGGCTCCGGCTGATCTTCACCTGCTGTCACCCGGCATTGGCGCCGGAGGCGCGGATCGCGTTGACGCTGCGCCTGATGGGCGGGCTGACGGTCGCCGAGATCGCGAGTGCCTTCCTCGTCCAGGAGACGACGATGGGCCAGCGGATCACCCGCGCGAAGACCAAGATCAAGGGCGCCAAGATCCCCTACCGGGTGCCCTCCGCCGAGGACCTGCCCGAGCGGGTCGGCGCGGTGCTCGCCGTACTCCTGCTGATCTTCAACGAGGGCTACCTGTCGGCCAGCGACGGCGACCCCGTCCGCGCCGACCTGACGGGCGAGGCGATCCGGCTGGCCCGGATCCTGCACGAGCTGCTGCCCGACGACCGCGAGACCACCGGGCTGCTGGCGATGCTGCTGCTCACCGAGTCGCGGCGCGCGGCGCGGGTCCGGCACGGCGAGCTGGTGCCGCTCGACGAGCAGGACCGTGGCGGCTGGGACCGCGCCCTGATCGCCGAAGGACATGCGTTGGTCCGGGAGTGCCTGGCCGCCAACCGCCCCGGCCGCTACCAGATCCTCGCGGCTGTCAACGCCGTCCACACCGACGCACCGTCCGCTGCCGACACCGACTGGTCCCAGGTCGCTGCGCTGTACGACCAGCTGGTCCGCCTCGACCCGTCGCCCATCGTGGCGCTCAACCGGGCCGTCGCGATCGCCGAGCTCGACGGACCCGAGGTCGCCCTCGCCCAGGTCGACCGGCTGCCCCTGTCCGGCTACCACGCCTGGCACGCCACCCGGGCCGACCTGCTCCGGCGCCTGGGCCGCAGCGCCGAGGCGCGCCAGGAGTACGACGCCGCCCTCGCCTGCTGCGACAACACCGCCGAACGCGCCTACCTCACCCGCAAGCGCGGCGAACTCGTGTGACGCGAGGTGCGTGGGCTTCTCGCACGAACTGCGGCGGTTTCTCGCCCGAGGTCCGGCTGTTTCTCGCTGTGAGGTGAGCAACCGTCGTACGTCGACGGAGAAACCCACGCACTTCGTGGGAGAAACCCACGCACTTCGTCCACGCTCCTAGGCTGTGCTCCATGACCACGGAGCCGCTCGCCCTCCCGACCTCGCCCGACGCCTGGCCCGCCTGGATCCGTGATCGGGGCGCGTCCGAGCTGGCGCTGGCGACCGAGCTGGTCGAGGGGCTCCGCAACGACCCGCCGGCCGACCCGGTCGCCGTGCTCCGGCAGTGGGACCGCGCGGGCGGGCACCTCGGCAACGTCGCGGCGGTGGGGTCGCTGTTCGGCAACGTGCACCCCTCGGAGGAGGTGCGCGAGCTCGCCGACAACGCCGAGCAGGAGGCCTCCCGGGTCGGGACCCGGTGGAGCCTGGACCGGGACCTGTACGACGTCTTCGCCGGCATCGAGGACAGCGCGGTCGCCGATGACCCGCTGGCGACTCGGCTGCTCGCGAAGGTGCGTGCCGACTTCCGCCGGTCGGGCGTCGACAAGGACGAGGCGACGCGCGACCGGATCTCGGCCATCCGCGAACGGATCACCGAGCTGGACCAGGAGTTCAGCCGTGTGATCCGCGACGACGTGCGCACCATCCAGGTCACACCGGACCGCCTCGACGGGATGCCCGCCGACTGGCTGGAGGCACACCCGGTCGACGACGAGGGCCTGGTCACCGTCACCACCGACTACCCGGACTCCGTGCCCGTGCGGATGTTCGCGCACGACCAGGACGTCCGCCGCGACATCACGATCGCGTTCCAGGAGCGTGGTTGGCCAGCGACCGAAGCGCTCCTCGTCGAGCTGTTCAGCCTGCGCCACGAGCTCGCCACCACCGTCGGCTACGCCGACTGGCCGTCGTACGACGCCGACGTGAAGATGATCCGCACCGGACCGGCGATCCCGGAGTTCATCGACAAGATCGCCGCCGCCGCCGAGGAGCCGATGCAGCGCGACCTCGGGCAGCTGCTGGAGCGCTACCGCCGCGACTTCCCGGACGCGACCGTCGTCCCGGGCTACGACTACAACTACTACGCCGAACTGGTGCGGGCCGAGAAGTACGACGTCGACTCGCAGCGGGTGCGCACGTACTTCGACTTCGGCAAGGTCCGCCAGGGCCTGCTCGACGTCACCGGTCGGCTGTTCGGGCTGCGCTACGAGCAGGTCGACGTACCCGTGTGGCACGAGGAGGTGACGGCGTACGACGTCTTCGCGGGGGTTTCGAGGCTCGCTGACGCTCGCACCTCAACCACCGGCGAGAGCCGCGTCGGGCGGATCTACCTCGACCTCCACCCCCGCGACGGCAAGTACAAGCACGCCGCGCAGTTCACCCTCGTCGACGGGGTCGAGGCCAGCGACGGGCACGGCCAGACCCCGGAGGGCGTCCTGGTCTGCAACTTCGCGCGAGGCCTGATGGAGCACGACCACGTCGTCACGCTGTTCCACGAGTTCGGCCACCTGCTGCACCACGTGCTCGCGGGCCACGGCGACTGGTTCCGGTTCGCCGGTGTGGCGACGGAGTGGGACTTCGTCGAGGCGCCGAGCCAGATGCTCGAGGAGTGGGCGTGGCATGCCGACGTGCTCCAGACGTTCGCGACCGACGCCGCCGGCGAGCCGATCCCGGCGGACCTGGTCACCGCGATGCGCGACGCCGATGACTACGGCAAGGGGATCTTCGCGCGCACGCAGATGTTCTACGCCGCGATGTCGTACTGGTTCCATGCCGACCGGGCTCGCGCCGAGGTCCCGGACCTCACCGATCGGATGGTCGAGCTGCAGGGCAAGTACGCCGCGTTGCCCTACCTCCCCGACACGCACATGTTCGCGAGCTTCGGCCACCTCGGGGGCTACAGCTCGGGCTACTACACGTACATGTGGTCGCTGGTGATCGCCAAGGACCTCTTCAGCGCCTTCGACGACACCGACGTGTTCGCCGCCGAGGCAGCGACCCGCTACCGCGACCGGATCCTCGTGCCCGGCGGCGCGGGTGACGCCGCCGACCTGGTCGCCGACTTCCTCGGCCGGCCGTTCTCGTTCGAAGCGTACGCCGCCTGGCTGGCCCGCTGACGTCTCGATACGCGGCTCGCTGCGCTCGCCGCTACTCGACGACCTTGAGGGTTGCGTCAGCAGAACAGTCGGCGTACGCTTGCGATATATCGCGATAGCAACACGAAACATCACGCGGTATCTCACAGACACAGGGGCCGATCGCCCCGCCGATGCACAAGGAGGTCCCCACCATGGGACGCCACAACTTTCAGCAGAACTTCGCATCATCCGACGACCGCGACCCGTTCGGTCGCGGTGAACCTCGCGGCTTCCAGCGTCGCCAGCGCGGTGGCTTCGGCCCCGGCGGCGGTCCCTGGGGCGGGCCGTGGGGTGGCTGGGCCCAGTGGGGCGAACCCGGGCGCGGTGGCCACAGCCACGGCCCGGGGGTTCCCCCGCCGTGGCTGGCCGGTCTCTTCGGCCAGGGTCGCCCCGAGGGCGGCCGCGGTCCGCGGGTACGGCGCGGCGACGTCCGCTCCGCGATCCTCGACGTGCTCCGCACCGCCAACGAGCGGGAGGAGTCGCCGAACGGCTACCAGGTGATCCAGCAGATCACCGAGCGCAGCGGTGGCGCGTGGAAGCCGAGCCCCGGCTCGGTCTACCCGCACGTGCAGCAGCTCCAGGACGAGGAGCTCGTCGAGCTCGACGACGCCCGGGGCCGCCGTTCGCTGCGGCTGACGGCCAAGGGAGCGACCTGGTGTGCCGAGCACGCCGATGAGCTCGCCGCGGTCTGGGTGCCGTTCGACCGGAGCCGTGAGGGCACCGAGGGCCGGGGTGCCGGTACCACCGGTCACGCCGACCTCAAGTCCGAGATCGGGCAGGTCATGGGCGCGGTCTGGCAGATCGTCAGCGCCGGGTCCGACACCCAGCGCCGGGCCGCCGTCGACGTACTCGTCGAGGCCCGCAAGGGGCTCTACGGCATCCTCGCCGCCGGCCCCGAGGCCGACACCGATGAGGCTGACACCGAAGAGGCAGCCGAGGGCGACGACACCGACGCCTGAGCAACGACACGACAGCCCCCGCCCGATCGGCGGGGGCTGTCGTGCGCCCGCGTCGGGCTCAGCCCACGTTGAGGACGTCGGCCAGCAGGATGCCGTTGTCGGCGAGGCCCGCCGGGTCGACCGCCCGCGTCTCGCAGTCTCCCGAGGTCGTGCAGATGCGCACGGCTGTGCCGTCCTCGCTGGTCGACAACATCCGCCCGCCGGGGGTCCACACCGACACGATCCGCAGCCCGGGGATCTCGGTGAACTCTCCACCGGACACCGTGGCGAACCCGATCCGGTCCTCGGTCTCGTTCGTCCGGGCCACTGCGATGAAGCGTCCGTCCGGCGACAGGAGCGGGTTGTGGAACTCCCTGGGCAGCACCCCGAGCTGCCGGTTGCCGGCCGCATCGTCGAAGGCCCAGCCGTCCTTCGCCTGCCAGGCGAGCACGTCGTTGCGGACGGAGAAGGGGGCGTGCTCGATGGTGCTCACCGCCCCGGTCGCCCACCGGACGCGGTGGCCGGTGCCGTCGTCGGCGCCGACGTACGCACTGTCGCCGTCGAGGAAGGCGGGGGTGAGGAACTGGCCGCTGTTGGCGGGGCTGGTGCCGGGCGCGGGGATCGTCCCGTTGCCGACCTCCCGGTCCGCCTCGACGTCCCACACGTGGAGGTCCAGTACGTCGTCGCCGTCATCGACCCACGCCACGCGGGGTGCGCTGAGGTCCCCGTTGATGGTGAACGTCGTCGACGGGATGGTGAGCGTCGTCTGGGTGCCGTCGGGCCGCACCAGCACGAAGGTCGAGTCGCCCGGCCCGTTGCGCAGCTGCGCGACCACGCCGGCCGAGGTCTGCGCGAGGTAGGTCGGCGGCTGGGGGAGGGTCACGGTCTTCTGGCCGATCGTGAGCTGGTCGCCGACGACCCACGCGCCCGACTGGTCATAGGCCTCGACCGCACCGCCAGTGGGCTGGTCGGCGATCTCCTGGTTGTCGCGGGAGTCGGGCGTACCGAGGTCGTGGACCAGCGCGCCCCCCAGTCCGGCGGCGAGCACGGCGACGGCGGCGACCACGCCGGTCGCGACCCGGCGACGCCGGCGCAGGCTCCGACCCCGGCCGAGGATGTCGTACGCCGAAGGGTGGGGCACGGGCACGTCGTCGACGCTGGCGTGGAGCAGGTCGGTGAGCTGTTCAGGCATGGGGACCTCCGGTGGTGGAGTAGGTGGCCGGCCCTTCGGCCGGCAGGGCGACCTCGTCGCCGAGGATCGCGCGCAACCGTTCGAGGGCGAGGGACGTCTGGCTCTTGACGGTGCCGTCGGTGACGCCGAGGGCGGCGGCGGTCTCCCGCACGCTGAGGTCCTCGTAGAAGCGGAGCACGACGACCGCGCGCTGGCGCGGCGGCAATTGGGCGAGGGCCGCGACCATGTCGAGCCGGCGCAACCGGTCGTCGTGCTCGTCGCGGGCTCCGGCTGCCGGCCGGTCGGGAACCTGCTCGGTGGGCCGCTCCCCGAAGCTGCGGCGGCGGAACCAGCTGGTCGCGGTGTTCACCATGATCCGGCGGGCATAGGCCCGCGCGGCGGCGGGCTCGCGCACCTGGTGCCAGTGGGCGTACGTCTTCGCGAGCGCGGCCTGGACGAGGTCCTCGGCGAGCGCGTGGTCGCCGACGAGCAGCAGGCCGGTCCGGTACAGCGATGGCCAGGCGGCATGGACGAGCTCGACGAACTCGTCCTCCGTCGGTGCCCGAGAAGCGATACGCGCCATGGAATCCCCTTCCTCATCCTCAGGTGTAGCCCAATACCCAGACGCTTTGGTGCGCCACTTCGGTTGGGGTGATTGCGGACGTCTTCACGCGGATAGGCTCCCCTCGTGCTCTCCCGTCGACTTCCCGCCGCTTTCGTCGGCGTCGTGTGCCTGTCCTGGCTGACGCTGACGACCGGGTACGGCGCCGCGGCGGCCCTCGAGCCCTCGGACCCCGTCGACCTCGGCGGGTCATCCCTGTCGGGTACGGCGAGCACCAACCCCGCCCAGCCGACACCGCTCGCCCCCGGCCTGTGGAAGGCGACGCTGGCCCCGGAGTTCCCGCAGTACTTCAGCTACCAGCGGCGGATCAACGACAGCACCGTCCATGTCGGCGTCCTCGGCGCGCCCCAGGGGACGGGCAGCGACGGCATCCGCGTGAACGCAGGGGTGCAGACCGAGGGCAGCACCGACCTGACCAGCTGTGGTGACGAGAACGACTCGACCGACTACCTCGCTCCGTTCGCCGTCGTCGGCAACCGGGTGGTCGTCGGCGACGAGGACGGCAGCACGGGTGACACCTGCCGGGCCGCCGACACGGTGGTCATCGCGGTGAGCCGCAGCTCCAGCAGTCTCGACGACCTCCCCTACGTCATCAAGATCGTCGAGGAGGCGCCGGTCTCCGACGCCGGTGGCATCGAGCCCGACGACAAGCCGGAGTACGACGTCCCCGATCCGGTCAGCACGACCGACGAGCCGGGCGCCGCATCCTTCGACGAGGCCCCGAAGGTCGATGCCCGCTCCGGCACGATCACGATCGAGACCACGATCAAGGAAGGCACCGAGCTGCTCTGGCGGGTCCCCCTGACGTGGGGCGACCTCCCGGTGGTCCGTGTCGACGTACCGGCTGCCTCGAAGGAGCACGCCGAGGACTTCGCCTACAGCGGCCCGGACCTGACGTTGCACTTCATCGACCCGCTGCGCGGGCGGTTCCGCTACGTCAACACCGAGCGCGAGGACTCCGCCACCGGCCAGTACGTCGCCAGCACCACCGGCGAGATCGACCAGCTCGTCGCCTCCGGCTACCCGGTCCGCCGCGCGAACGGTCGTCTCCCCGGCGACTACTGGATCTCGCTGGCCGCCGAGGCGGTGCCCGAGGCCGAGGTCGAGGACCGTGACCCCGTCGACATCCCGGTCACCATCACGGTCGCCGTCGACGCGACCGGCGCCGATGCCCCGACGTACGACGCAGCGGTGCTGTCGCAGGACAAGAAGGCCGGCCCCGACGGGTACTCACCCGGCAAGCCATTCCTGGTCGCCGACGACACCTTCTCGGCCGCCGCCTCGGGCAACCCCGTGGTCGACGACGAGGACTCCGAGAGCTGGCTGTCGGGTCGGCACCTCGCCGGGCTGGGCCTCGGCGCCGCCAGCCTCGCCTGCGTTGCCGGAGGGCTCTTCAGGCTGCGCGCTCGCCGCTGACCACCGAGGTCGTCGAGTGGCCCGAGCCGCCAGGCGATCTGTCGTGAGGGACGAGCGAAGATGTATCGATACGCCTTGCCCGGCTGGTTGCTCTTCTACATTTTCGGGAATGCCTGGGAGCCCGAGCGCTCCACAGAACGGCGGAGAGCGCGACCGCTGGGTTGACAGGAGTGAGAAGGAAGCAGTCGCATAGCCGCCGCGGCCAGTCTAGACGAATTCGGCCATCAGTCGATCGAGATCGAGCGGCGACAAGTCTCCGTCCAGGGCAACCACGAAGTCGGCGTCGACGCGATTCGTTACCAGCTTGCCCCGTGCCTGTGCGTGCGCAACGAGCAAGTCCTGCACCGTCGGCGGCTGGAATTCGACCATCGCTTCAACGACCGAGGCCAAGCTCGAGTTGTTGTTGGCGACCGCGTTGACCGATTGCAGGTGGTTGCTGAACGTGAGGTCGGTCCAGATGAGTTCGTTGGACTGCAGGTCGATGATGAGAGGTACGGCGATCCGCTTGTCACCCGACAGGTCCCAGCGATCGAGGACCGTCGCCGGGTCGTAGATCTCGCCGGACTGCGGCTCTCCGCGCCCCATCACGCCTGCGAAGCAACCGGGCAGTTCGTTGAACGGCTGCTCGGTGTAGGACGTGACGACCATGACGACGTAGCGATACCCGTTCCTCTGTAGCTTGGCTCGCTCGATGTCGATGAACTCGGAGGCGCCTTGAGGGGCGCTGGTGATGTCGCCCGAGTGGGTGCAGCCGCTGCCGCGAAGGTTGTAATAGGCAATCTGCGCGGTTTTGGCGAAGGTCTCGTCGTAGAGCACCGCGGACAGGTCCAGGTCGACGCGGGCGCGCTCGTTGTCGGTGGACTGGTCCTGCCACCAGATGAAGAAGCGCAGCACCTCGGCGTCGGGCAGTGGCAGGTGGGAACCCCGGCCCGCGGTGCGCAAGGAACGCGAAGCAGAGCGAGCCGAGAGCGGGACGGCGTACAGCGCCATGGCGGGGTCGATGTAGACCTTGCCCAATGGCGGCAGGGCAACGAAGCGCTTCACGAGTGCAGCATCGAGTACGGCGACGATTCGCGCGCGGGATTCCTCACTGATCGACGGGAGCTGGTCGGGGACCGTACGGACACGGGAGATGTTGCCCTTCGGAAAGAACGCACGGAGTCGACCTGTGCCCCGGGAGGCGAAGTGAGCGCGAGCCTGCAGCAGGACGCGCGTCGCGACGTCGGAGGCCACGCTCTCGAACTCCGTGATGACAAGAGCCGCGTGCTCAGCGCGCAGCCGGACGAGCTCGTCGAGACGGCGCGCGAGAATGCCGGGGCGAGTGCTGAGCAATCGGGTAGCAGCCACCGAATCACCAGACAGGATCAAGGTCTCGATCCTGGAGTTGAACGTCTCGTGGTCGAGGCCTTGTCGAATCACGTCGAACGCCCGTGCCGCGTTGGGGAAGCGGATGCGGTGCTCGCCAGGGTGCAGCCGTTCCCCCAACCGCTTGAACTCCTCCGTTCGGCGAAGCATGTCGTCGAGCGGATCGTTGGCGCTCTCCAGCAAGGCGAGGAGGTCGCGGCGAATCTTGCGGCTGAACGACACGAACTTCGTCTGCTCGGCGAGCGACACATCACCGCCGGACAATCCCGCCGCGAGGCGGAGCACGTCGGTCGCGGTCGACATCTCCTGCAGCAACCGGTCTGCTTCGGGACGACCTGTATCGAGGAGCAGGGCTGTGACCGTGGCACGGTTCTCCCGGTTTACGAACGATTCGGGAACAGCGCTCGCGAAGCGCTGGGCATTCCACCGCGCCAGGACCCGCAAGTCGTCGCGATCGGTCGGGGAGAGGCCGCCGTTGGCAGCCATCAATGAGCTGGCCAGGGCCGTGATCTCGTCGTCGGCGGCGAGCCCGACGGGGCGCATCAGGATCTGAGGGTCGCGCCGGTGCCGGCGGGGTGCGGCCTGATAAACCGGCATGATTCGGGCGCCGATCAGGTCGCCGTAGTAGTGCAGGAACGCATTCAGATAGAGCTCGGCATCTGAGGCGGCCATCACTTGCGCGGGAAAGTTCGGGTACATGGCTGTGTGTGCGACGTGGTCGCCGACGAGTTCCCGAGCGACCGCGGAGAGCTGGGTACCGACCCGGATCACGTCGGCCGGGTCTGCCGCAGACCAGTTGTCGATGACCGGACGGGACAGCGCAAAGCCGACCCGCTCAAGGTTGTGCGCCACCGTTGCGACCAGCGCCGGGACGCGCTCGTCCGGCGTCCCAGGCTTCAGGGCGACGGCAGCCGACGAACGGCGAAGTAGTAGACCGGTCAGCGTTGCCGGGGCGGAATCGGGCGTATGGATCACCGAGCCAGCATGACGGAGGGGCGCGCCATGCCGCGCCACAATTTCAGGGAAGTCAGCCGAGCAGCAGGATCAGCGCGATGACCAGGCCCACGAGGCCCAGGCCGAGCAGTACCAGCGCATCGATCGGCGGACCAGACCTGCCGGAACCGTGCGGGCGCGGTGCGTCGAGCCGGGTGGGTGCTGCGGCCGGGTGCGGGGGCAGGACGGCCGTACCGATCGGGGGCGTCGACGGAGGCGCCGACGGGGGCGCGGACGGCGGCATCGTCGGGGGCGGGCCGTAGCTCGACGGCGGAGGCGGTGGGTACGACGTCGTGGGCAGGTTGGTCGCCGAGATGTCCGGCGTCGGCGTCGGGTACTCGTCCGGCACCTCCAGGTCATCGAGGAGCGCCGGGTCGTCCCAGCGGGCGGCGAGCGACTGGAGGGCCGGGTGGGCGCGGAGCGCCGCTGCGCTCGGGCGGGCCAGGGCGTCGTACGCCGTCGCGGCCTCGACCACGTCGAGGATCGCGTCGTGCTCGGGGTTGCCGTTGCGGAGCGCGGCGACGTCGATGGGCGGCGGCTCGCCGTCGCTGGAGGGGCGTCGGCCGGTGAGCATCTCGAGGACGACGACTCCGAGGGCGTAGATGTCGGCGCTCGGGTCGGGGTCGGAGCCGCGGTACTGCTCGGGCGCCATGTAGCCCGGGGTGCCGATCACCATGGCGACATGGGTCAGCCGCGGCTCGTCGCTGGGGACCGCGATGCCGAAGTCGGTCAGCCGGAGGTGCGGACGGGACCTGCCGGTCGGCTCGAGGAGCAGGTTGCCGGGCTTGATGTCGCGGTGCACGATGCCCGCGGCGTGCACGGCCTCGAGCGCCTGCAGGGTCTGGTCGGCGAGTACGGCGATCCACCGTGGCGGCAGGCTGCCACCGTGGCGGCGGGTCAGGTTCGACACCGAACCGCCGCGGACCAGCGGCATCGTGAACAGGACGCGGTCGTCGACGCCGGCCCAGGACTGCGGGGTCACCACGTGCGTGTGGTCGATGCGGACCCCCTGCTCGCGCACGAAGCGGAGCAGCATCGCGGCGTCGGTCTGGCGCAGCATCTTGGCGGCCTTGACCTCGCCGGCCGTGCGGTCCAGGACGCGCCACACCGTGCCCATGCCACCGGTGGCGATGGGGTCGAGCAGCTCGTAGCGTCCCGCGAAGACCTCACCCATGGAAGGGACTCTATCCAGCGGGGAGCCCGTTCACGCGTGCGCTGGCGTCCAGGGGTTTCGAGGCTCGCTGCGCTCGCACCTCAACCACCGGGGCCGAGCGCGATCGCGCGGTGCAGCCACACCGAGGCCGGCCGCATGCCGACCTTCTCGTAGAGCGACAGCGCCCCGGTGCGCGAGTCCGTCGCGAGGCTGGACGACGTCGCACCTCGCTCGCGCCCGGCAGCGAAGACCGCGACCAGGAGCGCCTGCGCCAGGCCGCGGTGGCGATGAGAGGAGGCCACGGCCAGCTTCGACACGTAGGTGTCGAGGTGGTCGTCCGCGGGAGCGTTCCACGCGTTGGCCACGGCCACGACCTGCCCGTCGGGCGCGGTGACCACCTGCAGGTGCCACGGTTCGAAGCCGGGCCGCTGCCAGACGCGGGCAGCGAAGTCCTCGAAGGACTCCCGCTCGCGCACCGCCCACTCGAGGAAGGCGTCCTCGGTCACGGTCCACACCTGCTCGTGGTCGGCCGATGTCGCCTTCCGCAACTGGAAGCCCGGGGGCAACGGGCGCTCCTCGACCATCGCGCCCTCGGGCAGTCGCAGCACCCAGCTGGTCCACCGGACGTCGTACCCGAGGGCGGTGAGCAGGCGGTCGCCGACCGAGCCCTCCGGCACGGGCATGCCGATCATCGCGACGCCACGGCTGCGGGCCAGGTCCTGCACCCACCCGGCGAGCCAGGTGCCGATCCCGCGCCCACGATGGGACGGCAGTACGGCGGCGTCGTACCGCTCCTCGCCCATGTACTCGGCGTACGCCACGATCCGCTCGCCGTCGAGCACGCCGATGGAGCTTCCGGAGAGGTCGTACGACGGCCGCTGCCACTCGCTGACGAGGTCGTCCTCCTCGATCTCGACGGCGCCGACGTCGGTGCGTTCCTGCTCGGCGATCACCTCGAACACGGCGCGTGCGTCACCGGGGACCAACGGACGGACGGTGAGGCCGGAGGGCAGGACAGCGTCGACCATGCGATCAGCCCCGCCGGAGGAAGCCGCGCTTCTTCGCCCCGGCTCGATCGTCGATCAGGGTCAGCACCGTCACTTCGGGATCGAGAGCCGAGGGCAGGTGGCGCGCGACGATCCGTTCGCGGTCGCTGGCGCCGACGGTGTCGCCGTCCTTGATGGTCATCCCGTTGTCGAACAGGTACTGCGTCAGGCCCCGCAGCCTGTCCAGCAACGCCTGGGGCGTGTCGTGGGTGGAGGGGACCTCGATGTCCATCAGCCCGAGGCTGCGCAGCCCGCGGGTGTGGCCGGTGAGGTTGCCGCCGGGGTCGGGAGCGACGTTGAACGCCACCCAGGCGTGCAGCACCGGCGCCGGAAGATCGGCGAGCGCCAGCTCGCGGAAGGCCGCGGGCAGCACCAGGTGCTCGGCCGGGTTCCAGAGCACCGCGACGATGCTGTCGTCCAGGGCGATCAGCGAGGTCACCACCTGGGTCAGCAAGGTGGCGAGCCCGCGCAGGTTGGTGCTGTCCGGGTCGTCGGACCGCACCATGACGATCGTGTGGCGTGCGTGGTTGGTCGGGCCCGGGGCGTCCGTCGGCCAGAGGCGACTGTGCCGCGCCATCTGTTCCATGTCGTCGGGGACCGGGGCATCGATGGCCGTCCACAGGACGTCGCAGCCGGCGCTGGAGAACGACTCGGTGCCGCTTTCTGTCGGCGTACCGAGCTCGATCCCGGTCGGGGCCTGTCCACGCCAGTCCGTGCCGAGCCGCATCGCGAGCGAGGTGGCGCTGTACGTCGCCGGCCTCCCCGCGGACGGCGGGTCCTGGAGGAGCATTGCGATGAGGGTGGCGGCGGTCATGGCTCCCGAACGTACGCGAAAAATGGCCGACGCCCGAGCAGATCGCAGGGATCCGCTCGGGCGTCCGGAGAGGCAGGCGTCCGGAGACTCAGGCGTTCTTGATCGCCGAGATGTCGAACTCGAGCTTGATCTTCTCGGAGACGAGCACGCCGCCGGTCTCGAGCGCGGCGTTCCAGGTGAGGCCCCAGTCCTTGCGGTTGACGGTGACGTCGCCCTCGAAGCCCACGCGGATGTTGCCGAACGGGTCCTTGGCGGAGCCGTTCTCCTCGAAGTTGATGGTGATCGGCTTGGTGACGTCCTTGATGGTCAGGTCGCCGGTGACGGCCCAGTCGGTGCCGTCGCGCGAGACGTCGGTGGAGACGAACTTCCACTCGGGGTAGGTCGCGGCGTCGAAGAAGTCGGGGGAGGAGAGGTGGCCGTCGCGGTCGGCGTTGCCGGTGCTGACGCTGCCGGCGTTGATGGTCACGGTCACCGACGAGTTGGCCGGGGTGGCCGTGTCGATGTGGGCGGTGGCGGTCCAGTCGCCGAACTGGCCGCGGACCTTGGTGACGACCGCGTGGCGGGCCACGAAGCCGAGGCGGCTGTGGGCCGGGTCGAGGGTGTAGTCACCGGTGATGTCGGAGAGGGCTGCGTTCTCGGTCATGAGTGGGGCTCCTTGGAGGGGTGTGCCGTTGAAGTTTCAATGACTTGAACCAATGGTGACATGTCAACCATTCCGATTTCAAGCGTGACCTGGATCACGTTGCCACAGATCGGCGCGCGCAACGAGGGCGCAAAAAACAGGACGCCGCCCCCTGGCGGGGGCGGCGTCCTCGGGTTCTGGGTCAGGCGGCAGCGTGCGAGTGCGCGATCGCGGGCTGGCCGACCTCGATCCACACCGCTTCCATGCGGGTGCGGCCGTCGTCGGCGGTCACGGGGACCCAGCGCATCTCGAGCCTGGTTGTCGTCTCGGTGTTGGTCATGGGACACCTCCTGTTCACCTTGTGTTCACCAAGATAGCACGTCCCCCACTCCAGGCCCGGAAAACGCCACATTTTGCTTCCCGGCACTCCACCTGACCGGTCATCGCTCGTTCCACTCGACTCGGACGCTCCATTTGCCGCACCCGTGACGCCCGTCACCTGATTCGAGTCGGATGAATCTGCCCATTTCCGGGCAGGAAGTTGAGATTTGGTACGCGAAGATGCACTCTCGTCGTTGTGTACGTCGACCCGCGGCTCCTGCGCCACGTGCAGGAGTCCAGTGGACTGACGGAGGCGGAGGCCCTGCGGTTGGTGGAGGACGTCCTGTCCTTCCACGCCGAGCCGGTGGAGGACCTGGTCCGCCGCCGGCACACGGAGCTGAAGACCGTCGGTGCGAAGAACGCCGAGATCTTCCACCGGCTCCGCGACGAACTGCGTGGCCACGTCGTGGCCGCGCCCGACCTGTCCGAGCGTCAGCTGCGCCGGATGATCTACGGATAGGACCAGCCCATGTGCGGCATCGTCGGATACATCGGCACCCAGCAGGCGGCCCCGCTGTTGCTGGAAGGACTGACCCGGCTCGAGCACCGCGGCTACGACTCCGCCGGAGTGGCGGTCGTCGGAGGCAGCGGCGTGAAGGTGGCCAAGCGTGCCGGCCGCGTCCGTGACCTCTCCGACGGCCTGCCCAAGCGGTTCTCGGGCAAGGCCGGGATCGGGCACACCCGGTGGGCGACCCACGGGCCGGCCAACGACGTCAACGCCCACCCCCACACCAGCGTCGACGGCCGCGTGGCCGTCGTCCACAACGGGATCATCGACAACGCCGCGGCGTTGCGCGCGGAGCTGGGGGACCAGGGCATCGAGCTGGCCTCCGACACCGACACGGAGGTGCTCGCCCACCTGATCGGCAGGTCCACGGCACCGACCCTGGAGGCCCGGGTCGCCGAGGCACTGGGCCGGATCGACGGCACCTACGGCATCGCCGTCACCCACGCCGACTTCCCGGACCGCATCGTGGTGGCCCGCAACGGCAGCCCGCTGCTCATCGGCGTCGGCGACCACGAGATGCACGTCGCCTCCGACCTGGCGGCGATCATTCGCTACACGACGACGGTCGCCCACCTCGAGGACGGCGAGATGGCCACCGTGACGGCGGGCGGCTTCAAGACCTACCGCCTCGATGCCTCCGGACTGTCGGCCACCAACCGCCGCGCCAACGAGGTCGACATCGACCCCGAGGCCTACGAGGCCGGCGAGCACGACTCGTTCATGCACAAGGAGATGCTCGAGCAGCCCGCCCGCGCCGAGGCGGTGCTGCGGGGCCGGATGGACGAGCGGTTCGGGACGGGCCACCTCGGTGGCCTCAACCTGGACGCGCGCCATCTCCGCGCGATCAAGCGGGTCAAGATCCTCGGCTGCGGGTCGGCGTACTACGTCGGCCAGATGGGTGCGGGCCTGATCGAGGAGCTGGCCCGGATCCCCGCCGACGCCGAAGCCGCCAGCGAGTTCCGCTACCGCAACCCGATCGTCGACCCGGACACCCTCTACGTCGTCGTGAGCCAGTCGGGGGAGACGATCGACTCGCTGCTTGCCGTGCAGGAGGTACGACGCAAGGGTGGCCGCGTGATCGGGCTGGTCAATGTCGTCGGCTCCGCCATCGCCCGGGAGGTCGACGGCGGCATCTACCTCCACGCCGGTCCGGAGGTGGCGGTCGCGTCGACGAAGGCGCTCACCAACATGTTCCTCGCGTTCGCGTTGCTGGCCGTCCAGCTCGGCCGGGTGCGTGACCTGTCGATCTCCGACGGCCGGCGACTGATCGCCGGCCTCGCCGCGATCCCGGGCCAGATCGAGCAGATCCTGGCGACCGAGGACCAGCTGGCGAACATTGCGCACACGCTCGCGGAGGCCGAGAGCCTGTTCTTCATCGGCCGGGTCCGCGGCTTCCCGGTCGCGCGCGAGGGCGCCCAGAAGTTCAAGGAGATCAGCTACCGCCACGCCGAGGCGTACCAGACCAGCGAGCTCAAGCACGGTCCGTTGGCGCTGATCTCGGCGGCGGTGCCGACGGTCGCGATCGTGCCCGACGACGAGCTGGTCGAGCGCAACGTCGCGGCACTGCACGAGATCGCCGCCCGGGGCGGTCCGCTCACGGTGATCACCCACGCCAGCGTGGACCTCGGTGACCTGGCGGGCGCGGTCGAGCGGGTCGACGTACCGCGAAACGAGCGCGAGCTCGACCCGATCCTGCTGACGATCCCGCTGCAGCTGCTGTCGTACCACGCGGCGCTGGAGCTGGGTCACGACATCGACAAGCCCCGCAACCTGGCGAAGTCCGTCACGGTCGAGTGAGAGGTCTCGAGACGGGCCGCGAGACGGCCCTCCTCGACCAGCGGGTCACTCAGCTGCAGAACAGGCCGAGGGTGCAGGTCGCCGGCGGGAGGTAGACCGTCGCTGCGACCGGGTGGTGGTCCGACGGCATCGGGGCGACGTACCGACCGTTGCTCAGTCGCGAGATCGTGCGCCAGCCCGTCGCGGAACCACCTTGCGGGACGAAGATCCGGTCGACGTGCGCGCCCCACAGCAGTGAGGTCCTCGGCACCACGTCGTACCCGTTCGCGGAGTTGAGGTACGGCAACCGATAGGTCGCGGAGACGTCGTACGCGTCGGCGAAGCCGGCCTGGTTGAGGCGGACCAGTGGGGCATCGACCGAGTGGGACCGGTGCGAGTTGAAGTCGCCGGCGATGACGAAGCGCGGCGTGCCCGGTTGGTTGATGGCGCCGTACTTCGCCGCCATCAGGTCCAGCACCTGGGAGGTCTGTGCCGCCCGGGTCCGGTTGCCGACGTCGCCGCTACCGACGTAGAGGTGGACGCTGGCCACGACCACGGGTGTCCGGGTCGCCGAGTGCAGCAGGCGCACCCAGCAACCGCCGTGCGACAGGTCGGTGGCGAACCGGACGCCGTCGGCACTGTTCGGCGCGACGGCGTAGACGCTGCTGCGCACGAAGACGGCCTGGGCACCGCTGGCGTCGCACGCCTTGACGAAGCCCGATCCCGCCAGGTCCGCCTCGATGTCCGCGATCCGCGTGCGCCCCTCCTGGATCGCGACCACGTCCGCGCCGGACATCAGGATGTGCTGCTTGACCACCGGTCGGCGCGTCTCCCAGCTCCATCGCTGGCACGACAGGGCGCGACCACAGACGTTGAACGTCGCGACGTTCATGGCCAGCGGTGTCGGGGCCAGGGCCCGCGCGGCCGGCATGGTGACCTTGCAGTGCAGCGGACCGAGGTTGCCGATCCCGGTGCTCGATCGGCCACGCACCCGGAAGCAGTACAACGTGTCGGGCTTCAGGCCGCGCAGCACGAAGGTCTCCTGGGACCCGCCGCCGACCCTGATGCCCGTGCGGGCCGTGCGGTACCGGGAGCCGAGCACGTCCGAGGACGGCGCCAGGAGCAGGTCGTACGACGTCGCGCCGCCCGTGCGCGGCCAGTGGATGGTGAGCGTGGTGGTCGCCCCGCCCGTCCCGGTGACGACCTGCTGCGCACTCATCCACGCGGCGTGGGAGGTGCGCACCGGCCTGGGCGTGCGGGCGCAGATGACACCCGTCGCGCGCCCGTTGAGCAGCCGCGACCCGACGCGTCGTACCGCCCGGACGCGGAAGCAGTAGCCACGGTCAGCGCGCAGGCCGTGGATGGCGATCCCGGTCCTGGTCGTGCGCTTCGACTTCGCGCCGGCCATCGAGCGCGAACCGGCGTAGAACACCTGGTAGGACGTCGCTCCGCGGGCCGCACGCCAGCGGACCACGAGCCGTGCGTCGGCACCCACGGTGCGTCCCTCGCCGACCCGGACGCTGCTGATGGCGCCGGGCCTGCCGCCGTCGGCGTGCGCCGGCGCGCCCGGCCACAGCGGTCCGGCCACAATGACAACCACCATGACGGTGATGCCGGTCAGTGCCACCAGGCAGGACCGGACAGCTCCCCATGCGTCCACGATCTGCTCCCGAAAAGAGTCCCTCGGAAGTCAAGGGTAAATACGGTTCGCGCAGCCGTCCGGCGAACAGGTCAAGTCGCCGGAATGAGCAGGGAGACCAGTACCGGGTTGTGGTCGGACGGCATCGGCGCCACGTAGAGGCGTCCGTCCATCCGGTAGTCCACCTCCCAGCTCGCGACGTGCACGCCCGCCGGGACGAAGACCCGGTCGATGTGATCGCCCCACCGCCACGACGTGCGGGGCGTGGTGGTCGTCCCGCATGCCGAGTTGCGGTAGGGCCGCGAGAGGTAGCGGGTCGCCTGGTCGTAGGAGTCGTCCTCGCCGTCGGCGTACATCCGGAGCAGGGGCGCATCGGTGGCGCGGCTCCGGCTCGAGTTGAAGTCGCCGGCGTAGACGATGGTGGCACCGGGGAACGCAGCCTTGACGGTGTCGGCGACCAGGTCCGTCTCCGTCGCCCGGCGGCTGTCGGCCGCGGCGTCGGAGACGTGCCACAGGTGCATGCTGACCACGACCACCTCCTGCTGGGACGCCTTCTCGCGCACCTTCACCCAGCAGGCTCCGTGCGAGGGGTCGTCGAAGCGGGCGAAGGAAACCCCGTCGGCGGTGCCGGGGACCACCTCGTAGGTGCTGTCGCGGACGAAGAGCGACTGGTTCTCGTCGTACACACGGCCGGTGCCGTCACCGGTCTGGCAACCCCGGGTGAAGGTCCCGTCCAGCTGTGTCGTGAGGTACGGCGTCGCGTCGTTGCCCTCCTGGATGGCGAGCACGTCGACCGCGCGCCCGGTGGTCCCGACGTTCATCTGCCGGATCCGGTCACGCACCCGCGCGCCGCGGCTGCTCCAGGCACCGAGCGAGCTGGTGCAGGCACTGCTGCACGTGTTGTACGTGCCGACGACCATCGGGATCGAGCGTGCGGGCGTCGCCCGCGAAGAGCGGACGGTGACCTTGCAGTGGATCGGACCGCGGTAGCCGAAGCCGCTGCTGTTGCGGCCGCGCACCTGGAAGCAGTACGTCGCGCCGGGCCGGAGCCCGCCGGCGTAGCCGACCTGGAGGCTGCTGCGGGTCCCGCGCACCCTCGCGGTCCGCTTCGTGCGCGAGCCCTGCACCTCGTTGCTGCTGATCGCGCCCGAGGAGAGGGCGAAGTCGATCTCGTACGACGTCGCGCCGCCCACCCGCGGCCACTCGACCCGCACGGAGACGGTCGGTCCGGGGTTGAGGGCCTGCACCGTCACCCAGGAGACGCCCGCCCTGCTCGGCTTGGCGGCGGAGGCGGGCGCGGCGGACAGGCCGATCAGCGGCAGGGCGCAGACGAGCGCAGCGAGCAGCACGACCCAGCGGTGTGTGCCGTTCCCGTTGCGCATCGAGTCCTTCTCCCTACCCCTCTGCAGGGTAGGTCGGCAGGTGGGATCCGAACCTGAGAATCCGGCGGCTCGGGACCTCTGGCGGCGCACGTGGCCGGAGGGTGACCCAGCGCACCGCGCTGACGATCGCCCGTGATACGCCTCACGGCCTTAGGCTGCGGGGTGTGAGTGAGACCGCAGAGCACGAGACCGCCACGTTTGCCGACCTCGGTCTCGGCGAGCGGATCCTGAAGTCCCTGTCGAACGTCGGCTACGAGTCGCCGTCCGCCATCCAGGCGCAGACCATCCCGCACCTCCTCGAGGGCCGCGACGTGATGGGTCTCGCGCAGACCGGAACGGGCAAGACGGCCGCCTTCGCGCTGCCGATCCTGGACCGCCTCGACCTGACCCAGAAGACGCCCCAGGCGCTGGTGCTGGCGCCGACGCGTGAGCTCGCGATCCAGGTCTGCGAGGCCTTCGAGAAGTACGCCGCCACGATCAAGGGCGTCCACGTCCTCCCCGTGTACGGCGGCCAGGGCTACGGCACCCAGCTCTCCGCGCTGCGTCGCGGCGTCCACATCGTCGTCGGGACCCCCGGCCGGATCATGGACCACCTCGAGAAGGGCACTCTCGACCTGACGCAGCTGCGCTTCCTGGTCCTCGACGAGGCCGACGAGATGCTCAACATGGGCTTCGCGGAGGACGTCGAGACGATCCTCGCCGACACCCCGGACAACAAGCAGGTCGCGCTGTTCTCCGCGACCATGCCCAGCCAGATCAAGCGGCTGTCGGCGAAGTACCTCAACGACCCGGTGTCGATCTCGATCGAGCGGAAGACCCGCACGGCCGAGAACATCCGGCAGCGCTACCTGATCGTCAGCTACCCGCAGAAGGTCGACGCCCTCACCCGCATCCTCGAGGTCGAGAACTTCGAGGGGATGATCGTCTTCGTCCGCACCAAGAGCGAGACCGAGCTGCTGGCCGAGAAGCTGCGCGCCCGCGGCTACAGCGCCGCCGCGATCAGCGGTGACGTGCAGCAGGCCCAGCGCGAGCGGACCGTCAACCAGCTCAAGAGCGGCAAGCTCGACATCCTGGTCGCCACCGACGTCGCGGCCCGTGGCCTCGACGTCGAGCGGATCAGCCACGTCGTCAACTACGACATCCCCACCGACACCGAGGCCTACGTGCACCGGATCGGTCGCACCGGCCGCGCCGGCCGCAGCGGCGACGCGATCTCGTTCGTCACCCCGCGCGAGCGTTACCTGCTCAAGCACATCGAGAAGGCCACCCGCTCGACGCTGGAGCAGATGCAGCTCCCCACCGTCGAGGCCGTGAACGTGACGCGTCTGGCCCGCTTCGACGACCAGATCACCGCGGCTCTCGAGTCGCCGAGCATCTCGTTCTTCCGCGACGTGGTCAGCCACTACATCCGCGAGCACGACGTCCCCGAGGTCGACGTGGCCGCCGCCCTGGCGATCGCGATGCAGGGCGACACCCCGCTGCTGCTCGACCCGGCCGCCGAGAAGACCGTGCGCGCCAAGTCCTTCGACCGTCCCGAGCAGGGCGAGCGCAAGAGCTACGGGTCCGACCGTGGCGACCGCGGTCCCCGCTCCGGTGCCCGCCCCGACCGGAGCGACCGGCCGCCGGCAGCCGGCCTGGCGGCGTACAAGATCCAGGTGGGCAAGCGCCACAAGGTGGAGCCCCGCCAGATCGTCGGCGCGCTCGCCAACGAGGGTGGCCTGGACCGTCGCGACTTCGGCCGGATCACGATCCGCCCGGACTACTCGGTCGTCGAGCTCCCCGCGAACCTGTCCGCCGAGACCTGGGCGAAGCTGAAGACCACGCGGATCAGCGGCAAGCTGATCGAGCTGCAGGTCGACCAGGGCCCGCCGAGTCGCTGATCGGACTGGCTGATGGTGCGGTGGTCGCGGCGCGCGAGGGCTGGTGCTCTCGTCGCGGTCGCGACCACTGCCGTCTGGTGTGGCTCCGGGTGCGCCGCCACGCCTGCTGAGCCCGAGGCTGCTGCGTCACCGAGCGTCTCGAGCGCGGCTCCCGCGTCGACGCCGGTCCCCTCGCCCACTGCCTCGCCCACTGCCTCGCCCTCCGCGGCGAAGCTGTCGGGCGCCCGCGCCGACGTACCCCTGATCGAGATCATGGCCCAGCTCGCCCGCCGGGCCGAGCGGATCGCGAAGAACCTGCCCAAGGTCGTCGTCCCCACCGACGTCGACCGCGGCAGCAACCGGGCGCTCGGCTACCAGTTGATGATCGAGTTCGGCTTCCCCGCGGACCAGTGGGCCTACCTCGACGCGCTCTGGCACCGCGAGTCCGGCTGGAACCACCTGGCCGAGAACCCGACCTCGGGGGCCTACGGCATCCCGCAGTCGCTGCCCGCGATCAAGATGGCCGTCGTCGGGGCTGACTGGCAGACGAACCCGGACACCCAGATCCGCTGGGGGCTGGCCTACATCGCGGCGCGGTACGGCAACGCCCAGCGGGCGTGGCAGCACTCGGAGCGCCTGGGTTGGTACTAGGCCTCGTCCGACGTGCCCTGGTGCACGTCGAGGTGGAGGGCTCCCGCGAGCACGTCGACGAGCGGGCCGAGCAGCAGGATCACGGCGACGGTGCCGAGGCCGACCGTGGCGCCGAGCAGCCACCCGATCAACGCGCCGCCACCCTGCACGGCGCTGTAGGTCCACCGGAACGGGACCGGCGGGTCCCACGCGAGGGCCGCGGCCTCGGCCGGACCGGCGCCGGTCTGGCTGCCGAGGTACGTCGCGATGCCCAGCGCCAGCACCGGGAACGCGATCGCCAGGAACACGACGCGGGTCGCGAGCTCCTCCGGGCAGCCCAGCACGTCGAGGGCAACCGAGACGGTCACGCCGACCAGGAGCACCTGGACGACGGTCCCGACACCGGGGAACACCTTCCGGGTCGCGGCCAGCGCCACGAACAGCACGCCGATGGCGAGGTTCGCGATCCAGAACTCCAGGTCCAGTGACAGTGCGACGCCGTTGACCAGCGTCGAGTAGCCGTCGGACCCGAGGTTCGCGCCGAGGAGGAAGCCGACTCCGATCCCGAGGATCACGCACCCACCGAGGAGCAGGCCGGAGCGGCGGAGGAGGGGGGCCACGACCCCAGCCTGTCAGGTCATCGTGACGACACGGGCCAGGTCGGCCATCGCGAGGTCCCGGTCGCACGCCGCACCCGCGACCAGTCCGGCCGCAGCAGCGGTGAGCACCGAGGCCATCGGCATCGGCAGGTCGCGGTGGTGGGCGAGGTCGCCGGCGGCGTACACGCCGGGACGGCTGGTGGCGCCCATGATGTCGACGAGGACGCCGCCCAGCTCGCCGGTCTCGAGTCCCAGCTGCTCGGCGAACGGGGCGGCCTGGCGCCAGGTCGGTGCCACGAACATCCCGCCCAGCTCGACCGCGTGGTCCTGACCGAGCAGCGCCCGGAGCCCGTCGCCCGCAGCCTCGACGCCCAGCACCGGTCCCGTGTGCAGCTCGAGGCGCAGCGCCTTGATCGCGGCCAGCACCGCGGGCTCCGGCTCAGCCCCGTTCGTGAGTACGACGACCTCGCTCGCCAGGCGCGAGATCAGCTGCGCGAGCATCGGGACGTGCGGCCCGGCTCCCAGCAGGCCGACCCGGCGGTCGGCGAGCTCGTGGCCGTGGCAGTAGGGGCAGTGTGCGACGACGGTGCCGAACAGGTCGGCCAGTCCGGGGACGTCGGGCAGCTCGTCGGACAGGCCGGTGGCGAGCAGCACCCGCCGGGCGGTGACGTCCGGTGATCCGTCGACGGCGACCACGAACGCATCGGGCGCGCCCTCGACGGCGACCACCGCACGCTCGACGAGCTCGACGGTGCCGTAGCGCTCAAGGTCCTTGCGAGCCGCCAGCCGCAGCTCGGCGGGCGATTCGCCGTCGTGGCCGAGGAAGTTCTGCATGTGCTCGGCGGGGTCGTTGCGGAACCGGTCGGTGCTGAACACGACCACGTCGCGCCGCATCCGGCCGAGGGTCAGGGCGGCCTGGAGGCCGGCGGAGCCGGCGCCGATCACCGCGACGTCGTAGTGCCTGGGCTGTGATGTTTGCGTCATGGCACCAGCGTGTGAGTTCATGTCAACATGAAGTCAAGTCCCGCTGCAGTGCGGTGGTCCATCGGCGACCTGGCGCACCGGTTCGACCTCGAGACGCACGTGTTGCGGCACTGGGAGGACAAGGGGCTGCTGCATCCCGCCCGCGACTCCGCCGGCCGCCGGTACTACGCGGAGGACGACGCCTACCGGGTCGCCGCGATCATCGCGAGCAAGGAGTCGGGGATGAGCCTCGACCAGATCCGGACCCTCGTCGACGCCTCGGCGGACGGTCGGCGCGAGGCGCTGCGCCAGCACCTCGTCGAGCTCGACCGCCGCGAGGCCGAGCTCGCGCGGTCGCGTCACATGACCGAGCACGCCCTCGAGTGCCGCGCCCACGACATCACCACCTGCCCGTCGTTCCAGTCGCACGTCGCCGACATCGTCGAGGGCACCCGCCGTGGGTTGCCGTGGGTGAACGGGCACGGTTCGCACACCAGGTGACGCGGGGACCACCTTCGTGATCTAGTGATCCAGGTCACATTTCTCGGCAGAAGGTGTCACGCCATGTCCCGGTCGCTGCGTCTGCTCGTCTCCTCCCTCAGCGGTCTCGCGGCCGCACTGGTCACCCTCGTCGGCGTACCTGCTCCGGCCCAGGCCGTTGCACTGCCGTACGTCGCCCTCGGTGACTCGTACGCCTCGGGCACCGGCACCCGCAGCTACATCGATGACGGCACCAGCTGCCAACGCTCCAACTACGCCTATCCCAAGCTGGTGGCGGCCCAGAAGGGCTACGCCCTGACCTTCAAGGCCTGCTCGGGCGCGACGACCAGCACGGTCACCAACAGCCAGCTGAGCGCACTGACGACGGGCACCCAGTACGTCACGATCTCGGTCGGCGGCAACGACGCGGGCTTCACCAGTGTCCTCACCGAGTGCGCGCAGCCCGGGTGGCTGTCCAACTGCGACGGGGCGATCAACACCGCCCAGTCGTTCATCAACAACACCTTGCCGGGCCGGCTCAGCACGCTGTACGCCTCGATCAAGTCGAAGGCGCCGAACGCCGTGGTCGTGGTGGTCGGGTACCCGCGCCTGTTCCAGGGCGAGGACTGCAACGCCGCCACCTGGTTCTCCCCGGCCGAGGAGACCCGGCTCAATGCGACCGCCGATCTCCTCAACAGCAAGCTGTCGGCGGCTGCCGGGGCCAAGGGCTTCAAGTGGGCCAACCCCACCTCACGCTTCGTCGGGCACGCGGTCTGTGACGACGTCGAGTGGCTCAACGGGCTGTCCAACCCGATCAGCGAGAGCTATCACCCGAACAAGCTCGGTCACTCGTCCGGTTTCCAGCCGCTGGTGTCGGGCCTGCTGGTCGGTTGAGGCCGCTGGCTCGCTGGCGGGTCGGCGCGTGCTGGTAGAACCATCGGCATGCGTCGGACCTCGGTGACCCTCGTCCCCCTCCTGCTGGTGCTCCTCCCCGTGGCGGGCGGTCTCGCCGCCTGCAGCAACCAGGGCGACGACGAGAAGGCCGCCCACGCGCTGGCCGTCCAGCTGGCCGGGGTGCTGGCCACCGCTGCCGCACCTGAGGGCGAGGACGCCGGCAACCCGCAGCCCGACCGGTTCGCGACGGTCCCCTTCGGGGAGGTGGAGACGGCCACGGTGGCCGAGGCGTACGCCTCGATCATCGACGACATGGACGGCATCGCGCCCAGCGTCAGCGCGAGTGACGAGGCCACCGTCACCGACGACAAGGCCACCGCGACGCTCACCTGGTCCTGGCCCGAGAGCAAGGACGCGGCCTGGGGCTACGACACCCAGGTCGACCTGGTCCGCAGCGGCGAGGAGTGGAGCGTCGTGTGGACGCCGTCGATCGTCGAGCCCAGCCTCAAGGACGGCGACGTCCTGGACGCCGTCACCCAGCCGACGGATCGCGGCGACGTCCTCGGCGCCGGCGACGAGGTCCTGGTCACCGAGCGTCCCGTCATCCGGGTCGGCATCGACCGCACCCGCGTGGAGAAGGCCCAGGCACCGGCGTCCGCGAAGGCACTGGCCGAGCTCGTCGACATCGACGTGGCTCCGTTCGTCAAGGCGGTGACGAACGCCGGGGACCGGGCCTTCGTCGAGGCGATCACCTACCGCGAGGGCGAGGTCCCGGGTGCCGTCCAGACCGGTGTGCGCACCATCGACGGCGCCCACCAGGTCAGCGCCGAGGTCGCGCTCGCGCCCACCCGCGACTTCGCGGCGCCGATCCTCGGACGCGTCGGCCCGGTGACCGGCGAGATGGTCGAGAAGAGCCCCGACAAGTACCGGACCGGCGACATCGCCGGCCTCTCCGGCCTGCAGGGCCGGTACGACGACCAGTTGCGCGGCACACCCGGCCGGATCGTGTACGCCGTCCCGGAGGCCGGCGACGCGAAGAAGCGCACCCTCTACGACCGCGCCCCCGTGGCGGGCCGGAACCTGTCCCTGACCCTCGACACGGCGACTCAGAACATCGCGGAGAGCGTGCTGGCGAAGGCCGACGGCGTGCGTGCGCTGGTCGCGATCCGGCCCAGCGACGGAGCCATCTTGGCCGCCGCGTCCCCCGAGCAGAACTACGCCACCTTCGGCCAGTTCGCCCCGGGTTCGACCTTCAAGATCGTCACCTCGCTGGCGCTGCTGCGCGCCGGACTGACCCCGGACACACCGGTGGAGTGCACGCCGACCACCACCGTCAACGGCAAGCGGTTCAAGAACTACTCCGACTACCCGTCCGCGGCGCTCGGCACGATCCCGCTCCGCAGGGCCATCGCGAACTCCTGCAACACCGCCCTCATCAATGCCCGCGCCAAGGTCGACGACGGCGACCTCGCCGCCGCTGCGGCCAGCCTCGGGCTCGGCATCGATCACGACCTCGGCTTCCCCGCCTTCTTCGGTGAGGTGCCCGACCCCGCCAGCGAGACCGAGGCAGCTGCCGACCTGATCGGCCAGGGCAAGGTGCTCGCCTCGCCGATGGCGATGGCCGCGGTGATCGCGAGCGTGCAGGCAGGGAAGACCGTCGTACCCCGCCTGCTCGAGCAGGTCGACGTGACCGTCCCCAAGCAGGCCGCACCCCTCACCGCGGACGAGGCCGCGGCGCTGAAGACGATGCTGCGGGGCGTGGTCACCGACGGCAGCGGCCGCGGGCTGGCCGACGTCCCCGGTGGTCCGGTGATCGCCAAGACCGGCACCGCGGAGTACGCCGACGGCGCCGCCATCAGGACCCACGCCTGGATGGTTTCCGCCCAGGGTGACCTCGCCGTCGCCGTGTTCGTGCAGACCGGGGTGTCCGGGTCGCAGACCGCGGGCCCGCTGATCGAGGAGTTCCTCCGCCGCGCCCGATGAGGTCTCGAGACACCGGGGACTACTCGACCCGGGACTTTGGTCCCGGGTCGAAATGGCCGATCGGCGGGACCTTCTCCCCTATGGCGGTCGCCAGGCCCGCGCTATCGTGGAGCAAGTCGTACATCGGAGGGAGCACCGATTCCGACAAGAGCCCGTCGTTGACCCCATGCAATGACGGGCTCGCTCCTTTTTCGCCCGGGACTGGCAGGGTGGGGGCATGAGCTTTCGTGAGCGTCTGACCCACCTGCTTCCCGAGGCGCGCCGCCAGCTCCTGGTCGGGGGCCACTGGGTCCCGGCGAGCAACGGTGCGCGGATCGACGTGATCGACCCGGCGGACGGATCGGTCCTCACCGACGTCGCCGACGGCACCCTGGACGACGCCCGGGCGGCCCTCGACGCGGCGGTCGCTGCGCAGCCGGACTGGGCGGCCACGGCGCCCCGCGAGCGCAGCGAGATCCTGCGCCGTGCGTTCGGCCTGGTCACGGCCCACGCCGACGACCTGGCGCTGGTGATGAGCCTGGAGATGGGCAAGCCGATCGCCGAGGCCAAGGGCGAGGTCACCTATGGCGCGGAGTTCCTGCGCTGGTTCTCCGAGGAGGCGGTCCGCATCCACGGCCGCTGGATGCACAACCCTGCGGGTGGCAGCCGGCTGCTGACCGTGCGCAAGCCGGTCGGCCCGTGCCTGTTCATCACCCCGTGGAACTTCCCGCTCGCGATGGGTACCCGCAAGATCGGACCGGCCATCGCCGCGGGCTGCACCATGGTGGTCAAGCCGGCCGCCCAGACACCGTTGACGATGCTGCTGCTCGGCGGACTTCTCGCCGAGGCCGGCCTGCCGGCCGGCGTGCTCAACATCGTGACGACTGAGGACGCAGGCGGGCTGAGCAGCACGCTGATGGCCGACCCGCGGCTGCGCAAGGTGAGCTTCACGGGGTCCACGCCCGTCGGCAAGCGGCTGGTCGAGCAGTCGGCCGGCCAGCTGCAGCGGGTGTCGATGGAGCTCGGTGGCAACGCGCCGTTCCTGGTCTTCGCGGACGCCGACCTCGACGCGGCGGTCGACGGGGCGATGCTCGCCAAGATGCGCAACATGGGCGAGGCCTGCACCTCGGCCAACCGGTTCCTGGTCGAGGTGTCGGTCGCCGACGAGTTCGCCGCGAGGCTTGCCGACCGGATGGGTTCGCTGCGCGTCGGCCGCGGCCAGGACGTCGGCGTCCAGGTCGGTCCGCTGATCGACGCGAAGGCGGTGACCTCGGTCGCCGCGGTCGTCGACGACGCGCTGGCGCGGGGAGCACGGGCGCTCACCGGTGGGCAGCGGGTCGACGGAGCGGGCTTCTTCTACCCGCCGACGGTCCTGGTCGACGTACCGGCCGACGCGGACGCGGTCACCGCCGAGACCTTCGGTCCGGTCGCACCGATCACCACGTTCACCAGCGAGGACGAGGCGATCACCCTGGCGAACGCGACGGAGTACGGCCTGGCCGCCTACGCCTACACCCGTGACCTCACCCGCACCCTCCGGCTGGCCGAGCGGCTCGAGACGGGCATGCTCGGCATCAACACCGGCATCGTCTCCAACCCGGCGGCTCCGTTCGGTGGCGTGAAGGCCAGCGGGTTCGGTCGCGAGGGCGGCTTCGAGGGCATCGAGGAGTACCTCGACACGACGTACGTCGCCCTGCCGGCCCCGTGACGCTCCCGGCCCCCACCGAACCCGGACTGTCGGCACCGTCCGTCCGTCGGCTGCCGCGCGCCCTGACACCGTTCCGCCACGCCGCCTACCGTCGGCTCGGCACGGCCCTCGTGCTGCAGACGTTCGCGAGCGGCGTGTGGATCGTCGCGCTGGTCTGGGAGGTCATCCGGATCGACGGCGGCCCCGGCCAGCTGTCCGTGGTGTCGACCGCGGCGGCCGTCGGCGTCCTGCTGCCGGCCCTGCTCGGCGGCGTCGTCGCCGACCGGATCCCGCAGAAGCTGATCCTGCTCGTCGTCGCAGCGGTGGAGCTGGCCGGCATGAGCGTCGTTGCGCTGCTGTCGTGGGGCGACCTCACGCAGCTGTGGCACCTCGCGGCCGTGTCCTTCGTGACCGGTGTGGCGATGGCGTTCTACTACCCGGCCTACTCCGCCTGGCTGCCCGCGCTGGTCCCCGAGGAGGACCTGATGGCGGTCAACGGGTTCGAGGGGATGGTGCGCCCGACGGTCGGGCAGGCGATCGGTCCCGGTGTGGCCGGAGTCGTCGTCGGCGCGGCCTCGTCCTCGGCCGCGCTCGGTGTCGCGGCGGCGTTCAGCCTGATCGGGCTGCTGGCCCTGACCACGGTCCCGCTCACCGCCGTACGACGGGAGGCCGTCGCGCACGATCCGGACACCAGCCCGGCGGGTGCCGTCGCCACGGCGATCGCGGACATCCGCGAGGGCTTCGCCTACATGATGAAGACGCCGTGGCTGCTGGCCACGCTGTTGTTCGCCTCGATCATGATCCTGGTCCTGATGGGCCCGCTCGAGGTGCTCGTCCCGTTCCTGATCAAGGACGAGCTCGGCGGCGGTCCGGGCGACCACGCGATCGTGCTGGCCTGCTTCGGCATCGGTGGCGCGGTCGGGTCGTTCGTGATGGCGTCCTTGAGGATGCCGCGGCGCTACCTCACCTGGATGAACCTGATGTGGGGCCTGGGTTGCCTGCCGTTCCTGCTCATCGGCTTCGCGCAGGAGGTGTGGGTGATCGCGGCGTCGGCGTTCGTGATCGGCGCCTTCTTCTCAGCGCCGATGGTGATCTGGGGGACGCTGCTGCAGCGCCGCGTCCCGCCGCACCTGCTGGGTCGTGTGGCCTCGCTCGACTTCTTCGTCTCCGTCAGCCTGATGCCGGTCTCGATGGCGATCGCCGGCCCCGTGGCCGAGCTGATCGGCCTGGAGATGACCTTCGCGATCGCGGCGATCGTGCCCGGCATCGCGGCGATCGTGGCCGTGGTGTGGGCGAAGCTGCCGGCCGACGAGCTGGCTCACCCGCTGCGGGACGACTTCGGGTTCCACCCGTTGCCGACGGGCGGCGTCTCCGTCACGAATGACCTGATCGACGAGTTGCGGGACGAATCGGAAGTCTGAGGGGGCACCTCTACGTTCGGTGGAGCTCCGTACGTGTTGATTGACATCAATCAACACGCGCGAGGGTCATCCCTTCAGGCGCGCGATCGTCGTGGCGAGGTGGCGGTGCCCGACTGCTTCGTAGCCCGCGACGGTGACCCACGGGGCCAGGGAGAGCACGAGCAGGCACCACGTGATGTCCACGTGTCCGGCCGCCATCAGCACCGGCGCGACCAGCGGGACGACGGTGAGGGCCAGCAGGAGCAGGTGGAAGCTGTCGGCGGATCGGGTGGTCAGTGAGTAGAGCAGGAAGAACGCGACGATCACGATGGCCACCGGCACCACCACGGTCAGCACCGACGCGGTCAGGCCGAGGTGGGTCTCGTGCTCGAGGTACGACGCCGCCACGTGCAGCCCCGCACCGATGGCGACGATGCCGCCGAACAGCACCATGTGCCCGTAGCCCCACACGAACGAGCTCTCGCGTCGGGCGTGCAGAATCTCGCCGTGCGGCACGCCGAAGTACATCCACCAGGTGCCGAAGGTCAGCGCCGTGCCGGCGAAGGCCAGCAGTGCCACGTCGAAGGTGAGCCCGTCCTCGGAGAGCGCAGTCAGCGTCACCATCGTGCCGATCATCCCCTCGCCGAGGGTGATGATGACCATCAGGCCGTACCGCTCGGCGACGTGGTGCGCGTGCCAGGGCGTGCCGCCGCACTTCTTCTCGGCGTATGCCGGTCCACCGATCTCGATCAGGAACGGGATCGCCATCGCCGCGAAGGTCGTGCCGACCGGGAGGTCGATCAGCGCGATCGCGCACCACAGCACCTGCGCGACGACGATGGAGCCGATGTACGCGCGGTGTGCGCCGAGCCGGTCCGGATCCTGGCGGCTGGCGCGCCACCACTGGAACACCATCGCGACGCGCATCACGACGTAGCCCCAGACCATCACGTCGTTGTCGAGGTGGTCGCCGTCGTGGATCGACTCGAACATGGCGGGCAGGCCGAGCGCGAACACCAGCACGCCGACCATCTGCAGCATCGTGGTCAGTCGGTAGATCCAGTCGTCGGTGTCGTACGCCGACGCGAACCACGTGAAGTTGATCCATGCCCAGGAGATGCCGAACGTCGCGAACGCGAAGCCCACGAGTCCCGCACCGACGTGGTCCTCGGCGAGCGCGTGCGCCAGCGCGTTGGCCGCCGTGCCGAACGCGACCACGAAGGTCAGGTCGAACAGCAGCTCCAGCGGCGTCGCGACGCGATGGTGCTCGTCGGGATCCCGCCCGGTCATCCGTTGTTTGTGATGTGCCACCACGGACTCAGCCATGGTGGGGAGTCTAGGAGCCGCGGCGCCCGAGCAGGCCGAGCAGTCGGCGCCCAGGCCCCGCGTCGGCGCTGACGGGCACCGGCGGCCCGAACTCGCCGTGCTGCTCCAGCGCCACCGCGAGAGCCGTGGGCAGCAGGCCCTCGGCCAGCTCGTCGGGCAGGGGAGCGGCGTGCCCCGTGGTTCGGCCGACGTCCCAGCCGTGGGTCGCGATCTCCAACGCGGCGAGGCGGGAGATGGTGCCCACGGGCACCGGCCGCCCGCCCACCTCGACCAGCGGCGTGGTGGCCGACGCCCAGGCGCCGAGCAGCCCGCAGGCCTTGGTCTGCAGCGCCGCGATCTGGTCACCGACCGCGGCCGGCGCGGCGCTGTGCAGGCTGATCACTCCTGTCGCGCCCTCCGCGAACGCGTCGAGGGAGTCCTCCATGTGGGCGAGCAGGTCGACCAGTCGCCAGTGCGCACACGGTGTGCGCAGGCCCAGGTGCGCGGGAGTGATCGTGACGAGTGCACCCTGGGTGTAGGCGAGGGCACGCTCCAGCAGCTCCACTCCCGGATCCGTCGACATCGGCTCGACTCCGGGAACCGCGGACATGACTCAGCCGGCCGGGGCGAGGTCCGGCACGTAGTCGGCCGGGAGCCGTTCGGGGAGCCCGAACCGGGCGAACAGTGCCGTGTCGAAGAACGCCGTGACGTGCTCGACCCTGGCGTCCTCGCCGGCGCCGACCATCTGCAGCACCTGCAGGTGGAACGGCTCGAAGTGGCCCTCGGGCTGGCGCATGTAGAGCCCGAACGCCGGTTGGCCGTTGGCGGTCGTCGCGACCATCGGCATGTCGGCCACCCCGCCGGGGCACTTGGTGCCGATCAGCTCGGCGATGTGGGCGGTGCCGCGGTAGTGGTTCAGGAACGGCGGCATGTCCCACGTCGCGTCGTACGTCAGGAGCTGGACGATGCGGTCGATGTCCTTGCGCCAGAACGCCTCGAGGTAGGCGTCGAGCAGCCCCTTCTGGGCAGCGTCGAGGTCGGCCTCCACCGTGTCAGGCGTCAGTCCGCGCTCGGCGAGCTGGGCGTGTGCGCGCTGGAGTGCGGAGTTCACGGCCGCGGTCGTCGTGTCGAGGGCGGTCGCGGTCTCGGCGGCCGACCAGCGCAGCACGTCGCGCAGGATCAGGACGGCGCGCTGCCGGGCCGGCAGGTGCTGCAGGGCCGCGATGAACGCGAGCCGGATCGTGTCGCGCTCGGCCACCTCGACGGCAGCGTCCGGGATCGGCTCCAGCCAGGGGACCTCGTGGTCCTCGAGCAGCTCGTCGGCCGGAGCGGAGTCCGACGTACCGAGGCCCGTCGGCAGTGGTCGCCGGGGCTTGCTCTCCAGGTTCGTCAGGCACACGTTCGTGGCGATCTTGTAGAGCCAGGTCCGCACCGAGGAGCGGCCCTGGAAGTTCGCCGACGCCTTCCACGCCCGCAGGAACGTCTCCTGGACGAGGTCCTCGGCTTCGTGCACCGAGCCGCTCATCCGGTAGCAGTGCGCCATCAGCTCTCGCTGGTAGCGGCCGGTCAGCGTGTCGAAGTCAGCGAGCTCCTCGCTCCCGACCACTGCCGTCGCCGCCGTCTCGATCTCGGTCACCGTCGCGCTTCCCATCACTACCCCTGTGTGTCGCCAGTGTGCCTGACGAGTTGACCGGGGTCGATCGGAAAACTCATCGGTCGCCACCCGGTGGTTGAGGTGCGAGCGCTAGCGAGCCTCGAAACCCCAGATCAGCATCTCCGTCGGCACCGCAGCCGTGACGTCGTACGACGGCTGGCCGGTCAGGCTGAAGGCGTCGCCCGCTGACAGCGGCTCGGCCAGCGAGAACCGCAGCAGCGCCCCCGTGGTGATGTAGGCGTGGACCTGGTGGGCGGCGGGGAGCGAGAGGACCTCGCCCGCCTCGAGCCGCACGACGTCGAGGGTCGCGCCGGAGACACCGACACTCAGCGGGCCGCCGTCGCCGACCGCGCGCACCAGTCCTGCGCCCGGCTCCGCCACCACCGCGGCGCGGGCGTGGGCCGGCGTGGTCTCGGGGTCGTCCGCGGTCAGCCAGACCTGCACGAAGCGGACCGGGCCGTCGGGCCCGGCGAATTCCGAGTGGCGCACCCCCGCGCCGGCGCTCAGCACGCCGCACTCGCCGGGGCCCAGCGTCACCGCGGCGCCGGTGCCGTCGGTGTGCACGACGGTGCCGGACACGACCCAGGTCACGATCTCCAGGGCCTGGTGGGTGTGCTCCTCGAAACCGAGGTCGGGACCGAGCACGTGGTCGTCGTGGCAGACCATCGGGCCGAACGACAGCCGTTCGGGGTCGAAGTGCGGCCCGAACGAGAAGGCATGCCTGCTCAGCCGTCCGCGCTCGCGCTCGACGAACCTGACCGAACCCCTGCGGATCTCCACGTTCACATGGCAGATTGTGCCGGTGCCCGACGCCGACCTCGCAGCGCGGCTCCCTGCAGGGTTCCGATTCGGCACGGTGAGCGCTGCCGCCCAGATCGAGGGCGCTGCCTCGGTCGATGGCCGCGGGCCCAGCATCATCGACACCTTCGCCGCCCAGCCCGGCCGGATCCTGGACGGTTCGACGCCCGCGATCGCATGCGACCACTACCACCGCTACCGCGAGGACGTGGCGCTCCTGGGACAGCTCGGAGCGCCCGGCTACCGGTTCAGCATCTCGTGGTCGCGGGTGCAGCCGACCGGCCGTGGCGCGGTCAACGCCAGCGGCCTGGACTTCTACGACCGGCTCGTCGACAGCCTGCTCGAGGCAGGCATCGAGCCGATGGCGACGCTCCTGCACGGCGACCTGCCCCAGGGCCTCGAGGACGACGGCGGCTGGCTCAACCGGGAGACGTCGGACCGGTTCGGCGAGTACGCCGCGATCGTCGGCACGCGCCTCACGGACCGGGTGAAGGAATGGATCCCGGTGGCTGAGCCGGCGGTCACCGCGTTCCTCGGCTACGGCACCGGCGAGCGCCCGCCCGGCCGCCGGCTCCTCTTCGACGCCCTGCCGGCGGCCCACCACCTGCTGCTCGGGCACGGCCGCGCCGCGGCCGCCCTGCGTGCTGCCGGCGCCGAACGGGTCGGCTGCGCCAACAACCACGCCCCGATGTGGCCGGCCTCCGAGGACCCCGCCGACGTCGGCGCCACGAAGCTCTTCGACGCGCTGTGGAACGGGTTGTTCCTCGAGGGCATGCTGCTCGGTCGCCAACCCCAGGACATCGCCCCGTTGATGGAGGACATCGCGCTCCCGGGAGACCACCTGGTGATCCGTCAGCCCCTCGACTTCTACGGCGTCAACTACTACACGCCGCTGCGGGTCGGCGCCGCCCTGGATGCGGAGGGCGACGAGGTGAACGAGTACGCCGACGGCGACGACGAGTCGCCGTTCCGGTTCCTCGACATCCTCGGTCGGCCGCAGACCGAGACCGGCTGGGCCGTCGTACCCGAAGCCCTGCAGGAATGGCTGATCATGACCCGGGCCCGGTACCGCGCCGCGCTGCCACCGCTGGTGATCACCGAGGCCGGTGCGGCCTACTCCGTCCCGGCCGGTGCGGACGGAAGCATCGACGACGGCGACCGGATCGCCTACCTGACCCGCCACCTCGATGCGGTGTCCAACGCGATCGCGATGGGGGTCGACGTCCGCGGGTTCTACGTCTGGTCGTTCCTCGACACGTGGGAGGGCGGGGACGGGTTCGTGCCCCGTTACGGCTTCGTCGACGTCGACCACGTCACCCAGGTCCGTACCCCCAAACGGTCCTTCGGCTGGTACGCCGATCTGGTGGCCGCTCACCGAAAATTGCATGCCTGAGCTGACCTCGCTGATCGGCTGACCGGGACGCGTCGACGTGGAACAGTGGCCCCATGGTGGACCGGGAGAGGGACCTGGCCGACCGGCTCCCGAAGGACTTCCTGTTCGGCACGAGCACGGCGGCCTATCAGATCGAGGGCGCGGTCGACGAGGGCGGCCGCGGGCGTTCGGTGTGGGACACGTTCGCCGACGAACCCGGCCGGATCGTGGACGGTTCCACGGGCGCGGAGGCCTGCGACCACTTCCACCGCTTCCCCGAGGACATCGCGCTGATGAAGGAGCTCGGTGCCCCCGGCTACCGCTTCTCCATCGCCTGGCCGCGCATCCAGCCGACCGGCAGCGGGCCCGCCAACGCCGCCGGCCTGGACTTCTACGACCGCCTCGTGGACGGCCTGCTCGAGGCCGGCCTCCGGCCGATGGCGACGCTGTTCCACTGGGACCTCCCGCAGGCGCTGGAGGACGACGGCGGCTGGCTCAACCGGGCCACGATCGACCGCTTCGCCGACTACGCCGCGATCGTCGGCGAGCGGCTCGGTGACCGGGTGGCCGACTGGGTGCCCGTCAACGAGCCGAACGTCGTGACGCTGATGGGCTACGGCGTCGGGATCCATGCGCCCGGCAAGGAGCTCATGTTCGACGCGATGGGGGTCGGTCACCACCTGCTCGTCGCGCACGGCCGCGCTGCGATCGCGCTACGCGCCGCGGGGGCGACCAGCGTCGGCTGTGCCAACAACCATGCGCCGATCTGGCCGGCGAGCGACGACCCGGCCGACGTCGGGGCCGCCAAGATCTTCGACCTGATCTGGAACGGCCACTACCTCGAGGGCATGCTGCTCGGCCGCTACTCCGACGACCTGGCGATGCTGGTCGAGGACCACGTGCGCGACGGCGACTTCGCGACGATGCGCCAGCCCCTCGACTTCTACGGCGTCAACTACTACAACCCGATGCGGATCGGCGCGGCCGCCGAGGACGCGGACCTGCCGTTCGACTTCCGCGAGGTGCTCGGCTACCCCGTGACCGACTTCGGCTGGCCGGTGGTCCCGGACGCCCTGCGCGAGTGGCTGATCATGTTCCGCGCGCGACTCCGGGCCGCCGTACCCCCGATCGTGATCACGGAGTCGGGCTGCGCCTACAACATGGGCCCCGACGAGCAGGGGGTCGTCGACGACCAGCCGCGCATCGACTACCACCAGGCTCACCTGACCGCTGTTGCCGAGGCGACCGAGCGGGGTGTCGACGTCCGCGGCTACTACGCGTGGTCTCTCCTCGACAATTTCGAGTGGGCCGAGGGCTACACCCAGCGCTTCGGGTTCGTGCACGTCGACTACGACACCCAGGTGCGCACGCCCAAGCGGTCCTTCGGTTGGTACGCCGACCTGGTGGCCCGGCACGCACAGCGCGTCTGATGCTCGGCGCCTGATCCTGAGGCCCGATCCTGAGGCCTGGCACTGAGGGCCGGCCGCTAGCCTGCCGTTCATGCGCGCCATCCAGGTCATCACCACCACGGGTCCCTCCGACATCGTTGTGAGGGAGGTCCCGGATCCGGTCGCCGGCCCCGACGACCTCCTGGTCGAGGTCCACACCGTCGGGATCTCCTTCCCCGACCTGCTCCTGAGCAAGGGGCAGTACCAGCTGCGGCCCGAGCCGCCCTTCACGGTCGGGGTCGACTTCGCCGGCGTCGTGGTCTCCGGACCGGGGTTCGCGCCGGGCCAGCGGGTGGCCGGAGTCGGCGGGTACGGCGGTGCCGCGGAGCTGGTCATCGGGTCGAACGAGTCGGTCTTCGCCCTGCCGGACGTGATCAGCTTCGAGGAGGCGGTCGCGCTGCCGATGAACTACCTCACCGCACTGTTCGCGCTCGACGAGCGTGGCGGCCTCCGGGCCGGAGAGACGGTGCTGGTCCACGGCGCCGCGGGTGGCGTCGGCACGGCCACGCTGCAGGTGGCGAAGGGTCTGGGCGCCCGGACCATCGCGGTCGCGAGCACCGAGGAGAAGCGGCAGTTCGCGCTCGCCGCGGGCGCTGACGAGGCGATCGCGGTGGAGGGCTTCAAGGACGCCGCGCGGGAGCTGACGGGCGGCAAGGGTGTCGACGTCGTCCTCGACGTCGTGGGCGGCTCGCTCTTCACCGACTCGCTGCGCTCGCTCGGCAGCCAGGGCCGGGTGCTGGTCGTCGGCTTCGCGGCCGGCGAGGGCATCCCCGAGGTCAAGGTCAACCGGTTGCTGCTCAACAACACCGACGTCCGGGGCGTCGGGTGGGGTGAGTACGCGTTCTCGCACCCCGGCTACATGCGGCAGCAGTGGGCGCAGCTCGTGCCGATGATCGAGGCGGGCATCGTCAAGCCGCCCATCGGCAAGGTCTACGGGAGCGACGAGTTCGGACAGGCACTGATCGACATGGACGCACGCGCCACGCTCGGCAAGTCCGTCGTGCGGCTCAGGGACTGAGCCACGCGGACGACCTGGGTCAGCGACGGCCCAGGTCGATGGTCCACCAGCGGTTGCCGTCGGCGCTGACCGCGTAGCCGGCGCCGACGGCGCGGAACCTGCAGTCGAGCAGCAGTGCCCGGTGGATCGTGCTGCTCATCCACCGCCGTACCGCTGAGGACGCCGTGGTCGGCCCGGCTGCCAGCACCTCGCCGAGCATCTTGGCGCCGGTGTAGCCCGCGGCGGCGACCCGGGTCCGCAGGGTCGCCTCGCCGGGGAACTGGTGCGAAAGTCGCCGGGCTCTCGCCATCAGCGCGTCGTGCCTCCCCGACGAAGCCTGCAGCGAGGTCATGATGCGCAGGGCACCGCAGCCCTTGCGGGCCCGTGCCTGGTTGATCAGCGTGATGACGTCACGCTCCATCAGGGCGGCCGTGCTGGCCCTGGCCGGAACGGCCGACGCCGCTCCGGCTGGAGCGGCGTGGGCAGTGGGTCCGATCAGCAGCCCCGAGAGGACGGCCGCCGTACCGATGAAGGTAAAGAGCGCGCGCACGGGGACATCATGGTGGCGCGATGTCCCCGGGTGGGGGACATCCCGCAGAATCACCGTCGGCCGAAGTCCTGGGTCCACCAGTACCGACCGCCGTACGGCACCACGCCGATGCCGATCTCGCGCAGCGTGCAGTCGGCGATGTTGCGGCGGTGCGACGGGCTGGCCCACCAGGCGCGCACGACGAGGCGAGCGGTGCTGTAGCCGGCCGCGATGTTCTCGGCGACCTTGCGCCAGCCGGTGTAGCCGGCCAGCGTGATGCGGCGGCCGAGCGAGTACTCGCCGGACAGCTGGTGCGACATGAGGTCGTTGCGGGCCATGACGTACGAGTGCTTGCGCGCGGCCTCACGAAGGTCGCCGTTGAGCTTCAGCGGGCGACAGCCGACCGCGAGGCGCTTGATGTTGGTGATGAGCAGTACGGCGTTCTCGAGCAACGCATTGACCGCGAAGCGACCGGCGAGCTGGTCGCTCGCGATGCTCGTGGTCGGTGCGACGGTCGTGGCTGCCGCGGTTCCGGTTGTAGTAGGTGCGAAGGCTGCTGCGACGACGACGAGCAGGCCGATGACAATGTTCTTGATCCCCCAGTGACGCATGTGTCAATGGTCACCAGCGGGGGTGGGTCGCCACACCGGTGGCGCGTCCGGTCCGCGATAGTCCGTTCGGACTAGCGTTACCCGGCGGACGGCCATCTCTCCCGGATCCCTGCGAACAGGTCAGCGGCGTCCGAAGTTCTGGGTCCACCACAGCTGTCCGTCCTGCAGGACCACGCCCACGCCGAGGTCGCGCAGCCGGCAGTTCAGCATGTTGCGGCGGTGGCTGGGGCTGTTCATCCAGGCCCTGACCACGGCCCGCGGGCCGCTGAATCCCCTGGCGACGTTCTCCGCCACGAGCCGCCAGTTGGTGTAGCCGGCCCGGGTGATCCGGGTGGAGAACTTCACCTCGCCGGGCAGCTGGTGCGACATCTCGTCCTGGGCCGCCATGGTGACGGTGTGGCCCCGGGCCGACTTGCGCAGCGCGGTGGAGCTGCGCAGCGCGCCACAGCCGTGGGCCCGCCGCTGGCGGTTGGTCAGGGCCAGGACCTGGTCCTCCAGGACACGCTGGACCAGTCCGGTCGCCGCTGCGGTCCTGAGCGCGCTCGACGTGAGCCGGGCCGTGCCCTGCGACGGGGCAGGGGAGGCGTCGGCCGGTGCCGCAGCAACGCTGAGCACGAGGCCCAGCACGATGCAGGGCAGCAGTCCGATCTTCTTCGCCATGGAACACGCATCGGCGGGGCGCACCGTCGGGTGAGCCAGCCGCGAGAAGTCAGGACGATGGTCCTGACCGCCGACCTTGGGCGTCAGGTCATAGGCTCTGGCTCGTGAGCATCCTCGATGACGCCCGCCCGGGCATGGACCTCGACACCCGCCCCCAGGACGACCTCTTCGGTCACGTCAACGGGGCCTGGCTGGCCGAGACGGAGATCCCCGCCGACCGGTCGAGCTGGGGGCCGTTCGTCCAGCTGGCCGACCAGGCCGAGGAGGACGTGCGCGCCATCATCACCGAGCTCGCCACGGGGGCGCCGGCGAACGAGGACGCACGCAAGATCGCCGACCTCTACAACTCCTTCATGGCCACCGACCGGGTCGAGGCGGCCGGCCTCGCGCCCGTGCAGCACCTGGTCGACGCGGTCGCCGGCCTGCGTGACGTCCGCGACGTCGCGGCCTTCCTCGGCGAGTTCGAGCGGATCGGCGGCTACGGCCTCTTCGGGTCCTACGTCGACACCGACGACCGCCAGTCCGACCGCTACCTCTTCCACCTCGTCCAGGGTGGCCTCGGGCTGCCCGACGAGTCCTACTACCGCGAGGACAAGTTCGCCGAGATCCGCGAGGCCTACCTCGCCTACCTCGAGCGCCTCCTCACCCTTGCCGCTCACCCCGACGCCGCGGGTGCCGCGCAGCGCATCCTCGACCTCGACACCGCGCTGGCCCTGGGCCACTGGGAGCGCTCCGAGACCCGCGACGTGCAGAAGACCTACAACCGCCTGACCGGCGACGAGCTCCGGGCGCTGTGCCCCGCCTTCGACTGGAACGCCTACGTCACGAACCTGGGCGGGCAGCTCACCGGCCCGCAGGCGACCATCGCCGAGGTCGTGGTCCGCCAGCCGTCGTACCTCGAGCACCTCTCGAAGGTCCTGGACGAGACGCCGATCGAGACCTGGCGCGACTGGTTCACCTCGCGCGTGCTGCGGTCGGCGGCGCCGTACCTCTCCGACGACTTCGTCCAGACCAACTTCGACTTCTACGGCCGGACCCTGTCCGGCACGCCCGAGCTGCGGGCCCGCTGGAAGCGTGCCGTCTCGTTCGTCGAGGGCGCGATGGGCGAGGCCGTCGGCAAGGAGTACGTCGACCGGCACTTCCCGCCGACGTCGAAGGCGATGATGGACGACCTGGTCGCCAACCTGCTCGCGGCGTACAAGACGTCCATCGGCAAGCTCGACTGGATGACGGAGGAGACGAAGCGACGCGCGTACGAGAAGATCGCGACCTTCCGCCCCAAGATCGGTTACCCCACGAAGTTCCGCGACTACAGCGCGCTGCCCGTGGTGTCGGACGACCTGGTCGCCAACGCGCAGGCGTCCGCCGGGTTCGAGACCGACCGCCAGCTCGCCAAGATCGGTGCGCCGGTCGACCGCGACGAGTGGTTCATGCTGCCGCAGACGGTCAACGCCTACTACAACCCCGGCACCAACGAGATCTGCTTCCCGGCCGGGATCCTGCAGAAGCCGTTCTTCAGCCCCGACGCCCTGCCCGCCGAGAACTACGGCGGCATCGGCGCGGTGATCGGCCACGAGGTCGGCCACGGCTTCGACGACCAGGGCGCGCAGTACGACGGCGAGGGGAACCTCAACGACTGGTGGACCGCCGACGACAAGGCCGCCTTCGAGGTGAAGTCCAAGGCGCTCATCGAGCAGTACGACGCCTTCTCGCCCCGCAACCTGCCCGACGAGAAGGTCAACGGCTCGCTCACGGTCGGCGAGAACATCGGCGACCTCGGCGGCCTGACCATCGCGCACACCGCGTTCCTGATCGCGGCCGAGGCGGCCGGCACCGAGGCCACTCTGGAGGACCGCAAGACGCTGTTCTTCAACTGGGCCTACGTGTGGCGCACCAAGCGCCGGATCGAGCAGGAGACGCAGTACCTCACCATCGACCCGCACAGCCCGCCGGAGTTCCGCGCCAACATCGTGCGCAACCTCGACGAGTTCCACGAGGTCTTCTCGACCGTGCCGGGTGACGGGCTGTGGCTGGAGCCCGAGGCGCGCGTCCGGATCTGGTGAGTTGGTTGGGTGAGAGTGACCCAGAGGTCACTCTCACCCAACCAACTCCACTCTCAGGCGGCGTCGACGAGGAGCTGGAGCAGCTTCTCGGCGATGGCGACGAGTTCGCCCTCAGCCATCCCGGACGCCTGCGAGAGGTTCACGGTGTGGACCGTACCGCCGACCAGGACACCGCCCGCGGTCTGCAGGCTCTCGCCCGTTCCGAAGGTGCCGGTGGTGACGAAGGCGCCGTCACCGAGACCCTCGACCGGGTGCTCGACCGGGTTCGTGAGCGTGCCCGTGATGCCGGACTGGTAGCCGTCGAACCCGCCGTTGCCGGTGTCGACCTCGACCGACCCCACCGATCCGCTGACGGCCCGGGGGTCCTCCTGCTTGAACTCGCAGGCATCGAAGGGACCGGTGGTCAGGGTGACCGCAGCCCCCACAGCTGCGGACACCTGATCGGGCGTGAGGAGATCGCAGAACTTCGGCAGCTCGGCCGTCTCGCCGTCGCCGCCATCGTTCGATTCCGCAGCACCGGTGTTGTCGCCGGAGTCCCCGGAGTTGTTGTCGGCACCGTCGTCACCGCATCCCGCGGCGAGTGCACCCACGACCACCAGTCCGGCAAGCCAAGCTCGCTTCATCAATGTCCCCTCACAAGTCAGACCCGACCTTCTCGTCTCCGGGGCACAGCGCGGTAGTAGGGGATCGGCGTAATCGGCGGATCGACTACGTTGCCTGCATGGACCGGGTGGGCTGGCTGGGCGAGGTGCTCACCCATCTTGCCGACGGCACGGTACCCGTCGCCGCCGCCGACTGCGCCGCTGCCTGGGATGCAGACCGCGATCCCGTGGTGGCCGCCCTCGCGGCCGTGTGCGGGTTCTGGCAGGGCGACTTCGCCGGCGCGACGCGCTGGGCGGTCCTGGCGTCTGCCTCGGCCGACGACGACGAGACGCGGGCGCTGGCGTTCGCGGCCGAGTCCCTCGCTGCGGCCGGCGACGTGGCTGCGTTGCCCGAGCCGGCCTGGAGCGATGCGTGGGCGCTTCTCGACGCCGCCCCGGAACCGGACTCCGCCTGGTGGACGGCGATCCGCTACCTGCTGGCCGAGGCGGCTCTGGTCGGTGCCCGGTTGGCCGACGCGCAGCGCGTGGTCGCCTCCGGGTCGCTGCCGGGTACGGCGTGGTCCGGCCACTCCTTCGCCGCCATGATGGTGGCGTGCGCCGTACGGACGGCCGTGTTCTCCGGGAACATCGACCAGGCCACGGCGTTGATCGAGCCGATGCGCGCCGCGACCGAACCCGGCACCCGCCTCGAGGGCGTCGTGGAGGCGGTGGCCGGGCTCGTCCTCGGGAATGCCGACGACGCCGGTGGGGTGTCCCGGAGCCGGGAGCTGACGCCGATCGTGCACGAAGGGGAGCGCGACTTCGTCGACCGCGGTGTGCTGCTGCTCCTCGCCTTCGGTGCGATCGCGATCGGGGACGTACCGACCGCCGCTCGCCTGGTGTTCCAGGCCGGTGACGACGGCGACCTCGGGGCCTGCACGATCATCGACCGGGCGCTGGGGCTCGAGCTGCTCGTGGTGGCCGCGCTCGCCGAGGAGGACCTGCCGGCCGCGGAGACCTGGCTCGCGAGCCTGATGACCCTTGCCGACCACCCGACGTCGGCACCGACCGTCGACCGAGTGCGCAGCCGCTACCTGCTCGTCGTCGGTGACGTGGCGGCGGCCGTGACGGCCGCGACCACGAGCATCGAGGTGTGCCGGGCGCAGGGCCGGGGGGTCGAGGCGGCCGAGGGCGAGATCGTCCTCGCGCGGGCCCGGATCGCCGGGAACGATGTTGCCGGCGCGAGCCGCGACCTGCGCGCCCTGGTGAACGCCACCGACGCCAACGGCCACCGAGCCGTACGACGATCCGCGGCCTCGACCCTCCAACCGGCCCGGCGTCGGCTGCCCCCCGTCGCGGGCGGCGGCTGGGACGCGCTGTCCGAGCGCGAGCGGGAGATCGCCCGCTGCGTGCTGGAAGGTCTCGAGGTCGACCAGATGGCCGCTGCCCTGTTCCTGTCACCGGCCACGGTGCGGACCCACGTCTCGCGCGTGCTGTGCGCCTTCGCCGTACCGACCCGGATCGGGTTGCTCGCAGCCGTCGGGGAGGGGCGGGTCGCGCCCTCGACCGTGCCGACGCCGCTGAGCCCCCGCCAGGCCGAGGTCGCGCGCCTGGTCGCCACCGGCGCCACCAACCAGCAGGTGGCCGACGATCTCGGCATCTCGGTCAAGGGCGTCGAGAAGCACGTCGGCGACATCCTGGAGCGGTGGAACGCCGGGTCGCGGTTCGAGGTGGCCCGGATCTGGTGGGGCTCGGGCGCGGTTCACCGCGGCGGGTAGCGCACAAAGGGGCGGTCCGCCCCGGAGGTGGAACCACCGCAACCCCCACAATTGCGGCACCCGGGACGTGACCGGCCCTGCACCAACTCTCGCGGGTCAGGCCCGCTGCGGCCATGGGGTTTTGGCGTAATTGTGCCCCCGCGTCGGGCCGGCGTGGCACGCTGCTCGCCATGGACCGGGGGGCCTTGATGGCGGGCGTGCTCGATCACCTCGCTGCGGGCACCGCCGAGATCGCGATCGACGAGTGTGTCGCGGCCTGGGAGGCCGACGGTGACCCGGCCGCGCTCGGCCTGGCGGGCGTCGCAGGTTTCTGGCGGGGCGACTTCGCCGATGCGACGGCGCGCGCGGCCGAAGGGCTGGCGGCCGCGGCCGACGACGACGCTCGGGCGGTGTGCGCCGCCGCGCTGTCCCTCGCGGCGACGGGTGACGAGTTCACCGACCCGGGTGATGCCTGGACCGTGGCTCGTGACCTGGTCGGCACGGCGGCAGCTCCGGGGTCGCCGTGGTGGTCCTGTGTCCGCTACCTCGTCGCGGAGGCCGCCATGGTCAGCGTGCGCATCGATGACACCGCCGCTGTCCACCGGAGTGGCCCGGCGCCGGCCGCGGCCTGGGCGGGCCACCCCTTTGCCCCGCTGATGGTGATCTGCCAGGTGCGGGAGGCGACCTTCTCCGGACGGGTCGACGACGCTCTCGGGCTGCTCGGACCGATGATGGAAACGGTGGTGCCGGGTACGCGTGTCGCGGACCTCATCGGGTCGGTCGCCGCGCTGGTGCACGGCTTCGCGGGGGACGACGCGGGTGTCGAGGTCTCGCTCCCGGTGGCTCGCCACGTGCCTGACACGCCCCACGACTACATCGACCGTGGCGCCCTGATGCTGCTGGCCTACGGAGCGATGGCGGTCGGCGATGCGGCCACGTCGGCCGCGATGACGTTTCGTGCCGGGGCTGACGAGGACCTCAGTCGTTGCACGATCATCGACCGCGCCCTCGGCCTGGAGATCCTGCTGATCTCCGCTCTCGAAGAGGGCGACGACGAGGCGGCCGCCGCCTGGCTCGTCGGACTCGGCCGGCTTGCCGGGCACCCGATCGCGGATACCGTGGTGCTGCGGGGACAGGCCCGGCACGCGCTGGCCAGCGGAGACCCCGAGGCAGCGATCGAGTTCGCGAAGCGAAGCGTCGAGCTGTCCGTGGCGGCCGGGCGGCAGTTCGAGGTGGCCGACGGTGACCTCCTGGTCGCTCGCGCCCAACTGGCCCTCAGTGAGCCCGGGGCCGCGTCGCGCACGCTCCGCACCCTGGTCGCCGAGAGCGATCGCACGGGCCACGCCGCCGTACGCCGCTCCGCGACCGCTGCACTGGCCGCCTCAGGGCGCCGGCTTCCCCCGATCGCCGGAGGTGGCTGGTCGGCCCTGTCGGCCCGAGAGGCGGAGGTGGCGCGCGCGATCCTCGCCGGCCGGGGCGTCGAGGAGATCGCCATGGAGCTGCACCTCTCACCCGGCACCGTCAGGACCCACATCTCCCGGGTGCTCTGCGCCTTCGGTGTCGCGACCCGCGTGGGCCTGCTCGCCGCGGTGGGCCGGATCGAGGGCGCCGCGCCACCCACCACGCCGGCCCTGAGCCCTCGTCAGGCGGAGGTGGCGGCCCTGGTCGCCGCTGGTCGCACGAACAAGCAGGTCGCTGCGGAGCTGGGGATCGCCGTCAAGAGCGTGGAGAAGCACCTGGGCGACATCCGGTCGCGCTGGGACGCCGGTTCGCGGTTCGAGGTCGCCCGGATCTGGTGGGGTTCCGGGACGGCTCCGCGCTGATCCCGTCGCCCCCGGCTGGCTCGCTGCTGACTCACGGCCGGGTTGCGTCGGTCGGGAGCCCGGATTTCAGGCGGCAGCGACGAGGGAGTCGGTCGCCGGTTCCGTTGCGCTGTCGGCCTGCGGTGCCGTACGACGACATTGGGGAACCCGCGTTCAACCTGGTTGATCAGGACTACCCCGATGACCTGGCCAACGCGCGGGACCCGTGCGGTTGTCTTGCCGCCAGCCCAACCCAACCGGAGCGCAAGCCAACTGCGAGCGCGGCAGCGCGGCGAGAGCCGCCGCCCGGCAGCTTGCTGCCGCCTCTTCGTCGGAGCCGCGCTCGCGCCAGACAAACGCGCGGCAGCGCGGCGAGAGCCGCCGCCCGGCAGCTTGCTGCCGCCCCCGAGGCGGAGCCGCGCTCGCGCCAGACAAAAAAGGTGCAGCCGCAAGAGTCTCGGGTCTCCTGCGGCTGCGATCAGAAGACTAGCGGGTGGATGGATGGGTGTCCCGGGAATGTCCAGATTCGTCGAGGAAAATGTCGGGTCGGAGTCCGCTGGTAGACACGACCCATGACGTCACCGACCTCGGCCGTGCCCGGGACCGACCCGCGGGAGCGGGCCGAGGAGCACCTGCAGGCGCTGGTGGGGCGCCCCGATGCCACGTTGTACGACGACCAGTGGGCCGCGATCGCCGCGCTGGTCGAGGACCGGCGGCGTGCGCTGGTCGTGCAGCGCACCGGGTGGGGCAAGTCGGCGGTCTACTTCGTGGCGACGCTGCTGCTGCGGGAGCGCGGTGCGGGTCCGACCGTGATCATCTCGCCGTTGCTGGCCCTGATGCGCAACCAGATCGCCGCTGCGGAGCGGGCCGGGATCCGGGCGGTCACGGTCAACTCCACCAACGTGGAGCAGTGGGAACAGGTGCACGGAGCGATCCAGGCCGGCGAGATCGACGTGCTCCTGGTGAGTCCGGAGCGGCTCAACAACCCGGGCTTCCGGGACGAGGTGCTGCCCCGGCTGGCCGCGACCTGTGGCCTGCTGGTGATCGACGAGGCGCACTGCATCTCCGACTGGGGCCACGACTTCCGTCCTGACTACCGCCGGATCCGCACGCTCCTGCAGGACCTGCCGACCGGCATCCCCGTGCTGGCGACGACCGCGACGGCCAACCAGCGCGTGACCGACGACGTCTCCGAGCAGCTGGGTGCGGACACCCTCGTGCTGCGCGGCAGCCTCGATCGGGAGTCGCTCCGCCTCGGCGTGGTGCGCCTCAAGACCGCTGAGCAGCGGCTCGCGTGGCTGGCGGACCACCTGTCCGAACAGCCCGGCAGCGGGATCGTCTACTGCCTGACGGTGGCCGCGACCCAGGAGGTCGCGGGCTATCTCCGTTCGCGCGGGCACGACGTGGCGGCGTACTCCGGCCAGACCGAGCAGACCGAGCGGCTGGCGCTCGAGCAGGCCCTGCTCGACGGTGAGGTGAAGGCGCTGGTGGCGACCAGCGCGCTCGGGATGGGCTTCGACGCGTCGCTGGGGTTCGTGGTCAATCTCGGTGCGCCGAGCAGCCCGGTCGCCTACTACCAGCAGGTCGGCCGTGCCGGCCGTGGCGTGAACCTGCCGCCCGAGGGGGCCTCCGTGGTCCTGCTGCCGGCCATCGAGGACCGCGACATCTGGGCGTACTTCGCCTCCCTAGCCTTCCCGCGGGAGGAGCTGGTGCGCGAGACGCTCGCCGTCCTCGCCGAGTCGTCGGGGGAAGGCCGGGCGCTGAGCACCGCTGCCATCGAGCCGCGGGTCGACCTGTCCCGCACCCGCTTGGAGACGATGCTCAAGGTGCTCGACGTCGACGGGGCAGTGCGCCGGGTGCGGGGTGGCTGGGAGTCGACGGGCCAGGAGTGGTCCTACGACGCCGACCGCTACGCGCGGGTGGCGGCGTCCCGGGCGGCCGAGCAGCAGGCGATGCTCGAGTACCTCGGTTCGGACGAGTGCCGGATGCGGTTCCTGCGCGGGCAGCTGGACGATCCGGAGGTGCTGGCCGATCCGGCCTGGCGTTGCGGGCGGTGCGACAACTGCGGCGGCCTGGCCCTGTCGACGGACGTGTCCGAGGCGGCGGTCGTGGAGGCAGCCGACCGGCTGGCTCGCCCGGGGGTTCCGCTGGAGCCACGCAAGCTCTGGCCGACCGGCCTGTCGGCCATCGGGGTCAGCCTGTCCGGCAAGATCCGCCAGCCCGCCGAGACCGGCCGTGCGATCGCGCGGGCGACCGACCTCGGCCACGGTGCCGCGCTGCGGGGACTCTTCGCGTTCGACGCCGAGGACGGTCCGGTGCCCGTCTCCCTGGCTCGGGCGATGGTCGCGATGCTCCAGGACTGGCAGCCGAAGGTGGACGCCATCGTGGTGAGCGAGTCCGAGCGCCGCCCGCAGCTGACGGCCGACCTGGCCAGCGGCCTGTCCCGCTTCCTCCAGGTCCCCGTGGTCGGCCGCTGGGGGATCGTCGACCTCTCCGTGGGTCCCGATCGCGGCGCCACGAACTCCGCGCAACGGGTGGCGGCGGTGTCGCGCCGCTGCGCCCTCCAGCTCGACGATCCCGCCGCGGTGCGCGACGCCCGGGTGCTGCTCGTCGACGACCGGAGCGTGACCGGGTGGTCGCTGACCCTCGGCGCGGCGGCGTTGTACGACGCCGGAGCGGCCGCCGTCGTACCGCTGGTGCTGGGGCTGACGAACTAGTCGACACCCTCGACAGAAACTAGAACGCGTTCTAGTCTCGCGCCATGAGTGCGCCCCGCTTCGACCGACCCCTCCGTGTCCTCCAGTGGACGACGGGCAACATCGGGCGCCGGTCCGCACACGCGATCCTGGCCCGGCCCGACCTCGAGCTGGTCGGCGTCTACGCCCACGGCGCGGACAAGGTGGGCAAGGACGCCGCCGAGCTGTGCGGTTGGCCGGAGCCGACCGGCGTGATCGCCACCAACGACGTCGCTGCACTGCTCGCGCTGAAGCCCGATGCGTGTTGCTACAACCCGCTCTGGCCCGATGTCGACGAGCTGGTCGCGCTCCTCGAGAGCGGGGTCAACGTCTGCACCAGCGCGGCCTGGATCACCGGCGGCAAGCAGTCGCCGGAGGACCGCGCCCGCATCGAGAAGGCGTGCAGCCAGGGCAACGCCACCATCTTCGGCAGCGGCGCGCACCCCGGCATGACCAACGTGATCGCGATGACCCTGAGCGGGTCGTGCGAGTGGGTCGACGAGGTCCGGATCACCGAGTCCGTCGACTGCTCGACGTACGAGTCGGCCGAGACCCAGACCGCCATGGGCTTCTCGCAGGACCCGGCGACACCGGGCCTCGCCGAGAAGGTGCGCGTCGAGAGCGAGGTGTTCGCCGAGTCCGCCGCCATGATGGCCGACGCGATGGGCGTGACCCTGGACCGGATGACCTTCGACGTCACCTTCACCGCGGCGACCGGCGACTCCGACCTGGGGTTCATGCAGATCCCGGAGGGCACGGTTGCCGGTGTCCTCGGCTACCACCGTGGCTGGGTCGGCGACCGCAATGTCGTCAGCGTCGGCTTCAACTGGACGATGGGCAGCCACGTCGACCCGCCCAAGCCGCTCGCGCACGGCCACGTGATCCAGGTGTTCGGCGTCCCCAACATGCGCACCGTGCTGCACTGCCTGCCGCCGGAGGGCTGGACCGAGCCGGGATTCATGGGCCTCGGCATGATCTACACCGCCCTGCCCGTCACCAACGCCGTGCCGTACGTCGTGGCAGCCGAGCCCGGCATCGTCACGCTGGCCGACCTGCCACCGATCACCGGGCGGATCCTCGTCTGACAACCCGCGTCTGGACTGCAGCCTCCCCCGATCCGGGCCCCGGCGAGCCTAGATTGGCGGGTATGAACGACGACGCTCCCACTCCTGGCACGCCGGATCCCGCTGCGGCCTCGGGCGACGCACCGCCGCCGCCTCCGCCGCCGAGCGCGCCCGTCCCGCCCCAGTTCCAGCCCGACAAGACGGTGATGCGTCCGGCAGACCCGCAGCCCTCCGAGACCGTGATGGTGCCCCCGGGCCAGGCCGGCCCCGCCCACGGCGGCGCGCACGCCGGACCTCCGGCGCCGGAGTCACCCGACGACAGCCTCCTGCCCTTCGGCGCGTTCGGCGCGCCGGACCCGGCGGCCCAGCCGGGCGGCCCGATCGACCCGGAGTTCCCGACCAAGGCCTCCAAGGCCGGCGGCACCGGCGCACTGATCGCTGTCGGCACCGGCCTGCTCGGTGCGGCTGTCGTGATCTCGGCGATCCGCAGTCGCGCGACCGACGACGGCGACCTCGACTGGTCCAACTTCGGCGTCGGCCTCGGCGCGACCGGCGTTCTGCTGCTCGTGGCCTTCCTGGGCTCGATCGTCGCCCGCCGCCGGGTCGGCGGCCGGGCCCGTGAAGAGGTCGTCACCTGGCCCGGCGTGGTCGGCATCCTCGCGACTGCTGTCGTCCTCAACGTCGGCATCGACAGCGACGAGAACTGGATGGGCTACCTCACCGGCGCCGTGCTCGTCGTGCTCGCGATCATCGGGTACGTCGGCGCGAGGCGGGCCGCGTTCGTGGTCGTCGCCATCGCTGGTCTCGCGATCATCTACGGCCTGGCGTTCGATGACTTCGTGGCCGACAGCGTCGACGGCAACGAGCAGGTCACGGCCGCCGTCCTGGTCGCCGTGTTCGTCGTGGCTGTCACCGTGCTGGGCTGGGTGCTCCCCAGCCGGGCCGTGAGCGGAGTCGTGGTCGGCGTCGCCGGTCTGGTCGGTTTCACCGGGATCATGGCGACGTTCCTGATCACCCGCTTCCTCGGCGGGTTCTTCGGCGGCATGGTCGGCATGCCGGACTTCGAGGACGACGAGTCCTCGAGCTATCTCGCGACGTCCAACGACCTCGGCTTCAAGGAGTCCGACGTCTGGGTCGTCCTCGGTCTCGCTGCGGTCCTCACGATCCTGTGGGCCCTGGCCGCCGCGATCTCGAACCACTCCGGCTTCTCGATCCTGGCCATCGCCATGCCGACGGTCCTGGTGCCGATGGCGAGCGTCGCACTGGCCGCAGAGCACCCGAGCCAGTGGTCGGGTGCGCTGGCCGTGGCCGGCGCCGTACTGCTCCTCGGGGGCATCGGCCTTGCCCGACTGCGAGGCAAGTCGGTCGCGAACGCGATCTGATCAGGATCGGGGCGGCGCCAGCGCGGCCAGTGCGTCCAGCACCCTGGCGAGGCCGAAGTCCCACGCCAGGGACGGGCTGGATGCCGCCCCCATCGCCTCGCCGGCAGCGGCGCCCACGCTCTGCGCCAGCGGGAAGTCGTCGCCCAGGTAGGCGCCGAGCCGCACGCTCCACTCCGGCCAGTGCGCGGCCATCTCGCCCGCGCGAGGGTCGGTGCGGAGCGCCCGCGCAGAAGCGCTGACGAAGTCGAGGACGAAGGTCAGGGCGGCGTCGCAGGTCTCGGGCGTGAGCCCGAGCGGCACGAGCGCGGCGAGCTCGTGGTCGTACTTGGCGATCGTGCCGGGCCCGAGCGCCGTCCGGTCGTCGTCGATGTCGTGGAGCCACGGGCGTGTCCGGAGCTGGGCGAGGTTGGACTCGGCCACCCGCTGCACCCGAGTGCGCCAGCCGAGACGCCCGTAGGGAGTCCGCTCCATCGCCAGGTGTGCGAAGTCGGCCATCAGGACGAGCAGGTCGTCGCGACTGTTGACGTGGGTGTAGATCGACATCGTCGACACGTCGAGCGCGTCGGCGAGCCGCCGGATCGTGACAGCCGCCAGGCCAGAGGTGTCGGCCAATCGGACCGCTGCCTCCACGACATCGCCCGTCGAGACCCGGGCCCGCGGGCCGCGGGTGCCCGCGGTCGGGGCGTCGGGGTGGTCCCGCCAGAGCAGGTCGATCAGCGAGCGCGGCAACGTTTCCTCCTGGTCGGGAATCATCCTAGAACACTGTACGTTGTACGACGTACAGAGTTGATCGACGCGGGTTGGTCCCGAACAAGGAGCGCACCATGCACGTCACGTCCACCGCCATCTCCCTCAACGTCCCCGACGTCGCAACGTCCGCGAGCTTCGCCATCGATCACTTCGGCTTCACCGAGGCGATGGCTGCTGACGGGTTCGTGTCGCTGGAGCATCCGTCCGCAGGCGTCAACGTGATCTTCCTGCGCACCGGGCTGGAGACCTTCCGGCCGCCGGAGGTTGCCGGATCCGCAGGGCAGGGTCTGTTGCTGGTCTTCGTCGTCGAGGACCTCGACGAGCAGTTCGCCCGCATCGCCGCCGCCGGGGCGAGGGTCGTCACGCCGCCCGAGACCGAACCGTGGGGCGAGCGCTACTGCCAGTTCGCCGACGGCAACGGCCTCGTGTGGCAGCTCGTGCAGTGGATGGTGACGCCATAGGTCCGGGCTGCGCGACGGCCACCGAACAGCTGTCGGGCCCGGGGATTACTGTCGCTCCGGTGAGCTTCGTTCCCGTCACCGGCCCGGCGACATTCCGGGCCGGCGACCCGCCGACGATCGAGTTCACGGACAAGGTTCCCGGCGCGCGCACGATCGCCCTCCCGGTCAATGCCGCGCTGCCAGTGCTCAGCCGCGCGCACACCCGCGACGACGCCCATCCCAGCGTGGCGCTGCTGAGCGGAGCGGCCCTGCTGGCGTTGCGCTTCGTCGCCGCCGGCAAGGTCGCCCCAGCCGCTGACGGGGCCACCGGCTGGCGGGTCGACGGCCTCGACGACCGCGACCACGACGCCGTACGACGCCTCGCGGAGGCCCGGTCGTACGACGACCTCCCGCCCGCCGAAGCCGTCGGGCTGGTCCGCCAGGTCCTCGACGCCGTCGCCGACACCATGCCGCGAGCAGCGCCCGCCGTGCGCGCTCGACCGGCACCCGACGATGCCGGAACCAGGCGCGAGCCGGAGGCGTTCGCGGAGCGGGTGCGCCAACGCCTCGCCGAACGCACCGCACGTCAACGCACCGCCAACTCCGAGGCGGGGCTGTCCGAGGACGGCAGCCCGCTGCCCGAGCTGGTGCGGATCTCGTTGCGGGTGGAGGCGGCCGAGGAGGAGCTCGTCGCGGGCTCGGTCCGGGTGGTGCTGCAGGTCCACGACGAACGCGATCCCCTCCACGTCGCCGACGCGGCGCTGCTGTGGACCGCCGGCGCGGCCGAGCACGGCTTCGGTGCCCGCTCCCGGATCCACGCGAGCATCGCGCTCCGGGCCGCCGCCGACGTCTGGCCGACCCTCGACCGGCTGCTCGCGCTGTCCGTGCCCGACCAGCTCACCCTCGACGGCGAGGAGATCTCCAGCCTGCTCGACCACGTCGGGCCGCTCCGCAGCGCCCGGGTCGACGTCCACTGGCCGCGTGCCCTCGGCCCGGAGCTGACCGCGCGGGCGGTGCTCGATCGCCGGCCCGACCCTTCCGGCAAGGGCGGGAAGGTCGAGCGCAACCCCGAGCTGCCGCTGCAGGACAGCCCGTTCTCGACCGAGGGGTTGTTCTCGTTCTCGTGGCAGATCGCGCTGCACGGCGACCCGCTGACCGAGGAGGAGATGGCGGAGCTGGCCGCTGCGGCGAGCCCGGTCATCAAGCTCCGCGGGGCGTGGACGGTGGTCGACCCGACGACCGCCCAGCGCGCCCGCAAGCGGCTGATCCGCAAGGCCACCGGTGCCCAGGCGCTGGCCGCCGCGCTCACCGGCGTCACGGACCTGCCGGCCACCGACGCCACCGCGGCCCAGCCCGCCGAGCCCGCGACCGCGCAGGTCATCGTGGGCGCCTCGCTGCTCAAGGTGCGCGAGCAGGTCCTGGCTGCTGCCACCCGTGATCCGCTGCCCGCACCGGACGGCCTCGACGCCAGCCTTCGTGACTACCAGCGCCACGGCCTGACCTGGCTGGCCGACCTGACCGGGCTGGGCCTCGGTGCATGCCTGGCCGACGACATGGGTCTCGGCAAGACGATCACCCTGATCGCGCTGCACCTGCACCGCCTCGAGAGCGGCGCCTCGCGCGGCGGCCCGACGCTCGTCGTGTGCCCGGCCAGCCTTCTCGGCAACTGGGAGAGCGAGATCCAGAAGTTCGCGCCGGGCCTCGCCGTACGACGGTTCCACGGGGGAGCCCGTTCGCTGGACGGCTTGGCCACAGGGTCGTCGAGTAGCCGCGACGAAGGAGCGGCGTATCGAGACGCCGGCTTCGTGCTGACGACGTACGGCACGCTCCGCCGTGACCCGGTGACCCTGGCTGCGATCGACTGGGACCTCGTCGTGGCCGACGAGGCGCAGCACGTGAAGAACTCGCGCACCTCCACCGCTCGGGCGCTGCGCCAGGTGCCCAGTCGGGCGCGGGTCGCGCTGACGGGCACGCCGGTCGAGAACGACCTCACCGAGCTCTGGTCGATCCTCGACTGGTGCGTGCCCGGCCTGCTCGGCAGCCGGCAGGCGTTCCGGCGGGTGTGGGCGGCACCGATCGAGTCCGGTGCGGAGCCGACCAAGGCACGTCAGTTCGCCGACCTCATCGGCCCGTTCCTGCTGCGGCGCCGCAAGTCCGACCCGGGCATCGCGCCGGAGCTGCCGCCGAAGACGGAGACCGACCACCTCCTGGGCCTGACCCGGGAGCAGGTCGTCCTCTACGAAGCCTTCGTGAAGGACTCGATGGAGCGGATCGAGCGCGCCGACGAGGAGACCCGGCGCGGGCTGGTGCTCGCGCTGCTCACCGGCCTCAAGCAGATCTGCAACCACCCCGCCCAGTTCCTCAAGCAGGGCGCCGGCGCCCGCCTGTCCGGGCGGTCGGAGAAGTTCGAGCTGCTCGACGAGCTGGTCGCCACCGTCCTCGCCGAGGACGGCGCCGTGCTCGTCTTCACGCAGTACGTCGCCATGGCCCGGTTGATCGAGCAGCACCTCACCGCCGCGGGTGTGCCGCACCAGTTCCTCCACGGCGGTACGCCGGTCAGTGCCCGCGAGGCGATGGTGCGCAAGTTCCAGGCCGACGACGAGCAGGGCGTGCCGGTCTTCCTGCTCTCGCTCAAGGCCGGCGGCACCGGCCTCAACCTCACCCGCGCCGACCACGTCATCCACGTCGACCGGTGGTGGAACCCCGCGGTCGAGGACCAGGCCACCGACCGGGCCTACCGGATCGGCCAGACCAAGCCGGTCCAGGTGCACCGGATGGTCACCCGCGGCACCATCGAGGAGCGGGTCGCCGCGCTCCTGGACCGCAAGCGGCACCTCGCCGATGCCGTGCTCGCGCGGGGCGAGGCCGCCCTGACCGAGCTCGGCAACGAGGAGCTGCGCGACCTGGTCACCCTGCGCAAGGAGCAGCGCCGCGAGGCCCTGCTCTCCGACGGCATCGACGAGCGGGACGACTGATGCGCACGACCTTCGTCCGCCAGACGCTGCCGCGGCGTGGGGTCCGTTCGTGGTGGGGCAAGGCGTGGCAGCGGGCCGTCGAGGAGGCGGCCTACTCCGACGCCGAGCTGCGCCCCGGCCGGGCCAGCGCGCGCCGCGGCGACGTCGGTGGGATCAGCATCGACGCGGGCAACCTGCTCGCTGCCGTGCGGGAGGGCGAGGACGCGTGGACGGTCGAGATCGTCGTACCCACGCTGGAGGAGGACTCCCGGCGGGCGCTGGTCGACGTGGTGGCTGCGGAGTCGGGGCGGATCGCCGAGCTGCTGGCCGGCAACCTGCCCCACGACTTCGTCGAGCACGTCGAGGAGGTCGGGGTCGAGCTCCTGCCGTACGGCGGCGAGTTCTCCGCGACCTGCACGTGCCCGCACTACCTCGACCCGTGCGCGCACGCGCTGGCCGTCCTGTTGCAGGTCGGCTGGCTCGTCGACGCCGATCCGTTGGTGCTGTTCGCCCTGCGCGGGCTGGACCGCGAGGCGCTGCTGGCCGAGCTGCACGAGCGCGCCACCTCCCGCGGAGCCTCGAACGAGGACCGGCCGACGTCGGAGCTCGCCGACGACGTCGAGATCGTGGTCGACGCGGCGCTGCGTGCCCGGCGCGCGCTCCAGCTGTTCGAGTCGGGCGAGGACCTGCCCGAGGGCCTGGTCTGACGCTCGCTCAGTCCGGCAGGGCCAGGACCCGCAGCTCGGCCTGGTAGGCCGCGTACGTCTGCCGCATCTCGTCCGCGGGCCAGTTGCGCGGCAGCAGGTCCGCCGGGAGCAGGGGGTCGTTGGCGAGCTGACGGACCAACGCCGCGGCGACGGCCAGGCGGGCTGCCGGAGCGGTGGCCTTCGCGAGCATCCGCAGCAGGGTGCGACCGTCCTTCGCCCAACCGGTCAGGTCCCACAGGTCGGCGGCGAGGCCGGCCGGGTCACCGTCGGGCCGGACGGAGAAGGTGCTGAGCACGACGTCGTCGGCATACCCGCGGGGGCGGCTCAGGTTCGCCGGACGCGTCCACACGCCCTCACGCAGCTCGGCGAGGCGGTGCCCGGCCAGCAGGTCGCGCAGGGCGGCGCGCTCGGGACCGGAGCGACCGGACACGACCACCACCGCCATCTCCCAGGAACCGTCCCACTCGATCTCGGCGTCGAGGACGGCTTCGTCCTGGTGCTGCTGGCGGCGGGCCAGGCGCTTCCCGAGGGCGTAGTCCCCGTCGTCTCGACGCAGGTCACCGGCAGCCACGGCCCGCGTCAGCGCCACGCGCACGGTCGAGGCGGGGATGTCGAAGTGCTCGCCCGCGCGGACCAGGGCAGCGGGACTCATCCGGTCCGGGTGCGAGCCGAGCAGCAGGCTCAGCAGCACCGACCGCGCCGACAGCTGTGGCAGCGACGTGGGATCGGTAGGCACGGCGCCACCTTCCCACGCAGGACCGGTTGTTACAACGCTGGACACAGTCGTTGATCCAAATGTAACGTGGTGACATGACCGACGAGGCTCCCTGGCGCCGCCCCGCAACCGACGGGCCCGGATCGCCGTACCGCAGTGCGACCGGTCCGGTCGCGGACGCGCCGTCGTACCGGACGCTGACCTACGAGGTGGACGGCCGTGTCGCGCGGTTGACGTTCAACCGCCCCGAGCAGGGCAACTCGATCACCCCGGACACGCCGGTGGAGCTGGCCGACGCCGTCGAGCGGGCCGATCTCGACCCGCGCGTGCACGTCATCGTGCTGAGCGGGAGGGGCAAGGGCTTCTGTGGCGGCTACGACCTGGCTGCCTCGGCGGAGCACCTGATGGACGGGGGTCTCGACAAGCTCGACCACCGGGTGGGCAACGTCCCGACGGCCGGCACCGTGCTCGACCCGACGGTCCAGATGCACAACCACGACCCTGCGGGCACCTGGGACCCGATGGTCGACTACGCGATGATGAGTCGCTTCACCCGCGGCTTCGCGAGCCTGCTGCACGCGAACAAGCCGACCGTGGCCAGCATCCACGGGTTCTGCGTCGCCGGCGGCACCGACATCGCGCTGCACTGCGACCAGATCCTGATCGCCGCCGACGCCAAGATCGGCTACCCGCCCACGCGGGTCTGGGGAGTGCCGTCGGCCGGTCTGTGGGCGCACCGTCTCGGCGACCAGCGAGCCAAGCGGCTGCTCTTCACCGGCGACTGCCTCTCGGGCCGTGAGGCCGCCGAGTGGGGCCTGGCGATCGAGGCGCCCGAGCCCGACCAGCTCGCCGAACGCACGGAGGTGCTGGTGCAACGGATCGCCGCCATGCCGCTCAACCAGCTGGTGATGGCGAAGCTCGCACTCAACTCCGCCCTCCTCGCCCAGGGCGTCCAGAACAGCCAGATGATCTCCACCGTCTTCGACGGGATCTCCCGGCACACCCGCGAGGGCTACGCCTTCCAGCAACGTGCCGCAGAGGCGGGTTTCCGCCAGGCGGTGCGCGAGCGCGACGGCGCGCCGTACGACGACTTCGGACCTTCCACGAGCAACGTCACGAACAAGGGATGAGAAGCATGAACACGCACGAGGTCTTCAACCAGGTGCCGCCGCTCGTCGGCCACGACACCGCCGCCGACCCGGCCCTGCTGGAGGGGATCGAGCGCGAGGGCGCCGGCTGGGCGCTCGAAGAGATCCACGAGGTGGGCCGACTCGCCGGCACCGCGGAGGCCCGCGACTGGGGGCGGCTCGCGGAGCGCGTCCCGCCGCGCCTGCACACCCACGACCGCTACGGCAACCGCATCGACGAGGTCGAGTACGTGCCGTCGTACCACCGGCTGATGGAGACGGCGATCTCCCACGGCATCCACGCGGCCCCGTGGGCCGAGGACCGCGCCGGCGCCCACGTCGCCCGCGCCGCGAAGTTCTACGCCTGGAACGTCGACGCCGGCCACGGCTGCCCCATCTCGATGACGTACGCCGTCGTCCCGGCCCTGCGTGCGAATCCCGAGCTCGCGGCGCGCTTCGAGCCGTTGCTCACCAACCGCTCCTACGACTTCGGCCTGCGCGACCCGGAGACCAAGACCGGCCTGATCGCGGGCATGTCGATGACCGAGAAGCAGGGCGGCTCCGACGTACGCGCCAACACGACCACGGCCCTGCCGATCGACGGGGCGGCCGACGGGACGTACCGGATCGTCGGGCACAAGTGGTTCACGTCGGCGCCGATGTCCGACATGTTCCTGACCCTCGCCCAGGCGCCCGGCGGGCTCTCCTGCTTCCTGCTGCCGCGCGTGCTGCCGGGCGGCGAGGCCAACCCGATCCGCTTCCAGCGGCTCAAGGACAAGCTCGGCAACAAGTCCAACGCGTCGTCGGAGATCGAGTACGACAACGCCGTCGGCTGGCTCGTGGGTGAGGAGGGCAAGGGCGTCAAGACCATCGTCGAGATGGTCAACATGACCCGCCTCGACTGCGTCATCGGCAGCGCGTCGGGCATGCGGGCCGCGCTCGTGCAGGCCACCCACCACGCGCAGCACCGCGCCGCGTTCGGGAAGAACCTCATCGACCAGCCGCTGATGCGCAACGTGCTGGCCGACCTGGCCCTCGAGTCGGAGGCCGCGACGACCGCGATGATGCGGCTCGCCGGGGCCAACGACCGTGCGATCAACGGTGACGAGGGTGAAGCGGCGCTGCGCCGGCTCGCGCTCGCGGCGACGAAGTACTACGTCTGCAAGCGCGGTCCTGCCGTCGCCGGTGAGGCCCTCGAGTGCCTCGGTGGCAATGGCTACACCGAGGACTTCGACCTGGCCCGGATCTACCGCGAGCTCCCGCTGCTCTCGATCTGGGAGGGTTCCGGCAACGTCGCCGCGCTCGACGCCCTGCGCGCCATCGGCCGCGAACCACTGGCCCTGGACGCGTTCTTCACCGAGGCCGAGCTGGCCGCCGGTGCCGACCCGCGGTACGACGACGCCGTGTCGTCGCTCAAGAAGGAGCTCACCGGCTTCGACGACATCGAGCTGCGCGCCCGCCGGATCGTCGAGCAGATCGCGGTGGTGTTCCAGGCAGGCCTGCTGCTGCGCCACGCGCCGTCCGCGGTGTCGGACGCGTTCTGCGCGAGCCGGCTGTCGCGCGACTGGGGCAGCGCCTTCGGCACCCTGCCCGCCGGCCTCGACCTCGCCCCGATCCTGGAGCGGGCGGCGCCCGGGTTCTGAGCGAGGGGACGGCTACCGCAGCTCGGCCGGGTCGCTGGTCAGGGTCTCGAGGAGCCGCTGGGTCTCGGCGGCCACGGCTGACGGGTTCTCCCCGTCGTAGGTGACCGAGACCTCGGCGACCCCTGAGGCGGGGATCGAGCGCGCGACCTGTGCGACGTCTCCGGTGGGCTCACGGAGGCTGCAGCCGTTGTCGTCGGTCGTCAGCTCCGCCGACGCGCTCGCGGCGAGGGAGAGGTCGGCGCACGCCAGCTCCAGCTGGGTCGTCATCTCGGACCGGGCGTGCTTGCGGTCCTCGCCCCCGAACGAGGTCAGCTGCAGGAGCAGGGTCAGGGGGGACCCGAGGTAGCGACCCGTGAGGGCGCATCCAGCGGTCGTCGCGCTGATCAGGGCCGAGGTGTCGTGCGTCTTCTCGGCGAGCCCCCACTGCTCCCGCAGGTGGGCGGGTACGACGTCGCAGAGGTTCTCCGGCAGGGCGGCCGGCTCGACCGCCGGGGCCGGGTCGTCCTCCTCCGAACAGCCCGAGGCCAGGGGTCCGAGGAGCAGCAGGGCGCACACGAGAACACGCATCGACGTCACCTCCTGAGCCTGCCACGAGCCGTCCGGCCGAAACACGACAGGTTTGCCGTCGGTGAGTTCGGGCAGGCGGAGTCCGTCACCATCGCCCACGACCGAGGAACGACATGACCCACCTGGATCCCGCCGGCGAGCGTCTTCTGCAGGTCCTTGCCGAGGACCGGCCGGATGCCTTCGTCGAGGTTGCGCCCACCTCCGGAACGAACCGCGCGCAGACGCTGACCGTCACGGTCGATGCCGCCAAGCGCGTCATCGACGTGCAGGTGCTCGACATCGGCGGTCTCCGGCACCCGGAGCCCTTCGAGACCGCATTGTCCGAGGCCTTTTTCGCCGCGGACGGCGAGCGGTTGTACGCCGTCCTCCAGCTCAACGGGCAGGCCGACGAGTGGATCGCCCGCGCCGACCGCTCGCTGGCCGGCGGGGGCGGGCTCAAGGTCCGCAACCGCGGCCCGGAGATCGTCACCCGTGCGGCGTCACTCGAGCGTCGCGCGGCGCGCGGGGCTCGTCCCGCGCCACGTCGCAGGCCCGCAGCCGGGCACTCCGACAACGGCTTCCTCACCGTGCAGCGCTCGGCGCGCGGTGACCTCGCCGAGATCCAGGTGGACGCGGACTGGCTCGGCGGCGTGCGCTCCGAGCACCTCGAGCTCGCGATCCTGCAGGCAACCCGCTACTCGCTAGGAGACTGATCATGGTCATGAAGGCCAGCCTCAAGGCCCTCGTCGATGCCGCTGCCGGCTGGGACGGCATCGGCCTCGAGCTCCACAACGCCTACTCCGACATCGTCGGCTACGAGTCGAACGGCTCGAAGTTCGGCTGGTACGCCGACCGGGCGGGCATTCCCGCCCAGCACGACACGTTCATCACCGCCATGGCGGATGCGCTCCTCGCCGGACAGAAGGTGATGAACGACGTGGGCACCGCCCTGCGTGACGTCGCCAAGGACTTCGGCGCCACCGACCTGGACGTCAAGGACCAGTTCCACAAGCTCGACGGGACACCGGCATGACCGAGTACGACTACTACTCCGACTACACCGATGACACCGAGCTCAAGCTCGAGGACATCCAGAAGAAGATCGAGGAGGGTGTCCAGGACGTCATCGACACCTGGAACAACTCGATCATCGCCAAGGGACTCGACAGCCGGTGGGCCTGGGTCGTCAGCCCCGGTCTCAAGGCCGCCTACGAGTGGGCCAAGGGCAACCTCGAGGACGAGATCGAGAAGCTGTGGGACGACTTCGAGAAGTTCTGCGAGGACCTCTGGGACACGGTCTCCGACATCACCGGCGACCCGTGGGTGCTGATGCAGATGAACCAGGCCTACATCACCGCGGCCGGCCGGATCCGCGACGAGAAGCGCGTCGTCAACGACATCACTGCCCGGTTGGCCAACAGCTGGTCGGGCGACGCGTTCACGTCGTACGACGCCGTGGTCAAGGAGCAGGTCGCCGCCATCAACGGTGTGGACCTCGGCCTGAAGGCGGCGGCCACGGCGTGTGCCGAGGGTGCGCTCCAGATCCGCAAGACCTGGCGCGACTGCATCGACGTGCTCCTCGACGTCGTCGACACGGTGCTCGACGGCATCAAGGACGGCACCGACGCGGGCCAGTGGGTCACCTTCGACGCCGGCCCCGCGATCAAGGTGATCGGCAAGGCGCTCACCGCGACGATCGGCTACGCCAACACGCTCGAGGGGTACTTCGACGAGAACGTCACGGTGAAGCTGAGCATGTGGACCACGCTCAACTCCGGTCTCGACGGCCTGGACGCCAACAACGACTGGCCGACGATCAGCGGTCGCGAGATCGGCGACATCAGCGACTCGGGCGGGTACGACGAGAAGGACTGACGTCCGGGTCAGCTCGTCTGCAGTGCGCCGAGCGCGGCCAGTGCCATCGAGCCGAGCAGGTCGCGCAGCTCGGCGTCGGGGATGTCGTGGCCGGCGCGGGGCGTGGAGTTGAGCAGTCCGAAGGCGGCCTGGGCGGCGGCGTGCGCGGCCGGCCGGCTCAGTGCGGGCCGCAGGGTCTGCAGCTGGTCGGCCCAGAGGTCGACGTAGGAGCGCTGGAGGCGTCGTACCTGCACCCGGGCGTCCTCGGGCAGCGACTCCCAGTCCCGGTCCTGCACGACGATGAGCGGGCGGTGCGACAGCGCGAACTCCACGTGCCAGTCGACCAGGCCGGCCAGGGCCAGGGCGGCGTCACCACCGCCGCCGTCGACGCGCTCGCGGCCGACGTCGAGCAGGCGCTCGCTGATCGAGGTCAGCATCTCGGCGAGCATCGCCTGCTTGGACGGGAAGTGCTTGTAGAGCGCCGGGCCGGAGATGCCGCAGGCCGCACCGAGGTCGGCGACGGAAACGCCGTGGAACCCGCGGGCCGCGAAGAGGTCGGCCGCAGTGTCCAGGATCTGCTCCCGTCGGCTGATCTCGCTCACGTGCTGAGGTTAGCGGGCGTTCACCCCTTGCGAGTCAGGTTAATGATCGTTAACCTCGACTCGTGCCCGAGACCACGACGAGCGAACCCACCCTCGCCGACCTGACCGCCGAGCTGCGCGAGCGGCTGGCCCGTGTGCGCCTGGGCGGCAGCGAGGCGGCCCGCACCAAGCACACGGACCGCGGCAAGCTGCTCCCGCGCGACCGGGTCGACGGTCTGCTCGACCCCGGAAGCCCCTTCCTGGAGATCGCGCCGCTGGCCGGGTTCGGGATGTACGGCAAGGACGGTGACGACTACGCCGTCCCGTCGGCCGGAATGGTCGCCGGCGTCGGTCGCGTGCAGGGCCGCAACTGCCTCGTCATCGCGAATGACGCGACCGTCAAGGGCGGTACCTACTACCCGATCTCGGTCAAGAAGCACCTGCGGGCGCAGACGATCGCGGCCGAGAACCACCTGCCCTGCCTCTACCTCGTCGACTCCGGCGGCGCCTTCCTGCCCAAGCAGGACGAGGTCTTCCCCGACCGCGAGCACTTCGGCCGGATCTTCTTCAACCAGGCCAACATGTCCGCACGCGGCATCCCGCAGCTGGCCGCCGTGATGGGCTCCTGCACCGCCGGCGGCGCCTACGTCCCGGCGATGTCCGACGAGACCGTGATCGTGAAGAACCAGGGCACGATCTTCCTCGGCGGCCCGCCGCTGGTGAAGGCCGCGACCGGCGAGATCGTCACGGCCGAGGACCTCGGCGGCGGTGACGTGCACGCCCGCAAGAGCGGCGTCGTCGACCACCTCGCCGACGACGACGCGCACGCGCTGCGGATTCTCCGCGGGATCGTCAGCACCCTCCCGGATCCCACGGGTTTCGAGGCTCGCTCCGCTCGCACCTCAACCACCGGAGGGGACCTCGCGCCGGTCGAGGACCCGCTCGAGCCGCCGGAGAGCATCTACGACGTCGTCCCGACGAGCACCCGGACGCCGTACGACGTCCGCGAGGTGATCCGTCGCCTCGTCGACGGCAGCCGGTTCCAGGAGTTCAAGCAGCTGTACGGCGAGACGCTGGTGTGTGCGTTCGTCCGGATCCACGGGCACCGGGTCGGGATCGTCGCCAACAACGGCATCCTGTTCAGCGAGTCGGCCCTCAAGGGCGCGCACTTCGTGGAGCTGTGCAACCAGCGCGGCATCCCGCTCCTGTTCCTGCAGAACATCTCCGGCTTCATGGTCGGTCGCGAGTACGAGAACCGCGGCATCGCCCGCGACGGCGCCAAGCTGGTCACGGCGGTCGCGTGTTCGGTCGTCCCCAAGTTCACCGTCGTCATCGGTGGTTCGTTCGGCGCCGGCAACTACGGCATGTGCGGGCGGGCCTACGACCCGCGCTTCCTCTGGATGTGGCCCAACTCCCGGATCTCCGTGATGGGCGGTGAGCAGGCCGCCGGCGTCCTCGCCACCGTTGCCGGCCGCGAGGACGACGAGGAGTTCAAGCAGCCGATCCGCGACCAGTACGAGACCCAGGGGTCGCCGTACTACGCCACGGCGCGGCTCTGGGACGACGGTGTGATCGACCCCGCCGACACCCGGCGTGTCCTCGGCATGGCCCTCGACATCACGTCCGCGGTGCCCACTCCGGCGCCCTCCTACGGCATTTTCCGGATGTGATGACGATGACCGACACAGTGATCAACACCGTCCTGGTGGCCAACCGTGGCGAGATCGCCCGCCGCGTCTTCCGCACCTGCAAGGACCTCGGCATCCGCACCGTCGCGATCCACACCGACGTCGACGCCACGGCACTGCACGTGCGCGACGCCGACGTCGCGATCCGGATCCCGAGCTACCTCGATGCCGACGCCGTCCTGGCTGCCGCGAAGGAGGCCGGTGCCGACGCGATCCACCCCGGCTACGGCTTCCTGTCCGAGAACGCCGGGTTCGCCCGTGCGGTCACCGGCGCCGGCATCGCCTGGGTCGGACCGTCGCCGACCGTCATCGAGCAGATGGGTCGCAAGGATGCGGCCCGCGACCTCGCCGTCGCTGCGGGCGTCCCCGTCGTGCCGTCGTTCGTGCTCGACGAGACCGGTGCGCTGGTCGAGGAGGTTGCCCAGCAACCGTCTCGAGACCACTACCCGGTCCTGGTCAAGGCTGCCGCCGGTGGCGGCGGCAAGGGCATGCGCGTCGTCCGCTCCGCCGCCGAGCTCGAGCCCGCGATCGCCGCGGCGAAGCGCGAGGCCGCCAGCGCCTTCGGCGACGACACGATGATCATCGAGAAGTACGTCGAGCGCGGTCGCCACATCGAGGTCCAGGTGCTCGGCGACGAGCACGGCCACGTCGTCCACCTCGGCACCCGCGAGTGCTCGGTGCAGCGCCGGCACCAGAAGGTCATCGAGGAGGCGCCGGCACCGGCTCTGGCCGATGAGCTGCGCGGGCGCATCCATGACTCCGCGGTCGCGCTCTCCGCGGCTGTCGCCTACAGCAACGCCGGCACGATCGAGTTCCTGCTCGACGCGTCGACGGGTGACTTCTACTTCCTGGAGATGAACACCCGGCTCCAGGTGGAGCATCCCGTCACCGAGATCCACAGCGGGACCGACCTGGTCGCCCTTCAGCTCGCTGTCGCCGCAGGGGAGCCGCTGCCGTTCGACCAGGCCGGCATCATGTTCGGTGACCATGCGCTCGAGGCCCGGATCTACGCCGAGGACGCGTTCGGTGGCTTCCTCCCGCAGGCCGGTACCGCAACGACGGTGCACTGGCCCACTGACGCGCGCGTCGACCACGCCCTCGAGTCCGGTCAGGTCGTCAGCACGTCGTACGACCCGATGCTGGGCAAGGTCATCGTCAGCGGCAGGGACCGGGAGTCGGCCCGACGCCGCCTCGTTGCGGCGCTCGACGTCACCGTGATCCTCGGCCTGACCACCAACACCGGATTCCTGCGTGCGCTCGCCGACGGCCCGGAGTTCGCTGAGCCCGGCGGGATCGACACCGCCTGGCTCGACCGTCATCAGGTCCCCGTCCCCGATCCCGCGCCGGCGCGGGAGATCGCTGCCCGGCTCTGGCTCGACGCGAACAGCGCGTCCGAGGGGCCGTTCGCCGGCGACGGCTTCCGGATGGGTGGCGCCCCTGCAGCAACGGTCGTCGAGTTCGACGAGCCGGTGACGTTGGCTGCGGGAAGTCATGCGAAGTGGTCGCCGGAGCAGCCAGTTCGCATGACGTCCCGCGTCGACGTACACGGCGTGGAGCTCGCGCACCACGGCCAGCGCTACGTCTTCATCCGTCCCGACGCGAGCACCGACCACGGTGCCGCGGTCAGCAACGGCACCATCGTGTCCCCGATGCCCGGCACGGTCCTCGACGTCCGTGTTGCCGAGGGGGACCAGGTCACCGAGGGCACCGTCCTGGGTGTCATCGAGGCGATGAAGATGGAGCTCGCGCTCAAGGCGCCGTACGACGGCACGGTGGCCAGCGTCGCCGCGGTGACCGGCCAGCAGGTGGCCCTCGGGGCCGTCCTGTTCGTCGTCTCGCAGGAGGAGTCATGACCGCCCTCCCGATGGTGGTGCCCGAGCCCGGCCTGCCGACGGCGGTCACCATCTACGAGGTCGGTCCGCGCGACGGCCTGCAGAACGAGAAGGCGATCGTGCCGACGGAGGTGAAGGCGGCGTTCGTGCAGCGCCTGCTCGCTGCCGGCCTGCCGATCGTGGAGGCGACGAGCTTCGTCAGCCCGAAGTGGGTGCCCCAGCTCGCCGACGCCGCCGACCTGATGACCGGCCTGACGACCGATCTCGGCGAGTCAGCCCTGGACCTGCCGGTCCTGGTCCCCAACGAGCGGGGCCTGGATCGCGCCATCGAGCTCGGCCTCCGTCACGTCGCGGTCTTCGCCTCGGCCACCGAGACCTTTGCGCAGAAGAACCTCAACCGCTCGCTCGAGTCCCAGTTCGAGATGTTCGAGCCGACCATCGCCCGGGCGCTGGCCGCAGGGATGGACGTCCGTGGCTACGTGTCGATGTGCTTCGGCGACCCGTGGGAGGGCGCCGTACCGATCGAGCAGGTCGTCGCTGTGGGCAAGCGACTGCTCGACCTCGGGGTCGGCCAGCTCAGCCTCGGCGACACCATCGGCGTCGCGACCGCCGGCCACGTGCGCGCGCTGGTCGCCGCGTTCGCGGCAGCAGGCGTCAGCCCGGACCGGCTCGCGCTGCACTTCCACGACACGTACGGCCAGGCCCTGACCAACGTGCACGCGGGCCTCCAGGCCGGCGTGACGACGTACGACGCCAGCGCCGGCGGCCTCGGCGGGTGCCCCTATGCCAAGAGCGCCACGGGCAACCTCGCCACCGAGGACCTGGTCTGGTTCCTCACCGGCCTGGGCATCGAGCACGGCGTCGATCTCGCAGCCGTTGTCGAGACGAGCGGCTGGATGGCCCAGCAGCTGGGGCGTCCCAGCCCGTCCGCAGTGGTTCGTGCGCTGATGGGCGCGGTCTGAGCCAGCGCTACGGTTGCTCCATGAGTGGGCAACAGCGGGCCTGGGGATGGGCCGTTGCACTGCGCGGCGGCAGCACGATCCCCTGGCAGGGCTGGCTGGACCAGGCCGAGCCGGGCGAGGCGGAGCCGTTCGCGACGTACCTCCCGGGGGCCCAGCAGCTCGGCCTGCTGCGGCGCGCGAACGTCGCTGCGCAGGCCGCCGGCCGGACGCTTCCGCGAGCCACCGCCGACCGGATCCTGGCCGCGGGCGTCACCGGCCGCGGTCGTGGTGACCTGCCCGTCCTCGGGGCCGGTGAGCCGGAGCGGTTCGGACCGCGTCCGGTCGACCCGGACGCGTTGCCCGCGCACGAGCTCCTCAGGGTCGCGGCCGGACTGATCGCCGATGACATCGCCGCCATCGAGGAGGCCCCGCCCCAGCGGCGCGGTCTCGCCGAACGGGTCCGTGACGCGCGGCGGCCGCAGCAGGCGCCGTTCGTCGTCGTCGGAGTGCCGTGGCGCGCACGTGCGGTGACCGCCGCGCTGGAGGCGCAGGGTCTGCGCCCCGGTGGGCGCGGCGCAACGGCGTACCTCCTCGCCGACGACCTCGGCGCGGTCGTCGCCGACGCGTGGACCGCCCGAGCCTTCGACCAGGGCGGGCCGACGTGGCAGGAGTTCGTGGAGATCTTCGCGACTGCCGGCCGCCTGCCCCCGCGCGCCGACCTCCCCCGGATGGCCGCCGCAGCGACGCAGCGGTACGGCGCCGACCAGGTCCGGGTCGTCATCGACACGTCGGCGCTGGCGGCCGAGCTCGGTGTCCCCGGGATCCCGGAACCGCCACGGCTCGGCGCGAACGGCGTCGACCTGGTCCGTCGGGTGGGCCAACCGCTCGGTGGCCTGGTGCCGTCCGAGGCACGTCCCCGCCTGCTCCGCGGCGCCCTGGTCGGTCGGCTCGACGGCCGCGGCGGGCCGACTCCGACCGTGCCCCGGAACTGGGAGACCTGGCTCGCGACACAGGCCGAACGCACCCACCACGAGATCGCCGCTGCTGGCTACCCTGTCCTCGGCGATCTCGATCGACTGCTGCCGGGTCCACTCGCGCAGGACACCGTCGAACCGGACGCCACCGAGGTGCTGGCGCTCGCGCTGGGCCTGCTGCTCGATCCTGTGCGCCCGCCCGTGAAGGAGGCAACGTGAGTCGCCGGGTCCTCCTCCATGTCGGGACGCCCAAGACGGGGACGTCGTACCTCCAGGAAGTGCTCTTCCAGAACCGCGACCGGCTCCTCGAGCAGGGTGTGAACTATCCAGCGGACCGCTTCGACGCCCACTTCCTGGCGGCGCTCGACCTGATGCGGCTGCCCTGGGGCGGACTCGAGCAGGAAGCCGTCGGTGCCTGGGACCGACTGGCACAGACCGTCCGCGAGCACGACGGCATCTCGATCATCAGCCACGAGATCCTCGCCACCGCGTCCCGTACCCAGGTCGCTCGCGCGTTGTCCTCCCTCGGCCACGAGCCCGACGGCAGCGGCACCGAGGTCCACCTGATCGTCTCGGCGCGCGACCTGGTCCGCCAGATCCCGGCCGAGTGGCAGGAGAACGTCAAGCACCGGGCGAAGTTCCGGTTCGCGCGTTTCCTCGAGCTGATCCGCGATCCCGAGCGCAGTGACCGCGTGGGTTCGTGGTTCTGGGGCGTGCAGGAGATCCCCGACATCCTGGCCCGCTGGGGAGCGACCATTCCCCCCGAGCGGATCCACATCGTCACGGTGCCGCGTCCGGGCGGGGCACCGGAGGTGCTGTGGCAGCGGTTCAGCGCGGCCTTCGGTCTCGACGACCTGGACCTCGACCTCGGTGCCGACCGCGCCAACGTCAGCCTCGGCGTCCCGGAGACGACGTTGGTGCGCCGCATCAACCGGGCTGCGGCCGGCGACCTGCGTGCCCACCACTACCGCTTCCTGGTTCGCGAGCTGCTCGCGCACCGCACCCTGTCGGCGCGCACCGACTCGCCGCGCCTGGCCCTCCCCCCGGACCAGTTCGACTGGATCGCGGAGCTGACCGAGGACTGGATCGCCGAGCTCTCCGCCAGGAAGTACGACGTCGTGGGGGACCTCGCCGACCTTCGGGGGACCCGGCCGAAGGCTGAGAAGTGGTCCGACCCGGACCGGCCGTCCGAGCGTCAGGTCGCCAGCGCGGCGGTGGATGCGCTGCGTGCGCTGCTGGTCGAGGCCGTCCACCGCGAGAACGAGAACGACCGGCTGCGCGGCGAGATCGAGACCCTCCACCGCGAGCTGGCCGAGGCCCGGGTCACCCGGACCCAGCGGTCGATGGAGCGGACCGTCCAGTGGCTCGAGAACAGCGCCGGCGGCACCAAGGTGCTCGGGGCCTACCGGACGGTGCGGGGCAGGAACTCCCGGTCGGCGTAGCGCCCGACCCGCCACGTGCTCCAGCCGTCCGTGGCTGCGCCGACGGCACCGCCGACGACCGGCACCCGCTTGCCGATGGTCGTGGCCAGCCGCTTCCCGATCACCCGCGAGATCATCTCCGTCGCCAGGGCGGTGGACACGGTGCGGTCGAGGTCCGGGTCGTGGTGGGGCGCGGTGGCGATGGCCATCGGCGGAGCCGGCAGCTTCTTCGACTTGACCATCTTCACCACGGTGTCGTCGCCGAGGATCGCCACGAGGATGGCGTTGCGCACCCGCGGGTCGGCGAGGTCGTAGCCCCGCAGGTGGGCGATTCCGGCCACCATCCGGCACTGGATCAGGGCGAGGCCGGCGATGCTGGCCGGGGCCACGAGGGTGGCGGTGACGAGTCCGCCGAGGTTGGTGGTCAGGCCCTCGACACCGGCGTAGGCGACGTGGTTCTGGATGAGCTCCCGCACGGCCTTGTCGACGTTGCCGTGCTGCTCGCGCAGCTGCGTCTCGGCAGCCTCGGCCGCAGGGTGGAGCGGACCGGCACCGGCGATCGCCCGGTTCAGCGCCTCCCGCACGAACGACTGCGTCAGTCCGGGGGCCATGGTGGTGACCTTCGGCGCGATCCGCCGGGCGGCCTCCACCGCGAGACCCTTCTTGAGACCAGATGCCATGGTTCGATCCTAGTGTCCGCGGCCAGACCGCAGCCGACCGTAGGGTGACTCGCGTGCCCGTCGAACCGCCCCCTACTCCCTGGGAGTTCCCGAGTCGCGCGGACCTTGCGGCCCTTCCGGCCCAGGGACCGGTGGAGGGGTACGACGACGACGGGTCCTCCGACGCCAGCGACCTGGTCGGCATGGGCGCCGACCTCGAACCGGGCACGTTGCTCGCCGCCTACCGGACCGGCCTGTTCCCGATGCCGGAAGGCCGCAGCGTCGGGTGGTGGAGTCCTGCGCGCCGCGGTGTCCTGCCGCTGGACGGGCTCCGGGTCTCGCGATCGCTGCGGCGCTCGGCGCGGCTGTTCGAGATCCGGGTCGACACCGCCTTCGACGACGTCGTCGCCGCCTGTGCCGACCCGCGCCGGCCCCACGGCTGGATCAACAAGCGGATCGCCCGGGCCTACGGCGAGCTGCACCGGCTCGGCTGGGCCCACTCCGTGGAGACGTGGCGCGAGGGCCGCCTCGTCGGAGGCCTGTACGGCGTCGCGATCGGCGGCCTGTTCGCCGGGGAGTCGATGTTCCACCACGAGACCGATGCCTCGAAGGTGGCGCTGCTCGGCCTGGTCGAGGGACTGCGGGCCGACCCGGCCGGTGCTGCGGGTCAGCGCCTGATCGACGTCCAGTGGGCCACCCCCCACCTGCAGGGGCTGGGCGTGACCGAGATCTCGCGGGCGTCGTACGTCGGAAGGCTCGAGGGCTTGCTCAACGTCGCGTGGCCTGACATGTTCTCGCAATGACTTCCATCAAGCGCCCCCTGGCCACTCTCGGTGCCGGCGTCCTGCTGGCCCTCTCCCTGACCGCCTGCGGCGGGGGCTACCCGACCGACGCCTCCTCGAAGGACTTCTGCGGCGGGATCGAGGACGTGGTGACCGCCTCCACCGACCTCAAGGGCGACGAGCCCACCGAGGACGAGTGGAAGAAGATCCAGGGCGCCTACGGCGACCTGGGTGACGTCGGCACGCCCAAGAAGATCAGCGACGACGAGCGCGAGGGCTTCGAGACCGTGGTCGACGTGGTGACCGACCTGGACTACGACGAGGCGAAGAAGGAGTTCGGCGACAAGGGTGGCGAGGACAACCTGCCCGGCGTCTCCGACGAGGAGAACAAGAACGTCGAGAAGTTCTTCACCTACGCCCAGAAGGAATGCGCGGACCAGCTCACCGAGTGACCTGCTGATCTCCTCGCAAACCACTTCGCAGATGGCCGGCCAACCGCCGGCCATCTGTCGTTTTCCGAACCTGTGAATAGTCTGAGATCCGCAGGGCAAGGTGTGGTGGGCAGTTGGCTCACCGCCACTGTCCTGTCCGCGGGCACAGCTCGGTGACCCGTGACTCCAGGAAAGGAATCACCTCGATGACCCCGATCAAGCGCCCCTTGGCTGCAGCAGGTGCCGTTGTCCTGCTTGCCCTCTCGCTCTCCGCCTGTGGCGGTGGCGCTCCGACCGACGCGTCGAAGGACGACTACTGCAAGGCCGTCGGAGACGCCGGCAGCGAGGAGTTCGGCAAGGCGATCACCGACAAGGACTATGACAAGGCCGTCGACCTGATCAAGGAGAGCGCCGACAAGATCGAAGAGGTCGGCACCCCCGACGACATCTCCGACGAGGAGCGTGAGGGCTTCGAGATCCAGCTCGACGCCGTCAAGAGCCTCGATGGCGACGACCTCAAGAAGGCCTTCGAGGCCGAGGACGGCGAGGACCCGTTCGAGGCCGACCTGTCCAAGGACGAGAAGGAGAAGGTCGAGGCGTACAACAAGTACGAGAACGAGACCTGCTCCGACACCGACGACGGCTCCGACCAGGGCTCGGACGACGGTGCCGACGAGGGCTCCGACCCGTCGATCGACCCGTCGGACCTTCCGTCGGACGTCCCGACGGGCCTCCCGAGCGACATCTCGCCCGAGGACCTCGAGAGCCTCCAGGAGGAGCTCGAGAACCTGACGGAGAGCGCCAACCAGTGACCCTGGTCAGATGACGGTGGGCGGCTGGCCGGTGTCGGCAACCATGGCCCGGCCAGCCCGCTCCCACCCGATCATCCCGTCGACCAGGTTCACGGCGTCGTACCCCTGCTGGACGAGGTAGGCGACCGCCCGCGCGGACCTGCCCCCGCCCTTGCACACGATCAGCGCCTGCTCCGGCTCGAGCTCCACGAACTCGCCCAGGCGCCCCGGCAGGTCTCCGAGGGGAATGTGCACGGCACCGTCGATGTGCCCGGCGGCCCACTCGTCGTCCTCGCGGACGTCGAGGACAACGAGGCCCTCGGGCAGCGGGTTCGGCACACCATCGGTCTCGACTGAGGGGATCATGGAACCAGTATCCCTACTTCAGCAGCTTGCTCATCCGCCGGTCGGCGAGCGGCTTCCCGCCGGTCTGGCAGGTCGCGCAGTACTGCAGGCTCGAGTCGGCGAAGGACACCTCGCGGACGATGTCGCCGCACACCGGGCACGGCTTGCCCGTCTGGCCGTGCACGGCCAGGTTGGACTTCTTCTCGGCCTTGAGCTCACTCGCGTGCAGTCCCCGGGAGCGTTCGACGGCATCACCGAGGGTGGTGCGCACGGCGTCGTACAGTGTTGCGAGCTCGTCGTCGGTCAGCCCGTCGGCCGGCTTGAACGGCGACATCCGCGCGGCGTGCAGGATCTCGTCGGAATAGGCGTTGCCGATGCCGGCGATGGTGCCCTGCTGACGGAGCACGCCCTTGAGCTGCTTGCGGCCGGCGTCCTTGAGGATCCCGGCCAGCCGCTCGAGGGTGAACTCGTCGGCGAGGGGATCGGGACCCAGGGACGCGACGCGCGGCACGTCGAGCGGGTCGCGGACCAGGAAGAGCGCCAGTGACTTCTTGGTCCCGGCCTCGGTGATGTCGAGGCCGGGGGTCTGGCCGTCGTGCTCGTCGAGCACGACCCGGACCGCGAGGGGGGACTTCGCGTTCGGTCGCGGCGGCAGCGCGGGGACGTCGTCCTTCCAGCGGATCCAGCCGGCGCGGGCGAGGTGCAGCACGAGATGGAGGCCGCTGGCCTCGATGTCGAGGAACTTGCCGTGGCGTCGTACGTCGTCGACGAGGGCTCCCTCGATCGCGGCGAGGGGCGGGTCGTAGGTCTTCAGGGCGCTGAACGCGGCGATGTGGACCCGGGTGATGGCGCGGCCGGCCAGCCGGCCCCGCAGGTCCAGGGCCAGCGCCTCGACTTCGGGCAGTTCGGGCACGGGATCAGCCTAGAGCGCCGTTCACGCGGCGATCGGGACCTTGTCCCGATTGTGGCCGGCGACAGTGACCTCGGTGGTCCCGGCCGGGTTGGTCGGTCATCGCACTCGGGCGCGACCCACCCCCCCCAAGATCCAGAGGTCCCCCATGAACAAGCGCCTGATCGCCCCGGTCTCCCTCGCTGCCGCCGCCGTCTTCGGCTTCGCGCCGCTCGCACTTGCCGGGGCCGCCCATGCCGCCGACGACGTCACCTGCGGCCAGCCCGCTGTGCCGGCGGTGTACTCGTCCGTCGACCACCCCGCGGTGGTGACCACCATCGGCGAGGTCACCCACGCCGAGTGGCTGTGGCAGCGCGCGGTCCCGACGACCGAGCTCGAGTACACCCGGACCGTCACTCCGGCCCAGGGCACGTGGTCGTGGAGCCGTCAGGTCGACGCGATCGAGCGGGCCTGGGTCCAGACCGTGACCGACCGGGCGTTCGTGCCCGCGATCCCCGAGGTCGGTCACGAGGAGACCCGGGTCGTCGAACCGGCTGTCACGATGACCGAGGCCGAGTTCCTCCAGCAGCAGACCGGCAACCGCCGCTGGGAGGAAGAGGGCTGGAATGCCGGACCGGGTGGCAAGGGCTGGTCCCCGACGGGTGCCACCCGCGTGATCGAGGTGACCCCGGCCGTGACGGTGACCGAGTGGATCGTCGACCAGGCCGCCGTTCCTGCGGTGCCCGAGCTGTCGCACGACGTGACCACGTGGGTTCCTGAGGGCGATGCCGGCCCGGCCGGCTCGAGCTCGACCGGCGACACGCGCGTCGCGAGCACGTCGACGCAGACGACCGAGCTGGCCGACGGTGACACCCCGGCAGGTGCCGGTTGGGTCAAGGGCGCCTTCACGCAGACCGCCGCGGCCACGACCGAAGAGGTCTGGGCCTCGGCCGCTCCTGACGGCTTCACCGCCACGGGTGCCGAGCGTCCGGGAACGCCTTCCGTGGAGAAGACCGACGTCGTGTCGGCGTCCGCGCCCGCCGGCGACGGCTGGTCGCAGGTCGACGGGTCCGCGGTGACCGTGGTCGACGCGGCCGCGCACGACGTCGAGACGGCTGCCGCCTGGACCGAGCTGGTCCTGGTCACGCCGGAGATCCCGGCCACGGCCGCCTGCGTGGACGACACCGACGACACGGACGACGGCACCGACACCGACGACGTCGAGGAGGTCGTGGACACCGGGGACGACCTGGGCGAGGTCGACGGTCTCGGCGACGAGGTGCCCGGCGAGGTGATGGGTGCAACGGATGAGCAGTCCGCTGCGCTCCTCCCCGCGACCGGTGCCCAGGTCGAGCCGTGGGTCCTGGCGCTCGGCGCCGGCAGCGTCCTCGCCGGAGCCGGAGTCCTCTTCAGGGGCCGTCGCCGTACCAGCTGAAGCTGGTCGATCCGACACGCTAGCGGGATCTAAGGCTGAGGCTAGAGATCCCGATAGCGTCGGATCATGGATCCGATCCGCAACCCGTACGCCCCCGGCGCGGGTCAGCGTCCCCCCGAGCTGGCCGGCCGCGACGAGCAGCTCTCGGCGTTCGACGTGGTGCTCGAACGAGTCTCTCGCGGCCGGCCCGAACGCTCGCTGGTGCTGACCGGGTTGCGCGGTGTCGGCAAGACGGTGCTGCTCAACGCGCTCCGGTCGGCGGCGGTCCGCAAGGGCTGGGGGACCGGCAAGCTGGAGGCGCGGCCCGACCAGTCGTTGCGCCGCCCCCTCTCCTCGGCGCTGCACCAGGCAGTGCGGGAGCTCGGTCACCCGGAGGCTTCCGAGGCGGACCACGTGCTCGGCGTGATCCGCTCCTTCGCCCAACGTGACGCGGGTGTGGACGCGAAGCTGCGTGAGCGGTGGAGTCCCGGGATCGACGCACCGGCGGTCCGCGGTCGTGCGGACTCCGGCGACATCGAGATCGACCTGGTCGAGCTGCTCACCGACGTCGGCGGTCTCGCGGCCGATGTCGGCAAGGGCGTCGGCATCTTCATCGACGAGATGCAGGACCTCGGACCTGACGACATCTCCGCGCTCTGTGCGGCCTGCCACGAGCTCAGCCAGAACGGCCTGCCCGTCATCGTCGTCGGCGCCGGCCTGCCGCACCTGCCGGCGGTGCTGTCGGCCAGCAAGTCCTACTCCGAGCGGCTGTTCTCCTACCAGCGCATCGACCGTCTCTCCCGCGACGCCGCGGACCGCGCCCTCGTCGCCCCTGCTGGTGAGGAGGAAGCGGAGTTCACGCCCGAGGCGCTGAGCGCGATGTACGACGCCACCCGTGGCTACCCCTACTTCATCCAGGCCTACGGCCGATCCGTCTGGGACATCGCTCCCCGCACCCCGATCACCGCCGACGACGTCGCGGTCGCGGGACCGGAGGCCGAGCGCGAGCTGGCCGTCGGGTTCTTCGGCTCCCGCTTCGAGCGCGCCACCCCCGCCGAGCGCGACTACCTGCGCGCCATGGCCGACGCCGCGAGCGAGGAGGCCGACGACCCGGTCGGCTCCGTCGCCACGTCCGACGTGGCCGTCGTACTCGGGAAGAAGCCGCAGTCGCTCTCCCCGGCCCGTGACTCGCTGCTCAAGAAGGGGCTCATCTACTCCGGTGAGCGGGGCCGGATCGCGTTCACCGTGCCGCACTTCGGGCGGTACCTGCGTTCACAGGCGTAGCCGCCCCGGTGGTTGAGGTGCGAGCGCAGCTGGCCGGAGCGGTGGTTGAGGTGCGAGCGCAGCTGGCCGGAGCGGTGGTTGAGGTGCGAGCGCAGCGAGCCTCGAAACCCCTACGCTGACCCCGTGAGTCTCGCTCCCGAAGAAGCTCCGCGCCCGCCGTCGTTGCTCCGCGCCGTCCTGCCGATCGTGCTCTTCATGTTCGTCTGCGGCATCGTCGGCCCGATCTTCCTGATCATGGGGCTCGCGATCGAGGACGAGCCGGGCACAGGGTGGCTGCTGCCCACGGGCATCGGCATCACCGCGCTGGACCTGGTGATCGGCCTGACCATCGGCATCAATCGCTACCGGTCGCAGATGAAGAGCTTCGTGCTGAAGCAGAAGGGCCGCCCGGCGCAGGCGCAGGTGCTGTCCTTCGAGCCGACCAACATCGAGATCAACGGCGAACCGCTGATCGCCCTGCGGCTGCGGATCCACGGCAACGACATCGCGCCGTTCGAGGTGGAGAGCAAGAAGATCGTTCCGGCGATGCGGATGCCGTTGCTGTACGCCGGCGAGGTCCCCGTGCTCGTCGACCCCGAGACGCAGGAGTGGGAGATCGACTGGGCCTCGGCGAAGCCGATGACTGCAGCCCCCGCCGCCCCCGCCCCCGCCGTTGCAGCGCCGGTCGACAACCGCACCGCCGGCGAGCGGCTCGCCGAGCTCGACGACCTGCTGCGGCGCGACCTCGTCAGCCGCGACGAGTACGACGCCACGCGGGCCCGGATCATCGCCGAGCTCTGAGGCTCCACCCCGCCACGACCGCAACGGGGTGGATCGCTGTCAGCCCGTGACACCAACCCACCCCGATCAGCTCTGACACCGGGGACACGTGGTCGGCGCGCCCTGCCAGCCGCGTTGCTGGAACAGGATTCCGAGCTTGGCAGCGGTCGAGCACGACCGCGCGAAGACCTGGCCGTAGCCGAGCCGCACGGTGTCCGTGAGCTCGAGCGCAGCGTCGAGGTCGCGCTCCAGGTCACGGTCGCGAGCCGCAGACGAGTCGTGATCGAGCCGCCCGTCGAGCTCGACGATCTGGCGCCACGGTGGCCTTCGGCCGACGTAGAGGACGTCGCGGTACATGCGGCGACCGGCGCCGTCACGGGCAGCGACCTGGCGAAGCCCGCGCGGCAGGCCGTGCGCGCGCTCAACCCGCGTCAGGTAGCCGTGCTCGAGGACCGAACAGGTCCCCTCCGCGACGTCCGCCAGGACGGCGGTCAGCCAGCTCCGACGGGTCACCCGACCCATCGCGGCCAGTTGCTGCTGGAGGCGAAGCGCGGTGGTGCGCCGGCTGCCGCACGCGTCAGCCAGTACGGCGATGGCCCGGAGCTCGTCCGGGGAGCGGTCCGCGAGCTCGATCACGGCGTCGTCGTAGCGTTGCCGCGGCGGGTGCAGGTCGAGCTGGACCGCCTCGTCGAAGCGGCGTGAACGCCGGACCCGGATCCCCTCGACGGCAACCGGCCGCCGCGCATGCGCGACGACGACCTCGATCGGGCCGCGGTCGTCGTGCTGCCGGCGCCCCGGGCCTTCGTGTGCTCGCAGCGCCGACCGGCCGTCGAGCGCGGCCGGCCAGTGGAACAGCACGGCAGCCCACGCACGCTGGCGCCAGGTGAGCGGTCCGGTGTGGTCGACGTACACCCCCGGATGGACCGTGACCCACTCACGTCGCCGAAGCAGCCGCCTGATGGTGGTCGGCGGGCAACCGGCAGCAAGGGCCTGGCGTCGCGCGATCACCCCGTCCTGAATGGACAGCAGGTGCCTGATCTCTTCCATGGCAACCAGGCGTCCCCGCCCAGCCGGACGCTGACACCTGCGCCGGTGGCGCCTGTGGAGAGGAGCGGAAAAGGGGCCTGACACGCAACGGGGTGGATCGCTGTCAGCCCGTGACAGCAACCCACCCCGATCAGGTGTGAGGTCCGCTCAGCTGCTGAACGCGTAGTTGTCGAGCGGGAAGCGCCGGCTGGTCCACATGGTCTCCAGCGTCGTGGCCGCCCGGAACGGTACGTCGCCGTTGGCGTCGAAGTAGTAGCTGTTGGCCTGGCTGCAGGAGTCCTGGAAGAACACCTGGTGCTTGCGGCGGCCCATTGCCTGCTCGAGGTAGCGCGCGTTTGCCTCGGGCGTGACCTCGACCCGGGTCGCCCCGTCGCGGCGGGCCCGTTGCAGGCACCGCAGGATGTGGGCGGTCTGCGTCTCGATGAGGTTGAAGTACGACGATCCGTTGTAGCCGTACGGGCCGAGGATGGTGAAGAAGTTGGGAAACCCGGGCACGCTCACGCCCTGGTAGGCCTGGAAGCGGTTCTCCTCCCACCACTTCTCCAGGTCCAGGCCCTCGGCTCCGCGCACCGTGAACGGCGGCATGTTGCCCTTCTCGAACACCTTGAAGCCGGTGGCGAGGACCAGGGTGTCCACCTCGTGCTCGGTGCCGTCGGTCGTGCGGACGCCGTTCGCCGTCACTGCGGCGATGCCGGACGTCTCGAGCGTGACGTTCGCACGGTTGAACGCCGGCAGGTAGGCGTTGGAGAAGCTGGGCCGTTTGCAGCCCAGGGCGTACCGAGGAGTGAGCTTGTCCCGGACCTCCGGGTCACGCACCGCCTGGCGCAGGTAGGTACGGCCGATCCGCTCGCCCACCGCCGCGATCGGGACGATCCCCGCGAAGTGGGCGGCCACGGGGAAGGTCGCCTCCACGAACGACTGGCTGGCCAGCCGGGCGACCCGTCGGGCACCGGGGACCAGCCGCAGCCCGGCGCGGGCGGGACGCGGCAACGGGGCGTCGGGCTTGGGCAGGCACCAGATGGGCGTGCGCTGGAACACCGTGAGGTGCTCCACCTGCTCCGCGATGCGGGGAATCGCCTGCACCGCGGAGGCGCCCGTCCCGATCACCGCGACCCGGCGGCCCGTCAGGTCGACGTCGTGGTCCCAGCGCGCGGTGTGCATCACCGTGCCGGCGAAGTCGGCCAGCCCGTCGATGTCCGGCAGCTTCGGCTGGGTCAGCACGCCGGTGGCACTGACCACGTGCCGTGCGGTGATGACCTCGCCCCGGTCCGTGTCGAGCCGCCAGAGGTGGGCGTCGTCGTCGAAGGTCGCCGAGACGACACTCGTCCGCAGGCGCGTACGACGCCGGACGTCGTACTTGTCCACGCAGTGCTCGGCGTACGCCTTGAGCTCGCGGCCGGGCGCGTAGACGCGCGACCAGCCCGACATCTGCTCGAAGGAGAACTGGTAGCTGAACGAGGGGATGTCGACCGCGACGCCCGGATAGGTGTTCCAGTGCCAGGCGCCCCCGAGGCCGTCACCGGCCTCGAGGAGCAGGTAGTCGGAGAAGCCGGCCTTGTCGAGGAGGATGGCGGCACCGATGCCGGAGAAGCCGCCGCCGATGATGACGACCTCGTGGGCAGGGGTTTCGACGGTCATGCGGGGACGTCCTCTCGGGAGCTGGCGGTGGCGAACACGGACGAGGTGCCGAGGACGATGCAGTCGACGCGGTGCTCGATGCCCTCGGCGCTGCGGACCCCGTCGGGCACGAAGGCGTACACCGGCCAGGTGATCAGGGTGCAGCCCGGCTGACGCAGCGCGGCGTAGTACCGCCCGTCGACGCGGGGACGACGGGTGTTGAAGCGGCCGTCGGGGGTGAGGCGGCGACGGGTCCACGGGTCGGGGACCGACCACCGCAGGCTCAGGCGGGCGGCCGGTCGTGCGAGCAGCCGGGGGAGCGGCAGGTGCCACGCGACGAGCCAGTCGGGCTCCTCCTGGAACACCTTGACCGACCGTGCCGTGCGGACCACGTCCGGCACGATCAGCGCTGCCTCGCGGCCCGGAGCGAGTACGGCGACGCGCAGGCCGGTGAAGCTTCGCCCGCGCCACTGCCCGCCCTGCAGCAGGAGGCCGTCGTAGTCGGCGGCGCTGGCCGTGGTGCTGGTCACGGCACTCACGACGCGATCGGTTCGTGGGTGAGCTCGTCGACCCAGGCCTGCGGCTTGCCCAGGAGCCGCGCGGGGACCAACGAGGTCAGCCGGACCATGGGGTCGGCCAGCAGGCGGTGGTACGGCGAGGTGCGGTCGACCACCATCGCTGCCTGGGCGCGGAGCACGTGGTACGCCGGGATCCGCTGGGTGAAGTCGCCACGCGAGCCGATCGTGGCGAACCTCTTCACCGCGTTGTAGAGCTTCTGCTCGGGCAGGCCCATCGCCACGATGTTGTCGCGCATCTTGTTGATCAGCGGCACGAACACCACGATCAGGCCGAGCACGACCTGCGGCTTGAGCAGGGCGACGGACTCGATGACGAGCTTGTGCAGGGGCCCGGCGCCGATCAGCTCCAGGACCTGGAAGTCGACGGTGATGTGCCGTGCCTCGTCGGAGTTGATGTGGCGGAACACCTGGTGGCAGACCGGGTCACTGACCTCGTCGAGGAGGAACTTCACGAGAGCGCCGTCCAGCGCGCACTCCAGCAGCGGGATCAGGGTCGCCAGGCCGGTCAGGGGCAGGCCGTCGCCGTACTCGTCGAGGACCTTGATCGCGAGCTTCACGTTGATGTTCGGCTCGGGTGGCGTGCCGTCCTCGTCGAGCATCCCCCAACGCTTCATCAACGCAAGCTCGGCGTTCGCGTGCTTCTGCTCCTCGGCGTGGAAGTACTCGTAGATCCGCCGGATCGTGGGGGTCGGCGCCTTGGTGGCGAGGGAGGCGAAGCCGCGTGCGCCGACGTGCTCGATCCACACGAGGTCGGCCATGAACGGCTTCATCTTCGCGCGGAGCTCGTCGGTCACGGTCTCCGCGCCGGGGGCGTCCCAGTCGATGTCGGCCAGGGACCACTGCTTGTCCTTGATGGTCTGCAACATGGCGTCGAAGTCGAAGCTCATCGTCGAGTCCTCTCGTGGTGGGGCGGGCGTCATGCGTCGGGTGTCACTCGTCGGGGACCAGGCGGCCCAGCAGCCCGGCCGCCCGGGTGTACGGCGCCGGCAGCAGGCGCTTGGTGCGCCACAACAGCTGCGCGTCGAGCTGGGGGACGACGTACAACCGGCCCCGGTCGTGGGCGTTGAGGGTCGTGCGGGCCACGCGGTCCGCGGAGAAGCCCCCCACGGCGGCGATCCTGCGGGCCATCCCTGCAGCGCCGGGCTCGATCAGCTCGCCGCCGAAGATGTTGGTCTTCACGAAGGTGGGGCAGAGCACCGTCACGGCGACGCCGGTGCCGTTCAGCTCGGCCGCCAGGGTCTCGGACAGGCTGACCACTCCTGCCTTGCTCACGTTGTAGGCACCCATCCGCGGGGCCGCGGTGAAGCCGGCGGCCGAGGCCACGTTGATCACGCCGCCCCGTCCCGCCTCGCGCAGGGTGGGGACGAACACGTGGCAGCCGTGGATGACGCCCCACAGGTTGACCGCGATGGTGTGCTGCCAGTCGGCCAGCGGCGCGTCACCCACGACGCGGCCGCCGGCGCCGATGCCGGCGTTGTTGATGACGACGTGGGGTGCGCGGTCGAGCCAGTGGAGCGCCTCGTCGTGGAGGGCCTGCACCTGCGCCACGTCGGCGACGTCGCACAGCACCGGCAGGGCCTCACCGCCAGAGCCTTCGATGAGCGCCACGGTCTCCTTCAGGCCAACTTCGTCGACGTCCGCGCACACGACGCGGCCTCCACGGCGGGCCAGCTCTCGGGCGAACGACCGCCCGATCCCGCTCCCGGCTCCGGTCACCACTGCTCCGGCATCGTGGGTACGACGGCTCATCACGCCTCCTTCACCAGGGTCAGTGCGCTGCGACGGCCCTGCGCCTCGAGCTCGGCGTCGACGAAGGCAGCAGCGCGGGCAAGGGCCCGGTCCGCCTCGGGAACCAGGCGCGGGAGCGCCTGGAAGACGTGCATCTGGCCGGGCCACACCTCGAGCTCGCACCTCGAGCCGGCCGAGTCGAGGCAGCGCGCGAGCTCGACCGCGTCGGCGGCGAGCATCTCGCGGCCACCGGCCTGGACCAGCGTGGGTGGGAAGCGGTCCGCGCCGTCGAAGGTGAGGCGCCGTCGCGGCGCCCGGCTCTCGCCGGCGACGTACAGGTCGACCAGGCGGGCGGCCTTGGCGGAGGAGGTCATCGGGTCGGGCCGCATCCGTTCGCGGGCGGCCGCCAGCGACATGCTCAGGTCGAGCACGGGGGAGAAGGCGACGAGAGCGGCAGGCGAGGTCCGGCCCTCGCGGACCAGCTCGAGAGCGAGGTCGACGGCCAGGTGACCGCCGGCCGAGTCGCCCGCCAGCACGATCCGTTCGGGTGCGTGGCCCTCGCCGATCAGCCAGTCGTACGCCGCGCGGACGTCGTCGGCGGCGCTGGGGAAGCGGTGTGACGGAGCCAGCCGGTAGTCGCACGAGAACACGGGGAGCCCCGTCCTCGCCGAGAGGCGCGTCGTGATGCCGCGGTGGGTGCGGGCGGAGCAGATCGCGTAGCCACTTCCGTGGATGTAGAGCACCACGGCGTCGTCACGGTCGGCCCCGGGCGCGCGCACCCACTCGCCGCGGGGTGTGGGGCCGGTTTCTGCTGGCCTGGTGACGCGCACGATCCGGCTGCCACGGACAGGTGGGCCGAAGGCAGCCATGCAGGTCGCGACCAGCCCGCGGGTGAAGCGGATGCCGTGGCGGTTCATCGGGATCGCGAGGGTGAGCGGGCGCAGGGTGACGGAGGTCAGGTCTGCGGCCACCTTGCTGCGGAGGGAGCCACGTCGTCGGGACTCAATCTGAAGGCGCATGCCATCAGATTGCATTCTGAGGGCACCTGCCGTCAAGATGTTCCTGTGCAAAGTTCACCCGCCCCGCGCCGCAGCTACGGCGGCAAGTCGGCCGAGCAGCGTCGTACCGAACGACGCGAGACGCTGGTGGCGGCCGCCCTGGAGATGTGGCAGGAGAGCGGCTGGGCCGCGGTGACGATGCGCGGGGTCTGCGCGCGCGCCGGGCTGACGGACCGCTACTTCTACGAGAGCTTCGCCGACCGGGACGCGCTGCTGGCCACGCTCTGGGACCAGATGCGCGACGAGACCCTGATGATGCTGCTGGCCGCGATCACACCCCACGCGAACGGGGACCCGATCGCGCAGCTCGATGCCGCGGTGGTGGCCGTCGTCCACCACATCGGGGACGAGCCCCGGCGGGCCCAGATCATCTTCGGCGACCACGCCGGCAGCGCCGTGCTCGAGCAGCGTCGACGCGACACCATCCAGATGGCCGTGGACCTGCTCATCGACCTCGCCCGGCCCTACCTGCGCGAGGACGTCGACGAGGTGGCGTTCCGGGTGAGCGTCCTCGTCGGGATCGGCGGCTTCGTGGAGACGGTGCTGGCGTGGCAGTCCGGGCTGATCACCGCCGACGCGGACACCCTGGCCCGGCACCTCACGGGCGTGGGTGCCGGTCTGGCGCCCCAGTTCCTGCGCCCCTGACGCGGTCTGGTCCCGGGCGGCGGCAACCAATTCGCGAGTTCGGGCATCAGAGCAGACAGAATCCCCGTGATGAAGGACCTGCCATGAACCGCCTCACCATCGTTGCCCTCACCGCCGCTGCCGTCCTCGGATCGGCGGGCGGGGTCGGGCTCGCTGTCGCCACCGGCGGGGACGACGACAGCGCCGGGCGGGACGACGTACGGACGACCTCGACTGCGGACGACAGGTCGGACTCCGGGGCGATTGGGCCCACGGACGGACCGTCCTCCCCGGTGGACGAGGGCGGCGTGCTCTTCTACTACGCCGACGGTGCGATCCACGACGGCAACCAGTCCGTCGCGGTGCCGACCGGGGTCGGCACCGGCGACGTCGTCGCGCTCCAGCGGGTCAAGGGTGGGTGGCTGTTCGTCGAGGGCGCCGAGGACGACAGCGGGGACCCGTTGCGGATCGGCACCTTCATTGCCACCGACGGCACCAGCTGGCGCATCGGTGAGTGGCGCGGCCTCTGGGACGTCTCGTCCGAACGCGACCGGGTCGTCTACGGCAACGGGGTGAGCTGGAAGGTCGCCGAATTCGCGACCCGCAAGGCCTCGCCGCTCGACGTCATCGACGGCCCCGGCGAGGAGCACGAGTACATGGTCGGCAGCGACACCCTGCCCGGGATCTCCATCTCCGGGACCGGCGTGCTGACCGGTTGGCTGAAGGACGGCGACCACCTGATCGCCGACACCGACACCGATCACTGGGCGCACGCGTTGCTCGCCCTCCCGCGCGACATCGACGTCCCCATCACGTCCGCCAACGGGAAGTACGCCAACGGCAACACCGAGAACCCCGACTACGCCCCGGACAACCCCGTCGGCTCCTGCCTGACCGGCGGCCGGCTGGACGCCGTCGAGCAGTGGTGGGAGCAGTGCGAACGTCGCGCGGCCTCCACGACGCCGTACTCCAGCGACGGCGAGCAGCTCCTCGTCGGCATCGCCACCGGAGACGGTCCGTCCCCGTCGAACCTGGAGGTCCTCGACCCGACGACCGGCAAGCTCCTGCACGAGATCGACCCGGGCAAGGGGACCTACCTGCTCGGTGCGGAGTGGGCCAGCGACGGCACCGTCGTCACGTTGACCGGGCTCGACAGCACTCCGGCGCTGTCGATCAACCGGTGCCGCGTCGACAAGGGGACGTGCACGCCCGTGCTGGACGTCGAGGGCACGGTCGTCCTCGGGTCCGCGACCTGAGCCTCGCCTGCCTCTGGTTGCGGGGCTCTTGGCGCGGCCGGGCGGTGCTGTAACACGCTGTCCGCCCCACTACGCGCCCCGTGTCAGTGGTAGGCGCCCGTCACAGCGCCGGTTTTGCGACGTGATGGGGCGGCCAGTGGAGCGGACAGCGTGTTACAGCCCCTCGCCCAGCCGAGTCCGCAGCCCCATCAGTCCTTCGAGCAGTAGACCGAGAACGCGCCGTCCCTGGTGATCGAACCGGCCTTGTTCGTCACCGTCACCGAGACGCTGAAGTCGCCGCTGGTGTTCGACCCGTAGAGGTCGGCCTGCTTGAACGTCGCGGTGAAGACGCCGCCGCTGATGCTGCCGCCGACGTCCTTGCTGAGGTTCGTGCGGTAGACACGGGCCGATCCGCTGGTCGCCCCGGAGACGTTCGCGCGGACGGTGATGTTCCCCGTGCAGGCGGCGATGGTCGGGCCGACCTGGTTGGGCGTGACGGTCACGGCCCCGAGCGTCGGCGGCGTTGCCTGAGGGGTCGGCTTCTCCGTCGGCTTCTGGGTCGGCTTCTTCGTCGGCTTGGGCTCGGGCTTCGGTTCGGCGGTCGGGCTGGCGCTCTCCGATGGCGACGCCGACTCACTCGGCGTCTCGGTCGGGCTGGGCTTCTCCGACGGCTTCTCGCTCGGCGTCGGGGTGGGCTCATCGGCCGGAGCGGGGTCGACGGGAGCGCCGACGTACACCAGGCGCTGGGCCGAACGGGTTGCCGCGCCACCTTCCTGGGTGACGACCAGGACGTGCTGGCCCGCGGCGGCGTCCCACTCGAACGTCGCGTAGACGAGCTTGCCGGTGCGCTTCAGGTCGGTCGCCGTGGAGACCTCCTTGCCGTCGACACTCAACACCAGCGCATCGATCTCGTCATCGGCCGTTGCGTGCGCGCTGACCGTGATCGGGCCGGGCTCCAGCCTCGCTTCGGCGAGCGGACCGTCGATCCAGACATCCGGCTCACCGGCGGCAGCAGAGAGATTCAGGCCGACGGCGATGGCGCCCACGCCGACGGCAGCTGCCAGACCCGAGGCCGCAGCGGAGATCCAGCCCATGGGCCGACGGTAGGCGTCGCGGCGGCCCCATGGCCAAGGCTTGCGGTGTCACATCGGTGTCATCTGCGCTGGGGGCGGTGCCGCGCAGTGCTGTGATTGCCTAGGTTCGCGACATGACTCGTCGGGTCGGGATCTGGCTTGCCCATGTCGTCGCCTGGTCCCTGCTGGTGACCGGTGTGACGGTGCTGTACCTGCGCCATCAGGACGTGAAGGACGACGGGGCAGCCGAACCCAGTGCAGCGAAGTACGCGAGCATGCCGTTCGCGAGCACGCTCTCCCTGGACGGTGCCGGTCAGGGCATGGTCGGCTCGACCTTCCGGTTCTCGGCCGAGGGCTTCAGCAACGCGGGCATCGCAGCCGTCACGTTGTACGACGGCGCGCGGGTCATCGACACCGTGGCTCCCGGCGGTTCGGGCCAGATCCCCCTCGTGCTGCCCGCACTGAGCGTGGGCCGGCACACCGTTCACGCCGCCGTGACCGACAAGGACGGCAAGGTGTCGCAGACGGCGCCGGTGCAGGTGCTCGTCGGCGTGGCTCCCGGCAAGGACGACGTGCCGGTGGAGGTGCCGACGCTGCCGGACGAGACACTCGACGACGTCGCCACGCGGATCGGCGTACCTGCGACGAACCTGCTGGTCGACCGCAAGGTCGTCCGGGCGGGCCAGCCGATCCCGATCGGCACGCACGTGTTCGCGACCATCCCGCCCGACGCCGGCGTCGGCCTGCTGACCGGCAACAGTCCGGTGATCACACCGGGCGCCGCCGCAGGCGACTTCGAGCTCACGGCATCGCTGGACGATGCGGGCGGGCCCTGTGCCGTGGTCCTGGAGACGAGCGGAGCCAAGGGCGAGGTGACCTTCTACCGGGCCGGTGGGACGAGTGCCGGCTGGGTCCAGTTCGGCAAGCCCAAGGCCAACGGCTGGACCGCAGGGATCGACCTTGCGCCCGGCACCCACGTGTTCTTCGCGCGATCGGGGGGACTCGACTCGAACCAGGTCTCGGTCGTCGTGCCCGAGTCCTGTGCTGCGTCGTCCGGTTGGACTGGCGATGCGTCGATCGTGGACGGCGAGCTCATCCTGCCGCCGGGCACGACCGGCTCGGTGTTCCTGCTCCTGTCGGTCGACGGCCAGACCTGGCAACGCCTGCCCGCCTCGCAGGACGAGCTGATCGCCGTCGGAGAGCGGACGTCGATCGCGCACCTGCTGCCGGCACTGGCGGGCAACCGGCTCCAGCTGCAGGTCATCCGGATCACGGAGGCCAGTGCCCTCACGGTCGCCTCCGGTGAGCTGGTCCTCGACAGCGACAGGACCATCGCTTCGGTGATCGGCGAGCCGTCTGCCCTTTCCCTGTCCGTCAAGGGCCCTGACGGGCCGACCAACGGCATCCAGCTGGCGTCCGAGGACAAGAGCCTCGACTTCACCTGGACCGGCGCGTCGAAGGCCACCACCCGGGTCCGCTGGCAGGTTCTCAGCTCGGTCTCGGGATCCGGCAACCTGAGTCTCAACCCACCCGGCCTGCTGGCGTCCGGGGTGTCCGAGGTGTCCGGCGATGGCGCCGACGGCGGGGTGTCGGGCACGTTCACGATCAACACCGCTGACCTGCCGCGCGCCGACAAGCCAGCCGCTGGCTCCGGCAAGGGGACGGGCGGCACGGCGCTCGCGCTGAAGCCGCTCTCGCTCGGCGGGCCGCTCAGCGACAAGCCTGACTTCGCGTCGATCGTTCCGGTGAGTGACCTCGATGTCGTCGCACCGCCGGTCGAGCTGCCGGTGGAAGGCAGCACCGTCCACGTCCGGGTCGTCGCCGTCGAGGGGCCGGCAGCAGCAGCGCCGAGCGTCTTCCTGACCTTGCCGCACCACCAGTCGGCCACGGGCGGTGTGGACTTCAACGTCAACAGCGTCAAGGTGGACGTGGGCCGGGCGCCGAACCCCAAGTACGCCGGCTGCCTGGACGTGAAGGTGCCGTGGGGGCCGGGCGGGTTGCCGTTCCCCAGCACCGCGAACCTGTCGCACGAGGCCTTGCTTGCCTACGGCATGAGTCGCCTCTACCAGGTCCCGGGGAGCTACTGCCCCGGGGCATTCCCGCCTCCCAAGGCCTGCGATGAGTGGTACTGCAAGGTCGGCAGGTTCATCCGCGACGCGGCAGGTGTCGTGGTCGGCGTGGTGGTCGAGCTCTACTCCCTGGTCTCCCACGCGTACAACTCCGTGATCAGCACAGTGGTCGACGTGCTGACCCAGCTGAACCCGGTCTGTGCCGTGTTGGGTGCTGCCGGTGAAGGCGAGGCAGCGAAGGACTGTACGACGGTCACCGGCTACGCCACGAACGCCGCGATCACGGCCGTGCTGGCCTCGGTGGGACTCCCGCCGTCGCTGCCGTCGGGTGAGGAGCTCGAGGCGATCGCCGCCGGCGAGCTGGACAAGCTCGCGGTCATCGCGATGAAGCAGTTCGGCGTCCCGTGCGACACCGTGAAGGCGCCGGCCGGGTTCGACGACGCGCTGGAGGTGGCAGGGGACCAGCTGAACGCCCCGGTGATCGCCGCAGCAGCCGACCCGTGCGCGGCGGTGGCGCACCTGCTCATTGGCACCGTGGCCACGGCTGCGAAGGCCAGTGCCCAGGAGTCCGCTGCCGCCGCCAGCGGCCTGCCCTACGTTCCCGGTATTGCCGGATTCACGATGACGCCCGATCCGCGAAGCGCGACCGACCCGCTCAAGGTCGAGGTGTCACTCACCGTGCGGGACACGGACGCTGACACCACCGGGTTGGTGTGCACCGTGCGGGTCCGCAAGGCGGATCGCCCCGGAAACCAGGACATCGGGCCCTACTGGACGTTCACCATTCCTCTCGAGCCGGTCGGCAACGGCCGCACCTTCAAGGGGGCCGGCGGGTCCTATCCGCACGCGTCTCCGAGCGCCCTGACGGCAGGGACGACCTACGACGTCGACGTGCGCGAGGAGCAACCGACGGGCTGCCGGTTCGCGGACCAGACGCAGACGGTGTCGCTCAGAGCGCCGGACCAGTGACGGCGAGCAGGCGGGCGCGGCCGCGCCGCAACATCCGGTAGTACGTCGAGCGGCTCATGTGCAGGTCGCGGTGGGCCAGCTGGTGGCCGGCCGCGTCGAAGTAGCCCCGCACGAAGGTCGCGTGCAGCAACCGCTCGGACGGCGACGTGCCGAAGCAGGCGTCGACCTGGTCGCGGATCAACCGGCGTACCACCCGTAGCCGGGTGGCCAGGTCGCCGTCGCCGACCTGGCTCAGCGGGCACGCGGCGAGCCATTCGTCGTCGCGGTAGTGGCGCACGGCGTCCAGGAGCTCGTCGCCAGCCAGCTGGGACGCCGCACCGTGCCACCCGGTGAACAGCGCGACGAGGGCGTCGGCTGCCAGTTCAAGACGCTGTGGGTCGATGTCGCCGAGGATCTCGTGGAGGCGTGCGTGGACCTCGGAATGAAGGGTCCCCTCCAGTGCGAGCCCGACAGGTGAGTCGGCTTCGTCGACTGGAGCAGTGGTCATGACACCAGCATGACGCGTCAGGAGTCTTGACAATCCCGGATGGATGGTAGTGATTCGACGTAATCATCAGCAGTCCGTTGTCTGCGGATCGAGCTCGTTCTGCACTAGTCCTGCACGCGCAGCAGCGGACGGATCGCCTGCCGGGCGTGGTGGATCCGGGCCTTGATCGTGCCGAGCGGGGTGTCGAGCAACCGCGCGATCTCGTTGTAGTCGAGCTCCTGCACGTCGCGCAGCACCAGCGCTTCCGCCTGGTCCGGGGAGCTGGCGGCCAGGACCTCGAGCGCGTCGAGCAGGTCGAGACGACTGCCGGCGATCACGCTCGTGGTGCGCGGGTCGGCGTACACGGGGAGCTCGTCGACGGCGTGCTCGGCGGCCCGCCGCTTCAGTGAGCGGTACGTCGACCGGGCGCTGTTGGACGCGACCGCATGCAGCCACGTGGTGAACCTGCTGCGCCCGCCGAACGTGTGGATCTTCGTCGCGACGAGGAGCAGCGCGTCCTGGGTCGCCTCCTCGGCGTCCTGCGGGTGCAGCAGCATCCGCCCGCAGATGCGGCGTACTCGCGGCTGGATCGCGGCGAGCAGGTCCTCGATCGCGGCACGGTCACCGGCGGCGGCACGCAGGGCCAGCTCGTCGAGATCGGCCTGGTCGGCCCGATCGGTCTGGTCCTCCACCACGCACGCCTCCGAGTCGTCACGTTTCCCTGCCTGCCCGTGAGGCACAATACGCAGCGTGTCGTTGCCGGAGCGTCTCGGGAGACTCCGCCGGATCGATCGGATCGGGGCGGGCGGCTTCGCGACCGTCTGGCTCTACCAGGACGACGAGCTCGACTCCCTGGTCGCGGTGAAGGCACTCGCCGACAACTGGGCGCACCGCGAGGACGTCTGCGACCGGTTCCTCGAGGAAGCGCGCATCCTGCGCCGCGCCGACTCCGACCACGTCGTGCGCGTCTACGACATCGGCGAGGTCGACGGCACGCCGTACTTCGTCATGTCGTACGCCGACCGCGGCTCGGTGGCCGACCTCGTCCAGCCCGGCGAGACGTTGCCGCACGCCCGGGTCGTGGAGCTGCTGGCCCAGGCCGGCGACGGCGTCTCCGTGCTGCACCGCCACGGCGTGATCCACCGCGACATCAAGCCGCAGAACCTGTTGCTGCGCTCCACGCCCGACGGTGGCGAGAAGGTGCTGGTCGCCGACCTCGGTGTGGCGAAGGCGATGTTGCACGCCAGCGGCCTGACCCAGGTCGTCGGCACGCCCGCGTACATGGCACCCGAGCAGGCCGTCGGCATCGGCCTCGACCTGCGCGCCGACGTCCACGCCCTCGGCGCCGTCGGGTACCACCTCCTCACCGGACGCCTCGTGCGCGAGGGCGGCTTCGGCGCCCTGATGGCACCGACCCTGCCGCCACCTCCGTCCGCGATCGCCGCCGTCCCGTCGTCGTACGACGGCGTGCTGATGCGCGCGCTGGCGCCCAACCCTGATGACCGCTGGCCCGACGTGCCCTCCTTCGTCGCGGCGCTCCGGGAGGCGGAGCGGTCGGCCGCAGCGCCGTCGCCGGTGACCGTGCAGGTCGCACGCCACCCGGTGGTGTCGACCCCCGCGTGGCCGCGGGTGGACACGCCGGCCCAGCCGCCCGAGCCGCCCGAGGAAGGTCGTCGAGCAGCGGCGAGCGCAGAGCCCGATGGTCGTGTCGAGAAGCGGGGCGGAGCTGCCCGCCTCGCCGCCCTGGTCCTGCTGGTGCTGCTCGTCGCCTTCGGTGCGGCGTACGGCGCCACGCGCGTCCTCGACGGCAACCCGACCGCTGAATCCCCCAACGGACAAGGCGAAACTCCGCCTTCGGATGATGCAGAGTCGCCGACCGGTGAACCTGCCGCGGACATCGACTACCCGGCTCTCGAGGCGCTCGCCGACTACGAGAACCACGTGGTGCGGACCGGCGAGGTCGCGTGGAACTACGCGGCGCCGGCCGGCTGGGTGGCCTTCCGGGTGAAGGGCAGCAGCGATGCCGGTGTGCTCGAGTCGCCCGAGATCAACAAGCAGGACCACGTGCGTTGGAGGCCCGATGGTGAACCCGCTGTCGGCGGTTACAGCCTGCGCGTCCAGGCGATCGGTCCGACGAAGACCGTTGCGCAGTTGGTCGCGGCCAAGGTCGACGCGTTCGTGAATTCACCTGACCTGGTCGGCGTCGACGTCCTGAACCAGACCGAGGACACCGCCTACTTCACCTTCCGTGACAGCGCGAACCGGCTCCGTTACAACTTCTTCCGCTGGGTCGCTGGTGCGTCCGGCAAGGCTTCCCTGGAGATCTCGGTGACCGGCCGCAAGGCGGACGAGGACGGGCTCAACGCACTGCTCGAAAAGGTGTCGGGGGCCGCGAGCCCCATCCAGTAGTCGGCTGGGGTCAGCGGAGCTTCCCGCTGAGGACGGTGGCGTCGCGCTCGGGATCGTGACGGACCTGCGCATCGAGTCCTGCGTTGCTGAAGGCCGTGGCCGCGTCGCCGGCCTGCGCCTCGGACACCTCGGAGAAGACACTGCCTCCTGGCCGGAGCCAGGTGGGGGCGAGGGCCGCGACCCGGCGCAACACGTCGAGACCGTCCGTCCCGCCGTCGACGGTCCCGAGGGGTTCGTGGTCGCGGGACTCCGGCGGCATCAGTGCGATCGCTGCGGTCGGGACGTAGGGGACATTGGCGAGGATCACGTCGACCCGCCCGCGAAGTGCGGGGGACAGGGGCTCGTCGAGGTCGCCGAGGTGGGCGATCCCGCCGACGGCCTCGAGGTTGCGGGCCGCGCAGGCGACCGCGACCGGGTCGTTGTCGGTCGCGTGCAGCGCAGTCCGCGGGTGCCGGTGGGCGAGGGCCAGCCCGAGGGCACCGCTGCCGCAGCACAGGTCCAGCACCGTGGCCGCGTCGATGCCGGTCAGGGCCTCCGCCGCCAGCTCGACGAGGTACGACGTCCGCTGGCGCGGCACGAACACACCCGGTTCGACCGCGACCCGCAGGCCGTCGAACGCGACCCAGCCGACGACGTACTCGAGGGGGACGCCGGCTACGCGGCGGGCGACCAGCTCCTCGAGCTCGGCAGGCGTACCGGCTGCCTCTGTCAGGAGATCGGCCTCCTCCTCGGCGAACACGCACCCGGCGGCGCGGAGGCGAGCGACGAGGGTGGGCACCGGAGCAGCCTGCCCTACGCCTCCGGCATCAGCCACCACGCGGCGGCGTACAGGACGATGCCGAGGCCGGAGCCGAAGACGATCGCGGCGACCAGGAGGAGGCGGACGACGGTCGCGTCGACACCGAAGTGGTCGGCGATGCCACCGCAGACACCGGCCACCATCTTGTCGTGCGAGCGACGGGTCAGCCGGCGGCCGACGGTGGGCGGCAGGGTGCCGGGGGAGGGGGCGGGGTAGCTCTCGTAGTTGCTCATGCCTCCACGGTGCCTGCCGCGGAGCGTCGACACATCGGGGACCGACCCCGGTCGTACCCGGAGTCACCCCGGACCGATCCCTGAGTGTTGCTGCCAAGCCCCTCGTCGGCCTGCCACAATCGACGCGTGCCGGACGTCCCGCCCCTGCGGCCGCAGGTGGTTGCCCATCGCGGCGCCAGCCATGAGCTCGCCGAGCACACGCTCGCGGCCTATCTCCGGGCACTCGACACGGGTGCCGGCGGCCTGGAGTGCGACGTCCGACTGACCGCCGACGGGCACCTCGTCTGCGTGCACGACCGCGACCTCCGTCGTACCGCCTCGACGAAGGGCCTCGTCTCGACGATGGACCTCGCCGACCTCTCCGAGCTCGACTTCGCCGCCTGGAAGAACCCGTGGGCCGACCTCGACGACGAGGCTCCCGAGGTCGACGAGTCACTCCACAGCGTGCTCACCCTCCGCAAGCTGCTCGAGACCGTGGCCGACTACGACCGCCGGGTCGAGATGGCGATCGAGACCAAGCACCCGACCCGGTTCGGCGGTCTCGTGGAGAAGCGGCTGGTCGAGATGCTGCGCGAGTTCGGCTGGGACCAGCCGGGGTCGCCGGTCCGGGTGATGAGCTTCTCCTTCACCGCGCTGCAGCGCGTCGAGCGCCTCGCTCCCGACATCCAGCTCGTGCAGCTCTTCGACAAGCCGAACCAGTGGCCGATGCTGCGCCGGGTCATCGGCAAGGACTGGATCGTGGGTCCTGGCATCAAGATGCTGCGCCAGCACCCGAAGCTGCAGGACAGCCTCGTGCGCAGCGGGCGCGACGTGCACGTGTGGACCGTCAACAAGGAGAAGGACCTCCAGCTCTGCCTCGACCTCGGGGTCAAGGCCGTGATCAGCGACAAGCCGCGGTTCATGCTGGACCTCCTCGACACGCGCTTCGGTGTCGCCGAGTAGGTTTCGGCGCATGGCCAAGAAGAACCGCACCAAGTCATCCGGGACCGCGACCGAGACCCCCGCCGGCGAGGTCGGTCCGCGCCAGCCCTGCCCGTGCGGCTCGGGCAAGCGCTACAAGGCCTGCCACGGTGCCGCCGGCGGTGCCGACGTGTTCGTCAAGCGTCCGTTCGAGGGCCTTCCGTCGGAGTGCGACGTCGTGGCACTGCGCGAGCTCGTCCCGGCCGCGACCGCCGTACTCCCTCTCCAGGGTGAGTACGCCGACCGCGTGGTCAAGCTCTGCTCCCTGCTCCCCGGCGCTGCCCCGGCGCTGGTCCGCGACAGCGGCGAGGTGTGGCTCGGCCTGCAGGTCCAGCACTCCTTCGGTGACCCGGCTCGCGACCTCGGCGCCGTCCTGGTTGCCGCGCTCGCCGCCGAACCGGGCGCCGGCATGATCCCCCTGACCAGCGCCCCCGGCCTGGACACCCCGCGACTCCAGGACCTCGTCGCGGACGGTGACCTCAAGGTCGAGGTGCACGAGGGCTTCGAGTTCTGGGTGTCCGACATGGACGCCAGTTCCGAGCTCGCCCAGGCGCTGGAGGCTGCCGACGGCGCCGCCGCTCCGACCGCGCGCCTCACCGAGGTCACCGCCGCCTACTGGACCGCGATGGGCTCCAAGGAGCACCTGCGCTGGGTGATGCCCGAGCCCGAGGACGTGCTGCTCGACGCCCTCGCCCGACTGCACGTCTCCGGTGACGACGTGATCGTCCCGGACGCCCGCCTGGTCGGGATGTTCCGTGCCCACGGACTGCTCGCCCCGGTCTGGGACCTGCCGGTGGGCACCGGCCCCGAGCCGCTCGAGGAAGCCGCGACCACCTTCAAGGCCAAGCTCGACGCCGCCCTGGCCAACACCGCGGACCTCACCACCGAGGAGCGTTCGGCGCGCAACGGCCTGGCCAACCGCCAGGTCACCATCCGCTGATCCCACGCCGGTCAGACCGCGTCGACGTCGATCTCCAGGCTCTTGATCTTGCGGTAGATCGACGCCCGGGACATTCCCAGTGACTCGGCCGCCTTGTCCTTGGCGCCACCGTTGGCCCGGAGGGCATCGACGATGGCTTCCCTGGTCAACCACTCGATCGGGGTCAGGTGTCGCCGGAGTCCCCCGCCTCGTTCGGGCGGCAGGTCGGTCTCGTCCAGGGTGTCGCCCCGGGCGTCGGCGACCATCTGCTTGACGACGGCGTCGACCTCGGTCAGGTTCCCCGGCCAGGTCTGTCGGGTGAACCGCGCGACCAGCGCTGGCGTCGCGGTGACGTGTCGACGCCCTGCGTGGCGACGGACCATCGCCGGGACGATCTTCTCGAGGTCCTGGATGCGCGTGCGCAGGGGCGGTACGGCGACGAAGGGGACCCCCGCAGCCCTCAGCTCGGACGACGCCTGGTCCTGGCCGTCGGCAGCGGTCGTCCGCAGGCTGAACGCGAGCCAGCCCGGTAGCGGGTCCTCGGATCCGGCGACGGCCGACATCAGGTCCGTGAGGACCCCGTCGGCGAGCATCTCTGCGCGCTTCACCAGGACGGGCGAACCGTGGCGCAGGTCGCCCAGCACGGAGGCAACGAGCTCGGTCCCGCTGAGCGGGGTCTCCGCCGCATCGACCACCACCAGGTTGCGGGCGGGGAAGTGGTGGGCCGCGACTGCCCGAGCCGTCATCTGTTTGCCCACGCCGCCCTCACCGATCAGGCACACGGGCTGACGCTCATCGGCATGACGGCTCGCCAGCACCGCAGCTCCCATGGTGGCCGGGCTGAGGCCGTCGAAGCCGGCGACCGGGGCCGCCCGGCGGGGCGTCGCCGCTGCCGTGGACTGGATCGCCTCGGTCGGGACGACCTCGATGATCGCTCCCACGAGCTGGCCCCCGCGCGAGACCGCCCTCATCTGCAAGGACGTCTGCGTGCCGTTCGAGAGCAGGATCGGAACACTGTTCCGCTCGGCCGACGCCAACGCATCCTGGGCGAGGGGCCAGAGGTCGTCGCGACGCATGTCGCCGAGCATCGAGGTGACGGCGGGGGCAGCGAGCAGTGCTTCGGCACTGACGGCGAGGACATGTGACCCGCGGCCGCGCGACGCATGGAGGTACTCCTCCATGAGTGCCTTCGCGCCGTGGCCGCTGAGCTCGAGGAGGCCTTCCTCGATGACGCTGCCGGCCTGGCGGACCAGTGCCGTGAGCGCCGGGCTCGCCAGCTCCGACCAGGTGGTGATGTCCAGGACGCCGAGAATGCGGTGGGTGTTGGGGTCGCGCAGCGGAACACCCACGCACGCGTACGTGCGGAGCACCTCGTTGAAGTGCTCGACTCCGTGCACCAGCGAGGTGGTCCGCCCTTCGAGGGCGGTCCCGATCCCGTTGGTCCCGACGTACTTCTCCGAGTAGTTGAAGCCGGGTGCCAGCAGGACCCGGTCGAGGGCGGACTCCAGCTGGCGTTCGCCCGATCGGCGCAGGAGGACCTTGCCCCGGCTGTCGGCGAGGATCACCGTGATCGGGCTGCCCATGATGTCCTCCTGCACCCGCTGGATCACCGGGGTGGCGGCTCGCACGAGCTTCGTGGCGAGGTTGAGGTTCGCGTCGTACGGCGCACTGATCCCCTCGGCACTGGCGCCGTCGTCGTACGAGCGTCGCCACGACGCCAGGATCTCGCCGCGCGGCCCGTTCGGCTGGGGGGCCGTCCCGGCACCCGAGAGCAGGCGGTCGCGGGCTCGTTCGATCGCGACGGCCCACTCAGCTGAGTCTGTTGCCACCGTTGCGCTCCATCGGTTCTCAAAGTGAGACACGTCACACTACCCGTCCTGACTCGAATGGACGCAGCAAGGAACAGCCACTCGACAAAGGACACGTACATGACACAGCGACTGAAGTCCCTGTTGCCGCTCAGCATCGCCGTAGGTCTGCTGGCCTTCCTCTGGCTGGAGGTGTCCCTCAACTTCAGCTTCCACTGGTTCAGTGACGGCGACCTGGGGATCGGCCTGTCACTCCCCCACAACTTCCACCTGATTCCGCCGGCAGCGTTCGTCTCCTGGGCGATGTTCTTCGCGGCCGGCGCGGACCGGGCCGCCGCGGGGAAGGTGGCCGTCGCCTCGGTGATCGGCGCCTTCAGCGGACTCCTGCTCATGTGGATCTCCCCGGCGGTGGCCGACCTGCCGGACTTCTGGGGCATCGCTGCGACGGCGGGAGTGCTGGCGCTGGTCGTGACCGCGTCGGGCAGCCTCGGTGACTGGTACTTCATCCCCGGGACCTTCGGTGGGTTCGCCACGATCGTCTTCTGGTGGATCGCCACCGGCCTGGACGGCTGGGCGGAAGGCGGCGGCGGAGTCGGCAACAGCGTCGAGGCCCTCGGCAATCCCGCGACTGCGGGGAGCGGAGCGTTCGGCGGGGTCCTGTCCACACCGATCGAGTGGGTGTTCCTCTCGTGCGCGGCCACCCTCCTGTGCGGTGTCCTGCTGGGCCTGGCTTCCGCACGGCTCGCGGGCGTCCTCGCGGTCGTTCTCCCGGCCCCGAGCCAGGCGGAGAGCGCACCAGCGCCTGCCGCGTGAGGTCCATCCCGGGCGTCTCAGATCGAGACCCGCGGTGAGCCGGAACAGCGGTCGAATGGGGTTCGTGAATCACCGACGGTCCTGATGAACAGCAACCGTCGCAGCCACCACTGAACGGGGAAAGATCATGATCGACTGGGACTCGGAGGACTGGGGCGGGAACGTCCACCTCGCATCGAACGGCTCGTGGGTCGTCGACCGGCACGGTGACGAATCCGACGACGAGTGACCAGCGAGGCGGTGACCCGCGAGGCGTGGATGAGCTACGCGCTGAGCCGGATCCGCACCCTGGTCGACCGGCCCCGTGAGGACATGTCGGAGGACGAGCTCAGCATCTTCACGTTCGCGCAGAACGCGCTGGCAGGAGGCGAGCCGGTGATCCGTTCGATCGAGCGAGGTCCGGGATTCCGGTTGTGTCGCATCTGTCTTGCCGAGTGGAACGACGTCGTCCCCGTCGACCACGTGCACGGCTGTCCGCTGAGTACGGCGCCGTGAACCCTCAGAACGGAGTTGCGCCATGAACACCACCACCGCCGACTGGCAGGGTCAGGCTGTCGCCGGCCTGAGCCAGCTCACGCCCGACGCCATGCCTGCCATGGAGCTGTTGTACCTCGACGGGCTGGCCGTTCATCTCCTCGGACCGGACGCCCCGGCGCCGCCGTACACGATCGAGCACGGCGCGACGATCGCCAGCCTGCTGCTGCGGGCCCTGGCGGATGCGCCCGTCGTGGAGCTCGATCTCGAACCCGGGGACACCGATGGAGCGACGGCGACCGCACGCGCGGCGATCGTGGACGGTGCCCACCGACTCGCACGCAGCGGTGGGCTCGGAGCGCAGCGGCTGGTGAAGCGATTCCTGCCCGCAGCTGTGGGGGAGCTCGAACAGCACAAGGAGGGCCCAGAGGCCCAGGTGCGCTCGCTCTTCTACTACGGCCTGCTCGCCATCGCGTCCGGACCGGAGAACCAGACCAACGCAGAGACCTCGGACGGCGTTCTCGCGTCGTTCCGTGCCTGGGACGAACGGATCGGAGCGGGCTTCGTCCCGCCGTGGCGCATCATTGATCAGGAGTCCACTCCCGCCTGACCGATCACAGGGGACGAACGCGATGACGCCGAGCGAGCAAGGCGGCCTCCGGACCCTCGAGGAGCTCCTTCCCTCCGAGATCGTGGTGACGGACCCCGACGTGATCGCCTCCTATGCCAGGGACCAGTCGAGGTTCACCGACTCCTGCCTCCCCCTCGCCGTGCTGATGCCCCGGACGACCGACGAGGTCTCGCGCTCCCTGAAGGTGCTGCACGAGCTCGGGATACCGACGGTCGCGCGGGGCGCAGGAAGCGGTCTCAGCGGTGCGGCGAACGCTTCACCGGGCTGCGTCGTGATGTCGCTGCACCGGATGAACGAGATCCTCGAGATCGACGTGGAGGACCGGCTCGCGGTCGTGCAGCCGGGGGTGGTCACCGCGACCCTGCGGGCCGCTGTCAGTGCCGCAGGCCTGTTCTACCCGCCCGATCCGGGCAGCGTGGAGATGTGCACCATCGGTGGCAACGCCTCGACCAATGCCGGCGGAATGTGTTGCGTCAAGTACGGCGTGACCGGGGACTTCGTGATCGGGCTCGAGGTCGTCCTTGCCGACGGCCGGGTGATGCGCACCGGACGTCGTACGGTCAAGGGTGTCGCCGGCTACGACCTCACCCGGCTCTTCGTCGGCTCCGAGGGCACGCTCGGAGTGATCACGGAGATCACCGTCCGGCTGGTGCCGGGCCCGCCTGCGGCGCAGACGCTCGTGGCGTCGTTCGCCAGCCTCAGCCACGCCGGTGCCGCAGTCGCGGGCGTCACCCGAGCCGGCTTGACTCCGTCGCTGATGGAGATCCTGGACCGCACGACCGTCCAGGCGGTCGACGAGATGTCGCACATGGGGCTCGGGCGGGACGTGGCTGCCCTCCTCCTGATCCAGAGTGACGACCAGGACGCGACAGGTCTGCTGAGCCTGGTCGAGGACATCTGTCGACAGTGCGGTGCCGTCGACGTGGCGCGAAGCTCCGACCCGACCGAGGCGGCGCTCCTCCTGGAGGCCCGGCGACTTGCCCTGCCTGCCCTCGAGCGTCTCGGTGACTGGCTGCTGGACGACGTCGCCGTGCCCCGATCCCGGATCGTCGAGCTGATCGGTGCGATCGAGGAGATCGGGCAGCAGCTCGGCATCGTGATCGGCGTCTTCGGTCACGCTGGCGACGGCAACCTGCACCCCACCGTGATCTTCGACGACACCGATCCGGCGAGCAGGGCCGTGGCCGTGGCCGCCTTCGACGCGATCACCCAGAAGGCGCTGGACCTCGGCGGGACCATCACGGGTGAGCACGGCACCGGACGGCTCAAGCGAGGGTGGCTCGCGCGCGAGCTCGACCCGACGTCGCGCTCCGTGCAGACAGCCATCAAGGCCGCGCTCGATCCCGACAACCTGCTCAACCCTGCCGTGGCCTGGTGAGGCACCGTCCCTGGGGGAGCGCACGTCTCAGATCGAGATCAGCGAGGGTCGACCGGCGTGCTTGGCTGGGGAAATGATCTTCATCACCGCCAAGTTCCGCGTCCGTCCCGCAGCTGCCGACCGCTGGCCCGACATCGTCCGTGAGTTCACCGAAGCGACCCGCGCCGAGGACGGCTGCCTCTGGTTCGACTGGTCACGCAGCCTGGACGACCCGACCGAGTACGTCCTGGTCGAAGCCTTCCGCGATCCTGAAGCGGGCGGTCGGCACGTCGGCTCGCAGCATTTCCAGGACGCTCGTACGACGCTGCCGCCGTACCTCGTGGAGACGCCGCGGATCGTGAACTTCGACGTTCCGGGCGTCGACTGGTCCGAGCTCGGCGAGCTGGCGGTCGACCAGGCCTGAGTCGCGTGCCATGACCGGTCAGGGCCAGGCGCCCTGGCTGGTCAGGTGACGATCCCGTACTCGCGGATACGGCGGTAGATCGTCGCCCGTGACATGCCGAGCGACTCCGACGCGGCGGCCTTGTCGCCGTCGTGGACCTTGAGCGCCTCGATGACTGCGTCGCGCTCGAGGGTCTCCAGGCGGGTCAGGCTGCGACGCGCCGTCGCCCGACACTCCGCCGGCAGGTCGGCCAGGTCGACGCTCCCGGAACGTCGGGTGCGACAGATCGCGTGCAGCGTCTGCCGCAGGTGGGACACGTTCCCCGGCCACGGCAGGCGCATCAGCTGGCTCAGGGCCGGCTTCGACAGGACCAGGTCAGTGGCGCCGGCGCGATTGAGCAACGACCGCACCAGGGCCGGGAGGTCCTCGACGTGGTGCCGTAGGGGCGGCACGGACACCGTGCGCGGGAAGAAGTGCAGCAGGTGTGCTCCGACCTCGGGATTCCCGTCGTCCGGGTAGGTGGTCAGCGCGACCCAGGGGTCTCGGGCCACGGAGCTGTCCTGGACGCGCTGGAACAGCTCGACGAGGTCGTCCAACTGCTCGCTGGACAGCAGATGGGCGTGCCGGATGACGATGTCGGCGCCACCCTCGAGGTCGGCCGTCATCTGCTCGACGAGATCGTCAGCGCGCGCGTCGGCGATGGCCAGGCGATGGTCCCGGGCAGCGGAGTCGTGGGCCGCGACGATGAGGGCCAGCTTCCCGGAGCCCTCCTCCCCCTGCAGCAGCACCCACTCCGCCCGCGCGACAGCGGTGCGGACCTCGTGGCTGACCCGGCGCCACGCAGCGCTCGTGCCGGCGAGTCCCGGCAGGGCCGGACCCTGGGGTTCGCGGCTGTGCGCAGCGCCCTGCGGCTTGACCCGGATGATTCCGCCGGCCAGCGCCTCGCCCACGAACGTCGGTTGGTAGCTCAGGCGTGCGACCACACCGCTCGGCAGGTCGGCGAGCAGCGTGCCGGGATCGAGGCGACCGATCGTCTCCCTGGTCTGGTCCAGCAGCGCTGCCTGGTCGCCGGCGTCGAAGTGTTGCTGGGCGATCGAGTTCATCATGAACAGCTCCCGGCCGACCGCGATCACCGGTCCGCCGGAGTGCTTGCAGGCCGCGTAGTAGCCGCCGAGCAGCGCTGCGTCGAGCTCGTTGGCTTCTTCGAGGATCCGTTCCTGGACTCGCCGAGCGGCGAGCTTGGCGAAGGAGAGCAGGAGCGGGTTGGTGTTCTCGGCCTTGGTCGTGATGTCGATGACGCCGAGCAAGGCCCCGCTGACCGGGTGCGTGACGAGGGCGCCGGCGCACGAGAACGGGCGCAGGTTGCCGGTGTAGTGCTCGTGCCCGTTGATCAGGATCGGCCCGCCGATCTCGAGAGCCGTGCCGATGCCGTTGGTGCCGACCTCGGACTCGCTGTAGCGGAAGCCGGGAGCCAGGCGGACGGCGTCGAGCGCCCCGATCAGCGAGTTGTCGCCGCCGCTGCGCAGCAGGACGACGCCGTGGCTGTCGGTGAGGATCATGCAGACCGGCTCGTTGGCGAGCTCTGCCGCCAGCGATGAGAGCACCGGGCGTGCGGCCCGCAGGAGCAGGGAGTCGCGGTCGATCGCGTCCACGAAGGTCGGGTCCGGATGGTCCGTGTCGACCAGGGATTCCTTTGATCGCTGCCAGGAGACGCGGATGTAGGAGCGGGTTTCCATCACGTGTCCGACATTAGATCCGCGCGATGTGATCGACGTCTCACATTGAGACCGGCCGCCGGGTCTGAGCCGAGTTTGATCAGGGACCTCACCAGCCCCGACCAAGGAGGCAGCATTGAGCCGCCAGAGTCTCACCAAAGCCCACGCGAAGATCAGTGAACTGACCTGGGAACCGACCTTCGCCACCCCCGCCACTCGTTTCGGTACCGACTACACCTTCGAGAAGGCGCCGAAGAAGGACCCGCTGAAGCAGATCATGCGGTCCTACTTCCCGATGGAGGAGGAGAAGGACAACCGGGTCTACGGCGCCATGGACGGCGCCATCCGGGGCAACATGTTCCGCCAGGTCCAGCAGCGCTGGCTGGAGTGGCAGAAGCTGTTCCTGTCGATCATCCCGTTCCCGGAGATCTCGGCCGCCCGTGCGATGCCGATGGCCATCGACGCGGTGCCGAACCCCGAGATCCACAACGGTCTTGCGGTGCAGATGATCGACGAGGTCCGTCACTCGACGATCCAGATGAACCTCAAGAAGCTCTACATGAACAACTACATCGACCCCGCCGGGTTCGACATGACCGAGAAGGCGTTCGCGAACAACTACGCGGGCACCATCGGTCGCCAGTTCGGTGAAGGCTTCATCACCGGGGACGCCATCACGGCGGCGAACATCTACCTCACGGTGGTGGCCGAGACGGCGTTCACGAACACCCTGTTCGTGGCGATGCCGGACGAGGCGGCGGCCAACGGTGACTACCTGCTGCCGACGGTCTTCCACTCGGTCCAGTCCGACGAGTCACGCCACATCTCCAACGGCTACTCCATCTTGCTGATGGCCCTGGCCGACGAGCGCAACCGTCCGCTGCTCGAGCGCGACATGCGCTACGCGTGGTGGAACAACCACTGCGTGGTGGATGCCGCCATCGGCACCTTCATCGAGTACGGCACGAAGGACCGCCGCAAGGACCGGGAGAGCTACGCGGAGATGTGGCGTCGGTGGATCTACGACGACTACTACCGCAGCTACCTCATCCCGCTTGAGAAGTACGGCCTCACCATCCCCCACGACCTCGTGGAGGAGGCGTGGAACCGGATCGTCAACAAGGGCTACGTGCACGAAGTGGCGCGGTTCTTCGCGACGGGATGGCCGGTCAACTACTGGCGGATCGACGCCATGACCGACACGGATTTCGAGTGGTTCGAGGACAAGTACCCGGGCTGGTACTCGAAGTACGGCAAGTGGTGGGAGGAGTACAGCCGGCTCGCCCACCCGGGCAACAACAAGCCGATCGCGTTCGAGGACGTGGGCTACCAGTACCCCCACCGTTGCTGGACCTGCATGGTGCCGGCCCTCATCCGTGAGGACATGGTCACCGAGAAGGTCGACGACCAGTGGCGGACGTACTGCTCGGAGACCTGCTACTGGACCGACGCGGTGGCCTTCCGGGCCGAGTACGACGGCAAGCCCACGCCCAACATGGGCCGGCTCACCGGGTTCCGCGAGTGGGAGACGTTGCACCACGACACCGACCTGGCCGACATCGTCCAGAACCTCGGCTACGTGCGCGACGACGGCAAGACCCTCATCGGTCAGCCGCACCTCGACCTCAGTGATCCCAAGAAGATGTGGACCCTGGACGACGTCCGCGGCAACCAGTTCATGAGCCCGAACGTGCTCCTCAACCAGATGTCCGACGAAGAGCGCGTGGCGCACATCGCCGACTACATGGCGAACGGCACCAAGTCCAGCGCCTGACATCACTCGACCCGGTGGTGCCGCTCCGTGGGGGATGCGGCACCACCGGGGTCCCACCACCCATTCACGAAGGAGGGCCACGTGTCGGACAAGCACACGATCAGGTTCGACCCTGTCGACATCGAGATGGAGGTCGGCGAGGACGAGAACATCCTCGACGCGGCCTTCCGGCAGGGCATTCATCTCATGCACGGTTGCCGTGAGGGGCAGTGTTCCGCCTGCAAGTCCTACGTGCTGGATGGCGAGATCCAGATGGAGCGCTACTCGACCTTCGCCTGCAACGACGCCGAGGTCGACGAGGGTTACGTGCTGCTCTGCCGCTCGCACGCCTTCAGCGACTGCACGATCGAGCTGCTCAACTTCGACGAGGACGAGCTGCTGGGCGGGGTGCCGATCCAGGACGTGCAGACCCGCGTGACCGCGATCGAGGCCATGACGCGCGACATCGTGTCCCTGCGGCTGACGGCAGTGGAGCCGGCGACGTACGACTTCAAGCCGGGGCAGTACGCCGACATCAAGATCCCGGGCACCGACGAGCACCGCTCCTTCTCCATGGCGAGCACCCAGTCGACACCGGGCGAGGTCGAGTTCCTGATCAAGAAGTACCCGGGTGGCCGGTTCGCCGCGCTCCTCGACGACGGCCTGGCCGTCGGTGACCAGGTGGACCTCACCGGACCGTACGGCTCGTTCACCCTCAAGGAGGCGCACGTCCTTCCGGTCGTGTGCATCGGCGGGGGAGCCGGAATGGCGCCGATCCTGTCCCTGCTCAAGCACCTGAACGAGACCGGCAGTACTCGCCCGGTGCGGTTCTACTACGGAGCCCGGACACCGGACGACGTGTTCTACGTCGACCTGATCACGACTCTCGGAGAGAAGCTCCGGGACTTCGAGTTCACGGTCTGTCTCTCCGAGTCGATGCCCGTGAACCCGGCCTCCCTGGGCTTCCGGGCCGAGCCCGGCAACGTCACCGACGTCGTCGCCCGTCACGAGGAGGCCCTGGCGAAGGCCGAGGTCTACCTGTGCGGTCCGCCGCCCATGGTGGACGCCGCTCTGGTCTTCCTGGACCAGCAGGGAGTTCCGGCAGACCAGGTCTTCCACGACTCGTTCACCAGCCCGCTCACAGCGGACTGAGCAGCACCCATCCCAACCCATCCACGCAGGAGTTGACACCCATGGCGGACATCACCGACCAGAAGGAACGCAGCTTTCCCAAGATCGAGTTCACGGACTCGGAAGCGGGAGCGCTCACCTTCCCCAGCTCGAAGAGCCGGACCTACAACTACTACAAGCCGGCGAAGCTGCGGGCCACGATGTACGAGGACGTCACCGTCGACGTGCAGCCGGACCCCGAGCGCCACCTGACGCAGGGCTGGATCTACGGCTTCGGTGATGGCCCCGGTGGCTACCCCCAGGAGTGGACCAAGGCGAAGTCATCGAACTGGCACGCCTTCCTCGACCCGAACGAGGAGTGGGAGCAGTCGATCTACCGCAACAACTCTGCGGTCGTCCACCAGGTCGAGCTGTGCCTCAAGAACGCCAAGCGTGCTGGCGTCTACGACAACTGGAACACCTCGTGGCTGAAGTTCATCGAGCGGAACGTCGGTGCGTGGATGCACGCAGAGAACGGTCTGGCGCTGCACGTGTTCACCGCGGTCCAGCGTTCCGGCCCCAGCAACATGATCAACACGGCCGTGGCCGTCAACGCGGCGCACAAGATGCGCTTCGCCCAGGACCTCGCGCTGTTCAACCTCGACCTCTCCGAGGCTGACGTCGAGTTCGACGGATCCGCGCATCGTGCCGTGTGGCAGGAGGCGCCGGAGTGGCAGCCCACCCGCGAGGTCGTCGAGCAGCTCACCGCCGAGGGCGACTGGGCCCAGCTGCTGTTCGCGACGAACATCGTCTTCGAGCAGCTCGTCGGTTCGCTCTTCCGCACCGAGCTCGTGATGCAGATTTCGGCCCGCAACGGCGACTACATCACGCCCACGATCGTCGGCACCGGCGAGCACGACTATGACCGCGACCTCGGCTACACGCGGGCGCTCTTCCGCCTGCTCACCCAGGACGAGGTGCACGGCGCGGCCAACAAGGAGCTCTTCGGTCAGTGGCTGAGCCTCTGGGTGCCGCGGTGCCTTGCCGCGGTCCGTGCGCTCCAGCCGATCTGGTCGCAGCCCGCCGAGAAGGCGGTCACCTTCGCGACCAGTCTCGAGAACGCCAAGTCGAAATTCTCATTCCTGCTCGAGGACCTCGGGCTCGACATCCCGAAGGAGCTTGACCAGTGACCGCCATGCAGTTCGGATCCGCCACAGAGTTCTCCAACATGTGTGGCGTCACCCTGATGAACACCCCGATCGGCCGCGTCGTCGCGGAGGTGATGGGGAACAAGGAGGGCGTCGAGCTCACCGAGTACCCGTCGATGATCCGCGTCGACGGCGTCCGGCTCCTGGAGTTCGACTACGACGAGCTCACCGACGCCCTCGGCGTCGAGTTCGACGGCTCCACCTTCGAGGAGATCAGCTCGACCCACTACGGGCGGATGGTCCACCTCGACGACAAGACCATGTTGTTCGCGAGTCCTGAGGACGCGGCCGAGTTCATCGGCTTCGACCTCACCGTGAGCTGAGTCGCCACGTCCGTCCCGCCCGGGGCCCGGGTCTGTGGCCCCGGGCGGGACTTCCACGACAGACCAACGCAGACCACCACAGACGAGCAGAAGCGAGGCACGAGATGTACAGCAAGGACGGCGAGAACTACTACGTGGTCGACAGCCACGTGGCGATCTGGGACGCCCGTGAGGCCAACCTCAAGAACGTCCACGGAAAGCAGTTCATCGACTGCTTCTACGACTACCACAAGAACCTCAGCCCGGAGGAAGAGGTGTGGGACTACGACACCTACACCTACTACGGCGGCGAGCGCCTGATGAAGGACCTCTTCCAGGACGGGTACGTCGACCACGCGATCTTCCAGCCTGCGCTGCTCACGGCGTTCTACAACACGGGATTCGGCCAGACCGAGGAGGCCCTCGCCCTGGCCGGGGAGCACCCGGAGCAGCTGACGTACAACCACTGCTACGACCCGCGGAACGAGCAGGCCGGCCTGGAGCAGCTCCGCCGCGACGCCGAGCGCATGGGCCTGCGCGGGGTCAAGCTCTACACGGCCGAGTGGCACGGGGACTCCCGCGGCTACAAGCTCGACGACAAGTGGTCGCGCCGCTACCTCGAGGAGTGCATCGAGCTCGGGATCACCAACATCCACGTGCACAAGGGTCCGACCATCCGGCCGCTGGACCGCGATGCCTTCGACGTCGCGGACATCGACAAGGTGGCCACCGACTACCTCGACCTGAACTTCGTCGTCGAGCACGTGGGCCTGCCCCGGCTCGAGGACTTCTGCTGGATCGCGACCCAGGAGTCCAACGTCTACGGCGGACTGGCGGTGGCGATGCCGTTCATCCACACGCGTCCGCGCTACTTCGCCCAGATCATCGGCGAGCTCCTCTACTGGATCGGCGAGGACAAGATCCTCTTCTCCAGCGACTACGCGCTGTGGACGCCGAAGTGGTTGATCGAGAAGTTCGTCGACTTCCAGATCCCGGAGGACATGACGGAGTACGCGCCGATCACCGTCGACCAGAAGAAGAAGATCCTCGGGCTCAACGCGGCAGCGCTCTACGACCTGGACGTTCCCGAAAGTCTCAGGATCCCCACCTCTGCGGCCGACCCGGGTGTCGAGGTGGCGGCCGGCGCCAAGGAGACCGTGGCGTCATGACGGCCATCGCCGTCTCCGTCGAGACGACTCTCGAGTCAGCGGTCCTGGCTGCGCTCGGAACGGTCGTCGACCCCGAGCTGGACGAGCCGATCACCGATCTCGGTTTCGTCCGCTCGGTCGCCATCGACGACCTCGGCGTGACCGTGCACCTCCGGCTGCCGACGTCGTTCTGCTCGCCGAACTTCGCTTACCTGATGGCATCCGACGCGGTGGATGCGCTGCGGTCCGTGGACGACATCAGGACGGTCCGGGTCCTGCTCGACGACCACCACGACTCGGACAAGATCAACGCGGGACTCGCGGCGGACGCGGGGTACCGCGGGACGTTCGGAGTCGAGGCGGAGGACAGCCTCGAAGAGCTGCGGCTGACGTTCCAGCGCAAGGCACACATGGCCGCCATGGAACGGTGCATCGAGACGCAGCTCAGGACGACGAGCCTGGCGGTGTCCGACATCTACCGCTTGCGACTGCGCAACCTGCCGGCCGGCCGCGCCAGGGAGGCGCTGCTGCGCCGACGCGCTGCCATCGGGCTCGGCATCGGGCTCGACCTGCCCGTGTTCGTCGACGAGCACGGCGTCGCCGTACCTCCCGAGGAGGTGCCGATGAAGCTGCGTTTCGCCAAGTCGGTCCGGATCTCCATCGACGGAAACGGTCACTTCTGTCGCGGGTTGCTCGCCACCCGGTACGAGGACGACGAGTCGCTCGACCTGCACATCACGAACACCAGGAGGACGGCATGAAGGCAGTACAGGTCATCGGCTACCACACCAAGCTCCAGCTGAACGAGGTCCCGGAGCCGGAGGTCCAGGGCCCGCTCGACGTGATCGTCAGGATCGGCGGGGCCGGTGTCTGCCGCACCGACCTGCACGTGCTCGAGGGGCAGTGGGCGGAGAAGACGGGTGTCGAGCTCCCGTACACGATCGGTCACGAGAACGCCGGCTGGGTGCACGCGACAGGTGACGCCGTCACCAACGTGGCCGTCGGGGACAAGGTGATCGTGCACCCGCTCGTCACGTGCGGGCTGTGCCGTGCGTGCCGGTTCGGGGACGACGTGCACTGCGAGAACAGCCAGTTCCCGGGCATCGACGTCCACGGCGGGTACGCCGAGTACCTGCTCACCAGCGCCCGCAGTGTGGTCAAGATCGACCCCAGCCTGGAACCGTCAGACGTGGCGGCGCTCGCCGACGCCGGCCTGACCGCGTACCACGCAGCGGCGAAAGCGGCACGCGCCACTCGTCCCGGCGACGTGTGCGTGATCATCGGGGCCGGCGGCCTGGGCCACATCGGGATCCAGGTGATGAAGGCGATCTCGGCGGCCACGCTGGTCGTCGTCGACCGCAACCAGGCGGCCCTCGACCTCGCCAGGGAGATCGGTGCGGACGTCACTGTCCTGGCGGACGGCGACCAGGTGGTGAAGGTCCTGGAGCTCACCGGGGGCCACGGCGCCGAGGCGGTCGTGGACTTCGTCGGTGAGGGCGGCGCCACCGCTCAGGGCATCGCGATGCTGCGCCGCGCAGGCAACTACTACGTGGTCGGTTACGGCGAGAACATCGACGTCCCGACCATCGACGTGATCTCGACCGAGATCAACTTCATCGGCAACCTCGTCGGGTCCTACAACGACCTGCAGGAGCTGATGGTCCTCGCGGCCAGGGGCAGCGTGAAGCTCCACACCACGAAGTACGCGCTCGAGGACTTCCAGCAGGCACTCGACGATCTCGACAACGGCTTGGTCAGGGGCCGGGCGATTCTCGTCCCCTGACCCGAGCACGCACCACCGCACCACCACGCACCACCTGTGCACCACCCAACAACAGACCGATTTCCAGACAAACGTGAAGGGTTGCTCACCATGGCGAAAGAACTGCGGTTCAACGAGGACGCACGACGACTGCTGGAGTCCGGGGTCAACGCCCTGGCCGACGCGGTCAAGGTCACGCTCGGGCCGAAAGGCCGCAACGCGGTCCTCGAGAAGCTCACCGGACCTCCGACGATCACCAACGACGGCGTGACGATCGCCCGCGAGATCCAGCTCAGGGAGCCCTTCGCCAACATGGGTGCGCAGCTGGTCAAGGAGGTGGCGATGAAGACCAACGGAGTCGTCGGCGACGGTACGACGACCGCCACCGTCCTCGCCCAGGCGATGGTCCGCGAGGGCATGCGCGCGGTCGAGGCCGGCGCCAACCCGATGCGGGTGCGCCGCGGCATCGAGCGCACGATCCCGATCCTGGTCGAGACCCTCGCCGCCTTGGCCGTCGACGTCTCCAGCCAGGACGACCTCGAGCGGGTCGCCACGCTCGCAGCGAGTGACGACGAGTCGATCGGCATGGTCATCGCCGAGGCGGTGGCGCGAGTCGGTCGCAACGGCATCGTCACCACCGAGGAGTCCGAGACCCTCGGGATGTCGGTCGACATCGTCGACGGCATCGAGTTCGACCACGGGTACATCTCCGGCTACATGGTCACCGACCACGAGAAGATGGAGACGGTCTACGAGAACCCGGTGATCCTGCTGACCAACAAGAAGATCAACCAGGTCCAGGACATCATGCCGACCATCGAGGCCGCCAAACGCGCTGACCGGCCGCTCGTCGTGCTCGCCGAGGACGTCGACGGTCCGGCGCTGCAGCTCCTGGTCGGCGGCAACATGCACAACACGATGCGTTCGTGCGTGGTCCGGGCGCCGGGCTTCGGTCACCGCCGGGTCGCCGAGCTGGAGGACCTCGCCGTGGCCCTGGGTGGCCACGTGATCGCCAAGGACACCGGCCTCGAGCTGAGCGAGATCACGGGTGAGTACCTCGGATCGTGCGACCGGATCACCATCACCGAGCACAGCACCACGATCGTGGGTGGGCACGGTGACAAGACCCTGATCGATGCCCGGAACCGCCAGCTGGAGACGCAGCTCGAGCGGGCGCGGCTCGACGCCGACCGCGACAGCCTCCAGCTCCGCCTCGCGCGCCTCGCTGGAACCGTCGCGGTGATCAAGGTCGGCGGCGCCACGAGCGTCGAGCTCCGGGAGCGGATGCTGCGCGTCGATGACGCGCTCGCCGCGACCCGTGCGGCGCTGGAAGAGGGTGTGGTCGCCGGGGGTGGCGCCACCCTCGTGCAGGCCCAGGAGTCGGTGTCACGGGTAGAGCTGACCGGTGACGAGGCCGTCGGACGCGAGGTCGTCCGCCGTGCGTTGGCGGAGCCGCTTCGCTGGATCGCCATCAACGCCGGGTACGACGGTGAGGAGGTCGTTGCGCGGGTCGCCGAGATGCAGACCGGTCATGGCTTCAACGCACTGAGTGGGCAGTACGGCGACCTGTTCGCCGACGGCGTCATCGACCCGTTCAAGGTGACCCGGGCGGCGCTGGAGAGCGCTGCCTCGATCGCCGCGCTGCTGATCACCACGGAGACCGCGGTGGTCGAGGAGATCCAGGGGATGCCCGGCGCGATCATGGCGCCCGGCTTCGGCGACCTGGCCGAGGGCATGGTCCGGCCCTCCAACATCTACTGATCGGTTCACACCCTCGTCGCACGGTCGGCCATCCACCGGACCCATCGGTGGCCGACCGTGCGACCAGTGAAGGAGAAGGACGATGACCGCATTCGAGGTCGGAACCTTGCTGCTCCTGCTGGGATCGCTGCTGACCACCATGTTCGTGGCCCGGGCCTGGTGCATCCACTCGTTCTCGCTGGAGTCCGCTCCGGGAACCGCGCCCGCACACCGCGCTGACGGTGCGCACGCCGCGCACGGACACCACTTCGTGCGCCTGGCCATTGCCGGTGCCTCGGTCTACGTCGGCAGGCAGCTGGCACCCGTCGTGCTGGCCGTTGCGGTCGGCGCCATGACGCTCGGAGCGACCCTCCGAGTGCTCGCTTCCTGACATCTCAGATTGCGACAGGCCGGAGATTTAGACCGCCCTAATGTCGGCTCATGGGCACTCCATCGACACTTCGAACCGAGTCCTCCGCCTGCTGTCGCATCGAGCTGACCGACACCGTCGAGGACTATCTCAAGGCCATCTTCGCGATCACCTCCCTGGGTGAACCCGCCAGCACGTCGGGCGTCGCAGCCCGGCTCAGCGTCACTCCCCCCTCGGTCACCGCGATGCTCCACCGCATGCGCGACAGCGGGTTGGTGGCGACGACGACCTGGGGCCATGTACTTCTGACCGAGCACGGCGCAGTCCACGCTCGCAGCGTCGTACGACGGCACCGGCTGCTCGAGACCTTCCTGCACCGGGTGCTGGGGGTCTCGTGGGACGAGGTCCACGAGGAGGCGGAGGTCCTGGAGCACCACCTGAGCACGCGGCTCGAGAACCTGATCGATGCGGCGCTGGGATTCCCGGACCGCGACCCCCACGGCGACCCGATCCCCAGCGTGCGGGGCAAGCACGAGGAGCACGGGGAGACCCCGCTCGCCCAGAGCGGACCGGGTGACATCTTCCTGGTCCAGCGGGTCTACGACACCGACAGCATCGCCCTGCGGCACCTGGCGGAGCTCGACATCCGCCCCGGTGTGTCGATCGAGGTCGAACGACGCCCGTCCGACCTTGCGCCGATGTGGGTGCGGGTCGGGGGCGAGCGCTGTTCATTGAGCTGCGCGGTGGTCAACCTGATCCACGGTCGGATCGAGTCGTCGGCGGCGGCGTCGTGAAGCTCGACGAGCTGCGCCGGACGGAGCGGGCGGTGGTCACCGGGCTCGATGCCCAGGGCGCCGAACGACGTCGGCTGATGGACCTCGGGGTGATGCCGGGCGTCGAGATCGTGGCCGAGGGGACCAGCCCGCTCGGTGACCCGACGGCCTACCTGGTGCGGGGTTCGGTCATCGCGCTTCGCCGCTGTCAGGCACGGGGCATCGACGTCGACGATGGGGCACACCGATGACTGTCGACCTGCCGATTCCGTCGGCCGTGTCCCCTCTCGCGGAAACCCCTGCGGCGTCCTGTGGATCGTGCACGCTGCACAATGCCGCGAACCTGAAGCGGCTCGGCCTCCACGTCGACGGTTGTGACGCTGTCGTTGCGCTGGCAGGCAACCCCAATACCGGCAAGAGCACGGTCTTCAACGCGTTGACCGGGCTGCGCCAGCACGTCGGCAACTGGCCGGGCACCACAGTGTCGCGCGCCGAGGGCGGCTTCTCGCTCGGCGGTTCGGCGTACAAGGTCGTCGACCTGCCGGGAACCTACTCGTTGCTGTCGAACAGCCGCGACGAGGACGTCGCGCGCGACTTCCTGCTGTTCGGGGACCCGGACGTCACGGTCGTCGTCGTCGACGCGACGCGGCTGGAGCGGAACCTGAACCTCGTCCTCCAGGTCCTCCAGGTCACTGGCCGGGTCGTGGTGGCGCTGAACCTGATGGACGAGGCACGACGCCACGGGATCGAGGTCGACGTACGTCACCTGAGCAGGGAGCTGGGGGTGCCGGTGGTGCCGATGGCGGCCCGCCGGGGTGAGGGCGTGCCGGAGCTGCTCGGCCGGATCGCGGACATGACGTCGGGGGAGACTCGCGTTCGTCCACGCCGCCAGCAGGCACTCGCGCCCGTCGTCGCCCGGGCCGTGGACGAGCTCGCCGGTCAGCTGAGCGCCGAGTTCCCCGGTCTTGCCAACGCCCGCTGGGTGGCGCTGCGCCTCCTCGAGGGCGACGCGGGCACCGAACGCGCCGTCCGCGATGGCAGCCTCGGCGATCTCGCCCGCCAGCAGACCGCCCGGATCGCGTCATGAGCAGCGACACCGTGCTCGGTACGGCGGAGCGCCTCCGTGCCACGTTGCCGAAGGACTTCGGTGACGGCGTGGTCAGCTCCATCTACCAGGACGCGGATCGCATCACGCGCCACAGCGTGTCGACGCACGGGGAGCAGGGGCGCCCCGCGCTCGACCAGGTCCTGGATCGTGCACTCACCCACCGGGTGTGGGGGTTCGTGGTCATGGGGGCCCTGTTCTTCGGGGTGTTCTGGTTCACCATCACCGGCGCAGCGGTGCCGTCCGACCTGCTCTACGACCTGCTCGTGGCCAACGGCCATGCGTGGGTGCGTGACGGCTTCACCGCCGTCGGCGCTCCGTGGTGGGTGACCGGACTGGTCGTCGACGGGATGTACCTCGGGACCGCATGGGTGATCGCTGTGATGCTGCCGCCGATGGCGATCTTCTTCCCGCTCTTCACGCTGCTGGAGGACTTCGGATACCTGCCGCGGGTCGCCTTCAACCTGGACCGCCTCTATGCCCGTGCCGGCGCGCACGGCAAGCAGGCGCTGACGATGATGATGGGCTTCGGGTGCAACGCAGCGGGAGTGACGGCCACACGGATCATCGACAGCCCGCGCGAACGGTTGATCGCGATCATCACGAACAACTTCAGCATCTGCAACGGACGCTGGCCGACGCTGATCCTGATGAGCACCGTCTTCGTCGGGGCGCTGGCCCCGCCTGGTGTGGCGGGGCTGGTCGCCGCCGGAACCGTGGTGACGGTGGCGGTCCTCGGAATCGTGACCACCCTTGTCGTGTCGTGGTTCCTGTCGCGAACGGTGCTGCGCGGGGAGACCTCGGTCTACTCGCTGGAGCTGCCGCCGTATCGACCGCCGCAGGTGATGCGGACGATCTACACCAGCCTGATCGACCGCACCCTGAAGGTGCTGGTCCGGGCCGTGGTGATGGCCGCGCCGGCTGGCGCGGTGATCTGGTTGCTGAGCAACGTGACCGTCGGGGACTCGAGCCTGGCCGCGCACGCGGTGTCCGCGCTCGACGCGTCCGGCTGGTTGCTCGGCCTCAACGGCATCGTCCTTCTCGCCTACGTCGTCGCGATCCCTGCCAACGAGATCATCATCCCGACCATCCTGATGCTCACCCTGACCCTGGGGCCGGTGGTGGCGCCCGGGGCCTCGGCGGGCGTCATGCTCGACGTCCCCGATGCGACAGCGGGTGCGGTGCTGATCGGTGCCGGGGGCTGGACGCTGCTGACCGCCGTCAACCTGATGCTGTTCAGCATGCTCCACAATCCGTGCAGCACGACGATGCTGACCATCTGGCGCGAGACCCGGTCGGTCAAGTGGACCGCGACCGCCACGTTCCTGCCGCTCGGACTGGCCTGTCTGGTCACGGCGAGCACCGCGGCCGTGTGGCGGGCCTTCTCCTGAGGCCACGGGCGATTGCTGCCGAGGTGGGGATCACTCGTAATCAGCTCCAACAGCCGATGAAGCCGTCCGATCTCACCTAGCGTCACCCTCGAGGGAATCTGACCAGGGGGAACCATGAAGACGCTTCGACACGCAAAGCCCGTTCTCGTCACGGTGTTCGTCGCACTGATGCTGGTGGTCGCCGTCGACTACACCAGCTTCGCCGCCACCGGCTCGAGCTTCGTCCTCGGCAAGTCCAACTCGGCTGGTGCCACCACGAAGCTGACGCGGACCACGTCCGGTTCGGTGCTCACACTGATCTCGAAGTCCTCGGCGAATGCTCCGTTTGCCGTGAACGGCAAGGGGCGGGTCACGAACCTGAACGCCGACAAGGTCGACGGCCTCGACTCCACCCAGCTCAGGGGCCAGACCGGGCCTGCCGGGCCGCAGGGCCCCGGGAGCATCGACTTCGACTACACCGTGTTCGGGAGCGCCTCCGACCTAGTCCCTCTGCTGAAGACCTCCGACGGCATCTCCCTGTATGCGAGCTGCCAGAGCTACGGGGCGGCCTTCTCGGTCCGCACCACCAACTGGGACACCTTCCGCTACAGCGGAACCCTCTCCTACGACCAGGAGGCGCCTCGGACCCTGGCCGGGGCGACGGTGTGGCTGCCGGTCTATCGGGCCGATCCCGTGACGCACAACTACGCGATGAACGTCCTCCTGACCCACACCATCACGCACCGGTCCCAGCGCCTCGACATCTACGCCACCCGCGACGGCGCCGACTGCCACTACACCGGCCAGTTCACGCCCTGACCCCGTCGTTCAGCGAGGGTGCAGGGCCCAGACGTGCAGGCGTGAGTAGCCCTTGACCGACACCCGGCGCAGCCGACGGAAGCGGTACGACGACGCGTCGCTCGCCGGGTGGTGGGTCGTGCCCGAGTCCTCGTGGTCGTCGTCGGACGTCAGGCCGGACAGCGCCTCGTAGGCGCCCTTGTCGACGAGCACGGAGTTGGGGCGGGCGATCGAGGTGAGCCGGGCGGCGATGTTGACGGTCGGGCCGAAGACGTCGCCGAGCCGGGTGACCACCTCGCCGTACGTGACGCCCGCCCGCACCGCGGGGAACGAGTCGTCGGGATCGGCGCCCCGGCGGGTCAGCTCGACCGCGATCTCGGCCATGGCGACCGGGTCGTCGGCCACGATCAGCAGCTCGTCGCCGATGTTCTTGATGATCCGGCCGCCGCGGTCGACCGCCAGGCGCAGCACGGTGGTCTCGAAGTCCTCGAGCCAGGTGACCAGCTCGCGATCGGTCAGGGTGCGCGAACGCGAGGTGTAGCCGACGATGTCGACGAAGCAGACGGCCAGCGTCGAGGACGCGCCCGACCCGGTCTCGGCGAGCAACCGGGCGCTCGCGCTCAACAGGTGCCGGCGCCAGACGTAGCTCTGCAGCTCCTCGACCAGCGGCATGACCTCGTCGGAGATGGCGAGCAGGCCGTCGGTCAGGTCCGCGCCGCTCTCGACGGCGACGTCGGCCAGCAAGGCCACCTGCCAGTCGGCCAGCCGGGCGAAGCTCCGGCCCCACGTACGGACCAGGCTGGACTGCCGGTCGGGGCTCAGCACGCCCAGGGAGATCAGGCGGGACGCCAGCCGTACGGCTTCGACGTCGGCCGGCGCGAAGGCCACCTCGTCGTCGCGGACATGGGCGAAACCCAGCAGGTGCCACAGCTCCTGGGCGACCTCGATCGGTACGCCGGACTGCTCGGCGACCTGGATCTCGGTGAACTGTGGCCGGTCCCCGAGCAGGTGCTCCTCGAGTGCGCCGACGACCCCGCCGGTGTCATTGCCAGCAGCGGGGTCGTCCTGCCCCGTCACTGGCAACGACACGTGGAGATCAGCCCTCGGCGTTGCCGAAGCGCGACTGCGCGACCTCGACGAGCGCCTCGTGGAAGGTGGGCCACTCGGCGTCGAGCTGCGTCAGCGTCTCGTCGGTCAGGTGGATGGTGTCGAGGGGCGTGAGGGCCACGATGGAGGCGGTGCGCAGGGAGTGGCCGACGATGGCGGCCTCGCCGACGATGTCGCCGGGGCCCAGCTGGGCGATCTCCTGGCCGTCACGACGGACCGAGACGGTGCCCTCGAGAAGGATGTAGGCCTTGTCGGCCGGGGTGTCCTCCCAGATCGGCGACCAGCCCTGGGGGAGCTTCACGCGCCGCCCGGTCGCGCTGATCCGCGCGATCTCCTGCGGGGTGAAGTGCTCGAAGAACGTTGCCATGCTGACCCTTTCGCTGTGCCCGACACGACATGTTGCCGCCGTCCGGCTCCCCATTACCTCGGGTTTGACCTTAGTCGTCCGCAGGCCCCAGTGGGAGGCTGTCGCACGACTACTGTCACAACGTGTCGTGGGTAGTCGGGTTACCCCAGCGGGTCGCGCGACACCGGACAGCTCATGCAACGAGGACCGCCGCGGCCCGAACCGAGCTCGGAGCCAGCGATCCGGATCACCTCGATGCCCTCCTCCTCGAGGCGGGCGTTGGTGCCGTCGTTGCGTTCGTACGCCACGGCGAGGCGCGGTGCGAGGGCCAGCGTGTTGTTGCCGTCGTCCCACTGCTCGCGCTCGGCGGTCACCGGGTCCAGCCCGGTGTCGATGAGGTGCAGGGTGTCGATCTGCATCGCCTTCGCGGCCGCCACCAGGAACGGTTCGGGCGCGGCGACGTCGATGACGGTCGAGCCGGGTTCGCGAGCAGTCACGGCGTACGCCGTCAGGGTGTCCGCGACGTTGGGGTACATCACGACCTTGTCGACGTCGACCATCGTGCAGACCGTGTCGAGGTGCATGGTCGCCCGCTCCTGCGCGATCGGCACCGCCAGGACGGTGGTCGCCAGACCGGCCCGGAAGACCTGACGGGCGAGCCGCTCGGCACCTGCGGGCGTCGTACGTTCGCCGACGCCGACGGCGATGACCCCCGGGGCGAGGAGCAGTACGTCGCCGCCCTCGACGTGTTCGAGGTGGTGGCCGTGCAGCCGTTCGGTCCCGGCGAAGCGCGGGTGGTAGTGGTAGATCAGCTCGGTCAGCTGGGTCTCCCGGCGCCGCGCCGGCATCGCCAGCGACGTGACCGCGACGCGGTCGGGCAGCCAGAACGACGAGTCCCGTGTGAACAGCAGGTTCGGGAGCGGGTCCACCAGGAAGGTGTCGTCGGACAACAGGGAGGTGACCAGGGTGCCGCTCGCGAGCCCGGGCCGCACCTCGTCGTTGCGGACGCCGGCGGTGAGCAGCCTGGTGAGCTCGTCGGGTGCGGCGGCGCGGAACATCGCGCGCAGGTACTCGCGGACCGGGTCGCCCAGGTCGCGCCCGCTCGGACCCGTCAGCGTCGACTCGATCACCGCGGCGCGCGCCGCGGGCACGGCCAGGGCCTCGGTGAGCAGCTCGGTCAGGTAGAGCACCTCGACGTCACGGTCGCGTAGGGCCTCGGCGAAGGCGTCGTGCTCCTCCTGGGCACGGGCGACCCACGGGATCCCGTCGAAGAGCAGGCGGTCGTTGTTGCGCGGGGTCAGCCGCTGGAGCTCGGGACCGGGCCGGTGCAGCAGGACCGAGCGCAGTCGCCCGACCTCGCTGTCCGCGCCGAGCGGAGGGTTCGCCACCATGCGCCCACCTTAGGTGGCGGGCCGGGGTGGGGGCAGCGGCCCGGCCTCAGCCCCGGAACGGATCGGCCGGGTAGACGCCGAGGATCTTGATGTCGGTCGTGAAGAAGGTCAGCTCCTCGAGCGCCCGCTTCAGGTCGGGGTCGTCGGGGTGGCCGTCGACCTCGGCGAGGAACTGGGTGGCGGTGAAGTGCCCGCCGACCATGTAGCTCTCCAGCTTGGTCATGTTGATGCCGTTGGTCGCGAAGCCGCCGAGCGCCTTGTAGAGCGCGGCCGGAAGGTTGCGGACGTTGAACACGAAGCTCGTGACGACCGGTCCGCGGCCCTGCGGGGCGGCGATGAACTCGGGGGAGAGGACGACGAAGCGGGTGGTGTTGTGGTCCTCGTCCTCGACGTCGTCGCGCAGGATCTTCAGGCCGTAGATGTCGGCGGCCAGCGGCGGTGAGATCGCGGCCTGGCGGGGGTCCGCGGCTTCCGCGACCTCGCGGGCGGCGCCCGCGGTGTCGCCGGAGATGATCGGCGTCAGGCCCAGCTCGCGGATGATCTTGCGGCACTGGCCGAGGGCGTGCACGTGGCTGTGGACGGTCTTGATCGTGTCGAGCGACGCGTCCGCGGTGGCCATCAGGGTGAACTGGATCCGCAGGAAGTGCTCGGCGATGATGTGCAGCCCGGAGTCCGGCAGGAAGTGGTGGATGTCGGCGACCCGCCCGGCGATCGAGTTGTCGATCGGGATCATGGCGAGGTCGCAGTCACCGCTGGTCACAGCCGCGAAGACGTCCTCGAACGACGCGCACGGGACGGCCTCTGCATCCGGGTAGTGCCGTCGGCACACCATGTCTGAGTTGGCGCCGGGTTCCCCCTGGTACGCGATGCGAGCCATGCGCAAAGGGTAGTCGCCGAACACCTACGCTCGTCCGCATGGCCGTCGCACTCTCGATCCTCGCCCTCCTCGTCGCCGTCCTCGCCCTGGTCGTGGCGCTGAGGAGCGGCAGCAAGCGGGCGGGCAGCGCAGCTGACGACCTGCCCGCCGACGCGGCCGGACTGCGCCGTGAGGTGGCTGCCCTGCGTGCCGAGGCCGTGGGGGCGCTGCGGCACCTCGCCGTGGTCCGGTACGACGCGTTCGACGAGATGGGCGGCCGGTTGTCGTGGTCCCTGGCCCTGGTGGACGACAGCGGCGACGGCGTCGTACTGACCTCGATCCGTGGCCGCAACGAGGCCCGCACCTACGCCAAGTCGGTGGCCGGGTGGAGCAGTGAGCAGGAGCTGTCGCCCGAGGAGACCGAGGCGGTCGCCCACGCGCGCATGGCCCGCTCGTAGGCAACCCGTCGTCAAGCCGTCGCCGCCACGTTCGTCGAGTAGCCCGAGCCCCTGGGCGAGGGCGTATCGAGACGCTGGCTTACCTGCTCTCAGCCCGCACCTGGTGAGTGCCCACAGCAGGTTGACGCACTTCGTTCACGCTCCCGTCCACAGGCAGCGATGACTGGTCTGGTGGATGCCACGTGCCGATGGCAGCCTCCCCGGATGCCGCGTCACCTCGACTTCACCCACCCGGGCTTGCAGGAGCTGCTCAAGCGCGAACAGAACGGCGTGGTCTCGCGCCAACAGCTGCTGGAGCTGGGGGCGACCGACCACGACATCGCCCGAATGGTCCGGCGCCGCGAGCTCACCGCACCCTGTCCTGGGGTGTACGTCGATCACACCGGCCGCCTGACCCGTGCCCAACGCGAATGGGTGGCGCTGTTCGCTTGCGCTCCCGCAGCGCTGAGTCACGAGTCAGCCATGCCCGGGGGTGACCCGCCCGTCGTTCACGTGTGCGTTGGGGAGGACCGGACCATTCGACGGATGGCGGGTGTGGTCGTCCACCGCACCGCGCATCTCGCGACACGTGTCGACTGGCGTCGACGACCACCTCGCATGGGGCCAGAGCACGCGACGATCGATGTGATGGAGGCTCGGATCCGCTCGGGCGACATCGCCGGCGCCTACGCCGCCCTCACCCGCGCGTGCCACACCCGTGAGGTCACGCCCCGAACACTGCGGCCGGCTCTCGCCGACCGCCTGAAGGTCACTCGTCGTTCGTTGATCGGGGGAATGATCGACGACGTGGAGCTGGGCGCGCACTCGGTGCTCGAGCGCGGCTACCTCCAGCTGGTCGAGCGGGCACACGGACTGCCCCGCGGGAAACGGCAGCGGACGAGCCACGCGACCGGCAAGCGAACGGACCAGGACGTCTGTTACGAGGAGTACGGCGTCATCGTCGAGCCGGACGGCCTCGCGTTCCACGATTCGCCCGAAGCCCGCGACGTCGATGCGCGGCGCGACCTCGCCGAACGGGCAGTCAGCGAGGCGGTGACGGTGCGGGTGACGTACGGGTTGGTCTTCAACGACGCCTGTCGCACTGCGAGGTGGATCGCCACGATCCTGCAAAGGCGGGGCTGGAGGGGCGTCTTTCAGCGCTGTCCGCGCTGCCCGTGAGCGTTTACCTGCTCCCAGCACGCACCAGGTGCGTGCTCAGGGCAGGGTAAACGGCTAGTGCACGACCACCGACGGTCAGCGAGGGACCCGCACCAGGACCCGCCCGTGGATGCACTCCATGCGCAGCTCGGCGCCCGCGCCGATCGTGTCGCCGTCCAGCTGGCGCGGCACGTCCGTTGACGCCCGTACGACGACCTTGCGGCCCGTCATCCGTACGACGGCCTCGCCGGCGTTCTGCTCACGACGGGTGAGCACGCGGGCGACGAGCGGGATCCAGCTGAGGAAGCGACGCGGGTACAGCACCACGACGTCGATCTGGCCGTCATCGATCGCGGCGTCCGGGAGCAGCATCATCCCGCCCTGCAGGCTGCCGACGTTGCCGATCACGCAGGTCCGCGCGCGGTGCTTGGTGAAGGGCAGGTCGTCGATCGAGATCTCGAGCTTCATCGTCGGGAACATCAGGGCCTTCAGCCCGGACAGCACGTAGGCGATCCAGCCGACCTTCTTCTTGATGTCCTCGTTGACGCCCTCCATGAGCGCGGCGTCGAAGCCCATGCCGGCCATCACCATGAAGTGGGTCGGCTCCAGCTCGTCGCCATCGACGGAGACCATGTCGATCGCGCGGTCCTGCCCGGTCAGGGCGATGTCGATCGCGGCCCGGATGAACAGGGGGATCTGCAGGTTGCGGGCCAGCAGGTTGCCGGTCCCCGCGGGCACGATGCCGACCGGGATGCCGGTGCCGGCGAGCTCGGCACACACCTCACGGACGGTGCCGTCGCCGCCGCACACGATGACCAGGTCGGCGCCCTCGACGGACGCCTGCTCGGCCTGCCCGGTGCCGGAGTCCTCGACGGTGGTGAAGTGCCAGCGCGGTTCCTTCCAGCCGGAGTCGGCGGCCAGCTGGTTGACCATCGTCTGGAACTGCTCGACGGACTCCACCTTGATGGGGTTGAGGATGACCGCGAGGTTGCCTCCCCGCGGGAAGACCGCCGGGAGCGGGTCGGCCTTGAGGGCGTGGCTGCGTGGCAGCGGGCTGTAGATCGCGAGACCGAGCAGGACGATGCCGGCGCCGAACAACACGCCACCGACGACGTCGCTCGGGTAGTGGCGGCCGAGCAGGATGCGGTCGGCGGCGACGGTCGCGGCGACCAGCACCGCCAGCGTGCAGACCAGCCGGCGGATCCCGCTGCGCCGGATCAGCATGATCGCCAGCAGGATCACCAGGCCGGCGTACGCGGCGATGCCGGTGGCATGTCCCGAGGGATAGGCGTTGGTGTGCAGGAAGAACTCTGGGTCCTGCCACTCGGGGCGACCCCGGCCGACGAGGACCTTGGTGCCGTAGGTGCTCAGGCTGGTCGCGACCATCACGACCACGATCAGGATGCTGGCGCGGCGGTGGCCCTTGAGGAACATGAAGCCCGCGAGCAGGGCCGTCAGCACGGTCATCCCGGTCGTGCCGAAGACGACCTCGATCACTCGCAGCGGGTCGCGCAGCCAGGACTGGTCGATGGCCCAGGCGGCCGTGGACTCCCCGCGGTGGTCGAGGTCGACCAGCCAGGGCCACTGGGCGGCGACCGCGACGGCGATCACGGAGAAGAGGCCCAGGCAGATCAGGGCGGCCAGGAGCGGAGTCCGGCGAGGTCGGTCGAGCACCAGCGGAGTTTAGGACACCCCGTCGCAGGTATCGGCATGGTCGATACCGTCGGGGCATGACCTCCCCGTCGTACGCCGCCCTCGGACGCTCCGGCCTCGTCGTCTCCACGATCGGGCTGGGCTGCAACAACCTCGGGCGACATGGCACCGCCACCGAGACCCAGAAGGGCACCAACCGGGTCGTCGCGGCCGCGCTCGACGCGGGCATCACGCTCTTCGACGTCGCCGACACGTACGGCGCCACGCCCGGCCTCGCCGAGACCCGTCTCGGTGCCGCGCTCGGCCCGCGCCGGTCCGGGGTGATCGTGGCGACGAAGTTCGGCATGGACGCTGCCGGCGCCAACGGCCCGGACTTCGGTGCGCGCGGCTCTCGGCGCTACATCCGCAACGCCGTCGAGGCGTCGTTGCGGCGCCTGGGCACCGACTGGATCGACCTCTACCAGTTCCACACGCCCGACCCCGCCACCCCGATCGACGAGACCCTGTCGGCACTCGACGACCTGGTCCGCGACGGCAAGGTCCGCTACGTCGGCCACTCCAACCGCTCCGGCTGGCAGATCGCCCAGGCCGAGTACGTCGCCCGCGAGCTCGGCGTCGAGCGGTTCATCTCGGCACAGAACCACTACAACCTCACCGACCGTCGCGCCGAGCTGGAGGTGCTGCCAGCCGCCCGCGAGTTCGGGCTGGGTGTGCTGCCGTACTTCCCGCTGGCGAACGGACTGCTCACCGGCAAGTACGCCTCCGGCGTCGCCCCCGAGGGTTCGCGGCTCAGCTTCACCCGCCGGCACCTGCTCGAGGACGCGGTCTCGCCGACGCTGAAGGCCTACTCGGAGTTCGCCCGGTCCCGTGGCGTGCCCGAGGCGACGGTGGCGTTCGGGTGGCTGCTCGCCCAGGAGCCCGTGACGTCCGTGATCGCCGGGGCCACCTCGACCGACCAGGTCTGGGCCAACGCCGCTGCGAACGCGTGGGTGCCCACCGCCGAGGACCTCGACGAGCTCGACACGCTCTTCCCGTCGCCCGACCCCATCTCGCCGTTTTGATGCCGAGTTGGGGTTTGTCACCCCCGACTTGGGGCTTGTCACCGTCGAGTTGTATCCCCGCCACGGCCGTCGGGGTGACAAACCCCAACTCGACCGTGACAAACCCCAACTCGGCGATGCCCGAAACCGGCGAGCGGCGGCGTACGGCGGGCGGATAGCCTGCGTGCATGATCGACCCGCGCATCCTCCGTGACGAGCCCGACCGCATTCGTGCCTCGCAGGCCAAGCGTGGTGCGTCCGCGGACGTCGTGGACCGGGCGCTGGCAGCCGACACCGCTCGCCGCGCGGCCATTGCGTCCTTCGAGGAGAAGCGTTCGGCCCAGAAGGCCTTCGGCAAACAGGTCGCCCAGGCCTCGGGCGAGGAGAAGCAGGCCCTGCTCGCGCAGGTGAAGACGCTCTCCGGCGAGGTCAAGGAGCTCGAGGCCAGCCAGGGCGTCGCCGAGGAGGAGTGGCTCTCGGCCCTCAAGGCGATCCCCAACGTGGTGGCCGAGGAGACCCCGGCCGGCGGCGAGGACGACTTCGTCGTCATCGAGGAGGTCGGTACGCCGCGCGACTTCGCGGCCGAGGGCTTCGAACCGCGCGACCACATCGAGATCGGCCGGATCCTCGGCGCGATCGACCTCGAGCGCGGCGCCAAGGTCAGCGGCAGCCGCTTCTACTTCCTCACCGGCGTCGGCGCCCAGCTCGAGTTCGCGCTGGTCAACATGGCGATGGACCAGGCCCGCAACGCCGGGTTCACCCAGGTGATCGCTCCCTCGCTCGTGCGCCGCAGCGCGATGGAGGGCACCGGCTACCTCGACCAGGGTGGCGGTGACGACGTCTACCGCCTCGAGGGCGAGGAGATGTACCTCGTCGGCACCTCGGAGGTCGCGATGGCGGCGTACCACTCCGAGGAGATCCTCGACGGCGGGTCGTTGCCCCTGCGCTATGCGGCGTTCAGCCCGTGCTTCCGCAAGGAGGCAGGCTCGCACGGCAAGGACACCAAGGGGATCATCCGGGTCCACTGGTTCGACAAGGTCGAGATGTTCATCTACACCACCCTCGAGGACGCTGCTGCCGAGCACCAGCGCCTGCTGGCGTGGGAGAAGGAGTTCCTCGAGAAGCTCGAGCTCGCCTACCGCGTCGTCGACATCGCCGCGGGTGACCTCGGCTCCTCGGCGATCCGCAAGTTCGACTGCGAGGCGTGGATCCCGACGCAGGGCAAGTACCGCGAGCTCACCTCGACCTCGAACTGCACCGACTTCCAGACGCGGCGCCTCGACACCCGGGCCCGCACCGGCGACAAGATCGGCCCGGTCGCCACCCTCAACGGCACGCTGACCGCCATCACCCGCACCATCGTCGCGATCCTCGAGACGCACCAGCAGGCCGACGGCTCGGTCCGGGTGCCGAAGGCGCTGCAGCCCTACCTCGATGGCCTCGAGGTCCTGGAGCCGGTGCAGGGATGACGCCCAAGCTCGTCGCCCTGGACATCGACGGCACCCTGCTCAAGTGGGTGGAGGGCCTCGGCATGAGCCACGAGGAGGTCACTCCCGCGGTCCATGCGTCCATCCAGCGGGTGCTCGACGCGGGCGCCCACGTGGTGCTGTCCTCGGGACGTTCCGCCGCCAACATGGTGTCCGTGGCCGAGCAGCTCGACCTCCACGGTCACGGCGAGAAGATCTGGATCGTCGCGTCCAACGGCGCGGTCGTGCTGCGCTACCCGCCCATCGAGGTCGTGCACGAGGTCACCTTCGACGCCCGGGCCGCGGTGGCCGCCGTACTCAAGGAGCATCCGGAGGCCCTGGTCGCCGTCGAGGAGCGCGGCATCGGCTACCGCGTGTCCGCTCCGTTCCCCGACGGGGAGCTGGGCGGTACGACGTCCGTGGCCGAGGTCGCCGACATGGTCGCCGAGCCGGTGAGCCGCGTGATCATCCGCGACCCGCAGGCGACGGCGGAGGACTTCGTGGCGCTCGCGTCGCGGCTGGGCCTGCACGGCACCGACTACGTCGTCGGCTGGACCGCCTGGCTCGACCTGGCCCCGGTGGGCGTGTCCAAGGCCTCCGGCCTCGAGTACGTCGCCGGGCAGCTCGGCGTCGACCGCGCGGACGTGCTGGCGATCGGTGACGGACGCAACGACATCGAGATGCTGCAGTGGGCCGGTCGCGGGGTGGCGATGGGCCAATCGGTCGACGAGGTGAAGGCAGTGGCCGACGACGTGACCGCCTCGGTCGACGAGGACGGCGCCGCGCTGGAGCTGGGTCGCTGGTTCCCCGCGCTCGAATCTGATGGGATGGGCGCGTGAGGCTCCCCCTGCGTGTCGTCTCCGCGCTGTCCGTCGTGCTGTTCTCGCTGCTCCCCGCGGCGGCCGGCGCGACGCCGGGGATGCCCGACGGATGCGGCGAGCTGGCGCTGAGTGACCGCGCGGCGGTCCACGAACGTGGGTCGACGGCCGAGGACGTCTTCGTCGGCCGCGTGGACGGCGTGCTCCCGGGCGTGCTGCCGGGTGGCGGGACGGCCGGCGCGAGCGAGCACCGGGTGTTCGTCCAGGTGCCGCTGAAGAGCGACCTGCCTGCGGGCAAGTACGTCCAGGTCACGTTCACTCCCACCGACGAGGTGCCGGACCGGACCCTGCGCGTCGGCGTCCGCTACATCTTCTTCACCCGGGGCAGCGCCCCCGCCGAGCTGCGTGCGGACGCCTGCGACGGGTACGTCATCGCGAGCGGCCTCGACCAGGCCGGTGTGGTCCGGCTGCGCGAGTACCTCGCCGTACCCCCGGCGCCCGTCGAGACCCCCGGCTCCACCCTCAGCGAGCCGCCGGCCGATGCCGACTCCACGCCCGACCTCGGTCGCCTGCTGGCTCCGGGCGGTGCGATCAGCCTGATCGGCGTGCTCGGCCTGGTGCTGATCAGTCGCTTGGGCCGTCAGAAGTTCTGACCCAGATCTACAGGTACATCCCGCCGGAGCGAGGCTCCTCGGCATGAGGCTGTCCGTCCGGTCCGGGCTGCTCCTGCTGCAGCGGTGACTGCCCGGGAGCGCCCATCGACATCCCCGGCGGCAGGGCGCGGCGGATCTGCTCGAACTGGGCGCGCGCGGCCATCTGCTGGGCGTAGATCGCCGTCTGGATGCCGTGGAAGAGGCCTTCGAGCCACCCGACGAGCTGTGCCTGGGCGATCCGGAGCTCAGCCTCGGACGGCGTGACGTCCTCGGAGAACGGCAGCGACAGCCGTTCCAGCTCCTCGACCAGCTCGGGAGCCAGGCCCTGCTCGAGCTCGGCGATCGAGGAGCGGTGGATCGCGGCGAGGCGGTTGCGGCTGGCCTCGTCGAGCGGCGCGGCCTTCACCTCTTCGAGGAGCTGGCGGATCATGCTGCCGATCCGCATCACCTTCGCCGGCTGCTCCACCAGGTCGGCCAGGGAGCGCTCGCCGTCGTCGTCACCGTCGTCGTCGCCGCTCGTGACGTCGGTGACGTCGGTGACGTCGCTGCCGTCGACGTCCTCGCTGGCCTGCACTGCTGACGCGGGAACCGTGCCGATCGGCTGCCCGTCCGGTCCCACCACCACGATCTGCTCTTCGCCGCTCTCGGTCATGGATCCAACCTAGCCAACCCCGTTCAGGGGGTCAGGAGGACCTTGCCCACACTGTCGCCGGACTCGATGAGCCGATGGGCGTCACCGACCTGGTCGAGCGGGAGCACGGCCGACACGACGGGCACGATCGAGCCGTCGTCGACCAGTGGCCACACGTGCTCCACGACCGATGCGCAGATCCGCGACTTGCCCTCGACGGGCCGCGAGCGGAGCGCGGTCGCGATGACGGCGCCGCGCTTGCCGAGCAGCTGGGCGATGTTGAGCTCGGCCTTGATGCCACCCTGCATGCCGATGATCACGAGACGGCCCTCGTCGGCGAGGACGTCGACGTTGCGGCCGAGGTACTTCGCGCCCATGTTGTCCAGGACGACGTCTGCGCCGCGTCCGTCGGTGGCGGCCTTGACCACCTCGACGAAGTCCTCGTCGTGGTAGTTGATCGCCACCTCGGCGCCGAGGTCACGGCAGCGGGCCAGCTTGTCCGGGCTCCCGGCGGTCGTGAAGACCCGCGCGCCGGTGCGAGCGGCCAGCTGGATCGCGAACGTCCCGATCCCGCCGCCACCGCCGTGCACCAGGAACACGTCGCCGGGGCCGAGCCCGGCGACCATGAAGACGTTCGACCACACCGTGCAGGCGACCTCGGGCAGTGCGGCGGCGGTCACCAGGTCGACCCCGTTCGGGATCGGCATCACCTGGGCGGCCGGTACGACGACCTGGCTCGCGTAGCCACCGCCGGCCAGCAGCGCGCACACCTGCTCGCCCACCGACCACGTCTCGACGCCCTCGCCGAGTGCCGCGATGGTGCCGCTGCACTCGAGGCCGATGATCTCCGAAGCGCCCGGCGGCGGCGGGTAGAAGCCCTGGCGCTGCAGCAGGTCGGCACGGTTCACCGCGGTGGCTGCGACCGTGATCAGCACCTCGCCCGGACCGGGAACCAGGTCGGGCAGCTCGGTGACGGTCAGGGTCTCGGGGCCTCCGGGGCCCGTCTGGGTGACGGCGCGCATGCGGCCAGTCTGTCAGCGGGCGACCACTCAGACGAGGGAGTCTCGGTCGTCGTACTCGGCGTCGCTGAGCTCCTCGACCTCCACGTCGACCTGGGGCTCGTCGGTCACGCCGGGCGGTCGGTCCCACGCCTCGGCGAGCGCCTGGGCGCGGCCGGCCAGCTTCTCGACCTCGTCCGGGTCGGAGCCGCCTTCACCAGCGGCGAAGCCGAGGAGGAACGCCGTCACCACCCCGGCAGCGGGGTGCACGTTGTCGTGCGTGATCCCGGCAAGGTCCACCAAGAGGCCTTCGTCGGCCTCGGCCTCGATGTCGAGGACGTCGCACAACTCATCGATCCAGTCGTGGAGGTTCACCCGAACAGAGTGATCCCCAAGGGCCGGTGCTGACAAGGGCTGACGACGGCCGATCAGGGTGAGAGCCGGGTCAGAGCAGGTCGTCGGTCTCCGAACCGGCGTCGCGCAGGTCCGACCAGGTGTCGATGTCCTGCGCCTCGCGCCCGACCTGGGCGACCTCGGCGAGGTCGAACGGCTCGAGGAGGGCGCGGATCGAGAGGCCGTGCTGAGCCTCCAGTCCGGGCCGTACGGCGTCGAGACGAGCGGTCTCCAGCACGTAGGTCAGCTGCCGGCGACCGTCCGCGCCGACGAGGGCGGCGCCCTCGTGGCCCACGGCGGCGTCGTGCAGGCGGCGGAACGTCGAGGACGTCAGGTGCGGCATGTCGACGGCCAGGACGGCGAGCGTCGGGAAGCGTCGCAACAGCGAGTCCCGGCCGGTGAGCAGGCCGGCCGCGGGTCCGCCGTGCCGGGGGTCCTCGAGGACGAAGGTCACCGGCCGGTCGGTGGGCACCGAGTGGCCGACCACGACGACCTCGCTCGCGTCGATGACGGCTTCGAGCGTCCGGTCGAGGAGGGTGCGGCCGCCGATCTCGATGGAGGCCTTGTCCGCGCCGCCGAGCCGCGTCGCCTGGCCGCCCGCGAGGATGATGGCGGCGAACGAGGTCAGTCCGGCTTCGATCACCCCGCCAGTGTCCCAGCCGGACGCCTACGCTGGCACCGTGACGGTCCCCACGCTCCACGTCTCCCTGGTGCAGGCCGCCTCCACGCTCGACCCGGCCGCCAATCGCGCGGAGCTCGCACGCCTCACGGCCGAGCACGGTGCCGACGCCGACCTGGTCGTCTTCCCCGAGGCCTTCGCCCGCGACTTCGGCGAGGCCGGATCGGACCTGAGCACGTTCGCCGAGCCGCTGGACGGCCCGTTCGGTACGGCGCTCGCCGCGGCTGCAGCAGGGCAGGGCACCACCGTCGTGGCCGGCATGTTCGAGCAGGGTCCCGACCCGAGCCGGCCCTACAACACGCTGCTGGTGCGTGGGGGCAGCCTGGCGTCGTACCGGAAGGTGCACCTGTACGACTCCTTCGGCTACCGCGAGTCCGACCGGCTGACGGCGGGCCCGATCGAGCCGGTGGTCGTCGAGGTGAACGGTTGGCAGGTCGGCCTGATGACCTGTTACGACCTGCGCTTCCCGGAGCTGGCCCGGGCACTGGTCGACCGCGGGGCCGAGGTGATCGTGGTGCCTGCCGCCTGGGTCGCCGGGCCGCGCAAGGTGCACCACTGGCGCACCCTGCTCACCGCGCGCGCCATCGAGAACACCGTGTACGTCGTCGCGGTCGGCCAGCCCGCGCCGCGCTACTGCGGCCACTCGCTGGTCGTCGATCCGTTCGGCGAGGTGGTGGCTGAAGGCGGCCCGGGGTCCGTCGAGGCGCCGGAGGTCGTCCGGGCGGTCCTGGATCGTGACCTGCTCGCCGAGGCGCGCCGGGTCAACCCGTCCCTGGCCAACCGGCGTCTGTGATGACTGGTCGAGCGCGCCTCCGGTTCAGGGCGGGCAGCAAGCTGCCGGGCGTGCACCTCCCGTCGCGCTGCCGACGAGGACGATAAGGTCCTGCATCGTGTCCCGCAGCGCTCCTCGTGTCCCCTCCCGGGCGCCGATCGAGCAACGCCTCGGTGACTTCGGGACCTCCCGCCAGCCGCTGCTGATCCTGCTCGTCCTGATCGCCGCCGGAGCCGCGGCACTGGTCTGCGCGATGATCCCCGTCGGACCGGACTGGTTCGGCAGGGTCGGCTCGATCGTCATCGCCACCACCTTCAGCGCGGCTCTCGCTGCCCGTACCGGTGGCCGGCCGGTGGTGTTCGGGCTGCTCGCGCTGGGGTGCGGCCTGACCGCTGTGATCAGCGACCAGGACCTGCTGCTGACCGGCGCCGCCGTGCTCACCTCGGCCATCGCCGCCGTCCTCGGCGTCATGATCACCGTCCCCGCCGCGAGCTTCTTCGCCTCGGCGCGTGAGTGCACGGCAGGACTGGTCGTCGCCGGCATCGGCGCCTTGGCCACCATCGGGTTCGAACCGGTGATCGAGACCGTGCGCTTCGAGTACGTCGGCCTGGGGATGGCGTTCCTCGGGGCCATCGCGCTCGTGTTCCGCCTCGGCGCCGGGTTCCACGGCCTGGGTCGCCGTGGCCTGATCGTCGTCGCGATCGGCGGCGCGGTGCTCGCTGCGACATTGCTCTACGCGGAGCTGCTGCGGCGGTACGGCTCGACCAGTCTGGTCGACGAGCTCCTGTCCTGGGTGACCTGGAGCCGGGAGACGCTCGGCGCGTTCCCGCGCCCGATCGAGACCATCCTCGGCGTCCCGGCGCTCGCGTACGGGTGTCACATGCGGGCCCGACGCCGTCAGGGCTGGTGGGTCTGCGCGTTCGGTGTCGCCGCGACCTCGCCCACCGCGACCGCGCTCGCCAATCCGGCTGTCACTGTCCAGGAAGCGGCGCTGTCGGTCGTCTACGGACTGGCGGTGGGCCTGCTGATCGGCCTGGCCATGATCCGCCTGGACCTGGCGCTCACCGGCAACCGTGGACGACGCAGTCGCGTGGCCGAGCAGGCGGCCGCCGTACGCCCGGAACCGAGCAGGTTCTCGCCGCTGATGTGAGCTGGCGTCAGCGGAGCCGATCGGTCGTACCTCGTGCCGCGTGCCTCGTGTCGTGCTTCTGTGCGCGGCGGCGGGTGGGCTGTAACACGCTGTCCGCCCCTCTGGCCGACCGATGTCAGCGCAAAGGGGGCTCTGTAACGGGCGGCTACCACTGACATGGGGCGCCTGGTGGGGCGGACAGCGTGTTACAGCCGCGACCGGGCGCCCAGTGAGGCGGACAACGTGTTGCAGCTGCGACCGAGTGCCCCGAAGACACGCTCGACCAATTGAGCAGAGGGGGCGGGATTCGAACCCGCGGTAGGTCTCCCTACGACCGCTTTCAAGGCGGTTCCGATCGGCCACTCCGGCACCCCTCCGTGTCCGGTACGACGCCAGGCGTCGCCTCGGACAGCAAGCGAGCCTAGACGACGGGGCGCTCCCGCTTTGGTCGACCCGTGTTCCGTCTTGTTCAATCGCCCCATGAGCAGCGTGCGGCCGACCTCCGTTTCCGAGTACCGGCTCGCCCCGTTGGTGATGGCCCGGTTCGTCGGTGTCTACCTCGTGCTGCTGGCCCTCGTGCTCCTCGGTACGACGATCGCGGCCGTCACCTTCGAGCTCAGCCTCGACGTCCTGGTGGCTCTCCTGGGACTCGGCATCCTGGGTCTGATCGGGCTGAGCTGGTGGCTGCGCAGCAAGCTCGTGGTGGTGCGGCTGACCTCGTCGGGCTACCGGGTCACGATGGTGCGGGCGGCTGGTGTCGCGGAGGCCCCGTGGAGCGACGTCGAGGACGCGGTCGCCGCGGCCCCGCGAGGCATCGAGTGCGTGGTCCTGCGGCTGCGGGACGGCCGCTCCACCACCATCCCGGTCGAGCTCGTGGCCGCCGACAAGGACGACCTGGCCCGCGACATCCGCGACCGCCTGCGTGGCGCGGCCCGCTGACCGTCGTACCCCTGCGTCGAGACGACGGGCGGGGTCACGGGCGGGGTCACGGGCGGGTCGATTGGGAGCGGCGCGACGGTGCTTGTAACCTTGCTCCGCTGCTCGGTCGTTCGCGACCGATGGTGGAGGAGGCGTCGCCTAGTCCGGTCTATGGCGCCCGCCTGCTAAGCGGGTTTGGGGCTACAACCCCATCGAGGGTTCAAATCCCTCCGCCTCCGCCAAGTGATGTCTCAGGACATCGGCATGGCCCGGACCCACGGAAGTGGGTTCGGGCTCATTGCTTTTCGGGAGCGCGGCTCGTGTGTCGGTCCGTTCCGGTCAGGATCGTCTCAGCGACCAGTCCGGGGTCGTCCCACATCGGTACGTGGCCGCAGCCGGCCAGTTCCAGCCAGGTCGTGTGCGCGGGGAGCTCGTCGCGCAGGCGCGCCGATCTCGGGATCAGCCTGTCGGCGGCCGCCCACGCCACAGTGACCGGGATCGTCAGGTCGCGGCCGCCCAGGAACCGCTGACTGCGTCGGGTCCGGATGTGCGTGGGGAGACGCTCGGTGGTGGCGAAGTCGCGGGCCAGGCCCGCGGCCTCGTCCGGCTCCAATGACGCAGCCGACGTCATGGCCTCGCCGAGCAGGAGTCTCCGGCCCCGCGCGCTTCGGGCCAGCCGGGGGATGATCGGGTTCGCAAGCCTGGCGCCGAAGTGCTGCCCGAGGAAGACCGCTTCACGCATCCGCGGCTGGCCGCCGGCCCACAGGCCCGCGGGTGAGAGTGCCACCACCGATCTTGCTCGCCCGACGAGTGCCAACTCCAGGGCCGTCCAGCCGCCGATGGAGTTGCCCGCGACATCGACCTGGTCGATACCGAGAGCATCGAGCAACCCGGCTACCTCGTGCGCGTAGCCGGCTGGATCAGGCACAACAGGTGCCTGGGGCATCGGAGAACGCCCGTGCCCCGGAAGGTCAGCGACGATCACCTGGCGCTGTGCGGCGAGGATCGGCAGCACGGGTGCCCACGTCCTGCCGGAGAGTCCGAAGGCGTGCAGGAGGAGCAGTGGTCGCCCAGTTCCTTCGACCGTGTGATGCAGAGTCATTGACTCACCTTGCACCAGTCTGACTCGGGCCCACGGAGGAGGTCTCGCTTATGCCTCGAAGTTGCGGCAATATGGAAACGCGCGCGACGACACTTCTGGGGGACGGTCGCGCGTCTCGGACTCCAGGGGGAGGGAGCCGGGAGGGACCCCACTAGCTAGGGGAAATCACGATGAAGAACATTGCTCGCAAGGCTGCTCTGGCGTTCGCCGTACTCATCGCTGCCGTCGGAGTCGTCGCGGTTCCGACCGCTGCCGAGGCCGACAGTGGCTGGGGCTGGATCATTCGCGACTGAGTCGTACCCTGGGGCCGCCGGCCCTGAGCGTCAACCGCCGCTGGTCTCCTGGCCGGCGATTCCGCGCTGCCCCATGATGTAACCGAGCTGGAAGCGCGTCTCGGCGTCGTACTCGTCCTTGAGCTCGGCGACGTAGCCGGCGTAGGTCCGCGGGCTGACACCGAGCCGTTTCGCGCTGACGGCGTCCGCGTGGCCCTCGATGAGCATCCGCATCGTCATCGCACGCTGCTCGGTCGCGATCTCCTTCATCACCCGCTGCTCGCCGCTGGCGAACGGCCGGCCGCGCGCGAAGGCACGCTCGAAGACGTCGACGAGGTAGGCCACGATCGCCGGCTCGCGTACGACGACCGCGGTCGCCAGGCTGTCGGCGGCCGGGATCAGCGCGACCCGGCGGTCGACCACGATCATCCGGTTGAAGAACTCGTCGAGCGTGCGCACCTCGGCTCCGTGCTGGGTCACGTCGGCGACGTACTTGTGTGTGGCGGGGTGACGCCGGGCGCTGTGCTGGTAGATCGTGCGCATCGAGATCCCGCGCTTCAGCGCTGCCACGTCGCGGGTGGCGGCCTCGGCGACGGTCTTGGCGCTGCGGGTGGTCTGCGGCTGTGCCGTCAACAGCTCGGACTCGGCGTCGCCGATGATCGAGGTGAGGTACGGACTGATCGCCTCGCCGTGCAGGTATAGGAACGGACCCGACTCGGTGGCTGCCGGCGAACGGCGCCAGCTCTGGGTCAGGTTCGAGAAGGCCTTGGCCCAGCGCGCCGACTCGTCGATCAGCCGGGCGCCCTCGGTGCCGAGCGGGGTGACCACGCGCGACTGCGCGTTGCTCGGCTCGACGGGTCGCCAGGTCTTCCGGGTCTCGTCCAGCTGCAGCAGGCCGAGGTGCACCAACAGGTCGAAGGCGCGTCCCAACGGCGCTGCGCCGGCCACCCGCGAGTCATCCGCAGCGAGCCCGCCTTCGGCAAGAACCTGCTCGTAGAGACGGGTTGCCTCGTCCTCGAAGAGCTCCCGGTCCTCGGGTTGCAAACCGGCCATGGCGACATGCTTCCACACCCGGCGTACGACGACAGGTGGTCCTGATTCGGCATCGACGCGCGCCCTCGGCTATTCTCGTCCGGTCGCGCAAGCGATGGGCGCCTGTAGCTCAACGGATAGAGCATCTGACTACGGATCAGAAGGTTTGGGGTTCGAATCCCTACAGGCGCACAAGGCAGAAGCTCACGTCATCCTCGCCGTTGACGTGGGCTTTCGTCGTTTTTCGGGTAAGGGACGCGGGCTGCGTCGTGGTCCTGCCGACCGGCTGTGTGGTGTCTGATCAGGTACCATGGAGCTGGAAGGAGAGCCATGGACACGGACACGCAGGACGTCGCGAGGCAACTGCACGCAGCCTTGCGTCGCAGCGGGTTGAGCCTGCGCGGTTTCGCAGCAGCACTGGGGACCTCGCACTCGCGCCTGTCGTCCTACCTCAATGGCGCAGCCAGCCCCTCAGCAGCTTTCTTCCTTCGTGCGCTGCGGCAGGGCGCCGCGTTGGGCGAGGCCAACGCGCGCGGGTGGATGACACCGCAGAGCACGCGGCAGGCCGTGAAGGAGGCGATCGCACGGGGCGACGATCGCTGGGCCTTCAAGATCGCCACCCAGGCCCGAGACCAGGTTCGCGCCATGCTCGCCAGCCCTGATGAACCGGCCGCCGCCTGGGAGACCCGACCGTCGACCACGGGCGAGGAGAAGTGGGATGGGCTGCTCGCAGCCCTCATTGCGCAGGAGTTCGCCGCGTCCGGTCGGACGCCGCCGGCATGGACTGACTTTCGTGCGGCGAACGAGTGGGTCCTGCCGAACCTGTTGCTCGAGGAGACCGACATCCGCGCGGCGACGCCTGAGTGGCTGGCTGAGCGCGGAATCTACATCGCCCAACGCGACCTGATCACCGCATGAGCGCCCCGATCGAGCTCGACGTCGATCGCCTCCGTGCGCTGCTTGCCGAACTCGACAACCGGTTGGCCCAGCGCGGCATCTCAGCCGGCCTGTACGTCGTAGGAGGGGCCGCGATCGCCCTCACCGTCAGCGACCGCCGGCTCACCCTCGACGTCGACGCGCTGGCCACCGACCAGGCTGTGTACGACGAGGCAGCGATCATCGCCAGACAACACGGCTTGCCCCCGACCTGGCTCAATCCGAGCGCCGCACCGTGGATCCCGCCACGCCCGCCCCAGACGCTGCCCGCAACGCCGGGACTCCACGTGGAGTACGCGCCGCTCGAGCACCTCCTGGCGATGAAGATGGCCGCGATGCGAGAACGCGACTACCCGGACATCGCTGAGCTGGCCCGGTCTCTAGGACTGGCGAACGCAGACGCCGCCGCGTTCGAGCGTTTGCTGCGCGACGCCTACGGCGACGACGACATCCTCGAGATGGCGCTGGGCGTTCGTCGCGACGAGGACCTCAACGTCGAAGTCCGCCGCCTTGCGCGGGGCACTCGCACGATCGTCCAGCACTTCTTTCAGTAGTCAGCGGGGCGGGCCGGTTGGTCGCGGGTGACGGAGCGTCCGCAGCACGATGCCGCTGACTCGATCAGCTGGTGTCGGTGACCAGGCTGACCGAGCCGGGCTCCGCGATCTGTCCGCAGGCGCGGCAAGCCATGGCGGCGTGGAAGGTCTCCCCGCAAGTGTGGGTGAACACCATGGGCGGCCCATCCGGCGGCGCGACGTACTGGTCCCCCCAGGCGCGCAGCGCGCCGATGATCGGCCGCAGCGCCTGGCCGGCTTCGGTGAGGTGGTACTCGAACCGCGGCGGCCGGTCCTGGTACTGGGTGCGGTGCACGAGCCCTGCGTCCTCGAGCTTGCGCAGCCGGTTGGTCAGGATGTCGCGCGGGGCGCCGGTGTAGCGCACGAACTCGTCGAAGCGGTGGTTGCCGAGGACCATCTCGCGCACGGCCAGCAGGGTCCACTTCTCGCCCACCAGCTCGAGGGTGCGGGCGATCGAGCAGGCGCGGACGTCGGTGGACATGCGATCAGTCTAGTGGGTTGGAAGTCACAACCAAGTCAGTTGGAAAACACAACTGACTGACCTAGGGTGGAGATCACAAAGCCGCCCCACGAAGGGATCCACCATGTCGTCTGCCGTCATCGTCGACGCCGTCCGCACACCGGTTGCCAAGGGCAAGCCCGGTGGCGCCTACGCCGAGATCCACCCCGTGGACCTGCACGCCGTCCCCCTGCGCGCCCTCGTGGAGCGCACCGGCATCGACCCGGTCGTCGTCGACGACGTCATCAGCGGTGCCGTCGCCCAGGTCGGCGAGCAGTCGGGCAACACCGCGCGCTGGGCACTCCTCGCGGCCGGCTACCCCGAATCGGTGCCGGGCGTGACCGTCGACCGCCAGTGCGGCTCGAGCCAGCAGGCGCTGCACTTCGCCGCCCAGGGCGTCATCGCCGGGGCGTACGACGTCGCGGTCGCCTCGGGCGTCGAGTCGATGTCGCGCATCCCGATCGGCTCCCAGACCCTCGGCCTGGACTTCGCCGGCCCGACGGTCGCAGCCCGCTACGCGCCCTCGTTGATCCCGCAGGGCATCGCTGCCGAGCGGATTGCCGCGCGGTGGGGCTTCTCGCGCACCCAGCTCGACGAGTTCGCCGCGCTCTCCCACGACCGGGCCACCCGGGCGTGGAAGGACGGGCTCTTCGACGGCGAGATCGCGCGGGTCAACGACCTCGCGACCGACGAGACGATCCGCTCGACCACGACCACCGAGGGTCTGGCGGGCCTGCGCCTCGCCTTCGCCGACGACGCGTGGACCGAGCGGTTCCCCGAGATCGACTGGAAGGTCACGGCCGGCAACAGCTCTCCGGTCAACGATGGAGCGGCCGCGCTCCTGGTCACCTCCGAGGAGGCTGCGCAGCGGCTCGGACTCCGCCCGCGGGCGCGGGTCCACTCCTTCGCAGTGGCCGGCGACGACCCGCTCTTCATGCTGACCGGCATCATCCCGGCGACGCAGAAGGTGCTCGAACGCGCCGGCCTGACCATCGACGACATCGATGCCTTCGAGGTCAACGAGGCGTTCTCCTCGGTCGTGCTCGCCTGGCAGGCCGAGACCGGCGCCAGCCTTGAGAAGGTCAACGTCAACGGCGGCGCGATCGCCATCGGTCACCCGCTCGGCGGCTCCGGGGCTCGCCTGACCACCACCTTGCTCAACGTGCTCGAGCAGCGCGAGGGCCGCTTCGGCCTGCAGGTCATGTGCGAGGCCGGCGGCCTCGCCAACGCCACCATCATCGAGAGGATCTGACATGGCCATCACTGACGTCGTCCTGGTCACCGGCGCGAACGGGGGACTGGGCACCGAGTTCGTGCACCAGGCCCTCGCCCGCGGCGCGACGAAGGTCTACGCGAGCGCCCGCAACCCGCGCGAGTGGGCGGACGAGCGCGTCGTACCGCTCACGCTCGACGTCACGGACCCCGCGTCCCTGGCCGCCGCGGTCGCTGCGGCGCCGGACGTGACGCTGGTCGTCAACAACGCCGGGGCGTCGAACGGAGCCTCCGTGCTCGGGACGCCGGACGCGCTGCGCGACCTCTTCGAGGTCAACTTCTTCGCTCCCCTGGCTGTCGCGGATGCCTTCGCGCCCGCGCTCGCCGCGAACGGAGGAGGAGCACTCCTCAACGTGTTGTCGGTGCTGTCGTGGATCGGCATCGGGGACGGCTACAGCGCCACCAAGGCCGCCCTGTGGTCGGCGACCAACACCCAGCGCCTCCAGCTGGCCGCCAACGGAACGCTCGTCACGGCACTGCACCTGGGCTACACCGACACCCCGATGACGGCCGGTCTCGACGTCGAGAAGAACGACCCGGCCGACGTCGTCGCCCAGGCGTACGACGGCCTGCTGGCCGGCGCCCACGAGGTGCTCGCCGACGACGTCTCCCGGCAGGTCAAGCACGCGCTGGCGGGACCGCTCGAGCAGCTGTATCCCCAGCTTTCCGGCTCGTAGTCTCGGGGTCCGAGCGTTTCGCAGCATGTTGTTCGTCCGCAGTCCCGCCGCCAGAGACAGGAGCCGTGATGAGCACGCACTACGCCGGGATCGCCTTCACCGACCAGGTCCAGGAGGTCCAGGGGCGCTACGGCAGCCAGACCTTCTACGGTGCCAAGGCTGCCAGCGCGCTTGCGGACCTGTCCGGACCGGACGCACTCGGCCCGCACGAGCGGGCCTACCTCGCCGAGCGGGACACCTTCTTCCTCGCGTCCGTCGGCTCGACGGGATGGCCCTACGTCCAGCACCGGGGCGGACCGCCCGGCTTCCTGCGCGTCCTCGACGACCACACCATCGGGTGGGCTGACTTCAAGGGGAACCTGCAGTACGTCAGCGTCGGCAACCTCGCCCACGACGACCGGGTCTCGTTGATCGTCCTGGACCCTGCCAGCCAGCAACGCCTGAAGATCTTCGGTCGCGCCCGGGTGGTCGATGCCGAGGAGGACCCGGAGCTGGTGGAGCGTCTCACGCCGCCGGACGCGGACGCCGTCGTCGAGCGCGGGATCGTCGTCGCCGTCGAGGCCTTCGACTGGAACTGCCGTCAGCACATCACGCCGCGGTACAGCGCGGCGGAGCTCGAGCTGGTTCACGCCTCGATGCGAGAGCGCCTGGCAGCGGCCGAGGCGGAGATCGCTACCCTGCGAAGGGAGCTGGCGGCCCGCACGGCCTGACGCGCTGGCTGCGGTCGAAAGCGTCTCGTTCGACGACAATTGTCGGCTCGCAGCCCGCCTACCATGAACACGTCGCTACACCGAGGGGAGCGTGCCATGGCTGAGGACGAGCTGCAGGCCATCGTGGACGAGCTCGCTGAGCGGCTGGAGCGTTCGGTGGCGATCGACGACCCCGGCATCCGGCTCCTGGCAGCGAGCAGACACTTCGGCGACGAAGATCCGGTGCGGATTGGCTCCGTGCTCAACCGGACAGTCCCGCCCGAGGTCGTTGAACGGGTCCGCACCCACGGTGTGGCGCAATGGACGGAGCCCAGCATGCTCGAGCTGGGGATCCCGGATGCGACGCCGCGGTTGTGCGCGCCCGTTCGGTGCCAGGGCCAGCTCCTCGGCTACCTGTGGCTGCTCGACCGAGGCGGCACTCTCAGCCGGGCCGAGGTGGCTGCCGCTGGCGAGGCTGCCGATCGCGCCGGAACCGTCCTGTACCGCCGTCTCCTGGTGCGGCAGCGCTCCCAGGCTCGCCACGAAGCCATCCTGCGGGACCTGGTCTCGCCGGACACGATGATCCGGTCGCAGGCGATCGACGACCTGCGCGCCGAGGACCTCTTCCCTGACAGCCCGCTGCACCTCACCGTGCTGGCCGTGCAATGCCTGGCCGACGACGAGGAGCACGCCGGGAGGGGAGTCGAGCTGGAGGCGGCGGTCGAAGAAGGCAGCCGTGCGGTCACCGACGACGTCGTACTGCTGGCCACTCACCGGTCGCGCGCGTGGCTACTCCTCGCGCAGCGACGGCCGCCGACCCGCGACCTGGTCGACGCCATCACGGACCGGATCGCCATCAGGTTCAAGCATCTGACGCACAATCGGTCGGCGCTTGTCTTCGGGGTCGGGCCGACTGTCGAGCGGCTCGATGAGGTCGCCGACTCCTATCGCATGGCGGTGCGAGCAGCACGGACCGCCGTCCTCGTGCCCGGCGTCGGCAACACCGCGCGATGGGGAGAGCTCGGACCGTACGAGCTGCTGGTCACCCTTGCTCCCGATGATCTGGCCGAGGCTTCCCAGACCCCGGACCTCGTTGCACTCGAGGATGCTGACGTGCACGGAGTCCTCATCTCCACCCTCACCACCTTCTTCGACCTCGGCGGTAGCGCCCAGCACGCCGCCGAGGCCCTGAACATCCATCGCGCGACGCTGTACCAGCGTCTCAGGCGGATCGAACAGGTGACTGGTCGCAACCTCCAGAACGGTGACGATCGCCTCGCTCTCCACCTCGGCCTGAAGCTGCGCGCCCTCGCGATCGCCTTCCGCGTCAACGCACACGGCCACAACTGACGGTCCCGACCCAGTCGACGATTGTCGTTGTTCCCACCCTCGTAACGGCGACAGACGACGCTATGAAGGGCCGCTTCCGCGACCCAATACTGGCTCGAACGCAGCCGCGCACCACCTGCGATCTCCGGGACTGACGGACCAGGCCCAGATCGTGGTGCAGGTACCTGCGTGTCCCGTCGCCCGCACACCATCGCCGAATCGAGGGCCGCTGATCATGTCCATCCGCGTCCAAGCTGCTCGTATGTTTCCACTGCTCCTCGTCGCCGCCGGGCTCACCGCCTGCGGTGGCTCCAACGACTCGACCGGCACCGGTGCCTACGTCGACGGAGAGACGTTCACGTTGGCCACACTGGGGGATCCCGGAAACCTCGACCCCCACGCCTCGTTCGTCGCGACCGAGCTCGCGAGCTTTGCGTACGACACCCTCGTGGCCGTCGACTCCAAGGGGGACATCCAGCGGCAGCTCGCCTCGTCGTGGACCGTCACGGACAAAGCCGTCACCTTCGAGATCCGTGACGACGTCACCTGCTCGGACGGATCGGCGTTCGACGCACAGACCGTCGTCGCCAACATCGACTACGTCGCCGACATCGACAACGCCAGCCCCTTCCGTGGTGTCTACGTCCCGGCGGACGCCGACGCCAGCGCGTCGGGATCGACCGTCACCGTCGCTCTCCCCTCTCCCGCCCCCTTCGTCCTGGAAGGCTTCACCCGCCTTCCCATGGTGTGCCAGTCAGGACTCGACGACAGGGACAGCCTCAAGGACGGCACCGTCGGGACAGGGCCCTTCACGGTGACGGAGTCCGTGCCGGGCGACCACTACACCCTTGCCGTCCGCGAGGACTACGCGTGGGGTCCCGGCGGCGCCACGACCTCCGAGACCGGAACTCCGGAGACAGTCGTCCTCAAGGTCGTCGCCAACGAGGCCACGGCCGCCAACCTGATCCTCGGCGGACAGGTCAACGCAGCCCCCTTCTTCGGACCTGATGGCGACCGGCTCTCGAAGGCGAACATCGACGCCGTGGAGACCCAGAGCGCCTACGCCCATCACTGGTACAACATGGCACCCGGCCGACCCGGCAGCGACCCGGTGGTGCGCAAGGCGCTCACCCAGGCGCTCGACCTGGCCGAGCTGCTACGAGTGATCACGTCCGGCAGGGGCTCGAGCCCCACCTCACTGGCCGTCTGGGACGCCGGCGTCTGCGGCGGCAACACCGTCGACGGCAACCTGCCGACCACCGATCCGAAGGCAGCCGCAGAGGCTCTTGCGGCGGACGGCTGGACCAAGAACGGCGACGGAGTCCTCACCAAGGACGGGGAGAAGCTGTCCATCAGGTTCATCTACAGCAGCCAAGGCCCCGGCCAGACCGCGGCCGCCGAGCTGGTGGTCGCAGCGTGGAAGAAGCTCGGCGTGGACGTCGACGCCAAGGGACTGGACGTCGCCGAGCAGACGGCGGCGCTCTTCGAGACCGGTGACTGGGACGTCACGTGGTCATCGCCGAAGGCTCCCAACCCCCTGGTGCTCGTGCCCTTCCTGTCGGGGCCTTCGCCCGCCCAGGGCGGCAACAACTTCGGGTCCGTCGCCAACGCCGACTACGACTCCCACGTGCAGGCGGCGATGACCAAGATCGGCAACGACAGCTGCCCCGAGTGGGAGGCTGCCGAGGCGGCGCTCTTCCAGAGAGCTGATGTCGTCCCGTTCGCCAACATCACCGTGATGACCTTCCACAAGGGCGCCGAGCTCGAGCGGACCGGCCTCCTGTGGGTGCCCACCAGTATCAGAATGCTGGGCTGATCCGACCGTGTTGGTCGAGCCGACAGTGTTGGTCGAGGAATCGGCCCGCGGGACGCGCGGGCACTGGGGAAGGTTCGCAGCCCGGCGGGCGAGGCGGTTGCTGGTCTCGCTCTGGATCTTGGTGACGGCATCGTTCCTGATGATCCAGCTCGTCCCCGGTGACCCGGTCCGCGCCGCGCTGGGCACCAGTGCTCCCGCCGACCTCGTCGCGAGCAGGCGTTCGCAGCTGGGGCTCGACGAGCCGCTGCTGAACCAGTACCTGGGCTATCTCCAGAACCTGCTCACGGGGGACCTGGGCGAATCCATCCTGACCCAGCTCCCGGTGGCGGAGACGATCGGTCAGCGGTTGCTGGCGACGCTCTCACTGGCCTTGCCGGCCTTCGTGCTCACCTTCGCGATCGCCGTACCGGTCGGCGTCGTGATGGCCGTCGCGACCCGGCGTGGCCGGCGGCGCCGTACGGAGCTCACCTTCGTCGGCACCAGCATCGTGCTCGGCTCGATTCCCGAGTTCGTCGTCTGTGTCGCGCTGGTCGCGGTGTTCGCAGTGAACCTGGGAATCTTCCCGGCAGCCGGCCGTGACGGCATCGAGTCCTACGTGCTGCCGGTGCTGGCCCTGTCCGTCGGACCGGCTGCCGTGATGGCGCGGATCGTCCGCGTCGAGATGCTGGCCGTGCTGGACGCCGACTACATCCGGACCGCCCGTGCCAAGAGGCTGAGCTCGCTTCGGGTCAACCTGCGTCACGCGCTGCCCAACGCCCTGACCGCCACACTCACGCTTAGCGGCATCATGCTCGCCACCATGGTCGCCGGAACGGTGCTGGTGGAAGCCGTGTTCGCCTGGCCCGGCCTGGGAGGCACCATCGTCTCCTCGATCCAGAGCAGGGACTACCCGCTGGTGCAGAGCGCGGTCCTCACCTACGGAGCGATCGCGCTCACGGTGAACACACTCGCTGACGTGGCGATCGCCGCCATCGACCCGCGCTCGACGATCGGAGACTCCTGATGCGCCGTGACCGGCCCGAGGTGCTGCGCACCCCCGTGGGCATCGTCGGGATCACCCTGCTGGGGGTCCTCGCAGTGCTCGCCGTCCTTGCGCCCCTGCTCTGGGGGGAGCGCGCGACAGCGACCGACACCTACGACATCCTCGCGGGCCCGTCAGCGCAGCACTGGGCAGGCACCGACAACCTCGGCCGCGACATCTTCTTCCGCACCCTCGTCGCGACCCGACTCTCGCTCGTCCTCACGCTGATGGCCACCACTCTCGGTGTCGGGCTCGGTCTCCTGCTCGGTATGGCCCCGCTGCTCCTCCCGCGGCGGTTGGGCCGGCCAGTCGTGGCCTTCGTCAACCTGCTCCTCGGCTTCCCGAGCCTGCTGATGGTCCTCTTCCTCGCGGTCATCCTCGGGGTCAGCACGACGAGTGCAGTCCTGGCGATCGGGATCGCGATCGCACCGCCCTTCGCCCGGCTCGCCCACACGCTCGGCGCCGGCGTTGCGGACCTCGACTACGTCGCGGCGGCGCGCATCTCCGGTGTGCATCCCCTGCGGGTCGTCGTGCGGCACGTGCTGCCCAATGTCGCCGAGCCACTGGTGGTCAACGCCACCGTCACCGCGAGCAGCGTGCTCCTCGCCTTCGGTGGCCTGTCGTTCCTCGGCATCGGCGTGCAGCCGCCGCAGTACGACTGGGGCCGTCTCATGCAGGACGGCCTCTCCAGCATCTACACCAATCCGCTCGCCGCACTCGTGCCCGGGATCGCCTTCGTCCTCACGGGACTCGCGTTCAACCTGACGGGCGAGGCCGCCGCCGGCACCTTCGGCGCGAAGGCCCGGAGCAGGGCCCGGTGGAGGCCGACGAGGACCCGACGGGTCGCAGTGCGACCGAGCAGGCCTGATGAGCAGGAGGACGCCCGTGCCGACGTCGTGCTCGACGTCCGCGACCTGGTCGTCTCCTTCCCGGGGCCGTGCGGCTCGATCTCACCGGTGCGCGGGGTCTCGATCACGCTGCGGTCTGGCGAAGCCGTCGGGGTGGTGGGTGAGTCCGGCTCGGGGAAGTCGATGACGGCGCTGGCCATCGCGCAGCTCATCGAGGAGCCGGGAAGGGTCACGGCCGAACGGCTCGACTTCTGCAGGACCGATCTCCGCTCCGGCTCGCGTGCCGCGACCGACGCGCTGCTCGGGACTTCTCTCGCCGTCGTGTTCCAGGACCCGATGACCTCGCTCAACCCCGTCATGCGGATCGGGGGCCAGCTCGCAGAAGGAGCGCGCCGCCACCAGGGGCTCACCCGGCAGGACGCGGCTGCTCGCGCGGTCGACCGGCTCCGCGCCGTCCACCTGCGTGACCCCGAGCGCCGCGCTCGCCAGTATCCCCACGAGCTCTCCGGCGGCATGCGACAGCGCGCCATGATCGGGATGGGACTCATGGGTACACCACGACTGATCGTTGCCGACGAACCGACCACCGCGCTCGACATGACCGTGCAGCGTCAGGTGCTCGACCTGCTCGAGGAGACGCGTCACGATCACGGCACCGCCCTGCTGATGATCAGCCACGACGTCTCGGTCGTCTCGAGCATCTGCGACCGCGTGCTCGTCATGTACGCCGGGCGGATCGTGGAGGACCTTCCGTCCGCAGACCTGCACACCAAGGCCCGCCACCCCTACACCCGCGCGCTCATCGGGGCGGTGCCGGACATGGCGACCGATCTCCACGCCCCTCTCGACACCATCTCCGGACATCCGGTGGACCCCCGACACCTGCCGGTCGGCTGCGCGTACGCCGCCCGCTGTCCCCTGGTGAGCGAGCGCTGTCGCCAGGAGGAGCCCACGTTGGAGGCCGACGCGATCGGCGAGGTGGCGTGCTGGCACGCCGACGAACCCGCCCGCGCCGAGACCCTGGAGGCCGTCAGATGAGCAGGCTGGACTTCGAGGACGTCACGGTCCGCTACGGACACCACACCGTGTTGGACGGGGTCAGCTTGACCGTGCCCGAGGGCCAGATCATGGGGCTGGTGGGCGAGTCAGGATCGGGGAAGTCCACCCTCGCCAGAGCGGCGGTCGGTCTCGCGCCCCTGGCCGGGGGGCGGGTCCTGCTCGACGGGCGGCCCGTCAGGCACCAGGGGCGTCGCCGCCCGGTCCAGATGGTCTTCCAGGACCCGTTCTCCTCGCTCGATCCCCGCATGAGCATCGGCCAGAGCATCGTCGAGGCACTGCCCGAGCGGCTCCGGCGAGCGCCGCGGGCGGCCGAGATCGCCCGTCTCCTGCAGCTCGTTCACCTGGACCCTGCCAGGGCGGCCGATGCGCCGAGCCGGCTCTCCGGAGGTCAGCGACAGCGGGTCGCCATCGCCCGGGCCCTGGCTGGACGTCCGGCCGTCATTCTCGCTGACGAGATCACCTCGGCCCTGGACGTCTCCGTCCAGGGCGCCATCTTGAACCTGGTCAGGGAGATGCAACGGGAGACCGGACTCACGGTGCTCTTCATCTCCCACAACCTGGCTGTGGTGCGTTACGTGGCGACGCATGTCGCGGTGATGGCCGGCGGGCGCATCGTCGAGCAAGGTCCCACGGCTCGTGTCTTCTCCAGCCCTGCCTCGGACTACACGCGTGAGCTGCTCGCGTCGATGCCTGTGCCGGCAGCGCGTCGACACCTGTCGCAGAACCCCATTTGAAGTCGCGACAGATGCGTACTGCTCAACCGGTCAGGACAGGCCATCGTTGTGTGAAGCACCGAATCCGTAGCGAAGGGAGAATCCCGTGAGCGTTCAGGGACTGGAGCAGCGTCAGGTCGTCGCGGACGAACCCGGCCTGCGCCGCACCGTCGTCGCGGCGTCGGTCGGGAACTTCGTGGAGTGGTACGAGTTCGCCGTCTACGGCGTGGTCGCCGCCTTCATCTCGGTGGCAATGTTCCCGTCCGACGATCCCACGGCTGCCATGCTGAACACCTGGGCGGCGTACGGGGTCGCGTTCCTCGTGCGTCCGGTCGGCGGCGTGATCCTGGCTCGCATCGGTGATCGCTACGGTCGCCGTCACATCCTCTACGTCACGATCACCACGATGTCGGTCGCGACGTTCTGCGTCGCGCTGATCCCGTCGTACGCCGCCATCGGGATCGCCGCGCCGATCCTGCTGATCTGCGCCCGCATCGCCCAGGGCATCGCAGCCGGTGGCGAGCTGGCCGGCGCAGCCGCGTTCCTCTACGAGCATGCACCGGCGGATCGTCGGGCACGGATGGTGAGCTTCCTGGGGGTGAGCACGTTCTGTGCCCTGGTCCTGGGGTCGACCCTGGGGACGCTGCTCACCGTCGCGCTGCCGGCCGAGGAGATGCAGTCGTGGGGGTGGCGCGTGGTCTTCGCCACGGCACTGCCTCTCGGTTTCATCGGCCTCTACATCAGGCGCTCGCTCAAGGAGACGCCCGAGTTCCAGCTGATGCACGCCCAGCGAGACACCGCGAAGGCCGTGCCGAGCCCGGAAGGCTTCTGGCCCGCCATGCGACAGAACCACCGCGCCATCTTGTTGTACCTGGGATTCGGGACGTTCTACTCGATCGCGGTCTACGTCAGTGTCGCCGCCTACCTCGCCTACATGCTCGCCAGCGGCTTCTCGAAGGAAGCAGCGTTGACGATCAACACGATCTCCGGTCTCGTCATCATCGTGGGAATCCTGCTCTCGGGCGGCCTGGCCGACCGCGTCGGGCGGAGGCCGGTCCTGATCGCCGGTGCCGGTGCGATGGCAGTGGGCGTCGTGCCCACCTTCCTGCTGGGTGCCACCGGCACGTTCGTCCTCGGGCTCCTGGGAGCACTGATCTTCGCCATCCCCCTGTCGGTGTTCATCACTCCCGCTGTCATCAACGTCGTGGAGCTGTTCCCGGCGAAGGTCCGTGTCACGGCCGGCGCCGCGGCGTACAACCTCACCGTCATCGTCGGTGGCTTCACGCCCTTCGTGGCGGTGTGGCTCACCGAAGCCACGGGCTCCCGCCTGGCCTTCTCTGTCTTCGTCGCATCGATGGCGTTCGTGGCGCTCGCTGTGGTGCTGTTGTGGTACCGCGAGCCGGAGGCTGGTCTGGCATCGACCGACGATGGAAGAGAGTGGCGACGATGACGCAGGTCCTTCTGGAGAACGCCCGGATCTTCGACGGCGTGTCCGAGGAGTGTCCCGAGGGCATGACCGTGCTCATCGAGGACGGGACGATCCGCGAGGTCTCCGATCGCCCGATCCGGTCGAGCGACGCGCAGAGGATCGATGTCGCCGGCAAGACGCTGATGCCGGGCCTGATCGACATGCACGTCCACTCCTACTTCTCCGACCTCGATCCACGCGTCCTCAACGACCGCGACGCGCCTTACCGGACCGCCTATGCGATCAGGAAGCTCGGCCACGCACTCGACAGTGGGTTCACCACCGTGCGCGACATCGGCGGAGGTGACTACCCCCTGGCTGCTGCCATCGCCGATGGATTGATCAGGGCGCCACGGTTCTTCTACGCAGGCAAGATCCTGTCGATGACCGGCGGCCACGTCGACTACCGCACCCCCAACGAGAAGCACCACACGCACGGCTACTGCTCGTGCGGCTCGATGAACTGGGCGGGCGTGATCGCCGATGGTGTCGACGAGTGCATCAAGGCCACGCGAGAGGAACTGCGCCGTGGCGCCCACTGCATCAAGATCGTGGCGTCTGGTGGCGTCATGTCGCCGAGTGACCCGATCTGGATGAACCAGTTCCGAGAGGACGAGATCCGCGCGATCGTCCGTGAATGCGTGGAGCGGCGCACCTATGTCTCCGCGCACTGCCTGTCGAGCGAATCGACGCGCAGGGCGGTCGAGTTCGGAGTGCGGTGCATCGAGCATGCCGCGCTGATCGACGTCGAGACGGCTGCGTTCGTCGCGGACCGTGGCGCGTACGTCGTACCCACGATGGTCTGCCTCTTCTCGCTCGTCGAGCAGGGACTGGAGATGGGGTTGCCGCCCGATCGCATGGACAATCTCCGCGCTGTCCACGAGGACTCGATGGCTGGGCTGGACCTGATGCGAAGTGCGGGCGTCAAGCTCGCCTTCGGAACGGACCTGCTTGCTGGCTTCTACACCCAGCAGACTCGAGAGTTCGAGATCCGCCGTGAGGTCTTCACGCCGCTCGAGCTCTTGCGACAGGCCACGTCGGTCGGCGCGGAGATCCTGATGCAGACGGGGAAGCTGGGCTGCGTGGCGCCAGACGCCCATGCCGACCTGATCGTCGTCGACGGCGACCCGCTCACGGACATCGGCCTTCTCGCCGTGGAGGGCCGGAACCTCGACCTGATCATGCGCGGCGGGGAAATCATCAAGAACCGGCTGAACTGAGGGAGTTGTCATGAACAAGGAAACCGAGAACGGCGAACAGCACGTGAGCAAGGCCGTCTCCGCGATGACTCCAGACCAGGTGTTCGGCGCGACGGAGTACTTCGAGATGGAGTCGACGTCCGTGGGCGCCCGGTTCGCAGTCTGGGTGACGACCTCGCCGACGTATGCCCAGGACGAGCAGACGGACTATCCGGTCCTCTACGTGACCGATGGCAACTTCAGCGTCGGCCAGACCGCGCCGCTGGCAGTGATGCAGAGCGACCTGGCACTTCCGATCGCGCCCTACCTGCAGGTGACCGTGGGTTATGCCGGTGACGACGCCCAGGACTGGGGTCGCGTGCGCAACCGTGATCTCGTGCCGCCGGGCGAGCCCGTGCCGCCAGCGATGCGGGGCTCGTTGGACCTGGCTGTGGAGAACGGCCTGATGACCGAGGTGGAGGCCGATGCCTATCTCGAGGACCTGACGAACACCCGAGCCGACGCCTTCCTCTCCTTCATCACCGACGAGCTCCACCCGGAGATCACCCGTCGGTACCGGGTCGCGCCGGAGGGCCACGGGTTGTTCGGCTATTCCTACGGCGGCCTGTTCTCGTTGTACGCGCTTCTCACCGGGTGTCACCTGTTCACCGCCTACGGCGCGGGGAGTCCGGGCATCGCATCGCCGGAGAGCACCGCGCTGGCGCTCGCCGAGAAGCCTCTCGATCTCACCGGCAAGCGACTCCACCTCACGATCAACGCCCCCGAGATGACGGGGGAGCTGCCCATCTACCGAACCATGGGACGTGGATTCACCGTTCTTGTCGACTCCCTGCGCTCGACCGATTCCGGACTCGCGCTGACCACGCAGGTTCTGGGCGAGACCCACCTCACCGGCCTCCAGCCTGCGTTCCTCAGCTTCATGCGCACCTGTTGGTCGAGCCCCGCCGTCCGTTGAGCAGCGACGGGACACGGAGGCAACAGATGCTGATCGAACGATTGCAGGAGCGAATCCCACCTGATCGCATTCAGCTCGATCCCGCGGTGATGGCGAGCTATGCCCACGACGAGGCCGAGTGGGCGTCCCACGGGACACCACTCGTCCTCGTCAGACCGCGCACTGCCGAAGAGGTACTGGAGGTCGTGCGCGCCTGCATCGACCACAAGGTGCCCGTCGTACCTCGCGGGGCGGGCACCGGACTTTCCGGCGGAGCGAACGCCGTCGACGGGTGCGTGGTCCTGTCGACCGAGGCCATGACGGCCATCACGGAGATCGACCCGGTGGAACGGCTGGCGGTCGTGCAACCCGGCGTCGTCAACGACGACTTGCGGAGTGCGTGTGCCGAGCACGGGCTCTGGTACCCACCCGACCCCGCCTCGGCGCCATGGTCGACGATCGGCGGCAACGTCGCGACCAACGCGGGCGGCATCTGTTGCGTGAAGTACGGCGTCACTGCGGACTACGTGCTCGCAGTGCAGGTCGTCACCGGAACCGGCGCGCTGGTCCGCCTCGGCCGGCGTACGGCGAAGGGCGTCGCAGGGTACGACCTCGCCAGGCTGCTCGTCGGCTCCGAGGGGACACTGGGCGTCATCACCGAGGTGACGCTCAGACTCCGCCCTCAACGACCGCCGGAGCGTACCGTTGCCGGGTACTTCTCATCGATCGTGGATGCAGGGCGTGCCGTCACGGCTGTGGGCGCTGCGGGCATCGTGCCGTCCGCGCTGGAGCTGATCGACCGGCACTGCCTCGAGGCTGTCGACCAGTGGAAGAAGATGGACCTGGCTGTCGAGGCCGAAGCGATCCTGCTGGCGCGGTGCGACGTCCCGGGCGCGGCAGGTGAGGACGAAGCAGACGCGATCCGCGACTGCTTCGAGCAAGCGGGTGCGACCTGGGCGGCACGTTCGACCGATCAGACCGAGGCGGACGCCCTGTTCGAGGCGCGGCGCCTGGCGTATCCAGCCCTCGAGCGACTGGGGCCCGTGCTCACCGAGGACGTCTGCGTGCCCAAGGCGGCGGTCCCGGAGATGCTCTCCCGGATCGAGGCGATCGGGAAGAAGCACGAGATCCTGATCGCCAACATCGCCCACGCCGGCGACGGCAACCTGCACCCCCTCCTGATCACGCCTCGTGACGACGACGAGGCCAGGGAACGGGCGCAGCGGGCCTTCGAGGAGATCATCGAGGAAGCGATCGCACTGGGCGGCACGGTCACCGGGGAGCACGGTGTCGGCCTGCTGAAGATGGACGGGCTCGCCAGGGAGCTCTCCGCGGACGTGATGGATCTGCATCGCGCGGTGAAGGCCGCCCTGGATCCGCACGGCATCCTCAACCCCGGCAAGGTCATCGCTGCCGAGGGATGAGTCACCGCCCGGTCGGGCGAGAAGTACGTCGAGGGGAGCGACCGTCTCCCCAAGAGCTGTCATCGGCATGCCCGGAAACGGCATCTCTGGCGATGGCTGCAACCGGGCACGCATACAAGACTTCGGAGGAGACACATGAACAGGACCGCCGACGCCATCATCGTCGGGGCTGGCGTGGTGGGTACGTCCATCGCGCTGGAACTGACCCGAGCCGGGTACTCCGTGATCGTCGTCGACAAGGCTGGTGGACCCGGCTTCGGCTCCACCAGCGCGTCGAGCGCGGTGGTCCGGTTCAACTACTCGACCTGGGACGGCATGGCTGCCGCGTGGGAATCCAAGTTCCGGTGGGAGGCCTGGGCCGACCACCTCGGCCACGTCGACACGACAGGACTGGCGTCGTTCAAGCGCTGCGGGTTGGCGTTCCTCGACGTCGACATCATGCCCCGCGACCGGATGGCGAAGATGTTCATCGAGGCCGGCATCCCGTTCGAGGAATGGGGGCCTGCCGAGCTCGCGAAGGCCTTCCCCCACATCGACCCCGGTCGCTACTTCCCACCGAAGCCCGTCGCGTCCGACGAGTTCTTCGATGATCCGTCGGGCCTCCTCGGTGCCATCTACACCCCTGATGCGGGGTACGTCGACGATCCGCAGCTCGCTGCCGCCAACCTCGCTGCCGCTGCCGCGCACATCGGGGCGACGCTCCGCTACAAGAAGACCGTCACGGCCGTCGAGCGACGGCACCAGTCGTGGCGGGTGACCCTCCACGACGGCGACGTCCTCGAAGGTGCCATCGTCGTCAACGCTGCCGGCCCCTGGTCGACCGGGCTGAACCGGCTCGCGGGGATCGGGGCGGACTTCACCGTCAAGGTCGGGCCCGTGAGGCAGGAGGTGCACCACCTCGCAGCGCCGCCGTCGCTGCCCTCCGGCTTCCCGATCATCGCCGACGCCGACCTCGGCATCTACATCCGTGGCGAGTCCAGCGGCAACATGCTGATCGGCGGCACCGAACCCGAGTGCGACCCGCTGGAGTGGATCGACGACCCCGATGCCGCCAATCCCCACCCCACGACCGAGCGTTTCGAGGCACAGGTCTTCCGAGGCGCACGCCGACTCCCTGACCTCGCCGTTCCCAACCGCCCCCGTGGTGTCGCAGGCGTGTACGACGCAACTGACGACTGGGCGCCGATCTACGACCGGACGGAGGCCGCCGGGTACTACGTCGCCATGGGCACCAGTGGCAACCAGTTCAAGAATGCTCCGCTGATCGGGTCCCTGATGACCACGATCATCGACGGAGTCACCAACGGCGCGGACCACGATGGCCGGCCCCTGACGTACACCGCCCCCCACACCGGCCATGTCATCAATCTCGGAGCCTTCTCGCGACGCCGCCAGCCCAACGCGGCCTCGTCGGGAACCGTGCTCGGCTGAAACCACCAAGGAGAACCAACAATGCAGCAGGTCAAGGCCGTCATCGCCCGCGCAAAGGGCGAACCGGTCGAAATCGTCACCATCAACGTGCCCGACCCGGGTCCCGGCGAGGCCGTCGTCAAGGTCGCCTCGTGCGGGGTGTGCCACACCGACCTCCACTACCGGGAGGGTGGCATCAATGACGACTTCCCGTTCCTGTTGGGCCATGAGGCGTCCGGGGTCGTCGAGGCCGTGGGGCCTGAAGTGTCCGGTCTGGTGCCGGGCGACTTCGTGGTGCTGAACTGGCGGGCTGTGTGTGGTGAGTGTCGGGCTTGTCGGCGCGGTGAGGCGCAGTACTGCTTCAACACCCACAACGCGAAGCAGAAGATGACGCTCGCCGATGGTGAGGGTGCCGGGACGGAGCTCTCGCCGGCGTTGGGTATCGGTGCGTTCGCGGAGAAGACCCTGGTGGCTGCGGGGCAGTGCACGAAGGTCGACCCGCAGGCACGTCCCGCGGCGGTCGGGCTGCTGGGTTGTGGGGTGATGGCCGGGATCGGGGCGGCGATCAACACCGGTGCGGTGACGCGTGGCAGGAGTGTCGCGGTGCTCGGGTGCGGTGGTGTCGGGGTGGCCGCGATTGCCGGTTCGGCGCTGGCTGGTGCGAGTCCGATCATCGCGGTCGACATTGATGCGAAGAAGCTCGAGACGGCGCGCCGGATGGGCGCGACCCATGTGGTCGACTCGTCGGTGGTGGATCCGGTCGTGGAGATCAAGCGGATCTGTGCGCAGACCTACGAGGGCGCCGATGGTGCCGACGTGGTGATCGATGCCGTGGGCCGGCCCGAGACCTGGAAGCAGGCGTTCTATGCCCGCGATCTCGCGGGCACGGTGGTCCTGGTCGGCGTACCGACTCCGGACATGAAGGTGCCGGAGATCCCGTTGATCGACGTGTTCGGTCGTGGTGGTTCGTTGAAGTCGAGCTGGTACGGCGACTGCCTGCCGAGTCGGGACTTCCCGATGCTGGTTGACCTGTACCGCCAGGGGCGGCTGGACCTGGACGCGTTCGTGTCCGAGGAGATCGGGTTGGGTGAGGTGGAGGCGGCGTTCGAGCGGATGCACCACGGTGACGTCCTGCGTTCGGTGGTGGTCCTCTAGTGGCTGGGGAAGTGCGGGTCGATCATGCGGTGTCCAGCGGCACCTTCTCCCTTGACGGGGAGACCTTCGACGTCGAGAACAACATCTGGGTGATCGGTGACGACGAGGAGTGCATCGTCATCGATGCGCCCCACTCGGTTGACGACATCATCGCGGTGGTCGGGACCCGGAAGGTCAAGGCGATCGTGTGCACCCATGCGCACGACGACCACGTCCGCGTCGCCCCGGACCTCAGCGAGGCTGTCAACGCCCCGATCCTGCTCCACCCGAACGACAAGCCCCTGTGGAACCTCACCCACCCCGACCGCAGGTGGAGCTCAGACCTCGTTGATGGTCAGGACATCGGCGTCGCCGGCACGCGCCTCCTTGTCCTGCACACGCCCGGCCATGCGCCGGGCGCCGTCTGCCTCTACGCCCCCGACCTGGACTGTGTGTTCACGGGCGACACGCTGTTCGACGGCGGTCCGGGCGCCACCGGCCGCTCCCACAGCGACCTGACCACGCTCGAGAGCTCGATCCGCGCGAAGTTGTTCGTGCTGCCTGACGACACCACCGTTCACACCGGCCACGGCAACAGCACCACGATCGGGAAGGAACGGGCGCAGATGGCTGCCGAACAAGTAGCGAGGCTCGGTTCGTCCGCTCATCCAACCTCTCGAAGGAACACCTGACCCATGGCGATCACCTTTGCTCCCGCTGACCTTTTCTGGGGACTCCTGGACGAGGACCTCCTCGGTCCGCCGAGCGCAGTCGTGCTCGAAGGCGAGATCCCGGTCCGGTCGACCGTGCCCTTCACATCCGGGGATGGGCGCGTGCTCTCGGGGGTCTGGGAAGCGAACCCGGGAATCTCGCGCTGGGAGTTCCTCGACCGAGGTGAAGTCATCCTCGTGCTGTCGGGACGGATGGTCGTGACCCCGGACGAGGGTGAATCGCTCGTCCTGACCGCTGGCACCGCCGCCGTGTTCCCGCTCGGCTGGGTCGGCACTTGGGAGATCACCGAGCAGATCCGCAAGTTCTTCGTCGTCTACCGCGAACTCGGTATGCCGCCCTCCCGCGCGGGTACCGCCGAGGCATGACCACTCCCGACCCGACAGCCACCCCGCCTGCCGAGGAGCCGCCGAAGCGCGAGGTCCCCTTCGACAAGGAGGACCTGACCTACGGCCCCGACGACGTCGTGGAGAACTCCGACGCCGATCCCGATGTCCAGTCGGATCCTGCGAAGGACGACGGATCGTCGTCGGACTGGGCCGACGAAGGTGGTGCGACCGACGAAGGTCCGGCGGCTGTCAGCCGTTGAACCCGCCGTCGGCGTGGATGTCGGCGCCGTGCCAGACCAGGCCGGCCGGCGAGCATCCGAAGGCGATGGTCGCGGCGATCTCGTCGGGGCTCAGTGCGCGCCCCAGCGGCTGGTGGGACACCAGCTCCGCCCGGTCGACGCCGTAGAGGGCTGCGGTGGCGTCGAGCATCGGTGAGTCCGTGGAGCCCGGCGAGACCGCACACGCGGTGACTCCCGTGCCCTGCAGGTCGGCGGCCAGCCCACGGACCAGACCGACCACTGCGTGCTTGGCGGCGTTGTAGCCGGCGAGGTGGAACAGGCCCGTGTGCCCAGCCGCCGAGGCGACCGCGACGAAACGGCAACCGCTCGGGTCGGGGCCGGCGAGCATGGCGGGTACGACGGCCGCGGCGGTGTTCCACACGCCCCGGACATCGACGTCCCAGAGATCCGCGAGGTCCGCGTCGGTCGTCTCCCACAACGGCATGCCGCCACGTACGACGGCCGCCGCCGCCACCCCGACGTCCAGGCGTCCCCAGCGGGCAACGGCATCGGCGACCGCCTTGTCGAGAGCCGAGCGGTCGCGGACGTCGGCGACCACGGGGACGACGTACTCACCCAGCTCGTCGGCGAGGGCGTGGAGGTCTTCCGCATCCGCCAGGGGCGGCCCCTCGCACGAGTCCAGGGCCACGACGTGGCAGCCATCGGCGACCAGGCGCCGCACCGTCGCGGCACCGATGCCGCGGGCAGCGCCGGTGACCAGGGCCGTCCGGGTGGCGGCAATGCCTGAAGGAGAGGTCATGGGCACAGGTTAGGGGCCTGCGCAGCCGACGCGGCGCTACCGTGCAGGCATGGCCTTCAGCCCCGCCGACCTGCCCGACCTCACCGGCGTCACCGCCGTCGTCACGGGAGCCAACACCGGCATCGGAGAGGTGACCGCCCGAGAGCTCGCCGCACACGGCGCCAGCGTCGTGCTCGCCTGCCGCAGCCTCGACAAGGCCCGCGAGGCCGCAGCCGGCATGCAGGGCGACGTCCGTGTCGAGCAGCTGGACCTGTCGTCGCAGGCGTCGGTGCAGGCGTTCGCCGAGCGTTGGGACGGCCCGCTCGACCTGCTGGTCAACAACGCCGGCGTGATGAACCCGCCGACGTACCGCGCGACCGAGGACGGCCACGAGCTGATGTTCGGCACCAACCACCTGGGCCACTTCGCGCTGACCGGCCGGCTGCTGCCCGCGCTCCTCGAGGCCCCGGCCCCGCGGGTGGTCACGGTTGCGTCGATCGCCCACCACGGCGGTACCGACAAGGTCCTGGCGGCCAACCCGGAGGCGTCGTACAAGCCCGAGGCCTACTACGGCAACAGCAAGTTGGCCAACGTGCTGTTCATGCGCGAGCTGCACCACCGGGCGACCGCCGCCGGCGGGAAGCTCACCTCCACGGGCGCCCACCCCGGCGTCTCCGCGACCAACCTGGTCGCGTCCCCGGACGGCATGGGCGCCAACAAGCTGGTCGCCCGCCTGGCGCCGTTCGTCCTGCCGATCGTGCTGCAGCCGGCCGCCAAGGGCGCCCTCCCCTCGTTGTACGCCGCCACGCTGGCCGAGCCCGGTTCCTACAGCGGTTCGCGGAGGTTCCGCGAGACCCGCGGCCCGGTCGGTCCCGCGCGGCTGAGCAGGTACTCGTCGGACGCCGAGCTCGGTCGCAAGCTCTGGTCGCTCAGCGAGGAGCTGACGGGCGTGCAGTTCCCGTTCTGACGGACCCGTTCGAAAGCGGGTGCGCGGGTACTGCAGTCCCGTGCCCCTACTGCGACCTCTCCTCCAGCACGGCCGCCAGGTCGAGACGGGTGACCTCGCGGGTCGTCAGGTCCACCACCACGGCGGTGTCGAGCGGAACGGGCGTCCAGCCCGGCTCGTCCAGACCGCTGGAGACGACCTCGATGCTGCCTTCGCGGATCCGGTAGTCCATCGCGAAGTAGTCGGTCGAGTGGCGCAGGGGGAGGGGGTCGTCGGCGGGCAGGTCGCGCAGGTCGCTGGGCGAGTCCGCGCGGGAGTTGATGTGGATCGCGAAGATCCGCTCAGGCGCCAGCAGCAACGCGTTCAGGCTCGATCGGGGGAACTTCTCGACCAGGGTGGCGAGGGCCCGGGTGACGCCCTCCACCTCGTCCCCGACGTCGCCGATGGTCTGCAGGACGAAGTGGAAGTAGCGCTCGCTGTCGGTGTCGCCCACGAGCTGCGCGCGGACTTCCGGCCTCAGCAGGGCCTCGAGCTCGCTGATCGGAGCGACGTGCCCGTTGTGCGCGAACGCGTAGTTGTCGGCGTGGAACGGGTGCGTGTTCTCGGCCCGTACGGGAAGGCCGCCCGTTGCCCAGCGCAGGTGCAGCAGGCCCGCACACGACAGCGGTTCGTGGACGAGGGCGTCGTACGCCGGGTCGAGCGCAGCCGAGCGCGGCGAGGTGACGGTGCGCGTGGTCACCGAGCCGTCCGTGGAGGGCGGGTGCCAGGCAGCACCCCAGCCGTCGTCGTGGACAGCCGTCAGCGACGTGAACGCGTCGAGCCCGTCGTCCCCGAGCAGGCTGGCCACGGATCGGTCGGCCTCGGTCACGTAGCCGAAGAGTCGGCACATCGGGGTTCCTGCCTTTCCGGGTGGAGGTCGTGGTGAGTCGCGAGGGCTCCCCAGGCGGTACCCCGGGTCGGCTCCGGACAGTCGGGGTGGAGGAGGAGCTGTTGCTCGTCGACGCGGAGACCGGTGTCCCGCTCTCGGTCGCCAGCCAGGTCCTTCGTGTCGCACGGGGCCGGGGTGACACCGATCGCCACGGTGCCCTGGGCGGCTCGCTGGGCCCCGAGCTCCAACAGCAGATGATCGAGACGGACACGCCCCCCGAGGACGACCTGGCGGCCCTGGAGACCGATCTCGTCACGTGGCGCGAGAAGGCGCGTTCGGCCGCCCTCGACGCCGGAGCCCTCGTCCTGGCCAGTGGCACCTCCCCGGTCCGGGTGCAGCCGCGTGCCTCGGAGACGCCGCGCTACGCCGAGATCGCCCGGAGGTTCGGGCTGACCGCCCGCGAGCAGCTGACCTGCGGTTGTCACGTCCACGTCTCGGTCGCGTCGGCCGACGAGGCGGTCGGGGCGATGGACCGGATCCGGGTGTGGTTGCCGACCCTCATGGCGCTGAGCGCGAACTCACCCTTCTGGCAGGGCACCGACTCGAGCTACGAGAGCTACCGCAACCAGGTGTGGAGCCGGTGGCCGACGGCCGGGCCGCCGGACGTCCACGGCACCGCCAGCGCCTACCGGGACCACGTGCAGCGGATGCTCGACACCGGCGTCCCGCTCGACGAGGGGATGGTCTACGACGACGCTCGGCCGTCCCGGCACTACCCGACCCTGGAGATCCGGGTGGCCGACGTGTGCCTGGACCCGAAGGTCGCCGTACTCGTCGCCGGCCTGTGCCGGGCGCTGGTCGAGACCGCCGCCGACGAGTGGCGCACGGACGAACCGCCCGTCGATGCACCGGTCGCCCTGCTGCGGCTGGCGATGTGGCAGGCCAGCAGGTGGGGTCTGTCCGGGGACCTCCTGGACCCGCTCACGCACCGACCCCGATCGGCGCGGGCCGTGGTCGACGCGCTCGTCGACCACGCCGCGGAGGCGCTCGGCGCGAGTGGCGACCTGGTGCGGGTGGAGGACGCGGTCGACGAGCTGTTCGCCGTGGGGACCGGCGCCGCACGGCAGCGGGCCGTGTGGCTCGAGGAGCGCGACATGGAGCGAGTCGTGGTGCGACTGGCCGGTCTCACCTGAGGCTGCAGCGACTAGGTTTCCTTCCATGGCCGCGACCCGTCGGCGCCCCCGGCCGGAGCGCCTCGTCCTGGGTCTTGTCGTGGCCAAGCTGGTGCTCTTCCGGCTGCTGGTCTTCGGCGTTCCCGGTCCCACGATGCTGCTCGCCGACGTGGCCGCGGCGGCCGTCCTGGTGGGCGTGGTGGCGTTGCTCGCGCCGGGACCGGCGACGTCCCCGGCGTTGTGGTCCCTCAACGCGGCGGTCAGCGTCTTCCTCACCGCTGCCGTCCTCTACTTCGGCTACTACCAGACGCTGCCCACCTTCACGGCGCTCGACGAGGCCGACCAGGCCGACGACGTGCGGGCCAGCATCGCCAGCCTGCTGGACTGGCGGCTGGTGTTCTTCTACGTCGACCTGGCGTTCGCGCCCGCCGTCGGACTGCTGCTCCACGGGGACCGCTGGCTGCCTCCGTTCCGGATGGCCGGACGGCATCGCCTCCGACGCCTCGGCGCCGTCGTCGTGACGGGGACGCTGGTCACCGCGGTCGTCCTGCACAGCAGCGTCGACGTGCGCAACGAGCAGTACCGCGCCGAGCAGCTCGGGGTGCTCGGCTACGAGGCCGACGCACTGATCCGTGCACTGCGCACCCACCAGACGCTGGATCTCGCGACGGCGTACGACCAGGTGACCGACCTCAAGGCGCGCAACCACTCCACCGAGACCGACCCCGCGAAGGCCCGCGGCTTCGGTGCCGCCGAGGGCAAGAACCTCGTCGTCGTACAGCTGGAGTCGCTGCAGGAGTTCGTCATCGGGCTGGAGGTCGACGGCCAGGAGGTCACCCCGCACCTCAACGACCTGGTCGCGGAGAGTGCGTACTTCCCGCGCCACTTCCAGCAGATCGGCAAGGGCAACACGGTCGACGCTGAGTTCATCTCGAACACGTCGATCTATCCGGTGGGCGACGTCGCCATGTCCACCGGGTACGGCGACCGCGACCTGCCGAGCCTGCCGAAGCTGCTGCGCCCCCGCGGGTACGTCTCGGAGACGTTCAACGTGAACTGGGCGAAGTTCTGGGACCACGACGACCTGTTCCGGGCGTTGGGCTTCGACCACTGGCACGAGAAGGACGAGTACCCCGGCCCGAAGTTCAACTTCTGGGGCGTCTCCGACGAGGAGTTCTACGGCCGCTCGCTGCTGCGTCTCCTGGAGCTGGACGCAGCCGACCAGCCGTTCTACGCCCAGCTCGTCACCGCCTCCGGGCACGGCCCGTTCCAGGTGCCCGCCGACAAGGTGCGGCTGCGGCTGCCCGGCAAGCTCGAGGGCACCGAGGTCGGCGCCTACCTCCAGGCGCAGAACTACGCCGACCACGCCCTCGGCCTGTTCATCCGGGGCCTCCAGCAGACCGGCCTGTGGGAGAAGTCCCTGTTCGTCGCGTACGGCGACCATGCCGGACTCAACGAAAAGGACACCGTCCCGGGAGTCCGGGCGCTCGACCCGGACTACAGCTTCGCGCGCCGCTTCAACACGCCGCTGGTGATCCACGTCCCCGGCGGCGAGGCGTTCCGCAGCGAGCACGTCGCCTCACAGGTCGACCTCCTGCCGACGATCGCGAACCTGCTCGGGATCGCCCTGGCCGAGGAGCGGTTCGTGGCGTTCGGTGTCGACCTGCTCAACACCGGCGGCCACGCGTTCGGCGAACGATTCCACGCACCCACGGGGACTTTCGTCAACGACGAGGCGTACTTCGCGCCCGGTCGCGGCTTCGACGACGGCTCGGCGACGTCGCTGACCGACGGGTCGTCGTACCCGATCAAGGGGATGCGGGACGACTACGACTACGTGCTCGACCTGATGGACCTCTCCGATGCCTACGTCAGGTCGCTGCCGAAGCGGTGATTCACCAGAGGGTCAGACCAGCTGGTCCAGTGCGATCTCGAGCGCCGTGGCCGCGAGCAGCGTCGGGTGCGGCGAGCGCTCGTGGCACTTCTCCAGCGCGGTCCGGATGGTCCGTGACACGTCGCCGAGGATCGCCTCGTCGGACACCTCCGCGATGCCCTCCATCAGCATCGTGAACGTGCGCGCCATGCCGCAGTTCGCGATGAAGTCCGGGATCACCGCGACGTGCTGGTCGGCGAACTCGTAGGTCGACCCGTAGAAGATCTCCGGGTCGGCGAACGGGACGTTGGCGCCGGCCGAGATGAGCTCCAGGCCGCCCGAGACCATCCGCTTCACGTGCTCGACGGTGACCAGGCGAGAACCTGCACAGGGCAGGAAGATCTCGGCATCCATGTCCCAGATCGCGTCGTCCAGCTGGTCGAACGGGATCAGGTCGTCGGCAACCAGCGTGTTGCCCTTCTTGTTCACGAAGAGGTCGTGCACCTCCTCGCGGGTGAAGCCCTCGGCGTTCATCAGCCCGCCGTTGCGGTCGATGATGCCGACGATGCGGGCGCCCGCCTCGGACAGGTAGTAGGCCGCGGCCGAGCCGACGTTGCCCCAGCCCTGGACGATGACCCGCTTGCCCTCGAGGGACTGGTCCTGCGCGGTGCCATAGGTCGCGTAGTAGTGCACGACCGACTCCGCGACGCCCCAGCCGGTGACCAGGTCGGCGATCGTGTACTTCGCCTTCTGGTCCGGCGTGTAGCGCGGGTCCTCGACGACCTTCGAGACACCCAGGCGCAGCATGCCGACGCGCTGCACGAGCTCGCGCTCGTCGGCCGCGAAGTGGCCGTTGACGATGCCCTGCTGCGGGTGCCACAGGCCGTAGCGCTCGGTCAGCGGGATCACGTCGTGCATCTCGTCGACGTTCATGTCGCCGCCGGTGCCGTAGTAGGTCTTCAGCAGGGGCGCCAGGGCCTTGAACCAGCGCGCGAGCACGCCCTCGCGGCGCGGGTCGTTCGGGTCGAAGTCGATGCCGGACTTCGCGCCGCCGATCGCCGGTCCGGAGACGGTGAACTTGACCTCCATGGTCTTGGCGAGCGACTCGACCTCGCGGCGATCCAGGCCGACCCGCATCCGGGTGCCGCCACCGGCGGCGCCTCCGCGCAGCGAGTTGATGACCGCCCAGCCCTTCGCGTCGGTCTCGGCGTCGTGCCACTCGAAGACGATCTCGGGGGCCTTGGCCTCGAAGCGGTCGAGCAGTTCCTTCATCGTGGTTCCTTCTCTTTCAGTCATGAGCGGGCCGCCGTGATCCGGCCGCGGGCCTCGCCGAAGCCGATGCGGGTGCCGTTGATGCCGGGGGCGCTGGCGCGGAGGACGACCTCGTCGCCGTCCTCGAGGAAGCCCTTGCCGAGCTCGATGAGCGAGCCGACCTGGTCGGGGTCGGGGCCGGAGATGGTGCCGGAGGCGTACAGGTCACCGGTGCGGGTGGGCGCTCCGTTGACGGTCAGGTGCGCCAGCATCTGTGCGGGCGACCAGTACATCGACGCGTACGGCGGCCGGGTGACCACGTCACCGTTCCACTCGACCTCCAGGTCGATCTCCAGTCCCCAGGCGTCGCCCATCGCCAGGTAGGGCAGGGGAGACGGGGCCTGGGTGGGCGTGCTGACGCGGGCGGCGTCGAGCGCGGCCAGCGGCACGATCCACGGCGCGATCGTCGACGCGAAGGACTTGCCCAGGTGGGGGCCGAGCGGGACGTACTCCCACGCCTGGATGTCGCGGGCCGACCAGTCGTTGAACAGGGCGACGCCGAAGATGTGGTCGGCGGCGTCCTCGGTGGAGATGGAGCTGCCCATCGGGTTGCCGGTGCCGACCACGAAGCCGAGCTCGGCCTCGATGTCGAGGCGTACCGATGGTCCGAAGACCGGTGTCTCGGCGCCCGCGGGCAGCCGCTGGCCGCACGGCCGAACGATGTCGGTGCCCGAGACCACGACGGATCCGGCGCGGCCGGTGTAGCTGACCGGAAGGTGCTTCCAGTTCGGCAGCAGCGGGTTGGGGTTGTCCGGGCGGAACAGCCGCCCGAGGTTCGAGGCGTGGTGCTCGGAGGCGTAGAAGTCGACGTAGTCGGCCACCTCGAACGGGAGGTGCATCGTCACGTCGTCGACCGAGTGAGCACAGAACGAGGGAAACGGATCGACCAGCTTCTCGATCAGGCGGGCGCGGACCTCGTCCCAGCGCTGTTTCCCTTGTTCCATGAACGCGTTGAGGCTCGGCTGCGCGAAGACGGGGTCGTCGAGCAGCAGTGCGAGGTCGAGCACCTGGTCGCCGAACCGGGTCGCGCAGCGGGGAGCCGAGTCCCCGACCGAGTAGACGCCGTAGGGGAGGTTGGTGATGCCGTACAGGTCATTCATCGGGTCAGCTCCAGGAGACCGAGCGCGGTCAGCTCGTCGATCGGTTCGGTGATGCTGCAGGTGCCGATGGAGCGGAGCAGCGAGGTCGTCGGCAGGTCGGGCACGGCATCGCGTTCGGCGAGCACGGCCGGGTCGGGGGCGGCGGTCGCCGCCAACAGGTTGAGGAAACCGTGCTGCTCGAAGCCCGTCTCCGGGTCCGTGTTGCGCAGCGCGTGGTGCAGGCCCGCGGTCGCCTTGAACGGCACGCCGGCCTCGACCAGGGCCGCGACCGTGGCGGCCAGCTCGGCCTCGTCGGGGTACAGGTCGGCGCGCACGCCACCCGTCCGCAGCTTCGCGAGGTACGACGTCCCGACCAGGTCCGCGATGGCCGCGTCCCGTCGGTCGTCGCGCGGGATCTCGACGTGGACGGTCACCCCGGCGGGCTCGCCGATGGCGGCCCGCAGCGCGGCCACACTGGCCCCGGTGACCTCCAGCCCCACGATGCGGATGCCGTCGGGCGCGGCACCGAGCGCGGCAGCCGCCCCCTCCGCATCCGGTACGACGACCGCGACGTCGAGCGGCCCCGAACCCGCGAGAGCGGGCAGTGCGGCAGCGGGCACCACCAACGGACCGACCAGGTCGGCGTACCAACGGGTGCGGTGCTGGCGGTGGGCGGCGACGGCCTCGGCGAGCGGCAGGTTGCCGGGTGGGAAGACGGCAGCATCGTCGAACAGCAACGGGATCATTCGGCCGCTCCGCGGACCCACGAGGTGACGTAGACGCCGTCGTCGGAGGCCGTGCCGGCCTCACCGAGCTCGAGCGGCCGGAACGTGTCGACCATGACGGCAAGCTCGTCGAAGAACTCCACGCCGATGGACGCCTCGTAGGCGCCCGGCTGCGGACCGTGGGCGTGACCACCCGGGTGCAGGCTGATCGAGCCCGGCCCGATGCCCGATCCCTTGCGGGCCTCGTAGTTGCCGGCGACGTAGAACATCACCTCGTCGGAGTCGACGTTCGAGTGGTAGTACGGCACCGGGATCGACAGCGGGTGGTAGTCGACCTTGCGCGGCACGAAGTTGCAGATCACGAAGTTGTTGCCCTCGAACACCTGGTGGACCGGCGGCGGCTGGTGCACGCGGCCGGTGATCGGCTCGAAGTCGGCGACGTTGAAGACGTAGGGGTAGAGGCAGCCGTCCCAGCCGACGACGTCGAACGGGTGGTGCGGCAGCACGTGCACGGTGCCGGCGATCCCGCCGGGGCCACTGCCCCGGTGCTTGATGAAGACCTCGACCTGTTCGTCCGCGACGGGGTCGACCAGCAGCACCTCCGAGGGCACCCGCAGGTCGCGCTCGCAGTACGGCGCGTGCTCGAGCAGCTGCCCGAACTTCGAGAGATAGCGCTTGGGTGGGCCGATGTGGCTGTTGGCCTCGATCACGTACAGCCGCAGCGGGTCGCGGCCGGTCGGCACCCAGCGGTGCGTCGTGGCGCGGGGGAGGATGACGTAGTCGCTCTCACCGACCTCGAGTGCACCGAAGACCGTCTCGACGACGGCGGTGCCGGACTCGACGTAGACACACTCGTCGCCGATGCCGTTGCGGTACAGCGGGGACGTCGCGCCGCACACGACGTAGCTGATCCGGACGTCACCGTTGCCGAGCACCAGGCGTCGGCCGGTCACTGCGTCGACGCCCTGCCAGTCGTCACCGAAGAGGTCGTGCAACGTCAGGTGGCGCGGGATCAGCGGGTGGTTGGGGGTCGTGGCCTGGTCGGGCAGGTCCCAGGTGCGTGCTTCGACGACCGCCGACGGGATGTGCCGGTGGTAGAGCAGGGAGGAGTCGGACGAGAAGCCCTCCTCGCCCATCAGCTCCTCGAAGTAGAGCGCCCCGTCGGGGGCGCGGTGCTGCGTGTGCCGCTTCGGCGGCACGTTCCCGATCCGCTGGTAGTGCGCCATCAGAAGTTGCCTCGCCGCTCCTGCTCGCGCTCGATGGCCTCGAAGAGCGCCTTGAAGTTGCCCTTGCCGAAGCCGAGCGAGCCGTGTCGCTCGATGAACTCGAAGAACACCGTCGGCCGGTCACCGAGCGGCTTGGTGAAGATCTGCAGCAGGTAGCCGTCCTCGTCGCGGTCGACCAGGATGCCGCGCTTCTGCAGCTCCTCGACCGGCACCCGCACCTCGCCGATCCGGGAGCGCAGCTCGGGGTCCTCGTAGTACGAGTCCGGGGTGGCGAGGAACTCGATGCCCTCGGCGCGCAGCCGGTCGACCGTGTCGAGGATGTCGTTGGTGGCCAGCGCGAGGTGCTGGGCGCCCGGGCCGTCGTAGAACTCGAGGTACTCGTCGATCTGCGACTTCTTCTTCGCGATCGCCGGCTCGTTGAGGGGGAACTTCACCCGGTGGTTGCCGTTCGCGACGACCTTCGACATCAGCGCCGAGTAGTCGGTGGCGATGTCGTCGCCGATGAACTCGGCCATGTTCGTGAAGCCCATGACCTTGTTGTAGAACTCGACCCAGTGGTCCATGCGGCCGAGCTCGACGTTGCCGACGATGTGGTCGAGGGCCTGGAACAGCCGCTTCGGCGCACCGTCGCGCTTGGTGAACGTGGAGGTGCGGGCGACGTATCCGGGCAGGTAGGGCCCGTCGTACGACCGGCCGTCCACCGTGCGCTGGACCAGGCTGTGCCGGGTGTCGCCGTAGGTGGCGATCGCGGCCATCCGGACCGTGCCGTGCTCGTCGGTCAGGTCGTGCGGCTCCTCGAGGACCGTCGCCCCGGCCGCGCGTGCCTGCGCGATGCAGCGGTCCACGTCGGGCACCTCGAGCGCGATGTCGACGATGCCGTCGCCGTGCTTGCGGTGGTGGTCGAGCAGCGTGCTGTTCGGGTCGACGCCGCCCTTGAACACGAAGCGGACCGCGCCGCTCTTGAGCACGAACGCGACGTGGTCGCGGTTGCCCGTCTCGGGGCCGGAGTAGGCGACCAGCTCCATGCCGAACGCGGAGATGAAGAAGTGGGCGGCCTGGGTGGCGTTGCCGACCGACCACACGGCGGCATCCCAGCCGGTGACGGGGAACGGGTCCTCCTGGTCGTCGTACTCGACGAGGCCGACGAGCTGCTTGAGGGTGTCGAGGTCGAGGTCGGCGAGCCGCTCCTCGCTGGTGAGGGTCTCCTGGAGGGACATGTGAGCAGCACAACAGACGGGCTCGAGCCTCACAACCTGCCTATTCGGGGGTAGGCAATCCGGTCAGTTCTGCCGCATTGGTGGCCGGTGAACTATGCAGAACGGCTACCTTGGAGCCATGGCCGCCGGACCGCACCCGCTCGACGAGATCGACCTCGCACTGCTGACCGCGCTGACCGAGCACCCGCGGGCCGGTGACCTCGAGCTCTCCCGGATCACCCAGGTGGCCCGGGCGACGGTGCAGAGCCGGTTGCGCCGGCTGGCGGAGGCCGGCGTGATCGCCGACTGGGACCCCACGGTCGACGTCGCCGCCGCCGGTTTCGAGGTGCAGGCGTACGTCACCCTCGAGATCTCCCAGGGCGCCCTCGACGAGGTGTCGAACGACCTGTCAGCGATCCCCCAGGTGCTGGAGGCGTACGTCACGACCGGCTCGTTCGACGTGCTGTGCCGGGTCGCGACCCGTTCCCACCCCGAGCTCCAGGCGACGCTGGTGCGGATCGACCAGTCGTCGTCGGTGGTGCGCTCGACGAGCGTGATGGTGCTGTCCGTGCTGGTCCCGCCGCGGGTGCTGCCGCTGCTCGCGGCCGCTGACACGGCGCCCAGCCGGCGCGCGCCGGCGTACCGCAAGGGCTGAGCCCGGCAGCAAAAACAGAGCCGCCGTAGGAGTCTCGGGTCTCCTACGGCGGCGATTGAAGATTGCCAGATCGCGCCCCGGTTTGTCTGCGGGATGAAGGTTAAATTCCGGCGGGCACTGAGGGTTCAGAACTGCTTGAACTGCAGGGCCAGCTTGTAGTCGGTGGTCATGTAGTTGACCAGGGACTGCAGGCGCTTCTCGTCGACCTTCGTCTTCGTCGTGCCGACCGTGACACCGACGACGTTGCTGACGACGCCGCTGTTCCACTTGCCCTGCACGAAGTTCGGGAACTGGGCCTCGGCGCGCAGGTCGAAGTCCTTGTCGCTGAGCGACGCGTCGGCGGCCTTGGCGTGGGCCTCGGTGTCGAACACCAGGGCGATGTAGGTCACCCGGGCCTTGCCCCCGAGGGCGGAGTAGGTCCACTGCACGGCGTACTCGCAACGCTGCTGGGTCAGGGCCGACCCCTCTTCGACGGGCCCGCAGGTGTCGTACTTCCACGACTCGAGGTAGGTCGCCTTGTGCTCGACGTCGCCGAACTTGAAGTCCCAGTCGTCAGCGAACTCGGCTGCCTCGACGTCGATGTGGGCGGCGGGGTCGTCGGTGCCCTCGTCCTCGGTGGGGGAGTACGGCGTCGCGGGGGTCGTGGCACTGGACGGGTCGGTCGGCGACGGCGTGCCGTCGGTGGTCGAGGTGCTGGAGGCGCTGGAGCGGTCCTTGCCCGCCTTGTCGTCGCCGTCGTCGCCACCGGTGACCAGCACGGCGGTGACCACGATGCCGATGATGAGGAGCACGACGAGGCCGACGACGAGGCCGATGACCAGCCCGGTCCGGCTCTTCTTCGGCGGGCCGCCGAAGCCGCCGCCGTACTGACCGAAGCCGGGAGGTCCCTGCGGCGGGAAGCCGGGAGGTCCCTGGGGCGGGAAGCCCGGAGGGCCAATGGGCGGGCCGCTCGGGGGTCCGCCCCAGCCCTGCTGCGGATTCGGCCACTGCTGGCCGGAAGGGGGCTGCGGCGGGTGACTCATGAAGGCTCCTCTCGTCGTGGCGTTCCACGTCGGGCCGGTTCCTACCCCGCCGTACGCGGGTCAACCGACGTCCCGGGGATTCGAACGATCAAAAGATCCTGAGGGTGGCGAACGCCTCATCGAGGGTGACCGGCGCCGATGTGCGTCATCGCGCGAGCGGTGTCATGGTGATGCCACGCGGACGACGGTGTCCACGGATCAGATGATTCGAACCCCGGATTTTTACGGGTGGGCTGTGGGGTAGCGTGCCCACACCTTTAACAGGACCGAAAGGCTGGCGAGAAGCATGGTGGATGTGGAGCGGACGCTCGATGAGGCGGGCCTCACGAACCCCCACGTTCGGGAATACGTCGCACACTGGGCCGGGATCACCGGCGCCGACCGGATCGAGGTCGTTTCTGCGACCGACGACGCCCGGCTGGTGCAGGAGTCCCTCGAAGCAGGCGAGCTGTTGCCCGCCGGCGAAGGCCTCTACTACTCCCGGTCCTACTTCAAGGACACCGCTCGCGCTGAAGAGCGCACCATCGTCGCGACCAGCGACGAGGCGGACAAGGGCATCTACAACAACTGGCGCCCGTCCTCGGAGATGAAGCCGAAGCTCGTCGAGCTGATGACCGGTGCGTCGGTCGGCAAGACGATGTACGTCATCCCCTACCTGATGGCGCCGAAGGGCTCCCCGCTGCAGAACTTCGCAGCAGGTGTCGAGCTCACCGACAACCGCAACGTGGTGCTCCAGATGATCCGCATGTCGCGGGTCGGCGTGGAGTACATCAACGACCTGGGCGACTCGTTCGTCAAGGCCGTGCACGTCACCGGTGACCTGGAGAACCTCGGCCAGGGCACCCCGGACGACAAGCGCTACTTCGTGACCGTCGCCGACGAGCGCACGATCCTGCACTTCGGTTCGTCCTACGGCGGCAACGCGCTGCTCGGCAAGATCGCCCACGGCCTGCGTCAGGGTGCCTACGACGGCTGGAAGAACGGCTTCCTCGTGGAGCAGTTCATGCTGCTCGGCATCACCGACAAGGAGACCGGCAAGAAGTACAACATCTGCGGTGGTTTCCCGTCGGCCTCCGGCAAGACGAACCTCGCGATGACGCTGGCCCCCGACGCCCTCGGTGACCGCTACTACGTCGAGTTCTACGGCGACGACATCGCGTGGATCTGGGTCGGCGACGACGGCAAGCTCTACGGCATGAACCCGGAGAACGGTGTCTTCGGTGTCGCCAAGGACACCAACGAGCAGACCAACCCGACCGCGATCGACTCGATCGTTCCCGGCACCGGCGCGATCTTCACCAACGTTGCCTACAACTCGAAGACCCAGGAAGTCTGGTGGGAAGGCAAGAGCGACAAGCCGACCGACCTCGACGGCTGGGAGGACTGGAAGGGCGACATCATCGCCGACCGGTCTGCCGACGACGCCGACGCTCCGTGGGCGCACCCGAACAGCCGCTTCACCACCACGCTGGCCAACGTCCCGAACGTTGCCAAGGACTTCGAGGACCCGCAGGGCGTCGAGATCCACGGCATCATCTTCGGTGGCCGCACCCGCGACCGCGAGCCGCTGATCCGTGCGATCAAGGACGTTGCCGAGGGTGTCTACGACGGCCTGACGCTGGGCGCCGAGGCGACCGCTGCTGCGGACGGTCTCGAGGGCGTGCTCCGCTACGACCCGATGTCGATGCGTCCGTTCATGTCGTACTCCGAGGCCGACTACGCCGCGCACTGGCTCGAGGTCATCGGCCGTGCGACGACCAAGCCGATCTTCGCGCACGTCAACTGGTTCCAGCGTGGCGAGGACGGCCGCTTCCTGTGGCCCGGCTACCGCGAGAACCTGCGCCCGCTGAACTGGCTGATGCAGTTCCTCAACGGTGAGGTCGAGGGCGTCCAGACCGCCGTCGGCGTCCTGCCGAAGCGCGAGGAGCTCAACCTCGAGGGGCTCGACGAGCAGGCGCTCGCCGACCTCGACACGCTCCTCACCATCGACGTGCCGCGTTGGCAGCAGGAGATGGGCTTCCGCGAGAAGCACCTCGCGCAGTTCGAGGGCCTGTCCGAGGAGATCTGGGCCGCGCACCGTCGCGTCGCAGAAGCACTCGACAACGCCTGAGTCCTACCGCTTGAGCGGACCCCCGGTTCTTCGGAGCCGGGGGTTCGTCTTTTTTGCCGCGCGCCAGTTTCACCGGTCGGCCGGGGAAACTGGCGCTTGGACGATGAAACTTCCTCGTCCAAGCATGAGTTTCACCGGCCGGCCGGTGAAACTCACTCCACGCACGGCCCCAAGATCAGGCGCCGGCGATGGCGCGGCCCGCGGCGCGACCCGAGAAGATGCAGCCGCCGAGGAAGGTGCCTTCGAGTGCGTTGTAGCCGTGCACGCCACCGCCGCCGAAGCCGGCGACCTCGCCGGCGGCGTACAGGCCGGGGATGACCGCACCGGTGCGGTCGACGACCTGGGACTCGAGGTTGGTGGCCACCCCGCCGAGGGTCTTGCGGGTCAAGATGTTGAGCCGTACGGCGATCAGCGGGCCCTTCTCGGGGTCCAGGATCTTGTGCGGCTTCGCCACCCGGATCAGCTTGTCCGTCCGCGACTGGCGCGCGTTGTTGATCGCCATCAGCTGGAAGTCCTTGCTGAACGCGTTGTCGAGCTCGGCGTCGCGCGCCTCGATCTGGTGGCGCAGCACGTCGGCGTCCAGGTGGGGACCGCGCGCCGGGGAGTCGCCGTCGACGATGCCGTTCATGCCGTCGACCAGCTCGTCGAGGGTGTCGGCGACGACGAAGTCGACGCCGTGCTGCTTGAACATCTCGACCGGTCCGGGTGCGCCCTTCGCGACCCGCGACTTCAGCATGAACTTGAGGTCCTTGCTGGTGATGTCGGGGTTCTGCTCGGAGCCGGAGAGAGCGAACTCCTTCTCGATGATCGACTGGGTCAGCACGAACCACGTGTAGTCGTAGCCGGTCGCCCCGATGGCCGCGAGCGTGCCGAGGCTGTCGAAGCCGGGAAAGTTGGGGGCGGGCAGCCGCTTCCCGGTCGCGTCGAACCAGAGTGACGACGGACCCGGGATGACCCGGATCGCGTGGTCGGGCCAGACCGAGTCCCAGTTGTGGATGCCCTCGGTGTAGTGCCACATCCGGTCGGAGTTCACCAGTCGGGCGCCGGCCTCCTCGGCGATCGTGAGGCCGCGGCCGTCGACGTACGCCGGCACGCCGGAGATCATGTGGGTCGGGACGGGGCCGAGCCGCTCGACGGGCCAGTTGGCGCGGATCATCTCGTGGTTGTGGCCGATGCCGCCGGTGGTGACGACGACGGACGCCGCGCGGTGCTCGAATTCGCCGACCGCGACGCGCGTCGACTCGAACCCGCGGACCGTCTCCGAGGGCTCCAGCACGGCACCGCTGACGCCGACCACGGCATCGCCGTCCTTGACGAGTGCGTCGACGCGGTGCCGGAACGCGAACCGCACCAGGCCCTGCTCCTCGGCGGCGAGGACGGGCTCCACGAAGATCCGGACCACCTCGGGGCCGGTGCCCCAGGTCAGGTGGAAGCGGGGGACCGAGTTGCCGTGGCCGGCGGCGTCGCCGCTGCCGCGTTCGGCCCAGCCGACGAACGGCAGCGACTTGAGCCCGAGCGCGCGCAGGTAGTCGCGCTTCTCGGTGGCGGCGAAGTCGACGTACGCCTGGGCCCACTGGTGGGCCCAGTGGTCCTCGCCCGGGGTCCCGTCCTCTTGTGCCTCCAGACGGTCGAAGCCGGCGGAGCCCTGCCAGTCCTGCCAGGCCAGTGCCTTCGAGTCCTTGATGCCCATCCGGCGCTGCTCGGGGGAGTCGATGAAGAGCAGGCCGCCGAGCGACCACCATGCCTGGCCGCCGAGGTTGGCGCGGTTCTCCTGGTCGATGACCAGGACCCGCTTGCCCGCCTTCGTCGCCTCGTAGGTGGCGACGAGCCCGGCGAGGCCGGCTCCCACCACGATTGCGTCGGGTTCGAATGCCTGCTCTGCTGCGCCGTTGGTCACGACCGGGAGCCTGCCACACGACCCCAGACGTATCAGTCCGATGCCGCGCGTGGCGCGCGGCTGCTCGCCCGGCCGCCGACGAGAACCTTCATGCCCCGGGTGACCGGCCCGACGAAGCCGCCGCTGATGCGCGCCATCGCCTCGCGGTACGGCGGCAGGTCGCGCACCGCGGCCGGGAGCCGGTTGGTGGCGCGCAGGCCGGCGAGGGTACGGCGGTGGCCCGCCCGGGTCCTGGCATCGACGGCGGGGAGCTCGAGGATCTCGCGCACCGGCTCCGGCAGGCAGACGCTGTAGAACGCGAGCAGGGAGCCACGTGCGCCGGGCGGGATGGTGTCGCTGAGGAACGACATCACCTGGCGGCTAGAGTCGGACGCAGCGAGCTGGCCGTTGCCGCACATGTCCGCGACGTAGGCCTCGAAGTCGGCGTAGGTCGCCGGAAGCGTCTCGCGCCGGATCCCGAAGCACAGCGCGTAGAGCTTGGTCTCCTGCCAGAACCGGTCGCGGTCGGCATCGGACAGCGGCCCGACGACGCGCTCGTACATGCCCAGCCGGGAGTACCAGGACGCCGCGTGCACCCAGATGAGCGCGTTGCGCTCGTTGGCGGCGTACGGCGCGTGCGCGGCGAAGGGCCCGGTGTCGGCGTGCACGGTGCCCTCGACGCCGCGGTGGAGGGAGTACACCGCGCGGCTGACGCGGATGACCGACGGGAGGTCGCCGTACACGACCGTCGTGAGCATGTTGTAGGTCTTGCGGGCGCGCATCTTCGGGTCGGTGAAGATCGTGGAGTGCTCGGCAACGCCCTTCGCGATCCAAGGGTGCGCGACGTCGAGGAAGGCGGCCTGCGCGGTGGCGAGGACGTACGGCGCGGTGCGGCGGTTGACCTCCCACATCAGCGAGTCCGGTCCGTAGAGCCCGACCAACGGGTCGGTGACGGACTGACGCACCTCGTCGATGCAGGCGCGGAACTCGTCCTGGCTGACCGGGATGGGAGAGAACATCGTCGTCAGTCGCGCAGGAGCCGGCTGGCGATGGCGTACTGGTGGACCTCGGTCGGGCCGTCGTACAACCGGAACGCCCGGACGTCGCGGAAGAACCCGGCGACGGGCGTCTCGTCGCTGATGCCCATGCCACCGAGGACCTGCACGCAGCGGTCGGCCACCTTGAACAGCTCCTCCGAGACCATGGCCTTGGTCATCGAGCTCTCGTGCCGGCCCTGGTGGCCCTGGTCGAGGACCCAGCACGCCCACCAGATCATCATCCGGCACTGCTGGATGGCGATCTCGTTGTCGGCGAGCTTGAAGCCGACACCCTGGTGCTGGCCGATCGGCTTGCCGAAGGCGGTGCGGGTCTTGGCGTAATCGATCGCGATCGACTGGGCGCGGACGGCGCCACCGAGCCAGCGCATGCAGTGCGTGAGCCGTGCGGGGGCGAGGCGCAGCTGGGCGTAGCGGAAGGCCTCGCCCTCCTCGCCGAGGAGAGCCGTGGCCGGCAGGCGGAGCTCGTCGAACAGCACGACGCAGTGGCCCTCGACGTAGTTGCGGTCCATCGTGTCCATCGTCCGCTCGATGACGATGCCGGGAGCATCGCCGTGGCAGAGGAACAACGTCGCGCCGACGCCCTCGAGGTCGGCCATGATGATCCAGGTCTGGGCGCCGTTGGCGCCGGTGATGAGCCACTTGCGGCCGTTGATCACGTAGCCGTCGCCATCGCGTACGGCGGTCGTCGCGAGCTGCCGCGGATCGGACCCGGCACCGTCCGGCTCGGTCATGGCGAACACCGAGCGCTGCCTGCCCTCGACCACCGGACGCAGGAACTGCATCGCCTGCTCGGCGTTCGCGATCTTGTCGAGCAGGAACATGTTTCCCTCGTCCGGAGCCGCGCAGTTGAGGGCGACCGGGCCCAGGAACGACCAACCGGCGGCCTCGAAAAGGATCGCCTGCTCGACGTGGGTCGGAGCGGCTCGGCCGTCACGGGGGGCCTGGAAGGTGAGCAGGCCGGCCTCCCGCGCGAGGGCCACGAGCTCGTTGCGCAGGCTCTCGGTGGGGCCGTGCGGAGTCACCCGCGGGTCCTTCTCGAAGGGCACCACCTTCTCGGTGACGAACGCGAGCACCTCGTCGCGTCGTGCGGCAAGGTCGGCGGGGATCTCGAAGTCGATCATGGTTGCCCTCTCATCGGCATGGTTCAGCTCTGCTGGATCAGCTCATGGGCGCGCTCGAAGAGGCGCAGGGTGGTCAGGTGCAGCCGGTCGCCGATGTCCTTCGGCGCGAGACCAGCCAGCGCACGGGCGTGGCTGCCCTCGAGGATGATGCCGAGCTTGAAGCAGGCGAGGACGACGTACCAGTCGATGGCCGAGAGGTCGCGGCTGCTGCGTTCGGCATAGCGCCGGACCAGCTCGTCGGGGGACGCGAGTCCGCCGGCGCGGGTGAGCGGCCCCGCGAACTCGTCCGGTGCTCCGGGCAGGTGCCAGGTCGCCAGCAACCAGCCCAGGTCGAGGAGCGGGTCGCCGATGGTGCACATCTCCCAGTCGACGACGGCGACGACGTCGGGGCCGGTCCGCGAGAACATCACGTTGGCCGCGTGGAAGTCGCCGTGCAGGATGCCTGGCGTCCAGTCGGTCGGGCGGTGGGCGTCGAGCCAGGCCGCCACCTCGGCGACCGGTCCGATGTCGGGGCCCGGGTACTCCGCGAAGGCGTCGTACGACGCCAGTTCGGCCAGCCACCGAGGGACCTGCCGTTCGAGGAAGCCCTCGGGCTTGCCGAAGTCGCCGAGCCCGACCGCGACGTGGTCGACCGCAGCCAGGGTGGCGAGGGCGTCGACCAGTCGCAGCCCCATCTCGTGCCGGATCGCGGCGTCCTCCTGGTGCAGCGCGGGGAGAGCGGTGCTCGCGTTGAAGCCGTCGACCGGCTCCATCAGGTAGAAGACGGCGCCGGCGAGCACCGACTCGTCCTCGCACGCGGCGATCAACGCCGGGTGCTGGACGGCCGTGCCGCCGAGGCTGCGGAGCACCCGGCACTCCCGCCGGATGACGTCGTTGCTGCGTGGACGCAGGTGTTCCGGACCGCGCCGCAGGACGTAGGACCGACCGGCACGCTGGAACCGGAGCATCACGTTCTGCGTGCCGCCCGAGATCGGGACCACGGACTCGAGCGGGCCGTGCCCGAGCCCCTGCTCGTCCATCCAGTGCTCAACGGGGTCGAGGGCGGACGTCATTCCTTGGACCGGACGCGGCGCACACCCTCGCGCGCCATCGCGATCGGCGAGGTCACCACGTTGATCGCGTCGACGGTCGTCTCCAGCGTGGCGATCAGCGTGTCCAGCTTCGCCGCCGTGCCGTCGATGGTCTCGGCGGCGTGGGAGAACCGGTCCAGCGACTGACCGAACCGGTCCAGGGTGGCGTTGAAGTCGGCGAGGACGCCGGTGAAGGTCACCAGGAGGGGACCCATCTCCAGGGCGACGTCGTCGACGCGGGCGAGGGTCTGGTCGACGTCGAGGACGGTCCGGACCCGGCTGCGGAAGGTGCGCTTCATGATGCTGTGCGTCTCGCCCATCAGACCAGTGGTCGACCGAGCCGGCGGCGCAGCTCCAGGTTCCACAACATGGCGTTGGTGGGGTACATCCGGACCGGGTGGGGCAGCGGGCGCGAGACCGCACCGAGGATGCGCATCAGCTTCGCGTGACGCCGCTCGTCCTTGCCGGTCCAGGTGAGCCCCAGCTGGTCGCGGACGGGCCCGGGAAGGAACCCGGTGTTCAGCCACTCGAGGACTGATCCGAGGGGAGCGAGCGCTGCGGGGAGGAAGTCCACCCGCAGCAGGCCGCGCAGGTAGTCGCCGACCCGTTCGTCGATCTGGGCGCGCTCCAGGCCCTCCTCCCAGTACGCCCAGAACTCCTCGGGCGTGCGGTGCCACATGTCCGCCGGCACTTGGAGGGTGGTGCCGAGCCGGGCACTCGCGCGGAGCAGGACGATCTCCTCGTCGCTGGTCAGCGGGCCGTGCATCCGCGTGGCTGCATCCACGAGTCCGTAGTGGATGCAGCTGGCGACCCACAGCTGCAGGTCCCGGTTGAACGCGTTGTACTTGACCGGGCTGTCGGGGGTCGACCGGACCTGGCGGTGCTGGCCGTTGACGGCCTCGCGGAACGCGACGCGCATCTCGTCGCTGCCCAGCAGGGCAACGCCGATGTAGCCGATCGTGGTCCGGAAGCGTTTGAACGGGTGGCGCGTGACCTGACCGCTCTCGACCCGGCTCTCCACGACGCCGTAGCCGACCTCGGGCCACGACAGCTGCAGTACGACGTTCGCCGTACCCGCCGCGAAGACGACCACGCCGTCGAGCTTGCGGCGCAGCAGCTTGATCTCCTCGGCACGCAGCGCTGACTGGTCGGCGCGGATGAACGCGGCTGACTCCTCGCCGGCCTCCGGATGGGCGACGGACTGGTGGAGGTGGATCGGTTCGGCTCCCATCAGGGGACCTCCTGGTCTGTGGGGATGTGGTCGGCGTTCGCGACCACGGCGTCAGCTGTAGAGGGCGTCGATCTCGGTGGCGTACTTCTTGGCGATGGGGGTGCGCTTGAGCTTCATCGTCGGCGTGAGCTCGTCGCCACCGGGCTCCCACGAGGACCCGAGAAGGGCGAACTTCTTGATCTGCTCGACCCGGGCGAGCTTCTCGTTGGCCCGGTCGACACCGGCCTGCACGAGGGCCCGGACGGTCTCGTCCTGTGCCAGGACGGCGGGGGAGGCGTCGGCGAGGCCGGCCTTGGCGCCGTACGCAGCACAGGCGTCGGGGTCCAGGGTGAGCAGCGCGGTGACGTAGGGGCGGTCGTCGCCGATCGCGACGACGCTCATCACCAGCGGGCAGGCGACCTTGACCGCACCCTCGATGTTCTGCGGCGACATGTTCTTGCCCGCCGCGTTGATGATCAGCTCCTTCTTGCGGTCGACGATGCGGACGTAGCCCTCGTCGTCGATCGTCGCGATGTCGCCGGTGTGCATCCAGCCGTCGGTGTCGATGGCCTCGGCGGTCTTGACCGGGTCGTTGCGGTAGCCCTTCATCAGCAGCGGGCCGCGGACGAGCAGCTCGCCGTCCGGGGCGAGCATGATCTCCGAGCCACCCGGCACGACCTTGCCGACGGTGCCGATGCGGATGCCGTCGGGCGGGTTCATCGTGACGACCGCGGAGGTCTCCGACATCCCCCAGACCTCGAGCACCGGGACGCCGAGCGCCAGCATGAAGGCGAGTGCGTCCGGAGCGATGGCCGAGGCGCCGGTGGCGGCGACCCGGACCTGGTCCAGGCCCATGCGTTCGCGCAGCTTGCTCAGCACCAGCCGCTCGGCGATGGCGTGCTGCAGCGCGAGGGCGATGGGCACCGACTTCCCGTCGGACTTCAGCCACGCCACCTTGGTGCCGGTGGCGATCGCCCAGTTCGCGATCTTGCGCTTCTTCTCGTCGGGCTCGGCTGCGAGCGCGGCCTCGATGCCCGCCTTGACCTTGTACCAGACCGCGGGCACGGCACCGAAGAACGTCGGCCGGACGCTCGGCAAGGTGGCGACGAGCTGCTTCGGGTCGTCGACGGTGGTGATCTGGATGCCGTAGCGCAGGTTGTTGTAGTGCGCACCCCAGCGGTTCGCGATGTGCGCGTCGGGGAGGTACGACACGAGCCGGTCGTCGTGGTTCAGCGGGAACCAGCCCTCGAGGGCGTCCATCTCGGCCATCAGGTTGGCGTGGGTGAGCTCGACACCCTTCGGCGGACCGGTCGTTCCGGAGGTGTAGATCAAGGTGAGCACGTCCGAGGTCTCGACGGCCTGCCAGCCGGCGTCGAAGTCGTACGACGGGTCGCCGGCGGCTTCGAGGTCCGCGAGGGTCATGGCGCCGTCGACGTCACCGTCGATGCAGACGAAGTGCTCGACCTGGCCCTCGGGGTTGGCCAGCTTCAGCTTCTCCAGGAACTGCTGCTCGGTGATCACGACCTTGTTGCCGGCGTTGTGGAACAGGTGGGTGATCTGGTCGGTGGCCAGGGTGTTGTAGATCGAGAACGGCGTCGCGCCGACGTGCAGCGCACCCGTGTCGACCACGTGGAACTCCGGTCGGTTGGTCAGCATCAGGGCGACGGTGTCGCCGCGGGTGACACCGAGGGCGGCGAGGCCTGCCGCGACACCGCGGACCCGGTCGGCGTACTCGCGCCAGGTCAGGGCGACGCTGTCGTCGGGGGTGCGGACGGCGACGGCGTCGGGGCGAGCCGAGGCCGTCTGCTGGAAGGCAGCGCAGAGCGTGCGGTTGTCAGTGGCCACCTCGGCAAACTACCCCGGATCCGCCCAATCTGACAACGGTTGATGTCCGAATCGTGGGTGGGGCGTGCACCACACTGCAAGACCAAGCAGGATGGCGCCATGACGCAGCCCCGTCCGTTCGACATCCGCGACCACATCGCCGGCCCGGCAGGCCTCCTGGGGTCGGCCGCGAACGTGATCATGCAGCTCGGCTGGCGCGAGGTGGGGTACGGCGTCGTCGAGAGCAAGGTCGACAGCGGCAACGTGATGCTGCACCCCTGGAAGCGGCTGCGGACCACGATCAGCTACCTCGTCGTCGCCCTCTTCGGCACCGAGGCCGACCGGGCGGCGTACCGCGAGGCCGTCAATCGCTCGCACGTCCCCGTGCGGTCCGGGCCGGAGAGCCCGGTGAAGTACAACGCGTTCGATCCTGCCCTGCAGCTGTGGGTCGCCGCCTGTCTCTACATCGGCTTCCGCGACATGCGCCTGGCGTTCCTGGGGCCGATGACCGAGACCGACGCGGAGGCGCTCTACGTCTACTGCAGCCGGCTCGGCACCTCGCTCCAGGTGCCCCTCGAGATGTGGCCAGCCGACCGCGAGGCCTTCGAGGTCTACTGGGCCGAGGGCCTTGAGAGGGTCCGGTACGACGAGCCGGTGCGCCAGCACCTGCTCGCCATCGTGGACCTGCGGATGGTCCCCCGCTGGATGCGGTTCGGCAACCGGGCGATGAACCGGTTCGCGACGGTGGGCTTCCTCCCGCAGGAGTTCCGCGAGGCGATGCAGCTGACCTGGACCGCGTCCGACCAGAAGAGGTTCGACAGGTTCGTGAAGGTCCTGCGGTTCGGGTCGCGGCTGCTCCCGCGCTGGGTGCGGATGCTGCCGATCCAGCTGCAGCTCGCCGAGGTCCGGCTGCGGATGCGCCGGGGCCGGTCCCTGACCTGACCTGGCCTGACTCGTGGGTCAGGAGGGCTTCTCGGTCAGCTGCTGGACCGAGGACGCCAACAGGTGCCCGACCGTGTCGCAGAGCTCGGCGTGGGTCAGGTCCACCTCGCCGCTCAGGACCCCCTGGGTCACCTCCAGTGCACCGCCGACGGCGTACAGGAGGGTGACTCGGCCGCGGGGTGAGTCCGCGCCCAGCCCGAGCGCCGGGCCCAGGAAGGCCCGCATCGCGTCGGCATAGGACGTCACGACGTTGCGCCGGGCCCTCGTCAGGCCTTCGGCATTGGCCGACACGATCATCGCCGCGCGTGCCTTGCGTGGGTCCTGCTGGAACACCGAGTAGGCACCTTCGAAGGCCGTACGGCAGGCGTCGAACAGGTCCGCCGGCGCGCGCCCGCGCACCGCTGCGGCTCCCTGCAGGGCCACCTCGTCGGCGATCTGGGTGAACAGCGCCACCTGGAGCTCGTCGAGGCTCGAGAAGCTCTCGTAGAAGTACCGCTGGGTCAGCTTCGCCTGCGCGCACACCGCGCGCACGCCGAGGTCCCCGTCGTCGCTCCCGAGCAGGTCGAGGGCAGCCTCGAGCAGCGCCGCCCGGCGACGGCTCCGTCGCTCGTCGGCGGTGACCCCGCGATACGAACGACTCACCGACACGCGGGCGAGCCTAGACGACTGAGTCCAGATGGCCCGCCCGCGGTCGCGGTGTCAGCAGGTGGTGTCAGCAGGCGGTGTCAGTAGGACTTGGGCAGGCCGAGCATCGACGTCCCGATGTGGGCGAGCACCAGCTGCTCGGCCACCGGGATGTTCTTGCCGATGCGGGCATCACGCAACCAGCGCTCCACCGGGAACTCCTTGGAGTAGGCCATCCCGCCGAGTGTCTGGAACGCCTGGTCCGCGGCCTCCCAGGCCACCTGGGCACCGGTCAGCTTGGCGACGTTGGCCTCGTTGCCGCACGGCAGGCCCTGGTCGAAGAGCCACGCGGCCTTGTAGGCCATCAGCCGGCCGAGCTCGGTCTTCGCCTTGATCTGGGCCAGCGGGAACTGGATGCCCTGGTTGGCGCCGATCGGACGCCCGAAGACCTCACGTTCGCAGGCGTACTTCGCGGCGTACGCCAGAGCAGCGTCAGCGGCACCGACGCCACCCGCGGCCGCCAGGATCCGCTCCGGGTTGAGCACGTCCCACAGCACCATGAACCCGGCGTCCACCTCGCCGATCACGTTGCGGGCAGGGACCCGTACGTCGTCGAAGTACACCTGGCTGGAGAACAGGATGTTGCTGCCCATCTTGGGGATTGGCGTGTAGGTCAGCGTGCCGGCGGCGAGCGCCTCCTTCACGTCGATCAGGAAGAGCGTGAACCCGTGGGTGCGCGGCTTCGCGTCGGCGGCCGGGACGGTCCGGGTCACCGCGATCATCCAGTCGGCGTTCTCGACGTTGGAGATCCAGACCTTCTGGCCCTTGATCACGAAGTCGTCGCCGTCGCGGCGGGCCGAGGTCTTGATCTCGAGGGCGTTGCTGCCTGCGTCGGGCTCGGTGAGTGCGAAGCAGAACTGCACGTCACCCGAGGCGATGCCGGGCAGGATCTCGGCCTTCTGCTCGTCGGTCCCGTGGCGCACGAGCGTGGTCGCTCCGAAGCCGGGCGTCGTCACGTAGAAGAAGGTGCCGGCGCCGCCGCCGGAGGCGCACAGCGCCTCGTTGGCGATCGCCACCTCGAGCAGGCCCTGCCCGCCGCCGCCGTACTCCTCAGGGATGTTGAGGCCGAACCAGCCGCCCTTGCCGAGGTCGTTGAAGACCTCGATCGGGAAGCGGTGGGCTTCCTCGCACTCCGACCAGTAGGCGTTGTCGTACTTCGCGGCCACGGCGCGGACGCCGTCCTGTACGGCGAGCGCGGTCTCAGGCAGGTTGAAGTCCATCAGAGACCCAGGCTCCTTCCGATGATTTCCTTCTGGATCTCGGTCGTGCCGCCGTAGATCGTCGAGATCCGGCTGTCGAGGTAGGCGCGCGCGATCGGGTACTCCAGCATGTAGCCGTAGCCGCCGTGGAGCTGGACGCCCTGGTTGACCATCTTGTTCTGCAGCTCGGTCGCCCAGTACTTCGCCTGCGACGCCTCGACGGCGTCGAGTGTGCCGGCGACGTGCTTCTTGACGCACTCGTCGACGAACACGCGGGTGATCTTCGCCTCCGTCGCCATCTCCGCGATCAGGAACCGGTTGTGCTGGAACTTGCCGATCGGCTTGCCGAAGGCCTCGCGGGTCTTGGCGTAGTCGAGGCACATCTCGACGATGCCCTCGCACGCCGCTGCAGCCTGGGCGGCGATGATCAGCCGCTCCTGCGGCAGGTTCATCATCAGCGAGATGAAGCCGCTGCCCTCGGCGCCGAGGAGGTTCTCCTTCGGGACCCGGACGTCGGTGAAGCTCAGCTCGGCGGTGTCCTGGGCGTGCATGCCGATCTTGTCGAGGTTGCGGCCGCGCTCGAAGCCCTCCATGCCGCGCTCGACGACGAGCAGGCTGATGCCCTGGTGGCCAGCCTCCGGGTTGGTGCGGGCCACGACGATCACGAGGTCGGCGTTGATGCCGTTGCTGATGAAGGTCTTGGACCCGTTGAGCAGGTAGTGGTCGCCCTGGTCGACCGCGTTGGTGCGGATGCCCTGCAGGTCGGAGCCCGCCCCGGGCTCGGTCATGGCGATCGCCGTGATGGTCTCGCCGGTGACGCAGCCGGGGAGCCAGCGCTGCTTCTGCTCCTCGGTGCCGAGGGAGATCAGGTACGGAACGATGATGTCGGTGTGCACGGAGAAGCCGGGCCCGTTCGCGCCGGCCCGGGTCTGCTCCTCGGACAGCACCACGTTGAAGCGGAAGTCGTCGATCCCGGGGCCGCCGTACTCCTCGGGGACGTCGAAGCAGAGCAGGCCGGCCTCGCCGGCCTTCAGCCACAGCTCGCGCGGAACGATGCCGTCGCGCTCCCACTGCTCGTTGTTGGGGACGACCTCCTTGGCGAAGAAGGTCCGCACGGAGTCGCGGAAGTCCTCGTGCTCGGGAAGGAAGAGCTCGCGCATGGAAGGGGCTCCTGACGTAGGGTGCGGTGCTGACGGTGACAGTTCAACCGTCAATGTACTGTGACAGTATCACTGTCACAATGTTGGGTGACGAGATCGGGGGAGCAACGTGTCGAACGACACCGCGGCCGGCCAGACCGCCCGCCAGGCCGCCCGTCAGGCCGCCGCGCTGACCGTCGACGAGCTGGCCGCGCGGGCCGGGATGACGGTCCGGACGGTCCGCTACTACGCGGGCCTCGGCCTGATCCCGGCTCCGGAACGACGAGGACGGCAGGCCTACTACGCCGACCTCCACGTCGCCCGCCTCGAGCTGGTCCGGGCGTTGCAGGACCACGGACTGAGCCTCACCGCGATCGAGGACTACCTCGCGCGGATCCCCGCTGACGGAGATGCCGACGAGGTCGCCGTACGGGCTCTGTCGCTGACCACCTGGTCGCCACAACCTCCGGAGGTGATGAACCGCGCCGCGCTCGAGCGACGCGCGGGTCGACCACTCGACGCGCGGACGCTCGACCTGCTCACGGAGCTCGGTGTCGTCGGGCACGCTGGCGGCGAGTTCGAGCTGCAGCCCGGGTTCGACTCCGCAGTGAAGCTGCTGTCGCTCGACGTCAGCATCGACGGGATCACCGCGGCCGGGCTCGCGGTCCGCCGCCACACCGAGGCGCTCGCGGAGGAGCTGACCGAGATCTTCGCGCACCAGGTGGTCGGTCCCTACCGTGCGCGAGCGCACCACACGCCCGAGGAAGCCGCGACCTTCCAGTCGACCATCGTCCAGCTGCGACAGCTCACGCTCGAGGCCGTCGTCAGTGGGTTCCAGCGCGCCGCCAACCAGGTGATCAACCGGTCCCTGCGGGCCGATCGACCGGCTGGGAGCGAGCGCCCGTGACCGATCACGAAGAGCCGTCGCGCTCGCCGCGGCTTGGCACTACCTTTCGACCCATGGCCTCGCTACTTGACCCGTTCGGACTCTGGGGTCCCACGACCCGCGCGGTCGTCGCCACCGGCACGCAGGTGGCCATCTGGACCGAACGCCAGGTCCTCGGCGCGCTCCGCTCGCGCCTCGACATCGCCGCTCCGCCGCGCCCGCCACGGGAGCTCGCCGCGAGCACGGAGAGTCGTGGCGGTTCGCCGCTGCGCAGCAAGATGGACCAGTTGCTGGACCGGGCGCTGGAGCAGAACAGCCGCGCAGGCCGGCAGGAGCTGTTCCACAAGATCATCGACCAGCTGGTGCCCGATGAGGCGCGGATCGTCGGCGCCCTCTCCGACGGGTCCGCGTCGCCGATGATGCACGTGTTCGCACGGACCATCAGTGGGATCGGTGGCGAACCGATCCTGGAGAACGCCTCGCTCGTCGGCAAGATGGCCAACGTGTCGCTCCCGCACATGACGCCGGTCTACGTCAGCCACCTGCTGTCGCTCGGGCTGGTCGAGACCGGTCCGGAGGACCCGCAGCTCAAGAACGACTACCAGATCCTGGGCGCTGACTCCGCGGTCCTGCGGGCGCTGAAGGCAGGCAAACGGGGTCCGATGGAGGCGAGGGTCGAGAGGTACACGATCAGGCTCTCCGCGTTCGGTCGCGACCTCTGGGACGCGGCGACCTCGGGTGACAACGCATGACCAGCCTGGTCCAGACCTGGCCCGAGATCCAGGCGGACTTCTCCGCCAACTGGATCATCTATGCGTCGATGCCGCTCGTGGCGGCGTTCATCGGCTACGTCACGAAGCTGCTGGCGCTGCAGATGCTGTACCGGCCGCTGGAGTTCCGGGGCATCGGGATCCTGGGCTGGCAGGGGCTGGTGCCGCGGCGTGCCGGGAAGGTCGCTGCCACCACGATCGAGCTGCTCACCGAGAACCTGCTCAAGCCTGAGGAGCTGCTGGACAAGGTCGACGCAGCGGAGGCGGTCGAGGAGCTCCGCGAGCCGCTGACCGAGGCCATCGACATCGTCGTCCGTGACCTGGCCGAGCAGCTCCGCCCCGGCCTGTGGGACTCCCTGCCGGAGGCGGGTCGTCGGGCGATCACTGCCCGGGTGCACCAGCAGGCGCCCAAGATCGTGGACAACCTGCTCGCCGAGATGCGCGCGGACCTGAGCCAGTTCCTCGACCTGCAGTTCCTCGCCGTGACGATCCTGGTGAAGAACAAGGACCAGCTCAACGACCTGATCCGGTCGGTTGCCTCCGATGCAATGACCTTCGTGCGCCGCAGCGGGGTCGTCTTCGGCTTCGCGATCGGCTTCGTGCAGCTGGCGTGCTGGGCCTGGTTCCACAATCCCTGGATCATGCCGGCGTTCGGCTTCCTCGTCGGGTTCGTCAGTGACTACGTCGCCCTCAACATGTTGTTCCGGCCCCTGGACAAGAAGAAGGCTCTCGGCATCTTCCCGTTCCAGGGCGTGCTGCACGCCAAGCGGGACAAGATCACCCGTGGCTATGCCCGCATCCTGGCCACCGACATCTTCGCTCCCGAGGTGATCTTCGAAGCAGTCCTCCACGGTCCCACCGCCGACCGGCTCTTCTCGGCCATCGAGCGCGAGATCTCGCGGAGCATCGACGCCCAGTCCGGCATCGCGCAGCCGCTGGTCCGCCTCGCGGTCGGGACCCAGCGCTATCGCGCGGCGAAGGACGCGGTGGTCGAGAAGGTCATCGCGCTCATCCCGGACACCATGGCCCAGGCCACCAGCTACGCCGAGCGGACGTTCGACGTCGAGAACCTCATCGTGGACAAGATGAGCCAGCTCACGCCCGAGCAGTACGAGTCGATCATGCGACCGGTGTTCAAGGACGACGAGTGGCTGATGATCTCGGTCGGCGCCGTCCTGGGCGGCATCGTCGGCGAGATCCAGGTCCTCGTCATCGAGCACTACGCTCGCTGAGCCGCCGCAGCGTGACCGGGAATTCGTCCGTCGGCATGACCAGCGAGGTGTTGTCCCACTCGATCTCGTAGTCCGCGGGGACCTCGAACTCGAAGGTCGTCAGCATCGTGTGGAGCAGCGCCTTGACCTCGTTGGTGCCGAAGGCCATGCCGATGCACTTGTGGGCGCCGCCGCCGAAGGGGACGTAGCCGAAGCGGTGCGCCTTGTGCTCGTTGCGGGGATCCGTGTGGCGCAGCGGGTCGAAGTCGTCGACGTTGACCCAGTGGTCGCCGAGCGCGTGCGTGGCGCCGGGTGCGACGACGACGATGGTGCCCTCCGGGACGAAGTGCCCGAGCAGCCCGGTGTCCTCGGTGGTCTTCCGGACGAGGGCGGGGACGGGAGCGACCAGCCGCATCGCCTCCTTGAAGACCAGCTCCAGCGTGGTCAGCGTCTCGAGCTCCTCGATCGTCGGCGCCGACGTCCCGAGCGAGAGCGACTCGGCGCGTGCCTTGTCCTGCCACTCCGGGTGCTTGGCGAGGTAGTAGGTCATCGCGGTTGCGGTGATCGTCGTGGTGTCGTGCGCTGCCATCATCAGGAAGATCATGTGGTTGACGACGTCGTCGTCGGTGAACTTGAGACCGTCCTCGGTCTCGACGTGGCACAGGGCGGCGAACAGGTCGTCGTCGTCCGAGGCCCGTTTCGCGGGGATCTGCGCCCGGAAGTACGCGTCGAGCGCCCTGCGTCCCTGCAGGCCCTTGCCCCACCGGGTCGGGAGCAGCGGCACCTCGGTGCGGATCAGTCCGGTGCCGGCGCGGACCGCGTCGATGAAGGCCTGGGTGAGTCCGTGGGTCTCGTCGTTGGGCTCGGTGCCCATGAAGATCTCGGTCGCCACGTCCAGGGAGAGGCCCTTGACCGCGGGGTACATCGGCATCGGCTCGTCGGTCGGCCAGCTCGGAACGGTCCGGTCGATGATCCGCTGGACCCGGTCCTGGTAGGCCACCAGGCGGGGCCTCGCGAATGCTTCCTGCATGATCCGGCGGTGCAGCAGGTGCTCCTGGCCGTCGAGCAGCATCAGGCCTCGGGTGAAGAACGGGCCGATGAAGTACTCCCAGCCCGACTGCGAGTAGACCTTGCCCTTGTTCTGGAGCACCTCCTGCACGGCGTCCGGCCCGATCGCCCACACGATGTCCTTGGCGAAGGCGCGGCTCCAGTAGACGTCGCCGTACTTCTGGTTCATCACTTCGGCCGCGTGGAAGCCGTTGCGGATGATCTCCAGCGTCTTTCCCATGAGCGGGAGCCCGCGCTCACCGCGGACCGGCTTCAGCTGGCTTCCCGCTGGGGGCTCGGCGAGGGTGACCGACCTGGTGCCGATGTGCTCACCGGCCGCCGTCAGCAGTGCGTCGCCCGGGAAGTGGAGAAGCGTCGGCCTCCTCACTGTTCGTCCTTGCCTGTCGCTCGCGCCTCGTACGTCGAGCGCTCGGGCCGGTCGAGCGCGTCCATGAACACGTGGTCGGCGCCCATCTTCTTGCCGATCCACTGGCCGACGGAGAACGGGAGCAGACGCGTCACGTTGAGCAGCGGTCGTGCCGACGACGGCACGTAGACCTCGAAGCGGGGCTTGGCCACGGTGGCGACGATCGCGTTCGCCACCGACTCCGGCGTGATCGCCCGGAACGCCGGCATGTCCTCGACCCCGGCCGTCAGCTCGGTCCGGGTGATCCCGGGCATCACCACCGAGAAGTCGAGTCCCCGGGGGTGCAGCTCGGCGTAGGCGCTCTCGGTGTACTGGATGACGGCTGCCTTCGACGCGCTGTACGTCGCGCTGCCCGCGATCCCTGCCTTGCCGGCGGTGGAGGCGACGTTGACGATGTGGCCGCGTCCGCGGGGGAGCATCCGCCGGGCCGCCTCGCGGGTGCCGTGGATCATCGCCCGCGTGTTGATGGCGAAGATCCGGTCGATGGTGGCGTCGTCCTCGTCCAGGAGGGCCGACAGCGGCATCACGCCGGCGTTGTTGATATAGACGTCGATCGGACCCAGCGTCGACTCGACCGTGTCGAGGAAGCTGGTCACACTCTCTGCTGACGTCACGTCGAGGGGGAGCGCGAGTGTGCCGCCGCCGATGCGCTCGGCTGTCGCCTTGGCGATGTCGAGGTCGATGTCGCCGATGGCGACGCTCGCGCCCTCGGCGACGAGGGCTTCCGCCGTCGCGGCGCCGATGCCCCGTCCGGCGCCGGTGATGGCCACGACACGGCCGGTGAGTCGCTTGCTCATGGTGTTCTCCTGGGCCGTGGAATCAGTAGACGAAGCGGGCGAGCCGCTGCTTGAGGTCGGTGTACGGCGCCTTGGCGAGCGCCGGCTCGACGAAGAACCCCGGACGGCGGTAGACCGCTCGCCGGTGGCTGAACGTCTCGAAGCCCCACTTGCCGTGGTACGCGCCGTACCCGCTCTCGCCGACGCCGCCGAAGGGGAGCGACGGTGGGAAGACCTGCATCATCGTGTCGTTCACGCAGGCGCCACCGGACGTCGTGGCGCCCAGGACCCGGTCGGCGTTGTGGCGCGAGAAGACGTAGAGGGCGAGCGGGTGGTCGCCCTTGTTGATGTGGGCGATCGGCTCGCTGATGTCGGCGAAGCCGAGCACCGGCAGGACCGGTCCGAAGATCTCCTCGCCCATCACGGCGGCATCGGGCTTGACGCCGGTGAGGACGGTCGGTGCGACGTACCGACCCGCGAGGTCGACGTCGCCCCCGACGGCGACCTCGTCGTAGCCACCGGCGTCGATCAGACCAGCGATCCGGGCAGTGTGCCGCTCGTTGACGATGCGGCCGAAGTCCGGGCTCTGCTTCGGGTCGTCGCCGTAGCGCTCGCGCACCTCGGTCGCCAGGCGCTCGACGAGCTCGTCGTGCACGTCGTGGTGGACCCACACGTGGTCGACGGCAATGCAGGTCTGTCCGGCGTTGGACCACTTGGCGAACGCGATCCGGCTGGCGGCCTGCTTCAGGTTGGCGTCACGGTCCACGATCGCGGGGCTCTTGCCGCCGAGCTCGAGCGTGGTCGGCGTGAGGTGGCGCGCCGCGGCCGAGGCGACGATGCGCCCGACCGTCCCGTTGCCGGTGTAGAGGATGTGGTCGAACTTCTGCTCCAGCAGCGCGGTCGTGTCCTCGACACCGCCCTCGACGAACGCGACGGCGCTCGGGTCGAGGTACTCGCCGGCCAGCTTCGTGACCAGCGCCGATGTGGCGGGCGCCAGCTCGGACGGCTTGCAGACGACGGCGTTGCCCGCCGCCAGGGCTGCAGCGAGGGGCGTCGCGAGGAGGTAGACCGGGTAGTTCCAGGGGGCGATGACGAGCACCACGCCGCGCGGTTCGTGCCGAATGCTCGCGCGGCCCGGAAGGAACGGCAGCGGCAGGCGAGCCGAGGAGTCCTTGGCCCAGCTGCCCAGGTGCTTGCGCAGGTGGTCGGCCTCCGAGGCCGAGGACGCGACGTCCCCTGCCCACGCCTCGAAGCGCGGCTTGCCGAGGTCCTCGGCAAGCGCGGCCAGGAGCGCCTCCTCGTTCTCCCTCAGCATCCGTGCGAGTACCCCGAGCTGGTCGCGGCGCCAGTCCAGGTCACGGGTCCGACCGCTGTCGAACGTCTCTCGGAGCCGGGCGACCAGCGTTTCGGCGGGCTCTGTCGACATGGGACCTCCACGTTGAGGGTGATAGAAACTGCTCTCGAATCTATCACCGGAGTCGCCGCGGCACTAGGGTCTCCACCATGGAGCTCGCCGATCCCGCCGATGCCGCCAGTGCGCGCATCCTGGACGCCGGGCTGTCCCTGTTCTCCGATCACGGCGTGCGTCGTACGACGATGAACGAGGTGGCCGCCGCCGCCGACCTCGGCGTGGCAACGGTCTACCGGCGCTTCCCGCGCAAGGCGCAGCTGGTGCGCGCGGTGATCCTGCGTGAAGCCACCACCGTCATCGCGGCGGTGGACGCGGCGCTGGCGGGGCCGGGCGCGGTCGAGGAACAGGCGGCGGCCGGCTTCACGGCCTTCGCGCACGCCGTCACGGAGCGGCCCCTGCTGGTCCGGCTGTTGCGCGGTGAGAACGAGCGTGACGGGGAAGCCGTGGCGCCCGGGGACCTGCTCGACCAGATCATGGCGGGTGCCCGCGACTACCTCGCCGGCTGGATCCGCGAGTTGCAGGCGCAGGGCCGCTACCTCGGCGCCGACGCGGACATCGTCGCCGAGATCGAGGCGAGGCTCGCGCTGAGCCTCGTGCTCGCGCCGGAGGGCAGGATCCCGATGCACGACGACGCCGCGACGCGCGCCTTCGCGGCCGCCTACCTGGTGCCCCTGATGGGGAGCGAGTACTAGGCCGGGCACGGCGTTAGCACCTGTCCGGCCAGCCTGTACCTTGTGGCCATGTCCACCGATGTCGGCACCGACAGGCGCGAACGGATCCTGCGGGCCGCGTCGCGCCACTTCGCCAGCACTGACTACGACAAGGTGTCGACGGTGGCGATCGCCACCGAGGCTGACGTCAACCGGGGCTGGATCTATCACGAGTTCGGCTCGAAGAGGGACCTCTATCTGGCCGTGCTGAACCAGACGGTGCGCACGCCCACCCTGCCGACGTTGGCGGGGGTCCGCGGGTCGGAGGATCTCGCTGCGTCGATCTCGGAGGTGATCGACGTGTGGCTGAGCCGGATCGAGGTCAATCGTGAGTCCTACCTGGCCCTGCGGCCGGTGCACTCCGGATCGCACAGTGACCCGGTGGTCCGCGGCCACCTGCGTGAGATGAACGAGGCCACCATCGACAGCGTGCTGGCGTCCGTGACCCGCGACCCGGAGCAGGCGACGCCCGCCACCCGGGCCCTGGTCGCCTGTTTCGGCGAGCTCACCTGGCAGGCGCTGCGCGAGTGGCTGGAGACCGGGCGGCTCGACCGTGACCACGTGCACCTCGTGCTCTGCAAGGCGCTCGCGACGCTCATCGAGCTCGCGCCCGAGGTCGCGCAATGACACGACAGGTGCGTCCGGCCGTGCGGCTCGGCGCCACGCTGGCCGCGGTCATCGTGGCGGTCTCCGGTCTCGCCGGCTGCGGCAAGGACGATCCCGGCCCCGGACTGTCGAAGCCGGGGGACGCGGCCAAGGGTGAGCGCGTCGACGTCGATGCCTTCGTCGACCTGATCGAGGCGAGCTTCGACCAGGACGCCTCGGCCCGGGTCGCGTTCGAGGTGCAGGGCCCGACCCCGCTGAACGGAAGTGGGGTCGTCGAGTACGTCGACAGCGGGATGAACGTCGACGTCAAGATCACCGACTGGCAGGTCAAGGGCGGCTGGATCAGGCTGCGCACCGTGGGGGACACCGCCTACATGTCGGTCCCGGAGTCCCGTGGGCTCTGGGTCGACATCGGGGCGGAGGACGCAGACCTGGCCGGGGCCGTGATGCAGGAGGCGGACCCGCGTGGGCAGACAGACCTGTTGCGTGACGCCATCACCGAGGTCCGGTTCAGCGGCGAGGACCTGGTCGGCGACGTGCCGACGCGGCGCTACCAGGTCGTGGCGGAACCGGCTGTGAGCGCGACCGACGCGAGCGCGACCGACGCGAGCGCGACCGACGCGAGCAGCGGCGTCGACGTCACGGAATTCTGGTTCGACGAGTCCGGTCGGATCGTTCGCCGCTCCAACGACATCGGCACCGGCGGCGCCCAGTTCACCTGGGTCGACTGGGACGCGGCGGTCGCGATCGAGCCTCCCCCGGCCCGGCAGCTGATCACGCTGGAGAAGCTCGAGCAGCTGCGGCGCCAGCAGGGCAAGTGACTTCCCGGTGACTTCCCGGGCGGATCGCCGCCCGTGGGATTTTTCGGTGAGACGGGTCACAGGTGGTCTCGCGTCGGCTATGGTCCTGTCCTGGTCTTAGCATCTGTTAAGGCTCACATCCATGGGGGTGGCCAGTGGCGCGCGAGATCAGGCAGGTGGGGTCGTGGCGAGTGCGGTGACGGGCGCCCGGGACGCTGTCGACTTCCTCGTCGACCACGCGACGACCGGCATCAACACCGCCGGTGAGATCGTCGTCCTTGGCTGGGACTCCACGATCGCCGCGATCACCGGCATCCTGGGCCGCACGTTCTCGTGGGACGAGTTCTTCCTCCAGGCCTGGTTCATGGCGCGGGTCTCCCTGCTGCCCACGATCCTGGTCTCCGTGCCCTTCGGGGTGATCGTGTCGGTCCAGGTCGGTGGAGTCGCCGGCCAGATCGGGGCCAACTCCTTCATCGGCGCCGTCAACGCGATCGGTGTCATGCGGCAGGCGGCCCCGCTCGTCGCGGCCATCATGATCGCGGGCGTGGTCGGCGCCGCGGTCACGGCCGACCTGGGTGCGCGCACCGTTCGCGAGGAGATCGACGCCCTGATGGTCATGGGCATCTCGCCGGTCGAGCGACTGGTGGCCCCGCGCCTGGTCGCCGCTGTGCTCGTCGGCGTCTGTCTCAGCGCGGTGGTGGCGACCACCGCCATCATGACCGGCTACGTCCTCGTCGTGGGTTCCGGTGCCGTCAGCTCCGGCACCTACCTCGGCGCCTTCATCTCGTTCGGACAGACCCTCGACCTGGTGATGGCGGTCCTCAAGTCCGCGATCTTCGGCTTCATCGCGGTGATGGTCTCCGCCCACAAGGGGCTCAATGCGCGCGGTGGACCGAAGGGTGTCTCCGACGCGGTCAACCAGTCCGTCGTGCTCAGCGTGATCCTGCTCGCGCTGGTCAACGTGGGGGTCACCCAGGTCTACGTGATGCTCGTCCCGCAGAGGCTCGTCTGATGGCCACCGTCACCGGCCTGGGCCGGGGTGGCTTCGGTCGCGCCGTCGGGGACCGCGTCGTCAGCGTCGCCGACGGCGCACTCGACATCCTGGCCCGGCTGGGGTCGTTCGGATTCTTCAGTGCGCGGGTCCTGGCATCCGTGCCGGCCACGCTCAAGCGCTATCCGACGGAGTACCTCCGTCAGCTGACCGACATCGCCTGGGGTACCGGCGCGCTCCTCGTCGGCGGCGGCACCATCGGCATCATGGTCCTGCTGTCCGTCGCCGCCGGCACCTCGCTCGGCATCGAGGGCTTCAGCGGGCTCGAGCTGCTGAGCCTCGGTCCGCTCACCGGAGCCATCAATGCCGGCGTCAGCACCCGCGAGCTCGCGCCGCTGATCGCGTCGCTCGCGCTCGCCTCGCAGGTCGGCTGTCGCTTCACCTCGCAGCTGGGCTCGATGAAGCTCCACGAGGAGATCGACGCCCTCGAGGTGATGGCGGTGCCGCCGATCCAGTACCTCGTGGCCACCCGCGTGACCGCCACCATGACCGCCATCCTGCCGCTCTACTTCATCGGGCTGATCGGCTCGTGGATCGCGTCGAGGTCCGTGGTGACGATCCTGTTCGGCCAGTCGGGCGGGACCTACGACCACTACTTCGGGCAGTTCCTGTCGAGTCGTGACCTGCTCATCTCGACGATCAAGATCCTCGTCTTCACGCTGATGGTGGCGTTGATCCACTGCTGGTACGGCATGACCGCTCCGCCAGGACCGGCCGGCGTCGGTGAGGCGACCGGACGTGCCATCCGGGCCAGCATCGTCACGGTGATCCTGATCGACATGCTGTTCACGTTGTTCTTCTACGGAACCGACCCCGGCATCAGGATCTCGGGGTAGTCGTGGCGATCTTCCGTTCCCACCAGGGAGAGCCGTCCCGTCACGAGCTCGCGCTCCAGGGTGCCGTCGTGCTCGGTGTCATGGTCGCGATGGTGGTCGTGCTGAACCTGAAGCTCAACGGTTCGTTCTCCGACCGGGTGCCCGTCACCGCCCAGCTCGAGTCCGCCGGCGGCGCCATCCGCGGCGGTGTCGACGTCAAGATGCGCGGCATGGTGGTCGGCAAGGTGATCTCCGTCGAGGGCGACGCCCGGCAGGTGCGCCTCGGGCTGGAGCTCGACAAGGACCAGGTCGACAAGATCCCGGGCGGAGTGCGCGTCCGGGTCCTTCCCGCTTCGGTGTTCGGGACGTCGTACGTCGACCTCGTCGTGCCTCGCGGCGAGCAGGCCGGTGACCCGATCAAGGCGGACAGCACCATCGTCCAGGACACCTCGGCGAAGACCCTCGAGCTCCAGACTGCCCTCGACAGCATCGACACCCTCGTCGACGCGCTCGGCCCGGCCGAGCTCGCGACCGCCCTGCACACGCTGTCGACGGTGCTCGACGGACGCGGCGACGACCTGGGCGTCGCGTTCGACACGCTGAACGCCTACACGACCAGGTTCGCCCCGCTGATCCCGCGCCTTCGCGGGGACCTGCGCCTGCTCGCGGTGAACCTCGATGCCGTGGCCCGCAACGCCCCGGAGCTGCTGGACGCGACGGACGACGCCCTGTTCAGCCTCGACAACCTGATCGATCGGCGCGAGCAGCTCACCACGGTGCTCGACAGCGGTCTCGCACTGACGCAGGAGGCCAACAAGCTCCTCGTCACCCACGAGAGCGACTATCTCCGTGCGCTGTCGCTGTCGGTGACCCTGGTCGACGCGCTGTACGACGAGCGTGGGGGCCTGCGCGACACGTTGCTGGAGACCGGCACGGTCTCGAAGAAGCTCTCCTCGGTCCTGGAGGACGGCTACGCCCGCGTCGAGGGCTACGTCCAGCTGACCGGTCCGGGCGACTACACCCGCGCCGACTGCCCGCGCTACGGCTCAGCTCGCGGAGGCAACTGTGGTTGACGCACCCAAGTTCCGGGTCAAGGCGGTCTACGTCAAGGTCATCGCGTTCTTCGCGATGTCCGCGATCCTGCTGCTCCTGCTCGCCAACACGATGGCCGACGAGGTCGACGGTGACGTCCGCGAGTACACCGCGGAGTTCGCCAACGTGAGTGGCCTGCGTTCGGGCGACGACGTCCGGGTCGCGGGCGTCCAGGTCGGCAAGATCACCGGTATCGAGGTCGACAAGGACACGAAGACCACAGCGCTCGTGCACTTCACCCTGCGCGCCGACCAGCCGCTCCTGTCGAACTCGACCCTGGTCATGCGCTACCAGAACCTCCTGGGGCAGCGGTACGTCTCGATCGTGCAACCGGCCGAGCACGGCTCGGAGATGGCCGAGGGCGCCGCTGTGCCGATCGCTCGCACGAGTCCCGGCTTCGACCTGACCGCCCTGCTCAACGGCTTCCGGCCGTTGTTCGACGTACTCAAGCCGGAGGACGTCAACAAGCTCTCCGAGTCGGTCATCAAGGTGCTCCAGGGCGAGGGCGGCACCGTGTCGGACCTCCTCACCCAGACCGCGCAGCTGACCAACTACCTCGCTGACCGCGACGAGCTCTTCGGCCAGGTGATGGACGGGTTGACCCCGGTGCTCGTCGATCTCGCCGGCCAGGGGGACGAGCTGCGGGGCACCATCCGGCAGCTGACGACCTTCATGACCGGTCTCGCGAAGCACCGCAAGGACTTCGGGAACACCATCGACGACATCTCCCAGCTCCTCGACACCAGTGAGAGCTTCCTGCGCAACGTCCGGGGACCGCTGAACGCCGATGTCGAGAAGGCCAAGGCGCTGCTGGACATGTTCGCGTCCGAGAAGGTCCGGTTCGGAGGAGCGATCGACGGTTTCGGATCGCTCATGGGCACCCTCTCGCGGGTGCTGTCGTACCGGAACGCACTGACCTTCTACTTCTGCGACCTCGATCTCGACCTCGGCGCCATCGCCATCAGCACCACGGCTCTGCCGGGAACGAACTCGGAGGCGTGTCGATGAAGAGGATCTTCAGTCGGGACGAACCCTTCCGGATCGGGATCGCCGCCTTCGTCGCCCTCGGAGTCTTCGGTCTCGTCGTGATCGCCATCAGTGTGGTCCCGTTCGGCGCCCGCACCTATCAGGCCGAGTTCAGCCACACCGCAGGGCTGCGTGCCACCGAAGGCGTCCAGATCGCGGGTGTCGAGGTCGGCGAGGTACGCAAGGTGAGCGTCGCCGGTGATCACGTGGTCGTGGAGTTCACGGTGTCCAACGACATCGACCTCGGCTCGCAGACCGAGGCATCGATCAAGGTGGGCACCCTGCTCGGCACCCACTTCCTCGACATCGTCCCCGGAGGGAGCGGCGAGCTGTCCGCCGACACGATCCCGCTCGCCCACACCTCGGTTCCGTTCAACCTCCAGGACGTGATCGACAAGGGCACCGGGGCGGTCGACGAGATCGACGCCACGAAGATCAGCGAGGCCCTCAGCGTGGTCGCCGACACCCTCAAGGTGGCCGGACCGCAGCTGGGTCCTGCGTTCGACGGCGTGGCCCGGATCTCGGAGATGATCACCGCCCGCGACGAGCAGTTCGGTGACCTGCTGGAGGCGTCCCGGCAGATCTCCGACCAGCTGTCGAGCGGGACGGCCGACCTGGTGAAGCTGATGGAGCAGTCGAACCTGGTCATCGGCGAGCTGGTCCGGCGCCGCGAGGCGATCCGTGACCTGCTGGGCGACATCACCTCGGTGACCGCATCGATCAACGGGATCATGGACGACAACGAGGCGGACCTGAAGCCGATGCTGCGCGACCTGAACACGGTGGTCAGCGTGCTGGTGAACCGGGACGAGGCGCTGCGCTCGGCCCTGCACAACCTCGCGGTGACCTCCCGGTACTTCGCCAACGCGACCGGCGACGGCCCGTTCGTCAACCTGCTGCTCATCGACCCGTTGCCCGACAAGGTTCGCTGCGGCCCGACGGGAGGGTGCTGACATGCGCCGTCTGCTCACCTCAGCCCTGGTCGTGATGACCGCCGTCCCGCTCGCCGGATGTGTGCCGTTCGGCAGCGAGGACCGTGAGATCACCGTGGTCCTCGCTGACGCCGCCGGCCTCTACGTCGGCAACGACGTCGGTGTCATGGGTGTCCCGGTCGGGACGATCACCGCGATCGAGCCGCGCGGCGGCGTCGTCGAGGTGACCCTGGCGGTCACCGACGACGACATCAAGGTCCCTGCCGATGCTGCGGCGGTGGTGGTGTCACGCTCGGTGGCCACCGACCGTTACGTCGAGCTCACGCCGGCCTACTCCGGCGGCGCTGAGATGGCCTCCGGTGCGACGATCCCCATGGAACGGACCCGGACGCCCGTCGACTTCGACCGGGTGCTCGGATCGATCTCGGACCTGGCGGAATCACTCAGCTCGCCGAAGGTCGCCAACGGGCTGCGCGAGATGCTCCAGGTCACCGCCGCGGCGTTCAGCGGCAACAGCGACGAGCTGCGGGGAGCCGTCAGCGGGCTCGCCAGCCTGGTGGACACGGTGCACGGCCAGCGCTCGGACATCTTCGCCACGATGGAGTCGCTCGACACGCTCGCGAGCGGCCTGGTGAGCAACGAGGAGCTGGTGCGCACCTTCGTCGCCAACCTCGGCGGCGCGATCGAGCTGCTCAACTCGGAGCGGGACACCATCGCCGATGCCCTCGAGGGGGTGTCGGCGACGGCCGACCGGATCGCCAAGTTCAGCAAGGAGAACAGGGGTGCGGTCAAGGCCAGTCTCACCGACGTGCAGAAGCTCTTCCGCAACATCCTGGCGAGTCGCCGGGACCTGGAGGAGACGATCGAGGTGTTGCCCCTGGCGACACAGAACGTCGCCAACACGGCGACACCCTCGGGACACGTCCTGGTCCGCGCCATTCCGACGCAGCTGACGCCGCTCGGCCCGCTCTTCGAAAAGGTCTGCCAGCTCCTCGGTCCCGTCTGCAACCTGGCCACTTTCCCGGACCTCTCCGGGATTCTGGACGGTGTCCTCGGCCCGCTCCTCGGCGGCGGCAACCAGGGAGGCAACTGATGAGGCCCGGAGTCGTGGCCGGCCCGAGGGGCCGGGTGCTGGCCGTGGTGTCGGCGTTCCTGCTGGTCGTGGGGCTGGCGGGATGCTCGACCGGTTACAAGGACCTTCCGCTGCCCGGCTCGGCGGTGGGTGGCGAGACCTACCAGGTGTCAGCGGTGTTCGACCAGGCCCTCAACCTGGCCCAGGGCGCGCAGGTGAAGGTCAACGGAGTGTCTGTCGGGCGGGTCCAGACGGTGGATGTCAAGGACTTCAAGGCGCACGTCACCATGGACATCAAGGCGTCCGTCGAGATTCCGGACGACTCCTCTGCCCGGCTGCGCTACGACACGCCACTGGGTGAGCTCTTCATCCAGGTCACGCCGGGGAAGTCGCCGAGGAACCTCGCCGGCGACGACCAGTTCCCGGTGGCCAACACGGCCACTGCCCCGTCGGTCGAGGACGCGCTGGCGTCGGCGTCGACCCTCATCAACGGTGGTCGTCTGGGCGAGCTGCAGGTGATCGCCGAGGAGCTCAACGCCGCGTTGGGTGGCCGGGAGGACGAGATCCGGGCCAGCGTCCAGCGGGTGACCGAGTTCCTGCGCCAGGCCAACGCAAGCCGTGGGGACATCTCCCGTGCCCTCACCGCCTTGCGGTCCGTGTCGGACGTCCTCTCCAAGCGGCAGAGCACGATCAAGCGAGCGCTGCGTGAAGTGGGACCTGCCGTCGAGACCCTCGGCGAGGACACCGACAAGGTCATCGCCCTCCTCGCCGGAGCCAAGGACCTCGCCGCGACGGCCAAGCGTCTCGCGCTCAAGGTCGACGACCCGCTCCTCACCATCCTGAGGGACCTCGGGCCGATCGCCGACGCCGTGCTGTCGACCCGCTCGTCGCTCCGCTCGGGCCTGGACAACCTGATCGCGGTGGCCTCGCAGCTCGAGAAGACGGTGCCCAGCGAAGTGCTGCCGCTGCGCGCCAGGCTCAACCTGACCAAGACCCAGCTCAACCTCCTCGGTTCCATCGCAAGCGCACCACGCGCACCGGTTCCCGGCGACGCTGGAGCGCCACTGCTTCCGGGTCTCGACCTCCTGGGAGGACGGCGATGAAGCGCAAGTACATCGCCAGCGTCGCCGGCATCGTCGTGTCGTTCGTGCTCTGCCTGCTCTACCTGTTCGGCGTCGCGCTCAGGACGCCGTTGACGGAGCGACCGGTCGTCGTGACCGTCACGTTCCCGAGCAGCGGTGGCCTGTACGCGGGCTCCGAGGTGGCCTATCGGGGTGTCCGCGTCGGCAAGGTGACCGACCTCAACCTCTCGGACACCGGCATCGAGGCATCGGTCCGGCTCGACGCTTCGGCCGACATCCCCGTGGATGCCCGCCCCAAGGTGCGGAGCCTGTCGCCGGTCGGCGAGCAGTACATCGACTTCCAGCCCACCACGGACAAGCCGCCCTTCCTCGAGAGCGGCGACATCGTCGAGGGCAAGGCCGGGGACCTGCCGACGAGCCTGGCCACGGCAGCGACCAACCTGAACAACCTGATCGAGCAGATCGACGTCAAGGCACTGCGAACCGTGCTGACCGAGACCGCCGAGGGGCTCAAGGGGACCGAGGACGACCTGCAGCGGATGGTCGTGCAGGGGTCATCGATCCTCCATGAGTTCGACGCTCGTTCGGACCTGACCGAGCGGCTCCTCGACAACGGCGACCGGCTGCTGCGCCTCGGCGCGGACCTGGTGCCGGACTTCGACACGATCACCCGCAACGCGACGGTCTTCGCCGACTGGCTGCGCAAGATCGACCCGGTCCTCGTCCGGTTGCTCGAACGAGCTCCGGGCCAGATCGAGGAGATGCGCAGCCTGGTCCGCGACGTCGAGGACATCCTGCCGGCGTACCTCGATCCCTACATCACGCTCGCCGACGTCGTGGCTGCACGCGATCCGCACCTGCGGGCGCTGTTGCGTGACTACCCGCGCGGGTTCCGGGCGCTCGGCAACGCCGTCCACGGCGGAGCGGTCCACCTCGATGCCTTCTTCGAGTACTACACGTACTGCGGTTACGGCCACGTCGAGCGCAGTGCCCGCGAGCTGAAGCGTCATCCCCTCCAGGACGACGGGCAGTGCCTGAAGAGCTACCCGGCCTCCCAACGCGGCGCTCAATGGGCGCCGGAGCCCCTACGATGAAAGCGATGACAGACGACGTGGAACGAACCGCTGAACCAGCCGTCGACCCCGATGTCGTGGACGTCGACGGGGATGCAGTCGACCCGGATGTCGTGGACGACACGGGTGCTGCCGACACGGATGCCGCGCCGAGGTCCGACCGGCGTTGGCCGATCCTCTGCGCAGTGCTGGCGCTGCTCCTGATCGCTGCGGCCGTCGGGTGCTTCGTCCTTGCGCAGGACCGGTCCGACCTCGAGGATCGCGCCAGCGCGGAGAGCGCGGCCACCGAGGAGGCCGAGCGGATCGTCGTCTCGTGGCTGACCTACGACTACCGCACCTACGAGGACGACATGACGTGGGTGACGTCGAGCGGCACCGAGAAGTTCCAGAAGGAGTACTCCCCGGAGGCGCTCGAGGGTCTCCGCGAGAAGATGATCGGTCCGCAGGAGCTGGTGAGCCGCGGGCGGGTGGTCAACTCCGCCGCCACGACCAAGGACGCCGAGCATGTGCGGGTCCTCGTCTTCACCGACCAGACCCTCACCGACAAGGACATCCGCAGCGGTGGAGCCGAGCCGCTCCACGCGCGCAGCGGTGTCGAGCTGTCCATGGTCCGTGTCGACGGCAAGTGGCTGGTCGACGAGATGGTCCAGCTCCAGTTCCAGTGAGGTCCTGCGTCTCGATACGTCGCTCGTGCCTCGCGACTACTCGACGACCTTGGGGCGCGGTACGGCGAGGCGGGTGGGCGTCGAACGGCCCCGCAGCGTGGCTTCGCCGTTCTCGATCCAGTGCGCCGCCTCGGGGGCACCTGCCAGGTGTGCCGTCTCGACGGACTCCCACGCCGCGAGCACGCCGCCGGGCACGTCCTTGGCGAGGTCGGTGAGCCGGGCCGCCGAGTTCACCGCATCGCCGATCACGGTGTACTCGAACCGTTGCTCGTGGCCGACGTTGCCAGCCACCACCTGCCCGGTGGCGACGCCGATCCCGGCGCCGACCTCCGGCACCTCGATCGCCAGCCGGACCGCCATCGCCCGGGCCGCGGACAGTGCCGCGCTGGCGTGCTCCTCGAGCTCGACGGGCGCGCCGAACACGGCCAGCACCGCGTCGCCGATGAACTTGTTGACCAGCCCGTAGTGGCGGTCCACCTCGTCGACCACGACCCCGAAGAACCGGTTGAGCACGGCGACGACCTCGGCCGGCCCGTGCTCGGTGGCGTACGTCGTCGACCCCACGAGGTCGACGAACAGCACCGAACAGACGCGGGTCTCGCCGCCGAGCTCGATCTCGCCCGCACCGAGGGCCGCGGCCGCGGCGGCCACCTCCTGGCCGACGTGGCGACCGAACAGGTCGCGGATCTGCTCGCGCTCCTGGAGGCCCGCCACCATCTCGTTGAACCCGCTCTGGAGCTGCCCGAGCTCGGTGCCGTCGTAGACGATCACGTCGCTCGCGAGCTCCCCGCCCTCGACGGCGCGCATCGCGTCGCGCACCGACAGGATGGGCGCGACGACCGCGCGGGCGTTGAGGTCGGTCAGCAGCAGGCCGAACACCAGCACGATGCCGCAGACGATGATCGTCACCACGGCGAGGTCCTGCAACGTGACGTCCTTGCCGCTGGGTGTCAGGGCAAGGATCGCCACGATCAGGAGTCCGATGATCGGAGTGCCCGTTCCGAGGGTCCAGAAGATCGCCATGCGGGGGCCGACACCGACCCCGCGGAGCTTGCCGGTGACCCGTACGTCGGACAGCGCGCGGGCCGCGATCGGACGCAGGGAGAACTCGGTCAGCAGGTAGGAGATCCCGGCGACCACGACGGCGCCGATCCCCACGGTGAGCCCGGTGCCCAGGGCACGCGAGGGCTGCAGCATCACCGTCAGCATCGTGAACAACGCCGTGCCCACGCCCCACATGCCCAACTGCATGGTGGTCAGCACGAGCGGCACCCGCAGGGCGCGAGCGCGTTGGCTGTGGTCGGGATCGACCCCGGGCTGGGTCGCCCAGCGCAGCGCGCGCAGCGAGGTCGTCGTACCCCAGACGGCTCCGACCAGGGCGGCGACGAGGACGTACGTCGGGATCGCGATCGCGAGTGCGATCACCATCTCCTTGTTCGGATCGGGTGACGGGACCGCCCACGTGTTCAGCACGAACACGACGACGGCGCCGATGACGTTGGTGGAGATCAGCAGGAACGTCAGCAGCAGCTGGATGCGGATCCGCAACCGACGGGGAGGCTGGTCGCGCGGACCCAGCAGGCGCGAGCCGAACGGGCTGCGTCGATGGCTGGATCCGCGGGGCATGGGCGCAGCCTAGTGTCGGGTGTGGGCCCACCTGTTTGAATCAACCCATGAGCGGTTCACCCACGGCCACCGGCTTCTCGGCCGCCGAGATCACCGATGCGTACGCCACCTTCCACGGCAAGGTCGCGGGCTTCGTCGCGAGTGGTGACTGGAGCGGCTACGCCGACCTGTTCACGCCCGACGCCGTCTACGTCGAACATGCGATGGGGACCTTCACCGGCCGCGACGAGATCCGGGCCTGGTCGATGAAGACGATGACGTCGTACCCCGGCCGGGTGATGACCGGCTTCCCGCTCTCGTGGCAGGTGGTCGACGCCGAGCAGAACCGCCTCGTCTGCGAGGTGCTCAACCCGATGCCCGACCCCGGCGACGGGACGATGCTCGTCGAGCCCAACATCACGATCATGACGTACGCCGGCGACGGGCTCTTCTCCGGCGAGGAGGACGTCTACAACCCGCTGCGGTTCCACACCATGGCGGTGACCTGGGCCCGGATCGCGGCCGCGCACGGCAATGCGGACGACGACGTCCTGGCCTGGCTGGACCGCTTCGGTGGCGGACGATGACCGGTACGGCGAAGCGGCTCCTGCTGGAGGTCGTCGGCTGGGTCCTGCTGCTCGCCGGTGTGGCCGCGATGGTGCTGCCCGGTCCCGGCCTGCTGCTCATGGCGGCCGGTCTGGCCGTGTTGTCGCAGCAGTACACGTGGGCCGAGCGGCTGTTGGACCCGGTGATGCTGCGCGCGCTGCGCGGAGCAGCCGAGGGTGTCGCGACCTGGCCGCGGGTGATCATGTCGACTCTTGCGGGGCTCGGGTTGGGCGCGTTCGGCGTGCTCTGGATCGTTGGCCCGGACGTGCCGTCGTGGTGGCCGATCGGCGACAAGTGGTGGCTGTTCGGCGGCGTCTGGACGGGCGTCACCCTGCTCTTCTCGTGCGTCCTCGCCCTGGCCCTGCTGGTCTACGCCTTCCGTCGCTTCCACGGCAAGCCCGAAGCGGTCGCGGCCCTGGAGGGCAAGATCGACGAGGCCGAGGTGGCCGCGCACGAGGAGCGGGAACGGTTGCGCAAGAAGGTCGAGGAACGCCGGCACCACGAGAAGGAGTGAGCGATGACGTATCCCGCGTACCCCCGTGATCCGCTCGACCCGCGGGACCCGGACGACCCGCGTGGCATGCACCAGCGGATGGTGGACGGCGACCTCTACCTGGCCGACGACCCGGAGATCGTCTTCGCGTATCACCGGGCGAGCGACCTGACGTCGGAGTTCAACGCCACGACTGCTCGCGAGGTCGAGCGCCGCCGCGCGCTGCTGGCTGAGCTCCTCGGCGAGATCGGCGAGGACACGGAGATCCGGCCGCCGCTGCAGGTCGACTACGGAACGCAGATCACCATTGGCTCGCGCTCGTTCGTGAACTTCGGGCTCATCGCGCTCGACGTCGTGGCGATCACCATCGGGGACGACGTGCAGATCGGTCCGAACTGCCAGCTGCTGACGCCGATCCATCCGCTGGGAGCGGACCTGCGCCGGGCCAAGTGGGAGTCCGCGAAGCCGATCACGATCGGTGACAACGTGTGGCTCGGCGGTGGGGTGATCGTCTGCCCCGGTGTGACCATCGGTGCGAACACGGTGGTCGGGGCTGGGTCGGTCGTGACGAAGGACCTGCCGGCTGGGGTGCTGGCCGTGGGGAATCCGGCGCGGGTGGTTCGCGAGCTGGACTGACCGTGGGTGATCTCGGTCTGCTCCGCAACCCGCCGTCCGGCTGGCTGGAGGCGGTGGCGGTCGTGATTCGGTCCGTGGGTGCGGCGACTTGGACCCAGGAGGGTGAGGGCGGTGCCCCGGGCGTCGAGACGAGCAGCCGGCTCGCCGTCACCTGGGAGGTCCGGGTGCCCGGGCGGGCGCCGTACGTCGTGGAGAACGACGAGCGCAAGGTGCCGACCTGGACCATCGAGACGCAGGTGGGTGGCACCGGGAAGCGTTGGTACAAGGTCCGCCTCAAGCGGACGTACGGCTTGATGCCGGGTGTCGGCGTGCCGTGCCGGGTCAACCCGAAGGATCCGCTGGACCTGTGGATCGACTGGGACGCGGCGTACCGCAACCACGAGGTGGCATGGGACCGGAAGGCTGCGCTCGATCGTGCGGTGGCCGACCAGCGCGGCGGGTTCGACAAGGTCGTCGGGCGGCTGGCCAACCCCTTCGGGGTGGCGCCGACCGACGCGGATCGTGCCGAGGCTGCCGAGGTGCTCGCGGCCGAGGAGGCAGAGCTCGCGGTGCAGAAGGCAGCGGCCGTCGAAGCTGCCGCGGGCGCGACCTGGGCCGGTGTCGACAAGGACGAGAAGGCCGTCTTCGACGCGATGGCGGCGGAACTGCAGCGGATCCACGCGACCGGCCGCCAGGTCACCGGTCGGGTGGTGGCTGTCGTCCCTACCGGGCGGACGCTTGTCGGCGTGGAGGTGAAGCGGATCGAGGTGGAGATTCAGGACTTGTCGGGGCCGCGGGTGGTTGCGCTGGAGCTGCCGCTGCAGAAGGGGCCAGCCAAGCGGGTGGCTGTGGGCAAGGAGATCTCGGTGTGGCTGGATCCTGGTGACGAGAACAGGATCGCCATTGCGTGATCCGTCTGGCGTCCTGGCATGCCGCGCTGCTCGGGACGACAGCGCCCGGAGCGTCGCGTGATGAACTTCCGCTTGTGAGCGTCATCGAGGTGTTGGGCGAACTCGTACGCCGCGCCGTTGCCAACCAGCCGGGCTGGCACATCTCCTCGACGGACATGACTGAGTGGGTCGCAGGCACCGGTCTGACCCGGGACGCCCTTCTCGGCGACGTTGCGCTGGAACTCGCACGCCGGTATGACGCCGATGCGTTGACCTTCGAGATTGCCGACGCTGTCGCCAACTCACTCCACTTCTACGTGACGCTGCAGGATGCCAACCGCCCGGAGGTCTTCGACAGCGTCTTCGACGCCTTCGACGAGGGTGAGTACTTCCACGACTCTGATCGGACAGAAGATCCCGAACTGGCCTTCACGAGGCCGCTGATCCGTAAGATCCTGGCGAGTCAGTCGCGCGCTGATGTTGCGGTGAACGATGCGCCTCCAGTTGAACATGCGGGCCTGGTTCCGGTCGACGGATTCGTCACGACCGTGCGCTTCGACGGCTGGTCGCCGGTCGCGTGGTGGGGCACTGGACCTCACGGCGACGAGATCCTTGCCACGGAGGGCTGCCACGTCGCCTTGTGGAGCAGCCCGGAGGAGTGTCTGCGTACCGTCCGCGAGCGTGGCTGGCGTCTCGCCGACGACGATGGCGTCGAGAACACCGACGTCACCGAACTCGACTTCGAACCAGCCCAGTCGTGGCTACGCGGAGCGTCCACCTCGCTGGACACCAAGGCGGGCCTTGACCTGTGGAACTTCGCGATCGACGTCGCCCACTCGCTGGGGCGGCCGTTCCGTCACCGCGGACGCCTGGCTGACCGCTGCCACCACAAGCTGACGGCCGCGAACGTGCCACGGGCCTTCGGCGTCGAGACCTACGCGCCGCGATGGACGGCGGCCGAGATACGCGTGCTCCGGCGGGTGCTCGGCGAAGCAGTTCACGTCGTCCGGTCGGGTCTCGGAGAACGCACTCCGGACCGGCTTCGGTGATCGAAGAGTTCGCCCTGCCACCGATGTCCTGATCCAGAACTGTCACCGATGTCCTGAGACATGAACAATCCACAAGGTCCTTGAGTCACTTGCCGATCGAACATCTGTTCGGTATCATCTATGTATGATCTCGGCTCTCGCGGAAATGTCGCCGAAGCGGTTGCTCCAGGCGGCTGACGAGGCTGTGCTCGATGGTCGTCGGGTCGAGGTTCGCAAGCTTGAAGTGCTGTTGGCGTGGGGTGATGCGTTCTCCGGTGACCCGCAGGACGAACCCAATGCGGTCCCGGTCCGGTACGGCGGCCCGCGACTGATCACCCTGGGTGGGGAGGGCACTCCGAAGGTCTCGGACCTGGCGTTGGTGGAGATCGCGGTCGCTCGCCGGGAGTCGGTGTTCACCACCCGGCGCCGCGCCGCTGATGCGTTCGACCTGCGCCACCGACTCCCCTTGGTGTGGGCCGGGTTGCAGGCGTTGCGTTGCGAGACCTGGGTCGGCACCAAGGTCGCGGCCATGTCCCGCAAACTCACTGCTGAGCAGGTTGTGATCGTGGATGTCGCGGTCGCTGAAGCACTGGATGAGGCGCCGGCACGGATCTTGGAGATCGCCGAGGCCAAGATCATCGAGGCCGACCCGATCGCCCACGCCGAACGCATCGAGGCGAACCGGGCCCGTAAGGGCGTGTGGCACTCACGACCCAAGCCCGGCGAGTCCATCGAAGGTGACACCGCCGGCATCGGGAGTGTGGTGGCGCGGATCGATGAGGTCGACCTCGAAGCCCACCGCGAGTTCATCGAAGAACTCGCCCAGGCCCTGGCCACCCACGCTGGCCCGCCCGCTGAGGGTGAGGAGCCGTTGTCGATGGACCACTGGCGGGCCGAGGCCTTCGCGATGCTTGCTGACCCCGCCGCCGTCCTGGCGTTCCTGCGCGGCGAGACCGATCAGCCCGTCGACGAACCCACCGACGAGTTCGACCAGCCCGCCGAGGCACCCGCACCCGAGGCGCCTGCAACCGGCCCGGCCGCGGGGCCTTCCGCGGTGGTGGTCGTGCACGTCGCCGAAGACCCCGACACCGGCGCCCTCGGCCCCGTCGCCAGGGTCGAGGGCCTGGGACCGAGACTCCTGTCCCAGGTCCGCGACCTGCTCCGCCGCCACGCCAACATCACCATCACCCCGGTCATCGACCTGCACACCGGAGGCTACGAACACCCCACCGACGTCAAGACCCGCACCGAGCTCCGCACCCTGGGCGACGTGTTCCCCCACGCCACCGGCCTCTTCACCAAGACAGGCCGGCCACCGGACCACGACCACACGACGCCATATGACAAACACGGCCCACCCGGCCAGACCGGCGATCACAACGACACCCCGCTCCGGCGACACCACCACCGCGCCAAAACGCATGCCGGCTATTCGGTGCATCAGCTCGGACCCGACCGCTGGATCTGGCGTACGCCCCACGGCCTGCACCGCCTCGTCACCACCCACGGCACCACCGCCATCACCCGAGGCGAGTACCTCGCGCTCAGGGGAATTGCCGTGCACCTCGCCGACGACTTCACCGCCGCCTGATCCTTCTGTCGGTGCGGAGGTTCAGATCGCCGGTTGCAACCACGATCAGGGCTTCCAGCGGACTGCGTCGGGCAGGCAGTGACTGGTGCTGCCGGCTTCTCCCGTAGCCATGCACTGGCCATCGATCAGGGCCCTGTCCCCCAACGGCTCGGCGAGGGTGACGTCGTAGCGCACCCGCTTGTTGCTGGGGCAGGTGCCGCCGTCGCTGTGTGGCCCCACGCGGAAGGTCAGCACCACCCGTGAGTCTTCGTAGACGACGTGAGGCTCAAGAACCTCGCCGGTCACGCCACCGTTGCAGCCCAGACGTGCGACGCCGACAGGGAGAGTCGTGGAGTCGGGTGTCAGGTGCGCGTCCTGGTGCAGGAACCAAACAGCTGCGTCGCCTGCACTCGTGTCCGGTGTCGGTCCCGTCGTACGGGCACCTCCCGATGCTGCATCCTCGTCTGGGCTCTCGCCGCCCCCAGCGCACGAGCTGAACACGACGCAGAGCGGCGCCAGGGCCACGGATCTGAACGGCTGCTGCACTTCTTGAAGACGACGGCGCGAACGATTCGGTTCCGTGGGCGCGCTGGCGGCTTCGCTAACGTCGGACAGGTGAACGCACTCTCGGTCCTCGACGTCCTCCGCAGCCGTCGTACGACGGCCAGCCGGCCGGGTGCGCGCGAGGACGACTTCCGCGTGGCACTCGCCATCGAAGGTGGCGGCAACCGGGCTGCCTATTCGGCGGGAATGGCGCTGGCCCTGGACGAGGCCGGACTGACCGACGCCTTCGACGACGTCTACGGGACGTCGGGCGGTGCGCTCAACGGGGCGTGGCTGCTGACGGGTGAGGCGCAGCGGTGGATGCGTAGCTGGGCGTGGCCGGAGGTCGCCGCCGCCGGGATCACCGACCCGCGGCGGGTGCTGCGGGGCGGGCCGCTGATCGACCTCGGGCGCCTGGTCCACCACGTCTACGAGGCGATCACGCCGATGGACTTCGAGGCGATCATCGCCAACCCGATCGGCTTCCATCCGATGGCGACCGATGCCCGCACCGGCGAGGGGGTCGACCTGGCGCCGTACGTCACCGATCGGCGCAGCCTGCAGACCGCACTGCGGGCGACCTCGTGCCTGCCACTGCTGGCCGGTCGCCCGGTTCCTCTCGGTGGGCGCACGTGGGTCGACGGCGGCCTCTCCGAGGGCGTGCCGTATCGCAGCGCGTTGGCTGACGGCGCGACGCACGTGCTCGTCCTGCGGACTCGCCGCTCCGACCAGTACGCGACGCCGCCGTCCCGGTTCGAGCGGGCCCTGCTGGCGCCGTACTTCCTCAGGCACGGCTGGAAGTCGGGCCGCGCCCACGTCGAGCGGCACCAGACCTACGCCGCCGATGACCTCCACCTGGCGGAGGCGACGGCCGCCCCCGTGGCCACGCTGGTGGAGGTACGTCCGCCGGTCGGCTCGCCCGACGTGGGCCGGCTGAGCAGCGACCTGCCCTCCATCGAGGCAGCCATCGAGGTCGGCCGGACCACGATGGCGGCCGTGCTCGCCGACATGCCGTCACCAGAAGTCGGACCCGCGCACTAACCTCGGGCCACGATGGCCCTCCACCTGCACCGCGCCGCGCGGACCGACCTGCTCGCCGACGAGCTCGGCGCGCTGTTGGCGACGCCGCTGGCCGATCCGTTCGCGAGCGAGGTCGTCGTGGTGCCGGCGAAGGGGGTGGAGCGCTGGCTCACCCAGCGCCTCTCCCACCACCTCGGCGTCGGACCGTGCGGCGGCGACGGCGTGTGCGCGGGCGTGCAGTTCCTGCAACCTGCATCGCTGGTGGGGCTGCTGCTCGGTCGCGACCGCGACGACCCGTGGCACCCCGACCGGCTCGTCTGGCCACTGCTGGCCACCATCGACGCGCACCTCGGCGAGCCGTGGTGCGCCACCCTGGCCACGCACCTCGGCCACGGCCTCGCCGGGGAAGAAGGCGAGCTGCGGCGCAGCCGCCGCTGGTCGGTCGCCCGGCGTCTCGCGGAGCGGTTCTCGTCGTACGCCGTCCAGCGGCCGGCGCTCGTCACCGACTGGCGTGAGGGGCGGGACACGGACGGCATCGGTGGCGACGGTGCCGGGGAGCTGGTGGGCGACCTGCGCTGGGAGGCCGAGCTGTGGCGGCGGCTGCTGGCGCGGATGGCCGAGGCCGGGCACACCGAGCCGCCGGACGTCCGGCATGCGCGGGTCTGCACTGCCCTGCGAGCGGGAGAGATGGCCGGCCTGGACCTGCCCGACCGGCTGTCCCTGTTCGGGCACACCCGGCTGCCCGAGACCGAGATCGACCTGCTCGCTGCACTCGGCCAGCACCGCGACGTGCACCTCTGGCTCGCGCAGCCGTCGGCGGCCCTGTGGGACGCGGTGGCCTCGGCCGAAGCGGCGGTCACTCCGCGCGACGCCTCTCGGTCCGCCGACCTGGTCGGCCACCCGCTGCTCGCCTCGCTCGGTCGTGACGCCCGCGAGCTCGCCACCGTCCTGGGCGCGCGCGTACGCGAGGGCGACGCCATCGATGCCGGCGCTGCCCCCGATCCAGAAGCCCCGGAGAACCTGCTCGGCTGGCTCCAGGCCGACCTCCGTGCCAACCACGCACCCGAGGCCGGGGCACGCGCCGCCCGTGCTTTCGACCCCAGGGACCGCACCGTGCAGGTGCACGCCTGCCACGGCGCGGCCCGTCAGATCGACGTCCTGCGCGAGGTGCTGGTCGGCCTGCTCGAGGACGACCCGACCCTGGAGCCCCGCGACATCGTGGTGATGTGCCCCGACATCGAGACCTTCGCGCCCCTGATCTCGGCCGGTTTCGGGCTGGGCGAGTTGATCACCGACGAGTCCGCGAAGGGCGTGGCCGATGTGCTGCATCCCGCCCACCGGCTGCGGGTCCGGCTCGCCGATCGCGCCGCCAGCAGCACCAACCCGTTGCTCGGCGTCGCCGTCGCGCTCGTCGAGCTGGCCGGTGGCCGGGCGACCGCGTCGCAGGTGATCGACCTGCTCTCGCGGGAGGTCTGCCGCCGCCGGTTCGGGTTCAGCGACGACGACCTCGCCCGGATCACCCGCTGGGTCGCTGAAGCCGGCATCCGGTGGGGGATCGACGGCACCCAGCGGACGTCGTACGCCATGGAGGGCTTCGAGCACAACACCTGGCGCGCCGGCCTCGACCGGCTGCTCCTGGGTGTCGCGATGAGCGACGACGAGCACCAGCACCTCGGACGCGGACTGCCCGTCGACGACGTCGCGAGCGGCGAGATCGAGCTCGTCGGCCGGCTCAGCGAAGCCGTGGCGCGCCTCGGTGCGTGCCTCGCGGCGCTGAGCACGGCGACCGCGGCCGACGACTGGTTCGACGCGATCACCGGGGGCGTGCGCGACCTGTGTGAGGTCGACCCCGACGCCGCGTGGCAGCTTCCCCAGTTCGAGCGCGAGCTCGCCCGGGCACGGGCCAGCGCCGACGAGACCGGCCCCGACGTCCCGCTCCGGCTGGCCGACGTCCGCGCGCTCCTGCAGGCCCGCCTCGCCGGCCGGCCCACCCGGGCGAACTTCCGCACCGGCACCCTCACCGTCTGCACGATGGTCCCGATGCGCTCGGTGCCCCACCGCGTGGTCTGCCTGGTCGGGCTGGACGACGGCGTCTTCCCGCGCGCGACCGGCATCGACGGCGACGACGTGCTCGCGCGCCGTCCCGTCGTCGGCGAGCGCGACCTGCGCGCCGAGGACCGGCAGCTGCTGCTCGACGCGGTGCTCGCCGCCGGCGAACGCCTCGTGATCACCTACACCGGCGCCGCCGAGCACACCGGCCAGGAGCGGCCCCCCGCCGTACCTCTCGGCGAGCTGCTCGATGCTCTCGACCGCACTGCTGCCGCGCCGGTGCGCGCCGACGTCGTCGTACGCCACCCCCTGCAGCCGTACGACGTCCGCAACCATGTGCCGGGATCGCTGGCCACCGACGGTCCGTTCAGCTTCGACCGTTCGTCCCTGGCCGGTGCGCTGGCTTCGGTGGCCGAGCGCGTGCCGGTCCCGGCGTTCCTGCCCGACGCGTTGCCCGCCCAACCGCCAGCAGACGTGTCGCTCGCCGACCTGCGTGCGTTCCTGCATCACCCGGCGCGCTACTTCCTGCGCCGACGGCTCGAGGTGGCGACACCGTTCGAGCCCGACCAGGTGGCCGACGCGATCCCGGTGACCCTCAACGGCCTCGAGGTGTGGCAGATCGGCGACCGGTTGCTGCGGGAGGTCCTCGCTGCCGAGGACCCGGGTGCCACGGCGACGGCAGTGATGGTGGCCGAGCAGCTGCGCGGCACCCTGCCGCCGTTCGAGCTGGGCCGCGGCGAGCTGACCAAGGTGGTCGCGGAGTGTCAGGAGCTGTTCACCCGCAGCGCACCGGTCCGCACGGGTGCGGCCCGCAGCATCGACGTCGACATCGACCTCGGCGGCGGGCGACGGCTGACGGGCACGGTGCCGCAGGTGCACGGCAACCAGGTCGTGTCGCTGTCCTACTCGCGGCTCAAGCCGAAGCAGCGGCTGTCCTCCTGGCTCGACGTGCTCGCGCTGAGCGCCTCCCATCCCGACGAGAACTGGACCGCCCACGCGATCGCCCGTTCCAAGGCCGGGCCGCAACGCGCCCTGGTCGGTCCGCTCGACCACCGCGCCCTCGAGTGGCTCACCTCGATCGTGGAGCTCCACGACCAGGGGCTGACCCGACCGCTGCCCCTGCCACTCGCGACGGCGAACGCATGGGCCGAGGCGCAGGCCAAGTCGCTGCGGGGCATGGACATCGACCCGGTCGAGGCCGCTGCCCGGTCGTGGGTCACCGACCCCTGGAACGACTGGGGGATCAAGGGCGAGGACGACGACCCTTCACACCGCCGGATCTACGGGCCCGATGCCCCGATCGACGTGCTCGTCGACGCCGGCCTGACCACGTGGGCGTGGCAGCTGTGGGAGCCGCTGCTCGCCGGTGCGGAGAGGGTGGGTGTCCTCTAGTGGCCCAGCTGAACCCGTTCGACATCCGTGCCGACCTCCCCACCGGCACCACCCTGCTCGAGGCCAGCGCCGGCACCGGGAAGACCTGGACCATCGGCGCCCTCGTCACCCGCTACGTCGCCGAGGAGGGCATCCCGCTTGAGCAGCTGCTCGTGGTGACCTTCGGCCGCGCTGCCAGCCAGGAGCTGCGCGAGCAGGTCCGTCGCCAGCTCGTCGAGGCCGAGCAGGCGCTGGCCGGAGACCTCCCCGCGGATGCTGGATCGACGGGGCAGACCGAGCTGATCGCCCAGATCCTCGACTGCTCCGATGCCGATCGCGCCCTCCGGCACAGCCGCGTCGTGCAGGCGCTCGCCGACTTCGACGCCGCGACCGTCGCCACCATCCACCAGTTCTGCTCGCTGGTCCTCGACTCGCTCGGCGTCGCCGGCGACACCGACGCCCGCGCCCGGCTCGTCGAGAACCTCGACGACCGCCTGGTCGAGGTCGTCGACGACCTCTACCTCCGCGCCTTCGCGCAGTCCTCCGACGGGTCTGCTCCGCCCTTCACGCACAGCGAGGCGCTGGCCATCGCCCGCGCCGTGGTCAACGACCCGCAGTCGCAGCTCGAGCCCGCCGGGTTGCCCCGCGAGCAGCCCGCTGGTCGGCGCGTGGCCTTCGCGGCCGCCGTACGAACGGAGCTGGAACGGCGCAAGCGCCGCCTCGGCGTCCTGTCGTACGACGACCTGCTCAGCCAACTCGCGGAGGCGCTCGCGCACCCCGACTCCCCGGCCCGGGCGCGGATGCGTGCCCGCTGGAAGATCGTGCTGGTCGACGAGTTCCAGGACACCGACCCGGTGCAGTGGCAGGTGTTCGACCGTGCGTTCTCCGGCCACGCCACCATGGTGCTGATCGGCGACCCGAAGCAGGCGATCTACGCGTTCCGCGGCGGCGACGTGACGACGTACCTCGCAGCCGCGGCAACCGCCACGACCCAGCAGACCCTGGGGATCAACCGGCGCAGCGATGCCGGCCTGCTCGGCGCGTTCCAGAAGCTGTTGCAGGGAGCCGAGCTGGGCGACCCGGAGATCGTGGTGCACGACGTGACCGCCCACCACCAGGAGTCGCGGCTCGCAGGCGCACCGAACCCCACGCCGTTCCGCCTGCGGGTGGTGCGGCGCGAGACCTTCCGTCGGGGGCCGGCGACGATGCTTCCGGTGGCGAAGGTGCGTCCCCACATCGCCGACGACCTCGCCCACGACATCCGGGCGCTGATCACCAGCGACGCGACCTTCGAGGGGCGTCCGTTGCGACCCAGCGACGTCGCCGTCATCTGCTACCGCCACGCGGACCTCTCGGCCGCGCGCGCCGCGCTCCAGGCGGTCGGGGTCCCGGCCGTGATCGCCGGCGGCGGCAGTGTCTTCGCGACGCCCGCGGCCACCGAGTGGCTGTCCCTGCTGGAGGCGCTGGAGCAGCCGCACCGGATGGCCCGCGTGCGCGCCGCGGCGCTGACCTGCTTCCTCGGGTACGACGCCGCCGGGCTCGCCGACGGTGGCGACGACCTCGCCGACGACCTCGGCGACAGGGTCCGGTCCTGGTCCGAAGCCCTGGCCCGCCGCGGTGTGGCCGCGGTGCTCGAGGCGGCCACGTCCGGCGGGATGCCGGCCCGGATGCTCGGCCGGATCGGTGGCGAGCGGACGCTGACCGACGTGCGCCACATCGGCGAGGTGCTGCACGAGGTCGCGCAGCGCGAGCAGATGGGTGCGGTCGCGCTGCTCGCCTGGTTGCGCCAGCAGGTGCTCGAGGCGCGCGAGGGCCGCGGCGCCGAACGCACCCGCCGGCTCGACTCCGACGCCGCGGCGGTGCAGCTCGTCACGATCCATGCGAGCAAGGGCCTGCAGTACCCGATCGTCTACCTCCCGGCGCTCGGCGACCGGTTCGTCGGCAAGCCCAAGCGGCCGCTGTTCCACGACGCCACCGGACAGCGCTGCCTCGACATCGGCGGCTCCGGGCCCGACTGGGGTGACCACGTCCGGCGCTGGGCCGACGAGGAGGCCGGTGAGTGGCTGCGGTTGCTGTACGTCGCCGTCACCCGCGCCCAGAGCCAGGTGGTCGCATGGTGGGCACCGACCAAGAACGCCGAGGCCTCCCCGCTGCACCGCCTGCTCATGCGGCAGTCCGGCGCCGACGGCGAGCTGCGCGCCGACGTGCCCACCGCGCCACCCGTCCCCGACGAGGACGCCGTCACCGCGCTGTTCGCCAGCTGGCGCGACCGGGGCGGACCGAGCCCCGAGGTGTCCCAGCCGGCCGCGGCGACCGCTCCGCTCGCGATCGAGCCGCCGGCCGACCTGGCGGCCCGCACGTTCACGCGGTCCGTCGACACCGGCTGGCGGCGGACGTCGTACTCCTCCCTCAGCAACGTGGACCTCGCCGCCGAGGTCGGGCAGCCGGCGGTCGACAGCGAGCCGGAGGTGGAGGCCAAGGACGACGAGCACCTCGCGGAGGTCCCGTCGATCGAGCCCGTCGAGACCCCCGGCCTGGACGTCTCGTCACCCATGGCCGACCTCCCCGTCGGAGCCACCTTCGGTTCCCTCGTCCACGCGGTCCTCGAGCACACCGATCCCACCGCTGCCGACCTGCGCGCCGAGCTGCTGACCCACATCGACGAACAGCTCACCTGGTGGCCGGTTCCGGTCGACCCGGGCGAGCTCGCCGATGCCCTGGTGGCGGTCCTGGACACGCCTCTCGGCCCGTTGATGGACGGTACGACGCTGCGCCGGATCGGCGTCCGGGACCGGCTCTGCGAGCTCGACTTCGAGCTGCCGCTCGCCGGTGGCGACGCCGCCGACGCGCCGGGGGAGAGCACGGTCCTGCTCGGTGACATTGCCGGCCTGCTCCGCCGCCACCTGCCCGAGGGCGACCCGGTGCGGGCCTACGCCGACTCCCTCGACAACCCCCTGCTCGGCGGACAGACGCTGCGCGGCTACCTCACCGGGTCGGTCGACGTCGTCCTGCGGCTCGGGTCGCTCGATGCGCCCCGCTACGTCATCGTCGACTACAAGACCAACTGGCTGGGCCCGCGCGAGGAGCCGCTCACCGCGGCGTCGTACCGACCCTCGGAGCTGGTGGACGCCATGGGTCACTCGGACTACCCGCTCCAGGCGCTGTTGTACGCCGTGGTGCTGCACCGGTTCCTGCGCTGGCGCCAGCCTGGCTACGACCCGGAGCAGCACTTCGGCGGCGTCGCGTACCTCTACCTGCGGGGCATGTGCGGGCCCGACAACCCGTCCGTCGACGGCGCACCCTGCGGCATCTTCACGTGGCAGCCGCCCGCCGCGCTGGTCACCGACCTGTCCGACCTGCTGGACGGATCACTGGAGGGGGTGCGCCGATGACCGGGCTCTTCGAGGTGACCTCGCCGCACGACCCGCGCGTGGCGCGGCGCGTGGCCGGCTCGCTCGGCGCGTTCAACGCCGCTGGTGTGATCGACGCGGCCGACGTCCGGGTCGCCGAACGCGTCGCCGCGCTGGGCGGGGAGAGCGACGAGCGGGTCAAGCTCGCCGTGGCGCTCGCGGTCCGATCGGTGCGTGCCGGATCCGTGGGCCTCGACCTCGAGGGACTTCCGGACCTCGTCGAGCTGGGTGTTGATGGAGCCTGGCCGGACCTCGCCGAGTGGACCGCGGCGATCGACGCCTCACCCCTCGTGACCGCTGGCGTCATCCACCACGAGCTCGGACTGGTCTACCTCGATCGCTACCACCGGCTCGAGCGCCAGGTGGCCGACGACCTGACCGAGCGGATCGCGCTGGGTGCCCCGCCGGTTGACGAGGCGATGCTGACGGCGACGCTGCAGCGGGTGAGCGGCGAGCACCTCAGCGAGGAGCAGGCCCGCGCCGTCGAGCACGCCGCCCGGCACCGCACGACCGTGCTGACGGGCGGCCCCGGCACGGGCAAGACCACGACGGTGGCGCGGCTGGTGCTGGCGTTGGCCGACCAGTTCCGGACCGACCACAGCCGCCGGATGTCGGTCGCGCTCGCGGCACCGACGGGCAAGGCCGCGACCCGGCTGCAGGAGGCGGTGAGCGCCGAGCTCGGCGCCCTGGGCGCCCTCGGCGACGGCCCGGACCAGATCCCGGCGCCCGAGGCGATGACCCTGCACCGGCTCCTGGGCTGGCGCCCCGACAACACGACCCGGTTCCGCCACGACCGCGGCAACCGGTTGAAGTACGACCTCGTCGTGGTCGACGAGGCATCGATGGTCGACCTCACGATGATGGCCCGGCTCCTCGAGGCGGTCCGTCCGGAGACCCGCCTCGTGCTGGTCGGCGACCCCCGCCAGCTGACCTCGGTCGGCGCCGGCGCCGTCCTGTCCGACCTCGTCGCCGGCTTCGCCGGCCACGACGACTCGCCGGTGGTCGCCCTCACCAGGAACCACCGCTCGACGGAGGAGATCAAGGACCTCGCCGCCGCGTTGCGCGACGACGGCCCCGACGCCGCCGACCGGGTCCTGGAGGTGCTTCGTGCGGGCACCGGCGAGGTCGAGTACGTCGAGACCGACGACCCGGTCTCGGCGTTGCGGGCCGAGTGCACGGCCTCGGCGCTCGCGGTCCGCCGTGCCGCGGAGGACGCCGGCCCGCAGGAGGCCATCGCGGCGCTCGACGGCTTCCGGTTGCTGTGCGCCCACCGCGAGGGTCCGCACGGTGTCCGCGTCTGGAACCACCACGTCGAGCAGTGGCTGGCCGCGGAGCTGGGTGCCCCGCTCGGCTCCGCCTGGTACGCCGGCCGTCCGCTCCTGGTGACCAGCAACGACTACGCCCTCGACATCTACAACGGCGAGACCGGCGTCGTGGTCGCCGACGCCAAGGGCCGCCCGCGCGCCTGGATTGCCGGCGCGGACGCGCCCCGGTCCTTCGCCCCGGGTCGGCTCGACGCGATCGACACCATGCACGCGATGACGATCCACAAGAGCCAGGGCAGCCAGGCGCGCCGGATCGCGGTGCTGCTGCCCGAGGCCGACTCGCGTCTCCTGACCCGCGAGCTCTTCTACACGGCAGTCACGCGCGCCCAGGAGAGCGTCGTCGTGGTGGGTTCCGAGGCCGCCGTACGCGCTGCGGTGGACACCACCGCCCAGCGTGCGACCGGCCTGCGTCAACGCCTGTGACGCCTGCGCTCAACGCGTGGCCCCGCAATCCGCTGGAAACGCTCGCGGGTTAGTGTCGAGGCCATGCCGTTCCTGTTGCGCGTACTGCTGCCCGACGTCCCCGGTTCGCTGGGTCGCGTCGCGACGGCGATCGGTATGGCCGGGGGCGACATCGAGGCGATCGAGATCGTCGAGAAGCGTGACGACGGCACCGCGGTCGACGATGTGCTGCTCGAGCTGCAGCAGGGCATGATGCCCGACTCGGTGGTCTCGGCGTGCACCTCGATCGAGGGTGTCGAGGTGTTGTGGATCAGTCGCTATCCCGCCGGCGGCAGCCTCGTGATGGACCTCGAGGCGGTCGAGGAGCTCACGGCCTCGCCCGAGACGGCGTACGACAAGCTGATCGACCTGCTCCCCGCGACCTTCCGCGTCGACTGGGGCGCCCGCGTGCACCGCGCGAAGGGTGTCGTCTACGGCACCGGCGCTGCTCCGGACGACTTCGAGTTCATCGAGATCGAGACGCCGCAGCGCCTCGAGTCACCGGAGGACGAGGTCACCCTGTTCGCCGCAGCCCGGCTCGACGGGAACGAGATCGTCGTCGTCGGCCGTCGTGGTGGCCCGGAGTTCGCGGACTCCGAGATCGCCCGGCTCGGCCACCTGTGCGGCCTCACCGTGACGATCGCGAACGCCTGACCAGCGTTGGTCAGTCGCTGATCGGCTCGAGGACGAAGACCGGGATCTCCCGGTCCGTCTTCTCCTGGTACGACGCGTACGTCGACCAGGTGGCGACGGCGTGCGCCCACCACACGGCGCGCTCCTCACCCTCGACGATCCGGGCGCGATACGACTTCGCCTTCGGGCCGTCCTGGAGCTCGACCTCCGGGTGGGCGACGAAGTTGTCGTACCAGCTCGGGTTCTCGGGGGCACCGCCCTTGGAAGCGACGGCGACGTAGACGCCGTCCTTCTCGACCCGCATCACCGGGTTCTTGCGGAGGTTGCCCGACCTGGCGCCGACGGACGTGATCACCACGATCGGGTCCTTGGAGCCACGCAGCGTGTTCGCCTTGGCGCCGCCCGATGCTTCGTACTCCGCGACCTGGTCGCGGACCCAGTCCCAGCTGCTCGGAACATACGTGCCCTGAAGTGTCATACCTCCACAAGACCACGCGGCCGACCGGTATTCCAGGGACCCGCGGCCACGAGCCGCCGTACGGTTCAATGCGGCATGGCCGAAATCCGCGTCGAGACCGACATCGCAGGCAGTGCCGAGGAGATCTTCGACCTGATCGTCGACCTGCGTGGCTACACGCGCTGGTTGCCGACGTCGAAGGCGTTCCCGGGCACGACCGAGATCAGCGAGGGCCCGGTCGGTGTCGGTACGACGTACGTCGAGTCGAGTGCCGACGGCACTCGTCGTGGCACGGTCACCACGTTCGTCCGGCCGACCGCCGTTGCGTTCCACCAGCCCATGACCATGCGTCCGCGGCTGCTGGGAACCGTCGACATCACGGTGACCTACGCCCTGACGCAGACCGGTGCCACGACGCACGTGCTCCGGGTCGTCGAGCTGACGCTGCCGCTCCCCATGAAGCCGTTCCGGCCCGTCGTGATGCGGGCGTTCCGGCAGGAGATCGAGCGCACCGTTGCTGCGCTCAAGGCCTACGTCGAGGGCGACAAGTCGGGGGACTAGCGTTCCTCCCATGAGTGCCATCGACGGTGTCAGCGAGATCTTCGACGCGAGCCAGTGGGACGTGGTGCCCGGGTTCGAGGACCTGACCGACCTCACCTACCACCGCGCCAGGGAACACGGCACGGTCCGGATCGCCTTCGACCGGCCCGACGTGCTCAACGCCTTCCGCCCCAACACCGTGGACGAGCTGTTGCGCACGCTGGACCACGCGCGGATGAGCGCGGACGTCGGTTGCGTGATCCTCACGGGCAACGGCCCGAGTGCGAAGAACGGCAAGTGGGCGTTCTGCACCGGCGGTGACCAGCGGATCCGCGGCAAGGCGGGCTACCAGTACGAGGACAAGTCGATCGGTGCGTCCGACACGGGGGCCGAGGAGCCCAGCGTGATCGACAAGGCGAAGCTGGCGCGGCTGCACATCCTGGAGTGCCAGCGCCTGATCCGGTTCATGCCGAAGGTCGTCATCTGCGTGGTGCCCGGCTGGGCAGCCGGTGGCGGCCACTCCCTGCACGTCGTGTGCGACCTGACGCTCGCGTCGAAGGAGCACGCACGGTTCAAGCAGACCGACGCGGACGTGGGCTCCTTCGACGGCGGCTACGGCTCGGCGTACCTCGCCAAGATGGTGGGCCAGAAGTTCGCCCGCGAGATCTTCTTCCTCGCCGAGGAGTACACCGCCGACGAGATGCACACGATGGGCGCCGTCAACCGGGTCGTCGAGCACGCGCAGCTCGAGACCGTCGCCCTCGACTGGGGGCGCAAGATCAACGGCAAGTCCCCGACCGCCCAGCGGATGCTGAAGTACTCCTTCAACCTGCTCGACGACGGCCTGGTCGGCCAGCAGCTGTTCGCCGGCGAGACCACCCGCCTGGCCTACATGACCGACGAGGCCCAGGAGGGACGCGACCAGTTCCTCGAGAAGCGTGAGCCGGACTGGTCGCCGTACCCCTGGTACTACTGACCGACCTCGGGGCTAGGCGCGGCAGACCTTGGTGACGTACTTGTCGATCTGGTCGAGTGCTTTGCCGACCAGGTCGGAAGCCCCCTTGATCCGCGCGTAGTCGCCCTTCGCGGCTGCCACCAGGTACGCGCCGACGGTGTTGAGGTCGTCCTTGAGTGACGCTGGCGCGGCTGCGGTGACCTCCACCCAGTCGTTGACGATGCTGGCTGCGTTCTCCGCGTCGGAGATGTTGGTGAGGTAGACGGCCGTGAGGCTGTCGCACAGCGCCGAGACGTGGGCGGCCGAAGGCGTGGGTTGGGCGGCCTTGCGGTCGGGTGCCTGGTCGCTCGAACCGCCCGCACCCTGCGGTCCGGACGCCTCCTGGCCCGGCGCGGCGACCTCGGTGATCTCGGTGGAGCTGCCGGAGGAGAAGGTGCACCCCGCCAGGACCACGCTGACCAGCGCCAGGGCGATCCCTGCCAGGGGACCGCGGGGGCTCACCGGGACCCGCCGAGGGCGGACAGGTCGAGGGCGGACAGGTCGAGCCCCGTCGGGCTGGACACGCTCGGCGCTCCGCGCTTGCTGGCGGCGAGGAGTGCGCTCTGCAGCTCGACGATGCATCCGCCCAGCTCGTTGTGGGCCAGCGCCTGGGAGTACGGCGCCAGGGCTGCCGCCAGCTTGGTCTCGGCCTCGAGGAACTGGGTCCGGTAGGGACCGTAGAGGGGCGCGATGACGTCCAGCCCACGGGTGAGGAGCGTGCCCAGGCTGGTGACCAGCGGGTCGATGATCGGCGCGACCGCGGGCTCGATGCCGGGGTACTGGGCGAGGATCGGTCCGAGGAGCTGGAGCTCCGGCTGGTAGGCAGACGCGAGGGCGAAGGCCTCGGCGGAGAACGGGCCGAAGGCCGGCGCGAAGGGCACCAGCGACTGGAGGCCGCCGCTCTGCGGGTCGTCGTCGAGCTTGACCGGGCAGGGCGGGATGCCCCGCCCCCCGGGCACGCCTTCCTCACCGGGCGTCTCGGGGCCTTCGGGTGGCGGGGTTGGTCCTCTGCCGTCGGACGACGGCTTGTCCGTGCCGGCGGAGACGCCACCGTCACCGATGGGTACGGCGGCGGGCAGCGGGGTCCCGGGCACGGCGGGGAACACCTCGACGGCCGACGCGTCGACCGGCACCGCGGTGGGCGCCCCGTGGACCAGGGGCACCGGGACGCCCGCGAGTGGGGCGCTCGTGGTGGAGCTGACGTCGTCGACCTGGACGGCAGCCGCGCCGATGACGAGGACGTCGAGGAGCAGGACGCCCAGCGCGACCTTGCGGATGAGGGGCAGGTTCATGACGCGGCGGCCTTCCGCGCCCCGCGACGCTCCAGGACCCGGGTGCCGACGACCAGGCCGAGCGCGACGACGGCGAGGCCGATGGCGAAGGCGGTCAGCGGGCCGGACACGCGCCACTCCGTGTGTCGTTGCGTGATGGTCTGGCCGGCAGTTGCACCGGCGACCGGAACGGGCGCACCTGCGACGGGCGCACCGGCGACGGGCGCACCAGCGGCGGGCGCACCTGCGACCGGTGCGCCGGCCACCGGTGCCTGACCGGGCACCGCCGTACCGGGCACCGCCGTACCGGGCACCGCCGCACCGGGCACCGCCGCACCGGGCTGCGCCTGGCCAGGGTTGGCCGCGGAGCCGGAGCCCGCGGACGCCGAGCCCTGTTGCGTGGAGCCGGGCGAGCCGGCCCCGTTCGCGACGGCCGGGACGAAGACGCCCTCGAGGTGCCACTTGCCGGTGAACCTGTCGAACGGGCCGCCCTGCACCTGGCTGGCCCACTCGAGGGTGAAGCGGCCCGTGGCGCGGTCGTAGGTGCCCGTCGCGACCTTCGTGTTGCCGGGTGTCGAGCCGTCGGGCTTCGGAGCACCCTGGTTGAAGTACTGCTTGTTCCAGCTCACGGTGAACGCCCGGAGGTCGGCCGTGAGCTTGTCCCCGCGCAGCGTCACCGTCGGGACCGGCACCGACCGCCCGGTCTGGGGCTCCTTGGCGGCGGTCGCGGTGGTGAAGGCGGTGCCGTAGTACTGCGCTGGCGCGGTGATTCGGTTTGCTCGTGCGTTGCCCGCCGAGTCGAACGCAGGCTGGGGTGCGGCCTGGTGGGCGACGGTGCTGAGGCCGCCGTCCACGCCCGGACCGAGCGGTGTGTACGACTGGTCGCTGCAGGGTGAGTCGCCGTTCGACATGTACGGACCGTTGACGGTGCCGCTGGGCAGGATCATCCGCAGGTAGGTGCCCGCGATCTTCCCGCCCTTGCAGCTGCCCGCCGAGAGACGGAAGACGCCCACCAGCCGAGATGCGGTGTCGGCCTCCGAGGGCGGCGCCGCCGCGGTCGAAAGAGATGCGAGCGTGCCGGCGATCAGGGCGAGCAGCAGTGCCAGCCACCGGTGACGTGAGTGCGCGCGGCGCAGGGGGAGGGTCGTCATGGCGTCGTTTCTGTCAGGGCGGAGCAGCCCGGGGAGGGAACCCGATAAAGTATAGTGATCTAGTGGACAATAAGAAAGAAGCGGGTGGGTGGGGAATGTGGTGACGACGCGTGGAGGTTCGGCACGGCCGGTCGCGGTGGCGCTGGCACTGGTGGGACTGGGACTGGCTCTCGCCCCGGTCGTCTTCGGGATGTTCCATCGCGCGCCCCTGGGCGCCGAGATGATCCAGGACTTCGCTCCGTTGATGACGAAGGAGCGGCTGGCGGGCTTCCAGGGGCACCTCGCCGGGATCGACGCCTCGGTGCAGGAGCTCGACCCGCTGGTGGAGGAGCAACCCGACATCGGCAGTCCGTCGTACGCGACGTTCAGCAAGGACTGGCCCGAGATCCACACCACGATGACGTCCCTGATGGACCAGGTCGCGGCGAATCGCGAGGGCTACGACGCCGTGGCGTCCTTGCCGGACTTCCGCCTGTTCCCGTGGTTCTTCGCCGTACCGGGGGTGATCATCTTCCTCCTGGCGGGGTACGCCGCGGTGACGGGGCGTGACGGGTGGTGGCTGCGGGGGCCTGCTGCCGCGATCGGCGTCGCCCTGGTCGTGCTGCCCTTCGCTGTCGGGATGTTCCACAAGGCGCCCCAGGGGGCGCAGATGATGGGCGCCTTCGAGACGATCGAGACCACGGAGAACGTCGCCCGGATCCAGGGCTACTTCGCCACGATGGCGTCGGGCCAGGGTGCGATCCGGCTGGACATCGCTCCCGAGCTCGTCCGCGCCGGCGTGCCGCACCCGGCAACCGAGCGCCTGGACGCCGAGTGGATCGGCATCCTCAACGACATGACCCCGATGATCGGCGCGATGAGCGACAGCGTCGACAACTACCAGGCGGTCGCCTCGCTGCCGAGCTTCCGGCTCTTCCCCTGGTTCTTCGTCGCTCCAGGTGCCGTCCTCGTCCTGATCTCGTTCATCCCTCGAAAGGCACGACCATGAAAATCACTGGACCGTCGTTGCGGATCGCTGCCGTCGGCGCACTCATCCTCACGATCCTCACGGGGTGCGGATCGTCCGAGGAGGAGAAGCCCGCAGGAGAGGCACTGGTCGGCACGTTCCAGCTCGACCCCGGCCACTGTGACGCGAAGGGGGCGACCGGCTCGTACTTCCGCATGATCCAGCCCGGAGGCACCGTCGAGAAGGGCGGGTACTTCCTCAATCCCGACTCGAAGTGCCCCGACCAGTCCTACTCGGTCGCGATCGCGGGAACCGACCGTGGCCTGGTGACCGGCACCTTCCAGCCAGGCCCCGATCCGGCGTTCAATGCGCGAGGCGACGCGCTCGCAGGGCAGATCACCCGACCGGGCACCTTCACCGCGATCAAGTTCGCCATCTCGACGCAGTCGGTCGACCCGGGGACGGGGGAGAAGCTTCCAGCGCCTGAGGTCCGCAACGACGACGGGAAGCTGTCGGGACAGCTGACGGCGTGGACGGCAGCCTGGAACAACCTCTACTTCAACCAGGGATCGCCCAAGCCCGACGGGACGACCGAGGGCCTCACGAGCCCGGTCGTGGGGACCTATGACGAGGAATCCGGGCGCTTCGAGCTCTCGTGGTCGAGCACCATCGAGGGCGGACCCTTCGACAGGTTCAGCGGCAACTGGCACCTCGAGGGGACGTTCGTCGCGTCGAAGTGAATGGCGTGGCAGGTGGGGGTGCCACCAAAACCCAATCACCTCTAAGTCACCTAAAATAGTATGGTTAGATGTCACCATCGTCTGTAGGGAGTCGATGGCCGCTGCGGCCATCGATGGGAGGCAGTCGAGAACTGCTGGACATGTACGGCGTGGACCGCGTCGGGTCGAACTGGGAGCACGACCTGGCCTGCTCGGGTGCGGAGCTGGGAGCGGTGCGTCACGGCGTCGTACCTGTCCATTTTCTCGACGTCGGCCGATCGGTCACGTCACCGCACGTACAGAGGAAGGCACATGCACAGCATGCACAGGAAGAACCGCGTCACACGCGGTATCGCCGTTGGCCTGCTCAGTCTCGGTCTCCTGACCGCGACCACCAGCACCGCAGCAGCTGACGACACCACAGATCCGGGCGGCGTCCCGGTACCGGGTCTCGATTCCCTGAGTGGCGGAGGCCTGGCGTTGCCGGGTCTCGACGCGCTCGGCGAAGGGGGTCTGCCGTTGCCGGGCCTCGACGTACTGGACGGCGCCGGTCTCGACGGGGACGGCGCGCTGGGCCTGCTCGGTGACCTGCCGATCAGCGCGGAGTGGCTCGTCAACACGCTCAGCAACGCGACCAGCCTCGGCAAGGTGAAGAACAACACGGTTCCCGGCGCGATCGCGCGTCGCGACAAGGCCACCGCCGAGTGGAAGGCTGCCCAGGCGAAGTACGAGGCAGGGAAGGGCCCGCAGCCCAACCCGCTGGCGAAGCCCGAGTACTCCGTGGTGTGGTCGGCGAAGCAGAACGCTGCGGACATCAACGCCGACGTCATCAGCAAGTTCGTCCAGAACGCGACGATCAACCCGCAGGGCCTGCTCGACCTGCTGAACCCGCAGTTCCTGCCGGGTCTCGACGGATTCCAGGTCATCGACGGTCGGGCCAAGAACCTCGACGGCACGGACAACCCGGACTACGGCCGCGTGGTGAACTTCGTGCAGCTCCCGCTGCCCTGGGGCCTCGAGAACGAGTCGCACCACATGCAGTACGAGTGGAATGACGGTGACCCGATCCTCGCCGGAGGTCTCTTCACCGGCACGACGCACGTGCTCGGCGCGTCGGACATCCCCAACCTCAAGCTGCTCAACGAGATCCCGGTGACCTCGACGCCGGGCGGCTCGATCGCCGACGCGTACGAGAACGGCCCCGGTGGGCGCTTCTACCTGACCCTCATGGGTGGTCCGCTCGCCAACTTCGGTGGCTCGCCCGGCGAGGTGGTGACCTTCAAGCCGCACCCGACCAAGGGTGTCGTGGTCGAGTCCGAGTCCCCGGCCGGCGGCGTGCTCGGCGCCAACCCGAACGGCATCAAGGAGCCCTGCTCGCTGCGTGAGGCACGCCCGCTCGGGACCTGCGCGAACCCGCACGGCATCCAGTTCCGCAACGACCTCGGCGTCGGCATCACCTCGGACTACGCCGAGCCCCGCGAGATCGTCCTCGACCCGGTCAAGACGATCGACAAGTACGCCTTCCGCCCGACGGTCCGGACGTGGGACAACACGGGAGCCCATGCAGGAAAGCCGAAGCTGATCGGTGTCGCCCACGTCCCGAACGGCCCGACCGAGCCCGCGCAGCGGGCACACGAGCAGTACGGGATCATGGAGGCGGCCAAGACGTGGCCGAACGCCGACCGGTACAAGAACGGCCTGTCGTCCAAGGGCGCGTTCTTCGGCTCGATGTGCGGCGGTGGCCTGTTCTTCGTCCCTGACCTGACCAAGGCGAAGGGCGACTTCTCCGACCAGATCGTCCAGGTGTGGAACGACGGCCTGTCGATCGTGCAGACGGACGAGGGTCGAAAGTACGACGAGCCCGGTGGCTGCGCCGGCGGCGCCTGGCACCAGGTGTCGCCCAGCAACCGGATCCTCTTCCGAGCCGTCCAGGGCCGCAACCCCGGGTCGGACAACTACTTCGACCAGGGCTCGGCGAAGATCGTCTACGACATCGACATCTCGCCGCTCATCAAGAGCGCTGCCGACGGAAAGGTCGACTGCGACCTGTCGCGAGGCATCCACAACGGCACCCTCGACATCACGGGCATCCAGCTGTGGAACAAGCTCGCCCAGGGCCAGACGGTCGCGGACTGCCCGCGATTCATCTCCGCCCTGCCTGTCGCCGACGTGACGACGGGTGGCCCGCACTGGGGTGCCCTCGACAACCACACCGTCGACCAGTGGGGTACGCCGTGGCGGCTCCAGTTCACGGACTACTTCGTCTCCCGCACGGGTGTCGACGGTGACCACCGCCTGTACGCGGTGAACATCACGCCGTCGGGCAAGCTCAGCTACGACGACTCGTTCCGTGACGAGAAGACCGGCGGTCTCGGCGTCAACTTCAACCGTCGCAACTGGCCAGGCAACCCGGATGCGGGCTTCTACAAGCCGCACTCCGAGCTGTGGGTGACGCCGCCGGGGATCTCCACCCCCAACGCGTCGGGCAAGGACCTCTCCTACCGGGACTACCGTTGATCCTTCGGCAGTTCGTCGTCGTCGCGGTCGTCGCGCTGTCTGCCCTCCTGGGCAGCGGCGCGGCGCCCGCGGCGGCGCACCCCAACGCAATCCAGTCCACGCCGGAGGCGGGCTCCGTCGCCCCCGAGGCACCCAAGGCGATCTCCATCGCGCTCAGCGAGCCTGCGGTCGCCCGCGGCTCGACGCTCAAGGTCACCGGCCCCGACGGCAAGGTCGTTGCGACCGGACCCGTCACCGAGAAGGCCAACGGGCAGATCCTCTCCGTCGTGCCACGCACCACGTTGGCCAGTGCCATCTACACGGTCCGCTGGTCCGCCCTCGGCGACGACGGCCACGTCGTGTCCGGATCCTTCCGGTTCGGCGTCGCGGCCGCCAACGGCGACGACCCGCCCGGGGCGGCGTCGCTCACCGGTGCCGGCCAACGGCCCGAGAGCAGCGCCGCCGGGGACAGCGCGATCCGCTGGGCGGGCCGCTGGGCGGGCATCCTGGTCGCCTCCGTCCTGTTCGCGGGCCTGCTGCTCCTGCACCGGCTGCGCCGGGCGGACGAGATCACGCCCGCAGCCGAATCACGCATCCTGCGCTTCGCGCCGATCGCCTGGCTGGTGACTGTGTTGGCCGCGTTCGCCGGTGCGCTCACCTCGGCGACGGCCGGCGCCACGGGAGAGCTCGACGTCGGGCTGCTGACCGACTCAGCCACCGGGCGGGCCGATCTCGCCCGGCTCGCGTTCGTGGCTGTGGCCACCGTCGCCCTGCTCGTCGTACGACGCCAGCGCCGGGTGCGGGCCTGGGCCGGCCTCGTCGCCGCGGGAGGCGTGCTCGCAAGCTACGCGTTCTCCGGCCACGTGCTGACCGAGCCGTCCGTGCCCTATCTGCTGGCTGTCGTCGTCCACGTGCTCGCCGCCGGCCTCTGGCTCGGCGGACTCGGCGCGGTCGCGCTCGCCGCACGTGTCGGCGGCGTCGAGGTGCGCACGGCGCTACGGCGCTATGCGGGGATCGCGATCGGCGCGCTCGTCGTGGTGGTCCTCACCGGCGTGGCTGCGGCGATCCGGGAGGTCGCGCACTGGTACTTCCTGACGTGGTCGGGCTACGGACGCGTCGTGATCGCGAAGGCCGCACTGGTCGTCGTGATCGCGGTCATCGGCCTGATCGCCTGGCGTCGCTCCCAACGCGAGCGTGAGGCCGGACCCGGTCGTGCCGTGGGCCTCGAGCTCGTGGTCGGCGTCGTCGTGCTCGCCCTCGCCGTCACGTTGGGCGCCTTGGTCCAGGGCCGCGAGCGTCCGCTCCCGGCGCAGGTCGGGACGCTGTTCGCCGGTCCGGCGGCTGCCACGGCAGTGCTGGACACCGGTACGGCGGCGGTCGGTCTGGCACCTGCCCGGGTGGGCGACAACGTCCTCACCGTGGCCCTGCCGCCGGAGACCCCGACGGCGGGCAAGGTGTCAGTGCTGCTGTCCGGACCTGGCGAGCAACCGCGCACCCTCGAGCTGCAGCAGAACGGAGGGCGTACCTGGTCGGCTCCGGTGGACGTCTCGTCGAACGGTCAGTGGCGTGCCGAGGTCACGGTGAACGGCGGCGAGCCCGCCCAGGCCGTGGCTCTCGAGGTCGGTGTCCCCGAGGCGCCGGGCGCAACACCCGTCAACGTGATCGCTGTGGCCGACCTCAGTGGGCCCGCGGCTGAACGCTGCCGTGCTCACGTTTTGGGGGTCCAGATGGCGCTGGCCAGGGTCAACGCTGACGGCGGGCTCGACGGCGGACGGAAGGTGGCACTGCTGACGCTCGACAGCGGCGGCACCGCCGACGGCGCGAGGAAGGCCGTGGCCCGGGCGCTGCGTGCGGGCGGCATCGCTTCCGCCGGCACCTGCGGCGGGGGTGGCTCCGAGGCTGTCGAGGCGATGGCCGATGCCGACATCCCGGTGGTCGTGGGCGATCCCGCCGTCGACCCCACCGAGACGCCGGGCGTGTTCCGCCTGGTGGCCGACCCGTTCGCGCAGGGCATCGCCCTCGGACAGCTGATCCGGGGCCGGATCCAGCCGGCCGGCGTTGCCGACGAGCCGGTCGTACGCGCTCTCGTCGCCGATGACCTCCAGGGCCGACGCCTGCTCGCTGGCCTGAAGCTCGGAATCACGCCGGAGGCAGCGCCGGAGGGCTTCGCTGACCCCTCGTCGCGACCGATTCCCGAGGTCGTCCAGCTCGAGCCGGGTGCCCTGGCTGCGCTCGACGACGGTGCCCTGACGCGCGTCATCGACGCTCGACGGACCACGGCACTGGTCGTGGACCTGCCGAATGCCGGAGGTGCCGACGTCGGCGCCATCGAGCGACTGGGACGGGCCAGGGGCGACAAGGTCCTGACCTCGCCGATCCTGTTGTCGGAGCGGGTGCTCTCCGAGACGGTGGTCCGTGCCTCGGGTGCCCTCGGTCACCTCGGCGCGGTGCAGGGGGTGAGCGAGGTCTCGACCTCGTCGACCGACGGCGTGCTCTACCGGATGGCCGTTCCGCAGCTCTTCCGCGGCGAGCTCGCCTCGCTCGACGGGTTGCGGGGGTACGCGGCCGGCCGAGCGATCGCGGAGGCGTTGGAGACGGGGACCTCCTCGAAGGACATCGTCGCGTACCTGAGCTCGCCGGACGTGTTCAGCTCGGCGCTGCTCGCGCCGTGGAGCCGGCGTTCTCCGGGCCTGGGATCGACCGCGGTCGTGCCCCTCCAGCCGCAGTTCCTGGCGCCGACGCTGATCCCCGGTTCCTCCGGTGGTGAGCGGCAGGACGACTCCTACTTCCCCGAGGGGAACTGGACCGTCACCTCCACCGCACCGCTCGGGCTCGTGCCAGGTCTCGGCCTCTCATCGGAAGGAAGTCCCCGACCATGACAACAGGTGTTCCGGAGTCGTTGCTCCGCCGTACCTTCAGCTTCCCGCACCCGGTCAACGAGAAGGCCGCCCGGGTGGTCGCGGGTGGCGTCGTCGCCATCGCCACGTCCGCCCTGCTGCTGGGCCGCCTGGTCAGCACGGACTGGCTCTGGCTGAGCCTCCCGCTGGCGCTGGGCTTCGTCGCCCGTGCGCTGACGGGCCCGACGCTCAGCCCGCTCGGACGCCTCGCCAGCAGCGTGATCGCTCCTCGTCTGGGACCGGCGAAATCCGTCGCTGGGCCTCCGAAGCGCTTCGCCCAGGTCATCGGCGCCGTGGTCACCGGGTTTGCCGCTGCCGCCGTCGCGTTCGACCAGTTCGTCCTTGCCGAGGTCCTGCTGGGACTGATCATCGTGGCCGCCGGGCTCGAGGCGTTCCTCGCGTTCTGCCTGGGCTGCACCATCTTCGGCTGGCTCATGCGGGCCGGACTGGTCCCGCAGGAGACCTGCGAGGCGTGCAACAACCTCGCTCTGCGGCGCGCCTAGGTTCACCCGGGGTACTACTGAGCCGACGTGACGGCTGCGACCACCGCGTCGGGCGCCTCGATCGCGGGCCAGTGGCCCACCTCGGTGAGCTCGATGACGGTCGCGTGGGGGATCCGTTCGTGCACGCGCTCGATCATGTGGGCGCCCGAGATCGGGTCGAGCATCCCCCACACGAACGTGAGCGGTACGTCGGTCGACTCGAGTGCCTCGACCCAGCGGCGTTCGTGGACCTGGCGGTCGGTGATGTAGGTGATCAGCTCGTGCAGGTTGACGTGATCGCGTGAGTTGGCGATCCATGCGTCCTGGGCGGCCCCGGTGGAGTCGAAGCCGGGCGCAAAGGTCGGTTGCAACGCCTGTGCGGTGAGCTCGGGCGTGATCGCTGCGCTGATCGATGGCCCCTGCTCCGGGTCGAGCAGCGCGACCTGGATCGGCTCGGGCCGATGCAGGTCGGGATAGATCCCGCCGTTGAGCAGGTACAGCTCGACGATGTCGACGGCCAGTCCTCCAACGGCTCGCCGTGCGAGAAGCTCCTGGGCGACCGTGTCGGCGTAGTCGTGGGTGACCAGGGTGGTCTCGGTGATCCCTTCCCGGTCCCAGAGGGCCTCGACGAGGTCAGCTTGTTCGTGGATCGAGTACGTGTGGCCGACGGGCTTGTCCGACGCGCCGAAGCCGAGCAGGTCAGGCATCAGGAGGGCGTGGTCGGCCGACAGCGGAGCCGCGATCCCGGCCCAGTCGTGGGACGAGCTCGGAAAGCCGTGCAGGAGCGTCATCGACGGCCCGGATCCGAGGCTGCGACAGAAGATCTGGTGTTCGGAACCGCTGAAGCCCAGCGGTGCCCGGTCACCTTCGGTCCACCAGTCGTGAATGTTCACGACCCCTCCGTTCGCTTGCTCGGAATTGGTGCGGAAGTTCTTGCAAGGTCGGGCCGGCCCGGTGCTCCTACCCATGAGCCCGGCAGACGTCCGGAGCAGACCTTCACACTCCAAGGACACATCATGACCACCTCCGCCGTCTTCCGCACCACCGCCAAGCTGGCCAACAAGAACGCCGCCGACACGTTCCACTGATCCCGTTCAACTGCCTTCCGGCCGCACACCGATCACCGGTGTGCGGCCGGAAGTCGTACGTCAGCGCTGCGCGGGTACGGCGGCCGTGCGGCTCGGGAGTCGAAGTCCGGTCGAGGCGCCGGCGCTGCGGAAGGCTTCCACGGCTCCTTCGTGGTCGCCCACCTCGGCGAGCAGGTCGGCCAGCTCGAACCAGAGCTGTGCGGCTCCCCGGTCGGCTCCGGCCGCGGTCAGGGCGTGCACGCCGGCCCGGAACAGGCTCCGTGCGCGGTCGCGATCGCCGCCGGCGAATGCGATCCGCCCTTCGAGGACGAGGCACTGTGCCTCCAGGGTCGGCGCACCGGTCGGCTTCGTCTCCTCGACCCTGGCGACGCTCGCCAGCGCTGCGTCGTGGTCTCCCAGCAGGAAGTGCGCCTTCCCGCGGCAGAGGTGGAGCCAGGAGATGTCCCACGCCGATGCGTTCGACCAGCTCATCTCGCGCTCGATGGTCGACATCATCTCGAGGGCGGCCTCCGGGTCCGGTGGATCCTGGAGGAGGAGCATGTTCGCGACCGTGGCGCGGAGCCGGGACAGGTTGCGGCTGTCGTCGCTCAGCTCGAAGAGGGCAAGGGCCTTGCGGGCCAGGTCGATCGCCGCACTGGCCGAACCGCGGGTCGCCTCCACGATGCTGGCGTTCCAGTACGCCGACGCCTTGCCCACGGGCGAGTCGTACCTCTCGGCTGCTTCGAGGGCGCGCATGCAGGTCCGCATCGCCTGTCCGAGGTCGCCCTGCGAGTGGTAGGCGCCCGCCGTGGTGACGGTGAGCTGGATGGCTTCGGTGAGTCCGCCGATGCCCAGCTCGTCGACGATGGCCTGGGCCTGCTCGCCGACATTGATGGCACGGGGGTAGTCGCCGCTCTCGCGGTAGCAGCGGCTGAGCGCGATCAGTCCCTTGAGCCAGATCGCGTCGGGTGTGGGGCTCGCCGTGAGTTTCTCGAGCAGGACGATCGCGCTGTCGAGGTCTCCGGTCGCCTCGAGGGCTCCGGCACGGACCTGCTGGGCTGCTCGCAGCACCAGCGGTGTTCCCTGGATCGCCGGGTCGGCGAGGACGGCGTCGATCGCCCTGAGCGCGCCGGCGCCGTCGCCGGACACGAGTGACAGCTCGGCGTGGTCCACGGCCAGCTGGAGCTCCTGCACCTGGTCCCGCGAGACGCCGAGGAGCAGGTCGTCCAGGCTGACGCCCATCCGGGTCGCCATCCGTTCGAGGAGACTTGCCTCGGGGCGGCGCTGGCCGTCCTCGATCCGCGACAGGTAGGCCGCGGTGACCTCGCCGGCAGCCACCTGGGCCTGGGTCATGGCTGCAGCGACGCGCGCCGTACGGATGCGCTGCCCGAGCACCGCCGGATCGATGGTGCGGCTCAGCTCTGCGAGGTGTAGATCCACGTGTCCCATTGTGCCTCGTCGGTGACAGGGATGTCCGATTCATCCAGAGGTGTCCGCCGCAGCTCCCTCCCCGGGAACGGGAGCTGCGGCCACGCCTCTGTGTCAGCCGGACGCCCGTCCCCACAACGGACGCCCGGCCGATGCGACGTGACCAGACTGCGGGATGATGTCCAAAGTTGTCAATTGGAATGACTGAATCTGACAATCAGGGCTGGCGGACCACGTCGACGGACACCTCGATCGCGGTCTCCGTGCCCCGGTTCTCCAGCCAGTGCCGGGTGTTGCGGTCCTCGGGCCAACCCGGCCCCGGGCCGTATTCGGTGGCAATCCCGTCGCGGTGGTCGGTGATCGTGCCCTGCAGCACGTAGACGCTCCCCGGCCTGCCGACGTGGTCGTGCAGGGGGCCGAACACCGCTCCCGGCTCGAAGGTGAAAAGTCGCGTCCGGAGCTGGTGGCCTGCCATGCCCGGGATCTCGGGACCGAGGTCGATCGAGGACAGCAGCTCCATCGTGACGCCCCTGGTCTCCGGCACTTCCGGTTCTTCGCTCATCTCCGGATCATCCACCCGCAGCGGACCGTCGGTCGATCCCCCAGCGCGCCTGCGCTGGACAGTTGGTGTGACGAATCGAACCGCCGCCTCAGATGCAGAGTCCGGGGCCCTCCGAACGTAGGCTGGCGCCTGTCATGAGAGCCGCCCCTCGCACGTCGAATTCGACGCCCGAAGCCGTGCCCAGGGAACGCAACCACCTCCTCGACGCGCTGCGCGGGATCGCGGTCAGCGGGGTCGTCGCCTACCACATCTGGCCGGGCGCGGTGCCGGGCGGATTCCTCGGCGTGGACGTCTTCTTCGTGATCTCGGGCTACCTGATCACCGTCGGGCTGTCGAGGGACCTCGGGGCGTCCCGCGCGCGGACGTTCCAGCGGTTCTGGATCCGCCGGGCCCGCAGGATCCTGCCGGCCCTGGTCGTGATGATGACGGTCACCTGCGCGGCTGCGGGCGTCCTCGGCGCGATGAGTGCGGTGCGCCTGCGGGGGCAGGTGGTCAGCGGACTGACCTTCACGACCAACTGGCACCAGATCAGCACCGGGGAGTCCTACTTCGCCAGCCTGAACCCGCCGATCTTCCAGCACCTGTGGTCCCTGGCCATCGAGGAGCAGTTCTACCTGCTCTGGCCACTGCTCCTCCTGGTGCTGCTGCGGCTGGTCCGTCGCGAGCGCCACCGCTGGATGGTGGTGGCGGTCCTGGCCGTGGCGAGCATCCTCGCGATGGCCGTGGGATTCTCCGGCTCGGTCGATCCGAGCCGTCTCTACTTCGGGACCGACACGCACGGCTTCTCCCTGATGCTCGGGGCACTGGCCGCCCTCGTGCGTGTCCCCGTCGCGCAGTTCGCGTCGATCCAGCTCACGTCGATCCAGCTCCTGTCGATCCAGCTCCCGTCGGACCGGTTCACGGTCCGCCGGCCAGCGGCGGTGAAGTCGTCGGTCGCGCTGGCGCTTGCGGCGCTGCTGGTCGCCTTCGCATCGATGAGTGACACCAGCGCCTTCGCCTACCGCGGCGGAATCGCGGTGATTGCCGCAATGACCGGCTTGTTGATCATCGTGCTGGAGACGGTGGACCACCGGAGAGTGGCGAAGGCCCTTCCGCTGGGACCCCTCGTGTGGCTCGGCGAACGCAGCTACGGGCTCTACCTGTGGCACTGGCCGGTCGTCGTACTCGTTGCCGAGCGCTGGGCGGCGACGTCGGGCTCGGGCCTGGCGGTGCGCGGCCTGGTGATCCTGGCGATCTCGGTGCTGCTCGCCAGCCTGAGCTGGAAGTACGTCGAGAAGCCGTTCCTGAGCGGCATCCGGTGGGCCTGGCCGGAGCGGCCTGATCGCTGGCTGGTGCCGGCGATGGCGGCCACGGTCGTCATGGCGATCGGCCTGCACACGGTGGCGGACTCGCCTGCGAGGACCGTCGCCGAGGACAGCATTGCGGCCGGTGCCGAGGCCATCCTCCGCAGCCAGCAGACCGACGTCGCCGACATGGAGCCCGCTGTCATGGAGCCCGCCGTGATCGAGCCCGCCGCGTCCGCCCCGGCGCCGGCGCAGGACGTCCCGCTGGGGAGGCAGATCACGCTGTTCGGGGACTCGGTCGCGGTGGCCAGTGCGCCCGCCCTGCTCAAGGACATGGCCGGGATCGCGATCCGGGCCAAGGTGGGCGCCCAGGTCTGGGACGTCGTGGACCAGGTGAAGCGTCTGCGCAAGGCGGGTCGGCTCAGGAAGTACGTCGTGATCGCGCTCGGTACCAATGGCGCTGCGCCCCGTGGCACCTTCCCCAGCATCGTCGATGCTGCTGGTCCCGGGCATCGCTTCGTCTTCGTCACTGCCCATGCGCCGCGCTCCTGGGTGCGGCCGTACAACGAGAGCGTCCGTGCCTTCGTGGCCACCCACCCCGGGTGCGCCCTCGCCGACTGGCGTTCGGCGTCCCGTCAGGTCTCCGACTTCGCTGACGGCATCCACCCGGGACCGCGCGGTGGCGGAATCTACGCCGCGGTGATCCGCCGGGCCGTGCGGGACCTCGCCGCGCAACCCTGAGGTGGGGGCCGGTCAGCCCAGCGCGCGGGCGGCGGCCTCGGCGTGCAGATCCCGTACGACGTCGCGCTGGTCGCGCGCCTGCTGGGCCAGACACTCGAGCTCGTCACGGCTCCACCGCGGCTCGTCGTCGACGAGCGTCAGCAGTGACTCCCAGCCGTTCAGCTTCCCGGCCAGCGCGATGCTCATCGTCTCGAGCTCGACGAGGTCGGTCATCGCCGTGCGGTGCAGGAGACTGCCGTTGGGCTTGAGCCGGCCGAGGCGCTCGCCAGCGCTGGCCACGAGGTTGAAGACCGGATTCTCGTGCACGCCGACCGCAGCCATCATTGCTCGCAGTGCGACCCGCTCCTCGACCAGCTCGCCGTGGATGCGCCTGAGGACGGATGCGGCCGGCTCCGGGTGCTCGCCGGCCGCTCGGTCGAAGAGGTTGACCCCGGCGGTCGATCCGGCGAGGTGGGTGCGCAGGTAGCGCGCGAGGTGGCTCATGTCCGGCCAGTACCCGAGCCGGGTCCGAGCATCCGCGGACGGGTGACGACGGTCACCCCGTCGGCGGGTAGCCTCCCGTCCGTGCCCCAGATCGTCGTCCTCACCGGTGCCGGCATCTCCGCCGAGAGCGGGGTGCCGACGTTCCGGGACGCCGACGGGCTCTGGGAGGGCCACCGGGTCGAGGACGTCGCGACGCCCGAGGGGTTCGAGGCCGACCGCGCCACGGTCCAGCGCTTCTACGACGACCGGCGGGCTGCGCTCAAGCTGGTCGACCCCAACCCGGCCCATGTCGCTCTCGCCGAGCTCGAGGACGCCGTGGGCGACGCGCTGCTCGTCGTCACCCAGAACATCGACAACCTCCACGAGCGGGCCGGCTCGCGCAACGTGATCCACATGCACGGGGAGCTGCTCAAGGCCCTGTGCCGCGCGTGCCAGGTGGTCTCGCCCTGGGAGGGAACCCTTCTCGACGAGCCGGCGTGCCCGGGCTGCGGCGCGCACGACCTGCGTCCCGACGTCGTCTGGTTCGGCGAGATGCCCTACGAGATGGACCGGATCACCGATGCGCTCGCCGAGGCGACGCACTTCGTGTCGATCGGCACCTCGGGAGCCGTCTATCCCGCGGCCGGCTTCGTCCAGCACGCCCGGCGGCACGGGGCGCGGACCCTCGAGCTCAATCTCGACCCGAGCGAGGGCAGCCACTTCTTCCACGAGTCGCGTCAGGGCCGTGCCGGAGACCTCGTCCCGGTGTGGGTGCGCGAGATGCTCTGGTCCTGACCGCGGACGCTCAAGCAGGTTCGGGGTGCTTCACGTCCGTGCACTCCCCGCCGTGGTCCTTCTCGAGGAGGGCGCCCGCCGTGCCGTCGTCGAAGAAGCACTCGCCGTCGAGGAACATCGCCAGCGAGTCCTCTCCCTGCTGGACCTCGTAGAACGCGTTGCGGGCGCCACCGACCAGGGCCAGCTGCCGGCCGACGACCGCGGAGGCATCGGTCGGTGAGGTGTCGGGCGACAGCCGCAGCGTCAGGTCGTCCTCGCCCAACCAGATCGCCGCGTTCGCGGGCAGCCCTTCCCGGAGCTGGTCGAAGCGGTCGAGCTGGCCGTGGTCGGGGAACCCGTCCGCGGCCGTGATTCCCCAGCTGTCGTCGCTCGACCGGACCGTCCACCCGGCGTGCGGGATCCCGGAGTGGGCAGCCTCGAGGCTGGCCAGTGTGCTGAGCAGGCCCTCGGCGCCGGGCTCGGCAACGACCACGTCGTACTGCGTGTGGACGTGGGGCGCAGCGGACACGTCCTGGGTGTCGATGCCCGCACTGACGGTGCCGCTGGGGAGCACCGCGACCGCTCGCTCGGCGGCGGCCGCGACGTCGGCGGTCTCCGCGTCGGGCTGGAAGCTGCGCAGGTGGACGGCATCGTCCCCGATCGTGACGTGGAGGTCGCCCTCCTCGTCGTGGTGCACGCCCTCGAAAGCGGTGTACGTCGTCGCCACCACCTCGCTGACCTGGTCGGCGCTCGCACCCGGGTCCATCTCGACGCGGAGCTCGAGCTTCCCGGAGTCCAGCGTGAGCGGCTCGGTGTAGTCGAGCTGTGCCGAGACCACCCCGGGCATCGAGGCGAGCTCGTCCCGCAGGTCGCCCGCCTCCACGGCGCGGCTGGGGTCGGCGCACCCGGCCAGGACGGGGACGGAGAGGGCGAAGATGCTGGCGAGGGCGAGGGTCGTCTTCATGTCTTCAGCATGGGTGCGGACCACCCGAAGGGCGTGAGCCCAGGTGCTCAGCGTCGAGCGAGCTCCTCGTCGAGGATCTTCGTCAGTCGTTCTCGCTCGCCATCCAGGCCCAGGGGTCCGAGCCAGTCCAGGACCGTTGCCCGGAAGAGCTGGCCCGACTCGATGACCCGGGGGTCGCAGTGGCCGGTCGACTCCAGGGTGACCACGCCGTACAGCGCTGACCACGAGCGCATGTAGATCCACATCAGGCCGCGGTCCTCACGGGGGATGTGCTCGGACTTCGCGGGGATCAGCGGGTCGAGCACGGCCTCACGCACGACCGGGTCGAGGTCGTCCAGTGCCGGGAAGGGGAACTGGTAGAGCTCCCAGACCTGCCAGACCAGGTCGGTGAAGAAGTGGCCGGACGTGGAGATGGTCAACAGCTCGCGCCGGTCGGTGTCTCCCGCGGCGATCGGGTTCGCGAAGACGAGGGCGAACTGGCGCGGCTTGCTCAGGGCCCAGTTGCGGAAACGGGCGCAGCCGACGGCGAGCCGGGCAGCCGGGTCGTCCGCCGGAAAGCGTTCGGCGGCCGCGGCCCACTCCGCGGTGGCTGCCTTGTCGAGCTCGAAGGCGACCAGGTCGACGAGTTCCTGGTAGTTGGCGACGTACCGGTACAGCGCCGGCGCGGTCAGGCCCATCTTCGCGGCCACGGCGCGCAGGGACAGGTCGGCGCCGGCGTCGAGGAGCTCGGCGGCGACGGCCACGATCTCGTCGTACGTCGCTTCGCGTTGGCGTTCACGGCGAGTGACGGGGACGCGGATGTGCGGCACGGGGCTCCTCGAGATGTGGGGGTGAGAGCACTTGACGAGATTAGTTTACACCGTTTACCGTGAACAGTGTTAACGAAACTGACTGGCTGTCACAGGAGGTTTCCACGGATGGGTGCGAAGGAGTCGGAATGATCGAGCGATGGGGCGCCCTGGTCGTACGGCGCGCGGTGGTGATCCTGCTGGTCGGGCTCGCCGTCACGGCCGCTGCCGCAATTGCAGGCATCGGACTCGAGGACAAGCTCGCCTCCGGGGGCTTCGACGACCCGGCGTCGGAGTCGTCACGCGAGCTCGCCCTCGAACGCGAGACCTTCGGCAACCAGTCGATCGACGCGATCGTCATCTTCTCCAGTGACGACGAGCTGGCCACCGACCCCGCCTTCCAGGCGGAGGTCGAGCGGACCCTCGCCCAGGTCCCGGGCGACATCGCGGCCTCGGACGTCACCTACTACGACGTCCAGGACCCGGCGATGCTCAGCGAGGACGGACACGCCACCGCGGTCTACATCTCGCTCGCCGGTGAGACCCAGAACGACTTCCTCGACGCCTCCAAGGCGCTGAAGCCGATCATCGGGGAGAGCTCGCTGGAGACCGGGATCGCCGGACCCTACGCCGTCTACAACGACGTCAACGAGGAGACGAAGAACGACCTGCTCCGGGCCGAGATCGTCTCGCTCCCGATCGTGCTGATCCTGTCGCTGATCATCTTCCGCAGCGTGGTCGCGGCACTGATGCCGGTCCTGGTCGGGTTGATCGCGGTGCTCGGTGCCCGCGCCACGGTCGCCGGGCTCAACGAGCTCGTCGAGGTCTCGATCTTCGCGCCCAACATCATCACCCTGCTCGGCATGGGCCTGGCGATCGACTACGCCCTCTTCGTGGTCTCGCGCTTCCGTGAGGAGATCGCGAAGACCCCCGATGACACCCGCCGGGCGCTGCTGCGCACGATGGCGACCGCTGGCCGCACCGTTGCCTTCTCGGCGCTCACCGTCGCGGCTGCGATGAGCTCGCTGCTGGTGTTCCCACAGACCTTCCTCAAGTCGATCGGGTACGGCGGGATCGCGGCCGTGCTCATCGCGATGGTCGCCGCACTGACCGTCCTGCCCGCCGCCCTGGCCGTGCTCGGCACCCGGATCGACTCGGTGCGGATCCCGTTCCTGCAGCGCTCCACCCCGACCGAGTCCGACACCGGCGCCTGGGCCCGCCTCGCGCGCGCCGTGATGCGCCGTCCGGTCATCGTCGCCACCGCCGTCACCGTGGTGCTGCTCGCCGTCGCCTCGCCCTTCCTGGGCGTGAAGTGGGGCAGCGTCGACTACCGGGTGCTCCCTGCGGACACCCCGTCCCACCAGGCCGCCGAGCGACTCAACTCCGAGTTCGGCGAGGAGCGCTCGACCGCCAACGTGCTGCTGACCGGAGCGGACGAGACCGGCGTGGCGTCGTACGAGAGTGCGATCAAGCGCGACGTCACCGGCGTGACCGACGTCCGTCCCGTGGTGACGGAGGGCGACACGACCCTGCTCCGCGTCACCTGGGAGGGCAACAGCCAGACCGAGGGGTCGCAGCAGATCGTGCGCGACGTCCGCGCGGTGGCCAGCCCGGACGGCTCGGAGGCCCTCGTCGGCGGCCTGACGGCCGACACGGTCGACCTCGCGGAATCGGTCGGGAACCACCTGCCGCTGATGGGCGGGATCGTCATCGGCGTGATGCTGTTGCTGCTCTTCATGGCCTTCGGGTCGCTGGTGCTCCCGCTCAAGGCCGTGCTGATGAACGCCTTCTCGATCACCGCCTCCTTCGGTGTGGTCACCTGGATCTTCAGCGACGGCCACCTGTCGGGCCTGCTCGGCTTCACGCCGCAGGGCTTCCTCGACCTGACCAACCCGATCGTGATGCTCGCCGTGCTGTTCGGCCTCTCGATGGACTACGAGGTCTTCCTGCTGTCGCGGGTCCGCGAGCAGTGGGACGCCACGGGCGACAACGATCTCGCCGTCCAGACGGGTGTGCAGAAGACCGGTCGCATCATCACCAGTGCTGCCCTGCTGCTCGCGGTCGTCATCGGTGCCTTCAGCCTCAGCGGCGTGGTCTTCATGAAGATGATGGGCCTCGGGATGCTGGTGGCGATCCTCGTCGACGCGACCGTCGTACGGGCCCTGCTGGTGCCGGCCACGATGAAGCTGCTCGGTCGCTGGAACTGGTGGGCGCCCGCGCCGATGGCCCGCTGGTGGCAGCGCCACGGCTTCCGTGAGGAGTACGACGACCTGCCGCATCCCGACGGCGGCGCCGCGTCGGCGGACAAGGAACCTGTCGGGGTCTGACCGTTTTGGCACGCGGGACCGTGCGTGCTGGCCATACTGGCGTGGTGTCCGCAGTGATCAGGGTCGGGGCGATCGACAACCATCCAGTGGTGCTTGCTGGTGTGGGTGCCGCGTTGGCGAAGCACGCCCCCGACATGGCGCTCGTGTCCATCGCCGGCTCGGTGGACGAGCTCCTCGAGAACACTCCCGACGGGCTCGACGTCGTCCTCCTGGACCTGCACATCCCGGACCAGCCCGTCGCCGAGGAATCGGTGGCCGCGCTCGTGGCCCGCGACATCGTCGTCCTGCTGTTCACCGCGGAGGAGCGGCCGATGCCGGTCCGGCGGGCCATCCAGGCCGGCGCGGCTGGCCTGGTCCTCAAGGTGGACCCGATCCAGACCATCGCCCAGGCCATCCGGGACGGCGTTGCGGGCGAGCTCGCCTGCTCGGGCCAGCTCGCAGCGATGTTGCTGACCGATGACGGGCTCGGCACGCGCCTGTCGCAGCGCCAGATCGAGATCCTCCGGGCCGTGAGCACCGGCCTGCCCTACCGGTTGGTGGCGCGCGACCTGGGGATCAGCGAGGTGACGGTGCGTGAACACCTGTTCCGGGCGGCCCGTGCCTACCGGTCCGGAGGCGTCGACCCCGGCAACGTGCACGGCCTGATCAGTCGCGCACGAGCCGACGGCCACCTCGACGAATGACCGAAGCGAGGTCCGGCGGCCCCGTCAGCACCAGGGCCTCCGGTTCGGCTCGCGCCTGCCAGGAGATGGGCAGCGAGCGGGTGACCCGCGCAGCGGCGTCGGCCGCGAGGCCGGGCACCACGACCACGGACGACTCGTCGACGGTGCCGGAGATGGTGACCTGACCGGGGCTGCTGCCGACGAGCGCCCGGAGCGCGGAGGCCAGGGTGCGCGTGGCCGCGGGGTACTCGGTCATCCGGCTCTCCACCTGGGCGCCGGCGGCCCGTAGCGCGGTGAGCTCGGCCCGCAGGTCGGCGTGCTCGGTCCCGGGAAGGTAGAGGCAGTCCCTCGCGGCGTGCGCCAGGAGCGCCGCCCGCGTCGACTCAGTGGTGGTCACCCTGCCCAGCGCTCCTCGGATCAGGATCTCCTGCACGGGCGCGAGGAAATTGCCCAGGAGACTCTCGAGGGCGACCCGGCGATCGGACGTCCGGGGGGTGGCCCGGTTCGTGACCATGTGTCCGGCGCGCCGACACACGGACACGATGATCCCGACGAACAGGGCGTTGAGCGGCTGGACGAACAGCAGGTGCGGCAGGTCGCTGACAGGCCGATCCAGGTGCAGGGCGACCGCGGTGATCACGAGCGCGTTCGGCACCAGGAGCAGCATGATCATGCGTTGCGACACGACCCAGGCGACCGCGAGCGCCGGCAGGGCGCTGAACTCGATCAACCACGACTGGGCACCGCCGAGACCCTCGGCCGGAACAGAGGGGAGCGCCGCGGCCAGGATCGCGGTCGGGGCCGCCGCGGCGAGAACGAGGTGGGCCGGCGACAGTGGCCCCCGGGTCATCGCATTGGTGAGGAGCACGACCAGCGCAGCTATGGCGACGGCGCCCAGGTACGACTCCGGTTGCACCGGGTTGTCCAGCGTCAACAGCGCCGCGGTCGCGAGGTACCCGCCGGCGAGCACCGCGCTGGCCACCAGGGCCACCCGGCCCGGGTCCGGCACCACCGCCCGGATCACCTGGTCGTGGGCGGGCGACATGCCGAGCAGGCGCGCGAGCCGGCGGTAGCGCCACATCAGGACCACCGTCGTCCCCGAGCCGGGGACGCTGTCCACGCGCGACGTCCCGCCCACGGCGGACACCCGTCCAGCGATCGCGACGCGCAGCCCGACGCCGGGATCCGCGGTGAACCCCAGACCCGGATCGGCGATCACCACGCGGATCGAGCCAATTCGTCGTACGACGGTGACGCGCACGCGCCGTTGCCCACTGTGCCGCGCGACGTTGCGCAGCGCCTCGGTCGCCGCGCCCAGCAGGGCGTCCTGTACGACGTCGGGCAGTCGCTGGCGTCGCCCGCGCACCACGAACCGGGCCTTGAGGTGCTCGCGATCCGCCGCCGTCCGGATCTCCGCGACCAGGTCGCCGAGTCCCTGCTCGGCCGCCGGGACCTCGATCTCCTCGAGCGCGTTGGCTGCCGCGGACCACGTGTCCGGGTCCCCGGGCAGGCCGGCGACGGCCAGCAGGGTCGGGATCAGGTCGTCGTGCAGGAACGACGTCGCCTCGACCTCGGCCGACGACATGCGCTCGGCCTCGTCGACCCGACGGGTGGCGAGCGCACGTTCCGCGCGGCCTGAGGCGCGCCGCATGTGCGTGACGAGGAACAGGGCGCCGAACACGGAGCCGCCGATGAGCGCGGCCTCCTGGAGCCCGTAGACGAGGCCGTCGTCACCTCCCGTGATCCAGCGCAGGCCCACGAACAGTGCGGCAATGAGCACCATCGTCGCCACCGCGCCGCGGCGACGGGCGGCGATCACCAGCAGCATCGGCTCGGCCAGATGGATGATCGGGGAGTCCGCAGCCCCGGACAGAGGCACGTCGTCGCGATGCATCAGGGCGCCCGCGACCATCGCGATCGTGCACAGCACGACGTCCGCGGTGGACGCGCGCCCCCGCAGACAGTTGATCCCGGCGATGAGGACCGAGCACACCAGGACCGCTGCGAGCGTCAGGTCCTCGCCGTCGTACGACGGCTGGAGGGCGAACTGGCCGGCCCAGACGAGGGTCTTCGCCAGGATCACCATGCCGATGGCCAGCTGCAGCCCGCGTTCCACGGACGCGGCGAAGGAACGACCTTCGGACCGCCCGCGCCTCATGGCCGGATGCTAGGCCCAATGGTGGGGGTGCGACCCCGGATTGGGTGGCTGTCCTCGGAATCGCGGGTATCGGTGCCACTGCGCAAGCGAGACAATTCGCACGGGTCGCACCGTGGGGGAGTGGCCCGTGCAGTACGGCGTGCCGCGCTCCCTGACCACACCGTCGGTGGTTCTGGGGACAACCCTGGGGGGATTTCCAGAGCAGTCGGAGCGCGGCACTGACCGCCGCGTCATGTCGCCGACACGGTCGTCCGGTAGAACAGAGGGCGTGTCCTCCTTCTCTGGCTCCGGCTCTGGCTCCGGCTCCGGCGACCCGGTCCCCGGGTCGCGGATCGGCCGGTTCCGGATCGTCGAGCAGCTGGGCCAGGGCGGAATGGGCGTGGTCTACCGCGCCATGGAGGAGAACCTCGGGCGCGAGGTCGCGCTGAAGGTCATCACGCCGCTGTTCGCGCACGACCCGGAGTTCCGTGAGCGCTTCACCCGTGAGGCACGTTCGCAGGCGTCCCTGGAGTCCGCCCACGTCGTGTCGGTGTACGCCCACGGGGAGGAGGACGGCTACCTCTACATCGCCAGCCAGCTCATCCCGGGCGGCGACCTCGGGCACCTGATCCGGACCCACGGGACGCCCAGCCTGGTCGAGGCGCTCGAGATCATCGAGCAGGTCACCAGCGGTCTCGCGGACGCCCACGACGCGGGCCTCGTGCACCGCGACATCAAGCCCGGCAACGTGCTGGTGCGGCGCAGGCCCGGTTCAGTGCGGGCCTACCTCGCCGACTTCGGTATCGCCCGCAAGATGAACGCCGACGCCACCCGGTTCAGCGCCTCGGCCGTCGGTACCCCGTCCTACATGGCGCCCGAGCTCCACGGCGGGGCCAAGGCCAGCGCATCGACCGACATCTACGCCCTCGGCTGCCTGTTGTGGGTCGCATTGACGGGGACCCCGCCCTACGCGGGCACCTCCGAGTACCAGCTGGTCGCCGCCCACGTGAGCCACCCGGTCCCCCAGCTGTCGGGCAGCAGCCCGATGGTCAACGCCACCAACCGGATCCTGCGCACCGCGATGGCCAAGGACGCCGCCGAGCGCTACCAGGCGGCCAGCGAGATGAGTGCCGACCTGCACGCCGCGCTCCGGCTCCCGATCACCCCGGGTGCCGCGGTGCCCGAGGCCAAGGGGAGTACGGCGATGCGACCGATCCGCCCCACGCCGACGCCGACGCCCACGCCCACACCCACGCCGACGCCGACACCCACGCCCGCGCCGGCCGCGCGCCCCGTGCCCGTGACGGCCTACGTGCCCGCGGCCGCGAATCCGCCGCCGCCGGCCTTCCTGAGCGCGACGCCCACCGGACGTCGTACCTCCTCGAAGAAGTGGTGGGCCCTCGGTGGGGCTGCCGCGGCGGTCGCCCTCGGCGCCGGCATCGGCGCCGCGCTCCTCACCAGTGGCAGCGGTGGCGACGACCCCTCGCCGGCGGAGGAGTCGTTCCTGGCACTGGAGCCCAAGGACATCCTCCGGGCCTCCGAACGCGACATGGCCGTCGTCGAGAGCGCGCGCATCCGCGGGCAGTTCGATGACGACGGTTCGCCGGTCGAGGTGGACGTCACGGCGACCAGTCGCGGCGACTGCAAGGGCACCATGACGGAGAAGTCCTCCGGCGGGGTCGCCGAGATCCTGCGGGTGGACGAGAACCTCTACCTCCGCGCCGACGCAGCGTTCTGGAACTCGACGAGCGGCGGCGACGCGGCGGCCTTGGTGCTGCCGGTCATCGGGGATCGCTGGGTGCTCGAGAACAGCCTGCTCGAGACGACCGATGCCTTCTGCGACCTCGACGAGTTCCTGGAGCGGGACGGTCGCGAGGACGCCACGGCCACCAGCCTCGGCGAGGACGAGGTCGGCGACGAGGACGCCGTGAAGATCGAGCAGACCGAGGGTTCTCAGCGCGAGGTCCTCCACGTCCGGCTCGACGAACCGCACTACCTGCTGAGGATCGAGGAGAGCGACGTGGACTTCTTCGAGTTCTCCGACTTCGACAAGGAGGTCGAGATCGCGGCGCCGCCCTCCGGTGACGTCTTCGACCTCCAGGGGTTCCTCGACAAGGCCGAGGACGGCCTCGGGTAGCCCGATCACGTTCCGGTCACGTGTCGAGGGAATGCCGAACCGCGGCCGCCGGTTGCCGCTTGACGTGACCCTCTCCGCGCCCGCTCCCGTGACGCGGGCCCATGTGGGACTGCGCAGCGAGCGGGGCCCGATCCTCGGCGCGGTGATGCTGAGCGTGGCGCTCGTCGCGATCGACACCACGATCCTCGCGACTGCTGTCCCCGCGATCGTCGAGGACCTGGGCGGTTTCACCCAGTTCCCGTGGCTGTTCTCGACGTACCTCCTGGCGCAGGCCGTGACCACCCCGATCTACGGCAAGCTGGCCGATGTCTTCGGCCGCAAGCCGTTGATGCTGTTCGGGATCACGCTGTTCGTCCTCGGCTCGGTGCTCTGCGCGCTCTCGTGGAGCATGACCGCACTGATCGTCTTCCGCGCGGTCCAGGGCCTCGGCGCCGGTGCGATCCAGCCCGCGGCCGTCACGATCATGGGCGACATCTACTCCGTTGCCGAGCGCGCGGTCGCGCAGAGCTACGTCGCCGGCGTGTGGGCCGTCGCGGCGGTCGTCGGCCCGACCCTCGGCGGTCTGCTGTCGGAGCACACGTCCTGGCGCTGGATCTTCTGGATCAACGTGCCGCTCGGGGTGCTGGCCGCCGTGGTGCTGGTGCGTCGCTTCGAGGAGACCGCGGCCCACGAGGCCCGCGCGGAGCGTCGATCCATCGATGTCGTCGGAGCCCTCCTGCTGGCCGGGGCGGCCCTGTTGCTGCTGCTCGGCCTGCTCGAGGGTGGCATCCGGTGGCCCTGGTGGTCGCCGGCCGGCGTGGGCATCTTCGTCGCCTCCGCGGTCCTGTTGCTGGCCTTCGTCGCCGTCGAGCGGCGGGTCCCCGATCCCGTCCTGCCGCTGTGGGTGTTCGGCAACCGGGTCCTCAACGCCGCCACGATCGGGGCGTTCGTGGTCGGAATGCTGATGCTCGGCGTCACCTCCTACGTCCCGGTGTACGCCCAGCGGGTTCTCGGCGCCGGAGCTGTCGTCGCCGGCCTCGCGGTCGCGGCGCTCGCCATCGGGTGGCCCATCGCAGCGAGCACGGCCGGGCGTTTCTACCTGCGTTGGGGCTATCGCCCCTGCCTGCTCGCGGGTGCCGCCTTCGGCCTCGTCGGCACCGGCATCGTTGCCAGCGTGGGACCCGGCAGCCCGGTCTGGCTGCTGGCGCTCGGTTGCCTGGTGCTCGGGCTCGGCCTCGGCTACGTCGCCAGCCCGAGCATCATCGCGGCGCAGTCCGCGGTCGGCTGGCGCGACCGGGGCGTGGCCACCGGCACCAACATGTTCGCGCGCTCGGTCGGGAGCGCGGTCGGCGTCGCCGTGTTCGGTGCCGTGGCCAACGGTGTGGTGGCCTCGCGTCTCGGCGGCGGGCAGCGAGCCGGTGAGGTGGACCTCGACGCGCTCCCGATCAGCATCCTCGACCCGGCCCTGCACACGGTCTTCGTGGTGGTGGCGTGCACGTCCGTCGCGCTGGTCGTCGCCGGGCTGGTGATGCCGTCACGCGTCTCCTCCGTGACGGAATGACCAATCCGCGCCCCGGAATCTTGTGCTCGGGGACAGCGACGGGCGATGTGACCCACCAGTAGTGTTGGGTGCATGAAGCGCGAGATCTACGACGAGGACCACGAGGCCTTCCGGTCCTCCGTGAAGGAATTCATCGACCGGTCGGTCCTGCCGCACACCGAGGAGCACATCGCCGCCAAGGCGCTGCCCCGGGAGTTCTGGCTGGAAGCCGGCAAGCAGGGCCTGCTCGGCCTCGAGGTCCCGGAGCAGTACGGCGGCGCCGAGGCCAATGACTTCCGGTTCAATGCCGTGCTCCAGGAGGAGCTGGCCAAGGTCGGTGCGGCGTACCCGACCTGTCACGGCATCCACGCCGACATCACGGCGCCGTACATCGTCGAGCTGGGCACCGAGGAGCAGAAGGAGCGCTGGCTCCCGGGCGTCGTCTCCGGCGAGATCCTGCTGGGCATCGGCATGACCGAGCCCTCCGGCGGCTCCGACCTCGCGAACCTGAAGTCCACCGCTGTGCGCGACGGCGACGAGTGGATCATCAATGGTTCGAAGACCTTCATCACCAACGGCTTCTCCGGCGACCTGTTCGTCACCGCCGTGCGCACCGACCCGGAGCGGGGCCCGAAGGGGATCACCCTGTTCGGCATCGAGGCGACCAAGGAAGGGTTCTCCCGCGGCCGCAAGCTCGACAAGGTCGGCATGGAGGAGTCCGACACGGCCGAGCTGTTCTTCGAGAACGTCCGGGTGACCGACGCCGAGATCATCGGTGAGCTCAACATGGGCTTCATCCACATGATGCAGAAGCTCCCGCAGGAGCGCCTCGGCTGCGCCGTCGCCAACGTCGCGCAGGCCAAGCAGATCCTGATCGAGACCCTGCAGTACACCAAGGACCGCCAGGCCTTCGGCCAGTCGATCGGCAAGTTCCAGAGCAACAAGTTCCTGCTCGCCGAGCTCTTCACGCAGATCGAGGTCGCCGAGGCCTACATCGACAAGTGCGTGCTCGCGCACAGCAAGGGCGAGCTCACCGCTATCGACGCCTCCAAGGCGAAGTGGTGGTCCAGCCAGGCCCAGAGCGAGGTCCTCGACGCCTGCGTCCAGCTGCACGGCGGCTACGGCTTCATGAACGAGTACCGCGTGGCCCGCGCCTGGCGCGACGCCCGCGTCACCAAGATCTGGGCCGGCTCGAACGAGATCATGAAGGAGCTCATCGGGCGCGACCTCGGCCTGTAGCCAGCACGAACCAAGGGAAACCGGTCGCGACGAGCACTCGTCGCGACCGGTTTCTCGTTGTTTCCCTCCGTTCGTGCACGCTCATCGGCAATCGGGTCGCATGACAACCGCAGGATCGGGGATCATGCAGGGGTGAGTGCGAACACGGAGACCGGATCAGGGGAGGCAATCGGTCCCCACGACGACGAGCCGCACCAGGAAGGCTTCAACAACCAGCTCAACTGGCTGCGGGCGAGCGTGCTCGGCGCCAACGACGGCATCGTCTCGACCGCCGGCATCGTGCTGGGCGTCGCCGGTGCGACCACGGACCGGACCACGATCCTCGTCGCCGGCATCGCGGGCCTGGTGGCCGGTGCGATGAGCATGGCGGCGGGTGAGTACGTCTCGGTGAGCACCCAGCGCGACTCCGAGGACGCCTTGCTCGCCAAGGAGCGTCGGGAGCTGGCCGAGGACCCCGAGGACGAGCTCGCCGAGCTCGCCGGCCTGTACGTCGACAAGGGGCTCGAGCCCGACCTCGCGCTCGAGGTCGCCAAGCAGCTGACCAAGAAGGATGCGCTGGCGGCGCACGCCGAGGTCGAGCTCGGCATCGACCCCGACGACCTCACCAGCCCATGGAACGCGGCGATCGCCTCGATGCTGTCCTTCACGCTCGGTGCGCTGCTGCCGCTGCTCACCATCCTGCTCGCGTCCCAGGACCTCCGGGTCGCGATCACCGTCGTCGCGGTCGTGGCCGCCCTCGCGCTGACCGGCTGGGCCAGCGCCCGATTCGGCTACGGCTCGGCGCGGATGGCCGTGGTGCGCAACATCCTCGGCGGCCTCATCGCGATGGCGGTCACCCATGGCATCGGCCAGCTCGTCGGGACCCAGGTCTGATGCGACTCTTCACCGCCGTGATCCCGTCGACCGACGCGATCGAGCACCTCGATGCGTTCCTGGACCCGCGTCGCGATGCGGCCGAGTTCCGCTGGACCCGACCCGAACAGCTCCACATCACGCTGGCCTTCATGGCCGACGCCGCCAGCCACCGTGTCGACGAGTACGTCGACCGGCTGGCCACGTCGCTCGAAGGTCTCCCCGCGGCCGAGCTCCGGCTCGCTGGTGCCGTCGCGTTCCCGAACGTCGCCGAGGCACGGGTCCTCGCCACCGGGGTCACGGCGCCGGAGACCTTGACGACGGCCGCCGTCCGCGCCCGGAACGCCGCGGTGGTCAGTGGTGTCGAGGTGGACGGCCAGCGCTTCCGTCCCCACGTCACCGTCGCCCGCACGGGCGGCAGGTTCGTCGAGATGACGAACTGGGTGCGCCTGCTGGAGACCTACGAGGGGCCGGCCTGGACGTTCGACTCGGTTGCGGTGATCGCCTCGCACCTCGGCGAGGGGCCGCGCCGCTCGCCGCGCTACGAGACGCTCGCCGAGGTCGTGCTCTGAGCCGTGCCTTGAGTCGCGGTCAGACCACCGGCCGGGCCAGGGCCTGGTCGATCCGTGCCGCGATCTCCACGACCGTGCCGGCCCCGTCGATCTCCCGGACCAGCCCGCGCGCGGCGTACAGCTCGACGAGCGGAGCGGTCTGCTCGGCGTACACCTGCAGCCGTCGGCGGACGACCAGCTCGGTGTCGTCGGCCCGATCCTCCAGTTCGGCGCGCCGTCGCAGCCGCCCGACGAGCTCCTCGGCATCCACCGTGAGCACCACCACTGCGTCGAGTGAGGCATCGGCCCCGGCCAGCATCGTGTCGAGCTCGGCTGCCTGGTCAACGGTGCGCGGGTACCCGTCCAGCAGGAAACCGTCCGCACAGTCGGGCTCGGCGAGCCGCACCGCGACCATCGCGTTGGTCACCTCGTCCGGCACGTACTCGCCGCGATCCATGTAGCCCTGGGCCGTCAGCCCGAGCGGCGTGCGGTCCCTGACCTGCGCGCGGAAGATGTCGCCGGTTGCGATGGCGGGGATGCGGTGGTGAGCAGCGAGTGCGGCGGACTGGGTGCCCTTGCCGGCTCCGGGCGGGCCCATCAGGAGGAGGCGCATGTGGGGTTTCCTTCACGTCTGGTTCGGATGACTGGACGGTAGGCGAGCTGACGCTGCACTGACGTTGCCCGCGTCCAGCTGCGTGGCAGATGACGAAGGGCCGGTTCCAACGGAACCGGCCCTTCGTCGTACAGCTGTGTCAGTCGCCGAGGTGGCGGACGATCTCCTCGACCTTGTCCTTCGCGTCGCCGAACAGCATCTGGCTGTTCTCGCGGAAGAACAGCGGGTTCTGGACACCGGCGTAGCCGGCGGCCATGGACCGCTTGAACACGATGACGTCCTTGGCGTTCCAGACCTCGAGGACCGGCATGCCGGCGATCGGGGAGGACGGGTCCTCCGCCGCGGACGGGTTCACGGTGTCGTTGGCGCCGATGACCAGCACGACGTCGGTGTCGGGGAAGTCGTCGTTGATCTCGTCCATCTCGAGGACGATGTCGTAGGGCAGCTTCGCCTCGGCCAGGAGCACGTTCATGTGTCCGGGCAGGCGACCCGCGACGGGGTGGATGCCGAAGCGGACGTTGATGCCCTTGGCCCGCAGCTTCGCGGTCAGGTCGGCGACGGGGTACTGCGCCTGCGCGACGGCCATGCCGTAGCCGGGCGTGATCACGACCGAGGACGCGCCGGCGAGCAGCTCGGCGACAGCATCGGCCTGGATCTCGCGGTGCTCGCCGTAGTCCTTGTCGTCGCCTGCGGGGGCGGCGATGCCGAAGCCACCGGCGATGACGGAGATGAACGAGCGGTTCATCGCCTTGCACATGATGTAGGACAGGTAGGCACCGGAGGACCCGACGAGTGCACCGGTCACGATCAGCAGGTCGTTGCCGAGCAGGAAGCCCGAGGCGGCCGCGGCCCAACCGGAGTACGAGTTGAGCATCGAGACCACGACCGGCATGTCGCCGCCGCCGATGGAGGCGACGAGGTGCCAGCCGAGCGCGAGGGCGAGGACCGTCAGCACCGCGAGGACGATGTCCTGGCCGGTGCCCTCCTCGACCGCGACGTAGACGACGGTCAGGATCGCGAACAGTCCGAGCGAGCCGACGTTGATGAAGTTCTTGCCCGGCAGCATCAGCGGGGCAGAGCTCATCTTCGCCGACAGCTTCAGGTTGGCGACGATCGATCCGGTGAAGGTGACCGCACCGATGAAGATGCCGATCGCGACCTCGGCCTCGTGGATGTTGTTGAGGCTGTCGAGCTCGAAGTGCGAGCCCTCGAGGTGGCCGTTGACGCCGATCAGCACGGCGGCCAGACCCACGAAGGAGTGCAGGGCCGCGATGAGCTCGGGCATTCCGGTCATCTCGACGATCCTGGCGCGCCACAGGCCGATCAGGGCACCGACCACGACGGCGGCGACCAGGAGGCCGATGACCAGGGGACGGTCCTCGATGAACTCACTGGCGTCGACGGTGCCGGCAACGGTGGCGACCAGGGCGACGCCCATGCCGACGATGCCGTAGGTCAGGCCGTTCTTGGCCGACTCGTGCCTCGAGAGGCCCGCCAGGGACAGGATGAACAGCAGCGCGGCGACGATGTACGCCGCTCCGGTGATGGAGAAGATGTCCATGGTCATGCTCCCTTGCTGAACATGGCGAGCATGCGTCGGGTGACCGCGAAGCCACCGAAGATGTTGATGGACGCGAGCAGGATCGCCGCTGCGGACAGTCCGACGATCAGCTTGTCGTCGCTGGCCACCTGGACGAGCGCACCCACGACCACCACGCCGGAGATCGCGTTGGTGACCGACATCAGCGGCGTGTGCAGCGCGTGCGCGACCTTGCCGATGACGTAGTAGCCGATCACGATCGACAGCATCAGCACCGTGAAGTGGCGACGCAGGTCGTCGGTCGGAGCCAGCGCGTTGACCAGCCAGAACAGGCCGATCGCGCCGAGCACCAGGCCGACCTTCGTGCCGGCCGACATCGGAACCTTGGGCTCCTTGACCTCGACCGGAGCAGCAACGGCTGCCGGGGCGGCCGAGACCTGCACGGCCGGGGGCGGCCACGTGGACTCACCCTCCTTGACCACCGTGATGCCCCGCTGTACGACGTCGTCGAAGTCGAGCGCGAGGGCGCCGTCCTTCTCCGGGGTCAGCAGCTTGAGCAGGTTCACGATGTTCGTGCCGTACAGCTGGCTCGTCTGGGCCGCGAGGCGACCCGCCAGGTCGGTGTAGCCGAGGATCGTGACGCCGTTGTCGGTGACGATCTTCTGGTCGGTGACGGTGCCGGTGGCGTTGCCGCCGTTGGCCGCCGCCATGTCGACGATGACCGAGCCGTTCTTCATGCCCGCGACCGTCTCGGCCGAGAGCAGCTTCGGGGCCGGGCGTCCCGGGATCAGCGCGGTGGTGATGACGATGTCGGCCTCGCGGGCCTCCTCGTCGTACATCGCAGCCGTCGCGGCGACCTGGGCCTCGGTCATCTCCTTGGCGTAGCCGTCGGAGGAGACCTCCTGCTCCATGTCGACGGAGACGAACTGGGCGCCCATCGACTCGACCTGCTCGGCGACCTCGGGACGCACGTCGAAGGCGCGCACGATGGCGCCCATCGCCGATGCGGCACCGATCGCGGCGAGGCCGGCGACGCCGGCACCGACGACGAAGACCCGCGCGGGCGGGATCTTGCCGGCAGCGGTCACCTGGCCGGTGAACATCCGTCCGAACTCGTGAGCCGACTCGACGACGGCGCGGTAGCCGGCGACGTTCGCCATCGAGGACAGCACGTCCATCGACTGGGCGCGCGAGATCCGCGGCACCGCGTCCATGGCCAGGGCCGTGACGCCGGCTGCCTGGAACTGCTCGAGCAGCTCGGGGCTGCGTCCGGGAGCCATCATCGAGATGATCGTGGCGCCCCGTCGGAGCCGCCCGATCTCCTCGGCGGAGGGGGCGTTGACCTTGACGACGACGTCGGCGGCCCACACCTCCTCGGACGTCCCGACGCGCACACCGGCGTCGGTGAACGCGGAGTCGGGCTGGTCGGCAGCGTTGCCTGCTCCAGCCTCGACGACGACGTCGTAGCCGAGGTTGGTCAGTTGGGTTACGGTCTTCGCGGTCGCCGCAACGAGGGTTTCGCCCGGTTTCGACTCGCGGGGGATGCCGATGAGCATCGAGCCTCCAGCCATTCGTGGATACAGCGCCGCTCAACCTACACAGCCGTTGGCTCGTGAGGTCCCCGTCTTACGTGTGACATCCGTCTACTGGGTCGCTGCCCACTGGGTGGGATGTCCGCTAGCCCCCGGCGATCCCGTACAGCCGGTCGCCGGCGTCGCCGAGACCCGGGACGATGTAGCCCTTCTCGTTCAGCCGCTCGTCGAGCGCTGCGGTGACCACGGTGACCGGGATGGCGAGGTCGGCGAGCTCCTCCTCGAGCCGGGCGACGCCCTCGGGCGCGACGAGGAGGCAGACCGCGGTGATGTGATCCGCCCCACGGTCGACCAGGAAGCGGATGGCTGCGGCGAGGGTGCCGCCCGTCGCGAGCATCGGGTCGAGGACGTAGCACTGGCGGCCGGACAGGTCGTCCGGCAGTCGCTCGGCGTACGTCGCGGCCTCGAGGGTCTCCTCGTTGCGGACCATGCCCAGGAAGCCGACCTCGGCCGTGGGCAGCAGGCGCATCATGCCGTCGAGCATCCCGAGCCCCGCCCGGAGGATGGGTACGACGAGGGGCCGGGGCGTCGCGAGCCGCGTCCCGGTGGCGGGGGAGACCGGCGTGACGATCTCGCACGGCTCGACCCGGACGTCGCGGGTGGCCTCGTAGGCGAGCAGGGTGACCAGCTCGTCGGTGAGGGACCGGAAGGTCGGGGAGTCCGTCTCCTGGTCCCGCAGCACGGTCAGCTTGTGGGCGACGAGTGGGTGGTCCACCACCTGGGTGCGCATGACCGGCAGCCTAGTCCCCGGCCCGAACGGGTGCCCGTCACCCAGAATCCCCTAGCCCTGTGGGGGTTCGCGTGTCACGCTGATGACATGACCGCAACCGACGCCGTCGACTTCGCGTTGGCCGCCTACCGTGAGGAAGGCGTCTGGCAGGTTGCCGAGCTCACCCCCGACCATGCGGTCGACGTCGAGACCCTGGCCTCGGCCCTGCGCCGGTTCCCGGGCGACGGGGGAGCGGTCGGACTCGTCGCGGTCGACGAGGACTTCTTCGTCGTGGTCCGCGTCGCGGGACCCCGGACCCGCGTGATGCTGTCCGACATCAGTGCCGCGACCGAGTGGGAGCTGGCGGCCACGGTCGTCGAGCACCTCGGCCTGGCGCTGGTCGACGACGAGGACGAGGCCGAGCCGGCGGGCGACCTCGAGCTGTTGAGCGACCTCGGTGTCGACGCGATGGACCTCGCGGAGATCCTCGACGACGACGAGCTCTACCCCGACGAGATGCTGTCCGAGGTGGCCCGTGCCCTCGGCTTCGGTGACCTGTTCGACGACGTCGTCGGACTCACCTCGGCGTGAGCCGTTGGCTCGAGCCGATGCGTGCCGCACTCGCGGAGGCAGAGGCTGCGGTCGTCTCTGGCGACGTACCGATCGGAGCGGTGGTCCTCGACCCCGCGGGCGCGGTCATCGGTACGGGTCGCAACGTGCGCGAGCAGGACGCCGACCCCACCGGCCACGCCGAGGTGGTGGCGCTGCGCGAGGCGGCAAGGGCTCGCGGCGAGTGGCGGCTGACGGGCTGCACGCTGGTGGTCACCCTCGAGCCGTGCACCATGTGCGCCGGCGCCGTCGTGCTGTCCCGGGTCGACCGCCTCGTCTTCGGTGCGTACGACGACAAGGCGGGCGCCGTGGGTTCGCTGTGGGACGTCGTACGCGATCGCCGGCTGAACCACCGTCCCGAGGTGGTGGCCGGGGTGCTGGCCGACGAGTCGGCCGCCCTGCTCGAGAAGTTCTTCGCCGAACAGCGCCGATGAGTCCGGTGGCCGGGGACGGTCTGTTCCCGACATGACCACTCTCGATCTCGGACCGGCCACGACGACCCTGCGTGGCCTGGTGGCCTCGGTCACCGATGACCAGCTGAGCCTCCCGACGCCGTGCACGAAGTACACCGTCGGTGACCTGGTGGAGCACGTCGGCGGCCTCGCTGCCGCGTTCACGGGTGCGGCCCGCAAGCAGCCGGCTCCCGGCTCGGACCAGGGCGGGAGCGGTGACGCGTCGCGGCTCGAGCCGGGGTGGCGCGACCGCATCGACGGGGACCTCGCGGAGCTGGCCGAGGCCTGGCGCGACCCGTCGGCGTACGAGGGCATGACGGCCGCCGGCGGGATCGACCTGCCCGGCGAGGTCGCGGCCTCGGTCGCGCTCAACGAGGTGGTGGTCCACGGGTGGGACCTCGCCACGGCGCTGGGCCAGCCGTTCGCGGTGACCGATGCCGACGTCGCCGGATGCATGGCGTTCGCGGAGCCGTTCTCGACCCCGGAGGTGGCGGGCGAGCGGGGCGACGCGTTCGGTCCGGTGCTGCCGTACGCCGCCGACGACGCACCGCTGACCCGGTTGCTCGCGATGATGGGCCGCCGGGCCTGACTGCCGCGGGCAGCCCTGCCCGGACCGTGCGGGTTTCGGAGTGCGTGACGACGAATGCGCGCTAGTGTCGCCGGCGTGATCCGCGGACGTGGCGCCTCGATCCTGCTGGCCGTGTCTCTCATGGCGGGCGCATGCGGCGGTGATGCTGATCGCAGCGACCGCGACAGATCTCCCTCGGCGGGCGAACCTTCGGTGCCTCCGGAGGTGGCCGCCTGGACAATTCCTGACGTCGATGGATCCACGAAGCAGGACGCCGATGCTCTCCACACGAAGGCGCTGACCGCCCTCATCTCCAGCCCCGTGACCTACCAGGGAAGGGTGAGGATGGTGATGGGAACGGTGTCCATCTCGGGAGCAGGCGACCCCGAAGTCGAGCGGTCGAGAACAGCAACCGAGATCAACGACGTCCCCGAGGCGCTCGCGCATCTCAGCGAGGCAGTCGAAGGCTTCCAGACGCGAACCCGCTACATCGCCGGCCGCTCGTACGGACAGGTCGCCGTCCCTGAGCTGAAAGGATGTTGGTTCGATTTCGGCCAGATGGCGGGCCCAGGCGACATCGGGTGGTACCCACCTGCCCTGCTGGTGGCGGACGGATACGCGCGTGGATTCACCCGGGAGGACCCCGACGTGATCGTCATCGACGCGGACGCAGTCAACCTGGTTGCTGCTATCTGGCCGAAGACGGCACGGCTGCTCTATGTCGAGAAGGACGTCCCGGTGCCGGTCGTCATCACGCTCCGGGACGGGCGCCCCGTCAAGGCCGAGTACGAGCTCGGTGCCGCCATCGACGCACTGGTCGAGGCGGGCGCTCGCGTACCGGCGGGTGCGTCCCGAGGCGAGCTGAAGACCGCCATGTCGGGGGTCGTGACGATCGAGTACGGGGCCAGTGACCCCGTCGAGATCGAGGCCCCACCAGCGTCGCGCCTCATCGATGCGACGGCGCTGGGAGGCATGGACATCACCGCCTTGACCCAGATGGACCCGAGTGAGCGTGAGGCCCTGCTTCCGGACGGCGACGTCGAGCTCTGCGCAGCCGCCGAATAGGCGTTTCTCCAGGAGTCAGCGGAGCGCCGCCGCCTCCGCGGCGAGTTTGCTGATCCGCTCCCAGTCGCCCGCCGCGACGGCGTCGGCCGGCGTGATCCAGCTGCCGCCGACACAGCCGACGTTCGGCAGCGCGAGGTACGTCGGCGCGGACGCCGGGCTGATGCCGCCGGTCGGGCAGAAGCGGGCCTGGGGGAGCGGGCCCGCCACGGACTTGAGGTACGGCGTCCCGCCCGCCGCCTCGGCGGGGAAGAACTTCATCTCGGTGAGCCCCGCCTCGAGCACCCGCATCACCTCGGACACCGTCGACGTGCCGGGCAGGAAGGGCACACCGGTGTCCACCATCGCGGCGAGCAGGTCCGGCGTCAGGCCGGGGGACACCAGGAAGCGCGCGCCGGCCTCGACCGCCGCGGCCGCCTGGGCCGGCGTCGTGATGGTGCCGGCGCCGAGCAGGATGTCGGGCACCTCGGCGGCGATGGCGCGGAGCGCGTCGAGCGCCACCGGGGTGCGCAGGGTCAGCTCGATGGCGGGCAGGCCGCCCGCCACGAGCGCCTTGGCCAGGGGGACGGCGGACGCCAGGTCGTCGATGACGACGACCGGCATCACCGGTACGACGTCGAGGACGCTCTCAGGAGTGGACAAGGCGGACCTCCAGGTCGGTGGCGTTGGGTGCGGGGAAGACCGAGGCGCCCTCGTCGGCCGGGCCGACGGTGCTGCGGAAGGCCGCGAACAGCTCGCGGCCGGTGCCGGCCCACTCGTCGCCGGTCGGCGGGTTGCCGGTCGGTGTGCGGTGGGTGAGGTCCGCCGCGATGGTCAGCGTCCCGGCATCGGAGTCCAGGGTGATCAGGTCGCCGTCCTGGACGCGGGACAGGGGACCGCCGAGGGCGGCCTCCGGCGTCACGTGGATGGCGGCCGGGACCTTGCCCGACGCGCCGGACATCCGCCCGTCGGTGACGATCGCGACCTTCTGGCCGCGGTCCTGGAGCACGCCGAGCGCGGGGGTCAGCTTGTGCAGCTCGGGCATGCCGTTGGCCGCCGGTCCCTGGTAGCGGATCACCGCGACGAGGTCGTGCCCGTCGAGGTCGCCGTCGGCGAAGGCGAGCAGGAAGTCGTGCTGGTCGTCGAAGACGCGCGCCGGTGCGCTGACGAACCGGTGCTCGAGCGCGACGGCCGACGTCTTCACAACGCCCGTGCCCAACGGTCCCCTGACCACCTTCACCCCGCCGTCCGCGGCGAACGGGTCCGTTGCCGGGCGCAGCACGTCGAGGTCCAGGCTCTCGGCGGGACCCGGCCGCCAGGTCAGCTCGCCGTCGACCAGCACCGGCTCCTCGGTGTAGCGGCGCAGGCCGTGGCCGACGATGGTCTCGACGTCCTCGTGCAGCAGGCCCGCGTCGAGCAGGGTGCGGACCAGGAAGCCGATGCCCCCGGCTGCGTGGAAGTGGTTCACGTCCGCTGCGCCGTTGGGGTAGATCCGCGCCAGCGACGGCACCACGGCCGACAGCTCGGCCAGGTCGTCCCAGGTCAGCAGGATGCCGGCGGCGCGGGCGATGGCGACGAGGTGCAGCGTGTGGTTGGTGGATCCGCCGCTCGCGAGGAGTGCCACGCACGCGTTGAGGATGGCCTTCTCGTCGACCATCTCGCCCAGGGCCGGCGCGGCGTCGTACTGCACGGTCCGGCGGACCGCTCGGGCAGCGGCCTCGCGGGTCAGGGCCTCGCGCAGCGGCGTTCCGGGATTGACGAAGGACGACCCCGGAAGGTGCAGGCCGAGCACCTCCATCAGCAACTGGTTGGAGTTGGCGGTGCCGTAGAAGGTGCACGTCCCGCGCGAGTGGTACGACGCCGCCTCGGCCTCGAGCAGCTCCTCACGCCCGACCTTGCCCTCGGCGAAGAGCTGTCGTACGGCGGCCTTCTCCTTGTTCGGGAGACCGGACTCCATCGGCCCGGCGGGCACCCACACGGCCGGGAGGTGGCCGAACGACAGGGCGCCGATCAGCAGGCCGGGGACGATCTTGTCGCACACGCCCAGCAGCAGCGCGCCGTCGAACATGTCGTGCGAGAGCGCGATCGCCGTCGACATGGCGATCAGGTCGCGGCTGTAGAGGGAGAGCTGCATGCCGTCACGGCCCTGCGTGACGCCGTCGCACATCGCGGGCACGCCGCCAGCGACCTGGGCGAGCCCGCCGGCGCGGATCACGGCCTTCTTGAGCACGGGCGGGTAGTCGCCGTACGGCTGGTGGGCGGACAGCATGTCGTTGTAGCTGGTGATGATCGCGAGGTTCGGCTTCTGGCCGCGCGCGAGCTCGGTCTTCTCGGCACCCTCGGCAGCAGCGAAGCCGTGCGCGAGGTTGGCGCAGGCGAGCCGGCCGCGGGCCGGGCCGCGGTGTCCTGCCGCACGGATCCGTGCCAGGTAGGTGGCCCGGGTCGCTGCACTGCGCTCGGTCAGCCGGCGGGTGACGTCGTCCAGCACGGGGTGGAGGGGGACGGGTGTGTTCATGTGGTGGGCTCCTGCCAGGTGTGGCCCTCACGTGCCAGCAGCCGCGTTGCCGCGGCCGGGCCGTTGGTGCCGGGGTGGTAGCGGACCGGCTCGACGCCGTCGCGGTCCCACTGCTCGAGGATCGGCTCGACCCATGACCACGCGGCCTCGACCTCGTCGCGGCGCATGAAGAGGGTCGGGATGCCGCGCATGACGTCCATGAGCAGCCGCTCGTAGGCGTCCGGGCACCGCTCGTCGAAGGTGTCGGCGTAGCTGAGGTCCAGCGACGCGGGGTGCAGCCGGATGCCGCCGGGGCCGGGGTGCTTGGCCGTCAGGTGCAGCTGCATGCCTTCGTCGGGCTGCATCCGCACGGTCAGTCGGTTGGGGGTCGTGGTGCCCTCGCTGTGCGGGAACATCGCGTGCGGCGGCTCCTTGAAGACGACCTCGATGGTCGACTCCTGGCGCGCCATCCGCTTGCCGGTGCGCAGGTAGAACGGCACGCCGGCCCATCGCCAGTTCTGCACCTCTGCGCGCAACGCCACGAAGGTCTCGCTGGTGCTCGGGTGCCCGAGCTCCTCGCCGTACGTCGTGTACTGCCCGCGCACGGTGTTGCGGTCCACCGCGGTGCCGGTGAGCGGCACCAGGGCGCGCAGCACCTTGAGCTTCTCGTCGCGCACGGGGTCTCCGCCGACGTACGTCGGAGGCTCCATCGCGACCAGGCAGAGCAGCTGCAGCAGGTGGTTCTGCACCATGTCGCGCATCGCGCCGGCCCGGTCGTAGTACTCGCCGCGGCCCGCCACGCCGAGGGTCTCGGACACGGTGATCTGCACGTGGTCGACCCAGCGCGAGTTCCACACCGGCTCGAGGAAGGTGTTGGCGAAGCGGGTGACGAGGAGGTTCTGGACGCTCTCCTTGCCGAGGTAGTGGTCGATCCGGAAGATCTGCCGCTCCTCGAACACCCGGCCGACGGCGTCGTTGACGACCCGGGAGGACGCCAGGTCCCAGCCGATCGGCTTCTCGAGGACCACCCGGCACTGCGGCGTCACCAGGCCGAGGTCGTCGAGGCGGTCGCAGATCGGTCCGAAGAGGTCGGACGCGACGGCCAGGTAGTAGACCCGGACCGGCTCCTCGGTGGTCGAGCCTGTCGGGACCCGCTCCTTCAGCAACCCGTGCAGCAGGTCCCAGCCCTCGGGCGTGGTGGCGTCGAGCGAGAGGTGGTGCAGCCGGCTGATCAGCCGGTGGACGGCGCCGGCCTCGAGGTGGTCCTCGGGCACGTGCTCGAACAGGGCCTCGGTGACCAGGGCGCGGTAGCCGTTGTCGTCGAGCGGGTGCCGCGAGACCCCGACGATCCGGGTGTCGGGGTGCAGGTGGCGCTGGCGCTCACGTTCGTAGAGCCCCGGGAGCAGCTTGCGCAGGGCCAGATCGCCTGTGGCGCCGAAGACGGTGAAGTCGCAGGCCGGGAGGTCGAGATCAGGGAGGGGCGCGGTCACTGGCACAACGGTAGTGCGTAACTCTGTCCTTTAGAACCCCTACTTAGGACTTTTTGTGATCAAAGTACGACGATCCGGTGGGATCGATGCCCTAGGATCGGCTCTCGTGACCGACGAGACGACCCCGCCGGCGGTGCGGGAGTCCGCGTCGGCCGGCGACCTGCTCGCCCTGCTGCGCAGCGGCCGGGCATCCACGCGCTCCGAGCTGCGCACCGTCACCGGGCTGTCCCGCACGGCCGTCGTCGCCCGGGTCAACGCCCTCGCCGACGCCGGCCTGCTGCGCCTCGGCGCCGAGCTGGCGTCCACGGGAGGCCGCCCTCCGGGGAGCCTGGTCTTCAACACCGAGGCCGGCGTCGTCCTCGCCGCCGCGGTCGGGCGCTCCCGGTCCCAGGTCGCCGTCTTCGACCTCGGCGGCACCGAGCTGGCGGCGTCGGCCGTCGACCACGAGGTCGGCGCCGGTCCCGACGAGGTGATGCCCGTCGTCGCCGACCAGCTCGCACAGCTGCTCACCGTGGACCTCCCGCCGGTGCTGGGCATCGGCTGCTCGCTCCCCGGCGTGGTCGACTCCGCACGGGGCGTCAGCGTCGACACGCCCGTGATGGGCGGCTGGGACGGCATCCCGCTGGCGCCGTACCTCGCCGGGGTGGCGGACGCCCCCCTCTTCCTCGCCAACGACGCCGACACCCTGGCCCGCTCGGAGTACCTCGGCCACGCCCGCGAGATCCGCGACCTGCTGGTCCTCAAGGCGTCGACGGGCATCGGCCTGGGCGTGCTCGCCGGCGGTCGGATCATCACGGGATCGCGCGGCGGGGCCGGGGACATCGGCCACACCAAGGTGCCGGAGGCTGTCGGCCGGCCGTGTCGTTGCGGCGACGCCGGGTGCCTGGAGACGCTCGCGTCGGGGTGGGCCCTGGTGGCACGGCTCCAGGAAGAGGGACGCGACGTCGGGCACGTCCGTGACCTCGTCGCTCATGCCCTGGCCGGCGATGCGGAGGCCAAGCAGCTGCTCCGCGAGAGCGGGCGGCAGGTCGGCGAGCTGCTCGCCGTGGCCATCAACCTGCTCAACCCGCAGGCCGTCGTCCTCGGGGGCGACATGGCTGCCGCGTACGACGTCTACGCCGCCGGCGTGCGCGAGTCCGTCTATGCGCGGTCGTCCGCGCTCGCGACCCGCGAGCTGCAGTTCCTGCCGTCGACGTACGGCGATCGCGCCGGCCTCGTCGGGTGCGCGGCCCTGGCGCTGGACGCTGTGCTCAGCCCCGGTGCGGTCGACTCCCGGCTCGCCCGGGCCCGCAACTGACCTCCACTGACTCGCAACTGAACCTCCCAACTGAACCTCGCAACGGCACAAGGAGAACTGATGGAACAGCGCAATCTCGGGCGCATCGGACGCGACACGTCGGTCGTCGGCCTCGGCACCTGGCAGCTCGGCGCCGACTGGGGTGACGTGAGCGAGGACGAGGCGCGCGCCGTGCTCGAGGAGTCGGCTGCCGCCGGCGTCACCTTCTACGACACCGCCGACGTCTACGGCGACGGCCGCAGCGAGCAGGTCGTCGGACGCTTCCTCGCCGCGCACCCGGACGCTGGCTTCACGGTGGCGACCAAGATGGGCCGCCGCGCGGAGCAGGTGCCCGACAACTACACGCTGGCGAACTTCCGCGGCTGGCTCGACCGCTCGCGCACCAACCTCGGCGTCGACCGGATCGACCTCGTCCAGCTGCACTGCCCGCCGTCGGCGGTGATCGACGACCACGCGACGTACGACGCCCTCGACACGCTCGTCGCCGACGGCGTCATCGCGTCGTACGGCGTCAGCGTCGAGACCTGCGCGCAGGCCCTCGCCGCCATCGCGCGCCCCGGTGTCGTGTCGGTGCAGATCATCCTCAACGCGTTCCGGCTGAAGCCGCTCGACGAGGTGTTGCCGGCCGCCGCCGCGGCCGGCGTCGCCATCATCGCGCGGGTGCCGCTGGCGTCGGGCCTGCTCTCCGGTCGGTACGACGACACGACCGTCTTCGCCGCCGACGACCACCGCAACTACAACCGCGACGGCAGCGCGTTCGACGTGGGCGAGACCTTCTCCGGCGTGGACTACCGCGTCGGCATCGCAGCTGCCGCGGAGTTCACCGCTCTCGTCCGCGCGACGCTCGGCGACGACGTCACGCCCGCGCAGGCCGCCATCGCCTGGTGCGCGCAGCAGGCCGGTGTGAGCACGGTGATCCCCGGCGCCCGCAACGTCGCCCAGGCGCGGTCCAACGCAGCCGCCGGCGCCCTCGGCCCGCTCCCCGCCGAGCTCCTCGACGGGGTGCGGGCCATCTACGACGCCCGGTTGCGGGAGGCCATCCACCCGCGCTGGTGAGGTTTCGAGGCTCGTCGCTGGCGCTCCTCGCACCTCAACCACCGGGCTACGGCCGCACGCGTACCCGCACCGGCGTCGCTGAGTCACTGCCCACGGTCGACGACCCGGCGTAGCCGGCCGTGATCGTGTGCACGCCCCGGCGCAGCCGGATCACGATCCGGGCGGTGCCGTTGCTCAGCAGCGGGCGAGCGACGACGCGGCCGTCGACCTTGATCACGGCCCGCCCGGTCGCAGCGATGGTGGACGGAGACGTCGCCACGGTGACCCGGACCGCGACCCGCTGGCCGGCCCGTGGGGTGGTGTCGGACAGCCGCAGTCGCGTCGTCGCTCCGGCGCGGACGACCGTGGCGGTCGGCAGCGAGGTGGCGACACCCGAGAGCCCGCTCGACGCCTTGGCCGTGACCCGGACGGAGAGTCGGTGGCCGACGTCCGTCGCCCGTGGTGTGTACGTCGCCGACCGGGCGCCTGCGATCGGCGTACTGCCGCGCAGCCACTCGTAGGCGTAGGTCAGGTTCGGCTGGTCCCAGATCCCGGCACTGGCGGTCAGCTTGCGACCGACCTGGGCGGTTCCGGTGACCGTCGGCTTCGCCTCGTTGACCGGCGCGACGACCGGCGGCTCGGGCTCCTCCAGCGGGTCGACGCTCGTGAGCGTCGGGGTCACCTTCTGGATCAGGCCGTCCTCGCCGAAGGTCAGCCGGTCGATGGTGGTCTCCCGGTGCGTCCCGTCCCCGCCGGCTGACGAGAAGGTGGGCATGGCGAAGCGGTGGTACGCGATGTACCAGTCGTCGGTCCCGGGGACCTGCACGATCGAGCTGTGCCCGGTACCGAGGATGCCCTGCGAGGCGTCCTTCTCGAGGATCACGCCGCGGTAGGTCCACGGTCCGCTGATGCTCGTCGACGTCGCGTAGCCGACCCGGTAGTCCGGCGAACCGGTGTCGTCGATCGCGTAGGTCAGGTGATAGGTCCCGTCGCGGTAGTTGAGGAAGGTGCCCTCGCGGAAGCTGGTCAGGCCGCTGATCGCGCTGATCGTGTCCTGCTTGATCGACACCATGTCGTCGGCCAGCTCGGCGTAGACGGGCGATCCGTTGCCCCAGAACAGGAAGTACTTGCCCGTGGCGGGGTCACGGAAGGCCGCGGGGTCGATGGCCTGGCCTGAGGTCACCGCCTCGTTGTTGAGGATCATCGCCTCCGGCTGGGCCGTGAACGGACCCTCGGGACTGTCGGCCACGGCCACGCCGATGGTCTTGCGGTTGTACGTCGGGTTGTGGCCGGAGAAGTAGAAGTAGTACTTGCCGTCCCGCTCGATGATGGTCGGCGCCCAGGCGTTGCCGCTTGCCCACGGCACGTCGCCGTTCGCGCCGTCCAGGGTGAGGAACGGTTCCGCGGACCGGGTCCAGTCGACGAGGTCGGTCGACTTCCAGACGTAGAACTCCTTGCCGCCCCAGCCGGCCACGCCGTCGGTGGTGGCGTAGAGGTAGTAGGTGCCGTCGAACTCGGCGATGTTCGGGTCGGCGTAGAGCCCCGGCAGCACCGGCGACTTCATCTCGACCGCCCGCACGGTCCACTCGCGGGTCGCCCCGCCAGGTGCCGTCACGGTGACGGTGCGCGCCGCCGAGTAGTCGGCCGGTCCGTCGACGTCGAGCATCGAGCCGCCCTTGACGTCGTACGACGGGTCGAGGCTCGTGACGTCGGTCCCCGGCGTCACCGGCAGGGTGACCGTCGAGGTGGCGCTGTCGATGACGGCCGGGACCTTGAGGCTGTCGAGCTCGACGCCCAGGATCGCGGTCGGATCGGCCGCGAGGTCGCGGACCTCCGCGGTCGTCAGCGCCCTGTTGTAGAGACGGAAGTCGCGCACCGCGCCCTTGAGGTACTTGTCGCCGGAGTAGACGGAACGGCCGATGTAGTTGGCGGTCGTGCGTCCGTCGCCGATGTCGCCGGGCTCGATGGTGACGCCGGTCTTCTCGCCGACCTTCACGCCGTCGAGGTAGAGGATGGCGGTGCCGTCCTGCAACGTGTAGGTCAGTGTCTTCCAGGTGCCGCGGGCCAGGGCCGCGCCGCTGGTGACGGTCTGCTCGGTGGTCCAGTTGCCGGTGGCGATGGAGGACCGGTAGGCGCTGTTGCCGGTGGTGAAGAGGTAACCGTTGCCTGTCCCACCGCCGTCGGTGTTGCCCAGGCCCCACACGAAGTACGGCGTCGGCTGGGTCGGGTCCACCTTGACCTCGGTCGACACGGTGATCGCATCGAGCCCGGCCATCATGTTGTCGGGCAGTCGCACGTGGCCGTTGGTGCCGCCGAGCGCCAGGCCGCCGTCGGGCTCGCCGGACCACGTCGTGTCACCGGAGACGGTGCCGTCGTAGCCGTGGCCCGAGCTGTCGGCAGCGGTGCTGCCACTGGTCGCGTCGAGCTCGTAGTGAGCCACCAGCCCGTCCTCGTTCGCCTCGACCGGGGTCACCGGCTCGGGGACGACGATGCCCTCGCGCAGGCTGTCGAGCTCGGCCTTCGTGACGGGGATGACGGTGCCGTGGCGCGGGCTCGCGGGGAGGTCGTACCCGGTGGCGACCTTCCAGTCGGGGTCGGCGAGGTCGTCGGTCCCCAGCGGGATGTAGCCGCGGCCGCCGTACTCGTCGACGAAGAGGTAGAAGGCGTTGCCCGACGTGTCGCCCTCGTTGGCGCGGAACACCGTCGGTCCCTCGACCGCGGAGGTGCCGGCGTCACGGCCGATGCAGGAGTCCTGCATGGTCCACGCCGGGTTGCCGGGCAGGTCGACGGCGGTCAGCTCGTCGGCGGTCTCCTGGATGATGTCGGAGCAGCCGGTGCCGCCGCCGCCCTCGTCCTTGGTGAAGCGGTAGTAGTGGCCGTTGTCGCGGATCACCGTCGAGTCGATCCGGGACTCGCCACGGTCCTGCCAGATCTTCGCCTCGCTGAACGTCACGAAGTCGCGCGTGGTGGCGTAGAGCATCCGGTTGTAGGTGCTGCCGGTGTGGTTGGTGTCGCTCTCGGCGTAGAGCTTCGACGCCCAGAAGACGACGTACTGCTGCAGGTCCTCGTCCCAGTACGCCTCGGGTGCCCAGGTGTTGCCGGCGGTCGGCGGGGACACCAGCACGTGGCGCTGCTGCGACCACGTCTTGAGGTCGGTGGACTCCCAGACCTCGAGGTAGCGGCTGCCGGTCCGCTGCGAGCGGTCCCAGTCACCGTTGCGGCCGATCGACAGGTCGGTGGCGATGAGGAAGAAGCGGTCGCCCTCGGGCGAGCGGATCAGGAACGGGTCGCGCAGGCCCATCTCGCCCATCGTGGACTCGAGCACGGGCTGGCCGCCGTTGAGCTCGTCCCAGGTCAGGGCGTCGTTGCCGCGGCTGGCCGCGAAGTAGATCTTCTCCCCGGCGATCGAGTTGCCGGTGAAGTAGCTGAAGGCGTAGCCCTCGTACGCCGCGTCCGCGGGCAGCTCGCGCACGGTGAGCTCGATGGCGCGCGTCGTCGTGGCCGTCCCGGCGGTGACGGTGGCGGTCAGGGTGACCGTCGTGTCGCCCGCTCCGTGGGCGGGACGGTGCACGAGGCCCTCGGTGTCGACGACGGACGTGTCGTCGCTGGCCCACGTGATGGTGGCGCCGCCGGCGCCGGTCGTGGGCAGCGTGAGGTTTCCGCGTACGTCGTCGGCGTGGACGATCGAGATGGCAGCCGCGGCCGCCTCGGCGAGCTCGGTGTCGGCGGGCAGCTCGGGCTCGAGCAGCGTGATGTCGGAGACCTCGGCCGGGGTCAGGGCCCGGTCGTAGATCCGGAAGTTGCGGATCTTGCCCTTGAGGCTGTTGTCGGTGGCGTAGCTCGACTCACCGAGCAGGTTGTTGACGGTGCTGCCCGCGCCGAGGTCGCTCGGCTTCACGGTGACCGCAGTGTTCTGCCCGACCTGGGTGCCGTCCTCGTAGAGCGTTCCCGTCGTGCCGGCCTGCGTGTAGGTCACGCCCTTCCAGGCGCCGCGGGCCAGGTTGCCGCCGCTGGTGCGCGCGGTGACCTTCTCGCCGGACCAGTTCGTCGGGGTGATGCCGGCGCGGAAGCTGTTGCCGCTCGCGAAGAGGTAGCCGGTGCCCGCGCCGGACGTGGCGGAGTTGCCCAGTCCCCACAGGAAGAACGGCGTCGCCTGGCTGGTCTCGACGAAGACGTCGAGGTGCACGGTGATCGCGTCGAGCCCGGTCAGCACGTTGTTCGGGAGCTTCACGTGGTCGTCGACCCCGTCCAGGGCCAGCGCTCCGTCGCTCCACGTGCCGCCGCCGACCACGGTGCCGTCGCGGTCGTGGCCGGAGGAGTCCTCGACGGTCGTGCCGGACACCTGGTCGAGGTCGTAGCGCAGCACCAGCCCGTCGGTCACGTCGGTCGCCCCCGCTGACGCCGCCGCCGGCCGCGTCGTCGGCAACAGCAGCAGGAGGCTCGCCACGAGCGCCAGGGCGAGCAGGGCGGGTAGCCGGCGGAGAGCTGAGGTGGAACGGGGCATTGCGGTCCTCCGATGTGTGAACGCTAACAATCGAGTGTGACCACGGTCACCACGAAACGTCAAGAGTGCCTTGAAATCTGGCCACTGCCCTTGCCAAGACCAAGTGTTAGCGCTAACAATCGCCCTTGTGTCGTCCGTCACATCGCCCTCGCCCCGCTCCGGCCGCCGCCTGCTGGCCGCCTCCGGTGCCGCCCTCGCCCTCCTCGCCGGAACCCTGGCTGCGGCCGCCGGTCTCGGTGCCGCCAGCCCTGCGGCCGCTGCCGCGCCCGCGGACACCCCGGTCACGTGGACCGATGCCTTCGACGGCGCCTCCCTCGACGAACGCTGGGACGTCGTGAACCCCGACCCCGGCGCCCTCGAGGTCAGCGGCGGTGCGCTGCGCATCAGCGGCCAGCCCGGCGACACCTATCAGGGCGTCAACACGGCGAAGAACATCGTCATGCTCGACGTACCGGCCGGCGACTTCACCGCCACGGCCACCGTCGCCGCGCCCGTCTCGAAGGTCTACCAGGGCGCCGGCCTGATCGCGTGGCAGGACATGGACAACTACGTCCGAGCCGGGCTGACGTACGTCGGCGCGCTGTCGCCGTCCGGCGTCGCCGTGGAGACCGACCGCGAGGTCGGCGCCGCGTTCGGTGCCGTCGCCTTCGCGGACCGCCCTGCCTCGACCGGCGAGACGCTGCGCCTGCAGCGGACCGGCGACACGATCACCTCGAGCTACCGCGAGGCCGGGACCGGCACCTGGGTCACGGCCGCGACGACGACGGTCGCCTTCGACACCACGCAGGTGGGCCTCTACGCCCTCGCCGCGCAGGACGGCACGCCCACCGCGGCCGTGTTCGACGACGTCGAGATCACCCACGCGCAGGGCGCGGACGTCGTGCCGTCGGGCACCTTCACGCTCCAGGCCGACCGCGACGCGTCGTACCTCGTGACGGACGGCGACCGGCTCGCCCTGACCGCCGACCAGCCCACCTCGAGCCTGCGGCTCCTCGCGGCCGTCCTGGGTGACGGTGCCCTCGGGATCGCCACACCCGCCGGTCCGCTCGTCCTCGACGGCGCTGCGGTGACCATCGGTGACCCCGGCGCTGAGCCGACGCCGTTCCGGATCACCGACGCGGGCGGCGGCAAGGTGGTGCTGCGCACCGAAGGCGCTGACGGGTACGTCGTCGCCGACGGCGACGGTCATCTGGCCACCGGCGCCGAGGCCGACGCGATCAGGTTCGTGCTGACCGAGGTCGAGGACGGCACGGCGACGCTGGACATCGATGCCGACGGTGCCGGCGCCGAGCTCAACCCCGACATGTTCGGGATCTTCTTCGAGGACATCAACTACGCAGCCGACGGCGGCATCTACGCCGAGCTGGTCCGCAACCGCTCCTTCGAGTTCAACGGCACCGACAACGGCTCGTTCAACGCGATGACCGCCTGGAGCCTGGCGAATCGCAGCGGCGGCGCGTCCAGCGCCACCGTCGTCAACGACGCCGGTCGGCTCAACGACCTCAACCGCAACTACCTCCAGGTCGTCGCTGCTGCCGCCGGCGACGGCGTGCGCAACACCGGCTTCGACGCGGTCGCGATCAAGCAGGGTGCCGTCCACGACGCCTCGGTGTGGGTCCGTACGACCACGCCCCAGTCGTTGACGATCGCCTTCGAGGACGCCGCCGGTACGACGATGCTCGGCTCCGGCACCGTGCAGGTCCTCGGTGACGGCAGCTGGCACCAGGTCGAGGTCCCGGTCACCGCGACCGCGACGAGCAACAACGCGCGGATCGCCGTCCTCGCCGGGGCTCCGTCGACGCTTGCCGTCGACATGGTCTCCGTGATGCCCCGTGACACCTGGGTCGGGCCGGTCAACGGCCGCTCGGTGCTGCGCAAGGACCTCGCCGAGCGGGTCGCCGCGATGGACCCCGGCTTCGTCCGCTTCCCGGGTGGCTGCGTCACCAACGTCGGCACGTTCAAGTCCTACGAGGAGAGCGGCTACGTCGACCGGCAGCGCACCTACCAGTGGAAGGAGACGATCGGCCCGGTCGAGGAACGCCCGACCAACAAGAACTTCTGGGGCTACAACCAGACCTACGGCATCGGCTACCTCGAGTACTTCGAGCTCGCCGAGGACCTCGGTGCCGAGCCCCTTCCTGTCCTCTCCGTCGGCGCGAACGGTTGCGGCAGCACCATCCCCGAGATGAAGGACCAGGCGTCGATCGACCGCTGGGTCCAGGACACGCTCGACCTGATCGAGTTCGCCAACGGCGGCGTCGACACCGAGTGGGGCGCGGTGCGTGCCGGGCTCGGCCACCCGGAGCCCTTCGACATGAAGATGATCGGCCTCGGCAACGAGGAGAACACCACCACGTTCGAGGCGAACTTCCCGCAGTTCAAGCAGGCCGTCGAGGCGGCGTACCCGGACATCGCGATCATCTCCAACTCCGGCCCCGACGACACGGGCACGCGTTTCGACACCCTGTGGAGCTTCAACCGCGCCCAGGGCGTCGACATGGTCGACGAGCACTACTACAACGACCCGGACTGGTTCCTCGACAACAACCACCGCTACGACGACTACGACCGCTCCGGTCCGAAGGTCTTCCTCGGTGAGTACGCCAGCCGCGGCAACACCTTCAACAACGCGCTCGTCGAGGCGGCGTACATGACCGGCCTGCAGCGCAACGGTGACGTGGTGCAGCTGGCGTCGTACGCACCGCTGCTGGCGCACGAGAACCACGTGCAGTGGTCGCCGGACGCCATCTGGTTCGACAACGACGAGTCGTGGGAGTCGGCCGACTGGCAGGTCCAGAAGATGTTCGGCAACAACGTGGGCGACCAGGTCGTGCCGAGCACCTTCGACGGCGCGGTCAACGACGCGCAGGACGTGCGTGGTGGCGCGTTCCTCTCGACGTGGAACACCAGCGCGGCCTACGACAACGTGGTCGTCACCGACAACGAGACCGGCGCGACGCTGTTCAGCGACGACTTCGCCGATGCGTCGAAATGGGCCTCCCAGCAGGGTTCCTGGGCCGTCAACGGCGGGCGGTACGTGCAGTCCTCGACCAGCACGACCGACGCGCGCTCGATCATGACCGGCGCCTACGACAAGGGCTGGACGAACTACACGCTCGAGCTCGACGCCACCAAGCTGTCCGGCTCGGAGGGCTTCCTGGTCGGCTTCGGCGCGACCGGTGCGAACAACTTCTACTGGTGGAACCTCGGCGGCTGGAACAACACCCGGTCGGTGCTGCAGCGGGCCGACGGCGGCAACGCCAGCGAGGTCGTCGCGCTCGAGGGCGAGGGGGTGACCACCGGGACGACGTACCACCTGAAGATCGAGGTGGACGGTTCGACGATCCGGCTCTTCCAGGACGGCGTCCTCAAGCTGACCTACGACCAGGTCGACACGAGCGAGCAGCTGTTCCAGGTCGTCACGAAGGACGAGAAGACCGGCGACCTGGTCGCCAAGGTCGTCAACACCGCGACCGGTCCGGTCCGCACGCAGGTGCGGGTCTCCGACGCCGCGATCGAGCCGACCGGCACGGTCACGACGCTGACGGCACCGTCGCGGGGCGCGACCAACACGAAGGGCGCTCCGCAGGTCATCTGGCCCAAGGAGCGCGCGGTCGGCGGGCTCTCGAACGACTTCGAGTACGAGTTCCCCGGCTCCTCGGTGACCTTCCTGCGGATGCACACCGCCGACGGTGTGGCTCCGACGGTGGAGGAGCTCACGGTCCAGGGACAGGGCGTGCGCGGCTGGTACCGCGACCCCGCCACGGTGCACGTCGAGGCAGCTGACAACCGGGAGGTGGACCACGTCGAGTGGTCGCTCGACGGCGGTGCCTGGCAGCAGGCAGCGGGTGCCGAGGCCGACATCGAGGTCGCCGGCGACGGCAGCCACGAGCTGACGGTCCGTGCGGTCGACACCGCCGGCAACGTGGGCGAGGCGCGGCCGTTGGCGGTCGGAGTCGACGCCGCTGCGCCGGTCACCAAGGCGACCTTCGACGCCACTGCGCGCACCATCACGCTGACGGCCGCCGACACGGGCGCCGGCATCCCTGCCGGCGGCACGGAGTACCGCCTGGGCGACGGAGCCTGGACGTCGTACGACGACCCGATCGTCGTGGGCGCGCAGCCCGCGGTCGTCGAGTTCCGGTCGACGGACGTCTTCGGCAACGCCGAGGAGCCCGGTCGCCTGGAGGTCCCGGCCGCAGGTGTGGAGGCTGCGCCGTCGACCACGGCGGCCGTCGCCGTCGCCACCCGCGTCGCGCTCGGCAAGGACGTGGCGGTGCGGGTGACCGTCGCCGGTGCGTCCAGCGTCCCGACCGGCACGGTGTCGCTGCGCGAGGGCGCCACGGTGCTCGCCACTGCCGACCTCGTCGGTGGCAAGGCCGTCCTCCGGGTCCCGGCAGTCCGGCTCCGGGTGGGCTCGCACCAGCTCGTCGCCGACTACGCGGGCAGCGCCACCCACGCCGGCTCCAGCGACAGTGTGCGGGTCACCGTGGTCAAGGCCGCCGCCAGCACGGCGCTGCGGATCACCAGGGTGGCCACGCGCCGGCCGCAGGTCACCGTCCGCGTGAGTGCTGCTGTACCGGTGTCCGGCGCCGTGCAGGTCGTCGTGCAGCGCAACGGACGCACGGTGCTCAACCGCACCGTCAGCCTCTCGGGCGGCCGCGGCACCGTCCGCCTGCCTCGCCTCAAGAGGGGGAGCTACGTCCTCCTCACCCGGTACGCCGGCTCCGCCACCGTCGGCACGTCCTCGACCCGCAGCAGCCTGCGGATCCGCTGAAGCCCAGTTGAAGCCCAGGAGAAACAACGTGACTCGAACCCATCCCCGGCGGCACTGGCGTGGTGCCCTCGCCGGCCTTGCCGCCGCGATCGCCGTCGCCGCGACCCTGTCCGGCCCGGTGCCGGCCCGGGCCGAAGGCGAACCGGCCGACACCGACACCGGCCTGATCGCACGGTGGAAGCTCGACGAGACCAGCGGCACTGTTGCGGCGGACTCCTCGGGCAACGGCCGTGACGGCACGGTCACGGGTACGGCGAGCTGGGCCTCCGGCGACGGGTTCACGTTCAGCGGTGGCTCGAACAGCTCGGGCAACGCGATCCGGCTGCCGAACAACCTGCTGGCCGGCGTCAACGACCTCACGGTCGACTTCGACGTCTGGGTCGATCCGACGCTGTCGGGGAACTGGTTCATGTACAACCTCGGCAACCAGGCGACGTACCCCAACGGCACGGGGTACCTGTTCACCACCAACGACGCGCAGGGCCGCTACCGCTCGACGATCGCCGAGGCGGGTTTCGCCACCGAGCAGAGCACGGCCCGGACCGGCAGGCTGACGACGGGATCGTGGAAGCACGTCACCTACACGATCGACGGCGGCTCTGTCGGTGCGCCCGGAACCGCCCGTGTCTACGACGATGGCGTCCTGGTGGCCACCAACGCCAACGTCACCACCAGCCCTGCACTGCTCGGCACCCCGGACGGGACCACCACCCTCAACGTGCTGGGCCGGTCGGCGTACTCCGGTGACCTCTCCTTCAAGGGGAAGCTGCGCGACTTCCGGCTCTACGACAGGGTCCTGACGGCCGAGGAGTCGGCCTCTCTCGCCGGCGACGTCGTCACGCCCGCCCTCGATGCCGATGCCGCAGCGCTGACGCTCGGCGACACGGGCGCCGTCGTGGCGGACCTCGCGCTGCCGACGACCGGAGCGTCCGCAACGACGACGGTGACGTGGGCCAGCAGCAACCCGGCTGTCGTCGGTGACGACGGCACGGTCACCCGACCTGCCCACGGCTCCGCGCCGGGGGACGTGACCCTGACCGCCACCCTGGCGCGGGGCGCCGAGACCCGCACCCGCACCTTCGACGTGACGGTGCTGCCGGAGGAGCTCGACGACACCGGCAACGCGCAGGAGGCCGTCGCGGCGGTCGCCCTGGTCCACCCCGACGACGTGCGGGGCAACCTGACCCTGCCGACCAACGGCCTGCACGACACCACCCTCACCTGGTCGTCCGCGGCCGACGACGTGGTCAGCGCCACCGGTGAGGTGACCCGCCCAGCGTTCGGTGAGTCCCCGGTCGACGTCGCGCTCACCGTCACCGCGATCAAGGGGACAGCCTCCGCGTCGCGCGACATCGTGGTCCGCGTCCAGCCTGCCCCCGAGGCACCGGACTACCAGGGCTACGCCTTCGCCTACTTCGCCGGTGAGAGCACCGACGACGGCGAGAAGATCCACCTCGGCGCGAGCCAGGGCAACGACCCGCTGGCCTACGACGCGCTCAACGACGGCGAGCCGGTGCTCTCCTCGACGTACGGCGAGCAGGGCCTGCGCGACCCCTTCATCATCCGCTCCCACGAGGGCGACCGGTTCTACCTGCTCGCCACCGACCTCAAGGCCTACCCGGCCGTCGACTTCGGCCAGGCGCAGGAGAGCGGCAGCAAGTACGTCGAGGTCTGGGAGTCCACCGACCTCGTGCACTGGTCGGACCAGCGGCACGTCAAGGTGTCCTCCGACTTCGCCGGCAACACCTGGGCGCCGGAGGCCTTCTACGACGAGGAGGCAGGGGAGTACGTCGTCTACTGGGCCTCCGCGCTCTACCCGACGACCGAGGTGGTCGGCCGCGACATCAACACCCAGTACCAGCGGATGATGTACGCGACGACCCGCGACTTCGTGACCTTCTCCGACCCGCAGCCGTGGATCGACGTCAAGCGCGGCACCGGTCGCGGCATGATCGACGCGACGGTCGTCAAGGACGGCGACACCTTCTACCGGGTGGTCAAGGACGAGGCGTCGATGACGCCGCGCCAGGAGCGGTCGACCGACCTGCGCGCCACCGTCAGTGGCTCGCTGCCGACCACGACGTCCACGCCCGGCTGGCAGCTGGTCAAGGAGCGGATCGGGGTCGGCCAGCCGAACCCGTGGGGCGGCACGTTCACCAACGGCGAGGGACCGACGGTCTTCCGCGACAACGAGGACCCCGACCGGTGGTACCTCTTCATCGACCAGCCGAGCTATCACGGCGGCCAGGGCTATCTCGCCTTCACCACCGACGACATCGGCTCCGGCAGCTGGACCTCGGTGCCCACGGCCGACCTCCCGAGCAGCCCGCGCCACGGCACGGTGATCCCGGTGACCCAGGCCGAGCTCGACGCGCTCCGCGGCGGCTTCCAGCCCGAGCTGCTGATCGAGGAGGTCGCGGACGTCACGGCGAGCACCCGGGCCGGCACGGCCCCGACGCTGCCGGCCACCGTCGCCGCGACGTTCGGTGACGGGTCGACCGGACAGGTCGCCGTCGTCTGGGACGACATCGACCCGTCGTCGTACGACGGCGCGGGGACGTTCAGCGTGACCGGGACCGTGAGCCGCGGCTCGGCCGACCGGGCCGTTGCGACCGTGACGGTCACGGACGCGGCGGACCCGGTGGTCGAGATCGCCTCGGCGGCCGACGGCGAGCAGGGCTGGTGGGTGACGTCGCCGGCCAGCGCCACGGTCTCCGCCACCGACGACACCGGGGTGGACCGGGTCGAGACGTCTCTCGATGGCGGCCCGTGGGTCGCGACCGACGGCGACGACGCGGTGCTCACGATCGAGGGAGAGGGAGCGCACGAGGTGCGGGCCCGCGCCCACGACGTCACCGGCAACGTGTCTGCGGTGGTGAGCGGTCAGGTCCGGATCGACACGGAGTCACCGGTCAGCCGGGCGACTGCCGGGACGGACCGGACGGTCACCGTCCGGGCGGCCGACGCGGGTTCGGGCGTGGGTCGGGTCGAGTACCGCACCGGCGACACCTGGACGCCGTACGACGCCCCGTTCGTCGTGGGTGCCGGTGCCGTCACCGTGGAGTACCGCGCGGTCGACCGGGCCGGCACCGCCGAGAACGCCAACACCCTCGTGGTGCCGGCCGTCGGCGACCACCTGGTCCCGACCGCAGTGGCTGCGGTAGCCGACGAGACGTCGGTGCGCCGCGGAGCCCACGTCGGGATCTCGGTCCGGGTCACCGCACCCGACGGTGTGCCGACAGGAACGGTGCGGGCCATCGCTGACGGCAAGGTGCTGGCATCCGCCAACCTGGCCAACGGCCGGGCGCGGATCGTCGTCGACACCGAACGGATCGCCGGTGTCGGGGAGAAGTCCGTCGTCATCCGGTACGACGGCGACGCGACCCACCGCGCCGGTGAGGACGTGGTGACGCTGCAGCTCGGCGCCGCCCGGTCCACGACGAGGCTGGGTGTCACGGCTACGGACCGCTCCGGCCGTGGTGCCGTCGCGCGGGTCCGTGTCCTCACGGATCCCGTCGGGGTGGACGTCGACCGGGTCCAGCTGGTGCTGCGCCGCAACGGCCACCTGGTCCGCCGCGTCACGGTCGCCCTGGACGCTGCCGGACGGGCCACCTGGCGGTTGCCGCGGCTGCGCTCCGGCACCTGGTCGGTGCAGGCGAGCGTCGTACGCAGCACGGTGCTCGTCGGGTCGACGGCGGTGCAGCGACTCCGGGTGCGCTGATCCGGGACGCGCGCCGCGAATGTGAGCGCTCGCCAAAATCGGCTCCGGTGGCGGCCTGCGCCACTAGGGTGGCCGCCATGGCGGGGGAGAACGGGCAGCGCGAGGCAGGTCGACGGCGTTCGCCGAGCATGGCGGACGTCGCGGCGCTCGCCGGTGTCTCGCACCAGACGGTGTCGCGGGTCCTCAACGACTCCCCGCTGGTGCGTGACGACACGCGCGAGCGGGTGCACGCCGCCATCGCCGAGCTGGGCTACCGGCGCAACGCGGCCGCGCGCCTGCTCGCGACCAACCAGTCCGGGCGGATCGGCATGGTGTCCGCGCACCTGGCCCTCTACGGCCCGAGCATGATCGCGTCGGCGGTGCAGGAGGCCGGCCGCGAGGCGGGCTACGACGTCGCCGTCGTCGGTGTGCTCGAGCTCTCCGAGGATGCCCTGCGCGACGCGGTCGACCGCCTCCTGGACCAGGCGGTCGAGGCGATCGTCGTCGCTGTGGCTCATCGCGACGCGCTGGCCCAGGTCCGCGGCCTGTCGCTGCCGATCCCCGTGGTCCTGGTGCAGGGCGTCGGTGCGGGCGACTCGATGTCGGCCGGCATCGACCAGGTCGCCGGGGCGCGCCTCGCCACCGAGCACCTGCTCGACCTCGGCCATCCCAGTGTCGCCCACGTGAGTGGCCCGGCGGACTGGATCGAGGCTGCCCAGCGTCGCGAGGGATGGCAGCGCGCCCACGAGGCACGCGGGCTGCTGCCGGGCCCCGAGCTCGCGGGTGACTGGACAGCCGGCAGTGGGTACGACGCCGGGCTGCGGCTCGCCCGCAGCCACGACGTCTCGGCGATCTTCGTCGGCAACGACTCCATGGCGCTCGGCGTGCTCAAGGCGCTGCACGAGACCGGCCGGTCGGTGCCGGCCGACGTGAGCGTCGTGGGGTTCGACGACGTGCCGGAGTCGGCGTTCTACTGGCCGGCGCTCACGACGGTCGCGCAGGCCTTCCGCGAGCTGGGCCGCCGGGCGGTGGACCTGACGGTGCGAGCCCTCGGTGGCGAGGACCGGCCGATGGTTGCGCTGGCGCCGCCGCAGCTCGTCGTGCGGGCGTCGTCGGGCCCGGCGCCCACCCGTTGATGTTAGCGTTCACATCGTGCCCGCAGAACCCTCTCCCTCCCTCGTGCTCGGCCGCGCCCCCGGCCCCGAGCTGCACCTGCTGACCGTCGGCGCCACCGTCCAGCGGCTCGTCGTGACGTGCGGTGACGGCGTGCGCCGCGACGTCGCGCTCGGCCTCCCGGACGCAGCAGCCGTGCGCTCGTCGCCGGACTACATCGGCAGCATCGTCGGGCGCTACGCCAACCGGATCGCCGGTGGCCGGTGGTCCCTCGACGGGAGCTCGTTCAGCCTCCCCGCCAACGACCGCGGCCACCACCTGCACGGTGGCCCCGACGGCTTCCACACCCGGACCTGGCAGGTCGTCGAGCAGGTGGAGTCAGCCGTGGTGCTCGAGCTGGTCAGCCCGGACGGGGACGCCGGGTATCCCGGCGAGCTCACGGCCCGGGCCCGCTACGCCGTCACCGACGACACGGTCGAGCTCGAGCTCACCGCCACCACCACCGCACCGACCGTCGTCAACCTGACCAGTCACGCCTACCTCAACCTCCACGGCTCCGGCACCATCGACGACCACCGGCTGGCCGTCGCCGCCAGCGCCTACACCCCGGTCGACGCCACCTCGATCCCCGTCGGAACGCACCAGCCCGTCGACGGCACGCCGTTCGACCTGCGCGCGGGTGCGGCACTCCGGGACGTCGTACGGTCGGACCACCCGCAGGTGCGGGAGGCCCGGGGGATCGACCACAACTTCGTCGTCGACGGCGTCGGCTGGCGTCGGATGGCGGTGCTCGACGGGCCCGCGACGCTGACCCGGATGGAGCTGTGGTCCGACCAGCCGGGGCTGCAGGTCTACACGGGCAACTTCCTCGACGGGTCCGCGCGGGACCGCGGCGGTCGCGCACTGCGCCAGGGCGACGGCATCGCGCTCGAGCCCCAGCTCCACCCGGACAGCCCGAACCACGCCCCTGGCCCGGACTGGCCCTCCGCCGTCCTGCGGCCCGGGGAGACCTACCGATCCCGCATGGCGTGGGTGTTCTCGGCCCTCTGAGCGCTCCCTGAGCGGGTCGCGTCCAGGGCGCCGGAAGGCAGGCTGAGCGCGCGCTCGAGGCCGGCGAGCAGGCGTGCGCCGGGTTCAGCGCGGCCGGCCTCCCAGCCGCGCACCGCGGCCACGCTGCACCCACATCGTGCGGCGAGCTCGCCCTGGGTGAGGCCGGTCCACTGCCGCAGCGTGCGGAGCACGGCGGGCAGGTCGCCCGGCTGCCACTGGCGACGATCGAGCAGGCGGGGCGGAGTCACGCCGGCCGCGCGCGCCACGGCCGACACCGGGACGCCGTACACCCGGCCGAGCCGGCGCAGTGCGGCCAGGGGCGGCTCCGCCTCGCCGCGCTCCCAGGCGCCGAGGGAGCGCCGGTCGATCCCGGCCAGGGCCGCGACGCGTGACTGACTGAGCCGGCTCCTGTGCCGCAGGCGGCGCAGCGGACTCGGGGGTGCGTCGGGGCGGTGGTTGACGAGGACGGGCGAGGCGAGGCCGGCCGCGAGACCGGCGGGGGTGAGGCCGAGGATCGCGGCGAGGCCGGGCAGCCGAACCTCCGGGATCCGGACCCGTCCGGCCTCCCAGTTGTAGACCGTCGAGGCCGGGACGTCGAGTGCCGCTGCGATGGTGGTGACGGCCACCCCGGCCCGGAGGCGAAGGGGGCGCAGGCCGTGGCCGCGATGGCCCGCCGGTGCCGCGCTCGGCGCCGCTTCCCGGACGTCGTCGAAGAAGCCAGCGATCCGGGCCGGCTCGAGCTCGAGCACCCGCGCGAGGGCGTGGATGTGGACGGGACCGGGCAGTCGTTCGCGACGTTCCCAGCGCAGGATGGACATCGGGTGGACGCCGATCTCGCGGGCGAGATCGCTGGCCCGCAGGCCTCGACGGGCGCGCTCGGAGCGCAACAGCGTGGTCACCGGTGGGTGCCTTTCGTGCAGGGCTCACCCGCGAGCCGGCCGGATTCCGGCGGCTGGCAGGGTGAGCGCAGGGTGAGCGTTCACATTTCTTCGGATTGGTGGTCCCGAACCCCTTGACGCGGATTAATGTTAGCGCTCACACTCGTCAACAGTGACACCGGTCACAGGGCGAAACGGCCCAGGGACGTTGGAGGAAACCAGTGCTGAAGAAGACCGTGACCGCCGCGAGCGCGGTCCTCATTTGTGCCACCGCCTTGTCGGCCTGCGGGAGCGACGACAGCTCGGCCAGCGACGACGGCACGATCGTCATGGGCTTCGCCCAGGTCGGCGCCGAGAGCGGCTGGCGGACGGCGAACACCGACTCGATCAAGGCGTCGGCCAAGTCTGCAGGAGTCGAGCTGAAGTTCTCCGACGCCCAGCAGAAGCAGGAGAACCAGATCAAGGCGATCCGCTCCTACATCCAGCAGAAGGTCGACGTGATCGCCTTCAGCCCGGTGGTCGAGACCGGGTGGGACACGGTCCTGCAGGAGGCCAAGCGCGCCAAGATCCCGGTGATCCTCACCGACCGGGCCGTCGACACCGAGGACACCTCGCTCTACGAGACCTTCCTCGGCTCGGACTTCGTGCTCGAGGGCGAGAAGGCCGGCGAGTGGCTGGTGGACAACGCCGCTGACGCCGACGTCGACGGGGACGGCGACATCAACGTCGTCCAGCTCGAGGGCACCACCGGTGCCGCGCCGGCGATCGACCGTGCCGAGGGCTTCGCGAAGGCGATCGGCTCGGACTCGAAGATCAAGGTGTCCGCCTCCCAGACCGGTGACTTCACCCGTGACGGTGGCAAGCAGGTCATGGAGTCGTTCCTCAACTCCGAGAAGGGCATCGACGTCGTGTTCGCGCACAACGACGACATGGGTCTCGGTGCGATCGAGGCGATCGAGGCCGCTGGCCTGGTGCCCGGCAAGGACATCAAGATCATCACCGTCGACGCCGTCAAGGACGGGATGACCGCCCTGTCCGAGGGCAAGATCAACTTCATCGTCGAGTGCAACCCGCTCCTCGGTGACCAGCTCATGGACCTCGCCGAGAAGGTCATCGCCGGCGAAGAGGTCCCCGAGCGTGTGGTGACGGAGGAAGGCACCTTCACCCAGGAGCAGGCCACCGCCGTACTTGCCGACCGCAAGTACTGAGGCCTCCCCACCCAGTCCCGGCGGGCTCGCACCACCTCCCCCTTGTGGTGCGACCCGCCGGGCCCCGACCCTGCGGAGATGAACGATGAAGACGATGTACGAGGAGCCCCCGGTGACCGCACCGCGATCAGCGGGTGAGCCCGTGGTCGAGATGCGCGACATCTCGATCACGTTCGGCAGCGTGCGCGCCCTCGACAACGTCTCGTTGCGGCTGCTGCCCGGCGAGGTCCACGCCCTCATGGGCGAGAACGGCGCCGGCAAGTCCACCCTGATCAAGGCGCTCACGGGTGTCTACTCGATCGACTCCGGCACGATCCTCGTCGGCGGCGAGGACCACCGCTTCAGCACTCCCGCTGCGGCACAGGCCGCCGGGATCAGCACGGTCTACCAGGAAGTGAACCTGGTCCCGAACCTCACCGTCGCCGAGAACATGCTGCTGGGGCGCGAGCCCCGTCGCTTCGGTGGGATCGACGTCCGGGCGATGAACCGCCGGGCCCGGTCGACCCTCGAGCGTCTGGGCCTCGACATCGACCCGCGCTCCACCCTCGGTGACCACCCGATCGCCGTCCAGCAGCTCGTCGCGATCGCCCGTGCCGTGGACGTCGAGGCACGGGTGCTCATCCTCGACGAGCCGACCTCCAGCCTCGACACCGACGAGGTCGTCAAGCTGTTCGAGGTCATGCGACGCCTCCGCGACACCGGTGTCGCCGTCGTGTTCGTCTCCCACTTCCTCGACCAGATCTACGAGATCGCCGACCGGATGACGATCCTGCGCAACGGCCGCCTGGTCGAGGAGCGGATGGTCGCCGCGACCACCCAGCTCGAGCTGGTGAAGCTGATGATCGGCCGCGAGCTCGAGGTGCTCGACCGGCTCGACCGGCAGCGCGCCCGCACCCACGAGGACGCCGTACCCGTCCTGCAGGCGATCGGTCTCAGCCGCAAGGGATCCCTCGAGGCCACCGACCTCAGCCTGTACGACGGCGAGGTGGTCGGCGTCGCCGGCCTGCTCGGGTCCGGCCGCACCGAGCTGGCCCGCCTGCTCTTCGGCGCGGACACCGCGGACCACGGCTCCCTGGAGATCCGGTCCCACCGTCGCCGGCTGCGCAGCCCGCGCCACGCCATCGACCGCAAGGTCGCGTTCTCCAGCGAGGACCGCAAGGCCGAGGGCGTGATCGGCGACCTGAGCGTCGCCGACAACATGCTGCTCGCCCTGCAGGCCTCCCGCGGCTGGCTCCGTCCGATCCCGCAGGCAACCCGCAACCGTCTCGTCGCGGAGTACATCGAGGCGTTGGACATCCGGCCCGCCGACCCGCAGGCGCTGATGCGCAACCTGTCGGGAGGCAACCAGCAGAAGGTGTTGCTGGCGCGCTGGCTGATCACCGAGCCCGACGTACTCATCCTCGACGAGCCCACCCGCGGCATCGACATCGGCGCCAAGGCGCAGATCCAGGCGAAGGTCGCCGAGCTCGCCGAGCGCGGCATGTCGGTGGTGTTCATCTCCGCCGAGCTCGAGGAGGTCCTCCGGCTCAGCGACCGCGTCGTCGTGATGCGTGACCGCCGCAAGATCGCCGAGCGCCGCAACGAGGGCGTCAGCATCAGCGACGTCCTCGAGATCATCGCGGGCGAGAGCCGCGCAGAGGAGTCTCCCCATGACTGACACGCTGCATCCACGCAACCCGCCCACGCCGCCCAGCCCACCCGCAGCGGGCCGACCGGACGCCGTACCTCCGTCGAGGCCGGGTGTTGCCAGCCGGGTGCTGGCGAACCCGTTGCTCTGGCCGGTCCTGGCACTGGTCGCGCTGCTCGTCGTCAACGTCTCGGCGACGCCGTCGTTCCTCGACGTGCGGATCCAGGACGGCCACCTCTACGGCAACGTCGTCGACATCGCCCGCAACAGCGCGCCCGTGCTGCTGGTCGCCCTGGGGATGACCCTGGTCATTGCCACCCGCGGCATCGACCTCTCGGTGGGCGCCATCGCGGCCATCGCGGGTGCCGTCGCGTGCACCCGGATCGTCGGCGCCGGTGACGAGGGCGCGGCCACCACCGCGATCATGGCCTGCACGATCGCCCTCGCGATGTGCGTCCTGCTCGGGCTCTGGAACGGCTTCCTGGTCTCGGTCATCGGCATCCAGCCGATCATCGCGACGCTGGTGCTGATGGTCGCCGGCCGCGGCCTGGCGATGCTGGTGACCGACGGCCAGATCACGACGGTGCACAACGACGCCTTCAGCGACCTGGCCTCCGGCTACGTGCTCGGCCTGCCGCTGGCGTTCCTGGTCGCCCTCGCGATGGTCGCCGTGACCGCGGTGCTGACGCGTCGTACCGCCCTCGGCATGCTGATCGAGGCGGTCGGGATCAACCCCGAGGCGAGCCGGCTCGCAGGAGTCCGCTCCCGCACGATCATCTGGACGGTCTACGTCTTCGGTGCCGTGTGCGCGGGACTGGCCGGCCTGATCATCGCCGCGAACACGAACTCCGTGAACGCCAACAGCCTGGGCCTCTGGATCGAGCTCGACGCGATCCTCGCCGTCGTGATCGGCGGCACCGCCCTCACCGGTGGGCGCTTCTCGTTGCTGGGCACGGTCGTCGGCGCGCTGTTCATCACCACGCTGGCCCGCACGATCCCCAACATCGGGATCCCGTCGGAGGCCAACTACCTCTTCAAGGCGGTCGTGGTCGTCGCGGTCTGCCTGATCCAGTCGCCCCGCGCCCGTTCCGTCCTCCGGGTACGACGCCCGGCACCCGCCGCCCTGACGGCACCGAAGGGATCGCACGCATGAGCACCCTCACCGCTCCCGTCACCACTTCGCTCTGGGACCGCGTGCGCGGCTTCTCGCCGCCTGCCCGCTTCCTGCCGGTGATCGTCACCTTCGCCCTGTTCGTCGGAATGTTCGGAGCCGGCGGCGTGCGCTACGACGGCTTCGCCGACCCGCAGGTCTTCCTGAGCCTGCTGCTCGACAACTCGTTCCTCATCGTGCTCGCGGTCGGGATGACGTTCGTGATCCTGGCCGGTGGCATCGACCTGTCGGTCGGGTCCGTGGTCGCGCTGTCCACGATGATCGCCGCGAAGACGCTGCAGATGGGCTGGTCGCCGTACCTCTCGATCGTGGCAGTGCTCGCGGTCGCGACGCTGCTCGGAACGCTGATGGGCCTGCTGATCCACTACTTCGAGATCCAGCCGTTCGTGGCGACGCTCGCCGGCCTGTTCCTGGCACGCGGCCTGACCTACCTGATCAGCGTCGAGTCGATCCCGATCACCGACGCCACCTTCAGCGAGCTGGCATTCAAGACGATCGAGCTGCCGGGTGGCTACTACACGACGTGGGCCGTGGTCATCGCGATCGCCACCGTCGTGGTGGCGGCGTACGTCCTGGCCCGGACCCGCTTCGGGCGCACGGTCTACGCCGTGGGTGGCAACGAGGCCTCGGCGCTGCTGATGGGCCTGCGCGTCGCCTGGGTCAAGGTGGGCGTCTACGCGATCAGCGGCTTCTGCGCCGGTCTCGGCGGGCTGCTCTTCGCGCTCTACACACTGTCGGGCTACAGCCTGCACGCCGTCGGCATGGAGCTCGACGCGATCGCGGCCGTCGTCATCGGCGGCACCCTGCTCACCGGTGGTCGCGGGTACGTCGTCGGCTCGCTGATCGGCGTGCTGGTGCTCGGCACGATCCAGACCTTCATCTCGTTCGACGGCGGACTCAGCTCCTGGTGGACCCGGATCGCCATCGGTGTCCTGCTCCTGGTGTTCGTCGTCGTCCAGCGGCTGATGACCCGGCGGCAGACATGACGTCACCCCAGGGAGCGGCCCGCCGTATCCCCGTGATGGCCGATGTCGCCCGGCTGGCGGGGGTCTCCCACCAGACCGTGTCGCGGGTCGTGAACGGGCAGACGAACCTCCGTCCGGAGACGCGGGACCGCGTGCTGCGGGCGATCGAGCAGCTCGGCTACCGCCCCAACACCGCGGCCCGGAGCCTGGTCACCCGGCGCTCCGGCACCATCGGCGTCATCGGCTCGCGCAGCGGGTTCTGGGGCCCGAGCACCGTGCACCGCGCCATCCAGGCGGCCGGCCGCGAGGCCGGCTACTTCGTCAGCTCCGTGAACGTGCAGGTGCTGAGCCGCGCGGAGTTCACCGATGCCATGAACCACCTGCGCGACCAGCACGTCGAGGGCATCGTGCTGATCGCCGCCAACGACGACGCGATCGACGCCGTGAGCGCGCACGCCGGACGTGGCGTCCCGGTCGTGGTGGTCGAGGGTGACGAGTCCAAGGCGCACCTCACCGTCGGTGTCGACCAGGTCGCCGGTGCCGTCCTCGGCACCCGGCACCTGATCGAACTCGGTCACGAGAAGGTCCTGCACCTCGCCGGACCGTCGTCCTGGACCGAGGCCCGCGGCCGACTTTCCGGCTACCGCACGGCGATGTACGACGCCGGGCTGCCCCCGCAGTTGCAGGTGGAGGGCGACTGGTCGGCCCGCAGTGGCTACGAGGCGGGCCAGCGGATCGCGGCACGCGACGACGTCACGGCCGTCTTCTGCGCCAACGACCAGATGGCGCTCGGCCTGCTCCGCTCGCTCTCCGAGGCCGGCCGCTCGGTGCCCCACGACATCAGCGTCGTCGGCTTCGACGACATCCCAGAAGCGGCGTACCTCATCCCGCCACTCACGACCGTCCGCCAGGACTTCGACGAGGTGGGCCGCCGGGCGATCCGGATCCTGCGCTCGGCGCTCAGTGACGAGCCCGCACCGGAACGCCTGATCGGTCCGGAGCTGGTCGTCCGGGCCAGCTCGGCCGCACCACGAAACGCATCCGCACGACGAGAAGGAGCAGTGCTCGCATGAGCTCGGGCCAGCTGGAGGAGCAGTACGCCATCGGCGTCGACTACGGGACTCTGTCGGGTCGCGCGGTCGTGGTCCGGGTGTCCGACGGTGCGGAGGTGGGCTCCGCGGTGCACGCCTACCCGCACGCGGTCGTCGACCGGCGGCTGCCGGGATCGGACGAGGAGCTGCCGCCCGAGTGGGCGTTGCAGGTGCCCGAGGACTACCGCGAGGTGCTGCGGATCGCCGTACCTGCGGCGGTTGCGGCTGCCGGGATCGACCCGACGGCGGTGATCGGCATCGCCACCGACTTCACCGCGTGCACGATGGTCCCGACCCTTGCCGACGGCACGCCGCTGTCCGAGCTCGACGACTTCCGCGACCGGCCGCACGCCTACGTGAAGCTGTGGAAGCACCACGCTGCGCAGGCGCACGCCGACCGGATCAACCGGCTCGCGGCGGAGCGCGGCGAGGCCTGGTTGCCGCGCTACGGCGGCCTGATCTCCTCGGAGTGGGAGTTCGCCAAGGGCCTCCAGGTCTTCGAGGAGGACCGCGAGGTCTACGACCGGATGGAGCGCTGGGTCGAGGCTGCCGACTGGATCGTGTGGCAGCTGTGCGGCCGCTACGTCCGCAACGCCTGCTCCGCCGGTTACAAGGGGATCCTCCAGGACGGCGCCTACCCGGGCACCGACTTCCTCGAGGCCCTGTCGCCCGGGTTCGGAGGCTTCGTCGACGACAAGGTGGCGCACCCGATCGGTGAGCTCGGGTCTGTCGCCGGACACCTCACCGCCGAGGCTGCGGCCTGGACAGGACTTCCCGAAGGGATCGCGGTCGCCGTCGGCAACGTCGACGCGCACGTGACCGCGCCCGCGGCGCAGGCGGTCGACCCCGGTCAGATGGTCGCGATCATGGGCACCTCCACCTGCCACGTGATGAGCGCCGACGTGCTCCGCGAGGTCCCCGGCATGTGCGGCGTCGTCGAGGGCGGCATCGTCGCCGGCCGCTGGGGCTACGAAGCGGGCCAGAGCGGGGTCGGCGACATCTTCGGCTGGTTCGTCGACAACGCCGTCCCGGCGTCGTACTCCCTGGCGGCGGAAGCCGCGGGCGAGTCGGTCCACGAGCACCTGACGCGGCTCGCCGCGGGGCAGCAGATCGGCGAGCACGGGCTGGTGGCCCTGGACTGGCACAGCGGCAACCGCTCGGTCCTGGTCGACCACGAGCTCTCGGGCCTCGTCGTCGGCCTCACCCTGGCGACCCGGCCCGAGGACGTCTACCGCGCGCTGCTCGAGGCGACCGCCTTCGGCACACGGGTCATCGTCGAGACCTTCCGCGAGAGCGGCGTGCCGGTGGAGGAGTTCATCGTCGCCGGCGGCCTGCAGAAGAACGCGCTGTTGATGCAGATCTACTCCGACGTCACCCGCCTGCCGCTGTCGATCATCGACTCGGAGCAGGGGCCGGCCCTCGGCTCGGCCATCCATGCCGCGGTGGCCGCCGGCGCCTACGCCGACGTACCGACGGCCGCGAAGGCGATGGGCAAGGTCCGCAAGGCGGTCTACGTGCCGGACGACGACCGTGCGCAGGCCTACGACCGGCTGTTCGCGGAGTACCGCGAGCTGCACGACCACTTCGGTCGCGGTGTCGGCGCCATGCGCCGGCTCAAGGCGATCCGACGGGAGGCAAGGACATGAGCGTGGTGACCGACGTCGACCAGACGATCCTGCGGGTCCGCCGCGAGGTGGCCGCGCTGCACGCCGAGCTGCCCAGGTACGGGCTGGTGGTGTGGACAGCGGGCAACGTGTCGGCCCGGGTGCCCGGCCACGACCTGATGGTGATCAAGCCGAGCGGAGTCTCGTACGACGACCTCACGCCCGAGAACATGGTCGTCTGCGACCTCGAGGGCCGCGTGGTCGAGGGCGAGCATGCACCGTCCTCGGACACGGCTGCGGCCGCTTACGTCTACCGGCACATGCCCGAGGTGGGTGGCGTGGTGCACACGCACTCGCCGTACGCCGTCGCGTGGGCCGCGCGCAGGGAGCCGGTCCCGTGCGTGACGACGATGTGCGCCGACGAGTTCGGTGGCGAGATCCCGATCGGTCCGTTCGCGATCATCGGCGACGACTCGATCGGTCGCGGGATCGTGGAGACCCTGCGCGGGAGCCGCTCACCCGCGGTGATCATGGCGAACCACGGCCCGTTCACGATCGGTGCCACGGCCCGGAAGGCTGTCGCCGCTGCGGTGATGTGCGAGGAGACGGCGCGCCAGGTGCATCTCCTGCGACAGGTCGGTGAGGCGGTCCCGATCGAGCAGAGCGCCATCGACGCGCTCAACCACCGCTACCAGAACGTCTACGGCCAGCGCTGACCAGCGCTCGCCAGCAACTCGACCAGGAGAACCACGTGCCCACCGACGCCACCCGACCCACCTCCGCCGACATGCAGGAAGTGTGGTTCCTGACCGGGAGCCAGTCGCTCTACGGACCGGAGACCCTCGACCAGGTCGCGGCCCAGTCCCGGGCGATCGCCGAGCGCCTCGCCGAGCTCGCGGACCTCCCGGTCCGGGTCGTGTGGAAGCCGGTGCTGCTCGACGCGGTCTCGATCCACCGCCAGGTGCTGGAGGCCAACAGCGACCCGGCCTGTGTCGGCCTGATCACCTGGATGCACACGTTCTCCCCGGCCAAGATGTGGATCGCGGGCCTCGATGCGCTCCAGAAGCCGCTGCTGCACCTGCACACGCAGGCCGGCGTCGCGCTGCCGTGGTCCAGCATCGACATGGACTTCATGAACCTCAACCAGGCCGCCCACGGCGACCGCGAGTTCGGCTACATCCAGACCCGCCTCGGCGTGCCGCGCAAGACCGTCGCCGGCCACGTCGAGAACCCGGCGGTGCGTCGGCGGATCGAGGACTGGGCCAGGGCTGCCCGCGGTCGGGCCGAGCTGCGCCAGCTGCGGCTCGCGCGCTTCGGCGACAACATGCGCGACGTCGCCGTCACCGAGGGCGACAAGGTCGAGGCCCAGCTGCGCTTCGGCGTCTCGGTCAACACGCACGGCGTGAACGACCTGGTGGCCGTCGTGGACGCCGTGTCCGACGCCGAGATCGACAAGCTCGTCATCGAGTACGCCGACCTGTACGCCATCGCGCCCGAGCTGCTGCCGGGCGGGGACCGCCACGAGTCGCTGCGGTACGGCGCCCGCGTCGAAGCCGGACTGCGCGCCTTCCTCGAGGACGGCGGGTTCCACGCGTTCACCACGAACTTCGAGGACCTCGGTGGGCTCCGCCAGCTGCCGGGCCTGGCCGTCCAGCGGCTGATGGCCGACGGCTACGGCTTCGGTGGCGAGGGGGACTGGAAGACCTCGGTGCTGCTGCGCGCCACGAAGGTGATGGCCGCGGGCCTGCCCGGCGGGACGTCCTTCATGGAGGACTACACGTACCACCTGGTGCCGGGCGAGGAGAAGATCCTCGGCGCGCACATGCTCGAGGTGTGCCCGACCCTCACCGAGACCCGCGCCTCGCTCGAGGTGCACCCGCTGTCGATCGGCGGGCGCGAGGACCCGGTGCGGCTGCGGTTCACAGCCGACCCCGGTCCGGCGATCGTCGCCGGCCTCTCGGACCTCGGTGACCGGTTCCGGCTCACCGTGAACGAGATCGACGTCGTCGAGCCGGACGAGGCGCTGCCGCAGCTGCCCGTGGCCTGCGCCGTGTGGGAGCCGCGGCCGTCGCTGGCGACCTCGGCCGAGTCGTGGCTGATGGCCGGAGCGCCGCACCACACGGTGCTGTCGAAGGCCGTCGGCGTCGAGGTAATCGCGGACTTCGCCGAGATGACCGGCGTCGAGGTCGCGGTCATCGACGCCGACACCACGCCGCGGAGCTTCCAGCGCGAGCTGCGCTGGAGCGCCGCCTACCACCGCCTCGCGGCAGGGCTGTGAACGCGGCGTTGGATCGATCCAAGTAGGATCGTCCGCGTGCCGGACTGCCCGGCACCGACCACCCAGGAGCCACACCGATGACCGACCTGCTCGAGCGACCCGACAGCGTCCAGGACCGACCCTCAGGGCAGCCGGCCCAGCCAGCCCTGCCGGCACTGCCGCGAGGTCGCCGGGCGAAGGTCGTGTGCACCCTCGGGCCGGCGACGGCGTCCGCGGAGCAGGTGCGCGCCCTGGTCGACGCAGGCATGGACGTGGCCCGGCTCAACATGAGCCACGGGACCCAGGCGGACCACGCCGAGGTCTACCAGCACGTCCGCGACGCTGCCCTGGCCAGCGGCCACGCGGTCGCCGTGCTGGCCGACCTGCAGGGCCCCAAGATCCGGCTGCGCCGGTTCGGTGACGGACCGGTCCTCCTGCGCCGCGGCCAGCGCTGGACGATCACCACGCGCGACGTGCTCGGGGACAGCGAGACCTGCGCGACGTCGTACGTCGGTCTGCCGGGTGACGTCCGCACCGGTGACCCCGTCCTGATCGACGACGGCAAGGTCCGCCTGCGCGTCGTCGAGGTCACCGACACCGAGGTGGTGACCGAGGTCCTGGTGGGCGGCAAGGTCAGCGACCACAAGGGGATCAACCTGCCCGGCGTCGCGGTCTCGGTCCCGGCCCTGTCGCTGAAGGACGCCGAGGACCTGCGCTTCGCGCTGCACCTGGGCGTCGACGTGGTCGCGCTGAGCTTCGTGCGCGACGCGGCCGACGCGGAGGACGTGCGCGCGATCATGCGCGAGGAGGGCATCAGCGTCCCGGTCATCGCCAAGATCGAGAAGCCGCAGGCGATCACCAACCTCGACGCCATCGTCGCCGCGTTCGACGGCGTGATGGTCGCCCGTGGTGACCTCGGGGTGGAGTGCCCGCTCGAGGAGGTGCCGTTCCTGCAGAAGCAGGTGATCGTCGCCGCCCGGCGCAACGCGAAGCCCGTCATCGTCGCCACCCAGATGCTCGAGTCGATGATCATCAGCCCGGCGCCCACCCGCGCCGAGACCAGCGACGTCGCCAACGCCGTGCTCGACGGGGCCGACGCCGTGATGCTGTCGGGCGAGACCAGCGTCGGCGCGCACCCGATCACGACGGTCGAGACGATGGCGCGGATCATCGCGGCGACCGAGCGGCACGCGCTCGACAGCCAGCAGTTCGGGCGCTTCGACCGGATCGACTTCGATCCGCACACGCGCGGCGGCGTGATCACGAAGGCGGCCGAGGAAGTGGCCGAGCGCGTGGGGGCGTCGTACGTCGTGGCCTTCACGCAGTCAGGTGACTCGGCCCGCCGGGTTGCTCGACTGCGCAGCCGGATCCCCGTCCTGGCGTTCACCCCGGACCCGCAGGTGCGCGCGCAGCTCGCCCTCAGCTGGGGTGTCGAGGCCTACACGACCGCGCCGCCGGTCGACACCGACGACATGGTCCGGCAGGTCGACCACGAGCTGCTCCGCAGCGGTCGCGTCCGTGAGGGCGACCTGGTCGTGATCGTCGCCGGCAGCCCGCCCGGCGTTCCCGGCTCCACCAACGCGCTCTGGATCCACCGGATCGGGCAGCGCTGACTCGTTCTCCCGCTCCCGCTCGGACGAGCTGTAACACGTCGTCCGCTCGACTACCTGACCGTTGTCGTCGCAAAACCCCCGCTGGGACAGCGTGTTGCATACGACAAGCGGCGGGTAGTCACGCGGACAGCGTGTTACAGCCCCGCGCCGCGGAGGCCTTTCGGCCGACGGCCCACCAGGTGAGGTCGCGCACCAGGAGGGCCACCTCGCGCACGATCACCTGTGCGTCACCGGCACGACCGCCGCGGACTCCTCGTCGGTGAGCAACCGCGAGCGGATCAGGAACCGGACGCCGTACGGCGCTTCCCGGTGCCGCCGGTCGCTCGTGCCTCGCTGCCTGCCGTGAGCGGTCACATTCAGTCCCCATTCGTGTGGAGGCCGATTTCTCGGACGAATCCGATTCCGGTCTGACGTCATGTTAGCGCTAACAGTACTGAGATGGCCATCACTTCCTGGACCGTGGAGCAACAATGCGGGTCGGGTGAGCGTCTACGACAACGGACGCCTCGTGGCCCGACCCGCACTCGTCGACGGCGTCGCCCGGGTCGCACTGCGACCCAGGCGGTCCGGGCGGCACCTGATCGTGGTCAGGTACCCCGGAGCGTCGTGGATCGCGCCGAGCCGGGACTGGACGACGATCCGGGTGCGCTGAGCAACCAGCGGGTGAGGTCGCGCACCAGGAGCGCGACCTCCCTGATCATCACGAGACCGCCTCCGCGGACTCCTCGTCGGTGAACAGCCTCGAGCGGATCAGGAACCGGACGCCGTACGGCGCCTCGAGGGAGAAGCCCGCCCCGCGGCCGGGAACGACGTCGATGGTGAGGTGGGTGTGCGACCAGTACTCGAACTGCGCCTTCGACATCCACACGGGCACCGGCCTGTCGAGGCCGACGGGGAGATCACCCAGGTGGACGTCCGCATCGCTGAGCAGGAAGTCGCCGTCCGGGAAGCACATCGGCGACGACCCGTCGCAGCAGCCGCCGGACTGGTGGAACATCACCGGCCCGTTGGCCTCGGTGAGGCGGCGGATCAGCTCCGCCGCCTCACCGGTCACAGCCACACGATCCATCAGAAGAAGCCGAGCGCGTCCGGGCTGTAGGACACGAGCAGGTTCTTGGTCTGCTGGTAGTGGTCGAGCATCATCTTGTGGTTCTCGCGGCCGATGCCGGACTGCTTGTAGCCGCCGAAGGCCGCGTGGGCCGGGTAGGCGTGGTAGTTGTTCGTCCAGACCCGGCCGGCCTGGATCTCCTTGCCGGCGCGGAAGGCCTGCGACCCGTCCCGGGACCACACGCCGGCACCGAGGCCGTACAGCGTGTCGTTGGCGATCTTGAGGGCGTCGGCCTCGTCGTCGAAGCTGGTGAGCGAGACGACCGGGCCGAAGATCTCCTCCTGGAAGATCCGCATCGAGTTGTCGCCCTCGAACACGGTCGGCTGCACGTAGTAGCCGCCGGCGAGGTCGCCCTCGAGGATCGCGCGCTCGCCACCGATGAGGACCTTCGCGCCCTCCTGCTTGCCGATGTCGATGTAGGACATGATCTTCTCGAGCTGGTCGTTGGAGGCCTGGGCGCCCATCATCGTGGTGTCGTCCAGCGGGTTGCCCTGCTTGATCGCACGGACCCGCTCGATGGCGTCCGGCACGAACGTGTCGTACATGCTGCGCTGCACGAGGGCCCGCGACGGGCAGGTGCAGACCTCGCCCTGGTTGAGGGCGAACATGGTGAAGCCCTCGAGCGCCTTGTTGTAGAAGGCGTCCTTCTCGGTGTTGACCGAGTCGAAGAAGATGTTCGGGCTCTTGCCGCCGAGCTCGAGGGTCACGGGGATGATGTTCTGGCTGGCGTACTGCATGATCAGCCGGCCGGTCGTGGTCTCGCCGGTGAAGGCGATCTTCGCGATCCGCGAGCTGGAGGCGAGCGGCTTGCCGGCCTCGACGCCGAAGCCGTTGACGATGTTGAGGACGCCGGCCGGCAGCAGGTCGCCGATGACCTCGAGCAGCTTGAGGATCGACCACGGGGTCTGCTCGGCGGGCTTGAGGACCACGCAGTTGCCGGCGGCCAGGGCGGGCGCGAGCTTCCACACGGCCATCAGGATGGGGAAGTTCCACGGGATGATCTGGCCGACCACGCCCAGCGGCTCGTGGAAGTGGTAGGCGTAGGTGTTGTCGTCGATCTCGGAGATGCCGCCCTCCTGCGCCCGGATGCACCCGGCGAAGTAGCGGAAGTGGTCCACGGCGAGCGGCAGGTCGGCGTTGAGGGTCTCGCGGACCGCCTTGCCGTTGTCCCACGTCTCCGCGACGGCCAGCGCGGAGAGGTTCTCCTCGATCCGGTCGGCGATCTTGTTCAGGATGTTGGCCCGGTGGGCGGGCGACGTCTTGCCCCACGACGGTGCCGCGGCGTGGGCGGCGTCCAGCGCCGCCTCGATGTCCTCGGCGGTGCCGCGGGCGATCTCGGTGAACACCTTGCCGTTGACCGGCGAGATGTTCTCGAAGTACTCGCCCTTGATGGGGTCGACCCACTCGCCACCGATGAAGTGGCCGTAGCGGGGCTCGACAGAAACGAGCGAATCGGGCTGTCCGGGTGCTGCGTAGACGGTCATGGCGTCCTCCAGGTGTCGTCGTTGGGCCGTTGTGTGACGGTGATCACGACGTTACGAAGAGCAACGTTGCAGGCTGGTTGCGCCGCGTCCCGTTGGTCGAGGAGGTTGCGCAGCAACCGTCTCGAGACCTACGCGAGGTCCCTGTCGAGCCGCGCGAGCTGACCCTCGACGAGGGCGAACATCGGCGAGGTCGGCGGTACGACGGCCCGCTGGGCGAGCCACATGTCGTAGTCGTCGCGGCCCCAGCCCGAGCGGGTCCAGGCCGACATCAGCTCCGGCATCCGTGAGCGGAGCAGGCCCTGGCGCAGCGACGCCGCGAGCCCGTCGCGCAGTCGTACGACGCCGGGAGCGCTCGAGCGCGGCAGGATCGGGCCGCCGTACCCACGCATCGCGGAGCGGAGGTCGCCCGCAGCGAGCTGGGCCTCCACGGCGAGCCAGTCGCCGGCCACGGGAGCGGTCAACCGGTACGGCCGGGAGGCGAGGATCTCGTCGCCCAGCAGGCCGCGGAGCCGGTTGAGCTCGGCCCGCAGCGTCGACGTACCGCCGTCCTCCTCGTAGAGCATCACGGCGAGCTCGTCGCCGCTGAGACCGGCGGGGTAGGCCGCCAGGAGGGCCAGGATCTCGCTGTGTCGGCGGGACAACCGGAGGCGGCTGACCTTGCCCTGGCCGTTGTCGATGGTGATGAGGGCTTCGTTGTGGCCGAGCAGCTCGAGCACCAGGCGCAGGCCGGTCGCCCGCTCCGGAGCGGGTGGCGGGGGCAGGAGCCGGGCGAGCTCGGCCTCGGCCAGGCGTGCCGCAGCGCGGACCATCGCCATCGTCTGGGGTACGACGATCGCGTCGCCGCCGGTCACGTCGAGGACACCCAGCACCTGGCTGGTGGCGGGATCGTGGATCGGTGTGGCCGCGCAGCTCCACGAGCGCACCGACGAGCGAAAGTGCTCGTCGCGGGTGATGAAGGCGTCGCGGCCGGTGGCCAGCGCAAGACCGGGCGCGTTGGTGCCGGCCAGTCGTTCGTCCCAGTTGCTGCCCTCGACGAACCCGATCCGTTCGGCCTGGCGCAGCTTCTCCGGCGTGCCGCAGACCCAGAGCAGCGTGCCTTCGTGGTCGGCGAGCGCCATCACGGCGCCGCAGTCGCGGACCTCGTTGCCGAGGACGTCGTCGAGCAGCGGGAACACGCGAGCGAGGGGATGGGCCTGGCGGAGGCCGCGCAGGTCCGGGGTCTCCAGCGCGATCGGCGCTTCGAGCTGGGTGATGTCGACGCCGGCTGCGGCCGAGCGCTCCCAGGATGCGGCGACCTCGGCCCGCATCTGTGTGGGCTCGGTGTCCGTCATGAATCCAGTAGACATCGCCATCCCTCGTGTGACCAGCGTCTCGTCCCCTGACCCTGCCGTCGCAACGTTGCAACGACGTTGCGAGGGGTGCCGGATTTCAGGACCCCCGCCTCGCTCCGCTAATCTCTCCCGCGGTGGCGTGTCCGAGCGGCCGAAGGTGCAACACTCGAAATGTTGTGTGGGGTCAAACCCACCGTGGGTTCAAATCCCACCGCCACCGCCAGGTGATCTCGCAAGAGATCGAAAGATCCGAACCCTCCTCGAGGGTTCGGATCTTCTGGTTCCGGGGTCTGCCCGAACGGGCAGCACTGCCTTCATTGAAGTCCCCTTGGTTGGGTGCGACAGTCGGTTCCATGGCGGTCGCCGGGCACCAGCACGGTGCGGAACAGGAACGACCTGACCAGTACGCCCGCGACACGACTCCCAGCCAGACGCCGCAGGGCGTGCTGGCCCTGCAACGCGCGGCCGGCAACGGCGCCGTGGCTCGGCTCATGGCTGTCCAGCGGTACGCCGTCGGCGCGAAGAAGGACGCCGACTCCGCGACCGTCCTCGCCTGGCTGGCAGCCAACAGCCCCTACGCGCCGGAGGCCGCGCACACCAAGGCCGCCTTCTCCATGAAGCGGGCCTTCGACGCGACGGAGAGCAAGGAGAGCCCCGGGACCTGGACCGTCACGGTGAAGTCGTCGTCGGTCGCCATGACGAAGTCGGTCGACATGCCCACCTGGGCTCCGACCAAGATCAAGGCGGAGTGGGATGCCGCTCACTCGGCGCTTCGGGCGCACGAGGCCCTCCACGAGGGGGTCGCCGACAAGTGGAAGACCACGCTCGAGGGACGCCTCTCCACGTTCACCCACACCACTGCGGCGTCGTCGTGGGACGACGCCACGGCGAAGGCGGGCGTGGAGCTGAATGCGCTGTGGGCCACCTGGATCCAGGAGCACCAGGACGACCAGGACAAGCTCGATCCGTACGCCGTGACCATCGGTGCGCCCCCGACCCCGCCGGCTCCGCCGGCCCCGGCGGCTCCCGAAGCGGCGCCGGAGTCCGGCGAGAACCCGCCGCCGATCGAGGAGTGACCGCACGCGGCCCCGTCCCCCCTGAGGGTCTCAGCGGCAACGGGCTCGCTTGGCGCGGTACAGCGCTTCGTCCGCCAGCCGGAGGAGATCGTCGGGACCTTGCTCCGCGCCCCTCGAGCGGGCCATGCCGATCGAGGTGTGCAGTTCGAACGGTTCACCGGCCACGTCGAACGGCGTCGCGAACGCAGCGAGGATGCGCGCCTCGACCGACTCGGCCCCGCTGCCCCTGGGAAGGAACACCGCGAACTCGTCACCTCCGAGGCGGGCAGCGAAGTCGTCGTCCCGTACGGCGTCCTGCAGCCGGTCCGCGACCTGCTGGAGGACGGAGTCGCCCGCGTGGTGTCCCCAGGTGTCGTTGATCGGCTTGAACCGGTCGAGGTCGAGGAACAGCAGCGCTGCCTGCGAGTCCGGGCGGCCCAGTTCGCCTGCCATGATTCCGAGCAGGGCGGCGCGGTTCGGCAGGCCCGTGAGGGGGTCTGTGAGCGCTCGCGTCCGGTGGTCGGCCGATTCGTGACGGAGCCTGCGTTGTTCGCGACGGTCGAGTCGGAAGACCCACACCAGGACCGCGAACGCGAGGACGAACACGATCGGCAGCAGCAGGCTGAGACGCCGGGTCAGGTCGGCCTGTTGAACGGTCGCCTCGGTGACGGCATCGCGATGTCTGCTGATGATGGCCTCCAGCAGGGTGCGCATGGCGTCGAGTGCCGGGCCGGCGACGCGGTCGTCGGCATCCGTGGTCATGGAGTCCCGGGTGGCCCGGAGCTGGCGGACGTAGCGGGCGTTGAGGACGGCGAACTGCGACAGGGCGAGGCCGTTGCTGCTGGGAACCTGCTGGCGCACCTCCTGGATCAGCAGCGGCATGGCCGCGACCGCCGCCTCCACGCGTTGCCACGCCTCGTCGCTGCCAGAGCGGCGGTAGCCCGCCTCGGCGAACGCCTCCTCGGACAGTGCTTCGCGCAGCAGGGCGAACTGGGAGACCAGCTCGCGCGTGGAGGTCACGCGATCGTTGGCACGCGAGATGGCGGTCAGGGCAGCAGCCGTCGTGCCCGCGAGCCCGAGCAGCGCGACAGCCACCAGCAGCGACGTCACCAGCGATGTGACCCTGTGCATGTGCGGCGCCCTTTCCCTGCCAGTCCTCCTGCTGACTGATCGGCCGAACGGGTCCTCAGATGAGCCGGATCCCGGCCGAAGCCTGTGGTCGTGACATCCCTGCGGTCCTTCCTGCTGGCCGGTCTGCCCTGCCTGCTGGTGGCGCTCGCCGGCTGCGGAGCCGACCCCGGGCCCGAACGTGTCGCCGTCGAGGTGTGGGCCCATGACGGCACGGATGCGGAACGGGCCGTGCTCGAGCAGCAGGTGGCGACGTTCAACGACAGCCACGACGACGTCGAGGTCGAGCTCCGGATGATCGCGGAGGGTGACTACAACGACGCGCTCCAGACCGCGGCGGCGAGTGGCGACCTGCCCGACGTCGCCGAGGTCGACGGCCCGTTGCTGGCCGGCTACGTCCACCAGGATGCGCTCGTGCCTCTCGACGGTCTGCTCCCTGACCAGGTGTTGACCGACCAGTTGTCCTCGCTCAAGGCGCAGGGCTCGCACCACGGCCGCACCTACGCCGTCGGCACCTTCGACTCCGGTCTCGGCCTGTACGCCGACCGCCGGGCGTTGCGGGCAGCCGGAGTGGAGTGGCCGACGACCGTCGATGACGCCTGGACCGCCGAGGAGTTCAGCGCTGCACTGGCGGCGCTCGCGAAGAAGGACGCTGACGGGAAGGTCCTGGACGTGAAGCTCAACTACGGCGTGGGGGAGTGGCTGACCTACGGGTTCGCGCCGCTCGTCGCCTCAGCGGGCGGTGACCTCATCGACCAGGACACGCTCTCGCCGGCGGGTCATCTGGACGGCGCGGCCACCCGGAGTGCGCTGGACACGCTGCGGGGGTGGGCGCCGTACGTCGACCCGAACGAGAAGGACGACGCGTTCGTCTCCCGACGGGCACCCCTTTCCTGGGTCGGGCACTGGACCTACCGCGACTACGCAGCGGCGCTCGGCGACGACCTGCTCGTGCTGCCGCTGCCCGATCTCGGCAACGGCAGCAAGACCGGTCAGGGTTCGTGGGCCTGGACCGTGACCGCCAGCGGCGACGCTCGGCAGCACGCGGCTGCAACGTTCCTGGCCCATCTCCTGCAGGACGAGGAGGTGCTCAGGATGGCGGACGCGAACGGCGCGGTCCCGGGCAGCTCGACTGCGCTGGAGGATTCGACGCTCTACGCCGAGGACGGCCCGCTGGCGCTCTTCGCGGAGCAACTGGTCCGCAGTTGCGGCATCGATGCGCCGACCGCGACCTGCGTGGCCGTGGCGCGACCGGTCACTCCGGGCTACGCCGTCCTGAGCAGCCAGTTCGCGCAGGCGGTGTCCGTGGCGCTCTCGGGAAGGGCTGCTGGCCCGGCGCTGCTGGAGGCGGTGGCGTTCGTACGGGCCGACCTCGAGGACAACGACGGGTTCCGCTGACCTTCGGAGCCCGTGCCGGTCAACCGGCCGGGTGCCTCGGGCGTCATCATCTTCGACATGGGCGACGCAAGAGGTACACGGATCAGTCGGCGGGGGCTCCTGCTCGGCGGGACCGGTGCCGCCGTCGCAGGGGGCGCGGCACTCGCCGGGATCGAGACCGAGGTGCTGCCCGGCCGAGCCTGGCTCTACCACCGCCTCGGGCGTGACGGAGCCGAGGGCGTCGTACCCGATGTCGAGGCGGGCGCCTTCGCGTCGGGCACCTTCGCGTCCCGGGCGCGTGGCAAGGACGTCGGCTGGGCGATCTCTCGCCCGCCCGGCGCCACCGGCACGCTGCCCGTGGTGGTGGCACTGCACGGACGCAGGCAGGACCACACCTCGGCGTTCCGACCCGACCGGTTGGGCCTCGACCGGTTCCTCGCGGCGGCCGTGGCGGACGGCGTCCCGCCCTTCGCGATCGCCAGTGTCGACGGCGGGGACTCGTACTGGCACGACCGGGCCGACGGCGATCACGCCAGCACGATGGTGATCGACGAGTTCCTGCCCCTGCTCGCGGACCACGGCTTCGACACGCGCCGGATCGGCCTGCTCGGCTGGTCGATGGGCGGTTTCGGCGCGCTCCGCTTCGCCTCGCTCCTCGGTCCCGATCGGGTCCCCGCGGTGGCGGCCCTGTCGCCCGCGCTGTGGCGCGAGTACGACGACACGGCGCCGGGCGCGTACGACGACGAGGCCGACTTCGACGCGACGACGGTCATGGGTCGCCAGCAGGACCTCGACGGCATCGCGGTGCGGGTCGACTGCGGTGAGGGCGACCCGTTCTACGCGACGTCGAAGGAGTACGTCGAAGGGTTCGACCGCCGGCCCGCTGGTGGCTTCGAGCTCGGTGACCACGACAGCGGCTACTGGCGACGGATCGCTCCGTCGGTGCTGGCGTTCCTGGGCGGCGCCATCGCCCAGCGGTGACTTCTCAGCCGGGGGCGGTGGTGGGTGCGGCGGCACCGAGACACACCGCGACGAGCTCGCCGGCGACCTCGCCGCTGAAGACCGCCCAGCCGTGGTCGAAGGACACCAGTTCGGTGTCGCCCTCGGGGGTGCGCACGATCGCCTTGCTGGGGATCACGTCGCGGTCGAAGCCGGTGAAGGAGCACCGGTTGAGCTGCATCATGTCGTCGAGCGGACCTGACTGCATGCCCAGCTGCTCGGCAGGCTCGGTCGGCTGGGGCGAGGTGATCACGTTCATGGCGCCGAAGCCGACGAGGAGGGTCAGCGCGCCCGCCGTACTGGCCGAACGGATCGCCTGGACCACGACCCGGAAGCGGCGGGCGGGCATGACTTCATCAGTCATTGGTGGCCCCCCTGCGCGTTCTGTTTGGTCGACGGTCTGTTGTCGATCTCAACGAGTCGGAAGGGTCGGAGTCACGACCCGGAACGGGTGATCCACCAGACATCAACCGGGACGTGGATGTCCGGACCACCCACCGGACCGGCACTATGGGGCGCATGACCTGGTTCGAATCACCGGCCGACGCGGCCACTCGGCTCGGTGCCGCCGGCTACCTCGCCGACGCTGCAACAGCCACGACGACCTACCTCGCGGGCGCGCTCGAGAAGCCGCTGCTGCTCGAGGGTCCGGCCGGTGTCGGCAAGACCGAGCTCGCCAAGGCGGTGTCGCGCGCCACGGGTGCAGAACTCGTGAGGCTGCAGTGCTACGAGGGACTCGACGAGGCCCGGGCGCTCTACGAGTGGAACTACAAGAAGCAGCTGCTGCGCATCCAGGCCGCCAACGCCTCGAACAACGCGGGCGGGGACTGGAACGCCACCCACGACGACATCTTCACCGAGGAGTTCCTGCTCACCCGGCCGCTGCTCACGGCGATCCGTCGCGACGAGCCGACGGTGCTGCTGATCGATGAGGTCGACAAGACCGACATCGAGGTCGAGGGGTTGCTCCTCGAGGTGCTCAGCGACTTCCAGGTGACCATCCCCGAGCTGGGGACCGTCGCCGCGACGCGCCGGCCGTTCGTCGTACTCACCTCGAACGCGAGCCGGGAGCTGTCCGAGGCGGTCAAGCGCCGGTGCCTCTACCTTCACCTCGATTACCCCGACGCCGCGCGTGAGCGGGAGATCCTGCAGCAGCAGGTCCCCGGTCTGGACGACCGGATCGCCGAGCAGCTCGTCGCGACGGTCGCCCGGATGCGTGAGCTGGAGCTCAAGAAGGCGCCCTCGATCGCGGAGTCGGTCGACTGGGCGCGCACGCTGATCGCGCTCGAGATCCGCGACCTCGACGAGAAGGCGATCCGCGACACCCTCGGTGCGGTGCTCAAGCATCAGTCCGACCACGAGCGGGCTGTCAAGGAGCTCAAGCTCAACCGGGCGTGACGACATGACCCCTGATCGCTCAGGCCGCTCCGGGCTCCTGGACCGCCACCTCGCGTTCGTCGAGGCGCTGCGCGGTGCCGGGCTGTCCGTGTCGCTGGCCGAGGACCTCGATGCCGTGGCTGCCCTCTCGGCACTGCACTGGACGAGCCGCGACACCGTGCGGGATGCGTTCGCCGCCACCATGGTCAAGAAGCAGTCGCAACGTACGACGTTCGACGCGCTCTTCGACGTCTACTTCCCCGGCATGGTGGGCAACGGCGCGGCCGCGACAGGGGCGACCGACGGGGACGGCAACGGCGACGGCGAGCAGGGTGAGGGTGGCCCGGTCCGCGACAACGCCGAGGCGCTGCTGAGCTTCCGCGACCGGCTCGCCGAGATGCTCGAAGCGGGCGAGATGGACCCGGCGGAGATGCAGCGGATGGCGGCCGAGATGGTCGGCACCTTCGGCTCGATGCCCGGCCGTGGCCCCGGACTGTCCTCGTGGTCGGCCTACACCGCCCTGCAGCGAGTGGCCCCGCAGGAGCTGATCGACCGGCTGGTCCAGGGCTTGATGGCCGACGGAGCCGATGAGGACGACGCCCGGCGGGTGGCCAACCAGCGGATCGGGGCCTTCACCGCGATGGTCGAGGGCGACGCGCGTCGCCGGATCGCCGAGGAGAAGGGCCCCGATCACGTCGCTGAAGTGGCGGTGCGCCCCAGCATCGACCAGCTCGCGTTCATGGCCGCGCGGCGCACCGACCTCGACGAGATGCGCAAGGAGATCTTCCCGCTCGCCCGGCGCCTCGCGACCCGGCTCGCGAAGGAGCAGCACTCACGCCACGCGCGTTCGGCCCCCTTGGACTTCCGGCGGACCGTCCGTGCCTCGATGGCCACCGGCGGCGTACCCATGACCACCCACCACCGGCCCAAGCGTCCCCACCGCACGGACCTGGTCGTGCTCTGCGACGTGAGCGGTTCGACCGCCAACTTCGCGCAGTTCACCCTGCTCTTCGTGTTCGCCCTGCGCGAGGTGTTCCAGAGCATGCGCGCGTTCACGTTCATCGACCACGTGCACGAGGTCACCGGCCACTTCCGTCCGGGGGCCGACCCCGTCGACGTCCTCGCCGACCTCGCCGCGAGCGCCAGCCACGCAGCCCTGTGGGGTCGCACCAACTACGGCCGCGTGTTCACCAAGTTCGCCGAGCAGCATGCCGACGCCCTCGGTCCGAAGACCACGTTGCTGATCCTCGGCGACGCCCGCTCCAACTACAGCGACCTCCACGAGGACACCCTCAAGCAGCTCGCCGGCCAGGTGAAGCGGGCGTTCTGGCTGAACCCCGAGCACGAGCGCAACTGGGGCACGGGCGACTCCGCCGCGCCGACGTACGGCGAGATCGTGCGGATGATCGAGTGCCGCAACCTCAACCAGCTCAGCGAGTTCGTGCACGAGCTGGCCTGGTAGGCGGCGGGAGTTTCACCGGCCGAGCGGTGAAACTCATGCTTGGACGATGAAACTTCCTCGTCCCAGCGGGAGTTTCACCGGCTGGCCGGTGAAACTCTCACCGACGCGAGACCAGCCGCTGGTCCGGAGTCATCGGTACGCCGAGCCGGTCGGCGTGGGAGGACAGCACACTCCACACCGCGTCGGTCAGGAACTCGACCAGCTCCTCGGCACTGCTGCGCGCCTCCGGGTGGGCCACCCACCGGTTGACGCTGCCGTCGACGAGGCCGACGATCCCGAACGCCAGGTTCTGGGCGGCACCCGGCGGTGGTGGTTCGCTGGACAGCTGCGCGAGCTCGGACTCGAGGAGAGTCACGAGCCCCAGTGCGATCGCCGTCCTGGTGCCGGTGACGACGCGCGAGCCGGTACGACGCCGGGTGGCTGACCCGGTGCCGAGGAACTGCTGCAGCCGGGGGTGGTCGGCCACCCAGCCCACGTAGGTCGTGGTGGCGCGGCTGATCGCTTCCCTGATGGTGCCGGTGGGGTCGAGCGCGGGCGCGAGGTCGGCCATCAGGGTGTCGATGATCCGGGTCCGGATCTGTTCGTCGAGGTCGTCGCGGTTCTCGAACAGCCGGTAGACGACCGAGCGGGGGACCGAGGCCCGGTCGGCGATCGCGGCGACGCCGATCGCCCCACCTTCGGCATCGATCGCGTCGATCGCTGCCGCGAGGATCCGCTCGTGCCGCGCTGCGCGGTGGTCGTCCCAGCGGGTGTCGCGACCGTCCGGGGTCGTGCTCGCATCGACCGTCGTCCTCGCCACGGGGCGCACATTACCGCCGATGCTCTTGACTGGACAGCCTGTCCGACGTACTTTTGCCCGGACATCGTGTCCGAGGAAAAATGAGGGAGCCGTCAGATGGCGAACAAGGTCTATGTCGTCGGAGTCGGGATGACGAAGTTCGAGAAGCCCGGATCCCGGGACTGGGACTACCCCGACATGGCGCGCGAGTCGGGCACCAAGGCGCTCGAGGACGCGGGCATCGACTACCGCGAGGTCCAGCAGGCCTATGTCGGCTACGTCTACGGCGAGTCCACCGCCGGCCAGCGGGCGGTCTACGAGCTCGGGATGACCGGCCTGCCGGTCGTCAACGTGAACAACAACTGCTCGACCGGTTCCACCGCGCTCTACCTGGCCACCCAGGCGATCCGGGGCGGTCTCGCCGACTGCACGCTCGCGCTCGGCTTCGAGAAGATGCAGCCGGGCTCGCTCGGGTCGATGTACGACGACCGCGAGCAGCCGCTGATGAAGCACCTCCTCGCGCTCGCGGAGCTCCAGGAGTTCGCGATGCCGCCGGCGCCGTACATGTTCGGCGCGGCCGGCAACGAGCACATGGAGCTGTATGGCACGACGGTGGAGCAGTTCGCGAAGGTCGGGGTGAAGAACCACCGCCACTCGGCGAACAACCCGTACGCCCAGTTCCAGGACGTCTACACGCTCGAGGAGATCCTCGCGTCCCGCCAGGTGTACGGACCGCTGACCAAGCTGCAGTGCTCGCCGACCTCGGACGGCTCGGGCGCGGTGATCCTCGCGAGCGAGGCGTTCGTGGAGAAGCACGGGCTCGGCGACCAGGCCGTGGAGGTCATCGGTCAGTCGATGGTGACCGACATGGACAGCACCTTCACCGACAAGTCGGCGCAGTCGCTGGTCGGGAAGGAGATGTCGCGTCGCGCGGCCAACGAGGTCTACGCACAGGCCGGCATCAGCGCGGAGGACGTCGACGTCATCGAGCTGCACGACTGCTTCTCCGCCAACGAGCTGCTCACCTACGAGGCGCTCGGACTGTGCGCCGACGGCGAGGCCGGCAAGCTCATCGACAACGACGACACGACGTACGGCGGCCGCTGGGTCGTCAACCCGTCCGGCGGCCTGATCTCCAAGGGCCACCCCCTCGGCGCGACCGGCCTTGCCCAGTGCAGCGAGCTCACCTGGCAGCTGCGCGGCACCGCCGACGCCCGTCAGGTCGAGTCGGCCGCAGGCACGGGCGGCGTCGCGCTCCAGCACAACATCGGTCTCGGTGGTGCCGTCGTCGTGACGGCCTACCGCCGCGCCTGACCCACCCCTTCCAGCACACCTCACCCACACCGCAAACAGGAGAAACAACCATGGCCAGCGTTTCCGTCACCCAGACCCTTCCCGTCGACCCGCAGACCGCGTGGGACAACCTGTCCAACCTCGGCGAGTGGGAGAACTGGCTCTCGATCCACCAGAACTGGAAGAGCGAGCTCCCCGCCGAGATCACCGTCGGCACCCAGGTGACCGAGGTCGTCTCGGTCATGGGCATGGCGAACAAGATCGAGTGGACCATCACCGAGCTCGAGGCGCCGAACACGGTGACCATCGAAGGCCTCGGCATGGCCGGCGTGAAAATCAAGTTCGTCCTGTCGGTCGCCCCTGACGCGAACGGCTCGACCGCCACCATCGACGCCGACTTCAACGGCGCGATGATCGTCGGCCCGATCGGCAAGGCCGTCGCGAAGAACGCCCAGGGAGACCTGGAGAAGTCGTTGGCCAAGTTCTCCGAGCTCGTCTCCGCCTGAGCTGACGGGGATGACGGGGCTGACGGGGACGAAGCGATGACGACGGCAGTGACCTTCGAGGACTCCGGGCTGGGTGAGTGGACCGAGGACCAGGTCTTCGAGGTCACCGCCGAGCGGATCGCGGAGTACGCGGCGGCGACCAACGACCCGATCGAGGCGCACCTCAAGGGCGAGCTGGCCTCCCCGGTGTTCGCCGTGGTGCCGACCTTCTTCTCGCTCGCACCGGCCGCCCTCGGGGTGGCGCCGGTGGAGCTGCTGATGAAGCTCGTCCACGGTGAGCAGGACTTCCACTTCCACCGGCCGATCCGGCCGGGCGACGTGCTCACCTGCCGCGCCCGCGCGACCGGGTACGCCGCGCTCAGCACCGGCTCGACGGTGACGGTGTACGCCGAGACGCGCGACGCCGACGGCGAGCTGGTCAACGAGCAGTGGCTCTCGGCCTTCTTCCGTGGCGTCGATGCCGGCAGCACCATCGGCGAGCAGGCTCCCGGGCACGGACTTGCGGGGTCGGTCACCGCCGCCGAGCCGGTCGCCGTCGTCACCCAGCACGTCGACGACGACCAGACCTTCCGCTACTCCCCGGCCTCGGGTGACCCGATGCCGATCCACCTCGACGAGGAGATCGCGCAGCTGTCGGGTCTGCCCGGGATCATCAACCACGGCCTGTGCACGATGGCCTTCACCTCGTGGGCGGCGCTCGAGGAGTTCGCGGCCGGGGACGTCTCGCGTCTCAAGCGTCTGGCCGTCCGCTTCGCCCGGCCGGTGCTGCCGGGCCAGGACATCACGACGAGCTTCTGGCGACTCGACGACCCCACGGTCGACGCCGGCACCACGGCGTACGGCTTCCAGACCGCGGTCGGCGACGACCTCGTGATCCGTGACGGCCTGGCCGTCCTCACCGACTGACACCGAAGGACTGCACCATGGGAACTCTTGACGGACGCGTCGCCATCGTCACCGGCGCTGGCCGCGGCATCGGCCGTGAGCACGCTCTCCTCCTCGCGTGGGAGGGCGCCGCGGTCGTGGTCAACGACCTCGGCGGCTCCAACGAGGGCACCGGCGCCGACGCCGGACCTGCCCAGGAGGTCGCCGACGAGATCATCGCCGCCGGCGGGCGCGCGGTCGCGAACACCGACAACGTCGCGTCGTGGGTCGGCGCGGAAGCACTGGTCCGGCAGGCGATCGACGAGCTCGGTGGCCTGGACATCCTGATCAACAACGCGGGCATCCTGCGCGACGCCTTCCTCCCGTCGATGACCGAGGAGCAGTGGGACTCGGTCATCACGGTCCACCTCAAGGGTCACGCCGCGCCGCTCCATCACGCGGCGGCGTACTGGAAGGCGCAGAGCAAGGCGGGTGTCGAGGTCAACGCGGCGGTCGTCAACACCGCGTCCGCGTCGGGCACCTTCATGCCGAACGCGGGCCAGGCCAACTACGGCGCCGCGAAGGCGGGCATCGCAGCCCTGACGCTGGTCGCGGCCGACGAGCTCGAGCGGTACGGCGTCCGGGTCAACGCGATCGCACCGATCGCCCGCACCCGGCTGACCCTCGCCACCCCAGGCATGGGTGCCCTGTTCGCGGCCGAGGTCGCCGAGGGGGAGTTCGACGCGTTCGCACCGTCGAACATCTCGCCGCTGGTGGCCCGGCTGGCTGCCCCCGACTGCAAGCTCACCGGCAAGGTCTTCGCCGTCCAGGGTGGCGGCATCTCCGAGCTCGCGGGCTGGCACGACGTCGCCACGATCGAGTCCGACGGCCCGTGGGAGATCGGCGACCTCGCCGATCGCCTCGGCTGAGCCCACCCACCACCAGCAGGAGACCTGACATGGCACGCCAGTCCTACGAGCTGGGCCTCGGGCTCATCGACGAGCACATCGACCTGGCCAACGCGGTCGCCGACCTCGCGGCGGCACTGATCCCGGCCGAGGTCGTCCGCAAGGACCTCGACAGCGCGGGGGAGAAGTTCCCGTCCTTCTGGTCGTCGCTGGTCGACTACGACCTGCTCGGCCTGCACGTCGCGGAACAGTCCGGTGGCGCAGGCGGGGGCCTGTTGACGCTCGCCGTGGCGCTCGAGGCGCTGGGTCGCCATGCGGCGCCGGGCCCGTTCGTCCCGACGGTGCTGGCCTCGGCCCTCATCCAGGCCGACGGCGGCAAGCAGGCCGTCGAGCTGCTGCCCCGCCTGATCGACGGTACGACGACCGCTGCTGTCGCGCTCGACGCATCTGGTGTGCCAACGGCTGTCGGCGCTGACGGCTCCGGCGGCGCGCTGACCGTTTCCGGCACCTGGGAGGGCGTCCTCGACGGCGAGCACGCCGACCACTTCGTGCTGCCGCTGTCGCACGACGGCCGCACGACGTGGGTGGTCGTGGGGGCTGCCGCGGTCGAGGTCGCCCGTCAGGACAGCATCGACGTCGTGCGCGGCTCGGCCCGCGTCACGGCCGAAGGACTGCGCATCGACGCAGACCACGTGCTCGGATCCCTGCCCGCAGAGCGAGCCCGGTCCATCGCGACCGTCGTCCTCGGTGCCGAGGCGACCGGGGTGATGGCGTGGGCGGTCGCGGCGGCCGCGGAGTACGCGAAGATCCGGGTCCAGTTCGGCCGCCCGATCGGCCAGTTCCAGGGCGTCAAGCACAAGTGCGCCCGGATGGGCATCGCCCTCGAGCAGGCCCGCGCGGCCGTCTGGGACGCTGCCGTCGCGATCGACAAGGGCGACGACAACGCCGACTACGCGGCGACGGTCGCGGCGGTCGTCGTACCGGAGCTTGCGGTCGAGGTGACCCAGGACTGCATCCAGGTGCACGGCGGCATCGGCTTCACCTGGGAGCACGACGCGCACCTCTACTACCGCCGCGCGCTCTCGATCCGGGGTGTCCTCGGCGGCCGCGAGGAGCACACGCTGCGCCTCGCGGACCTGGCCCTGGCCGGTGTCGGACGAGCCCTGGAGATCGAGCTCCCGGAGGAGGCCGAGACGATCCGTCCCGCGATCCGCTCGGCGCTGGAGGCCATCGCCACCATCTCCGACGAGGACGAGCAGCTGGTCGCGCTCGGCGACGGCGGCTGGGTGCAGCCGCACCTGCCGACGCCCTACGGTCGGGCCGCCGGTCCGCTCGAGCAGATCGTGATCATGCAGGAGGTCAAGCGGGCCGGCATCAACCTGCCGCAGCTGCTGATGGGCACGTGGGCCGTCGGCGCGATCGTGCCGCACGGCACCGAGCAACAGCGCCAGGACCTCGTGGTCCCGACGTTGCGCGGCGAGGTCGTGTGGTGCCAGCTCTTCAGTGAGCCCGGCGCCGGCTCCGACCTGGCGTCGATCGCGACGAAGGCCGTCAAGGTCGACGGCGGGTGGAAGGTCACCGGCCAGAAGATCTGGACCACCGTCGCCCAGTTCTCCGACTGGGCGATGCTGATCGCCCGCACCAACCCCGCTGCGCCGAAGCACGAGGGCATCACCTACTTCGTCCTGGACATGTCGAGCGAGGGCGTCGACGTGCGCCCGTTGCGGGAGATGACCGGGTCGGCCCTGTTCAACGAGGTGTTCCTCGACGACGTCTTCATCCCGGACGAGAACGTGGTCGGCGAGGTCGACCACGGCTGGGAGGTCGCGCGGACGACGCTCGCCGGCGAGCGGGTGGCCCTGAGCCAGAAGATGGAGGCCTACGCCAACGACGGCGACCTGCTCCGGTTCGCCAGGAACCGCGTCGCGAAGGGACCGGACCTCGGCCCGATCGCCCGCCACCGCCTGGGGGAGCTCCTGGCGCAGAGCCAGGCGATCGACGTCATCAGCGCCCGGGTCGTGCTCAAGCAGCTCGCCGGTGCGGACGTCAGTACGACGTCCAGCGCCGGGAAGCTGCTGGCGATGGGCATCAGCCAGCAGATCGCGGAGTTCATCGTGGCCGAGCTCGGGATCGCCGGCACCGTCGCGGTGCCCGGCCAGCCGAGCGACCACGCCATCGAGCAGCTGATCGCCGGCCGCGCCACCACGATCTACGGCGGCACGACCGAGGTGCAGCTCAACGTGATCGGCGAGCGGATGCTCGGGCTGCCGCGGGATGCGCAGTGAGCGCCGGTCCGCTCGCCGGACTCAAGGTCGTCGAGCTCACCAGCCTCGCGCCGGCTCCGTTCGCCTGCATGGTGCTGGCCGACCTCGGGGCGGAGGTGATCCGGGTCGACCGCGCGGGGGGTGGCGACGCGCTCGCCGTACCGTCGGGGTACTTCGACCGCGGCCAGAAGTCGATCGCGGTCGACCTCAAGGACCCGCGTGGCGTCGACATCGTCCGCGACCTCATCGCCGATGCCGACGTCCTCGTGGAGGGCTTCCGGCCCGGTGTAGCCGAGCGGCTCGGCGTCGGCCCCGAGGACTGCCGGGCGTGGAATCCCGGACTGGTCTACGGCCGGCTCACCGGCTACGGCCAGCACGGTCCGATGGCCCAGGCCGCCGGCCACGACATCAACTACATCGCCCTTGCAGGAGCGCTCGAGCCGATCGGTCGGGTGGGCGAGCGTCCGCTGCCCTCGCTCAACCTCGTTGCGGACTTCGCCGGTGGCGGGTTCCTGCTGGTGATCGGGGTGCTCGCTGCGCTGCGCGAGCGGGAGTTCTCCGGCAAGGGGCAGGTCGTCGACGCCTCGATGGTGGAGGGCGCCGCGCTGCTCACCACCTTCGTGCACGCGATGGCGTCCACCGGCCTCTGGATGCCCGAGCGTGGCACCAACTTCCTCGACTCCGGCGCCGCCTTCTACGACACCTACGTCTGCAGCGACGGGAAGTACGTTGCTGTCGGGGCGCTCGAGCCGCAGTTCTACGCCGAGCTCCTGGCCGGGCTCGGACTCAGCGACGAGGACCTCCCTTCGCCGTTCGACCTCGACCAGGCGGGCAAGCTCCGCGCGGTCTTCCAGGGTGTGTTCCTGACGAAGGCCCGCGACGAGTGGACCGAGGTGTTCGACGGTGTGGACGCCTGCGTCACGCCGGTGCTCTCGCCGAGCGAGGCCCCCGACCACCCGCACAACCGCGCGCGGCAGAGCTTCGTCGAGGTCGGCGGGCGCCTCCAGCCGGCCCCGGCGCCGCGCTTCTCGCGCAGCGCCCCGCCCACTCCGTCTGCCGCACCCCGGATGGGTGCCCACACCGACGACCTCCTCGCAGAGCTCGGCCTCAGCGCCGAGGCCATCGCCGAGCTCCGCTCCGCCGGCGTCGTCGGCTGACGTTCGCCTTCCCGTTCCACCCACCACTGCAAGAGAAGGAAATCCCATGCCTCAGCGTCGTTCGCCCTGGATGGACACCGACCTCGACGACTTCCGTGACCTCGCGCGCACCTTCTGCGAGAAGGAGGTCAAGCCCAACGTCGACCGGTTCATCGAGAACAAGCAGGTCGACCGTGAGCTCTGGAACAAGGCCGGCGACGTCGGCCTGCTGTGCCTCTCGGTCCCCGAGGAGTACGGCGGCGGTGGCGGCACCTTCGCCCACGAGGCGATCCTCGTCGAGGAGCAGGCCCGCGCGGGCGACAGCTCCTGGGGCGTCTCGCTCCACAACGGCATCGTGGCGCACTACATCCTCAACTACGGCACCGAGGCGCAGAAGCTCGAGTGGCTGCCGAAGATGGCCAGCGGCGAGGTCGTGGCCGCCATCGCGATGACCGAGCCCGGCACCGGCTCGGACCTGCAGAGCATCAAGGCCAAGGCGATCCGTGAGGGTGACGAGTACGTCGTCAACGGGTCCAAGACGTTCATCACCAACGGCGCCCAGGCCGACGTCGTGGTCACCGTCGTCAAGACGAACCCGGAGGAGTCCGCAGCCGGCATCTCCTTGGTCATCGTGCCGACCGACACCCCCGGCTTCTCCCGTGGTCGCGTGCTCGACAAGATCGGGATGAAGGGCCAGGACACGTCCGAGCTGAGCTTCGTCGACGTACGGATCCCCGTCACCAACCTCCTCGGCACCGAGGAGGGCCAGGGCTTCATCCAGCTGATGGAGCAGCTGCCCCAGGAGCGACTGATCGTCGCCGTCTCCAACGTGGCCGCCATGGAGTTCTGCTTCGAGGAGACCCTGCGCTACGTCCACGACCGGCACGCCTTCAACCGGCCGATCTGGGGCTTCCAGAACACCAAGTTCAAGATGGCCGAGGTCGCCACCGAGGCCCGGGTCGCGCGGTCGTTCGTCGACGAGTGCATCACGCTGCACCTGGAGAAGCAGCTCGACATCCCGACCGTCGCGATGGCCAAGCTGTGGTGCTCGGAGCGCGCGCAGAAGGTTGCCGACAAGTGCCTGCAGCTGCACGGCGGCTACGGCTACATGACCGAGTACCCGATCGCCCGCGCCTGGGCCGACCTCCGCGTCTCCCAGATCTACGCCGGCACCAGCGAGATCATGAAGGAGATCATCGCGCGGTCGATGCCCGTTCCGACCTGAACGACGTACAAACAGAGCGAAGTCCCCGGACGCATGGCGTCCGGGGACTTCTTCGTGCCTGCCTCAGTCCGAGAACTCCAGCGCCGGGTCGTCGACCGGCTTGCGGAACACCAGCACGTCCTTGAAGTAGTTCATCTTCAACCGCCACGGGTACGCCGTGCCCTGCTTGGGCATGGCCGCGATCGACCGCATCACGTAGCCGGCCTCGAAGTCGAGGAAGGGCTCCTCGGCCATCGAGGGGTCGCGGCGGGGTACGACGGTGCGGGCGCCGGTGGCGTCCATCTGGCGCAGCACCTTGACGACGTACTCGCACACGAGGTCGGCCTTGAGGGTCCAGGAAGCGTTGGTGTAGCCGATGATGAAGGCGAAGTTGGGGATCTCGCTGAGCATCAGGCCCTTGTAGGCCATGGTGTCGGCGGGGTTGACCTTCGCACCGTCGATCCCGAGCGTCGCGCCGCCGAACAGGTTCAGGTTGAGCCCGGTGGCGGTGATGATGATGTCGGCCTCGAGCTCCTTGCCCGACTTCAGCAGGATGCCCTTCGGCGTGAACCGGTCGATGTGGTCGGTCACGATGTCGACGGTGTGGTGGCGCAGCGCCTTGAACAGGTCGCCGCCGGGGACGGCGCACAGTCGCTGGTCCCACGGGTCGTACGGCGGCTTGAAGTGCTCGTCGAAGTTGACGTCGTCGGGCAGCTGGCGCTCGAGCAGCTTGCGCAGCAGCGCCCGCGACTCCTTCGGCCGGGCCTGGCAGAACTCGTAGAACGCGATCCGGCTGGTCAGGTAGCGCGTGCGGATGAGCTTCTTCGCGATGCCGTCGGGCAGCGTCTTGTACATCCGTGCCGACACGTGGTCGTACTCCGGCTGGCTGATGATGTAGCTCGGGGTCCGCTGCAGCATGGTGACGTGCCCGGCGCCGGAGTTGGCGAGCGCGGGGATCAGGGTCACCGCAGTCGCGCCCGAGCCGATCACGACGACCCGCTTGCCCGCGTAGTCGAGGTCCTCGGGCCAGTCCTGGGGGTGGACGACCTGGCCCTCGAAGTCGTCGCGACCCTCGAAGTCCGGCGTGTAGCCACGCTCGTAGTTGTAGTAGCCGGAGGTCGACCACAGGAAGCTCGACGTGAGCTCGATGGTCTCGCCGGTGTCGGCGCGCTCGACGGTGACCGTCCAGCGGGCGTCGGCAGTGGAGAACTCCGCGTGCACGACCTTGTGGTGGTAGCGGATGTGCTCGTCGATGCCGTTCTCCGCAGCCGCCTCCTTGAGGTAGGCGAGGATGTCCGGGCCGTCGACGATCGCCTTGTTGCCCCGCCACGGCTTCCAGCCGAAGCCGAGGGTGTGCATGTCGGAGTCCGAGCGGATTCCGGGGTAGCGGAACAGGTCCCAGGTGCCGCCGAGGGAGCCGCGCATGTCGAGGAGGGCGTACGACTTGTCCGGGAACGCCTTGCCCACGTGGTAGGCCGCGTCGATGCCGGAGAGGCCGGCGCCGACGATGATTACGTCGACGTGGTCGGTCATGGTGCTTCCTTCAGGTTGAGGATCTGCTCGACCGGGAGGTCGGGCACATCGATGGAACGGGTCCGGGCCAGGCCTTCGACCTGGAGCCAGGTGACGTCGGCGAGCAGGGCCGTGAACGCCTCGGCGGAGGGCCGGAGCTCCTCGCGGGAGGTCCAGCTCCGTACGGCGGCCATGCCGCCACCCACGAGCAGGAACACCCACGGGGTCAGCGAGTCGCGGTCGTCCTCGGAGACCTGGGCGTCGAGGATCTCCATGAAGGCGCCGATCACGAGCTCGATCTGCTCGGCGAACTGGTTGATCGCCTCGTCCAGCGGCTTGGACGGTGCACCGGCCACCTCGCGCTCTGCGAAGCGGAGCAGTGCGAGGTTCTCCACCGCCCAGGTGACGTAGGCGCCGACGATGCGGCGCACGATCTCCCGGGGCGTTCCCTCGAGGGTGATGGCGTTGAGCAGCGGGTCGGCGGCGCGCACGCAGATCTCGCGCTGGATGGCGAGGTCCAGGTCGGTGCGGTCCTCGAAGTAGCGGTAGAGCACGGTGCGGTGCACCGACGCCTCGTCGGCGATCTGCTGGACGCTGATCTCGTCGCCGGGTGCGATGTCGCGTTGCAGCACCACGATCGCGGCGTCGATGATCGCCTGGCGGCGGGCGGCGTTGTGCTCCTCCCAGCGCCGCTTCCGGCCGTCGGTGGATCCGCTCCTGGGCGTCCCCATGACGGCACCTCCTCGGCTCAGCACGGCGTCACGACACCGTACGCCGTAGCAACCCGCGCCGGCGCGCCGTTCCAGCCGGTGTCGCGGCAATCGTGTGCTGCTCGACGGGGTCCACGATCTTGGTCCGGGGGCGGCCGTTGCGTACGCCGCGCTCCCGCTCCGCGGCGTCGAGCCGTTGCCAGCCGGACAGGCCGGTGGCCTCGGGATGGCGCGCGCGGACCAGCGCTGCACCTTCCTTCGCGGATCCGGCCGGCTCGGGGAGCCCGCCGTCGAGGTCGTCGAGGATCGCTTCGACGGTCTCCTGCGCGCAGGTCTTGTTGGTGCCGATGAAGCCGTTCGGGCCGCGCTTGATCCAGCCGACGACGTACACGCCGGGTTCGACGCGGCCACCGTCGTTGGGGACCGTCGCCGTGGTGTCGTCGAAGGGGAGGTCGGCAACGGGCAGGCCACGATGGCCGACGGAGCGGATGACCAGGTTCGTCTCGATGACACGCACGTCGTCGGTGGCCCGGGCGCGGACGTCGCCGTCGGCACTCGGGACGAGCTCGTTGCGCGCGACGCGGACACCGCTCACCCGTCCGTCCTCACCGAGGATCTCGACCGGGGACGCGGTGAAGGTGAGCACGATCCGGCGCCGCTGCGGGTCGTCGGACGGGGTGCGCTCGGCGAGCTCCCGCAGGAGCACGCTCTTCTGGTCGTCGCCGGTCAGCAGGGCCGGGTCGGCATCGACGACCACGTCGATGTCGTCGAGGCCGGCGAGACCGATCAGCTCGGGCACCGTGAACGCGGCCTGCGCCGGTCCGCGGCGGCCGAGCACGACGACCTCGCGGAGGTCGCTGGCCCGCAGCTGCTCGAGCGGGTCCGGAGCCAGGTCGGTCCTCTCGAGCACGTCCAGCGGGCGGGTGAGGATGCGCGCCACGTCCAGGGCGACGTTGCCGTTGCCGACGACCACTGCGCGCCCCGACGGGTTGGCTGCCGCCGTGAGGGGCACGGCGAGCCCGGTCTGGTCGGGGTGGCCGTTGTACCAGCCCACGAGCGCGGTCGCGGGGATCGAACCGGTGAGGTCCTCGCCGGGGATGTCGAGGTTGCGGTCCGAGGAGGCGCCGACGGCGTACACCACGGCGTGGTAGCTGGTCCGCAGGTCCGCGAGGGTCACCGCACCCTCGGCGCCGACCTCGGCCCCGAGCACGTAGTGGAACCGCGGCTGCCGCTCGATCGCCTCGAACAGCCGGGTGACCTGCTTGGTCGAGGCATGGTCGGGCGCGACCCCGTGCCGGACCAGGCCGTACGGCGTCCGCAGCCGGTCGTACACGTCGACCCGTTCGACCTCGGGGTGCTTGAGCAGCTCGTCGGCCGTGTACAGGCCGGCCGGGCCGGCGCCGATGACGGCGACCCGGTAGGGACCCGGGCGGGTCAGTCGCCGTTGTGGCGGCACGAGCGCCAGTGGCGTGCGATCGGCGTGCGGGAACGCGTCGTAGTAGGCCGCGTTGAGGTCGATGAACGGCAGCTGCTTGGTCGTCAACGCGGCGTCGGGCACCATCGCGCCGACCGGGCAGGCCGTGGCGCAGGCACCGCAGCCGACGCAGGAGTCGGCGTCGATGTAGACCATCTCGGAGGTCCCGAAGCCGGGCTCACCGGGAGCGGGGTGGATGCAGTTGACCGGGCAGGCGACGACGCACGAGGCATCGGCGCAGCAGGACTGCGTGACGACGTAGGCCATGGCGGACTCTGACGCAGGCCGCGGTCAGACCGCGGCGGACTTGGGCTCGCTGCGGAACCGCGAGGAGGGGCCGCTGATGCCCAGGGCACGCCAGATCTGGCGCGAGACCTTGTTCATGAGGCCGAGCTCGTCGGCGAGCATGCGCACGTCACCGAAGGTGTCGCGCAGCAGCTTCTGCGACTCGGGGCTCTTCCAGTAGACCTCGCGCATGACGTGCTTCGGGATGTCGAGGTCCTTCTGCATCTGGCGGGTCGGCTTCATGATCACGTCGCACAGCACCCGCATGATGACCGGGTAGGCCAGCGAGAGGCCGAAGCGCTGGACGCGGCCCCAGTCCTGCGAGCGCTCGATCAGGTAGCTGTGCGCGAAGCCGATGTGGCGCGCCTCCTCGGCGACGTGGATCTGCATCACGCGCTCGACGATCGGGTGCAGGTCGTGGCCCGAGCGCAGCACCGACTTCTGCAGGTAGTCGATCGGCTCCTCGCCGGCGAGGATGCCGATGAAGAAGATGTTGGTGAGCGGACCGCCGGCCAGGCACAGGAACGGCGCCACCTTGACGAACCACTTCGGCCCGCCCTGGACGTCGACACCGATCCGGTTCACACCCTCCTGGAACATCTGGGTGTGGTGGCACTCCTCGGTCACCTCGTGCGTGGAGTAGCGGAACTCGGCGCGGTCGTTGCCCATGCCGATGAGGTGGCTCATGATGCCGCCGATCAGCACCTGCTCGAACTGCAGGCCGACCTTCATGATGTTGGAGAGGCGGTACTTGCCGACCTCGATCTGCCGGTCGAGCGGCAGCGACTGGTACCACTCGGTCCGGCCGAGCGAGTCGATCTCCGGAAGAACCCAGCGCGGGTCGTCCGGGATCATCTCGAACTCGGGGCTGTCCCACGCGATGTCGAGGAACGCGTCGAAGTGCTGGTGCACCGAGGCCTCGGACAGCACCCGGAGGGTGTCCTGGTAGCTGAGCCCCGTGGTGTCGGGAGCGATGTCAGCGGTGCGGTCGGCGGTGGCAGTCATGGTTCAGATCCGTTCTCGTCATCGAAAAGCGGGAGCATGCACTCTGTTAGCGCAACACTATGTTGCATACATTGACCCCGGTTTTGTCAAGGAACTGGGGACAACGTCCGGGCGCGCGTCGACCCCCGCCGCCTGAGCAGGCGGCGGGTGTGGCGCAGATCGCTTGCGCGGTGGGTCAGGCGGAGGTGCGCAGGTAGCCCTGCTCGCGCCAGCGCGCGAGCGCTGCCAGCAGGGCGGGGTGGTCGGCACGGTCCGCGGCCCGGCCCCCGGCGACCAGGGCCGGCAGCTCCGGGTCGGACGCGGCGTCGTAGACGACCGTGAGGCGGTTGTCCGAGGCCGCGTTGATGAGCGAACCGAGCAGCGCGACGGGGTCGGAGCGGTCCTCCAGGGACAGCACGAGCACGTCGGCCGGCAGGTGGGGGATCTGCGCCGACGGCGCGTTCGCGGTGACCACCTGGTCGACCACGAAGCCCGGCAGGTCCGGGTGGGTGGCGATCTCGAGCGCTGCCGCGCCGCCCGTGCCGCGGCCCACCAGCATCACGCGGGTCGGTTCGTCGGAGGCGCCGGCTGCGGCGGCCAAAGCCCGGATCACGTCAGCGGCGTAGCCGGACTGGTCGCCGGACACCAGGCGGAGACGCCCGGGAGCGGGGCCGGTGCCGGCGGGACCCGTCAGCAGCGCGACCAGCCGGCCCGGTCCCACCTGCAGGATGCGGACGGGGTCGCTCGTGCTCTCGCTGCCGGTGAGCAGGGTCATCAGGTCGCCCAGCCCCTCCGGAGCCCCGGAGCGGGGTTCGGCTGCCGGTGCCGGTGTGGCCGCTGCGGGCTCCACCGGGTCGGTGGCCCCCATCGCGACGTCGCGCAGTGCTGCGCCCCAGTCCGAGGTCAGCTCGGGGACCCCGGCAGCGCGCAGGCCACCGGCGCGCGCGGCGCGGCCGCTCTCGCCGGACAGGACGCCGGCCGTCAGCAGTCCGCGCATCTGGAGACTGTCGAGCAGTCCGCCACCGGTGGTGACGTGGTCCATCAGCTCGGGGTTGGCGGCCGCGAGGTCGTTGAGGTACGACGCGACACCGTCGCGGTCGAGCGCGTCGGTCTCGATCAGGCCGGCGGCGACGATCGCACCGCCGAGGCTGACCTGCGGGGCGAGGTAGCCGATCGCCCGGCCAGCGATCGAGCCCAGGGTCTCGTAGGCCGCGGCCTGGAGCTCGTCGATCCAGCGGTAGGTCAGCACCGTCGCCCGCAGGACGAGGGCATCGGCGTCGAGCTCGATGGAACGGCTCAGCAGGCCGTCCCTGCCGGTGGTGGCGGCCCGCAGCGCCTCCTCGGCGGTGGCCCAGGTACGGGGGGAGAGGGTCGTCGACGCGGCGATCTCGGGATCCGTCAACACGTCGCGACCGAGCTTGGCCCACTCGCGCATCTGGGCGCCCGCGTCGTCGAAGAGGTCGGCGAGGCGGAGCATCTGGTCGTACTTGTCCGCCAGGTCGGCTGCCTCCACTGCCGTCGCCGGAACGCCGCGGCGCTCGGTGGCGGCCGCCGACGGCACCGGGTCGACGGCGGTGGCGTCGTGGGTGGTCTGGGTGTCGCGGGTCATCGGTCCTCCCCGGACGTGTTCGCGACGAGGGGAGCCATCACGGGAGCGATCACCCCGGCCAGGTCAGCGGGTTCGACGGCACGGATCTCCAGGCGCAGCACGCCGTCCTCGTGGTGCGGCCGCAGGGCCCGCCAGCCGTCGGCGAGCAGCGTCCAGGACACGACGCCGACGGTGTCGACCTCCTCGCCGGACACATCGGCCACCAGCGCGCGCAACCTGCCCTGCGCCTCGCCCGACAGGGCGACCAGCAGGCGCGACACCACGTCGTCGGGCAGTGCGCCGTCGGCACCACGAGTGGCCCCGGAGTGACGGGAGGTCAGCACGGGGACGAGGTCGCCCCGGCCCACCCGCACCGCTTCGGCAGCCGCGTCAGCGAGCTCGAGCGGGAGGTCGACGTACGACGGGAGGGCGGAGGTCGTGAGCGCGACCTCCTCCGACGGAGCAGCGACCCGGGCCAGCTCGGCTGCCCAGGCGTCGGTGCCGAACCAGCCGAGCTCGAAGACGATGCCGTCGACCGTGGAGAGCGAGGCGACGGCCGGACCGTCCTGGCGGTGCCAGACCTTGGCCTGGACCTCCCCGATCCTCAGGTCGGCATCGAGGGCGATGCGGGGTGCGGCGAGCAGGCCGATGGCGCCGGCGACACCGGGGTCGAGGACGCCGTCGACGACCAGGCCGCGACGGGCCAGGGACTCCGCCGGCTGGTGCAGCGCCTCGACGACGGATCGGTACGACTGGTCCTCGGTGGTGGCCGGGCTCTGTCCCAGGCGGGACTGCATGGCGTCGGCGGCTGCGGGCGGCGCCACGTCGAAGGGCAGTGGCGCGTCGCCGGCCAGGTGGGCGGCGTGCTGGAGCTCGGGGAGGGTGACGCCGAGGCGTCGTGGCGCTGCGTCGAGCGCGTTGCGCAGGAGGACGGGGGCGGGCGGGGCCGGCTCCCGCGAAGGGATCCGGGTCAGGTCGATGGTGGGCACGGTCAGCGCTCCAGTCCGGGGACGTCGACGTCGAGCCAGTCGCGGTGCCCGCGAGGCGGGGCCACGAACGCGGCCAGGGCCTCGTCGGTGGGATCGGGGGTGACGGCGGGTCGGCCGTCCTCGTTGGCGGCGGCGATCGCCGCGATCCTGCTCCGGGCATCGGCGACCATCGCGGTCACCCGGGTCTCGACGGCGTCGATGTCGTCGGTGGCGGCGTCGACGGCTTCGGCGTGCGAGGCGAGTGCGTCGGCGGCGGACACGTGGCCGTCGGCTGCGGCGCGCAGGTGGCGGGCGCGGTCGGAGACGCGTTCGGTCATCGCATCAGCCGCGCGGCCCGACCAGCCCAGGCCTTCGACCCGCGCGACGAGCTCGTCGGCCAGGGCCCGCACCTCGGCGCCCTGGTCGCGCAACGCCGAGACGCGGCGCCGGATCAGTTCCGTGTCGCCGTACATGAAACGCGCCCCTTCCCTGAATCGATGTCCTCAAACCTAGCGATTCAGAGGTGTCCGTCCAGACGGTCGAGAGCCGTGGTGATGTCGGCCGTCGTACCGGCGAAGCTGAAGCGCAGGAATTTCGCCCCGTCGACGGTGTCGAAGTCGATGCCCGTGGCGACGGCGACGCCGGTGCGGGCGAGCAGGTCGCGCGCATAGGCCATCGAGTCGGTCGTCAGGTGGCGCACGTCGGCGTAGGCGTAGAACGCCCCGTCGGCCGGGGCGAGCTCGGTGATGCCGAGGCGGCGCAGTCCGTCGAGCAGCAGCCCGCGGTTGTGGGCGTAGCGACCGACGTGCGCGTCGAGCTCGGCGTACGACGCGTCGTCGAAGGCCGCGAGTGCTGCGTGCTGGGCCAGGACGGGCGGACAGATGCTGAAGTTGCCCGTCAGCACGTCGACCGGCCGGCGCAGTCGCTCGGGCGCCAGCATCCAGCCCAGCCGCCAGCCGGTCATCGAGAAGTACTTCGAGAACGAGCCGAAGACGACCGCCTCCCGCGAGGTCGCCCAGGCGGAGCTGGCGAGACTCTCGCCGTACTCGATTCCGTGGTAGATCTCGTCGGAGACCAGCTGTACGCCGTGCTCCTCGCACCACCGTGCGATCGCGGCGAGCTCCTCGGGGAGCAGCATCGTGCCCGTGGGGTTGGCCGGACTCGCCACGACCAGGCCGACGAACGGGGTCTCCGCGTGGGCCCGGGCCAGCTGCTCGACCGTGGGCTGGAAACGGGTCGCAGGACCGGTCGCGATCTCGACCAGGTCACAGCCCAGGGCGCTGAGGACGTTGCGGTAGCAGGGGTAGCCCGGCCGGGCGATGGCCACGCGGTCGCCCGCGTCGAAGGCGGCGAGGAAGGCGAGCAGGAAGCCGCCGCTCGAACCGGTCGTGACGATGACGTCGTCGGCGCTCACCTCCAGCGCGTACGACCGGCGGTAGTGGCCGGCGATCGCGGCGCGGAGCTCGGGAATGCCGGTAGAGGTCGTGTAGCCGAGCGGGTCGCCCGTGCCGAGCAGGCGGATCGCCTCGGCCGTGACCGGCGCAGGCGCACCGGTGCTGGGCTGCCCCGCGACGAGGTTGACCAGGTCGCCGTGGGTGCGCTGCCGCTCGGCGGCTCCGGCGAGCAGGTCCATCACGTGGAACGGGGGCACGTTGGCCCGCGCCGCTGCGGCGTACCTGCTCATGGGTCCAACCTAGGCTGGGCCGGAATGAGTTTCACCGGCCGGCCGGTGAAACTCACGCTTGGACGACGAAGGTTCCTCGTCCAAGCGTGAGTTCCGTCGTCCAGGGTCGACAGTTTCACCGGCCGGCCGGTGAAACTCCCGCCCTCGCCCTCGCCCTCGCCGCCGCCGCGCCAGCCCGTCGCCCGAAGAACGAGCCCTCGCCGAGCTGGGTGCCGGAGCAGTAGCCGGCGCCGTCCTGGGCGATGTTCGAGGCGCAGGCGCCGGCGGCGTACAGGCCGCGGATGACCGAACCGTCGGGGCGTCGTACCTCGCCGTCGACGGTGGTGGCCATGCCGCCGAGGGTGAAGCCCGAGTAGAAGGCGGCGCCCAGGCTCAGCTCCAGCACAGCCCACGGGCCCTCGGTCTGCGGGGCCAGCCAGTCGGGGTGCTTGTGCAGGTCCGGGTCCTCGCCGACGGCGGCGTGCTTGTTGTAGCTGGCCATCGTCGCGACGAGGGATCCCTCGGGCAGGCCGAGGCCGGACTCCATCTCCTCGATGGTCTCGAACCCGTCCTTGAGGGGGGCCAGTCCCATGCGCTGCTCCTCGAAGTGCGCGCTGTCGACGATCAGGTAGGCGACGGAGCCGGGCTGGCGCAGCACTTCGTACGACGTCCGCGCGTGGTAGCTGTCCTCGGCCACGAACCTCTGTCCGTCGCGGTTCACGATCAGCCCCTTGACCAGCCCGGAGGGCGGGTAGAACGGGGCGGTGATGAACGGCTCCTCCATGTTCTCCAGCGCCGCGCCCACGGACTCGCCGAGCCGGATCGCCAGCCCGTCGTCGTACGTCGACCCGAGGGTGAAGGTCACGGACTTCAGCGCCGGCGTGTAGCGGTCGACCATGTCCTGGTTGTTCACGAAGCCACCGGCGGCGACGACCACGCCGCCCGCGCGGACCAGGCCGGTGCGCTCGAACGACTTCCACGCGAGGCCGACCACGCGGTCCCCGTCGACGACGAGGTTGGTCGCGCCGGTCTCGTAGCGGACCTCGACGCCTGCCTTCTCGACCTGGTCGCGGAGCAGGTCCATCACGATCCGGGTGCCCTCGGTGTCGCCGGGCACCGGGACCTTGTGGCCGCGCGGCGCGGGCGCGATGTCCTCGCGGAACGGCCAGACCTTCTCGTTGCCGGTGTACATCAGGCCTTGGGTGCCCGGCTGGATGACGGCCTTGCCGGGGAAGAAGGAGCGCTCGAACTCGAAGCCGAGCGCCTCGAGCCAGTCGAAGTGGGCGACGGATCCCTCGCAGTAGGCGCGGATCTTCTGCTCGTCGGGGTCCTTGGTGCTGGCCATCAGGTAGCGCACCATCTCCTCGACCGGGTCGTCGTGCCCGGTCGCCTGCTGCACCGCCGTACCGCCGCCGAGGTAGAAGTGCCCTCCCGACATCGAGGACGTGCCGCCGTGCACCGCGGCCCGCTCCAGCAGGAGGACGCGGACGCCGTCACGGGCGGCCTCGAGAGCGGCGCAGCCGCCGGCGATGCCGAAGCCGACGACGACCACGTCGAAGGTCTCGGTGTCGTCGGGAAGCTGGTCTGCAGGGACCGTCGCGGGGATGGTCAGCCCGGCGGGGGAAGAAGCACTCATGGGCCAAATCTAGAACATGTTCTACCGATAGGCTATGACCCCGCCACCCGACGAGAGCCGAGTGACCCTGAGGTGCCCAGTTGACGTTCGACGTCCATCAGCTCGACACGTTCGTCCTGGTGGGTTCCGGAGTGCTCCTGCTGGCCATCCTGGCGGTGCGACTGTCCTCCGGCGTCGGCATGCCCAGCCTGTTGCTCTACCTGTTGATCGGCGTCCTGCTGGGCGAGTCCGTCGTGGGGATCGGCTTCAACGATGCGCAGCTCGCCCACGCGATCGGGTTCGGGGCGCTGGCAGTGATCCTCGCCGAGGGTGGACTGACGACCAGCTGGCGCGAGGTCAAGCCGTCCATGCGACTGGGCGCCTCGCTCGCGACCCTCGGGATGGCCGTGTCGGTGGGCATCGTCGCCCTGGGCTCGCACTACCTGCTCGGGCTCTCCTGGGAGCTGGCGGTGCTGCTCGGGGCCATCACGTCGGCCACCGACGCGGCGGCAGTGTTCTCGGTCCTGCGCGCCGTGCCGTTGCCGAAGCGGATCACCGGGGTGCTCGAGGCCGAGTCCGGTCTCAACGACGCGCCCACCGTGGTGCTGGTGACGCTGATCTCGAGCGGCGCACTCACTGACCACGGACCCCTCACCGTCGCCGGCATCGTGCTCTACGAGCTGGCGGTCGGCGTGGTCCTCGGCCTGGCCGTCGGGTTCGGCGGCGCCTGGCTGATGCGCCGTGCCGCGCTGCCCTCCTCCGGTCTCTACCCGATCGCCGTGACCTGCCTGACGATGCTCGCGTACGGCGCCGGCCCGGCCCTGCACGCGAGCGGCTTCGCTGCCGTGTACGTCGCGGCGCTCGTGCTCGGCAACACCGACCTTCCCCACCGCAACGCCACCCGCTCCTTCATCGAGGGCCTGGCCTGGATCGCCCAGATCGGCCTCTTCGTCATGCTGGGCCTGTTGCTCTCGCCGGGTCGCCTCACCTGGGGAACGGTGGTCACGGCGGTGCTCGCCGGCCTGCTGCTGACCTTCGTGGCCCGCCCGATCTCGATGGCCGTCAGCTCGGTGGTGAGTCCACGGCCGTGGCGCGAGCTCGCGTTCCTGTCGTGGGCGGGGCTGCGCGGCGCCGTGCCGATCGTCTTCGCCACGATCCCGCTGGCCGACGGGGTGGTCGGCGCCGAGCGGCTCTTCGACATCGTCTTCGTGCTGGTGATCGTCTACACGTGTGTCACGGGCCCAGCGCTGCCCTGGGTCGCCAAGGTGCTGCGGGTGAGCCGCCGCTCCGAGCCGCGCAACATCGAGGTCGAGGCCGCCCCGCTGGACCGGGTCGCGGCCGACCTGCTGCAGGTCACCATCAGTCCACGTTCCAAGCTCCACGGCGTCGAGGTCGGTGAGCTCCGGCTCCCGGTGGGGGCGAACGTGTCGATGATCGTGCGTGACGGCGAGGCGAAGGTGCCCGAGCGTCGTACCGTCCTGCGCCATGGCGACGACCTGATCGTGGTCACGCCGCGCAAGCTGCGCGAGGCGACCGAGGAGCGGTTGCGGCAGGTCAGTCTCGGAGGCCGGCTCGCCCAGTGGCTGGGCGACGAGACCCCGCCGGGGCGCCGGTAGCGGTCAGCGGGGGACGGCCGCGGATCAGCCGGCTGCGTCGGGAACGGTGCTCAGCGGCGGCGTGCAGACGTAGCTGTCGTTGCGCGCGGTCACCGTCGGGTGACCCTTCCGGACGCCCTTGAACTGCTTGCCGACCACGATGGTGATGCCGGGGTAGCCCGAGGGCTGGTCGACGACCTCCACGTCCTTGCCGAGGTACGACGCCAGCAGCATCGCGGCCGGGTCCTCGGGGTCGCTCGCCCACACCTGGGCGGACAGGGGGCCCGTGCCGTTCGGGGCGTTGCCGGTGGCGCCGGCCACGAAACCGAAGCGGGCGAGCTTGTCCATGGTGTTGCCCGCGAGCCCGTTGCTGCCGCCGGCGTTGAGCACGGTGACCAGGACCTGGGGCGGGGCGACGTCCTCGCCCGCGCGGATCAGCGTGCTGGTGCACGGTGCTGCCTCCGCGCGCTCGGGGAACGGCTCGGTGACGCGGGACCACGCCCAGGTCAGCCCGGCCAGGAAGACCACGGCCAGCACACCGAGGGTGATGGCGGATCGGCTGCTGTCACGCACGTCGGTCACCGTTCAGCCCTCCATCCGGATGACGCGGGCGTGGAGCACGTTGCGCTGTTGCAGGGCGGCGCGCAGGGCGCGGTGCAGCCCGTCCTCCAGGTAGAACTCATTCCTCCACAACACCACGTGCGCGAACAGGTCACCGTAGAAGGTCGAGTCGTCGTCGAGCAGCGAGGAGAGCTGCAGCGTCTCCTTGGTGGTGACCAGCTCGTCGAGGCGGACCTGGCGTGGGGGCACGGCAGCCCATCCCCCGGAGGTGAGGCCATGGTCGGGATAGGGACGCCCGACGCCCACGCGCTTGAAGATCACTGCTGGCGAGTCTAGGTGCCACGCCCGAGCCACCGCGGTTCGTCCCACTTCCCCTTGGACGCAGCCATCTAGAGTTCGGGACATGAGCCAGGAGCAGACGCCCGCTGTCGAGACGCCCGCTGTCGAGACGCCCGCCCCCGCCGCGCCCGCCCCCGCCGCGACCAGCGCCATCGAGGCGGCCGTCGCACCCGGTTATGCCTTCGAGGGCCCTGCCCTCGAGCTGGGCGGCCTGATGACCGGACCGGACGGGCTGACCAGCAGCACCATCCGGATCCCGCTCTCGATGCTCAACCGGCACGGCCTGGTGGCCGGTGCGACCGGCACGGGCAAGACCAAGACGCTGCAGCTGATGGCCGAGCAGCTCAGCGCCGCCGGTGTCCCGGTCTTCGCGGCCGACATCAAGGGCGACCTGTCCGGCCTCGCCACTCCGGGCGAGTCCAACGAGAAGCTCATCGCGCGGACCACGTCGGTCGGCCAGGCGTGGACGGCCACCGGCTTCCCGGTCGAGTACTACGCCCTCGGTGGCCAGGGCATCGGCATCCCGATCCGGGTGACGATCTCCTCGTTCGGCCCGATCCTGCTCAGCCGGATCCTCGGTCTCAACGACACCCAGGAGTCCAGCCTCGGCCTGGTCTTCCACTACGCCGACAAGCAGGGCCTGCCGCTGCTGGACCTGTCCGACCTGCGGGCGGTCGTCCAGCACCTCACCAGCGACGAGGGCAAGCCGGAGCTCAAGGAGCTCGGCGGGTTGTCGGCCGCCACCGCCGGCGTGATCCTGCGCGAGCTGATCACCTTCGCCGACCAGGGCGCCGAGGCGTTCTTCGGCGAGCCGGAGTTCAACTCTGCGGACCTGCTGCAGATGGCGGGCGACGAGCGGGGCCTGATCAGCCTGGTCGAGCTGCCGAACCTGCAGGAGCGCCCGGCGATCTTCTCGACCTTCCTCATGTGGCTGCTCGCCGACCTGTTCCACGACCTGCCCGAGGTCGGCGACGTCGACAAGCCGAAGCTGGTGTTCTTCTTCGACGAGGCGCACCTGCTCTTCCGCGACGCGTCCAAGCCGTTCCTGGAGCAGATCGCGCAGACCGTGCGGCTGATCCGGTCCAAGGGCGTGGGTGTCTTCTTCGTGACGCAGAGCCCCACCGACGTACCGGACGAGGTGCTCGCCCAGCTCGGCTCGCGGATCCAGCACGCCCTGCGTGCGCACACCCCGAACGACGCGAAGGCGCTCAAGGCGACCGTGAACACCTACCCCAACAGTGCGTACGACGACCTCGGCGAGGTGCTGACGACGCTCGGCACCGGCGAGGCGATCGTGACGGTGATGGGGGAGCGCGGTGCGCCGACCCCGGTGGCCTGGACGCGCCTGCGTGCGCCGGAGTCGTTGATGGCGCCGAGCACCACCGAGTCCATGGAGGCCACCGTCAAGGCCAGCCCCCGCAACGCGGTCTACTCGACCGTGGTCGATCGCGAGTCGGCTCGCGAGATCCTCGCCAAGAAGCTCGAGGAGGGGGCGAAGGCCGAGGCGGAAGCCCAGGAGAAGGAGGCCGCCGCCAAGGCGGAGGCCAAGGCGGGCCCGAAGTCGAGCGGGTCCGGCGTCCGCAAGAAGGACGGCGGTGGCGCTGGCGGCGTGGTCAGCGACGTCGTGAAGTCCTCGGCGTTCAAGCAGTTCATGCGCACCGCCGCTGCCGAGATCGCGCGCGGCATGTTCGGCACCGCGCGCCGACGCCGCTGACCCCACGCTCGTCGCTGGCCGCCGCCGGGCGAGGACCCGGACCCTGCCCGTTCGGACATTCCAGGAGCTCGGCACGGGTGGCATCGTGAGGTGATGCGCTCACCTCGGTATCAGGAGCCCGAGGAGAGCGCGGCGTCGCCGAAGCAGGTCCAGCACCACTCGCTGTCGACCCCGACGGGCACACTGCTCGACCTCCAGCGGAGTGCAGGCAACGCCGCCACCTGCCTGATGCTGCAGCGGGGGCGCGGTGTCGCGGTGCGAGAGCATGAGAAGGGTGCCCGGGAGGGAGTCCGCGGGCACGTCCTCGACAAGCACGTCGGGAAGACCACGGAATGGCTCCATGCGCGCGCTGTCAAGGACGGGCTCGATCTCGCGACGAGCTTCACCAGCGAGGAGGCGGCCAACGAGGCCGTCGAGCACTGCCGGATCGTGAACAAGGACGCGATCAGCGAGTTCGTCAACGGCACCAAGGGGCCGAACAAGATGGACTTCTCGGCGACCACCAAGCGCTCGGTCGGCTACGGCGTCACCAGCGAAGGCCAGAAGGTGAAGAGCATCTACGGCGTCAAGGTGGTGTTCACCCGGCAGGGGGCGGGCCAGTGGCAGATCCTGACCGCGTACCCGACCCAGGGCTGATGATCGCCGACGAGCACCCGGTGCTGCGCACCCTCCTCGCGGCCTACCTGGACCAGAGCGTGGGCGAGATGAGCCAGGCCGAGCGGATCGCCGAGTTCGTCGACACCAACGACAGCAGCGTCGTACGCCAGGCGCTTGCCGACCTGGATGCCGTGCTGTCCCGGCCGGATCCCCCGACCGAGGAGGTGCAGCGCCTCGCCAACCACCGGCTGCCCGACGACACCAGCACCACAGCGTGGCTCGACAGCATCCGCCAGGCGATCAGCACTCACTCCGGAGTCGTCGAGCAGTCCGAGCCGCCAGGTGAGGGCGACGGTCCGAGACGCTAGGCGGTCCAGCGGATCGCGTCGTCCACGAAGTCAGCGAGCTTGTGGACGCCGCGCAGGTCGCGGCGCTGCTCCATCAACGTGGTGAGGCGCTGGGCGTGGCGGTCGCGGAGGGCGGCCCGTCGGGCGATGGCGGAGGCGGCATCGGCCTCGGCGTCGGTGGTCGCGCCAGAGGTGGCGGCGGCGACCGACTCGAGGTGACGAACCGCGGTCTGGGTCTCAGGGGAGGTCGTCTTCTTCATGCATCCACTGTGATCCAGTGAGGTTTCTGAAATCCTGCTCAGTGGTTACGACTCGGTGTCCTGGCGTGTGATCAGCACTACAGTCCGCGCCATGGCCGCCCTGGATGACACGGACGACGTCGCTGACCTTGCTGCTGCCGTTGCGGAAATGACCGCCGTCGCAGCGATCACCCGCCTCAAGTACCGCTACCTGCGGTGCCTGGACACCAAGCAGTGGGACGAATTCGCCACCTGCTTCGCCGCGGACGCAACGGCGGACTACAACGGCCTCGTCTTCGCGGACCCGGTCTCCCTCGTGGACTACATGCGCGCCCACATGGGCGAGGGCGTGCTCACCCTGCACCAGGCGCACCACCCGGAGATCGATCTCGATCCCGAGGACCCCGATGCCGCCACGGCGCACTGGTACCTGCACGACAAGGTCGTCGTCGACGCGTTCCGGTTCGCGCTCGAGGGAGGTGCGCTCTACACCGACCGCTACGTGCGCACGGTCGACGGCTGGCGCATCCAGCACACGGGCTACCGGCGCACGTTCGAGATGTCGTGGAACCTCGACGACCCGGCTGCGGTCAAGGTGCACGGCCCTGGCGAGCACGTCCACGCTTGACCCGCGCGGGTGCTGCTGACCGATCAGGCGCCGTCGAACCCGTTCAGCAGCAGGAAGAACGCGACCAGACCGACCACGGCACCGAGGAGGCCGAGGCCGGCTCCGACGAGCGCCCGCCGCCGCGGCGAGTGCTCCCGGGGGAGCACGGCCGCGCCGAGGACGGCCCCGGCCAGTGCGGTGAACGCCGCATCCACGGGCAGGATCAGGTTCTCGCCGATCTCGGTCGTGTCGAGGAAGTAGGCCGAGACCGGAAGCGCGATGCAGCCGACGACGACGAGGGCGATGCCGAGCAGGAGGAAGCGCACGTCGCTCAGGATGACAGCACGTCGTACGCCTCGACCATGGCCGGGCCGTACCAGGTCAGCAGGCGTCCGGACACGAGTCGCGTCGGCACCTGCGTGAAGGCCTCCGGTCCGTCGTCCTCGGTGAAGACGTAGGGCTCGTCGGGCAGCAGGACCAGGTCGACGTCAGGGCGGTCGATCGCGGCCAGGTCCACGGCGGGATACCGGTCCTCCCCGGCGTCGTACACATGGGTCCAGCCGAGGCGCCGCAACAGGTCACCGGTGTAGGTGCGCGGTCCGACGACCATCCACGGATCCCGCCAGATGGGTACGACGACCCGCCCCCGTGCGGGCGGTGGCGGGACGTCCCAGCGCGCCCGTGCCGTGGCCAGCCAATCCGGTCGCGTTGCCTGAAGCGCGACCTCGTAGAGGCGGTCGAGCGAGTCGAGCGCCTGCGGCACGGTCTCGATGTCGGTGACCCACACCGGCACGCCGGCGTCGCGGAGTCGGCGTACGTCGAGCGCGCGGTTCTCCTCCTTGTTGGCCACGACGAGGTCGGGCTCCAGGCTGCGGATCGCCCGAAGGTCGGGGTTCTTGGTGCCGCGCACCCGCGTGACGTCGAGGTCGGCCGGGTGGGTGCACCAGTCGGTGGCGCCGACCAGGCGCTCGGGCACGTCGGTGGCCAGGGCCTCGGTGATCGACGGCACCAGCGACACGATCCGCCGGGGCTCTCCGGGAAGTGGTACCGGGTCCCCGAGATCGTCGGATCGCGTGGTCGCCGCACGGTCGTCCCTGGTCACCCGGTCACCGTATCCGGGCAACTGCCACTGGTCGGATCGGCCCGGATGGAGGAGAATGCGCTCTTGGCGCGGGCGGACCGTGTGTTCATGGGGGGGAGCAGGCATGACCCGGTTTGGCGTGTGGTTCGTCGGTGCGGTCGCAACCGGGTCGGTCATGGTGCTGGCCTCGGTGGGCACGGTGCCGTCGTCCGCCTCGCAGGCGGGTGTCCCGGGGGACAGGCTCGCTGCGGCCGTGGTCCCCACCTGCGGTGGTGAGCGGCCGGTCAGGCCCGGCGGTGGGACGTACGCCTGCTCGTTCGAGGACGACTTCAACGGCACGACGCTCGACCAGCGGAAGTGGCTCGTCCAGGACACGGCCCTGAGTGGCATCCGTGCGGGTCGTGCCGGGTGCTACCTGAACAGGCCCGCCAACGTGCTGGTGGCGAACGGGAATCTCCTGCTGGCCTCCCGGGTGGAAGCGAGGCCCGTGCTCTGCAAGATGCCGTTCGGCAGGTTCTACGCGACGTCGACGGCTGGCACCGTGACCAGTTCGACGCGGTTCACCCAGACCTACGGCCGATTCGAATTCCGGGCGAGGCTCCCCTGGACGAAGGTCGCCGGATCGCACTCGGCCCTGTGGCTCTATCCCCAGGACCACACCTATGGCAGGTGGCCCTACTCCGGTGAGATCGACGTCGCCGAGTGGTTCAGTGCGGCTGCCAGCAAGGTCTACCCGTCGGTGCACTACGCCGGGGAGAACCGCAAGCTCAGCTCGGGCTACAACTGCACGATGCCCACCGCCAGCACGGCGTATCACCGCTATGCCGTCGAGTGGACGCCGACGACGATGCGCTTCCTGTACGACGGCCAGGTCTGCCACATCCACTCGTGGGTCGCTGCGTCCCCGATGGTCGGGTCACGGCCGTTCGACAGGCCCTTCTACCTGGTCATGACACAGGTGATCGGACAGGGCTGGAACGCGAAGACCGCGAAGACGCCGGCCGTGTCGGTCCTGCAGGTCGACTGGGTCCGCGTCTGGCGCTGAGGGGCGTTCGCCCTTGCCCGGTAGTCCGAACTGACCATACGATGCCGGGCGCGCGGTCCCTGACGTTTGGCCCACCGACGCTGCAGGATGAATCTCGGAGTCGAGCGGCGACGCACGGTCGGCGCTCCTGGGGGGATAGAGGGACACATGTTTCGCGCGCGCTTGCTGAGCGTCCTGGCCGCGGCCAGCGCCGTCCTCGTCACCACGGCCGTCGTCGGCGTCGAGCCGACCTCGGCCGGCGGGACGGCGAGGCCGTCGTGCGGCGGCGAGCGGCCGGCCAAGCCGGGTGGTGGCCGCTACACCTGCTCGTTCGAGGACAACTTCGACGGCTCGAGGCTCGACACGACCAAGTGGTTGGTCCAGGACACCTCGCTCAGCGGGTTCCCGGCTGGCAACTACGGCTGTTACGTCGACGACGCCAGCACGATCGCGGTGGCCAACGGCACCGCGAACCTGACGGCCTACCGCACTGCGGAGCCCTTCACGTGCGAGAGCCCGTACGGCGACTTCCAGGCACAGTACAAGGCCGCGACGGTGGCGTCCCGGGGCAAGTTCGGGCAGACCTACGGGCGCTTCGAGTTCCGTGCCCAGATGCCCTCGGTCCAGCGCGCAGGTGTCCACTCCGCGCTGTGGCTCTACCCGCAGGACAACACCTACGGTGGCTGGCCGAACTCCGGGGAGATCGACGTGGCGGAGTGGTGGGGGGAGTACCCCGACAAGGTCTACCCGTCAGTTCACTACGCCGGCGAGAACACCGCGCTGAGCACCGGCCCCAACTGTCCGGTCGCCTCGGCCAGCACGTCCTACCACCGGTACGCCGTCGACTGGTCGGCGACCAGGATGCGGTTCTACTACGACGGCCAGCTCTGCTTCGAGCACGCGTGGACGCCCAGCTCTCCGTTGAGCGGGTCCCAGCCGTTCGACAAGCCGTTCTACCTCGTCCTGACCCAGCTGCTCTACGGCGCTTGGGACGCCGTCGCGACCGGCGTACCCAACGCCGCAACCCTCAAGGTCGACTGGGTCCGCGTCTGGCGCTGATCGCCGCGTGTGGCACTGACTGTCGCGTTCACCCCTCGGGCATGATCGAGGGGTGAACGCGATTTTCGGGTGGTCGGTGCTGGCGCTGGTCTTCCTCGACGAGCTGTTGGCCATGGCGGCCTTCGGCGTGTGGGGTTGGCAGCACGATCCGCGGGCGCTGCTCGTGTGGCTGCTGCCCGGGTTGGCGATGACCGTCTGGTACGCGTTCGCGTCGCCCCGGGCGCCGTACGGCGGCACGTGGGTGCGCCCGGTCGCCAAGGTCGTCGTGTTCGGGTTGGCGTCGCTGGCGCTGTGGGACGCCGGTCACGAGGACTGGGCGATCGCCCTGCTGGCCTTCTCGGTCGTGATCAACGCGCTGGCGCTGCTGCCGAGCATCCGGGTGCTCGTCGAGAACGAGTAGGCCGGGGGCCGGGGAACAGCCCCCGGGTCAGCGCAGGCCCAGGCAGCCGGACGTCGCGGGCTCCCAGGGCAGGGCGGCGTGCTCGGCCACGCGTGCGTCCAGCCGTGCTGCGACGTCCTCGGGCCATGAGGCTGCTCCGCGCGGGTCGAGCTTCACGCACAGCAGGATCTCCTCGAACACGCAGGCGACGCGCTTGTTCACGTCGTCGAGGATGTAGACCAGCGCGTGGGCGGCGCGGTCCGAGCGGCCGAGCAGGCGCACCCGGACCGACATCAGGTCGCCGGTGCGCAGCTCGTGCAGGTAGGTGAGGTGGTGCTCGGCCGAGAGCACCGCGAGGCCGGTCGTGAGCGGCCAGTTGAACGGGATGCCGACCTCGAGCAACGACTCGTCGAGTCCCTCGCTGCCGATGCCGAGGTAGTGGCGCACGTTGAGGTGCCCGTTGCTGTCCTCGAACGCCATCGGCACCGGCTGCTCGGCGTAGGCAGGGAGGGTGACGAGTTGTTCGAAGGTCGGCTGGTTGCTCATGAGCGCGACACTACTGAAGACCGGACGGCCCGGTGGCCCCGGTCCGACGGTGAGCCGCGGACCGGCTGGCTGTTGCCCGGCCTTCCAGGAGGAGTCGCTCCGCCGCGTTCCTCGTGACGCGTGCCGCCTCGTCGAACGATGCGGCCGCGGCGTCGTGCTCGCCCGCCCGGCTGAGCAGGTCCCCGCGCACGCTCGGGATCAACGGCGAGACCCCGACGGCACCGGCGGGAACCTCGTCGAGCACCTTCATGCCCGCCGCGGGACCGAAGGCCCGACCGTGGGCCACGGCCCGGTTGACCTCCACGACCGGCCCGGGCGCGGCTTCGCGGAGGAGGTCGTAGAGAGCTGCGATGCGCGGCCAGTTCGTCTCCTCGGGCGTCGCCGTACGGGCGTGCTCGTGGGCGATCTGGGCCTGCAGGAAGTACCGGCCCACCGGTACCCCGCGGGCGGCCATGTCCTCCGCCGTTCGCAGGGCGGTGACGCCGCGCCGGATCAGCAGGTGGTCCCACCGACTGCGGTCCTGGTCGTCGAGGAGCAGTGGATTCCCGGCGGCGTCGGTCCGGGCATGGAGCCGCGACCCCTGGAGCTCCAGGAGCGCCTGCAGTCCGTGCACCTCGAGCTCGTCCGGCGCGACGTCGGCCAGCAGGCGGGCGAGACGGATGCCCTCCATCGCGAGGTCCGGTCGGGTCCAGTCGTCACCCGCCGTGGCGACGTACCCCTCCGTGAAGACGAGGTAGACGACGGCCATCACGTCGTCGAGGCGTTGGGTGCGCTCGGTGCCGGTCGGCAGCTCCAGCTGGGCGCCTGCCTCGGCGAGAGTGCGCTTGGCACGCGAGATCCGCTGGCCCATCGTGGCATCGGGGACGAGGAAGCCGCGCGCGATCTCGGACGTGGTGAGGCCCCCGACCAGGCGCAGGGTCAGGGCAGCGCGCGACTCGGGCGTCAGCGCGGGATGGCAGCAGAGGAAGACCAGTCGCAGGACGTCGTCCTCGATGTGGTCGACCTGGGAGTCCAGGTCGGGCATCGCGCTCACCTCCTCCGCCGCGGCGTGGCCGAGCTCCTCGGTCTTGCGACGCAGCGTGTCGGCGCGCCGGAAGGTGTCGACCGCGCGGCGCTTGGCGGTCGTCATCAGCCAGGCAGCGGGGTTGGCGGGGACGCCACCGGTCGGCCAGTGCTCCAGGGCAGCGACGAGCGCGTCCTGGGCGAGGTCCTCGGCGAGCTCCACGTCCCGGGTCATCCGGACGAGGGCGCCGACGAGGCGAGCCGACTCGAGTCGCCAGGTGGCGGTGATCGCGTCGACTGTCGTGGCATCGGCCATGCGGCCAGCCTAGGAGGCCGGCCGCACGGTCGAGCGGTGAGTCAGGCGTCGGCCGGTGTGGGACCCTCGTCGGGGACCTGGCGCAGGGTGGCGACCATCGAGCAGTCGGGCCAGTGCTTCGCGTGCAGGTCGGCGAACTCCTGCTGACCTGCGATGGCCTCCTCGAGGCTGTCGTACTGGAGCAGCGCCCAGCCGCCGACGGCCTCCCGGGCCTCGGCGTAGGGCCCGTCGACGCGGGTGACCTCGCCCTTGCGGACGACGAAGTTCACGGCGTCCTCGAGGCCGAACAGCCCGCCCCCGTCGAGGAAGTGGCCCTGCTGCGCCTGCTCACCGATGTAGGTGTCCATGGCGTCGAAGAGCGCCTGCGGCGGGTTGCCCTGTCCCTCTTCCATCCGCACGAATCCCATGAAACGCGGCATCTCGATCAGTCCTTCTGTTGCTCGTAGGTGAGTGGTTCCGAACCTACGTCGAACGGGGGGACCGGTCTTCGACATGCGACCTGGAAAAGATTTGTCAGACGTTCCTGCGGTACTGGCCACCGACCTCGAAGAACGCGTCGGTGATCTGGCCGAGCGAGCAGACCCGGGCGGCGTCCATCAGCACGGCGAAGACGTTCTCGCCGCTGATCGCCGCTGCCTTGAGGGCCTCGAGTGCGCGTACGCCGTCGTCCTTGTGGTCGACCTGGTAGGCGCGGACCCGGGTGAGCTGCGACTCCTTCTCGCCCTCGGTGGCCCGCGCGAGCTCGATGGTCTGCGGCTCCTCGTCCTCCACGACCGGCTTGCGGAACGTGTTGACGCCGATGATCGGGAGCGAGCCGTCGTGCTTGCGGTGTTCGTAGAGCATCGACTCGTCCTGGATCCGGCCACGCTGGTAGCCGGTCTCCATGGCGCCGAGCACGCCGCCGCGCTCGTTGATCCGGTCGAACTCGGTGAGCACGGCCGCCTCGACCATGTCGGTGAGCTCGTCGATGATGTACGAGCCCTGGAGCGGGTTCTCGTTCATCGCGAGGCCCCACTCGCGGTTGATGATCAGCTGGATCGCCAGGGCACGGCGCACGGACTCCTCGGTCGGGGTGGTGACCGCTTCGTCGTACGCGTTGGTGTGCAGCGAGTTCGCGTTGTCGTAGATCGCGATGAGCGCCTGCAGCGTCGTACGGATGTCGTTGAAGTCCATCTCCTGCGCGTGCAGGGACCGGCCGGACGTCTGGACGTGGTACTTCAGCTTCTGCGAGCGCTCGTTGGCGCCGTACTTGTCACGCATCGCGACGGCCCAGATGCGGCGGGCGACGCGGCCGAGCACGGAGTACTCCGGGTCCATGCCGTTGGAGAAGAAGAAGGACAGGTTCGGCGCGAACGCGTTGATGTCCATGCCGCGTGCGAGGTACGACTCGACGTAGGTGAAGCCGTTGCTCAGGGTGAAGGCGAGCTGGCTGATCGGGTTCGCCCCGGCCTCGGCGATGTGATAGCCGGAGATCGAGACCGAGTAGAAGTTCTGGACCGCGTTGTCGATGAAGTACTGCTGGATGTCGCCCATCATCCGCAGCGAGAACTCGGTCGAGAACAGTGCGGTGTTCTGGCCCTGGTCCTCCTTGAGGATGTCGGCCTGCACGGTGCCGCGGACGTTCGCGAGGGCGAACGCCTTGATCTCGTTGAGCTCGGAGACCGACGGCTGGCGCTTCTCGCGCTCGACGAACGCCTCGACCTGCTGGTCGATGGCGGTGTTGAGGAAGAACGCCAGCACCGTCGGGGCCGGGCCGTTGATGGTCAGCGAGACCGAGGTCGAAGGGGCGACCAGGTCGAAGCCGTCGAACAGGGCCTTCATGTCGTCGAGGGTCGCGACGGAGACGCCGGAGGTGCCGACCTTGCCGTAGATGTCGGGGCGCGGGTCGGGGTCGCGGCCGTACAGCGTCACCGAGTCGAACGCGGTCGACAGGCGGGTCGCGTCGGCGTGCTCGGAGAGCCTCTTGAACCTGCGGTTGGTGCGGAACGGGTCGCCCTCGCCCGCGAACATCCGCGCGGGGTCCTCGCCGTCGCGCTTGAACGGGAACACGCCTGCGGTGAAGGGGAAGTAGCCGGGCAGGTTCTCGCGGCGCCAGTACTTCACCAGCTCGCCGTGGTCGGTGGTGCGAGGGAGTGCGACGCGCCGGATCTTGTTGCCCGACAGGGACTCGCGCGTGAGCGCGGTGTGGATCTCCCGGTCACGGACCTTGACGACCTGCTCGTCGCCCTCGTACGACGCAACGACGGCCGGCCAACGCTCGATCTGGTCGGTGATCTCGTGCGGCAGGGTCTTGCGGGCGCTCTCGACCAGCTCGTCGAGCTCGTCGGAGACGACCTCGCCCTGGACGTACTCCAGGCGCTGCAGGCGGACGGCGGCGTCGGCGAGGCGGTCGGTGTCGTGGTGGTAGCCACGGACGGTCTCGGCGATCTCGGCGAGGTAGCGGACCCGGTTCGGCGGCACGATGTGGCCGGCCTCGGTCGAGTGGCGGACGTCGACGTGGGGGAGCACGCCGTCGTCGAAGACGAGTCCCTTGCCGGTGAGCTGGGCCTTGAGCTCCTGGTAGAGCGCGGTCACGCCGTCGTCGTTGAAGTGGGCAGCGGAGGTGCCGAAGACGGGCATGTCCTCGGGCTTCTTGCCGAACGCCTCGCGGTTGCGGACCATCTGCCGGCCCACGTCGCGCAGTGCGTCCATCGCGCCGCGGCGCTCGAACTTGTTGATCGCGACGACGTCGGCGAAGTCGAGCATGTCGATCTTCTCGAGCTGGGACGCGGCGCCGAACTCCGGCGTCATGACGTACATGCTCACGTCGACGAACGGCACGATCGCGGCGTCGCCCTGGCCGATGCCGGGGGTCTCGACGATGACGAGGTCGAACCCGGCGGCCTTCACGACGTCGATCACGTCGTCGAGGTGCTCGGGGAGCTCGTGGGCGCCGCGGGTCGCGAGACTGCGGAAGAACGCGCGGTCCCCGTCGAGGGAGTTCATCCGGATCCGGTCACCGAGGAGCGCGCCGCCGCCACGACGGCGGGTCGGGTCGACGGCGATCACGGCGACGCGGAGCTTGTCCTGCTGGTCGACGCGGAACCGGCGCACGAGCTCGTCGGTGAGGCTGGACTTGCCGGAGCCGCCGGTGCCCGTGATGCCGAGGACCGGCACCTCGCGGCTGGCGGCGACCTCCTTGAGCTTCGTGAGCATCTCGGCCGGGAGCTGGCCGGACTCGGCGCCGCTGAGCGCGCGGGCCAGCGAGAACCGATCGCCGGAGACGACGGCGTCGGCCTCGACGGAGCCCAGGGCCCACGGGTCGACATCGCACGCCTTGACCATCGAGTTGATCATGCCGACGAGGCCGAGCTTGACGCCGTCCTCCGGGGAGAAGATCTTCACGCCGATCTTGGCCAGGCGCTCGATCTCCTCGTGCACGATCACGCCGCCGCCGCCGCCGTACACCTTGATGTGGCCGGCACCGCGCTCACGCAGGGACTCGACGAGGTACTCGAAGTACTCCACGTGACCGCCCTGGTACGACGACACGGCGACGCCCTGCACGTCCTCCTCGATCGCCGCGTCGACGACCTCCTGGACGGAACGGTTGTGGCCGAGGTGGATGACCTCCGCGCCCTGGCTCTGCAGGATGCGCCGCATGATGTTGATCGAGGCGTCGTGGCCGTCGAACAGTGCCGACGAGGTCACGAAGCGAACGGGGTGCTGTGGCGTGTGCAGCGTCATGTCCGACATGCAGGAGTCCTCCGAAGTCATTGGACTTCCGATAGTAGGACGTCCTACTAAATATGTGAAGTCGGTGTGCTGTGGGCCACTTGCGATCATCTAGGGTCAGGGTATGCCCGAGTCACGCCTCCCGTTCGATCCCATCGATCGCGCAGGGGACCTGTGGGAAGAGCACTTCGGTGACGCCACCGCCATGCGTCTGGCGACCTCCGTGATGCGGGTCCAGCAGCTGATGATCAGCGCCCTCGATGCGGCACTCAAGCCGTTTGCGCTGACCTTCTCGCGCTACGAGGTCCTGGTCCTGCTGCACTTCAGCAAGAGCGGGTCGCTGCCGCTGAGCAAGATCGGTGAGCGCCTGATGGTGCACCCGACCTCGGTCACCAGCGCGATCGACCGGCTCGAGGCCCAGGGCTTCGTCGAGCGCGTCCCCGACCAGGACGACCGGCGCCGCACCCTCGCCCGGCTGACCGCGCAGGGTCGCTCGACGGTCAAGAAGGCCACCGACGCGGTGAGCGACATCGACTTCGCGATCACCGGGCTCACCGATCGCCAGCAGGACGACGCCTACCAGCTGCTGCGTCGCCTGCGGCGTGCGTCGGGCGACTTCCCGAACTGATCAGCTGTACGTGTAGAACCCGCGGCCGGTCTTGCGGCCGAGCAGGCCGGCCTCGACCATGCGGTTGAGGAGCGGAGGGGCCGTGTAGAGCGGCTCCTTGAACTCGTCGTAGAGGGACTCGGCGATCGCGCGGGTGGTGTCCAGGCCGATCAGGTCGGCGAGCGCGAGGGGGCCCTGCGGGTGGGCGGCGCCGAGCACGAAGCCCTGGTCGATGTCCTCGGCGGTGGCGAAGCCGGACTCGAGCATCCGGATGGCCGAGAGGATGAACGGGACGAGCAGGGCGTTGACGACGAAGCCGGCGCGGTCCTGGCAGTCGATGGCGCTCTTGCCGAGGTCTTCCTCGACGAAGGTGCGGGCCCGCTCGACGGTTGCTTCGTCGGTCATCAGCGAGGGCACGAGCTCGACGAGCTTGAGCACCGGGACCGGGTTGAAGAAGTGGATGCCGAGGACGTGGCTCGGGCGCTGGGTCACGACGGCGAGCTTCATGATCGGGATCGAGGACGTGTTGGACGCGAGGATCGCGTCCGGGCTCGTGACGACCGCGTCCAGGCGGCGGAACAGGTCGGTCTTGGCGGTCTCGTCCTCGACGATCGCCTCGATGACCAGGTCGCGGTCGGCGAGCGTCTCGATGTCCTCGACCACCCGGATCCGGGCGAGCACGGCGTCGGCGGACTCGATCTTGCCGCGGCTCTCGGCGCGCTTGAGCGAGGTCTCCAGGCGGTGGCGGCCGGCTTCGACGGCCGCGGCGGAGGACTCCAGGACGACGACGTCCTTGCCGGCGCGGGCGCACACCTCGGCGATGCCTGATCCCATCAGGCCGCAGCCCACCACTCCGACGCGCTCGATGCTCATCCGCTTCTCCTCAGCTCGGGTTGCCCGTCCCATTTAGTAGGACGTCCTAGTAAAGTAAGGGTGACTGGTGAGTAGCACCAGCCGGCGCTGTCCTCAACGACCGAGGACGGTGGTGATCTCGGCCACCAGTGCCTCGGTGGTCCGCTCGACCATCGCGAGTACGTCGCGGAAGCCGGACGCACCGCCGTAGTAGGGGTCCGGCACCTCGCCGCCCGGCTCCTCCGGATCGAAGTCGCGGAACGGCCGGACGCGGGTCGCGTCGACCTCGCCGGCGGCGAGACTGCGTACGTCGCGCAGGTTGTCGCGGTCCATGGTGAGGACGAGGTCGAGCTCGTCGAGCCAGGCCGGCTGCACCTGTTGTGCGCGGTGCCTGCTGGCGTCGTACCCCTCGGTGGTGAGCAGCGCTGCTGCCCGCCCGTCCATCGGATCGCCGGCGTGCCAGCCACCGGTGCCCGCGCTGACGACCTCGACCGCGTCGTCGAGTCCTGCGGCGGCGACGCTAGCGGTGAGCACCACGTCGGCCATCGGGGAGCGGCAGATGTTGCCCAGGCAGACCACCGCGACCCGGTAGCGGCCGGGCGTGCGCGGTGGCGGTGCGCTCGGCACGGTCAGTCGTCCTCGACGCCGACCATGGCGTCGAGGAACCAGGTGGTGATGCTGATGATGATCGCGCCACCGACAGCCGGCCAGAAGCCGTCGACGCGGAAGCCGATGTCGACGGCGTCGGCCAGCCAGGCGGTCAGGTGCAGCAGCAGTGCGTTCAGGACCAGCAGGAACAGCCCGAGCGTGAGCAGGATGAACGGGATCGACAGCAGCACCAGGACCGGCTTGACCAGCGAGGTGACGGCGCACGAGATGAGGGCGACCGCGAGCAGCGGGAGGATCTTGTGCTCGATCTCGGCGCGGCCCGTCTCCGGACCGGTGAACCAGATGCCGTCGATGAGCTGCGCGGCGAGGGCGACGGCGGCGGCCGTGATCGCCCAACGGGAGAGAAAGGCCAGCATCTGGCCAGTCTGTCAGGTGGGCGGGTGGCCTACTCGAGCCCGAGCGCCTCGATGACCTCGACCTCGGCGTCGTCGATGTGGCGGCGCAGGAACTCGTACGCGCCGTTCGGACCGTCGAGGTCGCCGGCCTCCAGCAGGCGGACCAGCCCCTCGTGGGACTCCGCCTCGTTGTGGGCGTTGCGGCTCAACCGGTCGACCTGTGCGAGCGCCAGCTTGAGCTCGTCCATCAGCGCCTCGGCCATCTGGACCAGCCGCGGGCTTCCGGTGAGCTCGACGAGGGAGACGTGGAAGGACAGGTGGCGCTCGTTGAGCTCTTCGTACGACGCGTCGCCGCCGCGCACCGCGCTGGTGTAGGCGACCAGGGTCTCCCGCACGCGTTCGCGTCGTACGTCGTCAGCGGTGGCCCAGGCGCGGACGCCGGCCCCTTCGAGCACCCAGCGCGCCCGGCACACGTCGCGCACCGACTCGGCGCGTGGTGTGGCGACGGTGACGCCCCGGTGTGGCTCGCGGGTGGCCAGGCCCTCGGCGACCAGCACGGTGAGCGCCTCGCGCACAGTGGGCCGGGACACCCCGAGGGATTCGGCCAGGGCGATCTCGCGCAACGGCGTGCCGCTCTCGAGCTCGCCCTCGAAGACCGCCCGACGCAGCTCGGTCGCCACCCGCGAGACGGTCGAGGCGTGCTCGACGCTCAGGGAGGCGAACGGGGCCCGGGCTGATGTCGACGTGGATGCGGGCATGGGGCCATTGTGCCGCCACTTGACCCTTCTGCGTCGAGGGACGCTATCCTCGGACTGTCAGATTGTCTGACAACTTACGGTGGGTCGTCGGTGACCCGAGGGACGTCCGTGCACCACGGACTGCGAAGAGGGAGTCACCATGACGGCGACACTGGAGTGGGGTCAGCACTACGCGATGGTCGAGCCCTCGGCGTTCCGCATCGACTATGCGATCAACCCCTACATGGACCCGGCCGTGCAGCCCGACGCCGGCCGTGCGCGGGCCCAGTGGGACGAGCTCGCCGCCACCCTGCGCGCGCTCGGCGCGACCGTGGACGAGATCCCGGCGCTGCCCGAGGCGCCCGACATGGTCTACGCGATGAACCTCGGGCTCGTCGCGCTCCGCCCCGACTGGACCGGACCCGGCCGCCGCTCGGTCGTCATGTCGCACATGCGTTACCCGCAGCGCCGGATCGAGACCCCGGCAGCCCGCGCCTGGTTCGAGTCGCACGCGTTCGCCGCCACCCACATCGGCCGCGACGGGATCGGCGCCGACTTCGAGTCCGGCGACGCCTTCCCGTTCCGGGGCGAGCTGGTCGTCGGCCACGGCCCGCGCACCGACGAGCTCGCGCTCAGGCAGCTCGCCGACGACCTCGGCGTGCAGGTCCGGGGCGTCCACATCGTGCATCCCGGGATGTACCACCTCGACCTCGCCTTCTGCCCCCTCGACGACGACCACGCGTTGATCTGTCCCTCGGCGTTCGACGAGGCCTCGGCCGCCGCTCTCATGGCCGCCATCCCGCAGCCGATCGTGCTCAGCGAGGAGGAGGCCCTCGGCACCTGGTGCGCCAACTCGGTGGTCGTGGGGCGCACGGTCGTCATGCCTGCCTGCCCGCCGCGGGTGCGGAACTGGCTGGAGACCCTCGGCTTCGAGATCGTCCTGGTCGACGTCAGCGAGTTCCACCTCGGCGGCGGTTCGATCCGCTGCCTCACCAACCCGCTCGACATCACCGTGGGGCGCGACCTCGAGATCGTGAGCGGCGGACGCGTCGTCGTACCCGGCGCCGTGGCTGCCTGACCGCGAAACCGTCGGGCGCGCTCGCGGGATACGGTGGGACCCGTTCTCTCCCGATGACCCCCCGCCAGGAGCCCCGGTGCCCGGAACCACGCCCAGCGAGCCGCAGCTCGGGATCACCCGCGGTGGCCGGATCGCGATCGCTGTCGGTGCGGTGCTGCTGCTGATCGCCGTCGCGGTGGTCGCGGGCATCGTGCTCCTCGGTGGTGACGAGGCGTCGAAGGGCATCTCGACCGACGAGAGCGACACGACCAGCACGACGACGCCCGCGGACAAGGCCTCGTCCTCGCTCGACGTGCCGACGATCGATCCGTCCGACTTCCCGAGCGACCTGCCGACGACCGCGCTGTCCAGCGACCCGGGACTGCCGGATCCCCCCAGCCGCCTCCCCACCGGCTTCCCGGACGTGCCGTCCTTCCCCACCGATTCGTCCGGGTGGGAAGACTGGTTCTCCGACTATCTCGAACAGGTGAATCCATGAGCGACCCGAACCAGCCGTACGGCGCCGTCCCCCCGCCGCCGTTCCCGCCTCCGGGTGCGGCGCCGGTCGGTCCCCCGAGCGGGCCCGTGAGTGGTCCCCCGAGCGGCCCGCCGAGTGGTCCCCCGAGCGGACCGCCGTCGTTCCCGCCGCCGTTCCCGCCGCCCGGCTCCGGTGGCAGCGGGAAGTCGGGCAAGGGCATCTGGATCACGCTCGCGATCGTGGGAGCGCTGGCCCTGGTCGGACTCGTCGTCGGACTGGTCCTGCTGCTCACCGGTGACGATGACGACGACGGAAAGGACGGCGCCGACGACGAGACCACGCAGACGTCCGACGCCGCGCCCGACGAGGTCGTCGAGGACCTGATCGACGCCGCCGAGGAGGGCGACTGCGACGCCGCGACTGCCTTCCTGACCGAGGCCGCGAAGGCCCAGGACCCCTGCCAGTCGGACGAATTCCAGCTGCTGTCCAGTGACGACGTCGACGCCGAGGTCGGTGACGCCACGATCGACGGTGACACTGCCACGGTGCCCGTCACCTTCACCAGCCCGGCCGGGACCTCGGACTACGTGTTCGAGCTCGAGCAGGTCGACGGCGCCTGGCTGGTCGCGTCGTACGACGGCGACGCGGTCGCCTCCACCGACGTCCCCAGCCCGTCGCCGTCCGCCACCGACGGCAGCCCGTCCGCGGGCCCGGTCGACCCCTCGACCGGCTCGGGCGGCGGCACCAGCACCGCGGACGCCGTACCGAACCAGCCGAAGGCCGTTGTCGAGGCGTTCCTCGACTCCATCGTCAGCGGGGACTGCGCGACCGCGGAGGACCTCGCCACCGAGGCGTACATCGCGGAAGAGGGCGAGTGCGACGCCAGTGAGATCCCGTCGGACTTCGCCGATCACGTCAAGTACACCGTCGGCAACGCGACCGTGAACAACGCGGCTGGCACGGCCACCGTGCCCGTTGCGGTCGACTACGACGGCTCGAAGGACTCCTCGACGGTCAAGCTGGTCAAGGTCGACGGCTCCTGGCGGGTCAACGAGTTCGACTAGCGCGGCCCGTTCGGCCCGTTCTGCCCGCTCGACCGGCCCGACCGGGACGACGTCGTGACCTTGCCGAAACCCGCGGTCGCGTTCACCTCTCTAGTCTGATCGTCATGTCCATCAAGGTCGCCCTCGAGCACCGCACGACGTACGCCTTCGACCGTCCGGTCGCAGTGGCGCCGCACGTAGTGCGCCTGCGGCCGGCTCCGCACTGCCGGACACCGATCGAGGCCTACTCCCTGAAGGTCGAGCCGGCCGGCCACTTCATCAACTGGCAGCAGGACCCGTTCGGCAACTGGCTGGCGCGCCTGGTCTTCCCCGAGAAGGTCGAGACCCTCGACATCACGGTGGGCCTGGTGGCCGACCTGATGGTGATCAACCCGTTCGACTTCTTCATCGAGGAGTACGCCGAACGCTTCCCCTTCACGTACGACGACGAGGTCGCCTCCGACCTGGCGCCCTACCTCCGTCCGGTGGAGGAGTCGAGCGCCGCGGCGGCGTGGAAGGCCGCGCTCCCCGAGCTGCCCGCGGACGGCGTACCGACCGTGACCTTCCTCGCCGAGCTCAACAACGCGGTGCACGGGGACGTGGCCTACTCCGTGCGGATGGAGCCGGGCGTGCAGTCGCCCGACCGGACGCTGGAGCTCGGCATCGGATCGTGTCGCGACTCCGCCTGGCTGCTGGTGAGCCTGCTGCGCCAGTACGGCCTCGCCGCCCGGTTCGTCTCGGGCTACCTCGTTCAGCTGGCCTCGGACCCGTACGCCACCGAGGGCCTCGACGGACCGACCGGCCCGAAGGAGGACTTCACCGACCTGCACGCCTGGACCGAGGTCTTCCTGCCCGGCGCCGGGTGGGTCGGCATGGACCCCACCAGCGCGCTGTTCGCGGGCGAGGGCCACATCCCGTTGTCCGCGACACCGCACCCGAGCTCGGCCGCCCCGATCGAGGGCGCGACCGAACCCGCAGAGGTGACCTTCGGGTTCAGCAACACCGTGACCCGCGTCCACGAGGATCCGCGCGTCACCGCGCCGTACACGACCGCCCAGTGGGAGCGCATCGACGCACTCGGCGCCGCGGTCGACCAGCGCCTCGATGCCGGCGACGTGCGGCTCACCATGGGCGGCGAACCGACCTTCGTGTCGATCGCCGACGCGTCGACACCGGAGTGGAACACCGACGCCGACGGCGAGGTGAAGCGGGCACTGGCCAGTGACCTCGCCGACCGTTTGCGCGACCTGTACGCCCGCGGCGGGGTCGTGCATCGCGGGCAGGGCAAGTGGTACCCGGGCGAGCCGCTCCCGCGGTGGAGCATCGGGTTGCAGTGGCTGAAGGACAGTACGGCGCTGTGGTCGGACCCGGCGCTGCTCGCCGACCCGTGGGAGACAAGGTCGTCGAGTGCCGATCGCGAGGAACGAGCGATCGGTGTATCGAGACGGGCCGAGGCCCTGGGCCGCGAGGTCGTCCGCCTGCTCGCCCTCCCCGACTCGCAACTGCGCCCCGCGTTCGAGGACCCGTTCTCCGCTCTCGCCGACCACGTGCGCAAGCCCGAGGGTGAGGCGCCCGACGGCGAGGATCCCACCGAGGACCTCGTCGCGCGGCTGGATGCGGACGTGACGACGCCGACTGGCTGGGTGCTGCCGCTCACGACGGGCGAGACCGGGTGGACGAGCCCGGTCTGGACGTTCCGTCGCGGGCGACTCGTCCTCACTCCGGGCACCAGCGCGGTCGGCCTCCGCCTGCCGCTCGACGCGATCGCCTGGGTTGATCCCGAGGCACCAGCCGAGCCGTCGTACCTCGAGGCGCGCGAGCCGCTCGTCGCGCAGATCCCGACCGTCGAGCTCGCTGACCCCGAGGGTGCGGAGCGGACGGCCCTGGCCTTCGAGGAGCGCGACGGCCACATCCACGTGTTCCTGCCGCCGACCAGCGAGCTCGAGAACTACGTCCACCTGCTGCACCTCGTCGAGACCGCCGCCGCGGCTGTCGGCTGCCCGGTGGTGCTCGAGGGCTACCAGCCACCGCCCGATCCGCGGCTGGTCCAGTTGTCCGTCACGCCGGACCCGGGCGTCATCGAGGTCAACGTGCAGCCGACCGGCAGCTGGTCCGAGATGCGCGACCTGACGACGACCCTCTACTCGCAGGCCCGGCTGGCGCAGCTGACCACCGAGAAGTTCGACCACGACGGACTCCACACGGGCACCGGTGGCGGCAACCATCTGACGCTCGGTGGGCCACAACCGATTGACAGCCCGTTGCTGCGGCGACCGGACCTGCTGGTCAGCCTGATCACCTACTGGCAGCGGCACCCGTCCCTGTCGTACCTCTTCTCCGGGCGCTTCATCGGCCCGACCAGCCAGGCCCCGCGGTTCGACGAAGGCCGCCCCGAAGCCGTCTACGAGATGGAGATCGCGTGCGCCGAGGTGGCGCGGCTGATGGACAGCTTCGCGAGCCTCGACGACGTCGCGGAGGAGGACGACGAGTGGGTCGGCGGCCCCCGGCCCTGGCTGGTCGACCGCGCCCTGCGGCACCTGCTCACCGACCTGACCGGCAACACCCACCGCGCCGAGTTCTGCATCGACAAGCTCTACAGCCCCGACTCGTCGCGCGGGCGGCTCGGCCTGCTCGAGCTGCGCGGGTTCGAGATGCCGCCGCACCCGCAGATGGCCCTGGTGCAGGCGTTGCTGGTGCGCAGCCTGGTCGCGATGTTCTGGGACCGGCCGATCGACCCGTCGACCACGCCGCTGATCCGCTGGGGCACCCGCTTGCACGAGGACTTCCTGCTCCCGCAGGGTGCGATCGCGGACATCGCCGAGGTCGTCGCCGACCTGGCCGACTTCGGCATCGACTTCGACCCCGCGTGGCTGGCGCCGTTCACCGAGTTCCGCTTCCCGCGGATCGGCTTCGCGGACTTCACCGCGGCCGGTGGTGGTGCGATCCACCTCGAGCTGCGCCAGGGCGTGGAGCCGTGGCACGTCCTCGGTGAGGAGGCCACGGGCGGCGGCACCGCGCGGTACGTCGACTCGTCGGTCGAGCGGGTCCAGGTGACCGTTGCTGGAATCAACCCCGATCGGCACCTGGTGACGTGTCAGGGTGTTCCCGTGCCCATGACCCGCGTCGACGCGAGCGACACCTTCTACGGTGGCGTCCGCTACAAGGCGTGGCAGCCGTGGTCGGCGCTGCACCCGTCGATCGAGGTCGACTCGCCGCTGACCTTCGACGTGGTTGATCTCGACGCGGGCGTGAGCCTGGGTGGTGCGACCTATCACGTGGTCCACCCCGGTGGCCGCAACTACGACCACCCGCCGATCAACGCGCAGGAGGCCGAGGCACGGCGCGCGGCCCGGTTCGAGACCGCCCGCAACACGGCCGGCCGCATCGACGTGGCTGCCCTTCGTCGTACTGCTCGCGAGGTCGCGTCGACCGAATATCCCCACACCCTCGACCTGCGCAGGGTGAGGGGCCGGAGCGGCCCGTGACCGTTCTGCGCGACTACGCCGCGGGATTGACCCAACCGACCCTCACCCAGGGGTCAACTGATCAGCTGGGCGGCGACAACGAATCTCCGTTTGTCGGCCCGAGGTACGACGAGGTCGTCGGCCCGGACGGTTCGCTGCGCGCGCCGTGGAAGCGGCTCGCCGAGATCGCGACCCAGATCAGCCCCGACGACATGCGGCGGGTCGCCGAGGAGATCGCCCGGTTCCTGGAGGACGACGGCGTCACCTACTCCCGGCCGGGAGAACGCCCCTCCCGCTGGCGGCTGGACCCCGTCCCGCTGGTGCTGGACGCCGCGTCGTGGCAGGTCCTCGAGGTCGGCCTGGCCCAGCGCGCCGAGCTGCTCAACGCGGTCCTCGCCGACCTGTACGGCGACCAGACCCTGCTGTCGTCGGGCATCGTGCCGGCGGCGGTCGTCCTGGGCCACCGCGACTTCTCCCGGGTGATGGCGCGTGCCTCGGCCAATGACCCGCGGCCACTCGTCCTGTCGGCGACCGACCTCGGGCGCGACCAGGACGGCACCTGGAAGGTGCTCGGCGACCGCACCCAGGCACCCTCGGGCCTCGGCTACGCGCTGGAGAACCGTCGCGTCCTCAGCCGGGTGATGCCGGAGCTCTACCGCGAGGCCGACCTGCACCGGATGGCGCCGTACTTCTGGGCGCTGCGCTCCGCACTGCTGCAGTCGGCCGGCGGTGACCTCCCTGATCCGCGGGTCGTCGTGATGAGCCCGGGCCTGCACTCGGAGACCTACTACGACCAGGCGTCGATCGCGACCAACCTCGGCTTCCCCCTCGTCCAGGGCAGCGACCTCACCGTGCGCGACGGCTGGGTGCTGATGAAGACGCCGCAGCGTCTCGAGCGCGTCGACGTCATCCTGCGCCGTGTGGACGCCGCCTGGAGCGACCCCCTGGAGCTGCGCGGTGACTCACAGCTCGGTGTCGCCGGCCTTGCCGAGGCAGTACGACGGGGCAGGGTGCGGGTCGTCAACGGACTCGGCGCCGGGGTGCTCGAGAACCCCGGCCTGCTGCCGTTCCTGCCCGCCGCGTGCGAGCACCTGCTCGGCGAGCCCCTGCGGCTGCAGGCCGTCCCGACGTGGTGGTGCGGCGACCCGGACGGCCTCGACCACGTGCTCGACCACCTCGACGAGCTGGTCGTGCGCACCATCGACGGCTCCGACCTGACCCTCGCGGGCGCATCGCCGGAACGGATCCGGCTGACGGTGCTGGCCCGACCGCACGCGTTCGTCGGCCAGCAGCCGTTCGCCCTCTCCCAGTCGCCGACCTGGCGTGGCCGCACGGCGCGGCCCGCGGAGATGACGCTGCGCACCTTCACGCTTCGCTACGGCTCGGCCTACCGGCCGCTGCTGGGCGGCCTGGCCAACGTCCGCGACGGCGACAAGTCGCTCGGCAGCAAGGACGTGTGGGTCCTCAAGGCCGACACGGCGCAGCCCGACCAGGGACTGACGGACGTGATGCCGATGACGTCGGTGCGGTCGCTGCCCGCGACCGTCCCGCGCGTGCTCGACGACATGTTCTGGTTCGGTCGGTACGCCGAGCGCTCCGAGGACATGTTGCGCCTCGTGCTCGCGACGCACGTCCTCGTCACCGACTACCGCAGCAGGCGGAGCACGTCCGGCGGTGTCAGCCTCGACGTGCTGATGTCCGGGGTGCACCGCCTCGCCGGCAAGGTCCACGACGATGACGAGGCGGATCTCCGGTCGATCCTGCTCGACGAGACCCGGGTCGGGTCGGCCGCGCACTCTCTCGAGGGTCTGCGCGACGTCCTCACCGAGGTGCGTGACCAGTTGTCGCTCGACGTCTGGCGCGCGCTCGGCTCGGTGGAGCGGGCGACCTCGGTGCTCCAGGGCTCGGCCCACAGCCACCAGGTCGCCGAGTCCGCCGGCCGGATGCTCACCGGTGTCCTCGCGCTGCAGGGCGTGACGGCGAGCATGATTCGCGACGCGGGGTGGCACATGGGCGGCGTCGGGCGGTACCTCGAACGAGGCGTCCAGGTGTGTCACCTGCTCCGCCTCATCACCGAGCGACGCGGTCTCGACGTCGACCGGGAGGTGCTGGCCGCCGTACTCACGGCAGCGGAGAGCTCGGTCACCCACCGGCGCCGCTACCGCGACTACGTCCGGCCGTCGGGGGTGCTCGACCTGTTGCTGATGGACGAGGAGAACCCGCGGTCCCTGTTGTTCAGCCTCAACCGTATGCGCGAGCACCTCGCGGCGCAGTCGGCCTCCACCGGCTCGACGCGTCCCGAGCGGCTGCTCGCGGACCTGATCGCGGAGGTGGAGCAGACCGATGTGTCGGCCCTCGGCGCGATCGGCGGCGTCGCGCGCCCGCACCTCGTGGCGTTCCTCGACGGGATCACCGCCCAGCTCGAGCGCCTGGGCGACGCGATCCACGAGCTGCACTTCGCCACGGGCCCGAAGCCGCGTGTCTTCGGCGTGATGCCCACCCTTGCCGAGGCGGCACCATGAGCACCCGTTACCGCGTCGAGCACCGCACGACGTACACCTACGACGAGGACGTCACCGACAGCTTCGGCATCGGTCACCTGGTCCCGCGGAGCCTGCCCTGGCAGCAGGTCGACGCGTACGACGTCGTGGTCACCCCGGAGCCCGGTGACATCAGCCGCGACGCCGACTACTACGGCAACACCGTCCTCTACTTCCAGGTCACCGCACCGCACAAGGAGCTGGTGGTCGTGGGCAGCGGCGAGGTCGACGTCGCCGTACCGATCGTCGACGACGGCAAGCTGGGGCAGCCGTGGGAGCTGCCGCGGCCCCTCCTCAACCCGTCACAGTCCGGCGCGTGGCAGGCCACGGACTTCGCCCTCGCCAGTACAGCGGTGCCGATCCACGCGGGTGCCCGCGACTACGCGGCGACCTCGCTGGCCCCCGGTCGACCGATCGGTGAGGCCCTCACCGACCTGATGCACCGCATCCATGCGGACTTCGACTACGACGCGACGGCCACCACGGTGACCTCGACGGTCCCGGAGATCCTCGCCAAGCGGGCCGGCGTCTGCCAGGACTTCGCCCACTTCACCCTGTCCGCGCTGCGCGCCCACGGCCTTGCGGCCCGTTACGTCAGCGGCTATCTCGCCACCGAACCCCCGCCCGGCAAGGAACGCATCGTGGGCGCCGACGCCTCGCACGCCTGGGTCGCGGTCTGGCTCGGCGGGGAGGAGTGGCTCGCCCTCGACCCGACCAACGACCAGTGGCAGAACGACCGCTACGTCACCCTGGCCTGGGGGCGCGACTACGGCGACGTGCCGCCCCTCAAGGGCGTCATCTTCACCGAGGCGAAGAAGTCGCAGCTCGCGGTCTCCGTCGACGTCGCCCCCTTGTGAGGACGTGCAGGCTCAGAGTCCGAGCGCCGCGCGCAGCGCCTTGACGTCGGCACGGACCGCGGCCAGCCGCGCAGCTGCCTGGGAGTCCGGGATCCTGTTCTGCGACAACCCGCCGATGGAGACCACCTTGTGGCCGGGCTCCAGGAGGCGCGCCGTGACCTCGTACGCCGTACGCAACAGGGCACCCTCGGGACCGGCCTGCACCGCACGCAGGGCACCCACCATGGGTGCGGGGAAGTGCCACTGCTGCAACGCCTCCGCGGTCACCTGCGGCGTGCTGATGCCGTAACGGCAGGTCTCGGCGATGAAGCGCTCCTGGCCGAGGCTCGTCGTGGCCACGAGCTGGTCGTACCCCTCGACGTCGTTGTGGTGCAGCAGCGCCGCGCCCAGCTGGGCCAGCAGGCCCAGGCACATCGCGTCGGCGGTGGTCTCCTGGAACGCCGGCCCCAGTGATCCCGCGGCGGCCGCCAGGTGGATCGAGGTGTCCCAGAACCCGGCGGGCAGCACCTCTGCCCTGTCGATGCCGGAGAGCGAGACGGTCGCAATCGCCCTCACGGTGTTGAACCCCACGACGGTGACCGCGAAGGGCAGACCGGTGACCTTCCCCGACAACCCGAAGTAGGCAGAGTTGGCCAGCTTCATCACCTTGGCGGCCAACGCGACGTCGGCGCCGAGGATGGCTGCCAGCTCCGTCGCCCCCGTGTTGTCGTTGTTGCTGGTGGCCACGATCTGTGCCGCCACCGGGCGCTGGGACGCCATCTGGTCCAGGCCGGTCAGCAGGGCGTCGACGTCGACGCCGGCCGTGTTCACGGCACGCTCGCGAACGCGGCGGGGTAGCCGGCCCGGCACCAGTCGACGAAGTCCGGGCTCTTCAGGGGACGGCTGATGCCGTAGCCCTGGAGCAGCGAGCAGCCCATCTCCTCCAGCATCTGCATCTGGGACGTGGTCTCCACCCCTTCCGCGACCACACCGAGCTCGAGGCTGTGCGCCAGGCTGATGACGGCCTGGGCGACGGCGATGTGGCCGTCCTGGAGCTCGGCCACGAAGGAGCGGTCCACCTTGAGGTAGTGGACGGGCAGGCGGCGGAGGTAGGCGAGCGAGGAGTACCCGGTGCCGAAGTCATCGATGGCGACGCGCACCCCGTGGTCGCGCAGCTGACCGAGGATCATCGAGGCGGTGTCGGGATCCTTCATCAGCGCCGACTCGGTGATCTCCAGGCAGATCTGCCCGGGCTGCAGCCCGAACCGTCGAAGAGTCCGCTTCACCGTCTGCACCAGCGTGGGATCGTTCATGTGGAGTGCCGACAGGTTGACGTTGACGTGCGGTGGTGCGAGCGGCCCGAGAAGGTGCTGCCACTCGGCCATGGCGGCGCAGGCGAGGTCGAGGACCACCTCGCCCAGCTCCCGCACCATCCCGTGCTCCTCGGCGAGCCTGACGAACGTCTCGGCCGGGACCGGGCCACGGTCCGGGTGGTGCCACCGCGCGAGCGCCTCGACCGACACCAGCTGGGGGCTCTCGCCGCCGTAGCTCATGATCGGCTGGTAGTTCAGGGTGATCTGGCCCGCGCCGAGGGCCCGGCGGAGGTCGGAGACCAGGGCGAGGGTGTCCTGGGCAGCGCTGCGAGCGTCCTCGTCCAGCACCATGAGTCGTCCCTTTCCGCTGGACTTGGCCTGGTACATCGCGATGTCGCAGTCGCGGATCAGGTCGTCGGCGGAGTGGTGGTCAGGCCCGCGCAGCACCACGCCGATCGAGGCCCTGGGGCGGATCTCGACACCGTCGAGCACCACCGGGTCGGACAGCACCCGCAGGATCCGGTCGGCGACCTCGAGTGCCGCATCCAACGACCCGGTGCCGCACACCACCACGAACTCGTCGCCTCCGAAACGTGCCACGAGGTCTCCGGGGCGCACCGCTCCGGTGAGGCGGTGCGCGACCTCCACCAGCAGTGCGTCGCCGGCCTTGTGCCCGAGGCTGTCGTTGACGAACTTGAAGTTGTCCAGGTCGAGGAACATGCAGGTCAGGTCGGCGTCGGGCTCCTTCATCGCCTCGGTGATGTGGTCCCACAACCGGGCGCGACGCGGCAGGCCGGTCAGGGAGTCGTGGGTGGCCTGGTGGTTGAGCTGCTCCTCGAAGGCCCGCCGCTCGGTGACGTCCTCCAGGGTGGCCACGAACCCGTCACCCAGTCCCGGGGTGTGGAGGGGAGTGAACCGGACGTCGGTGTGGCGTACGCGGCGGTGGCTGTCGACGAAACGGGCCTGCATCTCGCGTTCCTGTCCGGACAGGACGGCCACGACGGTGTCGGTGATCAGCTCCAGGTCCTCGCAGTGTGCGTACGACATCCAGCCGGTACCGATCAGCTTGTCCGCGGGGACGCCGAGGAGCGCACAGAGGGCGTCGTTGACGTGGCCCAGGCGCATCCCCTGCTCCGACATCATCGTGGGCACGGGGGACCGCTCCGCCAGCACCTTGAACCGCCGCTCGTGGGCGTCGGCCGAGGCGCGCAGGGCGAGCTCCAGGTCGGTCTGGGCCGGCTGGATCTGCAGCGTCCACAGGTTGCCGTCCGGGGCGGGTACGGCGCTCATCCGGCAGGCCACGGCCTCGCCGACCGCTGTCCGCACCGTCACGGACGTCGTGGTGGGTCGCTCGCGTCGGTACAGCGTCGTGACCGACTCCCCGTCAGGCGTGGTCACGAACGCGGACAGCGGCTCGCCGTCCAGGTCGGAGCGGGCCAGGCCGAGCAACACGGTGGTCCCGAGGTTGCTCCACCTGATGATCGGCTCCGGGTTCTCCTCGTCGAGCTCGGTGACCATCAGCGCGACATCGGGGTCCGCGGCAGCGGCGTGCAGTACAGCAGCCACGACGTCGCGGGGTCGCCGACGACCCGCGCCGCTTTCAGCGGCACGGCCTGACGACGAGTTGAGGGTCATGCCGTCCTCGCTCCGGTGGATCCTGTGCGGGGCCGCCGGATCGGTGACCCGCCGAGGGGGGGTCGCCCCACGCATGGACCTCCCATCGGCGCTCATCGCGCGGACCTGAGCAGCACCGCGTGCCTCTCGTTGGTCGAGGAGGTTGCGCAGCAACCGTCTCGAGACCACCGGACCGGCAGCCGATCACGCGGTCATCCACAGCCCGGTGCAGACGCAGTTGCTCGTCGGCCGGGCGCGGGCGACCGTTCATTCATGCCATGGACCTACATCGTGCGGTGCTCCGACGGCTCGTTCTACGTCGGCAGCACCGGGAACCTCGAGCGGCGCATCTCCGAACACAACGCGGGGCTGGGTGCTGCCTACACGCGCCGTCGCCGTCCTGTGGAGCTCGTGTGGGCGGGTGACTTCCAACGCACCACGGACGCGTACCTGTTCGAGAAGCAGGTCCAGGGCTGGGGGAGGGCCAAGCGGATCGCGCTCATCGAAGGCCGGTTCACCGACCTGCCGGGACTGGGCAGTCGTGGGTACGCCGGAACGGCCGCGCGACTGCGAGCCCAAGAGGAAGCCCGAGTCGACCGTTGGTCGCCGGAGGTCGCAGAGGGTGAGGGGCTCGAGACGGGCCGTGAGACCAGCGGTGGCTGACCCGTTGGTCAAGGAGCTGCGCAGCAACCGTCTCGAGACCCCTGGCGGCGCGTGGCAAGGTGATGCGCGTGGATGACAGTGGTCGAGAGGACGAAGGAGTGGCGGACATTCCAGTCGTGCGCCTTCATGACCTGACCAAGGATGAATTCGCACGCTGGTCGTCCGCCCACGGATACGCGGAATTGGCGCAGCTCTTGCTGTTCCGTTGGGACCCCGACGGCGTCGCCAACGACTACCCGATCAGTGCGCTGGACTATCACTCAGAGGCCCAATCCATCGTGCTTGGCCTCTGGATGGGTGACGACCGTGAAGTGTTCGCGCGCCGCCTGAGAAACAACAACCGATTTGCGCCGGGCTCATTCCTCACCGATGAGTCAATCGAGGAATTGTGGGGGCATCTCACCCGCTGGCTGCCCCTGTCGATCTTCCGCTGGTGGCACGAGTTCATGGTGGAAGGTCTGCGTGCTCTTCCGTTCCACTGCCACCTGATCAAGTACGACCCGGACCGCTCGGTCAACGGTCACTACGACGATGGTTCCTGGACTGCGATCAGTGATGTCGGTCGAGAGTTCGACGGCATCGTCTTCACCATGGATGACTACCTCGCCACCGAAAGGGCGCATCTCGATTCCCTACGCGCCATGGCGGTCGAATCTGGGGCGACCCGATTTCGAGTCGAGTCCGACCGCAGTTCGACGATCGGACTTGACGAGTTGCTCGACCAGGTCCGTGCAGCGCTGCGCGAGGAGCAAGGATCTGGATACTGGTGGAGCTCTGAGGATCTGGATTTCTACGTCAACGTCGGCTACGACTACCACGTGTACGTGGGCAGTCGCGTCGATTGCGTTGAGGGCCTGCAGGTTGCATCGGGAGCAGGACTCCATCCGCGCCTGGGTGATGGCCCGAGCCCGTACCTGACTACTGAGGTCGCAGCTCGGCCGTCGCTGCGGGCCTCCTAGGCTGGCGCAGGCGACGACAGGTCGCTCGTTGATCCAGTGGCCTCGAGACGGTTGCTGTGCAACCTCCTCGACCAGCGTGACCGGGTCTCGAGACGGTTGCTGCGCAACCTCCTCGACCAGCGTGACCGGGTCTCGAGACGGTTGCTGCGCAACCTCCTCGACCGGCGAGGTCACCCGATTTCGCGCGCAACGGGTGGAGCGCAGGCCCGGTCCCTCCTAGGCTGGGGGCATGAGCCAGCCGCCGTACGGAGTCCCGCCCCAGCACGGAGCCCCGCAGGGCCACCCCGGCCAGCCCCAACCGCCCGCCTACGGGCAGCCCGGCCAGGCGGCCCCGCCGCCGGCGTACCTCGGTGGTGGAGCGCCTGCCGGCCCACCGCAGTTCCAGGGCGGCCCGCCGGCGTACGGCGGTGCACCGCAACAGGGCGGTGGCCTCCGCGGCCTCGCGCCGGCGAGCAAGCCGCGCCGCATCGGACTGATCATGGGGCTGCTCACGGCGCTCGCCCTGATCGGGTTCGTCGTGCTGGTCGCGCTCATCACGCTCAACAACTGAGTGCGCTCGTTCGCCTGCCGGCTCTGCCAGAGCCCGTTGTTCTTCGAGAACTCCGTCTGCGTCTCGTGCGGTACGGCGCTGGGCTTCTCGCGCGCCGAGCGCGACATCGTCCCCGTCGATGACGCTGGCGAGTACGTCGACGAGGCCGGTCTCGTGTGGCACGTGTGCCGCAACCTGAACCTGTCCGGCTGCACCTGGCTGGCCCCCCTGGAGGGCGGCCAGTGCTCGGCCTGCGACCTGACCCGCACCCGACCCTCGGAGACCGACCTCGAGGGTACGGCGCAGTTCCCCGAGGCCGAGGCGGCCAAGCGGCACCTCGTCGTCGAGCTCGACGTCCTCGGGTTCGACATCAACGGACTCGTCTTCGACATGCTCTCGAGCAGTGACGTCGCCGGTGAGGACGTCGTCATCGGCCACGAGAACGGGGTCATCACGATCGACCTCGCCGAGACCGACGACGCCCGGCGCGAGCGGATCCGCCAACAGCTCGACGAGCCGTACCGCACCCTGCTCGGCCACCTGCGCCACGAGGTCGGCCACTACGTCGAGTCGCAGCTCGTGACGCCCGACCGCCCGGAGCGGCTCGCCCGCTGCCGCGAGCTCTTCGGCGACGAGACCCTCGACTACCAGGCGGAGATCGACCGCCACTACGCCGAGGGACCGCCGCCCGACTGGGCGACGTCGTACATCACGACCTACGCGACGATGCACCCCTTCGAGGACTTCGCGGAGACCTTCGCGCACTACCTGCACATCAGTGACACCTGTGACACGGCGGCCGCCTACGGCCTGGTGTCCGTCGACAGCGCGGGCGACGACCGTTTCCGTGACCTCGTCCGGACGGTCTGGATCCCGCTCTCCGTGGCGCTCAACCAGATCAACCGGTCGATGGGCAAGGACGACCTCTACCCGTTCGTCATTCCTGCGCCGGTCCTCGACAAGCTCGACTTCGTCGCGGGGCTGGCGGGCACGCGATGAGGCGACCGGGTCGCCGTACCGCTGTGGTCGCGATCGTGGCCGCACTCCTGCTCGCCGTGGCGGCGTCCTGCGTGCTGCTGCTGAGGGGTGAGGGTGCCGAGGACGTGGCCGAGGACTACCTCGACGCCGTGTGGTCGGGGGACTGGGAGACCCAGTGCGAGCTGGCGTCGGAGCAGTGGCGGCCCGTCATCTTCGAGGGGTACCCGTTCGGCACCTGCGAGCAGTACCGCCAGGCGTCCGAGAAGGCCGAGGACGCCGACGCGGGGGACGGCGTCGTCACGGTCGACGCCGACAAGTTCACGATCACGGTCGTCGAGCTGAGCGAGGGCGACGGTCGGGCGCGGGTGTCGTACCTCGTCGAGTACGAGGGTGCGGACAGTGAGGACACGGGCCTGGAGCGCGGCACGATCGAGCTCGTGGAGGTCGACGGGAACTGGCGCGTCGCGGGTGTCGCTGTCGGATAGTCGGGCGAAACCCGGTGCGCCCGACGAGTTGGTCGTCACGCGCAGGCTTGAGAACCCCTGCACCGTGGCATGATGCGGGCGAGTTCGAGCGGAAGAACCGCTTGTTTGCGAGGAGAAGCCGATGTCTGACCCCAACCAGCCCACGACCCCTCCCGGGTGGTACCCCGACGGCCAGGGCGGCCAGCGTTGGTGGGACGGCACGCAGTGGACCGAGCACACGCAGCCCGCGCAGGGTGCCGCCCCCGAGGCGCCGCAGACCCCGCAGGCGCCGAACCTCCCGGGTGACCAGGCCACCGTCGTCGCGCCCAACCGCGCCGCCGACTTCAACCAGGGCGGTGCGCAGCAGGGCTACGGCCAGCAGGGCGGCCAGCCGGGCGGCCAGCCCGCCCAGGGCGGTCAGCCGCAGCAGTACGGCGCTCCCGCCGGCCAGCAGGGCTACGGCCAGCCCGCCGGCCAGCAGGTGTACGGCCAGCCCGCCGGCCAGCAGGTGTACGGCGCCCCCGCCGGCCAGCAGGGCTACGGCCAGCAGTTCGGCCAGCCCAGCTACGGCGGCTCGGGCGGCTCGGGCGGCAAGGGCAAGGGCAAGCTGTTCGCGATCATCGGCGGCGCCGTTGCTGCGCTGCTGTTCGCGATCATCCTCGTCGTGGTCCTGATCAAGGTCCTCGGCGGCGGCGGCCCCGACGGCGTCGCGAAGGAGTACCTCGAGGCGCAGAACTTCGCCGACCCCAACTTCGAGGCGCAGTGCGAACTGCTCACCGAGGACAGCCAGGACGACCTGCTCGACGGCAGCGACTCGGACGACTGTGGCGAGTATGCCGAGAAGTCGCAGGACGACTTCGACGACAACCTCGACGAGAACCTCTCCAGCGACGACGACTGCGACGTGACCTTCGACGACGTGCGTGGCGACATCGCCTACGACGTGGAGATCAAGGACGTCAACGAGAAGGGCGACGACGAGGCCCTCGTCGACTACACGATCAAGTCGGAGTTCACCGGTGACGAGGACGACGTCAAGGACTGTGGCGGCGACGACGAGGCGGACAACACCTATGACTCCACGTTGAAGCTCGTCAAGGAGGACGGCGACTGGAAGGTCGACGGGTCCTACTTCCCCAACGGCGACGAGTGATCTCGCCCGCGTGAGATTCACTTCCGCAGTACTGCTGGTCCTCGTTGCCACCGTGGTGGCGCCGTTCGTGATCGCCACCGCGTGGCTGAACGCGAAGGTCGAGGACCAGCAGGAGTACGTCGCCACGGTGGCGCCGCTCGCGAACGACCCCGACGTGCGGCGCGTGATGGCCGATGCTGCTGCTGCCGGTGCCGTCGCGGCGCTCCAGAAGCACGTGCCGGTGGGGCTTCCGGACGCGGTGACGCAGTGGGCGCGTACGGCGTCGACCGAGGTCGTCGAGAGCCCGGACTTCCCGGAGTTCTGGCGCAAGGCCAACGACGACCTGCACCGCGACGTGATGACGTTGCTCGAGGACCCGGACGCCTCGCCGGACGGCAACCTCACCGTCGACGCGGCGCCGCTGATGGCGCAGGTGCTGCTGATGCTCGAGGACCGGGGCATCCCGGTCGCCGCGCTTCCCGTGATCCCGCTGGAAGTGGCGGTCGCGCCGCGTTCCCGCGTGGTCGAGGCGGGTCCGGCGTACCGCAGCGCCGACCGGGTGGCCGGCTGGCTGCCGTTCGTCTGGGCCGGGCTCGTCGGTCTTGCGATCCTGGTGGCGGCAGGGTGGCGCGGGCGCGTGCGGATCGCGGGGCTGGCCCTGCTCGGTGTCGCCGCGGCCGCTGCGTTGGTGCGACTGGCGACCGATCCGATCGGGGAGTTCATCGCCGACCGGACCGACTCGGGGCAACAGGAGATGGCCCGGATCATGGTCGACACCATGACGGGCTCCCTGTCGCCGTACGCGAAGGGGTTCTTGCTGGGCCTGCCGCTGGGCCTGGTCCTGATCGGGCTCTCCCTGCTGCCCCGACGACGGCACGATTCGCCCTCATGGGATCCACAAGAAGTCGACCCGGTCTAGTCGTTCAAGCACTACGCTCAACGCGTGAGCAACCAGTTCCCTGGCCCCGGGCAACCTGGCGAGCAGCCGCCGACCCAGATGGCACCGCAGAGCGGCGGTCCGCAGCCGCCCCCGCCGCCGTACGGTGCGCCGGGCGGCCCGCCGCAGCCCGGTTACCCGCAGCAGGGCGGTTACCCGCCCCAGCAGGGCGGTTACCCGCCGCAGCAGGGCTACCCCCAGCAGGGCGGTTATCCGCCCCAGCAGGGTGCGCCCGGTGGGGGATTCCCCGGTGGCCCCGGATTCCCCGGTGCGCCCGGTGGGTACGGCGCCCCGCCGCCGAGCGGCGGCGGCAAGAAGGGCCTGATCATCGGCATCATCGCGGGCGTGCTGGCGCTCGTGGTCGCCGGTGCCGTGGTGCTGATCCTGGTTCTCGGCGGCGATGACGACGGCGACGACAACGACTCGGCGCGGGACAGGGACTCCTCGGAGTCCACCTCGCCCTCGGACGAGTCGTCCGAGTCCGAGTCGGAGTCCACCCCGACCGAGGAGACCAGCGAGACGTCGGGCTTCGGCGACTCGCCGGACGAGGACCCCACGATCATCGCGCGCGCCTTCCTGGACTCGCTGCTCGAGGGTGACTGCCTCGCCGTCGAGGGGCTGACCACGCCGACGTACTTCTCCAGCGAGTTCACCGACCAGGCCGGCTGCGAAGCCAGCTCGGGGGACCTCGAGATGTCGAACGCGGAGTACACCTTCGACGACCCGACGACCTTCGGCTCGGTCTCCACGGTGACCGGTGACGTCTACGCGCCGAACACCGGCAAGACCCTCGACTCCACCTGGATCCTCGACGGCACGTCGGGGTCCTGGCTGGTCAGCGGCTACACGTACGTCGAGAAGTAACCGGGCAGGACCCGCAGGTCCCGCTCCGCATGCGCGGGGCGGGTATCGTGGCGGGCAGTGTGGTTCGGGTCACAGTCACGCCATCCCTGTGACAGGTTCGAACCCACTGACTGACCGGACCAGTGCCGCCGGAGACCCCGGAGGCAACGGACGTTAGGAGTGGGACCCCGATGATCGAACCCGCGCTGGCTGACCCCGTCTTCGGACCGGCCCCCGAACAGACGGCCGATGACCCCGAGCTGGTGCAGCTCCTCACGCCGGAGGGGGAGCGGGTCCACCACCCGGCGTTCGACCTCGACTTCTCGCCCGACCAGCTGCGCGGCTTCTACCGCGACATGACGCTGGTCCGGCGCGTGGACATCGAGGCCACCGCGCTGCAGCGGCACGGCGAGCTCGGCCTGTGGGCGCAGCTGCTGGGCCAGGAGGCTGCGCAGATCGGCGCCGGCCGGGCACTCCGTCCGCAGGACTTCGTGTTCCCGACCTACCGCGAGCACGGCGTCGCCTGGTGTCGCGGCGTCGACCCGGTGCGGCTGCTGTCGCTGTTCCGGGGCGTCGACCAGGGGTCGTGGGATCCCGCCGAGCACAACTTCGGGCTCTACACGATCGTCATCGGCGCGCAGACCCTGCACGCGACCGGCTACGCCATGGGCGTGCAGCGCGACGGCGCGGTCGGGACGGGTGACCCCGAACGGGACACCGCGGTCGTCGCGCACTTCGGCGACGGAGCCTCGTCGCAGGGAGACGTGAACGAGGCGTTCGTGTTCGCGGCGTCGTACAACGCACCGGTGGTGTTCTTCTGCCAGAACAACCAGTGGGCGATCTCCGAGCCCTTCGAGCGCCAGTCGCGGATCCCGCTCTACCGCCGCGCCCACGGCTTCGGTTTCCCCGGCATCCGCGTCGACGGCAACGACGTCCTCGCGACGTACTCCGTCATGCAGACGGCGCTGCAGCGCGCCCGCGACGGCCAGGGCCCGACCTTCGTCGAGGCCTACACGTACCGGATGGGTGCGCACACCACGACCGATGACCCGACCCGGTACCGCCTCAGCGACGACGTCGAGAACTGGAAGCTGAAGGACCCGATCGCCCGCGTGGAGGTCTACCTCCGTCGCAACGGCATGGCCGACGACAACTTCGTCGCCGAGGTCGCTGCCGAGGCCGACGCGCTCGGCGAGCGGATGCGGCGCGAGTGCCACGCACTGCCCGACCCGGACCCGCGCGACATCTTCACGCTCGTCCACTCCGAGCAGACCGCGGAGCTCGCCGCCCAGCAGGCCACCTTCGACGCCCACGTCGCGTCCTTCGACGGCGAGGAGGTGCCGGTATGACCACCATGACCCTCGCCAAGGCGCTCAACAACGGTCTTCGCCGCGCGATGGAGGACGACGAGAAGGTCCTCGTCATGGGTGAGGACGTCGGCACCCTCGGCGGCGTCTTCCGGATCACCGACGGCCTGCAGAAGGACTTCGGGGACGATCGCGTCATCGACACCCCGCTGGCCGAGTCCGGCATCGTCGGTACGGCGGTCGGGCTCGCCATGCGTGGCTACCGCCCGGTCGTGGAGATCCAGTTCGACGGCTTCGTCTACCCCGCCTACGACCAGATCGTGTGCCAGGTCGCGAAGCTGCACTACCGCAGCGGCGGTCGGATCAAGATGCCGATGGTGATCCGGATCCCGTTCGGCGGCGGCATCGGTGCCGTCGAGCACCACAGCGAGTCGCCCGAGGCGCAGTTCGTGCACACGCCCGGCCTCAAGGTGGTCGCGTGCTCCAACCCCGCCGATGCCTACGGCATGATCCAGCAGGCCATCCGGTCCGACGACCCGGTGATCTTCCTCGAGCCGAAGCGGCTCTACTACTCCGTGAAGGGTGAGGTCGACGAGACCGCCGTGCCGGCGCCGCTGTGGCAGTCGCGGGTGGTCCGCCCGGGCACCGACGCCACCCTCGTTGCCTACGGTCCGACCGTGTCGACCTGCCTGGACGCCGCGACGGTCGCCGCCGAGGAGGGCAGGTCGATCGAGGTGATCGACCTGCGCACGCTGTCCCCGCTCGACCTGGTTCCCGTCCTGGAGTCCGTACGACGCACGGGCCGGCTGGTCGTCGTCCACGAGGCCCACATGACCCTCGGCATGGGTGCGGAGATCGCCGCCCGCGTGACCGAGGAGTGCTTCCACTCCCTCGAGTCGCCCGTGCTGCGCGTCGGTGGCTACGACACTCCCTATCCGCCGGCCCGCATCGAGGAGTCCTACCTCCCCGACCTGGACCGCGTGCTCGATGCCGTCGACCGGACCTTCGGGTTCTGAGGAGATTCCGCGATGACTGGTGTGAATGAGTTCAAGCTCCCTGATGTCGGCGAGGGCCTCACCGAGGCCGACATCGTGGCGTGGCGGGTCAAGGAGGGCGACACGGTCGCCATCAACGACGTGATCGTCGAGATCGAGACGGCCAAGTCGATCGTCGAGCTGCCTTCGCCGTACGCCGGCGAGGTACTGGCCCTGCTGGTGGCCGAAGGGCAGACCGTCGAGGTCGGTACGCCGATCATCCGGATCGGCGAGAAGGGCGCGGTGGCGCCGGGTCCGGTGCAGCCGGCCACCCCGGAGCCGGCCGTTGCTGACGCCCGCGGGACCGAGGTCATCGACACGAACATCCCGCCCACGGGCAACGCGACCCTGGTGGGCTACGGCCCCAGGCAGCGCGCGCTCAAGCGCCGCACGCGGAAGGGTGACGCAGAGCCGGTGGTTGAGGTGCGAGCGCCAGCGAGCCTCGAAACCTCCGCGGCACCAGCTCCCCCCGCCGCTCCCGGCGCAGCCCGCGCCCTCGCCAAGCCCCTCGTCCGGCGCCTGGCCCGCGACCTCGGCATCGACCTGACCGCGCTGGTCCCCACCGGGCCGAAGGGCACGGTCAGCAAGGACGACGTGCTCGCCGCGGCGGGTGGCCCGATGGTTGAGGTGCGAGGAGCGCAAGCGACGAGCCTCGAAACCTCCGGCGAGCGCGAGACGCGCGAGCCGATCAAGGGTGTCCGCAAGCAGATGGCGAACGCCATGGTTGCGTCGGCATACACCGCGCCCCACGTCACCGAGTGGATCACCATCGACGCTACCGCGACGGTGGAGCTCGTGGCCCGGTTGAAGGACCGGCGCGAGTTCCAGGGCATCAAGGTCAGTCCGCTGCTCGTGGTGGCGCGGGCGTGCGTGCTCGCCCTTCGTCGTACGCCGTTGGTGAACTCCACGTGGGACGAAGCGGCCCAGGAGGTGGTGATCAAGCACTACGTCAACCTCGGCATCGCCGCCGCGACTCCCCGCGGGCTGGTCGTCCCGAACGTCAAGGACGCCCACGCGCTGTCGCTGGTCGACCTCGCGCGGGAGCTCGAGGCGCTGACCGCCACCGCGCGTGAGGGCCGCACCCAGCCGGCCGAGATGGCCGGCGGGACCTTCAGCATCACCAACGTCGGGGTGTTCGGGATCGACGGCGGTACGCCGATCATCAACCCGGGCGAGTCCGCGATCCTCTGCCTCGGCGCGATCAAGCCGCAGCCCTGGGTCGTGGGCGACCAGGTCGTTCCGCGCCAGGTGATGACCCTCGCGCTGTCCTTCGACCACCGTCATGTCGACGGCGCCACCGGCTCGCAGTTCCTTGCCGACGTCGCCGGCATCGTCAGCGATCCCGCGACGGCGCTGCTGTTCTGATCGACGCCGCGCAGGATCAGGGATGGTCGATCGCGACGACGTCCACGATCCCGGCGAGCCCGGTGAAGTCATCCGGGTTGGTGGTGAAGAGCGGTAGTCGATGCGTCGCCGCAACCGCGGCAATCATCAGGTGGGCGACCCGCCGTCGTGGGGTTCGGCCAGCATCGAGGACAGCCGCACTGATGCGACCGAATGCGCGGGCGGCTGCGTCGTCGAAGGGCAACGAGTCGAACTCGTGCTCGACCTGTTGCAGCACGGTGAGGCGGCGGGCGCGCTCGGATCGAGCGTCGGCGTCGTCGCCAGAGACGAGGTGGACCCCGGCTGACAGCTCGGCCAGGGTGATCGCGCAGATCGCCATCTCGCGGGGGAGCTGAGCCGGCTCGATCCGCGACCGCAGGATCAGGACGTTGGTGTCGAGCAGGCCGCGTTCGTGATCAGCGGGCATACGGGTCGGTCAACGTTGTCTCGAACGCCTTGTCCTGGTCCGCGCGGAACGCGTCGAGGTCGATGTCGACGCTGAGGGCCGACCCAGAGACGAAGTCCGCGCGTGCGACGAACCTGCGGCGGGCACGGAGCGGGACGAGCTCGCCGATGCCCCGACCGTCGCGGGTCACCGTGAACGTCTGGCCACCTTCGACGGCGTCCATGATCTCGCGGGACCGCAGGCGCAGGTCGCGCTGGCTGACCTCGGGCTGGGGTTCGGAGGAGCTCACGTGTCGACGGTAGCACCGTGTAGCACACCGTGCCATCACGCGATCCAGGCTGGGGATGACCGTTCGCGTATCTCGCCGACTGCGGGGTAGAAACGAGGACGTGTCCCTCCCGTCCCACCATCGCGCCCTGCCCCCGGGCGAGCTGATCGGTCCGTACCGGATCGTGCGCGAGCTCGGCGCCGGCGGGATGGGCACGGTCTACGAAGCGGTGGACACGGCGTTGCACCGCAACGTCGCACTGAAGGTGATCACCAGCGTGCTCGCCGGCGACCCCGGCTTCCGTGCGCGGTTCGTCCGCGAGGCGCAGGCCCAGGCGTCGCTCGACTCGCCGCACGTGGTGCAGGTCTTCGCGCACGGCCAGGTCGCCGGCCGCCTCTACATCGCCAGCCAGCTGATCCCCGACGGTGACCTCGGCGCGACGTTGCGGCGTCACGGTCCGCCGCCACTCGCAGTCGCCGTCGAGCTGATCGCGCAGGTGGCGGACGGTCTCGCCGAGGCGCACCGGGTGGGCCTCGTGCACCGCGACATCAAGCCCGCGAACGTGCTGCTCCGCAACCGCGGCACCGACACCGTCGCCTACCTCGCCGACTTCGGGATCTCGCGCCAGATCGGAGCCGACCGCAGCACGACGGGCGGCGTCGTCGCCGGCACCCCGAGCTACATGGCGCCGGAGCTGCACCAGGGCCGGCCGGCCGGGCCGGCGAGCGACGTCTACTCGCTCGGCTGCCTGCTCTGGGCGACGCTGACCGGCCGGGCGCCGTACCTCGGCACGACGGACCACCAGGTCGTCGAGGCCCACCTCGGGGCGCCGATCCCGCAGGCGACCGGGCGCACTGCGTTCGACCGCGAGCTCAACCGCGTCCTGCGCACCGCCCTCGCCAAGAACCCGCACGAGCGCCACCCGTCGGCGGCCGCGTTCCGCGACGACCTCCGGTCCCTCCCCGGTACGACGCCCGTTCGGCCTCGCAGGTCAGCCGCTGTGGTGGCTGCGACCGTCGGGGGCATCGCCGCGCTCGTCGTGCTGATCGCGCTGGCGGCGGTCCTGATCGGTCGCGGTGGCGACGGCACCTCGTCCCCGGGACCGACCGCGTCCCGCGAGGAGACCGCGATCGCCAACATCGCCCGGACCCTCGAGGACGAGAGTGACCTCGATGCCCGCGACGCCGACTGCACCGCCCGCGAGCTGGTCGACGAGCACGGCGTGGACGGCCTCCAGGAGCAGGGCCTGATCGACGAGGACCTGATGCTCGTCGAGGACGGCAACGGCCAGGTGGAGCCGCGCATCCTGGCCGACATCTTCACCTCGACCTTCTCCTGCCTCTGGCAGGAGTCCACGCAGTAGCGCGGGGCTCAGCCGTCGGCGAGGCGGACCAGGCCGATGAGGGTGGCGACGTACAGCGTGCCGTCCGGGCCCAGGTAGATGGATGCGTAGTGGTTGTTCCACTGGATGCCGGTGCCGGTCAGGCGCGACCAGGCGGTCTTGCCCGTGCGGATGTCGATCGCGGTGACGTACCAGGCGTCGAGCAGCGTGCCGGGCGGCTTGGAGTAGACGTAGACCAGGCCGTTGCCCAGGGAGGCCTTGGGGACGGAGGTGGGCGCCGACGTCGGGTTGGTCCAGGCGACGTGGCAGCCGTCGTCCTCGATCATCACCCGCGAGACACCGGGGGTCGTGGTCTTGCCGAGCAGTGTGGACTGCACGCCGGCGTACCCGTAGTTGTTCTCGATGATGAGCGAATTCCCTGCTGCGACGAGGCTGTTCTCGGTCGTGCTGGCGCCGTCCGCGAGCACGGGCACCGAGCAGTGCAGGCGGTCGGTCACGCCGACGCGCCGGTCGTAGACCAGCACGTGGCTCTGCGGGTCGGCGTTGTCGGCCACCGCGATCCAGCGCTCGCCGATCAGGGTGGGGGAGGTCCCGGATCCCTGCGAGAGCATGCCGGGCTTCTTGACGCTCCCGCGGTCGTACGGGATCGCCCACGTCACGTGGGGCACTCCATCGCTGTCCGCATCGGCGCGGTAGGTCTGGTGCGTCGTGACGAAGTAGACGCCGCCGGTCTCGTCGGTCGACACGGAGTTGAAGATGCCCTCGCCGAGGGCCATGGCGTGCACGGCGCCGGACTCGCGGTCGAGGGTCCCGACGACACCCTGCTGGCTGAACCACCAGACCCGGCCCGACCAGTCGACGCCGGTGGCGACCAGGCAGTCGCCGGCGGGGAGGTGTCCGGCCAGCGGCCACTCGCGACCCTTCACGAGTCCGCCGGCGGCGGTGACGGTGACCTCGGCGATCGAGGACCGGGTCGTCGTGGCGTACGCCCGGTCCTGGCCGTCGAGGAAGAAGTACGTGCCACCGCAGATGTCGGTCAGCGGGTTCGCGCCGCTGGTGAAGTCGCGCTGCGAGACCTGCAGCTGCGAGATCGCCCGCAGGGTGACCGGGTCGATCACCATCATCGTGAAGCCCTCGAGACCGCCGCACAGCCCGACGATCCGGTCGTGGGAGTCGAAGGCGATCGTGGCGCACTCGCGGACGCCGTACGACGCCGAACGCAGGGTGAGGGAGCGGCCGGTCGGGCCCGACACGGCGTACGCGTCGGTGCTGTAGGCGTCGTTGTGCATGCTGCTGCGCCCGTTGGGCGCGAGGTACGGGTTCTGGGGTACGACGGGCGCGCTGATCGGTTGCGGGGTGACTGCAGCGCCGGTGAATCGCGGCACCAGCAGGTCGGTCGGCAGTGACGGGATCGGCAGCCCGGGGATCGTGGGCAGTGCCGGCAACCCGGGCAGCAGGCCCGACAGTCCGGGCAGCGCCGGCGTCGTGTCGTCAGCGGTCGCCGGCGAGCCGGCCAGGGTCAGGGCGAGGACGGTGGCGGCCCCCGAGGCCAGCACGGAGCGGAGCTTGCGCATCCCGTGAGAGTAGAACGTGTTCCACTTCTGCGGAAGGGTTTGCGGGAAGGGTCAGCGCGTCGGTGTCTGCTCGCCGAGCAGCCAGTCCTCGAAGAACGACGTGAGCTCCTCGCCCGTCTTCTCCTCGATCCAGGCCCAGTACTCCTCGCGGTCAGCGTTGCCGTTCTCCTGGGAGGCCGGCCATTCGCGCAGTACCTCGAAGAACAGCTTGTCGCCGATCTTCTCGCGCAGCTCCTGCCACATCAGCGCCGGTCCGTAGTAGATGTTGCCGTCGCCGAACTTGTCGGCGTCGTAGTTCGCGGGCGGTCCCGCCGAGTCGCGCAGATCGGTCTCGAAGGCGGCCCACTCGTCCATCTTCTGCGCGACGCTCCGGCCCTCCTGCTCGGCCTCCCACATGCCCTGCAGGTACATCGCCATGCCCTCGTTCATCCACACCTCCGACCAGTCGGCGGGGGACACCGTGTCGCCGTACCAGTGGTGCGCGGCCTCGTGCACGACCACTGCCGGAGACAGGCTGTAGGACGTGCTCCCGAGGGTGATCATGGTCTGGGTCTCCATGCCGCTCTCGTTGTCCACCACCACGATGCCGAAGGTGTCGAACGGGTAGGGGCCGAGGTACTTCTCGAGCCAGTCGATCGCGTCCGGGGTGGTGGCGAGGCCACCGGGGAGTGCCTTGCCGTCGGGGTCGGTCCAGATCTGGATCGGCACGCCGCTCCTCGACTTCAGGTCGGTGCGCTGGAAGTCCCCGAACGCCACGGTGACGAGGTACGACGACGCGGGCTCCGCGAGGTGCCAGGTGTTGGTCGTGGTGCCGTCGGCCTTGGTCGACGACGTGAGCTCGCCGTTCGCGACGCCCTGCATCGGGTCCGGTGCGGTGAGGCTGAAGTCGTAGAACGCCTTGTCGGCCGGCTGGTCGTTCGCGGCGTACCACGTGAAGGCGCCGTACGGCTCCTGCACGGTCCACGTCTCGTGCTCGTCGGTGATGTTCCAGCCGACTCCGGTCGCGAAGTCGGTCCGCTGGCTGGGGGCCGGCGCTGGGGCCGGGACGCCGGCGTACGCGAGCTCGACCCGATGGCGCTGGTCGGCCTTGATCGGGGCGTCGATGATCAGGTGGTTGCCGTCGACCTGGTGCTCCGCGGCCTTGCCGTCGACGGTCAGCGACGAGATCTGCAGCTGCTCGTTGAAGTCCAGCGGGACCTTCGCGGCGTCCGCAGTGGCGCGGAAGACCAGCGTCTCCTGGCCGGTGAGGGTGTCCGTCTCCGGGTTCCAGTCCAGGTCGAGGTCGTAGCTCAGTGCGTCGACCAGGGGATCGCCCACGTCGGGGTAGACCGAGTCCTCACGGGTCTCGCTCTCGGCCAGGGCCAGGTCGGTGGTGCCTGCCGGGGTCGTGCTGGACGGCGACGGCGACGGCGTCCGGCTCGCCGCGGGCGAGGCGTCGGGTGCGGGCTTCATGCCGGCGTCACCGTTGCAGCCGGCGAGCGCCGCGGTCAGCAGGAGGGCCGAGAGCGCGCTGACCGCGCGCGTGGTGCTGGTCATGGAGGTCCCTTCCCCGATCCGTGCCGCCATCATGCCTGCCGGGTCCATCGGGTTCCCGGCGGACGAGAAAGGTGACAGTTGTTCACGTTTGCGCGTACCGTCATCGACGCTCGCTCGTTGGCAGAGTGATCGGGGTCACTTCGCGGTGCCCGGAGGAGTGTCCGGAGAAGGGGAGATCGGTCGTGACGATGCAACGACGTCAGGAGCCGGAGGCGGGCGGCCCGGAGGCGGGCAGCCCGGAGGCAGGCAGCCCGGGGCAGCGTGTCGGCCTCGCGCTGGTGGCGGCCCTCGCCGTGATCGGATCGGCCCTCGCCATCCCCGTCGCCACCGGCGGCGGTACGACGACCATGGCCGTCGCCGCGGAACAGGCCCGGTCGGACCGTGGCCTGCCCCACGACGACGCGATGCTGCCGGCCCACGACCACAACGATCCGGCCACGAAGAACGACGTTGCCCGCGGCCTGGCCGTCGGCGAGAACGTCATCGATCCCACGACCTCGGTCGAGCGGACCGCCGCGGAGGCCTACGTCGAGCGCGAGCGTGCGCTTCCCGACCCGCCACTGGTCAAGGTCCGGGCCTACCCGCCGCGCCGGAGCGTGCCGGGTGACCGCTACGCGATGGCGGGTGGTTGCTACACCCTGCAGACCGCGTCCGGGCGCTACGTCACCCGGACCGGCACGGCGCTCGCGGTCGCCGCGGTGTCCCGCACGTCCGCCGCGACCTTCTACTTCAAGGCGACCCGCCTCGGCGGCTACCTGCTCCACGCCCAGTCCGGCGAGGTGACGCTCGCATCCAACGGTTCGGTGGCGATCGCGGCCAAGCCCGGCCCGGCCGCCGACTGGACGGCCACCCAGGTGAGCGGCGGCTTCCGGTTCCAGATCGCGGCCGACAAGCAGCTCACGGTCCTGTCGGGCGGCAAGCTCGGCAGGAGCAGTGCGGGCACGCCCTTCCGCCTCGCCCTCGCGACCGGCTGCCCCGCCTACCCCGAGGCGGCGATCAACATCACCGGCGATCCGCACGCCGGCGCGTCGTCGTACCAGGAAGTCCGCGGGTTCGTCGATGCCCACACCCACGGCATGGCCTTCGAGTTCCTCGGCGGCAAGGTGCACTGCGGGCGTCCATGGCACCAGTACGGCGCGCCGTACGCGCTCGTCGACTGCGCCGACCACACCCTCACCGGCGGCAAGGGCGCGCTGCTCGAGGCACTGCTGTCCGGAGAGGCGTCCCACGACCCGGTCGGCTGGCCGACCTTCAAGGACTGGCCGGCGCCGGAGTCACTGACCCACGAGGGCACGTACTACCGCTGGCTCGAGCGGGCCTGGCGCGGCGGGCAGCGGTTGTTCGTCAACCTGCTCGTCGAGAACAACAAGCTGTGCGAGCTCTACCCGCTCAAGAAGAACTCCTGCGACGACATGGACTCGATCCGGCTGCAGGCCGCCGACATGCTGAAGATGCAGTCCTACATCGACGCCCAGTTCGGTGGCCCGGGCAAGGGCTTCTACCGGATCGTCAAGGACCCGTTCGCGGCCCGGAAGGTGATCAACTCCGGGAAGATGGCCGTGGTGATGGGGATCGAGACCTCCATCCCGTTCGGCTGCACCTACAAGAAGCTGCTCGGCGCCGACTTCCCCGCCTGTACGGCGGCGGAGATCGACGCGAACCTCGACGAGATGCACGCGCTGGGTGTTCGCCAGATGGAGCTGGTCAACAAGTTCGACAACGCCCTGGCCGGCGTCGCGGGCGACAGCGGCGAGGTCGGCGTCGTCGTCAACGCCGCCAACTTCCTCGAGACCGGGTCGTTCTGGGCGATGGAGCACTGCGAGCCCGCCGACGGGGAGTCCGCCGACAACCCGCAGATCACCCTGCCCGACATCAGTGCAGGGCAGCAGGACGCGCTGTTCGGCGCGGTCGGACAGCTGCTCGGCCTGCTGCCGGCGCTCCCGCTGTACCCGCAGCCGGCGCACTGCAACAAGCGCGGCCTCACCGACCTCGGCGTGCACACGATCAAGGGCTTGGCCCAGCGGAAGATGGTGTTCGACCCCGACCACCTCTCGGTGAAGGCGCGCGCGGCGTCGATGGACGTGATCGAGGCGCTGCGCTACCCCGGCGTGATCTCGAGCCACTCGTGGTCCACCCCCGACACCTACCCGCGGATCTACAAGGCGGGCGGCTTCATCACGCCCTACGCCGGCGACTCCACCGGATTCGTGGACAAGTGGCGGCGGCACCTCGGCTGGGCCGATCCGCGCTACTACTTCGGCTTCGGTTTCGGCGCGGACATCAACGGTCTCGGCGCGCAGGGCAGTCCCCGCGGCGCCGGCGTGACCAACCCGGTCCGCTACCCCTTCACGGGTCTGGGCGGTGTGACCATCGGCAAGCAGCAGGCCGGCCAGCGGACCTGGGACATCAACGTCGACGGGGTCGCGCAGTACGGCCTCTACCCGGACTGGGTCGAGGACCTGCGCAAGGTCGCCGAGAAGCAGCACGCCGGCGACGGCGTCAAGATCGTCGACGACATGGCGCGCGGCACCGAGGCGTACCTGCAGATGTGGGAGCGGACATCCGGGATCAAGCCGGACTCGTGCCGCAACGCCGCACTGCGCCGGAGCACGGGCACGGTGAAGCAGGCGGTCAAGGTCGGCATGACCACACGGTCGGTGTTGAAGGCCGTCGGTCAGCCCTACCGGCGCCGCGGGTCGGCGTACGTCTTCTGCGCGAAGACGTCGACCCGGTCCCGGGTGCCGGTCAAGGTCACCTTCTCGCCCGCCGGAAGGGTCACCTCCCTCACCTTCTCCTGAGGCGATCGTCACGTCGGCAGGGAAGTTACCGACCGGTAAGATGACCGGCGCGAGCCTGCTGTGGGCGTCGCGGGTAAGGGTTGCCTTTCATCCGCGAAACCGCTCCATGGCAATAGGCTCGACGCGCGCACTCGTGTGTGCACGCTGAGCCCCCTGTGGACGAGGAGCTGTTGGACATGTCCTTCCAGACCATTGCGATCGTGGTGTCACTGGCGGTCTCGGTCGTCGCCATCGCGCTGACGACCCTTGCGGTCCGTTCGATGCTCGGCGTGATCCGCCGCGGCCAGCCCGCGCCCGGCCGTGCCGGCAACCCGGTCGGCCGCACGGTGACGATGGTCAAGGAGACCTTTCTCCACACGCGCATGTTGCAGTGGACCTGGGTCGGCATCCTGCACTGGTTCGCGTTCGCCGCGTTCCTCTTCCTCTCGACCGCCGTTGCCGCGGCCTTCCCGCAGCTGTGGGATCCCGAGTGGACGATCCCGCTCATCGGCAAGTGGGTCGTCTACGAATGGACCGCCGAGATCCTCGGCCTGCTCGGCACGCTCGGGATCATCCCGCTGATCTACTACCGGCTCACGCACCTGCCCTCGAAGCTCGGCCGCAAGAGCCGCTTCTTCGGCTCCACCATGTGGCAGGCCTTCTTCGTCGAGGCGATGGTGCTGCTGGAGAGCTCCGCGATCCTCTTCATCCGCGGCGCCGAGTACAACCTGGCCAAGCTCGAGGACCCGCACCACGCCACCGCCGGGCACTTCCCGATCTCCCGGGCCTTCGGCGAGCTCTACTCGCAGACCGACCCCGACACGATCAAGAACGTCATCTTCGGCATCGCGATGTTCAAGATCGTCTCCGCGATGATCTGGCTGATCGTCATCTCCACCAACCTGACCATGGGTGTGGCCTGGCACCGTTTCACCGCCTGGTTCAACATCTGGTTCAAGCGTGAGGACAACGGCGGTACGGCGCTCGGTGCCGTGAAGCCGCTGACGGTCGGCGGCAAGCCGATCACCCTCGACGACGTCGATGACCTCGACGAGGACGCCGTCCTCGGCGCCGGCTCCATCTGGGACTTCTCCTGGAAGGACCTGCTCGACTTCACCACCTGCACCGAGTGCGGACGCTGCCAGTCGCAGTGCCCCGCGTGGAACACCGAGAAGCCGCTCTCGCCGAAGCTGATGATGATGGCGCTGCGCGAGCAGGCGTACGCCGCCGCCGGTGGCGTCGATGGTGCGGCCGACAAGGTCCTGATCGGCAAGGCCGACGAGGCCAACGGCGAGTGGTTCTACAACCCCGAGGGCGGCGACTTCGTCATCGACGAGGACGCGCTCTGGGCCTGCACCAACTGTGGCGCCTGCGTCCAGCAGTGCCCTGTCGACATCGAGCACGTCGACCACATCGTCGACATGCGTCGCTACCAGGTGCTCGTCGAGTCGAACTTCCCCTCCGAGCTCAACGGCCTGTTCAAGGGCCTGGAGAACAAGGGCAACCCGTGGAACATGTCGCCCACGGTCCGCCTCGACTGGGCCAAGGGCCTGCCGTTCGACGTCAAGGTCGTCGGTGACTCGATCGAGACGCTCGACGAGGTCGACTGGCTGTTCTGGGTCGGCTGCGCCGGCGCCTACGAGGACCGGGCGAAGAAGACGACCCGCGCCGTGGCCGAGCTGCTCGACCTCGCAGGTGTCTCCTTCGGCGTACTCGGCAACGGCGAGACGTGCACCGGTGACTCCGCGCGCCGCGCGGGCAACGAGTTCGTGTTCCAGGGCCTGGCCCAGCAGAACATCGAGACGCTGACCGAGGCGCGGGCGAAGAAGGTCGTCTCGACCTGCCCGCACTGCATGAACACCCTCAAGAACGAGTACCGCGAGCTCGGCATCGAGCTCGAGGTCATCCACCACACGCAGCTGCTCAACCGCCTCGTGCGCGAGGGCAAGCTGACGCCGGTCGCTGACGGTGCCGGAGCCCACCAGCGCAAGGTCACCTATCACGACCCCTGCTTCCTGGGCCGGCACAACCAGGTCTACACGCCGCCGCGCGACCTGCTGGAGATCCTGCCCGGCGCCGAGTTCGCCGAGATGGAGCGCAACAAGGAGAAGTCCTTCTGCTGTGGCGCCGGTGGTGCCCGCATGTGGATGGAAGAGACCATCGGCGAGCGGATCAACCTCAACCGCACGGCCGAGGCCGTCGGCACCGAGGCCGACCAGATCGCCGTCGGCTGCCCGTTCTGTCGGGTGATGATCTCCGACGGCCTCACCAAGATGCAGGCCGACGGCGAGGCCCGCGAAGAGGTCGAGGTCCTCGACGTCGCGCAGATGCTGCTCGCGTCGGTCAAGGGTGAGCAGGCCACCAAGCTGAAGCCCGGCGAAGGTACGCCGGTGGGTGCGCCTGCTGCGAAGGCCGCTCCGGCTGCTGCTGCCCAGTCGGTCGAGACCAAGGCCGAGCCCGAGTCGGGTGACGTCACCATCACCGAGGACACCGTGGTGAAGACCGAGGACGTGGGTCCTGCGGCCGAGGCCTCCGGCGGATCCTCGATGTTCGACGACCCGGGCTCGATGTTCGACACGCCTGCCCCGGCCGCGCCTGCCCCGGCTGAGCCGAAGCCCGCCTCGAGCGGTTCGCTCTTCGACGACGCCGGCTCGATGTTCGACACCCCGGCGCCCGCTGCTCCGGCCCCGGCGTCTCCCGAAGCCCCCAAGGCCGAGGAGGCGAAGCCCGCCTCGGGTGGATCGCTGTTCGATGGCGGTGGGTCGTTGTTCGACACGCCTGCGCCGACCGAGGCCAAGGCCGCTCCGGCTGCTCCGGCTGCTCCCGCTCCGGCCAAGGCCGAGCCGGTCGCGGACCTGGGCGCGGGTGGCTCGCTGTTCGACGTCGCCCCGACCGAGACGGCCGAGCCTGCGCCCGTACCTGCGGCGGACGAGCAGAAGGTCGAGAAGGCAGAGGAGCCGAAGGCTGCCGCACCTGCGTCGACGCCGTCGGCCGAGATCCCCTCCGGTGGGTCGCTGTTCGACATCGCCGCTCCCGAACCTGCTGCCCCGGCTGCCGCCCCGGCGACGCCCGAGCCGGTGGCCGTGACCGAGTCGGACGACACCGCGGGTGAGGCTCCGCTGCCGGGACCGACGCCCGAGGCCGAGCCGGTCGAGGTGGAGGCGCGTGCGGAGGAGGCGGCAGCCGTCGAGGCCGCGCCCGCTGCGGCGCCGGCCGTCGTGTCCGGGGCAGCTGAGGCCAGCACGCCCCGTACCGACGTCGACATCAGCTCGGGTGGCTCGCTCTTCGACATCGCCGCCCCCGAGGCCGCCGCTGTCGACCGCCCGGCCCCCGTCGCCGCGCCGGTCGAGGAGCCTGCTGCTGAGGAGGCTGTGGTCGAGGAGGCCGAGCCCGAGCCGGCCTCCGAGCCGGAGCCGGCCTCCGAGCCCGAGGTGGTCGAGCCGGCTGTCGAGGAGCCGGTCGCCGAGGAGAAGCCCGCCCCGGCGGCTCCCTCCGCCCCGGCCACCCCCGCCGCACCGCCGGTGTCCTCCGGCGAGGCCCACCAGCCCCGCACGGATGCCGACATCAACGAGACGGGTTCGCTCTTCGACCTCTGATCGACCGCCGATCAACAACGGGGAAGTTCTGATCAACCTGCTTGATCAGAACTTCCCCGTTGACTGGTTCTGGGCTCCTGTGAATTCGGAACGCAGTCCGGGCAACGCGTCGGGACACCCTTCCAGCCCCTGAGCTGGAACAACCGACCGAGCTTGGCGGCCGTCGAGCAGGGCCGTCCCATTACCTGTCCGTATCCCAGCCGCACGGTGTCCTCGCGATCGAGGGCCGCGTCCAGGTCGCGCTCGAGGTCACGGTCCCGGTCCGCGGGGGAGTCGTGTCCCAGGAGGCCGTCGAGTTCGACGATCTGACGCCAGCGAGGTCGGCTGCCGCCGTACACGACGTCGCGATACATGCGCCGGCCCTGGGGGTTGAGCGCGACCACCTGACGCAGTCCGGGCGGCAGGCCGTGCGCCCGCTCGACCCGGGTGAGGTAGGCGTGCTCGAGGACGGAGCAGGTTCCCTCCGCTACGTCGGAAAGCACGGCAGCAAGCCAGGCACGACGCCTGAGCCGGGGGATGCTTGCCGCGCACGCGAGCAGCCGCACTGCCGTCGTACGACGCCCTGCGCACGCGTCGGTCAGGGCAGCGATGGCGGCAAGCTCGTCCTTGGCCGCGTCGGCGATCGTGATGATCGCGTCGTCGTAGCGCATCCGGGGCGGGCTGAGGTTCCACTGGACCACCTGGTCGATCCGGCGCACCCGGGTGACCGTCACGCCCGCTGGGGGTTGGACCTTGCGGTCATGCGCGACCACCAGCTCGATCGGCGCGTCGTCCCTGACGAACCTGCGACCGGGGCCTTCGTGTGCGCGGCGTGCGGACTCGCCGCTGAGGGCTGCCGGCCAGCAGGCGAGGACCGCCGCCCACGCACGTTGGCGCCAGGTCAGCGGTCCGTTGTGGATGACGTAGACGCCGTCGTGAATCGGGACCCAGTCGCGCCGTCGTATGCGCTTGGCCACGGCGGTCGGCGTCAGTCCGCACTTGATGGCCTGACGTCGGCTGATGACGCCGTCCTGATCGTCGAGGAGCGTCGCGAGATGTTGCATTGTGGCGACCTGCCCGCGGCTTCAGGGTCTGACACGTCGCTCGGCGTTGCCTGTGGATGACCGTGGTCCCGCCCGTTCGGAACCAACACGAGGGCCTCGGCGGTCACACTGGGTGACACCGATTCAAGGAGCCCAGTGGACTTCAGCGCTTACGTCGCGGAACGGCGTCCGCGGCTCGTGCGGACGGCGGTGCTGCTGGGCTGTCCGCGCGCGGATGCCGAGGACATCGTGCAGAGCGCGCTGTTGAAGTGCTACCGCTCGTGGCGCAAGGTGGTCCGGGCCGACCATCCCGACGCCTACGTCCATCGCGTCCTCGTCACGACGTTGTACGACGCCCGCAAGCGCCGTTGGAACGGCGAGCTGCCGACCGAGGAGCTGCCCGAGTCACCCACTGCCGATCCGCAGTGGGCCGAAGGCCTGGCCGTCCGCAGAGCCCTCGCCGCCATGAGCGTCGACCACCGTGAGGTGCTCGTGCTCCGTTACTTCGCCGACCTGTCCGAGCGGGAGACCGCACTGGCGTTGGGTGTCGCGCCGGGCACGGTCAAGTCCCGCACCTCACGGGCGCTCGCCGCGCTCGCCCCTCTGGTGGAGGCCACCGATGCCCACTGACGACGTGACCGAGCAGCAGGCACGCGACCTGCTCGCGCGTGCCGCCGCGACCATCACCCTGATCGAGCCGGCCGCGCTGACGCTGACCGGACTGCCCGAGCCGCGCCGTCGGCGGGTGCGCGGGCTGCTCGGCGTCGCCGCCGCTGTCGCCCTGATTGCGGGAGCGGCCGTCGTCGTCGAGCGGTTGGTCGACGAGCCGTCCCCGGCCGTGACCGGTGAACCGGTCGAGCGGCCGCACACCTACCCGGCCGACCAGGTGCCGTCGTACCTCGGCTTCGACCGGGACGCTGCGGTGGCCGACCTCGAGAGCAGGGGGCTGCGGGCGAAGGTGGTGGAGGAGCCGGACGGGTGCCAGCCCAGCGGCGTGGTCTGGGGTTCCATGCCCCCAGCCGGTGCAGTTGTCGAACCGGGCGACACGGTCGTCGTCCGGGTCTACGCGGCTCAGCAGGTCATTGACTGCGACTCGCCGGGCTTCCTTGGCTGGAGCATGGTGCGGTTCGCCCGGGGGCTCGATGAGGCGCCGGAGTTCGCCGACAGCGTGACGCTCACGACGCCGGGGGGAGCGAGCCGGAAGGTCGCGGGAAGTGCGCTGCGGGACCGCAGGTCGCCGCTGTGGGTGGTCTGCGACGCCGGCGAGTGTCACTCCGCGATTGCTGCGCTGGAGGAGCTCGTCACCACCCCGTTCACGTCGGGCGGCCACCCGGTGTCGCCGTACGTCCGTCTCGACGCGCTCAGCCAGTTGTGCAGGAAGAAGTCCTCCAGCGACCTTGCCCTGACGGTCGAGGTCAACACAGACGGCGTTGGCATCTGCCCGCGGAAGGCCGTCTGGCTGACCTTCGACGGGGACGGTCACATCTCCGGCCTGGAGCTGAGCATCCCGGTGGAGGACCCGCCCGCCGAGGCCGTCGAGCCCCCGAAACCGACGGAGCCCCGTCGGGAGTCCGCCGAGCAGTTCGTGGCCTGGGCCCGGGGCACGGGCGGCGCGCCTGACTTCGCCGACAGCGTGCGGAACCTGGGGCCCGGATTTGTGGGCGACCCCAACACCGAACCCGAGAGTCGCGAGTACTGGTCGGGCTGTTCAGGGCTCGGGTTCCCCGACTGCGGCATCGACCCGATCGCGTCGCTGCTGCACGACCCCTCCGAGATTGTCGCGTTGGCCGGGCGCTTGCAGTGCCCGTGGTCGGAGGAGCCGAACCCCGACCCCATTGCCGGCGAACCGATCGGATTGCCAGCACGCTTCCTGACTCCCGGGGCGGAGGCCGACGCGGTGCGGCTCCAGCCCGTCGGCGCCGCTGGCTGTGCGGAGGGAACATTGATCAACCTGTGGATCCACCCTGACGGGGAGATCTATGCCGTCGCGCTGGTGCTCCCGGTCACGCCACCCGCTCCGTGACGCCATGATGCCTTGACAATGACGTCACTATGACGTCATAGTGATGCACATGGACATCACCCCCTTCGTCGAGAGCCTTCGACGCGACCTCCTGGCCGCTGCGGACAGCGCCGGCCCCGAGGCCCGCGAGATCGCCGAGCGGCTCGGGTACGCGCTCGATCCCGCCGTACGGCTCGCGGTGATGGAGGCGATCAGCCAGGCCGCGTCCGAGATCACGGCGGCCATGTCGAGCGGGAGCGTCGACGTACGACTGGACGGGCGCGAGCTCGACTTCGTCGTCGATGCCGGGATGCGTCCGGAGCCGCCGGCCCCGCCGCCCCCGCCCGCCCCGCCGCTGCCCCCGGGTGCCGAGGAGGAGGGTCTGGCGCGTGTCAGCCTCCGCCTCCCGGAGTCCCTCAAGGCCCGCGCGGACGACGCCGCGGCGCAGGCCGGCCAGTCGCTGAACACCTGGCTGGTCAGCCTGATCCGCGGCGCCACCCGCGACGGCGCGATCCACGTCGACGTCGACCTCACGAGCCTGCCCTTCGGTGGCGACTTCCCCTTCGGGGGCAAGCGCGGCAACCGGCGGATGACCGGCTGGCTCTGACCGCCAGCTCGCCGTTCCCCCCACACCCAGACCAGACCAGGAGCACGCCATGTCCGAACCCGTCACCCGCGTCTTCGACACCCCCACCCCTGTCCACCTGTACGTCGAGAACGGCTCCGGCCGCGTCGTCGTCACCACGTCCGACCGCACCAGCACGGAGGTGCGGGTGCACGGTGCCCGCGCCGCCGAGGTGACGGTCCTGGAGGAGGGCGACCGGATCAGCGTGATCGCCCCGAAGAACCGCACTGGCTTCTTCGGTGGCGACCAGCACCTCGACATCGAGATCAATGCCGGCGAGGGCAGCCACCTGGTCGCGAAGACCGGTAGCGCCGACCTGTCCGTGTCCGGCCCGCTGGGCGACGTCCGCCTCAAGAGCGGGTCCGGTGAGGCCGTGCTCGACCAGGTCGACGGCGTCCTCGTCGTCGACACCGGTTCGGGCAACGTCCGGATCGCCGGCGCCGCGGGCGACCTCAAGATCCGCAGTGGCTCCGGGGACGTGGCGCTGGACCGGACCGGTGGATCGGCCTCGATCTCGACCGGTTCGGGGGACATCCGGATCGCCCATGCCCGGGGCCCGGTCGTCGTGAAGACCGGATCGGGTGACCTGGAGATCGGCGAGGCCGAGTCCGACGTCGCGAGTACGACGGCCTCGGGTGACGTCCTGGTCCGGGCCGCCCACCGCGGCAAGATCAGCGCCAAGGGCGCCTCGGGCGACATCTGCGTCGGCGTACCCGTCGGCACGCCGGTGTGGACTGACGTCAGCACGCTCAGCGGCCGGATCACCTCCACGCTCCAGGCCGTGGGTGAGCCCGAGCCCGGCGCCGACCACCTCGAGCTGCGTGCCACGACGTTGTCGGGCGACATCGCGCTCGTCCCCGCCTGACCAACTGAACCAACCTGAGCCGAACCCACGAAAATCCAAGCACGAGAGGAGGAACGCCATGTTCGAGATGCTCACCGAGACCCGGGTCCGCCAGGACCTCGACGACCGCATGCGCCGGGCTCGTCAACGCCGCCTCGTGGCCCGCGTGAAGTCCGCTCGCCGCAGGCCTGACCGCCTGGCGTGACGACTGTCACGGGTCCGTCGTTGTCCCTGGAGATTCCAGGGAGAGGGACCCCCATGACTTCAGTGTTGCCCCGCGCCGCCGCGGCCGTACTCACCGCCGTGCTCGCCACAGCCACCCTGCTGCCGGCGGGTACGGCGTACGCCGCCCCCGCGCAGCCGGCCACGAACCGTGTCGCCGCGGCTCCCGTGCTGCCGCAGCTGGCACCTACGCCCTGGAAGCCCCGGGGTGAGCAGTACACGGCGACCGTCACCACCAAGGACATCCCGATCGTGATGGACGACGGCGTCGTCCTGCGTGCCGACCTGGTCCGGCCGGCGGGCCTCCTCGGCAACCCGGTCACCACGAAGCTGCCGGTGATCGTCACGATCACCGCCTACAACAAGACCGTGATGGCCTCGGGTGGCGGCGGCCTCGCCGGCTCCGGACCGGACTACCTCGTGAAGCGCGGTTACGCGCAGCTCACGGTGGACGCCCGCGGCACCGGCTCCTCGCAGGGCCAGTGGGGCGCATTCAGCGCGCGCGAGGGCAAGGACGCGGGCGCGATCATGGACTGGGCGGCGTCCCAGCCCTGGAGCAACGGCAAGACCGGCATGACCGGGCCGTCGTACATGGGCATCTCGCAGCTGTTCGCGGCCGCCCACCAGCCCAAGGGCCTCAAGGCGATCTTCCCGCAGGTGCCCGCCGCGGATGTCTACCGCGACGTGGTCGCCTCCGGCGGCCAGATCGACGTGGGCTTCATCCCGCTGTGGCTGGGCCTGGTCACCGCGACCGGCGTGATTCCTCCGGCGTACGGCGCGCAGGAGCCCGCCGCGGGCCTGAAGATGGCCCTCGACCACCTGAAGGGCGGCCTCAACTTCACGCTCCCGCTCGCCCTCAAGGCCGTGCTCGGCGGCGAGCCGGCCTACGACGGTCCGTTCTACGCCGAGCGCTCGCCGATCTCGGTCATCGACAAGGTGAAGGTGCCGACGTTCCTGATCGGTGGCGAGTACGACCTGTTCCAGCGGGGGACGCCGCTGGACTTCGAGCGGCTCCAGAAGAACGGCGTGCCGGCCAAGTTCATCCTCGGGCCGTGGGACCACCTGCAGGGCTCGTCGGGCGCCGAGGTCGCGAAGGCTGGCTATGGCACCCTGGCCGAGCTCCAGCTGCGCTGGTTCGACCACTACATCAAGGGGATCGACGGCAAGCTCGACGCGATCGCGCCCCTCACCTACTTCGAGCAGGGCTCGGGAGCCTGGGTGAAGAAGAGCAAGTGGATGGACACGGATCTCACCGCCAGGAAGTACGCCCTGTCCGGGACCTCGTCCGCGGGCGGAAAGGCCGGCACCCTCACGACCGGCACCCCGGCCGCCGGCAAGTCGATCGTGCCGGCGCTGCCGGTCACCGGGCTGTGCACGCGTTCGGCGAACCAGTGGACCGCCGGTGTCGTGAACCTGCTGCTCCCCGGCCTGCCGTGCTTCCACGACAACAAGCTCAACGACCTGGGCGGCCTGACCTTCGACACCGTGCCGGTGAGCAAGGCCGTACGGATCCAGGGCCCGATCAACGCCCGTCTCTACGCCTCGTCGTTCAGCGGTGACGGGATGTTCTCGGTCGCGATCGAGGACGTCGCGCCCGACGGGAAGGTCAGTCGCCTCACGGGCGGCTGGCAGGTGATCTCGCACCGCGCGCTCGACAAGACCAGGTCGCGCTACCTCGGCGGCCAGTTGCTCCAGCCGTACCACCCGTTCACGAAGGCGGCTCAGAAGAACCTCGCCGGCGGCGAGATCGCACCTGTCGACGTCGAGGTGTTCCCCACCGGTGCGGTGATCCAGCCGGGCCACCAGCTGCGGATCTCGGTGCAGGCGTTCGACGTACCGCACCTGCTCTCGCCGCTGTCCGCGCTGCTTGCCCAGCTGGTTCCGACGACGGTCCACACCGGTCCGGCGTACCCGTCCGCGATCACGCTGGCAGTGCGCTAGGAACGCATCGAGACGCCCTCGCGCCAGTAGCCCATGAACGCGACCTGCTTGCGGTCCAGGCCGAGGTCGTTGACCAGCTTGCGCCGCAGGCCGGTCACGACCCTGGACTCGCCGGCGATCCAGGCGTAGAGGCCGGCGTACGGCGCCTGGCCGGTGGGCACGGCCGTCGCCTCGGCGACCGCCTCGCCGGAGGAGGAGTAGACAGGGGTCTCCCACAGGTCGGGGTCGATCTCGTCGTCGGCCACGGTCAGGGCCTCGGTCGGGGCCTCGCCCGTCAGGTGCGCGAGTACGGCGGCGTGCAGTGCCTCGCCCCGGGCAGCGCCGTTGCGGGGGAGCCACGTCAGCGTCACGTCGTTCGGCATCGTGACGTCGCTCGAGACGTCGCCGTCGACGGGTACCTCGACGAAGGCGGCGCCCGACGCGTCGGCGGGAAGGTCGCGCAGGATGCCGCGGATGGCGGGCAGGGCGGTCTCGTCGCCGACGAGGAGGAGTCGGGTCGCCTGGCCGGGGGCCCACTCGATGCCGCCGAAGTCGTGGCCGCGTCGCGGCGCCATCAGCACCAGTCGCTGTCCGACCGCGGCCTGCTGGGCCCAGGCGTTGCCTGCGCCGTCGAGGGCGTCGCCGTGCCCGTCGGCGTCAGGGCCGTGGTGGGCGTGGGTGACGATGTCGACGACCAGCCGGGTGTCTGCGCCCTCGCCGAGCACGTCGCGCACGGTGTAGGTGCGCATCGAGCCGCGCTCGTCCTCGGGGATCTCCATCCAGCTGGTCCACCACGACTCGTCGGCACCGGTGAAGTCCGGCAGGTTCCCGGCCGCGTTGGGGAAGATCACCTTGATGCGCTGGTCGTGGACCGGCCCGTCGACGCCGAACTCGGCGAGCGCGCTGCCGCCCAGCTCGATCCGGACGAACGAGGGGGAGACCCCGTCGACGCGTCGTACCTCGACCTCCGTCAGCAACAGCGGGAGGGTGGCGACGTACTCGTTCTGATCCGTGGACATAAGGGCAGCCTAACCTAGGCTGCCCTTACTTCGGATGTCCGTCCTAGATGGGTGTGCGGTGGAAGGACTGGAAGGACCGCGAAGGCGTCGGGCCGCGCTGGCCCTGGTAGCGCGAGCCGTACTTCTCCGAGCCGTACGGGTGCTCGGCGGCCGAGGACAGCCGGAAGAAGCAGACCTGGCCGATCTTCATGCCCGGCCACAGCTTGATCGGCAGGTTGGCGACGTTGGCGAGCTCGAGGGTCACGTGGCCCGAGAAGCCGGGGTCGATGAAGCCCGCGGTCGAATGGGTCAGCAGTCCGAGTCGGCCGAGCGAGGACTTGCCCTCGAGTCGCGCGGCGACGTCGTCGGGGAGCGTGACGACCTCGTAGGTCGAGCCGAGGACGAACTCGCCCGGGTGCAGGATGAACGGCTCGTCGCCGATCGGTTCGATCTCGCGGGTCAGGTCCGCCTGGTCCTCGGCCGGATCGATGTGCGGGTAGCGGTGGTTCTCGAACACCCGGAAGAACCGGTCGAGCCGCACGTCGATGGACGACGGTTGCAGCATCGAGGGGTCGTAGGGGTCCAGGGCGATTCGGCCGGCGTTGAGTTCCGCCGTGATGTCGCGGTCGCTGAGCAGCACGACGGCACCCTACCCGTGTTGGGACTGCACGCTGCGGGGCGCACAATGCTCAGGTGACTTTTCAGAAGTACGTCGCCCTGGGCGACTCGTTCACCGAAGGCGTCGGCGACCCCGACCCGGCTCGTCCCAACGGCCTGCGCGGCTGGGCGGACCGGACGGCCGAGGTGCTCGCGGCCGACGCCGCGGCTGCCGGTGCCGACTTCGGCTACGCCAACCTCGCCATCCGCGGCCGCAAGCTGCCCGCGATCGTCGCGGAGCAGGTCGACGACGCGATCGCGCTGCAGCCCGACCTCGTCACGATCCACGGCGGCGGCAACGACGTACTGCGGCCGAAGGTCGACCTCGACACCCTGGCCGCCGACTACGACGCAGCCGTCGAGCGGCTGACCGCGTCGGGAGCCCACGTCGTCATGTTCACCATCGCGGATCCCCGCGACAGCGGCGTGTTCCGGCTGATCCGCGGCCGGTTCGCGATCTTCAACGAATGGGTGCGCGAGATCGCCGATCGCCACGACGCCACCGTGGTCGACATGTGGCGGATGCGCGGCTGGACCCCGGCCGAGGTCTTCGACGAGGACCGGCTCCACCTCAACCCCGTCGGGCACCAGCGGATCGCGATGGCCGTGCTCGACGCGTTGCGGGTCGAGCACACCCTCGAGCCCCTGCCGCCGATCGAACTGCCCGTGCTCTCCACGCGTGAACAGCGACAGGCGAACCTCACCTGGGCGCGCACCCACGTGGCCCCGTGGGTGCACCGCCGGGTCACCGGCCGCTCGTCCGGTGACACCGTGGAGCCGAAGCGTCCGGCCCTCGAACCCATCGGGTAGCATCCTCAACGCTTCGGGAGACCGAGGCATGCGGACGTAGCTCAGTTGGTAGAGCGCGACCTTCCCAAGGTCGATGTCGCGAGTTCGAATCTCGTCGTCCGCTCCGCTGCTCCTCCCTGTACTCCGGTTGAATGGGCCCATGGCCAGCTCGGAGCCTCCCCCCTTCACGTTCGACCCGCGACCACGTCGTCCCGTCACCCTGGCTGTCGCGCAGCTGATGATGCTCGTCGGTGGGGTGGCGGCCGGGTACGGCATCGGCTGCACGATCATCGACGCCAACGGCCACGGTCCGGCGTCGTACGTCGCCGGTGACGAAGCCGGTCTGGCGACCATCGGCGGCTGCGTCCTCGCCGTGCTCGGCCTCGTCGCCTGGTCGCTCCTGGTCGACAGCCATCCGCTCGAGTTCGGCGAGTGGCACGCCTTCGGGACCCTTGGCCTGTCCGCCGCTCTCGGTCAGCTGTTCGCGGTCACCGAGCTCGACGTCGACGGCAGGTACGTCGCGGCGGCGGGCGTCGCTGCCACTGTCGGGGTGGCCGCGTTGGCCATCGGTGCCACCCGCGTCGCGGCGCGTCGTCGCAGGTTCGCGCACGAGGTTGCCCTGATGGGGCGGGGTGTTCCGGTCGACGCGACCGTCGTGGACCCGGGTTGGGAACCGGACGACTTCGGTGAGGCGAGCAACGTCATCACCACGTCCACGTTCCGCTTCGTGGGTCCGGGCGGGGCGTCGTACCTCGTCCGCCGACGGGTGACGATCCCCTCCCGGGCGCCGATCGAGCAGGGCCAGCACACCACGGTCTGGTACGACCCGGACGACCCGATGAACGACAAGGCGATGGTCGTCGGCATCCAGCACGCGCTGCGCTGGAACGTCCCGGTCCCCGTTCCTGCCACGCGTGGTGTCGTCGGCCCCTGGGCTGCCGGGCATGGCTGAGTCCGCCGGCTTCCCCGCTGCCTTCGATGTCTACGGCGGTGCGGACCTCCGGGTGGAGCCGGACACCCACCAGGCCTGGGTCGGCTTCGTCTTCTGGTGGACGAGGTGCATTCCGGTCTGGATCGTGCTCGCGACCGTGGCCGCCGCCTCCGGCGAGTTCCATCCCCTTGAAGCATTCGGCGTACTCCTGCTCCTCATCGTGCCGATCGCCGTGCTGATGGGCACCCTCGCGACGTTGTCGTGGGGCCTTGGCCCCGGGCGGATCTCGTACGTCGTGCACGACGGAGACCTGATGGTCTGTCGGGGCCACAAGGTGCTCAAGCGCTTTCCGTGTGCGGGCATCACGCATCTGGAGATCGACGACGCGATGACGTGGAAGGCACTGCTGTTGCGGAACTGGCAGACCGCTCCCTGGCCCAGCCTCGTGATCGACCGCAACGACTGGCCGACCACGCGGCTGCTCGTGGGCCCCAAACGTCAGCGCCGCATCCTGCTGTGGGGGAAGGAACGCGCTCGCCGCGCGGAGGCCGACCTGCGCAGGGCGGTCACCTTGTCGGGCGCGACCCTGACCGACACGGGCGACGCATAGGCTTCCGGGCATGGCTGAGTTCACCGGGTTCCCCGTCGCGGCCCTCGACTTCTACGACGACCTCGAGGTCGACAACACCAAGTCGTTCTGGGACGCGCACAAGGCCATCTACGACGAGAACGTGAAGGCGCCGATGGTGGCGCTCACCGACGCGCTCGGGCAGGAGTTCGGCGCTGCCAAGGTGTTCCGGCCGTACCGCGACGTGCGCTTCGCCAAGGACAAGACGCCGTACAAGAACCACCAGGGTGCGTTCGTCGGCGTCGGCCCGGCCACCGGTTGGTACGTCGAGGTGGCGGCACCGGGCGTCCGGATCGGCGGCGGCATCTACGAGGCCTCAGGTCCTCGGCTGGCGGCGCTGCGCGAGGCGATGGCCGACGACAAGTCGGGCCCGGCGCTGCAGAAGATCCTGGCGACCCTGGAGCGCGGTGGCTTCGGGATCGCGGGCGACACCTTGAAGACCGCGCCCCGCGGCTACGACAAGGACCACCCGCGCATCGACCTGCTCCGGATGAAGACGGTGCTCGGCATGAGGGAGTACGGCTTCGAGCCGTTCATCCACACCGCCGAGCTGCTGGACCGGGTGCGTGCGGACTGGCGGCGACTGCGTCCGCTGGTCAACTGGATCGCCGACGCCACCGCCGTCTGACTGGGATAGTCCCGGGTCAAAAGCACCGCGGCACGCGGGGTTTCGGTGCTTTTGGCCCGGGACTACCGCGATCAGCTTCAGGCCGGCGTGAAGCTGGCCATCGTCCGGTCCGGCTCCCAGAACGCCTTCATCGACTTCACCCGGCCGTCGTCGTGGATGACGTAGACCATGATCAGGTCGGTCACCGCGGACGACCCGTCCGGGAAGGTGGTGCGGATCTGGCCGATGTTGGCGCACGTGTTGCTGCCCGGGTTGGCGAACGAGTCGCTGATCGTGAACTCGAACTTCGCGATCGGTGCGATGGCCTTGTCCCAGAAGGCCGAGATACCGGCGTGCCCGCGGTGTCCGGCGCCCTCGGGGTCGAACATCGACGGACCGACCGGGTCCTCGAGGACCGCGTCCTCGGCGTAGACGGTCAGCCACTCGGCCAGGTCGCCCCTGGCGACGGCGGAGTACGAACGCTGGGAGGCGGCGCGGGCCGGGTGCGGGTCGTTGGGCGCGTTCCAGACGATGGCGTCGGAGGTGATCATGGGGGGATCGTAGACCGAATCTAGAACGTGTTCTAGTGGCGGACCGCACATGCAGCGCACGCCCTCCGGCCACCAGCGGTTCATGTCGCGCTCACCGGCCCCTGCGACCGTCAGGACATGCCCAAGAAGCACAAGGCGTGGATCCACGTCGGGATGGCAGGCGCTGCCGATGCGATCGAGCCTGCCCTCGCCCACCACCACGAGGCGCTCGTCGAGCTCGGCGTCGCCTCCGTCGCACAGACGCCCGCGGAGAGCTTCCGTGCGGCCGTTGAGCTCACCCGCTCCCACAAGGCCTGGGGCCTCAAGCGCAGCGACGTCGAGGGTCAGTGGACCCGGATGGTCCGCCGCGCGCAGAAGTCCCGCGCCGATCTCGTGTTCAGCCAGCCGCTGCTCGCCACCGCCACGGCGGACCAGATCGCCCTCCTGATCGATGCCCTCGCCAGCCACCAGGTGCACGTCGTCGTGACCACCGGCCTGGACGACGAAGCCGACGTCGTCACGCGGTGGTCGGCCGCCGTACGCAAGCCCGAGCGGTTGCACGTCATCGAGACCGACGGCATGGACCCCGCCCACGTGTGGAAGGCCTTCGGCAAGGTCGTCGGCTTCGGTACGGCGTCCCTGCGACTCGACGCGGTCCCGCAGGCGGCGCCCGCGGTGCAGTCGTTGCCCGAGGCGATGCGCGAGCTGGAGAAGCTCGCGCGCCGCAACGCGTCGCTCGAGGTCCGGCTCGAGGAGCTCGACCGCAGGCGCCGCAAGCTCAAGCGCAAGCTCGGCAAGCTGGACGAAGTCGCCTGAACCCTCAAGTCAGGGTGATCGTCAGCGGGTCGGAGGAGTCCTCGGTGTACCCGGCCACGCCCGAGACGGTCGCGGTCCACGTGCCGCTGGCCTTCGGGTAGACCCGTGCGCTGAAGGTGCCGGTCGCCGTGGTCGTCACCGTGGCGACGAGAGTGGTCGTCGCGCCGCCCGTCGGTCGGAAGGACACCTTCACGCGGAGTCCGGGCGCCGGCAGGGTCGCGCCCAGGTAGGCCCGGGTCACCGACCCGCTGATCGTCACCGACCCGCCGAGCACGACCGAGGCCGCCGACCTCGACGCCGTGACGGTGGTCGTCCAGGTGCCGGCCACGACCGCGCCGACGTCGGTCCGTGCCGCCGGCTGGCCGGCCGCGCCGGCGTACACCACCGACAGGACACCGCTGACCTTGAGCGGCACGGACACGGTGAACGTGCCGTTGGCCGTGGTGGTCGCTGACCCGACCTTCACCGCGGCGCCGGTCGTGGGCGCGACGTAGATCGCGACCGGCTTGCTGGCCAGGGCCGTGATGACGCCTCCCGCATCCCGGCGCAGGGTGCCCGTCACGACCACCGGCTGCCCGTAGCCGACGTCGGTCCTGTCGACCGCGCCGGTGATCACCGTCGCGGGGACGCGGACCGTGATCGCGCCCGCCGACGCCGTGGACGCGGTGTAGGCAGTGCTGGTGGCGAGGGCGACGGAGACGGTCCCGGAAGCGGTCGGCTTGATCACCAGGGCGTACGTGCCGTCGGCCGTCGTCTTCGCCGATCCGAGCGTGAGGACCGTTCCGGTCGCCGTCGTCAGGCGTACGGCGAGCGCGACGCCGGATGCGGCGACGGGAGTTGCCCCGACCGAGGCGGTCAGGGTGCCCGACACGGTCACCGGATCGGCGTAGTGGACGTCGTCGTCGCTCAGGCCGGCCGAGAGCGCAGTCGTGCAGCGCGCAGGGCTGGCGACGAGCGCGACCTGCGCGCCTGCTGCATAGACGGTGCCGGCGGCGGTCCGGGCGCGATAGGTGGTGCTGACGGTCGCCGTCTGGCTCAGCGAGGCCTCACCTGTCGCGGCGGTGACCGGGGATCCGGCGCTGGCGGGTGCGGTCATCGTCGCCGTCTGCTTGGTCAGCGCTGTCGCGAGACCCTTAACCGGCTGTCCGCTCGCCACGTCGATCACGCGGGCGTTGAGGGGGAAGGCGGCGCCGGTGCACACGGACGCCGTGCCGCCGGACGGCCACTGCCCTGCTGCGCCGAGGCTCACCGTGACCGGGCGGGCAGTCCCGGTGGCGAAGGTCAGTGGACTGGTGACCACCTTGGTGGCTCCGGAGGAGTCGGTGAGGGTGGCGGTCACGGTCGTGGCAGCCGCTGCGCCGGCGCCGCAGGCGACCTCGGTCTGGAGCGCTGTCGGTGTCGTGAACGAGCAGTCGGCCCGTGCGGACTTCCACTGCACCGCCGTCACCGTGCGCCCGGCGGGCAGGCTCGGTGCGACCGACGCCTGGGTGGCCAGGCCGGGCACCGCCGGGTTGTTCACGGCGATCGTCGCGCCGAGAACGGTGGGGGAGCCGGGCGTACCGCCGCCTGCGCCGTTGCCGCCCCCGATGAGGAAGCGCGAGTCGGCGGCGTTCCAGTGGCTGTCGAGGTAGCTGCCCGGGTCGGGGTACGTCGAGTAGTAGTCGTCGTTGTTGCAGTCGTAGAGGTACTCCCGCTCGGCCGGACAGACCTGCTGCATGGCGAAGCCGCCACCGTCGGCGTAATACATCGTGTCCGACTCGTCCCAGCAGTGGCCCGCGCGCGTCCCGTGCGGCGCCGTGCTCATGACGCCGCCGAGGGTGTGCAGGAACTCGTGGGCCTCGACGGAGTGCTGCGCCGCGCCGTCCCCGAATCCCCAGCAGCCGGAGTCGGTACGGGCGTACTGCGCGTAGCTGCCGTTGTTCGGGTTCGCCTGGGTGTCTGCGTCGTTGGGATACATCGACGCCACACCACAGAGCACGGTCGCGTCGGTCCACATGAGGTACTTGCGGCTCGGGTCGGTGTAGCCGAGCGCCTGCACCGCCGCGATGCTCGCGTTGAACGACGACAGGGAGCCCGCCGGAACGGTGACATTGAGGACCCGCGCGACGCAGGTTCCTCCGGCGGCATCGGTGACGAAGCGGACCCGTCGTACCCCGCCGGTCAGGGCGGCGGAGCGATTGACGACGTCGTCGACCCCGGCGGCCCACAGCTGGAAGCTGGACTGGAGGGCCGCGAAACGGTTGGTCCGACCGGCCTCGACGACGTACATCGCCTGGACGCGGTAGCCCGCGGTGCCGTCGCCCTCGCAGGCCACGGCCGGGCTGGACGCGGCCGCTGCGGTGGGTGCGGGGACGCCGAGCTCCTCGGCCGCGGCGTAGGCGCCGGCCGTCCCGCCCTCGCGGGTGCGCAGCTCGGCGGTCGTCACCGGCTCGGTCGGGTCCACACCCGGCGGCGCCTCGTCGGTGTGCTGGCAGGCACCCGGCAGGACCCAGCTCAGCGCGCTTCCCTCGGCGCACCGAGCCGGCTGCGCCGGCGAGCCGGACAGGCCGACCGCCGCCGGTACGACGACCGCGGCGGCAAGGACGAGCGAGGCGAGCACACGGCGGACCATGTCCGTCCGATTGGCCCGGCCCTCATCCGCCTGAGCGAATGCACCTCAAGTCAGGCGGGGGGTCCCAGACGGCTCAGTGAGGCTGCCAGGCGTCTTCGTCGGCGGTGCGGGACGTGACTGCTTCGGGGAGCACGCCGTCGGAGAGCTGCTGGATCGAGACGTCCTCGAAGACCTCACGCAGTGCGCGGCGCGCGGCGATCCAGACGTGCTGGAGGACCTCGGCCGACTCGTTGTAGTTCACGGCCTCGGGGCGCAGGCCGTAGACGGAGACCAGGGGTCCGTCGACCGCGCGGATGACGTCGGCGACGGAGACGGTGTCGGCCTCGCGCGCCATCCGCCAGCCGCCGGACTGGCCGCGCTGCGACATCACGATGCTGGCGCGACGCAGGTCGGCGAGGATCGCCTGGAGGAATCCGTGGGGGATGTCCTGGAGGCGACCGAGCTCTTCGGCGCTGACCGCGCGCCCGTCGGAACGCGACGCCATCGCGATCAGGGCGCGCAGGGCGTAGTCGGATTTCGCGGAGACGCGCATGGACCCAAGTGTGTCAGATTGCTCGATCGATTCACTCGACCTAGTGGTCTGTGCGTGGTCACTCGGTGTGAGGAGTAACCGACCGCCCGGTGCTTGCAGGTTGCAAGCACCCCCCGTATCATTAAGTTACTGACGAGTAGAACTCTTCAAATCGAGCTAGAAACGGTGGGACAGTGAGCCACTACAAGAGCAATCTCCGCGACATCGAGTTCAACCTGTTTGAGCTCTTCAAGGTCCAGGAGTACCTCGGGACCGGCATTTACGCGGACATGGACGCCGACACGGCGCGCGACATCCTCGGCGAGGTCGAGCGCATCGCCCGCGAGGACCTGGCCGCGTCGTACGTCGACTCGGACCGGAACCCGCCGGTCTTCGACCCCAAGACCAACACCGCGCCCCTGCCGGCGTCGTTCAAGAAGTCCTACGACACCTGGATGGAGTCCGGCTTCTGGGGCCTGGGCCTGCCCGAGGAGATCGGTGGCACCACCGCGCCGCCGTCGCTCGTGTGGAGCACCGGCGAGATGGTCCTCGGCGCGCAGGCGCCGATCTGGATGTACTGCACCGGCCCGTCGATGGGTTCGGTCGTCTTCAAGAACGCCAACGGTGTCGCCCGCGACATCCGCGTCGCCGAGATCATGGTGGAGCGCCTGTGGGGCGCCACGATGGTGCTCACCGAGCCCGACGCGGGCTCCGACGTGGGTGCGGGCAAGACGTTCGCCACGCCCAACGAGGACGGCTCCTGGAACATCTCCGGCGTCAAGCGCTTCATCACCAGCGCCGAGTCGGACCTGCAGGAGAACATCATGCACCTGGTCCTCGCCCGCCCGAAGGGCGTCGAGGGCATCGGTGGACCGGGCACCAAGGGCCTCTCGCTGTTCCTGGTCCCGAAGTACCACTTCGACCACCAGAGCGGTGAGCTGACCGGCGAGCGCAACGGCGTCTACGTCACCAACGTCGAGCACAAGATGGGCATCAAGGTGTCCAACACCTGCGAGCTCACCTTCGGCGACCCGCAGATCGGTGGCGGCGAGCCTGCCCAGGGCTGGCTGCTCGGCGAGGTCCACGACGGCATCCGCCAGATGTTCGACGTCATCGAGAACGCCCGCATGATGGTCGGCACGAAGGCCATCGCGACGCTCTCGACGGGTTACCTCAACGCGCTCGAGTACGCCAAGGAGCGCGTCCAGGGTGCTGACCTGACCCAGGCCTCCGACAAGGCTGCGCCCCGCGTCACGATCACCCACCACCCCGACGTGCGTCGCTCGCTGATCACCCAGAAGTCGTTTGCCGAGGCGATGCGTTCGCTGGTCATCTACACCTCGACGTGGCAGGACAAGGTCGCCATCGCCAAGGCTGCCGGCGAGCGTGACGAGCTGGCTGAGGCGGTCAACGACCTGCTGCTCCCGATCGTCAAGGGCTACGGCTCGGAGCGTTCGTGGGTGCTGCTCGGCACGGAGTCGCTGCAGACCTTCGGTGGTTCGGGCTTCCTGCAGGAGTACCCGATCGAGCAGTACGTCCGCGACGCCAAGATCGACACCCTCTACGAGGGCACGACCGCGATCCAGGGCCAGGACTTCTTCTTCCGCAAGATCGTCAAGGACCAGGGCAAGGCGCTGGGCCACGTCGCGGCGGAGATCAAGTCGTTCATCGAGTCCGAGGCCGGCAACGGCCGCCTCAAGAACGAGCGTGAGCTCCTCGCGACCGCGCTCGCGGACACCGAGGCGCTCGTCGGTCTGATGATCAACGACCTCATGTCGGCGCAGGACGAGATCCGCAACATCTACAAGGTCGGCCTGAACACCACGCGCATCCTGATGGCGCTCGGTGACGTCGTCTGTGCGTGGCTGCTGCTCCGCGGCGCCGAGGTGGCGCTGGAGAAGCTCGACGGCGCGGGCGGTGACAAGTCCTACTACGAGGGCAAGGTCGCCGCTGCCCAGTGGTTCGCGCAGCTCAACCTGCCGCGGATCACGGCCGAGCTCCGGATCGCCGAGGCCACCGACCTCGCGATCATGGACCTCGACGAGGCCGCGTTCTGATGCACGGCTGAACCGCTTCACGTCGACGGCCGCTCCGGGTTCGCCCGGGGCGGCCGTTGCCCTTTTTCTGGACCGATGGGACTGGTTGTGCAGGCCCTTGCAGGGGTAGGAAGAGTCTCGTGACGCAACCGCCGGAGCAGCCGCCCAACGAGAACACGCCCTACGGCCAGCCCGGCCAGCCCGGGCAGCCGCCGCAGTGGCCGGTCGCTCCGCCGCCCGCGCAGGGACAGGGCCCGTACGGCCCGCCCACGGGGAGCGGCTACACGCCTCCGCCGGGCGGTGGTTACACGCCACCGCCGGGTGGGTACACCCCGCCGCCGGGTGGTGGGTACGGCGCCCCGTCGCCGTACGGGCAGAAGCCGTCGGGTGGCAGTGGCAAGGTGATCGCGATCGTGGTCGGCGTCATCCTCCTGCTCGTGCTGCTGATCTGCGGTGGCGCCGTCGGTCTGGTCATCTGGGGCGCCAAGAGCGTCGATGACGCCCTCGACGAGTTCGACCCCTCGCGGGTCGGGGGGAGCGACAACCCGATCAGTGTCGACGTCGGCGAGGACTTCGAGATCGACGGGATCGAGTACGCCGAGGGGTGGAGCGTCGCGCCGCCCAAGGACGAGTACTCCGGCGAGACCATCACCGGGCTCAAGGGCACCAATGACCGTGGTGACGAGTCGGGCGAGTCGGTCTACCTGAACTTCACCTTCATCGACAGCGACGACACCGAGGTCGGCGAGGTCTCGTGCAGCTCGAGCGGTGACATCTCCTACGGCAACACCGAGGAGCTGACCTGCACCAACTACTCGAAGTTCACGGGTTCCTACGACCACGTCGAGGTCGCGGCGTCGTACTGAGCACCAGCCTCGGCCACTAGCATCGGCGCCATGGGTGATCAGGAGCTGCTGGCCGGATACGTCGACGCCTGGTGGGCCTCGGTCACGGACCTCGTGACGTTGCTCGAGGAGCTCGGCCCGGACGACTGGGCGCTGCCCACGGACCTGGCCGGCTGGGACGTCAAGGCCATCGCCTCGCACGCCGCCCATCTCGAGTCGCTCCTGGCCGGTGGTCCGGACGAGACCGCTGACGTCGGCGAGGCGCCGCACGTCGCCAGTCCGATGAGCCAGTTCACCGAGATCGGCGTGCTGACTCGCCGCGACCGCGAGCCGGCGTCGATCATCGAGGAGATCCGGTCGACCACGACCGCCCGTCACGACCGCCTCCTGGCGGAGCCGCCGAGTGACCCGGCGGCGATGGCCGACGGCCTCTTCGGGCTGATCGGCTGGAACCTGCGGACCCTGCTGCGCAACCGCCCGCTCGACATCTGGATGCACGAGCAGGACATCCGGCGCGCGGTCGGCCGACCGGGCGGGATGGACACCGTGGGCGCCCAGCACACCGCCGACTACCTGTCCGAGACCTTTGGCTTCGTCGTCGGCAAGCGCGTTGCACCACCCGTGGGTACGACGGCGGTGCTCGCCGTCGAGGGCAGCCCCACTGTCGCGGTCGAGATCGGCGAGGACGGCCGCGGCCGCCGCCTGGCTGCCGTGCCCGACGCGCCGACGGTCCGGATCGACAGCGATCGGGAAAGCTTCATCGTGTTGGCTGGGGGACGACGTGCCGCGGAGCCGGGGTCCGTCGTTGTCTCGGGAGACCAGGCGCTCGGCCAACGCATCGTCGAGCGACTCGCCACCACGCCCTGAGGGGTTTCGAGGCTCGCTGCGCTCGCACCTCAACCACCGAGGAGAACGATGAGTTGGAACATCGCCGACCTGCCCGACCAGACCGGCCGGACGATCGTGGTGACGGGTCCGACCCTCGGTGGCCTGGGCCATCACACGGCTCTCGAGCTGTCCCGGCGCGGCGCCCGGGTGGTGCTCGCCGGCCGGAACCCGGCCCGGGTCGAGGAGACGGTGGCGGCGATCAGGTCCGAGGTCCCGGACGCGAGGCTCGAAGCCCTGCATCTGGACCTGGCCAGCCTCGCGTCGGTCCGTACGGCCGCAGCCGCGGCCGCGCAGGTCGGCCCGATCGACGTCCTGGTCAACAACGCCGGGGTGATGGGGACGTCGTACTCCCGGACGGCCGACGGGCTCGAGCTCCAGCTGGCGACCAACCACTTCGGTCCGTTCCTGCTGACCGGCCTGCTGTTGCCGCAGCTCGTGCAGAGCGAGGACGGGCGGGTGGTGACGGTGGCGTCGATGTTCCACCACTTCGCGGGCAGGGCACCGCTCGGCGACCCGCGCGAGAAGACGGGCCGCTACAGCAAGTGGCGCGTGTACGGACAGTCCAAGCTGGCCAACCTCCACTTCACCGCGGAGCTCGACCGGCGCCTTCGGGCGGCAGACCTGCCGGTGCGGGCGCTCGCCGCACACCCCGGCTTCGCGGGCACCCACCTCGCGGCCAACGGTCAGTACGGCCGGCCCGCCGGGGGAATCGCGTCGATCCTGGACGCCACGGTCAAGGCGGTCTCCCAGTCTGCGGCGGCCGGTGCCTGGCCGTCCCTGATGGCGGCCACCGACGACCTGCCCGGCAACACCTTCGTCGGGCCGAGCGGCCTCAACCAGATGATCGGAACGCCCCGCATCGTCGGACGCAGCAAGCTGGCCCGGGACGAGGAAGCGGCGCGCAAGCTGTGGGAGATCAGCGAAGCAACCGTCGACCTGCAGTACCCGTAGCGGTTTTCCCCCGCGCACCCCTCCTGACCTGCGAAGTAAAGGTTTTCCTCACGTGCTGATGAGCGCTCCGGCGCGCCCTACCCTCGAAGCACGAGGGCCCGGGACAGGTCCCCGTGTGTGGTGGGGATCGAGGAACCGTGGCGGACATCGGCGGTCGGCTCATTGCCGACGGTTTGGTCGAACCTTCGCAACTTGCGACGGCTCGGGATCGGCAGCGCCGCGAAGGCGGTTTCCTCGGGAACCACCTGATCAGTGCCGGTTTCCTCTCCCGTGGCGACTTCTATGCCGCCCTGGTCGACCTGTGGCGCAGCGAGCAGCGCGACCTCCTGCACCACCCACCCCAGCCCGAGCTGCTGGCGGAGCTCGACGTCGAGGAGACCGTCGAGCTCGGCTGGATCGCGTGCGACCTGTTCGATGACACCGTCGTCGTCGCCACGTCGGTCCCACCAGCCGAGGAGCTGGTCGTCGAGGTGCAGGAACACTTTCCCGGTCGAGACGTCGAGTTCGTGGCCTGCACGCAGCACGACCTCGACGCCGTTGCCATGGGGGTACGCCGCCAGCGAGCCGGGGCGGACCGCGCTTCGCCTGCGCCGATCGTCCGGCTCCGGCACCATCTCCTCGCCCTGGCGATCGCCATGCTCGCCGTCGCCGCCGGGTTCGTACTGCCGATCGCGCTGGTGGGGTGGACCCTGCTCGTCGCGGTCGTGGTCTTCGTGGTGGGCGCCCTGGTCTCCTCGAAAGCCGGCTACCCGGTGCTGGTGAACGATCTCCGGGCCCACCCGCGGGCGGAGCTGCGCGTGATGGCGTCCCTGCCCTTCGACCTCGTGAACGAGCCGGTGCCCGCCGACCAGGGGCTGCCGGTCTACACCGTGATCGTGCGACTCACCGGCGGTGACCGGGCCCTGCAGGCGCTGCTGGAGAACTTCAGCGTCGTCGACTACCCGTGGGCCCGCACCGACGCGATCCTGCTGGTCGCCGACAGCGACCTCGAGACCCTGGGTGCGCTCCGTCGTACGACGCGGCGCGCGTGGACGCGGGTGGTGCGCGTTCCTGATGCGGACTTCCGTGACCCCGTGCGGGCCTACGACCACGGCCTGGCCCTGGCGCGCGGCCGGTACCTGGTCGCCTGGGAGCAGGACGAGACGCCTGCGCGCGACCAGGTACGACGTGCGGTGGCCGCCTTCGAGCGGGATCTCGAGGAGCGGGTGGACCGGCGCGACGCCGTCCCGCCGCTGCTCGCGCTGCGCGTCGCCCGCCGGATCAGCTCGGCACGGACCACGTTCGGGCGGCTGACCGCCGCCGACGAGGCGCTGCGCCTGGACCACGGTTCCGGGGCGGCGTCGTCCTCGGGCCGCGAACCCAACATCACCTCGGTCCACTGCAACATGCGGTTGCTGCGCCGGTTCGGAGGGTTCGCCAGCCTGGTCCGGCGACCGACGATGGAGAGGGTCGACGGCGCGGTTCGTCCCCGCATCGAGGAGCTGGACTCGACCTCGACACGAGCAGCCGCCCCGGGACCGCTGCTGTGGACCAGCAATCGGGCCGAATCGACCGCCCTGATCCTGCTGGACACGGTGGTGCAGGTCCGGAGCCTGGCGCGACTGCACGGCCCCCGCCGCGCCGAGCGTGCCCGGGTCCGTGCTCTCGCGATCGGACTCGGCACTGCAGCGATGTTCCTGGCCTATCCGTTCGTGCTCGTGGGTTCGCTCCTCGCGACCGTTCGGTCCCGGCGCGTCGAGCGGCCACCGGTTGAACCGGTCGCATGGCTTGGGCTCGCCGCGGCGGTGCTGGTGCTGCTGGTGGCGGTCAGTGCGGCATGGTTGGTCCTGGCCCGCCGCCGGGGTTGGCGGGTCGGCTTCGCCGCACTTGCCCTGCCCGCCCACTGGTTCCTGCATTCCCTCGCCGTGTGGTCAGCCTTGGTCGCCGTACTCCTGCAGCCGTCGCTCCACCGGCACTGGCCCAGCCCGAAGCGGTGAGCTGGGTCCTCAAGCCGCGAGCGCGACGGAGCCGGGCATGATCGTCGGCCGGCACGAGCAGGTGTCGCTGCAGGCGAGGTAGGTGTGCACGGCGTGCCCGCACGCAGGGCAGGGCAGGTCGTGGCTGAGGTGCTGCTGGGTGTTCGGTGTCGTGTCCCACATGGTCCTGTCTCCTTGGCCGAGTCGTGAGGTTCCTTCACTAGGACTACGGACGGCCACGTCCAGATACGACAGGTTTGGAGCGAAAAATCTGGAACGGCAGGGATTCGATCAACCAGGTTGATCGAATCCCTGCCGTTGTTGCAGAGACTCAGGCTCAGCGCACCCGCGGGCCGTAGGTCGCGTCGGCCTTCTTGAAGGCGGCCTCGCGTGCAGCCTTGGTGTTGCGGGCGGCCAGCAGGAACGCCTGCTCGATGCGTTCGCGGGCGAACGTCCTGCGCGGCGAGGAGTTCCAGGTGTCGTTGAACAGGCGCTTGGCAGCGGCCAGGGCGTCGGGGGACTTCTGGCTGAGCTGCTCGGCGAGCCGGAAGGCGCCGGCGACCGGGTCGTTGTCGAGCTTCGTGACCAGTCCGAGCTCGAGGGCACGGGAGCCGTCGAACACCTCGGCCGTCATCGTCAGCAGCTTGGCCTGGTCGATGCCGACCAGCTCCTTGAGCGCCTGGATGCCGGACATGTCGGGGATCAGGCCCCACTTGCCCTCGAGCACCGACCACCGGGAGTCGGGGGTGGCGATCCGGAAGTCCGCGGCGAGCGCGATCTGCAGACCGCCGCCGAGGCAGTGACCGTGCACCGCGGCGATCACGGGCACGGGGATCCGGCGGAACGCCCAGGGCGCTTCCTGGAAGGTGTTCGTGCCCCGGAACGGCCGCGGCACGAAGGCCTTGGCGACCCCCACGGGGTTGCGGAGCACCGACGCGAAGTCCAGGCCCGCGCAGAACGCGTCGCCCTCGCCGCTGACGATCACCGCGCGCAGGGACTTGTCCTTGCGCAGCATCGTGGCGGTCGCGACGAGGTCATCGAGGATGTCCAGCGTCAGCGAGTTCAGCTTGTCCGGCCGGTCCAGCCGGACGTGCGCGATGCCGTCGGTGATCGTGCAGGTCACGTAGCTCATGGAGCAATACTACTGCCCGGTAACTACGTTCGCTGGAATCAGGCAGCCTTCGCAGCCACGTCGCCCTGCTCCTGCTTGGCCTTGCGCTCGAGGAGCTTGAGCATGACGCGGCGCTTGCGCTTGTCGGCGGTGGAGATCTTGTAGAGCGCGACGAGTTGGGTGGGGAGGTTCTTGGGGGTGGTGGTCTCGAGCCAGCCGTTGGGGAACGACAGGCGCAGGACCTTGTGCCAGGCGCTGGCGACCTGGGGGATGAACGGGCGGGTGAGGTAGGTCAGCTCGTACTTGTCGAACACGGCCTTCACCTTCGGGGCGACCTCGGCGTACCGGTTGGAGGGCAGGTCGGGGAAGAGGTGGTGCTCGATCTGGTGCGACAGGTTGCCGCTCATGATGTGCAGCAGCTTGGAGCCGGAGAAGTTGGCCGATCCGAGCATCTGGCGCAGGTACCACTGGCCGCGGGTCTCGTTCTTGGGGATCGTCTTGAGCTCGAAGGTCTCGACGCCCTCGGGGAAGTGGCCGCACATGATGACCGAGTGCGACCAGACGTTGCGGACCAGGTTGGCGGTGAAGTTCGCCGCCAGGGCGGGCAGGAACGAGCCGGTCGGGATCGCGAGGGCGGGGTTGACGAGGTAGTCCTTGGTGGCCTGTTTGCGGATCTTGGTCAGGGTGCCCTGGAGGTTCTTCTTGAACTCTTCGCTGCGCTTGTCCTTGGGGATCTTCAGGTTGCGGCCGAGCTCGAGGTCGTAGGCCGCGATGCCGTACTCGAAGAAGCAGGCGTTGATGAAGTTCCACGCGGGCTGGGCGAGGAAGAAGGGGTGCCAGCGCTGTTCCTCGTCGACGCGCATGATGCCGTAGCCGAGGTCGTTGTCCTTGCCGACGATGTTCGTGTGGGCGTGGTGGACCTGGTTGTGCGAGTGCTTCCACGCGTCCGACGGGGTGGCGTTGTCCCATTCCCACGTCGTCGAGTGGATCTTCGGGTCACGCATCCAGTCCCACTGGCCGTGCATGACGTTGTGGCCGATCTCCATGTTCTCGAGGATCTTGGCGATGCTCAGGCCGACGGTGCCGGCGACGAAGGCGGGCGGGAAGATGCTCGCCAGGAGTACGGCGCGGGAGCCGAGCTCGAGCTTACGCTGCACGTCGACGATCTTGCGGATGTACGCCGCGTCGCGTTCGCCGCGGGTGTCGATGACTTCCTGGCGGATGGCGTCGAGCTCCGCACCGAGGGCCTCGATCTGCTCCTCGCTGAGGTGGGCGGTCGGGTTGGTGGGCTTCTGCGTGATGGTGGTCATGCGGATGCTCCTTCGAGATCGATGTGGCAGTCGCCGGCGGCGGCGTTGATGCAGGTCTGGATCGGGACGCCACCGGCGTTGGTCTCGCCCGGGACGGCGACGGTGAGCTCGCCGGTGCGCAGGTCGCGCACGGCGCCGGACTTCATGGGGAGTACGCAGCCCATGCAGATGCCGATGCGGCATCCGCTGGGCATCAGGACGCCGGCCGATTCGGCGGCGTCGAGCAGGGGGGTGGAGCCGTCGGCATCGACGACCTGGCCGCTGGAGAAGGCGACCGTGCCGCCCTCGGCGTCGGTGTCGACGATGGCCGCGCGGAACCGTTCGGTGTTCAGCGTCAGGCGGCGCTCGGCGTAGAACGCTTCGAGGGTGTCGAGCAGGCCGGCCGGGCCACAGGCGTACGCGGCACGCTCGGCCAGGTCACCGACCTCGGCCTCGAGGTCGGCGGTGGTGAGCAGGCCGTCGGTGTCGGTGTGGCGCTCGATGAGACGGATCCGGCCGGCGTCGGCGTGCTCACGGAGTTCGGCGCCGAAGATCACCTCGTCGCGGCTCATCGCCGAGTGGACCAGGACGATGTCGTAGTCCGCGGCGACGCTGTGGGCGGTCGACCGGTTGAACAGGTTGCGGAGCATCCCGATGACCGGGGTGATGCCCGAACCCGCGGTGAGCAGGAGCAGCTTGGTCGGGCCGGCGCCGGAGGTGTCGAGGACGAAGTCGCCCTCGGCCTGGGCCAGGTGGACCATCTGACCGGCCTTGGCGTGGTGCACGAGGTGTTGGGAGACGACACCGCCGGGGATGGCCTTGACGGTGATCGAGATCCGGCCGTCGCGGCGCGGGCCGTGGGTCAGGGAGTAGGTGCGCCACAGGCGGACACCGTTGACGGTGACACCCATCCGGACGTACTGGCCGGGGATGTGGCCGGCCCAGTCCTTGCCGGGCTTGATGAGGATGGTCGCGGCGTCGGCGGTCTCTGCCTGGACCGACACGATGCGGCCCTGCAGGCCGACCGCCGCACCCGGGCGGAGCGGGGCGAAGTGGTCCAGGACGTCATCGACGGTCAGCGGCGTGACCGCAGCGTCGAGGACGCTGCGCAGCCGGGTAGTGAGCCTGCCGGCGCGGGCGGCCGCTGTGGGGGCCGCGGTCGTTGTGCTCATGTCATCAAGCGTCGCAGTCAAAGGCGCTAAACTCATGACACCAGATGGTGAATCTACTGCTCGGTTTTGTTCGCCAGGAACAAAATCGAGGAAAGGCCGCCCGCGATGCCTCGACGTTCGGTACGGCGCCCCGACGGCGCCGCCCTACTTCCAGCGACCACGGTCACCGCCCTGCGTGCCGACCTGGCCATGGTCGCCGACGACGTCGTCGACCAGATCATCCGCGAAGTGCCGGCCTACGAGGATGCCTTCGGCGGCCCGATGGGCGAGACCATCCGTGGCGCCGTGCAGGTCGCCCTCGGCGGCTTCCTGTCGATGATCAGCGGTCGGGACGCACCCGCGCCGCGCTCCTCGGCCGTGGACGGCGCCTACCAGCTGGGTCGGGGCGAGGTCCGCAGCGGGCGGACCGCCGACGCGCTGCTGTCGGCCTATCGGATCGGCGCCCGCGTCTCCTGGCAGCACCTGTCCGCTCGCGCCGTCACGGAGGGCATCGACCCGGCCACGATGGCTTCCTTCGCCGAGCTCGTCTTCGCCTACATCGACGAGCTCTCGGCTGCGAGCGTGGCCGGCCACCGCGACGAGTCCGCCACCGAGGGCCGGATCCGGCAGCGGATGATGGAGCGGTTGGGTCGCAACCTCCTGGCCGGCGCCGCGGAGGCGACCGTGCTGGCAGCCGCCGAGCGTGCCGAGTGGGCGCCGCCCTCGACCCTCACCGCCGTCATCGCGCCGGAGTCCCAGGCAGGGTCGCTGCAGGAGCTGTTCCGGCGCGGCACCCTCCAGGTCACCGACCTGCCGGACCTCGACGGCTCGGCGTTGCTGATGGTGCCGGACGCGCACGGACGGCGTCGTACGACGCTGCTGCGGATGGTGCGCGACCGGGACTGCCTCGTCGGGCCGGCCCGCGACTGGCTCGACGTGCGGGCGTCGTACGACCGGGTGCTGCGGGCGCGTGCGCTCGGTCTGACCGGGGACACGGAGACCCACCTGCCGCGGCTGGTGCTCACCGCCGACCTCGGTGCGCTGGCCGACCTGCGCGCCCAGGTGCTGGCGCCGCTGGAGGGGTTGCGGCCGACAGCCGCGGCCAAGCTGCGCGAGACGTTGCGAGCGTGGCTGCTGCACCAGGGGCGGCGCGACGACATCGCCGAGGCGCTGTTCCTGCACCCGCAGACGATCCGCTACCGCATGAACCAGCTGCGCGACCTGTTCGGCGACCGGTTGGAGGACCCCGATACCGTCCTGGCCCTGACGATTGCGCTCGGCGTGGAGGTGGAGCCCGGATGAAGTGGATGCGGTCCCGGTGGGCGGTCGCGGCGTGCCTGGCCCCGGTGCTCGGGCTGGCCGGCTGTGGCGATGACGAGCCTGCCGACACCGCGCCGCCCACGATCGAGGCCGGCGACCGGTACGTCGCCATCGGCGACTCCTACACGTCGGGTCCGCGCATCGGGGAGACCTCCGGCAAGCCGGGGTGTGAGCAGACGACGGGCAACTACCCGCACCTGCTGGCCGCGGCGTTGGACCTCGACCTGGTCGACGTGAGCTGCGGCGGTGCGACCACGGAGAGCCTCACGGAATCGCAGACCCCGCCCAACGGGAAGCCGGTCGCGCCACAGCTGGACGCCCTCACGACGGACACCGACCTGGTCACGCTCAGCATCGGCGGCAACGACGGCAAGGTGTTCGGCAACCTGGTCACCACCTGCGTCGGGCTCGCGTCCAGGGATCCGGAGGGGTCGCCGTGCGCGACGCTCGCCGGATCCGCCGATGCCGAGCTCGCCTCCGCCATCGCGGGCCTGGCCGACAAGGTCGCCGACGCGGCGAAGGCCGTCCGGGAGCGGGCGCCCGAGGCCCGGGTCGTGGTGATCGGCTACCCGCAGGTCTTCCCCGCGACAGGCACCTGCGACGAGCTGCCGCTCGCCACGGGTGACTACCCCTTCGCCCGCGACCTGATGCAGCGCATCGTCGCGGCCCAGGAGGCGGGCGCCGAGCAGGCCAGGGTGGAGTACGTCGACGTCTGGGCCGCCACCGACGGTCGCGACATCTGCGCCGACGAACCGTGGGTCGCCGGGATCACCCCCGTCGGCCGGGCGCTGTCGTACCACCCGTACGCCGCGGAACAGCAGGCCGTGGCCGACCTGTTGCAGGCGCGGGTCGGCGACTGAGTCTTCGGGCCCTGCTCAGCCCTGCAGTGCGCTGATGGCCTCGTGGATCGAGAGGGTGCGCTCGGCCGACTCGACGTGGAGGTTCTCCACCATCTTGCCGTTGTAGGTCACTACGCCGGCGCCCTTGCCGTCCTCCCAGGCCTGGATCAGCCCGCGGGCGTCCTCGACGGCCTGCTCGTTCGGGGCGAAGGTGGTGTTGGCGCCCTCGACCTGACCGGGGTGGATGAGGGTCTTGCCGTCGAAGCCCATCTGCCGGCCCTGCTCGCACTCGGCGAGGAAGCCGTCGATGTTCTTCACGTCGTTGTAGACGCCGTCGATGATCACGATGCCGGCGGCGCGGGCGGCCAGCAGGGCGAGCCCCAGGCCGGTGATCACGGGCTGGCGGCCGGGCACGTGCTCGGCGTACAGCTCCTTGACGAGGTCGTTGGTGCCCATCACGAAGCCGGTGAGGCGCTCGGACGCGGTGGCGATCGACAGGGCGTTGAGCATGCCGATCGGGGTCTCGACCATCGCCCACAGGGTGGTCTTCTCCGGGGCACCGGCCGCAGCGAGGGCATCGGTGAGCTGACGGACCTCTTCGGCGGAGTTCACCTTCGGCACGAGCACGACGTCGGGGCCGGCCGCGGCCGCGGCCTTGATGTCGTCGTCGTGCCACTCCGTGCCGATGCTGTTGACGCGGATGATCAGGTGGCGGCGGCCGTACTCGCCGGACTGCACGGCGGCAGCAGCGGCGGCGCGGGCGCCGACCTTCGCGTCGGGGGCGACGGAGTCCTCGAGGTCGAAGATGATCGCGTCGGCCGCGAGGGACTTGGCCTTCTCCAGCGCCCGCTCGTTGGCGCTGGGCATGTACAGGACCGAGCGCAGCGGCTTGAACTCACTCATGACTGGACCTCGATGGCGTCGTAGGCGGCCTTGAGCTCGGGATCGATCTCGGCCAGTTGTTCGGCAAGGGCGACGAGCACCAGGCACTGCTTGAGGGAGGCGTCGTCCTCCATCTTCCCGTCGATCATCACCGCACCGGTGCCGTCGCCCATCGCGGCTGCGACCCGGCGGGCGTGGGCGATGTCCTCGACGCTGGGCGCGAAGACGCGGTTGGCGATGGCGATCTGCTTGGGGTGCAGGCTCCAGGTGCCGACGCAGCCGAGCAGGAACGCGTTGCGGAACTGGTCCTCGCAGGCCACCACGTCGGCGATGTCACCGAACGGGCCGTAGTACGGGTAGATGCCGTGCGTCGCGCACGCGTCGACCATCTTGGCGATCGTGTAGTGCCACAGGTCCTGCTGGAAGATCGCGCGCGGGGCGTCGATCTGGCTGGTGCCGTCGGCGCCCTTCGGCGGGTCCTCGCGGACGAGATAGCCGGGGTGGCCGCCGCCGACGCGGGTGGTCTTCATCTTGCGGTCGGCCGCGAGGTCCGCGGGGCCGAGCGAGAGCCCCTGCATGCGCGGGCTGGCGCCGCAGATCTCCTCGATGTTCGCCACGCCGCGGGCGGTCTCGAGGATCGCGTGCACGAGGATCGGCTTGGTGATGCCGGCCTTGGCCTCGAGCTGGGCGAGCAGGCGGTCGATGTAGTGGATGTCCTCGGCGCCCTGCACCTTCGGAACCATGATCACGTCGAGCTTGTCGCCGATGGCCGGCACGAGGGCGGTCAGGTCGTCGAGCACCCACGGGCTGTCGAGGGAGTTGATCCGCGTCCAGAACTGCGTCGGACCGAAGTCGGTCGACTGGCCGATCCGGATCAGGCCTTCGCGTGCCGCGACCTTGTTGTCCGCCTTGACGGCGTCCTCGAGGTTGCCGAGGAGCACGTCGACGGTGCCGACCATCCCCGGGATCTTCGCGGCCATCTTCTCGTTGCTGGGGTCGAAGAAGTGGATCGCGCGGCTCGGCCGGGCGGGGATCTCGCGGGGCGGCATGGGCGCGCCCACGGCCAGCGGGCGGAAAAAGTCCTTGGCGCTCTTGTGGCTCACGGGCCGACAACTTACCGGCGGGTCGTACCTTGCGGGTATGACGGATGTCTCGCGAGACGTGGCCACGCGCCGCCCCTGGTGGACTCACGTCGTGGTCGGCCTGTTCGTCGGTGTGGCCGCGCTCGGTGTCGTGATCGCGGTCTGCACCGCCATCTTCATTGACGCCGAGGCCTGCCCCGGATACGACGACGAGGGCACCATGGCCGCGCCGGTGTCACCCAAGGGCCAGCTGCTGTGCGGCGACGACCTGCTCTCCAGCGGGTACGTCGCCGTGGTCCTGGGACTCGGGGTGGTGCTCCTCGTCGTCGCCCTGTGGCAGTGGTGGCGTCGGCACGTGCGTTGGTTCGTCGTCGCCGTGGTCCTCGCGCCGCTGCTGCCGATGGGTATCGGCATCGCGTCGCTGGCCCTTCCGGAGGCGTGCACCGACCAACAGTGGGCGAAGCACGGTGCAGAGGGGTGCGAGCGGGATCGCGAGGCCCGCTGAGTCGATCCGCTCAGCGGGGGCGGCGCCACCAGCGGGCGCGAGGTGCGTGCTCGGGTGCAACAGCCGCGGGCGTCGTACGACGGCGGGCGGCTCGGCGTTCGTGCCAGGCCGCCAGCGTCGCGTCGACGTCGCGCGGCATCGTGATCAGCGGCGGGCCGTCGACCGGGGTGTAGCGGGCGCGGAGGACGCGGGCGTTGAACTCCTCGACGAACGTGCGGGCCTCCTTCTCGGAGCCGAGGGTGTCGAGGTGGTCGTCGAGCCCGGCGTCGTCCTTGCGCAGCTGGAGGGCCGGCGGCAGGACGGTGATGTGCTCCCGCTCGACCAGCCGCTTGATCCACCACTCGGGGTCGTAGGTCTCGCCGAGGCCCTCGATCGGCTTGCCGGCGCCGGGCAGGTTGTCGAAGTCGCCCCGCTCCATGGCCTGCCTGACCTGGAGGTCGACCCACGTCTGCTGGTGCTCGATGCGGGCGCGTGCAGCAGCCTTCTCGGCCGCCCGCACCTCGGCGTGGTCGGCCGGGACGTCGTGCTGGTCCTCGGTCATCGCGCCACCCCATTTCCTGCCGTCAAGGGTGCCATGGGGCTCCACGCTGGCGGCCGTGTCGCCGTGTCCGTCTCAAAACCGAGCGTAGTTCGCTTTTCAAATCGACGGATGTGTGTGCACAGTGATCGCCGTCACATTCCCTGTCGCCGCGCTCCTCCGAAGGACAACTTGCAATGCGTCGAACACTTGCCGTCATCCTCGCCCTGTTGACCTGCTGGTCGCTCGGCGCGGGGCCCGCCGGGGCCGACACACCGGATGCACCGGTCCTGAACGACTGGGACTGTCGTCCCAGCGCGGCCCATCCGCGGCCTGTCGTGCTCGTGCACGGCACGGCCGGCGCACCCGAGGACTGGCAGACGATCATCCCGTTGCTCGCCGACCAGGGCTACTGCGTGTTCGCGCTGACGTACGGAACGGTGGAGGTCGTGCCCGGCGTACCGCTCAATGCGCTGGGGTCGATCGAGGACAGCGCTGCCGAGCTCGCCACCTTCGTGGCCCAGGTCCGCCGCGAGACCGGGGCAAAGAAGGTCGACCTGGTGGGCCACTCGCAGGGCACGATGATGCCCGACTACTACGCCCGTTTCCTCGGCGGCGGCACGTCCGTCCAGAACTACGTCTCGCTGGCGCCGTTGTGGCACGGCACCCTCGCCCTCATGCCGGTGCAGCTGCTGACCTCGTTGCTCGGCCTCCCCGACGGGGCGCTCCTAAACTGCCCGGCGTGCGGCCAAATGGCCCCCGGCTCAGCCTTCATGGAGAAGATGCGTGGCGGAACGGGCGTGAAGGTCCCCGGCATCACCTACACCAACATCATGACGCGGTACGACGAAGCGGTGCTCCCGTACACGAGCGGGTTCGAGCCCGGCATGACGAACGTCGTCCTGCAGGACGTGTGCCCCCTGGACTTCTCCGAGCACGGTCGGCTGCCGAGGTCGCCGAACGTCGGTCAGCTCGTGCTGAACGCGCTCGACCCGGCGCATGCGACGTCGGTGAGGTGCCAGCTGGTCCTGCCCCTGAGCTGATCCGGTCAGACCCTCACGCGCGCAGGAAGTCGGCGATCAGCGGTGCCAGCTCGTCGGCACTGGTGACCAGGCCGAGGTGCCCGTCGGAGTAGACGTGGAGGCGCGCGTGGGGGAGCAGGCGCTGCAGGATCCGGGCGTTGACCATCGGGATGATCGGGTCGTCGTCACCCGCGAGGACCAGCGTGGGCTGCCGGATCAGCGGGAGGGCCGGGAGGCTCGACCAGCCGGCGCCGGCGAGCAGCTGCAGCAGGTAGCCGCGGCGCGAGCCGACGCGCGACTGGTCGTGCATGAACCGTCGTACGTCGTCGGGCCGGTCCCGCATCTGTCCGCCGTAGAGCTCGGCAGCGACCTGCACGGCGTACTCGGCGTCGCGGTAGCGCTTCGGGGTGACCATCTTGCGCAGCACCCGTGGGTGCGCGGGCACCATCAGGGCGCCGGTCGCGGTGCTCACCAGCACCAGCCGCCGACACCGGCGCGGGTGCTGGAAGGCGACCTGCTGGGCGAGCCCGCCGCCCCACGAGATGCCGAGGACGTCGTACTCCTGATGACCGAGCTGGGTCATCAGCTTGCCGATGCCGTGCGCCAGCAGGGCGAAGTTGTACGGCGCGCGCGGGTCGGGCGAGCCGCCGACGCCCGGCACGTCGAACCGGATCACCTCGATCCGCGGGTCGAGCGCATCGACGAAGGGCTGCAGCAGGTCGAGGCTCGCGCCGATGCCGTTGCAGAGCAGCAACGGCGGTCCGGGCTCGCTGCCCGGCCGGACCGACACCCGGATCGAGTGTCCGAGCACGGTGACATGACGGAGGCCCTGGCGGAGCTGGTTCACAGAGGAGGCCTCACTTGTCGTAGACGTAGGTGCCCGGGGCGTCGACCAGGGGCTGGAGGCGGGTGGAGCCGAGCTCCTTGGGTGCCGCCTTGAGGTCGCCACATCGTTCGTTGAGCCACACCGGTACGTCATTCCACCAGGTGCCCTGCTGCGTCTGTGCGCCGCTGAGCCATGCCTTCGCGTCCGCGCCGTGGTCGTCGTTCGTGTAGTAGGTCGACTTCGGGTTGCCGGGCGGGTTGACCAACGCGGCGATGTGGCCGCTGGTCGACAGCACGAAGCGGCTCCTGCCCCCGAAGAGCTGGGTGGTGCGGTAGCAGTTCTCCCACGGCGTGATGTGGTCGGCGATGCCGGCGACGACGTAGTTGTCGACGGTGACCGAGCCCAGGTCGATCGGTACGCCGAGCACGGTCAGCGCACCCGGGCGGGTGAGCTGGTTCTCCATCGCCATGTCCACGAAGTCGGCGTGCAGCCCGGCCGTCATCCGTGTGGTGTCGGCATTCCAGAAGAGGATGTCGAACGCGGGCGGCTTCTTGCCGAGCAGGTAGTTGTTGACCCAGTAGTTCCAGATCAGGTCGTTGGGGCGCAGCCACGCGAAGATCTCGGCGAGGGCGCGGCCGTCGAGGTAGCCCTTCTTCGCTGAGCGGGCCTTGGCCAGCGCCGCCATCCGCGGATCGGTCAGGGCGGAGACGGCACCTGCCGCGGCATTGTCGATCACGGTCACCGCCAGCACGATGGCGGCCAGCCGGTCCTGGCGCCCGATCCCTGCGAGGTAGGCGGCCACGATGCTGGCGAGGATGCCGCCCGAGCAGATGCCGGCCAGCACGGTCTTCGTGCTGCCCGTGATCTCCTCGACCGCGTCGAGCGCGTCGAGGATCGCCCGGGCGTAGGTGTCGAAGTTCCATGCGGCGTGCCGGGCATCCGGGTTGCGCCACGAGATGACGAAGATCTGCCGGTTGCCCTGCGTGCTGAACTCCACCAGGCTCCGGCCCGGCGCGAGGTCGATCGCGTAGAACTTGTTGATCGTCGGCGGGACGATCATCACCGGGACCTCGTAGACCTCGTCGCACTGCGGCTGGTACTGGATCAGCTCGAGCACGTCGTTGCGGAACACGACCGAACCGGGCGTGGCCGCGACGTTCTCGCCGAGCACGAAGCCCGACGTGTCGACCATCTCGGGCACGCGGGGTGAGGACGCGAGGTCCTTGACCAGCTGCGTTCCACCCCGGACCAGGCTGAGGCCGGCGGTGTCGATGACCGCCTTGGCCGACGCCGGGTTGACCAACGGCACGTTGCTCGGTGCCACCGCCTCGACGATGTTCTCCAGCAGGAACCGGACCCGCTCGCGGTCCCGCTGGGTGAGGTCGGCGTCCTCGATCAGCTGCTCGACGGTCTTCCCGCCCGCGAGGTAGATCTGGACGAGGCGGCGCAGGAGCGGGTTGTCGGTCCAGGCGACGTCCGTGAACCGCCGGTCGCCGCGGCGGGGCGTGACTTCGGAGGTGCCGGCGACGATCTTCGCGGCCTCGCCGGCGAGATCACCGAGGCGTCGTACCGTCGTCCGCGGCTTGCGGGCGAGCGAGATCGCCCACCGCGCCGTCGACGCATCGGGCACGAAGCGGCGGACCGTGCCGAGCGCAGCGTTGACGAGGAGGGCGTCGAGCGGGGCGGCCGTCTCGGCCAAGGTGGCGGTGGGGATCGTGCTCATGCGAGTCTCCTGGGTCCTCGGGCTGACCGCACCAGCGTCTCCCGATTCGTGCCTCCAGCGCTTCGGCCCGGCGCACCGACTTCGGGTGGGTGCACTGTGCTGCAGCACAAGCGCGCGTTACCTTTCGCTCGTGCATGGAGCAGATGTCGATCCCGAGGTGAGCGCGCTCAGCCGCCGCCTTCTCCCCGAGGCGGACCAACTGGGCCTCCGCATCGCCGAACGGCTCCGCGAGGAGATCCCGTTCTACGAGTCGAGCGCGGTCGTCGCCTTCGACGAGGTCGTCGACTCGTGCACCGACAACGTGCGCTTCATCCTCGGCAAGCTCGCCGGCGACGAGAGCATCGACCTCGACAGGCCTCGCTTGACGGGTACGACGCGAGCGGACCAGGGCGCGCCCTACGCCGCCGTGCTCCAGGCGTTCCGGATCGGCGGCCGGTTCATCTGGGAGACCCTCGTCGAGCGCGCCGAGCCGGAGGCGCGCGACGTGCTGCTGCTCGCGGCCGCCGACATCTGGGCAGTGACCGACGACCTCGCCGCGTCCGTCACCGACGCCTACCGCAGTGCCCTGTCCGACCGCGCCCGGCGCGACGGCCAGATGCGGGCGGTGCTCGTCGGCACCCTTCTCGACGGAGAGACGTCCGGTGCCGAGCAGGTCTGGGAGGCGGCCGGCATCCTCGCCCTTCGTGCCGATGGCGACTTCGTGGTCGTGTGCGCGGAGTCGCCGACCGCCGGTGCCGAGGGGCTGCCCGACGTCGAGCGAGTGCTGCGCCGCGCCAACGTGACCTCCGCCTGGCGTCTCGAGCACGACCACCAGGAGGGCATCGTCGCCCTGCGGGTCGGCTTCGGTGTCGAGCACCTCGTCGGCGTCCTCGACGAGCTGGCCCAGGGTCGTGTGGGCGTCAGCGGCGTGCTGCCGCGCCTCGAGGACGTCCAGGACGGCCGCCGCCAGGCGCGCACGGCCTGTGCTGCCGGGTCGCCCGGATCACAGGAGGTCCTCCGGTTCGGCGACCGACCTCTCGCCGTACTCCTGGCAGGAGGGCCGGACCAGGCCCGGGCGCTCGTGGACGCCGTGCTGGGTCCGGTGCTCGACCTGCCGCCCGACGACCGCGCGGTCGTCCTCGACACCGCGCGGGCCTGGCTCGAGGCCGGCGGCTCCACGTCGACAGCCGCCAAGGCCCTGCACGTGCACCGCAACACTGTGCGCTACCGGGTGCGGCGGCTCGAGGAGGTGACCGGGCGCGACCTCGCCCGGCCGGTCGACGCCGCCGAGCTGTACGTCGCGCTGGAGGCGGTCCGGATCCTCGGGCTGGGCTGACCTTCTCCACTCGACGCACCAACCAGATTTGCTGCTTCAGTCGCCTGCTGACGACGAATTCGGTAGGTGAACCCGGAGGCTACAGCGGGATGTCGGCCCGGCGGGGGTCGCCCGCACCGGTGGGGAGGGGTGCGCGGGAGAACTGTTCGTCGTACAACCGCTTGTAGAGACCACCGGCGGTGATCAGGTCCTCGTGGCTGCCCCGTTCGACCAGGCGGCCGTCCTCGAGGCCGAAGATGACGTCGGCCGAGCGGATCGTCGAGAGACGGTGCGCGATGGCGATGGTGGTGCGCGAGCGGGTCGCGCGTTCGAGGGCTTCCTGCACGAGCCGCTCGGTCTCGTTGTCGAGGGCGGACGTGGCCTCGTCGAGGATCAGGATCGCCGGGTCCTTCAGCAGCACGCGGGCGATCGCCAGGCGTTGCTTCTCGCCGCCGGAGAGCCGGTAGCCGCGCTCGCCGGTGATGGTCTCGTAGCCCTCGGTGAAGCTGAGGATCCGGTCGTGGATGTTGGCGTCCCGCGCTGCCTGCTCGATCTCCTCGGCGGTCGCCGACGGCCGGGCGTAGGCGATGTTGTCGCGGATGGTGCCGTGGAAGAGGTACGGCTCCTGGGTCACCATCCCCACCGCGTCGGCGAGCGAGGAGAGGGTGAGGTCGCGGACGTCGTACCCGTCGATGAGGACGGCGCCCTCGGTGACGTCGTAGAACCTCGGGACGAGGTACGTCGCCGTCGTCTTGCCGCTTCCGGAGGGGCCCACGATGGCGGCCAATTCGCCCGGCTCGACCACCAGCGAGACGTGGTCGAGCGCCCAGGTCGGTCCCTCCCGGACCCCCTCGTCACCCCCACCGATGCGTACGCCGCTGTCGGCGAACCGGTCGCGGTTGACGGTGCCGGACAGGGCGCGGGGCTCGGGATAGCGGAAGCGCACGTCGCGGAACTCGACCCGTCCGCGGAGCCGGTCCGGGTCGAGGGAGACTGCGCCGGGGCGCTCGGTGATGGCGGGCTCGAGGTCGAGGTACTCGAAGATCCGGCGGAACAGCGCCAGCGACGTCTGCACGTCCAGCGACACGCGCATCAGCTGCAGCAGCGGCATCTGGAGCCGGCCCTGCAGCGTGGTGAACGCGACCAGGGTGCCGGCCGTCAGGGCGTCCTCGCCGACCGGCAGCGACCCGGTGATGATCCATCCCGCCGCGAGGTAGATCAGGGCCGGTGTGATGGCGAAGAACGTCTGCACCACCGCGAAGAACGAGCGGCCGGTCATCGCCTGCTCGACCTGCAGCCGGGTCTGGCGGTGGTTGGCCTCGCGGTAGCGGTCGACCTCGGACTCGGAGCGGTTGAACACCTTCGCGAGCAGGATGCCGCTCACCGACAGGGCTTCCTCGGTGATCGCCGTCATCTCCGAGAGCGACTCCTGGGTACGCCGGGCCAGTCGCTGCCGGCGCCGCCCGACCCGCAGCTGGAGGAACACGAACAGGGGCATCAGGATCAACGTCAGGATCGTGAGCTGCCACGAGAGCACGACCATCGCGGCGAAGGCCGCGGCGACGGTCACGGAGTTCTGCACGATCGTGGTCGCGGTGTCGGTCAGCACGGTCCGCACGCCGGCGACGTCGTTGGCCAGCCGCGACTGGATCGCGCCGGTCTTGGTCGCGGTGAAGAACGCCAGCTCCATCCGCTGCAGGTGCTCGAACAGGTCGCCGCGCAGGTCGGCCATCGCCGAGTTCCCGATGGTGGAGGTCAGCCAGTTCTGCCCGATCCCGATCAGGGCCGTGACGACCGGGATGACGCACATGCCGGCGACCAGCCAGGCCAGCAGATGGAGCCGGGGATCGCCACCGTCGAGCGGGAACAGGGCGTCGTCGAACACCGCGCGGGTCAGGAACGGCACCACGGACTGCAGCGCCGCCGCGACCACCACGGCGACCAGGACCAGCACGATCTTGCCGCGGTAGGGCCGCAACATCCGGGCCACGCGGGGGAGCACCTGCTGGTTGCCGCGCAGGTCGTCCGGCGTCAGGTGGGTGACGTTGGGGCTCGGTCGCATCAGTCGTTCCCGGCGTCCCAGCCGTTGCCCCACCGGCCGCGGTGCGCCACCTCGTCCCAGGGGGTACGACGCCGCCGGCTCGCCGATCCCGCTGCACCCGTGGCGCGCGGGGCCGGGTGGCCGATCGTGATCGCGCCGATCGGATGCGGCGCCTCCTGCCCGGGGGTGTCGACCAGGCCGAGCTGGGTGCGCACGGCGTCGACCCGGTCCGGGACCAGCCCGAAGAAGCAGCTGCCGAGCCCGTCGTCGGTCACCGACTGGAGGATCAGCAGCGAGGCCATTGCGGTGTCGAGGTGCCAGTAGGGCATCGCCCAGCGGGACTCGTCGCCGCCGAGGCCGGCCCTGGTCTTGTCGGCCTCGGAGTAGCGCGCCAGGTAGGCGTTGCGCCGACTGCACGGCACGACCACGACCGGGGCGGTCATCATGCCCGCGAGCCAGCGATCGGGTGTGCCGGCGACGGCGTCGGGAGCCTGGGCGGTCCAGAAGCCGCGGACCGTCTCCGGGGTGTCCAGCACGATGAATGCCCAGCCCTGGGAGAAGCCGGCGCTCGGGGCGCGGGTGGCGGCTTCCAGCGCCCGCGCGAGCACGGCGGGATCCACCGGTTCGGAGGTGTAGGCGCGCGTCATCCGGCGCCGTCGTACGACCTCGGAGAACTCCACCGCCTCAGCCTATTGCCGCCTCGTCTGAGGTAGCTGCGGAGCGTCCCGGACCAGCGGTTCGAGGAACTAAGGCACTTGCCCGATGTGCGGGCCTACCTCAGGGGACGAATCTCTACGACATGAGCAACAACTACTTCCTCAACGCAGAGAACGAATACCGCCGTGAGCGCGTCGTCAGGGGCGTGGCCGCCAGCCGGTCGGGCCGCAGCCGGTCCTCCTGGTTGCGTCGCGTCGCCGCGGCCGACCCCGCCATCGAGCGCCACACCCGCTGAGTCCGGGCCGAGCCCGCACCGAGCCCGGACCGAGCAGGAAACTGACTACGCGCCTGTCGGCGCGGGACGCCATGATGGTGCCCGTGGCCGCACACAGCAGCCTGACCATGGTCGGGCGTGACGACGAGCTCGCCGAGGCGAGCGCGGTCCTCGACGACGCCGTACGCGCCGCCGGGGAGGGCACGTCCCGCCGGGTCGTGCTGCTGTCCGGTGACGCCGGAGTCGGCAAGACCCGGCTCCTGCGAGCCCTGCGCGACCAGGCGCTCGAGCGCGACTGGCAGGTGCTGGCCGGGCACTGTCTGGACTTCGGTGACAGCGCCCTGCCCTACCTCCCGTTCAGCGAGGTGCTGGGCCGGATCGGTGCGGCGCACCCCGAGCTGGTCGCTGCCGTGGCCGCGCGCCACCCCGCGATCACCCGCCTGCAGCCCGGCCGCCGGGCCCGCACGGTCGGCGACGACGCTGCCGACAGCGACTTCACCCACGCCACCGACCGGGGCGACATCTTCGAGGCCGTCCACGCCCTCCTCGAGGCGGCCGCCACCGAGTCACCGGTGCTGCTGGTGGTCGAGGACCTCCACTGGGCCGACCAGTCCACCCGCGACATGCTCGGCTTCCTGTTCACCCGTGCCTTCACGCAGCCGGTCGCGATCGTGGCGTCGTACCGCTCGGACGACCTGCACCGTCGGCACCCGCTGCGTCGCCAGGTCGCCGAGTGGTCGCGACTGCCGCAGGTCGCCCGGCTCGCGCTGGGGCCGCTGCCCGAGGCCTCTGTCCGGGCGCTGGTCCGCGAGCTCGAGCCGACGCTGCTCGACGACCGGTCGATCGACCGCATCGTGGAGCGTGCGGAGGGCAACGCCTTCTTCGTCGAGGAGCTGGTTGCCTCGGGCTCCTGTGCCGACGGCGACGTGCCCGGCGACCTCGCCGACCTCCTGCTGGTCCGCCTCGACCGTCTGTCCGACTCGGCCCGCCAGGTCGTGCGGGTGGCGAGCGTGGCCGGTCGCCGGGTCGGCCACGACCTGCTGGCCGCCGCCGCAGCGCTGCCGGTCGACGAGTTCGAGGCCGGCATGCGCCAAGCCGTCGAGATGAACGTCCTCGAAGCCGGCGGCGTCTTCTACAACTTCCGCCATGCCCTGCTCGGCGAGGCGGTCTACGACGACCTGCTGCCCGGTGAGCGGGTCCGGCTCCACGCGCGCTACGTCTGGGCTCTGGTCGACGAGGCAGCGCGCGGCAGCTCCGCCGAGCTGGCCCTGCACGCGCGCCGGGCCACCGACCTCGACCGGGCCGTCACTGCGAGCATCGAAGCGGGCGACGAAGCGCTTGCCGTCGGTGGCCCCGACGAGGCCGCTGACCACTTCCAGCAGGCGCTCGAGCTGCTCGAGGACCCCGACCGGGTGGCCCGCCTGGGCCTCGACCACGCCAAGCTCGTCGTCAAGGCGGCGGGCGCGCTCACCGCCGGCGGCGACGCCCAGCGGGCCTGCCAGCTGCTCGCCCAGCAGCTCGACCGGCTGTCCCCGGCCGCCCCGCACACCGCCCGCGCCCGCCTGCTCAGCGAGTACGCCGAGGTCCTCTCCATCACCGAGACCGAGCTCGACCCCCGCGAGCTCTCCGCCGAAGCGGTCTCGCTGGCCCCCGAGGGCGACAGCATGCTGCGCGCCAGGATCCTCGCGACGCACGCCAGGATCATCGGCTACCGCCACGGCACCGTGGACGAGGCCGAGGCCTACGCCACCGAGGCGCTGGCCCTCGCCGAGCGCCTGGCGATGCCGGTGCTGGCTTCCGACATCCGGACCACCCTCACCGGCATGCGGGTCAAGACCGCCGCAGGCAACGACCAGGACGCGCTGCGCGCCGCCCTCGAGCGGGCCGTGGAGCACGCGGCCGGAGCCGGCGCCTTCCAGGCCGAGATCCGCGGCCGTTGGCTGCTGGGCCGGTCCCACCAGGACCACGGTGAGTGGGAGCAGGCGGTGCGCTGGTTCACCTCCGCCCTCGACCTGGGGGTCCGGGCCGGCCTGGTCTGGGCGCCGTTCAGCATCGACTCCCGGTGGCAGCTCACCTGGATCCGCTACATCCTCGGCGACTGGGACGAGGTGCTCGCCCTCGTCGCCCCCCTCGACGCGGTGGCCGGCCCCGCGATCCCGCGCGGCGTCGTTGAACCGGCCCGGCTGTCGGTGCTCGCGGCCCGTGGTGTCGACGTGCTCGACCGGGTGACCGCGCTGCGCGACCTGTGGGAGGACGAGGGTGGGGTCGCGGTCTTCAGCGCCGGAGTCGAGATCGAGGTCCACGGCGGCCGTGGCGACGCAGCCGCCGCCCTCGCGGTCTACGACGACGTGGTCGAGGTCCTCACCCGCATCTGGACCGAGCGCTTCGGTGCCCGTGTCCGTCTGGCCGCGCAGACCCTGCGCGCGATCGCTCGCGCCATCCCGGCTGCCAGCGCTGCCGAGCGCCGGACGCTGGCGGCCCACGCGGACCGGCTCCGCGCCGACGGCGAGGACGTGCTCGCGTCGTTGCGCGAGAGCGGGGCAACCTGGGGCCCCGAGGGCCGCATGTGGTCCACGCGGCTGGTCGCGGAGCACCACCGCGTGCGCTGGCTGGCGGGCGTCGACCCCGGGTCCCGCGAGGAGCTCCTGGCTGCCTGGGCCGCTGCCCTCGACGCTGCCACGAAGTTCGGCCACGTGCCGGAGCAGGCCCGGGTGCGGACCGCGCTCGCCCAGATCCTGCGGCTCGTCGGCGACTCCGCGCAGGCCCGCGAGGAGGCCGACGAGGCACACGCCCTCGCGGAGCGACTCGGCGCCAGCGTGCTGTTGCGCGACCTGAACGAGGGTGCCGGTCCCCGCGCGGCCGCTGCGGCGGTGCCCGGCGCTCCCGCACTGACCGCACGCGAGGTCGAGATCCTTGCCCTCGTCGCAGAGGGCCGGTCCAACGGCGAGATCGGGAAGCAGCTCTTCATCAGCACCAAGACGGTGAGTGTCCACGTCTCCAACATCCTCGGCAAGCTCGGTGCCGCCGGGCGCACCGAGGCGGCGGCGATCGCGCGCCGCGACGGCTTGCTCCAGACGTGATGGCCAGGCGTACCGTCGTACCGTGACGATCGAGGCAGAGCAGGCCACGCCTGCGGACGACACCCGCGCGCTGACGATGCGTCGCTTCGGCCGGTCCAGCGCCACGGGAGGCAACGGGCTGCCCCCGGTGCCGAGGGACCAGCTCCCGCCCGGACCGCGCTGGCCCTCGCTCGTGCAGACTGCGGCGCTGATGCGGTTCCGCCACCGGTTCCACCCCTGGCTGCAGCGCAAGTACGGCGACGCCTACACCGTGAACCTCGTGCCCGGGAACCGTCCGCTCGTGCTGTTCACGTCGCCGGCGGTCACCAAGGAGATCTTCGCCGCCGATCCCGAGGTGTTCCACGCCGGCAAGGGCAACGCCATCCTCGGACCGATCATGGGTGAGCACTCGCTGCTGCTGCAGGACTCCGCCGAGCACCACCGCGCCCGCAAGCTGCTGATGCCGGCGTTCCTCGGCAAGGCGCTGCGCGGCTACCGCTCGGTGGTCTCCGACGTCGCGACGGCGGAGGTCGGAGACTGGACCGAGGGGGAGACCTTCCGGTCACTGGACCGGATGAACGCGCTGACCCTCGAGGTGATCCTCCGGGTGGTCTTCGGGATCACCGACGAGGACCGGCTCGAACGCCTGCGTCCCGCCGTCAGGCAGACCATCGACATCAACCCCGTGATCCTGTTGGGCTGGGCATACCCGCGGCTCCAGCGCCTCGGTCCGTGGCGCCGCACGATCGAGAACGCAGTCGAGCTCGACCGGCTGATGTACGCCGAGATCCGCGGGCGTCGTACCGCCTCCGACCTGGCCGAGCGCCCCGACGTGCTCTCCCGCCTGCTCGCAGCGACGGATCCGGACGACGAGCGCGGCGGCCTCACGGACACCGAGCTGCGCGACCAGCTCGTGACCCTGCTGCTGGCCGGGCACGAGACGACGGCCTCGGCGCTGTCGTGGGCGCTCGTCGAGATCGGCCGCAGCCCCGAGCTGCGTGCTCGCACGCTGCGGGCCGTCGACGAGGGTGACGACGCATGGCTCGAAGCGGTCTTCAAGGAGTCGATGCGCCTGCACCCGGTCATCCCGATGGTGGTGCGCACGCTGATGAAGCCGACCACGGTCGGCGGCTGGGACCTCCCGGCCGGCACCACCGTCGGGCCCTCGATCATCATGAGCCACCAGCTGGAGTCGAACTTCCCTGATCCCGAGGCCTTCCGCCCCGAGCGCTTCCTCGCCGACGGCGACAGTGCGGTGCCGGCGCTGAACGTCTGGATCCCGTTCGGTGGGGGAGTACGCCGCTGCATCGGCGCCGGCTTCTCCGTGATGGAGGGAGTCGAGGTGCTCCGCGCCGTCTTCACGGCGTACGACGTCACGACCGTCGGCACCGACGTGCCCAAGGTCCGCAACATCACCAGCGTGCCGCGTCGCGGCGCGCGGATCCGGGTGCAGCGACGCTGACCGTCGCCGCGACGTCCTCGAACAGGTCGCAGTAGTCGGCGTAGTCCTCGCGGGCGACCGACGCGGTCAGGGTCACGCCGACCCCGTCGACGAGCCACGCCCACTGGTCGCAGATCACCTCGGTGGGCCCGACCCGATGGGCGAAGCGCCGGTAGTCGGCCGGTCGTCCGCCGAGCTCGAACTCGTCGGAGTCCTCCACCTCGAAGCCGTCGAGCTGGGTGGACAGGGCGGTCATCGCGTCGTCGCGCCACACGTCGAGGTCGGTCGCGACCGCGACCGAGCGGAGCACGATCTCGGGCAGGAACCCGCTGCGCGGCACTGCCGTCGCGCGCGCGGCGACGACGATGCCGTGATCGAGGTCGGCGCGGGTCGCCCAGCGGCGCGGGATGGCGACGGTGACGTCGTGGTCAGGATTCATGCGCAGGAGCCTGCGCCGGAGCCGGCTGCCGTGAAACAGCGTCGCGGCCGCCCTGTGGATGACCGCGGGCCGTGCCTCGATCTAGGGTCGGACCATGGCTATCGCTCGCAACCCGCAGTTCGTCCTCGACTGCCCCGAACCGATCGTGCTGGCGGAGTTCTACGGCGCGATCCTCGGCTGGGCGCCGGAGCCGGACCCTGACGGGACCTGGGCCTCGATCACTTCAGGGGACCAGACCATCCACTTCCAGCGGGTCGCCGACTTCCAGCCGCCGCAGTGGCCCGGCCAGGACCACCCGCAGCAGGTCCACCTCGATGTCGACGTGGACGACCTCGACGAGTCCGAGGGTGCGGTGCTCGCGCTGGGAGCCCGCAAGCACGATCACCAGCCCGGCAAGACCTTCCGGGTCTTCCTCGACCCGGCGGGGCACCCGTTCTGCCTCTGCGCCTGCTGACCCGTGCTGCTCAGAGGACGAACGCCTCGCGCACCTGCTCCTCGGTGAGGCCGTAGTCGGCCAGGTCGTAACGGTGCGACGGGCGGGCCTTGCCCGTGCGGGACTCGGAGTCGATCCGCACGACCTCGCTGCGGGCGGCGTCGGTCCAGTCGATGTCGAAGGCCTCGTAGATCGAGCCGACGGTGCCGACCGGGTCCTGCACGAACTCGCGGTAGTCGACGTCGAAGAACTGGCGGGCGTCGTACTTCTGGCGGGAGGTCCAGAACGTCTGCCAGGAACGGGCCAGCATCGAGAGCTGGGTCCTTCCGATGGTCTCGCCGACGAAGGTCGTCGAGGTGTCGGCGGTGGCCTCGGCGGACAACGAGCACGCCGAGGCGATCGAGGTCAGTGGTTCGCGGTGCGTCATCACGACCAGGGCATCGGGATAGACCGTCATCAGGGCGTCGAGGCCGACCAGGTGCGAGGGGTTCTTGAGCACCCAGCGCTTGTCGGTGTCGTTGAGGCCGATCAGCTGCAGGTTCTGCTTGTGGCGGGCGTAGGCGTCGGTCCAGTCCTGACCGGCCAGCCACTCGGAGTAGCGCGGCACGTTGGCCAGCGACTCGTAGGAGATCGACTTGCCGGTCTGGCGCAGCAGGCGCCAGCACTCCTCGACCGAGGTGGCATCCATGTAGTGGATGCCCATGAACTCGGGGCTCTCGATGTGGTGGCGCTGGAACGCTGCCTGCATGGCGTTGAAGACCGGGTCCTGCTCCCAGGTGTCCCGCGGCGGGCGGGGTTGTGGGAACTCCGTGAGCCACGCCTCGAGGCCCTGGTGTCCCGGATCGGCGCACAACAGGCGGTGCAGGGCAGTGGTGCCCGTGCGGGGCAGACCGACCACGAAGATCGGTCGCTCGATCGCGACGTCGGCGTGCTCCGGGAACTCGGTGAAGCGGGCCTCGGTCAGCAGTCGCCCGACCAGTGCGCTCTTCACCTCGGCGCGGTGGAAGTAGTTGCCGACCGGGGTCAGCCCGGCCTCGGGGGAGGCCAGGTCCTCGACGAGGACGCGCAGGCCCTCTTCATGCGCGGTGCCGCCGAAGTCGGTCAGCCCGGTCGTCCGGCTGGCAGCGGCGGCGATGTCCTCGTAGGAGCCGACATCGGCGCGCTGGCGCGGGCCTTCTTCAGTCGACATGGAATTCTCCGCAGTCGACGTTGAGCATCACACCGGTCACAGCGGACGCCAGGTCCGAGGCGAGGAACAGGGTGGCGCGGGCGACCTCGTCGGGAGTGGCGAGCCGCTTGAGGTCGGTGGGTTCGGCCTTCTCGGCGTACACCTCCTCGTGGGTGCGGCCGGACTCCGAGGCGATCCAGTCGAAGTACGCCTTGTTCACGTCTTCGTAGATGTACGACGGCGCGACGCTGTTGACGCGGATCCCGCGCGGGCCGAGCTCGGTCGCCAGCGAGGACGCCATGTGCTTGAGCGTGCCCTTGGAGAGCTTGTAGCCGGCGTACTCCGGCTGGCTGCTGTAGACGACGCAGGAGTTGACCATGATGACCGAGCCGCCGACCTTCTCCGGCGTCGCGGCCAGGGCGTCGGCGAACAGGGCCGAGAGGCGCAGCGGCGCGAAGACGTTGGTCTCGTTCGCGGCGCGCAGGCTCTCGAGCGACAGGGTGCTCAGCGGGTCCATCGGCGGGATGCCGAAGGCGTTGTTGATCAGGCAGTCGACCTTGCCGAACTCCGCGAGCGCCGCGTCGACGAGGTTCTGCCGGGCAGCCTCGTCCGTGATGTCCGTCGGTACGACGAGAGCCCGTCGCCCGAACGACCGGACCACCTCTGCGGCCTTCTCGAGCCGCTTGGGCGTGCGACTGGCGAGCACCAGGTCGGCGCCCATCTTCGCGGCCTCTTCTCCGAGGGCGCGGCCGAGGCCGGGTCCGACACCTGACAACACGATGACCTTGTCGGTCAGCAGATCCACCATGGCGGACAGACTAGAACGTGTTTCAGTTTTCGGAAAGGGGTGCCCGGAATAGTCAGCGCCCGGTGTCGTTGCAATTCCCCATGAGCACTCCCACGATCGGACTCAACGACGGCACGTCCATCCCCCAGTTCGGCCTCGGCGTGTGGCAGGTGCCTGCCGATGACACCGAGCGGGTCGTGTCCGAGGCCTTCGAGATCGGATACCGCCACGTCGACACCGCGCAGATGTACGGCAACGAGGCGGGCGTCGGCGCTGCCATCGCTGCTTCAGGACTCGCCCGCGAGGACCTCTACGTGACCACCAAGGTCAACAACAACCGGCACCGCCCTGCCGACGCGAAGGACTCCGCGAAGATCTCGCTGGAGAAGCTCGGGCTCGACCGGGTCGACCTGCTCCTCATCCACTGGCCACTGCCCACGCGGTACGACGGCGACTTCGTCTCGACGTGGGAGGCGCTGCTCGAGCTGCGCGAGGAGGGCCTGGCCACCTCGGTGGGCGTCTCCAACTTCCAGCCGGAGCACCTCGACCGCGTCGTCGCGGCGACCGGTGTGGTGCCGGTGGTCAACCAGGTCGAGGTGCACCCCTACTTCGCCAACGAGGCCGCCCGGTCCGCGACTGTCCGCCACGGCGCGGTGGTCGAGGCGTGGTCGCCGCTCGGCCAGGGCGGCGGCGAGCTGGACGACCCCGCCGTCGTCGCGCTGGCGGAGCGCCACGGCAGGACGCCCGCCCAGGTGCTGCTGCGCTGGGCGCTGGACCGTGGCGACATCGTCTTCCCGAAGTCGCTGAGCAGAGCGCGGCTGGCCGAGAACTTCGACGTCTTCGGCTTCGCGCTCGGGGCCGACGAGGTGGCCACGCTGACTGCCCTCGACAAGGGTGAGGCCGGCCGTCAGGGCCCGAATCCGGACACCTTCGACTGGGTCCCCGCCTGAGCGGTCGGCCCGGTCAGCTGAGCATTCGGCGGGCGATTCCACGCTGACGCGCGGTGATCCGCCCGGCGTACTCCGCCTCGGTCAGTGCGACCAGAGACGGCAGCCGGCCAGCAACCTCTGCCACCGGCACGATCTCGACCACCGGCCCGTCCGCGGCCGTGAGGTCACGGGTCAGCTGCTGCCAGCGCAGCATGATCGGGCCGGTGCGGTGACCGGTCGTCTCCAGCCAGTTCGCGACCGGCGCGCCACCGGGGCCCGGAGGGCGCTCGGAGATCACGAACCGCATCACCCCGTCGTCGTCCGCCACGGCCTGGGCCTTGGTGAGCGAGGTCTGGTGGGTCTCGTAGTCGGTCGACGCGTACCAGTCCGAGCCGATCTGGATCGCCTGGTAGGTGCAGTCGTCGCACCGCGGGACGGTCACGATCATCGCCTCGTCCTCGGCGAGCTCGTAGTGCCCGATCGAGGAGAACTGCGAGGACAGGCCACCGGGCGTGGATGCCGGCACGGTGAGCGTGTTGACCGGCTCCTTGAACTGGAAGAAGTGCGGGAAGGCGAACCAGGTCTGGATCGACCCGACCAGTGACCGCGCCGCCACGTCGTACTTCTTCCTCAGGAGCTCTGCGGTCAGCTCGCGACGCGGGCGACCGAGGGTGTCGGTGCGCTCGATCGTGATTGTGCCCCGCGCCTCGGTGTCCCAGTCGTTGAAGACCTCGCGCACGATCAGGGTCTTCGCGCCCGGCTCAGCGACGTACGTGAAGGAGAAGTTCCCGTCGGCGTCCACCTCGAGCTCGCGCTCGTCGAACGCCATCAGCGAGGTCGCGGCCGAGTCGGCGCTGTAGGCGCCGCCCATCACCTGGAACGACAGGTCGGCGGACGTGCCGCGGCGGCCCCTGACGACGTACTCGACACCCTCGCGGAGGAAGGCGTTGAGGTAGACGGCATCGGGGTTGTCGAGGCCCTGCTTGGAGAACTGGTGCGTCGGGTTGACGAAGAGCGGCTGTTCGAGGTCGTAGTCGAACGCCGTCTGCATCGCCATCCGGATCCGGCCGGAGAGGTACTCGTAGCCTTCGAGGCGGTCGGCCTCGGTCCGGATGAACGGCGCGTTGGCGATCAGCTCCTCGGCCTCGGCGATGGCGTCCTGGAGGGGCTTGGTCAGCCCGAGGGCCTCGCTCACGGGTTCACCTTGGCGATGATGTTCTCGGCGTAGCCCTCGAGGTGCTTGATCTTCGTCTCGAGCGGCTCGGTGTCCGGACCCTTGATGTAGGGGACGCGGAACCCGACGATGCAGTCCGTGACGCCCTTGTCCTCGAGGCGCTTCACGCCGTCGAGGGTGTAGGCGTCGTACGAGATCACGTGCACCTCGAAGTCGTCGCGGGTGTCGCCCTCCTCCTTGCGGATCTCCGCGAGGCGGACGAGGAGGCGGTCGAGCTCCTCGCCGTCACCGCCGGCGTGCATCCAGCCGTCGCCCTTGCGTACGGCGCGGCGCAGGGCCGCGTCCGAGTGGCCGCCGACGAGCAGCGGGATCTTCTCGGTCGGTGCGGGGCACTGCTGCAGGGGCTCGAACTGGAAGAACTCACCCTCGTAGCCGAAGAAGGTCGGCTCGTCGCCGGGCTGCATGAGGCCGGTGAGGATGTCCATGCACTCGTCCATCCGCTTTCCCCGCTTCTCCCACGGCACGCCGAGGGCCAGGAAGTCCTCCGGCCAGGGGGACAGGCCGACGCCCAGGCCGAGGCGGTTGTCGGAGAGGAAGGCCAGTGACGAGGCCTGCTTGGCGACCAGCACCGGCGGGCGCACGGGGAGCTTGAGGACGAACGGCGTGAGGCGCAGTGTCGAGGTCACTGCGAAGAGCTGGGCGCAGAGGATGAACGTCTCGATGAACTCCTTGCCGAGGAGGAACTCGCGGTCCCCGGTGTCGGTGTAGGGGTACTTCGAGTCGGACACCTGTGGGTAGATCAGGCTGTCCGCGACGGACATCGACGTGTAGCCGGTGGCCTCGACGGCCTGGGCGAGGGGCGCGTAGTACTTCGCCTGGGTCATGCCTTCGGCGTAGGTGAATCTCATCCCCCAACACTAGAACGTGTTCTAGATTTCTGCCAGAGTGAGTCCCATGGCAGAACCCAAGGCTCGACCGGACGGTCTCGACAAGCCGATCGTCGGCAAGATCATGAAGTACGGCGCCAAGGCCAACGTGAAGATCTACCGACTCACGAACGGCCGGATCGGCGCGAAGTGGCGGGTCGGCGCTGGCTGGAAGAAGCCGGTCCCGGTGCTCCTGCTCGACCACGTCGGCCGCAAGAGCGGCACGTCCTTCACCACGCCGCTCCTCTTCCTCGCCGACGGGCCGAACCTCGTCATCGTCGGCTCGCAGGGCGGGATGCCGAAGAATCCGCAGTGGTTCCACAACCTGGTGGCCTCGCCCGACACCACGGTCGACCTGCCGCGCGAACGCCGTCGTGCGGTGCGGGCCCGGGTGGCCGACTCCGCCGAACGGGCGAGCCTCTGGCCGCGCCTCGTCGACCTCTATGCCGACTTCGACAACTACCAGTCCTGGACCGACCGGGAGATCCCGGTCGTCGTCCTCGAACCGCGGGTCTCGACAGGCTCGACCACCGGGGGGAAATGATGGACGTGCAGGAACTGATCGACCGCGCCGAGATCACCGACGCGATCACCCGCTACACACTGGCCGTCGACGAGGGTGACTTCGATGACCTGGACACCGTCTTCACCGCGGATGCGCACATCGACTACACCGAGAGCGGCGGCGTCGTCGACACGTTCCCGGTCGTCAAGGCGTGGCTCGCCGAGGCGCTCCCGGGCTTCTCCCGGCACCGCCAGCACAGCGTCGGGCAGATCGCGTTCGACTTCCTCCCTGATGGCGCCGACGGTCGCGACGCCGCCGACGTGGCGGCGTACTTCTACAACCCGATGCGGGTCTCGGACGGCAGGGGTGGGGAGAAGATCGTCGAGGTCGGCGGCCTGTACCGCCACCACTTCGTCCGGACCGCGGACGGCTGGCGCTCGGACCGGCTGCACGAACAGGTCGTCTGGACCCGCGGCTTCTGACAGGCAACCAAACCGGCGCGCGGTCCCTCAACATGGGTGAAGGCAGTTCACCGACCCACGAGGGACGCGATGGCAGGGACCGGCAGGGCCGACGGGTTCAGCACCTGGGCGGAGCAGGCGCAGCAGCGGCTGTACCGCCAGGGTGTGCTGCTCACCGGAGACCCGCACTCGGCGCGAGACCTGGTGCAGGCGACGCTGGTCAAGATGTACCTCGCCTGGCCGCGGATCGACACTCCGGGCGCCTATGCGCACCGGACCATGGTCCGTACGTTCCTCGAGGGCCGGCGCAGGGAGCAACGTGAGCGAGAGCTCCATCGGGCCGTCGACGTCCGGCCGAGCGACACGGACCATGCGCACGCCCTGACCGTCCGGGCCGCACTGGCCGAGCTGGCGCCGCGGATGCGCGCCGTCGTCGTCCTGCGCTACTGGGAGGACCTCAGCGTCGAACAGACCGCGGCGGCCCTCGGTTGCAGCACCGGCAACGTCAAGTCCACTGCGAGCCGGGGGCTGGACCGGCTGCGGGTGCTGCTCGGTGACGCCTTCGCCGAACGAGTGACGACAGTGACCGAGGAGACCTGATGAGCATCTCGACCGACGAATTCCGTGCACGGCTGGATCGCGAGCTCGACCTCCTGGGGCCCGGACCTGATCTCGTCCCTGCCGCGACAGCGCGGGGCGTCGTGCGCGTCCGGCGGCGCCGCGCGATGGCCGGTGCCGCCCTGGCGATGGTCGCCGTCGCCGGCGGGGTCCTGGCCACCGGTGTGGTCGGTGGCGGCGCCGAACCCGGTGGCGACCGGGGCCACGCGCCGATCGCCAACGACCCGAGCCCGCCGACGACGGAGCCGGGTCCGCTGGACGACGGGCACGTCACCGCGAGCGAGTGGAACGAGACGGTCCGGTCGACCCTGGCGCAAGTCCTGCCCGCGAGGTACGGCGCCGTCACCATGTTGCCGACCGAACCCGGCCGGGTCGACCTGTTCGCCACGGCCGGCGGTCTGCCGCAGATCCAGGCCCGGATCGGGGTCTTCGGCTGGTTGAAGGAGGAGGACCCGTCGCGCCGCTTCGTCGAGCAGGGCTGTGCGGCCATCAACCAGGCCCGTGAGCTGCACGACTGCGCGCAGGCGTCCTTCGGGGACGGCTGGTTCGCCGTCGCGACCGTCGACCTGCTGCCGCCCGGCAATCGCGGGTTCGCCGAGGGCGAGCGCATCGAGCTGCCGTCGCACGACCCCGCCAACCCGCCCGAGGAATGGTCCTACGGCACGGCCCTGACGATCATGAACGACGGCATCCGGGCCGAGCTCAACGTGTCCGAGCTCGGCTGGGACGAGGTCGAGGACAACGGTCCGGCCGGCATCAGCGTCGAGGAGCTCGTCGCGCTGGCCCAGGAGCCGGCCTTCCTCGAGATGCTCCGCGTCGGTGCCCAGTGGTGGTACGACAGGCCGGCGACCGCGCCGATCGTGGACCCGGACAGCGGGCGGGAGATCCCTTCCCTGACCGGCGATGACCAGGTGCGGCCGCCGTACGTCCGGTGACACTCCGGGGGTCACCGGGTTTGGTTGCGTCGCCCGCGTCGCGGAGAATGGCCCGGTGAGTGACCCGCAGCAGGAGCCCAGGTTCGACCGCCCCGTGCTCAACGGGCTGGTGGCCCTGCTCGCCGTCGCCCTCGGGGTGGGGCTGATCCTCGCGTTGGTGGCCCTGATGGGGTCGCGGTTCCTGGGCATCGGTGACGGCGGGGACTCCTCGGCTGCCGGATCGACGGTGCGCGAGTCGATGTACCTGCCGACCCCGGTCGAGACAGCGGGCTCCGGGGGACCGCGGATCACGCTGAACACCGAGTCCCCCGAGGAGTCCCAGTCCACCGACGAGTCGGACTTCGAGGAGACCGAGGAGACGTCCGAGGCGACCGAGTCCGAGTCGCCCGGGTCCGGTGAGATCTCGCTCCAGGCCGTCGACAGCAGCGTCGCGGCTGACGAGCGGATCTACTTCAGTGGCGTCTATCCCGGCGGCGAAGGCGCGATCCTCTGGCTCCAGCGCTTCGAGAACGGCGACTGGGCAGACTTCCCGGCCAGCGTCGGCGTCACCAACGGCACCTTCTCGAGCTACATCTTCACCGGCCAGGGCGGGCTCAACCGGTTCCGGGTGATCGACCGCGACGACGGCACGGTCAGCAACGAGATCCGCGTCCAGGTCGGCTGACCGACCGGGCTGACCCGCCCGCGAAGTGGCGGCGCAATGGCCCGGATGGGGCATGGTGGACGCACGCGAGGCGGGTGACCATGGGATGAGGGTCGGCCCTGCCGCACCCGGTTCTCGGGCACACACCCATTGCCTGTCCGCCGGAGCCGACCATGTCCGAACCCTCGCCCGCAGCCGGTGCAGCCGGTACGCCCGACCTCGAGATGGAGATGTGGCTGGCCGTCGAGGCCGGTGACTTCGACCGGGCGTTCGCGAGCGTGACGCGGCTCCTCATGGTGAGCCGGGATCCGCTCCAGCGCGGTCGCGTGGAGGCAGTGATCGGGTTGATGATGCAGCGCTCGGGCCTCATAGCCGATGCAGACAGTCAGTTTGCCCGGGCTCTCGCCCTGATCGGGGATGCCGGCGCAGAGCGAGGCATGGTCCTCGCGGCGTCGTCGATCTCCGGTGTGCTCGCCGGCGACCTCGACCGCGCCGAGCGCGAAGCGCTCGAGTCCATCGAGCTCGGGCTGGCCCACGGTGTGGACTTCGCCGTGCGCCAGGGCCGCACCACGATGGCCGCGGTGCACCTGGGCCGCGGCCGCCTCGACCGGGCGCTCGCGTGCGCCGTCGAGGCGACGTCGTACGACGACGACGGCATCGGGCAGGCGGAGTACCGATCGACCGCCCACATCCTGCTGGCCATGTCGCTGGCAGAGCTCGACCGCATGGACGAGGCACATGCCGCCATCGCCGAGGGAGTGCGGATCGCGGAGGAGGAGGGCGACACGGGCCAGGTGGCGTGGTACCTCGCCTCGCAGGCACTGCTCCACTTCCTCGACGGGCACTGGGACGAGGCGCGCGACGAGGCTGCTCGTTCGCTGGCGGGTGCCGACCGGACCGGCGCCTTCGCCAGCCGGCCGCTGGCCTCCGGCGTCGCGGCGTGCATCGAGGGGCTGCGCGGCAACGTCGCCGTGGCCCGCGGACTGGTCGCTGCCGCCCGGACGCACCGGCTCGGCCCTGGCGGCGGCCTGGGCGAGGAGTGGGTGGCGCTTGCGGTCGCGGCGACCACCATGGACGCCGACGAGCGCTACGACGCACTGTGCGAGGCGTGGTTCCGGCTGCGCGGAACGCCGAGCTACCTGGCCTGGAAGGTGTTCGCGCACCCGCTGGTCGTGCTCGCGGTGCACCGCGGCGACCGGGCTCTTGCCGAGGCCGTCAGCGAACGGGTCGTCGCGGCTGCGGAGACGGCCGGTACGGCGAGCGCGCGGGCCACTGCGCTGTGCTGCCGTGCGGCCCTGACGGGAGACCAGCAGGCACTGGTCGAGGGGCTGGACCTGTTGCGGACGGTGGGCCGTCCGCTCCCGCTCGCCTTCGGCTGTGTCGCCGCAGCGCGCACGGCGACGGACCCGTCGCGCCGGATCGAGGCCCTGCGAGAGGCCGCGGTCGTCTTCCACGCGCTCGGCGCCACCACGTGGAGTGCACAGGTGGCGCGCAGCATGTTCCGTGCCTCTGGAACGGCCCCGGACCCGGGGTTCGCACCGGATCCGGGACCGTGGCACCTGTTGACGGCCGGCGAGTGCCGGGTCGTGGCGCTGGCGGTCGAGGGGCTGACCAACCCGTTGATCGCCGCGCGTCTCGGGGTCTCGCCGCGGACCGTCCAGTCGCAGCTGGCCTCGGCCTGCCGCAAGTGTGGCGTCAGTGGCCGCGTCCAGCTGGCCGGTCTGTTCGCCGGCCAGCCCTGACGCCGGTGTCCGCCCTGGTCAGCGGAGCAGTCGTTCCGGACCCTCGACCTCGCGGCCGGCGATCCAGTCGACCGCCGAGCGGAACCAGCCGGGCGTCGGAACGGCGCTCGGTGTGTCGACCGACGCGAGGATCCGGCTGACGACGGCAGCGGCCTGTGCGCTCGTCTCACCCGCGTGGGCAATGCCGACCGCGCAGGCGAGACGCACGTTCTCCTGGTGGTTGAGCCGTTCGCCCAGTGGGGTGCTGCTCTCCTGGACGATCAGGCGGTAGAGCGAAGGGCTCCGGCGCAGGGCTGCCCGGTGCGCCGCGCGGAGGGTCTCCTCGCCCTCGTGGTCCTGGCCGACCTCGAGCGCGAAGTCGACACAGCCGCCCATCAGGGTCGTCCACTGCTGGAACAGGGCCCGCACCAGTTCGGCGCGATCGGGGAAGACCGCCTTGATCTCGGGATCCTGGTCGTCGATCCGCCCCGCGTCGATGACGCGGTGCACGACGGCGTAGCGACGGTGCATCTGCTGCCACCGCGCCTGGGTCTCGGAGGGGGCGAAGGAGAGGGCGGCTTGCTTCACGGTGGGCTCCTGCTGGGTTCGGGCTGCTCGACTGAATGCCCGGACAGTGCCGTGTCACGGCCCTTCTCCGCATCCGCCATGTGGCGGATATCAGTCGAGGCCGTGCCGGCGCAGGACGGACGTGAGCTGCACCCGGGAGCCGATCCGGAGCTTGGCGTAGATGTGCGAGGTGTGGGTCTGCACGGTCCGGGGGGAGATGAAGAGCACCGCGGCGATCCCGGGGTTGGTCAGCCCGCGCGCCACGTGGCGCGCCACCTCGCGTTCGGTTGCCGTCAGGTCGAGCCATCCGGGCGGCGTGCCGACGACCTGCCGTGCGACCGGGGAAGGGGTCGGGAGGTGCATCAGTCGTTGTCCTGCGCGGGCGAGCCACGGTGTGGCGCGCAGGGCGTGGAAGACGTCGGCAGCCTCGCGTACGTAGGTGACCGCCCGGTCGTCGTACCCGCTCGTGCGGAGCAGGCGGGCCGCGTCCAGGCAGGCCGATGCGAGGGCGAACGGACGGCCCGATCGACGAAACGCCTCGACCGAGGCGACTGCCGTGTCGGCGTCGCCGTCGAGGAGGGCCCGGCAGCGCAGCGCGGCGCCGAGGGCGGACGGGACGCGGCCGGAGAGAGCCGCCCCGGCCTCGGCGTGGAGGGTGGCCTGCCTGGCCATGTCGAGGTGGCCGAGCAGCACGGCGTTGTGGACCAGCGCGGGCGCGAGGGAGCGCCAGCCGAGGAAGTACGGCGTGCGCAGCGCGTGCAGCCAGCCCTCGACGAGCACGTCGTACGCCGTGCCCGGGTCAGGCGCCACCGCGGCGCGCGCCATCGACAGCCACTCCTCGCCGGGGAAGCCGATCGCGGTCAGCGCACCCTCCCGCGGGGCGACGAGGCGCGCGGCCGTCGTCACGTTGCCGCGTCCACCCTCGACCAGCGCGACGACCGCCCAGCCGATCGGCCGGGCGATCAGGGTGCCCGTCCGGTCGGCGTCGTCGAGCCCCGCCCGCGCGTCGCCGACCGCTTCGTCCCAGCGCCCCGAGAGGTAGCGCGCCAGCGCGCGCATGCAGTGGTACCAGGTCAGCTGCCCGGCCGACCCGGCGATCACGCTGCGACGCATCCCCTCGGCGAAGGCCGCGTCGGCGTCGGCGAAACGGTCCAGCTCGATCAGGGCGAGGCCGTGGTACAGGTGCGAGAGCGGGCCGCCGCCCGTGCTCTCCTGCTCGGCCGCCTGCATGGCCACGCCCTGCTTGCTCAGGCGCAGGCCGTCCGACGCGCGCCCCTCGCTCAGGGCGATCCCGGTGAGCGTGTTCAGGGCCTCGCAGGCCGCGAAGCGGTTGGCGTACCTGTCGCCGAGGCGTCGGGCGTGCTCGGCCTGGCTGGCCGCGCCGGCGAGGTCGCCGAGCAGGAACCGCGAGCCCGCCTCGTCGGCGACGTACGACGCCTGCAGGCGGGGGTCGTGGGCGGTGAGCTCCGCGGCGAGGGCGAAGCGGTCCCGCGACTCCGCGACCCGGCCGACGCGTTGCAGCATCAGGCCGAGGGCACTGTGGATCTCGGCCTGGTCGGCGGACGAGTCGAGGGTGTGGAGCAGGAGCAGGGCGTCGGTGGCCGCGTTGTTGAGCTCCCCGCGACCTATCCGGTCCCACATGGCGTTCCTGCGGGACAGCTGTTCAGGGTTCATGGCCGTCCCCCTGGGGCGGGTCCCGTTCAGGGCAGGCCCCACGTCGATCGTAGGCCGGGGGGAGGGCTGTCGACACTGTCGGAAAATCGGTGTCGGCGGGCGGGAACAAACCCCCCTTCGCCGCCCGTTGTGACCTGTGTCAGACTTGAGTGCATCCGGCTCAACTAACCTGACGCCGAAACCCTGAATCAACACGGAGGAACAACACCATGGCACGAGCTGTCGGCATCGACCTCGGCACGACGAACAGCGTCGTCGCAGTCCTCGAGGGCGGCGAGCCCACGGTCATCGCGAACGCAGAGGGCGCCCGTACGACGCCGTCGGTGGTCGCCTTCGCGAAGAGCGGCGAGGTGCTCGTCGGCGAGGTCGCGAAGCGCCAGGCCGTCACCAACGTGGACCGCACCATCCGGTCGGTCAAGCGCCACATGGGCACTGACTGGACCCAGCACGTCGGCGACCCCGTCGACAAGGACTTCACGCCGCAGCAGATCTCGGCGTTCATCCTGCAGAAGCTCAAGCGCGACGCGGAGGCCTACCTCGGCGAGACGGTCACGAACGCCGTGATCACCGTCCCGGCGTACTTCTCCGACGCGCAGCGCCAGGCGACCAAGGAAGCCGGCGAGATCGCGGGCCTCAAGGTCGACCGGATCGTCAACGAGCCGACGGCTGCAGCGCTGGCCTACGGCCTCGACAAGGGCGACGACCAGACGATCCTCGTCTACGACCTCGGTGGCGGCACGTTCGACGTGTCCCTCCTCGAGATCGGCGAGGGCGTCGTCGAGGTGAAGGCCACCAGTGGTGACAACCACCTCGGTGGTGACGACTGGGACAACGCGGTCGTCGAGTGGATGGTCAAGAAGTTCAAGGACGCCAACGGCGTCGACCTGTCCAAGGACAAGATCGCCGCGCAGCGTCTCCAGGAAGCTGCCGAGAAGGCGAAGATCGAGCTGTCGTCCTCGGCCGACACGACGGTCCACCTGCCCTACATCACCCACGGCGAGAACGGCCCGCTGCACTTCGAGGAGCGCCTCTCGCGCTCGGAGTTCCAGCGCCTGACCGCCAGCCTGCTCGAGCGCACCAAGGCTCCGTTCCAGAACGTCCTCAAGGACGGTGGCGTCGCGCTCTCCGCGATCGACCACGTGGTCCTCGTCGGTGGTTCGACCCGGATGCCCGCCGTGACCGAGCTGGTCAAGGAGATGCTCGGCGGCAAGGAGCCCAACAAGGGCGTCAACCCGGACGAGGTCGTCGCTGTCGGCGCCGCACTCCAGGCCGGCGTCCTCGCCGGTGAGGTCAAGGACGTGCTGCTGCTCGACGTGACCCCGCTGAGCCTCGGCATCGAGACCAAGGGCGGCGTCTTCACCACGCTCATCGAGCGCAACACCACGATCCCGACCAAGCGCTCGGAGATCTTCACCACCGCCGACGACAACCAGCCGTCGGTCGAGATCAAGGTGGCGCAGGGCGAGCGGGCGATCTGGTCGCAGAACCAGCAGCTCGGCAACTTCGAGCTGACCGGCCTGCCGCCGGCCCCGCGCGGCGTCCCGAAGATCGAGGTCACCTTCGACATCGACGCCGACGGCATCGTCCACGTGTCCGCGAAGGACCAGGCGTCGGGCCGCGAGCAGTCGATGACCATCTCCGGTGGCAGCGCGCTGTCCAAGGACGACATCGACCGCATGGTCAAGGAGGCCGAGCAGTTCGCCGAGGAGGACGCCAAGCGTCGCGAGGCCGTCGAGGTCCGCAACCAGGGCGACCAGCTCGTCTACACGACCGAGAAGTTCCTGGCCGACAACGGTGACAAGATCCCGGACGAGGTCAAGACCGAGGTCAGTGCCGACGTCGACGCGCTGAAGGCCGTCCTCGAGAACGCCGAGGCCGACGCCGAGTCGCTCACCGCCGCCATCAGCAAGCTGGGCGAGTCCAGCCAGAAGATGGGTGCCGCGATGTACGCCGCCGCGGAGGCCGAGTCCGCCGCTGCCGGTGGCAGCACGGGCGCCACGGGCGAGGCCGACGACGACGTCGTCGAGGCCGAGATCGTCGACGACGAGCCTGACGCCGAGGGCGACGCCAAGTGACCGACGACAACGTCGTACCGGAGGGGGAGCAGCCCGACGCGGCTGCTCCCTCCCCGGAGGTCCCCGAGGTCGACGTCGATCCGTCGCTGGTCGAGGAGGTTGCGCAGCAACCGTCTCGAGACCCCGACGAGACCCCCGAGGCCGACGAGCTCACGGTCACGAAGATGGCCCTCGAGGAGCGCACGCTCGACCTGCAGCGCCTGCAGGCCGAGTACCTCAACTACAAGCGCCGGGTCGACCGCGACCGCGAGCTGTTGCGGGAGAACGCGACGTACTCCGCGCTCGCGCCGATCGTCGAGGTCCTCGACAACATCGAGCGGGCGCGGGAGCACGAGCCGTTGGAGGGTGGCTTCAAGGCCGTCGCCGAGCAGCTCGAGCGCACCGTGGCCGGGCTGGGTCTGGTCAAGTTCGGTGAGGTCGGTGACGCCTTCGACCCCACGGTCCACGAGGCGCTGTCGCACATCGGGACCGACCCGGAGGTCACGGTCACCACGTGCAAGCTGATCGCCAAGGCCGGCTACAAGTTCGGCGACCGGGTCGTGCGCGCTGCGCAGGTCCTGGTGGTCGACCCTGTCGAATAAGTCAGAAGAAGGGAGGGGTGTGCGATGAGTGACGACGGGATCCGGTCCGACTGGGCCACGAAGGACTTCTACGCCGAGCTCGGCGTCTCGAAGACGGCGACGACGGACGAGATCAAGAAGGCCTATCGGAAGTTGGCGCGCGCCAACCACCCCGACTCGAACCCCGACGACAAGGCCAAGCACGAGAAGTTCAAGGCTGTCGCTGAGGCCTACGACGTCATCGGCGAGCCCGCCAAGCGCACGAAGTACGACGAGGCGCGGGAGATGTTCCGGCGCGGAGGCTTCCCCGCGGGCGGCGGGTTCGGTGGTGGCGGCGTCAACGTCGAGGACCTGCTCCGCGACCGCGCGGGCGGTGGGGGCGGCTTCGGCGACCTCTTCGGCGACCTGTTCGGTGGCGGCTTCGGCCAGGGCCGGCGTGCGCCGCGCCCCGCCCGGGGTGGTGACCTCGAGACGACCGCGACGATCGGGTTCTCCGACGCGCTCGACGGGGTGACCGTCTCGCTGCGGATCAGCTCCGACAGCGCGTGCGGCACCTGCAACGGCACGGGCGGCAAGCCCGGCACGAGGCCGCACGTGTGTGCGACCTGCGACGGCACCGGTTCGATCACGGCGTCGGTGGGTGGGGCGTTCACGATGAACGAGACCTGCCCCGCCTGCGGTGGTCGCCAGCTCGTGTACGACGAGCCGTGCCCGACCTGTCACGGCTCCGGTCGCGGCAAGGCGGCCCGCACGATCCAGGCGAAGATCCCGGCCGGGGTCAAGGACGGCCAGCGGATCCGGCTGCGCGGCAAGGGTGCTCCCGGGGAGGGCGGCGGTCCGGCCGGCGACCTCTACGTCGTCGTCAAGGTCTCCGCGCACCGGGTGTTCGGCCGCAAGGGCGAGCACCTCACCGTCGACGTCCCGGTCTCGTTCGCCGAGCTCGCGCTCGGTGCGGAGATCAAGGTCCCGACCCTGGGTGGCGCACCGGTGACGCTGCGCATTCCTGCCGGCACGCCCAGTGGCCGGACCTTCCGGGTCCGCAACAAGGGCGCGCAGAAGGCCGACGGCAGCCGCGGTGACCTGCTCGCCACGGTCGAGGTCCAGGTCCCCGCCACCCTCGACGCCGAGGCCCGCGAGGCGCTGGAGGCGTTCGCCGCCGCCACGTCGGGTACGACGTTGCGGGCAGGTCTGTTCGCGGACGGCCAGTGATGGACGCCGGATCGACGCAGGGCCCGCCGGGCGAGGGCGATGCGGTCTTCGTGATCAGTGTCGCGGCTCAGCTCAGTGGCCTGCATCCGCAGACCCTGCGCACCTATGAGCGCGTCGGCCTGATCACGCCCGGGCGCACCGGGGGCGGTGGTCGTCGCTACTCCTACCTGGACATCGAGCGGCTGCGGGAGATCGCGCACCTGACCGCGGCGGGCATCGGTATCGAGGGCGTGCGCCGCATCCTCGAGCTGGAGAACGCCGCGGCAGCACTCCGGGCGCGCAATGCCGAGCTCGTCGCCGAGCTCGACGCCGTCCGTGAGGCGCTCCACCAGGCGCTGGCCGCTCGTCCGACGGCCCAGCGCAGCAACCTTCCGGCCGTACCGCAGGCCGCGATCGGCCAGTCCGTGGTGGTCTGGCGTCGCCGTCCGTGATCGGCCTTGGGGTGTCGAGCTCCTTGACTTTTCCCCATTGAGGTAAAGTTCATTGCATGCCCGGATCCAGTGAGTCCTTCAAGGAACGGGTCCACGGCATGTTGCGGAAGTCGATCCTCGACGCCGCGTGGGAGCGCGCCAGCGACACTGCGTGGGAGCGCGTCCGGATCGCCGACATCGCCGAGGACGTCGGCGTCAGTCGGCAGACCGTGTACAACGAATTCGGCACCAAGGACCAGCTCTCCATGGTCCTGTTCGAGCGCGAGATCGAGCGCTACATGGTCGGCATCGAGGAGCTGGTCGCGCGCGCCGAACGGCAGGATGCGGCCTTGCGCGACATCGTGCACTGGCTGTTGCGTGAGGCCGACGACCACCGGTTGCTCACCCGGATGGTGACCGAGGGCCGGGCGGGCACCCACCCGCTGGTGCCGGTGCTCACCGTTCGGGCCGACGTCATCATCAAGCCGGTCCGAACGCGTCTGGTCGAGATCGTGCGAGGCCGCTGGCCCGAGCTGGGTCTGGATGAAGCCACGGTCGGCGCGGACCTGATGGTGCGGTTCGTGCTCGGCCAGATCGTGTGCCCGTCGGACCTCGATCGCTCGTCCCTGATCGAGGCCATGATCCGCATGGCCATGGGGATCCAGCTGCCGGAGACGGCCAGGTGAGGGATGTCTGGCGTGACACCAGGATCTTCGCCGGCGGGCTCGTGCTGGGCGTCGTACTGGCGCTCCTGGTCCCCGTCGCGATCCGGGCGATCTCCGGCCTGGCGCCCGACACGGGTGACGAGCTGGACTACGTCACGGTGGTCAGCGACGTCGACCCGCTCACCCCGCGCCTGTCGGTGGTCGCGGCGCGGCTCGACAGCAGCACCGGACTGGCATGGCAGGCACCGCTGCTGAGTCGCTCGTCCATTCCCTCGCAGCCCACGACCCTCACGCCCGAACGGATCGCGGAGCTGTCCGCCGTGGTGACGGTTCCTGACGTCGAGAGGTACTCCGTCGACGGCGTGATGACCAACCTGGCGTCCGACGAATCCGTGCGCGTCCACGGCGCGTTCTACCTGGTCTCGGTGAACCGGCTCGACCCCGCCCAGGACTGGCTGCTCGAGAACAACCGGATCTTCGTCGACGATGCGCAGGAGCGTGCTCGACGGACCTTCCGGGCGGGTTCCCTGATCGTCTACTACGCGCCGACCGGCGAGGCGGACGAGACCGACGCGATTCGCCGCTACGTCAACGAGGTCGTTCGCTGTCCCCGGGCGCTCGGGCCCTGTCCCGGCTGACCGTTCAGCTCGCTGGTACCAGGGAAGCGGGGTTGTCGACCTTCCCCATGCGGTCGAACGGCTGGATCCGGCGGTTCAGGATGGCGCCGATGTCCTCTGCCTTGACCAGGCCGTAGACCCGGGAGTCGTCGGAGCCGCCCCAGTTGTCGCCGATGACCCAGTACTGGTCGGCGGGAATGGTCAGGGCTGTCGGCTGCGTGCTCGTGGTGCCGGTCGCGGAGCAGCACACCTGCCCAGCGCGATCGCCCCATTGCGCGGACCACGCCGGACTGTCGACCCGCTGCTGCGTGGATTCACCTGCGGGCGTGACCAGGACGACCGGCTGCTTGCCGTCGTTGCGCACGATGATCTCGTCGCCGGGGATGCCGATCACGCGCTTGACGATCTGCTGCCCGTCGGGGAGATCGACCTCGACCACGTCGAAGCGCCGTACGTCGTCGCGACCCAGGAAGTTGACCAGGAGCCGGTCACCGGGCACGAGCGTCGGCGCCATGCTCGAGCCCTCCACGCGCACCGAGAAGGTGAGCGCGCCGACCGGGACCAGGATCGCGACCAGGACGAGACCGATGACAGCCAGCCCCAGAATTCTGCCGAGTGGCCCGAAGTCGCGGGGGGAGTCGGACGTCATGGTTCTTCGCTTCCGTGGGGGCGGGGACCCCGCCATCGGCGGTCAGGGTAGCGCTGCGCCCGGGCCGATCCCTACTTGACGTCATGCCTCTGATGTAAAGCAACTGAACAGCGACACCGTGCTGTCGACAGGTGGACGAAACCTGGGGTAACGTCCATCACGCGCAGTTTGTCGAGCGTTGGGGGACGCTCGGTGCAGGTGGGTTGGGAGCCCCGCCTGGGATCGCCTCGAGCAGCCATCGTGCTCACTCGTGACCTTCCGCTGCGCGTGTGGCCGGAGGTGCGCGAATGCGCCTCCGGAGCAATTCCTTGGGAGGGGAATTCATGAAGGAATCTGGCATGGGACGTACCCGTCTGGGACGTTTCGCCGCAGTCACGGTGCCTGCCACCGCAGCCAGCCTCGGCCTCGGCTTCGCGATCGTCTCGGGCATGGTGTCCGCGACCGTCTCGTCGGCCGGTGGGTTCGAGGTCGGGGGTGACCAGGCGCGTGCGGACGGCATGCAGCTGTCGTTGACCAAGACCACGGTCGCGGCCAACGAGGCGGACGCAGTGGGCGCCAACAAGGAAGCCGCGTTGGTGACCCTGTCCGACGGTTACCTCAACGGCATGTGCCTCGCGGTCAACCAGAAGCTGCCGCTCATCGGTGACGTCAGCCTGATGCTGGGTGTCCCGCAGGGTGTGGTGGGAGTCGGCACGATCGATCTCAACGCCAGCCAGGTCAACTCGGGCGCGGCCTCGCTGCCCTCGACGACCATCGGTGTCGCCGCCGACGAGCTCGACCAGCCCGTCGACCCGACCAACGCAGGTGGTTTCGGTCTTCGGACCAACGACACCGCCGGCGTCGAAGGTACTGACGAAGGTGTCACGTCAGCCGTGCAGATCGACGCGCTCGCGGCGACTGCCTACCAGCTCACGCTCAACAACGGCCTCGACGTTGACGCGCTCGAGATCGGCGTCAAGGCAGGCACTCAGCACTGCTGATCGATCGGAATCGAGCGGGCAGATCGGTGACCCCGGTCTGCCCGCTCTCCCGAGCGATCCGTGTTGCTGAGCACCAAGGAGAGACCTGTGAGCATTCCCGAAGTCAATGTCGTCGCGCAGACCGGGCCGGACGAATCGGCCTCCCCCGTGACGGAACATGACCACACCGAGACCGGGCGAACGTACGTCGGCTCGGTCCTGCACGCCGCGAATCGCTGGCGACGTACACGTCCTCTCGCGGGATGCGTGATCCTGGCCCTGGGCGGATGGTTCGTCGTCAGGCCCGTCATCGGTTCAGCGTCGATGACCCTCGAGCTCGGCGCCGGCGCCGTCGCCGGCTACCTGCTCGGCGGCGGCATGATCCTCGCCGCCCTGATCGCGCTCGTCCTGCCCGCGCAGCGCCACTTCCCGGCGTTGATGGCCACCATGATGTCGGTGGCGTCGCTGCCCTTGGCCAACCTGGGGGGATGGCTGATCGGCATGGTCCTCGGGATCATCGGGTCCGGCATGGTGTTCGCCTGGACGCCCTACACCGACAGGCAGCTTGCGAAGTTCGCCGCCCGCGCCGAGCGCCGTGCTGCGGCGCGCGACGCCCGCCGGGCGCGGCGCGCCGAGGCGGGGGCGTAGCGGTGAGCGCACGAAAGCGCAGCCGGTCCGTGCGCGAACGGGTACGGGACACAGGCAGGTCGGTCCTCGGAAGCGGCATTCGCACGGTGCGCAAACGGTCGGAGGCGATGTCCGCAGTGTCGAGTCAGGCGCGGATGGGCACCCGTCGGCGTACCTTGATGCCGCTCGTGGGCGGGATCGTGGCGGTGGCCGGCCTGTTCTCGATGGTCGGCAGTGGCGTCCTGGCCGTGAACTTCACCGCAGCGGACCAGGCGCACCAGATCTACACCGACCGGGTCGTGGGGCAGTACGCCGCCGGGTACATCAACGCCCAGGCGCAGAAGTCCGGTTCCACGGCGGTGGCGCAGATCGGCTTCCAGCAGGCCGACCTCTATGGCTTCTGTGCGATCGCCAAGCAGGACCTGGGCGGCGTGCTGGGCACTGTCTCGCTGGTGGTCACCGGCGGGGAGCCCGTGGATGGCACGGTGACGGACCCGACGAAGAAGATCACGGCCAACAAGCTGTTCCTGGCCTCGGACAGCCTGGTGGGCAACGGCGAGAACATCGAACAGATGACGCTGGGTCAGTCGGCGGACACCCTGATGATGGGCGCGGGCAACCCGAATCCCGGAGCAGCGGGTGCCTTCGGTCTGCAGGCGAAGCTGATGCAGATCGGCAACCTGGACGGAAAGTCCTACGGGATCGATCTCCAGGGCAACATCAACCTGCCGGACCTGAAGATCCGCATGGTTCCCGGAACGGCAACGAAGGCGAGCTGCGTGTCGTGAGCGCTGTCGTTGACGACATCGAGAAGATCGAGAAGAAGGTGCTCGCCCGCACGGTCGGCGGCCTGCGCGCCACTCGCCGGTGGTTCCGGGACTTCCGTCGGTCGCGGCCGTTCTGGGGTGCGCTCTGGCTGGGGCTGGGGGGTGCGGCGGTGATCCACTTCTCGCGATCGCCCCTGACGATGGTGATCGGCGGCGGGTGGAACTCCTCGGCGGGCTACATCCTCGGCGGCGCCATGGTGATGTTCGCGTCGGTCGCGCTCTTCGCGCCGCTGTACCGCGGCCTGTGCGGCCTGGTCGGTGTGCTGCTGGGCCTGGCCGCCTTCATTGCGGCCAATCTCGGTGGCTTCCTGATCGGCACCCTCTTCGCCATCATCGGGGGTTCGATGATCTGGGGCTGGGGCGAGAAGCGACCACGTCGTAGCCGCCGCAGGAGGGCGGCGGTCCGGGGCGCACGGAAGAGACCATCGGAGGAGGTCCTGGCCGATGACGATGCGACTCCTGGTCAGGCGATCTGAGCGGGCCGCGCGCCGAGGTCAGGTCGTCGGGCAGGGGGTCGGTCGACAGCGACTCCTGGTGGTGTCCGCGACGCTCGTCCTCAGCTGCGCGGTGGTGTCGGCGCCGCCGTTCGGTCCGGGCGCTGGTGGCGGCGACTCGAACGGAATGCTGGACGCCTCGGCGGCGATGCCGGCCTGTGCGAGGAGCTCGGCTGCCCTGAGTGGCCTGGTCAACGGCAACACCCTGTCGTTGGGCAACGGCACGACGGTCACGCCGTGCGTCCCCAACGCGCCCATCCACATGCGTCTCGGCTACAGCGACAGCGACACCGGAAGTGCGACCGGCAGCAGCACGGCGTTCACGACCGACGGCATCACGTTCCCCGACGGAAAGTTCACCCGGCAATACACCAGTTGCGGCGCCTTCCAGCGCAACGATTCGACGATTGCCAGGCCCACCATCCTGAAGCTCGCCGACGGCAGCCAGACGGCAGGTCCGAGCAACGTCTCCACCAGCTCGAGGTGGGGTGCCTTCGGCACCTGCCCGTTCGACCGGACGCTCTATCAGGACAACGGCTGGTCGACGGCGTTCGAGGAGAACGACAACGCCATGCTCGTCCACATGCGGCTGAAGAACCTGGAGATCAGCCGCAACTCCTACATGACGGTGGTGCCGCAGTCCTCGGTCGCCTCGCCCACGACCAACGGCACGGGGGAGTACAAGCTGACCTTCGTCCCGAGCAACCAGAGCAGCGCGGGGTGGAACGTCGGAGACTCCTGCGTCTTCACCGACCTGTGGCTGCGGGCCGACACCCACATCAAGGTCAACGTGTTCGGCATCAGCACCACCGTCGGAGCCCTGGCCGGGGACGACAGCCTGTGGGGATCGATCCTGGCTTCCATCGCCAGCCTGGACAACATCCCGGGCCTCGAGCTCGACGCGTGGGTCTACTACATGAACACCAACAAGGCGAGCAGCTGCACCGGATCTCCGACGACCCTCAACCTGCCTGACACGGTCATCCAGGTGTCCCCATGACGTCGACGGGAGCCGCAGTGGAAACGGACGCCGTGACCCGCACGGGCACTCGTTGGCGCCGGGTCGCGGTGATGAATCTCGGCGCGTTCGCAGTCCTCGGCTGGATGGTCTCCCAGCTCTGGGGCGGCACGGTGATGGGACTGGGCGCGGGGCTGGTGGTCCAGGGTCAGAAGTCACAGTTCAGCAGCGCGCGGCTGAGCACCAGCAACGTCGCCTTCGGGATCATGCCCGTCACGTTGCGGTCCGGCAGCGGGGACAGCACCAGGTACGTCCTTCGGATGGGCTTTGCGAACGGCAGCCTGGACGGTCTCTGCGTGTCCCAGACCGAGAGCTTCCTCGGAGTCGACTACACCATCAGGATCACCTCCGGCGGCAACGACATCAACGTCACCGACGTGTCCGGCAAGAACGTCCAGCTCGACGTCACGTCGGTGACGTCGACCAGCCTGCCCAACACCAACGGCAACGGTGTCGCGCTGCGCGGAAACGTGGAGCTCGGGGTCGCCGTCCAGAGCGTCACGACGTGGCAGTCCGGCGGCGTCGACGTGGTGAACCCGCTCGACGGGCCCGAGAGCTACGCCGGCATCAACGGTCGGCTGTTCAGTGTCGACTCCGACGTCGGCGACCTCTACAACGTCAAGGGTGACCTGTACGACGCCGTCATCGAGGGTCCGGTGAACCTCAAGAAGCTGAAGATCGAGGTGGTTCCCGGCGGTGCAGCGACCCAGGGCTGCAAGAACCTCCCGATCAAGTACTGATGGGCGCCGCTGACATGCCACCGGAGGGGACGGGTCGAGTCGATCCGGTCCTGTTCCTGCGGCTGACCGTTCCCGCTGCGCTTGCGTGCCTCGCCATCGGAGCACTCGCGGTGCTCGGCTACATCCAGGTCGTCATCACCACGGTCCACCCGATCGTCATGGCAACCAGCGGTGGTTCTGCCGACGAGATGACGCTCGGCATCGACTCGGTGAGCGGCGTGGCCGGCCGGGACGCAGTGGGTTCTGAGCAGGGAGCGGCGCTGGTCCGGTTGGAGGAGGGTCGCTTCGTGGACCTGTGCCTGATCCCCACCGTGGACATGCCGATCATCGGGGGCCGGCTGAGCCTGCGCCTGGTCACCTCGCGCCCGGTGCGTCTGCCGGCTGCAGCCCTCGCCGTCACGGACGGCACGGTCCAGGCGCTCGGGACGCCACGTACGACGATCGGGGCTTCCCGGGGGGTGGGGGAGACGCCGGGCGCCTTCACCGTGCTGATTGACGCGTCGCACGAGGCAATTCAGTTGGGCCAGACGGACATGTCCGTCCACGGCATCGTGCTCGACGGTGGACTCCGGCTCTCCAGCCTCAGCGCCAGGCCGTCCTTCGGGACCCTGACGTGCTGACTCGGCGCAGGTTCCTGCGACACCGTGACCTGAGATCTTCGTGCCAATCGCGACTCGAGGCACTAGCCTCAGCCCGTCGGGACCGTCCGTGGCAATGGGGCGCGGCAGAGCTCGACAGGACGAGAGGCACGTGTGGACGCGATAGGCGACTTCTTCAGGGACTGGGCGAGCGGTGAATTGACCGGAAGCCACGGCGTCGACTGGTTCGCGTTCATCTCCATCCCGTTCTTCACGGGCATCATCGGCTGGCTGATCAACTGGTCCGGCCTCTGGATGCTGTTCTCGCCCATCAAGTTCCACGGCTTCAAGGTCCCCGGTCTCAAGGAAGTCACCGGGCTCATGCCGCGCAAGCTGCAGGAGATCCCCGGCTGGATGGAGGGTGGCCTGGGCTGGCAGGGCATCGTGCCTGCGCGCGCCGCCAAGATGGGCAGCATCGCCGTCGACAAGGTGATCGCGAAGCTCGGCACGCCCGCTGAGTTCTACGCCCAGCTCGAGCCCGACCAGATCGCCGAACACATCGTCAACGTGTTCCGGCCCGATCTCCCCGAGCTCGTCAACGACGTCATGATGCGCGAGCACCCGCGCCTGTGGAGCGATCTCCCGCGTCCGGTCCGCACGGCGGTCATCGACCGCGTGCAGGCCCAGCTGCCGGCCGTCGTCAAGACGATCACCGACGAGATCGGCATCCACATCGACCAGCTGCTCGACCCGAAGATCATGGTCATCGACCACTTCCGCAAGAACCCCGACCTCGTGGTGCGGGTGTTCAAGGACGTGGGCCAGAAGGAGCTGAACCTGATGGTGGCCTTCGGGTTCATCTTCGGTTTCCTGCTCGGTGTCCCGGTCGCGATCGTCGACCAGACCTGGCACATCTGGTGGTTGCTCCCGCTGCTGGGCGTCTTCGTCGGATGGACGACCAACCTGCTCGGCATGTGGCTGATCTTCGACCCGCCGGAGCCCAGGCGGGTCCTCGGCATCAAGGTCCAGGGGTTGTTCCTGCGCCGCCAGGACGAGTGTGCCGAGGTCTATGCGCGGATCATCGCCGACGACGTGGTCACCCTCGAACGGATCGGTGACTTCCTGATGGACGGTCCCCGGGGTGACCGGACCCGTCAGATGATCGCGACCGCCATGCGGCCGGCGATCGACAAGGCGGCCGGCCCGTTGCGTGGTGCCGTCAACGTTGCCATGGGCGGCAAGCGGTACGACCGGATCAAGGATTCCTTCGCGTTGGAGGCGGTGGGTCGCACGATCACTCCGTTCCGTGACGCGGAGTTCAGTCGCAAGCAGTCGGAGAAGATCCGGGTGCTGATCGCGCGCCGTACCAAGGAGCTGCCGCCGAAGGACTTCGTCGAGATGATGCGTTCGGCGATCAAGGAGGACGAGTGGATGCTCTACCTCCATGGCGCGGTGATGGGCGCTGCGGGCGGCTTCCTGCACCTGGCGATCTTCAACTGGGGCCTGATTCCCGGCTTCCCGCCGTGAGTCGTCCCTGATGGGTGTGACCAGCAGGGTGCGGGGCGGATCGCCCGAGGTGTTGTTGATGGAGGATGGGACCGTGGCAAGAGAATCAAGCTCTTCGGAGAACAGGGGCGTCGGGGGCGAGGACCTGCCGCGGCTGCCTGCGATCGCCAGTCCCACCGTTGTCGAGTCCCTTCCCGGCCTGGCCCGGGTCGCCGGTTCGGCCGCGCTGCACACTGCCGGCTGGGGCATGCGTACGACGGCCCGCAACTGGATGCGCGTCGGCAAGGCAGTGACGAACCGTGAAGAGGCGGCGACGCTGATCCGCGAGGTCGGCTCCGTCGTCGGTGCCGTGGGCGACCTGGCCCGCACGTTGGCCGACGGAACCCCCGTCGCCACGGCCTTCCTCCGGGTCGGCGAGTCCCTGGGTGCCAACGGCAACGGCAACGGCTCGGATCGCTCGCGGGAGACCACGCCCGTCGCGACGGTCGTTGACGGCCAGGTGGTCGCGAGCCGCCAGCTGTCGCTGCGCGATCGGGGCAACGAGCTGCTGGAGAAGTCCCGCGACGTGTGGGGCCAGAACGACCGGCATCCGGCGTTCGACCGGATCCTCGACGAGCTCGCGCCCGACGAGGCACGCGTCCTGGTGATGCTGCTGCGCGACGGGCCGCAGCCCAGTGTCGACATCCGCACCGGTGGCCCGATCGGCATGATGAGCAGCCAGCTGATCGCCCCCGGCCTCAACATGGTGGGTGCCCGGGCCGGGCTGCGCTACATCGAGCAGGTGCCGTCGTACCTCAACAACCTGTTCCGGCTCGGACTGATCTGGTTCTCCCGCGAGGCCGTGCACGACCACCTGGAGTACCAGGTGCTCGAGGCGCAGCCCGACGTGCTCGCCGCGATGCACTCGGTGAAGTTCGCCAAGGTCGTGCGTCGCAGCGTGCACCTCACGCCGTTCGGCGAGGAGTTCTGCAAGCTGGCCCTCGTCGACGAGCGGACCGCCACGAGTGTCGCGCTGCCGACGCACGAGGCACCGCCGGAGATCGACGCCGACTGATCCTCGAATTTCCGCAAAGTTGAGTGGAACAGACTCAACTTTGCGCGCGTTGGAATGAGTGTCACGATCCAGTTCCACGCACCTTGAGGAGAGTCACTGTCCATGAGCGCCTTTGGGGCCGACAAGTTCACGACCCGTAGCCGCGAGGCGATCGAGGCTGCCCAGCTCGCCGCGACGACGGCGGGCAACACCAGCGTCGAGCCGATCCACCTTCTCGTCGCGCTGCTGCTGCAGACCGAGGGGATCGCGTCGAGCCTGGTCGCGAAGTCCGGCGTCGACGCGTCGGCGCTGGTGCATGCAGCGTCGGCGGTTCGCGACGGCTTGCCCCGCGCGAGCGGTGCCACCGTCCAGCAGCCCGCTGCGTCGCCCGCGCTGACCCGGGTCCTGGCGTCCGGCCTGGACCTCGCGCAGTCGATGAAGGACGAGTACGTCGCGTCCGAGCACCTGCTGATCGCCCTCGCCACCGTCGAGTCGAGCGCGAAGACCGTGCTGACCGACGCGGGCCTGACGGCCGGGGGGCTCCAGGAGTCGCTGACGGCCGTCCGGGGCAACCGCCGGGTCACGTCGCAGGACGCCGAGTCGACGTACGAGGCGCTCGAGAAGTACTCCGTCGACCTCACCTCGGCCGCCGAGGACGGGAAGCTGGACCCGGTGATCGGCCGGGACGCCGAGATCCGTCGTGTCATCCAGGTGCTGTCGCGTCGTACCAAGAACAACCCGGTGCTCATCGGCGAGCCCGGGGTCGGCAAGACCGCGGTGGTCGAGGGTCTCGCGCAGCGGGTGGTCGACGGCGACGTCCCCGACTCCCTCAAGGGCCGTCGGGTGCTCTCGCTCGACCTGGCCGCGATGGTCGCCGGCGCGAAGTACCGCGGCGAGTTCGAGGAACGGCTCAAGGCCGTCCTGGAGGAGATCAAGGACGCCGGCGGGCAGATCATCACGTTCATCGACGAGCTCCACACCGTTGTCGGTGCCGGCGCGGGCGGTGACTCCGCGATGGACGCGGGCAACATGCTCAAGCCGATGCTGGCGCGCGGCGAGCTGCACATGATCGGTGCGACCACGCTCGACGAGTACCGCGAGCGGATCGAGAAGGACCCCGCGCTGGAGCGCCGCTTCCAGCAGGTGTTCGTGGGGGAGCCGAGCGTCGAGGACACCATCCAGATCCTGCGCGGCATCCAGGAGAAGTACGAAGCGCACCACGGTGTGCGGATCACCGATGCCGCCCTGGTGGCCGCGGCGACCCTGTCCGACCGCTACATCACCGGACGCCAGCTGCCCGACAAGGCGATCGACCTGATCGACGAGGCCGCGTCGCGGCTGCGGATGGAGATCGAGTCGTCGCCCGAGGAGATCGACCAGCTGCGACGCCAGGTCGACCGGTTGCGGATGGAGGAGTTCGCCCTCGCCAAGGAGTCCGACGACGCGTCACGCGACCGGCTGGAGACCCTGCGCGCCGACCTCGCCGACAAGGAGGAGGCGCTGCGCGGCCTGGACGCCCGGTGGGAGCGGGAGAAGGCGTCCCTGGAGGGCGAGGGCGAGCTGCGTCGCCAGCTCGACCAGCTGCGCAGCGAGGCCGACCGCAAGCTGCGCGAGGGCGACCTCGCCGGTGCCAGCGAGATCCAGTACGGCCAGATCCCTGCACTGGAGGCTCAGATCAGGGCCGTCGAGGCCAGCGAGGGTGCCACGGACGGGGCTGCCGACCCGGCTGCCGGCAAGGAGGAGAAGCTCGTCGGTGACGAGGTCGGCGCCCCGCAGATCGCCGAGGTGGTCGAGGCCTGGACCGGCATCCCGACAGGACGGCTGCTGCAGGGCGAGACCGCCAAGCTGCTCGAGATGGAGCAGGTCATCGGTGCGCGCCTGATCGGCCAGCGCGGCGCCGTGGGTGCCGTCAGCGACGCCGTACGACGGTCCCGGGCCGGGATCTCCGACCCCAACCGGCCGACCGGCTCGTTCCTGTTCCTGGGCCCGACCGGCGTCGGCAAGACCGAGCTCGCCAAGTCGCTGGCCGACTTCCTCTTCGACGACGAGCGGGCGATCGTCCGCATCGACATGAGCGAGTACTCCGAGAAGCACTCGGTGTCGCGCCTGGTCGGTGCGCCTCCCGGCTACGTCGGGTACGACGAGGGCGGCCAGCTCACCGAGGCCGTCCGCCGCCGTCCCTATGCGGTCGTGCTGCTCGACGAGGTCGAGAAGGCGCACCCCGAGGTGTTCAACATCCTGCTGCAGGTGCTCGACGACGGTCGACTGACCGACGGGCAGGGCCGGACGGTGGACTTCCGCAACACGATCCTGATCCTGACGTCCAACCTCGGCTCGCAGTACCTCGTGGACCCCACCCTGGATCCCGAGGCGCAGCGGGAGGGCGTGATGGCGACGGTGCGCCAGGCCTTCAAGCCCGAGTTCCTCAACCGGCTCGACGAGATCGTCACCTTCGATGCGCTGACCCGCGACGACCTGGCGACGATCGTCGAGCTGCAGCTGCGGTTGCTGGAGAACCGGCTGGCCGGACGGCGGATCACGCTCGAGGTCACCCCGGCCGCCCGGGAGTGGCTGGCGGACGTCGGCTACGACCCGGCGTACGGCGCCCGGCCGCTGCGCCGGCTCATCCAGTCCGCGCTCGGCGACCCGCTCGCGCGGCTGCTCATCGGCGGTCAGGTCGTCGACGGTGGCGCGGTGACGGTGGACCGGGGCGAGGACGGACTGGTCGTCAAGGGCTGAGGGGCCGTCTGATGGAATGGGCGGCATGAGCCAGGAACAGCCACGACCGGGACACGCGACGCTCGCGGGTTCGCTGATCATCGGCGGCTCGATCATCGTCGTGCTGTCCGCGTGGGAGCGGATCTCGACGCTGCACACGCTCGAGGCCCAGGAGGAGCTGCAGCGGGTCCTCGCGGACCCGCCGATGAGCGGCCTGGGCCTGACTGCGGACAGCCTCGCCTCCCTGATCCAGGTCCTGTGCCTGATCGGTGCGGGATCGGCTGCGGCGGCCGCGATCCTGGGCTTCCAGGTCTTCAAGCGCTCCACCAGTGCCCGGCTCGCGCTCACGCTGCTGGCGCCGCTGCTGCTGGTCGGCGGCATGGCCACGGCCGGATTCCTCGCACCGATGGTGGTGTTCGGCATCGTCCTGCTGTGGCTGCGGCCGACGCGCGACTGGTACGCCGGTCGGCCGTGGGTGCAGGCCTACGAGGCACGCCGGGCCGAGAAGCTCGGTCTCCGCCCACCGGGGCCGGCCGCGGAGTGGCCCCCTCCGGTCGCACCGGTCGCACCGGCGGCACCGGCGGCACCGGAGGGAGCGGCAACGCCGGCCGATGCTCCGGCCGCGGCAACGTCCGCACCCGCCCACCGGCCCGCCGTCGTACGACGGACCCGGCCGCAGGCGCTGGTCGCTGCCTGCGCGCTCACGTGGATCAGCTGCTCGCTGGTGCTGCTGGGGATCGGCCTGATGATGGCCGTGCTGCCCTCGCAGGCCGAGGACTTCTTCGCCGAGGTCACCCGCGAACAGCCCAAGATGGTCGAGACCTACCAGCTCACCGAGAACAGCCTGCTGGCCGCGATGTACGTCGTGCTCGTCGGGTTCGCCCTGTGGGCGGTGGCCGCGATCGTGCTCGCCGGACTCGCCTTCATCGGCCAGAACTGGGCCCGGATCATCCTCGTCATCTCCGCGGTGACCGGCGCCCTGCTGCTCGTCGTGATGGCCATCGGTGCCTGGCCCCTGCTCGCCCTGGTGGGTGTCTTCGGCGCGACTGCGTGGATGCTGCTGCGACCCGAAGTGGGTCGCTGGTACCAGCGCTGACGGTTCAGGCGCGCAGGTCAGCGGCCTGGAGGCGGCGCACCGCCTCGGCGATCACCTCGGGGCGCTTGCAGAACGCCCAGCGGACCAGGTGCCGTCCGGCGCCGGGTGCGTCGGGCTCGTCGTAGAAGACCTCGGACGGGATCGCGACGACGCCCGCCCGTTCCGGCAGGGCGCGGCAGAAGTCACCGCCGCTCGCCCAGCCGAGGGCGCTGACGTCGGTGGTGGCGAAGTACGTCCCCTCCGGTGTGTACGACGTCAGGCCGGCCCCGCTCAGACCGGCGACGAGCTCGTCGCGGCGCGCCTGCAGGTCGGCCCGGAGTCGCGCCGGGAAGTCGGAGGGGCTGTCGAGCGCCGCCGCGACGGCCGGCTGCAGGGGCGCGCCCGAGGTGTAGGTCAGCCACTGCTTGGCGGCGGTCACCGCCGCGACGAGGTGGGCCGGTCCGGTCGCCCAGCCGACCTTCCAGCCGGTGACGGACCAGGACTTGCCCGCGCTCGAGAGGGTCAGGGTCCGCTCGGCCATGCCGGGCAGGGTCGCGAGCGGCACGTGGACCCGGTCGTCGAAGGTCAGGTGCTCGTAGACCTCGTCGGTCACCACGGTCAGGTCGTACGCCTGGGCCACCCGGGCCACGGCGGCCAGCTCGTCGGCGTCGAGGACGCGGCCGGTGGGGTTGTGGGGCGTGTTCAGCAGGATCAGCCGGGTGCGCGGGGTGACCGCGGCCTCCAGCTCGGCCGGGTCGAGGCGGAAGTCGGGCGCGCGCAGGGTGACGGGTCGTCGTACTCCTCCGGCGAAGGCGATCATCGCGGTGTAGGAGTCGTAATAGGGCTCCAGGACGATCACCTCGTCGCCCGGGTCGACCAGTCCGAGCAGGGCGCCCGCGATCGCCTCGGTGCATCCCGTCGTCACGACGACCTGGGTGTCGGGATCCAGCTCGATGCCGTAGTGCCGCTGCTGGTGGCGGGCGATGGCCTGGCGGAGGGCGGGGACGCCGATACCGGGGGCGTACTGGTTGGCGCCGCCGCGGAGCGCGTCGACGGCCGCACCGATCAGCTCGGGCGGTCCGTCGGTGTCGGGGAACCCTTGGCCGAGGTTGACTGCTCCCGTGCGGATGGCGAGCGCCGACATCTCGGCGAAGATCGTCTCGCCCATCGCGGCGACACGGGCGGCGACGTGGCGGGCGGCTGGGTGCGGGGGACCGGGCACCCTTCGACCCTAAGGGGTGCGGGGACGTCCTAGGCTCAGGACCGTGACGACCACGGACACCGCCCTCGCCGCCGACATCGACGCCACCTGCCGCCTCACGGGTGAGTTCACCCTCCGCTCGGGCCAGGTCAGCAACGAGTACTTCGACAAGTACCTCTTCGAGGCCGACCCGGGGCTGCTCGCCCGGGTGGCCCGCGAGGTCGCCCAACTGCTCCCCGGTGACGCCGACCTGCTCGGCGGACTGGAGATGGGTGGCATCCCGATCGCCACCGCCGTCAGCCAGCTGGTCGGCATCCCGGTGGTCTTCGTCCGCAAGGAGGCCAAGAAGTACGGCACCGCCAAGCTCGCCGAAGGCCCCGACGTCGACGGCAAGCGGATCGTGCTGATCGAGGACGTCATCACCACGGGCGGCGCGGTCCGCGACGCGACGAACGCGCTGCGCGAGCGCGGCGCGGTCGTCGAGACCGTCGTGTGCGCCATCGACCGGAGCCCGGGCGACGACAACCCGCTGGACGACGTGGCGCTCGAGCTGCGCGCCGTACTGACCAAGGTCGAGCTCGACGCGGCCAGGGCGGCTGCCCGGGCCTGAGGCCTACTCCGCGGGCTGGGCGCCCGCGATGTTGACCAGCCAGTCGACGCCGTACTTGTCGGACAGCATGCCGAAGGTGTCGCCCCACGGTGCCTGGGCGAGTGCCTCGTGCACGGTCGCGCCGTCCGTCAGGCCCTCCCACCACGCGCGGAGGGTGGCCTCGTCCTCAGCAGGTCCGCTGAGGCTGACCTGCTGGGTCTGCGGCTCGCCGGGGACGTGGTTCGGGTGGTCGGCGCCCATCAGCAGCACCGAGTCCGACACGGTCAGGGCCGAGTGCATGACCCAGTTGACCTCGTCCTCGGCGACGCCCATCGCGGTGCCGCCCATGTCGGCGAAGGTCATCACGGTGAGCTCGCCGCCGAAGACGGACTGGTAGAACTCCATCGCCTCGCGGGCCTGGCCGCGCCAGTTGATGTAGGGGTTGAGGTTGATCGCCACGATGTGCTCCTCGGTGAGGTGGAAGTCGGGTGGAACGGTTGTCCCGAACCTAACGACCGGCACCGACAGCCGGAGTCATCGCTCTTCGGCGACCGGCGCTTCCGTCGCTGGGGCGAGCACTTTCTTGCCCTTGGCACCGGGGCGCTTGTGCCGCCACCACTCCCAGGCCAGCGGCACCGCGGAGAACGCCAGGATGGCGAAGGTGACGTAGTCGATGTTCTCGCCCAGCGCCGGGATGGCCGCGCCGAGGAAGTACCCCAGCAGGGTGATCGAGACGACCCAGAGCACGGCTCCGATGGCGCTCCACACGAAGAAGCGGCGACGCTCCATCTGGGTGACGCCGGCGACGACGGTGATGTAGGTCCGCACGAACGGGACGAACCGCCCGATGACCAACGCCTTGTTGCCGTGCTTCTCGAAGAACGCGCTGGTGTTGTCGAAGTACTTCTTCTTCAGGATCTTGCCGTCGCGGTGGTAGAGCGGCGGCCCCAGCTTGCGCCCGATCTCGTAGCCGGCGACGTTGCCCGCGAACGCCGCCACGGTGAGCAGGACCATCGCGATGACCAGCTCGGTCGCCTCGTGCTCGATGCCGACGACGGAGTAGCCGGTGGTGTTGCTGCCGGCGATGAAGAGCCCGAGCGCGAAGAGCAGCGTGTCACCGGGGAGGAACGGGAAGAACAGCCCGCACTCGACGAAGACGATCCCGATCGCGATCCAGATGAAGGCGGCACCGTACTCGTGCTGGAGCCACTCAGGATCCAGCCACTTGATGCCCAACAGCATCGGCACGACGAAAGGGGTCGCGACCAGCGAGTTCACGGCGCAACGGTACCGGCCGGGTCCCAACCCCGTGGGCAATAGGGTGCAGTTCGTGGACGCGGATGCGGAGGGCCCCGAGGAGCGCCGGGCGCCGTACGACCCGATGCCACACGGCCAGCCCGAGGTCGGCGTCGGTCCCTGGGCGGGCCCGTGGCCCGAAGGCCCCGGTTCCGAGGTGTACGACGACGCGCTGCTGCGGGACGGGGATCGACGCAATGTCGTCGACCGCTACCGGTACTGGAGCCTCGAGGCGATCCGTGCCGACCTCGACCAGCGTCGCCACGGCTTCCACGTCGCCATCGAGAACTGGCAGCACGACTTCAACATCGGCACGATCGTCCGCTCGGCGAACGCGTTCCTCGCGGCCGAGGTCCACATCGTCGGCAACCGGCGGTGGAACAAGCGCGGCGCGATGGTCACCGACCGCTACCAGCACGTCCGCCACCACGCCACGGTCGAGGACCTCGCCGAGTACCTCTCGTCGTACGACGGCGCGGCCGGGCGTCCGGTGCCGTTGTTCGGCGTCGACAACCTGCCCGGCTCCGACCATCTCGAGACCATGGAGATCCCCGACCGGGTCTGCTTCCTGTTCGGGCAGGAGGGGCCAGGGCTCTCCGAGTCTGCGCGCGAGGCGTGCGACGCGACCTTCTCGATCGCGCAGTTCGGTTCGACCCGTTCGATCAACGCGTCGGCGGCGGCCGCGATCGCGATGCACGCGTGGGTGCGCCAGCACGCCGACCTGGGCAGCGTCGAGGCCTGGCGCGGTTAGGCAGTCCCGGCTTCCGCGAGCAGACCCCTCAGCGTCTCGAGCCCGCGCGAGCAGTGGCTCTTCACCGTCCCCTCGGCGATGCCCAGCTCGCTGGCGGTCTCGGCGACCGACAGTCCCAGCCAGTGCCGCAGCAACACCGTGGCCCGTTGCTGGGCGGGCAGCGTCTGAAGGGCGGACACGAGGGAGGCGTGGTCCTCGGTGGAGGTCGGTGCAGGGGCGACGCTCTCGGGAAGCACCTCCGTCGCCCGCTCCCGCCGGGACGGACGACGTGAGTCGTCGATCGCCGCGTTCAGCAGGATCTTGCGGACGTAGGCGTCCTCGCGCCCGCCGCGCACCACGCGTGGCCAGGCGACGTACAGCTTGATCAGCGCGTTCTGCACCAGGTCGTCGGCCTTGTACCAGTCGCCGCACATGCCGTAGGCGATCCGGCGCAGCTGGTCGCGCCTGCTCGCAGCGAACTCGACGTAGGCGAGCTCCCGGTCCTCGCGCCTCATCGCAGGCCCTCGCTGCCGCCGGACTCGTTCTCTGCGTACGAGTGCATCGTGTGGGTGCGGAACTGCTGGAGGGTGGTGATCTGGTCGTCGCGCCGGTAGGAGATCGCCTCGGCCTTGCCGCCGCCGATCGACCGGACGGCGAGGTAGAAGGTGGCGCCGTCCAGGCGAGCCTCCACCAGGGCGGTCGGGGTGCCTGCAGGTGCGAAGTTCGCACCGAGGTCAGGGTCCGGCACCTGCTTGACGATCTCCAGCCCGAAGAGCACGGGAGTGACATGTGAGCCGCGGTCGAACCGAAGCCACTGGTCGTCCTCGATGTCCGGGCCGACCAGCTGGACCTCGGCCCACTCACGCAACGTCAGGCCCTGCGCTGGCAGCGGGAAGGAGGAAGCGCCATCCGGTTGCAGGTAGACGTAGTACTCCGCGGCGCGGAGCCGCACGTGGTAGATCTCGGCCTCCTGGCCGTCGCTTGCAGTGAAGGCGTCTCGCTCGATGACCTCGGCCGCGGGGTTGATGGCCGGCTCACCGTCGGTGCCGGTGACCACCGGCTCGACCTCCTCCTCAGGGCCCGCTCCGCTGGTCGCCGTGGGCGTCGGTGTCGGTGTCGGCTCGACCGCCACCGAGCTGCTCTCGGACCTGCCGTCGGCGCCCGGGACGACCAGCCACGCGGTGCCCCCGGCGACCAGCACCGCAGCCAGGGCGGCCCCGCCTGCGGCGATCCGGCGGCGTCGTACCACGGTGCGGCCGGAGGCCACGGTGCTCGCGATGTCGAAGCCGGGCTCCGGCGCCGTGGCGAGCTCGCTCGCCAGTCTGTCGATCAAGTCCTGCACGGTTGCCTCCGATGGGTGCGCAGCGGTCACTCAACGAGGGATACGCAACGCACTGCCGATCGGTTGCCACGGTAGGTTGGCCAGTGAGAAGTGACCACCACCACGTCCGCACCGGATCGCGCGCAGGAGCCAGCCAGCATGCCCATCGCAACTCCCGAGAAGTACGCCGAGATGCTCGACGCCGCCAAGGCAGGCGCCTTCGCCTTCCCGGCCATCAACGTCTCGTCGTCCCAGACGCTCAACGCTGCCCTCAAGGGGTTCGCGGACGCGGGCGCCGACGGCATCATCCAGGTCTCGACCGGTGGCGCGGAGTACCTCTCCGGCCCGTCGGTGAAGAACATGGTCAGTGGCTCGGTCGCCTTCGCCGCGTACGCCGCCGAGGTCGCGAAGAACTACCCCGTGAACATCGCGCTGCACACCGACCACTGCCCCAAGGACAAGCTGGACGGCTTCGTGCGCCCGCTGCTGGCCCTGTCGGCCGAACGGGTCGCCCGGGGTGAGGCGCCGCTGTTCCAGTCGCACATGTGGGACGGCTCCGCCGTACCGATGGACGAGAACCTGGTCATCGCCGAAGAGCTGCTGGCTCTCTCGGTCGCCGCGAAGATCATCCTCGAGATCGAGGTGGGTGTCGTCGGTGGCGAGGAGGACGGCGTCGTCGGCGCCATCGACGAGAAGCTCTACACGACCGCGGCTGACGCGCTGCAGACCGTTGCTGCGCTGGGAATCGGCGAGAAGGGCCGCTACATGACGGCCCTCACCTTCGGCAACGTGCACGGCGTCTACAAGCCGGGCGGCGTGCAGCTGCGCCCGGAGATCCTGCGCGACGCGCAGGCGGCGGTCGTCTCCGAGCTCGGCCTGCCCGAGGGCTCGAAGCCGTTCGACCTGGTCTTCCACGGTGGGTCCGGCTCCTCGGCCGAGGAGATCGCCGCGGCGGTCGACTACGGCGTGGTGAAGATGAACGTCGACACCGACACGCAGTACGCCTTCACCCGCCCGGCTGCCGAGCACATGTTCCGCAACTACGACGGCGTCCTGAAGGTCGACGGCGAGGTCGGCGACAAGAAGGCCTACGACCCGCGCGCCTGGGGCAAGGCCGCCGAGGCCGGCATGGCTGCCCGGGTCGTCGAGGCCGCGGAGAACCTGCGGTCGGCCGGCAAGACCGTCGGCTAGTCCGGTGGTCCAGCCTGTCCCGACCCTCCCGACCGCCGCCGACGTCGACCGGGCGGCCGAGCTGCTGGCGCCAGTCATCCCGACCACGCCACTGCAGCGCGCCGACCGGCTCTCCGCCCTGACCGGGCTGGAGGTCTGGCTCAAGCGCGAGGACCTGACCCCCGTCCGGTCCTACAAGGCGCGCGGTGCCTACACCGTCCTCGCCGGACTGTCGGAGGAGGAGCGAGCGCGCGGCGTGACCTGCGCCAGCGCCGGCAACCACGCTCAGGGCGTCGCCTTTGCCTGCGCCCGGGCCGGCGTGCACGCCACGATCTTCCTGCCGCGCACCACCCCGCGCCAGAAGCGCGACCGGGTGGCCGCGCTCGGCGGTGACCAGGTCGAGGTCGTCATCGCCGGTGAGGCGTACGACGACGCCGCGGTCGCTGCTGCCGACTTCGCTGCTGCGTCCGGGGCGACCGTCATCCCCGCCTTCGACCACCCCGGGATCATTGCCGGGCAGGCCACGGTGGCGGCCGAGATCCTGGCCCAGTCAGCTGCGCACGGCTGGACTCCCGACGCCCTGGTGCTGCCAGTCGGCGGCGCCGGCCTGATCGCCGGTTGCCTGACGGTGCTCGCCGAACGCCTGCCGGGCGTCGCCGTCGTGGCCGCGGAGCCGTCGGGCGCGACGTCGCTGGCGGCTGCGCTGGAGGCCGGTGGCCCGGTCGAGCTGGAGTCCGTCGACCCCTTCGTCGACGGAGCTTCAGTACGACGCGTGGGGGACCTGACCTACGCGGCCGTTGCCGGTGCGCGGTCGGCCGTGAACCTGTCGGTGATCGCGGTGCCCGAGGGGCTGATCTGCGTCGAGATGCTCGACCTCTACCAGGTGGACGGCATCATCGCGGAGCCTGCGGGAGCGCTCGCTCCGGCTGCCCTTCGCCTGCCCGAGCTCTCCGGCGCCCTGGCGCCCGGCAGCAAGGTCGTCGTGGTCGTCTCCGGCGGCAACAACGACGTCTCGCGCTACGCCGACATCGTGGAACGAGCGCTGATCCACGAGGGCCTCAAGCACTACTTCCTGATCGAGTTCCCCCAGGAGCCCGGTGCACTGCGCCGCTTCCTCGACGAGGTGCTCGGTCCCGACGACGACATCACGCTGTTCGAGTACACCAAGCGCAACAACCGGGAGACCGGTCCGGCGCTGGTGGGCATCGAGATGCAGCACGCCGACGACCTCACCGGGCTGCTCGCCCGGATGGAGGAGTCGCGACTGCGGGTCGAGAAGGTCCCGCCGGACAGCCCCCTCTTCGGCTTCGTGAGCTAGAAGTCGGCCTTCGGGCGCGCGAAGCACAGCACTGCGGCCAGGCCGATCAGGATCACTGCTGGCGCGATGAGCATCGACTGCCCCATCGCGGTCGCGAACGGATCGAGGGCCTGGGGCGGGAGGGCGGTGCCGCCGGCTGTGCCTTCGGGAGCCTTCGACGGGTCGAAGGTCAGCCCGTTGGCGGCGAGCCTGCTGTCCATGAACAGCGCGATCGCGGCCGCGCCGAGAACGGCGCCGACCTGGCGGGTGGCGTTGTAGACACCGGACCCGGCGCCCGCCATCTGCATCGGCAGGTTGCGGGTGGCGGTGGCTCCCAGTGGAGCCCAGATCGCAGCACTGCCGGCACCCATCAGGCCCATGGGCAGCGCGAGCTCCCACACGGCGGAGTCGGGCGTCAGGACGGCCGAGAGCCAGACCAGGCTGATGCCGACGGTGGCGAAGCCGACGCTGCAGAGGTAGCGGGGGTGCACGCGGTCGGTCAGCTTGCCCACCGGCGGAGCCAGCACGATCGAGAGCAGCGCCATCGGGACCATCAACAGGGCCGACTCGGTGGGGGAGTAGCCCCGCACCAGCTGGGCGTAGAGCATCAGCGGGAAGCCGAGCGCGGTGAACGTGAAGCTGATGGCACTGATCGCGATGTTGGCCAGTGAGTAGTTGCGATCGCGGAACAGGCTGAGCGGGACCAACGGCTCCTGCTTGTTGAAGTGCTGCCAGAGGACGAACAGCACCAGCACCACGATGCCGCCCACGATCAGCAGGGGCACGGTCACGAAGCCGGTGACCTTGCCCCAGTCGTACTGGTGGCCCTCCTGGATGCCGAACACCAGCAGGAACATGCCGATGCCGCTCAGCACGACGCCCAGCCAGTCGAACTTGTGCTGGTGGGTCGGCAGGGAGGGCACGTTGCGCAGCGCGAGGGCGATGCCGATGATCCCCACGGGGATGTTGATGAAGAAGATCCACTCCCACGAGAGCGCATCGACCAGCAGGCCACCGACCAGCGGCCCGACGAGCAACGCCACACCGGCCGTCGCGCCCCACAGCGCCATGGCCTGGCCGCGCCGCTCGGCCGGGAAGATCCGCGTGATGATGGCCATCGTCTGCGGGGTGATCATGCTGGCGCCGAAGCCCTGGACGACCCGGGCGATGATCAGCCCTTCGATCGTCGAGGTCAGTCCGCACCACAGGCTGGCGAGCGTGAACACGACCATGCCGATGAGATAGAGATTCTTCGGGCCGAACCGGTCGCCCAGCCGACCGGTGATCATCACCGGGACGGCGTACGCCAGCAGGTAGGCGCTGGTCACCCAGACGACGCTGTTCACCTCCGCGTGGAGGTCCTCGATGATGGCCGGCGTCGCGACCGTGACGATGGTCGTGTCGACCATGATCATGAAGAACCCGAGGACCAGGGCCCACAGGGCCGGCCACGGATTGATCTCGTCGGGGGTGTCGGTCGACGCCGTGGGAGTCGGGGCTTCGCTCTGGGTCACGGGACGAGTCAACACCCGATCGCCGACATCCGTTCCCCCTGTGACCACAATGGCTCCATGAGCCTCACTCCCGGTGCCGACCTGATGGCCGGCCCCCCGCCCACGCACCTTCCCGTCGACCCCGCGGCCGAGCTGCTCGCCGCGGGCGAGGCGCCCGCTGCCGTCGTACGACGCCTGCCGGCCTCGCCGCTCGCCTGGGCGACCTTCGCCGAGCAGGCCCGTGACCAGGGTGCCGATGACGTGACCGTCTACGCCTACTCCCGCGTCGGCTACCACCGCTCGCTCGACATGCTGCGCCGCAACGGCTGGAAGGGGAACGGCCCGGTGCCGTGGGAGCACGAGCCCAACCGCGGCTTCCTGCGCTCGCTGGCCCTGCTCGCCCTCGCCGCCCGCGCGATCGGTGAGACCGAGGAGTGGGAGCGCTGCTCCGCCTTCCTGCGTGACTCGAGCCCGACGGCGGCCGACGTCCTGCTCTGATCCCCTCGCGCGTCGTACCTGACGAAACGGTCGTGAAATCGGCCGTTTGACGACAGAATCGTCAGGTACGACGGTCGGGTCGATGAGGAGAGTGGCGGACGCCGTGGACATTGCTCCCAAGGCTGCTTGGTGCACGCACTGCGGTGCGCCCATGAAGGGGCACCAGCACTGCTCCAACTGTGGGCAGCCGGCCCCGCAGGGAGCCGGGGACGGATCGCCGACCTCCTCCATGACCGTCATGGCTGCGCCCACCCCGCCGCCGCCGGTTCCACCGCCGGCGAACTTCCCGCCTAACCTCCCGCCAAGGCAGTCACCAACGCCGCCCCCCTTCATGCCGCCGCCCACGTCACGCAGTCGCGCGCCCCTGGTCCTGGGCATCGTGGTGGCCGCGGCACTCCTCCTCGTGGCAGTGGGAGTCGGCGCCTACCTGGTCGGCACCAGCGGCTCGGACGACACGGACACCGGCGCGCAGGACAGGGACTCGACGGCGACCTCGGACCCCACCACGACCTCGAGCACGTCGCCGACCCAGCAGTCGGTGCCGCTCCCGCCGCTGGATCTCATCGACACCACGAGCGACGCGCTCCTGCGCGGACAGGGTCCGGAGACCAGCCCTGAGGGCGATCTGTTGCAGGTCCAGGTCTACCCGCAGCAGGAGGGGACGCCCGGCTGGGTCATCGTGGAGTTCGTCGGCGCCGCTTCGCCGCCCGTCGGTGTCATCGTGCAGTTCGACGTGAACGGTGACGACAATCCCGACTTCGTCTCCTGGCGTCACGTGACCACCGGCGCGACCGGATCCGGCGCGGTCGACGGTTGGGGCCACGGTCGCGACATCCTCGACGGCTCCCAGACCGACGATCCCCGGTTCCCGGGTGACTACTCCGCAGCTCCCCGGGACGGCCTCGCCTTCCCCTTCCGGTTCCGGGAGGGCGACAGCCCCGTCGACAAGGTCAGCGTCAACGTGCAGATGGTCAGCGATGCGGAGTTCTACGACTACGTCCCGGGCCGCCACGTGTGGTCCCCGGTCGTCGACATCGCGACGCAGTGAAGGATCGCTTCGGCGCGTGGGCAGTGGTCGCTGGCCTCGGTGCAGCGAGTCTCGGGTTGGTCTCCTGCAGCGCGGGCGACCCGGACCTGTCTGCGCCGACCAGCTCGCCCAGCTCGTCCACGCCGGCCAGCTCGCCCAGTTCGGTGGAGCCGACGGCGACCCCGTCGAGCACCGCGCCCACCGAGCCGGCGCACGTCGTCGCCATCTCCGTCGACGGCCTGGCCGTTGAAGCGCTCCTCGAGCTGGGCACGAAGGAGACGCCGCACCTGCATCGGCTCCTCGACGAGGGGGCCTCGACCCTGAACGCCCGCACCGCCTACGAGAAGAACGTCACCCTCCCCAATCACGTCGGCATGGTGACGGGACGCCGGATCGACGCCGCCGGAGGTGGCCATGGCGTGACCTGGAACGGCAACCCCGTCGGGGACACGGTGCAGGCCGCTGCGGGCGAGAAGGTCGCGTCGATCTTCTCCGTCGCGCATCGTCACCACCTGACGACGGCGTTGTTCGCAGGCAAGACCAAGTTCGACATCATGCGGGACTCGTGGCCGCGGTCGATCGACGACTTCGAGGTGCGCAAGCCCCAAGGCCGCCTGGTCGCCGACGCCATTGCCCATCTCGTGTCCGCACAGCCCAACCTGACGTTCCTGCACCTTGCCGGTCCCGACGCGGCCGGGCACCGGACCGGAGGCATGGGCGTGGCGTATCTCGATGCAGTTCGCGAGATCGACCGACTCGTCGGCAAGGTCGTCGCGGCGATCGAACACACGCCCGCACTCGACGGCACGACCACGGTGATCCTCACCGCCGACCACGGATTCGCGGCCGGCACCCGCGACCACGGGGCCCCGGTGCCCGCGAACTACACGATCCCGTTCGTGGTCTGGGGACCGGACGTGGCGGCGGGAGACCTCTACGCGAGCAACCCGCAACGTCGTGACCCGGGCACCGGGCGGCCGTCGTACGACGGAGCGCAGCCGATCCGGAACCTGGACCTCGCCGACGCGGCGATGCACGTGCTCGGCCTGCCGTCGGTCCCGCCCGATGCAGGTCCACCCGACCTGCGCTGGTGACTCACGGCGTGAGCAGCGCGCGCACCTTCTCCGGCCCGAGCGCCATGAACAGCGTGGGCAGGCGCGGGCCGCGCTCGGCAGCGACCAGGAGCTCGTACAGCAGCTTGAAGAACGCCTTCTGGTCCGTCTTCACCTCGTCGGTGGGCGGGTCGTCCAGGGCCAGTCCGCGTGCCAGCTTCGGGACGCCGTAGATCAGGGTGGTCAGCTCGTCGGCGTCCGCGAACGAGTCGGGCAGCCGGTCGAGCAGCTGGCCGAGCCACAGCGTCTCGTCCTCGGAGAGTGCGGCCAGGCGCTCGGTGTCGGCGGACTCGCGCACGACAGTGCGGTCCTCGGGGTCGACGTAGGCCGTGATCCAGGTGGCCGCCTTCGACAGCCGCGGTTCGAGGTCCGCCTCGCTCGCACCGACGGTGCGCGCGGTGATCTCACGCGATCCCGCGGTCACGTCGGCGACCGAGGACAGCATCCGGAACGGTACGACGACGGCAGGCGTCGGCAGCGCGCCGGCGGTCGAGGTCGCGGACGCGCGCTCCCAGGCGAGCACCGCGGCGTCGCGCTTCTCGGGGATGGCTGCCTTCTTGGTCAGCGCGTCCCACTCGTCGTACAGGCGCAGGACCTCCTGGCCGAAGTCGACGTTGAACGCCTGCTTGGGCTGACGGCGGACGTAGAGCCAGCGCAGGATCGGCGCCTCGAGGATGCGCAGGGCTTCCTCGGCGGTCGGCACGCCGCCCTTGGACGAGGACATCTTCGGCATGCCGGCGACGCCGACGAACGAGTAGCCGACGAACGACGGGGCGGTGCCGCCGAAGATCGGGCCGACGATCTCCTTGCCGACCGTGTACGACGACCCGGGGCTCGCGTGGTCGACGCCACCGGGCTCGAAGTGGACACCCTCGAAGGTCCAGCGCATCGGCCAGTCGACCTTCCAGACCAGCTTGCCCTCGTTCTGCGTGGCGACGTTGGTGACGTAGGAGTCGCCGCACACGTCGCAGGTGTAGGCCAGGTCCGTCGTGTCGTCGTCGTACGACGTGAGGGTGACGGTGTCGCGGCCGCAACCGCGGCAGTAGGGCTTGTAGGGGAACCGGGCCAGGTCCTCGGTCGCGCCGTGGCCGGAGTCCTCCTCCGCGGTCGACTCCTCTTCGCCCTCGACCGGCTCGGCAGCCTTCTTGGTCCGGAACCGCGCCATCACGGTCTCGATCTCGCCGCGCTTCGCGATGGCGGTGAGGACCTGCTCGCGGTAGGTGCCGGCGGCGTACAGCTCGGTCTGGTCGACCTCGACCATCTCGCAACCGAGGTCCTTGAGTGCAGCGCGCAGCGGCGCCTTGAAGCGCTCGGCCCAGTTCGGGAACTCGCCGGTCGGGTCCGGGACAGCGGACAGCGGCTTGCCGATGTGCTCGCTCCACGACGGGTCGACGCCCGCCGGGACCTTGCGGAACCGGTCGTAGTCGTCCCAGCTGTGCAGGTGGCGCACGGTGATGCCGCGACGCCGGATCTCCTCGGCGACGAAGTGCACGGTGAGGAACTCGCGCAGGTTGCCCAGGTGGATGGGGCCGGAGGGGCTGATCCCGGACGCGCAGGTGACGACGTCGGGCAGGGTGCCTCCGTTGACCGCCTCTGCGTGCCGGAGCGCCAGGTCGGCGGTCCGGGTCACCCAGTCGCTGGGCTGATGCGTGCGACCCTGGTTGCCGCCTGACTCGTCGTCTTGGTTGCGCTGTCCTCGTGCCACGGCGCGAAGCCTAGTTGGACCGAGCGTCCGGCTCCGATTCGTCCCGACCGGGCGCCGGTCTTTACCTCCGGGACCGGCTCCCCCAGGGTCGGCCGCTGCTAGCATCGAAGCTGTCGACAGGGGGCTCCACGTGGTCGGTCAACGACCCGGTCCGGGTCCGATCCGCCAACGGGCACCACGCCGCGCGCCCCCGCTGACGTCCGAGCTGAAGTCCGGCGACACCGCTGGAACTGCCACGGGAACAAGCACGGCCAGCGACGTCCACGCCCTGCAGCGTCAGATCGGCAACCGTCGCGTGGCAGCAGGCGTAGCATCCGTGCAGCGCAAGCGGAAGTCGTCCGTGCGGGTCGCGGACGGGACCGACATGATGGCGGCCATCGCCGTCGACGACATCCTGTCGCACCGGGGTGGGCGCGAGCGGGTGGCCGACCTGAGCGCGAAGGACCACGCTGCCGGTGAGGCACTCTGGGAGAGCCTTCACGGCCGTAGCCCCGATGGGAACGGGCTTCCTCCTGTCGGTCGGCTCACGCACTTCCAGGCTGCCGCTCCGGTGCTGAAGGCGTTGTTGCTTCGTGCCCACGTGGCGGCCGGCGGCCAGCTCGACCAGGCCGCGCATGCCCAGCAGCTGCTCATGAAGACAGGCACGGTCCTCGAGTCCGCGGTCGTCGACGCCGCCACTGCCGACGTCGGTCGGGCGGCCGAGCTGCAGTCACCGAAGGCGAAGGTGGAGCGTCAGCGACTGATCGCCCTGGCGACCGACGGACTCGCGGTCTTCGCGACCGCGGACAAGTTCCTGGGCACGGCGGACGTCGAGGGTGCCACTAAGAAGTCGCGCGACTCCCGGATCAAGGTTCTCGAAGGCATCATCGCCCTCTGCAAGACCGACGACTATCCGTCGTACTCGAAGATGGTCGAGGACCTCGACAAGCAGCTGGCGCGCACGGATCCAGACCGCATGCTGGGCGCGAGCGCCACGGTGCTCGAACACGTCAAGAAGGCCGCGGACTTCACCACGCAGTCCCTGACCCTGCTCGCCATGGGACTGCAGAAGGTCTTCTCGATGCGTGGCATGGCCCAACAGGCCGCCGTGCTCGGCCGGGCAGTCGAGGGCTTGTCGAAGTTCTCGAGCGCCTTCGCTGCCCTCGACCTGATCCACGGCACCCTGGTGCTGCTCGACGACAATGCGACGGCCAGCCAGAAGATCGAGGGTGGGCTGGAGGTCGCCAGCGGTGGGGTGGGACTGATCGCCGCCGGCGCGGAGGCCGTCGGGGCAGAAGCCGTTGCGGGTGCTGCGGGTGCCGCGGCTGCACCGCTGGCAGGCGCTGCCATCACCTACAAGAGCTACAAGGCGCTCGCCGAGTACGGCTACACAGCGGTCGTCGGCGGTCTCTCCGCCGTCGAGGTCACCGACGAGATCGAGGGCATGAAGCGGATCGGCGGGCTCAAGGAGAAGGGCCTGGACCACGCCGCGTCGCGCGTGACGGAAGCCCGTTTGCGGGTGGAGGCGCTCATGGAGCGGGGAGAAGGTGGCCCGGGTGGCGGCGTCCAGCACGCCCTTGGCAAGCGCACGGTCCTGCTCCAGAACGCCATCCACGACATGGCCCGGCACTGGAACGGGCTCGGTCTCGCGGAGATCAGGCGCTACCAGCCGGTGATCGACCCGGTGGAGTGGGCGAACGCGATGGACGCGCAGGCCGAGGCCTTCATGGTGGTCGACATGGCTCGTTCCTGGGAGGGCGCCTTGGTCAACGTCATGGTCAACCGGGACGCCATCATCAACGAGGTCATGCACAACACGATGAAGAACTAGGTGCCTGAGGCGTCGTTCCCAGACTCGCTCACCGGCACGACCATGGCGTACGCCGACGGCAGCACGCGCCACGACCGGCTCCGCACCGGGCCGTCGATCTCGCCGTCGCTGTTGCAGGTGAACTCGCACCCCGTGACCCGGACCGTGCGGCCGCGGACGATCTGGACGTCGGCGTGCTCCTCGTGGCGCCCGAACGGCAGCCGCAGCGCGTAGCCGAGGCGCGACAGGGTGCCGACCGGGGTGGCGATGAGGACGTCGACCAGGCCGTCGAACGGATGGGCGTCGGGCGTCAGCTCGGTGCCGCCGCCGACGGAGGCGCCGTTGCCGAGGGCCACCATCAGCACCTGGTGGTCGACGTCGACCACGACCTCGCCGTCGACCTCCACGCGGACCCGGAGGGTGGGCGGGTTCAGGGCCGTCTGCAGCGCGCCGATCGGGTAGCCGATCCTGCCCAGGTTGACCTTGCCGATGCCGACGGAGCCGAGCCGGCTCTTCCACCGGGCCCCCTTCTCCCCGGCCTCGGCGCCTGCGCCGAGGTGCACGCCGTTGACCGTGACCGCGTCTCGTTCGTCGACGACCAGGTCCACGGCCCGGGTCGCGCCGGCGAGGACGAGTTCAGCTGCTTCCTCCGGGTCCAGCGGGATGCCGAGGGTGCGCGCGAAGTCGTTCCCCGTGCCCAGCGGGACCAGTCCGAGCACTCGGCCGGTGAGCTCGTTGCGGCGGTGGAGCGCGGCCACGACGGCGTGGATGCTGCCGTCGCCGCCGACCACGACCAGCCGCCGGTCACCGAGGTCGCCGAGGCCGTCGAGCACCGTGTCGAGCTCGTCCGGCGACGAGGTCGCGTGCACCTCGACGGTCGTCGCGCCACGGAGCACGCCGAGGGCAGTCTCCAGCGCCTCGTCGTCCGCCGTGCCGGCGTCGGCGTTGGTGATCACCACGATCGAGTCGGTCACCCGATCAGCCTAGGGTTGCGCCCATGGGGACGAGTCGCCGGTGGACCGCGCGTGAACTGATCGACCTGGTGCTCGACGACGGCAGCTACGAGTCGTGGGACTCCGCCGTCGACATCTCCGGCCACCCCGAGGCCTACCAGGACGCCCTCCGGGCTGCCGCCGAGAAGGCCGGCACCGACGAGTCCGTCCTGACCGGCCGGGGGACTGTCCGGGGACGTCCGATCGCCTTCGTCGTGAACGAGTTCGGGTTCCTGGCCGGCTCGATCGGCATCGCCGCTGCCACCCGGATCGCGGCCGCCGTACGACGGGCAACGGCCGAAGGCCTTCCCGTGGTGGCCAGTACGGCGTCCGGTGGCACCCGGATGCAGGAGGGCACCCGGGCGTTCGTCCAGATGGTCGAGATCTCCCGTGCGTTGATGGAGCACCGGGCCGCGGGACTGCCGTACATGGTGCACCTGCGACACCCGACGACCGGCGGCGTCTACGCGTCGTGGGGATCGCTGGGCCACGTCACCGTCGCCGAACCGGGCGCACTGGTGGGGTTCCTGGGCCCGAAGGTCTACGAAGCGCTCAACGGCGAACCGTTCCCCGAGGGGATCCAGGTCGCCGAGAACCTCGCTGCGAAGGGGATCATCGACGCCGTCGTACCGGCCGAGGACCTGCCGGCGCTGGTCGACCACGCGCTCGGTGTCCTCGTGGACCCGGCCACCGCTGCCGGGCTCGAACGCCGTACGCCGATCGCACTCGGCACCACCTCCGACCGGACGGTCTGGGAGGACATCGTGGCCACCCGGGCCGATGGCCGGGTGGGGGTCCGCGACCTGCTCCGGTACGGCGCCGCCGGCACCTTGCGCCTGCGGGGCACCGACGAGGGGGAGCGGGACGACTCGGTCCTGATCGCACTGACCCGTCTCGACGGGCAGCCGTGCGTGCTGGTCGGGCAGGACAGGTCTCGGCAGTCGGCCTCGACGCCGATGGGTCCTGGTGCCCTGCGCGAGGCGCTGCGGGCGATGAACCTCGCCGAGGAGCTCGGCCTCCCGCTGGTCACCGTCATCGACACCCCCGGCGCGGAGCTGTCGGCAGAAGCCGAGGAAGGTGCCATCGCGGGGGAGATCGCCCGCTGCATCGCCCGGCTGGTGACGATGACCGTGCCGACGGTGTCGGTGATCCTCGGTCAGGGCTGCGGCGGCGGGGCGCTCGCGCTGCTCCCGGCCCGCACCGTGCTGGCCACCGAGCGCGGCTGGCTGTCACCGCTGCCGCCGGAGGGTGCGAGCGTGATCGTGCACGGCGACACCAGCCGTGCGGCGGAGATGGCCGCCGAGCAGAAGGTGGGTGCGCTCGACCTGCTCGCGTCCGGCGACGTGCACGCCGTCATCCCCGAGCGGGACGACGACACCCCGGAGGCCCTGGCGCGCGCCGTGGCCGCCGAGGTCGCGGCCCGCCTCGGCTGACGAGCCCGACCTCGGCATGCCCTGCACCCGTATGGACAGGCGCCCATCGGGTACTGCCGCCTCATGTACATCGGACTAGGAATTGTGTTGCTCGTGGTCGGACTGATCCTTGCCCTGGACGTCATCACCGCTGACATCAAGTACGTCAACGAGGACGCCCTGGGCACGATCCTGATCGTGGCCGGACTGGTCGCGATCGTGTTGTCGCTCATCTACGCGCCGCCGTGGCGGCGCGGCACCTTCGTGGGTCGGGGTGAGGACCCCCGGATCGACCCCAGGATCTGACGAGGGGACGCTAGCTGACGATCATGTCCTCGGACGACCAGAAGGCGCGCATGCTCAGGATCTTGCCGTCGTCGTCGAACGTCATCACGTCGACCGGGGCGAGCGTGTAGGACTGGTCGCCGACCTTGGTGACGAGCTCGAACGCGAAGGCGGCCTCGTTGCCGGCAACCCGCGCGTGGATCATCCGCGCCTCCTGCTCGAGCCCGTCGAGGGCGCCGTAGAACTCCGCGATCGACTCGCGGGTGGTGCGCACCTCCGTGCCGACCGGGTCCTCGACGGTGGCGCCGTCGGCGTACAGGGCGACGACCTCGGCGGAGGTGCCGTTCGCGACGAGGTCGACGTAGTTCTGGACGGTCTCGAGGATGGTTTCCCTGCTGGCAGCCACTTGCTTCTCCTTGGCACATCGAAAGTAGAACGTGTTCTTGTTTGTGAAATCTAGCGCGTCCGCCTCGGTTTGGTAACGTGTCGCCGCAAGAGCCCCGGTCCTTGCCGGGGCTTCTTGCATGTCAGGACCACCAGCACCACCACCACAAGAACAAGTGGCGCGTTGAGCAGCCGTCTCGGGACGGAGGGACTCCGTCCCGAGCGAAGGAGAACCAAATGCCTGCGATCGTGATCGTCGGAGCCCAGTGGGGCGACGAGGGCAAGGGCAAGGCGACCGACCACCTGGGCAGCCAGGTCGACTACGTCGTCAAGTTCAACGGCGGCAACAACGCCGGCCACACCGTCGTCATCGGCGACGAGAAGTACGCCCTCCACCTGCTGCCGTCCGGCATCCTCACCGCCGGTTGCACGCCGGTGATCGGCAACGGCGTCGTCGTCGACATCGACGTGCTGTTCCACGAGATCGACGGCCTCGAGGCTCGCGGCATCGACACGTCGAAGCTCAAGCTCAGCGCCAACGCGCACGTCATCGCCGACTACAACCGTCAGGTCGACAAGGTCGCCGAGCGCTTCCTCGGCAGCCGCAAGATCGGCACCACCGGCCGCGGCATCGGTCCGACGTACGCCGACAAGATGAACCGGATCGGCATCCGGGTCCAGGACCTCTTCGACGAGAAGATCCTGACCCAGAAGGTCGAGGGCGCCCTCGAGCTCAAGGGCCAGATCCTCACCAAGATCTACAACCGCCGCGCACCCTCGGTCGAGCAGACCGTCGAGGAGCTGCGCAGCCACGCGGAGCGGCTGGCGCCGTACGTCTGCGACACGACGCTGCTGCTGGGCCAGGCCCTCGACCGCGGCGAGGTCGTGCTGCTCGAGGCCGGCCAGGCCACGCTGCTCGACGTCGACCACGGCACCTACCCGTTCGTGACCTCGAGCAGCGCCACCTCCGGCGGCGCGTGCACGGGCTCGGGCATCCCGCCGACCCGGATCGACCAGGTCATCGCGATCGTCAAGGCCTACACCACGCGCGTCGGCGAGGGCCCGTTCCCGACCGAGCTCAACGACGACAAGGGGGAGTTCCTGCGCAAGCAGGGCTTCGAGTTCGGTACGACGACCGGCCGCCCGCGTCGCTGCGGCTGGTACGACACCGTCATCGCCCGCTACGCCGCACGGGTCAACGGCGTCACCGACTTCGTGCTCACCAAGCTCGACGTCCTCACCGGCCTCGACGTGGTGCCGGTCTGTGTCGCCTACGACGTCGACGGGGTCCGTCACGAGGAGATGCCGGTCAACCAGACCGACTTCCACCACGCCGTCCCGATCTACGAGAACCTCCCCGGCTGGTCCGAGGACCTCACCGGCTGCCGCACCTTCGAGGACCTCCCGAAGGCCGCGCAGGACTACGTCGAGTACGTCGAGGCGCGCTCCGGCGGCCGGATCTCGGTCATCGGCGTCGGCCCCGAGCGCGAGCAGGCGATCGTTCGGCACCCGCTGCGCTGAGTCCTGGTCAGAGGATCCCGGCCGAACCCGTCTGCGATCGCCGTAACGGGGGACTGTCCCTTCAGAGCCCGCGTGGCCCCTGAGGAGGTCCGGTGACGAAACGACCCACCGTGGTGATCGTCGACGACTCCGCAGAGCTACGCCTGATCGTGCGGTCGCGGCTGAACGCCTCCGGACTGTTCGACGTCGTCGGAGAGGGTGCCGACGGGGGAGCGGCGATGCTCCTCGCCCACGAGCACACGCCCACGTTGATGTTGCTGGACACCTCGATGCCCGTGATGGACGGGCTCGAGGCACTGCCGTTGGTGCTGGCGGTGTCGCCGGAGACCAAGGTGATCGTCTACACCGGCTTCGACGAGCGGGGGCTGGCCGACCGCGCCCGTGAGCTCGGCGCCACCGACTTCATCGAGAAGTCGACGCCGATCGACCGGCTGTCCGGACTGCTGTGGCAGCACGTCGGGCAGGCCGCCCCGGTCGGGCGCGAGCCTGCCGTCGGAGGCCTCCGGCTGGCTGACGACGTGGACGAGTCGGGTGCGCGTGACCAGGCGGCGCTCGACGAGCACCTCGAGCGCTATCGGGAGGTCTTCCACCAGGCAGCCATCGGCATGGCCACGTTGACGCTCAACGGCAGCATCGTGCGGGCCAATGCCGAGCTCTCCGGGATGGTCGGTGTCGCCGCGGAGGACCTGGTCGGCCTGGACTACGGCGTCCTCACCCGGCAGCACGGGGACCAGCTCGACGATGCGCTGTCCCGGATCTCCGACCAGGGCCAGGAGCTCGCCACCTTCGAGCACCCGCTGGTCTCCGAGGAGGGAGCCCACACCCTGCGGGTGAGCCTCGCGCCGATCCGAGACTCGCGTGGGCAGCCGCTCTACGTCTTCGCCCAGGTGCAGGACATCACTTCCGAGGTGGAGCTGCGCCGCAGCGAGGAGATGTTCCGCCTCCTGGTGACCACCGTGACCGACTACGCGATCTACATGCTCGACACCGAGGGGCGGGTCGCGACCTGGAACGCCGGCGCGCAGCGGATCAAGGGCTACCCGGAGCGGGAGATCCTGGGTCGGCACTACCGCGTGTTCTATCCGGAAGCCGACCGAGCGTCGAGGTACCCGGAGCGCAACCTCGAGCTGGCGCTGCTCAATGGCGTCTACGCCGAGGAGGGCTGGCGGGTGCGGCGCGACGGGAGCCAGTTCTGGGCGAGCGTGGTCATCACTGCGGTGTACGACGACGCGGGCCGGCACCGTGGGTTCGCGAAGGTCACCCGCGACCAGACCCAGGAGCGCATCCATGAGGAGCAGCACCGTCGCGCGATCGAGCAGCAGGCGCACCTGATGGCCATCACGGCGCACGAGTTGCGCACGCCGACTGCGGTCGTGGAGGGATCGGTGTCGATCCTCCGGGACCGGGGCGACGACCTCGACGCCGACGAGCGGACCCAGCTCCTGGAGGCGATGGCGAGCAGCGCGCATCGCCTGCAACGGTTGGTGCACGACCTCAGCAGCGCCTCGGACCTGCGCTCGGACGCGCTCTCGCTCCAGCCGGAGCGGGTCTCGCTCCGCAACACCCTGGGGCGGGCCGCGGATCGTGCCCGGGCCGTGCACCCGGCGGCACGGATCGTGGTCGACATCGGACAGGACGTGGAGCTCTCGGTCGATCCGGCTCGCATCGGCCAGGCGCTCGACAACCTCCTGGAGAACGCCGTCCGGCACGGTCGCGCACCGGTCCTGGTCTGCGGCGAGCCCACGGCCACCGGCGCGCGGGTGCTGGTCTCGGACGACGGCGCGGGCGTCGACCGACGGCTGGTCGAGAACCTCTTCGAGCGGTTCGCGCATGCCGGTCCGACCGCTGGCACCGGTCTCGGCCTGCACCTGGTGCGCGAGATCGCCCGCAGCCACGGGGGCGACGTGGCCTACCTGCCGCCCGACGGGTCCCGGCGCTCGACCTTCGTGCTGGACCTGCCCCACCGGCCGCGGGTGCCCGGCGTGTGACCAGTCGGTGTGCGACCGGCTGGGCAGAGCCGGTCGAGACCACGCACGCGGTCAGTCGATGAAGTCGAAGCTGTCCTCGCACTCGGTCCCGCAGGCCAGGGCCCCCCAGTCCTCGGCATCCGCGAACTTCGAGCCGTCCGAGATGCGCACGCTGAGCGCGAAGGCCTCGGTCTCGGTGTTGATCAGCTGCACGAGGTCGCCGTCGCCGTCGCCGTCGACATCCGAGACGGTGGCGTCGGCCAGCGCGTCCCTGGCGTACTCCTCGCGCCGTTCCTCCTGGGTCCGGCTGACGCTCCACCAGATCTTCTGCGCGGTGAACGCCCCGTCGACGAAGTCGTGGACGATGATCCCGGTGTTGCTGGCCCCGACGATGACCAGCTCGTCGTCCCCGTTGCCGTCGACGTCCCCGACGGACCAGTCGGAGACGAGCGGCGCCAGGGCCGCATTGGTCAGGTCGAGGTCCTTCGACGCCGTGAAACCGTTGTCGTCGGCGACGAGCACCCGGACCAGGCCGGCGATGTCATCGACCTCGGGATCGGCGTCGACGGCGACGTCGTCGCGGTCGGCCGCGTAGAGGACGTCGTCGGTGTCGTCGCCGTCGAAGTCGCCGATCAGGATGGTCCCCTGGGCGAGCTCGGACTTGTACCAGGGCGTCGGGTCAGCGAAGCCGTCCTTGCGTCCCACCGCGACCCAGATCGTGTCCACGTCGCCCGCGTCACCGATCAGCACGATGTCGCTGCGGCCGTCCCCGGTCACGTCACCGACCTGGGCCGAGTAGTCCTGCAGGTCGGCGTCGGGGTCGATCCGGACCTCGGTGTCCCACGGCTCGCCCTTCCCGGGCTCGACGTGCACGGCGAGGATCTCGTCGGAGGTCTCCTCGACCCACGCGATGTCGGGGCGACCGTCCGCATCCACATCGCCGCGCGCCGGCGTCCCGATCGCACTGGCCGTGCGTTGGGCCTTCTGGAACAGCTTGCCCGTGGACGCGAGGGTCCAGCTCGGCAGAGGACTGAGGGCGTCGAAGCGGGACTGCTGGACCAGCGCGTCGCCGTGGCCGTCGCCGTCGAGGTCCTCGGCGATCCCGGGCGCGGTCCGGTCGTCGTCGCCGTCGGCGTCGTCGTTGCGGAGGGTGAGCCAGGTGATGCCGCCGATGAGGAGTGCGAGCACCGCTGCGGCCGCGACGAACAGCGGCCAGCGCCGGTGCCGGAGCGGCACCGAACCCCTGCCGCCGGGGATGACGGTGGGTGCGGCCCCTCCCGGCTGCGGTCGTACGACGGTGGGCCCGTCCGGTGCGGCAACGGGAGCGTCGAGCGTGTCGGCCGGCGCGATCGCAGCGAGGCGTTCGAGGTCGGCCCGGAACACGGACGCGTCGGTGTAGCGGTCTGCGGGGTCCTTGGCGAGGGCGCGCTCGACGACCGCGTTGAGCTGGTCGGTGAAGGGGCCGTTGCCGGGCAGCCGCGGGATCGGTGCCTGCTGGTGGGCGAGAGCGACCTGGACGTCGGTGCCCTGGTAGGGCTCGCGACCGGTGACGCAGGCCCACAGCACGCAGCCGAGCGCGTAGATGTCGCTGGACGGGGTCGCCGGGGCACCGGCCGTCCGGTCGGGGGAGAGGTAGGACCACGTGCCGGCGACCATGCCGGTCGCGGTCGGTGCGGGACCCTCGACTCCGTCGGCGCGCGCGATGCCGAAGTCGCAGAGGTAGGCGTGCTGGTCAGGGGTACCCGCGCCGCGGATGAGCACGTTGCCGGGCTTCACGTCGCGGTGGATGACCCCGACGCGGTGGGCGTCGGCGAGCCCGCGCGCCAGCTGCGCGCACAGCTGCAGGGCCTGCTTCGCCGGCATCGCGCCGTGCTCGTTGATCTGCGTCCACAGGTCCACGCCCTCGACGTACTGCGTGACGATGTACGGCGTCCCGTCGATCTCGTCGTGGTCGTGGATGGCGATCACGTGCGGTGAGTCGAGCCGCGCCAGCGACGCAGCCTCCGCCTGGAAGCGGGCCCGGAACTCCGGTGACTCGGCGAGCACGCCGGTGATCACCTTGAGTGCCACGGTGCGGTTCAGACGCAGGTCGGTGGCGGCGAAGACGATGCCCATCCCGCCCTGGCCGAGAACCCGGTCCAGCCGGTAGCGACCGAACTCTTCACCCACAGTGGGCACGCGCATGATTCTCCCGAGTTGTCGTGGAACGTCGCGCCCAGTGTGCCCGAAGGGGGTACGGCCGACACCTCTAGGATCGGGGTCGTGAAGACCCTCGTCATCGGCACCGGCGGCCGCGAGCATGCGCTCGCCCTCGCGTTCTCCCGCGACCCCTCGGTGACGGAGGTCCACGCAGCGCCGGGCAACCCGGGCATCGGTGCCTTCGCGACGCTGCACCCCGTCGACCTGATGGACGGTACGGCGGTCGCGGCTCTCGCTGTCGAGATCGGTGCGGGGCTCGTGGTGATCGGCCCCGAGGCGCCGCTCGTCGCTGGTGTCGCCGACGCCGTGCGGGCCGCGGGCATCGCGGTGTTCGGACCGTCCGGTGCCGCTGCGCAGCTCGAGGGCTCGAAGGCGTTCTCCAAGGAGGTCATGGCCGCAGCCGGTGTGCCGACCGCCGGTTCCTACACCTGCACGAACGCCGACGAAGTCGCTGCTGCGCTTGACGAGTTCGGCCCGCCGTACGTGGTGAAGGACGATGCGCTCGCCGCGGGCAAGGGTGTCGTCGTCACGCGGGACCGCGACGAGGCCATCGCTCACGCGGCCGGTTGTGGACGCGTCGTGATCGAGGAGTTCCTCGACGGGCCCGAGGTGTCGCTGTTCGCGGTGTGTGACGGCAACACCGCCCACCCCCTGCAGCCCGCGCAGGACTTCAAGCGGATCTTCGACGGTGGCCGCGGCCCGAACACCGGCGGCATGGGCTCGTACTCACCACTGACCTGGGCGCCGGCCGACCTGGCGTCGACGGTGATGGCGGCCGTCGTACAACCGACGCTGGACGAGATGAACCGTCGTGGTGCGCCGTTCGTCGGCTGCCTCTACGTCGGTCTCGCGCTGACCGAGTCCGGACCGCGGGTCATCGAGTTCAACGTGCGCTTCGGCGACCCGGACATCCAGCCGGTGCTGGCCCTTCTCGAGTCCCCGCTCGGTGAGCTGCTGTCCGCGGCCGCCAACGGCCGCCTCGCCGAGACGCCTGCTCCGACCTTCCGCGACGGCGCGTCGGTGACCGTCGTGCTCGCGTCCGCCGGCTATCCGGAGTCCTCCTCGAAGGGCGACGTCATCACCGGGGTCGGCGTCGCCAACGGCGTCGCCGACGTCGACGTGATCCACGCCGGCAGCAAGCTCGTCGACGGGCCTGACGGTCAGCAGCTGGTCACCGACGGTGGCCGTGTGCTCGCCGTCCGCGCCATCGGGTACGACGTCGAGGACGCTCGTGCGCGCGCCTATGCCGCAGCCGACCTGGTCTCCTTCGACGGGCTCCAGCGCCGTTCCGACATCGCCGCCGAGCCGCTCGGCGTCATCGAGGGCGCCTCCCTCAAGGACGACTGAGCACGTGACGACCATCCGGCCGGCCACCGACGCCGACCTCGACGACGTCGCTGCGATCTACGCCCGCGAGGTCCACGAAGGCACCGCCACCTTCGACCTGGCGCCGCCACCCCGCTCCAAGTGGGAGGGCCTGCTCACGTCGGACCACCCGGGCGACCACTTCCTGGTGGCGACCTCCGGAGAGCAGGTGCTCGGGTTCGCCTACTCGTCGGCCTTCCGGCCCAAGGGCGCCTACGACGGCACCCGCGAGGTGACCATCTATCTCGACCCGGCCGCCGCCGGCCGCGGCCTCGGCCGGCGCCTGTACGACGACCTGCTGGCCCGCCTCACTGCTGGCGGCATGCGTACGGCGCTGGCGTGCATCTCCCTGCCCAATGACGCGAGCGAGGCGCTGCATCGCGCGTGCGGGTTCGAGCGGCAGGGCGTGCTGCGGGAGGTCGGTCGCAAGCACGACCGCTGGATCGACGTCGTGTGGTGGCAGAAGCTGCTCGCCTAGTCTGTGCGGATGCGATGGAGGGCTCGGGACGACCGACGGACGACGACGGCAGCGGACCTGTCGTTCCAGTACGACCGGATGGGCCGCAGTGGCGTCATCGACCAGACCCTGGCGATACGCAACGCCGGCCCGTCGGCCGTCGTGCTCCGACTGAAGGTCGTGCCGCTCGATGCCCACGGGCGTGAGGTGTCCGGGCTGACGACGACCAGTGCGTACGGCACCGAGATCGGGAACCACGTCATCCCCGCGGCGTTCACCGACATCGATGTCCTTGCCTTCCACGGTCCTGGCTTCCGCGACGTCGCCGACGTCCGGGTGCAGGTTGAGGCGGTCGACAGCGTCTCCTTCCCCGCGAAGATTCGTGACGTCGTCCTCACCGAGCGGATCGACGCGTGGGGCGACGTGGTCAGCGGCGGCGTCTACGAGCAGGTGCGGCTGACGAATCGCAGCCGCGACGCGGTCGCGGTTCGTGTCGCGTTGATCGAGTACGAGGACCCGCCGCCCGGAGCGTCGCAACAGGCCGTCGATGTCCAGCAGCTGGGCGGTCTCGTCTCTGTGCCCGGCAAGGGCACGACGACGATTCCTGGCCCCACGCGTTTTCCGGATGCTTTCGTCAGCGTGAAGGCCTACTTCGCCCGCTGAGTCGCAGGCGTACCTGAGCCTGTGGACAGTCGCGAGAGCTGTCGGTCGTGCATGGAAACCTTCAGGATCAGGCTGTCGGCCCAGAAGGGAGGAGTGCGGTGTTCTCGGTGCCTGCGCCACTGAACGTTCCGATACGGACCGAGCGCCTCGTGCTGCGAGCGGCACGTGCAGATGACGTCGATGACCTGTATCGCTACATGTCTGATGCCGAGGTATGTCGCTACCTACGGCACGAACCGTTCGGCCTTGAGGAGTGCCGACGTCATGTGGAGCACTGGACGTTCGACGGGATCGTGTCCCGCCGATGGCTGCGGTTGGTGATCGAAATCAACGGGCACCACGTGGGATTCGTCAGCCTGGATCGTGGCGAGTCCGATACGGCCGAGGCTGGCTGGGTTCTCGATCCGAGCGTGGAGGGGCGAGGGATCGCCTACGAGGCTGCGACAGCATTGCTCGACCTCGGGTTCGGCGAGCTGGAGATGCATCGAATCGAGGCAAGGCCCGATCCGCGCAACGCCCGGTCGATCCGGTTGTGCCAGCGCCTCGGATTGATTCGCGAAGGACACCTGCGAGAGGTCACACCAGTGGGCGACGAGCGGCGTGACGAACTGGTCTTCGCGATCCTGCTGGCAGAGTGGCGCCATGGCTGAATCTGCTGAACAGGTCCATGCCCGCGTGCTGGCTGCCGCCGACGAGCACGGCCGGATGCCGTTGCCGTCGGTCGCCGAGTGGGACATCTTTCCGTGGGAGGTCGTCGACGGTGCGCTGGTGACCAGGCCCCTGGCCCCGCCGGCTCCCGAGGAACCCCGCGAAGGCGAAGCGGCCGCGGACTGCCGCATCTGCAGCACTGACTCCGCTCGGGTCATCTGGTCGAACGAACGGTGGCGCCTCAAGCACCTGGACGAGCGGAGTGGTCTCCCGCTCGTGTTGATCCTCGAACCGTTCGCCCACCTCGACCTGCCCGACCTCGACGACGAGATGGCGGCCGAGTTCGGCACCCTCGCCGTGCGCATCGTCCGGGCCGTCGAGGCCCTGCCGAACATCGCCCGCTGCCATGCCTCGCGGATCGGCGACGGTGCGACCCACCTGCACGTCTGGTTCATGGCGCGGACCAAGGGGTTGCCCTCGGTGCGCGGATCCTTCGCCGTCGACTGGGACGACATCCTCCCGCCCGGCCCGGAGGAGCCCTGGCGCGAGGACCTCGCTGCCGTGGCCGCGTCGCTGGCGTCGTACGACGACCGGGTGGTGGACTGATGTCGGAGTCCCCGTCACCGCAGGGTCTCGTGACGTCCCGGCTGCGCCTGGTTCTCTGGGACGCAGCCACGGTCGAGGCGATCAGGGCCGGAGACCGTCAGCCCGAGTGGCACCCGGACTTCCCGCGCGAGGACGACCTGGGTGCCGCCTCGCTGTGGCACGACGGCGACCCGTGGGGTCCGCGCTCGATCGTCCACGACGGGCTGGTCGTCGGCTCCATCGGCTTCTTCGGCCCACCCGAGACCGCTGACGACGGTGTCCCTGAGACCGAGGTCGGCTACGGGCTGGTCGAGGACGCTCGCGGACGGGGCCTCGCGACCGAGGCGCTGGAGGCGCTGCTCGTTCCCGTCGACCTGCAGCACGTCCGGCTCCGCGCCAGCATCGAACCGACCAACAAGGCCAGCCTCCGGGTCGCGGCGAAGGCCGGCTTCACCGGACTGCGAGGCGCCAACGAGGACGGCGAGCTGGTGCTGGTGCGTCCCGCTCGCTGACGTCCGGCCCGGCCGCGCAGAATCGGACCGAGCAGCCGACCATGGGAGAATCGGGGATCGTGACCGTCCCGAATGTCCTCGCCACCCGCTACGCCGCCGCCGACCTCGCGCAGATCTGGTCGCCGGAGCACAAGATCGTCCTCGAGCGGCAGCTCTGGATCGCCGTGCTCACGGCGCAGAAGGACCTCGGCATCGACGTACCCGAGGGTGTCATCGAGGCCTACGAGAAGGTCATCGACGTCGTCGACCTGCCGAGCATCGCTGCTCGCGAGCGGATCACGCGCCACGACGTGAAGGCCCGCATCGAGGAGTTCGCGGCCCTCGCCGGCCACGAGCACATCCACAAGGGGATGACCTCGCGCGACCTCACCGAGAACGTCGAGCAGCTCCAGGTGAAGCAGTCGCTCCACCTCCTCCGTGACCGTGCCGTCGCCACCCTCGCGCGCCTCGCGCGGCTGGCCGCCGAGCACGAGACCACCGTCATGGCCGGCCGGAGCCACAACGTGGCCGCCCAGGCCACCACCCTCGGCAAGCGGTTCGCGACGGTCGCTGACGAGCTGCTGATCGGTGTCGAGCGGATCGAGCAGCTGCTCGCGCGCTACCCGCTGCGCGGCATCAAGGGCCCGATGGGCACCGCCCAGGACATGCTGGACCTGCTCGGCGGTGATGCCGACAAGCTGGCCGACCTGGAGCAGCGCGTCGCCGCGCACCTCGGCTTCGACCGCGTCCTCACCAGCGTCGGCCAGGTCTATCCGCGCTCCCTCGACTTCGACGTGGTCTCCGCGCTGGTCCAGCTGACCGCGGCGCCGTCGAACCTCGCGACCACGATCCGGCTGATGGCCGGCAACGAGATCGTCACCGAGGGGTTCAAGGAGGGCCAGGTCGGCTCCTCGGCGATGCCCCACAAGATGAACACCCGTTCCTGCGAGCGGGTCAACGGGCTCGCCGTCATCACCCGCGGCTACCTCTCCATGGTCGGCGAGCTCGCCGGCGACCAGTGGAACGAGGGTGACGTCTCCTGCTCCGTCGTACGACGGGTGGCGCTGCCGGACGCGTTCTTCGCCGTGGACGGGTTGTTCCAGACGTTCCTCACCGTGCTCGACGAGTTCGGCGCCTTCCCGGCAGTGATCCAGCGCGAGCTCGACCGCTACCTGCCCTACCTCGCCACGACGAAGGTGCTGATGGCCGCCGTCCGCAACGGCGTCGGCCGCGAGGCCGCGCACGAGGCGATCAAGGAAGCCGCCGTCGGCACGGCGCTCGCGATGCGCCAGGGCCAGGCCACGAACGACGTGTTCGCGAAGCTGGCCGCCGATGACCGACTCGGACTCACGACCGAGCAGCTCGAGTCGCTGGTCGCCGACCCGATCACCTTCACTGGTGCGGCCGTCGCGCAGACCCAGGCCGTGTGCCGGCAGGTCGCCGCGCTGGTCGAGCAGCACCCGGCCGCCGCGGCCTACAACCCCGGCGCGATCCTCTGACCCGCCTCGAGATCACCTTCCCGGTCCCACCGGACCGGGCGTTCGCCTACCTCGCCGACCCCCGCAACCGACCGGAGTGGCAGTCGAGCCTGCGCGCCGTTGCCGACCTGTCGGCGGCAACAGAAGGTGCGCCGACCGCTGCCGGTGTCACCTGGACCGACGTCACCGTCGTGCCCGGCGTCCGGCCACGGATGCGGACGGTGCAGTCCGAGGCACCCCTGCTCTGGGTCGAGGAGGGCCGGTGCGGCCCGGCGCGTGCGCGGCTGGCGCTCGCCTTCAGCCCGTGCCCGGGAGGCACCAGGGTCGTGGCGGAGTTCGACGTGCACGCCCTCGGTCTCGGCTGGCTCGTGACGGTCCTCAGCCGGCCGGCGATCGGTGCCGATCTGCGCCGCGCTGCAAGGGTCCTCGCAGCCGCTCGCTGATAACCATTTCGACCTACTGGCGAGTAACAGTTCCCGTGGGACGACGGGTACGGCTACATTCCACCCACCTGTGACGCCGGTCACAGTCGGAGGGAGTCGGGTGCTCGCCGTACAGAATCTCGAGGTCGTGTACGACGACGTCGTACTCGCCCTGCGAGGCGTGAGCCTCGAAGTTCCTGACGGCAAGATCATCGCCCTGCTGGGCGCCAACGGTGGTGGCAAGTCCACGTTGCTGCGGTCGTTGTCGGGCCTGCTCGACATCCACGACGGCGAGATCCGCAAGGGATCGGTGACCCTGGACGGCGACTCCGTGGGGGAGCTGAAGCCCTCGACACTCGCCCGCAAGGGCATCAAGCACGTGCTCGAGGGCCGCCGGGTCTTCAAGGAGCTGACCGCCGAGGAGAACCTCCGCGTCGGCGGGTACGCCGATCGCCGCAACCTCAAGGCCAACCTGGAGCGGGTCTATGGTCTGTTCCCGATCCTGCGCGATCGCCGCGACGGACAGGCCGGCCTTCTGTCCGGTGGCGAGCAGCAGATGCTGGCGATCGGCCGGGCGCTCATGTCGGACCCGCGCTACCTGCTGCTCGACGAGCCGTCGCTGGGGTTGGCGCCCAAGGTGGTCGAGCAGATCCGCGACATCATCGTGGAGATCAACAGCCAGGGCACCGGGATCCTGCTCGTCGAGCAGAACGCCACCATGGCGCTGGCGATCGCCCACCACGGCTACGTTCTCGAGAACGGTCGCGTGGTCATGGACCGCAGCGCCGAACAGCTCCGCGACGACGCCGATGTGCGCGAGTTCTACCTCGGCCTGGGCGCCGAGGGCGAGGCGGCGCGCTCCTTCAAGTCCGTCAAGCACTACCGCCGTCGCAAGAGGTGGGCCTCGTGACGACGGTCCTGCAGTTCGACGACGTCCACCTCTCCTTCGGGGCGGTCAAGGCCGTCAACGGCGTGAGCTTCACGGTCGAGGAGGACGAGCTCTTCGCCGTCATCGGCCCCAACGGCGCTGGGAAGACCAGCATCTTCAACGTCCTCTCCGGCGTCTACCGCCCGCAGCAGGGGAGCGTCCAGCTCGAAGGCCAGTCGCTGCTCGGCATGCGGCCGCCGGCGATCGCCCGGCTCGGGATGGCCCGCACCTTCCAGAACATCGAGCTCTTCGCGAACCTCACCGTCCTCGACAACCTGATGCTCGGGCGCCACCAGCACCTGCGTTACGGAACGCTCGCCGCGATGCACTGGGTCGGTCGGGCGCGCAACGAGGAGCTCAAGCACCGGTTGAAGGTCGAGGAGATCGTCGACTTCCTCGAGCTGGAGCAGTACCGCAAGTTCCCTGTCGGGTTGTTGCCGTACGGCGTGCAGAAGCGCGTCGAGCTCGGCCGCGCGCTGGCGATGGAGCCACGGCTGCTGCTGCTCGACGAGCCGGTCGCCGGCATGAATCTCGAGGAGACCGAGGACATGGCCCGCTACATCCTCGACATCCGCGACGAGCTGAGGATCCCGATGATCATGGTCGAGCACGACATGGGCCTGGTGATGGACATCGCCGACCGGATCATGGTGATCGACTTCGGCACGCCGGTCGCAACGGGCACACCGGCGGAGATCCAGCGCAACCCTGACGTGATCCGCGCCTACCTCGGTGGCGATGCCGGCGATCTCGGTGACCTCAGCGATGCCGAGGGGGCCCACCCATGACCCGCACCGTGGTGACCCGGATCCGCGATCGTGCCGCGCAGTCGCCGAAGGGTGTCGCGATGCGCGAGAAGCGGTTGGGCATCTGGCACGAGATCCCCTGGGCGACCTACTGGGACACCGTCCTCGACGTCGCGCACGCCCTGCTGGCGCTGGAGGTCAAGCCCGGTGACCGAGTGGCGGTGCAGAGCGAGAACCGGCCGGAGTGGCTGTTCCTCGACATGGCCACGGTGGCCATCCGGGCCACCACCGTCGGCCTCTACCCGACGAACCCGACCGCCGAGACGTCGTACCTCCTCTCGCACAGCGGCGCCTGCCTGCACTTCGCCGAGGACCAGGAACAGGTCGACAAGGCCCTCGAGTCGGGCGATCTGCCCCACCTGCGCAAGATCGTGTACGTCGAGCCGCGCGGCCTGCGGTCCTACGACGACCCGCGCCTGCTGAAGTGGGAGGACCTGGTCGCGATGGGCCGCGCCCACCGGGCGGCGCACCCCGGCGCCGTCGAGGCGCTCGTCGACGCGGCCGACCCGGCGGACGTGATGACGCTCGTCTACACCTCGGGCACGACCGGTCCGCCGAAGGGCGCGATGCTGACGATCGGCAACGCCGAGTTCGCGTTGGAGACCGTGCTGGAGCGGAGCCCGTTCGCCAGGCCGGCGCCCGGGCCGAAGGACCTGACGTTGTCGTACCTCCCGCTGTGCCACGTCGCAGAGCGGGTCCTGACCACCTGGTACAACGCGGGTGGTGGCACCCAGGTGAACTTCGCCGAGTCGATCGAGACGGTCCCGCAGAACCTGCGCGAGGTGCAGCCCACGCTGTTCTTCGCCGTCCCGCGGATCTGGGAGAAGCTGCTCGCGACGGCCCGGATCAAGCTGGACTCGGCGACCTGGGCCAAGCGGCGCTGGTCCCGGTTCTGGCTGGCCCGAGCCGACCGGCTCGGGGCCCAGCTCGCAGCGAACGGTGGTCGGCACACCTTCGGCACCCGCCTCGCGTACGCCGTCGGCTGGTTCTTCTTCTACCGCGCGCTCCGCGACCGGCTCGGCCTGCGCCGGGTACGGCACGCGAGCTGCGGCGCGGCGCCGGTGGCGCCGGAGGTGCTGCAGTTCTTCATGGGCATCGGTGTCCCGATGCACGAGCTCTACGGCATGACGGAGAACGCCGCGATCGCGACCGCCAACCGTCCGGGCCGGGTGCGCCTCGGCACGGTCGGTGAGGTGCACGAGGGGATCGAGGTGCGCCTCGACGAGGAGACCGGCGAGATCCTCACCCGGCACCCCGCTGTCTTCGCCGGCTACTGGGCCGACGAGGAGGCCACGGCCCGGACCGTGTCGGCCGATGGCTGGTTGCACACGGGCGACGTCGGCGAGTGGGACGGAACCTACCTGCGGATCACCGACCGGATGAAGGACATCATCATCACCGCCGGCGGGAAGAACATCGCGCCGTCGGAGATCGAGAACGGCATCAAGGCCTCGCCGTTCGTCAAGGAGGCCATCGTCATCGGTGACGGTCGCAAGTTCCTCACCGCGCTGATCGGCATCGAGCTCGACACCGTCGGGGCCTGGGCCCAGCAGCGCAATCTCGGGTTCACGACCTATCGCGACCTCGCCGAGAAGGACGAGGTGCGCGCGCTGGTGCAGTCGATCATCGACGAGGTCAACGCACGTCACAACCCGGTCGAGCAGATCAAGTACTTCCGGATGCTCCCCAAGGAGCTGGACCACGAGGACGGCGAGCTGACTGCCACGCAGAAGGTCAAGCGGGCCTCGATCGACGCGACGTTCCACGACCTCGTGGAATCGATGTACGCCTCGGCCAGGGGAGGGACGGCATGACGCAGTTCGTGGGCGCCATCGCCGGCGGAGTCGGCCTGGGGTCGATCTACGCCCTGCTCGCACTGGGCTTCGTGATCATCTACAAGGCCATGGGCGTGATCAGCTTCGCGCAGCCTGCGTTCCTGCTGGCGGGCACGGTGCTGGTGACCTACCTGTCGCCCGAGATCGGCTTCGTCCCTGCGGTGGTGGTCGGTGCGATCGCCATCGCGGCCGTCGCACTGGTCGTCGAACGGATCGCGATCCGGCCGATGGTCGGCAAGGCCGTCTTCGTGATCGCGATCATCACGATCGGCATCGACATCATCGTGCGGATCGTGTCCGGGATGTTCGTCGGCTCGGACCAGCGCACCGTCGGCGATCCGTGGGGACTCGACGCCTGGGAGGTGGGTGGGGTCTACATCGAGCACCGCGACCTGGCGGCCTTCGCCGTGACCACGGTGCTCGTCCTGGCGCTGTTCGCGTTCTTCCGGTGGACGCCGATCGGGCTGGCCATGCGGGCCTCGGCGCTCGACCAGGAGGCCGCGATGGCCCAGGGAGTCAGCGTCGGCACGGTGTTCGCCGTGTCGTGGGGACTGGCCGGTGCCCTCGCCACGGTGGCCGGCGTCTTCGCTGCGTCCGGCCGTACGGTCGACCAGAACCACTGGCACATCGCGCTGCTGGCCCTGCCGGTGATCATCCTCGGCGGGCTCGACTCCCTCGGTGGTGCAGTGCTCGGCGGGCTGATCATCGGAGTGACACAGCAGATCGTGACGTCGTACCACCGTGACTGGTTCCCGGGCCTGGACACCAACATCGGGTCGATCACGCCGTACCTGGTGATGCTGGTCGTGCTCCTCGTCAGGCCGTACGGCCTGTTCGGCACCAGAGAGGTCGAACGAGTATGACCAGCCTGACGACCCGGTGGGGCCGACCGGAGCTCTACACGAGCTACCGCCAGGACATGGCGCTGCTCAACACGCGCTCCAAGGTGCTGGGCACGGTTGCCGTGCTCGTGGTGGCGGCGATGATGCCGATGCTGGTCTCCGACAACATGCTGATCATCCTCGGCAGCGGCCTGGTGCTGGCGATCGGCGCCATCGGCCTCAACCTCGTGACCGGGTACGCCGGCCAGGTCTCCCTGGGCCACGCGTTCTTCGTCGGCATCGGCGCTTACGCAGCCGCCGTGCTCTCGGGCGACCCGGACGGGCGCTACCTCGGTCTCGGCGTCGACTTCATGCCGTTCTGGCTGATCGGCGCGGGTCTGGTCGCCGCGATCTTCGGTGCGTTGGTCGCGCCTCTGGCCACCCGCCTGCGTGGGCTCTACCTCGCTGTCGTCACCCTTGGCCTGGTGTTCATCGGGCAGTACTTCTTCTTCGAGTGGAACGAGATGAGCGGCGGTCCCCAGGTCGGCCGCGAGGCCGCCAGGCCCGAGCTGTTCGGCATCCAGTTCACCGTCGACAACGGGTTCAAGGGTGGCTGGACCGAGGAGCAGAAGCTCTACTGGCTGTTCCTCGGGGTGCTGGTGGTGGCCGCCGTGCTCGCGCGCAACATCGCGCGCTCCCGGATCGGGCGCGCGTTCTCCGCGATCCGCGACCGTGACGTGGCGGCCGGCGTGATGGGGGTCAACCTGACCCGCTACAAGATCGTGGCCTTCACGATCTCCTCGTTCTACGCAGGCATCTGCGGGGCCCTGATGTTCTCGGCGAGCGGGCACTTCACGCCGGAGTCGTTCAGCCTGTTGATGTCGGTCCAGTTCATCGCCATCGTGCTGATCGGTGGAGTCGCGACGATCTCCGGAACGATCATGGGCGCGATGCTCATCGCGCTGCTGCCGCGACTGGCGAGCGAGCTGCCGGCCTTCGTGCCGTTCCTGTCGAGCTCCGCCAGCGAGCACCCGAACATCTTCGAGTTCGAGCAGATCATGTACGGCGTCCTGATCGTGGCCTTCCTGCTGTTCGAGCCACGCGGCCTGTTCGGCATCTGGCACCGCATTCGCACCTACTGGAAGAGCTTCCCCTTCTCGTATTGACCCGCCCAACCGGGCCGCACCACCACAACAACAGCAGCACAACCACCAGGAGGAACCGTGAACCGAAGGTCGAGATCACTGGGGGTCATTGCGACTGCCCTGACCGTCACCATGGCCGTCGCGGGTTGCGGCCGCGACGACGACTCGAGCGGCGGAGCCGCGCCGGGCGTCACCGACGATGCGTGTCCGAACGCCATCGACAAGGACAAGGGCTGCATCTACCTCGGCACGATCACCGACCTGACGGGTGTCTTCAAGGGCGTGGGCGAACCGTTCACCGCGGGCCAGAAGTCGTTCTGGGACGAGGTCAACAAGGCCGGTGGCATCGGTGACTACGAGATCGACGTGACCAAGTACGTCAAGGACAGCGGGTACGACCCCGAGAAGCACGCGGAGCTGTTCAACGAGATCAAGGACGACATCCTCGCGGTCACCCAGTCGCTGGGCACCGCGCACACCAACGCGATCCTCGAGGACGCCACCAACGAGTCGATCCTGGTCGGCCCGGCCTCGCTCGGCTCGAACTGGATTTTCGACGACATCTCGCTCGAGGTCGGTTCCAGCTACTGCACCGAGGCGATGAACATCGTCGACTACGCCGCCGATGAAGGCGCGAAGTCGGTGGCCGTCGTGCACTTCCCCGGTGACTACGGCGACGACGCGATGGTGGGTGCGCGCATCGCCGCCAAGGAGCGCGGCCTGAAGTTCACCGACATCACGACGGGCACGGTCGACGGGGGCGACGACCAGTCCGCCGCGATCGGTGCCCTCCTCAAGGCCAAGCCCGACTACGTCGTGATCGCGACCAGCCCGAAGGAGATGGCAGCGGTCGTCGGTGGCAGCGCGGCACAGAAGTTCACCGGCAAGTTCATCGGCTCCATCCCCAGCTGGAACTCCGCCGTCCTCGCCTCTCCGGCCGGCCCGGCCATCACGGCGCTCTACCAGCAGGCCACCTCGTTCCCGGCCTGGGACGCGGACGTCCCCGGCATGGAGAAGATGCGGGCCGCCGCGGGTGACCAGGCACCGAACGACTGGTACTCCATCGGCTACAGCAGCGGCTACGTGCTCAAGGCGGTCATCGAGAAGGCCATCGCCGACGACTCGCTCGACCGCGAAGGCATGGTCGACGCGGCCAACAGCCTGACCGGGATCGACAGCGAGGGCACGCTCCCGGAAGGGACGGCCAACTACGAAGGCGACCCGAACGAGGCCGCCGTACGGGTGACCCAGCTGAACAAGGTCGACGAGTCCGCGTCGTCGAAGGTGTCGGTCGCCGTCGAACCGTTCACCGGAAAGACCGCGGAGGGCTACGACTTCAAGGAGCCCTGCTACCTGCAGAAGTAGCCAGCGCGGCTCACCGGCAGCGGCCCGTCGATCCTCTGGATCGGCGGGCCGCTGTCCGTTGGAGCGACTCGGATGCCGTGGCGATGACCGCTCGGTGGGTCTCAGCCCAGCTGAACCGCGCCGCCCACGATCGGCAAGCCCCGGCGATCTCGATACGGCGTGAGACCCGGCCGAGCTGGTCGAGCGCATTGCCCAGGGCCTCGGTCAGCGCAGCGACGGTGGCCTCGTCGTCCCTGCCGTCGGCGACCAGCCAGCCGGTCGAGCCGGGTCGTACCGAGTCCCTGAGGCCGGGAACAGCACGAGCCACTGTGGGCACCCCGTGGGACGCGGCCTCGAGCACGACCTGGCCCCATCCCTCTGCGTCCGACGCGCACAGGTGCACCCGGGCATTGGCGAGCAAGCGGTGCTTGTCTGTTTCACTCACGCGGCCGTGCAGGCTCACCCCACTCGCTGCTCCGAGGGTGTCGAGAAGTGCCTCCAGCCGGGCTCGCTCCGGTCCGTCGCCCACGACGTCCACCTCGAGGCCGGGGCGGCTCGCCCGGAGCGCGACCACGGCACGCAGGGCGAGATCGACGCGTTTGTGGTGGGACAGCCGACCGAGGATGACCACGCGTTCGCCGACGGGACGGATCGACAGTTCCGGTGGGCTGTCGGTCCCGTTGGGTATGACGATCACCGGGCCCGACCAGCCGAGCTGGGCGGCCATCTCGGAGCGCGTCGACTCGGAGACGGCGACGGCCGTCGCCCGGCGATAGACCCACGGCATGACGCGTCGCTCCAGCAGTCGGGCGAGGCCGGCGAAGGGTTGGCGCATCGCGCCGAACTGCTGCTGGTGGACATGGTGGACGACCAGCAGGACGGCCGTCCGGCGCCGGGAGAGCACGAGCGGAGAGAAGGCCGGTAGCCCGCAGTCGGCGTCGACGACCAGGTCGAGCCGACCGCGGGCTCGTGCGAGGCCCAGGAGGGCGCGCGGCAGGAACGTGATGGGCCCACCTGCGCGGATGATCCGGATGCCGTCGCGGAGCTCGCGGCGAGCCTGCCCCCGATCGCGGGCGGTCCGGAACTCGACCTGGGCGCCGGCGCCGACCAGCGCGCGGGCGACCTCCCACGCGTAGCGCTCTGCCCCGCCTGCGCGCGAGTGCTCGAGGTCGCGCCAGTTCACCACGACGGCGCGACGACCGGCGAGCTCGCTCGGGGCCGACGAAGGCAAGGGTCTCAGCTGCCGCCGGCGACGATCGCCTGGTCGACCAGGCGTCCCCAGTCGGCGACCTGCTCGCGGAAGGTGCCGGGCTCGCCGAGCGCAAAGGTGACCTCATGGCCGGCCAGCAGGCCGGCGACCGCGCGACGCGCGACCTGTTCGGGCTCGATCGTGCCGACGGGAATCACTCCGGTCCCGAAGGGCTCGGCGGCACGAGGGCCGAACCGCTCGGGGCGACTGCGCTGGGAGTCGAGGATCCGGCTGGCGACCTGGCCGGGGCAGAGCAGGCTGACGTCAATGCCGTCCGAGGCGAGCTCGTGGCGCAGCCCGCGGCTGATGGCGACCACTGCCTGCTTGGTCGCGCTGTAGAGACCCGTGAATCCCGGATCTGCGAGGAACGCGTGCGTGGACGCGGTGTTCATGATGTGACGCCACCCTTGCTGGCCGCGCATCCGCGGCACGAAGGCGTGCACGCTGTTGAGCAGCCCTTCGACGTTCACCGACTGCAGCCAGCGCCAGTCGTCAACGGGGGAGTCGGCGACGTTGCCGAAGGTCAGGACGCCGGCGTTGTTGCAGACCAGCTCGACGGAGCCGAAGGCCTCGTACGCCGCTGTCGCGAGCTGCTCGACCGACCCAGCGTCGCTGGTGTCGACCCGGACCGCGAGGGCCGCGGTGCCACGGGCAGTCAACGCGTCGGCCGTGCGCTGGGCCCCTTGCTCATCGATGTCGGCGACCACCACGGCCATGCCATGGGCTCCGAGCTCGGCAGCCAGGGCGGCACCGATGCCGCTGGCCGCTCCGGTCACCACGGCGGTGCGGTTCTTCAAGTCGTCGGGGGCAAGCATCGGATTCCTCCTGGAGTGGTTGAGCGTCGCGACAGCCTACTGACCAATCGATAAGTAGGCATGTGATCATCGGGGAAGTACTTCACCAGATCGTTCCGATCACCCACGCGAGAGCCACGGCGGCGGCCACTGCGGTGGCGATCGCCAGGGTGGCGGTCGGCGCGGAGCCCGGCAGGGGTGCGCCGGTGCGCAGGGCGAGCTCGGTGTGCCGCCAGCGCTTCCAGCCAGCAAGGGAGCAGATCACCGCGCCCACGCACAGTGCGCCCGAGCTCGCGCCACGCGCCAGGTCGGGGAGGTCGGGCACGACGGCGGCGAAGGCGACTGCCCCTGCGACCAGGGCCAGGCTGGTCCGGATCCAGGCCAGGAAGGTGCGTTCGTTGGCCAGTGAGAAGCGCGGGTCCGGCTCGTCGCCGTAGGAGTAGACCGAACGTGGGCGCCGGTTCACGGGCTCACCAGGAGGTCCCGGCGGAGCATCTGGGTGAACTCCTGCATCGCGGAGACCATGTCGAAGGAGTCGTCGACGAGCCACTGGGACTCGAGCCCCCCGACGCCGGCAATCACGAAGGACGCCACGAGCTGGGGGTCCGCGGTGGGGCGCACGGTGCCTTCGGCGATGGCGCCAGCAACCACGCCGGCAATCTGCCTGCGCAGGCGGACGGTTCGTTCGCGGGCCCAGGCCGTTGCCATGGGGGGGTGGTGGGCGGCGCCAAGATGTCCGAGCCGCGCCAGGTCGCGATGGTGGACGTTCCACGCGACCATGTCCGCGGCGACCTCGAGCGCGCGCTCGAATGCGGTGCCGTCGTAGTCGCGCTCGATCTCGACCGCGGTGAACGCGCGCTGGTCCCGCTCGTCCAGTACGGCGGCCAGGAGGGCCTCCTTGCCGTTGAAATGGTGCAGCAGCCCCGGCTGGCTGATCTCGACGGCTCGCGCCACCGAGGCCAGGGATGTCGCGTCGTACCCGCGCGCGGCGAACAGCTCGAGGGCGGCATTCACGATCTGGGCGCGGCGTTGAATGCCTGCGCGCTCGGCTTCCTGGGTGCGTGCCATGGAGCTCCTTCAATGGGGCATTGCCAACCGACTTATTGATAGGTAGGTTAGCTCATGCATGTGGCGCCCGCCACACCGCACCATGTCCGATGCGGGCCCTTCCCGGTCCCGCCCCTCGCCCGAGGAGTGCGATCTTGCGCAAGCCCATGAAGCTGGTCTCCCTGTTGTCCGTCACTGCGCTGAGTGCTGCGGCACTGGCCGCGTGTGGGGGCACCGCCCAGGAGAGCGGTGCGTCCAAGGACACCCTCACCCTTGCGACCCCGACGCCCCTGGCGACCTTCGACCCGACGCAGATGGACTGCGGCTCCGGTCGGCTGTACTGCCAGGCGGCGTACGACACCCTCCTCCACCCGGGCGCCGACGGCAGCCCTGAGCCGGGCATGGCGACCTCGTTCGCCTACGACGACACGCGGACCCAGTTGACCCTGGAGCTGCGTGAGGGCATCACCTTCAGCGACGGCGCCACCTTCGACGCGGCCGCCGCGAAGACGGTGATGGACTGGTTCCGAAAGACCGATGGTCCGCGGACCGCCATGGCCGACTCGATCGCGAGTGTCACCGCTCCTTCGGCGAACCAGTTGGTGATCAAGCTGAAGGAGCAGGATCCCGCTCTGCTGGTCAACCTGACCGACAACCTGGGGATCATGACCTCGCCGGCGGCACTGAAGCCCGACGAGCTCAAGAAGGCTCCGGTCACCTCGGGGCCGTACGTCTACAACGCCGGCAAGTCGCAGACCGGTTCGACGGTCTTCGACCGCAATGACGCCTACTGGGACAAAAAGGCCTTCCCCTTCGACCACGTCAAGCTCGTGCAGCTCGCCGACCCGAACACGTTGCTGAATGCGCTCAAGGTCGGTCAGATCGACGCCGCAGGCGTCCTGAGCCAACAGCTCAAGGCCGTCAAGGAAGCCGGTTTCACCATTCGGGAGTCCGCAGGTGCGTGGTACGGCCTGATCCTTGCCGACCGCGCCGGTGACGTCCTGCCTGCTCTGGGCGACCTCCGGGTCCGCCAGGCGATCAACCTCGCCGTCGACCGCAAGCTGTTCACCGAGGAGCTCCTGCCCGGCGGATCCACATTGAGCACGCAGATCTTCGCTCCGGGTGGGGCAGCGTACGACGACGAGCTCAACAAGCAGTACGAACGTGACGTCGCCAAGGCGAAGGACCTGATGGACGCGGCGGGCTACTCCGGCGGCTTCAAGGCGGAGATGCCGGACCTCAGCCAGTTCGTCGGCAGCCCGGCGCTCAACACGGCGATCACGCAGCAGCTCGGCGCCATCGGCATCGACGTCGTCTGGAAGAAGGTTCCGGTGCTGGAGCTGCTCACCTCGATGCAGGACGGAAAGTTCCCGATGTTCTTCATGTCGCTGGGCACGAAGGCACCCTGGCAGGACATCCAGCTCTCGGTCCTTCCCAAGGCGACCTTCAACCCGTACGGGAGCGAGGACCCCGCGCTGGACCGGCTCCTCTCCGCCGCCAAGAAGGAAGCGCCCGGCGCTGCGCAGGACGCGGACTTCCGAGCGATCAACACCTGGCTGGTGCAGAACGCCTGGTTCGCGCCCATGTTCGCGAGCTCCGCCAACTGGGCCTCGGTGGACGGCGTCACTGTCGAGCCGCAGGTCCAGGGCATCGACCTGGTGCGGTTCCAGCGCTCGGAGAAGTGATCTGTCGATGTTGATGATCCTGCTCAAGCGGTTGGTCGCCGCGGTGATCCTGCTCGTGGCGGTGTGCGTCGTCGGGTTCGTGATCACTGGCCTCGGTGACGGAGACCCTGCCCGCAACATCCTCGGGCCGGAGGCCACCCATGCCCAGGTCGCGGCCGAGAACCACCGCCTTGGTGTCGATCGGCCCATGCTCGAACAGTTCGCCGACTGGGTGGGAGGTGTCGCTCACGGCGATCTGGGCAACTCCTACATCGGCGACCAACCGGTCGCCGACAAGATCCGGGCCAACCTGCCGGTGACCATGTCGATGGTCGCGCTCAGCATGGTCGTGATCGCCGTGCTCAGCCTGGCGCTGGCCGTTGCGTCGGTCTACGGGCGCAAGTCGGTGGACCGGTTCGTGCAGTCGCTCGCCGTGATCGGGCACGTCCTGCCGGCATATCTCCTCGCGCTGCTGCTGCTCCTGGTTCTCGCCGTCAAGATCCAGGTGTTCCCCGTCTTCGGCTACGTGCCGCTGGGGGAGTCTCCCGTCGAGTGGGCGCGGTCGTTGGTGCTGCCAGTCCTGTCCCTCACCCTCGGCAGCGTTGCTGGCGCATCGCTCCAGGCTCGCGGTTCGCTCATGGACGTGCTCGACGCCGACTACATCAGGACGCTCCGTTCGCGAGGGATCTCGGGTCGCTCGCTGTTGTTCCGCCATGCGTTGCGCAACGCGGCGCCGCCCTGGCTGACCTCACTGTCGCTCGGGTTCGTGGCGATGCTCGGAGGGGCGTTCATGGTCGAGAAGGTCTTTGCGCTGCCCGGCCTCGGAGCGTTGTCCGTCGAGGCGACCACCGCTGGCGACCGGCCCGTGATCATGGGCATGGTGCTGCTGACCGGTGGCCTGGTGATCCTCGTCAACCTGCTCGTCGACCTCGCCCAGATGTGGCTCATCCCGAAGGCAAGGACAGCATGAGCATCGAGATTTCCGCACAGGCGATGGACGCCCCGAACCGGCCATCGACCTTCCGCATGATCCTGCGCAATCCCTTGTCGCGAGTGGGGGTCGTCCTCCTTGTCGTCGTGATGTGCGCTCTCGTGGCGGCGATCGTGATGGACTGGGTCGCCCCTGATGCGCCCTGGAGCGCTGATCTCTACCACCTCAACGAGGCTCCCGGAACAGACGGCCACCTGCTCGGTACGGACAGCGGCGGACGCGACGTGCTTTCACGACTGGTCGTGGCGACGAAGGCCACGATGTTCAGTGGCGTGATCGCCCTGGTCGTCGCGATGCTGCTCGGGTTGCCCGGTGGACTCGTCGCTGGCTACTACGGCGGCCGGATCGACATGGCGCTGGACTGGCTGTCCAGCATGGTGATGTCGCTGCCCTCCATCATCGTGCTGCTGGCGATCGTGTCCAGCCTGGGCACCTCGATGTGGATCTCGATGACGGCACTCGGCTGCATGATGGCCCCCGCGGTGTTCCGGCTGCTCCGCGCGCAGGTGCACGCCGTACGCAACGACCTCTACATCGATGCCGCGAAGGTGGCTGGGCTCTCCGACCTCCGCATCATCGCGCGGCACGTCTTCAGGGTGGTGCGCGGACCGCTCGTCCTGATGGTCAGCGTGATGGCCGGGGTCGCCATCACGGTCCAGACGGGTCTGGACTTCCTTGGACTCGGCGACTCGACGACGATCACCTGGGGAGGCATGCTCGGCGAGGGCTTCGCCGCGATGAGCGCCAATCCTGTCCTGTTCGTGTGGCCCGGTCTGGCGATGGCCGTGACGGTCGCGGCCTTCTTCCTCATCGCGAGCGGCGCGCGCGATGCGCTGCAGCGGACGGACGGGGGCGCGGCCGCGGCGTCGCGCTCGAAGGCGACTCATCTCAAGCCGGTTCCTGCTTCGTCGGACGCCCCGCCCGGCGCAGATGACGTTCTTGCCGTTCGCGGCCTGACCGTTGGCTATCCCTCAGGTGGGGAGGTCGTCGAAGTGGTGCGCTCGGCCAACCTGACGTTGCGCCGCGGCCACACCCTCGGCCTGGTCGGCGAGTCGGGTTCCGGCAAGACGCAGACTGCGTTCGCACTGCTGGACCTGTTGCCGCGCCAGGCGATGCTGACAGCCGGGGAGGTCTGGCTGGACGGTACGGAGATCCTCCGTCTGGCCCCTCGAGACCGCGCCAGGCGGGTGCGGGAGGCGATCGCCTACGTCCCGCAGGAGCCGATGAGCAACCTGGACCCGACCTTCACCATCGGCTACCAGCTGATCGAGCCGATGCGTGCCCGGGGAGTCGGCCGTGCCGAGGCTCGGGATCGCGCGGTGGCGCTCCTGTCGCGGATGGAGATCCGCGACCCGGAACGGGTGATGAAGTCCTACCCCCACCAGATCTCTGGAGGGATGGCGCAGCGGGTGCTGATCGCCGGAGCGGTGTCGACCGAGCCGCGCATCCTCATCGCGGACGAGCCGACCACCGCACTCGACGTGACGGTGCAGAGCGAGATCCTCGATCTGCTCCGCAGCGTGCAGGAGGAGTTCGGCATGTCGATCATCCTGGTCAGCCACGACCTCGGTGTCATCGCCGACCTGTGTGACGACGTCGCGGTGATGCGCGACGGCCAGGTGGTCGAGACGGCGCCGGTCGAGGAGTTCTTCGCGCGCCCGAGACACGAGTACTCGCGAATGCTGCTCGATGCCGTGCCCGATGAGAACCACGTGCGCCCGGACTACGTCGAGGCTCGCTCGGCGCGACAGGGTGCCCACACAGGAGAGGCCCACCGATGAGCCTGCTGGAGATCGATGACCTGGTCGTCCGCTACCCGGGTCGCCGTCGTGGTCGCTCGTTCACGGCCGTTGACCACGTCAACCTCGACGTTCGTCCGCACGAGACCGTCGGTCTGGTGGGTGAGTCCGGCTCGGGGAAGACGACCATCGGTCGTGCAGTCCTGGGCCTCGCGCCGGTGACGTCGGGTCGCATCCGTTACGACGGGCAGGAGATCCAGTCGTTGACCCGGGCGCAGCGCCGTCCGCTGGCAGCCAGGATCCAGGTGGTCTTCCAGGACCCGTACACCTCGCTGAACCCGGCGATGACCGTCGAGGACATCCTGTCCGAACCCCTCAGGGCAGCCGGGTGGTCCAGGGCAACGGCCAGGGGTCGCGTCGTCGAGCTCCTCGACCAGGTCGGTCTCCCGACAGGCGCTGCAGATCGCTTCGCCCGGGAGTTCTCCGGGGGCCAGCGGCAACGGGTGGCGATCGCGCGTGCCCTCGCCCTGGAGCCAGAGCTGATCGTGTGCGACGAGCCGGTCTCGGCGCTGGACCTCTCGACCCAGGATCGCGTCCTGCAGCTCTTGGTCGACATCCAGGAGCGGACCGGGGTTGCGTACCTCTTCGTCTCGCACGACATCGGAGTCGTGCGGCACATCAGCCACCGGGTCGCAGTGCTCAAGCAGGGCCGCCTGGTCGAGTTCGGGAAGTGCGCCCAGGTCACATCACGACCGGAGCATGCCTTCACCGAGGAGCTGCTGCTCGCGTCGCCGGTCGCCGACCCAGGACGTCAGCGCGAACGCCGCGAGATGCGGCTGGCACATCGCGAACGCACGTCCGCCACTTCGATGTCCCCGATCACCATCCAGAGGAGCGCCCCATGAACGTCGTCATCACTGCCATCGCTGCTGTCCTGCTGGCCGCCGTCACCTCGGTGGCGGGCGTGCATGCGGCCGAGCCCAAGGAACCGTCCACGCAGTCTCCCGGGATGGTCGTCAGCTACGCCGATGAGTGAGTCGCGCCTCCAGGTGGTCATCCCGGCGTACAACGAATCCGCGCGGCTGCCCGGAACCCTGGAGCTCCTGCGCCGTCACGTCGCAGCGAGGCCGTCCGGCGTCATCGCCCGGATCGAGACCATCGTCGTGGACAACGCCAGCACCGATGACACTGCCGGAGTCGCAGCGCGGGCCTCCAGTGCACCCTTCCCGGTGACCGTCCTGAGCTGCGCACGTCGCGGCAAGGGCGCCGCCGTGGCTGCGGGCGTCGCGGCATCCGACGCGGACTACGTCGCCTTCATGGACGCCGACGGTGCCACGTCGCTGGACGCGCTGGACCGCGCGTTGGCGAGCCTCGCTGCGGGTGCAGATGTTGCCGTCGGCTCGCGTGCCCATCCGGACTCCGTCGTCAGTGCCCGGCACCTCGCAGTGCGCGGACTCGGTGCTGCCGCCTACCGTGCCGCTGCCGCGCGCCTGGTCAGCGGGATCTCCGACACGCAGTGCGGCTTCAAGGTGATGCGCGGCGACCTGGCTCGCCGTGTCTTCCGCGACGTCCACGCCACCGGATTCAGCTTCGACGTGGAGCTGCTGGCGCGTCTGCGTGAACGGCGGGCGGACATCGTCGAGCTCCCCGTCACCTGGACCGACGTACCCGGCTCCACCTTCCACCCGGCCCGCCATGGCGCTGCGGCGTTCGCCGAGCTGGCCGGCATCTACTGGCGGACCCGGCCCGATTCGCGGTCCCTGCGGGACCTCTTCCGGGTCGACCTGACCGACCCCCTGCAACCGCAACAGTGCTTTGCCCAGCTTCACCTCTAGGACTCGGCCCCACCTCTCTCGCCTCTAGGAGAACCCATGCGTCGCCACCTGCCCGTCATCCTCATCGGACTCGGCGCCTTCCTCGTCACTGCTGCCCTGGTGCTGCGGTTCTACGGCTCCGCGCAGCTCGCGGTTGCCGAGAAGGACCCGCGTGACGTCATCACGATGAACGCGAGCAACGCGACGGTCTTCGTGCCGTCGAGCCAGAGCGAGGTGACGACAGACCTCACCGTGAAGCAGAAGACGGTCGGTGACCTCGAGGCAGCGAAGGACGCGCCGGGCGGCGTCGTGGTGTGGTTCACCACGACCACACGCTCGACGTCCGAGGGTGTCGTCGTTCAGCAGAGCATGGCGCGCACCGCTCTCGACGCCTCCACCGGCATGGCGAAGCCCTGCTGCGAGAGCTTCGCCGAGGTCGTCGACCAGGCGATCAGCAAGGACCAGCGCAACAGCCTGGTGCTGAAGTTCCCGTTCGGTACCGAGAAGAAGACCTACGAAATGTGGGACAGCACGTCGGGCAAGTCCGTCAAGGCCACCTACCGCGGGACGGCCGAGGTCGAAGGCATGACGGCGTACCGGTTCGAGATCAAGATGCCCGCGACCGTGGTCGGCAGCCAGGAGGTGGCCGCCAAGTCCGTCGGTCTGACGGCCGATGGCAAGGTCCCGGCCGACCGGACCTACGGCATCAACCGGACCCTCTTCGTCGAGCCGCGTACGGGCGCGATCCTCAACGACGTGCAGGACGTGAACGACACCCTGACGATCGACGGACAGAAGGTTCGCACGCTGTTCTCCGGCAAGCTCGCGTACACCGACGCGCAGGTCAAGGCCAACGTCGACAAGTACGGCGACCGCGCCGCGACGCTGAAGCGCTTCCAGAGCGACATCCCTGCGGGCTCGCTGGTGTTCGGGCTGCTCGCGCTGGGCGCGGGAATCCTGCTGATGCGTGGTTCGACCGGCCGGTCGGGTCGCCGGGCCGGCCAGTGAACCCGGTCCGGGTCGGTGTCGACCTCGGTGGCACGAAGGTGCTCGCCGGCGTGGTCGACGGCGCGGGCCGCGTCGTTCGGCGTTCCCGTGAGGACACCAGGTCCGAGGACGTGCGCAGCATGGTCGAGGGGGTTCGGCGCGTCGTTGCGGATGTGGCCGACGACGCTCCGGTCTCAGGGATCGGTGTTGCTGTGGCCGGGTTCGTCGACATCACGCAGTCGCGCGTCCTCGTCGCGCCCAACCTGGGCCTGGTCGACGTACCCCTGCGGCGAATGCTCGAGGACGCGATCGGCGCTCCGGTGACCCTGGAGAACGACAGCAATGCCGCTGGGTGGGGCGAGTTCCGGTACGGCGCCGCGCGCGGCCGGGACGAGTGTCTCGTGGTGACCGTCGGCACCGGCGTCGGCGCTGGCCTGATCCTCGACGGACGTCTCAGGCGCGGAGCGACGGGCGTGGCGGGCGAGGTCGGCCACCTCCCCGCCGAACGCGGTGGCCTCCTGTGCGGCTGCGGGCGCCACGGCTGTCTCGAGCAGTACGCCAGTGGTAGTGCGCTCGTGCGCAACACGCGACACCTGCTGGACGAACGGGGTCCGGAGACCGTTGCCCTGCTCGATCGCGTGGACCGGGATGTTGCGACGCTGACGGGGTCGGACGTCACCGACGCAGCCCAGGACGGCGACCGGTTCGCTCGGGGGCAGCTCGCCGTCATCGGCAGCTGGCTGGGCGAGGTGCTTGCCGGACTGATCACGGTCCTCGATCTCGACACCGTTGTCGTCGGCGGCGGGGTCGCGGAGGCCGGAAGCCTTCTCCTCGAGCCCGCCGAACGGGCGCTGAACGCCTCGCTCGTGCAGCGTCCCGGCATGACCCGGGTGCGCGTCATTCCCGCCGAGCTCGGCACCGATGCGGGAATCATCGGCGCGGCCGACCTTGCGCGGTCCGCGGTGCACCAATGAGGGCTTGACCGTACGGGGAGGCCCGCTCAGCCGGAGCGGGCCTCCAGGGCGGCGTAGGCATGGAAGATCAAGTTGATCGCCCGCAGGTCCTGCGCCTCGGAGGACATGTTGTTCATCGCGTAGCTCACGGTCATCCGGGCGTCGCGGTCCACCAGCGCCATCGCGCCGCCCCAGCCCGCCCACCAGAAGGATCGAGGATTCGGGCTCAGGGGCACGCCGGCGCTGACCAGGCCGAACCCGATGCCGTACCGCAGCGGGTAGCGCATGACGGGATCCATCGCGCTGCTCTGCTCCTCCAGGACCCGGTCGAGCATCGCGGGCGCCATCAGGCGCACGCCGTCGAGGGTGCCGTCGCAGGCGAGGGCAGCGTGCACCCGAGCGATCGAGCGCGCGTTGCCCGAGCCGTTGGCGGCGGGGATCTCGGCGGCGCGCCACCACCGTTCGTTGGGTTCGTCGCCGGTCAAGGGGCAGCTGGCCGCGACGCGGGCGGCCATCGCTGCGTCAGCGGCGTCGTCGACCGCTGTGGCCGGATCGCCACCGATGCCGAACGCCGGGGGAGTGATGCGGGCTGCTCGACCGTCGTGTTCGGCGGGCAGGCCGATGTGGAAGTCGGCGCCGAGGGCCTGGGCGATCTCGCTGTCGAAGAAGCAGCCGAGGCTCTGGCCGGTGACCTTGCGGACGAGTGCGTCCTCCAGGAATCCCTGGGTGAGCGGGTGGTAGCCGCCGCGGGTGCCGGGACGCCACCACAGGTCCTGCCTGGCCAGGGCGTCGGCCACTGCTTCGTGGTCGGCGAGGTCTCGCGGCGTGATGGGCGTCGACCATCCGGGCAGCCCCGCGGTGTGGGAGAGGACGTGACGGACGAGGACCTCGTCCTTGCCGCCCGTGCCGAACTCCGGCCAGTACCGCGCGACCGGGGCCTCGAGGTCGAGCTCCCCGCGGTCGGCGAGCATCAGGAGGACAGTCGCGCTCATCGTCTTCGTGACCGACCAGACGTTGACCAGGGTGTCTGCCTGCCAAGGCTGCCCGTGGCCGTCCGTGCCGCCCCACAGGTCGACCACCACCTCTCCGTCGAGGGTCACGCAGACGCTCGCGCCGTCCTCGAGGCCCTGGTCGAAGTTGGACTCGAAGGCCTGGCGCACCAGTGCGAAGTCCGGCTTGCAGTGCCCGTTGATCGCCGTCATTTTCTCGTCCCTCACGCTTGCTGACCGACTAATAGGTAGGTAGGTTAGTGGCAAGCCCCTTCGAAAGGAACCCTCGTGCGCGCGATCATGGTCATGTTCGACACGTTGAACCGTCGTTACCTCCCGCCGTACGGCGCGGAGGGCATCCACGCGCCGAACTTCGAACGGCTGCAGCAGCGCTCGGTGACCTTCGACAACTGCTACGCAGGGAGCATGCCGTGCATGCCCGCGCGTCGTGAGCTGCACACCGGACGACACAACTTCCTGCACCGCAGCTGGGGGCCGCTGGAGCCGTTCGACGACTCGGTGCCCGAGATGCTCTCCCGTGCGGGCGTCTACACCCACCTGAGCACCGACCACTACCACTACTGGGAGGACGGCGGCGCGACCTACCACAACCGCTTCGACAGCTACGAGCTCTTCCGTGGCCAGGAGGGCGACAAGTGGAAGGGTCACGTGGCTGACCCCGAGGTGCTGGCGAACGCGACTCGCGGCATGGGCGGTGCCCGCCAGGACACCATCAACCGGCAGTACATGGCCACCGAGGACCGGCACTGCCAGACCCTCACGTTCGATGCCGGCGTCGAGTTCCTCGCGACCAACCGGGCGGAGGACAACTGGTTCCTCCAGATCGAGACCTTCGACCCGCACGAGCCGTTCTTCAGCTACGACGAGCACCGGGCGCACTACGTGCACGAGTACGACGGGCCGGAGTTCGACTGGCCGGCGTACGGCAGGGTCACCGAGGACGAGCAGGCGATCGAGCACATCCGCGCTGAGTACTCCGCACTCCTCACCATGTGCGACAAGTCCCTGGGCCGGGTCCTGGATGCCATGGACGAGCACAACTTGTGGGACGACACGATGCTCATCGTCTGCACCGACCACGGGTTCCTCCTGGGCGAGCGCGGCTGGTGGGGCAAGTCGGTGCAGCCCTGGTACGACGAGACGATCCACACGCCCCTGTTCATCTGGGACCCGCGCGCGGGCTCTCGTGACGAGCGACGCGGGAGCCTCGTGCAGACGATCGACTTCGGGCCGACCCTGCTCGACTGGTTCGGGCTGGAACCGACGCCCGACATGCAGGGGGTCCCGTTGGCGGGCGCCGTCGCTGCGGACGAACCGGTCCGGGAGGCGGGGCTGTTCGGCGTCTTCGGCGGTCACGTCAACGTCACCGACGGGCGCTACGTGTACATGCGCGCCAGCGCCGGGGCCTCCAACGCCCCGTTGGAGGAGTTCACGCTGATGCCGACCCACATGAAGAGTCGCTTCGACCCCAGCGAGCTGCGTGGAGCCGAGCTGGCGCCAGCCTTCGGCTTCACCAAGGACGTCCCGTTGCTGAAGCTGCCTGGCTCCAGCTGGGGCAACCCGTATGCCTTCGGAACGCTGTTGTTCGACCTGGTCAACGATCCGGCGCAACGGCAGCCGCTCGTCGATGACGAGCTCGAGCTGCGGATGGCCACTCTCATGGTGGAGCTGCTGCGCTCGAGCGAGGCGCCGGTCAGCCAGTTCGAGAGACTGGGGCTACCGGTGGCCGGACCCGTCACGTCCGAGCACCTGCTCGCCCGCGGACAACAGGAGCAGGTGATCGCCTCGTCGCGTCCATTGCCGGCCCGGGAGACGTTCCGGAGCGACGGGCTGAGCGTGTTGAGCACCCTCGACGACATCCTCGCGGACGCTCGTGGTCGGGAAGCGATCGCGGACCACATGCCGATCCTGGCCAACGACGACCTCCGGGCGCGGATCGGCGGGATGTCGCCGTACCAGCTCGCCGCCACGACTCCGGCGGTGACCCTGGAGCTGCTGTACGCGCTCGACGCGTCGATCACGGGCCAGGACCAGGCATCGGTGTGACGACGCAGCACACGCAGACGGTCGAGCACTTCCTGGCAGCTGACGACGCGACCCGCGTCGAGATGCTCGTGTGCTCGCCGGTCGAGCCTCCGCACGCTGCGCTGCTGCTGTTCCACGGAGGTGGCTGGGTGGGTGGGAAGCCGGAGATGCTGGAGCCCCACGCCCGGTTGCTGGCCGACGCCGGGGTTCTCGTGGCCAGTGCCGGATATCGGTTGGTCGGCAAGGGCGCGTCGTCGCCGGCGGACTGCCTGGCCGATGCCGCGCGCGCCGACGACCTGTTCCGGGAGATCGCTTCCCGCGCCGGTCTCGACCACATCGCCATCGGTGGCGGCTCTGCTGGAGCCCAGCTCGCGCTGGCTCTCGCGATGCCCCCTGGGGGCGAGCGGCCCCGTGCGTACGACGGGTTGGTGCTTCTCAATCCGGCGGTCGACATGTGCTGTGGCCGCGGGCCAGTCGCCTCGCTCTTCCGCCGCAAGGTGGGTCTCACCCGGGACACCGCCCGTGCGGTCTCGCCCCTGCACCACGTCAGGTCGGGCGCACCGCGCGCCTTGGTCATGCACGGCACGCGCGACCGGATCGTGCCGATCGGTCTCGCGCGGCAGTTCGAGGACGCCATGCGTGCGGCGGACAACGATTGCGAACTCGTCGAGTTCGACGGCGTCGGGCACGGCTTCTTCCTGCCGCGGCCCGAGGGCAACCCGGCGTTCGACCGCACCGCGGAGCTCATCGAGAAGTTCCTGCTCACCCTCACGGCCGACCCCGAATGCGGTGGCCGCATCGAAGATGGGAAGTACCCGGCATGAGCCCGTTCCTCTGGGGAGCCAGCACCTCGCCGCACCAGACCGAGGGCAACAACATCAACAGCGACTGGTGGGAGCTGGAGAACGCCGAGCCGTCGTTCCTGCCCGAGCGCAGTGGTGATGCCCTCGACAGCTACCACCGCTACCGCGAGGAGATGACACTGCTGGCCGAGGCCGGGTTGAACGCCTACCGGTTCGGTGTCGAGTGGGCGCGGATCGAGCCGGAGCAGGGCCGCTTCTCGGGTGCGGCCCTGGCTCACTACCGGGGGATGATCGACACGGCGATCGAGCTCGGGCTCACCCCGGTCGTGACGCTCCACCACTTCAGCAACCCGCGCTGGTTCGCTGCCGAGGGCGCCTGGGGGCGTTCGGACGCGGTTCAGTTGTTCACCCGGTACGTCGAAGAGGTGTCATCGATCCTCGACGGCGTCGAGTGGGTGTGCACCATCAACGAACCGAACATGGTCGCGATCATGGGGGGCGTCCAGAAGCTCCTGAGTGAGCCCGGCGGGATGGAGAACCTCGCCCAGGGGATGCCCGCCCCCGACGAGAAGATCGGCGTCGTCCTGTTGGATGCCCACCGTGCGGCGGTTCGGGTCCTCCGGGAGCGCACCACCGCGGCGGTCGGATGGTCGATCGCCCAGCAGGCCTTCACCGCGGCAACGCCCGAGGACGAACAGGTCCTTCGAGAGACCAACTGGGTCTGGGAGGACATGTACCTGGAGGCCTCCCGTGGCGACGACTACGTCGGCACCCAGTCCTACACGAGCCAGCCGGTCGGCCCCGACGGTCCGGTCCCGCACCCGCCGAGTCCGGACAACACGATCACGGGGTGGGCCTACCGTCCCGACGCCCTCGGCATGGCCATCCGTCATGCCTGGGACGTGACGGGCGGGGTGCCGGTGCTGGTGACCGAGAACGGCATCGCCACCGACGATGACGAGCGCCGGATCGCCTACACCGAGGTGGCGCTGGGACACCTGCGGGACGCGATGGCTGACGGAGTCGACGTACGGGGCTACCTGCACTGGAGCGCCGTCGACAACTACGAGTGGGGCCACTGGGCGCCGACCTTCGGCCTGATCGCCGTGGACCGGCAGACGTTCCTGCGCACGCCCAAACCCAGCCTCGCATGGCTCGGCGAGGTGGCGCGTTCCGGCCGACCCTGAGGGGTCGGCCGGAACGGCGTCAGTTCCCGCCGGCGAATGCCTTGAACAGGGCCCGCTCCTGGGGACGCAGGGGCGGGCCTTCGGCGTTCCACGACGCCACCACGGCGCCGTTGCCGGGGTGGAGCCGTGCGTGCAGGTCGTCGGCCTGGTCGGCCCGGCCGGTGGCACGCAGGTGCGCCATGTAGTCCTCGGGGTCCGAGTAGAGGGTCGGGCCGTGTTGCAGCGAGATCTGCATCGGGTCCGGCAGCGCGCCCGGTGTACCGGCGTGGAAGTTCCACCACTCGAAGAGTCGCGCCCGCATCCGATCGGCCAGGTCCGGCTCGGCCTCGATCAGGTTCGTGGTGAGGTTCGGGTCCGCCACCATGTCGAACAACGACTCCCACTCGGCCTTGAACGACCCGGGGTGGTAGGTCCGGATGTAGAGGTGCGTGCGCGTGCGCACGGCTCGCTGGAACGTGTGGGCACCGTGGCCCCAGACCAGGTGGTCGCGCGACTCGATCGTCTCCCCGCGTACGGCGTCGGCGAAGGACGTGCCCTGCCACTTCTCGGGGATGGGGAGGCCGAGGAGGTCGCAGATCGTCGGTGCGTAGTCGATGTTGTAGAGAAGGGCGTCGTGGCTGCGCTGCTCGGCGCGGTCGGTGACGCCCGGCCAGAAGACCACCATCGGCACGTGGTGGGTGGGTTCGTTCGCCAGACCGTGTTCGGCGTACGAGCCCTGCTCGCCGAAGGACTCACCGTGGTCGGCACTGACCACGATGGCGACCTCGTCGGTCAGCCCCATCTCCGCCAGTGCGGCTCGCAACCTGCCGAATTGGCTGTCCCAGTACATGATCGCGCCGTCGTACCCGTTGATCAGGTGCTCGAAGTCGGCCCTGGTGGCGATCTGGTCGGGCATGTTGTGTGGGACCGGGCTCTGGCGCGGGGCCATCGAGTAGTGCAGGTCCCGTGCCGAGCGAGGGCCGTAGATGTCCTGGTGGACGTCGATCGCCTCCTGGTCCGGCCAGGCCGGCGCGGGCCCGGAAGCCGCCGCGGCCTCGGTCCAGGTGACGTCCTGGAGGTAGTCCGTGTGCGGGTCCCAGTAGGTGAGGTGGAGGTACCAGTCCTCGCGGTGCCGATTGCGCTCGATCCAGTCGATCGCGACGTCGGTGACGGCGTCGGCGGGTTCGTCGCCGATCTCCGGTGTCGAGCGGATGCTCTCGCGGAAGTTGCCGTGGAAGAAGTGCGCCCGGTGGCGCTCGGCGAAGCTGGAGACCGCTGCCGTGTAGTAGCCGTGGAACGCCAGCCACTGTCCGAGCAGCGGCCGGTCGAACTGCATCGCGTGCCCGGTGTCCATCCGGTACTGGGCGGCGGGTCCGCCGTGACCGACCACGCCGTTGGTGATCCCGAACTGGCCGCTCATCAGTGCCGTGCGCGAGGGGAGACACGGAGAGTCGGAGCAGTAGTAGTGGTCGAAGCGCACGGAGTCGGCCGCCATGGCGTCGAGGTTCGGTGTCGTCGGACGTTGGTACCCGTACGGACCGGTGTGGTCGGGTCGTAGCGTGTCCACGTCGACGTAGATGATCTTCACGGTGCCTCCGGATGATTGCGAACCGACTTATAGGTCGGTAGGTTAGTTCATGGACCGTCGCTGGGGAAGGGCTGGGAGGTAGGCCATGGATCATGGGTGTTGCAGTCCGCAACGCATGCCCGGGGAAGGCGATCAGTCGTTGGCTGCGCTCACGTCCCTCGCGGTGCCGTCCGTGTCCGGAGCCACGCACGCGATCTCCCAGGTCACGGTGCCGGGCGGCACCTACTGGATGGGTGATGCGCACGGCGACGGGCGGCCCGGCGACGGCGAGACGCCCGTTCACGCCGTCGAGCTCGACAGCTTCGAGATCGATGCGACGTCGGTGACCAACGCCGACTGGGCGGTCTTCGTGGACGCCACCGGTCATGTCACCGAGGCTGAGGTGTTCGGTACGTCCGGGGTGTTCCACCTCCTCCTGTCGGCCGACCCCGAGGACGTCGTGAGCCGCGCGCCCCGGACGCCGTGGTGGCTCGGTGTCCGCGGTGCCGACTGGCGTCACCCCGGTGGACGGCACGGCTCGATCGACGGCCTCGATGACCATCCGGTGGTGCACGTCAGCTGGAACGATGCCCAGGCGTACTGCCAGTGGGCGGGGCGCCGGTTGCCCACCGAAGCCGAGTGGGAGGTCGCCTCTCGTGGGGGCATCGAGCGCGCGCGTTACCCGTGGGGTGACGACCTGCCCGCCCGTGACGGCGAGGGGGACTGGCCGTGCAACATCTGGCAGGGCTCGTTCCCCGGTGTCAACACGGAGGACGACGGTTGGCTCGCGACCTCCCCGGTGCGCACGTACCAACCGAACGGGTACGGCGTGTGGCAGAGCGTCGGCAACATCTGGGAATGGTGTGCCGACTGGTTCGACCCGGGGTACTACGCCCGCGCGCCGCTGCGGGACCCGCGCGGCCCGGGCGCCGGGAGTGCCAGGGTCCTGAGGGGTGGTTCCTACCTCTGTCACGACTCGTACTGCAACCGCTACCGCAACGCGGCGCGCTCGGCGAACACCCCCGATTCGTCGGTGGGCAATGCGGGCTTCCGTACGGTCGCCCTCCCGGTCGCCTAGGCTCGGGGCATGGCCAGCACCGAAACCGCCGAACGGTCGGGGAAGCTCTCCCGGGCGCGCATCATCGAGATCGCGTTCGACCACTTCGCGGCGAACGGCTACCGCGGCGCGTCGCTGGCCAAGATCGCAGCTGAGGTCGGTCTCTCCCAACCGGGCCTGCTGCACCACTTCCCGAACAAGGCGACCCTCTTCAAGTCCGTCCTGCTCGAGCGCGACACCCGCGACCTCCAGGCGGTCGGGATGGAGGTCAACAAGATCGCGGAGCTGGACGTCGAGCAGCTGCTCGACTTCTTCGAAGGTCTCGTCCGCCACAACGCCGACAACCGGAACATGGTCCAGCTGGCCCACCTGACTGCTGCGGAAGCGACCGGCCCGGACCATCCGGCGCACGACTGGGTGGTGCTCCGAACGAGCTACTTCCGCGACCTGTGTGCATCGGCGGTCCAGAACGGAATCGACAGTGGTCGGGTCCGCAAGGGAGTCAATCCGCGGACCGTCGCCACGATGCTGATCGCCGCTTCCGAGGGGCTGGAGAACCAGTGGCTGGTCGACCCGTCGGTCGACCTGGCGGGCGAGTTCGCCGAGTTCGCAGCGATGCTGCGTCGCGACCTGGCTCCCGTGAAGCGCAAGTCCTGACGCTGGCCTACTGACCATTCGGTCGGCTAAGGTCGGCGGATGAAGCCGAACTTCCTCTGGATCGTCAGTGAGGACTGCCCGCCGCGGTTCGGGTGCTACGGCGACGTGCTCGCGCGGACGCCGAACCTGGACGCCCTGGCGGAACGGTCCGTGCTCTACGAGCACGCGTACGCGGCGGCGCCCGTGTGTGCACCGTCGCGATTTGCCCTCCTCACGGGCGTACCTCCGGAAGCGCACGCCCCGGCGATCCACATGCGTGCGCAGGCGGTGCTGCCGGACTGGATGACGACCTATCCGCAGGAGCTCCGCGCTCTCGGCTATCACCTCACCAACAACGCGAAGACCGACTACAACGCCGATGTGGACCCGGCTGCGTTGTGGGACGACTGCTCCACCGAGGCGCACTGGCGCGGGCGCCCTGCAGACACGCCCTTCCTCGCCGTGTTCAACATCGACGGGACCCATGAGTCAGCTGTGTTTCGCCGCACGCAGCCGCTCCTCGATCCGGCGTCGATACAGCTGCCCGCCTATCTCCCGGACACCCCGGAGATCCGCGCTGACTTCGCGCGGTACTACGAGGACATCGAGCGCATGGACGCGCGGGTCGGCGAACTCTTGGCGCAGCTCGCCGAGGACGGGTTGGAGGAGACCACCTACGTCCTTCACACCTCGGACCATGGCGGCGTGAATCCCCGGTCCAAGCGCCACTGCTACGAGGAGGGGCTGCACGTGCCGCTGTTGCTGCATGCGCCTTCTCGCTTCGCGGACCGGCTGCCCCTGCGTGGCACTCGCGTCGTCTCCGCGGTCAGTACTGCCAGCATCCCGGCGACCCTCATCGACCTGGCGGGCGGGACGGTGCCCGACCACATGGTCGAACCCAGCCTGGCCACACCGCAACCGCCGACCGACGCGCTCGCGTTCAGCGCCCGCAACCGGATGGACGAACGATACGACTTCGTCCGAACCGTCAGTGACGGCCGCCATCGGTACATCCGCAATTTCCTGCCGCACCGTCCGAGCGGCCAGTACAACGGCTTCGCCTGGATCGCGGCGGGCTATCGGTCCTGGGAGCGGGAGCACCTCGCTGGCCGACTGACGACGGACCAGGACCGCTTCTGGCAGGAGCGCCCGGCCGTCGAGTTCTTCGACGTGATCGCCGACCCTGACCAGCTCGTGAACCTGGCGGGCCGGCCCGAGGCCGCCACGGTGGAGCGGCGACTGGCTGCTGCCCTGCGCGACCACATGCTTGCCATCAACGACAACGGGTTCCTGCCGGAAGGTTCGCCCCTTGAGGGATGGGACGCAAGTCGTCGGCCGGGTGCCTACGACCTCCCCGGCTTGCTGGACCTGGCTGGAATGGCCGGGCAGCGAGACCCTGCCCATGCAGAGGCCTTCGTGCGGCGACTGGAGGACGCCGATCCCCTGCACAGGCGCTGGGCCGCGCTGGGGTTGCTGATGATCGCCGATCGGCTGGGAGATGCGGGTGGGGTGGTGGCCGGACTGCTTGGCGCGGCGCTTGACCGGGAGGGCGACGCGACGGTTCGGGTCGCCATCGCCGAGGCGCTGGCGCGGATTGACCCCGGCGGTGCCGTCGGTGTCGGCGAGCTCGTGGTGCTGGCCGATCCGTCGCAGTCATTCGGTGTGCGACTCGAGGCGCTCAACGCTCTCACGGCGCTCGAGCCCGATCGATTGCGGGACCTGTCCGTTCCGGCGGCGGGCGATGACGACGGCGAGTACCTCGCACAGGCGCTCGAGCACCTCACCCTGTTGGTCGAGGGGCGGTACGCGCCGGACGTCCCGGTCGGGTCGTGGGCCCGGTTCTTCTGAGAAAGCTCAACGAAGGGCTAGCCTACCTACTACTCGGTTGGTAGGTTGTGGTCTCCATCGAACCGAGGAGTGCCATGTCGACCGTGCCGCCGTCCGTCCAGCTTGACGATCTCGAGGTGGTGCTGCGCGAGCGGCTCGACCTGCTCGACCTGCCAGCGAAGGTGCGGTTGCTGAGCGGCGCTGACTTCTGGACGTTGCCGGCGGACGAGTCGATCGGACTGCGGTCCATCGTGTTCTCGGATGGTCCGGCAGGCGTGCGAGGCGAGGTAGGAGATGAGCGGAATCCGTCGTTGAACCTGCCGTCCGGGAGCGCGTTGGGGGCGACGTGGGACGTCGATGTCGCGCGTCGGTACGGCGACCTGCTCGGGCGCGAAGCGTTGCGCAAGGAGGCGGACGTGGTGCTCGGTCCCACGATCAACCTGCACCGTTCGCCGTACGGCGGTCGTCACTTCGAGGCGATGTCCGAGGACCCCTTGCTGACGGCCCGGTTGGCGGCGGCGTACGTCGAGGGCGTCCAGGCGCACGGTGTGGCCGCGTGTCCGAAGCACTACGTGGCCAATGACTACGAGGTCGAGCGGAACACGGCGAGCTCGGAGGTCGACGAACGAGCACTGCGAGAGCTCTACCTGGCGGCGTTCGAGGACGCGATCGTCGAAGCGCGTGCGTGGGTGGTGATGTCGGCGTACAACGGCGTCAACGGAACCACGATGAGCGAGAACGACCTGCTCCGTGATCCGCTCAAGACCGAGTGGGGCTTCGACGGCGTCGTGCTCTCGGACTGGATCGCCGTCAAGACGACCGACGCTTCGGCCAACTCGGCCCAGGACGTCGTGATGCCTGATCTGTTCAGCCCGTGGGGCGACGCGCTGGTCGAGGCAGTTCGCGAGGGTCGCGTGCAGGAGTCGGCGATCGACGACAAGGTCCTGCGGGTCCTTCGGCTCGCGGCGCGGGTGGGAGCGCTCGACGGTGTGAAGCCCGCTCCCCGGACTGCTGGTGAGGCGCCCGACCCGCTCAACCTGGTCACCGAGCTGGGGACGGAGAGCATGGTGCTGCTGCGTAATGCCGGCGAACTGCCGTGGGCGGCGGCGCCCGCCTCGATCGCCGTGATCGGGCCGAACGCGCTCTGTGCCCGGAGCCAGGGGGGCGGCAGTGCGACGGTGGTTCCCGAACGGGTGATCTCACCGCTCCAGGGCCTGCGTCAGCACTTCCCTGCGGCAGAGGTCTCCTTCGACATGGGCGTTCCTGCGCCGACGGAGATCTTCCCCATGGACCGCGAGCTGCTCCACGACCCCGTCACGAACACCCCTGGCGTCCACGTCGTCTTCACCGATGCAGGCGGGAGCGTGCTGCTCGAGGAGGTCCGGTTGAGCGCAGAGCTGGCCTGGCTGGGAACCATGCCCGAGAACGCGACGACCCTCACGATGCAGACCCGGTTCAGTCCCGTGACGACGGAGCGTTGCGTCGTCGGTGTTGCTGTCGCCGGCCAGGTCTCCCTCTCGATCGACGGCGTGGTTGCCATCGACCGGAACAGCACGATCGACGGTGTGGGCCTCGGTGACGGTGACCTGGACACCTCGGACATCACCGCCAACATCTTTGCTCCGCCGGTCAGCAGCGTCCCCGTCGAGCTGGTGGCCGGACAGTCCGTCGAGCTGCTCGTCGTCTGTGACCTGACGACGGCACCGCTGCCGATGGTGCACGCGATCATGCTCGGTATGGCGCCCCGATCGGGCACCGACGCCGAGATGGTGGCCGAAGCCGTTGCCGCGGCCGCGGCTGCTGAGGTGGCAGTCGTGGTGGTCGGGACCAGCTCGCGGACCGAGAGTGAAGGCTTCGACCGCAGCACGCTCGCGTTGCCCGGTGGGCAGGACGCGTTGGTCGAGGCCGTTCTCGCCGCCAACCCCCGCACGGTGGTCGTCGTCAACTCGGGCAGCCCGGTGCTGATGCCCTGGCACGACCGGGCCGCCGCGGTCCTGCTGACCTGGTTCGGGGGTCAGCAGACCGGGACCGCGCTCGCCGACGTGTTGGCCGGGGATCGGGAGCCGGGTGGCCGCCTGCCCACGACCTGGCCGGCGGACGAGCAGTCCGTTCCGATCGGCCCCGACCGACCGGTCGACGGCAAGGTGCACTACGACGAGGGCATCGAGATCGGTCACCGGGCCTGGCTGCGCGACGGCGGGACGCCGGCGTACTGCTTCGGACACGGCCTGGGCTACGCCACCTGGGAGATGTCGGACCTGGCCGGCCCGACGGCCGTTGCCGCCGGCGAACCGATCACTCTTCGGGTGACCCTCAAGAACACCAGCGACCGGGCTGGCAAGCAGGTCGTCCAGGTCTATGCCTCCCGCGAGACCAGCGACGTCCTGCGGCCTGTGCGCTGGCTCGCTGGCTGGGGAGTCGTCCGGGTCGAGGCCGGCGACGAGGCCACGCTCGACATCGACATCGCGGCCCGCAGCCTCGCCGCCTGGGTCGACGGCGCTTGGTGGTTCGAGCCCGGCACCTTCGACCTCTCGGTCGGCACGAGCCTGGACCACCTCGAGCTGCAGACCGCCGTCGAGGTCGGCTGAGTTTCGTGGGTGGCAGCGGGACCGCGGTGGAGCGTCGGCAGGGTGAGGTCGCCGAGGAGCTGCGCTGGATCCTCGAGGCCATGGTCGACACCACACTGTTCGATCCGTCGGTCCCGACTGCGGAGGCCCGAGCGGCAGCCGACGAGATGTGGCGATCGGCGGCGCCCATGATCCAGGCTGCTGCGCCCGAGGGGGGCGACGTCGTGGACCACCGGATACCGGTGGCGGGCGCGGAGATCCCGGCCAGGTTGTACCGGCCGGCCGCGCAGGTGAGCGACGGATGCCATGTCTACTTCCACGGCGGTGCCTACTGGCTCGGCAGCATCGACCAGGACGACAACCGGTGCCGATGGCTCGCCGCGTCGTCAGGAGTGCCGGTGCTGTCGGTTGGCTACCGGCTCGCTCCCGAGCAGCCGTGCCCCACGCCGGTGGAGGACTGCATCGCCTCCGTGCAATGGGTCCGCGACCACGCCGAGGTCCTCGGCATCAACCCGGACAAGGTGTCCGTGGGCGGCGAGAGTGCGGGTGGCCACGCCGCGGCGATGACCGCCCTGTACTACGCCGATCTCGCCGAGTCGGATGCGGCACCGGGACTGCTGGCGCAGGTGCTCAACATCCCACTCGTGGACTTCACGGACCCGGTGATCTACGCGACGGACCACGACTCCCGGTGCACGCCGTCCGGCAAGGACTCGGTCGTCATGCGGGACCTCTTCTTCGGAGACGGCCCGGACGAGGAGGCTCTTGTTGCCATGTCCCCCGCGCGGCTGCGGGTCGACCACCTGCCTCCGACCTACCTGATCTCGGCGCAGTTCGACCTGTTCCGGGACCAGGACCTCGCTCACGCCGCACGTCTTGCTGCCGCCGGAGTCGAGGTGAGCACCCATCACGCGCCGGATCTCTTCCACGGTGCGGCCGGTCTCACGGCCCTGTCCGACTCATCGCGACGTTGCGAGCTGGTCCACGCCACGTTCGTGCGCCGAGCTCATGCCGACGGTGGCTTCAGGCCGGCTTGACCTCGAGCACGACCTCGAACTCGAGCAGGTCCGCGCCGGTGGCGACGGGCTTCTTGGGCGCCTCGCCCGGCTTGTCGGCGTGGGCGGCCTTGCCCTGACCGTCGCGCCAGGCCGCGAAGGACTCCTCGTCGGCCCACTGGGTCACGACGAAGTAGCGGGCGTCGCCCGCGGTCGGGCGGAGCAGCTGGAAACCGAGGAACCCGGGGGAGCCCTCCACCGCGCCGGCACGTGCAGCGAAGCGCTGCTCGAGCTCCGCGCCGGCACCCTCGGGAACGTGGATGGCGTTGATCTTCACGACAGACATGGGAATTCTCCTTGGTCGGTCAGGCTGCGAGTGGTCGAGCAGGCGCGTCAGACGCGCGCTTCGCCGCCCCAGTTGGCGAGCTTGAGGGCGACGTCGTGGAGCTGGCCGGGAGCGACACCGTCGACCTCGAAGGTGACGTTGACGTGCGGTCCGGGCAGCCGGCCCAGGGTCACCGTGCCTGCGCCGGGCAGGTGCTCGATGATCCGGACCAGGCGGTTCGTGATGCGACCCAGCTGCGAGGCGTGCTCGTCGTCGAGCTGGCCGAGTGCCTCCGCCTCGCGGGACTGGAGGACCAGGCCGAGGCCGGCGGCGGGCGTGTGGACCGCGAGGAGCCAGATCTCGTCATCCCAGACGACCTGGTCGCCGGGAACGGTCGGGCTGTCGGTGCGCGTCGGGGCGGACTCCGTCATGGCGACACTGTGCCACCCGGCTCGTGTTCGTCGAGCATCGACCCCCAAACTGGAGTGGTTTGGTCGAGTATCATTCCCCCATGACCCTGGGCGCCCTCTCCGTTCCGACGTACGACGACCCGCTGGTCGTCGTACCTGCGCCGGCGGCCGGTGCCGGCAACTGGGCCGGAGCGGCCAGCGCCGTGCTGGTCGACGGCACCTACTGGCTGACCTATCGCGTGCGTCGCCCCCTGTCCGAGGGGCGGGGTGTGAGTGTCGTGATCGCGCGGTCCGGGGACGGCGAGCAGTTCACGACCGTGGCCGAGGTCCAGCGTGAAGCGTTCGGGTGCGAATCGTTCGAACGCCCTGTCCTGGTGCCGGTTCCGGGCATCGGATGGCGGCTGTACCTGTCGTGCGCGACCCCCGGGTCCAAGCACTGGTGGATCGACAGCCTCACCGCCGCGACGCCGGAGGAGATCCCCCATGGCGAGCGACGCGTGGTGCTGCCCGGTGACGAGACCGTGGCGGTCAAGGACCCGGTCATCGTGCAGCACGCCGACAGTTGGCAGATGTTCGTCTGTTGCCACCCGCTGACCGACGCGGGCCACGAGGACCGGATGACGACGCGTCTGATGCGCAGCCCTGACGGCCTGGCCTGGACCGATCACGGCGAGGTCCTCGCCGGGCAGGCGGGGGAGTGGGATGCGCGCGGCGCCCGCGTCACCACCGTGCTCCCGTGGCGAGTGGGTTCACCCCCTGCCGTCCTGTACGACGGCCGCCCCGATGCCGAGTCCAACTGGTTCGAGACCACCGGTGTGGCCACGTGGGACGGCGACCGCCTCGTCCCGCTCGACGGACCGCCCCTCTCGTCGCCGCACAGCGACGGTGCGTGGCGCTACGCCAGCGCGGTCGCCCTCCCGGACGGCCGGACCCGCTTCTACGTCGAGGCGGCGCGACCGGACGGCGCGCACGACCTGGTCACGCTGGTGCGCTGAGTCCTGGCTGGCTCTGCTGACGCGCCTGCCGTTCGGCGAAGGACCCGCGGTCGCGGGTCGACAACCAGTCGGAGAAGTCCTCGCCGGTGAGCTCGGCGAGGAGGGCGATGTCGTCGGCGAAGTGCGGCAGCAGGCGCTCGCGCTGCTCGGAGGTCAACGACGGACGGTGTGCGTCGCGGGTCTGGAGTCGCGCGATCAGCGGCACGCTCGCCGCGCGCCACACCTCGGGTGCAGCGAACTGCCCTGCCCACGCACCGGCCCGGACCAGCGGGCCGACCACCTGCGGTCGCCAGCCGGGGGCGACGTAGGGGCGTGAGTTGTCCCGCGGGATCTCGGCCACCTGGCCCTCGCGAAGGCCCAGGAAGCGGCAGGCGCGATCGATCGTCTGCACGGGCTGGTCGACGATGTCGCGGTACCGCACCACCAGGACGCGCGACTGCTCCACCAGCTTGAACAGGTCGCGGAACTGCTCGCCGTACAGGCCGAGCTCGCGGTAGCGCCAGAAAGGCGCGTAGCCGGCAGTGATCCGCTGGTCCTGGCGGGCGAAGGCGGCTTCGAAGTCGGCCTCGGGCTCCAGGCCGTCGGACCAGAGGTGCATCCAGTTGCTGTAGGCGCGGTCGATCGGGTCGCGGACGACGGCGATCAGCTTGATGTCCGGCAGGGACTCGGCGATGCGGCGCTGGGCGCCGCGGTGCCACAGGTAGAACGGCGTGCTCTCGCCGCGCAGGGCGTCGACCGGCGCGGGCCGGAACAGGTCCGAGTAGGCATCGGTCTGCCAGATCCACTCGCGCTGGGAGTGACGGTCCCCGGGACCACTCCAGTGCGGCGGCGGTGCGTTCTCGCAGAGCCAGTACTTCGGCTCCTTCGGCGTCGTGACGAACACGTCAGGATGCGCCGCCAGTGCGAGGTGCAGGGCGCTGGTGCCGGCCTTCGGGGCGCCGACCAACAGGAAGTCAGGCCGGGGCTCCCGATCCATAGTCATGTAGATCAGTCTAGATACATTTGAACGAACGTGCGAGCGCCCGTCCGGGATCGGCGGCGGGCCTCATAGGCTGTCGCCCGTGACGCTCGCCAACATCCCGCCCGCACCCGAGCTCCCCGGAGCCCGCCACCTGCACTCCGGCAAGGTGCGCGACCTCTACGAGATCACCGAGGGACCGCACCTCGGCAAGCTGCTGATGGTCGCGAGCGACCGGATCTCGGCCTTCGACTGGGTGCTCGGCACCACGATCCCCGACAAGGGCGAGATCCTCACCCGGATGTCGCTGTGGTGGTTCGACCAGCTGGCCGAGCTCGTGCCGAACCACATCGTGTCCACCGACGTCCCCGAGTCGGTCCGCGGTCGGGCGGTGATCTGCGAGAAGCTCGCCATGTTCCCGGTCGAGTGCGTCGCCCGCGGCTACCTCACCGGCTCCGGCCTTCGTGAGTACGACGCCAGCGGAGAGGTCTGCGGCATCCCACTGCCCGCGGGCCTGGTCGACGGCAGCCGGCTGGAGGCGCCGATCTTCACCCCGGCCACGAAGGCCGAGCTCGGCGACCACGACGAGAACGTCTCGTTCGAGGCCGTGGTGGCCACTGTCGGCGAGGCGTCGGCGACCACGCTGCGCGACCTGACGTTGCAGGTCTACGGCCGCGCCGAGGAGATCGCGCGCGAGCGCGGCATCCTGCTCGCCGACACGAAGTTCGAGTTCGGGTCCCGCCCGGACGGCACGGTCGTGCTCGCCGACGAGGTGCTCACGCCCGACTCGAGCCGGTTCTGGCCCGCTGACCTGTGGGTGCCGGGCCAGCCGACGCCGTCGTACGACAAGGACGTCATCCGCAAGTGGCTGTCGTCCGCCGGGTCCGGCTGGGACAAGGCGTCCGGGGAGGCGCCGCCCGCGCTGCCCCAGGAGGTCATCGACCTGACCCGGTCGAAGTACCTCGAGGCCTATGAGCGCCTCACCGGTCAGCAGTTCTGATCTGTCCCGGCCGCTGGTCGGGTGCACAATCCGCGTGGGGACGTTGTGGTCCCGGGAACAGTGACCGCGGTCACGGAGGCGAAGTAGGTTTTCGCCATGACGAACCTCGCCGGCTTTCTCGAGAAGAGCGCCCAGGACTTCCCCGACCGCACCGCCATCGTTTTCGGAGACACCCGCCTGTCGTACCCGCAGGTCAACGGCGCCGCCAACCAGGTCGCCAACCTGCTCGTCGAGCGCGGCATCAAGCCGGGTGACAAGGTCGCCCTGAGCTGCCCGAACCTGCCGTACTTCACGATCGTCTACTACGGCATCCTCAAGGCCGGCGCGACGGTCGTCCCGCTCAACGTCCTGCTCAAGGGCCGCGAGGTCGCCTATCACCTGGCCGACTCCGACGCGAAGGCGCTCTTCGCGTTCCAGGGCACGCCGGACCTCCCGATCGGTGCCGAGTGCCACGCCGGCTTCGAGGCGACCGAGGGCTGCGAGAACTTCTTCGTGATCACCGCCGACCCGACCGCGCCGTCCCCGATCGAGGGCACCGAGACGTTCGGACAGGCTGTGGCCGGAAAGGCCCCGACCTTCGACACCGTCGACGTCGATGACGACGACACCGCCGTCATCCTCTACACCTCGGGCACCACCGGCCAGCCCAAGGGCGCCGAGCTGCGCCACCGCAACATGCGCGACAATGCGCTCACGGGTGAGGCGCTCTTCGGTGCGGACTCCGCGAACCCGGACACGTACCTCTGCGTGCTGCCGCTGTTCCACTCCTTCGGCCAGACCTGCATCCAGAACGGCGCGTTCGCCTACGGCGGCACCGTGGTCCTGCTGCCCCGCTTCGAGGCCGCGCCGGCGCTCGCCCTCATGCTGAAGGAGAAGGTGACCTTCTTCGGTGGTGTCCCCACGATGTACTGGGGCCTGCTCGGCGCCCTCGACGACACGGTGGACGTCAAGACCCTCGCGGCGAACCTGCGCGTCGCCGTCGCCGGTGGCGCTGCCCTTCCGGTCGAGGTGCACCACCAGTTCGAGGAACGCTTCGGTGTCACGATCCTCGAGGGCTACGGCCTGTCCGAGACGTCCCCGGTCGCGAGCTTCTCCCGCTTCGGCCAGCCGCCCCGGGTCGGTTCGATCGGTACGCCGATCCCCGGTGTCGAGATGAAGCTGCTCGACGGCGACACCTGGGACGAGGTCAAGGACCCCGAGGGCATCGGGGAGATCGCGATCAAGGGCCACAACATCATGAAGGGCTACTACAAGCGGCCCGACGCGACGGCCGCGTCGATCAGCGAGGACGGCTGGTTCCGCTCCGGCGACCTCGGCCGCAAGGACGCCGACGGCTGGTACTACATCGTCGACCGGTCCAAGGACATGATCATCCGCGGCGGCTTCAACGTGTACCCGCGCGAGATCGAAGAGGTGCTGCTCACCCACCCGGCGGTGTCGCTGGCCGCGGTGATCGGTGTCCCGCACGACAGCCACGGCGAGGAGATCAAGGCCGTCATCATTCTCAAGCCGGGTGCCACCGCCACGCCCGAGGAGATCATCGCCTGGAGCAAGGAGCAGATGGCGGCGTACAAGTACCCGCGCATCGTCGAGTTCGTCGACGCGCTCCCGATGACCGCGACGGGCAAGATCCTCAAGCGCGAGTTGTCGTAGCTCACGCGGACGCGATGCTCGGGCCACGGTCGGCAGTCACTAGACTGCGGCCCGTGGCCCGAGTCGTCGTTTCCGTCATGCCGAAGCCCGAGATCCTCGACCCCCAGGGGAAGGCGGTGCTCGGTGCCCTGCCCCGGCTCGGCTTCACCGGCGCGACGGACGTCCGCCAGGGGAAGCGGTTCGAGATCGACTTCGCCGGCGAGGTGACCGACGCCGTGCTGGCCGAGGTGCGCCAGATGGCCGAGACGATCCTGTCGAACCCCGTCATCGAGAACTACGCCGTGAGCGTCGAGCAGTGAAGGTCGGGGTCGTCACCTTCCCCGGCTCCCTCGACGACGTCGACGCGCAGCGCGCGGTCCGCATCGGCGGCAACGAAGCGGTCGCCCTGTGGCACGGCGACGCCGACCTCAAGGGTGTCGACGCGGTGATCCTGCCCGGCGGTTTCTCCTACGGCGACTACCTCCGCTGCGGCGCCATCTCGCGTTTCGCCCCGGTGATGACCGAGGTCATCGCCAAGGCCCAGCAGGGCATGCCGGTCCTCGGCATCTGCAACGGCTTCCAGATCCTGTGCGAGTCGCACCTGCTCCCCGGTGCGCTGATCCGCAACCACCACCGCAAGTTCGTGTGCCGCGACCAGCTGCTGCGCATCGAGAACAACCGCACGCCGTGGACCTCTGCCTACGACCAGGGCCAGGAGATCCGGATCGTGCTGAAGAACGGCGAGGGCGGCTTCGTCGCCGACGCCGCCACGCTCGCCCGGATCGAGGGCGAGGGCCAGGTCGTGGCCCGCTACCTCGAGATGAACCCGAACGGTTCGCTCAACGACATCGCCGGACTCACCAACGAGCGCGGCAACGTGGTCGGCCTGATGCCGCACCCGGAGCACGCCGTCGAGGAGCTCACCGGCAGCGGCCTGGACGGGCTGGGCTTCTTCACGTCGCTGGTCGAGCGCAGCTTCGCCTGACGCTCAATAGCGTCCGGTCTGCAGCTTCGCCCAGGTGCTCGTGTTGACGATCCCGGCCGAGGTCAGACCGACCTTGCTCCGGTAGGAGCGGACGTCGGCGGCCATGTCGGTGCCGAAGATCCCGTCGATCTTGATGCCCAGGGTCGGCATCGCGGCGTGGATCGCCCGCTGCGCCCGTCGTACGTCGACGCCGCGTGAGCCGATCTTGATGACGTTGCGCGGGCCGTCGGACAGCAGCGTCATCCAGTCACGCAGGGCGAAGGTCGTGCTGACCCGCGAGGCGGTGCGCTTCTGCCAGGCCTGTGCTGCCGCGCGGGTGCGCGGGCCGTAGTTCCCGTTGATCGGGCCGCTGACGTAGACGCCCTTCTCCCGGAGCAGGCACTGCAGGGCCTTGACCAGGTCGGGGTTCGGGACCGAGGCCGCCGTCGGCAAGGTGACCGCGCGGTACCGGTAGAGATCGATCCGGACACCGCCGCAGTGGGACTCCGCGGCCGGGGTGGAGTTGCCGAGATCGAGGAAGTTGCGGTCGATGTTGATCGTCACGCCGCCCCAGGTCTCGTTGTGTCCACCCGTGTACTGCTTCACGCGGGCCCGTTGCCAGCCGGCGTCGCTGAAGTACTGCGAGGCCGAGGTGTTGGCGACGTTGTCGTAGCGAGCGAGCCAGATCCTGCTGGGCAGCGTGACGTCCGTACGGCCCGCGGCGCGGGCGTCGTCGAGGATCCGCATGCCCGAGCCGGCGCTGGAGTAGACGCCCGAGACGTAGCCGTTCTTGCCCATCCTGATCGTCCATCCGGAGAGGAACGCGAGAGCCGACTCCCGGCAGGTCGCGTTGCGGTAGTCCGACCAGCCCTCGATGTCGTACCAGAGCGTGCTGCCCGGGGTGATGCCCAGCGCCTGGGCGGCGGCGACGGCGTTGATCGCCTCGAGGCCGCCCTGCTTGCGGGCGGCGGCGTAGCCGCTGGTGCTGCTGTTGCTGATGGTCGGGTCGATGCTCGGGCCGTACCGGGGGAACCGGCCCACGCACGTGGATTGGGGGCCGAGCGTGATGGGCAGGATCCGCCAGCCCTTCGCGAGCTGGGTGCTCACCCACGCCGGCGTGAGGTTCGGCTGGTTGCGGCAGGCGCGGGAGTTGCCGCTGATGTAGACGCCCACGGCGAGGAAGGGCGAGTGCTCGAGCCAGGCGGTCATCGCGGCCTGGGACGGGGTCAGGCACTGGTCGAAGCCGTAGCCGGTGAAGCTGCCGGGGGTCGCGGGGTTGGTGCCGGCGGCGGTCAGGTCGATCGGCCGCGGGTCGCGGGTCGGGGTGTCGCTGCGGAGCTGTCCGAGCAGTGTCAGCGCGAGCGCGGCCGCCAGGACGCCGGTGGCGATCCGACCGGACCGCTGGCGCAGGCGTGCGTGCGGCGCGGGTCGTCGTACCGAGGTGGAAACGAGCCGGACAGACATGGCGGAACAACTCCAGGGGAAGAAGGAAGAGCCGTGGTGGCCACGTCACGGTAACCCCAACTTTCACACCAGTAACAGCCTTCCGGGGTAACTACAGACCTGTAATTCGCGGCAGGAGCGGGCGGAGCGCAGCGTGAGCAGCCCGGTGACCGATCTCATGGGGGAGCGGGCGGAGGGGCCGGCGACCACGGCCGATAGATTTGCCCCGTGGCCGACTCCGCTCCTGCACCGTCCCGTCCTGCGCTCGACACCGTCGCGGTCGCGACCGGCGACCCGGAGCGCGAGCAGCCCTGGGCCGACCTCGGTCTCAAGACCGACGAGTACGACCGGATCAAGGAGATCCTCGGGCGCCGGCCGACCAGCTCCGAGCTGGCGATGTACTCGGTGATGTGGAGCGAGCACTGCTCCTACAAGTCCTCCAAGGTGCACCTCAAGCAGTTCGGCGAGATCCCCCAGGTGACGCCGATCGGTCCGATGCTCGCCGGGATCGGCGAGAACGCCGGCGTCCTCGACATCGGCCAGGGCTACGCGGTCAGCTTCAAGGTCGAGAGCCACAACCACCCGTCGTACGTCGAGCCCTACCAGGGCGCCGCGACCGGTATCGGCGGCATCGTCCGCGACATCATCGCGATGGGTGCCCGCCCGGTCGCCGTGATGGACCCGCTGCGCTTCGGCCCGCTCGATGCCGACGACACCCACCGGGTGCTGCCCGGGATCGTCGCGGGCGTCGGCGGCTACGGCAACTGCCTGGGGCTGCCCAACATCGGCGGCGAGGCCGTCTTCGACGAGACCTACCTCGGCAACCCCCTCGTCAACGCGCTCTGCGTCGGAGTGCTCCGCCACGAGGACCTGCACCTGGCCAACGCCACGGGCAAGGGCAACCTCGTCATCCTGTACGGCGCCCGCACCGGCGGCGACGGCATCGGCGGCGTCTCGGTCCTCGCCTCCGAGACCTTCGACGCCGACGGCCCGGCCAAGCGCCCCGCCGTCCAGGTCGGCGACCCGTTCATGGAGAAGCTGCTCATCGAGTGCACCCTCGAGCTCTTCGCGGCCCACGTCGTCGCGGGCATCCAGGACCTCGGCGGCGCCGGGCTCTCCTGCGCGACCTCCGAGCTCGCGTCTGCTGGTGACGGCGGCATGCACGTCCACCTCGACAAGGTGCCGCTGCGCGACTCCACGCTCTCGCCCGAGGAGATCCTCATGAGCGAGTCGCAGGAGCGGATGATGGCGGTCGTCGAACCGGCGAACGTCGACGCCTTCCTGGCGATCTGCGCCAAGTGGGACGTCGAGGCCGCGGTCATCGGTGAGGTCACCGACACCGGTCGCCTCGAGATCGACTGGCACGGCCAGCGCGTCGTCGACGTCCCCCCGGGCACCGTCGCCCATGAGGGCCCCGTCTACAACCGGCCCTTCGCCCGCCCCGACTGGCAGGACGCGCTGCAGGCCGACAAGGCCGAGGCGCTCGCGCGCCCGACCACCGGCGAGGAGCTGAAGGCCACGCTGCTCCAGCTCGTCGCGAGCCCCAACCTGTGCGACAAGTCGTGGATCACCGACCAGTACGACCGCTACGTGCAGGGCAACACCGTCCTCGCGCAGCCTTCCGACAGCGGGATGATCCGCGTCGACGAGGAGAGCAACCTCGGTGTCGCTGTCGCCACCGACTGCAACGGTCGCTTCGCCAAGCTCGACCCGTACGCCGGCGCGCAGCTCGCGCTCTCGGAGGCCTACCGCAACGTCGCCACCGGCGGCGCCATGCCGCTGGCCGTCAGCGACTGCCTGAACTTCGGCTCCCCCGAGGACCCCGATGTGATGTGGCAGTTCGCCGAGGCCTGCCGTGGCCTCAAGGACGCCTGCCTCGAGCTCGGCATCCCGGTCACCGGCGGCAACGTCAGCCTCTACAACCAGACCGGCGAGACGGCCATCCTGCCGACTCCTGTCGTCGCCGTGCTCGGCGTCATCGACGACGTACGACGCCGCACGCCGTCGTCCTTCCAGGCGGCCGGCGAGCAGATCGTCCTGCTCGGCACCACCCGTGAGGAGCTGTCCGGCTCCGAGTGGGCCAACGTCGTGCACGGCCACCTCGGTGGCCTGCCGCCGCAGGTCGACCTCGACGCCGAGCGCAACCTCGCCCGGCTCCTGAAGGACCTCGTGGGCGTGGCCACCAGCGCGCACGACCTGTCCGACGGTGGTCTGGCGCAGACGCTGGCCGAGGGCGCCATGGTCAGCGGGATCGGGGCCACCGTGACCCTCGAAGGAGACGCGTTCGTCGCGCTCTTCACCGAGTCGGTCGCCCGTGCCGTGATCACCGTCGAGGACGTCGACATCGAGGAGCTGCGCGCCCTGTGTGCCCGCCACGACGTGCCGATGACCGAGCTCGGCACCACGGGCGGTGACGCCCTCGTCGTCGAGGGACAGTTCGACGTCGCTGTCGCCGACCTGCGGGACGCCTGGACGGCGACCCTGCCGGCGGCCCTGGGCTGACCCCCGACTGACCCCCGGCTGACCCGGGGCGGCCTGAGGTCAGCGCACCGTCGTGGTGGTCGTCAGCGGGAGCTCGAGGGTCTCCCTGGCGTCGGCGCCGCCGTACACGGAGTTGAGCGTCAGCTCGTAGTTCTGCTCGACCGTGAGGCGGGTCGAGGCCTTGTCGGCCAGGTCGAAGACGACATGGTTCACCGTCGTGCAACCACCCTGGCGAACATCCGGGCACACGCGCTCGTCCTGGTCCTCGATGACCGCGCTGGCCTCGACGTCGCCGAGCCTGAACGTCGACTCGACGTCGCTGGCGAAGTACACGGCGCCGGAGCGGAAGTCCTTCGCCACCTGGTCGAAGCGTCGGATCGAGGTACGGATGGTGATCACCAGCCAGGTGTGGCCGGGCTCGGCCCACGCGTCGCCGGCGTACGGCAAGCGTGCGACGCGGCGCACGCTGCAGGTGAAGTCCTTCGCCACCCGCTTGGTGGTGAACTCCACGTCGGCCTGGCAGGGACGCCGCTTGTCCTTGGGCGCCTCGAGGTCGTAGAGCGGCGCCGCGGCGCCGGTGTCGCGTTCGCCCGTGTTGAGGTCGAGGGTCTGCGTGACGCCGTCGAAGTCGACCGCGAGGCTCGGCTCCTTGCCCGAGCCGGAGACCAGCACGTAGAAGGAGGTCGAGCCCTCGCCCATCTCCCGTGGGGCGGGCAGCCGGTACGACGCCCCGTCGGACACCAGGTCGATGGTCGGACCGTCGTCGTTGGTGATGTAGTCGGCGTACTCCCCGAAGGTCGCGGCGTCGTACTGCCAGGTCAGCGGGACGAAGGTGCTGCCGTCGGGCGCGGCGATCTCCTCGAGCTGGCGGTTGTCGCTGGCGGCGAGCTGGGTGGTGGACTTGCCGAGGGTGACCTCGAGCCGGCCGACCGGAAGGGTCACCGAGGACGCGGTGCCGTCGACGAACTGGGCGTCGTCCCGGGCAGGAACGACGTCACCGACCTCGAGGTCGGTCCCGCCGCCACAGGCGGCGAGGCCCGGAGCGAGGACCAGGAGTCCGAAGGCGGTGGCGGCACAGCGGCGGAGAAGCATGGACCCATTCTGCTCAGGTGCTGGCAAGGGCGGGTGTCTGGTCCACCTCTGGGCCCGCGATCCGCGGCCAGTCCGGTGGACGCGGGACCTGCCGCACCGAGCGGGACAGGGTCGGGATCAGGGCCACTGCTGCCACGAACGCGGTCAGAGCGAGGACGGCCGTGCCGCCGTCGAACACGGAGAGCAGGACGCCCGCGAGCGCCGGCGCCACAGGCATGGTCAGCATCGAGGTGAACTGCATGGTCGACTGCACGCGACCGATGAGAGCCGTGGGCGTGATCGCCATCCGGTAGGCCATCACGCCCGCGTTGCCGGCCGGGTTGAGGAACATGCCGACCGAGGCGGCCAGCGCCAGCGCCCACGGATGGTTCCAGAGCGCGAGCGGGAGCGACAACGGCACGAAGCTCCACGCGACCACGATCGTCAGCGGCCCGGTCGCGTAGCGGTCGATCAGTCGGGGCGCGGCCAGCGCGCCCAGGATGCCGAAGCCCCCGATGGCCGTCTCGACGAGGCCGATCTGCCAGGCCGGGAATCCGGCCTCGATCAGCCGGAGCAGGGCGAGGAAGAAGAGTGCGTTGATCGAGAGGTTCGCTGCAGGCGACCAGACGAGCAGCACACGCAGGAACGGCCGGTCCCACAGGAAGCGCAGTCCCTCGCCGAGGTCGCGGACCGGGTGGGCGTCGCTGGCGGCGGGTGCGGGGGAGAGGTCGGCGCGGACGCGGCCCAGCAGCAGCCACCCGGCGGCGTAGGTGACGGCGTCTGCGGCGAACGGTGCCCATCGCGCCAGGGAGAACAGCGCCCCGCCGACCGGGCCGCCGAGCAGGCCGGCGACGTGCTGGCGGGCCTGCTGCTGGCTCAGGGCGGTCGGCAGCTCCTCCTGGGACACGATGCTCCGGATCGCGGAGTACTCCGCGGGGCTGAAGAGTCCGGTGACGACGCCGGTGGCCAGGGCGACGGCGAGCAGGTGGGGCAGCGTCAGCGCACCGCTCACGCCGGCGACCACGAGCGAGCCGTAGAGCAGGACGCCGGCGCCGAGCGAGAAGCGCATCAACCGCAAGCGGTGCCTCCGGTCCGCGAGCACCCCGGCCGGGAGCAGCATCGCCACCATTCCGAGCAGGAAGATCCCCTCGGCCGCTGCCGCCCACAGTGCCGACCCCGAGATCGCGTACGCCGCGAGCGGCATGGCGAAGGCGGTGATCCGGGTGCCGAGCTCGGACACCGTGGCGCCGACCCACAGCGCGGTGAAGTCGCGGTTCCGCGAGAGCGATCGGAAGGAGGCCATCCCCGCACCATAAGATGCGCAAGAACCATTGCGCAACATATATTGCGCAAAGAGTGGTGCGCATGTCGCTAGGCTGTGCCCATGGTGATGTACGACGACCCGCGGATCCTGCGCGCGATCGCCCACCCGACGCGCAACCGGGTGCTGCACGAGCTCTCCGCCGCCGGTTCCCTGCGGGCCGCGGACGTCGCCCGCCGCATCGACGTACCGGCCAACCAGGCGAGCTTCCACCTGCGTCAGCTCGCCAAGTACGGTCTGGTGGAGGAGGACCCCGAAGCCGGGCGCGACAAGCGCGACCGCGTGTGGCGCCTCGTGGACCCCGACGGGATCCGGTTCCGCACGTCCGACATGCTCGCCCGCCCGGGCGGTCGGGCGGCGTACACCGTCTTCCAGCGCAACGCGATCGAATGGGGCCGGCACCTGGTCGAACGGGCCCTGGACCAGACGGAGACGCCGGTGCGCAAGAGCGTGTCCGAGTGGTCCCTCCTGTTGTCCGCCGACGAGTCCGAACAGCTGCTCGAGGAGCTCAGCGAGGTGATCGAGCGCTACCGCGACGCCGGCCGCACGGGCGGACCCGACGCGGACCGGGAGACCTATTCGGTCTTCCAGCTGATCCAGCCGTACCCGGAGCTCCCCGTGCCGGACGAGGCCTGATGGCGTCCCGGCTGAAGCCCGCCGACCCCGCCGAGGTGGCTGCCGCGCAGGCGCGCATCGCGGCGGGGACGCCTGACCGCGCCGACCTCCGGCTCCTCACCAAGCACTATCTCGCGGTGCTCGAGGAGCGCGCGCCCGGCCGGTCCGTCGAGGTCCGGGTGCCGCCGTACGCCGCCGTCCAGGTCATCGAAGGCGTCCGGCACACGCGCGGCACGCCGCCCGCCGTCATCGAGACCGACGCCGTGACCTGGCTCGCCCTGGCGACCGGCGAGGTCGGTTGGACCGAGGCCGTGGACAGCGGACGGGTCAGGGCGAGCGGCGAGCGGACCGACCTGGCGCCGTACCTCCCGCTGGGGTGATTTCGGCGACACGCAGCCACGTCATAAGTTGGGGCCCATGACCGCACCTGTCTCCACCCATGACCTGCGTACGCGTCTCACCGAGCTCCTCCCGGGCGTCCGATCCGACCTCGAGGCCCTCGTCCGCATCCAGTCCGTGAGCGCCGACCCCGACCGCCTCGACCAGGTGGAGGTCAGCGCCCAGGCGACGGCCGACCTGTTCGCCGCCGAAGGCGTCGACGTCGAGATCGTTCGTGCGTACGACGGCGCCCCGCCTGCCGTGATCGGCCACCGTGCCGGACCCGAAGGCGCGCCCACCGTGCTGCTGTACGCGCACCACGACGTGCAGCCCGAGAACGACCACGCCGAGTGGGACAGCCCGCCGTGGGAGCCGACCGAGCGGGACGGCCGTCTCTACGGCCGCGGTGCCGCCGACGACAAGGCCGGGATCATCACCCACATCGCTGCACTGCGCGCGTTCGGCGACGAGCTGCCCGTCACGGTGAAGGTGTTCATCGAGGGCGAGGAGGAGGTCGGCTCCGACACCCTGCCGGCGCTGCTCAAGGCCTACCAGGACCGCCTCGCTGCCGACGTCATCGTGATCGCCGACTCCGGCAACTGGGACATCGGTGTCCCCGCCCTCACCACCTCGCTGCGCGGGCTCGTGCGCGTCGACGTCGAGGTCCGCACCCTGACCCACGCCGTCCACTCGGGCATGTGGGGCGGCCTGGTGCCCGACGCCCTGATCACCCTGTCCCGCCTGATCGCCACGCTCCACGACGACCGCGGCAACGTGGCCGTCGAGGGCCTGTTCAGCGGATCCGCGGCCGACGTCGACTACCCGGAGGAGCGCCTGCGGGCCGAGTCCGGTGCGGCGGCCGGCATCGAGTGGATCGGCGAGGGCTCGGCGGTCGAGCGGCTCTGGACCAAGCCTGCGCTCAGCATCACCGGTCTCGATGCCCCCAAGGTCGACGGCGCCTCGAACACGCTCGTCCCCGCGGCGCGCGCGAAGATCTCGCTCCGGATCGCCCCCGGCGACACCACCGAGAACGCCCTCGCCTGCCTGCAGCGCCACCTCGAGGCCAACGTCTCCTGGGGTGCCACGCTGACCACCACGGTCGTCGACACCGGTGAGGCCACGCAGATCGACGCCACCGGCCCGGCGTACGACGCCGCGCGTGAAGCGTTCGCCGAGGCCTGGGACGGCACCAAGCCCGTCGACATGGGCGTGGGCGGCTCGATCCCGTTCATCGCCGAGTTCCTCGAGACCTTCCCGCAGGCCTCCGTGCTCGTCACCGGAGTCGAGGACCCCGACACCCGGGCCCACGGCCCCAACGAGGGCCTGCACCTGGCCGAGTTCGAGAAGGTCCTGCTCGCCGAAGCCCTCCTGCTCCGCAACCTCGGCACCTCCTGATCGCCGAAATGAAGATCAGCGCGCTCGGCCGGTAGGCTCAGCACCGTGTGCGGAGTCTTTGGTGTGTGGGCCCCGGGTGAAGACGTCGCCAAACTGACCTACTTCGGTCTCTATGCCCTGCAGCACCGAGGGCAGGAGTCCGCAGGGATCTCGGTCAGCAACGGTCGGCAGATCCTCGTCTACAAGGACATGGGACTGGTCTCCCAGGTCTTCGACGAGAACACCCTCGCGTCCTTCGGCGGTCACCTCGCCGTCGGCCACTGCCGGTACTCCACCACCGGTGCCAGCACCTGGCAGAACGCGCAGCCGACCTTCCGTCCGACCGCTGACGGGTCCATCGCGCTCGGCCACAACGGCAACCTGATCAACACCGCGGAGCTGGCCGAGATGGTCGCCGCGTTGCCGAGCGACGAGGGCGAGCTGGACATCCACGCGCGCAACCTCGAGGCCGCGACCAACGACACCAGCCTGGTCACCGCGCTGCTCGCGCACCACCCCGACCAGTCGCTCGAGGCCCGGGCCATGGAGCTGCTGCCGCAGGTCAACGGCGCGTTCTCGTTCGTCTTCATGAACGAGAACACCCTGTACGCCGCCCGCGACCCGGAGGGCATCCGGCCGCTCGTCCTCGGCCGGCTCGACCGTGGCTGGGTCGTCGCGAGCGAGGACTCGGCACTGGCCACCGTCGGCGCGAGCGTGATCCGCGAGATCGAACCCGGTGAGCTGATCGTCATCGACGAGGACGGCCTGCGCTCCCACAAGTTCGCCGAGCCGCGCCGCAAGGGCTGCGTCTTCGAGTACGTCTACCTCGCCCGCCCGGACGCGACCATCGCCGGCACCAGCGTCCACGAGGCCCGGGTCGAGATGGGCCGCCAGCTGGCCCGCGAGTTCCCGGTCGACGCCGACCTGGTCATCCCGGTGCCCGAGTCCGGCACCCCGGCTGCGTCCGGCTACGCGCTGGAGAGCGGAATCCCCTTCGGTCAGGGCTTCGTCAAGAACGCCTACGTCGGGCGCACGTTCATCCAGCCCAGCCAGACCCTGCGCCAGCTCGGCATCCGGCTCAAGCTCAATGCGCTCGAGCACATGATCCGCGGCAAGCGGATCGTCGTGGTCGACGACTCGATCGTGCGCGGCAACACCCAGCGCGCCCAGGTCCGGATGCTCCGCGAGGCGGGCGCCCTGGAGGTCCACGTGCGGATCTCCAGCCCGCCGGTGAAGTGGCCGTGCTTCTACGGCATCGACTTCGCCACCCGCGCCGAGCTGATCGCCAACGGCCTGGACGCCGCCGAGATCGCCGCCAGCGTCGGCGCCGACAGCCTCGGCTACATCTCGCTCGACGGGATGATCAACGCCACCGGCCAGCAGGAGAGCACCCTGTGCACCGCCTGCTTCACGGGGACGTACCCGATCGAGCTGCCCGACGAGAGCCTGCTCGGCAAGCACCTGCTCGAAGCAACGCTCCAGCCGAGCACCCACGGCGAAGCCCTCCCGGTCTTCAACAACCCCTGACCCCCGCCCCGCTGGTCGAGCCTGTCGAGACCCTTTCGCTGACGGAGAAACCATGAGCAACGACAACGCCTACGCCCGCGCCGGCGTCGACATCGACGCCGCGGACCGCGCCGTCGACCTCATGAAGGAGTGGATCGAGAAGGCCCGCCGCCCCGAGATGCTCGGTGGCCTCGGCGGTTTTGCCGGCCTCTTCGACGCGTCGGCCCTGCTGTCCTACAAGCGCCCGTTGCTCGCCACCTCCACGGACGGTGTCGGCACGAAGGTCGCGGTCGCGCAGATGATGGACAAGCACGACACGATCGGGTTCGACCTGGTCGGGATGGTGGTCGACGACCTCGTCGTCTGCGGCGCCGAGCCGCTCTTCATGACCGACTACATCGCGACGGGCAAGGTGGTCCCCGAACGGATCGCCGCCATCGTGAAGGGCATCGCTGAGGCGTGCGTCGAGGCGGGCTGCGCGCTCGTCGGCGGCGAGACCGCTGAGCACCCCGGGCTGCTCGCCCCTGACGAGTACGACGTCGCGGGTGCCACGACCGGTGTCGTCGAGGCGGACGCCCTGCTCGGAGCCAACCTGGTCCGCTCCGGAGACGTCGTCATCGCGATGGAGGCCAGCGGCCTGCACTCCAACGGCTACTCCCTGGCCCGCCACGTCTTCTTCACCCAGGCCGGCTGGACGGTCGACCGCCAGGTCGACGAGTTCGGCCACACGCTCGGCGAGGAGCTCCTCGTGCCGACCCGGCTGTACACGAAGCCGTCGCTGGCGATTGCCCGCGAGACCGAGACCCACGCGATGGCGCACGTCACCGGTGGTGGCCTGGCCAACAACCTCGCGCGGGTCATGCCGCCCGAGCTCAAGGCCACCCTGGACCGCGGCACCTGGACGCCCGGCCCGGTCTTCGACGTCGTCCGCAAGCTCGGCAACGTCTCGCAGCCCGACCTCGAGGCCACGCTCAACTGCGGCGTCGGCATGGTCGCCCTGACGGCGCCCGACTCCGTGGATGCTGCCATCGCTCGCCTTGCCGACTTCGGCATCAACGCCTGGGTCGCCGGCGAGGTCACCGCCGACCCGGAGCTCAAGGGCACCGTCGAGCTGGTGGGCCAGCACCCCGGTTGGTGACTGCCTCGGTGGCCCAGTTGGGGACCCGGTAGGTGACATGGGCCTCAAACCCGGCGGATCGCTGGGACCGGAGTACGGGAACACCCACGGGCCATGTAATGTTGTGCCCACGAGACTCAGATTCAGCAGTCCGGGGCCCTGAGGGCTACCGGCCAAGTGTGCGAGGGGGCTGGACCCTATGGGCCGCGGCCGAGCGAAAGCCAAGCAGACCAAGGTCGCACGCGACCTGAAGTACCAGACGCACGAGACCGATCTGTCGGCCCTTGCGCGCGAGCTCCATGGTGAGCCCGCTCCGCGAGAGGTCGTCGAGAAGGTCGACGAGCGCGACGAGTGGTCGGACTATTCCGACCGTCGCGATTGAGCTGAGCAGTTCGCGTGCGTCTCACCGCGCACGCATCACCACGACATCCCCGTGGGTGCCGTAACCGGCGAGCCGCCCGCCTGCGGGCGTGCCGTCGAACGTCACCAGTGACCACTCGTCATCGGGCCGGGACTCGTCCGGCGCGATGACGGTCGGCCACGGGATGTTCGTGGGGTACGGCGCCTCGAGGGCACCGACCTCGCGGAGCTCCAGGTCGAAGACCGGGAACCGGCCGCGGGTCGCTCTCGAGCTGTCCCTGCCGTCACTGGCGAGCACTCGCCAGTCGTCACCGATGCGCACGATGGTGGTGCCCTCGGTCGCCCGGCGGTCGGTCGCTGCGCCACGCAGCGTGAGCTCGTCGAGTGACGGCCCGGATGCCAGCACGGGGTGGAAGTCGAAGAACTTCCTCGCGCTGACGTAGCCCACCAGCCACTGACCGGTCGCCGTGCGCACCAGGTGGGGGTCCCACACGCCCACGCTCGGCCCGTCGGTCGGCAGCGCCAGGAACCGCGTGGCCAGGACGTGCTGTCCCCGGAGCAGGTCGTCGGTCGACTCGGCCAGGGAGATCTGGACGGTCGCGTCGCGGCGCTGCGCCTTGGCGCCGGGGAAGTCGGCCCACGTGCTCGTCGCCACCAGCCACCGCTCGCCGTCGCGCACCAGGTGGGTGGCATGGTCGCCGAAGCTGCCGGTGCGGTCCGGGCGCTCGAAGAACAGGTCGGAACAGTGCGTCAGGCGCGTCCCGTCCAGCCGCCACAGCGAGGTGTGCCCGGTGTCGAAGAAGCCAGGTCCGGCGCTGGTGGCGGTGAACAGCACCGCTCCCTCGTCGCGGTACGGCGACCCGTCGGCGTGTGACACGAGCCGGATGTCGCGCAGGCCGAGCTGCCCGAATGCTCCCGCCGACCAGCCCGTGACAGCGCCGACGGGGCCGGTCGAGCCGGTCGAGACCCACGAGCTGGTGAGCCCGCCGAGCCAGGCAGGGTCCCGGGTGTCGAGGAGCCCCGCGACGTCGACCCGCCCGCGGACCAGCCAGGCGTCGTTCTCGAACGTCAGCGCGGCGAGGTGTGTACCGGTGAGGGTCAGCGCGAACCGCGTCGGCGCCGCCCGGACCCGGCCGTGGCGACGGCTGCGGTGCCGACTCCCGGAGCCACCGACGGCCACCGACAGCGACACGGAACCCTCGACGAGGCTCACGCTGAGCGTGGAGCCGTCGGCGGCGGTCAGGGCCAGGGTCGTCGTACCGGCGCCGGAGGCCAGGGCCACCTCGATCGCGGCGTACGGCGCCAGGAAGGGTGTTGCCGCGGTTCCCGAGCGGGTTCCGGTGGTGGGATCGCACTCCTCCTGGACGAACGGAGAGCCCACGATCGCCACCGGTCGGTGCCGGGCGATGACCTCGAAGCGGGGGAGCACCCGCTGACTCTAGGGCTCCCCAGAAGCGTCCGGGACGGCCATGATCAGCCCATGGCCTCCACGGGATCTTCTGGCGCTGCCTGGCAGCCCTCCGTCGCTCCGCCGGTGCGCAAGCGGCGCTGGGGCCGGATCGTGACCGGGTCGCTGGGGCTGCTCCTGGTCGCACTGCCCCTGCTCGTCGGCGGTCTCGTGGTCGCGATCGCCTCGTCGGCCTGGAATGCCTCGGACCCCGAAGCCGAGGGGCGGGTGCCCGGCAGGATGACGCTCGACGCGGAGGACGGTCGCAAGTACGTCGTTGCTCTCGGCAACGGACGCCTCAACGAACAGGGACGGCGGCGAGGGTTCAACGAGACCATCGCCAGCGACATCCGGTGCACCATCACGCACTCCGACGGCACGACGGACAGGATGCGCGGAGACCGGCAGGGCACGTCGGTCTCGCGGCACAACTACGCGACGGTCGGCACCTTCAGGGGCCAGGGTGGCGAGACGGTGGTGGACTGCACGTCAACGAGCAAGGACGTCTTCGGGGACGAGCGCGACCTGCCGATGATCGTGCACGACATCAACGGCACCTGGCGCCTGGTGTGGATCGGGTTGCTGGTTGCCGGCACCGTGACGGGCCTGCTGGCCGGTGGCCTGCTCGCGTGGGGAGTCCGGGGTAGCCCGGTGCCCGTCCCGCAGTGAGGCTGCGCCCGTCAGCACGCGCGGTGCGATGCCGGTGCAGAAGGCCACGACGACGGTGATGACGCCGGCCAGCACGAAGCCGGCGAGCACGTCGGTGGGGTAGTGACGGCCGAGCAGGACCCGGTCGGCGCCGACCACGAGTAGGGCCACAGCGCCGGCCATGAGGGCCAGGCGGGCCCGCTGACGGCGCTGGACGACGGTCCCGGCTTCGAGGACGCTGAGCACCACCACCACGCCCACGAGGGCCGCTGCAGCGGCGCTGTGGCCCGACGGGAAGGACCCGCCGTTGTGGACGTGCTCGCCGAGCTGCCACGGCGGTCGCTCGCGCCCGAACACCTGCTTCAGCTCGGTCGTCGCGTACGACGTCAGCCAGACCGTCGTGGCGACGAACACCGACGCGCGCACCTGCCCGCGGACCACGCACGCGGCCGCCAGCAGGAAGCCGACGACCAGCACGTTGCGGGGCGCCGTCGTGCTCTCGACGAACAGCAGCAGCGGAACCAGTCCGTGTTCGATGGACCAGGCGGGAAGCGTCGGCAGCAGCGGCATGCGAGCAGGATGCGGGGAGCAACCTGACTCCCACCTGAATGCGAACACCCCCGCCGGAGACCGACGGGGGTGTTCGTCTGCGCTGTGGCCAGGGGCGGGGTCGAACCGCCGACCTATCGAGTTTCAGTCGATCGCTCGTACCAACTGAGCTACCTGGCCAGGCAGTCGCAAACCTTACCGGAGGGGGTGCCGTCGTACGAAAGTGAGGGCGACAGTGGCCGTGGGTGGGCCCGCACGCGATGGCAGTTGGGTGCTTCGCGCGTGGTCGCACTATGCTGTCCCGGCCGTGCCTGACTCCGGTCTGGCGTGGCAGGGCCCCCATCGTCTAGCGGCCTAGGACGTCGCCCTTTCACGGCGGTAGCACGGGTTCGAATCCCGTTGGGGGTACGGCCTGAGTTCGAAGTGGTTGCCGATTGGATTCCACGGAGAACCTTGGGTTAGAGTTCCACCGCTTCACCAGTACCAAGTAAGGCCCTGTAGCGCAGTTGGTTAGCGCGCCGCCCTGTCACGGCGGAGGTCGCGAGTTCGAGTCTCGTCAGGGTCGCAAAGTCTCAGGTGGCCTGTGTCTGCGGAAATCGCAGACCGGGTCGCCTTTGGTGTTTTTGGCGGCCTCCGGCCTCGAGGGGCGGGACCCCAACCCCACGCCTGCGCGAACACCTGGCGTGCAGAATGAACCCTGTGCCGGTCGAGATGAGCCCCGAGGAGTTCGACGCCCTCGTCGACGCAGCTCTTGACGGGATCCCCGAAGAGCTGGCCCGCCTGGTGCACAACGTGGTCGTGCTGGTCGAGGAGGAGCCGCCGGAAGGTGAGCCCGACGACCTGCTGGGCCTGTACGACGGCGTGGCGCTGACCGAGCGCGACAGCGCCATGGGTGGTCACCTGCCCGACCGGATCTTCCTGTTCCGCGGTCCGCTGCTCGACATGTGCGACGACGCCGCGGACCTGGCCGAGGAGATCCGGATCACCGTCGTCCACGAGGTCGCCCACCACTTCGGCATCGACGACGCCCGTCTGCACGACCTCGGCTACGCCTGAGCCAGGGACTACCCCGCGAGAGCGAAACCGAGCGTGCAGGCGGCGAGACCGGTCAGGATCGTCAGGGCCGCGTAGGCGGCGCCCCTGGCTGGTCCCAGGTCGCGGGCCTGCACCGCCAGCGACGAGTACGTCGACAGGCCGCCGCAGAATCCGGTCCCGACCAGGCCGAGCGCGGACCCGTCCAGCGACCAGCCCACGCAGGCGCCGAGGCCCAGGCTGGCCACGATGTTGGCCGCCAGCGTCCCGTGGTGCCACCGGCCGTCGTACCGCTGGCCGAGGGTGAAGCGGAGCGGGGCGCCGATGGCCCCACCGAGGGCGACCAGCAGCGCGGTCACCACTCGTCCTCCACGGGCAGGGCAGGGGCCAGCGCTCCCACCGCGGTCGCGGCGAGGAGGCACGCGGCGAGCGTGCCGAGGAGATAGGCCGCAGCCAGGCCGGTACGGCCGTCGGCGAGCAGGGCGCGGCCCTGCTCAGAGGTCGCCGAGAAGGTCGTGAAGCCACCCAACACCCCGGGGCCGAGACCCGCGGCCCAGGTCGGGGAACGTCGAGCGAGCGGCAGCAGGAGCAGGCCGGCCAGGAGCGTGGACCCCGCGACGTTGATCGCGAAGGTGGTCCAGGGGAACCCGGAGCCGTCCGGGGCGACCTCGCCGGCGAGGTAGCGGAGCAGGGACCCGACGGCGCCGCCAGCGGCCACCACGAGCAGCAGTCGCGGCGAGGGACTCATGGGGTGAGGTTAGTGCCGGGCCGTGGTCGAGCAGGCGCAGGTCAGAGCGCGCGGGACGGAGCGCCCGAGCCGGCGTTGCCCTGCCAGGACACCGGCGGCGCTCCCGCCGACTGGCGGCGGAACTCTCCGAGGAACCAGATCTGGAACGCGCGCTGCTCAGGGGTCCGCGGGGCGGTCAGCAGTCGCTGGGCGCGGCTGAAGTCGTCGGCAGCGTCCAGCAGGTCGACGAGCCCGCCGATCTGGCGTGCGGCCTCTCGCGGCATCCGCAGGCGCAGGTCCACGGCCGCGTGACCGCCCGCGTGGGCGGTGTCGACCTGTTCGCGACCCATGTTGGCGCGCAGCGGACGCTCGAGCGCGTCGAAGTGCTCGGAGAGCACCCGGGCGAGCGGGTAGTCCTGCTCGTGGGCGAGGGCGAGCAGGCGGATCTCGCGGCGCAGGTCGCGGTGGTGTCGCTGGAACTGACCGAACTCGCGGACCGGGACACCGTTGATCTGCACGGCGACCTCGCCGACGCGGGTGTGCTCCTCGGGGAGCGCCCCGAAGCTGTAGGTGAGCTGGTACGGCGCTCCGGCGGTCTCCGAGAGCTCGGTCGCCGGCTCGAACCACACCGCCTTGCCGTCCTCCTCGATCTCGGCGCCCCAGGCCACCGAGGCCCGGGCCACGATGTCGAGACCACGCCCGACCGTCGTGAGCGTCAGCAGCTGTTCCTCGTCGAGGGCGTCGAACATGTCGAGGTCGAAGGCATCGAGGTCGAATCCGCCGGCTCGGGTCGCCGGCTGCGGCGCGATGGTGGTCGCGTCGTGCACCTCGAAACGGGGGTGCTCGGCGGTGCCGCGCAGCTGGGTCCTGATCGGTCCCTCGGCGTGCAGGACGGCATTGGTGACCAGCTCGGAGATGGCGAGCTCGGCGCAGTCCACGAGCTCGGGGCGGTCGATTTCATGGCAGGTCTCCACAGCCCAGCGGCGCGCGTCGTGGACGCTGCGCGGCCCGGGGGCCAACTCCAGGGTCTGCCGGTGCTGCACGGGTGAACCTTCCACTGCGGTTTCAGTGCCCGAGTCCTGCGGTCGGTTCCTCACGGTCCCGATCCCGGAGCCGATACCCCGTTGAACTCGCAACTAAACCAACAGCAATCCGGAGATTTGGTGACGGTTGCCGAAGGATGTGACCGACCAGACGATGGCCACGGGTTGGGACGTGCGGCCCGGAGGCGGAAGAATGCCCGTAGAGGTTCATCGAAGAGACGTCACAAGCGTCCAGGAGGAAGCCATGGCAGCAGGCGACATCACGCCGGAAATGTCGGATCGCGCGATCGTGCGCCGGTCCGACCGCCACCAGGTCGTGATCATCGGCTCCGGGTTCGGCGGACTCTTCGGCACCAAGGCGCTCCGCAAGGCGGACGTCGACGTGACCATGATTGCGAAGACGACCCATCACCTCTTCCAGCCGCTGCTCTACCAGGTGGCGACCGGCATCCTCTCCGAGGGCGAGATCGCCCCGCCGACCCGCGAGGTCCTGGCGAACCAGGAGAACGCCCAGGTGCTCCTGGGTGAGGTCACCACCGTGGACCTCGAGAACCGCCTGATCACCTCGCACGTGCTCGGTCGCGAGCTCGTGACGCCCTACGACTCGCTGATCGTGGCGGCCGGAGCGGGCCAGTCCTACTTCGGCAACGACCACTTCGCCGAGTTCGCGCCCGGCATGAAGAGCATCGACGACGCCCTCGAGCTGCGCGGGCGGATCTTCGGCGCCTTCGAGATGGCCGAGCTGGGCGCCTCGCGCGGCGAGAACGTCGACCACCTGCTGACGTTCGTCGTGGTCGGCGCCGGTCCGACCGGTGTGGAGATGGCCGGCCAGATCGCCGAGCTCGCCCACCGCACGCTGACCCGGGACTTCCGGGCGATCACCACCCGCAAGGCCCGCGTCATCCTCGTCGACGCAGCGCCCCAGGTGCTGCCGCCGTTCGGCGCCAAGCTCGGCAAGTGGACCCAGGAGAAGCTGGAGAAGCTCGGCGTCGAGGTCATGCTCGGTGCGCTCGTGTCGCAGGTCGACGAGCGGGGCCTGGTCGTCAAGTACAAGGACGGCACCGAGAAGCGCATCGACGCCGTCGCGAAGGTGTGGGCCGCAGGGGTCCAGGCCAACGCACTGGGCAAGCAGCTGTCGGCCCAGACCGGCGCGCCGCTCGACCGCGCGGGCCGGATCGCGGTCAACCCCGACCTCACGCTCCCGGGCTACCCCGAGGTGTTCGTCGTCGGCGACATGATCTCCCTCGACAACCTTCCCGGTGTGGCCCAGGTGGCCATCCAGGGTGCGAAGTACGCCGCCAAGGAGATCGACGGCCGGCTCAAGGGCAAGCCCGCCCAGTCGCCGTTCAAGTACTTCGACAAGGGCTCCATGGCGATCATCAGCCGCTTCCGCGCGGTCGCGATGGTGGGTCGACTGCGCCTGACCGGTGTCATCGCCTGGCTGATGTGGCTGGTCGTGCACCTCTTCTACATCACCGGCTTCAAGAACCAGTTCACGGCCGTGCTCCACTGGCTGATCTCGTTCATCGGCACCGGCCGCTCGGAGCGCACCTCGACCGAGCAGCAGATCTTTGCCCGCGTGGCCCTGCAGCGCCTGGCTCGCGGAGCGACGGACCTCGTGTCCCAGCCCGGTGAGTTCGACGACGCCGAGCGGCGCCGCGCCGAGCTCGAGGCGCAGGCAGCCGAAGAGGCCCGGTTGAGCGACGAGAACAAGCGCGGCGTCAAGGTCTGAGCGAACGGCTCACTCCAGGATCTCGGGCATCGGGAGGGAGATCCCTTCCGCCTCGGCCTGGGCCAGTCGCTCGCGAATCGCGCGCGGGAGAAGGAACACGCCCTCGGCCTCCGCGGTCACACCGTCCGGACCGATGATCCGGGCGCTTGCCCAGGTCTTCACGTCGTCGCGACGGTCGACCTGTGCCTCGATGCGCAGGTCGCCCAACGGGGTGCCCTTGCGGTAGACGATGGTGAGCGTCCCGGTCATGCCCGGGCGACCAGTTGCCCCGACGGCGTGGCCGAGCACCTGGTCGAGGATCAGCGACACCACGCCGCCGTGGACGAGTCCGGGTGGTCCCTCGTACGCCGCCCCGCAGTGGAAGTCGCACTCGGCGCGCCCCGAGGGATCGCTGTGGACCTCGAGGGGAGGTGCGATGGGATTGCGCAGGCCGATCACCGGGTTGCCCCACGGCCGGCGGCGGCCCGACGGGCTGTGCGCCTGGCCGAGCGTGGCGGCCATCCGGGCCTTGTTGAGGCGTGCGACGGCGGCATCCACGTCTGCCTGGGCGGCGCGGACCTCGTCCAGGTCCACGGCGCTCTGCACGCAGGCATCGATGAGCTCGCGCACGGAGTGGGTGAAGGGCCGCCAGACCGCGGCTTCCTCGTCGACCACGGCGTCCGGGGTGTCGTCAACAGCGAAGGGCCAGCTCATCGAACCAGAATAGAACACGTTCTCGTTTGGCGCCGGTTCGCGACCCCGGAGAGCGGGAGCCCGGACCGAACCCGGTGCGGCTCAGACACTCCCGGCGTAGGTGTCGTCGTCGGCGTAGTCGTCGTCCTCGGCAGCGCCCGGCCGCAGCTCGGGGCGCAGGCGGTAGAGCGCGCTGGTGAACCAGTGCGGGTCGACCATCGAGGAGTTGATGACCACCAGCGGCATCCCCCGGCGCTCGATCAGGACGGTCCAGCGGCGGTGGCCGGGTTCGCCGATGATCGCGATCGGCGTGTAGGAGCTGCCCACGTCGATCAGGTCGACGTGCCCGCCGCGCTCGATCGACAGCTTGCCGCGGCGGATCGACATCTTCGTGGTCGTGGAACCCGCGCGCACGGCCCACACCACGAGCGTCAGGAAGCCCAGCGTCCCGGCGATGCCGAGGGCGGCCACCGTTCGGTCCTGGTAGGCGACGTACGACGTCGCGGCGGTCGCCGCCAGTGCGGCGAGCAGGACCAGCGACAGCACCCGCCGGGCGGTGCCGCGAGCCGGGAAGTCCGCGTCCGTGGTGGCGTGGTTCGCGTTGAGGTGCTCCTCGGGCTCGGTCCAGCGGCTCTGCCGGACCTGGGGAGTGGCCGTGGTGGGCACGAGGGACGGCGCGCGCGCAGGCGTCGTGGTACCGGACTCGTCGCGTGTCGTGGAGCCGGCCGACGGAGCCGGCCGGGTGACGCGGACGGTGGGTCCGCGGCTCGGGCGGGGGGCGGGCTTGCGCTTCTCGGTCCGCTCGGCCTGCTCGACCTGCTTGTCCGGCTTCGGCTGCTTGTCCTGCTTGGCCCTGGCCCGGGCTTCGCGCCGCGGCGACTCGGCGGAGCCGTTCAAGGCGTCGACGACCGAACGCCCGGCGGCGGTGGTGTCGACGCTGGTGGCCGGCTCGACCACCGGGGGTGTGCTGTCCTCCACGCCGAGGGCGGCGAGGACCGAGCGGCCCGCGGAGGTGCTGTCGGGTCCGGCGGGCAGGGTCGGCTTCGCGAAGGGTTCGCGCGTGGCCTCGACCCGGGAAGCGGTCGGCGGGGGTGCCGTAGCGGTCGCCACGCCGCCGCCACCGCGAGGCGCTCCGATCACCCGGGCGTCCTTCGCGTAGCTGGCGCGCTTGTTCAACCAGGCACGAATAGTTTCAGTGTCCGGTCCGAACTCGTCATTGCTCCCCATGACAGAGTCCTCCCTTCCCTCTCCCACGGTCGAGCGTACTCCGCAAGAAGTTCCTCGTCTTGGGTTCGAAGGACCCCTCAGCATGGCCCGTTGTGACTAGATGGACTGGTCCTTCGACGGCATCGCTGGGCGGGTAGATTGAGATCGGTTCCCATTTCCTGGAGGTGAGTGATGTCCGGCATCGACGAGCGAGCGAGCTCCCTGCGTCCGACGCGGCAGCGGTTGGCCATCACCGACGCCCTGCGTGCGGGGGTGGACTTCCAGAGCGCCCAGGAGATCCACGACAGCCTGCGGCAGGCCGGGGAGAAGGTCGGCCTGGCCACCGTCTACCGGACCCTCCAGGCGATGGCCGACGCAGGCGACGTCGACGTACGACACACCCCGGCGGGCGAGACGACGTACCGCCGGTGCAGCACCTCCCACCATCACCACCTGGTCTGCCGCTCCTGCGGGCGGACCGTGGAGATCACCGGCTCGGCCGTCGAGAAGTGGGCACACGCCGTCGCGGACGATCACGGCTTCGTCGACGTCAGCCACACCGTCGAGCTGGTGGGCCTGTGCGCCGACTGCGCGGCCCAGCGTGACGAGTAGGCGAAAAATCAGCCTCCAGTAGGCCCCGTGGGACTCGAACCCACAACCAAGAGATTAAAAGTCTCCTGCTCTGCCAATTGAGCTAGGGGCCCAGATCGGTACCGGGGAACTGTAGCCAAGCGCGCTCCGCACGGCGGGTGGAGGGCACCGCCGAGGCGGGATTTCGAGGTTCGGCGGCTACAGTCAAGGTGTCGACACTCTTGTCGGCCACCTCAGGGCAGACGCCTCGTTGACCGTTGGGCCCAAGGCCCGGCCACGAAGCCCGTCGCCTCCTCTGAGCCGATCAGAGGAATCACCTTGTCTGTGCTCACGCGCGATGCCGACGTCCCTGCCCCGCCGCTCGGCCTGCCGGTCGGGTCGACCGCGGTGGTCTACTGCGAGGCCCAGTTCGGCGAGCAGGACGGCAAGACCGCCAACGGCCTGGTCCGGCACTCCGAGAAGTACGACGTGCTGAGCGTCATCGACAGCACCCGGGCCGGCGTCGACTCCGGTCAGTTCCTGGACAGCGTCCCGAACGGCATCCCGGTGCTGGCATCCCTGCGTGAGTCGATCGCGCACGCCGGCCACGTCCCGGACTACCTGATCTGCGGGGTCGCCCCGGCCGACGGCCTGCTCTCCGACACGCAGCGCGTCGTGCTGCTCGACGGCATCGCCCGCGGCATGCACATCATCAACGGCCTGCACGAGTTCCTCAACGACGACGCCGAGTTCGTGGCTGCCGCGCTCATCGCCGGGGTCACCATCACCGACGTACGACGCCCCAAGGACACCCGCGACCTGCACCTGTTCACCGGCCGCATCTTCGACGTGACCTGCCCGCGGATCGCGATCCTCGGCACTGACGGCGCGATCGGCAAGCGCACCACCGCGACGATCCTGGTCCAGGCACTGAACGACCAGGGCATCAGGGCAGTCATGGTCGGCACCGGCCAGACCACCCTGATCCAGGGCGGCAAGTACGGCGCCGCGCTGGACGCCATGGTCCCCCAGTTCATCTCCGGCGAGGTCGAGCACCAGATGGTGCTCGCGTTCGAGAACGAGGACCCTGACGTGATCGTGGTCGAGGGCCAGGGCGCGCTCAGCCACCCTGCCTACCTGAGCTCGGGCCACATCCTGCGGGGCAGTCGCCCGGACGGGGTGATCGTCCAGCACGCTCCCAAGCGCAAGGTCCTCGGAGACTTCCCGATGATGCCGATGCCGACCGCGGCGAGCGAGATCAAGCTGATCGAGGCCTTCGCGGACACCCGCGTCATCGGCGTCACCATCAACCACGAAGAGATGACCGCCGAGGAGCTCACCGACGCGATCGCCGAGCACCACCGGCACCTGGGCCTCCCGGTCACCGACCCGCTGACGCGGCCGGGTTCCGAGCTGGTCGAGATGGTCCTCAAGGCCTACCCGGCACTCCGCGAGCGCGTAGGGGCCACCGCAGCCGCCTCCGTGTGAGCGCGCCCCGGCTCGAGATCGACCTCGGCAAGGTCGAGCACAACACCCGGGTCCTGGTGGAGCGTCTCGCTCCGTCGGGGATCCAGGTCACGGGCGTCACCAAGGCAGTCCTCGGCTCGCCCGCGGTCGGAGCCGCCATGCTCCGCGGCGGCGCTCGGGGGTTGGCGGACTCGCGGGTCGCCAACCTCGCTCGACTGGCTGGGCTGGGCGGGTTGAAGGGGCCGACGTCACGCACGTTGATCCGTTCGCCCATGCTCAGCCAGGCGGCGGACGTCGTACGCACGGCGACGTGCAGCCTGAACACGGAGGCCGTCGTGCTCCGGGCGCTGGACCGCGCCGCCGGAGGGGCCGGGCTCCGCCACGACGTCGTCCTGATGGTCGAGCTCGGCGACCTGCGCGAGGGCATCCCCGTCGACGACGTGGCCGCCGCCGTACGTCTGGTGCTGGCCGCACCGTCCCTCCGCCTGGCCGGTCTCGGGGCCAACCTGGCCTGCCAGAACGGCGTGGTGCCCGACGCGAGGAACATGGCTGTCCTCAGCGACCTGGCCGACACGATCGAGACGTCGTACGACGTCGCGCTCACCACTGTCTCCGGCGGCAACTCGGCGAACCTCGACTGGGCGACCTCGTCGGCGAACGTGGGGCGGATCAACGACCTGCGACTCGGCGAGGCGATCCTGCTCGGCGTCGAGCCTCTTCGGCGCACTCCCGTTGACGGCCTCCATCAGGACGCGTTCGCGCTGTTCGGCGAGGTCATCGAACGCGTCGACAAGCCCTTCGCGCCCTGGGGTGACCGGGCGCAGTCCGCCTTCGGCGGCGTACCCGAACGAGTCGGCACCGGCACGGTTCGGCAGGCCATCGTCGCGCTCGGCCGGCAGGACGCGGACCCGGACGGGTTGGTGCCGCCCGACGGCATCACGATCCTCGGGATGAGCAGCGACCACCTGGTGCTCGACCTCGGCGACCACCCCGCCGTGGTCGGCGACGAGATCTGTTTCGGGCTCGGGTACGGCGCCCTGGTCCGGGCGGCGACGTCACCCTTCGTCGCGACAGTCGACCGTGCGGGCTGTTAGCAGGGACGTCACGTGTGCGTAGCAGAACCTTCATGCCCGAGCCCAAGATCGTGGCATTCGAGAGGTTTCCCTGTCGTTCCGGATTGATAGGCTCGATCTCGCAGCGAATGCAGTTCGAAGGTGAACGCCTGCGGAGCAATGTGGCCGACGGCGTATCTGGTTTGTGGTGTCCCATCACGGGTCGGAGCGACGTGTCATCGCATGAGTTGCGGGTCGCCGAGGTGGCGGCTCTCGCCCCGACACAAGGAGTAACGAGCACAATGGCTCAGGGCACCGTCAAGTGGTTCAGCGCCGAGAAGGGCTTCGGATTCATCGAGCAGGAGGGCGGCGGCGACGACGTCTTCGTTCACTACTCTGCGATCCAGTCCTCCGGCTACAAGTCCCTCGAGGACAACCAGAAGGTCGAGTTCGACGTCACCGCAGGGCCCAAGGGTCCGCAGGCCGAGAACGTCCGTCCCCTCTGAGCGGGATCGATCTGATCTGAGAAGACCTCGTGTCTTCCGTGGGGCCCCGCCGGCAGGCGGGGCCCCACGAACTTTTGCTGAACTTTCAGGTTTTGAAGGGCCAGTAGGAGGGAAGATGGTGGCTGAAGACCGTCTGCACGAGTTGTGAGGAGGGACCGTGGGCGACCAGTTCGACGTGACCCTCGAGGACGGCGACCTCCTGGTGGAGGTCGAATTGACCACGAACCTGATCATCGCCGCCAGCGCCTCCGACGACCGGCTGCCGGTGGAGGAGATCGACCGGATCCTGGGCGTCGCTCCGTTGAGCGCCTGATCCTCTAGCTGGCGGAGTGGGCCCTGAACCCACGCAGCCGCAGGCTGTTCGACACCACGAACACCGATGAGAACGCCATGGCCGCGCCGGCGAGCATCGGGTTGAGCAGACCGGCGGCAGCCAGGGGCAGCGCGGCGACGTTGTACGCGAACGCCCAGAACAGGTTGCCCTTGATCGTGCCGAGCGTGCGACGGGACAGGCGGATGGCGTCGACCGCTACCCGCAGGTCCCCTCGGACCAGGGTGAGGTCGCTGGCCTCGATCGCCACGTCGGTGCCGGTGCCCATCGCCAGGCCGAGGTCGGCCTGTGCCAGGGCCGCGGCATCGTTGACGCCGTCGCCGATCATCGCGACCACCTTGCCCTCGCCCTGGAGCCGCTTGACCACGTCGACCTTGTCGGCGGGCAGGACGTCGGCGAAGACGTCGACCTCGTCGATGCCCACCTCGGCGGCCACGGTCCGCGCCACGGCCGCGTTGTCGCCGGTGAGGAGCACTGGTCGGAGGCCGAGTGCGCGCAGTTCACGGATCGCGGTGGCCGAGGTCTGCTTGACCGCGTCGGCGACCACGACGACTCCACGCGCCTTGCCGTCCCAACCGACCGCGACGGCGGTGCCGCCCGTCGACTGGGCGTCCTCGAGCGCCGTCTGCAACTCGGGGGTGAGGTGCTGCGACCACTCCGCGAGCAGCTGCGGGCGCCCGACCAGGACGGCGTGGCTCGCGGTGCTGTCGGGGCCGTCGACGAGGACACCCTGGACTCCGAGTCCTTCGACGTTGGCGAAGTCCTCGACCTCGGGGAGCGAGCCGTGCTGGTCCCGGGCGGCGTCGGCGATGGCCCGGGCGATCGGATGCTCCGAGGCGTCCTCGAGCGCGCCGGCGTACCGCAACACCTCGGAGGCGTCCTCGCCGTCGGCCGCGATCACGTCACGCAGGGTCATCTTCCCGGTGGTGACCGTGCCGGTCTTGTCGAGCACGACGGTGTCGACCATGCGGGTGGACTCCAGCACTTCGGGACCCTTGATCAGGATGCCGAGCTGCGCGCCGCGGCCGGTGCCGACCATGAGGGCGGTCGGCGTCGCCAGGCCGAGGGCGCAGGGGCAGGCGATGATCAGGACAGCGACCGCTGCGGTGAACGCCGTTGCCAGACCGTTGCCGGTGCCGAGCCAGAAGCCGAGCGTCCCGGCCGCGAGGAGGATGACGATCGGCACGAAGATGCCGGAGATCCGATCGGCCAGACGCTGGACCTGGGCCTTGCCGTTCTGTGCGTCCTCGACCAGCCGCGCCATCTGCGCGAGCTGGGTGTCACTGCCGATGCGCGTCGCCCGCACGACCAGGCGCCCGCCGGCGTTGACGGTCGCGCCGACCACCGTGTCCCCGGGGCTGACCTCGACCGGCACGGACTCGCCGGTGAGCATGGACGCATCCACCGCCGACGTACCGCGCTCGATCACGCCGTCGGTGGCGATCTTCTCGCCCGGGCGTACGACGAACAGGTCGCCGACAGCGAGCTGCTCGACCGGCACGCTCGTCTCGGTGGTGCCATCGGCTCCGAGCACCGCGACTTCCTTGGCGCCTAGGGTGAGCAGGGCCCGCAGCGCTGACCCGGCCCTGCGCTTGGACCGCTGCTCGAAGTAGCGGCCGGCGAGGATGAAGGTGGTGACGCCCGCGGCGGCTTCGAGGTAGATGTTGCCGCTGCCGTCGCTGCGCTCGATCGTGAGCTCGAAGGGGTGGGTCATGCCCGGGGTGCCGGCGGTGCCCCAGAACAGGGCGTACAGCGACCACCCGAGCGCAGCCAGGGTGCCGAGGGAGATCAGCGTGTCCATGGTCGAGGTGCCATGGCGCAGGTTGGTCCACGCCGCCTTGTGGAACGGCCAGGCGCCCCAGGCCACCACCGGTGCGGCCAGCGTCAGCGACAACCACTGCCAGTTGGTGAACTGCAGCGCCGGGACCATCGCCATCGCGATCACCGGGACCGTCAGGACCACCGAGATGACCAGCCGTTGGCGCAGCACCTGGAGCGCGTGCTCCTCGGGTGAGTCGGCCCCGTCTGCCGCCGACCCCGCGTCGGGCGGCTGGGGGAGTCGGGCGCCGTACCCGGCCTGCTCGACGGCTGCGACCAGGTCCTCGGGCGTGACGCCGTCGGTGAAGGTGACCTTCGCCTTCTCGGTGGCGTAGTTGACCGTGGCGGTGACGCCCTCGAGCTTGTTGAGCTTGCGCTCGATCCGGTTGGCGCAGGACGCGCAGGTCATCCCGGTGAGACCGAGCTCAAGTTGCCGTTCCGGGTCAGTGTGCGTGTCCACTGCTCTCTCCATGTTCGTCGCTGGAGTTCCCGGGATCGCTGGCTCCGCTGGCGGTGACGGTGAAGGCCGCGGTGCGGACGACGCCGTCGTGCTGGAAGTCCAGGTAGAGGTGGTAGGTCCCTGCGCTCGGGACGGCGGTGTGGAAGACCACCTCGGGACCGGGCTTGGTGGCACCGTCGTCGGGCTCACCGTCGGGGTGGACGTGGAGATAGGCGAGGTCGCCGGCGCGCAGCGCGACGAGGTGGCCGTACGCGCCGAGGTAGGGCTGCAGGTCGGTGACCGGCTCGCCGTTCCTGCTGACTCTCAGCGTGAGCTTCGCGTCGGCTCCCGCCGTCAGGTTTCCGTCGAGGGTGACCTCGTAGTCGTCGACCGTTGCCGTGCGGTTCTCAGGTGCGGGATCCGCAGGCTGGTGGTCGCCGCTGACGCCCAGATCTGTGCCGAGCGTGAGCGGGTCCGCGCCGCTGGCCTTGAAGTCGGCGAAGAGGCGCCAAGTCCCCGGTGTGAGGTCGAGGTCGATCGACCACACCCCGGTCTTCTCGTCGAGGACGGGGTGGACGTGCTGGAAGCCGGTGAAGTCGCGACGGACGGCGATCAGGTGCAGCTGCTTCTCGTGCTCGACGTCGTACGACGTCACCGGGTCGCCGTCGGGTCCGGTGATCGTGAACGCGACCGCTCGGTCGCGGCCGGCCGGGGAGCCCGGCTCGGCGAGGGCGAGCGTGTAGCCGTCCTGGGAGACCATGAGCCCGCCAGGGATCTCGGTGCCGCCGTCCAGGGCGGGGGTGAGGTGCACGCGGCCGTCGCCGGAGGCGTGCGCGTCGTCGTGAGCGGCGGGCTCGTCGTCGACAGGACCGACGGCCCGGCCGATGAGGAGGGCGAGCCCGAAGATGGCGGCGATGGCGGCCAGGAAGCCCGCGACCTTGATCGGGGTGCTCATGCGAGCTGGTAGCCGGCTTCCTCGACGGCGGCCCTGACGGCGGCATTGTCGAGGACCTCGGCGCTGGTGATGGTGACGGCACCGGTGGGCAGGTCGACCGCGACGTCCTGGACGCCGGGGATCTCCCGGACCTCTTCGGTGACCGAGGCGACGCAGTGGCCGCAGGTCATGCCGGTGACGGTGTAGCTCGCGGTGAAGTTGGCGGTCTGGCTCATGGCAGGTTCTTTCCGGGAATCAGGTGAGCGGATGGATGGTGTTCAGGAGCGGACGAGGCGCGCGATCGCGTCGGAGGCTTCCTTGAGCTTGATCTGGGCCTCGTCGCCGCCAGCTGCGACCGCGTTCACGACGCAGTGCGCCATGTGCTCGTCGAGCAGGCCGAGCGCGACGGCCTCGAGTGCCTTCGTCATCGCCGAGATCTGGGTGAGGATGTCGATGCAGTACTTCTCCTCCTCGACCATCCGCTGCAGCCCGCGGGCCTGGCCTTCGATCCGGCGCAGTCGCTTGAGGTAGTCCGCCTTGGTGTTGTTGGCGATGTAGCTGTGCTGGTGGGCCTCGGTCATCGGGCTGTCCTTCTCGATCAGTGTCTCGGTCATTCCCAGGGTACCCCCCTCCGGTATTTCGTGGTAGCGTCCGCCTTCGTTGAAATACATTACCCCCCTAGGGTATTCAACGCAAGTACGACATCCGGGAACGACCGGGCACCTTCAAAGGAGAATCTGATGTCAACCACCACCTCGCCGGGCGCGAACCGCCGCTGGCTCGGGCTCGCGGTGATCGCCGCGGCCCAGTTCATGGTCATCATGGACACCTCGATCATCGGGGTCGCGCTTCCCCGCATGCAGGCCGAGCTCGGCTTCAGCCAGGAGAACCTGTCGTGGGTCTTCAATGCGTACGTCGTCGCACTGGCTGGCCTGCTGCTTCTCGGCGGGAAGCTCTCCGACGTCCTCGGTGCGCGGCGGGTCTTCTCCGCGGGCTGGGCCGTCCTTCTGGGCGGCTCACTGGTCGCCGGGCTGGCTGGCAACGTCGAGATCGAGCTCGTAGGCCGCGCGGTCCAGGGCGCCGGCTCGGCGTTGATCGCACCCTCGGCCCTCACGCTGCTGTTCATGCTCTTCGGCGCCAACCCGAAGGAACTGCCCAAGGCCCTCGCGCTGTACGGCGCCGCGGCACCGGCCGGTGGTACGGCCGGAGTCTTCCTCGGCGGCGTGATCACCGAATACCTGTCCTGGCCGTGGGTGTTCTACATCAACGTCCCGCTCGCGCTGCTCATCCTTGCGGTCGTTCCCTCCGTCATGCCAGCCGGTGGTGCCGTTGCGGCCCGTCGGGTCGACCTGCTGGGTGCCGTCACCGTGACCGCTGGCCTTGGTGCCGCGGTGTACGCCGTCGTCCAGGCGCCTGAGGTCGGCTGGGACTCCGGACAGACCTGGAGCGTCCTCGCCGTCGCTGCTGTCCTGCTGGTCGGTTTCGTCGTCGGACAGGCCAAGGGGCGTGACCCCTTGGTGCGCCTCGGCATCTTCCGCGCTCCCAACCTGGCGGCCGCCAACCTTGCACAGTTGCTGCTGGGGGCTGCGTGGATCCCGATGTGGTTCTTCCTGAACCTCTACCTGCAGCAGGTCCTCGGATACACGGCGTTCCCGAGCGGGGCGGCCCTGCTGCCGATGACGCTGTTGATCATGGTCGGGATGATCGCGATCGCCCCGCGTGTACTGGTCAGTGTCGGGCCGAAGGTGGCGACGGTGACCGGGCTGGTCCTGCTCGTTGCCGGGCTGGGCTGGCTCGCGCTGATCGATCCCGACGGCTCCTATGCGGTCGACGTCCTGCCCGCATCGCTCGTCGCGGCGCTGGGGATGTCGCTTGCCTTCATCCCGACCCTGGGCACGGCGATCTCCGCGGCTCGGCCCGAGGAGGGTGGCCTGGCCTCCGGCATCGTCAACACCAGCTACCAGGTCGGCTCAGCGCTCGGACTGGCCGTGATGACGGCCATCGCCGCTGCCAATGGCGCGGATCAGATCGGCGACAGGGCAGCGCTCACCAACGGCTTCTCTGCGGCCTTCATCGGTGCCGCCATCGTCGCTGGCGTCGGCGCCCTGGCCACCCTCGCCCTCTTCCGTGGCCCCAACGGCGCCCCGGCAGGGACCGAGGACCACGCAGAGAAGGTGACTGCCTGACCGAGCTCAACAGGTGGCGAACAGCACCGGGCCGTGGTTGAGGTCGGACATCACGAACGCGTCGTCGACGGGCTCGAGGTCCATGGTCAGGGTGTCGCCGGCGGCAACGACCTTCCCGAGGTGGAATCGCTCGGTGAAGGTGCCGCCCTGACCGGGGGCCGGGCCGGCGGCGAGCTTCGAGCGGCTGTCGGCGTCGGTACGGGCCTGGTCCTCGCTCTCGAACGCCATCGCCACGCGTACGTCGCCGGCCGGCTGAGCCGCGATGGCGAAACCGGTCATCGGGTGGACCTCGCCGGCAGCCTCGATGAGCTCGGCGGCGCGGGTGCGGTCGGCCGGGTCCGCGCCCCCCATCGAGAGCGCGGAGCAGGCCTGGTCTCCGGTGTAGGCCGATGCGCTCAGTGCCGGACCAGCCGCCTCGATGACGGCGGCGACGCCGTCGGAGACATCTCCGCGGGCCTTGTCGGCGCGTTCCTCCAGGAAGCTCGGCTCGTCGCTGCCGAACACGATGCCGTCCTCCTCGTCGATCTGGAGGGCCGCGAGCTCGGGGGTGACCGGGCCGTCGAGGGTCTCGAGGAGGTCGACTCCGCCGAGCCAGACACCGTCGGCCCTGTCAGGCTTCTCGAAGCCGATGTCCTCGAGGCGGGAACGGAGGTCGTCGAAGTCGTAGTCGTCCGGCATCCCGAGGATGACGACCGCTCCGTCCTTGCCCTGGGCGAACAGCTCCCAGTCGACGTTCGCGGGGGAGAAGCCGAAGGTGCTGTGGAGCGTGGGGGCCGACTCCTCGAGGGCCGTCGCCGACGACAGGTCGTGGTCGAAGGCCGCGAGCAGGAAGTCGGCCAGCTCGTCGGTCGAGGACGATGCCGACACGTCGGCACCGACCTCCTCGCGCACGCCGGCCCAGTCGGTCCAGCTGAATCGTTCGGACGATGCCGGCGCCAACGCTGCGGCCGCCGCGAACCTGCTGGCGTCGTCGCGCGTGAGTCGCCAGGTCACCACACCGGCCACGGCGACGAGCAGGACGACGAGGCCGACGACGACCCAGCGAGACCGGGCCCGGAAGGCGGTCAGACGGCGCAACACCGGATGGGTCTCCTCAACTCGGACGATCTGATGTGAGACTAGGCCACGTGCCCGACATCCTCGCTGCCGGCGTGGTGGTGTTCCGTCCCGGTCGCGAGGTGCTCCTCGTCCATCGTCCGAAGTACGACGACTGGTCGTTCCCCAAGGGCAAGCTGGACCGCGCCGAGCACCCCACGGCAGCCGCCGTGAGGGAGGTCGACGAGGAGACCGGCGTCCACGTGCGGCTCGGCCCGCCACTGCCGACCCAGCGCTACCCGGTGGGCCGCCGGACGAAGACCGTCTACTACTGGACAGGTCGCGTGGTGGGCGACGACGACGTGTCCGGCTACCGCCCCAACCACGAGATCGACCAGGTCCGGTGGGTGCCGTTCGACGAGGCGCCGGGGGTGCTGACCTACGACCGCGACCGGGAGACGCTCGCCGCGGCGTTGCGGGTACGTCGCAAGACGCGGGCGGTCGTCGTACTCCGTCACGCGCAGGCGCGCTCCCGCGACGCCTGGCGTGGCGACGACGCAGCGCGCACCCTGCTGCGCACCGGTGAGTTCCAGGCCGACCGGCTCGTCCCGTTGCTCGCGGCGTACGACGTCACGCGGGTCGTGACCTCGACGAGCACCCGCTGCGTGCAGACCGTCCAGCCGTTCGCCGAGACCGCGGGCTACGACCTGGACCTGCGCCGTCGGTTGAGCGAGGAGCACGCCACCGAGCGGGCGGTCCACCGGATCGTCGATGAGCTCGTGGAGGCTGACGAGGGCGTCGTGATGTGCACGCACCGCCCCGTTCTCGAGTGGGTGTACGACGCCCTCGGGCTGGACAGCACCCGGGGCACTCCTCCGCTGGAAGTTGCCGAGATGCTGGTGCTCCACGTGCGCAAGGGAGTGGTCGTCGCGGTCGAGCGACACCGCCCCCGTTTCGTGGCCTGAGACCCAGGCCACGCACAAATGCCGCCCCGACCGCCACTGTTCACCATGCGTTCAGATCGCCCGGGGACTTGCGTTACCGACGCTCCCTAACTTCTCAGTTGTCCAGTACGAATCGGGGGGCCCCGAGAACAACGACGCCCCTCACCTCTGAGAGGCAAGTTCCTTGAACTTCAAGACCATTCGCAGTGCCGCGATTCCTGGCGTTGCTGCTCTCGCCCTGCTGATGAGCGCCTGTGGCGCCTCCAACGAGGGTGGCGACGACGCTGCGTCCAGCGACCTGAGCGGCAACCTCAAGGGCGGCGGCGCGACGTCGCAGGAGAAGGCCCAGGAGGCGTGGAAGACCGCGTTCCAGGGCAAGAACGGCGACCTGACCATCGACTACTCGCTGCTCGGCTCGACCGACGGCCGCGGCCAGTTCATCGCCAAGGCGCTGTCCTTCGCCGGCACCGACTCCTACATCAAGGAAGAGGAGCTCGCGGCTGCCAAGGAGCGTTGTGGCGGCAACATCATCGAGGTCCCGGCCTACATCTCCTCGATCGCCATCGCCTACAACCTGCCGGGCGTCGACGACCTCAAGCTCGACGCCGCGACGATCGCCAAGATCTTCGCGGGCAAGATCACCAAGTGGAACGACGCCGCGATCGCCGCGACGAACGAGGGTGTCGACCTGCCCGACACGAAGATCTCGCCGGTGCACCGCGCCGACGACTCGGGCACCACGAAGAACTTCACCGACTACCTCGGCAAGGCCGCCAAGGCTGACTGGGCCTACGAGGCCGAGGACGCGTTCCCGGTCTCCGGTGGACTCTCCGCCGAGGGCACCTCGGGTGTCGTCAAGCAGATCGGTGACACCGAGGGCACCATCGGTTACGCCGACGAGAGCCAGACCGCTGACCTCCAGAAGGTGTCCGTCCAGGTCGGCGAGGAGTTCGTCGCGCCGTCGCCCGAGGGCGCCGCGAAGACCGTCTCGGTCTCGCCGGTCGTCGAGGGCCGCGACGAGACGGACATCGCTGTCGACGTCGACCGCACCACCACCGAGGCCGGTGCCTACCCGGTCATCCTCCTGTCGTACCTCCTCGCTTGCGAGACGTACGACGACGCGGCCGAGGCAGCCAACGTCAAGGGCTACCTGAGCTACATCGTGTCCGACGAGGGCCAGGCCGCGTCGTCCGACTTCGCCGGTTCCGCGAAGCTCGCGCCGGAGACGGCCACCAAGGCGCAGGAGATCGTGGCGGGCATCTCCGCCAAGTGATCCACGGGAGGGGTGAGGACGGCGATCCCGTCCTCACCCCTCGACCCGTGGGAGCGCCAGCTCCCGCAACCGTTCACATCCCCCAAACCCTGAGGTGAAACCCGTGACAGCCCCCACCGCCGAGATCGAGGAGCAGCCCAACGACTGGGCGAGCGTCCGCGGTGGCGTCGGCGACCGCATCTTCTCCGGCCTGGCCCTCGCCGCCGGTCTGACGATCATGGCCGCGCTGGCCGGCGTCTTCATCTTCCTCGCGATCAAGGGCGCCACGGGCTTCAGCAAGTCGAGCGACGTCTACGGCCCGCACGCCGAGAGCTTCCTGGGGTACGTCTTCCCGCTGCTCGTCGGCACGTTCACCGCCTCGATCATCGCGCTGATCATCGCCGTCCCCCTCGCGTTCGGGATCGCGCTGGTCATCAGCCACTACGCCCCCCGCTGGGTCGCCACTCCGGTCGCCTACGTGATCGACCTGCTGGCCGCCGTACCTTCGGTCGTCTACGGCCTCTGGGGTGCGTTCTACCTCGCCAAGAAGCTCGTGCCGATGCACGAGTGGCTGCACGAGCACCTCGGCTTCATCCCGCTCTTCGGCGAGCCGAACGTGTCCGGTCGCTCGCCCCTGACCGCCGGCATCGTGCTGGCGATCATGATCCTGCCGATCATCACGGCGATCTCGCGTGAGGTCTTCTCCCGTACCCCGCGCCTGCACGAGGAGGCCGCCCTGGCCCTCGGTGCCACGCGCTGGGAGATGATCCGGATGACGGTCTTCCCCTACGCCCGCTCCGGCATGGTCTCCGCCGTGATGCTGGGCTTGGGCCGCGCGCTCGGCGAGACGATGGCCGTGACCATGGTCCTCTCCGTGGGCTTCGACATGTCGTGGAACGTCCTCGCGACGGCCAGCCCGACGTCGATCGCGGCCAACATCGCGCTCAAGTACAAGGAGCGCAGCGCCGACCTGCTCAACGTGCTCGTCGCCACCGGCCTCGTGCTCTTCCTGCTGACCTTCCTGGTGAACTTCGCAGCGCGATGGATCATTGGCCGTAGCGAGAGGCGGATGGCCCGATGAACCACCCCGCGACCACCCTCGAACAGGCGCCCGCCGAGCGCATGCACATTCCGCTGACCCACCCGCGACTCCCGCAGCGCGCGGAGTGGATCGTCGCCGGTATCGCCGCCGCCTTCGGCGCGCTGCTGCTCGTGCTGGGTGTGCCGACCGTCGGCGCCGCCATCCTCGCCGGCATCGCCTTCCTGGTCGTCCTGCCGGTCTGGTCGCTGGCCGTCGAAGGCCGCCGCGGCGCCACCGACCGGTTGATGACCGGGCTGATCTGGACCACGTTCGTCGTCGCGATCGTGCCGCTGGCATCGCTGCTGTGGCGCGTGATCGACCAGGGCGCCGGCCGCATCGACGGCACGTTCCTGAGCTACTCGTTCTTCAAGACCCAGATCGACCAGCCGGTCGGCATCTACCACGCGATCATCGGCACCCTGCTGGTGACGCTGGGGGCGGCGCTGATCTCGGTGCCCGTCGGCGTGATGGCCGCGGTCTACCTCGTCGAGTACGGCAAGAAGAACAAGCTCGCCAAGGCGATCACGTTCCTGGTCGACGTGATGACGGGGATCCCGTCGATCGTCGCCGGCCTCTTCGCCTTCGCGCTGTTCACCCTGATCTTCGGGCCGGCCTACGTGTCTGGCTTCGGTGGCTCGGTGGCGCTCGCACTGCTGATGATCCCGATCGTCGTACGGGCGACCGAGGAGATGCTGATGCTCGTCCCGGACGAGCTGCGCGAAGCCGCCTACGCCCTCGGTACGCCGAAGTGGAAGACGATCGTCCGGATCGTGCTCCCCACGGCGCTCGGCGGCATCCTGACCGGCATCACCCTGGCGACTTCGCGCGTCATCGGGGAGACGGCCCCGCTGCTGCTCATCGCAGGTGCGACCGACCGGACGAACATGAACCCGTTCGACGGGGCGATGACGACCCTGCCGGTCCTGATCTACGGTCAGAACCTCCGCGGCGACGCGCCCGCCGAGGCGATCGCCTGGGGCGCCGCCTTCATCCTCATCCTCATCGTGATGGTGCTCAACCTCGCAGCACGCATCGTCGGCAAGATCTTCGCCCCGAAGAAGGGTTGAGAGGGAGTTACATCATGGCCAAGAGCATCGACGTCTCCGACGTCAACATCTACTACAGCGACTTCCTGGCGGTGGAGGGCGTCAACATGACGATCCGCGCCGGCGCGGTCACCGCCTTCATCGGCCCGTCGGGGTGTGGCAAGTCCACCTTCCTGCGATCGCTGAACCGCATGCACGAGGTCATCCCCGGCGCCCGCGTCGAGGGCAAGATCGTCGTCGACGGCCAAGACCTGTACGACGCCAGCGTGGACCCGGTGGCCGTGCGCCGCCAGGTCGGCATGGTCTTCCAGCGGCCCAACCCGTTCCCGACCATGTCGATCGCTGACAACGTGGTCGCGGGCCTCAAGCTCAACTCGGGCCGGATGTCGAAGTCCGAGACCGACGACGTCGTCGAGAAGTCCCTGCGCGGTGCCAACCTCTGGAACGAGGTCAAGGACCGGCTGAACAAGCCGGGCATGGGCCTCTCCGGTGGGCAGCAGCAGCGCCTCTGCATCGCCCGCGCCATCGCGGTCGAGCCGCAGATCCTGCTGATGGACGAGCCGTGCTCGGCGCTCGACCCGATCTCGACCTCGGCCATCGAGGACCTGATCCACCAGCTCAAGAACGACTACACGATCGTCATCGTCACCCACAACATGCAGCAGGCGGCGCGCGTCTCCGACGAGACCGGCTTCTTCAACCTCAAGGCGACGGGCGAGCCCGGCCACCTGGTGGAGTTCAACCCCACCAAGAAGATGTTCGCGAACCCGGACGACCCCGCCACGGAGGCCTACATCTCCGGTCGATTCGGCTGATGAACGCCCGGCGGCAGTCGGTTCGGGCCTACTTCCACCGCTGGACGGAATCCTCGGGCGCGCAGCTCCTCGTGGTCGACCCCGCGGGCGACGAGAGCGGCCTCGCTGAAGCGATGGCCGGACACGGCGTGCACGTCACGTGGGTGGGCGACACCCTCGACGGACTCGTCGAATTCGGGCGCATCGATCCGCACGCGGTCGTGGTGGTCCCGGAGGCGCCGGGCATCGCGGCCGACGACTTCGTCAGCCGGATCCGCCGGCACGGCTCTCCCTACGTCATCGCCGGCGCGGACGACCTCGGCGACGGTGAGCGCGCCCGGTCGGACGGGATAGGTCCGCTGATGCTGGCGGGTGCCTCGGCCGTCGTGCTCCGTCCGTATGCAGCGGAGCAGGTGTGGGACCTGATGACCCACGCGCCGCGCTCGGTCGCGGACCACGCGCGCCTCGAGGTGGGTCCGATCGAGCTGGACGCCACCGCGTTCACGGTGCGGGTCGGTGGCCAGCGGATCGCCGACCTGCCGCTCAAGGAGTTCGAGCTGTTGCGGGCCCTGATGCTGTCCTCGCCGGGAGTCGTCACCGACGAGGAGCTGCGCGACGCCATCTGGGGAACCAGCGGCCGGCGACCCGGTGGCAACACCATCGCGATGCACGTGACGCGGTTGCGTGGGCGCCTGGGCGAGGTTGCCGTCGTACGACGGATCCGCGGCCGGGGCTACAGCCTCACGGTCGACAACGGCTGACTACAACAGAATGAGTGACAGGACTTCGTAGCAGCCCCACGACGCCAGCGCCGCGGCCGGAAAGGTCGACACCCAGGCGGTGAGGATCGTGCGGGCCATGCCCCACTTGACGGCGTTGAAGCGCTTCGTCGCGCCGGCGCCCATCACGGCCGAGGTGATCGTGTGGGTCGTCGAGATCGGCGCGTGGAAGACGAAGGCGGTCGTGTAGAGCACCGTGGCGCCGACCGACTCGGCAGCGAAGCCGCGCGGCGGGTCCAGGTCGATGATCTTGCGGCCCAGCGTGCGCATGATGCGCCAGCCACCGGCGTACGTGCCCGCAGAGATCGCGCCTGCAGCAAGGAGGACGACCCAGATGGGCAACGTCTCGATGTTGTACGACGCCGGATAGGCGATGACCAGCGTGAGCAGGATGACGCCCATCGTCTTCTGGGCGTCCTGCAGGCCGTGGCCGAGGGCGAGGGCGGCAGCCGAGACGGTCTGCATGCCCCGGAAGCCGCGGTTGATCTTGTGGGGGTTCCCCTTGCGGAAGATCCACATGATCGCCGTCATCACCACGAACGCTGCGCTGAAGCCGAAGAGCGGCGAGATCACCATCGGGATCAGGACCTTCTGCACGATCACGTCCCACTTGACCGCCACGCCGCCGGCGATCGCTGCGCCCACCAGGCCACCGATCAGGGCGTGCGAGGAGGACGACGGGAGGCCGTAGTACCAGGTGATCAGGTTCCAGATGATGGCGCCGAGCAGGCCCGCCATCACGACGACGAGGCCGTGATGGACCCCGACCAGCAGGGTCCCTGTCTTGTCCTCGATGCTGATCACGTCGGCCACCGTCTTGGCCACCTCCTGGCCCAGGAGGGCGCCGAGGAAGTTCATGATCGCGGCCAGCGTCAGCGCGATCCGCGGCGTGAGCGCACGGGTCGACACCGACGTCGCGATCGCATTCGCCGCGTCATGGAAGCCGTTGGTGTAGTCGAACGCAAGCGCGATGACGACCACGGCGATCACGATCGCCAGGGTGAGGCTCACGCTCAGCCTTCCTTGACGGCGATCTGCTCCACGATGTTGGCGACCCGCTCGAAGGCGTCGATGGCGCCCTCGAGGGACTCGACGATGTCCTTGAGCTTCAGGACCTCGATCGTGGCGTACTCACCGGAGAACAGCTTGGCCAGGGTCCGCCGGTGGTTGCGGTCGCCGGTGTTCTCGAGACGGTTGATCTCGATCCAGTAGTCGTCGAGTGACTGCATCGACTGCAGGCGCGGCATGGCTGCAGCGGTCAGCTCGGCGCAGCGCTGGAGCACCTCGACCTGCTCGGAGAGCTCGGGAGGCAATGCCTTCACCTCGTAGAGCAGGATCAGGTCGACCGCCTCGTCCATCATGTCCATGCAGTCGTCGAGGCCGGAGCCGAGCGCGTAGATGTCCTCGCGGTCGAACGGCGTCACGAAGGTGCTGTTGACCTTCTTGACGATCGAGTGCGTGGTCTCGTCACAGGCGTGCTCGGCCGCGCGCATGCGCTCGGCGACGTCGGCCTTGACGGAGTCGTCGGACAGCATTTCGGCGAGGAGCTCGGCTCCACCCACCAGGTGCTGAGCCGACTCCGTGAAGAGTAGGTAGAAGGAGGTATCGACCGGACGGAGACGCAGACCCACAAGGACTCCCGTTGAGGCGGAAACGAACGGCTTCATGCTAGGGGGAAACGCTCGGATGAACGCAAACCCACAGCACCGCAGACAGTGTGGCACGCCCCACGCTCCGTGGCGCCCCCGGTCGCCCCTGACGTGTCGTTGCAGGTCAGAGAGGGTGTCGCCGCCCGTCGGGGCGTCGGAGGTTGTTCGGATCAGAGGGAAAGTCGGCGGTGCCGCTGGGCCTCGATCAGGGTCTCCTGGAGGTGGACCGGGCCGTCGTTGCGCTTCCACTGGCCGTCCACGCCGAGCTCCCACGCCTGCGTCTCGCTGTCGAACGCGAGGTCCAGCAGGCGTCGTACCTCGTCGCGGCTCTGCTCCGGAAGACGCACCAGCACCTCGACGCGACGGTCGAGGTTGCGGTGCATCATGTCGGCGGAACCGATCCAGACGACGGGTTTGCCGCCGCCCTCGAAGCCGAAGATGCGACTGTGCTCGAGGAAGCGCCCGAGGATGGAACGGACCTTGATGTTCTCGCTCAGCCCGGGGACGCCGGGGCGCAGCGAGCAGATGCCGCGGACGAGCAGCTCGACGGGCACGCCCTCGCACGAGGCGAGGTAGAGCGCATCGATCAGCGGTTCGTCGACGATGGAGTTCGCCTTGATCCGGATGCCGGCCGGTCGACCGGCATGGTGGTGCGCGATCTCCGCGTGGATCTGTTCGATCAGGCCGCTGCGCACCGAGTCCGGGGCGACGAGCAGCTCTTCGTAGGTCGCCTTGCGGGACCAGCCGGAGAGATTGTTGAAAAGGTGGGCGACGTCCTCGCCGATGGCCTCGTTCGTCGTCAGCAGGCCGAGGTCCTCGTAGGTCCGGGAGGTCTTCGGGTTGTAGTTGCCCGTGCCGATGTGGGTGTAGCGCTTGATGCCCTCGGGCTCGTCGCGCACGACCATGGCCAGCTTGCAGTGGGTCTTGAGACCGACCAGGCCGTGGACGACGTGGCAGCCCGCCTGCTCGAGCTTGCGGGCCCACCGGATGTTCGCCTGCTCGTCGAAGCGTGCCTTGATCTCGACCAGCACCAGCACCTGCTTGCCGGCTTCGGCCGCATCGATGAGGGCATCGATGATGGGCGAGTCGCCGGAGGTGCGGTAGAGCGTCTGCTTGATCGCGAGCACGTGCGGGTCCGCTGCTGCCTGCTCGATGAAGCGCTGCACGGAGGTCGCGAACGAGTCGTAGGGGTGGTGCAGCAGCACGTCGCGGCGGCGGAGCGCCTTGAAGACGTCGACCGGTGCGGCCGACTCCACCTCGGCGAGCCGCGCGTGCGTGGCCGGCACGAAGGAGGGGTACTTCAGGTCCTCGCGCGGCAGGTCGGCGATGGAGTGCAGCCCGCGCAGGTCCAGTGGTCCGGGGAGCCGGAAGACCTCCTCCTCGGTCACGTCGAGCTCCGACACGAGCAGCTCCAGGACGGAGGGGTCGATGGACTCCTCGACCTCCAGGCGCACCGGGGGGCCGAACTTGCGGCGGAGCAGCTCCTTCTCCAGCGCGGCGAGGAGGTTCTCGGCGTCGTCCTCCTCGACCTCCAGGTCCTCGTTGCGGGTGACCCGGAAGGTGTGCACCTCGAGCACCTCCATGCCGGGGAACAGCCGTCCGAGGTGGGCGCCGATGACGTCCTCCAGCGGGACGAAACGGGCGTTGCCGAGAGAGACGAAGCGGTCGAAGTTCGACGGCACCTTCACCCGGGCGAAGAGCTCCTTGCCGGTCTTCGGGTTGCGGATCAGGACCGCCAGGTTGAGCGAGAGGCCCGAGATGTAGGGGAACGGGTGGGCCGGGTCGACGGCGAGCGGCGTCAGGACCGGGAACACCCGCTCCTTGAAGAGGCGCTTGCAGAACTTCTGCTCGTCGCGCTCGAGATCGGCCCAACGCACCAGTTCGATGCCCTCGTCGCGCAACGCGGGCACGACCTGGTGGTGGAAGATGTCGGTCTGTCGGCGGCTGAGCTCCGACGTCTTGGTCCAGATCGCCTCCAGCACCTCGCGCGGCATCATGCCGCTGGCGGCCCGGACAGCCAGGCCGGTCGCGATCCGTCGCTTGAGCCCGGCCACCCGCACCATGAAGAACTCATCGAGGTTGCTGGTGAAGATCGCGAGGAAGCGGGTGCGCTCGAGGAGCGGCAGCTCTTCGTCCTCGGCCAGCTCGAGGACCCGCTCGTTGAAGTGGAGCCAGGACAGCTCGCGATCGAGGAAACGCCCGTCAGTACTGGTAATGGTGGCCACCTGCGCAGCGTCCGGAGCGTAGGGCGTCTCGGCGTCGCCGGTGACCGGGACAGCGGCGAGACTGCCGGTCGCGTCGGTCGCAGGAGCCGCGTCAGCCGCCGCCAGGTCGATGTGTTGCTCGGTGGACATGTGGTGAGTGTGGCAGGGGCGGGTGAACGGGAGGTGACGATCGGCTGGGTGGCCCGCGACTGCCTGCGCTCAGTAGATTGACGCCCGTGAGCCTGGTCGCAGCGGTCGAAGCCCGAACCCTCAAGACGTTGTTGGGACTCCCTCCCCAGGTGGTGCGTGCGCTGGCCGGCCGCCCGGTCGTCATCGACGGCCAGACCCTCGCCCCCGATCTCCAGCTGATGCTGCGCCTCCAGCGCCTCACCCGCAAGCGGGCGATGGTGCGGGTGCCGTCGATCGAGCTGGGTCGGGCGGACATGTTGGCCAACGCGGAGGCTGTCGCAGGGAAACAGCCGATCGGCGCAGTTCGTGAGCTGACGGTCGCCGGCCTGCCCGCACGGCACTATCTCCCGCACGGAGCCCGGTCAGCCAGCGCGACACAGCCGTTGCTGGTGTTCTTCCACGGTGGCAGCTTCCTCTACGGCGACCTGGACAGCCACGACGCGCCGTGTCGGGTGCTGGCGGAGGAGTCCCGGGTGCCCGTCCTGTCGATCGAGTGGGGTCTGGGGCCCGAACGGCCCTTCCCGGGAGGTTTCGACGACGCAGAGGCGGCTCTCGCCTGGGTCGTGGAGCACGCCGCCGAGCTCGGGGTCGATGACAAGCGGATCGGGGTCGCCGGCGACTCGGCCGGCGGCGCGGTGGCAGCTTGGGTGGCGATCGCAGCGGCACGGTCGGGGATTCCGCTCGCCTTCCAGTTCCTCCTCTATCCCTGCACGGACCCGAACCGGGACACCGACAGCCTTCGCCTGTTCGGGGACGGCTTCTTCCTGGAGTCCGACCACATCGACATGGCCAATGACATCTACCTGCCCACGAAGGCCGACCGCACCAACGAGCGCGTCGCCCTGCTGCGTGCGAACCTGCCGTCAGGTATCGCACCGGCGTACGTGGTGACGGCAGGGTTCGACCCCTTGCGCGACGAAGGAGAGGCCTACGCGCGCCGGTTGGCTGACGCCGGTGCCGAGGTGGAGCTGCGCCGGTACGCCGACCAGATCCACGGGTTCCTCAACATCGTGGGCGCCGGACGGAGCAGCCGGGCGGCCGTCCTCGAGATCGCGGCCAAGGTGCGGACCGCTCTGGGCTGAGCGCCTCAGAGCTCGGGACGGAACTCCCGGAGGTCGCTCAGGAAGCTCTGCGGGTCGACCATCGAGGCGTTGATGACGAACGAATCGAGGCCGCGGCGCGGGAAGCGCACGGCCCAGTCGGCATCCCCGGGGCGACCGGACACGAGCACCTGTGTGTCCGGCTTCTTCACGTCGAAACGGTGGGTCGACTCGCCCTGCTTGACGTAGACGACACCACGGACGACCTCGACCTCGACCGGAACGACGCGGGTCCGCGCCGCAGCCCAGGCCAGACCGATCGTCAGTGCGAGCATCGCGAGCCCGAAGACGCTGCCGAGCTTTCCGTTGAGCATCGCCAGCAGGGCCACCATGCCGGCGACCACCGCGGTCGCGCCGAGGACGAGTGACAGGACGCGGGGATCGCTGCCGTCGCCGGTCAGCCGGTCGCTGGTGGCGTCGCCGTCGAACAGGGACAGCGATCCGGCCTCGGCATCTGCGGCGGCCTGGGCCGCGATCTGGGCCTCGATCTGGGTACGGGCGGCGGTGAGGTCGTCGGTGAGGCGTCGTACCTCTGCCTCGGCGGCCGCGCAGCGGCGTGCGAGAGCGTCCCGCTCGGCCTCGAGCGCGGTCACCGGGTCAGTGCCTAGAGGTCCGGTTTCCACTGTCGCAGAGCCTCCATGAAGGTGTGGGGGTCGACCATGCGCGAGTCGATGGCGACCGGGGACATGCTGCGACGCAGGATCAGGACCCGCCAGTTGCGCTGACCGGCGGTGCCGGTCTGCTCGATCTTGGTGTTCGGGCTGGTCAGGTCGAACCGGCTGCTGGTGTCGCCGATCGTCACCTTGAGCAGGCCGGCCTCGTCGATGTGCACGCTGCGTGAGGTGTTGCTCATCTTGAGTGCGTACATCAACAAGATGGCTGCGGCGGCGGTCATCGTGCCGCTCAGGGCGATGTCGTCGCGGAGGGTGCCGCTGATGGCCATCTTGGCGACCACGGCCGCACAGGCAAGGGCCGCGAGGATCGCGATCGGGCCGAGGCTGTCGTTGCCACGCTTGGCGTGGAACGGGATCCCCTTGGTCGCCGGGGCGCTGACGGCCGCGACCACCGCGGCGGCCGGGTCGGAACGCTCAGGCTCTTCGATGGGCTCGGGCTCTTCGACCGGGACCTCGACGGCGGGCTCTTCGATGGGCTCGGGCTCTTCGACCGGGATCTCGGCGACGGTCTCCTCGATGGGCTCGGGCTCTTCGACCAGGATCTCGGCGGCGGGCTCCTCGATGGGCTCCGGCTCCTCGACCACGACCTCGGCGGCGGGCTCCTCGATGGGCTCCGGCTCCTCGACCACGACCTCGGCGACGGGTTCCTCGAACAGCTCGGGCTCTGTTGCCGATGCGCGCCACTGGGCCACGAGGCTCGTCGCGGCGGGTGCGGCGTCAGCCGACTCCTCCGAGGCATCCGTGTCGACGTCGATCAGCTCGTCGGTCTCGTCGGCGTCGTGGCCGGCGGTCGACCCCGCTCGCCACTGCTCGACCAGGGAGAGCTGTGGCTCCGGTTCGGCTGCTGCGAGCAGCTCGACCTCAGGCTCGGGCTCGACGTCAGGCTCGACCTCAGGCTCGGGCTCGACGTCAGGCTCGGGCTCGACGTCAGGCTCGTGCTCGACCTCAGGCTCGGGCTCGGGCCCGGGTTCGACCTCAGGCTCGACCTCAGGCTCGGTTGCTGCCGCCGGGGCTGCGTCCACCCGGGACCGAATCTGCTCGACCTGAGCGGCCAGGTCGGCGGCGCGAGCCTCGGCCTCGGCCCGGGACGCGGCCGCTTCGGCGATGGCCCGCTCGCGTTCCTGCGCGAGCTCGGCGGCGCGAGCCTCGGCTGCTTCGCGTGCGGCGATCTGTTCGGCGGCATTCGCCTCGGCGGCAGCGCGGGCGCGCTCGGCCTCGGCGATCGCCCGATCACGTTCCTGGGCGAGCTCGGCGGCACGGGTCGCCGCCGCTTCACGAATGGCTGCCTGTTCGGCAGCGAGTGCCTCGGCCTCTGCTCGGGCCGCGGCGGCATCAGCGGCGGCCACTTCGCGTTCGTGGGCGAGCTCAGCGGCGCGTGAGTCGTCCGCGGCGCGGGCCGCTGCCTGTTCGGCGGCGAGGGCCTCGGCTTCAGTTCGCGCCAGGGCAGCGTCGGCGATGGCTTGCTCGCGTTCGTGGGCGATCTCGGTGACGCGTGCCTCGGCGTCGGCGCGGGCTGCAGCCTGTTCGGCGGCCAGAGCCTCCGCCTCGGCACGGGCGAGCGCTGCTGCGGTGATCGCCTGTTCGCGTTCGTGGGCGATCTCGGTGACGCGTGCCTCGGCGTCCGCTCGGGCGCGGACCTGCGCGGCGGCGAGGGCCTCGGCCTCGGCGCGTGCCTGTGTCTGCGCGGCTGCCATGGCTTCTGCCTCGGCCCGTGCGCGGGCGTGCTCCAGCGCGGTCTGCTGCGCCTGGAGCAGTTCCGACTGCAGGCTGCTCACCGCCTGCGTGTGGACGGCGGCCGAAGCCTCCAGCTCGGCCAGCGCTGCCGCTGCCCGGGTCTCGGCATCGATGCGGGCCTGCGTGGCACCCGCCGCGAACTCGGCGGCCAGGGTCAGCGCCTCGGTCGCAGCGCGGTTCTCCTCGGCGAGGGCGGCAGCGGAGGCGTGGGCGGACGCGGCTGCTGCCTGCGCCTCGCTGGCGAGCTCGAGCTGTTCGCGCGCGGCGACCTCGGCGAGACGGCGCGCCTCGTGGGCCTCTTCGGCCCGCTGTGCCTGCTGGGTCGCGGATTCGTCGGCTGCGACGCGGGCAGCGACCTGCACCTCGGCGCGTTCGGCGGCCTCCTCGGCGCGTCGTTCGGCGGCCTCGGCGGTCTCGAGTGCGATCCGGGCGAGGTCGGCCTGCTCGAGGGCCGCCTGCTCGGCTGCACGACGGGACTGGTGGGCGTCCTGGGCGAGGCGGGCGTGATCGGCTGCGGCCTGCTCGGCCGCCGCTCGCTCCTCGACGGCCTGTCGGGCGAGTGCGCCGTGCTCCTCGGCGCTGGCTGCGGCCTGCTCGGCCAGGAGCCGCGCACGGTCCTCGGCAGCCTCGGCAGCCTTGTGCGCTTCCTGGGCGAGCGCAGCCTGCTGGCGGGCAGCGTCCTCGGCCAGCGCGCGAGCCTGGGCGATCTCGGCGGAGGTGCGCTCGGTCGCGGCGCGCTCCTCGAGCATGCGACGTGCGAACTCGGCGTGCTCGGCTGCGCTGACCGCCGCTGCCTCGGCCATGACCCGGGCGCGATCCTCGGCGATCGCCCGATCTTCGTGGGCCTGGCGGGCGGTGGCGGCGTGCGCCTCGGCAGCGGTCTCCGCCACCTGGCGGGCGGCCGCGGCTGCGGCGGCGAGGTCGGCCTGTTCCCGGGCCCGGTCCTCGGCGGCCCGGCGTTCGGCCTGGGCCGTCGAAGCGCGCTCGGCCTGTTCGATGGCGTGCCGTTCGGCCTCTTCACGGCGGGCCGTCTCGGCGTCGGCGGACTCGGCACGTTCGCGGGCCGCACGCTCCGCGGACTCGCGGGCGGCGGACTCGGCGCGGGCGAGCTCCTCGGCTTCGATCCGGGCCCGGTGTGCGGTCGCTGCGGTCTCGGCCTGCTCCTGCGCGAGGCGGTCGGCCTCGGCGCGGGCGACGTTGGCGCGCTGGGCCGCCTCCTCGGCGACCAGGCGCTCGGCAGCCTGTTCGGCTGCAGCCATCTCGGCATCACGGCGCAGACGGGCAGCGAGAGCAGCCACGACCTCCGCGTTGTCCGGACCTTCGGGCACGGCGCCGTCGGCGGCTTCCTCGCCGTCGGTCAGGGTCGGGGTCAGCTCGGCTTCGATCTCGGCGCGGGCGTGGGCCAGCACCTCCGACGGCCGGCGAGGGACTTCGCGCGGGCCGTCGGCGTTGGGGATCGGTTCCTCGAGCATCGGGGCGTCGACGAAGTCCGGGATGATGCGGGCCGTCGGCTTGGGCGCTGCGCTCGGACCGGTGCCGCGGCGCCGCAACCGGGCCAGGCCCTTGGGTGCGGGGGCCGGGATGGGCTCGGCGAAGCCTCCGTCGACAGCGGCTGCGATCACCCGCTGACCGGCCACCTCGTCACTGACGCGGTCGCCGAGGGGGTGCTGGTCAGGTTCTGGAACCGGGTCCGCGAAGTCCTCGGGCGATGCGTCGGTGGCGACGGGCTCGTCCGCAGGGGGTACGTCGACCACGGCCGGCCGCTCTGCGGTCTCCTCGATCGCCGGCTCCTCGGCCACGGGTGCCTCGAACGGCTGCTCGGCGAGGAGCGGGTCATCGGCGATGAGCGGGTGATCACCGAGGAGCGCGTGATCGGCGACCGCCGGTTCCACGGCGTCGCTCTCGACGGCCTCGGCCGCTGCCTCGATCGGCTCGTCGAGGATGCCGAGGGGCAGGGTCTCGGGCGTCGGCTCCAGCGGGTCGGTCAGCGGATCGCCGGCCGGGCGGCGCGTGGCACGGGAGATGATCGCGGACCAGTCGGTCGGATCGACCGGCTCGTCATCGACGGGCTCGACCGGTGCCGGCTCGGAGAGTGCGGGCGGGACGGGCTCGTCGTCGCTCTCGGAGTCGTCGACGGTCGGCGGGTCCACGCGTAGGCGCTCGAGGCGCTCGGACAGTCCGCGTCCGGTGGCAACCGCCTCGATGTCGATGACGTCGTCCACGGGCACGTCGGCGATCCGGCGGCCGACCGCGCGATCGATGACGTCGGCCCAGTCGGCTGTTCCGGACGGTGTGGCCGGAGAGGGGTCTGCGGGCACGACCGGCGGTTCTGCGTCGTCGGGAGCAGAGCCCGTCGGCGGCGCGGGACTGACCAGCGAGCCCCAGTCGACGTCGTCGGACTGCTGCGGCGCGGCCGCCAGCGGGTTGGCGCGGTGACCGACGCGTGAGGCGATGTTGTCCGGGTCCTCCGGCACCAGGCCGTCCGGGTCGTGCAGCGCCGGAGCGCTCGGGTGGGCATCCGCTCCGGCGTCGAGGACCGCTGCCGTGTGGCTGCGGCGGAGCAGCTCCTCGATCTCGTCGGGCTCGAGCTCAGCGACAGGTGGCGCGTCCTGGTCGTGGCGCCGCCACAGCCGGTTGCGTCGTCCACGACCGCGACCCGAGGGCGCGTCGTCGGGCCCGGAGTCCTCAGACCCGGGCTCGTCGTCGGTGAACGAACTCATGAAGGGTAAATCTACTCATGACCGCCGGAGTTACGGTGCAAGACCCAGAACGTCCGAGCGGCGGTACTGCACGTGGGTGTCCGTCGGAGCGTGTGTGAAGCCGATGCCGTCGTACAGGTGGCGCGCTGCGACGTTGTCCGATTCGACGTACAGCAACACCTCCTCTACCCCTCGTGAGGCGAGGTGGTGCAGGCCCGCGAGGGTCAGCGCGCGCCCCAGCCCGCGTCCCTGGGCAGTCGGCGAGACGCCGACGACGTAGACCTCGCCGGTCGACGCGTCGTGCTGCTTGGTCCAGTGGAAGCCGAGCAGCTGCCCACCGCGATCGACGGCCAGGAGCAGCCCTGCCGGGTCGAACCACGGCTCGGCCATCCGTTCCTCGAGGCCGTGCACGTCGAGGGCGCCCTGCTCGGGATGGTGGGCGAAGGCGGCCGCGTTGACGGCCAGGAACGCGGCCGTGTCGCCGGAGCCGAAGTCGCGGATGGAGACATCCGTGGGCGGCTCCGCCGCCGCAAGCGGTACGGCGGTCGGCCGGCGCATCACCCAGAGCTCCCTCGTGCGGGCGAAGCCGAGGGGCCCGGCGAGCGCGGCCGCTGCGGGGTGGTCGCCGTGGGACCAGGCAGCGAGCGGCCCGGGTGCCGCACAGGCGAGGGTTGCCAGCGCGCGTCCGGCGCCGTGGCCGCGGGCGTCCGGAGAGACCGCAAGGTCGAGCTCGGCCCCGCGCCGCATCGCGAAGCCGTCGCCGGTCACCCAGGCGTCCAGGCCGTCGAGTCCGTGGTGCTTGAGGCGCAGGTGGGCGGCCTCGTCGAGGGGGTCGGCGCCGTCGTGCTCGCGGCAGGCCCGGCGTACCTCTGCGATGGCACGCAGCGCCGTCTCGCCGGTGATCAGTTCGTCGATGGCCACACCTCGACGCTATCGCGCAGGCTTTACAGCCCCGGAACCCGAAGGCGCCAGACCGTTTACATGTGACACCGTGACGCTGTAGGACTGGCCCATGAAACTCAGCCACGCGGTGAGTGGGGCGGCCGTGGCCCTCGGCGCGGTCGCGGTGCGCGACCTCGTCCAGAAGAAGCACGCTCTCCAGCGCAACTTCCCGGTCGTGGCTCACGCCCGGTACTGGCTGGAGACCATCGGTCCCGAGCTTCGGCAGTACATCGTCACGGGCAATGACGAGGAACGGCCGTTCAGTCGCGACCAGCGCACCTGGATCTATGCGTCCAGCAAGGAGCAGAACAGCTACTTCGGGTTCGGCACCGACCTCGACGTCGAGCACACCCAGGGGCATGCGTACATCAAGCAGCGCACCTTCGCCGACAAGCTCCCGAGCGACCAGGACCACAACTGGACACTGCCCAGCGCGAAGGTGCTGGGCGGCCCACGGGGGAGGGCCAAGGCGTTCCGCCCCGACTCGGTCGTCAACGTCTCGGCGATGAGCTTCGGGTCGCTGTCCTCGAACGCGATCACCGCGATCAACAAGGGCGCGGCGGCTGCCGGGTGCCTGCACAACACCGGCGAGGGATCGATCTCGCCGTACCACCGCAACGGTGCTGACCTGATCGTCCAGATCGGTACGGCGTACTTCGGCTGCCGTGACGATGCCGGCAACTTCTCGCTCGACAGGCTCAAGGCCATGATCGAGACCGCGCCGGTGAAGGCGCTCGAGATCAAGCTCAGCCAGGGTGCGAAGCCGGGCCTCGGCGGTCTGCTGCCGGCGGCGAAGGTGACCCCGGAGATCGCGGCGATCCGCGGCATCCCGGAGGGCAAGGACTGCTCCTCGCCGTCGCGGCACACCGCGTTCCACGACGTGGACTCGATGCTCGACTTCGTCGAGATGCTCGGCGCCGAGACGGGTCTGCCTGTCGGCATCAAGTCGGCCGTCGGCGCGATGGACTTCTGGGAGGACCTGGCCCGGCTGATGTCGCCGCGCGACCGGGGCGTCGACTTCATCACCCTCGATGGTGGCGAGGGCGGCACCGGTGCGGCCCCGCTGATCTTCGCCGACTCGGTCTCGCTGCCGTACCGGATGGGCTTCTCGCGGGTCTACGGCACGTTCGCGGAGCTCGGGCTCACCGACGACATCACGTTCATCGGCTCCGCCAAGCTGGGCCTGCCCGACAACGCGGTGGTCGCCTTCGCGCTGGGCGCCGACATGATCAACGTCGCGCGCGAGGTGATGCTCTCGATCGGGTGCATCCAGGCGCAGAAGTGCCACACAGACCACTGCCCGACCGGCGTCGCCACGCAGAACCCGTGGCTGGTGCGCGGCCTCGACGTGACCTCCAAGGCCGACCGAGCTGGCGTCTACCTGCGCACGATGCGCAAGGAGCTGACCCGGATCTCCGCGGCGGTCGGCGTCGCCCACCCGTCCCTGATCACCTGCGCCGACGTCGACATCTTCAACGGCGACTACGACGCCCGGTCACTGGCGTCGGTCTACGGCTACAAGGAGGGCTGGGGTGAGCTGGGGGAGGACCTGCGGGCCGAGATCATCCGGCTGATGCACACCAGCGACCACTTCGACGAGCAGCCGGACGCCTCGGACTGATCGTCGAGCTAGGCGTCGAGCGAGTTGCGCTCGGCTACTCGCGCGGCGTCGGCCTCGGCGTCCTTCGACGGAAGCACGAACCGGTAGCCGACGTTGCGCACGGTCCCGATGAGTGTCTCGTTCTCGGGGCCGAGCTTGGCGCGCAGGCGCCGGACGTGGACGTCGACGGTCCGGGTGCCACCGAAGTAGTCGTAGCCCCAGACCTCCTGGAGCAGCTGCTGGCGGCTGAAGACGCGACCGGGGTGCTGGGCGAGGAACTTGAGGAGCTCGAACTCCTTGAAGGTCAGGTCGAGAACCCGACCGCCGACCTTCGCGGTGTAGGTCGCGTCGTCGACGACGACCTCGCCGGAGCGGATGACGTGGGCGTCGGGGTCGGCCGCATCGCGGGCCGCGGCCAGCCGGCCGATGGCCAGCTTGATCCGGGCCTCGAGCTCGGCGGGGCCGCAGGTGTGCAGGACCACGTCGTCCATGCCCCAGTCGTGGTTGACCACGGCCAGGCCACCCTCGGTCGCCACCAGGATGACGGGTACGTCGGTACCGGTGGTGCGGATCAGCCGGCACAGGTCGCGGGAGCTGGCCAGGTCGTGACGGCCGTCGACCAGGACGAGGTCGGACTCGGGCGCCTCGAGGAGGGCGCTGCCCTCGGCGGGCAGGATCTTGACCTGGTGGCCGAGCAGTGCGAGTCCGGGCAGCACTTCGGCTGACGGTTGCAGTGCGCTGGTCAGAAGCAGGAGAGTGCTCACTCTGGTCTCCTCACTGGCATCGCGTGGGCGCGTGCCGGGTGCGAGACCGAAACGCAACGCTGGGCCCCGGCCGGTTTTCCTGTGGGGGACGATACCGAAACAACGGTGCAACGGGGAAGGTCGCGACAGTGAATGAGATGCAGGTCATCCGGGTCCGCTACTGGGCGGCCGCACGATCTGCTGCCGGGCTGCCCCAGGAGGACATCGATGTCCCGGGACCGGTCTCGCTGACCGAACTGGTCGCCGAGGTGGTGCGTCGCCACCCCGAGGGCCGCCTGCCCGACGTCGTCAAGGCGTGCTCGGTGCTGGTCGGCGACCGTCCGGTGTCGTCGGCTGACCCGGCCGAGGTCGTCGTACGACCGGGCGACACGGTGGAGTTCCTGCCCCCGTTCGCCGGAGGCTGAGTCGAGGCCTCCGAGGAGTCCTCCGTCCCCTAGACTCACCTCGGCCGTTGTCGACTGGGACGACCCCGGCGTGGAGAGGAGTGCAGTGCCGAGCGTGACGACCGCAAGATCCACCCGGCCTGCCAGTTCTTCCGATGCGCCCGGGGCCACCGAGCGGCGCTTGGTGGCGCTGACGCTGTGCCTGGTGACCATCGGCCTCACAGCCGCCGCGACGCGGGGCCTGCTGTTCGCGCTCATCGCCCTCGGCGCAGCTGTCTTCCTCGTGGTGCTGGGGGTCATCGGCCGCGAGCGCACTGCGATGCTCACGATGATGGCCGCCTTCGCGACCGCGCCCATGTACAAGGGCCTGGCGCCGAGCCCGAGCAGTGCGATCACGCCCACCGACCTGCTGTTCGGGCTGAGCGTGATGTTGTTGCTCCCGAGCCTGCTGCGCCACAAGGTCAACCTGCCGCTCGGCTACGTCCTCGGCGTCTCCCTGATCCTGATCACCGGCACTCTCTCGACGGCGTTCTCACCCGATCCCCTCGTCAGCGCCCTGCAGTTCGTGCAGTGGTTGGTGGTCCTCGTCGGTCTGGTCACGCTGGTCGCGATCTGGGCACCGAAGTGGAAGGCCGTCGACCTCCTGGTCTGGAGCTACGTCGTCGGGCAGATGGCGAGCGTCGCCTACTCGCCCCTCGACGGCGGCATCGCCGATCGTCGCATCGGGCTCTCCCACCACCCCAATGCGTTCGGCGAGGCGGGCGTGATGACCTTCGCGCTCGCCATGTACCTGTGGCGTCGCCACGACGCGGTCTGGTACCGCGTCCTGGTCGCCGGCGCCGCGGGAGCAGGTGCCGTCTCGGCCGTCACGAGCGGCAGTCGAGCCGCCACGGTCGTGATCGCGGGCCTGGTCCTGATGGTCCCCATCGTCGAGCGCTCCGCCATCCGCGGATTCCTGCTGGCCATCGGCGGCGCCGTCTTCGTCTTCTCGCTCCCGCTGCTCGTCGACTCGACGGGAGACACCTCGGCACTGAGTCGCCTCGCGGGCTCCGCGGACTCCCTGGTGGCCGACCGTGCTCGCCTCGACGCCCAGGACCTCGGCATCTCCCTGTTCCTCCAGCACCCCATCGCGGGCAATGGCTTCGCGGACGCGATCTACGTCCACAACGTCGTGCTGGGCGTGCTGGCGAGCGTCGGCGTGATCGGCTTCCTGGGCTACCTGATGGTGCTCTTCGTCCTGGCCCGCCCGCTGTTCGGTCATCACCCCAACCGCCGCCTGGGCTACGTCGTGTGGGCCTTCATCGCCATCACACCAACGGTCCCGGGTCTGGAGGACCGCACCCTGTGGGTGCCGATGTCGCTCACGATCCTGCTGGCGATCCAGTCGAGGCTCGGCTCCACTTCACCTGACACCACCACGACGGAGAGCAGCTGATGGCCACCAAGGGCAAGGACCAGACCCTGAAGAACCGCCTTCGGGAGCGAGCCAAGCTCACCGTGCGAGGCGGGCTGCAGCGGCTTGACCTCGACGTCAGCCGGGGCGTCTTCACCGGTCAGGTCAACCGCACCCTGCAGTCACGCGGGATCGACACGGTGCTCGACATCGGAGCGAACGTGGGCCAGTACGGACTGGGGCTGCGCCGGGCCGGCTACGAGGGCCGGATCATCAGCTGCGAGCCGCTCTCCGGCGCCTACGCGGAGCTATCGGGCCGGGCAGCGCGCGACGCGACCTGGCACACCGTGAACTCCGCGGTCGGCGCGGAGTCGGGCGAGGTCGACATCAACGTCTCGGCCAACTCCTACTCCTCCTCGATCCTCGGGATGACGCAGGCGCACCTCGACGGTGCGCAGGACTCGGCGTACGTCGCCGTCGAGCGGGTCGCGGTGACGACCGTTGCCCAGCTGGCCGACCAGTTCGACGTCACGCCCGGTCGTACCCTCCTCAAGATCGACACCCAGGGCTACGAGACCGAGGTGCTTGCCGGAGCCGGCGACCTGCTGCCCCGGTTCGACGCGTTGCAGCTCGAGATGTCCTTCGTCGAGCTGTACGAGGGCCAGCACCTGGCGGAGAGCATGATCGAGGTCCTGCGCGGTCACGGCTACCGCCTCCAGAGCCTCGAACCGGGCTTCTCCGACCCGTCCGGGCGGCTGCTGCAGTGCGACGTCCTCGTGGTGCGATCCGCCTGACGCAGGCCACGGGGTTCTTCCTGCGGCGCGGCGGGCCCAAGCCCTATGCTGACGTCTGCGGCGACCCCCTCCCACCAACCCGCCGCGGCTCGGAGTGCCACTTCATGTCTGTTGCCGTTCAGCGCGCCATGGCCGCTGTCCGAATCAAGTCCAAGGTGGCGATCGCCCGCGTCGGGCGGGACAGCCGCAGGCTGGACACGATCGTCAACCTCCCGAAGATCGAGACCTGGCGTCGCGAGCACGTGCCGGACGGCACGCCCGCCTTCGCTCAGCGCGAGGAGATGTACGACCACGTCCACGCGCAGCTGATCGGCGACGGCGCGATCGACTACCTCGAGTTCGGGGTCTTCGAGGGCCAGTCGCTCCGCCACTGGACCCAGCTCAACCAGCGCCCGGAGTCACGCTTCTACGGCTTCGACTCCTTCGAGGGCCTGCCCGAGGACTGGAAGCGCTTCGACGGACAGATGGTCAAGGCGCACTTCGACGTCGACGGCGTGCTGCCCGACATCGACGACGAGCGGCTGTCCTTCGTGCCGGGTTGGTTCCAGGACACCGTCGACATCTTCCTGGAGAAGTTCGAGCCGCAGGCCCAGCTGGTCCTGCACATCGACTCGGACCTGTACTCCTCCGCGCTCTACGTCCTGACCCGGCTCAACGCCCTGCTGGTGCCCGGCACCATCGTGATCTTCGACGAGTTCTCGTCGGTGCTCAACGAGTTCGCTGCCCTCGAGCACTACTGCTCCGCCTACCAGCGCGAGTACGACGTCCTGGCCTCGGCCTGGCACTACTTCGGGCACCTCGCCATCCGGATGCGCTGACCCCACGCATGACTGTGGGCCGACCCGACGGGTCGGCCCACAGTTGCGTCAGTGCCGGGTGCGCCTGGGCGCCACCCGGTCAGGCGACGTCGACGTCGGGGGTTGCGGCGAACGACTGCGTGCGCAGGTGCTGGAGCGAGGTCTGCTTGCCGGCAGCGAGGGTCAGCGCGTCGTCGTACGCCATCGGCTTCTTGAGGCCGAAGGTGATCAGCACGGTGTAGAGCAGGACCAGGAAGTCCAGTCGGAGGCTGGGGTGCTCGCTCGTGCGGCGGGCGTAGGCCGCCTCGAGGTGCAGGCGCTGGTGGTCGGTCAGGCCGTGGCGGCCGACGAGCTGCGGAAGGCCGGTCAGCCCGGCAGGGGTGAGCCAGCGTGCGTCCAGGTCCTCGTGCTGCTCGACGAGGGCCTCGCGGACCGCCTGGGTGAGGGGCCGGGCGCCGACGATGCTCATCTCGCCCTTGAAGACGTGGATGAACTGGGGGATCTCGTTGAGCCCCAGACGGTCCAGCACGCGACCGATCGGGGTGTACAGCGGGGAGTCGAGCGGGGTGTTGAGGAAGCGGCCGGCGTCGATCGGCGCCACCACGCGGTGCGCGTTGGGGACCATCACGCGGAGCTTGACCATCTCGATGACGAGGTCGGTCCCGACCCAGCGCCGGGAGTTGTAGAAGATCGGTCGACCCGAGAGGACCAGCACTGCCAGGGCCGAGATGAGCACCACGGGCACCCAGACGATGGCGGCCAGGCTGATGACCACGACGTCGAACGCGCGCTTCTTCAACGGTTACCTCCTGCCACAGACCAGACCCGAGTTGTGGTCGTCCCAATGCGGGGTGGGGGACCCTGCCACCCAACCCAACGAGCGAGTCGGCGATGGGATACGAGTCACTTGCAGGATTGAAGGGGAAACCTTCAATTCGGGCGGCCGGCACCCTTGGCGCGCGCCGGGACGTGGGCACCCAGGAGGTCCTCGAACTTCGTGGCGCAGCCGTCGAGTGCGAACTCCTGTTCGGCCAGGTCGCGCGACGCCTCGCCGAGCTCGGCGCGCATCTCCTCGTCCTGCAGGACCTGGACCAGCCAGGTGCCTGCCTCCGTGACGGAGTCCCCGGCCGGCGGCAGCACGAGCCCGCCCGCGCGGGTCACCAGCGACGAGGCGAGGTTCTCGGCGGGCATCAGGCCCAGCACCGGTCGCCCGGCGCACAGGTAGGACAGCGTCTTGGAGGGAACGGAGAACGCCCCGGCCTCCTTCTCGAGCAGGACGACGAGCACGTCGCCGCTGCCGAGGACCTCGGACAGTCGCTCGTAGGGCTGGAACGGCAGCAGCGTGATGGGTACGTCGAGCCGCTCTGCCTCCGCCCGGAGCACGTCGACCGCGGGCCCGGAGTTCACGACGACCAGCCGGACCGGCTGACCGGCGTCGGCCGTCGCCTTCGCGAGGTGGACCAGCAGCTCCGGGTTGTGCTTGAGGCCGAGGGTGCCCGAGTAGAGCAGCGTGCGGACGTCATCGACCTCGTGCTCGATCGCCCAGTCGTTCTTGCGGTCGACCGGCCGGATCTCGTCGAGCGGGGCCCAGTTGGGGATCACGGTGACCTTGGCCGCCGTACCCCACTTCTCGTGGACGGGCACGAACGACGAGGCGATCACGACGATCGCCGCGGCGCGCTTCGAGCACCAGCGCTCGGCGACCTCGAAGGCCCAGGCCACGACGGCGAAGTGCTTCGGCAGCTTGCTGCCGCTGAACGACTTCACGGCGATGGCGTAGACGTCCTGGTGCCAGAGCACCCACGGCTTGCGCAGCACGGCCATCGCGAACGCAAAGATCACCAGGGTCGGGATCTGCACGTTCGACATCATCGTGATGTCGGGGTCGACCTGACGCACGTGGCGGACCAGCTCGAAGCCGCGGCGGACCTCGCGCACCAGGCGCTGGGCCATCCGCTGGTTGTCGATCAGCTTGGCGCCGCCGATGCCCTCGAATGTGATCGTCTCGCCCGGGGCGGCTTCGAGCTTGCCCTTGCCGGAGACGTAGCCCTCGACGTACGAATGGGTGACGTCATGGCCCCGCCGGGCGAGCTCGCGGCTCAGCTCGGCCTGGAAGGGATGTCCGCTGTGGTCGTGGACCAGGATCCGCAACTGCTCAGTCCCCGTCAGCCGTGGGCGCGCTTGACCTGGTCGAAGACCCAGGCATAGGTCTTGGCCAGGCCGTCGGCCAGCGTGATCGACGGCTCCCAGCCGAAGACCTCGTTGATCATGGTGTTGTCGGAGTTGCGGCCACGCACGCCCTGGGGCGCGCTGAGGTCGTACTTGCGCTCGCACTTGATGCCGGCGATGTCCTCGACGATCGAGTAGAGCTGGTTGATCGAGACCAGCTCGGACGAACCGAGGTTGATCGGCTCCTCGAGGTCGCTGGCCAGGATCCGCTGCGAGCCCTGCACGCAGTCGTCGACGTACATGAAGCTGCGGGTCTGCTCGCCGTCGCCCCAGATCTCGAGCTCGTGCTTGCCGGTGATGACCGCCTCGGCGATCTTGCGGCACACGGCTGCAGGCGCCTTCTCGCGGCCACCGGTCCACGTGCCCTCCGGGCCGTAGACGTTGTGGTAGCGGGCAGTGCGGGTGATCAGGCCGTAGTCCTCGGTGAAGTGGCGGGCCATCCGCTCGGAGAAGAGCTTCTCCCAGCCGTAGCCGTCCTCGGGCTGCGCCGGGTAGGCGTCGGACTCCTTCAACGCGGTCACGGCCGTGTCGGTCTGCTTGTCCGCGGCGTAGACGCATGCGGAGGAGGAGTAGAAGTAGCGCTCGACGTCGAACTTCTTCGCCGCCTGCAGCATGTGGGTGCTGGTCAGCACCGTCAGCATGCACAGCGCCTTGTTGTTCTCGATGAAGCCCATGCCTCCCATGTCGGCGGCGAGCATGAAGACCTCGCGGGCACCCTCGGTCGCTGCCTCGGCATCGGCGAGCAGCGACAGGTCGCCGACGCCGTTCTGGGCATCGGGGTGCACCTGGTACCACTCGTCCAGCGGCTTGACGTCGATCGAGCGGACCGTCTTGCCCTGAGCGAGGAGATCAGCGACGAGGTGTCCTCCGATGAATCCGCCGCCACCGGCAACCAGGACGTCTACGGGGCCCGAACTCATGGAATTCTCCTCAGGATCTGAAATGGTGGAACCGCCCCCCAGCGATGACCTACCAACGACTAGACCAGCACTGTGTCACGGTGGCTTCGGATGTTGTGGTCGGCTCCCGGCAGGTCTGCCGATCGCCGTCTCCTACACTCGCGGCTGTGCGCACTGCCCTCGTCACCGGCGTCGCGGGGCAGGACGGAATCTACCTCGCGCGTTCCCTCCTCGCTGATGGTGTTCGCGTTGTCGGCACCGTCTCGGGTGCCGTCGACGGTCATCCGCGCCACGTGTACCTTGCCGGGGCCGAGCTGCGCTCGCTCGACCTGCGTGACGCCGCGGGCCTGCGTGCGCTCGTTCACGACGTCGAACCGGACGAGGTCTACAACCTCGCGGCAGTCAGCTCGGTCGGACGGAGCTGGCACGAGCCGGAACTGACCGTTGCGGTCAACCAGACGGCCGTGGAGATCCTGGTCGCGGCGCTGCTCGCGCAGCGGGACCGGACCGGTCGGCAGGTCCGGCTCTTCCAGGCCTCGTCCGCGGAGATCAGTGGGGACGCCACTGCCAGCCCCTATGCGCGTTCCAAGGCGGCGGCCGAGGACGTGGTGCGTGACGCACGCGACCGCGGGCTGGCCGCGTCGATCGGGCGCCTCTACATCCACGAGAGCCCGCTGCGCGCGCTCACCTTCGTGAGCCGCAAGATCACCCGCGGGGCCGCGGAGATCGCGCTCGGACAGCGGGAGCACCTGGTCCTCGGCAACCTCGACGTCGTCCGTGACTGGGGGTTCGCCGGTGACTACGTCGAGGCGATCCGGCTGATGGTCGCAGCCGACGTCCCCGTGGACCTGCCGATCGGCACCGGTTGCCCGCATCGACTGACGGACCTGGTGGAGCGGGCCTTCCTCGCCGCCGGCCTCGACGGTTCCGAGGGGTACGTCGAACAGGACCCAGCGCTCGTACGTCCGGCCGACACCGCCGTACTCGTCGCGGACCCGGAGCCTGCCGCGGAGGTACTGGGGTGGCGGGCAACGGCGACCTTCGAGGACACCGTCGACGCGATGGTTGCCGCGGACCTGGCGCGGCTGCGCTCAGGGGTCGACGAGGACGAGGCCTACCTCGGGTCGCTCCCGTTGCCCGGGCGGCGCGGAGCGCGTTAGCCCTTGCGGGCCCGCACGTCGAGCACGATGCGCGGCGCGACGGGGCTGGCGATCAGGCGGTCCAGCAGCCGAGAGGCGGGTCGGACCGTCCACGGCGGCGGGTTCATCGAGGCGATGTAGGCCTCTGACGTGAGGGTGTAGCGCAGCCGCGGCTCCGCGACGACGTCGACGAAACCGAGGCGGGTGAGCTGCGCCGTGATGCTCGCGCGGGTGTGCAGGATCCAGTGGTGCTGGGCGATCCGGCGGTCGGGAACCTGGCTGACCCGGCCACGGGTGGCGCGCTTGATCGCGTGAGCGGCGGTGTCCGCCTTGGTCCAGTGCGGCGTCTGGAGGTAGAGGACGCCGCCGGGCCGCAGCATCGTGAGGCAGTCGGAGAGGAGCTGGTCCCCGTCGGTGACGTGGGCCAGCACGCACCACAGGGTGACCGCGTCGACCGTCTCGACGTGGCCAAGGCTGGCGAGGTCTCCGAGGTCGAGGTCGACGTCGTAGCGCTCCTTGGCGAGCTCGACCGCGCCCTGCACGATCTCGTTGCCCGTCACCTCGAAGCCGAACTCGTCGCGGGCGACGCTGAGGAAGTGGCCGTCGCCGGCGCCGACGTCGTAGATGACCGGCGCACGCCCGAGATCGCCCTGTCCGGACAGGGCGTCCTGGATCCACGCGATGGCGTCGTGCCACGCCTCGGGGCCGGCCTGCTCGCGCTTGATGTCGACCCAGTCGCTGTAGTCGTCGGCGCTCATCGCCTGCTGGGTCTCGATGGCGTCGAGCCGCTCGGTCGCTTCGTGGTCGGACCAGAAGTTCGCGTGGCAGTCCCGGCAGGTGCTGATCTGTCGGGCGGTGGCCCGGGAGGCGACTGCCGTGCGTACGTCGTGTCCGTTGCAGGCCGGGCAGGTGGGCATCGATGGTCTCCGTGGCAGCAGGGGTTTCGGTCGGTAGTACAGCAGGTCGGCGTCAGCGCAGGCCCGCGCGGATCACTTCCGCGGTACGACGCCAGGAGAACGTCTCGGCGAAGGCCTGCCCGGCAGCGAGCTGTCGGGGCGTCAGGTCGAGCGCGGCGCGGATCGCGTCGGCGAGGTCGGCGGCCGTGGTCGACCGCGCCGTCACCGCGTGTCCCCCCGTGACCTCGGCGAGCGCTGGATCCGGCGAGATCACCGCCGGGATGCCGAGCCGCAGGGCCTCCGCGGCGGGCAGCCCGAACCCTTCGAAGTCGGAGGGGAAGAGCACCAGGCCGGCGCCCGCGAAGCAGGTCTGGAACGCATCGTCGTCGAGCCACGGCATGAGCTCGACGTGGTCCTCGATCCCGAGCCGTCGTACCTGCTCGGCGGCGGCATCGCGATCTGCCTTGCCCATCCCGACCAGGCGCAGCTGCCAGTCGGTGCGGGTGGCGCAGAAGGCAGCCCAGCCGTCGATGACCGCATCGGCGTTCTTGTTGCCGTAGTGGCCGAACGCGATGGCGTACGGCGTCCCGTCGCTCTGCGGAGCGTGCCAGGCCAGCGCGTGATCGGAGCCGAGGGGTGCGGCGACGGCCCGTCGCGCGAGGCGTGGGTGGTGCTCGGCGAGGTCGTCGAGGGTGCGGTCGGAGATGGTGAAGATGCCCTCGGCGAGCCGCATGCTCCACCCCCACGAGAGGCGACGCGCGATCCGCGTCTTCCGGGAGAACTGCTCCGGGCGCAGCTCGAAGCGCAGGTCGTACAGGATCACGCCACGAGGCGCCTTCGAGCCGAGCAGGCCGCTCGCGGGGACGCCGGCAAGGACGGCGTCCGCCCCGAGCCGGTGCGCGGCCCTGCGGACGGCGACGGACCGGAGCCAGAGGCCGCCGAGCGGCCCAGCAGGCTGGGAGAGCACCTCGGCGTGGGCGCCTTCGGGCAACGGGAAGGTCTGGCCCTCGGGTCCGAACAGCACCGAGATCGAGTCCTCGGGAAAGGTCTCGGACCAGGCGCGGACGAGGTGCTCCAGCACGATCGTCACGCTGCCTGTCCGGACAACGACGGCGTCCACGACCACATGCATGAGGCGCGACGATACTGTGCCCCCGTGACAAAGCGCGCACTCATCACGGGTATCACCGGTCAGGACGGCTCCTACCTCGCCGAACTCCTCCTGTCGAAGGGCTACGAGGTCCACGGACTCGTCCGTCGTTCATCGACCCTGAACCGCAGCCGGATCGACCACCTGCACGGCACCTCCGGGCTGCACCTGCACTACGGCGACCTGACCGACGGGGTCAGTCTCAGCAACCAGATCCGCGACATCGAGCCGCAGGAGGTCTACAACCTCGGCGCGCAGAGTCACGTGAAGGTGTCGTTCGAGCTGCCCGAGTACACCGCCTCGACCGACGCGGTCGGCACGTTGCGGCTGCTCGAGGCGATCCGTGCGGCCAAGCTGGACTGCCGGTTCTACCAGGCCTCCACGTCGGAGATGTTCGGCGCGACCCCGCCGCCCCAGAGCGAATCGACCGTGTTCTACCCGCGCTCGCCGTACGGCGCAGCGAAGCTGTACTCCCACTGGGTCACCGTCAACTACCGCGAGGCCTACGACCTGTTCGCGGTCTCCGGCATCCTGTTCAACCACGAGTCGCCGCGCCGCGGCGAGAGCTTCGTGACCCGCAAGATCACCCTGGGCGTCGCCTCGATCAAGCTCGGCATCACCGATCACCTCGAGCTCGGCAACCTGGACGCCGTCCGGGACTGGGGATTCGCGCCCGAGTACGTCGAGGGCATGTGGCGGATGCTCCAGCAGGACGAGCCCCAGGACTTCGTGCTCGCGACCGGCATCGGCACCACCGTGCGGGAGTTCTGCGCGGAAGCCTTCTCCCACGCGGGCCTCAACTGGGAGGACCACGTGCGCTACAACGAGTCCTACGAGCGGCCGACCGAGGTCGACGCGCTCATCGGGGACCCGTCGAAGGCCCGCGACGTGCTCGGCTGGAAGGCGGACACCGACGCCAAGGCATTGGCGGCGATCATGGTCGATGCCGACGTCGAGCACCTCGGCCGGCTGGTGCAGCACAAGCAGGAGCTCGAGCGCGGCTGAGGCCGCTCGCGAGGTCGTTCAGGCGAACGTCTCGTGCGCCCGTCCTGAGGCGCGGTCGCGTCAGCGGCCGAGGAGCGCAGTCGCGCGTGCGCGCAACTGACGGACCCGCCGTCCACCAGTGATCGTCGCCTCGGACAGCAACGCCCGGGTCCGCAGGTCGATCGGGTCCCGGTGGAAGAGGTGCCACCCGGCACCGTTGCTGGTGAGCTCGAACCCGAGGTCCTTGCCGACGAGCCGCAACGACGCGACCGTGTGGAACGAGATGTGCTGGCCGACCGGCGGCATGTAGTACCACCACTCGCCGACCCGCGGCGCGGGATCGGGCAGGAGCTGCGTGGTGAACAGCAGCCGGTCGGTACGGGCGGCGACGGGAGCGAGCTGTGCCCGCGGGTCGGCCAGGTGCTCCATGACCTCGAACGCCGTGATCAGGTCGTAGCGACCTTCGCCGTCGTCGGCGTACTCGGCGGCGAACAGGGGGGTGGCGAAGTCGTCGTGCTGCCAGTAGTCGAGTCCGCGGTCGCGCATCATCTGGGTGAAGACGCCGTACCCGCCGGCCCAGTCAAGGAATCGACCACGCTTCAGGCCCTCGAAGCCGATCACGGCGTTCGTCATGGCGCTGAATCGGCGCGCCCGCCGCAGAAGGCCGGTGTCGGCAGCGTGGATCGCCGTCGAGTAGGCCTCTTCGAGCCACGGGGTCTCGAGCGTTGCGACCATTCCGCACGACGGGCACCGGTGGTAGTGCGCCTCGTGCTTCTCGAGCACGATCGCGGTGTCGAAGCTGGCCATCGATGTCCCGCAGACCGGGCACGCATGGATGGTCAAGAAAGCTCCTCGGTGAGGTCACGAATGCGGTCGGCGATGGCGTCGGTCAGCTTGGTGCGGCCGGAGAAGCTGTAGTGCTCGTTGCCGTTCTGGCTGTCCTCGTAGTCCTCGTCCTCGAGGTCGACGTCGATCATCCCGGTGACCGAGGTGCAGTCCTTCACCAGGGCACCCTCGACGACCGCGAGGTTCGCGCGGACGTGGTCCTCGAACTCGCCGGGGAAGTGCATCTCGCCGCGCTGCTTGGGCGGGCGCGTCCAGTACACGACCGTGGGCACGCCGTAGGCGTCGATCTGACGGCCCAGCTCGGTGAGCTTCGCGAGCTGCGGATCATCGTCGCGGACGTACTCGCCGTGGAAGAAGTCGAAGCGCAGCTTCTCGAGCTCGATCGGCCACGGCGGCGGTCCCTGGCCCTCGAGCTGCTTGCGGTAGTCACCGATCGTGACGTCGTCGGCCCAGCGCGAGTGCACGGGCAGTGCGCGGTATGCCGCATCCGCCTCGGGGGTGATGAAGCTGCCGCCGCGCCCCAGCGACCGGACCCGGCGCCTGGCGGTCTTGACCTTCGCCAGGGACGCCAGGGACCGTGCGTAGCTGGTCGTGGGGTGCTCGACGATGTGGGTGCCGGAGGTCGCCCGGATCGCCGTTGCGATCACCACTGCCTTCGGCCGCTGCTCGAGGGTGCCGAGGATCCGGAGCACCTCGCTGTAGACACGGGCGCCGTAGCCGGGACCGGCGACGGAGACGACGTTGCTGCCGAGGCGCTGCCCGAGCAGCTCCGGGATCATGGTGCGGTCGGTGTCGCGCAGCGACCAGCACAGGGTCGAGCTGTCGCCGAGGACCAGCACGTCGACATCGCCGGTGAGCAGCTGGCGGCGCGCCTGCTCGATCTGCCGGGACGGGTGGTCGATCCAGCGGTCGCGGAGCTTGCGAACGCGCGTCAGCTGCTTCTGTACGCGTATCGACGCCCGGGCGCGGAAAAGGGTGGATCTCATGGCGTGAGCATTCTCCATTGAGTCAGCGACGGCTGGGGGGCCGTCCAACACTGGCACAACGATCACGCGGTCTAGACGTTCTGCGAAGTCGCACCCCGATTGTCTGTAATGATCTCGGCGTGAACGAAGGTGCAGCGCAGAGCGATGACGTGACGGTGGCCTCTGCCGATCGCCGGCTGAGCCTGGTCACCGTCGACCAGCTGCTCTCCAGCGTCTCCAACATCGCGGCGCTGATCTGGGCCGCGCACGTCCTCGCGCCCGCAGACTTCGGGCGCTTCAGCCTCGTGATGATGGTGTACTGGGTCGCCCAGGTCGCGCTGCGCAGCATGATCTCGACGACCGTCCTGGTGCACCCCGAGGATGCCGACAACCAGCCGCGCGCGATCCTCTCCTCGACCCTCGCCCTGTCCCTGTTCACCGGGGTGCTGTGCGTCGTGCCCGGGCTCGCCCTCGCCGCCGTCGACAGCCCCCTGGGCATGCCGATCATCGTGCTGGGCGCGCTGCTGCCGCTGCTCCTGGTCCATGACGTGGGCCGCTACCTGGCGATCGCGCGCCAGCGCCCGGCGGGCGCCGTCAGCCTTGACCTGATCTGGGTCGTGCTGATGGTGGCCACGTTCGGCGCGACCATCGCCCTCGACCGGACCACCCTGAGCTGGCTGATCTTCGCCTGGGCGCTGCCCGGCGGGATCGCGTCGCTGTGGGTGTTCGCCCAGAACGGACTGCCCGCAGGCGCGTGGCGCACGTGGCTGCGGGAGCGCTGGCACTTCTCGTGGCGCTCCCTGGTCGGCGGCCTGTCGGCCAGCGGCACGGCTCTTGTGACGGCCTCGTTGATGACGGTGTTCAGCGACGCACTGGCCGTCGCCGCCTTCAGGTCCGCCACCTTGCTGGCAGCGCCCAGCACGGCGGTGCAGATGGCCGTCGCGACTGCTGCGGCGGCCGACGTCGCCCGCGACCGGGAGGTGCCGGGGGCCTACTGGCACCACGTCCGCCGGGCGATCGTGATCTCGGCGATCGTCGGCCTGCTCAACCTGGTGCTGCTGGTGTTCCTGCCCGACGTCGTGGGCCGCGCCGTGCTGGGTGACTCCTGGGAGATCGTCGAACCACTGATGCTGGCGGTCAGCCTGAAGGTCCTCCTGATGGCAGCGCAGAGCGGGGTGCGGGCCGCCCTGATCGGCCGCCACCACATCCAGGTCGCCATGTGGACCGATGTCATCAGCATCGCCCTCGTCGGCGTGAGCATGGTCGTCGGAGCCGCGCTCGGCGATGCCGAGGGCGGGTTGTGGGGGATGGCGGTCGGCACCGGCATCTCCACGGTGTGCTGGTGGGTCGCGTTGTGGTGGAAGGGCCGCGGCGACGCGCCCGAACCGCAGGCAGTGCAGGCACCGAAGGCGACGCCCGGGAAGCACGCGCGGCGTCCCGCGGGAGCCGGGCGCCGCGCCTAGCGTTCCTCGGTACCGCGGACGATCTTGTTGCCCTTCATGGCCGTCTCCTCGACGACCTGGATGCTCCGCGGCTGCCAAGGCCTCGGCAGGTCCGCGCACGCAGAACGGATGCTCTCCTTGAGCGCACGCTCGTCCACGGTTCCGTCGGGTACCACGTCGATCGCCACGACCGCGCCAACCAGGGCGTTCGTGCGGCCGTAGGCGCGCACGACCTTGACGCCGGGCACGGAGCTCACCCGTTCCTCGACGGGGAGGGGATGCACCTTCACGCCGCCCACGTTGATCACGTCGGACTTGCGGCCGCGGAACTCGATCCGCTCACCCACGACCTCGACGACGTCGCCGGTCGGCCACCACTCGCCCTCGGGCAGGTCGGTGTCGCCGTGGTAGCCGAGCATGCTCGCGGAGGACCGGACGAACAGCTCGCCGTCGACGATCTTCAGGCTGATGTCGCCGTCGCCGCCGCGCTCCAGCAGAGCGGCCGGGAGGCCGCCCTGGCCGTCGCGGACCGAGCCGGTCGACCCGAACTCGGAACCGGCGTAGATGTGCGAGATCCGCGCCTCCGGGAAGGTCTCGGTGAGGCCCTCGAGAAGTGAAGCGGGCGCCGCCTCGCCGCCGAGGGTGATCTGGCGCAGCGAGGGGACCGGGCGGTCGTCCGCGCGCAGCTCGGCGAGCAGGAACCGCCAGAAGGTCGGGGTGGCGCTGATGTGGTCCACCCCGTGGGTGTGCAGCGCTTCCATCACGGCCTGCGGACGTCGTACCGGGGGAGCCATCAGGGTGGCACCGGTGCTGAACACGTGGATCAGGACCTGGAGACCCGCGAACTGCTGGGGGCCGTAGGCGAGCAGCCACACCTGGCCGGCGGCGTCGCGGGCGGCCGTCGTACGGCTCAGCTGCCGCGACCAGTCGTGCCGTACGCCGCGAGGCAGGCCGGTGGTCCCGGTGGTGAGCACCAGCAGCGGTCGGCTGTCGGGCAGCTGGTCGATCCGGGGACCCTCGGCACGCAGGTCCTCGGGCGTGCGGAGCGTGACCGGCAGGTCACCGAGATCGGTGCGGGTCGTCGCGACCACCTCGTGGCCGAAGGTCCCAGCCTGTCGGACGAGGTCCTCGGTCGTGATGTCCGGCGCGTAGACGCACGCTTCCGCGCCGACCAGCGAGGAGGCCGCCATCAGCGCGACGATGAAGGGCACGTCGTTGCTGACGATCGCGAAGCGGTCGGTGCCGGACGCGCGCAGGCCGTGGGCCAGCGCGTCGGCCTCGGCGGCCAGACGCCCGTAGGACCACTGGTCGTCCTCAGTGATGATCGCGACCCGCGCGGGGTCAGCGGCTGCGAACCTGCGGACCAGCTCGATCATCGTGCGCCTCTAGGTTCGGGCCGGCTTGGAAGCGGCGATCAGGCCGTAGCCGAAGGTGCCGTCGCGCCACAGTCCCTCGAGGATGTCCGCGCTGCGTTCGAAGGCCCGTAGGGCGTCGAGCCCGAGCGCCTCGACGGCTTCGTCGTGGTGGAGCGCCGCATTGTCGCGCCAGGCCTGGAAGGTCGGCAGCGTGGCGTCGGTCAGGTCCTCGGCCTGTTCGACCACCAGGCCCGCGTCCTCGAACCAGCCCTGGTACGACGCCAGCGGCTCCATCCGGGCGTCGCCGAACGCCGTGCGGAGGGTTGCGAAGTCCTCGCGTCGGTCGCGCAGCTCCAGGAACGGGATGGTCCGGTGCCGGACCAGGTCGCACCACACGAGGCGCCCGCCGGGGCGCAGCACGCGCACGGCCTCGGACACGAGCCGCTCGCGCTCGCGCATGAGGTGCGAGGACTCCAGGATCCAGACGCGGTCGAACGACGCGTCGGGGAACTCGTTGTCGGTGCCGTCGCGCTGCTCGAAAGTGACGTGCTCGGTGAAGCCTTCGCCGGCGGTGAGCTCACGGGCGAGGTCGACGCCCACACCGCTGGTCGTGATGCCGACGACGTCGACCCCGAAGGCCTGCGCGTTGTGACGTGCCTGGGCCCCCGTGCCGCAGCCGACGTCGAGCACGCGGTTGCCGGGCTCGAAGCGCGCGCCGTCGATCATCAGCTGGGTCAGCCGCCGCGTCGCGTCGTCGAGCGGCTCCGCGGGGTCGGCGAAGACGCCGTAGTGCAGCTCGGCGCCGAGGAGCAGGCGCCATGCCTGGGTCACCCGGTCGTAGTGGTCCGCCGGCTGGTAGGACTGGTCCGTCATGACGTCCTCTGGGGGGTGCTGGCCGTCGAGCGGCAGGTCAACAGGTCAGGCCACCGTCGACGACGATCACCTGTCCGGTGAGCCAGTCGTTGCGTTCGTCGACGAGGAACTGGATGGCACGTGCGATGTCGTCGGGCTCACCCAGCCGACCGGCCGGTGTGCGCCGGACGATCTGGTTGAGCTGCTCCTCGTCGAGGCCGTGGCTCATCTCGGTGCGCAGGTAGCCGGGGGCCACGCTGTTGACCGTGATCTTGCGGGATCCGAGCTCACGGGCCAGCGCGCGGGAGAAGCCGTCGAGCGCGGCCTTGGTCGCGCTGTAGACGCCCAGGCCGCGGTAGCCGGTGAGGCCCACGATCGAGGAGATGTTGATGATCCGGCCGCCGCCGTGGACGAGCATGTTGCGCACGACCAGGCGGGTGAGGTGGATCGTCGCCTTGAGGTTCAGGTCGATGACCGCGTCGCTGTCCTCGTCGGAGAACAGGGCGATCACGCCGTCGCGGGCGATGCCCGCGTTGTTGACCAGCACGTCCACCGATCCCCACTGGTCAAGAACGGTCCGCACGAAGGCCGATGCCTGGGCCCGGTCGGCCAGGTCTGCTTCCTGGAAGAGGAAGCGGCCTTCGAGGTCCGGGTCCTTCTCCCAGGCGCGGACGGCGTCGGTCGCGGTGCGCGAGCAGGTCGCGACCCGGTCGCCCGAGTCGAGGAACGACTGCACGATGCCCGCGCCCAGACCCCTGCTGCCTCCGGTGATGAGGATGGTGCGTGGCCGCTGGGTCATGCGAGCGCAGACTCCCCGGCACCCTCGACGGTCGCGTAGAACGCGACGATCTCGGAGATGTTCTCCGGCATCAGGCCGGCGCCGAACGGGTCGGTGCCGAACTCGTCCTCGAGAAGCGCCGAGAGCTCGGCCGTCTCGAGCGAGTCGAGGCCGAGCCCGTCGCCGTGGATCGGGGCGTCGAGGGTGACCTCGACGTCGCCCTTGTTGGCGCGCTCAAGCAGCGACCCGACGATCTCCAGGATCGTGCCCTGTACGTCGTTCATGTTCCAGACCTCCATCGCAGATTGGGCGGACCGTATCAGGAGACCTGTGCGGTCACACGAGAAGGGATCCGCCGCCGGGATTCAGAGTGCTTCCGGGCCCTGGTAGCGGGCTCGTTGGTAGACCCAGGACGAGATCTTCATCGCCGAGAGCCGACGCGCAGGAACGCCGCCTGCCAGGGACTCGGCTGCGACCTCCTGGCGGGTCCAGGTCGTCGACCCGGCCGCGACCAGGGATCCCTCCCCGATCACCGAACCGGGCAGCATGGTGCAACAGGTCGCGACCACTGCGCCCTTGCGGAGAACCACGGGCTCCAGCACGATTCCGCCTTCGTGGGGGTCGAAGGCGTGGGTCAGGACCGTCGTACGGATCCCGGTCACCCAGCAGTCGTCCTCCAGCAGCAGTCCGCCTCCGCAGTCGAGGTAGTGCTGGCTGATGATGTGGGAGTGGGCGCCCATGCGCAGGGTGCGCAGGGTGCCGTGGTCGATGGCCCCCGGCTCGTAGCCGGAGTCGCCGTGGATCTGGTTGAACATCATGATCCGGGCGCCGCGCCCCATCTGCACGAGGGCAAGGTCGCGGAACAGGTTGAAGTGGGCGATGAGCGCGCCCTCGGCGACCTCGAAGCGCCCCACCCTTCGCACGACGTTGATGCCGATCCGTGCCAACGGATGGACCTGGTGACCGAGGAGGTTGAGCAGTCGGTTCTTCAGGCCGCTGGGCGGCATGAGGAAGACGAGCGTCGTGAGGGCCTGGCGCACTCGCGTGAGACTACACAGGGCGGGACGCGAGTACCCGCCGGAGGGTTGCACAGTGACAGGCAGCACTATCCTGCTCGCGTGCCGGACGCCTGTCAGCTGACCAGTGAACCCGTGGATCCCCTGTCGATCGCCGAGTGCTCATGACGATCCTTGCGCGGCTGGCGCACGACCGGGTGACGCTGCAGTGCGACCTGTGCACGCCACCGGTGCTCACCATCGACACCCTCGAAGGCCTTCGACGCTCCGGATGGACGACGGGTGAGGGCGAGGGATCCCTGGATGCCTGTCCGAACTGTTCGGTCCGGATCGCCCCGAGGAACCGGGTCGTCCGCGGAGACCGGACGCCGGTCGTCCCCGACCCGTCCCGCCTTCCGAACCTCGTGGTCGTCGGCGCGACCAAGGCCGGGACCACCAGCATGCACAACTACCTCGCTGTGCACCCGGAGATCAGCGCATCGGCCGAGAAGGAGATGCGCTTCTTCCAGGACCCCCGGTGCAGCGAGTGGATCGGGGAGTACCAGGCCCACTTCGCGACCGGCACCCGGTTCCGTCTGGAGTCGACGCCGTTCTACAGCAAGGCACCCTGCTACCCCGGTGTGGTCGGGCGGATGGCCGACCTCGTCCCCGACGCCCGGATCATCTATCTGGTGCGTGACCCCGTCGACCGGATCATCGCGGAGTACGTCGAGCTGGTGCAGTGGAACGCGGCCTCGCGCTCGATCGAGGAGGAGCTCGCCGATCCCGATGAACCCACCAACGGCCTCGTCGCGTCCAGCCGCTACGCGACCCAGCTGTCGCTGTACCTCGAGCGCTTTGCGAAGTCCCAGGTCCTGGTGCTCGACCTCGCCGACCTCGCGACCGACCTCTCGGCCGCCATGGACCGGGTGTTCACCTTCCTCGACCTGGCACCCCTGTCGCTGCCCGCGGAGGAGTACGGGCGGTTCAACACGCTGGAGGAGAAGAGGGCACTGCCGGGCTGGCTGATGGCCCTTCGTCGTGGCCCGCTGGTCCGTGCGGTCCGGCGCCTTCCCGCCGGTCCGCGTCTGTTCGTGAGTCAGGCTGCGTGGCGTCGTACGGGCGCGCTCATCGAGCGGCCGGTGCTCTCCGAGGCGACGGAGGCTGCCCTGCGAGAGTCGCTCCAGCCAGAGGTCGACCGGCTGCGGGCGCTGACGGGGATGGAGCTCGCGACCTGGTCCCTGTGACGACCGTTCGTCGTCTCGTGCGCGGCTGAGCCAGCCCGGCGTCGCTCAGGCGACCTTCTTGTGCGCCAGGATCCGGTAGGCGTGGTAGCTGCGCAGCATGCGGGGCAGCACCACGCGGTCGACGAAGCGCGCCACCGGCACGAAGGGCGCGAAGAGCGCCTTGCCGACGAGACGGCGCAGACCGGCGAACCGGGGCGGTCGTCCGTCGCGCCACGGGACCTCTTCGCCCGGGGCGACGCGGTTCAGCAGCGTCGCCAGGACGATGAAGGCCTCCAGCGGGATGTGCGCCTCGCGGTGGACGACCTCGACGATCTCGAAGCCGCGCTCCTCGAGCGCCGAGGTCAGGTTGTCGAGCGTGATCATGTGGAGGTGTTCGGGCTGGTTCCAGCCTGCCCACCACGAGCCGAACAGCCGCGCGGAGCGAGCCTGGGGGTCCGGCTGCTCGATGAGGAGCCAGCCGTCGTCGGTGAGGACCTGGGTCACGGCGTCGAGGTCGGCCAGCGGGTCCCGGGTGTGCTCGAGGTAGTGGAACATGCTGACCTGGTCGTACTGACCGGCCAGGCTGGCGCTGAGCTCCGGCAGCTGGCCCTGGTGGGCGGTCTGGATCCGTCCGGCACGGTGGCCGGACAGGACTCCGTCGGACATGTCGAGCCCGTCGAAGACGGTGGTGGGGAACAGCTCGGCGGCCGCCGCCGGGAAGTGGGCCGAGGCGGTGCCGACGTCGAGCCACCTGCGCGGGCGGTCCGGACGGTGGTCGGCCACGGTGCTCGCCCGACCCCGGTAGATCTCGCTCATGGACCCGAGGTTGGCCTCCGCGCGCTCGGCGTTGAGGCCGTCGTAGGTGTCGCGGTAGTAGAAGCCCAGGCCCTCGTCGGACAGGGCGGGGTTCTGGAACACGTGCTTGCAGTCGCGGCACTCGTCGAGGTTGAAACGGCCCGGCTTGAACTGGCGCAGGTCCCGGCACGTCGTGCGGTGCCGGAGACGGTCCGATCCGCACCACGGGCAGACCGTCGACGTCTCGCCGAGGTAGCGATCGACGCCGAGCTCGATCTCGTGTGTGTAGTAGGACCGAGCGGCATCGAGAGCGGCCGTGGTGGTCGTGTTTGCTGCCTGACCCGACATGCGGGTCATCCTAGAGGCCCCAGGGCTTGCACCGCCCGGCGGCGCAGGAATGGCTCCGATGCCCTAACATCCCGCAGGTGACAGGACTGGGATCGGTGGCCTCCACCGTGAAGCGACGTGTCGGCTGGTTGGTGCGGGACCGTTTCCCGTTCCGGCCTGTCGTCCGACACGTGCAGGGCGTCGAGCTGGTGCTGCCGTGGTCGCACCGGTTGCCGGACTACGCCGCGTGGGGACCGCAGTACGGCCAGAACCTCGTCGAGCTGGCCCGCCTCCTCGCCCAGTCCGACCCGCTGACGGTGCTGGACGTCGGTGCCAACGTGGGCGACTCGGCGGTGCAGATCCTGAACGCGGTCGACGGAAAGGTGCTCTGCATCGAGGCCGACACCGCCTACCTCGAGTTCCTCCACCGCAACGTCGACAGCGATGCCCGGATCTCCGTCGTCGAGGCGCTCCTGACGGTCGACGACGGGCGCGCGAAGACGGCTGTCCGTACTGGCGGCACGACGCGCTTCACCGACGGTGACGCCGCCGACGCGATGAAGACCGTCTCGCCCGGATCGCTCCGTGAGGAGTTCCCCGACTTCAAGAGTCTGCGGCTGGTGAAGTCGGACACCGACGGGTACGAGGTCATCCTGGTGCCGGCCATCGCCAGCACCTGGGCAGAGTCCCGGCCCGTCCTCTTCTTCGAGTACGACCCGTACCTCACCCGCCTCGCCGGCAATGACCCCTACGCCATCTGGGGACAGCTCGCCGAGCTCGGCTACACCGACATCGCCGTGTGGGACCACCTGGGAGTTCCCTTGGCTCGTACGACGACGACGGACGTCATCGTCCCGGCCGAGCGCCTGGGCGCACCGGTTGATCGCCCGCGCTCGCGGACGTACTGGGACGTGGCCGTCGTGCACGGCGACGACACCGCTGGACGCGCGGCCCTCGACCAGCTCGTGCCGGTCTCCGCCACCTTCTGAGGCGACGGCCTAGCATCCTCCTCGTGACCGAACCCGGAGCCAGCACCTTCGCGAGGCTTCTGCGGGAGCATCTCCGCAGTGGCGTCATCCATGTCGACGACTCGGTGCTGGTGCAGTTCGCCGGCACCTTCGACGAGGAGGTCTGCGCCGAGGTCGGCCTGACCAGCTGCACGTTCGTCAACATCGCTCCCGACAGCCCGAGCAGCGCGATCGAGGGCGCGGCGGTCGACGCCCACGACATGCCCTACCCCTCGGGCAGCTTCGACCACGTCGTGGGCCACTCCGGCCTGCACCACTGCTCGCGTCCGCACGAGGCCCTGCACGAGATGTACCGGATCGCGCGCAAGACCGTGCTGTTCGTCGAGAACCAGGACTCCGCGGCGATGCGGCTGGCCACCCGCGCCGGCGTCGTGTCCTGGCACGAGCTGCAGGCCGTCGTCGCGGGGGACTACGTCTCCGGCGGCGTCGACGGCACCGGGGTGCCCAACTTCGTCTACCGATGGACGCGGCGCGAGCTGGCCAAGGCCGTCGCCGCCTACGATCCGGCGTACGACGTACCGATCGAGGTCCACACGGAGTGGAACCTCGGCGCGGAGCGGGCGGCGTCCCGTGTGCTCCAGGAGCGGCTGGGGCTGTCCGACCAGAAGGCGCGCCGGGTGTTCGCCCGGGGGCAGCGGATGCTCAACCGGGTCGCGTCGCGCCAGGGGAACATCTTCGGCGCGACGATCCGCAAGGACCTCGCCCGGGTGCACCCGTGGATGGCGACGCCGACCAGCATGAAGCGCTGATCGGCGTCACCCACCAGAGGCGTCAGGCCTGCTTCTTGCGGAACAGGTAGAACCGGTCGTGCAGGTCGATCAGCTCGCGGAGCTCGTCGGACTGGTGGATCGGCCGGTCGTCGACCAGCTCGTAGCCGCGGTCGAGGACGTCCTGGCGGAACGGCTTCATGCTGCCGTCGAGCTCGGTGCTGCGGAGCTCGTCGGGGGTGTTCGGCACGATCAGGAGCCACTCGATGTCGCGCTCGGCGATGCGGTCGAGCCACCAGCGGATCGCGTCGAGCGAGCACTCCGAGAAGCTGTGGATGTTGACGGCCACGTCGTAGCGCTCGCCGAGCGTCTCGTGCTGGTCCAGCGGGACCACCCGGACCGAGGACGGCAGCTCGCGGAAGCCGGTGTAGTACTCGCAGAGGAAGGTCGACGTGGCGACGCCGTCGATGCAGTCGTAGGCCTCGAGGTTCGGGAGGGCCGTCGACATGCGATGGGCGAGGCGCCCGTAACCCGCGCCGATGTCCAGGACGCGCAGCCCCTTGATCGAGGCGAGACCGGTCTGGTCGTTGAGGTAGTTGATCTCGTTGATGCTGTCGAGCAGGTCGCGGCTCACCGCGGGGCGGTCGCCGAACTCGAAGGTGAAGGCGCCGAAGAGTCCGTCCTCGGTGACCTTGTCGAACAGGCCGAGCGAGTCGCGCTCGAGGACGTCGAGCATCGCGAGGTACATCCGCAGGCGAGCAGCGTTGCCGAGCTGGCGGAACTGCCAGACGTAGGCGTTGTCGCCGCGGAACCAGGCCAGGGAGAGGTTCTTGTTGAGGAACGACTTGCGCCACTGCGTGTGCACCGCCGCTGCGACGTCGAGGCCGTCGTAGGTCGCCTGCAGCGCGGTCAGGCGCGGGTTGTCCCCGCGCAGGGCCGCCTCGCTGCCGGCCGGGAGGCTGACCGCGTCGTTGTGGGTGACCGCGACGTAGCGCCGCCCCTCCTCATCGATACGGCTGACCATGAAACCGGCTCGGGCGGCGCTGGACTTGGCATGGCGACGAAGCCAGCCGCGGACCAGTTCGGGGTTAGCGCGCTTGGCCTTGGCAACGAGCGCGTCAGCAGAAATCTGGGGCACGGTGGGCAACTGTAACCGGACTCCTGCGCGGACGGATGCGAGATCTGGTGGAATGTCGTCCACCGACGGCTCGATGCCCGATCACGCCCACCCCGAGGACTTGCTTGATGACCGCCCCCGTGGCACTGATCGCCTTCAACCGGCCGCACCTGACCGAGCGCACGCTGGCCGCGGTCCGGGCCGCGCGACCCACGGAGCTCTACCTCGTGGTCGACGGCCCGAGGGACGCCAGGCCCGACGACGTCGAGAAGTGCGCCGCCACCCGCGCGGTCCTGGAACAGGTCGACTGGCCGTGCGAGGTCCACCGCCGGTACGCCGACCGCAACCTCGGTCTCGAGGCCAATGTCGAGCTCGGCCTGGACTGGGTGTTCTCACGGACCGACCGCGCGATCGTGCTCGAGGACGACTGCGAGGCGACCCCGTCGTTCTTCCGCTACGCCGACGAGCTGCTGGAGCGCTACCGCGACGAGCCGAGGGTGTGGCAGGTCTCGGGCAGCGGTCTCGGCGTCCCGGACCGCCTGTTCCGGGGCGACAGCTATGCGTTCACCGCCTGGGCGAGTGTCTGGGGCTGGGCGACGTGGGCCGACCGCTGGCAGCGCCACCGGGAGGTGTTCCCTCGCGACCACCGCGACGGGGACGCCCCGGTGCGCACGATGGCCGCCGAACCGCGGCCGGGCCTCCTGGTCACCCGTTCGGGCCAGCAGCACTTCGCCGAGGCGGCCACGTCGCTCGACACGGTGACCCACGGATGGGACAAGCACTGGTGGCTGACGATGATGACGCTCGACAAGCTGGCGATCTCGCCTTCGTCGAACCTCGTCGAGAACATCGGATGGGGCGAGGACGCCACGCACGGCGTCGCCGAGGGCAAGCGTGACCACGCTCCGGAGGAGCTGTCGTTCCCGTTGCGTCATCCGGCGGAGGTGGCGTTGAACCCCGCGGTGGAGCACGAGCTCGAGCTCGTGCTGAGCCGCGTCGGGGGCCGGGCCGCGACGATCGCCCGCCGCCTGGTCCGCTCGCCGCGCCTGCGCCGGGTGGCGCGGACCGCTGTCAACAGCCGGGCCGGAGCGACCGCCCACCGCGTCGCCAGCCAACTGCGAGAGAAGGGCCGTCGTGCCTGAACCGTCGAGAACCACGCTGGGCACCCCGGTCGTGATCGTGGCCTTCAACCGACCTGCGGTGGTGCGGCGCACCGTCGAGGCGGTGCTGGCAGCGCAGCCGGAGGAGGTCTTCCTCGTCGTCGACGGGCCCCGGTCGACCCATCCCGACGACGCGTCACGCTGCGCCGAGGTGCGCGAGGTGCTGAGCACGGCGGCGTGGCCGGGCCGCGTCCACACCCGCTTTGCCGAGGGCAACCTCGGGCTCGAGGCCAACATCGAGCTCGGCCTGGACTGGGTGTTCGGGCAGGTCGACCGGGCCATCGTCCTGGAGGACGACTGTGTCCCTCACCCGACGTTCTTCGACTTCTGCGTCGAGCTGCTCGACAGGTACGCCGACCAGCCGGTCGTGTGGCAGGTCGCCGGCGACAACAAGGGCGTCCCCCGCGGGATGTTCGGTGGTGCCAGCTATGCGTTCACCACGTGGGCCAGCGTCTGGGGTTGGGCGACCTGGGCCGACCGCTGGCACGCGCACCGGGCCGTCTTCCCGCGCGACCACGCGGGAGCGGAGGAGCGGGTCGGCCACGACCCCCGCACTGCTGACGCGGTCCGCCCGACGCCGGTCCTGCCGCATCCGGACGCCTTGGTGACCGAGGCCGCCCTGCGCCACTTCACCCAGGTGGCGGGGGAGGTCAACGGCGACCTCCGCGGCTGGGACCACCACTGGTGGGTGACGATCATGTCGGAGCGTGGCCTGTCGATCACCCCCTCGCTGAACCTGGTGGAGAACGACGGATTCGGCCCGGACGCCACCCACACCCACACGGCTCGCGAGCCGATGCCGGCCAGTGCCATGACCTTCCCGCTGGTCCATCCGGCAGAGGTCGCGCTCAACGAGCAGGCGGAGGCCGAGCTCGAGCTGGTCCTGCTGCAGATCGACGGCCGGCTGTCGCGGGCGGTCAAGCGGATCATCAAGCCACTGTGGATGCGCGTGATCATCGGTCGCATCGTGCGCTTCCGGCCGGTGTGGGCCGTCGTACGACGGCTGGTGGCCCGGTGACGCTGCCCTCGTGGTTGCGGCCCTGGTGGCCGCTGTTCAAGCGGCTCCACCTCGTCGCGACGCGCCTGCTGGGCCACCTGTTCCGCGCGATCTCGCCGCTGCTCGGCGCGCGCGGCGTGCCACGGCGCGCGACGTACCACGCAACGGAGACGGCGGCCCGGGAGCCCGGCGCCGTCGTGCTGCACCCCGGGCGACCGGAGGAGCGGCTGGTCCGTCCGGTCACGTCGGGTGAACCAGCGCACTATTGGCTGTTCGAGGCGGTGCACGCCGCGACCGAGCCGACTCCGGACGTGCCGGCCGTCACGGTGCCAGCGACCTTCACCCTCGAGATCAAGGGCGGGCGGCTCACCGGCGACTACGGCGCGACCACCACTCCGGGGAAGGTGCTCGACCACGAGACGAGCACCTACTTCGGTGTCTTCGACTGGCGTGAGCACCCGATCTTCCTCCGGCCCACGCTGGGCCCGGTCGAGCACGTCGCCGGCACCGCGCTGAGCCTGACCACGCGGGGCACGGCCGAGAACTACTACCACTTCCTGTACGACGCGATCGCCCGGCTGGCGGTGCTCGAGGACTGCCTGCCCGGCGAACGGCCCGATGTCGTGATCGTGCCGCACAAGACCCGCTACCAGCGCCAGCTCCTCGAGCTGGCCGGTGTGACCGGGACGCTGATCCAGCCCGAGCGCGGCAAGACGATCTCCGCCGACCGGCTGCTGGTGCCGAGCAATCCCAACTGGGCGCTGCAGGCGCCACCGGCTTCCGTGGCCTGGCTGCGCGCTCGACTTCGGCCGAGCAAGGACGCCGGCGCCGAGGGGCCCCTGCGCCTCTACGTGACCCGGGGCGACGTCCCGCGCACCCGGCGCTACATCGAGGAGGCCGAGCTGTGGCCCCACCTCGAACGCCGGGGATTCAGGATGGTGGATCCCGGGCAGCACTCCGTGCAGGAGCAGATCGACCTCTTCCACGCGGCCGAGATCGTCGTCTCCCCGCACGGCGCGGCGCTCACGAACCTGACCTTCAGCGAGCCCGGTGTGAAGGTCATCGAGATGTTCGCGGGCAGCTACGTCCACCTCGGGCTGTGGGCGATCTGCCAGGCGGTCGGTGCGGACTACCGCTACCTCATCGGCGACGGTGGCAGCGGTGGCAGCGGGCAGAGAGGCCCCAACGCCGGGGTCCTCGACGACGTCTCGATCCAGCCGGCGCGAGTGCTCGCCGCGGTGGACGCACTGTTGGCCGGTGAAACCGCATGACCGCCCGGCCCATGCCCGGCACGACCTATTCTCGACCCGAATGCGCACTCGTGGTGCGCCGTGATCAGTGAAGGCAAGCAGATGACTGAACCGGACGACACCTTCCGACCCGGCGCGACCCTGAGCCGCCTCTACCCCGAGGTGCGCGCGGGCGGTTACACGCGCCACGACGGATTCATCGAGTTCTACACGCGGGTGAACGCACTGCTCGAGGCCGACAGCCGGGTGCTCGACTTCGGAGCCGGTCGCGGCCTGTGGGCGACCGAGCCGCTGCCGGCCCTGCACAAGCGGCTGCGCGCCTTCCACGAGCGGGTGGACCAGGTCTGCGGCGTCGACGTCGACCCCGTGGTCCTGGAGAACCCGACCCTCGCGTCCGCCCAGGTGATCTCACCGGGCGACGACCTCTCCTTCGAGGACGCGTCGTTCGACGTGGTCCTCGCCGACCACGTCCTCGAGCACGTCGCCCGAGAGGACGCGGAGCGGGTGGCGGGGGAGCTGCTCCGGGTGCTCAAGCCCGGCGGCTGGCTGGCCGCGCGCACACCCAACAAGTGGGGCGTGATCGGACTGGGCGCCCGTGCGGTGCCCAACGACCTCCACACCCGTGTGCTGAAGCGGCTCCAGCCGGAGCGCAAGGCCGAGGACGTCTTCCCGGTCCGCTACAGCATGAACACCCGCAAGCACCTGGCGCGGCTCTTCCCCGAGCCGAACGAGCTGGTCGTCTACGGGCACGCCTCGGAGCCGACGTACTTCGGCCACGCAGCGCCGGCCTGGCGGGTCGCGCAGCTCGTGGACCGGCTCACCCCGCCGCGACTGGCGCCGACGCTGATGATCTTCGTCAAGAAGGCCTGATCAGGCCTTCCGGCGCCCGCTCAACGAGGACGAGGCCTTGCCGGTCGCCTGGCGTCCGGACGGGCTCGACTCCTCGTAGTAGTAGTAGTAGTACGAGCCGACCGCACGCTTGGCGACCATGTTGACCACGACGCCGTAGAGGCGGCCTCCGACCTGGCCGAGGCGGTTGATCGCCTCGTTGACCTGGTCCTTGGTCGTCCGGCCGTGGCGCACGACGATGATGACGCCGTCGGCCAGCTTCGCGAGGACCGACGCGTCGGCCACGGGCAGTAGCGGCGGGGCATCGATGATGACCATGTCGTACGACGACCGCAGGCGCTTGATCAGGTCCTGGGTGATCTTCGACTGGAGGATCTCGGTCGGGTTCGGCGGCTTGGCGCCGCTGGCGAGCACGTGCAGCCCGCTGGCCTCGTGGACCTGGATCGCGTCGTGGATCTCGGTCTTGCCGACCAGTGCGGTCGTCAGGCCGATGGCCGGGTCGAGCCCGAGCGTGCTGGCCACGCGGGGACGGCGGAGGTCGGCGTCGATGATCAGCGTGTTGCGGCCGGTCTGGGCCAGCGCGACGGCGAGGTTCGTCGACGTCATCGTCTTGCCCTCGCCGGGCACGGCGCTGGTGATCACGATGCAACGCGGCTGGTGGTCGAGGTCGATGAACTGCAGGTTGGTCCGCAGGAGGCGGAACGCCTCGGTGCGTGCTGCGAAGCCGCCGAGGTCGGTCAGCAGCGGCGCGGACTTGATGTCGCCGTCGAAGCCGATGCTGGCCAGGACCGGCGACTCGGTGAGCTCGGCGACGTGGTCGGCCGTGCGGATGGTGCGGTCGAGGATCTCCCGGGCCAGGGCGAGGGCAACGCCGACCAGCAGGCCGATCAGGAACGCGACGCCGAGGTTCAGCGCGACGTTGGGGCTGACCTGCGAGGTGTTGAGGGTCGCCTCGTCGGTGATCTGCGCGAGGATCTGGGAGTCGGAACCGCCGCCCGGCGTCTCCAGCTCGGCGACGTACTTGGTGAACTCGGTCGTGGTGACGTCCGCGATCTTCTGGGCCTCCTGCGGGTCCTCGTCGACCACCCGGATCTGGATGAGCGAGGTGCTCTCGACGACCTCCGCGCTGATCCGCGAGGCCAGGCCGGTCGCGGTCACGGGCAGGTCGAGCTGGCGGATCACCCGCTCGGAGAGCTGCGTGCTGGAGGCGAGGTCGGCGTACGACGCGGCGCGGTTGGACGCGAACAGCAGAGCGGCGTAGGCGTCGGTCGTGTCGCGAACGTCAACGGTGAGGAAGACCTGCGACTTCGACTCGTAGACGGGGGTACGGGTGAAGGTGATGGCAGCGCTCGCGGCCACGGCCACGAGAACGAGTGCGACGACGCTCATCCAGCGACGACGCAACACCATCAGAAACTGCTTGAAATCCAAGACCTCGCCCTTGCTGTGAGGATGCACTCTGGCAACACCGTGCGTGATCCTACGTGGACGGTGTCCGGGTCCGGTTAGGCTGGCCGCACGGCGGTCGGATGCGGGGTGCGCGCGAAGGGGTTTCAGATGGCGATTCGGCGGTGTCGTGTCGCCTGAGGTCCGTCGTCGTCATGGCACCCGCTGGCAGCGGGCCCGCAGGAAGATCCGCAAGATCGCCCGTCGCAAGCCGGTGCTGATCGGGGTCGGGCTGCTGGGCCTCGCCGTGCTCTGGTCGATCTGGGTCGCCTGGTCCGCCGCCCAGCAGTTGCGCGAGGTCGAGCAGCAGGGGGAGATCCTGCGTGCCGCCGCGATCCGCGGTGATGCCAAGGGTGTGCGTGAAGCGGCTGAGCGGTTCAAGGACGCCGCCGAGACCGCCGAGTCCCGCACGTCGGGCCCGACCTGGTCCGCCTTCGAGCTGGTGCCCCTTCTCGGCGACGACGCAGAGGGCATCTCCGTCGTCTCGAAGGTGCTGGCCGACATCGGCCGCGACGGCCTGCCGCCGGTGGCAGACGCTGCGGACCTGGTGCAGGCGGACTCCTTCCAGCCCGTCGACGGTGTCTTCCCGGTCGACCGGATCGAGGGGATGGTCGCCCCGGCCGAGCAGAGCGAGGCCGCGTTCGGCAGCGCGGCCAGTGCCCTCGACGAAGTCGACTCGAGACACTTCCTCGGCCCGATCAAGGGACGCTACGACCAGTTGCGGGACCTGGTGACCGATGCGCAGACGACGCTCGGGTCGACGTACCGCGCGGCCCGCATCATCCCGCGAATGATGGGAACCGACCGGGCCCGCTACTACCTGATGGTGCTGCAGAACAACGCCGAGCTGCGCAGCGGTGGTGGCCTGCCCGGTGCCCTCTCGCTGGTCCGGATGAAGGACGGGAAGGTCGACATCGTCGAACAGACCGACATGGCCGACATCGGGCAGAACCTCGCTCCGGTCGTGAAGCTGACGCCCGAGGAGACCCGCATCTTCGGTCGGATCCTGGGCATCGCGGCGGTGGACGCCACGTTGACCCCTGACTTCGTCCGGTCGGCCGAGATCATCCGGGCCCGCTGGGAACGCGAGATCGGCGGGCGCCTCGACGGCATGTTCTTCATCGACCCGGTCGCGGTGTCCTACCTCCTGCGCGGCACCGGGCCGGTCCCCGTGCCCGGCTACCCACCGGTCGATGCCGACAGCGTCGTGGGGGCGGTGGAGAACGAGGTCTACCGGATCACCAACGACCGGGACGTCCACAGCGACTACCAGCAGGCCGTCTCCGAGGCGGTCTTCGACGCCTTCACGGCCGGCCGCGGCGACACGGCCGAGTCGATCCGTGGGCTGGTCGCCGGGGTGATGGAGGGCCGGATCCGGATGCACAGCTTCGAGCCCGAGAACCAGTCCGAGATCGCCGGCACCACGATCGCGGGTGAGTTCTCCGACGAGGCCGACGACCAGCCCCATGTGGGCATCTACATCAACGACGGTGGTCCGACCAAGCTGCAGTACTACCTGAAGTACGACGCCGAGGTGGTTCCCCGGTCCTGCATCGACGGCCGCCAGGACCTGGCCGGTTCGATCAGCTTCCACAGCGACACCCCGGCCGATGCGGAGGACCTTCCGCCCTCGATCACGGGCAAGGGTTTCCCCGGGGTCCGCGTCGAGCCGGGAGACCAGCTGCTGGTGGTCTACGTGACGTCGCCCGTCGGCGGCGAGATCATCTCGTTGTCGATCGACGGACAACGGGTGGTGAATCCGGTGATCGAGAAGCTTGCCGGGCGATCGCTCGCGCGGATCGGGGTGGAGCTCGAGCCGCAGGACCGCCATCGCCTCGACTTCGTGATGCGCAGCGGTCCGGACCAGGAGGGTGACGTCGAGCTCGCGGTCACCCCGGGCGCCTTCGTGGGCAGCTCCAACGGGACCGTCAACTCCGCCTGCCGGATCCGCTGAATCTCACTATCTGGATGCGGATCTCACGATGAGAGACGTCGCGTGTGGTGGTGACCGGAATGCGCATACGCTCCTCTCCATGTCGACAATCCTGCTGCTGACCAAGCGGCGCGCGGTGGACAACTGCCGCGTCAGCTCGGCACTGTGTCGACCCTGCTGACGGGGCCCTTCCGAGCCTGAGCGTTCAGGGCCCGTCCATTCGCCCGTCCTTTCGATGACGGAGCATGGCCGGGCGCCGCCGTACTCACGCAGCCCCGGCGTGTCCTGCCCAGGGCCCCGCCTCCCCGGCGTACCGCCGTACAGCCAGTCATTCGCACTTCCGCCTCACATCGCAACCACCAGAAGGAATCAGCCATGAGCCGCGAGAACTCGCTCGTCTCCACCCAGTGGGTTGAGGACAACCTCAACACCCCGAACGTCGTTCTCATCGAGGTCGACGAGGACACCACCGCCTACGACAAGGGCCACATCGCCGGCGCGATCAAGCTCGACTGGACCACCGACCTCCAGGACCAGGTCCGTCGCGACTTCGTCAACAAGGAGCAGTTCGAGGCCCTCCTGTCGGCCCGCGGCGTCTCCAACGACGACACGGTGATCCTCTACGGCGGCAACAACAACTGGTTCGCTGCCTACGCGTACTGGTACTTCACCCTCTACGGCCACAACGACGTCAAGCTCATGGACGGTGGCCGCAAGAAGTGGGAGCTCGACAGCCGCGAGCTGACCGACGAGCTGCCGACCCGCGCCGCGACCACCTACGTCGCGCAGGAGCAGAACACCGCGATCCGTGCGTTCCGTGACGAGGTCGTGGCCGCGATCGGCGTGCAGAACCTCGTCGACGTGCGCAGCCCCGACGAGTACGCCGGCCGCCTCCTCGCGCCGGCCCACCTCCCGCAGGAGCAGTCGCAGCGCGCCGGCCACGTCCCCACCTCGGTGAACGTGCCCTGGAGCAAGAACGCCAACGACGACGGCACCTTCAAGTCCGAGGCGGACCTGCAGGCGCTCTACGCCGAGGTCGGCTTCGACGAGTCGCTCGACACCATCGCCCTGTGCCGCATCGGTGAGCGCTCCTCGCTGACCTGGTTCGTGCTGCAGGAGCTGCTCGGCAAGAAGAACGTCAAGAACTACGACGGCTCGTGGACCGAGTACGGCTCCCTCGTCGGCGTTCCGATCGCTCTCGGTGACGAGCCGGGTGTCGCCTGATGTGCGGCGCGAAGGTGGGCGGCCTCTCCCTTGACGGCGTGAACGTCGCCAAGGAGGCCGTCATCCAGGGCCAGGTCCTGCGCGGCGCGGGCGACGAGGCCACCCCGGTGTCCGGTGCCTACGTCCGCCTGCTCGACAAGAGTGGCGAGTTCACCGCCGAGGTCCCGACCTCCGCGACGGGCCACTTCCGGTTCTTCGCCGGCGACGGCGAGTGGACGCTGCGCACCCTGGCCCCGAAGGCCGACCCGGTCGACCGGGTCGTCCGGGCGGCGACCGGTTCGGTCGCCGAGGTCCAGATCAACATCTGATTCGACCCGGTGGTTGAGGTGCGAGCGTCAGCGAGCCTCGAAACCCGACGGCGGCTCCCGGAATCCGGGAGCCGCCGTCGGCGTTGGAGCCTGTTGTGAACCCCGGTCTGTTGATCCTCGTGGTCGCCGTCGTCGTGGCGGTGGCCTTCGGCCTGCGCCGGCGACGCGTCGACGGCCGCTTCGACGACCGCTTCGACGACCGGGAGCCCACAGGGTCGTCGAGCAGCGGCGAGGAACCGGCCGCGTCTCGAGACGCCACCGCGTGGTCCTCGGTCACGGCTGCCCTCCCGACCGCCGAGCTGGGCCAGCAGGCCACCCTCGTGCAGTTCTCCAGCGCGTTCTGCGCCCCCTGTCGCACGACCCGCGTCGTCCTTGCCGATGTCGCGGACCGGTACGACGGCGTGGCGCACCTGGAGATCGACGCGGAGGAACATCTCGCACTGGTCCGGGCACTCGACATCCGTCGTACGCCGACCACCCTGATCCTCGACGCTGCCGGCAACGAGCTCACCCGGGCCGCCGGTGCACCCCGCCGCGAGCAGGTGCTCGCCGCACTCCCCGCCACCCACCCGGAGAACTGATGACCAGCACGACCGACCTGCGTACCACTGGCCAGGGCATCGATCCGCGGGGCCCGCGGTTCACCGCCTCCGTGACTCTCGTGATCTTCGCGGTGGCGCTGCTGCTCTCGGAGTCCGCGCCGGGCGTCGCGGCCGTCATCACCGGCGTGCAGGCGGTGTTCTTCGCGATCGGGGCCGGACTGGGCGTGCAGAAGACGCCGACCGGTCTGTTGTTCCGCAGCCTGATCAGGCCGCGCCTCTCGCTGCCGACAGAGCTCGAGGACCCCACGCCGCCGCGCTTCGCCCAGGCCGTCGGACTGGTGTTCGCGATCGGTGCGACGATCGGGTTCGCCACCGGTGCGGTGCTGCTCGGTCAGGTGTTCGCCGGCTTCGCCGTGATCGCGGCGTTCCTCAACGCGGTGTTCGCGTTCTGCCTGGGCTGCGAGATGTACCTGCTCGGCCTGCGCCTGACCCGTCGTACGGCCTGATTCAGCCAGATTCAGGGAGTCTCCAGGACGACGGTGAAGGGACCGTCGTTCACCGAGGAGACCTCCATGTGGGCGCCGAACGTCCCTCGCTCGACGTGCGTTCCGGCCGCCTCGAGTGCCGTGCAGACCGCTTCGTAGAGCGGCTCACTGACCGGGGCGGGCGCCGCGGCGATCCACGTCGGCCGCCGACCCTTGCGGGCGTCGCCGTACAGCGTGAACTGGGAGACCACCAGGACGGGTGCGCCGACCTCGCCGACCGAGCGCTCGTCGTCGAGGAGTCGGAGATCAGCGATCTTGCGGGCCATCCACGCGACCTCGGGCGGTCCGTCGTCGTGGGTGACTCCGAGGTAGACGAGCAGACCTGGCACGTCGATCGCTCCGACCACGGCGCCGTCGACGACGACCGACGCGGAGGAGACCCGCTGCAGGACCGCGCGCATCAGTCCAGCGCCTCGGTGACGAGGCGTGCGACGAGCTCCTGCTCCTCGGCGTAGGGGTGGTACGGCTGTCCCTTCTCGTGCGCGATCGCTCCGGCGATCCACGGGTCGTCACCGCAGATGTCGTGGCCCTCCGTCTCGGCGAACACGTCGACGAAGTCGACACCGGTCTCGGTGGCCGCGGCCTCGAGGGCCTTGTTGGCGCCGACGTTGAGCCGGCGCGCGAACGTGACATCGGCGGCCGGGATCGGCAGGTCGGAACACCCGCCTGATTCGGGGAAGATCTGCGGGTAACCGATGACCAGGACCTGCGCGTCCGGTGCCTTGGCGCGGACCGCTTCGATCACCGCCACCAGGCGCTGTTCCATCTCGACGAGACGGCTGTCGACGGCGTCGTCGCCCGCGCGGGCGTCGAGGTCGGTGCAGGGCTGTCCGGCGGGGACCGTGCGCGCGACCTTGACGCAGTCGATGATGATCCGGCCGATCAGGTTGAAGTCGTTGGCGCCGATGCCGAGCGTCACGACGTCGGTGTCGCGGTCGACGGCGTCGAGCTGGGGCGGGCGGACCTTGCCCTGCGGCGTGCGCTGCTCGCCCTCGACGGCTTCGGTCGTGGCCGCCGCGCAACTGGCGTCGGTCAGGTCGAGATCCGCCTCGTCGGCCACGAGATGGGGGTAGTTGTTCCTCGAGCGGAAGCAGGTGTCGCGCTTGTCGAGCCGGCCGATGTACGGCGCCGCGGTGTACGAGTCGCCCATGGCGACGTACGTCGGGCCGGACCCACCTCGGGGGAGGAGACAACCGGACAGGAGGGCACCGGTGAGCCCGAGTGCGCTGACGACGGCGATGAGACGAACCACTGGTCCAGCCTAGGCAGAGGGCTGGCAGAGGGCTGAATCAGTAGACGAGAGCCTGCACGCCGTCACGCAGGGCTTCCTCGACGAAGACCGGAGCCCCCGCGATCCGTACGCCGTCGACCAGGTCCTCGACCGCCAGCTCGCGCCGTGCGGCGCACTGGGCGCAGACCGTGACCGACCCGGTGGCGAGCACCATGTCGAGCAGGTCGGCGATCGGCGTGGCGAGCGGGAGGTCCAGCTCCTCGGCGCGTCCCGGGACTGCGAGCCACGCTGCCTCGCCCGTCAGCCACAGCGACACGGCGACGCCGGAGGCGGCCGCGGTGGCCGCGACCGTGAAGCCCTGGTTGCACCGTTCGGGCTCGTCCGCGCCGCAGGTGACCTTCACAACCAGTTCGCGAGCCATGTGCGCCAGCCTAGAGACCCCGGCACGTCTCTAGACTGAGGGCGTGGCCTTCGAACTCCCCGAGAACCTGCACCCCAACTGTGGTCCCATCGCGTGGATGCTCGGCACGTGGCGTGGCAACGGCCACGGCGACTACCCGACGATCGAGAAGTTCGAGTTCGGCCAGGAGCTGATCTTCACCCACGACGGCCGGCCGTTCTTCCACTACATGGCGCGCGCCTGGATCATCGACGAGGCGGGGGAGAAGGTCCGTGACGCGGCCATCGAGACCGGCTTCATCCGGGCCGTCGGCGACGGCAAGTTCGAAGTCCTGCTGACCCACAACACGGGCTTCGCGGAGATCTGGACGGCCGAGGCCAGCAACGGCAAGTTCGAGATGGTCACCGACGCCGTGGCACGCACCGAGACCGCCAAGGAGTACACCGCCGGACGCCGTCTCTACGGGAACGTCGACGGCGACCTGCTCTACGCCTACGACATGGCCGCCATGGGCCAGGCCCTGCAGCCCCACCTCTGGGCGAGGCTCCAGCGTGCATGATCACCACGATCCGGTGGTCGAGGAGGATGCCCAGCAACCGTCTCGAGACCCTGACTGGCGGGTCGCGCTCCGCGACAAGGGCTACCGCCTCACCCCGCAGCGCGAGCTGATCCTTGCTGCCGTCGACGAGCTCGGGCACGCGACTCCGGACGAGGTCCTCGCCAGGGTCCAGGTGACGGCCAGTGCCGTGAACGCCTCCACCGTCTATCGCACCCTCGAGGTGCTGGAGGAGATCGGCCTGGTGCGGCACGCGCACCTGTCCGACCGGGCGCCGACGTACCACTCGACTCGTGGCCACGAGCACTTCCACCTCGTCTGCCGCGGCTGCCAGAGCGTCACCTCGATCGACACCGCCGAGGCGGCTCCGTTCGTCGAGGTCCTCGCGGCGCGCGGCTTCACCCCCGACCTCGGGCACCTCACTGTCTTCGGCCGCTGTGCCGCCTGCGAAGGAGAAACCCGATGACCGCCCCGCGGACCGTGCTGACCTATGGCACGTTCGACCTGTTCCACATCGGCCACCTGCGGCTCATCGAGCGGCTGGCGGCGTTGGGGGACCGGCTCATCGTCGGGGTCTCCACCGACGAGTTCAATGCCGGCAAGGGCAAGAAGTCGGTCGTGTCGTACGACGACCGGGCCGCCATCGTCGGCGCGATCCGTGGCGTCGACCTGGTCATCCCCGAAGGGGCGTGGGAGCAGAAGCGCTCCGACATCGTCGAGCACGGAGTCGACGTGTTCGTGATGGGCGATGACTGGGCCGGGAAGTTCGACGACCTCGCCGACGTTTGTGAGGTGAAGTACCTGCCTCGCACCTCCGGGGTGTCCAGCACGGACATCAAGGAAATGCTGCGCACCCTCGACCCGATGCACATCGAGGAGATGCAGACGGCGCTCGGCACCCTCACCCGACTCCTCGAGCACTACAGGGATCTCACATGACCAGCCCCGCCAGCCCGCTCCTCGCCCTCCCCGGCGCCGTCGCCGGCGACGGCATCGACGCTCCCGTCGCGGCGCACTACGGCAGCCTGTTCGGCGAACAGCGAGCGCTGGACACGGGCGAGGGCTTCGTCGACCTGTCCCACCGCGACGTCCTCAGGGTCAGCGGTCCCGACCGGCTGACCTGGCTGCACGCGCTGACCACCCAGTTCTTCGAGGGCCTCGAGCCGGGCCGCTGGATCAGTGCGCTCGTGCTCAGCCCGCAGGGGCACGTCGAGCATGCGTTCACCGGTGTCGACGACGGCGAGGCGTTCACGGCGCACACCGAGCCCGGCCGCGCGGCGGCGCTGATCGAGTTCCTCGAGCGGATGAAGTTCATGACCCGCGTCGAGATCGCCGACGTGACGGCGGAGCTGGCCGTGGCCTGGCGCCCGCCCGGCAAGTACGACCTCGTCCCGCGCGAGCAGCTGGCGTCGTACGCCGAAGCGGCCGGGCCGGCCGCGGGCCTGTGGGCCTTCGAGGCGCTGCGGATCGCGCGTGGCGAGCCGCGCCTCGGCCTGGACACCGACGAGCGCACGATTCCGAACGAGGTCGGGTGGCTGGCCAGCGAGGAGCCGTGGTCCGCGGTCCACATGGACAAGGGCTGCTACCGCGGGCAGGAGACGGTGGCGCGCGTGCACAACCTCGGCCGCCCCCCGCGAAGGCTGACGTTGCTGCACCTCGACGGTTCGGAGAACCGGCTGCCGAAGCCGGGCTCCGAGATCGTCCCGACCGGCGGTGGGCGTGCCGTCGGAGCCGTCGGATCCTCGGCCCGGCACCACGAGCTCGGCCCGATCGCGCTGGCGCTGCTCAAGCGCAGCACCGACGTCGCTGTACAGCTCGAGGTCGACGGCCTGCCGGCCGCGCAGGAGGTCCTGGTCGACCCCGAGGTGGGCCTGCACTTCCGTCCGCAGCGCTAGGGGCCGCAGGATTCCCCGGGCGCCCGGGGATTCCTGCGCCTGTTGGGGGTTGCAACCCCCAACAGGCGCAGGAAGTGCCCAGGAAGTGCCTGGGGCTCAGCCGTTGATCATGCCGGCGCCGACGGTGATGCCGGTCGCCTCGTCGATCAGGATGAAGGACCCGGTCGTGCGGTTCTTCGAGTACGGGTCCACGAGCAGCGGGACCGTCGTGCGCAGGGTGACGCGACCGATCTCGTTGACGCCGAGCTCCTTGGTCTCCTGGTCACGGTGCAGCGTGTTGACGTCCAGGCGGTACTGGATGTACTTGACCAGCGCGCGGCCCGTACGGGTCGTGTGCTTGATGGCCAGCTTCTGGCGGGGCAGCAGCGGTGCGGTCGTCATCCAGCAGATCATCGCGTCGATGTCCTGGGTCGGCGTCGGCGCATTCCGTACGCGGGCGATCATGTCGCCGCGCGAGACGTCGACGTCGTCCTCGAGGTGCACGGTCACGCTCATCGGCGGGAACGCCTCGGCGATGTCCTGGTCGAAGAGGTCGATCTTCGAGATCTTCGAGGTCATGCCGGAGGGCAGGACGACGACCTCGTCGCCGGGCTTGAGCACGCCACCGGCCACCTGACCGGCGTAGCCGCGGTAGTCGTGGTACTCGTCGGACTTGGGCCGGATGACGTACTGCACCGGGAACCGGGCGTCGATCAGGTCGCGGTCGGAGGCGACGTGCACGTGCTCGAGGTGGTGCATCAGCGTGGGACCGGAGTACCACGGCATGTTCTCGGAGCGGTTGACGACGTTGTCGCCCGAGAGCGCGGAGATCGGGATGACCTCGAGGTCGGGCACGTTCAGCTTGGTCGCGAACTGCGTGAACTCACGGTAGATCTCGTCGTAGACCTTCTGGTCGTAGTCGACCAGGTCCATCTTGTTGACCGCGAGCACCAGGTGCGGAACCCGGAGCAGCGACAGGATCACCGCGTGGCGGCGGGACTGCTCGGTCAGGCCCTGGCGGGCGTCGACGAGCACCAGGCCGAGGTCGGCGGTCGAGGCGCCGGTGACCATGTTGCGGGTGTACTGCACGTGGCCCGGGGTGTCGGCGATGATGAACTTGCGGTTCGGCGTCGCGAAGTAGCGGTAGGCGACATCGATGGTGATGCCCTGCTCGCGCTCGGAGCGGAGCCCGTCGGTGAGCAGCGCCAGGTCGGTGTAGTCGTAGCCCTTGGACTGCGAGGTCGCCTCGACGGCCTCGAGCTGGTCCTCGAAGATCGCCTTCGAGTCGAGCAGGAGACGCCCGATGAGGGTCGACTTCCCGTCGTCCACCGAACCTGCGGTGGCGAAGCGCAGCAGGTCCATACGGTGGGTGGTGTCGCGGGTGGTGTCGGTGCCCATCAGAAGTAGCCCTCTTTCTTGCGGTCTTCCATGGCGGCCTCGGAGAACCGGTCGTCGCCACGGGTGGCGCCGCGCTCGGTCTTCCTGGCCACGGCGACCTCGTCGATGATCTCGTCGATCGTGGAGGCGGTGCTCTCGACACAGCCGGTGAGCGTGATGTCACCGCAGGTGCGGAAACGGACCGTGCGCTCCTCGACGACCTCGCCCTCGCGCAGCGGGTTGAGCGGGGTCTCGCTCATCAACATGCCGTCGCGCGTGAAGACGCGGCGCTGGTGGCTGAAGTAGATGTTCGGGATCTCGATGTTCTCGCGGCCGATGTAGTCCCAGACGTCCAGCTCGGTCCAGTTCGAGATCGGGAAGATCCGCATGTGCTCGCCCTCGTGGAGCCGGCCGTTGTAGAGGCTCCACAGCTCGGGGCGCTGCATCTTCGGGTCCCACTGGCCGAACTCGTCGCGGTGGGAGTAGACGCGCTCCTTGGCGCGGGCCTTCTCCTCGTCGCGCCGACCGCCACCGAAGGCGGCGGTGAAGCCGTTCTCCTCGATCGCGTTGAGCAGGGTCGGGATTTGCAGGCGGTTGCGGCTGATCTTCGCGGCGTCGGGAATGATGCCGTTCTTGATGGCGTCGTCGATGCTCGCGACCACCAGGTTCACGCCGAGGCGGCTGACCCACCGGTCACGCGTCTCCATGACCTCGGGGAAGTCGAGGCCGGTGTCGACCTGGAGGATCGAGAACGGGATCTTCGCCGGGAAGAAGGCCTTCTCCGCCAGGCGGAGCATCACGATCGAGTCCTTGCCGCCCGAGAACATCAGGACCGGCTTCTCGAACTCGGCCGCGACTTCGCGGAAGATGTGGATCGACTCGGCCTCCAGCTGGTCCAGCTGGCTCAGGCGGTAGTCGGTACGTGTCTGAGTCACCCGCGCATCGTGCCATGCAGCGCCTGTCAGCCGGACATCAAGGGCTTCGCCTTAGACAAATCTACGAGTTTGAGGCGGGAAGCTTCTAGACTGCGGTCCGTGGCCGCCGACTTCCTCGCCCGTCTGGGCTCCCGCGCGTCGGTCCCGGGAGAGGTCCGGTCCCGCTGGGGCATTGCGGAGTACGTCGACCTGATGGCTCCGCGTGACGGCCTGGAGCGCGACCTGCAGCGGCTCGCCCGCCGGCGGGCCAGGGCGCTGCGGCGGGTGGATCCCGCGCGCCTGCTGGCCCTGCTGGCGGCCCTCGCGGACCCGCCGTCGGCCGAGCTCAACAAGTCCCTGCTGGCGGCCTCCTCGGGCATCCCGGCCACGACGCTGTCGCCGTACGTCGACGTGCTCGTCGCGCTGGGCCTGGTCCGCCTCGTGCCCGGCTGTCGCTCCCCGGTCGCGAAGCGTGCGATCGGCCGTCCGCGGGTGGTGTTCGACGACGTCGCCGTCGCGCGCCACCTGTCGGGGGTGTCCGTGGAGGAGCTCTCCGACTTCCGGGGCCGCAGCCGGCTGGCTCCGCTGCTGGAGGGCGTCGTCGCGGCCGAGCTCCTGCGGCAGCAGCCCGGGAGCGCCGTCGAACACAGGGTGAGCCACCTGCGCGAGCGCAACGGGCTGGCGGTCGACCTGGTCGTCGAGCTCCCCGACAACAGCGTCTACGGCATCGAGGTGCGCACCGCGAGCAGCTTCCGGCCGCACCAGTTCGCTTCGCTCGAGGCCCTCGCCGCGCGTGCCGGGTCCCGCTTCCGGGGCGGCATCGTCCTGAACACGGCACCCCGCGGCCACCAGCAGCGCCCGGGCATGTGGGGCCTGCCGATCTCGTGCCTGTGGGAGTGGGACCAGTCGGGAACCCGCCGCTGACCGTGCGTCAGGTCGCCACGTGCCCTTCACACCGACGTCTGCGGTCGTTCAGGGAGGCCGCTCACCGTCGGAACCATGAAGATCACTGTGGTCGGAGCCGGTTACGTCGGACTGTCCAATGCGGTGCTGCTGTCGCGGTTCAACGACGTCACGGTCCTCGATGTCGACGCGGACCGGGTGGCGGCGGTCAACGAGGGGCGCTCACCCGTCGTCGACGTCGAGCTCGAGGAGTACCTCGCGAAGGGTGGCCTGTCGCTCCACGCAACGCGCGACCGCAAGCTTGCCTACGCCGATGCGTCGTACGTCGTCGTCGCGACGCCGACGAACTATGACCCGGAGACCAACTACTTCGACACGAGCACCGTCGAGAAGGTCACGGCGGACGCGCTTGCCGCGAATCCTGCGGCGACGATCGTTGTGAAGTCGACCGTGCCGGTCGGCTACACCAACACGCTGCGTGACCTGCACCCCGGCGCCTCCATCCTGTTCAGCCCCGAGTTCCTGCGCGAAGGCCGGGCGCTCCACGACAACCTCCACCCGTCGCGGATCGTGATCGGATCGGACACGGAACCCGGGCGGCTGTTCGCCAAGCTGCTCGTGCAGGCCGCGCTCGACGAGGACGTGCCGGTGCTGTTCACGGGGTCGACGGAGGCGGAGGCGATCAAGCTCTTCGCCAACACCTACCTCGCGCTGCGCGTGGCCTACTTCAACGAGCTCGACACCTACGCCGCGACCCACGGGCTCGCAACGAGCCAGATCATCGAGGGCGTCGGCCTCGACCCGCGGATCGGCGCGCACTACAACAACCCGTCCTTCGGGTACGGCGGCTACTGCCTGCCCAAGGACACCCGGCAGCTGCAGGCGAACTACCAGTCGGTGCCCCAGAACCTGATCAGCGCGATCGTCGAGGCGAACACCACCCGCAAGGAGTTCATCGCCGACGACGTCCTGCGCCGCGACCCGAAGGTCGTCGGCATCTACCGGCTGACCATGAAGGCGGGGTCGGACAACTTCCGCGAGTCGGCGGTCCAGGGCGTGATGAAGCGGATCAAGGCGCGCGGCGTGAAGGTGATCGTGTTCGAGCCGGAGCTCGACCAGAAGCGGTTCTTCAACTCCAAGGTGATCCGGGACCTCGACGAGTTCAAGGCGAAGGCCGACGTCATCATCACCAACCGCCGGTGCGACCTGCTCGACGACGTGGCGGAGAAGGTCTACACGCGCGACATCTACGGGCGCGACTGACCGGCCTAGTGCGAAAGAACCATCGCGGGACGCACCGATCGGCTGATGGGTTGTTTCGGGCCCGAGGGCTACCTTGGAGGAGAGAGGTGGTCAGCCATGGAGATGTTGTTGGGTTTCGGAGCCGTCTGGGTCGCTGCTGCAGCCGCGGTGACCTTCGGTCTTGCCCACGCTGCCGCGACGCAGCCGTTCCAGCTCGAGGGCGACGCGCGCCCCCTGTCACCTCTCGGAACGCGCTGACGCACGCCCCGACGGGGTCAGGCGGGTTCCGGCGCCTTGTCCTCCGGGCGGAGCGCTTCGATCTCGGCGACGGTCGGTGCGCCGAACATCGGCATGCCGTGCCGCTTGCGGATCAGACCCCAGATGACGGGGACCAGGACCAGCATCGCCAGGCCGATGGCAGCGACGAGCACCGCCTCGAGGGTCTCGTGGCCCTCGCCGAACGGGTGCAGCCCTGACTTGAAGAGCAGCGCGACGCCGGACATGGTCAGCACGATCACGATGCCGCGCTTGATGAACGACTGAGGGACCCGCGGGGCGAGCCGGGAACCGAGCAGCGTCCCGGGCACCGAGCCGAGCACCAGCGGGATCAGCAGCGCCCACTCGAGGCCGTGGATCGCGATGTTCGCCAGCGCCGCGCTGAGGACCAGCGGGACCGCCTGGACGAGGTCGGTGCCGACGAGCCGCAGGGCGGTGAGTCCGGGGTACATCATCAGCAGCGCGATCATGATGACCGAGCCCGAGCCGACGCTGGTCACTCCGACGAGCAGGCCGCCGAGCATCCCGACCAGCAGGGTGGGGATGGGGCGGATGTGCGGGTCGTCGTCGGGGACGACGCCACCGCGCTCCACCCGGCGGAGGTTGATGTAGATGCGCAAGGCATAGGTCGACGCGGCGAACAGCAGCGCGATGCCGATGCAGAGCTTGAGGGTCTTCTCGAGCTGTTCGGGATCATCGGTGAGGGCGTTGGCGAGGTAGGGCCCCACGAACGCCATGGGCACGGATCCGGCGATCAGCCAGCCGGCCAGGCGGAAGTTCGGTGATCCCTCGCGGGCGTGCGTGATCGCGCCGCCCGTCTTGTAGATGGCCGCAGCCGTGAGGTCCGCAGTGACGATCGCCGCGGTGTGGCCGACGCCGAGGAAGATCAGCGCGGGCGTCATCAGGGCGCCGCCGCCCATGCCGGTGAGACCGACGACGATGCCGACGAGGAAGCCGGCGGTCGCGATCGAGAGCGCCGTGAGGGTGAGCCACTCGCTCATGCGTTGCCTGCCTGGGGTCCGGCCAGGCGCGTGAGCACGGCCTGGAGGAGCGAGTCGATCTGGTCTGCGGAGGCCTCCGCCGCAGCGCGGCCACGTCGGTAGGGGTCCCGGATGTCGTGCGCGTCGATGGCACCGGCTCGGCGGTGACCGACGGCGGTGACGAGCGCAGCGCCGGTGAGCGAGGTGCTGACCCGGTCGACCGACTCCGCGAACTGTCCGAGGGTGAAGGCCTTGCGGAATGCCCCGGGCGCTTCTTCGAGGACGAAGGTGCGGTGAGACGACTCGGCGGTGAGCACCAGGTCGGCCTGCGCGATGAGCTCACGCGTCAGCGGGCGGCTGACGAAGCTCGCCAGCAGCTCCGGGCTGACCCCACGATCGGTCAGGACGGTGGCCATCGTGCGATCGACCTCGTGTGCGCGGAACCCGTGGGTGCCGGCGCTGGTGAACTCCACCCGGGTCGAGGAGCCGAGCAGGGTGCGGGCACGCAGCTCCATGTACGGCGAGCGGCAGATGTTCGCCGTGCACACGAACAGGACACGCAGGGGCGCCCCGGGGGTCGCTGGGGTGCGCACCTCGACCGCGGAGGAGCTCGCTCGCCGCGCGGCCACCGAGGAGCTGTCTCGGGCGCCGACTGCTGCCGGCCCGGTGGCGGTGCTGGCGAAGCCGGACCCGACCAGATCGGCGGTGTCGAGGCGGACGTCGAGGTAGCCGGCTTCGCGGAGCGCCAGGGTGACGTCCTCGAGCGCGTCCTCGATGCTGCGACCGGTGGTGTCGACGCGTACGTCGGCGTCCGCAGGTTCTTCGTAGGGGGAGGAGATACCGGTGAACTCGGGGATCTCGCCCCGGCGCGCCTTGGCGTAGAGGCCCTTGCGGTCGCGTCGTTCGCACTCCTCGAGCGGCGTGGCCACGTGGACGAGGAAGAACGCGCCGCCGGCGTCCTCGACCATGCTGCGCACCTGCTGCCGGGTCTCGTCGAAGGGCGCGATCGGGCTGCAGACCGCGACGCCGCCATGACGAGCGATCTCGGCGGCGACCCAACCGATCCGGCGGATGTTGGTCTCCCGGTCCGCCTTCGAGAAGCTCAGGCCGGCCGAGAGGTTACGACGTACGACATCGCCGTCGAGGCTGGTCAGGGATCGGTGGCCCTGTTCCAGCAGGCGGTCCATCAGGGCCTGGGCCAGGGTCGACTTGCCACTGCCCGAGAGGCCGGTGAAGAACAGCACCAGGCCCTGGTCGGCCGGGGCCGGATGCTCCTGGGCGACGATCTCGGCGAGCACGGGAAGCGGTGCCCCACCGGGGATGAGCTCGACGAGGGGGTCGGCGCCGGCGTACGCCGCAAGCACCGAGCTGCGCAGCGCCGCATCGGCCTCGGTGTCGTGCACGGTGAGGGGGACCGCGACCACGGCGCCGTCGACGAGATCGGCGACCGCGGTGGTGGCCCGCAGCAGTGCGACCGGTCTGACTGCGGCGCTGCCGCGGCCCACCAGGGCGACGAGCAGGACGGGTCCGAGCGCCCGCAGCTGCTCGAACTGGGTGTCGGTGATCAGGTCGGTGACGGGCACGACCGTCCGGCCGGCATAGGTCGCGCGAGCCAGGTCCGGCGTGAGGTAGAGCCGGCGGAACGGGCCGAACTGGGCGTGGGCCAGGGGCGTCACGCTGAGACCGCGCAGTGTCTGGGCGATCCGGGCCAGGGGCAGTCCCTCGGGATCGACGAGCTCGACCTCGTTGCCCTCGTCGAGGTGCAGTGACAGCGCCTCGGGCAGGTCGAGGGTGATCGGGCTGCCCGGTTCGTTGAAGCCGAGGATCGGCCCCGCTGCGCCGGAGGTCAGCAGCTCGAGGTCGTCGAGCTCCCGGGGCGTGGGGCAGTGCTGGGGAACGGGCGGGCTCGACACATCGGTGATCGTACAGAGTCGAGTGAGTTGCTAAGGAAACGACAGTGTGAAGGAGTTCACGTCCCGCGTGCTTGCAGTTTGCTAACTATTGCTAGCACTATGTACCCATGGCAAAAGGCAAGGTCGGGAAGACCGTCGGCTCCCTCGGCGACTACCTCAAGGAGCAGCGGCTCTCGTCGCGGCTCTCGCTGAGGCAGCTCGCTGACCAGGCCGGTGTCTCCAACCCGTACCTCAGCCAGATCGAGCGGGGACTGCGCAAGCCGTCCGCCGAGGTGCTCCAGCAGATCGCCAAGGCGCTGCGGATCTCCGCAGAGCAGCTGTACATCCGGGCCGGAATCCTCAACCCGGAGGACGGCCTGGCTGGGTCGGTGGAACTCGCCATCCTCGGCGACACCGTCCTCAGCGAGCGACAGAAGCAGTCGCTCCTCGACGTCTATGCGTCGTTCCTCGCGCTGAACGCGGCCGAAGCTCCCCCCCGTGTTGCGGACGCCGCCGAAGCACCGATCGCTGCCCAGGAAATTCCCAACAACGTCACCAACGAAGGGTGAATGCAATGCCGAAGTTCGAGCTCCCGAAGATCGAGATCCCCACGATCGACATCAAGTCCATCGACCTCCCCGAGGTCCCCGAGGCCGCGCAGAAGCCGATCTACGCCGGTGTCGGCGCGACCGACCTCGCCGTCGAGAAGGTCAAGGGCTACGTCGCCGACGTTCAGGCCAAGGTGACCGCCAAGGTCGCTGACGTCCAGAGCACGGTCAAGGGCTTCGAGCTCCCTGAGGCCAAGACCCTCCAGGACCGCGCCGCCAGCACGTTCGCTGACCGCAAGGGCCAGGCCGAGGCGAAGTTCGCCGAGCTCCAGGCTGACGCCAAGGCCCTCCCGGCCAAGGTGCAGACCACGGTCAAGGGCAAGGTCGACGAGAACGTCGCCACCGCCACCGCGCTGTACGCCGACCTCGCCAAGCGCGGCGAGGGCGTCGTCGTGAAGCTCCGCAAGAGCACCCCGAAGCCGGCTGCGAAGAAGGCTCCGGCGACCAAGCCGGCCGCCAAGAAGGCTCCCGCGAAGAAGGCTGCCGCCAAGAAGGCTCCGGCCAAGAAGGCTGCTGCCAAGTGAGCTGACGCTCCACTTCCGTCACGACCCCGAGGCCGCGAGCCTCGGGGTCGTGGTCTTTTTCCCACGGCGGCTAGGATCTGCGCATCATGAGTGGGGGATTCGTAGGCGCCATCAGCGACGTCGAGATCTGGATCAACATCGGCATCGCCTTCGCGTTGCTGGTGATCAAGATCTTCGCGTTCGTCAGCGCCCTGCTCTACTCGGGTGAGTCCTACGTCGCCGCCGACAAGCTCAACAAGGCGACCTGGACCGCGATCCTCGGCGTCGGCGTGCTCCTGCAGCTGGTGCCGATCAATCTCTCGATCGTGAACCTCGCGATGACCGTCGCGGCGCTGGTCTACCTGGCCGACGTACGGCCGGCGCTTGCAGGCTTGCGTCGCAGGTAGGTCTCGAGACGGTCGCCAGGGCGACCTCCTCGACCAACGGCTACAGCAGGTCGAAGAGCTGGCCGGTCTCGCCGCCGGTCGGCACGAACGCCTGGGCGACCTCGCCGGTGCCGAGCACGCGGAGCGCACCGTCGTCGTCCTCCGCGTAGGCCGCGTCGCCGCGCTGCAGGCGCAGGATGTCGCCGCGCGTGTTGACCACCGCGACCGCACCGTCGGTGCAGATCAGGAAGCGTGCTCCCGAGGCGGGGAGGACGACGCCCGCGGGGTCGGCGGGTGAGCTCTGCGTGACCGAGAGTGCGAACTCCGTACCGGGGATGAACACGTCGGTCGAGTAGTTGACGACCTGGGGCTCGACCCGAGCCGCGCGGGACGTGCCCTCCTCGAGGCACTGGACCAGCCCTTCGGGGTCGACGTGCTTGGTCGTCAGGCCCGCACGCAGGACGTTGTCGGAGGACACCATGACCTCGAGGCACAATCCCCGCAGGTGGGCGTGGATGATGCCGGTGGCGAGGTACGCCGCCTCGCCGGGCTGCAACGTCAGCCGGTTCATCAGCAGGGCGATGAGGACGCCGACGTCGCCCGGTGAGGTCGCGGCGAGCTCGACGGCGGTGGCGTACGCGCGCTTGATGTCCAGCCCGTTGTCGAGGGCTCGCTGGCACTCGGCGACGACCTCGCCCACCACCTCGGCGGAGGGCGGGTTGGTCACCAGACCCTCGATCAACCTGATGATGCCGGCGAAACCGGGGTCGTCCAGCAGGGCCTCGGTCAGCTCCTTGGTGAGCGGGTGCTCCAGTGCGCGCAGCACGCGCACGATCTCCGAGGTGCGGCGCAGTCCGACGAGGGTGTCGAAGGTGGAGAGGGCGTAGACCATCTCCGGCTTGGGGCGCGGGTCCTTGAACACCCGGTTCGGCGCGTCCAGTGCGATGCCTGCGGCCTCCTCGGCGTCGAACCCGGCCCGGGCGCGCGCGCGATCCGGGTGCACCTGGATCGACAGCGGCTGGTCGGCGGCGAGGACCTTCAGCATGAAGCTGAGGTCGCCGGACACCTCGGTCAGCGGACGTTCGCTGCCGTCGGCGTCGATGACGCGGGCAGTGCCGAGCGGGTGGGTCCCCATCCAGACCTCTGCCACGGGCTCGCCGGTGCCGGGTCGGCGCTGGAAGCCGGGGATGGCATCGGTGGAACCCCAGGCATAGGTCTGGGTGGGACAGGCGAGCGCGAACACTTCGTCTCCGACTTCGGTGGGGGTTCCCAGCCTAGGAGGTGGGATCGTTCAGGTAGGTGGCCAGGGCGGTGTCGGCGTCCGTGCTGGTGAACCCCGTCTCCTCCAGCTTCGCCAGGGCGAGGGTGCTGTGGAGCGGCCGTGGCGAGACCTGCTTGCCGGCGGCGTACTCGGCCGTCGTCACCGTGCTGACCCGGGCGGGGTCGTGCCCGGTGAGCTCGAAGACGCGTCGCGCGTAGTCGGCCCACGACCGGGGCGGGCCGGAGTTCGTGGCGTTGTAGGTGCCGAACGGCGCGTTGCTGTCGACCAGGTGCCGCGTCGCGCGGGCGAGCTCGTCGGTGAACGTCAGTCGCCCGACCTGGTCGTCGACGACGGCAGGGTCGACGCCGTCGGCCGCGAGCCGTGCCATGGTCCGCACGAAGTTGTTGCCGTCGCCGATGACCCACGACGTGCGCAGGACGTAGTGGCGCGGCGCGGTGGCGACCGCGATGTCACCGGCGGCCTTGCTCTGGCCGTAGACACCCAGCGGAGCGAAGGGCTCGTCCTCCCGGTGCCCGCCGTCGACGTCGGCTCCGTCGAAGACGTAGTCGGAGGAGTAGTGGACCAGGGTGAGGCCGCGCTCGGCAGCGATCCGGGCCAGGGCGGCGGGTGCGGAGGCGTTCGCTGCCCAGGCGTCGGCGCGTCCTTCGTCCTCGGCCTTGTCCACGGCGGTGTACGCGGCGGCGTTCAGCACGACGCCGTACTCGTGCCACGGCCAGGCGGCGAGTGCTTCGGCGTCGGTCAGGTCGAGCTCGTCGAGGTCGACCAGGGTGGCGCCGGGGAACACCCTTGCGAGCGCGCGGCCGAGCTGGCCACGGCTCCCGGTGATCAGGACCTTCAGCGGCTCCATCGGCGTCACCTCGCCGAGGAGGGGGTTCGCCACGTCCTTGGCGGAGATCTCGACCTCGTCGGAGTCCAGCGGGATCGGCCACGGGATGGCCGCATCCGGATCGCCCAGGTGGAGCGCCGGATACGTCTTGCCGGCCTTCCAGTGGTCGTTGACGAGGTAGGTGTAGACGGTGCCGTCGGCGAGCGCCTGGTAGGAGTTCCCGACGCCACGGGGCACGAACACGGCGATGCTCTCGTCGCACTCGATCGAGAAGGTCGTCCCGAAGGTGTCGCCCTCGCGCATGTCGACCCACGCGGCGAAGACCCTGCCCGTGGCGACGGCGACGTACTTGTCCCACGGTTCGGTGTGGATGCCGCGGGTCGCGCCGCGCGCCGCGTTGAAGCTCATGTTGTTCTGCACCGGACCGAAGTCGGGCAGGCCGAGCGCGACCATCTTCTCGCGCTGCCAGTTCTCCTTGAACCAGCCGCGGTCATCGCGGTGGACGGGGAGGCGGACGACGAGGAGGCCGGGGATCGGGGTCTGCTCGACCTGGAGCTCGCCGGGTTTCGAGGCTCGCTGCGCTCGCACCTCAACCACCGGTGTCACTGGCCCTTCGCGGCGTACGACGCCTCGGTCGCGTCCTTGTGCGGACGCCACCACGCCTCGCTGTCCTGGTACCACCGGACCGTCTGCTCGAGGCCGGCCTCGAAGTCGGCGTACTGCGGCACCCAGCCCAGCTCGGTGCGCAGCTTGCCCGCATCGATCGCGTAGCGCAGGTCGTGGCCGGCCCGGTCGGTGACGTGCTCGAAGTCGTCGGCGTCGCGCCCCATCAGGGTCAGGATCAGCCGGACCACCTCGAGGTTGGACTTCTCGCCCTCCGCGCCGATCAGGTAGGTCTCACCGATCCGGCCCCGCTCGAGGATCGTGAGGACCGCCGAGGAGTGGTCCTCCGTGTGGATCCAGTCCCGGACGTTCTCGCCCGAGCCGTAGAGCTTCGGGCGGCGTCCGTCGATGACCTCGGTGATCTGGCGAGGGATGAACTTCTCGATGTGCTGCCACGGCCCGTAGTTGTTCGAGCAGTTCGAGATGGTCGCCTGCACGCCGAAGCTGCGGACCCAGGCGCGCACCAGGTGGTCGGATCCCGCCTTGGAGGCGGAGTACGGCGACGAGGGCTGGTAGGGCGTGTCCTCGGTGAACTTCTTCGGGTCGTCCAGCTCCAGGTCGCCGTACACCTCGTCGGTGGAGACGTGGTGGAAGCGCACCCCTGCCTTCCGCGCCGCCTCGAGCAGCGTGAAGGTGCCGATCAGGTTGGTCTGGATGAACGGTGACGGGTCGTGGAGCGAGTTGTCGTTGTGCGACTCGGCTGCGTAGTGGACGACGGCGTCGTGCTCGGCGACGAGCGGCTCGACGAGGGCGGTGTCGGTGATGTCCCCGACGACGAGGCGGACCCGGTCGTCGGGAAGGCCCGTGAGGGACTCGCGGCTCGCTGCGTAGGTCAGCTTGTCCAGAACGGTCACCGTGGCGTCGGTGTGACGGATGAGGTGATGGACGAAGTTGGAGCCGATGAACCCGGCCCCGCCGGTCACGAGGATGCGTTGCACGCGTGACAGTCTATGGACATGCGCGGGATCATTCTGGCCGGTGGTACGGGGAGTCGTCTGCACCCGATCACCCACGCGATCAGCAAGCAGTTGATGCCGATCTACGACAAGCCGATGATCTACTACCCGCTGTCGACCCTGATGTTGTCGGGGATCCGGGAGGTCCTCGTCATCACGACACCGCACGAGGCCGACCAGTTCCGGCGGCTCCTCGGCGACGGTTCGCAGTTCGGGATCGAGATCAGCTACGCGGTCCAGCCCTCGCCCGACGGCCTGGCCCAGGCGTTCGTGATCGGCGAGAAGCACCTCGACGGCGGCGGCGCCGGCCTCGTGCTCGGCGACAACATCTTCTACGGCTCGGGGCTCGGCACGCGTCTGCGTCGGTTCACGGACCTCGACGGCGCGGCCGTCTTCGGTTATCGCGTGGCCGACCCTACGGCGTACGGCGTCGTCGACTTCGATGCCGACGGGAAGGCCCTCTCGCTCGAGGAGAAGCCCGAGCACCCGAAGAGCCGCTACGCCGTCCCCGGGCTCTACTTCTACGGTCCCGACGTCGTCGAGCGGGCCAAGGCGCTCAAGCCCTCGCCCCGGGGCGAGCTCGAGATCACCGACCTCAACCGGCTGTACCTCGAGGAAGGCCGCCTCCAGGTCGAGGTGTTGCCTCGCGGCTCGGCCTGGCTGGACACCGGGACGTTCGACGACCTCAACGACGCCAGCAACTTCGTGCGGGCGCTCGAGGCCCGCCAGGGCACGAAGGTCGGCTCGCCCGAGGAGGTCGCCTGGCGTCTCGGGTTCATCGACGACGATCGCCTGGCCGAGCTCGCGGAGGGCCTGCTGAAGAGCGGCTACGGTCGCTACCTGCAGGACCTGCTGGCGGAGAAGCGGTCGCTAGGGTCGACACCATGAAGGTCCTCGTCACCGGCGGCGCCGGTTATCTCGGCTCGATCACGTCCAAGGCCCTCGAGCAGGCCGGACACACGCCCGTCATCCTCGACTCCCTGCTCAGCGGTCCTCGTGCGTACGTCGGCGACCGGATCTTCTACGAGGGCGACATCGCCGACCGCGCGCTGCTGCGGCGCATCGTGGCCGAGCACCCCGACCTCGAGGCCACCATCCACATGGCGGCCCGGATCGTCGTGCCGGAGTCGGTGGAGAAGCCGTACGAGTACTACCGCGACAACGTCGCGAAGTCGCTGGAGATGTTCGACGAGCTGACCGCGCTCGGCAAGGGACGGATCCTCTTCTCCTCGACGGCGTCGCTCTACGCGATGACCCCGGACTTCGAGGTGACCGAGGAGGACCCGGTCGACCCGACCTCGCCGTACGCCCGCACCAAGCGGATGATGGAGATGGTCCTGGAGGACCTCTCCCGGGCCACCGATCTGCGCGCCATCATCCTTCGCTACTTCAACCCGATCGGCGCCGACCCGGACCTCGAGACCGGCTACCACCTCAAGGACGCGACCCACGTGGTGCCGCTGATGGCGCAGACCGCGCTGGGGCAGCGGGACAGCTTCACGATCACCGGGACCGACCACCCGACCCGTGACGGCACGGGCATCCGTGACTACATCCACGCCTGGGACCTGGCCCGCGCCCACGTGCGCGCGATCGAGGAGTTCGACAACGTCCTCGAGAAGGTCGCGTCGACGTACACCTACATCAACATCGGCGGCGGTGACGGTGTGACCGTGCGCGAGCTGCTGGCCGCGGTCGAACGCGTCGTCGGCAAGTCGATCCCGGTGACCGAGGCTCCCGCCCGTCCGGGCGATGCCGCCGGTGCCTTCGCCAATGCCGACAAGGCCGCTGCGTTGCTGGGGTGGAAGACCGAGCTGTCTCTCGACGAAGCCATCGCGTCCGCGCTGGCGTGGGGCGAGAAGCGCAAGGACGTGCTCGGCTACGCGTGAAGGACCCGGTGGGGCGGCTCGGCAGCCCGGCCCTGGAAGGCCAGGATCGCGGGGTTGACCACCCGGCCATCGCGGATCTCGATCGCGCGCCGGATCGTGTCGTGGGCGTCCCACCCGCGGGCACCCTCGAGCACCGGGCGCAGGAACGGGATCAGCGCGTTGCTGTTCTCCCAGCTCGCCGAGTTCCACAGGTAGGACGGGCTGTGGTCGACCCCGTAGTAGAGGACGTTGTCGCCCACCAGGAACGTCGGGTCCTCGAAGGACGTCGGACGAGCCCAGGCGAAGCCCATGCCGAGATCGCACGACACGTCGACGATCAGACTGCCCGGCCGGAAGGCACCCACGTCGTCGGTGCCGAGGTACACGAGAGGGGCGGCCGTGTCCTGCAGCGTGCAGTTGACGACGATGTCGTTCTCGGCCAGGTAGGCCGTCAGCGGCTCGCGGCCCCGCTCGGTCAACACGTGGCTGTCGCCATCCGGGTCGTGGTCGAACTGCCGGATCAGCACCGAATGGATCGGCGAACCCACTGCCGTCACCTCGCGGTTGGTCAGCACTGCCACCTGGTGCACGCCGTGTGCGTTGAGCGCCGTCACCGCGCCGCGAGCCGTGGCACCGAAACCGATCACCACCGCGGTCAGGGGCCGCCCGTAGTCGCCCGTCAGGCCAGCCAACGCCATGGCATGCAGCACCGAGCAGTAGCCGGCGAGCTCGTTGTTCTTGTGGAACACGTGTAGCCCGAAGCCACCGTCGCGCCGCCAGTGGTTCATCGCCTCGAAGGCGATCAGCGTCAGCTTCCGATCGATCGCCAGCTGGGTGAGTGCTTCGTCCTGCACGCAGTGCGGCCAGCCCCACAAGGCCTGTCCGGGGCCCAGTGCGGCAATGTCCTCATGTTGCGGCTTCGCGAGCAGTACGACGTCGGAGTCCGCCAAGATCTGTTCGCGAGAGGCGAACCCGGCGACGTGCTCCCCGAGGGCCGCGTCCGAAGCGCCGAACCGCGCGCCGTAGCCATGCTCCAGGGTGATCCGAGCCCGAAGGTCCGCGTCGAGGCCGCGGATGTGGTCGGGGTGGATCGGCAGCCGGAACTCGTTCTCCTTCGTCGACGAACCGATCACCCCCAGCTCCAGGAGGGGAATCGGGCGGCTTGACTCGTCGACCATCGGCGCAACTCTCTGAGGGGGCCTGGATGGCCACGTCTTTCGACAGTACGCGCAGGCCACCCCGGCGGCCCTAAGGTGATGGGGATGAGTCGGAGCGGTCGAAGTGCCTGTGGGGTCGCGATGGTGCTGGTGGCTGTTCTGGCTGGTGGCTGCAGTGGCGACGGGCCACCCGGTCGAGACACGCCGTCGCTCGTTCCTCGCGACGGGCACTCGACGAGCGTGGGACCGAGCGAGCCTCCCTCGACCACCTCGACGAAGCCGTTGGCGGGGAAGGTGGTGGTGCTCGACCCCGGCCACCAGCTGGGCAACCGGCACTTCCGTTCCGAGATCGCCCGGCCCGTCGACGCGGGCGGGTTCGAGAAGGAGTGCAACACCACCGGTGCGGCCACCAACGCGGGCTACCCCGAGGCCACTTTCAACTGGGAGGTGGCTGTTGCGGCGCGGCGGATCCTGCGGCGCCTCGGCGCGCGGGTGGTCCTGACCCGCGCCAGCAACTCCGATGACCTCTGGGGTCCGTGCGTGGACGAGCGCGGGACGATCGGCAACCCGGGCGAGGCGGGACCCACGGCCGACCTCCGGCTGAGCATCCACGCGGACGGCGTCGCGACGGGCTCGGCCCACGGGAGGTTCCGTGGGTTCCACGTGATCCGGCCGGGCGTGCTCGACGGCTGGACCGACGACATCGTCCAACCGTCACGCAGGCTCGCGGTCGACGTACGCGATGCCCTGGAGGCGGCGGGGTTCCCGGCGTCGTCGTACGCCGGGAGGAACGGGATCGACGTCCGCTCCGACCTCGGCACCCTGAACCTGTCCGACGTGCCGACCGTGATGGTGGAGCTCGCCAACATGCGCGATCCTGCGGACGCTGCGCTGGTCGAGAGCGCGGTGGGCAGGCGGCGGTACGCCCGGGCCCTCGCGCAGGCGATCCGGAGCTATCTGGTGCAGTGACCGGTGGAGCCGTCAGTGCAGGGCGTGGCGCCCGGTCGCGGATCGTGTCTGTGGAAGTGGCTCGGGCCTGAACGGCGCGGGTTGCGGTTGTGGTCGGTGCTTCGACCTGCGCCCGTGTCGTTCGATGTGCGGACAACGGCGCGGACCGTGTTTGAGCAGGCATCGCATCTTGCGACGCCAACGGCGGAAGGACATGTGAACTCCAGGGGGGAGGGAGCGCCCGGTCCCGAGATGGCCCGACGGTACACCCGTTTCCCTTGCTGGGGCACCGAAGTTGGTGAGCGTTCCCTGCCGGTAGGTTGGCGAGCATGGGGATCCGCGCCGCCCACTGGGACGACTGGAGCCTCGAGGGACTTCTGGGTCAGAAGATGGCGCTGGGACAGCGCGTCAGCCTGGTCGTGCCGGCCCGCAACGAGGCCGCGACGGTGGGCGCCGTCGTCACCCGGGTGCGCGAGGCGCTGATGGAGACCGTGGCGCTCGTCGACGAGATCGTCGTCATCGACAGCGACTCCGTCGACGACACCTTCGCCGTCGCGGTGTCGGCGGGCGCCCGCGTGCACCGGTCCGCGGAGATCCGCCCCGACCTCGGCACGCACCCCGGCAAGGGCGAGGCGATGTGGAAGTCGCTGTTCGTCACCAGCGGCGAGCTCGTGGTGTTCATGGACGCCGACCTCCACGACTGGGACACCCACTTCGTGCCGGGACTCCTGGGGCCGCTGCTGAGCTCGCCCGAGGTGCAGCTGGTCAAGGGCTTCTACGACCGGCCCGGTGCCGACGGCCCCCTCGAAGGCGGCCGGGTCACCGAGCTCGTCGCCCGCCCGCTGATCGCCCTGTTGTTCCCCGAGCTCGGTGGGTTGGTCCAGCCGTTGGCGGGTGAGTGGGCCGTACGGCGGTCCTGGTTCGCCGGCCTCCCCGTGCCCAGCGGCTACGCGGTGGAGCTGGCAGCGCTGATCGACACCGTGCGCGCCGGTGGGACGGAGGCTCTCGCGCAGGTCGACCTGGGCGTGCGCGCGCACCGGCACCAGGCGCTGCGCGACCTGGGCGGGATGGCGACGCAGATCCTTGCGGCGGCGTTGGCGCGGGTCGACGTCGCTGCTGCGCAGGACCCGGTGCTGCGGCAGTACCTCCGCGGGCTGCAGCCGGTCGAGCACGCCGTACCGATTCATGAACGCCCGCCGGCAAAGGACCTGCTGTGACCCTTGCTCTCGGTCGCCACACCTTCGGCGACGACGACACGTTGATGATGGCCATCGTCAACCGGACACCCGACTCCTTCTTCGACAAGGGCGCGACCTGGGCCGAGGACGCCGCGTTCGCAAGGGTGGCCGAGGTGGTGGCGCAGGGCGCCGAGATCGTCGACATCGGCGGCATCAAGGCCGCCCCGGGCGTCGAGATCTCGGCCGCCGAGGAGAAGGCGCGGGTCGTGGACTTCGTGGCCCGGGTGCGGGCGGAGTGGCCAGGCCTGGTGATCTCGGTCGACACCTGGCGCGCCGAGGTCGGCGCGGCCGTCTGCGAAGCCGGTGCCGACGTCCTCAACGACGCATGGGGTGGAGCCGACCCCGAGCTCGTCGACGTCGCGGCCCAGTGGGGAGCAGCGATCGTCTGCACGCACACCGGAGGAGTGACGCCCCGGACCCGCCCCTACCGGATCGAGTACGACGACGTGGTCGCCTCCGCGATCGCCGACACCGTGGCCTACGCCGAGCGCGCACTGGCCGCCGGCGTCGCGCGGGAGTCGATCGTGATCGACCCGGCCCACGACTTCGGCAAGAACACCTTCCACTCCCTCGAGGTCACCCGACGCCTGGGAGAGATGGTCGCCACGGGGTGGCCGGTGCTGGTGTCGCTGTCCAACAAGGACTTCGTCGGCGAGACGCTGGGCATGGAGGTGGGGGAGCGGCTTCTCGGGACGCTGGCGGCCACGTCCGTCTGTGCCCTCGCCGGCGCCAGGATCTACCGCGTGCACCAGGTGGTCGAGACCCGCCAGACCGTCGACATGGTGTGGTCCATCGCCGGTCGCCGCCCGCCCCTGCGCGCGATCCGGGGGCTGCAGTGAGCGCGCAGGTGCACCCGGCCGCACTGGTGCCGGGAGTGCTGGCGCTGCTGCCACGCTATGCGTCGCTGGAGGACCCGGTCGCGGAGCTGCGTGCGGCCTGCCTGGCCGCGGTGGGTCGGCTCGGTCCGCGGATCCGGGTCGTCGCGTCCGGTGGCTCGGGAGGACGGGTCGGGGCAGCGCTGGTGCGTGCCGCTGGGTCACTGGTCGTCGAGTCCGACGAGACCGGGCTCCTCGTCGTCGCCAACGGTTCGGGGCGTCGTACCGAGAAGGCGCCGGGGCACTTCGACGAGCGGGCCGAGGGCTTCGACGCCGCGTTGCGCGCGGACCTGGGCTCGGCAGACCCCGGGTTGGCAGCCGAGCTGTGGGCCGACGTCGCTGCGCTGGACGCGCTCGCCGGCAGGACCCTCGTGGAGGCGGACGTGCTCTACGACGACCTGCCCTTCGGTGTCCAGTACTGGGTCGCGGTGTGGGGCGACGCGGCAGACTGATGCCCATGAGCATCCAGAGCAGCGAGCGGCCGGCGTGGCAGGTGGCAGCAGTCGGCGCGGCCGGGTTCGTCGCCGTGCTCTGGGTCATCGAGGGGATCGACGTCGCCGCCTCGCACCGGCTCGACGGCTGGGGGATCCGGCCCCGCTCCGACGAGGGGCTGCTCGGCATCCTGGCGGCCCCGCTCCTGCACGGCGGTTGGGGACACCTGGTCGCCAACACCGTGCCCGCGCTGGTGCTGGGATTCCTGACGCTGGCCACCGGCATCGCACGCGGCCTCGTCGCGACCGCAGTGATCTGGCTGGTCGGCGGACTGGCGGTCTGGCTGGTCGCGGGCGACCACTCGGTCCACATCGGCGCCTCCGGCCTGATCTTCGGCTGGCTCACCTACCTCGTGGTGCAGGGCCTGGTCGACCGCAAGCCGCTCGAGATCGGGATCGGCGTGGCCGTGCTGCTGGTGTACGGCGGAGTGCTGTGGGGCGTGCTGCCCGGTCAGCCCGGAGTCTCCTGGCAGGGCCACCTGTTCGGCGCGATCGCGGGGGTGCTCGCGGCCGTCGTGGTCAGCGAGCGCGGGCTCGCCGGCAGGCGCCGGTGAAGGCCTTCCGCCTGCCCTGGCTCTGGCTCGGGCTGTGGGTCGCGCTGCTCGTCGCGGTCGCGTACGCCTCGCTCGGGGCGCCCAGGTCCGGACCGGACGTGCCTGCCAGTGACAAGTGGATGCACCTGTCGACGTACTTCCTGGTCGCGGCCGCGGGCGTGCAGCTCTTCCGTCCCGGGCGACCCCTGCTCTGGGCCGCGATCTTCGCCGTGTCCTACGGCGTCGCCATGGAGATCGGGCAGGGCACGCTCACCGCCGACCGGACGATGGACTGGCGCGACGCGGTCGCGAACGCGGCCGGGGTGGGCCTGGGAGTCCTCACCAGCCGGACGCCGGTACGGGATGCACTGCTGCGCGCCGTACCCTCGGGCCGTGACTGACGACCTGTTGATCGAACGGGACCGCCTCGGCCCCGGTGTGCTCGAGGTGACCTTCAACCGACCGGAGCGCCGCAACGCCTTCACCAAGGCGATGTACGCGCAGATGCGCGAGCTCTGGGAGGAGACCGCCGCCGACCGATCCGTCGGGGTCGTGGTGCTGCGCGGTGCCGGCGGCAAGGCGTTCGCGGCCGGCAATGAGATCAGCGACTTCCTCGAGGCCGATGCGGTCGACTACGAGAACTGGATCCGGGAGATGTTCGAGCGGCTCTGGTCGCTGCCCCAGGTCACCATCGCCGCCATCGACGGCGTGTGTGTCGGCGGCGGGCTCGCGGTCGCCACCCACTGCGACCTGCGGGTCGCGACCACCGCCTCGAAGTTCGGCTACCCGATCGCCCGGACCCTCGGCAACGCCCTGTCCGGAACGGTCCTCTACCGGTGCCAGGCCGTCTTCGGCGAGTCCCTCACCCGCGAGATGCTGCTCGCCTCCCGTCTGATCTCCGCCGACCGCGCCTCCTCCGTCGGCGCCCTGGTCGCGTCGGTGGCCGACGCCGCTGCCCTGGACGCCGAGATCGCTTCGCTGGTCGGTGGCATCAGCCAGGCCTCTCGGGTCACGCTCGAAGTCACCAAGCAGCAGCTGCTCACCTACGCGCAGGCTCTCGAGGCCTCGCCCGAGGGCGAGGAGGCGCGGCTCCGCGAGGTCTACACCGGCCCCGACTTCAACGAGGGTGTCCGGGCATTCCTGGCCAAGGAGAAGCCGACCTTCGGTCGCTGACCTGCTCGTCGTCTCACGCTGCCCGAACCGGGGCCAGACGAAGGACGTCGCGCAGAACCTCGAGCACGTAACCAGGGTCGTTCATCACGTCGTCGTAGCTGAACCGAATCACCAGCCACCCTTCGCGCACCAAGGTCGTGTAGCGGCGAATGTCCGCGTTGTGCTCGGCCGGTCCAGCGTGCCATTCCCGCGATTCCGCCTCGATCACCATGCGCCGGTGACGGTCTGCGAGGTCGACCCGATACGGACCGATCTGCACTTGCGGCTCGACATCGAGGCCACGCACATCTCGACAGATTGCCCGTAGTACTGACTCGAAGGGGTTCGCTGAGCGACGGTCAGCCGCTCGCGCCACGGCCTCGGCCCGGGCGCGCCCGATGCGCGGCGCGGACGCGATGGCGATGAGCAGGTCGTCGCGGGTCACCAGCCCGGACCGCAGGGCTGAGTCGGCAACAGCGAGTGCCTCGTCGAAGGGCATCGTCCGGAGACAGTGAACGGCCGTCGCCAGCGGCGTCTGGACACAGGCCCCCTGGGCGTTGATGAGGACATCGCCCCGGGAGGACCACCAGTGCGGGACGATCTGAGCACGCTGACGACGCGTGAGCGCGCGGCCCTTGAACAGGGCAAGGTGCGGTCGCTCCGGGAGGTGCTTGAGCTTCCACTCCCAGATCAACGCAGCCGACGGGCCGACGATCGTTGCGGACAACTCGATCGATCGCAGCTGCGCCTCAGCGATTCCCGGGACGCCGTACACACCCCGGCGCAGCCGGATGATGTCGCCCGATTCCAGCGCTCGCTTGATCGCCTTCCTTCCGCAGCGCGCGCGAAGGACGGCGGTGTCGGCGACGCCACCGCTCTCTCGCAGCACTTCCGACGGACGCATGCCAGAGATCGTCGGTCATCAGCGCCGCCGGTGCACTTGGTCATCCACAGGGTCCCTACCGATCCACCACTCGACCGGTTTCGGGGTGAATCCGGCCGGAAGTGGACGAGTGGTGGACCTGCCGGTCCCTCCACGGTGCCTGGGTGGTGGATGTCAGCGCCGCAGGCGTCCCAGGGGTACGACGGCCGCGGCCACCAGGCACGCGCCGGCCATCGTCAGCGCGGTCGCCCGGAAGGCGGTCTCGTGGCCGCCGTACACCGCGAGCAGGGCGACGCTCGTGGCCGAGCCCACGGAGAAGCCGAGGTAGCGGAGCAGCTGGTTGAACGCCATCGCGCTGCCCGTCTCCGCTGCCGGGACGTGGGGCACGATCAGCATCGGCAGCGAGGAGAACGTGAAGCCGCTGCCGAGGCCGCCGACCGCCATCGCGACCAGGGCCTGGGTGAAGGTGTCGTGCCAGAGCGTCAGCATGACCAGGGACGACGCAAAGATCGTCGAGCCGATGGGGAGCAGGACGTGGGGGCCGAAGCGACGCGCCATCCGCAACGCCACCCGGCTGGCGGCGACGCTCAGCAACGCGTACGGGACCAGCACGAGCCCGGCGCTGAGGGGGCCGCGGTCCAGGCCCCACCCGGCGCTGCTGTCGTTGCGCACCAGCAGGACGACGATGGTCAGCATGCCGTACATCGCGAAGGCGAGGGCGATGCCGACCAGGTTCGGCCCCAGGACGCCCGGCCGGGTGGCCAGGCGGAGGTCGACGAGCGGCTGGCCACCATCGCGGGTGACCCGGACCGTGCGGGCGATCCAGCCGGCCAGCAGTGCGATCCCGCCGACGGCGAGGAGAAGGACCGGAGCCGACAGCCAGCCCCAGCGCTCTCCCTCGCTGACGGCCAGCAGCGTGCAGACCATGCCGGTCGCGACCAGCGCGACGCTCGGCAGGTCGACGGCCTGGGGCACTCCCTCGGCGTGGTGGGGCAGGTGGCGGACCGCGAGGCCGAGGCTGAGCGCGACGAGCAGGGCGCCGAACGCGTAGGCACCGCTGACGCCCGCGTACTCGGCGAGCAAGCCGGTGATCGGGTAGCCCAGCCCTGCGCCGGCCACGGTGGCGATCGAGAGCAACGACAGCCGCGACGCGAGACGGTCGCCGGACCAGACGTCGCGGGCGACGGCCATCGTCAGCGGGGAGAGCGCCAGCCCCACCCCCTGCAGGGCCCGCCCGGCGATCAGCGGACCGATCCCCAGCGGTACGGCGGCCAGCACGGTGCCGACCAGGACGACGCCGAGCGCGCCGAGGATGACGGGGCGGCGCAGGCGACCGCTGCCCCAGCGGCCGAGGGCCGGGGTGGCGGCAGCCGCGATGATCAGCGTCGCGGTCAGGATCCACTGCGCGGTGCTGATCGGGACGTCGTACCGGCTGGCGATGCTGGGGACCAGGGGAGCGCCGAGGCTGCTGACGATCGCGGTGACCGTGGTGACGGCGGCGAGCGTCGCGAAGAGCCAGCGGTCCGGGCTCCGGGAAGTCGTCACCCGACCAGTCTCGTGGGTACTGGTCGGGTGACGACGCTTCGCCCGGAGTGCGGGCCTTTCAGGCCTCAGTCACTCGAGACCGGGTCTCCGTCGTCGACGGCCAGTGAGGAGGTCTCCTCACAGCCTCCATCGATGTCCCGTTGAGCCGGGTTGGTGCTGTCGTAGGTCACCTGCCACGAGTAGTCACCGGCACCGAAGGCGTCCTCGTTCGAGGTGCCCACGATCACGCCCGAGGGGTCATCGATCGCGACGTCCTCCGTGAACACCACTGCGCCCGTGCAGTCTCCGGTGGCATAGAGGTCGAAGGTCACGGTGCCCTTCATGTCGCCGCCGGCGGCGGCCGACAAGGTCGCCGAGTCGTTCGGCACCCACGACTGGGCGGTCTCGATCGTCGACGGGACGTCGGTGACCTCGACCTCCTCGGAGTCCTCGTCGCAGTCCGTGTTGTGGCTGACGCCGTTGGTGTTGGGGTCATCGCCGCTGTACGTGGCGACCCAGTGGTAGACGCCGACCGAGTCCGGCTCGAACTGCGGGTCCGGCGTGGAGTACTCGCCATCGCCCTCCACGTCGACCGACACCGTGTAGACAGGTTCGCCCTGCCCGCACCCGGTGTCGCTGGGCCCGTAGAGGTCGAAGGTGATGGTCCCGCCCGCGTCAGCTGCGCCCACCGGCGCCGTGGTGCTGATCCCGTCGCCGACCGGCTGAGTTGCCGTTCCGCTCAGGGTCGCGGTGTCGCTGACGGTGCCCCCTGCGGTGGTGTCGTCGCCTGCTTCGGTGGAGAGCGTCGGTGTGGCCGCGCTGACCTCGAAGCACTCGCCTGCCTTGTCGTTCTCGGAGGCCGCAGGAATGCCGTTCGCGGCGTCGCCGCTCCAGGTGGCGCGCCAGCAGTAGGACCCGGCTGCGGTGATGAACGCCGTGGGAGAGGTGACCTCGACGGGGAAGGTGTTGCCGGTCAGGTTGGTCGAGCCGATCAGCTCGCCCTCGCCTGCCCCGCACGTCGGTCCGTCGGTGTCCGTGTCGCAGAGCCAGTACGAGACCGATCCGGACGGCGTCCCGTTGCCGCCGGTCAGGCCCACCGTCGCGACGTCGGCGACCTCGACGACGCCGCTCCCGATCGAGACGTCGCCGTCCGCCGGGGTCGTGCTGATCGTCGGCGCGCAGCTGCTGAGCGGGTCGATCTTCTGGAGGATGGTGTCCTTGTAGTCGGCCGTGTCGGAGTTGCCGGTGACCGTGCTCGGGATGACGTTCGCGAACGTCGTGCACGACTGGCCGTCGGTCAGGCCGGACAACGTGAGGTTGATCGCCGCTTCACCGCGGGTCTTGTCCGGGCTGTAGAGACCAGCCGCCTTGGTGGGGTCCGCGCTGAGCAGCACAGGCGCGCCGAGCACCAGGGGTGCGTTCGGGCTCGCCTGCGTCCAGACACGCTTGGACAGGACTGCGCTGCTGCCGCTCTGGTCCCACAGGATCAGGAAGTCGCCGGCGCTGCGACCGACCTTCACGTTGCCGGCCTCGGTGGCAGTCCGCCAGGGGTTGCAGGTGGCGACGGCATACGAGGTGGCGCAACCGGACGGCAGTCCGTTCTTCATGAACTCGAAGGAGATGAAGCCACTGCCCGTGTTCGAGTCGCGCTCCCAGGCGAAGTACAGGAAGTCGGCGCCGCCCTGGCGCTTGAGGTTGAGCCACGCCTGCTTCAGGTCGACCTGGCCGTTGGGATTCGTGAGCTCGAGCATCGGCGGCGTCGCCGTGTGGATCACGCTGATCTTGGTCGGGCTGCCGTTCTTCGGCCCGATCTCCTTGGCGCTGCCCGAGGGGTCGTCGAGATGCTGCGCGCCGTCGCCCCCGGGAACGGTCCCGTCGATGTTGTACGGGCCGAAGGCCACCGCCTCGGCGCCGGAGCTGACGAGGGTGGCTGCGACGACCGCCAGACAGGCGAGAAAGGTGCCGGAGCGGCGAAGGCCGCGGCGCCGGAGTGGACGCGGGTGAGCGCGGGAGGATCGGGAGGCTGAAGGCATTGGGAGCATTCCTCACGGTGGACGTGCGCGGCTGATTGTCGCTGCACCCAACTCCCCGAGAATCGCCACCGAGAAGCAAAGCCGTATGCGGCCGGTCCCACTCCCCATCACACAGCGGGTGCCCGGGAACGGCAATGGCACGTCGTGGCCACCTGAGGTGACTACGACGTGCCATTGTCCAGACCAGGCTGAGCCTGGCGAAGGAGACCTACTTGGAGGCCTTCTTGGCGCGGCTGGTGATCTTCGCGCGCTCGTTGGCGTCGAGGATGATCTTGCGGATCCGCACCGTCTCCGGGGTGATCTCCACGCACTCGTCCTCGCGGCAGAACTCCAGGCTCTGCTCGAGGGAGAGCTTCTTCGCCGGGATCAGCTTCTCGAAGTTGTCGGAGGTGGCGGACCGGATGTTGGTCTGCTGCTTCTCCTTGGTGATGTTGACGTCCATGTCGTCGGCGCGGGAGTTCTCGCCGACGATCATGCCTTCGTAGACCTCGGTGGCGGGCTCGAGGAACATCACGCCGCGCTCCTGCAGGGAGGTCATGGCGTACGCCGTCGTGGCACCCGAGCGGTCCGCGACCAGTGAGCCGGAGGCGCGCGAGCGGATGTCGCCGGCCCATGGGAAGTAGCCCTCGGAGATGTGGTGGGCGATACCGGTGCCGCGGGTCTCGGTGAGGAAGTCGGTCCGGAAACCGATCAGGCCTCGGGCCGGGACGACGAACTCCATGCGCACCCAGCCGGTGCCGTGGTTGGTCATGCCCTCCATGCGGCCCTTGCGAGCTGCGAGGAGCTCGGTGATCGTGCCGAGGAACTCCTCGGGTGCGTCGATGGTGAGGCGCTCGAACGGCTCGTGGATCTTGCCGTCGACCTCGCGGGTGACGACCTGCGGCTTGCCGACGGTGAGCTCGTAGCCCTCGCGACGCATCTGCTCGACGAGGATGGCCAGGGCGAGCTCGCCGCGGCCCTGCACCTCCCACGCGTCGGGACGCTCGGTCGGGAGCACGCGGAGCGACACGTTGCCGATGAGCTCCTGGTCCAGGCGGTCCTTGACCAGGCGGGCGGTGACCTTGTGGCCCTTCACCTTGCCCACGAGGGGGCTGGTGTTGGTGCCGATGGTCATCGAGATGGCGGGCTCGTCGACGTGGATGAGCGGCAGGGCGATGGGGTTCTCCGCGTCGGCGAGGGTCTCGCCGATGGTGATCTCCGGGATGCCGGCGACGGCGACGATGTCACCGGGGCCGGCCTGCTCGCCGGGCTTGCGCTCGAGGCCCTCGGTGATGAGGAGCTCGGTGATCTTGACGTTCTTGACCGCACCGTCGCGCTTCATCCACGCAACGGTCTGGCCCTTCTTCAGGGTGCCCTGCTGGATGCGCAGCAGTGCGAGGCGACCCAGGAAGGGGGAGGCGTCGAGGTTGGTGACGTGCGCCTGCAGGGGTGCGCCCTCGTCGTACACGGGAGCGGGGATGTTCTCGAGGATGGTGCGGAACAGCGGCTCGAGGTCGGTGCCCTCGGGGAGGGTGCCGTTCTCGGGCTTGGTCAGCGACGCGATCCCGGCCCGGCCGGACGCGAACACGACGGGGAAGTCGAGGGCGTCGTGGCTGTGGGTCTCGTCGAGCAGGTCCATGAAGAGCTCGTAGGTCTCGTCGACGACCTCGTCGATGCGCGCGTCGCCGCGGTCGGTCTTGTTGACCACCAGGATCACCGGCATGTTGGCGTTGAGGGCCTTGCGCAGCACGAAGCGGGTCTGCGGGAGCGGGCCCTCGGACGCGTCGACGAGGAGCACGATGCCGTCGACCATGGACAGGCCGCGCTCGACCTCGCCACCGAAGTCGGCGTGGCCGGGGGTGTCGATGATGTTGATGACCATGTCGCCGTTGGCCATCTCCTGGGCGGAGGGGCCGCGGTAGTGGACGGCGGTGTTCTTCGCGAGGATGGTGATGCCCTTCTCGCGCTCGAGGTCACCGGAGTCCATGACGCGCTCGGCGACGGACTCGGCCTGGTGAGCGGTGAAGGCGCCGGCCTGGCGCAGCATCGCGTCGACCAGCGTGGTCTTGCCGTGGTCGACGTGCGCGACGATGGCTACGTTGCGAAGGTCGTGGCGGAGGGATCGTCCATCCTCGGACATGGTCTGGGACATGGGAGTACGGCGTCGCTCTCGTCGAAGGTTCTGGTGTGGCCGGACACGCGCTCGCGCGCGGTGGCCGCCTGCCAGCCTAACCGCGGGGCAGGCTCCGGCTCACATCGCCGACGCCCCGTCGAGGTGTCCTGCGACACCTCTAGACTTCCCCCATGCAGACCATCGGGCTCGTCGGCGGCATGTCCTGGGAGAGCAGTGCGGCCTACTACGAGGCGCTCAATCGCGGTGTCGAGCAGCGTCTCGGGGGCTTCCACTCGGCACGGACAGCGATGACATCGGTCGATTTCGGCGAGGTCACCGCACTCCAGGAGGCCGAGGACTGGGATGGCGTCGCGGCCATCCTGCGTGACGCCGCCATCTCGGTCGAACGCGCCGGTGCCGACTTCCTGATGTTGTGCACGACGACCTTCCACCGCGTTGCCGAACAGGTCCAGGACGCGGTCTCCATCCCGCTGCTGCACCTGGGCGACGTCGTCGCCGAGGCGTGCAAGGAGCAGGGCGTCGAGACGGTGGCCCTGCTCGGCACGAAGTTCGCGATGTCGCGCACCTTCTTCACCGACCGCATCGCAAGCCACGGCCTGGGCGTGCTGGTGCCGGAGCCGACGCACCACGACGAGCTCAACCGGATCATCTACGACGAGCTGGTCCATGGGAAGGTCGTCGACGACTCCCGTCGCTCGGTCGTCGCGATGATCAGCGAGCTGTGGGACGCCGGCGCGGGCGGCGTGATCCTGGGGTGCTCCGAGCTGGAGCTGCTCGTGCGCCAGGCCGATTCCGAGATCCCCGTGTTCCCGTGCACCTCGCTGCACGTCGAGGCCGCGCTGGACCGCGCCCTCGCCTGAGGCTCACACCGCGCGGACCATGCCCTTGGCCGCGAGCTGGTCGAGGAAAGCCGCGACGTCGGCGCGGCAGGCCTCGGCACTGACGTCGTACTCCTCGGAGACGAGGGTGGCCAGCTCGCTGACGTCGTGCGGCTGGGCGAGGTGGCGCCACAGGGCTGCGGCGACGCCCTTGACCGCGTAGTACTCGCCCTGCTCGACGCCCATCATCACGAATTCGGCGTCCATCTCGACGGCGTGGAGGGCGGAGTCGCGGACCCAGCGGCCCGACGCAGCAGGGGTCTCAGTGGCTCGTCGCATGGTGTTCCTTCCCAGGGGTCCCGGAGAGGGACTGGTCGATGTCGGCGAGGATCGCGTCGGCCGAGGCCACGACGGAGTCCATGCCGCGGGGGCGGTCGAGGCGCGCGGGTCGCACGGTCGCGGCAAGTGCCGCGCTCCGGGCCAGATGGGTCTGCCGATGGGCGCCCACCAGGATCTCCTTGCGGTAGCTGTGCTCGTGCAGGCTGGTGAAGATCGCCGCTCCCGTGAGCGGAGTGATCGTGAGCGGACCGCGGTGCCGGTCGAGCACGTAGATCCAGCGCACGGGCAGCGGGTCGAGCGGTGGCCGGTCCAGGGGCACGTGGAACTTCGCGTGCGCCCCGCGGATCCGGTCGTAGCCGCTCGAGTCGATGCCGAGCCGGTCGAGCGCGTCCTGCCACAGCTTGAGGCGCGGCCAGCCGGGGAGAGCACGGCCGTCGGCATCGATCGGGACGACGTCGTCGCTGAGGATGTCGTGTCCGCGGCGGTGCATCTCGGCCGCGAGCGTTGACTTCCCCGCGCCGGAGTGACCGACCACCACCGCGCACGCGTCGCCGACGCGGAAGGCGTTGCCGTGCAGCACGAGATGGCCGCGCTGCACCATCAGCGCGCCGAGCGCCGTACCGAGCAGGAAGAGCTTGAGGACTCCGGCCTCCACCTCGGGAGCAGGCTGCACGACGATCCGGGTGCCGCCCTCGCAGACGTAGCGGCCGACGTCGGGGACGTCGACGCCGATCCGGTCGCCGTCGACCCACAGGCCGAGAGGGAGCAGGGTGGCGGATGCCGACGGGCCGGCCGGTGTGCCCAGCGTGATCTCGATGTCGGCGGCTCCCGGCCCGTCGAGGGAGCCGCCCACCTCGGGCAGGGCGATCTCACTGGAGAGTCGGAGGCCGTAGGCGGAGTACATGGGCACGGACCTGTCAGCGGCCGCGCGGGGACCAGGTGAAGTTGCCGACGCCGACCCAGGACTGGCCGGTGCCACCGGCCACGGCGACGCGCCCGGCACTCACCCAGGCATGCGCCTTCAGGGTGCCGGCGTCGTCACGGCGTACGCCGAAGGTCACCGCGTGGGGCACGCGGGCCACGCGCAGCAAGGTGCGCGCGGTGAGGGCCTGTGGATAGCAGTCCGATCGCCAGGGGGTCCGGTGGGCGGCAGTCCGCACGGCCCAGCCGATCTGCCGGGCGCGATTCTCGTCGCGCGCGTCGGCAGGTGGGGGGACCGGCCCCGAGGCCGGGTCAGCTCCGTTCGGTGACCGTTGCTCACCCAGGAGGTGCCGGATCGCCCGGAAGGGCAGCACCACCGTGAGCAGGCGGGTGAGCCCCAGCAGGGTCCACGCCGCCACGAGCAGCAGTCCGGAGCGGGTGTTCAGCTGCCGAGCCCGATGCCCAGGTGGACGTCCACCTCGGCCACGGGGTCGACGTCGGCGTCGACATCGACCTCGATGTCGTCGTGCGTGGCGCTGAGGCTGAGGGCCTCGAGCACCGGCGTTTCGTAGGCAAGCTTCATGTGAGCTCCTTCTGTCATGACGGCGGGAGGGAGGTCCCCGTCAGGCGTTGAACAGAACTTTGACGTCCGGGGACACGCCTTCGTGCGGAGTTCCCGCATTTTTTAACCTGACGGGACCATCGATTCCGATGGTCCGGGGTTCCCGTGGCTGCCACGCTCGACGTCATGACCGCCAGCCCCGCCGCTCTCGGCGTCCTCCGGACGCTCGTGAAGGGTGCCCTGGGAGCGGAGGAAGGGCGGCCTGCGGAACCTGTCTCCCTCGGCGAGGTTGCGCCTCACGATCTCCTGGAGGTGATCGGCCGGCACCGGGTCTCCGACGTGCTGCGCACACACGCCGACGCCCTCGGACTGCCCCGCGAGATCACGTCGGTCATGGACGCCTGGCGCCAGCGCAACCAGCAGCGGCTGATGCTCCAGACCCTCGAGACGGTCCGTGCCGTCCGGCTCCTCGACGAGCACGGCATCGATGTGCTCGTCTTCAAGGGACAGGCCCTCGCCGTCCAGACGACGGGGCAGTACGACGCCCGCGGACCCGGTGACATCGACCTGCTCGTCGCGCCGGGGAAGGTCGCCGACGCCCACCGGGTGCTGAAGGCCGCGGGCTGGGCGCTGCACGCGTACGGGCAGATCGAGCCCGAGATGTGGGCCTGGGGGCACGTGAACCGATGGGGCAGCGCGCTGACGTACATCGGCGCGGGCGGCGACGTCGACCTGCACTGGCGGTTCGAGCCGTTGCGCGGCGCCCATCCTGAGTTCGCCGAGCTGTGGCCGCGCCGGGAGCTGGTCGAGATCGGTGGGGCGCAGGTGGCGACGCTCAGCCCCCGCGACGCGCTGGGCCACCTGGCCGGGCACCGTGAGGGCTGGACCTGGATGCGCACCTTGATCGACCTCCGTCGGCTCGCTCGCGATCCGGCAGTGTTCGACGGAGGCCTGCGCGCGCCGGCGGCCGTGTCGTTGGCGGTTGCGCGCGAGACGGTCGGGCTCCCTGTTGGCGTGCCTCCGCGGATCCACGCCCAGCTCGACCGGGTGCCGGCGGCAGTGCTCGACCGGGCGCGCGCGAACCACTCGGTGTCGAACCCGTCGACGTACTCCGGCGGCAGCGGGGGACACTTCCGCCATCACGTGGCGTCCAGCCGGAACCCGGGGGACCTGGGGCGGGCAGTCGTGGTCCTGGCGCTCCCGGCTCACGCGGCCCTGCCGATCCGTTCCCGGACGGCGTGGACGGGCGTCCCGTCGGCGCTGCGGTTGCGGTTCGGCAACCTGGTGCGGGCGCTGCTGGGACGGGTCAGGCGCGATGCACCTTGTGTGGAGCAGCCTGCGCCCGTGGCTTGATGACCAGCTCGTCGATGTTGACGTGGGGCGGGCGGGTCGCGACCCAGGTGATCGCGTCGGCGATGTCGTCGGCCACCAACGGCTCGGCCACGCCGGCGTAGACCGCGTCTGCCTTCGCCTGGTCGCCGTCGAACCGCACCAGCGCGAACTCGTCGGTCCGCACCATCCCCGGCGCGACCTCGCACACCCGCACCGGTTGGGTCACCAGCTCCAGGCGCAGCGTCTCGGTCACGACCTTCGTGCCGTGCTTCGCGGCGGTGTACCCGGCTCCGCCCTCGTAGGCCACGCGCCCCGCGATCGAGCCGACGTTGATGATCGTGCCGGCACCGCTGGCCACTCCGCCGGCGATCAGCGCGGGCAGCAGCGCCCGGGTGACCTGCATCAGGCCGACCACGTTGACGTCGTACATCCGGCGCCACTGGTCGGCGTCGCCCTCGGCGACCGGAGCCGAGCCGAACGCGCCCCCCGCGTTGTTCACGAGTACGTCGACCCGCGGGCCCGCTGTGGACGCCAGCGCCTGCACCGAGGACTCGTCGGTCACGTCGCAGACGACGGCCCGACCGCCGATCTCGACAGCGAGCGCCTCGATCCGGTCCGCCCGGCGCGCCGCGCAGATCACCTCGAAGCCGGCGTCGGCGAGGTGGCGCGCGGTGGCGGCGCCGATGCCGCTGGAGGCTCCGGTCACGACGGCGATCGGTCTGTTCATGAACGCCATTCTTGCCGGACGGGAATGCCGGGCACACTGGGAGGGTTGACCAATCGCCGGCCGACGGGAGTTCGGACGGCAGCGAGCGACATCAGCAGGAGGTGGCATGGGGGAGTCAGGGGCGTCCGAGGTCGGACGCGTCGCGATGATCAGCCTGCACACCTCGCCGCTGGACCAGCCCGGCACCGGTGACGCGGGCGGCATGAACGTCTACGTCGTCGAGGTCGCGCGGCGGCTCGCCCAGCGTGGCATCGAGGTCGACATCTTCACCCGGGCCACCCGCTCCAGCCTCGAGCCGATCGTCCCGATGTCCCCCGGCGTGACCGTGCACCACGTGCACGCGGGTCCGTTCGAGGGACTCACCAAGGAGCAGCTGCCCGGCCAGCTCTGCGTGTTCGCGCGCGAGGTGCTCCGGGCGGAGGCGGTGCACCCCGCCGGCCACTTCGACGTCGTGCACTCCCACTACTGGCTGTCCGGGCAGGTCGGCGCGCTTGCGCGCGACCGCTGGGGCGTGCCGCTCGTGCACTCGATGCACACCATGGCCAAGGTCAAGAACGAAGCACTCGCCGAGGGCGACACCCCCGAGCCCGAGGCCCGAGTCATCGGCGAGGAGCAGGTCGTCGAGGCAGCCGACGTGCTGATCGCGAACACCGACCTCGAGGCCAAGCAGCTGATCAACCTGTACGACGCCGAGCCGGCCCGCGTCGAGGTGGTGCACCCGGGCGTCGACACCGACGTGTTCCGGAGCATGTCGCCCGCGGAGCGGTCGGCCGCCCGTCGGGCCCGCGACCTGGCTGACGACGCGCTGGTGCTGCTCTTCGCCGGACGCATCCAGCCGCTCAAGGCCCCCGACGTGCTGCTCCGCGCTGTCGCCGAGCTCCTGTTCCGCCGCCCCGACCTCCGTTCGCGCCTGGTCGTGCCGGTCGTCGGCGGCCCGTCCGGCAGTGGCCTGGAGCGGCCCGCTGCTCTGGCCAACCTGGCGGCCGAGCTGCGCATCGACGACGTCGTCCGGTTCGTCCCGCCCGTGCCGCAGCACGAGCTCGCGGGGTGGTACTCCGCGGCCACGCTCGTCGCGGTGCCGTCGTACAACGAGTCGTTCGGGCTGGTCGCCGCCGAGGCACAGGCCGCCGGGTCGCCGGTCGTGGCCGCCGCAGTAGGTGGGCTCACGACCGTCGTCCGGGACGGTCACAGTGGCTTGCTGGTCGACACCCACGAGCCGCACGACTGGGCCCTCGCCCTGGAGCGGGTCGTCGCCGATGCCGACTTCCGCGAGCGGCTCGCCGCCGGCGCCCTCGTGCAGTCCGAGAGGTTCTCGTGGGACGCCACGGCCGCGCAGACGCTGGCCGTCTACGAACGTGCCCACTCGCTCATGCGCCAAGAAGTAGGCTCGTCTGCGTGATGGAACCCGCGGACGTCGTACGCACCCATCTGGTGGACAACGACATCGAGTTCGAGGAGTCGACGCCGGGCACCTTCACGTTCTCGTTGCCCGGTGAGAAGAAGCTCCAGACTCCTGTGCGCCTCGACGTCGGGCCGCACGCACTGGGCGTGCACGCGTTCGTGTGTCGCCGCCCCGACGAGGAGTTCGAACGGGTCTACCGCTGGCTCCTCGAGCGCAACCTCAAGATGTACGGCGTCGGCTTCGCCCTGGACCACCACGGCGACATCTACCTGGACGCCAGGTTGCCGCTCTCGTCGGCGACGCCGGAAGACCTGGACAGGCTCCTCGGCTCGGTGCTGACCTACGCCGACGAGTCGTTCAACACGATCCTCGAGCTCGGCTTCGAGTCCTCCATCCGCAAGGAGTGGCAGTGGCGGATCGACCGGGGCGAGTCGACCGCGAACCTCGAGGCGTTCCGGGGCTGGCTGGAGCCTGCGGAGACCGACTCAGGCGCGTAGCCGCGCCGACTGCCGTCGCAGGTGGTTGGCCTCCGGGAGGGTCGGCGCCTTGCCGGCGGCGACGGAGTAGAGCCGGGCCGCCTCGACGGTGTCCCCGGCCTGCTCGTGGAGCCACGCCGCGACCGCGTCGTAGCGCGGCAGCGTGGTGTCGAGGGGCGCGAGCGCCTTCAGGCCCGCCAGCGGGCCGTCGGCAGCTCCGACCGCCACGGCCCGGTTGAGCAGCACGATCGGGCTGGGGGAGAGGCGGACGAGCTCGTCGTACCACTCCAGGATCTGGACCCAGTCGGTCTCCTCGGCCCGGGCGGCGTCGTCGTGGAGGGCTGCGATCGCGGCCTGCGCCTGGTACTCGCCCACCGCGTCGCGGTCCAGCGCGTCCTGCAGGATCCCGACCGCCTCCGCGATCATCGCCGTGTCCCACCGAGAGCGGTCCTGGTCGGCCAGGGTGACCAGCTCCCCGCCGGGAGTACGACGCGCAGCCCGCCGCGCGTGGTGCAGCAGCATGAGGGCGAGGAGGCCGCCGACCTCCGGGTCAGGGGTCGTGGCAGCCAGCTGCCGGGTCAGCCGGATCGCCTCGACGGCGAGGTCGACCTCGCCGGTGAAGCCCTCGTTGAAGATCAGGTAGAGAACCCGCAGGACGGCGGTGACCTCGCCCGGGCGCGCGAACGGCTGCCCGGCGATCGTCCGCTTGGCGCGGGAGATCCGCTGCGCCATCGTGGCCTCCGGCACCAGGAACGCCTGCGCGACCTGCGCGGTGGTCAGCCCGCCGACCGCGCGCAGGGTCAGCGCCACCGCTGACGCCGGTGTGAGGTCCGGGTGGCAGCAACGACTCAGCAGGAGCAGCGTGTCGTCGGCCTGTTCGGTCGGTCCCGCGTCGGGCTCGAGGCGGTGCTGGAGCTCGCGCCGGTTGCGGGCGGCCACCGAGCGGTGCTCGTCGATCATCTTGCGGCCGGCCACCGTGACCAGCCACGCACGCGGGTCGTCGGGCATCGCATCCGGCCATCGTCGTACGGCCTCGACGAGGGCTTCCTGGACGGCGTCCTCGGCCGCCGCGAACTCGATCCCGCGGCGGACGAGGATGCCCAGGACCTGCGGGGTCAGCTCCCGCAGCAGGTCCTCGTTCACTCGGTGACCACGGGCGGCTCGCCGTAGAACGGGCGCACCTCGATCCACTCGTGGATCGGCCGGCCGCCCTTGCCCGGCGCCGCCGACAGGCTGGCGGCCGCTTCGTAGGCGCGCTCCTGCGAGTCGACGTCGATGATCATCCAGCCGGCGATCAGCTCCTTGGTCTCGGGGAACGGGCCATCGGTGACGGGCGGCCTGCCCTCGCCGTCGTACCGGACGAACGCGCCGGCCGGCTCGAGGGCCTGACCGTCGACGAACTCGCCGCGCTCGCTCATCTCGTCGGCCCACTGGCGCATGAACTCGACGTGGGCCGTGATCTCGTCCGGCTCCCACTGGTCCATCGGCACGTTGGTGCCGGGCAGCCAGTCCGGGCCGCTGGTGCGGTTGTAGTGCTTGAGCAAGAGGTACTTCGCCATCGTGGTCTCCTTGGGTCCGAGGTGGCCATTCTTGCCACCTTCACTCCTGGGACGGAGCCCTTGGCCGGTTCTCGACATGGACTGGCAAGAAATCGGTGGGGAGATGTCGGTGGCGGTCCGTAGATTGATCCGGTGACGAACCGCGGTTGGACCCTGTTCCTGGCGATGTGCTTGATCTGGGGCCTGCCGTACCTCTTCATCAGGATCGCCGTCGAGCACGTGTCGCCTGCTGAGCTCGTCTTCCTGCGTACGGCGCTCGCGGTCCTCGTGCTGCTGCCGATCGCGCTGATGCGCCGCGAGGTCGCGCCGGTGCTCGCCCGCTGGCAGCCGCTCGTCCTGTTCGCGGTCATCGAGATCATGATCCCGTGGGTGCTGCTCGGGCACGCCGAGCAGCGCATCTCCTCGTCGCTGGCCGGCCTGCTGGTGGCCGCGGTCCCGCTGTTCGGGGCACTGGCGTTCCTGGTGACCGCCCATGCCGAGCGGTTCACGCTCAAGCAGCTGGGCGGTCTGGTCCTCGGTTTTGCCGGGGTGGCCTGCCTGGTCGGCCTCGACCTGGGGCATCTCGACATGCTCGCGGTGGCGGAGATGCTGGGCGTGGCGGTCTGCTACGCAGCCGGACCGCTGATCCTGGCGCGCTGGTTCTCCGACGTCTCCGGTCTCGGCGTGATGGCCTGCGCGCTGACCGTCACTGCCGTCGTCTACGCACCGTTCGGTGTGGCGAATCCGCCGACCGACCTGCCGGCCGAGGCCTGGGTCAGCATCGGCGTGCTCTCACTGGTCTGCACCGCGCTGGCCTTCGTCGTCTTCCTCGACCTGATCAAGGAGGCGGGGCCGACGCGGTCGACGATCATCACCTACGTCAACCCCGCGGTGGCGATCGTGCTCGGCGTGATCGTGCTCGACGAGAAGATCACCAACGGCATGATCGTCGGCTTCCCGCTGATCCTGGTCGGCTGCCTGGTGGCTGCGGGCGGCCGGAGTGCGAAGGTCGCGATCATCGAGCCCGCTGCGGACGTCGTCCTCGAGTGCGATCTGCCCGCGGAGGTCGAGGAGCTTGCGCAGCAAGCGTCTCGAGACCCCGATCAGACTTCCAGCTTGTAGCCCAGCCCGCGCACGGTGACGAGGTACTTCGGCTCGCTCGGCTCGGGCTCGAGCTTGGCCCGCAGGCGCTTGACGTGCACGTCGAGCGTCTTGGTGTCGCCGACGTAGTCCGAGCCCCAGACCCGGTCGATCAGCTGGCCACGGGTCAGCACCCGGCCGGGGTTGCGCAGGAACATCTCGAGCAGCTCGAACTCCTTGAGCGGGAGTCGCTGCTCGGTGCCGTCGACGGTCACGACGTGGCGCTCGACGTCCATCCGGACCGGTCCGGCCTCGAGGGTGTCGGGAAGCAGCTCGGCCTCGTTGCCGCGGCGCAGCACGGCACGGATCCGGGCGACCAGCTCGCGCGGGGAGTACGGCTTGGTGACGTAGTCGTCGGCGCCGAGCTCGAGTCCGACGACCTTGTCGACCTCGTCGTCCTTCGCGCTGACCATGATCACGGGCACGTTCGACGTCTGCCGGATGGTGCGGCAGACCTCGGTGCCGGGGATGCCGGGGAGCATCAGGTCCAGCAGCACGATGTCCGCGCCGTTGCGGTCGAACTCCTTCAACGCCTCGTTGCCGTCCGCCGCGATCGCGACCTCGAACCCCTCCTTGCGGAGCAGGTAGGCGAGGGCGTCGCTGTAGCTTTCTTCGTCTTCGACGACAAGGACACGGGTCATGGGGACTTCTCCTGATCTTCGGTGCGTTCGGCCGGTGAGTCCGGGTCGGACGCGAGCGGGGCCAGCCGGATGAGCGGCCTGGCCTCCTGGTGGTCGGGGTGTTTGGGAAGGGACAGCGTGAACGTCGAGCCCTGGCCCTCGACGGACCAGACGCGCACGTCTCCGCCGTGGGTGGCGGCAACGTGCTTGACGATCGACAGGCCGAGTCCGGTGCCTCCCGTGGAGCGGTGTCGCGCGGGATCGACGCGGTAGAACCGTTCGAAGATCCGGTCGACCTCGGCCTCGGGGATGCCGATGCCCTGGTCGATCACGGAGATCTCGACGGAGGAGCCGACCCGCTTGCGGGTCACGACCACGCGGGAGTTCGGCTCGGAGTACGCGATGGCGTTCGCGACCAGGTTGGCGACGGCCGCGCTGACCTGCTTCTCGCTGCCGATCACCTTGAGGCCCTCGTCGCCCTCGGCGATGATCGAGATGTCCTTCGCGGTGGCGTTGGTGTGGCTGCCGTCGACTGCGGCGGCGACGATCTCGTCGATCGAGACGGGCACCGGGGAGTCGATCGGCTCGTCCCCCTGCAGCCGTGAGAGCTCGATGATCTGCAGGATCAGTCGCGACAACCGGTCGCTCTCGGTCAGCATCCGCGAGGCGAAGCGATAGACCGCCTCGGGGTCGTCCGATGCGTCCTGTACCGCTTCGGCGAGGAGCCGGATCGCACCGATCGGTGTCTTCAGCTCGTGGCTGACGTTGGCGACGAAGTCGCGACGTACGGCGTCGACCTGTCGCTCCCGCGTGCGGTCCTCGACCAGGGCCAGGACCAGGCGGGAGCCGAGCGGTGCGACGCGGGCCGTGACGTGGCGGGGGACGCCGGCCGCCCGCGGCACGATCAGCTCGGTCTCGCGGATCTGTCCGTCGCGGCGGACCTGGCGGATCAGGTTGCCGAGCTCCTCGGACAGCAGGCTGGTGCCACGGACGAAGCCCATGGCGTACGCCGGCGCGGAAGCCTTGAGGACCACGTCGGACTCGTCGACGACGACCGCGCTGCTGCGCAGCACGGAGAGCACGGCGGCGACCCCGTCCGGCACCTGCGGTTCCTCGGGTGCGACGTACTGTCGTTGTTGCCGATCGCTGAGGTACCAGGCGAACATCGCGCCGCCGGACACGAGGGCGCCGAGGATCGCGGCCAGGAAGGCCTGCGTCGTCGGATCCACAGCTCGATCGTACGGCTCAGCGCAGATCGAGCCGGGAATCGGCGAGGCCGGGCTTCGCGATGTTCATTCCCCGTTCACCGGCATGCGCCGGTTGGTCACCTGTGTTGCCTAGGCTCTGCCGCATGCGTGACGCCTACATTGACCAGCTCGATGCGATCTTCGAGGACCTCGCGGGCATCGCCCGCCGCGTCCAGGTCGCCGTCGGCCAGGCCACCACCGCCCTGATGACCGGTGACTCCTCGATTGCGGAGAAGGTCATCAGCGACGATGCCGAGATCGACCGTGCCCGCGAGCAGGTCGAGGAGAACGCCTTCAGCCTGCTCTCCCTGCAGCAGCCGGTCGCCCGTGACCTGCGCACCGTCGTCGCCGCGCTGCGCATGGTCGCCGAGCTCGAGCGGATGGGCGACCTCTCCGTGCACGTCGCCAAGGTCGCGCGCCTCCGCGTGCCGGACGTCGCCGTGCCCGCGGAGGCCCGTCCGACGATGACACGGATGGCCGAGGTCGCCGAGGACATGGTCGCGCGGGTGTGCGAGGTCATCGCCGGTCGGGACGTCGAGGCGGCGATCGCCCTGGGTCGCGACGACGAGGAGATGGACCAGCTCCGTCGTACCAGCTTCTCCGAGCTGCTCTCCGACGACTGGTCGCACGGTGTCGAGGCGGCCGTCGACATCGCCCTGCTCGGCCGCTACTACGAGCGCATCGCCGACCACGCGGTCTCGATCGCCAACCGGGTCATCTTCGTGGTGACCGGGCACAACCCGGTCCCCGCTGCCTGACAGCCATTCATTCACCAGATCGGCCCGCCCCGTGTGCACGGGGCGGGCCGATCTGCGTGCGGAGTGTTGATCAGGATGCGGTGCGCGGCCGGGCGAGCAGTGTTGCGGCGCTCGCGAGGCCGATCGCGGCGATGATCGCCGCGGCCGCGAAGCCGGCGTGGGCTCCGGCGAGGAAGTCACCCGGCACGCGGTGCGAGGCGTAGACCGAAGCGACCACGGCCAGGCCGACCGCGCCACCGAGCTGCTGCATGGTCTGCAGCAGGCCGGAGGCTGCTCCGGCGTGTTCCGGCTCGACACCGAGCAGGGCCAACGACGTGATCGGCATGAAGCTGCCGCCCATGCTCAGGCCCATCACCAGCAGGGCAGGGAAGACGCCGGTCCAGTAGGTCGTCCCGGCATCGATCTGGTTGAGGAACACGAAGCTGGCGAGCGTGCCCGCGGCACCCGCGACGATGATCGGCGGTTGCCGGAACCGGGTGACCAGACGCGGGGTGATCCGCGACATGGTGAACACGCTGAGCGGGATCGGCAGGAACGCAAAGCCGGTCTGCAGCGGCCCGTAGCCCAGGTCCTCCTCGAAGTACTGCACCATCAGGAAGAACGTGGCCAGCATGCCGCCGTACAGGCCCGCCATCGTGACGAGGGTGGCGACGCGGGAGCGGCTTCGCAGCAGGCCGAGGCGGAGCAACGGGTGGCTGTGGCGTGCCTCGGTGACGACCAGCACGACCGCGAGGACGGCGGCGAGGAGGAGTCCGAGGATGGTCTCCGCTGAGCCCCAACCGTGCTCGGGCGCCTTGATGAGTGTCCACACGAGGGCGACAGCGGCGCCGGTGGCGCTCACGGCCCCGACGACGTCGAAGCGGCCCGGTCGACGGGGGGTGTCGGCGACGTGGCGGCGGACGGTGAGCAGGACCGCGATCCCGATGGGCACGTTGATGAACAGCGTCCAGCGCCATGACAGCAGGTCGGTGAGGACGCCGCCGAGCAGCATGCCGAGGGCGGCGCCTCCCGAGGAGACCGCCGTGAAGAGGGCGAGCCCACGGTTGCGGGCGGCTTCGTCGCGCGCAGTGGTGGTGATCAGGGCAAGCACGGAGGGTGCCGCGATCGCAGCGCCGACGCCCTGGAAGGCACGCGCCGTCACGAGCATCCACGGCTCGGTGGCGAGGCCGCCGAGCAGGGAGAAGAGCGTGAACACGGCGAGGCCGACGCAGAAGACCGAGAGCCGGCCGAAGACGTCGCCGAGCCGGCCGCCGAGGAGCAGGAGGCCGCCGAAGGCAAGTGCGTAGCCGTTGAGGACCCACGACAGCGAGGCGGGGCCGAAGTGGAGATCAGTGGCGATGTGGGGGAGTCCGACGTTCATCACGGCGGAGTCGAGGACCAGCATGAGCTGGGCGAGGAGAACGATGGAGATACCGGTCGACGTCGTGCGGGCGATGGCCCGTGGCGCCGCGGGAGAGAGCGTGATGGAAGACAAGGGTGGTGTCCTGTTCTGGCCGGGGAGGCCGACGTACACTTAGCGGAGGATGACTCCGGTTGTCCTCCACAATACGGAGGGTGTCTCCGTTTAGCAAGGGAACAGGTGAACTCGTTGCGCGCCGATGCCGTCCGCAACCGTGAGCACATCGCGGACATCGCTCGTCAGCTCTTCCGCGAGAAGGGCTACGACGCCGTGTCGATGGATGAGGTCGCCAAGACCGCCGGAGTCGGTGTCGGGACGCTCTACCGCCACTTCCCGACCAAGGAGGCGCTGTACGACGCCGCCATCCAGGCGTGGGTCGAGACGGTGAATGCTGCCGCGGCGAAGTCGCTGGCCGGCGAGGGCAGCCCGCGGGACCGGCTTCTCGCCTGGTTCCAGGCGTACGTCGAGTTCCTCACCCGCCACAAGGGCGCTGCATGGCGGATCACCAGTGCGCTGGGTGACGAAGGGTCACCGTTCGCCACCAAGTGCCGCACCTATCTCGACGCCAACCAGCGGGTGATCGACGCACTGGCAGCTGAGGGAGCCATGCGCCGTGACGTCGACGCGATGCAGCTGTGCCGGCTCGTGGGTGGGGTTGCTGCCGTCGTCGACAACAGCGACCTCGACGCTGAGGCGGCGAAGTCGATGCTGGCCGTCGTCGCCGACGGGGTTCTGGCCGACTAGGGGGAGTTTCACCGGCCGGCCGGTGAAACTCACGCTGGGACGACGAAGGTTCCTCGTCCAAGCATGAGTTTCGTCGTCCAACCCGCCCGCAGAGCGGGAGTTTCACCGGTCAGCCGGTGAAACTCCCGTGTGTGCGGCTGCCGAGACTGACTACCGGCCCTGGTTCGCCACGGCCGCCGCGGCGGCAGCAGCCGCTTCGGGGTCGAGGTAGCGGCCGCCCGGGACGGTCGGCACGAGGGTGTCCTCGTCGAGCTCGTAGACCAGCGGCATGCCCGTCGGGATGTTGAGCCCGGCGATGTCGGCGTCGCTGATCTGGTCCAGGTGCTTGACGATCGCGCGCAGGCTGTTGCCGTGCGCGGCGACCAGGACGGTGTTGCCGGCGCGAAGGTCCGGCACGATCCCGGCGTCCCAGTAGGGCAGCAGGCGGGAGATGACGTCCTTGAGGCACTCGGTGCGGGGCAGGTCGTCGCCGAGGTCGGCGTAGCGCGGGTCGTCGGCCTGGGAGAACTCGCTGCTGTCGTCCAGCGGCGGCGGCGGGATGTCGAACGAGCGACGCCAGAGCATGAACTGGTCCTCGCCGTACTGGGCGCGGACCTGTGCCTTGTCCTTGCCCTGCAGGTCGCCGTAGTGGCGCTCGTTGAGGCGCCAGGAGCGGCGCACGGGGATCCAGTGCCGGTCGGCGGCGTCGAGCGCGAGCGCGGCGGTGTTGATGGCGCGGCGCTGCAGCGAGGTGTGCAGGACGTCCGGCAGCAGGCCGGCCTCCTTCAGCAGCTCGCCACCACGCACGGCTTCCGCGCGGCCCTTGTCGGTCAGTGCGACGTCGACCCAGCCGGTGAAGAGGTTCTTCGCGTTCCAGTCGCTCTCGCCGTGGCGGAGCAGGATGAGCGTGAACGTCATCAGTGCGCGCCCTCCGGAGCGGGGGCTTCGTCGGAGCAGTTGAAGCGGGCGTCGCCGCCCTCCTCGTGCTCGCCGTCGGCGTGCTCCTCCTCGGCTGCAGCGTCGGCGGCTTCGCCGTCCCCTGCCTCGTCCTCGGCGGGCTCGGACTCCTCGGAGTCGCTCTCGGCGGCCTCGGTCGGGATCTGGGTGTACTGGTAGCAGTTCTTGACGACCGGAACGTTCAGGCTGACCGTCTCGCCGGTGCTGAAGCCGAGCTCGAGGGTGATCACGTCGCCGGCGGTGAAGTCGCCGGTCACGGGGATGACGACGTCCGCAGCGAGGTTGACGGCTCCGCGACCGGGGACCTCGACCGCCTTGAACTTGGCGGTCGCCTTGCCCTCGGGGGAGGTCACGGTGTCCAGGTCGGCATCCTCGTCGAGGTTGTTCGAGAGTGACCCGATCAGGCGACCCTCGCCCGTGGCGGTGGCCAGCAACCGGATGCCGAGGGCGTCGACCGAGGCCTCCCGGTTGTTCTCGCCGGCCGCGATCGTGTTGATGCGGTCGGTCGGGTAGTCGAAGCCGCAGGACGACAGGGTCATGGCGGCGGGCACGAGGGCCAGCAGCAGTCCGGCGATCGCAGTCGGGCGCAGGTGGTGCATCTCGGCAGGCCTCCGCAGCTCTCTCTTCATCGGCCGTTGCAACGGCCCCTGGGTCCGGGTCGGTGCTTCCGCTGGCGTACGCCGCGGGAGCGGCCACACTCTAGCGGTCTCCGGGACCGGCGAGGTGTGCGGCTCGGGCTGAGGTCAGCGGCTGAGGCCGACCTTGGCGCCCATCACGACGAGCAGGACGGTGATCACCACCGTGTAGAGGGTGGCGAGGGCCAGCAATCGCGTGGCGCCGAGCTTGAGTCCCAGCTTGAGCGGAAGGTAGGTCCAGCCGTCCTCGTGGTCGGCGACCAGACCCCAGACGGCACGCAGGAAGTGGATGCCGATGCCGAGCAGTGCGGCGAGCACCACGATCGAGGTCTCGGGTGCGCTGCCGACCGCCTGGCCGCCCCAGCCGCCATAGGAGAGGTAGGCAGGAAGGAGGGCGAAGGACGCCGCCCACGACCACCACGAGAAGAACCCGGTGCGCAGCACGATGTTGCCGAGCATGCCGACCGCGACCGCCGCGAGGTACAGGCAGCCCGCGCGAATCCCGGTCATGATCGACAGCGGCACGAGCAGCAGCGTCGCGACCACGATGGCGTACCAGACCGTGTCCGCCTGGAGGCGGCCCATCGCGAGCGGCTTGCCCTTGAGGCCGTGGGACTTGTCGCGCTGCCGGTCGACGATGTCGTTGTGCCAGCCGAGGATCGTCTGGCCCACCAGCACGGTGAGGAGTACGACGCCCGCTTCGCGGGCCGGGCGGCCGGCGATCGCCGCCACCAGGCCCATGGCAACGGCCGTGCCGATGGCCTGCTTGGCGTGCGCCGCCTGGAGGAGCTGGATCGGCACCACCTCGGCGGGATTGCGGCCACCGAAGAGGACACGGGCCAGGCCGGTCGGCTGTTCGTAGGTGGGCTGGACGAGGCCGTCCTCGTAGAGGTCCTCGTCGTCAGCAAGGTCGTCGGCAAGGTCGTCGGGAAGGTCTTCGCCCTCGTCGAGGGCGGTCTCCTCGTCGGGGTCGAGGTCGGCCTCGAGCTCCAGGTCCACGTCGAGCTCAGCGTCCACGTCGTGATCGCCCTCCGGCTCGACGTCCGGTGCCGTGTCGGTGTCCTCGTCCGGGTCGAGGGGGCCGTCGTCGGCCGTCTCCTCGGGCGCCGACACCTCCGCGGAGTCGACCTCCTCCTCGACTGAGGTGGTTTCCTCCCCGGCAGGGCGGCCGCGTCGCCAACGCTGCGTCTTTGCCATGACGAGCAGTATTGACCACGCTCCGGCGCCTTGTGCGCGGGCCCGCCGAAACGTCTGTCCCACATCGGTGTCGTCCGCGTGGGCGGTGGGGGGCCGTCGTACCCCGGTCAGGTGATCTGTCTCACGGGCAACCGTGCCGGCCGAACACACCTCACCCGCGTTGTCAAGCCAGCCAATGCGGCCCTGACCTGCGCAAACGCTTCGTGGGACCGGCCCAGGGCGTGGTAGCATAGGTCACCCTAGGAAGGGGCTTTTCACATATGACTTTCACCGTCGGCGAAACGGTCGTCTACCCCAATCACGGGGCTGCGGTCATCGAAAACATCGAGATGCGGACGATCAAGGGGGAAGCTCGGGAGTACCTCGTTCTCCGGATCGTCGCCCAGCAGGACCTGGTTGTCCGGGTTCCGGCTTGCAACCTCGATCTTGTCGGGGTCCGCGACGTGGTGGACAAGGAAGGCCTGGACCGTGTGTTCGGCGTCCTTCGGGCCGAGCACGTCGAGGAGCCGACCAACTGGTCGCGTCGCTACAAGGCGAACCTCGAGAAGTTGCACAGTGGCGATGTCATGAAGGTGGCCGAGGTCGTCCGCGACCTGTGGCGCCGTGAGCGGGACCGCGGGCTGTCGGCCGGCGAGAAGCGCATGCTCGCCAAGGCTCGTCAGATCCTCGTCTCCGAGCTCGCGCTCGCCGAGCACACCAACGAGGACAAGGCCGAGACGATCCTGGACGAAGTCCTCGCCAGTTAGTTTGGGTCGAGCGCGTCTCCGGCGTTCAGCGGCGAGCAAGCTCGCAGCCACGACGCCTCCCGACGCGCTGCCGACCAATGATCGACGACGTCGTACGGTGGGGCCCTGATGAGCCCCCATCCGTACGACGTCGTTGACATTTGTGCCCCCGTCTCGGGGATGGTGGTCGAGGAGGGCCGCGGTGCGCTCCCGTTCCACCTGATCCACGGCGAGTCACTCGTCGCTGCTGCCGCCTGGGCGGCCGGCGAAGCCGGGATCGACCTGATCGACCAGACCGTGCCGTGGGAGCTCGTCGCCGAACGCGGTGAGGCCGTGCTGCTGCACGACCCGTTGTGCCCGATGACCCCGCCCGCTTTCCTGGCCCGCTGCGCCGATCGGGCCGGTGTCGAGGACCGGATCGTCGTCGGTGTCCGTCCGGTGACCGACACCGTCAAGGTGGTTCGTGAGCAGACCCTGGGCGAGACCGTCGATCGCGACGAGCTGCTCGCGATCTGCTCGCCGGTGGTGCTGCCGCCGTCGGTGGTCGAGGACCTGTTCGCGGCAGGCGGACCCTTGCCCTCGACCGACTTCCTCGAGCTGGTCGCCACCCTGCGGGAGAGGTACGGCGACGAGCGGGTCGAGTTCGTCGAGGCGCCCCCCGAGGCGCGGCGGGTGGGCTCGGACGAGGACATCGCGGTGCTGGCCGCCCTGACCGACCCCCGCTGACCGGTCGGTCGTCCGCGACTTCTAACCGAGCAGTGCCTCGGCGACGGGCAGGTCTTCGGCGAAGGTGACCTTGAGGTTCCTCGCCCCGGCCGGGACGGCCCGGATCGTGCCCCCACCGGGCGCGAACTGTGCGAAGGCTGCGGCGGTGTCGGTGCCGTCGAAGCCCGCTGCCCTCGCCGCGGCGTAGGCCGCGACGAGCGGCGCGGCGCGGAACGCCTGCGGCGTCTGGACGCCGACCAACCGGCTGCCCGGGTCGGTGGGCATCGACGTCCCGATGGCGGGGCGCGGGAACAGGCCGGCCAGCTCCAGTGTGGGTACGGCGCCGCCGTACTCACGAGCGATGGCGATGACCCGCTCGAACAGGTCGGTCCCGGCGAGCGGCCGCGCGCCGTCGTGGATCGCGATCACGTCGATCTCCCCGGCGGCGACCACAGGGGCGAGCAGGTCGAGGGCGGCCTGTTCGGAGGCCTGGCGGGTCGCGCCACCGTCGATCAGCAGCACCTCGCGGTCGCCGACGTGCGGCGCGAGCGCCTGCGCGATGGTCGTGCGTTCGCCCGGGCGGCAGACGACCACGACCGGTGCGACGTCCGGGAGCGACAGTGCGGTCTGTACCGACCAGGCCAGGAGTGGTCGGTCCCGCAGGGTCAGCAACACCTTGTTCACGTCGGCGCCGACGCGGGTGCCGCTACCGGCCGCCAGGACGACGACAGCGGCACGGGGCGGAACCGGATCCGATGCGGCGGGGGCGGGAGTCGACACCGGGCGAGAGTAGTCGCCGCACGCCGTCCGGGGAGGGTCGGGAGCCGAGCAACTGGGAGAAAGCGTTTTCCTCCCCGTTACACAGCGAAACGCTGGCGAGAACAACACCGACCTACGTTCACAGGCATGAGAGGTCGCGGGGCCGTGGAGGAGTGGCAACCGGTCTGCCGGATGGCTGAGCTCGAGGTCGATCGCGGTGTGACCGCGCTGGTGCACGGGCAGGCGATCGCGATCTTCCGGACGGGGGATGACGCGGTCTACGCGCTCGGCAACCACGACCCGTTCGCACGGCACGCGATCGGGGGCATCTCCAAGGGCATCGTGGGGCGCCGCGGCGAGACGCCGTTCGTCGCGTCACCGGCCCATCGGCACGCCTTCGACCTGCGAACCGGACGGTGCCTGGACGACGTCCACGCCGCTGTGCCGGCGTACGACGTCAAGGTGGTCGAGGGCGTCGTGCTCGTCGGTCACCGGAAGACCGCTGCCGCCTAGTCCCTCTACGCCACGGCTGAGCCGGCTCGCGCGAGCGAACGGTCGATCAGCACGGACAGCTCGCCGCTGACCAGGTCGCGTCGTTCGAACGGCAGGTAGTGGCCGGCGTCGGGGGCCACGAGCATCCGGGCGCCGCGGATGCCGCGGGCGATCCTGGCGGCGTGCCCGGGCGGGGTGAGCAGGTCACGACTGCCGACCAGCACGGTCGTGGGGATGTCGTCGAACGCGGACAGGTTGCCGACCCGGTCGTGCGTCATCATGTCCTTGAAGAAGCCGGACATGGTGTCGGGCCCGGCTTTGATGAGCTGGTCGACGACGTGGCCGACGTCGCGCGGCTGTGCCGGTCGCCCGAACAGGAAGCGCTTGGTGATCTGGCGCTCGATCACGGGGTACTTCTCGCGCCGGCTGAGGCTGAGCATCCGCGATCGGCTGGCCAGCACCAGCGGCAGCCGGTCGCGCAGCAGGGCTCCTGCCTGCGGTGGCAGTCCGAGGGTCACCTTGTTCATCTCTCCGCACGACGTGCTGACGAACAGTGCGCCGTCGAGGCGGTCCATCAGGTCGGGCCGTTCCTCGGGGAGCGCGGTGATCGACATGCCGCCGATGGAGTGGCCCGCGAGGACCAGGCGACCATCGGGCGCGAAGGCGTCGATGACCAGGCCCATGTCGCGGGTCAGGTGGGGCACCGTGCAGGCCGCTTCCGGTGCGCGATCGGACCGGCCGTGGCCGCGGTGGTCCCAGGTGATCAGCCGGATCTGGTGCCCGTAGCGGCTGAGCAGGTCGGCCACCTGGTAGTGCCAGTCCGACTCGTCCGCCGTCCAGCAGTGGGCGAGCAACACCGACAGTGGTGCATCTGCCTGCCCGCGGACGGTCACGTGGATGCGCAGGCCGTCCTCGGTGATCACGTCGTGCTGGGTCACGCTGGGTCCTCCCTCGACGCCGGTGTCGGCCGCCACCCTGCCACGCACAGGTACACCTGCGACAGCGTGTTGCGGGAACTTCCGAGTCGTGGGACGGGCTCAGTGACTCAGCAGTGCGGTCGCGATCGCCGCCACCCCTTCGCCACGACCCGTGAGGCCCAGCCCGTCGGTGGTGGTGGCCGAGAGCGAGACGGGGGCGTCCAGCACCCCACCCAGTGCCGCCTCGGCCTCGGCTCGCCGCGGACCGATCTTCGGGCGGTTGCCGATCACCTGGACGGCGACGTTGATCACCGAGAACCCGGCCGCCTCGACCCGGCGCCGGGTCTCGCCGAGCAGGGCGGCCCCGCTCGCGCCCGACCACTGCGGTTCCGCCGTACCGAAATTGCTGCCGAGGTCGCCGAGGCCCGCTGCCGAGAGCAGGGCGTCGCAGATCGCGTGGGCCGCGACGTCGGCGTCCGAGTGACCCTCGAGACGGACGTCCTCGTCGGGCCAGAGCAGTCCACCGAGGGCCAGCGGCGCGTCGTCGTCCACGCGGGGGACGACGCGGTGGACGTCGGTGCCGATGCCGGTGCGGAGCCCGGCGAGCGCGGCGGCGACACTCCCGTTGGCAGTTGGGTTCACGCTCTGATCATGCCTGAGGGACAATCGGCCCTGTGAAGACATCCCGCGGTTGGTGGGCCTTCGCCGGTCTGCTGTCCGGTGCGGTCGGCCTGGCCCTGAGCTACGCCGCAGCGGCACTGCTCCACGTGCGGGAATCCCCCGTCGTCGTGGTCGCGGAGGGCTTCGCGGACCTGACGCCCGGATCGGTCGTCAAATGGGCGATCGACACCTTCGACAAGGACGACAAGAAGATCCTCGTCGTCGGCATCATGCTCTTCCTCGCCGTGACGTTCGCCGTGCTCGGGCGGCTCGCCCGGACCCGGTGGTGGGCCGCCATGGTCGGGTACGGCGTCCTGGCCGGCGTCGCGGTCGTCGCGGTGCTCGCCAAGCCCACACCGAGCCCCATCGACTTCGCGCCGATCGTGGTCGGGCTGTTGTGCTGGATCGTCGCGCTGGCCGTCCTGGCCGAGTGGCTGCGGCGCTGGGAGATGGTCGCCGACAGCGACGACCCTGCGGCCGAGCCGATGCACACCCGCCGCCACTTCTTCATCGCCGCCGGCGCCACGGCCGGGTTCGCGGCCTTCGGCGGGCTGCTCGGACGGCTCGCGGGCAGTGCGCGCCGCCGGGCCGAGGAGAGCCGCCGGCTGCTGCGGATCGAGGGCATCACCGCACCGGACGTCCCGGACGGCGCCGCCTTCGACATCGAGAACGTCTCGCCCTGGCAGACGCCGAGCGAGGACTTCTACCTGATCGACACGGCCTTCATCAAGCCGACCATCGAGCCTGCCGACTGGGAGCTGCGGATCCACGGCATGGTCGATCGGGAGATCACGCTGACCTACCAGGACCTGGTCTCGCGCGAGATCACCCAGGACTGGATCACCCTCAACTGCGTGTCCAACGAGGTCGGGGGCGACCTGATCGGCAACGCCTGGTGGAGCGGCGTGCGCCTGGCCGCGATCCTCGCTGAGGCCGGCCCGCAGGACGGGGCCGACGCCGTGCTGCAGACCTCCGAGGACGGCTGGACCTGCGGCACCCCCCTGGGCGCGCTGATGGACGAGCGCAACGCGATGCTGGCCGTCGCGATGAACGGCGAGCCGCTCCTCATCGAGCACGGCTTCCCGGTGCGCACGATCGTGCCCGGGCTCTACGGCTACGTGTCGGCGACCAAGTGGGTCGTCGACATGGAGGTCACCCGGTTCGACGAGATCGACGCCTACTGGACGGGCAAGGGTTGGTCCGAGCAGGGGCCGGTCAAGATCGCCTCCAAGATCGAGGTGCCCCACGACGGTGACGAGGTCTCCGCCGGTGAGGTCGTCGTCGCCGGCGTCGCGTGGCTCCAGCACACCGGCATCTCCGGGGTCGAGGTCCAGGTCGACGGCGGCGCCTGGAAGCCAGCCGAGCTGGCGACCACGCCCAACATCGACACCTGGGTGCAGTGGCGCACGACGCTCGACCTCGACGAGGGCGAGCACCAGCTGCGGGTCCGCGCCACCGACAAGGCCGGCAACGTGCAGACCGGGGCGATCGCCGACGTTCTGCCCGACGGTGCGACCGGATGGCACACCATCGACGTCAGCGCGAACGCATGAGCGCGTGAGCGCGCGGGACTTCGCCGCCCTGACGGGCGGGGCTCTTGTCGTCGGTGGCTCCGGGGGCCTGGGTCGCGCGATCGCCGAGCTGCTGATCGAGCGTGGGGCCCGTGTCGCCGTCACCCACCGCACCCGTCCGGTCGAGGTGGGCGTGGCGTCGTACGGACTGGACCTGGGGGACACCGAGGAGGTGACCCGTGTGGTCCGCCACGCCGCCGCCGAGCTCAGTGGGCTGCACACGGTCGTCCATGCGGCCGGGCCGCACGTGCCGATGGTCCACCTCTCCAAGGTGGCGCCGTCGGCGATGGGGGAGCAGCTGCTCGTCGACGCCGCGGGATTCTTCGCGGTCGCGCACGCTGCCCTGCCGTTCCTGCGGGAGTCGCGCGGCTCACTGACCGCGGTCACGACCGCTGCGACCTCCCGCTTTCCCGTGCGCGACGGCCTCTCCTCTGCGCCCAAGGCAGCCGTCGAGGCGATGGTGCGTGGCCTCGCCGTCGAGGAGGGCCGGTACGGCGTCCGGGTCAACGCCGTGGGCCCCGGCATGCTCAACGACGGGATGGCCGAGCGGCTCATCTCCTCCGGCGAGCTCGACGAGCGGGCACTCGAGGTCACCCGCGGCAACATCCCGCTGAGGACCTTCGGGTCGGCCGCCGACATCGCCGAAGCGGTCTGCTTCCTCGCCTCGTCCCGCGCCGGGTTCATCACCGGCCAGAAGCTGGACGTGGACGGCGGATACTCCGCCTGACCAGCGCCGTCGCCGACGATGCGTCCCAGATCCCGGCACTTCTCTAGACTTGCCCGGTGACCATCCGGCTCTATGACACTGCGACTCGCGAAGTGCGTGACTTCGTGCCCCTTGAAGAGGGCAAGGCGAGTCTGTACGTGTGCGGTCTGACGGTCCAGAGCGAGCCGCACGTCGGGCACGTCCGCTCCGGCGTGAACTTCGACGTCCTCCAGCGCTGGCTGCGTTTCCGCGGGTACGACGTCACGTTCATCCGCAACATCACGGACATCGACGACAAGATCCTCGCGAAGTCCGCCGAGCAGGGTCGCCCCTGGTACAACCTCGCGTACGCGATGAAGATCGAGCTGGACCGGGCCTACTCCGCGCTGAACGTCGCGGCGCCGACCTACGAACCGGCCGCCACCGGGCACACGCCCGAGATGATCGTGATGATCGAGGAGCTGATCGCCCGCGGTCACGCCTACCCGGCGGCTGACGCGTCCGGTGACGTCTACTTCGACGTACGGTCGTGGCCGTCGTACGGCGAGCTGACCCACCAGGGCATCGACGACATGGAGCCCGCCGCCGACGCGGACCCGCGCGGCAAGCGTGACCCTCGTGACTTCGCGCTGTGGAAGGGCCGCAAGGAGTCCGAGCCGGAGACCGCGTCCTGGCCGAGCCCCTGGGGCCGCGGCCGGCCCGGATGGCACATCGAGTGCTCCGCGATGGCGGGCAAGTACCTCGGTCCCGCGTTCGACATCCACGGCGGCGGCGTCGACCTGCGCTTCCCCCACCACGAGAACGAGCAGGCGCAGTCGCGTGCGGCGGGCGGCGCGTTCGCGTCGTACTGGATGCACAACGCGTGGATCACCACCGCCGGCGAGAAGATGAGCAAGTCGCTCGGCAACACCCTCAGCATCCCGTCGGTCCTGCAGCGGGTGCGGGGCGTGGAGCTGCGCTACTACATGGCAGCAGCGCACTACCGCTCGCACGTGGAGTTCTCGTTCGAGGCGCTCGAGGAGGCGGCTGCCGGGTATCGGCGGATCGAGTCGTTCCTCGAGCGCGCTGCCGCCGCACTGGGCGACGACGTGCCGCTCGGTGTGCCGTGCGCCGACTTCGTGACGGCGATGGACGACGACCTCGGCACCCCGGCGGCTCTCGCCGCCCTGTTCGAGGTGACCCGCGAGGGCAACAAGCTCCTGGCCGGTGACGACCTCACGGCGCTGCGCGGCAGCGCCGGCTCGGTGCGGGCGATGCTCGACATCCTTGGCCTCGACCCGGCCGACCCGGCCTGGGCAGCGAGCGGCGCGACCACGGACACCGAGGAGAGGTTGACCGCTGCGGTCGACGTCCTCGTCGCAGGCCTTCTCGACGAGCGCACGCAAGCCCGCGCCGACAAGGACTGGGCACGCGCGGACGCGATCCGCGATCGAATCAAGTCGGCTGGCATCGAAGTCACCGACACCCCTGATGGACCTACCTGGACGGTGAACTGAAATGGCCGGGAACTCGAGCCGCAAGGGCGCGATCCGCAAGTCGAGCAAGAGGCCCCAGGCCGGATCCGGTGGCCAGGTCCGCCGCGGCCTCGAGGGCAAGGGCCCGACGCCGAAGGCGGCCGACCGCCCGTACCACAAGACGCACAAGGCCGAGGAGTACAAGAAGCGCCAGGCCAAGCGCGCCGGCGCCAGCAGCGGTGGCCGCAAGACCAGCGACGCCGAGTGGATCGCCGGACGCAACTCGGTGCTCGAGGCGCTGCGCGAGAAGGTTCCGATCACGTCGGTCTACGTCGCCGACAACACCGAGCGCGACACCCGCCTGCGTGAGGTCTTCCGGCTCGCCGCGGAGATGGGCGTCGGCCTCATGGAGGTCAGCCGCACCGAGCTCGACAAGCTCACCGACAAGGCTGTCCACCAGGGCATCGCCGCGCGGATCCCTCCCTACGAGTACGCCGACCCGAACGACCTGCTCGAGGCGGCCACCGAAGCGGCCGAGGCTCCGCTCATCGTGATGCTCGACTCGATCACCGACCCGCGCAACCTCGGTGCGATCGTCCGCAGTGCCGCCGGATTCGGTGCGCACGGCGTCGTGATCCCGGAGCGCCGTGCCGCGTCGATGACGGCGTCGGCCTGGAAGACGTCGGCCGGTGCCGCTGCCCGCTGTCCTGTCGCCCAGACGGTGAACCTGAACCGCCAGATCAAGGCCTACCAGGACGCCGGCTGCTTCGTGATCGGCCTGGCCGCTGACGGCGACCTGAGCCTGCCGGAGCTCGTCGCCGACGCCGACCTGGTCAAGGGCCCGCTGGTGCTCGTCATCGGATCCGAGGGTGACGGCCTGGCCCGCCTGGTGGCGGAGAACTGCGACCGGCTGCTCTCGATCCCGATGGCAGGTGTCCTCGAGTCGCTCAACGCAGGAGTGGCTGCGTCGGTCGCGCTGTACGCCGTCGCGGAGGCGCGGAGCCGGAGGTAACGATTCCTCCGATCTCACCGGTACGGCTACTCAAGGTCCTGGCCTACGTCGGGACCTGGATCGTGCTGTCGACCTGCGTCGCGGCGATGGTCTTCGTCAACAGCGAGCGCGAGATCGACCTGGCCAGCCACGAGGCGCGAGTCAGCCCGGACTTCTCGGGCGAGGTCGTGCTGCGGACCGGCCCGCTGCTGCCGGACCTGCGCGCGCCGTCACCCTCGGGGATCGGCGTGGAGGTCCAGCTCGGGAAGAGCGACACGGCGTCCTTGCCGGAGCTGACAGCGCGGTACGCCGCCATCGCCTCACAACCCGAGGGCCAGATCGCCGTGGTCGAACGTGCGGTGAGCTCGATGGCCGTCGCCGCACTCGTGCAGGGGGCCGCGATCGGTGCGGTCCCGCTGCTGATGTGGGCTGCCCTCGGGTCGCAGCGGCGTCGGGCCCTGGTGAGCGGCCTGCCGACGCTCGAGGGCGCCGTCGGCGTGGCCGCTCTGCTGGCCGTGGTCGCCGCGATCGCCGTACCAGCGGGCTGGGGTCGCCAGGGTCCGCCGGCCGAGCACTGGACCTCGCTGCAGGACTTCGTGGGGGACGACGTACCCCTGCCGGAGGAGGCACGTGACGTGCTCGTCCTGGGCGACGCGTCCACGGGGCAGACCCGCCGGCTGATTGCCAGCGCCGTCAGCAGCTACCAGCAGGGGCTGACGTTCTACTCGAAGGCCGCCAAGGACGCTGCGGACCTCGACCTGCGCGAGCCGGAGGACGACGAGACGGTCGTGCTGCTGGTCTCCGACCGGCACGACAACGTCGGCATGGACAAGGTCGCCCGCGCCCTCGCGAAGGCCGGGGGTGCCGTCAACGTGTTCAACGCGGGTGACGACACGTCGACGGGGGAGCGCTGGGAGGCGTTCTCGCTCGACTCGCTGGGGGCGGCGTTCGACGACTTCGAGGGCCGCTGGGCGGTCGCCGGCAACCACGACAACGGCACCTTCGTCCGCGCCCACATGGAAGACCTCGGCTGGACCTACTTCGACGGTGCCGCGCTCGAGGGTCCGGGCGGCGCTCGCCTGCTCGGCGTCGACGACCCGCGCTCGAGCGGGCTCGGCAACTGGCGCGACGAGACGGGCCTGACGTCGTCCGAGGTGGCCGAGCGGCTCACCGACGAAGCCTGCGCGGCTGACGAACGTGGCCAGCGGGTCAACACGATCCTCGTCCACGACGCCGACTTCGGCGATGCCGCGCTCGCTCGCGGGTGCGTCGACCTGGTCATCGGCGGCCACACGCACGTCCAGGACGGACCCACCGCGGTCACCGGCGAGAACGGCGAGATCGGGTACACCTACACCGCCGGCACCACCGGCGGCGCCGCCTACGCCATCGCCATCGGCAGCAAGCTCCGGCGGGCCGCCGGGGTCGCCCTGGTCACCTATCGCGAGGGTCGTCCCGTCGGTATCCAGTCGGTGACGCTGCAGACCAATGGCCGCTACGACGTCGACGACTGGGTCGAGCTGAGCTACTGACCGTCCGGTGGTTGAGGTGCGAGGCGCCAGCCGAGCCTCGAAACCCCGGACCTTAATGTGGACCCATGGGAACCACCGTCGACCGACTGCTGCCCAGCGAGGAAGCCGAAGAGCTGCTGGCCCTCGCCCGTGAGATCGCCACCAAGGAGCTCGCGCCCCAGGTCGCGCAGGCCGAGGAGCGCGGCGAGTTCCCCGAAGCGGCCTACCGGCTGCTGGGGCGGTCCGGCCTGCTGAGCCTCCCGTTCCCCGAGGAGTACGGCGGCGGGAACCAGCCGTACGAGGTGTACCTCCAGGTCGTCGAGGAGATCGCCACGGTCTGGCCCAGCGTCGGGGTCGGCACCAGCGTGCACACCCTCACCGCCAACGTGGTCGAGGTCAACGCCTCGACGGAGCTGAAGGACGTCTGGCTGTCCCGGATGCTCTCCGGCGACTGGATCGGCGCGTACTGCCTGTCCGAGCCGCAGGCCGGGTCCGACGTGAGTGGCATCCGGACCTCGGCCCGTCGTGACGGCGACGAGTACGTCGTCAAGGGCACCAAGCAGTGGATCTCCAACGGCTCCTGTGCGGACTACTACGTGCTGTTCGCTCGCACCTCGGAGGATCCGAAGCGGGGCCTGTCGGCCTTCGTGGTGCCCGATGGGACGCCCGGGATGAGCTTCGGTGCGCCCGAGAAGAAGATGGGCCTGAGCTGTGACGTCACCACCCAGGTGCTGTTCGACGACGCACGGGTGCCGGCCGCCCAGCTGATCGGCGAGGAGGGCGCGGGCATGCGGGTCGCGTTGTCGGCTCTCGACGCCGGACGCCTCGGCATCGCCGCCGTCGCGACCGGCATCGCGCAGGGCGCGCTGGCTCAGGCCGTCGCCCACGCGCGCGAGCGCGAGCAGTTCGGCAAGAAGATCGGGGAGTTCCAGGGCCTGCAATTCCTGCTGGCCGACATGGCGGCCGACGTGGAGCGGTCGCGGGCGTCGTACCTCCACGCCGCTCGGCTGAAGGACGCCGGACGTCCGTACTCGCGCCAGGCCTCCGTCGCGAAGCTCACCGCCTCCGACGCGGCGATGCGGGTGACCAACGACGCGGTGCAGGTGCTCGGGGGCAGTGGGTACACGCGGGAGTACCCGGTCGAGCGGATGTTCCGCGACGCGAAGGTCACCCAGATCTTCGAGGGGACCAACCAGATTCAACGGATGGTGATCGGCCGCGACCTGCTGCGCTGACGTGCTTCGGCCCGCCTGCCCCTAGGGTGATGCTGAGAATTCACTGAGGGGGGCTCGGGACCGCCCATTCAACACTCGGAGGTACCCCCCCATGGGCAAGAGCCTGATCACCAAACTCATTGGCGTCGGCGTGGCGATCGTCATCGCTGTCGTCGCGTCCTTCATCTTCAGCAAGGGCTCGGAGAAGGTCGCCGAGGCGAAGGCGCCGAAGGTCGGTGAGTGCATCACTGTCACGGGCACCGTCAATGCGAAGACCAAGGACAAGGACTGCGGAGACAGCGACGCGACCTTCAAGGTCACCGGCAACAAGGGTGACTGCGACCCGAACGAGGACACCCTCTCGATCTCGGTCGGGAAGGCGGACTCGGGGAACGTCGCCGAGCTCTGCCTCGGACTGAACGCGGCCAAGGGCGACTGCTTCCGCCTCACGGCGACCGACAGCTCCAAGGTCGAGTGCGCGGCGAACAAGGGTGACGCGGAAGTCGCGCTGATCTCCAGCATCGGCAAGTCCGGCACCGCCTGCGCGAACGGCGGTCAGCCGCTGGACTACAAGAAGCGCGACACCTTGCTCTGCCTGGTGCCGAACGCCTGACCGCACCACCGTCGTACCTGACGAACCTGTCGTGCCCGTTCGCGGGAGCAGCAGATTCGTCAGGTACGACGTCCGGCGTCACTTCAGCTCGACACTCCCCGCGAGGGGCAGGTCGTCGACGCTGGTGCCGATCTGCAGGGCGAACGCACCGGGCTCGTAGGTCCAGGCGCCGTCGACCCAGGCGGCCAGGGTGCGGCTGGGCACCTCGATCTCCAGCGTCGTCCGCTCGCCGGCCGCGAGCCGAGCGACGCCCCAGCCGACGAGCCAGCGCACGGGCCGTAGCACGTCGCTGTCCGCCCGGCTGGCGTACACCTGCACGACCTGCTTGCCGGCCCGCTCGCCGGTGTTCTCGACGGCGACGCGCACCGTGAGGGCGCCTCCGGCCTCGACGGTCGGCGTGACCTCGGCGTCCGAGAGCGTCCACGTGGTGTAGCCGAGGCCGTGGCCGAACGCGAACGCCGGCGTCCGTCCGGCGCGGAGCCAGGCCCGGTGGCCGATCTCGATGCCTTCGTCGTAGTGCACTTTTCCGTCGACGGGGATGTCACGGCCGAGGGGAACGGACGCCTCGTCTCCGGGCCAGGTGGTGGGCAGCCGACCGCCGGGCTCCCGGTCGCCGGCCAGGACCTCGGCCAAAGCGGTCCCGGTCTGTTGCCCGCCGAACCACGTCAGCAGCACGGCCGACACCTGTTGGTGCCAGGGCAGGATGACCGGACTTCCGGCATTGACGACGACGACGGTGCGCGGGTTGGCCGCGCGGATCGCGGCGACCAGGTCGTCCTGGGCTCCCGGCATCGCGAGGGTGTCGCGGTCGATGCCTTCGGTCTCGGTCCGGGCGCTGGTGCCGACCAGGACCACCGCGACGTCGGACTCGGCGGCGGCCCTGACCGCGTCGGCCAGCATCTCTTCGGCCGTACCTGCGCGCGGCGCGACCCCGAGCGTGATCGCGTGCAGCATCGGGAGCGGCAGCGAGGTCAGGTCGCTGGTCGCGACGACGTCGACCGGCGTACCCGCCACGGTCTCCACCGCAAAGGTGCTGACCGGCGGCGCGAAGATGTCGCGGCTGATGTCGAATCCCTCGCTGGTGGCGGTGTGGTGCGCGTCGATCACGGTGGCCCCGTCGACGTCCAGCCGGATCCTGCCGGCGCAGTAGACGCCGATGTCGCAGCGCTCGGTCGTGGCGGGCGTGAACCGGGTGGTGAGGGTCATGGTGGCGGCGCCGGCAGGCAGGGTGCCGAGCCAGATCAGCTCAGCGCTCGTGCGCACCTCCTCGACGAGAAGCGCGCCCTCCGCGTCCAGGATCGTCAGGTGCACGCCCGGCTCGTTCGCGATCGGGTCGTGCAGACGGTCGCGGTCGAACGGGAAGACGCCGGTGGGAGCCTCCACGCCCATGGCGAAGGTGATCTCGGCGTCGGGGAAGCGCTCGCGCAGTCCCTCCAGCGGCGAGATCACGCGCTCGGGCATGACGGTGGCGCTGCCGCCACCCTGGCTCCGGGCGTAGAGCGCGTTGGGGCCGATCACGGCGATCGAGGCCGGGGCAACTCCCCACGGCAGCTCGCCCTCGTTGCGGAGCAACACCATGCCCTCGGCGCCGAGCTCCGTGATGAGGCCGAGCGGGTCCGCCGTCGCCACGGGAGCCCCGGCGTCCTGCTCCACCCCGTCCAGGGCGCCGACCCGCGCTGCCAGGCGAAGCACCCGGAGCACCTTCTCGTCGATCGCCGATTCCTCGACGCGACCCTCGCGGACAGCTTCGACGAGGGCGTCGCCCCACGGGCCGAACTCGCTGGGCATGACGACGTCCTGGGCCCCGTTGGCGGCCGCGTCGACGGATCGCACGGCCATCCAGTCCGAGACCACCACGCCGTCGAAGCCCCACTCGGTCTTCAGGGGGGTGCGTAGCAGGTCGTGCTCGGTCATCGTCGTCCCGTTGACGCTGTTGTACGCCGACATGATCGTCCAGGCCTTCGCGTCGACCACCGCGTCCTCGAACGCCGCGAGGTACAGCTCGCGCAGCGTCCGGTCGTCGACCTCGGAGCTGGCCGTGAAGCGGTCGATCTCGTAGTCGTTGGCGACGTAGTGCTTCGGGCACGCGGCCACGCCGTGGGACTGGATGCCCTCGACGACGGCGGCGGCCAGGTGCCCGGTCAGGAGCGGGTCCTCGGCCATGGCCTCGAAGTGCCGGCCGCCGTACGGCGAGCGGTGCAGGTTGATCGTGGGCCCGAGGACGACCTCGATCTCCTTGCGGACTGCTTCCTGCCCGAGCAGGCCGCCGTAGCGGCGGGCGACGTCGGTGTCCCAGGTGGCGCCGAGGGCGCTGCCGGAGGGGAGGTTGAGCGAGGGCTTGCGCTCGTCGCCCGAGTCGCCCCGGACGCCGGCGGGTCCGTCGGAGAACTCGATCTTTCGGAGGCCGATGGTGTCGTCGGCCGGCAGTGCCCAGAAGGTCGCACCGGTCAGCAGGCGCACCTTCGACGGGAGGTCGAGCTTGCCGAGCCGTTCCTGCAGCAACTGCTCCAGGTCCTCGTCCCTCGGCCCGGAGAGGGGGTCGGTCTCGCTGGACGAAGCGGTGGCGTGCGGAATCGCGGACATGGGTCTCCTCGGCGGTCGATGGAGCCCCCAACGTACCTTACCGAGTACTCGGTAGGCTAGGTCGGCGGCTGACCCGCCTGCAGGTCGCGCCGCAACATCGCCAGGAACACCTTGAACGAGCCGGCGAGGTCGATGGAGGGCTCGATCAGCCACTGGTTCTCCAGGCCCTCAGAGGCGGCGATGAGCATCGTTGCCACCTCTGAAGGGTCGGCGTCCGCGCGGATGTCACCGCGCTCGACGCTCTTCGCGATGGCCGATGTGCAGAGCGACCGGAAGGCCGTCATCCGCTCCACGACCCACTCGCGTGCCGGGTGCTCGAGGTTGCCGGCCTCGGCCGCGATCAGGTGGGCCAGCTGCACCATGTTCCGGTTGCGCGCGTTGTGTTCGACGACCAGCTCGAAGTAGTCAAGCATCTTGAGGAAGTCGAGGTCCTCGAGGTCTTCGGTGTGCAGCTCCACCAGCTCGAGGTCGTGCAGGTCGCGGGCCTTCAGCACCCCCATGAAAAGGGCGGTCTTGGTGGGGAAGTGGTACAGCAGGCCGGGTTGGGAGATCCCCACCTCGGCCGCGATCTTCGCCAGGGATGCACCTCGGTAGCCGTACGTCGCGAAGTGCTCGAAAGCGATCTCGATGATGCGTGCCCGGGACAGCTTGCCCGACCGCTCGGCAGGAGGTTTGCTAGCCATGGACCGACCCTATGCGACCGCGCGGCGGCGTCCTGCGCTGCGTTGCAGGACCGCGCCGGCGGCGATGCAGCCCAGGCCCAGGGCCAGCCCGGTCAGCGGCAGTACGTCGTGGACCATCCGCAGTTCCGAGGCCCGGCTGCCGTTCTCGTCCGCGTTGGCCTGCACCTGCTCGTCGGTGTAGGCAAGCGAGCCGTCGAACAGGGTGCGGACCACCTTGCCGTCAAGGACGAGGGTGTCGCTGATGTCCTGGACGTCGTTGAGGATCGCGCCGGTGCGGGGCTCGATGAACAGGGTGCGGTCGAGGCCGTAGGAGCGCTCGGTCTCGACGGTGCCCTCGGCGGCAAGGCCGATGGTGCTCGCGATGACCTCGCGGGTGCCGACCACGGTCGGGGGGATCACGACCTTGAACCGGTAGGCGGTCACGCCATCGACATCGACCTCGTCGACGTACGTCGCCGTCACCGGCTTGCCGACGGTGCTGTCCCACATCTCGTGGTCCCGGGGCTCGGTTCCTGCGGGGAACTTCAGCACCAGGCCGGTACGCCGGTCCTCCGAGATCGCCTGGTCGACCACCTCGGCGAAGCTCTCGCAGCACGGCTCCACCTCGGCGCTCCGGGCGTCCATCGCGGTCCGCGCCATGCTGCGCTGGACCACGGTGCCGTCAGCGACGGTGCGCGTCGTCGTGGTGAACCAGACGACGACTCCGTCCGGTGCCTTCTCGGCGGCAGCCTGGTCGCCGTCGTTCTTCTGCTTCACCGTCACGTCGGTGGTGACCTCGGTCTGGGTCGAGGGCACGAAGACGGTCGCGTCGGTGGCGACCATCGTGATCACCTCGCCGGGGTCCTTGTCGGCAGCTTCGAGCTGACCGGATCCGTAGAACCGGAGGATGAGGGCGGCGGTGGCGAGGAACGCACCGAGGCCGAAGAACACGGGGACCAGATGACGACGCATGGGTTTCTCCAGGTGTGGCAGAGGTTCGGGTTCAGACGTGGAACGGGGCGAGGCTCTGCTGCATGAGCAGCGGGTCGGGACCCTCGACCAGGAACAGGTCGCGGAGCGGTCGGGACTCGGGTCGGGTGCGCCGGTGGATGCCGGCGAGCTCGGTGAAGGCGGCGGCTCCGTGGCGGGCCGGCCGGAAGGTGGAACCGGGTACGTCGACCCAGGTCACCGGGAGCTCGACGATCTCGGCGTGCCGGGCCTGCAGCCGGGCCAGCAGCTCGACGTCGAAGCTGAATCCGGCGGCGCGCACCTCGCGGAAGACGGCCCGAGCCAGGTCCCCACGCATCAGCTTGAAGCCGCACTGCGTGTCGGCGATGCCCGGGACCACCCTGCGGGCGGCTGCCCGGTAGAGCGAAGCCCCGACGCCGCGGACGGCATCGTGCCGGGCGGTGGTGGTCGATGCCGGGTGGGCCCGGGAGCCGACGACGACGTCGGCTCCGCCGGTCAGGCAGTTCACGGCGCGCTCCAGCGCGTCGAAGGCAGTGGCTCCGTCGGCGTCCATGTAGGCGACCAGGCCGGCGTCGGAGGCGGCCACGCCGGCGGCCACCGCTGCGCCCTTGCCCGGTCGGTCGCAACGCACCACTGTGACCGGCAGGTCGGGGCTGTCGGCTGCGTGGGCGACGGCAGCCGTCCGGTCGGTGCTGCCGTTGTCGACCACGATCGTCTCGAGCCCCGCCCACGGTGCCGCCGGCATCGACGCCAGGTGGTGGCGAAGGGCGGCGAGCGTCCGAGGGAGGCGCGCGGCCTCGTTGCGCGCCGGAATCACGACCTGCAGGCGCAGGTCATTCATCGGCGTAGTCGACAGGGGAACCCTGGGAGGCCTTGTCGGGGGTCGGCGGCGCCGCGGCGTTGACGCCGCCGATGGATGCGACAGCGCCCAGCACGAGACCGGCGAGGATGGCGATGGCGTTGTTCATGGAACTCTCCCTGGGTCGGGGGTGTGGCTGACGGTGATGGGTGACGTCGGTGAGGTGACGCGGTCACGTCGGGCCTGGCGCTGGGCGCGACGCTCGCGCTGACGCGCGGGATCGGCCACGGGCGAGGCGAGCAGCAGGTCCGCGGTGAAGGTGTGCGCGGGCGTCGTCGTGACCTGCGCGCAGCTGCCGAACTCGACGAGCCGACCCTGCTGGAGTACGGCGACGCGGTGGCTGATCTGGCGCACGAGGGCGATGTCGTGGGAGACGAAGAGGTACGCGACGCCGGTGCGTTCCTGGATGTCGATGAGCAGCTGCAGCACCCGGTCCTGGGTGGAGAGGTCGAGCGCGGACAGCGGCTCGTCGCACACCACCAGCTCGGGCTCGAGCGCGAGCGCCCGGGCGATCGCGACCCGCTGGCGTTGGCCGCCGGAGAACTCGCGGGCATAACGGTCGGCCGCGCCCCGAGGCAGCGCCACCTGCTCCAGCAGGTCGACGACGCGATCCCGTGCGGCGCCACGGGACCACCCGGCCGCGCGCAGCGGCTCGACCAGGATCTCCTCGACGGTCATGGCGGGGTTCAACGAGGTGTACGGGTCCTGGAAGACGACCTGGATCCTCGAGGAGAGCTCTCGACGCCCGGCTCGGGCGAGTGCGTGGATCTCGCGGCCGTCGTACCGGATCCGGCCGGAGGTGACCGGCGCGAGGCCGAGGACCGCGCGTCCGATGGTGGTCTTGCCGGAGCCGGACTCGCCTACCAGTCCGACCGTCTCGTGGGGGCGGACGTCGAGGCTGACGCCGTCGACGGCGGTGAAGGTGCGACCCCGGGCGCCTCCGCGGCCGGGGTAGCGGACCACGAGGTCCTCGATCTCGAGCAGTGTCATGAGTGCTTCTCCCGTGGTGCGGCGTCCTGGCGGACGCTCCGGTCGGCCACGTACTCGGCGCGGACCTCGTGCTCCGCGGGGACGGCGGCGAGCAGCATCCGGGAGTACTCGTGGCGAGGGTGGGCGAAGAAGTTCTCGGCCGTTGCGGCTTCGACCACCTGGCCCTCGCGCATCACCGCGACGTCGTCGCACAGGTCGGCGATGACGCCGAGGTCGTGGCTCACCAGCAGGATCGACATGCCGAACTCGGCCTGGAGGCCGCGGAGCAGGTCGAGGATCTCGGCCTGCACCGTGACGTCGAGGGCCGTGGTCGGCTCGTCGGCGATCAGCACGTGCGGGTCGGTCGAGAGCGCGCCTGCGATCAGCACGCGTTGAGCCATTCCACCCGAGATCTGGTGGGGGTACGACGCCATCACGCGCTCGGGATCACGAATGCCCGTACGGGTCAGGAGGGCGGTCGCCCGCTCCCGCGCTGCCTTGCGTCCGACGCCGCGCGCACGCAGGGGCTCGGTCAGCTGGTAGCCGATGGTGAAGGTCGGATCGAGGTTGCTCATCGGCTCCTGTGGCACGTAGGCGATGGCGCTCCGCACGCGTCGCTCGCGTTCGCGGCGGGGGAGGGCGAGCAGGTCGGTCCCGTCCAGCCAGATCTCGCCTCCGGAGAGGCGGGCCTGACGGGGCAACAGGTGGAGGACGGCGAAGGCGGTCTGCGACTTGCCCGACCCGGACTCACCCACCAGTCCGAGGGTGCGGCCCTTGCGAAGCGTGAGATCCGCTCCGTGCACGACCTCGACCAGGCCGTCACCGGACGGATACCCGATGACCAGGCCGCGAACGGCGAGGACCTCGTCCTCGGCGGGTGTCGCGGACGACTGGCTCGTGGGGACCTTCGTGAGGCGGATCCGCTCGGGGGCCGGCGGTGCCGTCGTACTCCCGCCGTCGATTCCCTGCAACGCGTCGCGGGCGCCGCTGGCGACCAGGAAGAAGGCGGCGACGGTGAGCGCCATGGCCAGTCCGGGCCAGATGAACAGCACCCGGTTCAGGGTCATCGCGGCGAAGCCCTCGCTCAGCATGCCGCCCCAGGTGATCGTCGTGGAGTCGCCCAGGCCGAGGAAGTCCAGGCCGGTCTGGACCGTGATGGCGACGCCTGACAGGACGCTGATCATCAGCACCAGCGGTCCCCGGACGACCCGGAGGACGTGGCGGGAGATGATGCGGGCGTCGGAAAGGCCGGCGACCCGGGCGGCATCGACGTAGAGCTCGTTGCGTACGGCGTGGACCTGCGCCCGGAGCAGGCGGAACACCGCCGGCGCCATCATGCAGCCCAGCGTGGTCATCGAGATCCACATCGAGGTGCCGAGGCTGGAGATGATGGCGAGCAGCACGACGATGGACGGCAACGACATGGCAAGGCTCGACAGCCAGTCCAGGACGAGGTCGACCTTGCCGCCGTAGTAGCCGGAGATGAGGCCGCCGGGCACTCCGAGCAGCACGGCGACGACCAGGGCGATCACGCCCGCGAACATCGTGGCCCTGGTCGCCACCACGAGGCGCACGAGCACGTCGCGACCACCGCTGTCGGTGCCGAGCAGGTGTCCGTCGGTGCCGGGCGCGGCGTTCAGCTGGTAGAGGTCCGCCTTCCACGCTGCATCCGGAGCCACCCAGTCGATGACGACGGCTGCCACCAGTGCGATCAGCACCAGGCCCAGCAGCACCACGCCGGTCCGGGAGAGCGGGTTGCGCAGGATGATCCGCAGCGTCGAGGGACGCGTTGTCAGGTCGGGGGTGGCCGTGACCACCTCGGCGCTCATGCGGTCCTCGCCTTCGGGATCAGCCACATCTGCAGCAGGTCGACGAGCAGGTTCACGACGACGACGAGACCGCCGGTCAGGACCACGACGCCCATCAGGACCGGTCGGTCACCCGACGACGTGGCTTCGACGGAGAGGGTCCCGAGGCCGGGGAGGGCGAACACCTTCTCGACCATGAACGCGCCGGCGAGCAGGGCCACGAAACCCAGGGACAGCGACGTCAGCCAGGCCGGCGAGGCGTTGCGCAGTGCGTGCCGGAAGAGGACTGAACGGCCGCCGATGCCCCTCGAGCGCAGGGTCCGGACGTAGTCGGCCTCGAGGACGTCCATCAGCGCGCCGCGGGCCTGGAGCGCCGCACCCGCGACGCTGCCGAGGGCGAGGGCGATGACGGGCAGTGCAAGCCCGCGCAGCCACTGTGCGGGTGACTCGCCGATCGGGGTGTACCCGAACACCGGGAACAGCTGGAACTGGACGGCGAACAGGAGCAGGAGCAGCAACGCCAACAGGTAGCCCGGCAGCACGTGCCCGATCACCGCGAGGAGCTGGACGCACCGGTCGACCCAGGCTCGCCCGGAGACCGAGGCGACCGCGAGGACGAGGCTGAGCACGGCGATCACGACCATGCTGAGTGCGACCAGCGACATCGTGACGGGCAGGTAGTTGGTGATCTTCTCGGTCACCGGCCGGTCTCCGAGGTAGGAGCGCCCGAGGTCGCCCCGGACCACGCCGCCGGCCCAGTCGGTGAACTGCTCCACCTGGGAGCGGTCGAGTCCGAGTCGGTGGTTCTCCGCCTCGACCTGGGCTGCGGTGGCCTGCGGGCCGAGGATGCTGCGACCGGGGTCGCTGTTGCCGAGGCCGGTGATCACGAAGCCGGCAACGGCGACGGCGATCATCAGGACGAGGGCGGCCACGGCCCGCCGGAACAGGAGCCTCACCATCGAGGTCACTTCTTCGAGGGCTGGTACCGGGCCAGGTCGACGCCCTGCACCTGGGGCTCGATCGTGACGCCTTCGACCGAGACGAACGGGGTGGAGCTGTTGATGAGCGGGGCGAACCAGGCGTTGTCGACCAGCCAGGTGTTGATGGCCTTGTAGGCCGTGTCCTGCTCTGCACCGGGCGCCGCGTGCCGTGCGGTCGACAGGAGTCGGTCGAGCTCGGGGTTCGCGCTGTGGAACGCGTTGAACGCGGCCTCCGGGAGGACAGCGGCCTGGATGTCCTGCCATGGCGACTGCGTGGGCAGCGCCATCATGAACATCGCGAACTTGCCGCCCTGCATCGCGCCGAGCAGCTCGATGACCGGCACCTTCTCCCACGTGACCTTGATGTCGATCGACCCGAGCATCTGCTCGAGTGCGGTGTTCGGCGCGGGACCGCCGACGAACTGGCTGAGGTCGGGCATGGTGACCGAGAAGCCGTCGGCGTACCCGGCCTCGGCCATCAGGGCCTTGGCCTTCTCGACGTCGTGGGCGTACTGGTCGTCGAGGGCTTCGTCGTACGCCGGACCTCCGGGGGCGAAGATCTGGTCGGTCGCGACCGCGCCCGTTGGGACCAGCTCGGTGATGTAGAAGTCACGATCGAGGGCGAGGTTGATCGCCTGGCGCACCTCGACCTCGCCCAGGGCGGGCTGCACCTTGCCGGCACGGTCAGCGAGGACCAGGCCGGTCCAGCTGCCCGCGGACTCCATCACCGACAGGCCGGCTTCCTTGGCAGCGGGCAGCTCCCGCGCACCGACGCTCGCGGCGTCGATCTGGCCGACCTTGAGGGCGTTCAGCACGGTGTTGGGGTCGCTGAGCTGGACCAGCTCGAGGTGCGCGAACGGGTAGGCGTCGGTGTCCCAGTAGGCGTCGTTGCGATCGAAGTACGTCGACCCGGTCTGGGACCTGCCCTTGTTGTAGACGTACGGGCCGGATCCGGCGGGCTCGGTGCCGATCGACGGCGACCTCAGGGCTTCGGGGGAGGCCATCATGCCGAGGTTCGAGGCCAGGTTGCCCAGCAGCGCCGGGTCCGGCTCGCTCAGCGTGATGACCAGGTCTTCGCCCTCGGTGCTGACCTTCGTGATCGAGGCGGACATGGCGGCGTTGGGGCCGCCGTTCTTGATGAACCAGTCCAGGGCGGCCTTGGCCGTGGTTGCGTCGAACGCGGTGCCGTCGGTGAAGGTGATGCCCTTGCGCAGGCTCAGGGTCAGCGCGGTCCCCTTGGCGTCGTACTCGAACGACTCCGCCATGCCGGGCTCCGGCTTCCCGTCGGCGCTCAGGTGGACCAGCGTGTCGTACGTCGCCTGGCAGTAGAGGCGTGAGGTCGCACAGTCCATCTTGGTCGGGTCGAACGTGAGCAGCGGGCTCTGCAGGCCGACGGTGAGGGTGTCGTCGGTGGTGCCGCCGCTGCTCGAGGTGCCACCACACGCTGCCAGCGCCGAGGCGGTGGTCAGGGCGGCGACCAGCAGGCCGGCGAGCTTCATGGGCTTGTGCACGTGCGCACTCCTGGGACGGTGAGCGAGCCGACGAGCACTCGCTGAGAGACGACTGACGGTGTGACTGGAGCCACACCCAGCGGAACTTACCGAGTATTAAGTCAGGAGGCAATGGATTCCGGGGAACTGCCCGAACGTGGAGTCGAGCTCAGCCCTGGAGCAGTGGTCGCACGGACGCGTAGCCGTCGGCCTCGATGGTGCTGATCTCGTCGTGGACGCGGGTCGTGGGGCGCTCGCTCGTGCACCGCGGCCAACCCGGATCGCCGTGTTGGGCGAATGCCACGGCGCTTGCGTGGACGTCGTCCGCGAGGGACTGGGGCGCGTGGTCACCGGCGATCTCGGTGACTCCGTCGAGGTCGAGACAGTCGAAGAAGTACGGCACGTCGAGGCAGTGCACGGACGCGTCGAACCGGGGCGAGCGCCAGGTGAACCGGTACAGCCAGGTGGCAGCGTCGGTGCCGCGCGCGCCAACGGTGCGGAGTGCGAGCGTGCGGAACATCCGGTCGGTGACGTAGCGGCCGAGGACGGCCGCCGTACCGCGCCGGACGACGTCCGGGTTGGCGGCCAGGTAGGCGGCGCGGGTGGGCCCCTTCAGGCCACCCATGCGCAACAACGGCCCGGTGGGCAGGATCCGGAACACGCCCTTGACCTTGTGGAAGAGGACGGCGAACTCGTCGTCGGTGGTGCCGAGGAGCAGCGGCTTGTCGGAGCCGACCCCGGCGTGGAGGGCGTCGAGGGTGCCCTGCGTGATCAGGTCGCCGTCGACGACCGGCGCCATCGCCAGGCCGTCGTCGAGGAACTTCGTGAGCAGCTTCAGCGGGTTGCCGCGGAGGCCGGCCATCATCGCCTTGTTCTGCAGCTCGAGAAGCCGTTCCTCAGTGAGGCTGGCGAGCCCGGCCCGGGTGGGTTCGACACCCCCCGCCTTCGCGATGGTGCGCCCGAAGGCCTCGGCGCGTTCGAGGGGCAGGTCGAACGCCGCCCCCGAGATGCTGCAGGCAGCGCGGAACAGGCTCTGGGCACGGGGCATGCCGAGCAGGGTGAGGACGGCGCCGCCGCCGGCTGACTGGCCGACGATGGTCACGCGGCCGGGGTCGCCGCCGAAGTCGGCGATGTTCTGCTGCACCCACTCCAGGGCGAGCAGCCAGTCCAGGACTCCGCGGTTGTGCGGCGCATCGGCGATCCAGCCGAAGCCGTCGAAGCCGAGGCGGTAGGAGATGGTCACGGTGACCACGCCGTCCCGGTTGAAGGCGGCGCCGTCGTACCAGGGACTCGCGGGCGACCCGGCGAAGTAGCCGCCGCCGTGGATGTAGACCAGGACGGGCAGGCCGGTGTCGCTGCTCGGCGTGGGGGTGAACACGTTGACGTTGAGCGTCGAATCGCCCGGTACCGAGGGTTCCGGGATCAGGGTGATTCCGGAGTCGCCGCGCTGGGGGGTCGCGCCGAACGTGGTGGCGTCGAGCACGCCGTCCCAGGGCCCATGTGGGACCGGAGCGGCGAACCGGAGCTCGCCCACCGGTGGCTCGGCGAACGGGATCCCGAGGAATGCTGCTGATCGATCTCCCGCCCTGCTGGTCCGCCACGCGCCGCGAACCCTGCCCGCGCTGGTGGTGACCTCGATGGTCTCGATCTCGGCCCGGGTGGTGTCGGACGGCATTCGTCGCTCCTCGTTCTGGGAGGCGCACGATCCCAAAACCGAGCGACACTCGGGAATCAGTGTGGGGGCAGTGGCCGGGCGGGACAAGACCCGAATTTCGGAGGGCGGCCGACGCCCCGGCCTAGGGGTGGCGGGTGACGAGCCGCCAGAAGTACGCGAGCTGGTCGGCCATGTCGATCGACGGATCGAGCAGCCACTGGTTCTGCAGGCCGTCCGCCGCTGCGGCGAACAGGGTGGCGACGTGCTCCGGGTCGAGCTCGGGATCGACGCGACCTGCGGACTGCTCGTCGCGCACGACCTGGCTGAGCAGCTGGCGCAGTGCCTCGTAGCGCTCGGTGAAGTGGGCCCGGGACGGATGGTCGTGGTCGGTGGCCTCGATCGAGACCTGCGCATAGAGGCGCACCAGTCCGGGGACCTCGGCGTTGTGGCGGACGGTCGCGATCATGCCGTCGACGGGTGCGCCGCCGTCGCCGAGGTACGTCGCCGCGTCGACCTCGTCGCGCTTGCGGAGGACCTCGGTGAAGAGCTCCTCCTTGGAGGAGAAGTAGTGCAGCAGGCCGGCCTGGCTGAGGCCCACGGCGTCCGCGAGCTCGCGGACCGACGCTCCCCGGTAACCGTTGCGTGCGATGACGTCGAGGGCGGTGGTCAGGATCTCTTCGCGCTTGGCGACGCCCTTCGCGTACGAGCCTCGCGCTGCCATGACCGGATCCTAATGGTGGCCGAGCGACGACCTCGCTCTAGGCTTTGGGGCGCAATCCCCGGTTGGTCTGCCGGCAGGGCCCGCCTGACTTTGAATCAGGACTAGCGACGTAGGTTCGACTCCTACCCGGGGAGCAAGTTCGAGACCCGCTCACAGGTGGCACGTGTGAGTGCTGGTCCTCAATTCCGCTGGCGCGTGTGCTGGCTCTGGACGTCACGGTTTGCTCAGGATTAGCGTGCTTTTTGATCTGTGGGGAGCTCCAGGTCTGTCCCCCTTCTCGGGGGGCGCAACCGTCGGTTGTGCCTTGTTCCGGGGTTATTGGGCGGAGAGCAACATGCACAAGAAAGTGATGGCGCTGATCACGGCGATCGGCGTGTCTGCAGGTCTCTTGCTGGTGACACCCGCACCAGCCCACGCTGGAGCGAACGGCTTCTCCAGCTACAGCGGTGGCACGCTGGTTCGAGCCGTGGGTGGTGCAGTCAACTCGGGTCTCACGGCTGCGTCGGCCCTCACGACGACCGAGATGGGCAAGAGCACCGGCAATTCGACCGTTGGTGTCATCGTGCCGGGCATTCTCCAGACCGGTGCGGTCAAGAGCTCCCAGGCGACGTCCTTCGCGAACAGCGGGTTGACCCAGCAGATCGTGTCGAAGGCGACCGTCGCCGACGTCAACGTCCTCGGGCTGGTCAAGGTCCGGGCGATCGAGACCACGGCGACCGCCGGGCTGAAGCTCGGTCTGCCGTTCGCGAACACGAACAGTGTGTTGACCGGCGTGTCGATTCCGGGGCGGGTGGTTCCCGCGGCCGTGCCCAAGAACTTCACCGTCACGATCCCGGGCGTTGCCGAGATCGTGCTGAATGCGAGCGCGACGTCCACGACCATGACTCCGGACATCACCGCCAGGGCGGCTGCTGTCGGTGTGAAGGTGACGCTGCTGCAGTCGCTCGGAGGCCTCAACACCGGTACCGAGATCTTCGTGACCCCGGCGAATGCGGCGTACGGATACATCCCGGGCTCCCCGATCGGTGGGGCCGCTTGGGCGACGAACGTCCTGGCTGCGGCCGGCACGGTGGCCCAGGCCTCGTCCGGGCCGACCGCCTACACCTCCATGCCCCTGGGCGGTACCAACGGGGTGACGATTCGCAACTCGACGGCGAACGTCAACCTGCCCGGCGTGGCCCTCGCCGACGCCGCCACCAGTTCGGCGAACGGCACGGTGACCATGACCAACACCAAGGGACTGATGACCGCGTCCGTCGGCAAGGTGAACCTGTTCGACGGCCTGATCAAGGCGGATGCGATCAGCGTCGAAGCCGGCATCGACTCGGGTCCGCCGGCGGTCACGCACCAGGCCAGGACGGTGATCGCGAACCTCAGGATCGGCGGTGCGTACGTCAATGCCGACGCGAACACCACGATCACGGTCGCTGGCCTGGGCATCGTGGTCGTGAACTACCAGAAGATCACGGGTTCGTCGACGACGACGATCGGTCTGCAGATCACGCTGACGACGGCGGCGTACGGCCTCCCGGCCGGCGCGATCGTCCAGGTCGCCTACGCCCGGATCTACCTGGTGTCGTAGGCCTCAGGCAGGGCGATGGCGTCGAGGCCCGTGCTTCGCAGGCACGGGCCTTGGCGCCACGCAGGCCCGAGTGAGCGTCACTTCCGCGAGCGGCTCAGCGCAGCCGGTCGACGTACGCGATCGCCCTGTTGAACAGCGCGGTGGCCGCCTCTGCCTCGTTGGCGCGGCGCCGCGGCGGGTCCGCCAGCTCCTGGACGAGGAGCTGGGCCGTCGCGTTGTCGGCGTCCGCCGCCACGCGGGCAGCCACACGTGCGGCGTCGCGCACGGCGTCGGGATCGACGGTCCAGATGGCTTCGAAGACCCGGTCCCGGTCGGCCACGGTCGTCTGGCCGGGCAGCTCCCAGGCCGACAGGAGGGCGGTGCTGTCCTGCGCGTCGCAGACGACGGCCCACTCCCGGCGGAGCGGGGCGTCGGCTTCCAGGTGGACCTGTTCGGGGCCGGACGGGCCTGCTTCGTGGGCCGTGTCGAGGTCGGCGAAGACGATGGCGGACCTGGCCACCCGGGCCAGTTCCGTCCATCGTCCTGCGGAGGGTGTGTACAGCTCGGCACGCTGGAAGGCGCCGAAGAGGACGGGCCGTTCTGCGGCCGCACAGCACGCGTCCTCGATGGCGTGGGAGAGGCCAAGGAGGGTCGTCTTCCGCAGCCGGTGCGCGACGAGCGCGGGGTGGCGTCGCCGGAGCTCGGCGAAGATCGAGGGACTGGTCGGCCCGCGGTGGCTCACCGCTTCCGCGATGGCGGCATCGAGCCGCACGCCACCGTCCTTGCGGCGCAGGATCTGGCGGATCACGGCCACGTCGGCATCGGAGTAGCGCCGGTGGCCGCTCTCGAGGCGGCGCGGCGACGGGAATCCGTGACGGGTCTCCCACGTGCGGATGACGGCAGGCGTCAGGCCGGTGCGCTGCGCGAGATCGCCGATGGTGAGGTCGACGGCTGCCTCGGGTGCGTCCGCATCGCGCTGCTCCATGGTCACAGACTAATCTAAGCAGAGTGTTTAGGTTTGTGTTTAACTATGGACGTGAACATGACGCGGGCAGACCGAGCGGCGTGCGAGGGTGACCTCGCCGAGCTGCTCGGTCGCGCCGGCGGCGGGGACGTCGCCGCCTTCCTTGCCTTCTACGACCGGACGAGCCCCCTGACCTTCCGCTACGCCCTCGCTGGCAGCCGGGGCGATCGTGCCTCGGCGGAGGAGCTCGCGCGGGACCTCTACCGCGAGGCCTGGCGTACGGCGGCCCAACACCCGGCGTCCGGTCTGTCGCCCGTTGCCTGGCTGATCGCCGGCGGCCGCCGTACCGCCCAGGACCGCGCCAGCACCAGTGCCACCGAGTCCCCGTGCTGATCGGCAGGAGGGCCTGATGTCCGGGAGCGACCGCCCCGTCCTCGTCGCCGGTGGCACCGGGTTCGTCGGCCGCCGCCTGGTCAAGGAGCTGGCGGCCGCGGGCCACGACGTCCGGGTGATGACCCGCAAGCCCCAGCGCCACCACGGTCCCGGGACCGCGGTCCACGGCGATGTGGGTCTGCCCGGCTCCCTCGCGGAGGCACTGCGCGGCTGCACTGCGGCCTACTACCTCGTGCACTCGCTGGACTCGACCGACTTCGAGTCGCGCGATGCTGCCGCCGCGACTGCCTTCGGGAAAGCAGCAGCGGCCGAGGCGGTGGAGCAGATCGTCTACCTCGGCGGTCTCGGCGACGACCAGGACGACCTCTCCGCCCACCTGCGCAGCCGCCGCCAGGTGGAGGGGCTGCTGGCCGAGGCGGGAGCTCCGGTGACCGTCCTGCGCGCCGGGATCGTGGTCGGCCACGGCGGCATCTCCTGGGAGATCACCCGACAGCTCGTCGAGCACCTGCCGGCGATGATCACCCCGCGCTGGGTCCGCACCCGGACCCAGCCGATCGCGGTCGGTGACGTGGTGCGCTACCTGGTCGGTGTCCTGGGCCATCCGGATGCTGCGGGGCGGACCTTCGAGATCGGAGGGCCGGACGTCCTGGAGTATCGCCAGATGCTCCAGCGAGTCGCCGCCGTCGAGGGGAGAAGACTGCCGATCCTGCCGGTCCCGCTGCTCACGCCCGCACTGTCCTCGCGCTGGTTGTCGTTCGTCACCGACGTCGACACCCGTGCGGGGCGCAACCTGGTCGACTCCATGGTCAACGAGGTCGTGGTTCGTGAGCACACCATCCGGGACGTCGTACCGTTCGAGACCATGGGGTACGACGACGCGGTCCGCGTCGCGCTCGCGGAGCGGGCCGCAGAGCGGGCCGCAGAGCGATGACGCGACGACGGTGGCGGGCTCGGCTCGCCGCCCGCCTGCCCATGTCCCTGAGCCACGTCGTGCCGATCGCGGCGAGCGAGACGAGCGAGGTGGTGCGCCGGCGGCGCGAGGTGGTCGGCGTGACCTCCCTGGTCGGTGCGGGACTGCTCGGTGCGTCGCTGTCGACCCGTCCCGGCTCGCGGGAGTTCTACCTCTCCACCGCGGCCGTCGCCGGCATCTGGTCGGTGGGTGGCCTGGTGTCGGGACCGCTGCACCTGGGGTGGATCCAGACGCGTGACTCGTCCTTGCGTCGCCCCGTCGTCACCCCGGTCGCCACCGGCGTCGGCGCGTTCGCGTTCTTCTATGCAGCCGCCCTGGTGGCACGCCGGATCCCGCCACTGGACGCCGCGATCTCGCGGGTGCTGCTGTTCGCCGACGAGGGTGACGACCGGCTGGTCCTGCTCACCACGCTGGCCAACGGCGTGGGAGAGGAGATCTTCTTCCGCGGTGCGCTCTACGCGGCGCTCGGCGACCGCAACCCGGCCCTGGCCTCGACGGTCGTCTACACCGTCGCGACGACGACGACCCGCAATCCTGCGCTGGTGCTCGCTGCGACCGTCATGGGCACGCTGTTCGGCCTGCAGCGTCGCGCCTCGGGTGGCGTGCAGGCGCCGACCATCACGCACCTGACCTGGTCGACGCTGATGCTGCGGTTCCTGCCACCACTGTTCCGGCGGCCCGGACTGCCGGGCTACGCGCCGAGGATCTCCGCGACCTCGGGCGACGCGTAGAACGGCGCGAGCCGCGCACGGATCAGCCGCTCCGCCTCGCCGGACTCGACGGCCTTCGCGAGCAGGCCGGGCAACAGGGCCGTGGCCTGGCCGACCAGCTCGTCGCGGGTGAGGCCGAGGTCGTCGACGAGCGTGGACATCGGGTGGTCGCCGTACACGGCGAAGAAGCCGTCGACCAGCGCGTCGGACAGGGCGAGGACCGGCTCCGAAGCGGCGCCGGCGATCGCGATGTCCTGCAGCAGGCCGGCAACACGGTGGATGTCCTCGCGCTCGCCCACGTCGTGCAGGTTGCCGAGCGGGTGGTCGGCGTACAGGTCGAACACCTGGAGGGCCGCCTCGCGGGCGGCAGGATCGGACAGCGTCTCGACGAGGAGCTTGTTGAGGCGGCGCATGGCGAACGTCGCGCCCTTGCCCGCAGTGTCGCCGAGGAGCGACTCGAACTGCTTGTCGGCGGCGCCGGCGACGCCCCGCGCCACGCTGCTGCCGAGCGAGACCAGCGAACCCATGCCGGGGATCTTCTCGGCCACCGCGCGGTTGGTGGCCAGCACGTCGCCGACGATCCGGGTCACGAAGCGGGCCGACACCGACGCGGCGAGCGGGCTCTCGGCGACCTTGTCGAGGAACTTCGCCGCGATGTCCGGGCGCGCCAGCAGCTCGGACAGGAGGGCGTCGACGTGGTCGCGGTCGAGCACGTCCGCGACGGCGAACGGCTTCGCCGGTCCGTCGTACGCGGTGTCAGCGGCGATCCCGACCACGGTGCTGGCCGCGGCGCTCGCGGGCACGCGCTGCAGGACGAGCCGGATCAGCTCCTTGACCGGGACCGGGTCCACCAGGTCGCTCACCGAGAGGCGCGAACCGGCGTCGAGCAGGTCGTCGATGTCCTCGGCGAGGACGTCAGCGAGGCCGGCGCCGGTGATCCTCGTCAGGAGCCAGGCGACCTGGGCGTCGAGCAAACGGTCGGCGGTGCTCGCAGTGGGCATGGACCGATTGTGACCTGCCTGAGGCCCGGATCTGCATTCGCCCCCGCGGGCAGGGGTAGGGGAAACCCCACCCCTGCTTGGCGGTTCAGCCCCATCGATCGCGGCTCCAGAAGTTCCTAGCGTCGTGGACAACAGATCCGACGTCCTCAGGAGCCCCGCATGTCCACACCCAGCAACCCCGCCGCACCGGCACTCGCCGTGCACGACCTCACCCGGACCTACGGCACCGGCGACGCCACCATCGCCGCGCTCGGCGGCATCGACCTCGCCTTCCGGCGCGGCACCTTCACGGCAGTGATGGGCCCGTCCGGATCCGGGAAGTCCACGCTCCTCGCGTGCGCCGCCGGCCTCGACCGCCCGACCTCGGGACGCATCGCCATCGGTGGCGAGGACGTCACCGACTGGGACGAGGAGCGCCGCACCCGCTTGCGTCGGGAACGGATCGGCTTCGTGTTCCAGGCGTTCCACCTGATGCCCTACCTGTCGGTGACCCAGAACGTCGGGCTGCCCGCGCGGCTGGCCGGCAAGCGGCCCGACCGGGCGCGCGTCCGCGACCTGATCGCCCGGGTGGGGCTCGCGGACCGTGCGCACCACCTGCCCGGCAGCCTCTCGGGTGGGCAGCAGCAACGCGTCGCGATCGCGCGCGCCCTCGTCTGCCAGCCCGACGTCGTCCTCGCCGACGAGCCGACCGGCGCCCTCGACTCGGCCACCGCGCGGCAGATCCTCGACCTGTTGCGGAGCAGCGTCACGGACCCCCAGGGGCCCAGCCAGACCGTGGTGATGGTGACGCACGACCCGGTCGCGGCGTCGTACGCCGACGAGGTGGTCTTCCTCGTCGACGGTCGCGTCGCCGGGCGGATGACCCACCCCACCGCCGACGCCGTCGCCGGTCAGATGGCGCACCTCGACGACCTGGTGGTCGCGCGATGAACGCCACGAGCTCACTGGCCTGGCGCAGCCTGCGCCACCGCCCGCTCGCCGCCACGGCGACCTTCGTCGCCGTCCTGCTCGGCGCCGCCCTCATCGGCTCCTTCGCGACCCTCGTGGAGTCCGCGTCCGGAGCCCGGGGCACCGACGCCGACACCCTCGTCATCATGGGCGCCGTCGTCGGCGGCTGGGGCGCGGTCATCGTGCTCTTCTCCGTTGCGTCCACCGTCGGCATCACCGCGACCCAGCGGGCGGCCGAGATCGGCCTGGTCCGCACGATCGGCGCCACGCCCCGTCAGGCCAGGAAGCTGATCGTCCGCGAGACCGCGGTCGTGGCCGGCACCGCAGCCGTCGCCGGAGCCGCGACTGCCCTCGGCGCCGGCCGTCTCCTCTTCGACCTGCTGCAGTCCGGCGGCCTGATCACCTCCCGCACGCAGTACGGCGGCGGGCCGGTCTCGGTCGCCGCGGGAGCCGCGCTCGTCCTGCTCGCCTCGTCGATCGCGTCCGCCGTGGCAGCACGCAAGGCCACGCGTGGTCCTGCGGGCGTGCTGGTGCAGAGCAGTGCTGCGGAGCAGTCCCGGATGGCGTGGTGGCGAGTCGCGATCGCACTGCTGCTCATCGGGTACGGGATCGCGATGGCCGTCATCACCATCGCGGTCACCGCGCACGACGCCGACCCCTACGCGGCGATGTCCACCAGCGGGTCGAGCTCGATCCTGGTCGGTGTCGGTCTCGCCGTGCTGGCTCCCGTCCTGCTGCGCTGGTGCGCCACCCCGATCGGCCGCCTGGTCGGTCCGTTCGGCGCGAGCGGCCACCTGGCGTCGTACAACACCGCACGGAGGGCGCACCTGCTCGCTGGCGTGCTGGCGCCCGTGATCGTGCTGACGTCGGCGGCGGTCGGCACCCTGATGCTCGTCAACATCGACGCCCGGTCGCTCCCGGCGGGCACTCCCGACAGCGACACGATCAACCTGCTCAACAACGTGGTCGTCGGCATGATCTCGCTGTTCGCCGCGATCATGGTGGTCAATGCGTTCGTGGCGACGATCGCCCACCGCCGCGCAGAGCTGCACCGGTTGCACCTGCTGGGCGCGACAGCGCGCCAGGTCCGCGGTTCGGTGGTCGGTGAGGCCGCGATCGTGGCAGCCGTCGGCGTCCTGCTCGGGACCCTCGCCTCGCTCGCGACCGTGGTGCCGTTCACGGTGGCGCGGGACGAGGGCGTCGTACCGGACGGCGGCCTGTGGCTGGTGCCCGCCGTGGTCGCCGGAGTCGTCGCCGTGACGCTCGGCGCTGCCCGTGGGGCGGCGCGGAGCGCGGGCAACCCGATGGTGTCGGGGGCAGTGCGATGACACACTTCGAACCAATGGACGTTCTCGCGCCGATCCGCCTCGGGCGGCCCCACACCGTCACCACGGAGGCCGTCGTCGACCGGCTCCGGCTGACCCTGGTCTCGGCCGGCTACGCCGCGTCGTTCCTGCCGAGCCTGGCGCTCGCGATCCTGACCGTGCTGTGCCTGGCTCTCGGCCCGGCGCTGGGCATCGGGGTCCTCCTCGCCCAGCTGGTGTTCCCTGCGACGGCTGCCCTGACCGCGGTCCACCGCCGGACCAGCGGCAAGCTGCTCGACGAGGAGATCGTCGCCGGATACGCCTCGGACCGTGGTGCTGTGCTGGTCCGGCCGCTGCGCTGGATGCGCGACCCGGCGCGGTGGCGGAACTTCGGCTTCCTGTGGTTCTCCGCGTCGGGCGGGTTCGCGATGTCGCTGGTCCCCGTGACCTTGCTGACGCTGCCGCTGACCTGGTTCATCCTCGCCGTCACCGCGTCGGGCTGGATCTGGCTGATCCTGCTGCTCCTGAGCGGCCCGGCCTGGATCGCGTGGTGGTTCGTGACCCCGCCGCTGGTGCAGGCGAGGGCCCGCGCCGAGCGCGCCATGCTCGGCAACTCCCGCGTCGCTGAGCTGGAGGAGCGCGTCGAACGGGTCCGGGAGTCGCGCGCCGAGACGCTCGACCACTCGGCTGCCGAGGTGCGCCGGATCGAGCGCGACCTGCACGACGGCGCCCAGGCCCGGATCGCCTCGGTCGGCATGAGCGTGGGCCTGGCCGAGAAGCTGGTCCACACCGACCCCGCCGCGGCCGCCGCCCTGCTGCGTGAGGCCCGCGAGACCACCATCGACGCGCTCGAGGACCTGCGGGGCGTGGTGCGCGGCATCCACCCGCCCGTCCTTGCGGACAAGGGCCTGGCCGGCGCGATCGAGGCCCTCACCCTCGCGCTGCCGGTCCCGACCTCGGTCGCCGTGGAGGTGCCTCGACTGCCCGCACCCGTCGAGTCCGCGGCCTACTTCGCTGTTGCTGAGTGCCTGGCCAACACCGTCAAGCACGCCCGCGCCGGGCGCGCCTGGGTGACCGGTCGGTACGACGGCGACCGGCTCCGGATCACCGTCGGGGACGACGGACGGGGTGGCGCGGATGCCGCCGGCTCCGGTCTCACGGGAGTCGCCCGGCGACTCGACGCGTTCGACGGCGACCTGCGGGTGCTGAGCCCGGCAGGCGGGCCGACGCTCATCGAGCTGGAGGTTCCGTGCCGGACCAGCTGAGCGACGGAGACACCGGCGCACCCGCCCCGATGCGGGCGGTCCTCGCCGAGGACCAGGCCCTGCTGCGGGTCGGCCTGACCCGGATCCTCGAGTCGGGCGGCATCGAGGTCGTCGAAGCGGTCGACAACGCGCCCTCGCTCGCCCGCGCGTTGACGCGCGACGACATCGACATCGCCGTGGTCGACGTACGCCTGCCGCCGACGTTCAGCACCGAGGGCCTGGAGGCGGCCACCGCCGCCCGCGGTGCCCGGCCGGGGCTGCCGGTCCTCGTGCTGAGCCAGTGGGTCGAGCCGCTCTACGCCCGCGACCTGCTGGCCAGTGGCGAGGGCGCGGTCGGGTACCTCCTCAAGGACCGGGTCGCCGACGTCGACGCCTTCCTCGCCGCCGTCCGGCAGGTTGCCGGCGGCGGCACCGTGCTCGATCCCGAGGTCGTCGCCGCGCTCGTGTCGGGCCGCAGCCGGCCGCTCGACCGGCTGACGGATCGCGAGCGCGAGGTGCTGACCCTGATGGCGGAGGGCCGCACCAATGCGGCGATCGCCGCTCGCCTCGTGGTCACCGAGAAGGCGATCGGCAAGCACACCAACAACATCTTCGCGAAGCTCGACCTCCCGCCCGCCGCGGACGACAACCGCCGCGTGCTGGCGGTGCTCGCCTGGCTCGACGGGCGCTGAACCCTCGACGCGGGGATGGGGAAGGGCCGCCCGGCGACCGCCTAAGGTTGCTGTCGTGACCGACCAGCTGACCGTCATCGTCCTCGCCGCCGGCGGGGGCACCCGGATGAAGTCCAAGACCCCGAAGGTGCTCCACCGCATCGGCGGCCGCAGCATGATCGGCCACGTGCTGGCTGCTGTCGCCAGCCTCGAGCCCCACCGTGTGGTCACGGTCGTCGGCCACCAGCGCGAGCTGGTCGCCCCCCATGTCACCGAGCTGCGTCCCGACGCCGTGCTCGCCGTACAGGAGGAGCAGCTCGGCACCGGGCACGCCGTACGGATCGCCCTCGATGCGCTCGGCGACGTGCCGCGCACCGGCACCGTCCTGATCGCGTACGGCGACACGCCCCTCCTCGAGGGCGCCACGCTCCGTGCGTTCACCGAGTCCCACCGCGGCGCCCAGGCGGCGGTCAGCATCCTCAGCGGCATCGTCGCCGACCCGCACGGCTACGGCCGGATCGTGCGCGACGCCGAGGGTGGCGTCGAGGCGATCGTGGAGGAGAAGGACGCCAGCGACGTGCAGCGCGCGATCACCGAGATCAACTCCGGGATCCTCGCCTTCGACGCCGGCTTCCTGCTCGACTGCATCGGGCGCATCGACAACGACAACTCCAAGGGCGAGTACTACCTGACCGACGCGGTGGGCCTGGCCCACGGCGACGGACTGACGGTCGCCGCCCATGCCGTCGACGACGCCCTGCAGACCGAGGGTGCCAACGACCGGGTCCAGCTCGCCGAGCTCGGCCGCGAGCTCAACCGCCGCATCGTCACCCGCTGGATGGCCGCCGGCGTCACCGTGATGGACCCCGCGACCACCTGGATCGACGCAGACGCCGTCCTCGCTGCCGACGTCACGATCCTGCCCGGCACGCAGCTGCTCGGCGCCACGGTCATCGCCGAGGACGCCGTCATCGGACCGGACACGACCCTCGAGGACTGCGAGATCGGTGCGGGCGCGCGAGTCGTGCGCACCCACGGACAGCTCGCCGTGATCGGGGCCAACGCGAACGTCGGCCCGTTCGCCTACCTGCGCCCCGGCACGCTGCTCGGCGCCGACGGCAAGATCGGTACGTTCGTCGAGACCAAGAATGCGCAGATCGGCCAGGGCGCCAAGGTGCCGCACCTGTCCTACGTCGGCGACGCGGAGATCGGTGAGGGCACGAACATCGGTGCCGGCACCATCTTCGCCAACTACGACGGCTCCGCGAAGCACCGCACGAAGGTCGGTCGTTTCGCCAAGACCGGCTCCAACAACACGTTCGTGGCTCCCGTCGAGATCGGTGACGGAGCCGGGACCGGTGGCGGCACCGTCGTACGACGGAACGTCCCGCCGGGTGCGCTGGCCGTCAGTGGTGGGCCGCAGCGCAACCTTCCCGGCTGGGCGCAGAGCAAGCGGGCCGGAACGGCCCAGGCCGAAGCGGCGGCAGCAGCAGCGGCGGAGGACGAGCCAGCAGGCGACCACGCCTGATGCGACCCGGTCGGCGCAAGGCATCGCGACCTGGCCGCACGGTCGCCGGGGTGATCCTGGCCAGCCTGCTCTCGCTGGGTCTGCTGACGGGCCTGGGTGTCGTCCTCGCCTACGACCACTGGAACAGCAACGTGAACCAGGTCCCGATCGGTGACCGGGTCAAGCACCGGCCTGCCGCGCGGACCAAGGCGGTCAACATCCTGGTGATGGGCTCCGACACGCGCTCCGGCGAGGGCAACGGCGTCGACGGTGAGGCCGGCGGCGGCCTGTCGGACACGACCCTGCTCTTCCATCTCTCGGCCGACCGGACGTTCGCCTACGGCATCTCGATCCCGCGCGACGCCGCCGTCATGCGCCCGACCTGCTACCGCGAGGACGGTTCGGAGATCCCCGCCACCGCGGGCTACGTGAAGTAGAACGAGGCGTACGCCGCCGGCGGACCGTTCTGCACGATCCAGCAGTTCGAGCAGCTCACCGACATCCGGATCGACAACTACCTGCTCGTGGACTTCAACCAGTTCAAGGACATGGTCGACGCCCTCGACGGGGTCGAGGTCTGCCTACCCCAGGACATCGACGACAACGAGCACGACATCCACCTCGACGCGGGCACCCGGGTGGTCCATGGCGACGAGGCGCTGGCCTACTTCCGGGTCCGCTACGGCATCTCGGGCGGCATCGACCCGAACCGCACCCGACGCCAGCAGGCGTTCATCGGCTCGATGATCAGCAGGGCCCTCACCGCCGGCATCCTGGCCCGCCCGGACAAGGTGCTGTCGTTCATGAATGCGGCGACGTCCTCGTTGCAGACCAACTTCAAGGGCATCGCCCCGATGGCCGACCTGGCGTTCAACGCCCGCAAGGTCGGAGCGGACAACATCAAGTTCGTCACCACGCCCTGGACCTTCTCCGACAAGGTCAGCGCCGGCATCGAGTGGACCGAGGGCGTCGAGCGGCTCTGGGCGCTGGCACGCGACGACAAGCCCCTGACCGCAGAGTTCCGCAAGGACGCGCTCAGTGCCGGTGACGGGACCGACGGGACCTCGACGGACCCCTCGGCCCCGGGGTCGGCGTCAGCGACGACGGACGGTTCGTCCGCGGGCACGCCGCGTGAGTCGACCGGTCCGGACGGCTCCGGAGGGTCCGACGGGCTGTCGACGAGCGGGCGTGAAGCGGCGGGCCTGTGCACCTGACCCGCCGGCCCGTTCCGTGACGCAGTCCATGACGAGTTCCGGAACAGTCCCAAAACGGACGGGGACTTGGGGCCGACGGTGACGACCGGGCAGAATCGTGGGCACCACCTCCGGCGACCAGGGGAGTCACGCACGTGAGCGGTCTGAAGAAGGCAACCGAGAAGAACCTGATGCTCTTCTCGGGACGGGCACATCCCGAGCTGGCCGATCAGGTCGCCGAGATCCTGGGGCAGAAGCTCGTGCCCACCCAGGCCTACGAGTTCGCCAACGGCGAGATCTACGTGCGCTACGAGGAGTCCGTCCGCGGCTGCGACGCGTTCGTGATCCAGAGCCACACCACTCCGATCAACGAGTGGATCATGGAGCACCTGATCATGGTCGACGCGCTCAAGCGCGCGTCCGCCAAGCGGATCACCGTGGTCATGCCGTTCTGGGGCTACAGCCGCCAGGACAAGAAGCACCGCGGTCGCGAGCCGATCTCCGCGCGACTGATCGCCGACATGTTCAAGAGCGCCGGCGCCGACCGGATCATCACGGTCGACCTGCACGCCGACCAGCTCCAGGGCTTCTTCGACGGCCCCGTCGACCACCTGATGGCGCTGCCGCTGCTGGCCGACTACATCAAGGCCAAGTACGGCGACCAGCCCCTCGCCGTGGTCTCCCCGGACGCCGGCCGGATCAAGGTCGCCGAGCGCTGGTCCGCGCGCCTCGGCGGTGCTCCGCTGGCGTTCATCCACAAGACCCGTCGTACCGACCGGCCGAACGAGACCGTCGCCAACCGGGTCGTCGGTGAGGTCAAGGACCGGATCTGCGTCCTGACCGACGACATGATCGACACCGGTGGCACGATCGTGAAGGCCGCCGAGGCGCTGATGGCCGAGGGTGCGGCCGGAGTGGTCATCGCTGCCACCCACGCGATCCTCTCCGAGCCCGCGGTCGACCGGCTCAAGAACAGCACCGCCGTCGAAGTCGTCATCACCAACACGCTGCCCGTCCCGGCCGAGAAGCAGTTCGACAAGCTGACCACGCTGTCGATCGCGCCGCTCGTGGCCAGGGCGATCCGGGAAGTGTTCGAGGACGGCTCGGTCACGAGCATGTTCGACGGTCACGCCTGACCTGCTCCGCCGCGATAGTCCCTGGCCAAAAGCACCGGAATCAGTCAGATTCCGGTGCTTTTGACCCGGGACTATCGCAATTCAGGCCTCGTCGAGGCCCCGCACGAACGCACCGAACCCCGGCAGGGTGAACCGCACCAGTCCGTGACCGACGGGCTCGATCACGCCCTTCTCGATGAGGCGTTCGCGAGGGACGCTGATCGCACGGGACTCGACGCCCAGGCCCGCTGCGATGGCGGCCCGGGTCACGTTGCCGTCGCCAGCGGCGGCCATCGCAGCGAGGAACCGCTGCTCCGACTGGGAGGCCGCTCCCCAGCGCGCGCGGTGCATGGCGTTGATCTGGTCGCGGGCGACGGGCAGGCCGCGCTTGACGGCGGTGAGGGTGAGCCGGGCGCCGTCGTCCGGTGCAGCCGCGTCCCAGGTCGTGCTGCCGAGCAGCTGGAGCAGGTACGGATAGCCGCGTGACTCGTCCACGATCGCGGTGAGTGCGGCCTCGGTCCATCCGACGCCTTCGGCTTCCGCCGGCGCGACCAGGGCCGCCCGTGCATCGTCCCTGGACAGTACGTCGAGCGAGACGAACGTGCTGCGTTCCCCGAACGTCGCGGCGCGGGTCAGCGCCTCGGGCGTGACGGGAAGGCCGGCAGCGACCGCTGCCAGCGGGTTCTCGGTGCGCTCGCCGTCGAGGTTCTGCAGGGTGTTGAGCAGGACCGACATCTCATCGGCCGAGGCCGCGTGCAGCTCGTCGAGGAGGAGCAGCAGGCCGGCGCCGCCTCGGCTCCGCACCGAGGACGCAGCCTCGTGCAGCAACGACTCGAGCACGCCGACCGCTGCGAGCGGGGGTGCCGACGGCTCCTTGCGGGCCATCTCGGCCTGCACCTTCGCGCCGGGGATTCCCACCTCGACGGTCAGTCGTTCGAGCTGGCCACGCCACCGGCTGCCGGCGGCGCCACCGGGTACGGCGTCCGCGCGCTCGAGGGCACGGGCGATGCTGTGCGCGATCTCCGGCAGCACGGGCTGCTGGCGCGAGCACGCGACCCAGGCCGTGACGAACCCGGACTCCACGGCTCGGCGCTGGCCGGCCCGGAGCAGCGAGGTCTTGCCGATGCCGCGGGGTGCGTGGAAGGCCAGCAGCGGACCGCCCAGCTCGCCGAACGTCGCGACGCGGCCGAGCAACCCCTCGATCCGTCGCATCTCCGCGGTGCGGCCGGCGAGGATCCGTGGCACCTGTCCGGGGGTGTAGGGATTGTTCGGCATGGCGTCCTCCCGAGCGTGATACGTCTTTATACTTCTCCACAGTATAAAGGAGTATCGACACAACTCGAGGTGTGTTGCCAGGTCAGCCGGGGAGCCTGGCGAGACCTTCGCCCGACACGAGCGCGGGGTCGGGCACGCGGCCGGACGCGAGCATCAGGAGCTCCTGGATCGGGCCGGTCACGACCGGCCCCTTGCCATGGTCCCAGTCGACGTCGGTGGCGACCATCCGGACGCTCCGGACGAGCTTGCCCGTGCCCATCAGCGGCGCGAGGCGTCGTACCCGGTCTGCGGCGACGGCCGCGGCGGCCGGAGGCATCTCGCGGGTCCGTCCGAGTGGCCGGACGATGTCCTGGTGGTGCAGGAGTGCGTCGATGAGCGGCTCGACCGATGTCGTCGTCGGGACGTGGTGCGTGCTGGCGGCGTACCGGTCGAAGTCGGACAGGATGCTGTCGCGCGTCTCCCGGGCGCCGATCCGCTTCACCTCGCGGAAGATCATCGTGTTGTAGCCACGGCCGAGGTTGCGGGCCAGTAGCCCGCCCATGTCGCGCCAGCCGATCTGCGGCGTCGAGATGACGTGGGCGGCGACGTCGTGGACGGTCCATCCCGGGCACAACGTGTCGTGGGACCAGTCCTCGTCCGGGAGTTCCGCGAGCAGGCTGGCGAGGGCGGCACGCTCGGCATGGATGTGGCGCCAGAGCTCGGCCTTCTCCATGGTGGCCCTCCTTCGGTCTCCGGGTGGATGGTCAGGTTTCCTGACTGCTATGGTCAGGCGAACTGACTTGTTTCGTCAAGCCCTCCAGGAGACGTGGTGAGCCACCCCCATCCGGCCCTGCTGATGTTCATCAGCGCCCGGTACGCCGAACAGCGGATCCACGACGCGATCGTCGCCGCCGGGTTCGACGACCTCACTCCGGCGATGGCACGGGTCGCGGCCCGCGTGGCCGAGCAGGGGAGTCGGGTCACCGACCTGGCCGAACAGGCGCGGATCACCAAGCAGAGCGCGAGCGTCCTGGTGGACCAGCTCGCCCGGGCCGGGTACGTCGACCGGGTGCCCGATCCGTCGGATGCCCGGGCCCGTCTCGTGGTCGGTGCGCCGCGCATGGACCAGGCGCAGGAGGTGGCCCGGCGCGAGGAGCGGGCGATCGAGCGGGAATGGACCCGAAAGCTCGGGCCGGACGCGATGGCGGCACTCCGCGAAGCCCTCGAATCGTTGCGCGAGATCACCGACCCCTACCGGTGAGCCGGAATTTCGCCGTACCCCCGAAACGTGGGTAATCTTCTCCGGTTGCCTCGGCGAGGGAGCTCCCGCTTCTGTGACTCCGTGATCGACTGGGCCGGCTCGTAGTACGTCACGACGCCGCGCGCCCTGCCGGTCACCGGGTGAGGGAAGCGCGGCGCTCCTGTTTCCGGGGCTCCCACCGAGACCCAGACGATCCAGGAGATTCCCCATGAGCACCGAGAAGATCAAGGCCGAGATCCGCGCCGAGTTCGGCAAGGGCGCCGCCCGCCGCATCCGTCGCGAGAACAAGATCCCCGCGGTCGTCTACGGCCACGGCAACGAGCCGATCCACGTCACCCTCCCGGGTCACGAGACGATGATGGCGATCCGGCACGGCGGCGCGAACGCGCTCCTCGAGCTCGACATCGACGGCACGATCCAGCTCGCCCTGACCAAGCAGGTCCAGGTCGACCCGGTCCGCCGCGTCCTCGAGCACGTCGACTTCGTCGCCGTCGTCCGTGGTGACAAGGCCACCGTCGACGTCGTGATCCACGTCGTCGGTGAGGCCGAGAAGGACACGCTGGTCGTGACCGAGAACAACACCATCCAGGTCGAGGCCGACGCCACCAACATCCCCGAGTCCATCGAGGTCAACATCGAGGGCGCCGTCGCCGGCACCCAGTTCCTCGCCGGACAGGTCGTCCTGCCGGCCGGTTCGACACTGGTCACCGACCCGGAGACGCTGATCGTCAACGTCACGGGCGCCCAGGACAGCGACACGGGCGACGACGCCGAGGCCGAGGCCGCTGAGGGCGAGGCCGCCCCGGCCGCTGAGGCTGGCGACAGCGAGTGACCTTCGGCCGGCTCAGGTGGTTTCTGGGCCGTCTGATCTCCCCGGCGCGAGCAATCGTGCCGGGGAGTTCTGCCGTTCCCCCCGCGGTCGACACTGCCGCTGAGCCCGACGAGACAGAGGAGACCCCCGTGGACGACGACAACGGTTCCGGTGTGTGGCTCGTCGTCGGCCTCGGCAACCCCGGGTCGTCGTACTCCGGGCATCGGCACAACGTCGGCCACCTCGTGGTCGACGAGCTCGCGCGCCGGATGGGGAGCGGTTTCCGCGCCCACAAGACCGGTCGTGCGGACGTGGTCGAGGGCCGTCTCGGTGCCCCCGGCACGACCGCGCCGCGCGTGGTCCTGGCGAAGGCACGCTCCTACATGAACGACTCGGGCGGCGCGATCAAGGCGCTGGCGACGTTCTACAAGGTGCCGGCCGCCCAGGTGATCGCGATCCACGACGAGCTGGACATCGACTTCGGCACGCTGCGGATCAAGCTCGGTGGCGGCGACAACGGCCACAACGGCCTCAAGTCGATGCGGTCCTCGCTCGGCACCGGCGACTTCTTCCGGGTGCGCGCGGGCATCGGCCGCCCGCCCGGGCGCCAGGACGTCGCCGACTTCGTGCTGTCCAACTACTCCGGTGTCGAGCGCAAGGAGCTGCCGTTCCAGGTCGACTCCGCGGCCGACGCCGTCGAGTCGCTGGTCGCCGACGGCCTCGAGAAGACCCAGCAGCGCTACAACTCCTGACGCACTGAGCGAGTGGTCAGTAGGTGGCCACCTGACAGGTGACGCGTCGCGCCTCGCTAGGGTGCCGGAGTGACCTTCGACCCCGGTGTCCCGCCCGCTGACGTTGTTGCCGATGACCACCAGTTCGCGACCTGGCTGGCTGAAGCCGCCGGTCAGCGGTTGCTGGAGGTGCGCGCCGAAGGCCTCGAGGGCAAGGCCCTCAAGGACGCCGGCGACCAGGCTGCCCACGTGTTGCTGATGGACCTGCTCGCGACGTACCGCCCCGACGACGCCGTCCTGTCGGAGGAGGCGCTCGAGAACGCCGCCGACAAGGACGCCCGGCTGCAGGCCGACAGGGTGTGGATCGTCGACCCGCTCGATGGCACCCGCGAGTTCTCCGAGCCGCCGCGCGACGACTGGGCGGTGCACGTGGCGCTGTGGCAGGCCGGCACGCTGATCGCCGGCGCGGTCGCGCAGCCGGTCCTCGGGGAGACGTTCAACACCGGCACCCCGCCCGTCGTCCCGGGTCTCGACAGGCTCGACCACCGGAAGGGGGAGCGGCCGCGGATCGCCGTCTCACGGACCCGCCCGCCCGCGTTCGTGCAGGCACTGGCCGCCGAGATCGACGCGGAGCTGGTGCCGATGGGCTCGGCCGGCGTGAAGATGATGTCGGTCGTGCGCGATGTCGCCGACGCCTACGTGCACGCAGGCGGCCAGTACGAGTGGGACTCGGCGGCTCCGGTCGCGGTCGCCCGTGCCGCTGGCCTGTTCACCTCGCGGGTCGACGGCAGCGAGCTGGTCTACAACCAGGCGGACGTCTACCTGCCCGACGTCATCGTCTGCCGCCCCGAGCTGTCCGAGCAGATCCTCGCGTTCATCTCCGCGCACGGCACGGACTGACCCGACGACCCGCCATGGTTGAGCAGGACGTCGCGCAGCGGGAGGTGCGGTCGCCGATCGACTGGCCGGCCACCTTTGCCGGCGCGGCCGCGGCGGTCACGGTGGCCGTCCTGCTCTCGACCCTCGGCGCGGCGGGCACGTTGATCGGCGCCGCTCTCGGCAGCGTCGTCGCGACCGTCAGCACCGCGCTCTACAAACAGGGCATCGAGTCCAGCCGGCGTCGCATGGCCGAGGTGCAGGCAGTGGCCCTGCAGAAGGTGAACCTCGCCGACCAGGATCTTCGAAGGGCGGAGCGACGACCCGAGAGCCCGCGGGCCCAGCAGGACGTGGCGCGGGCGCGCGAGCGACTCGACGACGCCAGCCACGCCCTGGAGCCTGATGCTGGTCCGCCGACGGTGGAACGGCCGGCAGTCGAGCGGCCGGCAGTCGAGCGGCCAGCAGTCGAGCGGCCAACGGTGAAGGAGCGCAGTCGCTGGGCAGCGCTGCCGTGGCGACGGATGGCTGTGTTCGCCGTGGTCGTGTTCGTGGTGTCGCTCGCAGCGATCAGCATCGTCGAAGTGCTTGCCGGCAGGAGCGTCTCGACGATCACGGGCGGCACCGATGACGACCGCACCTCCATCACCGGGATCTTCGGCGACCGGACCGACACCGGTGACGAACCGACCGAACGGGTCACGCCCGCGGACCCCACCACGGCTCCGACCGGGAGCGCGTCGACCGAACCGACCCAGGAGACGTCCGCGACCACGACGGACGCGACCGAGCCGACCCCCTCCGGAACCCCGACGGAGACGGTCACCGTGACCGAGACCGCCACGGCGTCGGTCGATCCCGTCGAGCCGACGGTCTCGGTCACGCCCTGACCTGCGACCGAAAACCCGGTTGTGGCGACGAGCCGTCCCGGTGAGAGTGGCCGCATGACGTCGTACATCTCGCACATCACTGTCGACAGCCTCAACGCGTACGAGCTCTCGGAGTGGTGGAAGCCCGTCCTCGGCTACGTCGACGTGGAAGGCGACCCGAACCTGCCGGGACACGTGGAGTGCATGATCCTCGACCCCGTGACGGGCCACCGGGTCCTCTTCCTCCAGGTCCCCGATGCCAAGACCCCGCTGAAGAACCGGGTCCACCTCGACCTGCGGCCCCGCGAGGCCACCCGGGACGAGGAGCTGGCCCGTCTCCTCGAGTACGGCGCCACGCAGGTCGCCGACCATCGCGGCATCCACGGACCGGGGTCCGGCTGGGTGATCCTCGCCGATCCCGAGGGCAACGAGTTCTGCATCCTGCGCTCGATGGCCGAGGTGGAAGCCACCTCGTAGGGGCGAATCCTCAAAAGACTCCGAAGGGCCGGAACTGGACCGAGATCCGCGGTCCGGCCGAGGCCACCTTGGGGACGGCGTGCTCCCAGGTGCGCTGGCAGGACCCGCCCATCACGACCAGGTCGCCGTGGCCCATCTCGACCGCGAAGGCGTCGGTCCGGCGCTCCGGGTCGCGCGGGCGCAGGTGCAGCCGGCGCGGGTCGCCGACCGACACGATCGCGACCATCGTGTCGTGGGTCGAGCCACGACCGATCGTGTCGCCGTGCCACGCGACGCTGTCGCGCCCGTCGCGGTAGTAGCAGCACCCGGCGGTACGGAACGGCTCGCCGAGCTCGTCGCCGTACCGGGCAGAGAGGTCCTCGCGGGCGGCCGTCAGCGCGGGGTGGGGCAGGTCGTCGCCGATCATGTAGGTGTGGACGAGGCGCGGTACGTCGACCACGCGGTCGTACATCGCCCGTCGCTCCGCCCGCCAGGGCACGTCGTTGACGAGTGCCGCGAAGACGTCGTCGGCGTGGGGGAGCCAGTTGCGGGCGACGTCCACCCAGGCGCCGTCGCTGAGCGGGCGACGTTCGATCGAGCCGGTCTGTCCGGGGTCGACCGTCTCGAAGAGAGTGCTCTGGAAGTCCACCGCCATGGTTCGAGAATAGCCCCCGATCGAACAGGTGTTCGTACGACACGGGGTGTCGGTGTCCACCGATCCGATGGTTCGGGCAAAGATTCGGGTGTTCGCGGGACGCGTCCACCGCCCCCTCCTAGTGTCCGAATCGTGTCACCGGTCCAGGGGGGTTGATGAGTCGCATGCTCAAGCACGTCGAGATCCGCGAGTACGTCCGCGAGCTGGTCCGGGGCAGCTCGCCCGGTACTGCGGCGCCTTCGGAACGGGACCTGGTCGACCGGTTCGGCGTCGCCCGGATGACCGTGCGCCAGGCGCTCGACGCCCTGGTGGCCGAGGGCGTCCTGGAGCGGTACCCCGGACGGGGCACCTTCGTCGCCGAGCCGCGCCGGATGCCCACCGGTGTCTCGAGCTTCACCGAGGACATGGCGGCCAAGGGCGTCGTGGCCGAGTCGCGGACCCTCGTTGCCGAGCGGGTCGCACCGAACGCGTCGGTGGCCGGCGCGCTCCGTCTGCGATCCGACGAGATGGTCGTGCACTGGCGGCGGCTCCGCCTCGCCGATGGCCATCCGGTGTGCCTGTCGGACGCCTTCCTGCCGGAGAGCATGGTTCCGGGGCTGCTCGAGAAGCTTCCTCCCAGCCTGTACGTCGACCTGGCCTCTCGTGGGCGCCGTCCCACCTGGGCCGAGGACGACGTCGCCGCGCGCACGGCGTCCGACGTCGAGGCGGGGCTGCTCGAGATCCCCGTCGGCGGCGTGGTCCTGCGGCGTGCCCGGCGTGCCCTGTGGCGTGACGTCCCCGTCGAGGTGTCGCGGACGATCTACCGGGGCGACCAGCACTCGGTCTGCCTGCTCCTGCGCGACTGAGCGGCTGAGGGACCGGGCGACCGGGCGACCGGGCGGACCTGCAGGTCAGCCGGTCAGGCCGCCCAGCGGTGCGACCCGGTGCCCGGTCTCCTCGCAGACCCACTGCGGGTCCGGGCCGCCCAGGTCGGGATCGATGTGCAGCGCGTGGATCGGTCCGTCCTGGCATCCCACGCACACCGGCCACAGGCCTTCACGCGTGCCGCGTCCGAACTGGTCGGCCAGGGCGTCCTGCACGTCCTGCGCGATGAGCCCGCCGATGTACGGCGCTCCGTCGACCCACTGCTCGAGCCACCACCGACGCTCGGAGCAGGCCTCCTCGAGCAGGGTCACCGTGTCCGGCGTCCCGAGGGCGCGTGCCTCCAGGTCGGCGAGCACCTGCGCTCGGGCCACATAGATCACGCTGTCGTCCACACTTCCATTGTGCGGTGGGCCCCAAGTTTTTACCGGGTTCCGGACCCGGCGGGGCATCCGGATGGCTAGCGTCGGAACGTAGCTGCGCCAGGCTCTCGGTGCCCGTCCGCCAGTGCGTCCCTGTTCATCGATCACCGCGCCCCCTGGAGTCCTCATGAGCACCCGGCTTCTGCACATCATCGCGACGCCACGTGGCCTCGCGTCCAACACGGGGCGTGTGTCCAGCGTCCTGATCGAAGAGCTTCACCAGAAGTACGACGACCTGGAGGTCACCACCCTCGACCTGTTCAGCGCCGACCTGCCCGCGGTCGCTGGCGTCAACATCAAGTCGAAGTACGCCCTGATGACGGGACAGCCCGTCGACGAGGCGGCCACCGGGTCCTGGCAGGAGATCGAGCGCACGATCGAGCAGTTCCTGGCAGCCGACCTGTACGTGCTGACGGTGCCGATGTGGAACTTCGGCATTCCGTACGCCCTGAAGTACTACATCGACGCCATCGTGCAACCGGGCTACCTCTTCACCTACAACGAGCTGGGCCAGCCGGTCGGCCTCGTCGAGGGCAAGAAGATGGTCTGCGTGACCTCGCGCGGCGGTGACTACTCCCAGCCGCCCATGTCCAGCCTGGACCAGGTGCAGAGCTACCTGGGCAGCATCTTCGGGTTCGTCGGCATCGGCGACATCGAGTTCTTCCCCGTGCAGCCCTGCGACGTCACGGTCGAGCTGCGCAACGCCGCGGCCAAGGCCGCCATTGCGGACGTCCGGGCCTGGGTCGCCGCCGGCGCCTGGGACGCCCAGCCTGCGGCAGCGCTCACTTCGTAGCGTCGAGGGATTCGATCTCGCGAGCCAGGTTCGTGCGGGCCGCGGTCTCCCAGTGGGCGGCGCCGTACGCCGTGTGGAAGAGCCGCGGCTTGCTCGACAGCGCCCGCAGGACGTCGGCACGACCCTTGTCGAACACCTCGTCGGGGAGATAGGCGTACTCCGTGCGCACGGCTGCGACGTAGGCGTCGTAGCGCTCCACCGGCGCGGCGAGGATCGCCAGGTCCGCATCCGAGAGGGCCGCCCCGTTGGCGTCGCCCTCCTCGGGGCGGTGGTGCTCGGTCAGCCGGACCAGCCGGGCCACCTCGGCCACCGTGGCGTCGTCGACGAAGGCGGGGAGCGCCTCCTCCGCCCAGCTCGCCGACCTCTCCTCGGCGTCCCGCTCGCCGTCGTACACCGCGTCGTGGAACCACGCGGCCAGCAGGACCGGCGTGCGGTCGTACGGCGTCCCCTGCTCGCTCAGGGTGCCGAGGTGCGCGAGCACCTCGCTGAGGTGCCGGGTGCCGTGGTGCCCGCGATGCGGGTCGGCGTACGCGGCGAGGATCTCCGCGCGCAGCGAGTCGGCACCGGACAGGGGCCAGGGCAGGTCGGGATGGTCGTCCTCCATCGGGACATTCAACCCGCATGCCCCAGCCCCTGTCACGGGTGGGCGGTTGTTGCTGGGCCTAGTCGCCCTTCACGTTCACGATCTGCCGCAGCGTGTGGCGGATCTCGACCAGGTCGGCGGCGTCCGCCATCACCTGGTCGATGTCCTTGTACGCCGCCGGGATCTCGTCGATGAACGCCTCGGTGTCGCGGTACTCGATGCCGACCATCGCCTCCTGGAGCTGCTCACGCGTGAACGTGCGCCGGGCCCGCGACCGCGAGTACTCCCGCCCCGCGCCGTGCGGTGCGGAGTTGAGCGCCACCTTGTTGCCGAGCCCGCTGACGACGTACGACGCCGTCCCCATCGAGCCCGGGATCAGGCCCGGCCGCCCGAGCTCGGCGTTGATCGCGCCCTTGCGGGAGAGCCACACCTGCTTGTTGAAGTGGGTCTCCTGCTCGGTGTAGTTGTGATGGCAGTTGATCTCCTCGCACCGCTCCACGTCGTCGACCGAGGTCACGTCGTTGGTCGAGCCTGTCGAGACCCACTCGGCGAACTGACGCACGACCCGGTCCATCATCTCCTCGCGGTTGAGCAGCGCGTAGAGCTGCGCCCACCGCATCTCGCGGATGTAGGCCCAGAACTCGTCGGTGCCCTCGGCCAGGTAGGCGAGGTCCTTGTCGGGCAGGGTGATCCACCACTTCTCGCACAGGTCGCGAGCGACCTTGATGTGCTTCTGGGCGATCTTGTTGCCGACTCCCCGCGAACCCGAGTGCAGGAACAGCCAGACCCGCTGCTCCTCGTCGACGGTGACCTCGATGAAGTGGTTGCCGGACCCGAGCGTGCCCAGCTGCAGCTCCCACCGGCTCGCGTAGCGGCCGGGCTCGAAGCCGGCTTCACTCGCGGCGGCACCGAGCTGCTCGAGCCGCTGCTCGGTGTGGGGTCGGCTGACCGTGCGGTTGGCGGCGCCGGCCGAGAGCGGGATCGCCCGCTCGATGGCCTCGCGCAGCGGACGCCGATCGGCGGGCAGCTGGTCCGCGGTGAACTGGGTGCGCACGGCGATCATGCCGCAACCGATGTCGACGCCGACGGCGGCCGGGATGATGGCGCCGAGGGTCGGAATGACCGAACCCACCGTCGCTCCCAGGCCCAGGTGGGCGTCGGGCATCAGCGCGAGGTGCGGGTGGATGAACGGCATCCGTGCCGTCGTCACCGCCTGGTCGCGCGTGCCCTGCTCGAGGATCGAAGCCCAGTTGATGAGCTTCGGCGTGATCTTCTCCATCGTGGTTTCCTCTGGTCTGCCTTTCTGGTTCTCGGGTGGCTCGCGGTTGCGGGCCGACCGACCACGCTAGGTCCGCGGAAATGGCTTGCACACGGCATTTAGCAACGCGTACGGCAGGATGGTGGCCGTGAGTGCAGAAGAAGCGCGGGCCGAGCTCCACCGTCTCCGGTCGAGCATCGACAACCTCGATGCCGCCCTCGTGCACCTGCTCGCCGAGCGGTTCAAGTGCACCGAGCAGGTCGGCCAGCTGAAGGCGAAGGCCGGCATGCCGCCCGCGGACCCGGCGCGCGAATCGGTGCAGATCGCACGGCTGCGGTCGATGGCGGAGAGCTCGGGCCTCGACCCCCACTTCGCCGAGAAGATCCTCAACGTGATCATCGCCGAGGTCATCCGCAACCACGAGCAGTTCGCCGAGGACGCCGACGCCTGAGGCTCACTGGGCCTCGTCGAGCACCCCACGGATCCACTCGGGCGTCGTTGCGAACGATGACGGATGCTGCGCATCGATGATGAGTACGTCGTACTCCTTCGCGACCAGGGCGAGGACGTCGGCTGCCGGGCGCTGCTGCACGTCGACGGCCCTTCCCTCGTAGAAGGCGACGAGCCGGGTGGAGTCGGTGAAGGCCAGGGCCACGCGTTCGCCGCGCCCGTTGCGGATGTGGGTCGGGGCGTTGCCGTCGCCGTCGGGGTCGATCACGACGAGCAGGTCGGCCTTGACGAGGAGGCGCAGCACGTTGTCGTAGGTCTCGTCGCCCTGGGCGGCCTGGTACGCGTCCATGGCGGGCTGCACGTCGGGGGCGGCGGTCACCACGTTCGTCGTGATGACCGCCTGTCGGGCAGGTGCGCGCGACCGTCCACCAACCCTCCACAGGCTGCCTGGTCGCCCGGGCTCTCCACAGAGGTGGCGGGGCGACGGCCCCTCTGTCCGACCTGACTGCGAACGTCCCTGCTCCGACACCGGGAGCAGGAGGAGCAGATGACAGATCGGTACGACGTCAGGGAGGCCCGCGAGGCCTGGCAGCGGCTGTTGTGGCGCGCCACGGAGTCGAAGCGGTTGCCGACCGCGGAGTCCGACCGGCTGGCGCTGTGGTCGGTGTCGGTCGTCGATCCCGCGGGGGAGCGGATCCTGCTCGAGGCGCTCGCCAGTGCCTGGTCCCAGGGCTGGCAACCGGCCGAGCTGGTGCACGTGATGGCGCACAAGGCCGACCGGATCGCGGCGCGACTCGTTGATCTCACGATCGTCGCCGACCACGATCGCCGCACGTCCCAGGTGATCGATCCGCGCTGGCAGGCCCAGATCGACGGACTCGAGGGCCGCAGCGAATCGACCCGTCATGACTGGTTGCGGCAGTGGCGACGACGCGAAGGAATGGATCGGCGGCGGTGCTACGACGCGGTCGGGGCTGCCTGGCGAGTCCTCTCCCGGTTGCCGCGACTTCCCCTGCTCATCCCGCCGCCCGGGGTCGATCCGTCGGTGGTCACGGTGGGCGCCCCCGCCCTCGCTGCGGCCGCGGACCCCCTGCTCGAACGGATTCGCAAGCTCCTGGCCAAGGCGGAGTCGACCGCCTTCGAGGCCGAAGCAGAGCTGCTGACGGCCAAGGCCCAGGAGCTGATGGCCAGGCACGCCGTGGATCGTGCCCGGCTCGAGCGTGGTCCGGCCGGAGACGAGCCGTGCATGACACGGGTGCTGCTGGAAGCGCCGTACGTCGCGGTGAAAGGGGTCCTGCTGGCTGCCGTTGCCGAGGCCAACAGGTGCCGGGCGATCGGGATCAACGGCCTCGACCTGAGCGTGGTCGTCGGTCACGCCGACGACCTGGCTGCCGTCGAGGTCCTGTTCACCTCGCTGCTCGTGCAGGCAGGCAACGCGCTCGCCGAGGCCGCCCGCAGCGCCGCCGCGGGAGACCGGTCCCGGACCTCTGCCTTCCGGCGCTCCTTCCATCTCGGCTTCGCGTCGAGGATCGGGGAGCGTCTGGCCACGGCGAACGACGCTGTCCTCGCTGAGGCCGGGGCGGTCGCGTCGCTCCCTGTGCTCCGGAGCCGGTCGCGGGCAGTCGATGACGCCGTGGAGCGCCTGTTCGGGGGTCGCGTGACCGAGAGCAGGATCGGCGGCCGTCACGACGCCTGGGGTGCGGCGCAAGGACGATCGGCCGCGGACCTCGCCCGGCTCAACGCTGGCGAGCTCACTGCATGAGGAGGCACCATGGAACCCATGACCACGCCCACCCTGGGACCCGGTCACACCCGGGACGACTACTACGCGCTGCCCGCCGACGGACTGCGTTACGAGCTGCTCGAGGGTGAGATCAGCGTGGTCCCCTCGCCGTCCTTTGACCACCAGCGGATGTCGGGTGAGCTCCATTTCGCCCTGCGGTCGGTGTGTCCCGACGGCCTGGTCGTCGTTGCCGCGCCCTTCGATGTCGAGCTCGAGCTCACCTCCGTCGTCCAACCCGACCTGATCGTGGTGGGACGCCACGTGCCAGAGCAGCGCGGCCTGAAGGCGCCGCCACTGCTCGCCGTCGAGATCCTCTCGCCGAGCCGACGTGGTCGCGACCAGGTGCGCAAGAAGCGGCTCTACGAACGCGCTGGAGTGCCGTCGTACTGGATCCTCGATCCGGAGGTTCCGAGCCTGACGGCATGGGAGCTGCGCGACGGGCGCTACGAGGTCGTGGCGCTGGTCTCCGGCGACGAGGAGTGGATGGCCAGCGCGCCGTTCGACGTCCGGATCGTGCCCGCGGAGTTGTACGCCTGAAAGTTCCCGGGTTCGCCCTCCGCGAACAGCGGAACAGCGCCAACCCGGAATGCATTGGAAGGTGCATGACGAACCCCTTGCAGCTTCCGGTGCTGTTCCTCTCCGACGTCGTGGTGCTTCCCGGGATGGTCGTCCGGGTCGAGCTCGACGAGCCCGCTCGTGCCGCCATCGATGCAGCTCAGCTCGCTGCCCGTGAATCGGGCGAGCCCGCCCAGGTCCTGGTCGCCCCGCGCCTCGAGGACCGCTACGCGTCGTACGGCGTCGTGGCGAGCATCGAGAAGGTCGGCCGGTTCTCCGGCGGTGAACCCGCGGCGGTGCTCAAGGCCGGCGGCCGGGCCCGGATCGGCAGCGGCGTGACCGGCCCCGGCGCGGCCCTGTGGGTCGAGGTCGAGACCGTTGACGGCGGGACCGTCGATGACGAGGTCCGGGCGCTGGCCGAGGAGTACAAGCAGCTCGTCGTCGGTCTCCTGCACCGCCGCGAGGCGTGGCAGGTGGCCGACAACGTCACCCGGATCGAGGACCCGGCGACGCTCGCCGACACCGCCGGGTACGCGCCGTACCTCAGTGACGACCGCAAGCGGCAGCTGCTCGAGACCCCCGCGGTCGCCGAGCGCCTACGCCTGCTCGTCGACTGGACCCGTGACTTCGTCACCGAGTCCGAGGTCAGCGAGAAGATCGAGTCGGACGTGCGGGAGTCGTTGGAGAAGTCGCAGCGGGACTACCTGCTGCGCCAGCAGCTCGCCGCGATCCGCAAGGAGCTCGGTGAGGGCGAGGCGGACACCGACGACCACCGCGGCCGGGTCGAGGCCGCCGACGTACCCGACCACGTGCGCGAAGCGCTGCTGCGCGAGGTCGACAAGCTCGAGCGTGCCAGCGATCAGAACCCCGAGGCCGGCTGGATCCGCACCTGGCTCGACACCGTGCTCGACCTGCCCTGGTCGGTGCGGACCGAGGACGACACGGACGTCCGTGCCGCTCGTGCGGTGCTCGATGCCGACCACCACGGGCTGGAGGAGGTCAAGGACCGCATCACGGAGTACCTCGCCGTGCGCGCCCGCCGTGAGGAGCGTGGCCTCGACGTCGTCGGTGGCCGGGGTTCCGGTGCCGTCATCCTGCTCGCCGGCCCTCCGGGAGTCGGCAAGACGTCGCTCGGCGAGTCCGTCGCGCGCGCCCTCGGCCGCAACTTCGTCCGGGTCGCCCTCGGCGGAGTCCGCGACGAGGCGGAGATCCGTGGCCACCGGCGTACGTACGTCGGCGCCCTCCCGGGCCGCGTCGTACGGGCCATCAAGGAGGCGGGTTCGATGAACCCGGTCGTGCTGCTCGACGAGATCGACAAGGTGGGCTCCGACTACCGGGGAGACCCGGCGGCGGCGCTGCTCGAGGTCCTCGACCCCGCGCAGAACCACACCTTCCGCGACCACTACCTCGAGCTCGACCTCGATCTGTCCAACGTGCTGTTCATCGCGACCGCCAACGACATCGGCCAGATCCCGGCGGCCCTGCTGGACCGGATGGAGCTGGTGACCCTCGACGGCTACACCGAGGACGACAAGGTGGCCATCGCACGGGACTTCCTGGTGCCGCGGCAGCTCGAGCGCGCCGCGCTCGGCGCCGACGAGGTGACGATCAGCGACGAGGCACTGCGCGAGATCGCGTCCAACTACACCCGCGAGGCCGGTGTGCGCCAGGTGGAGCGGCTGCTCGCCAAGGCGTTCCGCAAGGCCACCGCGCGTCTCGCGTCCGGCGAGGTGGACCGCGTCGACATCGGTCTCGACCAGCTCAAGGACCTGATCGGCCGACCCCGCTTCACGCCGGACGTCCAGGAGCGGACCTCGGTCCCCGGCGTCGCGACCGGCCTCGCCGTGACCGGCATGGGTGGTGACGTGCTGTACGTCGAGACGTCGGTCGCCGAGGGCGAAACGGGCCTGACCGTCACCGGTCAGCTGGGCGACGTCATGAAGGAGTCGGCCAGGATCGCGCTCTCGTGGGTGCGTTCGCACGCCACCGAGCTCGGCATCCCGGCCTCCGCCTTCGAGCGGTCGATCCACGTGCACTTCCCCGCGGGTGCGATCCCCAAGGACGGTCCGTCCGCGGGCGTCACGATGGTGACGGCACTGGTGTCGCTGCTGACCGGGCGGCCCGTGCGGTCCGACGTCGCGATGACCGGCGAGGTCACGTTGTCGGGTCGGGTGCTCCCGATCGGCGGGGTGAAGCAGAAGCTGCTCGCAGCGCAGCGGGCCGGCGTCACCGACGTGTTCATCCCCGAACGCAACCGGGCCGACCTGGACGACGTACCGGCGGAGATCCTGGAGCAGCTGACCGTCCACCCCGTCGGTCACGTGACCGAGATCCTGGCGCTCGCCCTGGTCGTGGCGGAGGAGGAGCAGGCGGTCAGCGCGGCCTGATCAGACCTGGTCTGCGGAAGCGTCCAGGTCGTCGGCATCGACGATCCGGTAGGCGTACCCCTGCTCGGCGAGGAAACGCTGGCGGTTCTGGGCGAAGTCGGCGTCGACGGTGTCGCGGGAGACGATCGTGTAGAACCGCGCGATCTTCCGCTCACCGTCGGGGCCGGGTTCGCCGGGACGCAGCAGGCGACCGAGGCGCTGGGCCTCCTCCTGGCGTGACCCGAACGATCCGGACACCTGGATGGCGACCTCGGCGCTGGGCAGGTCGATCGAGAAGTTGGCGACCTTCGACACGACCAGCAGCCCGACCTCACCGGTGCGGAACGCCTCGAAGAGGCGTTGGCGTTCCTTGACCGGGGTCGCGCCGGTGATCACCGGGGCGTCGAGTGCGGTCGACAGCTCCTCGATCTGGTCGAGGTACTGACCGATCACGAGGGTCGGTTGATGGACGTGGCGGGCGACCAGGTCGCGCACGACGCGGATCTTCTCCGGCGTGCACGCAGCGAGGCGGTAGCGCTCCTCCGCCTCGGAGGTGGCGTAGACCATCCGGGCGGAGTCGGTCAGGCTGACCCGCACCTCGATGCAGTCGGCCGGAGCGATCCAGCCCTGCGCCTCGATGTCCTTCCACGGGGCGTCGTACCGCTTCGGGCCGATCAGCGAGAACACGTCACCCTCGCGACCGTCCTCGCGGACCAGGGTCGCCGTCAGCCCGATCCGGCGCCGCGCCTGCAGGTTCGCTGTCATCCGGAAGATCGGCGCGGGCAGCAGGTGCACCTCGTCGTACACGATCAGGCCCCAGTCACGGGCGTCGAACAGCTCGAGGTGCGGGTACACGCCCTTCCGCTTGGTCGTGATGACCTGGTACGTCGCGATGGTGACGGGGCGGATCTCCTTGACGGTGCCGGAGTACTCGCCGATCTCGTCCGCAGTCAGCGACGTGCGCTTGATCAGCTCGTCCTTCCACTGCCGGGCGCTGACCGTGTTCGTGACCAGGATGAGCGTGGTCGCCTGCGCGTGCGCCATGGCTGCTGCACCGACGATGGTCTTGCCCGCCCCGCACGGGAGTACGACGACCCCGGAGCCGCCGTTCCAGAACGACTCGGCAGCCTCGCGCTGGTAGGTGCGCAGCTCCCAGCCGTCCTCGGCGAGGTCGATCGCGTGGGCCTCGCCGTCGACGTACCCGGCGTAGTCCTCGGCCGGCCAGCCCAGCTTGAGCAGCGCCTGCTTGAGGTTGCCGCGCTCGGACGGGTGCACGGCGACCGAGTCGGGGTCGAGGCGTTCGCCGAGCATGCCCGCGATCTTCTTGGCGCGCAGCACCTCCTCGAGCACAGGCCGGTCGGTCGACGTCAGCACGAGTCCGTGCACGGGGTGCTTCTCGAGTCGCAGCCGGCCGTAGCGGGCCATCGTCTCGGCGACATCGACGAGCAGGGCGTGCGGGACCGAGTAGCGGGAGTACGTGAGCAGCGTGTCGACGACCTGCTCGGCGTCGTGACCTGCGGCCCGCGCGTTCCACAGCCCCAGGGGCGTGAGCCGGTAGGTGTGGATGTGTTCGGGGGAGCGCTCCAGCTCCGCAAAGGGAGCGATCGCCTTGCGGCACTCGGCCGCCTGCGGATGGTCGACCTCCAGCAGCAGGGACTTGTCCGACTGCACGATCAACGGTCCGTCACTCACCGCACGAGTCTAGGTGACGGGAACGACCCGGCTGATCCGGTGCACGGCGTAGGTCCGCTCGGCGTCAGGGTCATCGGCGTCCGCGTCCTGGTCACGCGCGGTCAGCCGCCCGCCCTCGACGGTGATCGGTGCGACGGCCCGCTCGCTCACGACGCCCTGGTTGTCGGTGAACCCGATGAGTACGACGCCGCGCCGCTCGATCGCCTCACGCAGGGCCGAGAGCACACCGCCCCCGGGAGCCGACGCGGACGCCGGCCGGTTGCGGGCCTCCGCATCGCCCTCGCGCAGGCTGAGGACCGCCCCGACCACATGGGCCGACTGGCGGGCAGCGGCCCGGGCCGGGTCGGCCCCGTCGCGGGTCCGCGGCGACCGTGCCCGCAGCGGCTCGTTCACGCCGACGCGGACCACACCGTCGGGTCCCTCGACGACTGGCGCGACACCCAGGTCCCGCAGCCGGGGGAGCAGGACGTCGATCGGCACGCTGGAGACGACCACGGTCGGTGCGATCCGCTGGAGTCCCAGGCCGACCGCACGCGGGTGGCCGAGCAGACCGGCGAGGGCCGCCTCGTCCTCGGACCGGATGAAGGCGGAGGCGACTCCGACGCGCAGTCGGCCGAAGCTGCGCACCACGTCGTCGATCAGGTAGCTCAGCGGCTGCGGCACGGGTGTCCGGGACGCCGCCAGCAGGAAGGCATGGAGCTCGGCGGCGGTCCACCCCACGTCGAGCCCGCGACGAACGGAGTCCGGGGTGAACCGGTAGACGGTCGCCGCTCCGTGGGACTCGATGTCCGCCACCTGGTTGAGCCGGCGGGCGAGGTCGGGTTCGAGGGGCCCGGGGGCCACGGCGGTCAGGTCCGCCTGGATCAGGACGTGGTCGACGGGTGGGGGCAGCAGCGCGGCCAGAGCCGGGGCCGGGTCGTCGCCAGCGACCAGTGCGCGCCCGAACGGTGAGAGCACGTCGGCGCCGGTGATCCCGATGACCGCGGCCTCCGCGACCGCCCACGCGACCAGGTCCGGTCGGGTACGGGGTCGCCGCGGGCGCTCCCATGCAAGATGTGCGACCAGCGAGGGCAGCCCCGTGCCGGCGGCCAGGCCGTGCCCCTCGGGGAGGCCGGCCAGCGCCGCCAGAGCCATCCCCTTGGCTTCGGGCATGCCGGAGGCCGAGAGCTCGGGAGTCAGTGCGTTCCAGGGCTTCTGGTCCGGACCACGTTCGCCGACGAGCGACGGCAACCGCGCGCTGGCCAGCCAGGCGCGGGCGAGCACCGACCACTTCTCGGCGGTCGGGAGCTCGAGCCAGACGTCGAACTGCTCGGTCGGCACCCACACGGGATTGCCGTCGGAGTCGGCGCGGTTGCCGAGCAGCCCGGCCTCGGCCGCCACCTCCACGAGCAGCGCGGCGACCACATCGGAGACCTGGAGGTACGTCGCTGTCGCCTTCAGCTCCCGGACGCCGAGCCCGGTGGTGCGCAGGGCAGCCGCGGGTCGTACGCCCCACCACTCGAGCAGCGTCTCGGTCCGTCGTACGACGTCCGTGGCGGCGCCGACGGCGGCGCCCTGGGCCAGGCGCGGGGACCGGGCCTCGGCCGCGACGGGGGGACGCTCGTCGATCGGGGCGGTCGTCGTACGTCCGCCTCGCAGCGCGAGGCCGACCTCCCCGGGCGCCATCAGCAGGCCGGGTTGCAGCGATCCGCCGGGCAGCAGCAGCCGGTGCGCGATCAGGAGCTCCGCGGGGGTCTCGGCGTCCTCGGGACGCAGGCCGATGCGGGCGGTTCCGGGCTTGGCAGTCCCACCGTTGGCCACGACGTGGTCGAGCAGCGCGCGCGCCTCGGTCGGTAGCGCCGCGATGACGGCTTCCAGGTCGACGGGGTCACGCCGAGCGGGCGAGCGAGGACGCAGTCCGCTCATTCCGGCCTCGCCGCCGCCGAGCATGGCATCGGCGACACCGGTGAGTGCGCGCAGTCCCTCGGGCGACTCCCAGGCCAGGGCAAGGTCGACGAGTCGGGCTGCCGTCGCGGCCACGTACGGCGGGTCGGCCCACACGATCGAGATCAGTTCGGATTCGGTGGTTTGACCGGCCACCACGAGGGCATCAAGCACGGAGAGTTCGCCCCGGGTGAGGCCATCGAGCGTTCGCGCAATCGAGTTCCTCACCGCGGCGCGCGAGGCGAGTTGACCGAAGTCGTGAGGGGCAGGGGTGGCAAGGTCGGGACGTGCTGCGAGCAGGCGTTGGAGCCGCTCGTCGGGCCACGACCGCAATTGGTCGGCCAACGACCGGTGCCCCTCAGGTCCTGGTCCCACGCCGCCCAAACTACCGACACCGGACCGGCTCGCATGACGGGGCGCATCATCGGCGTCAGCCAGGTCGAGCTGCACCACGGCTCGGCCACCGACGTCGGGCTCGTCCGCTCGGCCAATGAGGACGCCTATCTGGCCAACCCTCCGGTCTTCGTCGTCGCCGACGGGATGGGCGGCCACGACCGTGGCGACGTGGCCAGCGGCATCGTCATCGAGGAGTTCGCACGCCTCGCGGCCGACGGGTACGACGCAGCGCGCGGCGCCGAGGCGATCGCCTCCACCCTGCAGGCGGTGCAGGACCGGATCCTTGCCTACGACGCCGAGCAGCGCGCCAACGGTGCGCCGGCGTCGTTCTCCGCCGGCACGACCGCCGTCGTGGCGTTGCTGGTCGACTCCGACGACGGGCCGCGGTGGTTGCTGGCCAACGTCGGCGACTCGCGGATCTACCGGCACACCGACGGCGTCCTCGAGCAGGTCAGCGTCGATCACAGCCTGGTCCAAGAGATGGTCGACGCCGGCCAGATCAGTGCCGCCGCGGCAGCCGTGCACCCGAGCCGCAACGTGATCACCCGGGCGCTCGGCGGATCGGCCCTGCCCGGCAGCGTGAGCGGGGAGGCGGACTTCTTCCTGATGCCGCTGGCGGCAGCGGAGCGGTTGCTGCTGTGCTCGGACGGGGTCAGCGGAATGGTCAGCGACGAGCAGATCGGGTCGATCCTGGGTGGCTGCGAGGACCCCCGGGATGCCGCCGAACAGCTCGTCGCCGCTGCTCTGAGTGCGGGCGGGCACGACAACGCCACCGCAGTCGTCGTGGATGTGGTGGGATTGACCCACACAGATCCGTACGACTCCGATGCGCAGCGGGTGAGTCTGGAGCAGAAGTTGGGAGCTCTCCCATGAGCGAGATCGCCACGGGCGCCACCGGTGCCTGGTCCTACCGCGCTGGATCCTGGTTCGCGGTGTTCGGAAGCAAGGTCACGATCCTGCTGCCGGAGTCGCAGAGGGAACAGGTTGTCGCCCTCTGGTCGCTGGTCGACAGCGGCGCCGGTTTCGACGAGGTTCTCGACGGTCTGCTCGCCTCGGGCCTGAGCAGGATCCCGGGTTTCGTCCTGGTGAGCACCGACGACGGCCCCACCCGGATCCTGCTGCGCGGCCAGGGCGTCACGGCAGCACTCACCGGTGCGGGCGAGGACGTCGCGCTGGACGGCGCTGCGAGCCACACCTGGGTCGAGCGTGCCGTGGAGGGCGTCACCGCGCTGACCGTGACGGTGCCCGATGACGCGATGGCCCACGACGCACCCGCCGCCGACTTCCCGATCCTGGGCGGACTCGTCCGGGTCAGCCGCATCGACCGGCCGGCCGTGCTGGCTTCTCCGACCACGGGTGCGATGACCGACGCGGGTGATGACGTCGCGATGGTCGCCGCCGTGGACGAGCACATCGACGATGCCCCCGTCGAGACGGTCGAGGAGATGGCCGAAGAAGACATGGTGGCCGAGGGCGGTCCGGTCGACGGCGCCTCGGCCGACGGCGCCTCGGCCGACGGCGCCATGCTGGCCGGTGGCCTGGTCGCCGGCGGCCTCGCGGCCGGCGGTCTTGCTGCCGGGGTCGACGCGCCCTGGGAGCCCCCGCCGCCGCCGTCCTTCGGTGGCGCGCACCTGGCCCCCGAACCGGAGACCACGATGGAACCGGCCGACGTCGAGGTCGAGGTCGCCTCGTCCGAGGGCGACGCCCTGGACGAGTCCGTGGTCGACGGCGCGACGGACGACGACGCCGTGGGCGAGTCGATGACGGAGACCCCCGTCGAGGACGACGTCCAGGCCGAGGCCTCGCCGTTCGACGAGGGTCCGGCCACCGAGGTCATGGACCCGGTGCTCGGTGACCCGCTCACCGACCCGCTGGACGACCCGCTGGGCGAGGTCCCTCCGGCCACGGAGGTGCCGACGGAAGCGCCGGCGGACGACGCGGCCGCGCCCGAGCATGCTGCGCCGGCCGGCTGGGTCACCCCCTGGGACAACCCTGCCCCCACCGACGTCCCCGCCGACGTCCCCGCCGACGTCCCTGCCGCTCCGGCAGCGAGCGAGCCCGATCCGCTTGCCGAGCCCGACACTCCGGCGGTTCCGCCGCCGCCGTTCCCGCCGCTGGGTGGGGCCACCGAGGTCGCCCCCGCCGGCTGGACGCCGCCCCCGCCGCCCATGGATTCCCCGGTCGCTGATGCTCCGCCGCTCCCGATCGGTTCGTGGGAACCCGTCGGTGGTGCCGTGCCTCCGCCGCCCGGCTTCCCGCTCGAGCACGACGGACTGACCATCGCGGGTGGCGGCGAGCCGCCGGTGCCTCCGGCCGGCATCCCGGGGCAGCCGCAGGCTCCGGCGATCACCCCTCCGGTCGCGAAGCTCCTCATCTCCGACGGCCAGACCATCGTCGTGGACCGCGCGGTCCTCATCGGCCGCGCCCCGGAGGCCCGCCGATTCACCTCGACCGAGCAGCCGACCCTGATCACGGTCCCGAGCCGGCTGCACGAGATCTCCTCGACCCATGTGGAGGTCCGTCCCGGCACCGGTGCCGACCACGGCACCGCCGTCGTGACCGACATGGGCTCGACCAACGGCACCGTCCTGGTGCAGCCGGGGCTGGGGCCGGAGGACCTCAAGCCCGGCATCGCTGTCCAGCTGATTCCCGGCGCCATCATCAACCTGGGCGATGGAGTCACCATCCAGGTCACCCGGCCCTGACGGGCCACCGCTACTCGGAGCGCATTCATGTCCCTCGTCCCGCCCACGGCGGAGCCGGTGATGTTTCCACCGGCCGAGCTCGACCGACGCTTCTCGGCGTTCGTGCTCGATCGTGCGATCGGGTGGGGGATCGCGGCCGGGATCGGCGTCGCGGTCTGGCGCTTCGCGGCGCGTGATGACGTGTGGATCGCCCTGGCGTCGTTCGTCGGGGCGGTGGTCCTGATCGGCCTGGTGACCGCGGTGGTGGTCGGTACGACCGGGCTGACGCCGGGCAAGGCCCTGGTCGGGCTTCGCGTCGTACGACGGACCACGGGGCGCCCGATCGGTGTGCTGGCCGCGACCGGGCGTTCACTGGCGCTCGGCGTCGCTGGCATCCCGACCGTGGGCATGGGCCTGGCCACGCTGGCGTGGACAGCGGCGGCGGATCCCACCAGGCAGCGTCGCGCCCTGCACGACCAGATCGGTGACGCCGTCGTGGTCGACGTCCGTCCGATGCCGGTCGCGGCCGACGAGGTCGATGACCGCCCGCAGCAGATCGTGAACCTCACGGCGATGCGGCTGGTGCCGGTCCCGGCGCCCGAGTCGATCCCGGTGCCGACCCCGATTCCCACCCCGGCGGCTGCGCCCGCGCCCGTACCGGCTCCCGCTCCGATCACACCGGCTCCTGCTCCGGCACCCGTCGTGCGTCAGGCCCCGGCTCCGCCCCCGGCCCCCGCACGGCCGCCCGTCGTGGCCGCGCCGGATCCCGGAGCACATCGCGCCGCACCCGCGGCTGCGCCGCCGCCCGCGCAGCCGGTCCGGAAGGCCCCCGCGCCGGCACTGGCCGCTCCTGCTCCTGCCGCACCCCCGTCGGTGCGGTGGAAGGTGTCGTTCGACTCGGGGGAGGCGTTCGTGGTCGAGGGCCTCGCACTCGTCGGCCGCCGACCCGAGCCACGCCCGGGCGAGCCGGTGCGCCACGTCGTACCCCTGCGCTCCTCGGACATGTCGCTGTCCAAGACCCACGCGCAGTTCCAGGTCGCGCCCGACGGTGCCCTGGTCGTGATGGACCGTGGCTCGACCAACGGGTCCTTCGTGGTCCGCGGGGGCATGTCGAAGTCACTCACGCCCGGGCGTCCGAGCACCCTGCTCGCCGGTGATGTCGTCCGGTTCGGTGACCGGATGATGCGCGTCGAACGCGCGAGCTGAGCCAAGTCGGCGAGCTACAGCGCCGCCCACTCCCGCCGGAGCAGGCCGTAGACGGCCGTGTCGCCCCAGGTGCCGTCGCGGTCGGCGAAGTCCTCGCGGGTGTGCGCCTCGTGGAGCATCCCCAACCGCTCGCACAGCGCGGCGGAGGCCGTGTTGCGTGGGTCGAGCTGGGCCATCACGCGGTGCAGCGGGTAGTGCCCGAACGCGAGGTCGATGAGGGCGCGAGCGGCCTCCGTGGCGAACCCGCGGCGGGCGTGCTCCGGGGCGAAGACCCAGCCGAGCTCACCGATCGACGGGGCGTCGCCCGGTCCGTGGCTGGCGCCGAAGCGGAGCATCAGGTCGCCGATGAGCACTCCGTCGAGCTCGACGGCCAGCGCCAGGAACTCCCCGACGGCCGAGGGTGCGGTCGCCGCCACCAGGCGATCCATCCGCTTCGTCAGGCCTTCGTCGTCGAGCGCCGGGAACGGCAGGTAGCGGGTCACCTCGGGGTCGGCGCAGTAGGACCCGATCGCCTCCCGGTCGTCGGCGACCACCGTGCGCAGCACGAGACGCTCGGTCCGCAACGGCAGCGGAGGGGGCAGAAGTTGCGGCGGTGACGGTTCGCTTCCCACGTCCGCGAGGGTACGACGTCGGTCCCGATCACCCACGACCACTAACATGTGCCCTCGCGAGCCGTCAGGCCCGCGGGAACTGTGTGATCAGCGAGGAAGGTCGAGACCGTGCCGAGTGGCAAGGTGAAGTGGTACGACACGGAGAAGGGCTTCGGCTTCCTCTCCCAGGACGGCGGCGCGGACGTCTACGTGCGCTCCGACGCGCTGCCCGAGGGCGTCACCACCCTCAAGGCGGGCACCAAGGTCGAGTTCGGGATCGCCCAGGGTCGTCGCGGCGACCAGGCGCTCCAGGTCAAGCTCATCGACGCGCCTGCCTCGGTCTCCCGCAACCAGCAGAACGCCCGCCGCAAGTCGCCGGAGGACATGGTCCTGATCGTCGAGGACCTGATCCGCCTGCTTGACGGCGTCGGCGAGGCCTACCGCCACGGTCGCCACCCCGATCGTCGCGCGGCCCAGCCGGTCGCGAAGGTGCTCCGCGCGCTGGCTGACGAACTGGAGCTCTGACCCACTAAGCGGCAGGGAGCGGCGGGCCCTGCCTGCTGCTCCGCTTGTGCGGCGCGCTGCGCAGCACGAAGACCGCCCAGGCGGTCACCAGCACCGCGGCGAAGGCCAGCCCGAAGTCGTTGACTGCGGGGTAGGACAGGATCACGCCGAGGAAGCCGCCGACCACCCACGCCAGCTGCAGCGTGGTGTCGCCCTTGGCGAAGGCGCTCGCGTGGGCACTCGCGGGGACGCCGGTCTGGATGGTGGAGTCCAGCGAGACCTTGGCGAGGTACTGCATCAGGCCGACCGTCAGGCCGAGGACGATCAGCGGTAGCGGGCTGTAGACGATCGTCGCGAACACCAGGGCGACGATGTCGGCGAGCAGCGCGACGACCACCATCACGACCGGGTTGATCTTGCGTGCGAGCGAGGCCACGAAGATGCCGATCGTGTTGCCCAGGCCGGCACCTCCGATGACCAGGCCCAGCAGCACGGTCGACTTGGTCGTGCTCTCCCAGCCGTCCAGGGGCTCCGTGGTCAGCACGAAGGTCATGAACATGGTGAGGAAGCCGGACAGCAGACGAGGTCCGCAGTTGGCGCGCAGGGCGAAGGCAACCTTCGGCGGCAGTCCGGTCGTACGACGTGCCCCGGTCACGGAGTCACGGGGGGCCTCGACGGACTCCTCGCCGGTGGAGGAGTCGACCTGGCCCGGCAGCAGGATCGCGGCGACCGTGCCCACGGCGAACACGACGAAGGCGTAGCGGCAGGCCCACTCGGGACCGATCCAGTACGCCGCGCCCGCGAGCGGGGCCGACACGCACGCGCCCACCACGCCGGCGAGGGCCACGCGGCCGTTCGCCTTCACGAGGGTGATCTCGTGGGGGAGCAGTCGGGGTACGGCGGACGCCTTGGCGACGCCGTACGCCTTCGACGACACCAGCACGCCCAGCGCGGCGACGTAGAACCACGGTGAGCCGTCGGTCAGCGTCCCGGCCAGCACCCAGCACAGGAACGCGCGCAGGGCGAAGGTGGCGCCGATGGCCCAGCGTCGCCCGTGGCTGAAGCGGTCGAGGAACGGCCCGATCAGCGGGGCGACGATGGCGAACGGCACCATGGTCAGACCCAGGAACAACAGGACCGGTCCCCGTTCGCCGCTGGTGGCTCCAGCGAAGAAGACGGTGCCGGCCAGGGCGATGGCGAAGGCGGAGTCACCGGCGGCGTTGAAGGCGTGCAGCTCGATCAGGCGCTTCAGCCCGGAGCGTTCCGCGCCCTGGGCGCCCGCGGCCTTCCTTGCCTGCAGGAAGGTTGCGCGACTGGCGCGCCCGGTCACCGCCGCGGTGGCCTTGAGGCCGCGAGCCGTGGCCTTCGCCCCGGTCCCGAGGCCTGCCCCGACGGCGCGCATGGACCCCGTTTCGCTCATCTCGGCGTCCGACACCGCACCCGTTCCGTCGCGCGGCGGCGGCGGTGGTGGTGGCGGTGGCGGAGGCGGATGGCTCACGGTGTCCATCTTGCCTGTTGCTGGCGAACCCACACCCCCCGACTTCCCGCCGCGGCCCCCGACGTGACGAGGATCGCCCGAATGAGGGATGCTGTGCCTCGTGTCCACACTCGAGCGCAAGTTGACTGACGCCGTCGCGGCCGACGCCGTTGATGAAGCGCGCACCGCGCTGCTCCACGAGGTCGACGCCGCTGACGTGGGCGACCACCTCGGCCACCAGGTCGACGGCCTGCGGGTCGTCACCCACCTCTTCGGGTGCAACCGCAAGGGCTACCACGGCTGGCAGTGGGCGGTGACCCTCACGCGGGCGTCCCGCCAGCGCAAGGTGACCGTGGTGGAGGTCGTGCTGCTGCCCGGCGCCGAAGCGATCATCGCTCCCGCCTGGGTGCCCTACCGCGACCGCCTGCAGCCCGGCGACCTCTCGCCCGGCGACCTGCTTCCCGTCTCCGACGAGGACCCGCGCCTCGTGCCGACGTACTCCTTCGGCGACGACCCGCTCGACACCGACGAGAAGGCCCAGATCCGCGAGGTGGCCAAGGACCTCGGCCTCGGGCGGGTCCGCGTGCTCTCCCCGGAGGGCCGCGACATCGCCGCCGAGCGCTGGTACGACGGCGACTCCGGCCCGGAGGCGCCGATCGCGAAGTCGGCCCCGCACCAGTGCTACTCCTGCGGGTTCCTGGTCCGCCTCGCCGGCCCGCTGTCCGAGATGTTCGGCGTCTGCGCCAACGGCGACGCCAACGACGACGCCCGCGTGGTGGCCTTCCAGCACGGTTGTGGCGCCCACTCCGAGGTCCGCCTCAGCAAGCGGCAGCAGTCGCAGCCCCCGGCCCCGCCGGTGGTCGACACCATCGGCACCGAGGACCTCGAGACGTTCTAGGCGCGAGACGCGTCTCACGCCAGGCTGAGCAGCCAGACGGCGTACTCGTCGTCGACCGGTCGCAGGTCGTACCCACCGAAGCGGTGGTCGATCCGCAGGCCCGCTGACGTGGCGTCGGCGATGAACTCCTCGGGGGAGTAGGGCCGCGCCGTGCTCGGCCCGCCCCGGAGGTGGAAGCCCGCGAGGATCCGCCCACCCGGTGCGAGGAGGTCGCGCAGGCGCTGGAGGACGGCCACCTCGGTGCCGTCGGCGACGAACGTGAGGACGTTCCCGACGCAGACCACGAGGTCGAAGGAGTCCGGACCACCCGCTGCGGCGACGGCCTCCGGAGTGAGCGCCAGGATCTCGAGCGGTACGACGACCAGCTCGGGATGGAGGTCGTGCGACTGCGCCACCAGCGCCGGGTCGGGCTCGGCTGCCAGGACCTGGTGGCCGCGGGCCTGGAGGTATCCGCCCACTCGTCCGATGCCGGAGCCGGCGTCGAGGACGCGGGCGCCCCGGTCGAGGAGCGTGTCGGCCAGACGAGCCTCGCCGTCGATGTCCTTGCCCTGGCTGATCAGCTCAGCGAAGCGGACGCCGTAGCCGCTGTTCTTCGCCCCGCCGAGGGCCCACCGGGTCGGAGGGAGCTCACTCGCCATCGGACGCGCGTTCGGTGCGGATGACGCGCCGACGCTTGCAGTACTCGGTCCCGAGGAGGCCGAGGCCGACGCCGGTGAGGCACATCCACAGCAGCCAGGTCTGGCCCTCCTCCTCGAGGCGGCCCCAGAACGGCAGCAGTCCGAGGAAGGCCAGCAGGAAGAGCCCGGTGCCGACCTGGACGGTCCGCACCCCGTCGACGTCGAGGGGTTCGACGGGAGCGATCAGGTAGGTGCGGTTGCCGATCTCGTGCTGGGTCGGCTGGTCGTCTCGGAGCTCCACGGTTCGATCGTACGCCGCCGCGGCGGTGCGCTGTGCGTGACGGGGACACGACCGGGAATAGTTACGCAAGGTAATGACTTATAGTAACGACATGCCGATCCTGGACAAGCACGTGCGTTCGACAGCAGGGCTCGCGACCGAGCTCCGCTTCTCGGTCATGCGCCTGCGGCGCCGGCTGGTGCGCGAGCGCCACCCGGACAACGACCTCAGCCTGACCGCGATGGCGGTGCTGTGGGTCCTGCACGGTCGGGGCGACCAGACCGTGGGAGCGCTGGCCACGCGCGAACAGGTGCGGCCGCCGACCATGACCCGCACCGTCACCGCACTCGGTGAGCGGGGACTCGTCGAACGGCACGACCACCCCGACGACGGCCGGCAGGTCGTCGTACGCATCACCGACGCGGGTCGGGCGGTCGTGCTGGCCGACGCCGCGCGCCGGGACCGTTGGTTGTCGATGCGCCTGGAGGAGCTCCCCTCCGACGAGCGCGACATCCTGCGCCGCGCCGCCCCGATCCTCCAGCGGCTGGCCGAATCCGAACAGACCCTCTGAGAACAGAAGGAGCCCCGCCACGAGCCCCCGATTCCGCTCCCTGGCCCACCACAACTACCGCCTGTACTTCGCGGGCAGCCTGGTCTCCAACATCGGGACTTGGATGCAGCGCATCGCCCAGGACTGGCTGGTCCTGACCATCCCCGGCAACGGCGGTGCCGCGCTCGGCATCACGACCGGCCTCCAGTTCCTCCCGGTTCTCCTGCTGTCGCCGTACGCCGGCGTCGTGGCCGACCGCTTCTCCAAGCGCCGCCTGCTGCAGGTCACCCAGGCCGTGATGGCCGGATCCGCCCTGGCCCTCGGAGTCATCGCCGCTCTCGGTGTCGCCGAGACGTGGCACGTCTACCTGCTCGCCTTCGTCTTCGGGATCGGCGCGGCCTTCGACGCGCCGGCGCGCCAGGCGTTCGTCTCCGAGATGGTCGGCGCGGACGACGTCGCCAATGCGGTCAGCCTGAACTCGGCCGCCTTCAACGCCGCCCGGATGGTCGGCCCCGGACTCGCCGGCCTGCTCATCGGTCTCGGCGGTGGCGGCATGCGCGCGACCGGATGGGTCATCCTGGTCAACGCCGTGTCCTACGCGGCAGTGATCCTCCAGCTGCGCCGGATGGATGCGGCCGGCCTCCACTCCCCGCGCCCCGTGGCCCGTGCGCCCGGGATGCTGCGCGCCGGCTTCGCCTACGTACGCAGCGAGCCGAAGATGCTGATGATCCTGGTGCTCGTGTTCTTCATCGGGACGTTCGGCATGAACTTCCAGATCACCTCGGCACTGATGGCCACCGACATCTTCGACAAGGGCGCCACCGAGTACGGCGTCCTGGGCTCCGCGCTCGCCGTCGGCTCGCTGACCGGCGCCCTGGTCGCGGCCGGGCGCTCGCGGGTGCGGGTCAGGCTGCTGCTCGGGGCGGCGGTGGCGTTCGGCCTGGTAGAGATCGCGGCCGGTCTCATGCCGTCGTACCTCACCTTCGTGCTGCTGTGCCCGCTCCTGGGGTTCTCGGTGATCACCGTGCTGAACTCGTGCAACGCTCTCCTCCAGGTCGAGTCCGACCCGGCGCTGCGCGGGCGCGTGATGGCGATCTACATGACCATCGTGATGGGTGGAACGCCGCTCGGCGCCCCCGTGATCGGCTGGATCGGGGAGCAGTACGGCGCCCGCTGGACCCTGGTCGTGAGCGGGCTGCTGGTGCTCGTGGGTGTGGTCGCGGCGGTCGCCGTACGGGCGTTCGCGGAGCGCCGGACGCCCGTGGTCGTCCTCCGGCCCGAAAATGCCGGTGCACCGGTATTTTGACCGGCTCATGGGCGGCCGGTAATCTCGATTCTCGTGTCTGGGGTGACCCGGCACGTCGAGCATGCCCTCAACGCGGTCGCACTCCCCGATGTCCGAATCATGGGTCCGAATTCTGGGCCTGGACTGGGTGCGAAACGCGAAGCGGACCACTCATTCGGCACGCAGTAACGCAACACATCCGTGCCCGGCAAGGCGCCGGCACGAGAGAGCACAAGGAAAGGGAACCACCAGGTGCCCACCATTAATCAGTTGGTCCGAAAGGGCCGCCAGGACAAGGTGTCGAAGTCCAAGACGCCTGCCCTGAAGGGTTCGCCCCAGCGTCGCGGTGTCTGCACCCGCGTCTACACCACCACCCCGAAGAAGCCGAACTCCGCTCTGCGCAAGGTCGCCCGCGTGCGCCTGTCCAGTGGCGTCGAGGTCACCGCCTACATCCCGGGTGAGGGTCACAACCTCCAGGAGCACTCCATCGTGCTCGTCCGCGGCGGTCGTGTGAAGGACCTCCCCGGTGTTCGTTACAAGGTCATCCGCGGCGCTCTGGACACCCAGGCCGTGAAGAACCGTAAGCAGGCTCGCAGCCGCTACGGTGCCAAGAAGGAGAAGAGCTGACATGCCGCGCAAGGGCCCCGCGCCGAAGCGGCCGATCGACATGGACCCGGTCTACGGGTCGCAGCTGGTGAGCCAGCTCGTGTCGAAGGTGCTGCAGGACGGCAAGAAGCAGGTTGCACAGCGCATCGTCTACACCGCGCTCGAAGGCACCCGGGAAAAGACCGGTATCGACCCGGTCATCACCCTCAAGCGTGCGCTCGACAACGTGCGCCCCTCCATCGAGGTCAAGTCCCGCCGTGTCGGTGGCGCGACCTACCAGGTCCCGATCGAGGTCAAGGGCACGCGCGGCACCACGCTGTCGCTGCGCTGGCTCGTCGGCTACGCCGCGGACCGTCGTGAGAAGACGATGGCCGAGCGCCTGCAGAACGAGATCCTCGACGCAGCCAACGGCCTCGGTGCCGCGGTGAAGAAGCGCGAGGACACCCACAAGATGGCCGAGTCCAACAAGGCCTTCGCCCACTACCGCTGGTGATTTCGTCGGAGCGGGCCCGCCACGGCGGCGCCCGCTCCGGCACCCACCTTCTCCATCCCAAGATCTAAGGAACGCTGACTCACGTGGCAGTCGACATCACGACCGACCTGAACGTCGTACGCAACATCGGCATCATGGCGCACATCGACGCCGGCAAGACCACCACCACCGAGCGCATCCTCTTCTACACCGGCATCACGTACAAGATCGGTGAAGTCCACGAGGGCGCTGCCACGATGGACTGGATGGAGCAGGAGCAGGAGCGTGGCATCACGATCACCTCTGCTGCGACCACTTGCTGGTGGAAGAAGCACCAGATCAACATCATCGACACCCCCGGCCACGTGGACTTCACGGCCGAGGTCGAGCGCTCCCTGCGCGTCCTCGACGGCGCCGTTGCGGTGTTCGACGGTGTCGCCGGCGTCGAGCCGCAGACGATGACGGTCTGGCGCCAGGCCAACAAGTACTCCGTCCCGCGTATGTGCTTCGTCAACAAGCTCGACCGCACCGGCGCGGACTTCTTCCGTTGCGTCGACATGATGGTCGAGCGCCTCAACTCCAACGTGCTGGTCCTCCAGCTCCCGATCGGTGCCGAGGGCGACTTCATCGGCGTCGTCGACCTGGTCGAGATGCACGCCAAGGTGTGGCGCGGCGAGACCGTCATGGGTGAGGACTACGTCATCGAGGAGATCCCCGCGGACCTCCTCGAGCAGGCCAAGGAGTACCGCGAGAAGCTCGTCGAGACGGTCGCCGAGGCCGACGACGACATCATGGAGGTCTACCTCGAGGACGGCGACACGTTCGACGTGCCGACCCTCAAGGCCGCCATCCGTCGCGCGACCCTGGCCGACAAGCTCAACCCGGTCCTGTGCGGCACCGCCTTCAAGAACAAGGGCGTCCAGCCCCTGCTCGACGCGGTCGTCGACTACCTCCCCTCGCCGCTCGACATCGACGGCATCGTGGGTCACGACCCGCGCAACGAGGAGAAGGAGATCACTCGTCAGCCTTCCGACGACGAGCCGTTCTCGGGCCTGGCCTACAAGATCGCCACGGACCCGCACCTCGGCAAGCTGATCTACGTCCGCGTCTACTCCGGCAAGCTCGAAGCTGGCTCGACCGTGGTCAACTCGGTCAACGGCCGCAAGGAGCGGATCGGCAAGGTCTACCAGATGCACGCCAACAAGCGTGAGGAGATCGCGTCGGTCGGCGCCGGCCAGATCGTGGCCGTCATGGGCCTCAAGGACACCAAGACGGGTCACACGCTGTCCGACCCGAACAACCAGGTCGTCCTCGAGTCGATGACGTTCCCGGCCCCGGTGATCGAGGTCGCCATCGAGCCGAAGACGAAGTCCGACCAGGAGAAGCTCGGTACGGCCATCCAGCGCCTGTCCGACGAGGACCCGACGTTCGTCGTCAAGACGGACGAAGAGACCGGTCAGACCATCATCGCGGGCATGGGCGAGCTCCACCTGGAGATCCTCGTCGACCGGATGAAGCGTGAGTTCAAGGTCGAGGCCACCGTCGGCAAGCCGCAGGTTGCCTACCGCGAGACCATTCGCGCCGAGGTCAAGAACCACTCCTACACCCACAAGAAGCAGACGGGTGGCTCCGGCCAGTTCGCCAAGGTCGTCATCTCGATCGAGCCGAACAAGGACCCCGAGACCGGTCTCGGCATCGGGTACGAGTTCGTCAACAACGTCTCGGGCGGTCGCATCCCGCGCGAGTACATCCCGTCCGTCGACAACGGCGGCCAGGAAGCCATGGAGTTCGGCGTGCTCGCCGGCTACCCCATGGTCGACGTGAAGTTCTCCCTCGAGGACGGCGCCTACCACGACGTCGACTCGTCCGAGCTCGCGTTCAAGATCGCCGGCATCCAGGCGTTCAAGGAGGCCGCCCGCAGGGCCAAGCCGTGCCTCCTCGAGCCGATGTTCGCCGTCGAGGTCATCACCCCCGAGGGCTTCCTCGGCACCGTGATCGGTGACATCAACAGCCGTCGCGGCCAGATTCGTGCACAGGAGGAGCGTCACGGCGACATCGTCGTGAACGCCCTCGTGCCGCTGTCCGAGATGTTCGGGTACGTTGGCGACCTGAGGTCCAAGACCTCTGGTCAGGCGTCGTACTCGATGGAGTTTGACTCGTACGCCGAGGTTCCCACGAACATCGCCGACGAGATCATCAAGAAGGTTCGTGGCGAGTAGTCTTCCGACTGCTTTCCGCCGCCCTCGGCGCATCACCCAACCCAGTACGAGTCAAGTAACAATCCCAGGAGGAGCCAGCAATGGCTAAGGCCAAGTTCGAGCGGACCAAGCCGCACGTCAACATCGGCACCATCGGTCACATCGACCACGGCAAGACCACGCTGACCGCGGCGATCTCGAAGGTCCTGCACGACAAGTACCCGACTCTGAACGAGGCCTCGGCCTTCGACCAGATCGACAAGGCTCCCGAAGAGCGTCAGCGCGGCATCACGATCTCGATCGCGCACATCGAGTACCAGACCGAGGCGCGCCACTACGCGCACGTTGACTGCCCCGGTCACGCGGACTACATCAAGAACATGATCACCGGTGCCGCGCAGATGGACGGCGCGATCCTGGTGGTTGCCGCGACCGACGGTCCGATGCCGCAGACGCGTGAGCACGTGCTGCTCGCCCGCCAGGTCGGCGTTCCCGCCCTGGTCGTTGCGCTCAACAAGTGCGACATGGTCGACGACGAGGAGCTCATCGAGCTCGTCGAGATGGAGGTGCGCGAGCTCCTCTCCGAGTACGACTACGACGGCGACGAGATCCCGGTCGTTCGCGTTGCCGCCTTCCCGGCGCTGCAGGGCGACGAGAAGTGGGGCAACTCGGTTCTCGAGCTGCTCGACGCCGTTGACGCCAGCATCCCGCAGCCCGAGCGTGAGGTCGACAAGCCGTTCCTCATGCCCGTCGAGGACGTCTTCACGATCACCGGTCGTGGAACCGTCATCACCGGTCGTATCGAGCGCGGCATCGTCAAGGTCAACGAGGAGGTCGAGATCATCGGCATCCGCGAGACCTCGCTGAAGTCGACGGTCACCGGCGTCGAGATGTTCCGCAAGCTGCTCGACGAGGGCCAGGCGGGCGAGAACGTCGGTCTGCTCCTCCGTGGCACCAAGCGCGAGGACGTCGAGCGCGGCATGGTCGTCGTGAAGCCGGGTACCACCACCCCGCACACCAACTTCGACGCCTCGGTCTACATCCTGTCGAAGGAAGAGGGCGGCCGTCACACGCCGTTCTTCAACAACTACCGGCCGCAGTTCTACTTCCGGACCACCGACGTCACCGGCGTCGTCACCCTCCCCGAGGGCACGGAAATGGTCATGCCGGGCGACAACACGGACATGGCCGTTGAGCTGATCCAGCCCATCGCCATGGACGAGGGCCTGAAGTTCGCGATCCGCGAAGGTGGCCGCACCGTCGGCGCCGGCCGGGTCACGAAGATCACCAAGTGATCTGACCCTTCTTCACCAGGGACCCCCATCGCCTTCGGGCGGTGGGGGTCCCTGCGTTTTCGCTCCGTCTCGTCCGGCCGGGAGAATGTCCGTCGTGAATGACGGAGTGCGCCCGGCCCGACCCCACCAGAAGCTGACCGAGGACGGTCGGCGGGAGCGGGAGGTGTTGACCTACGCGCGGCGGGGCAGTCGGTTCACGCCGAAGCAGCAGCACGGCTGGGACGAGTACGCCGACGGGTGGGTCATTCCGGACGAGGCGGTGGATGCTCCTGACTTCTCGTTCGCGTCGTGGTTCGACCGGGACGCTCCGCTGATCGTGGAGATCGGTGGGGGTGTCGGCGAGGCGACGGCTGCTCTGGCGGCGGCTCGGCCGTCGTACAACGTGTTGTCGCTGGAGGTCTGGCTGCCGGGGGTGGCGGAGAGCCTGGGGCGCGTGGGGGACGCGGGGGTGTCCAACGTGCGGTTCTGTGGCGTGGACGCGCTGTGGACCTTCGAGCACCTCCTGGGTGAGGCGAGCGTCAGCGAGATCTGGACCTTCTTCCCGGATCCGTGGCACAAGAAGCGGCACCACAAGCGGCGGATGATCACGCCGGAGAACGCACGCCTCATGGCGTCGCGGCTGGTGCCCGGTGGGCTGTGGCGGTTGGCGACGGACTGGGCCGACTACGCCGAGCAGATGGACGTCGTGCTGGGTTCGGAGCCGCTGCTGTCGGGTGGCCCCGTGGCACGGTGGGACGAGCGCCCCGTGACGAAGTTCGAGCGCAAGGGGCTGGCGAAGGACCGCGTCATCGCGGACTTCGCCTACCAACGCGTCACCTGACATTAACTTTTCCGACGCGGCGTGGCGCACCCATCGGACTCATGACGGGCGTACTTTCCGATCAGTGGCAGGTGGGGAAGCCGGCCACACCGGGAGGCCCGACGTGAACCATCACGACTGTGCAACCCGGTCCGTCCACCAGGGATAGGGCCGGGGCCCTACCAGGGCGTGCGGTCCGGTGAGGTTTCACGTGTCGAACACGAAGGCCCAGGCAAGCACGCGTCGTACCTATGTTCTCGACACCAGCGTTCTGCTGGCTGACCCGGCGGCGCTGCGCCGGTTCGAGGAACACGAGGTCGTCCTGCCGGTGGTGGTGATCACCGAGCTCGAAGCCAAACGGCATCACCCAGAGCTCGGGTACTTTGCCCGCAGCGCGCTGCGGATGCTCGACGAGCTGCGGGTCAAGCACGGTCGTCTGGATGCTCCCGTCCCGGTGGGCGAGGAGGGCGGCAGCATCCGCGTCGAGCTCAACCACACCGACGCCTCGTCGCTCCCTTCTGGCTTCCGCCTGGGAGACAACGACACGCGGATCCTCGCGGTGGCGCGGAACCTCGCCGACGAGGGCCACGAAGTCATCCTGGTGTCCAAGGACCTCCCGATGCGGATCAAGGCGTCGGCGGTCGGCCTGGACGCCCAGGAGTACCGCGGTGAGACCTTGGGCGACTCCGACACCGGCTACTCCGGGATGGCCGAGATCGAGGTCTCTGCCGATGCTCTCGACGAGCTGTACGACGACGGGACCCTCGACCTCGCCGAGGCGCGCGAGATGCCCTGCCACGTCGGCCTGGTCATGCTGTCCGAACGCGGATCCGCGCTCGGACGGGTGGGGCCGGACAAGCAGGTGCACCTCGTCAAGGGCGACCGTGAGGCCTTCGGTCTGCACGGCCGCAGCGCAGAGCAGCGGGTCGCCCTCGACATCCTGCTGGACCCCGAGGTCGGCATCGTCTCGCTGGGCGGCCGCGCCGGCACCGGCAAGTCGGCCCTGGCCCTCTGCGCCGGCCTCGAGGCGGTGATGGAGCGCCAGCAGCACAAGAAGGTGGTGGTGTTCCGCCCGCTCTTCGCCGTCGGCGGCCAGGAGCTGGGCTACCTGCCCGGCTCGGAGTCGGAGAAGATGTCGCCCTGGGGACAGGCCGTGTTCGACACCCTCGGCGCCCTCACGTCGAAGGACGTCGTCGACGAGATCCTCGACCGCGGCATGCTGGAGGTCCTCCCGCTGACCCACATCCGTGGACGTTCGCTCCACGACTCGTTCGTGATCGTCGACGAGGCGCAGTCGCTGGAGCGCAACGTGCTGCTGACGGTGCTGTCCCGGATCGGCGCCAACTCCAAGGTCGTGCTCACCCATGACGTCGCCCAGCGCGACAACCTCCGTGTCGGCCGGCATGACGGCGTGGTGGCGGTGGTGGAGAAGCTCAAGGGCCACCCGCTGTTCGCCCACGTCACGCTGACCCGTTCGGAGCGTTCGCCGATCGCCGCGCTGGTGACCGAGATGCTGGAGAACGTCGTCGTGTAGCCCGATCCCGGCCGCTGGGACTGGTGTGACAACTGAGGCGTCCGTGGCGATCGTGGCAGACGAGGTCTGAAACCACGATCGAAACGGGCGCTTCGGTTTGCGTGGGGAAGTTCCCTCAGGCATGGTGGTCGCTGGTCACCGGCGGTGTTGACAATGGTGTCGGGCCCGATCGGGCGGTGATCAGGTCCTGCTGTCGAGCCCGAGATTCGAGCATTTGTCGAAGCACGCGAACCCTTCGCCCAAGCACCGTGGAGCACCGAAGCACGCTCACCTCGCCCAGGCCCCCCGCAAGGCTGCCCGCAACGTGGTGGTCCTGTCGTCGGTCGCTGTTGCGGTCACCGGTGTCTCCGTGGCCGCCGGAGTCCTCGGCCAGGACGCCCCGCCGCCCGCCGCGAGCGTTGACCTCGATGCACTGACCGCTGCCGGCACCGCCGACGTCGCCGCCGCGAGCGAGCGCCGCGAGGTCGTCTCCCGCAACGACCGCCGCCCCGAGGCCGACCCGGCAAAGGCCGCCGGCCTCGACGAGTCCGGCCCGGCGGCGCTGACCGACGAGCGCAAGCTCTCCGAGTCAGACCCCAGGGACATTGCCCGGGCCCTGCTCAGCGAGTTCGGGTTCTCCTCCGACCAGTTCGGCTGCCTCGACTCGCTGTGGAGCCGCGAGTCCGGCTGGCGCTGGAACGCCGACAACCCCAGCTCGAGTGCCTACGGCATTCCGCAGGCACTCCCCGGCTCCAAGATGGCTTCCGCCGGCGCGGACTGGGCGACCAACCCGGCCACGCAGATCCGCTGGGGCCTGGGCTACATCCAGAACCGGTACGGCAGCCCGTGCGGCGCCTGGGGGCACTCCCAGGGCCACGGCTGGTACTGAGTTCGATGGGCGGCCGAGCGGCCGCTCACGCCGCGCCTGCCGGGCTGGGTGTCACGCCGGGGGCATGATGCCTTCATCGCGGGACATCGGGTTCTCCGCGCGACGGAAGGCGTACCCATGCTCTGGACCATCATCGTCACCCTCGTCGGCGGAACGATCATCGGTCTGATCGGGAAGGCCGTGGCCCCGGGCGACCGCACCAGGTTCCCGCTCTGGCTCACCACCGCCTGCGGCATCGTCGGCATGCTGGTCGGCAGCTATCTCTACTGGGTCGTGGTCGGCAACAACAACGGTAACTTCGACAAGCACCCGGCCGAGATGACCAACGCGACGAACGGCATCGACTGGATCCGCCACCTCTGGCAGGTCGCGGTCGCCGCGATCGCAGTGATCGCCGGATCGATCCTGACCGGTCGGCGGAAGTCGTAGGCCCGACGACCGTGCGCTGAGCCGCTCAGGGGTGGGTCATCGACTCCAGGTCGAGAGCGGCGTCGAGCTCCTCGACCGTCAGCTCGCCCCGGTCGACGTACCCCATCGCGAGGACCGTCTCGCGGATGGTGCTTCCGGTGGCCAGCGACTGCTTGGCGACCTTCGCAGCAGCTTCATAGCCGAGGTGCTTGTTCAGCGGCGTCACCACCGATGGTGACGAGGCGGCGTACCGGCGCATCCGCTCCTCGTCGGCCGTGATCCCGTCGACGCAGCGTCGTGCGAGAGTCGTGGTGGCCGTCGAGAGCAGTCGGACCGACTCGAGGACGTTGCGGGCCATCACCGGCATGGCGACGTTGAGCTCGAAGGAGCCGCTGGCCCCGGCGGCCGTGACGGCGGTGTCGTTCCCGATCACCTGCATGCAGACCATCAGGGTCGCCTCCGGCAGCACCGGGTTGACCTTGCCCGGCATGATCGAGGATCCCGGCTGCAGGTCGGGGAGGTGGATCTCGGCGAGGCCGGTCGTGGGCCCCGACCCCATCCAGCGCAGGTCGTTGCAGATCTTGGTCAGGCCGACCGCGATGGTGCGCAGCACGCCGCTGAGCTCGACGAGCGAGTCGCGGGTGCCCTGGGCCTCGAAGTGGTTGCGCGCCTCGGTGAACGGCTCGCCCGTGGCCGCGCCGAGGGCGCCGATGGCGGCTGCGGCGAAGCCGCGCGGTGTGTTGATGCCGGTGCCGACGGCGGTGCCGCCCAGGGGCAGCTCCCGGACGCGGGGGAGGACCGACTCCAGCCGCTCGATGCCGTAGCGCACGGTGGCGGCGTACCCGCCGAACTCCTGGCCGAGCGTGACCGGTGTGGCATCCATCAGGTGCGTGCGGCCCGACTTCACCAGGTCGGCGAACTCGGTGGCCTTCGCCTCGAGCGAGTCGGCGAGTACGTCGAGGGCCGGCACCAGGTCGCGCACGACGGCCAGGGTGGCCGCGACGTGGATGGCCGTGGGAAAGGTGTCGTTGCTCGACTGGCTGGCGTTCACGTGGTCGTTCGGGTGGACCTCGACCCCGGCCCGTCCCGCAAGGGTGGCCACCACCTCGTTGGCGTTCATGTTGGAGCTGGTGCCCGACCCGGTCTGGAACACGTCGATCGGGAACTGGTCGTCGTACCGGCCCTCGGCGACCTCGCGAGCCGCTGCCTCGATGGCGGCCGCCAGGTCGGCGGGGAGCACACCCAGCTCGCCGTTGGCGCGTGCGGCCGCAGCCTTGACCTCGCCGAGCGCGTGGACCAGGGCCGGTTCGATCGGCGTCCCGCTGATCGGGAAGTTCTCCACGGCCCGCTGGGTCTGGGCCTGCCAGAGGGCCGCGGCCGGGACCCGGACCTCGCCCATGGAGTCGTGCTCGGTCCGGAAGCTGGCGTCGCTCGTCACGCCCACGACGCTACTCGGCAGGCCATGCCAGGGCCACTGGTGGCGGCGTCAGCCAGCAGCGGAGGCGGGTGTGGTCGTCAGCCGGGGCGTCGACCACTCGTGGACGAACCTCGTGGCCTGCGCCGCGGGCAGTGGCCGTGAGTAGTGGTATCCCTGTGCGAAGTGGCAACCGAGCCGGACCAGCTCGTCGCGCTGCTGCTCGGTCTCCACCCCTTCCGCGACGACGTCGAGGCCGAACGTCTCGCCGAGTCGGACGATGGCCTCGACCAGCGCCCGGTCGTCGCCGGAGGTGCCGATGCCGTCCACGAAGCTCCGATCGATCTTCAGGATGCTCACGGGGAACCGCCGAAGGTAGCCGAGCGCCGAGTAGCCGGTCCCGAAGTCGTCGATGGCCAGGTGGACGCCGACGTCGTGCAGCTGGGTCATCGCCCGGACGATCTGGGGGTCCCCGCCAGCGAGGATGCGCTCGGTGATCTCCAGCACGAGGGCCTCGTGTGGCAGGCCGTGGCGCTCCAGTGCGGTGAGGACGACGTCGACGAATCCCGGATGGGCGAACTCGTGCGGGGTCACGTTCACGCCGATCTTCAGCAACCCGCTGTCGGGGCCGGTGCCCTGCCACTGGGCGGCCTGTTCGACCGCCCTGTCGATCACCCATGCGCCCACCGAGATGGCGAGGTCGCTGTCCTCGACGACGTCGATGAAGTCGTGGGGAGCGAGCAGCCCACGCTCCGGGTGCTGCCAGCGGATCAGGGCTTCGAACCCGACCACGGCGGAGGCGTCGAGCGCGATGATGGGTTGGTAGTGGAGCACGAACTGGTCCTGCTCCACGGCGCGCTCGAGCTCGCTGACCGTCCGTGCCCGCAGCTGCATCACGTCGATCAGGGCGGGCCGGAAGAACTCGACGCCGCCCTTTCCGGCGTCTTTCGCGGCGTACATCGCGAGGTCGGCCTGCAGCAGCAGCTCCGCCGCCTGCTGGCCGTACGCGCTGGTCGTGACGCCGAAGCTGGCCCCTGCGTGAACGCTCTCCCCGCCGATGTCGAACGGCGGCCGGAGGTGCTCGAGCAGACGCGAGGCGACCTCGCAGGCCTCCTCGTCGCTCGACACCCCGTCGACGAGGACCGCGAATTCGTCGCCGCCGAGACGCGCGCACGAGTCCGAGGGCCGCAGGGCGGCCTGCAGCCGTTGCCCGACGCTGGCGAGCAGCGCGTCACCTGCGGCGTGGCCACGGGTGTCGTTGATGATCTTGAAGTTGTCCAGGTCGATCAGGAGGACGGCGATCGGCTCGCGCTCGGGACCGCTGCACACGAGGGCGCGCTCGACACGCTCGAGGAACATGGCCCTGTTGGGCAGCTGGGTCAGGGAGTCATGGAACGCCTGGTACGCCAGATCGCTCTCGAGCTGGCGACGCTCGGTGATGTCGTGGAGGGTGACGACCACCCCGCCGACGCTCGGGTCGTCCACCAGGTTCCGGCAGGAGACCTCGAACAGGCGTACCCGGCCACTGCGGTCCACGATCCGCCACTCGTCGCTCGGTCCGCGCCCCGTGCGCCGCTCGCCCACCAAGACCCTGCCGAGGAGCAGACGGGCCTTGGAGAGGTCCTCTGCGAGCACCATCGAGTCCACGGTCCGGCCACGTGGTCCCTCTGGTTCCCAGCCCAGCACCGTCTGCGCAGACGGTGTGTTGAACCGGAGCCGGAGCTGCTCGTCGAACACGAGGATGATGTCGGCTGCGTGCTGGAACAACGACCGGAAGTGCGCCTCGCTCCTCCGCTCGGCGACCTGTGCCGTGAGCTCGATGCTGTCGAGGGCGAGCATCATCTGGGACGCCAGGGTGCAGATGGGGTCGATGCTCTCGGGCCGGTCGACGCCAGGGCCGTGGGCCATCAGCAGTCCGCTGATCCGTTCGTCGCGCACCATCGCGGCCAGCAGCACGGTCTCATCTGCGCCGATGGCCGCAGCGAGGGCGGGACCGCACAGCGCGGCGGTGGTGAGGACGAACTGCTGGCTGAGCAGCTCGTGCTCGTGGCGCCGAAGGAGCGGATCGAGGTCCGCGTCGGCCCGGTTCCGGTGTGCGTCGCCGGAGTCGAACACCACCCGGAGGGGGAGGCCGGTCGCGATGACGAGGCGGGCCGAGTGGCAGGTGACGTCGGCCAGGGCCGCGAGGCCGACGCGGTGGACGGTGTCCGGGTCCGAGGCGGCGACCAGGGCCTCGCCGGTGCGGCGCATCGCGTACTCGCGGTGGGTCGCCTCACGGGCGGCGTTGACCAGGCCCTTGAGGCGCAGCGACACCAGGAGGAAGAGCACCGCCGCGGTCGCTGCGGTCTCGAGGACGTGGCCGGAACCGCCGCGCGAGAACTCCCACAGCAGCAGGCCGGGAGCGGCGAGTGGGACCAGGGCGAGGAGGAGCAGGCGTCGGCTCGAGATCTGCTGTGGCGTCGGCCGCACCGGCTCGGTGAGCCGGGCCATGTCCGGTGACAGGGCCGCCGCTCCCCAGGCTCCGTAGAACACCATCCAGCCGAGGTCGACGAGGCTGCCGGTGGTCCAGCTGCCGTTCAGCTGGATCAGCCCGTAGACGGTGTCGGAGGCGAGCAGGCCGACGGTGCCGATGCCGAGCAACCACAGCGAGTACGGTCGCCGCTCGGTGCCGATGAGGAGTCGCACCAGGACGGCGAGGATCAGGACGTCTCCGAGCGGGTAGCTGATCGACACCGCCTTCTGGCCCCAGGTCAGCGTCGCGTCCTGCGTGTAGGGCTCGACCAGGTAGACCCAGACCAGCAGCCCGAGAGCGACGGTGACGATGCTGGCATCGATGGCGGCGTGCCTGTCGCCGAGCGGCTTGATCACCCGGACCAGCACCAGCAGCCCACCCGCAAGCAGCGGGTACATCGCGAGGTAGAACCCGTCGGCAGCAGAGGGGTACGGATTGAGCTGGCCGAACACGGCGGTCAGCAGGTCGTAGGTCGTGTCTCCAGCCATGAGGGCGGCCACGCCCAGGGTGGCCAGCCACCACGGCAGGCGCCGCCGCGGCCGGTTCACGACCGTGCCGACGACCAGCCCGGTGAGCGAGAGCAGTCCGATGGCGGTCCACAGGTAACGCGGTGCGTCAGGCAGCGCGACGTACGACACGTACAGCGGCACCGCGACGATCGCGTAGAGCAGGAGCCAGGGCCTGGGCCGGCGCGGAGCCACCGCGAGCACGCGCGCGCTGTGAGGAGCAGTCCAGCGGCCCCATGGCTGTTCGAGCATGACGGTCCTTGCGTGACTCGTCGCGACGGTCTTGTCGTGACAGTCCCCCGATCGGCCCGGGCGGAAGGGTCAGTCGCATTTCGCCGGAACTCGGGAACAAGGACCCAGGAGAAGTGGCCCGAAAGGACCAGGGCGCGTCTCAGTCAAAGAGCTCGCTGAGCCAGGACTCCTTGCGCTTCTTCTTGTAGTGGCCCTGCTGCTGCGGGGTGTACTGCTGCCGGGGCGGCTGGTACCCGTCGTACTCGGGCTGACGCTGCGACGGGGCGGCCTGCTGGGGCGCCGGCTCGGCCACGGAGCGGTCGATGATCTTGTCGAGCTCGCCCCGGTCCAGCCAGACGCCGCGACACTGGGGGCAGTAGTCGATCTCGATTCCGCTCCGTTCGCTCATCACCAGCGTGGTCTCGTCGACGGGGCAACGCATCAGCAGGGGTCCTTTCGAAGGGGGTTCACCCGCGTCAACGGACGGCGGTTGCCCGCAGTTCCTGCCGCGCGGCCCGACGGGTCCCAAAACAAGCAGAAGTGCTTGCTTCGGCGGTGTGACGTGGCTTACGTTCTGCGCGAACCCGCCACCGAGGAGACCCATTGAGCTCGCCCACCACCGTCTGCCAGGCCTACCAGCAGACCGCCAACGTCAACCCCGACGCCGTTGCCGTCCGGACTCCCGGGGACGCGGTCGCCGTCACCTGGCGCGAGCTGTCCAGCCACGTGCGCAAGGTCGCCGCCGGTCTGGCGAGCCTGGGCGTCCAGCGGGGGGACACCGTCGCGATCATGGTGACCAACCGCCCGGAGTCCGCCTGGATCGACGCCGGCGCGATGCACCTGGGTGCGACCGCCTTCTCGATCTACAACACGTCTGCGCCCGAGCAGGTCGCCTACCTGTTCGGCAACGCCGAGAACAAGGTCGTCTTCACCGAGACCGCCCTGCTCCCCGTGATTCTCGCCTCGGGCGCAGCGCCCGAGCACGTCATCGTGATCGACGGCAAACCCGAGGGCGCCACGACGACCCTCGACGAGCTCATGGCCGCCGGCGACCCGGACTTCGACTTCGACGCCGCGTGGCAGGCCGTCACCCCCGAAGACCTGCTCACCCTCATCTACACCTCGGGTACCACGGGACCGCCGAAGGGCGTCCAGCTGAGCCACGGCAACCTGATGAGCATCCTGGATTCCGTCGCCGCGAACTTCCCGATGCCGTTCGGCGGCCGGATCACCTCCTTCCTCCCGATGGCCCACATCGCCGACCGGGCGACGTCGCAGTACGGCCTGTGTGCCCGCGGCACCCAGGTGACCTATGTGGCCGACCCGCGCAAGGTCGCCGAGGCGCTGCCCGACTGCAAGCCGACGATCTGGTTCGCCGTGCCGCGGGTCTGGGAGAAGATCAAGGCCGGTGTCGAGGCGAAGGTCGCCGACGAGCCCGACGCGAAGAAGCAGAAGATCGCGCAGTTCGCGCTGGCGATGGCGGAGAAGAAGGCCGACGCCCGCCTCGCCGGCAGGGCGCTCAACCCGATCGACAAGGTCAAGCTGGCGGTGGCCGAGAAGCTGGTCCTGGCCAAGGTCCGCGAAGCCCTCGGCATGCAGGAACTCACCTGGGCGTGGTCCGGTGCAGCAGCCATCTCCCCGGAGACCCTCAAGTTCTTCCTCGGCCTCGGCATCGAGGTCTGCGAGCTGTGGGGGATGTCCGAGACCTGCGGCGGTTCGACGCTGAACCCCCCGGGCAAGCAGAAGCTCGGCACGGTCGGTCCCGCGATCCCCGGTGTGGAGATCAAGCTGGCCGAGGACGGCGAGCTCCTGGTCCGTGGGCCCGGCAACATGGTCGGCTACCGCAAGGACCCGGAGAAGACGGCCGAGACGCTCGACGCCGACGGCTGGATCCACACCGGCGACATCGGCACCGTGGACGAGGACGGCTACTACACGATCGTCGACCGCAAGAAGGAGCTGATCATCAGCGCGGCCGGCAAGAACATGTCCCCGTCCAACATCGAGAACACGCTCAAGGTGAGCACGCCGCTCGCCGCCGCGATCGTGTGCATCGGCGACGCCCGGGCGTACAACACCGCGCTCGTCGTGCTCGACCCCGACGCTGCCGCGGCGTACGCCGAGAAGGCCGGTGTCGCTGCCGACCCAGCCGTGCTCGCCAAGGACCCGGGGCTGCTGGCCGTGATCCAGAAGGGCATCGACGCCGGGAACGCGAAGCTGTCCCGGGTCGAGCAGGTGAAGAAGTTCGAGGTGGTCCCGAGCTTCTGGATGCCCGGTGGCGACGAGCTCACCCCGACCCTCAAGCTCAAGCGGAAGCCGATCGCAGAGAAGTACTCCGCACAGATCGACGCGCTCTACGCCTGAGCGGAAGGCAGCACGGCGCATGGGGCGCGAACCTCAGCAGGACCGGAGCCGGGCCACCCGGGAGAGCCTTCTCGACGCGACGATCGAGAGCCTCGCCGAGGTCGGCTGGCACGGCACCACGGTGGTCGCGGTGGCGGCGCGCGCGGGAGTCTCCCGTGGCGCCGCCCAGCACCACTTCGGCAGCCGCGACGACCTGGTGCGGGAAGCCGTGGAGCGCGTCGCCGTCGGGCTCGGTGACCGGTTGCGTACCCGGCCGGTCGACGCGGACGACGACAACCCGGTGCTCGACGTCCTGACCCGGTTGGCCGGGGTCTGGACCGACGTGATCGGCCGGGCAGCGTTGAACCTGTGGGTCGCGGCCGCCTCGGACCCGGCGATCCGGTCCCTCGTGGTGCCGATCGAGCGCCGGTTCAGCCGCGAGATGGAGGAGCTCACCATCGAGCTGCTGCATGCGGACCCGAGCCGTACCGAGGTCCAGTCCTCGGTGCGGCTCACCCTCGACGTCGCGCGCGGGATCGGGCTCGGCGCGGCGGTCCGTCAGGACCTGCAGCAACGCAAGGCCGACCTGGCGCAGTGGGCGGCGATCCTCAGCGCGATGCCCGGACTGGGGCCGGGCATCGGTCTGTGACCGCGCGGCCCCGTCAGGACCAGCTGTAGTAGCGAACCGTCACGGTGAACGACTTCACGTCGTACTTGTGGCCGATGGCAGTCCCGAAGTTCCACACGACGTAGCGGTCACGGTCGACGGCGCCGGCACCTCGGGGGCCGGCGTGGGTGCCGAGCGTTCGGCTCACCGATGAGAAGGACGTCCACCGGTCGCCGACCCAGAGCCGGATGACGCCCCGGCTGCGGGGGGCGCGCCGGGCCGCACCACCGGTGGTGTCGACCCGGGTGTCGACGTAGCGCACTGCCGGCAGACCGGGAAGTCGGAGGGCGTTGAGCGTCGACACCGTGCTCGCATCGTCCGAGCCACGGCACCGGGTGTTCGAGTAGTAGCCGAGCGATCCGCTCCACCCGCGCAACGAGGGCCGCCGCAGGGTGCTGCACCGCCCGACGTACTTGTCGATCTTGGTCGCCGCGGCGGACAGGGTGCGCCGGTAGGTGCGCAGCACGCCCGTGGCGTGGGAGACGGTGACCGTGCGGATGATCGCCGAGGCGTTGCCCAGCGAGTCGATGCCCGCGACCGTGTACGTGCCGGCAGGCACGAGGGCGCCGTCGGTCTTGCGTCCGTCCCACGTGGCGGTGCCGAGCAGGGCGCTGGCGAAGTCGGGTTCGAGCCGGCGCATGGTGGCGCCCGTGGCATCGCGGATCTCGATCTGGTCGTGGTAGTCGAGCTGCTCGGTGTCCTTCAGCGAGATCGTGACCGTCTGGTACGTCGACAGGGCCGCGATGGCCAGGGGGTGGATCGAGGAGCGCGAGACGGTGAGGTCCTCGATCGCAGGACCGCTTCGGTCGACGACGAACGTCGTCCACATCTGGAGCGCCGCACTGTAGGGACCGAAGTCCGGGTCGTCGATGGCGACCTGGCCTGCGATGGTGATGTCGCCCTCGGTGGTGATGCCGGATCCGGGGACGGTGATGGTGATGGTCCCGTCCTCACCGGTGGTGCCGGTCTGGTGCCCGCCCGTCGACGGCAGGGCAACGCCGTCCTGCTCGAGCCACCAGTCGAGGGCATAGTCGCCGGAACGGTCGAGCGAGACGGTGGCGGTGCTGTCGGGAGCGACGCTCGTGATCTCCGTGGCGCTGGTGACGTGAGCCTGCATGGGGCCTCGGGCGACGGTGATCTCGGGGCTGTCCTGCGCGACATAGGCGGTGCACTGGTAGGGGCTGGCCGTCGCGCATCGGTGGATGCGCAGTGTGCCGACGCCGTCATGGAGGGCGGGGGTGATGGTTGCTGGTGGCACCACGGGGAAGACCTGGTCCTGGTCTCCGATCTCCGGGTCCCAGTAGCTCCACCCCACGCTGAGGTCGCCGCCGCCGTCGGGGTCGGTGACCGTCACGCTCGTTTGCTGAGGCGTGCCGTCGCTGTTGCGACCGATCGTGGTGTCGGCTGGCCAGGTCACGGTGGGCACGAGGTCATGCGGGACGAAGGCGGAGGAGAGGACCGGCTCGGTGCCGCAGCCGGTCGGCGCCTGGAAGGTACCTCCGGTGCAGGCCACGGCCTGCACATACTCGTTCGGGTTGAATGGGCTGTAGTAGCCCCACGTCTCGAGGTCGAAGCTCACCTGGCCGTCGGTGACGGCGTACTTCGTGGCCGGCACGCCGGGGGAGAGCCGCGCGTAGACGAACGCGGCCTCGGTCGTGATCGTGCCCTTCACATGGCCGGCCTGGCTGGTGTCCAGGGTCTCCGAGAACGACAGGGCCGGCTCGTCAGCGTCGGCGGCGACGATCGGCAAACCGCTGACCGCCGCGGCGATGAGCAGGACGGCAAGGGCGCGGTTGAGGCGCATGGATGAAACCCCCGAGACAGACAACGAACGCCGCGCAACGGCGCGGGCCCGGGAATCGTATGTCGCGGAGGTGTCTCCTCGCAGGCTATTCGGCCGAACGCACCCGGATGCTGCCGAGCGGGACGTTGACGGCACCCGAGGGATCGGTGAAGAAGTCGTTGCCCTTGTCGTCGACCACGATGAACGCGGGGAAGTCCTCGACCTCGATCTTCCAGACCGCTTCCATGCCGAGCTCGGGGTACTCCAGCACCTCCTGGCTGCGGATGCAGTCCTGCGCCAGTCGAGCCGCCGGGCCACCGATCGAGCCGAGGTAGAAGCCGCCGTACTCGGCGCACGCCTCGGTGACCTGCTTGCTGCGGTTGCCCTTGGCCAGCATGATCATCGACCCGCCCGCGGCCTGGAAGCTCTTGACGTAGCTGTCCATCCGTCCGGCGGTCGTGGGCCCGAAGGACCCGGAGGCCATGCCTGCGGGCGTCTTGGCGGGGCCGGCGTAGTAGACCGGGTGGTTCTTGAGGTACTCCGGCATCGGCTGGCCGGAGTCGAGCAGCTCCTGGATCTTGGCGTGCGCGATGTCGCGCGCGACCACGAGCGGCCCGGTGAGGGACAGGCGGGTCTTCACGGGGTACTGCGAGAGCTGGGCGAGGATCTCGCTCATCGGGCGGTTCAGGTCCACCTGGACCACCTCGCCGCCCGAGATGTCCTCGGCGACACCTGCGTCGGGCATGTACTGCGCGGGGTCGGTCTCCAGCTGCTCCAGGAAGACGCCGTCGGCGGTGATCTTGCCCAGCGCCTGGCGGTCGGCGGAGCAGGAGACGGCGATGGCCACGGGGCACGAGGCGCCGTGGCGGGGGAGGCGGACCACCCGGACGTCGTGGCAGAAGTACTTGCCGCCGAACTGGGCGCCGATCCCGAAGTCCTGGGTGAGCTTGAAGACCTCCTCCTCGAGCTCCAGGTCGCGGAACCCGTGGGCGCTCATGCTGCCCTCGGTCGGGAGGTTGTCGAGGTAGTGCGCCGAGGCGTACTTCGCGGTCTTGAGGGCGAACTCCGCCGACGTGCCGCCGATCACCACGGCCAGGTGGTACGGCGGACAGGCGGCGGTGCCGAGCGAACGGATCTTCTCGTCCAGGAACTCCAGCATCCGCTTCGGGTTGAGGACGGCCTTGGTCTCCTGGAACAGGAAGGACTTGTTGGCCGAGCCGCCGCCCTTGGCCATGAAGAGGAACTTGTACTCCGGGCCCTTCTCGCCCTGGGCCGTCGAGTAGAGCTCGATCTGGGCCGGCAGGTTGGTTCCGGTGTTCTTCTCGTCGTACGTCGTGAGCGGCGCGAGCTGGCTGTAGCGCAGGTTCAGCTTCGTGTACGCGTCGTACACGCCACGGCTGATCGCCTCGCCGTCGTCGGCGCCGGTGAGGACGCCCTCGGACTTCTTGCCCATCACGATGGCGGTGCCGGTGTCCTGGCACATCGGCAGCACGCCGCCGGCGGAGATGTTGACGTTCTTGAGCAGGTCGAGCGCGACGAAGCGGTCGTTCCCGGACGCCTCGGGGTCGTCGATGATCTTGCGCAGCTGCTTGAGGTGCGCCGGGCGCAGGTAGTGGCTGATGTCGTGCATCGCCTCTGCCGTGAGCTGCTGGATGGCAGCGGGATCGACCTGGAGGAAGGTCCTCCCGTCGGGTCCCTCGACCGTCGAAACGCCCTCGGTCGTGATCAACCGGTACGGGGTGTCGTCCTTGCCGGTCGGGAGGAGGTCGGAATACCGGAACTCTGCGTCAGCCACGACTACCGAGGATATCGCTGGTCCGGAATTGCGAAGGGGCTGGGTCGCATCGCGACCCAGCCCCTTGCGGGAAACTACTCTGTTCAGCCGGCAGCCGGCGGCGAGATCGCCGCGTAGGCCACGCCGGACTCGATCACGGCACCGACCGGGAGACCGGCCTGAGCGGTGTCGAGGGTGATCCGCAGACCGATGATCCGGTTCTGGTAGGCACCGCCCGCGGTGTTGGTCTCCTGGCGGTTGATCGCAATCTCGCCGACACCCGCGATGTTGATGATGGTGTTCGGGGAGACGTCGAGCGGAATCGTCTGACCGGCCACCGTGAGCCGGACCAGCTTCATCTGCATGCTGCCGGTGTACTTGCCCTCGTCACGCTTGATCGAGGTGATGACCTCGATGGCGTCCGCCTTCACCAGGCCACCGAGCAGGTTCAGCCCGGCGAGCTTGTTGGTGTTGGTGACCGAGGCGTTGCCGAAGGCGTCCTTGGTGGACGTCGTGGTCGAGGTGATCACGCCCGTCGTCAGGACTCCGGTCACGCGAGCGCTGAGGGTCGAGTTGGACAGCGTGCGGCCGTTGCTCGAGCCAGCCGGCGTCGCGACCCGAGCGGTCGGGTCGCTGACCACGGTCACGTCACTACCGACGTTGGCGTTGACGCGGGTGCCGTAGGCGACGCCCGCCAGGCCCGCGCCGGAGGCCGGGTCGACCTCGGAGAGGTAGTGGTTGACCGGGTTCACCAGGAGGGTCACGCCGGCAGGCTGGCCACCCATGGGCTGCAGCAGGGTGACACCAACGGCCCACCCGAGCGTTGCCGTGAGGCCGTCGACCTTGCCGTGAAGCGCGTAGTTGAGCGTGACGCTGGCGACACCCGGGATGGTGACCGAGTAGTTCTTCGGGATGTTCAGCGGCAGGTTGATGCCGGCGATCTTGATCCCGGCCAGGCTGCTGTTGGCGGTGAAGGAGTGCGAACCGTCCGCACGACCGGTCGTCGTGACGTTGGTTTCCACCGCGTCCGCGGTGATCAGGCCGCCGAGCAGGCTGACGTGCGCCGCACGCGCGAAGCTCTTCAGCGTGGTCGTGGTGTTGCCGAGCACGGTCGAGACGACCGCATCCGTCTTGGTCTGGACCGCGCCGATGTCGGCGAGGTTGAAGACCTTCACGGCTGCGGTGCTGTTGGACACGCTGCTGGACTTCGCGCCACCGGTGACCGACGACTGTGCCGTCAGGTCGGACTGGACGACGCCGTCATACAGCTTGACGTAGGTGGCCCCGGTGCTGGCGGCGTAGCTGTAGACGATGCCTGCAGCCTGAGCGGGCGCCGGAACGGCGACCAGACCTACGCCCAGAAGGACGAAGGTGAAAAACGAGACAAACTTCCGCGCGTTCACGGGACCCCATTCCCTTGATGGCAAGTATTGAGTTGGAAGGCTTTGGAGATCACTCTCCGCCTACCACTCCAAAAATCCGAGGACTTTCCAGAGATTTAACGAAGGTTAGCCATAGAAGGTCACGGCTGATCAATCGGCGGGTTTCAGTCGTGTGGCATAGACCGGCCGTTCCGGCTGTTCCACCACAATGCGCGTGTACGACGTCGTGGTGATCGGGGCAGGCCAGGCCGGGCTCTCTGCGTCGTACCACCTGACCCGCCTGGGGATCGATCACGTCGTGCTCGACGCCAATGCGCTGCCCGGCGGTGCCTGGCAACACCGCTGGGACTCGCTGAGCATGCAGGACGTGCACGGGGTGGCCGACCTGCCCGATGCGGCGGCACCGGGCGGCTCGACCGAACGGGCGAATGCGGTGCTGCCGGACTGGTTCGCGCGCTACGAGTCCGAGCGCAGGTTGCCGGTCGTGCGGCCCGTCCGGGTGGACCGGGTGACCTCCGAGGGAGACCTGCTGGTGGTGCACGCGGGAGCCCGGACCTGGTGGACCCGCACCCTGATCAATGCGACCGGCACCTGGACCCGGCCGTTCCTGCCGTCCTACCCCGGGGCGGCGTCCTTCCGTGGCGAGCAGGTGCACACGGCCGACTACCCGGGGCCGGAGCACTTCGACGGCAAGCGCGTGCTGGTCGTCGGTGGTGGGGCCTCGGCGGTCCAGTTCATCGGCGAGCTCGCGCCGCGGACCGACGTGCTCTGGGTGACCCGGCGTCCGCCCGTGTGGCGCGACCACTTCGATGCGCGCGCCGGTCGCGACGCGATCGAGCTGGTCCAGGAACGGGTGCGTGCCGGCCTGCCACCGGCCAGCGTCGTGAGCGTGACCGGCCTGGCCCTGCGGCCGCAGGAGCAGGAAGCGGCTCGGCTCGGCGCCTACGACCGCCGCCGTCCGATGTTCGCGCGGATCGAGCCCGACGGCGTCCGCTGGGCTGACGGCAGCTTCGAGCCGGTGGACGTGATCCTCTGGGCCACCGGCTTCCGGCCGGCCGTTTCGCACCTCGCACCGCTGCACCTGCGCAGCGACCTCGGCGGCATCGCGCTGCTGCAGGCGGGCGCCGACGTACAGACGGCCACGACGGTGGAGCGCGACCCGCGGGTGCAGCTGGTGGGCTACGGGCCCTCGGCGAGCACGATCGGCGGCAACCGGGCGGGTCGTGCCGCGGCGCTCGCCGTGAGCCGCCACCTCCGGGACCATCCGGTCGCCGCAGCGACGAGTGCCTCGGCCTGAGCCGCTGCTCCGCTACTGCTCTGGTTCGAGGGAGATGACCTCGTGCGCCGGGACGGGGTTGTCGCGGCTGGCCCGGCACGTGAGCTGCACGAGTTCGGCGCCCGCAGTCGTGCGCACCCGGACCCGCCACCGGGCACCACCGACGTCGAAGACCGCGTCGGTGACCTCGCCGTCGCGTCGGCGCGAGACCAGCCGGAGCGCGTCGGCGCGGGTCTCCTCGAGCTCACGGCGCAGGGCGATCTCGGCGAGCTGCACCGGCATCGCGTACGACGACCGGCCGCGCAGGTGGTCGAGATCGAGCCGGCTCGTGTCGTGGTCGCGCGCGATCCGGAGAGCGGCGTCAGGAGTCAGCCGGCCGTAGTAGAGCCCGTCCGGCAGCACCAGGAGGTTCGCGGCGAAGCGGTCGCCACCGATGTGGGAGACCTCCCAGGTCTCGTCCGGGTGTTCGGCCGCCAGTGCAGCGGCGACCGGACGTCCGCGCTCGGCGCAGCAGGCGTCATGCCTGCCGTGCGTGCACACGCAGAGCAGCCGGCCGTCGTATGGGGTGAGGCCGGGGGAGCGACCCTCGCTGAGGGCCACGAGGTCGAGGTCGGGCAGGTGGCTCGGGTCGTCCAGCACCGCGGTCTCCAGCCACGGCCGCGCGGGGCCAGCGAAGGCGGCGAACACCCGCGTCCCTTCCGGGTCCGGGGTGCGTCCGGGCCGACGGATGAGCAGCGGGCGCACGCGCGCAGTCCGGGCGGCGCGCGCGACGGCTTCGCCGAGCCCGGAAGGGAGCCTTGCGTCCAGCAGCGCGTCGGCACCCCACGGTCCGGTGTGCTCGATGAGCAGGAAAGCCCGCACGGTCGAGGCGGTGCCGGCCGCAGGCTCCTCCCGCAGCGCGCTGGCCACGGCGCACCGGAAGTCCGGGTCGCGCGAGGTCACCGGAGGACCTCGAGGAGTCCCTCCCGGACGAGGCGGCGGCAGAGCACCAGCCTGCTCTGGGGGTCGATGGTCCCGCCGAGGTCGGCGGGGCGGAGTGTCCGGCGGGCGCGGACCTCCTCCAGCGCCGGTCGCAGCCATCCCGGCACGTCGATCGACCGGTCGCCGAGGAGCACCTCGACCCGGTCCTCCCGGGGCAGGAGGACGCAGGGGTGGCCCGTGCGGCGGCGGAGACGGGTGTCGTCGTCGATCGCCCCGGCGGAGAGCACGTCGTGCAGCCCGCCGGCCAGGCGCGGGCTCCGGCTGGTCAGGAACCGTCGCACCTCCTGCTCGACGGCAGCGCCGGGGTCGAGCGCGCGGATGCGGTCCGCGAGCCCCTGGAGATGGTCGGCCAGCTGCGAGGCGAGCTGTGCGGGGTCGTCCAGGTGACCGGCGGGCAGGTGGGTGTCCGGCACCTCCGCAAGGGCGTCGGCCAGGCTGCGCTCGGCCAGCCCGCGCCACGTGAGCTGGTTGATGCCCAGGGTGACGTGGAGGGAGACGGTGTCCTCGGCGCGAGCGGCGTGCGGGGTCCCGGTGGGCAGGTACATCGACAGTCCCGGCTCGAGGAGCACCTCCTCGATGCCGTCGGGGCCTTCCACCTGCCATTGCTTGGACCCGGCGGTCTGGACCACGAAGACGTCGTGGGAGTCGGAGTGCAGGGCGAAGCCCTGCGAGCCCGGTGGGGTGAGGTAGGCGTTCGCCTGGCACGGGTGGCCCAGCTCGAGCTCGAGCTCGGCGACAAGGTCCGTCACGGGCTGCCAGTAGCGGTGGAGGCCCTGGAAGACGATGGTCGCGCCGCCGGCGAACAGGTCCAGTGCCTTGCGGGCGTCGACCAGGCCGGTGAGGGACTTCCCGGCGAGCGTCGCGCTGCGGGTGTAGGTGGACTCGGGCAGGACGGCGCCGTCCCGGGCCAGGCGGACCGACGGGGTGCGGATGGCCGAGGAGGTGAGCAGGGTGTCGGCGTCGTCGAGCGACAGCAGCCCGACGAGCCGGTCGGGATCAGTCCGGTGCAGGTGGACGCGGGACGCCCAGACCTTGGTCAGGAAGGTCTGGGCGTCGCCGCTGAGGAGGTCGAGCGCGGAGCCGGTCACGGTCAGGACGCGTCGCCGTCCGTGCCGTCGGAGTCCGTGCCGTCGGAGTCGGTGCCGTCGGAGTCGGTGCCGTCGGAGTCGGTCGTGTCACCGTCCGTGGTGTCCGTGGCGTCGCCGTCGGTCCCGTCGGCGTCCCCTCCGTCGGTGCCGTCCGCGTCTCCGCCGGGCTGGGGAGCGCTGCCCGTCGGGCTGGTCGTCATGTCGTCGTCGCTGAGCGGCTCTTCGGGTGTGGTGGTCACTGTTCCTCCTGGATGGGTGGATGGTCCTGACGGGCGTCCGCCGGACAGTCAGGCATTACCCGATCCGTCGACGACCCATCCCCCCTCCCGCCCCCGGACCTTGTCCACGGTGCGCTAGCGTGGTCGACGACCACCCACGGGAGTCCGCGGCAGCGGGCTGAGAGGGAGCTGCAGCCGCTCCGACCGTCACACCTGATCCGGATCATGCCGGCGAAGGAACGGACGATGATGACTGCCTTTTCCCACCCCTTGCACGGATCGCGCCGCCTCGGACGCGTGCACTGCCTGGTCTCCGACCGGGACGACCTCGCGCTGGTGGCGTCGATCGCCGCCGCAGGCGTCGACGGTTTCCAGGTCCGGGCGAAGGACCTCGGCACCCGTGACCTCGTTGCGCTGGTGCGCGCAGTCCGTGCCGCCGTCGCCCCACACGGCGCGACGGTGCTGGTCAACGACCGCCTCGACGTGGCGCTGGCGACCGGCGCGGACGGCGTCCACCTCGGCGCCGCCGACCTCGCCGTCGCCGACGCCCGTCGGATCGCGCCCCAGCTGGTGATCGGCGCAACCTGTCGCTCACGGGACGAGGTCGTCGCGGCGGCGGCGGAGGGTGCGGACTACGCCGGTGTCGGCCCCGTGTTCGCCACGACGAGCAAGCCCGGACTGCCCGAACCACTCGGAACCGCTGGCCTGCGGCACGTGGTGGGCGTGCTGCCCGTGATCGCGATCGGCGGGATCACCGCGGCCGACGCAGCCGCCGTCTTCGAGGCCGGTGCGTCCGGTGTGGCCGTCATCGGCGGCATCTGGCGCCCGCCCGATCCTGTCGTTGCAGCAGAGGAGCTCCTCGCGGCGATCGGGTGACCGGGATGCGTGTCACCGTGCTCGGCGCGGGGGTCATCGGCCTGACCGTTGCCGACGAGCTGATCCGCCGCGGGCACACCGTCGCGGTGGTCGACCCGCATCCGGCGCGCGGGGCGTCGTACGCCGCCGCCGGGATGTTGAGTCCGGCGGCCGAGGTGTGGCACGGCGAGGAGGAGATCCTCCGGCTCGGTACGGCGTCCCTCGCGCTGTGGCCGGCGCTCGCTGATCGGCTCGGTGTCGAGCTCCGCACCGCCCCCACCCTTCTCGTCGGGTACGACGCCGGCGACCTGCAGCAGGTCGAACGGCAGGCCGCTCTGGTCGGTGGCCTGGGTGGCCGCGCGACGCTGCTGGACCGCGCAGCGGTGCGGGCGTGCGAGCCGGTGCTGGCGCGGGTCGCGGGCGCGGCGTCCCTCGAGGGGGAGATGAGCGTCGACCCACGGGCGGTGTGTGCGGCTCTGCTGGCCCGGATCCCTGTCGTGTCGGGCGATCCGGGAGGTGCTGACGTCACCGTCGTCGCCACCGGTGCCTGTCTCCCGGAGCCGTGGGCCGGGCTGGTCCGCGGCGTACGCGGCGAGATCCTCCGGGTCCGGAGCGACGACCCGCCGACGCACACGGTGCGCGGCTGGGTCGGCGGCGAGCCGATCTACCTGGTGCCGCGAGGCAACGGGGAGGTCGTGGTCGGCGCCACCGCCGAGGAACACCAGGCGCCTCCGGTCGTGACGGCGGGCGGAGTCCACCGGCTGCTCACGGCGGGCCGCACCCTGTGGCCGGGACTCGATCGCGCCGAGCTCGTCGAGTCGACCGCCCGCGACCGGCCGGCGACCGCGGACGGTCGTCCCCTGATCGGTCCCAGCGGCGCCGACGGTGTCGTCCTCGCTGCCGGGCACCACCGCCACGGCGTACTGCTGGCTCCCCTCACGGCCCGCCTCGTGGCCGATCTCCTCGACGGCGCCGCGGTCGACCCCTCGGTCGACCCTCGGCGGCTCATCACTGCAGGAAAGGAACGACATGTCGATCACGCACAACGGTGAGGCGATGGCCCTGGAGGCCCGCGCGACCGTGGCGGACCTCCTGACGCTGCGCTTCGACGACCCGCGACCCAACGGCATCGCCGTCGCCGTCAACGGCGACGTGGTCCCCCGCGGGGACTGGGCGGGCTGGGTGCTCGCCGAGGGCGACGCGGTCGAGGTCGTGACGGCGGTGCAGGGCGGATGACCACCCCACGCGATTCTTCGCCTCCCCCGCTTCGCTCCTCCGCCCAACAAGTCGCGCGGGGACCCCGATGATCACCCCTTCGAGCGAGGACCTGCTGGTCATCGCGGGAGAAGTCCTGTCCTCCCGGCTCTTCCTGGGCACCGGCGGGCTCCCGCAGGTCGCCCTCGCCGCACCGATCCTGGCCGCCGCGGAGCCTGCGCTGGTCACGGTGTCGATCCGACGCACGTCGTCGGTCGCGGAGGGCGGACTCCTCGCCGTGCTGCGGGACGCGGGTGTCCGGTTGCTGCCCAACACCGCCGGGTGCCTGTCGGCCCGTGAGGCCGTGATCACCGCGGAGCTGGCGCGCGAGGCACTCGAGACCAGCTGGGTGAAGCTCGAGGTGATCGGTGACGAGCGGTCCCTGCTCCCGGACGTCGTCGAGCTCCTCGACGCAGCCGCCGAGCTGGTCCGCCGCGGCTTCACGGTGCTGCCCTACTGCACGGACGATCCCGTCATCGCCCGGCGACTCGTCGATGCGGGCTGCGCCGCGGTGATGCCGCTCGGGTCGCCGATCGGCTCGGGGCTCGGGCTGCTCAACCCGCACGCCATCGAGGCCGTTCGCGCCGCCGTGGACGTCCCGGTCGTGCTCGATGCGGGCGTCGGAACCGCCAGTGATGCCGCGCTCGCCATGGAGCTGGGCTGTGACGCCGTGCTGGCGGCCACGGCCGTCACCCGCGCCGACGACCCGGTCGCGATGGCCCGGGCGCTGCGGCTGGGGGTCGAGGCCGGGCGGCTCGCGCGGCAGGCCGGCCGGATCCCGCGGCAGGCGAACGCTCGAGCGTCCAGCCCGACGGCCGGCCGGATCGGGGCACAGGGATGAGCGCCCGCCTGCTCCTCCTCACGGACCGGACCCTCGTGCCACCCGGTCGCACGCTCGTCGACGTCCTGCGTGAAGCCGCCGGAGCAGGGCTCACCCAGGTCGTCCTGCGCGAGACCGACCTGTCGGACGGTGAGCGTCAGGACATCGCCGATGCCGCGCGTGGTCTCGGCCTCGCGGTCATCGCTGCGCACCGGCCGGTCATGGGGAGCGCTGGACTCCACGTCCCCGCCGGTGCCTCGCCGGGCCGGGCGACGCGCTGGGGGCGTTCGTGCCACAGCCGGGCCGAGGTCTCGCGCGCGGCGGGTGACGGCGCCTGGTGGGCCACCCTGTCGCCGTACACATGGACGGAGAGCAAGCCCGGTCACGGTCCGCCGCTGCCGCCCGACGCGTTCGAGAACCTGCCGCTGCCGGTCTACGCACTCGGAGGGGTCACTGCGGGCAATGCCGAACAGGCCCGCAAGGCGGGAGCGTACGGCGTCGCGGTGATGGGCGCCGTGATGCGGGCCGAGGACCCGGCGGCCGTCGTGGCCGACCTGCTGCGCGCGGTGGCTCCGTGAACCCGCCGGTCGTCGTCACCATCGCCAGCACCGACTCCGGTGGTGGCGCCGGGATCGCCGCGGACCTGACCACCTTCGCCGCGCTCGGCGTCCACGGCGCCTGTGTCGTGGCCGCGGTCACCGCCCAGGACACCACGGGCGTACGGGCGATCCACCCGGTGCCCTTCGACGTGGTCGCCGCGCAGCTCGACGCGGTGCTCGAGGACCTGGACCCGGTCGCGGTCAAGACCGGGATGCTCGGCACCGCGAAGGTGGTGCGACTCGTCGCCGAACGCTGCGCCGGACGGATCCTCGTCGTCGACCCGGTGATCGTCGCGACCTCCGGAGCCGTCCTCGCCGACGACGCCGTCGTGCGCGCCTACCGCGAGCACCTGCTCCCCGTCGCGACGGTGGTCACCCCCAACGAGGACGAGTTCCTCGCGCTCGGAATGCCCGTCCGGGCCGGGGTGATCGTGACCCGCGGCGGTGACATCCCGACCACCAACGACCACGGCACCGGGTGCACCCACAGCAGTGCGCTCGCCGCCCACCTCGCCCTCGGCGCCGACCTCCCGATCGCGGCGGAACGTGCCGCGGCCTTCGTCTCACAACAGCTCCATCTCGGCAAGAACTGGATCCTCGGCCGCGGCCGAGGACCCGTCGCACACATCCAAGGAGAACACCGATGACCGTCCACCCCGCCCACACCCGCATCGAGGTCGGAGACCTCGCGGTCCCCTTCACCCGTGTCGCATTGACCAATGGCGAGACCTTCGACCGCTACTGCACCGAAGGCCCCGGATCCGAGCCCGAACGCGGGCTGCCGCCGCTGCGCGCCGGCTGGATCGAGGACCGTGCCGACACCGGGACCTACGACGGCCGCGAGACCCAGCTGCTCGACAACGGCCGCGCGGCGCTGCGCCGCGGCGAGGCCCAGGGGGAGTGGGGCGGCGAGCGTCGGGCCCCGCGCCGCTCGACCGGTGCCGCCGTCACGCAGATGGCGTACGCGCGCGCCGGCATCGTCACCGAGGAGATGCGGTACGTCGCCGCGCGCGAGCAGTGCGACGTCGAGCTCGTGCGCAGCGAGATCGCCGCCGGCCGCGCGATCATCCCCGCCAACGTGAACCACCCGGAGTCCGAGCCGATGATCATCGGCAAGCGCTTCCTGGTGAAGATCAACGCCAACATCGGCAACTCCGCGGTCACCAGCAGCATCGCCGAAGAGGTCGACAAGCTGACCCACGCGATCACCTGGGGCGCCGACACGGTGATGGACCTGTCGACCGGCGACGACATCCACACCACCCGCGAGTGGATCATCCGCAACAGCCCCGTGCCCATCGGCACCGTGCCGATCTACCAGGCCCTGGAGAAGGTCAACGGTGAGGCCGACAAGCTCACCTGGGAGATCTTCCGCGACACCGTGATCGAGCAGTGCGAGCAGGGCGTCGACTACATGACCGTCCACGCCGGGGTCCTCCTCCGCTACGTCCCGATGACCGCGCGGCGCGTCACTGGAATCGTCAGCCGTGGCGGCTCGATCATGGCCGGCTGGTGCCTGGCCCACCACGAGGAGAACTTCCTCTACACCCATTACGACGAGCTCTGCGAGATCTTCCGTCAGTACGACGTCAGCTTCTCCCTCGGCGACGGACTCCGTCCCGGTTCGACGGCTGACGCCAACGACGAAGCCCAGTTCTCGGAGCTCAGGACCCTTGCCGAGCTGACGAAGCGCGCGTGGGAGCACGACGTGCAGGTGATGGTCGAAGGTCCGGGGCACGTGCCGCTGCACCTGGTCGAGGAGAACGTGCGGCTCCAGCAGGACTGGTGCCACGGCGCGCCGTTCTACACGCTCGGCCCGCTCGCCACGGACATCGCGCCGGGCTACGACCACATCACCTCGGCCATCGGCGCCGCGACGATCGCCATGCACGGTACGGCGATGCTCTGCTACGTCACGCCCAAGGAGCACCTGGGCCTGCCGAACCGCGACGACGTGAAGACCGGCGTGATCACCTACAAGCTGGCCGCCCACGCCGCTGACCTGGCCAAGGGCCACCCCGGCGCGCGGGACTGGGACGACGCGTTGTCGAAGGCCCGGTTCGAGTTCCGCTGGCGCGACCAGTTCGCCCTGTCCCTCGACCCGGTCACGGCCGAGGAGTTCCACGACGAGACGTTGCCGGCCGAGAACGCCAAGACTGCGCACTTCTGCTCGATGTGCGGTCCGAAGTTCTGCTCGATGAAGATCAGCCAGGACGTGCGCGACCGGTTCGGTGCGGACCTGTCACCCGAGGACGCAGCCCTCGGGATGAAGGAGAAGTCCGAGGAGTTCCTGGAGCTGGGCGCGTCGGTCTACGTGGAGCCGGACCTGACCGCGACCCGCAGTGCGCCGTAGTTCTCGTCGCTCGACACGCCACCGACCTGCACGTAGTAGGTCGTGCCGGACGCGGCGTCGAAGGTCGAGCGGGCCTGGAGGGTGAGGGTGACGAGGCCGGGTGCCAACGGACGCCACCAGTCGTCGTTGCACCCGTCCTCGACCGGCACGAGGGCCCCCGCCTCGTCGGCGACGTAGACGGCGATCGCGGTGTCGAACCGGGTGCCCGCGGTGTCGATGGTGGTCGGGCCGTCGCCCGTCACCGCGAACCAGACGGTGTGGGTCGCGCGGTAGTCCGGCTGGTCCTCCCACGGTTCCGTGCACGGGTTGGCCTGCTCGGCCTCAAGGGCGGAGCCGGAGGTCTGCAGGGTCGCGGTTCCGGTCAGGACGACGGCACCGCCGGGGGTGTCGTTGATCGGCGCCGGACCGGTGGGCGGCGAGCCGCCCCCTGTGTCGACCCTGCGGTGGTCAGCGCTGTAGGCGAAGCAGTCGAGAGCGGTCACCCGGCCGTCGGCATCGGTGACGTCGCCGGTGAGCGGTCCGCTGGTGATCGTGCTGCGCTGGGTCCAGGTGCCCGACAAGAGCGCCGACGGCGACACCGTCGCGCCGGACCAGGCAAGCGTCATCGTGGCATCGACCGGATCGCCCTGCAGGTTCGTGCCGGCCAGCTCCAGCGACGTTCCGTCCTCGATCTGCGCCAGCGTCACCGTGGTCACGCTGGAGTAGAACGCCCCGGAATCGTCGTCGAAGTTGTCCGGCGTCCCGGCGTCGTCGTACGTCGACAGCGTCACCACCCAGTCCTCGGTCGCCGTGTCGATCCACACCTCGTCGACCCGCGTGCCCTGTTCGACCGGGTTGCACCACGCCCCGGAGGTGCTGGCGCTCCTCACCTGCGCCTTCGGCTCGGACTGCCGGTCCATCGTCCGCGACACGACGGAACCGGTGCAGCCACTGACCTCCGCAGTGCTGCCGTTGTCGAACTCGAGGTGCGCGGTGCCCATGACCTCGAGTGCGCGGGCGACCGTCAGGTGCACTTCCTGGTCGTTGCTCGCCCCGGACCCGGTGCCAGTGCCGGTGTGGGTGACGGTCGGGTGCAGCTCGCTCACTTGGGCGGTGAGCGTCATGGTGCCCCGCCGGAAGGGCTGGCCGGGGAGCGGGAGGTACTGCCCCTGGGCGATCAGCCGCACCTGACCGTCGGCGTACTTGACCTCCCAGGGCGCTCCCGTCGGCGCGACGAAGTGCTCCGGGACCCAGTTGACGTTGCCGCGGTAGGTGTCTCCGTCCAGGAAGACGCCGATGTTGTGGGCGGGATCCGCACTGCAGTGGAACGAGTCGAGGAAGGGCTCGGCACCTGAGCTGGTGTCGGGGACGGCGGGCGCTGCGGACGTGACCGTGCCGACGATTCCGGCTGCCGTCAGGGTGAGGGTCGCAACTGCTGCGCGAAGCGCCCGCGAGAGCACCATCTCTCGACTCTAGGACTGCCTCGGGCTGATCGGGAGGGGCTGCTCCGTAAAGAAACGGCGGCTACAGGTCCGCAGCTCGGGCTGCGGACGCCGCCCGCTCGACCCACTTGGGGATTTCGCCGTAGCGCTGGCTGGGAATCATCCGGCCTGCGGCGGAATCCTCCACCAACTGGGCCATGCGGCGGTCACGGGTGGCCTCCTGCTTGGCGGTGAGCACCCAGTTGCTGCAGAGCTTGCGGTAGGTCCTGGTCGCTGTCTCCCAGAACGCGGTGGCGGCGGGGTCGGCGGCGAGCTGCGCGGCGTAGGCGTCGGGCAGGACGATCTCGCCGTCGACCTCGTGGGTGTACGGCGCCGGGTCGGTCCTGCGTTGCTCCCAGATGGCCAGCCCGCTCGGCTGCATGCGGCCTTCGGCCGTCAGCTGCTCGACGAAGTCGAGGTTGACCTTGCTCCAGTTGCTGGTCTTCTTGCGCGGGGTCCAGCGTTGCCGGACGGCGTTCTCGTCGATGCGTTGCGCGATCGAGTCGATCCAGCCCCAGCACAGGGCTTCGGGTACCGCCTGCGCCCAGGTCAGCCCGCCGTCCGGGACGTGCTTCTTGTTGATGCCCATCCACAGCTCGGTCGCGGTGTCGTGGTTCGCCGCCAGCCAGGCGCCGAACTCGGCGGCATCGGCGAAGAAGCGGGCGGGGCGCTCGGCGCTGCCGCCCATCCGGCCCGGTGACGTGTCCTTCGGCATGCCCCTCAGCCTGCCACCCGGCGCCGACAGGGACCATCGGTCGAGCGATCGGACAAGATGGCGCCATGAGTCTTCCTGTGGTGGCGATCGGTGCTCTCGGCGGCACGATCGCGTCGACGTCGACCGACGGCGCAGAAGTCGTGCCCACGCTGTCGGCGGCGTCGCTCGCCACCGCGGTGCCCGGGCTCTCCGAGATCGCTGACGCCCGGGTGGAGACACTCGCGATGCTGCCGAGCCCGTCCCTCGACGAACCGACCATCCTGCGGGCACTTCGCTGGGCGCAGGCCGCTGTCGACGCAGGAGCGACGGGCGTCGTACTCACGCAGGGGACTGACACCCTCGAGGAGGCGGCGTACCTGCTGGACCTGTTCTGGAACCTGCCGGAGCCGCTCGTGGTGACGGGCGCGATGCGCTCCCCGCAGGCTGCCGGTGCCGACGGTCCGGCGAACCTGCTCACCGCGGTGCGTTGTGCCCTCGCGCCGTCCTCGCGTGATCGCGGTGTCCTCGTTGCGTTCGACGACGAGATCCACCAGGCGCGTTGGGTGGCGAAGACCGACTCGATGTCGACCAGCGCCTTCCGTTCCGCGGTCTTCGGGCCGATCGGGCGGTGCGTCGAGGCCGAGGTCGCGTACGGCGTCCCGGCCGGTCGCGTTGCGCCCCTGCGCCTCGCGCTCGGTCAGGAGGCGGACGACCCCCGGGTGCCGCTGCTCGCCACCTACCTCGGTGACGACGGGTACGTCGTCGACGCCATCCGGCCCGACGACGTGGACGGGCTCGTGATCGCCGGTTTCGGTGCGGGCCACGTGTCCGCCGCGATGGCCGAGGCGGTCGGCCGGATCGCCCGGCAGGTGCCGGTCGTCTTCGCCTCTCGCACGGGCTCCGGCCCCACCGGGCGGGCGATGTACGGCTATCCCGGCTCCGAGATCGACCTCATCGCACGGGGTGCGGTCGGCGCCGGTTGGCTCTCGCCGGTCAAGGCCCGACTGCTCCTGTGGGCGCTGGCGCTGGGTGGTCCACCGAGCCGGCAGGACGTCATCGATGCGTTCGAGGTCCGCGGCCGCCCCTAGCTCAGGGGCGGGGTGTCGGACGGCCGGTCCGGCAGCACCGTGTCGACGTAGTCGCGGGCCGAGTCGAAGATGTTGACCTCGTGGCCGGCGAGGTCCGACAGCGCCCACCGGTGCTCCATCACCTCGTGGAAGAACTCTGCCGGTGAGATCTTGCGACGTTGGTCGACCGGCAGGATCTCGACGATCGGCGCGTAGATGGTGGTCAACCACCGCCGCGCCACCGTCTCGCGCTCCTCGTCGTCGTACCCACCGTGGGCGGTGAACGCGGCGAGGTCGTTGAGCAGCTTGCGGGCCTGGCTGTCCTCGACGTCGAGCCCGGTCAGCTGTCGCAGCTCGCGGCAGTGGTGTCCCGCTTCGACGACCCGGGGCTGGATCCGGACGCGGTCGGACCCGGCCTGGACGTCGAGCTCGTCGACGTCGAAGCCCAGGTCGTTGAGTCGTCCGATCCGCTGCTCGATCCGGTACCACTCGTCGGTGCCGAACTCCTCCGCCACGGTCAGCTCGTCCCAGAGCGCGTGGTAGCGCTCGCCGAGCTGGGTGACGATCTCGAAGCCGTCGACCACCACGTCGGTGTCGCCGCTGGCCTGCAGGTCCATCAGCTCGGCGAAGATGTTCTCCGTCGCGACGGTGACGTCGTGCTCACGCATCGCGTCCGACACGGAGTCATGGTGCTCGCTGGTCTCGGCATCGACGAGGTAGGCCGCAAATCCCCCAGCACTGCGGCGGAAAAGGGCATTCGACAGCGACACGTCGCCCCAGTAGACCCCGGCCAGGTGGAGCCGCACGAGGAGCACGACGAGCGCATCGATCAGTGCGGGCACCTGGTCCGGACGGAGGCCGTGCTGGAAGACGGTGCGGTACGGCAACGAGTAGTGCAGGTGCTCGGTGAGCAGGGCGGCAGGCAGCGGATTTCCCTCGACGTCGGTGCGTCCCCGCACCACACCCCGCGGTACGACGGCGGGCTGGCCGAGCCGTTGCAGGGTCCGCAGCATGTCGTACTCGCGCAGCGCGATCGCCTCCTCGGTCTCCTTGATCGCCAGGAACTGGTGGTTGACCTGGACCACCCGCACGACGTGCCGGGACAGGCCGAGGGGGAGCGGTACGACGTACTGCCTGTCCCACTCGGCGAGGGGCCTGGACCACGGCAATTGGAACAGCGCGGGGTCGGTGCGGGCGGCGACGACGTGGAGCGCCATGACCTGCAACCTACGCGTAAAGGATCGGCCCGGACAGACACCAGCCATGGACAACACCCCCTTTGCTGCGGTAGGCCTGAGTGACACAACCCACACTCGGAGGGGGTGGTCTGGTTGATGTTTTCGTCACGAGACAGACGACGTCGGAAGGTCGCGTGCGCGGCCTCGGCGGTCCTGGCGGCAGGCACCCTCGCTGCCTGCGGCGGGTCGGACAAGCCGACGTTGAACTGGTACGTCAACCCCGACGGCGTCCCCGTCTTCGAGAGGTATGCCGCGGAGTGCAGCACCAGCGACTACGACCTCGAGGTCCAGCTGTTGCCCACGGGCGCCACCGACCAGCGCACCCAGCTCGCACGCCGGCTCGCCGCGGAGGACTCGTCGACCGACCTGATGAATCTCGACCCGGTCTTCGTCGCGGAGTTCGCCAACGCGGGCTGGCTGAAGGAGGTCGAGGGCCCGATCGCGGACAAGGTCGCGGCCAGTGTCGAGGGCGATGGCGACTACCTCGCCGGCGCGGCCGACACGGTCACCTGGCAGGACGGGGTCTACGCGATCCCGCTCTGGGCCAACACCCAGGTGCTCTGGTACCGGAAGTCGCTCGCCGAGGCGGCCGGCCTCGACATGACCAAGCCCGTCACCTGGGACCAGGTGATCGATGCGGCGGCCGACAACGGCGGAACGGTCGGGGTCCAGGCTGACAAGTACGAGGCGTACGTCGTGTGGATCAACGCCCTCGTCCAGGGTGCCGGCGGCTCCATCGTCTCGGACACCGAGGCCGGCCGGGACGCCAAGGTCGAGATCGGTTCGGATGCCGGGCGGAAGGCCGCTGCGATCGTCCAGAAGCTCGCGGACTCGAGTGCTGCTCAACCGGACCTGAGCGTCTCGCGTGAGGGCACCAGCCTCGGTCAGATGTTCCCCGCGAAGGGACCCGGGGAGTTCATGACCAACTGGACCTTCGTCTACAAGAACTACGAGGGCCTCGTCGACACGCCGGGCGGGCCGACCAAGGACCAGTTCGCCGACCTCGGCTGGGCGCGCTACCCGGCGACGGTCGAAGGGGAGGAGTCCAGGCCACCCGTCGGTGGCATCGACATCGGGGTCGGCGCCTACTCCGAGCACCCGGACTGGGCCACCGAGGCCGCCGAGTGCATCACGTCCCAGCAGGCCCAGGTGGACCTGGCGCTCGAGGCGGGCCTGATGCCCTCGACGAACGCGGCGTACGACGAGGTCGCCGCCAGCGGTCAGTTCCCGAAGGACCTGATCGAGCTCTACCGGACCAGCGTCGACGAGGGTGGCCCCCGCCCGAAGAGTGCGTTCTACGCGATGATCTCCGGCGCCATCCAGTCCCGGTGGCACTCGCCGACCTCGGTCGACCCGGACAGCACTCCCGAGGACTCCGCGAAGTATCTCAAGGACGTGCTGGAAGGGAAGTCGTTGCTATGAGCACGGTCACCGCCCCCACCACCGGCAAGACCACCGGCAAGCAGGTCGCCAGCGACCGGGCCCGCGCCGAGACCCGGCTCGGGCAGAAGCTCGTGGCACCGGCCATCGTGCTGATGCTGCTGGTCACCGCGTTCCCGATGCTGCGAGCGATCTACCTCTCGACCTTCGACTACGCGTTGACCGCCCCGGACGACCGGGAGTTCATCGGCCTCGGCAACTACCTCACGGCGCTGGGTGACCCGCTGTTCTGGCAGACCACCGGCGTCACGGTGCTCTACATGGTGGTGACCGTCGCGGTGGAGCTCGTCATCGGCTTCATCTTCGCGATGGTGATGCACCGGGTGATCTTCGCCCGCGGCGTGATCCGTACGTCGATCCTGATCCCCTACGGGATCATCACCGTGGTCTCGGGCTTCGCCTGGCAGTTCGCCTTCTCGTTCCAGAACGGCTTCATCAACGGCTGGCTCCCGTTCATCGGCGACGACTTCAACTGGTTCGGCGAGACCACGCCCGCCGTGGTGGCGATCATGGTCTCCGAGATCTGGAAGACCACGCCGTTCATGTCCCTGCTGCTGCTCGCCGGACTGGCCCAGGTCAGTGAGGACATGGTGGAGGCCGCGAAGGTCGACGGCGCGACCTGGACGCAACGCCTGGTCAAGGTGATCCTGCCGAACATGCGGGCCGCGATCATGGTGGCCGTCCTGTTCCGCGCCCTCGACGCCTACCGGATCTTCGACAACATCTTCGTGATGACGGCCGGTGCCGTGAAGACCGAGTCGATCAGCTTCCTGACCTACCGCCAGACCATCGAGCAGTTCCAGCTCGGCATGGGCTCGGCGTTGTCGGTGCTGCTGTTCCTCTCGGTGCTCCTGATCGCGTTCGGCATCGTCAAGCTCTTCCGCGTCGATCTCGCCCAGGCACGACAGGAGTCCTGACATGAGCAACCGCATGGGAAACCGCGTCGGCATGGTCGTCGGCTGCGCGCTGATCATGATCTGGTGCCTGCTGCCGGTGGCCTGGGTCATCTCCCTGTCGTTCAAGTCCGAGACCGCGATCACCAACGGCAGCCCGGGATTCTTCCCGGCCGACGGTGGCGGTGCCGGATGGGACAACTACCAGGCCGTGTGGGACAACGAGCAGTTCCGGCGAGCGATCTTCAACTCGATCGGGATCAGCCTGATCGCCACGATCCTCTCCGTCGTGGTGGCCACGCTGGCGGCGTACGCGATCGCCCGCCTCGAGTTCACCGGCAAGAAGCTGGTGCTGTCGCTCTCGCTGGCGATCGCGATGTTCCCGGTGGTCTCGCTGGTGGGTCCGCTGTTCGACCTGTGGCGCGCGATCGGGCTCTACGACACCTGGCCGGGACTGATCATCCCGTACATGTCCTTCACGCTCCCGCTGGCGATCTGGACGCTGTCGGCCTTCTTCCGCGAGATCCCGTGGGAGATGGAGCAGGCCGCCCAGGTCGACGGCGCGACGTCGTGGCAGGCGTTCCGCAAGGTGATCGTCCCGCTCGCGGCGCCCGGTGTGTTCACGGCGGCGATCCTGACGTTCTTCTTCGCCTGGAACGACTTCGTCTTCGGGATCTCGCTCACCTCCACGGAGAACGCCCGCCCGATCCCCGCGTCCCTGTCGTTCTTCGTCGGGGCTGACCCGTTCAACCGGCCGGCATCCCTGCTGGCCGCGGGAGCCGTCATCGCCACGATCCCGATCATCATCATCGTCCTGATTTTCCAGCGCAAGATCGTCGCCGGCCTGACCTCCGGCGCAGTGAAGGGGTAGGGGTTCCGATGGCCGCGATCACGATGAAGAACATCGTCAAGAAGTACGGCGACGGCTTCCCGGCCGTGAACGACATCTCCATCGATGTCGCTGACGGGGAGTTCATGATCCTCGTCGGGCCCTCGGGCTGCGGAAAGTCCACGCTGCTGCGGATGATCGTCGGACTGGAGGACATCACCTCCGGCGACATGTTGATCGGCGAGCGCCGGGTCAACGACCTCGCGCCGCGCGATCGCAACCTGGCGATGGTCTTCCAGAACTACGCGCTCTACCCGCACCTGACGGTCTACGAGAACATCGCGTTCCCGCTCCGGCTGGCCAAGAAGCCCGAGGCCGAGATCGACAAGCTGGTCCGCGACGCGTCGAGCACGCTGGAGCTCGACGAGCACCTCGACCGCAAGCCGGGCAACCTGTCCGGTGGCCAGCGGCAGCGGGTGGCGATGGGACGGGCGATCGTCCGCCAGGCCGACGCCTTCTTGTTCGACGAGCCGCTGTCCAACCTCGACGCCAAGCTGCGTGGCCAGATGCGCACCGAGATCGCACGCCTGCAGAAGCGGCTCGGCATCACCACCGTCTACGTCACCCACGACCAGACCGAGGCGATGACGCTCGGTGACCGGGTGGCCGTCCTCAAGCGCGGGATCCTGCAGCAGCTCGCCACCCCGCGCGAGCTCTACGAGAACCCGGGCAACCTGTTCGTGGCCGGCTTCATCGGCTCCCCGCCGATGAACTTCCTCCCGGCCACGGTGGAGGGCACGTCGGTGCAGCTGCCCTTCGGCAAGGTGGAGATCCCGCCGGACAAGGCCGAACGGGTCGCCGGACGCGGCCTGCTCATCGCGGGCATCCGCCCCGAGCACTTCGAGGACGCCTCCCTGGCGAGCGCCGATGCGCGCCCGGGCTCGACGTTCCGGGCAAAGGTCGACGTCGTGGAGTGGCTCGGCAACGAGACCTACGCCTACATCCCCTTCGAGTCCCCGGACGAGGTGACCAAGCAGCTCCAGCAGCTCGAGAAGGACCTCGACGGCGAGGCGATGCGCACCCAGCTGGTGGTCTCGCTCGACGGTGCGAGCCGGATCAAGGAGGGCGAGGAGGCCGAGATCTGGGTCGATGGCCGCCGGATCCACCTGTTCGAGCCGTCGACGGGCGAGAACCTGACGGTGGACCTCGAACACGCCGGACGGGTGCTGGGGGCGACTGCGTCTGTGTAACTCGGTGGTCGAGGAGGCCTTTGGCAAGACCCGCGTGTTCGCCGCGCCTTGGTGGCGTCTCGAGACCTCAGCCCGCGCGGTTCGCGTTGCTCCGGATGGCTGCGGTGTAGGTCGGGAAGAGAGCGGCGGGCATGTCGTGGCCCCAGCCGTTGATCAGCGTGATCCGCGCGCCCGGGATCGCGGCTGCGGTCGCGCGCCCTCCCGAGACGTGCACCATCTTGTCGGCGAGGCCGTGCATCACGAGCGTCGGGACGGTGAGGCCGGCGAGTGCCCGGGTGCGGTCGTCCTGGGTCAGCACGGCCATCATCTGGCGCAGGACGCCGGCGCGGGACACCCCGCGGTCGAAGGTGTCCCCGGCCCGCGAGCGGAGCTTCTCCTCCGTCTGGGGATGGCCCGGTGATCCGATGATCTTCCAGACCGCGACGCTGCCCTGGATGTAGGCCTCCCGCTCCGGGCCTCGCTTGGCGATGAGGGTCGGGATCAGGCTCGGGTGCTGGCGCCCGACGCTGCGGCGTCCCGTGGTGGACATGATGCTGGCCAGGCTGCGCACCCGCTCGGGTGACTCCAGGGCCATGGTCTGCGCCACCATGCCGCCCATCGACACTCCTGCGACGTGCGCCGACTCGATGCCGAGGTGGTCGAGCAGGCCGAACGCGTCGCCCGCCAGGTCGGCGATCGAGTACGGCGCCCGGGTCGGTGCGCCGACGAAGGCGCGGACCAGGTGGCCGCGCCGCACCCGGCCCGGACTGCGCGTGGAGTGGCCGGTGTCCCGGTTGTCGTAGCGGATGACGTAGAAGCCCGCCGCGGCCAGCTGGGTGCACAATTCCGGGTCCCACCAGGTCATCGGGCCGCCCAGGCCCATCACCAGGAGCAGCGGGTCGGCCGCTGGGTCGCCGAAGGTCTGGTAGCACAGCTCGATGCCGGCCGTCACTGGCGCAAACAGCTCATCCGAGATGGTCACTTCGGGCGGGATCGACTCCGTCGGAGGGTGGGACATGCCCACCAGTGTGCCGAATTGCGAGTAGTTGCTCATTCAACTGGGTACCGTCTGTGATGTGAACGACACGATGGCGCCCTGGTTGCTGCCCGACGGCTACGGCCGTCCGGCCCTGGCCGCGCTCCTGCGCGAGGGCAGCGTGGTCACCGAGGCCGGCCGCTTCGCGGTCCGCCGTGGCGCCGCCCGGACCACCCGTCGTCGTACTCCGTTCGCCGGAGGGGCCGCCGCTCGCGCGGCCGAGCCGGTGCTGCTCATCCCCGGCTTCCTCGCCGGTGACTGGACCCTGGCTGCGATGAACAAGGAGCTGCGGGAGCGTGGGTTCCGCACCTACCGCTCGCACATCCATGCCAACGTCAACTGCACCCTGAAGTCGGCCCTCGACCTCGAGGTGCGCCTGGAGCAGCTCGCCGAACGCCGCGGAGCCCGCGTGCAGATCGTCGGCCACAGCCTGGGCGGCATGATCGCCCGCGGACTCGCCGCTCGCCGCCCCGACCTCGTGGCCGGCCTGGTCACGATGGGCAGCCCGATGCGCGCCCCCGCCGCCCACCACGCCCTGCTCACCCGCGGCGTGCGCGCCCTGAACCGGCTCTCGGACGTCGGCCTCCCCGGCGTCATGAGCACCGACTGCGTCAGCGGCGAGTGCGCCCACCTGAGCTTCGTCGAGTCCCAGGAGCCGCTGCGCGCGGACGTCTCGATGACCAACATCTACTCACGCCGCGACGGCATCGTCGACTGGCGTGCCTGCATCGACCCCGACGGCCGGGCCGTCGAGGTGCGTGCCTCGCACGTCGGCCTCGCCGTCGACCCGCGGGTCATCGACATCGTCTCGTCGTCGCTGCTGCAGCAGAGCGCGGCGAACGCGCGTCAGCTGATCGACGTCGCGACCGCCTGAATCAGTCGAAGTCGATGCTCGAGAAGCCGCGGAGCTTGGAGAGCTGGTGCTCGGAGGTGATGGTGCGGATCGTTCCGCTGCGCGAACGCATCACCAGTGACTGGGTGGTGGCGCCGCCGGCGCGGTAACGCACGCCGCGGACCAGCTCGCCGTCGGTGATGCCGGTGGCGACGAAGAAGCAGTCGTCGCCGGTGACCAGGGTGTCGGTGGTCAGGATGAAGTCGGGATCGAGGTTGTGGCCGGCGTCGATGGCGCGCTGGCGCTCCTCGTCGTCGGTCGGCCAGAGGCGACCCTGGATCGTGCCGCCGAGGGCCTTCATCGCGCAGGCGGAGATGATGCCCTCGGGGGTGCCGCCGATGCCGAGCAGCAGGTCGATGCCGGTGTCGGCGCGGGCGGCCATGATCGCGCCGGCGACGTCGCCGTCGGAGATGAACTTGATCCGGGCTCCGGTGGCCCGGATGTCCTCGACCAGCTGGTTGTGGCGCGGGCGGTCGAGCAGCACCACGGTCACGTCGGACGGGTTGGAGCCCTTCGCCTTCGCGACCTGGTGGATGTTCTCGGCGACGGGGTAGCGGATGTCGACGACGTCGGCGGCCTCCGGACCGGTGACCAGCTTCTCCATGTAGAACACGGCCGACGGGTCGTACATCGTGCCGCGCGGGGAGACGGCGAGGACGGCGATGGAGTTGGCCATGCCCTTCGCGGTCAGCGTGGTGCCGTCGATCGGGTCGACGGCGACGTCGCACTCGGGTCCGGTGCCGTCGCCGACGGACTCGCCGTTGTAGAGCATCGGCGCGTTGTCCTTCTCGCCTTCGCCGATGACGACGGTGCCGTCCATGCCGATGGTCGAGATCATCACGCGCATCGCCTGCACGGCGACGCCGTCGGCGCCGTTCTTGTCGCCGCGGCCGACCCACCGGCCCGCTGCCATCGCTGCGGCCTCCGTGACGCGGACCAGCTCGAGGGCAAGGTTGCGGTCGGGGGCGGGCGGCTCAACGGCGAGGGCGTCGTTCATGGGGCGAACCTTATCTGGACGAAGCGTCGAGTCGTGACTTGTCGCGCGCGTGCCGCGGTCAGTGTGCGTAGACGTCGACCTCGGTCGCCTTCACCACGAAGGTCGCGGCCACCCCGGGGGCCAGTGCGAGCTCCGCCACGGAGGCCAGGGTGACGTCGGCGGCGAGGTCGCCGGCACGGATGCGTACGACGTCGCCGATCGGTTCGAGCTCGGTGATCTGCACCGGGATCGCGTTGCGCGGGCTGCCGCCCGGCGCCTCGCGGTGCACGGCCACGGCGGACGGCCGGAAGACCGCGACGGCTGCCGAGCCGTCGGTGGGTCGCGGGTCGGCCAGGGTGCCGTGCAGGACGGTGCCGTCGGGTCGTCGTACTCCGTCGGGGGTGGCGAGGCCGGCCACCAGGTTGAGGCCGGCGAAGCGGGCGGCGAAGGCGCTCCGCGGCCGGGAGAGTACGACGTCCGCCGGGCCTTGTTCGGCGATCCGGCCCCCGTCCATCACCACGACCCGGTCGGCCAGGAGCAGCGCGTCGAGGACGTGGTGGGTGACGATCACGGTGGTGCGGTCGGCGAGGACCTTGCGCAGGAGCTGGCGGAGCGCGGGCGCGACGGAGATGTCGAGGGCGGCCATGGGTTCGTCGAGCAGCAGCAGTCGCGGCTCGGCGGCGAGGGCTCGGGCGACGGCGACCCGCTGGGCCTGGCCCCCGGAGAGCTGCGCGGGTCGGCGCCCGGCCAGCTCGCTCGCGTCGACCTCGCTGAGCCACCGTTCGGCCGTGGTGCGGGCCTCCCGGCGTCCGGCGCCCGTGCTGCGGGGGCCGAACGCGACATTGTCGAGGACGGTGAGGTGGGGGAAGAGCAGCGCCTCCTGGGCGAGCAGGGCGGTGCGCCGGGCGTGCGGGCGGACCCAGCGGCCCGGGCCGGTGACCTCCTCGCCGTCGATGACGACGCGACCGGTGTCCGGACGCAACAGTCCGGCCAGGACTGCCAGGGCAGTGGACTTCCCGGCGCCGTTGGGGCCGAGCAGGGCGACGGTCTCGCCCTCGGCCACCTCGAACGCGACGTCGACGCCACGGTCGGCGAGGGTCACCTCGATGAGAGCGCTCATCCGGGGTCCCCGCGGTGTTGTTCGGGGGAGCGAAGCGGAGGAGAAGAACGCCGTGGGGTGGTCACGACGCCACCCGGGGCCGGACCAGCCCGATGACCACGATCGCCACCACCACCAGCAGGAGGGACATCGCGACCGCCGCGTCGGCGTCGGTGACGCGGAGGTTGTAGATCAGCAGCGGCAGGGTCCGGGTGGTGCCTTCGAGGCTGCCGGCGAAGGTGATGGTCGCGCCGAACTCGCCGAGCGACCGGGCGAAGGCAAGCACCGCACCGGACGCGAGGCCCGGGAGGACCAGGGGGAGGGTGACGCGGCGCAGCACCGTGGTGGGTACCGCGCCCAGCGAGGCGGCCACGACGTCGTACCTCTCCCCGGCGGTGCGCAGAGCCCCTTCGAGGCTGACCACGAGGAAGGGCAGCGACACGAACGTCTGGGCCAGCACGACCGCGATCGAGGTGAACGCGATCCGGACCCCGAAGGCCTCGAGGTGTTCGCCGAGCAGGCTCTGACGGCCGAAGGTGGCGAGCAGGGCGATGCCGCCGACGACGGGTGGCAGCACGAGGGGCAGCAGGACGACGGAGCGGAGCACGCCCAGGCCGCGGAACTCGCTGCGGGCGAGCACGACGGCGAGGGGCACGCCGAACAGCAGGCACAGGACGGTGCTGGCTGCCGAGGTCCGGATGCTCAGGCCCAGCGCGGACATCGCGGCATCGGAGGTGACCAGCGACCCGAAGTCGGCCCAGTTGATCCGGGTGGCGAGCGAGGCGACCGGGAGCACCACGAACACGACGGCGAGCGCTGCCGGGACGAACACCCAGCGCGGCAGTCCGACGTGTCGAGTGCGACTCATGGCGTCGGCGGTCCGAATCCGGCATCAGCAAGGACCTGCTGGCCCGTCGCGCCGAGCACCAGGTCGATCCACTCCTGAGCGAGGTCGGGGTGATCGGAGCCCTCGACCGCGACCAGCGGGTAGTGGTTGACGACCGAGGCTGCCTCGGGGAACTCGATGCCCTCGACCTTGTTGCCGGCGCCCTTCACATCGGTGACGTAGACCAGCCCTGCGTCGGCCTCGCCGGCCTCGACCTTGGCGAGGACGTCGGTCACCGACTGCTCCTCGCTGACCGGTTTCAGTGTGAGGCCGGCACCTTCGGCGACCGACCTGGCGGCGTTGCCGCACGGCACCTCGGGGGCGCACACGACGAGCTGCAGGTCCTTCTTGGTGAGGTCGGACAGCGTCTTCACTCCGGCCGGGTTGCCCGGCGGCACGGCGATGACCAGGGTGTTGGTCGCGAACTCGCTGGGGTCGCCCGCGGCGAGGTCGGCGTCGACGAGCTTGTCCATGTTCTTGTTGTCGGCGGAGGCGAACACGTCGGCCGTGGCGCCCTCGGTGATCTGGGCGACCAGGTCGGAGGAGCCGGCGAAGGAGAGCTTGACGTCGACGTCCGGGTGGTCGTCCTCGTACTGCTTCTCGAGCTCCTCGAAGGTCTGGGTCAGGGAGGCGGCTGCGAAGACGGTGAGCGTCTCCTTGCCGCCGTCGCCGTTCCCACCACAGGCGGCGAGGGGGACGAGCAACAGGAGCGGAAGCAGGCGCCTCATCGGACCGGCCTCTCGACGACGACATTGGTGGACTTCACCGAGGCGATGGCGCGAACGCCGGGCTCGAGGCCGAGCTCGACGGCGGCCTCGGTGCTCATCAGGGACACGACGCGGTACGGCCCGCACACCATCTCGACCTGGGCCATCACGGTGTCGGTCACGACGCGGGTGACGATGCCGGTCATCCGGTTGCGTGCGCTGACGGCGCCTGCCCGGGTGCGGTCGTGCTCGGCCTCGTCGACCAGTGACGTCGCGAGCGCGGCGAGGTCGGCACCGGGGATCACGGTGCGGCCGTCGGTGCTGCTGCTCGGCACCCGGCCGGCGTCGATCCACCGGCGCACCGTGTCGGTGCTGACCCCGAGGAGCTCGGCGGCTTCGGCCACGCGATAGTCGGTCATGGCGCCCATTGTGTCGCACCTGCGACTGATTTGGTTCAAATGAGACGCAAATGCGCGTACGCCGTCCCCGGCTGCCGTCCGCCGAGGCGTCCCCGGGATACTTGAGCCGTCATGAGCGCCCCGAAGACAGAGCCCACCGGAAAGGCCGGCCGCTACCAGCGATCGGCTGCCGGGCTGGTCACCTCCCTGGTCGTGACCGTGATCGGGCTCGGGGCGCTGCTGTACTTCACCGGTGCGTTCCGGCACGACCTCGAGATCAAGCCCGAGGCGATCGAGTACGCCGAGACGATCGAGTCGGCGCAGCAGGCCGGGCTCACGCCGACCTATCCCGCGACGCTGCCGGACGGCTGGATCGCGACCGGCGTCGACATCGTTCCCGGTGACGACCCGGTCTTCATGGTCCGCCTCCTGACCGACGACGGAGACTTCGTCGGGGTCCGCCAGGAGGACTCCACCATCCCGGCGTTGCTGGCGCAGTGGGTGGACGAGGAGACGCAGGTCGCCGACGCCTACACCGTTCCCGCGAGTGTCAGCAGTCCAGTCGTGCGGAAGTGGAAGGGCTACACGGACGACGGTGGCGACACCGCGTTTGCGGCTGAGTACGGCGACGACACGTTGATCGTGTTCGGCTCGGCCCCGGCCAAGGACCTCCAGACCATCATCGACCGCCTGACCACCGCGCCGATCCGCTGACGGAACCGCTGACGGAACCGCTGACGGAACCGCTGACGGAACCGCCGGCGACGTGAGAGCGTCGTAAGGCCATGCGCCGCCTGCTGCCGTTGGTCATCGCCCTGACCTTGCTGGGCCTGCCGGCGTGCAGCCATGAGAACGACGCCGACCCCGCGCCCGAGCCGGCCCGGGCCAGTGACCAGCCCGAGTGGCAGCGGCTCCCCGACTTCCCCCTCGCCGAGCGGGACGGACCGGTCGTGGTGTGGACCGGCAGCGAGGTGCTCGCTGTCGGAGGTGACGTCGGCGAACCCTGCCCGCCCAACGCGTCCTGTGTGAAGGCGACAGAAGCAGCGACCGACGGCGCCGCGCTCGACCCGGCCACCCGGACCTGGCGCCGCATCGCCGATGCGCCTCGCCAGATCGCGGCGTACAACCGCGGCGTGGTCGTGGCGGGGCGGCTGTTCATCCGGGTCGACGAGAGTCTGTTGTCCTACGACGTCGCCAGGGACCGTTGGACGACGTTGCCTCGTCGCATCAGCGGCTGGTACGACCTGGTCGCGGATGGCGACCGACTGGTGCTCGTCAGCGGGAGCGACGAGGACGGGAAGCGTGCGGACCTCGCGTACTCACCGGACACCGACGAGTGGTCCGACCTCCCGGACGACCCGCTCGGCCCCTCGTTCGGCCGTTCCATGGTCAGCACTCCGTACGGGCTGCTGCTCGGGGCCCACGCCCTGGTCGCGAGTCCCGGCGGCGGCGCGCGTCCGTCGTACGTGGAAGCGGCCTTGCTGCAACCGGACGGCACCTGGCGCGAGTTCGGAGTGGGGGAGTGGACGGGCGGTTTCGACGGCGCGCTGGGCGATCGGGCCATCGGGCTCAGCCTGGCCACCTCGGACGGCGGTGGTGATCCGCCCGGCGACTACGGGCGCCAGGTCCCGGCGGGCGGGCGCCTCGACCTGCGCACGGGCGCCTGGTCGGCCCTTCCGCAGCCCGCGGAACGCTCGACCGGCTGGGGTGTGTACGCCCCCGACGGACGCCTGATGGCGAGCGAGGGCTACGTGTACGACGACCTCAGCGGCACCTGGCTGCAGGTGCCTCAGCCGACGGGTGCCTCGGAGCAGCCCGGCCCGGCGGTGTGGGCCGGCGAAGAACTCATCGTGGTCACCGCCCTGGCAGCCCAGTCGTGGACCAAGGAGGCGAGGAGCAACGAGGCCTGGTCGTGGACGCCGGTCCTGCGTTAGGAGCTACTCCTCGTCGCCGGCTTCGAGCACGGCGTCCAGCCGGGCTCGTGCACCGTCGATCCAGTCCTGGCAGACGGTGGCGAGCTTCTCGCCGCGCTCCCAGAGCGTGAGCGACTCCTCGAGGGTGGTGCCGCCGGCCTCGAGCTGACGGACCACCTCGACCAGCTCGGCGCGGGCGTCCTCGTAGGACGGAGTCTCGTCAGTCAACTCACTCATGGGCTCTCCTCGATCAGTTCGGTCGTGGTGGCGGTGGCGTTGATCCGGCCGTCGGCGACCCGCACGACCAGTCCGGCCCCGGCGGTGACCCCGGCGGCGGACGTGACGACGTGGCCGTCGGCATCCTGCAGCACGGCGTACCCCCGCTGCAGGGTGGCCAGCGGTGAGAGCGCCTTGACCCGCGCCCGGCGGTGGCCGATGTCGTCGGCTGCCCGGTCGAGCCGGGTCTCGAGCTGGCGGCGGATCCGGACCCGCCAGTCGTCGAGCTCCTCGGCGCGCGCGTCCAGGAGGGTGCGCGGATCGGCGAGCACCGGCCGGGACCTGATCGCGTCGAGCTGTCCCTGCTCCCGGTCCAGCCGCATCGTGACGGCCTGACGGATGCGTGAGCGGGCCTCGATCACCCGGCTCCGCTCCTGGAGCATGTCCGGCACGATCAGCTTGGCCGCGTCGGTCGGAGTGGAGGCCCGGAGGTCGGCGACCAGGTCGAGCAGTGGGGAGTCCGGCTCGTGGCCGATCGCCGACACGATCGGGGTGCGAGCAGCAGCGACCACGCGGATCAGGCCCTCGTCGGAGAAGGGCAGCAGGTCCTCGACCGAGCCACCTCCGCGGGCGATCACGATGACGTCGACCTCGGCGTGTGCGTCGAGGCGGCGTACGGCGTCGATCACCTCGGCCGCGGACTTGTGGCCCTGCATCGAGGCGTAGGCGATCTCGAAGACGACCGCTGGCCAGCGGCGGGTGGCGTTCTCGACCACGTCGCGCTCGGCGGCGGAGCTGGCTGCGGTGACCAGTCCGACCCGCGCCGGAAGGGTCGGCAGCCGCCGTTTGCGCTCGGTGGAGAAGAGACCTTCAGCAGCCAACAGCTGGCGGCGCTGCTCGAGGCGGGCAAGCAGCTCGCCGAGACCGACCATCCGGATGTCGCGGGCCTGCAGCGACATGCTGCCGCGGTTGGCGTAATAGGTCGGCTTCGCGTGGATGACCACGCTGGCGCCCTCGGTGACCGGGGTGGCGAGTCCGTCGAACAGGACGCGCGAGCAGGTGACCGGCACCGAGATGTCGGCGACCGAGTCGCGCAGGGTGAGGAAGACCGTGGCCAGCCCGGGCCGACGACTGATCTGGGTGACCTGGCCCTCGACCCACACCGCGCCCAGCCGGTCGATCCAGCCCGAGATCGCGTTCGCGATCGCCCGGACCGGGGCCGGCTTCTCGAGCGAGGTCTCCAGGGTCACGCCCGCGAGCCTATTTGATCGGGCCGACAACAACGGCACAGTGGGGCCGTGACGACAGCCCTGGTGATCGGTGAAGCCGTGCTCGACGTGGTGCAGGTGCCCGGAGCGGTGCCCGTCGAGCGGCCCGGAGGCTCGGCGGTCAACGTGGCCGTCGCCCTGGCCCGGCTGAGCCGCCCGGTCCGGCTCGCGACCGCCTACGGTCCCGACGCCGCCGGCGAGCTGCTCGCTGCGCACCTGCGGGATGCCGGTGTCACGCTCGCGGGCGATCCGCAGGTGCTGGCATCCAGCCCGCGCGCGGACGCCGTCATCGACGCGACCGGCGCGGCGTCGTACACGTTCGAGGTGGGGTGGCAGCTGCCCGCCGATGTCGTGCCCGATCCGCAGGCCGATCCGTCGCACGTCGTGCACGTGACGTCGCTGGCTCCGTTGCTCGCCCCGGGTGCTGCGGACGTGTTCGCGCTGGTGGAGCAGCTCAAGGTCACCACCACGGTGTCGTACGACGTCAACCTCCGCCCCGCGATCACCGGCACCGGACCCGAGGTGGTCGCCGGGGTGACGCGGATGGCGGCGCTCGCCGACCTCGTGAAGGCGTCCGACGAGGACCTGTTGGCCCTGTGGCCCGACCAGGACCCGGGGGAGTCGGCGTCCCGCCTCCTCGAGCTGGGTCCGTCGGCCGTCGTCGTGACGCACGGCGACGGCGGTGCTTCGTGGCACTCACGCTGCGGCTGCGACTGGTGCACCGGCGGCATCCACGCCCAGATGGTCGAGGTCGTCGACACCATCGGCGCCGGCGACACGTTCGGCGCAGCACTGCTCGACCACCTCTGGCCACTGCTCGGCGCCGGCGGTGGTGACCGGATCGCCGCACTGGACGCGGAGGAGTGGATCGCTGCGCTGGAGTACGCCGCCAAGGCAGCCGCGATCACCGTCGGCCGGGTGGGCGCAGACCCGCCGACCCGCGCCGAGATCGTCTGACGCCCTACGATTCACGCGTGCGGTTGCGGATCGATCTTGCCTATGACGGCACCGAATTCCGGGGATGGGCCACCCAGCCGGGGCTGCGGACGGTGCAGGAAGACCTGACGACGGCGCTGACCACGGTCCTGCGCATCCCCGAGGGCTCGCTGACCGTGACCGTCGCCGGACGGACCGACGCCGGCGTGCACGCGCGCGCCCAGGTCGCCCACGTCGACGTCCCCGAGGACCTGGTGGCCGTCGCACCCGACCAGCTCTACCGCCTCGGTCGCCGCGTCAACGGCGTGCTCGGTCGTGACGTCCGCGTCCACCACATCGTCCCCGCGGCGGACGGCTTCGACGCGCGCTACTCCGCACTGTGGCGGCGCTACTCCTACCGGATCGCCGACGCGCCGGCCCTGATCGACCCGCTGCGCCGGCGCGAGGTGCTGCGCTGGGGACGGCACCTCGACGGGGACGCCATGAACGAGGCCTCGGCCTCCCTCATCGGCCTCCACGACTTCGCCGCGTTCTGCAAGAAGCGTGAAGGCGCGACGACGATCCGCACGTTGCTCGAGTTCGACTGGCGACGGGACGACAGCGGGATCCTGGTCGGCCACGTCCGGGCCGACGCCTTCTGCCACTCGATGGTGCGCGCACTCGTCGGGTGCGTCGTCGCCGTCGGCGAGGGACGCAGGTCGGTCGCCTGGGCGGCCGAGGTGTTGACCGGCAAGCAGCGGGACCAGGGTGTGACCGTCGTTCCTGCGCACGGCCTGGTACTCGAAGAGGTCTGCTACCCGGCCGACGACCAACTCGCAGCCCGGGCCCAGCAGACCGCCGCCCGCCGTACTTCCACCGAGGCGCCTTCATGAGCGACGAGCACTACTTCACCGCCGATCCGTCGGTGCCCTTCCAGCGCGAGACCGCCTACGCGGCCGTGTGGGGGCTCGAGCTCCAGCTGCAGAGCGGGTCCGGGGTCTTCGCCCGTGGCCGCCTCGACAGCGGTACGTCGATCCTGTTCCGCGAGACCGAACCACCGAAGGGTGGCCGGATCCTCGACCTCGGGTGCGGGTACGGCGTCATCGGGCTCGCCGTCGCCGCTGCCGTGCCGGACGCGGTCGTCACCGCCGTCGACGTCAACCAGCGCGCGGTCCTGCTGGCCAACGAGAACGCCGCGTCTCTGGGCGTCGCCGACCGCTTCATGGCGTCGGTGCCCGAGGAGGTGCCGGCCGATGCGGAGTTCGACGAGATCTGGTCGAACCCGCCCATCCGGATCGGCAAGGAGGCGCTGCACGAGCTGCTGCTGACCTGGCTGCCGCGGCTCGCGCCGGACGGCCGTGCCGTGATGGTGGTCGGCAAGAACCTCGGCGCCGACTCGTTGCAGCGCTGGCTCGGTGAGCAGGGCTTCCCGACCACGCGGCTGGCCAGCGCCAAGAGCTTCCGCGTTCTCGAGACCCGCCGCGCCTGAGGACCTTCCTCCTAAGGTGGGTCCATGCCCACCGAGTTCACCGTCCGCGGTTCGCACACCGCCTTCCAGAGTCCCGAGCGCGGCACCGTGATGGCGACGCTCGGCTTCGAGGGTCCGGAGCTCAAGCCCGTGTACAACCGCGTGGTCAACGACCTCGACGCGGTGAAGAAGTCGATCCAGGTGCTGCACAACCCCGAGCACGGTCCGGTCACCTGGTGGGCGACGAAGCACATCCGCACCTGGGCCAACCGCCCGTGGAACCAGGACGGCAAGCAGCTGCCGCTGGTGCACCACGCGAGCATCAGCCTCGAGGTGAAGTTCCGCGACTTCACGAAGCTCACCGACTGGGTCGGGCGCCACGTCACCGGCACCGCCGGTTTCAGCCTCGACGGCGTCGTGTGGGCGCTCACCGAGAACAACCGGCAGGACCTCGAGCGGGCGGTCCGCACCCGCGCCGTCCAGGACGCCTCGCGCCGCGCCCAGGAGTACGCCGACGCGCTCGACCTCGGAACGGTCCGACCCGTCGCGGTGGCTGATGCCGGCATGCTGACGATGGGCATCTCGCCCATGGACGGGGGCGGCGCGGCGCCGTACATGCGCATGGCCAGCATGGCCAAGGACTCCTCCGGCGCCAGCGAGCTGGAGCTCTCGCCCGAGGACATCGAGGTCTCCGCCCAGGTGGACGCGCGGTTCGTCTCCGAGTGAACCTCTCCGACGTGGCGCGGCTGCTCGACCGGCAGGGAGAGCTGACCCACGAACGCGCCGCCGTGCTCCAGCAGGCGGCCGCGCCGGACCGGCCCGGTCACTACAAGTGCACGCACCCCGAGCTCAGCGGCCACGGGTGGTCGCACCCGTGGCCGGACGAGGAGATGACGCCGCACGCGTGCTGTCGCGAACACGAGCACTGCCCGGCCGAATGGGCGCGCGTCAGGGAGTGATGGGCCAGCCGCCCTACTGCGGCGTCTGCTCGGAGTCGAGCGACACCTTGAGGGTCGAGCCATGGGGCATCGCCTGCACGATCCGCATCCGGGCGAGCGCCGGGTGGTCGTCGAGCAGCTTCGCTGCATTGGCCAACGACCGCAGGGCGGCCGTCTCGGCACGCGCCTGTTCGAGCAGTACCTGTGCCTGCTGCTTGGCCGTCACGAGGCTGGCGCACGCCGTCCGGAGCTCCAGCGGCAGGATGACGTCCTTGATCGCGACGTCCAACACGTCGATCCCGACGGTGTCGGCGGCTGCGCGTGCGGCCGCCGTCAGTGAGGGACCGAGCCCACGGACAACGGTCAGGGCTTCATCCACGGGGACGCCGACCAAGGCGTCGCGCAGGGTGACCTGAACGGCCAGGTAGACGAACGCCAGCGGTTGGGCGGCGTGCTCAGTGAACCGGACGGCATCGGCAACGCTCCAGCGAATCACGGCGGTCACCTTCACCGCGAGGCCGTCGGCGGTGAGGACCTCCTGAGGGGAGACCTGCTCCAGCCGCTCACGGACGTCGACAGGAACGTAGGTCGCGTCGGAGCGCCGTCGATGCTTGCCCGGCTCGAGCGTGCGTGTCGGGTGCCCCGGACGTTGCTCGAGGAGCCGTTCCCCGGGTGAGGCAATGATGGTGAAGAGGGACATGACGGCTTCTCCTTTCGCGTTGTCGGCCATCGGTGGAGCTTGAGTGGGAGGTGACGCCGGACGAAAACACACCACCAGCGGGACCGGATCGTCGTACTGACCGTTCCGGTCGCAAGGCTGGGAAGTGCTGTTGTCTCCGTCCGACGCCACCATTGCAGAGGACTTGAACCTCGGGCGCTTGCGCGCCTTACCAGTGGTGCCTTCTCAGGGCCATGCGAGGTACAACGCGCAGAATGGGTTCGGCACACCGAACCGCCCTGCTGATCTCGCAGGGAGAGGCTACGGCGAGAGCGGGCCGGGCGCCTATCGAATATGGGTCAGGGCGTGACAGCGGCAGTGGCCAGCACAGTGGCGGCATCGCCCGCGACGGGCTGGCGGTTCCAGAGCATCAACAGCAGGTCGGCAGCGGGCGCGGTCAGTTCAGCGACTGGCTCGGTGTCGCCCAGGTCGAGCGAGCGGTCGAGGTCAGTCGCCACGAAGCGCACGGTGCCCTGCAGGGGCTGGGTGCGCCCGAGCTTGATCTGGCGCGGGTAGAAGAGCGTCGCCACCTCGTCGACTCCGTCCCAGGCGTGCTCGGGGGAGACGGAGATGGCCCACTCCGCTGCCCGTCCCTGGGAGGCGAGGGCGTCGTACAGGTGGATGGTGACTTCCTGGGTCTGGCGGCGGCGCCAGAACGCGCTCACCGGTTCTGGGCCGAAGGTCCACACGTGCTCGTCGGGAGGCGTACGTCGCAGCGCGTCGAGCAGGGTGCCGGCCGCGGCCCGGTAGCCGGCGACGAGCGACGCACGGTCAGTGCTGACAGGATCGGTGGCGCCATCGGGGTTGCCTGCGATGACGGCGTTGGCCGCCCACGCGTGCACCCACCGGGTGTGCTCGCCGAGCTCGGTCAGCGTCCATCCAGGGCAGTCGGGCACGGGTGCCGCCAGGTCGCCGGTCTCCAGCACCTCGGCGAACCGATCCGTCGTCGTCTGCAGCAGGTCGATCCACTCCATGGCCGAATCCTTGCAGCAGACTCGCAACAGGATCGCGACTTGCAGCGTTGGAGGGGTGTGGAAGCGGTGATGGAGTCGAGTGGGGCGGACCCCGTGGCGCTCGCGCAGGCCCCGGCGTTCGATGCCTGGGTCGCGGCGCGCGGCCCGGCATTGTTGCGCCTCGCCTACGTGTTGACGGGCAACGCGGCCGATGCCGAGGACGTGGTGCAGGACGCGCTGTCCCGGGCGTTGCCGCGCTGGGACCGGATCGCCCGGGTCGAGAACCTCGATGCGTACGTCCGGCGAATGGTCGTCAACGCGCACACCTCGTGGTGGCGGAAGTTCCGGCGTCGCGAGTCGCCGTCGGAGTTCGTCGGTGGTGGCGAGGTCGTCGCCGGCCCCGGCGAGGGTCCGGGCCATGACGAACGGGCGCGGATCTGGGCCGCCTGTCAGGCGCTGCCCGAGGCGCAACGGACCGCCGTGGTCCTGCGTTTCTACGAACAGCTCGAGTACGACGAGATCGCAGCGTTGACCGGGGTTCGCGAGGGCTCCGTCCGTTCGCGGGTGTCCCGCGGGATCGCCGTACTCAGGACCGAACTGGGCAGTCTGCACGACCAGGACATGGGTGAGCGTGATGAGTGACTTCGAGGAGCAGGTGGGCGCGACGCTCGCCGCAGTCGCCGAGGAGGCGCCGGATGCGTCTGGCCTGGCCGCGGGCGCCCGCCGGCGCCATCGGGTACGACGCCAGCGGCGGATCGCCGTCGGGGGAGTCGCAGCGGCACTCGTGGTGGCGGTGTCCGCCGTCGCGCTGGTGGCAGGGGGTGGGGACGACTCGATCGCCCACGACCCGACCGAGCGGCCCTCGGGTGCCTGGCAGACGATCTCGGAGGGCGATCTCCGCGCTTCGTTGCCGCCGGACTGGAAGGCCTATGACTGCGCGGGAGACGACGCCACGCCGACCGTGTACGCGGCGCCCGACGAGGATCCGTGCGGCGACGGCACCGGCACCTACTTCGAGGACCGCCAGACCTATGAGCCCCTTGCGGCTCCGGCTGTCGTGACTCGTCGGCTGGGCGACGGCCGCGCGTACTGGACCACCTTCGTCTACCTCGACGACCGGGTGCTCAACGTGACCACCACCGACCGTGACCTCGCCCGTCAGATCCTCGCCACTGCTCGGCACGATGGTCAACCGGTCATCGACGGGTCGCGGTGGGTGTCGTTCGAGCGCAACGGCATCGGGTACGACATCCCTGCGTTCTGGGGAGTCGGCGAGAAGGGCGACCGCAGCGGCTACTCGGTCTGTGCGGTGTCGGGTGCCCTCGACGAGGGGATCGGCGAGCAGCTCGACGACCGACGCTACCGCTACAACAGGGCCTTCGGCGACCATCAGGTCACGATCGTCGCGCCGACCAGTGCGGTGGCCGACATCGTGTGGGCCTCGCTCAACGAGGCTCCGGACGCGGTCGGCGGCGGGTGCACCGAGGAGGACTTCAATGTCGGCCTGTTGCTGCCCGAGGGGAGTTCCGGAGCGCCGGTCGAGGGGGAGGAGTCAGCGTCGTCAACGACCACGACCGCGATCACGACCACCGATGCTGCGGTTGCCTTCGGCGCGGACCTGGCGCGCTTGTACGCCGGCGGCGGGGACTATCCGATCGACATGTTCGAGGTGGAGAGCCTCATGGAGGACGGCGACCTCGCCCGCTTCCCGTCTGGACACCGCCTGAACACCTACTTCCGGCTCCTGACGCAACCGGGCGTCCTGTTCTGCCTCGTCAACGACACCACCGGCGAGTACGCCGCCTACGACAGCAGCGAGGGTGGCCTGATCGGCCACGGTACGACCGACCCTGACGAGGCCACCGCCTTCGACAACGCGTGCAACGCGGCCATCAACAACGGCTGAATCCGGGCGTACCCGACGTCAGGAGCGGTAGGGATGCTCGTCGCGGAGGTACCAGACGGTCCAGGTGACGGGGAAGAACAGGCCTGCCATGAGCGCGACCGCCAGCCCGGGGCTTCTGCGCCGCTGGCCGGATGACGTCAGCGCCATCAGCGCCACCAACGAGATCGTGGCGAGGGCGGCAACGACCAGCGCGACGGTCATGGGGCCAGTGTGCGGCGCCCGGGGCGGTTGCACCAGTGCCTGAGCATGCCTCGAGCCCCGCTGGTGGGCGGGGTACGAGCGGGGGAGCTATTCGTCGGGGTCGACGGTGCGGGGTGGGTCGAGGGCTTGGGTGCCGTTGGGTCCGACGAGGAAGTGTCGGCAGTTCGGGCTGATCCACAAGTAGTGCCCGGGCAGGACGATCACGTACCGCCACCGGGAGAAGGTCTTGGCGCGGTGGTGCCGTCGACAGGCGGGGACGAGGTTGCAGGGGCAGGTGGGCCCGCCCTTGTTGTGCGGAGCGACATGGTCCAGATCGCACTTCACCGCGGGCCTTGTGCACCAGGGGAATCGGCAGGCGTGGTCGCGGAGCTCGACTCTGCGTCGGATGCGGTCGGGGATCTCGTAGGAGTCGACCGGCACACAGTCGTTGAGGTCGATGACGGGGCGGACGATGACGGTGGTGTCTCTTGCGCGGAGCCATTCCTTGATCTGGGCCGTGCTGATCGGTGCGCGGCCTTCGTCCCAGCGTCCGACCGGGTTCACGTCGGGCTTCGCGAACGGGTTCTCGTCGTTGGTCGAGGAGGTCGCGCTGCGACCGTCTCGAGACCCGGTGATCGTGGTGTCGGTGATGTGGACGTTCAGGACGACCTTGCGACCCGGTGACTGGGCGATGACTTCGCCGGTCTTCTCATCCGCGAACAGCAGGTCCAGGGAGAGGTCTTGGCGGGCCATGTCCCCGATACCGCGTGCGCGGCGGACGTCCAGGGACGATTCGTCGCCGAGTTTCCCGCGCTGGATCGCGCGCCGGGTGGCGGCTTGGTCGAAGTCGTGACCGTCCGCGGCATCGACCAGGGCGTCGACGCGGACGCGTCCGTGCTGGTCGACCTGGCGGTCGACGTTGACGAACAGGTTCTCGTTCGCGGCCTGTCGTTCGGCTTCGGCACGTTCGGGATCGAACCGCAGGATTGCCTCAGTCACGAGGCGGTCGAGCTGAGCCCAACCCACGCCACCGACCGCGGCCAACTGGCGGTCCACGAACGCCGCAGCCTCGACGTTCAACGACCGGGTCAGGTCAGCGATGCGCTCGGCACGCCACGGCGCCAACCTGCCCTCCACCACCCGGCGTAGATGCCGGGCAGCCGCCAGGCGCACTCGATGATCCGACCCACATAGGCACGGCCACCGTCAGGTGAGCGGCCGAGGACTGCGACGAGCTCCATCAGCGCGAACTCCGACACCAGCGGTGCACCGTCGCCTGCGATGGGGACGCCGGTGTCGATGACGCCGTCGATGATGGTCGCGGCCTGCTCCGGGGTGGTGACGGTGTGCTGGTTGGCCCAGGTCACCAGGTCGCGTCCGGTCAGTTCGCTGTTCCCCTGCTCCATACCTGTATTGGATCATGAGGTGGCGACACAACCACGGCCCGGAAACCCGCCTGTGGACAGGGGAAATTCTCCACTTGGGTTGTGGAGAGTTGATGGACGGTGGGTGGTCTCGAGACGGTTGCTGCGCAACCTCCTCGACCAGCGGCGCAGCCAAGCCACCGAAAGTCGGTGGTCGCGACAACGCCGCTTCGCGAGGATGGGCGTCATGGACGACCATGCCCGATTCCTTGCGGCGTACGACGAACAACTGCGCACCGACGCCGAGACACCGAGCGCGATCGCGGTGACCGGGCACGGCCCGCTGCGGCTGGTGACGTTCGCAGGCGGACGCGGCTTCGTGACGTACCAGCACCTGGCCGGTGCGGACGCGGACGTGATCGCCGGACTCGTCGGTGCGGCGCTCGCGCACTTCCGGGCGGACCCTGAGATCACGCGGGTGGAGTGGAAGACCCGGGGTCACGACCGCGCGCCGGGACTTCACGAGAGCCTTCTGGACCACGGGTTCGTTGCGGAGGAGCCGGAGTCCATCATGATCGGCGCAGCGCAGAGCCTGGCGGTCGACGTACCGCTGGCCGACGGTGTGACGCTGCGTCAGGTCAGTGCGGAGCACGATGTGCGTGCGATGAGCGAGATGAGCGCGCGGGCGTTCGGTGACACGCCCGACGAGGGCGCCGAGATGGCCGAGGCGTTGCTGCGCAGGCTGGCGCTCGACGACGGGATGGAGCTGTGGGTCGCCGAGGCGGACGGACAGGTCGTCTCGGCCGGCCGGCTCGAGCCGGTCCTCGGGACCGACTTCGCCGGCATCTGGGGCGGGTCGACCCTGGCGGAGTGGCGTGGACGAGGGATCTATCGGGCTCTGACCGCAGCACGGGCACGGTCGGCACTGCGGCGGGGCAAGACCCTCATCCACAGCGACTCCACCGAGTACTCCCGCCCGATCCTCGAGCGCTACGGCTTCCTCAAGGTGTCCACGACCACGCCGTACGAATGGCGCCGCTGACGGTCCCGGTAAAGCGGTCGCACCACCACTGCCCATGCCGGACAATCACCTCTCGTGGGTCACGTAGAGGTTGCAGGTCTCCGGTACGAGCTGCCTGACGGGCGGCTGCTCCTCGACGACGTCGCGTTCCGGGTGGGCGAGGGTGCCAAGGTCGCGCTCGTGGGTGCCAACGGGGCCGGGAAGACCACGCTGTTCCGCATCATCACCGGTGACCTCACCCCTCACGCCGGCGTGGTCACCCGCTCCGGGGGGCTGGGCGTCATGCGGCAGATGGTCGACCGGGGCCTCGCGGACCGACCGACGGTGGGCGACCTGTTGCTCAGCCTCGCCCCCGAGCGGGTCCGTCGTGCCCAGGCGGAGGTCGACCGGTGGGAGCTCGCGCTCATGGACACCGACGACGAGAAGACCCAGATCGCCTACGCCACGGCGCTGTCGGAGTACGCCGACGCGGGCGGGTACGACGTCGAGGTGATCTGGGACGTCTGCACGGTCAAGGCGCTGGCACTCCCGTACGACCGCGCCAAGTACCGCGAGCTGCGCACCCTGTCGGGCGGTGAGCAGAAGCGCCTGGTGCTGGAGTACCTCCTCGCCGGGCCGGAGGAGGTGTTGCTGCTCGACGAGCCCGACAACTTCCTCGACGTGCCCGGCAAGATCTGGCTGGAGCAGCGGATTGCCGCGTCGGACAAGACGATCCTCTTCATCAGCCACGACCGCGAGCTGCTCGCCAACACGGCCACGCACGTCGTCACGGTGGAGCTCGGGGCGGGTGGCGGCGGCAACAGCACCTGGACGCACGCGGGCAGCTTCACGTCGTACCACGAGGCGAGGAAGGACCGCTTCGCCCGCTTCGCCGAGCTGCGTCGCCGCTGGGACGAGGAGGAGGCGAAGCTCAAGGCGCTGGTGCTGCGGCTCAAGATCAAGTCCGAGTACAACGACGGCATGTCGTCGCAGTACCGCGCCGCCCAGACCCGGCTCCGCAAGTTCCAGGAGGCCGGACCGCCGACCGAGCAGCCCCGCGAGCAGCAGGTGACGATGCGCCTGTCGGGCGCCCGCACCGGCAAGCGCGCCGTCGTCTGCGAGGACCTCGAGCTCACCGGCCTGATGAAGCCCTTCGACCTCGAGGTCTGGTACGGCGACCGGCTGGCCGTGCTCGGGTCGAACGGCTCCGGCAAGTCCCACTTCCTGCGGCTCCTGGCTGCCGGAGGCAGTGACCCGGACATCGAGCACCAGCCCGTCGGCGACGCCGAGATCGTCGCCGTCCCGCACACCGGGCGCGCGCGGCTCGGCGCACGGGTGCGGCCGGGTTGGTTCGTGCAGACCCACGAACACCCCGAGCTGACGGGCCGGACGCTGCTGGAGATCCTGCACCGCGGCGACGGTTCGCCGAACGGGCGCAAGGGCATGGGCCGGGAGCAGGCAGCCCGGGTGCTCGATCGCTACGAGCTGGCGGTGACGTCGGAGCAGAAGTTCGAGTCGCTGTCCGGTGGCCAGCAGGCGCGGTTCCAGATCCTGTTGCTCGAGCTGTCCGGCGCGACCCTGCTGCTGCTCGACGAGCCGACCGACAACCTCGACGTCCAGTCGGCCGAGGCGCTGGAGGAGGGACTGGCGGCCTTCGACGGGACGGTTGTCGCCGTGACCCACGACCGCTGGTTCGCCCGCGGCTTCGACCGGTTCTGCGTCTTCGGCAGCGACGGCGGTGTCTACGAGTCGGACGACCCGGTGTGGGACGAGGCGAGGGTGGTGCGGACGCGATGAGCGGGCTGCGGGTCGTCGAGGTCGCGCGCGGCGACGAACGAGCCGTGGCGGCATGGGTCGATGTGGCGGTCACCGCCGAGAGGCACGATCTCGGCGACCATGCGGAGTACTGGTCGCAGGCCGAGCTGCTGCCCCTGGTGGGAGCGACCGAGGGACTGCGCCAGTTCCGGCTGTTCAGCGGATTCCTGGACGGCGAGGTCGTCGCCGCCGGCCGCATGCAGCTGTCGCTGAAGGACAACCTCGACCTCGCGGAGCTGCACGTCGGTGTCCTCCCGGAGGTACGACGACGCGGACTCGGCAGCGCGCTGTTGACGCACATCGAGGCACAGGCGCGGATCGCCGGCCGCACGCGCGTGGAGGGCTTCCCGTCGTGGCTGCCCGACGGCCCCGAGGACGGCGCTGGAACGACCGGTGCGGAGTTCGCCCGCAGCCACGGCTTCACGCTCACGCTCCCTGACGTGCAGCGCCAGCTCCACCTGCCGGTCCCCGACGACCTGCTGGACGCCCTGACGCGCGAGGCGGCGCCGCACCACGCCGGTTACGAGCTCCGCTCCTGGGCGGGTCCGATCCCGGAGGACCTCGTCGTGAGCTGGCTGGAGCTGTCGACCACCCTGGCGACCGAGGCGCCGACCGGCTCCGGTGTCCACGAGAACGAGGCGGTCGACGTCCCCGCCTTCCGGGAGTCCGAGGTCCTGCAGGCGGCGCAGGGTCGGACGATGTGGCACACGGTCGCGCTCGACGAGACCCGTCGGGTGGTGGCCTACACGCAGCTCGCCGAGACCCTCCCCGACAACCCGTTCCTCTTCCAGTGGGGCACCCTCGTCCATCGGGACCACCGCGGCCATCGGCTGGGACTGGCCGTGAAGGTGGCCAACCACCGGGCGATCCAGGCGGGCAGCGACGTGGCGGGCCGTCGTACCGTCACCTGGAACGCGGGGGTCAACGACCACATGATCGCCATCAACGAGCGGCTGGGCTTCGTCCGCGGCGCGCGCGGCGGCGAGTTCCAGAAGCAGCTCGACTGACCTGGTCGGCGTCCCGAGGCGGGGCCGACTCACCGGTTATTGGCTTCCCAAGCAATGCTGGGGGATGCGACGGTGGAACCGTCACCGTCCGCACCGAGGAAGGAATGCCCCCATGGCTGCCAGCAACGCGAACGACGACCTCAAGGCCAAGATGCGCGAGGCCCTCGACCGCAAGAACAACAAGGGCAAGAGCCTGACCGAGGATGTCCCCGGCAAGGAGAAGGCCCACGGTTCCGAAGTCGTCGGTGGCGCTCCCAAGATGCACCGCCGCAAGGCAGGTGGCGGCGGCTCCTGAGCCTGACCGTCAGCCGTCCGACCCGAGCTTCAACTTGGTTGTGCGCTCCTTGCCGCCCCGCAGGTACGTCACCTTCACGGTGTCGCCGGGGCGGTAGGAGCGCACGGTCGCGATCAGGCCGTCGCTGTCCTCGATGCGGCGGTCGTCGATCGCGGTGATCACGTCGCCCGCCTTCAGTCCGGCGTCGGATGCGGCCGAGCCGTCCTCGGTCTCCTCGATCTTCGCGCCCGACACGGTCGTGTCGCTGGAGCCGGCGGTGCCGGCGGCGTTCGAGACCTGGATGCCGAGGCGTGCGTGCGTCGGGGTCTCGCCACCTCGCAGCTGCTCGATGATCGGCAGCACCTCGTCGATCGGGATCGCGAACCCGAGGCCGATCGAGCCGGACTCCGCGCCCGCACCCGACCCGGTCGAGCGGATCGAGGCGTTGATGCCGACGAGCTGGCCGTCCATGTTGACCAGCGGACCCCCGCTGTTGCCGGGGTTGATCGCGGCGTCGGTCTGGATCGCCGGGTAGGCGGTCACGTTGCCCTTGGCGTCCCGCGCCACCTGCACGGGCCGGTCCAGCGCGCTGACGATGCCGCTGGTGACGGTCGCGTCCAGCCCGAACGGTGAGCCGATCGCGACGACCTGCTCACCCACGTCCAGGTTGCTGGACTTGCCGATGGTGATCGGGGTCAGGTTGTCGACGCCCTCGACCTTCACCAGTGCGGTGTCGGTCAACGGGTCGGTGCCGACGACCGTCGCCCGCGCCTTGGTGCCGTCGCTGAACGACGCGGTCACCTCGGCCTGGTCGGCCGGGATCTCGCCGCCCAGGGTGACGACGTGGTCGTTGGTCAGGATCAGGCCGTTGGCGTCGAGCACGACGCCCGAACCGCTGCCGGAGTTGCCCCCGCCGCTCACGTCGAGCGCCACGACCGAGGGGAGTACGGCGGCCGCGACACCTTCGACGCTGCCGGAAGCCGCTTGCTTGTCGCCCGTGTTGACCACCTGGAGCGGCGCGCCCGCGTTGGAGCCGGACCCGCCGGTGGCGGCGTCGTAGATCGCCGCACCGCCGATCCCGGCGCCGCCCCCGACCAGCAGGGCGCCGGTCAGCACCAGCACCGCGAACCCGGACCGCTTCGGCCGCCGCGTGGGAGGGGGTGACCCCATGGGCGACGCGGACGGGAAGAACGGCGGTGCGGGCGGAGGAGGCAGGACCTGGGTCATGCGTCCACTGTGGCGAGGGTCCCTGTGACTGCGCTGAGACCCCGTTGAGGACTTGCCCTGAGAACCCGGCTCAGACTTGGCGGTCCCGCGACTCCCAGTAGGGCTTGCGCAGCTCGCGCTTGAGCACCTTGCCGGTGGGGTTGCGGGGGAGGGCTTCGACGACGTCGACGGAGCGGGGTGCCTTGAACCGGGCCAGCCGCTCGCGCGTCCACTCGATCAGCTCGGTCTCGGACGCGTCGGAGCCCGGCTTCAACGCCACGACCGCCTTGACCGACTCTCCCCACTGGTCGTCTGGGACGCCGATGACGGCGACCTCGAGGACGCCGGGGTGCTCGGACAGCACTCGCTCGACCTCGGGGGAGTACACGTTCTCGCCGCCGGTGATGATCATGTCCTTGAGGCGGTCGGACACGAAGACGTAGCCGTCCTCGTCGACGTGGCCCATGTCGCCGGTGCGGAACCAGCCGTCGGCGACGAGCACCTCCGCGGTCGCCTCGGGCTTGTTCAGGAAGCCCTTCATCAGCTGCGGCGTGCGGAACCAGAGCTCGCCGTGCTCGCCGGTCCCCACCTCCTCGAGCGTGCCGGGGTCGACGATCTTCACCTCGACCTCGGGCACCGGCTTGCCCGCCGAGACCAGCCGCTCCGGGTGTCCGTCGGCGATGGCGTTGCGGTGGTCCTCGGGCATCAGATGGGTCACCACACCGGCCACCTCGGTGAGGCCGTAGACCTGGATGAAGTCGGTGTCGGGCCACGCCTCCATGGCCGCGCGGAGCAGCGGCGGCGGCATCGGCGCGGCGCCGTACGTGTAGGTCTTGAGGGCCCCGAAGAGCTTGACCGCGTCGGGCCCGGACTGCAGCACCTGGGCGAGCACGGCCGGCACCAGGAAGGCGCGGTTGGCGCCCGCCATGATCGCGCCGGCCAGCGATGCCGCGTCGGGTTCACGCGTCATCACGCTGGGGATGCCGTCGTGGATCCCGAACAGGACCCACGACGACCCGCCGACGTGGAACAGGGGCATCGCCACCATCGACTTGTCGCCGGGCTCGAATTCCCAGCCCTCGTGGGCGTTCACCGTGTGCTTGACCATGTTGCGGTGGGTGAGCATCACGCCCTTGGGGCGACCGGTCGTGCCCGATGAGTACATGATCAGGCAGACGTCGTCCTCGAGGACGTCGGGACCGTCGTCGCAGGCGACCGACTCGGCGAGGAACTGTTCGTACTCGTCGCCCTCGGCACCGTCCGGGGTCACCTCGATGATCTTCTGGACGTTCGGGAGCCGGTCGCGAATCGCCGCGATCGTCGGCATCAGCTCGCTGCCGACGAAGAGCACCTTGGCGCCGGAGTCGTTGACGGCGTAGTCGATCTCGTCGCCGGCCGAGCGCCAGTTGATGATCGCGTTGGCCGCACCGATCGAGCCGGCGGCGAGGCTGATCTCCACGCAGGCCGGGTGATTCTTGTCGAGGAACGACACGACGTCGCCGCGGGCGATGCCCAGCTCACGCAGTCCGCCTGCCGCGCGGTGCACGCGTTCGTGCCACTGGGCCCACGTCCAGGTCCGGCCGAGGTAGGTCATCGCCTCGGCGTCGGGTGTCGCCGCCGCCCAGTAGTTGAGCCGGTCGTCGACGTACGTCGGCTCCGAGGCATGGGCCGGGGGCCATGCCCGGGTGGCTGATGGGGACGCTGATGTTGACTCGGTCGTCGCACTCACGTCCCGGATTGTGTCCCAGGTCACAGCGATGCACAACGATCCCCTCGATGCGTGGCCATCCTCCGTTCACCTCCGTCGGCAACGATCGAGATGTGAGCACCGTTTCGTCGCCCCTTCTTCGAGGCGACGAGGCCCCCGCGTCGCGCACCCTCGTCGAGATCTTCCGTCGTACGGCGGCCGACCACCCCGACGCGATGGCGCTCGACAGCGGCAACGACACCGTCACGTACGCCGAGTTCGGCGAGGCAGCCACCGTGGTCGCGCACGACCTGGCTGACCTGGGCATCGGACCCGGCGACAAGGTCGGGGTCCGGCTGCCGTCCGGGACCACCGACCTCTACGTCGCGATCCTGGGGATCCTGTTCGCCGGCGCCGCCTACGTGCCGGTCGACGCCGACGACCCCGAGGAGCGCGCGCGCCTGGTCTTCGGGGAGGCCGACGTCGCCGCTGTCATCGGCACCGGCCTGGTCATCGAGTCACGCCGTGAACGTGCTCCCCGCGACCGCCGCGACCCGGTCCCCGAGGACGACGCCTGGGTGATCTTCACGTCCGGCTCGACCGGGACGCCCAAAGGTGTCGCGGTCACCCACCGCAACGCCGCGGCCTTCGTCGACGCCGAGGCCCGGATGTTCCTCCAGGAGCAGCCGCTCGGCCCCGCCGACCGGGTGATGGCGGGGCTCAGCGTCGCGTTCGACGCGAGCTGCGAGGAGATGTGGCTGGCCTGGCGGTACGGCGCCTGCCTGGTGCCCGCACCTCGCGCGCTGGTGCGCAGCGGGGTGGACGTCGGCCCGTGGCTGGTCGCCAACAAGGTCAGCGTCGTGTCCACCGTGCCGACGCTGGTGAGCCTGTGGCCCGACGACGCCCTCGAGCAGGTCCGGCTGCTGATCTTCGGCGGCGAGGCACTTCCGCCCGAGCTCGCCGCCCGCGTGATCCGTGAGGGCCGAGAGGTCTGGAACACCTACGGCCCGACCGAGGCGACCGTCGTCGCGTGCGGCGCACTGGTCAGCGCAGACGGCCCGGTCCGGATCGGACTGCCGCTGGCCGGCTGGGACCTGGTCGTCGTCGATGCCGAAGGCCATCCGGTCGCCGAGGGCGAGCGCGGCGAGCTGATCATCGGTGGCGTCGGCCTGGCCCGCTACCTCGACCCTGCCAAGGACGCCGAGAAGTACGCCCCGATGCCGACTCTCGGCTGGGACCGCGCCTATCGCAGCGGCGACATCGTCATCAACGACCCGGTCGGACTGCTGTTCGCCGGTCGCGCCGATGACCAGGTCAAGGTCGGTGGCCGTCGCATCGAGCTCGGCGAGATCGACTCGGCCCTGCTCGCCCTCCCCGGCGTCAGCGCTGCGGCGGCCGCCGTCCGTCGTACGGCGACCGGGAACCAGCTCCTCGTCGGCTATCTCACCACCACCCCGGCGTACGACGCCGCGTCGGCCACCGCGCACCTGCGGGCCACGATGCCGGCGGCCCTCGTGCCGCGGCTGGCTGTGGTCGACGACATCCCGACCCGCATCTCCGGCAAGGTCGATCGTGACGCGCTCCCGTGGCCGCTGGCCGCCGGGGACCCGGCCGACGCCGGCCTGCACGGCACGTCGGCGCGGATCGCCGAGGTGTGGCAGCGGGTCATCGGTGCGCTGCCCGACGGGCCGGACTCCAACTTCTTCGACCTCGGGGGCGGCAGCCTCACGGCCGCCCAGGTCGTGACGATCCTGCGGGCCGACCACCCCGAGCTCACCGTCGCCGACATCTACGAGGTGCCGACCGTCGCCGGCCTCGCCGCGCTGCTCGACACGCTCGAGCCGTCAGCGCTCGCGGAGCAGAGCCGCAAGGTGATGCCGATCCCGCGCAAGACCCAGCTGGGACAGGTCGTGGCCGTGCCGCTGTTGCGGTCGCTCGCTGCGCCCCGTTGGCTCGCCGGGACGCTCACGCTGTCCCGCCTGCTCCACGACGTGCTCGGCGTCGCGTGGCTGCCCGCCGTGTCGTGGTGGGTGCTCGTTCCCCTGCTCGTCGTCTTCGTCAGCCCGGTCGGCCGGATGCTCGTGTCCGCGAAGCTCGCCCAGGTGGTGCTCGCCGGGGTGCAGCCGGGGAGCTATCCGCGTGGCGGGAAGGTGCACCTGCGGATCTGGGCCGCCGAACGCCTCGCGGACGAGCTGGGTGCGACCCGGATGGCGGGGGCGCCGTACATCACCTGGTACGCCCGACTGCTCGGCGCGAAGGTCGCCCGAGGGGCCGACCTGCACTCGCTGCCGCCGATCACCGGCCACCTCACCGTAGGCAAGGGGGCCTCGGTCGAGCCCGAGGTCGACCTGACCGGCTACTGGATCGACGGCGACACCCTGCACGTCGGTGGCATCCGGATCGGCGACCGCGCGCGGGTCGGGACCCGTTCCATGCTGTGTCCCGGTGCTGTCGTCGGCGACGACGCCGAGGTTGCCCCGGGATCGGCCGTGTTCGACGACGTGCCCTCGGGTGAGTTCTGGTCGGGTGCCCCGGCGACCCGCGCGAGCTCCGCGGCGCGCGGCCCCTGGGCGGAGCGGCCGGCCGCCTCGCGGCGTTCGCTGCGCCGGTGGGCGATCTCGTACGCCGCCGCCGCGGCCGGACTCGCGCTGCTGCCCTCGGTCGCCGTCACCGCGGTCGTGCTGCCGATCCTGCTGGTCGCCGACCTCGACGAGACCGCCAGCGCCGGCGAGGCGTTGGGTGCCCTCGCGCCATGGCTGGTGCCCGCTGTCGTCGCTGGCTGTGTCCTGCTCGCGGGCCTTGTCCTCGTCGTGGTGCGCCTGCTCGGCCGCGGCGTGCTGCCGGGCGCGCACCCCCTGCAGAGCCGGCCCGCGCTGAGCGTGTGGGCCACGATCCGGGTGCTCGACGAGGCGCGGACCTGGCTGTTCCCGCTCTACAGCTCGCAGCTCACCCCCGGCTGGCTGTGGCTCCTGGGTGCGAGCATCGGCAAGGACGTCGAGGCATCGACGGTGCTGATGATCCCGTCGCTGACGACGGTGAGCGACCAGGCGTTCCTCGCCGACGACACCCTCATCGGCGGTTACGAGCTCGGCGGTGGCTGGCTGCGCGCCGGCCAGGTGAAGGTTGGAAAGCGCGCCTTCGTCGGCAACTCGGCGATGGCTGCCCCCGGCCGCAAGGTCCCGAAGCGCTCGCTCGTCGCGGTGCTGTCGGCCGCGCCGGCCCGCAACACGATGAAGGCGGGGGAGTCGTGGCTCGGCAGCCCGCCCGCGCCGCTGCGTCGCACCGCACAGGGCTCCGCCGACGAGCGGACCTATGCGCCCCCGACGCGCCTCAAGGTCGCCCGCGCCTGCTGGGAGATCGCCCGGCTGGTGCCCGTCGTCCTCACGGTCGCCCTGCACGTGGCGGTCGTCCTGGGCACCGTCGCCGTCTGGGCCGAGTACGGCGCCGTGGCCGGCGTGGTCGTCGTACCCGTGCTGTTGTGGGGCGCCGGCCTCGCTGCTGCCGTCACCGCGATCGCCGCGAAGTGGCTGCTGGTCGGCCGGGTGAAGGCAGGTGCCCACCCGCTGTGGAGCTCCTTCGTCTGGCGCAACGAGCTGGCCGACACGTTCGTCGAGGTGCTCGCGACTCCGTGGTTCGCCGGCCTGGCGACCGGTTCGCCGCTGATCAACCTGTGGTTCCGCGCGATGGGCGCGCAGGTCGGCCGCGGCGTGTGGTGCGAGTCGTACTGGCTCCCCGAGCCGGACCTGGTCGACCTCGGCGACGGAGCGACCGTCAACCAGGGCAGCGTCGTGCAGACGCACCTCTTCCACGACCGGCTGCTCGTGACCGACACGGTTCGGTTGCGACGAGGCGCCACGCTCGGCCCGAACTCGGTCGTGCTGCCCGCCGCGGTGCTGGGCCGGCACGCTACCGTCGGCCCGGTGTCCCTGGTGATGAGAGGCGAGACGGTGCCCGACAAGACCCGCTGGATCGGCAACCCGATCGGCCCGTGGGCCGAGTAGTGCCGCTACCCACCGCCGATCCGTACCTCCCCGGCCACGGCGACCCGTCGTACTCGGTCCGGCACTACGACCTCGACGTCACCTATGTCCTCGAGGGCAACCGGTTGCGCGGCACCACCGTCCTCGACGTCGTCATCGACGAGGAGACCTCGCGCCTGGTCCTCGATCTCGCGCACCTGCAGGCGAGCAAGGTGCGTGTCGAGGGGGCCCGCCTCAGGAAGTGGTCCGCGCGCGACCAGCGCCTGGTGCTCCAGCTCGCGGGGCCTGCGGCTCGAGGTGCCGAGCTGCGGATCACCATCGCCTACGGCGGCACCCCGCAACCGATCATCGACGAGCACCACGGCGACGCGGGGTGGGAGGAGCTCGCCGACGGGGCCATCGTCGCGGCCCAGCCCCACGGCGCGCCCACCTGGTTTCCCTGCAACGACCGGCCCGACAACAAGGCGACCTACCGGATCACCGTGTCCGCGCCGTGTGGCTACACCGTGGTCGCGAACGGCGCCCTGGCCGACCACCGCCGCAAGGCGAGTGTCGAGACCTGGTGCTACGAGATGGACGAGCCGATGGCGACCTACCTCGCGACGGTGCAGATCGGTCGCTACCTCACCGTGCAGCACGACGAGGCGACCCGCACGATCGGACCGGCGGACGCCGACCTCGACGGCTCCTTCGACCAGCAGCCCGCGATGATGGAGTTCTTCGAGCGGGCCTTCGGCCCGTACCCGTTCGATGCGTACGCCGCCGTCATCACCGACGACGACCTCGAGATCCCGCTCGAGAGCCAGAGCCTGTCGACCTTCGGCCGCAACTTCTGCACCGACGACTGGTCGCACGTGCGGCTGATCGCGCACGAGATGGCGCACCAGTGGTTCGGCAACGCCGTCACCCTCGCGCGCTGGCAGGACATCTGGCTGCACGAGGGTTTCGCCTGCTACAGCGAGTGGTTGTGGTCCGAGGAGTCCGGCGGACCGCGCACCTGTGACGAGTGGGCGCGCCACCACCACGACAAGCTGGCCGACCTCGACCAGGACCTCGTCCTGGCGGATCCGGGTCCCGCGTTGATGTTCGACGACCGCGTCTACAAGCGCGGCGCCCTGACCCTGCACGCACTGCGCGTCGACGTCGGCGACACCGCCTTCTTCGAGGTCCTGCGCGGCTGGGCGGCAGACCGGGCGGGGGCCTCGGTCACCACCGAGGAGTTCCTCGCCTTCGCGACCGACCGCACCGCCCGGGACGTGACGACGCTGCTCGAGCCGTGGTTGTACGACGCCGACCTGCCGCCGTACCCGGGCTGACAACGGCAGATGCCCCACGTGAAGCACGTGGGGCACCTGTACCGGTCAAGCCAGGAGCGGTGGGCTCAGGCCCAGCGCTCCTCGGCCGGCACGAAGTCGAGCGTGCGCGGACCGGTGTAGATCTGCTTCGGACGAGCGATCTTCTGCTCCTTGTCCTGGACGAGCTCCAGCCACTGTGCGAGCCAGCCCGGCGCGCGGCCGATGGCGAACAGCACGGTGAACATCTCCGGCGGGAACTCGAGGGCCTCGTAGATCAGGCCGGAGTAGAAGTCGACGTTCGGGTAGAGCTTGCGCTTGACGAAGTACTCGTCCTCGAGCGCGATCTTCTCGAGCTCCTTGGCGATCTCGAGGAGCGGGTTGACCCCGGTGACCTCGAAGACGTCGTCGCAGGCCTTCTTGATGATCGTGGCGCGCGGGTCGAAGTTCTTGTAGACCCGGTGACCAAAACCCATCAGCCGCTCGTTGCCGGCCTTCACGCCCTCGATGAAGGCGGGGATGTTCTCCTTGGTGCCGATCCGGCGCAGCATCTTGAGGACGGCCTCGTTGGCGCCACCGTGCAGCGGGCCGTAGAGGGCGCCGATGCCGGCCGCGACAGCGGAGTAGGGGTCGACCTGCGAGGAGCCGACCGAGCGGACCGCGTTGGTCGAGCAGTTCTGCTCGTGGTCGGCGTGCAGGATGAACAGCACGTCGAGCGCCTTGGCGATGCGCGGGTCCGCGGCGTACTTCGTCTCGCTCATCTTGAAGAGCATCGAGAGGAAGTTCTCCGCGTAGGAGAGCTCGTTGTCGGGGTAGACGTACGGCTTGCCCTGCGCGTGGCGGAACGACCAGGCGCCGAGGGTCGGCATCTTCGCGATCATCCGCACGATCTGGATGTGCCGGTTGTCCGGGTCGTCGATGTGACGCGACTCGGGGTAGAACGTCGAAAGGGCCCCGATCGACGCCATCAGCATCCCCATCGGGTGCGCGTCGTACCGGAACCCCTGCATGAAGCCCTTGACGTTCTCGTGCACGAACGTGTGGTACGTGATCTCGTGCACCCAGGCGTCGTACTGCTCCTTCGACGGCAGGTCGCCGTGGACGAGCAGGTAGGCCACCTCGAGGAAGTTCGACTTCTCCGCGAGTTGCTCGATCGGATAGCCGCGGTACTCGAGGATGCCGCGCTCACCATCGATGTACGTGATGGCACTGCGGCACGAGGCGGTGTTGACGAAACCGGGGTCGTAGACAGCCAGGCCGGGATTTTCCTCATCGGCCTTGATCTTCCCGATGTCGGCGGCCTTGATGGTGCCGTCGACGATCGGGATGTCGTACTCCGCTCCGGTGCGGTTGTCGCGTACGGTGAGAGAGTCAGTCACCCCTGCAACCTAGTCGCCCGTGTCACATGGCGGAAAGGTGGTGTCCCGAGGCGTGGCCTGGGACACATCTCACAGTGACGTCCTGCCGGGCAAAGACCGGGCAGGTGACAGGGCAGGTGACTCAGTCAGCCCGCGATGACCGTGCCGGTCACCGGGTAGGCGAGGCTCCCGAGCCGGTCGCCCGTCTCGGGGTCGTGCAGGAGCAGGCGTCGGACCCCCGGAACCGGCTCGGTGATCCCCCGGACGACGGCGCGCCCGCTGGCGGAACGGGCGCTCTTGATGACCTGTCCCGGCGTCAGCAGCCGGACCACGATCCGGTGTTGGTGCGGCATGCGGGCTCCCTGCTCTCGGTTGTTGAGTTGCAGACTACATGACTTGAAGAACTGTGCAAGTCGTGTAGTCTGAGTGCATGGTGACCGTCCGGGCAGTGGTGTCATGAGCATTCCGCTGTACCAAGCGAAGGCGGAGTTCTTCAAGACCCTCGGCCACCCTGCCCGCATCCGGATCCTCGAGCTGCTCTCCGAGCGGGACCATGCGGTGCACGAGCTGTTGGCGGAGATCGCCATCGAGCCCAGCAGCCTGTCCCAGCAGCTCGCGGTCCTTCGGCGCACCTCGATGGTGGTCTCGCGACGCGACAGCGGGCAGGTGGTCTACTCGGTCAGCGTTCCGGAGGTCCGCGACCTGTTGGCGGCGGCGCGCCTCATCCTGTCCGGGATCGTCGCCGCACAGGGGGACCTGGAGGATGAGCTGTCCCCGATGTCCGCCGTCCATTGACCGCCCCATTGACCGGCCGGGTGACTGGCCGGGCGGGTGCCGTGGCTCGTGACCTCGTGGCGACGGGCGTGCGACGGCTCGGACAGGTCGCCCCCCGACGTTCGGACTGGCGGCACCTCTCACCCCGTCGGGACGTGACGGCCGGACTGACCGTGGGGCTGGTGGCGCTCCCGCTCGCGCTGGGGTTCGGCGCCAGCACCGGCATGGGCGCGACGTCGGGACTGGTCACGGCGATCGTCGCTGGCACTGTCGCCGCTCTGTTCGGCGGCAGCCGGGTCCAGGTCAGCGGTCCCACCGGGGCGATGGCGGTGGTGCTGATCCCGATCGTCGCCACCCACGGAGCGGACGGGGTCCTGGTCGTCGGGATGCTCGCCGGTCTGATCCTGGTCGGCCTGGCGCTGGCCGGTGGCGGGCGGTTCATCAGGTACGTCCCGATTCCCGTCGTCGAAGGCTTCACGCTCGGGATCGCGGTGATCATCGCTGTGCAGCAGGTCCCTGCTGCCCTGGGCGTGGCGTCGCACGGGCAACAGGTGCTCGTCGTGGCGGGACGTGCCGCACGGATCTGGATCGAGGGCCCGAACTGGGCGCCGTTGTTGATGGCGACGGGGGTCGCGGGTGGGATCCTCCTGCTGGCCCGGTTCCATCCACGGCTGCCGTGGTCGTTGATCGCCGTGGCGCTCGCCAGTGCCTGCAACCTGGTGTTCGACCTGGCCGCCGACACGATCGGGGCGATCCCGTCGAGCCTGCCTGTTCCGTCGTTGCCCGGAGTGCCGCTGGCGGACCTGGACGCGCTCCTGCTTCCGGCGATCGCGGTCGCCGCGCTCGCTGCCCTGGAGAGCCTGTTGTCGGCGACGGTGGCGGACGGCCTCAGCGTCGGGCAACGTCACGACTCCGATCGCGAGCTGCTCGGCCAGGGGCTGGCCAACCTGGCTGCACCCCTGTTCGGTGGGATTCCTGCCACGGCCGCGATCGCCCGGACAGCGGTCAATGTCCGCTCGGGCGCCACGTCGCGCCTGGCGGCGCTCGTCCACGCAGCGCTCCTGCTGGGAGTCGTCCTGGTGGCCGCCGAATGGGTGGGCCGGATCCCGCTCGCAGCCCTCGCCGGCGTGCTGGTCGCCACCGCGGTCCAGATGGTCCGGGTCTCCGGGTTGATGGCGCTCGCCCGCTCCACGAAGGGCGACGCCGCGGTCCTCGCGGTCACCACCATCTCGACGGTCGCCTTCGACCTGGTCACCGCGGTGATCGTCGGACTGGTGGTGGCCGGGTTCGTGGCGCTGCGCCAGGCCGCCAGGTCCGCACGGCTCGAGGAGATGCCGCTCGACGAGGGAGACCACACCGCCGAGGAGCGGTCCCTCCTCGACGACCACATCGTCTGCTACCGCCTCGAGGGGCCGTTGTTCTTCGGTGCCGCGCACGACTTCCTTCTCGAGCTGGCCGAGGTGAGCGACGTCAGGGTCGTCGTGCTGCGCCTGTCACACGTCGTCAGCATCGACGCCACGGGTGCCCACGTGCTGGCCGACACCATCGCCCGCCTCGAGCGCCGCGGGGTGACGGTCCTCCTGTCCGGCGTACAGGTCCGCCATCGGCAGGTCCTCACCGAGCTCGGTGTGTACGACGGCCTGGCCCATGAGCGCCATCTCTTCGACACGACCCCGGCTGCGATCGCCCACGCGCGGGTCCACGCGGCCCGCATCGAGCACATTGCCTCCGCCAGCTGACTGATTCATCCAGGCGCATTCGCGCATCCCCCAGAAGAGAGGAACCCCCACGATGCGGTTGATCATCATGGGCCCGCCGGGTGCGGGCAAGGGCACCCAGGCCCGCTACATCGCCGAGCGTCACGGAATCCCGGCGATCTCCACCGGCGACATCTTCCGTGCCAACGTCGCGGACGCGACCCTCCTCGGGCTCCGGGCGCAGGCCTACATGGACGCGGGGGAGTACGTCCCTGACGAGATCACCAACGCCATGGTCCGCGACCGCCTCCAGGCGGCTGACTGCCACGACGGCTTCCTCCTGGACGGCTACCCCCGCACCCTCGACCAGGTCGCCGAGCTCGACAGGGTGCTTGCCCGCCTCGATGCCCGGCTGGACGGAGTGCTCCTCCTGTCGGCAGACCCCGAGGAACTGGTCGAGCGACTCCTCGGCCGGGCGCGCACGGAGGGGCGTGCGGACGACACCGAGTCGGTCATCCGGCGCCGCCTCGCGGTGTACGAGGAGCAGACCACTCCGCTCGTGGCCGCCTACGAGGAACGGCGGCTCCTGGTGGCCGTCGACGGGCTGGGTCTCGTCAGCGAGGTCACCGACCGCCTGCAGGCGGCCGTCGCCGGTCTGCAGCGTGCAACGACGGCGTTTTGACCGTGTCAAGGACCCCGCCGTAGTCTTTCCTGCGCGTCTCCTGCCGCTTCGCGCTGCCGTCCTGTACGGCGCCGAGGCAGTCCCGGATCGCCCAGCGTCTGAATCAGGCCCAGTGCCTCCTTCAGGTGGATCGTCGTGAGACGAGCATGTGTGGGCCGGGCTGAGTTCGTCAGAAGACGTCGCCTGCACGGTGCAACAGCACCGGCGGCAGGCAAGCCCGGTCGACATTCGTCGAATGGGTCCACGAACTAACCGAGGAAGTGTTCGCACTATGCGTACCTACGCTCCCAAGCCCGGAGACGTCGAGCGCGCCTGGCTCGTGATCGACGCCACCGACGTCGTCCTGGGCCGGCTGGCCGTCACCGCCGCTGGTCTGCTCCGCGGCAAGCACAAGCCGATCTTCGCGCCGAACGCCGACACCGGCGACTTCGTCGTGATCATCAACGCCGACAAGGTCGCGCTGTCCGGCAAGAAGCGCACCGACAAGATGGTCTACCGCCACTCCGGCTTCCCGGGTGGTCTGACCGCGACCCCGATCGGTCAGGTCATCGACAAGGACGCCCGCAAGGCCGTCGAGCAGGCGGTCTGGGGCATGCTCCCCAAGAACCGCCTCGGTCGCCAGATCATCACGAAGCTCAAGGTCTACAACGGCCCGACGCACCCCCACCAGGCGCAGCAGGCCGTTGCGTACGAGATCACCCAGATCTCCCAGTGACCCGACCGAGCTGACCAGGACTAAGGACTTTCATCGTGACTGAATCGCAGAACACCGAGGTCGAAGAGACCTTCGAGACCGACGACCAGGGCCTCGCCTACACCAGCGAGACCTCGCCGTCCGACGCCACTCCCGCCGTCCCGGCGACGATCGCCCCCGGCGCGGCCACCGGCCGTCGCAAGGAAGCCGTCGCCCGCGTCCGGATCGTTCCGGGCACCGGCACGTGGACCATCAACGGCCGCGCGTTCGAGGACTACTTCCCGAACAAGCTGCACCAGCAGGTCGCCAACGAGCCCTTCGCGACGCTCGGCCTCGAGGGCCGCTTCGACGTGATCGCCCGTATCCACGGTGGCGGCATCACCGGTCAGGCCGGCGCCCTGCGCCTCGGCGTGGCCCGCTCGCTCAACGCGATCGACATCGACGCCAACCGCCCGGCCCTCAAGAAGGCCGGTCTGTTGACCCGTGACGCCCGCGCGACCGAGCGCAAGAAGGCCGGTCTCAAGAAGGCCCGTAAGGCTCCGCAGTACAGCAAGCGCTGATTGCGACGACAGGGCCACGCACCGCACCTGCGGTCCGTGGCCCTGTCGGCCGTTTTCGGCCATGATCGTTCCGCCACCACACGAGGGAGTGCACGTGCCCCGCATCTTCGGCACCGACGGCGTTCGCGGTCTCGCCAACGTCGACCTGACCGCCGAGCTGGTCCTGGACCTGTCCGTCTCGGCTGCGCACGTCCTTGCCGAGCGCGGGGTCTTCGCCGGACACAGGCCTCTCGCGGTGGTCGGGCGTGACACCCGGATCTCCGGGCAGTTCCTCGAGGCGGCAGTCGTGGCCGGCCTGGCCTCGGCCGGCGTGGACGTGCTGCTGCTGGGCGAGATCCCGACACCCGGGGTCGCCTACCTGACCGCCTCGCTCGGCGCGGACCTCGGCGTGATGCTCTCCGCCTCGCACAACGCGATGCCCGACAACGGCATCAAGTTCCTCGCCCGCGGCGGCGTCAAGCTCGACGACGCGATCGAGGACGCCATCGAGGCGCGCCTCGAGGAGCCGTGGGAGCGGCCCGTCGGCGGCGACGTCGGCCGGCTCACCCCGCACCTCACCGCGATCGACGAGTACGCCGCCCACCTGGTCGCGACCGTCGGCGACCTCGGTCCCGCGGCTGGTCAGCGCCGGCTGAAGGTCGTGCTCGACTGCGCCCATGGCGCAGCCTCGGTCGCCGGTCCGAAGGCGCTGCGTGACGCGGGCGTCGAGGTCGTGGCGATCTGTGCGGAGCCCGACGGGCTCAACATCAACGACGGCTGCGGATCGACCCACCTCGACGTGCTGCAGAAGGCCGTCCTGGACCACGGCGCCGACGTCGGCTTCGCGCTCGACGGCGACGCCGACCGCTGCCTGGCAGTCGACGCCGAGGGCGCGATCGTCGACGGCGACCAGATCCTCGCGATCCTGGCCCTCTCCCTGCGGGACGCGGGCCGGCTGGTCGACGACACCGTCGTGGCCACGGTCATGTCCAACCTCGGCTTCGTCCAGGCCCTCACCGCGGCGGGTGTCGTCGTGCGGCAGACCGCCGTCGGCGACCGGTACGTGCTCGAGGACATGAAGAACGGCGGCTACTCGCTCGGCGGCGAGCAGTCCGGTCACGTGATCATGAACGAGCACGCCACCACGGGCGACGGCGTCCTCACCGCCCTGCAGGTGCTGCACCGGATGGTGGCCACCGGCCAGTCGCTGCGCGAGCTGGGGGCCGTGATGACCCGTCTCCCGCAGGTGCTGGTCAACGTGCCCGGCGTCGACCGTGCGCGCACCGACGACGCCGAGCTGGTTGCTGCCGTCGTCGCTGCCGAGGCCGAGCTGGCCGGCACCGGACGGGTGCTGCTGCGCCCCTCGGGGACCGAGCCCCTCGTCCGGGTGATGGTCGAGGCGCCCACCGCCGAACAGGCCGACTCCATCGCGCACGGCCTGGCCGACGTCGTACGACGACGGCTCGCGCTCGCCTGAAGCCAGGCGTCAGATCTTGCGCAGGCGCACGTAGCGGACCGAGTGGTCCGCGGACTTGCGCAGCACCAGCGTCGCCCGTGACCGCGTCGGCAGCACGTTGCGCTCCAGGTTGGGGCCGTTGATGGCGTCCCAGATCCGCCGCGCCTCGTCGACGGCCACGTCGTGGCTCAGCGCGGCGTACTTCGCGAAGTAGGAGCTCGGGTCGCGGAACGCCGTCTCGCGCAGGCGCAGGAAGCGGTCGACGTACCAGTCGCGGATGTGGTTGGTGTTGGCGTCGACGAAGATCGAGAAGTCGAAGAAGTCGGACAGGCCCAGGGTGATCCGGCCGTCCTCACGGACCCGCGCGGGCTGCAGGACGTTGAGGCCCTCGACGATCACGATGTCGGGTCGCTTCACCACGACCTTCTCGTCGGGCTTCACGTCGTAGACGAGGTGGGAGTAGACGGGCGCCTCGACCTCGTCCTTGCCCGACTTGATGTCGATCACGAACTTCAGCAGCGCGCGCCGGTCGTAGGACTCCGGGAAACCCTTGCGGTCGAGCAGGCCGCGCTTCTCGAGCTCGGCGTTGGGGTAGAGGAAGCCGTCGGTGGTGACGAGGGCGACGTTGGGGTGCTCGGGCCAGCGCGCCAGCATCTGCTGCAGGACACGCGCCGCGGTCGACTTGCCCACGGCCACCGACCCCGCGAGGCCGATCACGAACGGCGTCCTGGGCGGGGTGAGGCCGTGGAGGAACTCCTCCTGGTCCTGGTGCAGCGCTGACGCACTGCGGACCCGGAGGCTCAGCAGGCGGGAGAGCGGCAGGTAGACGTCGCGGATCTCGTCGAGGTCGAGCGACTCGCCGAGGCCACGCAGGCGGTCCAGCTCCTCGGTGGTGAGCGGGCTCTCGGTCTCCGAGGCCAGCTGCGCCCAGGTCGCCCGGTCGAGCTCGACGTACGGGGAAGCCTCGCGCTGCGACTCGTCGCCCGCCTGAGCAGCAGCCTGAGTCGTGGAGAGGTTGTCCGCCGTGGGACCGGTCACCATGGTGACGATTCTTCCAGTGCGCCCGTGCCGGTCCGGAGGCGCGTCCACCGTAGACTGCCTGATCATGTGCGGGATCGTCGGATACATAGGGCCCAGGTCGGCCCAGGACACGATCATCGACGGTCTGCGCCGGCTGGAGTACCGGGGCTACGACTCGGCGGGAGTCGCGGTCGTCAGCGGCGGTGAGCTGTTCGTCGAGAAGAAGGCCGGCAAGCTGGCCAACCTCGAGAAGGTCATCGACGACGAGCCCATGCCCACCTCCGGGATCGGCATCGGCCACACCCGCTGGGCCACCCACGGACCGCCGAACGACGTCAACGCCCACCCGCACACCGGCTCGGTCCGCCGGGTCGGCCTCGTGCACAACGGCATCATCGAGAACTTCGTCGAGCTCCGTTCCCGCGTCGAGGACGACGGCCACGAGCTGCTCTCCGACACCGACACCGAGATCGTCGCGCACCTCGTCGAGCTCCAGGTCCAGTCCGGCGTCGACCTGGTCACCGCGATGCAGCGGGTGTGCCAGCAGCTCGACGGTGCCTTCACGCTCGTCGCGATCGACAGCCAGGACCCCGACACCGTGGTGGCGGCGCGCCGCAACTCCCCGCTCGTCGTGGGGCTGGGTGAGGGCGAGAACTTCCTCGGCTCCGACGTCGCGGCGTTCATCGAGTTCACCCGCGAGGCGCTCGAGCTCGGCCAGGACCAGATCGTGGTGATGACTCGCGACAACGTCGAGGTCACCGACTTCTGGGGCCGGCCGGTCGAGGCCAAGCGTTTCCACGTCGACTGGGACCTCTCCGCTGCGGAGAAGGACGGCCACGACTGGTTCATGCGCAAGGAGATCTTCGAGCAGCCGCGCGCCGTCGCCGACTCGCTGATCGGCCGTCGTACCGCCGCAGGGCAGCTGCAGCTCGACGAGATGCGCCTCGCGGACGAGGAGCTCCGCGACATCGACAAGATCATCATCATCGCCTGCGGGACGTCGTTCTACGCCGGCATGGTCGCGAAGTACGCCATCGAGCACTGGACCCGCACGCCGGTCGAGGTCGAGCTCGCCTCGGAATTCCGGTACCGCGACCCGATCATCGACTCCACCACGTTGATCGTCGCGATCAGCCAGTCGGGGGAGACCGCCGACACGCTGCAGGCGATCATCCACGCGCGCTCGCAGAAGGCCAAGGTGCTCGCGATCTGCAACACCAACGGCTCGTCGATCCCGCGCGAGTCGGACGCCGTGATCTACACCCACGCGGGACCCGAGATCGGCGTCGCCTCGACCAAGGGATTCCTCACCCAGCTGGTCGCCTGCTACCTCCTCGCGCTCTACATCGCCCAGGTCAAGGGGACCCGTTTCGGCGACGAGATCGACGAGATCATGGAGCAGCTCGAGGCGATGCCCGAGCACATCGAGACCGTCCTGAAGGGCGCCGAGTCGGTCTACGAGCTCGCGCGTGACCACGTCGACAGCCGCTCGGTCCTGTTCCTGGGCCGGCACGCCGGCTACCCGGTCGCCCTCGAGGGTGCCCTGAAGCTCAAGGAGCTCGCCTACATCCACGCCGAGGGCTTCGCCGCCGGCGAGCTCAAGCACGGCCCGATCGCCCTGATCGAGGAGGGCCTCCCCGTGTTCTGCGTCGTGCCTCCCAAGGGCCGCGACCAGCTGCACGGAAAGATGCTCAGCGGCATCCAGGAGGTCCGGGCGCGCGGTGCCCGCACGATCTGCCTGGCCGAGGACGGGGACTCCTCGATCGAGCCGTACGCCGACGTCCTGATCCGGTTGCCCAAGGTGCCGGTGCTGCTCCAGCCGCTGGTGGCGATCGTGCCGCTGCAGCTGTTCGCCTGCGAGCTCGCCACGGCGCTCGGCCACGACGTCGACCAGCCCCGCAACCTCGCCAAGTCCGTCACCGTCGAGTAACGCCCATGGCCGTGGTGGGGGTGGGCATCGACGTGTGCGAGATCGCCCGGTTCGAGGAGTCGTGTCGTCGTACCCCTGCGCTGGTGGACAAGCTGTTCGTCGAGGCGGAGCGCGGCCGGCACATCAGCTCGATGGCCGCCCGGTTCGCGGCCAAGGAAGCGCTCGCGAAGGCGCTCGGCGCACCCCGCGGCATGGCCTGGCACGACGCCGAGGTGATCTCCGAGGAGTCAGGTCGACCGCGCTTCGTGCTGCGCGGGACGGTGCTCGCCGAGGCCGACCTGCTCGGTGTCCGCTCGGTGCACCTCTCGCTGACCCATGACGGCGGCATCGCCTCGGCGGTCGTCGTGCTCGAGGACTGAGCATGATTCGCGCCCACACGGTCGAGCAGGTCCGTGCAGCGGAGGCGGTGCTGCTTGCCGAGCTGCCGGACGGCGCGCTCATGCAGCGGGCCGCGCACGGCCTTGCGTACGCGGTGCTGGACTTCCTCGGTACGGCGTACGGGCGCCGAGTCGTGCTGCTCGTCGGGTCGGGCGACAACGGCGGTGATGCGTTGTACGCCGGTGTGGTGCTCGCGCGACGGGGCGTGCAGGTGGAGGCGTGGTTGCTGTCGGAGCAGGCGCACCCGGGTGGGGTGGCGGCGCTGCGGGCTGTCGGGGGACGGGTGCACGCCGGCCCGGAGGTTTCGAGGCTCGCTTCGCTCGCACCTCAACCACCGGGACGGGTCGACGTCGTGATCGACGGGATCGTCGGGATCGGGGGCCGACCGGGCCTGCGGCCGAACGCCGTGGCCGCGCTGGCGGCGCTCGAGGGGATCCCGGTCGTCGCGGTCGACGTGCCGTCCGGGGTCGACGTCGACACGGGTGCCGTGGACGGTCCGCACGTCACCGCCGCGCTCACGGTCACGTTCGGCACTCACAAGGCCTGCCACCTGGTCGACCCGGCCGCGCAGGCCTGCGGTGCGCTCGAGCTCGTCGACATCGGGCTCGGGTTTCGAGGCTCGCAGGCTCGCACCTCAACCAGCGGGTGGACCTCTGTCGAGGCGTTGCAACCCGCGGACGTGGCGGAGCTGCTGCCCCGGCCCGGCCCCGCGTCGCACAAGTACACCCGCGGCGTCGTCGGCGTCCGCGCCGGCTCGGCGACCTACCAGGGGGCCGGCCTGCTCAGCGTCGACGGCGCGGCCTGCGGCCTCGCCGGGATGGTGCGGTACGACGGCGATGCGACCGTGCTCGACCGGATCCGGGACCGGCACCCGGAGGTCGTCGGCCTCGGCCGCGTCCAGGCCTGGGTCGTCGGCTCGGGAAGCGACAGCTCTGCGGAACAGGCGCTGCGCGACTCGCTGGCCGATGACGTGCCGCTGGTGGTCGACGCCGATGCTCTCGCGTTCGCCGACCTGGCCCGGGGCCGGCCTGCTGTCCTCACGCCGCACGCCGGAGAGCTGGCCCGGATGCTCGGTGTCGAACGCGCGACGGTCGAGGGCGAGTCGCTCGAGCATGCCCGCCGGGCCGCCCGTGAGTACGACGCCGTCGTACTCCTCAAGGGGAGGCACACCGTGATCGCCGAACCGGCCGGGCGGGTGCGCGTGACGACCTCCGGCACGCCGTGGCTGGCGACCGCCGGCGCCGGCGACGTCCTCGGCGGACTGATCGGCGCGCTGCTCGCCGCCGGCCTCGAGCCCTTCGACGCCGCCTCGGTCGGGTCCTGGCTCCACGGCGCTGCCGCCACGCGGGCATCGGCCGGCGGACCGATCGTCGCCACCGATGTCGCCGCCGCGGTGCCGGACGTGATCGCGGCCCTCTTCGCCTCCCCCGGTCCGGGGTGATGGGAGGATCAGGACCATGCCCAGCACGTCGGCGCCCCTGGGGCCAGCCGAGATCGTGGTCGACCTCGACGCGATCCGCGCCAACGCGCGGACGTTGCGGAAGATCGCGGGCGTCCCGCTGATCGCGGTGGTGAAGTCCGACGGCTACGGCCACGGCATGGTCGCCTGTGCCCGGGCTGCCCGCGAGGGTGGCGCGGAGTGGCTGGCCACGGCCACGATCGAGGAAGCCCTCGCCCTGCGTGCCGCGGGCGATGTCGGGCCGCTGCTCTGCTGGATCACTGCCCCGGGAGCTCCGTACGCGGCGGCTGCTGATCTCGACATCGAGGTCACGGCCTACTCCGTCGCTGAGCTGGACGCCATGGCGTCGGCCTTCGCCGGACGGACCGGACCGGCCCGGATCCAGCTGAAGGTCGACACGGGGCTGTCGCGTGGCGGCGCCCCTCGGTCCGCCTGGGCCGAGGTCTTCGACCGCGCCCGCGCCGGGGAGGAGGCGGGCCACTGGAAGGTCACCGGCATCTGGTCGCACTTCGCGTGCGCCGACGAGCGCAACCACCCCGCCAACGACCGGCAGGAAGCGGCCTTCCGTGAGGCACTCGCGCTGGCCGCCGACCACGGACTTCGCCCGGAGCTGCGCCACCTCGCCAATTCCGCCGCGACGCTGCTGCGTCCGTCGTCCCGCTTCGACGCGGTCCGCTGCGGCATCGCGCTCTACGGGCTGGACCCGGCACCCGGTCAGACCCTCCCGGTCACGTTGCAGCCGGCCATGACCGTGCGGGCGCCGCTGGTCATGGTCAAGGACCTCGCTGCAGGAGACGCCGTCTCCTACGGGCACCACTGGGTTGCCGAGGAGCCGACCACGGTGGGACTGGTGCCGATCGGCTACGCCGAAGGCATCCCGCGCCACGCGTCGCGCCCGGGACAGCCGGACGTCGCCGCTCAGGTCGGCGTGGAGGGGAAGCTCCGTCCGATCCGCGGCACCGTCTGCATGGACCAGGTCGTCGTGGATCTCGGCGGGGACCGGCCCGAGGTCGGGACCGAGGTCGTCCTGTTCGGACCTGCGTCCGCCGGCGGCCCGACCGCCGACGACTGGGCCGAGGCATGCGGCACCATCAACTACGAGATCGTCACGAGGATCGGTGGACGGATGACGCGCAGGTACGTGGGGGAGCGATGAGTCGTCGCGGACGGATCCTCGGTTCGGTCGCCGGTGCCCTCGGCATCGCCGCCGCCGGTACGGCGGTCGGTGTCCTGCGCCAGCAGCGGCAGATCGGGCGGCGGGCGGGTGAGGACATCCCGTTCGGGACGCTGCGCTCGCCGGAGGTCAGTGTCATCGCCGAGGACGGGGTGCGCCTGTACGTCGAGGTCGACGAGGTCGGTGCCGCCACACCGCCGGCCACGGGGCCCAGTGGTGCGCTCGAGCGGCTGCTTCGTCGTACCCGGGACGACGCGCTGCCGGTCACGGTGGTCTTCGTCCACGGCTTCTGCCTCAACCACGACTGCTGGCACTTCCAGCGTGCGGCCTACCGCGGGCTGGTGCGCACGGTCTACTACGACCAGCGCTCTCACGGCCGGTCCGGGAGCTCCGACCGCAGCCACTCGACGATCGACCAGCTGGGGCGCGACCTCAGGGACGTCATCGATGCCGTCGTGCCCGAGGGCCCGGTCGTCCTGGTCGGGCACTCCATGGGCGGCATGTCCATCATCGCGCTGGCCGAGCAGTTCCCCGACCTGATCGGCACCCGCGTCATCGGAGCCGGGCTGATCTCGACCACCGCTGGTGGGCTCGACCCCAGCCGGATCCTGCTGCCGATGCTGCCGGCGCGACTGACCGGCCCCTTCGCCAGCGGCGCCGTCCGCACGCTGCACCTGGGCCACCGTGGCGTCGACCTGCTGCGGAGGGCGGGCAGCTCGATCGCCACCGTGGTGACCGACCGCGTCGCCTTCGGCGGGCCGGTGCCGCAGGGGTACGTCGAGTTCGTCGACGAGATGCTCGGCGCCACGCCGTTCGAGGTGGTCGCCGACTTCTTCCCGCACTTCGCGAGCCTCGACAAGTTCGACCACGTCGAGACCCTCGGCCGGATCCCGACCTCGATCATCTGCGGGACCGCTGACCGGATCACCTCGATCGGTCACTCGCGCAAGCTGCACGCGCGCATCCCGGACTCCCGGCTGCTCGAGTGCGAGGGCGCGGGGCACATGGTGATCATGGAACGCCACGAGCTGGTCAACGCGGAGCTCGACCAGCTGATCACCGCCGCCACGGCTCGGGCCGCGTCACGGTGAGCCTCGAGGTGATCCCGGTCGGCCAGCAGGCCGCCGGCGAGGTGCTCGCTGTGGTCCGCGCTGCGTTCGCTGCGCGTCCCGTTCTCGACCCTCCGGCCGAAGCCCTCAGCGAGACCGAGGCGTCGATCGCCGCGCTGCTCGCCCCCGGCGGCGGTCTGCTGGCTCGCCTGGACGGCCGCACGGTCGGCGCTGTCGTGCTGGACCCGGACGGCGATGCGCTCTACCTGCGTCGCTTCGGTGTCGATCCGAGCGCGCAGGGTCGCGGCATCGCCCGGGCCCTGGTCCGGGCCGCCCTCGCCGAGGCGGGTCGGCGCGAGGGCCTGCGGCGGCTGGTGATCCTGGCTCGCGAGGAGCTCCCGCTCACGGTGCAGTTCTGGCGCGACATGGGCTTTGCGGAGACGGCCCGCCTGTCGCCGTACGTCGAGATGGCGCGGCCGGTACCGCACACGGTCGAGGTCCCCACGGCTGATGCGATGCGCAGCCTCGGCGAACGGCTGGCGTCCGTGCTGCAGGCGGGTGACGTCCTGGTGCTCAGCGGCGAGCTCGGCGCCGGCAAGACCACCTTCACCCAGGGCCTGGGCGCCGGGCTCGGGGTCCGCGGGGGCATCACCTCGCCGACCTTCGTGATCGCGCGCGTGCATCCCTCGCTGTCGGGCGGTCCCTCACTGGTGCACGTGGACGCCTACCGTCTCGGCGGTGCAGCCGAGCTCGACGACCTGGACCTCGACACCGATCTTGACGATGCCGTCACGGTCGTCGAGTGGGGGAGCGGCCTAGCCGAGGGGCTGGCCGATGCCTGGCTCGAGGTGCGGATCGGCCGGGCGACGGGGGCCACGGAGGTCGACCCGGACGCGGACCCGCGGATCGTCGAGCTGGATCCGGTCGGCCTGAGGTGGCTCGGCGTGGACCTGCTGCCGGTTCGGCAGCGGTAACGGGAATTCGCCCCGCCAGGGCATGATTCGGCGCCCGCCAGGGACCCGGTCCCAGGGACCCCGGTCCCGCGGACCCCATCCCTGATGTCACCACCCACGCAGGCCATCCGGGTCCGTGCGCGCGCAGGTGTCAGCGCGCCTTCGCCCACTCCTAGCCTCGATTCGAGGGATCAAGGGGAGCGGAGGGGGTGGGTTCAGTGGTGCGTTCTCGAGCGCTGGTCGTGGCACTGCTGTGCGTCGTCGCACTCGCTCTTCCCGTCGATCGCGCGGCCGCAGGAGGCCGTGCGACTCCTGTCCTGGACCACCCTGCTGAACGCAGCGCTTCGGTGCTCTTCACGGGTCGGACTGCACCGCGCGCGGTCGTCAGGCTCCAGGTGCGCGCGCCGGGTCGTTGGCAGACGGTGCGGACGACGCGCGCTGCGCGCTCAGGTGCGTACCGGATCGCCACGACCTACCCGTCCCGGCCACGCAGCTACCGGGTGGTCTCCCGCGGCCGGGCGAGCGCGGTCCGACAGGTCGGACCCCGGAAGGTCGCCGCCACCCCGGCACCCGTGCCTGCACCCGCACCCACCGATGAGTGTGGCGTGCGGCCCCGCCGTGCTGACGGCTCCTACTACGCCTGCTCGTTCCACGACGAGTTCGGCGGCGAGACCCTCGACACGAGCAAGTGGCTGGTCCAGGAGACCTCCTACAGCGGGATGTCCAGCGGCAACCGGGACTGCTACGTCAACGATCCGGCGACGATCGCCGTCGCGTCGGGGACCCTCCGGGTCACCGCACGTCGTCAGTTGGAGGCCTTCACGTGTGCCAGTCCCTACGGCGACTTCCGGACCACCTCCACGGCCGGCACCGTCTCGACGCGCGACCGGTTCGGCCAGGCCTACGGACGCTTCGAGTTCCGGGCGAAGCTGCCGGCCGAGCCAGGTGTCCCGGGGCCACACTCGGCCCTGTGGCTGTACCCGCAGGCCCACACCTACGGGGCCTGGCCCCACTCCGGCGAGGTGGACGTCGCCGAGTGGTTCAGCGCGCGCCCGGGCAACGTCTACCCCTCGGTCCACTACGCAGGTGAGGTGATCCCGGAGAGCTCCGGCGGGAACTGCGCGATGCCGACCTCCAGCAGTGCCTTCCACACCTACGCGGTCGAGTGGACCACCCAGGTGATGCGGTTCTACTACGACGGCCGGCTCTGCTACTCGCACGTCTGGAACCCGCTGGGGCTGACCCGACCGCAGCCGTTCGACCAGCCCTTCAACCTCGTCGTGACCCAGGTCTGGGGACACCTCTGGAACGCGCCGACCGATCAGACAGCAGCGTCCGCGACCATCGAGGTCGACTGGGTCCGCGCCTGGCGGTGAGGGCGGGCTGCCCGGGCCGGTAGCCTCGACGGCGTGCTGCTCGCCTTCGACACCGCGTCGCCGACGGTCACCGTCGCCCTCCATGACGGGACCGAGGTGGTCGCCGCCGCGACCGCTGAGATCGGGATGCGGCACGGCGAACAGCTGGCGCCGCTCATCGAGCAGGTCCTCGCCGCCGCCGGCATCACGCCCGCCGGCCTGACCGGCATCGCGGTCGGCGTCGGTCCCGGCCCGTTCACCGGGTTGCGGGTCGGCCTGGTCACGGCCCGGACGTTGGGTCACGTGCTCGACGTGCCCGTCCACGGCGTGTGCTCGCTCGACGCGCTCGCCGCCGAGGCCGTCGCGTCCGGGGTCGTGGAGGGCGAGTTCCTGGTCGCCACCGACGCGCGGCGCAAGGAGGTCTACCTGGCGTCGTACGACGGCAGCGGCCGGAGGCAGGGCATGCCGGTCGTCGAGCGTCCTGCTGTCGTCGCCAGCGACCTGCCGGTCGTCGGCGAGGGTGCGGCGCTCTACCCCGAGTCCTTCCCGAACGCCCGCATCCCGTTGCGCCCGGACGCCGGGTGGCTGGCGCGCGCGGTGATCGGGCAGCAGGTGGAAGTGACCGGTCCGGAGCCGTTGTACCTGCGTCGCCCCGACGCCGAGATCCCGCGTGCAGCCAAGGCCGTGCTGCCCGACGGAGCGCCGGCGAGGTGAGCTCCTCGCCGGTCGTGCGGGTGGCCGTCGCGGCGGACGTGCCGCACGTCGTGGACCTGGAAGCCGCGGCGTTCCCGCTCGATCCGTGGTCGACGAACCTCGTGGGTGAGGGGGTCAGCGGCTCCCTGCCCACCGTCTCCTATGTCATCGCCGACGTCGCAGGTGAGTTCGCGGGGTACGCCGTCGTCAGTGTCGTCGACGTGGCCGAGCTGCAGCGGATCGCCGTACTGCCGCGCCTGAGGCGGTCGGGTGTGGCCACGGCGCTGCTCGCGGCCGTGCACGCCCAGGCAGCGGACGGTGGCGCCGACCGGTTGCTGCTCGAGGTGCGCGAGGACAACGCGGAGGCGATCGGCTTCTACGCGCGCCACGGCTTCACCGAGCTCGGCAGGCGCGCCCGCTACTACCGCGACGGCACCACGGCACTCGTCCTGACGACGTCGGTCACAATGGTCCCGTGATTCGCGACGAGCCGCTGGTCCTCGGCATCGAGACCTCCTGCGACGAGACCGGTGTCGGCATCGTGCGGGGCCACACCTTGCTGGCCGATGCCGTCGCCAGCAGCGTCGAGGAGCACGCGCGCTTCGGCGGCGTCGTACCAGAGGTCGCCAGCCGCGCCCACCTCGAGGCGATGGTCCCCACCATCAAGCGGGCCTGCGACACGGCCGGCATCCAGCTGGCTGACGTCGACGCGATCGCGGTCACCCACGGTCCGGGCCTCGCGGGCGCGCTGCTGGTGGGTGTCGCCTCGGCGAAGGCGCTGGCCCTGGGGCTCGGCAAGCCGATCTACGGCGTCAACCACCTCGCTGCGCACGTCGCCGTCGACCAGCTCGAGCACGGCCCGCTGCCGGAGCCGTGCCTGGCGCTGCTGGTGTCCGGCGGTCACTCCAGCCTGCTCAAGGTCACCGACATCACGGGCCACGACGGCGGCATCGATCCGCTCGGCGCCACCATCGACGATGCCGCGGGCGAGGCCTTCGACAAGGTCGCCCGACTCCTGGGCCTGCCCTTCCCCGGCGGGCCGCACATCGACCGGGTCGCTCGGGAGGGTGACCGGATCGCCATCGACTTCCCGCGAGGACTGTCGAGTCGTCGCGACCTCGAACGACACCGCTTCGACTTCTCGTTCTCGGGCCTCAAGACGTCGGTCGCACGCTGGGTGGAGGCGCGCGAGCGCAGCGGCGAGCCGGTTCCGGTCGCCGATGTCGCAGCGTCCTTCCAGGAAGCCGTCTGTGACGTCCTGGTGCGCAAGGCCCTCGACGCCGCCCACGCGGAGGGCATCGAGGACCTGATGATCGGGGGCGGGGTGGCTGCCAACTCGCGGCTGCGGGCCATGGCCGAGGAGCGGGCCGGCAAGCTCGGCATCCGTGTCCGGGTGCCACGTCCGGGGCTGTGCACCGACAACGGGGCGATGGTGGCTGCCCTCGGCGCGACCATGGTCGCGCGAGGACGTCAGCCGTCCCCGCTCGACCTTCCGGCCGACTCGAGCCTGCCGGTCACCGAGGTCCTTGCTGGCTGAAGCAGCCCGCTGAAGCAGCCCGCTGAATCAGCCCGCTGAATCAGCCCAGCACGCCGGGCCCGGTGCCCTCGTCGTCGATCCAGTCCTGGCCGTCGTCGAAGAGGTCCTGGTCGTGTGACGGGTCGTCGTCGCCCTTGCGGCGGGCGCCTCTCGCGCCGCCGCCGACCCCGCCGCGGCCACCTGCGCCGCCGCGGCCCCCGCGGCCGCCGCTGGTCCCGGGTGCGCCGGTCGCGCCACCACGTCCGCTGCCCGCACCGCCGCGTGACACCCCGCTGCCGGCCGAGCCGGAGATGCCCGAGCGACCGAGTGAGCCCGGTCCGCCGGCGCGCGTGCTGCTGCCGATGGTGCCGACGCCGCTCGTCGGACCGCCGCGGGAGAGCAGGTTCCGGATCCCGTTGATGGCGCCGGGGCCACCCAGCAGCCCGGCCGAGGCCAGTCCGCCGCCGATCACGCCGGGGTAGGTCTTGGTGCTGCCGTCGTCGTCGACGTTGCCGGTGAGGTCGTCGTCATCGGTGTCGTCATCATCGTCGTCGGTGTCGTCGTCATCCGTGTCGTCATCGTCGTCGGTGTCGTCATCGTCATCGTCATCGTCGTCGTCATCGTCGTCGGTGCCGTCGTCATCCGTGTCGTCGTCGTCATCGTCGGTGTCGTCGTCGTCGGTGTCGTCATCGTCGTCGTCCGTGGGGTCGGTCGGGTTCTTCGGACCCGGACCCGGGCCGGGCCCGGGCCCGGGGTCGCTGGCGTCCTGGTCCGGCACGTCGACGTAGGGATCGCCGTGGATCTCCTTCATCACGTCGATCGCCTTGTCGTAGCTCAAGGTGAGCGCGGTGATCTTCTTCTCGGCGTCCGCGTCGGCGTCGTTGTACGCCGTCACGTCGTTGTTGTACTTGGCTGTGGCGAGAGCGAGCGGCAGGTTGAGGACCAGGGGCACACCCGGGTAGTCGTCCGCCTTGGGGGCCTCGTCGGCGGGCTTGTCGGGGATGTCGGCTGCGGCGGACTGCGCCAGGGTCATGGCGCTGTGCACGTTGAGCAGGACCTCGGCGGCGCCCGCCATCCGGTCCTTCTGGGCATTGAGGCGCTCGGCGACCGTGATGAACGCGGTGGCGGCGGACTCGCTCACCCCGGAGGTCTCACCGAAGCCCTTCGGCATGTTCTCGGCGGCGGTGGTCAGGGCCAGCTGCACGTCGGCGAGGGATCCTGCGCCCTTGGACCAGGCATCTTGCGCCTCGTGGACGTCGTCCGGGTCCATGCCGGCCGTCCACTGCTGGAGTCGGGCGATGTTCGCGCCGGCCATCAGTTCTCGCCTCCGTCGTTCTTGTGGTCGACCTGGGCCCGGGCGTAGGCGTCGCCTCCCAGGTCGAGGTTCTCGGTCCGGGCGAGGACCAGGCGGATGTCGACCTCGGCTTCCTCGTCCTTGTCACGGATCAACCGGCGCGCGTCACGCACGGCCTCCCGGAAGTCGCTCAGGTCCTTGCGGAGGTCGACCAGGGTGTCCACGACGACGCCGTGCGCGCGCTTGTGGTGGGCGGCCAGCATGGGGGAGCGGGAGCCGCCACCGAACGAGTGGTGGGCGACGTGGCCCTTCACCGGGAACTCGTTGTCCTCGAGCGCCGTGATCTCGTCGTTGAGGACCTTGATCACCTTGGAGATCTCGTCATCGACGAGCTCCAGCTCCTTGGGAGGCGCCGCAGCAAGCGCGGCCGGCGTGAAGCCGGCGAGTTCTGGAAGCATGACCGATCCTTCGCCCGAGTGATGGACTGACTGGAGCCCGAGTACCCGGCTGGTGTGGGCCCGAAACCGGCGAGATCGGCCGATAGGCTGGCGTCATGCGTTCTCGGGTCCCTGCCGCGCTGCTGTCCGTGGTCATCGCCGCTGGTGCGGGCGGTTGCACGTCTGATGACGACCCCGCTGCGGATGGGTCGCCCGAGGGCACCACGACGACCGCCACCACGGATGACGGCGCCTCGGACACGCCCACGGACGCACCAGCCGTCGAGCCGGCCAGTGGCGAGGAGGCCGTCGTCGGTGTCACCCTGAGCCTGCGGATCCCCGCGGAGGGTGACTGGTCCGTCGACGACAGCGGGGGGTCCCTCGTGGCGAATGCGTTGATCGACGACGTCGGCGTGACCATCAGTGGCAGTGACGTCCTGTACGACGAGACCTCCATCGACGACGCCGCCCGCACTGTCCTGCGCACGGAGAACATGGGCGGCACCGACAAGTACCGTCGCGTCGAGAACCGGATCGTCGCCGGCGTCGACGGCTGGGTGCTCGAGGGCAAGGACGCGAACGGCCGCCTGAGCCAGTTCGGGACCATCCACAAGGGCCGGATCGTGAGGATCTACTTCGTCCTCCGGACCGGGATCACCAAGGCGAAGGGCGACGCGCTGATCTCATCGGTGCTCGCCAGCGTCGAATGGAAGTGATGGTTGTTCCTGGGTGACTACGGTGGTGGTCCGTTCATCACCGTGCAGGAGGCAGCATGCAGCAGGTCCAGGCCGTCATCGCTCGTAGCAAGGGAGCGCCGGTCGAGATCGCGACCATCAACGTCCCGGATCCAGGTCCTGGGGAAGCGGTGGTGAAGGTGCTCACCTGCGGGGTGTGCCACACCGACCTCCACTACCGGGAGGGTGGGATCAATGACGACTTCCCGTTCCTGTTGGGCCATGAGGCGTCCGGGGTCGTCGAGGCCGTGGGGCCTGAGGTGTCCGGTCTGGTGCCGGGCGACTTCGTGGTGCTGAACTGGCGGGCTGTGTGTGGTGAGTGTCGAGCTTGTCGGCGCGGTGAGGCGCAGTACTGCTTCAACACCCACAACGCGAAGCAGAAGATGACGCTCGCCGATGGTGAGGGTGCCGGGACGGAACTCTCGCCGGCGCTGGGCATCGGTGCGTTCGCGGAGAAGACCCTGGTGGCTGCGGGGCAGTGCACGAAGGTCGACCCGCAGGCACGTCCCGCGGCGGTCGGCCTGCTGGGTTGTGGGGTGATGGCGGGGATCGGGGCGGCGATCAACACCGGTGCGGTGACGCGTGGCAAGAGTGTCGCGGTGCTCGGGTGCGGTGGTGTCGGGGTGGCCGCCATCGCCGGTTCGGCGCTGGCTGGCGCGAGTCCGATCATCGCGGTCGACATTGATGCGAAGAAGCTCGAGACGGCCCGCCGGATGGGCGCGACCCATGTGGTCGACTCGTCGGTGGTGGATCCGGTCGAGGAGATCAAGCGGATCTGTGCGGAGACCTACGAGGGCGCCGATGGTGCCGACGTGGTGATCGACGCGGTGGGCCGGCCCGAGACCTGGAAGCAGGCGTTCTACGCCCGCGACCTCGCGGGCACGGTGGTCCTGGTCGGCGTACCGACTCCGGACATGAAGGTGCCGGAGATCCCGTTGATCGACGTCTTCGGTCGTGGTGGTTCGTTGAAGTCGAGCTGGTACGGCGACTGCTTGCCCAGTCGGGACTTCCCGATGCTGGTCGACCTGTACCGCCAGGGGCGGCTGGACCTGGACGCGTTCGTGTCCGAGGAGATCGGGCTGGGTGACGTGGAGGCGGCGTTCGAGCGGATGCACCACGGCGACGTCCTGCGTTCGGTGGTGGTCCTCTAGTGGCTGGGGAAGTGCGGGTCGATCATGCGGTGTCCAGCGGCACCTTCTCCCTTGACGGGGAGACGTTCGACGTCGAGAACAACATCTGGGTGATCGGTGACGACGAGGAGTGCATCGTCATCGATGCACCCCACTCCGTGGACGACATCATCGCGGTGGTCGGGACCAGGAAGGTCAAGGCGATCGTGTGCACCCATGCGCACGACGACCACGTCCGCGTCGCCCCCGAGCTGCGGGAGCTGGTGGTCGCTCCGATCCTGTTGCATCCCGACGACCGGACGTTGTGGACCATGACCCACCTCGACCACCTCTGGGACGTGGACCTGTCCGACCAGATGGAGATCAGCGTCGCCGGCACCACCCTGCGGGTGCTGCACACGCCGGGCCATGCCCCCGGTGCGGTCTGCCTCCACGCCCCCGACCTCGGCTGCGTGTTCACCGGCGACACCCTGTTCCACGGCGGTCCCGGAGCCACCGGTCGCTCGTTCAGCGACCGCCCGACGCTGGAGGCCTCGATCCGAGCGACGCTGTTCGCGCTGCCCGACGACACCGTGGTCCACACCGGCCACGGCGCGGACACCACCATCGGTGCGGAGGCTGCTGCTCTCGGCCGTGACTGATCGGCAGCAGCCAGGTGGTCAGCGCCGGGGGCCGCGGAACGGACGGACGACGAGGTCGGTGAAGACGGCGACCAGCGAGCGCAGGGAGATCCGCACGTCAGCCTCTCGTCGCGAGGATGGCTGCCACGATGATCAGGATGATCCCGAGCGCAGCGGCGATGGGGAGGTCAGACGTCCGGTACCTGCGGTGGGAGCCTGCGTTGGCGGGGCGGTCAACGTTGCGCACCGGTTCGGTGGCCCGGTGCTTGACGGTCACGTGGTGGGGCATCTGTCACTCCTTGATTCCGAGGGGTCAAGGAATCCAGACGTGGTGGGTGCCGGAACATCACGCGATTTCGGGAGACGATCCCGCGCACTGGTTCAGAAGGGCTCGACCAGGAGCGCTGTGCCGACCCCGGCCACCCGGGTGAGGACGATGGTTCCCTCGGCGTCGCCGCTGAGGGCCAGCCGCTTGCGCAGCTGGTCGGGAACGACGTCCACGCCGCGCTTCTTGATGGTCAGCCGTCCGATCCCGCGCTCGCGAAGGGCCGCCTTGAGCTGCTTCTCCCGGTAGGGGAGCTCTTCGACGACGCGGTAGCCCCGCGCGAAGGGGGAGCGGAAGGCTGAGTCGCTGGTGACGTAGGCGATCTTCGCGTCGAGCAGTCCGCCGCCGACACCCGCGGCGACCGCGGTCACCAGGCCGGCGCGGATCACTGCGCCGTCCGGTTCGTAGAGGTGCGCACCGACCGGTCGTACGCCGACTGCGGCGGGGCCCGGGTCGTCCTCGTCGGTCAGGCTGGCGAGTCCTCCGGGACCGATGACGGTCGCGCGGCGGGCGACCGTCGCGGTCCGGCCGGCCCACAATGCGGCCTCCTTCACCTCGCCCTCGTCGCTGACCCACTCGGCCTCGACACCCTCGGGGATCAGGGCGTGGGGGATACCGGGCGCGACCTTGACGCAGGCGTCGCGCCGGAGCAGTCCCTCGACCCAGGTCCACGGCGGGGTCCAGTCCTCGACCCGGAAGGTGCGGCCCGCGCCGGTCCGTCGTGCCGGGTCGGCGAATGCCAGGTCGAAGGCGCGGTGGTCGACCTCGGTCGCGTCGGCGACCTGCACCGCCCCGGCCAGGCCCAGGGCAGCAAGGTTCGCCTCGGCGACCGCCACCCGGACCGGGTCGAGGTCGACGCCGGCACACACGATCCCGGCCCGGGCGGCAGCGATCAGGTCGCCCCCGATCCCGCAGCCCAGGTCGATCAGGCTGGACGCCTCGAAGGCGGTGTACCGGCCGGCCCGGTGCTCGGCGACCCGGAGCCGGGTGGACTGCTCCAGGGCGTCCGGCGTGAAGTACATCCGGGGCGCGAGGTCCCCGAACTTCGCAGCTGCGCGGCCGCGCAGCTCCACCTGTGTGAGCGCCACCGCGGCGCGTTCCGCGGACGTCGTACGACGGAGGGCGGAGCCTGCTGCGAGGGCGCTCGCGCCGCTGTCGACCAGCGCGGTCGCCTCGGCGAGCAAGGCCTGGCCGTCGTCGGTCAGCAGCCACCGGAAGGCATCGAGGTCCACCCGGTGATCCTGTCAGGTCGTCGTGGACTCCGGTGTCGGCGCATCGTGGTGCTTCTTCTCGTCACCGTGCCCGGGCCACCAGGCGGCGTGCCCGATGAGCGCGGTGATGGCCGGGGTGAAGAACATCGACATCACGAACGCGGCGATCGCGATGCCGAGCGAGATCGCGAAGCCCATGGAGACCAGCAACGAGTTGCCGCCGAGCATGAGGGAGGCGAAGGTGCCGGCCAGGATCACGCCGGCCGCGGCGACGGTGGGCCCGCCGTGCTTGAGCGTCTCGGCGGCCGCCTCGCGTGGAGACCGGCCCTCGCGCGCCTCTTCACGTAGTCGGGCGATCATCAAGATGTTGTAGTCCGTGCCGAGCGCGACGACGAAGAGGTAGATGTACATCGGCAGGATGAAGATCAGCCCGGCGTCACCCATGAAGTGCTGGAACACCAGCACCGTGGCGCCCAGCGTGGCCCCGAAGCCGAGACCGACCGAGACCATCAGGTAGACCGGTGCCACCAGGCTGCGCAGCAGCAGCGCCAGGATCAGGAAGATGACCAGGGCGGCCACGGGGAACACGACCGAGTAGTCGCGGTTCATCGCCTTCTCGAAGTCCACGAACACCGACGTGTTGCCGCCGACCAGCGCCTGGGTTCCGTCCGGCGCGGCATCGTGCGCGGTGGGCCGGACGTGGTCGACCACCGTCTTGATGGCAGGGCTGGAGATCGGGTCGTCGTCGAGGTTGACCAGCACCAGCCACGCAGACTTGTCGGCGCTCTGCTGCCCCAGGGTCGAGGACGCGACACCCTTGGTGGTTCCGAGCTGGTCGGCGAACGCCGTGGCCTCGGTCTGGTCGATGGGTGCGTCGTCGGTCGAGCGCAGGACGACGAGCGTCGGGTCCACCGCTCCGGCGGAGACGTACTTCGCGAGCTTGGCGCCTGCGACCGAGGACTCGGCGTCCTTCGGGATCGACGAGCTGTTGAAGTCGAAGGACGGCGTGAAGCCGAGGGTGAAGACGGCGAGGATCGCGAGCACGCCACCCGAGGCGATCGCGAAGCGGCCGGGATGGGCGCCCAGGCTCTTTCCGAGCGCGGCGAAGCGGGCGGCCTTCGGCTCCTGGAGGTACTTCTTCGACGGCCAGAACAGCGCCTTGCCGAGCAGGGTCGCGATGGCCGGCACCAGGGTCAGCGAGGCCAGCAGCGTGACCGCGACGGCGATCGCGAGCGCCGGACCGATCGCCTTGAACACCCCGAGGGAGGACAGCAGCAACGCCAGGAAGGAGACGATCACGGCGCCTCCTGCGGACGCGATGGCCTCGCCGGCGCGCTCGAGTGCGTGTGCGACCGCGCCGCGGGTGTCCTCGCCCTCCCGCAGGCGCTCGCGGTAGCGGTACAGGAAGAAGAGGATGTAGTCGGTGCCGACGCCGAACAGCACCACGATGAGGATCTGTTCGATCGAGGAATCGGCCTTGAGGTCGAATGCCTCGTTGGCTGCGCCGATGAGTCCGGTGGCCACGGCCGACACCAGGCCCACCACCACGACGGGCAGCAGGCAGATCAGCACGCTGCGGAAGATCAGGCCGAGCAGGACGACGATGAGCAGCACCGTCGCGCCTCCGACGATCTTCAGCGCGTCGCCCGAGGCCTCCTGGGAGTCGAGGTTCTGGGCAACGGCGCCGGTGACGCCGTACTCGAGATCGCTGCCCCTGGTGGCCGACGCGATCTCCTTGCGGAGCGCCTTGACGTCGTCGAGCGCGCTGGGTTCGAAGCCCGCGACGCCGTCGGCAAGGGTGATCTCGCTCAGGATGACCTTGGCCGAAGCGCCGGTCGTGTCGTTCTTGTCCGTCGGCACGGGTACGGCGAGCAGCGGCCCTGCCGGCGTGTCCTGGGCCTTGACCGCGTCGAAGGTCTTGCCGAGCTCGCCGTCGACCTTCTTCATGGCGGCGTTCGCAGCGGCGACGTCGGAGGGCGTGACGTTCTCGCCGTCCTTGCGGTCGAAGACGATCACCGCGCCGGTGCTGGTGTTCAGGTCGGCGAACTCGTCCTGGATCGCTTCGACGGCCCGGATCGACTCGTAGTGCCGCGGCAGGAATTCTGACTGGTCGGCCGTCGGCTCGAGCTTGGGAGACAGCGCGATCACCACGACCGCGAAGACCACCCACGCCGCGACGACGTACCAGGGGCGCCGGGACACGAACCGGCCGAGGGCAGCGAACATGGGTCGAACGCTTCCGTTCGGGCGGGCGCGGGTCAACCGACTTTGGTAGGGCTGCTCCAGAACTGCGGCATCTCGCCCAGGGGTCGCTCTGGCACTCACTTGCGGAGAGTGCTAGTTTCGTGGTTGGCACTCTCGGACCGAGTGTGCCAATGCAGATCGGGAAGTTCGCTCCCCGGTCACGCCCACCGAACCCAAGCAGTCAGCTCAGAAAGTGGAGGTCGACATCGTGTCGGTCAACATCAAGCCCCTCGAGGACCGGATCGTCGTCAAGCCCCTCGAGGCGGAGCAGACCACGGCGTCCGGCCTGGTCATCCCCGACACCGCCAAGGAGAAGCCCCAGGAGGGCGAGGTCCTGGCGATCGGCCCCGGCCGCATCGACGACAACGGCAACCGCGTCCCGCTCGACGTCGCCGTCGGCGACAAGGTCATCTACAGCAAGTACGGCGGCACCGAGGTCAAGTACTCCGGCCAGGAGTACCTCATTCTCTCGGCGCGCGACGTCCTCGCCGTTCTCGCCTGATCCCTGTTGTTTCCGTTGAAGGCGCCGCGCTGACCCGCGTGGCGCCTTCAGCACTTCCCAAGGAGTAGCAATGCCCAAGATCCTGGAGTTCAACGAGAACGCCCGGCGTGCGCTCGAGCGCGGCGTCGACGCCCTCGCGAACACCGTCAAGGTGACGCTCGGCCCGAAGGGCCGCTACGTCGTTCTCGACAAGAAGTGGGGCGCGCCGACCATCACCAACGACGGCGTGACCGTCGCGCGTGAGATCGAGCTGGACGACCCGTTCGAGAACCTCGGTGCGCAGCTCACCAAGGAGGTCGCGACCAAGACCAACGACGTCGCCGGTGACGGTACGACGACCGCAACCGTCCTGGCCCAGGCGCTGGTCCACGAGGGCCTGCGCGCCGTCGCCGCCGGTGCGAACCCGATGGGTCTCAAGCGTGGGCTCGACGCGGCCGCTGCCGCTGTCGGCGAGGCGCTCAAGGATGCCGCCCGCGAGGTCGACGACGAGAAGGACATCGCCTCCGTGGCGACCGTCTCCTCGCGTGACAGCCACATCGGCGACCTGCTCGCCGAGGCGTTCGGCAAGGTCGGCAAGGACGGTGTCATCACCGTCGAGGAGTCCAACACTCCTTCGACCGAGCTCGAGTTCTCCGAGGGCATGCAGTTCGAGAAGGGCTACATCTCGGCCTACTTCGTCACCGACGCGGAGCGCCAGGAAGCCGTCCTCGACGACCCGTACATCCTCATCAACCAGGGCAAGATCTCGGCGATCGCCGACCTCCTGCCGCTGCTGGAGAAGGTCATCCAGGCCGGCAAGCCGCTCTTCATCCTCTGTGAGGACGTCGACGGTGAGGCGCTGTCGACCCTGGTCGTCAACAAGATCCGTGGCACGTTCAACGCTGTTGCCGTCAAGGCGCCTGCGTTCGGCGACCGTCGCAAGTCGATCCTCCAGGACATCGCGGTGCTCACCGGTGCCACGGTCATCTCGCCGGAGGTCGGCCTCAAGCTCGACCAGGTCGGCCTCGACGTGCTGGGTAGCGCCCGCCGCATCGTGGTCACCAAGGACAACACCACGATCGTGGACGGTGCCGGCGACCCTGCCGCCGTCGCGGGTCGTGTCGAGCAGATCAAGAAGGAGATCGAGACCTCCGACTCCGACTGGGACTCCGAGAAGCTGCAGGAGCGGTTGGCCAAGCTGGCCGGCGGCGTCGTGGTCATCAAGGTCGGCGCCCACACCGAGGTCGAGCTCAAGGAGAAGAAGCACCGGATCGAGGACGCCGTCTCCGCGACGCGCGCCGCGATCGAAGAGGGCATCGTGCCCGGCGGTGGCTCTGCCCTGATCCACGCCGTGTCCGTCCTCGACGGTGACCTCGGCCTGACCGGCGACGAGGCCACCGGCGTTCGCATCGTCCGCAAGGCGGCCGACGAGCCGCTGCGCTGGATCGCCGAGAACGGCGGCGTCAACGGCTACGTCATCACCAACAAGGTGCGCGAGGGCTTCGCCGAGAACGGCGCGAGCTTCGGTTACAACGCCGCCACCGGTGAGTTCGGCGACCTGGTCGCCCAGGGCGTCATCGACCCGGTCAAGGTGACCCGGTCGGCTCTCATCAACGCCGTCTCCATCGCGGGCCTGCTGCTCACGACCGAGGCACTGATCGTCGACAAGCCCGAGGAAGAGGCTCCCGACGCGGGTGCCGGCCACGGACACGGTCACGGCCACTGATCAACGGCCACTGATCCACCATCGGCCCGTCGTACTCCGGTACGGCGGGCCGATGTCTTTTTGGAAACATTGGTGATCGCCCGCGGTGACCTCGGTCCGGCATAGTGGGCACATGTTGTGGCGAGTGCGAGCGGGATTGCCGGACCGGCCGGGTGCCCTGGCGGAGCTGGCGGCGGCCTGCGGGCGGGCCGGGGTCAACATCCAGACCGTCCAGGTCTTCCCCGATGCGGGCACCGTGACCGACGAGTTCGTGCTGCTGGTGCCGGCCGACTGGACGGCCGAGCAGCTGAACGACCTGGTCCGCAATGCCGGCGGTACGGCGGTCGCGGCGGTCCAGGTGACGACCGCGGCTCTCGAGGACCAGCCGACCCGCTACGTCCAGGCCGTGCGCGCGATCATCGCGCAGCCGGCCACCTTCCCCGACATGGCGGCCCACCTGTTCGATGCTGACGTCGCGACCACTGACGCCTCCGCCGACGTGCTCGAGATGACGGTCGGCGGGTCCGCGACCATCCAGATCCGGCGGACCACACCGTTCACGGCCACCGAGCGCGCGCGTGCCGGTGCGTTGGCGGAACTGGTCGGTGAGGTGCTGGACGCGCAGGCGCCGCCGGCCCCGCACCAGCCCGGTGCCGGCGATCCGGACTACGTCCGCGACGGCTCCGTGGTCTCGGCGATCGCGGGCGGCAAGGTCGCGGGCCGTGCCGAGGTCGCGGTCGGAGAGACCGACGACCACCCCTGGCCCGTGGACCTGTGGGTCGATCCGGCCTGGCACCGTCGTGGCGTCGGCACCCGGTTGCTCGCCGAGATCGCCCGGGTCGCCCGGTCCCAGGGGGCCGAGGAGATCGTGCTCACCGCGCCGTCGGAGACCCGTGCCGTGCTCCCGATGGTGCTGGCCGCAGGCATGCGGGGTCGGATCAGGATGGCGGGGGATTCGCTGACCGTGCGGATCGCCATCACCGACCTCCGCGGGTGATCAGCACAACACCCCGATGACTTTGTGAAAGTATTCACAAGGCGGTAGCGTCGACGTCGTGTTGACTCCCGATGTCGTCACCAGCGTCCTTGTCCACCTTGCCACCGGGGCTGCCGGGGCCGCCGAGGCCGAGCCCGCGGGCCTGCTCCCTGCTCGCGAACAGATGGCGCTCTCCCTGGGCTGGCACATCATCCTGGCCTGCTTCGGCGTCGCGTTCCCCGCGATGATCTTCGCGATGCACCTGCGCGGCATCCGTCGCAACGACCCGGTCGCCCTGGGGCTCGCGCAGCGCTGGGCCAAGGTCTCGGCCGTGCTGTTCGCCATCGGCGCCGTGTCCGGGACCGTGCTCAGCTTCGAGATGGGCGTGCTCTGGCCCGGCCTGATGGGGACGTACGGCGACGTCCTGGGACTGCCGTTCGCCTTCGAGGGCCTGGCGTTCTTCCTGGAAGCGATCTTCCTCGGCATCTACCTCTACGGCTGGGGCCGGATGCCCCCGAAGCGGCACGTGATGATGGTGCTGCCGATGGCGGTCACCGGGATCATCGGGGCCTACTGCGTGCTCGCCGTCAACGCCTGGATGAACGTCCCCTCGGGCTTCAGGATGGTCGACGGCGAGGTCACGGACGTGCACCCGTGGGCGGTGCTGTTCAACCAGCACGCCTTCCTGCAGTTCGGTCACATGTGGGTCGGTGCCTACATGCTGGCCGGGTTCTCGGTCGCCGGCGTGTACGCCGTCGGCATGCTCCGCGGCCGTCGCGACGCCCACCACCGGCTCGGCTTCATGGTGCCCTTCGTGTTCGCGTCGATCGCCGCGGTGACGCAGCCGTTCGTCGGGCACGTCCTGGGCATCGGTCTCGACGAGCGGCAGCCGGCGAAGCTGGCGGCGTTCGAGCTGGCCGAGACGACCGAGAGCCCCTCGCCCCTGCGTCTTGGAGGCGTGCTCGTCGACGGCGAGGTCAAGGGCGCGATCGACATCCCCTACCTCGGGTCGCTGATCGCCATGAACTCTCCGGACAAGCCCGTCCCCGGCCTCGACACGATCCCCGAGGACGAGCACCCGCCCGTCAACATGACCCACCTCGCCTTCCAGACGATGGTCGGCATCGGCACCCTGCTCGCCGGAGCCGTGGTGCTGTTCTGGTTCCAGCGCCGCCGCGGCAAGGACCTGCTCGAGAAGCGCTGGTTCCTCCGCTTCGCCGCCGCCTCGGGACCACTCGCCGTGATCGCGCTCGAAGCCGGCTGGATCGCGACGGAGGTCGGCCGCCAGCCGTGGATCGTGTACGGCGTCATGCGCACCACCGACGCCGTCGGGGACTACACCGCCAGCCTGTGGTGGCTGCTCGGGATCACGACCGTCGTCTACTCGCTGATGACGTGGGGTGCGGTCGTCGTACTGCGGTCGATGGCGCGACGCTGGCGTGAGGGTGCGATCGACCTGCCGAGCCCCTACGCGCCGGCGGTCTCGGCGGGCTCGACCAGCGGGGAACACGAATGAGCATCGAGGTGGCGGTGGCGGCGGCCCTGTTCGTCGGGATCATCGCGTACGCCGTGCTGGGCGGGGCCGACTTCGGGTCCGGCTTCTTCGACCTCACCGCCGGCAGCAGCCGCAGGGGAGCCGAGCTGCGGACGCTGGTCGACCACAGCATCGGGCCGGTGTGGGAGGCCAACCACGTCTGGCTGATCTACGTCCTGGTGATCTGGTGGACGGCCTTCCCCGAGTCGTTCGCGGCTGCGATGACGACCCTCGTGTTGCCCCTGCTGTTCGCCCTGCTCGGGATCGTGCTCCGGGGAGCGAGCTTCGCGTTCCGCAAGTTCTCCGAGACCCTCGGCCAGGCTCGCCTGTTCGGCGTCATCTTCGCGGCGTCATCGATCATCACGCCGTTCTTCTTCGGCACCATCGCGGGCGCGATCGCGTCGGGCCGGGTGCCGCTCGATGGCACGGGGGACCGCTGGTCGTCGTGGGTCAACCCGACCTCGCTGTTCGGTGGCGTGATCGCGGTCGGCACGTGTGCCTTCCTGGCGGGGACGTTCCTGGTCGCGGACGCCGCGCGCAGCGGTCAGGCCCGCCTGGCCGATGAGCTGCGCGTCCGTGCCCTGGGCGTCGGTGTCGTCACCGGTGCGGTCGTGTTCGCGGCGCTGGTCCCGATCGACCACGACGCACCCACGCTGGCAGCCGGGCTCGAGGGCCGGGCCGCGCCGCTCGTCGTGCTGGCCGCACTGGCCGGCCTCGGCACGCTGGTCCTGCTCTGGCGTCGGCAGTACGCCGTCTCCCGGCTCACCGCTGTCGTCGCCGTGGCGTCGGTCGTGTCCGGGTGGGGCGTCGGGCAGTACCCGTGGCTGCTCGTCGACGAGGTGACCATCGTGGACGCGGCAGGGGCGCAGGCGACCCTCCAGGCGCTGCTGGTCGCGGTCGCGGTGGCGGTCGTGGTCGTCGTACCGCCGTTGGCCTATCTGTTCAAGCTCACCCAGTCGGAGGAGTGGACCAAGCACTGACCAGAGGTCAGCGGGTCAGCTCCCGGTCCGGCGCGTGGTTGCCCAGGCGCCAGCCGCCGAGCGCCAGCCCGCGCGCCGACTCCGGCCCCCAGGATCCGACCGGGTACGGCTCGACGACGGGCCGTCGGTTGAGCACCGGCTGGCAGATCTCCCACAGCCGGTCGACCTCGTCGGAGCTGATGAACAGGGTCCGGTCGCCGCGCATCACGTCGAGCAGCAGCCGCTCATAGGCCTCGAGCGGGTCGTCGCCGGGGGAGTCGCCGACCAGGTCGAGCCGGAAGACACCCTCGATCAGCGCCATGTCGGGGCCGGGGCGCTTGGCGCGCACGTCGATCGCGATCCGCGGCTGGTCGGCCAGCTCGATCACGAGCTCGTTGGGTTCGGGGACGCCACCTCCCTCCGGCTTGAGCCAGCGGTGCCGCGGGTCGCGGAACCGGACCGTGATGGTGCGCCGACCGTCGGCCATCGCCTTGCCGGTGCGGAGGTAGAACGGCACGTCGCGCCAGCGGTCGTTGTCGATCCACACCTCGATCGCGACGAAGGTCTCCACGTCGGAGTCGTCGGCGACATCGGGCTCGGACCGGTAGCCGTCGTACTGACCGAAGACGACGCGCTCGGGATCGAGCGGTCGTACGGCGGCGAACACGGCCGCCTTCGCTGCGCGGATCGCCGACTCGCGGAACGCGTGGGGATCCTCGAGCGCCACGAACCCGAGCAGCTGGCACAGGTGGGTGGTGACCATGTCGCGCAGGCAGCCGGTGCCTTCGTAGAAGCTGCCGCGCCCCTCGACGGTGAGCTTCTCGGGCACGTCGATCTGCACCGACTCGATGGTGTGCCGGTTCCAGGCGGGTTCGAACAGCCCGTTCGCGAAGCGCAGCGCGAGGATGTTCTGCACCGCTTCCTTGCCGAGGAAGTGGTCGATCCGGAACACCTGGTCCTCGGCGAACACCCCACAGATCACGGCATGCAGCTCGCGAGCGCTGGCCAGGTCGGTGCCGAAGGGCTTCTCCGCCACCAGGCGCGACCGGTCCACGAGGTCCTCGCGGTCAAGCATCTGGACCATGCCCTCGACGGCCGTCGGCGGCACGGAGAGGTAGAAGAGGCGGCGTACGTCGGAGAGCAGGCACCGAGCATCGGTCAGCAGCCGGTCCTCGGCCGCCTCGACCGCGCGCGCCAGCGCCGTACCGTCGTCGGCGGAGGAAGCGACGAAGGTGATCCGTTCCAGGAGCGGTCCGGCGACCGCCTCGTCGACGTCGCCGACGAACTCGTCGAGTGCGTCGCGGACGTGCCCGCGGAACTCCTCGTCGGTGCCGGGGGAGCGGCGCCCACTGCCGATCACGGCGAGGTGCCTGGGGAGCCGCCCAGCGGCGGCGAGCCGGTAGAGCCCGGGGAACAGCTTGCGGCTGGCGAGATCGCCCGTGGCGCCGAAGAGCACGAGGACGTGCGGGGGCAGGTCAGAGGTCGCGGTACTCACACCCCCAGAGTGTCGGACCAGTCAAGGGCGGGCCGTAGACTGGCCCGGTGGAGGTCCCCGACAAATTCGCAGCCCTTGGTCTCACCTACGACGACGTGCTGCTGCTGCCGGGTCATTCCGACCTCGCACCGGACGACATCGACACGAGCACGCGCCTGACGCGCGACATCATGATCAAGGCGCCGCTGATCAGCGCCGCCATGGACACGGTCACCGAGTCGCGGATGGCGATCGCCATGGCCCGCCAGGGCGGCATCGGCATCCTGCACCGCAACCTCTCCGCCGATGAGCAGGCCTACCAGGTCGACCTCGTGAAGCGGACCCAGACCGGGATCATCTCCAACCCGGTCACGATCGGCCCCGACGCGACGCTCGAGGAGCTCGACCGCATCTGTGGCGAGTACCGCGTGTCCGGCCTCCCGGTCGTCGACACCGACAACCGTCTCCTCGGCATCTGCACCAACCGCGACCTGCGCTTCACCCCCGTTGCCGAGTGGGCGACCACCAAGGTCGACGAAGTGATGACGCCGATGCCGCTGATCACCGGCCCGGTCGGCATCAGCCGGGACGACGCCACCCTGCTGCTCCGCCAGCACAAGCGTGAGCGGTTGCCCCTGGTCGACGAGCAGGGCCGCCTCGGTGGTCTGATCACCGTCAAGGACTTCGTGAAGTCCGAGCAGTTCCCCCTCGCCTCGAAGGACGCCAGCGGCCGCCTGCTCGTCGGTGCGGCCATCGGCTACTTCGGTGACGCGTGGGAGCGGGCGACCAGCCTGATCGACGCGGGCGTCGACGTACTCGTCGCCGACACCGCCCACGGCCACGTCACGCTGCTGCTCGACATGGTCCGCCGCCTGAAGAACGACCCGGCCACCAAGCACGTCCAGGTCATCGGCGGCAACGTCGCGACCCGCGAAGGTGCGCAGGCGTTCGTCGATGCCGGAGCAGACGCGGTCAAGGTCGGTTTCGGCCCCGGTTCCATCTGTACGACGCGCGTCGTCACCGGCTGCGGTGTCCCGCAGGTCACGGCCGTCTACGAAGCGGCCCTGGCCGCCCACCCGGCCGGCATCCCGGTCATCGCCGACGGCGGTCTGCAGCAGTCCGGTGACATCGCGAAGGCGATCGTGGCCGGCGCCGAGTCCGTGATGATCGGCTCGATGCTCGCCGGTTGCGAGGAGTCGCCCGGCGACGTCGTCTTCCACCTGGGCAAGCAGTACAAGGCCTACCGCGGCATGGGCTCGCTCGGTGCGATGTCCTCGCGGGGCAAGAAGTCCTACTCCAAGGACCGCTACTTCCAGGCCGAGGTCACCAGCGACGACAAGATCGTCCCCGAGGGTGTCGAGGGCCAGGTCGCCTACAAGGGCCCGGTCTCCGGTGTCGCCCACCAGCTCATCGGTGGGCTCTCGCAGTCGATGTTCTACGTCGGCGCGCGGACCGTCCCGGAGCTGCAGGAGAAGGGCCGGTTCATCCGGATCACCTCCGCCTCGCTCAAGGAGAGCCACCCGCACGACGTCGAGATGACGATCGAGGCGCCGAACTACCACCGCTGAGCTGCGCTGACCCTGCACTGACCCGGGCCCCGGGCAGTCAGGTTTCGTCCTCGCGCAGCGCGCGAGCGTGGTAGGACTGGCAGACCCCCCCCGTCTGTCGTCACGCTCCACTGATCGCTGCAGGAGACCACGCTCGTGAGACGTTTGCACTTCTTTGCCCTCTTCGTCGGCCTCCTGGGAGTCTTCACGCTCCCGTTGGCTGCCCAGGCGGCGGCCCTTCCGAAGCCCACGCTCACCCTCACCGCAGCGTCTGCGCCCACGGTGGGCCAGGACGTCACCCTCGCCGTGACCTCCACCAGCCTGAACGCCGGGGACACCATCACTCTCGAGAAGTTCAACGGGCTCCTGTACGGCGCGGTGGCCACTGCTCCGGCTTCTTCCACCGGCACGGCCAGCTTCTCCGTCCCGGTGACCAGCACCAAGGCCGTGAAGTACCGCGTGAGCGTCAAGGCCAGCGCCACGCACCAGGCTGCCGCCAGCGCTGCGCTGACCGTGACCGGAGTCCTGGCTCAACCCGTGCTCACCCTCGCGCTCCAGGGGAATGCTGTCGTCAACACCCCCACCACGCTCGTCGCCACGGGAACCCACCTGTCGAACGGCGAAGCCGTGAAGCTGGAGAAGTGGGGTGGCCTCTCGTGGGGCGCCGCCGGGACTGCTCCGTATGACGCCGTCGCCGGGCGGGCTGTCCTCACCATCACTCCTGCCAACACGAATGCGGCTCGCTACCGTGCAACGGTCGTCAAGACGACCACCCACGCTGCGGGCACCAGCCCTGAGCTGGCCGTGACCGCCCTCGCCACCGCCCCCGGCCCCGGCGCTCCCACGTGCGGCACGACTCCCGTGGCCAAGGCGGACGGCACGCTCTGGGTCTGCTCCTTCGGGGAGGAGTTCGACGCCAGTGCGCTGGACCGCAGCAAGTGGACTCCTCAGACCAACTTCGTCAACGGCCGCCTGTACAGCGAGGGTCCGCCCTACGCCTACGCGTGCTACGTCGACGACCCGTCGGTCATCAGCCAGTCCAACGGCACGCTCAAGCTCACGACGCGCAGGATGCCCTCCAACGTGCTCTGCCCCAAGTCGGCTGACAGCTCGAAGAACATTCCTGACGTGCCCTACGCCTCCGGGCAGGTGAGCACGTACGCCAGGTTCAACCAGGAGCACGGTCGCTTCGAGGCCCGCATGAAGTCTCCAGAGATCTCGGCTGACTCACCCACCAAGCTGCACGAGGCCTTCTGGCTCTGGCCGGCCGTGGAGGCCGGAGAATCGCTCTTCCCTGCCACCGGAGAGATCGACGTCACCGAGACCTACTCGGAGTACCCGACCCTGTCCGTTCCCTACCTGCACTACGACGCCACCGCGCCCACGCCGTACACGGGGAGCAACCCGGGTGTGGCCAACACCGCCTGGAACTGCGTGGCCAACCGGGGCGCATGGAACACCTTCACCCTCGAATGGGATGCCAACAAGCTCCAGATCTGGGTGAACGGCAACCTGTGCCTGGTCAACACCTCGAAGAGCGCCATGCTGAACAAGAAGTACATCGTGGCACTCACTTCAGCCATGGGTAGGGCTTCGACCGGCTACGACGGCATTGACGCCGGTCCCAAGACGCTGGAAGTGGACTACGTGCACGTCTGGAAATGACGCCGCTCAGGTACGGGTCGGGTCCGACCTGACCGCTGCCAATCAGCCCGTTGGCGAGACGACCACTAGGCTGACCCGGTGAGTGACATCGAGATCGGCCGCGCGAAGCGCGCGCGCCGTGCCTATTCCTTTGACGACATCGCGATCGTGCCCTCGCGGCGCACCCGCGACCCGGAGGAAGTCAGCATCGACTGGCAGATCGACGCGTACCCGTTCACCCTCCCGATCATCGCCGCGCCGATGGACTCGGTGATGTCGCCGTCGACGGCGATCGCGTTCGGTCGCCACGGCGGTCTCGGCGTCCTGAACCTCGAAGGTCTCTGGACTCGGTACGACGACCCCGAGCCGTTGCTCGAAGAGGTCGCCGGGCTGGAGGGCGAGGAGGCAACGCGTCGCCTCCAGACCATCTACACCGAACCGATCAAGGCTGAGCTGATCACCGCACGCCTGCGCGAGATGCGCGACGCGGGTGTCACGGTCGCCGGCTCGCTGTCGCCGCAGCGCACCAAGGAGTTCGCCAAGGTCGTCACGGACGCTGGCGTCGACCTCTTCGTGATCCGCGGCACGACCGTCTCCGCCGAGCACGTGTCCAGCCAGGCCGAGCCGCTGAACCTCAAGGAGTTCATCTACGAGCTCGACGTCCCGGTGATCGTCGGCGGCTGCGCGACCCACCAGGCCGCGCTGCACCTGATGCGCACCGGCGCTGCCGGTGTGCTCGTCGGCTTCGGCGGCGGTGCCGCCCACACCACGCGCACGGTCCTCGGCGTCGCCGTACCGATGGCGAGCGCCGTGGCCGACGTGGCCGCCGCACGCCGCGACTACCTCGACGAGTCGGGCGGCCGCTACGTCCACGTGATCGCCGACGGATCCATCGGCACGTCCGGTGACCTGGCCAAGGCGATCGCCTGTGGCGCGGACGCCGTCATGGTGGGCTCGCCGTTCGCTCGCGCCACCGATGCGCCGGGTCGCGGCTTCCACTGGGGCGCCGAGGCGCACCACGCCGACCTCCCGCGCGGCCAGCGCGTCCAGCTCGAGCAGGTCGGCACGATCGAGGAGATCCTCTTCGGCCCGTCCCGCGTCGCCGACGGCACCATGAACCTCGTCGGAGCCCTCAAGCGCTCGATGGCCACCACCGGCTACACCGAGCTCAAGGAGTTCCAGCGGGTCGAGGTCGTCGCGACCTGATTCGCCGATCCGTCAGGGTCAGGGCGATCAGGGGCGGAGGCTGCGGGTCAGCGTCGCCGAGATCCGGTCGACCCAGGCGTCGTCGAGCTCGCCGGGGGTGAGCAGCAGGCCGGCAAGGACGGCGCCGATCGCCAGGCGCAGCACGTCGTCCGCGCGCGCCTCCGAATGGGCGTCACCGTCGCGCACCGCCTTCTGCAGCCGGTCCTCGAGCGCAGCGAACACCCCGCCGAACCGGCGCATCATGGCGGCGTGCAGGTCGGGCCAGGCACCGACCTCGGCGAGCAGGCCGGGAAGTGCGGCCGCGCCGATCGGTGAGCACAACGTGTCCCGGGTGCCGCGCACGACGCCCGTGAGGTCGGTGGCCAGGTCGGCCCCGAGGACCAGGTCCTGTGCGAGCTCGCCGGGGAACGCGGCTTCGTGGATCAGGTGGGGGAGCGCCGGCCAACGGCGGTACAGGGCCGCCTTCGTCGTACCCGCTCGATCGGCGACGGCCGCGACGGTCACGGCGGCATAGCCGCCCTCGGTCAGCAGGTCGCGTACAGCGGCCAGCAGTGCCTGTTCGATCCGCGGATCCCGGGGCCTGCCGGCGCCGCGGACCACTTCGTCGATGTCGTTCCCCATGACCTCTTCCCCTATTACGACACCGAGGGTACCGTAATCCTCCGTTGACAACTAGAACGTGTTCTAACAGGCTTGAACCCAGGAGGCCCCCCATGTCGCAGTCAGAGTTGCCTGCCGAGATGACGTTGCAGCGCTCGAGCCGCGACCAGTCCGCGGTGCACGACCAGCTCGAAGCCTGGTTGGCCACGGTGCTGCCCGCCGGCTCCGACCCGCAGGTGACGCTGCTCGCCGGGGTCGACAGCAACGGCATGTCGAGCGAGACCGTCCTGCTCGACGTCACCGTCACCGAGGGAGGGGAGCGGGTGACTGGCGCCTACGTCGTCCGCGTCGCGCCAGCGCTCGAGGACCTGCCGGTCTTCGCGGAGTACCGCCTCGGTGACCAGTACGACGCCATGCGGCTGGCGGCCGAGCTGACCGACGTGCCCGTGCCTGCCGTGCGCTGGCTGGAGCCGACGGGCGACGTGCTCGGCACACCGTTCTTCCTGATGGACCGGGTCGACGGCGTCGTACCGCCGGACGTGATGCCGTACACGTTCGGTGACAACTGGCTCTTCGACGCGACACCCGAGCAGCGGCAGCGACTCCAGCAGAGCAGTGTCGAGGTGCTCGCGAAGCTGCACTCCATCCCGGACGCCGCGACGACCTTCGCCTTCCTCGACCCGGCCGTCACCGGCCACGAGGGCGCCACCCCACTCGCGCGGAACCTCGCGCGCACCCGGTCCTGGTACGACTACGCACTGTCCGCCGACGCGAACAGCGCGCCGTCGCCGCTGATCGAGCGCGGGCTCGCCTGGCTCGAGGCCAACCTGCCGGCCGAGTCCGGAGAACCGGTCCTGGTGTGGGGCGACTCCCGCATCGGCAACGTGATGTACGACGACTTCCGGCCCGTGGCCGTCCTCGACTGGGAGATGGCGACGCTCGGGTCCCGTGAGCAGGACCTGGCGTGGATGGTCTTCGCGCACCGCGTGTTCGACGAGATCGCGCGGATGCTCGGCGTCCCCGGGATGCCGGACTTCCTGCGGGCCGAGGACGTCACCGCTGCCTACACGGCGGCGTGTGGTGTCGAGGTCGGCGACCTGACCTGGCACCAGCTCCATGCTGCGGTGCTGTGGGGCTGCGTCTTCCTGCGCACGAGCGCGCGCCAGATCCACTTCGGCGAGATCGAGCGCCCCGAGGACCCGGAGTCGGTGTTCCACCACCGTCCGTTGTTCGAGGCGCTGCTGGCGGAGGTCGGCGCATGAGCTCTCCCAACCTCCACGGTGAGTACGTCGGCCTCGGTCCCCTCGACGAGTACCCGATCCACCAGCTGCCGCGTCCCCTCGCCTGGGCGGGCAGCAGCGACCGCAACTTCTACGACCGTTGCTACCTCAACGCCCACGACCGCACCGGCGACCTGTTCCTGATCACCGGGCTCGGCTTCTACCCGAACCTCGGCACCAAGGACGCGTTCGTCCTGCTGAGCCGGGACGTCGACGGGCGCCGGGAGCAGACGGCCGTCCACCTCGGCGACGCGGCCGATCCGCGCGGTGCGGACCGGATGCAGCAGCAGGTCGGCAACTACCGGATCGAGGTGCTGGATCCGTTGAAGAAGCTGCGGATCGTGCTCGAGGAGACCGAGGGGATCGCCCTCGACCTGACGTGGGAGGGCTCCTTCGACGTCGTACAGGAACTGCCGCACGTGATGCGCCAGGGCTCGAACACGATCCTCGACGCGCAGCGCTTCGCCCAGGTCGGCACGTGGGAGGGCACGATCGCTGTCGATGGCGAGGACATCGCGGTCACCCCGGACCGCTGGGTGGGCTCGCGGGACCGTTCGTGGGGGATCCGGCCGGTGGGCGAATCGGCTCCCGGCGGCAAGCCGGCGGACCCGGCCTTCGAAGGCATGTGGTGGCTCTACGTCCCGATGCGCTTCGACGACTTCTGTGTCGTGGTCATCATCCAGGAGACGCCCGACGGCTTCCGTACCTTGAACGACTGCACCCGCGTCTGGAAGGACGGCCGCGTGGAGCAGCTCGGCTGGCCGCGCGTCGAGATCACCTACGGATCGGGCACGCGTGTCCCGACCGGCGCGACCATCCACTGCACCACCCCCTCGGGAGAATCGCTGGTTCTGGAGGTCACCTCGAAGCTGCCCGTCCCCATCCACGTCGGTGGTGGGTACGGCGGCGACTCCGACTGGACGCACGGTGTCTGGAAGGGCGCCGGCTTCACCGAGCGGCTCACCTACGACCTGAACGACCCGGCCGTCGCCGGCCGGGTGATGTTCGGCGTGATCGACCACGTCGGCCACGCCGTCGCCCACGGTGCCGGCGTCGACGTACCCGGTGGGGCCGAGGGCTGGGGGCTCTTCGAGCACGGCGCCCTCGGTCGCCACGACCCCAGCGGCTTCGCCGACTGGTTCGACCTCGCCCCCTGACCGCTGACGCCGCTGGTTGAGGTGCGAGCGAAGCGAGCCTCGAAACCAAGGCAACTGAAAGGAACGACATGACTCTCGACCGCGACGCACTGTTCATCGGCGGTGCGTGGGCCAAGCCCGCCACCGACGCCGTCCTGGAGGTGGTCTCGCCCCACTCGGAGGAGGTCGTGGCGCGGGTGCCCGAGGGCTCGACCGCGGACATCGACGCCGCCGTCGCCGCTGCACGCAAGGCCTTCGACGAGGGCCCGTGGCCGCGGATGGCGCCCGAGGAGCGGATCGCGATCATCCAGAACCTGTCGGGCCTGTACGCCGCGCGACTCGAGGAGATGGCGACTGTCATCAGCACCGAGATGGGGTCGCCGATCTCGTTCAGCAGCCTCGCGCAGGCGCCGGCGCCGTGGATGCAGATCGAGGCGTTCCTCGGCATCGCCCGGGAGTTCCCGTGGGAGTCGACGCGTCCCGGAGTGCTCGGGACCGACGTCCTCGTCCGGCACGAGCCGGTCGGTGTCGTGGCCGCGATCCCGCCGTGGAACGTCCCGCAGTTCACGGTGCTGTCGAAGCTGGTCCCGGCGCTGCTCACCGGCTGCACCGTGGTCGTGAAGCCCGCGCCCGAGACGCCGCTGGACTGCTACCTGCTGGCCGAGATGCTCATCGAGGCCGGCGTCCCGGAGGGTGTGGTCAGCATCGTCGCCGGTGGCCGGGAGGTGGGCGAGCACCTGGTGCGCCACCCCGGCGTCGACAAGGTCGCCTTCACCGGTTCCACCGCCGCTGGCCGCCTGATCGGCTCGATCTGCGGCCAGCAGCTGAAGCGGGTGTCACTGGAGCTCGGCGGCAAGTCCGCCGCGATCATCCTCGACGACGCCGACGAGACCGCTGCGATCGAGGGACTGAAGTTCCTCGGCGTGATGAACTCCGGCCAGGCCTGCGTCGCGCAGACCCGCGTGCTGGTCAGCCGCGAGCGGCACGACGCCTTCGCTGCCGCGCTCGCCACCGCGATCGGCAACATGGTCGTCGGCGACCCGATGGACCCCGCCACGGAGATCGGCCCGATGGTCGCGGCGCGCCAGCAGGAGCGCGTGGCGTCGTACATCCGGATCGGCCAGGACGAGGGCGCCCAGCTCCTCACCGGTGGCGACGGTCGGCCCGACGGCCTCGACAAGGGCTGGTACGTCCGGCCCACCGTCTTCGCGAACGTGGACAACAAGATGCGGATCGCACAGGAGGAGATCTTCGGACCCGTCCTCTCGGTCATCGCGTACGACGACGTGGCCGATGCCGTCCGGATCGCCAACGACTCGGAGTACGGACTCGCCGGGACGGTGTGGACCTCGGACCACGAAGCCGGCCTCGAGGTGGCCCGCGGCGTGCGGACCGGCACCTACGGGATCAACACGTACACGATGGACTTCGCCGCGCCGTTCGGTGGCTACAAGGCCTCGGGTACCGGGCGCGAGTTCGGTCCCGAGGGGTTGGCGCAGTACACGGAGCTGAAGTCGGTCTACCTGTCTGCGCCCTAGTCCGGTTGTTGAGGGCGAGCGAAGCGAGCTCGAAGCCAAGGGGCCCGGGGTCCCGATTCGGTCGAAACCAATGTGGTCTCGTGCTGCGTCAGGAACCATCGGCACGGTGATACGTGCACTGCTGCTGGCCGGCGCCCTGTCCGTTCTGACTGCCTGCTCGCCCTCGGACGGGAGCCTGGTGGGCGCCGCGGCGGACAAGCCCGGCGTCATCAAGGTCCACACCGAGGACGTCGACTACGCCGACGACGACATGCCGTTCTCCACCGTGGCGAAGAAGGTCACGGTCTCGATGGAGGGCGATGCAACGAGCGCTGAAGTGATCGGCGTGTTCGACGAGTACGCCGAAGAGGTCGAGGGCGGCGACGTCGAGGTGGTCGTGGTGACCCTTGTCGGCCCGAAGCAGGCGACCCTTTCGTTCGGTGGCGAGGGCAGCCGCCTGGCCGAGGAGGTTGTCGAGGACCTTGTTGCCGCACAAGGCGACGAGGCTGTGTTGACCTACGAACGCGCTGCGGGCAAGTGGCTCCGAACCGTGAACGTGGAGCTGGCGCCCACCGACTTCGCCGAGGTCGTTCGGCGGGCCGACCGCTACGTCGATGTCGACGACGTGGGAGTGACCTCCGGTGGCTTGTCGCTTTCCCGGAGCGAGTCCACCGGAGGGGACCCGCGGGTCGGCGCCGCCCGGGAACGACTCGTCCTCCGGATCGGCGAGCGTTTCGATCTTCTCGCGGCGAACGTCTCTGCAGACATCCCGTTGGAGATCACGGTCGCGGAGGATGAGGTGGTCGCTGTGAATCGCGCCATGAAGAGCGATCCCGAAGCGGAGGCGATCGGCAGGTACCGGGTCAGCAGCGAGTGACCCCGGGCCGGACGTTAAGCCGTAGCGCGAGTGACGGCGCCAGGTGGTCGTCGACGTCGACGACCGCGCGCAGCAGCATCGTGTCGCGGTCGGTGCCGACGACCATCAACCCTTCCACCTTGGCGACCCTGTCGTCGATCAGCGGCAGGGCAACCACGTCCGTGACGACGTCGTCGACGAGCAGGGCCAGGGCGCTGCCGGTGACGGGGCCGTCGTCGATCACGTTGGGGCTGTCCTCGGCGGCGGCACTCAGCAGCACGGTGCCGTCGGGCAGGGTGACGGCGTCCGTGACGGCCAGGCCGACCCCGTGGACGTCGCCGAGGTCGTAGAACAGCGGGTTCTCGACGCCGACTGCTTCGGGTGAGGTCCGGCCCGCCATGGCCGCCAGCACCTGCGCCAGGTCCAGGTCGACACTTCCCGAGGGCAGTCCGGCTGACGGCAGGCCGCGATGGAACCAGCGCAGCGCGCCGTCGACCAGACAGGCGCCCTCCAGGTTGAGGGCGTCGGCGTCGACCCCGAGGCTGGCTGCGACCGCCGCGTAGAGCCCCGTCATGTCGGCCACGGTGACCTGTGGGCGGCCGTCCTCCAGGACGACCAGCACCCAGCGCATGCGCGCGATCGACGACCCGGAGCCCATCATCAGTACGGCGGGGCGGCCGTCCATCTCGAGCGGGCAGGCTGCTTCGAGGTCGGGCTTGAGGTGCTTGGTGCCGGTGTGCTTCTCGAAGGTGTCGAGCCCACCGATCGCTGGCAGCAGGCGGATTGCCATCACGTCGTCCGGCGTGCACCAGGCTGCGTGCGTCGCGTCGTCCTGGACGACGAGGAATCCGGCCCCGAAGGGCGCGATGGCGGACGCTGCGCGGACGGGCGAGCCGTCGGGGAACCGGAGCGGGGTGACGTCCTCCAGGTCGACCTGCACGCGACGAGTCTTGCGTACCGCCAAGTTCGTCGAGTAGCGGTGCGCGCCAGCGAGCCGCGTATCGAGACGCCGCCCGGTGGTTGAGGTGCGAGCGCAGCGAGCCTCGAAACCCCCGGCCCTGACCACGAGCTCTCCACAGGCAGTCGAGGGACTTTCCTCTGTCCACAGGCGGGTTTCCGGGCCGTGGTTGTGTCGCCTCCTCGTGATCCAATACAGGTATGGAGCAGGGGGACAGCGAACTGACCGGACGGCACGAGGGTCGCCCGGCAGGCACGCTGCTGTCCCGCGCGAGGAGTCACTGGTCGAGGATTGGACCGACCTGGTGACCTGGGCCAACCAGCACACCGTCACCACCCCGGAGCAGGCCGCGACCATCATCGACGGTGTCATCGACACGGGTGTCCCGATCGCGGGTGAGGGTGCGCCGCTGGTGTCGGAGTTCGCGTTGATGGAACTCATCGCCGTACTCGGCCGCTCACCTGATGGTGGACGTGCCTACGTCGGTCGGATCATCGAGTGCGCCTGGCGGCTCCCCAACATCTACAAGTCCGTGGTCGAGGGCAGGTTGGCGCCGTGGCGTGCCGAACGCATCGCCGACCTCACCCGGTCGTTGAACGCTGAAGCCGCTGCTTTCGTGGACCGGCAGCTCGCCGCCGTCGGTGGCGTCGGGTGGGCGCAGCTCGACCGCCTCGTCACCGAAGCCATCCTCCGGTTCGACCCCGAACGTGCCGAGGCCGAACGCCAGGCCGCGAACGAGGACCTGTTCGTCGACGTCGATCGCCAGGTCGACCAACACGGACGCGTCCGCATCGACGCCCTGGTCGATGCCGCAGACGGTCACGACTTCGACCAGGCCGTCAACCGGCGCGCGATCCAGCGCGGCAAACTCGGCGACGACTCGTCCCTGGACGTTCGCCGCGCACGCGGTGTCGGTGACATGGCTCGCCAAGACCTGTCCCTGGACCTGCTGTTCGCCGACGAGGAAACCGGCGAAGTCACCGTCCAGTCCCCGGGTCGCAAGGTCGTCCTCAACGTCCACATCACCGNAGACCTGTCCCTGGACCTGCTGTTCGCCGACGAGGAAACCGGCGAAGTCACCGTCCAGTCCCCGGGTCGCAAGGTCGTCCTCAACGTCCACATCACCGACACCACCCTCACCGGGTCTCGAGACGGTCGCAGCGCGACCTCCTCGACCAACGACGAGAACCCGTTCGCGAAGCCCGACGTGAACCCGGTCGGGCGGTGGGAAGACAAGCAGGTCCCGATCAGCACAGCGCAGATCAAGGAATGGCTCCGCGCACGAGACACCACCGTCATCGTGCGCCCCGTGGTCGACCTCAAGGACTGCGTCCCGGTCGACTCCTACGAGATCCCCGACCGCATCCGCCAACGGGTCCAGCTCCGCGACCACCAGTGCCGGTTCCCCGGCTGCCCGAAACAAGCCACGCGCTGCGACCTCGACCACGCGACACCCCACGGGCAGGGTGGCGTGACCTGTCCCTGCAACCTGGTCCCGCTCTGTCGGCGACATCACCGCGCCAAGACCCACAGCAGATGGCGCTACGTCATCGTCCTGCCCAGCCACTACCTCTGGACCAGCCCGAACAGCCGACACTTCCTCGTCGGACCCAACGGCACCCGCGCCCTCGACCCACCCCGCACCGTCGACCCCGAGGCATAGCTGCAGCGCCCAGCACCCCGCCTTCCGGCGGGGCCTGCGGCATGTCCGGGGCAAGTCAGTGGGCCCACACATGACGCGCGCACATGCCGACGAGTGCGCGTCCAGCCAGGCCGCCGGTCTAACCGGAGTTTCCCCGGCGTCACACGCCGGGAATCCTCCGGCTAGCGCCCCGATGTGCCGCGGCGCGGGCTCGAACCCGGCTATCTGTGGGCGTATTGACTTGCCTACTGAGACGCGGTTACCGCCTTCTGGGCGTCGAGCAGCCGTTGCCGGTGCGCCAGGAAGAACGGCACGAACGTGCTGATGCCGACCAGGATCGAAAGCGGGACGTAGCCCACGAAGAAGCCGGCGCCGATGTCCACCTTCCGGGACTCGACCGACATCCAGACGAACAGCGCCAACCCGAGAATGACGACGTCAAAGACCAGGAACAGCGATGCGTTGTTCGCGGTGATGGCGTCCCGCCAGAACTGTTCGGTCCCATCGATCGGCCCGTCACCGGAAGTGAAATATTCGAGTGCTTGAGATCCGGTTGCGAAGAATCCGGCAATTCCGATGAGGACGTAGACGTGCCAGAGCTTCATGGTTGAGCCCTTCGTGAAGGTCGAGTTGGTGCATCTGCGCCACATCATGCGACACAGACGGGCAGGACCGCTCCTACTATCTCGGTCGCTACGCAAGAAGGCAGCCGTGGCACGCCCGAGGGTTCGACGCTCGCCGCCCTCGCACCTCAACCAGCGGGCTGCAAGCCCACTGCAAGGCTGTCGCGGCACGCTCGGTGGTGTCAGAATGAGCCGAGCCGAGGAGCCGAACATGTCCCAGCCATCAGCGGTCGACCGCTTCCTGGAAGCCGTTCGCTCCGGCCGGATCGACGAGTGTGACGCCTGGTCGCCGGACGCCACCTTGGACGCCACCGTCCCGAACTGGCGCTTCCACCGGGTCGGCGCGGACCAGATCAAGGACACCTACCGGGGCTGGTTCGCCGACCCGGGCACCTTCGAGCAGCTGCGCCGCGAGCCGACGGCGCGTGGCGAGGTCGTCGACTACACGTTGTCGTGGACCGAGGGCGGGATCCCGCACGCCGCCCACCACGCGCACCTGCTCGATGTCGTCGACGACCGGATCGTCGCCGACGTGGTGCTCTGCGGCGGCCGCTGGCCCGCCTCGCTGCTGGCCGAGATGGAGGCCGCGGATGCCTGACGCCTGCCCGGTCCTCGACTCCGTCGACGCCCTGCTCGTCGGTGCCTCCGGTCGCACCCCGCTCGACGCGCCCGGCAAGTCCGGTGCCGTACTGGACCGGGTGACCATCGACGGGACGTCGTACGTCGTGAAGTACCTCGACCACGACGGCGACTGGTCCCTGCGGGCAGCCGGCGTTCCCGGCAGCCCGACCGTCGCCCTGTGGCGCCGCGGCATCCTGGCCGCCCTGCCCGCCGAGATCGTCCAGCCGATCGTGGCCGTCGCTCACGATCGCGAGCGGCCGAACCTCGCCGCCGTGCTGATGCACGACGTCGGCGACACCCTCGTGCCAGCCGTCGACGACCCGATCACCATGGAGCAGAACGACCGCTTCCTCGACCACATGGCTGCCGTCCACGTCGCCTTCTGGGAGACGGATCGCGACATCGACGTGGTCTCGCCGACGGACCGCTACCTGGAGCTGTCGCCGCGGATGGCGGCCGCTGAGGCGGCGCTCGGTGCGGAGCACCTCGTCCCGAGGCTGGTCGCCGAGGGCTGGCCGTTGCTCGAGACCGTCGCGCCCAAGGCGGCGGCCGTCGTCGTACCACTGGTCCACGACCCGGCGCCGCTGGTCGACGCGCTCGCCAGGACACCGTCCACGTTGGTCCACGGCAACTGGAAGCTCGACAACCTCGGCACCGACAGCGAGGGCCGGACCGTGCTGCTGGACTGGGAGACGCCCGGTCGCGGCGCCGGAACCGCCGACCTCGCGTGGTACCTCGCGATCAACTGCCGCCGCCTGCCCGTGGCGAAGGAGCAGGCCATCGACACCTACCGCGCCGCGCTCGAGCGCCGGGGCATCGACACCGCACCGTGGTGGGACACCCAGATCGGCTTGAGCCTGCTCGGCGCACTCGTGCAGTTCGGCTGGGAGAAGGCCTTCAGCGGGTACGACGACGAGCTGGTCTGGTGGGAGGAGCGGGCCGTCGAGGGGGCGGCCCTGCTCGCGTGACCGCGATCGGCACCGCGATCGGCACCGCGATGGGCTCGGCCTACGACCTCTCCGCTGACGCCTGGCGGAGCGGTCCGGCCATGCTCTACGCGCGCCTCGCGGGTGCCCTGCTCGACGAAGCGCAGCTCCCGCTGGCCGGTGCGACGGTGCTCGATGCCGGCGCGGGAACGGGCGTGGCGGGGGAGCAGGCCGCTGCCCGGGGAGCAGCGAGGGTGGTCGCAGTCGACCTGGCGACCCGCATCCTCCCCGGTCCGCCTGCCCTCGCTGTCGGCGGTGACCTGCAGCGGCTGCCGTTCCGCGACCAGGCCTTCGACGTGGCGGTCGCGGCGTTCAGCCTCGGTCACGCCCCGGACCCGGTGCAGGCTCTGGCCGAGCTGCGACGCGTCGCGCGAGGACTCGCGGCCTCGGCCTTCCCAGTGGGGTGGACGCACCCCGCCAAGGACGTGGTCGAGAGCGCCGTGGTCCGACGGGGGCATCGCCCGCCCGCCTGGTACGTCGCGTTCAAGGACGGCGCCGAGGCCCGCGTCGGGGACGCCGACCGGCTCCTGGGCCTTGCCACTGCGGCCGGCTACCCGTCGGCCCGAACCCGCAGGATCGAGGTCGACGGTGGCCTGACGACGCCGGCCGCCATGGTCGCGTGGCGGCTGGGCATGGCGCACATCGCCCCGTTCGTGGCCACCCTGCCGCCCGAGGTGATCACGGAGATCCGCGCCGAAGCCGAGGCAGCGCTCGTCGATGCCCCACCGGTGGTCGTACCGATGCTGGTGCTCAGCGCGCAGTGAGGGTGGCCCGGTGGCGCCAGGCCTCCAGCCGCCGGTCGGCATCGTCGCGCAAGGTGTCGGCGTGGACCCCGCTGCGACCAGCCAGTCCGACGACGAGCTCCTCGGCGCGGGCGAGCCAGCGCTCCTGACCGAGCTCGGCCCCGGTCTGCCCCGCCCACCACCACGCCTCGATGCCGACCGAGCGTTCGACCTCCCCGAGGTCGGCCCACGCCTGGTCGAGGTCCACCGGCTCACCGAGCCGGGCTCGCGCGCGGTGAGCGACCAGGCTGGCGCAGGAGACATAGCGCGGCACTCCTGCCGAGGCCGCCGACGCGGCCAGCGCGGACGCCACCTCCAGCGCCGCCTCTGCGGAGCCGCCCAGCAGCAAGGCCTGGGCGTCCAGCAGCTGCAGCTTCATCTGGAGGCGCCAGCCGAAGACCAGGTCGCCGACCAGTGCGGCCCGCGCCCGGTCGAGCAGCGCCGTCGCGCCGTCGGGGTCGCCGGCCCGGATCCGCGCGTCGGCGAGGTCCTCCAGCGCCGCGACGAGCACCTCCGGGATGACCACGTCGTCGACCGCGGCCACCGCTTCCTCGTGCGCGTCGACGCCTGCGCTCGTCGCGCCCAGATTGCGCAGCACCCAGCCACCGAAGTTGACGCCACGACCGGCGAAGCGGGGTACGTCGCGCCGGGCGACCTCCGCGGTGTAGCTGGCGAAACAGGCCAGCGCGTCGTCGCCCCGCCCGGCGACGGCGAGGGTGTGGCCCGTGAAGAGCAGGGCGTGCATCGAGGCCGGGGTGTGGGTCACGCTGATGCCCGGCCGGGTGACCGGGCGCAACAGCGACAGCGCCTCGTCGACGTTGCTGCGGTGGGCATGCAGGACCCCGAGCCATGCGGCCGCCTCCAGCCGGTCCTCGCCCGACGCGTCCTTGAGCGCCGCCTCGAGCCGCCGCGCCGCCCTGGCCAGGTCGCCCTGCGCGTGCAGGAACCGCCCCGACGCCACCAGGCAGCGGGTGCGCGTCCGGTCGTCCTCCGCGCCCAGGGCCCCGTCGTCGGCGTACGACGTCGCATCGCCGAAGCGGCGGTCGAAGTAGGCAGCCCACGCGGCCGCCTCCCACCGCTCCGGTCCGGCACCCGTCGCGGCGAGCGCGTCCTCCTCGGCCGCCCGGTAGCGCCCGCGCCGGATCCGCACGCGGGCCCGTTCCAGCCGGGTCTGGTCGTCGGGCACGAGGGTGAACGACTCGTCGAGGAGTTCCTCAGCGGTGGCGTGGTCGAACCGTTCGGCAGCCCGGGCTGCAGCCGCCCGAAGCGACACCGAGGCCAGGACGCGGTCGCCGCCGAGGCGCGCGTGCTCGGCCACGGCCGAGGGATCCGCATCAGCGCGGCGAGCGAGGGCCCGACCGGCCTCGCGGTGCAGCAGCGCGGACCGGCCGGGCGTCGTACCGGAGACCAGGGCGGTGCGCACCAGGTCGTGGCGCAGCTGGAGGCGGCCACCGTTGTCGATGAGCAGTCCGTGCCGTACGGCGCGCTCCGCGTCGGTCAGGACCTCGAGGGTGCCCCGGCCCAGGACCCCGGCGAGGAGGTCGATGTCGAGGTCGCCGCCGAGGATCGCGGCGGTGCGCACCAGGTCGCCGGCCGGGCCCAGCTGGTCGCAACGGCTCGTCACCGCCGCCACCAGCGACTCGGGGAGCTCGCCGGCACCGACGGATGCGAGCTCGGCGAGGAACAGCGGGTGCCCGCCCGATCGGAGGTAGAGGTCCTCGGCCCGGTCGTTGCCGACGATGGTGGCGACGTGCTCGCGATCGAGCGGGCCGAGGCTGACGTAGTCGGTCGCGGGCATCGGCCCGCCCTCGTCGGGACGGCCACCGAGGACCACGACCAACGGCACGGGCCGGCGCTGGAGGTAGGTGAGCCAGTCCGCCAGTGTCGGGCCGGCCAGGTGCGCGTCGTCGATGACCACGACTGCGCACCGGTCACCCGCGATCCGGGCCAGCACGCGCGACACCGCCGCATAGACGACGGACGGCCCGAGGGAGGGATCGATCGTGTGCGAGGTCTCGCCCGTGGTGCCCAGCAGGGAGGCGAGCAGCGCGTCGTCCTCGCTGAGCAGTGCGGCGGGACTCGCCGATTCCTGGACGTACCGCCCGATCGCGGACAGTACGACGTCGAGGGGCGCCGCCCGGTCGAGCGCCCCGCAGGTCCCGGTCAGCACCCGGTCGCCGAGGTCCTTGCGTGCAGCGGCCCAGCTCGTGAGCAGGGTGGTCTTGCCGATCCCGGCCTCGCCCGCGACCAGGGCGACACGGGGGAGCCGCTCGGCCAGGGCCCGGCCGATCAGCGCGTCGAGGTGCGCGACCTGGCTGTTGCGACCCACGAGCGTCGGGGTCAGGGCACTCGTGGTCGCAGCAGGGACCTCGCCGCGCAGGATCGACAGGTGCAGCGCCTCGGTCTCCTCGGCAGGATCGGCGCCGACCTGGTCGGCCAGGATCTCGCGCAGGGAGGCGTACGCCGACAGTGCGAGCGCCGGACGACCGCCGGCAGCCTGGGCGCGCATCACGGTCCGCCAGGCCTGTTCGTCGAGGGGGTCGGTCCCGGTGTCGGTCGAGGCGATCTCCAACGCGTCGCGCCACTGACCGGAGTCGAGCAGCGCGCTTGCCGCGACCCGTCGAGCGCGCTGGACCAGGCGGTTCGCCGCGTCGGTCTGTGCCGTGGCCCAGGTCGACGCGGCACGCACCTCGGGGACGGGACCGCGCAGCAGGGCCAGTGCGACCCGTGCTGCCGCGGCCGCGCCGGTGATCTCCCCGGCAGCCTGGCGCCGTTCGATCTCGCCGATGACCGCGTCCACCTCGGTGAGGTCGAAGCTCTCCGCGCACAGCCGGTACCCGCCGTCGGTGCGCTCGACGCGGTCACGACCGAGCGCGCGTCGTAGCCGACTTGCGAGGACCGCCACCTGGTCGGTCGGCCGCGCGGGCGGACGCTCGCCCCACAGGGCATCGACGAGGGCGTCGACGGGAACGGGCCGGCCGCGGGACAGGGCAAGGAGCTGGAGCAGGCCGCGGGTCTTCCTGTCCAGCTGCGTCAGATCGGTTCCGTCGACCGTGAGTTCCCCGAGCACTCGCACGGAGAGCACGCTCACGCGCGTCATGCTACGCCGGAGCGGTCAGGGGCGGGCGTAGTTCGACGCCCCCCACCAGTCGACGACCACGACCGGCTCGTCCCCGACCACCCAGGCGTCGTGGCCCTCGGGCAGGGAGGTCACGTCGCCGGCGGACGCGGTGAACTCGGTGCCGTCGGCCATCTTGATCGCCAGGGTGCCGCTCACGTGGTACTGGAAGTGCGGTGCCTCGCACAGGTGGGTGCCGGCGATCGGCTGCACGTGCTCGGACCAGCGCCAGCCGGGCTGCAGGGTCAGTCGACCGATCTCGGCGCCGCCGACCACGACCAGGTCCACGGTGCCGCGCTCGAAGGACCGGGTCTCGTCGGGCTTCTCGAAGCTCTTCTGTTCGGTGATCTGGGTGCTCATCGCGGGTCTCCTCCAACGGGTGGGCGACGCCGTTCGTCGCGCTGTGCCGAGCCTGCTCCGGAGGTCTTGCAGCCACCTTGCAGCGACCGGAATGCGCCGAATTGAGGGCTTGACACGAAGAATCGATGTGTAAAGCGGCACATCGGCTACTGATCGGTAGCGTCGGTGACTCCGCTCACCTACTCTCGTCACATGAGCGAAGCGATTCCCGGTCCCGGCGCCTCCGGCGGCGCCACCGATCCCGCTGTCGGCGGGCCGCACGATCCCGAGCACGACCCGCGGGCGTCGTACGCCCTGGAGCCGGAGTACGTCGCCCGGTTGACCGACCGCGTGCTCGCGACCACGGGCACTTCCAACCAGGTGACCTCGCCGATCGACGGGGCGCCGCTGGCGAACATCCCGCAGTCCAGCGCCGAGGACGTCGCGGAGGCGTTCCGCCGGGCGCGGATCGCTCAGGACGCGTGGGCCAAGGTGTCGATCGACGAGCGTGCGCGCATCCTGCACCGCCTCCACGACATCGTGCTCGACCGGCAGGCCGAGATCATGGACCTCATCCAGCTCGAGTCCGGCAAGGCGCGCAAGCACGCCTTCGACGAGCCGCTGCACATCGCGCTGACCGCGCGCTACTACGCCCGCACCGCGCACAAGCACCTCGACACCGAGCGCCGGCCGGGCGTCGTACCCGTGCTGACGCGGGTGGAGGTCAACCGGGTGCCCAAGGGCGTCGTCGGCATCATCTCGCCGTGGAACTACCCGTTCACGATGGCGCTGTGCGACGGCCTTCCGGCCCTGCTCGCCGGCAACGCCGTGGTGACCAAGCCCGACGCCCAGACGATGCTGTCGGCCCTGCTCGGTGCCGAGCTCCTCGAGGAGGCCGGCTTCCCGCGCGACCTGTGGCAGGTCGTGGCCGGACCCGGCCGCGTGCTCGGCACGCCGATCATCGACCGCGCCGACTACATCTGCTTCACCGGCTCGACCGCGACCGGCAAGATCATCGCCCGCCAGGCCGCCGAGCGCCTGATCGGTTGCTCGCTCGAGCTGGGGGGCAAGAACCCGATCCTCGTGCTCCGCGACGCCGACGTCGAGCGGGCGGCCGAGGGTGCCGTACGCGCGTCGTTCTCCAACGCCGGTCAGCTCTGCGTCTCGACCGAGCGGATGTTCGTCGCCGACCAGGTCTACGACCGCTTCGTCGAGCGCTTCGTCGCCCGCACCAAGGCGATGAGCCTCGGCGCGACGCTGTCGTGGGACGCCGACATGGGCTCGCTGATCTCGGCCGACCAGCTCGAGACGGTGACCGCGCACGTCGAGGACGCCGTCGCGAAGGGCGCCCGGGTGCTCGCAGGCGGCAAGGCCCGGCCCGACCTGGCGCCGTACTACTTCGAGCCGACCATCCTCGAGGGCGTCACCCCGGAGATGACCTGCTTCGGCCACGAGACCTTCGGCCCGGTCATCTCGATCTACCGCTTCCACGACGAGGCGGACGCGATCGCGCGCGCCAACGACGGCGAGTACGGCCTGAACGGCTCGATCTATACCCGCGACACCGAGCGCGGCCGCGAGATCGCCCGCCAGATCAAGTGCGGCACGGTCAACGTCAACGAGGCCTTCGGTGCCACCTTCGCCAGCATCGACGCCCCGATGGGCGGCATGCGCGAGTCCGGGATGGGCCGGCGCCAAGGCTCCGAGGGCATCCACCGCTACACGGAGACCCAGTCGGTCGGCACCCAGCGCCTGATCCGCTTCGCCCCGATGCTCGGCATGTCCGACGAGGGCTACGCGAAGTTCATGAGCTTCTCGCTGCGCGCGATGGACAAGATGGGACGGGCCTGAACCGTGGCCGACTTCGACTACGACGTCCTGATCATCGGCTCCGGTTTCGGCGGCTCGGTCAGTGCGTTGCGGCTGACCGAGAAGGGCTACCGCGTCGCCGTCCTCGAGGCCGGCGCCCGGTTCACCGACGACGACCTCCCGGAGAACGGCGGCGACGCCAAGCGCTTCGTCTTCCGTCCCGAGCTCGGGATGTACGGCATCCAGCGCATCGACCTGGTCAACGACTGCTTCATCCTCGCCGGCGCGGGGGTGGGCGGCGGGTCGCTCGTCTACGCCAACACGCTCTACGAGCCGCTCGACCCGTTCTACAAGGACTCCCAGTGGGCGCACATCACCGACTGGAAGGACGAGCTGGCGCCGTACTACGACCAGGCCAAGCGGATGCTCGGCGTGACCGAGTACGCCAGGATGACGCCGGCTGACGACGCCATGAAGAAGGTCGCGGACGAGATGGGTGTCGGCGACTCGTTCCACGCCACCCCGGTGGGGGTCTTCTTCGGGGCGCCCGGTCAGGCCGAGGGCGAGCAGGTCGACGACCCCTTCTTCGGCGGTGCCGGACCGGACCGCAAGACCTGCATCAACTGCGGCTCCTGCATGACCGGCTGTCGTCACAACGCCAAGAACACGCTGGTCAAGAACTACCTCTACCTCGCGGAGCAGAACGGCGCCGCCATCCACCCGCTGACGACCGTCACCGACGTGCGCCCGCTGCCCGGCGGTGGCTACGAGGTGACGGCACGCTGGACCAAGGCGAAGCTGTCGCGCAAGACCGCGGTGAAGACGTTCCGGGTCGAGCAGGTCATCTTCTCGGCCGCCGCCCTCGGCACGCAGCGACTGCTGCACCGCCTCAAGGCCGAGGGTTCGCTCCCGGAGATCTCCGACCGGCTCGGCGTGCTCACCCGCACCAACTCCGAGGCCATCTTGTGGGCGACGGCCAACGACGACGCGGTCGACTGGTCCGAGGGGGTGGCGATCACGTCGTCGTTCCACCCGGACGAGCACACCCACATCGAGCCCGTCCGCTACGGCCCGGGTCGCAACGTGATGCCGCTGATGGCCACCGTGCTCGTCGACGAGGTGGAGGGTGAGCACCGGGTGAAGACGTGGGCCAAGGAGCTGTGGAAGCAGCGGGGCGGTCTCAAGGACCTGTACTCCCTGAACACCTGGTCGCGGCGCACGGTGGTCGCCCTGGTGATGCAGACCCTCGACAACTCGATCACCACCGTGTGGCGCCAGCGGGGCCCGGTCAGCTACATGTCCTCGGTGCAGGGCCACGGGGCCCCGAGCCCCACCTACATCGCGCCCGCCTACGACGCCGTACGCCGCCTGGCGAAGGTGATGAACGCCAAGGAGGCCTACGGCAGCCTCGGTGAGCCGCTCGGCATGCCGCTCACGGCCCACTTCATCGGTGGCTGTGCGATCGGTGACAGCCCGGCGACCGGCGTGGTCGACCCGTACCAGCGGATGTACGGCCACCCCGGTCTGCACATCGCTGACGGGTCCGCGATCTCGGCGAACCTCGGCGTGAACCCGTCGCTGACGATCACGGCGCAGGCCGAGCGGGCGATGTCGTTCTGGCCGAACAAGGGCGAGCAGGACGCCCGCCCCGAGCTCGGGGCCGCCTACCAGCGGATCCAGCCGGTCACTCCCAAGGCACCGGTCGTCCCCGCGGATGCCCCCGGCGCGCTCCGGCTGCCGATCGTCGGGGTCAGCTAGGGGCCAGCTGCGGCTCAGCCAGGGGTCAGCCAGCGTGAATCTGGGCGGTTCGGAGCAATTCCGGGCCGCCCAGAAACATTGGGGAAGTTGTTCGGCGACGGCGTAACCCGACCATGGTGGACTCGTTGAACCAGCGAGCCCGGAGATTCACGCTCCCTCCCGAAGCCCGGGCTCGGTCCAGGCACTGTCCAACAGCGCGTGGACAATCAGGGCCCGACCACCCTCCCTCCCCGGTCGGGCCCTGGTGCATTTTTCCCGTTCCGGATGCGCCACTCCCGCCAGGTTCTCCACAGGCATCGTGCAGCCGATTGACATCTATGTATGGGCACATCAAGATGCTCCCAGTCGGCAGCGCCGCTGCCACCCTTTCTCGGGAGGTTTCACATGTACGCCCTCACTCGTTCCACCGCAGCGCTGCTGCTCTCCACTGCGGCTGCCGCCGCCACCCTCGCTGCGAGCCCTGCTGTCGCGACCTCCTACAACTGGTACTCCGCGTCCACACCGTTGACGGCCTGGGACGGCAGCCCGGCCGTGGCGCAGGCGTACGCCTACGGCACGGCCTACCAGAAGGACGGGCTGCTGAAGAACCACACCTACTACAAGGACCCTCGCCCGACGGGTCAGTCGGTCTACACCGAGACCAGCTACAGCTACTTCAAGTGGTGCTCGGCGGGGATCGACTGGTGTGCCGAGGAGGGCAAGGACCAGAGCGCACGCGACAACTCGGGTAGCTGGGTCAACCAGTACGACGCCGACGACTACAGCGACGAAGGTGCCGACAGGGGGCGGGTGCACGTCAAGGTCTGCGAGGACCAGAACAACAGTCCGGATGCCTGCAGCCGCAAGCCGTACTTCACCTTCAGCATCTAGCCGATGGGCCTCTCCGCCAGCGGCCTGCGCTGCACCTACAGCCATCAGGACGCTCCCGCGGTCGACCTCGATGAACTCGTCGTCGACCGGGGCGTCTGCGGCCTGGTCGGTGTCAACGGTGCCGGGAAATCGACACTGTTGCGGACGCTGGCGGGGTGTCGGCGCCCTGAGGCCGGACGGGTGCGGATCGATGACGTCGATCTCTACGGACGGCGTCGACGCACGGTGGTCGGACGTCTCGGCTACATGCCCCAGCATCTCGACCTGCCGAAGGAGATGCGGGTGTCCGATGCAATGGCGTACGCGAGCTGGGTGCGGGGAGTTCCCTCCGCAGAAGCCCGGACGCGGAATCCTCAGCTCCTGGAGCGCGTCGGGCTCTCCTCTCGCGCGGCTGATCGGGTGGGCCGGCTGTCGGGCGGAATGAGCCGGCGACTCGCGCTCGCGGTCGCCCTGGTCACCGATCCCAGCGTCCTGCTGCTGGATGAACCGACCACCGGCCTCGATCCGGAGCAGCGCGCCGGCCTGCGTGGAATTCTCCGCGATCTCGACACGGCGGCGGTCACGATCCTGAGCAGCCACGTGATGGAGGACGTCGCCGTCATGGCCAGCCGGATCGTCGTCATGGATGCGGGGCGGCTCCTGCACGTGGGTTCGATGGACGACTTCGTCGCCGACCACGGCGGCCCGGAGCGATCGGCCGAGTTCGCGTTCCTCGCGACGATCTCGGCGGCTCGCGCATGAAGGTCTGGTTGGCGTGGCTGGGCGAACGCCGGGCGATCGCCGTGCAGTTCGTGCTCCTCCTGGCGGCCGGGTTGGTGTGGATCGGCGGGAGGTTTCCCGACTTGATGGGCTCCTGGAAGCAGTCGTTGGACTTCTGCGCTGGCGCGACGAGCTTCATGGGTCCCATCGCTGCCGGTACCTCCTGCCTGGCCTATGCCCGACTCCGCCGTTCAGCGATGGGCGAGATCCTCCTGCAGAGCAGTCGCGACTGGTTGCGGTGGCTCCAGCCGGGACTGGCCATCTGGGGCATCGCTGTGGCGGCGCTGCTCACGCTGACCCTGGCCATGACCACGGTTGCCTCACTGGCGGGGGTCCCGGCCTACTGGGAGTTCGTCTGGATCCTGGTGCCGTCAGTGCTGATGTTGAGCGCGCACACGGCGATCGGAGCGGCCATCGGATTCAGCAGCGGTCGTGCCTGGCTGGCACCGCTGGTGGTGGTTCTTGTCTACCTGCTCTTCCTGCTGACGGCCGTTGGCGTCCTTCCCCACGTGTTCGACACCGGTGGGGTCACGGGAAACCTCGGCGGCCAGGGGTTCGCGACGTGGCCGATCCTCACTCCCGGCATCGTCGCCCTGGGCATCGCAGCCTGCGCTCTCGCAGCCGGCAGCCCGCGGATCTTCCTGAGCACGTGGCCCCGCCGCCTGCTCCTCGCCGTCGCTGTGGCGGCATGGGGCACGGGGTGGTTCCTCGCGCCGGGAGACAGCGACCTGCGCTACACGCTGGTCGCGGACCCTCCCTTGACCTGTGCCGGGTCGTCCCCGCAGGTGTGTGTCTACGAAGAGACGCCGCGACCGCTGAAGGACCTCAGTGAGCGGATGCATCGGCAGGCACGCTCGTTGGTCGCCCTGGACGTGCCCTTGCCCGACCGCTTTGCGCAGTCCGTTCCCGGTCGGGAGACGCGGCCGGAGGGTGGCGTCGTACTGATGGACCGGGCTTCCCGGAGCACGGTCACCGACGATCTCGCGACCGCTTCACTGCTCAGGCCGTCGTCGTCCTGCCCCGCCGACTCAGGCCCCGAGCCGCCGTACCTCGCCTTCGAGGTCCGTCACCAGCTCGGACGCTGGCTCCAGGTCCAGGCGGGCATCTTGCGGCCGGATCCGGGACGTCGCGACTACGCCTGGCTGACCAGCGATCTCCAGGTCCAGGCGCCGTGGGTCCGCACGACCTACCGCCAGCTCACCGAGTGCGCGTTCGACCAGCTCCGGCTCCCCGATGGTCTGGGATAGCCGAGCCTCGGCTGTCGTGCGCGTGTGGGGGCTGGGAGTTGCGCTGGCGACCGCAGGGGCGCTGAGCGGTGCCACGCTCATGGTGGGCGACGTCCACCTCAGCGTTCCGGGCGTCCGCGATGCCGTCGCCGTCCTGCACACGCTGCCCGGCCTCACCGCAGTGGCGCTCGCCTTCCCGTTGGTCGATCGCACGCCCGACCTGACGCTGATGGCGACAGTGCCGCCGTGGCGCCACTTCGCGATGCGGTTCGCCGCGGTCGTGGCTCTGTCGATGCCCGTTGCTGCCTGCGTCCATGCCGCCCTGTGGTCGATCGCGGGAGCCGGGGCGGTGCTGGGATTCGTGGGTCTCGCGGCGGTGGGCTGTGCCTGCCTGGGCCTCTGGTACTGGGGTCCGACCCTGCTCCTGTCGTTCGGTTGGATCCACTGGCCGGGTCGCGACGAAGCCGCCCTGGCCGACCCGATCTGGTTGGTCGCGTGGCTGGGTCTGCTGGGGCTGTGCGGAGCCGGGTACGTCGCGATCAGCGTCCGGCGGGTGCAGCGCGTCGTCCGGGCTGCTGGCACGAGTTCGGAGAGCAGGCGAGGCGCCGATACGATTCGCCCATGACGGCGCCCGGGGAAATCACGCACGAGTCCGAGCACGACCTGGTCCTGGTGGTGGACTTCGGTGCCCAGTACGCCCAGCTGATCGCGCGCCGCGTGCGCGAGGCCCGGGTCTACTCCGAGATCGTGCCGCACACGATGCCGATCGCCGAGATGGTCGCGCGCGGCCCGAAGGCGATCATCCTGTCCGGTGGGCCCTCCTCGGTCTACGAGACCGGTGCGCCGACGCTCGACCCGGCGCTCTTCGAGACCGGCGTTGCCGTCTTCGGCATGTGCTACGGATTCCAGCTGATGGCCCAGGGGCTCGGCGGGACCGTCTCGGCGACCGGCGCCCGGGAGTACGGCCGCACCCGCGTGCAGATCGGTCACGCGGGGACGTTGCTCGGCGGCATCCCGACTGAGCACAACGTGTGGATGTCGCACGGTGACTCGGTGACCGCGGCACCCGAGGGCTTCGCCGTCCTCGCCTCGACCGAGTCGACCCCCGTGGCAGCGTTCGAGAACGTCGAGCGCGGCTTCGCCGGTGTGCAGTGGCACCCCGAGGTGCTGCACACCGAGCACGGGCAGAAGGTCCTCGAGCACTTCCTGTGGGACGTCGCCGGCTGCCGCCAGACCTGGACCATCGGCAACATCGCCGAGGAGCAGATCGAGCGGATCGTCGCGCAGATCGGCCCCGACGGGCGCGCGATCTGCGGGCTGTCCGGTGGCGTCGACTCCGCGGTCGCTGCCGCGATCGTGCAGAAGGCGATCGGCGATCGCCTCACCTGCGTGTACGTCGACCACGGACTCATGCGCAAGGGTGAGACCGAGCAGATCGAGCGTGACTTCGTCGCGTCCACGGGCGCGAAGCTCGTGGTCGTCGACGCCGAGAAGCAGTTCCTGGACGCGCTCGAGGGCGTGTCCGACCCGGAGACCAAGCGCAAGATCATCGGTCGCGAGTTCATCCGCACCTTCGAGGCGGCCGAGCTCGACATCATCAAGGACGCCCCCGAGGGCACCAAGGTCGGCTTCCTGGTCCAGGGCACGCTCTACCCCGACGTCGTCGAGTCCGGCGGCGGTGCCGGCACCCACAACATCAAGTCGCACCACAACGTCGGTGGTCTGCCCGAGGACCTCGAGTTCGAGCTGGTCGAGCCGCTGCGCACGCTCTTCAAGGACGAGGTCCGCCTCGTCGGTGAACAGCTCGGCCTGCCGGCCGACATCGTGTGGCGCCACCCGTTCCCCGGCCCCGGCCTCGGCATCCGGATCATCGGTGAGGTGACCCGCGAGCGCCTCGACATCCTGCGCGAGGCCGACGCCATCGCCCGCGAAGAGCTGACCGCTTCGGGCCACGACCGCGAGATCTGGCAGTTCCCGGTCGTGCTGCTCGCCGACGTCCGCTCGGTCGGCGTCCAGGGCGACGGCCGCACCTATGGCCACCCGGTCGTCCTGCGCCCCGTGACCTCCGAGGACGCCATGACCGCCGACTGGGCCCGCCTGCCCTACGACCTGCTCGAGAAGATCTCGACCCGGATCACCAACGAGGTCCGCGAGGTCAACCGGGTGACCGTCGACATCACCTCGAAGCCCCCGGGCACCATCGAGTGGGAATAGGGCCTTGAACCCACGCGGCTGGGCACTCGGAGTCCTGCTCGTCGCGTCGACCCACCTCGTCGTCGCCTGTGGCGATGACGCGATCGAGAAGGCCCCCGAACGCATCACCTCGAGGGCCTTGAACACGGAGTGCGGCGCTTCGGTGAGCGCCCTGCAAGGTGCCATCGAAGTGAGCCATGCGAGCACCGGCAGGTACCCCGAGACGATCGGCGACCTCGTTCGTGATGGTTTCGTGGCGCCCGGGGACACCGTCACTGCCGCAACAGGCACGACTTTCAGTCGGACCTCGGCCGCGGGGACCTACGTGGTGACCATGACGTTCGACGCAGACGGCGTGCCCGTCCTCAAGGGCACCATCGACGGCTCACCGTGCTAACTGGGTGAACCGTCAGCAGGTGAGGTTCTCCGTCGCCACCGCTCCACGAGCCACCGTCACCGGATGCATCTCGAGCACTGTGCCGGCAGGGTTCTCGCAGGTGAGGGTCCAGAACTCGGTGCCGCCCGCGCCGACCACGGCGGGCCGGGTCGACGGGTTGACGTGCCAGGTCCAGCTCCCGCTCGCGGGGACGACGAGGGTCGAGTCGAGGGTGTCGGTGAAGTGCAGCCGCCAGTTCCACGGCTCGGTCTCGAACGACTTCCTGATCCGGAGCGTGACCCCGGCTGGTGCCGTTCCCTGGATCGTCGAGTGACGAGCGGCGTTGGCGCTGCTCTCGGCGGCGATCAGGAACGCCTCGCGCACGCCGCCGCCCGGGACCTTCTTGGTTCCGCCGCGGTAGGGGGCGACGACGCCGGTGGAGAACTGCGGGTGGAATCCCTGCGTCCCGTGCTCGAACGTGAAGCCGAGGCCCGCGGTGGCGCTGTAGGACCAGTCATCGGTCGTGCCGCTGGTGCTGTAGAGCTCGTACCCGTAGATGCTCTGGTACCCCATCTGGGCTGCCATCTGGTCCCCGAGCGACGTCATCAGGGCATCGTCCGGCGTCACCGCGGCCCCGAGCCAGCCCGGCTGGCGCAGCACCAGTGCGCTGTAGGTGTGGTTGCTGATCATCGTCACCACCTGGCGCGAGGAGATCAGCTCGCGGACGTTCTGGGTCTCCGGCTCGCTGAACGGCCCGGCGCCGAAGTACGTCTCGTCGGTCGTGAACGGCGATGCCCCGGGGCCTGCCCACAGCGCTCCGTAGTTGCGGTTCGGGTCGACGCCCAGCGCCTTGTTGGCCCGCAGCGCGCACGCGCCAGCCGCGGGGATCTGCCCGTCGGCGATCCGGCAGTTCTTCCGCTTCAGCTCGTAGGCGCCACCGCGGCTGACCTGGAACCCGTCGGGGTTCACCACAGGGACGATCACCACCCGGACGTTGTCGAGGATGCTCTGGATCCGTGGGGTCGCGGCGTTCTGCAGCAGGTCGTACGCGAACTCCGTGACCAGCTCTGCGGACGGCCATTCCCGGGCGTGGTGGACGCCCAGCAACAGATACGTGGGCTTCCCGTCGTCGGTGGCGGTGACGCCGTTGCTGATCTCGATTCCCTCCACCGATCGACCCTCGAGGCTCTGGTGGTTCAGGGTGAGGATCCGGGCCTGGGTCGGGTACGACGCCGCGAGCGCCGCCATCTCGGTGCCGTAGTCGGCCAGCGTGCGGTACGCCGTACGGCCTGAGGGGAGGGTCGAGCCTCCGGGCCTCGCCGCGGCGTACGCCTTGTCGGCCTTGACCCGATCGCGCTCCGCCGCGTCGACGTCCTGGACGACGACGCGGCTCGAGAAGCCCGCCCGGGTCAGGGTGGTCCTGTCCGCGGCGGTCTCCACGATGACGTCGATGGACTCGATGCCAACGGTGCCGGCGATGTCGAGACCGAGGGCCGCGACCTTGTTCCGGGCCGCCTTGGTCGGCGTGTCGACGCGCAGGATCTGGGTCGGTCCGTCTGTGGGCGACGGGGTCGGCGCTCCTGCTGCCGAGAACCCGGACGTCAGCGGGAGCCCCAGGGCGAGTGCCGCTCCGGCGGCAACGAGGGCGATCTTCCGCCGTTGCAGTTTCGTGGTCATCTCGGCTCCCGGGGTAGGCGACAGTGCCGCATTCGACGCTAGACCTGTCGTGCCCTTCGTGGAATCCCTCGGAATGGCTAACGGGCGTCCGGCATCCGGGCCAAAACTAGAACACGTTCCTGTATCGTCGCGACCGTGAGCAAGAGCGTGTCGCTGGCCCGCGTCGGCCTGTCCTACCTGATCGCCTTCGGCGCCGCCACCGGCTGGCTGCTGTGGGGTCCCGACACCGAGTGGCTGTGGCTCGACGGACTGATCGCCGACCTCATCGCGACGCTGGTCGTGTTCGGGGCGAGCCGCGTGCACGGCAACTCGAGCCTCTACGACCCGTACTGGAGCGTGCTGCCGCCGTACCTCGTCATCTTCTGGTTCCTCGCCGCCGACACGCCGGGTGTCGAGGACGTCCGCGCCGTCATGCTGCTCGTCGTCGTGTTCGTCTGGGCCATCCGGCTCACCGGCAACTGGCTGTACGACTGGCCGGGGCTGCACCACGAGGACTTCCGCTACGCGCCCCTGCGCGACGGCGCGGGCAGGCTCGAGATGGTCGTCGACTTCGCGGCGATCCACCTCTTCCCGACACTCATCGTGTTCCTCGGCCTCGTCCCGGCGTACGCCGTCCTGGCCCGGCCCGGCGGAGAGGTGAACTGGCTCGACATCGTCGCGCTGGTCGTGGGCATCGGCGCGCCGATCCTGCAGTTCGTCTCCGATGCCCAGATGCGGGCCTTCATCCGCACCCGGCAGCCCGGTCAGGCGATGGAGAGCGGTCTGTGGGCCTGGTCGCGCCACCCCAACTACTTCGGCGAGATCAGCTTCTGGTTCTCGCTGGCGTTCTTCGGGATCGCCGGTGCGCCCGAGGACTGGTGGTGGTTGCTGGCCGGCGCTGTCGGCATGACGGTGATGTTCCAGGGCGCCAGCATTCCGATGATGGAGAAGCGGAGCCTGGAGCGTCGGCCCAACTACCAGGAGATCATCGACCGGGTGCCGCGGCTGGTGCCCCGGCCCCCGAAGCGCCGGGTCCCTGCATGACCCGGCCCCGGGTCGTCGTTGCCGGCCTCGGCGACACGGGGCTGTTGACGGCGATCCACCTCGCCCGGCACCGCGGTGTCGAGGTCGTCGGGATCTCCTCCAAGCCGGGACTGGTCAGCGGTCAGGAGCTCGGGCTCAGGCTTGCCCGTCCGGACGACTGGCAGCGGAACTACCGCGTCGGCTTCGACCAGTTCCGACGCCTCCGGGGCGTGCGGACCGTTCATGCCGAGCTCGTCGGGCTCGACGTCGAGGCGCGCACCGTGCTGCTCCGGCGGGTCGACGGCACCGACGTTCGCGAACCCTATGACGTGCTGGTGATCTCCACGGGTGTGAGCAACGGCTTCTGGCGCCGACCCCACGTGCAGACCGAGGACGACGTCGACCTCGACCTCGCGCGGCAGCACCGCACCATGGCCGACGCCTCGACCGTCGTGGTGGTCGGGGGTGGCGCCGCTGCCGTGAGCAGTGCGTTGCAGATCGCCACGCGCTGGCCCGAGAAGGCGGTCGCACTCTGCTTCCCCGGCGCGCGCGCCCTGCCACAGCACCATCCCCGCACCTGGGACCACGTACGACGACGACTGCTCGCCGCGGGCGTCGACCTGCGTCCGGGGCACCGAGCCGTGCTGCCGAACGGGTTCACCGCCGACCGGATCACGACCGAGGAGCTGACCTGGAGCACCGGTCAGTCCGCGACCCCGGCCGATGCCGTGCTGTGGGCGATCGGGCGGGTCAGCCCGAACACGGGTTGGCTGCCACCGGGCCTGCTGGACGAGGCCGGCTTCGTCCGTGCTGACCTCACCCTGCAGACCCCCGAGCATCCGGAGATCTTCGCGATCGGAGACGTCGCGGCGACCGACCCGTTGCGTTCCTCGGCCCGGGCCCGCGCCGACGGGTTGCTGGCCAGCAACATCCGGGCACACCTCACGGGCCGCGAGCTCAAGGCCTTCCGGCCCGTGGAGCGGCGCTGGGGCTCGGTGCTGGGGGTCGAGGCCGACGGGCTGCGTGTGTTCGCCCCGAACGGTCGACCGTTCCGGTTCCCTGCCTGGTCGGTACGCGCGGTTCTCCAGCCCTGGATCGTGGACCGCGGGATCTACGGCGGCATCCGGCGGCGCTGAAGCCCGTCTGGCTCGACGGGCACTGATCACTCAGAGAGAATCGCCGACGCCCGCAGTCAGCTTCTCGGAGCGAGGGGACGCGTCGGAGATGGTCACGATGCCACGGTTCGGAGCGGCAGTCGCCAAGCGACCGTCGGACAGCCACACGACAGCAATCTCGGTGTCGCTGCTCTGGCTGATGTTCCGCCCGTCGTCGGGGCTGTCGTCGCCGATCTCGACGACGACGACCTCGGCATTCCCCTGCACCGTCGCGACGTAGGCCACCTCGGCACCCTTGGGGGCCAGTGCCGGTGATCGGGCATGGCCGAGCGCGGGCGTGCGGGAGAGCTCGTTGCCCGACTCGACCTCGGCGACCACGAGCGAGTCGTTCGAGGATCCGGTGAGTACGTAGACGAGGCTGCTGCCGTCGGGGGACCAGGCGGGGTCGAACTCGTCGGACGAGCCGCCGGCGATCACCTGAGCGGTGGTTGCGGAGAGTCGTCGGACTGACACGTCCTTGCCGCCTGAGGTCGCCGTCACGTAGGCGACCATCGACCCGTCGGGTGAGATCGCGGGGTCGCTCGGTTCCCGGCCGACGTCCAGCAGTTGGGGAGCGCCGGCACCGCGACTGATGCCGATGCGCTTCCCCTCGTCGGTCGCGACGATGAAGGCGACCGTCTGGCCGTCGGCCGACACGCTCGGTTCGCTGGCATCACCCGCGGTGGGCACGGTTCGCGAGTCACCGGTGGCGGCGTCGATCACCTGGACCCGGGACGTGCCCCCGGCGCGGCTGGCGACCGCGACGTACGACGGCGGGGTCGTGCCGCTCGAGGACCCGTCGTCGGAGTCGGCGCTCGTGGTGGGCGCGGCAGGGTCCGTACCACCGGTGGAGTCAGTCTTGCCGGTCGGTTGCGCGGTGGAAGCGTTGCCGCCCGGATCGGTGCGTGGTGCGCCGTCGTCGCCCTTCATCTGCCAGGCGGCGGTGCCACCGCCGACGAGCAGCAGGAGCGCGAGCAGGCCCAGCGCCCACCGTCCCCGGCCTCCGTGCGCGTTGCCGGTGGGCTGGCCGGGATCGGGCTGGGGGTCGAGTCGGGGTCGGTCAGGTTGGCGTGCGGTGGCGGGGGTGGGTTGCGTCACCGCGGCATGCGCTGGGGGCGCAGCGTGCGCTGGGGGAGGCGGTGGTGGCGCCGTTCCTTCGGTGGCCAGGCCGGTGCGGTACTCGTCGTACGACGAGGAGACCAGTTGTTCGCCGACCCGCCCGAGGGCGTAGCCGAGTGCGGCGACAGCCCAGCGGGCGCCCTGTTCGTCGGACCCCGTCTGTTGGGCGATCAGGCGACCGGTCTCGGTCACGGCGGCCTGGGGGTCGGCGTGGTTGTCGAGCAGGCCCAGCAACCGCGGGACCGCACCGTGGCGCACGCCGCGGACGAGGATGTTGATCTCGGCCGGCGCGGCTTCGCCCTCGTGCAGGTAGTCGTCGAGCGCTCCCCGCAGCCCGTCCGCATCGTCCAGCACGGACGGGCCCACCTGCGTCAGGAGCGCGCGCAGGGTCTGGTGGAGCGCCACCGGCGACTACTCCAGGCCGTCGTCGGTGGTGGCTTCGTCGCTCGCGTCATCCGGCAGGCCCTGGCCTGCGCCGATCAGCTGAAGGTCTCCGAACCCGATCGTGCCGTATTCGGCGACATTGCTCAGTTCGATGGACAGGCGCAAGCCGTTGGACACGTCGACGTCGAGCTTCAGGGGCTTCTGCCCGAAGTCGATCACCTTGTTGACCTTGGAGGTGCCGTCGATCTTGATCTGGACCCGGATCCGGGTGGCGCTTCTGGAGGAGTCGGTGAAGCCGACGATGCCGGTCAGTCGGTTCCAGTCACGGCCCAGGTCGAACTCGAACACGCAGCTGTCGTCGCCTCCAATGGTGCTGCTGCTCCCGTCGTACGGGTCGCCATCAATGAATGTCTCGCCCGCGGCGGTGTCACCGCAGTACGACTCATTGACGGTCTCGGTCAGGTAGAGCGACTGCGTGCTCGGGGTCCGCGCGACCTGGACCTCGATCTCCGAGGTGGCCTCCTGGCCGGCCTCCGGGGTGGTACCGAGGACCTCGCCATCGGCTCGATCGGCGTCGGGGACCGGCACCTCGGTGAAGGTGATGCCTCGGTCGTTGGCCCAGGTCTCGACCTCGGAGACCTGCTTGCCGAGGAAGGTGGGCACCGGTCCGACCGGGCCGGCGATCTTCAAGGTGATGGAACCTGTGATGGCGCTGCCGGAGCTCGGGACGTGAGCGACGACGGTGCCCGCCTCCTGCAGGCTTTCCTGCGGGGAAGCAATGATGCTGCCCTCGTCGACGCCGAGCTCCAGGAGCTTCGTGCGCGCTTCGTCCTCGGTGAGGCCGGTCAGGTCCGGCATCGGTGCGTCGACCTCGTCGGCGGCAGCGGTCGTCTCGTCGGACTGCGAGCTGTCGGCGTCCTTCTTCTCCCCGGTGTCGTCGTCACCGCCCCCACATCCGGCGACGAGAACGGCCACGGTGGCCATTGCGATGAACGAGCGAGCGATGCGACGTGAACGCATGGAGGAGCCTCCCCAGGTGGCTGTTGGGCGCGCCGAGCCTAGTGGTGGTCACAGGGCGGCCGCGGTGAAACCGACGAACTTCCGTTCGGCGCCCGTCGTACGACAGAAATCGGCCCTACGCTGCGGTCGTGGAATCACTCGCCCTGGCGTTCTCGTCCGGCTGGGCCAGCGGCATCAACAGCTATCTGGTGGTGCTCGTGCTCGGGCTGGCGGATCGCTTCGGCAGCATCGAAGAGATCCCGGACGTGCTCGGGCGCTGGGAGGTGCTCGCCGTCGCCGGCCTGCTCTATGCCTTCGAGTTCGTCGCCGACAAGATCCCGTACGTCGATTCCGGGTGGGACGTGGTGTCGACCGCGATCCGTCCCGTGGTGGGTGGGGTGATCGGGGCGCTGATCGCCGGCGACTCCGGGGCTGTCAACGAGCTGGTCGGGGGTGCGGTGGGCGGGTCGACCGCGTTCGCGTCGCACTCGGTGAAGACCGGCACACGGATGGCGGTGAACACTTCGCCGGAGCCGTTCACGAACATCGGGATCAGCCTCGGTGAGGACGTCACCGTGCTCGCGGTGGTCTGGTTCGCGGTGCAGCATCCGTACGTCGCGGCGTCGATCACGCTGGTCCTCCTGCTGCTGGGCCTGGTCACCCTGTGGCTGGCCTGGCGGGTCGTACGGCGGGGGTGGCGGCGGTTCCAGGCGTGGCGCGCGAGAGGCCGCGGGCGGCCGCTCTCATCGTCGGATCTGCCGAATTCCTTGACTTAGTTCAAGTCTCGTACTAAATATGGGGGCGTGCCTCTCGTCCTCGGTGTGGACTCCTCCACCCAATCCACCAAGGCCCTGCTCGTCGATGCCGACGACGGGGCCGTGGTCGCTCGCGGCGTCGCGTCCCATCCGCCCGGCACCGAGGTCGATCCCCGCGCCTGGCTCGACGCCTTCGACGAGGCCACGGACGGCCTGCTCGACCGCGCCGACGCGGTTGCGGTCGGCGGACAGCAGCACGGCATGGTGGTGCTCGACGCGGCTGGTGAACCCGTGCGGGACGCGCTGCTGTGGAACGACACCCGTTCCGCCTCGTCGGCCACGGACCTGATCGAGGAGCTGGGCGGGCCGCAGTCCTGTGCCGACGCGCTCGGCAGCGTCCTGGTCGCGTCCTTCACCAGCACCAAGCTGCGCTGGCTGCGCGACCACGAGCCGGATCGTGCCGCTCGGGTGGCGACTGTCCTGCTGCCGCACGACTACGTGTCGGCGCACCTCGCCGCACCCGGGACCCGTCCCTTCACGGACCGCGGCGATGCCTCGGGGACCGGCTACTACTCCGCCAGCGCTGACGGCGGTGCCGGCGCATGGCGGCGCGACCTGCTCGCCTCCGCACTCGGACGCGACGCCTCGTTGCCGGAGGTGGTCGGCCCGGGCCTGGTCGCCGCGGAGACGCGGACAGGCAAGGTGATGGCGGCCGGCACCGGCGACAACATGGCCGCCGCCCTTGGCCTCGACCTCGGCCCGGACGACGTGCTGGTCTCGATCGGCACCTCCGGCGTCGCGTCCACCATTGCGGAGCACCCGGTCGCCGACGGCTCCGGAACGGTCACCGGGTTCGCCGACGCCACCGGCCGCTACCTGCCGATGATCGCCACCATGAACGCCGCTGGGATCCTGGACCTCCAGGCCCGCTGGCTCGGTGTCGACCACGCGGAGCTCGCCGCCCTCGCGCTGGCCTCGACCCCCGGCGCCGGCGGTGTCACCCTGTCGCCCTACTACGGCGGCGAGCGCACCCCGAACCTCCCCGACGCCTCCGGGACCTGGGCCGGTCTGCACGCCGGAACCACCCGGGCCGACCTCGCCCGGGCAGCCGTCGAGGCCCTGCTGTGCTCCCTGGCCGATGCCGTCGACGCCCTCGTGGCCCGCACCGGAGTCACGCCGCGGCGGGTGCTGCTCGTCGGTGGAGCGGCTCGCAATCCGGCCGTCCGGGCGGTCGCCCCTGCGTTGCTGGGTCGTGACGTCGTACTCCCTCAGGAGGGGGAGTACGTCGCCCGCGGCGCCGCACGCCAGGCCGCATGGGCGCTGGCGGGTACTCCCCATCCGCCCGCCTGGCCGCTGCCGACCGCCGGCACCCTGACCGGCCCTCCCGACCCCGAAGTCCGCGATCGCTATGCCGCGCTCCGCGACGCTCTCCACCGAGAAGAGGAATCACGATGACCCGCCCGACCCCCACCCCTGCCGACAAGTTCTCCTTCGGACTCTGGACCGTCGGCTGGCAGGCCCGCGACCCGTTCGGTGACGCGACCCGCGCGCCGATGGACCCGGTGTACGCCCTGGAGAAGCTCGCCGAGATCGGCGCCTACGGCGTGAACTTCCACGACGACGACCTGATCCCGTTCGGGTCCGACGACACCACGCGGGACGGCATCATCGACCGGTTCCGCAAGGGCCTCGCGGACACCGGCCTGGTGGTCACGACCGCCACGACCAACCTGTTCACGCACCCGGTGTTCAAGGACGGCGGCTTCACCTCGAACTCCCGCGACGTGCGGCGGTTCGCGATCCGCAAGGTGATGCGCAACATCGACCTGGCCGCCGAGCTCGGCGCCAAGGTCTACGTCTGCTGGGGCGGGCGCGAGGGATCGGAGTACGGCGCGTCGAAGGACGTCGCCGTCGCGCTGGACCGCTACCAGGAGGCGTTCAACGTCCTCGGCGAGTACGTCACCGATCGTGGCTACGACATGAGGTTCGCCATCGAGCCGAAGCCCAACGAGCCGCGCGGCGACATTCTGCTCCCGACGGTCGGACACGCGCTGGCGTTCATCGAGACCCTCGACCGCCCCGAGCTGGTCGGCGTCAACCCGGAGATCGGGCACGAGGAGATGGCCGGGCTCAACGCCGCTGCCGGCTACGCCCAGGCGCTGTGGCAGGGCAAGCTCTTCCACATCGACCTCAACGGGCAGAACGGCCCGAAGTACGACCAGGACCTCCGCTTCGGCGCCGGCAACGTGCGCGGCGCCTTCTGGGTCGTCGACACCCTGCTGGCCGGCGGGTACGACGGCCCGGTGCACTTCGACTACAAGCCGGTGCGGCCGGAGACGGATGCGGGCGTGTGGGTCTCGGCGCGGGCGTGCATCGACAACTACCTGATCCTGCGGGAGAAGGTGCTCGCGTTCCGCGCCGATCCCGACGTGGTCGAGGCACTGGAGGAAGCAGGCCTGCCGGAGCTCGCCGTACCCACTCTCGCCGAAGGCGAGGGCTGGCAGGGCCTGCAGGCGTGGCCGCTGCCGGACATCGAGGCGCTGGCGGCCCGCGAGGTGGCGATGGAGCGGCTCGACCAGCTCGCCCTCGAGCACCTGTACGGCGTCCGTGGCTGACGCACCCGAGTCACTGCGCCGGCGCAACGCGGCGGCGCTGCTCCGCACCCTGCGGTACGACGGCCCGGCAAGTCGTGCCGAGCTGGCCCTGCGCACGGGGCTGGCCAAGGCCACCGTCGGCACCATCGCCGGGGGCCTCGAGGAGGCCGGTGTGCTGCGCGGCCTGGAGCAGGTGCGCAGCGGGGAGCGTGGCCGGCCGGGCCAGCGACTGACGTTGGCCGACGGTCGACCGGTCGGCGTGGGCTTCGAGGTCAACGTCGAGTACGTGTCGGCGGTCGTGCTCGACCTGTCCGGCAGCGCGCGGTTCGAGATCACCCGGCCGGTGTCCGAGGTGGCGGCTGTGGCTGCGGCGCTGGGCGCCCTCGCCGACGAGGTCGCCGCTCGCCTGGCCGCTGAGTCACTGCATCCCGTCGGGGCTGCAGTCGCCCTGCCCGGCCTGGTCGACGGCGACGACAGGACGGTGGTCTGGACGCCGAACCTGGACCTGCCGGGAACGGGCGTCGCCGAGGCAGTCGACCGCGCCTTCGGCTGGTCGTCCAGGACGAGGGTCGTCAACGACGCCGACTGTGCCGCCCTGGCCGAGGTACGGCTCGGCGCTGGTCGGGGCACCGACCACCTGCTGTACCTCACCGGAACGGTCGGCATCGGTGCGGGCATCGTCGACGACGGCCGCCTGCTGCGGGGCGCCCGTGGGTTCGCGGGCGAGGTCGGCCACCTGCCGATCGGCGAGCCGGGCGCCCGGTGCGGTTGCGGCCGCACCGGCTGCTGGGAGGCATCGGTCGGCCTGCATGCACTCCTCGCCGCGGTCGGCGTGGACGAGTGCGGCACGCCGTTGGAGACGGCTGCCGAGGTGGCCCGTCGTGCGGAGACGTCGTCTGGGGTCCGCGCCGGAGTGGCCCGGATCGGGCAGCACCTCGGGCGTGGGCTCGGCATCGTCTCGGGCGTCCTGGACCCTCACCAGATCGTGCTCGGTGGCTACTTCGTGCCGCTCGGTGACCTGGTCCTGGCACCGGCCGCCGCAGAGCTGGACGCCGCCGTTGCGCTGGGCGGTCGAGGTCGTCCGGCCCTGAGCCTGGGCCAGCTCGGCACCGAGGCCGCAGCGACGGGCGCCGCCGAACGTGCCCTCGACGACGTCTTCTCCGGCGAGGTCGATCTCCTCAGCTGACCCCGCTACCCCGCGAGGCGGGCGGGCGCGTCCGTGACGGCGGCCGCGAGGCTGGCGACCGGGTCGATGAAGACCGGTTCGAGGGCCATCTCGGCGGCCCCCAGGAGGACCGAGTCGTTGTCCAGGCCGGGAAGGGTCAGACGCACCGACTCGTTCACGGCCCGCAGGGCGCGCTCGGTCAGCCCGGCCGTGACCTCGGCGCGGCACAGCCGGAACAAGGGGCGGAAGTAGCCGCCCAGGATGACCACGCTCGGGTTGAACGTGTTCACGACGGCGGCCAGGCCACGACCGAGCTCGGTCGCGATGGGTCGCAGCTCGCGCGACGGTGTCGTCATCTCGTCGAGCGTCGTGCCCAGGCGGGCGGCCTGGTCGGCGGGGACGTTGAGCGCGTGGGCAATGGCATGGGCCCCGACCACGGTCTCCCAGCAACCGCGGCTGCCGCAGTGGCAGGGGAGGCCGCGGGGGTCGTGACACAGGTGGCCGACCTCACCGGCGTAGCCCGCAGCGCCCTCGAGGCGGTGGCCGCCGGTGATCACGCCCGCACCGACACCGACGTTGCCGGACAGGTAGACCAGGTCGTCGATCTTCTGCGCGGCACCGCGCCGGTGCTCGGACAGGGCGCCGAGGTCGGCGTCGTTGCCGAGCGCGATGGGCACGTCGAGCGAGAGTGCGGCGAGCACGATCGAGCCGAACGAGACGTCGTGCCAGTTGAGGTTGGGTGCGTGCCGGATCAGGCCGTCGCTCCGCCGTACCAGACCCGGGACGGCGACGCCGATACCGAGCAGGGGCGCCCCGGCCGGGGAGAGCGCGACGACCTGACGGATGAGGTTGGCGACCGTTGCGCCGACCTGCCAGGCCTCGGTCTCCTCGGGGATCGGCGCGCTGGCGCGTTCGCGGATGGTGCCGCCCAGGCCGACCCGGGCCGCCGTGGCGCGGTCGACGCCGAGGTCGACGGCGACGACGTACGGACCGTCATCGGGGATCCGTACGCCGGCCGAGGGTCGCCCCGCGCCACGGCGTTCGGTCGTGGGGGAGGCGTGCTCGATCAGGCCGAGGGTGTCGAGCTCCCCGACCAGGCCGGCGATCGTCGAACGGTTGAGGCCCATCCGGCCGGTGAGCTCGGCACGTGACGCCTCGCCCGCGTCGTGGACGTGGCGCAGCAGGGTCCCGAGATTGTGACGGCGGACAGCTTCCTGGTTGGTCCCCGTCCCGCGCTGCGCGCCGGCCATCCCTAGACCCCGGTCGCCGAGCGGCGGCGGCGCGAGATGGCGTCGACGCTCGCGGCGAGCAGCAGCACGCCACCGGTCACGATGAAGTTGATGTAGCTGGCCTGGTCGAGCAGTCCGAGCCCGTTGGGGATGGTGGCGATGACCAGTCCGCCGATGACGGCATCCAGGGCACGTCCCCGGCCACCGAAGAGGCTGGTGCCACCGATCACTGCGGCGCCGACGGCGTAGAGCAGCTCATTGCCACCGCCGGAGCCCGGCGAGACCTTTCCGGTGTACGACGCCGCGAGGATGCCGCTCACGGCAGCCATGCTCGAGCAGATGACGAAGGCCGCGACCTTCATGGCGTTGACGTTGATGCCGGCGCGGCGGGCCGCCTCGGCGTTGCCGCCCACGGCGTAGAGGTGCCGGCCGAACTTGGTCCGGGTGAGCACGAACGTCCACACGAGGAGCAGCACGATCACGACGGGCGCGACCCACGGGATGCCGCTGATGTTGAAGAAGTCCGGGTTGGGCGCACGGTTCTGGCTCAGCAGGGCCGTGGAGCCCAGGACGATGACAGCAAGGGCGACGATCTGGATGAGGACCAGGAGCAGCGGCCGGTGGGAGAGTCCCCGCTTGCTCCGCGAGTGGTAGCGCCACAGCGCGAGCGCGGCGAAGCCGACGACGACGACGAGGGCGGCGACCCACCCCGCGACGACCGGGACGTTCTTGATCGACAACCCGCGCAGGATCTCGTCGTTGAACCGCAGCGATCCGCCGGCGCCGATCAGCTTGAGCGGAACCGCCTGCAGGGCCAGGAAGAACGCCAACGTGACGACGAACGACGGGATGCTGAGATAGGCGACCAGCAGCCCGATGACGAGTCCGATGACGGCACCGATGGCGATCCCCGCGAGGGTCGCGCCCCACCACGTCCAGCCGTGATCGACGAGCATCAGGGCGGTGATGGTGGCGGACGCGCCGCCGGCGACTCCTGCGGAGAGGTCGATCTCGCCGAGCAGCAGGACGAACACCAGGCCCATCGCGAGGACGCAGATCGAGCCGGCCTGCACCACCAGGTTGGCCATGTTGTAGGTCGTCAGGAACTTGTCGTGCAGCACGCTGAAGACGGTGAACAGCACGACGAGGCCGAGGATCGCGGGCAGGGCGCCCATGTCTCCCCCGCGCAGCCGGTTGAGGTAGTCGACGAACGCGTCGCGGACCGTGCCGAGGGGTCGGTCGACGTCCGAGGGGTCGACCGTCGACGTACCGCCGGCGAGCGGCGCCCCGTCGGGCTTCTCCGAGGTGGACTTGGCGGAACTGATGCTCATCTCTTGTCTCTTCCTCAGATGGTCGCGGAGGCGACGTCGCGGATGCCGAGGTCCCCGGACCGGCCGGCCGTGATCAGCTCGACGACCTGGTTGTGCGTCACCTCGGTCGTGGGCACGTCGGCGGCGACGCGGCCCAGGTAGAGGGCGGTGATCCGGTCGGCGACCTCGAAGACGTCGTTCATGTTGTGCGAGATCAGGACGACGCCGAGCCCGCGGTCAGCGAGGCGGCGGACGAGGTCCAGGACCTGGCGGGTCTGGGCCACGCCGAGGGCGGCGGTCGGCTCGTCGAGCAGCACGATCCGCGAGTTCCACAGGACCGCCTTGGCGATCGCCACCGTCTGGCGCTGGCCACCGGACAGGCTGGCGACGCTCTGACGGACCGACTTGACCGTGCGCACGGAGAGGGAGGCGAGCGTCTCGCGGGCCTTCGCCTCCATCGCGGCGTCGTCCAGCAGGCCGAACGTGCTGAGCTCGCGACCGAGGAACATGTTCTCGACGATGTCGAGGTTGTCGCACAGGGCGAGGTCCTGGTAGACGACCTCGACGCCGAGGGCGGACACGTCGCGGGGTCCGTGCACCGTCACGGGCGCGCCGTCGACGAGGTACTCGCCGTTGTCGCGGCCGTAGATGCCGGCGATGGTCTTGACCAGCGTGGACTTGCCGGCTCCGTTGTCACCGACCAGTGCGGTGACCTGACCGGGGTAGATGGCGAAGTCCACGTCGTGGAGCACGTGCACCACGCCGAAGCTCTTGTTGACCTTGCGCAGCTCGAGGAGCGGTGAAGCGGCAGCCTCGGATGTCATCGGACGCCTCCGGGTGAAGGGGAATTTGTTGGATGGAACAACGATCGTGACACGAGCGGCGTCCCACGCTCCGGCCGGTTCGGGACCGGCCGGAGCGCGGTGTCACGCCGCCGTACGGCTCACTTCGTGATGCCGGCGTCGGTGCAGAGCTTCTCGAACTTGCCCGTGCACACGTCGTCGTACGTCATGCTGCCGTCGGCGAAGACGTTCTTGATCTCCACGGCGATGTTGTCCTTGGTGATCGCGACCGGGTCCAGGATGACCGAAGGAACGTCGCGGCCACCCTCGTCGTCCTTCACCGTGTCGGTGGTGGCGGGCTTGTCGCCCTTCGCCAGCGCGATCGCCGCGTCGGCCAGTGCGTTGGCCTCACCGACCGAGGACTTGAAGACCGTCATGCACTGGGTGCCGGCGAGGATGTTCTGCAGGCCCTCGGCCGTCGCGTCCTGGCCCGTGACCGGGACCTTGCCGGCCTGTCCGGCACCTTCGAGGACGCCGATCGCCGCGCCACCGAGGCCGTCGTTGGCGGCGAGGACGCCGTCCACCTTGCCGTCGGCCGCGGTGTACAGCTGCTGGAAGATGCGGGCGGCCTCTTCGTTGTCCCAGTCGGGGACAGCCTGCTCGCCGACGACCTTGTAGTTGGTCATGGTGTCGAGGACCTTGTGGGCACCCGCGGCGAACAGGGTCGCGTTGTTGTCCGTCGGGGAACCGTTGAGGTAGACGATGTTGGCGTCCTTGTCGCCCAGGCAGTCGGCCAGGCCCTGGGCCTGCAGCTCGCCCACCTTGTTGTTGTCGTAGGAGATGTAGGCCTCCGCCGAGCCGCCGAGGGTGAGCCGGTCGTAGTCGAGGGTGAGGACGCCCGAGGCCTTGGCCTTCTCCTCGATCGCGGCACCCGAGGCCGAGTCGAGGTTCACGATCGCGAGCACGGTCACGCCGTCGCCGATCATGCTCTCGGCGAGCTGCGTCATCTTCTCCGCGCTGCCCTCGGTGTTCTGGATGGCGTAGTCGATGCCAGCCTTCTTGAACGCCGCCTCGAGGGCGGGTCGGTCAGCGCTCTCCCAACGGACCGAGGACTCGGTGTCGGGAAGGATGACGCCGATCTTGCCCTGGACGGCGCCGTCCTTGTCGTCGGACGTCTTGTCCCCGTCGTCCGAACCACAGGCTGAGAGCGAGAGGGCGAGCCCAAGGCCCGCAGCCACCACCGCGAAGTGCGTGCGCTTCACATCAACCGCCTCCTAGCGATTCCGGCAGCGGTGGCGTCGTCGGTCGGCGCCCTGCTGCCAGGTACATATGTTGTTCGGAACAACATATGCAGTGACGGAGGTCACGTCTAGTGGTGCGGCCGGATTTTCCTTTCGGTACGACGGCCCGGGGTTGCCGCAGGACGACGACGCCCGCCCGACGGTGCGTCGGGCGGGCGGCTTCGCGGCGTGCGGAATCCTCAGGCAGGGCACCCGAGGCGGAGGGCCGACCTTGCCAGGGTGCCCAGCCCGGTGGTGCCGGCCCCACAGCGCACGGCCCCCGAACCGGGGATGGCGTAGGAGCGCCACTTGCCGTCCTTGACGCGGATCCGGTAGTACCCGTAGTTCTTGCCGGGGAAGTAGTAGTAGGAGCAGGTCCGCTTCTGGAAGCTGCCGCTGGCCTTGGTCACTCCCTTGTAGAAGACGTACTGCACGTTGCGGGTGGTGCTGTTCGACACCGTCTCCGTCACCGACGAGTTCGACGTCGAGGTGTGGTTGCCGCTGGCCTGGAGGGTGAGGTGCACCTCGGCTCCTGCCTTGACCAGGATCTTCGCGGGCAGGCTGGCTTCCACGTTCACCTTGCTGTCGTAGGTGACGGCCGCCGAGATGACGAGCTGCTTCGACACTGCCTTCGTGATCGTCCGGCTGACGCCGGGCCCGATGGCGTAGGTGGACAGGTGCGTGATCGCCGGTGCCTTGGTGGCCGTGACGATGCGGTACCTCGCGCCGCCGTAGGTGTTCGGGTTGCAGGCGTCGCCCCAGCCGTCGGCGTGGGCTGGTGGGCTGGTGAACGGGGCGCTGACCAGCACCCCTGCTGTGATGACCGCGAGTGCCAGCACTCGGGTGATGCGATGGACCATGGGACTTCCCTCCTGAGAACGGTGGGAACCCTCTACCGCGTGGTCGTGCGCCCCAAACTGCTCACCCTGAACTGATCTCCGAACGCAGCACGGCCTGTCGATCTCCGACCGAGGGTGTGCTCGCTCAGCGGTTCGGTGTGCCGTACAGCGTGGTGCGCTCGCGGACCGGGCGGTCGATGCCGGCGCCGATCTCGATGAGCTCAGCGACGGTCTTGGCCGAACCGTGTTCGGAGCCGGCCATCCGGGAGATGGTCTCCTCCATGAGGGTGCCGCCGAGGTCGTTGGCGCCGGCGTTGAGCATGGCGCGGGTGCCGTCGACGCCGAGCTTGACCCAGGACGTCTGGATGTTGCGGATCCGGCCGTGGAGCAGGATCCGGGCCATCGCGTGGACGGCAAGGTTGTCGCGCAGGGTCGGGCCGGGGCGGGCGACGCCGGCGAGGTAGATCGGTGCGGAGGTGTGCACGAAGGGCAGCGGCACGAACTCGGTGAACCCGGTGCCGCCGGCCTCGAAGGCCTTGTCCTGGATGGACTTGAGGACATTGAGGTGGCCGACCCAGTGCCGCGGGTTGTCGACGTGGCCGTACATCATCGTCGAGGTCGTGGGGATGCCGAGACGGTGCGCGGTGGAGACGATCTCGACCCAGGTGCGGGTGGGGAGCTTGCCCTTGGTGAGCACCCAACGGACCTCGTCGTCGAGGATCTCGGCGGCGGTGCCGGGCAGGGAGCCGAGGCCGGACTCGCGGGCCTTGATCAGGAAGTCCTCGATCGACAGGCCGGTGCGGGCGGTGCCGTTGACGACCTCCATCGGGCTGAAGGCGTGCACGTGCATCTCGGGCACCCGCTTCTTCACGGCTGCGGCGATGTCGAAGTAGGCGGTGGCGGGCAGTTCGGGGTCGATCCCGCCCTGCATGCAGACCTCGGTCGCGCCGAGCTCCCACGCTTCCTGGGCGCGGTCGGCGACCTCGTCGTAGGACAGGGAGTAGGCGTCGGCGTCGGTCTTGCGCTGGGCGAACGCGCAGAAGCGGCAGCCGACGTAACAGATGTTGGTGAAGTTGATGTTCCGGTTGACGACGTAGGTGACCTCGTCGCCGACGGTCTCCCTGCGCAGGTGATCGGCCAGTGCGATGACCTGACGGAGCAGGTCGCCCTCGGCGGTCATCAGGGTCAGGGCGTGCTCGTCGGAGAGGTTGCCCGGGTCAGCCTCCGCGGCGGTCATTGCCTCGCGACCCTCGGAGTGCAGGACCGCGGGCGCGCCGTCGATGAGTCCGGTGGTGGCTGCTGCCGCGCCGACGGACTCCCAGTCGCCGTAGACCGAGCCGAAGTCGCTGCGCCGGTCATCGGTACGGCCCTCGGTGTCGACCGCCGAGTGCAGATCCGTACGACCCGCGGACTCGAAGCCTCCGTCGGGCTCCTGCCAGGGCAGGCCGGTCGGCTTGATGCCGGGGATGGCGAGGCCGTCGGGTCCGGCCAGTGCGGCGACGTGGCCGGCGACGCGGGGGTCGAGCCAGGCCTGGCCGTCCTGGAGCGCACCGACGACGTACTCGGGGTGGATGGTGAGGCGGGCCTTGAGCTCGAAACCGCAGGTCGCGGTGATCGAACGCAGCCGCTCCAGCGAGGGCCACGGGCGTTCGGGGTTCACGTGGTCCGGGGTCAGCGGCGAGACGCCGCCCCAGTCGTCGACACCGGCATCGAGGAGAGCCCGGCACTCGGTGAGGTCCACCAGGTTCGGCGGCGCCTGGATGCGCGCCTTCGGTCCGAGAACGAGGCGGGTGACAGCGATCGCAGCGCGGTACTCCACCAGGTCGAGGTCGTCGACGTGCCGCATCGCGGTGTCGGGCTTGGCGCGGAAGTTCTGGACGATCACTTCCTGTACGGCGCCGTACGCGCGCATCGTGGCGCGCAGCGCGAAGATCGTCTCGGCCCGCTCGGTCAGGGTCTCCCCGATGCCCACCAGCAGGCCGGTGGTGAACGGGATGCCGTGGCGACCGGCGTCCTCCAGGACGCGCAGCCGGACCTCGGGGTCCTTGTCGGGGGACCCGTAGTGGGCCTCGCCCCTGGTCTCGAACAGGCGGCGCGAGGTGGTCTCGAGCATCATCCCCATCGAGGGGGAGACCGGCTTGAGGCGGTTGAGGTCCTCCCACGACATCACGCCGGGGTTGAGGTGGGGCAGCAGCCCGGTCTCCTCGAGCACCCGGATCGCCATCGCCCGGATGTAGGCCAGGGTCGAGTCGTAGCCCTGCTCGTCGAGCCAGGCCTGGGCCTCGGGCCAGCGCTCCTCGGGCCGGTCGCCCAGGGTGAACAGTGCCTCGAGGCAGCCGAGCTCGGCGCCCTGGCGGGCGATGTCGAGGATCTCGTCAGGAGACAGGTACGGCGCCCGGCCCTCGCGCGCGGCCTGGGCCGGGGTCTCGACGAAGGTGCAGTAGTGGCACCGGTCGCGACACAGCTTGGTGATCGGGATGAACACCTTGGGCGAGTAGGTCACCACGCCTGCACGGCCCGCTGCGACCAGTCCCGCGTCGCGCACCTTGGCGGCCGCGCCAGCGAGTCGGTCGAGGTCGTCCCCGGTCGCCGCAAGGAGCACGGTCGCCTCGTCGAGGTCGAGTGCTGCTCCGCGTTCGGCGCGGGCAAGCGCGCGGCGGATCTGCTGGGGGGTGGGCCGATCAGTCATGACGAGCCAAGGCTACCGGGTGGCGACCAGAACTAGAACAGGTTCTACCGACACGTGGTCGTGGTGTCAGTTTCTGATCCGGGCCTTCAGCTTCCCGATCCGCGCAACGAAGGCGCCGTCGTAGGAAGCAGGGAAGCTCCAGGTCACCAGCCGGCCGCGACCGCCGGCCTGCGTGATGATCGTGTCGGAACACGCGCCACTCACCGCCATGCAGTTGCCACCGTTACTCGTGTAGCGCGCGGTGATGGAGGTGAAGTCCTTGAAACCCTCGTAGCGCAGCTGCCATGCATAGCACCCGGGAGAACTGGTGCACTTCGCCCGCTTCCACCAGATCCGCTTCGGCTTGGACGTGCCGCACGACGTCTGCTCCGACTCCGACGTCGTGCCCCAGGGGTAGGTCACCACGGCCTGGGCCTCGACGCAGCCGCGCTTGCCGCCCTCCTCGGTGTCGACGGAGACCGACCGGCCTCTCAGTGGCGTCCAGCTCCCGGGCCCCCCGGTGTTGATGACGACCTCGCCGTTGGCCGCCGCCGGCTCCTCGAAGGTGAAGGAGACCGCGCGGTACGCCGGCTTCGCGGTGGCCGTCGGGGCGGCGGGCGCCTCGGCGTAGCAGGAGTCGAGCTCCTCGACCGCCTTCGCGTGCCCCTTCTCCGCACTGTCGTCGCTGTCCTTGTCCGACAGCGTGAGCAGGTCGCGCGCGAAGAACGCGCCGACGGTGCTCGTGCCGATGTCCTCGAGGCAGTCGGTGTCCTCGAGCTGCCAGGCCTCCCCGACCTCGTCGGCCCAGTCGTCGGAGCACTCCAGGAGGTTCTCGAAGTACGTCGTGGCGTCCGCGACCTTCCACTCGCCGGTGTAGATCCAGCCGCCGGTGTCCCGCTCGATCAGGCCACGCTCCTCGAGGTCACCCGAGCGCGAATCGTGGATCAGGTCATCGACGGCGCACTCGACCTGGTCCTCGTCGGCCCAGTCCGGCGCATCGAGACCGTCGGTGATGGCAGCGACGGCGTCCTTGTCTGCAGTGCTGAGCGGTCCGATGCCGAAGCGGCCGGAGAAGTAGAGCCACCCGGTGATGGCGACACCGATCACCAGGACCAGGGCGAGACCGAGGCCGACGAAGAGTGGCCAGCGGCGCTTGCGGGGCGGGCCGCCGTACGGAGGTGGGCCGCCGAAGCCACCTGGCGGTGGGCCGTACGGCGGCTGCCCGAACTGGGATTGTCCGAACGGGGGCTGGGCGAACGGGGGCTGTCCGTGCGGCGGCGGTCCCGCGGGAGGGGGACCTGACGGGGGTGGGCCCGACGGGGGTGGACCCTGAGGTCCGGGCCAGCCCGGTGTTCCGTTGCCGCTCACGTCGTGCTCCCTGTGCTTCCGCGGGCCGCCCGTTCGGCCCGCGGAAGCATCGTAGGAGATGTTCGATCCGTCGGAGCGACGGTCAGCGACCTGCCGTCACCATTTCGGGCTCCGCGGCCGGGGGCTGGACCGGTGCATCGCCCCGGTCCAGCTTGCTCGGCCACCAGATCTTGCCGCCCAGGTCGAGGTTGATGGCGGTGACCAGGACGGATCGCACGATCATCGTGTCGAGCAGGACGCCCAGTGCCACGGCCACGCCGAGCTCGGCAAGGAACACCAGGGGCAGTGAACCCAGGATCAGGAACGTGGCCGCGAGGACCAGTCCGGCTGAGGTGATCACGCCGCCGGTGGACGACAACGCGATGAGCGAGCCGGCCCGCGTCCCGTGGATCGCCGTCTCCTCGCGGACCCGGGTCATCAGGAAGATGTTGTAGTCGATGCCCAGCGCCACCAGGAACACGAAGGCGAACAACGGGAATCCCGGATCGGACCCGGCAAAGCCGAAGACGTACTCGAACAGCAGGGCCGAGATGCCCACCGCGGCGCCGAACGACAGCACCACGGTGGCGATCAGGATGATCGGAGCGACCACTGCCCGCAGCAGTGCCAACAGGATCAGGAAGACCACCAGCAGCACCAGCGGGATGATCACCAGGTTGTCGCGGTTCGCGGCCACCTTGGTGTCGAGGTAGAAACCGGAGCCTCCGCCGACGATCGCATCGGCATCCTTGATGCCATGGACCGCGTCACGGCTGGCTTCGACGATGTCGAACGCCTTCTGTGAGGAGATGTCCGCAGAGATGGTCGCCTCGAAGTACGACCGGCCGTCGGCGATCGGGACCGCCGTCTGGGGTGCGCCGAGTCCGTCGATGCCGCTCAGCGACTGCTCGACCGCGTCGATCTGGTCGGTGTTGGCGACCACCTGGATCGTGTTGGAGGCGTCCTGCAGGCCGTGCTCCACGAGCAGCTTCTGGCCCTTGATGGAGTCGAACTCCTTCGTGTAGGTGTCCTCGGTCGACAGGCCGCCGGTGTCCAGGCGGAACAGGCCGAGGCACGCGATCAGCAGCAGGCCGGTGGTGACCACCCAGACCGAGCGCGGGCGCGGCTTGATGGCATTGCCGACGCGCGCCCACAGGCCCGAGCTCGTCGGCTCGGTGGACCCGAAGTCGGGCCGGCTGTGCACGCCGGTCCAGTGCTCGATCGCGACCTGGATGAGGACGAGCAGGCCGATGAAGGCGGCAAACCCACCGACGCCGGTGAGGATGGCGCCGATGACCTCGAGTGCGCCGTCCTGCTTGGCCAGCAGGGTGCCGAGCGCGATGGCGGCGATGCCGCCCACGAGCATCGAGGCGCCCGTCTTGACCCAACCGCGGTGGTTCTCCTTCGTCGGGCCGAAGACCCAGCGGCCGCAGATCACCAGCAGGGCGGGGAGCAACGTGACCATCACCAGGAAGGTGGCAGCGATGCCGACAGCGACGACTGGGCCGAGGCCAGCGGTGGAGTTCAGGTCCGCGAAGACCAGGCAGAGCATGCCGATGCAGACCGTGGCCGCGCTCGCCAGGATGGCCGGCGCCGCGCGGTGCAGGGCGAAGGACATGGCTTCGTGGCGGTTGTCGTGTCGCCGCAGCTCCTCGCGGTAGCGAGCGACCAGCAGGAGGGCGTAGTCGGTCCCCGCGCCGATCACCAGGATGCTCAGGATCGCCTGGCTCTGTCCGTTGACGGTCAGGTCGGCGTACTTCGCGAGGAGGTAGACGACGCCGGTCGCGATGGAGTTGGCCATGACCGCACACAGCACGGGCAGGATCCACAGGACCGCGCTGCGATACGTGAGCAGCAGGATGATGATGACGGCGATCAGGGTCAGGAAGATCAGGTTGGTGTCGATGCCTTCGAACGACTCGGCGGAGTCAGCGGCCTGGCCGCCGAAGCCGGCGAGGTGCACGGTGACACCGTCGGTCTTGGTGATGTCGCGGATCTCGTCGGCGGCGTCGGGGATGGCGTTCCAGCCCTCGTCGCCGAAGTTGAGCACGAGGTAGAGGTAGGCGACCTCACCGTCATCGGACATGAGCTTCTGGGGCAGGTTCAGCTGCTGGGCGACGTTCGGTGAGAGGACGTCGGCCTTTCCGTCGTCGTTGTCGTCGGTGACGCCCTTGACGTCGGCCGCGATCTTCGCGGCCTGGGTGTCCATCGCCGCGAGGTCGGCGTCGGTGAGCCCGCCCTTGCGGTTGTAGACGACCAGGGTCGGGATGTCGTTGGGGTCGACGGAGTCGGACAGCTCCTCGAGGACCTTGGTCGACTCGGCCGAGGCGGGCAGCCACGACGACGCCTCGTTGTTCTGGACGTCCACGAGCTTGGCCTGCAGGGGGCTGAGGGCGAGGGCCGCGAAGATGACGACGACCGCAACGATCCATTTGGTGATGGGGCCGGTGAGCTTTCCGGCGATCTGACGGTGCATGGGGGGAACTCTTCCAGTGAGGACCGACATCGGCATCGGGATTTCTCCCTATCTGACCCTGAGGGAACCCCGGAATCATCGCCGGGCGGGAACTCTTTGCCGTCCCGCCACCCACCAGACACCGAAGGACCCCGGAACGTGACACGTTCCGGGGCCCTTCGCGACGAGTGGTCGGGGCAGGTCAGGCCACCCACTCCTTGATCTGGGCGATGGTGGCGGCCGGGTCGTCGGACGCGGGGGAGACCGACAGGTTGGTCACACCCGACTCCTTGAACGCGGCGATCCGCTCCTTGACGTACGACGCCGGGCCCACCAGGTTGCCGGCCTCGAGCCACTCCAACGGCACGGCCGCCTCGGCCTCCTTCTTCTTGCCGGAGAGGTAGAGGTCCTGGATCTCGGCCGCTTCCTTCTCGTAGCCGTACTCGCAGGCGAGCTGGTTGTAGAAGTTCTTGTCGCGCGCACCCATGCCGCCGACGTACAGGGCGTACAGCGGACGCATGAAGTCGAGGAACGCCTTGGTCTCGGGGCCCTCGCCGATCGCCACCATGCCGCCGGCACAGATCTCGAGCGGCTTGAGGTCGGCCGAGCGCTTCGCCGCACCACGGGCCAGCGGGTCGCCCCAGACCTGCTTGGCCTTCTCGGGGATGTACAGGAACGGCAGCCAGCCGTCGGCGACCTCGGCGGTCATGGCGACGTTCTTGTCGCCGAGCGCGGCCACCCAGATCGGGAGGTCGGCGCGCTCGGGCTTGTTGAGGAGCTTGAGCGGCTTGCCGAGACCGAGGCCCTCGCCGGCGGGGAGCGGGACCTGCAGGGTCTTGCCCTGGTAGTCGAGCCGCTCGCCGCGCAGGCCCATGCGGAGCACCTCGATGACCTCGCGGGTGCGGGTCAGCGGGCGGTCGTACGGAATGCCGTGGAAGCCCTCGATCACCTGCGGGCCGGAGGCGCCGAGGCCGAGGACCGCGCGGCCACCGGAGACGTTGTCCAGGCCGGCGGCGGTCTGGAGCAGTGCGCCGGGGGTGCGGGAGTAGACGTTGAGGATGCCGGCGGCGATCTCTACGGTCTCGGTCTTGGCGGCGAGGTAGCCCAGCAGGGTGGGTGCGTCGAAGCCGTATGGCTCCGCCACCCAGATCATGTCGAGGCCGGCCTTCTCGAGCGCGACGACCTGGTCGGCGGACTCGCGGGGATTGCCGGCATAGATGAGGGGCATCGAAAGCTTCATGGCGCCACTGTGACAGTATTACTGTCACAGTCGCAAGCATCTCCCTGACCGAGATGCCTGCGACACGTACGACTCCCTCCCGTGTTAGGTGGACCTGTGACTTCCGAGAACGAGCCCCGCGAGATCCCCCGCTACACCGTCGCCGTCATCGGTGGAACCGGTCCCCAGGGCAAGGGCCTGGGCTACCGCTTCGCCCGCCACGGCCACGACATCGTGCTCGGTTCGCGCGCTGCCGAGAAGGCCGAGGTCGTTGCCGCCGAGGTGACGTCCCGTCTGGCCGGGGTCGCCGGTGCAGGTGTCGCCCGTGGCGCCACCAACGCCGACGCGATCGCCGCGGCCGACGTCGTCCTGCTGGCCGTTCCGTACGACGGCCACGACGAGCTCGTCGCCTCCTTGGCAGCCGACGGGGCCCTTGCGGGCAAGACCGTCATCTCCTGCGTCAACCCGCTCGCCTTCGACAAGCGCGGCGCGCACGGTCGCGTCGTCAACGGCGGCGAGGGCTCGGCTGCCGAATCGGCTGCTGAGCTGGCCCCTGACGCCGTCGTGGTCGGTGCGTTCCACAACGTCTCCGCGGTCGGCCTGTGGAGTGAGGACGAGGTCCTCGACGAGGACGTCATCGTGGTCGGCGACTCGGTCGAGGGCAAGCAGGTCGCCATCGATCTCGCCGCTGCCGTGACCGGCCGCGAGGGCATCGACGGCGGCAAGCTCCGCCTTGCCCGCGTGCTCGAGCCCTTCACCGCCGTGCTGATCTCGATCAACCGCAAGTACAAGGTGCACGCGGGCATCCGGGTGTCGGGCCTCGACGCGCACTGAGCCTGGGCGGGCCGTCGTACCAACCGAATTTGTCGGGTTTCGGACCGGAACCCGACAAATTCGGTTGGTACGACGACGTCAGCGGGCCTCGGTAGCGAGCCGGTCGAGGATCGCCTTGCTGGCCGGGCTGACCGACCACGCAAGGTCGTCCTCCATGGCCCAGCGATCACCCCCGCACAGAGCCGATGTCTGCACTGTGTCGCCCCAGGCGGTCTGTCCAACGATCCGGCCGGGTGTGAAGCACGCGCGGGTGACGCCGATTGGTCCCGACGTCTGCATGTCTGCGACCAGAACCGCAACGTCCTTGGCTGGGATCGGAATGGCAACCCCCTCTCCCTCGAAGCAGTAGACCGCCTCGGTCATGTCGGCTGCGCGTCCCGCGGGCGAGACCTGGGGGCCGCCGCAGGAGAGGTCGGCGGCCGGCGTGCTGGCCGGGGGATCCAGAGCGTCGCGTTGCTCGCGAAGCAGGGAGGAGTAGCGGGCCCAGAGGGTCTCGGGATCGCTGCGGACGTCGTCGCCCCCGATGGTGACGGCGCGACATCCGTAGAGCTCTCCGGTGACGGCCGTCGTTGATCCGTCCGGGTAGCCGAACACGATCTGGTAGCCGGTGCCGAAGTCGAGGTTGCAGGCGCTGTTCGGTCCCCATTCAGGGTAGGCATCGAGGCCGTTGGCCGTGGCGATGAGGTCCTCGATGCCGACGACCAGGGCGTCGAGCGGTACGTCGAACTTGGTGCCCTGGCCCTGACACAGCCGTGCCGTCGTGGCGCCGTCGGGTACGCCTTCGCCGGCCTTGCCGGTCGCCTTCTCGGGATAGGGCATCTCCGCCGGAACCTCCGGGCAGGTGACGGAGACAGCCTTGGTGCCGTCTGCCGCGCGATCGGAGTCGTCGCCGGACGAGACGGTCCAGGCCACCGCCGCACCAACCACGACGGCAGCCACACCGAGCACCCCGGCCACCCGCACCTGCCGCGCCCGCCGCGCCTTCACCGTCGCTCGCTGCGCCCGGTCGGCCGCCTCCGGCGGCGTCGGTACGGCGGCCGCGAGTCCGTCGCGCAGCCACTGGTCGTCGTACTCGTTCATCAGGACTCCTCTCGTTGCAGGCGGGGAGAGGAGCGCAGGGCGGCCAGTGCGCGGGAGCACTGGCTCTTCACGGTGCCGACGCCGATGCCGAGGACGCCGGCGGCCTGGGCCTCGGTCAGGTCCTCGAAGTAGCGCAGGACCACGACGGCGCGCTGTCCGCGGGGCAGTCCGTCGAGCGCCGCCAGCAGGTCGTTGCGCCCGTCGGCGTCCGGCTCCTTCGAACCGCGCTCGGGCAGGTCCGCGGTGGGGCGTTCGCCCCGCCACTTGCGTCGCCACCAGGAGATGTACGTCGTGAACATGACCCGTCGCACGTACGCCTCGAAGCCGTCGATGCCGACCCGGTCGAACGCCCGCCAGGACTTCGCCAGAGCGGTCTGGACGAGGTCCTCGGCCAGCTGGTGGTCGCCGGTCAGCAACCACGCCGACCGCCACAACGCGTTGCCTCGGGCGCTGACGAAGGCGTCGAAACTGTCGCCACCATCGGCGTCAACGACTGCCTGCGGCATCGGCCCGTCCACCACCGTTCGCTCCATGAACACCCCTCTCACCCGTCCAAAGCGGTGAGAGGTGAGCAAAGGTTGTCAGGCCTGGCGGTTCTTGTCGCCCTTGTCCGACGGGTCGTGGAGCCAGCCCTTCATGTGGGCAGGCCCGCCGCCGTGCTGGTACCCGTGGTCCGCGTAGTGCTGCATCCACGCGGCCTTTGCCGCGTGATGCCGCGGGCCACGAAGCATGGTGGCGACCAGTCCGAGGCCGCCGCCGACCAGCCACGGCAGCGGCAGGATCCAGCCCGAGTTCTCCAGCTGGACGGTGTCGCTGGTGAGCAGCGCCCACACGATCACCAGGCCGACGAACGCCGTACCCATGACGAGGTGGCCGGTGTTGACCTGGTGCCAGCCCGAGGGGCGGGCGTCTGCCGGGCGCTCCTCGCGGGGGCGCTCGATCGGGTCGAGGGTGTCGTCGGTGCTCATGATGCGTCCTTCAGGGTGTGGACCTCGATCTGGCCGAGGAAGGCGTCGGCGTCGATCTTGAGGGTGGGGCCGTCGGGGTCCCCGAACGATGCCTTCTCGTCGGTGTCCGACTTGTTGCCGAACAGGATGACCTCGCCGCCCTCGATGGTGGCGTCGACCTCGACGCGCAGGCCGTCGTCGGGCACGATCACCTCGATGTGGCCGAGGACGACGTCGAGGTCGAGGGTCTGGTCGTCGAGCTTCGCCAGCTCGGTGGCGTCGAGCTTCGTCAGGTTGATGATGATCTCGCCAGCACCCAGGTCATAGTTGTCGTCGAGCTGAGCAGCTGTCACGGGCTTCTCGTTGATCTGCCCTGCGTCGACGTTGTCGACGTTGGCGATGACGGACGTCGCCGCCGTCGCCACCGCAGCGATGAGGCCGATGAAGATCAGCCCGCCGGCCCGGCCGTAGAACGCACCGACCAGCAACATCACGCCGACGACGCCGAGCACGGTGGCGGGGTACGCCGACGGGGTGACGTCGACACCCGCGAGGTGCAGCGTGGCGACGACTCCGACAGCGAGTGCCGCCAGCGCGATCGTGAAGGGGAAGAGCAGCGGGCCACGGCGCTTCGGGTCCATCGGACGCGGCGGCGGGGGCGGGCCCGGCCGATAGCCCGGGTACGACGGCGCGACGGCCACCTGGCCGGGTACGGGCGGGAACGCCCTCGCCTGCTTGGCCTGCTTGCCGCCGAAGATCACCAGGAAGATGAGGCCGACGACCAGGATCGGCCACGGGAAGTCCGGTCCACCGAAGGAGTCGCCGACCATCGAGGCGATCGCGATGACGCCGGCGATGATGAGCGCTGCGGTGCGGATCCCCTCGTCGAGGTTGATCACCGCGTCGTCGGTGTGCTCGTCGGGAAGCAGGAGCCACGCGACGCCGTACAGGATCAGGCCACCGCCGCCGAAGAAGGTGAGGATCACGAAGGCGACCCGCACCAGGAGGGGGTCGATGTCGAGGTGGCGCGCGATGCCGCCGGCGACACCGGAGACCTTGCGGTCGGTGCGGCTGCGGCGCATGCGGCCCAGGTCCTTGACCTCGTCACGGGTCACGCGGGGTCCGGTGGGGCCGGGCTCCTGGCCGGCGGGGCCGGGTCCGTGCTCGGTGTCGGTCGGTGAGTTCATGGCTCCAAGCCTGCGGTGTGCGACGGCCGTGCACCATCGGGGACTGCCCTGATCCTGCCGCATCGAGCAGGGGTCGGGATCAGGGTCGGGTCAGGGTCGTTCCCCCTGCTCCCGCGCCGTGCGCTGTGTGACGATGGATGCATCATGACGACCCCTCTGACCACGGCCGGCGCGCCAGCGCCGGGCCCCCTTCCGGCGAACCACGACGTACGGCGCGCCTGGCGCGACCTGCGCAACCCGGTCCTCGGTGGCGTGGCGTCGGGCCTGTCGGCGCACCTGGGCGTGTCGGTGCTGTGGGTCCGGGTGGCGTTCGTCGTGGCGACCCTCGCTGGCGGCTCCGGTGTCGCGGCGTACGCCGTCCTGTGGGCCATGCTCCCCGCCGGACCGCCGCCCTGGGCACTGGCCCCGGGGCTCGAGAGCGCAACCCGGGACGGGCGGCGTCCCGGGCGGGGCCGCCGGCTGTCCGACATCGGTCCGGTCATCACCCTCTCCGCCCTGGGCATCGGTGCGGTCTTCGCGACGGGCGCCGTGCTCGGCAACGGCTGGTGGGTGTGGCCGCTGGGCATCGCTGTCGCGGGCGTCGCCCTGCTGTGGCGCCAGGCCGACGAGGCGCAGCGGGAACGCTGGCTCGACGCAACCGGCAAGGTCGACCCGATCCGGGTCGTGCTCGGCGGCGGTGGCTGGGCCGCCTGGGCACGGATCGCTGCCGGGGTCGCGCTGGTCGTCATCGCCCTGGTCCTCTTCGCGTTGCGCGACGGCTCGTTGTCGCTGGCGCGGGACGCGACCATCGCGATCCTGCTCGGCATCGGCGGCATCGCGATCGTGGTCGGGCCCTTCGTCTACCGCCTGATCGGCGAGCTCAGTGGTGAACGGGAGGAGCGGGTGCGGACCCAGGAGCGGGCCGACGTGGCCGCACACCTGCACGACTCGGTGCTGCAGACCCTCGCCCTGATCCAGAAGAACCCCGCCGACGCGGCCCGGTTGGCCCGTGCGCAGGAGCGCGACCTGAGGGCGTGGCTGTTCACGGGGGAGTCGCTCGACGAGGCCACGGTCGCCAGCGCGCTGCGTTCCGCGGCCGCCGAGATCGAGGACTCCTACGGCATCGCGGTCGACGTGGTCGCCGTCGGTGACTGCGACTACGACGAGGCGGCGCGGCCCATCGTCGCCGCCGCCCGCGAAGCGACCGCGAACGCCGCGAAGCACGCAGGAGTGCCGCGCGTGGACGTCTATGCCGAGATCACGCCTGCTGGCATCGACGTGTTCGTCCGCGATCGCGGCGTCGGCTTCGACCCGGACGCCACCCCCGAGGACCGTCTCGGCGTGCGCCGGAGCATCATCGACCGCATGGAGCGCCACGGCGGTCGGGCCGAGATCAGGTCCGCGCCGGGCGAGGGCACCGAGGTGCGCCTGCACCTGCCCCACAAGGCCGAGAAGAACGACGAGGGAGAGCAATGAGCCAGCCCGTCCGCGTGGTCGTCGTCGACGACCACGCCATGTTCCGCCGGGGCGTCAGCGCCGAGCTCGGCTCCACGGGCGCCGGTCGCGTCGACGTCGTGGCCGAGGCCGCCGATGTCGACGAAGCGGTTGCGGCCGTGCTCGCACACCGACCGGACGTCGTACTCCTGGACGTGCACCTGCCCGGTGGCGGTGGGGTCGAGGTGATCCGGCGCGTCAACGACTCCGAGGTCCGCTTCCTGGCGCTGTCGGTCTCCGATGCAGCCGAGGACGTCATCGGCACGATCCGCGGCGGTGCGCGCGGCTACGTCACCAAGACCATCACCGGACCGGAGCTGGTCGACGCGATCGGCCGGGTGGCTGAGGGCGATGCGGTGTTCTCCCCACGGCTGGCGGGTTTCGTGCTCGACGCCTTTGCCGGAGCCGGCATCTCCGCCGACCTCGCGAGCGTCGACGAGGACCTCGACCGGCTCACCGAGCGGGAGCGCGAGGTCATGCGGCTGATCGCGCGCGGCTACTCCTACAAGGAGGTCGCGAAGGAGCTCTTCATCTCGATCAAGACCGTCGAGACGCACATGTCCTCGGTGCTGCGGAAGCTGCAGCTCTCCTCCCGCCACGAGCTGACCCGTTGGGCATCGGACCGCAGGCTGCTGTGAAGAGCGGCGTCGTCGTCGGGTTGGTCGCGTCGGTGGCGCTGGCCTCCGCCTGTTCCAGTGGTACGACGAACCCGACCCCCCAGCCGACCACGACTCCGCCGACGTCCGACTCGGCGTCGCCCGGCTCGCCGACGCCGAGCGTGCCGGCCAGCCCGAGCCAGCCGACCTCCAGCGCGACCGACTCCGGGTCGTCGTACTCCGACTGGGAACTGGGGGTGCACGTCCTGCCCGTCGACGCCGACGGGTTCGGCGAGATCAGGCCGACACCGAAGGCGCTGCGGGTGCGGCGCTTCCCGACGACCGACCTGCTGCCGGCCCCGACGGACGGCGCGTTCCACTCCTCCATGGGCCCGGTGACACCGTCGATCCGCACCCGAATGGGGGAGACCTGGTCCTCGGCGTGCCCCGTGGGGCTCGACGGTCTGCGCTACCTCAACCTCAGCTTCCGCGGCTTCGACGGCAAGGCCCACACCGGCGAGCTGGTGGTCGCGGCCGCAGAGGCCAAGGGCGTGGTGTCGGTGTTCCAGGCCCTGTTCGCGGCCGACTTCCCGATCGAGGAGATGCGGCTGCCGACCACGGCCGACCTCGATGCGCCGCCGACGGGCGACGGCAACAACACGGCAGCGCTCGTCTGTCGCGCAGCGCGCGGCACCACCTCGTGGTCGGCCCACGCCTACGGCCTGGCGATCGACGTCAACCCGTTCCTCAACCCGTACTCCAAGGGCGACCTGGTCCTGCCCGAGCGGGCGTCGGCGTACCTCGACCGCACGCGCACGCAACCCGGCATCGTCCATTCCGGAGACTTGATCGTCCGTGAGTTCGCCCGGATCGGCTGGAGCTGGGGCGGGTCGTGGACGTCGTTGAAGGACTACCAGCACTTCACCGCGACGGGCCGCTGACCCTGTCTGTCCGGGGTGCCTCGACGCAATAGGGTTGTGTGCATGGAGACCCTGCGCCTGATCCTGCTGATCCTTCACATCCTGGGTTTCTCGGCCCTGATCGGCGGACTGCTCGCCCAGGCCGGTCCCGGCGACAAGAAGGTCACCGGTGTCATGCGGGACGGTGTCGGTACGGCGTTCCTCGCCGGGCTGCTGCTCGTCGGCGTCCTCGAGGGCGGCGACGACCCCGTCAACCACGGCAAGGTCGCCGTCAAGCTCCTCATCGGCCTGGTGCTGCTGGTCCTGGTCATGGCGAACATGCGCAAGGAGAAGATCCCCAACGGCCTGTGGGCCGGCCTGCTCGGCCTCGCCATCCTCGAGGTCTGCATCGCCGTGCTGTGGTCGCCAGTGCACAGCTCCTGATTGCGGTTCACCAACCGAATTTGTCGTCACGGGGTGGCCCTGACGACAATTCTGGTTGGTGCGTGCGTCCCCGCGGAGGTGACGTCGGCGGGGCGCCGTAGGCTGGCACAAGCATGAGTACGACGCCCCCGGCCCTCACCGCAGACCTCCTCCTCGAGGGGCTCAACGACCCTCAGCAACAGGCCGTTCGGCACGAAGGTGCGCCGTTGCTGGTCGTCGCCGGCGCCGGGTCCGGCAAGACGCGGGTGCTCACCCGCCGGATCGCGTGGCTGATCGCCGTGCGCAAGGCGCACCCCGGCTCGATCCTCGCGATCACCTTCACCAACAAGGCCGCGGCCGAGATGAAGGAGCGGGTCAGCGACCTGGTCGGCAACCGGGCCCGGATCATGTGGGTCAGCACGTTCCACTCGGCCTGCGTGCGGATCCTGCGCAAGGAGGTCGAGCACCTCGGCTACGACCGGCTCAAGTCCAACTTCTCGATCTACGACGCCCAGGACCAGAAGCGGCTGATCACGCTGGTCCTCAACGACCTGGAGATCGACCCTCGCCGCTACCAGCCGGGTCCGGTGCTGCACTGGATCAGCAACCACAAGAACGAGCTGCGCGATCCCGAGGACGTCGCCGCCACGGTGACCAACTCCAGTGACGAGACCTACGTCGCGGCGTACCGGCAGTACCAGCGTCGACTGCGCGAACAGAACGCCTTCGACTTCGACGACCTGATCATGGAGACGGTCCGGCTCTTCCAGCTCAAGCCAGAGGTGCGCGAGACCTACCGCCGCCGGTTCCGGCACGTGCTGGTCGACGAGTACCAGGACACCAATCACGCGCAGTACTCCCTCATCCAGCAGCTCTGCGGCCAGCAGTTCGAGGAGACGGACCCCGACACCCTCGACGGGCTTCCCGCCGACCGGGTGCCGCCGGCCGAGCTGATGGTGGTCGGTGACGCGGACCAGTCGATCTACGCCTTCCGGGGCGCCGACATCCGCAACATCATGGACTTCGAGCAGGACTTCCCCGACGCGCACACCGTGTTGCTCGAGCAGAACTACCGCTCCACGCAGACCATCCTCAGTGCGGCCAACGCGGTCATCGAACGCAACGAGAGCCGCAAGCCCAAGCGCCTGTGGTCCGATGCGGGGGACGGCGAGAAGATCGTCGGGTACGTCGCAGACGACCAGCACGACGAGGCCCGCTTCGTGTCCGGCGAGATCGACAAGCTCACCGACGGCGGACTGCGCCCCTCGGACGTCGCAGTCTTCTACCGGACCAATGCGCAGTCGCGGGTGTTCGAGGAGATCTTCATCCGCACCGGCCAGCCGTACAAGGTCGTGGGTGGCACCCGCTTCTACGACCGCAAGGAGATCCGCGACGCGTTGGCGTACCTGCGGATGCTGGTCAACCCCGACGACGCGATCTCGGTACGACGCATCCTCAACACCCCGCGCCGGGGCATCGGTGACCGTGCGGTCCTCGCGATCACCATGTTCGCCGACCGGGAGCGGATCACGTTCTGGGAAGCCCTGCAGCGCGCCGGCGAGGCCCCGGGCCTGGCCACCCGCAGCCAGACGCAGATCGAGGCCTTCGTGACGATGGTCAACGAGCTCCAGCAGATGGTGGCGGCCCGCGAACGCCCCGACGTGATCTTGGAGACGGTGCTCGACAGGTCCGGCTACCTCGCCAGCCTCGAGGCCTCCGACGACATGCAGGACGAGGGCCGGCTGGAGACGCTCGGCGAGCTGGTCGCGGTCGCCCGCGAGTTCGCGGAGGACCCCGTCGCTGGTCCGTCGGCCGACCCCGCGGACGTCGACGCCGGCACCGTCGAGCCCGGTCTGGGTGACTTCCTGGAGCGGGTCGCGCTGGTCGCCGACGCCGACCAGATCCCCGATGCACCGGAGGACGACCCGGACGCGCCCGAGGACAAGGGCGTGGTCACCCTGATGACCCTGCACACAGCCAAGGGACTGGAGTTCCCCGTCGTCTTCCTCACCGGCCTGGAGGACGGGGTCTTCCCGCACTCCCGCTCCCTCGGGGACCGTCCCGAGCTCGAGGAGGAGCGGCGCCTGGCGTACGTCGGCATCACCCGCGCTCGCGAGCGGCTCTACGTGTCGCGAGCCGTGGTCCGCTCGGCGTTCGGTGCACCGGCACACAACCCCGCCTCCCGGTTCCTCGCCGAGCTGCCGATCGACCTGGTCGACTGGCGGCGCACCGAGGCCCAGCAGACCCAGTGGTCACGCCCGACGTACGCCTCCAGCGATCGGGAGTACGCCGGCGGCGGCTCCGGCTCGACCGGCTTCGGCCAGCCGACCGCGGCCGGTCGCCGCAACTTCAGCTCGGCCGCTGCCCGCGCCGACGCAGCCGCCAAGTCCCGGCCCGCCCGTGCGATCCCGGTGCTGGCGCCCGGCGAGAAGGTCACCCACGACTCGTTCGGCCTCGGCACGGTCGTGTCCGTCGAAGGTGCCGGCGACAAGTCCGTCGCGTCGATCGACTTCGGCTCCGACGGCGTCAAGCGCCTCCTGCTGCGCTACGCACCTGTGGAGAAGTTGTAGGGACCGCGTTGGCTGGACGGTGACGCCGTCGGCTTGCCGCCAGACCCACCCAACCCCGTACTAAAGACAACTGCGGCGCGGCAGCGCGGCGGGAGCGAAGCTCCGGCAGCTTGCTGCCCCCGCCGCAGCGAAGACGCGTCTCGCGCAGTTAGGGCGTCACTCCATGGACGCGGAGTGCCGCGTCGGGGTCGACCGGGTCGCCGCCACCGGGGCGGACCTCGAGGTGCAGGTGCGGGCCGGTCACGTGGCCCGTGCTGCCGACGTAACCGATGATCTCGCCGCTGCGCACGGTGTCACCGGCGGAGACGGCGAAGGAGGACTGGTGGCAGAACCACAGCTCGGTGCCGTCCTCGAGGGTGACGACGGTCTTGTTGCCGTAGGCCCCGTCGGAGCCGGCAGAGGTGACCACGCCGTTCGTGACGGCGCGGATCGGGGTGCCGCTCGGGGCGGCGAAGTCGAGGCCGGTGTGGTAGCTCGACCACAGGCCGTACTCGCCGAACGTCGCCGTGAGGCGGTAGCTGTCCAGCGGGAGCACCCACTTGTTGAGGGCGATCTCCGCGGCTTCCTTCTGGGCAGCCTGTGCGAGCTGGCCGAGCGCGCTGTTGCGCTCCTCGGCGTGGCGTTCGGCCTCGGCGACGAGGTCGGTGCCGGCGGCCTGGGCGAGGGTGTCGCGGTCCGAGTCGCGGCTCAGGCTCTGGACCCGCTCGCCGACGACGCCGTTGCCGAACGATCCGGTCATGGCGTTCGAGGCGGTCAGCCGGTCGGTGGCTGACGCGAGCTCCGGGTCGGTCGAGACGACGGCGCCACCGATGGCAATGGCCAGGGTGGCCACGCCGACGGCGACCGGCAGGGAGGGCAGGCCGCGGAACAGCGGTCCGCGGGAGCCGGCGTGCTTGACGGCGCGCCGCTTGCCGGCGGGCTGGATGGCTCGCAGCGTGGTGGACGACGAGTCGGTCAGGGGGTCGAACAGTGCGATGTCGCGCAGTGCGGGCAGCTCCACGGTGGGGGCGCGGTCCGGCAGGTAGGCGGGCGCGCCCACTGCTGCTGCAGCCAGCGTCAGGCCGGGGGCAACAGAAGGAGCAACAGCAGGAGCAGCAGCCACGGGGGCGGCGGCCAGGAGGACCGGAGCGGCGGGGGCAACGTCGAGCGTCGCGGGCGTCTCGTCGGCAACTCGACCAGCCATGCGCTTGCCCACGTACTTCTGAGGGGTCTCGGCGCGGGAGGTCGAGCGGCGGCGCGTTGCGCGTGGTTCCGCTCGGTGGTTACCCATCGACTGCTGACTCCTTGGGGGGACGATCGTGCAGGCCGTTTCAACCGTGGCCCTGTCGCCCGAGAGCACCCGAGAAGGCACTCCGACCAAGGTGGCCGCCGGGTGGCGGCCAGGTGAAACTTGCGTCCCCGACCATAACCGATGCCCGGCGACCTCCGAAATCCCAGGCCGGCGGGTGTGGACAATCGTGTGACGGCTGGGTGACCCGTGGGCGACCTGCCGGAGGTCCGTGACCGTCGTCACGTCTGCGGGGCTGGACTCGTCCTACTCGTCAGTCACGACTAGTGTGCCCGAGGGTGCGCCGCCGTGCGCACCACCCTCTGACCCAGATGTGAGGACGTAGCAGTGGACCTGATGGAATATCAGGCGAAGGAGCTCTTCGCCAAGCACGGTGTGACGACGACCCTCGGTGTGGTCGTCGAGACCCCCGAGGCCGCGAAGGCCGCCGCCGAACAATTGGGCGGCGTGACCGTCGTCAAGGCGCAGGTCAAGGCCGGCGGCCGTGGCAAGGCTGGTGGCGTCAAGATCGCCAAGACGCCCGACGAGGCGTTCCAGTACGCGACCGACATCTTGAACCTCACGATCAAGGATCTCCCGGTCAACCGGGTCCTGATCACCCCCGCGACCCCGCCGGAGGAGGAGTACTACTTCTCCTTCCTGCTGGACCGGTCGAACCGCCAGTACCTCTGCATCGCGTCCGTCGAGGGTGGTGTCGAGATCGAAGAGGTCGCGAAGACCAACCCCGACGCCGTGAAGAAGATCGCCATCGACCCCGGCAAGGGTGTCGACGCGGTGAAGGCGCGCGAGATCGCGACCGAGGCCGGCTTCCCGGAGCCCGTCTTCGAGCAGGCCGTCGTCATGATCGAGAACCTCTACAAGGTCTTCGTCGAGGAGGACGCCACGCTCGTCGAGGTGAACCCGCTCGCGCGGCTCGCCGGTGACAAGCTGGAAGCCCTCGACGGCAAGGTCTCGCTCGACGAGAACGCCTCCGAGGTGCGTCACCCCGACCACGAGCACTTCGAGATCAGTGACGAGGCCGACCCGCTCGAGGCGAAGGCCAAGGCGCTCGGCCTCAACTACGTCAAGCTCGACGGTGCCGTGGGCATCATCGGCAACGGCGCTGGCCTGGTCATGTCGACCCTCGACGTCGTCGCGTACGCCGGCGAGAACCACGGCGGCGTCAAGCCGGCCAACTTCCTGGACATCGGCGGCGGCGCGAACGCCGAGGTGATGGCCAACGGCCTCGACGTGATCCTCAACGACGCCCAGGTGAAGTCGGTCTTCGTGAACGTCTTCGGTGGCATCACCGCGTGTGACGAGGTCGCGAAGGGCATCGTCGGTGCTCTCGAGCTCCTCGGTGACGCCGCAACCAAGCCGCTCGTCGTCCGCCTCGACGGCAACAACGTCGAGCTGGGTCGCCAGATCCTGGCTGACGCCAACCACCCGTTGGTGACCGTTGTCGACACGATGGACGGAGCGGCCGACAAGGCCGCCGAGCTCGCGAACGCCTGAGGGGACGAGACATGAGCATCTACCTGAACAAGGACAGCAAGATCATCGTCCAGGGCATCACCGGGGGCATGGGTGCCAAGCACACCGCCCTGATGATGGACTCCGGCGCGACGATCGTCGGTGGCGTCAACGCCCGCAAGGCCGGCACCACGGTCACCCACAAGGACGCCACTGGCACCGACGTGGAGCTCCCGGTGTTCGGCACCGTGGCGGAAGCGATGAAGGAGACCGGCGCGAACGTGTCGGTCCTGTTCGTCCCGCCGGCGTTCACCAAGGACGCGGCGATCGAGGCGATTGACGCCGAGATCCCGCTCATCGTCGTGATCACCGAGGGCGTCCCGGTCCAGGACACGGCCGAGGTCTGGTCGTACCTGCAGGGCAAGTCCACCCGGATGATCGGCCCGAACTGCCCCGGCATCATCACGCCGGGCGAGTCGCTGGCCGGCATCACGCCGCACACCATCGCGGGCAAGGGTCCGGTCGGCCTCGTGTCGAAGTCCGGCACCCTGACCTACCAGATGATGTACGAGCTGCGTGACTTCGGCTTCACCACTGCCATCGGCATCGGCGGCGACCCGATCGTCGGCACCACGCACATCGACGCGCTCCAGGCGTTCGAGGACGACCCGGACACCAAGCTCATCGTGATGATCGGTGAGATCGGTGGCGACGCCGAGGAGCGTGCCGCGGCGTACATCAAGGACAACATCACCAAGCCGGTCGTCGGCTACGTCGCGGGCTTCACCGCCCCGGAGGGCAAGACGATGGGCCACGCCGGCGCCATCGTCTCCGGCTCCGCCGGCACCGCGGCCGCCAAGCAGGAGGCCCTCGAGGCCGTCGGCGTCAAGGTCGGCAAGACGCCGTCCGCGACCGCTGCCCTGGCGCGGGAGATCCTTCAGTCTCTCTGAGTCAACGACGAGGCCCCGCCACCCGTGAGGGTGGCGGGGCCTCGTCGCATTTCAGCCCTGGTCGAGATGTTCGCCGGCGGGCGCCAGCATCTGCTCGACGGGCGTGCCCTCGAGGAAGTTGTAGTCCTGGCCGATGATCACCGAGGTCAGCACGGTCACCCGGTTGCCCTTGCGGAGCACCCCGGTCTCCATGATGTACGCCGCGTCGCCGAACTCGTCGACCTCCTTCGGCACCGGCCCGTAGTGGGAGTCGGTGATGACGGCGTCGCTGCCGGGTACGACGACCTTCCGGGTCTGCAGGGAGCGGTAGTCGCTCACCCCGGCTGGCCGGGGCCGGCACTCCTCGAGCCAGCCGTTGACCGTCGACCAGGCCTTCTCGGCCGCTGCGGTGTCGGCGTACTCGCCAACGACCTGGACGAAGAAGTCGCCGGTGATCGCGGCGGAGGGGTCCTCGGTGTTGCGCAGCTCGAAGTCGGCGCGCACCACGCTGGTCGCCCCGGTGCCCTTCAGGCTCTGACGGGCACACGGGTTGAAGACGTCCTGGCCGTCGCCCTCGAAGGCGCTGGTGCGGAACCAGTCGGCCCCGTCGCTGTAGACGGTGTCGTCGTCGGTGAGCAGGTGGTCGGTGGTGAGGTCGTCGGCCACGGCGTCGGTCGACGTCGGGTCCCCGGCGACGGCGTCCGCGTCGGCGGACTTCTCCGCGCCGCACGCGGTCAGGAGTGCGGGTGCCGCCAGTGCGGCGACGCAGAGGAGGAGTCGGGTGCGTCGGTGGTGGTTCATGGCGATGCCCTTCTGCGCATGGGGGCGCGGTCGGTGGGAGCAGCCACCGGTCGGTGGCGGCCCAGAGGGGTCGAGTGCGGTCAGCAGCCCGCTTCGGTGTAGGCGCAGAGCCCGGCGATGACGTCCGCCGATTCCGAGGAGATCTGGTCGATCACGCCCTGCTCGTTGCCCTGGGGGTTGCCCGAGTGACCGGCGTGGGCGACGACGAGGACCGAGCTGCCGACCCGGACCACGAGGGTGGTGTCCCCGAAGGTCGTGGCCGCACCGTCGAGCTCGTCCCACCCGAGGACGGCGAAGGAATCGCCGCCGAGGGCGAGGTCGCGGACCTCCCAGTTCGGGGTGAAGCCGTCGTCGCGCCTCTCGCCCTCGGGGCAGGCCTCGTAGAGGGCGCGGATCCCGGCGACCGCGGCAACGGCCTGGTCCGCCGTGTCGTAGGTCGTCAGCTGGCGCGTCCGGTAGTCCTCGACGTTCTCCCAGCGCGCGAGCAGCCGGTCGGCGTACGGCGCGTCGGGCAGGGTGGTGCCGCACGCGGTGAACGTGAGCGGGTCCAGGTCCCGAGCCGGTCCGACCAGGCCGTTCCCGTCCTCCGCCTCGCTGGAGTCGGGCCAGCGCGAGGTCAGCGGGAAGTCGTCCGGGATGGCCGGGTCGACCGTGCTGGCGGGCTCGGTCAGCGTCTCCGCGGGCTCCGTCGGTGCATCAGCACCCGACGTCAGTCGTGCGGCAGCCTTGGGAAGCATCTGCTCGACAGGCGTGCCGTCGAGGAAGTTGTAGTCCTGGCCGATGATGACGGAGGTGAGCACGACCAGCTTGTCGCCGAGGCGGAGCACCCCGGTCTCCATGATGTAGGCGGAGTCGCCGAACTCGTCGACCTCCTTGGGGACGGGGCCGTAGTGCGAGTCGAGGATCTGGGCGGTGGCACCGTTGACGGGGACGTCGCGGGCCGCGAGGAAGCGGTACTCGGTGATGGCGGCGGGCCGCTGCTCGCAGTTCTCGACCCAGGCGCTGATCTTGTCGTAGGCGTCCGTGGCTGCGGCTTCGTCGTCGTAGTCGCCGACGACCTGGATGAGTGAGTCGCCGGTGATGGGGGCGTCGGGGGTCTCGGTGTTGCGCAGCTCGAAGTCGGCGCGGGCCACGCTGGTGGCTCCGGTGCCGGTGAGGCTTTGCTGGGCGCAGGGGTTGAAGACGTCCTGGCCGTCGCCCTCGCCGGCGTTGGTGCGGAACCAGTCGGCGCCGTCGCTGTAGACGGTGTCCTCGTCGGTGATCAGGTTGGCGACCGTCAACGTCGCCCTGGTGTCGTCGGCGATGTCGTTGGCGTCGTCGGCCTTCGGGTTGCCACCCACGACCGCGAAGATCGGGACGGCGACGGCGGCGACGGCGAGTGCCGAGGCACCCGCCACCAGTGCGGTACGACGACGGCGGATCTGGTCGCCGCGGCGTCGGACGTCGGCTGCGGAGAGCGGCATGTCGCCTCCTGTTCCAGTGCTGAAGCCGGTGCCGAACCGGGAGAGCTCGTTGATCGGGTCGTGGCCCGGGTCGTGGTCAGACATGGGTGATCCCTCCTCCCGCGAGGCCGGTCTCGTCGGCCAGCAGCGCGGCCAGGGCCACGCGTCCCCGGCTGAGCCGGGCCTTGATGGTTCCTTCGGGGACGCCCACCTCGGCAGCAACCTGCTGGACCGGGAGGTCAGCGATGTGGTGCAGGACCAGCGCCTGGCGCTGGGCCTCGGGCAGCTGCTTGAGCGCGGCCACGAGTGCCACGTGGGACTCGTCGACGGCCGGGGCGACACCGCTGTGGCCGAACGCGCGGTCGGGGGAGCGTTCGGCCCGCTTGCGACGGCGCCACCGGCTCACTGCGAGGCGGTAGGCGGTGGTGCGAACCCAGGCTTCCGGGTACTCGGCCCTGTCCAGCTTGCGACGGTGTGCCCAGGCGCGGGCAAACGCCTCCTGGACGCATTCGGTGGCCTCGTCGAAGTCCCCGATCATCGCGTAGACCTGGCCGGTCACCCGTCGGAACGACGCCGCGTAGAACTCGTCGAATTCGTCGGCTTCCACGTCGACCTCCTCTCGGACCGATCTGCGCGCCCCCGATCGGGGCTGTCGGGAGTGATACGCCCGCGGGCTGGGCGGGGTTGCATCCCTCTCCCACCTTTTTCGGCGAAGCTTTTCCGAGAGGTCGTCTTGAGGGTACGGCGACGGGTCGGTCAGCCGGCCTTGTACGGCGCCATCGCGGCGAGCCGCTCGAGGGTACGGCGCGCGAGCGCCACGAAGTCGTCCTGGGCGATCCGGGCGCGGGGCGCGGCGACGAACACGAGCAGCGAGACCGACGTACCGCTGCGGACCACGGCGACGTCGTACTCGACGCTGCGGTCGCCCGGGAGCGCGGTGCTGAGGCGCCAGGCGGTCAGCGCGGCCTTCCCGGTCGAGCTGTTGGCGAGCACCTGCACCTCGGTGCCGGCGCTCTTGTCGAGGTCCGGACAGGCCGCGATCTGGTCGCGGATGCGACGCACGAAGGCCCGCGCCGTCGTGACGGGGAGCGACCCGACGGTCTGGGTGAGACCGACCTCCGGCGGCAGCTTCGACTCGCTCAGGACGAACGTGCGGAACTGGTTGCCCTGGATCTTCGTCTTGTTGAAGCTGCCGAACAGGTGGGCCGTCGTGCAGCCGATGGCGCCCGAGTCGACCCGGTCCTCGGTCAGCGCCGTCGCCGGGGTACCGACCCACGGGCCCTGGTCCTTGCTGAGTGGCGGCAGGTCGACCTCGGAGAGCATCCATGGGACCTTGCCCACGGCGTACGGCGCCCGAGTGACCACCTTCGGCTTCGCCGCCGCGCACGCCCCGCCGTCGGCGAGCGCGCAGAGCCGGTTGACGGCGGCGACCAGCAGGCCGGCGACGCCCTCGCGGCGGACTCCGGCGGTGGCGGTGGTGGTGGCCACGGACGTGGTGGTGGTGAACAGGCCGGAGCGGGCGACCCCGACGACGTACGTCGTCCGGTTGGCGCGCGAGCGCAGCACCACCAGGCTCGCCTGGTCGCCGACGCCGGGCAGGTCGGCCGTGCTGATCAGCTGGATGCGCGGCACGGCGGAGGGGTCGTCGGCGGGAGTGGGGCAGGCGGTGAGCCAGCGCAGGGTGCGGCGATAGGTGCGGATCGCGCGGGGTTCGGCCGCCGACGCCTCCGCGAACTGGATCACGGTGCGCGTGGCCGTGGCGGGCGCGGCATTGCGGAAGGCGCGTACCCACGCGGCGGTGCCCTGCGGGTCGGCGTACCGGTCCGGCTGGCAGGGCAGCACGCGGCCGTTGCCCGTGGAGTTGTCGACGGTCCCGCCCTGTTGCCAGCCACGTCCGGGCAGCGCGTCCTGAACGGTCGTCAGCTGGATCAGCGCGGTGTCGGGCAGCGTGTTGACCGCCGGTCCAGACGGCGGGGTCGCAGTCACCACGGGGACGTCCTCGCGGTGCAGCGTCGGACGGGCGCCGGTGGAGTCCATCGCCACGGCGCCGCCCGCGACGAGTGCGACCACGGCGGTGGCGCTGCCGACGATCGTGTGGGCGCGGCGGCGGGCGATGCCGGCGCGGCGGATGATCGTGACCCGCGGCCAGGCGACGCTGCGCGTGGCAGGTCCCAGTGAGTTGAACGACAGCGGGATGGCCGAGGTGGGGATGTCCAGCTGGGTGGCCAGCTGCGCCGCACCGAGCTGGAGCTCACGCTCGGCGGCTTCCAGCGGAAGGCCGATCTCGTGCGCCATCTCGTCCATGGAGACCGCCGCGAGCTGGGTGAGCAGCAGCGCCTTGCGCTGGACGAGGGAGAGCGCGGCCAGGGCATCGAGGATCTTCCGGCTCTGCTCGTCGAGGTCCTTGCGCCGGCGCAGCGGCCGCGTGTTGCTGCGGCGCAGTGCCTTGCGCCAGGCGGCCGGGCGCACCGACATCTCGGGGTCCGGGAGACGGGAGGTCTTGCGCCAGTGGTGCCACGCGACGACGTACGCCTCGCGGACCGCGCTGCGGGCCACCGAGAGGTCGCCGGTCAGGGCGAAGGTCTGCAGCAGCAACCGGTCGCGCGCGTCGCGGTAGAAGGCGTCGAAGCTCGCGGTGAGGTCCGCATTGCTGACGTACGACGGGCCGCCCTCGGGCTGGGCGTCGGACGGCGAAGCGGCGTTCGAGCGGGACACGGTCATGGCCCGACAACCGTACGACCATCGGGGTTGTTGCGGCGTGGCGACCCGCCTCGCTCGTGGTCCGAGCGTGAAGATGGAGGGACCATGACGTCGCTCCAGTCCTCCTCGGCGCGCAGCACCGGTGCCGGCCGCACCGCCAAGAGCGGTCGCACCGACGCCGCCCTGCGCCAGGATCTCGCCACCAGTCGTCCGCTGGTGCCGACCGCGACCATCGGTGGCGCGATCGCCGCTGGCGGACCGCTGCTGGTCTGCCTGGCCGTCGCCGTCGTCGGCTGGTTCCTGACCGACGCGGGTGGCGAGGGCAGCCCGAGCGGCGCCTTGCGCGTCGGCGCGCACGGCTGGCTGGCCGCCCACGGGTCGACGGTCGCGGTCGAGGGCATCCGGCTGACCGCGATCCCGCTCGGCCTCACCCTGATCTGTGCGTGGGCGACCTGGCGGGTCGGCCACCGGGTCGGTGAATCGGTCTCCGGGCACGGTCCCGACGCGGCGCGCATCGCTGACGGCGAACGGGACTGGACGGTCCCGATGGCGACCGGACTGTTCACCATCGGGTACGCCGTCGTGGGGGTCGTCGCGTGCGCCGTGGCGTCGACCGCGGCGTCCTCGCCCAACCCCGCACGGGTCGTGCTGTGGTCGATCCTGATCGGCGGCGCTGCCGGGATGCCCGCGATCGCGCTCGGGGCCGGTCGTGCCTCGATCTGGCTGCCTGCCATCCCGGACACGGTGCGTGACGTCGCGCTCGTCGCCTGGCGGATCCTGCGCACCTGGTTCGCCATCAGCCTGGTCGTGCTCTTCGCGGCGTTCGTCATGGACTTCTCGACCGCCGCGAACGTCGTCTCCCAGCTGCATGCCGACGCCGGCGCCATTGCGCTGATGGCGCTGCTGACGGCTGTCGTGCTCCCGAACGCGATGCTGTTCTCCAGCTCCTACGTCCTGGGCCCCGGCTTCACCGTCGGCACCGGCACCACCGTGTCGACGGGCCTGGTGGTGCTCGGCCCGCTTCCGATGTTCCCCCTGCTGGCCGCGCTCCCCGACCAGGGACCCACCCCGTGGTGGACCGGGTGGCTGATGCTCACGCCCGTCGTCCTGGCCGCCGTCGTCGCGGGGCGTGTGCAGCGCGATCGTCCGGTCCTCGCCTGGGACCGGGCCGCCATCCGCGGCTGTGCCGGTGGCATCACTGCCGGTGTGGTGCTGGCGATCCTCACGGCCTTCGCCGGGGGAGCAGTCGGACCGGGCCGGATGAGCGACGTCGGGCCGTACACCTTCGACGTGCTCCTCCACGCCATCACGTCCTTCGGGATCGGTGGCGTCGCGGGCGCGCTGCTCGTGTGCTGGTGGCAGCGTGACGGTGGCACGAGGCTTGGTGCTGTTCGCGGGCGGTTGCCGCGGATCCCGTTCCGTCGCTGACGCCCTAGACTCCGGGCCGTGTCCACGCCCACCCGCCTCGTCGTCCTCGTGTCCGGTTCGGGCACGAACCTCCAGGCGTTACTGGATGCCTGTGCGGACCCGTCGTACGGCGCAAAGGTCGTGGCCGTGGGTGCCGACCGCGACGGCATCGAGGGACTCACCCGCGCCGAGACCGCCGGAGTGCCGACCTTCACCGCGAAGGTGAAGGACTACACCTCCCGCGAGCACTGGGACCGTGCCCTGGCCGACAAGGTCGCCGCGTTCGAGCCCGACGTCGTCGTACTCGCCGGGTTCATGAAGCTGGTCGGCACGTCCTTCCTCGACGCCTTCGGCGGACGAACGGTCAACACCCACCCGGCCCTGTCGCCGTCCTTCCCCGGGATGTACGGGCCGCGGGAAGCGCTGGAGTACGGCGTCAAGGTGACCGGAGCGACGCTGTTCATCGTCGACGCGGGGGTCGACACGGGTGCGATCGTCGCGCAGAGCACCGTTCCGGTCGACGACGACGACACCGAACAGACCCTCCACGAGCGGATCAAGGTCGCCGAACGGGCGATGCTGGTTGACGCCGTCGGCAAGATGGCCCGTGAGGGCTTCTCGGTCGAGGGCCGCCGGGTTCGCTTCGGAGCCTGAGTCAGAAGTAGAATCAGCGGCACACGACTGGCGCAGGTGGGCAACCACCAGGGAGTGACGAGTCGGCATCGATCGCCTGGGTGCCCTCATCGACAGGTATCGACCGATGAGGAACTGAATCGCCATGACTGACCGGATCGCCATCAAGCGGGCACTGATCTCCGTCTTCGACAAGACCGGCCTCGAGGACCTCGTCCGCGGCCTCCACGACGCCGGCGTCGAGCTGGTCTCGACGGGCGGCTCCGCTGCCCTCATCGACGGCCTCGGCCTGCCCGTCACGAAGGTGGAGGACCTCACCGGCTTCCCCGAGTGCCTCGACGGCCGGGTCAAGACGCTGCACCCGCGCGTCCACGCCGGCATCCTCGCCGACCGTCGCCTGCCGGAGCACGTGAAGCAGCTCGAGGAGCTCGAGGTCGAGCCGTTCGACCTCGTGGTGGTGAACCTCTACCCGTTCGCTGCCACGGTCGCCTCCGGCGCCGGCATCGACGACTGCATCGAGAAGATCGACATCGGCGGTCCGTCGATGGTGCGTGCGGCCGCGAAGAACCACCCGTCCGTCGCGATCGTCACCGACGGCGCCGACTATGCGGCGGCCCTCACGGCGGCCCAGGGCGACGGCTTCACCTACGAGGCCCGCAAGGCGCTCGCCGCCAAGGCGTTCGTCCACACCGCGACGTACGACGTCCAGGTCGCCTCCTGGATGGGCAGCGTCCTCACCGACAGCACCGTCGAGGACGGCGTCAGCACCGGCTTCCCCGCCTGGGTCGGTGGCACCTACGACAAGTCGGCAGTGCTCCGGTACGGCGAGAACCCGCACCAGCCCGCCGCGCTCTACCGCAACGGCTTCGGTCCCGGTGGCCTCGCGGCTGCCGAGCAGCTGCACGGCAAGGAGATGTCGTACAACAACTACGTCGACACCGACGCGGCCCGCCGGGCGGCGTACGACCACGGCGACGCCCCGACGGTGGCGATCATCAAGCACGCCAACCCGTGCGGCATCGCCGTCGGCGCCGACGTGGCCGAGGCGCACCGCCGCGCCCACGAGTGCGACCCGGTGTCTGCCTTCGGTGGTGTGATCGCGACCAACGTGACCGTCTCGAAGCAGATGGCCGAGCAGGTTGCGGAGATCTTCACCGAGGTCATCGTCGCCCCGGGGTACGACGAAGGCGCGGTCGAGATCCTGCAGGGCAAGAAGAACATCCGGGTCCTCGTCGCCGAGCCGCTCGCGCAGGGTGGCGTCGAGACCCGCCCGATCAGCGGCGGCCTCTTGATGCAGGTCGCCGACCGCTTCCAGGCCGACGGTGACGACCCGGCGAACTGGACGCTCGCGACCGGCGCCGCAGCCGACGAGCAGACCCTCGCCGACCTCGCGTTCGCGTGGCGCTCGGTGCGGGCGGCGAAGTCCAACGCCATCCTGCTCGCCACCGACGGCTCCTCGGTCGGCATCGGCATGGGCCAGGTCAACCGGGTCGACTCGTGCAAGCTCGCCGTCGCACGGGCGGGGGAGCGCGCCACCGGCTCGGTCGCCGCCTCCGACGCCTTCTTCCCGTTCGCCGACGGTCCCCAGATCCTGCTCGACGCCGGTGTGAAGGCGATCGTGCAGCCGGGTGGATCGGTGCGCGACGACGAGACCATCGCTGCCTGCGAGGCTGCCGGGGTCACCATGTACTTCACCGGCACGCGTCACTTTGCTCACTGACAGGATGACCACCGTGACTGCACAGAAGCTCGACGGCTCCGCCACCGCGGCGGCCATCAAGGACGAACTCCGGGTCCGTGTCGCGGCGCTGAAGGAGCAGGGCATCACGCCCGGCCTCGGCACCGTCCTGGTCGGCGACGACCCGGGCTCGCGCTGGTACGTCAACGGCAAGCACAAGGACTGCGCGGAGGTCGGCATCGCGTCGATCCGTGTGGACCTGCCCGAGGTCGCCACCCAGCAGGAGATCGAGGACGCCGTCGCGGCCCTCAACGAGGACCCCGCCTGCACCGGTTACATCGTCCAGCTCCCGCTGCCGCGTGGCCGCGACGAGAACCGGGTGCTCGGCCTGATCGATCCCACCAAGGACGCTGACGGCCTGCACCCGACCAACCTCGGCTGGCTGGTCCTCGGCAACGAGGCGCCGCTGCCGTGCACGCCGTACGGCATCGTCGAGCTGCTGCGTCGGCACGACGTGCCGATCGCCGGGGCCAACGTGGTCGTCGTCGGTCGTGGCATCACTGTCGGTCGCCCGCTGGGCCTGCTGTTGACCCGCCGCTCCGAGAACGCCACGGTGACGCTCTGCCACACGGGCACCGTCGACCTGGCCGCCCACGTGCGCGACGCCGACATCGTGGTGGCCGCTGCCGGCGTGCCCGGCATCATCACCGCCGACATGGTCAAGCCCGGCGCGGCCGTCCTCGACGTCGGCGTCAGCCGGGTCGACGGCAAGATCGCCGGAGACGTCGCGGACGACGTGTGGGGTGTCGCGGGCTGGGTGTCGCCGAACCCCGGTGGCGTCGGGCCGATGACCCGCGCGATGCTGCTGGCCAACGTGGTCACCATGGCCGAGCAGGCCGCGCACGAGGGCGGGAAGGCAGCGCACTGAACGACGAGCTGGAGGGGCTGGAGGGAGCAGCAGCGGTCCCGGTCGCCCCGGAACCGCTGCCGATCGGCGAGCGCGCGCCTCGGCGCTACGCGCCCGCGACGATCGGTGGCTTCTGCTACATCGCGATCCTCGCGATGACCATCGCCGGCGTCGTCGTCGCCGCAACGTCCGACTGGCGCAACGGGATCCGGATCATCTCCGGCGTCCTCGGCTTTGCCGCAGTGCTGAGGCTCGCCTTGCCGGAGAAGGACGCGGGCATGCTCGCCGTACGCCACCGGTTCCTGGACGTCGCGATCCTGCTGGCCCTCGGGATCACCCTGTTCGTGCTGGCCCAGACCATTCCCGACCAGCCCGTCTAGCGCGAGTTGGGGTTTGTCACCCCCGAGTTGTACGAAAACACCACACCCCACGACCAACGGGCCGCGGGGTGTGGTGTTTTCGTACAACTCGGGGGTGACAAACCCCAACTCGCGAAGGTCAGATGAGGCCCAGCTCCGTGACGGCAGCCTTCTCGTCGGCGAGCTCGGCGACGGATGCGTCGATCTTGCCGCGGGAGAAGTCGTCGATCTCGAGGCCCTGGACGATGCTCCAGTCGCCGTTCGCGGTGGTGACCGGGAACGAGGACACGAGGCCCTCGGGGACGCCGTAGGAACCGTCGGAGACGACGGCCATGGAGACCCAGTCGCCGGCCGGGGTGCCGTTCAGCCAGTCACGCGCTGCGTCGCACGTGGCCGAGGCGGCCGAGGCAGCCGAGGACGCGCCGCGCGCGTCGATGATCGCCGCGCCGCGCTTGGCGACGGTCGGGATGAACGTGTCGGCGATCCAGGCCTGGTCGCCCACGACCTCGGCGGCGTTCTTGCCGCCGATCTCGGCGTGGAAGATGTCGGGGTACTGGGTGGCCGAGTGGTTGCCCCAGATCGTGATCTTCTTGATGTCGGTGACGTCCGAGCCGGTCTTGGCGGCCAGCTGCGAGATCGCCCGGTTGTGGTCGAGGCGGGTCAGTGCCGAGAACCGGTCCTTGGGGATGTCGGGCGCGTTGGTCGCGGCGATCAGCGCGTTGGTGTTGGCCGGGTTGCCGGTGACACCGATGCGGACGTCGTCGGCTGCGACCTTGTTGAGGGCCTTGCCCTGCGCGGTGAAGATGGCGCCGTTGGCGGCCAGCAGGTCGCCGCGCTCCATGCCGGGGCCGCGCGGGCGCGCGCCGACGAGGAGGGCGAGGTTGACGCCGTCGAAGACCTGCTCCGGGTCGGAGCCGATGACGACGCCGGCGAGGTTCGGGAACGCGCAGTCGTCGAGCTCCATCACGACGCCCTCGAGGGCCTTCAGGGCCGGCTCGATCTCGAGCAGGCGGAGCTCGACGGGACGGTCGCCGGCGATGGCGCCGCTGGCGATGCGGAAGAGCAGGCTGTAGCCGATCTGGCCGGCTGCGCCGGTCACGGCCACCTTGAGCGGGGTGGTGCTCACAGGGGGACTCCTAAGGGGATACGTGCGGACGCCAGCGACGCTAGCAGCGCCCGGGCGGGCGTGGGGACCCGGGCAAGGATGCGAGACGATGGCGCCATGAGGACTCAGGGGTGGACTCGAGCCCGGTCATCGGCGGTCCCTGTGGCGTTCGTCGCGATCGTGCTGGGGGGTTGCGGATCTGCCTCCGAGCCCAGCCCGCCGACGGGCGTCGACGGGCTCGAGATCCCGACCCCGGGCCTGACCGCCTCGGACTTCGTGCCGCGCATCGACAATCGCTGGCTGCCGCTCGTGCCCGGCACCGAGTGGGTCTACCAGGCGACGTCGAGCGAGGGCGAGGAGACGATCACGGTCACCGTTCTCGACGAGACCCGCAAGATTGGCGGGGTCACGGCGACCGTTGTCCACGACGTCGTGACCGATGCCGACGGCGAGCTGGTCGAGGACACCTTCGACTGGTTCGCCCAGGACACCGCCGGCAACGTCTGGTACCTCGGCGAGGCCACCACCGAGTACGACGACGGCGAGACGTCGACCGAGGGTTCGTGGGAGGCCGGGGTCGACGGCGCCGAAGCCGGCCTGGCCATGGCGGCCGAGCCGCGGATCGGCGACGGCTACAAGATGGAGTACCTGCGCGGCGAGGCCGAGGACCAGGCGGCTGTGCTGGGGCTCGATGCCACCGCCACCGTCCCGTTCGGCAGCTTCGACGGGCTGCTCGAGACCGAGGACACCACGCCCCTGGAGCCTGGCCTCGTCGAGCACAAGCTGTACGCCGAGGGCACCGGCCTGATCCGTGAGGAGACGGTCGAGGGTGGCGACGAGGTCGTCGTACTCGTGTCCTTCACGCAGAAGTAGTCAGGAAATGACCACGGGGCCCGTCGTGAACGACGAGCCCCGCGATCCTGAACTGACAAGCGTCACTGCGGCGGACGCACCTGCGTCTGCTCGCCGGCGGGCGGCGCCCAGCCACCGGCCTGCGGTGCCTGGGGCACCTGCGGTGCATGCGGCTGTGCCGGGATCCACTGCTGCGAAGCCGGGTCCCACTGCCAGCCGTCCTGGATGATCGGCTGCTCGGCCGGTGCGCCCGGGGCGACCTGGCCCTGGTTCCACTGCTGCGTGAACGCGGGGTTCGAGGAACCGCCGCTGCCGAAGTTCAGGCCGGATCCGGGGACGGGGTCCTCGCCGTGGCCGAACAGGAGCGGGTAGAGCAGACCGGCCACGGCACCGCCGATGAGCGGGGCCGGGATGAACGGCCAGAGCTGGACGAGCCAGTCACCGCCGCTGAAGATGGCCGGGCCGATCGAACGCGCCGGGTTGAGCGAGGTGCCGGTCAGCGGGATCAGCATGAAGTGGATGACCGCGAGGGTCACACCGATGGCCAGCGGCGCCATCATCGCGTTCGCGGCGTTGCGCTTGTCGGTGACAGCGAGGATCACGAAGACGAAGAGGAACGTGAAGATGACCTCGATGAGGAATGCAGCCCACCACGCGTAGTCGTAGCCGCCTGCGCTGAAGCCGTTGGTGCCGAGCGGGGCGTCCACGTCGAACGCCTCGAAGCCGTCGATGCCGAGGAGCAGGATCATCAGCACGAGTGCGCCGGCGATGCCGCCGGCGATCTGGGCCGCGATGTAGGCGCCCGCGTCGCGCCACGACGTACGACCGCCGAGGGCCGCACCCACCGAGACGGCGGGGTTGAAGTGGCCGCCGGAGACGCGTCCGAAGGCGTAGGCCATCAGGGTCACGGTGAGGCCGAAGGCCAGACCGGTCTGCACGATCTCGCCGCTGTTGACCACCGCGACGCCGCAGCCGATCAGGACGAGAGCGAAGGTGCCGATGAACTCGGCCAGCAGTTTGTGGATCGTGGTCGGGGGCGTTTCGACGGAGGCGTCCGCCATGGCTGCGTCAGTCATATCTCTTCTCTCCTGGGTCGGTCCCGAAAAACGAGCCGGGTTACGTCCAGCACTCTAATCACTAGGGTGGGGGTCGAACGGGACGCTGGTCCCACGCGTCAGGTATCTTGACGTCAAGAATCCCACCTCACGGCCAGGAGCGACGCCCGGACATGTCGAGCATCATCTACACCCACACCGACGAGGCGCCGCTGCTGGCGACGTACTCCTTCCTCCCGATCGTCGAGGCGTACGCCGCCAAGGCTGGCGTGTCCTTCGAGACGCGCGACATCTCGGTCGCCGCGCGGATCCTGGCCCAGTTCGGGTTGGCCGACGACGCGCTCGCCGAGCTCGGCGCGCTGGCCAAGACCCCCGAGGCCAACATCATCAAGCTGCCCAACGTGTCGGCCTCGATCCCGCAGCTCAAGGCTGCGATCAAGGAGCTCCAGGAGCAGGGCTTCGACATCCCGGACTACCCCGAGGCCCCGTCGACCGACGAGGAGAAGGCGACCCGCGCCAAGTACGACAAGATCAAGGGTTCGGCGGTCAACCCGGTCCTGCGTGAAGGCAACTCCGACCGTCGCGCGCCCGCGTCGGTGAAGAACTACGCCAAGAAGCACCCCCACACGAACAAGCCGTTCGCCGACGGGTCGAAGACCAACGTCGCGACGATGGATGACCACGACTTCGCGCACAACGAGAAGTCCGTGACCCTCACCCAGGACGACACCCTGTCGATCGTCCTCGAGACCTCTGCCGGCGACAGCATCGTGCTCAAGGAGGGCCTCGAGGTCCTCGCCGGCGAGATCGTCGACGGCACCAAGATGGAGGCCGCGCACCTGCAGGCCTTCCTCAAGAACGCCCTGGCGAAGGCCAGGGCCGAGGACGTGCTGTTCTCCGTGCACCTCAAGGCCACGATGATGAAGGTCTCCGACCCCATCGTCTTCGGCCACGTCGTGAAGGCCTACTTCGACGACGTGTTCGCGCAGTACGGCGCCGACCTGGCTGCCGCAGGTCTGTCGGCCAACGACGGTCTCGGTGCCATCCTCTCCGGCCTCGACGCGCTTGCGAACGGCGCCGAGATCAAGGCTGCCTTCGACGCCGCACTCGCGTCCGGCCCGCGCCTGTCCTACACGAACTCCGACAAGGGCATCACCAACCTGCACGTGCCCTCCGACGTGATCGTGGACGCCTCCATGCCGGCGCTGGTCCGCAACGGCGGCCGCCTGTGGGGCTCCGACGGCGGCGAGGACGACACCCTCGCGGTGATCCCCGACTCGTCGTACGCCGGCGTCTACCAGGCCGTCCTCGACGACGTGAAGCGCAACGGCCCGCTGGACCCCGCCACGATCGGCACCGTCCCCAACGTCGGCCTGATGGCGCAGGCGGCCGAGGAGTACGGCTCGCACGACAAGACCTTCGAGATCGCCGAGGCCGGCACCGTCCGCGTCCTCAACGCCGCGGGCGACGTGCTGATCGAGCACGACGTCGAAGCGGGCGACATCTGGCGCGCCTGCCAGGCCAAGGACATCCCGATCCAGGACTGGGTGAAGCTCGCGGTCACCCGCGCCCGCGCTTCCGCGACGCCGGCGATCTTCTGGCTCAACGAGTCGCGTGCCCACGACGCCGAGATCATCAAGAAGGTCCGCACCTACCTTGCTGACCACGACACCGACGGCCTCGAGATCCAGATCCTCTCGCCCGAGCTCGCCTGCGCCTACTCCCTCGAGCGCCTGCGCAAGGGCGAGGACACCATCTCGGTGACCGGCAACGTGCTGCGTGACTACAACACCGACCTGTTCCCGATCCTCGAGCTCGGCACGTCGGCCAAGATGCTCTCGGTCGTCCCGCTGATCGCGGGTGGTGGCCTGTTCGAGACCGGCGCCGGCGGTTCGGCGCCCAAGCACGTCGAGCAGCTCGTCAACGAGAACTACCTGCGCTGGGACTCGCTCGGCGAGTTCTTCGCACTGGTCCCCTCGCTGGAGAAGTACGCCGAGCAGGCCGACGCTCCTGCCGCCAGGATCCTGGCCGATGCGCTTGACCGCGCCACGGGCACCTTCCTCGACGAGGACCGCTCGCCGGGTCGCAAGCTCGGCACCACGGACAACCGCGGGTCGCACTTCTACCTCGCGCTCTACTGGGCCGAGGAGATCGCCGCGCAGACCGAGGACGCCGACCTGGCTGCACTGTTCAAGCAGCTCTCCGAGACCCTTCGTGCGAACGAGGACAAGATCGCGGCCGAGCTGATCGCGGTCCAGGGTTCGCCGGCCGACATCGGTGGCTACTACCGCCCCGACGCGGAGAAGACCACCGCGGTGATGCGTCCGAGCGCGACCTTCAACGAGGCCTTGGCCGCGTTCTGATCGACAGCACGACACAGCGCCCGGGGAGGAAGATGACCCCGGGCGCTGTGCTTTTCACCGGAAGATATTCGGAGGCGGTTGTCGGTGCCGCCAACTACTCTCGATCCAGTGACGACGACGTTGACCCGGGCCGCTGTGCCCGCCGCGGACGACGTCGTCGATCCCGCCCGTCGCGTCGACTGGCGCCGGATGCGCGGCCGGGCCGCCGGGTTCGCTGTCACCGCAGTCGGTGTCGGTGCGCTTGCCCAGGCCCTCGGGACCGTGGTGGCCGGACGCCTCGCCGACCACCCGACCGGAGAGCTGGTCGGGTGGCTCGCGCTGCTCGTGGTGGGTGCGGCGCTGGTCGACACGTCCGGCCGGATCGTCTGGGCGGGTGTGGTCGACCGCGCCGAGGGCCGGCTCCGCGGCGACCTGTTGAGTGCTGCCCTGCAACAGCCTCTTGAGCACCTGACGGAGCAGGCGGTCGGCGAGGTGCTGGACCGGGTCGACGACGACACCCACGAGGTCGGCACCCTGCTGCGCCAGCAGATCTGGATGGCGATGCGCACCCTGTTCGGCGCGGTGCCGATGTGGGTCGTCGCGGGCGTGACCTGGTGGCCGGCTGCCTTCCTGTTCCCGGTCGTCGGTGCGGTGATCGTGTGGGTGATGCGGCCCTCGTTGATCGAGATCTCGCGGTTGAAGGTGATCGAGGAGGCCGCGTGGACCGACCATGCCGCCGCGCTCGAGGAGGGCATCGCGGGGCGCGACGACCTGCGGACGAGCCGGGGCCAGGCCTTCGCCGTACGACGGCTGGCGAAGCTGTCGGCGGACGTGCACGAGAAGTTCCGCCGGGTGCTGGTGGTCGAGGCCCGGCTCGCCATCCGGGTCGGACTCCTGCTCCACGGCCTGCTGGTCGCCGTGGCCGTGTCGGGTGTCGCGCTGGTCAGCCACGGCGACCTTGACCTGGCCCGACTGGTCACCCTGTTCCTGGTCACGACGATCTTCGTCGGCCAGATCAACAACCTCGCCCACCAGCTCCCCGACATCCAGGCCGGTCTCGGCGCCGTGCTGCGCCTGCGACAGCTGCTGGGTGTCGAGGCGGAGCCGGTCGGTGGCGAGCCGGTGCCCGGTGGCGCCCTCGACCTGCGGATCCGGGGCCTGGACTTCTCGTACGCCGAGGGCACCTTCGGCCTGCGTGACGTCGACCTGGTCGTCGAGGCCGGACACACCCTTGCCCTGGTCGGTCGCACCGGATCGGGCAAGTCGACGCTGGCGTCCCTGCTCTCGCGTGCGGTCGAACCGCCGCCCGGCACGATCTTCCTCGGCGGCATCGACATCACCACCCTCGACCTCCACGAGCTGCGCCGTCGCGTCGGCGTGGTCACCCAGCGCACCGAGATCCTCGCCGGCACCCTCGCCGAGAACATCGCGTTGTTCTCCGACACCCCGCACGAGGAGATCGAGGCGGCCGTCGAGGAGCTCGGGCTCACCGACTGGGTCGACGGCCTCCCGGACGGCCTGGACACCCTGCTCGGACCCGGCGGCACCCGGCTGTCGGCGGGGGAGGAGCAGCTGGTCGCCTTCGCGCGCCTGCTGGTGCGCCACGTGCAGGTCGTGGTCCTCGACGAGGCCACCGCCCGCATGGATCCCGTCACCGAGAGTCGCGTGGTCGCGGCAGCCGATCGCCTCATCCGGGGCCGTACGGGCGTGCTCGTCGCCCACCGGCTCGGCACCATCGAGCGCGCCGAGATGGTCGCCGTGCTCGACCACGGACGCGTCATCCAGCAAGGGATGCGCGAGGAGCTCGCCGGCCTCGACGGCCCGTTCCGACGCCTGGTCACCGCGAGCCTGGCCCGTGAGGGGACCGACCCCTACGACAGCCCGGCCCCCGAGGAGTCGCCGGACGGCGATCCGGGTACGGCGGTGGGTGGGCGGCGTCGTACCGGACCGCCGCCGGAACGGCCCCCCGTCGGTCCCGGACCCACGCTGACCCGCGGCACGTGGCACGCCATGTGGGTGCGGCCGTGGTGGGGGATCTACTCCGTGCTGCTGTTCCTCGGCGGCAGCATCTTCGCGCCGCTCGGCGCCATCACCGGCCTGCTCTGGGGCCTGGTCGTCCAGCGCCTCGCCTCCGGGGACACCCCGACCCTGCTCACGGGCCTGCTGGTGGCCGGCCTGCTGGTCGCGCCGATCCTGCTGGCCGATGCCTTCCGCCGCTACCCCCGCTGGTGGATCGAGGTGATGCTGCGCGTTCGCATGTCCGTGCTGGTCGGCCAGATCCGCACCCACCGGCTGCCCCGCACGCCGCCGGGCGAGGTCGTCGCGCGCTCGATGGACGCCGACCGGTTCGCGCGCTACTCCGACCGCTGGGTCGACTTCGTCAACGGCATCCTCATCGCCCTCATCACGATGATCGCCGGTGGCACCTGGCTGGCCGGCGCGGTCCTGCTCGCCGTGATGACCTCCAGCGCGCTCGCTTCCTCGGTCGGCCGCCCGATCGCCGGCCGGTCCGCCGCCCGGTCCTCGACCGCTCGCGCCGGCTTCGGTCGCGCGCTCGTGTCCGCCGTGGAGTCGGCCCGCACCGTCAAGCTGGCCGGACGTACGCCGGACGTCCACGCCCACCTCCGCAAGGTCGACAGCGGGCGGGTCGAGGCGGCCGTCTTCGAGCACCGCGTGCAGGCGTTCCTCGACGGCGTGCCGATCGTGATGGTCCAGGTCGGCGTCGTCACCGCCTGGGCGCTGTTCTGGCTCGACGTCTGGGGGCTCGCCACTGCGCTGCTGGTGGCCACCGCCGTCAACGGCTTCGACTGGTTCGGACGTGTCGCCGGCGCCGTCGTGACCGAGGCGCCGGGCGTGCGTGCGTGGCAGCGCGCGACCAGCCGGTTCGCTGGGGGACGTGACCTGATGGCCCTGCCGGAAGGCATCGACCTGGTCACCGGTGGGGCTCCCGATCCGGTCGAGCCGGCCCGCGTGCCCCTCGAGCGACTCGAGCTGAGCGGTGTCGCCGCACTGCACGACGACGGAACGATCGGAGTGGCCGGCGTCGACCTCGTCGTCGAGCGTGGCGAGCTCGTCCTGCTCGTGGGCCAGGTCGGTTCGGGCAAGTCGAGCCTGCTCTCGGCGCTGGCCGGACTCATCGACCACACGGGTCAGCTGCGGTGGAACGGCGAGCAGGTCACCGATCCGGAGGTCTTCCTGCGCCCGGGACAGGTCGGGCACGTCGCCCAGGTGCCGCGCGTGCTCTCGGGCACCTTCTCCGACAACGTGCGCCTCGGGCACGACCGCGCGTTCGACAGCCCGGTCCAGGCCGCGCGACTGACCCAGGACGTCGTGGAGGCCGGCGGCGCCGACGCGGTCGTCGGCCATCGCGGCGTGCGGCTCTCCGGTGGTCAGGTCCAGCGGCTGGCGCTGGCTCGCGCCCTCGCGGCCGACACGGAGCTCCTGCTCGCCGACGACGTCTCGAGCGCGCTCGATGCCGCGACCGAGGTGGAGCTCTGGGTCGCGCTCCGCGAGCGCCACACCACCGTCATCGGCGCGACCTCGAAGCGAGCGGCTCTCTCGCAGGCCGACCGGGTCGTGGTGCTCGTCGACGGAGCGGTCGCTGCGGTCGGTCCCTGGGCCGAGCTGACCACCGACTGGGGCCACCTCGCCGGGTGAGCTCAGGCGTAGAGCCCGAGGAACGCCCGACTCGCGGTCTCGACGAGCTCGTCGGCCGAGGCGTCCAGGGTGCCGTCCAGCCACGCCGTGACGACCTCGGCGACGCCGCCGATGAAGAGCAGTCCAGCCAGTTCGTCCTCGCGTCGGCGCTGCCCGTGCATCTCGTGGGCCTGATCGGCGGCGAGGTGGGCGAAGTGACGAAGCAGTTCTGTCCGCCGGGACCGGAGTGCCGGCATCGCCCCTGCCTCGATGATCGCCACCCGGCCCTTGCGCGGATCGGCGAGCAGCAGGTCCACGAAGGCGGCGACCGCGGCCCGGATCCGTTGACCGGGCTCATCGTCCGCCGCCGCGGCCGCGGCAGCGAGGGCCGTCGTCTCGATCTCGGTCGCGACGTCCTCCAGGACAGCGCGCTGGGCTTCGTCGAGTCCGGTGAAGCTCTCGTAGAAGTAGCGCTCCGACAGCCCGGCCGCGGAGCAGACGGCCGTCATGGTCGTTCGCGTCTCCCGGTCGGCCCACACCGAGAGCGTTGCCTCGAGCAGGCGCACACGGCGCTCGGCGGCGCGGTCCTGCGCACTCACGCCCCGATAGGTTCCCGACTGGACTGCCACGGCTCCAGCCTCGCACGTCAACGCCGCCAGGAGAAGGTTGACAGGACGCCCTTCCTGAATGACGCTGGGCACCCTGAGGGCGTGCCGCCAGTCGCGCCGGGGAGGTCGACGATGACCGCAGGACAGATGACGCGCGAGATCCCGACGGTCCTTCGCGGGGACCGGGGGCTGCCCCTGCTCGGGCGGGTCATGGCGTACGCGAAGGATCCCGCGGCGTTGATGCAGCACCAGTGGGACACCTACGGCCCGGTGTCGCCGTTCCCCTTCCTGGGCCAGACCTTCGTGATGCTGCTCGGGCCGGATGCCTGCGAGGAGGCCCTGCGCAACGCGGACAAGGCGTTCGCCAACGGACCGGCGTGGGGAAGGCTCGTCGGGCCGTTCTTCGGCCGTGGGCTCATGCTGCTCGACTTCGAGGAGCACCACACCCACCGGCGGATCATGCAGGAAGCCTTCACCCGCGACCGCCTGACGTCGTACGTCGCCCCGATGCACCCGGCGATCGCGCGGGGCATCGACGCGTGGGAGGTCGGCACGGACTTCCGTTGCTACCCGGCCCTGAAGCAGCTCACGCTCGACATCGCGGCCGACACCTTCATGGGCGGCGCCGCTGACACCTCGCCCGCCGAGATGGACCGGATCAACGCCGCGTTCATCGACTGCGTGCAGGCCGCGTCCGGCGTGGTCCGCGCCCGGGTGCCGATGACCCGGTGGGGCCGGGCCTACCGCGGCCGCGCGGTCCTCGAGGAGTTCCTGCGCCACTACCTGCCTGCCAAGCGGACCGAACGCACCGGCGACCTCTTCTCTGTCCTGTGCCACATCGAGACCGATGACGGCGAGCGGTTCAGCGACGACGACGTCGTGAACCACATGATCTTCCTGATGATGGCCGCGCACGACACCTCGACGATCACCACGTCCACGATGCTGCAGTACCTCGGCCAGCACCCGGAGTGGCAGGAGCGTTGTCGCGCGGAGTCCCTGGCCCTGGGGGACGAGCCGAGCCTCGCTGAGCTCGAGCAGCTGGTCTCGCTCGACCTGGTGATGAAGGAATGCCTCCGCCTGCGCGCCCCGGTCCCCATGCTCGCGCGGAGCACGGTCAAGGACACCGTCGTCCAGGGCGTGCGCATCCCCGCCGGAACCCAGGTGGCGGTCGGACTCCAGCTGTCGCACCTGATGGGGGACCTGTGGAGCGAACCCACGCGCTTCGACCCCGACCGGTTCAGCCCGGAGCGCCGCGAGGACAAGTCGCACCGCTACGCCTGGTCCCCGTTCGGGGGCGGGGTCCACAAGTGCATCGGGCTCCACTTCGCCGGGGCCGAGGTCAAGGCGATCCTGCACCGGTTGCTGCGCACCCACCGCTGGAGCGTCGACCCCGGCTACGTCGCACCTCTCGACAACCACTCGCTGCCGTTCCCGAAGGACGGCCAGCCGATCGACCTCGTCCGACTCTGAGACCGCTGGAGGAATTCCCGTGCCCCGATCCATCGCAGGCCTGTCCATCATCGTCACCGGAGGTGCGCGCGGCATCGGTCGCGCCACCGTCGACCGCTTTGCCCGCCAGGGCGCGAAGGTCGCGATCGGCGACCTCGACCTGGACCGGGCCAACGAGGTCGCCGGTGCGTACGACGGCCACGTCGTCGCCGCGCGCCTCGACGTCACCGACGTCAGCTCCTGGGTCTCCTTCCTCGCCGACGTCGACCACCTCGGGCCGTGGGACGTGCTGGTCAACAACGCCGGGATCATGCCGCTCGGATCCGTGCTCAAGGAGACCGAGAGCGTGGCCCGCACCATCATGGACGTCAACGTGCACGGCGTGATCAACGGCACCAAGGCCGTCGCGCCGGGCATGGTCGACCGCGGCCGGGGCCACCTCGTCAACGTCGCCTCCGCCGTCGGCCGGGTCGCCGTCCCGCACGGTGCGACCTACTCCGCATCCAAGTTCGCCGTGGTCGGCTTCAGTGAGGCCATCCGTCAGGAGCTGGTCGGCGACGGGATCGACGTCACGGTCATCCTCCCGACCGTCGTGCAGACCGAGCTCGCTGCCGGTGTGCCTGCGGCGCGGGGCATCAAGCCGGTGACCGCGGAGGACGTCGCCGAGGTGATCGAGGCAGCGGTCCTCAAGCCGAAGGCGGAGATGTGGGTCCCGCGCTGGACGCAGGGGCTCGGGAAGTCGACCCTGGCAATGCCGCGGTTCGTCCAGGACGCGATGTCGCGCGCGACGAAGGCCGGCGACGTGCTCAGGTCTGCCGACCCGGCAGCTCGCGCAGCCTACGAGCAGCGGGCGCGACGAGCAGCGGGCACCGCCGAGGAATAGCACCCGGCGGTCGCCGGTTACGGTTTCACGTGACTTCTTCGCCGACGACCTCCATCGAGGCCAGCCCGGCGGTGTCCCACGCTCGACCCGTGCTGGCGATCCTGGCGCTCGCGGTCGGCGGTTTCACCATCGGCACCACCGAGTTCATGACCATGGGTGTGCTGCCCGAGGTGGCCGACGGCGTCGACGTCTCCGTGCCGACGGCCGGCCACATCATCTCCGCCTACGCGATCGGCGTCGTGGTCGGCGTACCGATCCTGGCGTTCTTCGGGGCGGCCCTCCCGCGTCGGGCGATGCTCGTCTGGCTGATGGCGGCGTACGGCGTCTTCAACCTCCTCAGCGCCTTCGCCCCCAACTTCGAGGTGCTCACGGTGGCCCGGTTCCTCGACGGCCTGCCGCACGGCGCCTACTTCGGGGTGGCGAGCCTGGTCGCCGCCAGCCTGGTGACGCCCGAACGTCGAGGACGCGCCGTCGCGAGCGTGATGCTCGGGCTCTCGGTCGCGAACGTGGTCGGCGTCCCGCTGGCCACCTTCCTCGGCCAGCAGGTCGGCTGGCGCTCGACGTACCTCCTCGGAGGCCTGCTCGCCCTGGCGACCATGGCCATGGTGCTGGCGGCGGTGCCGTCGGTGCCCGGCGACTCGGAGGCGAGCGGGCGCAAGGAGGCTCGTGAGTTCTTCGGCAGCCTGCAGGTCTGGCTCACGATGGCCGTGGGAGCCGTCGGCTTCGGCGGGATGTTCGCGGTCTACTCCTACATCGCCAAGACGGTCACCGACGTCGGCGGGCTCGAGCGCGGCACTGTTCCCGTCTTCGTGCTGGCGCTCGGTCTCGGCATGGTCGTGGGCACGTGGCTCGCAGGGGAGCTCGCGGCCTGGTCGGTCTACCGCAGCCTGCTGCTGTCGGGCGCCATCGGCATCGTGCTGATGCTCGTCTACTACGCCGCCGCGCCCACCGGGTGGGGCCTGCTGCCCGTCGCCTTCCTCGTGACGGCGACCGGATCGGTGCTGGTGATCAACCTCCAGCTCCGGCTGATGGACGTCGCCGGGGGAGCGGTCACGCTCGGTGCCGCGATGAACCACGCCGCGCTCAACATCGCCAACGCGCTGGGCGCCTGGCTCGGTGGCCTGGTCATCGCGGCGGGGTACGGCTACCGGGCTCCTGCGCTCGTCGGTGCCGGTCTGGCCGCCGTGGGTGTCGCGATCCTGCTGGTCTCGGCGGTCGTGCACCGCCGCAGCGCAGGTGCCTAGCGCGGCGGACTGAACGCGAGACGCTGGCTGGCCGTGACACCGAGGACGATGCGGCACCACTGCACACACGCGAGGACTGCGGCCGCGGCGGAGATCCAGTTGAGCGCCGTCACCGAGGCCGCGGTGTCCGACAGCGCCTCGGCCATCATCGGATCCCGGTCGCGCGTGTTCAGAAGTCCAGCGACCGTCCGGGTCGCGAACAGCCACGTCAACCAGGCGCCCCACCACACCGTGACCTCGACATACGTCCCGCGTCGGACGCTCCCGTTCTGGACGTCCCGGACGACCTGGTACGGGTACCAGAGGTGGACGAGGGGCAGGATCCAGCCCAGCCACACCCAGGCCCTGGCGCGCTCGTGGATGGCCCGCGGGTCGATGAGGAAGGAGTTGGCCCGGGCCCGGTACAACCACAAGCAGGCGGGGAGATAGGCCACGAGGAGCAGGGGGTAGGTCAGGAGCTGGACCTCCTCGTACCACGCGAGATCCTCGACCAGGTCGCCCCCGAGGAGGAAGGCTTCGCGAGTCCCCGGTTCGACGTTGCTGAACAGCGCGGTGAAGACCTCGAGGACGGTCACGGTGACCGCCAGCGCGACGATCACGTGGGCGAGGCCCTGCAGCGCCTTCGGACGTGTGGCGGACGCCGGTACGGGCCGCTCCGGTGTCGTCGGTGGCTGCACGGCCGGCCGCGTCGAAACCGGCGTCGTCGCCTGCCCGAGAGGCGGCACCTCGCCCCACACGTGGTGAACCATGACGAGAGCATAGGAGCCGTGTAACGGTCCTGCCGGTGTTCCTGAGACAATCGCCCTCATGTCCGCCACGACCGAGCACACGCCCGTGCCGGAGACCGCACACCCGTCCGCTCCCGAAGGAGCCGCCCGTCCGCGGGTCCTCTCCGGGATCCAGCCGACCTCGGACTCCTTCCAGCTCGGCAACTACGTCGGTGCGATCCGGCAGTGGGTGGACCTGCAGCGCGACCACCAGCCGTTCTTCTTCCTCGCCGACCTCCACGCGATCACGGTCGACTGGGACCCGAAGGTCCTGCGCGAGCGAACGCTGCGCAGCGCTGCCCAGCTGATTGCTGCCGGTGTCGACCCGGCGAAGTCGTCGATCTTTGTGCAGAGCCACGTGCCCGCCCACGCCCAGCTGGCCTGGGTGCTCAACGGCCTGACCGGGTTCGGCGAGGCGCGCCGGATGACCCAGTTCAAGGACAAGTCGGCCAAGGGTGGCGAGGGCGCGGCGAGCGTCGGCCTCTTCACGTACCCGATCCTGCAGGCCGCCGACATCCTCCTCTACCGGCCGCACTACGTCCCGGTCGGCGAGGACCAGCGCCAGCACCTCGAGCTGACCCGCGACCTCGCCCAGCGGTTCAACGGCCGGTTCAAGAAGACCTTCCGCCTGCCGGAGCCGTACATCCTCAAGACCACGGCCAAGATCTACGACCTCCAGCACCCCGAGAAGCGGATGTCGAAGAGCGTGGGTGGCGGCGGCTGCGTGTTCCTCCTCGACGACCCGAAGGCGACCGCGAAGAAGATCCGTTCCGCGGTGACCGACTCCGACACCACGATCCGGTTCGACCCGATCGAGAAGCCGGGTGTCAGCAACCTGCTCACGATCTACTCCGCGCTGACGGGCGAGGCGGTCACCGCTCTCGAGGAGCAGTACGCCGGCAAGATGTACGGCGACCTGAAGAAGGACCTCGCCGAGGTGGTGGTCGGGTTCGTGACCCCGTTCCGCGAGCGCACCCTGGAGCTGCTGGACGACCAGGCATACCTGATGCAGGTGCTGGCCGAGGGCGCAGCGACGGCGAACGTGATCGCCGAGCAGACCCTCAAGGACGTCTACCAGCGCGTCGGTTTCGTCGCCCCGTCGGCCGTGAAGCCGGCGGCGGGCTCCTGATGCCTGTCATCGGCGTGGCCGTCGCGGTGCCGGAGCCCTGGGCCTCCGAGCTCTACGACTACCGCCTCGAGATCGGCGACCCCACCGCGGAAGGCGTGCCGAGCCACATCACCCTGATCCCGCCGATCGAGGTCGACGGCGACCTGGCCGAGATCGAGGAGCACCTCGCTGCGGCCGGGTCCGGCATCGATCCGTTCACCGTGCACCTGCGCGGCACCGGCACGTTCCGCCCGGTCTCGCCGGTGGTGTTCGTGGGGCTGGTCGAGGGCATCTCGCAGTGCGAGCTGCTCGCGGACGCCGTACGACGGGGGCCGCTTGCGGTCGACCTCGGCTTCCCCTACCACCCCCACGTCACGGTCGCCCATCACCTGGACGACGTCGCCCTGGACCGGGCGTTCGAGGACCTGGCCGGATTCGATTGTCGTTTCGGGGTACAGGACTTCCACCTGTACGTCCACCACGCGGAGGAGGGCTGGAAGGCCACCCGTACCTTCCCCCTGAGATGAGCCTTGCCGACCGACTGAAGCAGCAGGTCTCCCGACTCCGTGCGCGTTCGACCGTGGTCGATCACGCGGTGCGCACCCAGGAGCACTTCTCCGAGGTGAAGGGCGGCCAGCAGGCCGGGGGAGTCACCTACTTCGGTTTCCTCTCGGTCTTCCCCGTCCTGGCTCTCGCCTTCTTCGCCATCGGGTACGTCGCCAACGTCTTCCCCGACGCGCAGGACGCGCTCCTCGACGCCATCGACGAGGTGCTGCCCGGCCTCGTGGGCGGCGGACCGAACGAGGTGCCGCTGGAGGACGTCCAGGACGCTGCTGGGGCAGTCGGACTGATTGGCCTCGCCGGTGTCCTCTACGCCGGCCTGGGCTGGCTCTCCTCGCTCCAGACCGCACTGATCGTGCTCTTCGAGATGCCCGAGCGGCTCCAGCCGAGCTTCGTCATCGGCAAGCTGCGCGACCTGCTCACCCTGGTCGTCCTGGGGGCCGTGCTGCTGCTCAGCGTCGCTGTGTCGGGCGTGCTGACCCGGATGTCGGAGCAGGTCCTCGACCTGGTCGACCTCGGCCACGGGCTCGGCTGGCTGGTGACGCTGCTCGCGCTCGTCGTCGGGCTGGCCACCTCGGCGCTGTTGTTCTTCCTGATCTTCCGCCTGCTCGCCCGGCCACCGGTGCCGGACCGCGCGCTCTGGTCGGGCGCCTGGCTGGGGGCGATCGGGTTCGAGGTCCTCAAGCAGCTCTCCGGCCTCCTGCTGGTGGGCACCCGCGGACAGCCGGCGTTCCAGGCGTTCGGGATCGCCCTGATCCTGCTGGTCTGGATCAACTACTTCTCCCGCGTGATCCTCTACGCCGCGGCCTGGGCCCACACCAGCGCTGCGGCGCGAGAGGACAGGGACGCGCGTCGCGCCGCGCTCCTGCCCGTCGCCGTGGCGACGGTGACCCGGCCGGAACAGGACGCCGACACCGGGCGCGGCTGGGGGCCTCCACTGGCGGTCGGTGGGGCGCTCGGCCTCCTGCTCGGTGCGCGGCTCGGCCGGCGCCGCCAGGACCGAGGCCCTCTGGGAGGATGAGGGCGTGAAGTTCGAACGCAAGCACGCCGTCCTGCTCCTGTCCGTCGCCGCCTGGAACGTCTTCTCCTTCGGCAACTTCGCGAAGAACCTCTACTCCGCCTACGACGCGGGCGAGGACCGGGCCACCGGGTACTGGGTCGCCCACACCGTGCTCATCGTCGTGAACTTCGTGATCGCGGGCCTGCTCGGCTCGCTGGGCTGGAAGGCGCTGCGGGCCTCGCGCGACTGAGGCTCCCAGCGGGGGCTCATTGCCTGAGGAAGCGGAAGCGCTGGCAGCCCGGGCTGAGCACGCTGCCGAAGAGCTCCGTGGGCGCATCGGTGGTCACGGGTGCCTCGAGGTCCACGGTGGTGTAACCCGGAGCCTGCTCGATCCACTCGCCGGCCCTCAGGTTGAGCTGCGAGTCGGTGACCTCGCCGGTCATCCGGTAGCTCCCGGGCTCGACGTCCTCGTTGATGATGGACTCGCCGAAGCGGAAGACGGCCGTCACCTGGGTGGTGCTGCCGGGCACGGCCTCGATGATCAGGCGCCCGGCCGAGGCACCCTGGGTGCAGCGATACCGGCCGTACCACTCACCCACCACCGCCGTGTTGTCCGGCCCGGCCTCCGCAGGCGTGGTCGACGACTCGGTGTCGCTGGGCGCCCCCGACGTCCCGGACGAGTCGTCGCTGGTCTGGCTGGACGCGGCAGTGGGGCGGTCGTCGGCGCTGTCGTCCGCGTCGTCTCCCCGGGTGAGGAGGACGACGCCGAGGGCCACGACGACGATGACGGCGAGGGCGACGGCGACTGCTGCGACCCACAGCAGCACCTTGTTGGTCCCGCCGGTCGGACCGGGGCCGGGGGACGACCATTGCGGAGAGGGCGGGAACGAGGGTGGGGGTGGGGGCAGCGACACGCAAGGAAACCTAACCTTCCCGGTGCGCCGCAAACCTGCATCACATGGACAGCCCGCCCAGCAGGAAGTACGTCGTCATGGGCCCCTTGCCCTTGATGTCGATGACCTGCGGGGCGCTGAAGACGTAGCGACTCTCCAGCAGGACATGGGTGGTCGCCGACACCTGGATCCGGTGCGGCCGACCATGCGACTCCATCCGGCTGGCGGTGTTCACGGTGTCGCCCCACAGGTCATAGGTGAACTTCCGCTGCCCGATCACGCCGGCCACGACCGGGCCGGACGAGATGCCGATCCGGACGGAGATCGGACTCGGCCAGTCGGCAGCCAGCCTGGCGGTGGCGCGCTGCATGTCCATCGCGAGCTCGGCCATGGACGCCGCGTGGTCCAGGTCCGGCATCGGTAGACCGGCCACGGCCATGTAGGCGTCGCCGACGGTCTTGATCTTCTCGATGCCGCGTTCGTCGCAGAGCCGGTCGAACTCGCTGAACATGGCGTCCAGCAGGGAGACCAGCTCCTCGGCCGACAGGCTCTCGGAGACCGTCGTGAAGCCGACGATGTCGGAGAACAGCACACTGACGTTGGCGGCCGAGTCGGCGATCGCACCGCGCCCGTTCCGCAGCCGGGTCGCGATCGCTGCCGGCAGGACGTTGTGCAGCAGCTCGTCGGATCGGGCCTGTTCGAGCTCCACCTCGCGCTGGCGCAGGTAGTCGGTGCGCCGCAGCTTCTCCAGCGCGTAGGCGATCAGCAGGGCGATGCCCGTCAGGCCGATCGCCGGGGCCACGTGGTTCGCCACCCCGTCGGCGCCGCCGCCGAAACCCGGGAGCCCGAGGCAGATGGCGGCGTACAGCGCTGACGCTGCGACAGCCGCGTGCATCCGCAGCCGCAGCAGCCCGATGCCGCCGAGGAGCGTTACGGTGCACGACGCGCGGATGTACTCGGACGAGGCATCCGTCGCCCGGGCGAACGCCGTGCCGAGGCCGATCAGCGTGATGGCCAGCAGCAGCACACTGAAGAGCTGGAAGTGGCGCTCCACGAAAGCGGCTCGGCGCAGGACGGCTGCCAGGAGGAAGACCGGGATGATCACGCCGTACCTGATGGCGAAAGCGGGGCCCACGTCATCCGGAATGACGAGCAGGTCGACCAGGCTGTAGAAGGCGGTGAAGAACACGCCGATCCACAGCGCGAAGACGGCCTGCTCGACGCCGGCCCTGTCGTCGTACGCGACGAAGTCCTGCTCGACCTCGCGCTCGTCGAAGTCCAGCATCCAGCGCGCCATCGGCATCTGCGCGTGGCGCTCCTGCATCCACGCCCTGATCGGCTTGACCCCCACAGCCGCATCTTGGCAGAAGCCGGAACGCAACGACGCCGCATCAGCGTGGCTGATGCGGCGTCGTGAGGGACGTGCGAGGGGTCAGAGACCCATCTTCAGCGCGGTGCGCAGGTCCTTGTTGAGCTGTGAGATCACGTCGAGCGGGATCTCCTTGGGGCACGCCGCGGCGCACTCACCGATGTTGGTGCACCCGCCGAAGCCCTCGTGGTCGTGCTGGCCGACCATGTCCACCACGCGCGTCCAGCGCTCGGGCTGACCCTGCGGGAGCTCGCCCAGGTGGGTGATCTTCGCGCCGAGGAACAGCGAGGCCGAGCCGTTGGGGCACGCCGCGACGCAGCCGCCGCAGCCGATGCAGGTGGCGACGTTGAAGGCACGCATCGCCTTGTCGCGCGGAGCCGGCACCGAGTTGGCCTCGGGGGCGGAACCGGTGATGGCGGAGATGAAGCCACCGGCCTGGATGATCCGGTCGAAGGCACCGCGGTCGACCACGAGGTCCTTGATGACCGGGAACGGCTCGGCACGCCACGGCTCGATGGTGATCGTGTCGCCGTCGGTGAACGACCGCATGTGCAGCTGGCAGGTGGTCGTGACCTCCGGGCCGTGTGCCTCGCCGTTGATCATCAGCGAGCACATGCCGCAGATGCCCTCGCGACAGTCGGAGTCGAACGCGATGGGCTCCTCGCCCTTCTCGTTCAGCTGCTCGTTGAGTACGTCGAGCATCTCGAGGAAGCTCATGTCCGGCGAGATGCCGGAGACCTGGTAGGTGTGGATGCCGCCCTGGTCGTCCGGACCGCTCTGGCGCCAGATCTTGAGGGTGAGGTTCATGTCGCCCGCGCTCACTTGTAGGACCTCTGCTTCATCTCGATGGCGGTGTAGATCAGGTCTTCCTTGTGCAGGACGGGGCCGTTCTCGGCACCCCACTCCCAGGCCGCGACGTAGGCGAACTCGTCGTCGTGACGCAGTGCCTCGCCGTCCTCCGTCTGCGACTCGCCACGGAAGTGGCCACCGCAGGACTCGCGCCGGTTGAGGGCGTCGATGCACATCAGCTCGCCGAGCTCGATGAAGTCGATCACCCGGCCGGCCCGCTCCAGGCTCTGGTTGAGCGTGTCGGCCGAGCCGAGCACCTTCAGGTTGGTCCAGAAGTCGGCCTTGAGCTCGCGGATCAGGTCGATCGCCTTGCGCAGACCGTCCTCGGTGCGCTCCATGCCGCAGTACTCCCACATGATGTTGCCGAGCTCCTTGTGGTAGCTGTCGGCACTGCGGGTTCCGTTGATCGACAGGAACTTCGAGATCCGCTCCTCGACCTGCTTCTTCGCCTCGACGACGGCCTCGTGGGACTCGTCGATCTTGTCGAACGGTCCGTCGGCGAGGTACTCGCGGATGGTGTTCGGGAGCACGAAGTAACCGTCGGCCAGGCCCTGCATCAGCGCCGAGGCACCGAGGCGGTTCGCGCCGTGGTCGGAGAAGTTGGCCTCGCCGGACACGAAGAGGCCCTCGATGTTGGACTGCAGGTGGTAGTCGACCCACAGGCCGCCCATGACGTAGTGCACGGCGGGGTAGATCCGCATCGGCATCTCGTAGGGGTTCTCGCCCGTGATGCGCTCGTACATGTCGAGGAGGTTGTCGTACTTCTCCTCGATGGCGTCCTTGCCGAGGCGCTTGATCGCGTCGCCCAGGTCGAGGTAGACGCCGCGACGGAAGTCGCCGACCTTCGGGCCCACGCCGCGACCCTCGTCGCACATGTTCTTGGCCTGGCGGGACGCGATGTCACGGGGGACCAGGTTGCCGAAGGACGGGTAGATCCGCTCCAGGTAGTAGTCGCGGTCCTCCTCGGGGATGTCCCGCGGGTCCTTCTCGCAGTCCTCGGCCTTCTTGGGCACCCAGATCCGGCCGTCGTTGCGGAGCGACTCGGACATCAGGGTCAGCTTCGACTGGTGCTCACCGGAGACCGGGATGCAGGTCGGGTGGATCTGCGTGTAGCAGGGGTTGGCCATGTAGGCGCCCTTGCGGTGCGCACGCCACGCGGCGGTGACGTTGGACCCCATCGCGTTGGTGGAGAGGAAGAAGACGTTGCCGTAGCCGCCGGTGGCGAGGACGACGACGTCGGCGAGGTGGGTCTCGATCTCGCCGGAGACCATGTCGCGGGCGATGATGCCGCGCGCCTTGCCGTCGACGACGATCAGCTCGAGCATCTCGTGGCGGGTGAAGGACTCCACCGTGCCGGCGGCGACCTGGCGCTCCATGGCCTGGTAGGCGCCGATCAGCAGCTGCTGGCCGGTCTGGCCGCGGGCGTAGAACGTGCGGGAGACCTGGACGCCACCGAACGAACGGTTGTCGAGCAGGCCGCCGTAGTCACGGGCGAAGGGGACTCCCTGCGCGACGCACTGGTCGATGATGTTCGCCGAGACCTCGGCGAGGCGGTAGACGTTCGACTCGCGCGAGCGGTAGTCGCCGCCCTTGACCGTGTCGTAGAAGAGACGGAACGTCGAGTCGCCGTCCTCCTTGTAGTTCTTGGCCGCGTTGATGCCGCCCTGGGCAGCGATCGAGTGGGCCCGGCGCGGCGAGTCCTGGTAACAGAAGGACTTCACGTTGTAGCCGGCCTCGCCGAGCGTGGCTGCAGCGGCGCCGCCGGCCAGGCCGGTGCCGACGATGATCACGTCGAGCTTGCGGCGGTTCGCCGGGTTGACCAGGCGGTTCTCGAACTTGCGGGTGGTCCAGCGGTCCTTGATCGGGCCGGTGGGAGCCTTCGGGTCGACGAGCTTGTCACCCAGCGTGTAGTAGCCGTTCGCGTCGTCGGACTTCTGCTCGGAGGGGTCGTTGAGCGGCGTCAGGCCGTCGTGGAGGGTGCTTCCAGCCATGGTGGGGAGCTCCTTACTTCTCGATGATGCCGACGAGGACGGACAGGGGAACCAGCGTGAAGCCGCCCGCGATGACGATCGCGACGATCCAGCCGGCCGCCCGGGCACGTGCTCGGGAGCTTGCCGTATTGGTGAACCCCAGCGTCTGCAGCGAGCTGAAGGTGCCGTGGTGGAGGTGGAACCCGAGCGCGACCATCGCGAGCAGGTAGATGACCGTCATCCACGGGGTGTCGAAGGTGTCGACGACGAGCTGGTACGGGTTGTCGTCGCCGGTGGAGCCGTTGCTCGGGTTGACCTTGACGATCGTGAAGTTGAGCAGGTGCCACACGATGAAGAGCAGGAGGGTGATGCCGCCCCAGCGCATGGTGCGCGAGGAGAGCGAGGAGCCGCGGTTCTTCTTCGCGACGTACTGCACCGGCCGGGCCTTGGCAGCGCGGTGCCACAGCGCGACGGCGCAGGCGATGTGGACGATGATCGCGGCGAGGAGCCCGACGCGAACGATCCACAAGAAGCCCTCGTAGGGGAGCATCGGCGTCCCGAGCTCGCGCAGGTGATGCGCGTACTCGTTGAAGGCTTCCTCGCCGGAGAAGGCCTTCAGGTTGCCGTACATGTGCCCGACCGTGAAGCCGATGAAGAGGAGGCCGCTCACGGCCATCAGGAGTTTCAGGGCGATGGTTGACCGGGCCGCACGCGAGCCCTTCACCAGTTCTGTTGTAGCCACGAGGGGTCACGCTACTCCCGCTACTGGTCGGTAGGTGACACGGATCATGTGAGATATGCACGTAAGGCGAGCCTTACCCAGAGGGGGTCACCCAACCGGCGACCCCACGTGGTGATCACCGTTGGTTATCGAGAGATCAAATCTTCATTGTTGACCTGGGATGGGTGACCGGAGACGCTGGACAGATGAAGAAGGCTCCGAGCGAGGACCCCGCGGACGACCTGTCCGTCTCAGCGCCGAAGCGCTACGCCGCCGGCCTTCCCGGCGTTCGGCATGCGCTGGAGTACTCCTTCGAACAGACGTCGGTGAAGCGGAGCCTGCTCACCCTCGTCAACCTCAACCAGGTCAAGGGCATCGACTGCCCCGGGTGTGCCTGGCCGGAGCCGGACCACCGCCACAAGAACGAGTACTGCGAGAACGGCGCGAAGCACATCAACGACGAGGCGACCAGCCGCCGCGTCACCCGCGACTTCTTCGCGCAGCACTCCGTCGACGAACTCGACGGCAAGTCGGACTACTGGCTCAACCAGCAGGGACGACTGACTGAGCCGATGGTCAAGCGGTCCGGTGGCACCCACTACGAGCCCATCACGTGGGACGACGCGTTCGGCATCATCGCCGATGAGCTGAACGGCCTCGCGTCGCCGGACGAGGCGATGTTCTACGTCTCGGGCCGGCTCAACAACGAAGCTGCCTTCCTGCTCCAGCTGTTCGCACGCGCCTTCGGGACCAACAACCTGCCGGACTGCTCGAACATGTGCCACGAGTCGAGTGGCACCGGTCTGGGGGAGACCCTCGGTATCGGAAAGGGCAGCGTCCAGCTCGAGGACATCTACAACAGTGACCTGGTCTTCGTCGTCGGCCAGAACCCCGGCACCAACCACCCGCGGATGCTGTCCGCGCTCGAGCACACCAAGAAGAACGGCGGCCAGGTCGTCGCCGTCAACACGCTGCCCGAGGCGGGCCTGATCCGGTTCAAGAACCCGCAGCAGCCCAGCGGGGTCATCGGCAAGGGCATCCAGATCGCCGACCTGTTCCTCAAGATCCGGCCCGGTGGCGACCTCGCCCTCTTCAAGATGCTCAACCGGCTGGTGCTGGAGTCCGGCGATCTCGACCGCGACTACATCGAGGCGCACACGACGGGTTTCGAGGAGTTCGCGGCGCAGGGCACCGACATCACCTGGGAGCAGACCCTCGAGGCGACCGGCCTGACCCGCGACGAGATCGAGGCCGTGCACCAGAAGGTGCTCGCCAGCAAGTCGGTCATCGTGTGCTGGGCGATGGGACTGACCCAGCACAAGCACGGCGTGCCGACGATCCGCGAGATCGTGAACTTCCTGATGCTGCGCGGCAACATCGGCAAGCCCGGGGCTGGTGTCTGCCCGGTGCGCGGTCACTCCAACGTCCAGGGCGATCGCACCATGGGCATCTGGGAGAAGATGCCCGACCGCTTCCTCGACGCACTCGGCGCGGAGTTCGGCTTCGAGCCGCCGCGCGACCACGGCGTCGACTCGGTCGGCGGGGTCCGTGCGATGCGCGACGGGAAGGCGCGGGTCTTCGTCGGCGTCGCCGGCAACTTCGTCCGCGCCATGTCCGACAGCGACGTGACCGAGGCCGCGTTGCGCAGCTGCAGCCTCACGGTGCAGGTCTCCACCAAGCTCAACCGTTCGCACACCGTCACCGGTGAGACGGCGTTGATCCTGCCGACCCTCGGCCGTAGCGACAAGGACGTGCAGGCGGGCCGGGAGCAGTACGTCACCGTCGAGGACTCGATGAGCTCGGTGCATCGCACCCACGGCAAGCTCGATCCGGCGTCGAAGCACCTGTTGAGCGAGGTCTCGATCATCACCCGGCTGGCTCGGCGCACGCTCGGTGACGACCCGGCGATCCCGTGGGCGGAGCTCGAGGCGGACAACGACGCCATCCGTGACCGGATCGCGCGCGTCGTACCCGGCTTCGAGGACTTCAACGAGCGGATCAGGGAGCCCGGAGGCTTCACCCTGCCGAACCCGGTCAACAGTGGCGTGTACCCGACGCCGAGTGGCAAGGCCGTGTTCTCCCTCAACACGCTGGCGTGGCTCGAGACGCCGCCGGGCCACCTGATCCTGCAGTCACTGCGCTCGCACGACCAGTGGAACACCATCCCGTATGCGCTGAACGACCGCTATCGCGGCATTCACAACGCGCGGCACATCGTGATGGTCAACCCGGAGGACATCGCCGAGCTGGGCTTCCAGGACGGCGACCAGGTCGACATCGTCAGCGTCTGGGAGGACGGCACCGAGCGCCGGGCCAGGAACGTCACCTTGGTCGGTTATCCCGCGAGCCGCGGGTCCGCGGCGTCGTACTACCCCGAGACCAACGTGCTGGTGCCGCTCGACAGCGTTGCCGCGGGAAGCAACACCCCGACCTCCAAGGGAGTGCTCGTGCGACTGGAGTCCGTTGTTGACGCCACTCACGAGGTGAGCAGCTGATGGGCCGGGTGACCACACGACGGAAGGTGCTGCGGATCCGGGACGGGGTCGTCGACCAGCGCCCCGACACGCTCGCCGCCGAGGAGCCGATGGAGATCCGCGTCGGCGGCCGGGCGCTGACGATCACGATGCGCACGCCCGGCGACGACTTCGACCTGGCGGTCGGCTTCCTCGTCAGCGAAGGCGTGGTCCGTACGACGTCCGACGTGCTGTCCGCGCGCTACTGCGCCGGGGCCACCGACGATGGGACCAACACCTACAACGTGGTGGACGTCGGCCTCGACCCGTCGCTGCCAGCACTCGACGCGTCGCTCGAGCGCAACTTCTACACGACCTCGTCCTGTGGACTCTGCGGCAAGGCCAGCCTCGACGCCGTCCGCACCGCGTCCACGTGGTCGGTCGCTGAGGATCCGCTCCGGATCACGTCGGAGGCGTTGGCGAGGCTGCCCGAGCGCCTGCGTGAGTGCCAGCGGGTCTTCGACCGAACGGGCGGGCTCCATGCCGCCGCCCTGTTCTCGGCCGACGGCGAGCTCATCGTTCTCCGCGAGGACGTCGGCCGCCACAACGCGGTCGACAAGGTCGTCGGCCACGCGGTCCGCAACGGGATGCTGCCGCTCCGCGAGACGATCCTGATGGTGAGCGGCCGGGCGTCGTTCGAGCTGGTCCAGAAGGCCGTGATGGCCGGGATCCCGATGCTCGCCGCGGTGTCGGCCCCGTCCTCGCTGGCCGTGGACCTCGCCGAGGAGAACGGCCTCACGCTCGTGGGCTTCCTGCGTGGGTCGTCGATGAACGTCTACTCCGGGTCTGACCGGCTGCTGGTCGACCAGCGGGTCTGACCAGCAGCTCTGGTCACGCCCGCAGGGCGGCTCTCACGGCTCGCGTCCGCGCGACGTCGACCAGCGCCTGGGCCAGCATCGACTCGGGTCCGTGGCCGGCCAGCACGAGGCCCACGTGGAACGAGCGCTTCGGCGGCGGGAGCGCGATGACCTTCGTCTGGTCCGGCACACCGAGGCTTGGCAGCCAGGTGTGCGGTACGACGCTCGAGAGCCCCATCGACGTGACGTGGGCGTAGAGCGCGGAGACCGTGTCCGTCTCGACGACGATGCGCGCCTCGCGGCCGGTCTCCGCCAGGTAACCGTCGACGATCCGCCGGTTCTGCATGTCGCCGGTGAGCTGGCACAGGCGGGCCGTCGCGGCCTCGGCCCAGGTGAGGCTGTCGCGGTCGCCGTACTCGCCGTCGATCGGGGTGAGGAACAGGTAGCGCTCCTGGTAGAGCGGGACGACCTTGACCCGGCCGAGCGGCTCGCCGTCGACGTACGTCATGCCGACGTCGATGTCGAAGTCGTTGAGCCGGGTCACGATCTCGCGCGAGGACATCGACTCGAGGTGGAAGGTCACCAGCGGGTGCTGGGCGAGCAGTGGGGTGGTCAGCACCGAGGAGACGGTCAGCGCCGTCGGGATCGCGCCGATCCGCAGGGTGCCGGCCAGGCCACCGCGCATGCTGGTGAGGGTCTGGTCGAGCGAGGCGCGTTCGGCGAGGATCCTCGTCGCCCAGCGCAACACCTCCTCGCCCTCCGGGGTGAAGCCTTCGAACCGCTGGCCGCGCTGGACGATCTGCACGCCGAGCTCGGACTCGAGCTTGCGGATGCCGGCCGAGAGCGCCGGTTGTGTGACATGACACTCGGTGGCGGCGCGGCCGAAGTGGCGCTCGCGCGACAACGCAGCGAGGTACTCCAACCGGCGCAGCAGCATGGGGCATCAATACCAGACCGCATCACTAGGCTCACGACATGACGGGAACCTCCAGCACGAAGCGCCCGCCGCTGGTGGCCACCGCAGTGCCGCGGCTGCTGGGTGCTCTTGCGGCCGGGACCGGCGCCGGCGGCGTCGTTGCGGTCGCCGATCCCGAGGTCGGCGTACTGACGGGCATCGTCATCACCTGCACGGCCTATGTCGCCGTCGGATGGCTGGTCCTGTGGCCGATGGACGCCGACAGCACCCGGGTCAACGCAACCCATGAAGACCTCCGCCCCGTCGCCACCGAGCTCGTCGTCGGAGGCGCTGCGCTGTCCGGACTCGGAGGCATCGTGATGCTCATGCTGGCGGGCGGGGATCACGCCGGTGGTGGTCCGGCCGCGCTGGCGCTGGCCGGAGTCTTCATGGCGTGGGCGTCGCTGCACCTGATGTACGCGACCCGCTATGCGCACCTCTACTACGGCGGTACGCCGGGAGGCATCGACTTCAACTCCCACGAGCCGCCGGCCTTCCGGGAATTCTTCTACTTCAGCTACAACCTCGGCATGACCTACCAGGTCTCCGACACCGCCGTCTCGAGCTCGCCGATCAGGGCGGTGGTGCTGCGGCACTGCCTGTTCTCGTACGTCTTCGGTGCGGCGATCATCGCCACGACGATCAATCTCGTGGTCGGGATCGTCGCCAGCTGAGGTCAGGCGGAGACCGGGACGTTCGCGGGGTGGTGGCTCAGGATCAGGTCGTCCACCGCGTCCGTCCAGGTACGACGACCCGCCACCTCGCGCCCGGCAGCACCGAGCAGCCCGCGGTGCGGATCGAAGGCGACCGCGGCGACGGCCCGGGAGAAGTCGCGCGGGTCCGCGTTGTCGTAGAGGACGCCCGTCTCCAGGTGGGACACCACGTGGCGCGCACCGCCGGCCCGTGGCGCGACTACGGGGACGCCGGCCGAGGCCGCTTCGCGCAACGCATGGCAGTCGGTCTCGTGCTCGCCGGGGTGCACCAGAAGGTCCAGCGTCGGCACGGCCACCGTCAGGTCGCCGACGCCGAGCGGTCCGGTGAACCGGGCGTCCGGCAGGCGCCGGGCCAGCCACTCGCGCTCGGGGCCGCCGCCGACCACGACGAGGCGGATGCCGGGGACCGAGGCGAGGTCCGCGAGGCGTCGTACTCCGGCAGCCTTGTGGAGACCGCCGACGTAGCCGACGACGACACGTCGGCCCTCCTTCGACTTCGCCTTCGACCAGGAGCCGTGCAGCCACTGGTCGCGGAGCGCGGGGCTGAAGGCAGCGGGGTCGACGCCGGGCAGCCACAGGTGTGCGTTGATGCCGAGCTCGGCGGCGCGTTCGACCATCCACGGCGAGGTGACCAGGACCCGGTCGGCACGCTCGGCGACCTTGGTGCGCCAGTAGTCCGCGGCGAGGTCGAGCACGGGGGACTGCTCGACGGCGATGGTCGGCACCCCGGCCCGGGCTGCGTGCTTGAGTGCCTTGCGCCCGATGGCACGGGGGGAGTGCACCTGCACCAGGTCGGGCGCGAAGGCCTCGATGGTGTCGCGGATCTGCGCGCCGGTGGGCTCGAGGGGGCGGACCCGGACGACGTCGCAGCCGCGGTAGCTCGCCAGGCCGGGGCCCGGCGCGATGATCCGGACCGTGTGGCCCCGGTCGATCAGGCGGTCGGCCGTGGCCTTGAGCGTCGTGGTGGTGCTGTCGACCGCGGGGTAGAAGGTCTCGGTCGCGAGGACGATCTTCATGACTCCACGCTCACCCGCCGAGGTGGCGTGATCCTGTGCAGGACGGAGGCGTCAGGTGTACGTCGGGTGAACCGTCAGATGACGTCGGAGGACGCGTCCGTGCCGAGGCTCTGCAGCGGGAGGTCACCGCGCTCGATGTCGCCCGCGATCTTCCTGATCCGCTCGCCGCTCAGGCGCCAGGTTCCGGCTTGCTCCTCCCAGTAGGGCTTGAAGCCTTCGCGAGTCTCGATCCACCAGTGCTTGCCGAAGGCGATCCGGCCGATCGCCACGAAGGGGACGATCAGCGCCAGCAGCACGATCTCGCCGCCCGACAGGAAGACGAAGGTCAGCACCGGAAAGATGACCAACCCGAAGACGAGGGCGATCACGAACTCGGTCACGCTGCCGGCGGCGTCCACCCACAGCCGGGGTCCCATCCACCGGCGCCGTGGTCGCCAGGGCACCCAGCGCCGCGTCACGCGCCACGTCTGGCCCTGCGGATCCCGTACCTTCACCATGCCAACGCTACCGGCCGGTAGCCGGAGTTTGGTCACACTTGGCGGCTCGGGAACGCGGGCGCGGATAGTCTTGTCGCTCGTGACTGAAACGCCCCTGCCGTTGGCGCAGCCCGAGGACGTGCACACGCGCGCCGATTGGGAAGCCGCCACCGCTGCCGTCCTTCGCAAGACCCGCAAGCTCAGCGACACCGATCCTGACACCGCGGTGTGGGACAAGCTGACCCGGAAGACGCTCGACGGCATCGCGATCACGCCGATCGGCACGCCTGCCGACCTCGAGGGCGTGCAGACCAGCGGCCGCCCGACACGCGCCGGCGCGTGGGACATCCGGGCCCGGATCGCCGGTCCCGACGCGAAGTCGCTCAACGAGCAGGCGCTCGTGGACCTCGACGGCGGCGTCACGTCCCTGTGGGTGCAGGCCGGACCGGAGACCGACCTCAAGACCCTGCTCAACGAGGTGCTGCTCGACCTCGCGCCGGTGGTGCTCGACCCGACCGGTGACCCCGTTGCCGTCGCGACCGCGTTCCTGGACGCGTTCGAGACCGGCACCTACACGAACCTCCACCCCGACACGAACCTCGGCGTCGACCCGATCGGCACCGCCCTGCGGGTCACCGACGGCTCGCCCGTCACGGACGACGAGGTGCAGGCACATCGCGCAGCGCTGGCCGTGATCGCGAAGCTCGCGATCGACCGCGGCGTGCGCGGCATCGTCGTCGACGCCACCGCGGCGCACGACCTCGGCGCCAGCGACGTGCAGGAGCTCGGCTTCAGCATCTTCGTCGCCACCACCTACCTGCGGGCGCTGGCCGAGGCAGGCATCGAGCCCGCCGTCGCCGCTGACCTGATCGAGTTCCGCTACGCCGCGACCGACGAGCAGTTCCCGACGATCGCCAAGCTGCGGGCTGCACGCCGGCTCTGGGCGCGGGTGCTCGAGCTGTCCGGGGTCACCGCCGAGCAGCGCCAGCACGCCGTCACCAGCCGGCCGATGCTCACCAAGTACGACCCGTACGTGAACATGCTGCGCACCACGGTCGCGGCCTTTGCGGCCGGTGTCGGCGGCGCCGACGCCGTCACGGTGCTGCCCTTCGAGACGCCGGTCGGCCAGCCCGACCTGTTCGGTCGCCGGATCGCGCGCAACGTGTCGCACCTGCTCATCGACGAGTCGCACGTCGCCAAGGTCGCCGACCCCGCCGGCGGCGCGTACGCCGTCGAGAAGCTCACCGATGACCTCGCGGTCGCGGCCTGGGCCGAGCTCGGGTTGCTCGAGGCCGACGGCCTGGACGCCTTCCGCGCTCGGATCGCCGACGTCGTCGCGCGCCGGGAGGCCGAGATCGTCACGCGCAAGCGCCCGATCACCGGCCTGACCGAGTTCCCGAACCTCGCCGAGGTCCTGCCGGAGCGTGCTCCGTCCGACGACGGTGCCTCCGTACGGCGGTACGGCGCCTCCTTCGAGGCCCTGCGCGACGAGCCCGCCGCGGCCCCGGTCTTCCTGGCCACGCTCGGCACGGTCGCGCAGCACACCGCCCGCGCCACCTTCGTCAGCAACCTGCTGGCCGCCGGTGGCATCGCGGTCGAGGTGGCCGGACCGACCTCGGGTGTCGAGGAGCTCCTGGCGTCGTACGACAAGCAGGGAGTCGTGTGCCTCGCCGGCACCGACGACGCCTACGCCGAGTGGGGCAGCGCAGCCGCTGCCGCGCTGCGCGAGGCGGGCGCCGTACACGTGATCATCGCCGGGAAGGCGACCGACTGGGCTGACGACAGCGCAGCGATGGGCGTCGACGCCCTGGCCTTCCTGAACCGCACGAGGGAGAAGCTGGCATGAGCATTCCTAAGAGTTTCGGGGACCTTCCGCTCGCGTCGACCGGCGCAACCGCCGGCGCCAACGGCACCCCTGGCATCGACCCCTGGCGCAGCCCCGAGGGCATCGACATCAAGCCGTTCTACGGACCGGACGACCTCGCCGGCCTCGACGCACTGGACACCTGGCCGGGCCTGAGCCCGTTCCTGCGTGGCCCGTACCCCACGATGTACACGACCCAGCCGTGGACCGTCCGGCAGTACGCCGGCTTCTCGACCGCGGAGGAGTCCAACGCCTTCTACCGCCGCAACCTCGCGGCCGGCCAGAAGGGCCTGTCGGTCGCCTTCGACCTCGCGACCCACCGTGGCTATGACTCGGACCACCCGCGGGTGCGTGGCGACGTCGGCATGGCTGGTGTGGCGATCGACTCGATCTACGACACCCGCACGCTCTTCGAAGGCATCCCGCTGGACCAGATGAGCGTCTCGATGACGATGAACGGCGCGGTGCTCCCGGTGCTCGCGCTCTACATCGCCGCGGCCGAGGAGCAGGGGGTGAAGCCGGAGCAGCTCTCGGGGACCATCCAGAACGACATCCTCAAGGAGTTCATGGTCCGCAACACCTACATCTATCCGCCGGCCCCGTCGATGCGGATCATCTCCGACATCTTCGCGTTCACCAGCCAGCGGATGCCGCGGTACAACTCGATCTCGATCTCCGGCTACCACATGCAGGAGGCCGGGGCGACCGCTGACCTCGAGCTCGCCTACACGCTGGCCGACGGTGTCGAGTACATCCGGGCCGGCCTCGAGTCGGGCCTCACCATCGACGAGTTCGCGCCGCGCCTGTCGTTCTTCTGGGCGATCGGCATGAACTTCTACATGGAGGTCGCGAAGATGCGCGCGGCTCGCGCGCTGTGGAGCCGCCTGGTCCGCGAGTTCAACCCGCAGAACGCGAAGTCGCTGTCGCTGCGGACCCACTCGCAGACCTCCGGCTGGTCGCTCACCGCCCAGGACGTGTTCAACAACGTCGGTCGTACGGCGATCGAGGCGATGGCCGCGACACAGGGGCACACCCAGTCGCTGCACACCAACGCCCTCGACGAGGCCATCGCGCTGCCGACGGACTTCTCCGCCCGCATCGCCCGCAACACCCAGCTGCTGCTGCAGCAGGAGAGCGGCACGACGCAGACGATCGACCCGTGGGCCGGCTCGTACTACGTCGAGAAGCTCACCCACGACCTCGCGGAGCGCGCCTGGGCGCACATCCAGGAGGCCGAGGCCGCCGGTGGCATGGCCGCTGCGATCGAGCAGGGCATCCCGAAGATGCGCATCGAGGAGGCCGCCGCCCGCACCCAGGCGCGGATCGACTCCGGCGCGCAGAAGGTCATCGGCGTCAACACGTTCCGCCTGGCGGTCGAGGACAAGCTCGACGTGCTCCGTGTCGACAACGACGACGTCTACCGCCAGCAGGTCGCCAAGCTCGAGCGACTGCGTGCCGAGCGCAACGGCGCCGACGTCGAGGACGCCCTCCACGCGCTGACCCGCAGTGCCGACAGCGGCGACGGCAACCTGCTCGAGCTCGCTGTTGCTGCGGCCCGCAACAAGGCCACCGTCGGCGAGATCTCCGACGCGCTCGAGAAGAGCTACGGTCGCCACCAGGCCGTGATCCGTACGATCAGCGGCGTGTATCGCGACGAGGCCAACCTGGCCAATGACGGCGCCGGCGACTCGCTGGTCGCGCAGACCCGTGCCGCCACGGACGAGTTCGCCGAGGCCGAGGGCCGCCGCCCCCGCATCCTGGTCGCGAAGATGGGCCAGGACGGTCACGACCGCGGACAGAAGGTCATCGTGTCGGCCTTTGCCGACATGGGCTTCGACGTCGACGTGGGTCCGCTGTTCTCCACGCCCGAGGAGGTTGCGCAGCAGGCGATCGACGCCGACGTCCACATCGTCGGTGTCTCCTCGCTCGCGGCCGGCCACCTCACCCTGCTCCCGGCGCTGAAGACCGCGCTGGCCGAGCAGGGCCGGGACGACATCATGGTCGTCATCGGTGGCGTGATCCCGCCCGACGACGTACCCACGCTGAAGGAGATGGGCGCCGCGGCGGTCTTCCTCCCCGGCACGGTGATCGCCGAGTCGGCGCTGGACCTGCTCGCCAAGCTGCGCTCTGACCTGGACCACTGACGCGCCGGTGGCCGAGCTTGTCGAGACCCTCCTCGAGGGCATTCGTTCGGGTAGCCGCGCGCAGATGGCTCGGGCCATCACGTTGGTCGAGTCGACGGCGCCGCGGCACCGGGAGGCGGCCCGAGAGCTGCTGACCCGGTTGGCGGAGACCGGCGACTCGGCGGTGGCGAACCCCAGGTCGGCGACGCGGGTGGGGATCTCCGGAGTGCCGGGGGTCGGGAAGTCCACCTTCATCGAGGCCCTGGGCAGCCAGCTGACGGCAGCGGGCCACAAGGTCGGCGTGCTGGCAGTCGACCCGTCGAGCGTGCGAACCGGTGGGTCCGTGCTCGGCGACAAGACCCGGATGTCCCAGCTGGCAGCGGACCCGAACGCCTTCATCAGGCCGTCGCCCTCGGCCGGCACCCTGGGTGGCGTGGCCCGGGCGACCACCCAGTCGATGGCGGTCCTCGAGTCCGCCGGGTACGACGTCGTGCTGGTCGAGACCGTCGGCGTCGGCCAGTCCGAGGTGACCGTCGCCGGGATGGTCGACACGTTCCTGTTCCTGACCCTGGCCCGCACCGGCGACCAGCTGCAGGGCATCAAGAAGGGCATCCTCGAGCTCGCGGACGTCATCGCGGTCAACAAGGCTGACGGCGACCGCGAGATGGAGGCGCGCGGCGCCGCGCGCGAGCTGGCCGGCGCGCTGCGCCTGGTCCGCGGGCACGGGGAGTGGGCGCCGCCCGTCGTCACCTGCTCCGGCCTGACCGGCACCCGTGTCGACGAGGTCTGGGACCAGGTCCAGCTGCACCGCGAGCACCTCGGCACCGATGGTCTCGCGCGCAAGCGGGCCGAGCAACAGCTGGACTTCACCTGGGCACTGGTGCGCGACGAGCTCGCCCAGCGGCTCCGCCACAGCCAGGCAGTCCGGGCGGTGCAGGACGAGATTCGCGCGGCTGTGCTGGCCGGAGAGCTGACGGCGCCGCTCGCTGCCGACCGGATCCTGGCGGCGTACGACGGCGATCGGTGACCTGACAGCGGTTTGCCGCGGGCACGATCGGGAAGCAACAACCAGGCAACTACAGCATCAAGTCGACGTCGACCTCGGGAGTGGAACGTGCAGATTGCAGACGGTGGTGGCGGAGGAAGTTCCGTCGGGTCCTACAGCAGCCTGATCGCGGCAGCGGCGACCAAGGCCGAGCTGATGCACGGCAACTGGGAGTCGACCGGCGACTACACGGTCAAGCGCGAGATCAACGCGTCGAACCAGTACGTCGTGAGCTTCGCGACCGTCGAGTTCAACACGTACTCCGGGGAGTACTCCTCCGACGCGGCCGGCGCGCTCTCGGACATCAGCAAGGACACGCTGGTGTACGAGGCGAAGGCGGCGTTCGACAAGTGGCCGCCGAAGATCGAGGGCCTGTTCACCAAGTGGCAGAACCTCCCGAGCCGGTACACGTCGGCGGCCCTGCTCGACTGGGCTGCGCGCGAGCTGAGCATCGACCCGGACAACCCGCAGGCCACGGGCGACTCCGTCGACAGCGTCAACACCCGCCTCGCAGGCGACCTGGAGCGGATCAAGACCCGCACCGGTCAGCTCAACGGGAAGTACGCCAAGGCCTTCGCGGACTACTACGCCAACCAGTTGCCGACGACCGTCCAGGCCCAGGACATGCTCGTGTCCGCGCTGGCCGTGGCCAGCCGGGCGCAGGGCGAGGTCTGGGGTCGCGCCGCGGACGACCTCTCGAAGTTCGAGCACGACGCCTGGGACGCGATGAAGTCCTCAGGGCCTGACGGCGGACCCGATACCGACCTGGTGCTGGCGCTGACCGTCGTGGGTGCGCTGGGGTCCGCCCTCGCCTCCGTGCCGACCCTCGGCGGATCGGTCGTCCTGTTCGGGGCGATCAGCGCAGCAGCCGCCATCGGTGCTGGTGTGGAGAGCGCGAAGCAGGCCGACACCTCGTTCAAGGACCTGCCGCTCGGGGCGGACCACCCCGACAAGGTCTTCACCAAGCTCGAGGACGCCCTGACCGCCCTGGACGACCAGATCCAGGTGCAGGAGATCGGGATCAGGGACTTCCTGAAGTCGGCGAAGTCCTTCGCCGACAGTGGCGACTGCGAGCTCTCGACGCCGGGGCTGAACTCCGCACCCAACGGAGAGGTGCTCAGCACGCACCAGGGCGTCACGGTGAACAAGGACACCATCGCCCAGATCACCGAGCTCTGGCTTCCCTCGGTCGCCGCCGACCTGCGCCAGGCCGAGGGCTACCTCACGGTCACTGCGGACGACGGCTTCCGGCGCGACACCGACATCGGCCTCGCCCCCACCGGCGCGTGGGCCGAGTTCAGCGCGCTGCAGACCCGCACCTCCACGCTGCTGATGACCTTGTCGAAGGACCTCGAGGACGCGGGCACCAAGCTCGAGGACGCGGCGCGCGACATCGGCAGGACCGACGAGGGGATCAGCGAGCACTACCGCAACATCGAGAAGAAGGTCGAGGACCAGAACATCAACGACCCCGACCGAGTCACCCCCCTTCTGTGAGGCGCAGAGGGGCGGCCGCCGCCGGTCTGGCGGTCGCGGTCCTGGCGTCGATCGGCGCGGGGTGCACCCGCGAGGACGACGGCGGGCGACTGGCCGACGCGCGGCCCGCGCAGGTGACGGGGACGACGTTGTGGGCACAGCTGCCGACCGGCAAGGTGAGCGTGACGATCGGCAAGCCCGTCAGCAGGATCCCCGGCGACGAGGTGGTCGGCGGTCAGCCACTGGAGGCGGCGGACGACCGGGCGTTCCTGCCCGTGCAGGTCGACTACGCCGACCTCGAGGGAACGCCCGCGGACGCGCCCCAGGATCCGGACCTCGACCCTGCCGACCTGACCACGCTGGCGGTGGTGCTCGCCGACCAGTCCTATCCGGTTCCCTTCAGCGACGTCCCCGAGGCGTCGTACCTCGAAGTGGCGAAGGCGCCGGATGCCGAGCCGGCGCTGGAGATCGGGTTTGACGGCGTGCAGCAGAGCGTCGACGCGGCCGGTCATCGGGAGACGGGGGAGGCAGCCGGGCTCTACGAGGCGAGCACCCGCACCGACCTGGAGTCCTGTGGCGAGCAGGGTGCGGACACGCCCGAAGGTTCCTCGCGCACGTGTCGCTACGCCCTCTGGGCCTACCCGTACGTCGAGGGCCTCGGCTGGGCGTCGAAGCGGACGGCCGATGCAACGTGGGTGGTCGTGACCGCACAGACCTGGCTCCGTGCCGACCAGATCCGCTCGGGCGGGCAGGTCTGCCGGCCGACCGCGATGGCCGGCAACTCCGAGGTCCGGGTGGACGGACAGCCCGCGACGGGCGAGCTGCCCGTCGTGGCGAACCGACGCGGAGGCGGGCGCGGACTCGGCTCACGCGGCGCGTACCTCCTGCCTCCGGCTGGCCAGCGCGGGGTCGAGATCACCAGCAGATGGCGCTGCCGCATCGGCGAAGACATCACCAAGGTCGAGTTCGTGGACAGAGTGACCTCCCCGAGCTGAACGACGGCATAGGCTGGTCTGATGGTGGACACCTCCGACCTGTTGGCGCTCGCCGCCTCCGTCGTCGAGAAGTACGACGGCGAGCTGGTCGAGCTGCGGCGCGACCTCCACCGGCACCCGGAGCTCTCGTGGCACGAGCAGCGCACGATGGACGTCGTGGGCGAGCACCTCGACCGTGCGGGCTGGCAGGTCACCCGGATGCCCCGCAGCGGCATCCTCGCCGACATCGGCCCCAGCGGCCCGCGGGTCGCCCTGCGTGCCGATCTCGACGCCCTGCCCGTCGACGACCTGACCACCGACGCGTGGCGCAGCGAGAACGTCGGCGTGGCCCACTCGTGCGGCCACGACGTCCACACCGCAGCGCTCGTGGGCGCCGCCCACGCCCTCGGCGAGGTGCACCAGCAGGGCCTCCTGCGGGGTGGAGTGCGGCTGCTGTTCCAGCCCGCCGAGGAGGTCATGCCCGGCGGCGCCAAGCACCTCATCAACCACGGCGCTCTCGACGACGTCGACCGGATCTTCGCCCTGCACTGCGACCCCTCGGTCGATGTCGGCGCGATCGGCCTGCGGACGGGCCCGATCACCAGCGCGGCCGACCGGATCGAGGTACGCCTCGAGGGCAACGGCGGCCACACCTCGCGGCCCCACCTGACCGGGGACCTGACCTTCGCGCTGGCCAAGGTCGCCAGCGAGCTCCCCGCGGTGCTGAGCCGCCGGATGGATCCCCGGGCCGGCGTCAGCGTCGTCTGGGGCGTGCTCCGGGCCGGGTCGGCACCCAACGTCATCCCTGACCACGGCATGGCGAGCGGCACCGTCCGGATCCTCGAGGCGGAGGCCTGGGCCTCGTGCGAGGCGGTGGTCCGCGAGGCGGTCATCGACATCGTGCGCCCCTACGGCGTCACCGCCACCGTCGACTACCTTCAGGGTGTCCCGCCCGTGGTCAACGACCGGCTCAGCGTCGCGATGATCGCGTCGGTCGCTGACGAGCTCCTCGGTCTCCACCACCGCAAGGAGGTCGAGCAGAGCCTCGGCGGCGAGGACTTCGGGTGGTACCTCGAGCAGGTCCCGGGCGCGATGTTCCGCCTCGGCACGCGTACGCCGGGTGGCGCGCGCTACGACCTCCACCAGGGCGACTTCCTGGTGGACGAGCAGGCGGTCGGTTTCGGTGCGCGGATGATGGCCGGCGTGGCCCTCAACGCGCTCGGCACAAGGTCGTCGAGTAGCGGCGAGCGCTAGCGAGCCGCGTATCGAGACGGGTCAGCCTTTCCGGTACGCGATCCCGTCCGCGGCGGGCGCGCGCGAGTGTCCGACCAGGCCGGCGACGGCGATGATCGTGACGACGTACGGCAGCATCAGCATGAACTGGCTGGGCACCGGCGACCCGATCACCGACAGCACGCCCGACAGGTTCGTCGCGAAGCCGAACAGCAGCGCGGCCAGGGTGGCCCGCACCGGGTCCCACCGGCCGAAGATCACCGCGGCGAGCGCGATGTATCCGGCACCGTCGGTCATCTCCTCCCCGAACTGGGGGACCGAGACCAGCGTGTACGTCGCGCCACCGGCTCCGGCGACCAGGCCGGCGATCAGCATCGTGGTGTACCGGGTGCGGTTGACCTTGATGCCGACGGTGTCGGCCGCCTTCGGGTGCTCGCCGACGGCGCGGACCCGAAGGCCCCAGCGGGTGCGGTACAGCGCCCAGGCGACTGCGAAGACCGCGAAGTACATGAGGTAGACGAGGATCGTCTGGCGGAACAGCACCGGCCCGATGACGGGAACCTCGCCGAGCAGCGGGATCGGGATGCGCTCGAAATGCGGCGGGCTGTTCAGGCCCTCCGGGTTCTCGGCAAGGATCTGGCCGAACAGGAAGCTCGTCAGCCCGATCACCAGCACGTTGAGCACCACGCCGACGATCACCTGGTCGACGAAGTAGGTGATGGCGAAGAAGCTCAGCACCAGCGCGACGAGGGCTCCGGCGCACATCGCGGCCGCCAGTCCGCCCCACGGAGAGCCGACGATCGTGCCGAACATCGCCGCCGCGAACGCGCCGAACAGCAGCTGGCCGTCGATGGCGATGTTGACGACGCCGGCCCGTTCGCCGAGGACGCCGCCGAGCGCCCCGAACACGAGGGGCACGGCGAGCGCGATGGAGCCACCGAGGAGGCCGATCACGGGAACGGCGGCACCCGCCGCGGCCCAGCAGAGGAAGCCGGTCATGGCGAGCACCGAGAACAGCGCCACCAGCCACAGGGGAGTACGACGACCGCGGCTCACCAGGAACGCGGAGGCCACGGTGCACAGGGCGAGCAGGATGACGATCGTGGTGACCGAGGGCGTCGAGGGGACGGTGATCTCGGGCAGCTCGAACAGGTCGGTGTCGGTGGCGAGACGGAACGTCGTGTCGCCCTGGCGGGACTTGAGCGCGACGAGGAGCGACACCAGCATCGTGACGACGCCGAGGACGATCGGGGCCTTGAGCGCGCCCCGCATCCCAGTGACGGGGATGTCGTCGTCGATCGGCACGGGAACCTTGACCGGGGTGCTCATGCGGTCGCCTCCTTCGGCAGCCGGAACAGCGCTCGCACCAGTGGCGGGGCGGCGATGAAGAGGACGATCAGGGACTGGACGACGAGCACGATCTCGATCGGGATGCCCTCGGAGGCCGACATGGCGAAGCCGCCGGCCTTCAGTGCGCCGAACAGGATGCCGGCGGCGAGGATGCCGAGTGGTCGGGACCGGCCGAGCAGGGCGACGGTGATGGCGTCGAAGCCGATGCCGGCGTCGAGGTCGACCGTCACGCCGCTGGTGGCGGTGCCGAGGACCTGGTTGACGCCGGCCAGTCCGACGAGGGCGCCTGCGATCAGCATCACGGTGGTGTAGGTGCGCCCGACGTTGATGCCCGAGGCACGGGCCGCGTCGGGGTTCTCGCCGACGGCCCGGAACCGGAAGCCCATCGCCGACTTGTTGAGCAGCCACCACACGAAGACCACGGCCACCAGCGCCATGACGAAGCCGAGGTGGAGGTTGAACTTGTCGCCGAGGAGCTTGGGCAGGATCGCCGACTCCGGCATGGCCTCGGACTTCGGGTTGCCCGAACCGGGCGCCTGGAGCCAGCTCTGCTGGGAGAGCGCGTAGAAGACGAGGTAGTAGCCGACGTAGTTGAGCATGATCGTGACGATCACCTCGTGGGCACCGCTCTTGGCCTTGAGGACGCCGGCGATGCCGGCCCACAGCGCGCCGGCCAGGGCTCCAGCGAGGACGGCCAGCGGCAGGTGCAGCGCGATCGGCAGGTCGACGCTCACGGCGACCCAGCCAGCGGCGGCACCGGCGAGAAGCATCTGGCCGCGGCCGCCGATGTTGAACAGCCCGGCGCGGAACGCGAGGCCGACGCCGAGTCCGGCGAGGATCAGCGGACCGGAGTACTTCAGGGTCTCGGTGATCGGCCGGATCTTCGTCTCGAACAGCTCCGCGTCGGAGTTGTAGATCGCGCCGCGGAACAGCGCGCCGTAGGCGCCGGAGATGGCCTCCTGCACGGCGGTGAAGAAGTCACCGGGTCGGGCACCGATGTAGCTGGCGGCGGTGCGCACGTCCTCGTCGGTCAACAGGATCATCAGTGATCCGACCACCACGGCGAGGAAGACCGACAGCACCGAGACCAGCGCGTGGCCCATCGCGATCTCGCGCAGGACGCCCTGCCACTGGCTGGGGGACCCTTCTTCCTTCTCCGGTACGACGTCGTCGGCTGCCGTGGGTTCGGGGACTTCCGGAGCCTCGGGGGTCTCGGGCGTGCTCTCGGGGGTCTCCGGCTGCTCCGGCACGCCCTTCTTCCCGCGCCTCATGCCACGACCCCTTCGGGTCGCTCGCCGGCCATCATCAGGCCGAGGGTCTCCCTGGGGGTGTCTGCGGGCACGATGCCGATGACCTTTCCGCGGTACAGGACCATGATCCGGTCGGACAGGGCGGCGATCTCGTCCAGCTCGGTGGAGACCAGCAGCACGGGGACGCCGGAGTCGCGGGTCGCGACCACCTGCTTGTGGATGAACTCGATGGACCCGACGTCCACGCCGCGGGTCGGTTGCGCGGCGACGAGCAGACGCAGGTCGCGCGACAGCTCGCGGGCCACGACGACCTTCTGCTGGTTGCCTCCGGAGAGCTGACCGGCGGTCGACTCGATGCCACGGGCGCGGACGTCGTACTCGACGAGCTTCTCGCTCGCGAACGTCTCCAGCATCTTGCGGCGGATCGTGCCGAAGCGGACGAACGGCTTGCCGTGGCTGCGGTTGAGCATCAGGTTCTCGGCGAGGGTGAAGTCCTCGACCAGGCCGTCGGCCTGGCGGTCCTCGGGGATGAAGCCGACGCCGGCGTCGAGCACCTTGCGGACCGATCGCCCGACCAGCTGGTGGCCGTCGAGCTCGATGGATCCCTTGACGTGCGCCTGCAGGCCGAGCAGCGCCTCGGTCAGCTCGGTCTGGCCGTTGCCCTGGACCCCGGCGACGCCGAGGACCTCGCCGGTCGCGATGGAGAAGCTGATGCTGTCGAGGTGGACGTGTCCGGTGGCGTCGGTGACCTGGAGGTCGCGGACGACCAGAGCGTCGGCCCCGGGCTTCGCGGGGTCCTTGTGGACCGTGAGCTCGACCGGGCGCCCGACCATGAGGGCAGCAAGCTCCGCATTGGTCGCGGTGGGACTGGACTCGCCGACGACCGCGCCCCGCCGGATGACCGTGATCCGGTCGGCGATCGCGCGGACCTCGCGGAGCTTGTGGCTGATGAAGACGATGGAGGTGCCGGACTCCTTGAGCTGGCGCATGATCGCCATCAGCTCATCGGTCTCCTGCGGGGTGAGGACGGCGGTCGGCTCGTCGAAGACGAGGACCCGCGCGTCGCGGGAGAGGGCCTTGATGATCTCGACCCGCTGCTGGACGCCGACGGGCAGCGTCTCGATGAGCGCATCGGGGTCGACGTCGAAGCCGAACCGGGCCGAGATCTCGCGGACCCGCTCACGGGCGGCGTCGATGTCGAGCTTTCCGGCGAACCCGGTGGACTCGTTGCCGAGCATGACGTTCTCGGCGACCGTGAAGACGGGGATCAGCATGAAGTGCTGGTGGACCATGCCGATGCCGGCGGCCATCGCGTCCCCGGGACCGGCGAACGTCATCGGCACGCCGTCGAGGACGATCTCGCCCTCGTCGGCCTGGTAGAGGCCGTAGAGCACGTTCATCAAGGTGGACTTGCCCGCGCCGTTCTCGCCGAGGAGCGCGTGGATCTCACCTTCCTCGACGGTGAGCGAGATCCGGTCGTTGGCGACCAGGGGGCCGAATCGCTTCGTGATGCCCCGCAGTTCAAGCGTCATGACGGGATCCTTGCCGAGCGGATGGACAGATACCAGTGAACTCGCCATGAATCTGGCGGTGAAGACGGTGGTGGTGAAGAACAGACCGGGGGAGGCCGGCCCTGTGGCCGACCTCCCCTGGAGCCTGTCGTGCGGTGCTGCTCGGGGTTACTTGTTGAGGTACGACGTCACCGGGATCGACCCGTCGATGATGCCGGCCTTCACCGTGTCGAGCTCACCCTGGAGGGTGTCGGAGATCTTGCTCTCGAAGTTGTGGAACGGCGCGATGCCGACTCCGTCGTTCTCGAGCGTGCCGACGTAGGCGTTGGCGTCGAACTTGTCGTTGCCGGCGGCGACGACGGCCTCGATCGTGGACGTCTTCATGTTCTTGAGGATCGAGGTGAAGATGACGTCCTGCGTCTTCGGGTCGGTCTCGAAGAAGTCGGCGTCCACGCCGACGAGGGCGATGTCCTTGCCCGAGTCGGCGATGGCGGTCAGCGCACCCTGGTAGATCGGGCCACCCACCGGCAGGATGATGTCGGCGTTCTGGTCGAGGATCTGCTTGGCGGTGTTGGTCGCCTTCTCGTTGGCGTCGAAGCCACCGGTGAAGACGCCCTTGTCGCCGCCCTCCCAGCCGACGAGCTTGACGTCCTTGCCCTTCTCCTTGGCGTAGTACTCCACGCCCTGCTTGAAGCCGTCCATGAAGATCGTCACGGTCGGGAACGGCTGGCCACCGTACGTGCCGACGACGCCGGTCTTGGTGTAGTCAGCGGCCGCGTAGCCGGCGAGGAACGCCGCCTGTGCCGTGTCGTACAGGATCGGCTTGATGTTGTCGGCGTCCTTCGTGCCGTTGAAGTCGTTGTCGGCCGCGTCGTCGATGAGGATGTACTCGATGTCCGGGTTGGCCTTCGCGGACTCGACAGTGGCAGCGGACAGGGCGAAGCCGACCGTCACGATGGCGTCGCAGCCAGCGGTGACGAAGCCGTCGAGAGCACCGGCGTAGTCGTTCTCGTTCTTGGACTCGAACTCCTTGTAGTCGCTGTTGAGCTCCTTGGCCGCGTCCTTCACGCCTTCGTAGCTGAGCTGGTTGAACGACTTGTCGTTGAACCCGCCCGCGTCCGAGAGGATGCAGGGGAGGAAGTCGCTCTTCTCGTCGGCCTTCTCGTCGGGTGCATCGCCACATGCGGCCAGGGCCGCGCTCGCCATGAGTGCCACGGCTGCGGCCGCCGACGTCCTCTTCCAGGTCTTCACAAATGTCCTCCAGATCGACGCCCGCCGCTGAGGCTGGGCAGGGGATGTACGTGTGTGGTGCTCCGGTGCATCCTCACCCACCGGTTGGCCCGCGGGAAGGACCTTGGATGAAACGGTTACCAACTTGGGACCATTTCTTGTGGTGCACCGGCGCCGGGACCGAAGATCCTCGTGCGCGCGGGAGGTGGGGCGCTAGGTTGGCCGGGTGGTCGACTGGGACGCCCTGCAAGCAGCTGCGATCGAGATCTCCTCGCACGCCTACGCGCCGTACTCCAACTATCACGTCGGCGCTGCGGCCCTGGCTGACGACGGGCGCCTGCTGGTGGGGTGCAACGTCGAGAACGCCGCGTACGGCGTGACGCTCTGCGCCGAGTGCGGACTCGTCTCCCAGCTGCACGCGACCGGCGGAGGTCGGCTGACGCACTTCGTCTGCGTCAACGGCTCGGGTGCGGTGATCATGCCGTGCGGCCGCTGCCGACAGCTGCTGTGGGAAGCCGGGGGAGCGCCGCTCGAGGTGCTCACCCCCGAAGGTGTGCTGACCATGGACCAGGTGCTGCCGCAGGCCTTCGGCCCGGAGAACCTCGCCTGATCCCTCAGCTCCCTCAGGCAGGCGCCTCGGGCTCGTCGATCAACCGGGCCACGTGAAGCTGATCTTCGTGTCGCCGACGCGCAGCACGTCGCCGTCCACGAGCAGGCGCGACGCCTCGAGCCGATCGTCGTTCACGTGGGTGCCGTGGGTCGACTGCAGGTCGGTGACCACGAACCCCCGCTTGGTGGCGCTGATGGCGCAGTGGTGGCGGCTGACCGACGGGTCGGCGAGCACGAGGTCGTTGCGGGTGACGCGCCCGATCCTCAGGCCGGAGGACGTCAACATCAGCCGACGGCCGTCCGGCAGGCCGAGGACGGCCGGCGCCACCTCGACGCCGCCGAGGGTGGTCGTGGGGAGGTCGGCAGCCGACACCAGCTCGGCTCCGGCGAGGGCCCGGACCGGCGGGAACGCGGTCTCGATGCCTGGTGCCTTCAGCTGGAAGAGCTGCTCGGGTGCGCGGAGGTCCTTGAGGCGGTGCTGTCCGAGGTCGACCGCAGCCAGGCCCTGCTCCCTGGGGACCTGCAGCCCACGGACGATCGCGTCCGACGCCAGGACCTGTCCGCCGTGCGCCGCCGCGGTGATCCGCGCCGCCCGGTGCACCTCGTAGCCGACGTAGCCACCGTCGTAGGACTCCACGTGCCCGTGGTGCAGGCCCATCCGCACCCGGACGGTCGCATCCGTCGGCCACGACGCGGCGGTCAGGGCCCGTTGCGCTGCGATGGCGGCACCGACCGCACGTTCGCGGTCGACGAACACCACGAAGAAGCCGTCGCCAGCGGTGTCGACCTCGTGGCCGTCGTACTGCTGGAACGCGGCGCGGCTGAGCTCGCGGTGCAACCGCAGTGTGGCCGGCCACTGCGGTCCGAGGGCCTGCGCGAGCTGGGTCGACCCCTCGATGTCGGTGAAGAGCAGGGCGAGCTCTCCCGACGCGGGTGGGGTCGTGGGTGGCACGAAGGCCATTGAATCCCATCTGCGGCCCGTCCGCGGCCCCGTCCGCGGTCCCGCTGATGGCGCTGGCGCGGGGCCGTAGGGTGCGGGCATGGCCGGAACCCACGATGCCGTCGAGGTGATCATCGCCAAGCGTGACGGCGGCACCCTCTCCACGAGTCAGATCGACTGGATGGTCGATGCGTACACCCGCGGAGCGGTTGCGGACGAACAGATGTCGTCGTTGGCGATGGCGATCCTGCTCAACGGCATGGACCGTCGCGAGATCGCCGACTGGACCGCGGCGATGATCGCATCCGGCGAGCGGATGGACTTCTCGTCCCTCTCGCGCCCCACTGCGGACAAGCACTCCACCGGTGGCGTCGGCGACAAGATCACCTTGCCGCTGGCTCCTCTCGTGGCCGCCTGCGGTGTGGCAGTGCCCCAGCTGTCCGGTCGCGGACTCGGCCACACGGGCGGCACTCTCGACAAGCTCGAGTCGATCCCCGGTTGGCGCGCGCTGCTCTCCAACGAGGAGATGCTGGCGCAGCTCGAGGGCACCGGTGCGGTCATCTGTGCCGCGGGCGAAGGCCTCGCGCCGGCCGACAAGAAGCTCTACGCCCTGCGCGACGTGACCGGCACCGTCGAGGCGATCCCGTTGATCGCCTCCTCGATCATGAGCAAGAAGATCGCCGAGGGCACCGGTGCGCTGGTGCTCGACGTGAAGGTCGGCAGCGGCGCCTTCATGAAGTCGGTGGATCGCGCCCGTGAGCTGGCTGAAGTGATGGTGGCGCTGGGCAAGGACGCCGGTGTGAACACCGTCGCGCTGCTCACCGACATGGACACCCCGCTCGGCTTCACCGCCGGCAACGCCATCGAGGTCACCGAGTCGATCGAGGTGCTCGCCGGTGGCGGCCCCGCGGACGTCGTCGAGCTGACGGTGGCGCTGGCCCGCGAGATGCTCGCTGCCGCCGGCCGACCCGACATCGACCCCGCGCAGAAGCTGGCCGACGGCTCCGCGATGGATGCGTGGCGTTCGATGATCAGCGCGCAGGGCGGCGATCCCTCGGCAGTGCTGCCGGTGGCCCGGGAGTCGCACGTGGTGGTTGCTCCGGCGGATGGCGTGCTCACTCGACTCGACGCGATGGCAGTCGGCCTGGCTGCCTGGCGCCTCGGTGCCGGGCGCGCGCGCAAGGAGGATCCGGTGCAGGCCGGCGCCGGTGTGGTCTGGCATGCGCGACCTGGTGACACCGTGACGGCGGGCGCTCCCTTGTTCACCCTGCTGACCGACACTCCTGAGCGCTTCGACCGAGCGCTGGCTTCCCTCGAGGGCGGGTACGACGTCGCGGCTCCCGGCACCGCGCACGAATCCAGGCCCCTCGTGATCGACCGCGTCGGGTAGGAATGGTTCATGCAACCGACGAGTGCCTTGACGACTGATCTGCTGCGCGCGGCGCCGAAGGTGCTGCTGCACGACCACCTCGACGGTGGACTGCGTCCCGCGACCATCCTCGAGCTCGCGGTCGAGGTCGGCCACGAGCTGCCCGAGTCCAACGCGGATGCGCTGGCGGCGTGGTTCGCGGAGGCCGCCGACTCGGGTTCGCTGGAGCGCTACCTCGAGACGTTCGCCCACACGGTCGGCGTGATGCAGACGGCCGATGCGCTGACCCGCGTCGCGCGCGAGTGCGTCGAGGACCTCGCAGCGGACGGTGTCGTCTACGCCGAGATCCGCTACGCACCCGAGCTCCACGTCGAGGCCGGGCTCGACCTGGCCGACGTCGTCGCCGCCGTGCAGAAGGGTTTCGAGGAGGGCATGGCCGCCGCGGGCGGCTCGATCATCGTCCGCCACCTGTTGACCGCGATGCGCCAGGCGGCGCGCGCCATGGAGATCGCGGAGCTCGCGATCCAGTGGCGTGACCGCGGTGTCGCCGGCTTCGACATCGCCGGCCCGGAGGCGGGATTCCCTCCCACCCGTTTCATCGACGCGTTCGAGTACCTCCAGCGTGAGAACTCGCACTTCACCATCCACGCCGGCGAGGGCTTCGGCCTGCCGTCGATCTGGGAAGCCGTCCAGTGGTGCGGTGCCGATCGCCTCGGCCACGGCGTGCGGATCGTGGAGGACATCTCGGTGGACGACGACGGCACTCCGGTGCTGGGGCGGCTGGCGTCGTACGTCCGGGACAAGAGAATCCCGCTCGAGATGTGCCCGTCCTCGAACGTCCAGACCGGTGCCACCGCGTCGCTGGCCGAGCACCCGATCAAGCTGCTCGCGTCTTTGCGGTTCCGGGTCACGGTCAACACCGACAACCGGCTGATGAGCCGTACGTCGCTGAGCCAGGAGTTCGGCCTGCTGGCCGAGACCTTCGGCTACGGGCTGGCCGAGATGGAGTGGCTGACCGTCAACGCGATGAAGTCCGCCTTCATCCCGTACGACGAGCGGTACCGCTTGATCACCGAGACCATCAAGCCCTGGTACGCCGCCCACCGTTAGCCCGTTGGTCGAGGAGCTTGCGCAGCAAGCGTCTCGAGACCCTCAGGCCACGAACCAGACGTGGCTCCACCCGGCGACATCGAAGTCGTTGTCGAGCCACTTCTCCTCCAGCACCCGGACCAACCGACCGCGCGCGGGGTCGAAGACCTGGATCGCGCCGTCCAGGTTGGCGACGGCGAGGATGACGTGGCGGGGGAGCCAGCGGCTGCCGATGTAGACCACGACGGGACGGGTCGCGAGCTGTTCGCGGACGATCTCGTAGGCGAGCGCGGGACGCGGCCGCGCGAACACGGTCGCGATGTGCTGGCCGGTCAGCACCCGGAGCAGGTTCACGATCGCCCACGGGGGCGTGCCGAGGGCCCTGGGCCACGGCACCTGGAAGCGGTCGCGCGCGCTGGTCGCGGAGGTGAGCAGCCGGTGCTCGTTCTTGATCTCGTTCGCTCCGTCGGCGCCGTCGACCGGGCGCCAGTCGGTCAGCAGCGCCTTTGCCGCCAGCGCACTGGCCGCGCCGCAGCTGCGCGGGTCGGGCTGCTTGAGGGTCGACGGGTCGAGGTCAGCTGGCCAGCGCATGGTCGCCCTCCGGGTCGCGGAGGTCGGCGAAGGCGCGGTCACCCGTGGCGACGCGGCAGCCGACGGCGACCGCGCGTCGTACGACCTGCCGCTGGGCGCGGGCGAGCGCCAGCCCGCGGCGGAGCAGGACCAGGGGTGGCTTGCGGTGCTCGTGGAGGTCGCGGGTGAGCCGTCGCCAGAAGGTGACGACCGGGTGCTGGGTGATGCAGTACGCCGCCGCGAGCATCCCGGTCCGGCGGCACTCCTCGACGACCTCGGCCGCGAAGATCCCCTCGGCGCAGAAGCGCGTGGCGCCGGCCAGGTCGAGGCGGTGCGTGCCCGTGCGCCTGCTCTCGGCGATCGAGTAGACCGGGACCTCGGTCGCGCCGGTCGCACAGAGCTCGCGCAGGGCGGTGAGGGCGTCGTCGCGATGCCACGTGCCCGGGTGGTCCCAGTCGACGATGCCGGCATTGGCGCCCTCGGTGATCCGGGGGAGGTCCGGCTCGTCGCCGTCGCGGTAGAAGTCGTCGAGCCGCAACGTCGGCCAGCCGTGCGCCCTCTCCAGGCGCTCTGCCAGCCGCGACTTGCCCGATCCCGAGGGTCCGGCGAGGACGATCACACGCGCGGTCATGGGAGCCGAGTCTGCCGCACGTCGGCCAGTCCGCGCACAACCGCGGCGAGCGCCTCGTCGAGCTGGGCGTCGGTGCACCCGCCGAACCCGATCACCAGGCCGTGCCGGGTGTCTGACCGGCAGTAGTCGGCGAGCAGGGGGACGTCGTACCCCTGCTTGCGGGCGGAGGCGTGGGCGGCTCCTGCCTGGCGCCGTGGGAGCTCGAGGGTGGCGTACATGCCGGCGATCGGCCCGCTGCTGCGGGCGTACGGCGCGAGCGCGGCGGCCACCCGCTCGCTCCGCTCGGCGTAGACACGGCGGGCGGAGCGGACCACCTTGTCGACGTACCCGTCGCGGAGCAGGGAGAGGTACGCGCGCTGCACGGGCCAGGATGCCGTGTCGTGCGTGACGGCGCGCATCTGGTTGAGCGGCTCGAGGAGCTCCGGCGGTGGCACCATCCAGCCGAGCCGCATGCTCGGCGCGACGGCCTTGCTCGCAGTGCCGAGGTAGGCGACGCGGGTGCGGTCGAGCGAGGCGAGGGCGGGCACGGGTGCGACGTCGTAGCGGAACTCCGAGTCGTAGTCGTCCTCGATGACCAGCGCTCCGGTCCTCCGGCTCGCGTCGAGCAGGGAGAGGCGGGCGCTGCCGGACAGGGTGGGGCCGAGCGGGTGCTGGTGGGCCGGCGTGACGTACGCGGCGGCACAGGTGGTGAGCGTGGTGGCGTCGGGCGGCGGCCCGAGCGCTGGTACGTCGACCACCTCGCGACCCGCGAGGCGGATCGTCGCGACGGCTGCCCGGTAGCCCGGGTCGTCGACCGTGACCCCGCCTGGCGGCAGCACCCCGAGGAGGTGCCGCAGCCCGTCGGTGGTTCCCGCGGTGACCAGGACTTCGTCGGGATCGCAGTCCAGGCCGCGGATCCGGCCCAGCCGCGCAGCGATCTCGATGCGGAGCTCCGGGAGCCCGCGCGGGTCGTCGTACCCGCTCGGCGGGCGGGCGGTGGAGACGTCGCGCCAGGCGCGACGCCACAGGGCGGCGTACCGCGGGTCGATCCACGGGGTGCCCGCGTCGAGACGGATCAGCGGTTTGCCCGGTGGGGGCCGGTGGCGGCTGGGGCGTGGTGGCGCCGTCGCGGGGGCGCTCGCGGAGACGTAGGTGCCGGATCCGTGGCGACCTTCGAGCCAGCCCTCGGCGACGAGCTGGCCGTAGGCCACCTCGGTGACGGCGCGCGCGACGCCGAGCTCGGTGGCCAGCGCCCGGCTGCTCGGCAGGCGGTCCCCCGAGGCGAGCCGGCCGTCGGTCACCTGGCGCCGGATCTGGTCGGCGAGCTGTCTGCCCAGAGGCCGTCGGTCGTCGCGGTCCAGGACGACGGCGAGGGTGGCGGCCATGGTGAGTGTCCTGTCTGAATGGTGGCTCAGTGGCCCGTGCAAGCGGGCCACTTTGCCGTCAGTCTAGAACCCATGAGCACCGAACTGCCCCTGTCGCCCACACCGCGCACGACCGTGACCCGCGGCCGCAACCGGATGGTCTCCGACCGCTCCGAGCTGCACCGGTTCCTCGTGGACGGACTGGTCGCGCACATCGGTGTCACCGTCGGCGACCACCCGCTGGTGCTCCCGGCCGCCTACGCGGTCGATGCCTCTGGTCCGGATGCAGGAGGGACCCTCTACGTGCACGGGTCCGTTGCGGCCGGGTGGCTGCGCCAGGCGCAGGGGGCCACGGTCTGCGTCACGGTGACGGAGGTCGACGGTCTCGTGGCGGGTCGCTCCGCCTTCCACCACTCGATGAACTACCGCTCGGCCGTCGTCATCGGGGCGGCGCGGGTCGTGGATGACGAGACGGAGCGTCAGCACGCGCTCGACCTGATCGTCGACCACATGATCCCCGGCCGCTCGGCCACGCTGCGCCCGAGCACGCGCAAGGAGCTCGCCGCCACGGCCGTGCTGGCGATCCCGCTCGCCGAGGCCTCGATGAAGGCCCGTGCCGGCGACCCGGTCGACGAACCCGAGGACGTGGCCGCCGGGGTGTGGGGCGGGTACGTTCCGCTCGCCCGGGTGGCGGGGGAGCCCGTGTCCGCGACCGACTCGCACTCCGACGTACCGCTGGACGTCGTACGACGGGCGGAGGGGCTGCTAGCGTCCGCCGGATGGGTTGGGTCAAGCGCCGCTGGGTGAAGATCGCCACGCTGTCCGTCGTCCTGATCGTGGCGATCGGTGCGACCGGCTTCTTCACGGTCGCGCCCGGAAAGATCGAGAGCCTGCGCAATCGCGTCGTGCCCGTGGACCTGCCCGAGGTCAGCGCTGAGACGCAGGCGCTGCACGACTCGCTCCAGGTCGTCGACATGCATTCCGACACCTTGATGTGGGACCGGGACCTCCTGGATCGGGCAGGTCGCGGTCACATGGACCTGCCGCGCCTCGAGGACGGCAACGTCGCACTGCAGATCTTCTCGTCGGTGTCGAAGTCGCCCGAGGGTCAGAACTACGACAGCAACACCGACGAGAGCGACAACATCACGCTGCTGGCCATTGCGCAGCTCCAGCCGTTCCGGACCTGGGGGTCCTTGCTGGAGCGGTCGCTCTACCACGCAGAGAAGCTCGACAAGGCCGCCCGTGAGTCCGGCGGGTCGCTGGTGCTGATCCGCTCGAAGGGTGACCTGGAGCGGCTGATCGCCGACCGTGAGGCCGGCAAGCAGGTCACCGGTGGGCTGTTCTCCGTCGAGGGCCTGCACAACCTCGAAGGCGACTTCGACAACCTCGACAGGCTCTACGACGCCGGCATGCGGATGGCCGGCTTCACCCACTTCTTCGACAACGAGGTCGCCGGCTCGATGCACGGTGTCGACAAGGGTGGGCTCACCGACCTCGGTCGTCGCGTCTTCGCCGAGATGGAGAGGCGCGGGGTCATCGTCGACCTCGCCCACGCCAGCCACGCCGCCGTCGCCGAGATGCTCGACCTCGCGACGAAGCCCGTCGTCGTGAGCCACGGGGGAGTGCAGGCCACCTGCGAGGTCAACCGGAACCTCACCGACGTGGAGATCCGGGGCGTTGCCTCCACTGGTGGGGTGATCGGCATCGGGTACTGGAACGCGGCGATCTGTGCTCGCACGACCAAGGCCGTCGTCGACGCCATCGACCACGTGGTCGCCTTCGGCGGCCTCGAGACCGCCGCGCTCGGCAGTGACTTCGACGGCGCCACCGTCGTCGGCTGGGACACCAGCGAGCTCGCTGCGATCACCCAGGAGCTCGTCAACCGTGGGTACGAGGACAACGAGGTCGCCGCGATCATGGGCGGCAACACGCTCCGTGTGCTGGGCGAGACGCTGCCCGACTGACGTCCGGGACCCGGTCCGGTGGTTGAGGTGCGAGCGCAGCGAGCCTCGAAACCCCCGGCCCTGACCACGAACTCTCCACACACAGTCAAGGGACTTTCCCCTGTCCACAGGCGGGTTTCCGGGCCGTGGTTGTGTCGCCACCTCATGATCCAATACAGGTATGGAGCAGGGGAACAGCGAACTGACCGGACG
>NZ_LMHJ01000001.1:0-1398280 GCF_001427795.1 Nocardioides sp. Root682 | reverse complement strand
GGTGTCATCGACACCGGTGTCCCGATCGCGGGTGACGGTGCACCGCTGGTCTCGGAATTCCACCTGATGGAACTCATCGCCGTACTGGGCCGCTCACCTGATGGTGGTCGTGCCTATGTGGGGCGGATCATCGAGTGCGCCTGGCGCCTCCCCAACCTCTACGCCGCGGTGGTCGAGGGCAGGTTGGCTCCCTGGCGTGCCGAACGCATCGCCGACCTCACCCGGTCGTTGAACGCGGAGGCCGCTGCGTTCGTGGACCGCCAGCTCGCAGCGGTCGGTGGCGTGGGTTGGGCACAGCTCGACCGCCTCGTGACTGAAGCAATCCTGCGGTTCGACCCCGAACGTGCCGAGCAAGAGCGCCAGGCCGCAGCCGACCGGCGGCACTTCGACTTCGACGACATCGACTCCAACGGCCAGGTCGAGTCCCACAGCCTGCTGGACGCCGCCGATGCCCACGACCTCGACCAGGCGCTGACCCGCCGCGCGATCGTCCGAGGCAAGCTGGGTGACACCGATTCGTTCGACGTCCGCAGGTCCAAGTCAGCTGGCGACCTGGCTCGCCAGGACCTGTCCCTGGACCTGCTCTTCGCTGATGAGGAAACCGGTGAGGTCATCGCCACCTCACCGGGTCGCAAGGTCGTCCTGAACGTCCACATCACCGACACCACCCTCAACGACGACGAAACAGGCAACGAGCCCGAGAACCCGTTCGCGAAGCCCGACCCGAACCCGGTCGCCAATCCGGTGGGGCGGTGGGCCGACAAGCAGGTCCCGATCAGCACGGCGCAGATCAAGGAATGGCTCCGCGCACGAGACACCACCGTCATCGTGCGCCCGATCATCGATCTGGCCGATTGCGTCCCGGTCGACTCCTACGAGATCCCCGACCGCATCCGCCAACGGGTCCAGTTGAGGGATCACAGCTGCCGGTTCCCCGGCTGCGGGGTCTCGACAAGCTCGACTACCGGGCACTCCTGCGACCTCGACCATGCGCAACCGCATGGGCAGGGTGGCGTGACCTGTCCGTGCAACCTCGTCCCACTGTGCCGGCGACATCACCGCGCCAAGACCTTCAGCCGATGGCGCTACCTGATCGTGCTGCCCGGGTACTACCTGTGGACCAGCCCGAACAGCAGACACTTCCTCGTCGGACCCGACGGCACCAGGGCACTCGACCCACCACGCACCGTCGACCCCGACGAATAGATCCCGAGCCTCGCACCCCGCCCACCAGCGGGGTCAGCGGCATGCGCGAGGTCAGTCGTCCAGCAGGTAGGCCGGGTGCTCGGCACCGAACAGCCACTCCTCGGTGACGTGGATCTTCGTGAGCCGCTCGAGCAGCGTCCACGAGGCCGCCCAGGTGTCGTTCTCGAGGTCGAGGCCCTTCTCCTCCGGCAACGGCTTGGTCTTGGCGTAGTCGAAGTCGAGGAAGGGGTCGAAGCTGCGCACGACCTTGCCGTCGCGGGCCACGAGGACGTGGTCGTCCCCGTTGACGGTGTTGCCGTACGACGCGGCGATGCCGCCACGGCTGAGTGCCTGGACTCGCTCGTCCGGGATCAGGCCGTAGGTGAAGAGGACGACGCCCTCCTCGCGCTCGGCGACGACCACGGCCCAGAAGTTGTCACGACTGGCCTTGCGTCGGATGGGGGCGAGGGCCTTGAGTGCTTGCGCCGCGTCGATCCCGGGCACGACCACCACCTGGTAGCCGGACGAGTACTGGTCCTGGTCGACCCAGGCGTAGGGGCGGTCAGGGTCCTTGGCCGGCTCGGGCGGCAGCGTGGGACTGGGCTGGGCGTCCAGGCGAGCCTCGTTGAGCTCGTCCACGATCGCTGCTGGAACTGACCATTCCGCGGAAGCCAGGGCGTTGTTCCAGTCGTCGCCGTACGTCGCTGCCGCGAGGTAGGCCTCACCCTCGCACTCCGGAATCGGTCCGCCCATGTGGGAGTCGCCGGGCAGCAGGAGCTTCGCGTTCCTCTCGAACGAGTCGCCGGCAAGAACCCGGTCCTCGGGGCCGGAGGAGTCGGCATCGTCGTCGGTCCACGGCATCCCGGGGTCGTCGGACTGCTCGCAGTGGAGCTCCGCACGCGGAACCGGTTGTGGGTCAGCTCCCTGGTTATCGGTCCGCATCGTCACGGTCAGCCACGGACCCAGCTCGTCGCCACCGACGTCCGTGATGTCGAGCCGGACACGCAGCCCGTCCCCGAGATCGGCGTACTCGCCCAGGTTCGTCCGGGCGGACTCGTCTTCGCTGATGAGGACGCCGTACGCCGACACGGCGTCGTCCGGGGTGTCCTCCGATGCGCCAGCCGACGAGTCCGCGTCACCACAGCCGGAGATGCCGAGCGCCACGACCGCGAGCAGGGGCAGCCACCGAGAACACCTCATGAGCGCCGACCGTAGCCGCGAACCCGTCCGCTCCGGACCCGAATGCGCGCAACCGGGACCCTCCCGCCCACAACCATTAGCCAACCTTCCCTCCCTAGCGTGAGCCACATCACAGGTCCCACGCTCAAGGGAGAGTCATGACCCGGATCAGCCTCACCGTCGACGGTCAGCAGGTGTCCGACGACGTCGAACCCCGCATGCTGCTGGTGCAGTACCTGCGCGAGAAGCTCGGCAAGACCGGAACGGTCATCGGTTGCGACACCAGCAACTGTGGTGCCTGCACGGTCCACCTCGACGGCACGAGCGTGAAGTCGTGCAACGTGCTCGCCGTCCAGGTCGACGGCAGTGAGGTCACGACGATCGAGGGCCTGGCCGGTCCGGACGGTGCCCTGCACCCGGTCCAGGAGTCCTTCCGGGAGTGCCACGGACTGCAGTGCGGCTTCTGCACGCCGGGGATGATCATGCAGACCGTCGACCTGCTCAAGGAGAACCCGAGCCCCTCGGAAGAGGCGATCCGGCTCGGGCTCGAGGGCAACCTCTGCCGCTGCACCGGCTATCACAACATCGTCCGCGCCGTGCAGCACGCCGCCGGAGTCGGCAGCGCCGCGACCTCCGGTGAGGAGGTGTCGGCATGACTGCCACCCAGGAGCCGCTGCAGGCCGAGATCGGGCGGGACCGGCGCCGCAAGGAGGACCAGCGCCTGATCACCGGCCGCACCCGCTGGACCGACAACATCACCCTGCCGGGGATGTTGCACCTGGCCATGGTGCGCAGCCCGTTCGCCCACGCCCGGATCACCAACATCGAGACGACAGCCGCGAAGGCGAGCACCAACGTCGTCGCCGTACTGACCGGCGCCGACCTCGGCGAGGGGCAGGGGGTCTGCATCAACGCCTGGCCGGTCGTCACCGACCAGGTCACCCCGGCGCACGTGCCGATGCCGTCGGACCGGGTCGCCTTCGCGGGCGAGACGGTGGCCGTGGTGGTCGCCCGTACGGCGGCCGAGGCGCGCGACGCCGCGGAGCTGGTCGAGGTCGACTACGACGTACTGCCCGCAGCCCTCGACCTCAAGGAGGCGGCGCTGGCCCACGAGAACGGCGGCGCGCTCGCGCACCCCGACCTCGGCACCAACGTCAGCGCGGTCTGGAGGTTCGACTCCGCTGAGGCCGGCACCGGCGGCGACGTGGAGGCGGCCATCGCCGAGGCCCGCGCCAACGGCATCGTGATCGAGCGCGAGTACCGCCAGCAACGGCTGATCCCCGCCTTCATGGAGCCGCGCAGTGTCGTGGTCGACCCGACCGGCGAGCAGATCACGGTCTGGTCGGCGACCCAGATCCCGCACATCCTGCGCTTCGCGCTCGCCGCGACCACGGGCGTCCCGGAGTCGAAGATCCGGGTGATCGCCCCCGACGTCGGCGGCGGCTTCGGCGGCAAGCTGCAGCAGACGCCGGAGGAGATGATCGCCTTCGCCGTCGCGCGTCGGCTCGGCAAGCCGGTCAAGTTCACCGAGACCCGCAGCGAGTCCCTGCTCACCGCCCACCACGGCCGCGACCAGTGGCAGCGACTCACGCTGGCGGCCACCAAGGACGGCACGGTCACCGGCCTCAAGGTCGACCTGCTGGCCGACCTCGGTGCCTACGTCGCGATCGTCGGCGGCGGCGTGCCGGTGCTCGGAGCCTTCATGTTCAACGCGATCTACAAGTTCCCGGCCTACCAGTTCCAGACGACCAACGTGCTCACCAACAAGACCTGGACCGACGCCTATCGCGGCGCGGGCCGCCCGGAGGCGACGTACGCCATCGAGCGACTGATGACCGAGCTGGCCGCCGAGCTGGGCGTCGACCCGCTGGAGGTACGGGAGAAGAACTGGATCAAGCACGAGGAGTTCCCCTTCACCACGGTGGCCGGGCTGGAGTACGACTCCGGCAACTACGAGGCGGCGACGGCCCGCGCCAAGGAGATGTTCGGGTACGACGCCCTGCGGGCCGAGCAGGCCGAGCGCCGTGCCAGCGGCGACCGGGTGCAGCTCGGTCTCGGTGTCTCGACGTTCACCGAGATGTGCGGCCTGGCTCCGTCGCGGGTGCTCGGCTCGCTCAACTACGGCGCCGGAGGCTGGGAGCACGCCGAGATCCGGATGCTCGCGACCGGAAAGGTCGAGGTCATCACGGGAGCCTCCGCCCACGGGCAGGGACACGAGACGGCGTTCAGCCAGATCGTGGCCGACCGGCTCGGGGTCCCGTTCGAGGACGTCGAGGTGCTCCACGGTGACACCCAGATCTCCCACAAGGGGCTCGACACCTACGGGTCCCGCAGCCTGGTCGTCGGCGGCGAGGCGCTGGTCCGGGCCGTCGACAAGGTCATCGAGAAGGCGAAGCCGATCGCCGCGCACCTGCTCGAGGCCTCCGTCGACGACGTCGAGTTCGGGGACGGCCGGTTCAGCGTCCGCGGCACCGACCAGGGGATGGCGATCACCGAGATCGCGACCGCGGTGTTCGCCGCCCACAACCTGCCCGACGGGACGGAGCCGTCGATCGACGCGGAGGCGACGTTCGACCCCGTCAACTTCAACTACCCGCACGGCACCCACCTGTGTGCGGTCGAGGTGGACACCGAGACCGGCCAGGTGACGATGCGCAAGTACGTCTGCTGCGACGACATCGGCAACGTGATCAACCCGCTCATCGTGGCTGGACAGGTCCACGGCGGCCTCGTCCAGGGCATCGCGCAGGCCCTCTGGGAAGAGGCCGTGTACGACGAGAACGGCACCCTGGTCACGGGTTCGTTCGTCGACTACCTGCTGCCCACCGCGGCCGACACGATCACGTTCGAGGTCGACCACACCACCTCGCCGTCGACCACCAACACCCTCGGCACGAAGGGTGTCGGCGAGGCCGGCACCATCGCCTCGACGCCGGCCGTGGTCAACGCCGTGGTCGACGCGGTTCGTCAGTTCGGTGTGACCGACATCCAGATGCCCTGCACACCCGAACGGGTCTGGCGGGCGATCAACAGCGGCGGTTCCGGTGGCGAGACGACCGGCGCCGCGGCTCCCCACTTCGACCCAGCGACGGGCATGTCCGGAACCGTCGACCGCGCAGAAGGAGACGTCCAGTGATTCCCGCAGCCTTCGAGTACGTCGCACCGACCTCCGTCGAGGAGGCCCTGGCCGCCCTCGCCGAGCACGGCGCGGCAGGCGACGACGTGAAGATCATCGCCGGCGGGCAGAGCCTGTTGCCCGTGCTCCGGATGCGGCTCAACGCCCCCGAGTGGGTGATCGACCTGGGCCGGATCGACGCGCTGCGCGGCATCCGGGACGAGGGGGACCACCTGGCGATCGGCGCAATGACCACCCATCACGACGTCGGGCACAGCGCGCTGGTCCACGAGCACGCGCTGTTGATCAGCAAGGCGATCACGCACCTCGCCGACGCCCAGGTCCGGCACCGCGGCACCTTCGGCGGTGCACTGGCGCACGCCGATCCTGCTGGCGACCTGGGTGCGCCCGCACTCGCACTGGAGGCGACCTTCGTGATCCAGGGGCCGGGAGGCACCCGGACGGTGCCGGCCGCGGAGTTCTTCGTCGACCTCTTCGAGACGGCGATCTCCGAGGACGAGATCCTGACCGAGGTGCACGTCCCGAAGCGCGGCGGCTGGGGGGCGTCGTACGAGAAGTTCGTGCGGATCGCCCACCAGTGGCCGATCGTGGCGGTCGCAGCGACGGTGCGGACCGAGGGCGGCACGATCGCCGAGGCGCGGATCGGGCTCACCAACATGGGCTCCACGCCGGTGCGCGCCCACGCAGCGGAGCAGGCGCTGGTCGGCCAGCCGGCGACAGAAGAGGGTGTGGCTGCAGCGGCAGCCGTCGCTGCCGAGGGGACCAACCCGCCCAGCGACCTCAACGGTGACGCCGACTACCGCCGCCACCTCGCCGGCGTACTGACGCGGCGGGCCGTGCTGGCGGCGGCCGGCTGAGGACGGTTCGCGATGGACCTGACGCACACCTTCACGGTGCCCACGACGATCGACGCGACCTGGGCGCACTTCCAGGACATCGGCGCACTGGCCGAGTGCTTCCCCGGCGCCCAGGTCACCGCGGTCGGTGAGGACGCCGACGGCGCGCCGACCTTCGAGGGCACCTGCAAGGTCAAGCTCGGTCCGATCGCCCTCGTCTACGCAGGCGCCGGGAGCTTCGTCGAGCGCGACGAGGGCGCCCACCGCTTCGTGGTCGACGCGAAGGGCCGCGACAAGCGCGGCAACGGTACGGCGGGCGCGAAGGTGACCGTCACGATGACCGAGCCTGGTGACGCCGGCGGGCAGACCACCGTCGAGGTGGTCACCGACCTCGCCATCACCGGCAAACCCGCGCAGTTCGGTCGTGGCGTCATGCAGGACGTCTCGGACAAGCTGCTCGGCCAGTTCGTCGCCTGCCTCGAGCAGCGGCTCGCCGACGAACCGGGTGCCCCCGACCAGGACTCCGGGCAGGACACCACGCCGTCCCCGGCGCCCGATGCGCAGGCAGGTCCGAAGCACGCGGCGCCACCCCCGGACGACGACGCCCTGGACCTCGGGGCAGCCGTGATTCCGGTGCTGATCAGGAGCTACGGCAAGAAGGTCGTGATCGGTCTCGGGGCGTTGCTGGTGCTGTTGACCCTGGTGCGTCGGCTACGGCGCTGAGAGTCCTCGTTCCTCGGCCGCGGCGGCCTCACCAGCTGTTCGGGCGGTTGTAGTCGTCGTCGTACAGCTCCTGGTCCTGGCGGCGCTGGTCCAGGCCCTCCTGGTTGTTGCGCTCCAGCTGTTCCTGCCGGGGATCCTTCTGCCCGTCCTCCTCGCCGTCGGACTCGTCGTCGGGCTGCTGGGGGTCCTGCGGCGGATTCGGGTCCTGTTGCTGGTTCTCCTGGATCTTGTTGCGCAGCCGGTCGTCGACGGTCGCTGCGTCCTCGGTCTGCTTCTCGCCGCGGCCGGAGTCCGTCGGGCAGGAGCCCTCGGCGAGCACGTTGATCCCCGTCTGCCAGGCGATGATCGCCTCGTCGGTGTTCTTCTCCGCGTACGACGCGTCGCCGACCGCCTCGTGGACCAGTGCGAGGTTGATCCGCACGGTGCACTCGTCGCGGTGCGGGACGTCCTCAAGGGCCGTTTCGTAGGCCGTGATCGCGTCGGGCCACGCGCCGTCGACGTGCAGGGCGGCGCCTTCGTTGAACGCGGCGATCCACGACTCGAACCAGTTGAGGCGCCGGTTGTCGGTGAACTCGGCGACCGCACGGTCGAAGTCCTGGTCGTCGAAGGCGTCTCGGCCCGCTGCGTTGTTCTGCAGCGTCAGGCCGACCTTGAGGCACCAGGCCAGGACGAGCAGGGCCGGCAGGATGCCGGCAACCAGCAGCACCCGGCGCAGCCGGCGACGGGGGTCCGGTGGCCTCCTCATCGGCCCGCTCCCTTCACGGGTGCCGGCAACAAGGTGGTGCGCGAGGCCCACACCGCGCGCCAGCCGGCCCGCAGCTCGGCGAGCACCAGGGCGAGCAGGACCAGGCCGAACAGCCAGGTGAGGTCGTGCTTGGCCGGGCGACCGTCCCCGCCTTCGCCGTCGACGTACGACGCCTCGAAGGACTCCGCGATCTCTCCGATGCCGGCGGTGCTGGTGCGGTGGGCGAACGCGACCCCGAGCTCGTCGGCGATCTTCTCGAGGTTCTCCAGGTCGGCCTTCGAGACCGCGCTCTGGTCGGTCTCCGGGTCCAGGACGTAGCCCTCGTCGATGTCCAGGTCGCTGGAGGACGGCATCGTGGCGCCCTGCTCGGTGCCGTAGCCCAGGACGATGCCGCCGGCGATCAGGTCGGCGACGTCCTCGAAGGAGGGATCCGTGCTGCCCTGGCTCTCCGCGGTGTCCTCGCCGTCGCCGACGTAGACCACGACCCGGCGCCGCTCGGGGCGCTGGTCCTCGGCGCGCTGGAGGACCTCGGTCAGCTCGGGCACCGGCCGGTCGGCCCGCGACCCCTCGCCGTCCTGCGGCCCCTCGAGGTAGACGGTGTCGACCGCGGACTCGAACGCAGTGACGTCCGTGCTGAACGGCAGCACCAGGCGCGCCTCGGCGCCGAAGGTCAGCATCCCGAAGCGGGCACCCGGAAGGGCGTTGGCCAGGGCGACCAGGTCCGACTTCACGCCGTTGATGCGCGGTTCGCGGTCGTCGAAGTCGAGGGCCGCCATGGAGCGCGTGCGGTCGAGGACCACCAGCACGTCGATGTCGGCGAGCTGGGTCGGCGCGTCGGCCTCCCCGACGCCGGGGCGCAGCAGGACGAGGATGAAGGTGAGGGCGATGCCGATGCGGCGCGCGAGGACCAGGACGGTCGCGGTGGAGGGACTCATGGCGTGTCCTCACGGCGTCGTCCGCGCAGCGCGATGGCGCCCTCGGCGATCCACACCGCCACCAGGCCACCCAGGCCGATCCCGGTGATGACCGTGCCCAGGGTGGGCCGGTCCAGCACCTGCACCAGCGGCGGTCGGTCGATCTTCCTGGCCTCGAGGTTGCCGATCGCGGCGATGACCGCGGCCGCGCTGCCGTCCTGGCCGAGCAGCGCGAAGGTCCCGCCGGTGCCGGTCACGGCGTCGTCGAAGAGCTGCAGTGCACTGGGGCGGTCGGCGGTCAGCGGTGCGGCGATGCCGTGCACGATGACGTCCTCGTCAGCGGCGAACTGCGCGGCGCCCGCGACATCGAAGATGCCCTCGCCGATCGGCTCATTGTCGGAGGCCAGCACGATCGCACGGCTGCGTTCCTCGTCCTTGCGGTCGAACCGCTGGACGCAGGACGCGAGCCCGTCGCCGAGCTGTGACTGCACCGACCAGTCGACGACGGTTCCGGCGGTGTAGAGGGCGTAGGCGTCGCTGTAGACGCCACCGGTGCCGAAGGCCGCCTCGGCCTCAGTGAGCTGCTCGACCACGAAGTCGTAGTCGTCGGTCAGCGGGAACACGGTGATCGCGACGCCGCTGAAGATGGTGAGCCCGACCCGTTCGCCCTGCAGTCCGTCGACGATGGTGCGGAACTCACGGAGCACCTCGGCGTCCACCTCGGCCATCGAGCCCGACGCGTCCAGGCAGAGCATGATGTCGCGGGTCCGGTCGTCCTGCTGCATGGTCTGGCGCTCCTGGACCCGTCCCGAGAGCACGATGGCGCCCGCGCAGGTGAGCAGCGCGGCGAGGGTCAGGCAGGTACCGATGATGACCCGGCGTCGTACCAGCGTCTGGTAGCGGGGGAGCGAGCGCAGGCGATCGGCGTGGGCGACGTACGCCGCACCCGCCGGCGGGCGTCCCCGGGTGCGCGCCCACCACACGAGCAGGCCGACGACGAGCACGACCAGCAGGGGCAGCATCCACGGCCAGCGGAACTCGCTGCCGCCGCCGTTCCAGGTCAGGTCCATGTGCCCACCAGGCTTCGTGCCTGTGCGACGGCCGTGTCGAAGGCGTCCTCGGCGAGGGTCGCGTCGGGGGCGAACTCGGGCGGATACATCACCTCGATGGTGTCCACGAGCTCCTGCGGTGCCCGCTCGCGGAAGTCGGCCAGCGCCATGGTCCGCGCGGGCAGGGTGGTGACCGTCGCGACGTAGGAGCGGACCACCTCGCTGAGCTGCTGGTGGCCGTCACGGGGAGGCAACGCACCGGCGCGGACCTGGGCGACCACCCGATCGATCCGCCCCAGGTGCTCCGCCTGGGCACTGGGTACGTCGACGTCCGGGCGCGCGATCGTCGGGACCCGCGGCGGCCGGGTGATCCACCAGGACACCAGGTAGTAGGCGACGACCAGGGCGAGGAGAACGACGGCGAGCCACAGCCACCAGTCGGCGTACGTGACCGGACCGGTGAACTCGTCGGGCATCGGGGCTGGCTCAGCGCCGGCGAGCATGGCGGTGCCTCTCCAGGAGCCGGTAGACGGCGCTGATGGCCGACTCGGTGTCCCGAACCCGTTCGTGTACGACGCCCAGCTGCTCGAGCCGGCGGCGGAGCTGTTGCTCCTGGCTGGTGACGAGGGCCGCGTACTGGTCGCGGAGCTCCCGGTCGTGGCGCAGCCAGCCGGGCACCTCGGCCCCGGCATCGACGTCGACGAGGCGACGGTCGGCGACCGCGGGCAGCGTCGGGTCGAGGTCCCCGATGGTCAGGAACAGCACCTCGTGCTGGGCGGTCAACCGCCGCAGGATGTCGACACTGGCCTCGGGCAGCGTCGTCTCGTCCGACACCACGACCAGGATCGTGCGCCGGCGGACGGTGCGCGCGACGTACCGCAGCAGGGCGGTCAGGTCGGAGGGCGGACCGTCCGGAGCGATGGCGTCGTGGACGATGCCGAGGAGCCGTTCGAGGTGGAGCTCGTTGCCCTCCGGCGGACGCGCGGACTGACGGGTCGCGTCACCATGGGCGAGGCCGACCAGGTCGCCGTGCTGCACCGCGAGGTAGCCCATCACGCCCGACACGAAGACGGCGAGATCGCGCTTGGAGACCGCCGCGTCGTTCATCGCAGCCATGCTGCGCCCGGTCGAGACACACAGCAGCACGGTGTGCTTGCGCTCGGCGACGTACCGCTTGATCAGGAGCTGGCGACTGCGGGCCGACGCCTTCCAGTCGATGTCCTTCACGTCGTCACCGCGGACGTACTCGCGCAGGTCGTTGAAGTCGATGCCGCGGCCGACGTGGATCGCGGCGTACTCGCCGTCGAGCAGTCCACGCACCTTGCGGTGCGCATGGACCGAGAGGCGGGACTTGATCCGGGTGAGGTGGGCGGTCATGGCAGCGTCATCTCGAGGCCGGGGTCACGGGGTCGGGACCGCCCGGAAGACGGCGTCGATCACCGTCTCGGGCCGGATGCGGTCGGCCAGCGCCTCGAAGCTCAGGTGGATCCGGTGCCGGAGCACGCTGTGCCGCAGCTCGCGGACGTCCTCGGGGATGACGTAGTGGCGGCCCTGCACCACGGCCATCGCGCGCGCCGCCTGGAAGAACGCGATCGACCCGCGCGGGCTGGCGCCGATGTCGACGTAGTTGCCGAGCTCGGGGCCGAGCAGCTGGCCGACGTTGCGGGTCGCCCGGATGAGGGAGACGACGTAGCGCTTGATCGCCGGGTCGACGTACACACGACGGACCAGGCTCTGGATCCGGGCGATCTCGGCGGTGGTCACGACCGGCTCGATGTCGGTCATGTGCTGGCCCAGGGTGCCGTCGTCGATCCGTTCGAGGACCATCAGCTCGTCGTCCTCGCTCGGGTAGTCGACGATCTCCTTGAGCAGGAACCGGTCCATCTGGGCGTGGGGGAGGATGTAGGTGCCCTCCTCCTCGATGGGGTTCTGCGTCGCGAGGACCATGAAGGGCTGGGGCAGCGGGTGGATCGTTCCCGCGATCGAGGTCTGTCGCTCCTGCATGGCTTCGAGCAGCGCGGACTGGGTCTTCGCGCTGGATCGGTTGATCTCGTCGAGCAGGACGAAGTTGGCGTGGACCGGACCGAGCTGGGTTTCGAACTCGTGGCGCCGCGGGTCGTAGACCTGGGTGCCGATGATGTCGCTCGGCAGCAGGTCCGGCGTGCACTGGATGCGGGCGAACTGCGCGTTGATGGCCTGCGCGAGCGTTGCGGAGGCGAGGGTCTTGGCCAGGCCGGGGACGCTCTCGAGGAGCACGTGGCCCTCGGCGAGCAGGGTGACCAGCAGCGCCGTACGCACCCGGTGCTGTCCCACGACGCGGCTCGAGAACGCCTCGGACACCCGGCTGATCGCCTCGGTCGCGTGCTCCAGCTCAGCGGCGGTCAGCGGGGTGCCGGAATTCGTGGCGGGTGACTCGAAGGCCTCGATCATGCGCCAAACCTACTTCTCAGCCACCAGCGAGGAGTCGCGCACGTAGGTCTTCGTCGCGGCGGAGCCGGGCCAGGTCGCGTTCCCGGCGCTCGGCGATGATCGCCGCCAGGACCAGCTCCGGGGGCGCACCGGCCGGTGGGGCCGGCGCCACATGGGGGAGCACGTCGGCGAGCAGCGCCCGGCCGACGCGGTCCCGGGAGACGGGGTCGAGCGTCGGCAGGCGGCCCAGGAACTGACGAATCGCCAGGGCAGTTCCGGTCGGCAGCGTGCCGAGGTCGGTGCGCCGCGCCCAGGATGCGAGGGCGGGCGGCATCTGGGGCGGGTACGGCAGGCGCAGGCGGACCCGGGCGCGCACGACGTAAGTACCGGCGGCGTAGTCGCCCAACCGCTTGCCTCGCGAGCTCAGCATGATCGAGAAGAACGCCGGAGCCCCGGTGAACGCATAGATCTCGACGAAGCCGATCAGGGCCCGCACCAGCGCGTGGTGGAAGCTGATCGGCCCGCCGTCGTCGCGGACGGCGCGCAGGCCGAGGGCGAGCTTGCCGACGGACCGACCTCGGGTCAGCGTCTCGACGGTCGTGGGGATCACGAGGAAGGTCACCACCGTGGCGAGCACGGTCGCCGCCCCGGTGAGGGCGTCGTCGCCGACCGGGATCGTGGCGACGGTCAGGACGATGAAAAGGACCACGAACGTCACGATCGTCACGAGCACGTCGAGCATGCCGCTCGCGAGGCGGAGTCCGAGCGAAGCGGCGGGGAGATCGAGCGCGACACCTTCGCCGGTGACCAGGTCATCGGCGGTGACGGTGGCGAAGTCGGACGTGCTCATCGGGACCAGCCTGTCACACCCCCGTACCCTGTGGCCGTGCCCCGCATCGACCTCGACGCCTACGTCGCGGCCCATTCGTACTCCTGGGTGCGCCTCGAGCAGCTGGTCGCGCTGCGCAAGCGCAACGGGGCCGAGGCCGACGAGCTGGTGGACCGCTACCAGCAGGTCGCCACCCACCTCTCGGTCGTGCGTACGTCGGCGCCGGACGGCGAGCTGGTTGCGTACCTCTCCTCGCTGCTCGGCCGATCGCGGATCGCCATGCTGGCGTCGCGGGTGCCGACCTGGCGCGGCGTCGCCCGGTTCTTCACCGACCAGTTCCCGGCTGCGCTCTACCGGCTGCGCTGGTGGTGGCTCGGGTGCCTGGCCGGCAATGTCGTCGTGATCGCCGTGATGATGGTGTGGCTCACCCACCACCCCGAGGTGGAGCAGAACCTGATCTCGCCGCAAGAGGTGGACCAGCTGGTCAACAGCGACTTCGAGAACTACTACAGCGAGAACGCCGCGGGCGCCTTCGCCACCCACGTGTGGATCAACAACACCTGGGTCAGCGCGCTGTGCATCGCCTTCGGCATCCTCGGGTTCCCGGTGATCTACCTGCTCTTCCAGAACGTCGCGAACCTCGCCATCGTCGGCTCGATCATGACCCGCCACGACCGGGGCGAATTGTTCTGGGGTCTGATCCTCCCGCACGGACTGCTCGAGCTCACCTGCGTGTTCGTGGCCGGCGGGGTCGGCCTGCGGCTGTTCTGGTCCTGGATCGAACCCGGACAGGTCAGCCGGGCGTCGTCGCTGGCGCGGGCCGGGCGGACTGCCGTCACCGTCGCCCTCGGGCTCGGGGTCGTCCTGTTCATCAGCGGCATCGTCGAAGGGTTCGTGACGCCGTCGCCGCTGCCCACCTGGGCACGGATCGGGATCGGCATCCTTGCGGAGGTCGTGTTCCTTGTCTACGTGTTCGTCATCGGCCGGGCTGCCGCTGCGCGCGGTGCGACCGGGGACATCGGCAACGACCTGCTCGAGGACCGGGTCGCCACCCAGGCCTGACTCCTGCTCGCGCCGTCGCTACAGCAGGCCTTGTGCCTTGAGGTGCAGGTAGTGGTCGGCCAGGGCGGGCGGCAGCTGCGCTGCGTCCGCATCGACGACGTCGACACCCATCCGCGTGAGCACGTCACGCATCCGTGCGCGGCGAGCGAGCTCGTGCTCGGCTGCCGCGGCGCCGTACACCTCGTCGGCGGTGGGCGCCTCTCCCGGCGTCGCGAGCCGGTTGAGCTCGGGATCACGCACCGAGGCGAGCACGACCCGGTGGTGGCGGGTCAGCACCGGGAGCACGGGGATCAGCCCGTCGGAGATGGCGGAGGGCTCCAGCGCCGTCAGGAGCACGACGAGGGCGCGCTGTCGCCCGAAGCCCTGGACTGCGCCGGCGAGAGCGTCCCAGTCGGCTTCGACGAGCACGGGGTCGAGGTCGGCCATCTGTTCCTGGAGGCGGGCCGCGACGTCACGCACGCCGTGGACCCGCTGGCGGGCCCGGACCCGGCGGTCGCCGGCGAGGAAGTCGATGCGGTCGCCGGCCCGGGAGGCCAGCGCGCCGAGGAGCATCGCGGCGTCCATCGCTGCGTCGAGGCGCGGCATGCCCTCGGCGTCGTCGGCACCGGCTTCGCGGGCGACGCGTCCCGCGGAGGTGCGGGAGGTGTCGAGCACGATCACCACGCGGCGGTCACGCTCGGGCTGCCAGGTCCGCACCACGACGTGGGGGGTTCGCGCTGACGCGCGCCAGTCGATGGAGCGCACGTCGTCGCCGCGGACGTACTCGCGCAGCGAGTCGAACTCGGTGCCCTGCCCGCGTACCCGGACCGCGGCGCGGCCGTCGAGGTCGCGAAGGCGCGCAAGACGGGAGGGCAGGTGCTTGCGCGACTCGAAGGGTGGCAGCGCGCGGACCGACCCGGGGACGTCGTACGTCTGCTGGAGGGCGGACAGCCCCAGCGGACCCCACGACCGGACGGTGACGCCGTGGGCCCGGAGGTCGCCACGTCGGCGCGGGAGCAGCGGCGTCGTCAGTCGCTTCTGTTCGGTCGGCGGCAGGCGCAGGCGGTGGCGGTTGTCGCTCGCGCCCGCCGACGGCTGCCATGCGTCGCGCACGTCGACGTGGATGCGACGTGTCCCGTTGTTGGTCACCACGAGTCCGGCGGTGGCAGGGTCTCCGAGCCGGACGGTCCCGGGCTGGCGGCGGCTGATGCCGACCGTCCGTGGCCGAGGAGTGAGGAGGGCGTCGATCCCCACCAGCACGAGCACACCGAGCAGCCACAGGGAGACCGTGCTCGGGAACGGGCGCAGCCACACGGCTCCCAGCCCCAGCAGGAGCAGGAGCGGAACGCGCCCGGAGATCACCATTTCGCTCGTCGACTACCTGGGCACCGGCACGGAACCGATGGCGGAAGCGAGCACCTGCGCGACGTCGACACCCTCGAGCTCGGCCTCGGGACGGAGTCCGAGCCGGTGGACCAGGGCGGCCTGCGCCAGCGCCTTGACGTCGTCGGGGGTCACGAAGTCGCGGCCCGACAGCCACGCCCACGCGCGCGCCGCGCGCAGCAGCGCGGTGGCGCCACGCGGGCTGACGCCCAGCGACAGGGACGGCGACTGGCGGGTGGCGCGCGCGATGTCGACGATGTACGTCGCGACCTCGGGGGAGACCTGCACGCGCTTGACGGCCGCCTGGCCGGCCTCGAGGTCGGCACCGCTGGCGACCGCCTGCACTCCGGCACCGGCGACGTCGCGCGGGTCGAAGCCCTCCGCGTGGCGGGTCAGGATCTGGATCTCGTCGTCCCGCGGCGGGATCGGGAGCACGACCTTGAGCAGGAAGCGGTCGAGCTGGGCTTCCGGAAGGGGATAGGTGCCCTCGAACTCGACGGGGTTCTGGGTGGCCGCCACGAGGAACGGGCGCGGGAGCGGCCGGGTGACGCCATCGGCGGAGACCTGGCCCTCCTCCATCGCCTCGAGCAGGGCCGACTGTGTCTTCGGGGGCGTCCGGTTGATCTCGTCGGCCAGCAGCAGGTTGGTGAAGATCGGTCCCTCGCGGAAGCTCAGCTCGCCCGCGCTCGAGTCGATGACCAGCGACCCGGTGATGTCGCCGGGCATCAGGTCGGGCGTGAACTGCACCCGCCGGGTCTCCACCGACAGGCTCGCGGCGAGGGTGCGGACGAGGAGGGTCTTCGCCGTCCCGGGCACGCCCTCCATCAGGACGTGGCCGCCGCAGAGCAGGGCGACGAGGAGCCCGGACACCGCAGCGTCCTGGCCTACGACGGCCTTGCCCACCTCCTGACGTACGGCGAGGAGGCGTTCGCGCAGCGCCTGGTCGTCGGTTCGGGACGGGGCGGGGAATCCAGCGGTTGAGGTCATCCGCGTCGTACCTCTTTCCTCAATCGGGTGAGCGCCTGGGCGAGCCCGACCAGGTCGTGATCGGTCGCAGGGGGGATCTGGTCATCGTTCAGCAGGGCGCCGATGTCCTCGACACGGGTGTCGAGGTGCTGGGCCGTCGCCTCGATCACGGTGGCCGGTGGCGTACGCCGGTCCAGGCCAAGCCGTACGGCGAGATCGGCGCGCGCCGCGCGACGCAGGGCGCGGGCGGCGTGGCCCCGGTCGCCGCTGCGGCGGTACATCCGGCCCCGGCTGTGTGCGGTCTCGACCGCCCTCACCACCACGGGTAGTGGTTCGGTGGAGAGCGGACCGAGCCGGCGGAAGCGCCACAGGATCAGGGCGATCACGGTCAGGCCGCCCAGCCAGACGCCCGGGCCGATCCAGCGGGGGAGCAGGGAGGTCAGGGTGACCGCGTCCCCGGAGGCCGGGTCGGTCAGGTTGGGGACATACCAGACCACGCGCTTGCTCGCCCCGAGCAGACGGATCCCGACGGCCGCGTTGTCGGCCCGGAGGACCTGGTCGTTGCTCAGCGCCTGGCCCGCACCGAACAGCACCAGTCGGTCGGCGCGGTCTTCCAGGAGGACCGCGCCCCCGCCGGTTCGGAAGCAGGACGGTCCGTCGGGGCCGTCGTACACGGTCATCTCGTCGACCTCCAGGGCCAGACCGCCCACCCCTCCGTTGCAGTCGGCGTCGACGCGTTCCTCGGCGACCAAGGTGACCTCGAGGTCGGGGTCGATCTCCTCGATCACGGTGTACGACGGCTCGATCAGCACCAGTCGCCCCGGAGCCGCCTTGTCCCGCAGTCGCTGGAGGGTGCCCGGTGAGAGGAAGTCCGTGCTGGTCACCACGACCGACGTGGAGGCGTCGACGGTGGTGTCGTCGAGCGCGGCGGCGGAGCGCACGATCGTCAGGTCGACGCCCTCGTCCTCGAGGACGCGGGCGATCGCCCGACCGCCCTCGGGCGCGGGGTTGCGGGGATCGAGCGGGTCGGGGTACTGCTCGGCGTCCCGTGACGTCCAGACCGCGACGCCGAGGGCAAGCACCAGGGCGACCGCGACCAGCACCCAGCCCGGGGGACGGCGCCTCATCGGCGGGCCGTCCGGCCGGCGAGCCGGTCGTCGAGCGCCAGCAGGTCGCGAGCCTGCTCGACGGTGGCCGGCCGGTCGCCGTACAGGACCTGGTCGAAGAGGTCAGCGCCGCGCCTCAGCGCGGGCCCGTGATCGGCGAAGGTGACAGCGAGCGCGCCAGCGAGCTCGTGCGCGGTCGCCTGGGGGACGTCGTCGATGCGGCCGCGTTCGATCTGGCGCACCGCGACTGCCCGGAACGCGTCGATCAGCGCGGCGCCCGGGTCTCCAGCTGCGAGGGCCGCCTCAGCGCGGGCGCGCAGCTGGTCGGCGGTGATGACCTCGTCGGTCAGTGCTGCGGTCGGCGCCTGGTCGGCACGGGCGGTACGCCGGGCCCGCGACACGATCAGGATCATGCCCGCCAGGAGCAGCAGGGCCACCAGGATCGCGACCACCACGGTGAGCAGCGGTGCATCCGACGCGGTGCTGACGCTGCCATTGATCAGGCGGTCGAGCCAGTCGCTGATCCGCTCCAGCAGGTTGGCGTCGTAGTACTCCGGATGGGCGAGCTCACGACGCAGCTGACCGCGCGCCTCGTCACCGCTCGGATCGAGCGGCGGGTCGAGGCGGCCGAGCAGCGGCAGCGCGAGCACGGCGATCATGCGGCGATGATCCCTGCCTCACGCATCAGCTCGACGTCCAGTGCCTCCTTGCGCATGCGCAGGTCGACGTACTGGACGGACGTGACCGCGGCGACGAAGGGCGCGACGAAGGCGTTCTGGACGATCAGCGCGATGGCTTGCGACACCACCAGGAACAGCGCGGCGTACTCCACGAAGGCGATCGCTCCGACCTGCCCGATGACGCTCACCGGCGTCGACAGCATGCTGCCCGCGACCGAGCCGATCAGCACCGTGAGCAGCGCAATGCCGAAGGTCCGCCAGAACTGGCCGGCGGTGAGCGACCACCCGCGCCCGATCGCCCCGAACACACCCACCTCCTCGAGCATCAGCGGGGGCACCGGCAGGTAGTAGAACCGCACCCACAGCCAGCAGCACAGGCATCCGAAGGCCGGGATGGTGATCACGCCCCACGCGACGATGGGCCAGGGGTTCGGGCTGACCGCCACGACGATCACCCACAGCAGCACGTAAGCCGTGAGCAGGGCGAAGAACGACACGTTGATGATCGCCGCGAGGCCGATGAGGCGCCAGCGCTTCCCGTGCGTGGCTGCCCACGCTTGACCGAGGCTGAGGCGGCGGCCGACCGCTGCGGCCCGCGTGACATGGGCGATCATCCCCGTCACGAGGATGACGCCGACCTGCGCGAGAAGGATGGACAGCAGCAGGGATCCGTAGGCGGCGAGCAGTCCGAGGGCGTCCGCAGTCGATGCGTCGGGGTCGACGTCGCCGGACAGGTCGAGCGCGAGGCCGACCGTGAAGGTGAGGACCGCGGTGATCGCCACCGGGATGATCATCGCCACCGCGGTGACCATGACGGCGGCACCGACCGTTGCCTTGGGGTTGAACCGGATGATCCGGAACGCCCCGTCGTAGATGCTGCCCAGCGTGAGGGGGCGCAGCGGGAAGGCCCCGGGCTTGTGTGCAGCCCCGAGCGCCAGGCCCGGCGCCATGCCGCCCGGCCTGCCGGCGGCGGCGTACGTCGCCCAGGGAGCGCCGGGGGTAACTGCGGGGCCAGGAGGCGGGGGAGTGGCCGGAGCGGCCCCCGGCGGCGCGTACCCGCCGTGGTTCGGCAGGGGGTCATCCGGCGGCGGGGCACCCGGAGGCGGGTACTGCGACGGGCCGTCGGTCATCGTTCTCCCTCTGATGGCACGGTTGATTCACGCGGTGCGGACATCCTTGCATCCGCCTGCGCACGACCCCTGAGGGAGACCTGCCTCGTAAATTTGGTCGGGCCGGTGGACCTCTGCCAAGATGTTCCGGTTGCCCCGATGGGTTTGTCGGGGTGCGAGCAACACCCTTTGACTTCTGAATCGTGTCTCCCACGCGGAGTGGTCGGATCCCTGATCCGGTCAGCGCCGCTGCGAGCGTGTTCCGGTTGTCGACGTTGGTCGCACCGCACGCCACCGGATCTTCCACCAGGAAGTTCGGGGGTGAGACCCGATTCAGACAACAACAGCTCCGCTTTCTCCATGCCAGCAGCCGGTACCACCAGGTCAGGGGCAGGGCGAGGGAAACAAGTGTGTGCCAGCAAAACGGCGCGACACGCCCGACCTCGGGGGTCGGAGCTGCCAACAGATTTGACCGGCCCGGTACGTACGACACGAAAAGGACGAGAGAGACCTATGGCGGGACAGAAGATCCGCATCAGGCTCAAGGCCTATGACCACGAGGTGATCGACACCTCGGCGCGCAAGATCGTCGACACGGTCACCCGCACGGGTGCCAAGGTCGCCGGCCCGGTGCCGCTGCCGACCGAGAAGAACGTCTTCTGTGTCATCCGGTCGCCGCACAAGTACAAGGACTCGCGCGAGCACTTCGAGATGCGCACGCACAAGCGCCTCATCGACATCATCGACCCCACGCCGAAGACCGTCGACAGCCTCATGCGCCTCGACCTCCCGGCCGGTGTCGACATCGAGATCAAGCTCTGAGGTTGTTGACATGACGGTAGAACGCAACGTGAAGGGTCTGCTGGGCACCAAGCTCGGCATGACTCAGCTGTGGGACGAGAACAACCGCGTCGTCCCGGTGACGGTGGTTGCTGCAAGCACCAACGTCATCACCCAGGTCCGCCAGCCCGAGCCGGACGGCTACAACGCCATCCAGATCGGCTACGGCGAGATCGAAGGCCGCAAGGTCAACAAGCCGCAGGCCGGCCACTTCGCGAAGGCCGGCACCACGCCGCGCCGCCACGTGGTCGAGATCCGCACCGCTGACGCCTCCGAGTACACCGTTGGCCAGGAGCTGGCAGTCGACACGTTCGAGGCCGGCCAGGTCATCGACGTCACCGGCACCAGCAAGGGCAAGGGTTTCGCCGGTGTCATGAAGCGTCACGGCTTCCACGGTGTCGGCGCCTCGCACGGTGCCCACCGCAACCACCGCAAGCCCGGCTCGATCGGCGCGTGCGCCACGCCGGGTCGCGTGTTCAAGGGCATGCGGATGGCCGGTCGCATGGGTAGCGACACGGTCACGACGCAGAACATCACTGTTCACGCCGTCGACGTCGAGAAGGGCCTCGTGCTCCTCAAGGGTGCCGTTCCCGGCCCCAAGGGTGGCGTCGTCGTCCTCCGCACGGCAGCGAAGAAGGGCTGATCAACATGGCCAAGACCGTTTCCGTTGACCTTCCCGCCGAGATCTTCGACGCCGAGGTCAACGTTCCCCTCATCCACCAGGTCGTGGTTGCCCAGCAGGCAGCCGCTCGCCAGGGCACGCACTCGACCAAGCGTCGGGGCGAGGTCCGCGGCGGTGGCCGCAAGCCCTACAAGCAGAAGGGCACCGGCCGCGCCCGTCAGGGCTCGACCCGCGCGCCTCAGTTCGCCGGTGGTGGCATCGTCCACGGACCGCACCCCCGCGACTACAGCCAGCGCACCCCCAAGAAGATGAAGGCCGCCGCCCTGCGCGGAGCCCTCTCGGACCGCGCGCGCAACGAGCGCATCCACGTGATCGACGCCCTGGTCACCGGTGAGAAGCCGTCGACCAAGGCTGCGCTCACCTCGCTGCTGGCCCTCACCGACCGCCGCAAGTTCCTCGTGGTGCTCGAGCGGACCGACAGCGTCACCTGGCTCTCGCTGCGCAACGCGCCCGAGGTCCACATCGTGGCCGTCGACCAGCTCAACACCTACGACGTCCTCGCGAGCGACGACGTGGTGTTCAGCAAGGCCGCGTTCGACCTGTTCGTCTCCGGCGGTTCCGTCGACGCCGCTCCCGAGGCCAAGAAGGCCAAGAAGGCCAAGGAGGGCGACAAGTGAGCACGCTGCACAAGGACCACCGCGACGTCCTGATCGCGCCGGTCGTGTCGGAGAAGAGCTACAGCCTCCTCGACAACAACAAGTACACGTTCGTGGTGCGCCCTGACGCCAACAAGACCGAGATCAAGATCGCGGTCGAGAAGATCTTCGGCGTCAAGGTCACCTCGGTGAACACCCTCAACCGCACGGGCAAGGTCCGTCGGACCAAGCACGGCCTCGGCAAGCGCAAGGACACCAAGCGCGCCATCGTCAGCCTGGCTGAGGGCCACCGCATCGACATCTTCGGAGGTCAGGCCTGATGGCTATCCGCAAGTACAAGCCGACAACCCCGGGCCGTCGCGGCTCGTCGGTCGCCGACTTCGCTGAGATCACCCGCACCACGCCGGAGAAGTCGCTCACGCGTCCGCTCCCGAAGAAGGGTGGCCGCAACAACCAGGGACGCATCACCACGCGTCACCAGGGTGGCGGTCACAAGCGGGCCTACCGGATCATCGACTTCCGTCGCTACGACAAGGACGGCGTGCCGGCCAAGGTCGCTCACATCGAGTACGACCCCAACCGGACCGCCCGCATCGCGCTGCTGCACTACGCCGATGGCGAGAAGCGCTACATCGTGGCTCCGAAGGACCTGACCCAGGGCATGCGCGTCGAGTCGGGAGTCGGTGCTGACATCAAGCCCGGCAACAACCTGCCGCTGCGCAACATCCCGGTCGGTACGACGATCCACTGTGTCGAGCTCCGCCCCGGTGGCGGCGCCAAGATGGCCCGCTCCGCTGGCAACAGCGCGCAGCTGGTCGCCCGTGAGGGTTCCCGCGCCACGCTGCGTCTGCCCTCGGGCGAGATGCGGTTCGTCGACGTGCGCTGCCGCGCCACCGTCGGTGAGGTCGGCAACGCCGAGCAGTCCAACATCAACTGGGGCAAGGCCGGCCGGATGCGCTGGAAGGGCAAGCGCCCGACCGTCCGCGGTGTCGTCATGAACCCGGTCGACCACCCGCACGGTGGTGGTGAGGGCAAGACGTCCGGTGGTCGTCACCCCGTCTCCCCGTGGGGCAAGCCCGAGGGCCGTACGCGCAAGCGCAAGGCCAGCGACTCCCAGATCATTCGCCGCCGCAAGTCCGGCAAGAACAAGCGCTGAAGGAACTGAAAGATGCCTCGCAGCCTCAAGAAGGGCCCCTTCATCGACGGCCACCTCCTCAAGAAGGTGGACGCCGAGAACGACAAGGGCACTCACAACGTCATCAAGACCTGGTCGCGTCGGTCCATGATCATCCCCTCGATGATCGGCCACACGATTGCGGTCCACGACGGGCGCAAGCACGTTCCGGTCTTCGTGTCTGACTCCATGGTCGGCCACAAGCTGGGCGAGTTCGCCCCGACCCGCACCTACCGCGGACACGTCAAGGAAGACCGAAAGGGGCGCCGTCGATGAGCACCACCGAGCGCCACCGCACCAGCGCGCGCCGGGAATCCATCCTCGGCGACGAGCCGGGTGCCTACGCTTCCGCGCGTTACGTCCGGATCACCCCGATGAAGGCCCGTCGCGTCATCGACCTGGTCCGCGGCCTGCCCGCAGACGACGCGCTGACGCTGCTGCAGTTCGCGCCGCAGTCGGCTTCGACCACGATCTTCAAGGTGCTGCAGAGCGCCGTCGCGAACGCCGAGACCACCGAGGGCCTGCCCACCGGCAACCTGGTCGTCTCCGTGGCACGCGTCGACGAGGGTCCGACGATGAAGCGCTGGCGTCCCCGTGCGCAGGGCCGGGCCACCCGGATCAACAAGCGCACCAGCCACATCACCATCGCGGTTCAGCCCGCCGACGTTGTCGAAGCGAAGACCAAGAAGGGGGCCAAGAAGTAATGGGCCAGAAGATCAACCCGAACGGCTTCCGCCTCGGCATCTCCACCGACCACAAGTCGCGTTGGTACGCCGACAAGCTGTACAAGGCCTACGTCGGAGAAGACGTCGCGATCCGCAAGCTGCTCAGCAAGGGCATGGAGCGGGCCGGCATCTCCAAGGTCGAGATCGAGCGCACCCGTGACCGGGTCCGCGTCGACATCCACACCGCGCGTCCGGGCATCGTCATCGGTCGCCGTGGCGCCGAGGCCGACCGGATCCGTGGCGAGCTCGAGAAGCTCACCGGCAAGCAGGTCCAGCTGAACATCCTCGAGGTCAAGAACCCCGAGATCGACGCCCAGCTCGTTGCCCAGGGTGTTGCCGAGCAGCTCTCCGGTCGCGTGCAGTTCCGTCGTGCGATGCGCAAGGCCATGCAGACCTCGATGCGTTCGGGTGCCAAGGGCATCCGGATCCAGTGCTCGGGCCGGCTCAACGGCGCCGAGATGTCGCGCACCGAGTTCTACCGCGAGGGTCGCGTTCCGCTGCACACGCTGCGTGCCGACATCGACTACGGCTTCTACGAGGCCAAGACCACCTTCGGCCGTATCGGCGTGAAGGTCTGGATCTACAAGGGCGAGGTTGCCGGCACCCGTGCCGAGCGCCAGGCCCAGGCCGCTGCTCGCGCCGGTGTTCCCGGTCGCGGCGCTGGCCGTCCCACCCGTGGCGGTGAGCGTCCGACCCGTGGGTCGCGCGCCGACCGCCCGACTCGCTCCGACGCGCCCTCTGACGCAGCTGCCGCCCCGGCCGCTGCTCCCGAGGCGGCTGCTGCGGAGCCGACCACCGGATCGGAGTCCTGAGCCATGTTGATGCCCCGTCGCGTCAAGCACCGCAAGCAGCACCACCCGAAGCGTCGGGGTGCTGCGAAGGGTGGCACGTCGCTCGCGTTCGGTGACTTCGGTATCCAGGCGATCGAGGGTCACTACGTGACCAACCGTCAGATCGAGTCCGCACGTATCGCCATGACCCGTCACATCAAGCGTGGTGGGAAGGTGTGGATCAACATCTACCCGGACCGCCCGCTGACCAAGAAGCCGGCTGAGACCCGCATGGGTTCCGGTAAGGGCTCGCCCGAGTGGTGGGTCGCCAACGTCAAGCCCGGCCGTGTCATGTTCGAGCTCTCCGGTGTCTCGGAGGACGTCGCCCGTGAGGCGATGCGCCGTGCCATCCACAAGCTGCCCATGAAGTGCCGCTTCATCACGCGAGAGGCTGGTGAGTTCTGATGGCTATCAACGCCACTGCTGCTCACGAACTGGACGAGCTCAACGACGTCGACCTCGAGGCCAAGCTGCGCGAGGCCAAGGAGGAGCTGTTCAACCTGCGTTTCCAGGCGGCCACCGGCCAGCTGGAGAGCCACGGACGGCTCCGTACGGTCAAGAAGGACATTGCCCGGATCTACACCGTGGTGCGCGAGCGCGAGCTCGGTATTCGTACCGCTCCGGGTGCCGAGGAGGAGAACTGATGGCTGAGCAGACTGAGCAGACCGAGACCGCCCGCAACGCGCGCAAGACCCGCGAGGGCCTCGTGGTCAGCGACAAGATGGACAAGACCGTCGTCGTGACCGTCGAGGACCGCGTCAAGCACGCGCTCTACGGCAAGGTCATGCGGCGCACCAGCCGTCTGAAGGCGCACGACGAGCAGAACGACTGCGGCGTCGGCGACCGTGTCCTCATCATGGAAACCCGCCCGCTGTCTGCCACCAAGCGCTGGCGCGTGGTGGAGATCCTCGAGCGCGCGAAGTAAATCCGTTCGGCCAGGCTCGATCGCCTGTGAGCGATCGAGAACCGGCACGACAACCAGGAGAAATCGATGATTCAGCAGGAGTCGCGACTCAAGGTCGCCGACAACACCGGAGCGAAGGAAATCCTTTGCATCCGGGTGCTTGGCGGCTCCGGTCGTCGCTACGCCGGGATCGGTGACGTCATTGTCGCCACCGTCAAGGACGCCATTCCCGGCGGCAACGTGAAGAAGGGTGACGTCGTCAAGGCCGTCATCGTCCGCACCGTCAAGGAGCGCCGCCGTCCCGACGGCTCGTACATCCGCTTCGACGAGAACGCTGCGGTGATTCTCAAGAACGACGGCGAGCCCCGTGGAACCCGCATCTTCGGCCCCGTGGGCCGTGAGCTGCGAGAGAAGAAGTTCATGAAGATCATCTCGCTCGCGCCGGAGGTGCTGTGATGGGTGCCCGCAAGAAGGCGGAGCAGGTCCGCAAGAAGCCCAACCTGCATGTCAAGAAGGGCGACACCGTCAAGGTCATCGCCGGCAAGGACAAGGGCGCCGAAGGCAAGATCATCAAGGTGATCCGCGAGGACAACCGCGTGATCGTCGAGGGTGTCAACCGGATCAAGAAGCACACCAAGGTCGTCGACCAGGGTGGGCGTTCGGGCAACACCGGCGGCATCATCACCACCGAGGCCCCGATCCACGTCTCCAACGTGATGCTGGTCGAGGGTGACGGCGTGACCCGCACCGGCAGCAAGCGGGTCGAGGTCACCAAGCGTCGCCCGGACGGCTCGGAGTACGCGTCGACGCGTAGCGTCCGTGTCTCCCGCAAGACCGGGAAGGAAATCTGATGTCGGAGTCCACCACCGAGTCCACGGACGTCGAGGTCGCCGAGAAGGTGTACCCGCGTCTGAAGACCAGGTACCGCGAGGAGATCCTCCCCGCCCTGCGTACCGAGTTCGAGATCGCCAACGTCATGCAGGTCCCCGGCCTGACCAAGATCGTGGTCAACATGGGTGTCGGCGAGGCCGCGCGTGACTCGAAGCTGATCGAGGGCGCGATCCGCGACCTCACCGCGATCACCGGCCAGAAGCCGTCGGTGACCAAGGCTCGCAAGTCGATCGCCCAGTTCAAGCTGCGTGAGGGCATGCCGATCGGCACGCACGTCACGCTGCGCGGCGACCGCATGTGGGAGTTCCTCGACCGCCTGCTCTCGCTGGCGCTGCCCCGTATCCGCGACTTCCGGGGCCTCTCGCCCAAGCAGTTCGACGGCCGTGGCAACTACACGTTCGGTCTGACCGAGCAGGTCATGTTCCACGAGATCGACCAGGACAAGGTCGACCGCCAGCGGGGCATGGACATCACCATCGTCACCACGGCGACCAACGACGAGCAGGGACGGGCGCTGCTCAAGCACCTCGGCTTCCCGTTCAAGGAGAACTGACATGGCGAAGACTGCACTCAAGGTCAAGGCCGCTCGCAAGCCGAAGTTCGCTGTTCGCGGTTACACCCGCTGCCAGCGCTGCGGTCGTCCGAAGGCGGTCTACCGCAAGTTCGGCCTGTGCCGTATCTGCCTGCGGGAGATGGCCCACCGCGGCGAGCTGCCCGGCGTCACCAAGTCCTCTTGGTGAGCTGAGACCACATCATCACAACGTTGCAGGTCCGTCCGCCGCTGAGCTGACGGAAACCGCAGCAGAAGGAAACACACATCATGACGATGACTGACCCGATCGCAGACATGCTCACGCGTCTGCGCAACGCCAACCAGGCGTACCACGATGCGGTGACCATGCCGTACAGCAAGCTCAAGGAGGGCGTCGCGGAGATCCTCCGCCAGGAGGGGTACATCACCTCCTTCGCCGTTGCCGACAACGAGAACGGCGTCGGCAAGCTGCTGACCGTCACCCTCAAGTACGGCCGCAACCGCGAGCGCTCGATCGCCGGCGTCCGCCGGATCAGCAAGCCCGGCCTCCGGGTGTACGCCAAGCACACCGGCCTCCCGAAGGTCCTCGGTGGCCTCGGCGTCGCGATCATCTCGACCAGCCAGGGCCTGTTGACTGACCGTCAGGCCAACCAGAAGGGCGTGGGTGGGGAAGTCCTCGCCTACGTCTGGTGACCAGGGAAAGTTAGGAGAGAGAAACAATGTCGCGCATCGGCAAGCTCCCCGTCCCGGTCCCCGCGGGCGTCAATGTCCAGATCGACGGCGCCACCGTGAACGTCCAGGGCCCCAAGGGCAGCCTGAGCCACACGGTGATCGCCCCGATCACTGTCCAGCAGGGTGAGGGCGTCCTCGACGTCATCCGCCCCGACGACGAGCGGTTGTCCAAGGCCTACCACGGTCTGTCCCGCACGCTGATCAACAACATGGTGGTCGGCGTCACCGACGGCTACGAGAAGAAGCTCGAGATCGTCGGCGTGGGTTACCGCGTCATCTCCAAGGGCCCGACCCAGCTGGAGTTCCAGCTCGGTTACTCCCACGTCATCATCTTCGACGCTCCGGAAGGCATCACCTTCGTGGTGGAGAGCCCGACGAAGCTCAGCGTCGTCGGAATCGACAAGCAGTTGGTCGGCGAGGTTGCCGCCAACATCCGCAAGCTTCGTAAGCCCGAGCCGTACAAGGGCAAGGGTGTCCGGTACTCCGGCGAACACGTCCGCCGCAAGGTCGGAAAGGCTGGTAAGTGACATGGCGATCACTCTGAAGCACCAGCGGAACCTCTCTGCGCGCGCATCCTCACGGTTGCGTCGCCAGATCCGGGGCCGCAAGAAGATTTCCGGCACCGCTGCGCGTCCGCGCCTGGTGGTCACCCGGTCGACGAAGCACATCACCGCCCAGGTCGTCGACGACCTGGTCGGAAAGACCCTGGCCTCTGCCTCGACCCTCGAGGGCGACCTGCGTTCCCTCGCGGGCGACAAGACGGCCAAGGCCAAGAAGGTCGGCGAGCTTGTCGCCGCCCGCGCCAAGGAACTCGGCGTTGAGTCGGTCGTCTTCGACCGGTCCGGCAACAAGTATCACGGCCGCATTGCGGCCCTGGCTGATGGCGCCCGCGAGGGCGGCCTGACCTTCTGACCGCGAACAGGACTGAGGAGAAATCATGAGCGGACCCCAGCGCGGACAGCGTTCGGGCGGCGACCGTGGCGGCCGTGGCGGCCGTGACGGCGGCCGTGGCGGCGCCGACAAGAGCCAGTACGTCGAGCGCGTCGTAGCCATCAACCGCGTCGCCAAGGTCGTGAAGGGTGGTCGTCGCTTCAGCTTCACCGCCCTCGTGGTCGTCGGTGACGGTGACGGTCTGGTCGGCGTCGGCTACGGCAAGGCCAAGGAAGTTCCCGCGGCGATCGCCAAGGGTGTCGAGGAAGCGAAGAAGAACTTCTTCCGCGTCCCCCGCATCCAGGGCACGATCCCGCACCCGGTTCAGGGTGAGAAGGCTGCTGGCGTGGTCTTCCTGCGTCCGGCCGCACCCGGTACCGGTGTCATCGCCGGTGGTCCGGTGCGCGCCGTCCTGGAGTGCGCCGGCATCCACGACGTCCTCAGCAAGTCGCTGGGTTCGTCGAACCAGATCAACATCGTGCACGCCACGGTTGCGGCCCTCCAGCTCCTGGAGATGCCCGAGACCGTTGCCGCGCGTCGTGGTCTGCCCGTCGAGCACGTCGCCCCGGCGGCGCTGCTCAAGGCTCAGGCCGAGGGCGAGGCCACTGCGGCCGCGGCCAAGACCTCTGCACCTGAGGCGGTGACGGCCTGATGGCACAGCTGAAGGTCCAGCAGACCAAGTCGAAGATCGGCGCCAAGTTCAACCAGCGTGAGACGCTGCGCAGCCTTGGCCTCAAGCGGATCGGCGACGTCGTGATCAAGGAGGACCGTCCCGAGATCCGGGGCATGGTCCACACCGTCCGTCACATGGTGACGGTCGAGGTCGTCGGAGGCGAGTGACAATGACCCCGCTCAAGTTGCACCACCTGCGCCCCGCGCCGGGTGCGAAGACTGCCAAGACCCGTGTTGGTCGTGGTGAAGGATCCAAGGGCAAGACCTCGGGTCGTGGTACCAAGGGAACCAAGGCCCGGTACCAGGTCCCGGTCGCGTTCGAGGGTGGGCAGATGCCCATCCACATGCGGCTCCCGAAGCTTCGCGGCTTCCGGAACCCGTTCAAGGTGACCTTCCAGGTCGTCAACCTCGACAAGATCAGCGCTCTGTTCCCCGAGGGTGGCGACGTCACCCCGGAGACGCTCGTTGCTCGGGGCGCGGTCCGCAAGGGCCTGCCCGTCAAGGTGCTCGGCCAGGGCGAGCTCACGGTCAAGGTCACGGTGAGCGCGGACGCGTTCTCCACCTCGGCCAAGGACAAGATCGAGAGCGCCGGCGGGACCGTCACGGTTCTGTGATGACGCTGCAAGGGGCGCGGTGACCTCTCGAGGTCGCCGCGCCCTTTGCGCTTCCCTGCACTTCCCCAGCACCCCCTCGGGCGGTGCAGGCCCCCCTGTTAGGCTTCCCGCTGGCCACAAGGCCAGGAGCAAGAGAAGAGGACCTGAGTGCTCAGCGCGTTCGTGAACGCCTTCCGGACCCCGGACCTTCGGCGCAAGTTGCTGTTCGTCTTGATGATCATCGTGATCTTCCGGGCCGGCTCGCAGATCCCAGCCCCCGGCGTCAATGTGGCCAACGTCGAGAAGTGCATCGATGTCGTCCAGGAGGGCTCCAACGCCAGCCTGTACAGCCTGGTGAACCTCTTCTCCGGTGGAGCGTTGCTCCAGCTCACCATCTTCGCGCTGGGCATCATGCCCTACATCACCGCGAGCATCATCCTGCAGCTGCTCGTCGTCGTGATCCCGCGTCTGGAGGCCCTCAAGAAGGAGGGCCAGTCCGGTCAGACGAAGATCACGCAGTACACCCGCTACCTGACGCTCGGCCTCGCCGTGCTGCAGGCGACCGGCATCGTCGCGCTCGCTCGCACCGGCAACCTGCTCCAGGGCTGCGACAGCACGCTCTATCCGTTGTTGCACAGCGACAACACCAAGACCTTCCTGGTCCTGGTCGTCACCATGACGGCGGGTACCGCGGTGATCATGTGGCTCGGTGAGCTGATCACCGAGCGCGGCGTCGGCAACGGCATGTCGATCCTGATCTTCACCCAGGTCGTCGCGACCTTCCCGGCGGGACTCTGGGCCGTGAAGATCAGCCAGGGCTGGTGGACGTTCGCGATCGTGGTGATCATCGGTCTCGTGATCGTGGCTGCCGTCATCTTCATCGAACAGGCGCAGCGCCGGATCCCGGTGCAGTACGCCCGCCGGATGGTCGGCCGCAAGATGTTCGGCGGCAGCTCGACCTACATCCCGCTCAAGGTGAACCAGGCCGGCATCATCCCGGTCATCTTCGCCTCCTCGCTGCTCTACCTGCCGGCGATGGCGGTCCAGTTCAACCAGGAAGACCCGAACCAGATCATCCGGTGGGTCAACGAGTACCTCGTCGACCAGGGTCACCCCATCCACATGGCGGCGTACTTCCTGCTCATCATCTTCTTCACCTACTTCTACGTGTCGATCACCTTCAACCCACAAGAGGTGGCCGACAACATGAAGAAGTACGGCGGCTTCATCCCCGGGATCCGGGCGGGCAAGCCGACGCAGGACTACCTGTCCTACGTTCTGTCCCGCATCACGCTGCCGGGCGCTCTCTACCTGGGTCTGATCTCGCTCGTTCCGCTGATCGCGTTCGTGCTGATCGACGCCAACCAGAACTTCCCGTTCGGTGGTACCTCCATTCTGATCATGGTGGGTGTCGCCCTCGATACGGTGAAGCAGATCGAGAGCCAGCTCCAGCAGCGCAACTATGAAGGATTCTTGCGTTGAGGCTTCTGATCATGGGTCCCCCCGGGGCCGGCAAGGGCACGCAGGCCACGGCAGTTGCCGAGCACTTCGGGGTCCCGGCCATCTCGACCGGCGACATCTTCCGCGCCAACGTTGCGCAGGGCACCCCGCTGGGTGTCGAGGCGAAGCGGTACATGGACGCCGGTGAGTACGTCCCCGACGAGGTCACCAACAACATGGTCCGCAACCGGATCGCCGACCCGGACGCCGACGCTGGATTCCTGCTCGACGGCTACCCGCGCACGCTGGCCCAGGTCACCGAGCTCGACGGCATGATCGAGGCGACGGGTCACCAGCTCGACGCCGTCCTCGTGCTGACCGTCGACCAGGAGGCCGTCATCGGTCGCCTGCTCAAGCGGGCCGAGATCGAGGGTCGCGCCGACGACACCGAGGACGTCATCCGACGCCGCCTCGAGGTCTACGGCGAGGAGACCGAGCCGCTCATCACGTCGTACAGCGAGCGTGGCCTGGTCGTCTCGGTCGACGGCATGGGTGACATCGAGGACGTCCAGAAGCGGATCTTCGCCGCTCTCGACGCCATTCCGCAGAGCTGAACCACACCAGGTGCTGTTCGACCACCGGATCGAGATCAAGACGCCCGATCAGGTCAAGGCGATGCGTGTGGCCGGCCTGGTGGTCGGCCGCACCCTGGACCTGCTGCGCGACGCCGTACGCCCGGGTGTCACGACAGGCGAGCTCGATGCGCTGGCCGAGCAGAGCATCCGGGAGCAGGGCGGAGTACCGTCGTTCCTCGGGTACGGCTTCCCGCCGTTCCCGGCGAGCATCTGCGCGTCGGTGAACGACGAGGTCGTGCACGGCATCCCGGGCTCCCGGGTGCTGGTCGAGGGCGACGCGATCTCCATCGACTGCGGCGCGATCGTCGACGGCTGGCACGGCGACGCTGCGATCACCGTGGCGGTGGGCGAGGTCCGGCCCGAGGTCGCCACGTTGATGGACGTCACCGAGGAGTCCCTGTGGCGTGGCCTCGCGGCAGCGCGCATCGGCGGCCGGGTCGGCGACATCTCGGCGGCGGTCGAGTCCTACGTGGTGAGCCGCGGCGACTACGGCATCGTCGACGGCTACACCGGTCACGGCATCGGCACTGAGATGCACATGGATCCGGACGTCCCGAACCGCGGCCGCGCCGGCCGCGGCCCGCGGCTCAAGCGCGGAACGGCCCTGGCCGTCGAGCCGATGATCACGCTCGGCACCGACGACACGGACGTGGCCGAGGACGAGTGGACCGTGGTCACCGCGGACGGCCGCTGGGCTGCCCACTACGAGCACACCTTCGCGCTGACCGACTCCGGCGTGTGGGTGCTCACCGCTGAGGACGGCGGCAGGGCACGGCTCGAGGCACTCGGCGTTCCGTTCGGTGGCGAGGACTAGGCTGGCACTCATGGCGCGGGACCCGATCACTCCTGCGGCTCTCGCCGCCCGGCCCTTCCTCTTCGCCTCCGGCGAGGAGGCGTACGTCGCCAGCCGGGTGCTGCACACCTGGACGACACCCGACGGGGCTGATGTCGGCTGGGCCGACGAGGTCGTTGCGGCCCTGTCACCGGGGGAGCGGGCCCTTTGTGCGCTGTCGTTCGCCGCTGGGGCACCCGGCCTCGCCCACCAGGTGGTCGGTGCCGAGCACGCACTGCAACGTCCGACGGTGCCGCTCGCGGTCGACCGGACCTACGAGGTCACCGAGTTCCCGACGGCTGCTGAGTATGCGCGGATGGTCGAGACGGCGCTGGTCAAGATCGCCGACGGCTCGCTCCACAAGGTGGTGCTCGGTCGCTGCCTCGACGTGATCAGCTCACCTCCGCTGGTCCCGGCCGAGATCATCGACCGCCTGTTGCAGACGCGACCGGGGCGCTATGTCTTCAGCGTGCCGTTGGTGAGCGGCGACGCGGCCCCGGCCGACGGCCCGATCCTGGTGGGTGCGAGCCCGGAGCTGCTCGTCCGCCGCGATGGTCTCGACATCTCGTGCACGCCGCTCGCGGGTTCCGTACCCCGCTCGGCTGATGCTGCCGAGGACGCGGCGCGTGCCGCCGGTCTGCGCGAGTCGGCCAAGGACCTCGCGGAGCACGCCTTCGTGGTGGAGGCGATCGTGCACGCGCTCAAGGACGTGTGTGTGGAGATCGAGTACCCCGCCACCCCTGAGCTCCTCTCGACGGACACCGTCTGGCACCTGGCGACCCCGATCCGGGCGCGACTCGCGGCCGGTGCCGAAGGCCCCAGCGCGCTGCGCCTGGCGCAGCTGCTGCACCCCACACCGGCCGTCGGCGGCGTCCCCACAGCGGCTGCCAACGCGGTGATCGCCGACCTCGAGGGCGACCTGCGCGACTGGTTCGCGGGGTGCGTGGGCTGGGTCGACGGCAACGGTGACGGCGAGTTCGCGGTGACCATCCGCGCCGCCGTGATCGACGGCGACCGGTTGCGCCTGTTCGCCGGGGCAGGCATCGTGGCCGGGTCAGACCCCGCTTCCGAGGTACGGGAGACCGGCGCCAAGCTCGCCACCATGGCACGGGTCAGCGGTCTCGCGGTCGATTAGCCGAGCGCCCGGCGAAATGGGAGGATCGGTCCACTTGAGGGGAGTATTCCTTCGCTGCGGGCTCGTCATCACGACCGAACGTCACCGTTCGATCCGGTCCCGTGGGTTGTCCTGCCGGCTCGTCCGGACGGGCAGCGGAAGAGACCTCGGGCGATCTGTTGACCGCTCCAGCCCCTGAAAGAGGACTGCTTCCATGGACGTGACCACCCTTGAGTGGACGATCACGATCGCCGCGACGATCGGTGTCCTGCTCTTCGACATCGTCGTGATCGCGCGCGACCCGCACGAACCCACCATGAAGGAATGCGCCGTCGCGTTGTCCTTCTACATCGGAGCAGCGCTCGCCTTCGGCGCGTTCGTCTGGCTCCACCACGGCCACGACTACGGCATCGAGTTCTACACCGGCTGGTTGACCGAGTACTCCCTGTCGATCGACAACCTGTTCGTCTTCATCATCTTGATGGCGGCGCTCAAGGTCCCCCGGAAGTACCAGCAGGAAGCCCTCCTCGTCGGCATCGTGCTGGCGCTGATCTTCCGCGGCATCTTCATCGCCCTGGGCTACACGCTGATCGAGAACTTCAGCTGGGTCTTCTACATCTTCGGCGCCTTCCTGGTCTACACGGCCTTCAAGCTGGTGAAGGCCTACGGCAGCCACGAGGACGAGCACCCCGAGGACAACGTGGTCGTCAGCTTCGCCCGCAAGCACCTGAACGTCGGCGACGAGTACCACGGCCTCCGCCTCTGGTACTCCAAGAACGGCGTGCGCTTCGTGTCGCCCATCCTGATCGTGATCATCGCGCTCGGGGTCACCGACATCCTGTTCGCGCTGGACTCGATCCCCGCCATCTTCGGCATCACCCAGGAGCCGTACCTCGTCTTCGCGGCCAACGTGTTCGCGCTGATGGGCCTGCGTCAGCTGTACTTCCTGCTCGGCGGACTGTTGCAGAAGCTCGTCTACCTGTCGCTGGGCCTGGCGTTCATCCTCGCCTTCATCGGCGTCAAGCTGGTCCTGCACGCCCTGCACGAGAACGAGCTGTCGTTCATCAACGACGGGCACGGGGTGCACGGTGCGCCGGAGATCTCCTCGCTGTTCAGCCTCGGCGTCATCATCGTGACGCTCGTCGTCACCGGCGTCGCGAGCCTGTGGCGCGCGAACCGCGACGAGCAGGCCGGAGTGACCGTGCCGGCCGCGCCTGCAGACGTCGACGACACCGCGGGCCCCGACTGGCGCTAGGGATACAGCAGTCTGGCGTCACGGCATCCATTAGGGTTTCGTGACGTCAGCCTGTTCCCGAACCGACCGACGAGGACTCCGTGGACCGACTCCAGGTGCAGTGGTCCGGTACGACCCGGACCTTCGACGGCCCGCGGGTCGTCATCGGACGTGAGCTCGACTGCGACGTCCCGGTGACCGACGGCCGTGCCTCACGGCACCACGCCGTCATCCAGGTCGAGAACGGCGCATGGGTCGTGGTCGACTCGAGCAGCAACGGGACGTTCGTCTCCGGCCAACGGATCACCCGGCTCCCGTTGCAGGGTGCACCGGTGAGCCTGAACGTGGGCGGACCGGCGGGCGAGGCGGTCGTCGTGACCGTGCTCGCGCAGCAGGGTCCGGTGCCGCCGGCGTACCAACAGCCACCGGTCCAGGCACCGGTCCAGGCACCGCCGCCGTACCAGCCGCCGGCCCAGCAGCAGCCACCCGCGCACTCGTCGCGGCCCGTCCCGACGCCCCAACCCGAACAGCTCGGCGGCGAGTTCTGGAAGAACCTCCCGCCGCCGCAGGTGCCCGCCAGCGGCGCACCGGTGGATGCGTGGCGCCCCGTGGGGGTGCTGCCGCCCGGGCAGCTGCCGCACGGACACTCGGTCGTCCTGCCCGCGCAGGTCCAGGCCGGACGGTCACTGAGCATCGGTCGCGACCACGCCAACGACATCGTGCTCGACGACGCACTGGTCAGCCGGCGCCATGCCCGTCTGGACCCGCCCACCCCCACCAGCCTCGCGGTGCTGCACGACCTGGGCTCGTTCAACGGCACCTTCGTCAACGGTCACCGCCTGCAGGGTGCGGTCCAGCTGCCGGTCGGGTCCGAGGTCATCGTCGGCAACCAGACCTTCCGCTGGGACGGCCACCAGCTGGTCGCTTCGGCGACGGCCCACGAGTTCACCCTGTACGCCGACGGCCTCACCCAGGTCGTCGCCGGCGGCAAGCGGTTGATCGAGAACATCTCGTTCAAGCTCGAGCCACGCAGCCTGACCGCCGTGATCGGCCCTTCGGGGGCCGGCAAGTCCACCCTGCTGGGCGCGCTGACCGGTCTGAAGCCTGCGAGCCACGGCCGGGTCATCTGGCAGGGTCACGACCTCTACCAGCACTACGACCAGCTGCGCTTCCAGATCGGGCTGGTCCCGCAACAGGACATCCTGCATCCGCAGCTCAAGGTCCGGCAGGGCCTGCGGTACGCCGCCCAGCTGCGTCTGCCTCCCGACACGACCGCGCAGGAGTGGGACGCGCGGGTCAACCACGTCGCGCACCAGCTCCAGCTGGTGCAGCGGATGGAGAACCGGATCGGCACCCAGCTCTCGGGTGGCCAGCGCAAGCGGGTCTCGATCGCGACGGAGCTGCTCACCGCGCCTCCGCTGCTGTTCCTCGACGAGCCGACCTCCGGCCTGGACCCCGGCCTGGACCTCGAGGTCATGCGGCAGCTGCGCAGCCTCGCCGACGACGGTCGGGTCGTGATGGTCGTGACCCACTCGGTGCTCGCCCTCGACGTGTGCGACAACGTGCTGGTGCTGGCGCCCGGTGGCCGGATCGCCTACTTCGGCCCACCGGACGGCGTACTCGCGCACTTCGGGAAGACGAACTATCCCGAGGTGTTCGACCTGCTGGACGACCCCGACCTGTGGCAGCGGATCCCGGTGCCCCAGCACGCCGTGGACACCTCCTCGGTGCCGCGGCAGTCGCACGCTGGCTCGGTGCCGGCACCGCCGCGCCAGTCCGTGTCGCGCCAGCTGTCGACGCTGGTCAAGCGCAACCTCGCCGTCGTGTTCGCCGACAAGCTGCTGCTCGGCATGCTGATCCTGCTGCCGCTGATCCTCGGCGGTCTGAGTCGGCTCGTCCCGGGCAGCCACGGGCTCTCGCTCGACGTCAGCGCCAAGGAGAGGACCCTTCCCGACGGATCGGTGGTCGAGTCGTTCGCGACGGGCGAGGCCTCCCAGCGGTTGATCGTGTTGATCGTTGCCGCCTGCCTGATGGGCACGGCGCTGGCGATCCGCGAGCTCGTGGGGGAGCGGCCCATCTTCAAGCGGGAGTACGCCGTCGGCCTGTCGCCGGGCGTCTACTTCTTCAGCAAGGTGCTGGTCCTCGGTACGGCTGGCTTCGTCCAGGGCCTGCTCGTCACCTTCCTGGCCACGGTCGGGCTCCCCGGCGCGGACGGCGAGCTCGGCACCTTCAGGGTGGGGGTCGCCGTCGCGTCGCTGACGTTCACGATGGTGGTCATCGGGCTCGCGCTGTCGGCCCTGGTGACCAGTACCGAGCAGACGATGCCCGCGCTGGTCGGGATGGTGATGGTCCAGCTGGTGCTCTCCGGTGCACTGTTCGAGATCGCCGGTCGGGTGGTGCTCGAGCAGATCGCCTGGTTGTCGCCTTCGCGATGGGGGTACGCCGCCGCGGCGTCCGCGATGGACTTCACCCGCGAGACCGAAGGGACCGACAAGGAGGACTGGATCGCCCTGGGAGGCGGCGGTCATTACGTGATGGACCTGTTCGTCCTGGGTGTGCTGTGCCTGATCGCCCTTGGCGCCGGTCTCCTTCTCGCCAAGCGCAGCGCCACCGCTGACGACTGACTGACTGGTCGGAGACGGCCGAGGGAATGCCGGGGGCTTCGCGGGCCTTGGGTCAGTGATGACAACCTCCGGCCCCCACCTCTCCGTGCTGGACCTCGTTCCGGTCCGCAGTGATCAGTCGACGGGCGACGCGGTCGCCGCGAGCCTGGCGCTTGCCCGCACCGCCGACGCCCTCGGCTACCGCCGTTTCTGGATCGCCGAGCACCACAACATGCCGGCCGTGGCCGCGACGAACCCGGCGGTGCTGATCGGGCTGATCGCCTCGGTCACCGAGCGGATCCGGGTCGGCTCCGGGGGAGTGATGCTCCCGAACCATGCCCCGCTGGTCGTCGCCGAGCAGTTCGCGCTGCTCGAGGCGACCTTCCCGGGACGGATCGACCTGGGCATCGGCCGGGCGCCCGGCAGCGACCCGGTGACCAGCTGGGCCCTGCGCCACGGCGCGGGCGGGGTCACCGACGAGGCCGTCTCCCGCTTCCCCGAGTACGTCGACAACGTGCTCGCCATGATGGAGCCGGCCGGCGTGGGCCTGGCTCTTCGCGGGCGCGAACACGTGCTGAAGGCGACGCCGGCCGCCACGTCGGTGCCGCAGATCTGGCTCCTCGGGTCGTCCGACTACTCGGCCCAGCTCGCCGCGGCCAAGGGTCGGCCCTACGTCTTCGCCCACCACTTCAGTGGGTCGGGGACCAAGGAGGCCCTCGAGCTCTACCGCTCCACCTTCCAGCCCTCGCCGACCCTGGCCGAGCCGCGCACGTTCCTCACCGTGAACGCCTCCGTCGCGCCCACTGCGGAGGAGGCCGAGCGGCTCGCGCTGCCCCAGCTGCTCCAGATGGCGGCTCTGCGCACGGGACGGCCACTCGCGGCCCAGCGCGTGGTCGAGGATGCCGAGCTGATCGTCGAGGCGGGCCTGCCGGACGGTCACCAGGAGCTGATCGACGCCATGCGGAGCCGCTGGGTGATCGGTGACCCCGCGGCGGCTCGCGCCGCGCTGGAGTCGCTCGCGGCGACGTACGGCGTCGACGAGGTGATGGTCAACCCCGTCAGCGGAGCCTTCACCGGTTCCGACCCGCGCAGCGCCGCGGCGCGGGAGCAGACCCTGACCCTCCTTGCCGGCTGATCCCTGGTTGATCCCCCGGGGCCTCGCAGATTGGGAGTTCACGGGTCCGAATGCATAAACTGGCGTGTCGGTCCAACGTGGGTTCGTGTGTGGTGCACAACCTGCGAGGTCCACTCTCGTTTCACCCGCCCTCAGGCGTGTCCTGTGGGCTGGAATGCGAGAGAGGTTCCCGGCCCGACCGGTAGACAACAAGTTCCCAACAAGATTGTGAGACATGGCCAAGAAGGAAGGCGTCATCGAGATGGAGGGCTCCGTCGTGGAGGCCCTTCCGAACGCCATGTTCCGCGTGGAGCTGAGCAACGGCCACAAGGTCCTCGCTCACATCAGCGGAAAGATGCGCCAGCACTACATCCGGATCCTCCCCGAGGACCGCGTGGTGGTGGAGCTCTCGCCGTACGACCTCTCCCGTGGACGGATCGTCTACCGCTACAAGTGAGCCACCGGCTCACCGTTACCGCCACTAGCTAGAAAGGGCTGACATGAAGGTCAACCCGAGCGTGAAGCCGATGTGTGACAAGTGCAAGGTGATTCGTCGCCACGGCCGCGTCATGGTCATCTGCGAGAACCCGCGTCACAAGCAGCGCCAGGGCTGATTGCCCGTCGCTGGTCGAGGAGGTTGCTCAGCAACCGTCTCGAGACCACAACTGAACACAAACTCATCAACGTGATCGCTTAGCCGCTGGCAACAGCGGCGAATCACCTCCGGAGCGGATGGCCGGAGCTGGGAAAGAACCCCCAGATGCATCACGACCACACCACCGTGAATCCAAGGAGAACGCCTTTCATGGCACGCCTCGTCGGAGTCGACCTCCCGCGCGACAAGCGCATCGAGATCGCACTCACCTACATCTACGGCATCGGCCGTACCCGCTCCCAGCAGCTGCTCGAGGTCACCGGGGTCAGCCCCAACCTCCGCGTGCACGAACTGGGAGATGAAGAGCTGGTCAAGCTCCGCGACGCCATCGACGCCGCGGGCATCAAGATCGAAGGTGACCTCCGTCGCGAGGTCCAGGCCGACATCCGTCGGAAGATCGAGATCGGCAGCTACCAGGGTCGTCGTCACCGCATGGGCCTTCCGGTCCGCGGACAGCGCACCAAGACCAACGCTCGTACCCGCAAGGGCCCGAAGCGCACGGTTGCCGGCAAGAAGAAGGCCAAGTGATCGATCGCCTCGTGCGATCTCACTGCCTCAGACCAGCTTCGACAAGGAGAAAATAGATGCCTCCCAAGGCTCGCGCGGGCGCCAAGAAGGTGCGCCGCAAGGAAAAGAAGAACGTTGCTCAGGGCGAAGCCCACATCAAGAGCACGTTCAACAACACGATCGTCACGATCACCGACCCCTCGGGTGCGGTCATCTCGTGGGCCTCTGCCGGCACCGTCGGCTTCAAGGGTTCGCGCAAGTCCACCCCGTACGCCGCTCAGATGGCTGCTGAAGCCGCTGGCCGTCGGGCGATGGAGCACGGCATGAAGAAGATCGACGTCTTCGTCAAGGGCCCGGGTTCGGGCCGCGAGACGGCGATTCGTTCGCTGGGTGCGATCGGCCTCGAGGTCGGCACCATCCAGGACGTGACCCCCGCCCCCCACAACGGCTGCCGCCCGCCCAAGCGCCGCCGCGTCTGAGATTAGGAGCGTAGAGACATGGCCCGTTACACCGGACCCCTGACCAAGAAGTCCCGCCGCCTCGGCGTGGACCTCGTCGGCGGCGACGCCGCATTCGAGAAGCGTCCTTACCCTCCCGGCCAGCACGGCCGCGCGCGGATCAAGGAGAGCGAGTACCGCAACCAGCTGCAGGAGAAGCAGAAGGCGCGTTACACGTACGGCATCCTCGAGAAGCAGTTCCACAAGTACTACGTCGAGGCAGCTCGTCGCCAGGGCAAGACCGGCGACAACCTCATCACGCTGCTCGAGTGCCGCCTGGACAACGTGGTCTACCGTGCCGGCTTCGCCCGCACGCGTCGCCACGCCCGCCAGCTGGTCAACCACGGCCACTTCACGGTCAACGGCAAGAAGGTCGACATCCCGTCCTTCCAGGTCACCCAGTACGACATCATCGACGTGCGCGAGAAGTCGCTCGAGATGACGCCGTTCATCGTGGCCCGCGAGACCCACGGCGAGCGGATCGTTCCGGCATGGCTCGAGGCCGTCCCGACCCGCATGCGGATCCTGGTGCACTCCGTGCCGGTCCGTGAGCAGATCGACCTGCCGGTCCAGGAACAGCTCATCGTGGAGTACTACTCCAAGAAGTGATCATGCGTGCTCCGGCCCGTCGCTCCCTCGGGAGCGCGGGTCGGGGCAACATGCGTTGCACGTCCCTTCTCCATCCGCACCACATCTGGATCCTCATATAGCGGTCGATCCGGAAAGGAACGAAACAAGTGCTCATCGCACAGCGCCCCACCCTGTCGGAGGAGACCGTCGACCAGTTCCGGTCGCGCTTCGTCATCGAGCCCCTCGAGCCCGGCTTCGGCTACACGCTCGGCAACTCGCTGCGTCGTACTCTCCTCTCCTCGATCCCCGGTGCCTCGGTCACGAGCATCAAGGTCGACGGGGTCCTCCACGAGTTCTCGACCATCGAGGGCGTCAAGGAAGACCTCACCGAGATCATCCTCAACCTGAAGGGCCTGGTCGTCTCCTCGGAGCACGACGAGCCCGTCACCATGTACCTCCGCAAGTCGGGTGCCGGTGACGTCACCGGTGCCGACATCGCGCCCCCGGCCGGTGTCGAGGTCCACAACCCCGAGCTGAAGCTCGCGACCCTGGGCGACAACGGCAAGCTCGAGCTCGAGCTCGTCGTCGAGCGTGGCCGCGGCTACGTCTCCGCCGTCCAGAACAAGGGCGCCGACAACGAGATCGGCCGGATCCCGGTCGACTCGATCTACAGCCCCGTGCTGAAGGTGACCTACAAGGTCGAGGCGACTCGTGTCGAGCAGCGCACCGACTTCGACAAGCTCGTCATCGACGTCGAGACCAAGCCGTCGATCCTGCCCCGCGACGCCATCGCGTCCGCCGGCAAGACGCTGGTCGAGCTCTTCGGCCTGGCCCGTGAGCTCAACGTCGAGGCCGAGGGCATCGACATCGGTCCGTCGCCGGTTGACGAGCAGCTCGCCGCTGACCTCGCCCTCCCGGTCGAGGACCTGCAGCTGACGGTGCGGTCCTACAACTGCCTCAAGCGCGAGGGCGTCCACACCGTGGGCGAGCTCATCAGCCGCTCGGAGCAGGACCTGCTGGACATCCGCAACTTCGGTGCGAAGTCCATCGACGAGGTCAAGGCCAAGCTGCACGAGATGGGTCTGTCCCTCAAGGACAGCGCCCCGGGCTTCGACCCGTCGGCCGCTCTCGCCAACTACTCGGACGACGAGGACGACGAGTCGTTCATCGAGTCCGAAGAGTTCTGATCTGATCCGTCCCCTCGGGGACAGCAACTATCCCGGTACCTGACACGGCCGGGGAGAATCGAGAAGCAATGCCCAAGCCCAAGAAGGGTCCCCGCCTCGGCGGTAGCTCTGCCCACCAGCGCCTGATCCTCGCGAACCTCGCCACCGCTCTGTTCGAGCACGGCAAGATCACGACGACCGAGGCGAAGGCGCGCACGCTGCGTCCGTACGCCGAGAAGCTGATCACGAAGGCGAAGAAGGCCCACGCCGGCGAGAACCCGCTGCACCAGCGTCGCGAGGTCCTCAAGACCATCCGCGACAAGGGTGTCGTGCACTCGCTGTTCGCGGACATCGCGCCGACGTTCGCCGAGCGTCCGGGTGGCTACACCCGGATCACCAAGATCGGTCCGCGCCAGGGCGACAACGCGCCCATGGCCGTCATCGAGCTGGTGACCGAGGCGTACGCGCCGTCGGCTCCGAAGGCACCCAAGGCCGAGCCCGCCGTCGAGGCTGCTCCGGTCGAGGAGACCCCCGAGGTCGTCGAGACCGAGGCCGCTGAGGTCGAGGCCACCGAGGAGGCTCCTGTCGAGGAGACCACCGACGAGGCTGCTGCCGAGGAGACCGCTGAGGACTCCGAGCAGGCCTGATCCGCACACTGCTTCACACCGACCCGGCTCGCACACGCGAGCCGGGTCGGTTCGTTTTTACCGATTCGGGTGACCGCCCGGGCGCCGATAGACTGGAGCCATGAGCATCGACCTGGGGACCCCTCGCCTGATCGAGGACGGCCAGCGCGAGGTGCTGCTGGCGGCGCCCCGCGGTTATTGCGCCGGTGTCGATCGCGCGGTCGTGACCGTCGAGCAGGCGCTCGACCTCTACGGCTCGCCCGTCTACGTGCGCAAGCAGATCGTCCACAACAAGCACGTGGTGGCCAACCTCGAGGCGCGCGGCGCGATCTTCGTCGAGGAGCTCGACGAGGTCCCCCTCGGCGCCACCGTGGTCTTCTCGGCCCACGGTGTCTCGCCCGCCGTCGTCAACGAGGCGGCGGAGCGGGACCTGAAGACGATCGACGCAACGTGTCCGCTGGTCACGAAGGTGCACCGTGAGGCCGTTCGTTTCGCGGCCGACGGCTACACCATCCTGCTCATCGGACACGCCGGACACGAAGAGGTGGAGGGCACCGCCGGGGAGGCACCCGAGCAGACCGTCCTCGTTGAGCACCCTGACGACGTCGACCGGCTCGAGTTCCCCGCCGGCGCCAAGCTGGCCTGGCTGTCCCAGACGACGCTGAGCGTCGACGAGACGATGGAGACGGTCCGGCGGCTGCGCGAGAAGTTCCCGCAGCTCGAGGACCCGCCCAGCGACGACATCTGCTACGCCACCCAGAACCGCCAGGTGGCGGTCAAGGAGATCGGCGCTGCCGCCGACCTGGTGATCGTGGTGGGTTCGGCCAACTCGTCCAACTCGGTGCGCCTGGTCGAGGTGGCCCTCGAGGCCGGCGCCAAGGCGTCGTACCGCATCGACGACGTGTCCGAGCTGGACGAGGCCTGGCTCGACGGTGCCGCGACCGTCAGCGTCACCTCCGGTGCCTCGGTCCCCGACCACCTCGTGACCGAGGTCCTGGCCTACCTCGCCGAGCGCGGGTACCCCGACGCCCGGTCGGTCCAGACCGCAGAGGAGACGTTGGCCTTCTCGCTGCCCAAGGAGCTGCACCGCGACCTCAAGGCCGCAGGGCGCAGCACCAAGACCGCCGTACGGCTCTGATGGCCCGTTATCTCGACATCCACCCGGAGAATCCGCAGCCGCGGTTCATCCAGCAGATCGTCGATGCCCTGCATGACGACGCGCTGATCGCCTACCCGACGGACTCGGGCTACGCGCTGGGTTGCCGGGTCGGCAACCGCGACGGCCGCGACCGGATCCTCAAGATCCGCGGCCTCGACGACCGTCACCACTTCACCCTGGTCTGTCGCGACTTCAGCCAGTTGGGCCAGCTCGTCCACGTCGAGAACGCTGCGTTCCGCGCCATCCGTGCGGTGACGCCGGGTCCCTACACGTTCATCCTGCCCGGCACACCGGAGGTGCCGCGGCGACTGCTGCACCCCAAGAAGAAGACCGTGGGCGTGCGCATCCCCGACCACACCGTCGTCCAGGCGATCCTCGACCTGCTCGGTGAGCCGTTGCTGTCGAGCTCGCTGATCCTCCCGGGCGAGACCGAGCCGCGCACGATGGGCTGGGAGATCAAGGAAGACCTCGACCACGAGGTCGACATCGTCGTCGAAGCGGGAGAGACCCCGGCCGAACCCACCACGGTCGTGGACTGGTCCGAGGGCGCGCCCGAGATCATCCGGCGTGGCGCGGGCGACCCGGACCGCTTCGCCTGACCCCTTCGCCTGACCCGTCGACCGGGTCAGCGCGGGTGGCGGACGACGAACGACCGCCGTACTGCCAGCAGGGCCAGGCAGGCGGCGTACCCGAAGGCCAGGGCGAGGGCGTGTCCTGAGAGCCCGGAGACCGTGGCCTGGACGAAGCCGTCGTCGACGCGTGCGATCGCGCCGGGCTCGCTGATGCCGAGCAGCAGTGCGACCAGGAGCATCGCGAGCGGGGGCAGGACTCCCACGGCGAAGAAGTCGGCCGGTCGGACGAGCAGGGCGACACCGACACAGATCGTGACGAACGTCAGGTCGTAGAACAGACCGAGTCCGTCGCTGAGGACCAGGTCGAGCACGGTGGCGGTGAGCAGCAGCGCCATGGCGAGTGCGATGAGCTCCTGCGCAGGCTGGCGTCCCTCCTCCCACAGGGTGGGGGATCGCGGTGACAGCGCCGTGCTCACGCCTCCACGCTAGTTCGTGCGGGTCCTCGTCTGCCGGACCCGCGCCGGAGCGTCAGTCAGCCAGGTCGACGATGACGGGCGCGTGGTCGGAGGGGCTGCCCGCGCTCTTGGCCGGGTCCCGCTCGTCGCGATCGATGAATGCACCGGTGACGCGCTCCGCGAAGCCGGGGGAGCCGACCACGAAGTCGATCTTCAGGCCGCGGTCGCGCTCGAACCTCTGGCGGTAGTAGTCCCAGTAGGTGTAGCCGGGCGCGTGCTCGCGGGTCACCTCGGCCCATCCACTGTCGAGGAAGCCCTGGAACGCGGCGCGCTCGGCGGGCGTGACGTGGGTCGAGTTGCGGAACTGGGTGACGTCGAAGACGTCGTCGTCGGTGGGGCAGATGTTCCAGTCGCCCACCAGGGCGGTGGGTACGTCGAGCCAGGGGGCTGCCGCCGCGTGCAGCCCGGCCAGCCACGACAGCTTGTAGGCGTAGTGCGGGTCGTCCGGCTTGCGCCCGTTGGGGATGTACAGGCTCCAGATCCGTACGCCGCCGCAGGTGGCGCCGATCGCGCGCGCCTCGACGACCGGTGGTTCGCCCCATCCCGGCTGGCCCGGGAAACCGACCGTCACGTCGTCGAGGCCGACCCGGCTGATCAGGGCAACGCCGTTCCACTGGTCCAGCCCGTGGGCCGCGACGTCGTACCCCCGGGCCTGCAGGCCCATCAGGGGGACCTGCTCCTCGCGAGCCTTGATCTCCTGCAGGGCGAGCACGTCGATGTCGTGGCGTTCGAGGAAGGCCTCGACGCGATCGATCCGTGAGCGCAGGGAGTTGACGTTCCAGGTGGCAATCCGCACCTCAGGAGGCTAGCCGGGACGGCTACGCGTCGTCACAATGGAGGCCAACCATGGGGACGAAAGGTCGTGGCACAGTGTCAGCACGGATCAGCAAGGTCGTTGCAGGAGCCGCCTGTCTGGTGGCGGCAGTCGCGGGGGCGACGACCTCGGCATCCGCCGAGGACGGCTCCGCCGTGCCGACGTTCAAGGAGTTCGAGTCCTCCACCTATGTCGACGTCGACGGTGCCTACGTCGTCAACGGTGACGAGGTCGAGTCCACGAAGGCGGGACTGAAGAAGTTCTACGAGGGGATGGTCGGTTCCGACGACGTCCCGATCGACGGACTGATCGTGAACACGGTGAGCGGTCGCGACGACAAGTGGAGCGCCGCGCAGGCGCTGAACCTGACCTATTGCGTGAGCACCAAGTTCGGCACCCGGCAGGCCGACATCGCCGCCGCGATGACCGCCGGTGCCGGTTTGTGGGAGGCAGCGTCGTCGAAGGTGAACTTCGTCTACGTCCCCGCCCAGAACGGCAACTGCAACACCCGCAACAACAGCGTGCTCTTCTCGGTCGAGCCGGTGAAGACCTCGCAGTACATCGCCCGGGCGTTCTTCCCGAGCACGTCCAAGCGTTCGCGGAACGTGCTGATCGACGACTCGATCTGGACCTCGGGCAACTGGGAGCCGGGCGACATCCTGGCTCACGAGCTCGGGCACACGCTGGGCTTCCGCCACGAGCACACCCGTCCGGAGGCCGGCACCTGCTTCGAGGACAACAACTGGCGCCCGCTGACGCCCTACGACTCGGCGTCGATCATGCACTACCCGCAGTGCAACGGCAGCTCCAGCGACCTGGAGTTCCAGGCGTCCGACGCGGCGGGGGTCCGGGCGCTGTACGGCTCCTGATCACCCAGCGTCACCAGCGGGATCCCGGCTCACATCCGTGCAGTCCGGGATCCTGCTGATTTGTGAACCGGACGATCTATTGTCGCGACGTGCGTTGACGGGTTTTGATGAACCAGATGTCCTCTCTTGGGAAAGGTTCTTTGATGCAGTCATCGCGAGTCAGCAGAATTTCCGTCGGCGTGGCCTGTCTGGTGGCCGCCTTCGCGGGTGCCACGGTCCCGTCCTACTCCAGCGCGGACGCCGGCGACCCGGTACCGACGTACAAGGAGTTCGAGGCCTCGACGTACGTCGACGTCGACGGCGCCTACGTCGTCAACGGCGACGAGGTGGTGTCCACCAAGGGCGACCTCAAGAAGTTCTACGAGGGCATGGTCGCCCCTACCGAGACCCAAGCTGACGGGCTCATCGTCAACACGGTCGGCGGAGTCGACGACAAGTGGAGTGCCTCGCAGGTGGCGAACCTGACCTATTGCGTCAGCACCAAGTTCGGCACCCGCCACGACGACATCGTCGCCGCGATGGCCGGTGGCGCCGGGCTGTGGGAGGCCGCGTCGTCGAAGGTGAACTTCGTCTACGTCCCCGCGCAGGACGCGAGCTGCACCACCCGCAACAAGACGATCCTGTTCTCCGTCGAGCCGGTCAGCACGTCGCAGTACATCGCCCGGGCGTTCTTCCCGAGCACCACGAAGCGCTCGCGCAACGTCCTGGTCGATGACTCGATCTGGAGCTCGGGCAACTGGGAGCCGATCGACATCCTGGGCCACGAGCTCGGCCACACCCTCGGGTTCCGCCACGAGCACACGCGTCCGGAGGCCGGCACCTGCTTCGAGGACAACAACTGGCGCCCGCTGACGCCGTACGACTCGTCCTCGATCATGCACTACCCGCAGTGCAACGGTGGGTCGAGCGACCTGGAGTTCCAGGCGTCCGACGCCGCTGGTGTGAGGGCGCTGTACGGCTCCTGACACCTGCTCGCTGCCGACGGCCCTCCCTGCCTCCCGGGAGGGCCGTCGCTGTGTCTGGTCGTTGATTCGGGCGCGCCGTCACGGGGCCATAGACTCAGCGCCCGTGGCACTCACCATCGGCATCGTCGGTCTCCCGAACGCAGGCAAGTCAACGCTCTTCAACGCGCTGACCAAGAACGACGTCCTCGCGGCGAACTACCCGTTCGCCACCATCGAGCCCAACGTGGGCGTGGTGGGCGTGCCCGACGCACGGCTGCCGAAGCTCGCCGAGATCTACGGCTCGGAGCGGATCCTCCCGGCGACCGTCGAGTTCGTCGACATCGCCGGGATCGTCCGTGGCGCCTCGCAGGGTGAGGGCCTGGGCAACAAGTTCCTCTCGCACATCCGTGAGTCCGCAGCGATCTGCCAGGTGACCCGGGTGTTCCGCGACGAGGACGTCACGCACGTCGACGGCGAGGTCAACCCCGCCAACGACATCTCCACCATCCAGACCGAGCTGATCTTCGCCGACCTCGAGACGGTCGAGAAGTCGATCGTCCGGCTGGAGAAGGAGTCGCGGAAGGTCAAGGACCTGGTCGCGAACCTGGAGGCCGTCAAGGAGGCCAAGGAAGCGCTCGAGTCCGGTACGCCGATCATCGCGACCAAAATCGACCGCGACCTGCTCCGCGAGCTCTCCCTGCTGACTGCCAAGCCGTTCATCTTCGTCTTCAACTGCGACGCCGACGAGCTCGCCGACGAGGACCTCAAGGCCAAGATGCGCGAGATCGTCGCTCCTGCCGAGGCGATCTTCCTGGACGCCAAGTTCGAGTCCGAGCTGGTCGAGCTCGACGACGAGGAAGCAGCCGAGTTCCTTGCCGAGGCAGGCGTCACCGAGCCCGGCCTCGAGACCCTGGCACGCGTCGGCTTCGAGACCCTCGGCCTGCAGACCTACCTCACGGCCGGTCCGAAGGAAACCCGTGCGTGGACGATCCGCAAGGGCGACACGGCCCCCGAGGCCGCCGGCGTGATCCACACCGACTTCCAGAAGGGCTTCATCAAGGCCGAGGTCGTCTCCTTCGACGACCTGACGTCGTTCGGTTCGATGGCCAAGGCCAAGGAAGCCGGCAAGGTCCGCATGGAGGGCAAGGACTACGTCATGGCCGATGGTGACGTGGTGGAGTTCCGCTTCAACGTCTGATCGGGTCTGGCCTGGAAGCACTGCCGTGATTCCTGCGCTCAGCACTCACCTGGTGAGTGCCCAGCGCAGGTAGACGGCCGTCGCCCGCCGGTAGGGTTCCGTCGTGGACGTGACCATCGACGAGCTCGTGATCGCGGATGCGCCGGAGGCGTGGGTCGCGGCGGGGTTCACCGTCGACGACGACGCGGTCTGTCGGGTCGGCTCGGTGCGGCTGCGGTTGGTCGGGAGCGAACGCGGCAAGGGCATCGTCGGATGGTCGCTTCGAGGCGTGCCGGTGGCACTGACCGACGTCGACGGTGTCGCAACGGAGGCCTCGGGCGCACCGCTGGCCGAGCCTGCGATCCATGCGAACGGCGTGACGCACATCGACCACGTCGTACTGCTGTCGCTGGACCTCTCCCGGACGTTGGCCGCTCTCAGCGGGATCGGGCTGGAGCCGCGTCGCACGAGGGACGGAGAGCTCGGTGGGGCGCCGGTGCGGCAGGCGTTCTTCCGGCTCGGAGACGTGATCCTGGAGGTCGTCGGGTCCCCGGACACCGCGAGCGATGGGCCGTCGAGCCTGTGGGGGCTGACCCACACCGTCGACGACATCGACGCCACGGTGGCGTACCTCGGCGAACGCACCGGCCCGGTCAAGGATGCCGTTCAGCCGGGGCGCCGGATCACCACCGTGCGGAACCGCGAGATCGGCATCTCGGTGCGTACGGCGCTGATCTCGCCGCACGTACGGAGCGGACCCCAGGAACCCGTCAGTCGGTGAGGACCTCGGCGTCCTCGGCGAGGTCGCGATCGAACGCCACCGTGCCGAGCTCCAGCCTGAGGTCTCGGATGCCGGAGTGCTCGCGCGCGTACTCCAGCTCCCGCATCAGGTCGCCGAGGACGTTGTAGAGGATGCTCCCGATGCTGAGCGTCGACAGGGTGCCGAGCGCCTGGCCGTGCTCGTCGACGTACCCGCTGCCACTGTCACCCGGAATGCCCGGGGACGGGGCGATGATGACGTGGGCCCAGCCCTCGGTCTCGGGCTGGTCGGCCATGGTCTGCGCGGCCTGGCGGGAGGCCGGGCTGTTGTCGCGGCGCAGCGATGAGCGGCCGAAGCCGTAGGCACGGTCGAGGATGTAGAGGCCACCCTCCGAGAGCCCGTCCGGCCCGCCCCAGTGAGGCATGCTGGGATTGACCAAGTCGTGGTAGCGAGGGTTCAGCCTGATCAACGCGAAGTCATTGAAGCGACAGGTGTTCGGGTCCTTCTCGCCGGCCTCCCGCATGGCGTGCCAGCTGCTGTAGGCCAGTCGCCCCTTCGCGAGCTGCTTCCCGGCGTCGTACGACGTCCCGTGCAGGTTGAACGTGACCCTGGTGCCGAGCGGCTTCGACCGCGCCTTGCACCCGTTGATCTCGTCGCCGCTCGCCGACGCGCAGTGGGCGGCCTGGCCCAGGTAGACATTGCCTGCCGCATCGGTGAAGACGAAGTTGGTCGTGCACTGCGCCCGGCCGGTCAGCGTCTGGATCCCGGGTGTGACGGTCGCCTTGTCGAACGGCGTCCATCCCGACGTACGGCGCACCAGCGGCTCGGTCACGCTGTTGATCTGGGTCGCGGCCGGCGGGTTCGCGTCCTTGTCCTCGAACGGCTTGAACCAGAGATTCGCGATCGCGAGCACGGTGAGCAGGGCGAGTACCTTGCCCCACCCGATCCCCGGCTCGGTCGTGCTCACGCCTCGATCATCGCTCGCTTGGATCAGTAATGACAGGAGTCGCGTCGCTCCGCGACTAGGGTTGGGGTCGTGCGGAGGGTCTCGGTGGTCGGCAGCTCCGGATCGGGCAAGACAACCACGGCACGTCGGATCGCTGCAGCGCTGGACCTCTCCTACGTCGAGCTCGACGATCTGCACTGGGGCGCGAACTGGGCCCAGGCGAGTGCCGAGGAACTACGGAATCGTGTCACCGCGGCGACGGCCGGCGAGGCGTGGGTCGTCGACGGCAACTACCAGAGCAAGCTCGGGACGCTGGTCTGGGAACGGGCGGACACCGTGGTGTGGGTGAACCCGCCACTCTGGCGGGTGATGTGGCAATCCGTCACGCGGACCGTGCGCCGCGCAGCCACCCAGGAGGAGTTGTGGAGCGGCAACCGCGAAGGCTGGGGCGGACTGATGTTCTGGCGCGGCGAGGACTCGATCCTGTGGTGGGCCTGGACGACGTACGGCCGGACCCGCGACCGTTACGAGACCGCGATGAGTGAGGGACCGTACGCCGCCCTCGACTGGCACCGGCTCCGCACCCGAAGGGACGTCGAGCGGCTCCTGGCCTCGATCACGTGAGGTTCAGGCCAGCGCTTGCAGGGTCTCGGCCTGCCGCACCAGGAAGGTGCGTTCGTCGAGCTTCTTGCGGCGCATCCACGCCGTGACCTCGAGGTTGCACTTGCTGGCGTTGCAGGACCGGCATGCCGGCACGACGTTCGTCAGCGTGTAGCGGCCACCGCGCGAGATCGGCAGGATGCAGTCCTTCTGGAGCGCCGCGTCGACCGTTCCGCAGTAGGCGCAGCCGGCCCAGGCCTCCTGGAGCGCGAACCACTGGTCGTCGGTCAGGTCGTGGTCGACCTTGGCCATCCGGCGCTGGCGGCGCTTGGCGTAGGTCGCGGCACGGCTGCGGGTGGGCACGTCGCGAGTATGTCGCGGCCGGTCCTCATCCGAGGGCAAGCCTCGCCGCGACGAACAGCATCGTGATCGCGATCAGCACCTCGAGGACCTGCCACGCGCGGGGCCGGGCGAGCAGGGGAGCCAGCAGGCGGGCGCCGTACCCGAGGCTGGCGAACCACAGCCCGCTGGCGAGTACGGCGCCCGCACCGAACCACCAACGGCCGGCCGGTTCGCCGCCGTCGTGGGCCGCGGCGATCGAGCCCACGAGCAGCACCGTGTCCAGGTAGACGTGGGGATTCAGCCACGTGAGCGCGACGGCGCGACCGAGCACGGGGCCCCGTGGCTCAGCAGCGGCGCCGTTGCCGGCCGCGGCGAGCGACTCGGGTCGCGTCGCGCGACGCAACGACGCGGCGGCGTACCAGACCAGGAAGGCGACGCCCAGCCAGCGGACCACCTCGAGGACCCAGCGGGCGTGGTCGACGATCGTGCCGATCCCACCCACTCCCGCCGCGATCAGTACGGCGTCCGACAGGGCACAGATCGCGACCACGGGGCCCACGTGCGAGCGGATCAGCCCCTGCCGCAGGACGAAGGCGTTCTGGGCGCCGATCGCGACGATGAGGGTCAGGCCGGTCAGGAGGCCGGCGAGGGCTGGAGCGATCACCCCTCGAACCTAGGTTCGCGTCCGAGTGAAGGCCAGCGAATGTTTCTTCAGGTGATGAAGGGATGCTTCACTTGACCGTGCACTTCGACCCGGACCAGCTGGAGACCCTGGTGGCGATCACCGAGGAGGGCACGTTCGAGGCGGCCGCTCGGCTCCTCCACCTCACTCCGAGCGCGGTCAGCCAGCGGGTGCGGGCGCTCGAACGAGCAGCGGGCCAGGTCCTCGTCCGTCGTACGACGCCCGCGACCGTGACGCCCGCCGGAGAGCCGCTCGTGCGACTCGGGCGGCAGCTGCGGCTGTTGGCTGCCGAGGCCGCCGTGTCGCTCGGCGCTGGTGAGGTCGTCGAGCTCTCCGTCGCGGTCAACGCGGACTCGCTGGCCACCTGGTTCCGGCCCGTGCTCGGCGAGGTGGCGCAGTGGCCGTCGACCGCCCTGCGCCTGCACGTCGAGGACCAGGGCCACTCCCACGACCTGTTGCGTCGCGGCGAGGTGCTCGCCGCGGTGACCGACGAACCCCGACCGGTGCAGGGCTGCGTGTCCGAACCCCTGGGCTCGTTGCGCTACGTCCCGGCCGGGGCACCCTGGCTGGCCGAGCGGCACCGTCACGGCCGGGGCATCGACTGGTCAGCCATCCCGGTGGTCGTGTTCAACGAGAAGGACCGCCTCCAGGACGACGTCCTCGCGGCCCGTGGCGTCGGTCGACCACCGGTGGTCCACCGGGTGCCGAGCACGGCCGACTTCCACGAGGCGGTCCGCAGCGGACTCGGCTGGGGCATGATCCCCGAGCCGCACCTGGCTCCCGAGCTGGCCGCCGGTGCGCTGGTCCGGTTGCCGGGGACCCGCCCGGTCGACGTACCCCTGCACTGGCAGCGGTGGCGTCTCGACAGCCCGGCGCTGGCCGAGCTCACTGAGACCGTGCGCACAGCAGCGGTCGCGCTGCGGCGTCGGTGATCAGTCAGGTTGTCGACAGGTTCCGGGCCGGAGGCTGGTGGATGACATCCCACCCGTACGAGGAGCACCCATGTTCGACCTGATCAACGGCATTCCCCTTCACCCCCTGGTCGTGCACGCCATCGTGGTGCTCCTTCCGCTGGCGACGCTCGGCACCCTGGCGATCGCGGTCCGCCCGGTGTGGCGTGGCCGGTACGGACCGCTCGTGGTTGCGGCGGCTCTGGTGGCGGCCGTTCTCTGTCCGGTCGCGACGTCGAGCGGCGAGGAGCTCGAGCACCGGGTGGGCGAACCCGGTCAGCACGCCGAGCTGGGCGAACAGCTCATCTGGTTCGCGATCGCGCTGCTGATCTTCTCTGCGGCCCTCGTCTGGCTGGACCGGAAGGCAGCGCGCGCGGACGTGGCGCCGATGTCGCCCACGCTGACGCGGGTCGTGGCCTCGCTCGCTGTCGTGGCCGCGTTGGCCTGCGCTGTGCAGGTCTACCGGGTCGGCGACTCGGGTGCACGGGCCGCCTGGGGTGACGTCGCCGCGCCGCGATCGGCTCCGGCGCAGCTCACGGAGACGGCCGATCGGGCAGAGTGAGCCCGTGCTGACCGTGGGGGTGTGTGAGGACGACCCGGCGATCCGCCGGGTGCTCGCTCAGGCCCTGCGCCGTGCCGGGCACGAGGCCGTGCTGACCCACAACGGGGCCGAGGCGGTGCGGGCGTTCGGGCTCGATGCCGCCGTCGACGTGCTGGTGCTCGACATCGGCCTGCCTGACGCGGATGGCCGGGACGTATGCCAGGCGCTGCGATCAGCGGGTCAGCACGCACCGGTCCTGTTCCTGACCGCGCTCGGCACCGTCCAGGACACCTTGTCCGGCTTCCACGCCGGAGGCGACGACTACCTCGCCAAGCCGTTCGACGTGAAGGAATTGCTGGTGCGGATCGAGGCACTGGGTCGCCGTCCGGGGGCGCGCCCCGGCGCCAGCACCGGCCTGGTCCTGGACCCCACCAGTCACGCGATTCGTACGACGGCCGGCGAGGCGCTGCTCACGCCCACCGAGTTCCGGATGCTTGCGGCGATCATGGCGCGACCGGGCGAGGTCGTGCGTCGTCGTACCGTCGTCTCCGCTGCGTGGCCCGACGGTGCGCTCGTCGCCGAGAACACCATCGACTCCTACATCAGGCGGCTGCGCACCAAGCTCGAATCGGTCGCCTCGCCGGTCCGGATCGACACGGTCCGGGGTGTGGGGTTCCGCCTCCAATGACGCAGACCCGCCCGACGGGCTCCTTCCGCCGCCAACTCGTGGTGCTCAGCGCGACGATCACCGCCTTCGCGGTCGTGCTGCTGGCCCTCATCGTCCAACTGGTGCTGTCGCAGACGTCGACCCGGTCCATCAACCGGGTGCTCGAGGAGCGAGCCGAGGCGGTGATCAGCTCGGCTGATGCGGCCTCCACGTCCACGCAACTGGTCGTACCGGACGGTGCGCTCGACGCCGGTGTCGCGGTGTACGACGACAAGGGGACGCTGGTGGCGGGAAGTGAGCCGCCCGCCCTGGCCGAGCAGTACGCCGACCTCGTCGCCGCCGGGCATGGGACGCGATCAGTGGGGGAGACCAGGAGGATCCGGGCGCATCCCTTCATCCTCGCCTCGGGTGTCGAAGGGATCGTGGTGGTCAACGAACGGCTCGGGCCCTACGAGGAGGCCGAGCACTACGCACTGCTGGTGAGCGCGATCACCGGGATGCTCGCGGTCCTGGCCTCCGCCGCCCTGGCCGCGTGGGTCAGTCGGCGAGCGTTGGCGCCGGTTGCTGCCATGGCATCCACGGCGGCCGACTGGAGTGAGCACGACCTGGGACGCCGCTTCGAGCTCGGGGCTCCGACCAACGAGATCACCGCCCTCGGCAAGACCCTCGACACCCTGCTGGAGAAGGTGGACGCCGCGATCCTGTCCGAGCAACGGCTGACGGCTGAGCTGGCCCATGAGCTGCGCACGCCGCTCACCGCGGTCCAGGGGACCGCGGACCTGCTGGCGATGCGGCCTGACCTGGAGGACGACGTACGCGCTGAGGTGGAGGAGATCCGGGCCGGCAGCCGCCGCATGGGCGAGACGATCACCGGTCTGCTCCAGCTGGCTCGGTCCGGCTCGCCCCACGGTGCGTCGGCGGCCGACGTCCGGAGGGTTCTCCTTCAACTGTCCCGTGACGCGACGCATCCGGTCGAGATCGACGTCGGCGACAGGGTGCGGGTCGCCCTCGACGAGACGCTGGTGGCGCGCGCGGTCGGGCCCGTGCTCGAGAACGCGCTGCGCATGGCCGCCCACGTGCGAGTGTCGGTGGTGGAGGTCCGCGACGGGATGGTGGGGATCGCCATCGATGACGACGGACCCGGGGTGGATCCGGCGATCGCTGACCGCGTCTTCGAGCCCGGCCACGCGTCGGGCGACCACGGCGGCGCCGGTCTGGGGCTGCCGCTGGCGCAACGGATCGCGCGCAGCGCGGGCGGCGACGTGCGCCTGGTCAGCCCGAGGAATCCCACGCGCTTCGTGGTCGAACTCCCTCACGCCTGAGCTTCGTCACGGTTCCCAGATGTCGAAGGTGACCGTGTCGATGGTTCCGCTGTCGTCCAGGAACAGGTCGACCGTGAACCACTCGAGGCAGCCGTCGATCGAGTCGTCGGTCGGCTGGAGGGAGATGTGTCGATGATCGGCGAGGCCGGCAGGCGCGGGTGCCGGCGGACTGGCGCAGTGCGGATGCTCGCCGATCGTGGTGGTGAAGCGGGTGAGGGAGTCGTCGCCGTCGGCATGCGCGGCCAGCCGGCCGAGGGCGTTGAAGGGGCCGACGTGGCCGCGGAAGGCTTCGAGGTCGACGTCCCAGCCACCGAAGGAGGCGAGCCGGTCGCGAGGACGGGTCGCGACGAGGTCAGGCCCGAGTCCCAGCCGGACCTGCGCGGCGAAGGGCAACGCCGAGGCTGCCTCGGCGCTCGGGGCGGTGGCCAGGGTGACCAGCGCTTCCAGCAGCGCCGTGTCGTCGTACGCCGCCGTGGTGGCGGTGCTCGCCGGGAGGCTCTCCGTGGCGCTCGGCGTCGAGGCCGCTGTCGTCGGCTCCGCGGTGACGTCCTCGACCTTGTTGCCGCAGGCCGCACTCGCGAGGACGGCGGCCAGGGCGATGGCGATGCGTGCTCTCATGGCGCTCTCCTCGGTCGGTTGATGAGAAGACGCCTCAGCGTTCGTGGCGGTTGTCCTGTGGAGGCGCCTGTCGGTGCGGTGTGGGAAATTCGTGACGTGCCGCAGCGTCCCGATGTCCCCGAGGCCTACCTCGCCCCGCTGAGGGAGACCTTTGCCCGGTTGCCGGAGTGCCGGGAGGAGGAGGCGTGGACCGGAGTGCGCTGGCGCGTGGGCGGTACGACGTCCACGGTCGCGCACGTCTTCGGGGGCGAGGACCAGCTGTTCCGGATCGTGTTCCGCGCCGAGCCCGAGGAGGTGATGGCGTTCCAGCACCTCGGGGCGCCGTACTTCAAGGGCGAGTGGGGCGGCAACATCGTCGGCCTGCTCCTCGATGACCACACCGACTGGGAGGAGCTCGGCGAGCTGCTCACCGACTCCTTCTGCATCCAGGCACCCCAACGGCTGGTCGAGCTGGTCGATCGTCCCGGAGCCTGAGCCCGACCAGTGAGGTCAGGAGTGGTTCGGGTTGTTGCCCGTCGGCATCGTGATGTTCGTGACCCGTCCTTCGCCGAGGAAGTACCGGACGCCGACGCGCAGGAACTCGTCGAACAGCCAGTAGCCCTGTGGCGCGAGCGGTAGCCACATCGTCGACTCCCGGAACGCGATGAACAGCGGCCAGCCGGACTTGACGAGCGGGTCGGTCACCGGCTCCCGCGGCACCTCGAGCCAACCGGCGATCTGGTCGCCGAGGCAGTAGCGGGTGAAGGCGTGCAGCATCGGCTTGGTCAGCCCGGCGTCGTACTCGGCGGCGAGGTTGAGCAGGATCGTCGCCAGCTTCACGCCCTCCGGGGTCGGCGCCAGGATCGGGTCGAGGACCTGCCGTGCCTGGGCGTTCGACTCGGCCCAGGTTGCGGGGATGTACTCGTCGGCCACGCCGAGCAGGTGGGCGGTGACCTGCCACAGGTGCAGGAAGGCGGCCGAGTCCGCTGCGGGCATCGGGACCCGCCATGCGGTGAGCTTGTTGAAGCTGAAGGTGGCCAGGCTGTGCCACGTCACCATGATGTCGGCCTGGCTGATCGGCTTGGCCTCCTGGGCTGCTGCTCTCCAGTGGCTGGACTGCGGGAGCAGGTGGCGCACCGCCGCATGGGTGAGCCGGGTCTTCAGGCAGGTCACCACCATCTGGCCGCCGGGTCCGAAGGCGTCACGGACGCCGATGTCGTAGCCGAGCTTGGCGGTCTTGTCGATGCGGTCCTTCATCTCGGCGCCGCCGGCGGAGTAGTAGACCGCTTTCGCCTCGCGGGGGATGACGCAGCTCATCATTCCGCTGCCGAGCCCGTAGAGCACGCCGAGGTAGAGCCCGCGGCGCTCGTAGAAGGAGAAGGCACGGGTGAGCTTTGCCTGGTCGGTCCAGGCCGGCAGCTGGCGGGCACGCTCGAGAAAGGCGTGTACGTCGACAGGCAGTCCGGGTGGGAGTGCCTGGTCGTTGTGCGTCCATCCCGCGAGGAGCTCGTTGACGAGGTCGACCTCGCCGCGGGCGAACAGCGCGGCGACGAGGGAGTCGGCCTCGTCGTCCCACACCTGGCGCGGGTCGATGCCGGTCCCGGTGCCGATGACCGACGCCGTCGGGGACCACGTCCAGGCAGGCGCCGGTGCGATCACGCCGAAGGCGCTCACGGCGCCGAGGGTGCTGCTCCCGAGCAACAGGCCCCGCCTGCTGAGTTCCGGCATCCCGCTCTCCCTGCACTGGTACGGTGATACGCAACCCGTATCGGCGTACCATCATCAGATCACAGGTGACCGCCCCGCGCCAGACCCATGCGTGAGAATGTCGGGAGCCGATGAGCGAGGAGGACGACGTGGACACGCCAGCTGCGACCGGATCGCTGCTCGAGCGCGCCTTCGCCGAGGTCACGGACCGGTCCGGTGACGACGGGAACGCCGACGTCCTCGACGCAGCGTGCGAGCTCTTCTCGGCGCACGGGATCCAGCGGACCACGATGGACGACGTCGCGCGCAGGGCGGGTCTGTCCCGGATCACCGTCTACCGGCGGATCAGCTCCAAGGAGGCACTGGTCGAGCAGGTGGTGCTGCGGGAGTTCCGCCGCTACCTGGACCAGTTCTTCCTCGACATCGCCCACGCCGAGACGCTCGAGGAACGGCTGGTGTGCGGCTTCGTGAGCTCGCTCCGCTCGATCCGGAGCAACGCCCTCATCGGAGGCCTGATGGTCGCCGAGCCGCAGGCGCTCGTCCCGATGCTGGAGACGACGGGGCGAACCCTCGCCGTGGTGTCGCAGTTCGTCGCCGGCCAGCTCCGGCAGGAGCAGGCCGCTGGCCACGTCGACCCCGACGTCGACATCGACATGGTCGCGGAGGTCATGGTCCGGTTGACCACGTCCTTCCTCCTCACACCCAGCGACCAGGTCGACCTCGATGACGACGAGCAGGTGGGCGACGTCGCCCGCCGCTACCTCGTGCCGATGCTCGGGATGAAGGGCCGTCCGTGAGCGATCAGGCAGCCGAACCCGCCGTACAGGTGATCCGCCACGACCGGACCCTGATCATCGGACTGAACCGTCCGGCAAAGCGCAATGCCATCAACGCGGCGCTCACGCAGGGTCTCGACGAGGCGCTCAACCTGCTCGAGGACGACGACGACCTCTGGTGTGGCGTCCTCGCCGGCGGACCGTCGGTGTTCTGCGCAGGAGCCGACCTCGCGGAGGGTCCGGGGGAGCCGACCGAGCGCGGTGGTTTCGCCGGGCTGACCTCCCGGGAGCGGACCAAGCCGTTGATCGCCGCCGTCGAGGGCCACGCCCTCGGGGGCGGGTTCGAGCTGGTGCTGAGCTGCGACCTCGTCGTTGCCTCGCGTACGGCGACGTTCGGGTTCCCGGAGGTGAAGCGTGGCCTGCTCGCCGATTTCGGGGGAGTGTTCCGCGCACCGCGGCTGCTGCCGCCGAACGTCGCCCTCGAAATGCTGCTCACCGGGGAACCGCTCGACGCCGAGCGCGCCGAGCGGCTGGGCTTCGTCAACCGACTGGTCGAGCCGGGCCTCGCGTTCGACATCGCGCTGGGCCTGGCGGCGACGATCTGCGGCAACGCGCCCCTCGCCGCTCGTGAGGCACTGGTGCTGGCGCGCCGGGAGATCCATGGCGACGAAGCCGCGGTGTGGGAGGCCAGCCATGCCGCCCTGGCGCGCCTGCTCGCCTCGGCCGATGTCGCGGAGGGTGTGGCCGCGTTCTTCGAACGCCGCGAGCCGCGGTGGACCGGACGCTGACACCTCGGCCGCTCCATCGCGGATCCGCGTCAGCACTTCCTCGCCGGAATTCCGGCGCAGGCCCCGCCCGGAGCGGTACCTTCGTGCCGGCGTCCAACCGTGCGGGAGCTGCTAAGGAGTCAGGACGATGGTCGACTTCTTCGACTACAGCGTCGCGGGTGGCGATCCCGAACCCGCGCCGGCCACTGCTGCCGTCGGAACCTTCCTCGAGAGCTGCAGCGCGCGCGAGTGGCGGGTCCTTCAGCAGCACAGCACGATCGAGGTCGTGAAGCGCGGCCAGGTGCTGGTTCGCGAGGGGGAGCAGGACCAGAGCCTCTTCATCGTCCTCGCCGGCGCTCTCGCTCCGCGCATCGCAGGCGTGCCCGACGGTGCCCGGGCGCAGATGGTGCCCGGCGACGTCTTCGGGGAGGTCGCCTTCTTCGACGGCCGGCCCCGCTCGTCGACGGTCGTCGCGGTGGAGGACTCCCGCATCATGCGGATCCGGTACGAGGCGTTCGAGGCCTTGTCGGCCGGTGAACCCGTGCTGGCCCGGACCCTGCTGCTGGACCTGGGGCGTGCGCTGGCCGGTCGGCTCCGTGCTGCTGAGGCGCGCGAGGCGGCGCGGTGACCGCCGTCGACCTGAAGCTGGGCAAGCGACCTCCCGTCGACGAGGAGCGGCCCTTCCCGCCGTACGTCGAGCTCCCGCGGACTGTCCCGCGGCGTGCCTGGCACTACGTCCGGCTGGTGAGCGTGGCCGCCTACCTGGGACTCGTGGTCCTGCTGGTGGCCGAGCCCGAGGACGGGCTCTACCTGCTGTGGAACGTCGTGGTGCCCCTGCTCCCGGTGATGTTCTTCGTCGCGCCCGGCGTGTGGCGCAACATCTGTCCGCTGGCCGCGGCGAACCAGATGCCGCGCTCCATCGGGAGGAGCAGGGCGCTCAAGACACCGACCTGGCTGGCCGAGCGCGGGCACTTCGTCGCGATCACCGCGTTCCTGCTCGCGGTTGCGTTGCGTCGTACGGTGCTCAACACCGACGGCCGCGTCACTGCGATCGTCCTTGCGGCCACGATCACCGTCGCCCTCGTCGGGGGCCTGACCTACCGCGGCAAGAGCGGTTGGTGCTCGAGCATCTGCCCGCTGCTGCCCGTGCAGCGCCTCTACGGCCAGACGCCGTTCGTGACCTCGCCCAACAGCCACTGCGAGCCCTGCGTCGGCTGCACCAAGAACTGCTACGACTTCAACCCGCCGGTCGCCTACCAGGCGGACATGACCGACGCGAACCCCGACTGGGGTGCCAGTCGACGCGTGTTCGCCGGGCTGTTCCCGGGCCTGGTCCTCGGCTACAACCTGCTTCCCTCGCCGGATGCGAGCGGTGACGGCACCTACTACCTGCGGCTGGCGGCGTGCGCTGCGGCGTCCGCGGGCATCTTCCTCGCCGTGCAGGGCCTCACCCGGTTGACCTGGGCGAAGGTGGCCGCGCTCTGGGGCGCCACGGCCTTCGTGTCCTTCTACTGGTTCGCCGGTACGACGATCGCGGGCGTCGCCTATGACGCGACGGGCGCGGACATGGCGCTGCTGCGCTGGCCGTTGCGCGCGGTCGCGCTGGCGCTCGCGGTGGCGTGGCTGGTCCGCACCTTCGCGCTCGAGCTCCGCTTCAAGCAGATCGTCGCTGCACCGGTCACGACCGCGCTCCGGATCGGGGCGGACCGCCTCCAGGGCCTGCAGGACGAGGCCGAGCACTCCGAGAACCCGTGCGTGCGCGTGGAGCCCGAGGGCCGTGAGCTGGTCAGCAAGGCCGGCTCGACGATCCTGGACGTCGTCGAGGCAGCGGGGCTGCCGATCGAGGCCGGCTGCCGGATGGGCATGTGCGGCGCTGACCCGGTGGCGATCCGCGCCGGCGCGGCGAACCTCGACCCGATGACGCCCGACGAGGCCGCGACGCTGCGCCGCCTGGGCCTGCCGGACGGGAACCGGCTGGCGTGCCAGGCGGTCCTGCGCGGCGACTGCACCGTCGCGCTGAAGCCGGACCGGACGGGCCCGCCCGCGGCTCCGGCGCCGAGGACCAGCGCCCCCGCACGGTCCATCGGCAAGGTGGTCATCCTCGGTGGCGGCATCGCCGGGGTGTCGGTGGCCGAACGGCTGCGGGAGGCGGACGTCGACTGCGAGATCGCGCTCGTCAACCGTGAACCGCACCACCTCTACAACCGGATGGGCATCTCCCGGGTCATCTACGGACGCAGCGCGATGGCGGGGCTCTACCTGTTGCCGGACGACTGGTTCGAGACCAACCGGGTCGACTCGTGGCTCAACACGCTGGTCTCGTCCGTGGACACCGAGGACGGTGTGGTGCGGATGGCGACGGGCGAGGTCATCGAGTTCGACCACCTGGTGTTCGCGACCGGTGCGCGGCCGATCGTGCCGGACGTGCCCGGGTTCGGTGTCCCGGGGACCTTCGTGCTGCGCGAGGCGTCCGACGCCGCGGAGATCAGGGCGCATGCCCAGCGCACCGGTGCCCGCCGGGCCTTCGTGGGCGGTGGTGGCCTGCTCGGGCTCGAGGCGGCGTACTCCTTGCACAAGCTCGGGATCTCGACCACGGTGCTCGAACGCGGCGAGCGCCTGTTGGCCCGAGGTGCGGACGAGACCGCGTCGCAGATGTTGACCGACTTCCTCACCGGCACCGGGATCGAGGTGCGCCTCGGCGTTAGTGTTGAGAAGCTGGCCGGCACCGAGACCCTCGAGGGACTCCGCCTCAGCGACGGGACCGTGGCCACCACGGACCTGTTCCTGTGCGCCATCGGTGTGGCCCCGGACGCAGATCTCGCTCGCGCCGCCGGCCTCGAGGTGAACCGCGGCATCGTGGTCGACGAGCAGATGCGCACGTCGAGCCCGAACGTCTATGCCTGCGGCGACGTGGCCGAGTTCGAGGGCCGGTCGTGGGGTCTGTGGCCCACGGCGGTCCGCCAGGCGGAGGTCGTCGCGGCCCAGCTCCTCGGTGAGCACCAGGCGTTCACGCAGGAGGTCCCGCCGATGGTGCTCAAGGGCGTCGGCGTCGCGCTCGCCAGCGCGGGCAGGATCGATCCGGAAGCGACCGACGAGGTCGTGGTGCACCAGGACCTCGCTGCGGGGACCTACGCGAAGCTGGTCGTGGACGACGGTCAGCTCGTCGGCGGGTTGCTCTTCGGCCACACCCGCGAGGTGCCCCACCTGCAGCGCCTGGTCGGCGACCGGGCCGACGTCACCACCATCCTTGCCGACCTGCGGGCCGGCGACGTCGAGGCGCTCACCCGCCTCGGCCGGTGAGAGGTGGGTCTCGGGATGAGGACGTGTACGGCGTGCGGCACCGGTGGGCAGGCTGACACCGCCGCCTTCTGCTTCTCGTGTGGCAGCTCGTTCGCCGCGCCGGGCTGTTCGTCGTGCGGCGGTGATCTCCCGACAGGTGCGCGCTTCTGCCCCACGTGCGGGACCGCCAGCGGTGCGGCCCCGGTGGTCGAGTCGGCCGCTCCCGCCGTCGCTGGCGCTGCGCGCAGGATCACCAGCGTCCTGTTCGGAGACCTGGTGGGCTTCACGACGTTGTCGGAGAGCAGGGACTCCGAGGAGGTCCGGGAGCTGCTCACGGCGTACTTCGAGGAGTGCCGTGCGGTCATCGAGCGCTACGGCGGTGAGCTGGAGAAGTTCATCGGCGACGCGGTCATGGCCGTCTGGGGGCTGCCCGCCACCCGCGAGGACGACGCCGAGCGCGCGGTCCGCGCCGGACTCGAGCTGATCGAGCGGGTCGCGGCGCTGGGGGACCGGATCGGGTTGCCCGGCCTGGCCCTGCGGGTGGGCATCACCACCGCGGAGGTCGCAGTCACGGTCGGCGCGACCGGCCAGGGCATGGTGGCGGGGGACGCCGTCAACACCGCAGCCCGGATCCAGTCGACCGCGCCTCCCGGGGCGGTCTGGGTCGATGGGACCACCCGGTCCTTCGCCTCCTCGGCCATTGCGTTCGACGACGCCGGCGCTCACCCCATGAAGGGCAAGGCCGAGCCGGTGCCGTTGTGGGCGGTTCGTGCCGTCGTCGCCAACGTCGGTGGCGACGGGCGTGGCGACGGACTGGAGGCGACGCTGGTCGCGCGCGACCGGGAGCTCCGGCTGGTCAAGGAGGTCTTCCACGGCGTCGAGGAGACGACCCGCCCCGGCATGCTCGTCATCGACGGCGAGGCAGGCATCGGCAAGTCACGGCTCGGGTGGGAGTTCGAGAAGTACGTCGATGGCCTCGACGCGGACGTGCTCTGGCACCGCGGGCGCTGCCTGTCGTACGGCGACGGCGTGGCCTACTACGCGCTGGCCGAGGCGGTGCGGAACCGGATCGGCGTGCTCGCCGGCGACACCTCGGCCGGGCTGGAGGGACGTCCGCTCCTGCAGGCCGCACTCGTTGCGTGCGTGCCGGAGCCCACCGAGCGGGCGTGGCTCGAGCCGCGTCTCGGCGCCCTCCTCGGACACGAGTCGGGGACCTCGTTCAGCCGCGAGGACCTCTTCGTCGCGTGGACCGCCTTCTTCAAGTACGTCGGCCAGGGCTCACCCGTCGTCCTGGTCATCGACGACGCGCAGTACGCCGACCAGGCCCTGCTGGCCTTCCTCGAGCACCTGCTGGTCGCTGCCGACCACCCGGTCTTCGTGCTGGTGCTCGCCCGTCCCGAGCTGCTGGCCGACCACCCCGACCTCGCGGGCAACCGGCGCGTCACCGTCATCCACCTCGAGCAGCTGTCCGAGGCGGAGATGGCAGAGCTCATCGACCGGCTGGTCGATGGCGTCCCGGAGCGGATCCGCACCGAGCTCGTCCAGCGCGCCGAGGGCGTGCCCCTGTTCGCGATCGAGACGGTGCGTTCGCTGCTGGACCACGACGTCGTGGTGGTGCGCGACGGTCGACACGTGCTGACCGACCCCGCGGCCGTCGACCTCGGGGCGCTCGCGGCGCCGCAGACGCTGCAGGCGCTGATCGCCGCCCGGCTGGACACGCTGCCCGCGGACGAACGCCGGGTCGTGGACCGCGCCAGCGTGCTCGGCCTGGTGTTCACGGACGAGGGCATCAGTGCGCTCTGCGACGACGTACCGGACCTCGAGCGGGCGCTGGGCGGCCTGTTCCGGCGCGAGGTGCTGCGCCGCGAGACCGATCGGCTGAGCGCCGACTTCGGCAGCTACCGGTTCGTCCAGGGCGTCGTACGCCAAGTCGCCTACGGCATGCTCGGCCGTCGCGACCGGAAGGCCACCCACCTGCGGGTCGCGGCCGCACTGGCCGCCGAGCTGGCTGGTCACAGCGAGGCCTACGAGCTCGCCCCGATCATCGCCCAGCACTACCTCGACGCCATCGAGGCGGTCCCGGGGGACCCGGACGTGGCCGGGCTGACCGCGGCGGCGTCCCAGCACCTCGAGCTGGCGGCCGATCGAGCGGCCGACCTCGGGGCACCGGGGGAGGCTGTCGGCTACCTCACCCGTGCACTGGAGCGCTGCGAACCCGGCCGGCGCCTCGTCGTACAGAGCAGGCTGGCCCGGCAGCTGCGCATCGCCGGGCAGCTCGATGCAGCGATCGAGCACGCGGCCGATGCGCTCAAGGGCTTCGACGCCATCGGCGACCTCGTCGGTGCTGCGGCCGCCACGGAGGACCTCGCGCGGTCGTTGGTCTACGGCGAAGGGGACCTGGGGCGTGCCGAGCAGCTGGTGCGGGACATGCTGGACCGACTGCCCGACGTGCCGGAGGACCCGCAGGTCCTCGCGACACGGTTCGACCTGGTGGGCGCCCTGGCCTCGGTGCTGATGCGAGCCGGTGGCGACGGGCTGGGCGCGGTGGCGCAGGAGGCGCTGGAGCTGGCCGAGCTGACGGGGGACCCGCGCCGGATCGCGGACAGCTGGTCGGTCCAGGCGATCAGCTGCAGCGAGTCGCTCCCGCACCTGTCGGCTCTGCTCTTCGAGCAGTCTGCCGAGCTGGCGGGACGCAACCACGCCATCCGCGAACGTGCCGTTGCCCTCCTCAACCTCAGCGCCCTCAAGACCTTCGACGACGTGCCCGACGCCATCCGGATCGGACGCGCCGCCATCGCGGGCGGGCGTGAGATCGGCGAGGAGATCGTCGTTGCCTTCGCGACGAACAACCTGGCGCTCGCGCTGCTCCTGCAGGGCGAGTGGGAGGAGGCTGCCGCACTCGCCGAGGTCGAGGACGTCATGAAGTTCCTCGCGTTCTCTGCGGACATCTCCCTGCGCTTCCACGCCTGGGGCCGCGGGACCGACCGCTTGCCGGTCGCCGAGACGGTGGGCCAGACGGCCGAGGACATCGAGGATCCGGGCGTCGTGGCCGAGTTCTACGTCGACCGTGCCCTTGAGGCGATGATCGCGGGTCAGCCGGACGCCGTGGAGCTGGCACTGGAGGGGGCTCGACTCATCGTGGAGGGCGCGGCCACCTCGATGGACATCTGGTCGATCTGGATGTTCGCTGCGGTGGTGGTCGGCGAACGGGGAGACTCCACCGACGTCGCCGCCGTGCTCGCCCTGGCCGACGTGCCGGACGGGCCCCTGCCCCTGGGCGTACGAGCGCTGTACCTCCAGCTGCGTGCGGGAGCGGGTCGGGACGGGTCGCTCGCAGACGACACCGTGGAGCAGCTCTACCGCGATGCGCTCGGCAAGGCACGTACCTGGGGCTCGGTGGTCCACGAGGCACGGATCGCGGCCGACCTGGGTGCCTGGCTGGTCCGGCAGGGACGTCGCGGCGAGTCGGTCGACCTGCTCGACCGGGCGCGCGAGGTGTACGGGCAGCTCGGGGCGCGGGCGTGGCTCGAGGACCTCGAGCGCTCGGTCTGACGAGGCAGACTCGGCGGAGTGGGGACTTCCATGCGTGAGCGCTGGCGATCAGGCCTGGTGCTGCTGATCAGCGCGGTGCTGTTCGTCGGCATCGTCCTGTTCGCTCCCGGCAGCGAGAACAGTGCCTTCCGTCGTCTGATCGGCCTGGGTGAGGACCCGCTCGGCACTCCGGCCGACGTCCCCGAGGGCGGGGTGTACGCCTTCCTGGACCACCAGCGGGGCGACCCCGACGACCCGGTCGCGTGGGATCCCTGCAAGGAGATCCACTACGAGATCAACACCGACGGGGCTCCGGACGGTGCGGACGAGACAGTGGCCTTCGTTGAGGCCGCGGTCGCCGAGGTCGCCGGGGTCACCGGCCTGCGGTTCGTGTACGACGGCCGCACCGATCGCCGTCCGAAGTGGGAGCGTGAGTTCGTGCCCCTGGGCGGGCGCCGCGAGCAGGTCCTCATCTCGTGGGCCACCGAGTCCGAGGTCGACCAGCTCGACGGCGACGTGGCCGGTCTCGGTGGGGCCGCGGCCCGGGAGGGTGGGGACGGTCGGCTGCGGTTCATCACGGGCGGCGTCACCCTCGACAGCGATTCGTTCGAGGACCTCGAGGAGGAGCGCGACGGTGAGGCCTACCAGCGGGCGATCCTGTTGCACGAGCTCGGGCACCTGGTCGGCCTCGACCACGTCGACTCGCCAGCGGAGCTGATGTTCGAGGACAACATCGGCCAGCGCGAGTTCGGGCGCGGGGACCTGAACGGACTGGTCCGGCTCGGACAGGGGGAGTGCGCCTGACGACGAGTCGGGAGGCACCCTCGTGACGTGGCACATCGGGGGCTCGTGCTTTTGTTCCTGCGAACATTCCGCCGCCCCTGCAACGGCAGTAGATTCAAGGGGTGACCAGCATCGAAACCGCGCCCGCAGAGACCTCGGCGGCAACCTTCACCTCGCACAACCCCGCCACCAACGAGGTCGTGGGCACCCACCCCATCCACGACGCCGCCCACGTGCAGGCGGTGGTGGCGAGTGTGCGCAAGGAAGCGGAGCACTGGCGTGCGCTCGGGTTCGACGGTCGCAAGAAGGCACTCGTCGCCTGGCGCAAGCTGATCGCCCGCCGCCTCGACGAGCTCGCCTCCCTGATGTCCCTCGAGAACGGCAAGCCGCACGGCGACGCCCTGCTCGAGGCCTCGCTCGCGATCGACCACCTCGCCTGGGCAGGCAGCCACGCCGAGAAGGTGCTCAAGCGACGGATGGTCGCGCCCGGCCTGCTCATGGTCAACCAGGCGGCGACGATCGAGTACCGCCCACTCGGCGTCATCGGCGTCATCGGGCCGTGGAACTACCCCGTCTTCACGCCGATGGGTTCCATCGCCTACGCGCTGGCCGCCGGCAACGGTGTCGTCTTCAAGCCTTCGGAGTACACCCCGGCCATCGGTGAATGGCTCGCGAAGACCTTCCTGGAGGCCGTGGGCCGCCCGGTGTTCCAGGTCGTCACCGGGTACGGCGAGACGGGTGCCGCGCTGACGACGTCCGGCGTCGACAAGGTGGCCTTCACCGGTTCCACCGCCACCGGCAAGCGGGTCATGGCTGCCGCGGCGGCGACCCTGACGCCCGTGGTGATCGAGGCCGGTGGCAAGGACGCCATGATCGTCGACGCGGACGCCGACATCGCCGAGGCCGTCGACTCCGCCCTGTGGGGCGCCTGCGGCAACGCCGGGCAGACCTGTGCCGGTGTCGAGCGGGTCTACGTCCACGACCGCGTCTACGACACGTTCGTCGACCAGCTGGTCGTCGCGGCGAAGAACGTCAAGGCGGAGCCCGGCGGGCAGCTCGGTCCGATCACCATGCCCTCACAGGTCGAGGTCATCCGTCGCCACATCGACGACGCCCTGGCACGCGGCGGCCGTGCGCTGGTCGGCGGGCCGGTGCCCGAAGGTGCGCGTTACGTGCAGCCGACGGTGCTCGTCGACGTCCCCGAGGACTCCGCTGCCCAGCAGGAGGAGACCTTCGGACCGACCGTGACCGTCACGCGGGTCAAGGACATGGACGAGGCGATCAGGCTGGCCAACGGCACCCCCTTCGCCCTCGGCTCGACGGTGTTCGCCAAGGACAAGGGCATGGAGATCGCCGAGCAGCTGCGCGCCGGCATGACCGCGGTCAACAGCGTGATCTCGTTCGCCGGCATCCCCACGCTCCCGTTCGGCGGCGTCGGTCAGTCGGGCTTCGGCCGGATCCACGGCGCCGACGGCCTGCGCGAGTTCACCTACCCGCACGCCATCGCCCGGCAGCGGTTCCGCCCCGCGATCGAGCTCACGTCGTTCCGTCGTACGGAGAAGGCGGAGCAGCAGCTGGTCAAGGTCGTGAAGGGGCTCTACGGCCGCGGGAAGAAGTAGCGCCCCGCGCGAACAGGATCACGGCCAGGCCGCCGACGAAGGTGAGCCAGGTGATCTCCTCGGCGAGCAGCAGGCCTGCCCAGGCGATGGTCAGGACCGGCTGGACCAGCTGGACCTGGCTGACCTGTGCCATCGGGCCGATGGCCAGGCCGTGGTACCAGGCGAAGAAGCCGAGATACATGCTGATCGTCGAGACGTAGGCGAAGCACGCCCACACGCCGACCGAACCGCTCGGCGACTGCTGCACGACACTGATCGCGGTCAGCACGGCCATCGCGGGCAGCGCCACGACGAGAGCCCACGAGATGGTCTGCCACGGGCCGAGCTCCTTGGTGAGCAGGGCGCCCTCGGCGTACCCCGCGGCGCACAGGAAGACCGCGATGAACAGCAGCACGTCGGCACGCTGGACGTGACTCACTCCGCCACCCTGTGCGATCGCGAAGGCCACCGCGGCAACGGCGCCGAACGCGGAGAAGATCCAGAACGCCGGCACGGGGCGCTCACCGGTCCGCAACACCGCCAGGACCGCTGTGGCGGCAGGCAGCAGCGCGATCACCACGGCACCGTGCGCAGCCGGCACCTCGGTCAGCGCGTACGACGTCAGCAGGGGGAAGCCTGCGACGACACCGCCCGCGACGACGAGCAGGCGCAGCCACTGGCGGCCGCGGGGGAGCGCCTGTCGGGTCACGGCGAGGGCGGTCGCGGCCAGCAGCGCGGCGATCACGGCGCGACCGGCGCCGATGAACAGCGGGGAGAGGTCCTCGAGGGCGAGCCGCGTGAGCGGGAGCGTGAAGGAGAAGGCGAGGACCCCGAGGAACCCCCAGCCGAGGCCGGCTGGCGATGCGGATAGCACCTTGCGCTGCGGAACGATAGCGCTACTCTGTACTGACATGAATGACGATAGCACCTCCCGGCTGGTCGCCGGCATCCGCGCGTGGGTCCGTGATGCGCCCGCGGGAGCGCAGCTGCCGTCGACCCGCCAGCTCGTTGCCGAGTACGCCGCCAGCCCGGTCACCGTGCAGAAGGCACTGCGCCGGCTGGGGGCCGAGGGGCTGATCGAGACGCGTCCGGGGATCGGCACGTTCGTCCGCACCGTGCGCCCGAGTCGTGGACCGGACTTCGGCTGGCAGACCGCCGCGCTGCGGACGCCGCGTTCGGTGATCCCGCGCCTGGCCGGACCGCTGCAGACCGCTCCGCCCGACGCGCAGGCCCTGCACGCCGGCTATCCCGAGCCGGACCTGCTCCCCGAGAGGTTGGTGCGCGCCGCGCTGGGTCGAGCCGCCCGTGGTGCGGCGGCGACCTCTCGGCCACCTTCCGCCGGTCTGCAGGAGCTGCGCGCATGGTTCGCGGCCGAGCTGGCGGACGCGTCCCGGCAGGACCTCGCCCCCGTGACCGCCAACGACGTCATCATCGCGCCGGGCAGCCAGAGCGCGCTGTCCTCGATCTTCCGTGCCCTGGTCGCCCCGGGGCAGGCGCTGCTCCTCGAGTCACCGACCTACTGGGGTGCCATCCAGGCCGCCCACCAGGCCGGCGTCGAGCCGGTGCCGGTGCCGAGCGACGGCAACGGTCCCGATCCCGACGAGCTCGACCGGACCTTTCGCGAGACCGGCGCACGCGCCTTCTACGCCCAGGCGACCTACGCCAACCCGACCGGCGCCCAGTGGAGCATCAGTCGGGCCGAGGAGATCCTCGACGTGGTCCGGTCGCACGGCGCCTTCCTCGTCGACGACGACTGGGCTCACGACTTCGGCATCGACACCGACCCGCGCCCGGTGGCCGCGCTCGACGGCGCCGGTCACGTCGTCTACCTGCGGTCGTTGACGAAGAGCATGTCGCCGAGCATCCGCGTCGCCGCAGTGATCGCGCGGGGACCGGCGCGCGACCGGATCCTTGCGGACAGGGCAGCGGAGTCGATGTACGTCAGCGGCCTGCTCCAGCAGGCCGCGCTCGACGTCGTCTCGGACCCCGGCTGGGGCACCCACTTGCGGCGACTGCGACAACAGCTGCGTGACCGGCGCGACCTGCTGGTCGACAGCGTGCGCACGCACGCACCCGACCTGCGCCTCGACCTCGTGCCGCCGGGCGGACTGCACCTGTGGTGCCGGCTGCCGGACGGTACCGACGTCGACCGGCTGGTCCGCGACTGCGCCAATGCGGGCGTGTGGATCTCCTCGGGCGACGAGTGGTTCCCGGCGGAGCCGTCCGGCCCGCACCTGCGGCTCACCTTCACCGGACCCGACCCGGCCGGCTACCCGGACGCCGTCAGGACCATCGCGCGGATGCTTGCCACGCAAGGAGTCCGGGGCCAGGTCTAGGCCTGGGCCTACGACGCCGGGTCGTTGTCGCGATCGGCGTTCAGGACGGCGATCTTCTGCCAGATCTTTCGCTCCAGCGAGACCGTGAGCGTCTCGATGGTGCTGACGGTGTCGAGCACGATCGGGTCGCGTGACTCCTCCGCGCACAGCGCGGCGGTCTTGCCGATCAGGCTGAGCAGCTCGGAGCAGTAGTCGAGGTAGTGCTCGAGCTGTTCCTTGGTGGTCAGCTCCATGTCGATGCTGGCCCCGGTGCGGCGGAACGTCTCGCGCAGGCGCTCGGGGTCCTTGGTCAGCTGGTGCATGTCGACGATGTGCGCGAGCGAGCGGAGCCGGTGCAGCAAGGTGAGCAGGCGCTGGCGCTGGAGTCGCTCGGGCACGGAGTAGAGGAACCAGATCGCGATCGCCGCGAAGACCAGGTCGTTGACGCCGCTCTCCAGGACGGGGAGCCACTCGAGGCCGGAGTCGGGCGCGTCGATGGCCGCGGAGCGCACCGCCAGCACCATCACGCTGAAGGCGACGAGGATGACGAGGATGATGCCGAAGCGGGACAGGCTGGCCAGCCAGGCCCGCCGCCCCCGGACCGCCCTGGTCGACTCCTTGACCTCCGCGACCACTCCGGCGAGCTCGCCGACGACCTTGCGCAGCCCGCGCTCCTTGAACCGCGCGTCGATGCGGCGCTCCAGTCGCTGCACGGTGTCCAGCACCGCATCCGGGTTCACCCGGTCGTAGGAGTACTCCACGCGCCGCAGCCTACGATGACGCCATGGGTCTCGCCGTGCTCGACTGTGCACACTTCACGGCGGGGGAGTGCCGGTCGTGCACCTGGCTCGGGCGTCAGTACGACGACCAGCTGGCCACGAAGGACCAGGCGGTCCGGTCGCTGCTGGGCGCGGCACAGGGGGCCGAAGGGCTCGTCTGGGAGCCGCCCGTGGCGAGTCGCCCCGACGGCTTCCGCAACAAGGCGAAGATGGTCGTCGCCGGGACCGCGGAGGCGCCGACGCTCGGCATCCTCGACCCGACCGGGAAGGGCGTCGACCTGCGCGACTGCGCCCTGCACACCCCCGGGATCATCGCTGCGCTGCCGCACCTCGCGGCCTTCGTCACCCGCGCCGGGCTCGCGCCCTACGACGTGAGCTCCGACCTCCCCGTCACGCAGCGCGGCGAGCTCAAGCACCTGCTGGTCACCGAGTCGCCGGACGGCGAGCTGATGGTGCGGTTCGTCGTCCGCTCCACCAGCACCGAGGCGCGGATCCGCAAGCACCTGCCGTGGCTGCAGGAGCAGCTGCCCGGTTTGCGGGTGGCCACCCTCAACGTCCAGCCCGACCACCGGGCCGTCCTCGAGGGCGAGCGCGAGATCGTGCTGACCGACGCCGACACGCTGCCGATGCGCCTGAACGACGTGACCCTGCACCTGCGCCCGCGCAGCTTCTTCCAGACCAACACCGACGTCGCTGCAGCGCTCTATCGCGAAGCGCAGGACTGGGTCGCCGCCCTCGCGCCGGCCCGCGTCGTGGACCTCTACTGCGGCGTCGGCGGCTTCGCCCTCCACCTCGCGGCTGTTGGGCGGGACGTGACCGGGATCGAGATCAGCGCCGACGCGATTGCCAGCGCGGAGCGGTCACGCGACGAGGCCGGCCTGCCCGGCGACCTGCGGTTCGAGGTGGGCGACGCGACCGCTCCGGACCACTCCGCGCTCCTGGCGAAGGCCGACCTGGTCGTCGTGAACCCGCCGCGTCGCGGCCTGGGCAGCGACCTGGCGCGCCGGCTCGAGGAGTCCGGCGCGCGGCACGTCCTCTACTCCAGTTGCAACCCGGAGACCCTGGCGCGCGACCTGGCCGACCTGGCGTTGTACACGGTGGTGAAGGGGCGGCTGCTCGACATGTTCCCGCAGACCCCGCACGCGGAGGTGCTGGTGCTGTTGATGCGTCGCTGACTGGGTTTCGACGCGCTGTCGTGCCTTCGTGCCTCAGACACGACGCTTGCTCTACCTGCCCTCGCCCACGCGCCGCGCTCGTTCCTCGCGCGCCGCTGCTCGGTCAGCGCAGGGCGTACGTCGCCATCGAGACGCCGACGTAGTGGGTCACGAACGCCACGATCGTGAAGCCGTGGAACACCTCGTGGAAGCCGAACACCCGAGGGGAGGGATTCGGCCACTGGAAGCCGTAGACCAGGCCGCCGAGCGTGTAGAGAGCGCCGCCCGTGGCGATCAGCACGAAGATCGCGATGCCGACTCCCAGGCCGAGCGCGGTCGCGCCGTCGTAGAAGGCCGGGAGGAAGAAGAGCGCGGCCCAGCCCATCGCGATGTAGATCGGTGCCGACATCCAGCGCGGTGCGGACGGCCAGAAGACCTTGAATGCGATGCCGAGCAGGGCACTGGTCCAGGCGGTCACCAGCATGACGACCTGCGCGGTGCCGTCGAGCAGGATCAGGGCGAACGGCGTGTAGGACCCCGCGATGAACACGAAGATGTTCGAGTGGTCCAGGCGGTTGAGGATCTTCCACACCTTCGGCGACCAGGTGCCGCGGTGGTACAGCGCCGAGCAGCCGAACAGCAGGATCGCCGAGGCGACGAAGAAGATCGATCCGACCCGGGTCGTCGCCGTGGGCGAGAGACAGATCAGCACGATGCCGGCAGCGATCACCAGCGGAGTCGACGCGAGGTGGATCCATCCGCGTAGCTTCGGCTTGACGTCCGCAAGGGTCTCGCTGATCGACTCAGTGATCGCGTCCAGTCGTGCCAGGGCCTTCTCGCTCGATTCATGGAAGGCCTGGCTCATGGGGTCGAGCCTACTGGCCCGTGGTGAAACCAGCGGCGGCCGGATGGACGTGACTTCACGCTCATCCGGCCGCCGCGAATCCTCCGATCGGAGGATGTTGCTCAGTGCGTGTGCGGTGGTACGACGCCGCCCTCCGACGGCTGCACGATGACGAAGCCCTGACCGCTGAACGCGACCTGGAAGGCCTCGCCCGAACCGCGACCGATCAGCGCGCCGGCGGTGAACGAGGACTTGATCGACGTCTGCAGGTGCACCGACCAGGCGACGAGTGCCTGGGCGTCCGCGAACGTCGGCGCCTCCGCGGCGTTCAGCACGACCGGCTGGCCGTCGGTCGTGATGGCGACCCAGCCGGTGCCGCGGAGCGTGGTGTTGAACAGCCCGCCCGCGGCGATGCTGCCGCCCTTGACCCGCTCGACGTTCCAGTCGAGGGACGAGGAGAACGCGAGCACGTTGGAGCCGTTGACGGACAGGCCGCTGTTGTTGAGGTGCAGGATGTGCACCTCGTGGCCGCCGTCGGCGAGGAAGACGTCGCCCTGGCCCTCGACGCGCATGAGGGACAGGCCCTCACCGGTGAAGGCCTTCTTCAGGAACTTGGCCGCGCCGCCGCCCTGGAAGTTGAAGGCGACATTGCCCTGGTAGGCGACCATCGCGCCCTGCTTGGCCATGAACGGCTCGACCACCCGCACGCGCAGCATCTTTTTGTTCTGCAGGCTGGCGCCCACGGCGTCCTTCTCGCTGAACCGGCCGTCGATCAGCTCACCGGTGATGCCGGCGAAGGCGTCGCCGTACGGCTGGCCGCCGGGCTGGCCGCCGGGCTGGCCGACCGGCTGAGCCTGCTGGTACGCGGGCTGGGCCTGCTGGGCCGCCCACTGCTGCGCGGGGTCCGGCTGCGCGGCCATCTGCTGCGTCGCCATCGGCTGCTGCTCGGCAACGGGCTGGGCGGCCCACTGGTCGGCGGCGGGCTGCTCGGCCACGGGCTCGGCGGACATCGACTCGCCCGAGGACTCGCCCATCGAGTCGCCTGTCGAGTCGCCCATCGACTGCGACGAAGCGGCACCGCTGTCGGAGGAGTCGCTCATGGCGGCGCCGGCTCCGGCGTCGGCGGGGGCGTTGACCGGGGAGGTCGACTGCACCCCCTGGTCGGACACGTGGTCAGTCCACTGGGAGCCGTCCCAGTAGCGGAGCTCGTGGCGACCGGTGGGGTCCGGATGCCAGGCAGCTGCGGTCATCGTCGTCGTCCCTCTCTCGAAGTTTCCAGGGCCTGGAGCCGAGTTGCTCCCACCCCGTCGTGCCCATCGTGTCAGCCGGTGGGTTGACCCGAAAGGCCCGGCCACGCGATCTGGTGGTCCCGGGAGCGGGCCGGGGTGGCCTACGATCGGCTTGTGGCGGATTGGAAGCGTGGCGTGCGCAAGGTGCTCTACCCCGCTTACGAGGCGCGCATGCTGCGCCGGATGCCCGGCAACCTCCCCAAGCACGTCGGCGTCATGCTCGACGGCAACCGTCGGTGGGCCAAGGCCGTGGGCCAGGACACCGCGCACGGACACCGGGTCGGGGCGGCCAACATCGAGCCCCTCCTGACGTGGTGCGACGAGGTCGGCATCGAGGTGGTCACCCTGTGGCTGCTCTCCACCGACAACCTCAACCGCCCGGCGCGTGAGCTCGAGCCGCTCCTGGAGATCATCTCCGACGCCGTGGACTCGCTCGCCGACCAGCGCCGCTGGCGCCTGCACCCGGTGGGGGCGCTCGACCTCCTGCCCGCGACCACCGCGGAACGGCTCAAGGCGGCGGCCGCGGCCACGGCAGATGTCGAAGGGATGATCGTCAACGTCGCCGTCGCGTACGGCGGGCGCCGTGAGATCGCCGACGCGGTCCGCTCCCTGTTGACCGAGCACGCCGCGAAGGGCACCCCGCTCGACGAGCTCGCGCAGATGATCGACATCGAGCACATCGAGGAACACCTCTACACCAAGGGCCAGCCCGACCCGGACCTCGTGATCCGCACGTCCGGTGAGCAGCGGCTCGGCGGCTTCCTGCTCTGGCAGAGCGCGAAGTCGGAGTTCTACTTCTGCGAGGCCTACTGGCCCGACTTCCGTCGCGTCGACTTCCTCCGCGCGATCCGGGCGTATGCCCTGCGTGACCGCCGCCACGGCACCTGACGCACTGCCACGCCCTGTCCCGACGCGCGACCAGCGGCTCGTTAGGCTCGCCGACGTGAGCACCACGCCCCCCGCACCACCAGTGAAGCCGGCCAAGGCACCGCAGCCGGTCACGCTGCTGACCGTCGAGGGCAAGGAGCAGCTCAGCCCCGCAATGGTCCGGATCCGGTTCCGCGGCGATCTTGCCGCGTTCGCCGGCAGCGACTGGACCGACCGCTACATGAAGTTCATCTTCGCCCCTCCTGGTCAGGATGGTCCGGCACTGCTCGCGCAGGGGCAGCGACCCACGATGCGGACCTACAGCGTGATTGCGCCCGACGTGGCTGCCGGCACGCTGTCCGTCGACTTCGTGGTGCATGGCGACGAGGGTGTCGCCGGTCCCTGGGCCGCGGCTGCCCAACCGGGCGACACCATCAACGTGCGCGGACCCAACGGCGCGTACAGCCCCGATCCCACCGCCGACTGGCACCTCTTCGCCGGCGACGAGGCGGCGATTCCCGCGATCCGGCAGTCCCTGGCCGCCCTGCCAGCCGACGCGCAGGGGTACGTCGTGCTGCAGGTCGACGGGCCGTCGTACGAGCAGGAGGTGGCGACGCCCGAGGGCATCGAGCTGACCTGGCTGCACCGCACCGACGCCGACCACCCCGGCCTGGCCGACGCCGTCCGCGCGCTGCCGTGGCGCGAGGGCCGGGTGCACGCGTTCGTGCACGGCGAGGCCCAGGCCGTGATGCACGAGATCCGGCCCTACCTGTTCAAGGAGCGCGCCGTACCGCGCGCCGACGTCTCCATCTCCGGCTACTGGCGACAGGGCCGCACCGAGGAGTCCTTCCGTGAGTGGAAGGCCGCGCTCGCGCGCGCTGAAGAGAGTCAGGCATGAGTCCCACCCGCTTGTTCCGCACCGTCGCGATCGCCGAGGCGATCACCTGGACCGGCCTGCTGTTCGGCATGTTCCTCAAGTACGGCCCCGCCGACAACGAGACCGGCGTCCGGATCTTCGGCATGGCCCACGGTGTCGTGTTCATCGCGTACGTCGTCGTGACGCTCGTCGTGTGGGTCGACCGCCGCTGGTCGGCCGGGCGTGGACTGCTGGCCCTGCTGGCTGCCCTTCCGCCGCTGGCGACGCTGCCGCTGGAGTGGTGGGCCATCCGCAAGGGCTGGCTCGGTGACGCGTGGCGGCTGCCTGCCGGTGCCGGCTCCTCGTTGCCCGACCGGCTCGTGGCCTGGCTGCTGCGCAACCCGCTGCGTGGTGCCGCCGTCGGCCTGATCGCGGTCGCCGCACTGACCGGCGTCGCGCTGGTCGTGGGTCCTCCTGGCTCCTGACGGAACCGCACGGGGCGCGCTAGCGTCGTACGACCATGATCCCGTTCAGCCTTGCGCGCCGCGACACCTTCCGCTTCGGCCTGCTCGGACTCGCTGCCCTCAGCGGCGCGGCCGCCCTGACGGCCTGCGCGGCCGATCAGACACCGGGCCAGAAGGCCGGCGGCCCGACGGGGGACCTCGAGCTCCTCTCCTCCGACGTGAAGCGCGCGTCCGGCGACGCCACGGTCCTGCCCGACGTGGTCGCCGGACTCCAGGCCCTCGCCGGTGACCTGTACGGCGGCATCGCCTCTACGCCCGGCAACCTGGTCTTCTCGCCGTACTCCGTCCTGGTCGCCCTCGGCATGACCCTCGTGGGTGCCGCCGGCACGACCGCTGAGGAGATGGGCGACGTCCTCGGCGCCAGCGACCTCGGCGACCGCTGGCACAAGGGCGTCAACGCCCTGACGTCGTACGTCGACGGGCTGGCCGGGAAGCAGAAGCGGCTCGACGGCTCGGCCGCGGAGCTCGCGCTCGCCACGGCCAACCAGCTGTTCGGGCAGCAGGGCGTCGGCTGGGAGGACGAGTTCCTCGACCTCCTCGCGAAGGAGTACGGCGCCGGGATGCGGGCCGTTGACTTCGAGAGCGCCACCGAGGAAGCCCGGGTCCTGATCAACAACTGGGTCGAGGACCAGACCCGCGACCGCATCGTCGACCTGATCCCCGAAGGCGTGCTCGACGACCTGACCCGACTCGTCCTGGTCAACGCGATCTACCTCAAGGCGCCCTGGGAGCAGCCGTTCGAGAAGTCGTTCACCAAGCCGGGGAAGTTCACGAAGGACGACGGCTCCAGCGTCGACGTCGACATGATGAACAAGCCGGACCTGTCCGGCGGACTGGTCTCCGGCACCGGTTGGCGCGGCGCGATCCTGCCGTACGCCGGGTCGCGACTGGCGATGACCGTCGTCCTCCCCGACGCGGGTGAGCTGACCGCGGTCGAGGCGAGCATCGTCAAGGACGGCCTCGGCGTGCTGACGCCGGGCGGGGCTCCGGCCGCGATCAACCTGACCCTTCCGAAGTGGAAGTTCCGCACCAACGCTCCGCTGGGTGACCTGCTCAAGGAGCTCGGGATGCCGACGGCGTTCGTCGATGGCCAGGCCGACTTCACCCCGATGACCGACGAGGACCTGCCGCTGCACATCGCGGCCGTGCTGCACCAGGGCTTCATCGCGGTTGACGAGGAAGGCACCGAAGCGGCGGCTGCCACGGCGGTCGTGGTGAGCACCGAGTCGGCCGTGGTCACCGAGGCCTTCACGGTGGACCGGCCATTCCTCTTCGTCATCCACGACCTCGAGCACAACACGCCGTTGTTCGTGGGCAGGGTCGTCGATCCGTCGGCATAGGACTGTCGGCGGGACGCCGTAGGCTGACACCCTCACCCCCTGTCGATCCTGGCCGGGGGCGCTTGTGTTGCCTTCCATGAAAGCGTGCCCCCATGCGTCTCGCCGGCCTCGCCGACGCCGTCCTTGCCGACCCGCCCCTGGCTCAGGCTCTCTCCGAGGCCGCTGGCGCGAGCCAGCCCACGGGTGAGCTGACCGGGCCGGAGGCCCTGCGTCCGTTCCTGGCCGCCGGGTTGGCCCGCGCGGGTCGCCCGCTCCTCGTGGTCACGGCGACCACCCGTGAGGCCGAGCAGCTGGTCGCCGAGCTGGGCGACCTCGTCGACCCGACCGGCGTGGCCTACTACCCGAGCTGGGAGACGCTCCCGCACGAGCGGCTGAGTCCGCGCAGCGACACCGTCGGTCGCCGCCTCGCCGTCCTGCGACGGCTCTGCCACCCGGTCTCGACAGGCTCGACCAACGGGACGCAGCGCGGTCCGGTCAACGTGATCGTCGCGCCGGTCCGGTCCATGCTCCAACCGCAGGTCAAGGGCCTGGGCGATCTGACGCCGGTCGAGCTCGAGGTCGGTGGCACCGCCGACCTCGACGAGGTCGTCGCCGGCCTGATCGGCGCTGCCTACTCGCGGGTCGACCTGGTCGAGAAGCGTGGCGAGTTCGCGGTGCGCGGCGGCATCGTCGACGTCTTCCCGCCCACCGAGGAGCACCCGCTGCGGGTGGAGTTCTTCGGCGACGAGGTGGAGGAGATCCGTTCCTTCGCCGTCGCTGACCAGCGCACCATCGCCGCGGTCGAGCGACTCTGGGCGCCGCCGTGCCGCGAGCTGCTGCTCACCGACGACGTCCGCGCCCGCGCCGCGGAGCTCGGGCGCAAGCACCCGCAGCTCCTCGAGATCACCGACAAGATCGCGCAGGGCATGGCGGTCGAGGGCATGGAGGCGCTGATCCCGGTGCTCGTCGACGAGCTCGAGCTGCTCGTCGACCTGCTGCCGGCCAACACCCAGGTCCTCGTGCTCGACCCGGAGCGTGCTCGCGCTCGTGCGCACGACCTCGTGGCCACCAGCGAGGAGTTCCTCGCGGCGTCGTGGGCGACCGCCGCGGTCGGCGGTCAGGCACCGATCGACCTCCAGGCGGCGTCGTACCAGTCGCTCGGCGACGTGCGCAGCCACGCCCGCGGACTCGGTCAGAGCTGGTGGACGTTCAGTCCGTTCGGGCTCGACGGCGATGCGGAGGCGGAGCAGGCACCTCTCGGCGCGCAGTCCGCGCCGGCGTACCGCGGCGACGTCGAGAAGGCGTTCGTCGACATCGCCCGCTGGCACGGCGAGGGCCAGGCCGTCGTCGTCGTGCACGCCGGCCACGGCCCCGCGCACCGGATGGTCGAGGCCCTCGGGGAGCGCGACGTCCCGGCCCGTTTCGTCGAGGACATCGGCGCCGGGGACGCGCTCGACAGTGCGGTCGTGACGGTCACGTGTGGCGCGCTGGGCCACGGCCTGGTCGATGACGGTCGTCGTCTGGTCGTGCTGACCGGCGAGGACATCGTCGGCACCAAGGCGTCCATGCGCGACAAGGGCGCGATGCCGGTGCGTCGCAAGAAGCAGATCGACCCGCTGGAGCTCAAGGCCGGCGACTACGTCGTCCACGAGCAGCACGGCGTCGGTCGCTTCGTCGAGATGAAGCAGCGGGAGGTGCACGGCGCGGTCCGGGAGTACCTGCTGCTCGAGTACGGCCCGTCGAAGCGTGGCGGCCCGCCGGACCGGCTCTACGTCCCGGCCGACACCCTCGACCAGATCACCCGCTACGTCGGTGGCGAGCAGCCCAGCCTCGACCGCCTCGGTGGTGGCGACTGGACCAAGCGCAAGAACAAGGCCCGCAAGGCGGTCCGCGAGATCGCCGCGGAGCTGATCAAGCTGTACGCCGCCCGGCAGGCCACCAAGGGCCACGCGTTCGGGCCCGACACCCCGTGGCAGCGCGAGCTCGAGGACGCCTTCCCGTTCCACGAGACGCCGGACCAGCTGACCACCGTCGACGAGGTCAAGGCCGACATGCAGCGCACCGTGCCGATGGACCGGCTGGTCTGTGGTGACGTCGGCTACGGCAAGACCGAGATCGCCGTACGGGCTGCGTTCAAGGCGGTCCAGGACGGCAAGCAGGTCGCCGTCCTGGTGCCGACCACGCTGCTGGTCAGCCAGCACCTCGCGACGTTCAGCGAGCGGATGAGCGGCTTCCCGATCAACCTCAAGCCGCTGAGCCGGTTCCAGACCGACAAGGAAGCGGCCGCGGTCATGGCCGGCCTGACGGACGGCACGGTCGACGTCGTCGTCGGCACGCACCGCCTGTTCAACGCCGACATCCGGTTCAAGGACCTCGGCCTGATCATCGTCGACGAGGAGCAGCGCTTCGGCGTCGAGCACAAGGAGGCGATGAAGCGGCTGCGCACCTCGGTCGACGTGCTGTCGATGAGTGCGACGCCGATCCCGCGCACGCTCGAGATGGCGATCACCGGCATCCGCGAGATGTCCACGATCACCACCCCTCCCGAGGAACGGCACCCCGTGCTGACCTACGTCGGTGGTTACGAGGACCGCCAGGTCGTGGCCGCTGTCCGCCGCGAGCTGCTGCGCGACGGCCAGGTCTTCTACATCCACAACCGGGTGAACTCCATCGAGAAGGCCGCCGCCAAGCTGCGCGAGCTGATCCCCGATGCGCGGGTGGCGACGGCCCACGGGCAGATGGGGGAGCACCAGCTCGAGCAGGTGATGCTCGACTTCTGGGAGAAACGCTTCGACGTCCTGGTCTGTACGACGATCGTCGAGTCGGGTCTCGACGTGTCCAACGCCAACACGATGATCATCGAGCGTGCTGACACCCTCGGCCTCAGCCAGCTCCACCAGCTCCGGGGTCGCGTCGGTCGCTCCCGCGAGCGCGCCTACGCCTACTTCCTCTACCCGACCGAGAAGCCGCTCACCGAGACGGCCCACGAGCGGCTGGCCACCCTGGCGCAGCACTCCGACCTCGGCGGCGGCATGGCGATCGCGATGAAGGACCTCGAGATCCGGGGTGCGGGCAACCTGCTCGGCGGCGAGCAGTCCGGTCACATCGCCGACGTGGGCTTCGACCTCTACGTGCGGCTCGTCGGCGAGGCGGTCCGCGACTTCCGCGACGACGGTGGTGCTCCGGAGGTGCTCGAGGAGGTCCGGATCGAGCTGCCGGTCGAGGCACACCTGCCGCACGACTACATCCCCAGCGAGCGGTTGCGGCTGGAGATGTACAAGCGCTTGGCCGAGGTCCGTACCGACGCCGACGTCGACGAGATCATCGCCGAGCTCGACGACCGCTACGGCGAGCCGCCGGCGCAGGTCACGGCGCTGTTGTTGGTGGCGCGGTTCCGGGCGCGGGTGCGTGCCGCGGGCATCCGCGAGATCTCGACGGTCGGCAAGAACGTGCGGTTCGCGCCCGTCGTACTCCCGGAGTCACGGACCATCCGGCTGAACCGGATGTTCCCGAAGTCGATCGTCAAGAGCCAGCTGGAGACCATCCTCGTGCCGCGGCCCGGCACTCCCGGGCAGACGGGGCGCCCGCTCGAGGGGATCGCCCTGCTTGAATGGGCTCGACTGGTCATCGACTCGGTCATAGATCCAGCCGTTTGAACAAGGAGCAGAGCGTGCGTCGTCCCCGCCGAGTGAACGTCCGGACCGCTGTGGCCCTCGCGGCCGTGGCCCTGGTGGCGGCCGGTTGCGGCCTGACCGACGGCGGCGCTCAGCCGGGCGTGGCTGCCGCGGTCGACGGCGAGACGCTCGAGCTGAGCCAGGTCGACCAGGCCGTCCAGGACTACTGCGACCTGCTCACGGCCAACGAGCAGTTCGCCCCCGTTCCGACGGCGCTGGTGCGCGGACAGTTCGCCCAGGGCTGGACGCGTGCGATCGCGATCGACCACCTTGCCGCTGAGCTGGACGTACCGCTCCCGCCGGAGTCGATCGACCGCGCCACGGTCGAGAACCTGTGGATGGAGCTGGGCGAGGTCGATGACGACAACTACGACTCGTTCGAGTGGCTGACCTGGGTGCAGCTGCGACTGGCGTCGACGGCCGAACAGCTCGGTGCCCGGACGGTGCTGCAGGAGACCGGACAGACCGTTTCCGGCGAGCAGGCGATCAATGTCGGTGTCGGTCTCGCTGACGAGTGGCTGGCGGACCACGAGCCCGAGCTCAACCCGGTGTTCGGTGAGTACAACCCCGAGACCGGCTACTTCGACGGCGACTCGCTGTCGGTGCCCGTGAGCCGCGAGGCAGGCTCGGTGGTCGACACCAGCGCGTTGACGGCCGAGCAGGTCAACGCACTTCCCGAAGACCAGCGCTGCGGACCGGTGCAGGCACCCCAGGCGCCGGGAGCCTGACCATGACGTCCGGCGCGGACGACGACTCGGCAGTCGCCGAGTTCGTGGCCGTGATGCGCCGGCTGCGCGCCGAGTGCCCGTGGAAGCAGGAGCAGACCCACCGCTCGCTCGTGCGCTACCTCCTCGAGGAGACCTACGAGACCGTCGACGCCATCGATGCGGGTGAGGTGTCGGGGGACTGGTCGCACCTGGCCGAGGAGCTCGGCGACGTACTGCTCCAGGTGGTCTTCCACGCCGTGATCGCCGAGGAACGCGGCGACTTCGACCTGGCCGACGTCGCCGAGGGCATCACCGCCAAGATGCGGCGGCGCAATCCGCACGTCTTCGCGGTCTCGACGGGCTCGACCGACGAAGAAGCGGCGCTGGACGCCGACGCGGTCAACGAGATCTGGCAGCAGGTCAAGGCGACGGAGCGTCTCGACAGGCTCGACGGCCCCTCGAGGGTTGACGACGGGCTCCCGTCCGCCCTCCCCGCGTTGCTGTACGCCGACAAGGTTCTCGAGCGGCTGGCCCGCGCCGGTGAGCCGGCCGACGTCGATCCCGCCGCCGAGGACATCGGGGAACGCCTGCTGGCCCTGGTGGCCGAGTCCCGCGCGGCAGGTGTCGATCCCGAGCAGGCACTGCGCGACGTCGTACGCAAGCGGCTGTAGGCGCTCAGCGGAGTCCGGTCGCGGCCCACGCGCTGGCCCGGATGGTGAACGGGCCGTCCCCGAGCTCTGCACGGAGCAGCTCCACCAACAGTGCGCGACCGTCCTCGTCGAGGTTCGCGACGTGCTGGCCCGCCGGTCCGACCCCGAGGGTGAACGGCTCCCACCACTCCTCGAACGTCGCGAACGGGACCTCCACGTCCAGGGACGTCTCGACGACCTCGCGCAGCGACGCTTCCTCGAGCAGCGCGGCGAGCTGCCCGGCGGCGGTGCCGGGGAGGTCGCCCTCGTCGGCCGTCGTCGGGTCCGCGCGTTTCGCGACCTCCCAGAACGAGGCCAGGGGACCGGTGCCCCCGGCGTGGTCCCAGACGCACGCGCTGACCCGCCCGCCGGGGCGGGTGACCCGTGCCATCTCCGTGATGCCGGCGGCAGGATCGCGCATGAAGTGGACGACCAGCTGGGCGAGCGCGGCGTCGAAGCTGGCGTCGGCGAAGGGCAGCTCCTCTGCCTGCGCGATCCGCACGTCGGCGCCGGGGACGGCCTGGGCTGTCGCCCGGACGAACGTCGCGACCGGATCGACGGCTGCGACCCTGGTCGCTCCCTGCCGGTCCGCCAGCACCGTGGTCAGCATCCCGGGACCGGAGCCCACGTCGAGCACCGTTCCCGTCGGCGCGATGCCGGGCAGCGCGAAGTCCGCGAACGTCGGCGCCAGGGGGCTGGAGAACCGGCCCATGAAGCGGGCGTAGGCGGTGGCCGAGACCTCGAAGAGGGCCATGTCGGGATCATGGCGCCGATCCACTCGCGATGTCCACCGTTTGCCACGGGCACCTGACGCTCACTCGGGCAGTTCGTCGCGGAGCAGGGTGACCCGCTCCATCTCCTCGCCGCCGTCGCAGGTGAACAGCCCGACGGTGAGCCGCTCGCCATGCTCCGAGAGCACCGCCCAGTGACCCCCGGACGCGATCCAGCGGTCGAGCACGGCGCGCTCCTCGCTCATGCACCCGACGGTACCCACGGTCGTTTCGCACCCGGGATGTGACGCGCGCTACACTCCCGGCGGGGATTGTTGGAGGGCCTGGGGGGGTCAGCGATGGGGTATTCAGCGGTCTTTTCGACCGATGATGTCGGGGAGCAGGATCGTCACGCCTACTGGCGCGCCTTGGCGCGCGACAAGTTCGGGACCTCGTTCGAGAGCGCGCGCGTCGACCGACCGTTCCGGGCGATGATGTGGCTGCACGCGTTCGAGGGCTTCGCGATGGCGCGAGTGCGTGCCGACGGGCACCTCTGTCGACGCAGCGCGAGCAACATCGCGGACGGCGGACGCGGGTACTTCCTCGTCGCCATCGTGATCGGAGGTCATGGGCGGCTCGAGCAGTCGGGGCGCGTTGCCGCGCTCCAGCCAGGGACCGTGACCTACTGGGACACCAGTCGGCCGATGGCGTGGCACTTCGACGGCGACCAGGACGTGCTGCTGCTGCGGATCTCCCACGAGCGGGCGGCCCTCTTCAGTGCGACGGCGCCGTTGCACCGGCACACGGCCCGGGCCGGATCTCGAGGCGGCGCCCTCGCGCTGTTCACCGACTTCTTCCTGCGGCTTTCCGATGGTTCTCTCGTCGACCCGGAGGGCACCCGACTGCTCGCGAACCAGGGTGCCGGACTCCTCACCTCGGCGATGGCGATCCTTGCTGCCGGTGCCGGCGACGCACCGCTCGGCGATGACCTGCTGCGCGAGCAGGTGCTGTCCTACCTGCGGCGCAACCTCGAGGACCCGACCCTGTCACCCGACGTCGTCGCGCGTGCAGTCAACGTCTCGCGTCGTAGCCTTTACCGGCTGTTCGGCGGCACCGACAGCGTGATGTGCGTGCTGCGGCGGCTGCGCATCGAGCGAGCCAAGCAGTTGCTGATCTCGCACCCGGGCCGGTCGGTGGTCGACGTGGGTGCGCAGTGCGGGTTGGCGGAGGGCCAATTCCACCGGGCCTTCCGGGACCTCGTGTCGATGAGTCCCGCCGAGTACCGCGCCACGCTGGCCGTCGCTGTCTGAACGATCGCACTCGATCTGGCACGCGTTGCGTGCCTTCTGGCACCCAACGCCGTGACCTCGAGCCGCCCGCCCACGCCAAGATCGGACCGATCCTCGCGGCGGCGGTCCTCAGGGCCGGGTCAGCCACGGGGACGCCATTGGGGAGTGGCCTTCGGGTCAGGGGAATGGGAGGAACCATCATGTTCGAACCGACGAGCAAGGCTGGAAGGGTCTGGGTCGCTGGTGTCACGCTGGCGGTCTCAGCGACCGCCTGGTCGATGATGCCGGCTGGGGGCGCGACGGCCGCAGCGACGGCTGCCAGTGACGGGTGCGCGAGCGACCTGCTCGCTGCGCCGCAGCGGGCCGGGAAGGTCGCCAAGGCGAAGCCTGCAGCCTTCAAGAAGGCGGCGCAGCGCAATGGCCAGTCCGTGCGCAGCCTCACCGAGGCGGCAGAGGACGCGACGTTGTGGCTGGACGAGTGCGGCAAGCAGTTCTTCGTCGAGCCGCGAGCCGCCGCACCCGTGGCGGCCAGTCGCGCCGAAGCACAGCCCAACACGGGTGTGCCGCTGGCCGACACCTTCACGTTGCAGTCGAAGCCCGGCTCGAACCGCACCATCTACCTCGACTTCAACGGTGGCACCGTCAGCGACACGGGGTGGAATGACGGCGACACCGACATCGTCGTGACGCCGTACTCCATGGACTCCACCGTCTCCACGAACTTCTCCGACGCCGAGCTGACGCAGATCCAGGCGGCCTGGCAGGTCGTCGCCGAGGACTACGCGCCGTTCGACGTCAACGTCACGACCCGGGACCTGGGACAGGCGGCGATCGACCGTACCGACGCGGCTGACCAGACCTTCGGGTCGCACGTCTACCTGACCAACGGGGGCTCGATCTACGACGGCTGCGGGTGCGGCGGGGTCGCCTACGTGGGCGTCTTCAGCGCAACGGGTGCCGACCACGCCTACTACCAGCCGGCCTGGGTCTTCGCGAACGGCACCGGCACCAGCGGCAAGAGCATGGCCGAGGCCGCCTCGCACGAGGTCGGCCACAACTTCGGCCTCGACCACGACGGGACCTCGACCCGGGGCTACTACAGCGGAGCCGACCCGTGGGCCCCGATCATGGGTGTGGGCTACAGCCAGCCTGTCGTGCAGTGGTCGGTGGGCGAGTACCCCGACGCCAACAACAAGCAGGATGACCTGTCGATCATCGCGCAGGGCGCTCCGTTCCGGGCCGACGACCACGGCAACAATGCCGCAGGCGCGACCACGCTGCCGGCGGGTGGCAGCGTCAACGGGATCATCGGCAACCGTGCCGACGTCGACGCCTTCAAGATCACCGGTTCCGGGCCGACCACGGTGACGCTGAAGGGTGCCGCGGGCGTTCCCAACCTGGACGCGAAGCTGACCATCCTGAACGCCTCGGGCGCCACGGTGGCCACCGTCGACCCGGCATCCGCCAGGGTCTCCTCGGGTGTTGCCAGCGGGCTGGACGCCAGCTGGACCGGCGACCTGCCGGCCGGTGGTGCGACGTACACCGTCCTGGTCGACGGCGTCGGCACCGGCAACCCGCTCACCGCTGGCAAGTACAGCGACTACGGCTCGCTCGGCAACTTCCAGCTCGCCCTGACCACTGGCACGGTGGCCACCAACACGGTGACCGTCACCAACCCGGGCGCACAGACCGGCAAGGTGGGCACCGCGAAGTCGCTGCAGATCCAGGCGAGTGACTCGGCTGCCGGCCAGACCCTGACCTACAGCGCGACGGGCCTTCCCGCGGGCATGTCGATCAACAGCAGCACCGGCCTGATCTCCGGTACGCCGACCGCTGCAGCGACCTCCTCCACCACCGTGACGGTGAAGGACTCGACCAACGCGACCGGCACCACGACGTTCAGCTGGACCATCAGCCCGGCCACGTCGTCCTGCTCCGGCCAGAAGCTCGGCAACCCCGGCTTCGAGACCGGAACGGCTGCGCCGTGGTCCGCGACCTCGGGAGTGATCAACAAGACCACCTTCGCGCCGCGTACGGGCTCGTGGATGGCCTGGCTCGGCGGCTACGGGAGCACCCACACGGACACGCTCGACCAGAGCGTGACGATCCCGGCCGGGTGCAAGGCGACGCTGTCCTTCTACCTCCACATCAAGACCAGTGAGGCCGCAGGCCCCGCCGCCTACGACAAGCTGGTGGTGAAGGCCGGCTCGAAGGTGCTGGCGTCGTACTCGAACGTCAACGCTGCGGCTGGTTACCAGCTGAGGACCTTCGACCTGTCGTCGCTGGCCGGTCAGACGGTGACCATCTGCTTCTCGGCCACCGAGGACTATTCGCTGCAGACGTCCTTCGTCATCGATGACACGGCACTGAACCTTTCCTGACACCGTTGATGGCTCCGCACCGGTACCCCACACCGGCGCGGAGCCATCACGGCATTTTTGGGGGCGTAACAAAACAGTGCAGTGCACGTTATTTGGCTGACAGCGCCATCCGGACGTGCGCGAGCTTGGAGACCCAGCCAGTGAAGAAGATCTGCATGTTCGTCGTTGCCTTCGCGGTGGCTGCGTCCCTGGTGAGCTTGACGACGACAGGAACGGGCGGTTCGGCGTCGGCAGATTCCGGGGCGACGTCATCGTCTTGCACGATGAAGGCAGGCCCTGCGTTGCTCGGCAAACCGGGTGCACCGGTGGGGAGGGTGCGGGGGACCGGCGAGGGTCCTGCGGTGGCCAAGGCTGTTCGCAGCAACGGCCGTTGGCTGCTCGACGGGCAGGGGCGGGTCGTGATCATGCACGGCACCAACCAGATCCGGAAGCTCGCTCCGTACACGCCGAGCAGCATCGGTTTCGGGGCAGACGACGCCGACGCCATGGCGGCCGCGGGCTTCAACACCGTCCGACTCGGTCTGATCTGGAAAGGGCTCGAGCCGACCCCGGGTCACTACGACCGTGCCTACCTGGCCGACCTGGCTGGCACGGTCAAGCTCTTCACCGACCGACGGATCAACGTCGTCTTCGACTTCCATCAGGACATGTACAACGAGGCCTTCAACGGCGAGGGTCTACCGGACTGGGCAGTGCGCTCGGACGGCTTGCCCACGGTGCCGAACTGCGGATTCCCGGGCAACTACTTCGTGATGCCTGCCCTGTGGAGAGCCTGGGACCACTTCTGGGCCAATGACTTCAAGGACACCACCGGGCGCAGTGTGCAGACCGCCTTCGTCGACATGTGGAAGCTGGTTGCTAGGCAGTTCCGCGACGATCCGTACGTCGTGGGCTACGACATCTTCAACGAGCCGTTCCCGGGATCGCTCTACGCGCTGTGCCTGTCCCCGCTCGGATGTCCCCAGGACCGGGTGCTGGAGACCTTCGAGCGGAAGGTGATGACCGGGATCCGTTCGGTTGATCCGAACACGACGCTGTACTACGAGCCGTGGGTGACCTTCGGTTCCGGCGGCGGCACGTCGATGGGGGACCCCGGGATCGGCAACTCGGGCTTCTCGTTCCACAACTACTGCGTCACCGGCATCACCGGGCTCGGTCCGAACACCCCGGTCCTGGCGCCGTTGTGCGACCAGGTCTTCGAGCCGATCCCGTTGGCCAGTGCCGCCCAACGAGCCAGAAAGGGATTGGGTGCGCCCTTGATGAGCGAGTACGGGGCGGTGCAGGACGCTCCGGTCATTGACCGGATCGCGAATGCTGCCGACCGGTACATGACGAGCTGGCAGAGCTGGGCCTGGTTCAACGAGGACCCCTCAGGCCCGCGTCCCAACGAGGGCGTCGTCAAGGATCCGGCGCGGCCGCCGACTGGCGCCAATCTCAATGCACCACTGCTGGCGTCCCTGATCCGGCCCTATCCCCGTGCGGTGGCCGGCACTCCGACCGCGTTCGGGTTCGACCCCGCGACCGGTGTCTTCACGCTGAGCTGGACCACCGCGCGCGCAGGTGGCGGAACGTTCCCGGCCGGTTCGCGGACCGTGATCTTCGTGCCGACCCAGGACTACCCGAAGGGTGCCCGGATCAGCGTGACCGGCGGCCGCGTGGAACGCCGCACGGGGCAGGTGCTGGTGATCGCCTCCGCCAAGGGAGCGACGAAGGTGAGTGTGACGATCCGGCGGCGGTAACGTCGGACCTGTGTCGCGACCGGGTACCTACGCCAAGGGCATCGCCAGGCGCGCCGAGATCCTGCAGGTCGCGCTCGACCTCTTCGAGCGCGAGGGGATGGCGGGTACGTCGCTCCGGAAGATCGCCAAGGAGAGCGGCATCAGCCTGGCCGGGTTGATGCACTACTTTCCCTCGCGAGACGTCCTGCTCACCGAGGTGCTCCGCGATGTCGACGACCGAGCCGAAGCGGCCTACGCCGAGTTCGGTGCGTCCATCGACATCGGGGACTACCTGGCGAAGGTGATGGACGTGAACGCGGCCGAGCCGGCCCGGGTGAAGCTGTACGTCTCGATGGTGGTCGCGGCCACGACGCCCGGGCATCCGGCAGCTGAGTACTTCCGGGACCGGTTCGTCAGGCTCCGAGAGGTCATCGCGTTGATGGTCGCCGAGCAACGGACCGAACCCGGGGCCGGAGCGCACCTGGATCCCGACTTCATCGCGACGTCCATCGTCGCCGCGGCCGACGGCATCCAGAACCAGTGGCTCCACGACCGCAGCATCGACATGGGTGCGCACATCCGCCGGACCTGGACCCTGTTGACGCAGCCGTAGGGCACATCGCCGCCTCGGTGACCAGAGCCCGCGAGGTCTGGTTGTCCACAGGTCTCCCGGACTCCCTCTGGCCACGGGGACTCGGCTGGCCTTAACGTTCTGCCAGCCACGTCATCTCATCTCGGGGAGCCGCCATGGCCCTGCTTCAGCCACCGGTCGTGTCGGCACCAGCGTCCGACGACGTGGTCGCGCGCCTCGACGAGGAGCTGCGTGCCGTCGTACGACGCGACGGGATCGACCCGCAGCGCGAGATCGCCGCCGTACGACGCCATGCCACCGACCTGGTGCGTGTCCACGACGAGCTCAGCCTGACCGGGGTGGTGGCGCCGGTCGCGCACCCCGAGGCACTGGTCGCTGAGCTCGTCGCCCGGGTCGCAGGCTTCGGCCCGCTGCAGCCCCTCCTCGATGACCCGACCGTCGAGGAGGTGTGGATCAACAGCCCCGACCGGGTCTTCGTGGCCCGGCACGGGCGCCACGAGCTGACCAACCTGGTGCTGACCGAGGCTCAGGTGACCGACCTGGTCGAGCGGATGCTGAAGTCGACCGGCCGCCGGATCGACCTCAGTCGCCCGTTCGTGGATGCCATGCTCCCCGCCGGGCACCGGCTGCACGTGGTGCTCCAGGGCATCTCACGGGGTTTCTCGGCAGTCAACATCCGGAAATTTGTCGTGCGTGCCAGTCGTCTCTCGGATCTGGTCGAGCTCGGGACGCTGACGCCCGCTTCCGCTCGGTTCCTGGAGGCGTCGGTGCGCGCGGGTCTGAACATCCTCGTCGTCGGGGGAACACAGGCCGGGAAGACCACGATGCTCAACTGCCTCGCGGCAGCCATCCCCGGTGGGGAGCGGGTGATCTCGGCCGAGGAAGTCTTCGAGATCCGCTTCCCGCACCCGGACTGGGTGGCGATGCAGACGCGCCAGGAGGGTCTCGAGGGCACCGGTGAGATCCGGCTCCGCGAGCTGGTCAAGGAGTCCCTGCGGATGCGGCCGAGCCGGCTGATCGTGGGAGAGGTGCGGGCCGAGGAGTGCCTCGACCTCCTGCTCGCGCTCAACGCAGGGCTGCCCGGGATGTGCACCTTGCACGCCAACAGTGCGCGCGAGGCGCTGACCAAGGCGTGCACCCTGCCGCTGTTGGCGGGCGAGAACATCTCCGCGCGCTTCGTCGTCCCGACGGTGGCGGCGTCCATCGACCTCGTCGTCCATCTCGCCCTCGACCCCCGCGGCGCCCGGCAGGTGCGGGAGATCGTCGCGGTTCCGGGCCGGATGGAGGGCGACGTCATCGAGACCGAGTCGGTCTTCGAGTGGCGCGACGGTCAGTTGCGACGCGGGATCGGCCTGCCGCCGAGACTGGAACAGTTCGAGCGGATCGGCATCGATGTCGCCCGGCTGCTCCACGAGGCGGGGTGAGCAGCCATGGGCGCACTGGTCGGCCTGGGCTTCGGGCTCGGCTGTCTGCTGATCTGGACGGCCTTCCGGCCGAAGGAGACCCGTCCGGCGCCGGTGCGGACGTCGAGCCGGACCGAGCGGTTGCTTGCCGAGGCGGGACTGCGCGAGGTCGCGCCGCGCTCGCTGATCGCGCTCTGCCTGGCTGCTGGCGTGGCTGGGACGGTGGTCGTCCTGGGCATCACCCGGACCCTGCCGATCGCTGTCGTGCTGGGTGTGCTCGCGGGTTACCTGCCGGTCGCTGTGGTCGCCGGGCGCGCTCGACGACGGCAGTGCGAGTTCGCCGAGGTGTGGCCCGAGGCCGTGGACGACCTGGCTTCCGCCGTACGAGCGGGGATGTCGTTGCCCGACGCCGTGGCCGCGCTCGCCATCCGCGGTCCGGAACCGCTGCGTGCGGCCTTCCATGCGTTCGCGCTGGACTACCAGGTGTCGGGCCGCTTCGGTGACTGCCTCGACCGGCTCAAGGAACGCCTTGCGGATCCGGTGGGTGATCGTGTCGTCGAGGGCCTGCGCATCGCCCGCGAGGTCGGCGGCGGCGAGCTGGGGCGGTTGCTGCGCAGCCTGTCGGGGTTCCTCCGCGACGACCTCCGCACCCGCTCGGAGCTCGAGGCCCGTCAGGCCTGGGCCGTCAACGGCGCTCGCGTCGCGGTCGCGGCGCCGTGGGTGGTCCTGCTGGTGATGTCGACCCAGCGCACCGTGATCGAGCGCTACCAGTCCTCGGCCGGCGCCGTCGTCCTCGTGGTCGGCGCCTGCCTGTGCGTCATCGCGTACCGGCTGATGATGCGGATGGGTCGCCTCCCCACCGAACGGCGGATTCTCCAGTGAATCCAGCTGTGTGGGGCGGCCTCCTCGGCCTCGGTACGACGACGGGGCTGGCTCTCGTTGCCGCCCGGCTCGCCGCCATGCGCCGGCCCCGTCTGGAGAGCCGGGTGCTGCCCTACGTGCGGGACCTCGCGTCCGCGGATCGACCGGTCGCGCCCGTCGAGCCGAGCAACGCGGTCGCCGCGGTCTTCGGCCCGTTGCTGCGCAGTTCGGCCGAGGCCGTCGAACGAGTCGTCGGCGGCACGCCGTCCGTACGGCGCCGCCTGGCTCGGGCAGGGCTCGAGATCAGCGTGCACGACTTCCGGGTCCAGCAGGTGTTGTGGGGGCTGGCCGGGTTCGGCATCGCAGCCGTCTACGGCATCCTGCGGACCTGGACCCGGCCGACGAACCCGTTGCCGCTGCTGTTGCTGTGCGTCGGCGCCTTCGTGATCGGCGTGCTGCTGCGCGACAACCGGTTGAGCACCCAGGTCAAGCAGCGCGAGGTCGCGATGGTCGCGGAGTTCCCGACGATCGCCGAGCTCCTGGCCCTGGCGGTGGCGGCTGGCGAAGGCCCGGTCGCTGCGCTCGCTCGCGTCGTACGACGCAGTGGTGGCGAGCTGTCGCGTGAGCTCGGTGAGGTGCTGGCCCACATCCGCACGGGCGAGCCGGTTGCGGACGCCTTCGACCGGCTCGCTGGCACGACCGGCGTGAGCGTCGTGGCGCGGTTCGCCCACGGCATTGCCGTGGCTGTGGAGCGGGGCACGCCACTGGCCGACGTGCTCCACGCCCAGGCCGCCGATGTCCGTGAAGCCGGGCGCCGCGCGCTCATCGAGCAGGCCTCCCGGAAAGAGATCTTCATGATGGTCCCGGTGGTCTTCCTGGTCCTGCCCGTGACCGTCCTGTTCGCCTTCTGGCCCGGCTTCATCGGACTGTCCCTGTCGTACTGATCCGCGTTGCACTCTCGGAAGGAACCACCGTGCACACCTCCACCGTTCTCCATTTCCTGCGTCGTCGCTGGCACCAGCGCGACGAACGCGGTGACGTCCCCGGCTGGGTCCTCGTCACGGTCATGACGATCTCGATCGGTGTCGCGCTGTGGAGCCTGGCCCAGCCACAGCTGGTCGGCATCCTCCAGTCAGCGCTCAACTCCGTGAAGTGACGATGTCCGCGCGACGCCGCCGGGACCAGCGAGGGTCGGCGCTCGTCGACTTCACGCTCGTCCTGGTGGTGCTGCTGCCGATCGTGCTCGGGCTGATCCAGGTCGCCCTCGTGCTGCACGTCCGCGCGACGCTTGCGGCCGCCGCCTCGGAGGGCGCCCGGTTGGCGGCCACGGCGGATCGTGGTCCGGCAGACGGGGTCGCACGCACCCGCGCACAGATCGACGACGCCCTGGCGGGCTCGTTCGCCCGGGACGTCGAGGTTCGCCAGGTGCTCGTCGACGGCGCTCCGGGCATCGAGATCACCGTGCACGCGGAGGTTCCGGCGCTCGGGCTCGGCGGTCCGGCGGTGGAGTTCTCGGTGTCCGGCCGGGCGGTCGAGGAGAGCCCGCGATGACGTCGTTGCTGAGGAGCCGCCTGACGAGCGTGCGCCTCGACCAGCGGGGGAGCGGCCTGGTCGAGATCGTGTGGATGAGCATCATCCTGCTGCTCCCGTTGCTCTGGATCGTGCTGTCCGTGTTCGAGGTCCAGCGCGGCTCCTTCGGCGTGAGTGGTGCGGCCCGGGCGGCGGCCCGTGCCTACGCCCTGGCGCCCAACGACGTGGCCGGGGAGAAGCGCGCTGTCGCTGTCGCGCGGCAGGCGCTGGCCGACCAAGGGCTGCGCGAGGTCCCGGTCCGTGTCTCGGTCACCTGTTCGCCGTACCCGAAGAACTGCCACAGCGGCACCTCCGTGATCACCGTGCGGATCGAGTCGGCGGTGACCCTGCCGCTGCTCCCCGACGTCCTCGGCAGTGGCGCACCGACCTTCCGGCTGAGCGCGGAGCACACCGTGCCGATCGGGCAGTACCAGGAGATCGAGGAGCAGAGCCGGTGAACCGGATCCATGACCAGCGCGGGAGCTCGACGCCGTTGATCCTCGCCTTCACCGCGATCGTCCTGCTGCTGGTGGCGGTCGTGGTGGACGCGAGCGCCGCATACCTCGCCCGGCAGCGCCTCGACGCGCTCGCGGACGGCGCCGCGTTGCAGGGTGCCGACGGCGGAGCCCAGGGTTCCGATGCGTACGACGACGGGCTGGCCGCCGGTGACCTGACCATCGCGCGCCGGGAGGCCGAGCAGGCCGTGCGGGCCTACCTGCGTGACGTCGGTGCGGCCTCGGACCATCCGGGGATCCGCGCCGTGGTGCGGGTCCAGGACGACAGGATCGTCGTCGAGCTCGAGGCGCCGATCGACCTGCCCCTCGGCCTGCCCGGGGCACCCGAGAACCCGACGATCAGGTCCATCGGCTCGGCAGTGGTCGATCCGGAGGAGTGATCACGTCCGGGACGTCATGCGAACTGGCTGCTCGAACGACCGGAACGTATGACGTCCGGCAGCCCTGGGGCGAGACGCCTCCCGCTGTGCCGCCGCGAGCCGTCAGACTGTTCCCGCCTGCCGACCAGAGGAGTTCCTGTGCGCGCCACCGCCACCACCATCGTGAAGAAGCCCGTCGACCACGTCTGGTCGGTGCTCGCCGACCACGAGGGCATGGCCAACTGGGGGCCCGGCATCAAGGTCACCCTCGACAAGCAGGGCTCGCCGACCCCCGGCGGCGTGGGCGCCGTACGACGCATCGACGCGCCCGGCCCGATGCCGGCCATCGTCGAGGAGGTCACCGTCTTCGAGCCCGGCTCCCGGCTCGGCTACAAGGCCGTGAGCGGCGTTCCGTTCAAGAACTACCACGGTGACGTCGTGCTGACCCCGGTCGCCGACGGCACGAAGATCGACTACTCCGTGTCGCTCGACCTGCCGCTGGTCGGTGTCCTGCCGGCGACGGCCATCGCACAGACCCTGATGCGCCTGCTCGCCCGCGCCGCCCGCGGCTGATCGGCTCACACGACGCACGTCGTACCACGACGAACGGCTGCCCCCGGAGGTCCGGGAGCAGCCGTTCGTTCGTCTCGAGGGTCAGGAACCGTCGCGCATCGACCAGAGGCCGCCGGGGAACCCGCTGGTGTACTGCGTCCCGTCCGGTCCGATCGCGATGGCGGCGTAGTGGTTGTTCCAGCGGGGACCCGTTCCCGCGAGCACGCTGAAGGCGGTCTCGCCGGTGCGGTAGTCGACGGCGGTCCAGTACCAGCCCTGGACGCCGTTCTCATCGACCTTGCGGGTGTAGGTGTAGATCAGTCCGGTCGCCAGTGACATCTTGGAGATGACGCTCGGGATGACCTGGTCGTTCGCCCAGACCACGTGGCAGCCCTTCTTGTCGGCGTCGATGTCGATGCGCATCTGGCCGGGCTTGCTCCGCACCGCGCCGGTCTGGAAACCCATCACGTCGTAGCCGTGGTTGTTCTCGACGATGAGCGAGTTGCCGACGCCGATCAGGGAGTTCTCGTTGGCGCTGGCGCCCTTGCCGAAGACCGGCACCTCGCACACGACCTGGTCCTTGGACTTCTTGGTGCGATAGACGACGACGTTCAGCGGGTCGGCGTTGTCGGTGATCGCGACGAAGCCGCCCGGGAGGACCGTCGGCGTGGTGCCGGAGCCGTCATCGAACTGGCTGGGCTTCACGTCACCCGCGTTCTGGTAGGTCTCCGACCACTGCACGACGGGACGGCCGTCCTCGTCCGCCTCGAGGGCGAGCATGCGGCGGTTGGTCGCCACGTAGGCGCGCTTCTTGTCGATCGCGAAGGAGTTCTGGATCGAGTTCTCGAGGCCGTCACCGAGCTGCAGGGTCTGCACGACCCCGGTCTCCGGGTTCAGGGTGCCGACCACGCCGTCGTACCGGGTGACGAACCAGATCAGGCCGTCCCAGTCGGGGAGCGCGGAGACCAGGCGCTGCTTGGGGGAGTCCCCGGCGGGGTACGCCGTGTTCAGGTGCGCCGCGACGTCGAAGTCGGTCTCGAGAGCGAAGCCGTCCTCCTCGATCGTGAACCGCAGGACGTGGTTGTTCGGGGCGACGTTGACGACGCGATTCTCGTTGTCGATGTAGAAGTAGACGCCACCGGACGTGTCCTTCAGCGTCGGGATGCCGTTCAGTGGTGCCGGGCGGTTCGGCAGGTTGACGGAAGCGATCTCGTCGAGGGTGACCGGGTCGAACATCTTCAGCTTCGGGCCGGGCTCGGTGGGCGTGCTGCAGATGCTGATCACGCGGCCGTCACGGTCGAAGGTCGGCGAGATGCAGTCGCCGGTGAAGCCGCCGTTGGACGTGAGTACGGGGTCCTTGCCGAGGGGGCCGGGGCCTTCGTAGACGTCGCTCTGCCAGCTGTCGTTGTGGGTCGACGACGCGCCATTGGGTGCCATGTACGGGTTCTGCGGGATGGTCGGGATCCCGGTGACGGGCTGCGCGGTGGCCGGGCTGCCGACGTACGACGGCAGCGTGCTGGTGGGGCCGTTCGGGATCGGTACGTCCGCGAAGGCGGCGCCGGCGATGCTGGCCACGACGGCGGCGGCCGTGGCGGCCAGTGCGAGGGGGGACGTTCTGCGCATGGGATTCCTCTTCTGGGCGGGACCGCTCGGAACTCGGGAGCCGGATCGAGCGGCCGGCGGTCCTGTGACCGCGGCCACACCAGAATCGGGTCTGCGTCACCATGCGTCCAATGCATCATTTTTGGAGAAGCAATGAGGATTGCGCATTACCGCGGGGTCAGTCGGTGCGCGTCGCGTCCTCCGCCAGCAACAGGTCGAGGAACGAGCGCGCCGCCGGCGAGAGGGAGCGCCCGCTGAGCCAGGCAGCGCCGTAGCGGCCGGGCAGGCTCTTCCCGACGTGCGGCAGGATCACCAGTCGGCCCGTCGCCAGCTCCTCCTCGAGCATGAACCGCCCCATCATCGTGACGGCGTCCGACCGGGTGAGGATGCGCTTGAGTGCCTCCGAGCTGTCGCAGGTGATGGTCAACAGGCCACCGTGCGGAGTCGGATGATCGTCGGGTAGCTGCTCGCGCAGCCAGGCCAGGACGTCGACAGGCAGGTTCGGGCCCGCCAACGGATGGCTCAGCACATCGGCGAGGGTCGGCTCCTGCAGCTCGGTGAGGGGGTGGCCGGCGCGACACACCCAGTGCTGCCGATGAGGTCGGAGCGCGAGCACCTCGAAGCCGGCCAGCGACTCCACGTCACTCAGGTCGCCGACCACCAGGTCGACCTCGCGCTGCCGGAGTCGTTCGGGCAGCTCCTGCCACGGCCCGATGACGACCTCGATCCGCAGACGCGGGTGCGCGACGTTCAGCGCACCGACGACGCTGCTCACCAGGACGGCTCCCGCGAACGGTCCGGCGGCGACCCTGAGATCGCCGATCTCGACGCCCTGAGCCAGCTCGATGTCGCGCTGCAGGTCGCGGGCGGCCAGCTCCATCGCTGCTGCGTGCCGCAGCACGACCTCGCCGAGCATCGTCGGCATCACCTCGCGCGGGCCACGGTCGAACAGTCGAGCCCCGACCCTGGCCTCGAGCACCTGGATGCTCCGGGTCAGCGCCGACTGGGTGATGTAGAGGCTCTCCGCGGCGCGCGCGAAGTTGCGGTGCTCGGCGAGCGCAACGGCGTGGCGCAGCTGGCGGAGCTCGAGCTGGACCGGGAGGGCGTTCACGTCCCCGAGTCAAACGCATCGACCCGATCGATGCAGCCCGATCGATGCAGGAAGGCCGACGATGACCGCGGGTTCGCGCCGTCGTACGCGGGGGCCGTAACCTTGCTCCTTGTGGCAGGCACCGATTACGACTCCGAGATCAAGCAGCTGACGGCAACGATGCGCACCATCGAGCAGGTGCTCGACATCGACCAGATGCAGCGCGACATCGCCGACCTCGGTGAGCAGGTGGCGGCGCCGGACCTGTGGGACGACCAGGCCAACGCCACCCGCGTCACGGGCAAGCTCTCGGGCCTCCAGGGCCAGGTGGACCGGTTCCGTGCCCTGCACGACCGGATCGATGACCTCGCCGTGCTCGCCGAGCTCGCCGCCGAGGAGGCCGACGCCGAGACCCTGGCCGAGGCCGACGCCGAGCTGGAGAAGGTCAAGAAGGCGGTCGAGGGCCTCGAGGTCCGCACGCTTCTCAACGGTGAGTACGACGCCCGCGAGGCCCTCGTCAGCCTCCGGGCCGGCGCCGGCGGGGTCGACGCAGCCGACTTCACCGAGACCCTGATGCGGATGTACATGCGGTGGGCCGAGCAGCACGGCTACCCGGTCGAGGTCTACGAGACCTCCTACGCCGAGGAGGCGGGCCTCAAGTCCGCCACGTTCGCCATCCACGCTCCTTACGCCTACGGCACGCTGTCCGTCGAGGCCGGCACCCACCGTCTCGTCCGGATCAGCCCGTTCGACAACCAGGGCCGCCGCCAGACGTCCTTCGCGGCCGTCGAGGTCGTCCCGGTGCTCGAGCAGACCGACGAGATCGACGTCCCCGACGAGGAGATCCGCGTCGACGTCTACCGCTCGGGCGGGCCCGGCGGTCAGTCGGTCAACACCACCGACTCCGCGGTCCGCCTCACGCACATCCCGACCGGCACGGTCGTCAGCTGCCAGAACGAGAAGAGCCAGCTGCAGAACAAGGCCAGCGCGATGGTGGTGCTCAAGGCCAAGCTGCTCGCCCTGAAGAAGGCCGAGGAGAAGGCGCACCTCGACGGGCTGCGTGGCGACGTGCAGGCGAGCTGGGGCGACCAGATGCGCAACTACGTGCTGAACCCGTACCAGATCGTCAAGGACCTGCGCACCGGCTTCGAGAGCGGCAACCCGTCCTCGGTGTTCGACGGAGACCTCGACGGGTTCCTGGAGGCCGGCATCCGCTGGCGTCGTGGCGGAGAGAACGCCGAAGCCAACTGATCAGCGCGAACTGATCAGCACGGGCGGACCGCAGCCGAGCGGTTGCTCAGCGCACCCCACCCGATCCGGTTGCGAGCCTTCACCCGGACCACCCAGCGCCCGGTGGGCAGCCGCATCTCGATGCGCCGCGTCCCGGCGCTCTGGACCGTCGACGTCACCTTCGCGAGCACGCGGCCCGATGAGCTCAGTCGGTAGGCCGCCACGACGTACCCGGTGATGGGTGCGCCTCCGGTGCGCGTCGGCGCCGTCCACCGCACCCCGATGGTCAGCCGTCCGCCAGGTGCGCCGGCACCGACCCGCGGTGCGGCCGTCGTCCCCGGCCGCGTCACCGTCGGTACGACGACCGGCGGGTCGTTGACGACCGGGTCGTCGGTCGGCGGGTCGGTCGGCGGGTCGGTGAGCGAGCTCGAACAGCCGGTCACGGAGAGTCGGTAGGTCCCCAGGCTGCCGTAGTCGTCGTACCCACCACTGGACCATCCGGACGTGCCGCCCGCCCCGGACCCCACACCGGAGACCGCGACGTAGAAGGGACCGCCGGTCAGGGGCAGTGAGACCGAGGCGCCCAGGCCGGTGACCCCGGCGGTGGTGCGGGCCGTGGCGGGCGCTGCGGACGCGAGCACGGCGCCGGCTGCGTTGCGGACCTCGAGCAGCACGTCGAGGTTGGGCCCGACCGCCGCGGGGTCGGCGCGCGCGGTGACCGTGCCCGCGCAGTGGTCGATGCCGATCCAGTCGCTGTCGCTGCGGGTGGTGATCACACCGCCGCCTCCCGGGAGCTCGGCCAGGGGGAGCGCGGTGCTCGGCGTGCTCCCGGCCTCGTCGGGACGCAGGGTGATGCCGTTGGTGCCGGCGACCGCGACGTCGTCCTCGTGGTTGCTCGCCGCGGTGTAGTCGCCCTGCGACCACTGGGTGACGCCGGAGGAGTACGGACTGCCCATCAGCGGGCCCCACAGCGTGCCGCCGCCGTAGTAGGGGCTCGTCGTCGTGCCGTCGTGGGCGAGGCCGAGGTTGTGCCCGACCTCGTGGGAGGCGGCCTCGGCCATGCTCTTGGCCCGGTTGCCCAGCGAGGACGGGAAGATCCACGCGGGGCTGCGGGTCTCGCCCTGGGTGACGGCGTCGAACGTCCCGATCCAGCCGAGCCCGCCGCACCCGCCGCAGAGGGCGCTCTGCACGGCGCTGCCCGAGGTGAATGCGACACGTGAGCCGTAGACCGTGTCGCTGGTCCCGCTGCGCCACAGGCCACCGGCGGCCGGTTCCTGGGTCGTGACGTCGACGTCGAAGGGGGCGTAGTCCTCGGCCACCCGCGCCCACACCTCCTGGACCAGGGTGCGCTCGGCGTCGGAGAAGGCCGACGAGCCGTCCAGGCTCCAGCCCGGGAAGAGCAGGGTGGTGAGCCCGTTCAGGAGCCACGAGTTGGTGGAGAGCAGGTTCCCGCCGTCGAAGTCGAGGTAGACGGAGCGCGCGGCGCCCGGCCGGCTGTGCAGGGTGAACGTCTCCGCCAGCGTGTACGACGCCGTCGGCTCGGCCGCGGCCAGGGCGGTGCCGTCCGTGGTGACCCGGCTCGCCGTCACCGCAGGCGGGGCGCCCCACTCGTCGCGGATGAAGGTTCCTCCGTCCGGGCTGGTCACGAGAGCGGGGTCGTCGACCACCTCGATCGGCTCGGTCCCACCGGTTGCCCCGGGCGGGTCGGTGTCCTCCGCGGCCGCGGGCAGCGCGACACCGGTGCCGGCGAGGGCGAGCCCGGCGAGCAGGAGCGCGAGCGTGCGCAGGACCTGAGCCATGTGCGTCCGGATCGGCCCGGCTGGGGCCCACCTGAGGCGTGGGTCACTCGGCCGGGACGAAGTCCCGGAGGGTCCAGCTGTTCGTCAGGTCAGGACGCCATGAAGGAAGAAGCCTGCGCGACGGCCACGCACCACCGGCCGGCGCGGGTGACCAGGTCGGCCTCGGTGACCCCGACCGGGAGGGTGAGGCTGCACGCGAGCCAGGCGTCGCCGAACAGGCCACGGAAGGACGCCGTACGGGTGTCGCCGTCGGTGCACACGACTGCCACCGAGGGGGTGCCGTAGGCGGGGGCGCCGGGTTGCGCGACGCACACACTGGTCGTCGCGGCGCTGATCAGGCCGGACGCACGCTCGGCGCTGACCGGGGGAGCGAAGACCCAGCCGCGTGCCTCCCGTCCGACGGCATCCGCCGAGGCGAACAGGCAGCCGTACTCATGGGCCACGTCGCTGCCGGGGAGCGCCGCGGACTCCTCGCCGTTGCCGTACGACGTCAGCTCGCCCGCGGTGCCGAGCGCTGCCTTGACCGCTTCGGGCGGCACCAGATCGCAGAACGGCGTCCGCTGGACGACTGCTGCGCCGGCGTCGAAGTCGGCGAGGTCGGTGCCTTCGTAGGAGGGCGGCGGACGCTCGGTCGTGGTGTCGTCGGAGACGGCCACTCCGATGCCGACCGGCACCAGGGTGAGGAGCGCCGAGAGAAGCAGCGCGCGCAGTACCGTCGACACGCCCGTCAGACTAGTGGGCACTGCCTCGGCTTGCCCGTCGCGTACCGTCATGTCAGTGATTCGCTTCGAAAAGGTCACCAAGCGCTACGCCGGCCCCGGCAAGCCTGCGCTGGACCAGGTCAGCATTGACATCGACAAGGGCGAGTTCGTCTACCTCGTCGGCACCTCCGGTTCGGGCAAGTCGACCGCGCTGCGGCTGGTCCTGCGCGAGCTGCGACCGACCACGGGTCGCGTCCACGTCGCCGGCAAGGAGATCAACCGGATGGCCGGTTGGAAGGTGCCGCGACTGCGCCGCCAGATCGGCACGGTCTTCCAGGACTTCCGGCTGCTCCCCAACAAGACGGTCTCCGAGAACGTCGCGTTCGCCCAGCAGGTGATCGGCAAGTCCCAGCGCGAGATCAACAAGGTCGTGCCGGAGACCCTCGAGCTGGTCGGTCTCAAGGACAAGGGCGACCGGATGCCCGACGAGCTCTCGGGCGGTGAGCAGCAGCGCGTGGCGATTGCCCGCGCGTTCGTGAACCGGCCGATGATCCTGATCGCCGACGAGCCCACCGGAAACCTCGACCCCCAGACTTCTGTCGGGATCATGAACCTGCTCGGCGACATCAACCAGACCGGTACGACGGTGGTCATGGCCACCCACGACCACGGCATCGTCGACCAGTTCACCAAACGAGTCATCGAGCTCGAGCACGGAAAGGTCATCCGCGACGAGGCGGCCGGTAGCTACGGCTTCCAGCACTGAGTCAAGGAGCACACACCCCTCATGCAGCTGCGCTATGTCTTCACCGAGCTCCGTACCGGCCTGCGGCGCAATCTCTCGATGCACCTGGCCGTCATCCTGACCCTCTTCGTCTCGCTGTCCCTCGCGGGCGTCGGCATCCTCATCCAGCGTGAGGCCGACCTCGCCAACAAGTCCCTGGGCAACGAGCTGAAGATCCTGGTCAACCTCTGCATCGACGACGACCCCTCGAACAACCCGAACTGTGCCGGTGGTGAGGTCACCGCCGAGCAGCAGCAACGGATCGAGACGGAGGTCAAGGCCAACGACGAGGTCGCGTCCTTCCGGTTCGTGTCGAAGGAGGAGGGGTTCGAGAACGCCAAGGAGTCCGGTGCGATCCCCGAGACCGCCTACACCGGGCCGAACCCGGTCGTGACGGTCGAGAGCTGGCCCGCCGGCTACTGGGTGACCCTGAAGAACCCCGAGCAGGCCGACGGCATCATCAGTGCCCTCGAGGGCCTCGACGGCGTCTCGGTCATCAAGGACGAGCGTGCGGCGCTCGGCCAGATCTTCGGGATCATGAAGGTCCTCAAGTACGGCTCGTGGATCGGCTCCGGCTTCCTGCTGCTCGCCGCGCTGCTCCAGGTCACCAACACGATCCGGCTCGCTGCGCTCGCGCGGCGGCGCGAGATCGGCATCATGCGGCTGGTCGGCGCCTCGACGCTGTACATCGCCTTCCCGTTCCTGCTCGAGGCACTGGTGACCGCCATCGTCGGCGTCGGCCTCGCTGCGGGGGCGCTCGCAGCGTTCCAGTACTGGGGGATCGAGAAGGGCCTGGCCGAGCACGTCCAGTTCCTGCCCTGGGTCGACTGGGGTGACTACGGCGAGTCCCTGTACGGATGGTTCCCGCTCGGCATCGTCTTCCTCGGCCCGGCGCTCACGCTGATCCCGACACTCCTGTTGACCCGGAAATACGTAAAAGTCTGAGTCAGGGCGGTTACGGTCGACGAGTTCGCGAGCGTCAGCGAGCGGACCGAACAAAACAAACTTCCCCGAACGAAATGGTTCACCTGTGCGCTCCTTCCCCAGCGCCCCAGGGTTTCGCCGTGTGACCGATCGGCTTCCCACATGGGCCCATCCCCAGTGGCTGGTGACGGCACTCGCCGTCGTCGTGGCCCTCGCCGGCCTCGCCGTACCGATCGCCCATGCCGACGACCGGGACGACCTCGAGGACAAGCAGGACCAGGTCCGGGGCCAGATCTCCGACGTCAAGGGCGACATCCACGAGGCCAGCCAGAAGGTCGCGAAGATCGCCCGGGAGCTGAAGGCGGCCAAGAAGCAGCTCAGCGCGGCGCAGTCACGGCTGAGTGCCGTCCGCACCGACCTGACGGCGGCTCGCGCCGCCGCCGCCGAGCTGGCCAACAAGCTGGTGCTCGCGGAGGAGACGCTCAGGCTGGCCAAGATCGATCTCCAGCAGGCGCGCGCCGAGGTGGCTGTCCAGCGGCTCGCCAGCCGTGACGCCATCATCGTGATGGGCACCGGCGACGACGCCCGGATGGCGCTGCTGAACTCCTACATGAACAGCGGCTCCATCGAGGACGTGCTGGTCAGCCAGACGGCGTACGACCTGGTCACGGGCCGGCAGAACCAGGCCCTGGTCGCCCTCGAGGCGGCCGAGGCCGCGATGGAACAACGCAAGATCGAGGTCGCCGCAGCGCGCAACGCGGTGGCCAGCGCGAAGAAGTCGGCCGACGAGAACGTCGCCACCATCGCGGTCCTGGTCCAGCAGGCCGAGACGACGCAGTCGCAGGTGGCCGCCCTGGTGACCAAGACCAACGGCGCGCGCCAGGCCGTGATCCGGGCCCGTGCTGCCGACCAGGCCGCGCTGGCCCGCCTGAAGAAGCGCGAGCAGCGGATCAAGTCGGAGATCCTGAGGTTGTCGCAGAAGCAGGGCGGCAGCTACAGCGGTGACACGGGCGGGTTCCTCGCGAAGCCCGGCCCCGGGCCGGTCACCTCGCCGTACGGCTACCGGATCCACCCGATCTACGGGTACTACGGCCTGCACAACGGCATCGACTTCGGCACCGGGTGCGGTGCGCCGCTCGTGGCCGGTGAGTCCGGAACGGTGATCAACCGCTACTACGACGAGGTCTACGGAAACCGTCTCTACATCGCCATCGGCCGCGTCAACGGCGCGGCGATGACGCTGGTCTACAACCACATGACCAGCTACGCCGTCGGCAGGGGCGCCCGGGTCCGTCGCGGCCAGGTCGTCGGTTACTCCGGCTCCACGGGCTGGTCGACCGGTTGCCACCTGCACTTCACGGTGCTCCGCAACGGCGAGACCGTCGATCCTGCTCCGTACCTCTGATCAAACCGATTGCCGCGCCTGAGAGAATGAGCCCATGGCCAAGCAGGGTGCGAAGAAGGAAGGCGCTGTCGATCACAAGATCGTCGCGTCCAACAAGAAGGCGCGCCACGACTACCACATCGAGTCCACCTTCGAGGCAGGCCTGGTGCTCGTCGGCACCGAGGTGAAGTCCCTGCGGCTGGGACGCGCGAGCCTGGTGGACGGCTTCGTCGACATCGACAACGGCGAGGCCTGGCTGCACAACGTGCACATCCCCGAGTACGCCCAGGGCACGTGGACCAACCACACCGCCAAGCGCAAGCGCAAGCTCCTGCTCAACCGCATCGAGATCGACAAGATCGAGCGCAAGGTGAGCGAGAAGGGCCAGACCGTGATCCCGCTGGCCATCTACTTCGTCAACGGCCGGGCCAAGGTCGAGATCGGCCTGGCCAAGGGCAAGAAGTCGTGGGACAAGCGGCAGGCGATCGCCGAGCGTGAGGCCGACCGCGAGAAGGTCGCCGAGATCGGACGCCGGGCCAAGGGCATGCGTGACTGACGCTTCGGACGTGCGCTCCTTCTGGGAGCGCCTGGGCCTGCCCGGCCTGATGGATCTCCACGTCCACTTCCTGCCGCCCTCCATCGAGCGCGCCGTGTGGCGCGAGTTCGACGGGGGCGGCGAGCTGATCGGCCGGGAGTGGCCGATCCGCTACCGGGGTACGGCGGCCGATCGGGTCGCCTTCCTGCAGGAGTCCGGCATCCGCGGCTTCTCGACGCTGCCGTACGCCCACAAGCCCGGCATCGCGGGCTTCCTCAACGACTGGTCGCGCGACTTCGCGGCCGACGTGCCCGAGGTGCTGCGGTCGGCAACGTTCTACCCCGAGCCCGAAGCGGCCGACCACGTCCCGGCGCTCGTCGCCGACGGCGTGGAGATCTTCAAGCTCCACCTGCAGGTCGGCTCCTTCCACCTCGACGACCCGCTGCTCGATCCCGTCTGGGCGACACTGGCGGACGCGGGCACCCCGGTCATGGTGCACGCCGGCTCCGGGCCGGTCGGGACGCCGTACACGGGACCGGCCTCGACGGCTCGCGTGCTGGCCCGCTTCCCGCAGCTGCGCCTCGTGATCGCGCACATGGGCTCGCCCGAGTGTTCGGACTTCCTGGCCCTGGCTGAGGAGTACGACGGCGTCCACCTCGACACGTCGATGGCGTTCACCGACTTCTTCGCCGAGGGCCCGCACGACGCCCGGTTCCCTGCGGTACTGGTGCCGCGCCTCCGCGAGCTCCAGGAGCGGGTGGTCTGGGGTTCGGACTTCCCGACCCTGCCGTTCGCCTACGCCGACCAGCTGGGCTGGCTGGCCGACCTCGGGCTGGGTGACGACTGGCTCCGGGACGTCTGCTGGCACAACGCCTTGCGGCTGTTGGGTCGAACCACCGCAAAATCTTGACCTTCACCCTCTTCCCTCCGGACGGTTGCGGTGCTGGACTGGGCCCTCCTGACCACCGCTCAGAGGAGAACCATGCGTGCACGTCTTCTGACCCTGGCCGCCGCCACCATCGTCGGCCTCGGTTTCCTCGCTCCCGCCACTGCCAGCACCGGCGGCACGGCTGACGGCGAGAACCACCCCAACGTCGGCATGATCGCGTTCTACGACGCAGAAGGACGCTTCCGCTGCTCGGCGACGCTGGTCAGCCCGACCGTCCTGGTCACGGCTGCTCACTGCACCGACGGCACCCTCGGCAAGACCCTCGTGACCTTCGACAGCGTCGTCGCCGAGGCGCCCCCGTCGCCGCTCCCCGTGGCCGCCGACCTCACTGCCGGCTACACCGCTGAGGAGCTCGCCGCGGCCGGCTACCTGTCCGGTACGGCGCACACGCACCCCGACTACAGCGACTTCACCGACATGGACAACTGGAACGACGTCGGCGTCATCGTGCTCGACGAGCCGGTCACCGACATCACCCCGGCGCCGATCGCAGGCCTGCACGCGGCCGACGCGATCAAGCAGCCCCGCAAGACCCTCTTCACCGCGGTCGGCTACGGCACCGAGGTCCGCCAGGCCGACTCCGGTTCGCAGAAGCCGACGCCGATGAGCTACCCGATCATTCGTCGTTTCGTCGACATGCCCGGCCAGAAGATCACCCCGCAGATCATCCAGACCAACGGCAACGAGAAGGACATCTTCGGCACCGGCGGCACCTGCTTCGGTGACTCCGGTGGCTCGTTGTGGCTGAACGGCGCGGTCGTGGCCGTGACGTCGTACGGCTACACGTCCAACTGCCGTTACATCGACGGCTACCAGCGCATCGACATTCCGGTCGTCGCCGACTGGCTGGCCGAGTTCGGCCTCTAGAGCCCGGCTGCTCCCACGGGGCGGGCCCACCGGAATACCGGTGGGCCCGCGTTCGTTGGAGCACGTAGACTGTTGTCACAACTCAAGAGGGGCTGATCGGTTTCGACTTGGGACGTTTGTTCCAGGGGAAGCGGGTCGAGAAGCCAGCGTCATCTCGTAAACGATCGCTGGAAACCTATAACTGCCAACTCAAACCGCAGTTCCTTCGCTCTCGCTGCCTGAGCAGTGATCGAAGCGTCTGACCGGGCACCCGTCTTCGTCCCGGACCCAGACGTCATCTAGAAGACTTGCTGCGTCACTCCAGTCCGGAGGGTGACGCGGGACTCAAACCGGACTGGGTCTGTCGGCGACGTGTCTGTGCGAGCGCCGGGACCGAGAAAACGACAGCACAGACTGCACCCGGAGAAGACCTGGCTCGACGCTCGAGGACCGGGGTTCGATTCCCCGCAGCTCCACAGCCCTGCAGTACGACGAGAGGGACCTGCCACCAGTGGCAGGTCCCTCTCGTCGTTCGCGGTGCCCGTCGGCACCGGTTCAGCCGAATGGCTCAGGCGGGCCCGTGGGGAGCCGAAGCATTGCAGGAGTGACCGGGTCGCGGCATCAGCAACGAGAGGGAACCTGTGGATCTCTCAGCGATGCAGGACCTGGAGCACGACGAGGAGGCTCTGCGTCTGTTGCGCTCCTCGGACCATCCGATCGTCCATTCCTTCCCGCACGGGGCGGTCGTCGTCGTCGACCATGACCTGCGCTACCTCTCGGCCGGAGGCCTGGGACTTGCCGACGTCGGACTGTCCCGTGAAGCCCTCGAGGGGAAGACCATCTGGGAGGCGTTCCCCCCGGAGACCGCGGCGCTCCTCGAGCCGATGTACCGCGCGGCTCTGGCGGGCGTGTCCTCGACCTGCGACGTGCCGTACGGCGGGCGCATCTTCACGCAGCGGCTGTCTCCGGTCGTGAGTCGCAGCGGTCGGGTGATCGCCGCGATGGGTTTCACCCAGGACGTCACCGACACGCGCCTCGCGGAGCAGCAGCTTCGTGAATCCACCCAGCGCTTCCGTCTCGCGTTCGAGAACGCACCCATCGGCAAGGCCATCGTCGGCCTCGACGGGAAGTTCAGCGAGGTGAACCCTGCCTTGTGCCGGTTGCTCGGCCACCCGTCCGAGGAACTGCTCCTCCTCACCTTCCAGGAGATCACCCACCCGGAGGACCTGGAAGCGGACCTTGCTCAGCTGGGCCAGCTCGTCGACGGTGAGATCACGAACTACTCGATGGAGAAGCGCTACTACACGTCGGCCGGCGACCTGGTGTGGGTGCTGCTCACGGTGAGCCTCGTGCGGGGAGACGACGGAGAACCTCTCTACTTCATCGCCCAGATCCAGGACATCACGGATCGAAAGACGACGGAGGTCGCCATCGCCGCAGCGAATGCGGCAGAGGCGGCCCGTCTCGAACACGCGGCGATGCACGACGACCTCACCGGGCTGCCGAACCGGCGACTGGTGGAACGGAGGCTCTCCCACCTTCTCCGCCCAGCGGATCGCCGGGCCAGCGGCTGCGGAGTGGCCGTCCTGTTCTGCGACCTCGACGGCTTCAAGGCGGTCAACGACGACCACGGACACGAGGTGGGGGACAACCTCTTGCGGGCCGTTGCCGAGCGGATCAGCGTCGCTGCCCGCTCCGGGGACGTCATCGGACGGCTCGGCGGCGACGAGTTCGTCGTGCTGATGACCATCGGAGCCGACGACGACGTACAGGCAGTGACGGCGACTGTGGCAGAGCGGATCTGTGGCTCCCTTGCCGCCCCGTTCATCGGTCCGGCGGGGACGCCGATGAGGGTTTCGGTCAGCATCGGCATAGCGCTGCCGGAGCACGGCGTCGACGCAGCCGGGATGCTGAGCCACGCCGACACTGCCATGTACCTGGCGAAGCGGGCAGGCAAGAACGGGTACGCGTACTACGTGCCCGTGGAGCAATGAAGCAGGCGACGCCGGCCGCGGCTCGTCACAGCCGGCGAACCACGAGACGGACCGGACCTGTCTGACCTCTGCACCCTCGGGTACCTCGTGCCCATCCCCGCACGCCGGGGCCGGAGGGAAGGAAGAACAACATGAGCATGCTTCTGTGGCTTGCAGCGGTGATCCTGGTCATCGTCGGGATCATCACCCTGATCCAGGGCAGTGTGATCCTGGGGATCGTGCTGATCGTGGTCGGACTCCTGGTGGGTCCTGGTGGCGTCTCCATCTTCAGTGGGCGCGATTGACCTGACCGGGCTCGGCCCTCGCCCCGGCATGTCAGGATGCGGGCATGCAGCCCGACCTCGACCTGACCCCGCGGTTGCGCGGAAGCCTCGCCCTCGGCGCGACCGCGTACGGTGCGTCCGCCATCGGCGCGGCCGCGGTCGGAGCGCTCGCCGTGGGTGCCCTCGCCATCGGCGCGGTGGCCATCGGCAGGCTTTCCCTGGGGGAGGGCCGGATCAAGAAGCTCGTCATCGACGAGCTCGAGGTCCGGGTGTTGCGGGTCGGGTCCGTGGAGCCGCTCGAACCGAGCTGACGTTCAGCCGCCGACTGCCCGATCGACTGCTGCGTCGATCGCTGCGTCGATCGCTGCGCTGATCGAGAGGTCCCCGCCGACGAGGTTCCACTGCTGTCCGATGGTGTCGTCCCGGTCGATCACGGCACCCAGCACCGCCGCCACGTCTGCCCGCGTCACGGCTCCGCGTGGCACGTCCGGGCCGAGCGCGACCAGCCCGGTCGGCGGTTCATCGGTCAACAGACCGGGCCGCAGGATCGTCCAGTCCAGGTTGCTGGCGCGGAGCGCGACGTCGGCGTCCCGCTTCGCGGCGACGTACGCCGCCCAGACCTCGCCGGCATCGGGCGCCACCGGCTCGTCGACGTTGATGGCCGACACCTGGACGAAGCGGCGGATGTCGCGCTGCTCGGCCGCCGTCATCGACTTCAGGGCGCCCTCGAGGTCGACGGTGCGTTTGCGCTCGATGTTGCCGTCGGGGCCACCGCCCGCGCTGAACACGACCGCATCGCACCCCTCGAAGGCGGCGGCGAAGTCGTCGACGTCCTGGTTCTCGATGTCGAGCAGTCGCACCTCTGCGCCGAGGGCCTCGAGCCCGGCGCGATGGCCTTCGTTCCGCACCAGCGCGACCGGCTGGTGGCCGCCCGCGACCAGGACAGGGTGCAGCAGGCGGGAGATCTGACCGTTGCCTCCGACGATGGCGATGCGCATGACACCAACCTACGCACGCCGGTCGCCGGTGCTTCACCTGAGCATGGGCCGCGCGCCACCTCCGGCTGGTCGGCTGCAGGCATGAGAACTCGGACCATGCCCCGGCTCGCAGGTGTCTTCGCAGCCACGACCCTCGCGCTCGTGGCCGTCGGCGCCACGACCCTTCCCGCCCACGCGGACCCTGACAGCGGCTCCGGTGTCGACAACAACCGGTCCGGCCGGTTCACGACCGGACCACTGGTCATCGCCCACCGGGGTGCGTCCGGCTACCGCCCGGAGCACACGCTGGCGGCGTACCGCCTGGCCATCCAGATGGGGGCGGACTACGTGGAGCCCGACCTCGTCTCCACCAAGGACGGCGTCCTCGTCGCCCGCCACGAGAACGAGATCAGCGGCACCACGGATGTCTCCGCGCGCCCCGAGTTCGCCAGCCGCAAGGCGACCAAGACGGTCGATGGCGCCCAGATCACCGGCTGGTTCACCGAGGACTTCACCCTCGCCGAGCTGAAGACCCTGCGCGCCAAGGAGCGGCTGCCCGCGGTCCGCCCCGGCAACACCGTGTACGACGGCAGGTTCGAGGTGCCGACGCTCGACGAGGTGATCGGGCTCGTGCAGACCGAGTCCCGCCGCCTCGGCCGCACCATCGGCATCGCGCCGGAGACCAAGCACCCGACGTACTTCGACTCGATCGGCCTGTCGCTGGAGGAGCCGCTGGTGCGCAGCCTGCGCCGCCACGGCCTGGACCGTCGCAACGCGAAGGTCGTGCTGCAGTCGTTCGAGACCGGCAACCTGCGCGAGCTCAATCGGCTCACCGCCGCCCCGATCGTGCAGCTCGTCGACGGTTCCGGAGCGCCGTACGACCTCAAGGCCGCGGGTCTGCCGACGACCTACCGCGACCTGGTGACGCCGTCCGGTCTCGCCGAGATCGCGACGTACGCCGACTGGGTCTCCCCGACGAAGAACCTGATCCTGCCGCGCGACGCCTCCGGGGCCATCGGGGCACCCAGCAACGTGGTGAGCGATGCGCATGCCGCGGGCCTGAAGGTGGTCACCTGGACGATGCGGGCCGAGAACCAGTTCCTCCCGACGAACCACCGGGTCGGTACGGACCCGAACGCGCACGGAGACCTGACCGGCGAGATCGACGCGTTCCTCGATGCGGGCATCGACGCGCTGTTCGCGGACCAGCCCGACATCGCGGTGGCCGCCCGCGACGCGTGGCTCGATGAGCAGGTATCGGTGAGCTGATCGGCGACATCGCGGCGAAGTGCCGACAGAATCGGGGGCGCGGGGTCAAGATGGCAGGGTGCGTCTCGGACCCCGCGCCACCTCCCCCCTGTCCGTGGATCTCGCTGCGCTGATTGCGCTGCTGGTCGCGGTGCTCGTCGCTGCCCTGCTGCCGATCGCCGCGTCGGGTTCAGCAGCAGCCGCGACACCGACGACCCTGCTCGTGTCGGCTCCGGCGTCGTACGCCGACAGGGACACCACGCTGTCCCTCGCGCTGGACGCGTCCGGGGTGCCGATCGGCGAGGCGCCCGTCGTCGTGGAGCGGTGGGACGGTGCGGCCTGGCAGGTCCTGGGGCCCGTCGTCACCGACTTGGCAGGTGCGGCCAGCCTGACCGTGCCCGTCGACCGGTCGCCGGCGCGCAACCTGCTGCGGGCGTCGTACGCGGGCGACGAGACGAACGCGCCGGTCTCGGTGCAGTACGTCCTGCCCCTCCAGGCGCTGCCGACGTCGACGACGATCACCGGCCCGACGAGCGTCATCGACGAGCAGAGCGTCTACCTCGGCCTCACCTGGAAGACCTCCGAGGGCACACCTGTGGCCGGCCGCGTCACCCTCCAGCAGTACGTCGACGGCGCCTGGCGCTGGGTGACGACCGTGTCCACCAGTGCCGCGGGCTTCGTCAACGTCAGGGTGGCGCCTCGCGTCGACAGCCGCTGGCGCGCGGTGAGCCTCGGTGCGCCCTGGGCAGCGCGGTCGGTCAGCACGACCCACGTGATCGACAACCTGCCCTCAGGGGTGCCGGTCGCCCTGCCGGCGACTGCTCCGCGACCGCGGATCGCCCTTCCTGCCCAGCCCCGGGCGCGCGGCGCAGGTCCCAACCCGATCATCTCCAGGCTCTCCGACGGTGTGTGGCGCAGCATGGTCGGGCGCAGCTGGCACCGCGGGTGCCCGGTCGGCCGGTCCGGCCTCCGGATGCTCCGCATCAACTACTGGGACTACAGCGGTTACCGCCGTCGTGGCGAGATCGTCGCTGGCGCCGTCGTGATCCGGCAGATGGCGAGGGCCCTGTCCGACATGTATGCGGCGAAGCTCCCCATCCGGTCGATGTACCGCGTCGACCGGTTCGGCTGGTCGAGGCGGGTCAACGGCGCCGACGACTACGCGTCGATGGCGGCCGGCAACACGTCGGCCTTCAACTGCCGCTGGGTGGTGGGGCGCCCCGGCGTACGCAGCCCCCACAGCTACGGCCGCTCCCTGGACCTCAACACCTGGGAGAACCCCTACCGGTCGCGCCTCGGATGGGTCCCCAACTCCTGGTGGCCGCGCCGCTCACACCCCCGCGTCGCGTGGCGGTCGCGGACCCATCCCGTCGTCCGCATCATGGCGAGGCACGGGCTGCGGTGGAGCTATGCGACCTCCGACAGCCAGCACTTCGATGCCGTGCCACGTGGGGGTCGGGTCATCGTCGTGCCCGGCTGCGGTGTCGCCGTCTGCGACTAGCCTCGCCACATGACCGACTGCGTCTTCTGCTCGATCGTCGCGGGGGAGCTGCCGGCGGACGTCGTCCTCGACGAACCCGGCTTCCTCGCGTTCCTCGATCGGCGTCCGGTCTTCAAGGGCCACGTCCTGCTGGTGCCCCGCGAGCACGTCGTGACCCTGCCCGACCTGGCCGCCGCGCAGCGCGACGGCTTCCTCGCGGCGGCGCAGCGTCTCGCGACCGCTGTGGTGGACGGGCTCGGCGCGCAGGGCAGCTTCGTCGCGATCAACAACGTCGTCAGCCAATCGGTGCCGCACCTGCACGTGCACGTGGTGCCGCGGACCAAGGGCGACGGGCTGCGCGGCTTCTTCTGGCCCCGCCGGAAGTACGCCGACGGGGAGTCCGCGGAGTACGCCGCACGTCTGCGCGCCGTACTGGACGCGTAGGCTGCGGCCGATCGTCTTCTGGAACCGCTGAAAGGTAAGCACATGGGTCGTTTCGACGGGCGAGTCGCCGTCATCACCGGAGCAGCACGCGGCATCGGCTTCGGCACCGCCACGCGATACGCCGAGGAAGGTGCGTCGGTCGCGATCGTCGACCTCGACGAGTCCGCCGCGGCCGAGGCCGCTGCAAAGCTGCCGCTCGTCGAGGGCGCCAAGGCCATCGGCGTCGGCGCCAACGTCTCCGACGGTGCGTCCGTCGAGGCCGGCATCGAGCGCGTGGTCACCGAGCTCGGTGGCATCCACATCCTGGTGAACAACGCGGGCGTCACCCGCGACAACCTGCTCTTCAAGATGACCGAGGTGGACTGGGACCTCGTCATGGGCGTGCACCTCAAGGGCGCGTTCCTGATGACCAAGGCCGCCCAGGTCCACTTCGTCGCGCAGAGGTACGGCAAGGTCGTCAACATCTCCAGCATCTCCGCGCTGGGCAACCGCGGCCAGGCCAACTACTCCGCCGCCAAGATGGGCATCCAGGGCTTCACCCGGACCCTCGGCATCGAGCTCGGCCCGTTCGGAATCAACGTCAACGCGGTGGCCCCCGGCTTCATCGCGACCGAGATGACCGACGCCACCGCCGCGCGGCTGAAGATGGACGTCGACGAGTTCCGCCGCCTCAACGCCGAGGCCAACCCGGTCCGCCGCGTCGGCTTCCCGGAGGACATCGCGGCCGCGGTCACGTTCCTCTCCAGCGACGAGGCCTCCTACATCACCGGCCAGACCCTCTACGTCGACGGCGGCATCAGCCTCGGCACCTGACGTCACTCAACGGAGCCGTCCCCGCGACACGCGGGGGCGGCTCCGTCGTACGTGAGGGGCGTGGTCCAGACTTGCAGCGTGCGCTTCTCGATGGTTCGTTCTGCCCTGCCCGCCTCCCTGGTCGCCCTGAGCCTGGTCCTCGCCGGGTGTGGCGGTGACGACCCCGAGAAGAAGTCGACGCCCGATGCAGAGACGTCGGCCACGCCGGAGCCTGTCGTTCCCGAGACCTGGCCGCTGACCGGGATCGAGGCGCCGGCCGGGAAGACCACGGCACTGGACCACCCGGTCATCGTCACCAAGATCGACAACTCGCCCAGCAGCGCGCCCCAGGTCGGGCTGGGCAAGGCCGACCTCGTGGTCGAGGAGCTGGTCGAGGGTGGCATCACCCGACTGGCGGCCTTCTACTACTCGCAGCTCCCGGGCGACATCGGTCCGGTCCGCTCGATGCGGGCCAGCGACATCGGCATCGTGTCCCCGGTCCACGGCGTCATCACCACCAGCGGCGCGGCCCAGATCACGATCGACCGCATCAACAAGGCGAAGATCAAGTACTTCCAGGAGGGCGGCCCCGGCTTCTACCGCAACAACAGCCGCTCGGCGCCGTACAACCTGTTCACCAGCCTGAAGAAGGTCGCCAAGGCCACCGAGGACGGCAAGGACGAGCGTCCGGCCGACTACCTGCCGTGGGGTGCGGCCGCGGACCTGCCGGCCGGCGTCCCGGCCCTGACCCTGTCCGCGCACTTCGGCAGCCACACCACCAACTGGGTGTTCCGCGACGGTCACTACGTCAACAAGAACTCCAACGCCGCGAAGGGCGACCGCTTCCAGCCCGACACCGTGCTGGTGCTGCGGGTCGACGTCGTCGATGCCGGCTACACCGACCCGGCAGGCAACTTCGTGCCGGAGAGCAAGTTCACCGGTGGCGGCCAGGCGCAGCTGTTCCACGGCGGCAACGTGATCGACGGCGAGTGGTCCAAGGCCAAGCTCGGTGCGCCGCTCACGCTCAAGACGGCTGCGGGCGAGCTCACCGTCCCGGCCGGCAAGGTGTGGATCGAGCTGGTGCCGGCGGACGGCGCTGGCGGCTCCGTCGTCATCGGGAAGTGACGCGACGGGAGCTGGCCGCAGTCAGCTCCCGGACTCGCTCTCGTCGCTGCTGAAGGCGCTCGGCATGCCGATGCCCTGGTCGACGAGGCTCTGCACGCCGGCCAGCAGGAAGCCGATCGCGGACTCCACGCGTTGCGCGGCCGCCTCCGGGTCGGCGGCCGTGGCCACGGTCTCCCCGGCCGACGACATCGCACCGAAGAAGATCCGCGCGAAGGTCTGCACCATGTCTTCGTCGAGCTCCCACGAGCCTGCGTCGAGGGTGGCGCGCAGGATCTCCACGATGTTGGCGAACGTCGAGCGTTCCTCCTGCTCGCGGTAGCGCTCGTAGCCCAGCACGGCGGGGCCGTCCTGGATGACGATGCGCCGGTAGTTGCCCTCCTGGACGACCTCGAGGAAGGAACGCAGGCCGAGCAGCGCCTTGAGCCAGGGGTCGCGTTCGCTGCGCAGCGCCTTCTGGATGCGCTTGGCGGAGTCCTGCTCCACGCGCTCGAAGACCGACTCGAACAGGGCCTGCTTGCCGGAGAAGTGGTGGTAGAGCGCGCCCTTGGTGACCCGGGCGCCGCTCACGATGGCGTCCAGCGAGGTGCCGGCGTAGCCCTTCTCGGCGAACAGGCGCTCTGCCACGTCGACCAGTGCCCGCTTCGTCGAGGCGGAGTACGACGCCCGCAGGGACCCGCCCGGGACCTTGGGGACCAACTTGGAAACCGACTTCGCCACGGGCCCAGCATAGGCATCTGCGCAGGTCAGGGGTGACACCGGTCACTTGGCCGGGTGTTGGGGATCACGGTGTCGTTCCGTTGGGCATACCGACGGTCTGGGCCATACTCGTAGTACGTACCAGCGGTATGTCGGGCACCTCCGGTGTCCGGGGCCGCAGAGAAGACAAAGGAGCTGACCATGACCTGGAAGGCCTTTCATTCACGTGGCGAGACCCTCCGTTCCGTGATCGCGACTTCGGCCGTCCGTCGTGACGGCCTGCTGCCCATGGACGTCGATGGCGTCTCCACGGGCTTCCGCGACGAGCTCGACCTGCTCGGCGCCCTCACTCTCAAGTGGCACACCCGCCTGTCCGGCCAGATCGACCGGATGTTGTCCCACCAGCCGATGGACCTCGAAGAGGCCGTCGCGATCGCGTGGAGCAACACCGCCCACGAGCTCGCCGGTGTCCGGTTGATCATCGACCACTACTCGGCGAAGCCGAGCGACGACGCGATGGCCACGGCCATGGCTGCGGCGAAGTTCAAGGAGCAGCAGCTCCTGGCCGTCAACGCCGGTCGGACGTCCATCGCGGACGAGACCGCTCGTCGGGTCGGCTCCGAGATCGAGGAGCGGGCGCGCCTGCTGCACCGGGGCATCCCGATGATCACTGCCGACGCGCACTACGCAGAGCCCGAAGAGGTGCGAGGCACGCTCATGGCGCGCCTGCGCGCCGTGGTCGCCGCCTGATCGCGACCCCCCGAGTTCAGCCCCGGACCTGACGCACCCTCCCTCCCTATCGCGTCGGGTCCGGGGCTGGATCTTGTTCGTGGGCAATGATGGGGACATGCCGAGCGAGGTCAGTCCCACTGCCGCCAGTGACCTGGCGGCCGGCCGGCTGCTGCTCGCCACCCCCGGCCTGCTGGATCCGAACTTCGTCGACACCGTCGTGCTGCTCCTCGACGTGAACGACGACGGTGCCCTGGGTGTCGTGCTCAACCGCCCCACCGCACTGCCGGTCTCGGAGGTCCTGGGGGAGTGGGGCGACGTCGTCGAGGAGCCTGAGGTCCTCTTCCAGGGCGGCCCCGTCTCGACCGACGGTGCCATCGCCGTGGCGCTCGCCGTTCCCGGGGGCGAGGACGCTGCCGGTTTCCGTCCCTGTTGGGGGCGGGTCGGCCTGCTCGACCTCGACACCCCGCGCGAGCTCGTCGCGGGCACCGTGGACCGGCTGCGCATCTTCGCTGGCTACGCCGGCTGGGGCGTGGGTCAGCTCGAGGCCGAGGTCGCCGAGGGCAGCTGGTACGTCGTACCCGGCGAGGTCGACGACGTCTTCGGTGAGGAGACCCGCAACCTGTGGCGCCAGGTCCTGCGCCGCCAGCCCGGTGACCTGGCCTTCCACGCCACCCGGCCGATCGACCCGGAGCTGAACTGAAGGCGATCTCTCGAAGTTGAGACATTGGTGTCTCATGTGAGACAGTGATGTCTCACCCAAGGAGATCACATGTCGACCCGCGACACCGTGCTGGCCGCAGCCCAGCGCCTGCTCACCACCGACCCCGCCGCATCGATGGCCCAGATCGCCGCAGCCGCAGGCGTCGGCCGGGCAACCGTCCACCGGCACTTCGCCACCCGTGAGGACCTGCTCCGCGAGATCGGCAGCAGGTCGCTCGACGCCTGGGAGGAGATCCTGGGCGAGGTCGGTGTCGAGGCCGCCGTCGCATCGCGCGACGCCGGGCGGATCCGCGCGGCCATGGAGCAGATGATCGGACGGTTCGTCGACGACAGCGAAGAGTTCGGCATCGCGCTGACCGACTCCACGGTCGTCAACGACGCGGCGCTCAAGGCCCGTGCCGATGCGCTCTTCACCCGTGAGGTCGCGCTCTACGACGCAGCCCAGGTTGCGGGTCTCCTTCGCGCCGACGTGCCCGCGCGCTGGCTCGGGCACAGCGTGTACGGCCTGTTGATCGCCGTCCGCGACGCGCTGGTGGCCGGCGACATCGCCCGCCGCGACGCGATCGAGCTCGTTCGTTCGACCTTCCTCGACGGCGGGGCAGCGCGATGACCCAGGTGATCCCTGACGTCCGCGCCGCCACGGCGGACCCGCGTCGCTGGGCCGGCCTGGCCGTGCTGGCCGCCAGCCTCCTCGTCGTCGTCATGGACATGACGGTCCTCAACGTCGCCCTTCCGGACCTGACCGCCGACCTCCGGGCCGGCGCCGTGGCGCAGCTCTGGATCGTCGACGTCTACGCGCTCGTGCTCGCGGGCCTGCTGGTGCCGGTCGCGGCCGTCGCGGACCGGTGGGGTCGTCGCCGGATGCTGCTCACCGGCTTCGCGGTCTTCGCCGTGGCTTCACTGGCTGCCCTGGCCGCCAGGTCGCCCGGTGACGTGATCGCGGTCCGTGCCCTGCTCGGCATCGGTGGCGCGATGATCATGCCGGCGACCCTGTCGCTGATCCGGACCCTGTTCCCTGATGCCCGCGAGCGCGCGTTCGCGCTCGGGCTGTGGGCATCCATGGCTGCCGTCGGCGGCGCCGTCGGACCGATCGTCGGCGGCGCACTGCTCAATGCCTACAGCTGGCAGGCCGCGTTCCTGGTCAACGTCCCGCTGATGGTGGTCGGGTTCCTCGCCGGTCGGGTGCTGCTGCCCGAGAGCCGTTCGGACCGCCCTGGGCGGATCGACGCCACCGGAGTCCTGCTGTCGGTCGCCGGGATGGCGGCGACGGTCTACGCCATCAAGCACGTCGGGAAGTCGGGATTGGACCCGGTCACGGTCGTCGTGCTGCTGGTGGGTATTGCGCTGGTGGCCGCTTTCGTACGCCGCTGCCTGCGTCAGCCCGACCCCATGCTGGCCGTGCGGCTGTTCGCTGACCCGGTGTTCCGTTCGGGTGTGCTCACCGCGCTCGTCACCAGCACCGTGATGATCTCGCTGCTGTTCGTCGGCGCCCAGTGGCTGCAGCTCGTCCAGGGCTGGACCCCGCTCTTCGCGGGTGTGGCACTGCTCCCGATGGCGCTCGGCGGTCTGGTCGGCCCACCGCTGGCGCCCGCCCTCGCTGCGCGTGTGGGTGCGCGCAACGTCCTGGTCGGCGGGCTCCTCGTGCTCGCTGCCGGGCTGCTGGTGCTCTGGTTGCTGCCCCGTCCGATGCCGTACGCCGGTGTCGCCGTCGCCCTGCTGCTCGCCGGATTCGGTACGGCGGCGCTGGGTCTGGCCTCCGCCCTGATCATGGGCAGCGCGCCGACCCACCAGGCCGGCTCGGCGGCGGCGATGGAAGAGATGTCCTACGAGATCGGCGGGGTGATCGGCATCGCGGTGCTTGGCAGTCTCGCCGGCATCGTGTACCGCGGCGGCCTGCCGGCGGGTGCCGACCACGCGGCGGTCGAGTCGCTCACCGGAGCGTTGGGCACCGATGTCGAAGCGGCGGCGCTGGCGTCGTACGCGGACGCCTTCGGGGCGATCGGGTTGGCTGGGGCGTTGATCACGTTGGTGGTCGCTGCCATCGTCTGGCGGCAGCTGCCGGCTGATGTCGATGTCTCCGGTGGGCACTGACGGCCAGTAGACTCTCCTCCCGTGACCACCATCGGATTCTCGACTGACACCGACACGCTCCAGGAGCGGCGGACCGTCCCGACCGACGAGGGTGACCACGAGCGGTTCTCCCACTACGTGGAGAAGGACAAGCTCACCGAGGCGATGGTGATGGGGACTCCCGTCGTGGCGCTGTGCGGCAAGGTCTGGGTGCCGAGTCGCGCGCCCGAGAAGTTCCCGGTGTGCCCGGACTGCAAGGAGATCTGGGAGGGCCTCAGTGACGGGGAGACTCCCGGAGGCGGGTCCGGTCCCGACGCATGAGCTCGCTCGGTCCGGCCTGGCCGGAGCGAGCTGCCTGGGGCACGGCGCCATCGCTGCGTGCCTGGCAGACGGCCGCGCTCCAGGACTACCTCGCTCGCAACCCCCGCGACTACCTCGCTGTTGCGACCCCCGGCGCCGGCAAGACGACCTTCGCGCTGACGGTCGCTGCTGAGCTGCTGGGTCGTCGCGTCGTCGACCGGCTGATCATCGTCGCGCCCACCGAGCACCTCAAGATGCAGTGGGCCGAGGCCGCCGCCCGCGCCGGCCTGCCGATCGACCCGACGTACTCCGCGGGCAAGGGCAAGATCGCCAGCGACTACGTCGGCGTCGCGGTCACCTACGCCGGGGTGGGCGTCAACCCGCTCGCGATGCGGATCCGCACCGAGCGCTTCAAGACGCTCGTCATCCTCGACGAGATGCACCACGCGGGCGACTCGCTCAGCTGGGGCGAGGGTGTGCGTGAGGCCTTCGAGCCTGCAGCGCGCCGCCTGGCGCTGACCGGCACGCCGTTCCGCTCGGACGTCAACCCGATCCCGTTCGTCACCTACCAGCCCGGCGAGGACGGCATCCCGACCTCGGTCGCCGACTACACCTACGGCTACGCCCAGGCGTTGGCCGACCACGTCGTCCGTCCGGTGCTGTTCCTGGCGTACTCCGGGGAGATGCAGTGGCGCACCCGGGCCGGTGACGAGATCACGGCCAGCCTCGGTGAGCCGCTCACCAAGGACATGACGGCGCACGCGCTGCGCACCGCCCTCGATCCCTCCGGGTCATGGATGCCGTCGGTCCTCGCCGCGGCCGACAAGCGGCTGTCCGAGGTACGACGTCACGTCCCGGACGCCGGTGGCCTGGTGATCGCCTCGGACCAGGACTCGGCCCGCGCCTACGCCAAGCTGCTCCGCGCCATCACCGGCGAAGCGGCGACCGTCGTCCTCTCGGACGAGAAGGCCGCGTCGAAGAAGATCACCGAGTTCACTGACAGCGACAAGCGCTGGATGGTCGCGGTCCGGATGGTGTCCGAGGGCGTCGACGTCCCGCGCCTGGCGGTCGGTGTGTGGGCGACCACCACCTCGACCCCGCTGTTCTTCGCGCAGGCCGTCGGCCGCTTCGTCCGCGCCCGCACGCGCGGTGAGATCGCATCGGTGTTCCTGCCGTCGGTCCCGAACCTGCTCTCCTTCGCCTCCGAGCTGGAGGTCCAGCGCGACCACGTGCTGGGTCGCAAGGTCAACGACGACGGCGACATCTTCGCCGCCGAGAACGACCTGCTCGCCCAGGCCGAGGCCGGCGACGCCGCCTCCGACGACCTCATCTCGACCCCCTTCGAGGCGCTCGGTTCCGAGGCGCGTTTCGACCACGCCCTGTACGACGGCGCGCAGTTCGGCCACGAGGGCGAGGTCCTGTCGGGTTCGGACGAGGAGATGGACTTCCTCGGCATCCCCGGCCTGCTCGAGCCGGGCCAGATGCGCGAGCTGCTGCAGCAGCGCCAGTCCGACCGTCGCCGCACGAGGAAGGCTGTCGAGGACGAGCGTCCCGCCGACACTCTCGCGGACGTCACCACCCACGAACACCTCGCGGTCCTGCGCCGCGAGCTCAACGGGCTGGTCGCCTCGTGGAACCACCGCACCGGCCAGGCCCACGGCATCACCCACGCTGCCCTGCGCAAGGAATGTGGTGGCCCGGCCGCCGCCGTGGCCAACGCCGATCAGCTCCAGAAGCGGATCGACCGGGTCCGCGAATGGGCGATGCGCAAGTCCTCCTGATCAGGAGAAGGGGCGGGCTCCGGGGCCGGGGCGGCTGCCGACTCGGCGGGGGTTGTCGATGTGATGACCCGCGGCGCAGTGCACCTCGACGTGGACCGGCTCGTCGCAGTCGCGGTGCACGAACTCGGTCGGTGCCCCTGACGCGTCGGCGAGGTGACGGTCGCCCCACTGCGTGATCGCCAGCAGGATCGGCTGGAGCTCGAGCCCCTTGTCGGTGAGCCGGTACTCGTGACGTGTGCGCGCGCCCTCGGGTCGGTAGGGCACCTTGTGCAGCAGGCCCTCGTCCACGAGCGTGGCGAGCCGGTTGGTGAGCACCTGTCGAGGGATTCCCGCATGCCGCCGGATGTCGTCGAATCGTCGTACGCCGAGAAAGACCTCGCGCAGGACGACGACCGTCCACCGCTCGCCGAGGATCGCCATCGCCCGGCCCAGGGTGCAGTTGTCCACGGACCAGGCCAGGGCCGGGGGAGCGTCGCTGACGGCTTGCTGGGTGCTCACGCCGCCAGCATAGGGCGATCTAGGTCTCATTGACAGACTCAGCCTCGGACTGGTTCCATGAGGCCATGACTGAGTCCGCGATCAAGACCCAGATCGCTGCCACTGCGGCCGAAGTACGTCTCGACCCTGCTGGGTTGGACGGGTTCGAGCAGCTGCACGCGATCCTCGACGGCCACCTTCCTCCGGCGCCCATCGCGGAGACCCTCGGCTTCGTCGGCTTCGAGGTCCCCGAGCGCGGCTCCGCGATCTTCGAACTCGACCCCCAGCTGCGCCACTACAACCCGATCGGCAGCGTCCACGGCGGGGTCTTCGCGACCCTGCTGGACTCGGCCTGCGGCTGCGCGGTGCACTCCACGCTGGCGGTGGGGGAGGGCTACACGTCCCTCGACCTCACCGTGAAGTTCCTGCGTGCGGTCACGGTCGACTCCGGCCGCCTGCGAGCCGTCGGCTCGGTGATCCAGCGCGGTCGTCGTACCGCGTTGGCCGAGGCGAAGCTGTACGACGGCCAGGACCGCCTCGTCGCGTACGCCAGCTCCACCTGCATGATCTTCAGCTGACGACACACCACCGCTGTGGGCGGCGTGCGCGAGACTGGGCCCATGCCGTCGTACGTCGCGTTCCTGCGGGCCATCAACCTCGGCCCGAACCGGAAGTTCCCGAAGGCCGACATCATCACGGCGACCGAGGCCGCGGGTGGCACGGACGTCCTCACCCACATCAACACCGGCAACGTCCGTCTGACGATCGGGCTGCGGTCGCGAGCAAAGGTCGAGGCCGCGCTCGAGGGGGCCTACGAGAACCAGACCGGGTTCGCCGTACCGACGATGGTGTTCACACCGGCCGAGCTCGTGGCGATCGCCGAGGACGCCCGTGAGCTGACGGCTGCGCGGCCCGATCTCGAGCGCCACTACGTCTACCTCCTCAAGGAGGAGCCGGACCCGGCGAAGGTGGCCGCGGTCGAGGCGCTCGGCGACGAGGTCAACGGCATCGTGATCCGAGGCAGGGCGGCGCACCTGTTGCTGGGACCGGGCTACGTCGCGGGCGGGGTCGACCCGTTCAAGGTCGAGAAGAACCTCGCCGTGGCGGCGACCAACCGCAACTTCAACGTCGTCACCACGCTGGCCGACAAGTGGTGCACCTGAGGGTTCGGGCGACTGTCGCGGCTGTGACACCATGGAGTCGTGACAACCGCGAGCCCTGTCGAGGTGGATCCGGGAGTCGAGCAGGACCTCTCCCTCGACATGACCACGAGACTCGACACCCCCTGGGTGACGATCGTGTGGAACGACCCCGTGAACCTGATGTCCTACGTCACCTTCGTGTTCCAGAAGCACTTCGGCTACGGCAAGAAGAAGGCGGAGAAGCTGATGCACGAGGTGCACGAGGACGGGAAGTCCGTGGTCAGCACCGGCACCCGCGAAGAGATGGAACGCGACGTCCAGGCCATGCACGAGTACGGCCTGTGGGCCACCCTGTCGAAGGCTGAGTGAGCGACGTGTCTGGATTCGTCCGGCATCGCCGGAGCAAGGTCATCCACGCGACCTTCCCGGTCTTCGAGGCCGACCTGCTGCGCTCCCTCGCGGCGCAGATCGTCGAGCTGTTGCACAACGAGTCGGCCATTCCCTCCGCGACCCGGGATCCGCTGGAAGCGATGCTCGACTTCAGGGGACCGACCACCGAGCCCGAGGACCCGGTCCTGCTGCGGCTGTTCCCCAATGCGTACCAGGGTGACGAGGAGTCGGCTGGCGAGTTCCGCCGCTTCACCGAGGGCGCCCTGCGGGACGGGAAGTCCCGCGCCGCGGCCACGATCATCGACGTGCTCGAGGAGGCCGGGCTGCCGACCGAGCCGACCGACGAGGACCTCACCATCGACGTCGAGCTCGACCAGGAGACGGCGCTGGTGTGGATGCGTTCCTTCACCGACCTGCGTCTCGCCCTCGGCACCCGCCTCGAGGTCGAGGAGGGTGACGACGACTACTGGGACTCACTGCCCGACGAGGACCCGCGCGCCCAGGCCCACCACATCTACGAGTGGCTCGGGTTCCTGCAGGAGACGCTGGTCCACGCCGTCAGCTGACGGTCAGCTGGCTGGCTTGACCGCGATCACCGGGCAGTGCGCGTCCAGGATGACCCGTTGCGCGACGCTGCCCATGAGCAGCTTCCCGACCGGGGTACGACGGCGTACGCCGACGACGACGAGGTCGGCGTCGACCTCCTCGGCCGCGGCGACCACCGCTTCCGCCACGTCCGGTACGACGTCGTGGCGGACCTCGACCGCGAGGCCCTCGCCGACCAGGCGCTCGCGCAGCGCCTCGATGTCGACGTCGTGCGCGAAACGGGCATCGACGAGGCTGTCGCCGCGGGTGGCGTTGACGATGACCAGCCGGGCTCCGGACGCGCGGGCCACCGCTTCGGCGTACTCGATCGCGGCGCGGCCGTAGACGTCGGCGCTGTAGGCGGCGACGACACAGGTCGGCGCAAGGGGATTCGTGGCACTCATCGCTCGACCAGTTCCTTGTCGTCGTTGTTTCCCGGGGTGTCGCTCAGCGAGGGCTCCTCCGCGGCAGGCTTGCGGACGCCGGTGACGGCCATCGCGACCAGGAGCAGCGCCATGACGGCGTAGACCACGACGGCCACGGGCTCGCTCCACAGCGTGCTCACGTCACCTTCGGAGATCTTCAGTGCCGTGGTCAGCTGCTCCTCGAGGGCCGGGCCGAGGATGACGCCGATGATCAGCGGCAGCACCGGGATGCCGAAGCGGCGCATGAAGAAGCCGAGCACCCCGAGGACCAGCAGCAGGGCGAGGTCGAAGGCCTGGAAGTTCACGCTGTAGGCGCCGAGGGAAGCGAAGAACAGGATGCCGGCGTAGAGGTAGGGCCGGGGGATCCGCAGCAGCTTGGCCCAGATCGGAGCCATCGGCAGGTTGATGATCAGCAACAGGGTGTTCGCCACGAACAGGCTGGCGAGCAGTGCCCAGACCAGGTCGGGGTGGTCGTCCATCAGGGTCGGCCCGGTCTGGAATCCGTAGCCCTGCAGGGCAACCAGCATGATCGCCGCCGTGGCGGTGGTCGGCAGGCCGAGCGCCAGCAGCGGGACCAGGGTGCCTGCCGCGGAAGCGTTGTTGGCGGCCTCGGGGCCGGCGACGCCTTCGATGGCGCCGTGGCCGAACTCCTCGGGGTGCTTGGTGAGCTTCTTCTCGGTCGCGTATGACAGGAACGTCGGCAGCTCGGCTCCGCCCGCGGGCAGCGCGCCGAACGGGAATCCGAACGCCGTGCCGCGCAGCCACGGCTTCCAGGACCGCTTCCAGTCCTCCTTGCTCATCCAGGGCTGGCCGACGGGGATGATCTCCAGCGGCTTGCGGCGCATGTGGGCAGCGACCCAGAGTGCCTCGCCGATCGCGAACAGCGCCACGGCGACGACGACGATGTCGATGCCATCGGCCAGCAGCGGCTCGCCGAAGGTGAGCCGGGCCTGCCCGGTGCTGGTGCCGACGAGGCCGACGGCCAGGCCCAGGAAGAGCGCGATGAAGCCACGCAGCCGGGAGGAGCCGAGGACGGCGGTCACGGCGAACAGGGCCAGCACCATCAGGGCGAAGTACGACGGCGAACCGAGGGTCACCACGATGTCGGCGACCTGAGGCGTCACGATCCAGAGCAGCACGGTCGCGATGGTGCCTGCGACGAAGGATCCGATGGCGGCGGTGGCCAGTGCCTGTGCGGCACGGCCGGCCTTGGCCATCTTGTTGCCCTCGATCGCGGTGATCACCGAGGACGACTCACCTGGTGTGTTCAACAGGATCGAGGTGGTCGAGCCGCCGTACATGCCCCCGTAGTAGATGCCGGCGAACATGATGATCGCGCTGTCGGCACCCACGCTGTAGGTCACGGGGAGCAGCAGGGCCAGGGTCATGGCCGGCCCGATGCCCGGGAGTACGCCGACCGCGGTGCCGAGCAGCACACCGATGGTCGCGAACAGGAGGTTCTCGGGAGTCAGGGCGGTGGCGAAGCCATCCAGGAGCAGATCCATCAGAGCACTCCGTCCAGGATGCCGGCCGGGATCGGCACGCCGAGCCCGACGTAGAAGCCGTACCAGCTGGCCACGGACAGGACGACGCCGACGGCGATGTTGCGGACCCAGTTGCGACTGCCCAGAACGGTCGCGGCGCCGGCGAACAGGAACGCCCCGGTGATCGCCCAGCCGAGCCACTCGATCAGCGCGACGTTGGCGACGAGCACCAGCGCCAGCAGGCTCACGGTGCGGGCATCGGTGCCGTGGGTGAGGTCGATGTCCTCGCCCTCCTCGGCCTCGGGGCGGTTGCCGCGGGCCGTCGCGACGGCGAGCATGATGCCCAGCAGGACGAGCCCGCCGCCGATGATGAACGGCAGCGTGTAGGGCTGCACGGGCTGGTCGGCGAAGGCCTTGTCGAGCGTCCCGGCGTCGTACACGACGTAGCCGCCGGCGATCACCAGGAAGGCCGCGAGGCCGTACTGCGCCTTGTCGATCACGGGGGGTGCGCTGGCGGGCGCTCCCGGTTCGGTGGTGGTGTTCATGATGGGGTCCCTGCGTCGTTGTTTGCGGAGGAGCGGAGCGGGGGAAGCAAAGAACGTCGTGGGGTGATCATGCGAGTCCCAGCTCCTTCAGGGTGTCGGCCACGCGCTTGTCCTGCTCGGCGAGGAAGTCCTCGAACTCCTTGCCGGTGGCGAAGTTGTCGGTCCAGCCGTTGGCCTCGAGGGCATCGCGCCACTCGTCGGTGTCGTGCATCTGGGTCAGCCGGTCGACCAGGTAGTCGCGCTGCTCGTCGGAGATGCCGGGCGGGGCGAGGACGCCGCGCCAGTTGGTGAAGACCAGGTCCACCCCGGACTCGGTCAGCGTCGGGGCATCGACACCGTCGAGCCGCTCGTCGCCGGAGACCGCGAGGACGCGCAGCTTGCCGTCCTTGACCTGTCCCTCGAACTCGCCCAGGCCTGACATGCCCACGTCGATCTTGGAGCCGAGCAGGGCCGTGGTGAGCGGCCCGCCGCCGTCGTAGGAGATGTAATTGACGTCGTTCGGGTCGATCCCGATGGTGTCCGCGAGCTGCATCGGGAAGAGGTGGTCCGGGCCGCCGTTGGTCGAGCCGCCGCCGACGGTGAGCCCGCCGGGGTCCTTCTTCCACGCCGCGACCAGGTCCTGGACCGTCTTGAAGGGTGAGTCGGCCGGCACGAGGATGCCTTCCTGCTCCTCGACGAGGCGCGCGATCGGCGTCATCTTCAGCGGTGTGGCGTCGGACTTGTTCGTGTAGACCGCGCCCACCACACCGAGGCCCATGAGCATGAGGACGTCGTCGGCACCCTTCTCGTTGAGGAGGCGCTGCATCGCGACCGTCCCGCTCGCGCCCTTGACGTTGGTGATCTCGAAGCGACCGGTGAGCTCGTTGTCCTCCAGGGCCTTCGCCGCGGCGCGCCCCGTGAGGTCGTAGCCGCCGCCGACGCTGTTGGGGATCAGCATCCGCAGGCGACGGTTGTTCGGATCGTCGGACCCGCGGGTCACGCCACAACCGCTGACGGCAGCGGCGAGGACGAGCGCGGTGAGCAACGCCAGGATGCGGGACATCCGACGACTCGGGTGCATGGGAACCTCCGTGCAGTTGGGTCATGAGCGCCGTCACCGGCGATCCGTGCCAGCATGTCCGTGCGGTGTGGCGCCCGTCACGCTTGCGGACGCAAAGGAGGTTGTGGTCGTTGTGGTCGCACCCCTGACGTCGCGCTTCCGCTCGCCATGGCGTCGCGGTGAGCTCACCCTTGCCGGCAAGGTCCTGCTGCTGCAGCTGGCCGTGATCGTGGTGCTGCTCACCGCTGTCGCGGTGTTGAGCATCCGCCAGTCCAACGCTGACTTCGGCGAGGAGCGCGGAGCGCAGATGCGGTCGGTCGCGGAGTACCTCGCCGACCTCTCGCCTGTCCGGGACCCGCTCGAGGCGATCGCCGCCGACGGCTCTGGGGCAGATGACATCCTTCGGGCGCTGCCGATCTACGCCGCCCTGGGTGCCCAGTCGGCGGGGGCCAGCGACGTGATGGTGGTCGGGCTCGACGGCACCGTGCTCGCGGCGACCGACCCGAGTCGGGTGGGTGGGTCGGCCGACCTCGGCGACAGTGACGCGTTCGAGGGTCGACAGTGGACCGGTGATGTCGAGACCGGTGGCGAGAAGGTGGTGGCCGCCCACGTGCCCGTGATCTCGGACGGTGATCCCGACCGGCCGAGCCCTGAGGTCGGCGTACTGGTGGCCGTGGTGGTGGCCGAAGCCGCCTACCCGTCGGTGGCCGACCAGGTCGCGACGGCGGCGCCCGACCTCGCGCTGTTCCTCGGTCTCGGGGCGCTGCTCGGCCTCGTGGGCACCTGGGCCGTCTCGCGGGTCGTACGACGATCGACCCGCGGCCTGGGCACGACAGAGCTCGCCGGCCTGGCCGACCAGCGCGAGGCGCTCCTGCACGCGATCCGGGAGGGTGTCGTCGGCGTCGGCACCGACGGACACGTCACGGTGATGAACGACGCCGCTCGGTCGACGCTCGGGCTGGACGGCCGGCCCGACCCGGTGGGGCGCCCGGTGGACGACCTCGGTCTCGATCCGCACGTCGTCGCGCTGCTCACCGGCGAGGGCGCCGACGTCAGGGACGCGCTCGCCCTCGTCGGGAGCCGGGTGGTCGTCTTCAACCGCGGGCGCGCCTCGACCGGCGGCCGCGGGATCGGCACGGTCACCACCCTGCGCGACCGCACCGAGCTGGTCTCCCTGCAGGGCCAGCTCAGCTCGAACCTGTCGATCACCGACACCCTGCGCGCGCAGACCCACGAGTTCGACAACCGGCTGCACACGATCTCGGGGCTCGTCCAGCTCGGCGAGTACGACGAGGTGGCCACCCTGGTCGGCACCCTGACCCGGCACCGGGCAGAGGTCGGCGAGCACGTCGCGAAGCGCCTCGCCGACGCCGCCGTGGCCGCACTGGTGGTCGCCAAGCACGCGGTGGCGGAGGAGCGTGGCGTCACCCTCGTGCTGGACCCGGGCTCCCGCCTGCCCACGCTGGCTCCGGACGTGGCGGCGGACCTCACCACCGTCGTCGGCAACCTCGTCGACAATGCTGTCGACGCGTGCTCGGGCAGCAGCGAACCGACGGTGGAGCTCTGGATCCTGGCCGACGAGGACACCGTTCACGTCCGTGTCCGCGACAACGGTCCGGGGATCCCGGACGACCTGAAGGAAGCGGTCTTCGTGCGCGGCTTCTCCACGAAGCCCGAGGTGCTCGGCGGGCGCGGCATCGGCCTGCCGCTGGTGCGGCTGATCTGCGCCCAGCGCGGCGGTTCGGTGGTGCTCGACGATGCCGAGCCCGGTGCCGCAGGGGGAGCGGAGTTCCGCGTGGTGCTCCCCATCGGGCCGACCGTCCGCAAGGATGGCTCGTCGTGACGGACCTGCGCGTGCTGGTGGTGGACGACGACTTCATGGTCGCCCGGATCCACGGCCGCTTCGTCGAGCAGACCGATGGCTTCGAGGTCGTCGGCACGGCCCGCACGGGCGCGGAAGCCCTCGAGATGGTCGGCACGCTCGAGCCCGACCTGCTGCTGCTCGACGTGCACCTGCCGGACCTGTCCGGCCTCGAGGTCCTCGAGCAGCTCCGAGGCCAGGGTCGCGACGTCGCGGTCGTCATGGTGACGGCCGAGCGGGGCGCCGCGGCGGTGCGGGCGGCACTGCACGGCGGCGCGCTGCAGTACCTCGTCAAGCCCTTCGAGTACGACGCCCTGGCCGACCGGCTGCGACAGGTGGCCGCCACCCTCGGCGCGCTCACCGGGGAGCCCGACCAGGCGATCATCGACCGGGCGTTCGGGACCGGCCGGCCCGGCGACGTACCAGCGGTGCTGCCGAAGGGCCTCAGCGCCGAGACGGCCGACCTGGTGTTGGAAGCGGCCCGCGCAGCCGGGGAGATCTCGGCCTCCGAGGCCGCCGATGTGGTCGGACTCTCGCGAGTCACGGCGCGCCGGTACCTCGAGCACTTCGTCGACACCGGTGCCGCGGAGGTGCGGCTGCAGTACGGCGGCTCGGGTCGACCCGAACGCCGCTATCGTGTCGCCCCCTGACAGGCTTAGCCTTACCTGACCGGCCCCGTCCCCTTGGGAGTGCAGCGATGACTGCGATCGAGAACAGCCACGACACGACCCCCGCGGTGCGGGTCACCATGGGCAGCGAGCACCAGTCCTGGGCGGAACGTCTCGCCCTGGCGCTGTTCATCGGAGGGCCGTTCGTCGCCTTCGTCGCCGCCATCCCGGTGGCGTGGGGTGGCTGGCTGGGCTGGAGCGACATCGCGATCACGATGGTGATGTACGCGCTGACCCTGCACGGCGTCACGGTCGGCTACCACCGGCTCTTCACCCACAGGTCCTTCAAGCCGAACCGACCCGTGAAGATCACGCTCGCGATCCTCGGCTCGATGGCGATCGAGGGCCCGGTGATCCGTTGGGTCGCCGACCACCGCAAGCACCACAAGTACTCCGACAAGGACGGGGACCCGCACTCCCCGTGGCGCTTCGGCAGCAGCCTCCGCGGCCTGACCAAGGGGTTCCTGTGGGCCCACGTCGGCTGGCTCTTCAACGCCGAGCAGACCCCGATCGACAAGTACGCCCCCGACCTGGTCAAGGACAAGGACCTGGTCCGGATCTCGCGCACCTTCTGGATCTGGGTGATGACCTCGCTGTTCCTGCCGGCCGTGCTCGGCTTCCTGCTCACCTGGTCCTGGCAGGGCGCGCTCACCGCGTTCTTCTGGGGCACGATCGTCCGGATCGGCCTGCTGCACCACGTCACCTGGTCGATCAACTCGATCTGCCACGTCGTGGGCGAGCGACCGTTCGCGTCGCGCGACTTCTCCGGCAACGTGTGGTGGCTGGCCATCCCGTCGGGTGGCGAGTCGTGGCACAACCTGCACCACGCCGACCCCACCTCGGCCCGCCACGGCGTCCAGCGGTTCCAGCTCGACACCTCGGCCCGGGTGATCTGGATCCTGGAGAAGCTCGGCTGGGTGCGCGACGTCCGCTGGCCTTCCGCCGACCGGATCCGCGCGAAGACGGTCAGACCGACCGCCTGACACCCGTCCGGCGCTCGGCCCGATTCCGGCGCGGGCCCCCGGAGCCAATACCCTGAGACCGTGTTGCAGATCGACCAGACGACGTACGACGCGATTGTCGAGCACGCCAAGCGGGACCACCCCGTCGAGGCGTGCGGCATGGTCGTCGGTCCGATCGGCGCCGACCGCGCCGAGCGACTCATCGAGATGGTCAACGCCGCTGGCAGCCCGACGTTCTACGAGTACGACTCGACGGACCTGCTGCGCCTCTACCGCGAGCTCGACGACCGCGACGAGGAGCCGGTGGTGATCTACCACTCACACACCGCGACCGAGGCGTACCCGAGCGTGACCGACATCAACCTGGCGGGCGAGCCCGGAGCCCACTACGTGCTCGTCAGCACACAGGAGCACGGGAATAACGCGGGCCCCGTGGAGTTCAGGTCCTACAGAATCATTGACGGCGTCGTCACCGAGGAATCGGTCGAGGTCGTCACCAAGCTGTCTACAGAGGAGACTGGCTGACATGGCCATCGAGGTCCGGATCCCGACCATTCTGCGCACCTACACCGGTGGGGAGAAGGCTGTGCCCGCCGAGGGCGCCAACCTCAGCGCGGTCATCGACTCGCTCGAGGCCAACCACCCCGGCATCAAGGACCGGCTGGTGGAGGACAAGGGCGCCGGTATCGAGCTGCGCCGCTTCGTCAACGTCTACATCAACGACGAGGACGTCCGGTTCATCGGCAGCCTCGAGGCCGAGCTGGCCGACGGCGACCAGATCGTCATCCTGCCGGCCGTCGCCGGCGGCGCTCGCTGAGCACATGGTTCGCTACGACAGCCTGCTCGCCTCGGTCGGCAACACGCCGCTCGTGGGGCTGCCGCGACTCTCCGCACCGTTCAACACCGGCGCCGGCGGCGCGCCGCAGATCCGGATCTGGGCCAAGCTCGAGGACCGCAACCCGACCGGCTCGATCAAGGACCGCCCGGCCCTGAAGATGATCGAGGACGCCGAGAAGGCCGGCGTGCTCCGCCCCGGTTGCACGATCCTCGAGCCCACCTCGGGCAACACCGGGATCTCGATCGCGATGGCCGCGAAGCTCAAGGGTTACCGCACCGTCTTCGTGATGCCGGAGAACACCTCCGAGGAACGGCGCCAGATCCTGCGCATGTGGGGCGCCGAGATCGTCTCCAGCCCGGCGGCCGGCGGCTCCAACGAGGCGGTCCGCGTCGCCAAGCAGATCGCGGCAGAGCACCCCGACTGGGTGATGCTCTACCAGTACGGCAACGCCGCGAACGCCCTCGCGCACGAGGAGGGCACCGGGCCGGAGATCCTCGCCGACCTGCCCTCGATCACGCACTTCGTCGCCGGTCTCGGCACCACCGGCACGCTGATGGGCGTCAGCCGGTTCTTCCGCGGTGCCAAGCCGGACGTGCGCATCGTCGCCGCCGAGCCGCGCTACGGCGAGCTGGTCTACGGCCTGCGCAACCTCGACGAGGGCTTCGTCCCCGAGCTGTACGAAGCCGAGCTGATCGACAGCCGTTTCTCGGTCGGTCCCCGGGACGCCGTACGACGGGTCCGGGAGCTGCTCGAGCTCGAAGGCATCTTCGCGGGCATCTCGACCGGCGCGATCCTGCACGCCGCGCTCGGCCAGGCCGCGAAGGCCGTCAAGGCCGGCGAGTCCGCGGACATCGCGTTCGTGGTGGCCGACGGCGGCTGGAAGTACCTCTCCACCGGTGCCTACGAAGGCACCATCGACGAGGCCGAGGACAAGCTCGAAGGCCAGCTCTGGGCGTAGTGCCCTGTGCCACCGGGCACTAGTCGTGCCAGGCCAGGTCCTGGTTGCGGTCCCACAGGCTGCCCGCGACCGGGCCGAGCCCGAGGACGTCCAGGGCCGCGTTGGCCACCTCCCCGTTGCGGATCGGCTGCGGCGATGCAGCGAAGCCCGGCTGGGTGCTGGCGCCGGGCTGGGTCCGGGTCGGGTTCAGCGCGTAGAGCGGGATGTTGTCGACACCGGCACCCCAGAACGCGAACGGCACCGTGAAGTTCCTCGGGTCCGTGGCGGTGCCGTGGTTCTTCGTGCCCGGGATCCCGCCGTGGTCGGACGTCAGGATGATGACCGTGGACCTGTTGAGCTCCGGGTCGAGGCGGACCCGTCGCATGACGGAGCCGACCAGGCTGTCGACGTACTCGACACCGGCGAGGTACTTCGGGCTCATCCAGCCGTAGGTGTGGCCCATCTGGTCCGGCAGGCCCAGGTGCAGGAAGTAGAAGCTGCGGCGCACGTTGATCAGGTCCGTGCGGAGCGCCTTGGTGACGGCACTGTTCTGCTCGACCCGGATGTAGCTCTTGTCGACCGACACCGGCCACGACCGGTTGAACAGGGCGAACTTGCTCTTCGTCGCGAAGACGGCGGTCTTGCCGCCGGCGGAGTGCACCCTCTGGAACACCGACGAGACGTCGTGGCCGGCCGCCTGCTGCACGGTCTTGGTCACCGTGTCGCTGTTCCAGGTCACGCCGTGACCACCGGCCGCTGCGCTGATCCGCCGCCCGGTCACCATCGAGGTGTGGTTCGGCAGGGTCACCGTCATCTCGATCTGGGAACGAGCCTGGATGGTGCCGGCGCCCTGGTCGTAGATCAGCTTGTGGAGGTACGGCGTCCTCGCGCGGCCGAGCTTCGCCAGCACCGACGGGTTGAGACCGTCGACGGAGATCGCGATCACGTGCTTGCCGTTCAGCCCGGCGCGTACGGGCAGTGGCGCCGCCTGCGTGGCCGCGACCTGGATTGCAGCCGGTCCTCCGGAGCCGGGTGTGGCCGTCGTGCAACCGGAGCTGGCGAGGACGAGCGAACAGGCGACGGAAAGGCTCGCGGCAACTGCGCGAGACCGGAGCCGCCCTCCGCGGCGCGAGGAAGTCACGGGAGGAGCCTACGTCCCCGACGTGATCTCGATCCCTGAATGCCGACTGCGGGGGTGTCGACGCCGTAGTCTGACCGGGTGCGGCACCTGGACCACCTCGACGTCGATGTCGACGCCCCCATCGGGATCTTCGACTCCGGGTTCGGTGGGCTCACCGTGGCGCGGTCGGTCATCGACCAGCTCCCGCACGAGTCGATCACCTACGTCGGCGACACGGCACGCCAGCCGTACGGCCCCAAGCCGATCGGTGAGGTGCGTGAGTACGCCCTTGAGTGCCTCGACCACCTCGTCGATCAGGGCGTGAAGGCACTGGTCATCGCGTGCAACTCCGCCAGCGCGGCGATGCTGCGCGATGCGCGTGAGCGGTACGACGTCCCGGTGGTCGAAGTGATCTACCCCGCGACGCGCCGCGCCGTGGCGGCGAGCCGCAACGGCCGGATCGGCGTCATCTGCACCCGGTCCACCGCCGAGTCGATGGCCTACGACGACGCATTCGCCGCCGCCCCCCAGATCTCCCTCACCACCCGTGCCTGTCCGCGGTTCGTCGACTTCGTCGAGGCCGGCGTGACCGGCGGCGACGAGCTGATCGCGGTCGCCCACGAGTACCTCGACCCACTTTCCGAGCTGGGTGTCGACACCCTGATCCTCGGCTGCACGCACTACCCGCTCCTGACCGGCGTGATCTCCTACGTGATGGGTGACGACGTCACCCTGGTCAGCAGCGCGGAGGAGTGCGCCAAGGACGTCTACCGGATGCTGGCCGACACCGGCCTGATGCGCGCGACCGGCGCACCGTCGTACTCCTTCGTGACGACGGGCGCTCCGGCCGAGTTCGAGACGATCGGGCGCCGGTTCCTCGGCCCCGAACTGGTGGCGGCAGGACAGTTCGCAGGCGGGCTGGCCAAGGCGAATGGGGGAGCAGCATGACTGAGGAAGTCGCACCGGAGACCACGCTGCTCCGGGTTCCCGAAGACGACGAGCGGTCGATCAAGGTCACGATCGTGGGTTGCTCGGGGTCCTACCCCGGGCCGGAGTCCCCGGCCAGCTGCTACCTGGTCCAGGCGACCGACGGCCTGCGCACGTGGAGCATCGTGCTGGACATGGGCAACGGTGCGCTCGGTGTCCTGCAGCGCTACGTCGACCCGCTCAAGGTCGACGCGGTGTTCATCAGCCACCTGCACGCCGACCACTGCGTCGACATGACCAGCTACTACGTGCTGCGCAAGTACCACCCCAAGGGCAGCCAGCCGAAGATCCCCGTGTGGGGGCCCAAGGGCACGGCCAAGCGGCTCGCGAAGGCGTACGACCTGCCGCGGAAGCCGGGCATGAAGGAAGAGTTCGAGTTCCACGTCTACGGCGACCCGGTCACCGTCGGGCCGTTCCGGATCGAGTCGTGGGAGGTCCCGCACCCGGTGACGGCGTACGGACTGCGGTTGACGGCCTTCGGCAAGACCCTCGCCTACAGCGGCGACACCGGTCCCACCGACGTGCTCAAGGAGATCGCGCTCGACGCGGACCTGTTCCTGTGCGAGGCGTCGTTCCGCTCCTGCGACGACAACCCGCCCGAGCTGCACCTCACCGGCCACGAAGCGGGCGAGGCGGCGACCAGCGCGAACGCGAAGCGTCTGGTGATCACGCACGTGCCGCCGTGGCACGACGCCCAGGAGATGCTCGCCGAGGCGACGAAGACGTACGACGGCCCGCTGGAGCTCGCTGCGCAGGGCGTCGTCTACACGCTCTGATCGCCGGCGTCGCGGATGCAGAGCGCGATCTGGACCCGGTTGGTCGTCTCCAGCTTCTCGAACAGCTTCGAGACGTGGCCCTTCACGGTCGGCACGGACAGGAACAGCTCGCCGGCGATCTCTGCGTTCGAGAGCCCACGTCCCACGGCCCGGGCCACGTCGAGCTCACGTTCGGTGAGCCGGTCGAGACGGCGCTGGGCGTCGGTGGCGCGGCCATCGGGCGACGCGGTGCGGACCCGCTCGATGAGGGTGCGGGTCACCGATGGCGACAGCATCGGATCACCGTCAGCCACCTTGCGCAGGGCCGCCACGATCTCGGCCGGCGGCGTGTCCTTGAGCAGGAAGCCGTCGGCGCCGGCGGCGAGCGCGCTCACGACGTAGTCATCGGCATCGAAGGTGGTCAGCACGATGACGTGCGGCGGCGCGGGGTCGGCGTGCAGCATCCGCGTCGCGGCGAGGCCGTCGAGCACCGGCATCCGGATGTCCATGAGGACGACGTCGGGGGAGAGCTCCCTGGCCAGCGCGACGCCGGCCCGACCGTCGGCCGCCTCGCCGACCACCGCGAGATCGGCCTGGCCGCCGAGCATCAGCGAGAGCGCAGAGCGCACCAACGGGTCGTCGTCGACGATGATCACGCGGATCTGGTCGGTCATCGGTCGCTGCTCCCGCTGTCGTCCCGGCTGCCCGTCGCGGAGTCGGCGGGGTCCCACGGCAGCCACGTGCGCAGCACGAAGCTCTGCGTGTCCGGAGGTCCGGCGACCGGGTCCTCGATGCCGTGGGCGAGCCAGCCGCCGCGCAGCTCGGCGCGCTCGGTCAGTCCGACCAGGCCCAGTCCCGCGCCGGGCGTGCGCGTCGGGCCGAACCCGACGGGATTGCGGAGCACGAGGTCCACGCCCGCCTCGGGCGAGCCCTCGATGCTGATCCGCAGGGTGGCGGCAGGTGCGTGCTTGGAGGCGTTGGTGATGCCCTCCTGCACGATCCGGTAGACGGTGCGCCCCGCGGCGTCGGGCAGCGGCGGCGACGGCGCCAGCCGGTCGTCGTACTCGATGGAGGCGCCGGCGTCGCGCGCGTCCTGCAGGAGTGCCGCCAGGTCGCCGTACGTCGGCTGTGGGCCGGTCAGCGGCGCACCGCTCGCCTCGTCGCGGAGCACGCCCAGCACCTCGCGGAGGTCACTCAGCGCCTCGTGCGCCTTGGTCTGGATCACGGCCACGCTGCTGCGCATCTCCTCGGCGGTGAGGTCCTCGCGGAAGGTCAGCGCGCCGGCGTGCAGGGAGATCTGGGAGATCCGGTGGGCGAGCACGTCGTGCATCTCGCGGGCGATCCTGGCCCGCTCGGTCGAACGGGCCTGGTTCGCACGCAGGTCGCGCTCGGCCTCGGCGGTCTCGGCACGCTGGCGCAGCGTCCACACGAGCTCGCGACGGGAGCCGATGAACATGCCCCAGGCGAGTGCTGCGGCGACGAACACCACGATGAAGACGGCGATCAGCCACGACGGGTCGGAGGTGCTGGAGACCGGCTGCACCTGGTAGTACACCCAGGTCATGGCCAGGTTGAGGGTGCCGAGCACGATGACCTGCCACCAGTGGCGGCGCGTGGCCACGGACACGGTGGCGAGCATGATGGCGCCGGCGCCGATCGAGGTGAGCGGGGTCAGCAGGACGGTGACCACAGCGATGGTCATCGGCCAACGGCGGCGCCACCAGACCAGCACGAGCGCGACGATGCCGACGAGGATGTCGGCGACGAGCAGCCATCGATGGTCGTTGAACTGGCCTTGCACGACCGAAACCCAGGTCAGCAGGCCAATCAGGAGAGCGAGGACATAGCGCCACACATGGCTGTACCAGTACAGCCGGGGCTGGTAGTTGTGTCCCCCGTCCATGGTCCGAGGCTAGGGCCTGCGGTGGGGTGGCGGCAGCGCCCCCGGGCGGGAGCACCCCCTACTTTGGTCAGCCGGGATCGCTCCGTGAGTCCGATGTGTACCCCGGGCCCGGTGAGGCAGGCTTGCCGTCATGATCACCGTTGATCGACTCACCGTGTCCTACGGCGGCTTCACCGCCGTCGACGACGTCAGCTTCACCGCCCAGCCCGGCCGGGTCACCGGTTTCCTCGGGCCCAATGGTGCGGGGAAGTCCACCACCATGCGCGTGATGGTCGGCCTCACGCCGGCCACCAGCGGCCACGTGACCATCGGTGGCCTGCGCTACCAGGACATCCCCAATCCCGGTCGCCACGTCGGCACGCTGCTCGACGCGTCGGCCCAGCACGCGGGCCGGACCGGCCGCGAGATCCTCGCCATCGGCGCCCAGACGATGGGCCTGCCGAAGACGCGCGTCGACGAGATGCTCGAGCTGGTTGGTCTCAGCGACTCGGAGTCGACGCGTCGGCTGCGCAACTACTCCCTCGGCATGAAGCAGCGCCTGGGTATTGCGCACGCACTGCTCGGCGACCCCTCGGTGCTCATCCTCGACGAGCCCGCCAACGGCCTGGACCCCGCCGGCATCCGCTGGATGCGTGGCCTGCTCAAGGGGTACGCCGACCGCGGGGGCACCGTGCTGCTCTCGAGCCACCTGCTGCACGAGGTCGAGCAGATCGCTGACGAGATGATCCTCATCGGTCTCGGCCGGATCGTCGCCCAGGGCGACAAGAAGTCGCTGCTGGCAGGCGCCCGCGGCGCTGACGTCGCGCTCGTGACCTCCCTCGACAACGCCGCCCTCGGCGCGGCGCTCGCCGTGGACGGTTACCTGGTCGAGCAGGCAGGTGGTGGTCTGCGGGTGACGGCCACGACCGAACAGGTCGGACGTGCGGCCCTGTCTGCGGGAGTGGTCCTGACCGACCTCCGCTCCGGCGGTGCCGGTCTGGAGGACCTGTTCCTAGAGCTCACTTCCTCCACCCAGCGTGATGCCCTTCCGAACGGAGTCCCCGCATGAGTGACCTCGCTGCACCCCAGTTCACCCTCGATGTCTCAGGTACCCCGCGCGTTCCCTTCGGTCGTCTCGTCCGCGTGGAGTGGCGCAAGATGCTCGACACCCGGGCCGGGATCTGGCTGTTGGGGATCACCGCCGGCCTGCTGGCCCTGATCTCCGCGATCGTCATCCTGATCGTGGCCCTGGCCGATGTGTCCCCGCCATCTGCGACCGACTGGCTGAACATCATGACGATCCCGGTCTCCATGCTGGTGCCCGTCATTGCGATCACGATCGTCACCCAGGAGTGGAGCCAGCGGACCGCGATGGTCACCTTCGCGCTCGAGTCGAGCCGGCTGCGGGTGGTGCTCGCAAAGTTGGTCGCTGTCATGGCGCTCGGTGCCGCCACGATCGTGCTCGCCGCGGTCCTCGGCCTGGTCGGCAACGTCGTCGGTGCTGCCCTCGCCGGAACAGACGCGAACTGGAACGTCACTGTCGGGGCGTTCGGTTGGGCGCTGACGACCCAGATCCTCTACCTGCTCATGGGCTTCGGCTTCGGCCTGCTCCTGCTCAGCAGCCCCGGCGCGCTCGCGCTCTACTACGTGTACGTCTGGATCCTCGAGGGTGGCGTGATCATCCCCGGCATCATGTACGTGCTGTGGATCGCGTTCGACTGGGCGCAGGCGATCATGCCGTGGATCAGCATGCGACTGGCGATGCTCCCGTTCCAGATCGGTGATGGCGACGCCCAGGATCTCCAGGGTGAGTTCGGGCTGAAGCTCGACACCGGTGCCCTCGGCATCGCGCACGTCATCACCTCGGTCCTGATCTGGGTCGGTATCCCCCTGCTCCTCGGCACCTGGCGCCTGATGCGCGCCGAGGTGAAGTAGACCGGGAAAAGCTTCCTCCGGATGTATGGACGAGGTTCCTGGTGGGTAGGTAGCCCGAGGTGACGTAGGAAAGCGTTGGTCTCCTGCCGCTCTCGGGACGGCACGAGACCAACGCGAAACGGTCACCGGGCGTTGTCGGACACGACATCGCCCGGTGACCGTCTGCTTTCCCCGGGACGGGACCTTCTTCGCGTGGGCAACGGATACCTGCGTTTCGCCGCTCTCGGCGACAGCACGACCGTCGGACTCGGTGACCCCGTTCCGGGCGGGGAGTGGCGGGGTTGGGCCCGGCTGCTGAGCGAGTCCCTCAAGGCGTCGTACGACGTCTCGTTCTGCAACCTCGCCATCTCCGGGGCCACCGCCGCCGTCGTGCGGGAGCGACAGCTCGACCAGGCGCTCGCGCACCGTCCGGACCTCGCGTCCCTCCTCGTCGGGGTCAACGACACGCTGCGCTCGTCGTGGAACCCCGATCGACTGCATGCCGACCTGCTGGAGATCGCCGGCGCCCTCGTCGACGGGGGCGCGACCCTGATGACGGCCCGCTGGCACGACCACGGTGCGGTCCTGGGCCTGCCGCGGATGGTGGTGCGGCCCATCAACGAACGGATCGCGGTCCTCAACGAGGTGTACGACGAGGTGCACGCGACCCACGGTGGCCTGCGGTTGGACCTGGCGCTGCTGCCGGAGGTGTTGCAACGAGAGTGCTGGTCCATCGACCGTTTCCACCCCTCCGAGCTCGGCCACCGGGCGCTCGCGCGGGCGTGGGCCGAGCGGCTCCGGTCGGCCGGGTTCGAGCTCCCACTGCCGGATCTCGAGCCGTCCGGCGGGTGCCCGCCGAGCTGGCGCCGGGACGTCGCGTGGATGGTGACCGAGGGTGCGCCGTGGGTCGGACGACGGGCGCGCGACCTCGGGCCGTGGGCAGTGCGTCGGGCGATCGGAGCGGGCAGGTGACCGGGCGATAAGTTGGCGCCATGAGTACCCGTGAGGATGGCCGTGCCGACGACGAGCTCCGCCCCGTCAAGATCACCCGCAACTGGCTCGACCACCCCGCCGGGTCGGTCCTGATCGAGTTCGGCAAGACCCGCGTGCTGTGCGCCGCGTCCGCCTCGCCGGGCGTGCCGCGCTGGCGCAAGGGCTCCGGCCTGGGCTGGGTCACCGCCGAGTACGCCATGCTCCCGGCCGCCACCAACACCCGCTCGGACCGTGAGTCGGTCAAGGGCCGGATCGGTGGTCGCACCCACGAGATCAGCCGGCTGATCGGCCGCTCCCTGCGGGCCGTCATCGACGACAAGGCGCTGGGCGAGAACACCATCCAGATCGACTGCGACGTGCTCCAGGCCGACGGTGGTACCCGCACCGCGGCCATCACCGGCGCCTACATCGCTCTGGCGGACGCCTGCGCGAAGCTGGAGGTGTCCGGCGCGCTGACCGATTCGGTCGCAGCGATCAGCGTCGGCATCATCGACGGCGTCCCGCGCCTGGACCTGCCCTACGTCGAGGACGTCCGCGCCGAGACCGACATGAACATCGTGATGACCGGCGCCGGAAAGTTCGTCGAGGTGCAGGGCACCGCTGAGGGCGCTGCCTTCGACCGCGCCGAGCTCGATGCACTGCTGAGCCTGGGCGAGAAGGGCTGCGTCGACCTGACCCGGCTCCAGCTCGCGTCACTCGCCGAGTGACTCCGGTGGTCGAGACCCGCGTCCTGGTCGCGTCCCGCAACCTCAAGAAGGTCGAGGAGATGCGGCGGATCCTCGCCGAGCAACTCACTGACGGGGTCGAGGTCGTCGGCCTCGACGACGTCGCCGCCTTCGACGAGCCGGTCGAGGACGAGCCCACCTTCGAGGGCAACGCGCTGCTCAAGGCCCGCGCCGGCGTCCTCGCCACGGGGTTGCCCACGATCGCTGACGACTCCGGTCTCTGCGTCGACGCGCTCAACGGCATGCCCGGCGTGCTGTCGGCCCGCTGGAGCGGCCCGCCCAAGAGCGACGCCCGGAACAACGAGCTCCTGCTGGCCCAGCTGAGCGACGTGCCCGACGACCGTCGTACGGCGCACTTCGCCTGTGCCGTTGCGCTGGTCCACCCCGACGGGCGCGAGCTCGTCGTGGAGGGCCGGATGGACGGCCGGGTGATCCGTGAGGTCCGGGGGAGCGGCGGGTTCGGCTACGACGTGCTGTTCGTGGCCGACGACTTCCCGGACGTCACGACCGCGGAGCTGACCCGCGAGGACAAGGACGCCGTCTCCCACCGGGGCAAGGCGTTGCGCGAGATCGCGCCGCTGGTGGCGCAATCCCTCGCCTGAAGGCGACATCGGCAGGGATCCGATCAACCAGGTTGATCTGATCCCTGCCGATATCGTTCAACGGTGCGCCCGGCGGGATTCGAACTCGCACTGAACAGGACCTAAACCTGCTGCCTCTGCCATTGGGCTACGGGCGCCGCTCTCAGCTCAGGACGTCCAGCGCCAGGTGCTGAGGATCTCGTCGAACTTGTCGAAGACGTCGTCGTCGCCGTCCTTCAGCGACACCGTGATCGAGTAGCCCTTGTCGCCGCTGATCACCAGGTGTGCGCGCTGCCGGACGGTCACGTCGTTCTCGTTGGTCCGGAGGATCTCGACGCCGAGGGCGGTCTGCCCGTCGATCGAGATGTTCGCGATGTCGTTGATCTCCGCGGAGGAGTCGCTCGAGATGAGCGCGTCCTTCCAGGCGTCCTTGAGGTCGTTCGGGTCGGTGGAGCCGTACGACGACTGGGTCTCGACGATCACGTTGCCGCGTGCGGTGTTGAACGTGCTGCCCCACAGGATGACCTTGTCGAGCGTGGTGAGGCCGGGGTTCGACGCGATGAACTCCTCGGTGCCGTCGGTCCAGCCCTTCGGGGCCTGGACGGTGTAGCCGAGGCCCTCGATCTGCGGGCCGCCGATGTCGGGGACCGAGTCGACCGACTCGCTCCCGGACGGGGATCCGCCCTGGCTCGCGCTGTTCGAGCCGTCGCCGCCCGCCTTCTTGTCGTCATCCCCACCGTTGGCGACGAGGACGAGACCGACGATGCCGCCGATGATCACGACCAGGGCCACCACCGTGGCCGCGATGATCAGACCGGTCTTGCTCTTCTTCTGGGGCGGGGCCGGCTGCGACCAACCACCGCCAGCACCGGGGTACGACGGCGTGGGGGCGCCGTAGCCGGCACCACCCGACTGCTGGTAGACGGCGTGGGTCGGCGTGCTCATGGGCTGGTGCGGCGGCGACACGATCGGCTGCTGGAACGACTGCACCGGCGACTGCAGGGGCGGAGTCATCGGCGGGGTCGGCGCCGTACCTCCGGGGCCGTGGCTCGGCGGCGCGGTGGTGCCGGCCTCCGGGTCCAGGCCGGTGACGAGGCCCTCGGGCACCTTGCCCAGCGCGAAGCCGAGGACGGCGACGGCCCACTGGCAACCGCGGACGTCGGCGCTGCCGCGGTCGCGAGCGAGCCGCTGGCCGGCCGACTCCACGGCGTCGGCGGGGTTCGCGCCGCTGTCGAGCATCGTCAACATGCCGTCGAGGGCACCCAGGCGCACCGCATCGGTGAGCAGGTTGATCGTTCCGCTGGAGGCCTGGCCCTCGTCGAGGTAGTCGTCGAGGGACCCGCGGAACGCTGCAGCGTCACGGAACAGGTCGTGACCGTGGTCGCGGGCGAGGTCGGCGAGCGACTCGTGCAGCTTCATCAATTGTCCTCAGTGGTCGGTACGGGCAGGCCCAGGTCCCGGCGGAGCTTGGCGACGTGCCCGGTCGCTTTGACGTTGTACTGGGCGATCTCGATCCGACCGTCGGCGCCGACGACGAAGGTGGACCGGATGACGCCCTGCACAATCTTGCCGTACAGCTTCTTCTCGCCATAGGCGCCGAAGGCCCGGTGCACGGCGAGATCGGTGTCGGAGAGCAGGGTGATGGTGAGCCCGTCGCGCTCGCGGAACTTCGCCAGCTTGGCGGGGGCATCCTTCGAGATGCCGAGCACGGTGTAACCGGCTGCCTGCAAGGCATCGAGGGAGTCGGTGAAGTCGCAGGCCTGCTTCGTGCACCCGGGCGTCATCGCGGCCGGGTAGAAGTAGACGATCACCTTGCCGCCCTCGGCGCTGTCGTCGGCCAGGAGGCCGGCGAGCGAGACGTCGTCGCCGGAGTCCGAGACGAGGGTGAAGTCGGGTGCGGTGTCGCCGACGGCGAGGCGGGCCGGGTCGCTCATGGCGTCGATACTCTCCTGATGGTCAGGTGTTGTTGCAAACAGCATGCAATAAGGTGGACTCTGCTCGTCCCCATCTAACTACCCCGCGAGCACCGATCCGAACGCAGCGCCCATCTGAGGAGCACCCGGCATGCACGTACCTGACGGCTTCTTCGACGCACCGACGTCGGTCGCCACCGGTGTCGTCGCTGCCGCCGGTGTCGCGGTGGCCCTGCGCAAGGCCCGCGCCGAGCTCGACGACCGGACCGCGCCGATGGCCGGTCTGGTGGCCGCCTTCGTCTTCGCGGGACAGATGATCAACTTCCCCGTCGGGGCCGGCACCAGTGGCCATCTCCTCGGAGGGGCGCTCGCAGCGGTCCTGGTCGGGCCGTGGACTGGCGCACTCTGCATCAGCGTCGTGCTCCTGGTGCAGGCCCTCTTCATGGCCGACGGCGGGCTGACCGCGCTCGGCACCAACATCACCCTGATGGCGCTGGTCGGCGCCTTCGTCGGGTACGGCGTCTTCCGGCTCGCGCTCGCCGTGCTGCCGAAGAGGGTCGGCTCGGTGCCGGTGGCCGCCGGGCTCGGTGCCCTGGTGTCCGTGCCCACTGCTGCCGCCGTCTTCGCGCTGCTCTTCGCGGTCGGCGGGACCGCGGACGTCGCGACCGGCAAGGTCCTGGCCGCGATGGTCGGTTGGCACCTGGTCATCGGGATCGGCGAGGCCGTCGTGACGGCACTGGTCGTGAGCGCCGTGATCACGTCCCGGCCCGACCTGGTCCACGGAGCCCGCGGGCTCGCCGCGACCCGCCGCCCGCTGCTCGCCGAGGAGGTGTCGGCGTGAGGACCCGTTCCTTCCTGCTCGCGGGACTCCTGGTGGCGCTGCTGGTCGCCGGTGTCGGGAGCTACTACGCCAGCAGTCACCCCGACGGCCTCGAGCACGTCGCCCAGCAGACCGGCTTCCTCGACTCGGCCGACGACCCGAAGGACACCGGCAGCCCGTTCGCCGGCTACGAGACCAAGGGCGTCGACGACGCCCGGCTCGGTGGCGGACTGGCCGGCGTGGCGGGTGTCCTGCTCACGCTGGTCATCGGCGGCGGCCTGTTCCGGGTGCTGCGGCGCCGCGAAGCGCCGTCGAGCACGGACGCGGCCTGACCAATGGGTGCAGGGCACGGTCACCGACTCCACTTCCACGGGCACTCCGTGGTCCACCGCGCACCGGCGCACGTCAAGATCCTGCTCCTGCTGGCCTTCGTGCTCACCGTCGTCGCCACGCCTCGCGACTGGTACCCCGTCTTCGGCGGCTACCTCGTCCTCCTGCTCGGCGTCGTCGTCGCGTCGCGGGTGCCGTTGCGCTACCTGCTGCCGCGGATGGTGCTGGAGGTGCCGTTCCTGGTCTTCGCGGCACTGATCCCGTTCGTCGCCGAGGGCCCGCGAGTCGTCGTACCTCTCATCGGAGGACTGGACCTGTCGCTGTCGGAGTCCGGACTGGTCGCGGCCTGGGGGCTGGCCGTCAAGGGCACCCTCGGTGTGCTCGCCTCGTTGACCCTGGCCGCCACCACCGAGCCGACCGAGGTCCTGCGTGGCCTGCAGCGGCTGCGCATGCCCGACCTGCTGGTGCAGATCATGACGTTCATGGTGCGGTACCTCGACGTCGTGGCCGCCGACCTCGGACGGATGATCACGGCGATGAAGTCCCGTGGTGTCGACCCGCGCTCGCCGCGCCACTGGCCCGCACTGGCCCGCACGCTGGGCGCGCTGTTCGTGCGTTCCTACGAGCGCGGTGAGCGCGTGCACCTCGCCATGCTGTCGCGCGGGTACGACGGCCGGCTGCCGGAGAGCAGCGCCTCATGACGCCCGTGCTGGATGTCCGCGGCCTCGCGTTCGCCTACCCCGACGGCCACCAGGCTCTCTTCGGCGTCGACCTCCACGTCCACCAGGGCGAACGGGTGGCGTTGCTGGGGCCCAACGGCGCGGGCAAGACCACGCTCGTCCTGCACCTCAACGGGATCCTGTCCGGCGAGACCGGTCACGGTGAGGGGAGTGTCGCCGTCAGCGGGCTGCCGGTGACGAAGAAGAACCTGCTCGAGATCCGGCGCCGGGTCGGCATCGTCTTCCAGGACCCCGACGACCAGCTCTTCATGGGCTCGGTGCGTGCCGACGTCGCCTTCGGGCCTGCCAACCTGGGGCTCAAGGGCGCCGCGCTGGACAAGCGGGTGATGGACGCACTCGAACAGGTCGGGATGGCGGCGTACGCCGACCGGCCACCTCACCACCTCTCCTTCGGGCAGCGCCGCCGGGTCGCGGTCGCCACCGTGCTGGCGATGGAACCGGAGATCCTGGTGCTCGACGAACCGAGCTCCAACCTGGACCCCGCGTCGCGTCGCGAGCTGGCCGACATCCTGCGCGGCCTGGACGTGACGCTGCTGATGGTCACCCACGACCTGCCCTATGCGCTCGAGCTGTGTCCGCGGGCCGTCGTGCTCAGCGGGGGCAAGGTCGTCACGGACGGCAAGACGTACGACGTCCTGACCGACGACGCCCTGATGCGTGCCCACCGGTTGGAACTCCCTTGGGGCTTCGACCCACGGACCATCTCGATTGATAGCCTGCCCGGGTGAGCAACCAGCCATCTGACATCGAGCGTGAGATCGAAGAGGCGCGCGAGCGTCTCGCGGGCACGATCGACCAGCTCCTCCACCGCTCGCACCCGAAGACGATCGTCAGTCGCGAGGTCGCGCAGGTGAAGGGGTACTTCGTCGACGCCGAGACGGGCGAGCCGCGCACCGACAACATCCTGAAGACCGTGGGTGGCGTGGTCGGCGTGATCGCCGTCTTCGTCGTCCTGCGCAAGATCACCCGCTAGACCTGCTGTCCTCGTGTCCGACAAGACGCCGATCAAGATGCTGCACGACCGCATCCTGTGCGAGACCGACACCGAGGCAGGTGAACGGCGGTCCTCGGGCGGCATCGTGATCCCGGCGACCGCGGCGATGGGTGCACGCCGGCTGGCCTGGTCGCGCGTGGTCGCCGTCGGACCGCACTGCCGCACCATCGTGTCCGGCGACAAGGTCCTCTACGACCCCGAGGACAAGGCCGAGGTCGAGGTCTCCGGTGACCTGTACGTCGTGATGCGTGAGCGCGACGTCCACGCGGTCGCTGCCGAGCGACTCGGCGACGAAGCCGCCGGCCTCTACCTGTAGCCGCTGGTCGAGGAGGTCGCTCTGCGACCGTCTCGAGACCGTGTGACGTAACTCACTCCGGCTGGAACCCGTTACACCTACGTGCGTTCCCCCCGGCTGTTGAGTGTCCTTGCCGTCTGCCTGGTCGTCCCTGCCCTCGCGGCGGGCACGGCAGATGCCGGTCGAGCCGCGCCGGACGCGCCGGACGCGGTGGCCGCGCCGTCGTACACGGCGACGGTGAAGATCACCGAGCACGGGATCCCGCACATCTCAGCGAGCGACTGGGGGTCGCTGGGGTACGGGAGCGGGTATGCCACGGCCCGCTCGTCGATCTGCAACCTGGCGGACACCGTGCTGACCGGCCGTGGCCAGCGGTCGAAGTACCTGGGCGGGACCGCGCGGTACCTCGACGGCGTCTCGCTCGACGCCTCCAACCTTCAGGTCGACGCGTTCGTCACGGACCTGCACAACCGCAAGGTCGTCGAGACCCTGCTGGCCTCGCCGGCAGGTCCGAGCCCACGGGCCCGGGCCATGGTGACGGGCTACACGGCGGGGATCAACCGGTGGCTGCGGGACAACGAGATCACCGATCCCGCGTGCAAGGGGGCCGCCTGGATCCAGCCGAACGCCACCGAGATCGACCTCTGGTACGGCGTCTACATGGCGAACCTGATCGCGTCGTCCGGGGTGTTCCTCAAGGAGATCGTCGAGGCGGACCCGCCCACGCTGCAGGACCCCGGCCTGCCGGACCTGGGCATCGGGCTGCCCCTGCCGACCACCAAGGAGGAGGTCGCTGCCTATGCCGCGAAGGTCGACAAGCAGGCGCTCCTCGAATCCCTCGGCCAGGACAGCGACTTCGGCTCCAACGCCACCGCGATCGGCGGCGACGCGAGCTCCACGGGGCGCGGCATGCTGCTCGGCAACCCGCACTTCCCCTGGGTCGGGCGCTACAAGTTCACCCAGCAGCACCTGACGATCCCGGGGCAGTACGACGTCGCGGGCGCCTCGCTGATCGGGTCCCCGGTGGTCAACATCGGCTGGAACAAGGACGTCGCCTGGAGCCACACGGTGTCGACGGCCTACCGGTTCACGCCCTACGAGTTCTTCACCGTCGGTCCCGGCCCGCTGTACCTCAGCGCCCAGGGCCTGTTGAAGAAGGCCGAGCGCCGGTACGTCGACGTCCAGGTCCGTCAGCCCAACGGGTCGGTGACCACGGTCCGCGAGGACCTGTGGCGGGTGCCGCAGGGCTACGTCATCGACAGCCCGTCCCAGTTCATGGGCTGGTCGCCGCTCAGCTTCTGGGCCATCCGCGACGCCAACGCCGAGCACCTGCGCACCATCGACTCGTTCCTGTCGATGGGCGAGGCCACCAGCAGCCGCGACCTGCTCGCCCGCCAGGACGCCGGTGGCGGCATCCCGTGGGTCAACACCACGGCCGCCGACCGCGGGGGAGAGGTCCTGTATGCCGACCACAGCGTGGTGCCGCACGTGACCGACGCGATGGCCACGACCTGCCTGACGCCGGTCGGCCTGTTGCTCAAGTCGGTCGCGGGCCTGCCCGGTCTCAACGGACTGCTCGCCGACGGCCTGTGCAAGTGGGGCACGGACGCCGATGCCCAGCGTCCGGGGATCCTGGGGCCTGCGAAGCTTCCGGCCGTCGTACGACGGGACTGGGTGATGAACGCGAACGACTCGTACTGGACGCCCAACGACAAGGTGCGGCTCGAGGGCTACGCCTCGATCATCGGGTGCGAGAAGTGCGAGCGGACGATGCGGACGCGGATGGTGTCGCAGTACGTCATCGACCGACTGGCGGTGGGCAAGGAGACGCCAGAGACCCTGCGGGGCCACGAGTACGAGAACAGGGTGCGTGCCGCCGAAGTGATGCGTGATGGCGGCAAGCTCGACGACGTCTGCGCCGCGACTGGGGAGACGCAGGCGTGCGCCGTGCTGAACGCGTGGGACGGCCGCTCCGACATCGGTTCGGTCGGCACGCACCTCTTCGAAGCATTCGTGGAAAGAGCCCCCACGGGCACCAACCTGTGGTCGGTTCCGTTCGATGCGAAGGATCCGCTGAACACCCCGCGCGGCCTGAAGACCGGTGCCGCGGTGGTGAAGGCGATGCAGGCAGCGATCGATGCCGTCCGTGCCAAGGGCGTCCCGTTCGACGCGACCTGGGGCTCGCTCCAGGTGGCAGGGGACCGTGGGGCGCCGGCATACCCCCTCGGGGGCGGCAACGGCGACCTGGCGGGCAACGCGAACGCCGTGGCGTCGCGCAACCCCGCCGCCAACACGGACCGCTACAAGCCGGTCAGCTACGGGTCCTCGCACATCCAGGCCGTCGCCTACCTGGCCGACGGTTCGGTGGATGCCCGCACGATCCTGACCTACAGCCAGGACGAGGACCCGGCGTCACCGTGGTCGGCCGACCAGACGCTGCTCTACTCGCAGGAGAAGTGGGTGCGGTTCCCCTGGACGCCGGCGCAGGTCGACGCCGACCTCGTGGGGACGATTTCGCTCTCTGAGTGACGTTGGTCGAGGAGGTCGCTCTGCGACCGTCTCGAGACCATAGGCTCCCGCCATGACAGTCGTCGTCGAGAAGCGCGGTCCGGTCACCCTGGTCACCCTGTCGCGGCCGGAGGTGCGCAACGCGGTCGACGCGGAGCACGCCCGCCTGCTGACCGAGGCCTTCGAGGAGTTCGACGCGGACGAGTCCGCCTCCGTCGCTGTCCTGTACGGCGCCGGCGGGGTCTTCTGCGCGGGAGCGGACCTCAAGGCGGTCAGCCGCGGCGACGTCGTGGTCGGTGCGCCGGGCGACGGACCCGATGCCGGCCCGGCCGGGATGGGGCCGAGCCGGATGCTGCTCTCGAAGCCGGTGATCGCCGCCATCGACGGCTACGCCGTGGCCGGCGGACTCGAGCTGGCGTTGTGGTGCGACCTGCGCGTCGTGGATCCCGCGGGCGTCTTCGGCGTGTTCTGCCGGCGCTGGGGCGTACCCCTGATCGACGGCGGCACCTTCCGGTTGCCGCGGCTGATCGGGCACTCCCACGCCCTCGACCTGATCCTCACCGGCCGCGAGGTCGCTGCCGAGGAGGCGCTGCGGATGGGCCTGGCCAACCGGGTCTCCGCGCCGGGTGCGGTGCTCGACGAGGCGCTGGCCCTGGCCACCCAGATCGCCGGGTTCCCGCAGACCTGCATGCGCGAGGACCGCCTGTCGTCGTACGAGACCGAGGGGCTGGGTGTCGACGACGCGCTCGCAGTCGAGTGGAAACACGGGCTCAGGTCGCTGGCCGCCGATACTCTCGACGGCGCGTCGCGTTTTGCCGGGGGAGCCGGGCGGCACGGCGCATTCGAGTAGTCAGCGCGTGGGCCCTCGGGGCTCGGGGGAGGCACGACGTGGCGGAGAAGGCCCGGACATCGGGGACACCGGGGCGCGATCAGCGAGCGCCGATGGAGCGGCTGGTGCGGATCGCATCAGCCCTGCAGCACCACAGCAAGCTCGGCGTCGACGGTGAGACGCTCGCGAAGATCGCGGGCTTCGACGGCGAGTACCGGATGGACCAGCTGAAGCGCGAGCTCGGCCACCTCGAACGGCAGGGCTGGCAGATCGAGAACATCGCTCCTCCCGGCGAGAACGCCGTCTACAAGATGACCACCGTGGACAACCGCTTGCGGGTCCGGCTGTCGGCGCGGCAGCAGGCCGCCCTGCGACGGGCGGTGCTGCTGGCCAACCGCGACGACCTGGTGACGCGCCTGGGCCTGCCCGGCTCCTCCCGCCCCTCCGACATCACTGCTCCGCAGACCACCCAGGCCGCCGTGTCGGGCGAGGTGCCGGCGGCGCTCAGCCTCGTCGTCGACGCGGTGCGCGGGCACTGCCTGCTGCGCTTCGGCTACAAGGGGACCGCCCGGGTCGTGCACCCGGAATCGGTGCGCAACCAGAACGGCGTCTGGTACTGCCGGGGCGTCGAGGACGCCGACCTCGCCGACGCGGTCGTCAAGACGTTCGTGGTGGGGCGCATGGTCGATGTCGAGGCCGGTGTCCCGGGATCGGCGCAGGCGTTGACGTCGGTGCGCCACTCCGGGCTGCACCCCATGACCTGGGAGATCGACCCGCCGGTCGACGTCGTCCTCCAGACCGCACCCGACTTCGAGCCGGACGTTCGCCGCTGGCTGGGAGAGCCCGTCTCGAGCGAGACGGTCGCCGACGGCGTCAACCTGACCTTCCGGGTGACCCACCGTGCGGCCCTGCGCGCCCGACTCAACGAGCTGGGCCGACGGGTCCGGGTGCTCGGACCACCGGAGATCCGGGCGGACATCCTGGCCGGCCTCGCCGAGGCAGCGAAGGTCGGACGATGACGGCCACGCCGAAGTACGTCGCCCGGATCGCCCGCCTGCCCCAGGTGTTCGAGCGGCTCGCACGCGAACCCGACGGCATGTCGCTCACGGCGCTCGCGGCCGAGTTCGACGTGACCGCTGCCGAGCTGCGCGAGGACCTCCTGGCCTTCTACACGGCCGATGTCTCCACGATCATGCTCGGCCTGGCGCGGCCCGAGGTGGTCGAGTTCCTCGGCGCCGACGGCCTCTCCGACGACCCGAACGAAGCAGAGATCGTCCGCTTCCTCTCCGACCAGCCCACCGACCTCGGCGTCGAGTACGTCGATGCCGGCGAGCTCGGGCTCGTCTACGCCGCGGCGCTCGCGCTGGCCGACATCGAGCCGGACGACGAGGACCTCGGCGGCGCCATCGACGCGCTGGCCGAGACCATGTTCGGCGAGGTGGCCGGGGTGCCGGACGTGCGCGCGTGGAACCGGCTGCTGCCGAAGCTCCAGAACGCGCAGCGCGACGGCAAGGCGGTCCGGATCGTCTACTCGCGGGCGTGGGAGCACGGACTCACCGAACGCGAGATCGAGCCGTACCGGCTCCTCCAGACCCGGCGCGGCTGGGAGGTCGACGCGGGCCCGGTCGACGAGAACGGGCTGCTGCGGACCTTCCTGCTGTCCAACATCCGCTCGGTCGAGGTGCTGGACCGGGTCTTCGAGGCGCCCGCCGACCTGGCCGACCGCCTGGCCGCCCAGCGCGAGACGACCACGGTGCGGGTGGTCCTCCCGCAGAGCGCGCGCTGGGCTGCGGACTTCTACGCGGAGAAGGTGTCGTTCATCCAGGACGACGAGGAGTCGGTCGTCGTCGATCTCGAGCTGCTGCCGCCCCTGGACCGCCGCGTCGGCATGTTGCTGCTGGCCGCCGGGCCCGACGCGTTCGTGATGAGCCCTCGCGAGCTCGAGACCGCTGGCGTCGTACTCGCTGAGGAGCTGCTGTTCCACCATTCGTCCTAGGTCGCCCCAAGTCGTCCCCGGTCGTCCCAAGTCGGGGTGGGCAGCGGGCGGGCTCGAAACGCTCAGGTGGAAGGCGCCCTCGGTCGATGGGGCTGACGCATCGGCAGGTCTGACGTAGCATCAACTGTCACACAGATCACGTCATCCTCACCCGCACCACTGATCGTCCTCGGGTGCGGGGAGAAAAGGAAGCGTCATGGAACTGCGTCGCCGGGCCGCCCTCGGACTCGCTGCGGTGGCGGTGACCACCGCTCTGGGAGCGGCGGCCCTCACCGCCGTGCAGCCCTCTCCGTCGAACCCGGGGGCCGAGGTGGTCGCCGCGCCAGAGGTTGCCCGCGCGGCGCCCAACGCCACCGGGGCGGCACGGTTCCAGATCGCGTCGTTCAATCTCCTCGGCGCCGGTCACACCGATGGCGCCAACCCGCGCAAGGGCTACGACAAGTCGCCCATCCGGCTCCAGCGCGCTCTCCAGGTGCTCACGAACCAGGGCATCGACGTCGTCGGATTCCAGGAGATGCACGGCTCCCAGCAGGACCTGTGGGCGTCGATCGCCTCGCCGACCTGGCGCACGTACCCCCTCAACACGATGGCGGACTCGGCCGGCCACAACTCGATCGGCTGGCGCCACGACACGTTCGTGTCCGTGGAGAAGCACACCTTCGCGGTGCCGTACTTCTACGGCAAGCCGATCCAGATGCCGTACGTGCTGCTCCAGCACCGCGCGACCGGCGAGCGGGCGTGGTTCGTCAACGTCCACAACCCGGCTGACACCTTCGGCGACGCCCAGGCCTACCGCAATGCCGCCACGCGCACCGAGATCGCGCTGGTCAACAAGCTGCGCGCTGCCAACCCGACGATCCCGGTCTTCCTCACCGGCGACATGAATGACCGCAACGAGTTCATCTGCCCGATCATGAAGGGCACCGACCTCGAGTCGGCGCTGCCGGGCGGCTACATGTCCGGCACCACCTGCACCCCGCCGCCGTACTCCCAGATCGACTGGGTCACCGGGACGCCCGACGTGACGTTCTGGGGCTACCAGGCGCTCCGGGACACGCTGGTCAAGGCGACCACCGATCACCCCGTCATCATCGCGAACGTCGACATCCCGCCGCGGTGGCTGCGGGCGCGGGGCATTCGCCACGTCGTGGTGATCTCGATCGACGGCCTGCGCTCACGCCTGCTCTCGGCCGATTCCAGTGCCGCGCTGGTGCCGTACCTGCGCAGCATCCGGGCCAAGGGAGCCAGCACCCTCAACGCGCGGACCGCCTACGAGCGCGTGACGCCGCTGCCGAACGCGTTCACCGTGCTGACGGCACGGCCGGTCCACGTCCCCTGGGGCGGGCACGGGATCAGCACGGCCACGGACCCGGGTACGACGCTCCACGCCGCCGCGGGCCAGTACGTCTCCAGTGTCTTCGACATGGTCCACAACCGCGGCCTGCGGACCTCGCTGTACTCCTCCGACCCCGCTGCGACGGCACTCGACCGCGCGTGGAGCGCGGCCAACGGCGGCGGCGACAACTACGGGCGCAACGACGGGCCCGACAAGATCACCACCACGGTGCGCACTGCGACGAGCGACGCCACCGTGGTGAGGCAGTTCCGCGCCGAGCTGACCACCCGCCCGGCGGCGTTCTCCTACGTGCAGCTGGCCAACCTCACCCGTGTCGGCGCGAAGTACGGCTTCTCCAGCGACACCTACAAGCGGGCCGTCCGGTCCGTCGACTCCTACGTCGGCGCGATCATCGCGACCATCAAGGCCACCCCGGCGATCGCCAACCGCACCCTCGTGGTCGTGACCTCCGGCTCCGGCGGCTCCACGGGGACCGAGGCGTCGCTGCTGCGCTACCAGGTCCCGGTCCTGGTCTGGGGCAACGGAGTCCAGGCCGGCGGAGACCTTTATGCGATGAACCCGTCGTGGACCAATCCCGGTGCTGCCCGGCGGGCCTACACAGGAGCGCAGCCGATCTTCAACGGCGTGATCGCGAACCTCGCACTCGGGGCGCTCGGCATCGGGCCGTTGCCGCGCGGCGTGATCAACCGCAATCAGAGCTTCAGCGTCTACCCGCCGAGCTGACTGCGCCGTCGGGGTAGCGTGCCGGGTGTGAGCCTCGCGCAGACAGCCGCCCGGATCCTTCTCGGTACGACGATGGCGGCGGCAGGTGCGACGCACCTGACCGTCGCCCGCCAGGAGTTCCGCGCACAGGTGCCGGACTGGTTCCCGGTCGACAAGGACCTCGTGGTGCTGGCGTCGGGAGTCGTCGAGGTCAGCCTCGGCGCTGCCTTCGTCGCCCTGCCGAAGCGGCGGCGCCTGATCGGCGGGCTGCTGGCGGCCTTCTTCGTGGCGATCTTCCCCGGCAACATCGCGCAGTACGTCGAGGGCAACGACGCCTTCGGGCTCGACACCGACCAGAAGCGGCTGGTCCGGCTGTTCTTCCAGCCGGTCCTGGTGCTCTGGGCGCTGTGGGGCGGGGGACTGCTCAGCCGCGCTCGACGTGCTCCTTGAGCTGACGCAGCACGTTGGTCCAGTTCTCCTGGGCGGCGTCAGGGGTCTCGCCCTCGGTCAGGCTCTGCTCGACGGTCACCTCGGTGCGATCACCCTCGGCGTGCAGGTCCCACCGGACCCGGTGGTAGTTCTCGGGCAGGTCCGGTTTGCCGGTGAGCGGGCTGAAGTGGGTGACCACGAGCCGTTTGTCGGGCTCCACCTCGAGCACCTCGCCCTTGTCCTCGTACGTCTGGCCCTCGTACTCGCCCCGCCAGGCGATGGGCGTCCCCGGCTCCCACGTCGTGTCGACGTCGGCACCGAAGAAGTAGGCCTTGATCTCGTCGGGCTCCGTCAGCGCCGTCCAGACCCGGGTCGGCGAGGCGGAGATCTTGACTTCTGCTGTCGTGGTTCGCGTCGTCATGGGCTCGACGTACCCGGTCGTGGCCCGGCCATGCGCCCGGCGATGCAGGGCGTCGCAGAGGGAGGCACAGAGGGAAGCGCAGAACGCACGAAGGCCCGGTCAGATGACCGGGCCTTCGTGGTTGGTACACCTCCCCGGACTCGAACCGGGAACCCGCTGATTAAGAGTCAGCTGCTCTGCCAATTGAGCTAGAGGTGCATCTGGTGAAGCAGGGCGAAACGCTACCAGCGATTGAGCGGCGGGGTGAAATCGGGCCGGTGTCAGCCGAGGGACTCCAGCACCGCCTGGGCGGCATTGTGGCCGCCGAGGCCGCTGACCGCGCCGCCACGACGAGCGCCCGAGCCGCACAGCAGGACGCCGTCGTACGACGTCTGGACGCCCCAGCGCTCACCGGGCGTCTCGAGGCGGGCCCGGTGCGGTGCCCACGGCCACTCGAGGTCGCCGTGGAAGATGTGGCCGCCCGGCATGGCGAGGTCGGCCTCGATGTCCTGCGGGATTTTCGCCTCGATGCACGGCTGGCCGTCGGGCGTGCGGAGCACGACGGACTCGATCGGCTCCTCGAGCACGGCGTCCAGCGACGCGAGCGCCCGGCGCACGGCCTCGTCCCGGGCAGTGTCCGGGTCGGCATCGAAGAGTCCGGCCGGCATGTGCAGGCCGAAGTAGGTCAGCGTGTGGGTGCCGGCGGGGACGTCGCCGAGGATCGACGGGTCGGTCAGCGAGTGGCAGTAGACCTCGCCGGGCAACGGGTCGGGCAGGGACCCGTTGGCTGCCGCCGACCAGGCGGCCTCGAGCTGGCCGTAGCCCTCGGCCAGGTGCAGGGTCCCGGAGAACGCGACCCGCGGGTCCAGGCCGGACCGCAGTCGCGGCAACCGCGAGAGCAGGAGGTTGATCTTGAGCTGTGCTCCCTCGGGCTTGGTCGCGGGGTCCGGCTTCTCGCCGAGCAGGTGGCCGAGCACCCACGGGGCGACGTTCGCGAGCACGTGGCTGGCTTCGACGACGTGCTCGGCCGCGCCGTCGTACCAGCGCACCTCGCCCGGCCTGATGGCGCGAACCTCGGCGCCGGTCACGATCGTGGCTCCAGCCGCGACCGCTGCGCGGGCAAGGGCATCGGTGACCGCGCCCATCCCGCCGACGGGGACCCGCCACTCGCCGGTCCCGTTGCCGATCAGGTGGTAGAGGAAGCAGCGGTTCTGCACGAGGCTCGGGTCGTGCACGGACGCGAACGTCCCGATCAGCGCGTCCGTGGCCACCACGCCACGCACCAGGTCGTCGTGGAACCGGCGCTCGATGGCCCGCCCGATCGGCTCCTCGACGAGGTCGCGCCAGATCCCTGCGTCGACGATCGAGCGGAGCTCCGCGTCGGTGACCAGCGGTTGCGTCAGGGTGGGGGCCACGGCCCCCGCGACCACCGCCACGCCCTCGTAGAAGGCCCGCCAGGCGTCGTACTCGTCATCACTGCCCGTGAGCGCCCGGAACGAGTCCCGCGTCGCTGTGCCCTCGATGCGTTCGACGAGGAGCCCGGTGGCGCGGCCACCTCGCTCGATGGGGGAGTACGACGCCGTCTGGCGGCTCACGAGGCGCAGGTCGAGGCCCAGGTCGGTCGCGATCTCCGCCGGCAGCAGGGAGACGAGGTAGGAGTACCGGGACAGTCGCGTGGGGTGGCCCGGGAACGCCTGCGCGGAGATCGCGGCACCGCCGACGCGGTCGAGTCGTTCGAGGACCAGGACAGAGAGACCGGCGCGTGCGAGATAGGCGGCAGCAGTCAGGCCGTTGTGACCTGCGCCGACGACCACGACGTCGTAGCGGGACATGGGCCGACCCTAGAGGGAATACACTGACGAAGGCACTGGTTGACATGGCAACTACCAACCACCAAACCACTGGAGGTGGGCCCGATGCCCGCAATCACCGTCGACGACCTGACTGTCCTGCCGCGCCTCAAGGCGCCCGGCCTCGGCGACCAGCCGCGACCGGTGTGGGAGGTCACCACCGCTCCGCAGGGCTACGAGGGGGAGGGTTTCCCGGTGCGCCGTGCCTTCGCGGGCATCGACATGCAGCGCCTCGACCCGTTCATCATGATGGACCAGATGGGTGAGGTGGAGTACGCGCCCGGCGAGCCCAAGGGCACGCCCTGGCACCCGCACCGCGGCTTCGAGACCGTCACCTACATCATCGACGGCGTCTTCGACCACCGTGACAGCCACGGCGGTGGCGGCACGATCACCAACGGCGACACGCAGTGGATGACCGCAGGCAGCGGCCTCCTGCACATCGAGACGCCGCCCGAGTGGCTGGTGCAGTCCGGTGGCCTGTTCCACGGCGTCCAGCTGTGGGTGAACCTCCCGCGGGAGTCCAAGCTGACCGAGCCGCGCTACCAGGACATCCGCTCCGGCGAGGTCGCCCTGCTCACCGGGGACGACGCCGGTGCGCTCGTCCGGGTGATCGCGGGTTCGGTCGGGGGCCACGCCGGCCCCGGGTCGACGTACACGCCGATGGCGCTGGTGCACGCCACCATCGAGCCCGGTGCCCGGCTCGACCTGCCCTGGGACGTCGAGCACAACGCGCTGGTCTACGTCCTCAACGGCTCGGGCACGGTCGGCGCGACCGACGCCCGGCCGATCCGGATGGGTCAGTCCGCGGTGCTCGGCGCGGGTGACTACGTCACGATCACGGCCGACGAGAAGCAGGAGAGCAGGTCGCCGAAGCTCGACGTCATCGTCGTCGGCGGCAAGCCGCTCCGCGAGCCGATCGCCTGGGCCGGGCCGTTCGTCATGAACACGAAGCAGGAAGTGCTGAGCGCCTACGAGGACTTCCAGAAGGGCCGCTTCGGTCTGCCGACGGGCAACTGATCGCACGATGGCCAGGGGAGCCGGGTCGTAGCCTTCGGGGATGGCCCGGCTCTTCCGTGATGCGTACGGCGTCCCGCACCTGCGGGCGTCGTCCGTCCTCGACCTCGCGCACGCGCAGGGCGAGGTCACCGCACGGGACCGGACCTGGCAGGTCGAGTGGCTGCGGTTGCGCGCGGCGGGAGGGACGTCCGGTGTCGTGGGCGGCGAGCTCGCCGAGGCCTGGGACGACCACGCCGAGCGGACGCGGATCGTCGACACCGCGCAGCGGGCGTTCGCGGCCTGCACGGACGAGACCAGGGCCTTCCTGACGTCGTACGTCGACGGCGTGAATGCCGGCCTTGCCTGCATCGCGCCGGACGACGTCCCCGAGCTCGCCCACCTCGGTCACCGGCCGCAGGAGTGGGAGCCGTGGATGCCCCTGGCGACGTTCCTCGCGCAGCACGTGCTGTTCGGCAATGTCGGCGCCCGGTTGTGGGACCGCCTGGCGGAGGAGGTGCTCGGCGAGGACGCCCGACTGCTCTCGCACGAGGGCCCGCACTCCTCGGGCAGCAACGCGTGGGTGGTCGGCGGAGCGCGGACCGCCTCCGGCTTCCCGCTGATCGGTGGCGATCCGCACCGCAACCTGGAACAGCCCGGCGTCTACCAGCAGGTCCGACTGGCCTGCGCGGATCCGGACGACTCGTTCGACGTCGTCGGCTTCACGTTCGTCGGCGTCCCCGGCGTCCAGCACTTCGCCCATGCCGGCGAGGTCGCCTGGGCGATCACCAATGCCTCGGCCGACTACCAGGACCTGGTCGAGGTCGACCCCGACCAGGTCCTGCCGGACGACCTGGCGGGACTCTCGCCCGGTCTTGCCCTCCGCACGACGTCGAGAGTCCTCGGCAGCCTCGGCTTCGACGCGCTCCTGCCGCTGCTGCGCGCGCGCTCGGTGGCGGACGTCGACCGTGCGTTCGACCTCTGGGTGGAGCCGGTCAACAACCTCGTGATCGCGGATCGATCCGGAGCGGTCCGCTACCGGCTCGCGGGACGAGTCCCGCTGCGTGACGGCGACGGTCGCTGGACCGGATGGCTGGACGACCCGAACCGGGTGGATGCCGCGCCCGACGGGGCGATCGTGACGGCCAACGAACGTCGTGGCCCGGAGAGCGACCTGGTCGGGTCTTCCTTCGCGCCACCGTTCCGCGCGGAGCGGATCAAGGACCTCCTCGCCGGCCGCGGAGGTCTCACCACAGCCGACTTCGCGGCCATCCACAACGATGCGTTGCTGCCTTCTGCCGCGATCCTGACGAGGCTCGTGCCGGGCGCCTTCGACGACTTCGACGGCGTGATGGCGGCCGACTCCGCGTCGGCCGCCCGCTACGCAGCCTGGCGTTCGGCCGTCGTACGACGGCTTGCGGTCGAGCCCGTGTTCGCTTCCATCGCCGACCCGGGGCCCGGGCACGACCACGGCCCCCTTCTCGCGCCGGCCCTCGGCCTGGTCGCCCGACTCGGCCTCGCCCTGCCGACCCTTGCGCTGGAGGCGCTCGCGGGCCGGCCGCCGTTCGGCATCGACCTCGTGGCGCTCGCCCGACGGGCGATGGGTGACCTCGACGGACTGGACGTTCCGGCAACCTGGGGCGAGACGCACGTCGCCCAGCCCATCCATGCCCTCGCCGCGGACGACGGCTTCGACCCCGGCATCCCGTTCCTCCCCGTCGCAGGCGACCAGGACGCCGTACGCACGATGGGGTCCTACCCGGCGCTCAGCGACGCCGCGACCCGCGGCGCGGTCGCCCGCTACGTGTGGGACCTCGCGGACCGGTCAGCCGGCGGCTGGGTGGTGCCGACCGGTGCGTCCGGCCTGCCCGGCGCGCACCACGGCGACCAGCTGCAGTCCTGGATCGACGGCGAGCTGGCCCCGATCGTCACGGACTGGAGCCTGCTTGAGGAGGACCTGTCCTCAGACCCCGATCTTCGACCAGGGGCCCCAGATGGCGAAGGTCAGTCCGCGTGAGGCCTGGATGTTGACGAACAGGGTCGATCCGTCCGGGCTGAAGGTGCTTCCCGCGAACTCGTCGCCGGTGCGCCCGACCATGCGGTTCAGCGCGATGTCGGAGATGCGACCCTGCGGCGTGAGCCCCCGGATGTAGTTGTCCTGGTCGTGGTCCTCGCAGACCACGAGGGTCCCGCGCGCGGAGACGGTGATGTTGTCCGGGAAGTCCAGGGTGACGCGGTCCGGCGACTGGTAGACCAGCCGCAGCTCCTGGGCCGCGATGTCGAGGGCCCACACCTGTCCGAACCCGGTGCCGTACCCGTCGACGGCGGGGTTCGTCCCGATCTGCCCGCCGCCCTGCGTCGAGCAGAAGTAGACCTTCCCGGCGTCGTACACCTGGCCCTCGAGGCGGGAGAATTGTGCCGCTCCCAGGGCGATCCCCTGGGACGCGATGTGGTTGATCGCCGTGTTGTTCGAGGTCGGCGCGACGACGCCCGGGGTGTACGGGAAGCTCGGGTCCGGGTCGTCGATGTCGACCCACTCGACGGGGAACAGTGCGTTCTTGCTCTGCGCCTCGACCAGGAGTGCGTTGTCGACACCCACGACCTTGAGCATCTGCAGCCGCCCGCCGTCCTCGAGGTGTCCGACCTCCATGGGGTGGTGGGGCGGGAGGTACCGGTAGAACCCCGAGGGGAACCCGAAGTTGTCCTCGGTCAGGTAGAGGTGGCCGTTGACGGGGTCGAACGACACGGCCTCGTGGGCGAAGCGGCCCGCGGAACGGATCGGCTCCGCACTGGCCGTGCCGTCCACGGGCACCTCGAAGACGTAGCCGTGCGGCTTCGTCAACGCGATGTTCGAGGCGCCGGTGAAGTCCGGGCCGACGTCCGGTCCGTTGACCGTCTCCTCGCACGTCACCCAGGCGCCCCACGGCATGATCCCGCCCGAGCAGTTCATCTGCGTGCCGGCCAGGCTGGCGAAGGACGCGACGACATTGCCCTGGTGGTCCACGTCGACGGTGGTGGTGCCACCACCCGTCATCGGGTCGTACACGGGCGCCGCAGAGCTGAAGGCGGGAATCGGGCCGTTGACCTCGTGGTTCCGGATCAGCGTCACCCGTCCGTCGGTGCCCGGGAAGGCGCCCATGCCGTCGTGGCGGCCGGGGAGCAGGGTGTCGTCGCTCAGGACCACCGGGGTGGACGTGTCGTGGAAGGACCGATAGCTGAAGCCCGGTGGCAGGTGGAGGCGTACGACGGTGTCGCGCAGGTCGGCCACCGGCAGCAGGGGGTACTTCGGCTTCGTCGGCTTGGCGGCCCCGGCCGGGCCGGCGACCAGGCCGGCAAACGGCCCTGCGATCGAGACGGCGGCAGCGGAGCGGAGCAGGCTTCGGCGTTCCATCGGCATGGCGAACTCCTCGGGAGGCGACCCTGCGACTGTAAGCACGGAGAAACCGGAAATGCCATAGCACTTCCGAGCCCTGTTCTCCGGTCGGCGTCGGGCCTGACGGGACCTGCGCCTCGAGCGTGTTTGAGGCCGGCGCCGAGAGGTAACGTCCTGACATGGCAATTCGCGACAAGATCGCCTCGAAGGCGCAGCCCCACCTCCAGCCCGGTGAGCAGATCCAGGGGGTGCTGTTCGCCCAGACTGCCAGTCAGTACTGGATCCTGGTCGGCTGGATTCCGTTCCTCATCATGAACAAGTACCGCACGATCATCGCGACCGATCGTCGGATCCTCGTCTTCCACTCCGGTGCGATGACCACGACCAACGCCAAGGAACTGGTGGCCGAGCTGCCCCGCAACTTCCGCCTGGGGCCCTGGACGGGCAACGTCTGGCACCGCCACCAGATCGGCAACGAGAACCTGCGGATCCACCGGCGGTTCAAGAAGGACATCGAGACGATCGACGGCGTCAGCTGAGCTCCTTCGCGAAGAAGGCCTCGGCGTAGGGGTTGTCGTTGTACCGCTCCACCCGGCGGTAACCGGCGCGGTCGTACATCGCGATCGCCTCGACCAGGCTGCCGTTGGTGTCGAGCACCACGGTGTCGAAGCCCTGTTCGGCGGCCAGTGCCTCGAGGTGGCGCAGCATCCGGGAGCCCAGGCCGGCACCACGCCAGTCGCCGTGCACCCACATCCGCTTGATCTCCGCGGTGCCGTCACCGACGGCAGGCACGGGTCGGATGCCGCCGTAGGCCACGGGTTCGCCGTCGGAGATGGCCGCGATCCAGGTCGCCTCCGGCTCGGGTGGCAGAGGACCGGGGTCGAAGCCCTTCGGGAAGCGGCTGTCGAGCTCGGCGACGTAGCGGGAGGTTGCCTCGACGGCGCGCGGGTCGTTCGACTCCACCTCGCGCAGCTCCACGGTCGCCGCGCGCACGAGGAGGTCGGCGGTGGCCAGTGCGTCGGCGAGCCGATCCTGCTGCCTCGGTGTCAGGGGAGCCACCAGTCGCGAGGCCAGGTCGTCGGAACGGCGGTCCAGGTCGTCGTACGCCGTGCGGCCGGAGGCCGTCAGTCGTACGACGCGGCGCCGGCCGTCGTCCGGATCGGCGACCGTCTCGACGAGGCCCTCGCCCTCGAGTCGCCGCAGCATGCGCGACACGTGGCCGGAGTCGAGTCCCAGTCGTTCGCGCAGGTCGCGCACCCCGACGCCGTCGGTCGAGCCGATCTCGAACAGCAGACGCGACACCGCGAGCGGGCGTCCGGTGCCGAGGAACGACTCGTCGAGCACGCCGACGCGCTGGGTCCAGGTGCGGTTGAAGCGGCGCAGGGTCTCGGGCAGTGGCATCCTCTGACTGTAGTCAGAGAAACCAAAGGAGCAGTGGCAGGTGACGGGCTACGCTGACGATCCACTCGGACTCAGGAGCACCCATGAACTGGTTCACGATCACCCTCATCGTGTTCGCTGTCCTCGCGGTCGGCGTTCTCGCGCTCGAGGTGCTGCGCCCGCGGCGCAGCAACAAGAAGTTTGGTACCAGCCAGCGCGAGATCGACCAGGGCGACGCGTTCCTCCGCGGCGGTGGCGACCTGGACAACCACTTGGGTGGCGGTGCCAGCGGCAGTGGCAGCTTCTGAGCACGGGTAAAAAACCAGCCAGCCGGACTCCGAGGAGTCCGGCTGAACTGTCTGGGGTGAGTAACGGGACTTGAACCCGCGACATCCGCCACCACAAGGCGGCGCTCTACCAGCTGAGCTATACCCACCATGCTGATCGACCAGGTGGTCGGTCAGGCGGGGACGAGTTTAGACGCATCCCCTCCGGAACTAGGAATTGGTGCCCTTCTCGGACGTTCCGAGGCCGGTCAATGAGCCGGCGTACCGCGCCGCGGCTTCCTTGGCGGCAGCCGCGTCGGGGCCGGGTCGCGGCACGAAGACCGTGTCGCGGTAGTACCGGAGCTCCTCGATGCTCTCCTGGATGTCGGCGAGCGCCCGGTGGTTGCCGCGCTTGGTCGGCGCGTTGAAGTAGGCCTTGGGGAACCAGCGCTTCGACAGCTCCTTGATCGAGGAGACATCGACGATCCGGTAGTGCAGGAACGCGTCGAGCTCGGACATGTCGCGGACCACGAAGCCGCGGTCGGTCGCGACGGAGTTGCCGGCGAGAGCCGGTCGACTGTCGGGCGTGCAGTGCTCGCGCAGGTAGGACATCACCTGCTCCTCCGCCTCGCGCAGCGTCACGCCGTTCTCGAGCTCGTTGAGCAGGCCCGACGTCTCGTGCATGTTGCGCACGAACTCGATCATCTGCTCCAGCGCCTCGGCGGGCGGCTTGATGATGACGTCCACGCCCTCGCCGAGCACGTTGAGGTCGAAGTCGGTCACCAGGGCTGCGATCTCGATCATCGCGTCGTTGACGAGGTCGAGCCCCGTCATCTCACAGTCGATCCAGACCAGTCGTTCGTTCACGAGGGTGCACCCTACGCCGTTCTCAGGTCTCGCTCAGCGGGTGCCACTAACCTCGGGGCCGTGAACCGGACCGTGCCCATGACGCTGGCCTGGGTGGGTCTGCTCGCCCGACTGGTGACCGGCGGCGTCTGGATCGTCGCGGGTGGCCTGAAGATCACCGAGCCGGACGCCAGCATCGCGGCAGTTCGTGCCTACCAGTTGCTGCCGTCCTCGGTCGCCGAGGTCGTGGGCCTCGCGCTGCCGGCGGTGGAGCTGGTGATCGGCGTGGCCCTGGTGCTGGGGGTGCTGACCCGCGGAGCCGCGGTGATGTCGGCCCTGCTGTTCGTCGGCTTCATCATCGGCATTGCATCGGTGTGGGCCCGGGGGATCGAGATCGACTGCGGCTGCTTCGGTGGCGGGGGTTCGAAGGTGGGCGCGGCCTCCGACTATCCGTGGGAGATCGCCCGCGACAGTGCCCTGCTGGCCGCGTCCCTCCTCATCGCGTCGGTACGACGAACCCGGCTCGCGCTCGATTCCGTACTGTTCGAAAGGCGCTCGGCCCCGGATGCCGACGTCACTGAAGGAGCTGAGAATTGATGTCCGCCAACTCGAAGGCGAATGCCCGAGCCCAGAAGGCAGCCGAGCTGCGTGCCGCCCAGGCGAAGCGCGAGAACCGCCGCCGGCTCCTGACGATCGTCGGGGTGGTCGCGGTGATGGTGCTGATCGTCGGCGGCGCCATCGGGATCAGCCTGCTGAACAAGAAGGACGTCAAGGCAGTTGCCGCAGGTTCGAGCGACTACGGCGTCACCATCGGCGACAAGAACGCGCCGCACTCGGTGATCATCTACGAGGACTTCCTCTGCCCCTACTGCGGAGCGCTCGAGGCGGAGACGCGCGGCGACCTGGCCGACCTCGCCGCCGATGGCAAGGTCCTCGTCGAGTACCGCCCGTTCAACCTGCTCGGCGCCGAAGGCCGGACCTACTCGATCCGGGCCGCGAACGCGTTCGCCCTGGTGCTGGAGAAGTCGGGGCCCGACGTGGCCAAGAAGTTCCACGACCTGCTCTTCGAGAACCAGCCCTCGGAGGCCAACGCCGACGCCGAGGCGCCGAACGACGACATCATCGCCCTCGCCGTCGAGGCCGGAGCGAGCGAGTCCGACGTACGCGACGGTGTCGACAACCTGTCGCACGAGGACTGGGTCACCAAGGCGACGGACGAAGCGCACAAGGCCAACGTGCAGGGCACGCCGACGATCATCCTCGACGGCGAGGTGTTCGACGACGGACGCAGCGTCCAGGACCTTGCGGACAACCTGATCGCAGCGGTGGACTGAGCGCGTGCCGCCCAGCCCCCTTCCGGGATTCATCGCCGGCCTGCCCAAGGCAGAGCTCCATGTCCACCACGTCGGGTCGGCATCGGAGCGGATCGTCTCTGAGCTGGCCGAGCGCCACCCGGGCACGGTGCCGTCGGACCCGGTGCTGCTGAGGGAGTTCTTCGCGTTCCGCGACTTCGCCCACTTCATCCAGGTGTACCTGGCGGTGGTCGACCTGGTGAAGACACCCGAGGACGTCCGCTACCTCACCTACGAGATCGGGCGCGAGCTCGCGGAGGGTCAGTCGGTCCGGTACGCCGAGCTCACCTGCACGCCGTACACCTCGGTCCTGCCGGACACTCCCGGTCTGGGCATGCCCATCGAGGCCTACACCGAGGCGATCGAGGACGCCGGGGTTGCCGCCGAGCGCGACTTCGGTCTGGTGCTTCGGTGGATCTACGACATCCCGGGGGAGTCCGGCCTGCCGGCGGCCGATGCGACACTCCGCTTCGCTCTTGACCATCGGCCCGACGGCCTGATCGGCTTCGGGCTCGGCGGCCCGGAGATCGGGGTCGCTCGCGAGCAGTTCATCCCGCACTTCGCTGCAGCCCGTGCCGCTGGCCTCCACTCGATCCCCCACGCAGGCGAGACGACCGGACCCGAGACGATCTGGACGTCGATCCGTGACCTGGGTGCCGAGCGGATCGGCCACGGCACGTCGGCCGCCGCCGATCCCGCACTGCTGGCCCACCTCGCCGAGCACCAGATCCCGCTCGAGGTCTGCCCGTCGTCCAACATCGCGACCCGGGCCGTGGCCACGCTCGCCGATCACCCGCTGCCGATCTTCGTCGAGGCGGGCGTCCTGGTGACGATCAACTCCGACGACCCGCCGATGTTCGGCACCACCCTCAACCGGGAGTACGAGATCGCCGCTGACCTGCTCGGCCTCGACGCCGCGGATCTGGCCGACCTGTCCCGCGCCGCCGTGGGTGCTTCCTTCGCGCCCGCCGATGTCAAGGCCCGCCTGCTCGGCGAGATCGACGCGTACGTCGCTGCCGAATAGGCCCCGGTGGTTCATCGGCCGCGAACGGGGGGAGGGTTCGGTGGGTCGGCGGCCAGCAGGGTCGCTCTGGGTGGAGGATGCGCAACATGAACTACTACATCGAAGCTCTCAAGAAGTACGCCGTCTTCAGCGGTCGCGCCCGCCGTGCCGAGTTCGGGTGGTTCACCCTGGTCAGCTTCGGAATCTCGATCGTGCTCGCGATCGTCGACAACGTCGTCGGATTGGCGCCCGACGGCGCCGGCTTCAGCACCGGCCTGCTCGGCGCGCTGTACGCCCTGGGCACGCTGGTTCCGAGCATCGCGGTCCTGGTCCGCCGCATCCACGACACCGGCCGGAGCGGATGGTTCGCCCTGCTCCTCCTGATCCCGTGCGTCGGCATCTTCGTGTGGCTGTTCTTCGCCTTCACCGCCGGCAACAGCGGCGCCAACGAGTACGGCCCGGACCCGAAGGCCGCCGCCTGACGGTCACACCCGAAAAGCATTCAGCCCCGCGGAGCTCATACTCCCGCGGGGCTGTTGCTCTTTTGTACGACGACGGGCGGGCCCGGTGGGGGAGGCTCGCCGTTGAGGCGAGTTGGGTGGGTGAGAGTGACCCAGGGGTCACTCTCACCCACCCAACTCTGCGCTGGTGCCCCCGGCAGGAGTCGAACCCGCAACCTGAGAGGTAGAAGCTCCCTGCTCTATCCAGTTGAGCTACGGAGGCAGCGTTCCGAGGATATCGGTGCCCTCGGCGGTGTGAATCTCCACCGGCCGGAATATACCCCCATGGGGTATAGTTGTCCCCGTAACCACACGGAGAGGAACACCCATGAATCCCCGCAACGCCCTGGCCGCGAGCGCAACGCTGCACTGCCTCACCGGTTGCGCCATCGGCGAGATCGCCGGCCTGATGATCGGGACCGCCATCGGACTCTCGACCGGACAGACCATCGTGCTTGCCGTCGGCCTGGCCTTCGTCTTCGGCTACCTGCTGTCGTCCCTGCCGCTGGTGGGTGCCGGCATGCGGCTCGGCCAGGCGCTCCGACTGGTGCTCGCGGCTGACACGGTCTCGATCATCGTGATGGAGGTCGTCGACAACGCGGTGATGGCCGTGATCCCCGGGGCCATGGACTCCGGCCTGGTCGACCCGGTCTTCTGGCTCGCCATGATCCTTGCCCTGTCTGCGGCGTTCGTGGCCGCCTTCCCGGTCAACCGCCACCTCATCGACCGCGGCAAGGGCCACGCCCTGCACCACGTCCACCACGACCACGCCGACGACCACGCGGGCCACGAACAGCACGAGCACCACTCCGGATCGGAGCACCACTGATGAACGTCAACACCCTCGCGGCCGGCGTGATCGGCTTCCTGCTCGGCGGTCTCGTCGTGTCGACCGCGGCCTCGCTCGAGGACGACGACCCGTCGTCGCCGAGCCACGGCTCGGGTCACCAGGTCGTCAGCACCCGCTGATCAGGTGAGGGTCACGCCGGCTTGTGGGCGATGGCCGAGGCCACCGCGGTGTGCACCTCGGGGTGGAACACCGACGGCATGATGAAGCTCGCGTTGAGCTCGTCGTCATGGACGACGTGCGCGATCGCGTCCGCGGCACGCAGCATCATCTCGGTGGTGACCTCGGTGGCGCGGGCGTCCAGCAGGCCCCGGAACACGCCGGGGAAGGCGAGCACGTTGTTGATCTGGTTCGGGAAGTCGGAGCGTCCCGAGGCCACCACGGCGGCGTACTTCGCCGCCAGGGCGGGGTCGACCTCCGGGTCCGGGTTGGCGAGGGCGAAGACCACGGGGTCGGTCGCCATCGTCTGGATCCACTCGGCCTGGAGCACGCCGGGGGCGCTCACGCCGATGAAGACGTCGGCGCCCACGAGCACGTCCTGCAGGCCGCCGCGGCGGCTGTCGCGGTTGGTCAGGCCCGCCAGCTCGACGTGGGCCGGGGACAGCCCCTCGTCGCCGGTCACCAGGGCACCGGCGCGGTCCACGACCACGACGTCCTTCACGCCGGCAGCGATCAGCAGCTTCACGATCGCCGTACCGGCAGCTCCGGCGCCGGAGACCACGATGCGCGCGACGCCGATCTCCTTGCGCACCACGCGCAGGGCGTTGGTCAGGGCGGCGACCACGACGATCGCCGTACCGTGCTGGTCGTCGTGGAAGACCGGGATGTCGAGGCGCTCGCGGAGGCGGGCCTCGATCTCGAAGCACCGCGGTGCGGCGATGTCCTCGAGGTTGATGCCCCCGAAGCCGGGTGCGATCAGCTCGACCGCACGCACGATCTCGTCGGTGTCCTGGGTGTCCAGGCATATCGGCCATGCGTCGATGCCGCCGAACCGCTTGAAGAGGGCGGCCTTGCCCTCCATCACGGGGAGTGCGGCGCCGGGGCCGATGTTGCCCAGGCCGAGCACGGCGCTGCCGTCGGTCACGACGGCGACGGTGTTGCCCTTGATGGTGAGGCGGCGAAGGTCCGCGGGGTTCTCGGCGATCGCCATGCAGACCCGGCCCACGCCGGGGGTGTAGGCGAGCGAGAGGTCGTCGCGGGTCTTCAGCGGGACCTTCGAGCCGACCTCGATCTTGCCGCCGAGGTGGATCAGGAAGGTCCGGTCGGAGACCTTGTGCACCTCGACGCCCGGGACCCCCTTGACCGCCTCGGTGAGCTCACCGGCGTGCTCGGCGTCGGCTGCCGAGCAGGTGACGTCGACGGTGAGGCGCTGGTTGCTCGACTCGGCGACGTCGATCGCGGTGACGACTCCACCCGCCTCGGCGATCGCGGTGGCCACCCCGCCGACCACGCCGTGGTCGACCGTGGTGTGCAGACGCATGGTGATGGAGTACGAGGACGCGGTGGCAGTTCGCTTGGGCACGGGTCGAGTCTGGTCCCGGGTGGTGGTTACTCGGAAGTCCGTAAGGAAACTGTTCATTGTGGTCGGAGCGCTGGACAAGTGTCCAGTCAGTTGTCAAACTGCCCGGATGATGCCCGAGATCGCCTGCTACGGACTGGCCGGCCATGCCGAGTCCCCTCGTGAACTGCTCGACGAAGTACGACGTGCCGAAGGGCTCGGCATCGGGTCGGTGTTCCTGTCCGAGCGGTTCAACGTCAAGGACGCCGGGGTGCTCGCCGGTGCGGTTGCTGCCGCGACCGAGCAGATCGGCATCGCCACCGCGGCGACCAACCACAACACCCGGCACCCGCTGGTCACCGCGACGATGGCCACCTCGGTGCACCGGCTCAGCGGCGGCCGCTACGCGTTCGGTCTGGGCCGCGGCTTCGACCTGCTCTTCGACGTGATGGGCCTGCCCCGCGTCACTGGCGCCCAGATGGCCGACGCGATCTCGATCTACCGCCGCCTGTGGCACGGTGAGGGCTTCGGGCACTCAGGTCCTGCAGGTGACTACCCGTACCTCTCACAGGACTCGTCCTTCGACGAGGACATCCCGGTCCTGATGATGGCGATCGGGGACAACTCGTTGCGGCTCGCCGGGCAGGTCGCCGATGGCGTCGTGCTGCACACCTTCTTCACCGACGAGACCCTCGCCCGTGCCGTCGCCCTCGTCCGTACGGCGGCGGAGGAGGCCGGACGCGATCCGGCCGCCGTCCGGATCTGGTCGGTGCTCGCGACCGTCGAGGAGTCCATCCCCGAGGAGGTCCGGCTGCGCAAGCTGGTCGGGCGACTGGCCACCTACCTGCAGGGCTACGGCGAAGTGCTGGTCCGGGCCAACGGCTGGTCGCTCGCGGACCTCCAGGCGTTCCGGGACCATCCCCTGGTGCAGGGGTACGCCGGCGCGTTCGACGCCGTCGGCACCGTCGAGGAGCTCAGCCGGCTCCGGGACGAGGTGCTGCCAGCGGCCTGGCTCGAGGCAGCGGCGACTGGATGCGCCGCCCAGTGCGCCCGGCGCATCCAGGACCAGCTGGACGCCGGCGCCGACTCCGTCGTGCTCCACGGCGCGACACCCGCGGAGCTGTCCCCGGTCCTGTCGGCCTGGAGTGCCGTCCGGGACGCTGCCGCGCTCGACGACCTTCCCGTCAACCCCGGCTGGTCCGCCGCCGCGGCGCGAGCGCTCCGATGAGCGGGACCGTCCCCCTCGTCGCCGACGTCGCGGACCTGACGGCGCCGTGGCTCAGTGCGGCGCTCGGCGCTCGCGTGGACGCGGTGACGGCGGCGCCGGTCGGGACCGGTCAGATCGGCACCTGTTACCGATTGACACTCACCGGTGACCCTTCGTTGCCGCGCACCGTCCTCGCGAAGCTGCCGGCGATCGATCCCGCCGCGCGGGCCATGCTCGCCAACCCCTACCGCACGGAGGTGCGGTTCTACGACGAGATCGCCGGCACCGTGGCGGTCCGGGTCCCGCGCACCCATCACGCCGCGATGGCCGCCGAGGGCGGTGACTTCGTGCTCCTCCTCGAGGACCTCGCGCCGGCCGAGCAGGGCGACCAGATCGGCGGCTGCACCGTCGAGCAGGCCACCGATGCCGTGGTCAACCTGGCCGGCCTCCACGGGCCGCGCTGGTGCGACCCGGCCCTCCTCGACATCGAGGGTCTGGCCCTCAACGGACCTGAGGACGCCGCCCTGATGGCCGAGCTCTTCGGGCCCGCCGTCGAGCTGTTCCTCGCGAACCTCAGCGACCTGCTCAGCGCCGAGGACGCCGCCACGGTGCGCTCGATCGTGCCCGTCATCGAGCGGTGGGCCCTGGCCCGGACCGAGCGCTTCGGGCTGGTGCACGGCGACTACCGCCTGGACAACCTGCTGTTCCCGCCCGACGGGGGACCGGGCGTGGTCGCCGTCGACTGGCAGACCCTGAGCCTCGCCCTTCCGGCCCGCGATCTCGCGTACGTCATCGCCACCAGCCTCGACCCGGAGCCGCGCCAGGCCGCCGAGGAGGCGCTGGTGGGCGCCTACCACCAGGCGTTGCTGGGGTACGGCGTGACGTCGTACTCCCTCGAGAACTGCTGGGACGACTACCGCTTCGCCCTGTTGCAGGGCCCGCTGGTCTGCGTGTTCGGCCAGGCGTACGGCGCCCGCACCGAGCGCGGCGACCGGATGTTCGCGGTGATGACTGCGCGCTGCTGTGCGGCGATCCGGGACCTGGGGACCCTCGCGCTGGTCGGCCCCTAGAGTCTGCGTCATGTGGGAGTTCGAGGAGATGACCAGCGAGGAGGTCGCCCTGCTACGCCGCAGGTACGAGCCGCTCACCGACTCCATCCGGGACCTCATCGACGCCGCGCTCCGGACCGATGCGGGTGACGAGGTCGTGCAGCGGGCCACGACGGCCCTGGACGAGGTGACGGCCAGCCTGCGGAACCATCAGCGCACCGGGACCCTCGGCATGAACCTCACTCCCGACGGAGAGAGCGTGCCGTGGGGGAACCTCGGCAACGGACTCCGCAACCCCCTCGCGCCCCCGCTGGTCGTCGAGTACGACGGCCCGCTCGCCGCGCACATCGATGTCGACCTCGGCGCCGCCTATGAAGGTCCGCCCGGTCACGTCCACGGCGGCTACTGCGCACTCGTGCTCGATCACCTGCTGGGAGAGGTGGCCAGTGGCGGCAGCATCGAGACCGTGGCCGCCACGGGGACGATCAGCCTCCGCTACCAGCGCCCCACGCGCCTGGGCCGGTTGCGCGTCGAGGCCAGCGTCCAGAAGACCGAAGGTCGCAAGATCTTCATGGCAGGCAGCATCGCGGACGCGGACGGGACGACCGTCACGGCCGAGGGCCTGTTCATCGCGTTGCGCCAGTAGGCAGCGAGTCTCCTCAGCCGCGCAGCGAGCCCATCCACTCCTCGATCGCGTCCGGGGTGCGGGGGAGTGCGGCGGACAGGTTGTGCACGCCGTCGGCGGTCACCACGACGTCGTCCTCGATCCGGATGCCGATGCCGCGCAGCTCCTCGGGCACGAGCAGGTCGTCGGCCTGGAAGTACAGGCCGGGCTCGACCGTGAGCACCATGCCCTCGACCAGGTCGGCGTCGCGATAGGCCTCGGGGGCGGCGTGCCCGCAGTCGTGGACGTCCATGCCGAGCATGTGACTGGTGCCGTGGAGCGTCCAGCGCGAGTAGACCTTCGAGTCGGGGGAGAGGGCCTCGTCCACGGACACGGGCAGCAGGCCGAGGTCGCCCAGGCCATGGGCGAGGACGACCATCGCGGCGTCGTGGCCGGCGAGGAACTTCGCGCCAGGCTTGAGCGCTGCGATCGCCGCCTCCTGCGCCTGGAACACCAGCGAGTAGAGGTCGCGCTGCAGCGACGAGAAGGTGCCGGACACGGGGATCGTGCGAGTGACGTCGGCGGTGTAGAGGTTCGCGCCCTCGACACCCATGTCGAGCAGCACCAGCTGGCCGGGGACCATCGGTCCGGAGTTCTCGATCCAGTGCAGCGTCGTCGCGTGGGGTCCGCAGGCGACGATCGAGTCGTAGCCGAGGTCGTTGCCCATCGTGCGGGCCCGGCGGAAGAAGGTGCCCTCGAGCCAGCGCTCGCCGTGCTGCAGGACCTGGTCCCACTCGCGCACGCAGTCCTCGAACCCGAGCGTCGTCGCGTCCACGGCGGCCTGGAGCTCGGCGAGCTCCCAGCCGTCCTTGACCAGGCGCATCTCGGAGACCACCCGGGCCAGCTCGGCGTCGCGCCCTTCGTCGCCCGCCACCAGCGCATCGACGTCCGGGGCGACGTTGCGGTGCACCCGCGTCTTGGCGCCACCGGCGGCGACGTCAGCGGCCAGGTCGTTGACGTGGCGGACCGGCACCCCGAGCGCAGCGGCCAGCTCCTCGGCCGATGGCCGCTTGCCGGCCCACAGGGCGCCGTACTGGCGGTCCCGGAAGAACTCGTCGCTGTCGCGGCCCGAACGCGGGCGGGCGTACAGGACCGCCTCGCCGTCCGGCTCGATCACGAGGGTGGCGTCCGAGGTCTGGTTGCCCGAGAAGTACGCATGCGCGGTGTCCGCGCGGAAGCGGTAGTCGGTGTCGTAGGCCCGCACCTTGTACCCGCCGCCCGGCAGCACCAGGCGTTCGCCGGGGAACGCCTCGGCCAGGCGGGTACGACGTTCGGCAGCCGGATCCGCGACTGCCTGGCGCGGCACGGTGTCGCCGCGATCGTCCCAACCGGTCCTCATGAAGGCGAGGTACGCCTCCGGGACTGCGGGGTCGTGCTGTTCGGTCTTGAGCTGGGGGGTGTCGTCACTCACCCCTCCCACTGTACGCCGCGATCAGGGCCGCAGGACGTGCTCCCGATAGGCTGCAGCCCATGTCCACAGCCCCTCGCAACAGTGTTGCCTTCACGGTCGTCGTGACCGTGGCGGTCGCTGCGGGGGCGTTGCTGACGCTCGTCGTGCTCGCCCTGTCCGGTGCTCCGGGCACCACGCTGCTCGCCACCGGGCTCGCTGCGGTCCCCGTGGGGCCGGTGCTCGCGGCGTACCTGTGGCTGGACCGCTACGAGCCCGAACCCAAGGCCCTGCTGGCCGCCGGCCTCGCCTGGGGTGCCTTCGTGGCGACCATGGCCGCCGTGGTCGTCCAAGGCCTTGGCGGGCTCCTGGTCGGCTTCACCGACAACTTCGCGCTGGCCGTCGCTGCGCCCGTCGTCGAGGAAGCGAGCAAGGGCCTGTTCCTGGTGCTGCTCCTGTGGTGGCGCCGGGCCGAGATCGACGGCATCCTCGACGGCATCGTCTACGCCGGGCTGGTCGGCGTGGGCTTCGCCTTCACCGAGAACATCCTGTACCTCGCCGCGGCCTACAACGGCGCTGACGGCATGGGCCCGGGCGGCGTCGAGGCGGTGAGCGGGACCTTCGTGCTGCGCTGCATCTTCAGTCCGTTCGCGCACCCTCTGTTCACGGCCTTCACCGGGATCGGCATCGGTGTCGCGGTGACCTCGCGCAACAAGTCGGTGCGCTGGCTCGCGCCGCTCGGTGGGTACGCGCTCGCCGTACTCGCCCACGGGCTGTGGAACGGCTCGACCGTCTTCGGCTTCGGCAGCTTCCTCGTGGTCTACCTCGTGATCATGGCGCCGGCCTTCATCGGCCTGGTCGCGCTGGCCTGGTGGGCCCGGGAGACCGAGGCGACGGTCCTGCGCGCCGCGCTCACCGATGCCGCCAACCGTGGGCTGCTCCCCGCCACCGACATCGGCTGGGTGGTCAACCTGCGAGCCCGCCGCGAGGCCCGCCAGCACGCGCGCCGCAACGGCGGTCCCGATGCGGAGCGTGCCATGCGCGACTACCAGCAGGCGGCGATCGAGCTGGGCTTCCTGCATCACCGACTTCTCCGAGGCACCGCACCCGCCGACTGGCAGCTGCGCGGACAGGACTTCCTCGGCCGTATCCAGGCCGCCCGGCCCCGGATCGCATTTCCCGGACAGGTGGTACCCCAGCGATGACCCCCGGACACCAGGCCCTGACCGGTGCCGACTTCAACGACGACGGCCTCAGCGCCCGCATGCTCACCGAAGTGGTGCGGCTGAACGGCGCGTTGAAGGCTGCCCCGTTGCCCCTCGACCTGCCCGGGGTCAGCGCCCTGCGTGTCGGGCGCGAGCAGGTCATCGACCAGCTCGAGGACTACGTCATCCCGCGCCTCGCCGAGGTCGAGGCGCCCCTGCTCGTCGTCGTCGGCGGCTCCACCGGTGCCGGCAAGTCCACCCTCGTCAACACCATCGTCGGCCACAAGGTGACCACGCCCGGCCTGCTGCGCCCCACGACCCGTTCGCCCGTCCTGGTGCACCACCCCGACGACGTCCGCTGGTTCGGCGTCGATCGCCTCCTGCCGGACCTGGCCCGGGTCCTCGACGCGACCAATGACCAGAACGCGATCCAGCTGGTGGCCAGCCCGCAGGTGCCGCGCGGGTTGGCGATCCTCGACGCCCCCGATGTCGACTCGGTCGACGAGCGCAACCGCGAGCTCGCCACGCAGCTGCTCGCGGCTGCCGACCTGTGGCTCTTCGTGACGTCCGCGGCGCGGTACTCCGACCAGGTCCCGTGGGACCACCTGAAGATCGCCGTCGAGCGCAACACCGCTGTGGCGCTGGTCCTGAGCCGCACGCCGGCCGACGACGTCGCCACGGTGTCGGTGCACCTCGCCCGGATGATGGCCGCCCGCGGCCTCAAGGACAGCCCGCTGTTCACGGTCGCCCACGGCACGGTCAGCGACGAAGGGTTGCTCCCGACGTCGTACGCCTCGGAGATCCGTGGCTGGCTCGATGCGCTGGCGGCCGACGCGTCCGGCCGACGTGAGCTCGTCAGCCAGACCATCGCCGGCGCCGTCCGCACCGTCACGCGCAAGGCCTTCCCGATCGCCGACGCCGCGGCGCTCCAGGTGGACGCGATCGCCGAGCTGCTGGTCATCGCCGACAAGGTGTACGACGACGCGCAGGCCGAGCTCGCCACCGCCACCGCCGACGGGACGCTGCTGCGCGGTGACCTGTTGGCGCGTTGGCAGGAGTTCGTCGGCAGCGGCGAGCTGGTGCGCAGTCTCGAAGCCAAGGTTGGTTTCGTTCGCGAGCGCCTGGTCAACGCGATCAAGGGCAAGCCGCAGCAGGCCGAACGGGTCGCCGTGGCGATCGAGATGGCTCTCGAAGCAGCGGTCGCCGACCACGCCGAGCGCGCGGCCGGCATCGCGTCCGATGCCTGGCGCGAGAAGGAGTACGGCGACGCCCTGCTCGCCGCAACGGCCGACGACCTGACTCGTGCGGGTCGGGCGCTGCGTTCGCGCACCGAGCAGGAGGTCCGCGGCTGGCACGAGGAGCTCCAGGAGTTCGTGCGCCACGAGGCCGGCGACGCCCGCCACAGTGCCCGGTTCCTTGCCCTCGGCGTGCACGGCCTCGCGGTGACGCTCGGTGTCGTGGCCCTCGCCGGCCCGGCGCCGCGCGGCCAGTCCGCCGAAGCGGTTCGCCTCGGACAGACGCTGCTCGAGACCGTCCTGGGTCGCGATGCGACCGACCGGATCATCAACCAGGCCCGGGGCACGCTCGCCCGGCGGATGTCGACCTTGATGGGCGCCGAGCGCGCCCGCTACCTTGCGCCCGCGGCGCAGTGGGAGCTCAAGCCCGATGCACCCCACCAGTTGCGCCAGGCGGCGCGACGCGTGGACGACCTGCGGTTCGCCGCGGCCAAGAAGGGAACCGGTGAACACCTGTGACGGATGCGCTCGAGGAGGCAACGCCGCAGCTCGGTGACCTGGCCACTCGTGGAACCGCGATCGGCGCCCGGGTCTCCGGTCTCGGCGACGCTGTCGTGGCCGCGCGCGGCCACGTACCCGACGAGGTGCTCGACGCCGTCGCCGTTGCCACCGACCGGGCCACCGCGCGACTGCGGCTGTCCGCGCGTCACACGGTCGTGGCGATTGCCGGCGCGACCGGCTCTGGCAAGTCGTCGACGTACAACGCGCTGACCGGCCTGGAGCTCTCCTCGGTGGGCATCCGCCGCCCCACCACCTCGTGGGCGACCGCCGTCGTGTGGGGGAGCGAGGGCGCGGAGGAGCTGCTGGAGCACCTCGGGATCCCGCCGCGGCACCAGACGATGCGTGACTCCATGCTCGACAGCACGCACGACCATGCGCTCGACGGTGTCGTCCTGCTCGACCTTCCCGACCACGACTCGACCGAGGTCTCCCACCACCTCGAGGTCGACCGGCTCCTGGCCGTCGCGGACCTGATGGTGTGGATCCTCGACCCGCAGAAGTACGCCGACGCTGCGGTGCACGATCGCTACTTCAAGCCGATGGTCACGCATCAGGACGTCATCCTGGTCGCCCTGAACCACATCGACACGGTCCCCGAGAACCTGCGCCAGTCGATGGTCGACGACGTCCGGCGGCTGCTCGCCGCCGACGGTCTGCCGAACGTCCAGGTGCTCCCGATCTCGGCGAAGGCCGGCATCGGCATGGCCGAGCTGCGTGCGGAGATCCAGCGACGCGTGGCCGACAAGCGCAGCACGACCGCGCGCGTCGAGGCCGACGTCGTCGCAGCTGCCGCCCGGCTCGAGTCCGTGGGCGGGACGACCCCCGCCGTCGCGCTGCCCGTGAACCGGGTGCGTGACCTCGAGGAGGTCGTGGCCGACTCAGCCGGCGTCTCGTCCGTCGTCGACACCATCGAGCGCACCCTGGGTGCCTCGGCGAAGCGCGCCGTCACGTGGCCGCCGCTCGCCCTGCTGAACCGCCGTGACCCCGACGTCGAGGCGCTCGACAGCGCTCCGCGGATCGCTCCGCTCGATCGCGCGGCGGTCGACACCGCCGTCCGCGGCCTGGCTGACGAGCTCAGTGACGGGGTCGGTACGGCGTGGGCGCGCCAGGTGCGCGCTGCCGGGACTGGCCGGCTCGCCGAGCTCGATGACCGCCTGAACCACGAGCTGGGCCGGGTGCCGCTGGGTGGCCGTCTCCCGTTCTGGGTCGGCGTCGTCCGTCTCCTGCACTGGTTGCTCTTGATCGCTGCGGTCGCCGGGCTGGCCTGGTGGGGCGTTGCCGCGGTCCAGGGCACGATCGAGGACCTGCCCGAGGCCGCGGGCCTGCCGCTGCCGCCCCTGGTCGGCGGTGGCGCGCTGGTGCTCGGCCTGCTGCTGGCGATCGCGGGACGCATCCTGGTCAAGGGTCTGGCGCGGGCCCGCGCGGAGGCGGCCGACGAGCGCCTGCGCGCGGTGGTGCACGGGGTGCTCGACACCGAGGTCGTCCAGCCGGTCAGCGCCGAGCTGGTGTCCTACGCGGCGTTCCGCCGGGGAGTCGACACCGCCAAGGCGTGAATCCGGTCGTGCGATGCACGACCGCAGCGGTCCCACGAGTACCGCGCCTTGCCATTTGTCGTCCCCAGACCCGGTTCGAGACCGCGGTTGTGCACAGGTACCCGCGACGCCGGTGACGTGCGTCGGCGATCCGCAGTGAACTCTCCCGTGACCGGTCACGCAGGTGCCCGGCACCGAGCGAGAGGGCAGTCAGATGGCGAACGAAACGATGGTCACGATCCAGGGCTGGATCGCGAACGCCCCGATGGTGCGCGACGTCGGTGGAGTTCCGGTGCTGAACTTCCGCGTGGGCTGCACCCCGCGGCACTTCAACAGGGCCACGGGGGCGTGGGTCGACAGCGAGACCCAGTGGTACGGCGTGAGCGCGTGGCGGCGGCTCGCCGCGCACGGCGCCAAGTCGTTGAGCCAGGGTGACCCGGTCGTCATCCACGGTCGCCTCAACCACCGGACCTACGTCAACAAGAACGGCCTCGAGGCCGTCGCCGTGGAGATCGAGGCGTTCACCATCGGCCACGACCTGAGCCGCGGGATCGCATCGTTCGTGAAGGCCCCGCCGCAGGCTCCGGCCCAGGCTCCGGCCCAGGCCCCGGCTGAGCCCTGGGTCGCTCCGGAGGCGCCCCACGCCGCGGCCTGATCGGGCCCGACCCCGGCCTCGGCCGGCGGTCGGGCGCTGCGTAGCCTTGGGGCATGGCGGAATACGTGCTCGCACTGCGCAATGTGCGGAAGGCCCACGGCGACAAGGTCGTCCTCGACAACGTGACGTTGTCCTTCCTGCACGGCGCCAAGATCGGCGTCGTCGGACCCAACGGCATGGGCAAGTCGTCGTTGCTCAAGCTGATGGCGGGTCTCGACCAGCCCAACAACGGCGACATCGTTCGCGACCCCGACGCCACGGTCGGCATGCTCCAGCAGGAGCCGCCGTTGACCGAGGGCAAGACGGTGCTGGAGAACGTCGAGGAGGCCGTCGCCGAGCTCAAGGGCAAGATGAAGCGCCTCGAGGACGCCTACATGGAGATGGGCGACCCCGACGCCGATCAGGACGCCCTCATGACCGAGACCGGCGACCTGCAGACCGAGCTCGACAACGCGAACGCGTGGGACATCGACAGCCGTCTCGAGCAGGCCATGGACGCACTGCGCTGCCCGCCGTCCGACTCGCTGGTCGACACCCTGTCCGGTGGTGAGCGCCGTCGCGTCGCCCTGTGCAAGCTGCTCCTCCAGCAGCCGGACCTGCTGCTCCTCGACGAGCCCACCAACCACCTCGACGCCGAGTCGGTGCAGTGGCTCGAGGGCCACCTGAAGTCGTACCCGGGCGCCGTCCTCGCCGTGACCCACGACCGGTACTTCCTCGACAACGTCGCACAGTGGATCGCCGAGGTCGACCGCGGCCAGATCCACGGCTACGAGGGCAACTACTCGACGTACCTCGAGACCAAGAAGGATCGGCTCAAGGTCGAGGGCGCGAAGGATGCCAAGCGCGCGAAGATGCTGGAGAAGGAGCTCGAGTGGGTCCGCTCCAACGCCAAGGCCCGCCAGACGAAGTCGAAGTCGCGTCTCGCGCGCTACGAGGAGCTCGCCAACGAGGCTGACAAGGCCCGCAAGATCGACGCGGCCGACATCAACATCCCGCCCGGCCCGCGCCTGGGCGATGTCGTCCTGGAAGCCAAGAAGCTCACCAAGGGCTTCGAGGACCGGGTCCTGTGGGACAACATCTCCTTCACCCTTCCGCGCGCCGGCATCGTCGGTGTCGTCGGCCCGAACGGTGTCGGCAAGACCACCCTGTTCCGGATGATCACCGGTGGCGAGGAGCCCGACTCCGGCGTCCTCACCGTGGGCCAGACGGTCAAGATCTCGTACGTCGACCAGAGCCGTGGCGGCATCGACCCGAAGAAGAACGTCTGGGAGGTCGTGTCCGACGGCCTGGACTTCATCAAGGTCGCGAACTTCGAGATGAACAGCCGCGCCTACGTCGCGTCGTTCGGCTTCAAGGGTCCGGACCAGCAGAAGAAGGCCGGGGTGCTCTCCGGTGGTGAGCGCAACCGTCTCAACCTCGCGCTGACGCTCAAGCAGGGCGGCAACATGCTGCTCCTCGACGAGCCCACCAACGACCTCGACGTCGAGACCCTGTCGGCCCTCGAGGACGCCCTGCTCGACTTCCCGGGCTGCGCGGTCGTCACCTCGCACGACCGGTGGTTCCTCGACCGCGTCGCCACCCACATCCTCGCCTGGGAAGGCACCGAGGACAGCGAGGGCGAGTGGTTCTGGTTCGAGGGCAACTTCCAGTCCTACGAGGACAACAAGATCGAGCGCCTCGGCGTGGAGGCGGCCCGTCCGCACCGCGTCACGCACCGCCGCCTGACCCGCGACTGAGCTGAATGGTGCGAGCGCGTCTTCGCTGACAAGCGAGGCAGCAAGCTGCCCGTCGAACAGCTCTCGACGCGCTGCCGTGCGCGGCTCAGCGCAGCTCGCGCTCCGGGTGGTCGGCGATCAGGCGATCGCACACGGCGTCCATGACGCGGCCGAGCGCGGCCAGGTCGGCCGGCTCCACCAGGTCGACGAGGGACTGGCGCACGGTTTCGACGTGGCTCGGCGCTGCGGTCTCGAGCATCCGGGCGCCGGCCTCAGTCAGCGCACAGGTGACGCCGCGGCCGTCCTCGGGGGACTCGGCTCGTACGACGAGGCCCGAGACCTCCATCCGCTTGACGGTGTGGGTGACCCGGCTCCGGCTGTGCGCGAGGGACGCTGCCAGCTTCGCCATCCGCAGCTGACCGCCTGCTTCGGACAGGCGGACGAGGATCTCGTACTCGACGGAAGCCAGGCCGTGGTCGCGGCGCAGGTCCTCGTCGAGACGGTCGAGCAGCAGGGTGGTGCCGAGCAGGAACGAACGCCAGGCCCGTTGTTGTTCGTCATCGAGCCAGCGAGGTTCGTTGACGGAGTTCGCCATGCCGTTTTCGTGCGCCGTCACCCGCGTCAGTGTAGGTCGTACGAAGCCGCACCCGGTGGTGGCTGGCCACCACCGGGTGTCGCGCCATCGATCAGATGCGCTCGAGGATCATGGCCATGCCCTGGCCGCCACCGACGCACATGGTGATCAGGCCGGTGGTCTTGTCGTGCCAGTCCAGCGAGTTGAGCATGGTGTTCTGCAGGCGGGCACCCGTCATGCCGAAGGGGTGGCCCACGGCGATCGCGCCGCCGTTGACGTTCAGCTTCTCCATCGGGATCCCGAGGTCCTCGGCGGAGGGCAGCACCTGGGCGGCGAAGGCCTCGTTGATCTCGGCGAGGTCGATGTCGTCGATCGTCATGCCGGCGTGCTTGAGGGCGTTGCGGGTCGCCTCGACGGGGCCCAGGCCCATGATCTCGGGGGAGAGGCCGGAGACCCCGGTCGACACGATGCGGGCCAGCGGCGTGAGGCCGAGCTCGACTGCCTTGGTGTCGGACATGATCACGACCGCAGCGGCGCCGTCGTTGAGCGCGCAACAGTTGCCCGCCGTGACCACGCCGTCGGGGCGGAACACCGGCTGCAGGCCGGACAGTGCCTCGTAGGTGACGCCGGCCCGGGGGCCGTCGTCCGCCGACACGACGGTGCCGTCGGCGAGGGTGACCGGGGTGATCTCGCGAGCCCAGAAGCCGTCGGCGATGGCCTTCTCGGCGAGGTTCTGCGAGCGCACGCCGAAGGCGTCCAGGTCCTCGCGCTTGAGTCCACGCAGGCGTGCGACGTTCTCGGCGGTCTGGCCCATGGCGATGTAGACGTCGGGGAGCAGGCCGTCCTCGCGCGGGTCGTGCCAGTCCTTGCCGCCCTGGGCGTACTCCTCGGTGCGCAGCTGGCCGTCAGCGAAGAGCGGGTTCTTGGTGTTCGGGATGTGGTCGGACGTGCCGAACTGGAACCGCGAGACGGTCTCGACGCCGGCGGAGATGAAGACGTCGCCCTCGCCCGCCTTGATCGCGTGGAAGGCCATCCGCGAGGTCTGCACCGAGGAGGAGCAGTAGCGGGTGATCGTCGCGCCCGGGATCTCGTAGCCCATGAGCGAGGTGACGATCCGGGCCATGTTGTTGCCGGCCTCGCCGCCGGGCAGGCCGCAGCCGAGGTAGAAGTCATCGACCTCGTTCGGGTTCAGCGCCGGGATCTTGTCGAGTGCCGCCTGGGCGATCAGCGCGGTCAGGTCGTCGGGACGGAAGTCCTTGAGGGAGCCCTTGTTGGCCCGTCCGATCGGGGTACGAGCAGCAGAAACAATGACGGCCTCGGGCATGAACACTCCTGGGTAACGGGTGAAGACGGATCGGGCACAGCGTAGTGGGAACCAGAATAGAACCTGTTCTATTCGTGGCGGACGCCACGTCCCATCTCGTCCGGCAGGATCCTCGCGGCTCGGCGTCCGGACGCCGTGGAACCATGCTCGGGTGCGTCATCGTTACGAGTGCCCGCTGCGCTGGGCCGACCTCGACCTCCTCGGCCACATCAACAACGTGCGCTTCGTCGACTACCTCCAGGAGGCCCGGGGTGCCCTGCTGCGCGCGTGCCTGCACGCAGCCGGCGTGGAACGCCACGAGAGCGACGGATACGTCGTGGTCCGGCACGAGGTGTCCTTCGTGGCTCCTCTCCTGCTCGGCGGTGCAACGGTCTTCATCGACTCCTGGGTGACCGGGATCCACGGCGCCACCTTCACCCTCGACCACGAGATCTACCGCGAGAGCGCCGACGGCGATCGCACGGTCTTCCTGCGCGCCCGCACGGTGATGGCGCCGTTCGTCCTGGCGACCGGTGCCCCGCGGCGGATCTCCGACCAGGAGCGGGCCGCCCTGGCGCCGTACGCCGAGAGCGGCGAGCGCTCCCGTGCCGTCCAGGTGTCGGTGCCGCGTGAGCACGCGGTGCACTATCCCGTGCAGGTCCGCTTCTCCGACCTCGACATCTATCGCCACGTCAACAACGTCCTGTACTTCGAGTACTTCCAGGAGGCGCGGATCGCGCTGTTCCGCAAGCTCAAGGACGCACTCTCCGAGTATCCGCGGATCAACGTCGTGGTCGCACGGACCGATCTGGAGTACGTCGCCCCGATCACGTTGCGCGCCGAGCCGTACGACTGCTGGTCGATCGTGACCGCCATGGGCGGCAAGTCCATGACGCTCGAGGCCGAGATCGTCGACGGCTCGACCTCGGGTGCGCGCGGTGGCGTGCTGGCCCGTTCGCGCTGTGTGCTGGTGTTCTTCGATCCCGTCACGCAGCGCTCGGTGGTCCCGCCGCCCGGCTACCGCGAGGCGATCGTCGAGGCGTTGGGTGGTCCGCTGAAGGACTCCTTCACGAACCCGTCGGCAGCTGGGTGAAGTCGGGCTGGCGACCCTCGGCGAAGGCCGCCAACGCCTCCAGGTTGGCGGGTCCGCCCATCAGCTCGGCGAAGGCTGCGTTCTCGCGGTCCCGCGCGGCACGGATCGCTTCGCGGTGCGGCTCGGTCATCGTTCGTTTCACCGCGATGAGTGACGAGATCGGCCGCGTGGCCAGGACCTCGGCGTGCTGTCGGGCCACGGGCAGCAGGTCCGCGGGTTCACAGACGCGCAGGACCAGGCCCATCGCCTGAGCCTCCTCGGGACTGATCCACTCGGCCGACATCAGGACCCAGGCGGCGTTCTGTCGCCCCACCAGTGCCGGGAAGAGGTACGACGACGCGGCCTCCGGTGCGACGCCGAGCGAGGTGAAGGGGCACTTCAGGCGAGCTTCGGTCGACATGAACGCCAGGTCGGCGAAGCCCAGGATCGTGGCGCCGATGCCCAGCCCCAGTCCGTTGACCGCCACGACGAGCGGCTTGGGGAAGTCGACCAGCGCGTCCAGCAGGCCGACGAACCCGTGCTTGCCGCGCGGGAAGTCCGGGTCGGTGGCGATCCGGTGCATCTCGAGCAGGTCGGTGCCGGCGCTGAAGGCCCGGCCGTTGCCGGTGATCAGCACCACCGCGACGGAGGGGTCCTCGGCCGCCTCGAGCAGCGCATCCGCCGTGGCGTCGTACAGCTCCTCATTGAAGGCGTTGAGGGCTTCAGGGCGGTCCAGGAGAAGGGTGCGGACCCGATTCGCGTCGGACACGGTGAGCGTCATGCCACCCAGAATAGAACGCGTTCTAGTTGGTGATGGCAGAACGCAGCCGTTTGAGCCCGCGGTGCCGTGCCACGCGGACGGCGACGGCCGTCATGCCGAGGGCGGATGCGGTCGCCGCGACATCCATGTCCAGGACCTCCAGGCACGCGACGACGTCGCGTTCCCGCGGGGGCAGCCCGGCCAGCGCCTGACGGACCCACTCGTCGGCGATCAGGGAGCTCTCGGGGCTCGGGTGTTCCCCGTTGGTGGAGGCGGTCAGCGCTCCGAGTCCGCGGGTGCGGGTGCCGGTCCGGCGCCAGGCGTTCGCGCCGTGGTTGCGCGCGATCCCGAACAGCCAGCCACCGAAGTCCGAGGTGCCGCCGTTGAAGTCGGCGATCCGTTCGGCCGCCACGAGCCAGGTTGCGGCGGCGAGGTCCTCGGGTGCTTCGCTGCCCGTCGCGGTGCGAGCCTCGAGCCAGAGCAACAGTCGACCCGCGTGCGCGCCATACAGATCGCGCCATGCTGCCGCGTCACCGCTCTTGGCAGCGGCGACGATTTCGTCGTCGGCGCGCACGGACGTTTCCCACCCCTGTCGGCCAGCTCCTCAGCCCGAGGGAATCTCCCGAACCTTCACCGCCATTGTCGCGCCTTCCGCCCTGCGGCGGAGGCAAATGGAACGGTCAGTTTTACTTTCGTGATGCTCGGGCCTGCTCGAGGCGCTGGACCCTCGAGACCTTGTTCTTCGCCTTGCTCTTGCCCTTGCCGACCTTGGACCTGCCCTTGCCGGTCGCCTTGCCGGCGGACGTGTCGGTGCGGGAGCTGGCTGCGGCGGGGTCGTCGCCGCGCGCCAGGGCAGTCGCGGAAGAGGGTGTGCCCGGAAGCCCCGGGGACACGGGGCTTCCGGGCGAGATGGATACGTCGCGCTGTGGGGTAGCGACGTCTCCGTGACTCGGCGGGCCGGAGGGCTCCTGGTGGGACGGGGCGTCGGCAGGGGAAAGTGGGGTTTCCATGCCGTTGCCTCCCGCCCACGTCGCCGCCGCGATCACGGCAACAGAAGCCGTCGCGACGATCATGCGGAGTCCAGCCGACCGAGCCGTTCGGTGGCCGGCCGCACGTGAGCTCGCGCTCAGGTCGGCCAGCATTCCGAGGAACACCAGGTCCGGCTCGAGCGTCGGTGGGACGACGCGGAGCTGTTCGGATCGGTGCTGACTCGTCATTTCCTGCTCTTCGGGGTGGTGTTGTTGGCGATCGGGTCCTGCGTTCTCCGTCAACCCCCACCCGGGAAGGGGGCTGCCTTCACCCTGAACATGTAGGCAGGGCAGCGAAGTGTTACGCGGGCTCAGCGGTTTCTTCGGTGACCGCCCGGTTGCGCAGGCGGCGCAGGCCCCGGTGGTGGGCGACACGGACGGCGACCGCACTGATGTCGAGCGCTGTGGCTGTCGATGTCACGTCCATGTCAAGCACCTCCCGGCAGGTCACCACGTCACGTTCGCGTTCCGGAAGGGTGAACAGGAGTCGGCGCGCCCAGTCGGTGTTGCTCGAGGCGCTCTCGGGCCCCGGTTCGCTGGCGGGGGCGCCGTCTCCGAGAGAGAGCTGGTCACGCCGGGCGGCGCGTCGCCGGGCGTTGGCGGCCAGGTTGCGGGCGATGCCGAAGAGCCACCCGGCGAAGTCGTCGCTGGTGCCGTGGAAGCCGGCGATCTTCTCGGCGGCGACCAACCAGGCCGACGAGGCGATGTCTTCGGGGCTCTCCTCGCCCGAGCTGCGAGTCCGGAGCCAGAGCAACAGACGAGAGGCGTGAGCCCGGTAGAGCTCACGCCACGCATCAGAGTCGCCCTGCTTGGCTGCGGCGACGACCTCGTCGTCTGTCGTCACCGCCCCTGCGTCACCAGAACTTCCTGCGGCCGGGGGGTGCGGGACGACCTGGTGCTGGTCGAACCTCTGGGAACGGTCACGGTCGGAACATGACTGAGTCCCGGCGGAAGGGAGGTCGCCGGGACGTCAGGAAGCTTGGGGAGGCCGGGCAGCTCGGGCAGGTCGGGCAGCCGGGTCGTGACGGCGACACCGGGCGGCACTCCTTCGGGGACACCGGGTGCGCCGTTCGTGGCCGACCCGCCCGCGGTCGGGAGGGCGGTCGGCGGGCTTCCGACCTGGGCGCCACCTGCTGGCGAGGACTGCTCGCCAGCAGGTGGCGTCGGGGCGTCCGAAAGTGGGGTTCGGACGCCACCAGGTGTTGGGTCGGTCGGCTGTTGCGTCACCTGCTCCTCAGGGCGAAACGGAGATTCCGTTCCGGGCAGGGCACCCGCTGCCCACGAGGTTGCACCAACCGCGATCGCACCCCCCAGCACAATCGCGAGTCGGGCGCCAGCCGACCGACCCGGTCGCGCAGCGGGAGCTGTTGAGCTTGCGCTCAACTGCGTCAGCTGCGCGAGCAGTACCGGGTCCGGGTCGACGGGGCGCAGCTCAGCGCTCAGCGTGTCGATCCAGTCCGGCCGGGTCATCGTTCCTCTTTCGAGTGTCGTCGCCGTGGCCCGCGGGGAGCGGGACACGGACGAGGAACAGGGAAGTCCCTCGTGCTGTACCTGTCATGGGTGGCAGTCGCCGTTACATGGTGGCAGGAAATATCTTTCAGGCGGTCGTGTTGACCATGAAGTTCGCCGCATGGGTGACGTAGTCCCAGAACCGCGCGTCCTGCTCCGGGGTGAGGTCGGCGCTGTCGAGCGCGGCCCGGAAGTGGCCGAGCCACCGGTCCCGGGCGTCCAGGTCCACGGCGAAGGGAGCGTGCCGCATCCGCAGCCGCGGGTGGCCCCGTTGTTCGGAGTACGTCGTCGGGCCGCCCCAGTACTGGACCAGGAAGTGCAGGAAGCGCTCCTCGGCCGGGCCAAGGTCAGCATCGGGATACATCGGGCGAAGTACGACGTCCTGGGCGACTCCTTCGTAGAACTTCGCCACGATCCCGCGGATCGTCTCGAAGCCGCCGATCTCGTCGTAGAAGGTCGGGGCGTCACTCATCGCGGATCACGCTGTCCATCATCGCCGGTCATCATCCCTCGTCCCCTGCGGCTGCAGGAGCGGCGTCCGGTGCGCTGTCCGGTGCGACGGCGTCGCGGCGGTCCTGCCGGTGCCACACGACCCGCTGCGCGAAGGGGATCTCGATGCCCTCGTGGTCAAAACGGGCCTTGATCCGCTGCCGGAGCTCGCGAGCCACCGCCCACTGCTCCAGGGGCGCCGTCTTCACCATCACGCGGATGGTCACCGAGTCCGCGGCGAGCATCTCGACGCCGGTCACCTCGGGCTCCTCGATGATCACGTGGCGGAAGTCGTCGTCCTGCCAGAGGTCGTGGGCCACGTCGCGCAGCACCCGCTGGACGCTGGACAGGTCCTCGCCGTACCCGACGGACACGTCGACCACCGCGCGCGACCAGTTCTGGCTCTTGTTGCCCACCCGCAGGATCGCGCCGTTGGGGACGTACCAGACGGTGCCGTTGATGTCCCGGAGCCGGGTCATCCGCAGCGTGACGGCCTCGACGGTGCCGTTGGCCTCGCCCACGTCCACGACGTCCCCGACGCCGTACTGGTCCTCGATGAAGATGAAGATGCCGGCCAGGAAGTCGCGGACCAGTGACTGGGCACCGAAGCCGAGCGCGATCCCGAGGATCCCCGCGCTGGCGATGATCGGCGCGATGGCGACCCCGATCTCGCTGAGCACCATCGTCCCGATGATCGCCACCACGATGAACGTGACGATGCTCTTCAGCACGCCCGACATGGTCGCGGCGCGCTGCTTGCGCCGCGCGGAGACGGCACCCTCCACCCGCTCGGGCAGGACCCCGCGCTCGGCCCGGCTGGCGATCCGGTCGACCATCCGGTGCAGCAGCCAGCGGGTGACCAGGCCGAACAGGATCAGCCCCACGATGGCGAGCGGCACGCCGATCAGGACGTCCGACCAGTCGGCCAGCCGGGAGTTCCCGGTCCAGTCGTAGGTCAGCTCGCAGACCTGCTCGCCGTCGGCACAGGGACTCGCCACGAGGGGAGTGATCAGGGGGACAACGGACAGCGTGGACGCCGACATGGGGCCAGTGTCCCAAAGCGACCTGAGGCTCTTGGTGACACCACCCCGCCATGGACGCCCATCTGCCGATATCCTCCTCCCGTGACCAGCACTGTTCTTCGACGTGTCCTCGCTCTGTGCTCCCTCGTCGGCGCGAGCGCGCTGCTCGTTGTCGTGTCGGCAGGCACCGCCTCCGCCGACACCCCGGAGCCGCGCCCCGGCAGCTGGGAGCCGAAGCCCGACATCGACGTGCTGCACGCGTTCCTCGTGCTCGGCGGCATCCCCCTGCTCGCGTTCGTCGTCATCACCCTGCTGTTCGTGGCGCCTGCGCTCGCCCGTGGCGAGGACCTGAGCATCGACGCGCTCGTGCCGGAGAACCAGTGGCTGGGCGGGCCGCGCAAGGCGGCCGGTGAGCTGGCCGCGCCGGACTCCGACAACTCGAAGGCCGGCGGCGCTGGCGGGACCTGGTAGTCCGACATGAACAGCAACGGATCCCTGAGCGAGGCCGAGCGCGCCACGCTGGACGTCACCATCCGTCACGCCGAGCAGGCGTGCCGGGCCGAGATCTCGGTGTTCGTCGGGTCCGCCACCGGTGACCCGCGCGCCTTCGCCACGAGCCTGCACAACACGCTCGTGCTGCCCGCCCGCAGCGTCCTGATCATGGTCGACACCGCCCGCAAGGCGGTCGAGATCGTGACCGGCGGTCATGTTCGCGAGCGGCTCACCGACGACGAGTCGGCGCAGGCCGTCACCGCGATGACCGAGCTCTTTGCGGCGGGCGACCTCGCCGGCGGCCTCAACCGCGGGATCGAGCTCCTGGGCGAGTTCGCCCGCGACTGAGCTTCGCGGCCTTACGACGCGTCGAAAGCCTGTGCGGCGAGGGCCCGAGCGACATCGGCGCGTCCCTCGCGGACGTAGCGCACCGCGCCGGCGTTGACCGTCTCGGCGTTCTCGGCGAGCCAGGCGTCGACCGCATCCAGGGTGGCCTGCGTGGCCAGGATCCGCGGGAAGATGAACTCCAGCGCGACGGAGGCCTTGTGGGCACCCAACCGCTCCCACGTGCCGGCGACCTCGGCGAGGTAGGTGGCGACGTACGGCGCCAACACCTCGTCCTGGCCGGGCTGCATGAAGGCGAGCACGACGCTGCGCTGGGTCTCGTTCGGCACCGACGGGTCGAGCAGGGCCTGGGTCCAGGCGCGCTCCTTCGCCGCGGCGGTCGGGATCGCAGCACGTGCAGCGGCCGACTTCTCCTGGCCGGAGATGGTGTTGTCGTTGGCCAGCTCCTCGTCGATGCGGGCGTCGTCCGCCCGGCCGACGCGCGCCAGGGCCGTGAGCAGCGCCCAGCGGAGGTCCTGGTCGACGGCGAGGCCCTCGAGGACGAGGGATCCGTCGAGGACCGCCTCCAGCTCGGCGATCGCTGCGTCGCTGGTCGCGGCGCCGGCCCAGGCGCGCGCGAAGGTCAGCTGGTGGTCGGTGCCGGCCTCGGCCTGCTCCAGGAGGGCGCGCAGGCCTTCCTGCCAGCGGGCTGAGAGGGCGGCGCGACCGGCCGGGTTGCTGTAGAGGTTGACCGCCTGGGCGGCGTACACCGGGATCCGGCTGACGCCCCACGCGTCGGTCTCCTGGCCGATGTTGCCGAGGACCAGGGTCACGAAGTCCGACGCCGAGAGCTCGGCGTCGCGGGTCATGTCCCAGGCAGCACTCCAGATCAGCGCACGAGCCAGCGAGTCGTCCAGGTCCGAGAGGCGGGCGATCGCGGTCGCACGAGAGCGCTCGTCGAGGCGGATCTTGGCAAAGGCCAGGTCCTGGTCGTTGAGCAGCAGCAGCTCGGGCTGTGCCTTGCCGACCAGCTCGGCGAGCTCGGTGCGCTCGTCCTCGACGTCGACCTCGACGTAGTCGGTGCGGACCAGCCGGCCGTCGTCGTTGGTGTTGTAGAAGCCGATGCCGAGCCGGTGGCGTCGCAGTGTCGGGTGGTCCGCGGGAGCGGTCTGGCGCACGGCGAAGGCCGCGTAGGTGCCATCTGCTGCCAGCTCGAGCTCGGGGGACAGGGTGTTGGTACCGGCCGTCTGCAGCCACTCCTGGGCCCAGCTCGACAGCTCGCGCCCCGAGGCCTTCTCGAGGGCGGTCAACAGGTCCGAGAATTCGGTGTTGCCGTACTCGTGGTCATGGAAGTACTGGCGCAGACCGGCCAGGAACGGGTCCAGGCCGACCCAGGCGACGAGCTGCTTGAGCACCGCCGCGCCCTTGGCGTAGGTGATCATGTCGAAGTTGACCTCGACGGCGTGCAGGTCGACGTTGTCGGCCGCGATGGGGTGCGTCGAGGGCAGCGAGTCGGCGCGGTAGCCGGTCTGCTTGCGCGCGTTGGTGAACCCCGTCCAGGCGTCGTCGTACGACGTCGCGAGCGCCTCGGCGTGGTAGCAGGCCCACTCCGCGAAGGACTCGTTGAGCCAGAGGTCGTCCCACCACTTCATGGTCACGAGGTCGCCGAACCACATGTGCGCCATCTCGTGCAGGATCACCGAGGCGCGGAACTCGTAGAACGAGCGCGGCTGGCGCGAGCGGGGGAGGTACTCGTCGCGCAGCGTCACGCAGCCGGCGTTCTCCATCGCGCCCATGTTGTACTCGGGGACGTAGAGCTGGTCGTACTTGCCGAACGGGTACGGGTAGCCGAAGGCGTCCTCGAAGAACTCGAAGCCCTGCTTGGTGAGGGTGACGATCTCCTCGCGGTCGCGCTCGAGGAACTCCTTGAGCGACTGACGGCTGTAGTGGCCCAGCGGGATGGTCCCGTGCTTGCCCTCGTAGACGTCCTGGACCTCGTAGTAGTCACCGGCGACGACGGCCGTGATGTAGGTCGACATCGGCTTGGTGGCGGGGAAGTTCCAGACGGCGGCCTCGACGCCGTTGGCTGAGCCCGCGGGGACCGGCTCCGGAGTGGCCGCGTTGGACACGACCTTCCAGTGGGCGGGCGCGGTCACGTTGAACGTGAACGGCGCCTTGAGGTCGGGCTGCTCGAAGGTCGTGTAGACGCGGCGGGCGTCGGGCACCTCGAACTGCGAGTAGAGGTAGATGTTCCCGTCGGCCGGGTCGACGAAGTGGTGCAGTCCCTCGCCGGTGTGGGAGTAGGTGCAGTCCGCGCGGACGACGAGGACGTTCTCGGCCTGCAGGTCGGGGAGCGTGATCCTGCTGTCGGCGTACGCCGTCGCGGGGTCCAGGGGAGCGCCGTTGAGGGTGATCTCGTGGATGGTCGCATCGACCAGGTCGGCGAAGGTGGTGCCGCCCGGCGCGCGACACGTGAAGGTCAGCGTCGTCGTCGACCCGAAGGTCTCGACGCCTTCCGCGGTCGCGTTCGTCAGGTCGAGGTCGATGACGTAGGACGTCACGTCGACGAGGGCGGCGCGGGTGGCCGCTTCGTCGCGGGTCAGGTTGGTGCCGGGCATGGCGTCATCCTTACATCCGGGCCACATTGTCAGACAATCGGGCGGGCCGGAGACGGTTGGAGCGAAGGGGTGTGCGGGCGGCGCCGCGGAACTACAACGGTGTAACTATGAAATGTCAACGCGACACGCCAGTGAAGAACGGGTTTTTTGGGGTTTTTGTTGCGTTTTGAGGCGAATGTGTCCGATGGTGTTCGACATGCGCAACCGGGGACTGGCTGCGCGCTGGGGGACCACCGTCGTCACCAGTGCGCTCATCGCGACCTTGCTGCTGGTGGGATCACCGGCGCGGGTCGGTGTCGCGACCTCCCCATCGGCAGCGACCACCTACCTCTGCAGTGGTTACTCCGGATGCAGCAGCGCGGGTTTCTCCGACGCCGGGTACGGCGCGGTCAGCGGCAAGATGTACTGGCAGATGTACTCCGGTCACAACTGCACCAACTACGCCGCGTACCGGGTGATCAAGTCCGGCGGACCCGCGACGCGTCCGTGGACCGGTCTGGGCAACGCGAGCGAGTGGGGCCTGCGGATGGCCAGCATCACCGATCAGGTCCCGAACGTCGGCGCGATCGCCTGGTGGGGTCGCTACTCCAACGGCAGCGGATCGGCCGGTCACGTCGCCTACGTCGAACGGGTCGTGTCGTCGACGGAGATCGTGATCTCCGAGGACAGTTGGGGCGGCACCTTCCACTGGCGCACGATCACCAAGTCGAGCGGTCGCTGGCCGACCGGCTTCATCCACTTCACCGACAAGCGGATCGTCGCGAAGGCAGCTCCGAAGATCACCGGCACGAGTGCCGTCGGCTCCGCCCTCACGGCCAGTGCCGGCAGCTGGTCGGTGAGCCCGAGCAGCCTCACCTACACCTGGCTCGTCGGTGGTGTCAGCACCGGTGTCGTCACGCCGACCTTCACGCCGCGCGCCGCCGACCTGGGCAAGCCCGTCACGGTCACGGTGCGCGCCCGGCGTGCGGGCTACACCGACGGCGTCCAGACCTCGGTGGCCACCGCTGCGGTCGCTCGCGGCACCTTCCAGCTCAAGGAGCAGCCCGTCGTCGAGGGGACGCCGTACGTCGACGAGGTGCTCACCGCCACGGCCGGCACCTGGACGCCGACGCCCCGTGTCATGGGCTGGCGCTGGTTCGCCGACAACGTCCGCATCGAGGGCAACGACGGGGCCACCCTCGCCCTGACGACAACGCTGGTCGGCAAGACGATCACCGTGGTCCCGGTTGCCCGCCAGGACGGATACCCGACCACGACTGCGCCGACGATCACCGTGGGCCAGGTGCTGATGGGCAACATCGCGCTGACCCGACCGACGGTGGTCACCGGCACCCCATCCGTGGGTGCCACCCTGACGGCCACCGACGGCGCGGCGACGCCGACCGACGCGACGCTCACCCGGCAGTGGCTCCGCAACGGGGTGCCGATCGCTGGCGCGACCGCGTCGTCGTACCGCCTCACGGCGGCGGACGCCGGCGCGAAGGTGTCGCTCCAGGTGAACCGCACCCGAAAGAACTACGCACCGCTGGCCGAGACGGTCGCGGTGCCCGGCGTGGTGACCAGCCCGGCGAAGATCACGATCGTCACCGACGGGCGTGGTCGCACCGCCTATGCCCGGGTGCGCGTCACGGCACCGGGCGTCGTCCCCGTCACCGGCAAGGTCATCATCCGGATCGGCAAGTGGTCCGACACGGTGAACCTGGTCGACGGTCGCGCGCGGGTGTCGGTCCGGGTCGGCACGTCGGGCACCAAGGAGGTGGCCGTGCGGTACCTCGGGTCGACAGTGGTCCCGGCTGCGCGAGCAACCGGTTCGGTGAACGTTCTCTGAGAATCGCCACGATCGGGAATGCCTCCCGGTCGGCGGAGGTTCGGCCACCATGGCTGACATCTCCTCGCGCACCTCGGAGCGCAACCGCGCCGACCTCTGGTTCGACCCGCTGTGCCCGTTCGCATGGATCACGTCCCGCTGGATGCTCGAGGTCGAGGAGGTCCGCGACGTCGAGGTCGTCTGGCACGTGATGAGCCTGGGCTACCTCAACAAGGACCGGGACATCCCGGAGGCGTACCGCACGATGCTCGCGCCGGCCTGGGGCCCGGTCCGGGTGCTGCTCGCCGCCCAGGAGCGGTACGGCGACAAGGTGCTGCTCCCGATGTACAACGCGTTCGGGCAGCGGATCCACCTCGAGGGCCGCAAGCTGCACGAACAGGCTGACGGCGGGCTCGCACTGATCGCAGAGGTTCTCGCCGAGACCGGGCTGGACGCCGATCTGGTCGACGCCGCCACCGACCCGTCGTGGGACGAGGCCGTGGCCCGCTCCCACCACGAGGGCATGGACGCGGTCGGCGACGACGTCGGCACGCCCACGATCCACGTCAACGGCACGGCATTCTTCGGTCCGGTCCTGTCGAAGATCCCGAGGGGCGAGGAGGCCGGCCGGCTCTGGGACGGCTGTGTCGCGGTCGCGTCGTTCCCGTACTTCTACGAGCTCAAGCGCTCACGGACGGGTGACCTCGACTTCTCCTGACGGGCCCGCCGCCGGTGGTCGAGGAGGTTGCGCAGCAACCGTCTCGAGACCCCGCGCGCCAGAGTCCCTAAGGTTGGCCCCATGACGCATGTCCTCTCCGCTGTCGCCTGGCCGTACGCCAACGGCCCCCGCCACATCGGCCACGTCGCCGGTTTCGGCGTTCCCTCCGACGTGTTCAGCCGGTACCAGCGGATGGCGGGCAACGAGGTGCTCATGGTGTCGGGCTCCGACGAGCACGGCACGCCGATCCTGATCGCTGCCGACGAGGCGGGAGTGACCCCGCAGGAGCTGGCCGACAAGAACCACCGGCTGATCATCGAGGACCTCGTCGGGCTGGGCGTCAGCTACGACCTCTACACCCGTACGACGACCGGGAACCACCACGCCGTCGTACAGGAGCTGTTCCTCGGGGTCTACGAGAACGGCTACTTCGTCGAGCAGACGACGTACGGCGCCATCTCGCCGTCGACCGGCCGCACGCTGCCCGACCGCTACATCGAGGGCACTTGCCCGATCTGCGGGGCCGATGGCGCGCGGGGCGACCAGTGCGACACCTGCGGCAACCAGCTCGACCCGCATGACCTGATCAACCCGCGCTCGAAGATCAACGGCGAGACGCCGGAGTTCATCGAGACCCAGCACTTCTTCCTCGACCTCCCGGCGCTGGCCGAGGCGCTCACCGAGTGGCTCGACGGCCGCGAGGCGACGGGCCTGTGGCGGCCCAACGTGATCCGGTTCAGCCAGAACATCCTCAAGGAGATCCGCCCCCGGGCGATGACCCGTGACATCGACTGGGGCATCGCGGTGCCGCTGGACGGCTGGCGCGAGAACCCCACGAAGAAGCTCTACGTCTGGTTCGACGCCGTCGTCGGCTACCTGTCCGCATCGATCGAGTGGGCCCGGCGTACCGGCAACCCCGACGCCTGGCGCGAGTGGTGGAACCCGGCGAGCGACGGCAACGAGGAGTCCCTCGCCTACTACTTCATGGGCAAGGACAACATCACCTTCCACTCCCAGATCTGGCCCGCTGAGCTGCTGGCCTACGCCGGCAAGGGCGACAAGGGCGGGTCGCCGCGTGAGCTCGGCGTCCTGAACCTGCCGACCGAGGTCGTGTCGTCGGAGTTCCTGACGATGGAGGGCAAGAAGTTCTCCTCGTCGAAGAAGGTCGTCATCTACGTCCACGACCTGCTCGAGCGCTACCAGCCCGATGCGTTCCGCTACTTCGTGGCAGCGGCCGGCCCGGAGAACCAGGACTCCGACTTCACCTGGGCCGAGTTCGTCCGTCGTACCAACGACGAGCTGGTGGCCGGCTGGGGCAACCTGGTCAACCGGACCGCCAACCTGATCGCGAAGAACTTCGAGGAGATCCCCCCGGCCGGTGAGCTGACCGCCGAGGACAGCGCCGTGCTCGCCGCGACCGAGGCTGCGTTCGACACCGTCGGCGACCTGATCGGCAAGCACCGGCAGAAGCAGGCCGTGGGTGAGGCGATGCGTGCCGTCGCCGAGGTGAACAAGTACGTCTCGGACCTCGAGCCGTGGAAGCTGGCCAAGGATCCAGCCGACCGCGAACGCCTGGGCACGATCCTGCACGTGATGGCGCAGTGCGTCGCCGACCTGAACCTGGTGCTCAGCCCGTTCCTGCCGTTCTCCGCCAACGAGGTCGACAAGGCGTTCGGCGGTGAGGGTGCGATCGCGCCGATGCCGCGCATCGAGGAGGTCGCCGACCTCGACATCGAGGGCCGGTCGTACCCGATCATCACCGGCGACTACACCGGGTTCCCGAACTGGCAGCGGCACCTGATCGAGGTCGGACGCGCGGTGGCGAAGCCGACGCCGGTCTTCACCAAGCTGGACCCCGTGATCGTCGACGAAGAGCTCGCCCGTCTCGGTGTCTGAGTCGTGACACCGCTGGTCGATCTCGGGACCCGGAAGTTCTGGCGTTCGCTGGGGCGGCCGGTGGACCTGGCGGGCGCACACCATTGGCTGCGGGCGCCGACGAGCACGTCGGCGGTCGTCCGCGACGGGTGGCTCGCCGCGGAGGCTGCAGTCCACGGCGGCCGGGTCGATGACGCATCGCCCGACGCCGGCCTGCTGGCGTCGATGGCCGAGCTCGATGGCCCGGGCTTCCGGGCCGCTGACCTGTTGCCGCAGGTGCGCGACTTCTACGAGCACACCGCGCGGTGGCACGTCGAGGTGTGGAGCGCCTGGGCGCCCTGGGCCTGGCCGGGCGGCGAGCTTGTCTCCCGCTTCTTCGGCAAGCGCGTCGAACAGCTCGCGCTGCCGACGCGTCCTCTCGACGTCGCGAAGGGCATGGACAGCCGGATCTCGGTGATCCGCGACGCCGCCGGCCACCAGGTCGCGGCGGGCTGGCTGCGAACCCTGCGGGCGACGGGTGAGTACGTCTTCAGCGGGTGCTACTCGCACCGCACGCTTCCCGGCGCCTCGCGCCCGTCGGTCCACGTCGCGTTCCCGCTCGAGTCGGGCAACGTGCAGGTCTTCCTGAAGCCGTCGGTCCTGCCTGATGGCTCCCTGTGGCTGGAGTCGCCCGGTGGCCGGTTCGGTGGTGACGGCGCCTATGTCGTCGTCGAGGACGGCGGGCGCACCTTCGCGTCCCGCGCCCCCGTGCACGAGACCTTCCACGTGTACGTCGACGACCGCGGCGTGCTGCGGACCGACCACGTGCTGCGGATGGGTCGCGCCACCGCGATGCGCCTGCACTACAAGCTCGAGCGCACCTGATCCCGCCGTTGGTCGAGGAGGTTGCGCAGCAACCGTCTCGAGACCAGGCCAGCCAAGCGCTGTCTGCGGCATGAGAAGTCGTTCCGCTCCGATGGCGGCATAGCTGGTCGCGTTCTGCACCATGGCAAGACGACCGGGCTCCGGTTCGGGACGCTACAAACCGCGAGAGACACGAACGACAGGTATTCGGGCCGCTGGGACATGTCGTTCGTGTCACTCGCAGTGATCCCATCGGCAGATCCGGACGGTTCGGGGTTGCCACGAACAACGCCTGCGCGCCTGAGCCGGCCTCCGCACCCTCCCGCATCCCAGCATCGAATGGCCGAAAATGTGAGGCACAAACGACGAATTCCGGCAGCCCGCATAGTCTCCACAGGCATGAGCACCGCCTTCCTGCTGACCTCGCTGGTGATCTGCGTGACGCCGGGAACCGGCGCTCTCTACGCGATCGCCGCCGGCCTCACCCGCGGCACGCGCGCCGGGCTGCTGGCTGCCTTCGCTGGAACCCTCGGCACGATCCCCCACATGCTGGCCGCGATCACGGGCCTCGCGGCGTTGTTGCACGCGAGCGGGGTGGCCTTCTCGGTCCTCAAGTACGCCGGCGTCGCGTACCTGCTCTACATGGCGTGGTCGACCTGGCGCGACCGCGGTGTGCTGGCGGTTGACGAGAAGTCGGCACCGGGCTCGACCCGACAGGTGCTGCTGTCCGGCATCACGCTCAACCTGCTCAACCCGAAGCTCACGATCTTCTTCTTCGCGTTCCTGCCGCAGTTCGTCCCGGCGGGCTCCGGAGCGGTGCCCGCGATGCTCGCACTGAGCGGCGTCTTCATGCTGATGACCTTCGCGGTCTTCGCTCTGTACGCCGCCTTCGCCGCCGCTGTTCGCGACCAGGTCCTGTCGCGCCCGACGGTCCTCGACCGGATGCGCAAGGCGTTCGCCGCGAGCTTCGCCGTACTGGCCGGACGGTTGGCCTTCGAGCACCGTTGACCGGGGCGCGACGAAATCCGGTTGAACAGCGAGATGCCGGCACGGCACGATCAACCATGAGCAGTGAGTACGACGTCTGGTTCACCGACGACGCGAGCGCGTTCCTCGCGCGGGCTGGCGAGCACCTCGCCGAGGACCCGGTGACCGGGACGGTGGTGAGCACGACGGCGCAGCGCTTCGCCGACCACGGCGTGCCGGAGGACCTGCCCTTCGCCTGGTTCGCGGTGGTCACCGGCCCGACGGGCGACATCGACGGGGTCGCCATGCGCACGGCCCCGTTCCCGCCGTACCCGCCATACCTGCTGGCGATGTCCGACGGTGCGGCCGTGGCGCTCGGCGATGCGCTGGTTGCGCGCGGCGAGGAGGTCGGCGGCATCAACGGCCTCCGTCCCGCCTCCGACATCGTCGCGGGGATCCTCGCGTCCCGGTCAGGCAGCGAGGTCCGCGTCTCGATGCACTCGCGCCTGTTCGAGCTGGGCAGGCTGAACGACGCCCGCCCGGTGGCGGGGAGTCTGCGTGCGGTCCGTGCCGAGGAGGCCGAGCTCGCACTGACCTGGATCCGTGAGTTCTTCCTCGACGCCAACGAGCAGGCGGGCAGGGACCGGAACGACGGGCACCACGCCGACCACTTCAGCCGCGAGGACATCGAGCGGAAGCTGGCCGACGACGTGCTCCGGTTCTGGGTCGACGAGGACGACCGCCCTCTGCACCTGACCGGGTGGAACCCGCCGGCGTACGGCGTCGCCCGGGTGGGGCCGGTCTTCACGCCGAAGGAGGAGCGGGGCAGGGGCCTGGCCAGCGCGGCGGTGGCGCAGGTGTCGGCAGAGCTCCAGGTCGCGGGCAACCGGGTCATCCTGTTCACCGACCAGGCGAACCCCACGTCCAACGCGATCTACCAGGCACTGGGCTACGAGGCCGTCGCCGACACCATCGAGCTCCGCTGGGGCTGACCCCTAGGGTGCCGCCATGGCACTTCACCCCCAGGCGCGCCGGGCGATCGAATTCAACGCGTCCGCGCTGTCGGTGACGGATCCGGACTTCGACATCGCGGCCACGCGGGAGCAGGACCGGGCGGCCGCCCTTGCGCAGGCGCGGGAGGACGTCGCCGAGGTCCGTGACGTCGACGCCAACGGAGTGGCGGCGCGGCTCTACGTCCCCGAGGGCCACGACGGCGTCATCCTGCACGCCCACGGCGGCGGGTTCGTGCTCAACGACGTCGACGTCCACGATGCCACCGTCCGGCGGCTGGCCAACCGGACCGGGATGGCCGTGCTCAGCGTCGACTACCGGCGCCCGCCCGAACACCGTTTCCCGGCTGCTCCCGACGACGTCGGCGCCGCGCTGGCATGGCTGGGCGAGCAGTCAGGGCTCGCCGACCTGCCGACCTTCGCCCACGGCGACAGCGCGGGCGGCAACCTCGCTCTCGTCACGGCCCTGCGTCACCCCGGCCGATTCGCGGGCGTCGTACTCATCTATCCGTTCCTCGACCCGTCCGCGTCGTTCGCCTCCTACCGGACCGAGGTCGCCGGGTTCGATGCGAGCGAGGCCGCCTGGTACTGGCAGCAGTACGCCGCCAGCCCGGCCGACTTCGAGCACCCGGACCTCGCGCCGCTGCGCTCCGACCGGCTCGGCACCCTGCCGCCGACGCTCGTGGTGACCGCTGAGCACGACCCGTTGCGCGACGAGGGCGAGCACCTCGTGGAGGTGCTCGCCGCCGCGGGGGTCGAGGTCGTCGGCACCCGGATCCTCGGCCAGTTGCACGGCTTCTGGCGCCACGCCGACGTCTTCGACGCGGCCGAGCCGCTGATGCGGCAGGTCGCCGGCTGGCTCCGGATGGTCGTCGAACGGACCTGATCCCGCTCGAGCTGGGTTCAGCCCGGGTCGACGACCTCGAGGGTGCCGTCCTCGCGCTGCCAGAAGCTCGCGATGTGCATCCGCCGGAGCCGCCCGACGCGGTCCCACGCGTGGTAGATCATCCGCAGCGAGTTCTCGTCGACGAACGCGGTGCCGCCGCCCGGGCCGAGGTTGCCGGTGGACTGCGTGGAGAGCAGGGGAGCGCCGCGGTTCTGGCGCACGCACGGGCCCTCGGGGCCGGCGCAGATCGCGTAGCCCGTCGCGTAGCTGGCGTTCTCGTAGTTGTTGCCCGAGAAGAACAGGTACGTCACGCCGCGGAACTGCACCATGCTCGGGTTCTCGATGGTGTCGCCCTCCCACGGCTGGGACAGCGTCAACAGCTCCCGGGTCACCGAGTCGGGAGCGAAGCCGGTGCCGTCGGCATTGAGCCTGCGGACGAAGAGCCCAGCCGGTCGGCGGTTGACCACGCCGGAGAACTTCCACAGCAGCCAGGGCACGTGCTTGTCGTCCACGAAGACGTCCGGGTCGATGACGCCGAGCTGTGCTTCGCCGTAACAGATCTGCTCGCCCACAGGCCGGAACGGACCGCCGGGCGACGAGCCGCGGGTCAGCCCGATGCAGTTGTGCCGTTGTCCGCCGCTCTTTCCCGCGGGCGCGGCGTAGGCCGCGGTCCAGCCGTTGCCGACCCGTGCGACACCGGGCGCCCACAGGTCCTGGCCGCCACCCCGGCTGTGCACCCAGCCCGCCGCCTGCAGCGGGTCGACCTTCCCGCCGCCGCGGGTGGCCAGCGGCGTCCACGTACGCAGGTCCCGCGAGGTCAGGGTCGGGAGGCGCAGGCCCGAGGTGTTGGTGGCGTAGGCGTACCAGTTGTCGCCGTGGCGCAGGATGTCCGGATCGGCGAAGTAGCCGCGGTAGGCGGTACCGACTCGCCACTGCTCGCTGCCCGGCGCGACGTCGATCGGCTTCGGTCGGGTCTGCTTGGGGAGCTTCTGCGCGAGCCGCTCGGCCAGCTTGGCCAGGTCCTGCATCTCGCCGGCCAGCACGTCGCTGGGCAGCGTGGTCGGCAGCTCGGTCTGCTCGGGGATCAGTGGCGCCTCGGAGGTGGCGGCCTCCGCCTTCGGTACGACGCCGTCGCGGTCACCGCCGCAGGCCGACGCAGCCATCGCCACAGCGACGAGCACTGCAACGAACGCGCACACGCGTCGACGACCAGCCATGTTCACTCCCGTGTCACTCCCTCTGGGCCGACACACTAGTTTCCGGCGCGCGCCACTAGACTCCGAATCCCATGACTGAGCCCGTAGCGCGCCCTGCCGAGACCTTCGCCGAGGCCGAGGACGCCCTCCTGTCCCGCTGGCCCGAGACCCGGCTCGAGCCCTCGCTCGACCGGATCCGTGCGTTCACCGAGCTGCTCGGAGACCCGAACGCGGCGTTCCGGTCGATCCACCTCACCGGTACGAACGGCAAGACCTCGACGGCGCGGATGATCGACGCCCTGCTGCGTGCGCTCGACCTGCGTACCGGCCGCTTCACCAGCCCGCACGTCGAGAAGATGAGCGAGCGGATCAGCATCGACGGCGAACCGCTGGACGACGACGCCTTCGTGCGCGCGTTCAACGACGTGGCGCCGTACATGGGCCTGGTCGACGCCGCCGAGGAGCACCCGCTCAGCTTCTTCGAGGCCGTCGTCGGCATGGCGTACGGCGCCTTCGCCGACGCACCGGTCGACGTCGCGGTGGTCGAGGTCGGCATGGGTGGGTCCTGGGACGCGACCAACGTCATCGACGCCGACGTTGCCGTGATCACGCCCATCGCGATCGACCACGCCAACTTCCTCGGCAGCACCGTGGCGGCGATCGCTCGCGAGAAGGCCGGCATCATCAAGCCGGGCGCCGTCGTGGTCGTTGCCCAGCAGTCGGCCGAGGCGGCCGCCGTGATCCTGGCGCGGGCCACCGAGGTCGGCGCCACGCTGGTCCGCGAGGGCCTCGAGTTCGGGGTGATCACCCGGGCGCCTGCGGTCGGCGGCCAGATGATCGACCTGCAGGGCCTGCGGGCCCGGTACGACGAGATCTTCCTGCCGCTCTACGGCGTCCACCAGGCACAGAACGCGGCAGCGGCCCTGGCCGCGGTCGAGGCGTTCTTCGGCGGGGACGAGCCGCTGAGCGACGAGCTGGTGCGTGCGGCCTTCGCCGAGATGACCTCCCCGGGACGCCTGGAGATCGTGCGGCGGAGTCCCACGATCGTGCTCGACGCCGCGCACAACCCGCACGGTGCGGAGGCCACGGCCGCCGCTCTGGACGACTCGTTCCAGTTCTCCCCGCTCATCGGCGTGATCGGCGTGATGGGGGACAAGGACGCCGAGGGACTGCTCGCGGCCTTCGAACCGCACCTGGAGCACGTCGTGATCACGCAGAACTCGACGGCCCGGGCGATGCCCGCCGACCAGCTCGCGGTGACAGCTCGTGAGGTCTTCGGCGAGGACCGGGTCTCCGTCGTACCCGTCCTGGCCGACGCGATCGACGAGGCAGCCGGCCGTGCCGAGTCGGGCGGGGACGACGCCCTCAGCTCGGGCGCGGTGCTGGTGACCGGCTCCGTCGTCACCGTCGGCGAGGCGCGGGTGCTGCTCGGAGGCAACAAGTGAGCGACCGGGCGAGCGGCGCGAGTGACGCAGACCAGGTCAGCCTGCCGGACCCCGAGCGCCAGAAGTCGCCGCGGCGGGCGATGTGCGCCGCTGTGCTCTCGCTCGAGGCGATCGCGCTCGGACTCACCATCCCGGTGATGATCTCGCTCTCCGACGTCCGGCCGGCGGTCGCGTTGTCGGTGGGCCTCGGCCTGGCGCTCGCGTGCGTGCTGGTCGCCGGCATGCTGCGCCGTGAGTCGGCCTACTACCTCGGTCACGCCATCCAGGTCGCCGCAATCGGCCTGGGGTTCGTGGTGGGGATCATGTGGGCCCTGGGACCGTTGTTCGCCCTGTTGTGGGGGGCTGCCTACGTGCTCGGACGCAAGATCGAGCGGGAGCGGGCCGAGGCGTTCTCCGCATACGACCGCCGCCGCGAATCTGAGGTCTAGTTCCGCCTAGGTAGAGTGGCGCCGTGCCAGTGATCATCGACAAGCTCCTCCGTATCGGAGAGGGCAAGATCCTCCGCCAGCTCGAAGCGATCGCGAAGGCCGTCAACGCCATCGAGGACGACTTCACGGCGATGTCCGACGACGAGCTGCGGGGCATGACGGACGAGTTCCGCAAGCGTCTCACCGAGGGCGAGGACCTCGACGACCTGCTCCCCGAAGCCTTCGCCACCGTGCGTGAGGCGGCTCGCCGGGTCATCGGCCAGCGCCACTTCGACGTCCAGATCATGGGCGGGGCGGCGCTCCACATGGGCAACATCGCCGAGATGAAGACCGGTGAGGGCAAGACCCTGGTCTCGACCCTCCCGGCGTACCTCAACGCCCTCGAGGGCAAGGGCGTCCACGTCGTCACGGTCAACGACTACCTCGCGAAGTTCCAGTCCGAGATGATGGGCCGGATCCACCACTTCCTCGGCCTGTCCGTCGGCGTGATCCTGCCGAGCATGCGGCCCGCCGAACGGCGCGAGGCCTACGCCTGCGACATCACCTACGGCACGAACAACGAGCTCGGCTTCGACTACCTCCGCGACAACATGGCCTCGGTGCTCGCCGACTGCGTCCAGCGCACCCACAACTTCGCCATCGTCGACGAGGTCGACTCGATCCTCATCGACGAGGCCCGGACCCCGCTGATCATCAGTGGTCCGACCCAGGACGAGGTCAAGTGGTACGGCGAGTTCGCCAAGATCGCCCAGAAGCTCACCAAGGACTCCGACTACGAGGTCGACGAGAAGAAGCGCACCATCTCGGTCCTCGAGGACGGCATCACCAAGGTCGAGGACCACCTCGGCATCGAGAACCTGTACGAGTCGGCCAACACCCCGCTGATCTCGTTCCTGCACAACTCGATCAAGGCCAAGGAGCTCTTCCGCAACGACAAGGAGTACGTCGTCATGGAGGGCGAGGTGCTCATCGTCGACGAGCACACCGGCCGGATGCTCGCGGGACGTCGCTACAACGACGGCCTGCACCAGGCGATCGAGGCCAAGGAGGGCGTCAAGGTCCGCGAGGAGTACCAGACGCTCGCGACCGTCACGCTGCAGAACTACTTCCGTCTCTACCCGAAGCTCTCCGGCATGACCGGTACGGCTCTCACCGAGGCATCCGAGTTCGACAAGATCTACAAGCTCGGTGTCGTCCCGATCCCGACCAACAAGCCGATGCTCCGCAAGGACCAGGCCGACCTCGTCTACCGCACCGAGGAGGCGAAGTACGACGCCGTCGTCGCCGACATCGCCGAGCGCAACGAGAAGGGCCAGCCGGTCCTGGTCGGCACCGTCTCGGTGGAGAAGTCGGAGTACCTCTCCAAGGCCCTGACCAAGAAGGGCATCCCGCACTCGGTCCTCAACGCCAAGGTCCACGCCGAAGAGGCGAAGATCGTCGCGATGGCCGGTCACAAGGGCGCGGTCACCGTCGCCACCAACATGGCGGGTCGAGGCACCGACATCATGCTCGGTGGTTCGGTCGAGTTCCTCGCGGACGCCGAGCTGCGCAAGCAGGGCCTCGAGCCGATCGGCGAGACCGCCGAGGAGTACGACGCCGCCTGGCCCGCCATGGTCGAGCGCTTCAAGCACGAGGTCGAGAAGGAGCACGACGAGGTCCGCGACCTCGGCGGCCTCTACGTCATCGGCACCGAGCGCCACGAGTCGCGCCGTATCGACAACCAGCTGCGTGGTCGTTCCGGTCGTCAGGGCGACCCGGGCGAGAGCCGTTTCTACCTCTCGCTGCAGGACGAGCTGATGCGGCTGTTCAAGTCGGACTGGGTCGACCGGGTCCTGCTGCTGCTGAAGATCGCCGACGACATCCCGATCGAGAACAAGCGGGTCACCAACGCGATCGCCAACGCCCAGGGCCAGGTCGAGTCGCAGAACTTCGAGTCCCGCAAGAACGTCCTCAAGTACGACGACGTCATGGACCGCCAGCGCAAGGTCATCTACGGCGAGCGCCGCGAGGTGCTCGAGGGCGTCGACCTGGAGGGTCAGGTCCGTACGTTCATCGACGACGTCGTCACCGGCACCGTGAACGGCACGCTGGACGAGTTCTCCGAGGAATGGGACCTCGACCAGCTGTGGACCGACCTCAAGCAGTACTGGCCGGTGGCCGTGACGCCGAAGGAGCTGATCGAGGAGGCCGGGTCCCAGGGTGCCCTCGACCGGGCCACGCTCATCGAGAAGCTCCAGGCCGACGCCCACGCGGCGTACGACCGCCGCGAGGAGGAGGTCGGCGAGGAGGTCGCCCGCGAGCTCGAGCGCCGCGTCGTGCTCTCGGTCCTGGACCGCAAGTGGCGTGAGCACCTCTACGAGATGGACTACCTCCGCGAGGGCATCTACCTGCGGGCCTACTCGCAGCGCGACCCCCTGGTCGAGTACCAGCGCGAGGGCTTCGACATGTTCGCCGCGATGCTGGACGGCATCAAGGAGGAGACGGTCGGCTTCCTGTTCAACCTGGAGGTCCAGGTCGAGGAGGAAGAGGTCCACTACCACGCCGACGGCACCCGTCACGCCGGTCCGATGCACGAGGGTGCGCTGGCCGAGCCGCCCGTGGGCGTCGGCGCAGGTGGCGAGGTCGACCTCGCGTCGATCTCGGCGGAGCTCAAGGCCCCCAAGGTCAAGGCCAAGGGCCTGGACGTCCCGAAGCAGCCGCAGAACCTGTCCTACTCCGCGCCGGACGAGACGGGCCACGAAGAGGTCCGCGGACCCGGCACGGTGAGCAATGCCGACGACGAGTTCGCCGGAACCAGCCGCAACTCCCTGTGCCCGTGCGGCTCGGGCCAGAAGTACAAGCGGTGCCACGGTGCCCCGGGTGGCCCCAGCGGCCTCACCGCCCGCGTCAACGGCTAGCGCGAGTTGGGGTTTGTCACCCCCGAGTTGTACGAAAACACCGAGACCCCCCGACCTGCGTCAGGGGGTCTCGGTGTTTTCGTACAACTCGGGGGTGACAAACCCCAACTCGCGTTACTGCAGAGCCATCCGCGGCTCGCCGTTCAGCAGGCCCGTGCCGCTGCGCACGCAGGTGCCGCCGTCCGGCGTACCGCCGTTGTAGGCCTGGCGGACGCAGTTGCGCACGGCGAGCTGGCCCCAGTAGTTCGGGTGCAGCGACTCCTGGATGTAGTACGGGCTGCTGCCCGAGGTGGTGACGGTGCGGATCTGGTTGACCCACTCGGTCTTGTCGACCGCGCCGGTGGACAGCCAGTTGGCGAGGCCGACCTCCTCGTACAGGCCGACGCCCGTCTCGCACAGCCGGCGACCGTTGAACGCGCTGGACAGGTTGAGCACCTGGGCGTTCGTGATGCCGGCCTGGCTGATCGCGCCGGTGACGGTGTTGTTGATCGTCGGCAGGGCCGTGTTGTTGGCCCAGGTGGCGTCGTTGTCCCAGAACCCGCAGCCGCCGGTGTTCTGGCGGGTGTACCCGCTCTGGCTGTAGCGGAAGCCGGAACCGGTCGGGACCGGTGACGGGTAGGTCTGCACGAGCATCGTCCACTGGGTGTCGGTGTAGTTGGCGTTGCGCATCGCGGTCCGCACGTTGGTGAGGGCGGTGGCGATCCGGGACTTCACGGTCGCGACGTTGGTCGAGGTGAAGTTGCTGGTGACGCTGCTGTCGTCGTTGCAGTAGTCCTTCCACCACGACGGGGAGGCCAGGAAGTCGGTGACGCACTGCTGGATGATCCCGGCGAAGTTGAAGTCGTTGCCGCCGATGGAGACGACGACCATCCGCACGTTGTTGGACGTGGCGAAGCTCTGCAGGGCACGGGCCTGTCCGACGCCTTCGCTGCCGCTGTAGAAGTCGAGACCGGGCTTGAAGTCGCTGCCGGTCGCGGTGCCGGTCTTGGCGCCGGAGCAGGCGAGGTTGAGGCTCTGGACGCCACCCCCGATGTGGATCTCGGCGCTCTTCGAGCGGTGGCAGCGGTTGATGGCCTCGCCCGTACCGGCCGCGTTGTCGTAGTAGGCGGTGGAGCCGAGTGCGTCGGCTCGGGCGCTGCTGCTGTTGGACGATCCGGCCCAGCGGCCGGCCTCACCCGAGATGTAGGAGTCGCCGACGGAGACCACCCACGGGGTGCCGACTCCGGCTCCGTCGGCATGGGCGGGGGCTGTGGCGAGGGGCGCGACGAGCGTCGCGCCGATGACGGCGAGTGAGGCCGTGAGGGAACGGATCATGGAGGCAACGTAGTGACTCACGTCACATCTGAACAGGTCTCACGTTCAGGAAAAGTCGAGGGCGGTGCAGATCCAGCGCTGGTCGGTTCGCTCGAACCGGACCGCGACGGCGCGCGAACGCTCGCCGTGCCGCACGTGCACCCCGCACTCGACGATGTCGTCGGTCACGAAGCACGAGTGCACGCTCAGGACTCTCGGACGGACCGGCTGCACCCGGGCGAGCCCGGGCTGGTGGCCGCCGGCCCGGGCCACGAGCTGGGCGCGTCGGCGCAGGTCGGCGTAGACGTCGGGCGAGGTCCAGCGCAGCAGCTGCGAGGAGGGTCGGTCGCCGCCGACGATCTCCAGCGCGGCCTGGGTGAACCGGTGGGTCCACTCCGCGATGGTGTGGCGGAGTCGGCGGTCGATCGGGACCACGGTCGCGCCGGGCCGGGAGCCGGGCGCAGCCAGCTCGGGCGGCGCGTGACGGGGCAGCAGGGCCAGGGCGAGGGTGCCCTGGGTCGCGGTGACCGGCACAGGGAGCCGGACGCCGATGAGCTCGGGGGTCGGGACGGACATGGATCCTCCTGGGCGGGTCAACGAGGTGGCAGGTGCAGGTGTTGGTCGGGAAGCAGGCGGTCAGGGTCGGCGCCGATCACGGCGGCGTTGGCGGCATGGATCCGGTGCCAGTACGACGTCACCTCGGCCGCGGAGGCGCCGGGGCCGAGGGTGCGGGAGGCGATCACCCACAGCGAGTCGCCCGGCCGAACCCGAACGACGAGCGGGTCGGTCGGTGCCGGCGTGGGACCGCCGCCGGTGGCGCGGTCCGGCAGTGGCAGTCCGTCGAGCGCCTCGGCGCTGAGCGGAGCATCGGAACCTTCGTGGGCGAACGCGGTTCCCGTCGTCGTGGAGAGCACGGCGACGCCACAGGCGGCCAGCAGGAGGGCCCGAACAGGACCCGGTCGTCCGGTGGTGCGCGGGTTCGAGGGTGTGGGACCGAGGGCCTGGCGCACCACGTCGGTGGTCAGGCACCAGAGCGCGGCCAGCGCAACGAGGGCCGGCACGGAGCAGAGCTGGACCAGCAGCGAGGCGAAGTCCGGGCCGGGTGCGGTGGCCAGTTCGGACGTGCCGGCGAGGACGGTCGGCCCGAGCGTGACGACGATCGCCGTGACGGCCGTCCAGAGCAACCCGGCACGGGCGCGGACACGTGCGCTGCTCATTGACTGATTCATCCCGAGAATCCTTGCGTTTGCTTCTGTTTGAGTCAGGATGCATTCGTTCAGGACCGGAGTCAACCGTTTCTCCACAGGGACGGGACGCATGGGGCCGGACCTGCTGGCGCTGCCGGGCCCCGGGCGTGCGAGGCTGGGTGCCATGGGCTGGGAGGACGATCTGTTCGCGCTGTTCGACGATCTCGAGGATCAGGCGAGCGCGCTCCACGCGGCCGAACGCACGGCTGACATCGCGGACCGCAGCCGGGCGGAGTACCAGCAGGTTTCGCTCGCGAGCCGCCTCATGGCCTCGGTCGGAACGACCGTCACGCTCGGGGTCACCGGCGTCGGACCCGTCACCGGGGTCATCGAGCGGGTGGCCGAGGGTTGGCTGCTCGTCTCCTCCGGTGACCACGACTGGGTCATCGACCTGGGCGCTGTCGGCATCGTCGAGGGCGCGTCCGTGCGCTCGGTGCCCGATGTCGCCTGGTCGCCCCTTGCCCGCCTGGGCCTGGGCTCAGCTCTGCGCCGGATCGCGGAAGCGGGGGAGGCCTGCGTGCTCCACCTGCGAGACGGCAGCCGCCACGACGGCGTCCTGCGCCGCGTCGGCGGCGACTTCTGCGAGCTCGTCGAGGGCGAGGAGCGCCGTACCCTCCTGGTCGCGTTCGACGTCCTGGCGGCAGCCCAGTCGCGCGCCTGACCCGCGGTCAGGTCAGGTGGCGTCGACGTCGTACGGCGGTCGTTCGCCGGCTCCGAGCGGTACCTGCTTCGGAGTGTCCTCGTCGCTGCGGATGGCGTCCTCGAGATCGTCGAGCTCGGCCATCGCCTCGGCAATGTGCTTGCGGACGATCGCCCGGGGGTCGAGGTCGGAGAGCTCCAGGTCGGCGAACTCCGGCCCCAGCTCGGAGCGCAGCTCGTCGCGCGCACTGGTCGCGAACTTGCGGAGCTGACGGACGAAGCGCCCGGCCTGCTGGGCGAGCTCGGGCAGCCGGTCGGGACCGAAGACCAGGACCGCCAGCACTGCGATGACGACGAGCTCGCCGAAGCCGATTCCGAACACTCAGCCCGCCCCCTTCAGTCCGTGCTCAGCTGCTCGCGGCCGGAATCAGAACTTGTTGCTCGGCGTCAGGCCGAGCTGCATGCCGGCCAGCCCGCGGCCGCGGCCGTCGAGACGGTCGGCGACGTCGTTGAGGGCCTGCGCTGCCGGGGCTGTCGGGTTCGACTCGACGATCGGCTTGCCGGCGTCGCCGCCCTCGCGCAACGTGATGTCGATCGGGATCCGGCCCAGCACCGGGACGTCGTACCCGAAGCGCTTCGAGAGCGTCTCGGCCACGCGGTCGCCGCCACCGGCACCGAAGATCTCGAGCCGGTGCTCCTTGCCCTCGGGGGTGCAGTGGGGGCAGGGGAGGTAGCTCATGTTCTCGACGACGCCCACCACGCGCTGGTGCATCATCGAGGCCATCGTGCCGGCCCGCTCGGCCACCTCGGCGGCGGCCTCCTGGGGCGTGGTCACCACGACGACCTCTGCGCCCGGCAGGTGCTGGCCCAGCGAGATGGCCACGTCGCCGGTGCCCGGCGGCAGGTCGAGCAGGAGGACGTCGAGGTCGCCCCAGTAGACGTCGGCGAGCATCTGCACCAGGGCGCGGTCGAGCATCGGTCCGCGCCAGGCCACGACCTGGTCGCGCCGCGGCTTGAGCATGCCGATCGAGATCACCGAGACGCCCGAAGCAGTCGGGACCGGCATGATCAGGTCGTCGACCTGGGTCGGGCGCGAGTCCGCGACACCGAGCATGGCCGGGACCGAGTGGCCGTAGATGTCGGCGTCGACGATGCCGACCTTGCGGCCGGCCTTCGCGAGCGCCAGGGCGAGGTTGACGGTCACCGAGGACTTGCCGACGCCGCCCTTGCCGGAGGCGATGGCGAAGACCTTGGTGAGAGAGCCCGGCTGCGCGAAGGTGATCTCGCGGGCGGCCGCGCCGCCGCGGAGCGTCGCGTGCAGGCCCGTCCGCTGCTCGGACGACATGACGCCGAGGTTGACCTGGACGCCGGTGACACCGGGCACCGCTGTGACGGCGGCGGTCACGTCACGGGTGATGGTGTCCTTGAGCGGGCAACCCGCCACGGTGAGCAGGGCGTTGACGGTCACGACGGATCCGCCGTCGCCGGGAGCGATGTCGACGCTCTCGACCATGCCGAGCTCGGTGATCGGCTTCTTGATCTCCGGGTCGTTGACCGTGGCCAGCGCGGTCATGACCTGCTCGACGGACGGGGACTGCTGTGTGGTGCTCACAACGTCCGAGTCTAGTGAGGGGCGGGTTGCGCTCCGTCGCCGCCGTCCTCGTGAGACTCGGCACGTTCGTCAGCGCGCTCGTCGAGGTCCGACAACAGGGTCCGCAGCTCCGAACGCAGGAAGTCGCGGGTCGCGACCTCGCCCACCGACATCCGCAGCGAGGCGACCTCCCGAGCGAGGAACTCCATGTCGGCGTGCGCCCGAGCATCCGCCTGCCGGTCCTGCTCGGCGATCACCCGGTCGCGAGCCTCCTGGCGGTTCTGCGCGAGCAGGATCAGCGGGGCGGCGTACGACGCCTGCAGGCTCAGCATCAGGGTCAGGAAGATGAACGGGTAGTTGTCCCAGCGCCAGTCGTCGGGCGCCAGCAGGTTCCAGCCGACCCACACGAGCACGAACAGCGTCATGTAGATGAGGAAGGTCGCCGTCCCCATGAAACGCGCGAACTGCTCGGCGAAGACACCGAAGGCGTCCCTGTTGAAGCTGGGCTTCTTGACGAGCTGGCGGCGCTCCTCGCGAGGGGTGTCCAGCCGGTCGCGGGTCCGGCGGGTCTCGCTCATCGACCCGTGCCCCCCGGCCGGGGCGCACGGTCACGCCAGTTGGTGGGGAGCATGTGGTCGAGCAGGTCGTCGACGGTGACCGCACCGATCAGGCGGCCGTTCTCGTCGGTCACCGGCGCCGCCACCAGGTTGTACGTCGCCAGGTGGGCCGCGACCTCGTCGATGGTCGCCTCGGGGCTGAGCCACTGCATCGAGTCGTCCAGTGCGCCCGCGACGAGCGTGGACGGCGGTTCGCGCAGCAGGCGCTGGATGTGCGCGACACCCAGCAGCTTGCCGGTCGGTGCCTCCAGCGGCGGGCGGCAGACGTAGACGAGAGCCGCGAGGGCGGGCGTGAGCTCGGGGTTGCGCACGTGGGCCAGCGCGTCGGCGATGGTGGCGTCGGGGCCGAGGATCACCGGTTCCGGCGTCATCATGGCGCCGGCCGTGTTCTCGACGTACTTCATCAGCCGCCGGACGTCCTCGGCCTCCTCGGGCTCCATCAGCCGGAGCAGGATCTCGGCCGTCTCGGGCGGCAGGTCGCGCACGAGGTCCGCGGCGTCGTCGGGTGACATCTCCTCGAGGATGTCCGCGGCCCGCTCGGCCTCCAGGCCCTTGAGGATCTCGACCTGGTCGGTGTCCGGCATCTCCTCGAGGATGTCCGCGAGCCGCTCGTCGTCCAGCGCCAGCGCCACCGCGGTACGACGATCGGCCGGCAGGTCGTGCAGGATGCTCGCCGCGTCCGCAGGTCGCATCTCGTTCAGCGCCGCGACCAGGTGGGTCGCTCCCTGGCGGTCGTCGGACCGGGTCAGACCGACGACGTCGCGCCACTCGACGACATGGGTCTGCCCGCGGCGGCGGAAACCCTTGGACGGTTCGCGGACGGCGACCCGGCTCAGCACCCAGTCGCGGGTGCGCGCGGGCTCCATCGCGACGTCGTACACGGTGCCGGTGACGCCGCTGCTCGTGATGGTGACGGTGCGGTCGAGCATCTGGCCCATGACCAGCGTCTCGGTCGAGCGCTGCTCGAAGCGGCGCATGTTGACCAGACCGGTGGTGTAGACGTGCTCGCTGTCGATGTTGGTGACCCGCGTCATCGGCACGAAGATCCGGCGTCGCCCGAAGACCTCGGCGACGATGCCGAGGACACGGGGCTGGGTGGCTTCGCTGCGCATCGTGACGACCAGGTCGCGGACCTTGCCGACCTGGTCACCCTGGGGGTCGAAGATCGGGAGTCCGACCAGCCTGGCCGCGAACACGCGGGACGGGGTGGTGCTCACGGACCGAACGCTACCGTCCGAGGTCGTCCGTTATCGTTTGCGCAGCCCGAATCGAACGACCAAACCGAATGGATCGGTGGGGGAGGTAGCGCGACGTGCGTCGCAAGGTCGCGCTGGCTGCCGCTGAGCTCCGCGGACTGGCCGCCTCCGCTCGGGGTACCCGGGTGACCTCGGTGGATCCCACGGGCGTCACGCTCGCTGCCCGAGGCGAGGACCGGGTGGTCGACGTCCTCTTCGACGACCGCAGGATCTGGTCCTTCTGGATGTCGCGCGACACGGTGCGCCTGCCCAACGGGCAGCGGCAGGCCGCCTGGCCCGACCGGATGCGCCGGTTCCTCGACGGCCGCGCCCGGATCACCGTGCGCGACCACGTCAGCGACCAGGTGCTCTTCGACGACGAACGCGCGTTCGGCGCCTCGGAGGCCCGGATCTCCTTCGTCAACGCGGCCGGCCTGGAGATCAGTCTCGACAAGTCCGGCCGGTTCAGCCCGACGTTCTCGGTGCGTTCCGAGGACCAGCTGCGGCCGCTGCTCGATGCCATCGAACAGGTCACCGAGATGCTGCGCGAGGTCGGGATCGCCGCGTTCCCGGCCTACGGAACCCTGCTTGGAGCGGTGCGTGAGGGCACCTTCCTGGGCCACGACTCGGATGCCGACCTCGGGTACGTGTCGTCGTACTCCACGCCGGCCGACGTGATCCGGGAGTCGTTCGCGTTGCAGCGGGAAGTGGTCAAGCGCGGGTTCGCCACCCACCGCTACAGCGGCGGTGCCTTCCGGATCGACGTCCGCGAGTCCGATGGTTCGGTGCGCGGCCTCGACCTCTTCGGCGGCTTCCTCGACCACGGCATGCTTTTCCTGCTGGGCGAGGTGGGGGTGCCGTTCGAGGAGGAGTGGCTGTACCCCTTCGGGACCTGCTCGCTGATGGGACGCGAGTTCAGCTGTCCCGCCCGGCCCGAGAAGCTCCTCGAGGCGATGTACGGGCCGAGCTGGCGGGTGCCGGACCCGGCGTACAAGTTCGAGACCCCGCAGCCCGTGGTGGACCGGTTCAACGCCTGGTTCCGCGGTACGTCGGCGTACCGCCGACCGTGGGAACGCGAGCTGAATGCCAAGGGTGGTCGTACGCCGGACGCGGTGCCGTCCGACCTCGCGGAGCTGGTGGCGGCCGAGACGGCGCCCGGGACCCGTGTGCTCGACGTCGGCGCGGGTCACGCTGCCGACGCACTGTGGCTGGCCCGGCAGGGCTTCGCGACCACTGCCTACGACTTCGTTCCGCGGGGTGCCCGGGGCGCGTTGCGGGTGGCCCGGAGCGAAGGTCTGCCGCTGGAGGTCCGCACCCTCAACCTGACCGAGTGGCGCTCGCCCCTCGCCGAGGTCGCCCGGATCTCGCGGATCGACGAGCCCCGGGTGATCCTTGCCCGGCACGTCTTCGAGGCCACCAACCGGGCGGGACGCGAAGCGCTCGTGAGGTTCGCTGCGGCCGCCCTGCGGGGCGGCGGGAGACTTTATGCTGACGTCTGGACGGGCGGGGGCGAGCCCGACTTCGGCCTTCGTCCCCTGGCCCTGGACCGGGTCGTCGCGCTGGTCGAGGCGCAGGGTGGATCCGTGGTCTCGACCACGCTGTACGACGCGGGCGCTGATCGGCCCCGTGCCATTGGACGACTGGTGGTGGAGTGGACATGAGCAAGCGGGACGAACTCGAGCAGCTGCGGACGCGTGTGGCCGGTCTGGAGACCGAGATCGCGGAGCTGCGCCGTCACCACCTGCGGCTGGCCGAGCTCGCCGACGTCGTCCAGGAGCTGCTCATCCCGATGGCGAGCCGTGACGAGACCCGGATCTCCGAGGCCATCGAGAAGTTCCAGCGCGCTCTGTGACCGGTGCCTGATGGCCGAACGCGTCCACCTCCATCTGGGCCTGCCGAAAACGGCGACCACCTACCTCCAGGACATCTTGTGGGGGGCGCGTGACCAGCTGGCTCGCGACGGCGTCCTGTTGCCGGGCGACGAGCGTCGCGACCATCTCTGGGCGAGCCGGGTCGTCTGCGAGGACCCCCACCTCGGCCGGCACCCGCGCCGTGCCGAGGAGGAACGCAGCTCCTGGGCGCGGCTGTGCGCCGAGATCGCTGCCTGGCAGGGCACGGCGCTGATCAGCCACGAGTTCTTCGCCGGCGCGAGCGCCGAGCAGGCCTGGCGGATGGTCGAGGACCTGGCGCCCGCGCAGGTGGAGCTCGTCGTGACGGCGCGAGAACCGTTGGGCCTCTTCGCCGCGTCGTGGCAGGAGAGCCTGAAGAACAAGGCCGTCGCCTCGATCGAGGACTACTCGCGCACGGTCTCCTCGCGGCCGACGGACATCTGGAACTGGCGGACCCTGGACCTGCGGCTGGTCCTGGAGCGGTGGTCACGGGCCGTGCCGCATGACCGGATCCATGTCCTCCCGGTCGACACCTCCGCTCCTCGTGACGACATCTGGCACCGGTTCGCGGGCGTGCTGGGCCTGACCGGCGAGGCCTACGACCTGGGTGAGTCCCTGCGCAACGAGTCCATGGGTGTGGTCGAGGCCGAGACCCTGCGGCGGGTCAACGCCCATCTGGACTCGTTCAACAACGCGTTCGACAAGGGCGTGTACCTGCGCACCTTCCTCGCCGACGAGCGGCTCGTGCCGCGTGGGGGCGAGCGGTTCTGGCCTTCCGGCGAACGCATCGAGGAGTGCCGCGTCCGCGGGACCGAGGCCGTGGCCTACCTCCGGGCGCACGCGATCGACGTCGTCGGCGACATCGAGAAGCTGCGCGTGCCGGACGACCTCCCGCCGCGACGGACCCCCGACTCGGTCACCGATGCCGAGATGGTGGCGACGGCGACCGAGCTGGTCGCGGTGCTGCTCGACGAGGTCCGGACCCTGCGCAACGCGCTGGGTCAGGCACAGAGCCAGGCACAGAGCCAGGCAATCAGTTCTTCGCGCCCACCAGGGTCGCCGTAGCGACCACGATCGGGTGGTCGCTGATGTGGCGGTCCTCGGCCGAGAAGTCGTCGACGTATCCGCTGAAGGTGACGCCGCCGTACGCGGTGATCCAGTCGACGGGCCGCATCCGGGGGGCGCTGCCGCAGGTGCCGCCGCCACCCTGGGCCGCGATCATCCCGGTCGGCGGGATCACGCGGCAGTAGAAGTTCCCGCGGTCGTTCATGTCGCCGACCAGGAAGATCGGCACCTTCTCCGACTTCAGCGAGTTCACGTAGTCCGCGGCGATCCGCATGCCCGCGTTGCGGCTGGCGATGCGCGATCCGCTGTGGCCCGAGGTGGTGTGCATGTTGAGGACGTAGAACTCGCGCCGGCTCTGCTTGTGACGGAGCCGCACGATGCTCTGCGCCCGGTGCCCACCGTTGTAGGGGATCTGGAAGTTGTCGGCGGCGACGAGCTCGAAGACCGACGGGTTCCACATGATGCCGTTGTCGGTGTCGCCGGGCTTGGAGTAGGCCTCCCACCCGAGCCCGTTCCTGATGGCGGCGTACTGCGGCGCCCTCGCCTCCTGGACGCCGACGACGTCGGCGCCGTGGTTGCGGATCAGGCCGACCGTCATGCTCGCCCGCGGACCTGCGTCGGGCCAACTGGCCCGGGAGCCGCCGGGGGCGGTGTAGTTGTTGCCGAGCACGTTGAAGGTGGCGATCTTGAAGGTCGCCGACTCCATGCGGACCTTCTTGACCTGCGCCTCGGCGGCCTTGACGTCCTCCAGGAGTGCGGAGTCCTCGACGCCCTCGATGATGCTGCCGTCGGTGACCCGGTCCTCGCGGTCGTTGCGGGGCCGGGTGTCGTCGGAGACCTGGGGATCGAGGGCGGCGGCGGCAGCCGGATCCTTGGCGGAGTCCTCGCTCGCGGCGTCGGGCAGCCCGCCGTCCCACAGGGTGGCGATGCCGAGCATCAGGGCGCCCAGGAGCACAACGGCAAGGACGGGCAGGAGATCCGCCCGTCGTGAGTGCCGGTGCTTCCCGGAGTCGTCGGGCATAGCGGGTATCGTACCTGAGGCTTCACTCCGAACTGGCCTTGTCGCAGGCATCGGTGGCCGCTTCCCATGACCCGACCGAGTCGACCCGATGCCACGCCCAGGAGGACCGCTGTGACGGAGACGCGGGCGTTCCGCTCCGACATCCAGGGCCTGCGAGCCCTGGCCGTCGGCCTGGTGATCCTGGCGCACGCCGGATTCCGTACGGCGGCGGGCGGTTTCGTGGGCGTGGACGTCTTCTTCGTCATCTCGGGTTTCCTGATCGTCGGCCTGCTGGTGCGCGAAGCCGGTGAGAGCCGTCGGATCTCGATCGTCGACTTCTATGCCCGTCGCGCACGCCGGGTGATCCCGGCCGCGACGGTCGTGCTGGTCGTGACGGCCTTCGCTGCGGCCTGGTTCCTCCCGTTCGTGCGCAGCATCGAGGTCATCAAGGACGCGGTGTGGGCTGCCTTCTTCGGCGCCAACATCAGGTTCGCGATGGTCGAGACCGACTACTTCGCGGAAGGGGAGCCCCCCTCGCCGGTGCAGCACTACTGGTCGCTGGCGGTCGAGGAGCAGTTCTACGTCGTCATCCCGGTCCTGTTGCTGCTGATCGCGGTGGCGCTGCGCCGATGGGGCCATGCGCTCCCCGAGCACGCCGACCGGGCGCTGCGGCGCGCGGTCGTGGTCGTGCTCGGAGCGGTGACGCTCGGGTCGCTCGCGTATTCCGTGTGGGTGACCGAGGCCGACCCGACGGCGGCCTACTTCTCGACGCCGGCGCGCGCTTGGGAGCTCGGGGTCGGTGGCCTGCTGGCGACCCTGCTGTGGGGACGGCGACCGGCGTTTCCGCGTTGGGCGACCGAGTTCGCCGGCGTGACGGGACTGGTCCTGATCGCCCACGCCACCCTGACGTTCAGCTCGGCGACGCCGATGCCGGGCATCGCCGCGCTGGTTCCCGTGGGCGGCAGTGGCCTGCTGCTGGCGGCCGGCGCGAGCACGAGCGCTCCGTCGACGTACTGGTTCCGGCTCTTCTCGCTCCGCCCGGTCCGGGTGCTGGGCGACTGGTCGTACTCGCTGTACCTGTGGCACTTCCCGGTGCTGCTGATCGCCCAGGCGCACTGGGAGGAGCAGCGGCTCAGTCGCCCGCACCTCGCGCTCGTGCTGGTCCTGATCCTGGGCCTGAGCGCGGCGTCGTACCACCTGGTCGAGGAGCCGTTCCGACGTGGCGTGCAGTGGAAGCCGCGGATGCGGGCGGTCGGTCTCTACCCGGTCAGCCTCGCGCTGGTCATCGGCTCCGCGTTCGGGGCCCGGGCCTGGGTGGATCACCAGATCGCGGCGTTCGAGGACAACCCGGAGATCTCGACGTCGGACTACGAGGCCAACGACCTGAGCGCCGACCCGGCGGTTGCGCTGGTCCAGGCCTCGGTCCTGGCCGCGCAGGACGGACGGCCGGTGCCCGGCGGGCTGAAGCCCGACCTGGGCCGGCTCCGGGAATCGGTGGCGCCCCTGGGCGACTGCGACTACACCCTCGAGGCCACCAAGCTCTGCCCGTTCGGTGACGTCGACGCGCAGCGGTCGATCGTGGTCATCGGTGACTCGCATGCACGCATGTGGGGCCCCGCCCTCAACGTCATCGGCAAGAAGTACGGCTACGCCGTCTACCAGCTGGTCTTCAGCGGATGTCCGGCCAACACCGTGACGCGCGACCAGAAGGGCAACCGCCCGTGGCCCGAGTGCGCCGCCTTCAAGGAATGGGCCGTGGAGCAGGTGGCCGACCTGCAGCCTGCCCTCACGGTCATCGCCAACAACTTCTACCGGGTCCCGACCATGGCCGGCGGTCGCCAGGAGCGCGGGCTGGCCGAGGAGCTCGAGATCCTCGAGCAGTCCTCGGACCGGGTCGTGATGCTCGGCAACGTGCCCAAGGTCGAGCGCTCGCCCGGCGTCTGCCTCTCACAGCGTGACGTGGACCTCGGTGACTGCATGTTCGCGCCGAGCCCGGTGACCGAGCGCGGCCAGCACGTGTTCCGCGACGTCGCGAAGGAGTCCGGGGTCGACTTCATCGACGTGCAGAAGTGGTTCTGCGCCGATGGTCAGTGCCCACCCGTGATCGGAGACGTCGTGCCGCTGCGCGACCGGGAACACATCACCTTCGAGTACTCCGAGTACCTCGCCGGACCGCTGGCCACCGCACTCGGCATGAAGTGATCAGGTGCGCTGCGTCAGGCCCTTGCCGGCGGCAACGCCACGCTTGACGGCGGCGCTGGCCACCTGACCGGCCAGCTGGCTTGCGACCTTGATCTGGTCACCGACCTGCTGGGTCGCGGCGAGCGGCGCCAGCGCCACCTCCGCGCGAGCAACGAGCGCGTCGGCGCGCTCGATGACGGTGTTGAAGTCGATGACCGCGTGGTGGAAGCCCTCGATCGTCTTCGAGAGCTGCTGGAGCGCAGCGGTGAGCTCCGCCACCTGGGCGCTGGCGGCGTCGGGCGTGGGCGAGGCGTCGTACGAGCTGGTCATGGCGGGATGCTAAGCCACTGCGGTGTCCGGCAGCACTTGCTCGGCGCTCGCTCGAGGGTGGCCGCGTGACCTTGTTCACGTGGGGATCTCAGCGGGCGGCTGCGACCCCTACCGACGGGTACAGTGCCGTCGGTCGTACCAGCGAAAGGGAACTGTGATGCCGAAGCTTTGTCAGACCGAGGGACTCAACGAGGACCAGGTCGAGATCCTGAAGGCCGTACGTGTCTTCGTGGACGAGCAGATCATCCCGGTGGCCCAGGACCTCGAGCACGCCGACGAGTATCCGACCGACATCATCGAGGGCCTCAAGGAGCTCGGTGTCTTCGGCCTGACCATCCCCGAGGAGTTCGGTGGACTGGGCGAGTCGCTGCTGACCTACGCGCTGGTCGTCGAGGAGATCGCCCGCGGCTGGATGAGCGTCTCGGGTGTCATCAACACCCACTTCATCGTGGCCTACCTGCTGATGCAGCACGGCACCGACGAGCAGAAGGCCAAGTACCTCCCGCGGATGGCGACCGGCGAGGTCCGCGGCGCGTTCTCGATGTCCGAGCCCGGCCTCGGCTCCGACGTCTCCGCGGTCGCGACCAAGGGCACGAAGCTCGAGGACGGCTCGTACTCCATCACCGGCCAGAAGATGTGGCTGACCAACGGCGGCACGTCCACCCTGGTCGCCGTGCTCTGCAAGACCGACGAGGGCGCCGAGAGCGTCTACAAGAACATGACCACCTTCCTGGTCGAGAAGGAACCCGGCTTCGGGGAGACCGCCCAGGGCGTCACCGTGCCCGGCAAGATCGACAAGATGGGCTACAAGGGCGTCGAGACGACCGAGCTCATCCTGGAGGACCACAAGCTCGGTGCCGACCAGATCCTCGGCGGGGTGCCCGGCAAGGGCTTCTTCCAGATGATGGACGGCGTCGAGGTCGGCCGGGTCAACGTCGCCGCCCGTGCGTGTGGCCTGGCCTGGCGCGGTTTCGAGCTCGGCATCGCCTATGCCCAGCAGCGCAAGACGTTCGGCAAGTACATCGCCGAGCACCAGGCCGTGCTGTTCCGCCTGGCCGACATGGCGACCAAGGTCGAGACCTCGCACACGATGATGGTCCGCGCCGCCCGCCTCAAGGACACCGGTCAGCGGATGGACGTCGAGGCCGGGATGGCCAAGATGGTCGCGGCCGAGCTCGCCAACGAGGTCGTCGAGGACTCCTTCCGGATCCACGGTGGCTACGGCTACTCCAAGGAGTACGAGATCGAGCGCCTGATGCGCGAGGTCAAGTTCATGCTCATCGGCGAGGGCACCTCCGACATCCAGAAGATGATCATCGGCCGCTCGCTGCTCAAGGACTACAAGCTCAAGTGACCGCGACCGAGAACAAGACGAACCCGGGCAACTTCTTCGAGGACTTCACGGTCGGGCAGGTCCTGCAGCACGCCACGCCGCGCACGGTCACCGAGGGCGACCGCGCCGTCTACGGCTCGCTGTACCCGACCCGGTTCGCCGTACCGTCCTCTGCCGCCTTCGCGGCCTCGGTGGGCCTCGACCCGCACCCGGTCGAGGAGCTGATCGCCTTCCACATCGCCTTCGGCAAGACCGTCCCGGACATCTCGCTGAACGCGGTCGCCAACCTCGGGTACGCCGAGTGCCGCTTCCACCAGCCGGTCGTCCCGGGCGACACCTTGAGCACCCGCTCCGAGGTGATCGGTCTCAAGCAGAACTCCAACGGCAAGAGCGGCGTGGTCTACGTGCGCTCGACCGCCACCAACCAGCGCGGCGAGGTCGCCCTCGACTGGGCCCGGTGGGTGATGGTGCACAAGCGGGACGTGGACGCGCCCGCTCCCGACGCCGTCGTACCCGAGCTGTCGCCCGTCGTGGCGGCGACCGACCTCGTGCTTCCGGAGGGACTGGACTTCTCGGCGTACGACTTCGCTGCGGCCGGTGAACCGCACCGGTTCGACGACTACGCGGTCGGGGAGAAGATCGACCACGTCGACGGCGTGACGCTCACCGACTCCGAGCACCAGCAGGCGACACGGCTGTGGCAGAACACCGCCAAGGTGCACTTCAACGTGCAGGCCCGCCCCGACGGCAACCGACTCGTGTACGGCGGCCACGTGATCTCGCTCGCCCGCGCGCTGTCGTTCAACGGCCTCGCGAACGCGCAGCTGGTCGCGGCCATCAACGCCGGAGCCCACACCGCTCCAGCCTTCGGTGGCGACACGATCTACGCCTGGTCCGAGGTGCTCGAGAAGGCCGAGACCGCGGTGCCGAGCGTCGGCGCGCTGCGCCTGCGCCTGGTGGCGACGCGGGACCGCGACGAGTCGATGACCCTGCGCGACGCCGAGACCGGCAAGTACGCCGCCGGCGTCCTGCTCGACCTCGACTACTGGGCCCTCGTCCCGCGATGAACTACTGGGTGACCTGCACGTCCTTGATCGTGTAGGTCACCTCGTCGTCGGTGGCCATCTCGAGGTGGTCGAGCGCCACCGTTGAGGGGTAGTCCTGGCCGGCCGGCCAGGTCACCTCGGCCTCGTCGATCTTCGGGTCGTTGGCGCGCGCGATGATGTCGTTGATCGTCAGCCGGCCGAACTCCGGGACGTCCTGGCCCTTGGTCTCTCCGGTGAGGGACTTCGCCTCGGTGACCTTGCCGTCCGCGACGACGACCCCGATGACGCCGACCTGCGGGCAGTAGCAGAGCACCTCGAGCTCGTAGGTGTAGTCCTCGGGCGCGAAGTCCGGGTAGTCGTTGGCCGGGGCCGTTGTGGTCGTGCTCGTGGCAGGCGGTTCGGTCTGGACCTCGGCGTCGTCGCTGGCCTTGTCGTTCTCGTGTCCGCAGCCGGCCGCCGCCAGAGCGAGCCCGGCGGTCAGGACGACGGCGCCCAGAGGGCGGCGGCCCAGACGGTGAACCAGACGGTGCCCCAGAAGATGAACGGTGCGCGGACGACGGTGTCGGAGATGCATGGCCCTCATGATGCCTTCGACGTGGCAGGTGAGCGCGCGGTTCCCGCCCGGAACGAACGTCGTTTGCCAGGAAATGAAACTTGTTCTAGTTTTATCGGCCAAACGCATGACGTTGATCACATCGTCTCGTTGCTCCCGGTGAAGGTCTCGCTGGGGCCTGGTCATCCCTGGAGGAGCCCAGATTGTCTGCCTTTCGTGTCGTGCGCCTTGTGAGCGCTGCTTTCCTGGTCCTGCTCCTCGCTGCCTGCGGCTCCCAGCTCGACCCGGGAACGGTGGCCGATGTCAACGGCTCCGGACCCGAGGCCGGGGCACCTGGTGCTGACGGGGGTGCTGCGGCGCCCACCGACGGCACCGCCACCGATGCCGCCGTCGACCCCGGTGCCCCCGCGGCCGGGGACGCCGGCGCCCCCGGTGGCGCGGCCACCGGCCCGGCGAGCGGTTCCGGCGGCCCCGCCGGCTCGGGTGGAGGTGGCACCAAGGGTTCCCCGTCCGGCGGGACCAAGGCGGGTTCCTGCGCTGGCTTCAAGAACCAGAAGGGGATCACCGACAAGGCGATCACGATCGCCAACATCGCTGACATCTCCGGCCCCGTGCCCGGCATCTTCGAGTCCGCCCAGCAGGCGACGCGGGCCTATTTCGACTACTTCAACTCCCAGGGCACCATCTGCGGCCGCAAGATCGAGCTGGTCAACCTCGACAGCCGCGCCGACGCCGGCGCGGACCAGCAGGCCTACGTCAAGGCGTGCGACCAGGCGTTTGCCGCAGTCGGGTCCATGTCCGCGTTCGACAGCGGCGGCGCGGCCACCGCCAACGCCTGCGGCCTGCCCGACCTGCGCTCGGTCATCACCAGCCCAGAGCGCCAGGACTGCAAGAGCTGCTTCGCGGCGTACTCGATCCGCACGAACCTGATCCCGGACGCTGCGGCCAAGTGGTTCGCCCAGAAGTACCCGACCGCCGTCAAGAACGCCGCGTTCCTCTACGTCAACGCCGGCGCAGCGCCGGTCAACACCAAGAGCCAGGCCGCCGGTTACGAGAAGGGCGCCGGCTGGAAGGTGACCTACCTGCAGGGCATCGACGTCGCCGAGTTCAACTTCGCGCCGTACGTCCAGCAGATGAAGTCCAAGGGCGTGAAGATCGTCAGCTACACGGGGCCGTACCAGAACTCGGTCAAGCTGCAGCAGGCCATGCAGCAGCAGGGCTTCAAGCCGGATGCCTTCTTCCAGGACCCGACCATCTACGACAAGCGCTACCTCGAGCAGGCCGGCAGCGTCGCCGAGAACACCTACATCTGGGCCGCGAACGACCTCTTCGAGAACAAGAACAACGCCGAGGTCCAGCTCTACCTGTCCTACCTCCAGCAGGTGAAGCCCGGCGCGGTCCCGAACTACTACGGCCTCTACGCCTGGTCGGCGGCGCGCCTGTTCGTCGAGAAGGCCATCGCGCTGGGTGGCAAGCTGAACCGGGCCTCCCTGATCCAGGCCGTTCGCAGCACGACGAGCTGGACCGGCAACGGTGCCCACACGGCGATGAACCTCGGCACCGCCAACACGCCTCCCTGCCTCAAGATCGCCCAGTACAAGGGCGGTCGCTGGCAGCAGGTCTCCTCCGGCTCCTACCTCTGCGGTCGGACCGTGAACTCCGGCATCGGCGGCTGATCCACCGATGAGCTCCCTGTTCGCCTTCACGCTGCTCGGACTGTTCACCGGCGCCGCGTACGCGATCATGGCCAGCGGCCTGGTGCTGACGTATGCGACCACCCGGGTGTTCAACATCGCCCACGGTGCCTTCGGGATGGTGCTGGCGTTCACCTTCTGGGACTTCAGCCAGCGTCAGGGCCTGCCGACGTTGTTGTCGCTGTTCCTCGTCCTCGGCGTGGTCGCACCGGCCATCGGCTGGTTCATCCAGCGGTTCGTCACGCGGGGCCTGGGGGAGGGGCCGGTGTCGGTGGCGCTGGTCGTCGCCGTCGGCCTGCTCGTCGGCCTGATCGGGGTCGCGCAGTACATCTGGCCACCGGAGCCCCGGGTGTTGCTGCCGTTCCACCCCGAGACCGGCTGGCAGCTCGGTGACACCTACATCACCGCGCACCAGCTGATCACCATCGTCTGCTCCATCGTGGTCGCGATCGGTCTGTACCTGTTGCTGAACCGGACCAGGGTCGGTACGGCGATGCGCGCGTCGGTCGACAACCCCGAGCTGCTCAAGCTCTTCGGCGGCAAGCCGGACACGGTCGCCGCGCTGGCGTGGGCCATCGGCATGTCCCTGGCCGCGCTCGCCGGCATCCTGCTGACGCCGGTCGTGGGCCTGGACTACTACGCCCTGACGCTGCTGGTCATCAACGCGTACGCCGCGGCGATGCTCGGGCGCCTGAAGAGCCTCCCGCTCACCTTCGCCGGTGCCATGGGTCTGGGCATCCTGGAGTCGTGGGCGGTGGCCTACCTGCCGACCGACGGCTTCTGGTCGACCATCCGCCCGGTGATCCCGGCGCTCTTCCTGTTCGTGGTGGTCGTCGCCATGCCCCAGACCCAGCTGCGCATCGGGCAGGTCAAGGGCCTCGTGGCCGCACCCGTGCCGGCGCTGCGCAAGAGCCTCGGCGCGGGCGGCGTGCTCCTCGCCCTCGCCTTCGTGCTGATCGGGGTCGTGTCGCGCTCCGACGTGTTGCTGATCGGTGTCGCGGCGACGTACGCGATGGTGATGCTGTCGCTGGTGCTCCTGACCGGGTACGGCGGCCACGTCTCGCTCGCGCAGTTCACCTTCGCCGGCGTCGGTGCCCTGGCCTACGCCAAGCTCGACCAGCCCAACCTGCTCGGTCTGGTGCTGGCGGCAGCGATCGCGGCAGGGGTCGGGGCGCTCGTCGCGCTGCCCGTGCTCCGGCTGACCGGCCTCTACCTGGCGCTGTCGACGATGGCGTTCGCCGTGCTGATGGACAAGATGATCTTCCAGGCCGACTACGCCTTCAAGTTCAACGGCACGCTCGCCACGGAGCGCCTCTCCGTCCTCGGCGTGAAGATCGGCAGCGACACGGCCTACGTGTGGTTCATGGTGCTGGCCTTCGTCCTGATGGGGTTGTTCCTGCTGTGGCTGCGTCGCGGTGCCCTGGGTCGGATCCTCATCGCGACCCGCGACAGCCCGTCCGGGTGCGGCACCCTCGGCCTGGACCTGCGCTGGTTCCGCGTCGGGTTGTTCTCGCTGTCGGCGGGCATGGCCGGCGTCGCCGGAGCCCTCTTCGCCGGCCTGCGCGGAACCGTCGGAGCGGCGGACTTCCTCTACTTCCAGTCGCTGCTCGTGCTGCTCCTCGCCGTCGTGTTCGGCGTCACCTCGGTGACCGGTGCCCTGCTGGGTGGCACCGCACTCATGCTGCTGCCGGTCTGGCAGTCCTCCTCGCCGGAGCTGGCCGGGCTCCTGTTCGCGGTCCTGGGCTTCGGGGCCGTTCTGCTCGGCCGCGACCCCAACGGCATCGCGAACCACCTGTTCAAGCTCGGGCGCCGCCTCACGGGCAAGGTCCTGCCCCGCTGGGAGGAACAGCTGCGCGAACGGCTGGACGGGTTGCTCAAGCCCGGTCGCCCGGAGCCGGCGCGTTCCGTCGACGCCAGCTTCGACACGGGTGTCGATGCCGCCGTACGGATCAAAGAGCCGATCGAAGAACCGCAGGGGGTGGCCTGAGATGGCGTTGCTCGAAGTCGACGACGTGATCGTCCGGTTCGGCGGCGTGACGGCCGTGAACCACGCGTCGTTCACGGCCGAGCCCGGACGGATCACGGGACTGATCGGACCCAACGGTGCCGGCAAGACGACCTGCTTCAACGTGATCACCGGACTGCAGAAGCCCACCTCCGGCCGGGTCCGGTACCGCGACCGTGACGTCACCGGCTGGCCGGTCCACAAGCGTGCCGGGCACGGCATCGGCCGCACGTTCCAGCGGCTCGAGGCCTTCGGGTCACTGACCGTCCGCGACAACGTGCGCGTCGCACGCGACATCCACGGCGGACCGCTGGCGTGGGTCCGCGCGTCTGGGCGCTCCTCACTCGAGATCGACGTGCTCCTGGACCGGGTAGGGATCGCTGAGTACGCCGACGAACGTGCCGACTCCATCCCGACCGGCACCGCCCGGCTGCTGGAGCTCGCGCGGGCCCTGGCCTGCGACCCGCGGCTGCTGCTCCTCGACGAGCCCTCCTCGGGGCTGGACGAGACCGAGACCGACGCCTTCGGCGCGCTGCTGAGGGACCTGGCCAGCGAGGGTGTGGCGATCTTGATGGTCGAGCACGACATGGACCTCGTGATGAGCGTGTGCGAGGAGATCCACGTGCTCGACTTCGGGCAGATCATCTCCTCGGGCACGCCCGCGGAGATCCGCGACGACAGTGCTGTGCAGCGGGCGTACCTCGGCTACTCCGCCGACGACCCGCACGAGGCCGCCAACGGACTGGGCGACCACACGAGCGAGATGGAGGCGATCCCGTCATGAGCGTCCCGATCCTCGACGTCGTCGACCTGCACGCCGCCTACGGGCGGATCGAGGTGCTGCGCGGCGTGAACCTGTCGGTGCCCAGGGGTGCCGTGATGGCGTTGCTCGGTCCCAACGGAGCCGGGAAGTCCACGTTGGTGAAGGTGATCAGCGGGCAGAAGCAGGCCACCTCGGGCGACATCCACCTCGCCGGCGTCCACGTGAAGGGCGGCGGCAAGGGCACCGGCTCCGAGGACCTGGCCCGGGTCGGGCTGTGCACCGTCCCGGAGGGCCGGTCGGTCTTCCCGAACCTGACGGTCGAGGAGAACCTCGTCCTGATGTCGTATGCCGGGGTGGCGAAGGGCGCCATCCTGGAGACCGCCTACAACTACTTCCCGCGCCTGCACGAGCGCCGCCACCAGCTGGCCGGAACGATGTCGGGCGGCGAGCAGCAGATGCTCGCCATGTCCCGCGCGCTCGCGTCCGACCCGGCCCTGCTGCTGCTCGACGAGCTGTCGATGGGCCTGGCGCCGCTGATCGTCGACGAGCTCTACGACACGGTCGCCCGCATCGCTGAGTCCGGCGTCTCGATCCTGTGCATCGAACAGTTCGCCCGAACCGCGCTCCGGGTGTCCGACTACGCCGCGGTGATGAGCGGTGGCCGGATCGTGGCCACCGGCGAACCGGGCGAGATCCTCGACACCATGGCCGACGTCATCCTGGGAGGTGCCGCATGAACCACGACACACGTCGCAACACCCGGCTGCTGGTGGCCGGGGGTGTGCTCGCGTCGATGATGCCGCTGACGACCGGAGCAGTTTCTCCTGCAGCAGGCGCCACGGTTGTGGCCGAGTACGGCGGTTTCACTGCCGGCGCGTGGTCCAGCCCCGTGCGGATCGAGGTGTTCGAACCCAGCATCCCGATCCCCGTCGACGCAGGCATCGCCCAGGTGGAGTTCGACATGGGCTACAGCTCGGTGCAGGCCGACTCGAGCTCGTCCTCGGGCCGTTCGAGCCTGTTCTGGCCCGGCGACCCGGTCGGTGAGGGTCTCAAGACCTTCGCCGAGCAGCTCGGCCTGCCCTCGACCCCGCTGACGGCGAACGGCTACCCGGTCCAGGTCAACTCGCAGTACCCCGGCGACCAGACCACGCAGACGGACAACAAGATCCCCGGATCGATCCAGCAGACCACCTCCGGCGACAAGACCGCCATTGCCGAGACCGGGTTCTCCCCGGACGGGGCAGTGCTCGGGCCGGACGACGGTGCCGAGACGAGCGGCGGCGCCGCCAATCCGCTCTCGCAGCTGACCGAGCAGCTCCAGAAGCTCCTCGGTGGTGGCTCGACCGGCGTGAGCAGGACGTCCGCTCCCGCGAATCCGCTGGCGCTGCTCGTCGACGTCGACGGCTACGTGTCGGTCAGCCGGATGGACGCCAGCAAGGGCCCCGTGGTGACCGCTTCGCGCGCCGTCCTCGGTGAGATCCGGCTGCTCGGCGGTCTCGTCACGATGGGTGGCCTGGAGACGTCCGCCCGTGCGACGACCGACGGGGCCAAGGGCACGGCCACCGGCACCGCCAAGTTCGGAACGATGTCCGTGGCCGGCCAGGCGTTCTCGATCGGCCCCGACGGCATCGAGGCAGCTGGTTCGACCTCGCCGATCCCGGGCCTGGACGACCTCCCCGCTGACGCGCTCAAGCAGCTCGGCATCAGCATCGAGGTCCCGAAGCAGGTGCGTACCGTCGAGGGTGACCTCGCGACGAGCCTCTCGCAGGCGCTGCGCATCACGATCGACACCAAGGTCCTCGCGCCCGTCCTGCGCGCGATCCCGGCAGGTGTCCTCGCCGAGCTGATTCCGGCCCAGGCCGGACCCCTCAAGGGAGTCGTGGCCGGCCTCTCGAGCCTTGCCCCGAAGGTCGTGATCACCCTTGGCGTCGCGTCGGCGACCGTCGACACGGTGCCGCCCATCGTGATCGCCCCGGCCAGCCCGATCGCGCCGCCGGCCGCTGCGGGTGCACCCGCGGCGCCGGTGGCCGGCGCGGTCGGCGTACCGCCGGCTGCAGTCGGCGCTCCGGCGCCGGTCAACGCGGCGCCCGGCGCGGGCGGTGCACCGGTCGCTGACCTGGTGGACGCGGCCCCGGCCAGCGCCGGCCTGCCCGACCTGTTCTCGATCCCGGGAATGTTCCTGCTCGCCGCGTTCGTGGTGGCCGCCGTCGCCGGCAGCTGGTTCCGCCGGCTCGGCGCCGCTGCTCTCGGCGCGGGCGCCCCCTGCCCCCACGGCCTCGAAAGCGGCCTTCCCGACCTCCGAAAGGCGTGACCCGATGACCACCGTGCCCCGTTCCGCGACCGCACTTCCCCGGGCTGGAGAGTCCTCACGCTCCGGCATCGCCCCGCTGAAGGGCGACCACGCCGCACTGCTCCAGGTGGTCCTGTTCTGGGCCGGCGCGATCATGCTGCCCCTCGGGCTGGTGGTGATCGTGCTCGGTTGGTACGGCGCCGCGAACACGCCGTACGAGTACGACCAACTGTCCTACCTGGTCTCCGGCGGCCTGCTCGGCCTCGGGCTGACCTTCGTCGGCGGCTTCCTGTACTTCGGTGCCTGGCTCGCACGGATCGCAGCTGACGGTCGCGAGTCCACGAAGCGGCTGGCCGACACGCTGCTCCTGCTCGCCGAGGTCACCGCCAGCACCGCCAACGCCGTCGGCGGTGAGCGCGGAGCCGACCTCGGCGCCATCCCCGTCGTCGCCGGCAACGGGACCACGATGCACCGCCGGGACTGCTCGCTCGTCGCCCACCGCGACGACCTCACTCCGGTCGGGGAGACGAACGCCCATCTGGTGGAGTGCCGGGTGTGCCGGCCGGGATCGCGCGGCTGACCTCACCCCGCTCGGTCGACCCGAACCAGCGCGCGAGCGGGATCAGCGTCAGCACCAGGACCATGGGTACGACGAAGCCGAAGCGCAGCTGGTCCTGACCCACCACACCGGTGAGCACGGCGCCGAGCAGGCCGCCGACGTAGTTGAACTGGTTGAACCGGGCGATCACCGCGTCGACGCGCTCGGTGGAGCCGCCCGCCAGTCGCGCTGCCGCTGAGAAGCTCAGCGGCGCCACGACCGAGATGCCGGTGCCGACCAGGGTGAAGCCCAGGACGGCGATGGGCCACGTCGGCGCGAACGTCACCACCGCGAGTCCGGCGCACGCGACGACGGCACCGACGCGCAACACCGGCGGGGCGCCGTACTGCTGGACGAGGCGGTCGCCCGCCAGTCGCACCACCAGGCTGGCGAACAGGTAGGGGAGTGTCGCCAGCGCGACCCAGCGCGACGGTGCGTCGAGCACCTCGTCGACGTACACCGCGCCCCAGGTCTGGGCGGCGGTGTCGACCATGTAGAACACGACCATGCCGAGCCCGACCATCAGGATCGGGCGCCACGGGATGTCGAGCGTCGCGGCCGCCGGGTCCGCGTGGTCCTCGGCGACGGTTGCCTCGCGCGGCAGGAACGCACCCGTCGCCATCAGGAGGGGTACGACGGCGACGACTGCCGCCCAGCTGAGGTCGAGGTGCGCGGTGGCGAGGGTGGCCGCGGCTCCCAGCAGGCCGCCGAAGGTCCAGCCGCCGTGGAAGCTCGGCAGGATCGGCCGCCCGTACCGGTGCTCGAGGGCAACCGCCTGCATGTTGGTGGTGGCGTCGACGATGCCCAGCCCGACGCCGTACACAGCGACGCCTGCGAGGTAGCCGAGCCAGATCGGCGACGCCAGCATCAGGCCGGCACCGACGGCGATCAGGACCAACCCGGCCCTCAGCAGTGAGGCACTGGACCTGCTCGCCGACAGCTTCTCGGCGAGGACCGATCCGGCGCCGGCGAGCAGCACGATCCCCAGCAGCACGCCGGAGACACTGAGCTCGGTGAGGTCCCACCGGTCCTTGATGTCGGGCAGCCGGGTGGTCAGCCCGATGAAGACGAAGCCCTGAGTGGCGAAGGCCCCTGCGACGGCGATCCGGTGGCGGGCCAGACGACGCTGGTCGGGGGGAACCATGGTCGGATCCTGCCACCACCGTCGCCACGCTGGCAGGATGTCGCCATGGCCGACTCCGCGTACCTCGTCCGTCACGGAGCAACCGAATGGAGCGAGTCCGGCAAGCACACCTCGTCGACCGACCTGCCCCTCCTGCCTGCGGGGGAGGAGGGTGCCCGCCTGCTGGCGCCGCGGCTCGCAGACGTGGAGTTCGCCGAGGTCCTGACCAGCCCGATGCAGCGCGCCCGTCGTACGGCGGAAATCGCCGGGTTCGGCGACGCCGAGGTGTGTGCCGACCTCGTCGAGTGGGGGTACGGCGAGTACGAGGGCCGGACCACGCCGGAGATCCGCGAGGAGGTGCCGGGCTGGACCGTGTGGACGCACGGCTGTCCCGGCGGCGAGAGCGCGGCCGACGTCGCTGCGCGCTGTGATCGTGTGATCGAGCGGATCCGTGCAGCGTCCGGTCCGGTGCTGCTGTTCGCCCATGGCCAGTCGCTCCGGGCGCTGGCGGCCCGGTGGATCGGCCTCACCGCCAGCGACGGTCGACTGTTCCGCCTCGACACCGCCACCGTCTCGGAGCTGGGCCACGAGCGCGAAACGCCGGTCCTGTTGCGCTGGAATGCTTGACTCCCGCGCCGTGGCGCAGGACGGTTGCGTCCATGTCGAGCGTTGAGCCCGGCCCGGGGGCGGGCGCAGAGGTGCGGGTGGAGTGCCCACGCTGTCCCGCGCCCGTCGCGGAGGTCGGCGACGGGACCTGGTCGTGTCCCGAGCACGGGGTCGTCCAGCCGTTGTGGCGGCCCCAGACGCCGTCGTACGAAGCCTTCGCGGGGCACCTGCGTCGTGTCGGAGCGTTCCCGACGTACCTGCCCTGGCCCCTCGGGCCCGGGTGGTCGGTCAGCGACTTCGCCGCCGTCGGGCCCGCTCACGGTCCGGCGTCCGCGACGCTGACCTGTGTGTCGGGGGCGAGCCAGCTCGACGGCCCGGTCGACGTGATGGTGATCAGCGAGGAGCCCGGCACCGGCTTCGGTGCTCGAGTCGCTGGCCTGTCGGGCAACGGCGAGGCCGAACGGCTCGACCCCGGGCTCGAGATCGGCGACGGTCCGCCGCCCGTGCGGGTGCGTGTCGACCAGCACCCGGTGGGCCTGTGGTCGGTGTCGATCAGCTCCGCACCGGGGGAGTGGGACCGGTCGGTCGTCGCCGGTGAGGCAGCCGGCCGCTGGCTGTGGCTGGTGCTGCGACCCGCCTCCGCGATCCTGCTGCTGCGCGACGACTGGATCCTGCGCGACGTCTCGGCGACGGGCCCGCAATTGGTCGCCCTGCCCTTCGGTGGCGCGCCACCCGCGTGGTGACCGAACCGACACTGTCCTGGGATCGTTGTCTGACAATCCCCGGCACTAGCCTTCTCCAGTGACGATCGATCTGCACACCCACTCGCGCGTGAGCGACGGCACCGAGTCGCCCGCCGACCTGGTGCGTGCCGCTGCGGCCGCCGGGCTGCACGTCGTCGCGCTGACCGACCACGACACGATGGCGGGCTGGGACGAGGCCGCCGCGGCAGCCGAGGAGTCCGGTGTCGCGCTGGTCCGCGGCATCGAGATCAGCACCTGCTTCCGGGGCGTCGCCGTCCACCTGCTCGCCTACCTTCCCGACGCCGACGACGCCGCCCTGCAGGCCGAGCTCGACCGGATCGTCGAGGGCCGTGAGCAGCGGGTTCCCGCGATGCTGGCCCGGCTCCGCGACCTCGGTATCCCGGCCACCGAGGAGGCGCTCGCCGAGGTCTCCGGCGGCAACGAGGTCACCGGCCGCCCCCACATCGCCGACCTGCTCGTGCGCCTCGGTGTCGTGGCCGACCGCGACGAGGCCTTCGCGGGCTATCTCACTGACGGCGGCCCCGCGTACGTCGACCGGTACGCGCCCGACCTGGTCGACATGATCGCCCTGGTGCACGGCGCCCGCGGCGTCGCAGTGGTGGCCCACCCGTGGGGACGCGGCTCGGCCGGGGCACTCGATGAAGCGGCCTTCGTCGTCCTCAAGGAGGCGGGGCTGGCCGGGATCGAGGTCAACCACCTCGACCACGACGCGCACGCGCGTGACGGACTGCGACGGATCGCGGATCGCCTCGACCTGATCGTCACCGGCGCCAGTGACCACCACGGGGAGGGCAAGGTCGGTCACGACCTCGGATGCGAGACCACCGCTCCCGACCAGCTGCAGCGGATCGTCGACCGGGCCGCGGCGCTCGGCTCCCCGACGACCCTGATCGGAGAGGTGCGCTGATGCTCGAATACGTCCTGCTCGTCGAGGTGTTCGTGACGCTGTTCGTGATCATGGACCCCGTCGGGACCGTGCCGATCTTCCTGTCGCTGACGGCCGGCCGGAGTCATTCGAGCGCGAAGCGGCTCGCCTGGCAGGCGGTCGCGGTGTCGTTCTTCGTGATCACGCTGTTCGCGTTCTTCGGCCAGCAGATCCTGAACTACCTGCACATCTCGCTCCCCGCCCTGCAGTGCGCCGGCGGCCTGCTGCTCCTGCTCGTCGCGCTCGAGCTGCTGACCGGCAACGAGAAGGAGCAGACCGCCAGTGGCGACACCAACGTCGCGCTCGTACCGCTCGGCACACCACTGCTCGCCGGCCCGGGTGCCATCGTCGCGACGATGCTCTTCGTCGGCGACATCGACAGCTGGAAGAGCGGCCTGTCCGTCGCCCTGGGTGTCGTGGCGGTCCACATCGCGCTCTGGGCCGCGATGCGGTACTCCCTGCCGATCTTGCGTCTGATCCGGGAGGGCGGCGTCCTTCTCGTCACCCGCATCGCGGGTCTGCTGCTCTCCGCCATCGCGGTGCAGCTCGTCGCCGACGCGGTCCGGGCCTTTATCGCCGGCGAAGGCTGAGCTTCGTCGGTCGAGGAGGTCGCTCTGCGACCGTCTCGAGACCTACTTGCGACCCAGCCCCTGGAGGCGTTGCAGGGCGCTCCTGGGTACGACGCGCGTGGTGGTGACGATCGCCTTGTAGCGCTTGGACGGGATCGACATCGCGCGGCCCTTGTCGAAGTCGGCGAGGGCGTCGCGGACCAGGCGGTCGGGTTCCAGCCAGAGGACCTTGGGGGCTGAGGAGTCCCGGTCGACGCCGAGGCGCTCGTGGAACTCGGTCTTCACGAATCCCGGGCACAGGGCCATCACGGTGACGCCGCGGTCGGCGTACTCGGCATGCGCCCAGGCGCTGAACGAGTTCACCCACGCCTTCGCTGCGCTGTAGGTGCCGCGCGGCAGGAAGGCCGCCACGCTGGAGACGTTGATGACGCCGCCGCGCCCGCGCTCGACCATGCCGCCCAGAGCCGCGTGCGTCAGCCGCAGGACCGCGCGCACGAGCACGTCCTGCTGGGCCTGCTCCACGTCGATCGGGTTGTCGAGGAAGCTGTTCTTGAGGCCGAAGCCGGCGTTGTTGACCAGCAGGTCGACGGGACGGTCGCGGTCGGCCAACCGCTGCTCGACGAGGCCGAGCCGGGCGAGGTCGGTGAGGTCGGCGGGGAGCACCTCCACCTCGACGGAGTACGACGACCGCAGGTCGCTCGCGACGGTGTCGAGCCGGGTCGTGTCGCGGGCGACCAGGATCAGGTCGTCGCCGCGAGCGGCGAGCTGGCGGGCGAACTCGAGGCCGATCCCGGCCGTCGCGCCGGTGATGAGTGCGGTGGGCATGCCGGTAGTCAAGCAGCCCCGGCGCAGTCGAGGCGCAGTCGAGGCGCGGCCGACGCGCAACCGACGTACCGCCCCTGCGCCCGCACCGTGCCTTTGTCCGGCATGATGGTGCCGATGAAGATCGACAAGGGCGCCCGCACGACGATTCTGGCCGTCGCCAACCAGAAGGGCGGCGTCGCGAAGACGACCAGTGTGGCGTCCGTGGGTGCTGCCCTGGCCGAGCTCGGGCAGTCGGTCCTGCTCGTCGATCTCGACCCGCAGGCGTGCCTGACCTTCTCCCTCGGCATCGACCCCGAGGACCTCGACCTCTCGGTCCACCACGTGCTGACCAAGGGCACGCCGATCGCTGACGTGCTGATCGCGACCGAAGACGGTGTCGATCTGTTGCCGGCGACCATCGAGCTCGCGCGAGCCGAGGCCGACCTGTTGACCAGGACCGGCCGCGAGCACGTCCTGCGCGGCGTCCTCGAGGACCTGGCGGCGTCCGGTACCCACTACGACTGGGTGCTCCTCGACTGCCCGCCCTCCCTGGGTGTGCTCACCGTGGCCGCGCTGACCGCCGCCACCGGAGTCCTGATCCCGCTGCAGTGCGAGACGCTCTCCCACCGCGGCGTGGGTCAGCTCCTCGACACCGTGCACGACGTACGCCGCTTCACCAACCGTGACCTCGAGGTCTGGGGCGTGCTGCCCACGCTGTACGACGGCCGGACCAACCACGCGCGCGCGGTGCTCGACACCATCTCGGAGACCTACGACCTCGAGGTCGTCGAGCCGCCGATCCCCAAGACCATCAAGTTCGCCGAGGCGCCCGCTGCGGGTCGCTCCATCCTCGCGACCAGCCGCACCAGCAAGGGCGCCCAGGCGTACCGGGACGTGGCTGCGACGCTGCTCAAGCGGGCGGCGCGCTGACCCGTGAAGCACGTACGTGAGACCGGCGGACGGCACCGCGCGCCAGCGCGCCCCCGTTACGGCCGGATCTCTGCGCTCGGTGCTTCGCTCGCGGTGTTGGTGGTTGCCGTCGCCGGTGGCTTCGGGCTGCTCCCGACCGGTCCGGACCGCTCCGATGCCGCCACGTCCCTGACCGCAGCCGAAGGCAGCGGCACCGAGGCCGATCAGAACGAGGACGACCCGGCCGAAGCCGATCGTTCCGTCGAGCAGCCCGCGGCGACCGGCCTGGCCGATGCCGACGGCAGCAGCAGGATCGCCGCTTCGACCGAGTCGAGCGGACTGCCTCCCCGTTCGGGCACCGGCCGCCGGATCGTCTTCAGCGAGAGCCGCCAGCGCGTGTGGCTCGTCGACGGCGACGGCGACGTCGCGCAGACCTACCTCGTCTCGGGCAGCATCGAGGACAACCTCGAGCCGGGCACCTACTCCGTCTACTCGCGCAGCCGCAACGCGGTGGGCATCGACGACTCCGGGACGATGGAGTACTTCGTCCGGTTCACGCAGGGCACCGAGGGTGCGGCGATCGGCTTCCACACGATCCCGGTCGACGACGGTGCTCCTGTGCAGACCCTGAGCCAGCTCGGCACCCCGCTCTCGCACGGCTGCATCCGGCAGAAGCGCGCCGACGCGATCGCGCTGTGGGACTTCGCCCCGAACGGTACGACGGTCGTCGTCACTGCCTGATGGCACCGGTTCCCGTGGCTCCTGAGAGCGCGTGGTTCGAACCGGAGCACCCGACGGGCCGAGGCGCGCTGGTGGTCGCGGGTTCGAGTGGGCGACTCGATGAGCAGCGCGCACGTCTCCTTGCCGGCCTGGGCGCGGTCGCCCTGACGATCCGCTGGTTCGGAGGGCCGGGCCAGCAGCCGGGTCCCTTCGAGGTGCCGCTCGAGACCTTCGACCGTGCGCTGGACCAGCTCGCCGAACGCTGCGAGCGGCTGGCGATCGTCGGGACGTCCTTCGGTGCGGAGGCGGCGCTGCTGACCGCGGCGTACGACGAGCGGGTGTCGGCCTGCGTCGCGTTCGCGCCGACGCCGGTCGTCTGGGCCGGGTACGACGGCCCCAGGGAGACCTCGCACTGGACGCGCGCCGGATCGGCGGTCCCGTTCGTCCCGTTCGCCGACGACTGGTCGCCCGACGAGGACCCGCCGGCGTACCGCTCCCTCTACGAGCGGAGCCTGGCCGTCCATGGCGACGAAGTGGCCGGCGCGGTGATCGAGGTCGAGCGGATCCGCGGAGACCTGGTGCTGGTCGCCGGTGGCGACGACCGCGTGTGGCCGAGCGCCTGGTTCGCCGACCGGATCGCTGACCGGCGTCGCCAGCACGGGCTCGAGACCACCGTCGTGACCCACCCCGCGGCCGGCCATCGCACGGTGCTGCCGGGGGAGCGGGCAGTCGAGGCAGGGCAGGTCATGCAGCGCGGCGGGACACCCGAGGCGGACGCGGCACTCGGTGACCTCTGCTGGCCGCACGTCGTCCGGGCGCTGGCGTGACCAGGCGCCCGGACGACGAGGCTCAGCAGGTGACGGTGCCCTTGCGCAGGGCGTGACCGCTGGTGTTGCTGTCGTCGGCCCAGAAGACCGGCTTGAACCCGCCGACGCACTCCGCGGCCGCTGCGAGGGAGAAGCCCTCGTTGTTGATGTTGGACATGCCCGAGGGCCGGTCGTACGTCGCCGTCACGGCGAGCGCGCCCGAGGCGTTCACCGCGAACGTCTTGTGCTTGCCGCTGCAGGTGTCGTCGCAGACGACCCACAGGCGCGAGGCCTGCGGCTCCCACTGGAGCTCCATCACGCCGGCGAAGCCGCTACTGATCGACGCGACGCGGGTGTAGGTGCCGGAGTCGAGCAGCACGTAGCCGTAGATCATGCCGGTGCCCTCGACGCCGACGAAGAAGACGCCTCCGGCGTGCGCGGCGTACGCCGCCGGGTTGTATGCCACTCCGGTGGACTCGTCCTTGAAACCGGCGCCGGTCAGCGTGGCGTCGGGCACGTAGGTGATCGCCTCGAACCCGGCGTTGGAGCCGACGGACGGGAGGTTGGAGGTCAGGTTCCACTCGCGGGTGGCGGTCAGGGAGCTGCCGGTGCCGCTGACGTCGTACCGCAGGACCGAGAGCCGGCTGGTGCCCGACACGTCGCCGTTGCGCTCGCTGGCGACATACACGTTGCCGCCGGTCGCGGTGACCCCCTCGGCGTCTGCTGTCCCGGTGCCGCCCGTGAAGCGGAGCGACTTGCCACTGGTCCAGCCGTTGTTGGTGTCGGGGGTCCAGCCTCCCGAGCCGTCGGGGAGCAGGCGCCAGAGCTTGCCGCTGTTCTGCGCAGCCCACATCACCGTGCCGTCCTGGAACAGGCCGCTGACGTCGGAACCGAACACGTTCGACGCGTCGGCGTTCGCGATCGTGCTGCCGCCGGGCCAGGCACTGCCCGAGCCCGAGCAGGAGTTGGCGGTGCCGAGCGTCAGCGCGGCCTGCCCGAACGCGCCGGTGCCGTCCGGGCACCGCGACCACGACGGGTTCGAGTGAGTGGTCCAGGTGAACGTGTCGACCAGCGTCGAGCCGTTGGGCAGGTAGAGCCGCGCCTTGTCGGAGGAGCCCAGCCCGAACTTGCCGCTGACGTCGTAGGCACGGAACGCGCCGGGCGCCAGCGTCGTGCCGGTCGCGATCTGGAACTTCGAGCCGTTGTCGTTGTCCTTGAGGATCCAGCCCGAGATGTCGACGGCGGCCGTGCCCTTGTTGACGAGTTCGATGGAGTCGTTCACGGAGCCGGTGGTGACGACCTCGTTGATGCGGATGTCATCGGCCGGGGCAGCCTGCGCAGGCAGCACCCCGAGTCCGAGCACGGGGGCCGCGCACGCGGCGAGAAGCATGAGGGAGCGACGCAGAGGGGTCACGGTGTCCGTCCTGGATCGGGTGAGTCGGTCGTCAGTGACCCTGCCGACTGCCCGGGAACGAATCCACACCGACGGGCCGAGCACCGTGTGAACGGGAAACGAAACTGGCGCGCTGCCGACCGGGGTCGGACAGCGCGCCAGGCTCCTGTCAGTGCGGTGAGACCTCAGGCGGTCTGCGTCTCCGCCCCGCCCGTGGTGCCACCGGCGTCACCCGCGCCACCGGTGCGGCGACGACGGCGACGGTTGCGGCTCGCGCCGGCGGGGCGTTCGGCACCCTCGGTCGTCGTACCCTCGGCCGCCGGGGCAGCAGCAGGGGCGTTCCCGTCGGCAGCAACGCCGCTGCGGGTACGGGTACGGGTGCGCTCGCCGCCCTCACGGGGCTTGCGCTCGCCGCCTTCACGGCCACCCTCACGAGCACCGTCGCGAGCACCGTCGCGAGCACCGCGCTCGCCGCCACGGCCACCACGGTCGCCGCCACGGCCACCGCGCTCGCCGCCTCGGCCACCACGGTCGCCGCCACCCTCGGCGCGCTCGCGGTCGGCGCGGGACACGTGCGGCGGGGCCGGGATGAGCCGCCCCTTGGTGCCGGGGGCGATGCCCTGGTCGTGGTAGAGGTGCTCGGAGGTGGAGTAGGTCTCGAGAGGCTCGTCGAACGGCAGGTCGAGCGCCTTGTTGATCATCTTCCAGCGGTGCACGTCGGTCGCGTCGACCAGTGTGATCGCGATGCCCGACGCGCCGGCGCGACCGGTGCGGCCGATTCGGTGGACGTAGGTCTTGTCGTCCTCGGGGCAGGTGTAGTTGACCACGTGGCTGACGCCGGAGACGTCGATGCCACGGGCGGCGACGTCGGTCGCGACGAGGACCTGGATCTTGTCCTCGCGGAACTTGTTGAGCGCCTTCTCGCGCGCCACCTGTGCCATGTCGCCGTGCAGCGGGCTGGCCTTGAAGCCACGCTCGACGAGCTCGTCGGCGATCCGCTGCGCCTGGCGCTTGGTGCGGGTGAAGACGATCATCTTGTCGGCGTCCTCGGCCTGCAGCAGGCGGCCGATGATCTCCGGCTTGTCGAGGTCGTGGGCGAGGTAGATGAACTGGGCCGTGGCCGGCACGGTGGAGTTCTCGTACGACGACTCGGCCCGGATGTTCATCGGGTGGCGCATGTGCATGCGGGCCAGCGCCACGATCGCCGCGGGCATGGTGGCCGAGAACAGCATGGTCTGTCGGGTCTCGGGGGTGAGGCGCAGCAGCTTCTCGACGTCGGGCAGGAAGCCGAGGTCGAGCATCTCGTCAGCCTCGTCGAGCACCAGTGCGTGCACGTGGGAGAGGTCGAGGACCTTGCGGTTCGCCAGGTCGATGAGGCGGCCCGGCGTACCGACGACGATGTCGACCCCGGCCTCGAGCGCGTCGATCTGGGTGTCGTAGCCGACGCCGCCGTAGATGGTGAGGACGCGCAGGCCGCGGTCGGCGCTGGCGAGCTCGAGGTCGCTGGAGACCTGGATCGCCAGCTCGCGAGTGGGGGCAACGATGAGGGCCTGTGGCTTGCCCGGCGCGATCTCGGTGTAGTCGGGATCCTTCGTCGCGATGCTGCGCTGCAGGACCGGAATGCCGAAGGCGAGGGTCTTGCCGGTGCCCGTGCGGGCCTGGCCGATCAGGTCGGTGCCGACCAGCGCGACGGAGAGGGTCATCTCCTGGATCGCGAAGGGGTGCACGATGCCGCCGCGCTCGAGCGCGGTGCAGATCTCGGGGTGGACGCCGAGGTCACGGAAGGTGATCCCGGGGACCACCTCGACCTGCTCCTCGGTGAGGGTTTCGATGCCGGCCGCGACAACTTCTTCGGCGGAGACGTCGGTGGTGGGTTCGTTCGTGGAGGTGCTCAGGGTCGTGTCGCTTTCGTGAGTGTCGTCAGCCGCGGTGACAAACGCCATTTCCATCAATTGCGGCTGTCTCACACTCAGCCGCGCACATACGTGGGCAGGTTGCCCGGCGGGCCCGCTCGCTCGGCCACCACGTGGACGTGGGGCGGTTCGTGCAGGCGCTCGCGTGGGCGAGTCTACCGGCCGAAGGCGCACCGGGGGCCATTGCCGGCACCTTGCTGGCAGCGGCTGTGGCGAAGACGCGCTCGGACGAGGCAACTTGTAGCCTGCGGTCATGGCTGAATCCGTCGACGCGCCCGCTCCCGTGGCCACCCCGGTGCCCGACCCCGATCCGGCCTATCGCGAGGCCGTGATCGACCTGCTCGGCGTGATCGCGTACGGCGAGATCTCCGCCTTCGAACGGCTCGCGGAGGACGCCAAGCTGGCGCCGACCCTGCCCGACAGGGTCGACCTGGCCACGATGGCGAGCATCGAGCTGGCCAAGGTGCACCGCCTGCACGACCGGATCCGGTCCTACGGGGCCGACCCGTTCGCCGCCATGGCGCCGTTCCAGCAGGCGATCGACGAGTTCCACGGCCACACCGCGCCTGCCGACTGGTACGAAGGCCTCGTCAAGGCGTACGTCGGCGACGGGTTGGCCAACGACTTCTACCGCGAGATCGCGGCCTACCTCGACCCCGAGACCCGCGACCTGGTGGTGTCCTCGATGGAGGAGGGCACGCATTCGGCGTTCGCGGTCGAGAGGGTGCGGGCCGGCATCGTCGAGGACCCTCGTCTCGGGGGCCGTCTGGCGCTCTGGGGCCGACGCCTGATGGGCGAGGCGCTCACCCAGGCGCAGCGGGTCGCGGCGGACCGCGACGCGCTCTCCGCCCTGCTCGCGGGCGGGGTCGACCGGCCCGGACTCGACCTCGCGGCGCTCGGCCGGATGTTCACCCGTCTCACCGAGCGGCACATGGCACGGATGGCCGAGCTCGGCCTCGACGCCTGAGCGCTCGTGGACGACGCCCGCCAGATCGAGAAGCTCCTCCCTGACGCGTTCGCCGCCGGTCAGCGGAACGCCCGGTGGGTGCTGCCCGGTCTGGTGCCCCGCGCGGTCTAGGCTGACGTGGACGACACCGTCCCACGACACCGTCCCCCGTCAGCACCGTCCCAGCACCTCAGGAGCAGTACACGTGGCAGCGATCGAAGCCGTCGGAGCCCGCGAGATCCTTGACTCGCGCGGCAACCCCACCGTCGAGGTCGAGGTCCTCCTCGACGACGGATCCTTTGCCCGTGCGGCGGTGCCCAGCGGCGCCTCCACCGGCGCCTTCGAGGCAGTCGAGCTCCGCGATGGTGGCGAGCGGTACGCCGGCAAGGGTGTCGAACAGGCTGTCCTGGCCGTCATCCAGAAGCTCGGCCCGGCCATCGAGGGACTCGACGCAGCCGACCAGCGGCTGATCGACCAGACCATGCTCGACCTCGACGGCACGCCCAACAAGGCGACCGTCGGCGCGAACGCCATCCTCGGTGTCTCGCTGGCCGTGGCGCGCGCGGCCGCCGACTCCGCGCAGCTGCCGCTCTACCGCTACGTCGGCGGCCCCAACGCGCACCTGCTGCCCGTGCCGATGATGAACATCCTCAACGGTGGCGCGCACGCGGACACCAACGTGGACATCCAGGAGTTCATGATCGCGCCGATCGGCGCCCCGACCTTCCGCGAGGCCCTGCGGATGGGCACCGAGGTCTACCACCAGCTCAAGGCCGTGCTGAAGAGCCGCGGGCTCGCCACTGCCGTGGGTGACGAGGGCGGCTTCGCGCCCGACCTCGAGTCCAACCGGGCGGCGCTCGACCTGATCGCCGAGGCGATCGGCAAGGCCGGCTACGAGCTGGGCAAGGACATCGTGCTCGCGCTCGACGTGGCGGCCTCCGAGTTCTGCGAGAACGGCTCCTACACCTTCGAGGGCGCCCAGAAGTCGGCGGCCGAGATGACGGCCTACTACGCCGAGCTCGTGGCGGCGTACCCGATCGTGAGCATCGAGGACCCGCTGGACGAGGACGACTGGGACGGCTGGAAGGCCATCACCGACGAGCTCGGCACCAAGACCCAGCTGGTCGGCGACGACCTGTTCGTCACGAACGTCGAGCGGCTCCAGCGCGGCATCACCGGCGGCCAGGCCAACTCGCTGCTGGTCAAGGTCAACCAGATCGGCTCGCTGACCGAGACCCTCGACTCCGTCGAGCTCGCCCACCGCAACGGCTACCGCTGCATGATGAGCCACCGTTCGGGCGAGACCGAGGACACCACCATCGCCGACCTCGCGGTGGCGACGAACTGCGGCCAGATCAAGACCGGCGCCCCGGCGCGGTCCGAGCGGGTCGCGAAGTACAACCAGCTGCTGCGCATCGAGGACGAGCTCGGTGACGCTGCCCGCTACGCCGGCGCTGCGGCCTTCCCCCGCTACCAGGGCTGAAGCCGGACTGACCGATGGCTGACGAGCGCCGAACGTCCCGCAAGCCGGGCCGCCCCACCTCGGGTCGGTCCGGACCGCGGTACGCCGAGCGCCTGAAGGTCGAGCGCAAGCTTGCTGCGCGCGACCGGCAGGCCGCGCTCGATCGCGCCCGGGCCGAGCACCAGAAGAAATCGCGGCTCACCGGCCGGGCGGCGATCCTCGTGCTCGTGCTGGCGGTGCTGGCCGTGTCCTACGCGTCGTCGTTGCGGGCCTACCTCCAGCAGCGCAGCCACATCGAGGCGCTCGAGAGCCAGATCCTCGAGCGGGAGTCGAACATCGACGACCTCGAGAAGGAGAAGGAGCGCTGGCAGGACCCGGCGTTCGTCGCCCAGCAGGCGCGGGAGCGCTTCGGGTACGTCGCCAGGGGCGAGACCCCGTTCGTCGTGGTCGACGCCAACGGCAACCCGCTGGACGCCTCGGCCGAGCTCGGGGACACCTCGACGATCGAGGACCCGGATGCCCAGGTCTGGTACGAGGACGCGTGGGACTCGATGAAGATCGCCGGCAACCCGCCGACGAAGGTGCGTGCGCCCAAGGACCGGATCCAGGCGCCCAAGGAGGACCTGGACGAGTGAGCAGCACCGACGCCGATGTTGCGGTCATCGCGGCACAGCTCGGTCGGGTGCCGCGCGGGATCCACGCCATCGGGCATCGCTGCCCGTGCGGGAATCCCGACGTGGTCAGCACCGAACCGCGGCTGCCGAACGGGACTCCGTTCCCCACGACGTACTACCTCACCTGCCCGCGCGTGAACTCCCGCATCGGGACGCTCGAGGCGTCCGGGCTGATGAAGGAGATGCAGGACCGGCTCGGAACCGACCCCGAGCTCGCCGCGGCCTACCGGGCTGCCCACGAGGCCTACCTCGCCGACCGTGCAGCGATCGGGGACGCCGGTGGTTTCGACGTCCCCGAGATCGAGGGCATCTCCGCCGGTGGCATGCCGGACCGGGTCAAGTGCCTCCACGTCCTGGCCGGGCACGCGCTCGCTGCCGGTCCGGGGGTCAACCCGCTCGGCGACGAGGTGCTCGCGATCCTCGGCGACTGGTGGGCCAAGGGGCCCTGCGTGTCGGTGGAGCCCGCCGCCGGTGGTTGAGGTGCGAGCGGAGCGAGCCTCGAAACCCGTACCGATCGCCGCGATCGACTGCGGCACCAACACCATCAAGCTGCTCGTCGGCGACCCTGCGGGCGATCCCGCAGGAGTCCGGCGCGAGAGCCGGATGATCCGGCTCGGCCAGGGCGTCGACGCGACCGGACGGCTGGCTCCCGAGGCGCTGGAGCGGGCGTTCACGGCCATCGACGAGTTCGCCGGGATCATCCGTGAGGCAGGCGTCGCCCGGATCCGGTTCTGCGCGACCTCGGCGACGCGCGATGCCGACAACTCCGCTGAGTTCACCGACGGCGTCGTGGCTCGGCTCGGGATCGAGCCCGAGGTGCTGTCCGGCCAGGAGGAGGCGCGGCTGGCGTTCGGGGGAGCGGTGCGCGGGCTCGACGGTGTCGAGCTCGCCTCACCGGCACTGGTCGTCGACGTGGGCGGCGGCTCGACCGAGCTGATCCTCGGGGACGTCGCCACCGGGCCGACGGCTGTGCACTCGATGGACATCGGCTCCGTGCGCCTGCACGAACGGCACGTCCGCCACGACCCGGTCACCTCCGAGGAGATCGCCGCGATCGTCGCCGACATCGACGCGGCGCTGGACGCCTCACCCGTCGACCCTGCGGCGGCAGCCGTCGTGATCGGTGTCGCCGGCACGAACACCACGATCGCGGCCGGGACCCTCGGGCTCGCCGCCTACGACCGGGACCTGATCCACGGCCAGGTCCTGGCCGTGGCCGACGTCCAGGCACTCGTCGACGGGCTGCTGACCATGACGGTCGCGCAGCGCCGCGACCTGGGCTGGATGCACCCCGGCCGGGCTGACGTGATCGACGCCGGTGCGTTGATCGTCTCCCGGGTGCTGGCCCGGGTGTCCGTGGCGTCGATGACGGTCGCCGAGACCGACATCCTCGACGGCATCGCCTGGTCGCTGGTCTGAACCGACCCAATCTGGGCGTTCGTCTGACGGCGGGGCTGAGTCGTCCTAGCGTGCGCCTCATGGCGCAGTCCATTGACGGCATCGTGCTGGAACGCATCCTCGAGTCGGGTGCGCGGTTCAGGGAACCGCAGCTGCTCGGCGTCGCGGACGGCATGCTGACCGGCCTGACCCAGATGCACTCCACCGGCGCGGTCCACGGTCGCCTCGGTCCTGCCGGCGTGCTCCTCACAGCCGAGGGTGGCGTGTGGATCTTCGGTGCGGAGTCGAGCCAGGCCTATGCCGCGCCGGAACTGCTGATGGGTCAACCGCCCGGGCCTGCCAGTGACGTGTACGGCGCCGCGGCCGTCATCGCGCACCTGGTGCGCGGCGCCGCGAAGCTCCCCCCGACCGCTGCCGACCTGGATCCCGCGTTCGGATGGCTGCTCGGGCCCGCGCTCTCCGTCGACCCGGCCGCGCGCCCGACGGCCGGTGCCGCGCTCGAGGCGCTGCGCGCCCTGGCCGCGTCCCGGCATGGTCCGGACTGGCGCCGACTGGCCGTCCTGGGAGGCCTGACGACGGGCGTGGCTGCGACCTCGGTCGTCGTGTTGGCCGGTTCGAGTGCTGCGGCGACAGGAGCCGCAGCGGCAGCGGGAGGTGTGGCCGCGACCGGGATCGCCGCCACCGGAGTCAGCGGTACGGCGGCGGGTGGCGTGGCTGCGGGCGGTGCGGCTGGTGCCGGTCTGGCCGGTGGCGGCGTGGCCGCTGGCGGCGCCGCTGGTGGCAGTGCGGCGGGCGGTGCGATCGGCGGTGGCTTCGGCGCAGCCGCGTCGGCCGGGGGTGTCGGGTCAGGTGTCGCTGGAGTGGGGGCAGGGGCAGGGGCCGGGGCCGGGGCAGGCGGTGGAGGCTTGTCGATGGGCCTGGTGGCCGCGGTGGGTGCTGCCGTCGGCGTCGGCGTCGTGGGCGTGACCGCCGCGGTCGTCGTACTCACCGGGGGAGGCTCGACCGAGCAGCACGACCTGCCCGCCACGGCGGACATCTACCTGGCGGGTACCAGCGATGACGACGTCAGCATCAGCGACGCGGGGACGCGACCGTTGCGGATCGACCTCGACGGGGCCGGCACGGTGCGGTTCCCGTCGGTCTCCGGAGAGCTCGGCGCGTGCGGCGGCTGCGAGCCGGAATCGGTGGACGGCGGCAACAAGACCTTTCCCTCGACCAACCTGATGCCCTTGAACGGCATCACCGGTGTGGTGCACGAGGACCGGACCCTCTTCGTCGTCGGCGTCTTCCTCGGTGACGGCGAACCCGACCAGGACGACCAGGTCGACCTCAGCGACGCGGACTCCGAGGAGACACAGGAACCGGGGATCGGCGAGGTGTTCTTCATCGGGGACGGCAGGACGGGCGACGGTGACGAGCAGGAGATCGTCGTACCGGACGGAGCCGAGACGCTCTATCTCGGCTTTGCCGACGGCTACTCGTTCCAGGGCGTGCCGGGGGCGTACGGCGACAACTCGGGCAGCGCCGACATCGAGGTCACCCTCGACTGAGGTCCGGCAACTGGAATGATGTCGGGGTGAGCACCGACCTCTTCGCCGTCACCGTCCTCGGCCACGACCGCCCCGGCATCATCGCGGCCACCACGGCCGGCCTGGCCGAGCTCGGGCTCAACATCGAGGACACGACGATGACGCTGCTGCGTGGTCACTTCTCGATGATGCTGCTGTGCCGTGGCGCCGCGAACGGCGCCGAGATCGAGACCGCGCTCGCGCCCCTGGCTGCGGTTGGTGACCTGGACGTCGCCGTACGGCGAGTCACTGACGAGCCGTCGCACGCGAGCGGTGGCAGCCAGTGGGTGCTGACCGTCCACGGTGGCGACCGATCGGGAATCGTCTCGGCGATCGTGGCCGAGGTGGCGGCGGTCGGCGGCAACATCACCGACCTGACCACGCGCCTCGCCGGTGAGCTGTACCTGCTCGTCGCCGAGCTCGACCTTCCTGCTGACGTCGACGAGCCGGCTCTCGACGCAACGATCCGTGCGGCCGCGGCCCAGCTCGGCGTCACCGCGACGCTGCGCCCCGTCGAGGCCGACGAGCTGTGAACCTCGAGCAGGGGACCGCGCGGCTCACCGCGTGGTCCGAGGCAGAGCTCGGCATCGAGGGCAACGTCCTCGACGTCGTCCGCGCCCCCGCGGGAGTCCTCTCGGAGCGTGGCGCCGACGTCGACCCGGCGGCTCCCGAGATGGTGCAGCTCGCCGCCGACCTGGTCGCCACGATGCGGGTCAGCCCCGGCTGCGTGGGACTCGCCGCCAATCAGGTGGGGGTCGGCGTCCGCATGTTCTGCGTCGACGTCACCGACCACCCGAAGGCCCGCACCCTGCACGGCACCTTCGTGCTCTGCAACGCCGAGGTGGTCGAGGCCAGCCGCAACGAGAAGGCGCGCGAGGGCTGCATGAGCGTGCCCGACTTCACCGGCGACGTGAAGCGCGGCTCGCGCCTCACCGTGCGTGGCCAGCTGCCGCTCACCGGGGAAGAGGTCGAGTTCGCGACGGATGCGTTCGAGGCACGTGCGCTGCAGCACGAGATCGACCACACCGACGGGTTGTTGTTCCTCGACCGGGTTGCCGGTGCCCACGCGATCTACCCTCGCCAGACGTACTTGTAGCGAGTGCCAGCCACGCCCCCGTATCCCAACTGGCAGAGGAAGCCGACTTAAACTCGGCACAGTCTGGGTTCGAATCCCAGCGGGGGCACCTCTCAGAAGGCGCGATTCTCGACCAGGTGGCGCATCGTCGGTGCCGAGTGCCGGACGAGGTGCTGCTGGGACTGCGGTGTCTGCCAGACCTTCTGCAACAACTGGGCGAAGGCCTCGGCGACGCCCGTCGAGTCGAAGTCGAGCTCGACGACCACCTCGTGCGGGTCGTCGGCGGAGCGGGTGACGCGGTAGGACCGGACGCCGTTCTCGGCGCGGAACCGGTCGAACTTGTCGAAGGCCAGCTTCCAGCTGTCGTAGTCGTGGACGGTGTTCTCGATGTGCAGTGTCGTTGTCATGTCCTCAGCGTGGGCCGACGGGAACCCGGTGAACATCCCCGACGTCGGGGATCCTGTGGCCGCCCGGGACCGCCCTACGCTGCTGACGTGGACCTGATCGCGCGCGCCGAGCAGCACTGTCGCGCGGGGCTGTCCGATCGCCTGCTCCGCCAGCGGCTCCTCGAGGCCGTCGCCTCGTCCATCCCGTACGACGCCCACGTGTTCGCCCTGACCGATCCCGTCACCGGCGTCGGGAGCTCGCCCCATGCGACGGTCCCGCCGGAGGCGATGGCCCAGTTGCGGGAGGTGATCCGGCAGCGCTACCTGGATCCCGACCCCGACGAGTGGCGCGGCTGGCTCCGCCGGTTCGAGGTCACCGACGTCGTCCGGGTGAGCTTTGCCGACAGGTACGGCGCCTGGGGCTGGCTCGAGCTCTGGCGGACGGGCGGGGCACCGTTCGGGCCGCGCGAACGAGCCGCGCTGGACGCGCTCCGCCCAGCGGTGACCACCGGGTTGCGCGCGGCCGCGGCCCGGACGTTCGTCGATCCCCGCGAGGACCTGGTGCCGCTGGAGCCGGGCATCGTGCTCCTGGACAGTGACCTTCAGGTCCGGTCACAGACGGATGCTGCTGCCGAGGCGCTGCTGAGACTGCTTCCGCCGGAGGAACCCGTCCCGCCCGTGCCGGCGGCGGCGTACAACGTCGGCGCGGCGCTGCTCGCCCGCGAAGAAGCGGACCGGCCGTGGGAGCCCTCGGCGCGGGTGCACCTCGGAGCCAACCGCTGGGTCAGCGTGCGTGCGGCCCGGCTGGGTGCGGACGTCGCGGTGTCGATCGGGCCGGCGACGGGCGCGGAGCGGACCGATCTCCTGGCCCGGGTGCACGGCCTGTCGCCACGCGAGACCGAGGTCCTCGGGCTGGCCGTGCACGGGCTGGACACCCGGTCCATCGCCGAGCGGTTGGTGATCGCACCGACCACGGCCGAGGACCATCTGCGGGCGCTGCTCGCCAAGACCGGCTCGGCCTCGCGACAGGTGCTGATGTCGCGTGCCCTCGGCGTCTGACGCGGCACTCTTGACTTCAGGTTGACCTGAGGCGGGAGAGTGTTCGCATGCGCCACCAACACAAGCACGACGGTCACGGGCACCCGCAGGACGGCGACCTCGAGACCCTCCGCCAAGCCCTGAGTGCCGAAGCCTGGAACGAGCGGTACTCAGGCAGCGGTCGCGTCTGGAGCGGCAAGCCCAACCAGCGTCTGGTCGAGCAGGCGCGCGACCTCGACCCGGGCACCGCCCTGGACGTCGCCTGCGGCGAGGGCGGCGACGCCATCTGGCTCGCCCGACAGGGCTGGGACGTCACCGCGGTCGACGTCTCGGAGGTCGCCCTGGAGAAGGTCGCCACCCACGCGGAGGACGCCGGCGTCTCCGCTCGCCTCCGGATCGGGCTGTACGACGCCCTGCACGACCCCCGACCCGCGGGTCGCCACACCTTCGACCTCGTGACGGTCAGCTTCCTGCACGTCCCGGTCCCCGACTTCGACGACATCTACCGCGGCATCGCTGAGGCGGTCGCTCCGGGCGGGCGGTTGCTGGTCACCGCCCACCACCCCCACGACGTCGACTCGGGCGTCCGGCACTCCCACGGGCCCGGGCTGCTCTTCGAGCCTGAACGCGTGCTCGAGGCGCTCGAGGTCGGCGCGGCCGACAGCCCGTGGACCGTCGAAGTGGCCGAGACGCAGGACCGCGAGCAGGTGATGCCGGAGGGGCCGATGAAGGTGCGCGACACCGTCGTGCGGTTGCTCCGCGAGGGCTGACGCCCAGGCCAAGGGTCACCTTCCGGTGGCCGCGTCGTTGAACGAGCGTGCGGACTGGAACGCGTTCTACCGTCCTGGCGGCTGTGGTCGCCCTGCTCGTCGCTGCGCTCTCGGGCCTGAGTCCCGCGCGCGCCCAGGAGTCGGCTCCGGTCGCGGAGCCGGCGGTCGTCGTACCGGCTCAGGCGCAGGCGGAGGCGGAGCCCGAGCCGGCGCCGCAGCTGCGCCGGCAGGGACGCTGGCTCGTGGACGAGCAGGGTCGGGTCGTCATCGTGCACGGCTTCAACCTGGTCTGGAAGCTCGATCCGTACGTGCCGCCGGACAGCGCGGAGGGATTCACCGAGGCCGACGCTGCCTGGCTGGCGCAGTACGGGTTCAACGGCGTGCGCCTCGGCACCTTGTGGGCGGGTGTGACCCCGGATGCTCCCGGCGTCGGCGACCCGGCCTATCGCGACGGGTGGCAACGGGTGATGGACCTGCTCGCCGATCGTGGCATCTGGATGCAGCTCGACATGCACCAGGACCAGTGGCACGAGACCTATGGCGGCGAAGGAGTGCCGGACTGGGCGGTGCACCGCCCCAAGGTGTTGAGCTTGCTCCCGCCGATCAACCTGCCCTTCCCGATGGGCTACTGGACGCCCGAGAACTCGCTGGTCTTCGACGAGTTCTGGGCCAACAAGCACCAGGGTGTGGACGACTGGGCGGCCGCGTGGCAGGTGGCGGCGGGTTGGTGGAAGGACCAGTCGCACCTGATGGGCTACGACCTGATGAACGAGCCGTGGATGGGCCTCGAGTGGCTCTCCTGCTTCACCGGGGGCTGCCAGGGCGCCTACACCAGGGAGCTGCAGCCGGCCTACGAGAAGGTCACCCGGGCCATCCGGCAGGTCGACGCGAAGAACGTTGTCTGGTGGGAGCCCCAGCAGCTGGCTGCCGGCCGGCAGGTGCCGACCTACCTCGAGCCGATGGCGGGGGAGGACCAGCTCGGGTACTCGTGGCACAACTACTGCCAGGACGTGTTCCTGGAGTCCCAGGGCCTGCCGTTCGGCAACGTCGAGAACTGTTGGAAGTTCAGCCAGGAACGTACGACGACGGCACTCGCCCAGGCGAAGAGGATCAACGCCGCCCCGATGATGAGCGAGTGGGGCGCGACCGACAACCTTCGTGCTGTCGAGATCGACGCCGCTGTCGCCGACCGGAACCTGATGGGCTGGTCGCACTGGGCCTACAAGCAGTGGCAGGACCCGACGACCGCCGACGACGCGCAGGGGATGTTCCACGACGACACGGACTTCTCCTCGGTCAAGCAGGACAAGCTGCGGCTGCTGGTGCGGACCTACGCGCAGGCGACGGCGGGGGAGCCCCTCGCGATGAGTTTCGACGCGAAGACAGGTGCCTTCTCCTACCGGTACCGCGCCAACGCGATCGAGGCGCCGACCGAGATCTTCGTCAGCCCTCTGCACTACCCCGAGGGCTACCGCGTCGAGGTCACCAACGGCACCTGGGAGACGGGCCAGGGCGGCCGGATCCTGGTGCGTCCGGTCGTGGCCGGCACGGACGTGGTCGTGCAGGTCACGGCACGCTGAGTCATGCCGCGGGAACGTTCCTGCCCGGTTGAGCGTTTTCCCTTCATCGAGCCACCTAGACTGGTGGTCCAGACGATGTGTGACCAGGGCAGCCACCGTGGCTGCCCGGCAACACGCAAGCCTGCGGAGGAGATCATGCGCAGCAACAACCCGGTGTTCAACCGCTCGGAGGAGTTCAACCGCTCCGGTGGCGCCGCCTATCAGGGATTCGGCCAGCAGCAGTACGACGGCTACTCCCAGCCCGGTCAGCTCACGTCCGAGGCACCGCCGACCCAGGGTCGGATGACGATCGACTCGGTCGTCCAGTCGACGGCGATCACGCTGGCCATCACGATCGTCGTCGCAGGGGCCACGTGGTTCCTCACCCCTGACATCGACAGCGACGAAGCAATCGGCACGCTGAGCATGGCGCTGATCATCGGTTCGGGTGCTGCGTTCATCCTGTCGCTGGTCAACTCGTTCAAGCGGGTCATCAGCCCGGCGCTCGTCATGGCGTTCGCCGTTGCCGAGGGTGTCGCCCTCGGTGCGCTGAGCAAGTTCTACGACGCGATGTTCCCGAGCGACCAGTACGGCGGCATCGTCGTCCAGGCGGTCGTCGGCACCTTCGCTGCTTTCGCCGGCACCCTCGCCGCCTACAAGTTCTTCGACATCAAGGTCGGGGACAAGTTCCGGACGTTCGTCGTCGCGGCGATGTTCGGGATGGTGGCGCTCAGCCTCATGGAGTTGGTGCTGAGCATGTTCAGCAACGAGCTCGGCCTCTTCGGCTTCGGACCGATGGGTCTGATCTTTGCCATCGGTGGACTGGTGCTCGGCGTGTTCATGTTGATCCTGGACTTCGACTTCATCGAGCGGGGCGTTGCCGCCGGCATCCCCGAGCGCGAGTCGTGGCGAGCGTCCTTCGGACTGCTCGTCAGCCTGGTCTGGATCTACACCAACCTGCTCCGGATCCTCGCGATCCTGCAGAGCGACTGACCTGATCGTCCTACGACGGCCCCGGCCCTCCACCTCGGTGGGGCCGGGGCCGTCGTGTTGTCCTGGGTCCGGTTCAACTACCGAATTTGCTCTGTTGAGCACTCGCGGAGCGCAAATTCGGTAGTTGAACCGCACGACCCGCACCACGTTGCGACATCACGACGCGAGTCGTCGCAGCCAGATGCGCCGGGACTCGTCATCCAGGGAGCGGCGCAGGGCCACCGTCGAGGTGTCGGTCCACCAGTGTGGCTGCGCCAGCGTCCAGCCGATGGCTCCCGGTCGTCGCGCCGCGCGACGGTACGCCGCGTCCAGCCGATGGTCGAAGGACCCCAGGTCGCGCAGGTCGCGCGAAACCATGGACACCACCTCGAGCCCGAGGTCGCGACAGAGCTCCTCGGAGTCGAGATCGCGTCGCCGGACCTGGAGGTCGTTGTGGACGATCCCGTCGTACTGTCCGATCACCGCCGCCGCGGGATCGAACAGGTCGGGGGTCAGCAGGTGGTTGCCCTGCAGGTCGAAGATCGGTGGATTGCACAGCAGTCGAACGCCGTCGCGTTGGCGCCGCCACCTCATCAGCATGGTGACCTCCTGTGGTGACCACACATTCTCGTCCGACAGGTCGATCGCGGCGGTGAGCCTGCGGGTGTGGGGCCGCCCTCGGATGCGCGCTGCGTAGTCGCCGATCTCCATCAGGTCCGCCAGGTCGTCGGCCATGGCCATGCAGATGATGCGAACGGTGTCCTCGAGAGACCGTGCTCTCAGGGCCGCGGCGCAGATGGACCTTTCCGGGCGCGTGACGGGCAACCCATTGACGTCGATGATGTCTCCGTCGAACAGCCAGTCGCGCCACAGTTGTACGCCGGTACGGCGAGCAAGGTGCGCCCTGTCGCCGATCGCCAGGGGGACAGGGAGCGGTTCGCCCCGCGCGGTCCGGCCGGGGAACCAGCGGGCACCTTGCCAGTGCAAGGCAGCCCACCCGGTTGCGGCAGATCCCTCGGGGGTGCTGGCGACAGCTTCAACGATCCGTTGCGGCTCGCCGTCTCCGCAGACGTGGGACGGCACGAACATGCCGGTGCCCGCGCCGCCTGACCGGCGCCAGCGTGGCCCCCGCGCCTGTCCCGGGGTCGGGCCGGCGATTCCGCGAGGATCAACGCGCACCGGAACCGTGATGTCCGGCCTGTTGATGTGCAGGTCCATCGCCCCAGCATCCGTGCCAGCGGCGTACGGGCCGGAGGTTCTCCACAGGGTTGCTCCGGGGCTGCGGTTCAACTACCGAATTTGCTGCCTTCGCGGCCGGGCCGCGACAAATTCGGTAGTTGAACCGGAGCCCGACCGGCCACGAGCGAGGTCACTGCGCAGCTGGCGCGCTCTCGTGCTCCTCGGGCGCCTCGCCGGGCACGTGCTGACGGCTGCGGCGGTGCCGCAGCTCGACCCACAGGCCGCGTACGCCGGCCCGCAGGCCGCCGATCTCGGTGCCGTCCAGCTCGGTGCCGGGCTCGTTGACGGCCTGGATGGCCGCGCGGCTCACCGGCAGCACGCCTTCGCCGCGGAACGCCTCGAGCTCGGTCTCCGCCGGAGGAGCCTGCTCGAGCGCGGCCAGGACCGACGGGATGAGGACTCCGGCCAACGCCTTGTAGCCCTCCACGGACGGGTGGAACTGGTCGGGGCCGAACAACAGGGCGGGTGCTGCGGCGAACTCCGGGCCGAGCACGTCGCCGAGGGACACCGTGCGCGCGCCCGCCTGGATGACCGCGATGGTCTGGGCGGCGGCGAGGCGGCGTGACCACGCCCGGGCGACCTGGCGCAGTGGGGGAGCGATTGGCTGGACGGTGCCCATGTCAGGACACGTGCCGACGACCACCTTCGCGTCGGCATCCATCAGGCGTCGTACGCCCTCGGAGAGGTAGCGCACCGACTGGGAGGGGCGCATCGTGTGGGTGACGTCGTTGCCACCGATCAGGATCACCGTCACCTCCGGCTCGATCGGCAACGCCCGATCGACCTGGGAGGCGAGGTCGGACGACTTCGCGCCGACGACGCAGAATTCCTTGAGGTAGACCCGTCGGTCGGCATGCTCGGCCACGGCCGTGGCGATCAGGGCACCGGGCGTCTCCTCGACGCGGTCGACGCCGTAGCCGGCAGCGCTGGAGTCGCCGAGCAGCGCGATCCTGATCGCCGGTCCGGGCCGGCCGCGGCCGTACCAACCAGTCGCGTCCGGCGGCGGCTCCTCGCGCGTGGGACCGATCGTGCGGCGGGCGAGCTTGGCCTCGGCGCTGAGCACGCCGTAGAGGCCGGCGCCGAGCGCAGACAGACCGCCGCCGCCGTACAACGCGGCGGCGGCGAGCTTGCGGGCTGCAGCGGCTTTGCTCACGGGCCAACCTTACGGAGGGGCCGCTACGGTGAGGTCATGGAGTACGTCGAGTCACTGCTGCAGCTCATCGGGAACACCCCGCTCGTCCGGCTCAACAAGTGCCTGGACCTGCCCGGCGACGGACCGCTGGTCCTCGCGAAGGTGGAGTACCTGAACCCCGGTGGATCCGTGAAGGACCGGATCGCGAGCCGGATGATCGAGGCCGCGGAGGAGTCCGGCGCCCTCAAGCCCGGTGGCACGATCGTGGAGCCGACCTCGGGCAACACGGGCGTGGGACTGGCGATGGTCGCGCAGCAGAAGGGCTACAAGTGCATCTTCGTGTGCCCGGACAAGGTCAGTGAGGACAAGCGCAACGTGCTCAAGGCCTACGGCGCCGAGGTCGTCGTGTGCCCGACCGCCGTCGCGCCCGAGCACCCCGACTCGTACTACAACGTGAGCGACCGGTTGGCCTCGCAGCCGGGTGCGTGGAAGCCCGACCAGTACTCCAACCCGCACAACCCGCGCTCCCACTACGAGGAGACCGGCCCGGAGATCTGGCGCCAGACCGAGGGACGGATCACGCACTTCGTCACCGGCATGGGCACCGGCGGCACCATCAGCGGTGTCGGTCGCTACCTCAAGGAGCAGAACGCCGCGGTCGAGGTCGTCGGCTCGGACCCGGCCGGTTCGGTCTACTCCGGCGGCACCGGGCGGCCCTACCTGGTCGAAGGTGTCGGTGAGGACTTCTGGCCCGACACGTACGACCGCGACGTCGCGAACCGGGTCATCGAGGTGTCCGACGCCGACTCGTTCGCCTTCACCCGGCGCCTGGCCCGCGAGGAGCAGATGCTCGTCGGCGGATCCTCGGGCATGGCGGCCTTTGCTGCCCGGCAGCTGGCCCACGAGCTGGCTGCCGAGGGCCGGACCGACGCGATCATCGTGGTGCTGCTGCCCGACTCCGGCCGCGGCTACCTCAGCAAGGTCTTCAACGACGACTGGCTGGCGCAGTACGGCTTCAGCACCGGTCAGCCCGCCCCGGCCCGGACCGTGGGCGAGATCCTGCACGGCAAGACCGGCGGGTTGCCCACACTCATCCACACACACCCGAACGAGACCATCGCCGAAGCGGTCGCCATCCTCCAGGAGTACGCCGTCTCGCAGATGCCCGTCGTCCGCGCCGAGCCGCCGATCGTGGCGGCCGAGGTGGCCGGCTCGGTCTCCGAGCGCGCCCTGCTCGACGCCCTCTTCACGGGCAAGGCCAAGCTGACCGATCCGGTCGAAGCGCACATGTCGCCGGCGCTCCCGACGATCGGGTCGACCGAGGACGCCACCGATGCGGTGCCGCTGCTCGAGTCCGCGGACGCCGTACTCGTGCACGAGGACGGCAAGCCGATCGGTGTGCTCACCCGGCACGACCTCTTGATGTTCCTCGCCCGCGGCTGACCGGATGCGACTGCCCGACGGCGTCCGTGAGGCCACGCCCACGGACGTCCCTGACATCCTGCGCCTGGTCCGCGAGCTCGCGGCCTACGAGCGCGAGCCCGATGCGGTCGCGACCACGGAGGGACACCTCCACACCTGGCTGTTCGGGCCGGACCCGGTGGCGTCGGTGCTGGTGGCCGAGGCCGACGATCGGGTGGTCGGGATCGCCCTGTGGTTCCGCACCTACTCCACGTGGACGGGCGTCCCTGGCATCTACCTCGAGGACCTCTACGTCGAGCCCGGGCAGCGCGGCAGCGGCCTTGGCAAGGCGCTGCTGACCTCGCTGGCCACGATCGCCGTCGAGCGCGGCTATCAGCGCGTCGAGTGGGCGGTGCTGGACTGGAACACCCCCGCCATCGAGTTCTACGAGGCGCTCGGTGCGCGCCCGATGCAGGAGTGGACGACCTACCGGCTGACGGGTGCCGCGCTCGCTGAGCTGTCGGCGCTGGGCGGCGCGTAGTAACGACAGGTGTGGTGCTGCTCGAACCCCAGTGACTCCCAGAGGCCGAGACCGTCGGGATTCGCGGTCTCCACGTGCAGCCAGGCGGTCAACGCCCCCTGCTCCGCACCCCACTCGAGGAGCTCGGAGAGGACCGCGCTCGCCAGGCCGCGGCGACGGTGCGCCGGATCCACGGTCAGTCCGTAGATGCCGAGCCAGTCGCCCTCGAGCATCGCCTGCGCCTCGGCAACGGGATCGCAGCCCGTCCCGGCAGTTGCCACGGCGTGCGGCCCGGTCGCGGCGAGCTCGACCTGGTGGCGGGGCGCAGGGAGCGAGCGGCGTACCCGGGAGATCGACGCGAGACGCAGCTGCGCCTCGCCGTACTCGAGTGGGCGCCAGCCCACGGCTCGCAGGCTGTCCTCGACGTCCGAGCCTGCCTCGACCTGCACCAGCGGATCACGCGAGCGCTCGGTGTAGAAGGCCACCACGTGCGCGGTGGCATCGTCGATGGAGCAGCCCGGGTCGCCGATCGCCAGACAGGAGTTGGCCCGCTTGCGCAGCGGCCCGGTCGGAGCCTGGTCGCAACGCAGCTCCCACTCGCCGAGGGCGACCCGCTCCAGTGCGGGCCACAGCGATCCCGTCCTGCCTTCGGCCTCCCGGGAGCTGATCCGGCTCCGTGTCGAGGGGCGGGGTGGCACAGGCTTGCCGGAGACGATGTCGGCCAGCGCGATGGTGACGGCGTCGCCGGTCTCGGGCTGGACGACGCAGACTCCGTCCGCCCACGCGATGCACACACCCAGGAGATCGGTCATCGCCGGGCCGCCGCTCGGGCCGGTCTCGCCGCGGACCAGACGTCGTACGACGACCCGCTGGCCGACCACGTGAGGGCCCAGCGTGTGGCCGGAAGGAGGGGCGACCGACGGATCTTGTCCAGAAGGGGAGGGTCTCCGCGCGGAAGGCACGAGAGGGATACTAGGCTGACCCTCGATACGAAACCCTTTCGTATCGACCCACAGTCTCCGCAGTTGAAGGCCCCTGTCCAGGAGGAACCCGATGACCTACATCATCTCGCAGCCGTGCGTTGACCTGAAGGACCGTGCGTGCGTCGATGAATGTCCGGTCGACTGCATCTACGAAGGCAAGCGGATGCTCTACATCCACCCCGACGAGTGCGTCGACTGTGGTGCCTGTGAGCCCGTGTGCCCGGTGGAGGCCATCTTCTACGAGGACGACGTCCCGGAGGAGTGGAAGGACTACTACGACGCCAACGTCAAGTTCTTCGACGACCTCGGTTCCCCCGGCGGTGCCGCCAAGATGGGCGAGATCGACAAGGACGCCGAGTTCGTGGCGGCCCTCGAGCCGCAGATCCACGACGAACACTGAGCTCCGCCTCGATGGTTGAGGTGCGAGCAGAGCGAGCCTCGAAACCGGTCTCGCGGCGGCTTCCCGACTTTCCCTGGGACCAGTTGACGCAGTACGCCGAACAGGCGCGCGCGCATGCCGACGGCATCGTCGACCTGTCCATCGGTACGCCGGTCGACCCGACGCCCGAGGTGGCCCGTACCGCGCTCGCGGCGGCAGCCGACTCGCCCGGCTACCCGCTCACGATCGGCATTCCCGAGGTGCGGCAGGCCGTTGTCGACTGGCTCGCCGGCACGCACGGCGTCACCGGTCTGGGGCTCGACCAGGTGCTGCCGCTGATCGGCTCCAAGGAGTTCATCTCCAACCTGGCTGCACACCTGGGCCTTGGCCCGGGCGACATCATCGGCTTCCCGGCACTCGCCTACCCGACCTACGAGGTCGGCGCGGCGTACGTCGGCGCGACCTCGGTGGCCACCGACTCCCTGACCAGCTTCGGACCGGAGACGCCGAAGCTGCTCTGGATCAACTCGCCGTCCAACCCGTCCGGCCGGGTGCTCCCGAAGGAGCACCTCAAGAAGGTGGTCGACTGGTGCCGCGAGCGGGGCGTGCTGCTCGTCTCCGACGAGTGCTACCTCGACTGCGTCTGGGACGGCGAGGCCGTCTCGGTCCTGCATCCTGACGTGTGTGGTGGCTCCTCCGACGGCATCCTGATCGTCCACTCGCTCTCGAAGCGCTCCAACCTCGCCGGCTACCGCTGTGGGTTCGTCGCCGGTGACCGTGCGGTGATCGCCGAGCTGCTCGCCGTGCGCAAGAACCTCGGCCTGCTCATGCCCGGCCCGACGCAGCGCGCGATGGCGGCCGTCCTCGGCGACGAGGAGCACGTCGCCGTGCAGCACGAGCGCTACCGCGCACGTCGTACGAAGCTGCGATCCGCGCTGGAGAGCGCCGGCTACACGATCGAGCACTCCGAGGCGTCGCTCTACCTCTGGACCACCAAGGGTCCCGACGGACCGGACTGCTGGTCGATGGTCGCCGAGTTGGCCGCGCAGGGGATCCTCGTCGCGCCGGGTGCGTTCTACGGAAAGGCCGGCAATCACCACGTCCGGGTGGCACTGACGGCCACCGACGAGCGGATCGATGCCGCTGTCGCGCGGCTCACCGCGTTCGCCTGAACCCGCCGCGTTCTTCACCTTGCCGGGCTAGCCTCGCAGGATGAAGCGACTTCTCGGGCTTCTCGCCCTCATGCTCGTCCCTGCACTCCTCACCGTCCCGACCGCTGCGCCGGCCCAGGCCGTCGACGCCAACGACATCGAGGCGCGGACGTCGAAGATCCTGGTGTTGGCCGCCCACGAGAAGTGGGACGAGGTCGCTCGCTACACGAACGCGAAGATGCTGGCCTGGCTCAAGGTCCATGACCACCGGACCAAGGCGCCGTCGTGCAAGAAGAGTGTGGCGAGTCGTCCGGGCGACCCGGTCTACGCGTGCCTCTACGAGGAGTCCCGCATCTTCTCCTACGCCGTGCCCATGAAGTGGTGGATCTTCTACCGCCGGCTCGAGGGCAGGTGGACGCTCGTCAACGAGCGGATCATCACCTCAGCGAGCGCCGACCGGGTGCGCACCAACCTCGGAGCCCGTGCCGACAAGATCTGGGCCTTTGCCGTCGCCGGCAACTGGGACGCCGTCGCTGTCTACACGACACCGGGCGGTCTGACCGAGCTGAAGACCTACGTCGAGACGGCGACCGGCCCGGTCGACCCGGCCACCTCCCCGCGCGCCTGCGAGCAGGTCACCACGCCGGCCGGCTACGCCGACTACGGCAAGTTCAACTGCCTGCTGCCGATCATCTACGAGACCGACGTCGACCACGGCCTGGCGTTCGACGACTCCAGCGGTCGGTGGCTCGCCACGGGCATCTTCGACACGGAGCCGATCTTCCCCTGAGTCGTCAGAGCCCGGATTCCCAGTAGAGGAAGCCCTCGGTCCCGCCCGCGTTGTAGCTGACCCGCTCAAGGGTGGAGCCTTCGGGCATCAGGATGATCGAGCAGCCCTTGGCCGTCTCTCCTGCCGCCACTTTCTGGGGCACCTTGGGACAGGGTGTGAAGCCCGCGCCGCTGAGGTCGAGCAGGATCAGCGGAAGGATGAGGGTGTCGTCCTGGTCGCGCCCCGACATTCCCTGGGTCTCGACCTCGACGTCGCCGTCGTTCTGGAACGTGACGTCGACGTAGTAGGGCGTGGTCGCGGCCTGTTCCGGCTTCACCTCGTAGCCGGCGTCGGTGAGGTCCGTGATCGCCCCTTTCCGCACCGCGGTGACGGTGACGGTGCCGGTGCCCTGGACCGTGTCGGTCGCGCCGGAGGACCGGAACTCGATGTCGACAGGCGTTCCGAGGGCGGCGGCCTCGACCTCGGGGACGCCCCCACCTCCGCCTCCGCCGGTCCCGTCAGTTCCGTCGTCGCCGCCGCAGCCGACCAGTACCGGTGCCAGGAGGGCGAGTGCAGCAAGGGCGACGCGGGCCGTGGAGGTGTCCATGGTGGGTGTCCTTCCGGAATGCCCGAGATCCGATTTCGATGGTGGCACCAACCAGGGCTCCCGCGCATCACTCCGGCGTCGACTTTTCTCAGGCGGGGATGGTCGCGAGCTTCTCGAGCATGTGGTTCATCGCCTGCAGGTGCTCGTGCTGCGCGCTGAACAGGATCACGTCGGCGTCCTCCTCGACCCGGACCGAGTGTCCTGCGGGCCAGTAGAAGACGTCGCCGCCGCTGCAGTACTCCTGGGAGTCGTCGGAGTACGTCACGACGACCTTGCCGTTCAGCATGTAGCCCCAGTGCTCGGCCTGGCAGGCGTCGTCTGGCAGACCCTGCAGCAGCGGGGCGATGTCGACGCCGGCTGCGAGGGTGAAGTACTCGGCTGCCAGCGGCCCGGAGCCGATGCCGAAGTTCGGCAGGTGACGGGCGGTGGCGCCGAGGGCGTTCATCTTGATCGGGAGATCGGTCTTGGGGAGGTGCATGGCGGGCTCCTGGTGACTGGATGTTGGGGGAACTGCTTCACCTCCTTGGCGTGACAAGCGGTGTCACAATGCGACAGTGACGACCCCGGCCACTCCCGCCGCACTGGAGCAGCAGGCGATGGCGGCCTACGAAGCAGGCGAGTTCGAGGCCTCGATCGCCGCCTGGGAGCGCTTGTACGACGTCCAGTCGGCCGCCGGCGAAACGGTCGATGCCGCGCGGGCGGCTGCGATGGTCGCCCTCAACCTGCTGTGTGAGACCGGCCTGATGGCGCCGGTCCGCGGCTGGGCGACCCGCTCGAGACGGTCGCTCGGTGACGCACCGGTCGGCCCGGTGCACGCGTTGCTGGCGATCATTGCGACCTACGAACGGTTCCTGTCGGGCGACCCGGAGTCGGCGCTCGCGCCCGCGCTGGAGGCCGTCGAGCTCGGCCAGCGGTTCGGGGTCGGTCCGGCGCACGGCCTGGGGCGGACGGCTCTGGCCCGGCTGGCGATTCACGCGGGCGACGTCGACCGCGGGATCGCGATGCTCGACGAGCTGGCGGTGGACCTGGGCGCCGGATCGTTCGACCCCCTCACCACCGGGAACGTCTACTGCGAGCTGATCTGCGCCGCGCAGTGGCTCGGTCGGCACGACCGGGCGCAGGAGTGGACCGAGGTCATGGACCGGTGGCGTGAGGGCCGGGCGTTCGGCGGGACGAACGGTCGGTGCCGGATCCACCGTGCCGAGCTGTTGCGGGTCTCCGGTCCGGCCGCGGCCGCCGAGGAGGAGGCGCTGGCTGCCTGCGTCGAGCTGCGGCCGTGGATGCGCCGCGAATTCGGTTGGCCGCTGGTCGAGCTCGGCAACATCCGGCTGCGCCGGGGTGACCTCGTCGGTGCCGAGGAGGCCTACCTCGAAGCCCACGAGCGAGCCTGGTCGCCGCAACCGGGGCTGGCGCTCGTGCGGCTGGCGCAGGGTCGCGCCGATGTCGCCGAGGAGATGGTGCGCGGCGAGATGGACCACCCGATGGAGGTGCCCTGGAAGGAGCGCCCACCCTTCGGCGACCTGCGCCTGGCCCCGTTGCTCGCCGCCCGGTCCGAGATCGCCGAGGCGCGTGGCGACAGGGCGGGAGCCGACGAGGCGGCCGAGGGGCTCACCGCGATCCAGGCCCGCTACCCGAGCCCGGTGGTGCGCGCCGAGGCCGCGCTGGCCCGTGCGCGCGCTGCGCTCGTCGCAGGCACGCCTGATACTGCCATCGAGCCGGCGCAGACAGCCGTCGCGTGCTGGGCCGACCTCGGGGCGCCGTACGACGTCGCGACGGCGCGGGTCGTGCTCGGGCATGCCCGTCGCGCCACCGGAGCCGAGGACCTGGCTGCGATGGAGTGGCGGTCGGCGGTCACCGGCTTCCGGGAGTTCGGGGCGGAGCACCGCGCCCTGGCCGTGGAGGTGCTCCTGGGTGCGGTGGAGCGGGAACCCCTGGCGCCAGGGCCGGCCAACGCGACTGCCGCATTCCTGGTGCGCTCCGGCGACCGGTGGGACGTGGGCTGTCGCGACCGCCGGGCCTGGGTGCCGGACCTGAAGGGCGTGCGGCTGTTGGCCACGCTGGTTGCTGCACCGGGCAAGGAGTTCCACGTCCTCGACCTGGCCGGCGCCGGGATCGTGGAAGCGGGACTGCCCGTTCTCGACGACGAGGCGCGCGCGGCGTACCGCCGTCGGCTCGCTGACGTCGAGGACGACCTCGCGGAGGCCGATCGGGACTGTGACGAGGCCCGCCGGATCCTTGCCGAGCGCGACCGCGACTACCTGATGGCAGAGCTCTCGAGCGCCGTCGGCCTCGGCGGCCGGGCCCGTACGTCGGCCGGCACCGTCGAGCGTGCGCGCACCAGCGTCACCCGGTCCCTGCGCTATGCCCTGGCCCGGATCAGCGAGGTGCTTCCCGAGCTGGGTGGACATCTCGACGGGGCGGTGCGCACGGGAACGTCCTGCAGCTATCGACCGGATCCGGTCACGCCGCTCGACTGGCGGGTCGACATGGGCAGTTGAGGCCACGGCCGCATGGCCGATCGGTCAGAAACTGGAGAGACATCTCCAAAACGCGGGTGGCCCTGACCCATCGGTGTGACGGTGGCGAGGTCGACCCCCATGGTCGGCCCACCTACTCAAGGGACCCCCACCATGCATCACGACTCGGGCGGCAACTGCGCCTCGGCATCCTTCCGTACCCGCAAGCCCCTCGTCGGTGCCGTTGCCGTCGCGCTGGCCGCCGGTGCCCTGGCCCTCGGCTCGGCGCCCCCGGCGAGCGCCGCGACGTCGTACGCCGTGATCGCGACGGTTCCGATCGGCACGTCGGGGGGAGACGGGCTGGCCGTCGAACCGGACAGCGGCTCCCTCTACGTCTCGGACTCCGCGGCGCAAGCGGTGGACGTGGTCGACCTGACCACCAACGTCGTCGTGGACTCGATCGCGATCGGCCACGCTCCCGGGCGGATGGCCATCGACGTCGTCACGCACCGTGCCTATGTCCTCGGCGGCGGTGTGCTCACCGTCATCGACACGACCACCAACACCGTCGTGGACACGATCGGCGGGTTCTCCAACCCCATCGCCGTGGCCGCCGACCCCGGTACCCACCTGGTCTACGTCACCAACTACGACTCCCAGACGATCGCCGTCGTGGACCCGACCGAGGTCCCGGCGACGGTCACGCACGTCGGCCAGCCGAACAGCCGGCCCTGGGCGATCGACGTCGACCCGGTCAACCACAAGGCGTACGCCTCCACCCTGTTCGGCGGCACGGTCGAGGTGGTCGCCGGGACCAGCCACGAGAAGAGCATCGGGGGCTTCGCGGGTCCGATCCAGGTCACCGTCGACCCCAGCACCGACAGTGCCTACGTCATCAACAACAACGCCGAGGTCGTCTCGATGATCGACACGACCGACGACACGAACGCCGGTGTCTTCAGCGCCGGCAGCGGGCCCTCGGACATCGCCGTGGACCAGGAGACGCACGTCGCCTACGTGACCAACCGCAACGACGACACGGTCTCCGTGATCGACCAGTCCACCCACGACGTCATTGGCACGGTCGCGGTGGGTCACTACCCGGTGGGGGTGGAGGTGGACCCGGCCACGCACCGGGTCTACGTCTCGAACGGTACCGACGGTACGATCTCGGTGATTGCCCCGTTCGCCAGCCAGGAGATCACCTTCACCTCGACGGTGCCCTCGGACGCCACGATCGGCGGCAGCTACGCCGTGAGCGCCACCGGCGGTACGTCGGGCGAGCCGGTCACCTTCTCGGTCGACCCCGCCACGACCAACGACGCCTGTTCGGTCAGCGACGGCACGGTGTCCTTCGACGCCGAGGGGACCTGTGTCATCGCCGCCGACCAGGCCGGCGACGACGAGCACACGGCCGCCGTGACGGCGACCCAGCAGTTCGACATCGACCTCGTGGGGACGACCACCGCCCTGGTGCTGGCGTCGGACGCCGTCGTCCACGGCGAGGCGGTGACCGCCACCGCCACGATCAGTGGCACCGACGCGGGAAGCGTCCAGTTCACCGTCGACGGGGCCGCACTGGGTGACCCGGTCGTGATCGACGAGGACGGCGAGGCGACCAGCGCTGACCTCGCCGGAGCCGGTCTCGCGGTCGGCGCACACCCCGTCAGCGCGGTCTTCACCCCGACCGAGGACAGCACCTACGCCGGATCGAGTGCCACCCCGCAGAGCCTGATGGTGAGCCAGGCAGCGACCACGTCGACCGTGTCGGTGGGCGCAACCGCCGTGGTCTCGACCGTGACGGTGACGGCACCGGGATCAGGCGTCCCCACCGGGACGGTCCAGTTCTTCGTCGGAGGGACCGCGATCGGCGGCGCTCCGGTCACCGGGGACGGCACCGCGACCCTGGCCCAGGTGGTGCCCTCCGGCAGCACGCAGGAGGTCACGGCGGTCTACTCGGGCGACGCAGCCTTCACCGGTTCGTCCGCGTCGACCTCACGTCGGGACCCCGTCGTCACCGCCTCCGTGTCGAGCACGAAGGCACCTCGCAACGGCTGGTACTCCGCCCCGGTGACGGTGACCTTCGACTGTGAGGAGACCAGTGCCGAGCTGACGGACGAGTGTCCGGCACCGGTGACGCTGTCCGGCAACGGCGCCGGTCAGTCGGTCACCCGCACGATCATCGCTGTCGATGGCGGCGCCTCCACGGCCGTCATCAGCGGCATCAACATCGACCGGGTTCGCCCGGCTGTCCGCATCACTGGTGTGCGGGCCGGTGCGACGTACTTCGCCGCCGGCCCGACCGCTGGCTGCCGCGCGAGCGACAAGCTGTCCGGCGTCGCGACCTGCACGGTGAAGCGGACGACGAGCGGACGCCGCGTGGTCTATGTCGCCACCGCGACGGACAAGGCCGGCAACCGCAGCAGCACCCGCCTCGTCGCCCGGATCACCAAGGTGGCGATCAGCGGGGCATCGATGAGGAACGGGCAGTACGTCGTCCACCGCGGCCGCACGTACACGCTGCTCGTCTCCTCGACGAAGCGCCCGACCTACGTCTACGCGACCCCGGCACCGCACCAGCCCCAGGGCGGCAATGTCGCGTTCCAGCGCATCGGCAAGGACAAGTGGGCCCTCGGCGTGACGTTCACCAGGGCGATGAGCAGTCACGCCCTGTGGAACATCGGTACGCGGGTCGGCTCGCGCACCACTGTGACGACAGTGCGGGTGGTGCGCTGATCTCGCCCGGTCGCTCGCGGGGCGGGGCTAGCATCGCGGGATGAAGCGACTTCTCGGGTTGTTCGCCCTCGTCCTGGTTCCGTCTGTCCTCGCCGTGCCACGCGCATCGGCCGAGGTCGCTCCTGCGGTGCAGACGCAGGCCGTCAGCGCGATCACGGCCGCCGACATCGCTGCTCGGGCGCGACGGGTCGTCGGCCTCGCCAACCGGCGAGACAGGGTGCAGCTGCCTGCGCTCGCGACGCCGACGATGGTCAGCTTCCTCATCGACGTCGGCGGCAACCGGCGCTGGGAGCGGGCCACGCCGTCGTGCCGCAAGAGCGTCGCGAGTCGTCCTGGTGACACCGTGTACGCGTGCCGCGCAGCCATTGACGTGAACCAGTGGGAGGTCGACGAGTCGTGGTGGCTCTACTTCCGCAAGGTGGACGGCCGCTGGCTCGCCGTCAACAAGAGCGTCGCGACGTCGAGGACGAACTACCAGACCAGGAAGAACCTCGAAGCCCGCACCAACAAGATCTTCGCGCTCGGCTGGGCAGACAAGTGGAACGAAGTGGCTCCCTATCTGTCGCCGCCCCTGGTCCAGGCTCTCCAGCGCGACATCGCGATCATGAAGATGCACGGTCAGGCACAGCCGAGGACGAACTCGTGCTGGCGTACGAAGGCGTTGTGGGTGCCGGGTCTCGGCACCTACGCCTGCGGCTGGGTGATCCACGCGGAGATGGACGAGCAGGAGCTTCTCGGCTTCAACCTGGTCAACGGCGCATGGATCGGCAACACCATCGACACCTATCCCCAGACGGGATGACGGATCAGCTGAACACGTCGACGTGCACGTGGTCGCGGTGCTCGAGGATCTTGATGTCACCCGATGAGTCGGGCGGGTCGTAGTCGCGCCAGCCCTCGCGGCCAGCGGTCCAGATCCGGTCGTCGAAGATGACGGTGCGGACGTCGAGACGCGCGGCGTTGGCCACCAGGTAGTGCGCCATCGCCCAGCCACGGATGTTGTTGGCTGCATTGATCGGCCGCACGAACACGTCGATGGCGCGGCCTTCGTAGTGCGCGGAGCCGTCCATGTGGCCGCTGTCGACGCCACCGGGCGCGTAGCCGCCGAGCTTGAGGTTGCCGAAGCGCTTCAGCAGGTCCTTGCGGGTGGCATCGGCACGCGCCGTGAGGCCGTTCGGCATCAGCTCGTCGCTGACGGACGGAGCACCGCCGTCGAGGTCACAGGTGAACGTGGCGGGGGAGTAGCCGGCCAGGGCTGAGGCCAGGGCCCGGCCGTCGGCCTCGTGGTCGGCGTACGCGTCGGGAAAGGCCGACCGCTGGACCTTCTGCGCGGCGACGGTGATCTCCATGTCCTCGTAGCCGTCGATCTTGACCAGCGCGTCGTAGAACGCATTCGTGGCGTAGACCGGGTCGAGGATCTGTTCGCGGGTGCCCCAGCCCTGCGACGGGCGCTGCTGGAAGAGGCCGATGGAGTCGCGGTCGCCGTAGTCGATGTTGTCGAGCTTCGACTCCTGGTAGGCGGTGGCCAGGGCGATCGAGGCGGCTCGCGCAGGCAGGCCACGTCGTACGGCGATCGAGGCGATCAGGGACGCGTACTCGGCCTGTTCGGCATCGATCTTGACGCTGTGCTGATCGACGGTGACCTTGCAGTCGCCGTCCGGGCCGCCGACCAGGTCGTCGGTCACCTTGAGCACGGCAATGCCGACACCGACGACGGTCGCCAGCACGGCGATACCGACGACGACCGACGTTGCCCTGCGCTTCACGGCTCCCAGTCTGCGTGAGTGCTGGTGACGGACGGGGGCCGTCAGTTGGCGTGCAGAGCGGCGTTGAGGGCGATGCCGTCGCCCTGCCACGGCGCTGCCTCGATGGCGCCGGAGACCGAGTTGCGGCGGAACAGCACGTTGCTGGCGCCGGAGAGCTCGCGCGCCTTGATGACGCGCGGTTCCTTGCCGGGCTCGAGCACGGTGACCTTGGTGCCAGCAGTGACGTAGCAACCCGCCTCGACGACGCAGTCGTCGCCGAGCGAGATGCCGATGCCGGCGTTGGCGCCCAGCAGGCAGCGCTGGCCGATCGAGACGACCTCCTTGCCACCGCCCGACAGGGTGCCCATGATCGAGGCGCCGCCGCCCACGTCGGAGCCGTCCCCGACGACGACGCCGGCCGAGATCCGGCCCTCGACCATCGAGGTGCCGAGCGTGCCGGCGTTGAAGTTGACGAAGCCCTCGTGCATGACGGTGGTGCCCTCGGCCAGGTGCGCGCCGAGGCGGACCCGGTCGGCGTCGGCGATGCGCACTCCGCCGGGGATGACGTAGTCGACCAGGCGCGGGAACTTGTCGATCCCGTGGACCGTGACGTGCTTGCCCGCGGCCTGCAGGCGGGCGCGGGTGAGCTCGAAGCCCTCGATGGCGCACGGACCGGCGGAGGTCCACACGACGTTGGTCAGCAGGCCGAAGATGCCATCGAGGTTCTGCCCGTGGGGCGCGACCAGGCGGTGCGAGAGCAGGTGCAGGCGCAGCCACACGTCGGTGGTGCCGGCGGGCGCGTCGGTCAGGTCGGCGATCTCGACGAGGTCGACCTTGCGGGTCACCCCCCGTGCCTCGTCGGCGCCCTCGAGCGCGACCAGGTCGGCCGGAGCCGCCGCGTCAGCAGGCTTCTCGCCGAGAGCCGGGGTCGGGAACCAGACGTCGAGAACGGTCTGGTCGGCGGCGTACGTCGTCAGGCCGAAGCCCCATGCGGCAGTCACGTGAGGAGATTCTAGGTGGTGGGGACGCCGCCGCCCCCGGTGGCCGAGCCTGGCGAGACCCGGGCCCTCAGCCGACGGGCAGGCTCAGGGTGGCGTCGACCGCGCTGGCCAGCTCGCGGCCCTTGGTCTCGAAGTGGGCGCGGAAGTAGCTGGTGTGGTCGTCGTGCTCGTGGAAGTGGTGCGGTGTGAGCACGGCCGAGAACACCGGGACGTCGGTCTCGAGCTGCACGCGCATCAGCCCGTCGACGACGGCGGACGCGACGAAGTCGTGGCGATAGATGCCACCGTCGACGACGAGCGCGGCCGCTGCGACTCCGGCGTACCGCCCGGACTGCGCGAGGCGACGGACCTGCAGGGGGATCTCGAAGGCGCCGGGGACGTGGACGACATCGACGTCGTAGCCGCGGCTGCGGAGCTCGTCGGTCGAGGCGGTCACGGCGACATCGACGATGTCGGCGTGCCAGCGAGCAGCGACGATGGCGATGCGGGGAGCGGTGGGTGACATGGGTTCTCCTGTTCGCGTGTCACCCAGGGCGTGACGACGCGCAGGAGCTCCACCCCCGCCCTGAGAACGTACGGGCAGAGGTTACCGCCCCTCCGGACCCCCGGCACGACACCGCCTTCCCGATGATTCCCCGCGCGTCGAATCCCGCTTGTAAGGTGTCCTGTGTCATGCGCGGGAGACCCCGGCAGAGCGCAGATGCGCCGCATGGACCACGAAACACTCGATCCTCGAGGACCCCTTTTCATGGACTACAAGGTTGCTGACCTGAGCCTGGCCGAGTTCGGCCGCAAGGAGCTCACCCTCGCCGAGCACGAGATGCCCGGCCTCGTTTCGCTGCGTACGTCGTACGGCGACGCCCAGCCGCTGAAGGGTGCCCGGATCGCCGGCTCCCTGCACATGACCATCCAGACCGGCGTGCTCATCGAGACCCTGGTCTCGCTCGGCGCCGAGGTCCGTTGGGCCACCTGCAACATCTTCTCCACCCAGGACCACGCGGCCGCGGCCGTCGTCGTCGGCCGCCCCGAGACCGGCGGCACCCCCGAGGACCCCAAGGGGACCCCGGTCTTCGCCTGGAAGGGTGAGTCGCTCGCGGAGTACTGGGACGAAGCCGAGAAGGTCTTCGACTTCAGGGACGAGGCCGGCAACCTGATCGGCCCGAACATGCTCCTCGACGACGGCGGCGACATCACGCTGCTCGTCCACAAGGGTGTCGAGTTCGAGAAGGCCGGCGCGGTTCCCGGCCAGGACTCGACCGACAACGAGGAGTACAAGGAGGTCCTCCGGGTCCTCGCTCGTTCGCTCGAGAACAACCCGACGCGCTGGACCAACATCGCGAACGCCATCAAGGGTGTCTCCGAGGAGACCACCACCGGTGTGCTGCGCCTGTACGACCGCTTCAAGGAGGGCTCGCTCCTCTTCCCGGCGATCAACGTCAACGACTCGGTCACCAAGTCGAAGTTCGACAACAAGTACGGCTGCCGCCACTCGCTCATCGACGGCATCAACCGCGGCACCGACGTCATGATCGGCGGCAAGGTCGCCGTCGTCTGTGGCTACGGCGACGTGGGCAAGGGCTCCGCCGAGTCGCTCCGCGGCCAGGGTGCTCGCGTCATCATCACCGAGATCGACCCGATCTGCGCGCTGCAGGCAGCGATGGACGGCTACGAGGTCAAGCGCCTCGAGTCCGTCGTCGAGTACGCCGACATCTTCATCACCACGACGGGCAACTTCGACATCATCCGGGTCGAGCACTTCGAGAAGATGAAGCACCAGGCGATCGTCGGCAACATCGGCCACTTCGACAACGAGATCAACATGGCCGGTCTCGCCAAGATCGAAGGCATCGTCAAGGACGAGATCAAGCCGCAGGTCCACCAGTGGATCTTCCCCGACGGCAAGAAGGTCATCGTGCTGTCCGAGGGCCGTCTGCTCAACCTCGGCAACGCGACCGGCCACCCGTCGTTCGTCATGTCGAACTCCTTCACCAACCAGGTGCTGGCGCAGATCGAGCTCTTCACGAAGACCGAGGAGTACCCGATCGGCGTCTACGTCCTGCCGAAGCACCTCGACGAAGAGGTCGCCCGCCTGCACCTCGACGCCCTCGGTGTGGAGCTGACGACCCTGACCCAGGAGCAGGCCGACTACCTCGGCGTTCCGGTCGAGGGCCCGTTCAAGTCCGACGCCTACCGCTACTGACAGGTAGCCAGAAGCCCCGCACCCGCGACGGGTGCGGGGCTTCTGCCTTGCTCCCACCTAGGATCGACCCATGACACCTCCCGCCGGCCCGTCGTACCCCACCCGGGGGCGGGTGCTCGTGGTCGACGACGATGCACCGCTGGCAGAGATGCTCGGCATCGTGCTGTCCCAGGAGGGCTTCGAGAGCCGCGTGTGCCCGCGGGGCGACCTCGCCCTCGCCGACTTCCGTGACTACCGGCCCGACCTGGTCCTGCTGGACCTGATGCTGCCCGGGAAGGACGGCATCGACGTCTGCAAGGAGATCCGGGCCGAGTCCGGCGTACCCATCGTGATGCTCACGGCCAAGGGCGACACCGTGGACGTGGTGGTCGGGCTGGAGTCCGGCGCCGACGACTACGTCGTCAAGCCGTTCAAGCCGAAGGAGCTCGTTGCGCGGATCCGGGCACGGGTACGCCGTACCGACGCCGTCCCGCAGGAGACGCTCACGGTCAAGAACCTCGAGATCGACGTCGCCGGGCACTCGGTCACCCGCGACGGCGTGGAGATCTTCCTGACCCCGCTGGAGTTCGACCTGCTGCTGTGCCTGGCCCGCAAGCCCGGCCAGGTCTTCACCCGGCAGCTGCTGCTCGAAGAGGTCTGGGGCTACCACCACGCAGCCGACACGCGGCTGGTCAACGTCCACGTGCAGCGGCTCCGTTCGAAGGTGGAGCACGACCCCGAGCACCCCGAGATCGTCCTGACCGTGCGGGGCGTCGGCTACAAGGCCGGCGCTGTCTAGGCCGACAGTCATGGACGGCTCCGACCTGTCCCGGTGGCTGCTCAGCCTCTGGGCCAGGGTCGCGCCGGAGGTACGACGAGCGCTCACCTTCTGGCGTCGGTCGATCCAGGCACGCGTCGTGGTCAGCACGGTCGTCCTGTCCGCAGCCACCGTCAGCGGCGTCGGCTGGATCCTGTTGCAGCAGACCCAGCAGGGCCTGCTCGAGCACCGGGTCGACGTCGTCCTCGGTGAGGTCGATGCGGAGGTGAACGACGCCAACGGTCGCCTTGCCGCAGCGTCGGGCACCGAAGTGAACGCCAGTCGTCAGCAACGCGACCTGGTGGACCCGATCATCGATCGTGGGCTGAGCCGCGGCTACAGCGTCGTGCTGGCCGGTCCGGAGGGGGAGGACCTGCCCCTGCGCGAGGGGGGCGGTGAGTACACCAGCGGCCTGGACCTGGTCAGCGTGCCCGAGAGCCTCGAGGCCCACTTCGACGGGGCCAACCGGTCGACGGCGTGGACCTACACGAAGATCGTGCAGACCGGACCCGAGGGCACGCGGTCCCGCGCCGGCATCATCGTCGGTGCGCAGGTTCCGCTCCCTTCGGACGGCAAGACCTACACCCTCTACTTCCTCTTCCCGCTCACCGAGGAGGAGGAGACCCTGGGCCTGGTCACCCGGGCGTTGCTCACGGCCGCGGGCCTGCTGCTGGTCCTGGTGGCCGGCCTGACCTGGCTGGTGACCCGACAGGTCGTGACGCCGATCCGGATGGCCCGCAGGGTGGCGGAACGACTCGCCTCCGGACGGCTCCAGGAACGACTCCAGGTACGCGGCGAGGACGACATCGCACGACTGGCGTACTCCTTCAACCAGATGGCCACGAACCTGCAGCGCCAGATCCGCCAGCTGGAGGAGCTGAGCTGGGTGCAGCGCCGCTTCGTCTCCGACGTGTCGCACGAGCTGCGCACGCCACTCACCACGGTGCGGATGGCGTCCGACGTCCTCCACGACGCCCGCGACGGGTTCGACCCGACGACGGCCCGCTCGGCCGAGCTGCTCCAGGCCGAGCTGGACCGGTTCGAGAACCTCCTGGTCGACCTGCTCGAGATCAGCCGTTTTGACGCCGGCGCCGCAAGGCTCGCCACCGAGGACGTCAACCTCGTCGACGTCGTCGAGCGCGTGGTGGCTGCCGCGCAGCCGCTGGCCGACCAGCGTGGTGTGCGGGTCGTCATCGAGCAGCCCGACGACGAGGTCCGGGCCGAGGTCGACGTACGACGGATCGAGCGGATCGTCCGCAACCTGGTCACCAATGCCATCGACCACGCACAGGCCGACGACCCGACCGAGTCGGTCATCGTCCGGTTGGCCTCGGACGCGGAGGCGGCGGGGATCACGGTCCGCGACCACGGCGTCGGCCTGGCACCGGGTGAGGCGGCGATGGTCTTCAACAGGTTCTGGCGCTCGGATCCCGCGCGCGCCCGCACCAGCGGTGGCACCGGCCTCGGTCTTGCGATCGCGCAGGAGGACGCGCACCTGCACGGTGGCTGGCTCCAGGCCTGGGGTCGCACCGGCCAGGGTGCCCAGTTCCGGTTGACCGTCCCACGTCATGCCGGGGCGACGCTGCGCAACAGTCCGCTCTCCCTGGTCCCCGAGGACGCTTCGTCCACCGACGCGGGTGTCGTGACCGGCCCCGTCGCCGTCCCCACCCCGGAGGGGCCGCGATGACCCGCCCGAGCACGCGCCCGAGGACTGGCCCGGCAGCGCTCGCCCGCCAGGTGACGATCGCGTTGTTCGCCGCGCTCCTGCTCGGTGGGTGCGTCACGCTGCCCACCGAGGGCCCTGTCGTCGAACGGAACGTCACCGAGGCGGAGGATGCCCGCCAGGCCAGCGACATCGACGCCCGGCCACCGGCCTCGGGCGCTTCGCGCACGGAGGTCGTCACGGGGTTCCTCGACGCGATGACCGCATGGCCGATCCAGACCAGCGTCGCCAAGAAGTACCTCACCACCGCGGCCGCAGCGCAGTGGAACCCCGAGCAGGAGACGATCGTCTACAGCGACACCCTGCCGGTCCGCCAGCTCGCCGGCACCGTCTCGGTCGAGCTGACCGCTGCCGACAGCCTCGACGCCGTCGGAGGCTGGCGGGGCCCGATGCCGGCCGACCAGCTCACGATGGAGCTCCGGGTCACCGTCGAGGACGGTGAGTACCGCATCGCCGATCCACTGGACGCGCTGGTCGTGCCGGCCACGTGGTTCCAGCAGCGCTACCGCCAGGTCTCGCTCTACTACTTCGACCCGCTCGCGCAGATCCTCGTTCCGGAGCCGGTGTTCGTGCCCGAGGGGGACCAGCTCGCGACCAGCCTCGTCTCGGGCCTGCTGGCGGGGCCCCCGCCGCTGGCTCGTGGGGTGGTCCGCTCCTTCCTGCCATCCGGGCTCAGCGTGGGCCTCTCCGTGCCCGTCGACAAGAACGGCGTCGCCGAGATCACGCTCGTCGGTGACGCCCCGAAGGTCACGTCCGAGGAAGCCGAGCTGATGCTCGCCCAGCTGGCCTGGACGCTCCGCCAGGACGGTGACATCACGGCGCTGCGGGTCACCGTCGGAGGGTTCGACCTGCCGCTGCCGGGCGGTGCCTCGCAGTACCCCGTCAATGCCGGCAAGGGCTTCGATCCGGCCGGAGCCGACGCCACGACCCTGCTGTTCGGCCTCGCCCGGGGCCGGCTCGAGTGGGGCACCGCGGGCAACCTGGTTGCAGCCACCGGGCCGTTCGGGGACGAAGGCGCCGGGATCGAGGTGTTCGCTGCCCGCCCGGACGCCGAACAGGTCGCGGTCGTGGACCGGAACGGGCAGCGAGTCCGGGTCGGTTCGGTGCGGGAGACGGCCGACGCCGTACCGACGCGGACCGTGCTCAGCGGCGGCACCTACGCCCGGCCGACGTGGGACGCCAGCGGGCGGCTCTGGGTCCTCGAACGTCGCCGTACCGGCTCGGTCGTGTGGCTCGTCGAGGACCAGGGAGCGCGCCAGGTGCGGGTGCCCGGCGTCACGGGGGAACAGGCCCACCAGCTCATCGTGTCGCGCGACGGAACCCGGCTGGTCGCCGTGGTGCGGACCAACCGGGGCGACGAGGTGGTGGGCGCCCGCGTCGTCATCAACGGCCGTGGCGGCATCGCCCGCACGCGTGCGGCATACCTCGTCCACGGCGCCAGCGGCGGGCAGATCGTAGACATGGCGTGGACCAGTCCGATCCGCGTCGGGCTGCTGACCCCGACCGCGCCCGGCACGCTCTCCGAGGTCGACGTCGTGGCGGCGGACGGGGCGACCGTCGGTGTGGACGAGCTGTCGACCATCGTGTCGGGCGACCTGATCGGGCTGGCCGGCACGCCCAGTCCGGGCCCGTCGATGCTCGCGGTCTACGCCGACCGCTACGTCGACATCGTCCAGCAGGACGAGTACGAAGCCGGTGACGTTCCGCTCACCCAGCTCGACTACGCCGGATAGCCCGCGACAGCAACGACTTCTCCACAGCGCCGACGGTGAGGGTTGCCCTGCCCGGGCGGGGTTGATGGGGTGGGGCGGTGCGCCTGCTGCCCCTGCTCACCGACGGCTTCCTCGACCTGGTCCTCGGGTCGGCCTGCGTGGTGTGCGAGCGTGGCGGCCGCGTGCTCTGCCCCGACTGCCGCGCCGGACTGCCTGTCGAGGCTGCGGTGCGGTGGCCGACCCCGACGCCGCTCGGCCTGGTGGCGCCGTACGCCATGGGTACCTACGACGGCGCGCTGAGGTCGATGGTGCTGGCCCACAAGGAGCGCCGGGTGCTCGCCCTGGCTCGCCCACTCGGTGACCTGCTGGGCGGCTCGGTCCGTGCGGCGCTGGACGACGCGCGTTGTCGGGTCGACGCACCGGTCGTGCTGGTGCCCGTCCCGTCGCGCCCGGCCGCGGTCCGCCAGCGCGGCCACGACCCGACGTTCACGATGACCAGGGCCGCCGCCTGTCGGCTCGTCGCCGAGGACAGGGACGTCACTGCGCTCAGGGTGCTCCGTCTGAGGCCGGGCGTGGTCGACCAGGCGGGACTCGACACGCGCGGGCGTGCGGCGAATCTTTCGGGCTCGATGGCGGCGCCCACCGCGGTCGTACGACGGCTGGGGGAGCGGTTCCCCCACACCCATGTCGTGCTCTGCGACGACGTCCTCACCACCGGGGCCACGCTCCGGGAAGCCCAGCGCGCGCTCGAGGCGGTGGGAGTTCCCGTGCTCGCTGCGGCAGTGGTCGCGGCCACCCAGCTGCGTGACCAAGTGCCCAACTTGCGGTGAAGCCTTTCGTCCGCTTCGACAACGGACTAACGTCTCAACATGGAGTCCGCCCGGGTCCGTGGTTGCGTCGCACAGGCTGGGCAGGCGCCCTGCCGGGTGCGGCAAGCCGATGCCAGTCGCAGGCGAAACGGTCCACGTAAGTCGGCCCTCGGGTCGACGATCACGGTGCGGCTTAGTCGTAAGTCCTGCCTCGGACCGGACGTCAGATACGTCCGAATCCGGGAGAAGGTCAGTAGTGGCACCAAGCTGCGACCACCTCAGCAGGCGATTGTGGGGTCGAAGACCAGGTCGGCCGGGCGGATTCCATGCCTCACACGTCCCGCCCACGTGGCGGGATCACCCATCACCGAATCCCCTTGGAGGTACTGATGGACGTTGTGGTCACCGGTAGGCACTGCGAGATCTCGGACCGGTTCCGGGCGCATGCGACCGAGAAGCTCGCGAAGCTGGAGAAGCACGACCACCGCATCATGCGGGTGCACGTAGAGGTCGACTCCGAACCCAATCCGCGCCAGCACGACCATGCCGTCCATGTGGAGCTCACCGCCTACTCCAAGGGACCGGTGATACGGGCCGAGGCCGCTGCCGACGAGAAGATGGGCGCGCTGGACCTCGCCATGGACAAGATGGCGGCCCAGATGCGGAAGGCCGCCGATCGGCGGCGGGTGCACAAGGGACGACCCGAACGGGTCTCGGTCGGCCGGGCCCTGTCGGACCTGGCGGTCGCCACCGACGACGCGGTCGAGGACGAGGTCTCGATCGAACGCCAGGTCGGACCGATCACCGTCACCGGTGACGGCCCGCTCGTGGTTCGCGAGAAGACGCACCCCGCCAGCCCGATGACCCTCGACCAGGCGCTCTACGAGATGGAGCTGGTCGGCCACGACTTCTACCTCTTCGTCGACAAGGAGAGCGAGCGCCCGGCGGTCGTGTACCGCCGTCGCGGGTACGACTACGGCGTGATCTCCCTCGACATCGGCGCCCAGGAAGGCTGACCGACGAGGCCCCCCGGGATGTGGCTGGCAGCGACCTGGCAGTGCCGGCGTCGCTGCCAGCCACACCGCCGGTGCGTCGGCCCGTCGACCATCGCCCCGGGCTAGACCGGCGCTGCCTCGCGAAGTCATGCCATGATGCCTGAGTGACGAGTGGGGCAGTGCCGAGCGTGACAGGAGGCAACGGGTGAGCGGACCGGTTCGCGTGGCCGTGGTCGACGACCAGGAGTTGTTCCGTCGCGGTCTGACGATGTTGCTCGGTATCGAGGCCGGTATCGAGGTCGTCGGTGAGGCCGGCGACGGCGCCGAGGGCGTCGCCCTGGCGATCAGCACCGTCCCCGACGTCGTGCTGCTCGACGTCCGGATGCCCAAGCAGTCCGGCATCGAGGCGTGCGTCGCGATCAAGGAAGCGGTCCCGATGACGAAGATCATCATGTTGACCGTCTCCGACGACGAGGCCGACCTGTACGAAGCCGTCAAGAGCGGCGCTTCCGGCTACCTCCTCAAGGACTCCTCGATCGAGGAGGTCGCGCAGGGCATCCGGGTGGTCGCCGACGGCCAGTCCCTGATCAGTCCCTCGATGGCCGCCAAGCTGATCGACGAGTTCAAGACCATGTCGGCGCCCGAGCGCACCGCAGGCACCGCGCTGAAGCTGACCGAGCGCGAGCTCGAGGTGCTGCGCCTGGTCGCGCGCGGGTTGAGCAACCGTGACGTCGCCTCCCAGCTCGCGATCAGCGAGAACACCGTGAAGAACCACGTGCGCAACATCCTGGAGAAGCTCCAGCTGCACTCGCGCATGGAGGCGGTCATGTACGCCGTCCGCGCAAAACTGGTGCAGCTGGACTGATCTGCTGAGCGCAGATCCGCCCCCAGCAGCAAGCCCTTGGGCGGCACCTGCTGCCCTGCGACGCTCGGTGGCATGAACGCACCCACCCCGAGCTTCCTCGACGACGACCTGGCCCGGCGCCTCCTGGACCAGCGCACGATCCTGCTCGGCACCGAGCTCGACCAGACCCTCAGCAACCGGCTCACGACCGCGCTGCTCATGCTGGCCGCGGATGACGAGAAGGCGCCCATCGCCCTCTGGATCAATTCGGTCGGCGGTTCGGTGCCGGGCATGCTGGCCATCCGCGATGCCATGCGCCTGATCCCCAACACGGTCGCCACGGTGAACCTCGGCATGGCCTACAGCGCGGGCCAGTTCCTCCTCAGTGCCGGCACGCCGGGGCACCGCTACCTGTTGCCGCACTCCAAGGTGCTGCTGCACCAGGGGTCGGCCGGCTTCGGGGGCACGGCAGGCGACATCGCGATCCAGGCGGAGACCCTGCGTGACAACCGCGACACCGTGCTCGGCCTGATCTCGGCGGACACCGGGCAGCCGGTGGAGACGGTCGAGAAGGACTCGCGCCGGGATCGCTGGTTCAACGCGGAACAGGCCATCGCCTACGGCTTCGCCGACCACGTCGTCGAGTCCCTGGCGCAGATCAGGCCCGTGCCCCACCGTTCCGCGGGGCTGGGACTCCGCCAGGCGGTGTCGGCATGACGACGTACCCGATCCCCTACGTCACGACCCAGACCCCGCGCGGCGAGCGCACGACGGACATCTACTCGCGGTTGCTGGCTGATCGCGTCGTCTACCTCGGTACGGCGATCGACGACGGCGTCGCGAACGCCCTCATCGCGCAGCTGGTGCACCTGGAGTCGGAGAACCCCGATGCCCCGATCAACCTGTACATCAACTCACCGGGCGGTTCGATCCCGGCGATGCTCGCGGTCTACGACGCGATGCAGTTCGTCCGCCCGGCGGTCGAGACCACCTGTGTCGGCCAGGCCGTGGCGACCGCCGCCGTGCTGCTGGCCGGCGGCGAGCCCGGCCACCGGCAGATCCTGCGCCATGGCCGGGTCGTGCTGCACCAGCCGGCTGCCGAGTCCCGGGGCACCATCCCCGACCTCATCCTGGAGACCGAGGAGATCGAGCGCGTGCGGTCGCTGCTGGAGGAGCTGCTGGCCAGGCACACCGGCCGCACCCCGCTCCAGGTGCGCGAGGACACCGAGCGCGACCTGGTGCTGACCGCCGAGGCGGCCGTCGACTACGGACTGGTGGACGCAGTGATCACGCAGCGAGGCAGACCGGCCCCGTCGGCGTACTCCTGATGGCTCGCGAGGCGACCTCGCGCACACTGCTGCCCAGCGCACCGGCGATGGCGGCGAGAAGTTCCGAGCTGGGGTCCTTGAGACCGCGCTCGAGCTCGGAGAGGTACTGCGTCGAGACTCCCGCGCGTTCGGCCACGTCCCTCAGCCGCCAGCCCGCGGCCACCCGCTGCTCGCGCAGCTGCTTGCCGACCTGCTCACGCCACAGCGGCTCTGGCAGCGGTGGCTCGGACTTCGGAGACGCGGGAGCTGCCTGCTGGAACGCGATGACCTGGCCCATGGCGGCCACGGTAGTTCGATGCCGGGCGCTGGGACGAGTGGATCCGCTGTGAGCAGAACCGGGTACGTCGGCGCTGCTCCGTAGGGTGACCGGGTGACTTCGACGCAGGCGCTGTCGCGGGCCCAGGCCCGCCGGATCGCGCTGGGTGCCCAGGGCTTCCTCGACCCCCTCCACACCACGCCCACGCTGCGGACGTTCGACCGCACGCTGGCCCGCACCGGTGTCCTCCAGGTCGACAGCGTCAACGTCCTGCAGCGCGCCCACTTCATGCCGCTCTACTCACGGATGGGGCCCTACGACGTCGACCTGCTCGCGCGCGCCGCAGCGGGCAAGCAGCGCCGGGTCGTCGAGTACTGGGCGCACGTCCAGGCGTTCATGCCGGTCGAGCTCTGGCCGGCCATGCGGCACCGGATGGACGCCCACCGCACCAAGCGCGGCAAGTGGTCGTTCGTGGCCGAGGACGATGCGCTGGAGGCGGCCCTGGTCGCCGAGATCGCCGACCGGGGCCCGAGCACGGCGCGCGAGCTCGACGACGGGCTCCCTCGCAGCAAGGAGCACTGGGGCTGGAACTGGTCGCGCACCCGCCGGATGCTCGACTACCTGTTCACCGTCGGGGACCTCGCCATCGCCGGCCGCAACAGCCAGTTCGAGATCCGCTACGACCTCCCGCAACGGGTCCTGCCCAGCGCTGTCCTCGAGGCGCCCGCGCTGACCGAGGCCGAGGCGCACGTCGAGCTGGTCCGTCGCGCGGCCCGCTCGCACGGAGTCGGATCGGCGAACTGCCTCGCCGACTACTACCGGATCCGGATCGGCGAGGCACGGGTGGCCATCGACACCCTGGTCGACGCCGGTGAGCTCGAACCCGTGCAGGTCGAGGGTTGGCGTCGCCCGGCGTACCTCCACCGCGACGCCCGGCTCCCGCGCCGGGTCCGGGCGCGAGCGCTGCTCAGCCCGTTCGATCCGGTGGTGTGGGAGCGCGCCCGTGCCGAGGCACTGTTCGACTTCTTCTACCGGATCGAGATCTACGTCCCGGCCGAGCTGCGGGTGCACGGCTACTACGTCCTGCCGTTCCTGCTCGGTGACCGGATCGTCGGCCGGGTCGACCTCAAGGCTGACCGGGCGCGCTCGCGCCTGCTCGTCCAGTCGGCCTGGGCCGAGCCGGGTGCGCCCGCCGACACCGCCGTCGAGCTGGCCGCGGAGCTGGTCCAGCTGGCCGGCTGGCTGGGTCTCGACGAGGTCGTCGTGGTGCCCCGGGGCGACCTGGCCCCCGCGCTGGCTGGGGAGATTGCCTGCGGTTAGGGTCACTGACGTGACTCAACGCACTCTCGTCCTGCTCAAGCCCGACGCGGTCCGCCGCGGCCTGGTCGGCAACGTGCTCGCCCGGTTCGAGGCCAAGGGCCTGACCATCGTCGCCCTCGAGCAGCGCCACATCGACGCGGCCCAGGCCGACGCCCACTACGCCGAGCACGTCGAGCGGGACTTCTATCCGCCGCTGCGTGACTTCGTGACCAGCGGGCCCCTCGTCGCGCTGGTCCTCGAGGGCGACGAGGCGATCGAGGTCGTGCGCGCGATCAACGGCGCCACCGACGGCCGCAAGGCCGCTCCGGGCACGATCCGCGGCGACCTGTCGCTCTCCAACCGCGAGAACCTCGTGCACGGCTCGGACTCGCCCGAGTCCGCCGCGCGCGAGATCGCACTCTGGTTCCCCGCGCTCTGATGGGCTGCAGGAATCCCCGGGCGCCCGGGGATTCCTGACCGGGTCGGGGGTTGCAACCCCCGACCAGCGCAGGAACTGCCCGTCCCGTGTGACGGATGTGACTCGTGAGGCGCGCCGTACCGGCGTGCCTCCGCTCTGATCGGCCTCCGCTTACCTACTCTCACAAGCGGAGGCTGTCGGACCGTGCGCCCGGTGGCCGCCCCCGGTTTCGGCCGGCTTCCCCTGATTGCGCACGAGCGGACCCGTCGTCTCCGGCTGGTTCGGCGACGTTGCGAGGAATCGTGAGGGCGAACTCCATCATCGGTCGGGACATGGCCGTGGATCTCGGTACCGCGAACACGCTCGTCTACGTCCGCCGCCGGGGCATCCTGCTCGACGAGCCCAGCGTGGTCGCGCTCAACGACACCACGGGTGAAGTGATCGCCGTGGGGCACCAGGCCAAGCAGATGCTCGGGCGCACGCCCGACAACATCACTGCGCTGCGACCGTTGCGGGACGGCGTGATCGCCGACTTCGAGGCGACCGAGCAGATGCTGCGCCACTTCATCGCGCGCGTGCACCGTCGCCGTTACTTCGCCAAGCCACGGATGGTCATCTGTGTGCCGAGCTCGATCACGCCGGTCGAGCAGCGCGCGGTCAAGGAGGCCGGCTACCAGGCTGGCGCCCGCCGCGTCTACGTCGTCGAGGAGCCGATGGCGGCCGCCATCGGCGCCGGGCTCCCCGTGCACGAGGCCACCGGCAACATGATCGTCGACGTCGGTGGCGGCACCACCGAGGTCGCCGTCATCTCCCTCGGCGGCATCGTCACCTCCCTGTCCATCCGCACCGCGGGCGACGACCTCGACGCCGCGATCATCGCGTGGATGAAGAAGGAGCACGGCGTGATGCTCGGCGAACGCACCGCCGAGGACGTCAAGATCACCCTCGGCTCTGCCTTCCCGCGACCCGGCGAGCCCGAGGGCGAGGTGCGGGGCCGCGACATGGTCACCGGCCTGCCGCGGACCGTCGTCGTCTCCAGCGCCGAGATCCGTCAGGCGCTCGAGGAGCCGTTGCACTCGATCGTGGACGCGGTGCGAGTCACCCTGGACCAGACCCCACCCGAGCTCGCCGGCGACATCATGGACCGCGGCATCGTGCTCACCGGCGGCGGAGCGCTGCTCCGGGGCCTCGACGAGCGGATCCGCCACGAGACCGGCATGCCGGTGCACGTCGCCGACGACCCGCTCGTGTCGGTCGCGATGGGTGCGGGCCGCTGCGTCGAGGAGTTCGAAGCCCTCCAGCAGGTGCTCGTCACCAACCCCCGGCGTTTCTGATGACCTTGGACACCCGCCCCGTGCGGACGACCACCCCTTCGCAGGGCAGCAGCGGGCGTCGTACTCCTGCGCGCGAGGCGGAGGACCGCGGTCGACCGTCGCGGTCACTGGTCGTGGCGCTGGTGCTCGCGTGCGCCGCCCTGATGGTCGTGGACAAGGCAGGCGGCGACGACTCGCCGATCGCGCCGGTGCGCCGGGTCGTCGGCGAGGTGATCGGGCCCGTCCAGGCCGGTGTCGCGACGGTGGTCCGCCCCGTCGCCGGTGTCCCCGGCGCCTTCCGTACCAACGACTCGTTGCGCGAGAAGGTCTCCGACCTCGAGGCCGACAACGCGGCGCTGCGCATCCAGCTCGGCAAGGCCGGGTACGACGACCAGCGGCTGCAGGACCTCGAAGGACTCCGGGCGATGGCCGGTGACCTCGGCTACGCCCTCGTGCCGGCACGCGTGATCGCCATCGGTGCCGCCCAGTCGTTCTCCAGCACCGTCACGCTCGACGCGGGCTCGGACGCCGGGCTGCGGCCCGACCTGACCGTGGTCGCGGCCGAGGGCCTGGTCGGCCGGATCACCTCGGTGACCAGCCACACCGCGACCGTGTTGCTGATCGTCGACAGCTCGTCGGCCGTCGGCGGCCGGATCGGTGCCAACAAGGAGCTCGGCTTCGTCAACGGCCACGGCACGCTCGGCGAGGACGACCGCCTCGAGATGGAGCTCGCCGACCGCAACGTCGTCCCGAAGGTCGGCCAGCAGATCGTCACGTGGGGGAGCGAGGGCGGCTCGCCGTACGTCGCGGGCGTGCCGATCGGCAAGGTGACCAAGGTCTACGAGTCCCTCCGCGAGACCTCCTACCGCTCGGTGATCGCGCCGAACGTCGACTTCACGGCGCTCGACCTGGTCGCTGTCGTGGTGCCGTCCGGCACTCCCGGCCGCGTGATCGAAGCAGACGGGAGCCTGACGCCGTGAGGACCAACTCCGCCGGACGCCTGCTCGCCGTGATCATCGCCGTGCTCGGCGCGCTGATGCTCCAGGTGACCGTGCTGCCCCACTTCGCATGGCGCGTCGGCGGCCTGGGAGTCGTCCCGGACCTGGTGCTGCTCGTCGTCGTCGCGACCGCCCTGGCCACGGACACCCGCTACGCCACGCTGACCGGGTTCTTCGCGGGTCTCGTGCTCGACATCGCGCCTCCTGCCGATCACCTCGCAGGTCGCTGGGCGCTGGCGCTGACCGTCGTCGGCTACGTCATCGGTCGGCTCGCCCACGACAACACCGCCGAGGTCGCGCGCTTCGAGCCTGACGGCCTCCGTCGGCCGCCGCTCGCCCTGGTGCTGGCCGCGGCCGCTGGCGCATCGTTCGTCGGCACCTCCGTCTTCGCGCTCACCGGGGTGTTCCTGAGCGACGCGGACGCCAGCGTCGGCGAACTGCTGCCCGTCGCGCTGGTCGCCCTGCTGCTCGACGTGGTCGCCGCGCTCGTGGTCGTTCCGGCCGCGTGGTGGCTGCTGCGCCGGCTCAGCGCTGATCGAGCCGCGCAGACCCAGTGGGCACGGGCCTGATGGCTGCCACGCCGGGCGGCGCCTCGCATCGGAGTCGACTCCGGCTGATCGTCATCCAGACCCTCGTCTTCTCGCTGCTGGCCACCCTCGGCGCGCGCCTCTACTACCTCCAGGTCATCTCGGGGGAGCAGTACCAGGGCCAGGCTGCCTCGCAGTCGGTCCGCGAGATCGTCGTCCAGCCCCAACGGGGCCTCGTCGTCGATGCGATGGGTCGCCCGCTGGTCACCAACCGCCTGACCTGGGTGGTCTCCCTGGACCGGACCCTCCTCGGCAAGATGTCCGAGGCCGACCGCACCGAGCTGCTGCGCCGCACCGGCAAGGCGATCAGGATGCGCGTCAGCGCGATCCAGGCCAAGCTGCTGCTCTGCGGCGACAGTGGTGCGATCGCGGGGGAGTGCTGGAACGGCTCGCCCTTCCAGGCGCTGCCGGTCGCGCTGGACGTCAAGGAGTCCGCGGCCCTGCGGATCCTCGAGCAGCCCGAGGACTTCCCGGGCGTGGTCGTCGACCGGCAGAGCGTGCGGCAGTACCCCTCGCCGTACGGCGTGAACGCGGCGCACCTCCTCGGCTACGTCAGCCCGATCACCAAGGACGAGCTGGACGAGGCCGAGGACGCCGGTGACAGCTCGGTCAACGGTGCCTCGGTGGTCGGCCGCGCCGGTGTCGAGAAGGAGTACGACGAGTGGCTGCGCGGGCAGCCCGGCTACCAACAGGTCGCGGTCGACTCGCGGGGCCGGGTCCGCGAGGACGTCTCGGACCTCGAGGCGCGGCCCGGTGACACGCTGGTGTCCACGATCGATGCGCGCGTGCAGGGGATCGTCGAGACGCAGCTCGCGAAGATGATCAAGACCCAGCGCAACACGCTGGACCCGGTCACCAAGCGCAAGTTCGAGGCCGACTCGGGTGCGGCGATCGTGATGGAGGCGAAGACGGGCCGGATCATCGCGATGGCCAGCCAGCCGACGTACGACCCCGGGGTCTGGGTCGGCGGCATCACCGACAAGCAGCTCGAGCGGCTCTACTCCGAGGCGGCCGGCACCCCGTTGCTGTCGCGCGCCTTCCAGGGACAGTTCGCTCCCGGTTCGACGTGGAAGCCCTTCATGACGGTCGGTGCACTGACCAACGGCTTCTCCCGCGACACGGTCCTGCCTTGTTCCTCGGCCGTGCAGATCGGCAACCGCGCCTTCCACAACCACGAGTCGCACGCCTACGGTTCGATCGGGTTCGCCCAGGCCATCGCGGTCTCCTGCAACACCTTCTTCTTCCAGGTCGGCATGAAGTTCTGGCAGCAGTTCGGCTCCGACCCCGACGACGTCAACGCCAGGGACCCGCTCGTCGAGGAGGCCGAGGCGTTCGGTTTCGGCGACCAGACGGGGGTCGACCTGCCGGGCGAGGCGTCGGGCCGCGTCGCGGACCGCAAGTGGAAGCTCGCCTACTACAAGTCGATGAAGGACTACTACTGCGGGATCGCGGCCAAGCCGCAGACGAAGAAGACCTCGGACTTCGTCTACAAGTTCTCCCGCGAGTTCTGCGTCGAGGGGTGGAAGTACCGCCTGCCCGACGCCGCCAACTTCGCGATCGGCCAGGGCGACACCATCGTCACGCCGCTCCAGCTCGCGCGCGGCTACGCCGCCATCTCCAACGGCGGCACGCTGTGGCAGCCCCGCGTCGCGAAGGCGATCGTGTCGCCCGAAGGCGAGGTCATCCGCGAGATCGCTCCGAAGAAGGACCGTACGGTCAAGATCCCGCCGAAGGTCCTGAAGTACCTCGACGATGCGCTCAAGGGAGTGGCGCTGCCGGGCGGCACCATGGCCTGGAAGCTCGGCGGCTTCCCGATCGACAAGGTGAAGATCCGCGCCAAGACCGGTTCCGCGGAGGTCTACGGCAAGCAGTCGACCGGCTGGGTGGCCTCCTACACCAAGGACTACGTCGTGGTGATGATGATGACCCAGGGCGGCACCGGGTCCGGCTCGACCGGTGACGGTGTGCGCGCGATCTGGGAGGCGCTGTACGGCGTCGACGGCGAGAAGGTGCGCCCCGACAAGGCCGCGATCCCCGGCGTGACGCCACCGGCCGCACTCCCGACGTTCGCAGAGGACGGCTCGATCCTGCCGCCCGCCCGGAAGGAGCGCCCATGAGCAACCGGATCCAGACGACGCGGGTCTCGGCCGGCAGCCGCCCCCACCGCACGACTGCGTCGCGGCGCGTGTCGTTCCTGCGCTGGGGCGACATCGACCAGGTCCTGCTCGGGGCTGTCGTGCTGCTCTCACTCGTGGGCTGCCTGCTGATCTGGTCGGCCACCCTGGAACGCAACGACCTGACCGGCGGCGACACGCGGGCCTTCCTGGTCAAGCAGGTGATCAACCTCGGCATCGGACTGGGCCTGATGGCGATGGTGGTGATGACCGACCACCGCTGGGTCCGGATCCTGGCTCCGATCGGCTACCTCGTCGCCATCGCCGGACTCGTGCTGGTGCTGGTGATGGGATCGACCATCAACGGGTCCCGGTCGTGGCTGATCATCGGCGGGATGTCCTTCCAGCCCTCGGAGCTGGCGAAGCTGGCCGTCGTCATCGGGATGGCGTTGGTCGTCGCCGAGCGCAGCGAGGGGCGCTGGCGCGACCGGGTCGGAACCGCCGACGTGCTGCTGATGCTCCTGGTTGCCGGCGTGCCCGCAGTCCTGATCCTGGCCCAGCCGGACCTCGGCACCATGCTGGTGCTGACCGCCACGGTGTTCGGGGTGATCGCCGCTTCCGGTGCGCACCGCCGCTGGCTCGCGCTTCTTGCCGGCGGCGGCCTCGCTGCCGGTGCGTTCGCGGTGGTCAGTGGCTTCCTCGAGGACTACCAGGTCGACCGCTTCCTGGCCTTCACCAACCCCAGCCTCGATCCGAAGGGAGCCGGCTACAACGTCGAGCAGGCCCGGATCGCGGTCGGCAACGGGGGACTCTTCGGACAAGGGCTCTTCGAGGGCTCGCAGACCCAGTCCGGCTTCGTGCCCGAGCAGCACACCGACTTCGTGTTCACGGTGGCCGGCGAGGAGCTCGGCCTGGTCGGTGCCGCCCTGATCGTCGCCCTGCTCGGCGTCGTGATCTGGCGGGCGCTGCGGATCGCTGCGCGCACCGACGACGTGTTCGGCCGGATCGCCGCCGCGGGGATCGCGTGCTGGTTCGGGTTCCAGGCCTTCCAGAACATCGGGATGTGCCTCGGGATCATGCCGGTCACCGGTGTCCCGCTGCCGTTCGTCTCCTACGGCGGGTCCTCGATGTTCGCAGGCATGCTCGCCATCGGCCTGCTGCAGAACATCCACCTGCGGACCCTGACCGCCCCGGCGTCCCGCATGGCACCGCAGCAGCGGGTCCTGGTCCGTTCCTGACCCGCGTCAGCGGAACAGCCGGCTGTGCACCTGACCGGTCGCGACCAGCGTTCCCTGCGCGTCCCGGACGCGGACCTCGCTGAGCGTCGTGGACCGGGTGCGGTGCAGCACGGTGGCCGTGGCCACGAGGTCCGTCTGCGCCGGGGCGAGGTAGGTCACGGCCAGGTGTGTGGTCGCGCCGCCGCTGGCCTCGTTGTCCGGGCCCAGACCTGACGCGGACGCAGCGGCGCCGGCCGTGTCGACGAGGGTCGACACCACGCCGCCGTGGATGACGCCGGGGACGGTGGTCAGGTCGTCGTCGTACGACAGGGCGAGGGTGACCTCGTCGACCTCCGCGGCCGCGAGTGTCAACCCGAGGGCCTTGGCGACGGGGGAGGCGAGCAGGACGCTGTCGATCCAGTGCTGGGCGAGTGAGTGCATGGCTCCACCCTCGGTGGTCCGCGGCCGTGAGGCGATGACCCCGGAGGTCATGCGTCAGCCACTGAACAGCAGGAACAACCCTCCAGCCGTGAACCCGACCATGACGATCAGCAGGGGCAGCTGCCCGGTGACCTGATCGCGCTTCGGCAGCAGTGCCAGGGCGCGGTCGTGGGCAGCGATCGCGGCCACCACGTGGCCGATCACGACGGCGATGACCTTGATGCTCGCGAGCACGGTCGGGTGGTAGGAGAACCAGTACGACGGCTCGACACTCGCCGTGCCGAGGATGTCCCAGCCCTTGCCGAACGGATCGCTGGCCCGCGCCAGCGTCTGGGTGCCGACGTCGATGAACAGGGTCAGGTAGTGGGCCAGGATGTAGCCGAGGATGATCGGCACGATCGAGTGCGCGTAGTGGCGTGGCAGCGCGCGCCGGCCCACCTCGCCCTTCGCGGACGTCAGGGCGCAGGCGAGCGCGAACAGCAGTCCCGCGGTCAGGCAGAAGCCCAGCAGCGCGACGTTGTCGAGCAGCACCTTGCTGACGCTGGCGTCCTGGTAGGTCCGCACCCAGAACGACGACTCGCGGAACGAGTCGAAGGCCGTGCTGCCGAACAGCACCGCCACGACGGCCACCAGCCCGGGCCGGGGGTCGATCGTCGACAGGTTGGCCAGCGGGCTGCGCAGCACCAGGCGACCGTCCACACGTGCCCACGGCGACAGCTTGGCGATCAACGAGGAGTAGACCTCGAACGGGTCGGCCCGCTCGTAGAAACGGTTGCCGAAGACAGCACCACCGACGAGCATCGCGCCGACGTAGAGGGCGCACCACAGGCGAACCGAGCCGAGCTCGGTGGGGTAGCGGTAGGCCAGCTCCATCCACACGAAGGCGTAGAGGCCGAGTGCGGCCGGCCAGTGGCCGAGGCGCTCGGGATAGGTGAACAGCCCGACGTCGGGGTCACTGCCGGCGAGCTTCGCGATGCCGGCGTTGATCGTGCGCACCGGGCTGATCGCGCGCCAGACCGGACCGAGCAGCGCCGAGGCGATGACCAGGCCCACCCACCACCACACGTAGACGATGCCGAAGAACGGGTTGGTGAGGCTGTTCTGGCCACCGACCGCACACGCGACGGTGAACGCAGCGATGAGGAGCCCCAGAACCCGCAGGCCGACGCGGAAGTACGACGACGAGGTGATCTGGTCCAGCGCGGGCAGCACCACGAGTCCGGAGCGGCCGGCGTCGGCGTACCTGGGTCGCCGCCAGGCGACGATGAGCACGGTGAAGGACACGACGAGGGCTGCCACGGCGCCGGAGACGGCCAGCTCCAGCGAGATCGGCAGGTCGGCCTGACCGCCGATGCCGTGCGCCTCGGGTGAGCCGATCAACGGACCTCGAGCTGGACGATGACCTGGTCCAGCTCGTGCGACTCGACGGCCACGACACCGGGGCGGTCGATCTGGATCTCGAACGTCTCGGTGCCTGCCTGGTAGGCGAACTCCTGCTCGGGGTCCGAGTGCACGTGCAGGGTTCCCGCATCGTCGGAGGTGACCTCGAGATCGACCGGCTGGCCGGCACTCACGTCTACCCGGTCGCCGCTCGGCTCGATGGTGCCGTCCTTCTGGGTGATCTTGACGACGACGACCTCGTCGGTCTTCGCCTTGTCGTCCTCACCGCAGGCGGTCAGGCCGGCGAGCAGGGTGATGGTCGCGACTACCGCGCTGGCGGTCCGCAGCCGGTGCATGGATCCTCCTCGTCATGGAGCCTCGATCGTGGACCGTGCGGGTCCTGCTCCGGGTTCTCTGTCAGAATCTCACGGTGACCCCAAGGCGACCGGAATGGGGCCGGACGTCGTAGCGCTGGTGGGTCCACACAGAGGCTGGAGAGACGACGTGGTGGATCGGGTGCGACCGCGCGACCTGACGTTCCTTGCTGAGGAGACGCCGGAGACGCCGCTGCACAACGTCACGATCGAGATCTTCGATCCGGGCGAGGGCGAGGACGCCTTCGACCACGCCCGTCTGGTGCGCCTGATCCGCGACCGGATCGCCTTCGTTCCGCGCTATCGCCAACGCCTCCAGAGCGTCCCTGGCCACCTGGCCAACCCGGTCTGGATCGACGACGAGAGCTTCGACCTCGGTTTCCACGTACGACGTTCGGCACTGCCGCGCCCCGGCACGTCCGAGCAGTTGCTCGAGCTCGCCTCCCGGATCGTGTCGCGGCCGCTGGACCGCACCCGCCCGCTGTGGGAGATCTACTTCGTCGAGGGACTCGAGGGCGGCCGGGTCGCGCTGCTCTCCAAGACCCACCAGGCGCTCGTCGACGGCGTCCACACCGTCGACCTCGGCCAGCTGCTGCTCGACCTGCAGCCCGAGGCGCGGGCCCTGGAGCCCGACGACTGGACCCCGAAGCGGGCGCCCAAGCCGGGCAAGCTGCTCGCCGGTGCCGTGCGCGACAACCTGTTCGACGCGAACGCGCTCCTCGACTCGGTGCGCACCGGTTCGCGGGCCGTGGCCCGGACCGCCGACCGCCGCTCCGCACCGGCCCGTGCCTTCCTGGGTGCGGCCACGGGGCGCCGTCCGAAGAACCGCGGCGTCATCAACGGGCCGCTGTCCCAGCAGCGCCGCATCGTCACGGTCGAGACCCGGTTCGCCGACTACCGCCGGATCCGCGAGGTCCACGGCGGCACGATCAACGACGTCATCCTCGCGACCCTCACCGGTGCCCTGCGTTCGTGGCTGATGACCCGTGCCGAGTCGCTCGGCGGGATGCGCCAGATCCGGGCTGTCGTGCCGGTCTCGGTCATCGACGAGGAGCTCGAGGCCACCTCACTGGGCAGCCAGATCGCCGCGCACTTCGTGGACCTGCCGATCGGCGAGCAGAGCCCGGTCGTGCGCCTGCACCAAGTCTCCTACTCCTTCCAGGCCCACAAGGACACCGGACGCAGCGTGGCCGCCAACCGGCTGGCCGGGATCGCGGGCTTCGCGCCGACGACGTTCCACGCGATCGGTTCACGCGTCGCGGCCACCGAGCTGCGCCGCGGCTACCAGCTGTCGGTGACCAACGTGCCCGGCCCGCAGGCCCCGCTGTTCGCTGCCGGCGCGCGCATGCTGGCCAGCTACCCCGTGCCTCCGCTGGTGGCCGGCCACCCGCTCGCCATCGGCGTGACGTCGTACGACGGCGGGGTCTACTACGGCCTCACCGCGGACCGGGACTGGATCCCCGACGTCGACCTGCTCGGCATCTGCATCCGGGAGGCGCTCGACGAGCTGCTCGACCTGTCGTCGCCGACCCGGCAGCGGGCGCCCCGCGGCCGACGTGGGGTCAGGGCAGTCCCGAAGCCCGGCGCCAAGGGTCGGGACTGAACCCGTTGAGCGTCATGGTCGCGCAACATCTCGGCACCCTGCACCCGCTCGAGCAGGCGCTGACGATCGTGCTCGCGTTCGGGCCGTTCATCGTCCTGGGCATCGTCATCGCCTTCCGTCGGCGCGCCGAACGCGCTGAGGAGATGCGAGACGACGCGCGTACCGAGCAGGACGCCCGGACCGAACGACCCGACGGTCCTACCGGCTGAGCCAGGCCTTGCCGGTGCGCTCCTCGGCCCGTAGTGCGCTGCCGATCAGCTTGGCGATCAGCTCCTCGATCTTGCCGCCGATCAGGGGTATCTTCGCCGTGACCTGGAGGTCGACGGTCTCGGTGGTGACGCCGTCGACCTCGACGAGGGTGGCAGTGCCGCGCAGGTCGCCGGGCTTGCCGGGGATCGTGATGTGGACCTCGCCCCGGGTGGGGCTCGACCACTTCTCGGTCTGGACGATGGTGACCTCGGTGCCCACGATCTTCTTGGCGAACGAGGGGACCCGGTCGGTCGGCTGGGTCATCTCGATCCTGACGTCCTTGCTGTTCACGTCGCCGTCGACCTTGACGTTGAACCCGGTCGCGCGCTGGTAGGTGCACACCTCCTCGCGGAAGGACGCGTCGGACAGCATTGCTGCGACGGCGTCGATCGGTGCGTCGTAGACCATCGTGTGGAGCAGTCGTGTCGCCATGGTCAGCGGTTTCCCTTCAGCCAGGCCACGCCCACGGAGTGCTCCACGGACATGCCTGCGTCGATGTTGTCGGCCATCAGCTTCTCGAGCTTCCCCGCGATCAACGGGACCTTCACCGTGACCTCGAGATCGAAGACGTGTCGTGTGACCCCGCCGTCGGCGACGAGCTTCACGGTCCCGGTCGCCTTCGTGGGCTTGCCGGGCGCCACGATCTCGTAGGTTCCGGACGTGGCGTCGGCCCACTCCTCACGGATGATCGCCTGCGTGGTCTCGCCAGCGATCTTCTTCGCGAGCGCCGGCAGACCAGCGGTGTTCTGCACCTGGTCGTTGAGGATGCTCATCCCTTCGCCGTTCGGTGTGCTGGTCACGTCGATCGAGACGACGTCCTGCGCGGCGGCGACCTTCTCGCGGAACGCCGGGTCGGCCAGCATTGCGAACACTTCGGCCGACCCCGCTTCGTAGGCGAGCTCACGGTGGAACTTCATGGCGCCATCATGTCGCACCGGATCGTTACTCACGGGTCGCCTCGCGATGTTGTCGTGGTCACGTCCGACGGCCTACGTTGAGATGGTGTCAACGACGACGCTCAAGGCCTCCGTATCAGGGGCAGACCGAGACCGCATTTTCGAACAGGCTGCTGCGGCAGCCGGACAGCCGAAGGGCTCCGGGGGGCCACCCCGTGATGCGTTGCCGGTGCTGCTGCCGGCGTACTACCGGCACGTCGACACCGAGGAGCTCGCGTCGCGCAGCGACGTCGACATCTACGGTGCCTTCGCCTCCCACCACCACCTCGCGCTCGAGCGCAGGGCCGGTACGCCGAAGGTGCGCGTGTTCACGCCGACGGTCGCCGAGCACGGCTGGTCCGCGGCCGGACACTCGGTCGTCGAGGTGGTCTTCGACGACATGCCGTTCCTCGTCGACTCGCTCACCATGGAGCTCGGCCAGCACCTGCGCGACATCCGTACGGTGGTGCACCCGACGTTCGACGTACGACGCGACGAGGCGGGGCACCTCGTCTCGGCGGAGCCCGTGGTCCCGGGCTCGGTCGCCCCGCCCGAGGGCGCCACGCGGGAGTCGTGGATGCACGTCGAGATCGGCCGCCTGGGTGGCGGCGGTGAGGACGAGCAGGTCGCCGAGGGGTGCCGCCGGGTGCTCCTCGACGTGCAGGCCGCCGTCGAGGACTGGTCGAAGATGCAGGCGCAGGTCGCGGAGATCGTCGCCGGTCTGGCCGAGGAGGCTCCGCCGGTCGATCCGGACGAGGTCCGGCAGGCCGGCGAGCTGCTGTCCTGGCTGGCCGACGAGCACTTCACCTTCCTCGGATATCGCGAGTACGTCCTGGCCAAGGAGCCGGCCGAGAGCGGTGACGGGGAGGAGGACGTGCTGCGTCCGGTGCCCGGCACCGGGCTGGGCATCCTGCGCGAGAAGGCGGAGGAGGGCAACACCTCCGTCGCCTTCGGGCGACTGCCCGACGCGGTCAAGGCCAAGGCGCGCGAGAAGACCCTGCTGGTGCTCGCCAAGGCCAACTCGCGCTCGACGGTCCACCGGCCGGCGTACCTCGACTACGTCAGCCTGAAGACCTTCGGTGACGACGGCGAGGTGGTCGGCGAGCGACGCTTCCTCGGACTGCTGTCGAGCGCTGCCTACACCGAGTCCCTGCTGCGCATCCCGCTCCTGCGGGAGAAGGCTGCCGAGGTGCTGCGGCGCAGCGGACAGGACGCGCGCAGCCATGACGGCTCGGCCCTGCTCGACACCCTGGAGACCTATCCGCGCGACGAGCTGTTCCACACGCCCGTCGACGAGCTGACCCCGATCGTCGAGGCCGCCAGCCAGGCCCGCGAGCGGCGGGCCGTGCGGCTGTTCATCCGCCGCGACACCTATGCGCGTTACCTGTCGGTGCTGGTCTACCTCCCGCGCGATCGCTACAACACGGGCGTCCGGCACAGGTTCGTCAAGATCCTCACCGAGCAGATCGGCAAGGGCCGGATCGGTCCGGAGAACGTCGAGTTCAACGTCAGCATCAACGAGTCGACCACGGCACGGGTCCACTTCGTCGTCCACCTCCCCAAGGGGGAGCTGATCCCCGACGACATCGACACCCTCGACCTCGAGCGTCGACTGGTCGAGGCGTCGCGCTCCTGGCAGGAGGACTTCCTCCAGGCCGTCATTGCCGAGTACGGCGAGGAGACCGGCGGCCTGCTGGGGCGCCGGTACGTCGACGCCTTCCCGGAGGCGTACAAGGAGGACTTCAATCCCCGCACCGCTGCCGTCGACCTCGGCCGGGTGGAGGGCATCTCCGGCACGAGCGGCATCGACCAGTCGCTGTACGCCGACGTCGACGCCGAGGAGGGCGAGGCCCGGCTCAAGGTGTTCCGGGTCGGCGAACCGCTGTCGCTGAGCGGTGTCCTGCCCATGCTCTCCTCGATGGGGGTGGAGGTCGTCGACGAGCGGCCGTACGCCCTGGGCGGCCTCGAACGTCGTACGCACATCTACGACTTCGGCCTGCGGTACGCCGGCGCCCTGCCGGACCACGCCCGCGAGCTGTTCGCCGATGCACTGCGCGCGATGTGGGACGGCTACACCGAGACCGACGGGTTCAACCGCCTGGTCCTGCGGGCGCGCCTGTCGTGGCGCCAGGCGATGCTGCTGCGCGCCTACGCCAAGTACATGAAGCAGGGCAACAGCCCCTTCGCCGTCGACTCCATCGAGCAGGCGCTGGTCGTCAACGTCGACCTGGCCCGGCTGCTCGTGCTGTTGTTCGAGACCCGGTTCGACCCGGGCACCGACGAGGGCAGGGCAGACCGCGAGGCGGACCTCGTGGCGAAGATCCGCGCGGCGCTCGACGAGGTGGTCAGTCTCGACCACGACCGGATCCTGCGTTCCTACCTCACCCACATCCTCGCCACCCTGCGCACCAACTACTTCCAGGGTCTCGAGACGGTTGCTGCGCAACCTCCTCGACCAACGGAGTCAAGGACGACTCCGAGTGCCGCACCCAAGCAGTACCTCTCCATGAAGCTCGAACCGTCGGCCATTCCCGACCTGCCGTCGCCACGGCCGAAGTTCGAGATCTTCGTCTACTCGCCCCGCGTCGAGGGCGTGCACCTTCGGTTCGGCGCCGTCGCCCGTGGTGGCCTGCGCTGGTCCGATCGCCGTGACGACTTCCGCACCGAGGTCCTGGGCCTGGTCAAGGCGCAGATGGTGAAGAACACCGTGATCGTGCCGGTCGGCGCGAAGGGCGGTTTCTACGCCAAGCAGCTGCCGGACCCGAGCGATCGCGAAGCGTGGCTGGCCGAGGGCGTTGCCTGCTACAAGACGTTCATCCGCGGCCTGCTGGACCTCACCGACAACCTCGTGGGGGGCGAGACCGTGCCCCCGCCGCGCGTGGTGCGCCACGACTCCGACGACTCCTACCTCGTCGTCGCGGCCGACAAGGGAACCGCCACGTTCTCCGACATCGCCAACCGCGTGTCGAACGACTACGGCTTCTGGCTCGGCGACGCGTTCGCCAGCGGTGGGTCGGTCGGCTACGACCACAAGGCGATGGGCATCACGGCCAAGGGCGCGTGGGTGTCCGTACGACGCCACTTCCGCGAGATGGGCGTCGACTGCCAGACCGAGGACATCACCGTCGTCGGCGTGGGCGACATGTCCGGAGACGTCTTCGGCAACGGCATGCTCTGCTCGGAGCACATCCGTCTGGTGGCCGCGTTCGACCACCGCGACATCTTCATCGACCCGGAGCCCGACGCGGCGGCGTCGTTCGCCGAGAGGCAGCGTCTCTTCGCGCTCCCGCGGTCGAGCTGGCAGGACTACGACAAGTCGCTGATCTCCGAGGGGGGCGGGATCTTCTCGCGGACCGCGAAGTCGATCCCGATCAGCAACCACATCCGCGCGGCCCTGGGGATCGCCGGTCACGTCGAGAAGATGACGCCCGCCGAGCTGATGAAGGCGATCCTGCTCGCGCCCGTCGACCTGCTCTGGAACGGCGGCATCGGCACCTACGTCAAGGCGTCCACCGAGACCAACGCCGACGCCGGCGACAAGGCCAACGACGCCATCCGCGTCGACGGCGGCCAGCTGCGGGTGCGCTGCGTGGGGGAGGGCGGCAACCTGGGCTGCACCCAGCGCGGCCGGATCGAGTACGCCGTCGACGGGGGACGGATCAACACCGACTTCATCGACAACTCGGCCGGGGTCGACACCTCCGACCGTGAGGTGAACCTGAAGATCCTGCTCGACCGGATCGTGCTCGAGGGCGACCTGACCGGAAAGCAGCGCAACGAGCTGCTCGCGTCGATGACCGACGAGGTCGCCGACCTCGTGCTGCGCGACAACTACGACCAGAACCTCGCGCTGGCCAACGCCGCCCGCAACGCGCCCTCCCTGCTGCACGTGCACGAGCAGTGGATGCACCACCTGGAGACCGAGGGCCTGCTGGACCGTGACCTGGAGGCGTTGCCCGCCACCCGTGAGGTGAAGCGCCGCCTGGAGGTCCAGGGAGCGCTGACCCAGCCGGAGCTGTCGGTGCTTATGGCCTACACGAAGATCGTGCTCGCCGAGGAGCTGTTGGCCTCCGACCTGCCCGAGGACCCGTATCTCACCCTGGACCTCGAGTCCTACTTCCCCGAGCCGGTCCAGGCCGGCTTCCGCGACCAGATCGCCGTCCACCCGCTGCGCCGGGAGATCATCGTGACCCAGGTGGTCAACGACCTGGTCAACGGCGCCGGCATGACCTACTGGCCGCGCTTGACGGGGGAGACCGGTGCGAGTGCCGCCGAGCTCACCCGGGCCAACTTCGTCGCCCGGGAGATCTACGGGTCGCTGCCGCTGCGCCGCGAGCTCGAGCAGTTCGACAACGTGCTCGACGCCGCGGTCCAGACCCGGATGCGGGTCGAGATGCGCACGCTGGTCGAGCGCGCTTCGCGCTGGCTGCTCACGAACCGGCGTCCGCCCCTGGACAGCCAGGCGACCGTCGAGCTGTTCGCTGCGCCGGTCCAGGCCACGATGCTCGAGCTCCCGCACCTGCTGACCGGTGCCGAGCTCGCTGCCTACGAGGCCCGGAGGCGCTCACTGGAGGGCCAGCAGGTGCCGTCCGAGCTGGCGGCCCGCGTGGCGTCGTACGACGTCGCGTACGCGTTGCTCAACGTCGTGGAGATCGCAGTCCGCGACGGACTGGACCCGGCCGACGTGGCCCGGGTGCACTTCGTCCTCGGTGAGCGGCTCGGAGTCTCGGCGTTGCAGCAGCAGATCGTCGCCCTGCCGCGGGCCGACCAGTGGCAGACCATGGCACGGGCCGCACTGCGCGACGACCTGCACGCCGTCCACGCCCAGCTCACGGGGAAGGTGCTCGCCGCGACCGCGGACACGGTCGATGACGAAGCCGCCGACCCGCACGAGGCCGCGGACCGGAGGGTTGCGGCCTGGGAGGCAGAGACCGGTGGGGTCGTCGAACGGGCGATCTCGTCCCTGACGGCGGTGTGCAAGGACGAACCGAGTGACATCGCCAAGGTGTCGGTCGGCCTCCGGGTGGTGCGGGGCCTACTGGCCTGACGCCCGGTGTTGAGGGGGTTGGTTAGGGTCGAGCGCGATGGCTGCGATCAGCGCTCGGAACCTGACCAAGACCTACGGCGAACTGGTGGCCGTCGATGGTGTCTCCCTCGAGGTCGCCGACGGTGAGTTCGTCGGTGTCCTCGGCCCGAACGGCGCCGGCAAGACGACGCTGCTCGAGATGATCGAGGGGCTGAGGCGCCCCGACGGTGGGGAGGTCCACGTCCTCGACGAGCCGGTCTGGCCGCGCAATGCGGGGCTCCGGCCCCGGATCGGCGTCCAGCTGCAGGCGTCGTCCTTCTTCGAACGGCTCACCACCCGCGAGCAGATCCGCACCTTCGCCAGTCTGTACGGCGTCGGCTCCGGCCCCGCTGACGAGTGGCTCGAGCGCGTGGGGCTCACCGACAAGGTCGACACGCGGGTGGAGGACCTCTCGGGCGGCCAGGCGCAGCGCCTGTCGATCGCGTGCGCGCTGGTGCACGACCCGGAGGTGGTGTTCCTCGACGAGCCGACGGCGGCGCTGGATCCGCAGGCGCGGCGCAACCTGTGGGACCTGCTCGCGTCGATCAACGACAGCGGCCGGACCGTCGTGCTCACGACCCACTACATGGACGAGGCCGAGGCGCTCTGTGACCGGGTCGCGGTGATGGACCACGGCCGGATCCTCCGGTTCGAGACACCCGCTGTGCTGATCAGCGAGCTGGACACCCCGGGCACCCTCGAAGACGTCTTCCTGTCGCTCACCGGGCGGGAGTACCGCGCGTGAGCGGGCGGGCGAGGGGACCGTTCTGGGCGCTCTCCCTGGCGATCCTGCGCGGCTTCCTGCGCGACCGCGCCTCGGTGTTCTTCACGGTGCTGTTCCCGCTGATGTTCCTGGTCCTCTTCGGCGGACTCTTCGCCAACCAGGACCAGTCGAAGGTGGACCTGATCCAGGTCGGCCAGGTGGCGTTGATCGATGACCTGCCCGACGGCGCGCGGGGCGCCTTTGACGAGACCTTCGAGGTCACGAAGGACGACGACCTGGCCGCCGCGCTGGAGGAAGTCCGCAAGGGCGATGCGGACGTCGCGCTCGAACAGCGCGGTGACAAGGTGATCGCGCACTACACCCAGACCGACCAGGTCAAGGCAGCCATCACCCAGGGCACGTTGCGTGCGTTCGTCGACGGCGCCAACGTCGCGGCGACAGGGCAGCCGCCGAAGTTCGGCTTCGAGGCGGAGCAGGTCGAGGACGACTCCCTGAGCACCATCCAGTACGTCACCCCCGGACTCCTGGGCTGGGCGGTGGCGATGAGCGCCGCGATCGGCGCGGCGGCCACCCTCCAGGGCTGGCGGCAGTCCAAGCTGCTGCGCCGTCTCCAGCTCGCGCCGGTCACGACGGGGACCATCGTGGGGGCCCGGGTGACTGTCACGCTGTTGATCGCCCTCGGCCAGCTCGCGATCTTCCTCGGTCTCGGCGCCGCTGCCTTCGGTCTCACCCTGACCGGCTCGTGGTGGATGGCGATCCCGTTGGTGGTCGTCGGCACCTTGTGCTTCATGGCGCTGGGCCTGCTCGCGGGAGCGCTGGCCAAGACCACGGAGGGCGCGGTCAACCTGGCGAACTTCCTGGTGCTCCCCATGGCGTTCCTGAGCGGTTCGTTCTTCCCGCTCGACGCTGCCCCGAAGTGGCTGCAGCGCTTCTCGGAGCTGCTGCCGCTCAAGCACCTGAACACCGGCATGCTCGACGTCATGGTCCGAGGCGAGGGACCGTCGGCCGCCGTGGTGCCGCTTGCGATCCTCGCGACGTTCGCGATCGTGGTCACCGCCCTGGCCGCACGACTGTTCCGCTGGGACACCACCTGAGATTCCTGCCGTGCAGGAGGTGCATCCCTGCACTTTCGGGGGACAAGCCCATAGTCTGACCTGCGCACCCCGTCCCAGGAGGCTCATCTTGTTCGATTTCAACGCGTTGCTGGTGGCCCCCGCGAAGGGGCCCGTGCTCGACATCTCGATCATCCTCGCGCAGCTGGCGCTGATCATCGTGGTGGCCCGGCTGGCCGGCAAGGCAGTCTCCAAGATCGGCATCCCGCCGGTCGTGGGGGAGATCGGTGCCGGCGTCCTCCTCGGTCCGAGCCTGCTCGGGATGGAGCTGAGCCAGGAGCTGTTCCCGCTGGACCAGCGCGGCTACCTCGACGTGCTGGCCCGTGTCGGTCTGGTGCTGTTCATGTTCGTCGTCGGCCTCGAGCTCGACATCAAGCTGATCAAGGGTCGCGAGAAGGTCGCCGGCTCGGTGTCGGTCTGCTCGATCCTGCTGCCTTTCACGCTGGGCATCGGCCTGGCGCACATCTTCGTCAACAGCAACGCGACGGAGGCACTCAAGCCGGCAGACGCCGACTTCTGGCCGTTCGCGCTGTTCATGGGCGCGGCCATGTCGATCACCGCATTCCCCGTGCTGGCGCGGATCCTCACCGACCGCCGCATGCACCGGACGGAGACCGGTGGCCTCGCCCTGGCCTGCGCCGCGACCGACGACATCATCGCGTGGACGCTGCTCGCCGTGGTGCTGGCGATCGCCGGCGTCGACGGAGGCCACGGCCACCTCCCGAGCTGGGCGATCTATCTCGCGATCCCGTTCGTCCTGTTCGCGATCTTCGTGGTCCGCCCTGCGCTCGGCACCCTCACGAAGGCCTATCACAAGGCGGGTGAGCTGACCCCCACGATCATGTCGGTGGTGCTGGTCGGCCTGCTGCTCTTCGCGGCCACCACCGACGTGCTCGGCATCCACTACATCTTCGGGGCGTTCCTCTTCGGCGCGATCATTCCCCACGAGCAGGCCGCCGCGATGCGTCACGAGATCCTGGTCCGCCTCGAGCAGATCTCGGTGCTGCTCCTGCTGCCGGTCTTCTTCCTGATCTCCGGCCTCAAGGTCAACATCCAGGGCCTCGGCGCCAAGCACCTGATTCCGCTGCTGGCGATCCTCACCGTCGCCATCGTCGGCAAGTACGTCGGCGCGTACGTCGGCGCGCGGCTCCAGAAGGTGCCGCACTGGCAGGCCAGCTCGCTCGGCCTGCTGATGAACACCCGTGGGCTGACCGAGCTGATCATCCTCAACGTCGGCCTCGAGAAGGGCCTGCTCAGCCCCGAGCTGTTCACGCTGATGGTGATCATGGCGCTGGTGACCACCGTGATGACGGGGCCGCTGCTCAACTTCACGTATCCGCAGCGCCGGGTGGCCCGGGACATCGCTGAAGCCGAGCGTGCTGCGCTCGGCGCCGAAGCCGTCGACCGGATCCTGGTGCTGTCCCGCACCGACCAGGACGACTCGGTCCTGGTCGAGGTCGCGGCAGCCCAGCTCGCCGGAGCACACCCTGCCGAGATCGTGGTCGCCGACCTGCAGCCGCAGGGCCGAGCGCTCGAAGTCGGCAGTGGACTGTCCCTGGAGCTGGCCGAGATGGCGTCCGCGATGGAGCGCCAGCAGGTACTGGTACGTCGTGGCGAGGAGATCGGCATCCCGGTGCGGGTGATCGCCCACGCCAGTGCGGACGTCGAGCAGGACCTCGTCGAGCTGGTGGCCGTGCTCAAGCCGCAGGGCCTCGTCGCATGGTCCGACGACCCGTCACTCGACGGTGTCGTCGCGGCCAACGAGTCTCCTGTCGCCGTGGTGCCTGCGGGCACTCCGGCTCAGGACACGGACGCCCCGGTCATCGTGCACTGGTCCGGCGACGTCAACGGTGAGGCGGCCATCGTCCTCGGCGCCCGCATCGCCGTCTCGCGCGGCACCACGCTGGACGTGCGTGGCGACGGCGGTCGCAAGCAGGCCGCGGCCCGCAGCGCGCTGGCCGAGCGCGGCGTCCGGCTGGCCGCGTCGGACGCTGACGCCGGCCCGTTGGCCGCGGTCCCCACGGAGCTGGGGTCGTTCACGGCATCGGGCACGCCCGGGATCCGGGTGCGGGCCGAGCTCGACGCCGCACCGGTCGACTTCGCCGTCGTACCCCTGGGGTCGACAGCGTCAGTGTGACGCTCCCGCGTGGGTGTTGAACGCCAGCGTCCGGTGGCCGATGCGCACCCGCGTGCCCTGGACCAGGACCTGTTCGGTGCCGGGCTGCATCCGCACCCAGTCCGGCGTCCGGGGGACGTGGACGAACGTGCCGTTGGTCGAGTTGTTGTCGATCAGCACGACGTCCCAACCGCGCATCTCCAGGCGCGCGTGCACCCGTGAGACCTGGTTCGACTGGTCGATGATCGGCAGCGGCCGGAAGTCGCCGTTGTGGATGCGCTCGTCGCCGCTCGGGTCCCGGCCGAGGAGGTAGGGGGTGTCGAGCTGGAAGACGGAGCCGTCGTCGAGCACGATCACGCCCAGGGGCGGCCGTGAGCCGTTCACCAGGACCGGCGTCTGCTGCACCATGTTGATGCCGCACACGGCGCAGAACAGCACCCGCGGGTCGTTGAAGTGGCGGTTCTTGCAGTAGACGCCCCGGACCTGCTCGCTGGGGCTGTCCTCCATCACCTGCGCGGCGTTCTCGACGATCGGCAGCGGCTCGAAGTCGTCCATGTCGTCGTCGACGTCGCTGATCAGCACGGACTGGAAGTTGACGTGCTCATCGGCAGGAACCGGCGGCAGCGGGCGACCGGCAGGCGGTGCGACGGGGGCGGCCGGAGCCGGGGGAGCAGGCGGCGCTGGCGGGGCCGGGGGAGCTGCGACGGGAACCACCATCGCGGCAGCGGCGTCGGACACCGGGGTGTCGGGGTGGCCGTGCCCGTGCCCGTGATCGTGGTCCTCGTGGCCGGCCTCCTCGCTCACCGCCGGCTCGGCCGGAGCCATCATCGGCTCGTCGGTCATGGCGACGGGCTGGACGACCATCATGGCGTCACCGGCTCCCGAGGGCATGGTGAAGGATCCGGCCGGGATCACGCCGCCGTCGAGGCGGTACGTCGATCCGTCGGCCGGGGCGGCAGCGCCCGGCAGCGTGACCGTCACGGACTCGACCGGCCACGGGATCAGGCGCTCGACCCACGCGAGCGAGTCGGCGCCGGAGATCGTCTGGTCGTTGATGGTGACCGTGACGTCGCCGTCGACGAACACGGCGAGGCCGGTGGTGTGCGGGGCGAGCGCCGCGAAGCCGGGGGACTGCTCGACCGCGGTCGACAGCATGAGGGCGTATCCCCGGACCAGCTGGCGACCCTGGCCGCCGTTGGCCGCCACGATCTGGGCGTGCTCGAGGTAGGGCTTGACCACCGAGGGCTGGTCGGAACCGACCAGGAGGACGACCGGTCCGATCCGGGCGAGGGTGCCCTCGCCGGATCCGGGTACGACGGTCGCGCTCGACCAGTCCTCTGCAGATGTGGCGGGAATGGGCATCAGATGATCCTTCCACCGAAGAAGCGCCACCGGATGAACGGAACGCGCATGGGCCCGTTGGTCCAGATCCAGACCACGAACCAGATGACCGAGAAGTCGATGAGGAATGCCCAGAAGTCGGGGACTCCGTCGATGCCGGGGACCAGCTCGAGGTCGAGGAGCAACCAGACCAGCGCGCCCTCGTTGAGCGCGGTGATGAGGCCGAACATCGTCGGCCAGTCCTTCTCCCACCGGAACTGCTGGATCCCGTGGTAGATCAGCTCCCACACGATCCCGAGCACCAGCACGGTCGCGAGGATGATGTAGGTGGTCTTGTAGTCCGGGTCACCGGGCAGGATCGGCGTGAGCGCCAGGGTGATCAGACCGCCGAAGACGACGAGCATGAAGATGCGGGTCTGCAGCCGGCCGTTCAGGGTGGGCAACATCAGCGCACTCCCTTGCTGAATTGGAGGGTCGAGTGGGCAGCGTCGCTCACGGGGCGCTCCCTGCCAGCCACTTCCACCACTGCAGGGTCGAGCGCACCGGCCCGATCCGCTTGCCGAAGCCGCGCTTGCGCAGGTCGGCCTGGATCTCCTGGGCAGCGACCTGCAGTCCGAGGAACGTGTCGACGCCGGGGAAGTAGCCGCCCAGCGTCGAGGAACCGGAAGCGTACATCGCGCCGGTCCCGGACGCGGTGCCGATCAGCTCGAACGATCGGTCGACGTTGAGGCGGCCAACAGGGTTCCGCGTCACGCCGCCGTGCTCGAGCAGGTCCTTGAGCAGACGGTGCTCGGCGATGTCGGCTTCCAGACCCGTGCAGTCGATGACGAAGTCCGCCTCGATCGGGACGGTGCCCTGGGCGGTGCGGACGTGGTTCACGATCCGCTCGCCGCTGGGCTGCATGTCCTCGACCGCGCCGACGACGGGGGTGTACCAACCTTCGCGGCGGCCCTGGTTCATCTGCTTCTGCCACAGCTTGCGCCACGGGGTGTTGGTGCCACCCATCCGCTTGTAGAGCTCGGCGCGTTCCTCGCCCTCGAGCTTGCGGACCTGGGCCTTGAGCTGTCCGCCCCACACCGACTTGGGGTAGTTGAAGCCCTGGTAGGCCCACCCGTCGCCACCGCGGCGGCGCATGAACATCCGCGGCTTGCCGCCGCCGGGACGGGGGTCGCCCTCGTTGCCGTAGCCGTCGTTGGGGCCGTTGATGTAGGTCCGGAACAGGTGGACGATGTTGGTCTGCGCGCCGTGCAGCAGCCGGTCGTCCATCAGTCGCTGCAGCACCCGTGACGCCACGATGCCGCCTCCGCGCACCACCACGGTGCTCGGGACCTGCATCAGTCGCTCGTAGACGTGCTCGTGCGCTTCGTAGGCGTTCACGATGTGCCGGTAGTCGTTGTTCTCGGTGCGGTAGCGCTGGAGCTCGGGCAGGAACTTGAGCCCGGGATAGCCCACGGCGACGTGGACGTACTGCGACCGGAAGGCCACGCGCTTGGTGGCCGACGCGCCCTCGGGCGGCGTCAGGATCGTGAAGTACCCGCCGCCGTACCGCCGCCGCACGATGCGGACCAGGCCCTTGACCAGCATCTCGTCGTACCCGATGCGGTTCGACTCGCGCTCGAGCTGCTCGAAGACGTTGCCGGCCTTGGGCGTGTAGTAGTCGGCGAAGATCGGCTCGCTGAAGAGCTGCCACAACACCTTGAGGTTGAACTTGCGCACGCCCTCGGCGAAGCCGTACGACGGGAAGCCCCAGATGTTGTCGGGGCGTGATGCGGAGTCCGAGCGCAGGCGTTCCGGTCGCGGCACCTGGGAGACCCGGGTGAGGTACTCGTAGGTCTGCCACGGCTTGTCGAGCGTTCCGAGCACCCGGATCTGGGAGGTCGGCACGCCGGCGATGCGCAGGTAGTCGACGGTGACGAAGCTGCCGATGCCCGAACCGACGGTCACGAACGGAACGTCGACGATCGGGATGCCTGCCGCTGCCACGAGGTCATCGGTCCAGAAGTCCGTCTCGAGCATCTGGTCGGTCAGGTCACCGGTGATGGCCTGGGCGGGCAGATACGTCGAGGGGTCAGTGGTGGGGACCACGGATGCTGCAGAGGGCTCGATCAACGTGCCTCCTAGATCGCTGAATGCGTGCGGAACGCTACACCCGCTACCCGATGCGGCGCTTGCTGAATCCTTGCACTTCCGCGACGCGACGGGGGGTTTCCGGGTGTTGGTCCCGTGGCATCGTGCCATGCTGGAGTCCGGTCGCGCCGCGGCCTGCCCGACAGTCATGGAGGATCGAGTGCAGGGAATCGCTGATTACGAGTTCGTGCGCCCCTTGGGCGAGTCGAACTACGGCACGAACTATCTCTCGAAGGCCCCAGCGCGGCTGGGCATCGGTGCTGAGGAAGTCGTGGTCAAGGTGATCGCCGGCCCGACCTCCGACGACGCCTTCCGGCGCGCCACCCGCGAGCTCAAGCACTTCAGCGTCGCGGACTCCGACCGCCTGGTCGCGGTCTACGACGCCGGCCGCCACGGCGGGGCGTTCTACTACGCGATGGAGTACCTCCCGCACGGCTCGCTCGAGAACCCGCACGTCGAGATCGGCACGGGCGCCCGGGTGGCAGCCGTTCGGGACGCAGCGCTGGCGGCTCACGCGTTGCACGAGCGCGGCATCGCGCACCGCGACATCAAGCCTGCCAACATCCTGCTCGCTGACGACGGCGGCCGGCTGGCCGACCTCGGTCTCTCGCAGCTGCTCTCGCCCGGCATGGTCACGACGGGCCTGGGCCAGATCGGCCTGGAGTTCACCGACCCCGCGATCATGCTGGGGGCCCAGGCCTCGCGGGCCAGCGACATCTGGTCACTGGGCGCGTGCCTGCACTTCGCCATCACCGGGAAGGGCGTCTACGGCGACCTCAAGGGCACCGAACCGCTGCTGCTCGTGCGCTCGATCCTGGCGTCGCAACCCACCCTGGTGGACTCACTCCCGCCCGCCGCCCGCACCCTGATCGCCTCGTGCCTCAACGCCGACGTCGCGGCCCGCCCGCGCACGGCTGCCGAGGTGGCCGACAGTGCTTCGGGCCTGGCGAGCGAGCTCGGCTCCGCGGTCTGAGGGCTGAGGTCTCAGGGCATGGAACTGCACGAGGCGATCCGGGAACTCGTTGCTGCCCACGGCACGTCGATCTTCGCCGACGCGAATGGTTTCCGGGGTGTCCTCGACGACGTCCTCGAGGAGGACCAGGCCAGCACCGGCGACATCAACCTGCTCGTCGACGCGATCCGGTTCGATGTCCTGACGCCGCTCTCGGCCATGGTCGACGGTGGTGCAGACCCGTTCCGGGCGGTCGAGGCAGCCGGTCAGCGCCTGGCCCGCGACCGCGGTGGCGATGACCAGGCTGCGTCGAGCTGGGCAGCCGCTGTCCTCGGGTACGCCGTGGGCAAGGTGCCCGAGGACGTGATCCTGCGGTACCGCTCGCAGCGACCGCCGTCGTCCCACCTCCCCTCGGCTCCACCGCCCTCCGGCCCGCCCCTGCAGTCTCCGCCCGTCCCGCCGATGCAGTCCCCGGCGACGGCGTGGCCGCCGCAGCCGGGACCCCCGACGGGCTCACCGACCGTGCTGCCCGGTCATCAGTCAGCGCCCCAGGGCACGCCGTACGGCACCCCGGCGTACGGCGTCGCGGGCGGCTATCCGCCGGCCCCCGGCTTCGGCGGGCCGCCCCGGAAGAAGAAGAGTCCCGTGGTCTGGATCGCGGCCGCAGTCGCGGGTGTCGTGGCGGTCGGCGGCGCTGTCACCGGGCTCGTCATCGCCAGCGGTGGTGACGAGGATCCCGGCAAGACGGACGACGGCAGGTCGACCGAGACCAGCGAAACTCCCGGCGTGGACGTCGACGCCGCTGCGCTGGACAGCCGTTACAACGCACTGGCCTCCACGATCAGCGCCGGAACGAGCGACTGCGCTGCCGGCACCCCGGCCGCGGGACAGGCCGAGGTCGTCGACTGCGTGATCAGTGCCGGCAAGCTGCAGCTGGTCACCTACGCAGACGAGGCGTCGCTGACCGCGGCGCGGAAGGCACGACTGGACTATCGTGCGGGCACCCTGACGGCCGACAACGGCACGACCGCTCTCTACGAGTTCGACCCCGAACGGGGCGGCAGCTCGAACCCGGCCCTCATGTACTGGGACAGCACGGCGGCACTCCAGTCCGCGACGATCACCGGCGAGGGCAGCGTCAAGATCGACACCGTCACGACGAGCTACAAGGCGACCTCGCCCCGCGTCCCGGAGCCGACGAACCCGCAGCACCCGGTCCTGCGGGACTTCATCAACATCAACATGGACGTCTCCAAGTGCACACGCCAGCGCACCTTCTTCGTCGACGAGACCGAGGAGAGCTCCTGCACGGCGGTCGAGGGGATCGTCGTCACGGTCGGGCGCTACACCACCCGCAAGGGGATGCGCGCGGACCGGTTGTACTACAAGGGGAAGTACGAGGAGGCCGGCACCGGCGGTGGCAAGCAGGGCGGTGGCGGCACCTGGAAGTTCGGCGAGGGCAAGGCCGAGGGGGCGTACTACGCCTACCGGAACAAGGAGGGCGACACCGCCACCCTGTACTGGGACTACAGCCTGTCCGACTGCTACTGCTACGGCGTGGCCTGGAGCTTCGACGGCGACCTGAAGAAGCTCGAGGACTGGTGGCCCAGCGACTGAGGCCCAGCGACTGAGGCCCAGGCCGATCAGTCAGGCACGGGAATCGTGTCGGCCAGGTCCGGCCGGCTGATCCCCCCGACGTCCGTGCGCACCATCAGTGCCATCGTCGTGTCGTCGCCTCCGATCAGGGCGGGCTCGGCGAGCCACTCGGGGAGCTGCTCGCGCACCCAGACCAGACCGCGGCTGCGACTGAACTCGAGCAGCTGCTCACCGGTCTGACGCCACCAGCCGTCGGCGTCGACCCGGGATCGCCCGAAGCCGTCGGTGCACAGGAAGGTCAGTGCGACGTCGTCGACCCGCGCGTCCACGACGGCGACCCTGAGGGCATCGATCGGTCGCGCCTGGCACAGCGAGCTGGTGTGGAGTCCATCGAGATCGGGGTCCTCCGGCAGGGGCCGAGACGCCTCCCCGTTGGCCGAGACCAGCACGGAGTCACCGTCGCCGATCTGGAGGAACAGGACCAGGTCGCCCACGGCGGCCGTGGCGAGCACCGTCGATCCGTAGGCGCGCAGGGGGTCGGCGCTCGCGCCGAGCGCATCCTCGGCGGCGGAGTAGGGGTGGGCCTGGAGGTGATGCTCGACCTTGGCCACCCAGCTGTCCACGAGTGCGGCGCCGGCCGCGCTGACCAGGTCCTCGGCGGCGGCGTGATCCACGCCCTCGCCGAGCGCGGCGAGGGCGGTCAGCGTCCGCCGCAGCTCCTCGACCGCGCAGAGGACCGCGAGCGCGGATCCGACGTCACTTCGGAAGTGCAGCTTGTGTCCGTGCCCGTCGGCGACAGCGATCACGGCCTGGCCGTTCTCGTAGTCACTCCACGTCAGGACCGAGTCCTGGAGCGGCAGCTGATCGCGAACGTGGACCGAACCGATCGTGGTGCCGGACAGCGTTGTCCAGCGGTGTGTCATCCGAGGGTGCTCCAGATCGGGTCACCGATCGGGCTCGGGGGCGCGGCGGTCACACCGCTGCCCGGACCGACGACCGGGCGGGAAGCCACCTTGCTGGCGGCCTTGGAGGCCCACACGATGTACTCGACGAGCTGCTCGGGGTTGTCGGCCCGCAGCAGCGGGATGTCCTCGTCGCCGACGAACCGACGTAGCGAGTGCATGTCGGCATCGCGGCCCACGCCGAGAGCGAGCCGTACGGCGGTCGCGCCCCATCGGTTGTTCAGCAGGGACTGCAGGCCCTCGGCGAAGGTGACCCCGCTGCTCTGGGTCGGGCGTCCGTCGGACACCAGGATGATGGCCGGGGGGAAGGCACTGTTGCTCTCGTCGAGGTGGTCGAGCGCGCCGGCCAGGGTCTGCAGGGCGCTGCCCAGCTCGGTGAAGCCGCGAGGCACGGCTTCGAGGCGCTTCCAGTGGATCTGGTCGACCTGCGTGGGCTCCTCGATGATCCACTGCGGCTCGTTGGCGAACGCGAGGACCCGGATCAGCAGCTCCGCGTGCGGGTTGGCGCGCGCCTCGTCCTTGAGATGGGGGAGGACCTCGGTGATCGCGTTGTTGAGCGCCTGGATACGGCCGCCCCGCATCATGGAGCCCGAGACGTCGAGCACGAAGATGAAGTGCAGCGGCTTGCGCGCGAGCGCACCGCCAAGTCTGTCGCTCATCGGGGCCCTCCTTCCGATGGATCGGGGTGGTCAGGTCGGCCTGCCGGGGCCTGTCGACCAACGCTAACGCTGAACCGGTCGGTCGGGCTGTGTTTCAACCTCCCCGAATCTGTCGAGGCTATACATTGTCACGCAGGTCGAGCAGAGCGATTACGGAGGTCGGGCACACCCATGGTGCTGGCAGAGGGCGTCGAGGTCGATCTCGGTCCGTTGGGCCGCGCCCGGGTGACGTCACTGCTCGGCCAGGGCGGACAGGGCTACGTCTTCGAGGTCCGGCGCGAGACCGGGGAGCCGCTGGCCCTCAAGTGGTACAAGCCCGAGAGCGCGACCTCGCAGCAGTACGACGAGATGCAGCAGCTGGTGGAGATCGGGTCCCCGCACCAACGTTTCCTGTGGCCGCTCAGCATGGCGCGGGTCGGCACGGAGCCGAGCTTCGGCTACGTCATGCACCTGAGGCACCAGCGTTTCCTCGAGCTGAGCTTCCTGCTGCTGAACGCGGACCGTGACGGGCAACCGCTCGACGTCTCCTTCTCCTCGATCATCGAGCTGTGCCGTCAGCTGAGCTACAGCTTCCTGCGTCTGCACGCACGTGGCCTGTGCTACCGCGACATCTCCTTCGGCAACGTCTTCTTCGACCCGTCCAACGGTGACGTGCTCATCTGCGACAACGACAACGTCGGGATCGACAACGGCACCGGGCGGGTCCTCGGGACGCCGTACTTCATGGCGCCGGAGGTCGTGCGGGACACGACGTACCGGACGCTGCCGAACACCGACACCGACCGGCACTCGCTGGCCGTGCTGCTGTTCTACTCGCTGTTCCTGGGGCACCCGCTCGAAGGCGCGCGCACCGACGCCGGCATGCGGGACGCGCACTGGCTGATGACCCACTTCGGGACCGAGCCGTTGTTCTGCATGCATCCGAGCCGCGCGGAGAACCGGCCGGCGCAGATCGTCCAGCAGTACTGGAACATCTACCCGCAGTTCCTGCGCGACCTCTTCGTCCAGGCCTTCACCGAGGGACTGGACCACCCGGGTGCGCGGGTGACCGAGGGCCAGTGGATCAAGGCGATGGACCGACTTCGCGACGGACTGCTGGCCTGCCCCACCTGTGGGACCACGAACTTCTGGAGCCCCGCGGAGGACAGCGTCACCTGTTGGCAGGACCAGACCGAGGTCCGGCCGCCGTACGTCCTGCAGGTCGGCCGGCGCACCGTGGCCGTCGGACCGCAGACCACGATCCGGTCCGACCACCTCACCTCCGGCATCGACCACCCGACGGTGCTCGCCCAGGTGCGCCAGCACCCGGAAGCCCCCGACCGATGGGGTCTGCACAACGCCTCGGACTTCTCCTGGCCCGTGTCGTACCCGGGCGGCCAGAACTTCCTCCTCGAGCCGGACCGCACCATCGAGCTCGTCAACGGCGCCCGGATCCAGATCCGCAACTCCACCGTTCAGGTGCGTCGACCGAGCGGTTCGACGCCCGGGGCGACCGCATAGGGTGACGCGCATGTCTGCTCTCGTGGTCGAGGTCGACGGTCGTGTCCTTCGCCTCGAAGGCAAGCCCGTCTATCGCATCGGTCGAGCCATCGAGGCCGACGTCGTCCTCACTGCCGGATCGGTGTCGCGCCAGCACGCCGAGCTGCAGCTGTCGGCCTACGGTTGGGTGCTGGTCGACAACGGCAGCCAGTTCGGGACCTATGTCGACGACGAGCGGGTGACCGACTTCCCGATCGAGCAGCGGATCTCGGTCCGTTGTGGACCCCCGGCCGAGGGGGCGACGCTGACGATCGTCCCGGCCGAGCAGTACGACGCATCGGCGGTCCTTGCGGCGCCGGCGCCCGTCCCACCGATGGCCCCGCCGCTGGCCGCGCCCCCGCCTCCGCCGATGCCCGCGCCCGGACCGCCGTCGCGTATCCCGCCAATGCCGAGCCTGCCCGACGAGCTCACCATGCCGCCCATGTCGTCGGTGCCACCGCCCGACCCGTCGACGCGGGTCGCACCGCCGGGCGCGCGTCCGGCAGGAGCCCCCGGTCTGCCACCCTCGATCCCGGGCAACGACGCCACCCAGATCCTGGCGGCCGCGCCGCGTCCCCAAGTCGGCGCGCAGGGCTACGCCGGAGCGCCCGCCGCACCGCGGACCGGTCCGGACCTGCTCCTGGTGGCCGAGGGGCGTGAGCACCGGTTCCGCCACCCGACCCAGATCACCGTCGGCCGTCGCAGCGACTCGACCGTCGTGATCAGCGACCCCGCCTGCTCGCGCGTGCACGGTCGGATCGACCCGTTCCCCGGCGGCTGGACCTACACCAACCTGTCCAACGAGGGCACCTTCGCCGAGGGCCGCCGGGTCACGACCCGCAAGTTCGACGAACGGATCAGCCTGCGTCTGGGCCATCCGGTCGCCGGGCCCGAGCTCACCCTCGTCCCGATCCTGTCCTCGGCGGAGGAGGAGAAACGGATCGCTCGTCGGCGCTGGGGCAAGCGCCTGGTGATCATCGGCGCGATCGCGGCCAGCCTCCTCCTGATCGGTGGTGTCCTGATCACCGCCTTGCTGCTGGGGCGCGACGACGACAAGTCTGCCGACCCGTCGTCTCCGTCCGGCGGATCCGGCTCGATGGGCACGTTGACGGGCGAGGAGCTCGACGCGGCCAAGGCCGCCACCGTCAAGATCTCGGCACAGACCCATCTGCTCTCCGACCCGGCCAGCACCGGCGAGTACCACGGGTCGGGCTCGATCATCCGCAAGGACGGTCTGATCCTCACCAACGCACACGTCGCGGAGCCCGAGGCCGAGGGCCTCAACGACCAGTACTCCGGCGAGCAGATCGCCAACCCCGAGTTCCTGCTGATCTCGCTGACTGACGGCATGACGGACACCAACGCCCCCGCGGCCTACCGGGCCCGTGTCGTGGAGGCCGACGGCCATCTCGACGTCGCGGTGATCCAGATCTACGCGAACGCGGACGGCAGTGACCTCGACGGCGAGCTGGACCTGCCCGCCGTCCCGATCGGTACCTCCGGCGAGCTGCGGGCGGGCGACGACGTCACCGTCCTCGGCTTCCCGGCCGTCGCCGGTTCAGGTGAGTCGATCACCGTCACCACCGGCGTCATCTCGACGGTGCTCAACGACCCGGACCTCGGCCCGCGGTCGGAGCTCGACACCGATGCCCGCATCGCACCGGGCAACTCGGGCGGTATGGCGGTCAACAACGACGCCGAGCTGATCGGCATCCCGACGGCGCTGTTCTCCGACCGGGACACGACGGTGACCAGCGGCCGGATCCGCTCGATCGACGTCGTGAAGGACCTGATCGAACGGGCCGAGGACGAGGTCGACTGAGGGCCTAGCTGGCCTTCTTGGCGGCAGCCTTCTTGGCAGTGGTCTTCTTCGCCGCGGGCTTCTTTGCTGCTGTCTTCTTTGCTGGTGACTTCTTGGCGGCAGCCTTCTTGGCCGCAGTCTTCTTCGCAGGTGCCGGGTCCTCGCCGCGCGAGGTCTTTGCTGCCTCGACGGAGCGCTGCAGTGCGGCGAGCAGATCGACCACCTCACCGCCCGTCTTGGCCGACGTCTCGGTGCGCTTGACCTCGCCGCCCTCGATCTTGGCCTTCACCACCGACTCGACGGCCTCGGCGTAGTCGTCCTCGAAGTCGGCGGAGTCGAAGTCACCGGAGAGGGTCTCGATCAGCATCTGCGCCATCTTGACCTCGGCGTCCTTGACGTCACCGACCTCGACGGAGAAGTCGGGCACCCGGACCTCGTCGGGCCACATCATCGTCTGCAGCACGATCACGTCGCCGTTGGGGGTGGAGCGCACGCGCAGCACCGCGGTGGACGTGCGCTGGCGCAGGGCGACGGTGACCACGGCCATCCGGTTCGAGTCGAGAAGCGCCTGGCGGAGCAGTGCGTACGGCTTGGCACCGGTGCCCTCGGGCTCGAGGTAATACGACTTCTCGAACAGCATCGGGTCGATCTGGTCGACCGGCACGAACTTCTCGACCGCGATCTCGCGGGAGGAGGTCGTCGGCAGGTTGGCCAGGTCGTCCTCGGTGAGGATGACCATCTCGCCGTCCTCAGTCTCGTACCCCTTCGCGATGTCGGAGTACGGCACCTCCTCGCCGTCGATGGCGCAGACGCGCTGGTACTTGATCCGGCCGCCGTCCTTGGCATGCACCTGACGGAACGACACGTCATGGCTCTCGGTCGCGCTGTACAGCTTGACCGGCACACTGACGAGGCCGAAGGAGACCGCACCCTTCCAGATCGCACGCATGGGTGCAGCCTACGCCGAAGCACCGACGCCTTGACCGGGGTTCGTGCTGCCACGATGGACGCGTGCAGCAGTCCATCGGAGTCGTCGGCGGCGGAATCGTCGGCCTCGCAGTTGCCCGCGAGCTGACCCTCCGTCGCCCGGGCCTCCGGGTGCTGGTCCTCGAGAAGGAGGACCGCGTGGGTGCCCACCAGACCGGCCACAACTCCGGGGTCGTGCACGCCGGGATCTACTACCGGCCGGGAAGCCTGAAGGCCGATCTATGCGCGCGGGGACGTGACCTGCTGCGGGAGTACTGCGCCGAGCACCGGTTGCCGTACGTCGAGTGCGGCAAGGTCGTGGTGGCCGTCGATGGCGACGAGCTCGGCAGGTTCGACACGCTCGAGCGCACCGCGCAGCAGAACGGCGTACCGGGACTCCGTCGTCTCGATGCCGCAGCCCTCGCCGAGATCGAGCCGCACGCTGCGGGGCTGGCTGCGCTGCACTCGCCTCGTACCGCGATCACCGACTACGTCGCGGTCGCCGAACAACTGGCCCGGGACGTCGAGTCCGCGGGCGGCCGGGTGCCGGTCGCGAGCGAGGTCACCGCGATCAGCCAGCGTGGCGGCCGCGTCACCGTGACCACCGGCCGGACGTCGTACGACGTCGACCAGGTGGTGCTGTGCGGGGGACTCCAGTCCGACCGACTGGGCAGGTTGGCCGGTGAGGACGCGGCTCCCCGGATCATTCCGTTCCGCGGGGAGTACCTCGCGGTGTCCGCAGCCAAGCAGGACCTCGTGCGCGGCATGGTCTACCCGGTGCCCGACCCGCGCTATCCGTTCCTCGGGGTGCACTTCACGCGGCGCGTGACCGGGTCGCTCGAGGTCGGGCCGAACGCCGTGATGGCGCCGCACCGCGACGGCTACCGGCGATCGTCGGTGCGGCTCGCCGACGTGGGCAGCATCGCGACGTGGCCGGGCTTCTGGCGGATGGCGGCGACGCACTGGCGGACCGGCGTGACCGAGGTCCGTGGGTCGCTGTCGGTGCGTTCCTACCTGCGTGCCGCAGAGCGCTACGTCCCGGACATCGGGCCCGGCGACGTGGTGCGCGCCGGCTTCGGGATCCGTGCGCAGGCGGTCGAGCGCGACGGGACCCTGGTCGATGACTTCCGGATCACGCACAGCGACGGCGTCACCAGCGTGCGCAACGCCCCGTCGCCCGCCGCGACCTCGAGCCTGGCGATTGCGGAGTACGTCGTCGACCGGATTCCCGCCGGTGGTTGAGGTGCGAGCGCAGCGAGCCTCGAAACCCCGGCATGATGGCCTCGTGCTGCTTCCCATGCTCGCGACGCCGGGCACCCACGTCCCCCCGGGCGAGGACTGGCGCCACGAGGTGAAGTGGGACGGTGTCCGGGCACTGGCCACGGTCGACGGCGACGTCACGCTGGTCAGCCGCAACGGCAACCGGATCACCGCTGCGTGGCCCGAGCTCCTCACGGCACCCGTAGGACTGCGCGACACCGTCGTGGACGGCGAGATCATCGCGCTCAACGACCGCGGGATCCCCGACTTCCGGGTGCTCGCAGAGCGGATGCATGTCCGCAACACGGCAACCGTCGCCCGTCTGGCGCAGCGGATCCCGGCGACGTACATGGTCTTCGACGTGCTGCGCCTGGGTGGCGAGGACCTGTGCGGGCTCCCCCTGGAGGAGCGCCGTCGCCGGCTGGCCGACCTGGACCTCGGTGCCTCCGGGTGGCAGGTGCCTCAGGAGTACGACGACGGCGCGATGCTCCTCGACGCGACCCGCGCGCAGGGACTCGAGGGGATCGTCAGCAAGCGGATCGACTCCACCTACCGGCCCGGTGCCCGCAGCCAGCACTGGTTGAAGTTCGCGCACCGCCATCGCGGAACGTTCGTGGTCGGGGGCTGGCGGCCGCAGACGGGGTCGAGCGACCGCCTCGCTGCCCTCCTGGTCGGCGAGGTCACTCCCGACGGCCTGCTCTACCGCGGCCGGGTCGGCAGTGGCGTCGGCCCGAAGCAATCCCGGGTGCTCACCGGGCTGCTCGCCCCGTTGACCCGTGCCAGCAGCCCGTTCGCTGACGACGTCCCGCGCGAGGACGCTGCCGGAACGACGTGGGTCGACCCCGTGGTGGTGGTCGACGTCGACACGCACGGGTTGGGCTACGAACGGCTGCGCCAGCCGTCGTACCAGGGCGTGCGGACCGACCTGACGCCCGACGACCTCGCGCGCGGAGGTGGCGCCTGATGCCGAAGAACGAGCACCCGCAGACCGAGGTGCACGTCGATGTCGAGGGCCGCACCCTGCGGCTGACCAACCTCGAGAAGGTGCTCTATCCCGCCACGGGCACCACCAAGGGCGAGGTGCTCGACTACTACGCACGGATCGCGCCGGTGCTCCTGCCGCACCTGGCCGGTCGCCCGGTCACCCGGATCCGCTGGCCACACGGCGTCGCCGACAAGAGCTTCTTCGAGAAGAACGCGCCCGCCGGCACGCCCAGCTGGGTGCGGACCGCCGAGGTGCCGACCACGGGCAGTCGTGGCCCGAGCCGCCACGGCGACACCCTCCGGTTCCCCATCATCGAGGAGCTCCCGACCCTGGTGTGGGCCGTCAACCTCGCGGCCCTCGAGCTCCACGTCCACCAGTGGACGGTCGACGCGAACGACGAACCGCTCGGCGCGGACCGGGTCGTGATCGACCTCGATCCGGGCGAGGGCGCCGGTCTGCACGAGTGCTGCCAGGTGGCCCTCCTGGCCAGGGATGCTCTTGCCGAGCGCGGCTTCGACGCACTCCCGGTGACCAGCGGCAGCAAGGGCCTCCATCTCTACGCCCCACTGCCCGAGCGGCGGCCCTCCGACGAGACGAGCGAGCTGGCGAAGGAGATCGCCGAGGAGCTCCAGGCGGCGTACCCGCAGCAGGTCACGGCCACCATGACCAAGGCCCGCCGCCGGGGAAAGGTCTTCCTCGACTGGTCGCAGAACGCCGGCTCCAAGACCACCGTGGCGCCGTACTCGCTGCGCGGCACCCCGCGGCCCCAGGTCGCGACGCCGATCACCTGGGACGAGGTCGCCGCCGGCGCGGAGGACCCGCTCGGCCTCGAGCAGTTCACGCCCACCCAGGTGCTCGAACGCGTCGAGCAGCACGGCGACCTCTTCTGTTGAATTGGGTCGAGCGCGTCTCCGCCACAGCCGGGGCAGCAAGCTGCCCGGAGGGTGGCTCCCGCCACGCTGCCGACCGGCTCAGACCTTGCGCCGCATGGCGTAGACGTCGAACTCGGTGACGACGCCCGCCGGGTCGCCGCCGGACCCGACCGCGCTGGCCAGGTCGTGGGGCGAGGTGGCGTGGTCCGCCTCGTCGAGCGTCGCGTCGATGAGCAGCTGGATCTCGGACGTCGGGTGGTCCACCCGCAGGGCGGTCGGCTCGATCCGCCAGCCGTGGCGGCCCAGGTCGTTGAACAGCCCCATCAGGGTGGTGTTCTTCTCGGCGGCGATGCCCTCGAAGCCGTCCGCGGCCTCGATCAGGTAGACCGGCCGGGTCACGGCGAGCGTGGCGGCGTCGTACAGCGGCACCCACAGGCGCGCGTACTCGTAGCTCCGCGATCCACTCACCTTGCCAGTGTAGGACTCGGCGTCGCCGTGCGGCGGAATCTTTCGACAGGGGTGCCCGGTCAGGCAGATCGCAACGGACGTACGGCGACCGGATCCACCACGTTGGCGAGATCGAAGCCGGCGCCGAACACCTGGCCGTTGCCCGCGACGGCGGGGGCGTCGATGACGTCCGCCACGACGACCGTGACGTTGTCGCGGCTGCCACTGTCGAGGGCGGCGCGGACGAGTCGCTCGACCGCCATGCTCCGCGCCTGCAGGCCCAGCAGCATCTGGATCGCGGCAGGGGAGAGGACGTCGCTCAGGCCGTCGCTGCACAGCAGCAACCGGTCGCCGGGCATCAGGTCGAGGGGCATGACGTCCGGCTCGGGTGTGTGCTCGCCGTCGACGGCCTGCAGCACGATGTGCTTGTACGGCGACGCAGCCGCCTGCTCGAGGGTGATCCGGCCGGCATCGACCATCGCCTGGACCATGGTCTGGTCGTGCGTGAGCTGGGTCAGCGCTCCGTCGCGCAACAGGTAGGCGCGGGAGTCGCCCACCTGGGCCAGCGCGGTCTCCACCCCGTTGGTGAGCACGGCGGTGAGGGTGGTGGCCATCCCGACGTGTCGCGGGTCGGCGGCCACGCCGGCCACGAGCTGGTCATGTGCCTCGTGGGTGGCTGCCGTGAGCAACCGCACCGGGTCGACACCCGGGTGTGCGAGCGCACGCGCGCTGACGACGTACGACGTCGTGGCGGAGGCGATCTCGCCGGCGGCTGCGCCACCGACACCGTCGGCGACGCACAGCAGGTAGGGCCCGGCGAAGCCGGCGTCCTCGTTGTTCTCGCGGACGAGACCGACGTCGCTGTGCGCTGCGAAGCGGAACTGGAGCATCGCACTCACCTCCCGGGGATCCGGTCGCCATCGACCCTGTGTCGATGGTGCCCGGTCAACCTGTGGAACGTCTGTGGGTGGCCCCAGAGTTCCTGAGCTTCGTTCAGCTCCGGGTTTCGAGGCGACTTCGCAAGCTCAGTCGCACCTCAACCAACGACTCCTGTCGCTCCTGGGCTTCGCTCAGGAGCGAAAGCCGACCTGTCCGGCGACGCTGCGACCGATCTCGACGTACGCGAGCTTCGCGACCGGAACGACGGTCACCTTGCCCTTGGTGTCGGTCAGCTTGAGGACACCCTCGGACGACAGCGCGTCGCTGACGAGCGCCTCGACGCCCTCGCTGGTCTCGTCGGTCTCGATGACGAGCTCCCGCGCGGTGTTCTGCACACCGATCTTGACCTCGACGGTCATGGTTGTTCTCCTCGTTCGTGGGGACGGCCGAGGAACCCGACCGTCTCGTTCCAGCCTAGTCAGTGTCTGGTCGACAGCGGGTCAGTGCTCATCGGTGAGCGGGTACCCGCGGATGCCGCGCCAGGCCAGGCCCGACACCAGCGCCACGGCCTGGTCGCGGCTCAGACCGGTCAGGCCGCCGTCGGTGTCGGTCAGCCAGAACCGTGCGCTGACCTGAGCCATTCCCACGAGGGAGACGGACAGGAGGCGGGATGCGGCCGGCGGCAGGCCGGTGTCCTCCTGGATCACCGAGGTGATCAGGTCGGCGCACTCGGTGGTGACCCGGTCGATGTGGTCGCGCACCGCGGGCTCGTTGGTGAGGTCGGACTCGAACACCAGACGGAAGGCGCCGGTGTCGTGGCCGACGTACACGAAGAACGCGTCCATCGCCGCTGCCACGCGCTGCTTGTTGTCGTGCGTGGACTCCAGCGCCTTGCGGCAGTTGGCGATGATCGCGTCACAGGCGGTGTCGAGGATCGCGAGGTAGAGCTCGAGCTTGCCGGGGAAGTGCTGGTAGAGCACCGGCTTCGAGACGCCGGCTCGTTCGGCGATGTCGTCCATGGCAGCGGCGTGATAGCCCTGCGCGACGAACACCTCGAGGGCAGCGGCCAGCAGCTGCGCGCGTCGTTCGCGGCGGGGAAGGCGTACGCCGCGGGGCCGCCTGTCGTCCAGGTCGAACTGCTCGGTCACCACGGCCAGAAGCCTACTCGCTGGTAGGAGCGGTCGGGTGAGCCGCCCGGCCGTTCGTCGCCGGGTCCGGATGACGGGACGTGGTGTCCACTCCTTGGTCAGGGAGGGGACCATGGCAGGGTCGAGGGAACAGCCGGGCGGGTGCCCGGTGTTGTGCCTGGACTGACCCCCATCGTTCGACGAGGAGTACGAAGTGAGCTTTCCCGCGCTGGTGGAGCCGGCTGCCGAGCTGACCATCGACGAGGTCCGCCGCTACAGCCGTCACCTGATCATCCCCGACGTGGCGATGGACGGACAGAAGCGCCTCAAGAACGCGAAGGTCCTCGTGATCGGCGCGGGCGGCCTCGGCAGCCCTGCGTTGCTGTACCTCGCTGCGGCCGGTGTCGGCACGCTCGGCATCGCCGAGTTCGACGAGGTCGACGAGTCCAACCTGCAGCGCCAGGTCATCCACGGCATGTCGGACCTCGGCAAGGCCAAGGGGCTCTCGGCCAAGGAGTCGATCCTCGAGATCAACCCGCTCGTCAACGTGATCCTGCACGAGGAGCGCCTCGACAACGACAACGTCATGGAGGTGTTCCAGGGCTACGACCTCATCGTCGACGGCACGGACAACTTCGCGACCCGTTACATGGTCAACGACGCGGCGTACTTCCTCGGGATCCCGTACGTCTGGGGCTCGATCTACCGCTTCGACGGCCAGGCATCGGTCTTCGCGCCCACGATGGCCGACGACGCCCCCTGCTACCGCTGCCTGTACCCCGAGCCCCCGCCGCCGGGCATGGTCCCCTCGTGCGCCGAGGGCGGCGTCCTCGGTGTCCTGTGCGCCTCGATCGGCTCGATCCAGGTCAACGAGGCGATCAAGCTGCTCATCGGCGCCGGCGACCCCGCCATCGGCAAGCTGGTCATCTACGACGCCCTCGAGCTCGAGTGGCGCAAGCTGAAGGTCCGCAAGGACCCCAACTGCGCGCTGTGCGGCGAGAACCCCACCGTCACCGGCCTGATCGACTACGACGCATTCTGCGGCGCGATCTCCGAGGAGGCGGCCGATGCTGCCGTCGACGCGACGATCAGCGTCACGCAGCTCGCCGCGATGCTCAAGGAGCGCGAGGAGGGGTCGCGCGACTTCGTCCTGATCGACGTCCGTGAGGCCGCCGAGGCAGAGATCAACCACATCCCCGGTGCGGTGCTGCTGCCCAAGGGCGAGTTCCTCAACGGCAACGCGCTCGCGCAGCTGCCGGGCGTCGACTCGGGCAAGCAGATCGTCATGCACTGCAAGACGGGTGTGCGGTCGGCCGAGACCCTCGCCATCGTCAAGGGCGCCGGGTACGACGACGCCGTCCACGTCGGCGGCGGCGTGGTGGCCTGGGTCAACCAGATCGACCCGAGCCAGCCCTCGTACTGACGACAGACGCAAACAGGCCCCGCGATCCGTGAGGATCGCGGGGCCTGCTGCGTCCCCGGCGTCAGGTCACGGGTTCGTGACCTGGACCTGGATGGTGCCGTCAGCGTTCTCGGCGGTGACGGTGGCGGTGACCCCGACTCCGGCGACCTTCACGGAGTTCTGCTCGTTGGCAGCGTTCCAGTAGGCCTCGGGGTTGGTGTCGTTGAACGTCGCGACCCCAGCGACGGACGGTGCGCACGCGGCGAGCGTGTCGTGTCCGCCGGTTGTCGCGACCTGCTTGTGCAGGCAGACATCGTCAGTTGCCGAGATGCCGAACGTGGCGTCGAACGGTTCGCGACGGTTGGTGGGGCTGGACCCGTCCGGGTAGGTCAGCGAGTCCGGTCGTACGTCGACCGGCAAGGCGTAGCCGCCGCCCGGGTGGGCGCTCGTGTTGTTGTCGGCGTAAGCCAGGTCGACCAGCCAGACGAGCATGCCGTTCTGGTAGGCGAAGTGCTCCACCCAGTCGGGTCGCGTGACGCCCTCGGAGAAGTTGTACGGGCCCACCTGGAGGGTGCTGTCGTACCCGACGTATTGACGGTTCTCGATGAGGTAGTAGCGCGCGGTCGTCTTGGTCTCCGTGCCCGTCGAGGCAGTGAAGCCCTTGACCGTCCAGCCGTTCGCACCGTTCTCGGCGCCGTCGGTGAACGCCTTGCCCTGGCCCTTGATCACGATGTTGTCGATGAACGCGCCGGCCTCGTTGAATCCGCCGTCGGTGGCATAGCGCAGCCGGAACAGCGAACCCTTCTTCTTGCTGAGGCTGTAGCTCCACTGGTGCTTGGTCCAGTCGGCGTTGCCGTCGATCGCCTCGAGCTGTGTCCAGGTGGTGCCGCCGTCGACGGAGTACTCCGCGTAGAGGAAGTCGTAGTCGGGCTCGATCCGGTTCCAGATGTCGGCGCTGATCTGGACAGACTTCGAGGGGGCGACGGCACGTGTCAGCGTGGAGACGAGGTTGTCTCCACGTCCGGAGTACCAGGAGTACTTGCCCTTGCGGGCGGTCGTGTAGACGTTCGTGGTGGTCTTGTCCGGCAGGTTGACCTTGATCGCCTGGTCCTGTCCGACCGCGGTCTCCTGGGACGGGCTCAGCACGTAGCTGCCGCTCTGGCCGGAGCTCACCTCGGTGTAGTCGAGCCAGCCGAGGAAGTACTTCTCCTCCGGACCCATCAGGCCGGGCGTGGTGCCGATCGACTCCTGGCCGTGGTTCAGCCATGAGCCGGAGGACATCAGCGTCCAGAAACCGGTGCCGTTCTCGCCGCCCGCGGTGTCGTAGAAGTCCGGGAGCTCCAGGTCGTGGCCGTACTCGTGCGCGAAGACGCCGAGTCCGCCGTTCTCCGGCTCGACGGTGTAGTCGCCGATGAAGTACTTCGAGTCACCGACCTGCGTGCCGCCGTACAGGTTCTGGCTGCTGCCGACCGTCGGTCCGGTCTGGCCGTAGAGGTTGCCGTTGACGTACCAACGGTGCGACCAGATGGCGTCCTCGCCCGATCCGGCCTCCTCGCCGCCTCCGGCGTGAACCGCCTGGAAGTGGTCGATGTAGCCGTCGGCCTCGTTGAAGTCACCGTCGCCGTCGAAGTCGTAGCGGTCCCACTCGTCGTACTGCGCGAGGTAGGCGTCGATCTCGGCAGGCGTCTTGCCCGCGTCGACCTGCGCGGCGTACCAGGCGTCAGCGGTGTCGGCGATGAACGCCCACGAGCCGCCGTCGTCCTCAACCGCGTTGTCGCCGTAGGTCGAGGCGTTGCCCGGGACCGTCACCCAGTCCTCGGTCGTGACGGTGACGTCGTAGCGACCGCTCGAGACCTCCTTGTAGAAGTTCTTGAACGACTCGCCGTCGCCGTTGAACATCTCGTCGTAGTGCGCCTTGTTGAAGTCCGGCGCCCATTCCGTGGAGTTGTCGACCTCGCGGTCGGGCTCGGGGATCTCGTTGTGCAGCGGGCCCGGGTCGGTTCCCTGCGCGGGCACGCTGGCCGTGCCGAACTGGCCGAGCAGGGTGAGGATCTTGTCGCTCTTCTCGACCGGGAACTCGACGTACTCACCGGTGGCGAGCTTGACGGTCGCGCCGCCGTCGGCGCGCTTCTGGAGACGGGCACTGCCGTTCTCCACCAGCTCGATCGCCTTGCGCATCTCGCGACGCTGCTCCAGCGTCTTGGGACCGGGGCGGTCGTGCTTCTTCGCGTGCGCCGGGCGCTGCTTCGCAGGGCCGTCGACAGGCGTGTCGGCCTGGGCCGGTTGCAACATCACGCCACCGAGGGCGATGGTCGCGGCGCCGGCGATCAAGCCGGATGCCAGTTTCTTCACAGATGCCTCCGAGAAATAATGGTGAGAGGGCACCGAAAAGTCAGGGAGGACGGGAACGTCGCCCGAGACTGCAAAATTTCGGCGCCCGGTCCGTACCTCACACGAAAATCACCGCTGAACGCAAGGGTTGCGCGAAAACTTGCACAAGGTGTTGCAAGGCATGCTGCAACCCGACAACCCCACATGTCCCGCCCGTAACCGGGACGCGGGGACCTCGTTGGACTAGACATCGTGGTCTGGCTGTTGCGGACCACCGCCGATCGGTCAGAGCGTTCACCGCACCGAGGGAGCAACTGAGAGCCCCGTCCTCACGGATGGGGCTCTCGGCGTCTGTCGGGTTGAATGACCTCGTGGACGAGGGGTACGTCGAGACATTGCTCGACCTGGTCGAGCGGATCCCGCCCGGTCGGGTGACGACGTACGGCGCCCTCGCGGCGGTCGCCGGGGGAGGCCCGCGCCAGGTCGGCTCGGCGATGGCGAGGTACGGCGGCCCGGTGCCGTGGTGGCGGGTGGTCCGTGCCGATGGCACCCTCCCGCCGAGCCACGACGACCGGGCCCGTGCGCACTATCTCGACGAGGACACGCCGCTGAAGGTCAGCGGCGGCCTCGACATGCCGCGGGCGTTCTGGGATCCCGCGACGGGGGACTGACCTCGGTCAGGTGGTTCGGTCAGGCGAGTGCCGCGATGGCGGCGTCGTAGTTGGGCTCCGTGGCGATCTCGGGGACCAGCTCGGTGTGGAGGACCGAGCCGTCGGCGTCGACGACCACGACCGAGCGGGCCAGCAGGCCCTCGAACTTGCCGTCGACCAGCTTGACGCCGTAGTCCTCGCCGAACGAGGTGCGGAAGCCCGAGCCGACCTGGACGTTCTCGATGCCTTCGGCGCCGCAGAAGCGCGCCTGGGCGAACGGGAGGTCCTGCGACACGTTGATGACCGTGGTGTTCTCGAGGCCCGAGGCGAGCTCGTTGAACTTGCGCACGCTCGCGGCACAGATGCCGGTGTCGATGCTCGGGAAGATGTTGAGCACCGCGCGCGAACCCTCGGGGAGGGTGATCGTGCTGAAGTCGGAACCGACGAGGGAGAAGGACGGGGCGGGGGCGCCGACGGCAGGAAGGTCGCCGACGGTGGTGACGGGGTTGCCGCCGAGTGCAGTGGTAGCCATGCCCTTTGTCTAGCAGGTCAGTAGTGACCGCGACCGGCGAGGGTCACCGGAGGCGACCCAGGTAGCCGACCGCCTTGCGCACCTCGAGCAGCTGGCGCTCCCAGGTGATGCCGACGATGGTGAGGAGTGCACCGGCGAGGCCGATCCAGACCCACTTCGGGAAGTCGCCCGCGTAGGGCCCGATCTCGCGGAACACCACGATCGCTCCGACGGTGGCGCCCACCATGAGCGGGGCGCTCCAGCGCAGGGCCGCACCGGCAAGGGTTAGCGCGAGGCAGGCGCCGCCGAGGAGGAGGGCCCGGATCGAGACCGGGTCGTTGAGCACCCACAGCAGCGACGGCACGGTGCCGAGAAGCAGGCCGGGCAGGAGCGCTTCCGCGGTCCCGACGGTCGCCGCCTTCTGCATCCGCCAGAGACCGAAGCCGATCAGGGCCAGTGCCAGCGGGAGGGTGTAGGCCTCGGGTGCCTCCACGTCGAGGTCGGCCAGACGGACCCAGGTGGCGAGCAGCAGGAGTGCTGCGCCGATCCATGCTCCGAAGCGGCGCGACTCGTGGATGAGGGCTGTGGCGCAGAAGAGGAAGCCGGCGACAGTCAGCCACAATGCGGTGTAGCCGCCCGCGTCGGTGGTCTCGGCCAGCGAGACCGGGAACGTGACCACAGCAGCCATGACAGCCGGCAACTCGATCTCGGGACGCGGCAGGGCGAGGGCGAGGACCCCGACCGCGAGGAGCACCGGGATCGCGATCCAGGCGGCGTCCCCACTGGCGGCGTACACGGTCGCGCTGGTCGCGAGCGCGAAGAACGGTGCGGCCGAGAGGGCACCGACGAGTCGAACTGCCTGGGTGCCGCGCAGGGCAAGGACGATCGCCGAGGCCGTGGCGAGGCCGGCGACGATCGCCGTCATCGGAGCGCTGGGGACGGCCGCGATCGACGCTGCGGTCGCCGTGAGCGTGCCGCTGACGCTGAGGCCCGCTGCCCGGCCACCGGATGACGTCAGTGCGGCAACCATGGCGCCGAGTGCCACGACCACGAGTGCCGAGACGGGAAGGGCCAGGGTGACGTCGTACGACGCGAGCGTGGCCGCGGTGCCGATGCCGGCCGTGATGGCGGCGACCTGGGCCCACACGACGAGGTGGTCGCGGCGGCGAGCGGAGGCGAGCAGCGCGAGGAAGGCGATCGGAACGACCAGCGACGGCACCAGGAGCAGCGGCTCGGTGACCGGGTCGGTGCCGCCGATCGTGAGGTCGAGGCGCCGTTCGAAGCCGGTGGAGAGATCGGCCCACCGGGCGAACGCGACGGCTGCGGTCGTCACGGAGAAGCCGACGAGGATCACGCTGCCGACTGCCGACGGCGCGATGGCGATGGTGCGGAAGGAACGAGGAAGCAGCGCCAGGCCGAGCACCCAGGCGGCGGTGACGGCCACCGCGACGAGCCCGACGGTCGTGGTGTCGGTGTCGACGCACGGAAGGGTGACGACGACCGTCATGACCATGGCGGCGCAGCTGGCGCCGGCGAGGAGGAGTCCGCGCTGGTGGAGGATGACGCCGGGGGCGAGCAGGACCGCGGCGGAGACGAGCAGCGACCAGCCGGAGCCGTCGATCCAGAGCTGGTGGAGGTCGGGGTTGCTCAGCGCGTCGGCCAGCGCGACGCCGCTGGCACCGAGCCAGGCGAACGCCCCGGCGAAGGCCTGGCTCCAGGCGAGGACGGGCAGGTCCTGGGACCGAGCGAGCAGGACGATGCCGAGAGCGAGCGCGGTGAACACGTGGCCGGCGACGAGCAGGTGCTCAGTGGCATTGGCGGCGCCGAAGTAACCGACGAGCGTGCCGATGCCGGCGATCACCTGGGGCGCGACGAGCCGCGGCTCGCCGCCGATGCGGAGCAGCCCGATCACGATGCCGGCTGCGGCGACGACGAGCCCGGCCACGCAGGCGGTGACCCCGTCACCGCCGTCGCCGAGCCAACCGGAAGCACCCGCTCCGAACACGTCGAGAGCCAGCAGGCCCAGCGCGACGACGATCAGTGACTCGCCGGCGATGCGGAGCCCGGCGCGGTGCAGGAGCAGCGCGGACGCGCCTGCGGTCAGGGTGAGGCCGGCGAGAACTGCAGTGCGGCCACCGACGCCGAGGGCTGACCAGGAGACGGCCAGGAAGATGACGGCAGCGACCAGGAGGCAGAACGCGCCGAGGCCGAGCAGGATCTTCGGGACCGACGCGGATGCGACGCCGCGCCGCTCGGGTGCGGGAGGTACCGGAGCCGCCGGGTAGGACGGCAGCGGCGGGGCCGGGGGTGCGGGCGGTCCGGGCGGGGGCGGTACGGCGCGCTTCGTGGCGGGCACGCCGCCCGGAGGAACGAGCGGGCCTCCGAGCGGCTGGCCGGCCGCCGGTGCCGTGGTGTGTGCGGGGACCGACGCAGCCGCCGGTGCCGGGGCGGCCGGCTGGCCGTGGAACTCGGTGCTGGCCGTGCGGAGCTCGACCACCAGGTCGTCCGCGCGACGCAGCGTGCGGAACAGGTCGACCGCGAGGGGATGGCGGACGAGCAGCTGGCAGGTCGGGCAGACCGGAACGCCTGCGGGCAGCGGTGACCGGCAGTCGGGGCACAGGGCGGGATCGGCGTAGCGCATGAGTCCATTCAGCCAGAAGGTCGCCGGATCGGGCACGCCACAAGGACTCACGCGTGCTGAGTCCTTGTACTCACCCTGTCCACAGGCAGGTCCCCTTTCTGGGGACGAACGACGCGAAACTGTGGAGGGCGCCGGGCGTGTCTGTGGACGACACGCCGACAACCGGTGGAGGAGCAAAAACGATGGAGAAACCGCACGGAAACCTCTTGCCAACACCGGATGGACCGGCGTAGAACTTCTCCCACGCACTCCTCCGGGAGAGCGGGATCACCGAAAGGCAACGATCCAACCGGCCATGCCGAAACCCTCCGGGGCGACGGTGAGGCGGCCCCTCACGGGGACGCCGGCCGCACGAGCCGGGTGACGAGGCGAGTGGGATCAGACGCAGTCGGAGATCGATCGGGAGCGTCACCAGTACCGATCAACCGAAGGGCCCTTGTGACTCATACTCACGAGGGCCCTTCACCTTTTGGTCGAGCGCGTCTTCGGCGCACAGCGGCGAGCAAGCTCGCAGCCACGGCGCCTCTCGCCACGCTGCCGACCGCGCGGTTGTCTTGGCAACGTGGCCGGGTTGGTCTGGCGGCAAGACCGTTCCGTCCAGCTCATCGCCCGGGCTGCTCGGGCAGACTGCCTGCATGAATCGCCCCGCGCTCGCTGTTCAGCACGACCTGGCGCCCCACCCGGAGGGTGGTTGGTACCTGCAGACGTGGGTGTCGCCGCAGGACGTGACGTTGGCCGACGGGCGCGTGCGGCCGACTGCGACGTTGATCTACTTCCTGTTGCCGGCGGGGGAGTCCTCGGCGTGGCACCGTGTGCGGTCCGACGAGATCTGGCTCGCGCACACCGGCGAGGTCGTGGTCGAGCTGGGTGGGGACGGGGAGACGCCGGACGCGGCGGCCGGGTCACGACTGGTGGTCGGTGTCGACGTACCGCAGGGGCTGGTGCCGGCGGGGGTGTGGCAGCGGACGCTGCCCTCGGACGCCGATGCGCTGGTGAGCTGCCTGGTCTCACCCGGCTTCGACTTCGCAGACTTCGAACTGGCCTGATGCCGCTCGGGGATGTGTCGGGCCGGGATGGTTGAGTGACGCTCGTGGAGCACGGGAACGGACAGGCCAGGTACCGCCTTGCCACGCCTTCGCCTCCCGGACCACCAGCGGAGCTCGACGAGCACCAGCGCCAGGTCGTGGACCACGCCGGAGGCCCGCTGCTGGTCCTTGCCGGACCGGGCACGGGCAAGACCACCACGCTGGTCGAGGCCATCGTCGACCGGATCGAGGGCCGCGGTGCGCGCCCCGACCAAGTGCTGGCGCTGACGTTCTCCCGCAAGGCCGCCGACCAGCTGCGGGACCGGGTCAGCGCCCGGCTCGGCCGCACCACCGGTCCCCAGCTGAGCTCGACGTTCCACTCCTTCGCGTACGCGCTGGTCCGGCGCTACGCACCGGCCGAGCTGTACGAAGCGCCCCTGCGGCTGCTGTCGGCGCCGGAGCAGGACGTCGTGCTCCGGGAGCTGCTGGCCGACCACCCCGAGTCGGTCCAGTGGCCTGACCGGTTCCGGCAGGCCATGACCACGCGGGGGTTCGCCCGCGAGGTGCACGCGGTGCTCGCTCGGGCTCGCGAGAAGGGGCTGGACGGGGAGGACCTGCGGGCGCTCGGTGTCGCCGAGGGCATCGACGAGTACGTCGCCGCCGGCTTGTTCCTCGAGCAGTACCTCGACTCGCTCGACAGCCTCGGCGCCACCGACTACGCCGACCTGATCCGTCGTGCGGTGATCGAGGCCGAGGTGCACCGCGACGAGCTGCGTGCCCAGTTCCGGCACGTGTTCGTCGACGAGTACCAGGACACCGATCCGGGCCAGGTGGCCCTGCTCCGCGCCATCGCGGGCGACGGGCGCGACCTGGTCGCCGTCGGTGACCCGCACCAGTCGATCTACGGCTTCCGCGGCGCGGAGGTGCGCGGGATCCTCGAGTTCCCGACATCTTTCCCGCGCAGCGACGGCGCACCGGCCGACGTGGTTGCGCTGCGTACGATTCGCCGCTTCGGGCCGGGCATCATGGCGCCCGCGCAGCGCGTGGCTGGACGGATCGGCCTGCCGGGCACGATCACCGAGGACGCCCGCAAGCTCTTCCTGTCCCCGGTGGCCGAGGTCGGATCGCAGGGGCGTGGGCAGGTCCAGGTCCGCACCTTCGACACCGAGCGGGCCGAGGCCGAGCACCTCGCCGACCTGCTCCGACGCGCCCATCTCGAGGACGGCATCGCCTGGGACGACATGGCCGTCCTGGTGCGCTCGGGGCGCGCCAGCATCGGTCCGCTGCGTCGGGCGCTCGGCGCGGCGGGCGTACCGGTCGAGGTGGCGCGCGACGAGGTGCCGCTGGTCCGTGACCCGGCCGTGCTGCCGCTGCTGGACGCCCTGCGGGCGGTGGTGAACCTCGACAACACCGATCCGTCGCACGTCGAGTACGTCGACGTGGGTCGCGCCGAGGCGCTGCTGACCGGACCGCTCGGCGGTCTCGACGCCGGCGACGTACGACGCCTTGCGCGGGTGCTGCGTCAGCGGGAGAAGGACACCAGCCAGGTGTCCGGAGGGACGCCGCGCGGATCGCGTGAGCTGGTGCGCCTGGCGCTCGTCGACGCGACGTTCCTCGACGGGATCGACGCGCCCGAGGCCGCGCAGGCGCGCGCGCTGTCGACGCTCCTGGCTCGGGCGCGCGCCGACCTCGACGCGGGTGCCAGTGCCGAGGACCTGCTCTGGACCGTGTGGTCGGGCACCGCCTGGCCGCAGCGCCTGCGCCGGTACGTGGAGGCCGGTGGTGGCTCGGCTCGCCGTGCGCACCGCGACCTCGACTCCATCTGTGCCCTGTTCGACGTGTCCGTCCGCGCCGGCGAACGCCGTGAGCACCAGGGCGTCGCTCCCTTCCTCGAAGGCCTGGTCCAGCAGGAGATCCCCGCCGACACGCTGGCCGACCGTGGCGCACGCGGCGCCGCCGTACGACTGCTCACGGCGCACCGGAGCAAGGGCCTGGAGTGGCGCCTGGTCGTGGCCGCCCACGTGCAGGCGGAGGGCTGGCCGGACCTGCGGCGGCGCTCGACGCTGCTGCAGGCCGACCGGATCGGGACCCATGGGGTGGTGCCGCAGGTCTCGACCCGGGAGCTGCTCATGGAGGAGCGACGACTGTTCTACGTCGCCTGCACCCGGGCGCGCGAGCGCCTCGTCGTCACGGCCGTGAAGTCGAGCGAGGACGAGGGGGAGCAGCCGTCCCGGTTCATCGAGGAGCTCGGCAGCTCGATAGAGCACGTCGTGGGCCGCCCGCCCCGGCCCTTGTCACTCGACGGCCTGGTGGCCGAGCTGCGTCGTACCGTTGCCGACCCGGAGACCGAGGCGCCGCTGCGTGCTGCCGCCGCTCGCCGACTCGCCCGGCTCGCGCAGGAGCGGGTGGGACGCCGTGCGCTGGCTCCTGCCGCCGATCCGGCGACGTGGTGGGGCACGCGTGCGGTGACCCTGTCGACGACGCCGATCCGCGCCGAGGACCAGCCGGTGCCGGTGTCGGCCAGCATGCTCGAGGCCCTGGCCGTGTGCCCGACGCAGTGGTTCCTGACCCGCGAGGCCGGTGGCGTCGGTCGCGCTCACCAGTCGGCCAACCTGGGTGAGATGGTGCACGCCCTTGCCGAACGGGTGGCGGCAGGTGACGCTCCCCCCGACCCCGCGGCGCTGATGGCCCACGTCGACGAGGTCTGGGACCGGCTCGACTTCCGCACACCCTGGTCGAAGGCGCGCGAGCACGAACGGGTGCGCGCTGCGCTGGAGCGCTTCGTGGAGTGGCACGAGTCCAACCCGCGCGAGCTGGTCGACCGCGAGGCGAAGTTCTCCACGGTGATCGACCTGAGCGACGGCGAGCGCGTGCAGCTGACCGGGTACGCCGACCGGGTCGAGCTCGACGCCGACGGACACGTCGTGGTGGTGGACCTCAAGACCGGCCGCAACAAGCCGTCGGACACCTCGGTCAAGGGGCACGTCCAGCTCGCGCTCTACCAGTACGCCGTCGACCACGGCGCGCTCGACACCGACCCGGACCGGCCGCCGCACAGAGCCGGCGGCGCCGAGCTCGTGCAGCTCGGTCTGCTGGACGGCGGCCCCGCGGCCACGGTGCAGCAGCAGCCGGTCCACGCCGAGGAGGGTCCGGAGCGCGAGGACCTGCGCGGACGGCTCGCGAACGCGGCGACGCTGATCCGTGAGGAGCACTTCCCGGCGGTGGCCGGCCAGCACTGCCGTACCTGCACGTTCGTGCCGCTGTGTCCGGCGAAGAGCGCGGGGGCGGTGGTGGCGCAGTGACCCCGATCCGACTGGAGACGCCGGCCGACCTGCAGCGAGCGATGCAGGCGAAGTTCCCGCCGAGCGAGGAGCAGTGGGCGGCGATCAGCGCGCCGTTGCGCCCGGCGGTCGTCATCGCCGGCGCCGGTTCGGGCAAGACCACGCTGATGGCGGCCAGGGTCGTCTACCTCGTGCTCACCGGGCAGGTGCGGCCCGAGGAGGTGCTCGGCCTGACCTTCACCACCAAGGCCGCCGCCGAGCTGCGCCAGCGCATCCGCGGTGCGTTGCGTGATGCGGGCGCGCTGGACCTGGGGGCCACCGGCGGCGACGAGGCCGACGAGGTGCTCGAGCCGACCGTGGCGACGTACAACGCCTATGCCGCGACGTTGCTCACCGACCACGGCCTGCGGATCGGGCACGAGCCCGACACCCGCGTCATCACGGACGCGGCGCGCTACCAGCTGGGGGCGCGCGCCATCGACCGGTTCACCGGCGACATCGAGCACCTGACCGACCACCCCGAGACGGCGATCCAGAACCTGCTCGCGCTCGACTCGGCGATGAGCGAACACCTCGTGGCGCCGGCCCAGGTGCTCGCGCACGACGAGGAGGCGCGCCGCGGGTTCGAGCGGGCCCGCGCCGAGGAGCTGGCGGGCAAGGCCCGCAAGACGTACGTCGAGGTGATCGAGAAGGCCATGTCCGCGATCGACCGGCGGGCTGACCTGCTCAAGCTGGTGGCGTCGTACCGCGGGCTCAAGCGGGACCTGGGCCTGATGGACTTCTCCGACCAGATCGAGCTCGGTGCCCGGCTGGCGGCCGAGCGGCCCGAGGTCGGCGCCGTGGAGCGCGGGCGCTTCAAGGTGGTGCTGCTCGACGAGTACCAGGACACGTCGGTCGCGCAGGCGATCATGCTGTCGCGGCTGTTCTCCGGCGAGGTCGACGGTCGCGGACACGCCGTCACGGCCGTCGGTGACCCGAACCAGGCGATCTACGGCTGGCGTGGAGCCTCGGTCGCCAACATCCTCAACTTCGCCGAGACCTTCCCGGCCGCCGACGGTGACTCCCGCACCCACCCGCTCACCATCAACCGCCGCTCCGACCGGCGGATCCTCGACGTCGCGAGTCGTCTCGCCGCTCCGTTGTACGACGCCCTCGAGGCCCGCGGCGCAGGGGTGGCGCGATTGAGGGCACCCGAGAACGCTGCCGACGGACTCGTGACGGCCGAGGTGTTCGAGACACAGCGCGACGAGCTGGCGTGGCTGGCCGCATCGATCCGTGCTGGTTGGGGCGGGGAGCCGGGCGACTGGGCGAGGGTCGGTGTCCTGACCCGCGACAATGCGCACGCGGAGCTGGTCTTCGACGCGCTGACGTCCGCCAACATCCCGGTCGAGATCGTCGGTCTGTCCGGCCTGCTCAGGCTGCCCGAGATCGCCGAGATCGTCGCGACCCTGCGGCTGCTGCACGACGTCACCGACAACGCCGCGTTGCTCACCCTGCTCGCCGGACCGCGCTGGGCGATCGGGCCGCGCGACCTGCGGCTGCTCGGTCGTCGGGCAGCCGAGCACGCGGGCCGACGAGGGCGTTCGTCTGATGCGGTGTCGGTCTCCGCGCAGCTGGTCGCCATCGCCGACGGCATCGACCCGGCCGAGATCCCTTGCCTCGACGATGCCCTCGCCGATCCCGGTGACGCCGAATACTCCCAGGAGGCCCTGGCTCGCTTCGGCCTGCTCCGCGACGAGCTGCGGCTGCTGCGCTCGGCCGTGGGGGAGCCACTGCTCGACCTGGTCCGCCGGATCATCGACGTCACCGGTGTCGACGTCGAGCTCGCATCCGCGACCAGCCCGGCGGCTGCAGCCCGACGCGACAACCTCGACCTGTTCGTGAAGGCGGTCGCCGACTTCCAGGCGGTCGACGGAGACGTGACGCTGCCCGCGCTGCTCGCGTACCTCACGGCCGAGGACGACCAGGGCAACGGTCTCGACGTCGCGACGCCCACCGAGGCCGACTCGGTCAAGCTGCTCACCGTGCACCGGTCGAAGGGCCTGGAGTGGGACACCGTCTACTGCGTGGGCGTGGGGGAGTCGCGCTTCCCGTCGAGCCAGGGCCGCACGCTGTGGGTCTCCTCGCCGTCGGTGCTCCCTGCCCCACTGCGCGGCGATGCCGCCGACCTGCCGCAGCTGGCGGGCTTCGACAAGGCCGCGCTCGAGGACTATCGGCAGCGGGCCAAGGCACACGAGGCCGACGAGGAGCTGCGGTTGGGCTATGTCGCCTTCACCCGCGCCGCGCACCACCTGTCGGTCACCTCGTACCAGTGGGGGCCGCGCAAGACGCCCTACGGCCCGTCGTCCTACCAGGAGACGGTGCGCGAGCTCCTGGGCGAGTGGGGCCTGGCACCCGACCCGTGGCTGACCCGGCCGGAGAAGGGCTCGCCGAACCCCTACGACGCCGAGGATCCCTCCCGGCCCTGGCCGGCCGACGGCTTCGGTGAGGAGGCCCGGCTGCGGATCGCCGCCGCGGAAGTGGTCCGCGCCGCAGATCCCGAGGCCGAGGACACCGACCTGGACCTCGTGGCCAGCGCGCGCGTCGCCGAGTGGGACGCCGAGATCGACCAGCTGCTCGCCGAAGCCCGCGTCCAGGCGGCCGGTGGGGCCGGAACCGAGGTCGTGGTCACCCTCCCGGCATCACTGTCGGCGACCGCCATGGGACGGCTCCGTGACGACCCCGAGGGCCTGGCCCGCGATCTCGCGCGGCCGATGCCGCGTCCGCCGGCGCCCGCCGCGCGCTTCGGCACTCGCTTCCACGCCTGGGTCGAGGCCCGGTTCGGCCAGCAGGGACTCTTCGATCCCGACGAGCTCGCGGGTCGCGCCGATGCGGGAATCGACGACGAGGCCGACCTCCAGGAGCTGATCGCGACCTTCGAGGCCGGGCCGTTCGGTTCGCGGGTGCCGCATGCCATCGAGGCGCCCTTCGCCCTCGTGCTCGGCACCCAGGGCGGCGCCCAGCAGCTCGTGCGGGGGCGCATCGACGCCGTCTACGTCGAGCCCGATGGTGGCGATCGTGCAGGGGCGGGCGGGCCGTCGTACCTCGTCGTGGACTGGAAGACCAACGCCCGACAGGACGCCGACCCGCTCCAGCTGGCGCTCTACCGGCTCGCCTGGGCCGAGCTCCACGACTTGCCGCTCGAGCAGGTTCGCGCGGCGTTCTACTACGTGCGCAGCGGCGACCTGGTCGTCCACGACGACCTCGCGGACCGGGACGAGATCGAGAAGTTGCTCGGCTGAACGATCAGGCGCGCTCGACGCGGATCGTGGGTGGCTCGGCCAGGGTCTGACCGACCACGCAGTACCGCTCGGTCGCGACGGCCAGCTTGCCGAGCGTGGCATCGTCCGCGTCGGTGTCGAGGGTGAGGGTCACGACGATGTCGCGTACGCCGACCGGAGCCTGTCGATCGACGCCGAGGGTGCCGCGGGCGTCCCACCAGCCGTCGGCCGCGAGATGGGCGCTGCGGATCTCGACCCCCATCGACGTCGCGACGGCGCGCAGCGTCACCGCGGCGCAGGCCAGGACGGCCTCGAGCAGCAGGTCGGCCGAGCAGGCATCGGTGCCGTCGCCGCCGGTCGCGCGGTGGAGTCCGGCCCGGACCGGACCGGCGAAGCCGTCGATCGTGGCCGAAACGTCCGGGTCGCGGTAGTCACCACGGGCCGCCGTGGGAATCCGTGCGGTGGCGGAGTCGGACCGGTACGTCTCCTTGAGCGGGGCCTGCGCGGCCCGCAGCGCTGCAGCATCCATGGCTTGATGATCGCGCGGAAGCGCTCACTAGTCTGCAGGTGTGACTTTTCCGCATCTGGCGCTCGCCGCCGACGCTCACGAACGCCACGGCCTGCACCGCAACGACGAGGCCTGGCTGGCCGACAGGTGGGCTGATCCCGACAGCCGTGTCCTGGTGGTCGCCGGCACCCGGGTCCGTCCGGGGCCGGACGGACTGGAGTGGGTTTCCGCCGCTGACGCGCCGGACGGCGTACGTGTGTTGCTGGGGGAGCGCGACGGGGCGACCTGGTGGGCGGTGATCGCCTCGGGCGACCTGGCCCGTGCGGAGGGCGAGACGTGGCTGCCGCTGCGTGGGCTGCTGCCGTTCCTGTCCGGGGACGCCATCCGGCAGGCACCCCTGGTGTTCCACGCACTCGGCCTGGCCGAGTGGCACTGGGCGCACCGGTTCTGCCCCCGCTGTGGTGGCACCCTCTCGCCGCGGTCCGCCGGGCACGAGCTGATGTGCGACGACTGCGGAAAGCCGCAGTTCCCGCGGTCGGACCCGGCCGTGATCATGCTGGTCGCGGCGGGCGAGCCGGGCAGCGACGACGAGCGGTGCCTGCTGGGCCGGGGCGCGGCGTGGCCGGAGGGCCGGTTCTCCACGCTCGCCGGGTTCTGTGAGCCCGGGGAGAGCCTGGAGGACGCCGTACGACGCGAGGTGCTGGAGGAGACCGGTGTCGAGGTCGGCGAGGTGACCTACTTCGGCAACCAGCCGTGGCCGCTGCCGTCGAGCCTGATGCTGGGATTCCACGGCCGGGCGACCTCGGAGGCGATCCGGCTCGAGGACGACGACGTCGAGGAAGCCCGCTGGTTCACCCGCGCCCAGATGCGCGCCTGCGCCGAGGACGGGTCGCTCGTGCTGCCCGGTGGCGTCTCCATCAGCCGGTCGCTGATCGAGGACTGGTACGGCGGTGCGCTCCCGGGGAGCTGGTAGGAGCTCAGACGAGGGTGGCGAGCTTGGCCTTGACCTGGGCGACGCTGGGGTTGGTCTGCGCGCTGCCGTCGGCGTACACGAGGGTGGGCACGGTCTGGTTGCCGTTGTTGGCGGACTCGACGATCGCCGCTGCTTCGGGGTGCTGCTCGATGTCGACGACGTCGAAGCTGATGCCCTCGCGGTCGAGCTGGCCCTTGAGCCGGTGGCAGTATCCACACCAGGGCGTGCTGTACATCGTGAATGAACTCATCGAGCTGTCCTCGTCGGGAAGTGTCGTTGCTGGCGTCTAGGGTCTGATCTCCAACCCAACCACGCGTGCGAAGGAGATGTTCCCCCGGATGTCGCAGGTGTCCTCGTCGATCGAACAGCTCCTCTCTGCGCTCGACCCCGAGCAGCGTGAAGTGGCCGAGACGCTGCGGGGCCCGATGCGGGTGCTGGCCGGCGCGGGCACGGGCAAGACCCGGGCGATCACCCACCGGATCGCCCACGGCGTCCAGGCGGGGGTCTACGCGCCCTCCGAGGTGCTCGCCGTCACCTTCACCACGCGCGCGGCCGGCGAGCTGCGCCAGCGGCTCCGCGTGCTCGGCGCCCCCGGAGTCCAGGCACGCACGTTCCACAGCGCCGCGTTGCGCCAGCTGCGGTACTTCTGGCCACACGTCCACGGCACCGAGCTGCCCGTCCTGACCGAGTCGAAGATCGCGATGATCGCCGGCGCCTGCCGCAACATCGGCGTCCGCGGCGACCAGGCGCTGCTGCGCGACCTCGCCTCGGAGATCGAGTGGGCCAAGGTCAGCAACGTCGGGTCCGACGTCTATGCGCGGATCGCGCCGACCAAGGGCCGCAGCATCGACGGCCACACCCCTGCCGACATCGCCCGCGTCTTCGCGGCCTACGAGGACGTCAAGCGCGACCAGGGCCGGATGGACATGGAGGACGTGCTGCTGCTGACGGCCGGTGTGCTCGCCAGTGACGAGCGGGTCGCGGCCCAGGTCCGCCGTCAGTACAAGTGGTTCGTCGTCGACGAGTTCCAGGACGTCTCGCCGCTCCAGTCGGCCCTGCTCGACCTGTGGCTCGGTGGTCGCGACGAGCTGTGCGTCGTCGGAGACCCGGCCCAGACGATCTACTCCTTCGCCGGCGCCGATGCGACCTACCTGCGCGAGTTCCCGAAGCGCTACGCCGGCACCACCTCGATCGAGCTGGTCCGCAACTACCGCTCGACGCCGGAGATCGTCGAGGTCGCCAACAAGCTGCTCGCCGGCACCCCCAGCGCCGGCGTCGACCTGCGCTCGCAGCAGGGCGCCGGATCCGCGATCCGCTACGTCGGTGAGCCCGACGAGGTCGCCGAGGCGGCCAGCGTCGCGGACCGGATCGCGAAGCTGCACCGTGCCGGGACGTCGTACGGCGAGATGGCGGTGCTGTTCCGCATCAACGCACAGTCGGAGACGTTCGAGGACGCCCTCACCGACCGCGGCATCCCCTACGTCGTGCGCGGTGCCGCCCGCTTCTTCGACCGTCGTGAGGTACGCGAGGCCGTGACCCGGCTCCGGGGAGCCGCGCGGTCCGGTGAAGCCGATTCCGGACCCTGGCTCGACATCGTCAAGGCGGTGCTGGCGTCGATGGGCTGGACGGCCGCGCCGCCGACGAGCAGGGGGCAGGTCCGCGACCGCTGGGAGTCGTTCCAGGCGCTGGTGGACCAGTCCGAGGAGTTCTCGACCGAGCAGGGCATCGAGGCGTCGATGACCACCTTCGTGGCCGACCTCGAGCGGCGCGCGAGCGAGCAGCACGCGCCGACCGCCGACGGTGTCACGCTCGCGACCTTCCACGCCGCGAAGGGCCTGGAGTGGGACGCGGTCTTCTGCTGCGGGGTCCAGGACGGCACGCTGCCGTTCGTCTACGCCAGCCAGGAGGGTGCGCCGCCCGGTGCGGTGGAGGAGGAGCGGCGTCTGCTCTACGTCGGGATGACCCGTGCGCGTCAGGAGCTGATGGTGTCGTGGGCAGCGGCCCGCAACCCCGGCCAGGCAGCGCGGCGCCAACCGTCGCGCTTCCTCGTGCCGATGCTGCCCGAGGCGCAACGGCCGCAGGCGAACCGTCGGGCCACCAAGGTGGCGCGGTGCCGCGAGTGTCTCCAGCCGTTGGCGAGCGCCGCGGAGAAGAAGCGCGGGCGGTGCTCCCACCACCCGATGCGCTACGACGAGGCGCTCTTCGAGCGGCTCAAGGCCTGGCGCCTCGAGACTGCGCGCGAGAGCGGTGAGGACGGCAAGCCGCTGCCGGCGTACGTCGTGTTCACCAACGCCACGCTGGAGCTGATCGCCGAGCACAAGCCGACCACCCTGAAGGCGCTTGCAGGCATCAGCGGGGTCGGCGAGATGAAGATTGAGCGGTATGGCGAGGCAGTTCTCGCGGTTGTTTCAGAAAATCATTGAAAAAACCCGATAAATGATTTGCGCGCCCTGATACACGGCCATTACGGTCGTCAGACAACATCCGTTGCGCATCAGAGCCCTGGCACGGCTCGCGCTCTCAAGGCACCGAAGGAGGTGGCGAAATCATGAAGAACCTCACGATCATTCCGATCCCCAGGGCGACCTGGCAGCTCACGCTGTCCGCTCTCGACTGCGCCACCTCTGCTCCGACGGCACCGAACGCTGCTTTTGCTCCGTTCAGCGCCGCCGTTGACGCCGTGGCCACCGACTTCACGGCCGTCCCGGCCGTCAAGCGGGAGCGCGCCCTCACCGGCATGGGACACCGCGGCAATGCCGTGTACGTCTCCGGTTTCCAAGCCTGGAACCCACCGATCTGACCTGAGAATCAGAACGGCAGCCTCCAGGCCGCGGAACCCGACAAGACCGGGATCCGCGGCCTTCGTGCTTCTCAGACCGAGAACGCGGAGTCGCAGATCCCCTCAAGGAAATCGACCAACGCGATCAGGTCATTGAAGAGGAGGTGAAAGCAGATGACGACCAGTGTTCTCGAGCCGACGCTGGACGAGCTGCTGCCGTGCCGGCTGAACGATGCGGAGCTGTGGTTCGCCGAGTCACCGTCGGACGTCGAGTCCGCAAAGGCGCTGTGCCTGGACTGCCCTGTCCAGCAGCTGTGCCTGTCCGGCGCCCAGGAGCGGCGTGAGCCGTGGGGCGTCTGGGGCGGCGAGTTGTTCCTCGCCGGCGTGGTGATCCCGCGCAAGCGTCCCCGGGGACGTCCCCGCAAGGACGCCGCGGCGTAGTCCACACCCGCACCACCAACACCCACAGACCACTCAGAACGGAAGTACCACCATGTTTCAGATGATGAACGAACAGTTGGCGCGTGAGCAGATGGTCACGCGCCTGGGAGAGGCGCAGCAGCTGCGCGTGGCCACTCGTGTGGTCCGCGCCCGGCGCTTGAGCCGCAAGGCCGAGCGCGCAGCGCAGCAGGCCCGTCTCGCCCTCGCTCGCGCTCTGTGATCAACCTGTGGGATTCCGCCACGAATCCCACGAGACACCTCCTCGGAGGACCCACCTGATCGCGGGTGAATCAGAAGGGGCCGGAACCGACCGATCGTCGGGTCCGGCCCCTTCGGCGTCCTACTCTGAACAGATGACCGTCACGTGCGACTTCTGCGGCCGGCGGGCCGAGGGTGCGGACGCGCCGTTGACGTGGACGACCGCAGTCGAGCGCGGTCGGGTCCGTCGCTACTGCGACGAGTGCTCGCGCGAGTACCTCCGCTCGATGGAGGCCAAGCTGGACAGCGAATGGTGGTAGGAGCGGGGCGGCTCACGGGAACTGGGTGATGGTGTCCCAGGCGCAGCCGCAGTCCGGGTGGCGTCCCCAGGCCACCCGCTCCGGCGGGTCGACTGGCCGGATGTCGATCGTCGCCGACCACGTGCTCGGCTCGTCGCCCTCGAGATAGCGCAGCAGGTCACGGACCGCCCAGGCCAGGGCGAGCTGGTCGAGCAGCGGATCCACGGGCGGGGGCCAGTCAGCAGCCGCGGAGGCTGCCTGCGACACCAGCAGCGGGCGCCGCGCGTCGTGGAGCGACTCGTGGGCGTCCACGCACCGCAGGCACGCGGTCAGGCCGGGCTGGACGAACGGTCCGACCCGGCGGCCGCTGGCCGCTCCGGTGACCAGCAGGTGGGGGACCGAGCCGCGGACCAACGGATCCAGCAGCGCCCGGTCGAGTGGTCCGGTCGTCACGACCAGGTGCGCGGCGGTGGTGATGTCGGCCGCACCCCCGGGAACCGGCTCGAGGTGACGCAGGCCGACCCGGTCCAGGAGCGGTTCGAGGACGACGGTGGTCGCGGGGTCTGCACGCACGGCGATCGTGGCTGCTGCGCGGCTGGCCCGGCGTCGTACGGCGTCGGGGCCGAACTGCGCGCGCAACGTGACCAGCGCCGGGTCCGGACACACTTCGGTGTCCGGCACCTCGACGAGGAGACCGGCCCGTGTGAGGCGGCCCAGCACGTCGGCGGCGGCGGCCGGAAGGGACTCGGCGTCCGAGATCCCGCCCGGGCGCGCGAGCGCGGTCAGCACGCGTCGTACGGCGGGATCGTCGGGCACCCGGAGTGCAGGCTCGTCCAGGCCGACCTGGAGGACACCGGGGGACCGCGCCATCACGGGCGTTCCGGGCCGCAGGGTCAGGTGGTGGGTGCCGGGAGTGAGCGTGTCGAGCTCGGACATGGCAGCAGGGTGCCATCGAACCGGCTGGGGCCGTGGCGCCCCTCCACAGGCAGGCCGAAGGCGGGGAAAACGAGACGCGGGCGACTCCACCGAAGTGGAGACGCCCGCGACATTCGGTCTGTCGGACTGCGTTAATCCAGAGGAGAAACTCAGGCCTTGCCGAGGATGCGGTTGAGGTTCGTCCCGCACTCGGGGCAGACGGCCTTGGCCATCCGGGTGCCCTTGTCGTTGACCTTGACCTCGCCACTCGCCTCGCGCTTGGCCTTGCACTTCACGCAGTAGAACTCGCCGCTCCAGGTCTCCGCCATGACGGCCTCCTTGCTCAATGTCGTTCGTTCGGTCGTCGCGACGGGGACCTTGGGGGAAGCCCGTCGGAGTTCGGAGACGCGCTCCAAACCTCCTTGACCCTACGGCACGCTGCCTCGCAGGCGCAGTAGCGTGCCCCGCATGTCTGAATTGGTCCCAAATTCTCCTGTTGCCCTTGATCTGGTCCATTTGCGCCTCGAGAGGCCCTCGGAGGGGGTCGCGCTGCTCGTCCTGGACCAGCCGGACCTCCGCAACGCGATGAGTGACGAGATGACGGCGTCGTGGGTCGCGGCGGTCGATCACCTCGCCGGCGACCCCTCGGTGCGGGTCGTCGTGGTGACCGGTGAGGGTCGCGCGTTCAGCTCGGGAGGGAACCTGGCGTGGTTGGCTTCCGAGCCCGACGCCGGTGTCGATGAGCTGCGCAGCCGGATGTTGCCGTTCTACCGGGCGTGGCTGTCGATCCGGAGGCTGGAGGTGCCGACGATCGCGGCGATCAACGGTCCGGCGATCGGGGCGGGTCTGTGCATGGCGCTGGCCTGCGACATCCGGTACGCCGCACGGGGGGCCCGGATGGGCGTGCCGTTCACCAAGCTGGGCATCCACCCGGGCATGGCGGGCACCTACCTGTTGCCGGACGTCGTCGGTCCTGCCGCCGCGCGCGACCTGTTCCTGACCGGGCGACTCGTGGACGCCGACGAGGCCCTCGGTCTGGGGCTGGTGTCGCGGGTGATGGAGCCGGACAGCTTCCGCGACGACGTGCTGGCCGTGGCGGCCGATGTGGCCGGGACGGCCCCGATCGCGGCGCGGCTCACCAAGCGGGCGTTGCAGCTGGGTCATGCGAGCATCGAGACCGCGCTGGAGTGGGAGGCGCTGGCGCAGCCGGTCACCCTGGCGACGGCCGACCTGCTGGAGGGGATCGCTGCCGCGCAGGAGAAGCGGGCGCCGGTGTTCGAGGGGCGCTAGCAATGGCCCGGTGAATTGGCGAGGACCCCGGATCCGCAGTGGATCCTCGCTTGCCTTCCCCTTGCGAGCGAGGACTGCGGCCCCGGGGGCCTCGTCTGGTGAGGACGCTAGGGACCCGGCCGACCGCGGTCAATCCGTACGGCGCGTTGCCTGTGGACAAGGTTGTGGACAAACCTGTGGATGAGTCGCGCTCCCCGTGGACGGACGCGAGAGATCAGTGAGTCGCCTGTGGATGACGTGGTGTGTTCGGAGACCCCGCGGGCGTCGTACAGCGGGGTGACCAGCCACGATGGACCCCACAGGTTCCTCCACTGCCTGTGGAGAAAAGAATGTTCGGGGAAGATGAGGCCGTGAGCGATCAGTACGACGGCACGCCGGTCGCGGCGCTGCGCCGGATCGCATTCCTGCTCGAGCGCGGGCGTGCCGACAGCTACAAGGTGAAGGCCTACCGGGGCGCTGCCGCGGCGATCCTGCCGCTCGCACCCGACGAGGTCGCGCAGCGCGCGGGGGCCGGAACGCTCACCCAGATCGCCGGCGTCGGCTCGAGCACGGCGCGCGTGATCGCCCAGGTCGTCGAGGGTCAGGTGCCCGACAAGCTCGCCGAGGCCGAACAGCAGTACGGCGGCCCGCTGACCCGGGACGGCGCCGGGACTGCTCTTCGCGCCGAGCTGCGCGGGGACCTGCACTCGCACTCGGACTGGTCCGACGGCGGTTCGCCGATCGAGGAGATGGCGATGACGGCCATCGAGATCGGTCACGACTACCTGGTGCTCACCGATCACTCGCCCCGCCTGAAGGTGGCCCGCGGGCTCTCCGCGGAGCGGCTGACCCGCCAGCTCGACGTCATCGCCGCGGTCAACGCCCATCTGGGAAACTCGGTGGTTGAGGTGCGAGTGGAGCGAGCCTCGAAACCCGGATTCCGGCTGCTGCGTGGCATCGAGGTCGACATCCTCGACGACGGCCGCCTGGACCAGACCGACCGGATGCTGGCGCGGCTCGACGTGCGCGTCGCGAGCGTCCACTCGAAGCTCCAGATGGACGCCGAGCAGATGACGCGGCGGATGGTCGCCGCCGTACGCAACCCGTTCACCAACGTCCTCGGGCACTGCACCGGGCGCCTGGTGACCGGCAACCGCGGGACCCGCGGGCAGTCACGGTTCGACGCACAGGCGGTGTTCGAGGCCTGCGCCGAGGAGGGCGTGGCGGTGGAGATCAACTCCCGGCCCGAGCGCCGCGACCCGCCGACGAAGCTGCTGGAGCTCGCGCGCGACATCGGGTGCGTGTTCTCGATCGACAGCGACGCCCACGCTCCCGGGCAGCTCGACTACCCGTTGCTGGGCTGCGAACGTGCCGAGGCCGCCGGGATCGACGCCGAGCGGATCGTCAACACGTGGCCTGTCGAGCGACTTCTCGAGTGGGCGGCGCCGTAGGGTCGGCACATGGGTGCGCGGAGCAAGCCCCGGGTGGAGGTACGACGGTCGGAGCGCCGCCGTCGGACGGTCTCTGCCTATCGGGACGGCGACAAGATCGTCGTGCTCGTGCCCAACAACCTGTCGGGCGCCGAGGAACGCGCGTGGGTGACCCGGATGGTCGCGCGGATCGAGCGCAAGGAGCTCAAGTCCGCCGTTCCCCGGGGATGGAACGACGAGGACCTGATGGAGCGCGCGCGGGCGCTCAGTGACGACTACCTCGGCGGTCTCGCGGTGCCGGAGTCGGTGCGCTGGGTGGGCAACCAGCGGGCGCGATGGGGCTCGTGCACGCCGCGCGACCGCACGATCCGGTTGTCCGAGCGGCTCCAGCGGATGCCGGAGTGGGTGGTCGACTACGTGATCGTGCACGAGCTGGCGCACCTGATCGAGCCGCAGCACGACGAGAAGTTCTGGGGCTGGGTGTCCAACTACCCGGCGGCTGACAAGGCCAAGGGATATCTCGCGGGGTGGTCGGACGCCGCCCGGATCTCGCGGCCGCCGTCGGAGGAGATCTTTCCGGCCGGGGAAGACGTGGACTAGCAGAGGAGGTCGCGGGCGCGGTGGATCAGGTCGGTCATGCTCGGCTCGAGCTCGGGCAGCCCGTCGATCGGCCACCAGCGCACCGCCAGTGACTCATCGCTCACGACCTCCTGCGCGTCCGGGCCGGCCAACGCTGCGTACCGCACGTCGAGGTGGCTGACCCCGCCGCGCGGATCGCAGAAGGGCACCACGTGCACGTCGAGCTGCAGCGGTACGGGGTGGATGTCGAGGTCGGCGATGCCGGACTCCTCACGGGCCTCCCGCAGCGCCACCGACGCCAGCGTCGCGTCGGCCTCCTCGGCATGCCCACCGAACGCGAACCAGCGGCCCGCCTTGCGGTGCAGGTTGAGCAGCACCCGGTCGCCGTCGGCGGCCAGCACGATCGTGCCCGCCGTCAGGTGGTCCGGGTACGACGACCGCCACATGCCGTCCGGCGTCGACTCGAGGTGCCGGACCAGTCGGCTGCGGAGGGCGTCCTGCTCCGGGCTCGGCGACACCCACTCCCGCAGGGTCGCGAGAGCGTCGGCGTGCAGCGTCACTCGGCCGGGTCCTCCGACGCCTCGGGGGAGTCGCCGTCGAGCAACTTGCGCAGCTCGGCATCGAAGTCGTCCTCGGACAGCTCCTCGGGCGCGGTGGCCTCGGCACGGAAGGACAACGGGTCGTCCAGGTCGGCAGCGGTCGGCAGCAGGTCGGGGTGCATCCAGACGCCGTCACGGGCCTCCTCGCCGGCGCGGGTGCGCAGGCCGCCCCAGAGGGTCGACGCGTCGCGGAGCCGGCGGGGGCGCAGCTCCAGCCCGACGAGTGCCGCAAACGTCTGCTCCGCGGGGCCTCCGGCAGCCCGGCGGCGTCGTACGGCTTCACGGAGCTTGGTGGCCGCGGGCATCCGTTCGTGGGTGGCCTGGCCGACGACCTCGTCGACCCAGCCCTCGACGAGGGCGAGGGCGATCTCCAACCGGGAGAGCGCTGCGGTCTGCGCCGCGGTCTGCGGCGGGTCGAACAGTCCACCCTCCAGCAGGCCCTGGACGGACTCGAGGTTGGTCGGGTCGATCCCGCTGAGCTGCTCCTGGACCCGCTCCTGGATCTGCTGGGCGTTGATCTCCAGGCCGCGGGCGTAGTCGGTGACGGCACCGAGCAGGTGCTCGCGCAGCCACGGCACATGCGCGAACAGGCGCTGGTGAGCGGCCTCGCGCAGGGCGAGGTAGAGGATCACGTCGTCCTCGGACACGTCGAGTCCCTCGGCGAACGCACGCACGTTGCTCGTCACGAGTGCCGCCTTGCCCGGGGCGCCGAGCGGCAGGCCGATGTCGGACGCGGTCAGCACCTCGCCCGCGAGCGCGCCGAGGCCCTGCCCGATCTGCATCGCGAGCATGCCGCCCACGGCCTGGCCGATGATGCCGACCAGCGGGCCGGCCGCGGCCTTCATCTCCTCGGGCAGCCCGCTCGACAGGCTGGTCACGGACTTCGCGGCGACGGGCTCCACGAGCACCTTCCACACCGGCTGGGTCTCGACGAGCCACTCGGCACGGCTCCACGCGGCCGTCGTACTGACGCCGGAGGGGAACTGGGTGGCCGTGTCGAGCCAGTGGTCCGCCAGCCGGACCGCGTCGGACACGCGGTCGCTGTCGCGCTGGCCGGGGGAGGGATCGGGGTCGGCAGCGACGGCCTTGCGGGCCATGTCGTTGGCGGCGTTCCAGTTGAGCGGCCCGTCGTGGGGCTGCATCAAGGACTGGATCTGGGCCAGGAAGTCCATGCCGCCCGCGCCGCTGGGAAAGCCTGCCGGCATGCCGCCGGGGAACGCGCCGCCCAGGGCACCGAAGATCTGCTCGAACGGCGTGCCCTTGAACGGGTTCGGCTGGTCTGCGTCGTCCTGGCCCGGGTTGCCCGGATCGTTGCTCATGGTTCGAATTTACGCCGGTTCGCCAACCGGCGGTGTGGGGGAGACCCCTGAGTGGACCCCGGACCTGAGCCGACCCTCTCGTTCTAGAGTGCAGCCATGACCCACCCTGCGGTGCGCCTCGTCGCGATCTCGGACCAACCGCTCTCCGTGGTCGACGTGCTGGACAGCCTCGACGACCCCACAGCCGGCGGCCTGGTGCTCTTCGTCGGTCGCGTGCGCGACCACGACCACGGCCAGGGCGTCACCGGATTGTCCTACTCGGCGCACCCCAGCGCGCTGGACCGGTTGCACGCGGTGTGCGAACGCGTCGCCGAGGAGTACGACGTCACGGGGGTCGCGGCCGTGCACCGGGTCGGCGACCTGGCGATCGGCGACCTGGCGGTCGTGATCGCGACGACCTCGGGCCACCGCGGTTCGTCGTTCGAGGCCAGCCGGGCACTGATCGACACCCTCAAGGCCGAGGTCCCGATCTGGAAGCACCAGCTCTTCACCGACGGCTCGGACGAGTGGGTCGGATCGCCGTAGGGCCGCGTGTCCTGTCCGATCCTTGCGGACCCCCGACCTACGCTCGGCGGATGGAGATCCTGTTCTGGCTGGTACCCGCCGCCGTGGTGACCCTCGCCGCGATGGCGGGCGTCGGCTGGTGGGGCCGCGAGAGCAAGGGCGCGGTGAGCGATGCCGGCCGCGAGGCCGCCGCCCGCAAGCTCGGTGAGGCGTTGTCGCGCGAGCAGTCCTCGCGCCCCGGTTACGCCGTACCTCCGCGCACGCCGGACCGGGCTTCCGGTGTGGCCGTGCGGCCCTCCAAGGCGCGACCTGTGGTCATCCCGGGCACAGCGGACGAACCTTCGGCTGAGCCCGTTGAGCCCGCCGCGAACGCCGACGAGCAACCGACCAGCGACCGCCGCGCGTCCTGATTGGCACCGTCTGAGAAGGTAGGCGCCATGACCCAGCGCCTGATCGCCGTGTGCATCGCGGGACCGTTGGTGCTGATCCTGGGCGGCATCGCGCTCGCGATTCCCCTGCCCTATGCCTCCTACAGCCCGGGCCCCACGTTCGACGTGCTCGGCAAGGACGCCAACGAGGCCGAGCTGGTGCAGGTCGACGGGCACAAGGCCTACTACGACGACGGCCAGATCCGGTTCACGACCGTGGTCGCGTCGTCGTACGGGCAGAAGCTCTCGCTGGGCGACGCGCTGTCGCGCTGGCTGGACCGCGACAAGGCGGTCGTGCCGTACGACGTCGTCCACCCGCCGGACCAGTCCGCCGAGGACGAAGAGGCCGAGGGCGCCGTACAGATGACGACGTCGCAGGACGTGGCGAAGGCCATCGCGCTGAAGGAGCTCGGCATCGACATCCCCTCAGCGGTCCAGGTGGCGGCCGTGAGCGAGGGTGGTCCCGCCGAGGGCAAGCTGCTCGTCCACGACATCTTCCAGGAGGTCGACGGCACACCGGTCACCACCGGCGACGACGTGGTCAAGGCGGTGCGCAAGCACACCGACGACAGCAACGTCGAGTTCAAGATCCTGCGCGACAAGCGCGAGCTGAACGTGCGCGTGAAGCCCAAGCTGGAGGACGGCACGCCGCGGGTCGGGGTGTCGGTCGGGCTCGGCTACGACTTCCCCTTCAAGATCACGCTGCGCGTCGACCCGTCCGTCGGCGGGCCGAGCGCCGGGCTGATGTTCTCGCTGGCCATCTACGACACGTTGACCCCGGGATCGCTGACGGGCGGCGCCACCATCGCCGGCACCGGCGAGCTGCAGTCCGACGGGTCTGTCGGCCCGATCGGGGGCATCGAGCAGAAGATCGCCGGAGCCCAGGAGGCCGGCGCCCAGCTGTTCTTCGTGCCCAAGGACAACTGCGCCGACGTCAAGGACCTCGACCCCGACCTGCGCCTGGTCAAGGCGACCACGATGCACGAAGCGCGCCTGGCCCTCGAGACGTGGGTCGGCGACCACGACGCCGAGCTCCCGACCTGCTGACCACCACACGCCGAGACAACTCCGAGACGAAGCGACGAAGCGAGCACATGGACTACGAGCTGGATGTCGACCTGGCCCTCGCGGCCGCCGTACTGGAGGTCGAAGGCCACAACGCCCGCGCGGGCTGGGACCAGCCGGCGCGGCTGTACGCCCTGGTCGACACCAACCACATCGTCGAGCACGAGCCGGCGCTCGCGGCCCAGCTCGGACTGGACTCTCCGATGGAGCGCGGCTCGTTGACGCCGATCGAGCAGGACGAGCTGCCCGAGGGGCAGGAGCTCGAGGAGGTGCTGCCGGGCATCGTCTGGCCCGAGGTCATCGTCGGATGCGTCGCGGTCGTCGAGCGTCTGGTCCTGCCGCCTGCGGTGGACGGCCAGGTGCCCGCGGACCCGACCGCGGCACAAGAATTCGCCCGGGAGCACCCCGACGCCGAAGACGTCCGCATCGTCGCGGGGGTGACCCGGGCGGGCGCTTCCTACTGCGCGCTCCGGTTGCGCAGCGAGGACAACGACAGTGCAGTGATGGGTGGCACCGACCTGGTGCCGGCCCTGCTCGAACTCCTGCGTGGCACGCTGGAAGAAGAACCCATGGGTGGCAACGATGAGTGACCTGTTCGACGAAGAGCCCGACCGACCGGCGCCCGAGCGTCCCGGTCGCCGTGCCCGCGCGCTGGTGATCACCGGCGTGATCCTGGTCGTCGGCTTCTTCCTGCTGACCGCCTTCGCGTCGATCTACACCGACCGCCTCTGGTACCGCGAGGTCGGCTACGGCCAGGTGTTCAGCACGATGCTGTGGACCCGGGTGGGCCTGTTCCTCGTCTTCGGCGCGCTGATGGCGGCCGTCGTGGCGCTCAACATGCACCTCGCCTACCGGTTCCGCCCCCTGTTCCGGATGAGCGGGGGCGACGCGAGCGTCGAGCGCTACCGCGACGCCGTGACCCCGATCCGTGGCTGGCTGCTGGCCGGCGTGGCGCTGGTCGTCGGGATCTTCGCCGGCACCTCGGCCCTGGGCCAGTGGCGGACCTTCCTGCTGTGGCGCAACGCCGAGTCCTTCGGCCAGAAGGACACGTACTTCAAGAAGGACATCGGCTTCTACGTCTTCGAGCTCCCGTGGTGGAACTTCGTGATCGACTTCGCGATGGCGATCGCCGTCGTGGCGCTGATCGCGACCGCTGTCGTGCACTACCTGTACGGCGGTATCCGGCTGAACCAGCAGCACGACCGGCTCTCCGGTGCTGCCCAGGTGCAGTTCTCCGTGCTGCTCGGCTCGTTCGTGCTGGCCAAGTCGGTCGACTACTTCTACGACCGCTACGACCTGGTGACCGACGACCACCGCCTGTTCACCGGCATGAACTTCACCGCCGAGAACGCCGTGCTGCCCTCGCGCAACATCCTCGTCGCGGTGGCGCTGATCTGCGCCGTGCTGTTCTTCCTCAACATCTGGCGTCGCACGTGGCAGCTTCCGTCCGTCGGCCTGGCGCTGCTGGCGCTGTCGGCCGTGCTGCTCGGCATGATCTGGCCGGCCATCGTGCAGAACTTCCAGGTCAAGCCGTCGGAGGCCGACAAGGAGAACAGCTACATCCAGGCCAACATCGATGCCACGCGCGACGCGTACGGACTCAGTGGAGTCGACACCCAGGCGTTCCAGGGCATTCCTGACAATGCAACAGCTCGCAAGAACGGCGTCGAGGTCCTCAAGGAGCTCACCGACACCCCCGTCGTCGACCCGCTCCAGGTCCGCGAGACGTTCCAGCAGCGCCAGCAGGTTCGCTCGTACTACTCGGTGCCCCAGGTCCTCGATGTCGACCGCTACCAGATCGACGGCGAGGAAGTGCCCCTCGTCCTCGGTGTGCGCGAGCTCGACCAGTCCGGGATCAACGCCTCGGACCAGAACTGGTCAAACCTGCACACCGTCTACACGCACGGTGAGGGGCTCATCGCCGCCTACGCGAACCGAATCGCCCCCACCGACGAGGTCAACGGCCGGATCGTCTGGGCCGAGGGCATCGGAAGCGGCGCCAGCGGGCGCACTGACCTGACCCAGGCCGAGAAGTTCGAGACCCGCGTCTACTTCGGCGAGCAGAGCCCTGCGTACTCGATCGTGGGCAAGGCGAGCGGCAAGGCGGACAGCGTCGAACTGGGCCTGGCCGACACCGGGAACGATCCGGAGATCCAGCGCACGACGTACGACGGCAAGGGCGGAGTGAAGGTCGGCAGCACCTTCAACCAGCTGATGTACGCCATCAAGTTCGGTGAGCCGAACTTCCTTCTCTCGGGCCGGGTCAATGCCAACTCCAAGGTGCTCTACAACCGCGAGCCCGTCGAGCGGGTGGAGAAGGTCGCACCGTGGCTGACGGTCGACACCGACCCGTATCCCGCGGTCGTGAATGGCCGGATCCAATGGATCATTGACGGCTACACCACCACCGACAAGTACCCCAACGCGCAGCGTGACTCCTTCGACTCGATGATCGACGACTCCCTCCAGCAGGAGACCGGGCTGCAGACCCTGCCGACCGACGAGATCAACTACATGCGCTCGGCGGTCAAGGCGACCGTCGACGCCTACGACGGCACGGTCAAGCTCTACCAGTGGGACGAGAAGGACCCGATCCTCAAGACGTGGATGAAGGTGTTCCCGGACTCGGTCACGCCGAGGAGCGAGATCTCCGACGAGCTGATGGCGCACCTGCGCTACCCCGAGGACCTGTTCAAGGTGCAGCGCTACCAGCTCGCGCGCTATCACGTGACGGACGCCGGCGAGTTCTACTCGGGCAACAACCGGTGGGAGGTCCCGGAGGACCCGAACGCCGCACGTCAGGTGTTCCAGCCGCCGTACCGGCTGTTCACCTCAGGGGCCGCCGACAGCGCGGACAGCGACTGGTCCCTGACTTCGGTGTTCGTGCCTTATCGGAAGGGCACCCTCGCGTCGTACCTCGAGGTGAGTTCCGACGCGACCAAGGACGGATTCGGCGAGCTGCGGTTGCTGGAGATGACCGATCAGAACTCGCCCGGACCTGGCCAGGTCGTCAACGAGATGAAGCAGGACCCGGCCGTCGTCAACGAGTTGCGGAACCTCAACTCGCAGCGCGACACCCCACCCCGCTACGGCAACCTGCTCACCCTCCCGGTGGACGGCGGCCTGATCTACATCGAGCCTGTGTACGTGGTGCGGACCGCGGGCGCGTCCAGCTTCCCGATCCTGCAGTACGTGATCGTGAAGTACGGCGAGAACGTGGGTATCGCGGACACGCTCCCGAAGGCGCTCGGCAACGCGCTGGGAGTCAATCTCGAGACCGGCGAGCCGGATCCGGGTGCAACGCCGGAGCCGGGCGAGACACCCGAGCCGACGGGTTCGCTGGACGACCAGATCGCGCAGGCCCTGCGCGACGCCGACACCGCGTTCGAGGCTGCGAGCAAGGCGCAGGCTGCGAACAACACCGCTGAGTGGGTCAAGCAGCTCGGAATCGCCCAGGACAAGGTTGCCGAGGCCGTGAAGCTCGCCGACGAGCGTGACAAGCAGGCAGCGAAGCCGTGACCGCGGAGATCGTGGTCGTCGAAGCGTTCCTGGCTGCGCTGGGGGAGCTCGACGTCGAGGCGGCGCTCGCATTGTGCGCCGAGGAGATCGTCTACCAGAACGTGCCGCTGCCAGCGGCCCGCGGCCGCCGCGCGGTGGAGAAGCAGCTGAACACGATGGCCAGGGTCGGGACCGGGTTCGAGGTCCAGATGCGAAACATCGCCGCCAACGGCCCGGTCGTGCTGACCGAGCGGGTCGACGTACTCAGGCGCGGCTCGTTCGCGATGGACTTCTGGGTGTGTGGCACCTTCGAGGTCCGGGACGGCAAGATCGTCCTGTGGCGCGACTACTTCGACTGGCCGACCTTCCTCGCCGCGGGCGTGCGTGGGGCCGGTCGGGCAGTCCTCGGCGCCGTGACGCGCCGCACCGGTCGCTGACCGCCTCCCTGCTGGCGACCGGCGCGTCCTGATGCTGCTCACCCTCGACCTGATCGGCATCCTGGTCTTCGCGATCTCGGGTGGTCTGGTTGCGGTTCGCAACCAGCTCGACATCGTCGGAGTGATCGGGATAGCGGTGGCGACCGGGCTCGGCGGTGGTGTCATCCGCGACGTCGTGATCGGTGCGGTGCCGCCGCCGGCGCTGGCGGACTGGCGGTACCTCCTCGTACCCGTCGTGGGTGGTCTGGTGACCTTCTACTGGCACCCCGCCGTGGAGAGACTCGAGCGCGTCATCAACGTGTTCGACGCTTTCGGGCTCGGGTTGTTCTGCGTGGCCGGTGCCCTCAAGGCCCAGGAGTACGGCCTCGGCCCGGTGCCGTCAGCCGCGCTCGGCATGCTGACCGGCGTGGGCGGCGGCATCATCCGTGACCTGTTGGTGGGTCGGGTGCCCGTCATCTTCCGGTACCGCGAGCTGTACGCGATCCCTGCGCTCGCGGGAGCTGCGGTGGCCGCGACCGGGGTGGAGCTCGGTGTCGAGCCGGCGGTGATGATCGCGCCGGCGGCTGCCGTGACGATCGGCTGGCGCCTGCTCGCCATCAGGCGGGGCTGGGTCGCGCCCGTGCCTCGCGGACGGGATCAACCTCCGGTCGCGCGTTGAGCTGACCGACCCCGATTTGGCTGGTCGTGGCCCATCCACTAACGTTGTATTCACCGGCGCGGGGTGGAGCAGCTCGGTAGCTCGCTGGGCTCATAACCCAGAGGTCGCAGGTTCAAATCCTGCCCCCGCTACAAAGTGCATGACAGCAGGTCAGAGGCGGTTTTCGGAGTCATCCGGAAGCCGCCTCTGGCGTTGGTGAACGAGTCGAAGTCAGCAGGAAGTCAGCAGACCTCGCCTTCGAGTCGGCTGATGTGAGGTAGTCCGCTGCTCGTTGTGAGCGGCCCGGTGAGCGTTTTGGTCAGCCACTGTGGCCAGGGCCGGTTGGGTCTCTGGGCAACGGAGCGCTCGCCTCAACAGTGCTGCCGCGAGCATCAGGACCATCTGCCGGGCTCAGCGCTGGCAGATCCGGACGCGTCACTGGCGGAATGACGCACCCGCATATCAAGCAGATCCGGATGGGTTGTTCCCGGGTCTGCAGAACGAATACGGGCTTCCAGATCGGCTAGGACGAGTGTCTTGACTGGACGGATGTTCACGTGGCTGGCAGGTATCCCAAAGTTTTCAACGACGCCTTGCCTGCTGCCCACCTCAGGTGTCGGCCGCGGCGGGCAACAGGCATGGCGGTGGCTCAGCGGCCAGTCTTCTTCATGGTGAAGGAGCCGTCGCCATTGTTGACCTTGGTGTAGCCGCCGAACGAGTGGCGGCCGCCCGACCTTTGGCCGAGCCGGGCCTGGCTGACTCCGCGTGAGGAGCTGGCGCTCCTACTGCTGTATCCCTTTGCCATCTAAATCACCTCCTCTCGCGTGTTGAGGGTGGTCGGCCGTCACGCGGCCGGGGTCTGGGCCGACCTGGCGCGCGAGAGGCCGGTCGGGACCGTCGTGGTGTCATCGGCGGCGTGCTTCAGCTCGCGCGACAGCGACGGCAGACGCTCAAGGTGGCTGGTCGTCACTACGCGCACCTTGAGTCCGTGCTTCGTAGCGCAACGAGCAAGATCGGCGAAGGCGTGGTCGCCGGACATGATCACGAGCTCGTCGTGGTTCTTGGCGATCTGGAACAGGTTGACTGCGGCGCGCAGGGCCCGGTCTGCGCCGTCGGCGCCCATCGAGCCGACGACCCAGCCGATGTTGGGGCCGGCGATCGTGGGTGACAGTTTGCGGGCGGTGTGCCGGTTGCCGCCGACGACGACCTGGTCGCGCTGGGTGACGTCGAGTTCGGCAACGAGGGTGCGCCAGAGGTCGCGGGCTTCTTCGCGGGTGGCGCGGCCACCGACGAGGTTCTCGATGTCGACCAGGATGTAGCGACTCGGGCGGTCAGTTGCGGGTGCGGGGGTGGTGGGGCCGACGGGTCGCAGGGGTCGGGTCAGCGTTTCCAGGTGGAAGCCGCGGCAATTCGGACAGGAGAACGTTGCGTACTTGGTGTGCAGGATCGCGGCCCTGCTGAGGGCTTCGGCGGCGTCGCGCGCCTGGTGACGGTCGCGGTAGCGGTCCAGGCCGGAGGCGGTGCAGGTCGGGACCTTGTGGCGGGTGATGCGGGAGGTGCGGTTCATGAGCTGCTGCTTTCGTCGGGGCCGTCTTTGTTGGCGACAGGGACGACAGTCCGCCTAGGCATCGCAGGCATCCAGTGCTCCAATGCCTGGCAATGCCGAGGCCCGATTCTGCGAAACTCCTGCCATGCATGAACTGCCCCTGACGAAGGACCTCGTCGCCGCTCTTGAGCGCGCTGGCGTCGACCCGACGAGTGCCGAGCCCGGTGTCGTCGTGGTGCTCGCCGCGTACCTGGATCTGCTCGCGAAGGAGTACGGGTTGAGCGAAAGCTTGGACCTTGACACCGATCCGCTCGAGCGCGCGCAGCAACCCGGCCCCGTCATGGACGTCGTGCGCCACTACCTCGCCTCTGGCGCCACTGAGCTCGGTGCCGAGTCGGTTCGTCTCGGGCTCTACAACGTCTTCGTCGGCCTCGCCGGTGACGCGTCAGCACGAAAGACGCTGAACCAGAACATCCCTCTGACCGAGAGCAAGCTCGGTTATCTGGCGCAGATCTACTGGAACCTGGAAGCCAACGACGGACGCCCGAGGTTGCCGATCAAGCCCGCGGGCGGACGCGACATCCCGGTCCCAGACTTCCCGCGGGACTTCGCGACCATGCAGTGGACCGCGCGCTGCAACGAGAAGGGGCTGTCCTACAAGTCCTCTGGAGCGGGGTTCCGCAAACAGGGCGCACGCCTGGTCGTGTTGGCCGCCAAGAAACTCATGGAGAACTCTCAACCGATGCCTGACACCGCCCGCACCGCGCTAGCTATGCAGCCGACGTCGAACCCAGAGGCTCCTCTTGAGATCACGCTCAAGGACCTCGTCAAGCGCGCGCAAACGGAAGGTCAGCACGAGGTCGCCGTCCAGACCGCCACCAGCTACCTGAGCATCATTCAACAACGTGCCGAGGTGAACCCGTTCGAGTCCGAGCCCGAACTGGCTGAGGCGTACATGCTGCGGGGCTGGGCTCAGATGCACCTCAATACCGACCGCATGGAGCGCGGCACCCGTGCAGATTTCAGCCAGAAGGGTGACATCGATGCGGCGATCTCAAGTCTCTCAACCCTGGTGGATCTTGATCCCGACAACGTCGACCACAGGGCCAACTTGGTCGAGGCATACATAGTGCTGAGCATGTGGCAGTTCGGCGCGGACGATTCGGCTGCCGCGGTTGCCACTACACACCAGGCGCTCGCGACTGCTGAGGTACTCCCGGCCGACCACAAAGAACGACTGAAGGCCGAAACAGTTCTGTACTACGTGTTGGCGACTCAGTCGGATGGTTCAGCCGCGATCGAAGCGGCCGAGCGCGCAGAGTCTTCCCTTGCGAAGATTGAGGCAATGGAGCCGAGCGAACGCCCTGAAGACATGGGGCCGGATGCCATTGCGACCGTCCGCACCCAGATCCAGCAAGCCAGCCTCGGACCCGCCGCATTTGAGAGCCTGTCGGAGGCAGTCGTTGCTGCTGAGCGGTTGGTTGCTGCTGGGGAAAGCGAATCGAGCGTCATCGTCGACCCGCTCGTCAAACTCGCCATGGCCCTCTTGCAGTCCGGACGGCACTCGGAGACGGCCCAGACGGCAGCGCGCGCGCTTGCCTTGGTAACCCCTGAATATGTACATGCGCATCCCCGGTTTCAGTTGAGCCTCCTCATCGCGATGGTGTGGGGTGGTGACAAGTTTGATTTCGACAGAATCACCGAGGCTCATGCCGCCCTACTCGAAGACGCGAACGAAGCCGCCCCCGGCAACATGCGCACCCTAGGCTTGTTGCTCGTCGCGTTCATGGGCCTCGCGATGCGACGAGGCGATGCCGGCCTCGGCGCTGATGCCCATGACTGGGTGCTACGTGGGGTCGACGCCGCCCGGCGCATTCGTCCCACCGATATCCTCGAGGAGTCCAAGAACATCTTCGTCGGACCGCTTACCTATTTGTTCGCACACCTGAATGCAAGGGTCTCCTTGGAGTCAGACGACGAAAGTGCGGAGCCGAGGGAGACGATTGCCAGGTTGCTCGACGAAATTGAACCCGGCTGGGCCGGCGAGGGACCGCGGACGTGAGGAGGGACCACGGGTGATCGACGACGACCACTACAACGCGCAGGGAACCTTCTACTTTCCGGCCGGCTTCCGCAACGACGCCCAGTACATTGCATTCTGGGACACGGTTGCCATCCCGGACCGTGCACTGGTGAGGCTGCTGAGCGAGCAAGTGCAAGGCCTGTATCGGCAGGAACCCAAGGTGGCGGGCTCTGGCTCCGACGTGATGCGGAAGTTGGAGTCGATGCTGGAACGGGCCGCACTCTCACCGGGGGAAGTCGCGCTCCGAGAAAACAAGTGGCGCATATCGGGCCACGAACTCCTCACCCAGGTCTTAGCCCGTCCGGTTGCCCGGGCTACGGGGCTGGTCACGTACCTCCCTGCTGACCTCGGTACCACCGCACGGGACCGGGTCCTTGACCATGAGTTCGAGCTGGGAGACGGTCGCTGGATGAGCGCTCGTAGCCTTGTCGTCCGCTTCAAGACGCTGGACCTCGACTTCCTACGCCCAAGCTGACCGAACCTGTCAGATGGACGGCCACTCAGGGCGAGAGTCGTCGGTCTGATGCCCAGCCAGGTTGAACAACCTGGCTGGGCATCACAGTTAGATGGTCGACCGGAGAGCGCCCAGCGAGCTGCGATACAGGCAGGTGTTGGAAGTGGTCCGAGACGCGGTAAGACGCCCCTGTTCAGGGGATGCTGACCACGGCCGATCGAGGGAACAACGCTGTCACTGGGCCGTACAGCAGGCCCTTCTGTCCGATTCTCGAGTTCGTGCCTGAAGGCTCGGGCGCGCAGCCTAGGTTTGGGGGGACGCCCGGGACACGCTGAGGCGCTTGCGAGAGGCCGAGGCTTGAGCGAGTCCGAGATGCCGTCCGAACAGCTACGCGAACCACCCAGGAGGAAGTTGTGACTGAGCCCGGGACGAAGCTGGGTCACATGGCGGCGGTCGAGCCGTCGGTCACGCTGGTGCCGGTTGACGATGAAGGCGGGTTCCTCGTCTTCGGACAGCTGCCGGAATCACTGCAGATGGGCGTAGAGCCAGTCCCGTACCTCGGGGACAACCAAGTTCGAGACCTTGCGGACGCGCTCGCGAGTAGCGCAGGCGTCGGCAACCTGCTTGCACAGGGATGGAACGCCTACCAAGGCTCAGCCGGGCTCGTGCGGTTGGCACCGCAGACGCTGGCCGCACTAAAGGCTGGAGCCACCCCGCTGACGCAGGGTGGTTGGGCGCTCGGGACGCTCACCAAGGGCGGGAAGTTCGCAGCCCAGGTGCGTTGGGCCCCCGCGGGGGCTGCTGGCGTGGCTGCTGGCCTCGCAGCATTGGGCCCGGCGCTTGCATTGGTGGCAGTCCAGTGGCAGATGAATAAGGTCGGTAAGGCAGTCGAGCGCAATATCGAGTTGACCCGCACTGTGCTGGACGACTTACGCGAAGAGGCTTGGTACGAGCTGGACGCGGTCGCCCGGGTCGTGCTCGCGGAGGTTCGGGCCGCGCAAGTGATCGGCGAGGTCACCGACCTCACCTGGCAGTACCTTCAAGCGCAGTCCACCTTGCCTGTGCTCCTGAAGCACCGGCAACGCAACCGCGACGCAGTGACGCGCAAGCTCGGTGAGTTGTCAGTCGGGGCCAATAAGTCCGAGTGGTACCAGCGGCACTACGCAGACGTGCTTCGACACAGCCAGGCGGTCATGACAGCGCAGCAGGCCATCACGCTTCACCATCTCGTGCGCGCAGCCCACGCCCGCCGGAGCGGTGAGCCGCTCGACGACCGGCTGGCCAAGCATGTGCTGGACGAAGCTCGGCGGGACCATGAGCTCGTCGCGCGGCACGTCGATGAGTCCTTGCGGGCGCTGCACCAAGCGATGGCGCTCTGGTACGAAGCTTCTCCGGGAAAGCGCCTACCGCTGTTCGGGGCTAAAGACGTCCCATTGCTGGATCTTCGTGACGCTGTCGCCGATCTGCACGCGCGTGCCGTCGCTGGCCCGTTCCGGCATCTATCCCTCATCGACCAGCAGCGCACCCTCGGCATCAGCCAATGTGTCCAGGTCCCGGATGGCGACCGACCCTCAATCCAGCAGCGGCTGCGGTGGGTGCTGGCCGACGACGAGAGCGTGCTCCTCCTGGCCAAGGGGATCTACAAGTTCGGTAACGACGAGAGCCGGCACCTGCTCGTTGTCACTGAGCACCGAGCCCTGATGGTGGACAGCAAGGACCTCAAGGCGGGCAGAGCCACCGTTGTCGAGCTGCCAGCTGCGGGGGAGATGACGCGCACGCTGAAGGACGGACACGAACTGGTGGAACTCCAGGAGGGTGGCAAAAGCGGCGTTTTGAAGACCCGCGCCGCTGACAGCGTCATCTACAACGCTCTAACCGAGTTGCGCGCTCGCCTGGCGGCAACTCCGGCGGCCAGTGCTGTGCTGGAACAGGCCTAGGTGCACTCACGCTGGACTTGGCTTCCGGGCATTCCCGACTGCATCGAGATGCCTGGGGGTCGCCAGCAGGTGGGGGCCGAAACGGTTCCGGGTTAGAAAACAAGTGAACTTGCGGGCCATGAGGCTACTGGATTCTCGCGATCCACACCCCCGTGCAGCAGACCCCTGCCTCCTGCTAGGTCCGTGAGCGTCGTGCTCAGTGGTCTCAACGTGGTTGGACACTGAGGTCTAGGGTTCAACACCGACGCGTCAGTCGTGGCTATGCGCTGCCAGCGTGGTGTTGGCGGCGTCCTTGACTCGGGACGTGAAGTCGCTCGCAAGGATCTCCAGCGCTGCCTGCGGTGTGCGTCGGTTGGAGGCGACTGTGAATCGAACACGCTCCTTTGGGTCTAGTGCCAACAGGCCGAGCTGTGCTTCCGGGGTATTGGGATTGTCGGCAATGGCCTCGCGGACAAGTTCATCGGCGTTGGTGACCAGTCGCTCGAGAATGTCGACAGGGGTGCTCGGATTGGCAGCTGCGAACGCCACTGGTGCAGTCCCCGCACCGCCACCAACCACCACCGGGCAGGCCGGGCAGGCAGGGGCGGTGTGCGGATTGTGCGAAGTCACGGACCCGTGTCGGGTCCGGCCGCTACTTTGAACCGTCCATCGCCGCCCGGGCGCCAGGACGTGGAGACGTGGGGACCGCGGAGGACCGATGTACCGGCTCGAGACTGACAACGCTGCAGCACAACCCGACCCCACCGTCGACACGATCGCCGACGCCGTCGACCGCATCAAGGCGTTCGCCATCTTCTACTTCATCCTCATCGACGGTGATGACGAGGACCGATTCTTCCAGACGTCACTGCCCGAAGACCCCGACGACGTGTGGACCCTCGAGCACCGCAATGAGGGCGGCCAATTCACCTGCGACGTGCCCGCCGACCAGGTCGTCACCATCGCCGCACAATGGGTGGGTCTGCTGCCCGGGTTCGACCCCGGGCCCCCGTGGCGGCTGCTGACCGACGACGAACTGGCCGGCGGCAGCGACGACGGAGACTACGACGACCTCGAGGACAAGGACCCCAAGGACAAGGACCCCAAGGACAAGGACCCCAAGGACAAGGACCCCAAGGACCTTCCGGTCCTGACGTGGCTCCCGGGCACCGACCCGTCCCAGTTCCTGGTGGACGACTTGTTCGTGTACGCCGACGAGAACGGCCCGCTGATCCTGGATCAAGACGCGGTCGCGGACCTCGACGTGTACGGCACCGTCGGTTGGGGCACCGCACGCGGGCAGGACGGGAACGAGTACACCGTAAAGCAGGTACTGAACCGCGCCGACCGGGACCTGATGGAGTCCCTGTTCGCCGACCCGCAGTTCACTGGCCGGATCGATGACACGTTCTTCGACGAACACCAGATTCAGGAGCGCAGCACCAACCAATGGGAACGGATCCAGTTCCGAATCATCCTCGGGAAACTGTGGCGACGACGTGTCGTCGACAGGCTCCAACCGATCGCGGTGCCACTGGCTGAGCAGATCGTCTCGCTGCCCGAGTTCAGCCCGCGCAACGAGACCCTCATCAGGTCGCAGGTCGCTGCCCTTGTCGCAACCATCCCGGACGCGTCACCGCACCTTGGGCGCTACGTCCGCGAAGCGGTCCGGGATCTTGACCACGCACAGAACTTGACGGAGAAGGCGGACAAAGCGGCCAGGAAGGCCGCGAAGGGGTATCTGGCCGGCCTCTCGGCGGCAGAACTGGACCGGTTCGCGTTCCTGAACAGCGAGGAACGAGCGGCGGTCGTCGCTGTGAGCCATCCTCATCTAAGCGCCGAGCAGCTTGAGGAGTTCTCCTATGACTTCTTGAAGCCGCTGGCCAAGAAGTGGCCCGAACGCGAGCTGTACTACTCGACCGTGGCTCGGGCCCTGATCGGCACCGGCAGGACCCGCAAGGACGTGGCCGCCTTGCTTGGCATCAAACAGGCCCGGATGAGTGCCCGGATGGCCAAGGCTCCCGAGGACGTCACCCTGCCAGTCAACCATCACCTGCGGTCCTTGGTGGCGGGCATCGTTGAACTCAACGACACGATGCCTACCGTCGGGGACGTCTTCAACGCCCGAAAATCTGTGTGGCGGGTCGAGAATGCCGAATGGGAGCAGGAACGGGCGCAGCAGGCCGCACTGGGCGATGAGGTCGACGCCTGGACCCAACAGGTTCTGGCCGCCCTCGATGCCGCTGGCAAGGACCAGTTCGCACTACAGACGGGTGCCGAGCGCGAAGCGTGGTGCAAGGAGCTGCTGCCAGATCTTCCCAAGGTCGCCTACAACGCGATCGCCAGGAAGGTAGTCCATGAGTTGTGGCAGATCGATCCCATCGCGCGGTTGTTCAGGTACGGGCAGGCGGTCGTGGCGCTCAAGGAGCGCGGCTCCACGCGCGCGGGCGCGGCGCGGTACCTGAACATCTCTGCCTCCTACGCCACGGACGCCGAATGGAACGCTCTCAAGAAGCCGAAGGCCCGGCTCGACGACGACGACTACCTCGTGGAGTTGGTCGAGGCCTGGACGAAGTAGGTCCGGGCACGTGGCCCCCTTGGCAGGGATCGAACCTGCGCGCCTCCACATAGAAGGTGGTTGCTCTTCCGCTGAGCTAATCCCTTTACCCTTCGCCGCCCCGATGGACATCCACACCAGGGGCTTCCCTGACCTACCGCAGTTCCCAGAACCCCCCAGTTTCCTAGGGAATCGGGCTGATCCAACGGGATCGGCATGGCGGTCCTGAGAGCCGATCTCAGTCACTGAAGGACCGCGCAGTATCCATGGTGATGTAGCTACGTAGGACCCCAGAGGTCGCAGGTTCAAATCCTGCCGCCGCTACAAATGTGATGTCTCAGGACATCGAGGACAACGGACCTACGATTTCGTAGGTCCGTTGTTCGTTTTGGGTGCGGGTCCTGGTGGTCGGCCGGTGGGTTGGTAGTCGCGGGTGGGGTCCAGGACGAGTTCTCTGAGGATCTCTCCGGTCGCGGCGTCGATGATGGTGATGTTGAGGTCTTGGATCAGGAGCCGGACGTAGGTTCCGGCGTAGGTTCGCCCGACGCCGATGTGGTGGAAGCCGGTGCCGTGGCGCAGGGTCACGCTGCCTGACTTGCTGACGCGGTCGGTCCGGACCCGGTCGTGGGTCTCGGTGCTGCGGTCTGCGCCGGGTGTCGCTTTCGGGCGCGCGGCATAGGCGGTGGCGGGGGTCGCTCGGTGCTCGAGTGAGCGGTGCGGTCGGTGCTGGTTGTAGTGGTCCCTGAACTGGTCGAGCAGGGCCTGTAGCTCGGTGATCGTGGCGGGCTGGTCCGGTTGTGCGCGGAGCCATTTCTTCATGGTCTGCTGGAAACGCTCCACCTTGCCGCAGGTGGTCGGGTGGTTCGGACGGGAGTTCTTCTGGACGATGCCGAGGCGTCGCAGTTCGAGTTCGAGCCTTGTCTTTCCGCCGCGGTGGCTGGCGAACCGGACGGTGTAGACCATCCCGTTGTCGGTCAACGTGGACGCGGGATACCCGTGCTGACCTGCGGTTTCGGTGAAGGTGTCGGCCACGATCGGTGCGGTGATCCGGCGGTGGGCGCTGATGTGGAGTGCCATGCGGGAGTGGTCGTCGAGCCAGGTGATGACCTCCACGTCTTGGCCACCCAGCAACCGGTAGTGGGTGAAGTCCGATTGCCAGGTCTCGTTGGGTTGTTCGGCTTCGAAGCGGAGGTAGGACGACTTCGGTCGCTTCGATGGGTCCGGGACCACGGCGGTGTTGCGGAGCAGGATGCGGTGGATCGTGGCGCGCGACACCGAGGTCTTGTGGTGGTGGCTCAGGTGCCAGGCGATGGTCTCAGCACCGGCGTCGAGGCCGGCCTGGGTGAGTTCCTTGCGTAGGACCAAGATCAGCTCGACCGTGGCCAGGTCAGTGGCACCCGGACTGGTGTGAGGTCGCCGTGAGCGGGGTTCGAACGCGGCCTCGCCTTCGGTCTTGTAGCGGGCGAGGAGTTCATAGATCCACGACCGTGCGACGTTGTAGTCGGCGGCGACCTGGGCCACGGGCCGGTTCTCGAGGGTGACGGCGGTGATGACCAGGCGTGCCTTCGACATGCTCGAGCATCAGGGCCCAACCCCTGCCCGGAGTTGTCTCCTATGTCCTGAGACATCGTGTCCGGGATGTCTTGAGACATCTGTCCGGTATGTCCTGAGCCAGCACACTGCCGCCGCTACAAAGTGCATAACAGCAGGTCAGAGGTGGTTTCCGGAGTCATTCGGAAGCCGCCTCTGGCGTTCCCGCCGAGACCGAAGTCAGCAGGAAGTCAGCAAGCGTCGCCCTCGGAGGCGCCGATGTGAGGCCCTTGCGACTCCATTGTGAGCGGTCTGGTGAGGCGGTTGGTCAGCGGTTCGCACCACCAAGTCGCCGGCGATCTCTGGCCCGGCGGCCACTGTCACGACCTGTTCGTTTGCCCAGGGAGTGAACTCAACCCACGACGTCGCGGGGTCTCTGATCACGCCCGCGCAGAGTTCTTCCGAAGATTTCCTTGCTTTCACATGTTTCAGATGGTTACAGTTGCTGCAGTTAGTTGCACCTGTGTCAGTTGGAGTGAAGCGATGTCAGAGATCCTGCCGGACGATGTCCAGGCTCTCCGCGATGCCTTGGCGGCCTCGCCGGGGGAGGTGACGGTCACCCTCAGCCTGACTCGCAAGAGTGCCGAGAAGGTGCTCGAGCTATTGGAAGCCGAACACTCAACCGGTGCCGTAGTTGTTCCAGTGAAAGACCTGTTCACCAGCACCGAGGCCGCAACAATGCTTGGCATGTCCCGCCCCACGCTGATGAAGCTCGTGGATGCAGGTGCCGTCGAGCACGTTCGAATCGGCACGCATCGACGTATCCCAATGCGAGCGATCGTTGAGTATCAGCGGCACCGCCGTCTCGAGCACGAGCGGAGCGTTGCGGCAGCGGCGGAGTTCCGCAGCAACATCACCTTCGGGGGCACCGAGTGAGTCTCGACGTCCAGTTGCTCGACCCTGTCGAGTTCCTCCAGCCCAACCGGCGGCTGTTGATCGACACGAACATCTTCATGGACCCCGACGCGCGTCGCGCCGGAGGCTTGAAGCGACTGTTCGAGCGGGGCCAAGACGCGATCCTGGAGAACAGCAATCCCATCGTCGTGCCGACCAAGGTCATTGGTGAGCTCACCAAGCAGAGTCGGCGTGACCCCTCCCGGGAAGCTGAAGAACGTACGAAGGTTGCCATCAAGAAGGCTGGTATCGCGCTGAGCTTCCTTGAGGATGCAAGCAAGGTCGGCCTGGTCCGGAAGGACCTCGGAGACGACAGCAACCCCTACGCAGACGACTTGTTCTTGCGGATCTTCGAACGTTTCGCGCCGGCGTACGAGATGTGCCTCCTGACCCGCGACATCACCATCAAGTTGCGAATCCGGCTCCTTGCCCATCGGCTCGACAAGCGCCTCCTGACCGGCGTGGTCACCAAGGATGGCGACCTGGAGATCGAGTCTGACCAGTCACTCTTCGACCGAGGGCTCCGCAAGTACGCCTTGCGCACATCGAACGTCGCGGAAGGCAACGGCAACTTTAAGGACAGATCGGAAGTTGCGTCACTTGAGCCGCTGCTCGAACAGTTCCGACAGGCGTTGGACCTCAAGGCGCCGGAGGCCAAGGCCGGCGACCGGCCTGCCAAACCGTCCGCGCCTCGGGGGAGTTCGGGTCGCGCACCGACGGCGCAGCCGTTCAGCTCGACGTCCAAGATCAAGCCGCGCGACGCGGTGCTGGCTTTCGCGTCCCTTCCTACGGAGGGGGACCGGGTGTCGTGGGAGTCCGCTAGCAAGAGCGGCACCTTCCTCCTCGGCTCACTGCTTGGGGAGGGTGGTGAAGGTTCCGTGTACCAAGGTGACCGCAATACGGTCGTCAAGATTTTCGACAAGGAGCACGTCACTCGACACCGCAAGGAGAAGGTCGAACTGCTGGTCCGCAGCGGGATCCAGGCAAAGGGCCTGTGCATCCCCTCCGCGATGGTCTGCAATGCCGCAGGCGAGTTCGTCGGCTACGTCATGCCCAAGGCGACTGGCCGCGAAGCACGGACGATCTTCAACATCCGAAAACTCGAAAAGGACTTCCCGACTTGGAACAAGTCCGACCTCGTCGACATCTGCATCTCGTTCCTGGAGCAGGTGCAACACCTGCACTCGATGAACATCATCCTCGGTGACATCAACCCCAAGAACCTGATGATCGACGACCGAAAGAACGTCTTCATCATCGACGCGGACTCCTGGCAACTTGAGGGGTATCCCTGCCCTGTCGGCACGCCGATGTACACGTCTCCCGCGATGCTCGGGAAGACCTACGCGGACGATCTGCGGAGTATGGAGGACGAGCTGTTTGCAGTCGGGACGATGCTGTTCCAGATCGTTATGACGGGACAATTCCCCTACATGCGCACCGGCACTGACGGTGACATGGTGCAGCTGATCAAGGAGGGCAACTTCGCCTTCCAGTACGAGAACCGCAACAACAAGGACCAGCCTGACGGCGACTGGAAGTTCATCTGGAGCCACATCCACAAGCCCGTGAAAGACCTCTTCTGGCACACCTTCCACAAGGAAGGCAAGCGCTATCGAAAGCGTCCGACGGCAGTCGAATGGCTTGGAGTGTTCAAGGCCTATAAGGCGTATCTAGGCAATGAGCAGTTCAGTTTCGACCCAATGTCGAACAGCGTCCGTCCCATCCGCCCCAAGGCGTTCAAGCCGGATACGCCCATCCGCGACTGCCCGACCTGCGGACGGAAACACGCGATCGCCGGGATCTGGAACGACGAGAGCCAGGACTACTTCGTCCCAAGTGCCTGCAACAAGTGTCGCGGGTCGTCGGTGAGGGGCGCGATTCCGGCTCGCTCTGCGCGCGCGGGACTAGATCCGCCGCAGCCTGCAACCGCCACGAGTACCGGAAAGACGCGGGTCTCGGCACTCGCCAAGCAGTACGGCATTGCCAGCAAGGATGCGTTGGAGAAGCTCTCGGCTCTCGGCGAGTTTGCTAAGACGGCGTCCTCCAGCGTGGGGCCCGACGCCGTAAGGCGATTCGAGACCGCGTATGGGGCAGAGCTCAGAAGTGCTCTTCGCCAACGGACAAAGGCTCTCGACCCCTCTAGGCGTTGCGCCCGCTGCCGCAACCCATTCATCACCTACGGGAACGTTGAGTGGCATCAGCGGGCCGGAAAACCGGTGCCGACGACACACAAGCCCGGTCCGGGCGGCACGTATCCACCTGGATGTTTCCCTCCCTCTCCCTCCCCGCGCGGATCCACCACCACTACGTCAACGACAAGTGATAACAAGCCCAAGAAGAAGGCCACAAAGCAGCAGCAAACGACGACCACAAAAAAGAAGAAGGGGTTCTGGTCGTGGCTGTTCGACTAAGAGGCCTTCCATCCCTCTCAATCTGCTAAGAAACAGGAGCAATCAATGGCAGCGTTCAACATCGGGGCAGACGACCTCGTCGATAACCCCACTCCGCGCGTTCCGGTCTCCCTTTGCCTCGACACAAGCGGCTCCATGGGTGGATCGCCGATCGAGGAGCTCGTCCGAGGCGTCAACCTCTTCTATGACGCCATCGACGAGGACGACGACGCCCACGATTCGGCCGAGATCAACATCGTGGAGTTCAACTCGTCGGCAGGCCTTGTACACGACTTCGCCAGCATCGAGCGCCTTGAGCGCATCTCATCGCTGACCGCCAGTGGTGCGACCGCCATGGGCGCGGGCGTGAACCTCGCGCTCGACACGCTGGACAGGCGCAAGGCCACCTACTCGGGCAGCGGCGTCCTGTACTACCAGCCGTGGCTCGTCCTTATGACGGACGGCGGCCCGACCGACAACATCGACCTCGCGGTGAGGCGGGTCGTCGATTTGGTCGAGGCGAAGAAGCTCACTGTGTTTCCGATTGGCATCGGCAGCGGTGCCGACATGAATACCCTTGCTCGATTCAGCCCCAACAGGCCACCTCTTCGGCTCGACGGACTCAAGTTCAAGGAGTTCTTTGAGTGGCTCTCGAAGTCGGTCGCACGGGTCTCGCGGTCGACGCCTGGCGACACCGTGAAGCTGGACCTCGAGGGCCTTGCCGGCTGGGCGGAGCTGTAAGTGTTCAAGGAGTTCCACCATCAAGTCAGGGGCCACGGGCACCTGCGCGACGGCACGCCGGTCCAGGATCGGACCAAGTACCTCTCGCGTGGCGGTGTCCAGGTCCTCTGCCTTGCAGACGGCGCTGGATCGGCGTCGCATTCCGAGTTCGGCGCCCAGGCCGTGGTGGATGAAGCGTGCGCCATGCTCGTCGACCGGTTTGCCGAGTTTTCGGCGAGCGACGACGGTGCGCGCGTCAAGGTGGAACTCCTCGATCAGCTTGTCTCCAAACTCAACAACGTTGCGACTCGGCACGGAGTGAAGCCTGGTGACTTGGCCTCGACCTTCCTTTGCGTTGCCGTATCGGGGGAGCGGTTCCTTGGCGCCCATGTTGGCGATGGCGTCGTCGGTTACGTGAAGAACGGGCAGTTGAAGGTCATCTCTGCGCCGGACAACAGTGAGTTCGCGAACCAGACGACTTTCGTCACCTCAGGTCGCGCACTTGAGACGATGCGCCTGTTCCGGGGCGCTCTGGATGGAGTCGCAGGGTTTGTCCTGATGAGCGATGGCACCGGTGAGAGCCTCTTCGATGCTCGCACCGGCGAGCTGGCTGGAGCTTGCGAGAAGCTCATCGCCGCTGTGGGTTCTGCCCCCGCGGAGCTAAGCAAGACCTCCAAGCACACGAAACGCTTGCGACGGCTTATGGATCTAAAGATCCGCAACGCCACAAAGGACGACTGTTCAATCGGCATCCTGGGGCGGACGTTGTCGTCGTGACGGCAGTTGACGCGGCCGCCGAGGTAGAGATCGCCCGGCGGGCCGACGAGCTCCGAGCCGAACTCGTGCGCACCAGGGCTGACTACGAGTCCATCCTTATTCACCTGTCTGGGCTGTCGGGCACCGTGAAGGACTCGGTCGAGCGCACTGCGATGGAAGTCTTGGCGACCGTGGTCGTGACTGACTATGAGTTGAAAGCGCTCCTGCTCAAGACACTGATCGAGCCGGAGGACCGTGAGATCTGGCTGAAGTACCTGACGCTTGTCTCCTGGACGGCAATCGAGGAGCTCCCACGGCGGATCGGAGCGGACCTGGCAGATGCTGGCCGTTCCTTCAAGCATGCCCTGAAGTCCATCAGAGACGATGCCGAATTCATGCGGAGTCTCGAAGCGGTCCGCAACAAGGTGGTCGCCCATCGGGACATCACGGACGGCGACCATTGGCTCGCACAGTGGCACCTTGCTGAAATCTCCAACAAGCACAACGGAAGGTCCGTCCTCCACAGCAAGATCGTCATGCACGCAGGGTCGGTCCTCGGAGCGCTCAGGGGCTTGGGCGACGCCCTTTTCAGCCAGCATCCGGACCTGCTGCCGCCCCAGCTGTTGAAGAGCGGTTCTTGATCGCCACGGTGCGGTTTCTTCGCTGGCTTCTTCGATCTCCATCGGCCGTCGACGGAGCCTGATTTGTGTCCACTCGGTGCGGTGTCGGCGCTTGAGAAGGTCCCGAATCCGAGGAGTGGAGATGGAGACCGTGCTGCTGAAGATCCCCGAGGTGATGGCGCGGCTTGCTATCGGCCAGACCAAGGTCTACGAACTGATGTCGACCGGAGAGCTCCGGTCCGTCAAGGTGGGTCGGTCGCGCCGGGTGCCGAGCGACGACCTCGAGCGGTTCGTGGCTGAGCTCGACGACAGTCGGCCGAACCTGCATCTGCCTCCCGCGAGGCGGTCCACAGCCCGCGCTTCGTAACCCTTTCTCCACAGGAACGCCGGCGCCGCGTGGCGCAGCGGCGATGGCGGTCAACGCTGGCTGTCGTGTCCATTCGCGCACCTTCGAGTGCTTGAAGGTGCGCGACCAGGAAGCCAGACGGAACGCGACGTGGAAGGAGGGGCAGCCGAATGCAGGCATGGTCGGACGGCCGAACGAGGCGTAGCGTGGGCTGCTCAACATCGCCACGGGCCGACTCGGAGGATCCTGGAATGTTGCGACTGCGGCTGGTTCTCGCGACCTTCCTGGTGTTGGCGTGCGCCTCCTGCGGCGAGGACAGCGCCTCGACAGGACCCTCGCCGAGCGGCTCTCCGAGCACGTCGGCGCCTACAACGCCGTCGTCGGTTCCACCTGAGCTCGCTGGATACAGCGACGTGGAGCGCGCGGCGTATGAGACAGCGGTGGTCGAATACGACGCGTTCATCAAGCGGAGCGATGCGTTCTACGCAGCTGGCGAGACCACCGTCGAGGCGAAGCGGTTCTTCCAACGCTACGCCGTCGATTGGTCCATCGCGTGGGGCAACCTCGCGCAGGTCGCCAACAACGGCATCACCGTCGGCGGGACAACACGAACGGTCTGGACGAAGCCTCGGTCGATCAAGTTGGGCGCCGACCTGGGCGACGTGATCGTCGTACGGCGCTGTCTCGACGAATCGGGCCGGGTCATCAAACAGAACGGCAAGACGGTCGATCAGCCGCAGTTCGATGAGCCGCACGTCTACACAATCCGCTTGGAGAAGCGACCCGAGGAAGACCGATGGCGCTCGGGCATCGCGGAACAAGGGCAGACATGCTGATTCGTGCGCTCCGAATTCTGGTCTTGGCAATGGCCCTGCCCGCGGTGTTTGCAATGCCCAGCGCCCACGCCGATGGCAAGGTCGAATGCCCGCCCGGGACCAACCCGGTCAGCGTTGGATCGGGAGTGATCTGCGTCGTTGTCACCGAGCCGGGAGATCCGGGCGGGGGAGGGGAGCCCGGAGACGGGGGCGACGGTGGGCAGGTCGGCCAACCGTCTGGTTGCTACAAGACCGACGGCACCAAGGTGCCGTGCCAGACCAAAGACGGCTACTGGTGGTCGGGCCATCAGTGTTACGCGGCACCGTACGATGCGCCGCCGGACAGCCCCGACTGGCAGGGCCACACGGACGGATCGCTGTGGCTGTGCACGATCTGCGAGACAGCTGGCGTCGACGGCACCTGTCGCGTCGAGACGATCTGGACGGCGCCCGGCCAAGAGCCGGGGCCCCCGACTCCAGAGGAGCTCGCCACCGTCGCGCTCGGCGAGCTGCACCTCGCTCAAGCGAGCGTGCGCACGGCACCCAACCCGCCCGCCGCGAGCTATGTCGGCGTCGAGAACTGGCTGTGGATTCCACGGGGACAGTGGGCAACCTTGCGCAAGTCCGTCACAGCAGGGGCAACCACCGTGACGGTGACCGCCACTCCAAGCCACGTATTCTGGGAGCTCGGTCCGATCTCGACGACATGCCACGGCCCCGGCAAGCAGTGGAGCCAAGGCATGACCGACGCCGCGACCACCGACTGCAGTGTGACCTTCAAGAAGACCTCGGCCGACGAGCCCACGGAGCGATTCCCGATCAGCGCGACCATTCGCTATCAGGTCGCTTGGACCTGCAGCGGATCCTGCGCAGACGCCAACGGAGATCTCGGTCTGGTCGACGCTCCGGCCGGCACCGGTGCCATCAGGGTCCTTCAACGTCAGACGGTGGTGGTGGTCCCGTGAGTACGGACACGACATCGTGGGCAAACACACCTACGCAGCGCCAGACCGGATCACCGCGTCCGGGAACGCTCGGCCACGAACTCCCTCGCGTACCGCGACGCTACGGCCAGTGGGCGGGCGCAGTGCTGTTCGTCGTCATGGCTGTATTGCTTGCGGGCTGGTTCTGGCAGCAGCGGAGCGAGCGTCAGGCAGTGATCGCGATCGCCGACGACGTGCCAGCCGGAGCCGTGATCACGGCCGATGATCTCGAGGTCGTGGAGGTCGCTGGTGTGAAGGGCGCCATCCTGTCGGCTGACAGCGACACCGTCATTGGGGCCACGGCTGCGGTCGGTCTGGTCGACGGCCAGATCCTCACGCCCGACATGGTCACAACCAACCCGCTCCCAGGTCCTGGTGAGCGCGTGGTCGGGCTTCAACTGGATGCCACGCGGGCGCCGGCCGGTCTGGTGCCTGGCGATGTCGTCGTTGCGCTCGCCGTACCTCCGGCGGGTGATCCGAGTACGCCAGAGCAACTGGACGATCCGACGGTCCTGGCGCCAGCGGCGACAGTCGCGTCAGCATCGGAGGTGGAGGGCGCGGGTATCCGCCTGACGCTACTCGTGCCCGAGCCGGTTGCGGAGCGACTCACTGCCTATGTCGCAGCCGGGAGAGTGGCTTTGGTGCAGGCCCCGATCGGGGGCGACGAGTGATGCTCGTGGCAATCGGAGGAGACAAGGGATCACCCGGAGTCACCACGGCCACGCTGGCGCTCGCCTCGGCTTGGGTCGGACCTGCCATCGCTGTCGAGGCTGACCCCGCCGGCGGCGATTTGGCGATCCGGTTGCGCTCCGACGGGTCGGCGCTGCCCGAGGGCCCGACCGTGCTTTCGGTCGTCACAGCTGCGCGCGCGAAGCGGGATGACTACTCCGTTCGTGCGTATGTCCACGCTTTCAACGCGACGACGGGGGTCATTCCCGGTGCGATGTACGCCGAGCAGATGGTCAACGTTGGTGACTGGACACCGCTCGCTGAGGCGCTCAGGCAGTGCCAGTCGGACGTCTTCCTCGACGTCGGACATCTTCACTCGGCTTCGCCGATGCTGTCGCTCGCAGCACGCGCGGACCTCGTCATCGCTGTTGCTCGGCCGGACTTGACCTCCGTGGTCCGACTGCGCGATCGGTTGGCACGGCTCGCGCTGGACCTCGCCCAACTGCGGGGCGCCGCCCCACGACTGCTCCCGGTCCTGGTCACCACGAGCCGACATGGTTCCGCCGACGTGGCAGACCTTCGCCGCATCATCGAGGACACTCCCGCCAAGCCGTTCGTCGTTGGATGCGGGTTCCTGGCCCACGATGCGTCTGCCGTACGGCGCCTACAGTCCGGGGACGAGCCCGCCGGGCGGCTGTCGCGGACTGACCTGATGAGGACCGCACGTCAAGTGAACGAAATCATCGGATCTCTTGTCGGCCTGGCCCCAGCTACGGACTCGGCGCTCACGGCGGGAGGTCAGCAATGACCGACCTCGATTATGTCCTCATCAAACGTCTCCAGGCGGACCTGGGGCGGCACCGGCAGGAGGAGATCACTCGTCGCCGGGCAGCGAACCTGCCTGTACTGAGCGGCGCTGATGCGGTCCAGCATGGCAAAGCGCTCGTCCAGAGGGTCGTTGGCGACCATGAGGCCGGGCTGGCGGAGTCCGGTGGTGACGGCTACACGTGGGAGGAGCGACAAGACCTCGTCGAAGCACTTGAGGCCAGGCTGTTCGGGGCTGGAAGCCTCCAGGCGCTCCTCGACGATGACGCCGTTGAGAACATCGACATCAACGGGTTCCGGCATGTGTACGTCGAATACGCCGATGGCTCGACTGCCAAGGCTCGGCCGGTCGCTGGCTCAGACGAGGAACTGGTCGAGACGATCCAGACCTTGGCCGCCCACGTGGGCTTGTCGGCTCGGGCATTCGACGTCGCCAACGTGCGAGTGAACCTTCGCCTGCCGGACGGGTCGCGGTTGTACGCCGTCCAGTCGGTAACCCGACAGCCGGTCGTGTCGATCCGGCGGCACCGGTATCGGCGCGTCACGCTCAAGGACCTCGTTGCGTTGGAGACGCTTGACCAGAAGTTGGCAGACTTCCTTGCGGCTCTCGTGCACGCACGAAAGAACGTGATCGTCGCGGGGGCCACGAGCGCGGGAAAGACCACGCTGCTCCGGGCGCTGGCCTCGGAGATCGGGCCGGATGAACGCATCCTCACGGTTGAGCGTTCGCTCGAACTCGGACTCGACGAGGACGTCGAACACCATCCCAATGCAGTCGCGTTCGAGGAGCGACTCGCCAACACCGAGGGCGCGGGCGCAGTCTCCATGGCAGAACTCGTCCGCGACACGTTGCGGATGAACCCGTCGCGGGTGGTCGTCGGAGAGGTCCTCGGCGACGAGGTCGTCACAATGCTCAACGCGATGACGCAGGGCAACGACGGCTCGCTCTCTACGATTCACGCCAATGCGTCTTCGGATGTCGTCCACAAGATCGCCACCTACGCCATCCAGGCGCCTGAGCGCCTGCCGTGGGACGCGACGGTCCGGCTCGTCGCGACCGCACTGGATTTCGTCGTCTTCATCCGGCGGATCCGCGGTGAGGCCGGTCAGCAACGAGTGGTGGAATCGGTCCGGGAGATCGCCGGGATCAGTGAGGACGGACAACTTCAGACCAACGAACTGTGGGGACCCGACCCGCTCGGCAATGTCGTGCGTAGACACGGAGTCCAGGTCCGGGCCCAGTCCGACCTGATCGCGGCTGGGTGGCGACCGGCTTCGGGAGGGTGGTCCTGATGGTCCTGCTCGGGTTTCTCGCCGCGACGGCTGCAGCGGCTCTCGGGGTGGTGGCAATCGTCCGACTCCTGCGCGGCCGCAGCGCGCTGCCGACGATTGAGGTGTCACGCAAGGTCGCCCAAGGTCGCACCCGCCAAGCGGGGATCGCCGGCGCCGTCGGCTTGATGGTCATAGTGGTGACTCGGTGGCCGCTGGCGGGGATCGCCGCAACAGCGATCGTGGCCCTGTCGCCTCGGCTCTTCGGTGGCGGCGCCGCGGGTCGACGGCAACTGGAGAAAATCGAGGCACTGGCCTCGTGGACCGAATCCCTCCGCGACACAGCAAGCGCCGCTGCCGGCCTCGAACAGGCCATCCCGGCCACCGTTCCCGCCGCCCATCGGCTACTTCGCGCACCGGTTCGGGAACTCGCCGCGCGACTCGACGGACGAGTACCACTGCCCGAGGCGTTGGCCCGTTTCGCTGATGACGTCGATGACCCCGCGTCCGACATGGTGGTTGCGGCGCTGTCGCTCAACGCCCGTCAGCGCGCCGGTGGGCTGGAACGAATCCTCACATCCCTCGCCGCGTCGTCACGGACCGAACTGGAGATGCGCCGCAAGGTCGAGTTTGAACGCCGGGCGTTGCGCCGTCAGGCCCAACGGATCGCGCTCGCAGTGGTGGGCTTCGTCGTACTCCAAGCAGTGTTCGCGCGTGGCTGGGTTGAGCCCTACTCGAGCCGATTGGGGCAGGTGGTGCTTGCAGTCCTGGTCGGCGCCTTCCTCGGTTCGTTCATCCGCATGAAGTCGCTCTCGGACAGCGCGCCGGAGGCCAGATTCTTGACCTCTCCAGAGGACGTCACGGACGTCGCCTCCTACAAGCCGCAGGTCACCCGGATCGGAGTTCCGTCGTGATCCCGTTCATGATCGCCGTTGGCCTTCTCTCCGTTGCAGTACTCCATGCGTATCGGCTCGCGGTCCCACCACGCGCCGACCTTGCGAGCGCCGTACACCGCTGGGACGCTTCCCGGGTCCGAGCAACCAGGATCCAGCGCATCGGAGGGCCGAGAGCAACCACGATTGGAGGCAAGCTCCAGAGCTGGGCCGCCGACCAGGTGCTGCGCCGGGTGGGCAACCTCAAGGCGCTCACTCGTGACCTCGCAGTCACGGGAACGACGATGGAGCAGCACATCGGCAAGACGACCGTTCTGGCGCTGATCGGCTTCTTCGGCCCGCTGGTGATCCTCGGCTTCTTCTTCACCATCGGGCTGGATGTTCCGGTTGCGTTCGGCCCTGCCGCGGGTGCCGTGCTCGCCGGCGCGATGCTCGTCGTCACCCGACAGGAGTTGACGGAGAACGCGCGGCGCCGACGGGCCGAGTTCCGGCGGACGCTGTCGATCTATCTCGACCTCGTGGCGATGTCCATGCAGGCTGGGCGTGGCCATGCCGAGGCACTGCCCGCGTCCGCTGCCATCGGCACCGGTTGGGCCTTCACACACATCCAGGACTCGATCGACGGCGCCCGCTTCTCCGGTACGACCGCCTGGCATGCACTCGGACAGCTCGGCGACCGATTCGGAATCAGGGAGCTGACCGATCTCGACGCAGCGCTGACGCTGGCCAACGACGACGGCGCCAAGGTGCGTGCGACCCTCGTCGCCCGCGCTAGGACCCTCCGGGCAGAGCGCATTGCCGACGCCGAGGCCATGGCCGCCCGAGCCACCGAATCGATGCGGTTCGCCCTCATCGTCATGGTCTTCGTGTTCCTCACCTACGAGCTGTATCCCTCGGTCGCCCGGCTCTTCGCCGGTTGATCGATCCCACTCACCCTCAGGAGAAAGTCATGGCGGAGATCAGCATCCTGGTGGTCTGGTTGCGGGCCAGATTGTCAGAGCACCCCCGCGGCGACCGCGGATTCACCGCCGTCGAGTGGCTACTCATCGCGCTGGGCGTCATCACCATCGCGGGCATCGCGGTCGCCGCCATCACGTCGTACGTGAAGGGCCAGACCAACAAATTGGCGGAGCCCTGAGGTGAGTGATGTGGCGCGCGGAGCACGCCGGGGTCGGGACGAGCGAGGGGCACTCTCCATCGAGTTCCTCCTCGTCATCAGCGCGCTCATGCTCGTCTTCCTCTTGATGTTGCAGTACGCAGTGAAGGCGCACGCGCATCGTGTCGCCGAGGCGGCCGCTGAGGATGCCCTCGCAGCAGCCTCGGCGTACGACGGCACCGCAATCTCCGGCGAGGAGGCTGCCATCAAGACACTCGGTGAACTAGGCAACCTGTCGAACACCTCAGTCGCCGTCACGCGTAACGGGGAGACCGCCACAGCGACCGTTACGGGCGACGTCGAACAGTTCTTGCCCTTCGTGACCGTGCACGTCACGGTTCGCCTCGAAGGTCCCGTCGAGCATTTCGTGGAGGCTCGATGAGACGTGATGAACGTGGCGCGATGGCAATCGAAGCGGTCATCCTGACGCCCGCACTGGTCGCAGCGATCATCGTGATCGTCGCCGGCGGCAGGTACGTGGACGCGCGTGGCCAGGCCAACCATGCTGCGTACGCCGCAGCGCGAGCAGCCTCGCTGACGACCAACCAAGAGGCAGCCGTGCAAGCGGGTACCCAGGCCGCCCAGGATTCGATGGCGGACCGGGGCCTCGCCTGCTCGACGCTCAAGGTCGACATCGACGCCGGCGACTTCAGTCCGGGCGGCAATGTTCGTGTAACCGTCACGTGTCACGCGGACCTGTCCGATCTATCCGGCATCGGCCTGCCTGGAACGAAGACCTTCGTCTTCTCGGCCGTTGCCCCGCTGGAACTACATCGGGATATCCGATGAAGGCCCTCGACGAGCGAGGGAGCGCCTCGATCTGGGCGATCCTGGTGATCTCTGGCGCCTTCACTGTGTTGCTCGGTTTGGTTGTCGACGGCGGCAATGCCATCAACGACCGCGTGGCGGCATCGCGAGCCGCCGCGCAGGCCGCACGAGTCGGGGCCGACGCACTCTCCTCGGCGAGCGTGCGCAACGGCGAGGACGGTATCGACGTGGGTGCGGCGAAGACGCGCGCGAAGAGCTATCTCCACGATGCCGAGATGACTGGCTCCGTCCGCGTCGCTGGTGACACGGTCACAGTGACCGTCACCGGGAGGTCGGAGACCCGGATCCTCGCCGTCATCGGCATCGCCTCGTTCCCGATCGAAGTGACCGAGTCCGCGCGCGGGATCACTGAGGAGGACGCTCCATGACCGCCGCTCACCGTGCCGGAATCGTGGTCCGAGGGCTGAGCGCTGCGGTCATCTTGGTGGTCTTCGGGTTCGGGGTGCCTGCCGCCCTCGTGACCACGGTCGGCAACCCGATTCCAGACCGGTTGACGCTGACGTCGCCACTCACTACTGAGGCGGTGCTCGGCGTACTGGCGTGCGTGGCGTGGGTGCTATGGGCGCAGTTCGTTGCCTGCCTCGCCGTCGAAGCGATTGCCGAGGTTCGTCTCGCCACAGGGCATTCGGCAGACTGGCTCGCCAGAGTTCCCGGCACCCTCGGCGCGCAGCAGGCCCTGGCGAGGACACTCGTCCAGGCCGTCATCGCGATCGGAGTGGCGGCATCGGCAACGACAGCCGCCAACCCGTGGATCGATCAAGCGGCAGCAGCCACATCCGCGTCCGTCGTCTTGCCCGACACTGCGCCTCGGCCGAACCCGAGGACTGAGGAGATTCCGTCCCCGAAGCAGGTCGCGTCGACCACCATCACGGTTCAACGCGGCGACACCCTGTGGTCGATTGCCGAGCAACACCTGGGCGCGGGCGAGCGGTGGCGCGAGATCGCTGAAGTCAACCGTGGCCAGCAGATGGCCGACGGGTCGACGTTCGATGACTCCCGGACCGTCCAGCCGGGCTGGACCCTGCGCGTCCCGTCCGGCGGACAACGTCAAGAAGCCGCTGTCGTCGTCGAGCCCGGCGACACACTTTGGGGCATTGCAAAGGAGGAGTACGGCGAGGGGGCCGATTGGCCGCGCATCTATCGGGCCAACAGGAGCCGGATTGATGACCCGCACTGGATCTATCCCGGTCAACACTTCGAGGTCCCCGGGCATCAAGTTCAGGCTCCGCCTGAGGTCGACCAGGGGCCAGCCGACCTGCAGTCGGAGCACAACCCGCCTCCGGACAGAGTGCCTCCACTCGAGCCGGCACCCGAAACGATCGCGCCACCGGACGGCGCCGTCGTTGATGAACCGACAGCGGAGGAACCCGCCGAGGTGGCTGACGATTCAGCCATCCAGATCGACGGAGCCACGATTACCCGGGCTCTCCTCTGTGGCGGGGGATTCCTCGCTGCGGGGATGCTCGCGGTGTACGTCGGACGTCGACGTACGCAATCTCGCAACAGGCGGTCAGGGCGTAGCGCCCCAAGTGTCGGGAAGGCGTTGCGAGCGGAGGACAAGGCGTTGCGGGCCGTCGGAGGCGCCGCGGGGGAGCGCACAGCCTTCTTCGACGCCGCCCTACGAGAGTTGGCGCAGTTGACCGAGGACCGCGGTGGCGCGCTACCGGACGTCGCCGCGGCGCGCATTGGCGACGACGGCCTGCATCTCTACCTCGCCTGCGTTGCGTCCGATGCACCTGCGCCGTGGTCCTCGTCGGACGGAGGCTTGGTGTGGAGCCTGCCACTGATGCACGTCGCCGGAGCCACCGACCGGATGTCGCCGTACCCGTCGATGGTCACCCTCGGCGAGGACGACAATGGCGACACCTTGCTCGTGGACCTGGAGGCCGCAGGGGTCACCCAGATCATCGGCGAACAGGTCGCCACAGTTGACCTCGCGCGATTCATCGCAGCCGAGTTGGCCATCAACCCTTGGGCGGATGCCGAGATTGTGAGCCTCGTCGGCATCGGTGACGAGGTCGCCCCACTGAGCTACGGACGCTTGTTCGTCGAGCCGCATGTCGACATCGAGCGATTGACCAAGGTCGCACACCAGATGGTCGACAACATCGAGTCGTCGGGCCGCGACGTCCTGGCTTCCCGCGTGGTCGATTGGATGGATGCCTGGGTGCCGACCGTGACCATCGGCAGTCTCGCTGGTGAGGATCTGGACGGGATCGGGCCAGCGACGGCCGAACTGCTTGACGAGATGGAGCGGACGTCGACGCGTACGGCGGTAGTCCTCGTGACGGTCGGGACAATAGGTCTCGACCCCCGCGCGTTGACGCTGCGACTTGATGCTGATGACCGACTCCAGACGCCGTGGGGCGTCGTGACTCCCAATCGTCTTACGGCGGAAGAAGCCACGACGTTGGCGGAACTGTTCGACGACGCGGAGAACGAGGACAACGAGCCGATCCCCGTCGCGCAGGGTCCGGACGGCGAACCTGGAGAGGTCAACGAAGCAGGTGCTCTTGTCGCCGACCTGACAGAGGACCGCTGCGGAACCGGTGACCCCCACTCTGTGCTTCCGCGTCCGGACCGTGCCTACGTCGAAGCTGCAGCCACGACGATCGAGGATCTCGCCGCGCTTGCGCCGGCAGTCTCGCCTGACGACTCAGCTCGAATCATCGCCTCCGACCCCAACCTCGACGACGACCTTGACGAGTGGGGGGACCCGGATTCCAGCCGCCCCAAACTCACCGTCTTGGGACCGGTCGAGCTTCACGCCGTCGGCGAGAAGTCCGCCGAAGTCGACTCCCGGCCGGCGTACTTCGCCGAGCTCGCGGCGTACCTGACCGCCCACCCAGCGGGTCGGACCCCTAACGAAGTAGCGGCGGATTTCGGCATCCAGAACAACACGCTCCATACCCGCCTTGGCCAGCTGCGCAAGTGGCTCGGCAAGCGGCCGGACATCGACGAGTGGTACCTCCCCAACGCAGTGCGCGTGCGTGGCCAGCAGGTCTACCGGATCCACGGCGTACTTGTGGACGCCGACCTGTTCCGTCGGCTTCGTTCGCGTGCCGAGGCTCGTGGCCCGTCCGGGATCGACGACCTGAAGCAAGCGCTGGAGCTTGTGGTCGGCATGCCCTACGACCAGCCACGCAAGCGCGGCTACGGCTGGCTCTCCGACACGCCGTTCGACCACTACCTCACGGCCGCCGTGGTGGACGTCGCCCACATCGTCGCCACTCACGCGCTCACCGAGGGCCAACCGAAGATCGCCCTTTGGGCATCTGAGAAGGCGATCGCGGCAGCTCCATCAGAGGACCGGCCGCGGCTCGACCTGGCACGAGCCATGCAGATGATGGGCGACGACGCGGAGGCCGAGCGCTACCTGCGGCACGAGGTCTTCAACCGCACTGACGACGACCGGCCGCCGCTCGAACCTTCAGCGCGGACGAAGCAGGTGGGAGATCGGATCGAGCAGCACGACGATCTATGAGACTCGATCTTGGGTGTCGCAGGATTCCTGCTGACTCTAGATCTCGAAGTCGTCGTGGTTGGTGACGCGTGCGAGCTCGACCTGACCGTTGGGCAGCTCCCAATAGTGGATGCGACGTGCTGATGGCGTGTTTACCTGAAGGCTGGCGCGCCAGGCGATTGCGCCGTCGTCCCGAGTCCGGACGGGGTCATCACCACCCGTGCCGCTGCGGAGGTGGTGGACTTCGCGGCCATGAAGTCGGGTGGCCAACCCCGTGACGATCTCGAAGACGACGTCAGCAACCTTCTCTTCCTGGATGCCCTCGAGATTGTGGAGCGAATCCAGGAACCGGAGTCCCAGGGTGTAGTCACCGAGTGGGCGGCTTGCTTGCTCGCTGGGCAGAGTCCGCGTCGCCCACTTGGACAACACGAGGTAGCGGAATCCCTGTTCGGCGTCGGCGAACTGGGGTCCGTTGCCTGAAGGAGGACCTGACTTGGTGCTTCCTGCCTTGCGCAGTCGAGAACGGGCGGCTTTCAGGTCGTGTTCGGACTTGTTGGCTCGACGTTCTGCCTGGTCCATCAGGTAACGGACTTGCTCGCGCTCGTCCGCTCCAGCGGCCACCTGAGAGCGCAGAAGTTCCTGCTCGCGCTTCAGTCCGGCGACCTCAGCGGTAAGTCCGTCAACCTTGAGTAGGAGGGCTTTCGTTGACTCGCTGGGTTGCGTGTGTGGCTGGGCGACCCGCGCAGGCGGTGGACCGGGGTGCGCACGGTTTCGATCGAACATCACGGGGCTCGGCCGCGACGGCGACTGCGGTTCGACGGTAGGTGGCAGGGCGACGGCGGCCCCAGGTGCTGCGCTTGGCAACGGCGGTGGCGGAGGAGGAGGTGCGAGGGTCGGCGGCTCGGCAAGATCGACCGGTTCGGAATCCTCGACAAGCCACGGCGGTCCGCCGGCGAGCAACGACGGAGCGTCGAGGACCTGTTCGTCATCATCCACGTCGTTCAGGACGAGAGCCCACTGTGGTGAGGTGGCGACGATGCGAGCCGGGATGACCTCCCCGACGGTCATCAGTGTGCGGAGATCGTCGGCGGGATTTGTCGTGACGTCCGCACGGAGGACGGCAGCAATGACTGCCGGGGTAGTGGTCTTGGGGTACAACATCAACTCGGCTTTGCCGTTGCGCACCATCACGACTTTGGTCAAGACCACATCGCCGACGGAATACGACGCGAGCGCAACGTCGCTGGGACGAAGGCCCTTCGTGATGTCGATCCGTTTCGATTCTGGGTCGTACCAGCCGTCGACCCGCTGCCCTTTGGCGAGGATCCGCGCTATCGGAACGTCCTGGATGGTGAGTTCTTCGGGGACCGTCGCCGGGAGTGGATTTCCGATATCCACCAGAGCGCGTCCGGCGATAAGCATCTTCACGGTGCCGTGAACTTCGCGGAGAGTGTGCCTCGGGACCTGTTGGAGCAGGCCTGCCGCCGATGCCATGCGGAAGGTGTCCGAGATCAGTTGCTCGGTGGCGCGGCGGCCGTCGGCGGCGTTGAATGCGAAACGAAGTGGTGATTTCGTGAGGTCTGATGCCCAGTCGTGGCCGGTTGGGTAGACCCGTCCGGCACCTCCATAGACCTGGGTGCCGTCAGCCATGTGGCTTGAGAACTCCCAGGTGAATCCACCGGTAGGTATCAGGTAGACATCGGCGAGGGCGCCAGCTTCTTGTGCGACCTCCGCGACGTCGATCCACGGCTCGTCTCGTCCTGCCGGAATCGTGACAACCACAGTCGGGCGCTTGCGGGCGTTTCCATTGAGAAGGTCCGCCAGCGTGCGTGCCGCGCGTTCGTCGTCGACGTGATGGATGCTGGCCACGGTGTCACCTTATGGAGACGGGGCGACAGAACCTGGGGATCGCGGAATCCCGGGCAGTCAGTTGGAGAAGGATGGGGCAACTCGAATCGGGGAGTCCAGACCTTCTTGGGACTGCGCTCCAAGCATCCCCTGCGGGATGTGCTGATTCTGGGGGACAGTCAGGACATGCAGATCGTGGTCTCCCTGGACATGAACAGGTGACTCACTTGGCCCGAGGTGACGTAGGCGAAGTAGTTCACTCCTGCGCGGATGGGGACGACGTACTCGGTGTTGTCGGGGTAGGGCGTCTCGTTCGCAGCGGCCTCGGGGTAGGCGGCGAGCAGGTCCTTCTCGGAGGCGCCGATGCGGATCCCCTTGGACGTCGCCATGTCGTTCTCGAACACGATCTGGCCCACGACGTTGCCGCCGGAGGCCATGTCTGCTCGTCCGCCTCCGGCGAGGCCGTATGACTCGCAAGGGGCGTCGCAGTCTCCACGATCAGCGCATCCCGGATTCGGGTCCATCTTGGTCACTTCGCCGGACGCCAGCAGGTCGTCGAGGCTCATTCCGATCTCGACGCCGCCGTAGCCGACGCCAGTGGAATCACCAGGGACCTTCTCGACCTGGGCTTCGTCGTCGTTCAGCTTCGGACTGAGGTCATCATCCTCGGCGCCCTCAATGATCTGGTTGTCCTGAACTCGGTCTTTCCGAGCGTGTTGCGGCACGGTGGTATCGCTGACGCTTGGCGTTTGGAGCTGGGCTTTCCTCGGCTCGGGATCGGGGTTCTGTCCGATCAGCAATGCGCCTAGCGTGAGAGCCCCAACCGCAGCCAGGGTGATCGCACCAGCGAGCAGTAGACGGCGACGGGACACCCGCTGGACCCGCTCGGCAATCGGTACGCCTTCAAAGACTTCGACATGAACGAGGACGGCGGCACATTCGGTGCAATAGGTGCCGGTGAGCAAAGTGGCGTGCCCGACTGGACAAGCCAGAGTCGGTTGATCGAGGTCGCTCATGATCGTCCGGTTCCTTTCGGCGAGGTAGGGAGGGGCGGTCTCGCCGCGGCCTTCTCCGCGGGTGAGTGAGTCGTTGCTAGCTGCAGGTGCCCTGTGAACCGCCAGCATCGATCAAGGCCTTGGCATCGGTGGGGCTCTCCGTGAAGGCGAGCCAGGTCGGGCCGTAGATGACGATGCTCATGAAGCACTCGACACCGGCCGTGCGGGAGATCTCGTATGAGTCGGGGTCGGGCCACACGTAGAACAGGATCGTGTTGATGCCTCGCTGGCAGTTGACGAACGTGTACCCCATCGGGGTTGCGGGCCCTTCGGAGTCGCGGGCGTCGTCGCCGCAGTAGTCGGTGCGGATGCTTGCCATCACATCGCGCTGCGTAGCGGTGGCGTCGAACATCGGCGTGGTGTCCGTGCCCTCGCTCCCGTCGTTGCCCTCATCGGTTGTGATGCTGTCGGTGCCTTGCGCCCCAGTAGGTTCAGAATCTCGCTGGAGAGCAACGACTGCGACGACCGCCAAGGCGAGGGCGAGTGCGACGAGCGGCCCAACGATGACGGCAAATAGTCGCCACGTTGGCCCGGAAGCCCCGTCGTGTACCGGCCTGACGGAGTCACTCCAACCGGGCTGGCCTGAACTTGGGGTCCAACCAGGAGGAGGGAGGGAAGGGGGCGGAGGCGGGGTCGAAACCACTGCGACATTGGCTTCCATGGGAGACCCGACAGGTGCGGCGCACCAAGCGCAAAACTTTGCATCGGGTGGCATCTGGTGCCCGTTGGAGCACGCAGTGGTCAAGGGGACCGGCTGGCTGTCAGGACTCATCCCGCCCTCCTAGATTGATCGTCGCGGACCGTTGGCTCATCTCGGTCCAATGGGCAAGGGCAGGGCACGCGCGTGCGAATAACGGCGGACCACTGATCCTGCTCATCGGTCTCCTTTGTCCGCTTCAACCTCGTTGGCCGACTCTCGCTCACGTCCCCGACAGATCGTCGCGCCTTCGGTGCCAAGGCGTACACGGAATCGCTCCATGGGGTCGTCGAGGTCAGGGGCCATCCGGTCGAGACAGTCACCCAAGCGCGCCCCTTGCGCTCGCAACCGCGACAATCACGCCTGCGAGCACCAAGATCTCGAAGACCAATATCGTGCACGTGATCCGCGCTTGCATCCGGCGCCGATGAGCTGTCGCTGCCGGTGCTATGACCCTGTTTTCTGGACCAACGATCCAAGCGACCTGCCAGGCCTCCTGCCGATCGACATACTGGACGGAGGTCACCGCCACGACGCGGGCACGCACCTCCTCGCTGACATTCATTGGTGCGCGAGTGGTGTTGGCCAGAGCGCCCAGTTGGCGCCACTCGTCGGGCGTGACTTCCTGCTGCCTTCCGACCAGTTCTTCCCAGTCACGGCGGCGCACGGTGAAGGGCAGCGGAGCCTGCTGACGTGCGCGAGTGACAGGCGCGGGCTTCCTGCGTACCTCTAGAACTTGGCACGACCACAGTGTTCCGCTGCCGCGACAGGTGCCGCATCTGGCGACGCCGCTGCCTTGGCAACTGCCGCAGATCTGGGACCCTCGGCCCGAGCACGATGCGCAGAAGACCCGTCCTCCGCTGACAGGTCCGCGTTCGCCGAGGGCTGCCATGGTGTTGCCGGAGCCGCTGCATGCGCCGCAGCGAACCTGTGGCGCGCACGCAACCGTCCCGCACCCCCGACATCCGTCGCACGCACTGCTATGGACGGTCGGCTCCAGAACGAATCGGAACTTCTCCCGTCGACTAGTCGCTGGAGGAAGCACCGGATCGTCGGTGATGCGCTGGTGCGTGGGAAGAGACGGCCCGCAGTGCGACTTCTCCCGGCGGGTCTCGACCACCTGGTGCAGCGTGAGCGCGGTGTGACGGTGGCCGGTGACGTGGACGGCGGCATCGGCGAAGGTTGTGGAGTCCACCCAGCGCGTCCGCTGAGCCCAGTCCCTGAGCACAACCATGGCGCTGTCCGGGTCAAGGTGCCGCCCGGGCGCCCGGCGGGTGGCAGGGATCTCGCGACCGCGCTGCTCCAACGTCACTCGGGGTCCTCCCAGTCCGTCACCGGCAGCCATCATTCCCGAGTGAATGTCGACTACAGCCTACGGACAAATCATCGGAGAAGTGTCCGCCTTCACTCCAATCGTCGAGTACTCACTCTTCGCCGCCGAAACTGTTCAGCTTCGCGTGCCGTCGAAAAGTCGCTGGGACCGTCTCCATTGGTGATTTTCGGCGGTGTGAGACATCTGGTGAGGCACCTGGTGAGCGTGTCGGGGAGGCCCGCCTCCTTCCGTGGAGTTCCGCACTTCTTCACGGAAGGGAACTCGACCCATGTCACGCATCACCCAAGCGGGCATCACCCCACACGAGCTCGACGGACTCGTCGACGGAGACAGGTGGCGGCTGTGGCGCCACGCCGAGCCGGCGCTCGTCGAGTTCGGATCTCTCGGCGCCATACGACAGGCTCGCGGCGAGACCGAGGACCGGGCGCTCGGTGCGCTCCTCCGACTCGCCGACGCCCGTGGGTACGACGACCAACTGGCTGCCGTCGCGGTCCTCCACCAGCTCGGCGGCTCAGTGCGCACCATCGCGCGCCACTTCTGGCACCTGTCTGACGGAGATATCGAATCCATCGTGGTGGGCGCGGTCTGGGAGCAGATCCGCTGCTACGCCCAGCACGCTCGTCGTTGTCATCACGCGTCGGTGATCCACCACAACGCCAGGAAGTCGGTCCGGGCCATCCTGCTCCCCGACACGTCGCGGACGCGTGGGCGCCGTGTCGTCCTGCTCAGCCCGCAGTCGTGGGTCTTCGAGGCCGTCGCCGAGCAGCCACCCGAATCGCTTCCGCTCGACAACTTCGACTCGCGTGAGCAGCTCGAGATCTTTCTTCGGTGGGCCTCCGGACACGGCGTGGTCGAGCACGACGACCTCGCGCTCCTCAGCGGGCTGCTGGATCTCGACCGTCGCAACGCCGAGATCCCGAAGTGGCTGCGTGGAGCATGCTCGACCGCCGCCGTCGAGCGCATGGCCTCCGAGCGTGGCGTCTGCGCAAAGTCCATCTATCGCGCAAGGGATCGCGTCCTCACGAAACTCCGGGATGCGGCCCCGCTGTTTCTGGATGAGGTCGCGTGATGAGTGTCCACTCGCCGGCGTCCGTCGCGCTTGAAGGGGTCATGCAACCTTGCACACCGCCGATGACACTCCCGTTCGAGGCAGGGGACCCCGAGTGGGTCGCCGACCTGTTCGACACGATGCGGGCCGGAGACGTCGACGTCGTGATCGGGCATCTCGAGAACGTGCTGCTGCTCATGCACAAGGCCGCCAAGGCCCGAACGATGCTCGCGACCGTTGACCCGGACCTGCTGCGGGCGGGACTGCGGCTTCGGGGTGTGAGGGGGAGCGCGACGTGAGCGCGACAGCAGACGTCGTTTCGGTCGCCGATCTGGTGGCCGCCGTACGCCGCCAGAATTCGCCTCGACCCACGCCCGCACCGCAGGGCGCGCAGGTTCAACCACGTGTGGTCAACGTGGTCGGTGCGCATCCCGGCGCGGGTGCCACGGCGGTCGCAGTGGCCCTGGCGGACGCCTTCGCCGAGATCGACCACCCCGTGACGCTGTTGGATCTGGCGCATGAGCCGGACGCCTTCGCAGGCGCCGAGTACGAGGTAGAAGCAGCGGAGGCAGGGTGGCGAGCCGGACGGCGCGGGCGAACACACGTGCTGCGTCCCAGAGCGCCGAACGTTTCGCCCGGGGATCGGCCCGAGCCGATGTCAGACGTCGTCATCGACAGCTGGGCAGATGCGACCGAGCATGTGGTCGTCACCTGTCGCGCGACCTTGCCGAGCCTCCGTCGCGTTGAGACCAGCATTCGCCCGGGCGAGGTCGTTGCCGTCGTCGGCGTGAGTCGGTGGCCCAAGGTGGTTGGTGCATCGCTCGGCCCCCAGGTGCGGCGAGCGATGGAGGACGGGCGGGTCGTCTTCGTCCCGTTCGATCGCGGCCTCGCGATCTCCGGCATCGATGCCGAGCCGATGCCACGCAGCATTCGGGCCGCTGGCCGCCGACTCATCGAAATTCTTTGGCCCGACCTTGCCGGGTCCAACTCATCTGAACGGGCGAAAGGAGGCCGGCGATGATCAGCCAGGCGATCAACAATGTCTGCGCGAAGGCGCCGACCGGCGTCGACAAGTACACGGATCTGCTGCTCAGTTGGGTGAAGTACGGCGTCGCGGTCGTGATCATTGGCGCCGGGTTCATCTCGGTCGGCGCGCTCGTCGTCGGCAAGCTCGGCAGCATGTCCCGAGCAGCCCAGATGGGCGCCTCGGGGCTGATCTATTCGGTGCTGGCCGCGGTCGGATACGTGACGATCTACGGCATCCTCAACGCGATCGTCGGGAAGTGCTGATGTCGGCCCGATCGCGTGCTGCTCGCTGGCTGTCCGGTCCCGAGGAATGGAATCGCCGCAGGCTCCAGATCCTCTTCGGAATCGCGTCCGGCGTCGTGCTGGCGGTCGTCGCAGGGATTGTCTGGTCGGTCCTCGAGCTCCTCGGTGACGAGACCGATGCGAGCGGGTTAGGCAGGAGCACCGAGTTGTCCGGCGACGCTCCGGTAGGCGCTCTGGGAAGCGTCGAGGACGCTCAACCCGGTCCGCTCGCCGATGGCTGGACGGGCACCATCGCTGTCCCGCAGCCCGCGTCCGTCGGAGAGGCCCAGGTCGGAACCGGGTTTCCCCGATCGCCCGAAGGCGCGTTGGCGCAGCTGATCGCCATCGACCGCCGCGCCATCGAGTCGACATCCGTCGTCACTGCACAGGACGTCATCGACGTCTGGGCGGCGACTGGCGGCCCGACCGCCGAATCCTGGTCTGGCGTGGCGGCGGTCAAGGCCCTGTTGGAGTCCGCCGGGTTGCCGGCCAACGGTTCCAGCGAGTTCGCAGTTCAACTGGAGCCGTCGATGGGACTGATCCAGGCTTCCGACGACGGCTCGGCGACGGTTTGCGTGGACTTCATCCTCACGGTAGTGGTAGGCGAAGGCGCACCCGATCGCATCGCTGCCGCTGACTGCCAACACATGGCGTGGACAGACGACCGATGGGTCATCGCTTCGGGTGACGAGGCGACGCCGACGCCGTCCCTCTGGCCTGGCACTCAGGCGTCGTACGACGCGGGCTACCAGTGGCTGGAGGTTGCGCCGTGAACGCCGCCATCGTCCCGATGATCGACCTCAACCCGTTCCATTGGCTCGGCGACAAGGCAAAGGAGGGCCTCTCCGACGTCTTCACCTCGATGATGATGGCGCTCTGGTCAGCCGCGCTCTGGCTGATGGAGCTGGTGTTCGGAATGATCGACCGCTTCCTCACGCCCGACGTCACCGATCCCGGACTGCACACGCTCTACAGCATCACCCTGTGGCTCTCACTGCTCGTCGCGTTGTTCATCGGCTTCGGCCAGATCGGCATGGCTGCGATTCGTCGCGACGGTAGAACACTCGGTTCGCTCGTGATGGGCATCGCCCAGTACGGCGCGGTGGTCGCCGGCTGGGTGGTCGTGTGCGGGGCTCTCATCCTGGGCTGCGCCGGTCTTACCCAAGGGTTGCTCAGCGAGTTGCTCAATGTTCCCGACTTCGCCGGATATTCGGCGTCGGCAGGCATGCCCAATCGCGTCGGAGGAACCGTCCAGGCCGCGGTACTCGGCCTCTGCGGGTTGTTCCTGGTGATCCCCGCTGCCTTCGGCTACCTGCTGATCATGCTGGTGCGCGAGGCGGCGCTCCTGATCCTCACCGCGACGATGCCGATCGCGGCTGCCGGAGCTCTGGGCGACGGCACGAAAGCGTGGATGTGGAAGTCGATCCGATGGTTTGTGGCCGCCTGCCTGACCTCGCCGCTGCTGGCGCTGGTCGTTGGCATCGGCGTCCAGATCTCTCGCGCGTCCTTCCCCGAAGCCGACCGGACGCAGAGTCTCGGTGGCCTCACTGGCGCGTTCCTTCCGGCTAGCGAAGCTCAGGTGGGCATGGCCGTCGTCGGGTGCGTGGTCTTCGTCATCGGTTGCTTCTGCCCGATGGTTCTGTTCCGGCTCCTTGCCTTCGTTGATCCGGGGACGGGGTCCGGTGCATCGTTTCGCAGCACGCTGTCGGCCAACGGGGGAGTGTCGGGGCTGGTATCCGGCCGGGTCCCAGAGGACCAGGGTTCCGGTGCGGCGACGCAGGTCTCCGCGGACGGGCGCGCCGCCAGCGAGAGCGGCGCTGACACGGAGACGGTCAACCGATTCCAGTCCCGAACCGCAAAGGCATTCGGAGCCGCGGGCATGGCGGCCGGGAAGACGATGGACGCCATCGGAGGTGTGGCCTCGAAGGGTGCATCGATGTCGGTCGACGTCATGGGCCAAGCCGGCGTTGGCAATCAGGGTTACTACGACACAACACCGCCGTATCGCGCCGGTAAGCAGCCCCCGCAGCGCACGCGAGTCGGTCGCGGCCAGGACCAGGGTGGCGTCGCCAACGACCCCTCCCATGTCGGTGGCGCCGACGACGTGGCATCCGTCGCCGACGATGCAGCGTTCCTCGCATGACTGCCTACGGCGCATCGGCCGCTCGCGATCGCCAAGGATGGTTCTTGGGCCTGACCGGTCCACAGGTCTTCCTCGTCCTTGCTGCTGCCTTCCCGGTCTGGCTCGCCATGTCGGTGGGCCAATGGGTGGCACTTCTCGGCCTCGTCCCGCTCTGGCTGGTCGCTGCCGGACTGATCTGCATCCCGGTGAGAGGTTGGTCGGCCGCGCAATGGATCGGCGTCCTCGTCCGCCACGCCCTCGGACGGGTCACCGGCTGGACGCGGTGGCAGTCCAAGGGCGCAGTTGGTGACATCGAAGACCCTGCGGAGGCAGACCTTCCTGGCGTTCTGAGCGGTATTCAGATCCACGACGGTCCGCAGATGGCGGGGCGGCTGACCCGGCCGGCCATCATCCAGAACCACGCGACACGGACGTGGGCGGCGACCGCACGCATCGTCCATCCAGGCATCGGCATGGCTGACGATGACGATCGCGGCCGAATGGGCGCTGGCCTATCGGAGCTCTTCGAAGCCGCGTCCGCGAGCAGCCAGATTGACGTGCTTGCGATCTGTGTACGCACGGTTCCCGACGACGGCACGGAGCGCGCTGAGTGGGAGCGCCAGCACTCGCGTCGTACCGAACCGGAGATCACCGCACGCATCCATGCGCAGCTCAACACGTCGGTCAACGGCGCCGCGGTTCGCACCGAGGCCTTCGTCACCGTCGTCGTACGGGAAGACGCCATCGCGAAGGACGCGAGGCGATCGGGCAGAGGGCTGACCGGTCGGGCCCGGATCCTGTACGGCGTTCTCAGCGAGGTCGAGTCCCGCCTCACTGGTTCGATCGGGTGCACCCAGGTGAAATGGCTCGATAGTGCGGACCTGGCCATTGCGATCCGCACCGGGTTCGAGCCCGGGGACGCGGCGGCGTTGTCGGACTCGGTGATCCATCACGACTACGACGCCGACATCGCAGTCGGCGTACCCGTAGCGGCAGCGGGGCCGACCAACGCGAGCACGGCACTGCGGTCGTACCGACACGGCGAGTGGGAGTCGGTCGCCGCGACGATCCTGCTTCCACGGAAGGGAGCTGTCATGGGCGCGCTCGCGCGTGCCCTCGTCCCGTCGCAGGTGGGGGAGAGGCGTGCGCTCACCGTGTTCTTCCGGCCGATCGGGCAGCGCGTCGCCGACCGCACCACTGGCCGGGCCGAGATGTCGGCGGCGATGGCGGCCGAGGTGCGTCGCAAGGTGGGGCGCGTCGAACGCGCCCGGGAGCGCCACGCCGTACAGCAGGTCCGCGAGACCGACGAGAAGCTTGAGCGGGGCCGATCGCTCGTCAGACTGTCGTCCGTACTGGCCGTCACTGTTCCCGCAGCGTGGAGCGTCCAGGACTATGGCAGGCGACTCGACGCATCCGTGCGACTATGCGGCTTCACACCATTGCCGCTGGACGGCGCCCACGATGCTGCCTTCGCTGCGGCCGCCATCCCGCTCGGAACAGGGCTGCCCAAGAAACGGCGGACCTGACGATGTCCAAGCGACGTGCCTCCTCACGCTCGGTCGACCATCTGCTTGCGGACTTTGGCGTACGACTTCCACGAAAGGACGTCGAGCCGCCGGAGCCACCGCCTGACAAGCCGTTTCCCAAGACCTTCTCCGCCCGTGGCGTACGCCGGGCTGGTCACGGGTGGGCGCCCACGCTGCCGCCGTTGGCGGGCTACCAGATGACGTCTGAGCAGACGCCTGTCCTGTGGCCGCTGATCGCCGGGGATGGGCTCCCTCCCACGGGAGCACCGATGGGCTTCAACGTCCTCTCCGGAGGATCCTTCTTCTGTGACCCGATGGGTTGGGTGAATGACGATGCGATCCCGGTGACCAACCCCAACGTCTTCATCTTCGGCAAGCCCGGCCGAGGCAAGTCCGCGCTCGTCAAGGCGTTCATGCTGCGCATGATCCGGTTCGGCTACCGCTCGCTCGTGTTGGGAGACGTCAAGGACGAATACGAGGACATCTCCCGAGCACTCGGCGTCGAGCCTTACCGGATCGGACCCGGACTCCCGGGCCGCATCAACCCGCTCGACGTAGGGCCGCTCGCCCTGGACTGGGAACAGCAGGACCGCGAAGAGCTGATGCGCCGGGGAGCGATCATCTTCAACCGCTGGCTTGCCTTGATCCGCGGCCTGGTCGGCTCACAACAGGTGCCTTTCACCCCCACCGAGGCCAGGGTCGTCAACCACGTCCTGCGAGACCTGATCGGCTGGACCGAGGGTAAGACGCGTTTGGCGCCGGTCACCATCCCGATGGTCTGGAAGGCTCTTGACGACCCGAGCGCCGACCTCATCAAGTCGTGCCGTTATGAATCCCAGCAGGACTTCCTGGACAGCACTCGCTCCCTCCGCGATGCGCTCGGCTCCCTCTGCGAAGGGGAGTTGGAAGGCTTGTTCGACGCTCCGTCGACCTTCCTGCCGAACTGGCGTGCTCCCATCCAAACGCTGTCCCTGAACGCGCTCCATGCGGCGGGCAACGAAGCCGCCGTCGGCATCGCACTGATGTGCCTCAACTCGTGGGGACAGGGCATCCGCGAGATGGCCGAACCGGGTGATCGACGGATCGTCCTGCGCGACGAGGCATGGATGCAGACCCGGCTCGGTGTCGAGGCGGTCAAGACCCTCGACTCCAATCTGCGGCTGTCCCGCAACGACGGAGACATCCAGCTCGTGACCTACCACAAACCGTCCGACCCGCTCTCGGCTGGCGATCAGGGAAGCCAGGCAGCCCAGATCGCCAAGGACCTGCTGCACCTCTCCGACGTACGCGTCCTCATGGGGCAGGACGAGGAAGTCGCGACAGAGTTGGCGCACCTCCTCGGATTGACGCGAGTGCAGCAGGAACTCGTCACTGGGTGGGCGATGCAGGACAAGGGGCGTGCGCTCTGGATGGTCGGTGATCAGAGATACAAGGTGCAAACGGTCTTGACGCCCATTGAACGGCAGCTGACGTTCACCAATGAGGCGGTCGTCTGATGGCCTCTGGTGCGAGGTACGCCGTCTCCCTGGCTGCGCTGCCCGTGATGTTTCCGATCGTGTTCCTTTTGATGATCGGCGCTCAGGCGCTGCCCAACCCTGCGGCTGCCTGCGCCGGAGCGGAAGTCCCTACCGGCGCAGGCGGCGTAGCTACCAACGATGCGCTCGATGCGGACCAGATGCAGGTCGCACAACAGATCGTGGCCGCTGTCCGGGCGTTCCTGCCGACGTCGGGCAAGCCGCATGCTGCCGTGATCGCTCTGGCCACCGCGCGCCAGGAGTCGGTCATCCGAAACCTCGACTACGGCGACGCAGACTCGCTTGGTGCCTTCCAGCAGCGGCCATCCCAGGGCTGGGGTACGCCTGCGCAGGTCACGAATGTCCCGCATGCGACGACGACCTTTCTGGAGCACTTGGTTCGGATCCCGGGCTGGGAGACTCGTCGGGTTACCGACGTGGCTGCCGAGGTCCAACGGCCAGCCGCGGAGTACCGCGGGCTGTATGAGCAGTGGGTGCCTCTTGCGACCAAGCTGACCAGGCAACTCTGGCCTCAGTCGGCATCATTGATGCCGACGACGGGCACCTGCGCTGGCGTACCGAACCCGCCGCCCGGGCCTGGAGACGCCCGAGCGATGGCCCGGGCGCAGAGCTGGGTCGACGAGCGCGTGCCTTACTCGCAGGGCAGCCTCCACACCAACGAGTTCGGCACGTACCGGCAGGACTGTTCTGGTTACGTGTCCCTCGTCTGGGGGTTGCCGACCAGCTTCACGACGGCCTCGCTGCCGTCAGTCGCCCACCCGATTTCGAAGGGCGAGCTCCGGGCCGGGGACATCATGTTGCGAGCCGGTCACACGCTGATCTTCGACCGGTGGGCCAACCCATCACGGACGAGTTATTGGGCCTACGAGCAAGAGCGCCCCGGCAGGGTCGCGGTCCATCACGTGGTGCCGTATCCGTACTGGCCGGGGCAGGTTGCGCTCGTGCCGCATCGAAAGGGCTGATCAGATCCGGGCAGCGTCAGATGCCGCTGCTTTCACGCCACCGCGACGACACTGCCAGCACTCTGAAGCATCGAGACTGAGTACTCAGACGTTGCGACGGAATAGGTACGTCCGGTACTCGAAGGTCTCCCGCATGACCTCATGGCTGCCGTCGTCGAGTGGACGTTGGATGGCGGTCTTCTTGTGCCTCCGGCCACCAACGCTTTCCTCAAGCCAGCCAGCCTTGGCGATGTCGTTCAGATGGTGCGCCAAGTCCCCATCCACCAATAGTTCGATGGAGAAATAGCGGTCGCCTCGCCCGTACGCAAGGGCGGCCTGGCCTGCGGTCGACTGCTCCCAGCGAAGTCGTGCTTCCCCTGCCTCTCGCTCTGCGCGCTGCGCGATCTCCAACTGATGGCGCCGTTGCGCCTCGGCGTACTCCACCTCCCGGCGCCACTGCGCCTCGGCTGCCTCGGCCTGTCGCGCAGCCTGGCCCGCGGGCGAGAGTTCCCAGCGTCGTTGCGCCTCTGCCTGCTCCATCTGGTGGCGCTGATGCGCTTCGGCTACTTCTTGCTCTTGGCGCCACAGGGCAGTCATCGCCTCGTCGCGTCGTCGCTGGTCGGCGCGACGTTGACTGGCTCGCGTTACGACAAGCTCCAACGCGCCGATCAAGAACGTCACTGCTGCTAAGGCGGACCCAACGCAGGCGACCAGGTAAGGGCGCCTTTCGCTGAACGGAATCTCCTTCGTCTCCTTCCACCACAGATGACCGGTGGATTCCGTTCTGTTGAAGAACACGGTCAGGAGGATGAGGGCGGTGAAAGAGCACAGAACCGCCAGTGCGATCAGCGCTTTGAGAGCTGGGCCGTGGAGCGAGACAGGCAGCCGTGCGAACAGTCGAGGCACTAGAGGACCTGAAAGGAATCTCGGTGCGTGCGGCTAGTTACGACCGGGCGCAACTGCGCGGCGGCGACCGTGACACGGCCGATCGTGCCCCGTTGCCAACCGCACCTGCTATCGGCGGTCCCGTTCAGACTTTCGTCAATCACCCGTTGATTCTCCTGCATACACCCGACTCGCGGCTTGTGGTCCGAGGAACTGGCCGCGACGCGGCCGAAACGGCGCGCTCCTTGAGAGGCGTGCTTGGACCGTTGCTGCTTAACGCGGCTGCACCTTCCCCTTCTTGATTGCGAGCACGATCCACACGGGGGCCCAGAGTCCACAAGAGAAGAAGGTCAGCACGAGGTGTAGGACATGCTCGCCATTGCTCATGCCAGCCATCGCGGTTCGGTATCCGTAAGGCGCTTGTTGATACGGAAGCTGCGGTTGGCTGACGTAGGGATGCGCCCATTGAGTTCCATCCCACCACCGCCACCCGTGCGCGGTCTGATACCAGTTTGCTGGCCACGTCGCTGGCGGCGCCACCTGCGCAATGGATGACGTTGATTGGTTGTCGTTTCGAACGAAGTAGAAGGTCGCATTCTGCGAGACAGTCCGGACCACGTCGTGGGTGCCGTCAGGCTTCGGCGTCACCTTCGTATTTTTGACTCTCGGGTATTCAATCTTGTCGTCAAGTCGCCAACCGGCCGAAGCGATGGCAGCGAGCGCCCGCGTGTGGCCGGGCGTCAACACATCGAGCGTCACCGAGTAGGTACGGTCGCCGCGTTCGTACGCTGTCGAGGCCATACCTTGAGCCGTCATCCGCCATGCCCAGTTGGGCAGCCTCATGGTGCGCTCCTTGAGTCAATTCGTAGTGCATCGCCGTCGAGATTCGTCATGGACAGTGGCCCTGTACTGCTTCCTGGCTCTGCCGACCCACTAAACGGCGTGATCATTCGGCGGCGCAGCGGTGGGCGGGTTCCCCAATGGCTGCGTCGCAAGATATCGGTCAACCTCGGCATCGAGGGCGCCGATTTGTGGATTCGTCGGCGTGTGAACGTTCGGAGCCTGGGGGGACGGGTGGGGGAGTGCCCGCTCGCTCTGCGCGGGCACGGGAGCGTAGATCGCGTGCTCTCGCGCCCTGGCCGAATGCCAACGCAGACTCTTCTCGTCTTCCTCGTTGCGCAGGAATTTCTTGTAGTCATGATCGAGAACGTGTCCGTAAACGATGAGACCGATCCAGATGGCCATGATGATCCAGACGCCCGCGCCGTGTGAACTGAGGTCACCGCTTGTCTCCGTGGATGCGTTCGTGCTGGTCGTGACGTCCGACGGGAAGAGTTGGTAAGCAGCGAAGCCACTGAGGCAAGCGACGATTGAAACCCCAGCACCGATCGCGAATTTCCGGTTCTGGACCTTCACGGCAACGACGACGAACCCAATGAAGGACATCATTCCGCAGCCGAGATAGACCCACCACAGCCAGCGACTGCGCTTCGCCTGCGGCACCCCTGGGACCCCGCCCGTCCATTGGCCGACCGAACTCATCCCCTACGCACCCCGTACCAGATAGCCCCAGCCGAGCTTGCCGATGTCGGCTCGGGACAGGTAGTTGAGCGCTCTCCGCTGGACCTCGTCACGGAACGCCCGATAGTCCTTCGCGTCGATGACGCCTGAGCTGAGCACCTCGGAAGAGATGGCTTCGAGTTTGTTGCCGGCACCTCGGTACCCCAAGCGCTCAAGCACCTTGTCCAGCCTGCCTTGCACGTTCGCATGCCACTCCCCGCTGTGCCAGGCCTTGGCGAGGAGATCAAGGGCCTCACCCTTTCGTGCAGCATTTGTCTGCGCGACTACAGTCGCCAAACCTGCTACCCATCGCCAGTCCTCTTCGGGGGTGGGGGCGAACAGATGTTGACGACTCCACATACCAACGGTGATGACCCCTGGCTCAATGCGTTGCTGACTGTCCTTGAGGACTACCTCGACGGTAAGGATTTCAGCTGACGCTGTCTTGAGCAGCACTCGAAAGGTTCCCGCACCACACGAGAACTCTTCGCCGAGTTCCAGCGTCGCCTTACGTACGCCGTCTTCACGCGTGACCTGGACGTATCCGTAGCTTTGCCCGCACTTGATCTTGACTCGCCGATCCTCATGAGCCTCGATCACAAGCGCAAACCGGCTCAGTTCGACCGGGGGCAGGGAGACGGAGCAGGCGTCTGAGCGACCAACGGTGAACGGTTCGTTCTCGTAGGACAGCTCCTTGTGGACATGACCGCCGCCGTTGGGATCCTCGAAACTGATCTCAATCACCATTTGGATCTGCCTGTTTCTCTCGACCGCTTCATGACCCCTACTCGCCCCTCAACCGCCGCCGAGCCCATCCGACCGATTCCTGGATAGATGGGTCTGGATCGCTTTCAAAGATGTCGACCAACCTGCCGTAGGCCGCGAGCGCTCCCTCCCGCTGGCGAGATCGATCGAGGAGCAAGCCCTTACTCCGCAGGGCGACGGCAACCTGTTGCCGGATCAGAGTGTCGGAGTCGCTGCCGAATACATCCACCAAACGCGTGCATGCAGCCAACGCGTCCGCTTGGTGGCCCAACCGGTGGAGGCATGACCGCTTGTTGTTCAGCGCCATCGCTACCTGCCGGCGTATCGCCAGGTCAGTGTCACGCTCGAATGACTCGATCAACCTCGTGTAGGTCGACAACGCATCGATCCGTCGATCAAGTGCGGAAAGAGCGAGACCCTTGTCCCGCAGTGCCATGGCCACCTGTCGTCGCAGGACCAGATCGGGCTCATTCCCGAACCGGGTGACCACTGCGTCCCAGTCGGCAATCGCTCCATCGTTCAGACGGAGAGCCGCCTTGGCATACCCGCTCCCGTTGAGCGCAGTTGCTACCTGCCGTCGAAGCAACAGATCGGAATCTCCTCCGAAGGCGTGGACCATCCGAGAGCAAGTTCCGACTGCTTCGGCGTGTTGGCCCAACCGGTTTTGGGCCCACTGGGTGTTGTTGAGCGCCATGGCCATGTTTTGTCGCATTATCGGATCCGGATCTCCGTCGCACATGCTGATTACCTCGAGGTATGCCCTCAGCGCTTCATGAGCCCGGCCGCTCTTCAGGAGTTCGTATCCCTCGGCAAAGAACTCCCTGGCACGGGTTCGTCGATGGGCCGCGTCGGGTCCCTCCTGCGCCATCGTCGTAGACGTGGTGGAGATCGCAGGCTGAGCAGTAAGCGCGGTCGAGTGGCTTGGTTCAAACGCTGGGCCTCCTGCTGCGACTGAGCTGCGTCCGGCGTCGTGCAGCGCGTCGATTGCGTCCTCGAGGCGCATACGGTCGCGGACCGACGAGGTGGCTAGGCCCTCGATGACTGCGACCAACCAGCGTGGCAGCTGGTTAGCGGCAGCAGGGAGCCTGACCCCCGCTACTCCTCCCACTCGCATGGGCGGCTCACCGCAAGCCATCTCGCAGAGCAACATCCCCATGGCCCATGCATCGGTAAATCGACCGACTCGCTGATGGGCAGCGGTTTCGGGAGCGAAGTACACAGTTTGCTCCTTGCCGATCGCCGCGGTCAGGGTCGAAATGCCATCCGTCACATTCGACGCAATTCCCCAGTCGACCAACACCAACCTGCCTTCGGCATACATCACATTGGATGGATGGATGTCCCGATGAACGACTGTGTGTTGCTCGTGGAGGTAGTCCAAACCAGAGAAGAGCGGGATAGCCAACTGGACCGCTCGGTCGACGCGAGCGTGACCAGAGTGACCAACGAACGCCTGGGCGAAGTCCTCGGCCCACGGCATGATGTCGAGCCCGATCGTCTCTGTGCCGTCGCGGCGCGACCCCACTACCTGAGGAAGAACGGTTGCCTGGGCCGTCCTCCACGGACGCAGCAGGACAAGCGCAGCTCGCTCATCCACGATTTGAGCCATCCTCATCGCGACAACGCGCTTGCTTCGGGAATCACTGGATTCGAGAAGCTCGGCGCGCACCGCTAAATCGCGGTCCGCCGGCTTGCCGTCAAACGTGACCGCGGCTCGACACGTTGCCGCTTGGCCTCCACGCACAGCCTCGGCAGTCGGAACGATCGACACATTGTCCACGGGTGACTCGCAGATCACTTCCTCGCCGATCGCTCCGACCGTCCAGGTTGTCCGCGCTGTGATCGCACGTCCGAGGCTGCCTCTGAGCCACTCGCCAATGACTCGGGCCGATTCCTGCGACACGCGTTCGACCTCTCTTTCGACGACTCGCCAAATCGGAGCCTAGCGGCAACGAACGGCTCGTAGCGCGGAGCGGAGAACCGATTCCTCGATGCCTTTCACTGCGTTCGGCGCATGGGAATCGTGGTCCTCAACAAACCAGCCAACAGGAGGATCCCCATGCACGTCACCCGTTCACTTCACCTGATCGACCTCGAGAACCTCTGCGGAAGCGGACTCCCGCCGACCAGCCTCATCGAACAGGTTTGGCGCACCTACCGTTACGGCGTCCCTACCTCACTCGAGGACCACTACGTCGTCGGAAGTAGCCACATCTTCGCCAGCCGGGCGTGGTTCGTCCTACCCGTTCAGGGGGTCCAGCGCCGCGCTCGTTCCGGCCAGGATGGCGGCGAACTGGCAATCCTCGCCGATGTTGACCTCGACCACGCCGCGAAGCGTTTCGACCGACTCGTCATTGCCAGCGGCGACGGCATGTTCACCGAAGCCGCGAACCAAGCGCGCAGGCACGGTCTTCACGTTCACCAAGTCAGCGGTCTTGGCGCCTGCTCCCGAGCGTTGGCCGCCAGCGCCCACACCCACTCCCGCCTCCGCCTCGGAGCGATCGAGGCGGACCGGACCGTGACGTCCTCCAAGGTCGACCAGACCCTTGCCGCCTGACGCAATCGATCCGGAGAACCGATTCCTCGAACCGATGTGTCCCGCCGGCGAGTGCGCGTTACTGGTGTTCTCTCATCACCCCAAAGTCAGGAGTCTCCAATGACCTATTCAATCGTCTCGTTCAGCCTGATCGTCTTCGCCGTCGCCCTCATGGCGATCGTTTTGATGGTGCCGATAGCGTTTCTTGCCGGCAATGTCTTCCACGTTTGGGGTACCAGTTCCGCGCTGGACTGGATCGCGGAACTGTTCCTCCGTGTGTTCGTGGGCGGTCTGCGCCGACGCTTCATGCGCGCAGTCAATGGCCAGTCACAGGTCGGAGTCGATAAATCTCGACGAACCTATCCATACCTCGCAGCGTCAGTCTCGCCGGGAGACGTGGAGGCGTTGACGGGGCGCGGCGGGGCCTTGTCGAGCGTGTCGAGCGACGCGGCGAAGGGGTATGCCCGCTACGCGAAAGCTCGAGGCTGGCTCTCTGACGCTCAGCCCCAGGTGGTGGTGGTTCCCGAGGATTGGCTACGGCGAGGAAGCGTCAAGGTCAGGCCGGTCTCGGGGCACGAGTTCATCGAACTGTGGCGCGAAATGGCGACATGGGACGAGTCTCCGAGATCCGAACAGCCCATGCCTGAGTGGGCTCCCGATTCGTCGAAACTAGCGGTCCACGGCACAGCGCAATCCCACACCATGCGACTGGCAGACGATGCCATCGCAACTGTCGCAGCGGGCCCGGTGGGTGTCCTTACCGAAGCCCCCGACTCGGCAAGTGCGTTCACGACACCGATGAAGGTCGCCCGGATCGTCCTCGCCGACGGCCGCGGGGGACAGCACCCGGTCGATTCGCCATCGGTGCTGATCGGCCGTAGCCGCGAGTGCGGGATCCGGCTGGAAGGGGCCGAGGTGAGCCGGGAACATCTGAACGTCTACGTCGAGCAAGGAACATGGTGGCTTCGCGACAGTGGAAGCCGCAACGGGACCACCGTCGATGGACAGCCGGTCAGGGGACCTGAACCAGTACGTCTCCGTGCCGGGAGCAACATTGTTCTTGGAAGCAAGAAGTCCGGAGAAACGCTGACCATCGCCAGTTTGGTGAACCCGTGATGCCGGACAACGCGCAGAGTGCTACGGCACGGACAGTGGAGGTCGCTGGGTTCGGGAACGAAAACACGCGTGGCCAGGGCGCTGGATACCAAGACCGTTGGGGGGTGGGCTCCGGGGCCACCGGATCCTGGCTTGCAGTGGCCGACGGCATCGGTGGTGGTCCCGCCGGGCAGGAAGCAGCGGAGGTCGCTCTCGGACTGGTCCAGGTCGTGCTTGGTGCCGGTGAACCATCGGAAACCAGACTCCATCAACTCTTCGACTCTGTGTATGTGGCGCTTCGGCCGTGGTGGGCGCAGGAGCGTGGTGGCGGCACCACGTTGACTGTGGCGGCGATCAGCGACGCGGGGCTCTGGATGGCAGCCGTCGGGGATTCGCCGGCGTATGTCGACTTCGGTTCGGGATATGAAATGGTGACCGAACCCAAGCAGTCGCATCAATTGAAGGAGTGGCTGGGAAGTGAAGATCGCCCGCGGCCATGGGTGGAGTTGTGGCGACGGCCAGAGCACGAGATTCGGGGCGTGATCGTCACATCTGACGGCGTCGACGCGTCTGCCGTAACGTCGCTCGCCGCAAACCGAACTGCCGGGGATGTCGTTGGCACCCTTCGAGAACTGCCGTCCGTCGGCGGAGACGATGCGTCTGCCGCCGTTGCAGTGTTTGCTCCCCCGATCGGAACCCAAGCGTTGGTCCGTTCCGAAGTTCGCTGAGCCTTCGGCGGTGGCGCGCGCCTCCGATGCCTGCTTGGAGGTCGCTAGTTCTTGGCCTTGCCAGGCACATAGTCGACAGGCTGGCCTGAGTCCGCCCATGACAGCCGGTTCTCCCAATCCGGGGCGGGTAGAAGCGACCAGTAGGAGATGGTGCCGTTGTAGGACCAACGCCCTGTCGCGGGACCGGAGTGGTATTTCACCACGCCCGCGCGATCGAGATTGCCGAGGGTTGCGGCGAGGAACGCCGACACCGTGTAGCGCTTCGGGGCGAGCGCGGTGTGCCCGTAGCGGTCGATGAGGAATGCCCAGTCCTTGGGGTTCGCCAGCGCATAGGCACGCTCGAAAACGCCGTACTCGATCCACGTCCCGGCGAAGTAGTGCAGGACAGCCGGTATCTCCACGCCTAGGCCGAGTTCCTCAGCGATCCCGCTGAGGTCGGTACCTGGCGGTGGCGGCGGGGAACTGATCCACGAGAAGGGACCGGGCACGACGTGGTCCGTCCGAGCGCAGTTGAACTCGGTGCCGACCTCGTCGCTGATCCAGACGCCGTCGACCTCCTCGAAGGAGTGTTGAGGGCAGACTTGAAATGCCATTGGGGTCCTTGTCTCGATGGTCAGAGAAGAGTCTGCACTGCTGCGAGCGTGGCTGGGTTGAAAGCGACGAGCCGCGCCTCGCGGACTGTCGACTTGGCGTCGCGGAGGGTCTCGACGGCGACCCGGATGGCGTCGGCACGGGGCCAGCCGTAGATCCCTGCGCTGATGAGCGGGAACGCGACGGTCGTGGCGCCGAGGTCGTCGGCGACTTCAAGACTCCGTCGGTAACAGGAGATGAGGAGGCTGCGGTCAGTCTGGCCGGCGCGGTAGTTGGGGCCGACGGTGTGGATCACCCAGCGCGCCGGCATTCGGCCGGCGGTGGTCCAGCCTGCGTCGCCGGTCGCAAGTCCGCCAGGGAATCGGGCGATGCAGTCGGTGAGGACATCGGGGCCGCCGGCGGCGTGGATCGCGCCGCAGACGCCGCTGCCACCGCGCATCCGTGTGTTGGCGGCGTTGACGACAGCGTCGACATCCTGGGTGGTGATGTCGCCGAGGACGACGCTGACCTCAGCCATCAGCAGCTGCCGTGGGGGAGTAGCGGTCGACGTACTCGGCGCTTGTCACGGCAAGGTCGAGGAACACCGCCGGGTCGACGTGGCGAAAGCGGTCAGGTGTGCGTAGGAGCTTGGTCCAGACCTCGTCGACGCTGCCGCCGGCGGCGAGATGCTCGGCACGGACCAGCGAGTCCTGGTAGCCGATGTTCCCCGGAGCGAGGACATGCAGCACGCGGACGATGTCCGCGCCGTAAGCCTGGGCCTTCTCTAGCCGGTGGGAGAGAAGCTGCTGGCGCATCAGTTGGTAGAACGGCTCGTCCAGCAGGAGCTCGATCGGCAGTACGTCGGCTCGAACTGGGCCGTCGGATGCTGCGAAGTCGGCGGCGTACCGGCCGATCCGGACCGCATCCGATGCGGAGTCGCGGTCGTACGAGGTCAAATAGGACTCGGTGAACTTCCATTCGACCAGAGCCAACTCGGTTGTTCCGGTGGAGGTCTTGTACAGGAAGGCAGCGTCGATGCTGGTGCAGTTAGTGCCGCGGCGCCGCCCGACCTCCTTCCCGTGGCGGATGCCCTCGCCGAAGTAGTCGGTCGGTCCGATGTACTCGAATGTCAGGAACCGGCCGTCCTCGATCTGCAGGACCTCGGCGATGTCGACGACATCGCCGAAGCCGAGCTTGATGCGGTCGGGGTCGTTGACCATCTGGAAGAGCGCGTTGACGCACTGCACCTGGGAGTCGCGCAGGTGGTTGCTTGGGCCTCCGGCGACGGAGTCGTGCCAGGGGATGTCGAGCTCGCTGAAGAGTTCGGTCGCGCCATCGCGGACCTCGGGGAGAAGATTGTGGGACGCGTACTCGATCGGGAGGCACACGGGGTAGGCGCGCCGATGCTTCTCGTAGACACCGGGCGCGCGGGCTTCGTCGGGCAACGTCGCGGTGCGCTGCTTCCAGGCCTCCGCGAGCTTGTTGTGCTCGGTGGCGTACGGGTTGGTCCTCCGGGATTCGTCCCCGGGCAGCGGCGTTCGCTGCTTCTTGGATTCATTCACGACCTCAGTGTCGCCGAGGCCTCCGACACGACCGCTAAAGTCCGGACGACGGCTTTCGGCTTGTGTCAGCCGTGAGACCCCATCACGTGTCGTCGGCTTCCTCATCCTCGACGGCATCGGTGGCAATATCCGCGGTCACCGGACCGCTGGCCTTCCAACGCCCGAGTGCCCACGTCTCCAAGGCCTGCAAGCGCTCATCAATCGTGGCCGGCGTCCACGAGTTCCAGTCGGCGATCTCGCGCTCGCTGTTCAGAACAGATCGGAAGTAGCACGCCGGAGTTGTCTGAGCGGGCGTTCCTCGCTTCTCTGTGAACTCCTTGCGCCCGTACGACGAGTTGTCCATCGTAAGCACGAGATTGCCTAGCGAATGCGTCATCCTGGATCGGACTACAGGGTCTGGAAAGTCCTTGACCCACTGGCTGTCGTCCTTCGGATTCTGCGGCAGGATGTGCTCGGTCGTCTTCTGGAATGCCTTGCTGAAGGTCGAGAACGGATCGAGGACGCCAGCCGACTTCCCGCGGGAGAGCTCGTACTCATAGAGCACAAACTTGTGAGAAGACCGCAGATACCAGTTGGTCGAGGCCTGGAAGTTGCTGCTGACCATCTCGTCAGGGGCATACTCCCACGTCAATCTCCCTATGTCGGCGACGACGTCCTCGATGGCAACGGAACCTTGGAAGAGCCGGTTCGCCAGGCCCGCGAGCGCCGACTGCCCTGCTCCTGCTCGTCGGACGCAGATCGCGAATACCCGGGCAGAGAAGGTCTCGCACGCCCCGAGGACGTCCGCGTACGCGCTGGCATTGGTGGGTTGGGTGAGACGAACTGCAAACAGAAGCGGAAGAAACTGGGCCACGACGCCACTCCTGGCGAGTGCCTTCGAGTTCCGACGCGCGCGCTCTGCGGCCACGGGATCCGCTGACCAGACGGTGTATTTGGGGTCAGGGTCCTCGAGGTCCTTCAGAAATTCCGAGCACTGCCACAACTTGTCGACGTAGTCACTCACGTCATCGAACAGGTCTTGCCAGACAGCGTCCGTGTCCGTCGGCGTCGTGACGACCGAAGCATCGAGTTTCTGTGAACTGGGGACGTACTTAGTCCGCGGGAACTTCTGTTTGATGGCATCGACACCCTTCCAGGTCCGTCGATCAGCGTTCTGAGTCGCAAGCCAATGCGCCCGGAGCAGTCGGTCTTCGGTTTCGGCCGGAAGGTCCGCGAGGTTCTTGAAGATGCCCGACCAGCGATCGTTGACCAGGTGGGCAAGCTTGGGGCCTCGGGCATCCGTCAGTTGGGCCGCGAGATACAGCAGGTAGTTCTTGATCTTCTCGAGCTGGGTCAGCGACCGGCCTCGGTCGTTGAGCGTCTCGAAGATCACCCCGACCTCAGCGGCAGTGCCAACTTCGTACACCAGCAACTTGAGGCCGAAGGTGACCCGCCGACGCAGGTCCAACAGGCGTCGAGCCGAGAGGTCTGCGTCGGCTGGGTCGACGATGCCTGCGATCTGGGCGTCAAAGAACTCGACGGCGTCGAGAAGGCGCTGCTCGGCCGCCAGCCGATCGCTCGGCGCGGTCAACGACCCGACCACGTGATCGCGCCAAAAACCTGCAAGGTCGGTGCCGAGCTGCAGCCGGGGCTCCGTCACCCCGCCCAGATTTATCCGTACAAGTCGGCGAATCTGCGGCTTGGCTTCGTCGACCCCCTCTGAAAGGTCAGCGTCGGTGACCGTCCCCAGCGACTCGAGCGCATCGAGCAGCCGTCCGAGCAGGATCGTGATCGTGGTCAGGCGCTGCTGCCCGTCTACGACTTCGTACTCGCGGAGCTCCTCACCAGACGACGTTACCTTCTGGACGCCGGTCTCGCGCAGCACCAGCGTGCCTGCGTAGTGCTCGCCGTTGCCGAGGAGATCGAGGTCGCCCCAGAGATCAGCGAGTTGTTTCTGAGTCCAGGCGTACGGGCGTTGGTAGTCGGCGATGACGAACGTCTTGTCGTCGATCACCTTCGAAAGTGGCTCATGTTCCTTCGGCATTCCAGTCCCCAACTCCAGTGCCTGATGTCCGGACAGCCCACCCTACGGATTCTGCTGGTCATGGACTGACTCGCACGACATCCTGTCGTATGCCACCGAGCCACAAATGCGTCCGACGCTCGACGCTCGGTGAAACCCGCGGTCTTTCAAGCGAATCACTGATCCGCCGGACGGTACAGGGCGGCAGGGCGGCCTCGCAGGCCGTCGGACAGCACCGGCTCGCCCTTGCGGGTCAGCGGTTCGAGGAACGGCTTCATCCGGCGGTTGAAGTTGTCCTTGTGAAGTTCAGCGCCGACGACAGCCTCGTGGACCTTGCGTAGTTGGTGGAGGGTGAATGGCGGCGGCAAGAAACCGTCGGGGTCGGGGTGTACGTCGACGTAGCGGTATCGGAACTCGTACCGCTCCCGAAGTGATTCGATGGCTGTCGACACGATCTGTTCGTGGTCGAACAGCAAGGGTTCTTCGCCGTCGAGGCGACCTTCGCTGGTCACGTGGACGAGGTCGCCACGGGCGCCATTGAGAACGGCCTCTCGCATGGACACCGAGTGGGCGACCGAGATGGCCCAAGTGCGTTCGTCGCGGTCGGGGTCGTCGAAGATGCGCAGCAGGCGAGGTTCAACAGTGGTCGACAGGCTGATGCCGACCTTGCGCTGCAACACGTCCCCGACGGTCTGGGCGACGGTCCATCGCTCGCGAATGAAGCCGCCAGGAAGCGCCCGACCGATCGGCTCGGAGCGGTCCTGGACCAGCAACCGCAGATCCGGCTTTGTGTCGGAGGCTCCCACTACCGTCAGGATCGCGAGGTCGACAGTGACTCCGGGACGGGGGAACCTCTCCAGGTCGGGCGGGTTCGACATACCAAGACATTAGCGCAAGTGACGTGCTAATGTTTAGCGACACGAAGATGCTAAAGGAGGTTCGCGATGACGAACACGAACCACGGCGGAACGCCCGCCGACGAGGCGCACGACGGACTTGATGCCGGGTGGGAAGAGCTGGCGGACAGCCTCGCGACGTACCTTTCGATGATGGTCGACCCCGACGAGGGCGATCACCTGCTGATCGAGCTCACCGACCCGGACCCCGACGGCGACGCCGGCTGTCCGCCGTACGCCCAGTTCGCCGCCTTCGGTGACGGGCGCATGATCCGGGCCGAGGTCTCTGGCAACGCCTATCTCCGAACGCAGTTCCGGCTCGGGTCCGAGGCTGCGGCCTGGTTCACCGGCCTCGGCTGGGTGGGTGGTGAGCAGTCGGAAGCCGGAGATGTTGAGGAGGGCAACTGGCACATTGAGATGCCGGTCGAGTGCGCCGACGAGATCGTCGGCACTGTCGTGCAAGCGCTGCGCCAACACTTCGGCATCCCGCACCCACAGTTGCTGACCTACCAAGCGTGGGGACCTGCGGCTGATGAGGCCGAGTTCCTCTGGTTGTGCGCGACCGGCGACGTTCCGATCGATGAGCCGACCGCTGCCGCCGGCACGCCCTCCGAGCAGGGGCGCGAGCCGGTGCTCGGCCAACTCGCGCTGGAGCCTGCGGATCGCGAGGAGCTCGTCGCGTACGTCGCCAGCGTCCTGCGTGAGAAGTACGAAGCCGAGACGACCCTCGACGACGACGGCGACTTCGTGCTGCACCACCTGGGCCAGCCCGTCTGGGTTCGGGTCCGCAGCGACCAGCCCGCGGTCGAGATCATCGCCCGCGTCGCCCACGATGTGCACTCCCGTCGCTCAACAGCGGTCGAAGTCGGCCTCCTCAACCGCGACAGCGCATGGGCGAAGTGGGACCTGCGAGACCGCGACGTCTGGCAGACATTGCTCCTGCCCGGCGTGCCGTTCGTGCCGCGCCACCTCGACGCAATGCTCGACGTATTCCTCGATGCCATGACCTCCACCCGGGACGACTTGGCCTACCGCACCGGCGCAAAGGTGGCCTGAATGAAACTGACTCCTGCCCAACTCGACCGTGCTTGTGGCGCGGTCCTCGGCTCGGCCGTCGGTGACGCGCTGGGTGCGCCGTACGAGTTCGGTCTGGCGAATGTCGGCCCAGACGGACCGCAGATGATCGGCGGCGGCCTCGGCAACTTCGAACCCGGAGAGTGGACCGACGACACCACCATGGCCTGGTGCGTCCTCGACGTCGCCGCTTCCGGCGTCGACCTGCGCAGCGATGACGCGCTCACGCGGGTCGCCCGCAACTTCCGTGCCTGGTACGACACCCGTCCACCCGACATCGGCAACCAGACCCGCGCCATTCTCGGCCAGGTCGGCGCCGACCCTACCGGCGCGAGCATGGCGACGGCGTCGCACGACCTGCACACCCGCACGGGCCACACCGCAGGCAACGGCTCCCTGATGCGTACGGCGCCCGTCGCACTGCCGTACCTCGACGACCCGACGGCGCTGGCCGAGGCCGCCCGCAAGGTCGGTGCGCTTACCCACTACGACCCGCACGCGCAGGAGGCCTGCGTGCTGTGGTCGCTGGCCATCAGGCACGCGATCCTGCACGCCGAGTTCGACATCCGCGCCGGGCTCGCGCACCTCGACGACGAAGCTGCGGCGTACTGGACCGAACGTCTCGACGAGGCTGAGTCCGGCGACCCCCGGACGTTCCGGCCCAACGGCTGGGCCGTGACAGCCCTCCAGGCAGCGTGGTCCGCGATCGTGCACACCCCGATCCCGACTGACGGCAACCCGTGTCGCCATCTCGGCGATGCGCTGGTCACGGCAATCGGCATCGGTGACGACACCGACACCGTCGCGGCGATCGCCGGCGCTGTGCTCGGCGCCCGATGGGGTGCCTCAGCTGTCCCGGCCAAGTGGCGGCGAATCTGTCACGGCTATCCCGGTATCACGGGGGAGCGACTCGTCGAGCTCGCCCACCTGGCCGCCAACCCGGGCCCGGGCGTCTACGACTGGCCAGCCGTGGATCACATCGACTACTCGATCTACGGATCCGCCAAGACTTTCGTCCAGCACCCCTACGACGAAGGCGTCTGGCTCGCCGACGCCTCCGCGCTGGAGGAGCTGCCTGGCCACATCACAGCAGTGGTGAGTCTTTGTCTCCTCGGCCGCAGCCAAGTCCAGGCTGGGGTGGAGCACGTTGGTTACCGGCTGATTGACCACGCCGATCCCGAGGTCAACCGCAACCTGGACTTCATCCTCGCCGACGCAGCGCGCACCGTCGCAACCTTGAGGGATGAGGGACACCAGGTCCTTGTCCACTGCGTCGCCGCTCAGTCTCGGACACCTACCGTCGGTGCGGCCTACGCGATGATTCGCGGGGTCGACGCGACCGAAGCGCTTGCCAAGGTCTGCAGCGTGCTCCCGGCCGCCTACCCCAATGCCGGGTTCCGGGATGCGCTCAAACGCCTCGAAGCGTCGAGCTTGCGCGGTTGAATGTGCACATGTCCGAGCCGATCCTGCTCTCTGGGTACGACGCGAAGCGGTGTGCTCGACGGATCCACAACGAGTGGGACCCGACGATCGACAAGACCGAATGGGTGATCCCTGCTGGTCTCCAGATGCGGTTCGACGCTGGCATCGCATTCGAGACCGCCGTGTTCACCGAACTCAAGGCGGCACTGACCGAGCACCGATACGTCGACCTGGCCGGCGTGCGCGGCAAGGCCAACGCAATCGCAGCGACAGTCGACGCGATCGAGCGCCAGGTCGACGTCATCATCGGCGGCTGGCTACCGGATGATCCCGACGGCGGACGGACAGGGCGGCCGGACCTCCTGCTCCGCACCGCATCCGGCTACGTGCCTGGGGACGTGAAGGGACACAAGACTTTCGCTCGGCGCGCGAAAGGCACGCTCACCTACTCCGTCCTCGAGGATCCGGCCAGCGTGCTTGCCGTCGACGGTTTGGGTGCTGAGACGACCGCGCGATTCGACGACTATCTGCAGCTGGCTCATTACTGGCGGATGCTCGAAGCGCTCGGGAGTAGCGCGACCGGATCCGCTCGGGGATTCATCATCGGAACCGACAACGTGGCCGACCTCGCTTCTAGCGGCCGGGTGTTGACCTGGATTGATCTCGCTGCTCCGTTCTTCGAGACCTATTCGCGTTCCCGTGGTGCAGCCAAGCGATCCGCTTTGGAGCGCTACGACCACGAGCAGGGCTTCCGGCTGAAGGTCGCACGGGCCGCTGCAACTGAACAGCCCGCGTTGGTCGAGCCGATCTTCACTGACGAATGCGAGTCCTGCCCCTGGCTCGACCATTGCCGGAAGATCGCCGGTCACGACACCGCCAGCGCACAGATCACCTCAGGTCGACTCTCGGTCCGCGAGTGGGCCGCCCTCGGTGACGCTGGTATCGCAACGGTCGACGATCTCGCCGACCTCGACATCGGTGCCGGCTCCTTTCAAGCGGCCTATCTTCCTGAGGTCACGCACCTCAAGGACCCGATCGGTCGGCTCGCTGTCGCCGTACGGCGCGCACGGATGCTCCGCGACGGCGTCGCGATCGAGCGGGAGACGACCGGACCGATCGGAGTTCCGCGGGCCGACATCGAGATCGACTTCGACATCGAATGGGACCCCGACGACCACGTCTACCTGTGGGGTGCGCTGGTCCACAGCAAGGGTGCCGCCCCCATTTATCACTCGGTCGTGTCCTGGGATCCGTTGGACGACGCTGGCGCAGTCGCGCTGGCGGAGGAGTTCGCGAGGTGGTTGCGTGACCAGATCACGACCGCAGAAGCCGACGGTCATTCAGTGCTCGTATATCACTACGCCCACCCCGAGCCGTCGTACCTCAAGCGACTCCTGGGCGAAGACGAGGTCGCGGACCTGCTCGCCCGCTTCGTCGACCTGCTCCCGATCATCCGCCAGCACTATTTCGGGCTGAACGGATTGGGGATCAAGAAGGTTGCACCCGCGTTCGGATTCCACTGGCGCGACGAGGACCCCGGCGGCCTCCAGTCGCAACTCTGGCTGCTGGAAGCCAGGGCAGCCGTCGACGAGTTGAGCCGTACGGTCGGCCAGCAGCGCATCCTCGCGTATAACGAGGATGACGTTCGAGCGACCGATGCGATCCGCAACGGTCTCGAGTAGGGATGCGGATTGGAATGGGATCGCGAAGGCGGGACATTCGCCACTGAGTCGGCCCCGGATCGGTCAGATGTCGTCGCGCTGCATCAGGTACTCGAAGGTCGCCCGGATTGACGCCTGGTCCTCCTCGCCCTCTGAGATCTCCTCCCAGTCGTCGAGCTCTTCCATGATCGCGGCGATCTCCGGGTCGCCTTCGAGCGGATCGATTGGCTCGTCGTACTCGGCGGTGTGCTCATGCTCGTCGGGTTCGTAGTAGGCATCGTCCTGATGCGCTGAAGGCTCAACTGTTGTTGTGGTCAACGGGCCGGCAGATGGTTCGTTGGCCGGGACGCCATCAAGCAGCGGCCTGTCGTCAGAGCCGAAAACCGCTTCGCTTCCGCGAGCCCGGCCGAGGAGCTCGTATAGGCGCGATTCGACTTCGTCCGTGGTCCGGACGAACTCTCTTGTCAGACGGGTGAGCGTGACGCCCGCTCGGAATCGGCGGAGCAGAGCGGCGTCTGCGCCTGCGGTCCAATTGGAGTACGCCGGGTGCCGGGTCCGGTACGGCAGGCCGTCCGACTGGAGCTGAGTCGACGGCGGCGGATCAGGATTGTCGATCGGCGTTCGATGATGGCGACCGGAGTCGATCTTCAAACGCCCTTGGCCGATCTGATCGATCGCGTCGTCCACCCACCCGAGGACACCTCGATCAAGAACATCCTGCGCGCGCGTCACGGCGACGTAGCAGAGCATCAGTTCTTCGCGAGGCGGAATCGTCATCCCCCCGTCGACGTACTTCGTCTTGGCAAAGTCGCCCGCAAGCCGGACTCGGTCCCACTCGCCACCCTTCGCCTTGTGCGCGGTGGATAACACCAGGTCGGCGCCTTTGACATCGGTTGCGCGACTAATCGCTGCCTTGATCGCGGCTGGGCCGTGCTCATCGACGATCTTGGTCAGCATGAGGAGGTTCGGGTCGTCGCCGCTCTCTGCGTACTCGACGACCTCGCCCCAAGTTCCAAAGAGCGAGAACTCCTCGTGGTCAGTGGTCCGCCCTGCCTTGAGCGAGGCAGCTGCGTCTGCGACAGCGAGCAGGTCGCGGCCATCGCCGATGACACCAACCTTCTTGCCCGCTTCGAGTCCAAGGAAGAGTTCCCCGATGACCGTCGAGTTGTTGCGGCAGAGCACGACGTTGGGGTTCACGAGGTCGTCGACGACCTTGGACTTCTGGTTCCCGAGACCGCTGAGGCGCATGTCCGAGCCAAGAAGCTGGAGCCACTTGTTGGCCTCCTCAGCGATAGCGGGCCCGAAGCGGAACGACTTGCTCAGTCGTAGCCGAGAGTCTGCGGCGAATGTCTCCATCGCATCGACCGCGCCGCGCCAGCCGTAGATGGACTGCGCCGAGTCCCCGACGGCCACGACTTGCGCTCCGAGGCGCAACTGCTCGGTGACCATGGCCGAGACGACGGGGTTCGTGTCCTGGGCCTCGTCGAAGAGCACGAAGTCGTAGCCCCACGGTGGCTGACTCAACGCCCACGCTTTGAGATAGTGGTCGTGCTCGAAGCGGTAGAGCGATCCGTTCGGATCAGAGAGGTCCGCCCAAGCCTTCTTCGCATATTGAACGATGGTCGGAGCGATCGCCGCGTGAACTACGGGTGTCATGGCGTCGGGCCGAGGCACATGCCGTTTGAGGATCTGCTCATCGTCGGAAGAGCAGAAGCGCCTGACTGCCTGCATGGTGAGGCTCGCCTGCGTGGTTTCGCGGATCGGGTTCGCGAGTCCGACAAAGACGGGGCTAGTGATGCCCAAGCGCGCGGCTGCAATCTTCAGGGGAACCTTCGCGTTCTTCAGCCGAGGCTGGAACTGGAAGCTTGTGCCGGCCATCGCGAGAGCATGGGTGGTCTTCACCGTGATGTTCGACGGGAACTTGGTGCGCGACTCGGCTGCGATGGCCGAATTGAAGGCCAGGTAGAGGCCACGGCGGCGTGGGGCCGACTCTGCAAGGAACTGCAGGGTGGACGTCTTGCCCGTCCCCGCGCCAGCCTCCAGCACGAAGTTTGCGCCGCTGGCAAACGCGTCAATGGCGGCCTGCTGTTCGTCGGTCGGTGGAAACTTCATCGCCGACTTCGCCTCCTTCGACGACGGGGTGCCCTTTGAGTGGGGCCTAATCCGAAGTATGCCGCCGAGGTCCGGCTGAATGGCTGCGAACTCGGAACCTCGGGTTTGACCGAGTAACGAGAACGGTTCGCGGCCCTTTGGCATTGACTGTCCATTCGGGGGACGGCGGTCGCTTGAAGGGGCGTGAGGGTTCAGAGTCGCCGTACTGACGTCTTCCCGACGACCTGGGAGATCCCGGTCGGGATCGGCTTGGTCTGGCTGCTCGGCGCGTTCCTCGCCTTCCCGGCGGGGCAAGGCCTCGCGTACGCGGTCAGGGGCGACGGCTTCGTCTGGCCCGGGCCGGAACTCGGACACAGCCTCCTCGGCCTCCTGGAGGGTGACGTCGGTCGGGGGATTTCGCCAGATATCCGGGCGACAGCGCCGCACCCAGTTCCAGTTTACGCCGCGGTCGTGGTCTTGGAGCTTGCGCTGGTGTCGGCAGCAGTCATCGGGCTCTCATGGTGGTGGAGGACGGTCGGACCACTGGCCCAGTTCGGGATGGCTTCGCGGCACGAGGTTTTTGCTGTGCTCGGCCGGCGCCAGCTCATGCGCAGGGGCGCGACCGTTCGGCCGGATCTTGTTGAGGGGCGACAGGTGTGACGGCCGAGGCGACGGACATTGGCTGGCGGCTGGGTAGATCGACAGTTCCGAGCGGCGTGGAGGTATGGGTGCCGTTCGACCGGACTGTCGGTGTTTACGGGCCGCAGGGATCCGGCAAGACATTGGATCTACTCACGCCGGCATTGCTGACGTCGCCCGGCGCGGCGCTCGTCACGCTCACCAAGCCGGAGGACCTCCACCTCACCGTGGACGCGAGAGCAGCAGACGAAAGGCCCGTCCACGTCCTAGACCCGTTCGACCTGGCGCCTGGCGTGCCTGCGCTTGTCTGGGACCCCGTTAGCGGTTGCGCGGATTCGATGATCGCGGAGCGGAGGGCGAAGGCGTTCACTGCCGGGACCGTCGGCGGCGCGGTGACCCGTGGGGCAGGTGATGAGGCAGCGCGGTTCTACGCAGCGGAGGCCGCGAAGGTGCTCCAGGCATATTTCCATGCCGCGGCCCTCGCTGGAGCATCTCTGGACGACGTGCTGATGTGGATCGCCGAGCCGCACAACGCGACCCAGCCGGAGGAAATCCTCCGGACGCATGGGGGAGCGGCGCCTTTCTGGGACGGTCTCCTGCGCGGCGCGCTGCATGGTGACCACCGGACGGCGGGCAACACGATCACCACAGTCCAACAGGCGATGGCTCTGTTCTTCCAAGAGAAGATCCGGCGCCGCTGTGTTCCCGGGGAAGGACGACCCGCCACCGACGTGAAGCAGGTCATCGATCAGTGCGGCACGTTCTACCTTCTCGGGCGCGAGGATCCCTACGCCTCTGCGTCGCCACTGATGACCGCGATCGCCGAGCACGTGCTCGACACCGCGCTCGGGATGGCAAACGCGTCGCCCTACGGCCGGATGTGCCCGTCGTTCTTGGCCTGCCTCGACGAGCTTCCATCGACCACCCCGTTGCCAACCCTGCGGACCAGGATGGCTAACGAGCGGGCCCTCGGACTGTCCTTCATCTATGCCGCGCAGACCTGGCGCCAACTCGTCATCTGTTACGGCGAGGACGAGGCGCGCGCGATGTTCGGTTTGACGAACAACATTGTGGTCTTCGGTGGAGGCAAGGACAGCGAGTTCTACAAGGAGATGTCTGACCTTCTCGGTACGACACGGGTCTCGCGTCGCAGTTACAACCTGCACCGCGGCGGATGGGGAAGCAGCTTCTACGGCGACGACGTTCCGGTACTGCGGCCCGAGGAGATCCGACAACTCCCGGAGCGACACGCGCTCGTGGTCGCCGAGAATGCTCGCCCGTTCGTCGCCAGGCTGTCGAGGTGCATCGATGGTCGTCGTGGGAAAGAACTGCTCCGGGCGCAGGCTCAGTCCCGGGATCAGGCCCGGGCCGCGGAGGTGCGGCGGTGACCGGCGTCGGTCTGATGGCCGCGCCGTTCCCGGAGCCTCCGGGCGTCTTGGCCCGCCTACTCGACGAGCTCCGGCTCGCTGCCGCTGCGGTGGACGAGACCGAACATGAAGCGCGGCGTGTGGCGACGATGCCGAGGCCCTGGGACCCGCCGAGTTGCCCGCCCGAGATCCGGCGCAACGTCTACGTCTGGCTCGATGCGGTCGTCGCCTGGATCAACGAGGAGCACACATGGCGGACTGATCGAGTGGTGCCGATCTGTTGGGACCTGCACCCCCATCTCGTCCACGAACTCGCCACAGTGGCGTGCCTGCGTTGGGAGACGAACTTCGCGCGTACGCCGGCAGCCCTGGAAGACTGGCATCGATTCACGCTACCCGCGTTCTTGGCGCGCGTCGTTGACCGGATCGGCGAGACGGGCTGCCCGCCTGGGCGTCACCAGCCGAGCCCTGGCGTCGGACGGAACGCCATCTACCGGGACGGCGACGAGCCTGGACGGCGTCGGGCCCGGAGATGGCAGGACGGAGAGGCATGCGTAGCTGCGCGGCCCTCCGACCTGGACGCGAGGCCCACCTGTTCCACGTAGGCTCCCGAACCATGCAGCACATTCCGCTCGCCTCGCTTCTCCGCGCGGACTTCGACCCAGCTACCTGCAAGCTGCACTGCGCGGTCTTCAACGGCAAGCACTATCCGATCGACGTGTTGGCCAACGATCCCGAGGAGTGGCAGCGCTGGAACTCGTGGCGCGGCCCCAAGGACGACTTCAATCGTCAGTTCGTGTTCTCCATTGCCCAAGACCGCCACGACCCGACCCTCTGGCTCTTCGGCGGAATCTGGGAGGTGAAGGCTCGACGGCCAGAACCGAGGACGTACTCCTACGACGTTGTTCCGCGTGACGATCTGATGGGTCCGTACGTCCGGCGCCTCTACGTGCGACTCGCGCTCGGCGGTCGCCAACGCCGTCGGAAGATGGAGTCCATCCTCGCCGAGATGACCGTGGCTTCCATTCTTGAGGAGGCGTTCGTCGGCGACCCGTTTCCAGGGCACGACCGCATCAATCACTCGCTTGCCGATCTTCAGATCATCGTGAGCCAGCAGCGGCCCGACTGGCGCATCGCACTGGAGCACATGAAGGGCGTCTACGTGATCCATGACTCTGAGACGGGCGCCCGCTACGTCGGCTCGGCGTACGGCGACACCGGTATCTGGCAGCGCTGGAGCACCTACGCCGAGACTCTCCATGGAAACAACGTCGGGCTCAAGGAGCTTCTGGCGGAGAAGGGCGAGAACTACTACCTGGAGAACATGACGTTCGCGCTCTTGGAGTTCTGGTCGATGCGAACTGACGACGGACACGTGCTGGAGCGAGAGTCGTACTGGAAGGAAGTCCTGCGCGCGCGGTCGCTGGGGCACAACAAGAACTGACCTCCATGCGACTTTGCATCCCTGCTCGGCGGGCATCGCTCAACCTGGCGAAGGAGCGTCAGCGTTAGATCTCAGGATCGGCGGCGACTTCGACACTGGGGAAAGCACCGCCAGGCGGCATGCTGTGGTGGACCTTCTTCTCTTGCCACTCGAGCGCCTCATCGACCTGGACGACATCCTCGCTCGCGTCGAGGTCGGTTGGGGCGTCTCGCCTCCATTCGGCGGGATCGATGCCGTACTTCTCCGAAAGGAACCGCAGGCGGTAAACGGCCTCGGCCCGTCTGAAGGTCTGGTGGACGAGCCCGGCGTTCACACTGGCGTTCAGCACCGCACCGGCAACAGGCACCGCCTGCCCGAGTTTCTTCTTGGTCAGCTTGAAACCCAGTGACTTGTAGACCTGATCGATCGCGTTGACAAGCAGATTCTGCTGTAGTTGCGACCAGGTCGCCTGCCGCATCATCTGTTGAGTGAGTTTCGAGAGGGACGCCATCGCCGTTGTCTTTCCGCCGACGGTGCTGGCGGATGCCAAGGACATCACGCCGAGAGCAAAGAGCTCCTCCTCGGGTTGGCGCACGTCATATCCGTACGCCGACGCGACGACGCCGATGGACCGACCCATCGCGGCCATCGTTGCCGCAGTGTCCGCTGCGATCGCACCAATCGCAACGCCAGCGGTGGTGCCCGCGGATACCGTCGTAGCCACTTCGGCGCCGGTGACTGCGAGCGAGCTTGCAGCCCCTTCGGCCGCCGACGCGACGGTCAACCCCAGACCCGACTTACGCAGGTGGTCGCACTGTTCGAGGTTGAGGGAGCGTATGTCGCTGAGGACTTGGACAGACGGGTGACGCTTCGCGACCCGCCGCACAACTGACTCCGGTTTGACCGTTCGTAGAGCCGGCCGGAAGGTCACGGCGAGTGCGCCGTCGAAAGCCTTCTCGAGGACCCAGTTCGCCTGGTCGTGGATCGGCAACTTCTGGTAGGTGGACGAAACGGAGTCACCGACCTTCCCTGCGACAGCGCGGACGCGGGCCGGCACGAGGCGCCGCTCCCGTGCCTCGTACGCGGTCTTCATGCAGGCGTCCCACGCAGCACGGTCGTAGCTGCCCATTTCCTCGATTCCCATGGAGCCATGCCTACCACGCACGGCCGAGGCAATTCGCAGGAAGTGGTGCGACCTCAACGAGTTTGCCGGGAGCGTCTACCTCGAAGGGGGTCAGGCGTCATCCTCCATCAAGTTGAAGATGCGGACCTTGCCGAGAGCCCCCTGCATCTCGGCGATCAAGTCTGCGTCGCTCATCGCGACCAGGTCGCACGGCTCCGTTGAGGGGGATGCGCCGGACCCGGTGAAGGGGCCGAGTTCAACTGCTGTCTCAGCGCAGGAGCGAGCCAACTCAATGAGGCTCAGTGGGAAGTCGTAGGCGGAGCTCATGCTCCACTCGTCGCCGCGAACGTGGACGTCGAGAGCACTTTCGATCCCCTCGTCGTCCCAAGCCGATTCGACTCGGACCGGCCGTTCGAGAAGGAACATGAGGAAGGTCTCGATGTCACCGAGCTCATCAACGTCGACCACACCGAGCAAGTCGTCCATGCCTTCAGCCACGGTGATGAATCGTGAGTCCAGTGCGTTGCGACTCACCTTCTGGTCTGTTGCCGCGCTGGCGGGCACGCGCGCGCCTACTTCGCTTCCATCGTCGCGGCGAACTTGTCCCAGTTCCACTTGATGGCTCGCTGCTTGCTCTTCGGCTTCCAGTCGATGGTTCCCTTGCTGATCCGGAGCTCTCCGAGCTTCTCGCCGTCGCGGTGAATAGTGAACGTCAGGTCGCTGTGGAGTACGTCTCGAGTGGACTGCTGAAAGGCGACTTTGTGCGATGCCAAGGGGTCCTCCTGGTGAGGTGACTTGTTGCTTTGATTCTACTCGATTTCGGGTGTCCTGGCGATCATTCGGAGGTCGTCAAAAGGGCCTCTGACCTGCGGAAACGCAGAAAGTTCGAACGACTTTGCCACCCTTTGGAGCCTTGGTTAAAGCGGTGCGAATTCGCGACGGAGAAGGGGCAAATTGGCGCCCACAAGTGTGAGCCAGTGAGACATGTCGGAGGGGTCGTGTAGACCGTCGCTATGGCCGTTCACCCTCTACAGGAGATTGCTCGCTTCCTCGACAGCGAGCCACGCCTCGTTTACGGGCGCCACCGCAACGACGCCACCAGGACCTTCTTCCTTGAAGATGGGCGTGGAGGTGATGACGGACTTCGCACCTGGGTGGCCGAGAACCTCGAGTGCCCCATGCCGGCGTGTGAGGATCGACGCCTCTCACTCGTTCACAGGTCTGGCTCGGTTCGACCTCGGCGGGATGGGTTCAAGCACTACGCGGGTGCCGGCGGTCATGCACCGGAGTCGATCTGGCACTCCAACGCCAAGGAGGTAGTTCGACGCTGGGCAGAGTCCCGTGTGGCGGGTTGGGCGACCGTCGATGTCGAGGTGCCCTTGCACGGTGGCGAACGGACGCCGGACGTGCTCGTCTCCTGGCCGGTCCAGCGGGTTGCCTTCGAGATTCAGTACTCCACGCTCTCGGTCAGTCAATGGCAAGAGCGTCATGACTGGTATGCGGCCCACAGCATCAAGGACGTGTGGCTGTGGGGCCACGCAGGTCATCACATGACGCCCGTCAACGACACCACGAGCGGCGAGCGACCGCAGTTCAAGCTGAATGAAGTCCAGCGCGCGGTCCTGGCCTCGGGCGAGCGGTGCCTCTACTGGATCAACCCGCTTACGGAGCAAATCGCGAGCGGCTACGTTCCCCGCGGCCACGAGGACCACCCTGACGCGGTTTGGAAGACGTTCGCCACGGTGGACGATGATGTGGTGGAACTTGCTCTTGATCCCATGACGACGATTGCTGATCAGCATGCTCGAGGGGATAACGCCCTTTCGGGGAAGGGCCTGTTCACATCGGCGTGGCAGCGGATCCGTTTGGAGTCCCAACTCCACGAGTTCGGGTACGACCCTGCGAACCTTGCCGCTCCGTCGTCGTCCGAGCGTCACTTGGACGCTCAGCAGGTGTCCTGAGCCAAGGGCGCGTGCGTCAACGGGTGGACCGCATGCCATCGGTTGGAACTCATCGATCGACGCCTGGTCTGACGATTGAGCTCGGTCGCGGTTCCTCCACGCTGCCTTCCTGGTTCCAGCGGACGGTGAGTTCGGGCACCCTCAGGTGGGTCTGCGAATCTTGGCTCGGTCGGAGCGTGGCGAGTTGGCGGGCAGTGCAGTCGACTGGGTCCTCGGTCCAGCGCTGGCCGGCCTCGTGGATCTCCTCGTGAACAGTCGAGATTGGTAGATCGAGGCGCTCGGCCAGGTCATCAGCGAGTTCACTCCAGCGTTCTGGAGGAAGCGCGCCGACGGTCTGAGCGGCCTCTCGCAGTACGTCGACCCGTCCGAACGCATCTTCGTGACCGGGGAGTCGCTGCTCAAGGAGGCGGTCGAGGAGGCCCGAGGCGAAGTCAGACGCGGTGGCCAGCCGGCGAGCCAGAGCGTCAGCACCGTTGCTGCGCACGACGTCCGCCGGGTCGAGGCCGGCCGGGAGCGCGAGATGCCTTGGGGCCGCCCTCAGCGCAACCAACTGCCAGAACGCCTTCTGCGCGGACTGCCAGCCAGCAGCGTCGGGGTCGGTGGCGATCACGATCCGGTTGGGGTCGTCGCCGACGTACTGCTTCAACTTCAAGGCCTGTGCCGACGTGAATGCTGTGCCGAGAGGCGCGATGCCGACGTACTCGCCCTCCGACGCAAGAGTCACGGCAATGGCGTCCAGCGGACCCTCGACGAGAACAGGCGTGCCGCCTGCGGCGAGATCCGCAGACCCTTCGGTGAGGCCGAACAACTGCTCGCCCTTGGTGAAGGCTGCCGTGGTTCGGGTGTTCAGGTATTTCGGTCCGGCGTACTCGCCTTCGCCTTTGCTCGGGTTGCGGCGGCCGATGAAGCCGACGAGCTCGTCGGCTGAGTAGATCGGGAAGATCAGGCGATCACGGAAGCAATCGACGAGGCGTCCTCGTTCGGTCTGGCGTGCCAGACCGGCGTCGACGAGTTCGTCGATCGTGGCGCCTTGATCGGTGAGGTGGTGGAGGAGGCTCGATGGGCCCGGTGGCGCGTAGCCAACCTGGAACCGGGGGTCATCTCGCAGGTCCGTGCCGAGCCGATCCTGCAGATACACCGGTCCCCACGACCGCCGGTACAGCGAGGTGAAATGCACCAAGGCCATCCCGTTCAGCTCGTTGATCCGTGCCGGCGAGGTCGTGGCGTCCACCGCACCGTTGCGAGCATGTTCAGGAGCAGGATCGGTCGGACCGAAGTCAGGCTCCGGGGGATCGGTCTCGTCGAAGGGAGCATCGGTCATGGTTGCGATGCGCCAGACCAGCGCAGCGCACAGGTCCTCCGCGCGAACATCTGGACCTCGACCGCACACTGCCGAGTCGATGAGTTGCTCCGCCGTCCACTCGGGCGGTCGCGCGTGGACGGCGGCGACGAGAGCAGGCCACATCGCGTCGGCCATGACCCTGCCTGCGGTGGCGTCGCCAAGGCGCCGCGTGAGATGAGCAGACCATGCCGGTTCGAGAGTGTGCGCGTGGTCAGCCGAGGCCCGCAGGGCTGCCGGGCCAAGGTGGCGGACGATGCGCCACCACAGCGCGTCCGCGGTGCGTTCGTCAGGTAGGGGCGTGGGTTGCGACATCGCCTGATCGATCAACGCGGCTACGTCGACCTGCGCCGCTTCCAGTGCACCGAGCCGCTCTGCGAGGCGCGAGAACTCGCGGTCGGCTCTGACTTCGTCGGGCAGCCGCTCGAGGGTTGGTTCGTCGGGGTGGTGGGTCCGGGTCACCGTTCGGGCACGGCGTTCGAGTCGCTCTTGGTGCGGCGCAGTGGCCGAGCCGGGCTGCAGTGATCCGGTGAGCCGGCGTGCCTGATCGGGTACGTCGAAGGCCGCACGCCACACAGCGATGTCGGCCCGCAGCTCAGCATGCTCGGAAGCGGTGAATGGCGCTGCCCAGCTCGGCGCACTCGCGGTGGCCCAAGCAGCGGCCTCGCCTCGGACGGACGACTCGAGACGGGAGATCCGCGCGGCTCGCTGCTGGAGGTAGATCCCCCAGGTCGGGTGATCGGCGAGGTTCTGGGGAACGGGATCGAGCCACGGCAGCGGGCCGTCCTGGGTGCCGTGACTCAGACGCCAGTCCAGGACGGCGGCCCGGTCTGAGGACGTGCCGAGTTCGCGCTCGCCAGCGGCGTCGAGGAGGAGCGCGATTGGATCGTGGCCGTCGAGCGCAAGGAGAGCGATATGAGCACGCAGGGTGGGGTAGGCGGGCTCGGAGGTGAGTCCCGGCCACAGCACCTCGATGTCTTGTTCGGCGCGGTTCAGCACCTCGACGTCGAGGACCTGCTCGGCGGCGAAGCCCAGTGCGTCGTTGTAGCGCATGACGGCGTCGTGCAACTGCGTTCGAGCGGACGCAGCCTCGCGCTGGGTCGTCGAGGCCGAGCGATCCGACCCGTCGCGTTCCAGGACCTCAGTGAGTACGTCGATCGCTGTGGGGGGACGGAGCGCCCTCGGGTCGATCAGGCTGTGTGGGCCGCCGTCGAGGCCGGTCGCCAGGTAGATGTGGTTCGCCTGTCGCCCGCGCGATATGCCGACGTACAGGGTCTGCCGGGTCTCGTCGCCGGTCGCGACGAGGTGCGCGGTGTCGGCCGTCATGCCTTGGGCGCCGTGGACGGTGGTGGCGTAGCCGAGCTGAAGGTGCTCGGAGACGTAGTTGGCGGGGAGTTCGAGGGCGCGGCCGAGTTCGAGGTGCCGCACGCGCAGTGCGCCTGACGGGAGCACCGACTCGACCCGCCAGCGATCACCGTTCTTGACCCAGTTGGTCCGCGAGATCGTCAGTCGTCGGTTGTTGCGACGCGTCACCACGAGGTCGCCGGCCGAGGCACGGTTGCCGTCGGCCAGATCGACCTCCGCGCCACGCTGTTCGGCCGATGCGACGCGATCGACGCGTGCACGGCCGTTGAGTTGGCTGACGACCTCACGCGTCGGTGCGAGGAGGACGGAGTCGAGTCCGGCTGCGCGGTCGCTCGACCATGCTTTGTAGGCCTGGTCTGCCGCCGCGCTCAGATCGCCGACCTTGATGCGCCCGGTGTCGGCGTAGAACCCGAGCGCTCCGGCGTCTCCTTCGCGTACGGCGAGCGTGGCGGCCGCCTCGGCCGGATCATCAAATCGCCGGATCTCGGACAGCGTCGAAGCGCCGAACTGGTGCTGGATGTCGCGCAGAATCCCGCCGGCACCGACCGCAGCGAGCTGTTGGTCGTCGCCGATCAGGCGTACGACGCCGCCGCGGTCCGCCACGAACCGAATCGCAGCCGCCAAGTCGGTCGTCGCTGCCTGCCCAGCCTCATCGATGATCACCATCGATTGGGGTCCGATGTCCCGGACCCAGCGCGGCCACTCGGCCGCGGACTCGTTGGCGAGGCTCCAGGTCAACTTGGCCAAGGTGTCGGTGTGGCCCGTGATGGCCTGTCCGAGTTCGTGGGCGGCCTGTGCCGACGGCGCGAGCCCGATGACCTGCCCGCCTGCGGAGGCCCAGGCCCCGGCGAGCACGCTCATGGTGGTTGTCTTCCCGGTTCCGGCGGGAGCGAGCGCAAGCTGGACGACGTCGCCGGACATCGCGAGATCCCTGACCATCGCTGCCTGGGCGTCGTTGAGCTCGAATCCGGTGGTCGCCGCTGCGGCGATCGCGACCTCGACCCGCACGTCGGCGAGAGAGTGCGCCCCGTTTCGGCTCGCCAACGCGAGCAACTCCTGCTCGGCGCCCAGTACCTTCGCAGACGTGTACTGCGTGGAGCCGTGAACGTCGTACATGCTGGCGCCGTCGTGTCGGCGTAGTTGGTTGGGCTCAGAGACCGGGTCATCGACCCCGAGTCGGACCGCGCGCGAGATAGCTGCCTCGACCACCTGGTGGATCGCGGAGCCGACGTCGTCGCGGGCGATGCCGGCCTTCCGGGCCTGCCGTTGCGCCTCGGCAGTCAGATGCCAGACGTTCCAGGTCGCCCGGGACTCTTCGATCGCAGCGACGGTCGCTGCCGCGGCATCCTCGACCCACTCGCGGGTGAGAGCGGTCCCGGTTGCGCTGCGGTCGACCGCGTGGGCATACATCTCGTCGACCTCCGCCGGATCTCCAAGTACGCCGTCGGCTTCAGCACGCCACGTCTCCCGCTGGTCACGCTCGCTCTTGGGGCCGTGCTTCGCCTCTCGAGTCTCGAGCGTTGCCTGATCGGCGAGCGACTTGGCCTCGATGGCCGTCGGCGGCCGACCGAACCGCTGCTGGAACTCGGCGGCGATCTCGGCCTGGCGCGCCTCGATGGCGATGCGGCGCCGAGACCACCAACGAGTGAGCGTGGTGCTGACGCCCCGGATCTCGCGGACCGGGAGCTTGCCGCCGGTGCTCTCCGCGCGCTCGACGAACTCGACGCCGAGCCGTGCCACGAGTTCGGCCTCGATGCGGGTGTTGTAGTGCTCGGAGGCGGAGACCTTCGCGGAGTAGAGGAGGCGGCCGTCGAGGGCGAGCCAGCGGCCGTCGTCGGCCTGCACCTTGTTGCTCACGGCAAGGTGTGTGTGAAGGTCGGGGTCTCCTGCGCGGCTGTCGCGATGCGTGAACGCGGCAGCCACCAGGCCACGGACGGGAACCTGTCGAACGCCACCGCGGCCCACCCTGGTGTAGGCCACCTCGGCTTCCAACCAGGCCAACGTGTCGGCGACGGCGGCGTCATGCGCCGCCCGGACCTCGGCGGCCACCTCTCGTGGCGCGATCGCCCAGAGCGCGGAGACCGACTTCACCGGTGAGAAGGTCAGGTCGAATCCGGCGATCGCGCTGGTCGCCTGGCGTGATGCCTTGGCGATGTAGCCCGCGAGTTCACGGGCATCCTGGGGCGCTCGCCCGTGCTCCTTGGTGAACATCGCCTCGCCGATCTCTGTCCGGATCCGGGCGCGTTCCTCAGGTCGGATGGGGGAGTTCCACTTCTGCGTTCGCTGCAGGTTGTAGGCCGTGAATGCCTCCGCGACGCGGGCGTTGAAGGGTGAGGCTCCGGTGTGGATCGTGAACTCGCGACCGAGTGCGATGGCCTTGGTGACCTCCGCTCGTGATCCTCCGCGGTTGGCGATCTCATCCTCGATCGCCGCGGCGTTGGGGTGATGTCCCAGACCGAACAGCGACTTCATCTGGGATGCATCGACAACGTCGCCGGCACGCATTCCGAGCCCGGCAAGCCCTGCTCCGGCCCACAGGCCGGGTGACTCGCCCTTCTCGTCGTAGTAGTCGGCGAGACTGCTGTGACCCTTCTCCGTGCTGTCGTGGGCAGCGACCTGCCGGGTGAGGTAGCTGTAGCCATCACCGGCGGTCAGCTTGCGCAGACTCATCACGCCGTCATCAAGCACCGCACCGCGGGCGAGTGGACACCCGCCAATCACGTTGGTGCAAAGGGTGTGTGGCTGTTGTCGTCAAGCGAAGGGTGAGGCGAGGAGGACGGGCGCGGCTGCGATCAGGCGGCGGTGAGGTTGGACCAAGCGCGGTGCTTGGTCTTGGTGGGTGCGTCGGAGATGAGCAGGCGGCTCGCGCGCGCGGTTGCCGGCTCGGACTTGGTGCGCACCGGGGCGTAGTGGTCGACGTACTCGGCTACGGCCTGATAGCCGGCCCAGGCCGTGCCCCTGATGCCTGCCTGAGTTTCGGCATCGTGGAACAGGAACGACAGAACGTTCTGCCGGTCGGCGTCTGCCTGCTTGGTGCGCTCACTGGCGTCCGGGGCGAGCGGGCCGAACGTCGCCTCGATCAACTCGTCGAACTGCCCGTCCGTGAGAGACGTCTGGATCAGGCGCTCCGCCTCTGCCTCGAACGCCTCGACGTACTCGAACGTGAGGCCGATCGCGTCGCGGGCTGCGGCCACGGCGGCCTTGGCGTTGCGCGTGTGCCGGATGGAGAAGCTCGACGCGTGGGCTGCGATCGCGGCGGCCTGGGTGTTGGCGCAGACAACCCGGACCGGCGTCACGAGAATGCGAAACGCACCCGAACCGTCGTGGTTGTTGAGGGCCGCGATGTTCAGGTCGACGGCGTCGGTGCCGCCGATCCGGAGCGTGTCGGGCAACTGCATCGTGATGAACACCTGCCGCCCCTCGCGCAGCGATCCGGCGGTGTCGAACACCGCGCCCGACTGGTCGGCGAGGTTGTTCAGGAACTCGGCATGGTCCTCGTTCTGCAGCGGCTCGTACGCAGTGCCGACCACTCCGAGTGCCTCAGGTCTGCCGGTGAACGGGTTGTCGCGCACGGTGGCGTAGCCGGGTGCGTCGATGGTGGTCACGCCTTCGGCAGTGACCTCGTGGGCCGTGAGCGGTGCCTTACGGACGTGCCAGCCACCGAGGTGGCCGATCGTCATGGCCTCCTCGGCGCTGAACGCTCGGCCTCGGACAGTTGTCCCGAGCCGGTGCCATGCGTCGGTGCGGGCGAAGATGGCAGCGGCCTCGCTGCCGTGCGTCTCGATCTGGTGAGCCATCGTCTCGTCTCCTTCACGCGTATCGGTGTTCAGACCGCGACCGGCTGGTCATCGGTCGGTTCGGTGTCGGTGCCGGTCAGCAGGAGGTTCTCGACCTCGCTGGGCTGGTAGCCCCACTGCGACAGGGCACTGAGGACGCGGTGGTCCCACGCGCTCGGGTTGCGCCACGTGTGCTTGCTGGTGCTGGCCTCCCACGCCGTCACGACAGCGGCGAGAGTGGTCATGGTCGCGGCCTTTGGTGTGGCCTGCTGGTCGGCGAGATGCTCGGCTGCCTGACGACCTCCGCCGTACACGGTGGCGGTGTCGAGTCCGAGCAGGTCGCGCAACATCGGGTGGGCCGAATCCATCGCCTTGGCGAGGGTGAACTGCCCGCCGACGACGGCCTCACAGATCAGCGCTTCGGCGCCCTGCGGAACCGTCTTGCGGGTGAGGAACTGCCGCATCCAGTCGCGTCGGACGGCCTCGGCGCTGGCCCATGCCTTGTTGTTGGCAATGACGCGTCGGCGCTCCTCGCGGGCGGCCTCGGCTGCCTCGGCCTCGTCGACCTCTCCATCGTCAGACTTCCGGGCGCTGGTGAGGTACGACCAGCGCTGCACAAGCCCAGCCGCCTCGGGGTCCCGGCAGATCCACAGGGGAGCGAACACCTGAACCGGCTCGGCGTCGACGTCCTCCTCGTCGCCTGCGTCGGGGTCCTCGTCCGGCGAGTCTTCGTCGGTGTCGCCGGGGTACTCCCACTTGCTGACGACGACTACGGCAGCACCGGGCATGGTCGGCCACTGGTCTTCGGGAATCGGCTCTCCGTCAGCCGTGCGCACCAGGTCGGCGAGCCGGAGGCGGTGCGGGTCGCTGACTTCGTCGGGGTCGAGCACCGGCAGCCCTTCGGCGCGGAAGCGATCGACCTCCGCCAGCAGTACGGCGCGTTCCTGGGCTTCATCGCGCAGCCGCTGCGCGGCGTGGGCGAGCGGACGACCGAAGTGCTTGGCGCGCTCGAGTTGGTCGACTGCTCGGGCATCGTCTTCGAACTCCGCGAAGATCGCGGCCTCGTCGAGCGTGAGGTCTCCAGCGACGACCCGCGCGCGGGTCCGTTCCTTGTCCGCCACGGCAAGGGCGGCGTTGACCCGGTCACGGCCCAGCGCGGCGCGCTTGGCGATCTGGGCAGCGGTGACACCGACGAGGGCGAGTTGCTCGACGCCGCCGACGATCTCGCTGTCGCGCATCGCGGCCCTGTGCAGGTTCTCGACCATCTGGTCGGTGATCCGGTCGGCTTCCTCGGGCTTGGCGACGACCTGGGCGGGAATCTCGGTCAGGCCAACCTGAGCGGCGACGACGGTACGGCGCTGGCCGCGCAGGACGACGTACGCACCTTCGTCGTCGACGTAGACGGTGACCGGCTCCAGCACGCCGCGCTCCTTGATTGAGCGGGCGAACTCCTTGGCGTCGGCGTGCAGGTCGGTGCGGATGTTCGCGCCGATCGTGACCTTGTTGGGGTCGAGGTGGACGAACTGCGTGTCGCTCATGGTGTCTCCTTCGGTTGGTTGAGCGGGTTCGGTGGGCAGCCTGCGCGTCTCGTCGGATCCCGTGCGCTGCCGTTGTCTGAGGCTGTGGATCACGGCGCCGGGAAGTGGCACCGGTGCAAGCCCGCCTCGCTGGCTCCCTCGATGCAGCGGCCTCACTGCGTGCATCGGGTGTGGCACTGAAGGCGAAGGAAATGTGAGGGACTCGGTGGGCTGCTCGGTGAGGTGACGTCGTTCCGGGGCCGGACACGGACCCTGTCCATTCGCTTGGACTGTCGCGCTTGCAGTTCGCATGGGCATCGAGACGAGTAAGGCGTTGCGCGCGCGGCGCCGCGAATGTGTTTCACAGATCGACCGCCTAATCACTCGTGCCGACGAACGAAGTCCGCTCGGTTCAGTGCGGCGCGCCAGGGTCAAGGACGCTGCGCGTCGCGCCCGACGTCGGCATCGTGCGCTGGCGTCCGTACGGCAGTCGGCCGCGGCCCTCGAGATCGAGATCGGCCAAGCACTCCTCGACATCGTCGATCACGGTCTCTCTCAGAACGACGCCTACGAACTCGTCGGTCTCAGCCGGCACCTGGGACGCCGGTACGTCGACCTCGCCCGGGTCGCACAGGGGCAGGTTCGCGCGGCCTCATCCACAGGTCAGGCCGCAGGTCTTGGGTCTGGGCCGACGCCGGCTGACCTTGGGCCCAACGGCACCCACCCGGACGCCGTACCCGAAAGGAAGCTCTGATGTTGCTCGCCCACGCAGTCACCCTCAGCGAGGCCCGCTCCTATGTCGCTGCCCTCGCCGACAACGCCCGCACCTTCGACGCGTCGGTTGGGTACGAGTACGTCCTGTTCGAGCTGGACAGGATCCACGGCGCCGAGATCCCGCCGATCACAGAGGTCCTCACCGACAAGCGAGACGTCCTCTACACCGTCGCCGAAGCCGCGATCGAGGAACTCGTCGACCACGGCGTCGATGGACTCCAGGTCGAGCTCGTCCTCGCCAGACTCGAAGACGCCCGAGCTCTGGACCGGCCATGACCTATGGCCAGAACGGGACCCTTCTGAGGCAGGAACTGACGACCCTCCTGCGCCAGCACCGCATCCAGCAGCGACTTGGGGGAGCCGGGTCCCACACCATTCCGGAGTCGACGACCGCCGAGGAGCGCGAGTTGCTCGGCCAGCAGATCCGGCGTTATCGCGGGGCGGCCCTGGGTTGGTGTGTGCACGCTGTGATGGAAGCGAACCCGAGGATCAATCTGGGGGGCTCCACAGAGCGTTCTCGCGGCCCGGTCGAGGAGTTCCGCCACCGGCTCCTGGAATCGATCAGGATGTCCAACGCGGGCATCGCATCGATGAAGGAACTGTCGGTTGAGCAGAAATACCCCATCGTCGAGAGTTGGCGGCAGATCGCGAAGGCCGCGGTTCTGGGTGAGCATGACTTCGCTGGAGACCTCGCTCGAGGGCGAATGTCCCAGCAGGAGTGCATGACTGTGCTCACGGACGCTGCCGAGGTGACGCGCGCGCTCGTCGTACTGGACAAGCGGTACGAGGGAATCCCTGGTTGGATCCCGATCCGGGTGCGTGGCCGACTCGACCGAGCAGCCGAAGTCTGTGCCGCCTTCGCCGGGTACGACGACCCGGACTACTCGGTCGACCAGAGGGGCTGGCGCCCGCCAGCCGCGACCATCGACGGAGGCCCGCTGCCCGGGATTGGGGGAGTTCTCCAAGCCGAGCACAACATGCTCGTCCACCTGTCGAGGTTCCCAGAAGCGCTCAGTCTCCGCCGGGTGCTGGATGGTCAGCGGATCTTGTCGCATCAGGCGGCCCGACGCGCACCCGACGTCGCACCGGAATTGATCGAGGGGTGGCTCGAGCGGGAGCAGACCTACAAGAACCTCATGGGCGCCACCCGCAATGTCGGCGGCATCGTCGGAAACGGGGGAGCGGCCGTAGCCGAGGCGGCCAACGCGGTCAGCCGGATGCGAGAGCTGCACGTCGACGAGATCACCAGCGCAGAACCGCTCCGCGACCTGAACAAGCTCTTCACACGCGCCGACGCACGCATCGCGTCGATCATCGAGCAGGGCGCCGCAGAACGCCTCTACTTCGTCAGCGTTAAGGTGCCGCGGATCGTCGACGGCACCGGCCAACTCGTGAGCCCGGTCCGTGAGCGATACATGCCCGTCTCCGCGGCGATCGACTCTGACCTGCTCGCGATCACACGCTACGAACTTCGGCCGCCGCCGATCTCGCCAACTGCCTCTGAAGCCGCCAGAGAGAGTCGCCGGGAGTTGCGGGAGTCGATCGACCACCGGCCGGAGCGTAGGGCTAGTCCTCCGAATCGCTGAGCGGACGCGCAATCCGCCAGCACTGCTTCGAACCCAAGGTGATCTTGGGCCCAACCGTGAGTTTAATCGTCACTCGCCCGACGAACTGGTTCCAGAGAGGTACGCCGGGGGAGTGGTCTTCACCCACTGCCACATGGGTATCAACCGCGGCCCGAGTGCCGGGTACGCCGTACTCCTGGGGCTGGGGTGGGACCCGGTCGAGGCACTGGCCGCGATCCGTGCGGCCCGCCCGACCGCGAACATCTGGTACGCCGAGGACGCCCTGGCCTGGCACTTCGAGCGGACCGGCGCGACCCGAGCCGAGCGGGCAACCGTTCTGGCGCGGGTGGCGCAGTGGCGGGCCGAGAACCCTCTGGACGTCGTGCGGATCATCCGCTCGATCCGCCTGCAAGAAGCCTCATGAACGGCGATCCGGTGGTTCTGTCGGACCTCCGAGCAATGCTTAGAGCATCAACAAGAACATGCACAACGAACTCCCGGAGACAACGATGACCAGCGAGATGAGCAGCAACCCGAACAACCCGACCGTCCCGGTCACCGTCGCGTACACACCGCGTTACCTCGACTGGCAGCTCGGCACCGGCCACCCGACCAACCCGGAGCGGGCCCGGATCGTGGTGGACCAGATCATCACCTGGGCGGCGACGGCCGGCGTGGACCTGCGGCTCATCAGGCCCGAGCTCGACCTGCACCGGATGCTCCAGGAAGCCGGACTCGTCCACGACCATCGGTACCTGACGGACCTGCACGATGGGCTCTCGGATGAGTGGTCGGGCAGCAACCTCGAGTTGCGTGACACGGCCGCGGTGATGTTCCAGGGCACGGTCGACCTCGTCGAGGACCTGCTCGCCGAGTGGCGTACGGGCATCTGGTTCAACCCCCAAGGCGCCAAGCACCACGCGATGCGGGATCGCTCGGGCGGATTCTGTGTCCTCAACGACATGGCGTGGGCGGCCCGGCGGCTGGTCGCGGCGGGCAAGAAGGTCATGTACGTCGACTGGGACGCCCACCACGGCGACGGAGTCGAGGCGCTCCTCGCGGACACCCCGGGCATCCTGACTTGCTCAATCCACGACGGGACGATCTTCCCGGGCACCGGCAAGAACAGCCGGCCCAAGGACGGCGTACACAACTGGTCCCTGGCGGCCGGGTCGGACGACACCGACCTGGCGGCCGCGATGCACGAGATCCTCGACCTTGCCTACAACCAGGGTCCCGACGTGATCCTCCTGGCCTGCGGCGCGGACGGTCTGGCCGGCGATCCGTTGTCGACGCTCAAGTACTCCCTCGAGGGCATCGGGGCCGCCGCGCGGAGCCTCGGGTTCTGTGCGGCCGACATCGACATCCCCGTGATCGTCGGCGGCGCCGGGGGATACCAGCCCCTCACCGAGACCCCGGCCGCGTGGACCGAAACGATCCGCAACCTGCACGAGGCCCTGATGACCCCCGAGGTCGTCGACTCGAACGACCCGTGGGTCCAGTTCTGCCGAAACAACCACTGACCAATCCATTCGTTCGAAACACCCGGAGGAACCATGAAGATCAATGCATTGCTCGACGTCAACGTCGTTGCCCACGAGACCGAGGACGAGGTTGCTGTCCTGCTCGAACTGGAGGCCCCCGCTGCCCTGGCCGAGGTCGTACGACGCCAGGCCTCGCTCGAGGTCGTCCTGGACCGGAGCGGCTCGATGTCCGGCGCACCCCTGGAAGGCGCGAAGCAGGCTCTCATCGCGCTCGTTCGTCGGCTCGAGCCGAGCGACAACTTCGGGCTCGTCACGTTCGACAACTCGGCCCAGGTTGTCGTACCGGCCGGTCCGCTGACCGACAAGGAAGCGGTGATCGCGCAGATCCAGGCGGTCGAGACGGGTGGCATGACCGACCTGTCTGCGGGCTACGTCCGGGGCCTGCGCGAGCTCCGTCGAGTCGCGACGGCGGGCGGCACGCTGCTCGTCATCTCGGATGGGCACGTCAATGGCGGCATCGTGGATGCCGACGAGTTCGCCACGGTGGCCTCGAAGGCGTACGCCGACGGCGTGGTCACCTCCACCCTCGGCTACGGCAACGGGTACGACGAGACACTGCTCTCCGCGATTGCCCGTTCCGGGTCGGGCAACCACGTCTTCGCACAGAACCCCGACGCGGCCGGTGCCGCGATTGCGGGTGAGGTCGAGGGCCTGCTCAACAAGGTGGTGCAGGCGCTGTCGCTGACGATCAAGTTCGAGCCGTCGGTGGAGTTCCTGCGTCTCTACAACGACCTGCCCGCGCAGCAGATCGGCGAGGGCCAGGTGATGGTCGAGTTGGGTGACCTCTACAGCGAGGAGTCCCGCAAGATCCTGCTGAAGTTGAAGGTGCCCGCGATGGCAGGGCTCGGGTTGGCGAAGGTCGTCACCCTGGAGTTGTCGTACGTCGAACTCCCGGGGCTCGTCGAGCACGTCGCTTCGCTGCCGATCACGGTCAACGTGGTGCCGGGCGACGAGGCGGCCGGCCGGATTGCAGACCCGACCGTCCACTCCGAAGTGCTGTTCCAGGAGGCGCAGGACGCCAAGCGCAAGGCCTCGGAAGCGTTCGAGCAGGGTGACGTCGCGACGGGCAAGCAGATGCTCGGTGAGACGCGGAACCTGCTGAGCGTCGCGTGGGCGGCTGCGCCTGCGCCGGGCAAGGCCGACATCGAGGCGGAACTCGACGAGGTCGGCCGGCTGGACACCGCAGCGGATGTCGAGGGCTCGGCGTACGCGTCGAAGATGTCGCGCGACTCCTACCACCGCGGAAGCCGCAAGCGCGGCCGCACCATCCGCCCGGAGGGCGATGTTGAGGAGCGCGAATGACATCGCGATACGCCCGTTCGTCGGCGTACGAACTCGCTTAGCCCATAGCCTACGAACGGAGGGAGGCCATGATGATGACAACGATGCGCGTCCGGGCGATGCTGGAACAGTTGGGACGCCTGCCGGCGATCAATCTAGTGCCCGACGGCGGCGCCGACTGGACGACGGCGTCGTTCGGGCTGGGCCCGTTTCCAGCCCGATTGGTTCTGGTGGAAACCAGCAGCGAGGTGTGGGCCGAGGTGGCGCTCCTCGACTTCCCCGGTCCGCCGATCGAGTCGGCTATGAATCGCGTTCCGTATCCGTCGCCGGAGGTGACGATCAGGCTGGAGCCGGGAGTGGCACCCATCTTGCGCTACCGGATGCCGTACGCCGAGGCGACCGAGGACGAGGCTGTCGGCCTAGTAATGGCCTGCGCGATGTACACGGCAGCTTTGGCTTCTGAAATGCGTCGGAATCTCCCCCAGCGGCGACGTGCAGAGTTGGTGGGCCTCCATGGGGCGCTTCGGGGGAATCCGCTCGACCTCCTCGTGACTCCCGTGACGGCGTACGACGGTTGGCCCCGCCTATTTGGAGCGAAGGACGACGGTCCCGACGTGGCGGTGAAGGATTCGATCCCGTTCGGACACCATTGTGACGATGCGGCGGATTTCGTCGGGCTGTTGTCGTGGTGGATCGAGAGCTCGGAGGAACCGACGATCGGCACAGACGCGCGTGGCTACGTTCGCGTGACCATCGGGGGCGCGTCCTGTGTCCTTCGCGGTGACACCACCCGTGACGCAGTGCGGGAGTTTCTGAAGATCGTCGATGGGGATGGCGCGATTCCGTATTTCTCTGTCGTCCTGAAGGGGGACACAGTTGATCAATCGGTGCGCATAGGCGCCGGCCAGTACCCGCTCCCCGGGTTCGAGTTCGCCCTGGGCGGCGACCCGGGTGAGCCGCGATGGTTGACGCCGCCGCCGACCGGGTTCGTGGAGTTCTCGCCGGACTCGATGGACGCAATCGCGTTGCTGCTGTTCAATAGGTCGGCTCGGTCCTGGCCAGGCATCGTCGCCGCCTGCAGCATCGGCGGCACCGTGTTCCTTCAGAGTGCGCGAACGACCGCCGTGGTCGCATCCTGCGATCGCGATGACGGGTTTCGGGTGATGCTGCCCAACCGACTGGCGAGCAGGCAACGCGGAAAGCCGTACGTCGTTGCAATCGAGGACATCGTGGGCAACGACTCCCGGGACGTCGTCATCGACACCGGCCGGCTCCATGAGGCCGGCGTCGATGACGTACTTCGACTGATCGGCGCAGCCCTGGGCGGGCTTTCCGTGCCTAACGAACAGCTCAACCGTCCGCCAAGGTCGCCGGCTCCGCAGTCTGATGGACTCCAGGAAACGGACGCTGCAGCGCAGAACACGTCGGTGTCCGCGGCGCGTAGCTCGGTCGTTGCCACCCGGGGAATATTGCGTGTCGAGCCGTTGGGTGGTTCGCATTGGACCGAGGCCCGGATCGGGTTTGGTCCGTGGGCCGGCCGCATCGTCCTCGATGCCGGGGTCGGCGAGTTCCGGTGCGAGTCGCAGATTGCGGGGGTGACCGATACCTCGCGGGTCGACGAAGCGGTCGCGTCAGCACCATTCGACCAACCCCAAGCGACCTACTCGTTGTCACCCGGACCGCAGGTGGTCACGCTGCATTACGCACGCCCTTTGTCTGTGGTGGATCCCGCCGCAGTTCACGAGACCGCGCTCCTACTGTTGACGGCCACCGCATCTGCGGCGTATCGCCTGTGGGATGTCCTTTCGCCGTTAGAGCACGCACGCTTGGCGAGGCTGGGCATTACCTCGGCCGATGAGATGTACACGATTCCGGACCAGATGTTGACGGCGGCACCCGTCGCCAACCTCGAGTGGGATGAGCGCCGCGCGACTGTCGATCGGGCGACGCCACCTGCGCAGCAATTGCCCGACGGAGTCGTGGGGGCGATTCTGGGCCCGCTCGGAGTCGAGTGGGATCAGACTCTCGTTGAGATCCGGGAGGTCCTCGACCAGTTCACGTCAACGATGAGCGTCGAAGTGCAACGTCAGGTTCGCGACGACGAGGTCTATGTCCAGATCTCCAACGAAGGCGGCGACCTGTTTGCTGAGGCGGTCAGCAACACCTACCTTGAGGGCGCATCACGCCTGAACGAAACCGACATGCAGCGCCTTGGCCACTTGGGCTGGCAGGCACCGGCCGGTGCTGATGATCCGAACTGGCACCGGACGTATAGCAGGGAGAACACGGCGGATGTCGCCGAACACATCGCTCGCACCTTGCGTGACGGCTACGGCGTCGACCCAGACGCGGATGGATGGCTGATCACCTGGGCCGAGCCTCCGGCCGGTAGCGCGCCCGCTGGGATGGTTCCGTTACATGGTGTGGCGAGCGCACAGTCGGAGACGGCCGTGGAATCCACGAACAGCAACCCCATTGCCGATTACATGGCACAGGTGAACGCCACAAGCATCAGGGTGAGGGACGACGACTCCGCGCAGTTTGTCGTCGCCGGCGTGCCTGCTGTTGCCCGGCGCATCGGTCACCGCGAACTTCGCGTTTCCTATGTGCTGGCCACCACCGAGCACGAGGCCGCAGCCAAGGTGTTCGCGCAACGCCATTCGCTCGTCGGCGCTCGAGGCAAGGTCCGGATCACCGGCGACGGTGAGCGGCACCAAGTCTTGCTCACTATCGAAGGTGATGTCGACCGCTTTGGTGACTTCGACTCGGCCTCCCCACAGGCCCTGGCCGCTTTGAAGCAGGCATGTCAACGGTTCGGCGGCGATTTTGGAAACCTCCGCCGGAAGGTGTCGGCCGGAGGTCTGGTCGTTCCGCCCCTCGGAGCAATCGGCGAGCGCAGCATCGACACCTTTGGTGAGTGGCATTGGGGCAGCAGGTACATCGATCCGATGGAGCAGTACCTTTTCACGGTCGAACGGGTCGTCGAGCATCTCGCTCGCAAGGGCCACATGTTCGCGCTAAGCAACGCCGGCCACGGGGCGAACAGCTACGCGCTGAACCTGGTGACCTCGGCGGGAGAGGTCGCCGCATTCGTGCAGCATCCGTGGGGTGGTGCGTACGGCGATCGGCTCGCGGACATGATGCGTGTCAACGAGACCTATGCCCGGCTACACCTCCTGATGGAGGATGCCAATCGAACCACCACTGACGGCCCACGATGGCTGATCTTGCTGTCCGACTTCCGAGGGACCTGTCAGTTGGTCGACCTCAAGGCATGGCTGCCGGGCTTGGGGCTGCCAGACCAAGTGGAGGACTTCGAGACCGAGGCGGAACTCTTCGCTTCGGTCGCCGGGCGCCTGTCCGGGCTCTGAGTTCAGTCGGGTTGGCTTGCTGCGGCGGCGGAGTTGAGCGGGTCAGCTCTGCCGGCGGGCCTGCTCCTCTGTGACACCTTGCATGATCCGCAACTGGATCCGGGAGAGCGCCTCGAGGCGCACCGACACGGGAAGTGACTCGATCTCGGTCACGGCGTGCTCGATGACCTCGTCGATCGTGGTCCGGCGGGGCGTCGTGCGCAGGGAACGGGAGGGGGCCCTGGAAGGCAGGCGCGGAGGCGGCGCGGCGGGGGGCGCGGGAACGGCGGATCCGGGAAACGTCTGGTCGTCGGGGCTGCTGAACAGGTCGTCCAAGGACAGACCAAGAGCCCGGGCGATCGAGAACTGGTGCTTCATTGAAGGGGAGCGATAGCCGGTCTCGATCTGCGCGATGTACGGGTAGGACAACCCGGTCGCACTGGCCAGGTCCTTGCGGCTCAGTCCGAGCTCATCGCGGCGGTCGGCGATGCGTCGCCCGAGGGCGAGGTCGCCGGTCTTGGGTGAAGACGGCTCTTCGGCGGGCTTCTCTCGGACCACTCTCCAATGCTGTCCGAAAAGGAGTGGCATAGCAATCGGCGCGGGTTGCCATCGATTGGGCTGATCTTCAGCCTGGTCTGGCGTGCCTACTCGACGACGTGCACGACGTAGGCGTCGGGAACGTTGTTCGCTGCCTGTGATTCGGATCGGCGCCGCGGCAACGTGACACCCGTCGGCACAGCGGCATGGAAATGCACCTGATCGTCGGCGACCATGAAATCCCAGCCCTGCCCATCGATCGCCGGCACTACGGTCCGTCCTGTCATCTTGGTCCGCAGGGATGCGCGGGCGTTGCGCCATGACTGGGCAACATCTGCGTCTGCCGTCCCCAGCACCCGAGCCACGGCGACAAGTCCCTCGCCGAGGGTGACCTCCTCGATCGACTGGCTGACGGCAGCGATGTCGTCGTCGCGTGATGCGCGAGTTGCCGGCGAGAGGTCGGTGAAGAGGGCTGGATTGGCGTCCTCGATCTCTCCGGTGTCGTTGATCTTCCTGGTGATCAGCTCGCCCGGTCGGTTTGATGTGGCGGGGGCGAGGACCGTCAGCAGCGTGTAGTTCTGGTCGGTCCGGTCGTCCTCGAGCAGCACGCCCTGTCGGAGCCGATCGCCGAAACTGGTGTCGACAGCAGCCACCAGAGCCGCGAGTAGAGGGTGACCCGGCGACATCATTTCTGGGGTGACGAAGCTGGCCGCGTCGTCGCCGCGGCCGAAGATGAGACGGTCGTAGCGCGGCAGTACTCCGGAGTCCGCTGTACCGCGCACGTTCTGCGGGACGTGGCGCACCTGCCAGGTGCTGCCGGCTTGAGCGATGTCTCCACGGAACCGGGCGAGCGCGGTCAGGGTGAAGTCCTTGACGACGTCGGGTTGGAAGCTCGCAGCGCGGGCGAGTTCCATTTCTTGGCGCAGCACCGCGAGTTCCTCCTCGGTGAGGGTGCTCACCGCGGCCGCTCGTTCCTTGACTGCTGAGGCCAGATCGTCGGAAACGCGGTCGAGTGCTTGGGCGATCTCGGCCTGGTTGGCGCCGTCCAGGGCGCGTTCGAGAAGCGTGCTCAGACTGGAGTCGGTGAGGACCTGGCCGAGCACGTCGAATACCTGGTCGCCCAGTGCCTGTCGTTGCACTTCGAGCTTCTCGAACAGGGTCTGCAGTACGTCGCCCTCGCGGGTGTCGACGGCGACCAGGCTCCAGAGGTGACAGATGTGGCGTTGACCGATCCGGTGGATCCGGCCGAAACGCTGCTCCAGCCGGTTCGGGTTCCACGGGATGTCGTAGTTGACCATCAGATGAGCGACCTGCAGGTTGACGCCTTCGCCGGCTGCATCGGTGGCCAGCAGGATCGAACTGCTGGCCTCGCTGGTGAACCTGATCTGCGCGATCCTCCGATCGGCGCGGCTGACCGCTCCGTGGATGACCTGGATCTCGGTGCCGCGCGGAAGGAGGTCGAAGAGCCTGCCCTCGAGGTAGTCCAGGGTGTCGCGGTGTTCGGTGAAGATGATGATCTTGCGGCGCGCGCCGTCCTCGTCGTACATCTGGTCACTGAGGAGGAGCCCGGCCAATGCTTCCCATTTCGCGTCGACCTGGGCCGCACGTACGGCCGTGGCTTTGGTGACCAGGCGCTCGAGGATGGCGATCTCGACCTCAAGTTCCTCGATCGTGCGGGCTGCCGTGGCGACCGCTGCGCCCTCGTCCTCGTAGGACTCCGCGTCGGCGGGGGAGAGGTCGTCGACATCGGCTCGTTGCAGTCCGAGGCTTGCCGCGAGCATCGTCGACAGTTGGCTGTCTGCGGCCCGGACCCGGTTTGCTTCGCTTTGGAGACGGTCGTGACGTCGGCTCAACGACCGCAGGATCGCCTCGGGTGACGAGGCCAAACGACGTTGGAGGACGAGCAGGGCGAAGCCGACGGTGCGTTTGGCATCGTCGGCGGAGACCTTGTTCATCTCCTCGCGCACGTATTCGCTGACGTCCTCGTAGAGGTCCACCTCGAGAGGCGAGAGTCGATAGGCCACCGTCTTGGCGCGTCGCTCCGGAAACAGGGGGCGTCCGTCGAGGTGGACGAGCTGCTCCTTGACGAGGCGGCGCATCAGCCCGGCCTCGGTGGCGTCGGCGACGAAAGCTTCGGTGCCCGCGTTGCGCAGCAGCGACATGAACTCCTGGAAGTCGGCTTCCTTGCCGTTGTGGGGCGTCGCAGTCATCAGCAGCAGACTTGGGCATCGGTTGCGGAGCAACTCCCCGAACTCGAATCGCTTGGACTTGACCACCTTGCTGCCCCAGGTCCGGGCCGTCAGTTTGTGCGCTTCGTCGACGATCGCGAGGTCGTACGTCGACGCGTCGATCAGGTCCATCAGTTTCTGGTTCCGGGAGAACTGGTCCAGTCGGATGATCAGGAAGGGGTACGCCCGGAGCGGATCCTCGACACCGTGATCAGGCACGAGGGAGCTTTCGAAGACCTCGAAACGCAGTCCGAACTTCTCCGATAATTCGTCCTGCCACTGCTCGGCGAGGCTTCCCGGGACCACGATCAAGCAGCGCTTTACCCACCCGCGCGACATGGCTTCCTTGAGGAACAGGCCCGCCATGACGGTCTTGCCGGCACCGGGGTCATCGGCCAGCAGGAATCGCTGCGGGTGGGACTTCAACAGGTGGTCGTAGACCGCTTGCACCTGGTGCGGCAGGGGTTCGACGTTGGAGGACGACACTGCGAGCAACGGGTTTAGCGAATGGGCGTGGGTCAGTCGTATCGCTTCGATGGCAAGGCGGAACTCGTCGATGTCGGCGTCCAGGGTCGGTGCGCCGGCCGTCACTGGGGTGAGCGCCGCCAGTTGGTCGGCGTCGAGCATCTGGGTGCGGGACCGACCGAGGTCGTCGCGGACCTTGATGAACGCTCCAGCGCCGACGTGGCTGACCTCGACGATCTCGACGGGGCCGTCGTCGAGGCCGTTGACCAAGATGCCCGGAATCAGCCAGTCAGCAGGTTGGCTCACGTGATCTTGTCCGTTCCTCATGCATCCGTCGGGCCTGAAGGATATAAACCGGTGGGAGACAAGGGGAGCGAATGACTCGGACCATGATTATCGCCGGTGTCAATCTGGACAGGGCCTGGACCGATCTGGGCCCCGAAAGTGGCGGAACGTTGCGTGACTGGTCGCGCCAGGTGCTGGCTCATGCCGTCGCCGCGGGCGGACGTCGCGGTGTCGATTCACTCGTCATCCTCGGCGGATTGCTGGACCGCTCGACGGCGCTTCCTGCCACGGTCGACTTCGCCGTCCAGGTGCTCGGTTCCTTCGGCGGTCAGGTGGTCGTCGTACCGGGGCCCTCGGACTGGACCGACGGAATGGACCTCTACGCCCTCACCGACTGGGCGCCCAACACAACCGTGATCGGCTCGGCAACGTTTGAATCTGTGGCTGGTCTGTCCGGTGCCCGGGCCAGCGCCTGGACCTCACCGGTTGGTTCGACGCCGCGGGTGGCATCCGATTCCGACGAGGCGCCAGGAATCCTCCTTCGGGCAGGTCTGACTGAGGAACAGGCTGCGGTGCTGCAGAGTCATGGCCGGGTGCTGACGTCCGGTCCGGCGAGTGAAGGAGTGCTGACCGTCCCTGACTTGGTTCGCGTGCCGGGCACCGACGGCGGCTGGGGACTGGTGATTGATCTCGACTCGGTCGACACCGAGGGCGAGCGCGTCGAACTTCCGCCACAACCCGGTCGGCGAGTGGACCTCGACGTGAGCGGGATGCGCGAGGCGGCCCAGCTTGCCGACGCTCTCGCACGGGCCGGTCGGGAAGCCGGCCCGGTAGTGGTATCCCTGACTGGTTTGTTGGCGCCGTCGCTCCTGCTGCCGGGGTTCGGTGGCCCGGAGCTGTCGGCGGCAGTCGTTCTTGACCTGTCCGGTCTCCGCTACTCGGTCGAGACTCCAGAAGCATCCGATCGGAGCACACGGGCGGAGTTCCTGCGTGCAATGTCGCTGACTCGTGGCGATGAGCGGGAACGACACCAGACGGCGGCGCTCGGCTTGCGCGCCCTCGACTCTTCAGCAGCGGGGGCCTGACCGTGAAGCTTCGCGAAGTGCGCGCCACCGCGTTCGGCCCGTTCCGTAACAAGGTGCTGACCCTGACACCTGGCATGAATGTCGTGCATGGCCCGAACGAGGCCGGCAAGTCGTCGTGGTTCGCAGCGACGTACGCCGGGTTGGCGGGTCGGCGCCGGGTCAAGGGACGGGGCACGGCCGTTCAGGCCGAGTTCGCCAAGCGGCACAAGCCGTGGTCGGGATCGCAGTGGAGCGCCGGCGTGACCATCGCCCTCGACGACGGACTGGTCCTGGCGATCGAGCACGACCTGCGCAAGGGCGAGTCCCGAATCGTTGACTCCGAGTCCGGACAACCGATTGCGGTGTCTGCCTTGGAGAGCCGCTTGGGAGTTGACCTGGTCAACGACGGCACCCTGGACGGCAGCCGACTGCTCGGCCTGAACCGGGATTCGGTCCGGGCCACCATCTTCAGCGGCCAGGCAGACATGTTGCGGGTCCTCAGCGACGCCAAGGAACTTCAGGAGTTCATCGAGCGGGCCGCGACCACGGACGTTGCGGACTCGACTGCCGAGGGAGCGCTCGGCTGGCTGGCGTCCCTGCGATCCGAACTGGTCGGCGTCGAACACATCGGCAACAAGCCGTTGCGAGCGCGGACCGCCGAGCAGTTGCGCACGCGACAGGTGAGCAGTGAACGCCGCGACGCACTCACCGAGCTCATCGGGACCATCGACAACCAACGTGCTATCTCCGGTCTGATGGCGCAGGCGAAAGTCGAAGTTGACCGGGCTGATCTCTACGACCGCTGGGTCGAGTGGAGATCGGACAGTGAACGCCTGAACAAGGCGACGGAGCTGTCAGAGCAGATCGCTGCGCTCGGTGCGGATGCCGCAGTCGTCGACGAGGACCGGATCCAGGAAGCGACCATGATCCTCGGTGCCTACGATGCCGGTGCGGAGCCAGCGCCGTTGGCCGATGGCCCCACCGCGGCGGCGCTCGAGGCCGACCTCGCTGCACTTCCTTTGACGCCAGAGGGTGATGTCGAACCGCGGCCCGAAATTCTGGCTGCCCGTCAGGCTTATCAAGACGCGTCGACGGCGCTGCAGACGCATGCCGCGACGGCCCCGGAAGCGACGGCCGGCGCCGCGACGACCGACTTCTCGGCCGAAGACCTTCGCTCGATGGCGACGTTGCTCGAAGCCAAGCCCCCGGCCGTCGATCCGGCCCGCCGAGACGAAGTTGCCGTTCTGATCGCGCAGGCGGATGAGGCCGGAAAGGCTTACCAGGCGGGCCAGGCTGCGTACGGGGCGGCGATCGGCCGCAATGAACAGCGTCGCCTCGAGCACATGCAGGCGACCGAAGAGTTCGCGCGCCAGTCGCAACTGTTCGACAAGGCGAACGCCGACCGCACGGCCGCGGCGGCCTCGGCGCAGAACGAGGGAGCGGCCAAGCGGCGCCGTGCCGGCCTGGTCCTCGGAGTCGGCATTGCGCTGGTTGTCCTGGGCGGTGTCCTCGCCGCTGCGGTGATGCCTGCGCTTGGCACCATCGCCGTGGTTGGCCTTGCCGTGCTGATCGTGGGAACGGTGATCCGGCTGTCCGGTTCGGGCCAGACCGTCCCCGCAAACCAGGCACCCTTGGCACCGCCGCGATCACCTGACGTACCGCAGATGGAACAGGTGGTTGCCCCCGTGGCACCGCCGGTCGACCCCCGCATCCAGGACCTGCAGGTCGCCCTTCGCAGTGATGAATCGGCCACCGAGACGCACCTGGCCAAGGTGGCGTCGATCCGTTCGTTGCTGAGCGACCAAGGCATCGCGGATGATCCGGTCGTGTTGCGTGCCCATGCGCGCGCTCAGGACGACGCAGGAGCGGCGAGCGAACGCCAGCAGGCTCACTCACGTCTGACACAGGACTTCGCCCGCAAGCAGGAAACGGCAGGTCTCGAACTTGCCAGGGTGCTGCGCGACGTGGGTGCCGTGACTGACGGGCCTATCGATGGTCCGGCACTGTTGGCCGCAGTCGACAGCTACGTCGAAAGCTGTCGTCTGAATGCCGAGGTTGCTGCACAGGCGGGTCGCCGCGCCGATCTGACGTCAGCGCTCGAGCAACGCAGGCTCGTCGAGGATGCCCATGCCCGGTCGGTCGCCGACCGGGCATCGCAGGGTGCCGCAGTGATCGACTTCGTACGTCGTCACGTCGGTAGCGGGGACAACGAGACCGTGACAGTCCCCATGGCTGTTGAGGAGGTGCGTCACTGGCTGTCAGGACAGCAGGCTGGGCGAACCTCGCAGGGAGCGCGCGCCGAACTCGTTGCCCGACTTGATCAGTTGCTCGAGGGCGGTGATCTGGAGGTTCAGCGTCAGGCATTGTCAGAGCGCGCTGCGACGCTGGGGCCCGAGCCCGTCGACCCACCTGCAGACCTGGACGCATTCCGTGACCAGGTCACCGCGCGACACGGTGAGATCACCGCCCGCGAGGCCGCGTTGGGAGGTCAGCGCGACCACCTTTCGCAAGGGCTGAAGTCCGTGGCGGAAGCGGTAGAAACCGAAGCAAGCGCCGACCGGGCGCTCGCCGAGGTGCAGACGCTTCGTGACTGCATCAATGCGGCCACCGAACAGCTCCAGCTCGCCAAGGATCGGGCTCACGCCAACATTGCACCGGCGCTGGAGGCGAAGATCCGTCCTTGGCTCCCGAAGATCACCGACGGGCGCTACCTCGATGTCGTGGTCGACCCTTCCGACCTGACGATCAAGGTCACCGAGGCAACAGGTGCAGCCCGCGAGGCCCGGCTGCTGTCGCAGGGCACGATGGAGCAGATCTTCCTGATCCTGCGGATCGCCCTGTCCCAGGTCCTCTCGGGCGACGGGGAGTCAGCGCCCTTCGTGCTCGACGACGTCACCGTGCAGTCGGACGCGGACCGGACGATCGCGATCCTGCAGATGCTGCACGCCCTGAGCCGGACGCATCAGGTGGTGCTGTTCACACAGGAGGCGGAAGTCGTCGACTGGGCCCGCGCGAATCTTGGTGATGGGGAATGGGATTCGCTCGTCGCCTTGTAGCTGGCCGCTTCGACGTTGGATCTCGCAGGGGCCAGGCGTCGCGGCGATTGGTGACGATCGGTCAGGTCAGGACGCCAAGTTCCTGGATGTTGAGTCCGAGGCCCAGGAGGTCGCGGTGGAGAGGTCGGTACTACGGCGCGCTCGCCACGGTGCTGAGCGACAAGGTGCCCGCTGCGCTGGGCAACGCACTCGCCAGGACGGTCGCTGACATCGAAGGGTTGTCGTCGGCTCAATGATGTCTAGCCTGACCGGTAACCCGGCGCCGCGAGTGGGACAGTCGACCCCGAGGAGGACCCAGTGAATGACGTGCCGAACGAGTCTGAACGCGGACCTAACGACAAGGAGTCGGTGGACGACGAGTACCCCGGTGATGTCGAAGACCAGATCGAAGAATTCCTCGGCAAGGTATTCCGCGACGGTGCCGTTCCCGTGTTGCCTACATTCCTTGGGGAGGAGTGGACGGTCGTTTTTGACGCCGTCCGCGCGCTCCTCGAAGCCTTCACGGACACGATGGTGCTGGAAGTGACCCTCCCGGATGGAACAGAGGTTTACGCTCAGTTCGCCTACGAGGGCGACGACATCGCAGCCGAGATGGTCAGCAACGAGTTCCTCGAAGGGAACAACCTTGCGGCTGATCGCGTGAGTCTGATGGTTGATCTGGGCTGGAGCACGCCACACCCTGACGTCAGCCCCAACTTCTCCCGCGTTTTCGTTGACCCGAACCTTGATCACGTGGCGTGGCAAACGCTGCAGACGCTCCATGACGTCTACGACGCCGTCCCAGAGGACCAATGGGCCGTCATTCCGGCTGACCTGGCCGAGACACTCGACCCCGAGATGGTCACCTACGTTGGACATGCCGACGACAGTCCCATGGAGGTTGGCGATGTGGCCCAGCCGCAGGAACAGCCCCCATGGCACAAAATGCTGTTGCCGTTCGAGGATCCGGCCGACTTCCTGGGCGCTGAATCGAGCTCGCCCGATTCGGCTGACGACGCCCCCCTCGTGCCAGTCACCAATGATGGCGCCCCATCGGTCGAGTTCAACGACGTGCAGCTTTCGGCGATGTTCAAGATGCCGAAGGCAGTCACGATCATGGGACGTTCGTCCTCCGTTACGAACTCGTTCGTGAACTCGCTCATCCCGGTCATAGTGCCTACAGCCGAAGAGTTGAGGAAGGCGCTGGCCATCCTCGGCATGTCTGCCGGAGTGGAGTGCGTGTATTGCGGCGATACGTGGACCGAGTGGGATCACCTGCGCCCCATCGTGGTCGATCAGGCCCCGACCGGGTACATCTCCGAAATACACAACTTGGTCCCAGCTTGCGGCAAATGCAACCAGTCCAAAGGAAACCGCTACTGGCGCACCTGGATGTTCGGGCCCGCCAAGTTGTCACCCAAAACCAGGGACATCGCAGACATCGAAGCCCGGGCAACGAGGCTGGAAGCCTACGAACAGTGGAAGGAGCCGACGAAGGTCGACTTCGCACAACTTGTCGGCGAGGCGCAATGGGCGTCCTACTGGGGGCTATGGAAGGGCTTGCTGCAGCAGATGCAGGAGGCGACCGTTCGGGCCCGCGAGATCAAGAACCTGATCGCGAAATCCCAATCCTCCGGTCCCGCGGATCCAATTGCTCTAGGTGGCGAACGGATGGTGGCGCCATCCATGTCAACCACCGCCACCCCGAGCGGCGGTTGGTTCGTTTCCGGTCCTGACGGCACCGTCGGGCCGTTTCGGAAGAACAGAACGGTTCTCGAGGCGGTCCGCGCCCTGGTCGCAACCGGCTATGATCCCGCGCGGCTTGTTCCTCTACTGGGCAAGGGCAACTTCCGCCCAATCGACGGGGTCGTGTCCGGAGACGAGTTGTGGGACCGGTTCGCAGCGCTCTACGGCAAGGAAGACAAGCACCGCAAACTCTGGTTCGTCGATGCACCCGTACACCGAGGCGGAACCACGTGGATTTTGGCCAACAACGTGTGGGGACCAAAAACACGCGAACAACTCAAGATCATCGTGACCCGCGGTCAAGGCTCAGTGACGATCGTGACGCCGACCGGCGGACAGATCCGACGCATCGATAACACCAGCGGCATGCGCGTGCTTCCCGAGGGTTCCGGTAGGCGCTCAAGCATTTCGCCACCACTTGACTGGAGATCCGAATGACTTTCGACCTCGGTGACGTCGGCATCCTGATCCTGGATGCTGTTGCTGTTCTGCACCGACGTGGTCACGAGAGGTTGCGCATTCTGCCTGGCATGTCGGGGTCCGGAATGTACTGGCGAACGTCCGTGTCGTCGGTTGAGAACTTCACAGAGGACGACGGCTACCTTCAGCTCCGCGACTTCGAGCAAGCGTTTTTCTACACGACCGGCAATGAGTTCGAGGTTGCTGATTCGGTGGTGGATCGCGAGACGACGGCCGAACAGCTGGCCGACCGGATTCTTGCTGTCATCCCCGACGACGGCCAGGGCGCTGACGCCGATTATGTGCGTTGGTACGCCTCGTTGTTGGAACTCGTCCATCGCGATCGGGCACTACCGATCGCGTACGCCGACTACTTCGAACCGGAGGAGGGCTGGGAGATCGGCTGGGGGAGCGGCGTCCGTCTCCCGGGACCACCCCAGCCTGTTCCGGTCACAGCGCCATTCGCTTCATCGGGTGCCGCAGAAAGCCCCGGCCATGTGTTCGTAGTACTGGGTCGGATCGAGTCCGTGGTACACGACGTGGCCATCATCTCTACCTCCGATGCCTTCAAGATCCGCCCCTATTGGCGCACGCTCCTCGGTGGCAGCGAGGTCGAAGGGCACCGCCCAGAGAGGCTTGCGAACGACGGCTACGGTCCCAGTCCTGCCGACTCCCGCTACTGGTTCGTCAGCGTGGGGGCAGAGAAGGGCAGCCGTCTCGAAGAGATTCACCAGCGACTGTCTTCGGCGATCGGTGAGATCGCCGACCTGGGTTACAGGCCCGGCGCCAACCGAGCGAAAGTGCTGGTCGCAGTCCCTGTCATCGGCATCGCGGGCGGTGGGCTGGGAGAGCGTCGCGGCGAGGTGATCCGCAGGCAGCTCGAGGTCTGCGCTCAACTGGCTGCTCGCCACCGGATCGACATAGCCATCGTGACGCCCAGCCGTGCGGTGCACGGCGCTGCCCAATATCTCCGGTCGAAGTTGCGCACGCCCGCGGGTTGGGACCTTTCAGAACCACTTCAACTTCAAGCGAAGCGGATCGGAGGGCTGGCCCAGAGCGGTGAACTGGCCCTCTTCCTCGGCGCCGGCGTGAGCCTGCCCGCAGGTCTGCCGACGTGGGACGACCTTATCGGGCGCCTCTCCGGTGGGAAGCTCGGCAGCAAGGAGTCGGACTTGTCTGCGCTCGACCAGGCGCAACTGCTGGAACTCCGGGCCGAGCCGGGCGAGCTGGGCAAGCGAGTTGCCAAGATCGCGTCGGAGGCACTGCGTCCCAGCCTGGGACACGCGCTTCTGGCCAGCCTAGGGGCCAGCGAGGTTGTCACGACCAACTATGACCGCCTGTTCGAGACCGCCGTCGCAGCTGCGGCCGATGAGCACGAGGACGCGATTGCGATCCTGCCCTGGGGGACGATCAAGCCGGACAGGCCATGGATCCTCAAGATGCACGGCGACATCGAGCACCCGGACAAGATCGTGCTCACCCGACGCCACTTCGTGCAGTTCGATGCGCAGACACGTCCGGCTGGAGCCCTCCTTCAATCACTGTTGATGACTCGCCATCTGCTGGTCGTCGGCGTTTCGCTGAACGACGACAACGTCGTACGCCTTGCCCATGAAGTGCAGGCCTACCGGGAGTCACACGGACTGGGGGGGAACCTTCGGCACCCTGCTCGATCTCAACGCCGATCCGCTGCGCGAAGAACTCTGGAGTGGCCAACTCGATTGGGTGACGCTGCCCGGCAAGACCGTTGTGGAGAGTGCGCGGATGCTCGAGATCTTCCTCGACGCCGTTGCCGCGGCAGCGAGTTCCAACACGTCCTGGCTTCTCGACGAGCGGTTCGACGACCTGCTCGAGACCGCCAACAGTCGCAGGCGCGCCCGACTGGCTCGAGAGCTGTACGCCGAGCTCCGGCCCGACTCGAAGACGTGGGCGCCGTTGCGGGACCTGCTAGTCGAACTCGGAGCCGAGTCGGGACAGTGAATGGCGTCTCGCTGGCCATCGACGCCGGCGGACCTGGATGGCTGAATCTGGTCGCTCTCGTGCTGTGCTGGGACGCGATCAAGTTCGTGCTCCTTGCGCTGCTGGTGGCAGTGAGGTTCGTGGTCGCGGTGTGTCAGCGAGTCTTCGGTCGGCAGGCGAACCATGGAGCCGCGACGGCGCACGTCGGACCTCCTGCGTCGGTTTCGTAGGATCGCCGGGTGACCGACGACCTTTCCCTCTTCGGGGATGAGCCCAGCGACGCTGCTGTGCCGTCGCTTCCACAGTCGGCACCGATAGCCGATTGGCAACGCGATCTCATTCGGAAGGCACTCGACGCTCGTGGGCTGATCGGCATGGACGAGCGACAGAAGGCGGTTGTGGAAGCGGCAGGTCGGCCTCTGGCATCTCTGCGGGATCTCACCCATGACGAGGCGATCGCCTTGCTCTCACGTCTTGGCCCGTCGACGCGTACCGGCGATCACTCGGCGTCTTCGTGGGATTCGCGCGAGGAGGACACCTGGATCGACCGCCTCTGAGCTGACGCTATGACTCACTTCGCCCCATTGCGTCGGTCGTCTGTGGAAACATGAGCCACGTCCGTCACAGCGTGGTCCGTCGGGGCCATTGAGCATCGAGCGCAAGGAACCCATGAAGCCTGATTCCCCCAACTGGATCGTCATGGGTCCGCCCGCGACGCCAGCGGAGGAGGCGGCGCTCGACGCGTTCCGTGAGCTCCTTCCGGAGGACGGCATCACGACGGCGTGGGTCAACCTGACCTTCATCGACAACAACGGTCGCTCTGGGGAGATCGACGTCCTGCTGCTCACCCGATCGGGTCTGTACGTCGTCGAGCTCAAGGGTTGGCACGGCCGGATCCATGGCAACACCCAGCGGTGGTTCCACAACATTCGGAACGTCGAGAACCCGTGGCTCGCAACCGACCGGAAGGCCAAGCGCCTGGCCGAGCTCCTCAAGGACGTTGCTCCGAACGAGCAGGCTCGCAAGGTTGTTCCATTCCTCCAGTCCAAGGTCGTACTCCACGGCCACGGCAGCACTGTCGAGCTCGACGAGCGAGCCACCCTCGGCGTCCTCGCAATGGACAAGTTCGAGGTCAAGGCCAAGCCTCAGCTCACCAAGGTCAGCGCCTTCCTGAGCGAGCTCCCCAGCAACCCGCATCACGTCGTCGACTATCAGCGCGCCAAGGCGATCCGCGCACTCTGCGGCAAGGCCGGCTTCAGGGCAGCACCAAAGACGCGGATGGTGGGCGACTACAAGGTCGCCGACTCAACTCCGATCGCCGAGGGCCCTGACTGGCAGGACGTGCTTGTCGACAACCCCCACATCAGCGGTGTGAAGTTGAGACTTAGGCTCCGCGACCTTCCGCCCAAGGCTTCGGCATCCGACCGGCAGCGCATCGAGGACCTTGCGCAGCGCGAGTATCAGCTCACCTACGGCATCCGCCACGACGGCATTGACGTCCCGACTGAGTTCAAGAAGACCGACGACGGCCCTGCTCTCGTCTTTGAGTACGACGACTCCGAGCAGCCGCTCGACGCCTACATCGCCTCGCAGCCCGAACTCTCCTTCGAACAGCGCGTTGCGATGGTCGTCCGACTGGGCGAGACCATCCGGTTCGCCCATCAGCGGCACCTCATCCACCGCGCCCTCGGCCCGCAGCGGATCTGGGTCCGCCAGGCCAGCAGCAAGGACGCGAAGAACGCAGGCCCTCGGCTTTCGATCCGAGACTGGTACTCCGGGCAGAAGGATCGCTCGAGCAACTCCGAGACCCGCTGGACCACCATCAGCGCCGGCGTTACCGACATCCTCGGTGTCGCCGCTCACGAAGACTGGATCTACCTCGCGCCCGAGGCCCGCACCCCATCGGACAACCTTCCGGGCGTCCCACTCGACATCTATGGGTTCGGTGCGGTGGCCCACCTGATTCTCACAGGCCGACCGCCGGCAGAGACTCTTGCTGAGCTCGAGCAGAAGCTAACTCAGGAGAAGGCGCTCGATCCGCGATCCGTCGTTGCCGGTATCCCGGACGGGATCGCCGAGGTGATCGCCCTCATCACTAGCGCATCGGAGACGGAGCGCCCGTCGACCATGGCCGAGGTCCTTGACTACCTCCGCGCTGCCTGGGACGAAGCCCGCCAAGTCGATGAGACTCAGGGGCCGAACGATGTCGAGGATCCCCTTGACGCACAGAGCGGCGACGCAATCGCTGAGCGCTTCCTCGTGTTGGGTCGCCGGGGTGAGGGCTCCAGCGGCATCGCCTTCGCCGTCAACGACATGGACTCCGCAGACTCCGAGCGTGAAGTCATCCTCAAGGTCTCGCGCAACCACTCCGCCGACAAGCGGCTCAAGGCAGAAGCTGAGGTCCTTCGAGCACTCGACCATAGGCGCATCGTGCGCCTCATCGACGGCCCTATTGAGGTCGCTGAACGCCACGCATTGCTGCTGAGCGACGCAGGCAAGGAGACTCTTGCCGTCCGGCTAGCGAAGGAGGGGCGCTCGACTCTCGGCCAGTTGCAGCAGTTCGGTGGCGACTTGCTCGACGCGATGGCCTATCTCGAGACCAAGGGCTTCTTCCACCGCGACGTCAAGCCAGCCAACATAGGCATCATCCCCGATCCCGGCACCCGGAAGCCGTCCCTCGTTCTCTTCGACTTCTCGCTCGCCGATGAGATCGTCGACAACATCGCCTCCGGGACGCCTGGTTACCTCGACCCCTATCTCGGTCGAGGGACCAGGAAGCGATACGACCGCGCCGCCGAGCTGTACGCGGTGTCCGCGACTCTCTTCGAGATGGCGACTGGAGGTCTGCCGTGGTGGGCAAGTGGCGGTCAGCCACTCAATGCGACTGATGCGCCGATTATCGAGCCCACAGCCTTCGAGCCAGCCGTCGCAGCCCAGTTTGCGCAGCTCTTCCGCAAGGCACTTCACCCGGATGCCAAATCCCGGTTCAGCAGCGCCGACGATCTCGCGACGGCGTGGCATGAGGTCTTCGCCACGCTGGATGCGAGCGACGAAACCTCCGAGGCGAACGATGAGCTGGCTGATGCCGCTGAGCTCGACACACCGCTTGAGCGGTCCGGGCTCTCGGCCCGCGCGCGTTCTGCTGCTGCAAGACTCGATGTCGCGACGGTCGGTGGACTTCTTGGTGTTCACCCGACCAAGATCAACTCGATCCGCGGGCTGGGGGAGTCGTACCGCAAGGAGATCCAGGCCCGGATCAAGCAGTGGCGCTCCCGCCTGAGCGTGGCGGCGGAGATCGATGAGGCGGGTACCGCCAAACGCGGTGTCGAGCGAGTTCTCGCCGGGCTTATCGAAACCCTGTCGAGCGCGGACCGGGCGGTGATCGATTCGCTCCTGGGGCTGACCGCCGACGACGCCGAGTCGCAGCCCACATGGCCCGCACCTGCCGAGGTCGCACAGCCGCTCGGCCAGACCCGTGAGCACGTCGTCAGCGTCGTCGATCGTGCAGTCACCAAGTGGGCGACGAGCAAGGAGCTCGCGGGCGTCCACGACGATGCCGTCAACATCCTCGCCAGGCAGGGCAGGGTCATGACGGTCCCCGCGCTCGCGCTCGCGTTGGCTGCTCAGCGTGGCTCGCTGCTCGACGGCGCCGAACGCACTCGTCAGGCCGCTGCCCTGCTCCGCCTCGCCTTCGAGCACGACGCCCGTGAAGCCGAGCCCTCGTTCGACCTGCGTCGCAGCGCCAAGCGCCCCGCTCTGATCGCGCTGCACGAAGGGGCCGACCCGGACGAGAGTGGTCGAGAGTTCCCGCCCGCTGACGTTCTCATCGATGCTGCCGCCGAGCTCGGACGTGCGGCGGACAAACTCGTCGCCGACGACCGCGTCGTGCCCTACGCCGTAGCCGTGCAGGCGCTCAGGGCCGAGGTCGCCGACACGGCCGCCGGACCTGTCATGGCCGACGACCGACGGATGGTCCGTCTTGCCGCCGACGCGAGCGACACGGCAGAGGTCTCGGGGTTCGATGAGCTCTACCCGGCGACCCTGCCGATTCACACGGCAGTCGAGCTCGCACTCAGCGGCAAGCCCGGCCGACAGATCTCGGAGACGGCGGTCCGACGTTCGGTCCAGACCCGCTTCCCGTCCATCGAGCTCCCTGCAAATGGCCACGACCTTGATCCACTCGTCGAAGCAGCCCTTCCGGGCATGGTTCGTCGTGAGCGGATCTACGAGCCCGCCAGCACCCGGCCCACGACGTTCACGGGCACCACAACCACACTTGGCACGATGGTCGTGAGCACTCCGGGCTCCGAAGTTGTTGAACGCCTTCGTGACTCCCTCAGCCGTCACAGTGCGATCACGCTCTGTGTCCCGCCGGCGCGCTACCTGCGCCAAACCGGCGAACTCGCGGAGACCTTCGACGTTGAGGTGCTCGATGTCTCCCAACTCGTCGTCGAGGCGACGAAGGAATTGGCCGCCGAGCATGGCATCGACTGGGGGTTCGTCATCGGCGCCGACGCGACGCGCCGTGAGGGCTCGGACTGGGCCAACCTCACTAGACTTGTGCAGTCGGCCGTCGAGCCGCGGTGGACCGCTGCGCTCGCCATTGATCGCCCGGTACTCCTGATTCACGTGGGCCCGCTCCAGCGGTATGGACTCGGCCACCTCTTGGCCAACCTGCTCGACGTCGGAACGGACCGCCCGGCAGCTCGCTGGCTGCTCGTCGCCATGCAGGCGAACCAAGCCGTGCCCACTCTCGATGCTAAGCCTGTCCCGCTCGGCCCGAGTGGATGGCTCACCCTGCCCTCTGATCTCCCGAAAGAAGTCCACTCCCTGTGATTCAGTCCGCCGCTCTCCTCAAAGACCTCAAGGCGCAGCTCAAGCTGGTCCAGGCCGACCTCCGCGCCCGTGCGGATGACCAGGCTGACCGCTGGGGCGCACGGCTTCATGAGGAGTACGCCGAGGCGCGTAAGCGCGAGCGCACCGGGCATTCCTGGGTCGTGTGGCGCGACAACGAGGTGGACCAGGCCGCCGTCGCGTGGCTCATCGCGACGACCTTCGTCCGCTTCTGCGAGGACAACGACCTCCTCAACGGTGCTCGGATCATCGGTCAGCCGGTGCCCATTGGGTGGATCGCCGGACCGGGTGACCGCACCGCCCGCGCTGAGGAGAACCTCACCGCATACTTCCGCGCAAATCCGACGCACAACCGTCGTGACTGGCTCCGGCAGGCCTTTCGCGTTCTGGCGGCCCAGCCGGCAGGCAAGGCGCTCGTCGACGAACAGCACAACCCGGTCTGGACGGCTGACATCAGCGCCGAGCGCGCGTCAGCCCTTATCGAATTCTGGCGCCAGACCGACGGTAGCGGCGAACTCGTCCGCGACTTCACCGACCCTGACCTGGATACGCGATTCCTCGGCGACCTTTACCAAGACCTGTCCGACCATGCCCGCAAGACCTACGCGCTACTGCAGACGCCCTTCTTTGTCGAAGAGTTTATCCTCGACCAGACCTTGACGCCGGCGCTCGCCGAATTCGGTCTCAACGGCATCAAACTGATTGACCCCACGTGCGGTTCGGGTCACTTCCTACTGGGCGCTTTCCAACGCCTTGTTGATCAGTGGCAGACCGAGGCTCCAGCGCTCGACGCCAAGGAGCGCGTGCGTCGCGCCATGGACTCCATTCACGGCGTCGACCTCAACCCGTTCGCCATCGCCATTGCCCGGTTCCGACTCACTGTCGCCGGCCTACTCGCCACGGGGGAGCGGTCACTCGTCGGAGTGCCGAACCTCGGGTTCCACCTCGCTATCGGCGACTCCCTGCTGGGCGAGTTTGGCGGTGCACCGGAGGCCCTCCAGTTCGAAGGCGAAGGGGCCGCGACCTACTTCTACGACGGCGAGGACCTCAAGGAGTACGCCGGCATCCTTAAGCCCGGGCAGTACCACGTCGTTGTCGGCAACCCTCCGTACATCACGGTCAAGGACAAGGCCCTCAACGCGCTGTATCGCATGTCATACAAGACGGCCGCTGGCAAGTACGCCTTGTCCGCTCCATTCATGGAGCTGTTCTTCCGCCTAGCCGTCAGGGGCGAGCAGGGGCAGGGCGCGGGTTTCGTCGGCCAAATCACCGCCAACTCGTTCATGAAGCGTGAATTCGGAAAGAAGCTGGTTGAGGAATTCTTTGCGGGTCACCATCTGGGAAATCCGGTGGACCTGTCGAGCGTCATCGATACCTCAGGTGCCTACATTCCCGGGCATGGGACGCCGACCGTGATCATTGTTGGGCGACGTCGCCGACCCGTCAGCGACCATGTTCGTGCCGTTCTCGGCGTTCGTGGCGAGCCCGGCCAGCCCAACGACCCGGCATATGGTCTGGTCTGGACGGAGATCGCCGAGCATGCAAACGACCCAGGCTTCGTAGGCACATATGTTTCCGTGGTGGACGCGGAGCGCGCAACATTCGACGTTCACCCGTGGTCGCTCACGGGCGGTGGGGCGGGCGCGGTGATGGATTTGATTAACGGTGAGGCGGTCGCCCGTCTCAGTGATCGCGTATTTCGGATTGGGTTCGGTTGCGTCATCGGCTCCGATGACTCATTCGTGATGCCTCGTTCGTTCTCCGAGCGTCACGGTCTGGGTTCATCCTTCCGAAGGCTCATTGTTGGCGATGAGGTCCGGGACTTCAGCGTTGACGATGACGGCGAGGCCGCCTTCTATCCGTATGACGATGAGCGGGCAATCCGCCGTATCGACTCCGGAAGTCATGAGCTGCGCTGGATGTGGCCGCAACGCGATCGGTTGTGGAGGCGGCCGACGTTCTCGAAGCGCACATATCGTGCGGAAGGTCGGGCGTGGTACGAGTGGCACCAGTTTCCGAAGGACGTTCGCGCACATAAGTATGTGCTTGGTCTGGCTTTTGTCGCGACGCATAATCATTTCACCCTTGATCGTTCTGGCGCGGCTGTCTACAACAAGACGGCACCTATGATCAAGCTCCCGGCAACGGCGACTGATGCAGACCACCTCGGATTGCTTGGCGTGTTAAGCAGCTCAACCGCCTGCTTCTGGCTGAGGAACATGTGCCTTGGGAAGCCACTGCAAGGAGAGGAGTGGCAGCGGCGGTACGAGTTCGACAGCACGAAGCTTTCCCAATTCCCGCTACCGTCAATTCTCCCAGCCGAGCGAGGAGCTCGTCTGGAGTCCCTTGCCCTGGAACTATCGAGCTACTCGCCCAAGAACGTGATTGATACGGCGATTTCAGAAGGCGCTCAGGATCTCCGGGCGCGGCTTAGAGACGCGGAGCGCGCTTGGAACCAGGTTCGTTCGCGACTGGTGTTCGAGCAGGAGGAGCTCGATTGGCAGACCTACGCCTGTTACGGGCTGGTCGATCGCGATCTCACGTACTCCGCGGCGGAGCACGACTCGATCTCGCTGGGGCAGCGGGCCTTCGAAGTCCTAATGGCCCGCGATGTGGCGCGTGGCGGCGAGTCGACCGCATGGTTTGAGCGTCACGGATCGACAGCGATCACTGAGCTTCCTAAGTGGCCCGTCAGCTACCGCGCCGTCGTGGAGGAGCGCATGCGGGTGATCGAAAGCCACCCAATGGTGCGGTTGCTCGAACGGCCCGAGTACAAGCGTCGTTGGATGAGTTCCCCATGGTCAGCGCGTGCCGATGCCGCGCTGCGCTCCGCAATCCTCGACCTGCTGGAACGACCCGCTCTCTGGATTGACACTCACGGTCCGGTCGCCCGATCGGTCGGTGAACTGAGCGATCTGGTGCGAGCGGAACCGACTTTGCCAATGCTGTTGGCGGCATGGACGGGCGATACCGAACCCGACATCGGAGCGACGCTGTCCGCACTGCTTAAGTCTGAGGCGGTGCCGTACTTGGCCCCGCTTCGCCTTACTGAGTCTGGTGTTGAGAAGTTCCGGGCATGGCAGCAGGTTTGGGCCGAGCAGCGGCGCGAGGATGCGGGCGAGTCGCTGGATGTCTCAAGTGCTCCGTTCTACGCGAAGCCAGACTTCCGGTCTGCCGATTACTGGACTTGGCGCGGCAAGTTGGACATGGCCAAGGAGCGCTTCGTTCTGTTCCCTGGCTTGGGTCGCGAGGGGGATAGCTCGGTCGTTCTTGGATGGGCCGGATGGGACCACAAGGAACAGGCCCTTGCGTTGGCCCGCGAGTTCCCGATGCAGGATGCACTCGGGGCCAGTAACGATCTGTTGTCGCAGATGGTGGCTGGGCTCGTCGAGCTTGAGCCGTGGTTGCACCAGTGGCATTCCGAAATGGACGCATCCTTCGGCGTCAGTCCGGCTGAGGCAATCAGCGGTGTGATCGATCAGCAACTCGGTCGGCTTGAAGCAACCCGTGAAGAAGTCACTTCTTGGGAACCGCCGGCGCCGACGCCTGGCCGACGCGCCAAGAACTCGTAGGGAAGAATCCGAACCGTGGCTGAATCCGAACTCTCTCTGCCGCTCCGCGATGCGATCCGCATCCCGGAGGCGGTGCACGACGCCGACTTCGTCCTGCAGCTCGACAAGGCGCAGGACCAGCCGGAGCAAACACTCAACGACTACGTCATCACGCCCGGAATCGCAGCCGCTTTCCGCGATGGCCTGGAGCTGGTTCGGTCAGCCTTCGAGAACACAAGCGCGCGAGGTACATTCGTCCACGGCTCCTTCGGCGCTGGCAAGTCGCACTTCATGGCGGTGCTGCACCTTCTCCTGACCGGCAACGCGCATGCCCGCGCCCTGCCCGGTCTCCAGGAGGAAGTGGCGAAGTACAGCCAGGTTCTCGACCGCAATCTGCTCGCCGTCGACTACCACTTCGTGGGTGCTGAAAGTGTCGAGTCGGCCCTCTTCGGTGGTTACCTGAAGGCGATCAGGGCCAAGCATGCCGACGCCCCTGCTCCGGTGTTGCACCGCTCCGACGCACTCTGGGCGAACGCCGATCAGTTCCGGGCCACCCTCGGCGACGAGAGGTTCTTCGAGCCTTTCGCGTCGGGGGCCGGTGGCGGCTGGGGGAGTTTCGGATCAGGCGTGACCGCTGAAAGCTACGACAACGCGCGGCATGCATCGCCGACTGACCCGGATCGTCAGCGAATCACCGCCCAGCTCATCAAGCACTATTTCCCGGCTCTGGAAGTCACGGGCACGTGGCTCGACATGTCCGCGGGGCTTCAGGCGATGACCCAACACGCGAAGAGCCTCGGCTACGACGGCATTGTGCTCTTCCTCGATGAGCTCGTCCTTTGGCTTTCCGGCCACTTGGCCGACAGCACCTTCATCTCCACCGAGACCGAGAAGGTGGCGAAGCTGGTCGAGACCGGTGGCGGCACGCTGCCGATCCCGCTCGTTTCCTTCGTTGCCCGTCAACGCAACCTCAAGGATTTCCTTGGTGGTGGGACCGGCGGCGCCGAGCGGGTGGCGCTCGACGATGCCTTCCAGTGGTGGGAGGGTCGCTTTGAGCGGATTACGCTCCCGGCAGCTGACCTGCCCGAGATTGTTCAGAAGCGGCTCTTGGCTCCCTCCAGCGCGGCGGGAGAGTCCGCAATTGGTGCGGCTGTCGCGAAGGTGCGAGCCAACCCAGCGGCGTACAAGCACCTCCTGACCGACGAGGCCGGCTCAAGCGGTGTCGACTTCGAGAAGGTCTACCCGTTCTCGCCTGCACTCGTGGACGGGATGATCGCCCTCTCGTCGATCATGCAGCGTGAGCGCACCGCGTTGAAGATCATGAGCGAGTTGCTCTCCCATGGTCGACACGAACTCACGGTCGGTGACGTCATCGGTGTCGGCGACCTATTCGACGAGGTGGTGCTCGGCAACGCGGAGCCCCTGACCGACGACATGAAGCAGGTCTTCAAGTCGGCTCGCACCTTCTACCAGATGAAGATGCGGCCCTACCTACTCAACAAGCACGGCCTCACTGAGGCCGGAGTCGGTGGGCTTGCGCGCGACCACGCCTTCCGACGAGATGACCGAATTGCCAAGACGCTCCTGATCGCCGCGATCGCGCCAGGAGCCACGTCGCTCAAGGACCTCACGGCATCGCGCATCGCGGCGCTGAACTTCGGCTCGGTGAAGTCGATGATCCCGGGGCAAGAAGCAACGCAATTGACTACTCAGGCCAAGCAGTGGGCGAGCGAGTTTGGTGAGATCACGGTCGGTCAGGGAGCCGACCCGATCATCAACCTGACGCTGACCGGCATTGACTTCGACTCGATCCTCGTCCACGTTGACACGGAGGACACCCCTGCCAACCGCCGACGCCTCATTCGGGACCTTCTGGTTTCGCAGTTGGGTGCGGCCGCAACGGGAGCCATCGGCAGTGAGTACGCGATGGCGCATGTTTGGCGGGGACAGAAGCGTGACGTCGACGTGGTCTTTGGCAACCTCCGAGACCCCCAGACGATGCCGAACTCGGTGCTCCAAGCCGATGGGGGCCGGTGGAAGCTTGTCGTTGACTACCCGTTTGATGACGACGCTCAGCACGGCCCGAGCGACGATCTGGTCCGGATTCAAGACCTCAAGCACGACAGGTTCGTCAGTGACACCTTGGTGTGGCTCCCGAACTTCCTCACGAGTTCCCGGATGGATGACGTCGGCAAGCTCGTAAAGCTCGACTACCTGCTCACCGGCAACCGATTCGACCAGTACTCGACTTCGCTCCCCGTGGCCGACCGCGAGCCCGCACGTAATCAACTTCAGAACCAGGCTGCCTCGCTGCGTGAGCAGGTCGTCGGAGCACTTCGCCAGGCGTACGGAATCGATGCTGTCCGTGATGACCAGATCGGCGCCAAGGTGCCGGATGGCCGCAACTTCGAGACGCTTGCGGTCGGCTACGACCCCCTGAAGGTGTCGACCTCGACGTTCACCGCCGCAGCCGAGGCGGCGTTGAGTGGCGGACTCGACACGCGCTACTCGAACCACCCTGTGATCGACAGGGGCACCGACGAGGTGAGGAAGGCAGACTTCGCCGCGGTCCTCGATCTTGCGCGCAAGGCCATGGCTGCTAACGGTCGGATAGAACAGGTCGACCGGCCGACGGCCACTAAGGTGCGCCGCGTCGTGGATGGCTACGGCGTCGGCAAGCTCGCCGAGGTCACGTACGTCCTGTCGCCGCAGTACTTCCGATGGAACGACGAGTTCAACAAGGCGGCCGTCGGTGGCGACGTCACCGTCGGTGACCTTCGCGCCTCCATCGCCGACTACGGCATGACAAGGGACGCCGAGGATTTCCTGATCCTGGCCTGGGCCGCCATGACTGACCGGATCTTCAAGCGGCTCGGCAGCCTGGTGGCGTTGCCTGCTATCGGCTCGCTAGTGCCAGAGATGGTGCTGCACGAGCCGATCCGCCCGACCGAGGACGAATGGGAGGCCGCCGTTTCGCGGGCGAAGGTTTTGTTCGGAATCGGCAGCAACGAATATCACCTCTCCAACGCCGCCGTTGAGCGCGTGGGCCAGTACGGCATTAAGGTCAAAGAGCTTGGTTCGGGAGTCACCCAGTTGGTCGATGCTCTGACCAAGCACGCGACGACACTGGGGCTGGACGCGACCAGTGCTCGCCTCATGACGGCTCGTCGAGCTCAGGACCTCTTCGCCGCCGTAAACAGAGCCGATACCGCTCTCGATCGCGTGCGCGTGCTCGCGGAGTTTGACCTATCTGGTGAACTGCCTGCGTTGGGTAAGTCCATAGCCTCGGCAGCCGCAGTCGCCAGTGCCATTGACGGCGCACAGTGGACGCTCATCAACCAACTGCCGACGCTAGGCGCGGGGGACGCTGCCACGGCTCTGACGGCCCTTCGCGCCGCAGCAACGCACGAGGAGATGCACGAGGCTCTGAAGCCGGCCCTCTCGGCCGCAGCTGACGCGGTCACGCGAATCTTGGTCGCGCGCAAGCCGGTGAACCCATCCGAGAACGACGCCAAGAAGGCTGAGCAGGCGGCGGCTGATGCGAAGCGGCTCGCCGAGGAACAGGCCCGTGTCGTCGAAGAGCAGCAGAAGGCCATAGCCGCACAGCGGGCCGCGTTGGCGGCCCAGCAAGCGCAACTCGAGAAAGAGCAGGCCGAGCTCGCTCTTCGCAATGCCGAGGCCGAGCGGCGTGCGCAGGAGACGCACACTCTCCAAGTCAAGCTTGCCGCTCAGGTCAACGAGCTCGCCCAGAAACTGGTGGAGGAGCTTCAGGCGCCGGTGGAGGGCAAGAACCTCCGCGTTGACTGGAGATGGGAGTGAGCCAGGCAGTGGCGGACGGCGGCACCCGGGCGGTTGGCGTTTCCGCGGCCATGCTGCAGCAGAAGGCCGCTGATCTGGTCGCATCCAAACGGCCCGAGCGGGCGTTGGTGCTGCGAGCGAAGCCCGAGTGGTCCGGCGGCGACCTCAAGGTCGGGAATCGTGCCGTCCGAGTCGTCGCCGGTGTCTCGCAGCTAGCGATCATCGACTTCCTCACGGGGATGGGAGCAGATGAGTACGCGCTCATCCTTACCGACCGCTCACGGTCTGATCTCGGTGAGGCAGTGCTGTCGCGCGTATTCAAGAACGACATCCAGCTGCCCGACGAGTGGCAGGCCATCCCACGCCTGTTTGATGCGCGGGAAGTCAGCCGCGAGTTGCGTCGCCTCGACTGGGCGGCCACTGCGCTGCTTGACCACCAGCCGGTGGGCGGGTGGCCGAATTCCGCCGAGGTCACCATCAGTGACGGCTTCGCCATCGGGGCCCTGCTCAACGCGATGCTGGGACAACCGGACCTCTCCGCTGATATCGACTCGACCGTCCTCATGTCCGCCTTGGGCCAGGTCGATGCGCGCAGCCGCTGGGCTGCGACGGACCCAGCCCTGCGACGTCACCTGATCGACTGGGTTGACACCGCAATCGGTGCGGCTGGGGCGCTCGCACTCAAGATTGCGCAGAAGGCGGAGTTGATGGCTCCTCTCGCGGTGGCGCTCGTGCTCGACGTGCTGTGGCCCGATGACGGGTCGTCGCCTGACGAGGAGCAGGTGGCTGCTCGCGTCAGGATTGAGCGGTACATCGGTGAAAGCCCGGTCCGCGTAGACGCGGCGAAAGCGGCATCCCGTATCGCGAAGGCGATCGTGTTGCGTGCAGGCTCGGACGGTGGCGACGTTCCGGTTGCCATCAAGCAGGCCGAGGCGTTGCTCGCTGACGTCAGTTGGCCCGCGGGCGCTGAACGGTCGGCGGTCCTCCCGCAGGGGTACCGCGCTTGTGTTCGTGCGCTCGCCAATGCGTTGGAGAATGGCGGCGACGTCGAGGCCGCGCTCGTGGAGATCCACCGTCACCGCGACCGTGCAGTCTCCACGGCTCCTGAGATGGCGGTTCGCCTCCACAGGTGGCTCCACACAGACGAGCCCGCGACCACACTTCTTGCGGACGACTTGGAACTGCAGGTGCGCGACGGTGCGTGGGTGGACGCAGCGTTGGGCGCAATCTGGAGTGGCTCCGGCGACTCGGTGGTGAGCGACGCCTATTCATCACTGGCTGAAAAGGTCCGGGCTCGCAGGGCGCGACGCGATGCTAAAGCGGCTGGGCGACTCGACCAGGTGCTCACCAACGGCCCGGTGGCGGCTCTCGGCGAGTCACCCATCGGGGTCGAGCGTATTCTCGGTGACGTCGTCGCGCCTTGGCGCAACAACGGTGTCCTGCTCGTCGTCCTTGATGGGTTCAGTTCAGCCATCGCGACCTCGCTAGCGGCGGACATCACTCGAATTGGTCTGGTCGAATTCGTTCCAGAGGCGTCCAAACATCGATTCGGCGCTGTGGCAGCACTGCCGTCGTTGACCAACATCTCGCGCGCCTCGCTCTTTTGTGGACAGGTCACGAAGGGCGCGGGCGAGGACGAGCGCAGGGGTCTTGCCAAGGCGTTCCCTGGTGCAAAGACGTTCCACAAAGACGGGCTGCGCGCCCCGGCAGGAGCGGCGCTGCCCGCGGAGGTTGTTAGCGCGATCGCTGCGGACGCGAAGTCGGTTCCGGTGGTCGGTGTCGTCATCAACGCCATCGACGACGCGGTACACAAGAATGACGTTGCCGATTGGGAGTGGGGGTTCGATCAGCTCGCGCCTCTCCGCGCCCTGCTCGACGCCGCAGTGAACGCACGCCGCACCGTAGTGATCACATCGGACCACGGCCACGTCGTGGAGCGCTCGACTGAGGCTCTCGCGGCTGCAGGAGCCGATGCGCGGTGGCGCGCCCCGGGTGCTCCTGTCGCTGAAGGCGAAGTGACTGTCTCTGGTCCTCGCGTCGTGGCAGAAGGCGGATCGGCAGTGCTGTTGTGGCGCGAAGATGCTCACTTCGGCCCTCGGCGCGCGGGTTATCACGGTGGAGCGAGCCTCGCGGAGATCACGGTCCCTGTGCTCGTATTTCAGCCTGCCACCGCTCTTGCTGCTTCGGCCGATGGCTGGGTGCAAGCACCCCCGCAAACGCCCGCGTGGTGGAACGATCCCGTGCTGACGGCTTCGGTCGCCCCGATACCCAAGCACAAGGCGCGTAAGAAGGCCCGGTCGGCCGACGCCAGCGAGGGGCTCTTCAGCGTTGAGGAGGCGAGCCGGCAACAGGCACCTTCGCCGACCACCGACCTTGTTGCGGCACTTCTCGAGAGTGCGCCGTACGCGAGTCAGCGCGCAATGGCCGGCCGGCGCGCCCTTCCAGACGACCAAGTCGAAGTCTTCGTCCGCGAGATTGTGGACCGCGGGTTCCGTGCGCACCGCGACACGGTCGCTGCAGCGGTCGCCGTCCCTGGCGCGAACATCGGCCAAGTGCTCGCAGCGGTGAAGCGACTTCTCAACATCGACGGATATGACGTCCTGTCTCTCGACAACGACGGCGTTACCTACAAGATCGACGAAGCGCTGCTGCGCGACCAGTTCGGGTTGCGGGGACGCTGACCGATGACAGAAATGCTGATCAGTCCTCGCCGGCGCCGGGACGTGATCGACGCATTGCGTCGGGGCACGGTGCCACAGCAGGGGCTCGACGTCCTCGCGGTCGGGTTGTCCCGCTTTGAGGTGGCGATCGACAGCGATCTTCAAACAACCGCCGACGGAGGCGCTGGCTTCAAGGCTGTTCGTGGTGAGTACGGCTCCGGAAAAACGTTCTTCGCACGTTGGCTGACAGAGCGTGCGAAGAAGGCCAACTTCGCGACCGCCGAGATCCAGATCAGCGAGACCGAGACCCCGCTGCACAAGCTTGAAACTGTCTATCGACGGGTTGTCGAGAACCTCGCGACCCCGACTACAACGTCGGGGGCGCTGCGGGACGTCATCGACGGCTGGTTCTACTTCCTGGATCAGGACGCTGGCGATGACACTGGGGGAGGGCTCGACCTGCTCGACAAGCGCCTTGCCGAGGTCTCGAAGGAGGCGCCGGCCTTCGCTGCAGTTCTGCGTAGCTACCGCCTCGCGCAACAGCAGGGAGACGCGGCACAGGCTGACGGTCTCTTGGCATGGCTGGGTGGTCAACCGCATGTCTCTGCCGCCGTCAAGCGCGCGGCCGGAGTGCGCGGCGACCTGGACCACTTCGGGGCCCTTGGCTTCCTTCAAGGACTGCTGACCGTTCTCCGGGACTCCGACTATGCAGGACTCGTCCTTGTTCTTGACGAGGTCGAGACGCTGCAACGGATGCGTTCCGACGTACGGGAGAAGTCGCTGAACGCCCTACGGCAGCTTCTCGACGAGATCGATGCAGGTCGTTTCCCCGGGCTGTACGTCGTAATGACAGGTACGCCCGCCTTCTTCGACGGACAACAGGGAGTTCAGCGTCTGCCTCCGCTCGCGCAGCGGCTCCAAACCGACTTCCAGACTGACGCGCGGTTCGACAACCCGCGGGCGGCGCAGATCCGCCTCACTGGATTCACGGGCGACTCACTTGTGGAGCTGGGAGCCCGCGTGCGCGACATCTACGCAACCGGGGCAGCTGATCCTGACCGCCTCCGGTCGGTCGTCGACGACGACTATGTGGCTGCCCTAGCCAGGGCGGTCGGAGGTGAGCTCGGCGGACGCACCGGCGTAGCCCCACGACTGTTCCTGAAGAAGTTGATCGCCGACGTCCTGGATCGAGTCGATCTCTTCGAGGACTTCAACCCGCGCCGCGACTACCGCTTGACGGTCACCAACGACGAACTGACTGAGGTGGAACGCGAAGCGCACCAGCGGGGCATCGGCGGCGCGGTCGGCTCCGTCGACGACATCGATCTGGAGCTGTAGGTCGATGACGGCGCGCACCGGCCTCGACGAAGCGATCGAGTACCACGTCGTCAACTCGCTTGGATGGCCCGGCCTTCGCCCACTGCAGGCCGCTGCGGTCGCACCTGTAAGGGCCGGCGACGACTGCGTGTTGCTGGCGCCAACTGCTGGCGGAAAGACCGAAGCCGCAACATTCCCGTTGCTCTCGGAGATGGTTGGCCAGAATTGGTCCGGCACATCCGTTCTGTACGTGACTCCGCTGCGCGCCTTGCTCAACAACTTGCTGCCGCGGCTCGAGTCCTACACGGCGTGGCTGGGCCGGACCGTGGCGCTGTGGCACGGCGATGTAGGGCCGTCAGAGCGGAAGCGCATTCTGGCGGAGCGACCAGACATGCTCCTGACCACGCCTGAGTCACTAGAAGCCATGCTCGTCTCGCAACGGGTGGACCACACCCGCTTCTTCGCCGGACTCCAGGCCGTCGTCATTGACGAACTGCACTCGTTCGCTGGATCCGACCGCGGCTGGCACCTGCTCGCCGTCCTCGAGCGGATCGAAAGAGTCATCGGACGAAAGATCCAGAGGATCGGCCTCTCCGCGACGGTAGGTAATCCTCAAGCTGTGGGTGAATGGATGCAGGGTTCCACCGCGGGGCGGGGTGGCCTTCAGGTCGTCACTGACTCCGTCGTAGCACCCGTGGTACAGCCCCAGGTGACGCTCGACTACGTCGGAAGCATGGAGAACGCCGCCACCGTGATCTCCCGAATGCATCGCGGTGAGAAGCGGCTCGTCTTCCTCGAATCGCGTCGGCAGGCTGAAGCCCTTGCGTTCCTGCTCCGCGAGCGAGACGTCCAGACGTTCGTCTCCCATTCGTCGCTCTCAGTGGATGAGCGCCGCAGGTCAGAGCAGGCGTTTGCTGAAGCACAGAACACCGTCATTGTCGCGACCTCCACACTTGAACTCGGCGTCGACATCGGCGACCTCGATCGGGTCATCCAGATCGACGCACCGCGCGCCGTCTCCTCGTTCCTGCAGCGGCTTGGACGAACTGGGCGCCGTCCGGGATCCTTGCGAAATACGCTCTTCCTGGCCACGAGCTCGGACGGGCTGCTCGATGCCGCTGCGGTGCTCCTGCTGTGGAAGCGCGGATTCGTCGAGGACGTCGTAGCTCCGCCACACCCGCGGCATCTGGCCGCCCAGCAGCTGATTGCTCTCGCACTTCAGCAGGGCGCATTCGGTGCATCGACCTGGCGCGAGTGGTGGGGCGATCTTGCTGTCATGGATGACGGTGACGAGGTTCTCGCCTACCTACGTGCAAGCGGCTTTCTCGTTGAGGACTCAGGCCTGCTGTCCATTGGCCCAGCGGCCGAGAAGGAGTTCGGCAAGCGCAACTTCATGGACCTGCTCTCGACGTTCGTGGCAACGCCCGAGCTGCGGGTTGTAGCCGGGACGCGCGAGATCGGCTTCGTTTCGCCGTTGTCGTTGCCTGCTCCGGCAGACCGGAACGTGAAACCACTCGTTCTGGCCGGACGTGGATGGCATATCAACGACGTCGACTGGCAACGCTTCACCGTGTGGGTCGAGGAGGTCCAGACCAAGGGAGACGTGAAGTGGCCGTCGGGCGCAGTGACGATGTCGTACGAGTTGAGTCAGGCGCGACGCGACGTGCTGCTCGGGGCAACGCCTGACGTTGAGCTCTCCAATCGCGTACCAGCTGCTCTTGAACGGCTGCGAGAAACACGTGCGTCCGAGGTGAGTGCGCACGGTCTTGTTCGGCACGACCGCCCTGATGGGAGCCGCGTGTGGACGTGGGCCGGACTGCGAGCGAACGCGACGCTTCTGGCTGGTCTCCGCCTCGACACGACCGGGGTGAGCAACGACTACGTCGACTTGCCCGCTGCTGCCGACCTGGCCGCGGTCGACCCCGACGCGGTCCCAAATCTGGGGGCAGATGCGGTCGCCGGTCTCAAGTTTTCCGCCGCCCTCCCTGCGACGCTGGCAACCCGAACGCTTGGAGAGAGACTCGCCGATCCCGTTGGAGCCCGGCTGACGAGTGCCCAAGCCGTCGTTGCGCACCGCGAGGATGTGCGTAACTAGAGTTGGAGGACTGCCGGATGCCCTCTACACCGAGGCAATCCGTAGTTCGCGCCTTTTTGGTTCTTAACGCACCTTGTGTCGGTACTCGACTCGGTACCGCTTCTTGGGTCGACTCGGTTCCGACCAGGTGATTCGTAGCCTGTACTGGCCCAGGATTGCTTGACCACGAAGGTCCTCAACGGGCTTGCCCAGGTCCGCCGGGGAGTGGGCCGTCGCGTTGAACGGCGTTCCGTTGCGGAGGTCCACGTACGTGTACAAGCGGTCCGTCGGCACGGAAACCGTGCCCTTCGGGGACGAGCATGTTCGCCACGTCTTTCGCGGGTCCCGAACCTGCACAACGACACCTTGGGCGGGCTCGGAGCCGCGCACTGCCCACGTGGCCTTCACAACCGGGACGATGGACCGACCGACGTTTTGGGAGGAGGGCGTCCAGTCCGGCGCCGTCCAATAGGCCCGAGCCTGCCGACGGCCCCACCTAGAGCGAAGGCTAGCCAGAATTGGCCCCCCGGCTGCGCGTCCGATTGCTGCAACGACGGTGGTGGGCTCAGGCATGCGGGCTGCAACAAGCGTCCCGGCGGTCGTATTCCCGAGCGGGCGACGTCGTCAATGTCGCACCAGGCCGTCGTGCACTGTGTCGCGGCCCAGAGTCGGACGCCTACCGTCGGAGCCGCCTACGCGATGCTCTGCGGAGCTGATCCGGTCGAGGCGCTCCAGCGCGTCTGCGCTTCCGGCCACGGACCCCAACCTCGGGTTCCGGTATGCCTTGCGGCGATTCGCATCGGCGCCGCCTGCGTGAATCGGCCGATGCCGTCGCGCTCACTTGGTCGCCGATCCGATTCCAGACGGCATACCACGCGGATCCGGAATGGCAATGGCCAGGCTCGCGTAAGAGAGGCGCTCCGCATGGTCAGTTGACCAGGAGGTTCCCAGCTTTCAGTTCGCCGCCCGCCAACACGTGCTTCATCCAGTCAGGTCCGTACTGAACGACGCGACTACCCTGGGGCTCCTTGACGCGACTGGCGCCGGACGCGCTTTTCGTCACGGGCGTCTTCTTGGTCGATGGCAGGTTACCGGTGTCGGGCAACGGTGCTGCCTTCGTCGTGGAGGGCAGGTTGCCTTCACTCATGATGCTCCTTGTCAGATGGGCTTTTCAGTGAGGATAGCCAACTTCGGCTCCCCGCTGTCCCCGCTCACGAAAACCGTGACGGCTCCGTCATCGGCGACCTCGAAGGTGACATGGACCTCGGCGTTCACCGCCAGCTTCCTGTCGAACCAGACCCGTCGACGCGTGACCTCGTGCGCCTGGGAGGGCATGCCCGAGCCGCGGTAGAGCGCGATGTCGATGTTGTCGTCGGCTTTGGGCATGTAGAAGGTGACGCTCTTGTCAGGCGCCGGCAAGTTCGTGCCCTTACTTACGAGAACCTGCAGCTTCGCGCCGGCATCCACGAGAAGAGAAAGATCGTAGGGAAGGATCTGTTCCAGGATGGGCGACGTGTTCGGAACGCTCGGAGCGTTCACCGCGGAACTGTCGCCGGTGACGGACGGTCGCTCGAGGTCGAAGACCGCGGCTCCCTTGCTGATCGCGTTGCGCGGATCGATCCGTCCGAGATCGGACACGTTGCTCAGCGGCTGTTTGCCGAAGAACTCCACGAGTCGGTGGCGCATCAGTGGCAGTTGGCTGGCGCCGCCGACCATGATGTAGGTGTCGATGTCGGTGACGAGAAGGCCTGCCTCGCTCAGCGCCTTTTCGACCGTTGCGACCGCGTCATCGCAGACCTGACTGGAGAGTTCAGTGAGATCGACAGGTCGGGGAGAGAGCTGGATGGCTCGGCCGAACTCGCCGCCTTCCAAGGTGAACGGATCGACGATTGTCGAGTCGAGGCCTTCGCGCTGAGAGAGTCCGCTGAGTGCGATCTTGGATGCGTCGAATGCAGCAAAGTTCGACTTGATGACCTGTTCGATTTGGCCGATGTCCAACGTGATCTTCGACTTCGTGGCCCACTGCTCGACGAGCTTGACTCCGTAGTCGAAAGTGAGTGCCACGCCGGCTGCGCTGGACCCCGTGATGGCGAGTTGTTTGAGGATAGGTCGCTTGGGCTCGCCAGGGTTGGGGGTGACCTTGCGGACACTGACGTCCAGGGTGCCGCCGCCCATGTCGAACACCAGGATCGTCTGTCCCTCGAGCTGATCGACGTCGATCAAACTAACGAGCACGGCGTCCGGTTCCTTCAATGTCTTCACATCCGTGAACAACGGCTTCCCGTCCGCGCCCGCGGCCGCTTGGCGTAGGCGTTCCTGGTAGTCGAGGTCGAACTCCTCGTACGCAGGAACCGTGATGACAGCCTTCGAGAGGGGCCCCCACTGGGCTTCGTAGACGCCCTTCAGGTAGCGAAGGAATCGGTGCATGAGCTCGACCGGCTCGTACTCTCGATCGCCGAGCTGGACCGGCGTGTTGTCTCTCAGTAGGAGCTTGAAATTGCGAAGCGAGCTCGCGTCGGCGCTCCGTTCACGACGGACAGCAGCATCGCCGAAGTACATCTCGCCGCCGTACACCGACACGAGACTCGGCAGATCAGTGCGCCCGCCTTCATCCTTGGCGAAGTCGAAATCGTAGGTTCCTCTGCCGACATCGAGCCTGCAGATCGACGAGTTCGAGGTGCCGAGGTCAATGCCCACGCCCAGTTCGCCGTGGCTCATTTGGATTCTCCTGATTCGTCTTCGACTCGTTGATCGCGTGGACGTCGCACGACTGGGCTGATGATGTATCGGTTGGTCGAGAGGTCCCAGAGCCCGGGCCGCGTGACGACGACAGATTCTTGGCTCTCGGTATCACTCGGACCGTGGTGCTCGACCGGGTCGAAGGCAAGCGAGGTCCCGACTTCCGGCCGTTCGTCGAAACCGAGACGGGAGAAGAGGGCCTTGAGCGTGTCGGAGACCTTGAGCACCTCGTTCTTCCGCACCGTTGCCTTGGGGCCTCGACGGCGTTCTGATTCGAGGACCGATCGCGCATCGAGGACAGTGGTCAGGGTCCGGACCACCAGATCATTGCGGATCTCGGTGCGAAGTTGTTCCAGTTCGGCCGAGTTGGCGATGGGCTGGATCACCAGACTGGAGGGATTCCTCAAAAAGAAGCGCGGCCTCACCAGCCTCAGCTTCGCGTTGAGCAGCGCGGCCGCCGCCACCCCCGTTGTGTCAGCGTCGAACGGCTCGGCTCGAAGGTCGAGCCAGGCCAGAACAGGAGCCTCCGACCAGAAGCTGTCGTCGTGGTACAGGGCCTCGGCAAAAGACGTCGGAATGGCGCGTCCCAGGTAGGCGTTCAAGAAGCGGATGTCACCCCCAATGCGGTCATCAGTGGCGAATCCCTCCCGCTGGATAAGCCACTCGTCGAGCGGGCTCTGCTGTGGCGAAGACTCACCGGACGGGGTGAGCGCCGGCACGTTTCCGGAACTTGGCGCGGCGGCGAGTGCCGTTGGTTCCTCCGGACCCAGGAGAGCCATCAGGTCGTCGAGATTTCTGATGATCGTCGGATTACCGAACTGTTCCTTGCGGTGATGTAGGCGTCGTAGGGTCGAGACGAGAACGCCACTGTTGTCCAGATCGAGAATGGCTTCCCGGTTGTCGCGGATGAAGACCAGTGACGCCATCACGAGCGGCCTGGCTTTGGACGGCGGGAGCGGATCGAGCTCTGAGCCGTTCTCGAGCGTGCGACGAAGGACATTGACGACACTCGCCAAGCCGGACTCGATACCGTCTCTAGACAATGCTCGCAGCCCCGCAGATGCTCGATCGCCCTCTGCTTCCAGGGCTGCGGCGTCAGCTGAAGCCAACCACTGCGCCGTGTGCGGAGCTTGCTGAGTGTCCTTCATCCGATGCTCCTGTTCGGGGAGTAAGGCTTGAATGGTGCGCCGCGTGGTAGGCGCGGTGAGTCCAGCGGTCGGTCCCAGGCGATTCTGTCGGACTGGTCGACGTGGAAGTGCAAACGGTGCGAGAACCAGTACTGGTCGAATCCGGGAAAGTCTGCGAGGTGGTCCTTGTAGTCGTCGTTCGTGACGATCCAGGATGCACGCGGAGCCTCTAAGAAGTGTCGGATCACGTGGACGTCGGCGATGCCCCTGACGACCATCGCCTTGCGGTCCGCCTCAAGGGCCTCGATCTTCGACCACTCCGAGGCAGGGAAGCCGTGTCTGAGCTTCGCATCGAAGTAGGTGACGATCTCCCGGAACCCGGCATCAGTCAAGTCACTCACCAGCTGCTCGTAGTAGGCGAACCTACCGGGACGGTCATGGCTGTGAACACCCGCCAGCACCACGTTGGAACCGTCGACGATCGCGCGGTAGACCGCTCCGCGCAGGGCCATTTCCTTGGCGGGCGATGAGAGGGCAGAAAGGTGGGCCGTCAACATCGCCTGCAGGCGTTGGTGTTCGAATCGGTCGAGAGCGTGGGCGCTGCTTCGTTCGAGCGCGTCGATGAGTGATGCCCGGAGCTGCGGAGTCCCGAGTGATTCGGCGGCGGCAGCCAGGAGGGGGAGGCCCGCATCGGGCGGCAGCGAACGGCAAGCGCGGGCGAAAGCGTTCTCGCGTCCCGGCCAAGGGAGGCTGCTCACCCTCGCAGGGTCGCCGACGTGTGTGCTCAGCATGCGCGCCAACTGCGGACCGAAGGGCTGATCCGCGAACTGGAGCAAGAAGAGGAACAAGTCCGTCGGGCGGTGCTCCAACTGGCCCAGTGCATCAGCCAACGCTGTCTCGCTCCACGAACCCCTAGCCGCCATGAGCATGAAGGCGCCGAGCTCCTCCTGTGGTGAGGCGGCGTCGGCCGTCGCCAGCGCAGGAGCCTCGCATGCCGTGGCCCAGAGATCGACGTCCGGTGCAGCCAGTGCACTGTAGGTAGCGACGGCGCGACGGATTGCCTTCAAGCGCCACCCGCTGCTCCCCTGCGCGACACAGAGGCGACGCACACGGCCCGTTGCATCCGCGGTCTGCCCCAGGGCGAGCTCAGTGACTGCGCGGATGAGCTCGTACTCCCAGAAGCCGGCAGCTTCCGGGCGGAGCTCGAGAAATGGGGACCTCACGAGATCGAGCCAGGCGATGTCGCGATGAGCGATGTAGGAATCGACTGCAAGCCAAGCGAGCTCCCGCTGCAGCTCCTGCTGGAATCCGCGACCGAGCTCTCCCAGGCGCGATGTCGTCGGATGGGCGACCAAAGTCTCTGCATCCGAAGTCGATCGGCTTGCGAGAAGTCGCATCACAGGATCGGCCGGTCCCAACTCACCCGACCAGACATCCCAGAAGAGGGTGCGTCGTCGTTCTGCTGGCCCGAACATCGCGAGGTCGGTAAAGCATCCGAGGACTTCCAACTGTTCCTCGTGGAGTCCGGATCGGAATCGCGCCACTCCACGCCCGAAGAGGACGTCGTCGTCGGAGCTGCACCCGGTCTCGATCTCGATGGCTGCCACGAGTAGTCGTTCTCGCGGAGTGCTGGAACGTGACATCAGCCGATCGACCTGGTCGACGGACGCAGGCTCTTCCTGTGCCCGGAGCTGCGCCCACTCGCTCAGGAAGTTGGTAGCCGCACCTGACGTCATGCACGGATCGTACGAACGACCCCCGACGCATGAGCATGGAACGGCAGTATTGCTTCGCCCGGCTTCAACCTCTACCTGCCGTTCTTAGCGGCGGGGGGAGACTCCGGTGCCACACGACCTCCAGCTCCCGGTTTGCTCGGGTAAGGCTGGTGTACAGCTGCCCTGCCCTCCCTTGATTTTCCGGGAAGACACCGGGCTCGATCACGACGACCCCATCGAACTCGAGTCCCCGTGCGTTCTCGGGCGCCAAGACGCTCAACGAGAGCTCGGCCGTCGTCCACGTCGTCGCCGTCTGGCCCCGTCGCCAACCCTGACGTCCGAGCCTGTCGATGACCATTCCTGGGTCCATAGTGATGATCGCGACCGTGCCACCCGGATGTTCAGTGAGTAGCCGGGAGGCGCTGGCCAGGGCCTCGGGAATCAAGGCGTCTCGAGACGCGATGTGTCGCACGGCAGGCTCAGGACCGTCCGACTGGATCGACGAAGCACCGCGTTCACTCGCCAGAAGAAGCCTGTCAGCGAACCTCAGAATTGGCGTAGTCGACCGGTAGCCGCGGCGCAATGCAGTGGGCTCCACCGCAGTGCCATTGTGACGCAGCCCGAGGTGTCGGGCCACCTCCATCCAGCTGGGGTACGTCGCTGCTGACCGTCGCTGGTTCATATCGCCCACCAGCGTCCAGTGTCCGCCCTGACGCAAGTGCTGCTCGAGGACGTTCCACTCGATCGGGGAGAGATCCTGGGCTTCGTCGACGACGACGTGATCGAACTGGTCCCCGGTGCGAACATCGTCGAAGGTGCGTGCGAGTTGTGCCAGTAGCGGCAGATACCGGCGTAGCCGTACGGCTTGGTCGAACGATGGAAGGCGGTTCATCCAGGCCACGTCGGCTGGATGCTCCGAAAGCGGCCCGTGAGCATCTCCGTTATTGCGCACGAGCTCGTAGAGCATGCGGATGTGTTCTCGTCGTGCGACCCTCGGATTCGATGAGACGGTGCGGCTCCGGAGGCGCTCCTCGGCAAGGACTCCGAAGACCTGCGCACGTGCATCGACCTCGTCGTGCTCCCCGCCGATTCCGCCTAGCCACTGGCCCTTGATCGACACGGCCTGGTCCAGCACGTGGGCGATGTGGGTGATGGTGACCCTCCCGTCGCGATCCAGCGGTCGAAGCAGGTCGCGGACGTGCTCCACATACTGCGGCGTCGGGCCGACCAGCAGGACTGAGTTCGCCTTTGCACGGCCCCGTTCCGGGCTGACGAGGAAAGCAGAGCGATATGCCGCGACCACCGTCTTCCCGGTCCCAGGGTGCCCTTGGACGATGACGTCGCCGTCGGAGGGTTCAGACACCACATCAAACTGGTCCGGCTGCAGCGTCGCCAACACCGAGCGGAGCGTGGCGGTCCGTGGGGAAGACAGTTTGCTCAGGACCGCGCTCGGCGCCCGCATGTCCTCCAAGCCGGTCAGCTCGCTGTCAGACCTCGAACTGGCCTCTGACGACTGCGGAGCGCCGGGGCCCTCTCGTCGCTTTCCGCGTCGACGGCGGTGCGATCCGACTTCGTTCGGGGTGGGGACTGCCAGTGTCGAGGAGAACGGCGACGGTTCGATCGGCATGAGCCACTCGTCGTGGATTGACGCGATGTCCTCGTCATCGTGCTCGAAGGTGCGACGGACAGCCAGCTCGCCATCGACGGTGCACCGCGCCCGCCGCTGCCCGTAGAAGAGTCGTTGCGAGACCGGTGCATCCCAGGACACCACTTGGAAGTCGCCGTCATCGACTCGTCTGGAGCCGATGTAGCAGTCCTTTCCCAAGAACTCGTCGCCCGCATCGAAGCCGAGTCGGCCACCAGAGGGTGGATGCCGTTCAGCGAGGGACCGGTGATCCCGGTGGGCTCGACCCAGAGTCTGCTGCGAGCCACGCTCACCGCGGGCCTCTCAGGAGGGGAGGCGATCAGTCTCCTCAGGTACGCGTCGTTGCGAGCGCGCTCGGTCGGCAGATCAGTCTGGTCAGTCATGGTGCACGTCGATCACGCAGACAGCGAGGTCCTGACTGGTGAGCTGCGGTGTCGCAGTGGCGTCGAGCCGCGCGAGCTGGGCAGCATGTCTGTCGCGCTGTTTGCGAATTCGAGCCTCGGTGAGTGGAATGGCCTTCTTGTTCCCTCTTTCGCCGTGGACCCTGAGCGTCTCTGTCAGCGTGTGGAGCCGCCGCTGGTTGACCTGGACGAACGAGCGGCGCCTCGTCTCGATGAACGCTGAGTTCTCGGCCTCGAGCTCGACCCGGCGGACGGCGATGTTGCCCTCGAGGTGAAAGGTCGCCATCTCGACGGCTTCGCTCGCCCCGGGCCACGGGCGCAGCGCTCCCGAGCAGAGATCGCCTCGAGCGAGCCCTCGCATGACGGCCAACCCTGGGTCGGTCCCCGCGTCTGCCAAGGTGCCCAGGTCGATCGTCGAGGTCCACACTTCGTGGAGCGGGCGCAGCCCGTCCCACGTCACCAGAGTGAGGAGCGACAGATATCGCCCAGGCGGGACGCCGGCATCAGATGAGCTCATCGAGAGCGAGGTGTATCTGCCGTGGCGGTGGCCGGGGGTTCCAGCCGCTGCTCGGATGATCGGGTGGTTGGCAGTCAGCAGAGGAATGCCGGACACCCGTGACAGTTCCTGATCGATCGACAGCGTGATCGGCAGCCCACCTTGGAGGGCAGCGACGAGCTCTCCGACCTCGACGTTAAGTCGTTCGCCGGTACGAACGAGGGACCTGACGTGCTCGGTCATCTCATCTGTGCCGAGCAGTCGGACCACGAGGCCATCGCGCTCGAATCGGCCGCCGAAAGTATCCGCCCAGTCCTGGACGAGGAGGGCGAGCTCGTCCTGGCCCAGATACCGGCCGCTCGCCTCGAGGTCCTGTGCCAGACCTTCGATGTCTGCCCCGTCGCTGCTGACCAGGCTGGGCGCAGCAGCCGCCACGTCGGCCAGAGCGCGGGCTTGCTCCTCCAGAGCCAAAAGCGCCAGGCGCTCCTGTTCTGCGCGCTGCTCCGCGGAGAGCGAGAAGTCGAACAGGACGTCCTGCATCGCCTTCCAATGAGAGTCGAGGATCGGCTCGAGCTCGCCGATGGCGTGTTCGAAAACGCCAATACGTGCCATCACTCGTTCGATGATGTCGGTCTCGATGGTGCCGGGAGTGTGGAAGTGGAGGACGGCGAGCTTCTCCTCACGCTGGCCGATGCGGTCGATACGACCGATCCTCTGCTCGACCTCCATCGGGTTCCATGGCAAGTCGTAATTCACGACTGCGGAGCAGAATTCGAAGTCGAGGCCCTCGCTGGCGACCTTGGTGGCGATCAGGACGTCGTGAGCGTGTGCCCGGAAGTCCGACATCACCTTGTCTCGACCGCGCCGGTCGACGTCGCCGTGGAGGACGACGATCCGCGCGTCGTCGTCAAGTCGGGAATGCAGGTAGCGCAAAGTGCGCCGTGAGTGCGTGAAGACGATGATCCGCTTGCCTTGTCCGATCAGGTCGTCGATCGCGGTCCTGAAGGCGTCGAACTTGGAGTCACCCGACAGAGATCTGGCCAAGGTCGACAGGTGCTCATCCGGTGGTACGTCGGTCGAGAGCGACGCGGGTTCGACGCCGTCATCGGAGTCGCTCTGGGCTCGACGTCCGGGCTGCCAGTCGATGACAGTTCTGGCAGCCTCGGGTAGGCAGCTCCCTGCCAAGCGCAGAGGCATCTGCATCGCGAAATGCAAGGGCATCCCGACGGCGTCAGCCCGCCGGACGCACCACGCCCGGAACGCCTCGTAAAAGGCTGCCTCCTGCGCGTTGAAGGTCGCGTCCACGAGATGCGGTTCGCGAACAGCTTTGAACTCTTGGACGTCGACTTTGCGAGTCCGGGTGATCTCGGCCGAGAGGCCGTGCAGTTCTGCACAGAATCGCTTCACTTGGACTGCGTCGGCCGGGGACAACACCTCGCGTTCAAGGGTCGATGCCAGCAACTTGAAATCCGGCCGGCGACTCTGGATCTCTCCGAAGGGGTCGTCGGCAAGCTCGTCGAGCCACGCTCGCCGCTCCGAGTTGGTCACGCCTGGATCGGTGAGCGACCGGGTGATCCGATGGAAGATCCGATTGGGTGCCAAACGTTCCTCCAACGAGTCGAGGTCGACGAACTCCCCGGGGACGAGCAGGCTGAGGAGGTTGTAGAGGTCGCGATTGCGGAGGTTGACCGGCGTCGCCGACAACATGACCAGTGCCTCTGCCCATGCGGAGAGGTTTTCGCCCAACTCGTAGGTCCGTGTGTCGGCATTACGGAAGGCGTGTGCTTCGTCGACGATCACGAGGTCGAACTCGAGGTCGAGCGCCGTCGCGCGGTCGGCGCCTTCCCATGTCCGCAGACGTTCGATGCTGCAAACATGTGCGCTGCGTAGCGGCAGTCTGCCCGATTCGAGCCGATCGAGAAGGTCAGCTAGTCCGTCGTTGTCGAGTTCGACGAGGTCGAACGCGAAACGCTCTTCCATCTCGCGCCGCCACTTCGTGAGAAGAGCCGAGGGGCAGACCACCAAGACCCGATTGGCCTGTCGTCGAGCCTCCAGTTCCGTCCAAACCAGTCCTGCCTCGATCGTCTTGCCCAGCCCGACCTCGTCGGCGATCAGCAGCCGCAACGTGCCAGTGTCCAGGAGCTTCTGCACTGGCTTGAACTGATAGGGACGAAAGATGGTGCGAGTCGCTCGGAAGGAGAACATGGTGTCGGTGAACCGGCCACCGAGTTTGGCTCGTGTAAGAGTCGCCGCGAATCTCTGCGGTGAGACCGGCTGCGTCTGGACCCAGGCAGATGCCAGGTCCTTGACCAGAGGAGCGGTGAGCGCCTGCTCGTCGCGACGAACGGTCGCGCCTGCCGCGAAGACCCTGTAGATCCACCGACCCGCGATGTACTGACGGCCATCCCGCACGATGCCATCGTGTCCGGTGCCCGCGACCACGACGTCCGAGCCGACCGGGAACGCGGCTCGTGGCACAACCATGGCGGTGTCCCAGGACGATTCTGCCCAAGTCAGTGCGTGGTCCAACACCGACCCGAGGGGTACGTCGGCTGCGGGCAGCGCTGTCGATGGTCCAGGCGGTGCGCCGGTGAGGACGAGGAGGATGAGATTCGGATCCAGGTCACCGAACCAGTAGATGCCGGTGGGAAGGTCTGCTGGCGGCGCGGCCTGGCTGCGGCACTCCGCTACCGAGTCGACGACATCCGGTACCCCTGCCCCGAACACGAGAAGCTGCTCGAAATGCACGCGGGTGAGGAACTCGGCGATGTCGGAGCTCACGGGGTGATATCCGTGGGTCGAGAGAAGGTCGTGTTGGTTCGCTGACACGGGAGCCACGTTAGGTCCGTCCTCCGACGACAGCAGGACTTTCGACAATCCACCGCCTCCACGGCACGTGTCATTGCTGATCCGGGAGGCTTGCTGTGCTTATTGAGTTGGTTGGCCCCACATATGTATAGCCGCGCGGCCGCGGAACCAGAGCCGAGTGGTCTTGTGCTGACGGAACTCACCGAGCCAGCCGATGGGTCGCACGAACACCTCGGTGCGCACTGATCGGCCATTTGGGCCGAGTTCGACCTGGTAGTGCCAGAAGTCGACATACCAGCCCTCGTAGCGGTCGTTGATGACGGTGAATCGGGGAACCTCATTCGGATCGTCCGCCGACACCCAGCGTTGATCAAAGAACGTCGGGTTGTGTGGGCCCGCCAAGACCAACGGTGAACCGAGGTGATGGGTCAGATGCAATGAATCTGTGCCCCCGCCGAATGCTGCTTGCCATTCCGGCGAGCGTCGACGTTCCTCGAATTCTGGGGTGTCGCGGAACGGCGCTTCGCGAGGTGGTTGTGCCATCGAGTGTGCGTCGACGTGATGCTCGAGGTTGAACGTGATGCCTTCGTTCATCGCGAACCAGGCCAAGATGTCTAAGACGCCATCCTCTCCCCACCACCGGTGTACGACGCGCAGAATCGGATCATCGAGAGGCCACCGCCTCGCGCGCCACGCTGCGAGTCCGAGATCTGGGCGTGTCCAGCCCAGTCCGAAGATCAAGAGGTGGAGTACTGGTGTCCAGTACGCGATGTGGGCGTCGTGCTGTGCTTCGGGTGCTGGCCGGCTCGGGATGGGCGTGTCCGGCGCGTCGGTGGCGGCCGCCTGCCAAGCCTGAGCGACGTGTCGGATCCAGGGACCCTGATCGCCCATCACCTGCGCCCACTCGTCGCTCGAATCCCAGTCCACGCATCAGATCATCGCATCAGCTTCCGACAGCTGGCGCTCGATCGGAGCCAGAGATCAGCGACGCTTGCCGAGACCGGGGGCACCGCCGGACACGATGTGGATTCTCTGCTGGCGGTACTTCGGCTGGGCGGCCTTCGCAGCCTTGGGTTTGGGCTTCTTCGCCGCGGGCTTCGGGCGCGGCTGGCTGCCGTTCTTGACGCGACCGGCCGACTTCTGGAGTTCGGCGAGCTGTCGGCGCTGGTTGTCTGCGTGGGTACGTACGCGTTGCAGTTCCGCGCGCAGGGCGATAGCCGAGTCTGCGAGCGACGCGACCTCCTCGAGCAGGCCATCGGCCCGTTCCTTCCACCAACGCGCCTCATGCGGCACGGTAAGCCGCTGGCACGCGCGGCAAACGGATCGTGGCCGCTCGTCGCCTTCGTAGGCGATCGGCTCTACGTAGGGCGTCCCGCAGAGCGAGTGGTCGCTGCGGTCGCCGTCGTAATCCCAGTGGTGCGCCGCGCGTGATCCGGCATCGCGTACGTAGTAGAAAAGTCCGTCGGCCACGTTGAGACTTTACGAACATCCGTCCCGGAGCGCGCGAATTCGGCAGGTTTGATCCGTACGGGCCCACGTGGCGACCGACGCTCGGACTCGACCCGCACGCCGTTCGGGGGCCTTCGCCGGCGGGATGGCCCGCCACCGGCGTCGCGATGCCGCACAGGGGCGCTCGCCCGAGTTCAGTTGCGTCGAGTCGAACCGGCGCAGCGGGCACCTTGGCTATCTGCGTCGCTGCATCCGGTCAAGAGCGTCGAGGTTGTGTTGGTCGGCTTCCTTTAGTGCGTGGAGGTACTTCTGCGTCGTCTGGATCTGGGCGTGTCCGAGTCGGTCCATCACGGACTTGAGGTCGGAGCCGCCGGCGAGGAGCCAGGAGGCGTGGGCGTGTCGCAGATCGTGGATACGGACTGCGAACCCGACACCGCTGGCTTTGACGGCAGGGAGCCACACGCGAGTCCGGAAGGTGTTGCGGGAGATTGGCGTTCCGGCCCGGGTGGTGAAGAGCAAGTCGTCACGGCCGATGTTGCGGAGCTCGATGTGCTCGGCGACCGCGTCAAGCCAGTCCTGACGCACCGCAAACGTCCGGGGCTCGTTGTCCTTGGGGTAGGGCTTGGAGACGTACCGCTCGCCCGTGGGGGAGTGCTTCTTGGAGACCTCAACGATCGTGTCCTGAACGGTCACGGTGCGGCGGAGGAAGTCGACGTGGCGGGGCTTGAGGGCGATGAGCTCGCCCCAGCGCATGCCGGTCTCGATCGCGGTCTCGACCATCAGCCGGTGCTCGTCGGGAACGGCCTTGATCAGCGACTCGAACTCGTCAGGGGTCAGGGTGCGGGTCTTCTTGGTGATGACCTTCGGGAGCTCGGTGTGCTCGCACGGATTGGTCACGATCAACTTGTCGCGGACTGCTCGCTTGAAAATTGAGTGCAACATCGTGTGGTACTTGCTGATCGATCTCCCTGAGAGCCCGTCGGCGGCTGCCTTGGTCACCCAGTCCTGCACGAGCGACGGTGTGACCTGGTACATCGCCTTGGTCCCGAAGAACGGAAAGAAGTGCTTGTCGAGGTTCGAGATGTACGCCGCCCGGGTGGTGGCCTCGATGTGTTTGCTGGGTAGCCAGTCGCGCTCGACATACTGCTGGAAGCTGACCGCCCCAAGTGTCCGGTCGTGCCAGGACCCAGTCAGGACTCGCTGTTCCTCGCGGTTGCCGGCCCGCTCGGCCGCGCGTCGGGATGAGTGGGTGCCGGCTGAGCGGATCCGTCCCTCGGGGTCGCGGTATTGCGCAAGGAACCGTGTGGTCCCGTCGCCGATCGTTCTCTCGGCCACCCAGGCCATGGCACTCTCGCCTCCCAAGTCAGCAACAGATCAGCAAACCTTGCCGAAAGGTGGCGATGGTCAGCGAACGTCTGCGGAATCCCAAAACACGCTCTGACCTGCGATGATACCTCACATTTGCTCACTCTGAGCGGGTCAACTGAGGCCCCAAAGGTGCAGGTGGTTTCGCTCATAACCCAGAGGTCGCAGGTTCAAATCCTGCCCCCGCTACAAAGTGAAATAGCAGGTCAGAGGCGGTTTCCGGAGAGATCCGGGAGCCGCCTCTGACGTTTCCGGTCCGCTGCTTGTCCGCATCCGTACGCAGTCGGCGCGGGGATCAAGGCTGCGGGCCTGTCGAGGCGGCGTATACGAATCTGGACGCGCCGGGACATCCGTGGCCGACCTGAGCCTGGTGCGGACGCTGTTCGGGCGGCATCTGGGCCCCGACCTCTGGGTCATTGTGAAAGTCCTGGGCTTGGTGCAGGACACCGCGGTCGCTGGCGTCACTGCGGTGATCGGACCTGCTCGCCGTACCTGTCGACGCAGAACGCTGCGAGGCGGTCGGCCAGTGTCGCCAAGGCCGAAGCCGCGTGGTGCCGGGGGTCCCATGCAGCGTAGAGACGGATCTGGACAGGTCCGGCGGGGCCGTCGATGTGCAGGGGGACGAGGCCGAAGCGAGGGTCGTCGGACACCACCGCGACTCCGCGTCCCGCAGCCGCTACGGCTTGCGCCACTTGGGCGTTGGTGACCTCGACGGTCGAGTCATAGCTGAGGCCGGCGGCGTCGAAGGCCCCGTCCAGGAGCGCCCTGGGCCGCATTTCCGGCGTGAGAAGCACGAGTTGGCGGAGGGCGAGATCGGCGACCGACACCTTTGAGCGTCCAGCCCATGGGTCGTCGGCACGCACGTAGGCCCAGAGCGGCAGGACTGCGAGAAGTCGAGACGCCAGGGAAGTCGGGGGCGTCCGGGTCACCACCGCCAGGTCCGCTCCGGCGCGGATGGCAGCGAGAGCCCCGCGCGGCTCCAGCTCTCGGACGAGCGGCAGGGGGTCGTCATCCCCGAGTGTTGCGAGGAAGGGGGCGAGCACGTCGGTGAGAGTGGTCGTGGGAACCGCGAGGTGGAGCTCGGAGAGCCGACCGCCGGCGATGGTCTCGGCGGCGCGCCTGACCTGTAGTGCGTGGGCCAGAAGGCTTCGTGCCTCTGGCAGGAAGTCCTCCGCGGCGCGGGTCAGTCGCAGACCGCGCCCCTCGCGCTCGAACAGCTGCAGACCGAGCCGGCTCTCCAGTTGGCGCAACTGGCGCGACAGGACCGGTTGCGTCACATGGAGCGACTGCGCGGCCCGGGTCGCGGTGCCTGCGTCCGCGGTGGCGACGAAGTAATCCAGCAACCGCAGATCCATGTCCATGGAGCATGAGTCTAGTGTTCAAGAAGGCTTGGACAGCAAGTATTCCTGCGGGTCAGGCTGGGAGACATGGCCCCCGAACAGCGCCCCCTCGAGCAGTCCCGTCACCTCGCCACCACGATTCCCGGCCCGCGCTCGCGCGAGCTGATGGCTCGCAAGTCCCAGGCGGTCAGCGCCGGCGTGGGCACTACGCTGCCGGTGTTCGCGGTGCGTGCTGGCGGGGGAGTCATCGAGGACGCTGACGGAAACCGTTTGATCGATCTGGGTTCCGGCATCGCGGTCACGACTGTGGGCAGTAGCGCCTCGCGCGTGGTGGAGGCGGTCTCAGCGCAGGCCGCGGCGTTCACGCACACCTGCTTCATGGTGACCCCCTACGAGGGGTATGTCGCCGTGGCTGAGCATCTCGCGCGCCTGACCCCGGGGGATCACGAGAAGCGCTCGGCTCTGTTCAACTCCGGGTCCGAGGCGGTCGAGAACGCGGTCAAGATCGCTCGCTCCCATACCGGTCGCGACGCGGTCGTTGTCTTCGACCACGCCTATCACGGCCGTACCAACCTGACGATGGCGATGACCGCCAAGACCATGCCGTACAAGTGGGGCTTCGGCCCGTTCGCCGGTGAGGTCTACCGCGTGCCGACCTCCTACCCCTTCCGAGAGGTCCCCGGCGTTGACGGCGCCATGGCCGCTGAGCGGGCTCTCGCGCTGGTCGAGGCCCAGGTCGGAGCGGATCAGGTCGCGGCAGTCGTGATCGAGCCGATCCACGGCGAAGGGGGATTCATCGTCCCGGCGCCCGGATTCCTGGCGGCCCTCGCAGACTGGTGCCGCCGCAACGGTGCGGTGTTCGTCGCCGACGAGGTGCAGTCGGGCTTCGGCCGCACTGGCGCCTGGTTCGCGGTCGAGCACGACGGGGTCGTCCCCGACCTCATCGCGACGGCCAAGGGAATCGCCGGAGGGCTCCCACTCTCTGCGGTGACCGGGCGGGCCGAGATCATGGACAGCGTCCATCCAGGCGGTCTCGGCGGCACCTACGGCGGGAACCCGTTGGCCTGCGCAGCTGCACTCGCGGTGATCGAGACCATAGAGTCCGACGGCCTGCTGCAACGAGCGCGCGAGATCGAAGGCGTCCTGTTCGGATTCCTGAACGCCCTCCAGGACAAGGACGCCCGGGTCAGTGACGTCCGTGGTCGCGGGGCGATGGTGGCCGTCGAACTGGTGGACCCCACCGACGGCAGACCCGACGCCGACCTCGCGAAGCGTGTGGCGGCCTTCGCCCACGGCCGGGGCGTCGTTGCGCTGACGTGCGGCACAGCCGGCAACGTGATCCGGTTCCTTCCACCACTGACCATCTCTGACGAGTTGCTCGTCGAGGGGCTCGAGATCGTGGCCGAGGGCCTGGCGAGCGTGTCATGACGACGCTGTTGGATGGATCGCCCAGAGCGGTCCTGGACGATGCTCGGGACCAGTTGTCGGCCGCAGTCGAGGCGCTCGGTCTTGGGTCCGAGGTCTACTCCATGCTGGTGGAGCCGCGACGAGAGGTCAGCGTCAGCATCCCGCTACGCCGCGACGACGGTTCGACTGAGGTGCTTCGCGGCTACCGCGTGCAGCACAACTACTCCCGAGGACCCGCGAAGGGCGGGGTGCGGTTCCACGCGAGCGTGGATCTTGACGAGGTTCGTGCGCTCGCGATGTGGATGACCTGGAAGTGCGCCTTGCTGGACGTCCCCTATGGCGGAGCCAAAGGCGGCGTTGCCATCGACCCCCGCCACTACAGCACCGCCGAGCTGGAGCGCATCACGCGCCGTTACACCTCAGAGATCGCCCCGATCATCGGCCCGAACCGGGACATCCCGGCACCCGACGTGGGTACCGACGAGCAGACCATGGCTTGGATGATGGACACCTACTCCGTGGGCCACGGCCATACCGTGCTCGGAGTTGTCACCGGCAAGCCGATCGCGCTGGGTGGCTCACAGGGGCGGGCGGCGGCGACCTCGCGAGGTGTGGTGACCATCTCTCTACTGGCTCTGGAGCATCGAGGTATCGACGCCCGAAGCGCCACTGCCGCAGTACAGGGGTTCGGCAAGGTGGGTCGTGGTGCTGCCCGCCTCCTCGCGCAGAGCGGCGTGCGCGTGATCGCGGTGAGCGACGTCTACGGAGGGCTCCACAATCCGTCGGGCATCGACGTAGCGGCCTTGGAGGATTACGTCGACCGGACCGGAGGAAGCGTTGTGGGCTTTCCGGGAGGCTCCGCGATATCCGCCGACGAGGTCCTTGTGTCCGATGTGGACCTGTTGGTGCCTGCCGCGATCGAAGGCGCCATCCACGCCGGGAATGCGGCTGCCGTGCGAGCAAGGGTGATCGTCGAGGGCGCGAATGGGCCGCTCACGGCGAAGGCGGACCAGCTGCTGACCGAGCGCGACGTGCTCGTCGTACCCGACATCCTTGCTAATGCTGGGGGAGTCGTCGTCTCGTACTTCGAATGGGTTCAGGCCAACCAGTCCTACTGGTGGAGCGAGGACGAGGTCAATGCGCGCTTGTCCGAGCGGATGACGCGCGCCTGGCACGACGTGGTGGCGCACGCGGACTGCACGCGCCTGCCCTTGCGAACGGCTGCCACCTGCATGGCAGTGGAGCGCGTCTACCAAGCTCACGAGCTGAGAGGTCTGTATCCCTGATGAACACCAACACGTCCGTCGAGACGGCGACGCCTGCATTGACCGAGGCCCTCCTCATCGGAGGCCGGGAGTGGGTGGCCTCCGGAGGCCTGTTCCCGGTTGACGACCCCGCCACCGGCGACATCGTGGCCCTCGTGGGCGACGCCACCGCGGGCGACGCCACCGCCGCGGTGGACGCGGCCTCGATGGCGCTGCCGTCCTGGTCGGCAACGCCGCCTCGGGCTCGCAGCGAGCTGCTGGCGCGAGTGCACGAGCTGATCCTCGGCGACGCAGAGCTTCTCGCGTCGTTGATCGCGCTGGAGAACGGCAAGTCCCTGTCCGACGCCCGCGCCGAGGTCACCTACGCCGCGGAGTTCTTTCGTTGGTACGGCGAAGAGGCGGTGCGGCCTCACGGTGACTACGGATCGTCGCCGGGCGGTGGGACCAGGACGATCGTGACCCATCGCCCAGTCGGCGTGGCGGCCCTGGTGACGCCGTGGAACTTCCCAGCTGCCATGGCGACACGCAAGATCGCCCCGGCGCTCGCCGCCGGTTGCACTGTGGTGCTCAAGCCGGCCGCAGAGACACCGCTCACCGCACTGGCGATCGCCCGGCTCATCTCGTTGGCCGGTGTCCCCGACGGGGTGGTGAACGTCGTTCCGACCACTGATCCCGGTGGCGTGGTGACGGCTTGGCTGGAGGACCCCCGGGTACGCAAGATCTCGTTCACCGGGTCGACCGGCGTGGGTCGGACACTTCTGAGCCAGGCCGCGGAGCGAGTGGTCAACACGTCGATGGAACTCGGCGGAAACGCTCCCTTCATCGTCACCGGTTCAGCCGACATAGGGGCGGCCGTCGACGGAGCCGTGATCGCCAAGTTCCGCAACGGCGGCCAGGCCTGCACCGCCGCCAACCGCTTCTACGTCCACGAGAGCATCGCGCCGGAGTTCATCGCGCGCCTCGGCGCGCGCGTGGAAGCGCTGCGAGTCGGCCCCGCCTCGGCTGACAACGAGATCGGACCCCTCATCTCCGCCAAGGCGTTGCACGGTGTCCGAGCTCTCGTCGATGCGGCCGTTGATCGGGGCGCCGTCGTTGCTCACCGTGGGTCTGCTCCTGACGGTCCGGGCTACTTCTACCCGCCGACAGTCCTCTCCGGGCTGGACGCCAGCGATCCGCTGCTGGACCAAGAGATCTTCGGCCCCGTTGCACCCATCGTCGTGTGGCGCGACCTGGACGAACTGCTCGCGGCCGCAAACGCGACGGAGTCCGGACTCGCGGCATACGTCTACGCGGAACTTGCGGAGGCTCTGCACATCGGCGAGGCGCTGGAGGCCGGCATGGTCGGCATCAACCGCGGCCTCGTCTCCGACCCCTCGGCCCCCTTCGGTGGGCTCAAGCAGAGCGGCATCGGACGGGAAGGTGGCCGCGATGGCCTCGACGAGTATCTCGAGACCCAGTACTTCAGCGTCGCCTGGTGAGCCGCTCACCGTCTGCCCGCGACCACTGGTGACCACGGAGGCTCCAGCCCAGCGATCGCGGTGGTACCCCCCTGCCCGGACTGGCTGGGCGGATCGGCACGCAGACGAGACGGATGCGCTGATTACCCCTGGGACGGCATCTGGTTCGCGGCTCGACGCCTGCATCTGACGTGCTCGCCACCCTCTCCACCATCAACCCGCCCGGCTCCGCACATCAGGCTGACGTGCTCGACCTCCAGGAGTGACCATGTCCAACGAACCTAGTGGTGCAACGCCACCGATCCCGCCGCGTGAGGGCCAGGCCCCCGAGCCGGGGTCAACCCCCGGAGACCGCAACGTCACCGCCGAGGCCTACGAGCGGGCGGCAGCGGACCGGGACGGCTTCTGGGCCGCGGCCGCCGAACGCCTCGACTGGTCCCAGAAGTGGGATCGCATCCTGGACTGGGACGACCCGCCGTTCGCCAAGTGGTTCGTCGGCGGCAGCCTCAACGCCGCGTACAACTGCGTCGACCGGCACGTCGAGGCCGGCAACGGCGACAAGGTCGCGCTGCACTGGGTCGGCGAACCGGCCGACGACAAGCGCACGATCACCTACGCCGACCTCAAGGACGAGGTGTGCCGGGCCGCCAACGCCCTGCTCTCGCTCGGGGTCGGGGCCGGCGACCGGGTCGCGATCTACATGCCGATGATCCCTGAGACCGTGGTCGCGATGCTGGCCTGCGCCCGCATCGGCGCCCCGCACACCGTTGTCTTCGGCGGGTTCTCCTCCGATGCGCTTGCCTCTCGGGTGCTCGACTGCAGCGCGAAGGTCATTATCACCGCGGACGGCGGTTACCGCCGCGGTTCGGCTTCGGGCCTCAAGCCAGCCGTCGATGACGCCCGGGCGAAGGCCGCGGACGAAGGCTTCGACGTGGAGCACGTGCTCGTCGTACGCCGTACCGGCCAGGACGTCTCGTGGGACGACAGCGTCGACGTGTGGTGGCACGACGTCGTCGACTCGGCGTCAGCCGAGCACGAGGCGGGGGCGTTCGACGCGGAGCACCCGCTCTACGTCATGTACACCTCCGGAACAACCGGAAAGCCCAAGGGCATCTTGCACACCACGGGTGGCTACCTCGTCGGTACGTCGTACACCCACCATGCCGTCTTCGACCACAAACCTGACACGGACGTCTACTGGTGCACCGCCGACGTCGGCTGGGTGACGGGCCACTCCTACCTGGTCTACGGGCCGCTGGCCAACGGTGCCACGCAGGTGATGTACGAGGGCACCCCGGACGCCCCGCACAAGGGCCGTTGGTGGCAGATCATCGCCGACTACAAGGTCACGACCTTCTACACCGCGCCCACCGCGATCCGCACGTTCATGAAGCAGGGCCGCGAGATCCCCGACCGCTTCGACCTGACGTCGCTGCGGGTGCTGGGCTCGGTGGGTGAGTCCATCAACCCCGAGGCCTACACGTGGTACGGCGAGGTCATTGGCGGCGAGCGCTGCCCGATCGTCGACACCTGGTGGCAGACCGAGACCGGCCAGATCATGATCTCCCCGCTGCCCGGAGTCACCCCCGCCAAACCGGGCTCGGCGATGACGCCGACGCCGGGTGTCGAGGCCGACGTCGTCAACGACGACGGCGAGTCGGTGCCCAATGGCTCCAGCGGCTATCTCGTGATCAAGCAGCCGTGGCCGGCGATGCTGCGCACCCTGTGGGGCGACGACGAGCGGTTCAAGGAAACCTACTGGTCGCGGTTCAAGAAACAGGGCTTCTACTTCGCTGGCGACGGCGCCAAGAAGGACGAGGACGGCGACATCTGGCTGTTGGGCCGGGTCGACGACGTCATGAACGTCTCGGGCCATCGCCTGTCCACGACCGAGATCGAGTCAGCCTTGGTGTCGCACCCGAAGGTCGCCGAGGCCGCCGTGGTCGGTGCCGTCGATGAGACCACCGGTCAGGCGGTCTGCGCGTTCGTGATCCTGCGCGACTCGGCCGGCGACGGCGGTGAGGACATTGTCGAGGAGCTGCGCCGTCACGTGCAGAAGGAGATCGGCGCGATTGCCAAGCCCCGCCAGATCATGATCGTGCCCGAACTCCCCAAGACGCGCTCCGGAAAGATCATGCGCCGCGTGCTCAAGGACATCGCCGAGCACCGCGAGGTCGGCGACGTCACCACTCTCGCCGACCCCTCGGTCATGACGTTGATCTCCGCCGGCCTGGATTCTGGCAAGACCGAGGACTGACCCACCGGCGGATCGCCATCCGCACATGTACGTATTGAGCAAGTTGCCGACTGAGGCCGAGACTTCAAAGCCAAGGCGCTCCTGCCCCAGGCGCCGTCCGTCCTCCTCGGGACCCGGGCACGAACGGGCGCAGAAACCGAGCATCGACGGTCCCGAAAGGTAGACAGTTATGACTGACCACGCGGATGCGACATTGGTCCCAGGAGAAGCGATGAACACCGAGAACGCGAGGCTGTCCGAGCTGGGCTACGAGGCGCAGCTCTCGCGGTCGCTCAGTCTGACGGACGTGGTGATCTACGGCCTCATCTACATGGTGCCGATCGCACCGATCTCGGTCTTCGGCACCGTCTACAACCTTTCGGTCGGAGCAGCCGGCGCGGTGTACCTCGTCACGGCACTCGTCATGACATTCAGCGCGTTGAGCTATCGAGAGATGGCCTTGCAGTTCCCCGTCGCTGGCTCGGTGTATTCCTATGTCCGGATGGGGACCTCAACCTTCTTCGGCTTCATCTCAGGTTGGGCGATCCTGCTCGACTACCTACTGCTCCCCGCCCTGCTCTGTGTCTTCGCCTCTCTTGCCATGGCTTCCGAAGTCACCGCGGTGCCGGGCTGGGCCTGGGTGATCCTGTTCGTGGCGGCCACGGCCTTCATCAACATCATGGGAGTCAGCGTGACGGCTCGGATGAACAAGATCTTCCTGTGCATCCAGCTCACCGTCCTGACGGTCTTCGTCGTTTGGGCGACCGCTCTGATCATCGCCGGCGACGCCTACCTGTCACTCGACGTCCTCATCCCCTCGTCGAACTCCTCGTGGGCTCTCGTGGCATCAGCCGTCCCCGTGGCTGCATTGAGCTTCATCGGCTTCGATGCCATCTCCACACTCAACGAAGAAGCTGAGGGCGGTGGAGCCACTGTGGCTCGGGCGACGATCCGGGTGATGTGGTGCGTTGGTGTCCTGTTCGTACTCCAGGTCTGCCTGGCCGCCGTCCTCATTCCCACCGGCACCACATTCGCCGACGGAGACGAAACCAACAACGCGTTCTACGACATCGTGAGTCACTCGATGGCGCCGTGGTTCGGTCACGTCGTGTTGCTGACCAACGCCCTCATTGCCCTGTTCGCCAATGCGATCGCCTCCAATGCGACGTCATCTCGGCTGGTGTTCAGCATGGCCCGCGACGGCCAGCTGCCGCGGTTCCTCGCGCGAGTCAGCGATCACAAGGTGCCAAGGAACGCGATGCTCTTCATCGCAGTGCTGTCCATCGGGATCGGCGTTCTCGGCGTCGAACAGTCCGGTCTTCTGATCACCTTGGTCACGTTTGGCGCCCTGACCGCCTACATCTTGTTGAACGTCGCGGTTGTCAACCACTTCATCGTTCGTGGAAAGAGCCGCCGCTTCTTCCTTCATCTGGCTTCTCCCGTCATTGGGACCGCGATTCTGCTCTTCGCCATGTGGAGCGCGAACCCCCACGCCAAGATCCTGGGCGTCTGCTGGCTCGCTGTGGGCGTCGGAGTGGCGGCCTTCTTCAAGGTCACGGGGCGTTCCATGGAGCAGTCAGACCTCTGACTCGGCCGGACTGTCGACTTCAGACCGCATCCTGACGACCTCGCGGCCGTCCAACCAGTACAGGAGTGTCCAATGACGCGTACGGCATCCGAAAGAAGCGCGGAGCTGCTCGAGGTCTTCACCCAGCGCAGCTTGGCCCGTCTTCGAGAAGAGTTCACTGAAGAAGTCGTCGCACTCCATGACGCCGACCCCCTGTGGATTCTGGAGGACGGCGCGAACCGAGTACTGCGAATCCTTCGCAGCCAGCCGATCCAGGGCAAACACCTCATCTATGCCACCGGCCCTGACGGGCCTTGGTGCCTTGCCCGGGTCACCCACGGGGCTCCCGGCAACCTCGTCGTGCACCCCGACCCGTACGGCGACTACGAGGACGCGATGAGGGCGGTCTTCCACGAGCGAAAGGCGGAGTACCTCAAGACAGCCGCCGTTCACGAACTGCCACAACGAAAGGGATCGGGATCATGATCGCGCCGACCAGTGCCAACCAGAAGGTGTACGGATACACCGACCGACTGTCTGCGCGGCCGGGTGAGCAGCTCACCCTCCACGTCAGCTGCGAGGAGGCCGAATCATATGCCGCGACCGTGGTCCAGCTCCACCACGGCTTCGACGGCTCCGCCGGTCCCGGCTTCCAGGAGACCGTCCTACCCACAGCAGTCGACGGGACCTACCCCGGGAGCCACTACGAGTGCCGGCCGGGCTCCTTCGTCGAGGTGAGCGACCCGACCGGACTACTGAAGGACCCCGCGGGCTTCGAGGTACGTGCAGCCATCTTTCCGACGCTCCCGCGCGACGATCGCAGCGGAACCCGCGGCGCCTACCGGATCAGCCACAGCTCCGTGGCGTTTCACGGTGAGCACCAGACGGTGCTGGGGACCTGGGATGCCGCGGCGTCGACAGGCTGGGCCCTCACGCTCGACGATGGCCGCCCCATGTTCATCTGGAGCGAAGCGGGACAGTCACGCACGGTTCAGCTGGACACCGCACTGACCGCCCATCACTGGTACGAGCTCGTCATCACGGTCCCGGCCGAAGGCGGGAAGGTTGTCTTGACGTGCACGCCGCTGAAGCACGCTATGGACTTGGTCGCTCCTGCCGCCGCGCGCCTGGAGCCGGAATCGGCAGAGGCGCGGAGCGACGGCGCATGGACGGCATCGGAGATGCCCTTCCGCATCGGGGCCCTGGCCGCCGTCACGGACTCACGGCTGGTCGCAACCTCGGCCTTCAACGGCAAGATCGGCGGCGTCCGGGTTCACCGACGGAACGGAGACAGCCTTGAGACCGTCGCACGCTGGCACTTCGGCCGTAGCGAGCGGCCGGACGGGCTGCTGCTGTCTGCCGTCGTCGACGAGTCGCCGAACGGTCTGAACGGTCGCTGTGTGAATGGCCCGGTTCGCGGTGTCACCGGTCCCGCGTTCGAGGGCCGCGTCGAGGACTTCCGGGTGGCACCGGACGAGTACGACGCCATCCACTTCCATGACGACGACATTGCCGACGCGGACTGGCCAGTGGCTCTCACGTTCGACGTGCCCGAAGACCTTGCCAGCGGGGTGTACGCCTTCCGGCTCACTGCGGAGGGTAGGGACCACCACGTGCCGTTCTTCGTCGGGCCGGGGCAGCGTGCGCGCGACGTCGCCGTGCTGTTCCCCACCGGCAGCTACCTCGCCTATGCGAACGACCGGATCGCGTTCGAGGCCGACAGCATGGAGATGTTGCTGGGCCACACACCCATCGTCCACTCCGAGGACCTGGACCTCCAGGACCATCCCGAGTTCGGCCGCTCCTGCTACGAGATCCACAACGACGGTTCGGGCGTCATCTTCAGCACCGCTCGCCGACCCCTCATCACCATGCAGCCTCGATACCGGGCGTCGTTCATGAGCGAGGGGCCGTGGGGTCTGCCCGCGGACCTGTGCATCACGCATTGGCTCGAAGAGGTCGACTGCGAGTTCGACGCGATCACCGACGAGACCCTGGACCTCGAGGGCTACGACCTCATCTCTCGCTATCGCGTCATCATCACGGGCAGTCACCCGGAGTACATGACCCGCGGCGAGCTCGATGCGCTTGCGCAGTTCACAGCCGCGGGTGGTCGGCTGATGTATCTCGGCGGCAACGGGTTCTACGCCACGACGTCGTTTGACCCGGAGAACCGACACATCGTCGAGGTACGGCGCGCCGACGGCGGCACCCGACCCCACCAGTCACCCTTCGCGGAGCAGCGCCACACCACCTCGGGCGAGTCCGCCGGTCTGTGGCGCAACAAGGGCAAGGCGCCGGAGCGCCTCGTCGGCGTCGGCATGTCCGCTCAAGGCTTTGACCGCTGCACCTACTACCAGCGGCTCGAGGACAGCTTCGACGCGCGCGCCAGCTTCATCTTCGAGGGCATCGGAGCCGAGGAGCGCCTCGGAGACTTCGGCATCATCGGCGGAGGCGCGGCGGGTTCCGAGATCGACTTCTACAACCCGAGCCTCGGGACACCCCCGGACACCCTGGTGGTGGCCACCTCCGGGCCCCTGTCCGACACCTACCTCCTGGTTGCCGAGGAGCTCTACGAGCAGCTCCCCGGGCTGGGAGGAACAGAGCAGCCGTCGGTGAGGTCGGACGTCGTCTACGGGGCACTGGACGGCGGCGGTGGCTTCTTCTCAGTCGGTTCGATCGCGTGGACGGGATCGCTTTCCCACAACGGCTACGAGAACAACATCGCCCGACTCACGACGAACGTGTTGCGGCGCTTCCGAGACACCGAGCCGCTGAAGTAGCCACGGCGTACAGGAAGAGAGAACAGCATGGAGGACTACGCACTCATCGACGACTACGCCGTCATCGACCCGGCCACGGGGGAGAGGTTGGCGACCTTCCCTCAGGCATCGCAGGCTGACATCGACATGGCGCTTGGCAATGCCGCCTCAGCGTGCGAATCATGGGGTCGCACATCGAGCGCTGCGGAGCGCGCCGCGTTGATCCGGCGAGTGGCCGAGCTCCACGGAGAGCGACGCGAGCATCTGGCCGCCGCCATCGGCCGAGAGATGGGCAAGCCCCTCGAGGAGGCACTCGGCGAGGTTGACTTCTGCCGCGAGATCTATGAGTTCTACGCCGACAACGCGGTGCGGCTCCTAGGCGACGAACAGGTTCCGCTGAGTCAGGGGGGCGGCACGGCGGTGATCCGCCGCAGCCCGTTAGGGGCGCTGCTCGGCATCATGCCGTGGAACCTCCCCTACTACCAGGTGGCCCGCTTCGCGGCCCCCAACCTGGCCATCGGTAACACCATCGTGCTCAAGCATGCGCCCCAGTGTCCGGAGTCGGCCGCGGCCCTGCACGAGATCTTCGCTGAGGCAGGGTTTCCCGTCGGGGCATACGTCGCAGTCAACGCGACGGTCAACCAGGTGGCGGAGATGATCGCCGACCCACGCATCTCTGGGGTGTCCCTGACCGGGTCCGAGCGGGCAGGAGCGGCGGTCGCCGAGATCGCCGGCCGGAACCTGAAGAAAGTGGTCCTGGAACTGGGTGGGTCCGATCCGTTCGTGCTACTCAGCACCGAAGACCTCGACGCCGTTGTTGAGGCCGCGGTGGCAGCACGTCTGGAAAACGTCGGTCAGGTCTGCAACGCCCCGAAGCGGTTCATCGTGGCCGACGATCTCTACGAGGCGTTCCTCGACCGATTCACGACCTCGATGCTCGCGGGCGCGGACGGCATCGCGCCGATGTCCTCGGTCCGTGCCGCCGAAGGCCTCGAGGGCCAGGTGAACCGGGCCGTGGACCAAGGCGCGGTTCTGCACACCAACGGGGAGCGCGACGGTGCCTTCTTCCCGCCGGGAGTGCTCACTGGGGTCACACCCGACCAGGATGTGTTCTCCCAGGAGCTCTTCGGGCCGGTTGCCATGGTCTTCAGTGTGTCCTCAGAGGCAGAGGCCGTCGAGCTCGCCAACGACACGCCTTACGGCTTGGGCTCCTACCTGTACACCACTGACCCCCAACAGGCGGAGCGGGTGGCGAACCAGATTGACGCCGGCATGGTGTTCGTCAACGGCGTGATGCTCGACGCGCCGGAGATTCCGTTCGGAGGCGTGAAGCGCTCGGGGTTTGGGCGCGAGCTGGGGTACTTCGGCATGGACGAGTTCGTGAACAAGAAGCTCATCCGCACCTACTCACCGTTGGTTGACGACAGGGGACGTTCGTGACCACTCCGCCCGCAGGGCTCGACCCGATGGCGACCGTGGCGACTGATGCCGCGTTCGGACCGGCGAGTATCTCGCCGCCAGGCGTTGCGCCAGGGACGCTGCGCAACATGTCCGAGGTAAGGCACTTCTTCCGAACCAACGACACGCCGATCTACTTCGTGGGCGCGACCCCGTTCAACCTGCTGGGACTCGACCGCTGGGTGCGCAACTTCACCTATGTCGCCTACTACGACGCGTGGGACGGCGCCCATCCACGGGTGTTCACGCCGGCCCACCGTCCGCACGTTGACTTCGAGAGCGGGGAGCACATCAACAACTGGCTGCTCGAGAACTCAGAGGTGCGCGCGTTCATCGGAAGCCGGACCAGGCCGGGGACTCGGCCCAAGATCGCGATGGTCTTCTTCGACGAAGAGACCGAGCGCATCTGTGAGGAACTTGGCTACGACCTGATCCTGCCAAAGGCGCAGTTGCGAGAGCACCTGGACTCCAAGATTGTTACGACCCGACTGGGCGACGAGGTGGGCGTGCCCAGCGTGCCCAACGTGGTGACCACGGTCGAGGACTTCGACGGTCTCACTGCTGCGGCTGAGGAGGCGGGTCTGGGGTTGGACCTGGTCGTGCAGACTGCCTACGGCGACTCAGGCAAGACCACGTTCTTCATCAGCTCGGCGGCCGACTGGGACCAGCACAGCACCGAGATCGTGGGCCAACAGGTCAAGGTGATGAAGCGCATCAACAACCGCCCGGTCGCGGTCGAGGCGGTGCTGACCCGATGCGGGACTGTGGTGGGTCCCTTCATGTCCGAGCTGACGGGGCACCCAGAGCTCACGCCCTATCGAGGCGGCTGGTGCGGCAACGAGATGTTCCCCGAGGTGCTGACCGGCGACCTGCGGGCGCGCGCTGCTGCATTGGTGCGCAGGCTGGGGGACCGGCTCGGCGTCGAGGGCTACCGCGGGTTCTTCGAGGTCGATGTTCTCGTCGACGTCGACACCGACGAGGTCTACCTCGGTGAGCTCAACCCCCGCATCAGTGGCGCCTCGTCGATCACCAACGTCACCGCCGGTGCCTACGCCGATGTGCCGTTGTTTCTTTTCCACCTTCTCGAGTACCTGCCGGTCGAGCTCGACTTGGACCTGGACGACATTAACCAGCGCTGGCAGGAACTCGCCGCGGTGGACCTCTGGTCCCAGATGATCATCAAGGAGACGTCGCCGGGAGTCGAGCGGATCGACACAGCGGCCCGCACTGGGACCTACTGCCTCGACGCCAGCGGATCGTTGGTCTTCCAACGAGCAGCCCTCGACTGGCACCAACTCCAGAATGAGTCCGAGGCATTCTTCCTCCGGATCTATGGAGCGGGCGACTATCGCTGGAAGGGTGCCGACATCGGCGTGCTGGTGACCAAGGGGCGCCTCCAGACCGGAACGCCCGGGAAGCCGGCGACGTTGACGATCCGGGCCAAACACCTCATCCATTCGCTGCGTGCCCTCTACGCCGGAACGCCCGTGACGCCACCACCGGCGGTGGTCCCGACCTGGGACGTGGGTGGCTCCACGACCAGCCCTGGGCGCTGACGTGGCGCTGGGCCAACAGTCGAGCCGTCCGCACGGTGCCGTCAACCTTGACAACTGGCAGACAGCCCCCCAGCTGCAGTGGTCGTTCCAACACATCGAGGATCTGTTCCCGACGGCGGTCATCTCGCGCGGCACGGGCCCGGTGGCCGAGCTGCCTTCTCGGTTCGAGAGCGTGGGTGAGCTCTCAGTCCCACAGTTCGATGGGACCGTCCTGACGGTCGCTGAGACCATGGCGGCGACCGAGACTGACGGGTGGATGGTCTCTCGACACGGACGGGTGGTGGCCGAGGAGTACCACTCCGGCATGGACGCCGGCACGAGGCACTTGCTCATGTCGGTCAGCAAGTCGCTGGTCGGAGTCGTGGCGGGTGGGCTCGCGGCGGAGGGCGCACTCGACCTCGATCGGCCCCTCACCACATACGTCCCAGCACTGGGGGCCAGCGGCTACGCCGGCGCGGTCGTCCGTCATCTGCTCGACATGCGCTCTGGCATCCACTTCTCCGAGGACTACCTCGATCCCCGGGCCGAGGTTCGCGTCCTGGAGCAGGCGATCGGCTGGGCTCCGCGGCAGCATCCGCAGGTCCCGCGCACCATGTACGACTACCTGTTGACGCTCGAGCAGAAAGCCCCGCACGGCGGCCCCTTCGAGTACCGCAGCAGCGAGACCGACGTACTCGGATGGGTGTGCGAGGCCGCTGGGGGGATACGGATGCCCGAGCTCATGTCACGGACCCTGTGGTCGGCGCTGGGCGCGGAGAACGACGCAAGAATCGCCGTCGACTCCGTCGGGTCCGGGATGTACGACGGGGGCATCTGCGCCACGCTGCGTGATCTCGCCCGGTTCGGCACCATGCTGGCCCAAGACGGCGCGTCGCTCTCCGGCCAGCAGGTGGTCCCTGGCTCCTGGATCGCAGACACCTTCCGTGGCGATCCCGACTCACGTGACGCCTTCGCGGCAAGTCCTACCGAGACGTTGATGCCGGGTGGGATGTATCGCAACCAGTTCTGGCTGCCTTACCCCGACCGCGACGTACTCCTGTGCCTCGGCATTCACGGACAGATGCTCTACGTCAACGTGGCGACCGGCGTCGTCGCGGTCAAGCTGTCCAGCTGGCCCGAGCCACAACACGCCTGGAAGCTCTTCGCGACCTTGCGAGCGTTCGACGCCGTGTCGAGCCACCTGGCCCAGGTTTCGGATGGGGATGCGGCGATCGCGGTAAGGTGAACGCCCGCACGGAGCCGAGAAGGGCTCTTCATGGCTGATCAGATCCCCGCACCAGACGCCGGTGAGACATTCACGCTCGCTGAGGCGCAAGTGCTGGTCGACTGCGCCTACGTGGCCGGGTCGGGTCGTGCCAACGAGGCTGTGAGCGAGATCTTCGCGCAACTCCAGCGCGTCGTTCATCAGGACGCCGCGGCACTTCTGGCTTGGGACCCAATAGCGGGCGAGCATGTCGTGCTCGGCAGCGCGACCTACGAGCCGGTCACCCTGACTGGCCTGGGCGAGCCATACGCCAAGACCGACCCTTACCAGCGAATGCTGACGACCCAACGCCCCCTGCGGATCAGCGACCTGCCCTACGACTACCGCAAGACCAAGCTCTACCAAGAGGTGCTGCGCCCTGCGGGCTTCGGCGACGGCATGTCAACGTGCCTCTTCGCCGCGGACGGCACCTATGCCGGCATGTTGCACCTGTCCGCTGAGTCTCCCACCGCCTTCGCTACCAGGCATGTCCACATGATCGGGGCGCTCACCGCAAGCCTGGGACAGCTCTGCAGCCTCCGACGCCTGAGAACCGCCCTTCTCCCAAGTGATGAAGGGTCACGAGCGAGCCTCGTCGACCACACGGGGAGGCCCCGACTCATCGACGAGTACGAACCGACGACCTGTGTCGAAGATCCCGACTTCGGCACGTTCGCTGAGCGTCTCTTGGGAACCCACTCACCCGTGCTCTATGGAGTCTGGCCCGTCCGAGGGAGCTGGGTCTCCGTCAGGATCGAGCGCGTGCAGGACCCCCTCTTCGAACACTCAGCCGCACTCCTCGTCATCGAGTCGCCCTGGCAGGCGTCCTACGGGCTCTCTGCCCGCGAGCTCGACGTCCTCAACGGGCTCGCACAGGGTGCATCGAACCAGCGCATAGCCTCCGAGCGCGCCATCTCCGTTCGGACGGTCACCACACACGTCGAACGGATCCTGGTCAAACTCGGACAGGAGTCGCGCGCGGGCGCTGCCGCAAAGGCAGCACGAGAAGGGCTGTTGCGGCTCGACCTGGTAGCAACCAAGTAAGCAGCCACCCGAAGCGGTCGGGTGCTACTGGCGATTCTGGATGCGTGTGAGTGCGTCGAGGTTGCGTTGGTCGGTGTCAGGCAGGGTGTGCAGGTACTTCTGGGTGGTCTGGATCTGGGAGTGGCCCATGCGTTCCATGACGGACTTGAGGTCGGCGCCGCCGGCGAGTAGCCAGGAGGCGTGGGCGTGGCGTAGGTCGTGGACTCGGACGGGGAAGTCGATTCCGGAGGCTTTGACGGCGGGGAGCCAGATCCTTGTGCGGAAGGTGTTCCTTGAGATCGGGGTACCTGCCCGGGTGGGGAAGAGCAGGTCGTCGTGCCCGATGGCGTTGGCCCGGATGTGTTCGGCGATGGCGTTGAGCCAGGCTTGTCGCACACCGAAGGTGCGGGGTTCGTTGTCCTTGGGGTAGGGCTTGGCGAGGTAGCGCTGGCCGGTGGGGGAGTGCTTCTTGGAGACTTCCACGATGGTCTCCTCCACGGCCAGGGTGCGGCGCAGAAAGTCGATGTGTCTGGGTTTGAGCGCGACGAGCTCGCCCCACCGCAGGCCGGCCTCGATGAGGGTCTCGATCATCAGCCGGTGCTGGGCAGGGAGTGCGGCCAGCAAGCGGACGTACTCGTCGGGTGTGAGGGTGCGGGCCTTGGTGGCGATCACTTTGGGTAGCTCGGTGTGGTCGCACGGGTTGTAGACCAGGACCCGATCTCTGACCGCGCGGAGAAAGACCGAGGACAAGAAGACGTGGTACTTGCGGATCGATCGCGGTGAGAGCCCGTCGGCCTTGGCCCGGGTGACCCAGTCCTGGACCATCGTGGGGGAGATCTTGTTCAGGCGCTGGTGTCCGAAGAACGGGTAGAAGTGCTTGTTGAGGTAGGAGATGTACGCAGCTCGGGTGGATGCTTCGACGTGCTTGTTGGGCAGCCATTCCTTCTCGACGTAGTCACGAAACGTGATCTCGCCCTTGGCGTTGTCGTGCCATGCCCCTGCGAAGACCTTCTGCTCCTCACGGTTCGCCGCGCGGAGGGCGTCGCGGCGGGTGCTGAACGACCCGGCGGAGCGGGTGGCTCCGTCGGGGTCGCGGTAGGCGCCCAAGAATCTTGTGCCGCGTGCTCCGTGTCGTGTCATGACCCATGCCATGTGGAACCTCCCGAGACGAACCTGGAAACTGCTTGTACGCCAGTTGTACGCAAACCCGGCCCGGATGAGTCTGGACGATTCCGGACGCCCGTGGGAGCGAAACTGGCCTCTGACCTGCGACTTTACCAAACGCGTACGCTTGGCGACACCGCGGGAATGGGCGGGAGGTGGATCTCATAACCCAGAGGTCGCAGGTTCAAATCCTGCCCCCGCTACCAAATCAGGCCCGGGATTCAGTGCGAATCCCGGGCCTGAAAGCATTTGAGTATTGATCCCTCCACCACAAACCCTCCTTTCGGGAGGTGAATCGCGTCCCCGGCCGCCGTTCGCCCGCGTCTGGGGGAGCCGGCGCCGAGATTGGCGGATGACGACTCCACCCACCGCCCCCGCCGAACCACCCCTGCCGAGCTACCGCACAGGGCTCACATCCGCCGACGCCGAGCGCATCGCCACCGCCGTCGAGGCGGAGCTCGCCGCATCGACCCGCGAGACCTACGCCGTCGCCTGGCGGCAATGGGAGCGCTGGTGCTCCGGGAGGGGCATCCCGCCGCTGCCGGCACCGCCCGCCGCGATCGCCGCGTTCCTGGCCGAACGCGCCGAAGCCGGCGTCCACTTCAGCACGCTCGACTGCTACTGCTCCGGCATCGCCTATCGCCACCGCCAGGAAGGCCTGTCGGACCCCACCGCCGACTTCCTCGTCCGACGGGTCCGCCGAGGACTCCGCCGGATCCTCGGGGTTGCGCCGATCCGCCAGGCTCACCCGCTGACTGTCGCCGAGCTGGGCCAGATCGTTGCGTCCATGGCCACCGATGACGCCAAGGACATCCGCGACCGCGCCATCCTGCTCCTCGGATACGCCTCCGCGATGAGGCCGGGCGAGATCTCGGCGCTCAATGTCGAGGACCTCCAGCGCAAGCCGACCGGCGTCCTGATCACCATCCGCCGCTCCAAGACCGATCCGGACGCACAAGGTCAGCTGGTCGGCGTCGCTCGAGGGGACAACCGGCTCACCGACCCGATCCGGGCCCTCGATGAATGGCTCAAGGTCCGCCCGCCGGGACCGGGTGCGCTCTTTACGCGCGTCCTTTACCGAAAGCACCCCACCAGTGAGCGGATCGGCCCGCGCGCGATCAGCAGAACCGTGCAGGAGCGAGCCAACGCGGCCGGCTTCGATGACATGCCCGTCTCGGGCCACTCACTCCGCGCCGGACACGCCACCACTGCCGCCGTGAACGGCGCCCCGATCGACCGGATCGCCGCGCAGACCCGTCACCGCGACCTCGGCACCCTGCTCAACCACTACATCCGGCCCGCCGAGGCGATGGCGACCACCACCAGCCGCGACCTCGGGCTCTGACGGCACACCAGCCGGCGATCCGGCGTTACTTCGCAGCGGCCTTGGCGAGCGCGAAGTGGCACAGGTAGCGCAGTCGTTCGCCGTCTCGGTAGTGAGAGGTGGCCAGGTAGAGGCCTTCGTCGATCGCGACGAGCTCGTCGTGGAACCGGCGGATGTAGCCAGGGTTGTTCGCGTTGTCGTGGTCGAGGAACACCACGTCCCGGTCGCTGAACAACGACTTCGCGACGCGGGCGGTGAACCGGAAGCGCTTGACCTCCAGCGGCCCGACACCCAGCCGGTTGAAGCCCGTGACGGTGCCGTGGTCGTCCGGCTCGAAGAGCTTGCCTCGCCACGGGCGGAGGTCGCGGACGAGCGGCCGGCCGAGGCTGCCATTGAGGACGGCGCCATCGATGCTGCCGCTCAGTTCATCCAGGCTGGGGACGGATCCTCCTGCGTGGAGGGCGCGAAGATCCTGCCCGCGAAGGGTGGCCAGGCGGGAGCGGGGCGAGGTGCTCATGCGGGGGGCGTCAGCATCGGAACGATCCGGGCGCGCACAGTGTCGATCGGGTCGGTCGATCGCTTGACTCGGGACATGGTGATCGCTCCTTCGAGGGCGCTGATGCAGAGCATCGCGAGGTCGGCGGCCGCCTCGGGGCCGTGCCCGGCTCGAGTGAGAACTTCGGTCAAGCCGGTGTGCCAGTCGTCAACGATCGAGCTGATCACTGGACCGAGCACCGGGTCGCCGTAGGCCTCCTGGGCGGCGGCGCCCACGGGGCAGCCGGCCGCGAACTCCGTCGTGGCGAGCTGGTGCCTGTAGTAGTCGCAGATCCCCGCGAACACCTCATCGGGACCGGTGCCCTGGCTCGCTGCTTCGCGCAGGATCGTGGTGACGAGGTTGCCCGCCCAACCCAGCGCGTCGGTGAGCAGCTCGGCCCGACCGCCGGGGAAGTGGAAGCCAACCGAGCCACGCGGTCCCCGGCTGTGGCGCAGGACCTCCGCGACTGAGGTGCCCGCGACGCCCTTCTCCCGCAGCAGCAGCGCGGCGCTTGTGATCATGCGCTGCCGTGTGTCGGTCTTCACACCCACTTGACTGGCCTCCTCAACCTCGACATATGCTCTGCGACATAGCATAGCAAAGGAGCATGTGAAATGCGTGAACTGACCTTCGTTCGCACAGGCCACCTCGAGTGGCGCGAGCGGCCCGACCCCGCGCTCAGCGAGCCGACCGACGCACTGGTCCGTCCGTTCGTCGCCAGCCGCTGCGACGGTGACTGCCTTCCGCTCCACCGGTCGGTGTCCCGCCCGATGCAAGCGGGGTTGAAGCTCGGCCTCATCGACCCCGTGGTCGCCTCGATCGTCGGCCACGTGCCCTTCCAGGGACCGTTCGCGATCGGCCACGAATGCGTGGCGCAGGTCATCGCGGTCGGGGCCGGGGTCACCGGGCTCGCCGTCGGTGATGTCGTCGTCGTGCCGTGGGCAGTCTCCTGCGGCACCTGTGAAGCATGCCAGCTCGGCTTGACCGCGAAGTGCTCCACAATGAGCGCCGCCAGCCCCGGCCGGGAGCTGGCGGCCTTCGGGTTCGGTCCCGCATCGGGTGCCTGGGGCGGCATGGTCGCCGACGCGTTGCGCATCCCGTTCGCCGACCACATGCTCGTCAAGGTCCCCGAGGGGGTCGACCCGCTGCGTGTCGCCGCTGCCAGCGACAATCTCGCCGATGCCTGGCGCTCCGTCGTACCGCCGCTGCGTCAACGCCCCGGCGGCCGGGTCCTGGTGATCGGTGGGGGAGGGCAGAGCATCGGCCTGTACGCCGCCGGCCTCGCGGTCGCGCATGGTGCGTCTGTCGTCGACTACCTCGATGACAGGGACTCCAGGCTCGAGATCGCGGAGTCCTTCGGCGCGCGCGTGCACCGCGTCGACAAGGCCCGACGCAAGTCCGTGCTTCCCGCACTGCCTGGTCGATATGACGTCGCCGTCGAGGCCTCCTCGCATCCTCAGGGTCTGCGGGACGCTCTGCGGGCCCTGCGGCCCGGGGGGATCTGCACCGGCACCGGCTACTACCTCAGCCCAGGAACCAAGCTGCCGGTGATGGACATGTACGCCACCAGCGCGACCCTGCAGGTCGGTGTCTCCCACGTGCGCCCGGTCCTCCCTGAGCTGCTCGACTTCATCGCCACCACCGGGTTCGAAGCCGAGCGGGTCACCAGCCTGGTCGCGGACTGGGACGACGCCCCCGAGGCCTACCAAGCCCACACCACCAAGCTCGTCCTCCACCGCCCGCCCCTCAGCCCCATCCCGCAACCAGAGAGAGACTCATGACCGTCATCACCGTGAACGCTCCTGCAGGCCGGCTCACCACCGATCAGCGTCGTACCCTCGCGCAGACCCTCACCGACGCCGTCCTCGTGCCGGAAGTCGGCCAGTTCGAGCCGGCCGCGAGGGTCGGCTTCCAGGTCCACTTCCGCGACTACCAGCCCGACCAGATCGCCCTCGGTGGCCTGCTCGTCACTGACTTCCCCGAGACGCCGGACGTGATGGTGATCGACCTGGCCGTGATGGACGCCGACTGGAGCCAGGAGGTCCGCGAGGCCGTGATCACCCGCCTCCTGCGCGCCATGGCCGACGCGTGCGACCTGCCCGACCCGCAGCCGGCCTGGTGGGTCACCTTCCGAGTCATCGATGAAGGCAGCTGGGGTGCCAGCGGCGGAGTCCTGTCGGTCCTCAGCCTCCTCGACAGCGGCGTGTTCACACCCGAACGTGCCGACGCCATCCGACACGCCCTCGCCATCAGCTGACCCGGCCATTCGTATCCCACGAAAGGAACACCTTCATGCCTCAGATCCAGCTCACCGTCCCCACCGGCGCCCTCACCCAGGAGGGCGCATCCACGATCCAGGCGCAGTTGGCCGGAACATTGCTGAAATGGGAGGGCGCCCCGAACACGGCCTTCTTCCGCGCGCAAGCCTGGGCCTTCCTCCACGAGCTCCCCACCGGTGCCCAGATCACCGCGGAGGATGACGAGCCGCGCTTCCGTGTCGACGTGACCGTCCCCGCCGGCGCCCTGAACGACGAACGCCGTGCCGGCCTCGTCCGCGAGGTGACCGCTCAGGTCCTGGCCGCCGCGGGACTGACCGCCGACCAGGCACTGCGGGTCTGGGTCTTGATCCACGAGCAGGCCGACGGCACGTGGGGCGCGGGCGGACAGATCTTCCGGTACGCCGACCTGGTCGCCCTCGCCGCTGCTCCCGCGGGAGACCGCCATGAATGACTTCACGTTGCCGGAACTGCCGGCGGAGTCGCACGCGATTCTGAAGCAGGTCGTCCCGCCGCCGTACCGTCCGCCGCTGCTCTACCTCGCCATGGCCGCCAACCCGGCCGTGCTCCGCTCCTACGCCGAAGGACCGCTGCTCAGCCTGCACGGCCTCATGCACACCGGCCAACTCGACCCCATGGACCGCGAGCTCGCCATCCTTCGGGTCACCGGCCGCTGTCGCGCCGAGCACGAATGGGGCGTCCACGTGGCCTACTTCGGCAAGACCTCGGGGCTCACCGACAGTCAGGTCGACGCCACCGTCACCGACGCCGAGCCAGCGCCCACCTGGACCGATCGGCAGCGCGCGATCATCGCCATCGCCGACGCCATTGTCGACCGCCGCCCGCTCGACGATCACGAAGCGACCTTGATCGACTCCACGCTGACCGACGCCGAACGAATCGAGTTCCTCGCACTCTCCTCGGCCTACCTCGGCATCGCCGCACTGTGCCAGGTCCTCGAGATCCCCGCCGAACCTGGTGCGCCGACCTTGCCGCTCGCATGAGAAGCGTCTCGACCAGGAGGGACAAGCCCGTGCTCGAACGCATCCGTAGCCGAATGACCAGCTACGTCTGGGCCCTGACGGACTCGCCGGTTCAGTTCGGAGTGTTCGTCCTCGCGCTCTGGTTCACCAGCAACGGTCCGGCGGCTTACTTGACCTGCACGTCGATGGCGTTCGACCCCATGAACGCCTGCACCACCGAGGTCGCTGGGTTCATCCCCGTCACCGTCAACCTGTGCCACACAGTGTGTCACTTCGTCACCGGCCTCATCGGTCTCATCGCCGTCCTCCGCCCTACCTGGGCGGCGGCCTATGCCTCCCTGGGTTTCGTGTACTACGTGACCTGGGGGTTCGCCGGCCTCTACGGCGGCGAGCAACTCAGGCACCACCTGGGCGTGGATGCGTTCGGCAGTTGGGTCCACGTCGTCGAGGGCCTGCTTCTCCTCGGCGTCTGGATCATCCACCGCAGGGTCGCCCCAACGGGCTCTGGAGTTATGCTCCGGCAGACTTGATCGCCCTCCGGTTACCCTCCGGAATCACCCGGCGTCAGCGAGCAACGATCGGTTACAGTCGGAACTGTTCGAGACAACGAACACCGCTCCAACACAAGCGATTCGGCTATTTCCCGCAACGTTCGGTAGCGATCGGCATGGCCTCGAATTTGCCCAGAGGTCGCAGGTTCAAATCCTGCCCCCGCTACAAATCTTCAGGCCCGGAATCCTCGGATTCCGGGCCTGAAGGCATTTGAGACCTGATCCGGTGTCCCATTGCCGTCAGCGTCGACTTCGCCAACTACGACGACGCAGCGTGGTCGGCCATCGACGAGTGATAAGGTTGCCTTATGGATCTGCTGCCCGAATACTGGGGCGCGCGGCATGAAGAGGACGTCGCCCGGCTTCGGCGTGTCCTCGCCCTTCGGGCGATGGTGGCAACGGGCATGAGCCAGCGAGAGATCGCTGCGGCACTAGGGATCAGTCAGCCTGCCGTGAGTCAGCAGTTGAGGGCAGCTTCAGATCTGTCGAGTGTCCACCCCGAGCGACTCGTCGACGCGGCCGCGCCAGTGCTTCGGCGCCTCGCCGAAGTCGAGGGGTTTGGGAGGCTTGCGGTCTTCGGCTCGGTGGCACGCCGGGAGGCAGTGCAGGACTCCGACATCGACTTGCTGGTCGAGGCACCGGAGGGGACCTCGTCGTTCGGATTCATCAAGTTCAAGCAACTACTCGAGCGGGTGGTTGGTCGACAGATTGACCTGGTCGACTACGGCGGCCTGAAGCCGAGGCTGGATGACGACATCCGTCGAGAAGCGGTCCTGCTCTGATGGAGCTCAAGTCCGCCAAGGGACTACCTCGCCGACGACCTGCTCCAAGAGGCAGGGGACTCGCTGATGATGAAGCTAGGTGAAGCTGCCAACCGCTTGTCTCGGCTCGACGTCCTGGCGCCTGATGGCGTCGAGTGGGCACTCGCCGTCGCGAACCGCAACTTCATCATCCATCAGTACGACGAGATCAACCGCGAGCTCACCTGGCTGACGCTCTCGAGAGATCTGCCGACGTGGAAGGCGTCGCTCCGAGGTCTGGTTGACCAGGCAGAGCTCACGCTCGGCGACGCAGTCTGAGACAGCCACGGGCAAGGACTGAGATTCGAGCCGCGTTGCGTTCAGGCACCGAAAACCGCAGCAGGAGTCGCCACGTCGGGTCACATGCCGACAAGAAGTACGGGCCTTGCGTCACCGCTGTGCCCAGCATCCGGGCTGGTCGGCGCATGAATGCTCACATGCCAGCAAGCGCCCGGACACATCGCTTCCGCGAGGCAAAGATCCCCAGGCAGCCCGGCTGCCTGGGGATCTCGCGTCGTCAGGGCTTCGTCACGCCAGCAGTCGGTGTCTCGACGGCGTGGACCACGCCGTTCGATGACGGCTTGCCGTTCTGTGACAGGGCGGTCTCGGCGGCGAGCGCCGCGTCGGCGATCACCTCCGACTCGACCGTCGGGTCCTTGCTGACCCGGATCACGAAGTTGTCGCCGTGCGAGGAGACGCCGTGGACGACGGCCTGCTCCATGGCCTTGGACGCAACCTTGGCCCGCACGATCATCGGGTCGTTGCGCAGGTCCTTCACCAGGGACACGCACAGCGCGATCATCACCAGGACGAAAGGTAGCGCCGCGATGATGGTGATGGTCTGGAGGCCGCTCAGCGCGTCCGCCCCACCGACCAGGAGCATGACGGCGGCCACGGCACCAGTCGCGACGCCCCAGAAGATCACGGTCGGCCTGCTCGGCGAGATCGTGCCCCGCTCGGACAGGGTGCCCATCACGATCGAGGCGGCATCAGCGCCGGACACGAAGAAGATCGCGACCAGGATCATGACGACGACGCTCGCGATGGTGCTGAGCGGGAAGGCGTCCAGGGTGGTGAACAGCTGCGTCTCGACGCCACCGGCGCCGGCGATGTCGGTGCCCTTCTGCTGCAGGTCGATCGCTGCGCCGCCGAAGATGGCGAACCAGACCATGCTGACCAGGCTCGGCACCAGCAGGACGCCGGTGACGAACTGGCGGATGGTGCGACCGCGCGAGATGCGAGCGATGAACATGCCCACGAACGGCGTCCAGGAGAGCCACCAGGCCCAGTAGAAGACGGTCCATCCCGCCAGCCATGCGGCGGTGTCCGGACCTTCAGCCGAGGTGCGCGACGACATCATCGCCACGCTCTGGAAGTAGGTGCCGATCTGCGTCGGGATCAGGTTGAGGATGAAGACGGTCGGGCCGACCACGAACACGAAGAGCGCGAGGCCGACGGCGAGCACCATGTTGATGTTGGAGAGCCACTGGATCCCCTTCGAGACGCCCGAGACCGCGGACAGGACGAAGGCCGCCGTGAGGACCGCGATGATGGCGACGAGGAGCGCGTTCCCGGTCTTGCCGATGCCGCCGACGATCTCGAAGCCGCTGCGGATCTGGAGTGCGCCGAGGCCCAGTGATGCAGCGGACCCGAACAGGGTCGCGAAGATCGCGAGCATGTCGATGACCTTGCCGCCGGGGCCGCTCGCGTGCCGGCCGAGCAGCGGTGCGAACGCCGAGCTGATCAGGAAGCTGCGGCCCTTGCGGAACACGCCGTACGCAATCGCGAGGCCGACCACCGCGTAGATCGCCCACGGGTGCACTGTCCAGTGGAACAGCGTGGTCGCCATCGCGTTCTGGATGGCCTCCGGGTTGCCGGCTTCACCGGTGCCCGGGGGAGGGGTCACGAAGTGGCTGATCGGCTCGCTGACGCCGTAGAACATCAGGCCGATGCCCATGCCCGCGCTGAACATCATTGCGATCCAGGAGACGGTGCGGAACTCGGGCGCCTCGTCGTCGCGGCCCAGGGGGATGTTCCCGAACTTGCCGAGGGCGAGCCAGAGCACGAAGCCGACGAAGGTCGATGACGTGGTCACGAACAACCAGCCCGTGTTGGTCATGATCCACGACAGTGAGTCGCCGGAGAGCCTGGCCATGGACTCGGTGCTCACGAAGCCCCAGACCAGGAAGCCGACGGCGATCGCGGCGGTCACGCCGAAGACCACCTTGTCGAGGCCGCCCTGGTGGGCTTCGATGCCCTCGCCGAGGCACTGGTCCAGTGCCGGGTGCGAGCCTGCCGCGCTTGCCGGAGACCCGTCGTCGGGTGCTGGTGGGAGTGTCGGTTTCTCTGCCATTTGCGTCGAGGCACCGTTGTCGGTGCCTCCTCCATTTCGCAGCTTGAACATGGATTCGGGGCCTCTCGAGTTGTTCCTGGTTGACCCCCGCCCGGACAGGACGATGAAAGCACGCTGTTCTGTGATGTGCAACACTTTGCACAGAGAGCAACAAGGATTTAACAGGGAAGGTCGGTGGCCTGCAGCGCCGCGATCAGGCGGGCGGCCTTCCAGTTGGCTTCGGCGTACTCCTCGCCCGGTTCCGAGTCCACGGTGATCCCGCCGCCCGTCCCGAGGGTCCAGGTGCCGTCGCCGGTCGTCGTGAGGCTCCGGATCACCACGGCCAGGTCGGCGGGCCCGGACGGATCGATCCAGCCGAAGGCTCCCGCGTACACGCCACGCGCACTGGTCTCTGCCTCCTCGATCACCTCCATCGTCCGGCGTTTGGGTGCCCCGGTCATCGAGCCGGGTGGAAACAGGGCTCGCAGGGCAGCCACGGAGCTGACGTCGTCGCGCAGCTCGCCCCTTACGGCGGACACCAGCTGATGGACCGACGGGTAGGACTCCACGTGCATCAACTCCGGTACCTCGACGGTACCCCTCTTGCTGACCGAGCCGATGTCGTTGCGGAGCAGGTCGACGATCATCAGGTTCTCGGCCCGGAACTTCGGGTCCTCGGCGAGGCGCCGCCGGGACTCCGCGTCCAGTGCGGGCGTGGCGCCACGTGGTGTCGTGCCCTTGATGGGCCGGGTCTCGATCATCCGGTCGGCGCCGATCGTCGCGTACCGCTCGGGTGAGGAGCTCAGCAGCCACTGGCCCCGGTGCTGCAGGAATCCTGCGTACGGCGCCGGGTTGACCTGCCGCAGCCGGAGGTAGGCGGCGATGGGCGCGATGGTCGCCGCCACCTGGAGGCGATGGGTGAGGTTCGCCTCGTAGGTGTTGCCGGCGTGGAGGTGCTGGCTCACGGTCTCGAAGGCCGCGAGGTACTCGGCCGGCGGCGGGGGAGACTTCGGGGGCGCTGCTGCTCGCCCTGCGCTGTCCTGGTCGCTGGCGTCGTCGTGCACGACCACGTGGGTGTGGCGGGCCCGCATCCACACGGCGTCCGGCATCGCGCTGCCGGTGGTGTCGGTGCTGGCAGGCAGGTCGGGCCGGCTCGCGTAGCCGAAGTAGCCCACCCACAGGACGTCGTCGGGATCGTCGGCGATCTCCGACTCGAGCACCTCGAAGATGTCGTCGCCCACGATCGTGGACGTGCCCGAGACATGGCGCGTCACCTCGCGTCGGGAGGCGCAGTACGACAGCGACGGGTCGTCCTCGGTCAGCCAGCCCATGACGGTGCGCCGGCCCGACCAGCTCCGGGAGGCGTTGCCGTCCAGCCAGAAGCAGCGGTCGTGCTCGGCCGCGATCGCGGGGAAGAGCTCGGCGGGGCCGGGGTCGGTCGGTGTCCGCGTGGAGGTCGTGCTCGTCACCGTGCACCCCCGGGCCCGATCGAGAGGAAGTTCCTCATCAGCTGTTCGCCGAAGCTGCTCAGGACGGACTCCGGGTGGAACTGGACGCCGTGGAGCTGGCGGTCGCGGTGGCTGATGCCCATGGTGACGACGGTCCCGTCCGGGTCGACGCAGGTAGCGGTCGCGCGCAGGTCCGCTCCGAGCTCCGTGACCGCCAGCGAGTGGTAGCGCACCGCCGGGAACGAGGGCGGCAGGCCGGCGAAAATGCCGGTCGCATCGTGGTCGATGGCACTGACCCGGCCGTGCGCAGGTCGGTTGCGCTCGACGCGTCCACCCCAGGTGGTGGCCAGGCCCTGCATGCCGAGGCAGATGCCGAGCACGGGCACGCGGGCGGCCCGGAGGATGTCGCGGCCGATGCCGAAGTCTGCACGTGCCGCGGGGTGACCGGGTCCTGCTGACAGCACGATGTGGTCGAAGGCCAGGGCGTGGTCGACCGTCCCGGTGCGGTGGTGGACCACCTCGGGGAGCTGCCCGGTCACGAGGGCGATGAGGTGCGCCAGGTTCCAGGTGTACGAGTCGTCGTGGTCCACGAGGACCACCCGTGGAGGTGCCGCTGGCCGCTGTGCGTGGAGCTGGTTCATCGCCCGTGCCCTTCTGGATCGGCGGCGGCGCCGGCATCGGCGGCCTCTCTGAGCGGCCCCGGGAACTTCCCCGGGATTCGTCCTGCGACCCCTCTTGACGTCGTCTACATCACACGGCATTGTTCCTTCTAACGCAATGCAATGCAAGATACGCAACAGGAGGCCAGCTCGTGGTCGGACGTCGAACCATCATCATCGGAGCCGGAGTCGTGGGAGCGGCGCTCGCCGACGAGCTCTCGGCGTTGGGGTGGAGCGACATCGTCGTGGTCGACCAGGGCGATCTCCCCGCCACCGGTGGCTCGACGTCGCACGCCCCCGGCCTGGTGTTCCAGGCCAGCGGGTCGAAGGTCCTCACCGAGCTCGCCACCTACACCGTGGAGAAGTTCGTCTCGCTCGAGCACGAAGGTCAGTCCTGCTTCCTGCAGGTCGGCGGGCTCGAGGTCGCGACCACGCCCGAGCGCCTCGCCGAGCTGCACCGCCGGCTCGGGTGGCTGACCTCCTGGGGCGTCGAGGCCGAGATCGTCGACGCCGACCGCTGCGTGGAGCTGCACCCGCTCGTCGACCGTGACCTGGTCCTCGGTGGACTGTGGTGCCCGACCGACGGCCTGGCCAAGGCGCTGTGGGCCGTCGAGGCGCAGATCGAGCGCGCGAAGAGCCGTGGCGTGAAGTTCCTCGCCCGCCACGAGGTCACCGACATCCGCGTCGAGGACGACCGGGTGGTCGGGGTCGTGACCGACCACGGTGAGCTCCCGGCCGACGTGGTCGTCTCCTGTGCCGGCATCTGGGGTCCCAAGGTCGCGGCACTGGTCGGTCTCGACCTGCCGCTCACCCCGCTGGCGCACCAGCTGGCCTGGACCACCCCGATCCCGGAGGTCGCGGGCCAGACCGAGGAAGCCGTCCGCCCGATCCTGCGCCACCAGGAGCACGGCCTCTACTACCGCGACAACTTCGACGGCCTGAGCATCGGCTACTACCACCACGAGCCGATGCCGATCGAGGCCACCGCGATCCGCTCGATCGACGAGGCCGTTCAGGTCGGCAAGATGCCGTCCGTCCTCGACTTCACCCCGGAGGACTTCGAGCCCGCCTGGGCCGAGACGCAGGTGCTGCTGCCCGCCACGACGGACACGAAGATCGAGGAGGGCATCAACGGCCTCTTCTCCTTCACCACCGACGGCATGCCGCTGCTCGGCGAGTCCCGCAAGGTGGCCGGCTTCTGGGTGGCCGAGGCCGTGTGGGTCACCCACTCCGCAGGAGTCGGCCGCGCGGTGGCCGAGTGGCTGGCCAACGGCCACTGCGAGAGCTTCGACATCCACGAGTGCGACGTCAACCGCTTCGAGGACTACCAGGTCGTGCCGGACTACGTCCTCGAGCGCGACTGCCAGAACTTCCGCGAGGTCTACGACATCCTGCACCCGCTGCAGCCGATGGACTCACCGCGCAACGTGCGCCTCTCGCCGTTCTTCGCTCGCGAGACCGAGCTCGACGCGTTCTTCCTGCCGGCCAACGGCTGGGAGCGCCCGCACTGGTACGGCGCCAACGCCGGCCTGCTCGAGCGCTACGAGGTGCCCACCCCCAACGACTGGGCCGCGAAGTACTGGGACCCGATCGTCGGCGCCGAGGCGAAGGCGACCCGCGAGGGCGTCGCGATGTACGACATGACCGCGCTCAAGCGGATCAACGTCACCGGACCCGGAGTGGTCGAGTTCCTCCAGAAGCTCTGCACCAACGACATCGACAAGACGGTCGGCGCGGTCGTCTACACGCTCCTCCTCGACGTCGACGGCGGTATCCGCAGCGACATCACCGTCGCCCGGCTGGGCAGGCACCACTACCAGGTCGGCGCCAACGGGGCCCTCGACATCGACTGGTTCGAGCGCCACCTCCCGGAGGACGGCACCGTCCAGGTCACCGACATCACGCCCGGTACGTGCTGCATCGGCCTGTGGGGCCCGAAGGCCCGCGAGGTGCTGGCCGCGATCGCCGACGCCGACATGAGCAACGACGGACTGAAGTACTTCCGCGCCAAGTCGCTCAACATCGGCAACGTTCCGGTGACCGCCTGGCGGCTGTCGTACGTCGGCGAGCTGGGCTGGGAGATCTACACGACTGCCGACCTCGGCCAGCGCCTGTGGGACACCCTCTGGGAGGCCGGCCAGGAGCACGGCATCATCGCCGCCGGCCGTGGCGCCTTCAACAGCCTTCGCCTGGAGAAGGGCTACCGCTCCTTCGGTGGCGACATGACCAACGAGCACGACCCGTACGAGGCCGGGCTCGGCTTCGCGGTCAAGCTCGACAAGGGCGACTTCATCGGCCGCGACGCGCTGGTCCAGCGCAAGGAGCACCAGACGAAGACCCTCGCCTGCCTCACCATCGACAGCACCGTCGACGTCGTGCTCGGCAAGGAGCCGGTGTTCGCCGGCGGCCAGCCGGTCGGCTACGTCACCAGCGCGGCGTACGGCTACACGATCGAGAAGGGCATCGCCTACGCGTGGCTGCCCCTCGAGGTCGCCGAGGTCGGCACCGAGGTCGAGATCGGCTACTTCGACAAGCGGATTCCGGCCGTCGTCACGGCGGAGCCGCTGTTCGACCCGACGATGACCCGCCTCCGCGGCTGACCGCCCACGTCCCTCTTCCAACCCCTTTCTTCTTCATCCGGAGGTTCCCTGTGAGTTTCAAGACCGGCCCTGCGGCCAACGTCGCCGAGATCGCTGCCATGGTCGAGCGCCGTGAGGTGGGCTACAGCCTGGAGGCGCCCTTCTACGCGAGCCAGGAGGTCTACGACCTCGACATGGCGGCGATCTTCGGCCAGCACTGGCTCTTCGTCACCACCGAGGCCGAGATCCCCGAGCCGGGAGACTACGTCACCGTCGAGATCGGTGCCCAGTCGCTGATCGTCGTGCGCGACGACGACGAGGGCGTCCGCGCGCTGCGCAACGTGTGCCGGCACCGGGGCTCACGCCTGCTCGAGGACCCGTGTGGCTCGGTCGGCAACCTGGTGTGCCCCTACCACCAGTGGACCTACCGCACCGACGGCAGCCTGATCTTCGCCGAGGGCCAGTCACCCAGCTTCGACAAGCAACAGTTCGGCCTCAAGCAGGTCCACGTGCGCACCGTCGCCGGCCTGGTCTTCATCTGCCTGGCCGACGAGCCGCCGGCAGACTTCGACGAGGTGGCTGCCGTGATCGAGCCGTACCTGGCGTCGTACCGCCTCAAGGACGCGAAGGTCGCGCACCAGACCGACCTCGTCGAGGAGGGCAACTGGAAGCTCGTCATGGAGAACAACCGTGAGTGCCACCACTGCGACGCGTCGCACCCGGAGCTGATCACCTCGTACTTCCCGTTCCTCCGCTACTCCGAGGACGACGTCACGCCGCGGATGCAGCCGATCTACGAGCGCTACCTCGCCGCCACTGCGAACCTCGACAGCGTCTGCAAGACCAACGGGGTCCCGCGGGAGCTCGTCCACGAGCTCGACACGCGCCCGACCGGCTTCATGATCATGCGGCTCCCGCTGGACGGCGACGGGGCGTCCTTCGGCCCCGACGGTGCCCAGGTGTGCCGCAAGCTCATCGGCGACGTCACCACCCCGAAGTTCGGCGACCTGTCCCTCCACATGCAGCCCAACTCCTGGTTCCACCTGCTCGGCGACCACGCGATCGTGTTCAGCGTCCTGCCGCTCGGTCCGGACCGGTCCCTGGTCCGCACGACCTGGCTCGTGCACCCGGATGCCGTCGAGGGCGAGGACTACACGATCGAGGGACTGACCGGCGTCTGGAAGGCCACCAACGACCAGGACCGCATCCTGGTCGAGAAGGCCCAGCGCGGTGTCACGGACCCGGCCTACGTGCCCGGTCCCTACGCCCTCGTCGAGGACGACGTCGAGTCCTTCATCAACTGGTACGTCGGCCGGCTCCACGACTACCTCACGCCGCACCGCGAGAACGCCGAGAGGCTCGGCCACCTCAACGCGGTCGCGAACCAGTAGTCACCACGGATCTCCGGAGGAGCAAGAAATGTCGTCCACCCAGGCACCCCAGCGCCTCGTGCCGTCCCTGCAGTCGCCTGCCTGCTGGTCGGAGGAGGACCAGGCCGTGCTGGTGTGCACCGCGGTCAGCGACGTCACCCACGACGTCAAGAACTTCGTGTTCGAGCCCGAGGGCGACCAGCTCTTCGACTTCGACGCGGGGCAGTTCCTGACCCTGATGCTCGACATCGACGGCTACCCGGTGAACCGGTGCTACACCGTCTCGTCGCCGCCGACCCGCCCCCACCGCATCGCCATCACGGTCAAGCGGGTCGTGGGCGGCGCGGTGTCGAACTGGATCCACGACAACATCGTGCCCGGCAGCAAGGTCACCGCGCTGGCCCCGCTCGGTGCCTTCACGCTCGCGAAGCAGCCGGCGGAGAGGTACGTTTTCCTCTCCGCGGGCAGCGGCATCACCCCGCTGATGTCGATGCTCCGAACCATGTACGACCTCGGTTCGCACGCCGACGTGGTCTTCCTCCACAGCGCCCGGACGCCGAGCGACATCGTCTTCCGCCACGAGCTCGCGGCCATCGAGACGCTGATGCCCAACCTCCGGGTCGTGCACGTCTGTGAGAACGACTATCCCTCGGAGCGCTGGGGCGGCATGCGCGGTCGCCTCTCGCCCACCATGCTGCAGACGATCGTCCCCGACCTGCACGAGCGGGTCACCTTCAACTGCGGTCCGGTGCCCTACATGGAGGCGGTACGCCGCATCCTGGGCGAGCTCGACTACGACCTCGGCAACTACCACGAGGAGAGCTTCACCTTCGACGACCCGGCCCAGCCCGGCGCGACGCCGCCGCCCGAGGGAGTCGAGTACGACGAGATCGCCGTCTCGCCGCCGCCCGCGAGCGATGACGGCGTGGCGACGTACTCCGTCGAATTCACCAAGAGCGGCAAGACGGTCACCTGCCGCGCCGACCAGTTCGTCCTGGACGCGGCACTGGCAGCGGGCGTACGCCTCGCGTCGTCCTGCAGCCAGGGCATGTGCGGCACCTGCAAGCTCCCCAAGCTCTCCGGCGAGGTGGAGATGAACCACAACGGCGGCATCCGCCCCCGCGAGATCACCGCCGGGAAGATCCTCGCCTGCTGCTCGAAGCCGCTCAGCGATCTCGCCCTCGAAGCCTGACCGCGCCCGCAGTCCCTTCCCCCGAAGCCCCCACCCCGAAGCCCCACCCGAAGCAAGAACGGAGTCACCCCATGGCTGACAACAGAGTCGTCGTCTACGCAGGACCCGGCAAGGTCGAGATCGAGAACACCGAGTTCCCCAAGCTGGAGATCCCGCTCGAGGTCGCCCAGGGGCTCGGCATCAAGCAGGCCGCGCCGCACGCCGTGATCCTCAAGCTGGTCACGACCAACATCTGCGGCAGCGACCAGCACATGGTCCGCGGCCGTACGACGGCTCCGGTCGGCCAGTCCCTCGGTCACGAGATCACCGGCGAGATCGTCGAGATCGGTGACGACGTCCTCTTCCACAAGGTCGGCGACATCTGCTCGGTGCCGTTCAACATCGCCTGTGGACGCTGCCGGATGTGCAACGAGGGCAAGACGGGCATCTGCCTCAACGTGAACCCGGCGCGTGCGGGCGCGGCCTACGGCTACGTCGACATGGGCGGCTGGGCCGGCGGTCAGGCCGAGTACGTGCTGATCCCGTTCGCCGACTTCAACCTGCTGCGCTTCCCCGACCGGGACGCCGCGCTGGAGAAGATCCTCGACCTCACGATGCTCTCGGACATCTTCCCGACGGGCTACCACGGCGCCTACACCGCCGGCGTGACCACCGGCTCGACCGTGTACGTCGCCGGCGCCGGCCCGGTGGGCCTGGCCGCGGCCTACTCCGCGCAGCTCCTGGGTGCCTCGCGGGTCATCGTCGGCGACATGAACGCCGACCGTCTCGCGCAGGCCGCCAGCTTCGGCTGCGACATCGCTGACCTCTCCAAGGGTGACTCCCTGACCGACATCGTGGCCGACATCCTGGGCGAGCCCGAGGTCGACGCGGCCGTCGACGCTGTCGGCTTCGAGGCGCGCGGCCACGGTGCTGGCGCCGCCGAGGCACCGGCCACGGTCCTCAACGACGTCATGGGCATCGCCCGCGCCGGCGCCTCCCTCGGCATCCCCGGCCTCTACGTGACCGGCGACCCGGGTGCGGTGGACGAGGCCGCGAAGATCGGCCAGATCGGGGTCCGCCTGGGCCTCGGCTGGGCGAAGTCGCACACGCTCGTCACCGGCCAGTGCCCCGTGAAGCAGTACAACCGCCAGCTGATGAACCTGATCCTGGCCGACAAGGCGCACATCGCGAAGGCCGTCAACGCCACCACGATCAGCCTCGACGACGCGGCGCAGGGCTACGCGGCGTTCGACAAGGGCGCCGCCCAGAAGTTCGTCATTGACCCGCACGGCATGGTCCGGGCCTGACCGATGAGAGATGTCATGACTTCGCCTTCCGTCCTCGACCGCACCCTCGCCGACTTCGACCCCGAGGTCGCCGAGCAGATCGACCGTGAGCTGGTCCGCCAGCAGAGCACCCTGGAGATGATCGCCTCGGAGAACTTCGCACCGCTCGCGGTGATGGAGGCACAGGGCTCGGTCCTCACCAACAAGTACGCCGAGGGCTACCCCGGCCGCCGCTACTACGGCGGCTGCGAGAACGTCGACGTCATCGAGCAGCTCGCCATCGACCGCATCAAGGAGCTCTTCGGCGCCGAGGCCGCCAACGTGCAGCCGCACTCGGGTGCCCAGGCCAACGCGGCAGCGATGTTCGCCCTCCTCGACCCGGGCGACACCATCCTCGGTCTCGACCTCGCACACGGAGGTCACCTGACCCACGGCATGCGGCTCAACTTCTCCGGGAAGCTCTACGACGTCGTGGCCTACCAGGTCTCGAAGGAGGACTTCCGCATCGACATGGCCGAGGTCGAGCGCCTCGCCGTCGAGCACAGGCCCAAGCTGATCGTGGCCGGCTGGTCGGCGTACCCGCGCCAGCTGGACTTCGCGGAGTTCCGCCGTATCGCGGACCTGGTCGGTGCCTACCTGATGGTGGACATGGCGCACTTCGCCGGCCTGGTCGCGACCGGCCTGCACCCGAGCCCGGTGCCCTACGCGGACATCGTCACGACGACCACGCACAAGACCCTCGGTGGTCCCCGTGGCGGCGTCATCCTGAGCAAGCAGGAGCTGGCGAAGAAGATCAACTCGGCGGTCTTCCCTGGCCAGCAGGGTGGCCCGCTCGAGCACGTGATCGCGGCCAAGGCGGTGGCGTTCAAGATGGCCGCCGAGCCGGCGTTCAAGGAGCGTCAGGAGCGGACGCTCGAGGGCGCGCACCTCATCGCCGAGCGGCTCTCGCAGCCCGACCTGGCAGAGGCCGGGATCTCGGTGCTCTCCGGCGGGACGGACGTGCACCTGGTCCTCGTGGACCTGCGTCACTCCGAGCTCGACGGTCAGCAGGGTGAGGACCGTCTGCACCACATCGGCATCACCGTGAACCGCAACGCCGTTCCGTTCGACCCGCGTCCGCCCATGGTGTCCTCGGGCCTGCGCATCGGTACGCCTGCCCTCGCCACCCGGGGTTTCGACGCGGACGCGTTCGCCGAGGTCGCGGAGATCATCGCCGCCGCCCTCACGGGCTCCGGCGACGCTGACCAGCTGGCAGAGCTGCGTAGCCGGGTCGAGGCGCTGGCCGGCAAGTTCCCGCTCTACCCCGGCCTCGACAGCCACCTGATCGAGGGGGAGGACTGATGTCCAACCCGTTCCCCGGCGAGCACCCCGAGTGGCTCTGGCGCGATCCCGACCCGAAGTCGTCGTACGACGCGGTCATCATCGGTGGCGGCGGCCACGGCCTCGCCACGGCGTACTACCTGGCCAAGAACCACGGCATGACGAACATCGCCATCGTGGAGAAGGGCTGGCTCGCTGGCGGCAACATGGCGCGCAACACCACGATCATCCGCTCGAACTACCTCTGGGACGAGAGCGCGGCGATCTACGAGCACGCGTTGAAGCTGTGGGAGGAGCTCCCCGAGGAGCTCGACTACGACTTCCTGTTCAGCCAGCGCGGCGTGCTCAACCTGGCGCACTCGCTCGGTGACGTCCGTGACTCGGTGCGCCGTGTGGAGGCGAACCGTCTCAACGGTGTCGACGCCGAGTGGCTGACGCCCGAGGAGGTGCAGAAGGTCTGCCCGATCGTCAACATCTCCGAGGACGTGCGCTACCCGGTCCTGGGTGCGACCTTCCAGCCGCGGGCCGGCATCGCCAAGCACGACCACGTGGCGTGGGCGTTCGCCCGGGCCTGCGACGCGATGGGTGTCGACATCATCCAGAACTGCGAGGTCACCGGGTTCATCAAGGACGGCAACCGCGTCGTCGGTGTCGAGACCACCCGGGGACGGATCAACGCCGGCGCGGTCGGCATGGTCGCGGCGGGGCACAGCAGTGTGCTGGCCGACCTGGCGGGCTTCCGGCTCCCGGTGCAGTCGCACCCGTTGCAGGCGCTGGTCTCCGAGCTCTACGAGCCGGTCCACCCGACCGTCGTCATGTCCAACTACGTCCACGTGTACGTCTCCCAAGCGCACAAGGGTGAGCTGGTCATGGGCGCGGGCGTCGACCAGTACAACGGCTACGGCCAGCGGGGCTCGTTCCACGTGATCGAGCACCAGATGGCGGCGGCGCTGGAGCTGTTCCCGATCTTCGGGCGCGCCCACCTGCTCCGCACCTGGGCCGGCATCGTCGACGTCTGCCCCGACGCCTCGCCGATCATGGGCCCGACCCCGGTGGAGAACCTCTACGTCAACGCCGGCTGGGGCACGGGCGGCTTCAAGGCCACCCCCGCGGCTGGCTGGGCGATGGCGCACACGATGGCGACCGGCGAGGCCCACGAGCTCAACAAGCCGTTCGGCCTGGAGCGCTTCACGACCGGCCACCTCATCGACGAGCACGGCGCCGCCGGCGTCGCGCACTGATCCCCACCCCACGACGACCAGAACCGGCGACCAGACCCGGCGACCAGACCTAGCGAAGAGAGCACCTGTCATGTTGCAGATCAAGTGCCCGTGGTGCGGACTGCGGGACGAGACCGAGTACAAGTACGGCGGGCAGGCGCACGTCGCCCACCCCGAGGACCCCGCCGTGCTCACCGACGAGGAGTGGGCCGAGTACCTGTTCTTCCGTGACAACCCGAAGGGCCCGTTCGCCGAGCGCTGGGTCCACGGCGGTGGCTGCCGCCGCTGGTTCAACGTCGTGCGCGACACCCGGACCTATGAGGTCCTCGCCGTCTACACCAACAACGAGCCCCGTCCCGAGATCAGCCTCGCGCTCGGTTCCGTCGCCGCCGCAGGAGGCACCCCATGATGAAGTCGGTGAGCACCCAGATGAATCGCCTCCCCAGCGGTGGCCGCATCGACCGCAGCACCGTCCTCACGTTCACGGTCGACGGTGTCGAGCACACTGGGCACCCCGGCGACACGGTCGCCTCGGCGCTGATCGCCAACGGCCGGGTGCGGGTCGGCGACTCGATCTACCGCGGCCGCCCGCGCGGCATCCTCGCCGCCGGCGGGGAGGAGCCGAACGCGCTCATCCAGGTCCTCGGTGAGCACTCCGAACCCTCGGTGACCGCCACCATCCGCTCCCTGACCGACGGGCTGCGGGCGAAGACACTTTCCGGTCTGGGCGTCCTGGACCCCGAGCCCGACACGGCGGCGTACGACAAGAAATTCGTGCACACCGACGTGCTGGTGATCGGCGCCGGCCCGTCCGGCCTCACCGCTGCCCTGTCCGCCGCTCGCTCCGGCGCCCGGGTGGTCCTGCTCGACGAGCAGGCCGAGCTCGGCGGCTCCCTGCTGTCCAGCCGCACCGAGCAGGTCGACGGCAAGCCCGCCACCGACTGGGTCGCGGAGGCTGCGGCGACGCTGGCCGCAGCGGAAGAGGTCACCGTGCTCACCCGTACGGCGGCCTTCGGCTCCTACGACGACAACTACGTGATCGCTGTGGAGGACCGTGCCGGGGGGACTTCCGTCCCGCAGCCGCACGGTGTCTCGCGCCAGCGCGTCTGGCACATCCGTGCCTCCCAGGTGATCCTGGCCAACGGCGCCTACGAGCGGCCGCTGGTGTTCGCGGGCAACGACGTCCCCGGCGTGATGCTCGCCGGCGCGGTGCGCACCTACCTCAACAGGTACGCCGTGACCCCGGGCCGCCGGTTCGTCGTGGCCACCACCAACGACAGTGCCTACGACCTGGTCGAGGACATCCTCGCGGCCGGGCTCGAGGTGGTCGCCGTACTGGACGCCCGGAACAGCTTCTCGCCGCGGGCCACCGCGGTCGCTGCGTCGGGTGTGCGCGTGCTGCACAGCACGACGGTCGAGCGGGCCGAGGGCGACGGCGACTCGGCGCTCCTGGCGCGCGTGCACGTCGCGAGGCTCGCGGACGACGACACCGTCACACCGCTGGAGACCGTGGAGGCCGACGTGCTGGCCGTCTCGGGTGGGTGGACCCCGCTCGTGCACCTGCACAGCCAGCGCCAGGGCACCACCCGCTGGGACGCCGCGCTCGCGGCCTTCGTGCCCGACGGTGCGGTCAAGGACCAGTGGGTGGTCGGCGCCAACCGCGGCACCGTCGGTCTCGCCGAGGTCCTCCGCGACGGTGCCCTTGCTGGCAGCGAAGCGGCGACGGCGGCGGGCTTCGCGGTCGAGCCGCTGTCGGTGGTTGGCACGAGTCGCCAGTCGACCGCCGGCGAGACCCGGCAGCTGTGGCTGATTCCCTCTGCCGAGGGAGAGCCGGGGGAGTGGGACGAGCACTTCGTCGACCTCCACCGCGACCAGACCGTCGCCGACGTGTGGCGGGCGACCGGCGCGGGCATGCGCAGCGTCGAGCACGTCAAGCGCTACACGTCGATCGGCACGGGCCAGGACCAGGGCAAGACCTCGGGGGTCAACGCGGGCGGCGTCATCGCCGCGGCGCTGGGCCTCGAGGTCGGCGAGGTGGGCTTCTCCAACCACCGCGCGCCGTACACGCCGGTTCTCTTCGCGGCGTTGGCCGGGCGCGAGCGCGGCGAGCTGTTCGACCCCAAGCGGATCACGCCGATCCACGACTGGCACGTCAAGGCCGGTGCCGAGTTCGAGGTCGTCGGCCAGTGGCTGCGGCCGTGGTACTTCCCGCAGGACGGGGAGGACCTGGATGCGGCGGTCGCTCGTGAGTGCGGCGCCATCCGCACCTCTGTCGGCATGATGGACGCTTCGACGCTCGGCAAGATCGAGATCAAGGGCGCGGACGCGGGGGAGTTCCTCAACCGGATCTACACCAACGCCTACAAGAAGCTCGCCATCGGCTCCGCCCGCTACGGCGTGATGTGCAAGGCCGACGGCATGATGTTCGACGACGGCGTGACCCTGCGCCTGTCCGAGGACACCTACTACATGCACACCACCACCGGTGGCGCCGCGGGCGTCCTCGACTGGCTCGAGGAGTGGCTGCAGACCGAATGGCCCGAGCTCGACGTCTTCTGCACCTCGGTCACCGAGCAGTGGTCCACGGTGGCAGTGGTCGGGCCGAAGTCGCGCGAGGTCATCGCGAGGATGGCGCCGGGCCTGGACGTCTCCAACGACGCGTTCGGGTTCATGACCTTCCAGGAGACGACGCTCGCGTCGGGCATCCCGGCGCGGATCTGCCGGATCTCGTTCTCCGGTGAGCTGGCCTTCGAGATCAACGTCTCGGGCTGGTACGGCCGCCGGGTGTGGGAGGACGTCGTCGCCGCGGGCGAGGAGTTCGACATCACGCCGTACGGCACCGAGACGATGCACGTGCTGCGCGCCGAGAAGGGCTACCCGATCGTCGGGCAGGACACCGACGGCACCGTCACCCCGCAGGACGCCGGCATGGAGTGGGTGGTGTCGAAGGTCAAGGACTTCGTCGGCAAGAGGTCCCACACCCGCGTCGACAACCTGCGCCCCGACCGCAAGCACCTGGTCGGGCTGCTGCCCGTCGACCGCACGACCCGGTTGCCCGAGGGCAGCCAGGTCATCGAGCCCGGACCGTCGCTCGCAGAGCGCCCGACCCCGGTGCCGATGCTCGGCCACGTCACGTCGAGCTACGACAGCGTCGCGCTCGAGCGCCCGTTCGCGCTCGCCCTGATCAAGGGTGGCCGCGAGCGCATCGGTGAAGTGTTGCTGGCGCCCGTCGGTGACCGCCTGGTCGAGGTCGAAGTGACCTCGCCCGTTCTCTACGACCCGGAAGGGACCAAGCGCGATGGCTGACCTCACGACACTCCAGGGCCTGCGACGCAGCCCGCTTCAGGACATGGCTGCCGAGCTCCGCGATGGCGCCGTTCCCGGCGAACGTTCGGTGGCACTGCGCGAAGAGCCCTTCCTCACCATGGTGAGCATCCGGGTCGAGCCGGGCTCCGAGGCGGCTCGCGGGATCGAGGCCGTGCTCGGCACTGGCCTTCCGCAGCAGTGCGGCGAGGTGAGCGCCCAGGGTGCCCACACCGTGCTGTGGCTCGGACCGGACGAGTGGCTCGTCGTCTCCTCGACGACGCCGGAGACCCTGGTCGGTGAGCTGCTGGCCGGTGTCGGTGACGGTCGCGCCCAGGTCGTCGACGTGTCCGCGAACCGCACGGTGCTCGAGCTCAGCGGTTCAGCCGTCCGCGACGTGCTCGAGAAGGGCTGTCCGACCGACCTGCACCCGCGTGCGTTCGCCGACGGTACTGCGATCACCACCACGCTGGCCCGGGTCCCCGTGCTGTTGTGGAAGGTCGACGCGACGCGGTTCCGGGTGTTGCCCCGGGCGTCGCTCGCCCAGTACGTCGCGGCCTGGCTGCTCGACGCCGTGCAGGAATTCGCCCCGGCCGGCCCGTCGGCACAGGCAGGAGCCTGATGGCGCTCTCCGCCTTCGACCTCTACTCGATCGGCATCGGGCCGTCGTCCTCCCACACGGTCGGGCCGATGCGGGCAGCCCGGCGCTTCGCCGAGGGCCTCGCGGACGCGGGTCGCCTCGGCGACGTACGACGGATCCGTGCGGAGCTGTTCGGGTCCCTTGGTGCCACCGGCCACGGCCACGGCTCGCCGAAGGCGGTCGTGCTCGGCCTCGAGGGGGAGGACCCCGCGACGACGGACACGGATCGCGCCGACCTGCGGATCGACGAGATCCGCGGCTCCGGCGAGCTCGTGCTGAACGGCACGACGCTGGTGCGGTTCGACGTCGACAACGACCTCGTCATGCACCGGCGCAAGAGCCTGCCGGCCCACCCCAACGGCATGACCTTCGCGGCCTTCGACGAGGACGACGTACAGATCCAGTTCCGCACCTACTACTCCGTCGGCGGAGGCTTCGTCGTCGACGAGGTCGCCACCGGCGCCGACCGGGTCGTCCTGGACGACACCGAGGTGAAGTTCCCGTTCAGCACCGGCGGTGAGCTCCTGGAGATCTGCGCGCGGGAGCAGATGTCGATCAGCGACGTCATGCTCGCCAACGAGCAGGCCTGGCGCTCGGAGCGGGAGATCCGCGACGGCATGCTCCACCTGTGGTCGGTGATGGCCGAGTGCATCGAGCGCGGGTTCCACCGCGAAGGCGTGCTACCCGGCGGGCTCAAGGTTCCGCGCCGGGCGCCGGCGCTGTTCCGTGAGCTGTCGGGCAAGAGCGAGGTGGACCCGCTCCACGTCATCGACTGGGTCAACCTCTACGCGCTGGCCGTCAACGAGGAGAACGCCGCCGGCGGTCGCATCGTGACCGCGCCGACCAACGGTGCGGCGGGCATCATCCCGGCGGTGCTGCACTACTACGTGCGGTTCGTGCCGGACGCCGACGACGACGGGATCGTGCGCTTCCTGCTGACGGCGGCCGCCATCGGGATCCTGTTCAAGATGAACGCCTCGATCTCCGGCGCCGAGGTCGGCTGCCAGGGCGAGGTCGGTTCGGCCTGCTCGATGGCCTCGGGCGGTCTGGCGGAGGTCATGGGCGGTACGCCACCCCAGGTCGAGAACGCCGCCGAGATCGGTATCGAGCACAACCTGGGCCTCACCTGCGACCCGGTCGGCGGGCTGGTGCAGATCCCCTGCATCGAGCGCAACGCGATCGCGTCGATCAAGGCGATCAACGCCGCCCGGCTCGGACTGATCGGCAACGGCAGCCACAAGGTCACCCTCGACAAGGCGATCAAGACGATGCGCGACACCGGGCGCGACATGAAGGACAAGTACAAGGAGACCTCGCGCGGCGGCCTCGCCGTGAACGTCATCGAGTGCTGATCCCGGCCCCTGGCCATCGGCGTCGGGGTGCCCGGGGCCAGTCAGGCCAGTCAGGTCAGGGGTCAGGTCAGGTCAGCGCCGCGACGGCGTCCGCAAGGTCGTTGACGGATCGAGCGCGGTCCGCGGAGTCGTCGTCGAGGCCCAGGCTGAGCTGGAACCCCATGAAGGCGGCGTCGATGACGTGGGCTGCCCTTTCGACCACGGCCGGGCTCACCCCGGACTTGGCCAGGTGCGCGACGAGGCAGGCGAGCCACACGGCGTTGGCTTCGCGGACCGCCGAGGCGTACGGCTCCTTGCCGAAGAGCCCGAGCGCGGCCGCCTCGACGTACATCCGGCTGCACCGGTCGCCCTCCATCACCGACCAGAGGTCGTGGACGGCGCTGCGCATGTCCGTGGACGGCTTGAGGGCCGCGACCTCGGCGACCGACCGCTCGTTGGACGTGCGGAGCACGTCGGCGACCAGCTGGTCCTTGGTGCCGAAGTGGTAGAGCAGGACCCGGTTGCTGGTGCCCAGCTCGGCGGCCAGCGGGCGCAGGCTCAGACCGATCAGGCCGTGGTCGTGGACGTAGTCGGTCGCCAGCTCCGCCCAGGCAGCCCGGCGCTGCGGGTCCTTGGCCGGGGCGGTGCTCGAGCTCGTCATTTCGCGAATGTACCACTTGCAACAATTTCTTCTCACAACCCTTGACCTGCTCGGCGGAGCCCCTGCAAGATGTTGTGCAGTTCACATCGCGTTGCACATTGTGCAACTTGACAGTCGGAGAATTGCATGACCCGCCATACCGGGATCCACATCGACGGGCGCTGGTTGCCTGCGCTTTCCGGCGAGTCGCGCACGATCCTCTGCCCGGCCGACGGCGCGGTGGTCGGGACCGTCGCCGAGGGCGGAGCGATCGACACGGACGCCGCCATCGGCGCCGCACGCCGGGCGTTCGACGAGGGTTCCTGGCCCCGCACGCCGGCCGCCGAGCGCGGTGCGCTCCTGGCCCGGGTGGCCCGCCTGCTCGAGCGCGACGAGGCGCTCGTGGCACGGGCCGAGTCGCTCGACACCGGCAAGCGCTTCGTCGAGAGCGAGTACGACGTGGACGACGTCGTGGCCGTCTTCGACCACTACGCCCGCGTCGCAGCCGAGGACCACAGCCGTCCGGTCGCGACCGACCGCCCCGGGGTCCAGGCCGTGATCGTGCACGAGCCGGTCGGCGTCTGCGCCCTGATCACGCCGTGGAACTACCCGCTCCTGCAGACCGCGTGGAAGGTCGCCCCGGCACTTGCCGCGGGCAACACCTTCGTCCTCAAGCCGAGCGAGCTCACGCCCCACACCGCGATCCGCCTCGTCGAGCTGCTCCAGGAAGCGGGCCTGCCCGTCGGCGTGGCCAACCTGGTCACCGGCGCCGGCCCCACCGCCGGCGGTCCCCTCTCGGAGGACCCCCGCGTCGACCTGCTCTCCTTCACCGGCGGCCTCGAGACCGGGCGGCGCCTGATGGCCAACGCAGCCGCGACCGTCAAGAAGGTCGCCCTCGAGCTCGGCGGCAAGAACGCCAACGTCGTCTTCGCCGACGCCGACCTCGAGACCGCCCTCGACAACGCCCTGACGGCGGTCTTCCTCCACTCCGGTCAGGTCTGCTCGTCGGGCGCCCGGCTGCTGGTGGAGGAGACGATCCACGACGAGTTCGTCGACGCTCTCGTCGACCGGGCCGCCGCGATCCGCCTCGGCGGACCCTTCGACGAGAAGGCGGAGACCGGGCCCCTCATCTCGCAGGCGCACCTGGACAAGGTCGCGGCGTACGTCGAAGCAGGCATCGCCGAGGGCGCCGTCCTGCGCTGCGGGGGCGCGCGGCTCAGCGGAGCGGCGTACGACGACGGCTTCTACTACCCGCCGACCGTGCTGGACCGCTGCTCCTCGGCCATGAGCGTCGTGCAGAAGGAGTCCTTCGGACCCGTGCTCACCGTCGAGACCTTCCGGACCGAGGAGGAGGCGGTGGCCCTGGCCAACGACACGATCTTCGGCCTCGCCGGCGGGGTCTGGACCTCCGACCTCGAGCGCGCCCGGCGCGTCGCGGCCGGCCTGCGGGTCGGCACGGTCTGGATCAACGACTACCACCCCTACGTGCCGCAGGCCGAGTGGGGCGGCTTCAAGCAGTCGGGCGTCGGGCGTGAGCTCGGCATGGCCGGACTGGACGAGTACCGAGAGACGAAGCACGTCTGGCACAACACCACCCCCGAGCCCAGCCGTTGGTTCGGCGCCTGAGAGCAGGAGTTCCCTGATGGACAAGCACTACGACTTCGTGATCGTCGGCGGCGGTTCGGCCGGCAGCGCCCTGGCCAACCGCCTGAGCGCCGACCCGGGCAACAGCGTCCTCGTGCTCGAGGCGGGCCACAGCGACTACAAGATCGACCCGTTCGTGCACATGCCGGCGGCCCTGCCCTTCCCCATCGGGAGCAAGCTGTACGACTGGAAGTACGAGACCGACCCGGAGCCGCACCTCGGCGGGCGGAAGGTCTACCACGCCCGCGGCAAGGTGCTCGGTGGGTCGAGCTCGATCAACGGCATGATCTTCCAGCGCGGCAACCCGCTCGACTACGAGCGGTGGGCCGCCGACCCGGGGATGGAGACGTGGGACTACGCCCACTGCCTGCCCTACTTCAAGCGGATGGAGAGCCGGCACCTCGCCGACGGCAGCTCGGGCGCCGACGAATGGCGCGGTGGCGACGGCCCGCTGCACCTCGAGCGCGGCAAGTGCGAGAACCCCCTTTTCTCGGCCTTCTTCAAGGCCACCCAGGAGGCTGGGTACCCGCTCACCGACGACGTCAACGGCTACCGCCAGGAGGGCTTCGCGCCCTTCGACCGCAACGTGAGGAACGGGCGCCGCTGGTCGGCCGCCCGGGCCTACCTCCACTCCGTGCGCAGCCGGAAGAACCTCAAGGTCCAGACCTTCGCGTTCGCCACGAAGATCCTCTTCGACACCACCGGCGACGTCCCGCGGGCCACCGGTGTCGAGTACACCCGCGGCATCGGCCGGGCCGCCCGCCAGCACACCGTCCGCGCCCGCGAGGTGATCCTGTGCGGCGGCGCGATCAACACCCCGCAGCTGCTCCAGCTCAGTGGCGTCGGCGACCGCGACCTCCTCGAGTCACAGGACATTCCCGTCGTCCACCACCTGCCCGGCGTCGGCGAGAACCTGCAGGACCACCTCGAGGTCTACATCCAGTACGCCTCCAAGCTGCCGGTCTCGATCGCGCCCGGTCTGGCCTGGCACCAGCGCCCGAAAATCGCCTTCCAGTGGCTCTTCCAGCGCAAGGGCCTCGGCGCGACGAACCACTTCGAGGGCGGCGGCTTCGCCCGCTCCAACGAGGACGTCGACTACCCCAACCTGATGTTCCACTTCCTGCCGATCGCGATCCGGTACGACGGCAGCAGCCCGATCGAGGGCCACGGCTACCAGGTCCACATCGGCCCGATGTACGCCGACACGCGCGGTTGGGTGCGGATCAGGTCGAAGGACCCGAAGGTCCACCCGTCGATGCAGTTCAACTACCTGTCGACGCCCACCGACCGCAAGGAGTGGGTGGAGGCGATCCGCGTGGCCCGCGGCATCCTCAACCAGCCGGCGTTCGCGCCGTACAACGACGGAGAGATCTCGCCCGGCCCCTCGGTCGAGACCGACGAGGAGATCCTCGAGTGGGTCCGGAAGGACGCCGAGACCGCGTTGCACCCGTCGTGCACCGCCGCGATGGGCACCGGCGAGATGGCGGTCACCGACCCGCTCTCGCTGAAGGTGCACGGCACCGAGGGCCTGCGCGTCTGCGACGCCAGCGTCTTCCCCTACGTGACCAACGGGAACATCTACGCCCCGGTGATGATGGTGGCCGAGAAGGCCGCCGACCTGATCCTCGGCATCACGCCGCTGCCGCCCTCGGACGCGCCGTTCTACAACCACCGCGCGGGTAGCCCTCTCGACCCGGTGCACACCGCCGCGTCGACCGGCGCCCCTGCAGTCGAGCCGGCGATCGCCGGGAAGGCAGGGGATCAGGCATGACCACGCAGATCGTCGACGTGTCCGCACCGAAGGTCGCAGCGGACCGGCCGCCCGCCCTCAAGGTCGAGGGCCTCTGGAAGATCTTCGGCGCCCGCGCCGGCAAGGTGATCGGCACCGATGATGCCGCGCTCACCCGGAAGGAGCTGCAGGCCAAGACCGGTTGCGTCGCCGCCGTGCGCGACGTCTCGTTCGAGGTCCAGCCGGGCGAGGTCTTCGTGATCATGGGCCTTTCGGGATCGGGCAAGTCGACCCTGGTGCGCCTGCTCAACCGACTGATCGAGCCGACTGCAGGCAGCGTGCAGATCAACGGCGAGGAGATCACCTCCGTGCCAAAGGCCAAGCTGCGCGAGCTCCGCCGCCGGCACATGGCCATGGTCTTCCAGCACTTCGGGCTGCTCCCGCACCGCAAGGTGATCGACAACATCGCCTACGGCCTGGAGGTCCGCGGCGAGCCGAAGGCCGCGCGTCGTCAGCGAGCCCAGGAGATGGTGGACCTGGTCGGCCTGTCCGGCTACGAGAACTCCTTCCCCGACCAGCTCTCCGGCGGCATGCAGCAGCGCGTCGGCCTGGCCCGTGCGCTGGCCGTCGACCCCGAGGTGCTCTTCTTCGACGAGCCCTTCTCGGCGCTCGATCCACTGATCCGCCGGGACATGCAGGACGAGATCGTCCGGCTGCACCACGAGGTCGGAAAGACGATGGTCTTCATCACCCACGACCTCCAGGAAGCCATCAAGCTCGGCGACCGGATCCTGATCATGCGCGACGGTGAGATGGTCCAGATGGGAACCGCCGCCGAGATCGTCGCCCACCCGGCTGATGACTACGTCCGCGACTTCGTCAGCGAGATCCCGAAGGGCCACGTCCTGACGCTCCGTTACGTGATGCGTCCGCCCCGCCCCGAGGACTCGCTCGAGGGCCCGGCGATGAGTCCCGACACGATCGTGCGGAAGGCCGCCCGGGCCGCACTCGCCTCCGCCCACCCGCTGCGGGTCGTCGAGGACGGCGTCCTGATCGGCATCGTCGACGACGAGGCGATCCTCCGGGTCGTGGTCGCCGAGGAGGAGACCGCTTCCGAGGTCGCCGCGGGAACGGGGGTCTGAGCGCCATGTCGACACCGACGCTCGATCGACCCGCTGTTGCCCGGCCCCCGGCGCCTGCAGTCGCTGAGGAGCAAGGCGTGCTGGAGGGCGTCGCGCAGCGTTGGCGGAGCCTCTCGCTCCTGACGGTCGTCGTCCTGTGGGTGCTGGCCTGGGCACTGTTCAGGGACCACCACACGCTCGTGCTCGACGGATCCGCCCAGACGCCGGTCTTCGACTGGCTCGGCGACCGCAGCGACTGGGTCGAGAAGTCGGCGGCGTCCGGCAGCAATCCCCTGATCAACTTCGCCGGCACCCTTGCCGACGTCGTCAACGAGGTCTTCAGCTGGCTCCAGGGCATGTTCACGGTGGCGCAGTTCCCGCGGCCGCTCCCGCAGTTCGGTTGGTTGGGCATCATCGCCGTCGCCGCGATGGTGACGTACGTCGCCGCCGGCTGGCGCACCGTCGCCCTCGTCGTCCCGAGCTTCCTCGCCTTCGGGGTGCTCGGGTACTGGGCGGACGCGATCGACCTCCTGCTGGTCACCTTCTTCGCCGTCGTCGTCTCCTGCGTGTTCGGGATCCTCCTGGGCGTGGTGATGGCACACAGCAGATGGTTCTCGGCCCTGCTCACGCCCGTGCTGGACGTCATGCAGACGATGCCGTCGTTCGTCTACCTCCTGCCCATGAGCATCCTGTTCGGCATCGGGCCGGCGGCGGCGATCCTGATGACCCTCATCTACGCGGCGCCGCCGGTCATCCGGATCACCGCGCACGGCATCCGGTCGGTCTCACCGACGGTGCTCGAGGCGACCGACTCCCTCGGTCACAGCCGGACCCAGCGACTGTGGAACGTCGAGCTCCCGATGGCCAAGCGCACCATCATCGCGGGCATCAACCAGACGATGATGGCGGCGCTCTCGATGGCCACCATCGCGGCGTACATCGACAGCCCGGGACTCGGGCAGCCGGTCCTCGACGGTCTCAAGCGCGGCCAGCTCGGCACGTCGTTCGTCGCCGGCATGGCGATCGTGATCATGGCGGTGATGCTCGACCGGACGATGACCGCGGCCGGCTTCCGCGCCGAGCTCGCCGCCCGCTCGGGCAGGACCGGGGGTCCGTTCCGACGGGTCGGGCTGGGCGTCGGTGGCATCGCCACGCTGGTGGCGCTCTACCTCTCCCACAATTACGTCTGGGCCAACGAGTTCCCGTCGCGGCCCGACCTCGGCACCCCCCTTCGAGATGCCGTCGACAGGTTTGGCGACTGGCTGCGCAGCGACCTGTCCGGTGTCACGTCCGGCCTCCAGCGGGGCTTCACCAGCCACGTGCTCAACCCGATCCAGAGCGTCATCGCCGACTCGCCGTGGTACGTCACCGCGCTCGCCATCCTGGTGATCGCTGCCCTGGTCGGGGGTCGCAAGGCCGCCGCAGCCACGGTGCTCTGCCTCGGCCTGATCCTCGGCCTCGGTCTGTGGAACCACGCCATGGAGACCCTGACCGCCTGCCTCGTCGCGACCATCGTCGTCGTCGCCCTGGCCGTGGCGTTCGGTGTCTGGATGGGACGGAGCCACCGGGTCGACGTGCTGCTCCGGCCGTTGCTCGACATGGGCCAGACCCTGCCGCCCTTCGTCTACCTCGTGCCGATCCTGATCCTCTTCGGTCCCAACCGGTTCACCGCCATGCTGGCCGGTGTCGTCTACGCGGCGCCCGTGGCGATCAAGCTGGTCGCCGACGGGGTCCGGGCCGTCTCGCCCAACACGATCGAGGCCGCCGAGGCAGCCGGTTCGTCGACCTGGCAGATGATCACGCGGGTCCAGCTGCCGATGGCGCGCAGCTCCGTGCTGCTCGCCGCGAACCAGGGCCTGCTCTACGTCCTGTCGATGGTCGTCATCGGCGCCGTGGCCGGTGCCGGCGCGCTCGGCTTCGATGTCGTCACCGGGTTCCGGCAGCTGACGGACGTCGGGCGTGGCCTCGCCGCAGGAACAACCATCGTGCTGATCGGGATCCTGCTCGACCGGATCACGACGTACGGCGCCGAGCGTGCGCAGAACACCCAAACAGCTTCCCGGGCCCGGTCCTGACCAGCCTGATGAAGAACCCTTTCCCTACCCGAGAGGCACCATGATGGAACTCAAGAGACCCCGCGCAGCCGGGGCCCTGGCCGGGCTTGCCCTGGCTGTCACCCTGACTGGCTGCGGGGGTTCGATCCAGGACTCCACTGCGGCCGCCGACACGAAGTGCGGCGACCTGAACCTCGCCATCAATCCGTGGGTCGGCTACGAGGCGAATGCCCACGTGGTCGGCTACGTCGCCAAGACGCGGCTCGGCTGCAACGTCAACTACAAGGACCTCGACGAGCAGGTGTCGTGGAAGGGCTTCGGCAGTGGCGAGGTGGACGTCGTGATCGAGAACTGGGGCCACCCCGAGCTGCAGAAGAAGTACATGAAGAGCGCCGGCGGTGACGGATCCGCGGTCGACTTCGGATCCACGGGCAACGAGGGCGTCATCGGCTGGTTCGTCCCGCCGTGGATGGCCGAGAAGTACCCCGACATCACCGACTCCAAGAACCTGAACAAGTACGCGGACCTCTTCCGCACGCCCGAGTCGGGCGACAAGGGGACGCTGTACGACGGTGACCCGGGCTTCGTCACGAACGACGAGGCACTGGTCTCGAACCTCGGGCTCGACTACAAGGTCGTCTACGCGGGCAGTGAGACGGCGCTGATCGAGGCGTTCCGCGAGGCCGAGGAGAACCACAAGCCGATGCTCGGCTACTTCTACGACCCGCAGTGGTTCCTCAGTGAGGTGGCGCTCGTCAAGGTCGATCTCCCTGACTACACGGAAGGCTGCGACGCCGACCCGGCGAAGGTCGCCTGCGACTACCCCGTCTACGACCTCAACAAGGTCGTGTCGAAGAAGTTCGCCGACTCCGACAGCCCGGCCGTCGGCCTGGTCCAGAACTTCACCTGGACCAACGAGGACCAGAACCTCGTCGCGAAGTACATCTCCGAGGACCAGATGGACCCCGAGGACGCGGCGAAGAAGTGGGTCGAGGACCACAAGGACGAGGTCGACGCCTGGCTGAAGGGCTGACCTGCGCGAGCAGTACGTCGGGGCCGTCCTGCGGGCGGGCAGTCCGGTCCCGACGTACGTGGAAGCCGGCTCGTCCACCCACGCACGGGTGGTCGAGCCGGCGTCATTTCACCCGTCTCCACCCCAACAACAGGAGGACTTCTCGTGAGCAACTTCCCACTGGTGAGCGCCCTCGTCACGGGGGTCGCTGCGGCGGCACTCGTCGCGGCGAATCCTGCCGCGTCATCGATCGCCAGCACCACTGCCAGCACCACTGCCAGCACCGTGTCCGAGGACTGTCCCGTCAGCGAGTACGCCATGGGCATCCGCTACCAGCAGTCGGCGCACTCCGCCGCGGCGCAGCTCCAGTCATGGTCCGTCGCCGAGGCCCGTCTGAAGAAGCTGGTCGCCGGGCGCCGCGGTCACGGCGAGCAGCTCGCCGTGGTCTCCGACCTCGACGAGACCGTGCTGGACAACAGTGCGTTGCTGGCACGGGACCTCGAGGCCTGCCACACCTACACGACCTGGGACACCTGGTCGGACTGGGAGGTTCGCGGCACCCCGAGCCTGACACCTGGTGCCGCTGACTTCTTCGAGTACGCCGACCGGCACGGGGTGGCGATCTACTACGTCTCCGACCGGTTCGAGGAGAACAAGGAATCGACTCTCGCCACGTTGCGTGGGCTCGGGCTGCCCCAGGTCGTGCCAGGCCAGGTGTTGCTCTACGGCCCGAGCAAGGAGGAGCGGCGGGCGGTCGCGGAGGCGGAGCACAAGGTCGTGCTGCTGCTCGGGGACAGCCTTCCCGACTTCCACGACGACTTCGACGGGGCCACCGCGGGAGAGCAGGAAGAGCTCGTCGCACGGCACGCCGGCCACTTCGGACGCGACTGGATCATGTTCCCGAACGCGACCTACGGCAGCTGGCGGAAGGCGCCGCTCGAGGCCTGGGAGCAGCCGCTGACGCTGCCCTGACCCATCGAGTGTTTCCGTGGCACGACGACAGGACCCCTGCCCGCGCGGGCAGGGGTCCTGTCGTGGTGGACCGACGAAGCGTCAGCGGAAGACGACGGTGCGGTTCCGGTCGAGGAGCACGCGGTGCTCGCTGTGCCAGCGGATGGCCCGCGCGAGGACCTGGGCCTCCACGTCCCGACCGGCGGCGGTCATGTCGGCAGCATCGAGGGAGTGGTCGACCCGGGCGACGTCCTGCTCGATGATCGGGCCCTCGTCGAGGTCCGACGTGACGTAGTGGGCAGTGGCGCCGATCAGCTTCACGCCGCGTGCGTGGGCCTGGTGGTAGGGCTTGGCGCCCTTGAAGCTCGGCAGGAACGAGTGGTGGATGTTGATGGCGCGCCCCTCGAGCTTGCCGCACAGCTCGTTGGACAGCACCTGCATGTAGCGGGCGAGCACGACGAGGTCGGCATCGAGCTCGTCGACGAGCTCGAGCAGCCGGGCCTCGGCCTCGGGCTTGGTGTCCGGCGTGACCGGGACGTGGAAGAACGGGATGCCGTTCGCATCGGCCACGGCTTCGAAGTCGCGGTGGTTGGACACGATGCCCGGGATCTCGACGTTCAGCGCGCCCGTGCTGGTGCGGAACAACAGGTCGTTCAGGCAGTGCCCGAAGCGGGAGACCATCAGCAGGGTGCGGGTGGGGGTGTGCATGTCGTGCAGCTGCCACGCCATGGCGAACTGGCCAGCGATCGCCTGGAAGTCGTGGCGCAGGGTGGAGACGGCAGCGTCGCCGACGCGGAACTGCACGCGCATGAAGAAGGTGTCGGTCAGACGGTCGTCGAACTGCTGGCTCGCACTGATGTTGCCGCCGTGCTCCATGACGAAGCGGCTGACGGCGAACACGATGCCGGGCGATTCCGGACACGTGAGCGTCAGTACGTACTCGCTGCCGGCGGGGGGTCGAGGTGCCATGGTTCATCCTTTGCGTATTACACAACTCGGTGAGCGATACGCAACAGCGTGCCTTGTCGATCGGCGATCGGTCAAGGGGTTCGCCGCCGGAATTGCAACGGCCGGGAGCAGGCCCTCTCGGACCCTGCTCCCGGCCGTCGGCCAGGGACGCCGTACGGCGCCGCGGGGTTTGGTCAGGCCATGGAACCCATCCGGTAGCTGATCCGGTCGCCCGCCGCGCGCAGGGCTTCCTCGGCGTCGGCCATGCGCGCTTCGTTGAACCTGAAGGCAGGGCCGGAGGCGCTCAACGCGCCGACCACGGATCCGGTGTGGTCGCGGACCGGCACGGCGGCGGCGTTGAGGCCGACCTCGAGCTCCTCGACCACCGTGGCGAAGCCGGTGGTGCGCACCTCCTCGAGCTGGTCGAGCAGCTTCTTGCGCGAGGTGATCGTGGCCGGGGTCAGGGACGGCAGGCCGGCCTTGTCGAGGATCGCGTCGCGCTGCTCGTCCGGCAGGTTGGCGAGGAGGATCTTGCCGCTCGACGTGGCGTGGAGGGGGGTCAGCTGACCGACCCAGTTCTGGCTGATGACCGCTGCGGAGCTGCGTGCCTGCTGCACGTTGACGGCGAAGTGCTCCCGCAGGACGGCGAGGTTGATCGTCTCGTCGAGCTGGAGGGCGAGGGCGTCGAGGACCGGCTGGGCCTGACGCACCATGTCGATGCGGGTCGGGATGGCGCTGGCGAGGCGCAGGATGCCGAAGGCGAGCTGGTACTTGCCGCGCTCGGTGTTCTGCTCCACCAGGTCCCGCTCCTCCAGGGCGGCCAGCAGCCGGAAGGCAGTGGACTTGTGCACGCCGATCTCGGCGGCGATGTCACTGACCCCCGCGTGGCCCTCGCGGGCGAGGATCTCGAGCACCGTGATGGCGCGGTCGACGGACTGGACGCCGGCCTGTCCGTCCGTGCCGCGACTGGTGGGCTTGCGGCTCGCCGTCTGCTCCTCGTTGCTCATGACGCAACCGTACCCGCCTGCTGTTCGCGATCGCCCCGATCCGGCGACAAATGTGACCCGGGTCGCGCGAACCTCTTGACAGTCATCGGCGACAGTTCCAGACTGTTGCGCATTACGCGTCTCGTTGTGCTATTCGCATCAGGTGGGGGAAATGAAGAAGGTGACGATCGTCGGCGCCTCGCTTGCCGGCCTGTCCGCCGCGCGGGCGCTCCGGTCCCAGGGTTTCGATGGTGAGCTGGTCGTCGTGGGCGACGAGAAGCAGCGCCCCTACGACCGTCCTCCGCTGTCGAAGGAGTTCCTGGCCGGGCGGATCGACGAGGACGGGCTGGGCCTCGAGTCCCCGGGCGAGGACGTCGCGGCACGCTGGATCCTCGGCGCACGGGCCGTCGGGCTGGACACGACTGCCGGCGCCGTCGTCCTCGAGAACGGCACGCGGATCCGCAGCGACGGCGTCGTGGTCGCGACGGGCGCCCGGGCACGCTCGCTGCCCGGTCCCGCAGGGTTGGCGGGCGTCCACGTCCTCCGCACTCTCGCCGACGCTCGCGCACTCCGCGCCGAGCTGCTGCCCGGCGGTCGCCTGGTGGTCATCGGCGCCGGCTTCATCGGCGGCGAGGTCGCCGCCACCGCGCAGGCGTCGGGGTTGCACGTCACGGTCGTCGATGCCGTGGCGACGCCGCTGGCCGGACCGCTCGGGGCCGCGATGGGCGCAGTCGTCAGTGGCCTTCACGAGGCTCACGGCGTCCACCTGCGGTGTGGCACCGGCGTCGCCCGACTGGTCGGCACCGGGCAGGTCGAAGGCGTCGAGCTCGCGGACGGAACCCTGTTGCCGGCGGACCTGGTCCTGGTCGACGTCGGCGCGGTCCCCAACACCGAGTGGCTGGGCGGCGCGCTCGCCCTGCACTGCGGTGCGATCGAGTGCGACCACCGCGGCCGCACGAGCGTGCCCGGTGTCATGGCTGTCGGCGACTGCGCGGCCTGGTACGACACTCGGCTGGGTCGTCATGACCGGGTCGAGCACTGGGCCGGCGCGATGGAGCGCCCGGCGATCGCCGTTGCCGCGCTGCTCCGCTGGCGCGGTGGCGGGGCGCTCGACGAGGGCACCCCGGTCAACGTTCCCTACTTCTGGTCCGACCAGTACGACGTCCGGGTCCAGTTCGCTGGACACGCGGGCGAGGCCGACTCGGTCACGATCGAGGAGGGCTCGGTGGAGAGCCACTCCCTCCTGGCGGTCTACCGCCGCGGCGACGTACCTGTCGGGGTCCTGGGGATGAACCAGACCCGCCTGTTCGACCGCTGGCGCCATCAGCTCGACGCGGCACTGACCGTGTGATCCCTCCTCAAGCATCCCGAAAGGCGGGCCCCGTGGCCATCGCGAAGAAGATCGACGGAAGCAAGGTCGCTGCCGCCCTCAAGGTGCAGCTCGCCGACCGGGTCGGCGTGCTCAAGGCCCGGGGTGTGCAACCCGGCCTGGGGACCGTCCTCGTCGGGGACGACCCGGGCAGCCACTCCTACGTCGCGGGCAAGCACCGCGACTGCGCCGACATCGGCGTCGAGTCGCTCCGGGTGGAGCTCCCGGCGACTGCGTCGCAGGAGGAGATCGAACGGGCGGTTCTCCAGCTCAACGAAGACCCCGCGTGCACGGGCTTCATCGTGCAGCTGCCGCTGCCTCCGCACATCGACATGCACCGTGTCCTGCAGCTGATCGACCCCGACAAGGACGCCGACGGCCTGCACCCGATGAACCTCGGCAAGCTGGTCCTCGGCATTCCCGGACCGTTGCCGTGCACACCGCGCGGCATCATCGAGCTGCTGCGCCAGCACGACGTGGAGATCACCGGGCAGCGGTTCTGCGTGATCGGTTGCGGCCTGACGGTGGGACGGCCGTTGGGGCTGATGCTCACCCGGCCGTCGGAGCACGCGACCGTCACCCTCTGCCATGAGGCGACGCTCGACGTCGCGGCCCACGCCCGGGCCTCGGACGTGGTCGTCGCTGCAGCCGGCGTCGCGCACCTGGTGAAGCCGGACTGGATCAGTCCCGGGGCGACCGTGCTGTCCGTCGGCGTGACCCGGACGATCGAGGGCATCCTCGGCGACGTCCATCCCGAGGTCAACGCGGTCGCGGGCAAGGTCAGCCCGGCCACGGGCGGGGTCGGTCCGATGACACGGGCGATGCTGCTCACCAACATCGTCGAGATCGCCGAGCGCAACCTCGCGTCAGCCCCGCCTGCAACGGCCCGCGGCCTTGCCGGAGCCTCCACGGGCGAGATGCCGTCATGACGACGGCGCCCGCTCTCCTCGTCGCCAGGACGCCGGCGTCACGAAGGGCGTCCCGCGTGGAGGCCCTCGGTCGGTGCCGGGTCCTGGGCATCCTCAACGTCACGCCGGACTCCTTCTCCGACGGTGGACGGTTCGACGGTGTCGACCGGGCGATCGCGCGCGGACTCGCGCTGGTCGAGCAGGGAGCGGACGTCGTGGACGTCGGCGGCGAGTCGACCCGGCCGGGCGCCGTACGGGTGGACGAGCACGAGGAGCTGGGTCGCGTCCTGCCGGTGATCCGGGCGTTGAGCGAGGAAGGCGTCACCGTGTCGGTGGACACGATGCGGGCCTCCGTGGCGGCCGCCGCGATCGAGTCCGGCGCCGCCATCGTCAACGACGTCTCGGGCGGACTCGCGGACCCGGCGATGCTGGCCGTTCTCGCCGATTCGGGGGCGCTGGGCGTCCTCATGCACTGGCGCGGCCATGCCGCACACATGCAGCAGCGGGCGACGTACGACGACGTCGTCGGCGAGGTGCTCGCGGAGCTGTCGATGCGGGTGGACGCCGCCCTCGCTGCTGGCGTGCCGGCCGAGAAGATCGTGCTCGATCCCGGTCTGGGTTTCGCCAAGTCCGCGGACCAGACATGGTCCCTGCTCGCCGCGCTTCCCCAGCTGCAGTCGCTCGGCCTGCCGGTCCTGGTCGGAGCGTCGCGCAAGCGCTTCCTGGCGGAGTGCGTCGACCACGGCGGCCTCGAACCGGGCCATCCCCTTGACCGCGACGACGCGTCGACCGCCGTCGCCGCGATCGCCGCGGCGGGCGGAGCCTGGGGAGTGCGCGTGCACGCCGTACCCGCGGCATCGGCCGCGGTGCGCGTCGCGCGACGACTCCACGCTGTCCGGAGCGGAGCGGGCGCATGAGCCGACGCGACCGCACGGACGTGCTCGCGGACCTGCTGGCCCGGGTCCGCTACGAGGTGCTCCCCACCGCCAAAGTCGTCGACGACGCCAGTGCCAGCCTCCCGGTTGGCGCGACGGTGACGGTGACGGCGTCGCCGGCCAAGGGGCTGGGGGCGACCCTCGAGACCGCGGAGCTGCTGGCCGGCGCCGGGTTCGACGTCGTCCCGCACCTTGCTGCGCGGATGATCGCGGGGCCGGGTGAGCTCGCGGAGATCGCTGCGCGGCTGCGGGAGGCGGGGATCAGCAAGGTCTTCGTGCCCTCCGGGGACGCGACAGCGCAGGCGGGCGCCTACGCGAGCGCGCTGCAGGTCCTCGAGGACCTCGCGGTCGCAGGGAACCCGTTTGCCGAGGTGGGCGTCACCGGCTACCCGGAGTCGCACCCGAGCATCGAGGACGACCTCACGATCCAGGCCATGTGGGACAAGCGACGGCACGCCACGCAGATCGTCAGCAACCTGACCTTCGATCCTGCCGTCCTCGCGGCCTGGGTCCGCCGGGTGCGGGCGCGCGGCGTCGACCTGCCGATCCTCGTCGGGCTCCCGGGGCCGGTCGAGCGGGTGAAGCTGCTACGGATGGCCTCGAAGATCGGGGTGGGGGAGTCGGCGCGCTTCCTGGCCAAGAACGGTGGTCTCTTCGCGCGCATGGCTGCCCCCGGCGGGTATGACCCGCTGCGCTTCCTCGACCGTGCGGCGGCGACGCTCGGGCGCGCGGACATGAACGTCGCCGGCCTGCACCTGTTCACCTTCAACCAGGTCGCCGAGACCGAGCGGTGGCGCATCGCCGAGCTGGCACGCCTGCAGGATGCCCCGCCCCGCCGTCGCGCGCGGGCGCGGGTTGGCGCACCGAAGCAGAGTGCGTCGTGAGCAGCGCTGCCGTGACGCGCGGGACGCTCGTGCTGGAGGACGTCGAGGACCAGCTCCTCCGGAGGTGGCCGGAGACCCGGATCGCGCCGTCACTCGAGCGGATCGAGATGCTGGCCGCCCGGTTGGGCAACCCCCATCGTGCGTACCGGAGCGTCCACCTCACCGGCACCAACGGCAAGACGAGCACGGCGCGGATGGTCGAAGCGCTGCTCGCCGCCTCGGGGGAGCGGACCGGCCGGTTCACCAGTCCCCACCTGACGAGCATCAGGGAGCGCATCGCCATCGCCGAGGACATCATCGGCCAGGCCGCGCTGGTGTCCGCCTACGAAGCCGTGGCCGAGCAGGCCGCCGCCGTCGACACCGCCACCGGGCACCCGCTCTCGTTCTTCGAGATGACCGTGGCGATGGCCTACCAGGCCTTCGCCCGCGCTGCCGTGCGGACCGCTGTGGTCGAGGTCGGCATGGGTGGGCGGTGGGACGCGACGAACGTGATCGACGCCGACGTCGCCGTACTCCTGCCGATTGCGCTCGACCACACTGACCACCTGGGCGCCACGGAGACCGCCATCGCGACGGAGAAGGCGGGGATCATCAAGCCCGGGTCCGTGGCGGTCAGCGCCCGCCAGGGCGCAGGGGTCGAGGAGGTGCTGCGCGCACGGGCCGAGGAAGTCGGCGCGCGGCTCGTCGTGGAGGGTGACGGCTTCGCACTGACCGAACGGCGCGTCGTCGACGGCGCCCAGGTCATCTCGGTCCGTGGCCTGCACGGCTCGTACGACGACCTCCGCCTCGCGCTGCACGGGCGCCACCAGGCGGAGAACGCGGCCTGCGCGATCGCCGCGGTGGAGGCGCTCATCGGCAGTCAGCTCGACCTCGGTGTGGTTCGTACGGCGCTCGAGCGGGTCACGTCGCCGGGCCGCTTCGAGGTGCACCCGGGCACGCCGCCGGTGATCCTCGACGTGGCGCACAACCCGCACGGCGCGGCCGCCCTGGCCGGGTCGCTTGCAGAGCTGGCGCCGTCACGCACGATCGCGGTCGTCGCGGCGATGGCGGACAAGGACGTCGAGGAGGTGCTGCGCACCCTCGAACCCGTCGTCGACGTCGTCGTCTGCACGCGCAACTCCAGCCCGCGGAGCATGCCCGCGCAGGAGCTCGCTGTCCTCGCGCGGACGATCTTCGGGACGTCGCGGGTGGACACCGCGCCCAGTGTTGCGTCGGCGCTCGAGTCCGCGAGAGCGATCGCCCTCGCAGATGCCGACCGGGTTGCGACCGTGCTGGTCACCGGATCGGTGGTCACGGTCGGCGACGCCTCTCGGGTCATCCCCGCACCAGCCAGCGCCGACGCGGCGCCTGGACGTGCACCCCGAACGACCGATGGGACAGCCCCGCCCGGCTGACGTCTCCATCGGTCCGGGGTTGGGTGGCGAGCTCTGCGGGGCGCGCCACCCAACCCCACTCCAGCCACCCATGCCTCCGGGAAAGGACGAGTCGGCGTCAGAATTTCCGCAACCCGGAATCGCTGCGTTTTGCCGTAATGATGTGAGCCAGATCGCGTCTTCCTTCATGTGAACGACCCGGAGGGGGTCGTTTCGGGAGTGGAAGGTCATACCGCGCATGAGTCCTTGGAGCCAGCGGTCAACGCAGTCCGGATCGACAGGGGAGGTCGAGGCGGGACCGTTCAGCCGTGGTCGCCTCCACCGACGAACGTCGATCCTCTCTTCGTGTGTCGTGACGGTGGCGCTCGGCGCCTCTCTCGGTACCGGCCTGGCCTCGTCGTACGGCGCGACGGGTGCCGACCGGGTGACGGCTGGGGCGGCACCGGCCGTGGCGACGGGCGATGAGCGGTACGACACCCCGGCCCAGCTCGGCTTCCACGACACCACCGCGACCGGCTCCGTGCGGGCACTTCGCAACGACCTGACCGGTGCCCTGGCCGGGCAGGTCGAGTTCGTCCAGAGCCACTCGGTGAACCCGTCCGGCAACGCCGCGCGGGAGATGCCGACGGTTGTCGCGCGTCGAGCGGCGCTCCTTCTGTTCTCACCGCTCGCTGCCACCGACGGGGTGACCGTCGTGGCCCGGCGCAACGGCCTGATCCTGGGAACGCTCCGGATGGCCCACCCCAATGCGCTGCCCCAGGGTGACCTGCCCGCGCCCAACGGTCGCAAGACAGTGCAGTACTCGTTGCGCGCGTGGTCCGTCGCCCTGCCGCAGAACTGGGTCCTGCCCGGCCTCGAGCTGAGCTTCACCAACTCCTCCGGCTCGGTCGGGACCCTGGCGGCCAGCGGCCTGGAGATCGCCGCTCCGACCGAATTGGTGATCAACAACATCCGCTTGGGGATGCTCACTGACGCACCCGTGTCGAATGGCCACGGCATGCTGCTGCGGCCGGCAGAAACCGGTACCGACTACTTCCAGACCATTCCGGTCTCGAAGCTGACCATCGCCAAGTACGACACCGTCCGTCTGGACAAGGTGATCGTCGCCTCCGGCAAGGTCTACGAGACACCCGGCACCAGCGACGGCACCGGCGGTGTCTACGACGGTGACATGCGCGAGAACGTCGCCAAGGCACAGGTGGCCACCGGCATCAACCTCGCCAACTTCGGCATCCCGAGCGCCCTGATGAACCAGCGCCAGCCCGGCACCTTCAACGAGCGGATCATCCACCACGCCGCCGGGAACTACACGAACGGCGTCCAGGGGCACGGCCTCAGCGGTGGCAACGGCATGGCCACGCTGTACGACTCGGTGGGCAACGAGCTGAGCCACGAGCTCGGGCACTCCTACGGACTGGGTCACTACCCCGGCATGGACAGCAGCAAGACCGGCGACGCCAAGGTCATCAACGCCGTCCACCACTCCGAGTCCGGCTGGGGGTGGATCGCCTACCGCAACCGGATGCGCTCCAACTTCATGCTCAAGGACTTCAAGCCGGAGGGATACAACATCGACGGGAACGGTGTCTTCAGCCAGACGTTCGCCGGTCAGTACAACTACGGCACCGACGCCATGTCCGGGGGCTGGGGCTCGAGCAAGATGTCGCAGTACACCCACCACACCGGCTACAGCGCCAAGCGCATCCAGGCTGGTTTGCGCACCGTCGTACCCGACCCGTCGTACCCGAGCGGCTATCGGGACTGGGACGCGACCAAGGGCGTCTACGTCGACGCCAAGGTCAAGGACCCGACGTTCAATCCCCCCGCCAAGCCCGTGAAGGCAGGCATCCCGGTCTTCACCTTCCTCGGCGGCTACAACCCGGCCAACACGGCTCAGACCGTGCTCTACCCCGCGTTCCGCAGCAACTACGGCAACACCTTCAACCTGCCCGCGCCCACCAAGACCTCGGGCACGCGAGAGTGCTGGCTCGACATCACCCTGAACGGCGGCCAGCACCGCGAGGTGCTCCTCGACAGCACGGACGGCGTCAAGCAGCTCAACGTCAACGTCGCCCAGTCCGACCGTCCCACCAACGCGAGCATCCAGTGCCGCAACACGTCGCTCACCACTCAGCTGGGCAACGCGATCGTGGTCCCGACCAACCTGCCGGCGATGGACCCGGCTGTGGTGATCGGCCAGGACGCCGGCTTCGAGGCACTCCGCAAGGTCGAGCTGGCCCAGCTGACGCCGGTGCTGGAGGGCCTGGCCGGTGCCAGCACGCCGGTGCTCTCCGCCACGGACATGCTCAAGCTGATGAGCTGGCAGGACAACCTGGGCGCACTCAGCGCCACGGCTCGGACGGTCGCCAACCGTGTCCTCGACCAACGCGCCCGAGTGACCACCGTGAACCGCTACCTCAACCGGTACGCCACCGCCTTGGCCGCGGGCAACTACGCCCGCAAGCGCGACCTCAAGCGCCTGCTCAAGGACAACGGTTTCGTCGAACCCTCGGGCACCGTCTTCCCGGCTGGTGGCAAGGTGCTGGTGGAGTCCAAGTGCCTCCATCTCGACAAGGCGACCACGACACCCGAAGCGTGGGTCACCCCGACCCCGGCCGGGTGTGCGGACACCGCCGCGTTCCGTTGGTTCGTCGACGCCCGTGGTGCGCTGCACAGCCAGGTCCGCCCGGACCAGTGCATGGCGGCGGGGTCTCCGGTCGCCATGGCCTCGTGTGACGCGTCGAGCTCCGAGCAGGAGTGGGTGTTGAAGGACGACGGTCACGTGGTGCGTCGCAGCGACCCGAACTCCGCGATGGACCTGTACCGAGCAACCAATCGGCCGGGCATGTACGGCTACGTGGCGACCGGATCGAACCAGATGTGGAAGACCTTCCCGGTGAGCACCAACCCACTGCTGGTGCTCATGGACGCGGCCGGCCTGCGCACCCTGGCGGCGCTCGACCTCGACCACCTGGCCGACGTCAAGGCTCCGGCGCTCACCCTGAGCACCCAGCAGAGCAGCAACGGCGGGGGTCTGTGCCCCGGCCCGCTGTCGGTGACTCCGCGGGCGACCGACGACTCCGGGGACCCCGTGAAGACCGAGATCCGCGTCAACAACGGCAAGTGGACGCCGTACTCCACGCCGGCACGGGTCGTCGGCACGACTGCGGTCGCCGTGCGCGGAACCGACAGCAGTGGCAACGTCTCGGCACCCGTGACCCGCACGTTCCGGCCGGACAACACCCCGCCGTTGACCAAGGCCGTGCTCAACCGCACCACCCATCGGGTCACGTTGACCGCGACGGATGCCCAGTCGGGCGTGGTCCGGATCCAGCAGCGACTCGGCAGGTCGAGGACGTGGACGAGGTACTCCGCCCCGATCAGGGTCAGCGCCACCGACACGGTGCACTACCGGGCCATCGACGCGGCCGGACTTGTCGAGGTTGCCCAGACACTGAAGGTGTCGGCCAGCAGGCGCACCTCCACCACCGTCGTGAGGGCGAGGACGTGCGTCCAGGCGGGCGAGCGCCTCGGGCTTCACATCGATGTCCGTGGCGTCCGCGCCGTCAGCGGCAAGGTGAAGATCCGGGTCGAGCGGATCGGCGGCAGCGGATCCGTGTTCGTCACCACCAGCACCGTCACCCGAGGCTCGAATGCCTCGAGCGGAACAGCGGTCGCGGTGGTTCCCGGAAGCCGCCTGCGCGCCGGTACCTATCGCGTGAAGGTCGTCTACTCGGGGAACGCCCGCGTGAACAGGTCCTCGGGCAGCCTCCGCTTCACTGTCCGCTGAGAGGACCCTGCCGAGGGGCAGGCGAGCATCCCGGTCTGATCGCGGCGTACGGCGGCCGTCAGTCCTCGTTCGGGACGAAACGCAGGCTCAGGGAGGGCGCGGCCTGAGCAACGCCATCAGCGGGGTCCTCCCAAGGCGCCTCTTCGAGGAGCGCATCACGGATCAGTGCCAGCGCCTCCGGACTGGGGTGTCGGGCCAGCAGCCCGCGTCCGGAAACGGGCGCGCCCACGTTTCCGAGGGCGGCCCAGAGGTCGTTGTAGATCCACTGCACGTCCATCCGGTCGACAGGAGAACCGTCTCCGCGCCGCCAACCCAGGGCCTGCAGCAGGTCCGCGATCTGTCGGGTGTCGACGTCGCCGTCGGTAGCGAGGTGCAGCAGAACCAGGATTCCTGCGACGTCGTCGAACTGACGGCGGGACGTGACGAGGCGATCTGCGAGGTGGCCCCACAGAAACGCAGGATCCGAGCGGGCGCGCTTGCCGGCCGAGGTCAGGAGCAGCTTGCCCTTCTGTTTGCGCAGCAGGCCCGCACGCTGGACCGACTCCCGGAAGTGGAGCACCGGCTGGGTGTGGCTCTCGCGTTCGACTGCGAAGCGCCAGTCCTGCATCAGGGGAAGGTGGTCGGCCACAGCTCGTACGACGGCGGGACGCAGGTAGCCGGCCGCGGTCAGGTCCAGCCCGTCGGCCGCCCGGTCGAGCAGGAACCGGTGCGCACCGAGGGCCTCTCCCAGGTCCTGCCCGGTGGGGCTGTCCTGCGTCTCGGCCAGCCGGGTGGTCCGGTCCGTGAGCTCCCGCGCGTGGGGAGATTCGCGCAGCTCCCCGAGGATCCAGGCGAGTCTCGGCTCGAGTCGGAAGCGGCGGTGGTGCAGAACCATGGGACCGAGGATCTCATGCGCGAGAACGCCCGCTGAGCGAGACTGAAATTCAGTGCACGGCCGTGCACTGTATCGAGCATCACGTCGAGTATTGCTTGGCACGGACGCCGTCATGGCCTACGTTCGTCAGTGCACACTTGTTCACTGAAAGGGGCCGGGCATGTCGCTCATCGCTCAGAAGCTGACGTCGTCAGTGATTGCTCGTCGCGTCCTGAACTCGTCCTTCGCCGCCGCGATCACGACGCCCCACGGCGTCGATCGGTACGTCGAGATGCTCGACCCGCTGTGGTCCAGCAGCGAGATTCGGGCCGAGGTCACCGCCGTCGAGCGCAAGACCGCCGACAGCGTCACCCTGACCATTCGGCCGAACAATCTCTGGACCGGCTTCAAGGCCGGCCAGTTCGTCAAGCTGTCCGTCGAGATCGACGGCATCCGTCGTACCCGCTGCTACTCGCCGGCCAACTCGCAGTTCCGTCGCGACGGTCACCTCGAGCTGACCGTCAAGGTCGACCCGAACGGCCTCGTCTCGCCGTGGCTGCTGGCCAACGCGGAGCCGGGCATGGTCGTCCAGATCTCTCAGGCGCAGGGTGAGTTCCACATCCCGCTGCCGCACCCGCGCAGCATCCTGCTGATCAGCGGCGGCTCCGGCATCACCCCCGTGATGTCCATGTTGCGCACCCTCACCGAGCGCGCCTACATCGGCAAGGTCACCTTCCTGCACTACGCCTTCACCGAGGACGACGTGATCTACCGCGAGGAGATCGCCGAGATCGAGGCGAAGTACGAGGGCGTCCGCATCGTCCGCGCGTACACCAACGCCGACAACGGTGACCTCCAGGGCTTCTTCAGTCGCGAGCACCTCGTCGCGGCGGACAAGCACTACGCCGAGGCCGAGACCTACCTCTGTGGCCCGATGCCCCTCATGGACGGCGTCCGCGCCGTCTTCGAGGCCGAGGGCCTCTCCGACCGGCTCCACCTCGAGCAGTTCGCGGCGCCGACGCGCACCGTCGCCACCGACGAGGCGACCGGCACCCTGGTGTTCGGCGCCTCGGAGATCGAGGTCGAGAACAACGGCCAGACCATCCTCGAGCAGGCCGAGGCCGCGGGCCTGACGCCGGACTACGGCTGCCGGATCGGCATCTGCAACACGTGTGTCTTCAAGAAGGACGCCGGTACGACGCGCAACGTCCTGACAGGCGAGATCAACAGCGACGAAGACGTCAACATCAAGACCTGCATCTCGGCGCCCTGCGGCGACGTGTCCATCGCCCTCTGACCCGACCCACCGACCTCCGGGAGAACTCATGACCATCACGCAGGAAACCCCCATCACGACCGGCCCCGCCGACATCAAGAAGGCCAAGAAGCTCAGCCCGGCCAAGATCGAGGCCTTCGGCAAGGAGCTCGACGAGCTGCGCGCGCGCATCGTCGCGGACCTCGGCGAGAAGGACGCGGCGTACATCCGCGACATCGTCGGCAAGCAGAAGCGCCTCGAGCTCGCCGGGCGCGGCCTGCTGTGGGCCGGCTGGTTCCCGCCGGCCTGGGTCGCCGGCGTCACCGCCCTCTCCCTGTCGAAGATCATCGACAACATGGAGATCGGCCACAACATCATGCACGGCCAGTACGACTTCATGAACGACCCGCAGTACACCTCGAAGAACTTCGACTGGGACAACACGATCCACGCCGACAGCTGGCTGTACACGCACAACTACGTGCACCACACCTTCACCAACATCATCGGCAAGGACCACGACGCCACCGGGTACGGCGTCATGCGCCTGACCGAGGAGCAGCCGTGGCACCCGATCTGGCTGCTGAACCCGGTCTTCTGCGGCCTGCTGCAGACGTTCTTCCAGTGGGGCACCGCGATCCAGGAGCTCGAGTCCGAGAAGTTCATCAAGGGCGAGAAGACCTGGCGGGAGATGGTGCCGGGCCTGCGTCGCTTCCGCGACAAGGCCGGCAAGCAGGCGCTGAAGGACTACGTCCTCTTCCCGCTGCTCTCGGGTCCCGGTGCGCCGTTCACCTTCGCGGGCAACGCTGCCGCCAACCTGGTGCGCAACCTGTGGGCGTCGTCGGTCATCTGGTGTGGCCACTTCCCGGAGGAGGTCGAGACCTTCTCGATCGAGGAGACCGAGGACGAGAGCCACGCCGAGTGGTACTACCGCCAGATCCTCGGCTCGGCGAACTTCACCGGCGCGAAGTGGATCGACGTCCTCTCGGGCAACCTCAGCTTCCAGATCGAGCACCACCTCTTCCCGGACGTCCCGGCGTACCGGTACAAGGAGATCTCGGTCGAGGTGCGCGCGCTCTGCGAGAAGTACGACATCGCCTACCACGAGGACTCGATGGCCAACCAGCTCCTGAGCGTCTGGAAGAAGGTCTTCAAGCTCTCGCTGCCGGACAGCTTCTACACGGAGTCCAAGAAGGCCGGGATCGCCGAGATCGTCACCTTCCCGATGCGCAGCAAGAAGCAGCGGGCCGCCGCCTGAGCGACGCGGTTCATGCGGTCGTCGCAACACCTCGAGTCCGAGGAGTTGCGACGACCGTGTCGTTTTCGTCGTTGTCTGAGGGCAGGACGTTCGCCATGCCCTCGAGCAGCGGCCGGAGCACCCCTGCTGTCGCCTGCGCGACGCCTGCCGGCAGGCCTGGCCGCGCGCAGACGTGGAGACGGATCGGCTCCGGGGCGGGCAGGTCGTCGCGACGGACCAGGCCCGCGGGTGTCTGGCCGAGGGTGGCCATCAGGGCGACGCCGACGCCCGCGCCAACGGCCGCCTGGACGCCGGCGAGCTGCGTCGCCTCCGATCCGATGATCGCGGGCACGCCATGGCTGGCGAGCGTCTCGAGGGCGCGGCTGCGCAGGGCGCACGGGCTGTCGAAGGCGACCACGGGCAACGGGTCCGGTGCGGCGGGCGGGCTCCAGGTGGGGGAGGAGTACCACGCGAGCTCCAGGTCTCCGACCGGAAGCGCCTGGGGGTCGTTCGCGTTGAGCATCAGGGCGAGGTCGATCGAGCCGGCGGCGAGGCCCTCGCGAAGCCGGTTGCCGCGGTCGATGCGGAACCGGAAGCCGAAGGCGCCCTTCTCGTCAAGTGCGGCGGCGAGCGCGGGGAGGAGCTGGGCGGCGGCGTGCTCGGTGGAGCCGATGGTCACCTGCTCGACCCGCTCGACCGAGAACGCGCGCAGCGTGTCGTCGTGGGCAGCAAGGATCTGACGGGCGTGGCCGACGAGCTGCTCGCCGCTGGCGGTGAACCGGGAACCGCGACCGTTCTTCTCGACGAGCCGGGTGCCCACGACGGCCTCCAGGCGTCGTACGTGCTGGCTCACGGCGCCCTGGCTCAGGTGCAGATGGGTGGCTGCGCGCTGGAAGCCGCCGCAGTCGGCAATGGCGACGAGGCTGCGCAGCGGCCCAATGTCCAGCAACTTGGTCATAAAACAAGAGTAACCGTGTTCGATCACGCCGCGTGATCGGTTCGGATCATGAACCCTCCTTGGACCCGTCCTTCAAACTCCAGTAGTTTGATAGACAAACATCGAGTCAACCGAGGGAGCAGGCCGACATGGCGTCGAAGCGGGAGATCCACCTGGGCGCGGTGCCCTACGGCACCGGTGGTCCGGGCAGCCACACCCTGTGGCTGGACCCGGAGATCCCGGGCGACGCGAGCGTCGACGTCGCGTGGTTCACGGAGATCGCCCAGCTGGCCGAGCGGGGCCGTTTCGACCTGCTGTTCATCGTCGACAGCCAGTTCATCACGCCGTACTCGCCGCCCCACTACCTCAACCGGCTCGAACCGCTGACCCTGCTCAGCGCGCTCGCCACCCAGACCAGCCACATCGGCCTGGTCGGCACCGCGACGACGAGCTTCAACAGTCCCTTCAACCTGGTACGACGGCTCGGCTCGCTCGACCTGATCAGCCGTGGTCGCGCCGGCTGGAACGTGGTCACCACGGGCGACGCGGGCACGGCGACCAACTACGGGCTGGACGAGCACTACGACTACGACACCCGCTACGGCCGCGCCCAGGAGTTCGTCGAGCTGGCCCGGGCCCTGTGGGACTCCTACGAGGACGACGCCTTCGTCCGTGACCGCGAGAGTGGGGTCTTCCTCGACCGCAGCAAGCAGCACGTCCTCAACCACGAGGGCGAGCACTTCAAGGTCCGCGGACCGCTGAACCTGGTGCGCTCGGCGCAGGGCCACCCGGTCGTGTTCCAGGCTGGCGACTCCGACCAGGGCCGCGACCTCGGTGCCAGCGTCGGTGAGGGCATCTTCACCCACGCACCGGACATCCCTTCCGGCCAGGCGTTCTACGACGACATCAAGACCCGCGCCAGGGACAGGTTCGGGCGCAACCCGGACCACCTCGTGGTGATGCCCGGCATCAAGGTCGTCGTCGGTGACACCGACGAGGAGGCCCGTGAGATCGAGGCGTTCAACAACGACCGCGATCACACCTTCTCCGCCGCGCTGGCGGAGTTCGGACGAGCGTTCGGCTGGCACGACTTCACGCAGTACGACCTCGACGCGCCGTTCCCGTCGGAGACCCTCGAGCACGGGCGCCGGTCGTTCTTCACCCAGGCGAAGGCCGTCACCGAGCGGGCCGTCGAGAACGGCTGGACCCTGCGCCAGACCGTCGAGGCCACGCGCTACTTCCGCAAGAGCGAGTTCGTCGGTTCGCCGACGACGGTCGCCGACAAGCTCATCGAGTGGTGGGAGGCCCGCGCCTGCGACGGCTTCAACGTCGGCGTCGACCACCCGGCCAACTTCCGTCGTTTCGTCGACGACGTCGTACCGATCCTCCAGGAACGCGGCGTCTTCCGCGCCGACTACGAGGCAACGACCTTGCGTGGGCATCTCGGGTTGCCCGTCCCGGTCAACCGTCACACCGCGGCCCGCACGGCCGACGTGACGGCCTGAACCCCGGGCGTCCGGCCGCACCCGCCGGGCGCCCGGCTGCAGTCTGCAGCACCTCCGCACCACCTCCGCCCAACCGACCCACCCCATCCCGAAAGCAGATCCCGATGTCCTTCCGTTCCCGTCCGCCTGCCACGAACCTGAACCGCCGTACCTTCCTGGGCGCCAGCCTGGGTGCGGGCCTGATCGTCGCGCTCGAAGCCTGTGGCGGTACGTCGTCCGGTACTGGTTCCGCGAGCGGCTCGGGCACCATCAAGTGGGCCTGGCAGCTGCCGACGACCTGGGACCCGGTCACCTCGTCGGCCGGCTCCGACGTCCAGATGCTCGCGCTGGCCTATGACCCGATCACCGCGCTGGACCAGCAGGGCAACGCGATCCCGTGGCTGGCCGAGTCCTGGAAGTACGACTCCTCGGGCAAGAAGGTCACCTTCACCCTGCGCCCGGGCCTGAAGTTCAGCGACGGCAGCCCTCTCGACGCCACCGCCGTGGCGAAGTCGATCGAACGCGGCCGCAGCCAGGACGGCTCCCTCATCGCGCCGCAGATGAAGACGATCAAGAAGGTCTCCGCCTCGGGCGCCCTCGACGTCGTCGTGGAGCTGAAGGAGGTCGACTACCAGTACCCGCTGTTGTTCGCGGGCAAGACCGGCATGGTCGTCAACCCCGCGGTGTTCGAGAAGGACGCCGCGTCGCTGGCCACCCAGCCCGCCGGCTCCGGCCCGTTCCAGGTCACCAAGTACACCCAGAACGATCACGCCTCGGCGAAGAAGAACGCGAACTTCTTCGCGGCCGACGAGATCAAGGTGGATGCCTTCGAGCTCTATCCGCAGGCCGACCCGGCCACCGCGGTCGCTGCGGTGCAGTCGGGCCAGTACAACCTCGCGCGGATCGGCGGCGCCCAGGTGAAGCAGGCCAGGGATGCCGGGCTCGACGTACAGATCCTCGAGTCGATGTTCGTCAGCGTCCTCGACGTCCACGCGGGCAAGGCGCCGTTCAACGACCCGGCCGTCGTGGAGGCGCTGAAGTTCGCGCTGGACCGCGAGAAGATCAAGGAGGTCGCCAACTTCGGCATCGGTGACGTCAACTACCAGCCCTTCCCGCCCGGGTACGTCGGTTACAACCCCGAACTGGCCGAGGTCTACGCCCACAACCCCGACAAGGCGCGCCAGATCCTGGCCGATGCCGGCTACCAGGACGCCGTCCCGGCCACGCTGACCAGCTCGGGCTTCGCGCCCGCCGCCGTCGAGCTGATCCAGGCGCAGCTCAAGGAGGTCGGGATCGAGGTCAAGATCGAGACCATCCCGCAGACCCAGCACACCCAGCTCGTCTACATCGAGCACTCGAAGGCGCTGGCCTACGACGGCTTCGCCGGACGCGAGTCCCCGGTGCAGGCCTTCCAGGTGCTGTTCGGGGCCGAGGGCCTGATGAACCCGAGCCGACAGTCGAACCCGGACCTCGAGGCCCAGCTGAAGAAGGTCAAGGAGACGCCGACCGATGACCCGGCCTACCCGGCGCTGCTCCAGGAGGCGACCCGGATCGCGGTCACCACGTATCCGAACACCTTCCTGTACCTGACGCCCTCGATCATCGCGCGCAAGGGTGTCTCCGCGTTGCCGAAGTCCCCGAGCCTGCGCCGCTTCGAGGGGGTGTCCACGTCGTGAGCGTGGCCGCTCCCGCCCGGCCGGTGGCCCTCACGGCCACCGGTCGCGGGACGGTGCCCGCCGTCGTACGACGGAGCGCGCCGTGGTTGCGGTCCCTGGCCGGCGTCCTCGCCGTCACGGTCACGGTGCTGTTCCTCGCGTCGGTGATCACCTTCGTGCTCGGCGCGCTCAGCGACAGCAACCCTGCCGCAGCGGCGCTGGGGGAGACCGCGACGCCGGCGGACATCGACCGGCTCAACCACGAGTTCGGGCTCGATCGGCCGCTGGTCGTGCAGTACTTCAGCTGGGTCGGCAACGGCCTCACAGGGGACCTCGGCAGGTCGTGGTTCACGACCGTCCCGGTCACCGACAGCATCCGGGCGGCGCTGCCCGTGGACCTGTCCATCGCGGCCCTGGCCCTCGTCCTGGCGCTCGTGATCGGCGGTGGCGCCGGGATCGGTGCTGCGCTGAGCAACGGCGGTGTCTTCGACCGGGCAGTGACCCTGGTGTGCTCGCTCCTGGGGACGCTGCCGCCCTTCGTCATCGGCATGGCGCTGATCGTCGTGTTCTCGGTCAAGCTCCAGCTGCTGCCTGCCGGCGGGTACGTGCCCGTCCAGGACGACCCTGCGGAGTGGCTCCGCTTCTCGATCCTTCCGGGCCTCGCGCTCAGCCTCGACGTCGCGGCATCGATCGCCCGCCAGCTGCGCACCTCGTTGACCGGGGAGCTGCGCGAGAACTACGCGGTCGGTGCCGAGATGCGCGGATTCGGCCGCCGTCGGGTGCTGTTCGGGCACGTGCTGCGCAATGCAGCCGGCCCGACGCTGGCGGTGATCGGGCTCGCCATCCCGCTGGTCATCGGCGGCGCGGTGATGACGGAGAAGCTCTTCGGGCTCCCCGGCGTCGCCCAGCTCGCCCTGCAGTCCGCCGAGCGCGGCGACGTCCCGGTCGTCCTCGGCACCCTGCTGGTCACGGCCGTCGTGGTCGTCATCGCCAGCCTGGTCATCAACGTGCTGCAGACCCTGCTCAACCCGGTCGCCCGGCGCGGCGACGGCACCGCGGGAGTGGCGCGATGAAGACCCTCGTCGCCCTGTGGCGCGTGCCGAGCGCACGCCTGGCCCTCCTCGTGCTGTTCGGTGTCGGCTTCCTCGCGGTCTTCGGGGGAGCGCTGGCTCCGCACGACCCGCTCCAGCAGTACACCGACGAGGTCCTCCAGGGCCCGAGCGCGCACCACCTGCTCGGGACGGACTACGTCGGCCGCGACGTGCTCAGCCGACTGATGGAGGGCACCCGTCTCTCGGTCGTAGGCGCCGTCGAGGCCGTGCTCATCGGGGGACTCCTCGGCGTGCCGGCCGGCCTGGCCTCGGCGTGGCTGGGACCGCGTCTGGAGTGGATCACCCTCCGGACCAGCGACACCCTGGTGGTGCTGCCCTTCACGGTGTTCGCCATCGCCGTGGCCGGCACCCTCGGCAACGGACTGCAGCAGGCGATGGTCGCGATCGGCGTCCTGATCAGCCCGGTCTTCTTCCGTGTGACACGTGCCGCGACGCTCGGCCTCCGCAAGGTGCAGTACGTCGAGGCGGCCGAGCTGATGGGCGCCACCGAGTGGTGGACCCTGCGCCGCCACATCTGGAGCAAGGTACTGCCGAACGTCGCGGTGACCGCCGCCCATGCGACCGGATCCGCCCTGCTCGTGGTGGCCTCGCTGGCGTTCCTCGGCCTCGGCGTCACTCCGCCGGCACCGACCTGGGGCGGAATGCTGTCCTCCGACCTGGGCTACCTCGCCCAGCAGCCGTGGGCGCCCGTCTTCCCGGCGCTGCTGATGATGGCGACCGTCGGGTCCCTGAACCTGCTGGCCGACGCGATCCGCGACGCCACCGGCGCCACCGCGGCTCCCCGCCGCCGTACCCGGCCCGCTGTGGCCGCCGCTGCCCGAGAGGAGCGTCCCGATGTCGTCACCGTCTGAGGAGAACCCGGTGCGGACCACCCTCGAGGTCGCCGACCTCCAGGTCTCAGTCGCCGGCGGGCTGGTGGCCGTCCAGGACGTTTCGTTCGAGATCCGTCGCGGTGAGTCGGTCGGCCTGGTCGGCGAGTCCGGCAGCGGCAAGACGCTGACCTGCCGCGCGATCCTCGGGCTGCTCCCCGCCACCGGCCGGATCGACGGCGGCCGGATCGTGCTCGGCGACGGCGCCGACGCGGTGGAGCTCACCGGCGCCCGGCGTTCGACCTGGGACCAGGTCCGTGCGGTTCGGATCGGTGCGGTGTTCCAGGACCCGGCGTCGTACCTCAACCCCTCGCTGACCGTCGGCCACCAGCTGGCCGAGCAGCTGCGGGTCAAGGGCAGCCTGTCGCGCCGGGCAGCGCACGACCGCGCCGTCGAGCTCTTCGACGAGGTCGGGCTGCACGACCCGGCGGGCGTCTTCCACCAGTACCCGCACCAGCTCTCGGGCGGCATGTTGCAACGCGTGCTGATCGCGATCGCGGTGTCGTGCGAGCCCGAGCTGCTGATCGCCGACGAGGCGACGACGGCACTGGACGTCGTGATCCAGGCCGAGATCCTCGCCCTGCTGCGTCGGCTGCGCGACACCCACGGACTGTCGCTGCTCCTGGTCACCCACGACCTCGCTGTCGTCGCCGAGAGCTGCGACCGGATCCTCGTCATGTACGGCGGCCAGGTGGTCGAGAGCGGACCGACCGATCAGGTGCTGCGTGACCCCCGCCATCCCTACACGCAGGCATTGATGGGGGTAGCGACGATCGGCAGCTGGCACCGGCGCCGGCTCGACGTCATCCCGGGCCAGCCGCCTGCGGCCGGCGAGGAGATGCCCGGTTGCCGCTTCGCGCCGCGGTGCGCCCACGCCACGGCCGCGTGCGAGAGCGGGCCGGTGCCGGTCGCCGATCTCGGGGGCGACCGGACGAGCCGTTGTGTCCTCGCCGGACACCTTTCCCTCAGCCCACGAGTGACCACAGGACAGGAGGTACCGGCATGACGACCACCCAGGAACGCCCGCTGACGACGGCCACCACGCCGGATCCACCGCCCTTGTTGAGTGTTCGTGGCCTGTCGGTGTCCTACGCGCCGCCACGCAAGGGCACCCACCTCGGCACCGGCGCCGCGCTCGTGGAGGCCGACCTCGACATCCGACCCGGCGAGATCGTGGGCATCGTCGGCGAGACCGGCTCGGGAAAGACCACCCTCGCCCGGGCGACGGTCGGCCTGGTCGCGCCCGCCGCAGGGACGATCGAATTCGCCGGAGAGGACATCGGGGGACTGCGTGGCCGCGCCCGCCGGGCGTTCCGCCGCTCCGGGCAGGTGCAGCTGGTCTTCCAGGACCCGCTGCGCTCGCTGGACCCGGACCTGACGGTCGCGGACATCGTGCGGGAGCCGCTCGACATCGCCGGCACGCTGTCGCGGACCGAGCGCCACGAACGCGTGCGTGAGTCGCTGCGCCTGGTCGGCCTCGAGCCGGACGAGGTCCTGCAACGCCGACCGCGGCAGCTCTCCGGCGGCCAGCGCCAGCGGGTCTCGCTGGCGCGGGCCATCTCGACCCGACCCCGGCTGCTCTACTGCGACGAACCGGTGTCCGCGCTGGACGTCTCCAACCGCAACCTCGTGCTCAACCTGCTCGAGCAGCTGCGGACCGAGCTGGACCTGGCGGTCGTGATCATCGCGCACGACCTCAGCTCGCTGGCCGGGATCGCCGATCGCGTCGCCGTCTTCTACCGCGGCCGGATCGTCGAGCAGGGACCGATCCGCGCCGTGCTCGAGCACCCCGCGCATCCCTACACCGCGCTACTCACGGCCTCGGCGCCCAGCATCGGCGACGAGGACCGGCTCCGTCCTGACCAGCTGAAGCCGGCTCCGGACGCGCGCGTCTGGCCGGCCGACGGCGTCTGCGTCTTCGCCCAGCGCTGCCCGTTCGCCCACGACGCCTGCGCCGACCAGCCCGCGCCTGCACCGCTGCCGGACACGCCCGCGCGGCTCGCCGCCTGTCACGACGCCGTCACCTGGCGCGACCGCCTCTCCGCACGCCCCCATGAAGATCGAAAGGCCACCCCATGACCCACGACCCCCGCTACCACGACGTCGAGATCCTCGGCATGATCGGCACCGCCGACGCCTCCGAGATCCGGCCCGGGAACGCCGCAGTCGTCGACGCCGAACACACCGCCCGCTTCGCCAGGGCGCACGAGGACGGTGGATTCGACCGGGTCCTCATCGGCTACGGGTCCGGCTGGGCCGAGGGCAGCCAGGTCGCGGCGTTCGCCGCCGCGCACACCGAACGGCTCGGCCTGCTCGTCGCGCACCGGCCCGGCGTCGTACACCCGACGCTCGCGGCGCGGACGTTCAGCACGCTCGACCAGTTCAGCAAGGGTCGGGTCGCGCTCAACATCGTCACCGGCAGCAGTGACGTCGAGCAGCGCAGGGAGGGCGACTACCTGCCGCACGACGAGCGCTACGACCGCACCGACGAGTACCTCCAGGTGCTGCGCTCGACGTGGGACACCAAGGGGCCGCGCGACTTCGAGGGTCGCTACTACCGGTTCGAGGGCGCGACGCCGCAGGTCTTCCCCCACGAGGACCGGCACCTGGAGCTGTTCTTCGGCGGCAGCTCCCCGGCGGCGTACGTCGTCGGCGGCAAGCACGCCGACACCTACATGTTGTGGGGCGAGCCGCTGAAGGAGACCGGCGAGCAGATCGCGACCGTCGCCCATCGGGCCGCTGACGCCGGGCGGGTCCAGCGCCCGCGGGTCTCGGTGTCCTTCCGGCCGATCCTCGGCAACACCGACGCAGCGGCGTGGGAGCGGGCGCACGGCATCCTCGACACGATCAACGGCGCCGCCGGCGCGCAGTTCAAGCAGAAGGTCGGGCTGCTGCACCCGCAGGGCAAGGCGCCCGAGAACGCCGGGTCGCAGCGACTCCTGGCCGTGGCCGAGAAGGGCGACCTGCACGACCGCTGCCTGTGGACCCCGACCAGCAAGGCCGTCGGCGGTGGCGGCAACTCCACCGCACTGGTGGGCTCGCCCGAGACCGTCGCCGCTGCGATCCTCGACTACGTCGAGATCGGCGTCGACACCGTGCTGATCCGCGGCTACGACCCGCTCCAGGACGCCATCGACTACGGCCGCGACCTGCTGCCGCTGGTCCGGCAGGAGCTCGCGCACCGCGCCGCCACCCGTCGTACCGACACCGAACCGGCGGCCGTCTGAGCCATGAGGCCACTGGAAGGAGTGCGGGTCGTCGAGCTGGCGCACGTCGCCGCCGGGCCGTTCACGGGCATGCTGCTCGCGGACCTCGGCGCCGACGTGGTCAAGGTCGAGCCGCCGGGCGGGGACCAGATGCGGGCGTGGCCGCCCTTCGCCACGGAAGACGACGGGAGGGGCGGCGAGGAGCGGTTCAGCCACAACTTCGCGTCGGTCAACCGCAACAAGCGGTCGGTGGTGGCGGACCTCAAGGACCCGGCCGACCTGGCTCGCGTGCGAGAGCTGGTCGCCGCCGCCGACGTGGTGGTGGAGAACTACCGCCCCGGCGTGCTGGACCGGCTCGGGCTCGGCTACGACACCGTCCGCGAGGGCCATCGCGGCCTGGTCTACTGCTCCATCTCGGGCTACGGGCTGACCAGCCCGTACGTCGACCACGGCGCCTACGACGTCGTCATCCAGGGCATGTCGGGGCTGATGAGCGTGACCGGCGAAGTGGACGGTGACCCGGTCAAGGCGGGCGTCCCGGTCGGCGACTTCACCGCCGGTCTCTACGCGGCCTACACGATCGCCGCCGTGCTGCCCCAGGTCCGCGACAGTGGTACGTCGACCCGGCTCGACTGCCCGATGCTCGACTGCCTGCTCGGCGTCTCCGCGCTGCAGACCAGCGAGTACTGGGGGAGCGGGGTCGAGCCGCGCCGGCTCGGCACGGCCCACCCACGCAACGCGCCGTACCAGGGTTTCGCGGCCGCCGATGCCGCCTTCACCGTCGCTGCCGGGAACGACCGGCTCTGGGCAGCGGTCGCCGAGGTGGTCGGACTTCCCGGGCTCGTCGAGGACCCGCGCTTCCTCCACCAGGTGGACCGGGTGCGCCACCAGCACGACCTCGAGGCGCTGCTCCAGGCCCGCTTCGCCGAGGAGAAGCGGGACCACTGGATCACCGCCCTGCGGGCGCGCGGTGTGCCGTGTGGACCGGTCAACGCCTTCGGCGAGATCCTCGCCGACCCGCATGTCGAGGCGACCGGCCTGGTCGGCACCGTCGACGTCCCCGTCGCCGGGCCCACGCCGACCGTCGTCTTCCCGGTCCGGGTCGAGGGCCTGACACCCCGGCTCGACCGGGGTGCACCGCGCCTCGACGCCGACGTCGACGTGTACGACGAATGGTCGGCCCGATGAGCATCCGCATCGCGCGCGGTGACGTCTGGACGGTCACCCTCGACCGCCCGGAACGGGCCAACGCCCTCTCCGCCGACCTGGTCGAGGCACTGCACGACGTTCTCGACGAGGCCGCGGACGCGCGGCCCGAAGCCCTGGTGCTGCGCGGCAACGACCGCCACTTCGCGGCCGGCTTCGACCTCGGCGGTCTCGGCGACGAGACCGACGCATCGCTCGCGCACCGGTTCCTGCGGGTCGGGCTGTTGCTCGAGCGGCTGATCGCGGCGCCGTACCGCACGGTGGCCGTCGCGGACGGTACCGCCGTCGGGGCCGGGGCCGACCTCGTGCTCGCCTGTGACCACCGGCTGGTGGACCCCGCGGTCACCCTGCGCTTTCCCGGCTCCGCGTTCGGTGTCGCGCTCGGCACCGTGCGCAGGGCTGAGCTCGGCTCCGCCCTGACCACTGGTGTCCCGGCGTCCCTCGCCGACGTGCTCCGCGCCGAGCCGCCACCCCGGCCGCCCCACGACACCGACGCCGAGCTCGCGGCGCTCGCCCGTTCGGTCGCCGTACCCGGCCTGCGCAACCGGATCGCGGCGTACGCCGCCCCCGTCCTCACCAAGGAGACCGCATGACCACCCAGCAGCAACCCCACCCCCAGCACGAGCAGCAGATCGTGCCCGTCGCCACCGAGGTCCCCGAGCTGGCGGCGTTCGCGCACCGGCTCGAGCACCTGATCGCGCAGGGGCTCGACGAGCAGGCCCTGACCGCCGCGGTGCGCGACGACCTCGAGGCGACCCTCGCCGCAGGCTTCGAGCTGTCGGCAGAGGTGACCGCACCGGACCCCGAGCGCTACGTGATGTACCCGCTCCACGTCGCGGCCGACGGTTCCTTCTCCATCGCCAGCGCGGTCTGGAATGTCGGCCAGGGCACCCCCGTGCACGGACACGAGACCTGGGGCGTCGTCGGGATCTTCCGCGGCGTCGAGGTGGAGACCCGCTTCGAGAAGCCGACCGCGCCCGACCTGCCCCTCGTCGAAGAAGGCACCGACGAGTGGAGCGCGGGCCAGGTGACGGTGTGCTGCACCACCGATGACGACGTGCACCAGGTCCGCTGCGGTGGCGACGAGCCCGTGGTCGGCATCCACGTCTACGGCGCGGACATCGGCACCCTGCCCCGTCGTTCCTACGACCCCGCCACCGGCGCCGTCCACTGGTTCACGTCCACGTGGGCCCACACCGAGAAGAGGGACCGATGACCGTGACTGCCTGGAACGAGCCTGCCGGCGGGACACCCCGCGGCACCCTGGTCGTGCTGCCCGGCCGCGGCGAGACCGCCGCGTCGTACGAACGATTCGGGCGTCGACTGTCCGCCGATGCCTGGCGGGTGCGGCTGGTTCCGGTCGACCTCGACGACCTCGACAGTGCACGGGTGCAGGTCGAGAAGCTGCTCGTCGACGAGTCGCTGCCGGCACCGAAGGTGCTCGTGGGTGCCGATTCCGGCGCGACCCTCGCCGCCCTGCTCGCGCCGGTGCTGCCGGTGGACGGCGTCGTCGTGGCCGGCATCGCACTGCCCGGATCGACGGGCGTCGACACGTGGGAGGAGGAGATCGAGGCGCGAACGGCGTGCCCCGTGCACCGTCGCGTCATCGCGGAGGACGAGGGGTTCGCCCGGGGAGGGTTGAACCAGCCCCTGCCCTGGACCTCGGTCGAGGTCGCTGCGCCGGGCAAGCCCGTGCTCGTGCTGCACGGGTCATCCGATCCGGTCACCTCGCCCCTCGAGGCCCTCGCCGTGTACGGCGGCGCGCCGGACGTCCGCGTGCGGCTGGTCAGTGGCGGTCGGCACGACGTGCTCAACGATGCGTCGCACCGTTCGGTGGCTGCCACGATCGTCCTCTTCCTGGAGTCGTTGAAGCTCGGCCCGGAGCTGCCCGACGTCGTCAGCGAGCCGGTCTCGAGCGCCGCCCGTTGAGCACCCTCGCCGCCAACCTCCCCGGCAGCCTGACCACCAACCAGGACCTCGACCCCGACCGGCTCCGCGAGGCCTTCGGGTTCTTCCCGAGCGGCGTGGTTGCCGTCGCTGCCGAGATCGACGGGCGGCCGATCGGGCTTGCCGCCAGCTCCTTCACGTCGGTGAGCCTCGACCCGCCGCTGGTCTCGGTGAACCTCGCCGTGGCGTCGAAGACCTGGCCGGACCTGCGCCGGGCACCGCGGCTCGGCGTCACGGTGCTCGCCGACCACCACGCCGCCGTGTGTCGCCAGCTCGCCGGTCCTGTCGACGAGCGGTTCGTCGGTGTCGCCCACAGCACGAGCGAGGCGGGGGCCGTCACCCTGGACGACGGACTCGTCCGGTTCGACTGCACCGTCTATCGCGAGGTCGACGCGGGCGACCACGTCCTGATCCTGCTCGAGCTCCACACCGTCGACCACGTCGGGCTGGGCACGGAGCAGGGACCGCTCGTGTTCCACCGCAGCGGGTTCGAACGGCTGGACCGGACCGGACGCCCTTGACCGGTGCGGGTCGGGTTCACCGTGGTGCGGCGCTGATGCTCATCGGTCGCTCCCTGCCAGAGCCGGCCCGGCAGCGGCTGCCGACGCGGCGAAGATCCTGCCGACGTTCTCCTCGGAGAAGTAGTCGGCGGGCGACACCGCTCCTGAGATGACGCTGACGAAGCCGTCCATGGCCTCTTGGTTCCCCTGAACCGCGCCGAGGAGCTGTTGCATCTCCGGTGGCGGCAGCTCGAGGGTGGCGAGCTGCGCGGTGAATTCGTAGATCGGCAGGTCCTTGGTGTCGCGCTCGTGGTGCCAGGCGCCCATGGCTTCGTCGAAATCCTCGCCCTCGCCGAGCCAGCGATGGATCGCGTCGGTGCATCGCTCGGCGTCGAGGAAGGCGTCGGTGATGCCCTGCCCGGTGATCGGGTCCTTGTTGTACCCGGCATCCCCGACCAGTGCCCAGCCGTCGCCGTACGGCTGGCGGAACCAGCTCGGCACTGATCCGCCGAGGAATGGTGATTCCCGCTTCGCCGTCGCCACGCGCTCCGCGAACTCCGGCGCCATCTGAAGGGTCTTGAGGAAGTTGCCCTCGACGTCGGCCTTGTAGGCCTGCGCCTCGGCGTACGGCCAGCCGGCGACGATCATGGTCTGGCCGTCGTTGGTCGGTGCGCACGCGAAACCCCGGTCGGGTCGGATGAAGATCTCGAACTGGTCGGTCGGAAGCCCGCTGAAGTAGGCGTAGTAGGAGTACTGCAGGCGCGGCTTGGTGTTGTAGTCCACGGCGTGGACCGCCTTGGCGACGTGGCTGTTGCGGCCGTCGGCGCCGATCACGATCCGGGCGCGGTCCTCGCGCTGGCCGCTGCGAATCCCGACGACTCTGCCGTCCTCGATGAGGAGCTCATCGACGTTGTGGTCCTCGCGGACCTCGACGCCCGCCGCACGTGCACCGGCCACGAGGACTGCGTCGAGCACGGTCCGACGTGGGGCGTAGGCCGTCGTCGTGCCCTCGACGGGTTCGCTCGTTCCGCTGATGACGACCGGCCCGAAGTCCAACCGGTACCTGGTCATCGCGGGGCAGCCCGATTCGAGCAGCGCGTCGAGCAGTCCCCACCGCTTGAGCGCGGCCACGCCCGGAGCGTGGATGACATGCGTCGACAGGGTGTCGCTCGGGAACGTCGCGCGGTCGACGGCGAGCACGCGGTAGCCCTTGCGGGCAAGCAGCATGGCCGTCGGCGAACCGGCGGCGCGGGCTCCGATGACGATGGCGTCGTAGGTCATGGTCTTCTCCTCGGTGCGGTTGTGGAGGCGCGGAATGGCGCCTCCACGCAACAGTCGCTGGCCGAGGACGGACAGGTATCGGGGAACTCCCCTAGTTGCCGGCTGGTTCGTGCCGTACGGCGTAGGCGGTGGCCTCGGCGCGGTTGCGGAGCCCGAGCTTGAGCAGCAGGTTGCCGACGTGGTGTTCCACGGTCTTGCGGCTGATGAACAGTCGCTCGGCGATCTCGGGGTTGGAGAGTCCTTCCCCCAGCAGGCGGAGCACGTCGGCCTCGCGCCTGGTGAGCACCTGGCCGGAGGACCGTGGTGGAGGGACCTTCTGGCCGAGTGCTCGCAGCACTGCGGAAGCGGCGTCGACGTGTCGTGCGGCTTCGAGCTTGACGAAGACGGCCAGCGCGGCGCGCGCCTCGGCCACCGCGACCTCGGGACTGTCACGGGTGCAGGCCCTGGCAAGGTCGAGGCGACACAAGGACATCTCGAAGGGCAGCTGGGTCCGTGTGAAGCCGTCCAGCGCATCGCGGAGCCACGCCCGAGGGTCGTCGTGCTCGGCGTGGCCACGGGCGAGTGCGACCAGGGCGGTCGCGTACGGCGTCGGATGCGCTTCCGCGCAGGCGGCGAGGTCGGCGATCGTCTGTTGCGGGTCCTCGCCGCAGGCCAGCTGCGCCTCGACGAGCTGCGCCAGCAACGGGATGCACGCGCTGCTACCCGGGTCTGCCTTCCGGGCAGCGCGTTCGAGCAGGTCCAGGGCGATCGTCGACTCGCCGCGGGCGAGGTGCAGTGCGGTGCGGGGCAGTATGGCCTCGCCGTCGGTCTGGTCCTCGAGCAGGCTTGCTGCCTCGTCGTACCGGCCCTGCTTGATCCTGAGGTCGGCCAGTCGGATCAGTGCGCCGGCCTTGAGCGAGCGCTTGCCCAGGGCCCACAGCCGCACCGCCTCGGTGAGCGCCACGTCCGCCTCGGGCCATCTGCCTGCGGCGGTCAGGATGCCGCCGTAGTGGGTGTGGCAGTAGGCGCTCACAGCGGGCAGTCCGCGCCGCGCCGCGATCTGCTCGCCGACCCGGATCCACTGCTCGGCCCGGTGCACGTCCTGGGCGTGCTCGCACGCGGAGAACAGCTGGCAGAAGATCTCCTCGATGACGATGAAGTCCTCGACCTCGCCGCCTGCCACGGCCGCGAGCGCTTCGTCGAGCAACACCATCCCTTCCTCCGTACGGTCGCCGTGGACGAGGCTGGCGCCGAGGTAGGACATGGTCGCGAACGTGAGGTGCGGATCGTCGGTCTCGCGCCCGATCTCGATGGCTGTGTGGAAAGCCGTGTCCTTCGTCGCACGGGACTCGGCGAACATGCCCTCGGTCAGGGCCACCCAACCCCGTTCACTGGACTGCGGCAGTTGGCCCAGCAGTGTCTTTGCTCGCGCGATCCAGCCGTTGGCCACCGCCCAGTCGCCGGCGGTCGTGCCGTACATGTAGCCCAACGTCCGCGCCACGCGTGCCGATCCGGCGCCGTCGCCCTGGACGCGGTAGCCGGCGTACGCACGCTCGAACTCCGCGATCGCCCGTGGATACTCCGACAGCACATAGGAAGCCGCAGCCAGACCCTCGAGCACCTCGGGCGTGAGCTCGCCGCGCTCGAACTCCGTCCGTGCGCTGGTCGCATCCCCGACGCGCAGCGCGGCACGACCCAGCTCGACGTGCTCGTTGGCGGCCACCAGCTGATCATTCCACTGTCCAGCCCTGGTGCTAGCGGCTCAACGCCGCCAGGTGTGACGCCAGCGCACGATCGGGTGTGTCGCCCAGACCGACGCAGAAGGTCACGCCCATCGGCACCAGGACCTGCGTCAGCGGGTCCTCGAACTCGACGAAGTGGTCGGCCAGCTCGAGGCTGATGAAGCCGTGCACGTAGCTCCACAGCGACGCCGCGAGGACCTCGGGCTCGGCGGGGGAGATGCGCCCCGACGCGACCAAGCGGGCGCAGGCGTCGATGACGTGCGCATAGCCGGCCTTGAAGGCCGGCGAGTGCCCGCTCAGGCGGGCACCGGCACCCGCCGCGGGTCGGTAGGTCGCCCGGGTGGAGAGGCCGAACATCAGGTCGTAGAGGTGCGGGTTCGCCTGCGCCGTCCGGCGGCACCGGATGCCCATCGCGAACAGGTCCGTCACCGGGTCCTCGGTCACGGGGATCTCCGCGAACCCGCGCTCGAGCTCGCCGAAACCGTGGTCGGCCACTGCGCCGACGAGCTCGGGCACGCCGCCGAAGTGGCTGTAGACGACCATCGTCGACAACCCGCACGCCGCGGCCACCGAGCGCACCTTGATGGCCGAGGGCCCCTCCTCGGCGAGCAGCGTCACCGCGGCCGCCACCAGTCGCTCGGGCACGCTGCCCGCGATCTCTTCCACTGCCATGCGCCCGATGCTTTCACTCGTGGGGCAGGTCACCCTTGTCGTGTCCCGATAACTTCGTTATTCTAGCGGAACGCAACGAGGAAAGCAGGCGTCATGGCGGAGAAGGAAGCGGGTCACCTCGACATCGAGGAGCGCGGAGCAGTGGTCGTCGTACGCATCGACGGCGGGCCGCGCCAGGTGTTCGGGCCGGACATCGCCGCGGAGCTGGAGAGGCTGGTCGACCGGGTCGACGCCGATCCCGACATCCGCGCGGTGGTCTTCACCGGGAAGCATCCCGACCGGTTCGTCAGCCATGCCGAGGTCCGCTGGCTCCAGGAGGGCGGCGCGGCCGTCCCCGCTGTCGGCCGACGCGGGGCCTCCGCCCTCGCCCGCACGGCGTACGGCGTCAACAAGGCCAGCGCCGCGCTGGCCCCGGCACTGCGCAACACGCCGCTGTGGCCGGCGGTCGAGCTCGAGAGCCTGCACCAGACGTTCCTCAAGATGAACCGCAGCGGCGCCATCTTCATCGCTGCGCTCAACGGTTCGGCGCTCGGCCTGGGTGCGGAGTTCGCGTGGGCCAACGACCTGCGGGTGATGGCCGACGGCGACTTCTTCATCGGCCAGCCCGAGGTGCTGCTCGGCATCATGCCGGGCGGCGGCGGAACCCAGCGGCTGACCCGGCTGATCGGCACCCACCGCTCGCTCGTCGCGATCCTGGAGGGCAAGCCCTTCACGCCGGCGGAGGCGCTGGAACTCGGCGCGGTCGACGACGTCGTACCGCAGGAGGACGTGCTGGAGCGGGCGCTCGAGCTCGCCGCGCACTTCGGGTCCCGGACAAGGGAGTCGGTCGCCGCGATCAAGCGCTCGGTCTACCTCGGCGGCTCGATGTCGCTGGAGGACGGGCTGCACGTCGAGCGCACCGAGTTCCTCAGGCAGGCACTCTCGAAGGAAGGGCAGCGCCTGATGCTGCAGTACATGGCCGACACCGAGGCCACCGGCGAGCTGCCGCTCTACACCGGCGACACCTTCGAGGAGGCCCTGGTCGCCGGCTCGGTCCCCAGCATCGCGCGGGAGGTGGCCCGATGAGCGCGCACACCTTCACTCGCCACGACGTCCGGTTCGCCTCCGACGGCGACGACTGCGCCGCCTGGCTCCACCTGCCCGACGGCGTCACCTCGCCGCCCGTCGTGGTCCTGGGCCACGGCCTGGGCGCGACCCGCGACATGCGTCTGGACGCGTACGGCGAACGCTTCGCCCAGGCAGGGATCGCCGCCCTGTCCTTCACCTACCGGCACTTCGGTGACAGCGAGGGCAGCCCGCGGCAGCTGCTGTCGATCAAGCGCCAGCTCGCCGACTGGGATGCAGCGCTGGCCCACGTGCAGACCAGGACGGACGTCGACCGGACGCGGGTCGCGGTGTGGGGCAGCTCGTTCGGTGGCGGCCACGCCATCACCGTGGCGTCGCGGCACCCGGAGCTCAGCGCCGCTGTCGCGCAGTGCCCGTTCACCGACGGGCTCGCGTCCGCGAAGGCACTCGGTGCCCGCGGGACGCTGAAGGTCCTTCCGCTGGTCGCCCGCGACGTGGCGGCGGCCGCCACTGGCCGGGCACCCGTGATGATCCCGCTGGCGGCCGCACCGGGCGAACGGGCGCTGATGAATGCCCCGGACGCGCTCCAGGGCTACCAGGCGCTGGTCCCGTCTGGCGGCACCTTCGTCAACGAGGTCGCTGCACGAGTTGCCCCGACCATCACGCGCTACCGCCCCGGGAAGGCCGCGCGCCGCGTGGCCCCACCGATCCTCTTCTGCATCACGAACCACGACACCGTGACGCCGGCCGCGCAGACCCTCGCCTACGCGAAGACCGCACCGCGCGGCGAGATCAAGGAGTACGACGCCGGGCACTTCGACATCTACCTGGGCGCCGCGTTCGAGGAAGTCGTCGCCGACCAGGTCGAGTTCCTCACTCGCCACTTCGAGAAGGCGTGATCGCGATGCACCTCGCTTCCGTCCCCGACGATCGGGCCCGCCGCGACCCGAACGGCCGCGCGCTCTCCGACGCGTCACGGACCCTCACCAACGCGGACCTGCTGCACCAGGTCGCGGCAGCGGCCGAGCACCTGCGCGACCTCGGGGTCGGGCCGGCCGACGTCGTCGCGCTGAAGCTGACCAACCGGATCGAGTTCGTCGTGCTCCTCTTCGCCGCCTGGCGACTGGGTGCGACGGTCACGCCGGTGAACCCCGGCCTGACCGAGGGTGAGGTCGCGCGGCAGGTCGATGACGCGCAGGCCCGCCTCCTCGTCGTCGAGGACGACGACCCGGCCTCTGCGTCGATCCAGGTCCTGGCCGTCGGCGACCTGCGGCGGACGCCGCGTCACGCTGTCCACGCGACCGCGGACCTGGACGACGCCGCGCTGGCGCTGCTCATCTACACGAGCGGGACCACCGGTGTGCCGAAGGGCGTGATGCTCGACCACGCCAACCTCCGGGCCATGGTGGAGATGGGCCGGCAGGGCCTCGGGGTGGGCCCGGAGGACCGCTGCCTGCTGATCCTTCCGTTGTTCCACGTCAACGGCATCGTGGTCAGCGTGCTGCTGCCGCTCGCCACCGGCGCGAGCGTGGTCATCGCGAGCCGGTTCAAGCCGCACACCTTCTTCGACCTCGTCGAGACCGAGCGGCCGACGTACTTCAGTGCGGTGCCGACGATCTACGCGATCCTGGCCGCACGACCCGCGGACGAACGACCGGACACCTCGTCGGTGCGGTTCGCGGTCTGCGGCGCCGCGCCCGCGTCGGCGGAGCTCCTGGAGCGGTTCGAGGACCGCTTCGGGTTCCCGCTGATCGAGGGCTACGGCCTCTCCGAGGCGACGTGCGGGTCGACGATCAACCCGGTCGACGGACCCCGTCGCGTGGGCACCGTCGGGCTGCCCTTCCCGGGCCAGGAGGTACGCATCCTCGACGCCCGCGGCGCCGAGGTGCCAGCGGGGACCGCCGGCGAGGTCGCCGTCCGCGGCGCGAACGTGATGCGCGGCTACCTCGGTCGTCCCGACGAGACGGCGAAGGTGATCGTCGACGGCTGGCTGCACACCGGCGACGTCGGCCAGCTCGACGCGGACGGTTACCTCACCCTCGTCGGCCGGTCGAAGGACATGATCATCCGGGGTGGCGAGAACATCTACCCGAAGGAGATCGAGGACGTGCTGGCAGCGCACCCGAGCGTGCTCGAAGCGGCCGTCATTGGAGTGCCCGACCCGGTCTGGGGCGAGGTGGTCGTCGCGTACGTCGAAGTGGCGCCCGGGCACGCAGTCGACACCGACCTGCTCAAGCAGCACTGCGCCGCCGAGCTGTCCGGCTACAAGCGACCGGTGGCGTTCCACGTGCTCGACGCGCTGCCCCGCAATGCGGTGGGCAAGATCGCGAAGCCCGTGCTCCGTGCCACCGCCGCGTCCACCGGACCCCTTGAAACCTCCGAGAACCCTGCACAGAAGGTTGGCTGACATGAAGGCATTCGTCGTCGAGAAGTACGGCAAGGACGGGCTCCGCGCCGTCGACGTACCCGAACCAACGATGGGCCCGGGCGACGTGCTGGTCCGGGTGCGCGCCGCGAGCATCAACCCGCTGGACAAGATGGTCCGCAACGGTGAGTTCAAGCAGCTGCTGAAGTACAAGACCCCGTTCGTGCTCGGTCACGACGTGGCTGGCGTGGTCGCACGCGTCGGTGCAGACGTCCGCTCGTTCAAGGTGGGCGACGAGGTCTACGCGCGCCCCCGCGACCTGCGGATCGGCACGTTCGCGGAAGCCATCGCCGTCGACCAGGACGACGTCGCCCTCAAGCCGACCAGCCTCACCATGGAGGAGGCGGCAGCCGTACCGCTCGTGGCTCTCGCGGCGTGGCAGGCACTCGTCGATGTCGCGCAGGTGCAGCCCGGCCAGAAGGTCCTCGTCCACGCCGGGGCCGGTGGCCTCGGTTCGACGGTCATCCAGGTCGCCCGCCACCTCGGTGCGTACGTCGCCACGACGGCGCGCGGTGACGAGGCGGACCGCCTGCGCGCGCTCGGTGCCGACGAGGTGATCGACTACCTGACCGCGGACTTCGCCGAGGTTCTCTCCGGGTACGACGTCGTCCTCGACTCGCTCGGGGGCGAGAACCTGACCAAGTCACTCACGGTGCTCAAGCCGGGTGGGCTCGCGATCAGCGTGGTCGGACCGCCCGACCCCGACTTCGCCGGGCAGCTGGGTCAGCCCCTGCTCAAGCCGGTCATGGCTGTGCTGGGCCGCAAGGTGCGGGCGCGGGCGAAGAAGCTCGGCGTGCGCTACTCGTTCTTCTTCATGCGCGCCGACGGTGCGCAGCTCGCGACCCTGGCCGCGTTGTACGACAGCGGGGTGCTGAAGCCGGTGCTCGATCGGACCTTCGAGTTCGACCGGACCCTGGACGCGATGGCCTACGTCGAGCAGGGCAAGGCCAACGGCAAGATCGTGATCACCGTCGACGAGACGCCATGATCGGGACTCGGCAGGGACGCACGGCGGGCGAGGCGCCGACTCGACGGATCGAAGCGGCCGGCACGCAGTTCGCGTATCGCGACTTCGGGCCCCTGTCGGGCACCCCGGTCGTGTTCCTCCACCACTTCACTGCGGTCATCGACGACTGGGATCCGCGGGTCATCGACGGCCTTGCCGCCGAGCGCAGGGTGATCACCTTCGACAACCGGGGCATCGGCGGGTCAACAGGCAAGGCGCCCACCTCGGTGGAGGCGATGGCGGACGACGCGATCGCGTTCATCCGCGCCCTCGACCTGGGACCCGTCGACCTGATGGGCTTCTCCCTGGGCGGCTTCGTCGCCCAGGTGGTCGTGGAGCGGGCGCCGGACCTGGTCCGTCGCCTGGTCCTCGCCGGCACCGGACCCGCGGGTGGTGATGGCGTGGGTGAGTCCAACGCCCGGATGGTGAGCGACCTGTTGCACGGGCTCGTCACACTGCGGAACCCCAAGCCTCTGCTGTTCTTCACGCGCACCCCCAACGGGAGGGCGGCTGCGGCCGACTACATGCGCAGGCTGGGGGAGCGCACCGAGGACCGCGTCCGTGGTACGACGCCGCGCGGCGTGGCCGCGCAGATCGCGGCCGTGCGCCGCTGGGGTGCGCGCGAGCCCATGGACCTGGCGGCGATCGAGCATCCCGTGCTCGTCGCGAACGGTGAGGACGACCGGATGCTGCCGACCCGCAGCTCCTTCGACCTCGCCCACGCGCTGCCGAACGCGACGCTGCGCATCTACCCCGACGCCGGGCACGGGGGAGTCTTCCAGCACCACGACCGGTTCGTGGCGGACGTGCTGGCGTTCCTGCGCTGACCTGGCTGACGGGGCCCTCTGGTTCGGCCGCGTGGCGACAACCTGCCCAGGACTGTTGGATGACAGTCGTAATATTACACACGGCAGGTAATCGACTACGCTGGACGCAACGAGGACCGAGGGGGAGCGATGGCGCGGTACGGCAAGGAGCACAAGGAGGCGACGCGGCAACGCATCGTCGAGTCGGCGAGCCGCCGCTTCAAGCAGAGCGGGGTCGACGGCTCCGGCATCGCCACCTTGATGGCCGATGTCGGCCTGACCAACGGTGCGTTCTATGCGCACTTCGAGTCCAAGGACGACCTCGTCGCGACGATCGTCACCGACGAGGTGCGTGCCCAGGCAGACGCGATCAGTGCGTTGCCGGCAGGCAAGGCGGGGCTGGAGCAGTTCATCCGCGAGTACCTGTCGGTGGAGCACCGGGACAACGCTGCCCTCGGCTGTCCTTCGGCTGCTCTCCTGGACGAGATCGTGCGCTGCGGCGATGCGGCTCGCGAGGGCTACACCGCGGGTGCCGCCACGATCATCGACGAGATCGCTGCCCGACTGTCCCCGCGGAACCCGTCGGGCGCGCGGGGTCGGGCGATCGGACTCTTCACGCTCCTCGTGGGCAGCCTCCAGCTGTCGCGTGCGCTCACTGACGGCGACCTGTCGCTCGAGGTCCTCGAGCGAGGCATCGAGAACGCCGGCACCTTCTTCCGCTGAACCGCGTCCCTCGCGGTCTCGGTGGCTGAGGTCACTGGCGAGAAGGGTTGCACCGGCAATGCATTACGATCATAATATGATGAACGTAATGCAATCGTCCTCCAGGAGCCCCGATGTCCCCGCTCAGCGAACCCCTTGACCTCCCGTGCGGCGTGCGACTGCCGAACCGCATCGCGAAGGCGGCGCTCAGTGAGGCGCTGGGCGATGCCGGCAACGCGCCCGACGACCGCCTCGTCACGCTGTACCGCCGGTGGGCCCAGGGCGGCTACGGACTGCTGATCACCGGCAACATCATGGTCGACCGCGACCACCTCGGTGAGCCCGGCAACGTGGTCATCGACGACGACCGGGCGCTCACCCAGCTCACGGAGTGGACCAAGGCGGCCCACGACGGCGGCGCGGCGATCTTCGCCCAGCTCAACCACCCAGGACGCCAGTCCAACCTGCTGGCGGTCGGTCACAAGCCGGTCGCTCCCAGCGCGGTGCCCCTCGCCATGCCGGGCGCCGCGACGCCCCGCGAGCTCACGGGACCCGAGATCGAGGAGATCATCGACCGGTTCGCGACTGCTGCCGCGGTCTGTGAAGAGGCCGGCTTCGACGGCGTCCAGCTGCACGCGGCCCACGGCTACCTGGTCACCCAGTTCCTCTCGCCCCTGACGAACCTGCGCACCGACGAGTGGGGCGGCACCCCGGAGCGGCGGATGCGGTTCCTGATCGAGGTCGTGCGGCGCGTCCGGCAGCGGGTGAGCCCGGGCTTCGCGGTGGCCGTGAAGCTGAACTCGGCCGACTTCCAGCGCGGCGGCTTCACCGAGGAGGACTCGCGAGCCGTCGTGGCAGCACTGGCGGCAGAGGCCGTCGACCTGATCGAGGTCTCCGGCGGCAACTACGAGTCGCCCGCCATGGGCGGCTCCGCCGCACCCGCGACCCGGGCGCGCGAGGCCTACTTCCTCGAGTACGCCCAGTCGGTGCGGGCCCAGGCCGGCTCGGTGCCGATCGCCGTCACGGGCGGGTTCCGCTCCCGCACGGCGATGGAGGAGGCCGTCACGGTTGGTGACTGCGACCTGGTCGGCATCGCCCGTCCCACGGTCACCGCCACCGACTCCGCCGCGCGCCTCCTCGACGGACGCGCCGACACGTTGACGACCCACGAGATCCAGGCGGGCCTGCGCGGGGTCCTCGGCCGCCTCACCGACCTGAAGGCGCTCGACGGGTTCCTGAACATCAGCTGGAACGTCGACCAGCTGCACCGGCTCGCACGCGGCCTCGAACCGGACCTGGACCGTGGTCCGTTGGCGACCGCGGTCGCGATGGTCCGCCGCAACGGTCGCGTGTCCTTCCGGCCGAAGCGCGGCACGGCATGAGCCGGGCGTCGTACGACCTGACCGACAAGGTCGTGCTGATCACCGGCGGCAACGGCGGCATCGGTGCTGCCACCGGGCGGGAGCTGCTGCGCCGGGGCGCTCGGCTCGTGGTCGCCGACATCGACCCCACGACGCCGACACGTTCGGCTGCCGTCGATGCCGACCGGGTCCTCGGCTGTGTCGCCGACGTACGTGACCGGTCCTCGCTCGACGCCGTCGTGGCCCAGGCGGTGGAGCGCTTCGGCCGGCTCGACGTCGTGATGGCCAACGCCGGCCTGCTGGCGAAGGCGGCGACCCTGCGCAACACGCCCACTGCCGATGTCGAGGCCACGCTCGCGGTCAACGTCACGGGCGTCGTCAACACGGTGGCCGCCGGGATGGACGAGGTGATCCGCAACCAGGGCCAGGTCGTCCTGATCAGCTCGGTGTTCGCGTTCATCAACGGCATGGGCACGATCCCGTACGCCATGAGCAAGGCGGCCGTCGAGCAGCTCGGCCGAGGGCTTCGGCTCGAGCTCGCCGACCACGGCGTCTCGGTGCTGACTGCGTACTTCTCGCTGGTCGACACCGACATGATCAGGCACGGCGTCGACGCGGACGACGTCGTCCTCGAGCTGCTCTCGACGCTCCCGAAGCCGATGCTCAAGCGCGTCACTCCGGCATCTGCCGCGACCGCCATCGTCGACGGTCTCGAGAGCCGGTCCGCACGCGTCATCCACCCGCGGGTGTGGCGACCCGTCTCCGCCCTGCGTGGCGTCCTCGGGCCCAGTCTCGATGCCCGGTTCGCGGGCGACCGTCGGATCCTCGACGTCCTCGCCCGCCTGGACGCCCGTCCCTCCGCAGTTCCCGAAGCCGTCCCCGCAGCTGTCCGTGCTGCACCTTCACGAAAGAAGAAGTCATGACCACCTGGCGCGACACCCCGACCAAGACCGTCACGATCGACGGAACGTCGTTCGCCTACCGCGAGCTGGGCACACCCGGCGGCGTACCGGTGGTCTTCCTCCACCACTTCACCGCCGTCCTCGACGACTGGGACCCGCGGATCCTCGACGGTGTCGCCGCGCAGCACCACGTCATCGCCTTCGACAACCGCGGCGTCGGCTCGACCGGCTCCCGTGTCCCCAACGACCTCGAGGAGATGGGCGCCGACGCCATCGCGTTCATCAGAGCTCTCGGGTACGACGAGGTCGACCTCTTCGGCTTCTCGCTCGGTGGAGCCGTCGCGCAGATGGTCGCGCTGCAGGAGCCCGGTCTGGTCCGCCGGATGGTGCTCGCCGGCACGGGGCCGCGTGGCGGTGGCGGCATCTGGAAGATGCCGTTCATCGTGGGCGGTGCCTACGCCAAGGCGTTCGCGACCCGCAAGGACCCGCGCCACTTCCTGTTCTTCCCGCGCAACGCGGAGGGAAAGAAGGCCGCGAAGGAGTACTTCGCCCGTCTGGCCGAACGCACGGGTGACCACAGCACGCCGGTGTCGCGGCAGGCGGCCATCGCACAGCTGCGGGCCATCACCACCGGCGGCCTGCACGCTCCCGACGACCTGTCTGCGATCAAGGTGCCGGTGCTGGTCGCCAACGGGGACCACGACCTGATGGTGGCCAGCGAGCACTCCGCCGACATGGCCCGCCGGCTGCCCGACGCCAAGCTGATCGTCTACCCGAACTCGGGCCACGGCGGCGTCTTCCAGCACCACCGCGAGTTCGTGCCCGAGATCCTCTCGTTCCTGGCCGCTCGATGACTGGGCCGGACTTCGTCACCGTCGACACCTTCGACCGCCCGCCCGGCGGACGGATCAGGTGGCGACGGAACCTCAGGCGCGTCGTGGACGGTGGCATCGACGGCCTCCGCAGTGCCACGGTGAACCACTCGAACAACGGGACGCACCGGGTGCCGCCCGGAGTGTTGCCGGGCGGTTGCACCCTGGTCGCTGCGTGGGAGTCCGCCGACGCGGCGGAGGCTGCCTTCGCAGGTCCGCTCCGACACGCGATCGACGGACCTGGACGCTTCAGCATGGACGGCGAGATCGTGCGCGTCAGGATCGACTCCGAGTCCGAGCGCAACGACTGGCACGGCTGGGAGCCGCGCGCCGAAGGCGCGGAGCCGCTGGCCAACGACGAGCCGATGGTGGCGATCGTCCACGGCATCCTCCGGCGGGGTGACCTGATCGACTTCGTGCGCAACAACGTGCACGCCGCCAGCCGCGCAGCTCACCACCCGGGGCACCGCGGCAGCGTCGACATCTCCTCGCAGCTGCCGTACGAGCACACCTCGATCAGCCTCTGGAAGACCTACGCACTCGCCCAGGACTTCGCCTACAAGCCGGGTGGCCACGCCAGTGCGCTCAAGCACGCGCTGAAGGCGAAGACCCATCGCGTCGGAGTGTTCCTGCAGGTCCGTCCGCTCGCGGCCACTGGCACGCTCGGCATCGACAAGGTGCCGTTCCCGCAGCTCCCCGAGGCGAATCGGGCGGGGCTCTGAGCGAGGCGGTGAGCAGGGTGCGTCCCCGAAAGCGATAGCCCGTCCGGGTCTTTCGTTCGGACGCGACGGGTGTCAGCATGCAGGCGGGAGGGCCCGAACAAGGCGGACGCATGCGATTTCGACTCCTCTCCCTGGTCTCCTTGGTCTCGCTGATCGGCTTGATGCTGGCCGCCATGGCCCTGCCGGCCTCGGCCGCGGCGGCCCACACGATCACACCGACCCCGATGTCGTTCCCGAACGCCACGGTGAACTCGACCATCACCAAGGCCGCCGTGATCAAGAACAGCGGCACGACCAACCTGCAGTTCAAGGCGACCATCAGTGGGAGCGGCTTCGCGCTGACCAACGTCACGCCGGGCGCCGGGTCCTGCCTGACGGGCCCGAACTCCGGTCTGAACGTCGCTCCGGGCGGGACCTGCACGGTCACGGTGGCGTTCACGCCCACGGCGCTCGGCCCGTTCAGTGGCACGATCACCGTGTCCGCGCTGCCCGCGACGGGATCCCCGAACACGTGGTCGACGTACTCGACCACCGGTACCCCGCTGGTCCACAGCTTCGGGGTGAGCGGCAGCGGTGCGAAGATCACCTCCACCGTCTCGCCGGCGTCCCTGGCGTTCGGCTACATCGAGAGCGGCGCAGCCAAGTACCTGACGGCGAAGGTGACCAACACCGCGACCGTGCCGATCACGGTGTCGCCTTCCTACTCGGGCGCGGTCGAGTTCGGCCCGTCTCCGTACTTCTCGCTCGGCAGCGACGCGTGTGTCCACCCCTCCGGCGAGACCCTCGTCTACCAGGTGGTGCCGGTCGGTGGGTCCTGCGACCTCGAGGTCGCCTTCCGCCCCACGGCGACTGGCTCCCGCACGGGAACGGCGACGCTGTCGATGGCGCGGGTGCAGTCCGGCAGGACGGGCGAGATCGGTGACCCGGGACCTGCGGAGGTGACCAAGACGGTCGCACTCTCCGGTTCGGGGACCACGCCTCTCTTCACCCTCACCCCCACGTCCCTGGCGTTCGGACAGATCACGCAGGGTGGCTACAAGACGCTCGATGTGACGGTGAAGAACACGTCCAAGAACCCCCTGCAGTTCTGGCCGGACTCCGCGGGCAGCGGTTACTTCTCGCTCTACGGCGACAGCTGCGTGCAGACGATCCCGAACGGGTTGGGCCAGACCTATCCGATCACGATCGAGCCCGCGGGGACCTGCCGGATGCAGGTCACCTTCTTCCCCGAAACCGTGGGCGCGCACAAGGCCACTCTTGTCGTGGGTGCGTACACCCCGGCCAGCCCCACGGTGAACGGCGGCCCGGCCGGGATCAGGGTCAGCTCGAGATCGCTGCCGGTCACCGGCACGGGCATCGCGCCGACGTCGACCTTGGCCCCCACCTCGCTCGCCTTCGGCACCGTGACCGTCGAGGGCATGAAGTTCCTGCCGGTGAAGGTCACCAACACCTCCACCACCTTCGTGTCGTACGAGCCCCGGATGGCGAGCGCCGGATCGGCTTTCTTCGTGAGTCCCGGGGGCAGCTCGTCGGGCGTCCCCGACTGTGAGGAGTCCCAGCCCTACGGGCAGTCCCACCCTCGCTCGATCCCGGCTGGGACGAGCTGCACCTTCCTCGTCGGCTTCTTCCCCCAGGCACTCGGCTCCCAGTCGGCACAGGTGATCGTCGACACCCACGGGAACAGCGGTTCGGTGCAGGCGTCGAAGACGCTCGCCGTGTCCGGGACCGGCGGGGTGGTGACGCTGACAGCCAGCCCCACCTCGATCGCCTTTGGCAACGTGACGGTCACTGGGACCAAGACCGTCCCCGTGGTACTGACCAACACCTCGAACGTCTCTGTCCAGTACTGGCCGGGGACGGCCACCGCGCCGTACTCGCTGTCGATGGGGACCTGCTTCGCGGCGGGTGACTTCCCGACACCCGTCTACGTCCCGCCCGGCGGCAGCTGCACGGCCCAGGTCAGCTTCAAGCCCACTGCGACCGGAGCCAAGAGCGGCTCGGTGGTGGTGGACGTCTACCGCAGCGGCAACTACGCCGGCCCCACCGGCACCAAGCGCGCCACCAGGTCGATCGCGGTCTCGGGCACCGGGATCAAGCCGACGATGACAGTGAGTCCGATCTCTTACGCGTTCGGTGCATTGACGGTCGACACGTCCCGTTCCCGGTCGGTGACGGTGACCAACACCTCGCAGATCCCACTCCAGTTCGACATCAGCGTCACCGGCGTACCGAACTACTCCGTCACCGACAGCGATGGCGACGGCGGCGACGACAACGGCTGTGCCGCGCCCGGCCCCCCGACGTACTACCGCATCCGGACCATTGCGCCCGGAGAGGCATGCACGATGTCGGTGCGCTTCCACCCGACTGCCGTCGGCTCGTTCAACGGCACCGTCACGGTGACCGGGCACACCCCGGGGGAGGGCCTGTTCGTGGAGGGCCCGGCGTTGACGTCCGCGTCGATGAGCGTGTCGGGCAGCGGCAAGGCGCTCGGGGCGACCGTGTCGCCGACCTCGCTGTCCTTCGGCTACGTCAAGGCCGGCACGGAGAAGGTCCTCACGCTGACGGTCACCAACACCGCCACGACCGCGGTCAGCTATGTGCCGACCGGCCCGTCGGAGAGTCCGTTCCAGGTCGTCGGCGTCACACTCAACGGCACTGACTGCGCCTACTCGAGCAGCTACGGAAACACGTACCTGACGGTCGCTCCTGGTGGGAAGTGCACGATCACGACCAGGTTCGCTCCGTGGGGTGTCGGTGCACGCACCGGCACCTTCAGGATCGGGATCTACCGGTCGCCCGATGCCGCTGGAACCTATCGCGACCTGCCCGCGGGCAGTCCCGAGACCACGCTGGTGGTGAACGCCTCCGGCACGGGCAACTGAGCATTGGTGGCAGGGGACAGGGCCGGATCGCGCGAACGTCCGCGCGGCGGGCGAGGGTGCGGCATGCTGGCCCGGTCATCGTCTTGCCGGAGACACCCGATGGGGAGGCAGTCCCGATGAGGACCTGCGCAGCATGTGGCACGGCTGGCCACGCCGACACCGCCAGCTTCTGTTTCGCCTGCGCCAGCCCCCTGGCCGAGGATGCGGCGTGCGCGTCCTGTGGCAGTGACCTCCCTCCCGGAGCCAGGTTCTGCCCGAGCTGCGCAGCTCCACGAGCGGGAAGCGCTCCGGCTGCCCCCGTGCACGTTGCGAAGTCGCAGGGTGCGTCCCGGAAGATCGTCAGCGTCCTCTTCGGTGACCTCGTCGGGTTCACCACGTTGTCGGAGAGCCGGGATGCCGAAGAGGTCCGGGAGCTGCTCACGGCGTACTTCGACGAGTGCCGGGCAGTGATCAGTCGGTACGGCGGCGAGCTGGAGAAGTTCATCGGCGACGCCGTGATGGCGGTCTGGGGCCTGCCGGTCACGCGTGAGGACGACGCCGAACGGGCGGTGCGCGCCGGCCTCGAGATCGTCGAGCGGGTCGCCGCCCTGGGCGACCGGATCGGGATGCCGGGTCTGTCGATGCGGGTCGGCATCACCACCGCCGAGGTGGCCGTCACCGTCGGCGCGACCGGTCAGGGCATGGTTGCGGGCGATCCGGTCAACACGGCGGCACGGATCCAGGCCGCCGCTGCACCGGGCGAGGTCTGGGTCGACGAGACCACGCGCAACTTCTCGTCCTCGTCGGTCGCCTACGTGGACGCCGGTTCGCACGCGATGAAGGGCAAGGCCGAGCCTGTGTCCCTGTGGCGGGTGCGCGCGGTGATCGCCGGGGTCGGCGGTGACCGGCGCGACGACGGGCTGGAGGCTCCGCTGGTCGGCCGCGACGGCGAGCTGCGCCTGGTGAAGGAGTTCTTCCACCGGGTCCAGGAGACCCTGCGCCCGGGCATGCTCATCGTCGACGGCGAGCCCGGCATCGGCAAGACGCGGTTGGGCTGGGAGTTCGAGAAGTACGTCGACGGCTTCGAGGCCAACGTGCTCTGGCACCGCGGTCGCTGCCTCTCCTACGGGGAGGGCGTCGCGTACTACGCACTCGCCGAGGCCGTGCGCGGGCGGCTGTCGGTCCTCGCAGGTGCTGTCGGTGCGGATGACGCGGCAGGGGACAGCAGGCAGCTGCTGCAGCGCGGGCTGGCCGCAGGCGTGCCCGACCCGGCCGAGCGGGAGTGGCTGGAGCCGCGCCTCGCGGTGCTGCTCGGGCTCGATGCGGGCGCCGTCTTTCCCCGCGAGGACCTGTTCGTCGCCTGGACGGCGTTCTTCAAGTACGTCGGACTGTGGCAGGCCGACCGGCCGCAGCCGATCGCTCTGGTCATCGACGACGCGCAGTACGCCGACGACGGCCTGCTGGCGTTCCTCGAGCACCTGCTGGCTGCGGCCGACTTCCCGGTCTTCGTGCTGGCGCTCGCTCGACCCGAGCTGCTGGCCCAGCACCCGGCCCTGATCGGCAACCGCCGGATCACGGTCGTCCACCTGGAGCCGTTGACGGCGCCCGAGATGACCGCGTTGCTGGACGGCCTGGTCACCGGCGTCCCGGAGTCGATCCGCGCCGAGCTCGTCGCTCGCGCCGAGGGCATCCCCCTCTACGCGATCGAGACCGTCCGTTCGCTCATCGACCAGGACCTTCTGGTGTCGCGCGCGGGGCGCCTGGAGCTGGTGGACCCGGACGGCGTCGACCTGACCGCCCTGACGGCGCCGGCCAGCCTGCAGGCCCTGATCGCGGCGCGGCTGGACACGCTTCCGGAAGCCGAACGCCGGGTCGTCGACCGGGCCAGCGTCCTCGGACTGGTCTTCACCGGTGACGGCATCGCCGCGCTCTGCACGGACGTCGCCGACCTGGGCCAGGCGATCGCCGGGCTGGTCCGGCGCGAGGTCATCCGCCGTGAGACCGACCGGCTGAGCGCCGACAACGGCCACTACCGGTTCGTCCAGGGCGCGGTACGACAGGTGGCGTACGCGACCCTGTCGCGACGCGAGCGGAAGTCGACCCACCTGACCGTGGCCAGGTCCCTGGAGGCCGAGCTGGCCCTGCGCGACGACGCCTACGAGCTCGCCCCGATCATCGCCCAGCACTACCTGGACGCCATCGACGCGGTGCCGGCCGACGCCGACGTACCAGACCTGACACAGGCCGCCTCCGACCAGCTGGAGCGAGCGGCCGACCGGGCTGCCGCACTCGGTGCGCCGCGGGAGGCGGCGGGCCACCTGGCCAAGGCGCTCGCCCGGTCCGGGCCCCAGCGTCGACTGACGATCCAGAGCAAGCTGTCCCGCCAGCTGCGCCTGGCCGGCGACCACGACGGGGCGATCGAGCACGCCACCGAGGCGCTCAAGGGCTTCGACGCGATCGGGGACGTGGTGGCGGCCGCGGGTCCGGCCGAGGACCTGGCGCGCGCCATCGCCTACGGGGACAGTGCGGACTACAGCCGGGCTGCGACGGTCATCGACGAGCTGCTGGACCGGATCCCCGACGAACCGGGGACCCTGCGGGCCCGGATCTCCCTGCTCAAGGCGAGGTTCGCCCTCGCCCTCGCCTCCGGCGACAGCGAGGCGTGCTCCCGCCTCTCCTGGCAGAGCGTCGCCTTCGCCGAGCTCATCGGCGACCCACCGGTGATCGCCGACTGCCTGAACAGCGTTGCGATCGCCACGTCGAGCACGATGCCGTACGTCGCGTCGGTCCTCTTCCAGCAGGCGGCTGCCGTCGCGAACGAGCACCGTGCCCTCCGGCCCCGCTGCATCGCCCTGCTCAACCGCGCCGACCTGCTCGGCTTCCAGGACGTCGCCGCTGCGATCCGCTGCGGTCGGGAGGCGGTGACCGCGTCGACCGAGCTCGGTGAGCCGGACGTGCTGACCTACGTCCAGATCAACCTCGCCCTTGCTCTCCAGCTCGCGGGGGAGTGGGACGAGGCGCTCGAGCTGACCTCGCTGGAGGACGTGGTCCGGCTCACGGGCCTGTGGTCCGACGTCCGCGGGCGGTCGATGAGGCTCGCCCGGCGTGAGGACCTCACCTCGGTCGTGGAGCTGTTCGGCGAGGACCCGGAAGCCGTGGACGACGCGTCGTGGCAGTCCGCGTACGCCCTGGGCCGGGCGCTCGACGCGGCTGTGTCCGGGGATCCCGAGAGCACGTCACACGCGCTCGACGCGGCCCGGCTCGGTGACGGGGCCACGGCGAGCATCCTGGACTCCTGGCCGGTGTGGCTGTTCGCTTCCGAGATCGCTCTCGAGGAGCGCGAGCCGGCCGCGCTCGCCGAGCTGCTGTCGTACGTCGACCGCCGCAAGGTCCCGTACCCGGTGGGGATCACTGCTCAGCGCGCTCGCCTGGAGGCGGCCATCGGTGCGCACGGGTCGATGCCGGTCGACGAGATCGAGCGGAAGTACAACGACGCGCTCAGCGGGATGCGGACCTGGGGCTCCACCCTGTTCGAGGCGCACACCTGCGTCGACCACGGCACCTGGCTCGAGGGGCAGGGCCGCGGCGCCGAGGCGACCGACCTGCTCGCCCACGCCCGCGGGATCTACGAGCGGATGGGAGCCCGGCGCTGGCTGGATGCCCTTGATCGTCGGGACACCGTTACAGCGGCGCGACCCCGTGGCGACGTGGAGTGAAGGTGTCCATCAGCCGGTGACGCGGGAGCACCGGGAGCAGGTCGGCGAGCCAGGCCCTCGTCTCGCTCGGCCGGATCACGGCGTCGTACCCGAAGCCCTCGGCGCCGCGGACCGCACCGAGCTGACCGCGGTGGTGATCGATCAGCTCCGTCCGACGTACGGCCGAATCGGTCGCCGCGGCCAGCTCCCGCTGGAAGACGAGCTCGACAGCGGTCTCCACGGCCATGACCGCGGTCTCGGCGTGCGGCCAGGCGACCACCAGCTCGGGATGGAAGGTGCGGCCGCCCGACATCATCACGTAGCCCCCGCCGTACCCCTTGCGGACGACGACCGTGAAGGTCGGGACCGTGGCCGACCCGAGCTCCAGTGACAGCCGAGCGCTGGACCGGGCCAGGCCGGACTGCTCGGCCTCGGCTCCGACGGCCATGCCGGGCAGGTCCATCAGGACCAGGACAGGCAGGCCGAAGGCGTCGCACAACGACACCAGGCGGGCAGCCTTGTCGGCGGCCGCGGCATCGAGCATGCCTGCCTTCGACAGCGGTTGGTTGGCGATGATGCCGATCGGCCGCCCTTCGATGCGACCGAGGACGGTGAGCAGGTTGGGTGCGAACGACGACTTCAGCTCGACGACGCTGTCGTCGTCGACGATCCCGGCGATCACCTCGGCCATGTCGTAGCCGACCCGAAGGTTCGCGGGTACGGCGTCGTCCAGCCCGCGCGCGGCGTCGGCGCGGGGGAGTGCCGGGACCTCCCGGGGGAGCTCGGCCTCGGCGTTTGAGGGGAGCAGGTCGAGGTACCAGCGCAGTGCGTCGAGCGCCTCCTCCTCGGTGTCGACGGCCGCGTCGATCGTGCCGTACGACGCCTGCGCGTCGGGGCCGTTGAGCGCCTCCGCGTCCGTCGACTCTCCGGTGGCAGCACGCACCAGTGCAGGAGGTGCCATGCCCAGCGAGGCGATGCCGCGCACCGCGACGACGTAGTCGCAGAGCGAGGCAGCGATGGTGGGTTGGCCGTAGCCCGGCCCGAGGATGGCGGCCACCATCGGCACCCAGCCGCTGAGCCGGGTCTGTGCCTGCTGGATGTCGAAGCCGCCGGCGAAGTCGCGGGCGTCGAGCCCCTCGTGGATCCGGTGGCCGCCGCCGTCGAACAGCATCACGACCGGATGCCCGCGAGTGGCCGCGATCTCCAGCGCGCGCCGCTGCTTCTCGTTGCCGATCAGGCCGTTGCTGCCTCCGGCCACCGTGTGGTCGGTGGCGATGACCACGACGGGCCGGTCGTCGATCCGGGCGGTGCCGATGATGATCGCGTCGGCCAGGATGGGCTGCCCGTCGGGACCGGGCTCCTCGGGCCGGGCCAGACCGCCGATCTCGCGGAAGGTCCCGCTGTCGACGAGCAGGTCGATCCGCTCACGGGCGGTGCGCTTGCCCCGCCCGTGCTGGCGCCGTACGGCGTCCGGCCGGGCGGCGTCGTACAGCGCCGCCGTGGCGATCTCGTGCGGCAACACGGTCAGCTCTTGCTGATCCGCTCGTTGTAGGCCGCACGCCCGCCCTGGTCGATGTCCAGGAAGGTGTTGTAGGCACCGAGACGCCGGTTGAGGAAGTCGCGGACCCGACGCCCGGTCAGGGCCTGCGTGAAGGTGATCTGGCGCAGCGACTTCGGCAGGTAGACGTCGAGGTGCTTCTTCTCGATCGCGTTGGCGATGCCCTTCGCGACGTCCTCGGGCTCGACGTTCTTGAGGAACTTGGTGCCCTTGGTGCCGGCGACCAGGTCGGTGTTGGTGAACGACGGCATCACGCAGGTGAAGTCGATGCCCTGGCTGCCGAACTCGAGGCGCGCGCCCTCGGTGAGGGCGATGATGCCGGCCTTGTGCGAGCAGTAGTAGAGACCACCGGGCACGGCAGCCTTGCCGGCGACCGAGGCGACGTTGACGATGTGGCCGGAGCCGTTCGCGATCATGTCGGGCAGGGCGGCGCGCATGCCCAGGGTGGGGCCGAGCAGGTTGATCTCGGCGGCCCGGCGCACGGTCGACTCGGGGATGTCGAGGAAGTGCCCGATCGGCATCACGCCTGCGTTGTTGATGAGCACGTCGAGACCGCCCATCGCCTGCTTCGCGTCGGCGAGGAAGCTCGCGAAGGACTCGCTGTCGGTGACGTCGATGTGGTGCGCGGTGACGTCGGAGCCGATGGAGGAGGCGGCGTCCTTGGCGGCGTCGGTGTCGATGTCGCCGATGGCGACAAGGGCCCCGCGGCGGTGCAGTTCCTCCGCGGTCGCGCGCCCGATGCCGCGGCCGGCTCCGGTGATCGCAATCCGCTTCCCGCTGAGTGTGCGGACGGTCGTCGAGCTCATGTCGCCTCCATAGTTTTTAATAGAGAATCAGAAAAGCACTGGCTTGGCAAGCACTCTGGACGATCAGCATAACTCAGGTTATGGTACTTGGACCCAACGATCTGGAAGGTGCTCGATGTACCCAGGAGTCCACGCCGCGACCAACCCCGACCACCCGGCGGTCGTGATGACCGGCTCGGGCCGGACCCTCACCTACGGCCAGCTCGACGAGCGCTCGGCCGCCCTGGCCAGCGCGCTGCACGGCCTCGGTCTGCGCAAGGGCGACGTGGTCGCGATGCTCACCGACAACGCTGCCGAGTGCTTTGAGATCTACTGGGCCTGCATGCGGTCCGGGCTCTACATCACCCCGGTCAACCGCAACCTGTCCGCCGACGAGATCGCCTACATCGTCCAGGACAGCGGTGCTGCGGCGCTGATCGTGGCCGCTGCGGTCCCGGTGGCCGCACGGGTGCGCGAGCTGACCCCCGGCGTCGCCCACGCCTTCGCGTTCGGTGGCGACGTCGCCGGCTACGCGTCGTACGACGACCTGGTCGCCGGCGCCGGCGACCGGCTCACCGACCAGCCCCGCGGCTCGGACATGATGTATTCGTCGGGCACCACCGGTCGCCCGAAGGGCGTCAAGCAGGCGATGCTCCCGATCCAGGTCGACCAGCCCGGTGACCCGATCGCCGGCCTCCTCGGCGGGCCGTTCAAGGTCGGTCCGGGCGACGTCTACCTGCAGCCCGCCCCCGTCTACCACGCAGCCCCGCTCAAGTGGAGCGGCGCCGTGCACGCTCTCGGCGGCACCGTGGTGATGATGGAGAAGTTCGACGCCGAGGGTGCCCTCGCCGCGATCGAGGAGTACGGCGTCACGGTCGCCCAGTTCGTTCCGACGATGTTCGTCCGCATGCTCCAGCTCCCTGAGGAGACCCGCGCGAAGTACGCCCACGGCACCCTGCGGCTCGCGGTGCACGCCGCGGCTCCGTGTCCGCCGGACGTGAAGCAGGCGATGATCGACTGGTGGGGGCCGGTGGTCTTCGAGTACTACGGCTCCACCGAGCAGAACGGCATCACCTTCATCTCCTCGCCCGAGTGGCTCACCAAGCGCGGCTCGGTCGGCAAGGCGATGATCGGTGTCACTCACATCTGTGACGACGAGGGCGTCGAGCTCGCCGCGGGCGAGGTCGGCACGGTCTACTTCGAGCGCGACATCCGGCCCTTCGAGTACCACAACGACCCGGAGAAGACGGCCGAGGCGACCCACCCCGAGCACGGCACCTGGACCGCCGTCGGCGACCTGGGCTACCTCGACGAGGACGGCTACCTGTTCCTCACGGACCGCAAGGCGTTCACGATCATCTCCGGCGGGGTCAACATCTACCCGGCCGAGGTCGAGGCCGTGCTGACCCTGCACCCGGACATCTTCGACGTCGCCGTCATCGGCGTGCCCGACGACGAGATGGGCCAGGCCGTCAAGGCCGTCGTGCAGCTCAAGGACCCGTCCGCGGCGTCCGACGAGCTCGCCCAGTCGATCATCGACTACACCCGCGAACGGATCGCGCGCTTCAAGGCGCCGCGCACCGTCGACTTCATCGCCGAGATCCCTCGGCTCCCCACTGGCAAGCTCGTGAAGCGCGAGCTCGAGAAGCTCTACGTCCCCACCGGAGTCTGACCATGACGATCACTGACAGCAGCAGCAACGACACCGCTCGCGCCTTCCACCCCGACAGCATCTCGGAGCTGTCCTTCTGGGCGCAGACCGCCGAGGAGCGGGAGGTCACCTTCCAGAAGCTGCGCGCCGAGGCGCCGATCAGCTGGCACCGGCCCATCGAGGGCGCCCTCATCCCCTCGGAGAACGAAGGTGTCTGGGTGGTGACCAGCCACGCGCTGATCCAGGAGGTCAGCAAGAACACGCAGCTGTTCTGCTCGGGCCAGGGCTTCCAGATGGAAGAGGTTCCCGAGGACGTCAACGAGGCGGCCGGCAGCTTCCTCGGCATGGACGCCCCGCGGCACCCCGTGCTGCGCCGTCTCGTCAGCTCGGCCTTCACGCCGAAGCGGGTCAAGACCATCGAGGACCAGATCAAGCGGCAGGCGTACGACATCGTCACCAACCTGCTCGAGAACCCCGAGGGTGACTTCGTCGAAGTGGTCTCCAAGCGGCTGCCGATGTGGACCATCTTCGAGATGATCGGTCTCACCGACCTCGACCAGCGCCTCGAGGCCGCGCACCACGCCGACGGCATGGTCTCGTGGGCCGACGAGGAGGTCGCGGCCGGGCGTGAGCCGGGCGAGGTGCTCAACGAGTCGCTCGTCGGCCTGCTGATGATGGGCATGCAGCTCGCCGAGGAGCGTCGCAACAACCCGCAGGACGACCTGATGACGGGCCTCGTGAACGCGGAGATCGAGGGCCAGAAGCTCACCGACGACGAGATCGGCGCCTTCTTCGTGCTGCTCTCGGTCGCCGGGAACGACACGACCCGCAACTCGATCAGCCTCACCATGCGCGCCCTCCAGCAGTTCCCGGAGCAGAAGGCGTTGCTCCTCGAGGACTACCAGGGCCGTATCGGTACGGCGATCGAGGAGTTCGTGCGGTGGGCCTCGCCGGTGATGACCTTCCGTCGTACGGCGACGCAGGACACCGTGCTCGGTGGCGAGCAGATCAAGGCGGGGGACTGGATCGCGATGATCTACTCCTCGGGCAACCGCGACGAGAACGTCTTCGAGAACGCCGACGTCTTCGACATCCTGCGCGACCCAAACCCGCACGTCGGGTTCGGCGGCGGCGGGCCGCACTTCTGCATGGGCAACTTCGTCGCCAAGATGCAGCTGCGCGAGATCTTCGACAACCTCCTGCACCGCGCGCCGAACCTCCAGCTCGGGGAGCCGGAGTACCTCGTCGGCAACTTCGTCCGGGCCGTCAAGCGCATGCCGTACACCCTGAGCTGAGAAGGATCGCCATGACCGCCACACCTGCAGTGCAGGGCAGCACCGCCGAGCTCGAGGCCCTCATCGCCCGGCTCCGCGCGACGTACGCCACGGGACGCACCCGCACCTACGAGTGGCGCAAGGCGCAGCTCGAAGGGCTGCTGCGCTTCTGTGCCGAGCGCGAGACCGACATCGCTGAGGCACTGGCCGCCGATCTGGGCCGCAGCCCGTTCGAGGCCTGGTTCGGCGACATCGCTCCGCCGAAGGGCGAGGCCGAGCTGGCGATCAAGCAGCTCAAGCGGTGGATGCGTCCGCAGCGCCGTCGGGTGCCGCTGACGCAGATGCCCGCCAGCGCCCGGATCCAGTACGAACCGCTCGGCGTCGCGCTGGTGATCGGCCCGTGGAACTACCCGGTCAACCTGTCGCTCGGCCCGATGGTCGCTGCGCTGGCGGCCGGCAACTGTGTCGTGCTCAAGCCCTCCGAGGTGGCTCCGGCGACCTCGCGGCTGATGGCCGAGGCGCTGCCGGACTACCTCGACAAGGATGCCCTCGCGGTCGTCGAGGGGGACGGGGTCGTCACGCAGTCGCTCCTCGCGCTGGGCTTCGACCACGCCTTCTTCACCGGCGGCACCGAGATCGGACGCAAGATCATGGCGGGCGCGGCGCAGACCCTCACGCCGGTCATCCTCGAGCTCGGTGGCAAGAGTCCGGCGATCGTGACCGCCGACGCCGACCTCGACGTCGTCGCGCGCCGGATCGCCTGGGTGAAGCTGATGAACTCCGGACAGACCTGCATCGCGCCCGACTACGTGCTCGTGCATGAGTCGGTCAAGGACGAGCTGGTCGCGAAGCTCCGCGAGACGATGGCGGAGTTCACGGCTGGGGAAGGTCCGAAGCGGATCGTCAACCAGCGCCAGTTCGATCGCCTGGCCGGCTACCTGGCCTCGACGCGCGGCACGGTGGTCGCCGGCGGCGGCACGGACGCGAAGGCGCTCACCATCGAGCCGACCATCCTGGTGGACCCGGATCCGGACGAGCCGTCGATGACCGAGGAGATCTTCGGCCCGATCCTGCCGGTGCGCAGCTTCGAGACCGTCGACGAGGTGATCGGGTTCGTCAACGGCCGATCCAAACCGCTGGGGCTCTACGTCTTCAGCCGCAACCGTGCGGTGGCCGACCGGATCATCGAGCAGGTCCCGGCGGGCGGAGCGGTCATCAACCACTGCGCCATCCACTACCTCATCCCCAGCCTGCCGTTCGGTGGCGTGGGGGCGAGCGGGATGGGCGCCTACCACGGCGAGTGGGGCTTCCAGGCCCTCAGCCACCGCAAGTCGGTGGCGGCCAAGGGCTTCCGCCCGGACCCGTCGCTGGTCTACCCGCCGTACGGCCCGAAGGCGCGGGCGCTGATGCGCAAGCTGTTCTGAGCTCAATGGCGCGAGCGTGTCGCCAACGGCGTCCGCCACCCGGGCCTTCGGCCCAGGGGCGGGCGCCGTGCCGCTTCGCGGCAGGCGCCACGCTGCCGCGCTGCCGCGCGTCAGGCGTCGGACTGCGCGGCGGCCTGTGCTCGCTCGAGCACCTGGCCGAGTGCCCACGGCAGGTGTTCGGTCGGGTGAAGGTAGGAGAGCATCTCGTAGCCGACGGCGGTGCTGAGACCCCAGATGGCAAAGGCCTCCGCCCGCTCGGGGCCGACGATCGCGGCGAGTGCTTCGCGGGCGGCCTGGTAGCGCCCCTCGTCGACCTTGCGCTGGATGGCAGCCACCCGGTCGTCCACTCCCGCCCAGACCCGGATCGCCGCCTCCGCGCGGTGGTTGAACTCCGTGACGTTGCCGATCAGGATCTCCAGGCGCGCGACCGGGTCCGGATTGGTGTGAGCGACCTCGGCCAGCTGCTCGGTGCGTTCGTGCAGCCAGGCGTCGAGCAGGGCGTCGGTGAAGTCCTGCCAGTTGTCGAACGAGTGGTAGAACGACCCGGTCGTCACGCCGAGCTTCTTGCACAGCGGGGCCAGCTTCAGGGCGCCGTAGCCGTCGGTCGCGAGGATCTCGTTGGCGCCCTCGAACCACGACGTACGCAACGCCTCGTTGCGGCGGACCGGTCGTTCACTCATCGGCTTCTCCTCGACATCTCGATGGTCATCGTAGGCATCGCGCCTTGTCCGGTTCGAAGTGGCCGGGACCTCTTCTACCATAACCTAACTTATGTTACGGTTGTGGTGTCAGTGAGACCACGTCGGGTGGCTCGCCAAGGGGAAGGGCCCAGCAATGGCTTTCAAGGATGCGGACGAGGTTCGCCACTACATCGGCAGCGTGTTCCAGGCCGGGTTCGACGACCCCGAGATCGGGCCGAAGATGAAGGCCAGCGGGATCGTCGTGAAGTTCGCCTTCACCGATCCTGACGCCGACCTGGTGGTCGACATGGTCAAGCAGGAGATCGGCAGCGGCGAAGGCATGGCCGCTCCTCTCGCCACCATGCGGATGACCGCGGAGCTCGGCAGTGCCTACTGGCAGGGCAAGGTCAACCTGCCCCTCTCGATGGCGCGCGGCAAGATCAAGGTCGACGGCAACGTCGCGAGCCTGCTCAAGATCGCGCCCCTCGGCAAGAAGCTCTTCCCGAAGTACGTCGCCACGCTCCAGGCGGCCGGTCGCGACGACCTGGTCGTCGCCTGACATGGCTGGGGTTGAGGGCCGGGTCGTCATCGTCACCGGTGCGGGCGGCGGACTGGGACGCGACTATGCGCTCTTCCTCGCGAGCGTCGGGGCCAAGGTCGTCGTCAACGACCTCGGTGGCGCCCGCGACGGCAGCGGTGCCGGTACGACGATGGCTGACGCCGTGGTCGAGGAGATCCGGGCGGCCGGCGGCGACGCCGTGGCCAACTACGACAGCGTCGCGACCGCCGAGGGCGCAGCCGCCATCGTCGCCACCGCGATCGACACGTACGGCGCCGTGCACGGCCTCGTGAACAACGCAGGCATCCTGCGCGACACGTCCTTCTCGAAGATGGACGTCGACGCGTGGAAGCTGGTCCAGGCGGTGCACCTCGACGGTGGCTTCCACATGAGCAAGGCCGTCTGGCCGTACTTCCGCGAGCAGGGCTTCGGCCGGATCGTGATGGCGACGTCCACCAGCGGGCTCTTCGGCAACTTCGGGCAGGCCAACTACGGCGCTGCGAAGGCCGGTCTCGTCGGGTTGCTCAACACGCTCGCCATCGAGGGCGCCCGCGACGGCATCCACGCCAACGCGATCGCACCGATGGCCGCCACCCGGATGACCGAGGACATCGCGCCCCAGGAGATGCTCGACAAGCTGCCGCCGTCGTACGTCTCGCCCGTCGTGGCCTACCTCCTCACCGAGGAGTCCACCGACACCGGCGCCGTGTTCGTCGCCGGCGGTGGGCAGGTCTACCGCGTCGCGCAGTTCCAGAACAAGGGCGCCGTCTTCACCGAGCCGCCGTCGCTGCGCGAGGTGTCCGAGCGCTGGAGCGACATCGCCGACCTCGACGACGTGACGGTGGGCAAGAACCCCGTCGGCTGATCCTCAGGTCGCCGTGTGGTGATCGATGCCGGAGACGCGCTCGCGTCGTACGGCGCCGGCCTTCTCCAGCACGACGAGGTGCGCCGCGACCTCGAGCACCGCCGTCATCTGGTGGATGAGCTCGAGGTCGTCGAGCCGACGTTCGCGTCGCGTCCACGTCATCGCGGCGGCGATCTTGTGCGCGGTGCTGCGCCCGGCGTCGACCAGGTCGCGGATCACGTCGAGTCGCTCGTCGTGGTGGACGATCAGCTCCTTGGCCCGCTGGGCAGCACTGTCGCCGATCGCGCCGTGGGCCGGGAGCAGGCGTGCGTCGGAGAGGTCGGCGACCAGCCTCAGTGAGCCGAGGTACGACGTCAGGGAGTCCTCGGACGGTTCGCGCTCGTAGGCGATGGAGGGCGTGATCCGGGGGAGCACGTGGTCGCCGCTGAGCAGCAGGTCCTCGCCGACGATCTCGAAGCAGACGTGACCGCGGGTGTGGCCGGGCGTGGCGTGCGCCCGCACGAGCAGGCCACCGAGGTCGATCTCGGCGCCGTCGTCGATCCAACCCGCGGGCAGGTCGAAGTCCATGTCCTGCTCGTGCACCTCTGCGGGCATCGCCTGGACGGCGGCCGCCATCGCCGAGGCCCCGGCCTGCTCGAGCAGGCCGACCTGGCGTGGGAAAGCGCCGTCGAGGGTGTGCCACGCGTGGATGCTCGGAGCGTCGCCGCGGCCCAGGTGGACGGGGATGCCGTGCCTGCCCTGCCACGTGATCGCCTGCGTGTAGTGGTCCCAGTGGTGGTGGGTCGTCAGCACGCGGCCGATGTCAGCGGGTGCGAGGCCGAGCTCGTCCAGCCCGTCGAGCAACGTGCGCTCTGTCTCGGGGGAGGACCAGCCCGGGTCGACCAGCACCGCTTCGGTGTCGCCGCGCAGGACGTAGCAGTTGACGCTCGTGAGGCCCTCGAGCGGCAGGGGCAGCTCGATCGCCGCGACGTGGTCGGTGATCCGGGTGAGGGTCATGGCAGCCCGGAGACGGCGACCCCGACGTCCTCGCGGGAGGTCCGGAACGTGTTGGCGGGGTGGTCCGGGTCGGCGTACCCGAGGGAGACCGCGCACACGATGGAGCGGTCCTCGGGGATGCCGAGTTCGGCGCGCACCACGTCGGCGTACATCGCGATCGCGGCCTGCGCGATCGCGTTGATGCCGAGCGATTCGGCTGCCGTGAGCAGCGTGGCGACGTAGCCACCGCAGTCCATGACGCCGTAGGTCCCGAGCGCCTTCGGGCTGGTGATGATCGCGACGTGCGGTGCGCCGAAGAACCGGAAGTTCTCCAGCATCTGGGTCAGCCGACCCATCTGGTCGTCGCGGGCGATGCCGACGGCGTTGTAGAGCTCGAAGCCACACGCCCGGCGCCGGTCCTGGTAGACGCCCTCGTAGCGCTCGGGCCCGGGGATGTCAGGCTGCTCGGCCGCGACCGGCACGTGGGCGAGCAGTCGCTCGGAGAGCCCGGTGACCGCCGCCCCGCCGACCAGCTCGACCTGCCAGGCCTGGGAATTGCACCAGGACGCGGTGCGCTGGGCCATCGTGAAGAGACGTCGAAGGACGTGGTCCTCAATGGTCTGCGGCAGGAATCCGCGGCAGCTGAACCGGGACGCCAGGGCGTCTTCGAGGGCGTCGGCGGTCGTGGCGGTGGTGGTCATCAGGCCTCCAGGGCGTCGTGCGTGGTCAGCGGCAGGCGAAGTCAGCGGCCAGCGATGTCGCGGCCGATGATCTCCTTCATGATCTCAGTGGTGCCGCCGTAGATCGTCTGGATCCGGGTGTCGACGTAGGCCTTGCCGACGGCGTACTCACGCATGAAGCCGTAGCCGCCGTGCAGCTGGAGGCACCGGTCCACGGTCCGCTTCATCAGCTCGCTGATGTACCACTTGCCCTTGGCGGCCTCGACCGGCGTCAGCGTGCCCTGGTTGAACGCGACGACGGAGGCGTCCATGTACGCCTGGGCGACGTCGAGCTCGGTCTCCATCTCGGCCAGCTCGAACCGGGTGTTCTGGAAGTCGATCAGTCGCTTCCCGAACGCCGTGCGGTCCTGGAGGTAAGAGATGGTCTGGTCCAGGGTGGCGCGGGCAGTGGTGATCGACTGCGCGCAGACCCCGAGGCGCTCGCGCGGCAGGTGGCTCATCAGGTACTTGAGCCCCTGGCCCTCCTCGCCGAGCAGGTTCGCCACCGGCACCCGGGCATCGGTGAAGAACAGCTCGGCCGTGTCCTGGGCGGGCAGGCCGATCTTGTCGAGCTTGCGGCCGCGTTCGAAGCCGGGCGTGGAGTCGGCCTCGACCATCAGCAGGCTGAAGCCGTTGGAGCCGCCCTCGGGACTGGACCGCACGGCGAGGACGATCAGGTCGGCCATGATGCCGCTGGAGATGAACGTCTTCTGGCCGTTGACGACCCAGTGGTCGCCGTCGCGCCGAGCCGAGGTGCGGATGCCCTGCAGGTCGCTGCCGGTGCCGGGCTCGGTCATGGCCAGGGCGCCGATCAGGTCACCGGCGGCGAAGCCGGGGAGCCAGCGCTTCTTCTGCTCCTCGTCGGCGCGACCCAGCAGGTAGGCGAGGAAGAGGTCGTCCTGGAGGCCGAGCGTGACGCCGAACGAGATGGCGTTGGCCCGCGCGACCTCTTCGCTGACCACCAGGCGGTAGCGGTAGTCGTCGACCCCGCTGCCGCCGTACTCCTCGGGGATCTGCAGCCCGTAGAGACCGGCCTCGGCGGCCGCCTTGAACACCTCGCGGGGGATCCACTTGTCGTCGTCCCACTGGTCCTTGTGCGGGATCACCTCGCGGGCGAGGAACTCGCGAACGGTGGCGCGGTAGGACTCGTGGTCCTCGTCGAAGAGCGTGCGTTCCATCGTCGTACCCGCTCTCAGAGACGCTCGATGATGGTGACGTTGGCCTGGCCGCCGCCCTCACACATGGTCTGCAGGCCGTAGCGGCCGCCGGTGCGCTCGAGCTCGTGCAGCATCGAGACCATCAGCCGGGCACCGGTCGCACCGATGGGGTGGCCCAGGGCGATCGCGCCGCCGTTGGGGTTCACCTTCGCCGGGTCGGCGTTGAGCTCCTTGTTCCAGGCCAGTACGACGGGCGCGAACGCTTCGTTGATCTCGACGACGTCGATGTCGTCGATCGTCAGGCCGGCCTTCTTCAGGGCGTACTGCGTCGCCGAGATCGGCGCGGACAGCATCATCACCGGGTCGTCGCCGCGGACCGACGCGTGGTGGATCCGGGCGCGCGGGGTGAGCCCGTGCTGCTTGACGGCCGCCTCCGAGGCGATGAGCAGGGCAGCCGATGCGTCGGAGATCTGCGAGGCGACGCCCGCAGTGAGGACGCCGGTCGGGACCAGGGTCTGGAGCGTCGCCATCTTCTCGCGCGTCGTGTCGCGCCGCGGGCCCTCGTCGGTGGTCACGCCGGCGAACGCGGTGATCTCCTTCTCGAACCAGCCCGCGTCGATCGCGGCCAGCGCACGCTGGTGGCTCTGGAAGGCCCACTCCTCGCAGTCCTCGCGGGTGAGCTTCCAGTGGGCGGCCATCATCTCGGCGCCACGGAACTGGGAGATCTCCTCGCCGGGGTAGCGCGCCTGCCAGCCCTGGTTGTCGGTCCACGGGTCGGTGGAGCCGTAGGGCTCGCCGGCAGCGAAGGCGCAGAGGATCGGGAACTGGCTCATCTTCTGCACACCGCCGGCGATGACCAGGTCCTGCATGCCGCTCTTCACGCCCATGGCGGCGAAGCTCACGGCCTGCTGCGCGGAGCCGCACTGGCGGTCGATCGTGACGCCGGGCACGGATTCGGGGAATCCGGCGCCGAGCGCAGCGGTCCGGGCGATGTCGCCGGCCTGGGCGCCGATGTTGTCGAGGCAGCCGAGGACGACGTCCTCGATGGCTGCGGGGTCGACTCCGGCACGGGCGACGAGCTCCTTGAGGGAGTGCGCGGCGAGGTCGGCGGGGTGGACGTCGGCGAATCCGCCCTTGCGGCGCCCAACGGGCGTGCGCACGGCTTCGACGATGTAGGCCTCGGACATGGAACCTCCTGCGTTGACGTTCTCGACTGTTGCTCTTTTCAAAACGAGACTATAATTTAGTTTTGATTCAAAATCCATTGATGGACCAGCGAGACAGGACACACAGGTGAAGGTGTACGACGGCGTGGCGGGCTTCGCGAACGCAGAGGGCGACGTGCTGGGCACGTCCGACTGGCTGGAGATCGACCAGGCGCGGATCGACACGTTCGCGGACGCCACCGGCGACCACCAGTGGATCCACGTCGACGCCGAGCGGGCCGCGGAGGGACCGTTCGGGGCGACCATCGCGCACGGGTTCCTCACGCTCTCGCTCCTCCCGCCGCTGCTCAACCAGCTCTACCGCGTCGACAACGTCCGGATGGCCGTGAACTACGGGCTCGACAAGGTCCGCTTCATGGCACCGGTCCCGGTCGGCAGCAAGATCCGGCTGACCGCCCGGGTGCTGTCGGTGACGGTCCTGGAGGGGGCCGTGCAGTCGACGTTCGAGAGCACCTTCGAGATCGAGGGCTCCGAGAAGCCGGCGGCCGTCGTCCACTCGATCGTGCGGTACATCGCATGAGTGCGCTGCTGGAAGGCCGTACGGCGATCGTCACGGGAGCCGCCCAGGGGATCGGGCTCGCCATCGCGACCACCCTCGTCGGCCACGGCGCGCGGGTCACGATCGCCGACCTCGACGGCGCGAAGGCTCTGGCGGCAGCCGAGGCGGTCGGCCCCGCTGCCCGCGGCGTCGCCTGTGACGTCACGTCCGAGGAGAGCGTCGCGGCGCTCGTCGCCGGCGCCGTGGCCGAGTACGGCGGCCTCGACGTGATCGTCAACAACGCCGGCATCACCCGGGACGCGTCGCTGAAGAAGATGACGCTCGAGAACTTCCAGGCCGTCATCACCGTCCACCTGCAGGGCACCTGGCTCGGCATCCGCGCCGCCAGCGAGGTGATGCGCGAGGCGAAGAGCGGCAGCATCATCAACATCTCGTCGATGTCCGGCAAGAGCGGCAACCCGGGCCAGACCAACTACAGCGCGGCCAAGGCCGGCATCGTCGGCATGACCAAAGCGGCTGCCAAGGAGCTGGCCCACCACGGCGTCCGGGTCAACGCGATCCAGCCCGGCCTGATCCGCACGCCGATGACCGAGGCGATGACGCCGGAGGCCTATGCCGCCACCGAGGCGACCATCCCGATGCGGCGCGCGGGCGAGCCCGAGGAGATCGCGAACGTCGTGGCCTTCCTCGCCTCCGACCTGTCCAGCTACATGACCGGCGCCGTCCTCGAGGTCTCGGGCGGGAGGGGGATGTGACCGCCGGGATGCCTCCGGTGAGGCTGGAGATCGCTGACGGGATCGCGCGGATCACCCTCGACCGTCCCGACGCGATGAATGCCGTGACCACGGCCCTCGCGGTCTCGCTCGAGCAGGCGATCCGGGTGGCCGGTGGGGACGGCTCGGTCAGCGTCGTGGTGATCCGCGGGGCCGGCGGCAACTTCTGCGCCGGCGGTGACTTCGCCGAGGTCCAGCGGCTCCGCGCCGAGGGGCCGGCCGCGCTGCGCAGTCTCTTCGAGTCCTTCCGCGGTGCGTGCGAGGCCGTGGGTGCGATCGCCCAGCCGGTGATCGCCGTCGTGGAGGGCATCGCGATGGCCGGCGGGTTCGAGCTGATGCAGGCCAGCGACGTCGTCCTCGTGCGCGACGACGCCCGGATCAGCGACAACCACGTCAACTTCGGCATGGTGCCCGGCGGCGGCGGGTCGCAACGACTCCCGCGCATCGTCGGCCCTCAGCGGGCTCTCGGCCTGTTGCTGTCCGGTGACCGGTTGACCGGCGTCGACGCCGTCGAGTGGGGCCTGGCCTACCGGTCCTTCCCCGCAGAGGCGTTCGACGCCGAGGTGGAGCGGTTCGTCAGTCGGCTCGCGACGCGCCGACCGGACGCCGTACGCACGATCAAGCGGCTGGTCCGTGAGGGCCTGTCCACCGACCTCGGGAGCGGGCTCGACCTCGAGCTCGACGCCGTGGTCGACCACATTGCCGGCGCCGCCGGTGGTGCCAGCGTGTCGGCGTTCGCCGACCGGAAGGACAAGTAGCCATGACTGCCCTCGTCACTGACGGACCGGTGTTGCTCGACATCACCGACGGCATCGCCCGGATCCGGCTGAACCGGCCCGAGGCCGCCAACGCCGTGGACGCGGACCTGCTCCGCGTCCTGCACGAGGTGGCGCTGCGCTGTCATGCCGAGCCGACCGTGCGGGTGGTGATCCTCAGCGGTGAGGGCCGCAACTTCTGCGCGGGTGGCGACGTCAAGACCTTCCTGAGCAAGGGGGAAGACCTGCCCGACTACCTCCGCGAGGCCACGGCCTGGTTGCAGCTGGCGACGGCGGCGCTGATCCAGCTCAAGGCGCCCGTCATCGCGCAGGTGCAGGGCTTCGCCGCCGGGGGAGCGGGCTTCGGTTTCGTCTGCGCCGCCGACCTCGTCGTCGCGGCCGAGGGCGCGAAGTTCTTCTCCGGTGCGGTCCGGGTGGGCATGGCCCCTGACGGAGGTACGACGGTCACGCTGGCCCGGATCGTCGGGCTCCGCCGGGCGATGGACATCCTGCTGACCAACCCCACGCTCACCGCAGCTGAGGCGCGCGATCTCGGCATCGTCTCCCGGGTCGTGCCGGACGCGGAGCTGTCTGCCGCCGTCGACCAGCTCGCCGCCGACCTGGCCGCGCAGCCCCCGCTCGGGCTGTCCGCGACCAAGCGCCTGGTGTGGGACGGGCTCGGCTCCACCGTCGCGGAGCGGCTTCCCGAGGAGGCCCGCGTCGTGTCCGAGCTGTCCGGCACGGCCGACAGCCGCGAGGCGCTCGCCGCCGTGGTCGAGCGTCGGACCGGCACCTACGAGGGACGATGAGCGTCGAGGACAAGATCGAGGACAGCCCGGTCCTGGTCGAGGACCGTGGTGCCGTCCGCATCGTCACTCTCAACCGGCCGCACCTGAAGAACGCCATCAACCTGCCGTTGCGCTACGCGCTGGCAGAGGCGATCGAGGCCGCTGACGCAGACGCCGCGGTCCGGGCGATCGTGCTCACCGGCGCCGAGGGCGCGTTCTGCTCCGGCGGAGACATCTCCACGATGCACCGCCAGCCGCGCCACGAGACGACGCCTCGGGCACAGGCCGCCCAACGGATCATCCGGGCCCTGTGGCACACGCCCAAGCCGGTGGTTGCCGCGGTCGAGGGACCGGCGTTCGGTGCAGGGACCGCCCTGGCGCTGGCCTGTGACCGCGTGGTGTCGGCGAGCGATGCCACCTTCGCCACCACCTTCACCGGAGTCGGGCTGGCCGGTGACATGGGGATCTTCGCCTCCCTGCCCGCCCGGGTCGGGGCACCGCGCGCCCGGCAGATGCTGATGATGGGCTCGCGGATCAAGGGCGCCGAGGCCGGGGTGATCGGCCTCGTCGACCGCGTCGTGGATCCGGGCGAGGCTCTGGACGCTGCCCTCGAGGACGCTGCCGTGCTCGCCGCCGGTCCGCCCCTGGCGCTCGGGGTGATCAAGCAGATGCTATCGGGCGAGCCGCGCCACCCGCTTGCCGTGCTCGACCTCGAGGTCCGCAACCAGACCATGCTCTGGGACAGCGACGACTTCGCCGAGGGTGTGTCCGCGTTCGCCGAGAAGCGGCGCCCGGTCTTCGGTGCGACCCCGCCGCGGGAGAGCCGATGAGCCTCACCACGTCGTACCTTCCGGCCGACACCAGCGTCGAGCTGAGTGATCTGACGGTTCCCGGCCTGCTCGCGGAGCGCGCGGCGTCGTACCCCGATCGGCTGGCGCTGGTGGGGGTCTCGACAGGCTCGACCACCGGGGCGGGTGCCGAGGTCCGCCTCACCTACGCTGAGCTGTACGACGAAGCGCAACGGGTCGCGACGGCGCTGCGGCGCGTGGCGAGGCCCGGTGACCACGTCGCGCTCTGGGCGCCCAACGTGGCGGAGTGGGTGCTGATCCAGCACGGCGCGGCGCTGGCCGGTGTCGTCCTGGTGGCGCTCAACCCGGTGCTGCGCACGCCCGAACTGGCCTACGCGGTGGACCATTCCGGCTGCACCGTGCTCCTGCACGCCGACCGCAGCCGTGACTACGACATGGCGGCCGTCGCGCGCGAGGTCGCCTCCGATCGCCCGCACCTGCGGCTGATCAGCCTCACCGACCGCGACCAGTGGCGCGCTGACGCCATCGACCCGACGGTCGTTGCCGAGGCGCCGACGGATTCCGAGCTGCCCGTGATGCTGCAGTACACCTCGGGCACGACCGGTAACCCCAAGGGCGTCCTGCTGCGCCACCGTTCCCTGGTCAACGTCGCGAAGCTGACCATGGAGTACGTCGACCTGCCGGCCGGCGCGGTGACGATCAACCCGTTGCCGATGTTCCACACCGCGGCCTGCGTCATCGGCACTCTGGGGCCGTTGTGGCTCGGAGGCACCGAGGTGTTGGTGGAGCAGTTCGCGCCCGCACCGGTGCTGGAGACCATGCGTCGCGAGAACGTCGACGTGCTCTTCTTCGTGCCGGCGGCGCTGGGCGCCCTGGTCGAGGCGCAGCGTGCCTCGGACCAGCCGGCACCCCGGCTGAAGGTCGCCCTCGGTGGAGCCGCGAACGTGCCCGCTGTGTTGATCGAGGCGACCGAACAGATCTTCGGCGCGGCCGTGACCAACGTCTTCGGCCAGACCGAGCTGTCCCCGGTGCTCACGGCCACCCGCCCCGGTGACGCACGCCAGGACAAGCTGACGACCGTCGGCCACCCGCTCCCTCAGGTCGACGTGAAGATCGTGGACCCGGTGACCGGGGCGGTGCAGCCGCTCGGAGTGCCCGGCGAGATCTGCGCGCGCGGTTACCAGCAGCTGATCGAGTACCTGCACGACCCGGCCGCCACCTCGGCCGCGGTCGACGCCGACGGCTTCGTGCACATGGGTGACCTGGGCGCCATGGACGAGCGCGGCTACATCACCCTCACCGGGCGGCTCAAGGAGCTGATCATCCGGGGCGGCGAGAACATCGCCCCCGCCGGGATCGAGTCGTGCCTGGCCGAGCACCCGGACGTGCTCGACGCGACCGTGTTCGGGCTGCCCGACGAACGGATGGGCGAGATCGTCGCTGCCGCCGTGCACCTCCGTGACACGGCGACGGGGGAGGACCCAGCCGCACTGCTGGAGTCCCTCGTCGCGCACTGCCGCGCGCGCCTGTCGCCGTACAAGCTGCCCACGCGGTGGTTCCTGGCCGGTGAGCTGCCGGCGACGCCGACCGGGAAGGTCCAGAAATTCAAGCTGGCCGACCTGATCGGGACCCAGGCGTTGCGCGAGATCACCGCATAATCTAATCTAGATTAAAGAACGGAGGATCACGTGACCCACTCGAACGCCGGAACCATCGCCGAACGTCGCGCAGCCCTGCACGAACGCTTCGCCACGTGGACGCCCCGCACCCTCGACGCCTGGCTCGACATCTGTGCAGACGAGTTCCCCGAGCGCGATTTCGTGGTGACCGACGAACGCGTCCTGAGCTACGCCGACGTCGCTGCCGAGTCGCGACGCCTGGCCGACGGCCTTGCCTCGCTCGGCGTCCGTCGGGGCGACCGGGTCGGCCTGCTGATGGCCAACTACGCCGAGTTCGTGACGTGGAAGTTCGCGATCGCGCGTGCCGGTGCGGTCGCGATCCCGTTCAACTTCCTCTACCGCACCGACGAGCTGCGCTACGTGCTGACGCAGTCGGACTGCAAGGTGCTCGTCACCAATGCAGGATTCCAGAGTCTTGACCACGCCGGGATGCTCGACGTGATCGTGCCCGGTTGGGACGCCCCCGGCTTCTCCGACCGGCCTGCTGTCGGAGGCAACGCGCCGGACGGGCTGCGTCACGTCGTCCTGGTCGAGCGGCCCGACACCGCGCCGCGACCCGGTGCGCTGACCGGTGCGGCTGTCGCCGCGCTGGGACTCGAGCACGCGGGAGCCTCGGCCGCCGCCGGGCACACGCCCGATGACGTCTCCGACCTGCTCTACACCTCGGGCAGCACTGGCTCACCCAAGGGCGTCCAGGTCACCCACGACGCCGTCCTGCGCACCGGTTACGCGTCCGCGCTGACCCGCGCCTACGAGGACGGGCGGCGCATCCTCTTCTCGCTGCCCTGCTACCACATGTTCGGGTACGTCGAAGGGCTGCTGTCGACGACGTACGTCGGGGGAGCGGTCATCATGCTGCCGTCCTTCAGCGCGGAGGCGTACCTCACCGCGATCGAGAAGCACCACGCCACGGACATGCTCTGTGTGCCGACGATGGCAGTCGCGCTCGTCGAGTCGCCGCTGCGCGTCGATGCCGACATCTCCAGCCTGACGGCGATCCTGTGCGGCTCCGCCCCTGCGCCGGTGTGGCTGTGGGAGCAGGTCGAACGCGACTTCGGCGTCAGCGAGATCGTCACCGGCTACGGGATGACCGAGTGCGGCGGCGCGATGACGTTGACCCTGCCCGAGGATGACCTGGCGCTGACGTCGACCACGGTCGGCCGCCCGAAGCTGGCCGGATCGGCAGGCGTCGAAGGTCACGGGACGCTCTGCGTCTACCGCACCGTCGACCCGACCACGGGCGAGGTACTGCCCGAAGGTGCGGTCGGCGAGCTGACCTCGGCAGGCCCGACCACGATGCTCGGCTACTTCGCCAAGCCCGAGGAGACCGCCGCGGCGCTGCACCCGGCCGCTGACGGAACGACCTGGCTGCACTCCGGTGACCTCGGCCAGGTCCGTGAGGACGGCTACCTCGTCCTCACCGGCCGCAGCAAGGAGGTCTACAAGTCCGGCGGCGAGCTGGTCATGCCCAAGGAGGTCGAGGAGGTCCTGGGCGCCCACCCCGGCATCAGCCAGGTGTACGCCGTCGGCGTCGTCGACGACCGCTGGGGCGAGATCGGCTGTGCCGTCGTCGTCCGGGCACCCGGCGCCGAGGGCGATGCGCTGACGGCGGAGGACGTCATCGCCCACGCCCGCGAGCACCTCGCCCGCTTCAAGGTCCCCAAACGTGTCGAGTTCCTCGACATCACCGAACTGCCCACCACTGCGACCGGCAAGGTCCAGAAGTTCCGGCTCGTCGAACTGGTCTCCCAGTCCGTCCCGCCCCAAGGAGAGAAGTCATGACCGCTGTGGTCCCGTCCCCTTCTGATGTCGAGGTCGAGGTCCGGGAAGGCGGCAGCCGGTACGACCGGCTGATCCAGCCGGCCCGGGTGCACGGCACGCTCTACACCGACCCGTCGATCTTCGCCGAGGAGCTGCGCAAGATCTGGCACAAGACCTGGGTCTTCGTCGGTCACGAGAGCGAGGTGCCGCAGCCCAACGACTACGTGCGCAAGCAGCTGGCCGACCAGGACGTCGTGATGACTCGCGACAAGGAGGGCGAGGTGCACCTGCTCATCAACCGGTGCGCCCACCGCGGTCTGCAGGTCTGCGACGACAAGGCAGGCAACTCCAGCTCGTTCCGCTGCCCGTACCACGGCTGGACCTACCGGAACACCGGCGAGCTGCTCGGTTACCCCTACAACAAGGGGTACGGCGGCAAGAACAAGCTCGAGCTCGGCATGGGCAAGGTGGCCCGCGTGGCGTCGTACCAGGGCTTCGTCTTCGGCAGCCTCGCCGCCGAGGGCCAGAGCCTCGAGGACCACCTCGGTGCCGCGAAGGGGGAGATCGACCGACTCGTGGGCCTCTCGCCCGAGGGCAAGGTGTCGCTCGACGCCGGCTGGTTGCGCCACAAGACCCGCTCCAACTGGAAGTTCCTCGCCGAGAACGAGACCGACGGCTACCACCCGCAGTTCGTGCACGGCTCGATCTTCGGCGTCACGGGCAGCCCGATCGGTGCGCTCTACAGCGACAACTCGACGGCCGTGACCCGCAACCTCGGCGACGGCCACAGTGAGAACGACCTGCGACCGGAGTTCCGTGGCTTCGCCGAGCCGATGCGCTGGTTCGGTACGACGCCCGAGCGGGTGTCGAACTACGTGGAGGCGATGAACGAGGCGTACGGCGAGGACGCCGAGCGCCGGATGATCGAGGGCGCGCCCCACGTGATGATCTTCCCGAACCTTTTCATCGCCGAGATCCAGGTCTTCAACATCCAGCCCGTCGCCGTTGGCGAGTGCGTGCAGTACGCGACGGCTGTGCAGTTCGACGGCGGCCGCGAGCTCAACCAGCGGATGGTGTCGCAGTCGATCGGCTCGGTCGGTCCGGCCGGCATGCTGCTCGCCGACGACACCGAGATGTACGAGCGCAACCAGCGAGGCGTCGAGATGGCCGACCCGGAGTGGCTCGACGTCCGTCGCGGTCTGCTGCGCGAGAGCGTCGACGAGAACGGCTTCACCATCGGCTCCGCCACCGACGAGACCGGCATGCGCGGGTTCTGGAACCACTACAAGTCGCTGATGACGGCACCCGATGAAGGGCACGAGGACTGATGAGCGTCATGACGGAGAAGACCGGCGACGCGGTGCTGCCGCCGCGGCCCGACAACGGCACGGAGCTGCTCGACGTCCCGGACGGGTGGGAGGCCCGGGAAGTCGAACAATTCCTCTACCGCGAGGCGCGGCTCGCCGACGAGAACGACTACGACGGCTGGGAGGCGCTGTGGACCGACGACGCGATCTACTGGGTCCCGGTGGACGGCGAGGGTGACCACCCGCGCGCGACCGTGTCGATCATCTTCGACAACCGCAACCGGATCTCCACGCGGATGAAGCAGGTCAAGACGGGCAAGCGCTATGCGCAGGCACCGCCGTCCAACCTGCGCCGGATCATCGGCAACGTCGAGCTCCTCGGCGGGCGCGCGAACGCCGAGGGCGGGGTCGACATCGAGATCGGCGCCAACGTGCTGGCCTTCGAGTCGCGCCCGCGCGGCAACACCCTGTGGGGCGGTCGTACGACGTACCGCCTGCGTCGGGTCGACGGGCAGATCCGGCTCGCCTACAAGAAGGTCGTCCTCGTCGACAACGAACAAGCCGTGCCCACGCTCGGCTTCCTGATCTGAGGCATCTGCCATGACCGAGATCCACCCTGCCGGCCAGGTCATCGAGAGCGAGTTCGCCTCCGTGGCGGTCAAGCTCGACGAGACCGGGAACTCCGTACGGTTGCGGGTCGAGGACCTGCGCACGGGCCGGGTCCGGTTCCTCGACGCCCTCGAGCTGGAGTCGCTGGTGTGGCTGGCGGACGGGCACCTGACCCAGCTGCTCGATCCGTCGCACGAGCGGTGGCGTGGGTGACGATCGACCTGGCGCAGCACGTCCGGCCCGGTGACACCATCACCTGGGGCCAGACGTGCGCCGAGCCGACCACGCTCGTCGAGCTCCTCGTGCAGCAGGCCGACAAGATCGGTGGGCTGCGCTGCTTCGTCGGCATCCCGGCTCAGTCGGCGTTGACGGTGGACACCGTCCCGGACTCGTTGACCGTGCACTCGTACTGCGGCGCCGGGAGCAACGCGCGGCTGCACGCCGCCGAGCGGCTGGAGATCTGGCCGGTGCACTACTCGACATTGCCGTCGTTGCTGTCGGGGGGCGACTTCCACTGCGACGTCGTGCTCGTCCAGGTCTCGCCTCCCGACGAGCAGGGGCGACACAGCCTCGGCCTGGGTGACGACTACTTCTCCGCAGCGATCGACACCGCGCGGGTGGTGATCGCCGAGATCAACGACCAGGTGCCGTTCACCTTCGGTGCCCGGACACTCACCCCCGACCAGTGGACCGCAGCGATCCACACGTCCCGGGCACCGGGCGAGCTGCCCACACCGGCGGTCGGCGACGACACGCGGGCCGTTGCCCGCCGGGTGGCTGGGCTCGTGCCGGACGGTGCCACCCTCCAGTTCGGGATCGGGGCCCTTCCGGAGGCAGTCCTCGCGGAGCTGTTCGGACACCGCGACCTCGGCATCCATTCGGGCATCATCAACGACACCGCGATGCGCCTGGTCGAAGCCGGCGTTGCCAACGGATCGCGCAAGTCGTCCGACGCGGGCGTCGCGGTCGCCGGACTCTTCGGCGGCACCCGGGAGCTGTTCCGCTGGGCGCATCGCAATCCGGCAGTCGAGCTCCGGCCGACCGCCTACACCCATGACCCGGCTGTGCTGGCCGCCTCGCACCAGCTCGTCGCGATCAACTCGGCCATCGAGGTCGACCTCACCGGGCAGGTCAACTCCGAGCTCGCCGGCGGACGGTACGTCGGCGCGGTGGGTGGCGCGGTGGACTTCCTCCGTGGCGCCGACCGATCTGCTGGAGGAGTCCCTGTCGTGGCGTTGCCGTCCGTTGTTCGCGGCCGAGCTGGGGATGTCAGCCGGATCGTCAGCCGTTTGTCCGGACCGGTCTCCACGCCGCGGTCCGAGGGCCTCGTCATCGTGACCGACCACGGCGTCGCCGACCTGCGCGGCGCCACCCTGAGTCAGCGGGTCGAGCGGATGATCGCCGTCGCCGACCCGTCCCACCGAGCAGAGCTCGATGCCCGCGCCGACGGCGTGTTGGCATCGGCCTAGGAGCCACTCATGACCAGCTTGAGACGTGTCGCCATCGTCGGTCCCGTGCGGACCGCCGTCGGAGCCTTCGGGGGAACGCTGCGACCGGTCCGGGCGGAGGAGCTCGCCGCTGACGTCATCCGTGCCCTCGTGGAGCGCACGGGCGTCGACCCGACCGCGATCGAGGACGTCGCCTTCGCGCAGTCCTACTCGAACTCCGAAGCACCGTGCATCGGACGCTGGGCCGCCCTGGCGGCGGGCCTGCCGATCGAGGTGCCCGGCTTCCAGGTCGATCGCCGCTGCGGTGGTGGCCTCCAGGCCGTCATCACCGCCGCGATGACCGTCCAGACAGGAGCCGCGGACGTCGTCATCGCCGGCGGCGTCGAGTCGATGAGCAACATCGAGCACTACACGACCACGGCACGGTGGGGCTCGCGCTCGGGCAACCAGGTGCTCTACGACCGTCTCGACCGGGGTCGTGAGCGGTCGCAGCCCGAGGAGCGGTTCGGTCCGATCAGCGGCATGATCGAGACGGCCGAGAACCTCGCGACGCACTACGGCGTCAGTCGCGACGAGGCCGACGCGTTCTCCGTCCGGAGCCACGCTCGTGCGGCGGCCGCGTGGGAGTCCGGTGTCTTCGCCGACGAGGTCGTCCCCGTGTCCGTTCCCCAGCGTCGTGGGGACGCTGTGGTGTTCGACCGGGACGAGGGCATCCGCCCGGAGTCGACCATGGAGACGCTCGGCCGGCTGCGGGCGATCAGTCCCGGTGGCACCGTCACCGCCGGCAACGCCGCGCAGCAGAACGACGCCGCCGCGGCCTGCCTGGTCGTGGCCGAGGACAGGCTGGAGGAGCTCGGACTCGAGCCGATGGCCTGGTTCGAGGGCTGGGCAGCCGCCGGCGTGGAGCCCTCGATGATGGGCATCGGACCCGTCGCTGCCGTGCAGCGCCTCTTCGCGCGCACCGGCGTCGGCTTCGACGACCTGGACCTGATCGAGGTCAACGAGGCGTTCGCCGTGCAGGTGCTCGCGGTCCTCGCCGGCTGGGGCGTCAAGCTGGACGAGGTCGACAGCCGCCTCAACGTCAACGGGTCCGGCATCTCCCTGGGCCACCCGATCGGGGCGACCGGCGTGCGGATCCTCACGACCATGCTGCACGAGCTCGACCGTCGCCGCGGAGGGCTCGCGCTGGAGACGATGTGCATCGGTGGCGGCCAGGGCATCGCCGCGCTGTTCCGCGGAGTGCACGGATGAGCGGCGCTTCGATGGGCGGTGCGATCGGTCTGCTCGGCTACGGCGCCTACCTGCCGTCGTACCGGCTGGGGAGCGACAGCGGGGTCCGCGGGACGCGTGTCGTCGCCTCGTTCGACGAGGACGCGACGACGATGGCCGTGGAAGCCGCGCGAACCGTGGTCCCTGAAGGCGCCGCGCCCGGGGCACTGTGGTGGGCGAGCTCCTCGCCGCCGTACCTCGACAAGACGAACGCGTCCGCGGTGCACGCCGCGCTGCGCCTGCCCTCAGTGGTGCCCGCTGCGGACCTGGTCGGTTCGGCCCGGTCCACCTTCGCCGCCACCCGGGCCGCTTTGGCCTCGGGCGGTCTGGTGGTCGCCGCTGACGTCCGGATCGGCAAGCCTGGTTCCGCCGACGAGAAGGCGGGCGGCGACGGAGCGGCAGCCTTGCTGTTCGGTGAGGGCGACGCGATCGCCGAGGTGCTCGGCGTCGCGAGCGAGACCCTCGAGGTGCTGGACCGCTGGCGTGACCCGCAGCGTACGACCGGGGAGCAGTGGGAGGAGCGCTTCGGCTTCGAGCAGTACGCCGACCTGGTCCGTGGGGTGGCCGCGCGGCTGCTCGACGGGGCCGGTCTCGCGGAGGCCGACCACGTCGTCGTCACCAGCGGGAACTCCGGAATCACCAAGCGGGCCGGGGCTCTGGTCAAGGGCGCGCTGTCCTCGGGTGCTTCGCCGATCGGGTTCTCCGGGGCCGCCGATCCGCTGCTCGGCCTGGCTGCGGTCCTCGACGTCGCGGGTCCGGGAGAGACCGTGCTCGTGCTCTCGGCCGTCGACGGCTGCGACGGCCTGCTGCTGCGCACGACCGACCTGCTCGCGGGCCGTCGCCCTACGCGTTCCGTCGCGGACCAGCTCGGCGCCGGACGCGCGATTCCCTACCCGACGTACCTCTCCTGGCGTGGCCTCCTCGAGCGTGAGCTGCCCCGTCGTCCCGAGCCCGATCGTCCTGCCGGGCCGCCATCGGCCCGCGCCGGTGCGTGGAAGTTCGGCTTCGCAGGCACCCGATGCGTCGAGTGCGGCTTCGTCCATGTGCCCCCGTTGCGGGTGTGTCGGTCGTGCAGCGCCGTCGACGCGATGGAGGACCTCTCGCTCGCCGATCACACCGGAACGGTGGCGACGTTCACGATCGACCGGCTGGCCTTCTCGCCGTCGCCACCCGTGATCGACGTCGTCGTCGACTTCGAAGGCGGCGGCCGCACGACCCTCGAGGTGGCCGATGCCGACCCGGACCGGGTCGCTGTCGGCTCCGAGGTCTCCCTGGTGTTCCGCCGGCTGTTCACCGCGGGTGCCGTGCACAACTACTTCTGGAAGGCGCGGGTGCGCTGATGGCCAGCAAGGGGATCAAGGACGCCGTCGCGATCGTCGGCATGGGATGCACCCGGTTCGGCGAGCGCTGGGAGTCGTCGACCGACGACCTGCTGCTCGAAGCCGTGGGGGAGGCGCTCGGGTCTGCGGGCGTGCAGCGCGACGACGTCGACGCCTGGTGGCTCGGGACGCTGGGCTCCGGCCAGAGCGGCCTGACCCTGAGCCGTCCGCTGGGCATCGACTACAAGCCGGTCACCCGCGTCGAGAACTACTGCGCCACGGGTTCCGAGTCCTTCCGCAACGCCTGCTACGCCGTGGCTTCGGGTGCCTACGACCGCGTGATGGCCGTGGGCGTCGAGAAGCTCAAGGACTCCGGTTTCTCGGGGCTCCTGCGCGCCGACCCGCCCTCCGACGGCACCGCCGCGGAGCTCTCGCTGACCGCTCCGGCGGCCTTCTCGCTGCTGGACCCCGCCTACACGGCGAAGTACGGCGTCGATCCGGTTGCGATGCGGGAGGCGATGACGCACGTCGCGTGGAAGAACCACGTCAACGGCGCCCGCAACCCGAAGGCCCAGTTCCGCAAGGAGGTGTCACGCGAGACGATCGAGGGCGCGCCGAAGGTCGCCGGTCGCCTCGGCATCTTCGACTGCTCGGGAGTCTCGGACGGTGCCGCGGCCGCGATGATCGTCCGGGCCGAGGACGCCTACGACTACACCGATCGCCCGATCTTCGTGAAGGCCCTGGCCCTGGCGTCCGGCCCGATGCGCGGTGGTCTGGACCCGGCGTACGACTTCACGTCGTTCCCGGAGGTCGTGCACTCCGCCGCGGACGCCTATGCCCAGGCCGGCATCACGGACCCGCGCTCGGAGCTGTCGCTCGCCGAGGTGCACGACTGCTTCACCCCGACCGAGATCGTGCTGATGGAGGACCTCGGGTTCGCCGATCGCGGTCAGGCCTGGAAGGACGTCCTGGCCGGCGAGTTCGACGCCGACGGCCGCCTCGCGGTCAACGTCGACGGTGGCCTGAAGTCGTTCGGCCACCCGGTCGGCGCGAGCGGGCTGCGGATGCTCTACGAAGCCTTCCTGCAGCTGCGCGGCGACGCGGGGGAGCGGCAGCTCGCCGACCCCCGTCTCGCGCTCACCCACAACCTGGGCGGCCGACCGGGTGGGTGTGTGTCGTTCGTGTCCGTCGTGGGCAACGAGCGCGGCTGACGCAGGGTCAGAGCGCAGCCGTGAGTGCCTGCTCCACGTCGAGGTCGGTGAGCGTGTTGATCGCGCGCACCGCGGTGACCTCCATCCGGTCGTCGGGCTGCATGCTGCCGGCGGCGAGAGTGAAGACGATCGCGATCCAGCCGTCGACGGTGAGCAGCCGGTAGGTGTCCCAGGCCTCGGCGAGGGAGGGCACGTCGCTGCCTGCTCCACTGTCGGCGAGGACCTGCAGGTACCGCTCCAGCAGGTTCTTCTCCTCCGCCCGTCGCAGGTCGGTGGGGATGGAGTGCATGAGGAAGTAGGCGAAGTCGCGCAGGCCGTTCATCTTGTGGAAGACCTGCCAGTCGTAGATGCCGGCGGTCCCGTCGGCATTCGCGTAGGTGTTGCCGAGGTGGGTGTCACCGTGGCACAGCGTCTGCGGCATCGACTCCCAGAGCCGCGTGAGAGCGGGCTGGTTCTGCACGTACTTCTTCGTGAGGCGGCGCACGGACTCGGGGACGGTCCGGTCCTGGGCCATGAACCGCTTCTCGCTCCACGTGAAAAGGCGCTTCATGAACGGCCCGCCAGGGCGCTTCGCATAGGTCTGGAGCCAGGCGAGGTCGCCCTCGAAGCGCGGTGAGCGCCAGAACCTGCCGTGCAGCGTCGCGAGCAGGTCGACCACGGCTTCGGCGTGCTCCTTGGGCGCCTCGTCGTCGGCGTCGTAGAAGGTCACGCCGCCCGGACGGAGGGCGAGGTCCTCGAAGGCGAGCACGTAGCGCCCGCCCGATCCTGATCGGGTGACGTACGGCGCGATCGTGAGATCCGCGAGGGTGGGGTGGATCTGCTCGAAGAAGCGGGTCTCGTAGGTGTGGCACCCGAACCCGGAGACGATGACCCTGGGCGCCAGCTGGGACGACGTGCCCTTCGCGAAGGCGGTCGCCGGGAGACCCGCGTTGCGGCCGGTCTCGTTCCAGTTCAGGTGGATGCGTGCGCGGTCCGTCGTGCCGCGGGAGTCGATCTCCACGCGGAGGTCGTCGACCCGGGCGCCGGGCACTTCTGATGCCAGCGCAGCGGTGAACTCGGCGGGACGCAGCGAGTCGAGGCCGTAGCGCGCCTGGCCCGGGGTCCACGGGGCCGCACCGAGCGCCGCGTCCTTGAGAGCGGTGATTTCTGGAAGCACTGGATCTCCTGAGGCTGTTCTTGAAGTTGGATTCAAAAACATAGAACAGAAATTTACGCCCGTCAATTATGTTGTTCGGGGGTGCGGTCCGGTAGACAGTGGGCGTGACCACGAAGGGCGGCCGGACGCGACGACGGATCCTCGAGGTCGTGACCGACCTGCTCGAGGAGCAGTCGTACGACGAGATCTCCATCGCCGAGATCACGCGTCGCGCGGAGGTCACCCGGCCGGCGTTCTACTTCCACTTCGCGAGCAAGGGTGCGGTCCTCGGTGCGGCGCTCGACGAGCTCCGCGATGAGTTCATCGCAGTGGCCACGGCCTGGTACGACCACGTCGGCGGCGATCCGGTGGCGGGGATCCCGGAGGCCCTCGAGGCGACGATCGCGCTGTGGCGCACGCATGCGCGGCTCCTGGACGCGGTGGGTCGGGCCTCGGCCGTCGATGCCGAGGCGGCCGACCTGGTGCGGTCGTGGGTCGACGAGCTCACCGCGAGGGCGGCGGACCGTCTGCACCGCGACCTGGGCGCGCACGCAGGCGCCGGGGGACCGTCGGTCGCAGCGCTGGCCGAGTTCATGGTGGGCGCCACCTTCGACGCCATGAGGCGTGATGTGCGCGCCATCGTGGACACCGGCGTCCCGACCCCAGGGGTCGCCTCGACGCTGACGTTCGTCTGGGCGCGCGTGGTGGCTCCGGTCGGACCGGTCGGTCAGGCGACGAGGTAGTTGATGAGGATCTCGCTGAAGTGGAGCTCTGCGGGCGTGGGGCTCTGGTCGCCGGGGGTGCCGGTGACTCTGCGGGTGCCGGTCGCATCGACCAGGTAGTGCGCCCCGTAGGGATCTCGCCAAATACAGATCCCGGGGAAGGGTTGTCGCACCTCCCAGCCCGTATGGGTCTTGATCCGGTGATGGGTCCGGGTCATCGGACCCAAGTTCCCCACGCCGGTGGGTCCGCCCTCGGAGTAGGGGATCGCGTGGTCGAGGTCCATCCGCCTGCTGGTGTTCGCGGCGTAGGGGAAGACGTCGCCGGGGTGGATCAGGTGCACGGCTTCGCGCATCCTCGATGGGATCTCGTAGGCATCGACCGGGGCCTGGTTGTTCAGGTCGATCACCGGCTTCACCTGAACAGTCCCGCCGGTGGGAGGTGCGAGCGCCAGTGAGCCTCGAAACCTGGTGTGCCACCCAGTCGGTGGTGACCGGTCCGTGGCCCTCGAGGCGTGCGATGGGTGAGTCGCCGTACAGGTGGAGATAGGCCTTCACCTTGACCTTCACCGGACCGACGGCGGGGTCGACGTGCGCCGCGGGATTGGCGAGGAGTGCGATCGCGGCAACACGACGTTCATTGAGCGTGGCGTCGGGCATCAAAGCCTTCAGCTCCGCTGACTCGGCGACCGCGTTCACCGCCGCATCGATCCCAGCGATCGTCAGAGCGTCGCCGTGGATCGTGTAGGTCGCCTTGCCGTGCTTGTTGACCCGCGACATCCGCGCAAACACCTCCCGAGCAGCGGCTTCTTCCTTCAACCGCGCCAACTCCGGGGCAGCAGCCGCGACCTTGCCCTCCACCAATGCCTCGAACCGGGTCCACGACAACCTGCCGTCACAGGACTCCGCCACCTCGGCATCGACCCACGCCGCCTCGGACTCCGACAGCTCCCGGGTCGCCTCGGCAACGTGGCGGGCATGACCAGGACGGGCAGTACCGGCATCGACCCCGGCCTGGATGCATGGGAGCCGCAGGGCGATGTCGACCGAGTCTGCGATCAGCTTCTTCGCCCCGTACGGCGAGGTCTGGATCCGGGCACCGAACGCTGCCGCGGCGTACTCGGTGATCAACGGCGTCCCCGCCCCACCAGCCGGCTTCGCCCGCTCCCTACCCCGCTTGTCACCCGCCGGCAACCGGTCCGGGGAATGCAGGACAGCCCACTGGTACGCGGCCTTCAAGATGTTCCGCTCAGCCTCCAGACGCTTGGCGTGCTCGGCCTCGGCATACGCCAGAACACCGCCCGCGGACATCTCCACCAGCCGATCCTGCTCGTTCTGCCCGCACCCGATTGCCATACGAGTATTGGATCATCGACCTCCGACACTTCGATCCAATCAGGCCAAGTTCTCCACAGTCACCGGGTTTCGAGGCTTGGCGCTGGCGCGCCTCGCACCTCAACCACCGGCGCGCCTCAGATGCCGAGGTGCTCCTTGAGGACCTTGACGACAGGCCAGGCGCCGTCGGACCAGTTCGAAATGACCGTGTAGATGACCGATTCCGAAGGCCAGCGCAGGCTGGCGAAGGACACGCCGGCGTCGTACCCCTCGAGGAAGACGGCGTCGCCCGTCGCGTGCAGGTGGAACCCGAGGCCGTAGCGCCGGGACTCCTCGGGCCAGTCGCTGCGCGGGCGCGTCATCTCCGCGACGTTCTCGGGCGAGACGATGCGACCGTCGTACAGCGCGTCCCAGAAGGCGTTCAGGTCGGCCGAAGTGGCGTAGATGCCGCCGTCGCCGCTGCCGAGGACGGGGAGGTGGAACACGTTGGTGCGCGGACCGTCAGCAGAGAGATAGCCCAGCGCGGCCCGTCCCGGCAGCTCGTCGCTGCGCAGGAAGGTCGTGTCGATCATGCCGGCCGGTTCGCAGACCCGGGTGCGCACCAGCTCGTGGAAGGACTCCCCGCTCGCCCGTTCCGCCAACAGGGCGAGGACGACGAATCCGGCGTTGTTGTAGGAGAACCGCTCGCCTGCGCGGAACACCGTCGGGTGGCCGTCCAGCACGGGCAGGTACTGCTCCGTCGAGGCGAGCTCGTGCACTGAAACCGGCATCACGTGGTCGTTGATGCCGCTGGCGTTCTCGTCGAGGTAGTCACCGATCCCCGACCGGTGGGCCAGCAGGTGCTCAATGGTGACGTCGTCGGCGATCAACGGCAGGTCATCACCCAACAGCGATCGCGCGGGCGTGGTCAGCTCGAGCGTTCCGTCCTCGACCAGGCTCATCACCGCCAGCGCGGTCAGCCCCTTCGTTGCGCTCGCGGTCGCGAACAGGGTGTCGACGGTGTTGGGGACCCGGTGGGCCCGGTCGGCGAGCCCGTACGCCGAGAGCACCTCGGTGGCGCCTGCGCGATCGACGCGGACGACACCGGAGAACCCAACGCGCTCCGCCGCCTCGTCCACTGCGCCCTGGAGGGACTGCACCCGTCGAATCTATCCACCAGCGAGCAGGTCGTCAGCCGCCTTTTCGCCGGACCGCAGCGCACCCTCGATGCCTGAGTGCGTCAGGAAATCGCCAGCGAGCCGGATTCGCGGCGGCATGCCGTCCCGCGCGGTCTGCATTCGGCGGTAGTGGCCGGGCACGGGCGCGATCAGGGTGACCGGCCACTCGAAGACCTCGGCGAGGTCCGGTGTGGCTGGGCCGAAGGCGCGATCGACGGCAGCGCGGGCGAGCGCGATGATGCCGTCGCGGTCCCGGTCGCCGACCTGGTCGCGGTCGAGGTAGACACTGACGGACTGGCCGCCCGGGGGAGTGGACCCCGGTGCGCGCCGGTTGTTGAGCAGGACGCCGTACGTCGCGTGTGCTCCGGTCGTGCCCTCGACCACCAGGTCCTGGGCGACGCCGGGCCACGGGTCCTTCCGGTAGCCCAGCCAGACGTGGAACGCGTGGATCGGCTCGACCGCATCGAGCGCCTCGAGGACCGGGGGACAGGCCACCGGGCCGACCAGCTGGCGAGCGGTGAGCACGTCCGTGGCCACGACGACTCCGTCTGCCTCGAGGGTCTCGGTCGCCGTACGGACTGCCACCCGGTTTCCCTCGGAGGTGATCTCCAGAGCTGCTGTGTCCAGGCGTACGTCGATGTCCTCGGCCAGCCAGTTCACGACCTGCCCGAGGCCGCCGAGGGGCACGTCGAGAGTGGTCCGGTGCGGCTGCTGCAGGAGCGCCCGCGTGAATGCGGCGCTGATCCGGTGCGGGTCGGCTCCGGTGAGTGGCTCCATCAGCGGGCGGATGAGGGCGTGGTACGCCGGCTCGCCCATCGCGCCCCGCGACCAGTCGGCCAGGGTCGTGCCGTCGTCGGCGGCGGCGAGCTCGTCCAGGTCGAAGGGCTGCACGCGCGCGCCCACCACGCCTCGAACGGCTGTCGTCGCGATGCGGGCCGCGTCGCGGAGCCGAAGCTGGGGCTGACGCACGAAGGTCCACGGGCGGTCGTAGCGCACCGGGTTCAGGCGTTCGTCGTCGTCGATGACCGCCGCGAGCGCGGGCCAGCGGGTCAGGTCGCGGCGGTGGCCGCTGTCACTGAGGAAGTCGAAGGTGCGGTCGTAGGAGCCCATCAGGAAGATCGCCCCGGTGTCGATCGCGAACCCGTCCCGCTGGAGGGTGCGGGTGCGACCGCCGACGGCCTCGGCCGCCTCCAGGACGACCACTTGCGCGCCCTTGTCCTGGAGCCTGCGCGCTGCCGCAGTGCCGGCGACACCTCCGCCGATCACGATCACCTGCACGGTGTCCTCCTTGTGTTGTGCGTCCCAGGGGGTTGTCTCGTCCTGCGTATTTAATCTATATTCAATTAGGTGAGCGACGCAACGCTGGCCCGTCAGGCCGCCCGCACCCTTGTCGAGGGCCTGTACGACGCCCTGGCCACCGGGGATCGTGCGCGCATCGAAGCGGCTCTGACCTCTGACTTCGTGGGCCACCTGACGCCGGGCCTGCCGTTCGGGGTCGGTGGTGAACACCGTGGTGCCGAGGCGATGATCCGCGACGGCTGGTTCACGATCGGGGCGCACTGGCGCGTGCGGGCGGAGCCCGCGAGGTTCACTGCGACGACCGACGGTCGGCTCCAGGTGCAGGGCACCTACCGCGGTACCGGCCGGGGGAGCGGGACGCCGTTCACGACGTGGTTCGCGCACGTGTGGGAGTTCCGCGACGGGCTGATCTCCGGTCTCACCCAGATCACCGACGCCACCGCCTTCGTCGGCGCACTCGAGTCCGGGGGCGGGTCGCCCGCTGGACTCGAGACCATGGACCTCACGATCGCTGACGGCGTCGCCACGCTCCGTCTGGCGCGCCCTGACGCCCGCAACGCCATCGACCAGCGCCTCGCCGACGAGTTCCTCGTCGCGGCGGTCCGGATTGCTGGCGACGCCAGCGTGCGCGCCGTACTCCTCTGTGGGGACGGGCCTGACCTGACCGTCGGTGGCGACATCGGTTACTTCACCGGGCAGTCGAACGAGCTCGACGTGACCCTGCGCCAGATGACGACGCCGTTCCACTTCGGCTTCCAGGTGCTGGCGATGCTGGAGGTGCCGATCGTGACGGTCGCCCACGGCGCGGTCGCCGGTGGTGGCCTCGGGTTCGCCTATGCCGCTGACATCCTGGTGGCCGCCGAGGATGCCCGGTTCGTGACGGCCTTCGCGGCGATCGGGCTCAGCGGCGACGGCGGCGGAACGTGGCACCTGCCGCGCCGGATCGGCCCGGCGCGCGCGGCCCGCGCTTACCTCCTGAACGAGCCGATCACGGCTCAGCAGGCTCTCGACTGGGGCCTGGTCGCCGAGGTCGCGACCGTTGCCGAGGCACGAGTGCGCGGCGAGGAGATCGCCCGGCGTCTCGCTGCCGGCCCCACCCGAGCCTTCGCCCAGATGCGCGCCCTGTTGCGCGATTCGTGGGACCGCAGCCTCCCGGAGCAGCTCGACGCCGAGATCGACGCACTCGTCGCGTGCGCGGGCACCGCCGACGCGCGCGGGGCGCTCGATGCATTCCTCGCCAAGCAACGCCCGACCTTCCGCGGCGTCTGAGAACCCAGGAGAAACCTTGAAGAAGCTTGCCGACTACGCGGCCCTCAGCGGACCGGTCTGCGTGGTCATCACGCTCGCCGGGTGGCTGATCGCCGGACTGCTGCCCCTGCCGTTCGGCCCCGATGACCAAGGGGAGATCGTGCACTTCTTCCTCGACGACCCCGGTCGCGTCAAGGCCGGCTTCGTCATCGCGTCCGTCGGTACGGCCCTGGCGATGCCGCTGTGGGCGGTCGTCTCGTTCCACCTCTTCCGGATGAACCGTCGGATGCCGCTGCTGGCGCTGGTGCAGGCGATGATCGCCGTCGTCACACTCGTCATCAATTTCTTCCCGCAGCTGATCTTCGCCCTGGCAGCTTTCCGCACCGACCGTGACCCCGGCGACATCGTGCTTCTCAATGACCTCGCCTGGCTGCTGCTCTTCACCGGCATCGTCCCGTTCATGGTGCAGAACGTCGTCATCGGCATCGCGATCCTGCGCGACCCGCAGCAGCTGTTCCCGCGCTGGGTCGCCTGGCTCAACTTCTTCGTCGCGTTCTCGTTCATCCCGGACCCGCTCGCCTACTTCTTCAAGACCGGACCCTTCGCCTGGAACGGGATCTTCGTCTTCTGGCTGGCGCTCACGACCTACTGCCTCTTCATCTTCGTCATGTGCTGGGCATGTCTCCGGGCCAACCGCAGCCTTGACGACGCCCCAGCCACCGCCCTGCAAGGAGCCTGACCGTGCCCGGACTCATCCGTGACAGCGACGACCACCGCGCCATCCGCGAGAGCGTCGCCAAGATCTGCGCCCGCTACGGCCAGCAGTACTTCCTCGAGAAGTCCCGCAACGACGAGGACATCACCGAGCTGTGGGCCGAGCTCGGCCAGGCAGGCCTGCTGGGTGTCCACCTCCCCGAGGAGTACGGCGGCGGGGGAGCCGGCATGCAGGAAGCCGTCGTGGTGGTCGAGGAGCTCGCTGCGCACGGCATGCCGATGCTGGTGTGGGTGATCTCGCCGGCCATGATCGGCTCGATCCTCGCGACCTACGCGTCCGACGCCCTGAAGCAGGAGTGGCTGCCCGGCATCGCCAACGGCACGAAGAAGGTCGCGTTCGGTCTGACCGAGCCCGACGCCGGCTCCAACAGCCACGAGGTCGCGACCACCGCGACCCGCGACGGGGACGGGTGGCGGATCAGCGGCTCGAAGTACTACATCTCCGCGATCGACCAGTCCGACGCCCTCCTGCTCGTCGCACGGGACGCGGACCTGTCGACGCCGGAGAAGAAGCGGCTGTCGATCTTCGTGATCCCGACCGACGCCCCGGGTCTGACCTACCAGCGGATCGACACCTCGATCGTGTCTCCCGACAAGCAGTTCAGCGTCTTCCTCGACGACGTGTACGTCGGCCCCGAGTCCCTCGTCGGTGAGGCCGGCCAGGGACTGCGTCAGGTCTTCGCGGCCCTCAACCCCGAGCGGATCCTCGTCGGCGCGATCACGACCGGTGTCGGTCGTTTCGCCATCGAGAAGGCCTCCGACTACGCCAAGACGCGCGCCGTCTGGTCGGGCGTGCCGATCGGCCAGCACCAGGGTGTCGCCCACCCGCTGGCCGCCGCCCACATCGACGTCGAGGTGGCACGGCTGGCCACGAAGAACGCAGCGGTCCTCTACGACGAGGGCGACACCGGTGTCGCGGAGGCAGCCAACATTGCCAAGTTCGTGGGATCCGAGGCAGCGCTGAAAGCGCTCGACCAGGCCATCCAGGTCCACGGCGGCAACGGCCTGGCGAAGGAGTACGGCCTGTCCGAGCTCTGGTTCGTGACCCGCCTCATGCGAACGGCCCCGGTCAGCCGGGAGATGGTCCTCAACTTCGTCGCGCAGACCTCCCTCGGCCTGCCGCGGTCCTACTGATCAGGAGATTCAAAGTGACTGAGAACAGCACGGCGTCGTACGACGCCATCGTGATCGGCGCCGGAGCCGGCGGCCTGTTCGCCGCTGCCCGCCTGCAGCACCAGGGCTACAAGACCCTCGTCGTCGAGAGCCTCGACAAGGTCGGCGGTCGCGCGTCGACCACCGACGTCGACGGCTTCAAGATCAACGACGGCGCCATCGTCATCGAGTGCGGTGGCATCACCGAGCGCACCTTCGGTGAGCTCGACCTCCCGTGGGAGATCCGTGAGCCCAGCCCGCCGATCCTCTACCGGATCAAGGGCAAGGACGTCGACGTCACCGGCGGTGGCTGGGGCTTCCTGCTCCAGAAGCTGACCCGCCAGGGCGCCAAGGTCGTCGGCGGCATCGGTGCGGCGCGCAAGGACGAGGGCCTCCCGGAGGAGCAGATCACGCTCCAGGACTGGCTCTCGAAGTACACGAAGAACGAGGGCGTGCACGGCATCTTCCGCAACATGGCCGCCTCGGTCTTCGCGGTCGGCTCCGAGGACCTTCCTGCCCGGGTGTTCCTCACGTACTTCACCCGCAAGAGCGCCTTCAAGCGCTTCGGCTTCCACCCCGAGGGCTCGATCGGAGTCTTCAAGGCATTGGCCGGCGCGATCGAGCGCGACGGCGGGACCGTGCGTCTCTCGACCGCGGTCGAGCGGATCACGCTCGACGGCGACCGGATCACCGGTGTGGTGCTGGCAGGCGGCGAGACGGTCACGGCACCGATCGTGATCAGCAACATCGGACCGGCGGCCACCGTGGGACTGCTCGGCGAGGCGAACGTGCCGGCCGACTTCCAGGAGACGGTCAAGCGCAACGACCGCCCGACCGCGATGATCACTGTCAACTTCGCCAGCCAGGAGCGCCTGATCGAGGCGCCCGGCATGTTGAGCTTCGCGACCTCGCGCCGCCTGGCGTACATCGCGAACTTCACCGACAGCTGCCCGGAGATGGCCCCCGAGGGCTGGAACCTGTACGTCGGCACGGCGGTCCCGAAGCCCTCGGTGGGTGACTTCGACGAGGAGTCGGAGTACGCCCTGCTGTTCGAGGACCTGCGGGAGACGATCCCCGGCTTCGACGAGCGGGCCCGGATCATCAGCAAGGTCACCACGCGCGACGGCTGGCCGCCGCAGCGCGCCGTTGCCGGCTTCGACATGTCCCACGACACCCCGTTCACCGGTCTGTGGAACGTCGGGGACGCCGTGAAGGAGTACGCCAACGGGGGCACGACGGCTTGTGCCGAGACGGCCGAGATCGTGGTGGGCAAGGTCGCTGCGCAGTTCGCGCCCGCCGCGGACTGAGGCGTTTCTAACAGGCACGAAAAAAGACGGGGCGGAAGTCTCGCCAGAAAACATAAGTCGAGTTATGATCGTGGGAGTGAAGCCCAGCGAGAAGGTGAGAAGACGATGAAGTGTGTGACGGTCGATTTCGACAAGTGCACGGGTCTGGGGATCTGTGAGTCCCTCGCGCCCGACTTCTTCGAGGTCAACGACGACGGTGAGCTGCTCGTCCTCAAGGAGGAGATCAGCGACGACGAGCTGCAGGAGGTCGAGGAGGCCGTCAACGGCTGCCCGACCGAGGCGTTGAAGATCGTCTCGCTGTGAGCGACCCGCGCCGTTTGGTGGTCGTGGGCGCCTCGCTCGCGGGTCTGCGCGCGGTCGAGGCAGCGCGCAAGACCGGGTTCGACGGCGAGATCGTGCTGATCGGCGCCGAGGAGCACCTGCCGTACGACCGGCCGCCGCTGTCGAAGGCCTTCCTCGGTGCGGCGGACGAGTCCGGTGAGCTGGCCGAGGTGCCGTTCTTCCGCACCGAGGAGACGTTGCGCGACGAGCTCGGCGTCGACGTACGACTGGGGTCACCGGCCACGGCTCTCGACACCGTCGCCCGTCGCGTCACTGTCGGCGGCGACCAGATCGCCTACGACGCCCTGGTGATCGCGACCGGCGCCCACGCCCGCCTGCTGCCGGGGACCGAGGGTCTCGACGGTGTGTACCCCCTGCGCACGCTCGACGACTCGCTCGCCGTACGCGACAAGCTCGAGGCCGGCGCCCGCACCGTCGTCATCGGCGCTGGTTTCATCGGCTCCGAGCTGGCCTCCACGGCCCGCAAGCGCGGTCTCGAGGCCACCATCATCGAAGCCCTGCCGACGCCTCTGGTGCGTGCGACGGGTCACGAGATGGGCGCCGCGATCGCGGCCCTGCACGAGCTCAACGGCACCAGCCTGCGCTGCGGCGTGGGTGTCGCGTCCATCGAGGGCGACGGCAAGGTCGAGCGCGTCGTCCTCGTGGACGGCACCTCGATCGAGGCCGACCTCGTCGTCGTGGGCATCGGTGTCATCCCGTCCGTCGGCTGGCTCGAGGGCTCCGGCCTGACCATCGACCGGGACATCGGGGGCATCGTCTGCGACGAGAACCTCTGGACCGGCGTGCCCGGCGTCTATGCCGCGGGCGACGTCGCGAGCTGGGTCAATCCGACCCTGGGCGAGCGGCAGCGGATGGAGAACTGGACGGCTGCGGCCGAGCAGGGCGCCGCCGCTGCACGCAACGCCCTGGACCCCGAGAACGCCAAGCCCTACGGCACGGTTCCGTACTTCTGGTCCGACTGGTACGACGTCCGGATCCAGTTCGTGGGTTCGCCCGAGGCCGACGAGGTCGTCCTGGTCGACGGCGACCCCGGTGCCGGGTCGCGCTGGGTCGCGCTCTACCGCCGCGGTGACCGCCTGATCGGTGCCCTCGCCGTCAATGGCCAGGCCGAGATCATGAAGTACCGCGTGCAGATCATGAAGGGCGGCTCCTGGGACGACGCCCTGGCCTTCGCCGAGAAGCGCCGGATCGCCCACGAGGAGAAGCTCGCCGCCGTCTGACTTCTGACCCGGCTGGGAACGGCAGGGATCTGATCAAGCAGGTTGATCGGATCCCTGCCGTTCTTCTTTTTTCGATGAGGTCATAAAAAACTCTTCCGGTCCGGCGCTCGTCCCTGTTACCGTGGCACTGCTTTGGACACACCGTCCAAAACGACTTCGGAGGAGGTGCGATGAGTACGACGACCGCTCCACACCTGCCCCGTGTCGAGGGTCCGGCTGACCCGCTCACCTCGGCGGTTCTTCTCGCCTCGGCCGTGGCTGGCCGCCCCGTCGAGCTCCGCCTCGGGCGCAGGCCGACTCACTCGGACGGCTGGAGCATCACGCTCGGCCCGGACGCTGCCGAGCTGTCGGACCACGAGGTGGAGTTCCTCGTGATGGCGCAGGCGAGCCTGATGGCTGTCGGCAGCCTCGTGCCCGGCGTCGTCCATCTGCTCAGGGGCGCGTCGTCTGACGCCCATCGGCAGTTCCTGGCGCTCGAGCTGGGACGAGCGCGGCGCGAGCTCCGCGAGGTGCTCCCGGGCAAGCTCGCGATGCTGATCGACCGCGACCTGGGCACCACCGCGGTGACCGGCTCGTCGCTCGAGTCGGCCCGACGGGCGCTGACCGTCCGTCAGGCACCCGACCTGCCCCGCTGGTGCGGACACCTCGACCTCGACTCCGTGCGCCGGCGTGCCCGGGCCCATCCGGCTGATCCGCCGTCGCAGGCCGAGCTCGCAGCCTCCCTGCGCGAACAGGTCGAACGGCAGCAGGACGACGCCGACGACGAAGGTGAGCGCAGCACGTTGCTGGAGAAGCTCGCCGGCCCGTTCTCCGGGCCCGTCGGTCGCGCGTTCCAGAACATGCTCGGCGCACGACGCTCGGAAGGCTCGGGGGTGACTGGCTTCGCAACCGGCGGTGGTGTCAGCCGGCGCTCGGGTCGACCGCCGGCCGGCGCCGTGCCCGTCAGTGCCCTGCCTCCCGCGGCGATGGCCACCGCCACCACCTCGGCCGTCGGGCACGTGTACCCGGAGTGGGACGTCGTCCGTGGGGCCCACCGCGCGGCGTGGTGCACGGTCGCGACGCTCGACCCCTCCGGGACCACTTCGACCGCCGGCCCGGCGCCGAGGCGGATGTCCACCGAGGAGCGCGCGGTCGCGCGCAGCCTGATGCGCGTCGCGCCGTCCTGGGGTCACCGGCCACGATCGCTCGACGGTCCGGACGTCGACCTGACGGCGGCCGTCGACCTCCAGGTCGCCCTTGCTGCTGGATACACGCCCGACCCCAGGGTCCACGTCGGTGAGCGGCGCCGGGCGGGGGAGATCGGCGTCCTGGTCCTGCTGGACGCCACCGAGTCCGCGAGCGGTCCCCGCAGCGAGACGACCCTGTTCGACGAACACCGCGTGCTCGCCGACGTCCTCGCCGGTGCTCTCCACGCGCTCGACGTGCACGCCGCGACGTACGCCTTCCGGACCCGCGGTCGCCACGACGTCCGGTTCCTCCGGTGCAAGGGGTTCTCTGACCGTTGGGACGCCGCGGGACGGCAGCGACTCTGGGGTCTGTCACCGTCCGGCTTCACCCGGCTCGGTGCCGCGCTGCGGCACGGCACGGCGATGCTCGCCGACCAACCAGGCCTTCGGCACCGGGTGCTCGTCGTCATCGGCGACGGCATCGCGTACGACGACGGGTACGAGGGTGGGTACGCAACGGCGGACACCGCCCGGGCACTTGCAGAGGCACGCCGCCGCGGAGTCGCCTGCGTCGGGCTGTCGGCCCGGCCGTCGTACGCACTGCAGGACCTCTGGGGCGTCGAAGGCCACCGCGTCGCGCATGACCCCCACGTCCTTGCCCGCGAGATCACACCCCTTCTGACCCATGCACTCGGCCAGGTCGCGCTCCGCGCTGGCAAGACGATCGATGAAAGGAGGTCCTGATGGCGACCGATGCCGTCTTGACCCCGCCGGCTCCTGTGCTGGCCACAGGAGGACCAGGGCCGTACTACCGGGAGGTCGGCAACGAGGTGCTGGTCTTCGAGGCAGCCGCTCGGGCTGGGCTTCCGGTGCTCCTCAAGGGCCCGACCGGGTGTGGCAAGACCCGCCTCGTCGAGCACATGGCGGCCCGGCTCGGCCGCTCGTTGCACACGGTGTCGTGCCACGAGGACATGACGGCGTCCGACCTCCTCGGCCGGTTCGTGCTGACAGGTGGGGAGACCCGATGGGTCGATGGCCCCCTCACGACGGCGGCGCGCGAGGGAGGGATCTGCTACCTCGACGAGATCGTGGAGGCACGAGCCGACGCCATCGTCGCGATCCACTCGCTGACCGATCACCGGCGCCAGCTCAGCCTCGAGCGACTCGGAGGCGTCACCGTCCCCGCCGCCGACGGATTCCAGCTCGTCGTGTCCTACAACCCCGGCTACCAGAGCGTCCTGAAGGACCTCAAGCCGTCCACCCGACAGCGGATGGTGGCCATCGACCTCGGGTTTCCCTCCCCGGAGGTCGAGCGGGAAGTCATCCGTCGCGAGACAGGCCTGCACGGGCAACCTGTCGAGGACCTGGTGCGCCTGGCCCAGGCGCTCCGCCGCGCTGACGCCATCGGGCTGCGCGAGGTCGCATCGACCCGCACCCTCGTCTCGGCCGCGACCCTGATCGTCCAGGGACTCGGGTTCACCGATGCGTGCACCGCCGCCATTGCCTCGCCACTCACCGACGACGACGGCCTCATGGCGTCCCTCGTCGCACTCATCACGACCTACGAGACCGGAGAATCCCGATGACGACAGACCTGTTCCGCTCACCACCAGTCGAGGAGTCGGAGGCCCCGAAGGGCAACCGCGCCATCTCCTGGTGGGCTGGTCTCGGCTTCGCCTTCCTGGCTTTTGCCGCCTACCTGATCGTTGCCTGGATCGTGGCCGGGGAGCCCGAGAGCGTCGGAACGGGGCCGACGCCGGTGCCGACCTGGATGAAGGTGGTGCTCGGCATCCAGCAGTGGGGCCTGTTCGCCGGCATGCTGGCGCTGATCTGGTTCAAGGCGATCCGCCCGCGCCTGCGCACCGGCTCGATCCCGTTCGACGGCCTGATGGTCCTGTCGTTCGCGGTGATGTGGTGGTCGGACCCGCTCTACAACTACTTCACGCCCGGGTTCAACTACAACGCGTACTTCATCAACCTCGGGTCCTGGGTGGGGCACGTCCCCGGCTGGATGTCGCCGAACCCGACGGAGATCCCGCAGCCGCTCCTCTGGCTGCCCGGCGTCTACACCTGTGCGTTCTTCCTGATGGTGATCATCGTCAACTGGATCTTCCGGAAGACACGCGAGCGCTGGCCCACCATCAGCCCGGTCAGCATGTGGCTGATCGCCTTCATCCCGATGATGGTCGTGGGCACGCTGTGGGAAGCCGCCTTCATGGTGATGGGCTCGCACTCGTACGCCTCGGCGATCCACGAGGTCACCTTGAACGCGGGGCACTACTACGCCTTCCCCGTCTACCAGGGCATCACTGCCAGCCTGCTGTACACGACCTGGGGAGCGATGCGCTACTTCCGCGACGACCAGGGCCGCAGCTTCGCCGAGCGCGGCATCGACCAGCTGCGGGTCCCCAACGGTGCGAAGGGCTGGTTGCGGTTCTTTGCGGTGTCCGGCGCCATCACTTGCATCTTCTTCGTCTTCTACCACGTGCCCAACGCGATGATCGCGCTCCGCGGCGACGCCTGGTCCGACGACGTCCAGGAGCGTTCCTACTTCGTCACCGAGATGTGCGGTCCGTGGAGCGACGTCGCCTGCCCGGACCCGCGAGTCCCGTTCCCCCGCGGCGACCACTCGATCGTCATCGGGCCCGATGGTGAGCTCGTCGTACCTCCGGGGGTCGACGTCCCCAAGGCACCCTTCGTGGACCAGGACCGGTGACGGCATGAGTACTGAGTACGACGTCATCGTCATCGGCGCCGGCCACAACGGACTCGTGGCGGCGAACTACCTCGCCGACGCGGGCCGTCGGGTCCTGGTCCTGGAGGCAGCCGGCACGATCGGCGGCTTCACCGCATCGAGGAAGTCCATCCCGGGAGCCCCCGACCACCTGGCGCATCCCTACTCCTTCGACCCCTTCTTCTGGGACTCCTTCCCGGCAGCGACGGAGCTCCAGCTGGACAGGCACGGACTGCAGCGTGTCCGGGTCGACCCCGGGCTGGTCTACCTCGACCCCGAGGACGCGTCGCTCGCCTTCTACGAGAACCCGCAGGCAACCGCCGATGACATCGCCCGGTTCTCCCGCACGGACGCGCGCGCCTACCTCGAGTTCGCCGACCTCCTGAAGGCGTTCAGCGACGTCGCGCTGTCCTACTTCGTGACCAACCCGGGACGCTTCGATCTTCCGGGGCTCGCGCGGACGGCGAGACAAGCGGCGCGTCACCGCAAGCGCCTCGGTGACGTCGCGGCGCTGGCCACCGGGTCCGTGGTCGAGGCCATCGCCGAGCGGTTCGAGCACCCGGTCGTCCGGAACGCGCTGCACGCCGCTGCGGGCTCGACGACGCCCAACTCGGCCGACGGCAGCGGAGCCGGTTTCCTCTGGCTCGCGAACCAACACCGGCACGCCCACCAGCACCTCGTCGGTGGCATCCAGTCGCTCCCGAACGCCCTCGCCCGACGCCTCGGATCGGTCGGCGGCGTCGTCCGGGTCTCGTCGCCGGTCGAGGAGATCCTGCTCGACGGTGGACGTGCCGCGGGGGTGCGCCTCCAGGGCGGCGAGGTCTTCCACGCCGCCGAGGCGGTCGTCGCTGCGTGCGATCCGCACACTGCTCTGGGTCGCCTGCTCCCGCGGGGAACTCTGGAGCCTGTCCTCGAGAAGCGTGTCGACAACATCCCCGTTCGCAACGGGGGCTACGGGCAGATGAAGGTCGACCTGGCATTCAGTGGCCGACTCTCGCTCGAGCGGTACGAGAAGCGTCGCGGTGACGACCTCGACCTGCGGCTGCCCATGCACGTCCTGGCGACCGAGGACGGCATCGAACGGGCCTTTGCGCGGTCGAAGGCCGGCCTGCTGCCGTACGACGACGACTGGAGCATGTGGAACGTCATCCCCACCGGCAACGACCAGAGCCAGGCCCCTGCCGGGCAGGACAACTTCTACTGCTACCTCGCCGTCGCGCCCTACGCGCCGGAGGAGCCGTGGGACACCGCCGGTCCGGATGGCGTGACCCTGCGCGAACGTGCGGGCAACTCGGTGGTGGCCAAGCTGTCGAAGTTCTACGACGGAGTGGAGACCCTCGAGATCGGGCGCCAGGTCCTCAACAACGAGGACTTCGCCCGTGAGGTCGGAGCGACCGGTGGCAACATCACGCACGTGGACATGGTGCTGAGTCGCGGCGGCCCGCGGCGGCCGGTGCGTGGCCTGAGCGGCTACGAGATGCCCGTACCCGGTCTGTACCTCGGTGCCAGCGGCGCGCATCCGAGCGGAGGCATCACGGGCGCGCCCGGCTACATGGTCGCCCGTGAGGTGTTGAGACGTCCCATCTCGGCCCGGCTCAGGAGCAGGATGGGGCGATGACGACCCACGCACCCGCCACCGAGCCGGATCGTGTCGTCCTGGAACGCAAGCCCGGGGCACTCGTCTTCTGGTCGGCATTCGGCGCACTGGTCACGGCTCTGGCGACGGTGGCCTGGGTCAGCTGGGTCTTCTCCGGCGACTTCCAGCGCGTCGACCCGGGCGAGGACCACTACCGGTTCCTCTGGTACCTGCGGACCTTCGAGGTCGTCAGCGTGGTCGTCAGCCTGGCGATGCTCGGCTGGTTCGTCGTACGTCCGTGGCGGCGGGAGCGGCGGGTGCCGATCGACGGCAAGATCCTGCTCGGCATGATGATCGCCTACTACGTCGATCCGATCCTCAACGTCTTCAATCCCGCCTTCGCCATGAACGCGCACGCGGTCAACTTCGGGTCCTGGGCGGGGTTCATGCCGGGCTACCCGAGCCCCGACCAGGAGCGGTTCGCCGAAGGTCTGCTCTGGGCGCAGCCGCTGTACATGTACTTCGGGCTGCTGGCGGCGATGGGTGGTTGCCAGATCCTGCGGCTCCTGCGGACCCGGATGAAGCGGGCGAGCAGCGCCACCCTCTACGCCATCCTCTTCGTGACCTTCGCCCTGGCGGACGTCGTGGTCGAGATGGTGTTCATCGTCTATCCCCAGCTGTACATGTTCCCCGGTGTCCCGGCGAACTTCTCGCTGTTCGCCGGTGAGATCTACCAGTTCCCGCTCTACCAGGCGCTCTTCGCGGCAGTCTTCGCGACGATGGTGACGTGGCTGCGGGACTCGGTTGACGCGACCGGCCGATCGGCCGTCGAGCGGGGCGTCGATGACCTCGGCTTCTCGCCCCTTCGGCGCCACGCCACCTCGTTCATGGCGGTCACCGGCTTCTGCACCGCCTCGGCGCTGGGCTACTTCCTGCCGTACTCTGCGGCGACCATGACCGCCGACACCTACGTCGAGCTGCCGTCGTACCTCAGCCCCAGTGCCTTCTGCGGTGTCGAGGGCAAGCCGGCCTGCCCCTCGGAGCACCTCGACCAGCTGCAGCACGGAACGGGAGGGAAATGACGAGCACCGAGACCGACAGCGCGACGTCCGGGTCCCGCGCCTCCGTGCAGGCCAGGTCAGGGGCGGCACGGCGTCGCGCCACGCGGGCAATGATCGTCGCTGCGGCCGAGCAGCTGCTGATCGACGGCCTGGACTTCGATGCAATGTCGATGGCAGAGATCGGTAGGGCGGCGTCGGTGTCGCGCGCGACGCTGTACCTCCACTTCAAGGACAAGCGGGACATCATCGCGGAGCTCGCCGAGCGGATCGTCGCGCAGCGCTTCGAGATCGGCGCGGATCTCGTCTCCGACCCCACGATGAGCCGGCAACAGATGCGGGTCATCGTCGCCGACATGGCTCGCCGGTGGGCCGAGGACGCCCCGCTCCTGCACGCGATCGTCAGGCTGGCAGAGCAGGATCCCGCGATGCGGGAGGTGTGGGTGCACGCCATCGACGAGGTGGGCGACATGGGCGCCGCGCTGATGCGCACACGGTGGGAGCTCGAAGGGCGACCCGTCGGTGACGTCGAGACCCTGGGACGCGTGCTGTCGTGGATGTTCGAGCGTTGTGCGCGCCAGATGATCGAGGACCCCGAGAGCGAGGTCCGGGTCGTCGATGCCGTGACGGAAGTCGTCTGGCGAGTCATCGACTACCGCGAACCGGACCGCCCCTGACATTCGGTAGGGACCAGACAACGGCAGGGATCCGGTCAAGCGGGTTGATCAGATCCCCGCCGTTGTCGCCACCCGCACCCAGTTCGCGCTCCTCTCCACAGGTCGGTGAAGCCGAGGTGTGGGGCCACCGTCGCCCGGACAGGTCTCGGTCATGGACGACATCGACGACCTCCTCGATCGCCAGGACGGTGTGATCGCGCGGCACCAGGCGATCGCCCGCGGCCACACCCCCGCCTTCGTCGCACGCAAGCTCAGGCGGCGGGACTGGGTTGCGGTCCATCCCGGGGTCTACGTCAACCACACGGGCCCGCTCACCTGGCGCCAACGGGCGTGGGCGGTGGCCGTCGTACGACGGCTGCCCGCCTCTCCGTGCGCGTCGGGGAGATGTCCCGTCTGGCGCGCCGTGCGCTGATCGAAGCGGTGCTGCAGGACGTGGCTGAGGGAACGTGCTCCGTGCTCGAGCACGGCTACCTCACTCGGGTCGAGCGCGCTCACGGGCTCCCTCGGGGACTGAGGCAGGTCGAGGCCCGGGACCAGGCCGGTCGGCGCATGTTCCGCGACGTCCTCTACGGCGGCAACCGGCCCCGTTGGCGACAGCTCGTCGAGCTCGACGGACGGCTCGGTCACGACACAGCCGCGGATCGGGACCGGGACCTGGAGCGGGACCTCGATGCTGCGCTCGAGGAGCAGGGCACGGTGCGGCTCGGGTACGGACAGGTCTTCGACAGGTCGTGCTCGACGCAGCCAAGGTCGGCCGGCTGCTCCAGCTGCGAGGTTGGGCCGGAGAACCGACCCAGTGCCCGGACTGCCCACCGGCGGACCGGCAGGGATCCGATCAAACGGGTTGATCAGATCCCTGCCGATGTTCGACCGTCAGGCGAACCGCTTCTTCAACCGCGTCAGCGCACCGTCCCGGTTGGCCTTGATCAGCGCCTCGGCGGCGTTCTTGCCCGGCAGGCCGGAGATGCCGCCGGTCGGGTGGGTGCCGGCGCCGGTGATCCACAGGCCGGGGACGGGCGTCTCGTAGCCACCGAATCCCTGGGCCGGACGCAGTCCGCCGAACCGCATGCCGACCGGCTCCACGTGGTAGACGTTGCCGTCCGGGACGTTGAAGCGCTCCTCGAGCTCGGGCGCCGACATCACCCGGCGGCTGATCTCCATGCCGTCGAGACCCTCGTAGTACAGCGAGGACTCCTTGAGGACCTTGTTGCCGATCTGCTCGCGCATCTCGTCCCACGGCACCTTCGGGTTGCGCGGGAAGATCCCCGACCACGCCCAGAAGGTGTCCTGGCCGTCGGGCGCCTGGGTGGGGTCGAGGCGCGAGGGGACGATGCCGATGAAGCACTCGTTCTCCGGGTAGACCCGCTGAACGGCGCTGTTCCACGCGTCGATGTGGTCCTCGTAGGTCTGCCAGCTGACGATCGGCTCGGTCAGGTCGAGGCCGTCCTTGCGCCACGCGTTGTGCCTGGGCATGGTCAGCCGGCCGGACACCGCGACGTCGATCTTGAGCGTCGTGGTCTCCAGCACGTTGGTCGGAATCGCGTGTGCCCGCCGCTCGAGGTGGTCGGGAAGCGTGCCCTCGGGCAGCAGCTGGGCCAGCGTGGCCTTGGGGCTGCAGGAGGCGAGGGTCGTCGTGGCGAGCAGCTCCTCCCCGTTGCCGAGTCGTACGCCGGCCACGGCGCTGCCGCGCATGACCAGCTCGGACACCCGGCTGTTCACCCGTACCGAGCCGCCGTGCTCGATCAGGCACTGGGTGAGCGAGTTGGTCAACGCCCCGGTGCCGCCCTGGAACCGCGCGGAGTTCGTCCGGTGGCACATCGCGATGTAGATCAGCGCCCACGCCGTACCGTCCTGCGACATCCAGCAGAACGGCGGCATCGAGGCCAGTGCCCCGCGCAGCAGGGGGGTGTCGAACCGTTCCTCGATGAACTCCTTGTGCGAGGTGGTGAGGAAGGTCGTGAGGGGCAGCAGCTCCTTGCGCTTCTTCAGGGCCGCCGGCAGCTCCCGCATCAGTTGCGCGCTGGGGCGCAGCGGATGTCCGTTCATGTAGGGGATGGCGAGGTCCATCGCGGCATCGAGCGAACGCGCGAAGGCCTCGTAGGCGCGGGCATCCTTCGGGGAGAAGTAGCGCAGCTCCTCCACGGTCTTCGCGGGGTCCTTCCAGAACGCCAGCGACGGCCCCTCGGGGTCGAGATGGACATGGAAGGGGTCGGCGATGATCTGCTTGAAGCCGTACTTCTTCAGCTCCAGGTGCTCCTCGATGCCGGAGGAGCGGAACAACGAGGCCTGGATGCCGCCTTCGTTGATCTGGTGGCCGGGGGCGTCGGGGAAGATCGGGTTCGTCGAGATCATCCCGCCGATCGTGGGGGAGGCCTCGACCACTTCGACGGTGAAGCCGGCCTTGGCGAGGTAGCACGCGGCGACCAGTCCGTTGTGGCCGGCGCCGATCACGAGGACGTCGGTGGGTGCCTTCGGATCAGGCATGGGAGAGCTCCGTTTCAGTGGAGAGGGGGGCTTCGCTGCGGATGGCGCGCAGCAGGACCCAGGTCATGACGAGGTACCAGGCGCCGAAGGCGGTGGCCGGGATCCAGAAGCCGATCAGTCCGGTCCAGGCGAAGACGCCGTCGGCGAAGAACGCGATGAGGGTGGCGGGCAGGACCAGGAAGGACAACCAGAGGCTGAACCAGGCGACCCAACGGGGAAAGACCGGCTCTGGAGAGCGATCGCCGAGGGTCGCGATCGCGATCGCAACGAGCTGTCCGACGACCGGCGGCCAGGGAATGATCAGCAGGATGTAGGACAGGTCGTTCATCGCGAGGGTGATCTCCGCGGGACGCTCCGGACGGAACGAACCGACCATGAAGAACACGATCGGCACGGTCAGCACCATCGTCACGATGATTCCCGACGCGAACTGCAGCACCGACATCACCGGGAATCCCCGCTCTGCACGGCGCAATTGGAGACTCACGACCAGCGAGAAGGGCAAGGTGAGGAACGCTCCGGCCATCGCGATCGTCAGTCCGGTGAGGTGCAGGGTCTGGTTGTTCGCGTAGTGCTTGGCGACCTCTGCCGCCGAGTCGGTTGCCGGGACGAGCGGGATGAAGCCCCCGAGGAGGCCCCATCCGCCGAACAGGCAGAGGGTGAAGAGCGGACCGCACCAAGCCATGGCGACCTGGACGCGGCGCTGGCGCTCGATGTCGTCCACCACGTTCACCGGTTCCCGATGAACGACTGCGCTTCACCGCCTGGCGCGGGTGCTCCGATCAGTCCGGCGAGCAGCTGGCTGGCGGGGTTGTTGAGCTTCATGGGGGCGTCCGGAGGGAGCAGCCCGAGCTCGATCATCAGGTTGCCGGCGCGGTGCATGATCACCGCCAGACGTACGGCGGCCCACACCTCGTAGAAGTCGAGGTGCTCGAGCGCCCGACCGGCTGCCTTCTCGTAGGTCGCGACGACCTCGTCGCGCGACGGGAAGCCTTCGGGAACGGGGAATCCGATGCCCTCGGTGTGGTGGCGCAGGATGAACAGCCACCAGGCGACATCCGCCTCGGGCTGGCCGAGACCGACCATCTCCCAGTCCAGGACGGCGTTGACCGCGAGGTCGTCGCCGAAGAGCTGGTTGCCGATCCGGGCGTCTCCCCAGAGCAGCACCGGATCGCGGTCGTCGGCGGGCCGGTGCTCGGCCAGCCACGCGAAACCGGCCTCGACGGTCGGGTTGGTGTCGCCGGCCCTGGCCCAGTCGTAGAACCCGATCCAGTGGGCGAGGTCGGCGTGGTACACCGTGGCTGCGTCCGAGCCGCCTTCCGGGGCCAGGGACTCCAACCCCAGCGATCGCCAGTCGACCGAGTGGATGCCGGCGATCGCCTCGATCGAGTTCCGGCAGAGCTCGCCGCGCAGTTCGGGGGTCAGGTCATCGAGCACCCAACCCGCCGCGGTGAACGGCGGGTCGTCGGCGGGTACGCGGCCGAAGGCTCGTTCCATCACGAGGAAGGGTGACCCGAGCACGGCGGGGGAGTCCTCCACCCAACGCACGACCGGGGTGGGCAGCCCGGCGGATGCAAGGCCGTTCATCACTGCGGCTTCGCGGGCGAAGTCATAGGTCGGAAAGACCGATGGTCCCGCCGGTGCGACGCGCGCGACGAACTGCCCGGTCTCGGTGCCGGCGGACCACGTGGCCGTGAACAGCACCGTCAGGTTGGACATCCCGCTCGCAGCGGGCACGTCGCAATCGGTGATCGAGGCACCAGGCAGGCGCTCGGCGAGCCACCCCTCCAGCGCGCCTCGGATCTCCGCGGGGTCGGTGTTCGCGAGGGCCATCAGTTGTCTCCTTCGATGCGGGTGGGCTGGATTGCGGGCTGGGAGGCACGGGCGACCATCGCCCGCTGGTACTTGTCGAACCAGATCTCCTGGTAGGTGGCGTGGGCGATGCGCCCCTCCTCGTCGGTCCAGCGGAAGACGCTGTCGTGGAAGGAGACGTTGGGCCACGCGGGAATGGTCGCCGTGGCGATCGCCTCTCCGGTGAAGCGCCAGACGCGACCGTCCTCGTCGGTGGCCTCGACCTCCTGGCGCAACGTCGCGAACGTGAGTGCCTGTCGCTCCAGCACGTTGCGGCGGATCCGGGTGACCTGACGGGTCTCGCCTTTGTGGATCAGCCAGGCGAAGTGGTGGGTCGGCGCGCCCTCGGGGAGATCGAAGAGGCCCGTCCAGGCGGGGTCGGTGTCGGGTGCCTCGAAGCTGATCTGGTTGAAGATCAGCTCGCCCTGCCCGTTCGAATCGGCGAAGTACATCGGCGACCAGCCGACAGGAGGCACGGGCACCCCGCCCTGGTCCTCGGTGCGGACCTGGCGCCAGGAGCGGTCACGCGGGGTGAAGCAGTCGACGTCGTACTCGACGCCTTCGAGGGTCAACGAGCCGACGCAGTGCATGAACTGCTCGCTGCCGCCGGGGACGCGGCCGGGATCGCCGTGGTGGTCGTCCTCGCCCGGCATCACGTGCCCCCGCGCCAGGAGCGGCGTCACAGCCGTCTGGGTGACGTCGAACGACGTACGGCCGTCCTTGCTGGCGTAGCTCACCCGCGCCACCCGGCCCGGCTCGAGGAACTCGATGCGCAGGCCGTTGGCGGTGGTGATGACGTTCCCGTCGACGTCCGGCCACGGCATGGTGACCTCGTAGTCGAGGTGTGCGACGTCGAGGACGTTGACGTTGTCGACGCCCTGGAAGATCGCGACGCCGCCCTGGCTCAGCGGGAACGTCGGCTGGTAGCGGACGTAGAGGAAGGCGCCGATCTGCGCCTCGGGGACCGAGAAGCCGAAGTAGTGCGTGTGGATCGTGTGGTGGTCCCAGCCGGCGCCTTCGGCCCCGTCCGGCAGCGGGAGGAGCAGGTCCGTCTCGGGCGGATGGACGGCGTGGTTCATGGGGACTCCTGCGGGTGTGCGGCGATCGTGACGACCACCACACTGGCAGAGAATGAATGGATTTTCAATATTGAAATTTACGTCAGTTTAGATCTAGGGTACGACGCATGCTCGCCACAGCCGCCCGGGAGATCCCGGCCCACCCGACCACCGAGATGCCGTTCGGTCCCGAGATCGCATTCACGATCTTTCTCGGGATCCCCGTGCTCATCGGGGTGTTCTTCGCGATCCGCCACCTCCTCACGGGGCGCGGACCGCTGCTCGCCGTGTGCCTGGTCGGCGGTGGCATCGCGTGCCTGTTCGAGCCGATCGTCGACACGCTCGGGCTCTGCTACATCCGCGAGGGCGCCCACCTGACGACGTTCACCTCGATGGGGCGCGACTTCCCGCTCTTCATCAACTTCGTCTACATCTGGTACGTCGGCGGGCTGGCCTACCTGGCGTACCGGATCTTCTCCAACGGGGTGACCGTCAAGGGCCTGTTCCAGCTGTACCTGATGGACGTCTTCATCAACATCTGGCTGGAGAGCCCGGGCGTCCTGATGGGCGCCTACGAGTACTACGGGCCGCAGCCGATGAACCTGTGGGGCCTGCCGCTGTGGTGGGTCTTCGTGAACCCGATCATGCCGCTGACGGCGGGCGCGCTCATCTATCGGCTCAAGCCCTACCTCCCCGGCTGGCGGATCGCCCTCGTCATCCCGTTCATCCCGATGGCCGACGGCATCGGCAACGGCGCGGCTGCCTGGCCGGTCTGGACCGCGCTGAACCTCGACGCTCCGCTGTGGGTGACGCACCTGGCGTTCCTGATGACCGTCGGGCTGGCGCTCACCTGTGTCTGGGTGCTGTCGTTCGTCGTGTGCCGGTCCGAGGACGAGGTCACTGTGAAGGGGAAGCTCGCCATCGTGAAGGCGGCCGTGTTCGGCGTACCTGAGGGTGACGTGCCGCCGCCGGAGATCACCATCGGTTCGGGGCCCAGGACGCCGGCCGTAGTCTGATCCCCATGGCTGCGGCGACAGAGGGTGAGAGCCGGTACGACCGGCGTCGCGTACGGACCCGGGGCGTGCTCGTCGCGGCCGGTCGGTCGCTGATCGGTGCCCACGGCGTCGCTGGACTGAAGATCCAGGACATCACCGAGGAGGCCGATGTCGCCCTCGGTTCCTTCTACAACTACTTCTCCAACAAGGAGGAGCTGGTCGAAGCGGTAGTGGAGGAGTCACTCGCCGAGATGGCCGCGACCGCGGGCCTCAACGACGACAACCGGCACCAGGACCCCGCGATCACCACGGGGCTCGCTGTCCTGCGCATCGTGGGCATCGCCTTCAGCGATCCCGACCTGGCCCGGCTGCTGGTCCGGCTCGACCACGCGGACCTCGTCTACACGAGGGCGATGTACCCGGCCGCGCTGGAGGTCGTGCGCACCGGGGTCGAGGCAGGGCGGTTCACCGTCCCGCACGAGGACGCCGTCGTGCACAACGTGGTCGCCGGGTCGCTCGCCCTGATCCGCCGGATCCTGGACGGGGAGCACGACCCCTCCGTCGTGGCTGCCCAGGCCGAGCTCACGTTGCGCCTGCTCGGGCTGGGGGTCGAGGAGTCGGCCGCCGTCGCGGCCCGGTGCATCGAGCTCAGCCAGCAGGCATGACCCGCACCTGGGTGCGGGCGCCGAGGTCGATCTCGACCTGCGCGCGACCTGCGTAGTCGGCGACCACCGTCCCGTGCTGCGTCCCGCGGACGTCGTACGACGCCCCCGGCCGCAGCTGCCCCAGGGTCAGTGTCGTGCGGACCGGGCCGTTCCCGGGGACCAGCACGAGGTCGAGCGCTGCGCCGTCGGAGACCGCCCTCGCGACCAGCACGTCCGGGTAGGCCGCGTCCTCGAGCACCGGCCCGTCGCGCCACTGCTCCGGTGGCCCGAAGGCGACCAGGTCGCGCAGCCCGCTGCGGCGCCCGAACCGGCCGAGGTTGAGGTAGGAGTTCGCCAGTCCGCTGGCGTTCGAGACCCGCTCGGCGCCGTACCTCTCCTCGACCTGCTCGCGCTCGGTCAAGGTGGCCTCGGCGGCGAGCGCCGTCTCCTCGTCGCCGATCTCGCGGGCCGCCATCGTGGTGACGGCGAGGGTGAACGTGTCGGTGCCCAGCTTGTAGTTGCCGGGATCGAGACGGCTCACGACGCTGCGCGGCGTCGAGACCCGGCCATCCTCCACGCGCAGCCAGCCGTCACGGATCAGCCACCAGGTGCGCTGGGCGAGGTCGGGCATGCCGGGGTTGAGCCAGTACGTGGTCGCCAGCTGCACCGACGGGCTGGCCCAGAAGTTCCAGGACAGCCCGAGGTGTGCGGAACGGACGCCGACGATGCGCCCGTCCGGACGCAGGAACTCCGACTCGTAGGCAGTGCGCAGCTGCGAGCGCACGACTTCTGCCGCGCCGGTCGGGGTCTGCTGCTCGGCCGCCAGCACGGTGTTGAGGCCGAAGGTGTTGCAGATCGTGTAGATCCAGTTCGGCTCGCAGGGGTAGAGGCTGAACGGCGAGCCGGACACGCTCGCCCGGACGTTCGCAGCCAGTCCCGGAAGGTCGTGGGGGAAGACGGTCGACTCGTCCCACCGGAACGTCAGCGACCCCGGGCGGGTGTAGCGGTCGTCGTTCAGGGCGGTGTACATCCCGACCTGGAGGCCGAAGAAGCCGGTCAGCATGACGTTCTGCCCGACCGGGATCGGCTCCTTGTCGCGGCGCAGGTTGCCCCACGCGTTCTCCAGCGGCCAGTAGCCCCAGACGCGGCGCTGCAGCATCTTGTCGATCGTGTTGCGCTGCGCCTCGGCGAGGTAGCCGCGGAAGGCGGGTGTGCGGGTGAACTGCGACATCGACAGGCCGTAGGACAGGGCGTTGAGCTGGTAGCGCAGGGCGCCCTCACGGAACTGGTCGATGTGGGTGAACCCCTCGTAGGCGTCGAGGGGCTGCAGGGCGAGGTCGAGCGCGGTGCGCAACCGGCGCAGGTCCTGGTCACTGTGCTCGACCACTGGGAAGTCGTCCGGGTACGACGGCGCGCCGGTCACGGCGAACGGGACCTGCGCGAGCCGCTGGTTGAGCGCGGCACCGCGGCGTCGTTGCGACGCATGGCGGATCGCGTGCACGCTCACGGCGAGCGCGACCAGGGCCGGGACGGTCGCGAGCACCGCGATGCCCGCAACCGTGGAAGGGTCCGGGCCGTCGAGCAGGGCGAGGGGGAGCGAGGCCGTCAGTGCCCACGCCAGGGGAGGGAGCACGGTGGGTCCGGCGGCCCACCAGACGAAGACCGCGAGCAGCATGCCGAGGACCGCCACCGCGCCCCAGGCCGGGTGGCCGGTGGCGAACAGCCCACCTCCCGGCAGCGCGATCCCGAGGGCGAACGTCGTCACCCGGTCACTGGCGCCGAGCGCGAGCGCGGCAACGCCGCACAGCCACAGGGCGCCGTACCCGAGAAGGGTGCGGAGCAGGGCGCGGCGGGTGGCTGGTGGGAACAGCGGGATGTCTGTGGGGAGCAGGACGGTGACGGTCTGGTCGGGTCGGGCGGCGACGGTGGTCATGCGGGCCTCGGTATCGGTCGGTCGGGGGTGCGCGCCAGGGAGCGGGCGCCGAGGGCGACGACCAGCAGGCCGCTCCCGTGGAAGAGCAGGTCGAGTGGCAACGCGGCCACCCGGAAGTCGAAGAGCCCGAGCAGGTGCATGTCGACCAGGCCGAGCTCGGTCCAGGTGATGCCGGCAGCAACGAGCAAGGCCGGGCGCGGAGTCGGGGTGTTCCTCGCGAAGACGCCGAGGAGTGCGGCCGACGCCAGGGCCACCAGGGCGGCGTCGCGCCAGAGCCACGGGCCGTCGAAGGTGCGCACCAGCGGGGTCGTACCGATGGCCGCGACGACCAGCGCGTAGGCGACGGTGCCGATGACCACGCCGAGCAGCAGGCCGCTCGTCGTCCCTCGAGGGGGTGCGGGCGCGCGCTCGGGCACGGCGATCACAGCGCCGTCCGTTGAGCGGCGAGCCGGTGGCGCGAAGCCCGGCTCGGCCGGACGGCGTCCGGGGAACAGGTGGAACCAGATCGCCCGGAGGACACCGAGGACCAGGGCGAGCACCGCACAGCAGGCCATGGCGGCACCCCTTCCTCAATCTGTTACGACTCCGTAACAGAATTTACGACGGGCCCCGTCTGGTGTCAACGGGTGGCCCCGCATCCGGCAGGATGGCGCCATGACGGGACGGTCCTACGGCGGCGTGAGCGCGGCCGAGCGCGTCTCGACGCGGCGGTCCAGCCTCCTCGAGAGCTGCCGGACGGTGATCGGCCGCGAGGGGGTGGCCGCCGCGACCGTCGAGGCCGTGTGTGCGGAGAGTGCCCTTGGCAAGCGCTACTTCTACGAGAGCTTCACGACCCGCGACGAGATGCTGCTCGCCGTGGCCGACGCCTTCTACGTCGACCTGCTGGCCCAGATGCACGCCGCGATCGTCGGTCTCCCGGACGAGGATCGTCCGCGCCCTGTCGTCGAGACCCTCGTGGCAGCGCTCAGCGGCGACCAGCGGCTCGCCCGCCTGTACGTCGAGAGCCCGGCCACGCCGGTCCTCGCGGAACGACGGCACCGGGCGATCGATGACTACACGCGCTTCGTGGCCGACGCGGTGCTGCCTGCCCGTGCGACGGACGAGCGCTCCCGCGCCCGGCAGCGGCTCGCGACGCGGCTGCTGGTCGCGGGCACGACCGACCTGGTGGCCGGCTGGCTCGCCGGTGAGGTCAGCGGCGACGCCGACGACATCATCGAGGCGATCGCGGCCGTCGGAGCCGGTCTCGCCGGAGCCTGATCAGCTGGTCAGCCGGTCAGGTGGTCAGCCGGTCACTTGGTGGGAGAGAGCGCGTTCTCCACGAACGACTGCGCGTTCGCGACGACCCGGTCGATGGTCGCCCGGCTCGGCTGCCACCACTCCGCCGCCCAGTTGATGGTGCCCATCACGAGCATCTGGGCGAGGTACGGGTCGAGGTCGTCACGCAGCTCGCCGGACGCGTGGGCGGCCTTGAACAGGTCGCGCCACACGGCGCCGTACTTCTTCTCCTCGGCGTCGTGGCGCTCCCGGATCTGGTCGGGGAGCTGGCCGGCGTTGCGGATCGCCGCGGTGGTGTAGTCGGAGATCTCGAGCTCGTGGCGCAGGTGTGTCTCGACGCCGATCAGGATCCGCTCCATGGCCGTCGCGTCAGCGGGTGCTGCGGCGAGGGCGCTGGTGAGGTACTCGCGCATCTCGGCGAGGCCGACCCACATGACCTCCTCGATCAGGTCGTCGCGGGAGGGGAAGTAGTAGTAGATCGCGGGTGCCTGGAGCTCGGCGACCTCGGCGACGTCGCTGAGCCGCATGCCGGCGTACCCCTTGGCGCTGAGCACCTGCGCCGCCGCGTCGAGGATCCGGACGCGCGTGCGTGCGGACTTCTTGTCGGTCTTGCCCTCGCGGGCGGGGGCAAGCGTCGGGCTCCCGGAATTCTTCGCCATGGCTGGATTCTAATCGCGGTTCACAGATTCACATGCGCGACGCGCGCGGTCAGCGACCGAGCCCGCCGCGTTTGACCAGCTGCGCGGCGATGACGTTGCGCTGGATCTCGTTGGTGCCCTCGCCGACGATCATCAGTGGGGCGTCGCGGAAGTAGCGCTCGACGTCGTACTCGGTCGAGTAGCCGTAGCCACCGTGGATGCGTACGGCGTCCAGGGCGATCTCCATCGCGACCTCGGAGGCGTAGAGCTTGGCCATGCCGGCCTCCATGTCGCAGCGCTCTCCGGCGTCGTACTTCTCGGCCGCGAAGAGGACGAGCTGGCGCGCGGCGGTGAGCTTGGTGGCCATGTCAGCGAGGTAGTTGCCGATCGACTGGTGCTTCCAGATCGCCTTGCCCATGGACTCGCGGACCTGGGCATAGGCGAGCGCGTCGTCGAACGCAGCCTGGCCGACACCGAGAGCACGCGAGGCGACCTGCAGGCGTCCGGTCTCCAGTCCGCGCATCATCTGTGCGAAGCCCTTGCCCTCGACCCCGCCGAGCAACGTGTCGACCGGTGTGCGGAAGTCGTCGAACGACAGCTCGCAGGACTCCACGCCCTTGTAGCCGAGCTTCGGCAGGTCCCGGGACACGGTGAGGCCCGGGCCGTGCTCGACGAGGAGGATCGAGATGCCCTTGTGGCGCGGCTGCGCGGCCGGGTCGGTCTTGCAGAGCAGGGCGATCAGGCCCGAACGGCGGGCGTTGCTGATCCACGTCTTCGAGCCCTTGACGACGTACTCGCCACCATCGAGGCGCGCGACGGTCTTCATCGCCTGCAGGTCCGAACCGCCGCCGGGCTCGGTGAGCGCCATCGTGGCGCGCAGCTCGCCGGTCGCCATCCGGGGCAGGTAGCGCTGCTTCTGCTCCTCGGTACCGAACTGCAGGATCAGCTTCGAGACGACGGTGTGGCCGCCCATCGCGCCGGCGAGGCTCATCCAGCCGCGGGCGAGCTCGGTGGTGACCTCGACGTAGCAGGGCATCGAGACCGCCACGTCGCCGTACGGCTCGGGGATCGCGAGCCCGAAGATGCCGAGCTGCTTCATCTGCTCGATCCACTTCTCGGGGTACTCGTTCGCGTGCTCCAGCTCGGCCACCTTGCCGCGCACGTCACGGTCGATCCAGTCGCGCACGAGGGCGACGACGTCCTGCTCTTCCGGTGACAGCTTCGCCATGGTGTGCTCGTTCCTCCGGGACTCGATTGCTTGCCGATCGCTGTTTAATGTAGATTAAAAGAATGTCCGTGGTCAACGTCGCGCATCTCACCCGCCGCTCCGCCCTCTGCGTCCCGGCCGGTGACGACCGCAAGCTCGCCAAGGCGCTGGAGTCCGGCGCCGACGAGATCATCGTCGACCTCGAGGACGCCGTTGCGTACGACGACAAGGGCCGCGCCCGCGCCCAGCTGGCCGCGTTCGTCTGGCCGGCCGGGGGGCCGCACGTCGCCGTACGGGTCAACGCGGTCGGTACTCCTTGGTGCCACCGCGACCTGGAGGTCGCCGCGTCGATTCCCCGGGTGACGTCGGTGGTGCTGCCGAAGGTGGAGTCGCGCGCGGACCTGGGTTTCGTGGAACGCCTCCTGGCCGGCCTCGAGGCCGAGGTCGGCCGCGCCGACCAGGTCGGTGTGCAGGCCCTGGTCGAGACCGCCGCCGGTGTCGTGGCCCTGGCCGACATCGTCTCGGACGTCCGGCGGCTGACCGCTGTGATCGTCGGCTACGCCGACCTCGCCGCATCGCTGGGTCGTGCGCGCGACATCGAACCTGCTGCGTGGCGGGGGATCCAGGACTCGATCGTGCTGCACGCGCGTGCTGCGGGCGTCGCTGCGATCGACGGGCCCTTCCTCGGTGTTGCCGACGACGATGCGTTCCGCGCCTCCGTCGCGGATGCCGCTGCCCTGGGGTTCGACGCGAAGTGGGTGATCCACCCGCGCCAGGTCGTGGGCGTGAACGACGGCTTCACGCCCTCGGCGGACCAGGTCGACCACGCCCAGCGCGTGCTCTCGACCCTCGAAGACGTGGCCACGGCCGGCCGGGGGGCGGCCGTGGTCGACGGAGCGCTGGTGGACGAGGCGATGGCGCGCGCGGCCCGCCAGGTCCTGGCGAAGGTCGGCGCGTGATGGTGCGCCAGGTGGGCGGCCCGTACTTCGACGAGCTCGAGGTCGGCCAGGTCTTCGACACCGCCCCCGGTTCCACGCTGACCGAGGGCCGCGCTGCGCAGCACCAGACGATCGTCGGCGACCGGTGGCGGCTGGCGCTCGACGACCACCTCGCCCGTTCGGTCGCCGGTGGCGTGGTGGCCGGGCCGAGCTTCGTCACGAACACCGCGATCGGCCAGACCACGCTGGTGACCCAGCGCGTCCGCGCCAACCTCTTCTACCGCCGCTTCGCGCTGCTGCGGCAGCCCCTGATCGGCGATACCCTCCGCACGACCACGACAGTGGTGGGCCTGCGCGAGAACGCGCGCCGTGAAGGGCGTCCACCGACGGGCCTGGCCGCGCTGCACATGCAGACCGTCGACCAGGAGGGCCGGCCGGTCGTCGACTTCTTCCGCTGCGCCATGCTCCCGCTGAGCCCCGGTGCCGCGCCGACGGGACGAGCCGACGACCTCGACGCGATCGGTGCCGATCTGCCACCGATCGACCCGGCCGCGTTGATCCCGCCGTGGGACCGGGACGCCTTCGTCGCCGGCCGAACGGTCGGCGTACTCCCCGGGGAGGGGGAGTCCTTCGAGGTCGCGACGGGTGACGTCGTCTCGAGCGCACCCGAGCTCGCCCGGCTGACCCTCAATGTCGCGGCCGTCCACCACGACCGGTTCGAGGGCGGTGGCCAGCGCCTGGTCTACGGGGGTCACACCATCGCGATCGCTGCGTCGCAGCTGACGCGAGCGTTGCCTGACCTCGCGACGATCCTGTCGTGGGAGTCCTGCGACCACACCGGGCCGGTCCACGAGGGCGACACCCTGACCACCCGCTTCACCGTCGACAAGGTGACCCCGACAGCCGGTTGGCAGGTGCTCGACCTGCGGGCCGAGGTCACCGCCGACGGCGAGCGGCCCGTGCTGGACTGGAAGTTCTCCGCCCTGGCGTAGTCGCTGGTCGAGGAGGTTGCCCAGCAACCGTCTCGAGACCCTGGTCGGGACCGCGTTGGACGTTCCGAGCGGACGCCGGCGAACCGCTCGCCGTCTGACATGGAAGGTGTTCGGGCTTCAGTATCCTGCCCGCGTGCGAGCGATGAGGTCGGCGTCTTCGAGGTCGGCAGCCACCTGGAGGGCCTGGTCGAGGTCGATGACGGGGGTGCCGAGCGAGATGGACTTGGTCGAGAAGCCTGCGAGAGGTGCGGCATTGGCGCCTATGCCAGCGCGGACCGCGTCGTTCAATGCTCGCTCGAACGAGATTCCCTCGCGCATCATGCGGGCCCGCAGCATCTGCTCCACGTCAGGGTCGAGCGTCACTGTTGTGCGCATGGTGACAGCATCGCATCAGATCGGACGGCGCAGACACCGCATTTCTTGTCACGGCATCGTGTAGCCGCCACTCACGCTGAACAGCTGCCCGGTCACCTGCCGCGACATCTTTTCGGAGGCCAGGAACAGCACCGACGCGGCGACGTCCTCGGCACTGGTCAGCCGGCCCAGGGGAGTGTCCTTGAGCAGGTACTGCGCCTGGTCGTCGTTGAAGACGTTGTCCTTGCCGACGGACCACAGGCTCTTCGAGCCGACGGCATCGGGGCCATCGGGGACGACGAGGCCCGGGCACACGATGTTGGAGCGGATGCCGTGCCGGCCGTGCTCGCGGGCGGTGGTGCGGGCCAGCGCCACGACGGCCGCCTTCGTGGCGCCGTACACGCCCTGGCGGATCTGGCCGAAGGCCGACTCGCTGGCGATGAAGACGATCGAGCCCTGGCCCTGCTCGCGCATGGGGGAGAGGACGGCCTGGGTGGCGGCGATCGCGGTGAAGAAGTTGATCTCGACGGTCTTCTGCCAGTTGGCGCGGTCGGTGTTCTTCGCGATGAAGCCCGGCACGCTCCACCCGGCGTTGTTGACGAGTACGTCGACCCCGCCCCAGGTCTCGACGCAACGGTCGGCCGCACGCTGCGCTTCGCCCTCGTCGGTCAGGTCGCCCACGACGACCTCGACACCCGCGGCGCCGCGCTCGAGTGCCTCGGCTGCGACCTTCTCGGCCTGGGCGCCGTCGATGTCGGAGAGTACGATCCGGCTGCCCTCGGCTGCGAAGGCGTGCACGATCCCGCGCCCGATGTTCGACGCGCCACCGGTGATCAGTACGCGTGCGTCCTTCAGTCCCAGGTCCATCGGGCACTCCTTCGTTCGGTTCCGGTGACGTCGTCGCGGAGGGCGTGACGCTTGACACGCGAAGTGTCCCCGCATAGCCTTCCATAAGTGGACTTACCTTAATCCAGATTCAAATTTACCGGAAGAACGCAGGCCGGTCCACGTCACAGCTCGGGTCAGGTCAAGGGGGAAACGATGGCGACAGCGCTGGAGGCTGCAGCGAAGCCGACCCGCGAGCTCGGCAGTGTGCTGGCGATGGCGCTCGACGCCCTCGTCATCATGTTCACCAAGCGGTTCTCGTGGCGCGAGGCCGTTCAACAGTCCTGGTTCATCGCCCGGGTCTCGCTCGTCCCGACGCTGCTGGTGATGCTCGGGTTCACCCTGCTGGTCATCTTCGAGGTCAACCTGCTCCTCGCCGACCTCGGCGCGCTCGACCTGTCCGGCGGGATCGCCGGCATCGCGTCGGTGCAGCAGATCGGTCCGTTCGTCACGGTGGTCGTGGTCGCCGGTGCCGGCGGCACGGCCATGTGCGCGGACCTCGCAGCGCGGACGATCCGCGAGGAGATCGCGGCGATGCAGGTGCTCGGCATCGACCCGATCCAGCGGCTCGTCGTACCCCGGATCGTGGCCGCGGTGATGGTGACCCTGGTCCTCAACGTGCTGATCTGCGCGGGTGGCCTGGTCGGTGGGTACTTCTTCTCGGTCTACCTCCAGGGCGTCACGCCCGGCGCCTACCTCGCCAGCATCCCGCTCTTCACCGGGATCCCGGAGCTGATGTTCTCCATGATCAAGGCTTTCATCTTCGGCCTGATCGCCGCGATCATCGCCTGCTACCGCGGCCTCAACGTGGCCGGTGGCTCCAAGGGTGTGGGCGACGCCGTCAACCAGGCCGTGGTCATCACCGTCGCCGTCCTCGTCCCCGTCAGCCTGACCATCAGCCTGATCCAGTTCGCCATCCTCTGAGGTCTTGATGTCTGCTCTCTCGCCCAAGATCGACGCCAAGATCGATGCCGTACGACGCGCGCCGCTCCGGACGCTCGACGCGATCGGCACCCACGGGTTGTTCTACGCCCGCGTCCTGGCCGGCGTCCCGCGTGCCCTACGCCGCCATCCCGGTGAGGTCGTCAAGCTGATCGCCGAGCTCGGCACGGGCACGGGTGCCCTCGCGCTGGTCGGCGGCTCGATCGTCATCGTCGCCTCGATCACCTTCTTCGCCGGCGCGGTCGCCGCTGCGCAGGGCTTCGAGTCCTCCTCCAGCCTCGGTGTCGGTTCGCTCAGTCCGCTGCTGGCGGCCTTCTTCACCGCACGCCTGTCGACGCCGTTGTTGGCCGGTGTCGCTCTGTCGGTGACACTCGGCGCGGCCACGACCTCCCAGCTGGGCGCGATGCGGATCAGTGAGGAGATCGACGCGATCGAGGTGATGGCGATCCCGTCACTGCCCTACCTCGCCACCACGCGCGTGACCGCCGGGATGATCGTGATCACCCCGCTCTACATCTTTGCAACGCTCGGTGGCTTCCTGGCCGACTACCTGCTGCTGGTCTTCTTCTACGACACCGGCGCCGGCAACTTCTCGCACTACTTCTTCCTCTACCTGCACCCGATGGACATCGTGTTCTCGTACGTCCAGGTGCTCGGCATGGTGATCGTGGTGATGCTGGTGCACACCTTCTACGGCTACAACGCCACCGGCGGCCCGGCAGGCGTGGGGGAGGCGGTCGGCCGCTCGGTCCGCGCCTCGCTGAGCGGCGTGATGATCGTGAACCTGCTGATCGCAATGGCGATCTACTCCAACTTCAACACCTTCCACCTGGGGGGCTGAGGAATGAGCAGGGTCGACAGTTCCCGGACGCTCCGGATCGCCGGAGTGGGCCTGATCCTCGTCGTGGTCGCGGCCTTCGGGGTCACGGGCGCGCTGTACGCACGTGCCTTCAGCAATCCCGCCGAGATCACGCTCGAGACCTCCCGCGCCGGGCTCGTGATGGACCCGGGCGGCAAGGTCAAGATGCGCGGCGTCGAGATCGGTCGCATCGGTGAGGTCAGGACGGTGGGCGATTCCGTCGAGATCGTCCTGGAGATCGATCGCGACGAGCTCGACGGGATCCCTGCAGACGTCGTCGCAGAGATCCGGGCGACCACGATCTTCGGAGCCAAGTACGTCGAGCTCGTCCCGCCTGCCGTGACGGGCGCGGGGTCGCTCGCCGACGGCGCGGTCATCCGCGCCTCAGGGGTCACGACCGAGATCAACACCGTCTTCGACGGGCTGGACCGAGTGTTGAGCGGCATCGACATCGCGAAGCTCAACGGCACGCTGACGGTGCTCGCCACGACGCTGTCGGGTCGCGGCGACGACATCGCTGCGATCGCGCAGAAGGCGGACGCCTATCTCACCAAGCTGGAGCCGCTGTTGCCCCAGCTGCGCAAGGACCTGCACCAGGTGGCGCGCTTCGCTCGCCTGGCGGTCGAGGTCTCGCCGGCGCTGTTGGCGATCCTGCGCAACGCCACGGTGACGGCCGGCACGATCGCCGACGAGGAACAGGCGCTGGACCGTCTGCTGGTGGACCTCTCCCTGCTCGGTGGTCGGGCGAGCGAGCTGCTCGGCGAGAACGGCGACGCGCTGGCCACCTTGCTGGACTCCGCCCGGCCGACGGCAGCGACGCTGCGCGCCTACTCCTCCGAGCTGCCGTGCTTCCTCAAGGGGCTCGATGAGACCCGCAAGATCATGGCCGACGTCATCGGTGGCACCGACGCCTCGTTGCGCGCCCTGGTCAGCGTGCGCTCCGAGCTGTCGCACTACACCGTCCCCAAGGACCTGCCGGGTCTCCCCGAGGACCGGGGCCCCGACTGCCACGGACTCCCGCGCCTGAAGAACAGCCAGGTCCCGATCCCGGAGCGAGGGACAGCACAGTGAAGATCCACGCTGAGGCCATCCGACTGGCCGTCTTCGGCACCGTCGGGGTGCTCGTGCTCGCCCTGCTCTACCTCACTCTCGGCGAGACCCGGATCGGTCCGACCAAGGGCTACCGCGTCGTCATGGCGGACGTCAGCGGCCTCCAGGCCGGCGACGTCGTCCGCGTCGCCGGCGTCCGGGTGGGCCAGGTCGACGGCCTGGACGTGGTCGACGACAACCGGATCGAGGTCGCCTTCCACGTCGAGGACGACCAGCCGTTGACCGATGCCACGGAGGTGCTGGTGCGCTACGAGAACCTGCTCGGCGACCGCTACCTGGAGCTCCAGCAGCCGCCGGACATGGGGGAGCCGCTCGCCGAGGGGGCGACGATCCCGGTCGACCGGACCACGCCCGCGCTCGACCTCGACGTGCTCCTCAACGGCTTCCGTCCGCTGTTCCGCGGCCTCGAGCCGGCGCAGGTCAACGAGCTGGCCGAGAACCTGATCGCCACCCTCCAGGGACGAGGCGGCACCGTCGAATCGCTGCTGGCGAAGACCTCGAGCCTCACCAATGGCCTGGCCGACGACAGCACCGCGATCACCGGCCTGATCGACAACCTCGACGTGCTGCTGGGCAGCCTCGACAGCCGCGACGTCCAGCTGCGCCAGACCATCGGGCAGTTCCAGGCGCTCGTGTCGGGACTGGCGAAGGACAAGGACCCCATCGCCAGGTCGGTCACGTCCATCAACAAGATGGCTGCCGCCCTCGCCGACGTCTTCAGCGACGGACGTGAGCCGTTCAAGCAGACCGTGATCGCCGTCAAGGACCTCGCCAAGCTGCTCAACACCAACACCAGGACGTTGAACAAGGTCCTCGAGTCGTTGCCCGGCGCCTACCAGGTCCTGGACCGGATCGGCTCGCACGGCAACACCTTCAACTTCTACCTCTGCGCGGTCCAGGTCGTGATCAGCGGACCCGGGGGCAAGCCCATCAAGACGCCCATGGTCCGCAGCCAGACCGAGCGGTGCCAGAACGACCCGAAGGGGGTGCAGCGATGAAGATGTTCCGCGAACGCAACCCCTTGCCCCTGGGCCTGGTCGTCGTGGTGGGCCTGGTCATGACCATGCTCCTGGTGCTCAACATCGACGGCGTCGTCGGCGCCTTCGGCCGCAAGTACAGCGTGATGCTCCCCGAGGCGGCAGGCATCAAGCAGGGCGATCCCGTCCGGGTCAGCGGCCTCACCGTCGGTCGTGTCGGTGAGGTGAGCCTCGAGGGCAAGGGTGTCCTCGTCGAGTTCGGCCTCACCGAGACCGGCATCGAGCTGGGCGAGGAGACCACGGCCGAGGTCAGCGTCGAGACCGTCCTCGGCGACAAGGCGCTCGTCCTCACCTCGCACGGGGAGGGCACCCTCGCCGAGGGTGCCCGCATCCCGATGGAGCGGGCCAGCGTCCCCTACGAGGTCACCGACGCTCTCGCCGACCTCCAGCAGGAGGCCGAGGACATCGACGTCGACCAGGTCGCCGGCGCACTCGAGACCGTGGCCGCGACGCTCGAGGGTGCGACCCCCGAGCTCAGTGGCGCGATCACCGGGATGAGCCGGCTGTCGCAGACGATCAGCAGCCGCGACGACTCGTTGCGCAGCCTGCTCGCCAATGCCGAGGGGTTCAGCGACGTGCTCGCTGATCGAAGCAGCGACCTCACCGCCCTGATGAAGGACGGCAACGTGCTCTTCACCGAGCTGCTCAAGCGGCGCGAGGACATCAAGGCCCTGCTGGTCAACCTCTCCGCGATGGCGACCGAGCTGAGCGGGCTCGTCGCGGACAACAAGGACACGATCGGTCCGGCGCTCAAGGAGCTCAACACGGTGATCAGCACCCTGCAGAAGAACAAGTCCAACATCAGCGAGACGCTCCGCGGGATGTCGGTCTACGCCACCGGGCTCGGCGAGGTCGTCTCCAGCGGCGAGTTCTTCTCGGCGTACCTCCAGAACCTGCTGCCCGGAAACCTGCTCCAGCCCGACCTCGCCGAGCTCGGCATCTCCGGGATCGACGTCAACGGCCTGCTCGGCGGAGGTACGACGCGATGACCGCGATCAAGGGAGTTCTCTCCTCGCCCCGGAGCCGCCTGCTCCTCACCGTGGCAGTCCTGGCCGTGCTGACGCTCACCGTCGGGTTCCGCGACAAGGGCAGCACCGACCTGGTCGCGTGGTTCGCGAGCACCGACGGCATCTACGCCGGCGACGAGGTCCGCGTGCTCGGAGTGCCGGTCGGCAAGATCGACAGCATCGATCCCGAGGGGACCAAGGTGCGCGTGGCGTTCCACGTCGATTCCGACATCAAGATTCCCAAGGACGCCAAGGCCCTCATCGTCGCGCCATCACTGGTCAGCAGCCGTTACCTCCAGCTGACCCCGCGGTACGACGGCGGGCCGGTCCTTGCAGACGGTTCCACCATCGAGCTCGCCGACACCGCGGTGCCGGTCGAGTGGGACGAGATCAAGGAGCAGCTGAACGGGCTCGCCGAGGCCCTCGGCCCGCGCGGTGCCAACCAGGACGGCGCACTCTCGGACCTGGTCGACGCGGGCTCCAAGGTGCTCGACGGACAGGGCGCGACGATCAACCAGACCATCGCCGACCTCTCCAACGCGGTCGGCGTGCTCGACAGCGGAGCCGATGACGCCTTCGCGGTCGTGCGCAACCTCCAGGTGTTCGTCGCCGCCCTCGCCCAGAGCGACGGCCAGATGAAGAAGTTCATCGAGAACCTCGACGCCGTCTCCTCGATGCTCGTCGACGACAAGCAGCTGGTCCGCAGCGCACTGCGCAACCTCAGCGCGACGGTCGGCGACGTCGAAGCGTTCATCAGGGACAACCGGACGGGACTGGACACCGCCGTGACCCGACTGTCCGACGTCGTCCAGGTCGTCAACAAGCAGCAGGGTGACCTCGCGCAGATCCTGCACGTCGCACCCAACGCGCTGGAGAACCTCACCGAGTCCTACCACCAGGGCCAGAACGCGGTCGGGGTCAACCTCAACGCCGCCAACATCCACTCGCCCGGCGCATTGATCTGTGGCGCCATCGGCGGCGCCGCAGGCAAGGACGAGGCAGGCGCGGAGAAGCTCTGCAACGACCTGCTCGGGAACCTGCTCGGCAAGGTCGTCGACAACCCCCAGTCCCAGGAGCTTCTCGACGCCCTGCTCCTGCTGATCGCCGGAGGTGCGTCGTGAGGTCTCTCGCAGTACGACGCCTGGCGCTGGTCTGCGTCCTCGCGCTGGTCGTCCTGCTGTCCGGATGCCGCTTCGACGGCATCGACTCGATGGTCCTGCCCGGTGGCAAGGGCACCGGGGACGACGCCCTCAAGATCACCGTCGAGCTCCCCGACGTCGGCACCCTGACCACCAATGCCGAGGTCAAGGTCGACGACATCGCGGTGGGCACCGTCACCGACGTCCGGGTCGAGAAGTGGCACGCCGTGGCCGATCTCAGCCTCGAGCCCGACGTCGTCCTGCCTGCCAACGCGATCGCCAAGGTCGGCGTCAACACCCTGCTCGGTGCTGCGTTCGTCGAGCTCGTCCCCCCGGCCAGCCCCGAGGGAGCCCTCCGCAGCGGTGACCGGATCACGCTGGACCGCGGCCGCGCCTACCCCTCGACCGAGCAGGTGCTCTCGGCAGCGTCGCTCGCCCTCAACGGCGGCGGCCTCGAGCAGATCGCGACCATCACCACGGAGCTCAACAAGGTGCTCGGCGGCAACGACCATGCCATCGGTGCCCTGCTGCCCCGGCTCGACTCCTTCGTCGGGACCCTCGACAGCCAGCGCGGTGAGATCCTCGCCGCCGTACGCGACATGGCCCGCCTGTCCGAGCGGTTCGCGAAGAACCGTGGCGTCATCACCGACGCCCTCGACGAGGTCGGCCCGGCCCTGGAGGTGCTGGCGAAGAACCGCCCAGACCTCACCAAGGCGCTCACCGCCCTCACCCGGCTCAGCGACGTGGCGACCCCGCTCGTCGGCCGCGTCAAGGAGGACCTGCTGGCCGACCTCCGGGACCTGGCTCCCGTCCTGGAAGCCGTGAAGGCAGCAGGGAACTCCGCCGTCTCGGCCCTCGGGTTCGCGGTCACCTTCCCGTTCGCTCCCGAGACCGTCCAGAACGCCTGTCGCGGGTCGTACTGCAACCTCACCCTGATGCTCGACCTGACCAACTCGGCGCTCCTGAACGGGTTCATCCGACCTGATGGGTCCATCGGCATCCCCGGGCTGCCCGGCCTGCCGGACCTGGGCAAGCTGCTCGGCGGCCTGCTTCCTGGTGTCACCGGACTGCTCAACGGCCTGACGGGCGGCACCGGCGCCGGCGGCTCGACCACGAAGTCCGGCGGTACCCCCGGAGTCGATGGGGCAGCCGCCACGCGCGACCCGGGCAGCGCCCCGGCCATCAGTGACACCCTCTCCGAGCTCCTCGGCGGGATCCTGGGAGGCGGACGATGATCCTCAAGGGTGCAGCACCCATCATCAGGAAGCAGCTGATCGCGTTCGGCATCGCCGCGGTGGTCGGTGCCGTCGTGCTCGGCGTCTCCTTCCTGCGTGTGCCCGAACAGCTGGGCATGGGCCGGCACCACGTGTCGGTCGAGTTCGCCCAGGCAGCCGGGCTCTATCCCGGAGCCGAGGTCACCTACCTCGGCCATCCCGTCGGCAAGGTCAAGGACCTGGACGTCGCGGGTGACCGGATGGTCGCCGATCTCAGCCTCGTCGACGACGTCGACGTCCCCTCCACCGTCACGGCCGAGATCCACAGCCGCTCCGCGGTGGGGGAGCAGTACGTCTCCCTCGTGCCCGCCCGCGACAAGAACGGTGCGGACGACGCGTCGCCGCTGGCCGACGGCGACCGGATCCCGCTCGACCGGACGTCGTACCCGGTGGAGATCGGACCGGTCCTCGACAACGTCCAGGCCCTCGTGTCCAGCCTCGACGAGAAGAAGCTGTCGACACTCATCGACGAGAGCGGACTGGCCCTCGAGGGCCGTGCCGGCGACCTGCAGACGCTCCTCGACAGCGGATCGAAGCTGATCGAGACCGCCGACGCCAATTTCGAACCGACCGCAGACCTGCTCCGCGACGTCGAGCCGGTCCTCGGAACGATCAACGGTGAGAGCGACAGCATCGCCCGGCTGACCCGCAACCTCGACCAGGTCACCGCCGAGCTCCGCGCTGGTGACGACGACCTCCGTTCGTTGCTGGCGGACGGGCCGGGCTTCAGCACCGAGACGCTCGCCTTCATCGACAACCTCTCGAATTCGTTGCCCGTGCTCCTCGCGCGCACCAACCCGGTCCTGGGCATCCTGAGGACCTACGACGCCCACCTCGCGCAGATCCTGTCGGACTACCCGCTCGCCGTCGCGACGGTCCAGTCCGTCACGTTGCCCGCACTCGGCGACAACGCGGTCCGGCTCACCGTCTCCAACGCCGACAAGCCACCCGAGTGCGTGAAGGGCTTCGTCCCCGCGTCGCAATGGGCGTCCCCGTTCGACTTCTCGCCCCGCCGGACCCCGCTCGTCTACTGCAAGCAGCCCCAGAACGACCCGCGTGGGGTCCGCGGTGCGCGGAACATCCCGTGTCCCACCGACCCCAGTCGCCGCGAGGGCGACGCGACGAAGTGCTGAACCGAATCGAGGAGATCCGATGACGCTGACTGACTCCACCGCCACGAACGCAGACCGGGCACAGATCCACGGGGACTACGTGACGCTCCGCGTCGCGCTGCTCCTGGTCGGGAGCTACGTCGTGTTCGGCCTGCTCGGGTTCGCCGTGTTCGCGGGCTTCTGGCCGCCGCCGGGCGAGGACTGGACGGCGAACCAGATCCACACCTACTTCGTGGAGCACAAGACCGGGCTCACCCTCGGCATGGTGCTGATGGCCTTCGCGGGACCGTTCTACGTCACGTGGAGCGTCGCGATCTCCAAGGTGATCGGGCGGATCGAGGGCCCGATGGGCCCGTTGGCCGGCATCCAGGTGATCGGGGGACTCCTGACAGGAGTGGTCACCTTCGTCCCGGCGACGATCTGGATCACGGCCGCCTTCCGCGTCGAGGAGCGGTCGCCGGAGATGGTGCAGACCCTCTACGACTTCGGCTGGATGTTCTTCGACACCACCTTCGTCTGCTCGGCGCTGCAGAGCGTGGCGATCGGCGTCGCGATCCTGCGCGATCGCCGGGTTGCGACGCTCTACCCGCGCTGGTTCGCCTACGTCTCCTTCTTCACCGCGTTCTGTTACGTCCCGTTGACCGTGATGCCCTTCGTGAAGAACGGCCTGTTTGCCTGGCACGGCGGCATCAGCTTCTGGCTCGTCTTCGTGGAGTTCTTCCTGTTCACCGCGCTCGGCACGTGGCTCACCTGGCGGGCCCTGCGCACGCTCGAGGCCGAGGACCTGGCAGCGGCCTGACCACGGTTCCGCTGCGAGGGTCAGGAGCCGAGACCGGCTGCGCTGCGCACCCGCGTCGCGATCAGGTCCGCGACCACGCCGGGGTCGTCGAGTATCGGCAGGTGGCCGACGTCGGGCACCTCGATCTCCTCCACCCGGAGGTGGCTGAATCCTTCGCGGGCCCACGGGCCCGACAGGACGCGGTCGTCGCCCGACCAGGCGATCGTCGTGGGTGCGCCGACGCGCAGGATCGCGTTCAGCTCACGCGCCGGGGCATGAACGATCGCGGCTCGCAGTGCCTGGCAGTCGGCCAGGTCCTGCACGAACCTGATGGCGTCCTCCACCCCGACGGACGACGGGTCGTGGACGACGGGTCCCAGCACCGCGCCCCGGATCCTGGCTGAGCGCAGCAAGTGAGGCCTGCGGTCGAGCCGGCGGGCGATGCGATGGCCCAGCACGAACCGCGAGGCCACGAGCTTCTCGCCGATCGAGCCGGGGCGCCAGCCGCCGGCCGGGGCGAGGCAGAGCACGCTCAACGCGCGGTCGCGCTCGGCGAGGCGCAGCGCGAGCCAGCCGCCGAGGGAGTTGCCGGCGACGTGGACCCGGTCGATGCCGAGCTGGTCGAGCTGGCGTTCCAGGTCGTCGACCATCTGCTCCGGCGCTGTCTTCGGGGCTGTCCGGCTCAGCCGGGCCCCGCCGCGATGGCCGGCAATGATGACCGACAGGGGAGACAGGGCCGTCGGCAGCGCCTGCTCGACGCCGTGCCACACCCACGGACCGCAACCCATCCCGTGCAGAAGGAGGACCCGCTCGGGTGCGTCGCGGAGGGGCGACATTCCGCCAACCGGTTGCCCATTCACAGGAATCTACTTTAGACTAAAAATTAGTGAGCCATAGAAAGTCCGTGGTTCGGACAATGAAGTCTGAGGAGACGCCATGATGTCGCGGCCCGTCCAGATCGCCTGCGCCTGCAGCGGTTTCATGCTCGTGGTGCTGTTGTTCGGCGGGCTGATCGCCGCCGGCTGGATGCCCCCGCCTTCGCCGTCCGACACCGCCGACGAGGTCGCGCGGCAGATCGCCGACGACTACAACGGAATCCGGCTCGGCGCGGTCCTCATGCTCTTCGGTGCCGGCTTCACCGTGCCGATGGGCGCGCTCATCGCCTCCCACATCAAGCGGATCGAGGGCGACTTCGCCCCGCTGGCCAACATCCAGGTCATCGGGTCTGCCGGCGGGCTGTTCGCCATCTCCTTGCCCGTCCTGATCTTCGGTGCCGCAGCCTTCCGGCCCGACCGCGACCCGGAACTGCTGCAGTTGATGATCGACCTCGCCTGGGTGCCGTTCATCATGAACGGACCGCCGGCCATCCTGCAGTGCGTCTCGTGGGGCGTCGCGATCCTTTCCGACAAGCGTGAGAACCCGCCGTTCCCGCGCTGGTTCGGCTACTTCAACTTCTGGGCAGCCTTCTGCTTCCTGCCCGCCTTCCTGCTCATCTTCTTCAAGGACGGCCCGTTCGCCTGGAACGGCCTGCTCTCCTTCTGGCTGGCGGCAGCGCTCTTCGGCGGCTGGTTCCTCGTCGGCTCGGTGATGCTGCTGCGCGCCGTCCCGCCGGTGGAGGCGCCCGTCGAGCGGGGCGCAGATGTCCTGGCCGCGACGTGAGCGTCCAGACAGCACCTTCCGTGGCGCCGGACAGCAGCACGGCTGACGGCAAGCGGATCCCGGGGGAGGAGGGCCTGTGGGTCTTCATCCTCGGCGACATGGCGGTCTTCGCCTTGTTCTTCGGGACCATCCTCGTCACCCGCGGGGACGACCCGGACATGTTCGCGGCTGCCCAGCACGAGCTGCATCCGGCGCTGGGCATCATCAACACCGCCCTGTTGCTGACCGGCTCGCTGTTCGTGATCCACGGACTGAGTCGTCTGGGCGACGGGTCGCGGGCCTCGAGCCGGTTCTTCGCGCTGACCCTGGTCTGCGCGCTGGGGTTCGCCGCCATCAAGGCCACCGAGTACACCCTGCTGGTCCACGAGGGCTACACCGGCGGCAGCAATGACTTCTTCATGTACTACTTCGTCTTCACGGGAATCCACCTGGCGCACCTGGTGATCGGCGCGATCATCATGACGTTCATGATCCGCACGGCGCGGCGGACCCAGGTGGGCGCCGGGCAGCGCAAGTTCGCCGAGTGCGGCGCCATCTACTGGCACATGGTCGACCTGTTGTGGCTCGTCTTGTTCCCCCTGCTCTACCTGATCCGGTGAGGTGACTGCCATGCTCGCGCGACTCTTCAGTGCTCGATTGTTCAGCGACCGTCAGACCAACGTGTGGATGATCCTGGTCGCCGCCACGGTGCTCACCGCGGTCGTCGGCCTCGAGCAGCACGGCGGTGCGGCGGCCGTCGGCCTGCTGCTGCTGGCCATCGCCTTCGTCAAGATCCGGCTCGTGGCCCTGCACTTCATGGAGATCCGCGAGGCACCGCTGCCGCTGCGGCTCCTCGTCGAGGGCTACGTCGGGATCACCTTCGTCGTCCTCGTGACGATCTATCTCGTGGCCTGAACCGACCTGCCGCGACGGCTGCTGCCCACCGGTACGTACGTACGTAGGTATTCGCCCCGATCCGTTGACCAGTGCCGGACCGGAATCATCTCCGGTGGTCAGAAGGGTGGAATTCGTGAGCATCAGTGAAGCCGGCGTCGCGGCGCTCCGCGGCTGTGCGCTGCTGTCCAGCGACAGCGCGCCCGAGCTCGACCACGTCACCCTGGCCGGTCGGTCGATGTTGCTCGCGTCGCTCTTCGCGGGGCACGACCTGCAACGCGGTGACGTGGTCGCCCTGCTCTCGGAGCACACCACCGGCGTCTACGAGTTCCTCGTCGGCGTACGACGGGCAGGGCTCGTGCTGATGGTCCTCGACCCGGCGCACACGCTCGAGCAGCTGGCCTTCGCGATCAACACCAGCGGTGCGTTCGTCGTCGTCGCCTCGACCGGACAGCAGGCGACTGCCCAGGCACTGGTGTCGCTGACGCCGTACATCCGGGCCCGGTACGGGCTCGACGCAGACTTCCCGGACCACCGGAGCCTGCCGCTCGCGCGCAGTGCGGCCCCGGTGCGCGTGGTCGACGCGGCTCCGTCGGGGACGCTGCACCACGTGATCGGACCGTCGCACCGCCCCGTGGAGATCCGTCTGCCGGACCCCGTCGACGACGCGCTCGGTCGCGCGCACGCCCGCGAGCTGTTCGGAGACGTCGAGCTGGGCCCGGACACCGTCCTCGTGGGCTCGGCCCCTGTCCTGTCCACCGTGGCGGCGCAGCTCGGTACCGCCGTCCTGGCGAGACGCGGCGGCGTCGCCGTGCCGCGTCGACCCACCGGCGTCGAGGTGCTGCGCACGGCGTTCGCCGTCGACGCGACGGTGCTGCACCTGACCAGCGATGCCGCCATCGAGATCATCGGCCTGGGCGCAGATCGGGTGCTGCGGCTGTCGCCGCCCGGCCTGGCCCTGGTGGTGGTCGACGGCGCCGGCTGCTCGGCGCCGGTCAGGCGCGCGCTGGGTGACCTCTGGGGGCCGCTGGTCCGAGTGGTCGAACCGGCCTACCTTCAGCTCGAGGAGTCCGACTGCTCGGTCACCCAGGCGGAGATCTGACCGCGGTTGGTGAACCCGAGCTTCGTCAGGATGTGCTCGACGTGGGTCTCGGCGGTCCGCTTGGAGATGACGAGCGTGCTCGCGATGTCCTTGTTGGTCGCACCGGTCGCGACCAGCTCGGCGATCTGACGCTCGCGGGGGGTCAAGGCTCCTGATGGTCCCGCCCGTCGAGGGCTGCGGCGAGGAGCCCCGGCTGCCTTGCGCGGTGCCGCGGTTGTCGATTCCTCGAGCGCGAGGTCGATGGCCGCATCGGGAGTCAGTGCACGTCCGCGGGCAAACGCCTCGTCGTAGACGGCCGGGTCGAGCTGGGAGCGGGCCGTGGCCTCGCACTGGAGGTGCAGCGCGTGCAGGCCGGGCAGCGCCGCAGTGGAGGTCTCGATGCGTGACCAGATGGCGTCTGCCGCGCCGAGGAGCTCGGCGGCACGCTCGGGCAGGTCCTCGGCGCAGGCGTAGGCGACCGCTTCCACCGAGGTCCCGATGCCGAGGTTGTCACGGGTGGAGCGCTTCATCTGCAGGCTCTGGCGCTGGGCCGCGTTGCCCTCGTCGGAGCGGCCGGCCACGACCAGCGCCATGCCGATGATCCACAGCGAGTAGGAGCGGTACCAGAGCTCACCGGCCGGTTCGGTCAGCGCCAGGCAGCGTTCGTGGGCGGCGAGGGCGGCGCCGAGGTCGCCCCGGATCACGTGGTTGAGCGCCGAGAGGGCCAGCGTGTGCGCTTCCTGGCCCACGTCGTCGTACTTCTGGAAACCGAGGATGGCGTCGTCGAAGAGACGGGCGGCGCCCTCGGCCTCGCCCGTGAACATCGCCACGAAGGCCGTTGCCTGGGTGAGGAGCACGTCGGTGTGTCCACCGAAGTCGTGCGCGATGCTGCGGCCCTCCTCGAGCAGGACTCCCGCGCGGTCGAGGTCCCCCTGCATGGCGGCGAACCAGGCGGCGGCGCGCAGGGCCCGGGCGCGGATCTCGGTGCGTTCGGTGTCCAGGGCGAAGAGCCGGTCGAACCAGACCCGGCTGTCGCGGTAGACGCCGTCGGCCTCGCCGTACTCCAGCAGGCAGGCGCCGATCTCCAGCGCCGGTTGGACCTCGCCCGGGGTCGTGGTGGAGAACTCGATGGCCGCAGAGATGTTCGGGCGCTCGCGCCTCAATCGCTCGAGGTGTCCGACCTGTGCGGCGCTCGGCCACTCGGCGGCGACCTTGCGGGCATAGGCGGTGTACCAGTCCCGGTGCCGTCGTCGCCAGTGCGCGAGCTCGTCCTGCGACTCCAGCTGGGCGAGGCCGCGGTGACGGATGGGAGGCAGCATCCGGAAGGTGGTGCGTTCGGAGCCGGCGAGCGGGATCACGATCGACTTGTCCACCAGGTCGAGGAGCACGTCGTCGAACGCCTCGTCGATGGGGGCGCACACCTCCCGTGCTGCGTCGATACCGAATCCGTCGGCGAACACCGAGAGCCGTGCCCAGAGCTCCTTCTCGGTGGCCGTGCAGAGGTCGAAGCTCCACTCGATGCAGGCGGCCATCGTGCGCTGCCGCTGCGGCGCCGTACGACTCCCGCGGCTCAGCAGCTCCCAGTGCTCGGTGAGGTTGCGCTCCATCTCCTGGGGGGTCATCGCACGCAGACGACCGGCAGCCAGCTCGATGGCCAGCGGGATGCCCTCGAGGCGAGCCACGATGGTGGCGATGGCGTCGCGGTTCTCCGGGGTGACCTCCATGTCCGGCACGAGCGCACGCGCCCGCTCCAGGAAGAGCTCGACGGCCTCGTAGCCCTGGAGTGGGGATCCGTCGCCGCGGCGCGGCGCGCTCAGGGGCTGCACGGCGTGGATCGCCTCGCCCTGGATGCGCAGCGGTTCCCGGCTGGTGGCGAGGATCTTCAGGTCCGGGCAGGTGCGGAGCAGGGTGTCGGCGAGGATCGCCACCGCGTCGACGACGTGTTCACAGTTGTCCAGCAGGAGCAGGGTCGAGCGGCCCCTGAGGTACTCGACGGTGACCGCGGCGGCCGCTCGCGTCGAGCGCCCCTCCAGCCCCAGGGCGGCGGCGATGCTGTTGGCCAGCAGGTCCGGCTCGGTGAGCGAGGCGAGCGGGATGAACACGACGCCGTCCTTGAACGCGCGGCGTACCTCTGCGGCGACCTTGAGCGCCAGCCGGGTCTTGCCGATGCCGCCGAAGCCGGTCAGGGTCACCAGTCGGTTGCCGGCCAGCAGCTCACGAAGGTCGGAGCGCTCGGCTCGGCGCCCCACGAAGGAGGTCACCTCGATCGGCAGCTGAGTGATCTCCGCACCCACGTCCGTCGCCGAGGTCATCCGTGCACTCACCCTCGTTCGCCTGGCCGATGAAACCCGTCGATCAGTCAACGACGCACGCCTGCGGTTGTGACGGACGCGTGTGACCCGGGTCTCTCACGATATCGCGGGTGGGCGACCGTCGAGCGCGGTCCCCGGTCGTCGGCGTGTGACGGCGCACATACGTATCGAAATACGTATGTGACCGGGCCTGCTGGACCCCCTTCGCGGCGCAATCTTGCACCGTCGAGCAGCCTGCTCGCGAAGAACCGGAGGTCAGCCATGGTGGTCACCTGTACGGACGAGGACGTTCGCTACGTCGGAGACGCGATCCAGGGAGCATTGCGCGCCCCGACGTACGCCGCGAGCCACCACGGCCACGCGAGACGGCTCCGTCTCGGTCTGATCGATCCGGACTGCGTGCTGCTCGTCGACTGCGGCAGTGGCGAGGTGCGGCCGGGACGCCGCGGCGAGCCCGGGGTGACCGGCTTCGTCGCGATGGCCGCGGGCACCGCCGTCGGAGTGTGCCGCGGCCAGGTCGACCTCGCAGCGGCGCTCGCCGCCGGCGACATCGTGATGGACGGAGAGGGAGCCGCCCTGCTGGAGCTGTTCGCGGGCATCACCGAGCGCGAATTGGTCGCGGTGGGTTGATCTGCCTCGCGTTTCTAATGTACCTTCGATTTTAAGACCTATTAAAAACCTGCCCGTCCTCACGGCGAGCGGTGAGGAGTAGTCGGTGAGCCAGCACCTCGAGGCTGAGGCACCCGTGCACGACGGGCCGCCGATCGAGCCCGACGGTCCCTACGGGAGCAAGCTCTCGCAGCTCGTGGCCGACGTTCCCGGCCCGATCCGCTCGGTGACGGCGGAAGCCGGCGGCATGACGCTGCTGCTCGGGAAGGTGCTGTGGAGCGCGATCCGCCATCCCCGCGGGTACTGGAACGACGTGCTCGACGAGATGCACTTCACCATCAAGCGCTCCTGGCTCTCGATCTCGATCGCGCTGTTCGGCTTCCTGCTCGCGCTCTCGGTGCCGTCGATGCAGTTCGTCAACCTGGCCGGCGTCGGTGAGCTCTACGGCCCGCTGCTGCTGGTGCAGTCGACGCGCACCTTCACGGTCTGGGTGGCGACGCTGCTGGTCGCCGGGGTGATCGGTGCCGCGCTGACTGCCGAGCTCGGATCGCGCAAGGTGCGCGAAGAGCTCGACGCCATGGAGGTGATGGGGATCGACCCGATCCGCACCCTGGTGCTGCCGCGGATGGTGTCCATCACCCTGATCACCACCCTGCTGGCGATCCCGGCGGAGATCATCACGGTGCTGTCGTCCCAGTTCGGCGCCTGGTTCGTCGGCGGTATTCCCAGGGACGACTTCTACAGCTACCTCTGGTCGACGCTGAGCACTGTCGAGCTGGTCGCACTGATGTTCAACTGCTTCCTCGCCGGCCTGCTCATCGGAGCCGTCTGCTGCTACAAGGGGCTCGCCGCCCAGGGCGGCGCCATGGGCCTCGGCAAGGCGGTCAACCAAGCCGTCGTCGTGGCGTTCCTGGCGCTCTTCATCATGCAGCTCGGCTACAACGCCGTGATTCTCGGCTTCTTCCCGGGTCTGGGGGCCTTCCGATGACCGACATCGTCCCTGTTGAGAGCATCGCGGGCCACGAGGGCCCCGGCCGGCGCTCCACGCGATCCGAGCGGACTGCCCTGCGTCTCGCGGAGTCGAGCAAGATGCGCGGCCCCTTCGAGGACGCCGGTTCGCTCATTGCCTTCGGCATCCGTGTCGTCAAGGAGCTTCCCGTCTGCGTGCGGCTCTACCCCGGCGAGATCCTGCGGCAGTGCTCGACCCTCATCCGCTCGAACGCGCTGGTCATCCTGTTCATGCTCTTCATGCTCGGCGCGCTGCTCGGCATCACGGGCTCCTTCCTCTTCGAGGGCATCGGACTGGAGAGCTACGTCGCCGCCATCCCGGCCGTGCCCATGATGCGCGGCGTCGTCGAGATCGTGTTCGGCTGGGTGCTGGCCGCCAAGTACGGCTGCGGCATCGTGGCCGAGCTCGGAGCGATGCGGATCAGCGAAGAGATCGACGCGATGGACGTGATGGGGGTCCGGTCGCTGCCGTACCTCGTCGGATGCCGGGTGATCGCCAGCATCATCGTCCTGCCCGCGCTGTTCGTCACCTCGCTCGGTGTCTTCTTCGTCGCCAGCAAGCTGTTCTTCGTCGACCTGCTCAGCTCGGTGTCCGGCGGCGGCTTCAACTACATCCTGTTCCTGCTGCAGAGCCCGCGCGACTTCTTCATCGCCGTCCTGTGGGGAACGGTGACCGGCTTCGTCATCACCGTCGTCGCCAGCTACTACGGCTACAACGCTTCCGGTGGCCCCGTCGGGGTGGGTCGCGCCACAGCCCAGGGCATGTTGGTCAACCTCGTCCTGATCAGCGTGATCGCCATGATCCTGGCCCAGGTCTTCTACGCCAACGTGCTCACCGAAGCCTTCGGCACCTGACGCCGGGTCTCGCGGCGCCGACCCCTGCTCCCGCTTCCACCGCTTCCACTGCACCTGCAATGTCTCCAGGAGATTCCATGACCGCCGTGCTTCCGCTCAATGACCGGGTCGCCCATGTCGACCAGGCTGCTGAGCACACCATCGAGATCCGAGACGTGTACAAGAGCTTCGGCTCGTCCCACATCCTCAACGGGCTGTCGGTGGACTTCAAGGACGACGCGATCACCACGGTGCTGGGCCCTTCCGGTACCGGCAAGAGTGTGCTGCTCAAGCACATCGTCGGTCTGCTGGAGCCCGACGCCGGTCAGGTCAAGGTGTTCGGCACCGACATCTGGCGGACCTCGGAGGAGGAGCGGTTCGAGCTGCGCAAGCGGTTCGGCGTCCTGTTCCAGGACGGTGCGCTGTTCGGTTCGATGAACCTGTACGACAACGTCGCGTTCCCGTTGCGTCGGCACACGGAGAAGTCCGAGCGCGAGATCCGCGACATCGTGATGTCGAACCTCGTCGAGGTGGGCCTGGAGAAGGCCATCGACAAGGCGCCGAACGAGATCTCCGGCGGCATGCGCAAGCGCGCCGGTTTCGCCCGCGCCCTGGTCCTCAAGCCCGACGTGGTGCTGTTCGACGAGCCCGACTCCGGCCTCGACCCTGTGCGCACCAAGCTGCTGTCGCAGCTCATCGCCAAGGTCCACGCCGAGCACGGCGGCACCTACATCGTGATCACCCACGACATCCCCACCGCGCGCGAGGTGAGTGACTACGTCGCGGTGATCTGGAAGGGCAAGATGGTCCACTACGGCGACGCCGACGGGGCCTTCGGTTCCGAGAACCCCTTCGTCCGCCAGTTCCTTGCCGGCGCCGCTGACGGCCCCCTGGGGATGGACTGACCAGTGGCCTCTACTGCTGTGTTCAACAATCTCCGACCATGGCTGGTCGGCGGCGTCATCGCCGTCGTCGCAGTGGTCGGGCTCAAGTCCGCCTCCGGGGAGGACACCTATCGGCTCGACGTCCTCACCCCCGCCGCTGACGGCGTGGTCACCGGCACCAAGGTCCGGATCGGCGGACAGGACGTCGGCCGGGTTGCCGAGGTCACGGTCGAGGGCAATCAGGCTCGCCTGGCGCTCGACCTCGATCCCGACAGCGCCCCGCTGCACGCGGGCACGACCGTCAACGTGCGGTGGAGCTCCGTGGTCGGCCGTCGGTACGTCGACGTGCTGCCCGGTCCGCAGAGCAACCCGGCGCTGCCGGAGGGCAAGCTGCTCAAGGCCGACACCGAACGTGTCGAGCTCGACGACATCGTCAAGGCACTCGACGAGCCCACCCGCGCCAAGGTGAAGAAGCTCGTCGGCCAGCTGGACACCACGCTCAATCGCAGCGACACCGACCTCAACACCACCCTTGCTGAAGCGGGCCCGTTCGTGGAGGGTCTCGGTGAGATCCTTGAGGGCGTCGGCAAGGACGGCGATGCCATCTCGGCGCTGGTGACCAACCTGCACCAGGTCACGCAGGCGCTGTCGACGCGGGACGCCGACGTCGCCGGTACGGTGCGCGACCTGCGTGCGCTGGTCGCGGTCGCCGTACGACAGGCCGGGCAGGTGCGGACCGCGCTCGACGAGGTCCCGGCCACCCTGCGTTCGGCGGAGAAGTTCTTCGGGAAGGTGCCCGGCGCGGTCGACGAGACCGTCCCGCTGCTGGAGGACCTCCAGCCGGCCATCGCGAAGCTGCCGTCGGTGGCCAGGCGTCTGGATCCCGTGCTCCGTGACCTCCGGCCGGTGGTCGCCGAGCTGCGCCCCACCCTGAACGCGGCCGACGAGCTGCTCGAGCAGACGCCCGGGCTGTTGTCGATCGCCACGCAGACCGTCCCGGACCTGGAGACCGCGCTCACGCAGCTCCAGCCGGCGGTCAGCTTCCTGCGGCCGTACACGCCCGAGATCGTGGGCTTCCTGACGAACTGGGCGTCGCTGTTCTCGGCGAAGAACGGTGCCGGCCACTTCGGTCGCGCGCTCATCCCGGCGTCGGTCAGCTCGTTCAACAGCAACCCGGGGATCCTGCCCCCCTTCATGTTCCAGGCCAAGGAGCCCGAGCCGGGCTCGCTCATCGAGCAGCCGTGGACCGACGCGAACGGAGATGGTGTCCGATGAGTGCCCCGAACCTGTTCCGCCGCAGTGCCGTCGGTGTGACGGCCGTTGCCGTTGTCGCCGTGGGTGTCGTCCTGTCCGGCGGGGACAACGACGCCAACCAGATCACCACGACCATCGCCGACGCAGGGCAGCTGGAGAAGGGCGCCGAGGTCCGCTCTGCCGGTGTCCGCATCGGTCAGGTCTCCGACATCGTGCTGGTCGGCAACAAGGCCCGGCTCACGATCGACGTGAACGACGGCGTGCTCCCGCTCCATGATGACGCGACGTTGACCATGCGTCCGGTCAACGTGCTCGGTGAGAACTACATCGACCTCGACGCCGGTTCCGACAAGGCGGCCTTCACCGACTCCACGGTGATCCCCGAGGAGCGGACGTCGGCGGCCGTGACCTTGCAGGACGTGCTGAACACGTTCGAGGACCCGACCGCCGCAGGACTTGCCTCGCTCGTCACGACCCTTGGCGAGGGCCTCGACGACAACGGTGCCGAGCTGGCGAAGGCGTTGAAGGTGCTCGCGCCGGCCATGCAGGACACCGGCAAGGTCGGCGCCATCCTGTCCGAGCAGAACGAGGTGCTCGCCAGCCTGGTCCAGGCCACCGATCCCGTCACGGCCGCGCTGGCCGCAGACGGTGGCAAGACCCTGGACTCCCTGGTCGAGTCGACCCGCGACACGCTGTCCGCGCTCGGGAACCAGCAGGTGGCGCTCGAGGCAACCCTGCGGGAGCTGCCCGGCACCCTGCTCGCCGCCCAGCGCACGCTCGGCAGGTTCGGCGCGACAGCCCGGGCTGGAACCCCCACCCTCAAAGCCCTGCGGCCGCTGACCGGCGACCTCGAGGACGTGGTCAAGGAGCTGCGCAACTTCGCCGACTCCGCCGACCCGGCACTCGCGTCGCTCAAGCCGGTGCTCGACGAGGCCGACCGGCTGCTCGATGCGGCAGCCCCGGTGGTCGCGACGCTGCGGCAGACAGGTCCCGACCTGGCTTCGACAGCGGCCTCCCTCAAGCCGCTCAGCCGCGCACTGCTCGACGACCACCTCCAGGACGTCATGGACTTCGTCCGCAAGTGGGCGCTGAGCACCAACGGGCGCGACGGTTTGTCGCACTACTTCCGAGGTGTCGTCTACGTGACGCCCTCGACGCTCAGTCAGCTGGCGCAGTCGCTCGTCCCGGTCGGCGCGTTGCCGAAGGGCTCGGCGCCCGCTGCGAAGGGCAACAAGGCCCCGAACGTGCTGCCCGGCCTTCCGGACCTCGGCAAGACCGTTGACGGGCTGCTGGACGGCCTCGGCGGAAGCCTGCTCGGCCTGCTCGGCAAGCAGCCGCCCAAGGCCGCGGCGAGCTCGGCCACCGATCCGACCAGCGCCCTCGGCCTCACCGCCCTGCAGGAACAGAACCTGCTCGGTCAGCTCCTGGGAGGAAACAAGTGAGCAACCTTCCCGTCCGCCGCCCCGTCCACCGTGACGTCGCCCGCAAGGTCGTCGTCGGCGTGGCCATGCTCTTCGCCCTCGTCGTCGTCGGCTGGGTCGGCGGCGTCGTCCAGACCGGTGGTGCACTTCCCGGCAAGCGCTACACCGAGGTGAAGGCGCAATTCGAGAACGTCGGCATCCTCAAGACCGGCAAGGACGTCAAGCAGGACGGCCTTCGCGTCGGGACCGTCAGCAAGATCGAGTACGTCGACGGCGTGGCCGAAGTGACGCTACGGCTCGATGGAAAGGTCGAGGTCTACCAGGACGCCAGCGCCTTCGTCGGCAACACCTCCGCCCTGGGCAAGAAGTACCTCGGCTTCGACCCGGGCACGCCGGAAGCAGGGGAGCTCGGCGAGCAGGTGATCCCCCTCGAGGCCACCAGGAGCTCCACCTCCCTCGAGGACGTCCTCTCGGCACTCGACCCGAAGACCCGTGCCTCCCTGCAGCAGGCCGTGGGCGAGCTCGCCGTGGGTACGACCGGTCACAGCGAGGACCTCAACGCCGTGCTCGCTGCGTCCCCCCACCTGCTCGAGGACCTCGAGACCGTGATGGAGGCTGCGGGCAGCGACCGCACCGACATCACCGGGCTCCTGATCAGCGCCGACCGCCTGGTCAACCGGTTCAACGGCCGCACCGACGAGATCAAGGGCTTGGTCGAGAACGCGGACCGCACCGTGCAGGCGCTGGGCGTCGACGACGGCAAGCCGCTCGAGGAGACGATCGCCAGGCTCCCCGCCGCACTCACTACGGTGGAGACTGCGCTGGACGACCTCTATGCACCGCTCGGTGACGCCGAGGTCGCCTTGGAGGAGCTCGAGCCCGGTGCCCGCGCACTGGGTGCCGCCACCCCGGACCTGCGGGCCTTCCTCCGCGATTCGCCGGACACGCTCGACAAGGTCCCTGGTGTGGCCAGGGCCGCTGATCCGGCGCTGTCCTCGCTGACCGAGACCCTGAAGGACGCCCGGCCGTTGCTGGATCCCCTGAAGGCATCGGTCGACAGCCTGGAGCACCTGCTGTACCGCTTCGTGCCCTACACGAACGACGTGGCCCGGTTCTTCTCGCAGAACGACCTCCTGTCGGGGATCCTCGACGGCGACCCGAACCAGCACTACTTCGCCGCGCAGCTGACCGGCGTCGGACTGTTCAGCGTCGCCGGCATCCCGGACCCCCTCTACCGGTCCGAGTTCTACCCGTGCCCCGGCACGTCCTACGACCACGCCACGGTCACCGACTGCAGCGGAGGAGCCAACTGATGTCCAGGCGTCATCCAGCACCCGAGCTCGGAGCGGGCGCGGCTGCGAAGGCCGAGTACGCGAAGGGACGCAACTTCCGGTTGGGCGTGCAGTTCTACGTGCTCCTGGTCCTGGTCCTGGGGCTGCTCGCCGCCAAGGCCGAGATCTCGTCGTACTTCAGTGGGGGCCAGACCATCTCTGCCGAGTTCGCGGACAGCTACAAGCTGCGGGCGAACGATTCATCGGTGAAGATCGCCGGCCTCACGGTGGGCACCGTGACGGACATCGAACGGACCGACGAAGGGACCAGCATCGTGACGATGAAGGTCGAGGAGGCCGCGCTCGCGACGGTGGGCTCCAAGCCGATCGCCAGGATCGAGCCGCGCACGCTGCTCGGTGGTCGGTATGCCGTCGAGCTGAACGCCGGGGGACCCGACGGCCGTTTCGACGGCGTGATTCCGCTCGCACGCACTTCTGCTCCGGTGGAGCTGGACCGGATCGCCGAGGCATTGCCCGCCACGGCCCGGGAGGCCCTGCAGGGGTTGAGTGGTTCCGCGGCCGCGACGCTGGAGCAGAGCGACGACGAGCTCAATGCGCTGCTCAAGACGGCGCCCGGCGTCCTGGAGCCTGGCGCAGACGTGGTGAGAGCGGCCCGCGGCAGCCGCCCCGGCGCTGACCTGCCCGCCCTGGTGAAGGACCTCAACACCACGGCCGACGTGCTGACGCGCCGCGACGGACAGCTCAAGGACATCGCGCGCAACCTCAACGTGGCGAGTGGTGTCCTCGCCGAGCGGCGGGGCGAGCTCTCCGAGACGCTGGCCGACCTGCCCGCCACCATCCACCAGACCCGACTGGGCCTGACGGGCCTCAGCGACACCGTCACCGAGCTCGAGGGCACCGCGGCCGAGCTGCGGCCCTCGGCCCCCGAGATCGCGAGCCTGATCGAGGAGCTCGACCCGTTGCTGAAGGACGCGACGCCGCTGTTGGCCGACCTCAAGCCGCTGCTGCGTGACGCACGGCCTGCCGTCGAGGACCTGGTGCCCACGGCGACCCGGGCGACCGGAGTGCTGAAGAACCTGCACGGACCGGTGCTGGACCGGGTCAACGGTCCGGTGTCCGACTTCGTGCTCAGCCCGTGGAAGGGCGAGGGCAAGTACGACGGAGGCGGGGGCGGTTACCTCGCCGACCACAAGTTCTACGAGGAGCTGGCCTACATGGCGACCAACGTCGACCGTGCGTCGATGTCCCAGGACCAGCGGGGATCCACGCTTGCCTTCCAGGCTGGCGTCGGGCTCGGCTCGCTGTCCGGCCTTCCGTTCGACCTGGACAGCCTGGTCACCCTGGCGCTGGACCAGGCAGGCATCACCGGCGCGCTGCGCTCGTCGGTCTTCGAGAACCTGGGGCTCGTACCGTGATGAAGCTCGAGACCGCCATGGAGCGGATGAGGAACACGCCGGGCCTGGGCCGCGACGTCGTACTCCTGGTGTCGCTGCTGGTGGCCGGGGTCGTCGTGATGAGCTACATCTTCGGGCAGTACCAGGTCATCAAGCCCTGGGACGACAACTACAAGTTCGCTGCCGAGTTCGACGAGGCCCCAGCGATCCAGCTGGCCAGTCGCCAGGAGGTCCGGATTGCTGGCGTCACGGTCGGACGGGTCACCGACGCTGCGCCGACCGATGGTGGCAACGCCCGCCTGACGTTCACCCTGGACGAGGGGCACGAGGTCTACCAGAACGCGAAGCTGGTGCTGCGGTCCAAGACCCCGCTCAACGTGATGTACGTGATGCTCGACCCGGGCGACCCGTCGGCGGGAAAGCTGGCCGAGGGCGGTGTCATCCCGGTGTCGCAGACCCAGCGGGTGCTGCAGCCCTACGAGCTGCTCGACGAGCTCGACGACCGGGCGCGGGCCGCGCTGACCGACCTGGTCACCCAGGCCGACGTCGCCCTTGCCTCGGCGCCGACGGACCTTGCACCCGGGCTGAAGGCCACGGACAAGGCCGCCCAGAACTTCACCGGAGTCATCGAGGCCCTGCAGACGCGCCGGGCGAACCTGCGGCACCTGGTCACCTCCGTGTCCCAGATCGCCACGGCAGCGGGTGAGGACGACAAGCGGCTCGACGAGCTGGTCAACGCGCTCCAGGACACCCTGGCAGTCGTCAGCGCCCGCGACGCCGAGCTCAGCACCTCGCTGGCCCGGCTGCCCGGCGTGACCACGACGCTGCGCAACGCCATGACGGATGCGAAGAAGCTCACCGACGAGCTGAGCCCGGTGCTGCGCAAGCTGCACGACTCGGCAGAGGACCTGCCGGGCACGATCAAGGGCCTGTCGAACACGGTCAGCAACGCGCGCGACCTGGTCGCCAAGGCCGGACCTGTCGTCCGCGAGGCCCGACCGGTCGTCGCCGACCTCCGGCCGCTGACCCGCAACCTGAACTCGGCGTTGGCCGACCTCAGCCCGGTCTTCGCCAACCTGCCGCAGGCAACCGAACGCCTCGTGCCGTGGCTCGACGACCTCGGCGGCTTCGTCTACAACACGTCCTCCTCCTTCAGCCTCGGTGACGTCAACGGCGGCCTCGGCCGCGCGAACGTCGTCGTGAAGGTCACCGATCCCACCGGAGGTGGTCTGTCGTGAGTCCCAGTGCAGCAGTCAGGAACGGCGTCGGAGCGGTCGTGCACGATCCGCGCCTGCGGACCGTTGTCCTGTTCGCCCTCGCCTGTGTCCTCGGCTTCGGCTTCCTGTGGGTCAAGGCGGGTGGGCAGATCCCGATCGTCGCCGACCGCGGCGGTTACGAGATCACCTTCCAGTCACAGGACGTCAAGAACCTCAAGGAGTTCGGTGAGGTCCGCATCGCCGGCGTCCGCGTCGGACGCGTGGAGTCGACCCAGCAGGACGGCGACCACGTCAAGGTCACGATCAGCATCGAGGAACAGGCCGCGCCCCTGCACGAGGGAGCGAACGTCCGGATCGGCGTCAAGTCGCTCGTCGGCTCCTCCTTCGTCGAGGTGGTCGACGGTGAGGGCGGCGAGCTCGAGGACGAGACCGTCCTCGACCGTGCCGCGGTCACGCCGTCGGTCGACGTCGACGAGCTCCTCGACACCCTCGACGAACCCACCCGGGTGCACCTGAGCAGCGCCGTCCAGGCGCTCGACACGGCCACCCGCGGGCGCGGCGCGGACCTCGACGGACTGATGACCGGTCTCGGGCACGTCGGGACCGAGGGCAGCACCGTCCTCGACGCCCTCGCGAAGCAGAGCGACGACCTCCAGGAGCTCAGCGTCGAGGCGCGCCTCCTGCTCGATGCCCTCGACACCGGACAGGGCCAGATCGTGGGTCTGGTCAGCGACGCCCAGGAGCTCACCCAGGCGACCGCCGACAACCAGGGCAAGATCGAGGAGACGGTGCGGTTGCTGCCGTCGGTCGTCGCGAACGTCGACACCGCCGCAGGCAAGCTCAGCGAGCTGAGTGTCCCGTTGACCCCGATCGCTGCTGACCTCCGCGCCGCCTCGCCGTACCTGTCCCGGGCGCTGACCAACCTGCGCCCGGTCTCGCGCGACCTGCGCGCGCTGCTGCCCGACCTCGACGGTGTCCTCGCGTCGGCGCCGGCGACACTCACCAAGGTCAAGCCGTTCGGCACCACCGTGCAGGACCTGGTGCCCGATGCCCAGCGGACGCTGGCCGATGTCCAGCCGATGCTCAGCTACCTGGCGCCGTACGGCCTCGACCTGGGGGCCCTGTTCGCCAGCTTCGGTGGATCGTTCGACGTCCGTGCTGAGGACGGCATCATCCCGATCCGCCTGACGGCCACAGCCGAAGGACCCGGAACGGTGCGCGGCAACCCGCTGAAGGTCGTCTCGAGCGAGACCGGCGGCCTGATGTGGAACAACCCCTACCCGCTGCCCGGAAACGTCGACCAGCCCCGGCCGTTCGGCAAGGGCGACTACCCGCGGGTCGAGAAGCGCTGACCAGGCGATCAGGTGATGGGGTCGTGATGGAACGCAGTAGTGGCGCCGGTTCCCGGCAGCGTCGTCAGTGGACGGCGTTGCTGGGGGCCCTCGCCCTGGGTGCGGTGATCGTGCTCGGCCTGTTGCGGGTCGAGATCGACACGAGCACCGCTTCGTTCCTGCCCGCGGGCGATCCCGTCGAGAAGGCGCTCGCTGCCAAGGCGGACGACTTCGGGGGAGACCCCGTCATCGTCGTCCTCGAGACCAGCGAACCGCGTGCGCTGTTCAACGACCCGGAAGCGCTGGTGCGGCTGGTCGGACTCGAGGGTCAGCTGGCCAACCTGCCCGACGTCGCCGCGGTCTACGGACCCGGCACGGTGCTGAACCAGACCGCCGGTGCGGCCCAGGACATGCTCGCCCAGATCTCCGGCCGGCGCGACGGCTACCGCCAGGAAGTCATGGCCAAGGCCCGCGAGCGCGGGATTCCCGAGAACAAGGTCAAGGAGCTCGGCGAGGCCGCGCTCGCCCGCTTCGACGAGCGGTACGGCGCACTGATGGTGCAGGGCCTGCCGGCCGGGCTGCCCACGCTGAAGAACCCGCGCTTCGTGCAGACCGTCCTCTTCGAGGAGGAGAACCTCGAGGCCCGTCCGCAGTGGCGCTACCTGGTGCCCTCCCCGACCAGCGTGACCGTCCTCGTCCGTCCGCGAGCCGGGCTCGACGCCGAAGGCACCACTCGACTGGTCGACGGAGTGCGGTCGGCCGTCAAGGACGTCGACCTCGACCTCAGCCGCACCACCGTCACTGGAGCACCGGTGGTCGCGTCCGGCCTCGCCGACCGGGGCCGTGCCGAGCTCCCCGTCCTCGGGGCAGTGGCCGTCGGCGCCGTCGGCCTCATCTTCCTGACGGTGGGCTGGACCACCCGACGCCGTGCGCGCCTGCGGCCCACCGCCGCAGCCCTCGTCGGTACGGCGGCCACCCTGTCCTGCTTCGGATGGGCCGGCCAGCCACTGTCCCTCGGGGTGGTCGCCTTCCTGCCGATCCTGCTCGGCATCGGCAGCGACTTCCCGCTCTACCTCTCCCGCGGCAGGTCCGACCGGGCCGTCCTGGTGACGGCCCTGGCCGCGATGCTGGGCTTCGGATCACTGGCCCTGTCGCCGCTTCCGTTCGTCCGTGAGCTCGGCATCGCCCTGGCCGTGGGCATCCTGCTCACCGTCGCCACAGCCCTCGCGGTTCGCTGGCACTTCGGCCCCGTCCCGGACCCGGCGCCAGCGAAGCGCACGTCCGCTGACGGTCCGGCATTCGCCTGGCCTCGCAAGGGCCTGGGCCGCGGCATCGTCACGGCCGTCCTCGTCGTCACCGCGGGCCTCGGGTGGGTCGCCCTGTCCGGGCTCGCGGTCGAGGCCCAGCCCGACGAGCTCGCTGCCGGACTACCCGAGCTCGATGACGCGCAGTACGCCGAGGACCTGCTCGGATCCGCAGGCGAGGTGAGCCTGGTGATCAAGGCCGATGACGTCACGTCTCCGGAGGTCCTGGCCTGGAGCCAGCAGGCCCAGACCCGGATCGTGACCGAGCTCGGCGACCGCGTGCACCCGGTCCTCAGCGTCGCTGACCTGCTTCGCTTCCTCGGCACCGAGCCGACCGCAGACCAGATCAAGGCCGCCGTCGCCGTCATGCCGCGCTACCTCTCCTCGGCAGTGCTCCGGTCCGACCGCGCTGAAGGAGTCGTGGTCCTCGCCGTCGAGTTCGACGACGTCGCCGGACTCAGCGACCTGCTCGACGACCTCGACGAGGCGGTCGGCACCCCGCCCGACGGGGTCGAGGTCGACACCGTCGGCCTCCCCGTCTCCGCGGCCCGTGGCCTGGAGCTCGTCGGTGACGGACGGCTGTGGATCAACCTCGCCGGCATCGGGCTGGCCGGCGCCGCGATCTGGATCGGACTCCGCTCCCGCGATGACGCGATGCGGGCCGTGCTGACCGTGGTCGTGTCGACCGGCTGGGTCGCACTCCTCGCCGTCGCGACCACCGGCTCCCTGAACCCGCTCACCATCGCGCTCGGATCCCTCGTGACCGCGACCGGTTGCGAGTTCTCCGTGATGTTGCGACGGGGGGCCGATCTCCGCGCCGTCGGAACGGCCGCTCTCGCCGGCACCACCGGCTACCTGGTGCTCGCGCTGTCGGAGCTGGCGGTGCTCCGCGACTTCGGGCTGCTGCTCGCCGGTGGCGTGGTGTGCTCCTTCGTGGCCGCGTTGCTGGTCGACCGGGTGGTCCTGCGCGAGAACCGCGAGGATGCGGAACAGGTCGACGTACCCGAAATGGAATTGGTGGAGGTGTCGTCGTGATCGACAGGCTCAAGCAGGTGCTCGGCACGACTCGTGGCCGACTGGTCACGGCTGTCCTGGCGATTGCCCTGGCTGGGGGCGGGATCGCCTTCGGAGTGGCGCAGGCCGATGACCTGCCCGAGGGCGCCGCGTTCCGGTACGGCGACCGCGTGGTCACCACGACGCAGCTCGATGACCGGCTCGAGGTCCTCGAGGCGTTGTACGGCGTGAAGCGTCCCGACGACGCCTCGAAGGAGGGCGACTTCAACCGCGACTCCGCGAAGTCGATGGTCGTGAGCCTGGTGCTCGCGGACGCCGCTGCGAAGCGGGACATCGTGATCTCCGACAAGGAAGCGCAGACCGAGCTCGACAAGCTCATCGACCAGCAGCTCACGGGCGGTCGCGACGCATTCGTCGAGTTCCTCTCGACCAGCGGGATCTCCGAACGCGACGTGCTCGACGAGATCCGGGCGCAGCTCGCCACGTCCCGCCTCGTCGACGAGGTCACAGCTGACGTCCCCAACGCGACCGAGGCCCAGGCGCAGAAGAAGTACGACGACAACGAGGGCGACATGGTCACCCCCGAAGGTCGCCAGCTCGTCAACGTCGTCGTCGAGACCCGCGCCGACGCGGACCGCGTCGCCCGCCTGGCCCGCAAGAGCGGCAAGCTCAGCCCGCTCGCGGCGACCTGGTCGCTGGACGGCAGCACCAAGGACGACGGTGGCCGACTTGGCCTCGTCACCGCCGACCAGCTGGAAGAGGGCTACGGCAAGTTGGCCTTCTCAGCGGCCAGGGGCGAGATCTTCGGCCCCGTGAAGACCAGCTATGGCTGGAACGTCGGCCAGGTCACCGAGGTGGTCAAGGCCCGGCCGGTCAGCTTCAAGGACGTGAAGGACGAGATCGTCCAGCGCCTCTCGGCCGAGGCCAGCCTGAAGGTGTGGCGCGACTTCCTCGCCGAGGAGCTGGAGGGCGCCGACGTCGAGTACGACGACGCGTACCTGCCCGACGACCCGACCGCGCCGCCGGCGAGCTCCACCCCGTCACCCGCGAACGAGACGCCCGCAGCACCGGAGACCCCCGCAGCGACGGAGTGATCAGCCGCCGAGGCCCTGGCGGAGCAGGAACCGGGTCTGGGCGATGACCTTCGTGATGGAGGAGCGCCCCGGGGTCCACCAGTCCATCGTGCTGTTCAACGCACCGATCGTCAGGTGTCGCGCGATGGTCAGGTCGACGCTGGTGTCCAGCAGGCCGGCCTTCTGGGCCTCGCGCAGCTGGGTGGTCCACACCTTGTGATAGCGCTGCATGACCGCAACGTGGCGCAGCGGGATGTCGTCGGGGAACTGGTCTCCGTTGCGGAGCACGGCGCGGGCGTAGTCGGGCGCCGTCATCGTGAACCGGAGATGGGCCTCGGTGATGGCGTCGATGCGGTCCAGCGGACCGGCGTCGGCCGGGAGCTCAGCTATCGCCGCGTTCACCCGGTCCAGCAACGTGGTGGCCCCGGTTGCGGCGACCTCCTCGATGAGGTCCTCGCGGCTGGCGAAGTAGTAGTAGATGGCCGGGGCCTGGACGTCGGCCTCGCGTGCGACGTCGGTCAGCTTGGTGCCGGAGTAGCCCTCGCGGGCGAGGACCCGTGCCGCGGCGTCGAGCACGCGGGCGCGGGTGGCCTCGGACTTCGCCGTCGTCGTCCGATCTGCGCGTCCGCCGCCCTTGCCTGCCATGCCCGAAGTCTAGGGACGACGGACGGGCGCCTACGGGAGGGTCAGCCCAGCGGGTGCGAGATAGCTGGGCAGGTCGGCGAACGAGTCGCCCGTCAGGCTGATCCAGTTGAACGGCAGGTGGTAGCACATCATCAGGACCACGGCGCAGAACCCGATCGCGGCGAGCATGCGCACCATCAGACGGTACGGCGCCGGCACGGACAGCACGCCGCGCTCGATGACCGACAGCCCGTCAGCGTCCCAGTCCGCCGACCAGCGCGCGTAGGTGAAACACATCGCCACACAGGCGACGAGGAAGGTCTCGTAGAGCGGGAACTGGTGCTGCTCACCGTCCCAGATCGTCAGCGGACCGCTGGTCTGGACGAAGGAATAGGCCTCGGTGGTGCGGATGATGACGTTCTCGACCACGAAGTCGAAGGCCAGGTCGCCGACGAACAGGATCGCCAGGATGCCCTGGGTCGACAGTCCGGGCCACCGGGCCCGGAGCCGGCGAGCAGCCAACGTGTTCACGAAGCCGAGGGCTGCGCAGAAGTAGATGTACATCGGCAGGCCCCACAGCAGCGCCTCCGCATAGTGGCTGGGCACGGAGTCGTCGTGGAAGGGCAGCGAGGAAGACCAGGCGCCGAGGTTCACCGAGTGGGAGTTGAAGGCGAACAGGAAGGACTGTGTGTTCAGCCAGCAGTCCATCACGAACGCGCTGACGCCACCGAGCAGGAGCAGGGCGTCGAAGGTGATCTGCCTGCTGCGCCGCCACGGCTTCCACGCCAGGAAGTAGACCGCGATCGCCAGCACCCCGGTGCTGATCGCCTCGACGATCCTCAGCCCGATGAGCTTGCCGGCCTCCATCTGGTCTGGGCCGCGGACCTCGGGAGGTCCGAAGTCGTCGCCCGTGACCCAGCCGTAGAGGGTCACGACGGCGACGATCGCCCAGACGACGCCGATGCCCGCCCAGACGAGCACGGGCTTGCTCGCTGGTCGCGTGGCAGGGGCGGTCTGCTCGATGTCGAGCCGGGCCAGCTGGGCCATGTCAGTCTCCTTGGGGTGGTGCGGTGGTCAGGGGTGACGGGAACAGCCCGTTTCCGAGCAGGCGGTGGGCTGCCTTGACGAGCCGGTCGACGGGAACGCCCGGGTGCCACCACTCCGGGACCCAGTTGAGTGCGCCCAGGACGAGCATCCGGGTGATGGCCGGATCGAGGCCCGGGCGGAGGAGTCCCAGGGCGGCGGCGTCCTCGAGAGGCGCGTGCCACAGGGCGTGCAAGCGGTCGCCCTCGGCCAGGAGGGCCGCGCGGACGGGGGCCGGCACCTGGCCGACGTTGCGGGTGACGGCGGTGGCGAAGTCGCTGAGCTCGAGCTCCACCCGGAGGTAGGCCTCGGTGAGGGCGGCGACGTGGTGCCGGGGATCCGCGTCAGCTGGGAGCGCCTCGACCGCGGCGCGCATGTGGTTGCCGACCGCGCGCTGGCCGAGCGAGAGCACCTCGGTGATCAAGGAGTCGCGTGACGTGAAGTAGTGGTAGATCGCCGGCGCCTGCACGGAGGCGCGTTCGGCGACCTCCGACAGGTGGCACTTCGAGTAGCCCCGGGCGCGCAGGGTGGCGGCTGTCGCCGCCAGGATCCGGTCACGGGTCTCGGAGGAGATCGGGGGAGCCGGGCGAGTTGGGGGAGCCGGGGGACTCGCGGGTACGGCGTGCGCAGCGGGAGCCGGTGTGGTGTCGGCTGCAGCGAACAGGCCGTGCCGCACCAGCAGGCAGGCGTGGTCGATGACCGTCTGGAGGTCGCCGCGGTGCGGTCGCCACCACTCCACCGTCCCGTTGAGGGCCCCGATCGTCAGCATCACGCCGAGCCGGCGGTCGGCGTCGGGAGCCAGGCCACCCTCGTCGGCCGCGGCGTCGACGAGGTCCAGCCACAATTGGCGGTAGGCGCGGAACTCCTGGCGCTGCCGCTCGCGGATCTCGGGTGTCACCTGGCCGGCGTTGCGGATCGAGGCCTGCGTGTAGTCGGAGATCTCCAGTTCGTAGCGCAGGTGCATCTCCACGGCCAGCAGGAGGCGGTCGATCGCGGTGACCTCGTCACCGGCGGCGAGCAGGGTCTCCTCGACGTGGCGTCGCAGCCGGGCCATGCCGAACCAGAGCACCTCCTCGACCAGGACCTCGCGGGAGGCGAAGTAGTAGTAGATGGCAGCGGGGCGGACGTCCGCGGCCTTCGCGACGTCGGAGATCCGCAGGCCGCCGTACCCCTTCTCGGCGAGAAGCCTGGCCGCTGCGTCGAGGATCCGGGTGGCCGTGCCGCCGGGACGCTGCGTGGTGGAGGCTGCGGGCGCGGTCCCGACGCGCTCGTGCACCGTGGTCACCACGATGCACCTGCCCGCACGTCGTACACGGTGTTCGATTCGCGGCCGCGGGTCGGTAGGGTTCCGGCATGGCGCGCGCGACGGAGAAGATGAACCCGCTGCAGCCGTCCCGGGAGAAGCGGCGGCTGGTCCTGGCTCGTCACTTCATCGGCGTGGTCGCACCGCTGCTCGAGGCGGGGGAGCTGTACTCCGACCTCAGCGTCGAGCGCCTGATCACGACAGTCGGTGTGTCGCGCTCGACCTTCTACTCGTACTTCTCCGACAAGGCAGCGCTGCTGGCGGCGATGGCCGAGGACGTCACGATCGACCTGACCGAGGCCGGGACGCCGTGGTTCGAGCTGGGGGTTCCCGACAGCCCGGACGCCGTCCGTGACGCGCTGCGGCCGTTGTTCGCGACCTATCGCGAGCACCGCCAGATCCTCCGTTCGATCACCGACGCGGCGTCGTACGACCCCGGTATCCGTGAGCTGCACTCGGCGCTCGTGGCGCGAGCGACGGCCGGACTGACCGAGCACCTGCAGGCGCTCGGCCGAGGGGACTTCGACGTGGAGCGCACGGGGCAGTGGCTGGTGTGGATGCTCGAGCGCGGGCTGTACCACCTGGTTGCCGACGCGAGTCCCGAGGAGAGCGAGCGACAGCTCGACGCCGTCGCGAACCTCATGTGGAGTGCCCTCTACGCCGAATGACGAACGGCCCCCGGCCCGCCGCTGGTGCGACGGGCCGAGGGACGGGGCGTGCTGGTCAGACACTGACCTTCTCGGGCGGTGTGCTGTCCGGCGCCGCCGTGGCGGCGCGTTCGACCCACCGGACCGGCGGCCACTCCGAGGAGGGCGGCTCGACGTCGGAGTTCCAGCCGATGCTCTCGATGTAGCGGTGCCGTGCGGCCGGCGTCATGAACCGCGACCTGAACAGGCCCCAGAAGGTCCAGTTCAGGCTCGACTCGGTGCAGACCAGGTCGCCCAGCTTGCTGATCCAGAACACAGCGAGGAAGAGCGAGCCGGACCCGATGACCCACTGCAGCCAGACCGGGATGTCGGCGTTGATGGCGAGGAACACCGGGAACCCCGTGCCGAATTCGGCGGCCGTGGTGGCGATGATGCCGATCGGGACGACCCAGAACATCTTGAGTCCCTTGCCCTGGACCCGCGGCCACACGTAGTGCAGCACGACGGCGATCGAGCAGATGGCGGCGCCGTTGATGAAGGACCAGTAGAACGGGAACTTGTAGAACTCGAACGGCTGCTGCCCGTAGTACTCGTAGACACCCATGATCACGCCCGGGTGCTCCATGATCGCGTCACTGATGCCGACGGCCGCGAACATGAGGAAGAAGGCACGCTTGTTGATGCCCTTCTGGATGACCGACCAGATCCAGTAGGACTCCAGGCCCATGAACAGCGCGTAGCAGGGTGGGATCAGCAGCGGCACCGGGATGCCGAAGTTGATGAAGGCCGGCCCGTGGATGTTCTCCGACCAGCGCAGGTGGCCGACCAGGTCCAGCATCGGCTCGCCGAGCGAGGTGCCGAAGCCGGCCAGCAGCATCAGCCAGGGGAGCGGGTCCTTGTGCTTGAACAGCCGGACCGTGGCCCACGGGACGGCCAGGCCGACGACCAGCAGGCCCGCCCAGAACAGGAAGAACCAGGCGTCGAAGTCGCTGGCGATGATCGGAGACGGGTGGGGGAGCAGGTTCCCGTAGCCGTCGATGGGGGAGTACCCGGGCTCGAAGCCCGGCGGTACGGGGACCGGATCGGTGATGTTGTCGGTGCCGAAGAGCATCGTGTGCGTCCTTCAAGATCGTGGCCGACGAAGGCAGAATCGAACAGTGTGTTCTCTGATCGTACACACTGTTCGATTCTAAGGCCAGATAAATTTCTGCCGAGTTTGGCGTCCTCAGCGGCCCGGGAAGGGATCGTTCTGGCCGGACGTGTAGTCGTCGCCCTTGCTGGTACGACGGTCCTGGGTGAGCTTGGCCTTGAGCTGGCCGATCCGGCCGCCCTTGTCCTCCATGCCGAACTGCTTGAGCATGGTGCGCGCGGCGTTCTGGCCGGGCATGCCGCTGATGCCGGCGACGGGGTGGGTGCCGGAGCCGGTGAGGAAGAGGCCCTCGACGGGGGTCTTGTAGCCGGCGAGGCCGGCGACCGGCTTGTTCGGGCCGAACCGGCTCAGGGTGGGGTCGACGTGGTAGACCGAGCCGTCGATGGCCCAGAACCGCTCCTCGATGTCGGGCATGACGAGGGGGCGTACGGCGACCTGCATCTCGTCGACGCCCTTGTAGTACTCGTCGGCGTCCTTGATGACCGAGTCGGTGATCTGCTTGCGGGCGACGTCCCACCCGTCCTCGGGTATCGACGGTGCCAGGCCGGACCAGAACCAGAACAGGTCCTTGCCCTCGGGTGACATGGAGGGATCGAAGGCGTTGGTGACCTGGGCCAGGCCGGGGATCGCGTCGGGGACCTGGCCCCGGACGCACGAGCGCGCAGCCGCGAGCGCCTGCTCGTAGGTGTGGTAGCAGTTGCAGGCGATGCGCAGGTCGATGCCGTCGCCACGCCACTTCTCGTGCTTGCTCATGTCGATCCGGCCCGAGAGGGCGACGTTGACCTTCAGGTCGGAGATGCCGCGCTTCTTGGTGGGGATGTGGTCCGCGGCGTTCTGGACCTTCGGGGCGAGGACGCCACGGGGCAGCAGCCTGGTGAGCGTCGTCTTGGGGCTGCATGCGGTCAGGACGGCGCGCTTGGCCTTGATCTCGACGCCGCCGGCGATGCGGACCCCGACGGCACGGTTGTTGGTCACCAGGATCTCCTCGACGGGCGAGGACGTGATCACGTCGCCACCGTTGTCGCGGATCACCTTGATCAGGGCCTTGGGCAGCGAGCCGGTGCCGCCGTGGAACATCGCGACGCCGTACTTGCTCAGCACGCCGAGGTAGATCAACGACCAGCCGGACAGGTCCGCGTCGAAGGGCATGAACGGCAGCGAGGTGAGCAGGGGAGCACGGATCATGTCGTGCTCGAAGGACTCCTCGATGGCCTCGGCCTGTGAGGAGGTCATCCAGCGACCCAGGGCCGCCATCTGCTTGCGGTTCTTCACCAGTCCCTTGGCGGACTTGAGGACCTTGGTGATCTCGGGCTTGGTGGGGCTGGTCTGCATCATCGGCAGGCCCAGCTCGACGGCCGCGTCGATGACTTCGTAGAGCTCGAGGAGCGCCCGGGCATCCTTCCTGGAGAAGTACTCGAGCTCGGCCGCGGTCCTGCGCGGGTCGCGCCACAGGCCCAGGGAGGAGCCGTCAGCAGCGAGCTGGAAGTGGGCCGGGTCGATGACCGTCTGACGCAGGCCGTAGCGCGAGGACAGCTCGAGGTCGCGGTCGATCGTGGTCGTGCGGAACAGCGAGGCCTGGATCGACGCCTCGTTCATCATGTACTCCGGTGCCTCCGGGAAGGGGTTCGTCGACGTCATGCCGCCGGCGGTGGGTGAGGCTTCGACGACGAGTACGTCGAGGCCGGCCTTGGCGAGGTAGGCGGCGGCGACGAGGCCGTTGTGGCCGGAGCCAACCACGACCACGTCAGCGCTGCGAGGGATCTGGGTTTCGGTCATCTGGTTCTGTTCCTCACAAATTCGTACAGAGTGTACGAGGACCGTACGGGCCGTTCGGAAAAAAATCTAGTCTCTATTCAAAAACAGTGTTCGGCAGAGGTGGCGGGAAGCACGTTGCCATCGACCATAAGTGAAGTTATGCTCAGTCGGGAGCGAGGCGCCAGCTCTCGCCGCCATGGGGCAAGCGGAGGTCACGTCATGAACAACATCGCCATCGGTGATGCGATGTTCCTGTTGGGCGAGGCCGCTGGCCGCCCGGCGCAGGTCATCACGCTGCAGCTGTTCCGTCCGCCGCAGGATGCCGACCCGCAGGAGTGGGTGACCAGCTACTTCCAGCAGCTCCTCGCGAGTGACGACCTGAAGCGCGCGTTCCGGCGCCGGCCTGCCCGGAGGCTGCTGTCGCCCTCGACACTGCGATGGGTCGACGACGAGCCTGTCGAGCTCGACCATCACGTCCGGCACTCCGCCCTCCCCGGGCAGGGCCGGGTCCGCGAGCTCCTCGAAGCCGTGTCGGTCCAGCACGGGGTGCTGCTCGACCGCCGCCGGCCGTTGTGGGAGTTCCACGTCTTCGAGGGCCTCGAGGGCGGCCGGTTCGCCACGGCCTTCAAGACCCACCACGCGATCGCCGACGGCATGTCGCTGGCCAAGCACGTCCTGGGCAGCATGAGCCCGGATCCTGACGACCGCAACTGCACACCGCCCTGGATGGCCGGTCCGAAGCGTCCTCGCAAGGCGGTCGTCGCGAGCGGCGGCATCAGTCTGGCGCCCGTGCTTCGAGGAGCGACCGCAGTGAAGTCGTTGATCGACATGGGGCGCGACGAGAGTGCGACGGTGCCGTTCGAGGCGCCGCCGTCCCCGCTCAACGTCAAGGTCGGCGGTGCCCGTCGGTTCGCGGGTGACCAGTGGCCCCTGGCCCGGCTCAAGGCCGTGGCCAACGCGGTCGGTGGAACGGTCAACGACGTCGGTCTGGCCATGGCCGGCGCCGCGCTGCGCGCCTACCTCGACGAGTTGGGCGGCCTGCCGGACCGGTCGCTCATCGCGATGGTGCCGGTGTCGGTCCGCCGTGAGGGTGACGGCATCCCCGAGGGCGAGGGCAACGCCTTCGGTGCGATGCTCTGCGACCTCGGGACCAACCACGACGACCCGGTCGCGCGCGTCGAGTCGATCCTGACGCAGACGCGCGCTGCCAAGGAGCGCTTCGCGAAGATGTCCGCGGCCGAGATCCTGGCCGTCAGCAAGCTGATCATGGGCGGCGCGATCGTGTCGTCCCTGACCGGCATCACGGCGCTGCCGCGGCACCCGTTCAACCTGATCATCTCGAACGTCCCGGCGCCCAATCAGCCGCTCTACTACAACGGCGCACAGATGACCGACATCTATCCGGTGTCGATGATCTCCGAGGCGCAGGCCATGAACATCACCCTCACCCGCTACGACAACACCATGACCTTCGGGATCGTGGGAGACCGCCGTGCCCTGCCCCACCTGCAGCGCATGCTCATCCACCTCGACGGTGCGCTCGAGGCGCTGGAGAAGGCAGTAGAGGGGTGAGCGATGGCCGCCGCCGATGACCTGCGCCCGCTGGTCGATGCCTCGGCGGCCCTGCTCCGCGCCACGGCGCACATCGCAGGTCAGGGGAGTCGCCGGATCCTGGGCGCGCCGGTGCGCCCGGTCGTGGCCGAGCTCGGGCGACAGGTGCCGGCGCGAACGTCGGCCCGGCGGTTCGCCGTACTGCTCGAACAGGCGCTGACCCAGTCGAGCGCTGAGGCCGAGGACCTCCTGCTCGACGCACTGGTCCGCGGGCTGGTGCCCGACGAGGCCCGGATCATCGCGGCCCTGGCGGGGCGCGCGTGGAGTCCGCTGGTCCACGTCGAAGCGCGCCGCGACGGTGAGGAACACCTCGGGCTGCGGAACGCCTCACTGATCGGTCGCCAGGCGGGCATCGCCCTGGTTCGTCGTACGCCGCACTACGTCACGCGGCTGCTCGCCACCGGGCTGGTGGTGGCCACGGCGGAGCGCGAGGACCGCGGTCCTGAGTACGAGGTGCTCCTTGCCGAGCCCGACGTGCTGGACGCCATCCGCGGTGCCGGCCGCGGGCCGCTGGGGCCGCGGATCCGCAGAGGCGGACTCGAGCTGTCCGACCTCGGCCGGGAGCTGTGGGCGGCCCAGCAGACGATGGAGCGGGTCGTGGAGCGGTCGGTGTGAGGACCCACCTGGTCGCGGCGGTGCAGACCTGGCCGGAGATCCGCGCGGACATCAGTGAGTACTGGTACATCTACGCCTCGATGCCGCTGATCGCGGCGCTGATCGGCTACGTCACCAAGATCGTGGCGATCGAGATGCTCTACCGACCGATGAAGTTCGTCGGCATCGGGCCGTTCGGTTGGCAGGGGCTGGTGCCGCGACGGGCAGGCAAGGTCGCCGCCGTCACGATCCGGCTGCTGACCGAGAACCTCCTGCGTGCCGAGGACCTGCTCGCGCGTTTCGACGGCGCCGACGCCGTGCACGAGCTCCGGGTCCCGTTGGCGCGTGCGGTCGACGAGGTGGCGCGGGAGGTCGTCGACCAGATCACGCCCGGCGGCTGGGACGCCCTGCCTGATCCGGTCCGCCGCCTCGTTCGCGCCCGTGTCCAGCAGCAGGCACCGGGGATCGTGGACCGCCTGGTCGCCGAGATCCGCGCCGACGTCGACCAGTTCATCGACCTGCACTACCTCACCGTCACCACGCTCGTGCAGCACAAGCACCGCCTCAACGACATGATGCGGCAGACGGCCGGCAGCTCGATGCTGTTCCTGCGACGGACCGGGCTGGTCTTCGGGTTCGCCATCGGCCTGGTCCAGACCGTCGCGTGGGCCTACTGGCACAACCTCTGGATCATGCCGGCCTTCGGTCTGGTCACCGGGTTCCTCAGCGACTGGATCGCCCTCACCCTGCTGTTCCGGCCGAGCGAACCGCGGCGGATCCTCGGCAAGCGGATGCACGGCGTGCTGCACGCCAGTCGTGACCAGATCACCCGGGACTACGCGCGGATCATGGCCGCGGACCTGTTCCAGCCGGCGGCCCTGCTGGAGGCCGTGTTGACCGGGCCCGGCGCCGACCGGCTCTTCGTGATGGTCCAGCGCGAGGTCGACGACGTGGTGGCTCGCTCCCTCGGTCCGGCCCGGTCGCTGGTGGCCGTCGGGATCGGCACCGTGCGCTACGAACAGATGAAGACCACCGTCGTACGACGGGTGCTGACCCTGTTGCCCGAGATGCCCGAGGTCGAGGACTACGCGGCCAGGGTGCTCGACGTCGAGAACGTGCTGGCCGAGAAGATGGCGCAGCTGACGACCGAGCAGTTCGAGGGCATCATGCGTCCGATCTTCAAGGACGACGAGTGGCTGATGATCAGCGTCGGGGCGGTGCTGGGCTTCCTGGTCGGTGAGCTCCAGGTCGAGCTGGTCACGCACCTCGGTGGCGCCTGAGCGGGTGCTCCGGGAGATGGGGATGGACGACAGTCGATAACAAGGTTATATTCGTCCGATGAACCAGGACCTTCAGGGCAGGACAGTCGTCGTCACGGGAGCCGCACGCGGCATCGGGGAGATGGTCGCCCGGCTGGCCGTCGAGCGAGGCGCCCGGGTGGGCCTCGTCGGGCTCGAGCCGGACCGGCTGGAGGCGTTGGCGCACGACCTCGGCGGGAGTGCCGTCTGGCACGTCGCCGACGTCCGAGTCGGGGAAGAGCTCCGGGCGGCCATCGACGGTTGTGCTGACGACCTGGGTGCCATCGACTTCCTGGTCGCCAACGCGGGAGTCGCGGCGTACGGAACCGTCCGCAACATCGAGGAGGCGTCGTTCGAGCGGGTCATCGACGTCAACGTCAACGGTGTCTTCCGGACGTTGAAGTACGCGACGCCCCATCTCGCGGAGAGCCGCGGGCACGCCCTGGTCGTCGCGTCGGCACTGTCCTTCATGCCGCTGGCCGCCATGGCGTCGTACGGCGCCAGCAAGGCCGGGGTGGAGATGCTGGCCCTGGCGTACCGCCAGGAAGTGGCGCACCTGGGCGTGACCGTGGGGCTCGTGCACCCGTCCTGGATCGACACCGACCTGGTGCGCGGAGCGGAGGCCGACCTGCCGTCGTTCCGCGGGATGCGTCGGCGCCTGCCGTACCCCGGCAACGTCACGACCAGCGTCGACGAGGCCGCCAGTGCGATCGTGGACGCCCTCGTGCGCCGGAAGTCGCGGGTCTACGTCCCTCGCGCGGTCGGTGTCGCCAACTGGGCGCAGGGCTTGCTGAACTCGCCGCTGGCATGGCCGTGGATGCGACGGTTCGCTGCACAGACCGTGCCCACGCTCGAGGCTGAGGTCGACGCGCTGGGGCGCAACGACCAGGTGGTGCCCGTCAGCCGGTGATGTCGCGCCCGATCAGGCGTCGGGCGACGATCCACTGCTGCAGCTCGTTGGCACCCTCGAAGATCTCGAGGATCTTGGAGTCCCGGTACATCTCCTCCAGGCGAACGGACTCGCCGGACTCCGAGACCTTGCGGGCGAAGCCGAGGGCGCCGTGGATCTGGATGGCATCGCGGACCATGTCGACCGCGAGGCGGGTGCCGTAGGCCTTCGCCATGGCGGCTTCCGGCTCCGCGCTGGCGTCGCCGGTGTCGAGGAGGTACGCGGCCTTCTGGTAGAGGCTGCGGGCGCACTCGAGCTCGGTGGCGCGCTGGGCGAGGGTGAACTGCCAGTGCTGCATCGCGCCGAGCGGCCTGCCGAAGACCTCGCGGGTCTGGAGCCGGTGGACCGCGAGGTCCAGGGCGGCCTGAGCCACGCCGACGCCGGCCGCGCCGATGCCGATGCGGCCCCGGACCAGCGCGGAGAGTGCGACGCCCATGCCGCGGCCCGGCTCGCCGAGGACGTGGGTCCGGGGCACGAAGACGTCCTCGAGCACGATGTCGGCGGTGATCTGGCCACGGTGGCCCATCTTCAGGTCGGGCTCGCCGATCCGGACGCCCGGTGCACTGAGGTCGACCAGCAGCATCGTGGCGCGGTTCCCGTCGTGGCCGTCGCGGACCAGGATCGAGGCCCAGCCGGCGACGACGCTGTTGGTGATCCAGCGCTTGCGGCCGTTCACGATCCAGCCGCCGTCGGCCTCGATCGCCACGGTGCCGAGGCGTTCGGCCGTCAGGTCAGAGCTCGTGGCCGGTTCGGTGGTTGCGAAGGCGAACGCGGTCTCGCCGGACACCAGGTCCGGGATCAGCTGGGCCTGCACCTCGGGTGTCGCGAAGGTGAGGGTCTGGGGGACGAGGATGCACTGGCCGTCGTACACGCCAGCAATGGAGGAGGACTCGTAGGCGATCTCCTCGGCGGCGGTGCAGGTCGCCAGCATCGGGAACTCCAGGCCGGCGCCGTACGGCTTCGCGAAGGGCAGTGCGAAGACGCCCTCGGACGCCAGTCCGCGGAACGCGGGCCACGCGAAGCTGTCCCGGGACTCCTCGCGCTCGCCGATCTCGCGGGCGACCGGAGCCAGGTGCTTGGCGACGGCGTCGCGGACCTGTGCGCGCACCTGCCGGGTCTCCTCGGGCAGCCACACGTCGTGCGACATGCGGTCCTGGGTGCGGGCGACGCTCATGGGGTTCTCCTCGGAATCGGACGACTGTACGATTCAGCATAATCGGACGAACGTCAGATTTGCTAGTCTCTCGGCGTGACTGGTTCTGACATGGCCGCCGAGGGCAAGGCCGCGCGCACCCGCCAGCGGATCCTGGCGGCGGCGGCGCACGAGTTCGCGCTCCATGGGTACGGCGGCGCGAGCCTCCGGCGCATCGCCGATGCCGCCGAGCTGAAGGTCGGCAGCCTCGCCTTCCACTTCGCGACGAAGGACGACCTGGTCGCGGCCGTCCTCCAGGACGGCGTGGACTCGGCGCGGGCCGCGCTGGTCGCTGCGGTCGGGTCCGTTCCTGCTGATGCCTCGTCCGTCGATCGATTGCGTGCTGCGATCCGGGGTCACCTGGAGGCCCTGCACGCCAGCGACGACCGAGCCTCGTCGGTGGTCCGGATGGTCGAGACGATCCCGTCCTCGCTGCGTGCTGAACACGTGCGGCACGAGCGCCGGTTCGGAAAGGTCTGGCTCGACGTGCTGGCCCGCGGGCAGAAGGACGGCGTCGTGCGCGACGACGTGGACCTGCGCATCCTGCGCGACCTCGTCGTGGGTGCGCTCAACAGCACCTCGACCATGTCTCCGGCGGCGAGCGCCGACCGGAACGCCGTCGTCGAGACGCTGGTGACCCTGCTCAGTCCAGCAGGACCGAACGCCCCAGCTTCTTCAACCGGTTGATGTGCCTGCGCGTCGGCTCTTCGCGTGGGTCGAATGCCGTGGTGAGGGCCATGCCGCGAAGGCTGGTGAACAGGATCTCGCGGAAGTCGTCGTAGTCCGGGTGTGCGGTGTGGTCGGGGCCGAAGAAGGCGTCCAGGCCGAGCCGGATGCCGCGGGCCAGGTCGCGCTCGCCGGGGAGCAGTGCAGCGCGGAGCTCGTCGTCGTGGCGGGACGCGATCCACAGCTCGGTGGCCGCCCAGAAGTAGCCCTGCCTGAACGTCAGGGCGATCGCCTCGACGGCGGCATCGATGCGCTTTCCGGGGTCCGTGGGCCAGCGCTGGTCCTCGTCCAGCTCGGACACGCGGGCGTTCGCGAGGTGGTGCGTGGCCGCGATGAGCAGCGCGGCCCGGGAGGGGAAGTGGTGCAGCAGGCGGCCGCGGGAGATTCCTGCCTTCTCCTGGATGCGCAGGGTGGTCGCTCCGCCGTAGCCGTCCTCGACGAGGACCTCGACGGCTGCGTCGAGGATCTGTCGCTGGACGTCGACGGTGCGGCTCTGCAGGGCGCGCTTCGCGGGGGCCCGCTCGGTGGCGGGGCGCTCGGGGGACGACGTACCGGGCATCGGGTCCTCGTCCTTCTCGTCGGTCACGTCACGGATGACATCGCAGCGGCGACAGGCTACAGTGCACTAACCAGTCAGGACTGACTGGTTAACGAAACCCTAAGCCATGGAGGTGCCTCGTGCCCACTCCCGTCATCGTCGACGTCGTCCGTCTCGCGTCCGGCAAGGGCAAGATGGGTGGCGCCCTGTCGGGCACCCACCCGACCTCGATGCTGGTCCATGTCCTGAAGTCGATCGTCGAGCGCAACGGCCTCGATCCCGCGCTCGTGGACGACGTGATCACCGGTTGCGTCATGCAGGGTGGTGAGCAGGCGCTCAACATCGGCCGCACCGCTGTCCTGGGTGCGGGCTTCCCCGAGTCCGTCCCCGCGACGACCATCGACCGGGCCTGTGGCTCCAGCCAGCAGGCGGTCCACTTCGCCGCCCAGGGCGTGGCCGCGGGTGCCTACGACATCGTGATCGCCGCCGGCGTGGAGTCGATGAGCCGGGTCCCGATGGGCAGCACCACCCAGGGCAAGGACACCTTCGGCCCCGAGCTGACGGCGCGCTACCCCGAGGGCCTGGTCAACCAGGGCGTTTCGGCCGAGCTGGTCGCGACCCAGTGGAAGTTCGACCGCGCGACGCTGGACGAGTACTCCGCCACCTCGCACCGTCGCGCTGCTGAGGCGATCGCGTCGGGGTTCTTCGACAAGGAGATCGTGCCGATCACCGTGACCGACGCCGAGGGCAATGCCGTCGAGCACAGGATCGACGAGACCGTCCGCGCGAGCACGACGGCCGAGGGCCTCGGTGGCCTCAAGCCGGCGTTCCGGACCGATGAGTACGCCGCGCGCTTCCCCGACGTCGAGTGGGCGATCCACCCCGGCAACTCCTCGCCCTTCACCGACGGTGCCTCGGCCGCCCTGATCATGAGCGAGGAGATGGCGAGCAAGCTCGGTCTGACCCCGCGGGCGCGGTTCGTGTCGTACGCCGTCCTCGGCGCCGACCCGTTGATGATGCTCACCGCCCCGATCCCCGCGACCCAGAAGGCCCTCGCCAAGGCCGGTCTGGGCATCGACGACATCGACGCCTACGAGGTCAACGAGGCCTTCGCCCCGGTCCCGCTCGCCTGGGCCCACGACCTCGGCGCGGACCCCGCAAAGCTCAACCCCCGCGGCGGCGCGATCGCGCTCGGCCACGCGCTCGGTTCCTCGGGCACCCGCCTGCTCGCCACGCTCCTCAATCACCTCGAGGCCACCGGCGGCCGCTACGGCATCCAGACCATGTGCGAGGCCCAGGGCATGGCCAACGCCACCATCATCGAACGAATCTGACCGCTGGTTGAGGTGCGAGGCGCGCCAGCGCCGAGCCTCGAAACCCCTGCAGCCGACGTCGAAACTCCACCACAGCAAGGAACTCACATGCAGATCAACAACACCGTCGCCCTCGTCACCGGCGGCGCCTCGGGCCTGGGCCGCGCGACCGTCGAGGCGCTGCTCGCCAAGGGCGGCAAGGCCGTCATCCTCGACCTTCCCGGCGGCCCGGGCGAGGTCGCAGCCAAGGAGCTCGGCGACGCCGTGCGCTTCGTGCCCGGCGACGTCCGCAGCGAGGACGACGTGCTCGCCGCGATCGCCGCAGCCTCCGAGCTCGGCGAGCTCCGCGTCGTGGTCAACTGCGCCGGCACCGGGGACGCGATCAAGACCGTCGGGAAGGGCAACACCCCCTACCCCTACGACAAGTTCCAGCGGATCATCGAGATCAACCTGATCGGCAGCTTCAACGTCATCCGCCTTGCTGCGGCGCACATCGCCGGCCTCGAGCTGGTCGGCGAGGAGCGCGGCGTCATCATCAACACCGCCTCCGTCGCGGCCTTCGACGGCCAGATCGGCCAGGCCGCCTACGCCGCGTCCAAGGGCGGTGTGGTCGGCATGACCCTGCCGATCGCCCGCGACCTGTCGACCATCGGTATCCGCGTCGTCACCATCGCGCCCGGCCTGTTCGACACCCCCCTGCTCGCCTCGCTGCCCGAGGAGGCCCGCAAGAGCCTCGGCCAACAGGTCCCGCACCCCTCGCGCCTCGGCGACCCCAAGGAGTACGGCGCCCTGGCCGCCCACGTGGTCGAGAACCCGATGCTCAACGGCGAGACCATCCGTCTCGACGGCGCCATCCGGATGGCCCCCCGATGACCGCTCAGCAGAGCAGCCTGAACCTGCGCAGTGGCTTCTACGACGTCGACCACGACGACTACCGCGCCTCGGTGCGCGAGTTCGTCAAGCGTGAGGTCGAGCCGTACTACCTCGAGTGGGAGGACGAGCGCCTCGTCCCGCGCAGCGCCTGGCAGGCCGCCGGCAAGAACGGCATCCTCGGCCTCGCCGTCCCGGAGCAGTACGGCGGCGGGGGAGTGTCGGACTTCCGGTTCCCCATGATCGTGGCGGAGGAGCTCGCCGCGGTCGGCGCGACGTCGTACCTCCTCAGCCTGCGGCTGCAGGACGACATCGTGCTGCCGTACCTGGTGGACCTGTGCACCGAGGAGCAGAAGCAGCGCTGGCTGCCGGGCATGGCGTCCGGGGAGATCGTCGGCGCCATCGCGATGACCGAGCCGGGTGCCGGCAGCGACCTCCAGGGGATCCGCTCCTCGGCGGTCCGTGATGGCGACGGCTGGATCCTCAACGGGACCAAGACGTTCATCACCAACGGCATCAACGCCGACCTCGTCATCGTCTTCGCGCGCACCGATCCCGACGCCGGCTCGCGGGGCTTCAGCCTCTTCGTCGTCGAGCGCGACGACCCGGGTTTTGCCCGCGGACGCAAGCTCGACAAGGTCGGCATCCCCGGCCAGGACACCGCCGAGCTCGTCTTCGAGGACGTGCGCGTGGGCCCGGAGAACGTGCTCGGCGAGATCGGCGAAGGCCTGATCTACCTGATGCAGCGGCTCCCGAAGGAGCGGCTTTCGCTCGCGGTCCAGGCGCTCGCTGCGGCCGAGGCCGCGGTGAAGTGGACCGAGGACTACGTCTTCGACCGCACGGCGTTCGGCAAGCGGATCGGTGACCAGCAGGCCATCCGGTTCGACCTGGCCGAGATGGAGACCGAGGTCGAGGTCACCCGGTCCTACATCCAGAACGCCGCGCTGGCCCTCAGTGACCACACGCTCACCGCGACGGAGGCCTCGAAGGCGAAGCTCTGGGCGACCGAGATGCAGGTCCGGGTCACCAGCCGTTGCCTGCAGCTGTTCGGCGGCTACGGCTACATGAACGAGTACCCCATCGCCCGGGCCTTCCGCGACTCCCGCGTGCAGACGATCTACGGCGGCACCAGCCAGATCATGAAGGAGATCATCGGTCGCGACATCGCCGGCCGCTACCCGAAGGAGGCCTCACGATGAAGCTGGGCATGATCATGGACTACACCGGCAGCTTCGACGAGAGCGTCGAGCTGATCCAGGCCTATGAGCAGGTCGGCCTGGAGATGGTGGCGATCCCGGAGGCCTACTCCTTCGACGCCGTCAGTCAGCTCGGCTACGTCGCGGCGAAGACCCAGAAGGTCGAGCTGATGACCGCGATCCTGCAGGTCTACTCGCGCACGCCTTCACTGACGGCGATGACGGCGGCGGGACTGGACTTCGTGTCCGGCGGCCGGTTCACCCTGGGCCTGGGCGCCAGTGGTCCGCAGGTGGTCGAGGGCTTCCACGGCCTGAAGTACGACGCCCCGCTCGGTCGCACGCGCGAAGCCGTCGAGATCTGCCGCCAGGTGTGGCGTCGCGAGCCGCTGTCGTACGACGGCAAGTACTACCGCGCGCCACTGACCAAGGAGCACGGTGGCTCGGGCCTCGGCAAGCCGCTCAAGATCATCAACCGGCCGCTCCGTGCCGACATCCCGGTCTCGATCGCCGCACTGGGCCTGAAGAACGTCGAGCTGGTCGCCGAGATCTCGCAGGGCTGGCAGCCGCTGTTCTTCCACCCGCTCAAGGCGCAGCAGGCCTGGGGCGAGTCCCTGGCAGCCGGCTTCGCGAAGCGCGACCCCGCGCTCGGCGAGCTCGACATCCAGCTCCAGGTGAGCTTCCACGTCGGTGAGCCGACGCCGGAGATCACCGCGACGGTGCGCAACCAGCTGGCGCTCTACATCGGCGGGATGGGGGCGCGGGACAAGAACTTCTACAACCAGCTCGCCTGTCGCTACGGCTACGAGGCTGAGGCGAAGGAGATCCAGGACCTCTACCTGTCGGGCGACAAGGTGGCCGCTGCGGCCGCCGTACCGCAGGACCTGGTGGAGGCGGTGACCCTGATGGGCGACGACGACTCCCTCCGTCGCCAGCTCGGTGAGTTCCACGACGCCGGGGTGCGGACCCTGCTGGTCAACCCGATGGCCGCGACGCCGGCCGATCGGGTCGAGCACGTCGGCAGGCTCTCCGAGCTGCTGGCCGAGCGCCATTCGCCGGTCGCCGTTTCCTGAGGCGCTCGCGTCGCTTGCCTGTTCGCTCGTCGTCGATTACATTATGATCGTAAGGTAATCGACGACGAGCGAGCGCGAGGCGAGCACATGCCCTCTGTACTGGTGACCGGCGCCAGCCGGGGGATCGGCCTGGCCATCACGCGCCACCTGAGCGATCGAGGCTGGGAGGTGTACGCGACTGCCCGCTCGGAGTCCGACCTCGCCGACCTGGGCAAGCTGCCGCAGGTGCATCCGATCCAGCTGGACATCACCGATCGTGCTGCCGTCGCCCGGCTGGGGGAGCACCTCCCGCCGCGGCTCGACGGCGTGGTCAACAACGCCGGGATCATCGTGCAGGGGCCGGTGGAGGGTACGTCGATCGATGACCTGTCACGGCAGCTGGACGTCAACGTCACGGCCCAGATCGCGGTGACCCAGGCGGTGCTCCCGCACATCCGTGAGGCCCGCGGACGCGTGGTCTTCATGTCGTCGGTCAGCGGGTTGATCACCCTCCCGGGCACGGGTGCCTACAGTGCCTCCAAGTACGCCCTCGAGTCCCTGGCCGACGCGCTCCGGATGGAGCTGCGTCCCTGGAAGATCCCGGTCTCGCTCGTCGAGCCGGGTCCGACCCGCACCGACATGTGGGGCGACGCGCTCGACGACTACGACCGGATGACCAGCGGCCTCAGTCCCGCGCATCGCGAGCTCTACGCATCGCACCTCACCGGCAATCGCAAGCTCCTGGCGCGGATGCAGAAGCTGACGGGTGATCCGCAGAAGGTCGTGGCCGCCGTCGATCGCGCGCTGACGTCGCGCCGCCCGAAGCGCCGGTACCGGTGCGACAACGTCAGCCGCGCGCAGCTCGCGCTCGTCTCCGTCACCCCGACCGCCGTCAACGATGCGCTGTTCGCAGCTGCCACCACCTCGAAATGAGTTCTCACGTGTCCCTTCGCGCCAACAAGTCGACCAGCCGCCGACGCCTGCAATGGACCCTCGCGGTGCTGGCGGCCATCCCGTTCGCCAGCGCCGGCCGTGAGGTCGCGCTCGGCCCGGCCGGCGTGCCCGGCGGATCGCCGGCCGTGAATCCGACCGTGGACAGCGCTCTTCGCTACGCCAATGTCTACAAGGCCGCCGTGGCACCGGTCATCTGGTCCCAGCTCGGACGGGTCGAGAGATCAGCCGGCGTGACCTTCGCGCTGTCCAGCCTCTTCGTAGGCGGCCTCGCCCGGCTGAGGTCCTGGCAGCAGACCGGACGTCCGCATCCGGTCACCGTGGGGGCGGTCGTGCTCGAGCTCGCCGCGCCGCCGCTGCTGGTCGTCTGGCAGCAACGCATCCGCGCCCGCTCGGGCACCTCGTCGCAGGGAGAACTTTCATGAGCAACGACCCCGTCATCACGTCGTACGCCCACGCCCCGGCCCGCACGGTCTCGGCCGGGGGCGTGACCTATGCCTACCGGGAGCTGGGTCCGAAGGGCGGCATCCCTGTCGTCTTCTTCGTGCACCTCGCCGCGACCCTGGACAACTGGGACCCCCGCATCGTCGACCCGATCGCGAAGAACCGGCACGTGATCACCTTCGACCAGCGCGGCGTCGGTGCCTCGACGGGCCAGGTGCCCGCCACCCTCGAGGAGGCGGCCGATCACGCCCACGAGTTCATCACGGCACTCGGGTTCGACAGGATCGACGTCTTCTCGTTCTCGATGGGCGGCATGATCGCCCAGGACCTGATCGTCAAGCACCCCGAGCTCGTCCGCAGGCTCGTCCTTACCGGGACCGGGCCGCGTGGCGGCAAGGACATGGACAAGGTCGTCGGTGTCACCTACTACGACATCCTGCGCGCGACCCTGACGCGGTCGGACCCGAAGGAGTTCCTCTTCTTCAACCGTGACGCGACGGGCAAGGCCGCCGGCAAGGCGTTCGTCCAGCGCCTCCAGGAGCGCACTGTCGACCGCGACCAGGAGATCACGCTCAAGGCACTGCGCACCCAGCTGAAGGCGATCCAGAAGTTCGGCCGCTCCGCCCCCTCGGACCTGTCGACGTTCACCCAGCCGACCCTGATCGCCAACGGCGACCACGACCGCATGGTGCCGTCGGTGCTCTCCGAGGACCTGCACCGCCGGATCAAGGGCAGCGAGCTGATCATCTACCCCAACTCGGGCCACGGTGGCGTGTTCCAGTTCCACGAGCAGTTCGCTCCGGCCGCCGCCGCCTTCCTCGCCGACTGACCGTCCCTGCCGACTGACCTCCCCGCCGACTGGCTCTCAGCGGCGGGAGCCGACGACGAGGTCGTCCTCGTCCACGACGTGCCCGGCGGCGCAGCGCACCTCGACCTGCACCGGCTCGCCGCAGTCGGCATGGGTGACGATCGGTCCTCCGCCGGAGGAGTGCGCGGTGCCCCACTGGAGCAGGGCCAGGACCGCGGGCAGCAGGTCGTGGCCGGCGGTGGTCAGGACGTAGGCGTGCCGGGTTCGCTGGCCGGGCTCGCGGTACGGCTCCTTGGTCAGCACGCCGGCCTCGACGAGCTCGCGCAGTCGCTGGGCAGCGACTGCGTCGGTCACGCCGACCCGTTTGACGAGTGAGTCGAACCGCGAGGCGCCGTAGAAGACCTCGCGCAGCAGCAGGAGCGCGGTGCGGTTGCCGATCAGCTGCAGGGTGCGGTCGATGGGACAGCGATCGCCCAGGGGTACGTCGTCGCGCTGGGCGAGCCTTCCGGTCAGGCGTACGGTCATGGCGGCAAGTCTAACTTGCCGAAACCATAGTCAGCCACCTAGAGTGCTGGCTGTGCCCAACCAAAGCCAGCGAATCGTCACGGCGGTACTGATCGGGGCAGCGTTCCTGGCCGGCATCGACCTCTTCATCGTCAATGTCGCCTTCGACCAGATCGGGCGCGACTTCGATGGTGCCGGGCTCACCGAGCTGAGCTGGATCCTCAATGCCTATGCCGTCGTGTACGCCGCACTGCTGGTCCCGATGGGCCGGCTGGCCGACCGGGCGGGGCAGAAGCGCGGCTTCGTCGCGGGGATGATGCTGTTCATCGCCGCCAGCCTCGCCTGCGGCTTCGCGCCGGGGATCTGGTGGCTGGTGGGCTTCCGGGTGGTCCAGGCCATCGGCGCGGCCGCGATGACGCCCGCCAGTCTCGGCCTCCTGCTGGCGACCGTTGCCCCCGAGAAGCGGGCGTCGTCCGCACGTCTGTGGGCGCTGACCGGCGCCGTGGCGGCGGCACTCGGTCCCGCGCTCGGCGGCGGTCTGGTCCAGCTGTCGTGGCAGTGGGCGTTCTGGATCAACCTTCCCGTCGGCCTGTTGCTCGTCGCGGGCGCGCTGCGCTACGTCCCGGACGTGCGACACAACGAGGGCACGCCGCTGCCGGACCTCGCCGGTGCGGTCGTGCTGGCGGTGTCCGTCGGCGCGCTGGTGCTCGGTCTGGTCCAGGCCAGTGACTGGGGCTGGACCTCGGCCCGGGTCCTCGGTGCGTTCAGTGTCTCGGTCCTCGGCATGGTCGTCTTCGCGCGACGTACGCTCCGGCACCCGTCGCCGATCATCGCGCCAGCGCTCCTCGCCGTTCCTGCCTTCCGGTGGGCCAACGTGGCCACCCTGGTGTTCAACACCGGCTTCGGGGCCTCGCTGCTCGGTGCCATCCTCTGGCTCCAGCAGGCCTGGTCGTACGGCGCGCTGCAGACCGGCCTGGCGATCGCGATCGGGCCGCTCGCGGTGCCGGTCACCTCTGTGCTGGCGCACCGGTTGACCCCTCACGCGCGTCCGGGGCACATGGTTGCCGCCGGGAGCCTGATCTTCGGGGCATCGGCACTGTGGCAGGCGCTGGCGCTCAGCCCCACGCCGGCGTACTGGACCGCCTTCCTGCCCGCCTGGGTGCTCGGTGGCGTCGGCGTCGGCCTGGCGATGCCGAATCTCTTGGCCGCGGCTGCCTCGACCCTGCCTCCTGCCCAGGTCTCGACCGGCGGGGGAGTCGTGACCATGGCCCGTCAGGTCGGCCTGGTCCTGGGCGTGAGCATGCTGGTGACGATGGTCGACAAGCCGGACCACGAGGCCGCCTTCACCCAGGCGTGGTGTGCCATCGCGGTCTGTGCGGCCCTGTCCGCGCTCGCCGCGCTGCGGCTGTCCAGCGTGACGACCGCGACCGCTGCCCGGCAGCTCGCGATGGCGGAGCGTTCGTGAGCCCTCTTTTCTAGAGCACTTGTTCTGGAACGGACGTTCCAATAGAGTGGCGGCATGGCCCGCCCCCGGACGAACGACATCGACGCCCTGCTCGACGTCGCCGAACAGCTCGCGACAGCCGCTGGTCCGGGTGGGCTGACACTGCGCGGTCTGGCCGATGCGGCAGGGGTGTCGAACGGGTCGATCTACCACGCGTTCTCCTCCAAGGAGGAGCTGCTCGCCAAGGTCTGGATCAGGGCTGCGCGCCGCCTCCTGGCGGAACAGGACGATCGGGTCTCCGCGGCAATCGAGGGGCGGGCCTCTGTCGCCCAGGCCGACGACGCCGTCGTGGCCGCCGCCCTGTGGCCGGTCGAGTTCGCCATCGCACGGCCGGCCGCGGCCAGGTTGTTCTTCGGCCAGCGCCGCGACCAGCTCTTCTCCGAGGAGGATCTCTCCGCCGAGGTCACCGACGAGCTCGAGGCCGTTCAGGCTGCCTTCACCCAGGTGCTCGTCCTGCTCGCGCGCGCTCGCTGGAACCGTGCCGATCGCGTTGCCGTCGAGACCATTGCCGCCTGCATCGTCGACATCCCCGGTGGGCTCATGCAACGCAGGCTCGCCAGTGGTGCGCCCCTGGACGCCCAGGTCGCCGCCCAGGTCGAGGCGGCCTGTCGGGCCATTCTCGCCCTCGAGCCCCCGCCCGCCCCTGTCCGAAAGTCCCGCTCCGCCCAACAGAAGGAAAGACGATCATGACCCACCTCGTTCAGCAGGACGGCGTGTACGTCCTCGACCTCGGCGCCGACGAGAACCGCTTCACCCTCGACTGGCTCAAGCAGGTCGACGCGCACCTCGACGAGGTGGTGGCCTCCCCGGCTCCGCTCGTCACGACCGCTGGGGGCAAGTTCTACTCCAACGGCCTCGACCTGGAGTACGTCCTGGGCAACCCCGAGCAGCTCTCGGCGTACGTCGCGGAGGTCCAGGCGCTGTTCGCGCGCGTCCTCGAGCTGCCGGTCCCGACGGTCGCGGCGGTGCCCGGGCACGCGTTCGGTGCGGGCGCGATGCTCGCCATGGCTCACGACTGGCGGGTCATGCGCAGCGAACGCGGCTACTTCTGCTTCCCCGAGGTCGACATCAACATCCCGTTCACCCCGGGCATGGCTGCGCTCATCCAGGCCAAGCTGACGCCGCAGGGAGCGATCGTCGCGATGAGCACCGGACAGCGGTACGACGCCGGCGCTGCCGTGGCCGCCGGACTCGTCGACAGCGCGGCCGCGGAGGCCGATGTCCTGCCGTCCGCGATCGCCCGGGTCCAGCCGCTTGCCGGCAAGGACCCCGGGACCCTCGGTGCCATCAAGGCCACGATGTTCGCCGGGGTCCTCCGCGAGCTGCGCACGCCCGAGGTGCACGGAGCCTGATCCGGCGCGAAGTGCTTGGGGGATCAGTGGTTCGGCAGGTTCGCCCCGGCGAGGAACATGCCGACGGCGTGCTCCACGAACTGGTCGCGTGACAGGTCGACCGAGCCGGTGATCCAGGCGGACAGCGCCTCGACCAAGCCGCCGGACAGGAAGGTCGCCGTGAAGCGCGCCCAGGGCTCCAGGGCCGTTGTGCGCTCCAGGTGGAGGGTGCTGGCGCCTTCGGCGATCATCAGCTCCACGACGACGTCGAGGTGGGCCCGCCGGCGGGCGGCCAGCACGGGATGCGCCCCGCTCGCGACCAGCAGTGCACCGACGCGCGGGTCGGCCCGGGCCAGGTCGACCACGGCTCCGATCACGGCGCTCGCCCGGGCGCTGGGCTCGTCGGCGGACGTCGCGAGCGCCTCCATGATCGAGGCCAGGAGCTGTCCGCCGACATGCTCCACGACGGCCTCCAGCGCGTCGTCGACCTGGGCGAAGCTCTCGTAGTAGTAGCGCTCGTTCAGCCCGGCGGCGCGGCACAACCGGTTGACGGTCACCCCGGCGGCGCCGTGCTCGGCCAGTACGTCGAGCGCTGCCTCGACCAGGCGCGCCCGGCGCTCCGCGCGCCGCTCGTCCGCGGTCCGCCCGCCGTAGGCGCGTGAGGTGGTCACCTTGTGATTCTCGCAGCATTGCCATGCGGTGCTGGCCGGTGCATGATTCTGGGGGACTGCATTTCCAGATAGGAGCGTGTGATGGCGGGCTACTTCCCGGAGACCTCGATGGCGGTGCGCGCGCTCCGTCAACGGGCGGTGTCGCTCACCTACGGCCAGCGGGCGCTGGTCATCGGGGCCACGCACCCGGTGCTCTTCCAGGGCACCGCGCAGCACACCTCCCACCGCCAGACGCCGTACACCCGGCTGGGCCTGACGGCACGACTCTTCGAGGCGACCTTCCTGGGCGACCGTGAGGAGGCCGACCGGGCGCTGGCCTTCACGGCCAAACGGCACGCTCCCGTGCAGGGCGCCATTGCCGAGGACGGGGGAGCGCACTACCCCGCGGGGACCACCTACAGCGCCCACGAGCCTGAGCTGATGTGGTGGACGGCGGCCTTCACGCTCGACTCGGTCGAGTTCATGCACGACGCGATGGTCCACCGGCTCACTGCGGGCGAACGCGAAGGACTCTTCGAGGACTTCGTCGCCTGGGCGGTCATGTTCGGCATGCCCGCCGACACCGCGCCGTCGTCGTACGCCGCGTTCCGGACGGAGTACGACGCCTGGATGGACTCCGATGCGCCGTACCTCGTGCCGGAGGCGCAGCTGATCGGCGAGCACATCGCCGGGGTCCACGGCTACGGACTGCCGGGTGCGCTGGTGACCTCGCCGACGCTGGCCACCGTCGTCCAGGGCAGTCTGCCGCGCACGGTGCGGGCGATGTTCGGCATCGACTGGGGACGACGCGACCAGCTCGCGTACGAGGCGATCACCCGGGCCAGCCGGATCGCGCACCAGCGGGTCCCGTTGCTCGCGGCCACCCCGCTCCTGAGGGGCCGGAGTGCTGAGTTCTACAAGGTCGTCGCGCGAGGTGAGCAGGCGTTGATCCGCCGTGGTGGGGTGAGCATCCCCGGAGTGTCGGACCGGACCGACGTCGCCTGATCGGCGACTTCGGCCGGTCGTCGGGGTCAGCCGACGTCGCTGGCGTGCGCGACCGCGTCGAGCTCGGCCACGAAGCGGGTCACCTCGTCCAGTGCGAGGCGAGCCTCGGGAACCAGTCCGAGGACCGGGAAGACGTGGACCTGGCCCGGCCAGACCTGGAGCTCGCAGTGTCCGCCCGCCTCCTGCTGGACCTGTGTGAACAGCTCGGAGTCGCCGCGCATCATCTCTGACGCGCCGACGATCACCAGTGCAGGCGGCAGGTCGGGACCGGCCTCGAGGGCGACGTTGAACCGTGGGTCGTTCGCGGTCCCGGTGTGCAGGTGGTGGCGGATCACGCGCCGCGCGAAGCCGGGCACCGTGATCGGGTCGTTGCTACGTCGGTAGGCCGCCGCAGCGGTGTCGAAGCTGGCGTCGACGAGCGGCGAGAAGAGGACGAGACCCGCCGGCATCGGCACGCCGAGCCGCCGCAGCTCGCCGCACAGTGACAGGGACAGGTGTCCGCCGGCGGAGTCGCCCGAGACCAGGATGTTCTCGGGGCGGTGTCCCTGCTCGAGGAGCCACAGGAAGGCGCGGACGATGTCGTCGTGTGCCGCCGGGAACCGGTGCTCGGGTCCCATCCGGTAGTCGAGGCTGAACGCGCGCCGACCGGTCCGCTCGGCCAGCGCGGCCACGAAGGCCCGGTGACTGCGGGGGGAGCAGACGGCGTACGCGCTGCCGTGGGAGTAGAGCAGAACCTGCTCTCCGGGCCGCGCCTCGGGGCCGACCCACTCGCCGTGGACGGCTCCGCGGTCGGTGAGGGTGCGCACCCGGGTGTGCGGGACCTTGTCGGCGCCGGCAGCGATGCAGCCGACCTCGATCGCGGCCCGGGTGAGGCGCAGGCCCACCGCGCTGCCGGGCAGCACGCGCGAGGCCTGCTTGAAGCTGGCCCGCATGACGCGGTTCAGGCGAACGCTGGTGGACGACGGGACGCGAGTGGAGACGTCGACGGTGACTGTCACAGACCGCAGTAGACCACGAGCGTTGTCACTTTGTCCCGGGATGTCACCTGTCATCCGCGTCACGAACGCGAAGGTGGTGTCGTCAGACGCGGGTGTGCTGGGCCGCCTCGAAGGGGGAGTCGCCCGTCAGGGCGGTGTTGCCCAGCAGGTTGGACTCGGCGAGCTGGACGCGGGCTCGTGCGCGCCGCTGGGGTCCGTTCTGCGGGTCCAGGAAGTAGGCAGCGGCAGCACCGAAGGTTGCTGCCAGCATCATTGACGCCAGCTTGCGCCGGCGGCGCCACCTCTTGATCGTGGGTTCGACCTTTCCTGCGATCTGGTCGGTCAGTCCGTGCGACATCGTGGCCTCCGTGGTCGGGTCGTCGTGCGGTACCCCGTGGCCGGGACTTCATTCGCCTAGATTGACGCCATGACCGAGACGGTGCCCGCGACCCGGATCCTGCGTGCCGCGGAGGAGCTGATCGCCGAACGTGGCCCGAGTGCATCGCTCGAGGACGTCGCCCGTACTGCTGGGCTGCGCAACAAGTCGGCGGTGCACTACTACTTCGGCGGTCGCGACGGGTTGATCTCGGCGGCCGTCAACGCACGTCTGGCCGAGATGGAGTCGGTGCGCATGCGGATGCTGGCCGATGCAGAGGCGGTCGGCACCCACAACGACGTGCGGAACCTGGTGGCGATGCTGGTCCTGCCGATGGTCCAGATCGTCGACAGCCCGGACTCGACGCACTTCGCCCGCTTCCTCGACCGGGTGCGGGATCACGCCGCGGTCTCGGACGAGCACGTCCTCTGGGACGAGAGCCATCCCTCGTTGCGGATCATCATCGGTCGGATCTCCAGGGGCATCACGATGGTCCCGGAAGCGGATCGGCGCTTCCGTACCGACTCGATGGCCACCTGTCTGCTCGGCCTGGTCGCCGAGTACGAACGGACGTCTGCAGTGCTCGGCCGAAGCGCCCGCGAGCGGCGGCACCAGGAGCTGATCGACGTCCTGACCGGGCTGGTGCTGGCTGTTCCGACAGGGGCGCAGGCAAAGATTAAGGGCTAGCCCTTGACTTGATGAGGGACCTGCCTCCACAGTGCGAGGCATGCCCAGCCCGCACCCGACCCCTGGCTCGATCCGACGAGCGATCGCACTCACCGCCTGTCTCGGACTCGCGGTCGTGGGCGTCTCCACGGCCGCACCCAGCTCGGCCGAACCCGCCCCCGGCGGCGATTCGTCGACGTTCCCGGTCGCGCAGGACCTGCGCCACACAGGACGCTGGTTCACCGACGCGCAGGGGCGGGCCGTGGTCATCCACGGGACGAACATGATCAACAAGTTCGCGCCGTACACGCCTGATGCGCTGGGCTTCGGCGAGGACGACCTGGCCTTCCTGGCGGAGAACGGGTTCAACGCCATCCGGCTCGGCTTCACCTGGGCGGGCGTCGAGCCGGCGCCCGGTCAGTACGACGACGTCTACATCGACAAGATCGTCGCCCTGGCCGAGGACGCGGCGGACCACGGCCTGATGCCCGTCGTGAACTTCCACCAGGACGGCTACGGCGAGACGTACGGCGGCAACGGTGCTCCCGCGTGGGCGAGCATCTCCTACGGGATTCCCGGGCTGACCTTCCTGCCGGCGCCGGCCAACGTGCTTCCAGGTGCTGCCATCGCGAACGAGAACTTCTGGGCGAACGTCAAGGCGCCCGACGGCATCGGGCTGCAGGACCACTACGCGGCTGCGTGGAAGCACGTCGCCCAGCGGTTCGGCGACGACCCGCACACCGTCTTCGAGGTCGACAACGAGCCTTCCCCGGGGATCCTCGACGTGGCGACCTGTGCCTTGCCGATCGGGTGCCCGCTGTTCGACCTCCTCAAGCTCGCGCCGTTCCACCGCAAGGTCCTGTCCTCGATCCGGCAGGTCGACAGCGACCGTCTGGTCTTCGTCGAGCCGCAGGCCTTCTTCGGGCTGGGAGCCCGGACCTGGCTGCCCTCGATGAGGGATCCGCAGGTCGGCTTCGCGTTCCACAACTACTGCGCACTGGCCCTCGCGCCGCTGCCTCTCCCGATTCCTTCCGCGCCCTGTGACGTCCTGACCGGGCTCAACCTGGCCAACGCCCAGGCTCAGTTCAAGGCAACCGGCGAACCGCTGTTGATGGACGAGTTCGGCGCCGGGGACACCGACCTGGTCGTGGAGAGCCTGCTGAACCAGGCCGACAAGCAGATGCTCAGCTGGATGCACTGGGCCTACTGGGGCCAGGACTTCGGGCACGACGCCACGTACGGCCTGATCAACGACATCAGCAAGCCGCCGTCCGGGGACAACATCAAGCAGGGCCTGCTCAAGGTCCTGACCAGGCCCTCGCCGCGGATCATCGCCGGCACGCCGCTGAGCTGGATGTGGGACAAGGCGACCTCGACCTTCCAGGCGCAGTACACGTCCGCCCGTGCCGATGGCAACGGCAGCTTCCCGGCGGGTTCGGTCTCCGAGTTCTTCCTGCACCCGCGGTTCTTCCCCGGTGGCTACCGGGTCCAGGTCACGGGCGGCACCGTCATCTCTGCGCCCGATGCCTCCCGGCTGAAGGTCGCTGCGCTGCCGGGCACGACGATCACCGTGACGGTGACGCCGGCCTCCTGACGTCCGAGACCCGCAGCGTCCAGTTCGGCGTCCGCCGTTCCCGCCACGCCGCGGGTCCTTCGGCCGCATCGGGGTGACCCATCAGGATGCGATGGGCTGCGGTCTCCGCGTCGGCGACCTGCTTGGCGGTGAGATCGGACCAGAGCACCTCCTTGCTCAGTGCGAGCGCTGCCGGACTGACGTTGAGGGCGACGTCGCGGGCGATGTCCATCGCGGTCGGGAGCACGTCCGCCGCCGGGAGCGCCTGGTTGGCCAGGCCGCGCGCGGCGGCCTCCTCGCCCCAGATCGTGCGACCGGTGAGCAGCATCTCCGCTGCGACGGCGGTGCCGGCCAGACGGCGCAGCGTGAAGTGGCTCTGGGCGTCTCCGATCATGCCGCGCCGGACCTGCGGGATCGCGATCTTCGCGTCCTCGGCCACCACCCGCAGGTCGCACTGCAGCGCGAGCGTCAGGCCGATGCCGATCGCATGGCCGTTGATGGCAGCGATCACGAGCTTGCGGATCTGGAAGGCCGCCGGTTGCACCGGCGACGCGGAGAACTCCCCGTCCGGCTCGTCGAAGGAACCCGAGCCGGGCGTGAGATCGGCCCCGGCGCAGAAGGTCGCCCCGGCGCCCGTGAGTACGACGGCACGCACCCTGTCGTCCTCGTCGCAGCTGCGCAGGGCCGAGCCCAGCGCACGCGCCGTCGTACGGGAGAAGAGGTTCAGGCCATCGGCGCCGACCATGGTGATCAGGGCGACGCCGTCGCTGTCGACGGCCAGCGTGACCTCGGTCGTCATGGGCGCAGTGCCGTGACCAGTTGGCTGATCAGGGCCAGTGAGGGGTCCGACCCGGGGAAGTAGCAGCAGACCCGATCGGCGTGGCCACCGAAGCGCGCGAGCAGCTGGTCCGCGCACTCCTGCGGCGTACCGATGACGGCCAGTCGACTGAGCAGGTCGTCGTCGATCAGGTGAGTGTTGGTCACGAGCTCCCCTCGCCGGATGGCAGCGGCGAGCTCGGGCTGCAGGTCCGCCCGGCCCTCCACCTCGAGCACGGGGCGGTAGGCAGGTGTCGAGGCGTAGAACGCCAGCAGCCGGCGAACACCCTCGATCGCACCGGCCAGCTCGTCGGGATCCTCGGCCATCGCGAGGATCGCCTGCGGGTGGATGGCGAAGTCGCCGCCGATGTCGCGGCGACGCAGTCCTTCCTCGATCGCCGGCAGGGTCCGCTCGGTGAAGTGTCGCGCGGAGTTGAACGGCATCACCAGGAGGCCGTCGGCCACCTCGGCCGCCGTACGCGTCATGACGGGACCGAGGGCGCCGAGCAGGACGGGCGGGGCGCCGTACTCGTTGGGGCCGGGGTTGAACATGTCCGGCATCAGGCTCAGCCGGGTGTACTCACCGGTGAAGTCGAGGGGTGTGCCGTGCTGCCAGGCGTCAAGGACTGCCTTGACGGCCTGCACCTTGTCGCGCATCTGCGCGACCGGTCGGTCCCAGGTGGCGCCGTACCGACGCTCGACGTGTGCCTTCACCTGGGAGCCCAGGCCGAGCCGGAACCCGCCCCGGGACAGGGTCTGCAGGTCATGTGCCAGGTGCGCGAGGTGCATCGGGCTCCGGGGAAGCGCAATGGCGACGTTGGTCATCAGGTCGATCGGCCCGCAGGAGGACGCGGCCACCGCGAGGGGGAGGAAGGCGTCGTGGGGACCCTCGAAGGTGAAGAGCCCCGCGATCCCTGTCCCGGCAAGCTCCTTGGACCGCGCGGCAACCTCGTCGGGAGCCGCGTCCAGGCGGAGGTCGAGCTTGAGGCCCGTCACGACAGGAACCGCTCGACGTAGGGCGCGAAGCGCTCGCTGAGGTCCTCGACGTCCAGTCCGACGTCGGAGGCGCGGTAGTCGATCGAGCCGTTGCGGCCCTGCACGTGGGTCTCGAGGTAGTGGGTCATGTTGTCGCGAGCGGTGTCGGTGACGACCTCGCCGGCCAGCCGGATCGCCCGCGCCGCGGTGTCCAGCTCGTCGGCCATGAAGTCGGCGAAGCGCACGTCGACGGTGGTGAGCTCCGGGACGTGGTCGCGGTCCTTGAGCAGCGTCGAGAGCATCGTGTCGAGGCGGTTGCTCCAGTCGCGGCCGATCGCGGCGGCGTCGACGGACTCGAGGTTCATCCGGCGGCTGTACGCGATCATCGTGGCCATCGACACCGTCACCCGAGCGGGATCGCGGTGGGTGATGACCACGGTGGCGGCGGGGAACACAGCGGCCAGCGTCGGCAGCTGCTCGAGGTGCTGCGGCGACTTGAGCAGCCAGCGTCGGCCACCGTCGAAGAACTGCAGGGCCTGCAGCTGCAGCCGCAGGTGCTCGTAGTGCGGCACCTGGTCGTGCGCGAGGTAGTGCTCGCGCCAGGCCGGCACGTCGAGGAGGGTCTCGAACAGCATCGAGGAGAAGTCGTTGGCCAGGAGCTGGATCTCCTCGTGCACGTGGTCGGTCGTCATCTCGTGCATGGCACGGAACAGCGGCATCGCCTGGTCCACGAACTCGACCGCCTGGTCGCACCGGCCGCGGCGCGGGTCCGGCTCGGTGCCGGCCTCGGCCTCGAGCGGGAACGGCTCGAGGCTCTCCCAGTAGGGGAGCGTGCGGAACAACCCGCTTGCCGCAAGAAGGTTGTGGAGATGTGTGGTGCCGGTGCGGGGGAGTCCCGCGATGATCACCGGCGGCGCGAGCTCGATGTCGCGGATCTCGGGGTGGCGCCGCAGCAGGTCCTCGAGCTGCAGCCGGTTCTTGAGGTGCTGGGTCAGCTGCGTGTGCAACATGACCTGGCCGGCCCCCGTGAGCGGCAGCTCGGCAACGGCGCCCAGCAGCACGTCGAGCCGTTCCCGGTAGTCGGCCGGGCCGAAGTCAGCGAGGCCGGTCTGCGCCACGGCTGCTGCGTGCAGGCTCTCCGACGTCAACGGCAGGTCGCCGGCGAGGGTGCCGAGGAACGCCTGGATCTCCACCACTTCCGGGGCGAACGAGGGAGAGGTCAGGTCGTCGATGTGCACGGGTTGTTGCTTCATGGTTAATACATTACGATCAATAACGAAATGAAAGCAACGACTTCAGGCACAAAGACTGCGGGACGGCCACGCGATCACCGGATCGACGAGGCCGTGATCGCCGCGACCCGCGAGCTCCTCGAGAGCGAGGGGTACGCCGGGCTCTCGCTCGCGGCCGTGGCCGCTCGCTCGGGCACCAACACGCCTGCGATCTACCGCCGCTGGGAGTCCAAGGTGCACCTGGTCCACGAAGCGGTGTTTCCCGAGTCCCTCGCATCCGGACTGCCGGCCACCGGCGATCTCCGCAGCGATGTCGAAGCCCTGGTGCGCGGCAGCGCCGCGCTGTTCTCCGACCCCGTGGCGCGGGCTGCTCTCCCCGGCCTGCTCAGCGACCTGGTGCCGCACCCGGACCTCCATCGCGAGCTGATGGACCGGTTGTGGGTGTCCCGGGTCGGTGAGATGCAACGACTCCTGGACGCCGCGGCAGACCAGGGCGAGGTACGTCGCGGCGTACGCGCCGAGCACCTGCTGAACGTCATCGGCGGCGGTGCCCTCCTGGCTGTGTTGACCCCGGGCGAAGTCGTGCTCGACGAAGAGTGGATCGCATCGATCTGCACCCTTGCCATGGAAGGAATCACCGCATGACCACGCAGCGCTGGCAGTCCACCGAGGCCTGGCACGAGCTCCTCGCGGGCCTCGGCGAGCTGGAGCAGACGTTCCTTGCCGGTGACCGGGCAGTCGAGGGGGAAGCGGCCGTCGTCGACGGCTACCGGATGCTGACCACCTGCCTCGGCGTCGGGCTCGACACCTACCTCTACGCCGAGCCGAGCCGCCCTGCGTTCATCGACACGGTCAACCCGTTCCGGCGCGACCGCCGCTGGGGTGGCGACAACACCGATGCGTGGTACTCGTACGCCCCGATCGACCCGCGCCGGTCCTACCTCGTGTCGGGCAACCGGGGCGACAGCGTCTACTTCTCGCTCACGGTCTACAACGAGCCCGCGCCCGGTGCGTGGTCCGACCGGGTGGTCGGCGTCGTCAACGATGCTGACCTGCAGATCGACGAGGTCGGCCACTTCGAGCTCCTGCTGGCGCCCGAGCGGCCCGCCGACTGGACAGGCCCGTTCATCGAGCTGGCCGACGACGCGGCGGTGGCGTTCACGCGTGACTACCAGGCCGACCCCCTGACCGGAAGGCGCGTGACCTGGAAGATCGAGGCGCTGGAGGCGCCCGACCCCATCGTTCGCAGCGACGAGGCCACGGCGACCGCCCTGCGATCGACGCTGACCTGGCTGCGCACGATGACCGCCATCGTGCCGACCCGGTTGGGGGAACGGGTCGACGGCGACCGCCTCGAGCTCGGCCACAACTCGGCCCAGGTGGCCAACGAGTTCGCCGATCCCTACCAGGTGCCCGACTTCAACTTCGGCTGGTCCGCCAGCGACGCCTGCTACTCCTTCGGCAGCTACGACCTCGGGCCTGACGAAGCGCTGGTCGTGACGCACCGCCCGCCGGACTGCCGGTTCTGGAACATCAACATCTGGAACCAGTTCATGGCCGGCCAGACCGCGACCGACGGACGCACCTCGGTCAACATGACGACGGCGAAGCCGAACTCCGACGGCACGGTCACCGTGGTCATCGCCCGGGACCTGCTGGACCACCCCAACGCGATCTCGACGCTCGACCAGCCGCGGGGGAGCCTCGCCTTCCGCTGGTTCCTCGTCGACGCCGTGCCCGGGCGCCCCGAGGTGCGACTGGTCAAGCGCGGTGAGGTGCCGACCGACCTCGGTTGAGACCGCGCCGACCTCCCCTCCCCGCGGATTGTGCTTTCGTCACAAGGGAGCGGGCGAACTTCGTTCAGATGTACGTGCGCGGCGATGCGCAGGCTTGGCATCGTCGTGTCATCGAGGAACGCACCTCGCCCCACCGCTCCAGGAGGCCTGTCATGGGATCACTTCTCGCCGTCGTCGCCCCGCTCTTCGCGTTCATGCTGATCCCGGTGTGGATCCCGGTGATCGCGGTCTCGGTCGGGTCGGTGCTCGACCTGGTGCGACCCGCGAGGACCTCGACGGTCACCGCGGCGGTGAACGACGTCAAGGCCCGGTCGGCAGCGACCCGCAGTGCCACCACCCGCACGATGACTCCGGCACACGCCGGGCGCCGGATCGCCGCCGACCGTGCGACCGGGCGCGAGCAGGTCGCCGCCTGATCGACTGGCGGCCATTCAGGGTCATTGCGACCACCCGTTCGGGCCATTCCGCTCGACGCAACCCTCGGTCAAGGTTGGCCGAGGGGAGGACGACGGGCGGGGGTCCCGAATGTCCACGATGTCGAGACGCGCACTGATTGCTGGACTGGCCTGGGTGCCGGTCGGTCGCCTGCTGGCCGGAGCGGAGGCGGCTGCTGCCGCTGCTGGGTGCGATCCGCCTGTCGCGTTCCCGTCGGGAATCGAGCTCTACCGGCAGGTCTTCCAGAACTGGTCCACGGTGATCCGGGTCGAGGACGCGTGGACCTGCCGGCCCACGAACGTCGACGACGTGATCCGGCTGGCCAACTGGGCCAGGGCCTCAGGATGGCGCCTGCGCCCGCGCGGCATGGGCCACTCCTGGTCCCCGCTGGTGACCGGCGAGGACGGCTGCTCCCCGCCGGTTTTGCTGGTCGACACGCGGAGCCTGACCGGAGTGGAGGTGGACGTGGCCACCGGGCGGGCTCGCGTCCGGGCCGGAACGCTGCTCGACGACCTGCTGTCCGCACTCGAGGCTCAAGGACTCGGGCTTGACGGCGGAGTGCCGACGATCGGAACGATCACGGTCGGGGGCGCGCTGGCCATCGGTGGGCACGGCGCATCGGTGCCGGCGGTCGGGGAGGTGCGCACGCCGGGGACGACGTACGGCAGCCTGAGCAACCTGGTCACCGAGCTGCGCGCCGTCGTCTGGGACGAAGCCGCCGACTCCTACGTGTTGCGCACCTTCACCCGCAGCGACGCCGAGATCGGTGCCTTGCTGGTCAACCTCGGTCGGGCCTTCGTGTACGACGTCGTGATCCGGGCCGGAGCGAACCTGAAGATGCGCTGCCAGAGCTACGTCAACATCCCCGCCACGACGCTGTACGGCGCCTCGGCGGGCCCGAACTCGTTTGCCGACCTGCTCAACCGCACGGGGCGCGTCGACATCGTGTGGTTCACCTGCACCGACAAGCCGTGGGTCAAGACGTGGAAGATCACGCCGGTCAAGCCGCTGACCTCACGACCGGTCACCAAGCCCTACAACTACCTGTTCGTCGACAACATCCCGCCGGCGGTGGCCGAGCTGGCCAGCGATCTGGTCGCGGGCAATCCGGTCGCGACACCGCTCTTCGGTCAGGCCATGTACGCCGTGGTGGCGGCCGGGTTGCTGGCGACGGTGTCGGCGGACCTGTGGGGATCGGCGAAGAACGTCCTTGTGTGGGACGGCGCGCACAGCCTGCCTGCCCACGACTTCGGGCTGGCCGTGCTGTGTCGACGCTCGGACGTGCAGTCGGTGGTGCACCGCTACGTCTCGAAGCACACCGAGATCGTGGACGAGTACGCCGCCCGCAACGAGTACCCGGTCAGCCTGACGCTGCACATCCGGGCGTGCGGGGTGGACGTGCCCACGGACGTCGGCAGTGGTGCGCGGGTGCCGACCCTGTCCGCCGTGAGTCCGCGCCCCGATCGTCCGGAGTGGGACACCGCCGTCTGGTTCGAGACGCTCAGCCTGCCCGGCACCACGACCTTCCCGGCATTCTGTGCGCGCATGGAGGCCTGGGCGGCGAACGAGTTCCCCGGGCTCCGCGTCGAGTGGTGCAAGGAGTGGGCCTTCACCGAGGCGGGCGGGTTCACCGACACGGATGCCATCGCCCACCGGATCCCGCAGTCACTGCGTGCGGGCAGGTCCGGCCAGGACACCTGGGACGCGGCCGCCGCGACCCTGCACGACCTGGATCCCTACGGCGTCTTCTCGAGCACGTTCCTCGAGCGGGTCCTGCCTGCGCCGTGACAGCCATCCAGGAACTCCTGTGATCCGGGGATGGCCTTCGTTGCTCGCGAGGTGGTGCAGGACGGGTGAGTGCCGGTGATGACGGGACCATCGGCCCTACCGTCCACTGATCGACGCACGCACGATCGGAGCCCCGAGAGAAGGAGCTCCACCGTGCCCGAGGACATCCGGATGTCTGCGAAGCGTGCAACAGTGGCAGAGCGCCCCCCGTTGCGGGGACGCGCGAAGGAGCACCCCATGGCTCGCGCGGCCAGCACAGCAGGTCCGGTCATCGGGTCGGGTGCGGCGCAAGCCGGTTCGCCAGTCCTGATGTTGGCACTCGCAACGGTCGGGTTCGCCGTGAACTTCTGGGCGTGGGCGCTCATCAGTCCCCTCGGTCCGATGTTCCGTGATTCCGGTGCCCTCGGTGCGCTGAGTGAGTCGGACGTCGCCCTGCTGGTGGCAGTGCCCGTTCTCGTTGGTTCACTGGGTCGGATCATCGTCGGGGCGCTGACTGACCGTTACGGCGGTCGGATCATGTTCCCGGTCATCTCGGTCGTGACGATTCTCCCCGTTCTCTTCATCGCCTTCGTCGCGCTCGATTCCTACGCCCTGTTGCTGGTCGGCGGCTTCTTCCTCGGCGTGGGCGGCACCGTGTTCGCCGTCGGCGTCCCGTTCGTGAATGCGTGGTTCCCGCCGCAGCGCCGGGGTCTGGCCATCGGCGTCTTCGGTGCGGGCATGGGTGGCACGGCGATCAGCGCGCTGACGACGGTCAAGCTCTTCACCCAGCAGGGTGAGAAGGCGCCGTTCCTCATCACCGCGGTGGTGCTCGCGGCGTACGCCGTCGCGGCCTGGTTCTTCCTCCGCGACGCTCCGGGTCGCGTGGTGCCGACCACGAGCCTGGTGAGCCGCCTCAATGCGAATGCCCGGCTCCCGATCACCTGGCAGGCCTGCCTCCTCTACGCCGTCGCCTTTGGTGGTTACGTCGCGTTCTCGGTCTACCTGCCTGCGTATCTCAAGACTGCGCACGGCCTGACCGCGGCCGACGCGGCCAACCGGATGGCCGGCTTCGTTCTGGTCGCCGTGATCATGCGGCCGATCGGCGGATGGCTGTCCGACCGATTCGGCGCCGTCGCAGTCCTGGCCACGTCGTACTCCGTGGTGGTGGTCGGTGCCGCGATCTCGGCAGGCGCCCCTCCGCTCGACGGCGTGGGGACGGTCGCCTTCCTTGCCATGGCTGCGGCACTCGGTGCCGGTAGCGGTGCGACCTTCGCCCTGATCGCGGCGGTCACGGACCCGAGTCGGGTCGGTGGCGTGACCGGACTGGTCGGCGCGGCGGGAGGTCTTGGCGGGTTCCTGCCGCCGCTGATCATGGGCTACGTCTACGGCCGCACCGATTCGTACGCGATCGGTCTGTGGATGCTGTCGGTCACGGCCGTCCTCACCCTCGTGCTCACGCTGACCATCGTCCGACGTACCGCCCAGGGACAGGAAACGCATTGAGCAAGGACATCGGCATGGACGGCCCACTGGCGGACGCACTCGTGCGGAGCCGCCGGTTCTTCACCAAGGGAACGATCTCGGCAGACCTCAGGACCCTTTCGAAGAGCGGCGGCCGCGAAGCCGATGACTTCTACCGGGACCGGTGGAGCCACGACAAGGTCGTCCGCTCCACCCACGGCGTGAACTGCACGGGATCGTGCTCGTGGAAGGTCTACGTCAAGGACGGGATCATCACCTGGGAGACCCAGCAGACCGACTACCCCTCGGTCGGTCCGGACTCCCCGGAGTACGAGCCCCGCGGATGTCCGCGCGGCGCGGCGTTCTCCTGGTACACCTACTCGCCGACCCGGGTCCGCTACCCCTACGTCCGTGGCGTCCTGCTGCAGATGTTCCGCGAGGCCAAGGCCCAGCACGACGGTGACCCGGTGCGTGCGTGGGCACACATCGTCGAGAACCCGCAGCGCGCAAAGGCCTACAAGTCCGCACGCGGCAAGGGCGGACTCGTGCGCGCCACGTGGGAGGAGGCCAGCGAGATCGTCGCTGCCGCCCACGTCCACACGATCAAGAAGTACGGCCCGGACCGGGTCGCCGGCTTCTCGCCCATCCCGGCCATGTCGATGGTTTCGCACGCATCCGGTGCCCGGTTCGTGAACCTGATCGGTGGCTCGATGCTGTCGTTCTACGACTGGTACGCCGACCTTCCGGTCGCCTCACCGCAGGTGTTCGGCGACCAGACCGACGTCCCCGAGTCGGGGGACTGGTGGAACGCGGGCTACCTGATCATGTGGGGCTCGAACCTCCCCGTGACGCGCACCCCCGACGCGCACTGGATGACCGAGGCCCGCTACCGCGGCCAGAAGGTCGTCGCGGTCGCCCCCGACTACGCCGACAACGTGAAGTTCGCCGACGAGTGGCTCCCCGCCAGACCGGGCACCGACGCCGCGCTGGCGATGGCGATGGGTCACGTCGTGCTCAAGGAGTTCTTCGTCGACAGGGACACGCCCTACTTCACGAACTACGTCAAGACCTACACCGACCTGCCCCACCTGGTGAAGCTCGATGACGCGGGCGACGGCGCCTTCACTGCCGGCAAGTTCCTGACAGCGGCCGACCTCGCCTCGACCCACGAGTCGGAGGAGAACGCCGCGTTCAAGACGGTCCTGATCGACGCCCGCACAGGGGAGCCGGTCGTGCCCAACGGCTCGCTCGGTCACCGGTACGGCGACGCCGGGGTCGGCAAGTGGAACCTCGAGCTCGGCGACGTCGATCCGCAGCTGTCCTTGCTCGAGAGCGCGGAAGACACCGTGCTCGTCCGGTTCCCCCGCTTCGACACCCCCGACGGCGCAGCCGCCGACCTGCCGCGCGGGGTTCCCGTCCGCCGTGTCGACGGCCACCTCGTCACCACGGTCTTCGACCTGTTGGTCGCGCAGTACGGCGTCGGCCGGGACGGGCTGCCGGGGGAGTGGGCCACCGGCTACGACGACGCAGCATCGCCGTACACGCCTGCGTGGCAGGAAGTGATCACCGGCGTCCCGGCCGCGACGGCGGCCCGGATCGGCCGTGAGTTCGCTGCCAACGCCGAGGAGTCCAAGGGTCGCTCGATGATCGTGATGGGAGCCGGCACCAACCACTGGTTCCACTCCGACACGATCTACCGCGCGTTCCTCACGCTGACCAATCTCACCGGCTGCCAGGGCGTCAACGGAGGTGGCTGGGCGCACTACGTCGGACAGGAGAAGGTCCGGCCGATCACGGGCTACACCCAGATCGCCAACGCACTGGACTGGAACCGGCCGCCGCGCAACATGATCCAGACCGCGTACTGGTATCTCCACACCGACCAGTTCCGCTACGACCAGTTCGGCGCCGACACGCTGTCCGCCACCACCGGCAAAGGCCAGCTGGCCGGCAAGTCCACCGCCGACGTGATCGCCCAGAGCGCGCGGATGGGCTGGATGCCGTCGTACCCGACGTTCGACCGCAACCCGCTGGACCTCAGCGATGACGCAGCTGCCGCGGGAAAGCCGGTCGGCGAGTATGTCGTCGAGCAGCTCAAGTCGGGAGAGCTCGACTTCGCGGGCGAGGATCCGGACGCGCCGCAGAACTACCCGCGCATCCTGTCGATCTGGCGCGCCAACCTCCTCGGTTCCTCTGGGAAGGGCAACGAGTACTTCCTCAAGCACCTGCTCGGCACCGACTCATCCGTCCGGGCGACCGAGACGCCCGTGGACCAACGTCCGGTCGACGTGACGTGGCGGGACCAGGCGCCCGAGGGCAAGCTCGACCTGCTGATGACGATCGACTTCCGCCAGACGAGCACCACGATCTTCTCCGACGTCGTGTTGCCTGCGGCGACCTGGTACGAGAAGCACGATCTCAACACCACCGACATGCACCCGTTCGTGCACTCCTTCAACCCGGCGATCGCTCCGCCGTGGCAGACCCGGACCGACTGGGACGCCTGGCAGACGATCGCGGAGAAGTTCAGCGAGCTCGCCGCCACCCACCTCGGAGTGCGCAAGGACGTCGTCGCAGTGCCGCTCACGCACGACACCCCGGATGCGATGGCCAACCCGCACGGCGTCGTACGGGACTGGAAGAAGGGCGAGTGTGAACCGGTCCCCGGCGTCACGATGCCCAGACTGGTCGAAGTCGAGCGTGACTACGGCGCCGTCGCCGAGAAGATGAACGCCCTGGGTCCGTTGGTCGACACGCTCGGCGCGACGACCAAGGGCGTCACCTTCGATCTTCGTCCGCAGGTCGACTACCTGCGGGCGAAGAACGGCGCGGTCCGAGGTGGTGTGGCGGACGGCCGGCCCTCGCTGAAGCGGGACGTCGATGTCTGTGAGGCGATCCTCGCGATGTCCGGGACGACCAACGGGCACCTTGCCACGCAGGGTTTCCGGACACTGGAAAAGCGGACGGGGGTGCCCCTGGCCGACCTGGCTGCTGAACACGAGGGCAAACAGATCACCTTCGCCGACACCCAGGGGCCACCGGTGCCGGTGATCACCTCACCGGAGTGGTCGGGATCCGAGACCGGAGGACGACGCTACTCGCCGTTCACCATCAACGTGGAGCGCAAGAAGCCCTGGCACACGTTGACCGGGCGGATGCACTTCTACCTCGACCACGACTGGATGACCGAGCTGGGCGAGGGGCTGCCGGTCTACCGGCCACCACTCAACATGGCCGCCCTGTTCGCAGAACCCGCTCTGGGCCATGTGTCCGATGGCTCCAGCATCGACGGGGTCGACCAGGTCGAGGGGCTGACGGTGCGCTACCTGACGCCGCACAACAAGTGGTCGATCCACTCGGAGTACCAGGACAACCTGTTCATGCTCTCGCTGTCACGAGGCGGCCAGAACATCTGGATGAGCGATCGGGACGCCGTCAAGGTCGGCATCAAGGACAACGACTGGATCGAAGCGGTCAATCGCAACGGTGTCGTGGTTGCCCGGGCGATCGTCTCGCACCGGATGCCTGAAGGAACGGTGTACATGTACCACGCCCAGGACCGGCTCATCGACGTGCCGATCGCGGAGACGTCGGGCAAGCGCGGCGGCATCCACAACTCGCTGACGCGCCTGCTGGTCAAGCCCTCCCACCTCATCGGCGGGTACGCCCAGCTGACCTTCGCGTTCAACTACCTGGGCCCCACCGGCAACCAGCGTGACGAGGTCACCATCATCCGCAAGCGCAGCCAGGAGGTGACCTACTGATGAAGGTCATGGCGCAGATGGCGATGGTGATGAACCTCGACAAGTGCATCGGGTGCCACACCTGTTCGGTCACCTGCAAACAGGCGTGGACCAACCGCTCGGGCACGGAGTACATCTGGTTCAACAACGTCGAGACCAGGCCCGGCCTGGGTTATCCGCGGACCTATGAGGACCAGGAGAAGTGGAAGGGCGGCTGGGAGCTCAACAAGCGCGGCCGCATGAAGCTCAAGGGCGGTGGCCGCTTCAAGAACCTGATGACGATCTTCTCCAACCCGAAGCTTCCCTCCATCGGCGAGTACTACGAGCCGTGGACCTATGACTACGCAACGCTCACGGACGCGCCTGCCCAGGAGCACACGCCGGTCGCGCGGCCCAAGTCACTGATCAGCGGCAAGAACATGAAGATCGAGTGGTCGGCCAACTGGGACGACGACCTCGGCGGCTCCACGGAGAACGCACACCGTGACCCGATGCTCGCGAAGATCGCAGACAAGGTGAAGTTCGAGTTCGAGCAGACCTTCATGTTCTACCTGCCGCGGATCTGCGAGCACTGCCTCAATCCGTCGTGTGCGGCGTCCTGCCCGAGTGGCGCGATCTACAAGCGCGAGGAGGACGGCATCGTCCTGGTCGACCAGGACAAGTGCCGTGGTTGGCGCAAGTGCGTCTCGGGTTGTCCGTACAAGAAAATCTACTTCAACCACCGCACCGGCAAGGCCGAGAAGTGCACGTTCTGCTTCCCGCGCATCGAGGTGGGCTTGCCCACCGTCTGCGCCGAGACGTGTGTGGGGCGCCTGCGCTACATCGGCTTGATGCTGTACGACGCCGACAAGGTGCTCGAGGCCGCGTCGATGGAGGACGAGCACGGCCTCTACGAGGCGCAGCGCGACGTCTTCCTCGATCCGTTCGACCCCGAGGTGATGCGCGAGGCAGAGAAGGCGGGCATCGCCCGCGACTGGATCGACGCCGCGCAGCGCTCCCCGATCCATGCGCTGATCACCACCTTCAAGGTCGCGCTGCCGCTGCATCCGGAGTACCGCACCATGCCGATGGTCTGGTACATCCCGCCGCTGTCTCCTGTTGTCGACGTCGTGGCGGAGACCGGAGAGGACGCCGAGGACAAGGGCAACCTCTTTGCGGCCATCGACGCCTTGCGGATCCCCGTGGAATACCTCGCTGAGCTGTTCACGGCCGGTGACGTGGCGCCGGTGGACGCAGTGCTGAAGAAGCTCGCTGCCATGCGCTGCTACATGCGCGACATCAACATGGGCCGCGACCCTGACGCCTCGATCCCGGCCGCGGTCGGGATGACCGAGGAGGAGATGTACGACATGTACCGCCTCCTCGCGATCGCGAAGTACGACGACCGCTACGTGATTCCGCCGGCACACGCCGAGCAGGCGCACGCGCTGGAGGAACTGTCCACGGAGTGCTCGGTGTCGGCGTACGGCGGTGGCCAGCAGGACCTGTTCGGCGAGGGCTCAGGTGTGCCCACGCCGATCGCGGTCGAGAACTTCCGGATGCTGCAGGACCGGCAGTCCTCGGACTCGCTCGCTGGGCCCGAGGACAAGGGAACCAGGGTGAACCTGCTCAACTGGGACGGCAAGGGCTCCCCGAGCGGCTTGTTCCCTTCGAAGGGGTCAGACTCGTGAGCGGCCGGCGCGCGAAGCCGACGTTGGCGGGCGAGCACCTGACCGTCGTGTGGCAGTCGGTGTCGTTGCTCCTCGACTATCCCGACGAACAGGTCCTGGCGCGTGCCGAATTGGTCCGGTCGGCGTCGCTGGGGCTCCCGGTCGCGATCGGAGACTCCATCCGCGAGTTCCTGCAGCACCTCGAAACGACTCCGCTGCCGGAGCTCCAGGCTGACTACGTCGAGACGTTCGACAATCGGCGGCGGTGCAACCTCTTCCTGACCTACTTCGCCCATGGCGACACGCGGAAGCGGGGAATGGCGCTGCTGCGCTTCAAGCAAACCTACCTTCGCGCCGGGTTCGAGCTGGACGACGCGGAGCTGCCCGACCACCTGTGCGTCGTGCTCGAGTTCGCGGCCACGATCGACCGCGAACTCGGGCGGGACCTGATGCTCGACCACCGGGCAGGACTCGAGCTGCTGAGGCTGTCCCTTCGTGACATGCACTCGCCGTGGGCGAGCCTGATCGAGGCGGTGACGGCCACGCTGCCGCCGCTGCGTGGCGAGGAGCGCGACGCCGTACGTCGTCTGGCGGCGGAGGGGCCTCCCGAGGAAGAGGTGGGTCTCGCGCCCTTCGCCAACCCGCAGTTCAGCCCGGGAGCCGCCGCCGGGGCTCGGCCCGAACAGACCCTGCTGCCCATGCCTTCGTTCCCGGGAGCCCGCGCATGATTCACCCCGATCAGTTCTTCGTCTCCCCCGCTTCGCTCCTCCACGAACAACTGATCGGGGACCCCGAATGAGCGACTTCCTCTTCGTCGTCGTCCCCTACATCTGCCTGACGACCTTCGTCGTGGGCCACTGGTGGCGCTACCGCTACGACAAGTTCGGCTGGACCACGCGCTCATCGCAGCTCTACGAGAGCCGTCTGCTGCGCATCGGCAGCCCGCTCTTCCACTTCGGGATGCTCGGCGTCGTCGGCGGCCACGTGATCGGCCTGCTGGTGCCCCAGTCGTGGACCGACGCGGTGGGCATCAGCGAGCACGTCTATCACGTGGCGGCAGTCGGGGGCGGTCTCCTGGCCGGCGTGATGACCGTGGTGGGCATGGCGATCCTGGTCTACCGTCGCCGCACCGTCGGCCCCGTCTTCTCCGCGACGACGGTCATGGACAAGGTGATGTACGCGGTCCTTGCCGTGGTGATCGTGTTGGGGATGTGGAACACCATCGCCGGCTCGATCCTGACGCTCGGCGGCGAGTACAACTACCGCGAGGGCGTGTCGGTCTGGTACCGGTCGTTCCTCGCCTTCCATCCCGACGCCGCGCTGATGGCGAACGCACCACTGGGATTCCAGTTGCACGCGCTGGCCGCTTTCGGCCTCTTCGCCCTGTGGCCCTTCACCCGCCTGGTGCACGTCTTCAGCGCGCCGGTGGGCTACCTGACCCGCCCCTACATCGTCTACCGCAGCCGCGACGACGCCCAGCTCGGCAGCCACCGCCCGCGTCGTGGCTGGGACCGGGTCGGCTGACTTTCGACAACGAGGAGAACCATGCAGAAGGAATCACTGACAGCGCTCGTCCGCCATCACCTGGAGACCGCATCGACGGCTTCGAACGGCCGAAGTGCCCACACGATCTACGGCGGGCACGAGCACGCCCTGCGGCAGACGCTCATCGCGCTGCGCGCCGGGTCGAATCTCGACGAGCACGAGAATCCCGGCGAAGCCACCCTGCAGGTCCTCCACGGCCGGGTCACCCTCGTGGCCGGCGAAGACCGGTGGAACGGATCGCCCGGTGACCTCATCACCATTCCCGACCGCCGCCACGCCCTCGAGGCAGTCGAGGACTCTGCGGTCTTGTTGACCGTGGCCATGAGCCGGTGACGCCGCGGCACGAGGCTCCCGCTGAGGTGAGGGAGCCTCGCGCCGACGACATCACACGTCGTTGGCGAGGATGTTGTCGATGTTCCTCTCGGCCAGCGCGGTGATCGTGACGAACGGGTTCACGGTGGTGTTGCCGGGGATCAGCGCACCGTCGATGACGTAGAGCCCCGTGTAGCCGTGCAGCCGGCCGTAGTTGTCGGTCGCCTTGTTGAGGACCGCGCCACCGAGCGGGTGGTACGTCAGGCCGTCCTGCCAGGTCTTGTAGCCACCGAAGAGGTCGGTGCGGTAGATCGTGCCTTCCTTGCTGTTGATCTTGTCGAAGATCGTCTTGGCCATGTTGATCGAGTCCTGCTTCCAGGCGGTCTGCCAGGACAGGTCGACCTTGCTGGCCGCGGCGTTCCAGGTGAACTCGGCGCGCCGGGTCGTCTTCGTGATCGCCAGGTAGAGCGAGGCGTACGTCTCGATGCCGGTCGGCAGGGGAGCGACCTCCGCGAACGCCCCACCCGCGTCCCAGTTGTCGATGCCCGAGCAGGGGATCGTCGACTGGAGGGTCCCGGTCGCGTCCCACATGTGGTTGGCGCGACCGACCATCACGTTGCCGTTGTCGCCCCAGCCCTTGCCGACCTCGTTGTTGAGCGCGGGCAGCGCACCGGTCGCCTTGAGCTTCACGAGCAGCTTGCTGGTGCCGACGCTGCCCGCGGCGAAGAAGACCTTGTCGGCCGTGACCGTCTTCGTCGCGACCACGTCGCCGGAGGTGTCGATCTGCTCGATGGTCACCGTGAAGCCACCGCCTGATGCGGGCGCGACCGAGGTGACCTTGTGCAGGGTCGACACGTTCACCCGGCCGGTCGCCAGCGCCTGGGCGAGATAGGTCTGCACGAGGGACTTCTTGCCGTGGTCGTTGCCGTACATGACCTGACCGTCGAGCGCGGACCGGGTGACCGTCCCGGCCTGCTCGGCCTTCATGTAGTTCCAGTCGTAGATGTCGGGCACGAACGTCCACGCGAAGCCGGAACGCTGGGCGTGCTTCCGGCCGACCCGGGCGTACTGGTAGCAGCTCGCGGTCTCGAACCACGCCGGATCGATCGACGCGACGCCGAGCGCGGCGTTGGCCCGCGGGTAGTAGGTGCTGTACATCTCCGTTGCGTCGACCGACGGCAGGATCGAGGAGAAGCGGGACTGCTTGGGGGTGACCGCCATCCCTCCGTTGACCAGTGAACCGCCTCCGACACCGCGGCCCTGGTAGACCGTGATGCCGGCGAACTCCTCGGCGTCGAGGACGCCCGTGTACTTCGTGATGTTGGTGTCGATCGGGAACCCGAAGAAGTTGCTGACCGGTGCCTTGGTCTTGGTGCGCAGCCAGTAGGCCCGCTGGTCCGGGGAGGTGACCTTCGCGAAGATCTTCCCGTCGGCGCCGGGGGTGTCCCACGACATGCCCATCTCGACCATCTCCACTGGCACGCCGGCCTGGGCGAGCCGCAGGGCGGCCACCGCGCCGCCGTACCCGGTCCCGATGATCAGTGCCGGGACGTTGGCCCCGTTCCCAATTGCTGCGGCGCTCGCCCGCCCGGGCATCGCGGCGGGCAGTCCTACCGCCGCGATGCCGAAGGCAGAGCCGGTGCCCGCCAGGAATCCGCGCCGAGAGACGCTTTTGCGTCCCTTGTCCGGCGTCGTTGTGTCCTGCATGTGATCTCCCTCACTCGTTGACGAAACAAGAACAGGTTCTACATGTTGCGGACGAGGTGCGTCACCCCCTACCGGGAGGTAACCCGCCCGGCTGGGCGTGCAGGACATCGGAGGACCGCGAAAAGAAGTTCCGGAATCGCTGTAATGCGGAGACCGAAATCACGTCTTCCACCACAGCACGACCTCCGGGAGGGAGGTCGTACCGGGGAGAGCGGTACGACAAATGAACCAGATCCAACCTCGCGGCAGCGCCGCGCGCCGAGGCCTCGCAACGGCCGGGGCACTGCTCGCCGCAGTCAGCAGCATCGTCGCGCTCGGTGCGTTGAGCAGCCCGACTTCTGCAGCCGTCGAGTCGACCGACATCGTCAAGACGGTCACCTACAACGGCAAGACCCTGACCTTGCGGATGAGCCCGGTCACGGTCCGTTCGTCCAGCTATCGCGTCGACGTCCAGCAGGCCGACGGCTCCCTGAAGGCCTATGCGGCCGCTCCGTCCAAGGCCTACATCGGCAGCGTCGACGGCGACTCCTCGGCGGTGGCCGAAGGCATCATCAACTCCGACGGGGACTTCGTCGGCCAGGTCGTCTTCGACCGCGGCGGCACGATCTACGTCAAGAACGGGGCCGTCACCGGCAACCGGAGCCTCACCCAGCCTGCTGACTTCAAGTGGCCGTCGGCCGGGAACTCCTCGCTCAACGCCACGACCCGGCCCGGTCAGGCCGGCGACAGCAGCTATCTGTGGGACATCGGCTACGACCTCGACAACGGCTACTTCAATGCAGCCCCGATCAGCGGGTCGGTGGCCAAGGCCGTCGACCAGATCGACCTGAACATCGTCTCCCAACTCGGTGCGTACGCGACCAACATCAAGGTGCGCCCGATGGTTGGTCGGGTGCTCGTCCGCGCCTCGGCCGCCGTCGACCCGTACGTCGGGAAGACACAGGGACAGCGCCTCGGCGTCGTCTCGTCGGAGTGGAAGACCTACGGCTATCCCGGCATGGACAGCGCGATGATCCTGACTGACCGCGACGCCGGCTCAGGCGTTGCCTACCTCGGCACCGCTGGAAGTCCGGGCTACGGCAACTCGGGCGGCACCGGAAACACCAGCATCGTCGTCCAGCGTCACGAGTTCGGGCACAACTGGAATGCGCTCGACAACCACACCAACGGGCCTGAGGGCGGCACCATCAACTCCGGCAACGGCTACGACCGTTGGGACGGCACCGAGGTCCGCTCGATGCTGGACTTCCGCAACAGTCGCCTCGACAAGTTCACCGACCTGGGCGCGTTCCCGGTCGCGCTGCCGCCGTACGCCTCGCTCGACCTGGTGGATCGGCAGATGGCAACCGTGACGGTCAAGGTGAACCCGATCGTGAACGACCACGACGTCAACGGTGGCGCGCTCACCCTGCAGTCGGTGTCCGCCACCAGCAAGCTGGGCGGCACCCTGACCGCGGTCGGCAACACCGTCACGTACACGCCTCCGGCCGTCACCAGCAGCCAGACCGTCGACTGGGCCCAGTACGTCGTCAAGGACCCGAGCGGCAAGACCGCGACCGGCGTCATGCTGTTCCGGGTCGACCCCTACGTCGCACCGGCACCGTCGAGCAGTTGGGTGCGGCACGACCCGGCGGCCGCCTCGGGCTACCAGATGACGAACCAGCAGTCGGGCCTCGTGGCCGCCATTCCGGCCGGGAGCACCGGGCGGCAGGCTGTCGTCCAGCGCGCCGGCCTCGACGCCCGCACCGTGTGGACGTTCAAGACCAGCGGCAAGGGCCTGCAGATCGCCAACAAGGCGACCGGGCTGTGCGTGGGGACCGAGATGGGGCAGACGGCCTCCGGGACCCGTGCGATCCACAACACCTGCAACGGTCGGCCCGACCAGCAGTGGAAGATCGTCGACCACCCCCGCGGTGACCGTGCGCTGATCAATGTCAGCAGCGGGAAGTGCCTGTCGGTGAAGGACGGCTCGCTGAACTCCGGAGTCGAGCTCGTCCAGATGCCGTGCAGCATGTCCGCAGACCAGATCTGGAAGGTCGACTTCCTGCCCACGTCCAGCTGGCCGGCCTACACACCTCCCACCACGGGGACCTTCGAGCTGGTCAACGCCGGCACCGGCCTCCACGCCGGCACCGCGCCCGGCGCCAGCTGGAGCGCACCGTTCGTCCAGCGCGCCGCCGGCAAGGAGACCGCCTTCACCTTCCTGGCGAACGCCGACGGGACGTACCGGGTTCGCCAGTCGTCCTCGGGGCTGTGCTTCAACGACGAGGCCGCTCAGCACGACCGCGTGGTCATCTGGAACTGCAACGAGGCCACCGAGGGAGCCAAGGTCCGCTTCCTCGAGCACCCCGCGGGCGGGATGGTCATGGTCGGTGTGCTGGCGAAGGAGTGCATCGGCATCAAGGGCGACTCGAAGGCCGTCGACGCCAACCTGGAGTTCGACTCCTGCACGAGCAAGGAGACGCAGCGCTGGAGCGTCGTACCGACTGCCTGATCCTGGGGGGATGAGGGAGAACAGCAGGGGCCGGGCGATTCCTCGCACGGCCCCTGTCTTCGATGCTCGGGTTAGTGTTCGCCACCTCACCGAGAAGGGACACCGCATGCACCCCGGCGACACCGATTGGCTCGAGGCGGAGCAGGGCCGGCTGCTGCGCTTCGGGACGAGTGCCGCACCGGGATCGTGGCTCGACGACGTCGGGGACGCCGACGAGAGCCGCCCGCGCCAGACCTGGCTCGCCGCTCGCACGTTGTACGTGCGCAGCCTCGGGGTGCTGCTCGATCACCCGGGTTCGGGCCCCCTTGCCGCTGGTGCTCTCGCCGCGCTGGACGACGAGTTCCGCGACCACGAGCACGGCGGCTGGCTGCCGGTCGAGAAGTCCTGCTACCAGCACGCGTTCGTGCTGCTCGCCGCATCCACCGCGCGACGGGCGGAGGTCCCGGGAGCCGAGCGCCTGTTCGCTGATGCCGAGGCCGTCTTCGAGGAGCGGTTCTGGGACGAGGACAGCGGCATGTGCATCGACGAGTGGGACCGCGACTGGTCGACCCCGGCGCCGTACCGAGGGCTGAACGGGACGATGCACGCGGTCGAGGCGATGCTGGCCGTCGGGGGAGTGTGGACCGATCGCGCCGCCCGGATCTGCGAGCGGGTCGTGGGCATCGGCGAGGACTTCGGGTGGCGGCTGCCCGAGCACTACGACGACCAGTGGTCACCGCAGCCCGACTTCAACCAGGAGCACCCGGACGACCAGTTCAAGCCGTACGGCGCCACGGTGGGCCACGCCTTCGAATGGGCACGACTGCTGCTGCATCTCGACGCCGCCACCGAGCAGGACCACCTGGCGGCGGCCGTCTCGCTGTACGACCGGGCGGCCGCCGACGGGTGGGCGATCGACGGCACGGACGGGTTCGTCTACACCACGGACTGGGACGGCCGTCCGGTCGTGCACGACCGGATGCACTGGGTGCTGGCCGAGGCGGTCGCTGCGGCGAGTGTCCTCCACGCCCGGACAGGCGAGGAACGCTACGCCCGGGACGCGAGGACGTGGTGGGAGTACGCCGACCGCCACCTGCTCGACCGCGAGCACGGGTCCTGGCACCACCAGCTCGATCGCCACCAGCGCCCCTTGCGGACGGTGTGGCCGGGCAAGCCCGACCTGTACCACGCCGTCCAGGCGACCCTCATCGGCCGCTACCCGGTCCGTGGCTCGCTCGCGGAGGCCATTGTCAGCCCGACAGGGCAGTAGTACTCTCTGCAACAGCGTTGCACACAGTATCGCTCAAGCACGGCCTCAGGGAGACACCTCAGTTGAGCACGGAAGCCGCGCCGACACCCGGCGCTGACAGTGACTTCGTCATCGTGGACATCCGGGCCACCACGGTCTCGGTCCCGCTCGAGGCGCCGCTTCGGCACGCTGTCGGTGCGCACTGGGGCCGGTTCGTGCGCACGATCGTCGAGGTCGAGACTGCGGACGGGCTGATCGGGCTCGGTGAGATGGGTGGCGGCGGGGAGAGCGCCGAGGCCGTCTTCCGGTCGCTGCTGCCCAGCCTGCGTGGACACAGTCCGTTCCGGCTCGAGGAGCTGCGGTTCGCGGTCTGCAACCCCACGGCGAGCCTCTACAACAACCGCACCCAGGTGCACGCCGCGCTCGAGTTCGCCTGCCTCGACCTGGTCGGCAAGAAGCTCGGCGTCTCGGTCTCCGACCTGCTGGGTGGCCGGGTGCGCGACGAGGTCGGTTTCGCCAGCTACCTGTTCTACCGCTACGGCAACCCGGACACCGGTGAGGGTGAGGTGCGCACCCACGACCAGCTGGTCGCGCACGCGCTCGAGCTGAAGAAGGAGCACGGCTTCTTCTCCCACAAGCTCAAGGGCGGCGTCTTCGGCCCCGACTACGAGGTGGAGGGCTACCTCGCCCTGGCTGACGCGCTGCCGGGCGACTCGTTCCGGTACGACCCCAACGGCTCGCTCAGCGTCATCGACGGCATCCGCGTCGCCGACCGCATCCAGGGCGTGAACAACGACTTCCTGGAGGACCCGTGCTGGGGGCTCGAGGGAAACATGCAGGTGCGGCGGCCGGGCCTGCTGCTGGCAACGAACCAGGTCGTGGTCAATTTCGAACAGCTCGCCAGCAACATCCTGCGCCGGTCGGTCGACGTGATCCTGCTCGACACGACGTTCTGGGGCGGCATCCGACCGTGCATCAAGGCGGCCGGCGTGTGCGAGACCTTCCAGCTGCCGATCGCGGTGCACAGCTCGGGAGAGCTCGGCATCCAGCTGGCGACGATGCTGCACCTGGGGGCCGTGCTCCCCAATCTGACCTACACGGCCGATGCGCACTACCACCATCTCCGCGACGACATCATCGTCGGCGGCAAGATGCAGTACGTCGACGGCACGATCGCGGTGCCGGACGGTCCCGGCCTCGGCGTCGAGCTGGACCGCGACAAGCTGGGGGAGTACGCCGAGGAGTTCCGCCGGCTCGGCGGCTACCCCTACGACCGCGACCCGGGACGCCCGGGCTGGTTCCCGCTGGTGCCCAACAGCCGCTGGGCGGACCCGAACGATGCGGTCCGGCCAGCGGATCCCCGCCTGGCCTGGTGAGCAGGCCGGGCGGGGTCACGGGTCACCCTGCCGGGACCGCGGTCGCTTGTGCCGAACCGAAGCCGCACTGGACGCCGTCCACGGCGTAGTCGACGCCCAGGCTGCTGAACGAGCCGTCGACATTCCCCGAGGTCCTGATCTGGAGGACCGCGTCTGCCGACAGGATCGCGGAGTCCCGCGGGATGGTGATGACGTAGTCGTCGCCGTTCACGCCGCTCTTCAGGGGAGGCGCGTCCATGTCGCCGCACGGGGAGCTCGCGGGGTTGCCCGGCGCAGCGCCTTCGATCGTCGCGCTGCCCGAAGTCGAGGAGCTCTGTGCGCCGCCCTCCAGGTCCGGGGCGACCGCGTCGGGGAGCTCGTGGTCCACGGCGCCGGGAAGCGTCGCGCCCGCGGCGTCGTAGTCGACCTCTGCCTCGATGCCGTGCTCGGCCAGTGCCTTCTCCAGGCCCTCGGAGTCATCGAGCTCGTGGATGGTGATGGTGATGTCACCGGAGTCGCTGCGTTCCACGGCGTAGGCCGCCGCAGCGGGGTTCATCGACGACAGGCCGACGGCCGTGATGGTGGCGGCTGCCACCCCGCCGGCCGCCACGGTCCAGCGGGTACGACGCGAGCGCGCTGGAGCTGGTCGGTTCTCCGCGACCGCCACGCGCAGCTCGCGGAGCAGGGCGTGGTCGAAGGAGTTGAGAGGGGGAGTGGTCTGGGTGTCGGATGACTGGTTCATGGGGTGACCTCCTGCACGAGCGAGGCCAACGGGCGCTCGATCGTGTTCGTGTTTCGAGATGGGTTGTTGTCCATGTGGAGCTGGACCCGGGCGCGGCTGCGGTGCAGCCGGACCCGCGCGGTGCCCGGCTTCACCCCCAGCTCGGCTGCGGCGTCGGTGACGGAGAGGCCGTCGACGGCGACCAGCTCCATGAGCCGCCGGTCCCTGGCCGGGAGTGCGGCCAGGGCGTCGTACAGAGCGCGGGTGAGTCGTTCGGCATCGATGCGTTCGGCGATGCGCGCCGTTGCGTCCTCGTCCAGGAGACGACGGCCCTGGATCCGGCTCTCGGCGCGAAGGCGTCGCGCTCGTCGCCGGGTCGCGTCTGCGACGGCATTGCGGGCGATGCCCAGCAGCCAGGGCAGGGGTGCGCCTTCGTCGGGCCGGTAGCGGTCGGCGCTGCCGATCGCGGCCAGGAAGATGTCCGCGGTGAGATCGGCGACCTGATGGGGATCTGCGATGCGACGGGCCAGGAACGTCTTCACGGTCTCGGCGTGCTCGCGATAGAAGGCCTCCATCAGGCCGGGATCGTTGCCGATCCGTGGGACTTCGTCGTTTCGTATCAGTTGCTTCACAACCGTTCTTCGCCGATGTGGTCGTGAGCGTTACAGCCGCTGCTCCGCGTCCGGCCACGGTCGGTCCGGCTGGAGCTGGCCGATCGCCCAGATGGCGGACTCGATGTGCGTCGTCATCGCGTCCCGGGCCTGCTCGCTCGATCCCGCCTCGATGGCCGCGGCGATCGCCTCGTGCTCGTGGAGTGCGCGCTCGACGGCGGTCGGGATGGTGCCGGTCGCCTTGCGGGCGACCGCGAGCAGGTCGGCCATGGGGGCGAGGACGCGGGCCAGGACTGCGTTCCCGCTGGCGGTCGCGACGGCCTGGTGGAACGCGATGTCGGCTTCGAACACGTTGTCCCCGGTCTCGTGAGCCACGCGGAAGTGGGTCAGCGCCCGCCGGATCGCTGCCAGGTCCTCATCGGTCCGGTGCAGGGCGGCGCGCGCCGCGGCGGCAGGCTCCAGGATGAGGCGGACGTCGTAGAGGTCGGCGATCGTGTCGTCCTGCAACAACGCGGAGATCGCGGACGTGGCCAGGGTGCTCTGGGCGGTCCCTTCGAGCACGCGGGCCCCGAGCCGCGGACGGATCTCGACGAGCCCCAGGGTCCGCAGTGCCTGCACCGCCTCGCGCACGGTGTTGCGTCCCACCCCGTGCGCAGCCATCAGCGCCTGCTCGGTCGGCAGTTGGTCGCCCGGCTTGAACTCGCCGCGCGCGATCCCGGCCAGCAATGCATCGGTGACGGACTTGCTCAGTCGTTCGGTCATGTCGGCTCCAGCCAGGCGGGAGGGGTTGACGTCGGCGATCCTAACATTCATCCTAATTGTGGGATGAATGCTCGGGGGAGGGGAAGGTGGCCATGGCCACCGTGGTTGGCGGGACGCCGGGGGGCTCAGCTCCTGCTGGCGTCGCCGAGTGCGGCACTGATCGAGGCGGCGGCCTCGGCGCAGGACTTGCCCACGTCCGCAACACGCTTCTTCATGCGGTACGACGGCCCCGACACGCTGATCGTCGCGATCGGCCTGCCTGTCACGTCCGTCACCGCGGACCCCACGCAGATGACCTCGGGGTCGTTCTCCTCGCGGTCGACGGCGTAGCCCCGTCGGGCGCTGATGGCGAGGTCCGCCAACAGGGCGTCGTGGTCGGCCAGGGTGTGCGGGGTGCGCTGGACCAGCGTCTGCTCGCGAGCCCTGCGCTCGGACTCCTCCGCCGGGAGGGTGGCGAGATACGCCTTGCCCATCGCGGTGTTCGCGATCGGCATCCGCTGTCCGACGATCGACATCACGCGCACGGTGGCCTGGGGCTCGAGTCGCTCGACGTAGACGACCTCGTTGCCCTCGATCACGCCGAGGTGGACGGTCTCGCCCCAGGTGTCCCGCAGCTGGGACAGCAGCGGCATGGCCAGGGCACGCAGGTCGACCCGGTTGGTGTAGTCGTGCGACAACGCAAGGGCCTTGCCGGCCAGTCGGTAGCGGCGATCCTCGGGCGACTGGTTCGCCCACCCCGCATCGCGCAGGGTGCCGAGCAGGCGCGAGACGGTGCCCTTGTCGAGCCCGGAGCCGGCCGCGAGCTCGGTGACGGTCGCGCCGTCGCGGGCGTCTCCGATCATCTCCAGGAGGGTCAGGCCGCGTTGCAGCGTGCGGGTCGTCCCGCGCGTCGCCGAGTCGTCCTTCGCCGTGGGGTCTGCCATGCCTGCACGTCCTTTGCTGGAGGGAATTCAATCCTCGCACAACCGGGCGTCACTGAATGAAACTTTGTTGCATGTAGTGCTTGACAGCCTCGGATGTGACTTGCTTCACTGTCTCACACAACGCAACGACGTTGCACGCAATGGCCCAAATGGGCCCTTGAAAAGGGAGAGAAAATGCTTCGACCCAACATCCGCGGCGCGGCGGCAGCCTGGCGTCGCCCCGCACTCCTTGTGAGCGCGTCGCTGCTCGCCCTGTCCCTCACGGCCTGTTCCGACGCCGACGTGGCGTCCGACAAGGACAAGGCCGAGGGCACGAACCTCAAGATCGGCCTGATCATGCTCCAGGGCGACACCTACTACCAGGGCATCCAGACTGGTCTCGAAGCCGCGGTCAAGGCGGACGGTGGCTCGGTCACGACCGGCCTCTCGAACAACGACCCCGCGACCGAGTCGCAGGTCGCGCAGAACATGATCCAGAGCAAGGTCGACGCGATCCTCATGCAGCCGACCGGTGGCGACGCCTCGATCGCGACCATGCAGGCCATCCAGAAGGCCGGCATCACGCTGATCTGCTACGGCAACTGCACCGACGCCGCCCTGGAGCCGGAGAACTCCTCGGGTGTCATCCAGTCCGACAACACCGCGCTCGGTACCGGCACCGGTGAGGCCGCCGCCACCTACATCAACGAGAAGCTCGGCGGCAAGGCGAAGATCGCCATCCTCAACTGCGACATCGCCTCGGCGTGCAAGCTGCGCAAGGCGGGCTTCAAGAAGGCCCTCGAGGACGCCGGCATCGAGGCCGACTACGTCACGGACCAGGAGGCCTACCTGGCCGACAAGTCCACCGCGGTCACCGCCGACATCCTCACCGCCAACAGCGACGTGGACCTGATCTGGGCCTCGAACGAGGGTGGCACCGTGGGCGCCACCGTCGGCGTCAAGCAGGCCGGGTCGAAGATCCCGGTTTACGGCACCGACATCTCCGTCCAGCTCGCCGAGATGCTGCTCGACGCTGACGGCATCCTCCAGGTCACCACCGGCCAGGACCCGATCAAGACTGCCGAGGGTGCCTACGAGATGGCCAAGAAGGCCATCGCCGGTGACAAGAACGACCCGTTCGCGGTCGAGCTGCCCGGCATCGTGTACGACCGCGCGAACGCGGCCGGCGTCAACGACTTCATCGCCGCGTCCAAGTAGTACCGGACGGCAGGAGCGGGCGGTGCCGCCGACCCCACCGGTGGCACCGCCTCCTCTCGCCTTCCTGACCAGACCAGTCCGAACCGCCCCCCACAACGTCGAATCGAGGTGACCCCATGGACGCCGCTGTCCCGGTGCTCGACTGCAGCAACCTGAGCAAGAGCTACGGCCCGGTGAAGGCGTTGATCGACGTCGACTTCACCCTGCAGCGCGGCGAGGTCCGCGCGCTGCTGGGCAAGAACGGCGCCGGCAAGTCGACCTTGGTCAACCTGATCTCGGGCTCCGTGCAGCCCGACGACGGCACGATCCGCCTCAGCGGCCAGGAAGTCCACTGGGACGGGCCGGGTGCGGCCCGGGCCGGTGGCATCTCGGTGGTGCACCAGGAATTCAGCCTGGTCCCGGGGCTGACCGTGGCCGAGAACATCACGATGGGCCGCTGGCCGGCCCGCAACGGCTTCATCAACCAGGAGCGGCTCCAGGCCGAGGCGCAACGCGCCCTCGACATGCTGGGCGTCGATCTCCCGTCCTGGCAGCTGGTCGGCAGTCTTCCGATCGCCCAGCAGCAGATGGTCGAGATCGCCAAGGCACTGGTTGACGACCCCGACGTACTCATCCTCGACGAGCCAACCAGCGCCCTGAACGCGACCGAGGTCGACGTCCTGCTCGCGCTGATCCGGCGCCTCGCCGCCACGGGCGTCACCGTCATCTACGTCTCGCACCGGATGAAGGAGATCCCCCAGGTCGCGGACCGGATGACGATCATGCGCGACGGCCGCGAGGTCGCCACCCTCGGCATCGAGGAGGCGAACCCCGAACGGGTTGCCGCCCTGATCGCCGGCGAGGCCACCGAGGTGGAGGCCGCGACCTTCCACGACCGGAGCAGCGCGCCCGTGGCGCTGTCCGTCAGGAGCCTGGCCGTCGACGGCATCCTCAACGACGTCAGCTTCGACCTCCACCAGGGCGAGGTGCTCGGCATCGCCGGCTTCCTCGGATCGGGTCGGACCGAGCTCCTCGAAGCCATCTTCGGACTGCGCCACGACGTCAGCGGCGAGGTGCTCGTTGGCGGCAAGTCGATCCGGCGCCGCAAGCCGCGCAAGATGCTGGCCCAGCGCGTTGCGATGACCTCCGAGGACCGCAAGCACGCAGGCATCGTGCCCGCGCTCGGGGTCGGCGAGAACGTCGTGCTGACGGCCCGGGGACGGGTCCTTCCGAAGTTCTGGCTGCGGAGCCGAGCCGAGGCGAGGCTGCAGGCCGCGACCATCGACCAGCTCGCGATCCGCACCTCGTCACCGGCTCAGGAAGTCGGCACCCTGTCGGGCGGCAACCAGCAGAAGGCCGTCATCGGTCGCGCGCTCGCCGCCGAGATGCAGGTGCTGCTGCTCGACGAGCCGACCCGAGGCATCGACGTGCATGCCAAGACCCAGATCTACGGCTTGATCCGCGAGCTCGCGCTCTCGGGCCACTCCTCCATCTTCGTCTCCTCCGAACTCGAGGAGATGCCGCTGGTCTGCGACCGCGTCATCGTCCTCCGCGCCGGCCGGAGCTGTGAGGTCCTCGCCGGTGAACAGGTGAGCGCCGAGCGGATTCTCGCCCTGACCATGAAGGAAGCTGATTGAAATGGCCGTTGCAGACGTAGAAGTGCTGCAGAAGGTGCCCACCTCCCCGCTGGCCGCGGCGTTCCAGCGTGCGAAGGCCTGGGACGGGATCGGCCTGCTGGCTGTCCTGGTCCTGTTGTACGTCGTGCTGTCGCTGAAGTCGCCGTACTTCCTCACCACCGACAACCAGCTGAGCATCCTGCAGAACGCCGCGTTCTTCGGGATCGTGGCCTTCGCCATGACGCTGGTGATCGTGTCCGGCGAGATCGACATCTCGGTGGGATCGATGGCGGCCCTGTCGTCGTCGATGCTCGGCGTCTTCGTGGTGAACCACGGGGTGCCCATGCCGGTGGCCGTCGTGCTGGTCATCGCGGCCGCAGCGGCCATCGGGGCCGGGGCCGGTGCCATGCGCGCCTACTTCGGCGTGCCGACCTTCATCGCCACCCTGGCGCTCTACCTGGCGCTCAAGGGCCTGGCGCAGCTGCTGACCAACAACTTCCCGCTGCCCATCGACTCGGAGCGGTTCTTCTACTGGGGCGACGGCCGGGTGCTGGGCATCCCGGTGCCCGCGCTCTATCTCGCCGGCACGTTCCTGGTGCTGATCATCATCTCCAAGAAGACGGTCTTCGGTCGATCGATCTACGCCGTCGGCGGCAACGCCAAGGCCGCGGGCCTGTCGGGCATCAACGTCCGTCGGGTCAAGATCCTGGTCATGATGATCGTGGCGATCACCGCGGCCATCACCGGACTGCTGCAGACCGCGCTGCTGGCCTCCGGCAACAGCACCATCGCTGTCGGCCTCGAGTTCGACGCGATCGCGGCCACGATCATCGGTGGCGCGGCTCTGTCCGGCGGCAAGGGATCGATCGTCGGCACCGTGATGGGTGTGCTGTTCATCGCGGCCCTGCTCAACGGGATGGTGCTGCTCAGCGTCAATCCCTATGCCCAGCAGGTCGTTCGCGGAGCGGTCGTCCTGGCCGCGGTCCTGGTCAACGTCTGGCGCACCCGCAAGTCGTCGCTCGAGTAGCCGACCGCCCTCGCTGACGTCGCTCCCCAGAATCTCCGAGAGAGAAGAAGCAATCGTGATCAAGCTCAGCGAGATGCTCCCGCCGCGGCCCGAGCCGTGGTGGCAGCTCCTGCGTCAGTGCGGCGTCGAGAACGTCGTCGCCCTGCTGAACGGAGCCGAACAGGACCAGCGGATGTTCGCCTCCGTCGGTGGCACGGACTTCGGCAGCGCCAGCGGGGACGACGCCCCGTGGAGCCTGCCCGCGTTGCAGCACAACCAGGAGACCTTCGCTCGCGCAGGCTTCACCGTCGTCGCCTACGAGGACACCGCGCCGATGGACTGCGCACGGTTGGGACTGCCGGGCCGCGACGAGGAGATCTCGCAGGTCATCACGCAGATCCGCGCGATGGGCCAGCTCGGCATCCCGACGCTCTGCTACAACTGGATGGCCAAGGCCAGCTGGGGTCGCACGGATCCTGCCGTTCCCAGTCGTGGTGGCGCCCTGGTCTCGGGTTACAACCGGGCGGTGGGTCAGGCCCGATCGGCGCTCGTGGAGCCCGGTGAGGTCACCGAGGACCAGCTCTGGTCCGCTCTCGACTACTTCCTCGCGGCTGTCGTCCCGGTCGCCGAGGAGGCTGGCGTCCAGCTCGGGCTGCACCCGGACGACCCGCCCCAGGGCTGGGACCGCAACCTGCCCCGCATCATGAGCTCAGTGGCGGCGTACCAGCGGATGCTTGCGCTGCAGCCCTCTCCCGCCAACGGGATCACCCTGTGCCAGGGCAACTTCTCGTTGATGCCCGAGGTCGTGAGCGGCGAGGTCCCGCTGCCCGACCTGATCAGGAAGCTCGGCGGCCAGCAGATCGGTTTCGTCCACTTCCGCGACGTGCGGGGCACCGTGGAGGACTTCGTGGAGACCTTCCACGACGACGGACAGACGGACATGCCGGAGTGCATGCGGGCCTACGCCGACGTCGGTTTCGCCGGACCGATGCGGCCCGATCACGTCCCGACGATGGCCGGGGAGTCGAACGACCACCCCGGCTACGAGACGCTCGGCAGGCTCTTCGCGCTGGGCTACATCCGTGGTGTCGAGCAGGCGGCCTTCGGGCACCCGTCGACCCGAGAGAGCGAAGGAACCCTTCCATGAGTGCTGTGGCCACCGACCTGTTGGAGACCGTCAGCGACTTCCGGGGTCGCCGAGTCCTCGTCACGGGTGCCGGTTCCGGAATCGGGCTCGCCATCTCCCGGAAGCTCCTGGCTCGGGGAGCGGAGGTCATTGCCGTCGACCTGCGCATCGACGACATTCCCAACGGCGCCGTGGGGCTGAGCCTGGACGTCAGCAACGAGGCCCAGATCGCGGAGTCCTTGGAGCGGGTCAAGGAGCTCGGGCCCATCGACACGTTGTTCAACAACGCCGGCATCGGGTCGACGAAGAACGTGCTCGAGTGCGAGGTCGACGAGTGGGACCGGGTGTTCAACGTCAACGTCCGCGGGACCTACCTGATGTGCAAGCACCTGCTGCCGTCGATGCTCGAGAACCGGTACGGCGTGATCGTCAACACCGCGTCGGCAGCGGGCCTGATCGGGCTGCCGGACCGGGCGGCGTACTGCGCCAGCAAGGGTGCGGTGATTGCCCTGACCAAGCAGATCGCGGTGCAGTGGGCGTCCGAAGGCATCCGTTGCAACACGATCTGTCCCGGCACGGTCGACTCGCCCTGGGTCGGTCGACTGATCGACGAGGCCGAGGACCCTGTTGCTCGACGCCAACAGCTGGTCGGCAGGCAGCCGATGGGCCGTCTCGGCGCCCCGGGAGAGGTCGCTGAAGCCGCGATCTACCTCGCCAGCGACGCAGCAGCGTTCATCACCGGCACCGATCTGGTGATCGACGGCGGCATCACCGCCGGCTGATCCCAGCGATCCCGACCGAACCACAGCACCAGACACGAAGACCGAGAGAGACACCATGAGACTGGCAAATCTGCAGGGTCGGGCGACCCTCATGTTCGAGACGGGCATCGTCGACGTCGAGGAGGCGAGCGCCGGCGAATTCAGCCCCGACGTGCAGGCCCTGTTCCCGGTCTGGGACGCCTTCAGCGCCTGGGCGGCCAGCGACGCAGCGGCCGTCGCGACAGTCCCCGCGCCGGGGCCCTTGGGGGCGGCGCTCGAGGCCGTCGTCCCGCGGCCCGGACAGGTGTTCGCAGTGGGCCTGAATTATCGCGAGCACGCGATCGAGGCAGGCCTGCCGATTCCCGAGGTCCCGCTCGTGTTCACCAAGTTCCCGAGCTCCGTGGCGGCGCCCCATGGTGTCCTCGAGCTGCCCACCGACCAGGTCGACTGGGAGGTCGAGGTCGCGGTGGTGATCGGTCGGACCGCCCGCCGGATCTCCCAGGCCGAGGCCTGGAGGCACGTGGCCGGTGTGACCGGTTCGCAGGACTTCTCGGCTCGCGACGTCCAGCTCCTCGGTGGCGCCAAGCCACAGTTCAGCCTGGGGAAGTCCTTCGAAGGATTCACGCCGCTGGGCCCCGTCCTGACGACCGTCGACGAGTTCGACAACCCGGACGACATCGTCCTGGAGACCCGGCTCAACGGTGAGTCGGTGCAGAAGAGCAGCACCGCGGACCTGGTGTTCACGGTTCCGCAGATCGTGTCCTACCTCTCCCACATCGTGACGCTGCGCCCCGGCGACGTGATCCTGACCGGCACGCCGTCAGGTGTCGGCCTGGGGCTGCAGCCGCCGCGCTACCTCGTCGACGGCGACGAGGTCACGACGTACGTCGAAGGGGTCGGCGAGATGCAGCACCTGTGCCGCGCGCCGGAGGTCCCCTTCGACCCGATCGCGCTGCTCGCGTGAGTGCCGTGGTCCCGACGACCGCGATGGCCCCGGCCGACGTGATCGAGTTCCTGGTCGTCAGCGGACTGACGGACGCGGCCACGGACCTCTCGGTGGAGCCGCTGGGGGGCGGGGTCTCCTCGGACATCTGGCTCGTCCGGGACGGCGCGACGCGGTGGGTCGTCAAGTCGCCCCTGGCCGAGCTGCGCGTCACCGACGACTGGCAGGCCCCCGTCGAGCGCAGCCGTTCGGAAGCCCATTGGCTGCGCACCATCGGCCGCCTTGTCCCCGGTTCGTGCCCCGAGGTGCTGGCGTACGACGACGACCGCCACCTGCTCGCTCTGTCCTACCTCGCCCCGGAGGAGCACCTCCTCTGGAAGGACGAGCTCCTCGCCGGGCGGATGGACGTGGCCGTCGCCGCAGCCGTGGGTGACCGACTGGGCCAGATCCACCGGCTCACGTCGCTGGAAGCAGGTCTGGCCGACGAGTTCGCGACCGACCACCTCTTCGTCCCGCTGCGTGTCGAGCCGTACTTCGAGCGGGTGGCCCAGCGCTACCCGCGCCTCGGCGACTCGATCCGCGCCGTGGTCGATCGCACAATGTCCAGCAAGTTCGCGCTGGTGCACGGAGACGTCAGCCCGAAGAACATCCTGCTCGGTCCTGACGGCCCGGTCTTCCTCGACGCCGAGACGGCCTGGTGGGGCGACCCGGCCTTCGACGTCGCGTTCTGCATCAACCACCTGCTGCTCAAGAGCCTGCTCGCCGGCCACGATCCCGGCGTCCACGCTGCCGCGGTCGAGGCCCTCTTCGAGGCGTACGTCGACCACGTGACGTGGGAGGACAGGACCCAGCTCGAGTCGCGGGTGGCCGCCCTCCTCCCGGCCCTGCTGCTGGCCCGGGTCGACGGCCGTTCGCCCGTCGAGTACCTCGACGCGGACAGCCGTACCGTCGTGCGCCGGTTCACCGTCCCACGGCTCGTGGAGAGTCCTCGTGGCCTCTCCGAACTGCTCCACGACTGGACGGAGGCGCTGGCATGACCGACGTCATCACCGAGGTCCGGGCGCGGCGCGTGTGGGACTCCCGTGGCCGGCCCACCGTCGAGGTCGAGATCACCACGGCATCGGGCGCGCGGGGTCGCGCGATCGCACCGGCCGGTGCCTCCATGGGCAGCGGCGAGGCGACCGACCTTCGGGACGGGGGCACCCGGCTCGGGGGCCTCGACGTCCGGACGGCCGTGGCGAACGTCAAGGACGCGATCACGCCCAAGCTGCTCGGGCTCGACGTGGCCGACCAGTCAGGAATCGACCAGCTGCTCGACGACCTCGATCCCTCGCCCACGCGGAGCGTCCTCGGCGGCAACGCGACCGTCGCGACGTCGCTGGCGGTCCTGCACGCCGCTGCCGCATCCGTCGGTCTCCCGACCTGGCGGCACCTTGATCCTCAACCCGTCCGGATTCCCCGGCCCCAGGTGCAGATCATCGGCGGCGGCGCGCACGCGGCCCGCCGGGTCGACCTGCAGGACTTCATGGTGGTGCCGATCTCCGCTACCCGGATCGACGACGCACTCGAGCAGATCGCCGAGGTGTACCTCAGCGTGGGAGCGCTGTTCCGGAAGCGCGGCCCTGTGCTCGGCGTCGCCGACGAGGGCGGGCACTGGCCCGCCGTCGACCGCAACGAGCAGGCGCTCGAGCTGCTGACCGAGGGGATCGCCGCCACCGGCCTGGTGCCGGGCATCGACCTCGCCATCTCGCTCGACATCGCTGCCAGCGAGTTCGAGCAGGACGGGCGCTACACCCTCGCGTCCGAGGATCGCACCTACGAACGGGACGCGTGGCTTGACGTGCTCGAGGGTTGGCTCTCGTCGTACCCGATCGTCGCGATCGAGGACCCGGCCGGGGAGCACGACCCGACGGGAATGGTCGACTTCACCGCCAGGGCAGCCGGCCGATCGCTGGTGGTCGGTGACGACTTCCTGGTGACCGACCCCGCCCGGATCCGCGCCGCGGCCGCACTGGGCGCCTGTGACACCGCGCTGATCAAGGTCAACCAGGCCGGGACCGTCACGCGCACCGCCGCTGCGCACGGGGCCGCGCGGGATGCCGGCTGGGCAACGATCGTGTCCGCACGCTCGGGCGAGACCGAGGACATCTCCGTCGCACACCTCGCCGTCGGGTGGGGCGCGGACATACTCAAGGTCGGCTCGATCACCCGCAGCGAGCGGACCGCGAAGTGGAACGAGCTGATCCGGATCGATGACGAGCTGGGCGGCGTACCCATGGCGCCGTTCCCGCTCCCAACAGATGAACCGGCAGATGAACTGGCAGACGAAGGGGAGACGCCGTGAAGATCGGACTGGGCCTCTACCGCCACATGCTCACCGAGGACAACCTGCGCTTCGCCCGGCAGGCCGGAGCCACCCACGTCGTCGCGCACCTCGTCGACTACTTCAGCGGCGGGCCCCGGATTCCGGAGTCCACCGGACGGAGCTCCGGATGGGGACCCACCCACCGGGTCGGCAAGCCCTGGACCCTCGCGGAGATCGAACAGGTCAAGGAGAAGGTCGAGACGCAGGGCCTGGCCCTGCACGCCGTGGAGAACCTCGACCCCGGGCACTGGCACGACATCCTCCTGGACGGTCCGCGGCGCGACGACCAGATCGAGGGCGTCCTCGAGAGCATCCGGCTGCTGGGGGAGGCGGGGATCCCGCACCTGGGCTACAACTTCTCGCTCGCCGGTGTGTGGGGCCACCGCACCGGACCCTTCGCACGAGGCGGTGCCGAGTCGATCGGCTTCGACGCCGCGTCACTGGAGGACCAGCCGGAGATCCCGGTCGGCCAGGTCTGGAACATGGACTACGCCCCACAGGGCGAGGAGACCATCGGCGCGGTGTCGTCGGAGCAGATGTGGAGCCGGCTGGAGTACTTCCTCAAGGCCGCGGTGCCCGCCGCCGAGGCCGCCGGAGTACGCCTGTGTGCGCACCCGGACGACCCGCCCCTGCCGACCCTGCGCAACACGGCCCGGGTCCTGACCAGCGAGGCGGCCCTGCAGCGGTTCGTGGACCTGGTCCCGAGTCCCGCGAACGCGCTGGAGTTCTGCCAGGGGACCATCTCGGAGATGCACGACCTCGACATCTACGAGGTCATCGCCCGCTTCGCCGGTCAGGACCGGATCGGCTACGTCCACTTCCGCAACGTCGTGGGCCGGATGCCGAACTACCACGAGGTCTTCGTCGACGAGGGATACGTCGACATGTTCCGAGCCCTCCGCACCTACGCGGAGAACGGCTACGACGGGGTGTTCATCCCCGACCACACACCCCAGATGACCTGCGATGCCCCCTGGCACGCCGGCATGGCCTTCGCCCTGGGCTGGATGAGTGCCGCGCTGCGCGCGGTGGAGGAGGGACGATGACCGTCACCAACACTTCCGGGGACACTTCCGGGGACGTTTCCCGGCCGCTGTCGCCGTCGGAGCTGGACGCGCTGAGCATCACGCTGCGCAGCGCCCTGGTGTCCGACATCCTGGACGGGATGGGCCTGCGTGAGCAGTGCCTGGCTCCCGGCCTGGTGGCGGAGCGCACCGACCACACCCTGGTCGGTTACGCCTACAACACGCGGGCCGTCGTCATCGACGAGATGCCTGCGGATCCCTACACCGGCCTGCTCGAGGCCCTCGACGGGATCGGGGCAGGCGACGTCTACCTGATCTCCAGCAGCTCCGACGCTGCCCTGTGGGGCGAGCTCACCTCGACGGCCGTGCGGTCCCAGGGGGCGCGGGGCGCCGTCTGCGACGGCTACCTCCGCGACGTGCGGATGGTGCGCGAGCTGGGCTTTCCGGCCTTCTCGCGCGGCACCAGCCCCCGCGACTGCGCGGGCCGGGTCGAGATCTCGAGGGAGCCCGGGTCCCTGGCCATCGGTGGCGTCACCGTTGCCAACGGCGACCTGGTCGTCGGCGACGAGGACGGTGTCGTCGTGATCCCTGCCCACCTGATCGAGGACGTCGTCACCGCTGCACTGGAGAAGTCCGCGGCCGAGTCGGAGTTCCGGACGGCCGTGCGCCAGGGCATGAAGCCGTCGGAGGCCTTCGAGCGCTTCGGCGTGCTCTGAGGACTCCGCCATGCCCCTCGACGACCTGATCACCCTGGACCTGATCACTTTGGCGGACGACGACCTCGAGGTGGTGGTCGACGTCGGCCGTGGCGCCGACATCCTGTCGCTCACGCACCGACGTACGGCGGTCGACGTACTCTTCTCGACGCCGTGGCGCGAGCGTGCCGACGCCATCCGCGCCGGCCGCGCCAGGCCGTCGTCGTACGACGAGGTCGCGGTCTTCCTCGAGCAGTACCGCGGTGGCTGGAACACGTTGTGCCCCAACGCCGGTCCGCCGCGCGCGGTCGCCGGCACTCCCGTGGGCTTCCACGGCGAGGCGGCGACGGCGCGTTGGGACGTCGTCGCCCGGACGGACACCGAGCTGCGGCTCCGTCTGTCCCTGTTCTCGGTGCCGGTCTCGATCGAGCGCCGCATGGTGCTGACCGGTGACGGCACGCTCCTCATCGAGGACGACGTCACGAACGACGGCCCGGACCCGCTCGTCATCGACCACGTGTCCCACCCGGCCTTCGGAGGCGCGTTCCTCGACGGTCGCTGCACGGTCGAGACCAACGCACGTCACTACACCGCGGACCCGGAGACGGCAGGCAGCTTCGTCGAACCCGGCACCGAGCATGCCTGGCCCTGGGCGACGGGCGACGGCCACCGCGTGGACCTGCGCGAGGTTCCGCCGCCCGGTACCGAACGGATGGCCTTCGGCTGGCTGTCCGGCTTCGGCGACCCCTGGGCCGCGATCACCAATCACGACCTCGGACTCACGGTCCGGATCGCGTGGGACGCCACCCATCAGCCGTACGCCTGGTTCTGGCAGGAGCTCAACGCCACGCAGGGCTTCCCCTGGCACCGGCAGGCGCGGGCGTTCGCCATCGAGCCGTCGAGCACCATCACCAGCGGACCGGACCGGGCGAGCGTGCTGAGCCTCGATCCCGGCCAGACCGTCGACATTCCCCTCACCATGACCCTCTTCGAGACGAAGGATCGCGCATGAGCAGCGAACACGAAGGACGCGTGGCCCTGGTCACCGGAGGTTCCCTGGGCATCGGCTCGGGCGCCGTGCGTGCCCTGGCCCGGCACGGCTCCGCGGTTGCGGTGCACGGCCACGACCTGGCCCAGTCGGAGGCGATGGCAGCGGAGGTGCGCTCGCTCGGCGGCCGGGCGATCGCTCTGGCGGGCCCGATCGAGGACCCGGCCACGTCGCTGGCCGCTGTCGAGGCGACCCTCGAGGAGTTCGGTCGGCTCGACACCCTGGTCACCTCCGCCGGCATCCAGCGGTACGGCGATGCGGTGTCGACCAGCCTCGAGACCTGGGACGAGGTGATGGGAGTGAACACCCGGGGTGTGTTCCTCACCGCCCACGCGGCGTTGCCGTACATCCGCCAGAGTCCCGCCGGCAGCGTCGTCATGGTCGCCTCGGTGCAGGGCACCGCCTGCCAGGCCAACGTCGTCGCGTACGTCGCCAGCAAGGGCGCCCTGATCGCGATGGCCCGTGCGATGGCGATCGACGAGGCGTCGTACGGCGTCCGGGTGAACACCGTCAGCCCGGGCTCCGTCGACACCCCGATGTTGCGGACCTCCGCCGCGGAGTGGAGCGACGGCACCCCTGAGGGGATCGAGCGGACCATTGCCAACTGGGGCACCGCGCACGCCCTCGGCAGGGTGGCGAGCGTCGACGAGATCGGCGAGGCGATCGCCTTCATCGGCGGCCCGCGGGCCTCGTTCATCACCGGCGACGACGTGCGCGTCGACGGCGGGCTGCTGGCCAGGATCGCGGCCGCCCTGCCCGAGAAGCCCTGAATCCACCCACCCTGGAGACGAGACCGATGACCCGACCGATGATCCGTGACATCAAGCCCGGCGACGTGCACATCGCCGTACGAGCCCGCAGCCGCGTCGGCGAGGGACCGGTCTGGGACGCGGCCACCGGCCAGGTGCACTGGGTCGACATCCTGTCCGGACAGGTCCACAGCAGCGACCTCGGCGACGGTACGACGACCTCGGTGACCGTGCCGACGTGGGTCGGTGCCGCCGTGCCGATGCTCGGGGGCGGCTTCGTGGCCGCGACCAGGGAGGGCTTCGCCCAGATCGTGAACGGCGAGCTCGGGGCCGTGGACGCATTTCTTCCGGACGGGATCCGGATGAATGACGCCAAGTGCGACCCGGCCGGCCGTTTCGTGGCCGGCAGCTGTGCCGAGGACTTCGCGCGCGGTGCCGGTGCCCTGCACCGGCTCGAGGCGGACGGGAGCCACTCCGTCGTGCTGGAGGGCCTGACGCAGCCGAATGGACTCGGCTGGAGTCCCGATGGCGGCACCTTCTACCTCGTCGACACCCAGGACCTGGCTGTCCACTCCTTCTCCTACGACCTCGCCTCCGGCGAGCTCTCGGACCAGCGGGTGCTGGCCCGGTTCGACGTCGAGGCCGACGGCTACCCGGACGGGTTGGCCGTCGACGCCGACGGTTGCCTGTGGATCGCCATGTGGGCCGGCTCGTCGGTCCTGCGGATCTCGCCCGAGGGTGAGCGGGTGGGCCGGATCGACCTGCCCGTGCCTCAGACCACGTCGTGCGCGTTCACGGGTCCCGGGCTCCGGGACCTGTGCATCACGAGCGCCGCTGAGTCACTGACCCTGTCCGAGGATGCGCCGGACGGCTCGGTCTTCCTCGTCTCCGACGTCGGTGTCGCCGGCGTCCCCGTCGCGACGTTCGCGGGTTCGGTCCGGTGACCTTCCCGCTGTCGTTCCGTCCGGGCTTCCAGATCGTCCCTGTCTGCAACCTGACGACGCCGGAGGAGGCATCGCCGCTCGGCGGGGCCCTCCTCGCGGGAGGGATCCCGGTGGCCGAGGTGACGCTGCGGAGCCCGGATGCGCTGGTGGGCCTCAAGAGGCTGGCCGGCGTCGACGGACTGACGGTGGGTGCCGGGACGGTGCGCACCGCCGTACAGCTCCGTCGAGCGGTCGACGCCGGGGCGAGCTTCGTGGTGAGCCCGTTGCTGACCGAAGGACTCGCCCTGGCCGCGCGGGACGCGGGTGTCCCCTTCCTTCCGGGTGCGGTCACGGCGAGGGAGATCCAGCTGGCCGTCGACGCCGGCTTCACCACCATCAAGTTCTTCCCCGCCGAGCCGTCCGGGGGCCTGCGGGTGCTCCGTGCTCTCTGCGAGGTGTTCCCAGAGGTCAGGTTCGTGCCCACGGGCGGCATCTCGGCCGCGACGGTGCTCGACTACCTGGCCCATCCCCAGGTGGTCGCGGTGGGCGGGAGCTGGATGCTTCCGCAGGGACTCCGCGCTGCCGGTGACTGGGCCGGTGTCACGGCCGAGGTCGCTGCCTGCGCCCGACTGATGGCCTCGAGTCCATGACCACCACGACATCGGTCCAGACGATCGGCGAGTGCATGATCGAGCTCGTCCGGGGTGCCTCCCGGCGGGTCCGGCTCGGCTACTCCGGCGACACCTACAACACCTCGGTGTACCTGCATCGCGCGGCAGCCCAGCTGCAGGCGCCTGTCCGGGTGCGGTTCCTCACCGGGGTCGGGGCGGACCACGAGTCACGACTGATGAGGGCTCGGTGGCGCAGTGATCGTGTCGAGGACGACGCCATCGTCCTGCCCGGCACGTTGCCCGGCCTGTACCTGATCTCGACCAACGGAGACGGCGAGCGCTCCTTCAGCTACTGGCGGAGCCACTCCGCTGCCGCGAAGTTGTTCGTCGGCAGCGACTGGATCGACCGCGTCGATGCCGACCTGGTCTACCTCTCGGGTGTCTCGCTCCAGCTGATGAGCGACGCGTCGCGGGCTGCGTTGGTGACCCGGCTGGGGGTGCTACGTGGACGGGGGACCCGGGTCGCCTTCGACAGCAACTACCGGCCGACCGGCTGGAGCGATGCGGCGCACGCCCGGGTCGCGATGGAGGCAGTCCTGCAGGTCACCGACATCGCATTGGTCACCCTCGAGGACGAGATCGCGCTGGGCGCCTGTTCGGACCTGGTCGGGTGCACGCAGCGCCTCAGCGACCTCGGCGTCCGGGAGGTCGTGGTCAAGGTGGGCAGCGAGGGTGTCTGGCTGTCGACGGACGACGGACTCACTCACGTGCCCACCAGCCCGGTCAACCCCGTCGACACGACGGCCGCCGGCGACAGCTTCAACGGCGGCTACCTGGCCGCGCGGATTGCGGGCAAGGACCTGTTCGAGGCTGCGAAGGTGGGCAACGCGATCGCCGGGCAGGTCGTCCGGCACAGCGGTGCGATCGTGCAGGCACACCACATGCCGGTGCTCCAGCACTGACCGGATTCCGGCGTTGCCCGGAGCTCCTCAGACGGGCTTGGCGTAGGCCATCACACCTGAGTCCAGCAGGACGCACGGCTCGTCGCCGACGGTCCAGGCGTCGTGCCCGGGCTGGATGAGTACGACGTCGCCGGGGCCGATGTCCATCTCGGTGCCGTCATCGAAGCTGACGGTCATCTGGCCCGAGACGCAGAAGCCGGTGTGCCGCACCTGGCACGAGTCGGTGCCGGCGATGGGCTTGACGTCCTCGGACCATCGCCAGCCGGGCTCGAAGACGCCGCGGCCGAGGGTGAAGTCGTCCAGCGTGACGACGTCCATGTGCCCGTGCGCCTGGAAGGGACGGGTTTCGTGCGGGGTGTTCATGTTCTGCTTCTCGGACGCCATGACGGTGCCTCTCGGGGATGGGTGGCGTCAGGTGGTCAACGGCTGCGTCCCGAGGTCGACGGTCGATTTCCGAACCGGACTGGATCTTCGACGGTACGCCTGTTCTGCCCCCGTGGCGTCGCTCGTCAGCCGGTGATCCGCAGGTCGAGCCCACCGACCCGGGTGGGCTCGATCCGGAGCTCGGTGTCCGTCGATCCGGCGCCGAGCAGGGCGTGGTTCGTCAGCCACGAGCGGGTCTTCTCGAGGGACGCTGCGCCGAGGACGAGGCGAGCGAGTCCGTCCCGCACGCCCGCCTCGAGGACGAGGGCCGGACCTTCGCCGAGCACCCACCGGTCACCGGTGCCCGTGGCTGGATCGAGGAGCCGTTGCCAGCGCTCCCGGGCGGCGTCGACGTCGCTGGCGGTGACGACGACCTCGCGGACGCCGGTCAGCCCGGGGCCTGCCGCCTGGGCCGCGGCGAACCGCTCCGCGTCGGCCTCTCGTCGGGCGGGGACGTCGTGCCCCCACTCGCAGACGGCGAGGTATTCCGCGGAGGGTGCCAGCAACCCTGCGGCCATCCGGCCGAGTCGTCGGCCCGATGCGATCCGGCCGGCCGCTGCGGCCACCGTCAGTGAGCCTCGGGTGCCCGCCACCATCGCGCGGGCGCTCGGTCGGGAGACGATGGGCGTCGCTTCGTTGAGGACGCCGTCCAGCGGAAACACCCGCCAGTTGGGTCCATCGGCGTCGTGTCGGTACGGCGTGTAGGTCTCCGGCCGCGTGTGGGGGCCGGAGAACGCGAGCGGTGCCATGTGGGCAATGGCCCGGTCCTGCAGCTCAGCGCTCGCGGCCGCGGCGGTGGTGTCCGGCTCGAAGACGATGCCGGCCAGCGTGATGCCCTCGCCCGGTTGCGGCCCGCCCCGCTGGCGCGTCGACTCCAGGGTCATGTTGCCCACGCCGAGGATGATGAGCTCGAAGGTGGGACAGCCGACCTGAGGGGCGCTGATCGGCAGGGCGAGCACCTCGGCCAGCACGGCGGCGGTGCCCTCGGGGTCCCTGCTGGCCACGTTGACGTGGTCGATGCGTGTGACCGCCGGACCGCTCATCAGACGGACTCGAGGGCGATCGGCACGCCGTTCAGGTGGGCCATCCCGGCCAGTCGTTCGATGTCGGCGACCTTGCTCGAGGTGAGGTCGTTGACGTTGGCGCCGCCGGCCTTGTTCGCCCGCTCCCAGCCACCGCCGACGTGGCCCCAGCCGTGCGGCACCGCGACGGTCCCTACCCGCACCTCGTCGGTGAGCAGCGCGATCGTCTCGATGACCCCGTGCTCCGAGCGGATCCGGACCAGGCCGCCGTCGGCGATGCCCGACGTCGCGGCATCGGCCGGGTTGATCCGGGCACGGTGCTCACGCTTGCCCTTCATCAGCAGCTCGCTGTTGTGCATCCAGGAGTTCTGCGAGCGCAGCTCGCGCAGCCCGATCAGCCGGAGCGGGTACGCCGCGTCGTCGACGTGCCGGTCGCCCAGACGCGCGAGCTCCTCGGCGATCTGTGGCGGGTCGAGGCGGACCTTGCCCCCGCGGTGTCGGACTGCGTGCTCGAGCTGCCCGGTCGCGGCGTGCTCGCCCAGCACGACGCCGTGCGGGTTCCGGCGCATCGTCGCAGCGTTGAGTCCGCCACGTCGCAGGCCGAACCGGTCGCCGTACGGACCCATGCGGAGCAGGGTCTCCATGATTGCGCGCGGGGTCAGCCAGACCGGCGAGAGCCGATGGGCCAGCGCGACCGGCTTGCCCACGTGGCGCAGCGGCCCGAGCATGAACATCGCGACGCCCGCCCGTCGGGCGATCTCGTCGACGATCTCCCATTCCTGCCGTGCTTCGCCGTACGGCGCCAGGACCGCCTCGGTCGACTGGAAGAAGGGCGTCGGCGCTGCCGAGGCGATCGCGATGGGGAAGTCCTCGCGCTCGAGGAAGGTCGTCGAGGGCAGGACGTAGTCGGCGTGGCGGTTGGTGTCGTTGACGTACAGGTCCAGCGACACCAGCAGCTCGAGCTCGGGGAGCGCCGCGGACAGCGCCTCACCGTTCGGGACCGAGAGGACGGGGTTGCCGGCGACGAGGAACATCGCCTTCATCTGCCCCTTGCCGGGTGTCGTGATCTCCTCGGCCATCAGGGCAGCGGGGAAGGAGCCGATCACGTCGGGGAAGTCGCCGAGTCGCGAGCGCTTCGCGTCGTACGACGCCAGGCCGACGCGCTCGGCGAGGTCCTCGAGCGGGATGGCCCCCCGGCTGAACAGGGTGCCGCCGGCGCGATCCAGGTTGCCGGTGACGATGGTGAGCGCGTCGATCAGGAAGCTGACGAGCGTGGCGTGCCGGCCCAGGCACGCACCCGTGCGCCCGTACGCCGACGCGCTCGGTGCCGTTGCGAAGTCCCGGGCCAGCTGCCGGACGGTCGCCGCGGGCACGCCGGTGACGGCCTCCGTGGTTTCGGGGGACTGGTCGGCGGCTGCGGTGCGGAGCAGCTCGACGCCCCGTGACTGCTTGCGGAGCGCGGCTTCGTCGGCCAGCCCCTCCTCGAAGATCACGTGCAGCAGGGACAGCAGCAGCCAGGCGTCGGCGTCCGGCTTGATCGACACGTGCTCGAAGGCACGCGCGGTCTCCGATCGGCGCGGGTCGACCACGACCACGCGACCGCCGCGGGTGGTGATCGCCTTGAGCTGGTCCTTGATCCGTGGGGCGTTGATCGCGCTGCCGTGGGACACGAGCGGGTTGGCGCCGAGGACGAGCAGGAAGTCGGTGCGGGGGAGGTCCGGGAACGGCAGCTGCGTCAGCGCGCCGTACAGGAGCTGGCTCGCGACGAACCGGCTGTTGATGTCCTGCGAGCCGGCGGAGTAGAGGTGCTCGGAGCCGAGGCCCTTCATGAAGCCGGCGACCCAGAGGGTCGTGGAGTAGGAGAAGGCGCTCGGGTTGCCGTAGTACATCCCGACCGAGCGGCCGCCGTACGTCGACCGGACCTGCTTGAGCCGCGCCGCGATGTCGGTCAACGCGTCGTCCCAGCTCACCTGCTCGAACTCACCCGACGGAGTTCGCCGCAGCGGGTGCAGGACCCGGTCGGGGTCGTTCTGGACGTCGGTGAACGCGATGCCCTTCGGGCAGGCCTGGCCGCGCGACAGCGGATGGTCCTGGTCGGGGCGCAACGAGAGCAGTCGGCCGTCCTCGACGGTCGCGACCAGCCCGCACAGCGGCTCGCAGATCCGGCAGTACGTGACCTTCTGTTCGACCGTCATGGAGCCAGTGTGACTCAGGTTGATGTCAGATGTCGCTGGTGAGCTCGAAGGCCCGCCGACGACTAGCGTGTCGAGGATGAACGATGACGCCCATCGCAATCCTTCCGAGGTCAGTTCCCGGCGCAGCTGGTTCGACGAGCTGGCCGCCCGCGCCCAGGACATTGCGTCCCGTGACCTGTTCTTCCTCGCGATCGTGGGCCTCACCGTGCTGTGGCTACCGACCTACTTCCTGATCCACTCGGTCTCGAAGTGGTACATCGCCTTCGTGCTGCCCGCCGAGATCCTCACCCTGTTCCTCGTGGTGCTGCTCGAGAACCACAACCGACGGTCCGAGCAGGCGCTGCACAGGAAGCTGGACGCCTTCGCGGCAGCGCTCGCCGCGATCGCGGCGGACTCCGGGTCGGAGGAGGTCCGGCAGCACGCCAAGGAGCTGCGAGCCGCCGTCGGGCTGCAGGACCGGGAGAGCAGCGACTAGCTGTGATGTCCAGGGAGCGTCTCGATACGTCCTCGCCCGGCGGCTCGGACTACTCGACGATCCTGGGAACGAGCGCCAACGCCCGCTCGGCCATCGGCAGCGCCGCCGCCCGGTCCTCGGGCACCAGGCCGACCCGGGTACGACGGTCCAGCAGGTCGTCCACGTCGGCAGCGCCTTCGTGCGTGATGGCGAAGACCAGCTCGGCGAGCGTGACGCCCTGTGGGCCGGGAGCCAGGAGCTCGTCCTCGGTCAGCCCGGTGACATCGACCGCGTTCGACAGCACCAGGGCGGCCTCGGTACCGAACCGTCGTACCAGACGGGCGGGGGCCTCGAGGAGCGCGAGCTCCTCCCGCGAGGCAGCCCCGAGCAGGGGGAGCGCCCGGGTGAGGCACGGCGCCTGGGTCAGGCCGATGGCGTCGACCGCGTCCTCGGCCATCTGCCGGTAGGTGGTCAGCTTGCCGCCGACCACGGTCACCACGCCGGTGGGCGAGGTGAGCACGGCGTGCTTGCGCGACAGGTCCGCGGTGGAGCCGTCGGAATCCAGGAGCGGCCGCAGTCCGGCGTAGGTGCCGATCACGTCGGAGCGACGGATCGGCCTGTCGAAGGCGGCTCCGACGACGTCGAGCAGGAAGCCGATCTCGGACTCGGTGCCCTGGGGGACGTCGGGGATCTCGCCGTCGGTCTCCTCGTCGGTGAGTCCGACATAGATGGTGCCGTCGGGCTGGGGGAGGGCGAACACGAAGCGGCTGGTCGTGCCGGGGACCGGCACGGTCAGGGCAGCCGCGAGGCCGGGAATGGTGGACGCGCGCACCACCAGGTGGGTGCCGCGTGACGGCTTCAGCTTCACGTCCTCGACCAGCGACCCGGCCCAGACGCCGGTCGCGTTGATGACCGCGCGGGCGCTCACCTCGACGCTCTCCCCGGTGAGCTCGTCGCGGAGGACCGCCCCCTTGCCCGTGGCCGAGAGGACCCGGGCGCGGGTGCGTACGTCGGCACCCAGCGAGGCTGCGGTGCGGGCCAGGCAGGTGACGAAGCGGGCGTCGTCCTCGAGCTGGCCGTCCCAGCTGAGCAGTCCGCCGCGCAGGCCTTGCTGGCGCAGTGAGGGAGCCAGGCGGAGCGCTTCGTTGCGGGAGATCCGGCGCGGGCGGGGGAGTGTGTCGGCACTCGTGCCGGCGCTGACCCGCAGGGCGTCGCCGGCGCGGAAGCCGGCGGAGGCGAGCGCGGCCTGGGCCGACGAGACGCTGGACATCAGGGGCAGCAGCATCGGCATCGGGTGGCTCAGGTGGGGAGCCGTCGACTCCATCAGGATCCCGCGTTCCACGGCACTCTCGCGCGCGACGCCGACCTGTCCGTTGGCGAGGTAGCGGAGCCCGCCGTGCACCAGCTTGCTGGACCACCGCGACGTACCGAAGGCGAGGTCGTGGGCATCGACGGCGAGGACGGACAGGCCGCGCGAGACGGCGTCGAGGGCGACGCCGGCACCGGTGACGCCGAGCCCGATCACGAGCAGGTCGACCGAGACGGGCGCGTCGGCGAGGCCGGGGCGGAGGCGGGTGGGGGACGACGTCATGGTGCGAGATACCTCCGGACGAGTGCGGCGAGCTCGGTGTCGAAGTCGTCCTGGGTCAGGTCGTCGTCCTGCATCGTGTGCGCCGAGATCGCGAACCCGTGGGCGGCGAGCACGAGGGACCGGGCCAGCAGCAGGGGGTTGCCCGCGCGGACGGCGCCGGCAGCCTGGGCCTGGGCGAGACGGTCGGCGAGGGCGCCGATGATCACGTCCTGCGAGCGACCGCGCCGGTCGATCAGGTACGGCAGCAGCTGCTCGGGGTCGACGTCGATGATCCGGCGGAACAGCTCGTTCTCGCGCAGCACGGACACCGCGGCCGCCAGTCGACGGGCGATCACGTCGAGGGGCCCGTCCTCGTCCAGCTGGACCTCGTTCACGACCTGCTCGATCTGGGCGACCCACTCGCGCGTCATCAGGTCGGCGAGGATCGACTGCATGTCTGGATAGGCGCGGTAGACCGTCATCCGGGACACGTCGGCGCGACGCGCGACATCGGTGAGCGTGGCGCGCTTCCAGCCGACCGTGAGGATCACCTCGCGGGCCGCGTCAAGGAATCGATCCTTGTTACGAACTGACGTCATATGTCACACTGTAACGCATGAGCCAGGAAATGCACCCCCAGCGGTGGGGCAATGCCGCCGAAGCCGGTCCGCTTCCCGAGTCGACCCAGGGCCTCGTCGAGCTCGCCTTCGGCTCCGCGAGTACGCCGGCCGTCGACTCGGTCTCGCTGCCCGCTCCTGGCATCTCGGAGGACCTGGTCGCTGGCCTTCGCGACGTCATCGGCGCCGAGAACGTGCTCACCGACGACGACAGCCGCCGGGTCCGCACCCGCGGCAAGTCGACCCCGGACCTGCTGAAGGCCCGTGCCGGCGACCTGTCCGACGCCCCCGACGTCGTCGCCCGTCCCGGCTCGCACGACGAGGTCGTCCAGCTGCTCGCCTGGGCCGTCGACCACCACGTCGCGGTCGTCCCCTTCGGCGGCGGCACGTCGGTCACGGGCGGGCTGGTCGCCCGCCGCGAAGGCTTCGCCGGCCTGGTCAGCCTCGACCTGATCCGGCTCAACCAGCTGGTCAGCGTCGACCCGATCTCGATGACCGCGAAGCTGCAGCCCGGCATGCGCGGACCCGAGGCCGAAGCGGCCCTGGCGGCGCACGGCATGACCCTCAGCCACTTCCCGCAGTCCTTCGAGTTCGCCACCATCGGTGGCTTCGCCGCGACCCGCAGCAGTGGCCAGAACAGTGCGAGCGTCGGGCGCTTCGACCAGCTGGTCGTCGGGCTCCGGGTCGCGACGCCGGTGGGTGAGCTGGTCGCGGGCTCCGCGCCCCTGAACGCCGCCGGTCCGGACCTCCGCCAGCTGGTCCTCGGCTCGGAGGGCGCCTTTGGCGTGATCACCGAGGTCACGGTGCGGGTCCGCGCGATCGCCGCCGAGACGGCGTACGAAGCCTGGCGCTTCGCCTCCTTCGCCGCCGGCCAGGCCGCGATGCGCCACCTCGCGCAGAACCAGGTCCTGCCGAGCATCATCCGGCTCTCGGACGAGAGCGAGACGGCGCTCAACCTGGCCAGCCAGACCGCCGTGGGGGCGGAGGGCGCGACCGGCTGCCTGATGATCGTCGGCCACGAAGGGGCGTCGATCGCCGTCAAGCGCGCGGTCGTCACCGAGGCGCTGACCGCACTCGGCGGCGAGCCGCTCGGCGAGGAGCGCGGCAACGCCTGGCTCGCGGGACGCTTCCACGCGCCGTACCTCCGTGACTCGATGCTCGACGTCGGTGTCCTGGTCGAGACGCTCGAGACGGCCACCTTCTGGTCCAACACCGACCGCCTGTACGCCGCCGTGAAGTCCGCGCTCGAGACCAGCCTGGGGGAGGGCACCCTCGTGCTCTGCCACGTCTCGCACGTCTACGAGACCGGTTGCTCGCTCTACTTCACCGTGGCAGCCAAGCAGGGCGACGACCCGCTGCCGCGCTGGCTGGCCGCGAAGGCCGCCGCGTCCGACGCGATGATCGACTCCGGCGCCACGATCACCCACCACCACGCGGTCGGCACCGACCACAAGGCGTGGCTGGCGCGCGAGATCGGGCCGGTCGGCGTGGCCATGCTGCGCGGCGTGAAGGCCACCGTCGATCCGACGGGGATCCTGAACCCGGGGGTGCTGATCCCGTGAGGTCCTTCTCCTTCCTGGTGAACCCGCTGTCCGGCGGCGGTGCGGCTCCGGCGGCCGTGGTCCCGGTGGCGCGACTGCTGCGCGACGCCGGCGCCGAGGTCGAGGTGACCTACTCGCCCGGCCCCCGGGCCACGCTCGACCTGGTCAGGGCCGGGGTCGCCCGCGGCGACGTCATCGTGGCGGTCGGCGGCGACGGCATGTTGTCCTCGATCGCCGGTCAGGTCGCGCAGGAGGGTGGCGTGCTGGGCATGGTCCCGGCCGGCCGCGGCAACGACTTCGCGCGGATGCTGAAGCTCTCCGAGGACGCCGAGGTGATCGCGAAGGTCCTGCTGACGGGCGAGGAGACCCCGACCGACCTGATCGAGGTCACCCTGCCCGGCGGTGAGCCGCGTCTGGTCGCCGGCTCGGTCTACTCGGGCGTCGACGCCCGCGCCGGCGAGATCGTCGACAAGGTGCGCTGGATGCCCGCGAAGGTGCAGTACCCCTACGCCGCGCTGCACTCGCTGGCGACGTACGTCCCGTCCACGTTCCGCGTCGTCGTCGACGGTGAGGCGCACACGTTCGTCGCCGCCACCGTCGTCGTCGCGAACTCCGGCTACTACGGCAAGGGCATGCACATCGCCCCGAGCGCATCGGTCACCGACGGAGTCCTCGACGTGATCGTCATCGAGGCCGCGTCGCGCCGCGAGATGGTCAAGGCCCTCCCCAAGGTGTACGACGGCTCGCACATCGCGCTCGACCAGGTGAAGGTGCTGCGGGGTACTTCGGTGGAGATCAGCGGCACTCCGTCGGTCCCGATGGGCGGCGACGGGGAGCCGCTCGGGATGTTGCCCACGTCTCACGACGCGCCGGCGGTTGTGCGTGTCCTGCCCGGTGCCCTGAAGATCCTCACGTGAAGTTCCTTGATCATGAAGCCGCCCTGACGGTGATGGCCGACAAGATGGCCGAGCTCAAGCCGAAGCTGCGCGGGTGGCTGCACGCCGGTTCGATCCCGTTCGTGATCGCGGCGGGCGCGGTCCTGATCGTGCTGTCGCCCACGGGGGAGACCCGGGTCGGCTCCGCCGTCTTCATCGGCTCGGCCCTGCTGCTGTTCGGAGTCTCGGCGATCTACCACCGCGGCACCTGGCAACCGGCGATCTGGGCGCTGCTGCGCCGTTTCGACCACGCGAACATCTTCGTCCTCATCGCGGGCACCTACACCGCCTTCGCGATGCTGCTGCTGGACGGCAGCTCCCGGGTCGTGCTGCTCTTCGTGATCTGGTGCGCCGCCCTGGCCGGCGTGCTGTTCCGGGTGTTCTGGACCGGGGCGCCGCGCTGGCTCTACACGCCGATCTACATCGGCATGGGCTGGGCCGCGGTGTTCTTCATCCCGGACTTCATCGACGGCGCCGGCCAGCTCGGCACGGGTGTCGCGATCACCACGCTGGTGCTGGTCGCGTCCGGCGGCATCCTCTACACGCTCGGCGCCGTGATCTACGGACTCAAGAAGCCGAACCCGAAGCCGGAGTGGTTCGGCTTCCACGAGGTGTTCCACACGTTCACGATCCTCGCGTTCGTCTGCCACTACATCGCCGTGTCGCTCGCGACCTATGCGCTGAGATGACCCGGAAGGTGCGCCCGTGTTCGACCTGATCCTGCACGCGATCCCGGTCTTCGCGATCTGTCTCGCGCTCGAGGCCGCGTCGTTCCACTGGCTGCCCGACGACGACGAGCTCGGCTTCGACAGGCGGGACTCGGCGACCAGCCTGACGATGGGCCTCGGCAGCGTCTTCGTGAACCTCGTCTGGAAGCTGGTGGTCCTGGCGGCGTACGCCGGCGCCTTCCTGCTGGCGCCCTGGGAGCTGCCGGCCGACAACCCGTGGGTCTGGGTCGCGCTGTTCTTCGCCGACGACTTCCTCTACTACTGGTACCACCGTACCCACCACACGATCCGGGTCTTCTGGGCCAGCCACGTGGTGCACCACTCCAGCGAGTTCTACAACCTGAGCACGGCCCTGCGTCAGCCGTGGACCCCGTTCAGCTCGCTGCCGTTCTGGCTGCCGCTGGCGTTCCTGGGGTTCGAGCCGTGGATGATCCTGCTCCAGCAGTCGATCAGCCTCGTCTACCAGTTCTTCATCCACACCGAGCGGGTCAACCACCTGTGGAAGCCGATCGAGCTCGTGATGAACACGCCCTCGCACCACCGCGTCCACCACGGCTCGCAGAGCCAGTACCTCGACAAGAACTACGCCGGCATCCTGATCATCTGGGACCGGCTGTTTCGCACCTTCGAGCCCGAGGGCGAGCGGGTCCGCTTCGGCCTCACCAAGAACGTGAACACCTTCAACCCGTTGCGGGTCGCCACGCACGAGTTCTCCGCGATCGGCCGTGACGTGTGGCGTGCCGACACCTGGCGGGCGCGGCTCGGCTACCTGTTCAAGGGCCCGGGCTGGAGCCCGGAGTCGGCGCGTCGTACCTGACGATCCGGTCGTGATTTCGGCGGCAGGACGACATTTTCGTCAGGTGCGTTGAGATCGAGGTGCCCGCCCCTACTGCTCGCTCAGCGGCCGTCCGGCGACGGTCCGGATCGCGGCGGACACGAGACCGACGTACCCCCACAACGACCGCACGGACAGGGCCACTGACCACACCGTCCGGGTGCCGCTCGGTGCGGGCTTGCCCGCGAACCGGTCGGCCATCCAGCCGATCATCAGCGGGAGCGCCAGGGGGTGCAGGCTGAGGTGCTCGCTCGTCCGGTCCCGGACGTAGTGCACCGTCGCGCCGCCCTCGACGTAGCGCTGCTGCTGCCCGTCGACGTCCTCGACGTGGATGATCTGGTCGTGGGTCGCCTGCGTCATCAGGATCGGGCAGGTCGGGATGTGCTGGCCCAGGCGGAGGTCCTCGAACACGTGCAGGACCTCGGGTGTGCCGAGCACGTCGGCCAGGGGTGCGTCGAGGTAGTCGTCGAAGTCGTGACCGCGGTGGTGGATCACGGCCGCCAGGGTGCTCGACTTCTCGAGGCGCTGCAGGTGCTTCCTGCCCGTGAAGGAGGCGTGCTCGTTGATGACCTTCGCCAGGCCCGGGTACCCGCTGCGGAGCCCGGCCACCACCATCGCCGGCAGTCCGGCACGGGAGGTGCCGTTGAGCCGGATGAAGGTCTCGCCGGGGTCACCGACGGGAGCGCCGAGGGCGGCGCCGACGATGTTGAGCTCTGGTGCGTACGTGGGCGCCATCTCGGCGGCCCAGGACGAGGCCATGCCGCCGCCGGAGTAGCCCATGATCCCGACGGGGGTGGCCTCGCCGAGTCCGAGCGGCTCGAAGTCGACGGCGGCCCGGATGCCGTCGAGCACCCGGTAGCCCGGCTCGCGGGCGGCGCCGAACCGGCCGAGCAGGCCCTCGTGATCCGCGAGGGACAGCGCCCAGCCCTTGCGCAGCACACCGGCCAGCAGGGCGAACTCGAGCGGCGGGATGGAGCCCCAGGAGCGGGCACCCTGACGAAGTGCGTACGACGGGAAGGCCTTGCCCGTGATCGCATCGATGGCGCACTGGTAGGCCAGCAGCGGTCGCGGCTCGTTCGGGTCGGCGCCCTCGGGGAGTACGACGGTGGTGACGGCCGCCTCGGGCGCGCCGTGCAGGTCCGTGCTCCGGTAGACCAGCTGCCAGGCCGACACCTGCTGGGGGATCAGGCCCAGGAAGCCCAGCTCCACCTCGCGTGACCGGATGATCGCGCCGGGGGCGAGCAGGGCGAGGTCCACTGGCGCGGCCAGGAACGGGTCGTCCTGGGGGAGCAGCGGGCGTGAGCGCTTCGCGTCGGCAGCGGGAGCCGAGGCCTGATCGGGCAGGGGTTGCACAACGCCATACAAGCATTTGCTTGGTCGTAACGTCAGGGGTGGCCACAGGGCGGTTGCCGGGCGGCCACACGGCGGTTGCCGGGTCGCGAGGCGTCCTACGCGCGGTCGCGGGCGATCGCCTCGGGCAGGACGTCCTCGACGATGGTCAACAGGCTCTGCCGCAGCAGCAGGTGGACCTGTTCACGGCTCAGCTGCTTCTTGATCAGCCACTCACGTCCGGCGGTCTTCGCCAGCTGCCCGTAGGCGCGGACGAAGGCCCGCAGCTCGTCGCGGTGGTCGGTCACGTCGGCCATGTCGATCGTCTCGAGCACGCGGTCGACGGCGTCGTCCTCGGCCTTGAGCAGGATCCGCTCGAGCTCGGGATCGCGACCCAGCCCCGAGGACCCGGCCGCGCTGATCCAGGCGGCGTCCTGGCCGGACAGCGAGTCGAGGAACCAGGTCACGGCAGCGTCGATGCGCTCCTCGAGCGTGCCCCCGGGGGCATGGTCGATGACGTTCTCGGGGACGGATGCGGCCTCGCGCACGACCTCGAGGTAGAGGTCGCGCTTGGTGCCGAAGTAGTGGTTGAGCAGGCCACGGGCCACGCCGGCGTCAGCGGCGATGTCGGCCGTCGACACGTCGCGGTAGGGCCGCAGCGCGAAGAGCCGTTGCGCGCTGGCGAAGATCTCCTCGCGTCGCTGGTCCGGGCCGAGGCGGCGCCAACGGGGTTCAGTGGTCACGACCCCAGCCTTCCATCACGCCTGGTCGACCCACGGGAGCCACTGCGGCAGGTCCTTCTCCACGGTGTTGGGGAAGACGGGTGGGCGCTTCTCGAGGAACGACATCACGCCCTCGAAGGCGTCGGCGTTGGTCGCCAGGCCCTCGATCAGTCGCGAGTCCACCTCGTGCGCAGGGAAGGGGGAGTCCAGGCCACTGAGGCGGTTGAGCATCTGGCGGATCACCGCGATCGAGACCGGTGCGGTGTTGTCGCGCAGGTCGCGAGCCAGGGCGTAGGCCTCGTCGAGGACGTCCTCGGGTGCGTGGACTGCGGTGACCAAGCCCGCCGACAGCGCCTCCTCGGCGCCGAAGACCCGACCGCTGATCAACCAGTCCTGTGCCCTGGTCACGCCAACCAGGCGGGGGAGGTACCAGGTCGAGCCGGCCTCGGGGAAGATGCCGCGGCGGCCGAAGACGAAGCCGAACTTCGAGTCGGTCGAGCCGAGACGGAAGTCGCACGCCAGGGTGATGGTGATGCCGCCACCGACCGCGGCGCCCCGCATGGCCGCGATCACGGGCTTGTTCATCAGGTACACGCGCTTCGAACACCGACCGGCCGGCTCCTGCCACGCACCTTCAGCACTGCCCACCTCGTTGGTGTCGAAGGTGCCGCCGGAGAGGTCGGCACCCACGCAGAAGTGGTCACCGGCGCCGGTCAGGACGACGACGCGGACGTCCTCGTCCAGGTCCGCGCGGTCCAGCGCGAGCACCAGCTCGTCGGCCATCGTGATCGTGTAGCCGTTGCGTGCAGCGGGCCGGTTGAGCGTGATCGTCGCGATCCGGTCGGCCACCTCGTAGGTGATCTCGGTGAAGGTGCTCGCCGGGCTGCTCGTGAGGGTGGAGTCCATGGGTGGCCTGCTTCCGTACGTCTTCGATGCGCTTGTTGACCGGCTGCCAACAGTAGTGCACTATTGGCGCTGTGCCAACAACTACGCCGTCCTGGATGACCGAGGACCTCGAGGCGGTGCGTGAGCTCGCCGCGACCTACTTCGCCAAGGAGGTCCTGCCCCGTGCCGACGAGCACCGCGCGCAGGGTTTCGCGAGCCGCGACGCCTACCGCAAGGCAGGCGAGCTGGGCCTGGTCGGGATGTCCCTCCCCGAGGAGTACGGCGGCGGAGGCGCCTCGTTCGCGGCCGAGACCGTGCTGATCGAGGAGCAGGTCCGTGCCGGTGACACCTCGATGGGCTTTGCGGTCTCGATCGGCATCGTCGCCCACTACCTCAACGCGTACGCCACCGAGGAGCAGAAGCAGCGCTGGCTGCCCAAGGTGTGCGCAGGGGAGTGGGTGCTCTCGATCGCGATGACCGAGCCGGGCACCGGCTCCGACCTGCAGGCGATCAAGACGCGCGCGGTCAAGGACGGCGACGACTACGTCATCAACGGAGCGAAGACCTTCATCTCCAACGGCCACGTCTGCGACCTGGTGGTGATCGCCGCGAAGACGGGCGACGAGGCCGGTGCGGCAGGGATCTCGCTGATCGTGGCCGAGGTCGGCGACGACACTCCGGGCTTCACCCGTGGTCGCGTGCTGGACAAGATGGGCCAGCAGGACCAGGACACCGCGGAGCTGGCGTTCGAGGACCTGCGGGTGCCGCAGGCCAACCTGCTCGGCCCGAAGGAGGGCCAGGGCTTCTACCAGATGATGGAGCAGCTCCCGCAGGAGCGACTCATCACCGCGATCCTCGCCCAGGCCCAGATCGAGAAGGCCGTCGAGCTGACCGTGGCCTACACGAAGGACCGCCACGCGTTCGGCAAGCCGCTGCTGGCCCTGCAGAACACCCGGTTCGAGCTGGCCGAGTGCGCGACCATCGCGCGGGTCAATCGGGCGTTCCTCGACCAGTCCATCGAGAAGCATCTCGCCGGCACGCTCGACGCCACCGAGGCCTCGATGGCGAAGTACTGGATCTCCGACCGGGCCACCGAGGTCGCCGACCGCTGCCTGCAGCTCTTCGGCGGCTACGGCTACATGAACGAGTACCCGATCGCCCGCATCTACACCGACGTGCGGGTGCTGCGCATCCTCGCCGGTGCCAACGAAGTGATGAAGGAACTCATCGCCCGTTCGCTCTGACCGTCTCGGACCCACCTTTCATGAGGAGCAGATCGTGTACCTGACCCAAGGACTTCACCGGTCGCTGCAGGCGACGCCCGACAAGGTCGCGACCATTCACGGGGACCGCAGCCACACCTTCGCCGAGCTGGGCGACCGGGTCGCGCGCCTTGCGGCCGGCCTCCAGGGGCTGGGGGTCGCGGAGGGCGACGTGGTCGCGATCCTGTCGCTCAACAGCGACCGGTACGTCGAGTACTTCTCCGCGGTCCCGTGGGCCGACGCGGTGCTCAACCCCATCAACATCCGGTGGAGCCCGCAGGAGATCATCTACTCGCTGAACGACTCGGGCACCACGGTGCTGATGATCGACGACGCGTTCGCCCCGATGGCATCGGCGATCACGGCCAGCTGCCCGTCGGTGACGGCGCTGGTCCACTGCGGTGACGGCCCGACGCCGGAGGGCATGGTGTCCTACGAGGCCCTGGTCGCCGACAACGAGCCGATCGCCGACGTACGTCGTGCCGACGACAAGCTGGCCGGACTCTTCTACACCGGGGGCACGACCGGGTTCCCCAAGGGCGTCATGCTCTCCCACCGCAACCTGCTGACCTCCGCTCTGGGGGCGGTGGCCAGCGGGTACCTGCTCCAGCGCGAGTCGACGTACCTGCACGCGGCGCCGATGTTCCACCTCGCCGACCTGGCCGGCAACCTGGGCGCCACCCTGCACGGCTGCACGCACGTCACCATCCCGTTCTTCGAGGCGAAGAACGTCCTGGTGACGATCGAGAAGCACCGGATCACCGACGTGCTGATGGTGCCGACGATGATCCAGATGCTCGTCGACCACCCGGACGCCAGGGAGCACGACCTCTCGTCGCTCGCCCGCCTGATGTACGGCGGTTCGGTCATCTCCGAGGGTGTCCTGCTGCGCACCAAGGCGCTGCTCCCGGAGCTCCGGCTGACCCAGGCGTACGGCATGACCGAGCTCGCCCCGGTCGCCACGCTGCTCGGCCCCGACGACCACGTCGACGGCCTGCTCACCGCCGCCGGCCGGGCCGCTCCGCACGCCGAGGTCCGGATCCTCGACGCCGACGGCACCCCGGTCCCGACCGGCACCGTCGGCGAGATCTGTGTCTTCGGCGCCCACGTGATGCTCGGCTACTGGAACAAGCCGGACGAGACCGCCGCGGTCCTCAAGGACGGCTGGATGCACACCGGCGACGGCGGCTACATCGACGCCGACGGGTTCGTGTTCGTCGTCGACCGGATCAAGGACATGATCATCACGGGTGGTGAGAACGTGTACTCCGCCGAGGTCGAGGGTGCGATCTCGAAGTTCCCCGGCGTGCTGCAGTCGGCGGTCATCGGCCTGCCGAGCGACCAGTGGGGCGAGACGGTGCACGCGTGCGTCGTGAAGGCGCCCGACGCCGACTTCACGACCGAGGACCTGATCGCCCACGTGAAGGGCCTGATCGCCAACTACAAGGTGCCGCGCAGCGTGGACTTCCTGGCCGAGCTGCCGATGAACGGCGCCGGCAAGATCCTCAAGCGCGACCTGCGGGCGAGCTACGCGGACAAGGCGTGACCCCGGTCGTGGGCACCCAGGTGGAGACCGCGCTCGACAGCCTCAATCCCGCGGACGGCACGCTCGTCGCCTCCGTCCCGGTGATGGGGGAAGCGCAGGTCCGTGCGGTCGTCCGTACGGCGCGCGAGGCAACCGTCTGGTGGCGCGGGCTCGGGTTCGACGGTCGGGCCGAGCGACTGGCCGCCTGGCGCAGCGCCATCTGGCGCCATGTCGACGAGATCGCCGAGCTCATCCATCGCGAGAACGGCAAGCCGGTGGACGACGCGGTCCTGGAGGTCGTGCTGACGGTCGAGCACATCCACTGGGCCGAGAAGAACGCCGCCAAGGTGCTCCGCACGCGGCGGGTGAGCCCCGGACCACTGTTCGTGAACTACACGGCGCGGGTCAGCCACGACCCGGTTGGCGTGGTCGGCATCATCGGCCCCTGGAACTACCCGCTGTACGCCCCCAACAGCGCGGTGGCGTTCGCGCTGGCGGCTGGCAACACCGTCGTGCTCAAGCCGAGTGAGTTCACGCCGGCGGTGAGCCAGTGGTACGTCGACGCGTTCGCCACGGCGAACCCCGACGCCCCGGAGGGCGTGCTGTCGCTGGTGACGGGGTACGGCGAGACCGGCGCGGCCCTCTGCAACGCCGGTGTCGACAAGATCGGCTTCACCGGGTCCACCCGGACCGGCAAGCGTGTGATGGCGCAGTGCGCCGAGACGCTGACCCCCGTCGTCCTCGAGTGCGGTGGCAAGGACCCCGTGATCGTTGCGGAGGACGCCGACGTCACGGCTGCGGCACGCGCCGTCGCCTGGGGCGCGTTCACCAACTCGGGCCAGACCTGCGTCGGTGTCGAGCGCGTGTACGTCGTCGAGGGGGTCGCCGACGAGTTCCAGAAGCTGCTCCTGGAGAACCTCGACGGCGTGCGGTCCGGTGACGACGCGAAGGCCACCTACGGACCGATGACGATGCCCGCGCAGGTCGACATCGTCCGCCGGCACGTGGCGGACGCGGTCGAACGCGGTGCGACCTTCCTCAAGGGCGGCCCGGAGTCGATCGGCGAGCGCTTCATCGAGCCCATCGTGATCACCGACCTCCCCGAGGACGCCGCCGCGGTGCGGGAGGAGACCTTCGGCCCGACCGTCACGCTGACGCGGGTCGCCGACGTCGACGAGGCAGTCAGGCTCGCCAACGACCACGACTACGCGCTCAGTGCGTCGGTCTTCTCCGCCTCGCGCGGTGACGAGATCGCCGACCGGCTGCGGGCGGGGCAGGTCACCATCAACTCGGTGATCGCGTTCGCCGGCATGGGTGCGGTGCCGATGGGTGGCGTCGGTGCGAGCGGCTTCGGCCGGCTCCACGGCGCCGACGGCCTGCGCGAGTTCGCCCAGCCGCGCGGCGTCGTACGCCAGAAGTTCGGCCTGCCCGGCTTCGAGCTGATCACGCTGAAGCGGGCCCGGCACGTCGTACCGATGATGAAGAAGGTGCTCAGCGTCCGCCACGGGCTCTGAGGACCATCGGCACCAGGTGGTCGCGCGCGAACTCGCCCAGCTGCGCTGGCGTGTCGAGCTCGATCAGCGCGCGGGGCGTGAGCAGGTAGGAGTGCACCACCCGCACCAGGAGCTCCGCGCTGGCCTCCATGCCGTCGGTGGAGGCCAGCAGGCCGTCCTGGACGGCTTCCTCGAAGAAGCCGAGGGTCCCGACCACGGCGCCGGTGACCAGGCGACTGCCCTCGGTCGTGAGCTGCATCAGCACGAGGTCCGGCTCCACCTGGAGCATCCGGGCCAGCAGTGCGTGGCCGCGCACCTGCTGCATCATCGCGGTGAAGCCGAGCTCGACCCGCTCCTCCAGGGTCGCGCCGCGCCGCGCGGTGGCCGTGACCTCTTCGAAGAGCCGGGTCGCCTCGCGGGTGACGACGGCCTGGACCACCTGGTCCTTGTTGCCGATCCGGCGATACACCGTGACCCGGTCGATGCCGGCAGCGCGCGCGACGTCGCCGATGGTGGAGCGCCTGATGCCGAGCTCGGCGAACTGCTGGAGCGCGGCGTCCAGGATCCGGTGCACCTCGGGGGCATGGTCGTCGTCGCTCACAGGGGGAGCATACGAAAGCATCATTGCAACAACAAGTGTTGCTTTGTTACAGTCGCTGCCTCGACCAGACGTGGAGGCAGGACATGGCAAAGAAGCCGAACCCGGCGTACCAGGCGGAAGCTCTCGCGATCAATGCGCGCGACGTGCACTTCGACTGGACGGATGTTCCGACCGAGTACATCCCCGGTCACCCCTACGCCACGCACTTCTGGAACGTCATGCACCTGGTGCTCCCCGAGGGTGAGCGCGCCATGGCCGACGTCCTGGGTCGTGCCCTGCCGCTGATCGACGACCCCCGACTGCAGGAGGAGCTCCAGGGCTTCATCGGCCAGGAGGAGACCCACGCCAGCTCGCACGAGTCGTTCCGGATCCACCTGGAGGAGAACGGCTTCGACATCCCGAAAATCATGAAGCTGATGGAGTTCCTGATGGACCAGGTCTTCGGCGACCACGGCCTGAAGGGCCGCGCCGGCGAGGCGTGGTTCCACGAGCGGCTCGGCCTGTACGCCGCGGCCGAGCACTTCACGGCGACGGTGGGCGAGTGGCTCCTCGACAACGAGGAGTTCGACCGGATCGGCGTCGACCCGATGATGCTCGACCTGCTGCGCTGGCACGGCGCGGAGGAGATGGAGCACCGCAACGTCGCCTACGACGTCTACCAGTACGTCGACGGCAGCTACGCCCGCCGCGTGCGCACCGCGCTCCTCGCCTCCGGTGGCCTGCTCGCCCTGTGGCTCTACACGTCGAGCTGGATGTACGCCAACGACCCGACGGTCACCAGGCACCGGTGGACCTGGCCGCTCGAGTTCGTCAAGGACACCCGCAAGGGCCTGATGCCCGGGATCAAGTTCATCTTCAGGGAGATCCCGCAGTACCTCCGCCCGGACTTCCACCCGTCGCAGATGGGCCCGATCGACAAGGCCGTCCGCTACCTCGCCGTGTCCCCGGCGGCGCGGGCATGACCGCCACCGCACCGTCCTTGAAGCTGCGCGCGCTGGCGACGGGAGCCCGGGCCTACTCGGCCGTGTTCGCGGCAAGTGCGGCGGCGCCGTACCTCTCCCGGCCCACGCCGGTGCGGAGGACGGGCTTCGACCTGGAGCTGACCGTTGCTGCGATCTCGACCGAGGTCGAGGACGTCGTCAGCTTCGAGCTGCGCAGCCCCGACGGCTCGGACCTCCCGGCATGGGTGCCGGGTGCTCACCTCGACGTCTTGCTGCCGTCGGGTGCGCAGCGGCAGTACTCCCTGTGCGGTGATCCACGGGACCTCGCCTGCTACCGGATCGCCGTACGACGGATCGAGGGCGGTGGTGGGGGATCACTGGCCATGCACCGGGAGGTCGCCGAGGGTGACCCGATCACGGTGCGCGGGCCGCGCAATGCCTTCACGTTCATCGACGTCGAGTCCTACCTCTTCGTCGCCGGCGGCATCGGCATCACGCCGATCCTCCCGATGGTGCGCGAAGCCGCGCGCCGCGGTGCCCGCTGGAGGATGGTGTACGTCGGCCGCTCGCTCGCGACCATGCCGTTCGTCGAGGAGCTGCAGGCCCTCGACGGCGGGGAGCTCGAGCTGCGCCCCGACGACCAGTTCGGCCAGCCGGACCCGTGGGAGCTGCTGGGCCGCGCCGAGCCCGGTGCCGCGATCTACGTCTGCGGACCGCCGCAGCTGATCGACGCCGCGCGAGCACTCCAGCCGACGCTCAACCCGACCGGGTCGCTGCACAGCGAGCGGTTCTCGGCACCGCCCGTGGTCGGTGGCCACACGTTCGACGTCCACCTGGCCCGCACGGGCATGACGGTGCACGTGGCGGCCGACGAGTCGGCGCTCGCCGCGATCCGTCGTGAGGTCCCGGGCGTGCGCTACTCCTGCCAACAGGGCTTCTGCGGCAGCTGCAAGCACGCCGTCGTCGAGGGCGCGGTCGAGCACCGCGACCAGAAGCTGCGGCCGGCCGAACGCGCCGATTCGATGCTGATCTGCGTCTCGCGCGCCGCGGGCGACCACCTGACCCTGGATCTCTGATGCGGAGGAAAGTGATCCCCACGTCACTCCCGCACGTCAGGGTCGCCGTGATCGGCGCCGGCTTCGGTGGCCTCGGCACGGCCATCCGGCTCAAGCAGGCCGGCATCGACGACTTCGTCGTCCTGGAGCGGGCGCACGAAGTCGGCGGCACCTGGCAGGTCAACAGCTACCCGGGCGCCCAGTGCGACGTACCGTCGCTGATCTACTCCTTCTCCTTCGCGCCCAACCCGGACTGGAGCCGGCTCTACCCGCTGCAGGAGGAGATCCAGGCCTACCTGCACCGTTGTGCGGTGGACTTCGGCGTGCTGCCGCACGTCCGCTTCGGGACCGAGGTGACCGACGCGTCCTGGGACGACGCGGCGCAGTTGTGGCGGATCTCGACGAGCACCGGTGACCTGACCGCCACCGTGCTGGTGGGTGCCATCGGGCCGTTCAGTGCACCCTCGGTGCCGGACCTCCCCGGCCTCGACCGCTTCGAGGGCACCGTCTTCCACTCGCAGGGGTGGAACCATGACCACGACCTGATCGGCGAGCGCGTCGGGGTCATCGGTACGGGCGCCTCCGCGGTGCAGTTCATCCCGCGGGTCCAGCCGCAGGCCGACCACCTCACCGTCTTCCAGCGCACGCCCACGTGGATCCTGCCCCACCCGGACCGCCCCGTCGGTACGGCGACGCGCCTGCTCTACCGCCGGGTCCCGGGGGCGCAGGCGGCCGCGCGCAAGGCGTGGGAGCTGACCTTCGAGGCTCTGGTGCCCGGCTTCATCAACGAGCCGAGGCTGCAGAAGCCGCTCGAGGTGATGGGCCGCGCCCTGCTGAGGAAGCAGGTCAGGGACCCCGAGCTGCGCGCGCGACTCACGCCGTCGTACGCCGTGGGCTGCAAGCGGCCGACCTTCTCCAACACGTACTACCCGGCGTTGACGGCCGAGAACACGACGGTGGTCTCCGACGGCATCGTGGAAGTGACTGAGCGCGGCATCGTGACGGCCGACGGCGCCGAGCACGAGCTCGACACGATCATCTTCGGCACCGGCTTCAAGATGACCGACCACCCGGTCTTCGACCGCATCCACGGCCGTGGCGGGGTGAGTGTCGGCGAGGAGTGGCGTGCGGGGGAGATGGCCGCCTACCTCGGCACCACGCTCCACCACTTCCCGAACCTGTTCCTGATCCTGGGGCCGAACTCCGGCGTCTACACCTCGGCCGTGATCACGATCGAGGCCCAGGTGCACTACGTCGTGGAGGCGCTGCGCGCGATGGAGGAGGGTGAGCTGGCCTCGCTGGAGGTCACGGCGCGGGCCCAGCAGGACTTCCTCGAGTGGGCCGACGCGGGGCTGAGCAGATCGGTGTTCGTCACCGGCGGCTGCCACAGCTACTACCTCAGCCCCACGGGGCGGAACTTCACCCACTTCCCGGGGTTCTCGGCGACCTTCCGGAGCCGCACCAGGAAGGTCGACCTCGACCACTACGCCGTACGACGGCACGACCCCGCCGGCACCGGAGCAAGGGAGATGTCCGCATGAGCAGGCTGGGCACGTCGTACGACGTCCGCGACAAGGTCGTGCTGATCACCGGCGCCGGGCAGGGCATCGGGGTGGCGCTCGCTCGCCGACTCCACGAACAGGGTGCGCACGTCGCGCTGGTGGACGTCAACGAGGCCGGGCTGAAGGCTGCCGCGACGGCACTCGGCGACAGCCGGGTGTTCACGGCCGCGGCGGACGTCACGGACCGGGCCGGGATGGCCGACGTCGTGGCGCGCGTGATCGACCACCACGGTCGTCTCGACGTCGTCGTCGCCAACGCCGGGGTGACCCCGCCGCCCGCCACGATCCGCACCATGGACCTGGCCGACTACGACCGGGTCGTCGCGATCAACCAGACGGGCGTGCTCAACACGGTGCAGCCCGCCCTCGACGCCGTCATCGCCCAGCAGGGCCACGTGGTCGTGGTCGCCTCGTGCGCCGCGTTCTCGCCGGGCCTCGGCGGCGTCGCCTACATGTCGAGCAAGGCGGCGGCCGAGCAGATCGGCCGGGCGCTCAAGCTGGAGCTGGCGCCCCACGGGGCCAGTGCAGGCGTGGCCTACTTCGGCTTCGTCGAGACGCCGCTCGCCACCGCCACGCTCGACGACGACCCGTTGGGCCGCAAGCTCGACCAACTGCTCGGCTGGCCGCTCAACCATCGCATCTCGGCGGACGACGCCGCCGAGTCGATCGCGCACGGCATCGCCCACCGAGCCGGCGCGACGATCGCCCCGCTGCGCTGGGCGCCGTACTCGTTGTTCCGTGGTGTGCTGAACGCCGGTGCCGACCTCGTGCTGGTGCGGGACAAGCGGGTCCACGCCATGATCCGGGACCTCGAGGCCCGCGCCTGAGCCACCTATCGTGTGCTCGTGGGAGATCTGGTCCGGTCCGCGGCGCTGAGCGGCTTCACCGAGGTGGTCGCGGAGGCCGGCGGTGACCCGGCGGCCATGCTGCGACGTTTCGGGATCGACCCCGCCGCGCTGCTCGACGACGCTTCGCTGATCCCGCACGACGGGGTCGTGGCGGTGTTGGAGCACGCCGCCGCCGAGACGGGACTGCCCGATCTCGGCCTGCGGGTCGGTGAGCGCCAGGACGAGGGCATGCTCGGCCTGCTGTCGGTGGTGATGCAGCACTCCGCGACCGTGGGGGAGGCGCTCGACGCGGCCGGCCGGTTCATGTTCGTGCACAGCCCGGCGGTGAGCGTGACGGCCCATCCCGAGCCCGACCCGGCGTCGATCGCTCTGGTCTACGCGACGACCTCGCCGCCGCCGGTCCGGCAGCTCAACGAGATGGTGATGCACTTCGCGTACCGGGTGGTCCAGAGGTACGTCGCGGGCGGCGTCGCGCTGATCACGGTCGACCTGCCGCACGCCCCGATCAGCCCCCTTGCCCGCTACGAGGAGTGCTTCGGCGCGCCGGTCCGGTTCGACCAGGACCGCGCGGCGCTGGTGCTGCCGGCGAGCATGCTGGCCCTGTCGCTGCCCGACGCGAACCCGCACGTGCGGCAGATGGGGCTCGACTACCTTGCCGCACGCTTCGGTGCCCCGGGGCAGGACGTGACGTCGCGGGTGCGGGGCTACCTCGAGCGGATCCTCGGCAACGGCTCGACCGACCTCGCGTCGGTGGCCGATGCGCTCGACCTGCACGGGCGCACGCTCCAGCGCCGCCTCGCGGCCGCCGGGACGACGTACGGCGACGTGCTCGACGGGGTGCGCAGGGACGCTGCGCTGCGCCATCTCGCCCACTCGGACCTGCCCCTCGCGCAGGTCGCGGCCGTGCTCGGCCTGGCCGACCAGTCGACGCTGACCCGGTACGTCGTCCGCTGGTTCGGCAAGCCGCCGTCGCGGCTGCGTCGCGAGGGTGTGTCGCGATCGGTCAAAATATCGTCGTAGAAGCCCAAGACCCGGGCCGCGGGCGGTGACAGGATCGAGGGATGAGCACCGAGGCGACCCCGAAGAGTCCCGGCCCGAAGAATCCCGGCCCGAAGAACGACGACCCGCTGGCCGCGATCGGCGCCCGCTCGATCCCCGAGTTCGAGGGCGTCCACGACGTCTGGCCGCGGGGCGCACGGCTCGCCGCCGTACGCGCTGCCGCTGAGGCGTACAAGCCGCGCTTCAAGGCCCAGGGGCAGGTCTCGGCGGTGAAGTCGGTCGACATCGCTGCCGCGCCGTACCCCGTGGGCTTCGCCTTCCACGGCGCCGTCAACGTCCCGCACCTGTCACTGATCGCGATGATCAACCGGATGATCGTCGTGCAGTACGACGACTGGGACGGCAACCCGCGCACCCTCGTGTTCGAGCCGACGATGCCGGAGGGCTCGGCCGAGGCGCCGTTCTACGCACAGCTCAACGACCTGGTCGACAAGATCCCCGGTGGTCAGAAGATCGCGTCGCTCACGATGCTGAAGTACTACGCCGAACCGCTGGACGCGCTGGAGAAGCTGGGCCTGACGCCCGACGACGTCGACTTCTGCACCTTCGACCACCTGCACGTGCAGGACCCGCGGATGATCATGGGTTCCTCCTCGCTGGTGCCCGGCGAGACCGCGCCGCGCAAGCCGCTCTTCGGCAACGCGAAGATGCTGGTCCACGAGCGGGAGCTGGCGACGCTCGAGTCGCTGCACCCCATGCAGTGGGCGTGGTACGTCGAGGACGGGCTCGAGGGCGTCGACCCGGCATCGTTCGTGAAGTTCAGCGGCGACATCGAGCTCGGCCCGGGCCTCACGCTGCTGTGGACCCCCGGCCACACCGACGGCAACCACTCGCTGTGCATCAACACCCCTGACGGGGTCTGGGTGTCCTCGGAGAACGGCATCTCGATCGACAACTGGCAGCCCGAGCTGTCGAGGATCCCGGGCGTGCGGAAGTACCACGAGACGTACGGACGGGAGATCTGCCCGAACGCCAACACCCTCGAGGACTCACTCGACCAGTACGACTCCATGGTCAAGGAGAAGGTCATGGCGGACGCCTGCCAGGACGACCCGCGCTTCCTGCAGATCCTGCCGTCGACCGAGCTCGCCGACTGGAAGCGCTTCTGGCCGGTGCGCCCGACCCGCTTCCAGGGCGGCATCTCCTACGGCACGATCACGCGGCCCGGCTCGTGACGGTTCGGTCCTCGGGCGACCGCCGTGGTGCGGTCGTCACCGGCGCGGGGCGTGGGCTCGGCAAGGAGATCGCCCGGCACCTGGTGGCCGAGGAGTACGCCGTGCTCGTCACCGACGTGGACCTCGCGCTGGCGCGAGCGGCAGCGGAGGAGATCGGTGCGGAGGCCGCCGTCCTCGACGTGCGGGACGGGGCGCAGGCGGAGGCCGTTGCTGCAGGCGTGGTCGCTTCAGCGGGCCGGCTCGACGTGTGGGTCAACAACGCAGGCGTGCTCGTCACCGGCCCCGCGTGGGAGCAGGACGAGGCCACGCGTCGGCTGATGGTCGAGGTCAACACGATCGGGTTGATGAACGGCACCGTCGCGGCGATCCGGTCGATGAAGGACAACGGTGGTGGCCACATCGTCAACATCGTGTCGCTGGCCGGCCTGGTCGCCGTACCGGGGGAAGGGGTGTACTCCGGCTCGAAGCACGGCGCGATCGGCTTCAGCCTCTCGACCCAGTGCGACCTGAACCTCGCGGGCCACCGGGACATCAGCATCTCCTGCGTGTGCCCCGACGGCATCTGGACGCCGATGCTGCACGACAAGCTCGACGACCCGGAGGCGGCGCTGTCGTTCTCCGGCAAGCTGCTCAAGCCGTCCGAGGTCGTCGACGCGGTGGCCGCCGTGTTGCGGAAGCCGCGCCAGGTCACGGCGGTTCCCCGGTGGCGGGGAGCGCAGGTGCGCGTGCTGGACGCGGTCCCCGACCTGAGCCTGAAGGTGCTGCCCGTTGCCGTGCGGATGGGCAAGCGGCAGCAGGCGAAGTTCCGGAAGTCCGGTGTACCGGAATGACGGTCTTCATCACCGGCGGGCGCGGGTTCATCGCCCGAGCCCTGGCCGATCGCCTGCGTGGGCAGGGCATTGCGACCTCTGGCGTGGACCTCGTGGCTGACCCTTCGTACGACGTCGTGGCCGGCTCGACGGCTTCGGGTGACGGGTGGCAGGCGCACGTTGCCGGGGCTGAGGTCGTGGTGCACACGGCCGCGCTGGTGACGAACACGGCGACGCACGACGAGGCCTGGCAGGTCAACGTGCTGGGGACGCGTCGCGCCCTGGACGCTGCGATCGCCGGCGGTGCACGCCGGTTCGTGCACGTGTCGTCGGTGCGCGCGTTCGGCGACCTCGGCTGGCCCGACCAGGTCACCGAGGACCACCCGGTCCGCAACGACGGCGGTTCCTACGTCGACTCGAAGATCGCCAGCGAGCAGGTCGTCCTGCAGGCGCACGCCGCTGGCGAGATCGAGGTGGTGATCGTGCGGCCGGGTGACGTCTACGGCCCCGGCTCGCGGCCGTGGACCGTCCAGCCGGTCTCGCTCATTCGACGGGGTGCGTTCGTGCTTCCGGCTCTCGGACGCGGAGTGTTCAGTCCCGTGTACGTCGACGACCTGGTCGCCGGGCTGCAGCTGGCCGTGTCCCGTCCCGCAGCTGCGGGGCAGGTCTTCACGATCGGCGGGGGAGTCGGCGTGACCTGCGCCGAGTTCTTCGGCCACTACTTCCGGATGCTCGGCAAGCGCGGCCCTCTGTCGTTGCCGACCCCGGTGGCCGTGGGTCTGGGGCGGGTGGCTTCCGGGGGAGCGCGGGTGGTGGGTCGTCGTACCGAAGCCAGCGCGGAGACCATGCACTACTTCACGCGTACGGGCACCTACTCCATCGCCAAGGCCCAGCGTCTCCTCGGCTACTCGCCTGAGGTGGATCTCGACGAAGGCATGCGTCGTACTGAGGCGTGGCTTCGCGAGAGCGCCCTGATCTGACCATCCCGGGAGCGGGTTCTCGTTGTCGCTGACGTCCGCGAACGTCCTGGGCAAGAATCGGCGGATGGCACGCACTCGGGCACTCGATGACCCGCCCGGACGCGACGATCCCGCGCCGCGCAACCAGCAGTGGACGTGGGGGCGCGGGCAGGCGATGGCGGCAGCCGGCCTGCTCGTCATCGTCCTGGTGGGTGTGGGCGGCAGCCTGGGGAGCGCCCTTGCCGACGCGGTCGGAGCTCCGGTGGTCCTGGGTGGATTGCTGGGAACGGTCGCCGGGTACTACGCGTCGCGCGCGATGCTTCGGGCAGTTGTGCCCCGGCTGATGCCCTGAGCCCCTGGCTGAGGTGCGCCGGTGGTTGAGGTGCGAGGCGCGCCAGCGCCAAGCCTCGAAACCCGGTGACTGTGGAGAACTCGGCCTGATCCGGGGCTGATGTCGGTGCCCGCAAGTGCCGGGGCTCAGGCGGTCCGCGCGACCGTGCCGAGGTCCGCGAGTTCCAGCCGAGCGTCCGTCCGCGTGTGCTTCCGTGATCGGGGTGGGTTGCTGCCACTGAGTGACAGCAACCCACCCCGATCACGAGGATCGGTACGTGGGCGAAGCGGTCGATCGCTTTCGCGCCGGCGAGATAGATGCTTCGACGCGGAAAGTGACCCGTCGCTGGGACCGACCGCTCCGAATCACTGGTGACTCCCGCCCGACGACGAGCGGGATCCCTCCAGCCCGCAAGGGGTCACCATGAACGCCATCGGAACCAGTCCTGCCAAGCCCGTTCGGAAGCACCTTCTCTCCCCGCAGGCGATGGCGAGGTCTGCGGCCACTCCGGTCGACGTCGACCTCACCCGTCACCGCGGGCAGGGCAACGGTGTTCGGGTGCACGCCCTCTACTTCTCGATGGTCTCCCTGGTCACGCTGCTGGTCGCCATCGTGGCGGTCGCCGTCGCTACGACGATGCGGTAGCAGGCGTCTCTGCCGGGCGCCCCCAACCGGCGCACTTCGTGCGAGAAACTGGCGCACCTCGTGCGAGAAACCGGCGCACCTCGCGCTACACGGCCAACAACGCGTCCAACGCGCGGCAGCAGTGCGTGACGTCATCCTCGAGGGACACCCGTTCGGACGGATCGGACCCGGACCACAGCAGCGCCCGGTCCTCGACGTACGCCGTCCAGGCGTGTACGACGGGCGCGGTGTCCTCACCCAGCCGCAGGGCGGCGATCAACCGCCGCGCGACGGTCATCCGGTGTGACTCCAGCCGGTTGCCGCCGACGGCGATGGTGCCGTTGCCGAACACCAGGGCGACGTAGAACTCCCGGCGCCGCTCGATCTGCGCGTAGACGCGGGACACGAACTGCTCACACGCGAGCTCGGGGGAGACGCCCTCGTCGGGCGCTGTGTTCCGCATGACGCGGCGCAGGGCGGCGCCGATGACGGCGTCGTAGTAGTCGGTCTTGGTGGGGAAGTAGTGGAAGAGCAGGCCCCTGGAGATGCCGGCCTCGGTGGCGACGGCATCGATCGAGAGGTCCTGGATCGGCTTCTCGACGAGCATGCGCAGCCCGATGCCGAGCAGCTGGCGACGACGCTCGTCCTGGGAGAGTCGTCGCCGGGTGTGATCTGCGTCCACGCTATTGAGCATTGCTCAACAACGTGGCAAGGTCAACCCATGGACTTCTCACCCAGCCCCCGTGCCCAGGAGCTCACCGAGCTGGCCCGCGACTTCCTCGCGACCGAGGTGGAGCCCGTCGAGGCGGCGTACCACCACGAGGTCGCCGAGATCCGCGCCCGTGGTGGCGACTCGTGGCAGCCGCTGCCGATCATCAAGGAGCTGCAGGACAAGGCCCGTGCGAAGGGCCTGTGGAACCTCTTCCTGCCTGCCGGGCACGAGGGTCCGTACGCCGAGAAGTACGGCACCCACGGCGGTGCCGGCCTCAGCAACGTCGACTACGCCCCGATCGCCGAGCTCACCGGCCGCTCGTTCCTCGGGCCGCTGATCTTCAACTGCAACGCCCCGGACACCGGCAACATGGAGGTGCTCCTCAAGTACGGCAACCAGGCGCAGAAGGACGAGTGGCTCGACCCGCTGCTCGACGGCCGGATCCGCAGCGCCTTCGCGATGACCGAGCCCGGTGTCGCGTCCTCCGACGCCACCAACATGGAGCTGACTGCCGTCGTCGATGGCGACGAGATCGTGATCAACGGGCGCAAGTGGTTCATCACTGGCGTCGGCAACCCCGAGTGCAAGGTCCTCATCGTGATGGGCCTCACCGACCCGGACGCCGACCGGCACCACCGCCACTCGATGGTGCTGGTGCCGCGTGACGCCCCGGGTGTGAGCGTGGCCCGGATGCTCCCCACGATGGGCATCTACGACGAGCCGATCGGCCACGGTGAGGTCGTGTTCGAGAACGTCCGCGTGCCCGCCGCCAACTTCGTCGCCGGCCCCGGTGAGGCGTTTGCGATCGCCCAGGGCCGCCTCGGTCCCGGCCGGGTCCACCACTGCATGCGCCTGATCGGGCTCGCGGAGAAGGCGCTCGAGCTGGCCTGCCAGCGCGGCACCGACCGGGTCGCCTTCGGCAAGCCGCTGGTCAACCTCGGCGGCAACCGCGAACGGATCGCCGAAGCCCGGATCGCCATCGACTCCACTCGCCTCCTCGTGCTCAACGCCGCCTGGAAGCTGGACGTCGGCGGCCCGATGAACGCGATCAGCGAGGTCAGCCAGATCAAGGTCGCCGCCCCGCGGATGGCCCAGCAGATCATCGACTTCGCCATGCAGATCCACGGTGGCGGCGGCATGTCCAACGACTTCCCGCTCGCCGCCGCGTGGACCAACGCCCGTGCCCTGCGCCTCGCCGACGGACCCGACGAGGTCCACCTCGGCATGGTCGCGCGCCTCGAGCTGGGCAAGTACGGCGTGAGCCGGTGACCGGGAAGCGGGTCCTGGTCACGGGCGGGGCGTCGGGCCTCGGCGCGGCCATGGTCGATGCGTTCCGGGCGCGCGGCGACGAGGTCCTGGTCGCCGACCTCACCGAGGTGCCGGACGGCATCAGGCTCGACGTCACCAGCGACGACGACTGGGCCGCGGCCCTCGCGTGGGTCCAGGAGAACTGGGGCGGCCTCGACCTCCTCGTCAACAACGCCGGCATCGCCACGGGCGGCCGGATCGACGTGGTGAGCCTGGACGAGTGGCGCAAGGTCATCGACATCAACCTGCTCGGCGTGGTCCGTGGTTGCCAGACGTTCACGCCGATGATGAAGGCGCAGGGGAGCGGCCACATCCTCAACACGGCGTCCCTCGCCGGGCTCGTGCACCCACCCGGCATGTCGTCGTACACAGCCGTCAAGGCCGGTGTGGTGGCGCTCAGCGAGACGTTGGCCTACGAGCTGCACCCGCACGGCATCGACGTGTCGGTCCTGTGCCCCGGCTTCATCCGTACGCCGCTGGCCCAGTCGCTCGCCGGCAGCGACGCCGCGATGGATGCCGTCGCTGCGCGCCTGATCAACAGGTCGCCGTACACGGCCGAGCAGGTGGCGACCGCTGTGCTGAAGGGACTGGAGGGCCGCAGGATGGTCATCCTCCCGGACCCCGCTGCCCGCAAGGCAGTGTGGACCAAGCGCTTCGCCCGACCGTTGTACGACCGCGAGCAGCGCAAGTTCGGCGCCAAGATCAAGACCATCACCGAAGGGTTTCGAGACGGGCGCTAGCGCGCCCTCCTCAACCACCGAAAGGCATTGCATGAGCAAGGGAACGATCGTCATCACCGGGGCCAGTTCGGGGCTCGGCGAGGAAATGGCCCGCCAGTTCGCCGATCTGGGCTACGACCTCGGCCTGTGCGCGCGTCGTACCGAGCGGCTCGAGGCCGTCGCCGCCGAGATCAGCGCCGCCCACCCGGAGGCCAGGGTGATCCTCAAGGCGCTCGACGTGAACGACGACGACGCGGTGTTCCGTGTCTTCGGCGAGTTCGCGGCCGAGCTCGGCACCGTCGACCGCGTCGTCATCAACGCCGGGCTGGGCAAGGGCGCGCCGCTCGGCACCGGCCGGTACGCCGCCAACCGCCAGACCGCGATGACGAACTTCGTCGCGGCGCTGGCCCAGACCGAGGCCGCGATGGAGATCTTCCGCGCCCAGAAGAGCGGCCACCTCGTGATGATCTCGTCGATCTCCGCGATGCGCGGCATGCGCAAGACCATCACGACGTACGCCGCCACGAAGGCCGGCGTCGCGGCGCTGGCCGAGGGCCTGCAGAACGAGAACGTCCCCGGCGTCGACGTCTCGATCATCTACCCCGGTTACATCCGCTCGGAGATGAACGCCAAGGTCGAGCAGAAGACGAAGTTCATGGTCGACACGAAGACCGGCGTGCGCGCCATGGTCGCGGCGATCGAGAAGCGCAAGGCCAAGGCCTACGTCCCCGCCTGGCCGTGGGTGCCGCTGGGGTACGCGATGAAGCACCTGCCCCTGTCCGTCGTACGGAAGCTGGCATGAACGACGCCGCAGAGGTTCGTGAAGAGGACGCCTTCGACGTTGCGGCCGTGTCCGCATGGCTGGGACGTGACATCCACGAGGTCCGCCAGTTCGCGGGCGGTGCGTCGAACCTGACCTACCTGCTCCGGACCGACGACAAGGACCTGATCCTGCGCCGTCCGCCCGCCGGCACCAAGGCCAAGGGCGCCCACGACATGGGCCGCGAGTACCGCATCCAGTCGGCCCTCGCGCCCGTCTTCCCGTACGTCGCCCCGATGGTCGCGTTCTGCGAGGACTCGTCGGTCATCGGCTCGGAGTTCTACGTCATGGAGCGCGTCGCCGGCCACATCCCGCGCAAGGAGCTGGGCCTCGACCTGACGCCGGACCAGGTCCGCCAGCTGTGCACGAACGTGCTCGACCTGCTCGTCGACCTGCACGCGGTCGACCCCGAAGCCGCCGGTCTGGCGAGCCTCGGCAAGGGCGAGGGGTACGTCGCGCGCCAGGTCAGCGGCTGGATCGCCCGCTTTGGCAAGGCGAAGACGTGGAACGTGCCGTCGTACAAGAAGGTGATGAGGTGGCTGGACGAGAACCAGCCGGCTGACCGGGCCACCTGCCTGATCCACAACGACTTCCGGTTCGACAACGTCGTCCTCGACGAGGCCGACCCGACGAAGCCGATCGCCCTGCTGGACTGGGAGATGGCGACCCTGGGCGACCCGTTGATGGACCTCGGCGCGACCATCGCCTACTGGGTGCAGGCCGACGACTCGAAGCTGTTCCAGCAGTTCCGCCGCCAGCCCACGCACATCCCCGGGATGCTCAGCCGGCGCGAGGTCGTCGACTACTACCTCGAGAAGTCCGGGTTCGAGCTCACCGACGAGGAGTGGGCGTTCTACGAGGTGTTCGGCATGTTCCGGCTCGCCGTGATCCTGCAGCAGATCTACTACCGATACCACCACAAGCAGACCAGCAACCCGGCGTTCAAGAGTTTCTGGATCGCCTCGCACGTGCTCAACCTGCGCTGCCTGGCGATCATCAAGCAGGTCGGCTGATGCGGATCGCCTACCTCGTCCGGCACGGCCAGGCCTCCTTCGGCAAGCGGGACTACGACGCGCTCTCCGACCTCGGTCACCTGCAGTCCCGGACGCTCGGTCGCGAGCTGGCGGCGCGCGAGATCCGCCCGGACCTGATCATTCGCGGCGAGCTCCGCCGGCACCGCGAGACGGCCGAAGGGATCCTCGAAGGACTCGAGTTCGACGTGCCGGTCGAGGTCGACGCCGGCTGGGACGAGTTCGACTTCCAGCACGTCGTCGAGATCCACAAGCCGCTCTACCGCTCGCGCACGATGATGCTCGCCGACCTGGCCCGCACCCGACACCCCAAGGCTGCGTTCCAGGCGGTCTTCGAGGACGCCACGGCCCGCTGGACCGGCGGCGCCTTCGACAGCGAGTACGTCGAGTCGTTCCCCGCCTTCACCGGTCGGGTCGAGGGCGCGCTGGAGCGGATGGCCGCTCGCGGTCCCGCGAAGGGCACCGTGGTGGTGGTCAGCTCCGGCGGCCCGATCGGGCTGGCGGCCTCGCTGCTGCTGGCTGGTGACGCGTCGCTGTGGGGGACGCTCAACCGGGTCGCGGTCAACACCGGCGTCACGAAGGTGATCAACGGACGCAGCGGGCTGAACCTGTCGTCGTACAACAGCCACACCCACGTCGAGCACGACCGGGACCTGCTCACCTACCGCTGACCGGCCCGCTGGCGGCATCCGGAGCACTACATTGCGGGAATGCGTAGATCCGTGCTCCTCCACGACGTCGCGAAGGTCCCCGATCCGTTTCGACGCGCGCGGATCCCGAAGGACCTGGACGCGGTCACGACGATCGGCGTGGAGGCGGATCCCGAGTCGGTGGGGATGACCGCCGCGGGGATCGACCGGATCTGGGACGGCACCCGCAGCCTGTACCGCAGCGGCATCCACCCCGCGATCACCCTGTGCGTCCGGCGGCGCGGGGAGATCGTGCTCAACCGGGCGATCGGGCACGCCCGCGGCAACGGGCCGTCCGACGGCCCCGACGTGGAGAAGGTGCTGGCCACGCCCGAGACGCCGTTCTGCATCTTCTCTGCGTCCAAGGCGGTGACGGCGACCCTGGTCCACCTCCTCGACCAGGAGGGCGTGCTGCACATCGCCGACCCGGTGGCGGAGTACCTCCCCGGGTTCGCCCGGCACGGCAAGGACCAGATCACCATCTCGCACGTGCTCTCGCATCGCGCCGGCATCCCTGCCCTGCCGAAGGGCGCGCTCGACATGGACCGCCTCGACGACTGGGAGTACCAGCGCGAGCTCATGTACGACGCGCGCGCGGTGATGCGGCCCGGACGACGGCAGGCCTATCACGCCGCGTCCGGCGGCGCGGTCCTCGGCGAGGTGATCAGGGAGGTGACCGGCAAGAGCATCCGCGAGGTACTGGCTGACCGGATCCTCGACCCGCTGGGCTTTCGCTGGACGAACTACGGCGTCGTGCCCGAGGACCTGCCGGCCGTCGGGCTGGCCTACCCGACCGGCCCACCAGCGATGCCGCCCGTCTCGACCTTCCTGACCCGCGCCCTCGGCGGCATCGCGCCCGACGAGGTGACCCGCCTCTCCAACGATCCCCGCTTCCTGACGGTCTCCATGCCCGCCGCCAACGTCGTGAGCACCGCCGAAGAGCTCAGCCGCTTCTTCGAGATGTTGCGCCGTGGCGGCGAGCTGGACGGGGTCCGGGTGCTCGAGGAGCGGACCATCCGGCGTGCGCTGCTCCCGCAGTCACACCTGGAGGTCGACCTCAGCCTGGCGCTGCCCATCCCGTTCAGCCACGGCTTCATGCTCGGCACCCGTAAGGTCGGGTTGTACGGCGACGCGCCCGGCGCCTTCGGACACCTGGGCTTCTTCAACATCATCGGGTGGGCCGACCCGGTGCGGGAGCTGTCGGTCGGGCTGATCACGTCGGGCAAGGCGGCGATCTATCCCGAGATCACCCGGTGGCTGGACATCCCGCGGCGGATCGGAAAGGCCGCACCTGCGGCAGTTCCGGACTCCTGACCCGGGCGGAGTGTCAGCGCGCGGCGCGCGCTGCGCCCTCGGAGATCAGGAACTGCCCGGCGGTGTACGTCGCCATCACCACCGACTCGAGCCGGTCGGGCGGGTTCGGGATGAGGAACGTGCGCGCGCCCAGGATCGAGTCGGACACCATGAACGTGCCGGCACCGGCAGCCGTCAGCAGCCGCGCAGTGCGGGGGAGCGAGGCGTCGAGGTGGTTGGCGTGCGCGACCATCGCCGCGAGCGTCGCGGAGTAGCCGAGCATGGTGGCGCCGAGTGCCTTGTCCTTCCGGTACGCCGCGAACGCGACGCCGGGCGCGGTGACCGCCCAGATGCCGGCGACGCCCAGCGCGACCTTGTTGTCCTTCATCGCCAGGCTGCGGTCGCGGTTGCGCAGGAATCCGCCGATGTAGGCGAGATGACCCAGGCCGAAGGACCCGGCGCCGGATGCGAACGCCTTGTCGCTGTGCCCGAGGAGCAGCACGTCCCCGCCGAAGCCGGCTGCCTGGGCAACGACCGTGGTGGCGCGCAGCGGCGACCCGGCTGCCTTCTCGTTGGTCGTGAGCGAAGCGGCGAGCACCGGCATCAGCAGCGGCTTGGTGGCGTAGCGCGCCCGGTGCGCCCAGGGGCTGCCTGACCCGGCGAGCCAGGTGTCGGTGGCGGCAATCGCCGCAAAGGCGAGCTTCAGCTTCGTCGAGGTGCGCACCTGCGCAATCTAGGGCCTTCAGGCCGGATCACGTGTGCGTGTGCATCGCGATCGACTGCTCGGGGTGGGCGCGCAGCCCACCGTCGCGGGACAGGGCGGCGTTCGCTGAGGCATGTGAGCGCTCGACGAGTTCCTGCGAGCGGCTGAAGTTCACCGCGGACACCGACAGCGGGCAGGGCGGCGGCAGCACGATCAGCTCGATGTCGTCGCAGTAGAGCGCCACGTCGGCCACCAGGCGCTGGTGGGTCAGCAGGCTCAGCGCGTGGGCGAGCGCGCCCAGGGCGGTACGCGGCGGCTCGGGGAGGGCGCAGGCGTAGCCCGACGGCAGGACGTAGACCCGTTCCGCGCCCGCCCGCACCGCGATCGACACGGCGGTGTTGTTGGTCAGCCCGCCGTCGACGAGGGCCTGCCCGTCCCGGAGCACGGCGGGGAAGACGCCCGGGATGGCGCAGCTGGCGAGGACGGCGTCGGTGGCGTCCCCGGTGCCGAGAGCCACCTCGCGGCCGGACGTCAGCTCGGTGGCGACCACGACCAGCGGGGTCCGCGCGTCCTCGAGCCGCTCGAAGTTCAGGTGGCGGTCCAGCACCGCGCGGAGGCCGCGGTCCGTGCAGATCGAGCCGTGCTTGCCCGACAGTGCGCGGAGCGCCCGGACCGGATCGAGCCCGAACAGGGACCGGGCCTGGATGCCGTGCCAGATCCGGGCGAGCGCAGCGACCGTGGCCGGGCTGGTGCCGTGGCCAGCGAGGTAGGCCGCGTTGAGGGCACCCGCGGACGTCCCGACCAGCAGGTCCGGCTCGATGGATCGCTCGGTGAGCGCCTGGAGCATGCCGACCTGGACCGCGCCGAGGCTGGCCCCGCCGGAGAGCACGAACGCTGTTCTCACGGTCGCCTCGTTTCCAGGTACGGTGCGAGCTCGAGCGCCAGGTGCAACCGTAGGCGATCCTGGCCGCGGGAGAGGTCCGCTCCGGTGGCCTTCTCGACCTGGGCGAGCCGGTGGTAGACGGTCTGGCGGTGCACGGAGAGTCGTGCCGCCGTACGCCCGGCGCTGCCGGCCTCGTCGAGCCAGATCCGGACGGTCTCGAGCACGTCGACCGCGGCATCCGCCAGGAAGGACTGCATCCGCTGGTCGATGACCGCCGCGGACAGGTCGTCGTCGCGGGCCACGCCGAGCAGGGCCAGGGGGCCGAGGCCCGCCCAGCTCACGACCTCGCCGGGCGGCCGGCTCCGGGCGACGCGCAGCGCGACCTCGGCGCCGCGGTAGGAGCGGGCCAGCTCGTCGATGCCGTCGACGGTGGGACCGACGGCGACGCGGGTGGCGCGGTCGAGGGCGTCGACGCGGCGGCCGAGCCCGATGGCGGTGAGGAGACCACCGAGGTCGGTGGTTGCGGCGAGTCCGGCGCGGACCACGGCTCCCGCGACGGCGGGACCGGTGCGGACCCACACGACACCGGACCGGCTGGGCCGGCTGGCGATCTGGTCGAGCAGGTCGGGGCGTTCGACCAGCACGCAGGTCAGGGGTTCGCGCAGGTCGAGGCTGCCCGCGTGGGCGAAGTCGACGGCCGAGGCACGGGCCGCGACGTGCCCGCCCTCGACGAGCTCGCGGAACAGTGCATCGCGATGGCCCTGGCGGCGCTCGGCGACGTTGAGGAGCCCGGCCGCGGCTTCGGCGATCCGCATCGCCTCGGGCCAGGTGGACTCCTTGATCCGCTGGTCGGGGTCGATCAGCCAGAAGTAGCCGTGCACCCGGCCGAGGTGCCGGGCCGGCACGCAGAGACGGGCGACGATGCCGAGGTCCGGATCGGCAGGGGTGCGCAGCGGACCGGGGGAGTCGGCGATGCCCTGCGCCTGGAACCAAGCACGCACCTCGGTGCTCGATCGCCGCTCGAGGATGGAGCGCTGCCGGATCCAGTCGACGACGTCGTCGTTGCGGTGGTCGGAGAAGCCGATCAACCGGAAGTCGGGGTCCTCCAGGGTGCAGGGCGCGTCGACGAGACGGGCCAGGTCCTCGATCAGGTCGTCCAGCGTCGCCATGGGACAAATGTCGCACAGATCAAGGCTGACGTTGTGACAGATGTCAGTTCCGTGTGACCCACGCCGCTCCTAGCGTGGAGGCATGCTGAGCCAGACCCTGAACCGTGCCTCCCGCAGCGCCCGCGCCCGCCGCGCGGTCGAGTCGATCCCCGTGACCCGCAACGTGGTCGACCGGTTCGTCGCCGGCGAGACCACCGCCGACGCCGTACTGGCTGCGCAGCGGCTGGCCGGCGCCGGACGGTCGATCACGATCGACGTCCTCGGCGAGGACGTCACCGACATCGCCGGGGCGCGGGCGACCCGTGACGGCTACCTGGCGCTCCTCTCCGCGCTCGCCGAGGCCGACTCCGCGAAGGGCGCGGACGTCTCGCTGAAGCTCTCCGCGCTCGGCCAGGCGCTCCCCTCGGGAGCCGAGATCGCGACGGAGCACGCGCACGAGATCTGTGTCGCGGCTGCTGCGGTCGGCGCCACGGTCACCCTCGACATGGAGGACCACACCACCACCGACGCGACGCTGCTGGCCGGCAACGAGCTGCGCAAGGAGTTCGCCTGGGTGGGCAACGTGCTCCAGTCCAACCTGCTGCGCACGCCGGCCGACATCACCGCTCTGGCCAGCACCGGCGCCCGGATCCGCCTGGTGAAGGGCGCCTACCGTGAGCCCGCCACCGTCGCCCACCCGCGCAAGGCCGACGTGGACCGCGCCTACGGCCGCGCCATCGACGCGCTGATGATCTCCGACTGCTACCCGATGATCGCCACCCACGACGAGACGATGCTGACCCGCGCGGCGTTCCAGGCGAACATCGCCGGCCGCGAGGCCGACCAGTGGGAGACCCAGATGCTGTACGGCGTCCGGACCGACCTGCAGCAGGAGACAGTCGACGCCGATCTGCAGATGCGGGTCTATCTCCCGTTCGGCACGGACTGGTATGGCTACTTCATGCGCCGTCTCGCCGAACGACCGGCCAACGTCGCCTTCTTCATCCGCGCGCTCACCCACCGCTCCTGATCCGGGACCAAGGAGAAACATTCATGGACGCCATCACCACCCCGCCGGTTCCTGTCAACGAACCGAACCTGACCTACGCACCCGGGAGTGCGGAGCGTGCAGCACTGACGACCGAGCTGGAGACGCTCGGCGGTGCCGGTCCCCGCCAGCTCGACGCCTGGATCGGCGGCGAGTGGGTCGCCGGCGGAGGCGACGAGATCCAGGTCGTCCAGCCGCACGCGCACCAGAAGGTGCTGGGTGTGCTCCGCAACAGCACCATCGACGACTCCGTCCGCGCGATCGACGCGGCCCGGGCAGCGGCGCCCGAATGGCGCGGTCTGTCCTTCGACGAGCGGGCCGCCGTACTGCTGCGGGCAGCGGAGCTGCTCGCCGGTCCGTGGCGCCAGCGGCTCAACGCCGCGACGGTGCTGGGCCAGTCGAAGACGTCCTTCCAGGCCGAGATCGACGCCGCGTGCGAGCTGATCGACTTCTGGCGCTTCAACGTCCACTTCGGCCGGCAGATCCTCGCCGAGCAGCCGATCGCGAACAGCCCCGGCATCTGGAACCGCACCGACCACCGCCCGCTCGAGGGCTTCGTCTACGCGATCTCGCCGTTCAACTTCACCGCGATCGCGGGCAACCTGCCGACCGCACCGGCGCTCATGGGCAACACGGTGATCTGGAAGCCGTCGCCGACGCAGCAGCTCGCGGCGTCGCTGACGATGGAGCTGCTCACCGAGGCCGGGATGCCGCCGGGCGTCATCAACATGCTGCCGGGCGACGGTCTCGCGGTCTCCGAGGTCGCGCTGACCCATCCCGACCTGGCCGGCATCCACTTCACCGGGTCGACCGGCACGTTCCAGCGTCTGTGGTCCACCGTCGGGACGAATCTCCCCAACTACCGCACCTATCCGCGCCTCGTGGGAGAGACCGGCGGCAAGGACTTCGTCATCGCGCACCCGTCGGCCGACCCCGACGTCCTGCGCACCGCGCTGATCCGCGGCGCCTTCGAGTACTCCGGCCAGAAGTGCTCAGCGGCCTCCCGCGCCTACGTCCCGCGCTCGCTGTGGGAGCGGATGGGCGACGACCTGGCCGCGCAGACCGACGCCCTGCCGATCGGCGACCCGGCGGACTACGCCAACTTCACCGGCGCTGTCATCGACGCCCGTGCGTTCGCCAAGCACACCGAGGCGATGGCCCGTGCCCATGCCACCGCGGGTCTCGAGGTCATCGCCGGCGGTACGACGGACGACAGCGTCGGCTGGTTCGTACGCCCCACGATCGTGGTCGCCGAGGACCCCACCGACGCGATGTTCTGGACCGAGTACTTCGGCCCGATCCTCGTGATCCACGTGTACGACGACCGCCAGCCCGGCGCGTTCGAGGCCGTCGTGAAGCAGGCGGAGTCGGCGGCGCCGTACGCCCTGACCGGCTCGATCCTGGCCACCGACCGTCGCGCGATCGACTGGGCGAGTCGCGAGCTGCGGTTCGCTGCCGGCAACTTCTACGTCAACGACAAGCCCACCGGTGCGGTGGTCGGTCAGCAGCCGTTCGGCGGTGGCCGTGCGTCGGGCACCAACGACAAGGCCGGCTCCCCGCTCAACCTGCTGCGCTGGACCTCTCCCCGCTCGATCAAGGAGACGCTGGTCCCGCCGAAGGATCACCACCACTCGCACCAGGGCTGACGCCTCGGTCAGTAGCGGGTGTACGTCGCCATCCGGATCGAGCGGCCCTTCGTGTACGGGTCGTTGCCGCCCTGCTGCATCCAGCGCCACCCGCGACCGAACCACAGGTACGCGTCGACGTACTGGCGGGCCAGGGTGCCCTGGATCCTCGCGGTCGGTCGGGGGCCGAGGGTCTCGCACACGAGCTCGGTGCGTGAGCGGCAGGTGGGCGTGTTGTCGAACTGGTAGAGCTCGTTGCCTGTGGACCGGAACCGGTCGCCCCAGCGCGCGTTCCACTGGGCCCAGGTGAACGGCGTCCCGTTGTCGGCGGTGTCGATCACCGCGTGCTTGCCGCGCATCCCTGCGCTCGACAGTGCGGAGCTCACCTTGCTTGCGAAGGCGACGTTGGCCGGCACCGAGTCGTAGTGCGTGGCGCCCAGGGCGAAGCCCCGGACGTACTGCACACCGCTGGCCTTGAGCAGCCGGACCGCCTCGTCGACGTACAACCAGTCGGCGGAGCCGGCATCGAGGTAGATCGCCTCGCGAGGCAGGGTCTGGCTCAGGTACTTCGCCGCCCACGCGGCCATCCGCATCCGGGTGGCGGCCGACGGGTCCGGCATGGTGCGGCCGTCCCGGCCGTGGTTCGCCGAGATGGCCAGGTCCGGCTCGAGGATGATCGCGACGCGGGCGCTCCCGATGCCGGCGGCGATCTGCTTGATCCAGTTCTGGTAGCGGGTCATCGACCAGGACATCGCCGGTCGCTTGCCGCGCACGACCTCGCCGTCGGGCCAGAGCCCGAAGATGGCGAGCTGCACCAGGGAGCTCGGGTCACCGCGTTGGGCGTCCTTGACGTACGACGCCACCGACTGCCGCACCGTACTGACGTTGCACGAGCCGCAGTTCGCGAACCAGCGCGCCCGCGGCGTGAGCGCAATCTTCCCGAGCGCCGCCTTCCGGGCCGGATCGGTCTCGCCGCGATGGTTGAGCAGCTCGGGGTTGGCGCGGGTCGCGAGCATCGAGGCGCGCCAGGGGCCCGGCGCGGCCAACGGATTGTCCGGGTTCAGGGGATCCGGGGCCGCGCTCGCCGGTGCCGTGGTCAGCGCGAGGACTGTCGCGAGGACGACCATGGCGAGGGTGCCGATCCGGTGCATCTTCCTGGGATCGGCCCGTTCCCCGGAGTCCTGAGTACTCGGGTCCGCAGCGGCGTAACCTGACGCCGTGACCAGCACGAAGCCGGCGCCGCCGGTGACGCAGGAGGTGCGGTTCTGTCGCGCCGACGACGGCGTGCGGATCGCGTGGGCACGGCACGGTTCCGGCCCGCCGCTGCTGATCGTGTCGTGCTGGTTGAGCCACCTGCAGCACGACTGGCAGAGTCCGGTGTGGCGGCACTTCCTCGACGACCTGGGCGATTTGGCGACGGTCGTGCGGTACGACGAGCGCGGGTTCGGCCTGTCGGACTGGGAGGTCGGCACCGAGGTCGCGGACTTCTCGCTGTCCCGTCGGCTGGCCGACCTGGAGACCCTGGTCGACGCGGTCGGGCTCGATCGGTTCGCGGTGCTGGGCATGTCGGGCGGCGCCCCGGTCGCGCTGGCCTACGCGCACGCGCACCCCGAACGCGTGACCCGGATGGTGCTGTACGGCGGCATGGCGGCCGGCGGTCTGCAGCAGAGCGACGACGCGGCCGAGGAGGCGTTCCTGGCCATGATCCGCGCGGGCTGGGCGCGGCCGGATCCGTTGTTCCGGCGGGTCTTCACCAACGCGTTCATCCCCGGCGCGAACGAGCAGCAGATGGAGTGGATGGACGAGCTGCAACGCACCTCGACCAACACCGAGAACGCCGTGTGCAGCCGGATCGCCCGGCACCAGGTGGACGTGGCGCCGCTGCTGCCGGAGGTCGTCGTACCGACGCTGGTGCTGCATGCCGAGCGCGACCGGGTGGCGCCCGACTGGGGGCCGAAGCTCGCGGCGGAGATCCCGGACGCCCGGCTCGTGATGCTCGACTCGGCCAACCACGTGCTGCTCGCCGACGAACCGGCGTGGCCGGTCTTCCTGCGCGAGGTCGGATCGTTCCTCGGCGAGGAGCGCGCGCAGGTCCCCGTCTCGAACCTGTCCGCCCGCGAGCGCGAGATCCTGCTCCTCGCCGCCGAGGGCCTCGACAACACAGCGATCGCGGAGCAGCTGACGTTGAGCGTGCGCACCGTGGAGCGGCACTTCCAGAACGTCTACCTCAAGCTCGGCCTGTCCGGTCGTACGGCGCGCGCCGCGGCCGTCGCGCGCGTCCTGGCCTGAGTCTCGACGCAGCCACTACGTACGCGTCGGCGTACGACGTCGCCTTCGGCTACGCGTGAGCGCCGATGCCGCGGGGTGCCCTGAATTCCTACCTTCGAGGTGTCGGCGAATCCGCCGGAAACACCGAGAAATCAGGAGAATCGCCATGTCGAACAAGGCCGTCATCAGTCTCGCCACCGGGCTCGAGGACCCCGAGAAGGTCACCGTCGCCTTCCTGGTCGCGCTGGGCGCGGCCGAGCAGGGCCGCCCCACGCTGATGTTCCTGACGAAGGAGGCCGTGCGGCTCGCCGTACCCGGCACTGCGGTGGGCAAGGCGTGCGAGGGCTGCCCGACGCTGCCGGAGCTGTTGGCGCGCTTCGAGGCCGCGGGTGGGACCTACCTGGTGTGCCCGCTCTGCTTCAACGCCAAGGCGCTGGACCCGGAGAACCTGATCGGCGGCGCCACCATCGGCGGCACGATCCCGATGTGGCAGTGGATCGGCGACGAGGGCGCGACGAGCTTCAGCTACTGAGGTCAGCCGCGACCGACGCGCAGCATCTCCTCGCGGTCGCCGACCTTGATCCGGGTCCGGCCGACGGCCTCGCCCAGCGCGATCTCGTGGGCGTCGAGCCGCTCCCACGCCTCGTCGGTCGCCACCGCGACCTGGCGCGAGCGGAGGTAGGCGTCGACGTCCTCGGGGGTCCGCGACCAGGCGGTCTCGGCGGTCTCGGCGAGCAGGTGGCCGACGGTCTCGGCGGCGTCGCTCTTGGTGTGGCCGATCAGGCCGACCGGACCGCGCTTGATCCAGCCGGTGACGAACGTGCCTGGGATCGGGTTGCCGTCGAGGTCGAGGACGCGGCCGCCGTCGTTCGGGATGACCGCGTGGCGCTCGTCGAACGGCAGGTCCGGCAGGCCGGTGCTGCGGTAGCCCACGGCGCGGTAGACGGCCTGGACGTCCCAGTCGGTCACCTCGCCGGTGCCCTCGACGTTGCCGTCCTCGTGGGGCGAGTGGGTGCGCTCGGTGCGCAGCGTGGTGACGCCGTCGCGGTCGCCGAGGATTTCAAGGGGCGCCTCGGCGAAGTGCAGGTGGATCCGGTGCGGCTTGCCCACCGGGTCCGCGCCGACCCAGCTGGTCAGCGTGTTGAGCACCATCTTCTGCGCCTTGTGCTGGGCGATGTGCTCCATGCCGTGGGCGTCGACGTCGAAGCCCTCGGGGTGCACGATCACCTCGACGTTGGGGGAGTGGTTGAGCTCGCGCAGCTCCAGCGGCGAGAACTTCGCGTACGCCGGGCCGCGGCGGGCGAACACGTGGACGTCGGTGATCGTCTTGGCCTTGAGGCCCTCGTGGACGTGCTGCGGGATGTCGGTCGTGAGCATCTCGTCGCCGGTCTTGGCGAGCACCCGCGCGACGTCCAGCGCCACGTTGCCGACACCGACCACGGCGACGCTCGTGGCCTGCAACGGCCAGGTCTGCGGGGCATCCGGGTGGGCGTCGTACCAGGAGACGAAGTCGGCGGCGCCGTACGAACCGGGGAGGTCCTCGCCGGGGATGCCGAGGTCGCGGTCGGCCTTGGCGCCGGTGCTGATCACGACGGCGTCGTAGAACTCGCGCAGCTCCTCGAGCTTCACGTCGACCCCGAACTCGACGTTGCCGAGGAACCGGACGTCGGGGTGGGCCAGCACGCGCTGCAGCGCCTTGATGATCTCCTTGATCCGCGGGTGGTCCGGCGCGACGCCGTACCGAACCAGCCCGAAGGGCGCGGGAAGCCGCTCGAGGATGTCGATGGAGACAGGGTTGCCCGACTTGATGAGGTTGTCGGCGGCATAGATACCGGCGGGGCCACCGCCCACGATCGCAACGCGAAGAGTCATGACAGTGAGTCTGTCGAGCAGCGGCAGCTCACAGAACGAGGTTGTGGTTGGGTGCTCACAAGGTAGGTTTGTGACCGTGCTGAGTCCCCACGTCCCGGAGCTGCGGGCCCTCGAGCTGCTCGTCGTCGTCGCGCGCACGGGCAGCCTGGGTGCGGCGGCCGGTGAGCTCGGGATCAGCCAGCAGGCGGCGTCCTCCCGGGTGCGCACGATGGAGTCGCTCGTCGGTGAACCGTTGGTGACCCGCAGCAAGCGCGGCTCGGAGCTCACGCCGACCGGCGAGCTCCTGGTCCAGTGGGCCAGTCGGGTGCTCGACGCGGCCCACGAGCTCGACGCCGGCATCGCCGCCATGCGCGTCGACCGCCGCGGCCACCTCGCCATCGCCGCGAGCCTGACCATTGCGGAGCACCTGCTGCCCGGGTGGCTGGTCGGCCTGCGCGCCCAACAGGTCCAGCGCGGTCAGGTGCCCGTCGACATCACGATGACCGCCACCAACACCGAACGCGTCACCGAGCTGGTCCTGGCCGGCGACGTCGCGCTCGGGTTCGTCGAGGGCCCCGACGCGCCGGGCGGCCTGCAGCGCCGCCTGGTCGGTACCGACGAGCTGGTCGTCGTGGTCGGCCCGACCCACCCGTGGGCACAGCGATCCCGCCGCCGCGTGACCGCCGAGACCCTCGCGGCCACGCCCCTCGTCGTACGCGAGGCGGGGTCGGGAACGCGCACCGTGCTGGAGCGCGCCCTGGCCGACCTGCCCCGCGCCCAACCCGTCCTCGAGCTCTCGAGCACGGCGTCCGTCCGGGCCGCCGTCGCTGCCGGTGCCGGCCCCGCTGCCGTGGGCGCGCACGCCGTCGGCGACGACCTGGCCACCGGTCGGCTGGTCCGGATCACCGTGAGCGGCTTGGACCTGACCCGGCGGCTGCACGCCGTCTGGCAGGGCGGGCCGCACCCGCCCGAGGGCCCCGCGCGGGAGCTCGTCGCCTGGGCCGCCCGAGGCCATCGCACCTGACGAATGTGTCGTGAATTCGCCGAATTCACGACACATTCGTCAGGTACGACGGTGGCGGAGCCACCTTTCTGCCTGATCCGCGGTGAGGGCGCGTCGCTTGGCCACCGTCGAGGTGTCCACCCACTTCTCGGGCTGGACAACGGTCCACGGTCGCGGGCCGCGGCGTTGGGCGGCTCGGGCCAGTGCGCCGTCGAGGCGGTACTGGAAACGCGCGATCTCGCCGCGCCCCGCCATCATCGCGACGACCTCGATGCCGAGGCGTCGGGTGAGCTCCTCACGCATCAGGTCGCGGCTGTGCTGTCCGCCGATCCGGTGGTCCGCGCCGTTGTACTCGCCGGCCACGCCGGTGGCCGGGTCGAACACGTCGGGCGTGAACTGGTGCTTGCCGTCGAGGTCGAAGATCGGCGTGTTGCACAGGAGGCTCGCATCGCGATGCCCGCGCCACGCCTGGCGCATCACGGTCTCCATCGGCGACCAGGAGTTCTCGTCGGCCAGGGCAAGGGCCCGCAGGAGTCGGCGCTTGCCGGACCGCCCAGCCAGTCGGGCGGTGTAGGAGCGCAGCCCGTCCAGGTCGACCAGGTCGTCGTACGCCGCCATGTCGATGTCGCGCACCGCGGCGATGTCGTCTCGGGCGGTCCGGGCGGCGTAGGTCACCGAGCGTTCCGGGATGGTGATGGGGAGGCCGTCGATCACGATGACGTCATCGGCGAAGAGCCAGTCCTCGGAAAGCGTGACGCCGGGCCGGTTGCGGGCGCAGCGCTGGTCACCGAGCGCGACGGGCACCGGGAGAGGCGAGCCGTCAGCGGAAAGTCCGTCGAACCACCGTGCCTCGAGCCAGTGCAGAGCGGCCCACCCGGTCGCGGCGGAGCCGGGCGGCAAGGCGCCGACGGCTTCGACGATCCGCTGCTCCGTCGTGACGGGGACGTCAGCGGGGACGTGGTGGCGTGGCCCGGCGGTGCGCCAGTACGGTCCGCGCGCCTGGCCGGCAGTCGGTCCGCTCAGGCCGGACGGGTCGATCCTCGTCGGCGCGACGAGGCCGGACCGAGTGATGTCGAGGGGCATGCCGGCGAGCATCGGCAATTTCCGCGAGCCGTGCAGGCGTCATCCACAGGGGTCGGCGGGGCGCGCCGTCGTACCTGACGAACGTGTCCCGAAAACCGAAAAATGGGAGCAGGTTCGTCAGGTGCGTTGCGGAACAGCCATCAACCGCGCGATGGAGTCGTCGGTGCACGACGCCCAGAACCCACCGACCACGTCCTCGACCTGGCTGAACGAGTCCGCGACGTACAGGACGTTCTGGTAGTCGGTGATGTCGTAGGAGGTGCTGCCCATGTCGGAGATGTCGAGCGGGCGGATGTCCATGCCGCGGAACGCCTCGATCTCGCCGGGGGAGGAGAGGATGCCGGCGCCGTACGTCTTGAGGTCGCTGCCCTCCCAGAGGATCCCGAACTCGAGGGTGAACCAGAAGACCTTGCTGATGAACTCCAGGGCCTCAGTGGTCCGGACGCGGCGTGAGGCCTGGCCGGCGAGCTCGTAGAGCGCGGTGAAGCGCGGGTTCGCGAGGGTGTTGCCGTGGCCGACGACCTCGTGCAGGACATCGGGCTCGGGCGTGTAGAGCGGCACCGAGTGGTGGCGGACGTACTGGGTGGACCAGAAGGACTTGTCGGCGAGCGAACCGTAGAAGTCGCGCAGGGGGACGAGGCCGGCGGCCGGGGCGTAGCGCCATCCGGTCAGCGGGGCGAGCCACTCGCTGACCTCGGCCAGCTGCGGGATGTGGTCGATGGGGAGGCCGAGGGACTCCTTGCCGTCGAGGAACTCGCGGCACGCGTAGGCGCGGTGCTTGGTGACCAGCGCCTCGCTGACGACGCGCCACACCTTGTGCTCGGCGTCGGTGTACTCCGCGGTCGGGCACGGGGTGCCCGGACGCCAGGCGTTGGCCAGCGTCGCGAGGGCGTCGCGCCGGGCGCGGTAGTCGGCGTCGGCGAAGCCGGGGTGGTCGGCGCCCAGGTGGACCTTGAGGGATCCGTCCTCGTCGGTCGTCACCGGGGCAAAGGTCTGTGCTTCCTCAAACATGTCTTCATTGTGTGACCCAGTCCACGAAATGACGAGCAGGGTCAGACGATTGGCTTTCCGTACGGCGTGCGCGGTGGCAGGATGTCCAGCATGGACGCCGTCGACCGGGAAATTCTGGACATCTTGCGCGTCGACTCACGCACGTCCATCCGAGACGTCGCGTCACGGATCGGACTCAGCCGCGCGACGGCGTACGCGCGGGTGAAGCGGCTGATCGACACGAAGGTGATCCGGGGCTTCACCATCGACGTCGACCACGCCGCTCTCGGGCTCGGGCTGCCGGCGTACGTGCACGTACGGATCAAGCAGAACTCGTGGAAGTCGTTCCGCAAGAACGTGTGGGCGATGGAGGAGGCCGCGCACGTGGCGCTGGTCGCTGGTGACTTCGACTGCGTGATCCTGGTCCGCGCCCGCGACGCCGAGCACCTGCGCGAGCTGGTCCTCGAGCGGATCCAGGCGCTGCCCGAGGTGGTGGCGACCCAGACGGTGCTGGTGTTCGAGGAGCACGTCGGGCCGTCGTAGAGCCCAAGCTCGTCGAGTAGCCGAGCCGCCAGGCGAGGCGTATCGAGACGCCCGAGCGCTAACGTCCCACCCATGTTCGAACGCGCCTTCGTCTTCGGTGGATCCGAGGGGATCGGCCTGGCCGTCGCCACCCAGCTGGCGGCGGCGGGCACCCAGGTCGTCGTACTGTCCCGGTCTCAAGCCAAGATCGACTCGGCCCTCGCCCAGCTCGGCCCGGGTGCCATCGGTTGCTCCGTCGACGTCACGGACGCGAGTACGACGACCGCGACCGTGGACGCCCTGGTGGCCGAGGTCGGCGTACCGGACCTGGTGGTCACCACCGCCGGGTACGCCCGCCCGGGCTATCTCGACGAGCTGCCCGAGGCCGACATCGCCGGGATGGTGGCGACCAACCTCGTCGGAACGATCAACGTGGCGCGGGCGGTGTTGCCGCACCTGCGTGCCGCGGGGAGGGGCACGATCGTGACGACGTCGTCGATGGCCGGCCTGGCCGGCGTCTTCGGCTACACCGTCTACAGCGCGACGAAGTTCGGCGTGATCGGCTTCTCGGAGGCGCTGCGCCGTGAGGTGCGGCCGTACGGCATCGACGTCCGCGTGCTCTGCCCGCCGAACACCCTGACCCCGGGCTTCGACGAGGAGAACAAGCACAAGCCGGCCGAGGTGCTGGCCGCCGAGGAGAGCGTCGCGACCCTCACCCCCGAGCAGGTCGCCACCGCGTTGCTGCGGGCGTTGCGCCGTCGCCGCGGTTTCCTGGTCGTGCCGCGAGGCAGCCGGTTGGCGGCTGCTGCGATCCGGTACGCCCCGCCCGTCGTCGACCGCGCCCTCCGCCGCCCGACCCCGCCCAAGCTCGTCGAGTAGCTCCCAAGATCATCGAGTAACCCCCAAGATCATCGAGTAGCGGCGAGCGCCAGCGAGCCGCGTATCGAGATGCCCCGTCACACCGCGACGACGTCGACCAAGCCCTCGAGGCCGGTGAAGTCGGCAGGATTGCGGGTGTAGAGGCGAGCGCCGTGCGCGTGAGCAGTGGCTGCGATGAGGAGGTCCATCACCCGGCTCCTTGGTTTGCGCTCGGCCTCGACGACAGCCGCTGAGATGCGGCCGTAGCTGGCAGCGACTGCGTCGTCGACGGGAAGTGCGTCGAACCGCTGTTGGAGGATGCTGAGTCGCCTCAACCGCTCGGCCCGCACCTGGCTGGTCTTGGCCACCAGGACGCCGAAGTGGAGCTCGGCCAGTGTCACCGCGCTGATGGCGAGAACGCCGGGTATCGGCGAGACGCTTTCGTCGATGATCACGCTGGTGTCCAGGATCGCTCGCTCCACGGGCGTCTCGCTCGAGCTCATCGAGCTGCCCAGGGGTCGCGGATCTCCTCATCGACCAGAGCGCGATCGTGCTCCCAGTCCGGGTCGGTCGGGCCGCGGAACAGGTCCGCCACGTCTCCCCAGGCACGCCAGCGGGTTGGCCTCACCGGCACCAGGACCGCGCTGGGTCGCCCGGAAACGGAGATGGTGATTTCCTCGCCGGCCTCGACCCGGCGCACCAGCTCGGACGCATCCTGACGCAGTTCGCGCAGTCCCACGGTTGCCATGCCTCAAGGGTAGCACCTGTGCTACCCGGCGGTCAGCGCTTCCGGTCGTGCTTCCCGATGAACTCGTTGATGAACGCCCAGGTCGTCTCGGGCGCCTTCGTGCCGGTGAGTACGCCGAGGTGGCCGCCGGGTGCGGTGGGCATCCGGACGTCGGGGGAGTTGGGCACGAGGTCGCCGACGTGGTGGGCGACGGGCGGCGGGACGAGGACGTCGGTCGATCCGGCGACGTTCATCACGGGGACCTTGATGTCCGCGAGGTCGACCATCTTGTTCGGCCCCTGGACCTTGCCGGTGGCGAGCTCGTTGCGGATCGCCATCTTCTGGTAGACCTGAATGGTTGCCCGGCCGGGGTAGGTCAGCATGTTGTTCATCAGGGCGTCGATGGCCTGGATCTGGCCGAGGAACTCCCGGTCCTGTCGCTTGTTCCACAGCGTGCGCGGCTTCTTGAGGTACACCGGGATCGCGGTCGCCTTGAATCCGATGCTCACCAGCGGGGCCGGGACCGAGCCGGCAGCCTTGAGCGCCGTACCGACCAGTCGTCCGCCGGTCACCTTGCCGATCGCCCGGACCGGGCGGAGCATCGGCTGCTTGGACATGTCGAACGGGCTGGCGACCATCGAGAGGCTGCGGATCGGGAGGTCCGGGTGGATGGCGGTGGTGCCGATCGAGATCAGTCCGCCCATGCACCACCCGACGAGGTGCACGTCGCGCCCGCCGGCGTCCTCGGAGACCTTCCGGACAGCCTGGGGGAGTACGTCGTTGATGAAGTGCTCGATGCCGACCTTGCTGTCCGCGCCCTTCATGGGCCCGTAGTCGACGAGGTACGTCGGCCGCCCGCGGCCCACGAAGTCCTCGACCATCGACAGGCCGCGGCGCAGGTCGAAGCACGATGCCTGGGCGCCGAGCGGCGGCACGAGCAGCACGGGCAGACCCTTGGCGCGGACGCCCTTGACCTTGTCGTAGCGATGCAGCTCGAGGGTGCGCCCGGACGCGATGATCTCGGACGGCGTCCGGCTCAGGTCGGCGATGCCGCCCTTGACGAGGAAGTCCCACAGGTTGACGACGGAGTCCTTGGCAGCCACGCGGACAGTGTGGCGTACGTCGCATCCATTCGGAGGAAATCCCCGCCTGCGCGCCGTGATCCCGGAAATCGTGACCGATCTGGTCTAGACCAAAAGTAAAGATTCTGCTATTGCCCTGACGCGGTGTCGCGGGAGCCGTTTGATTGCTCCATCAGAGCTCGGGCCTGGTCCTTCTCCACCTCCCTCCCTTACTCCTAAGGACTTCGCATGCTCCGCACCCTTGACCGCCGTCGGAACGACAACGGCTTCACCCTCATCGAGCTTCTCATCGTGATCATCATCCTCGGCGTGCTCGCCGCGATTGTGGTGTTCTCCGTCCGCGGCATCACCGAAAACGGTGAGCAGGCGGCTTGCAAGACGGAGTTCCGCATCGTCGACACTGCCATTGAAGCCTTCTACGCCGAGAACGGCACGGAGCCCGCTAACACGGCTGCCCTCGTCTCGGGTGGCTTCTTGAAGTCCGAGCCCGACGAGTACGTCACCAGCATCGGTGGCACCCCGCCGGCCGCAATCGGCGCCGACTGCGACGCGCTCTGATCTGAGCTTGTTTTCAGGGAGGGCCGTCGCTTGGCGGCGGCCCTCCTTCAGCCGTCCGTGAGGGGAAATGATGTTCCACCATGTGCACCGCATCGGTGACCGGATCGACCAACTGCTCTCGGCATTGTGGGAAGTCCGCGGCACTGACCTCCTGCTCACGGTCGGTTTGCCGCCGATGCTGCGTGTCGACGGCACTTTGTCACCGGTTCCTGGCCAGTCCGCACTGACGGCCGAGGAGACCAACGCGCTTCTCGCTGAGGTGCTCACTCCCGAGCAACAGACGGCTTGGGAGTCCAAGCACGAGTTCGACTTCTCGTTCTCATGGCGTGAGCACGCCCGGATCCGTGGCAACGCGTTCACCCAGCGCGGCCTGACTGCCGTGGCGCTGCGGATGATCCCGCGCACCGTGCCCACTCCGGACGATCTCGGTCTCCCCCCGGCGCTCCGCGATCTCGCGATGAAGCACCAGGGCCTGATCCTGATGACCGGTCCGACCGGGTCGGGAAAGTCCACGACCCTCGCGTCGCTGATTGACCTGATCAACACCAATCGCGGCTGCCACATCATCACCGTCGAGGACCCTATTGAGTACGTCCACGACCACAAGATGGCCGCGGTCAATCAGCGCGAGGTCGGCACCGATACCGAGAGCTTCCCCAACGCTCTGCGTTCGGTCCTTCGTGAGGACCCGGACGTCCTGCTGGTCGGTGAGATGCGTGACCTTGAGTCCATCGCCTTTGCGCTGACCGTGGCGGAGACCGGACACCTCGTGTTCGCGACCCTGCACACCAACGACACCGCGCAGTCGGTCGGTCGCATGATCGACGTCTTCCAGGCCGAGCAGCAGGCCCAGATCAGGGTCCAGCTCGCTGCTGCCTTGAGCTGCGTCGTCTATCAGCGCCTGATCCCGAAGATCGGCGGCGGCATGACGGCCGCCTACGAGGTGCTGGTGGCGACTCCCGCGGTGCGCAACCTGATCAAGGAAGGCAAGACCCACCAGTTGCGCAACTCGCTGGTGACCGGCTCCCAGGACGGGATGATCACGCTCGAGCAGTCGCTCTCGCATCTGATCCAGGCCGGGATCGTGACCGAAGAGGACGCCATTGCGCGCAGCCTCTACCCCAAGGACATCGAGGCACGCCCGAGGTATTCCGTCGGCGCGGGCCGGTGAGGTGTAGTTCCGCATGCGCCTGAAGGGCAAGCACAGCAAGGTCGAGGCGCCGGTGTTGGTGCCTCGGTCCGACGAGGACGACGAACGGCTCGGGCGGATTCTCGTCGGCGCCGGTCGGGTCCAGCCGTACCAACTGGACGCCGCACGCGCGCAGGAAGGCGGCTCGCTCGCGACGAAGCTGGTCGACGGCGGACACATCACTGACGATGTGCTCGCGCGGACATTGGCTGAGCATCATCGTGTCGGTCTTGCCGACTTCCGTGACCTCGCGCCCGACAAGGACGCTGTTCTCCTGCTGACGCGTGATCAGGCCGTCACGCTGCAGGCGCTTCCAGTCGCCGCGGACGACGACGCCATTACGGTCGCCGTGGTAGATCCTGCGCCGGAGCGCATGGCCGCGGTATCGACTCTGCTGGGGCGTCCGGTCAAGGCCCTCGTTGCCACGCAGCGCGATCTCGACCGCAGCATCGATGCTGCGCACCGAGCGACACGCGAGGTCGGCAGCCAGATCCAGGCCTTCGAAGCCCGAGACAACCTGCGGCGCGAGGCCGCGAACCTGGAGATCGCCAGCGCCAACGAAGAAGCGCCGGTGGTCCGGGTGGTGCAGATGGTGATCACCCAGGCTCTCCGCGACCGTGCTTCCGACATCCACATCGAGCCGACCGGCGAGCGCGTCCGGGTGCGTTACCGCATCGACGGCGCTCTCACCGAGGTCCTGGACCTTCCCGGCTCCATCGGTCCGGCCATCGTCAGTCGCGTCAAGATCCTCGGCGGCATGAACATTGTCGAGCGGCGCCGTCCGCAGGACGGCCAGATCAGCATGGACGTCGAGGGCCGCGACGTGGACATCCGGGTGTCGACGACAGCTGTCGTCGGCGGCGAGAAGGTCGTCATGCGGGTGCTCGACAAGAGCCGTCCGCTCTTCGATCTCGCCCAACTCGGGATGCCACCCGATACTGCGGCTCGGTTCTCTGCATTGATCCACTCGCCCTACGGCATGGTGATCTGCGCCGGCCCGACCGGCGGCGGCAAGACCACCACGCTCTACGCGTCGCTGGGCGAACTGAACAGCCCGGACCGCAACCTGATGACGATCGAGGATCCGGTCGAGTACAAGTTCGACTCGATCAACCAGATCCAGATCAATGAGGCGGCGGGGATCACCTTCGCCGGCGGGTTGAAGTCCATCCTCCGGCAAGACCCGGACGTGATCCTGGTCGGCGAGATTCGTGACGTCGACACCGCGCGCATCGCCGTGCAGTCCGCCCTCACCGGCCACTTCGTGCTCTCGTCGCTGCACGCCACCGAGGCGGTCTCGGCGCTCTACCGCCTGCTCGACATGGGGATCGAGGCCTTCCTGATCGCCTCGTCGGTGACCGCCGTCGTGGCACAGCGCCTGGTCCGTCGCAGTTGTACGTCCTGTCTCGCGCCCTACCAGCCATCCCCGGATGAACTCGCCTTCCTCCAAGCCTTCGGAGGATCGGAGCCTATTGCCGGCTTCCAGCAGGGCACCGGCTGCCATTTCTGTGCGCAGACCGGCTATCTCGAGCGGATCGGTGTCTACGAGATGCTCGTGATCACCGACGAGGTCCGCGAGTTGATCATTGACAAGGCTCCTCACGACCAGATGCGCAAGTTGGCCCGGATGCAGGGCATGCGCACCTTGCAGGAACAAGCCGCCAACCTGGTCACCCTCGGCACCACCACTGCCGGTGAAGTCATGCGTTCGATCTACGTCGCGGGAGTCTGAACATGCCGAAGTTCGCCTATGTCGGAGTCGACCTCGACGGAGCCCGAGTCAAAGGCACGGAAAAGGCACCGAGTCGAGGAGACGCCGAGATCGCGCTCTATGAGCGGGAGTTGCGGGATCTCAAGGTCACCGAGAAGAAGAGTGTCTTGCAGTACGAGATCTCGGGGCCGCGGATCAAGCGTGAACAGGTCATGCACCTGTCCCGCCAGATCGCCGCGTTCCTGAAAGCCGGCCTGCCGATCCTTGACGCGGTCCACGCCATTGGTACCGAGAGCGACAACTCCTCGGTCCGCCGAATGATGAACGAGATCGAAGACGGGTTGCGGACTGGAGAGCGGTTCTCGGACACGCTCGAGCGCTATCCCAAGGTGTTCCCGGAGTTCTACCGTGGCATTGTCCGCTCCGCCGAGTTGACCGGCGAACTCGACACGGTGCTCGCGCGTCTCTCACGCTACATCGAGCGCGACCTCGAGGCCCGTCGCAAGATCAAGTCGGCCATGCTCTACCCCACGGTGGTGGCGGGAATGTCCGTCGTGACTGTGTTGGTGCTGGCGATCTATGTATTGCCGAAGTTCGAGGACTTCTTCAATGACTTGGACGCCGACCTGCCGCTGCCGACGCGGATGCTTCTCAACACGACCGAGTTCATGGGCAACTGGTGGTGGGCGATGCTCGGTGGCCTCGGAGCTGTGGCCCTTCTGTCGTTCATCGCGCTTCGCTTCGAGAAGGGCAAATACGCCCGCGATGCGCTTGTGCTCAAGGTGCCGGTGCTGGGCGAGACCATCCAATACGCGTTGGTCGAACGGTTCTGCCGCGTTCTGGCGTCGATGGTCGGTGCTGGCGTCAATCTGACCGAGGGCCTACGCGTCTCGACGGACTCGCTGCGCAACCGAGTTTTCATGAAGCGGCTCAACGAGGTCAACGAGGCCATGCTGGAAGGTCAGGGCATTGCCGGCCCGTTGGCACGCACCCAGTTGTTCCCCGGAACGGCTACCTCGATGCTGCGCGTCGGCGAGGAAACCGGCTCCATGGACACCCAGCTCGAGGTGACGGCGCAGTACTACGAGGACGAACTCGACTACAAGATCGCCAAGTTGACGGCCCTCATCGAGCCCATCGTCATCATCGTGATGGGTGGGATCGTCGGCTTCGTTGCGGTCGCACTTGTGTCCGCGATGTACGGCATCTTTGATCAGGTGGAACTCTGATGCATCCACGCCGTGACCTCCGCTCCGACGCTGGCGCAACGCTGGTGGAGATGCTGGTCGCGCTCGTCATCCTCGGCACTGCTGGTCTGGCCGTCATGGCCGGCCTGCAGTTGAGCATCAAGGCCTCAGATATTCACCGCAAGCAGAGCTCTGCGGGCGCTTTCGTGCGCAACTATGCCGAGAAGATCCAGGACTACGTCGAAGCGGCTGACAGCCACTACGACGCGTGCGGCGGTGGGGTCGATTACTCGCCTGCAACGGTCGGCTTCACGGTTCCAGCCGGCTACGACGCCACTGTCGACAGCGTCGTGCCACTGGCGGGTGATGGCGCCACGCTGGCCTGCGCGAGTGACGCCGGAGTCCAGCGAGTGAAGCTGATCGTCAACAGCGAGGGCACCCACAATCGCACCACCGAGGAACTCATTATCATCGTGCGCCGAAGCTGTGATCCGAGCGCGCCATGTTGAGGACAATGATCGGCAGGCTGCGGCGCGCTCGCCGAGACCCCTCGGGCTTCACCCTCATCGAACTGCTCATCACGGTCGTCATCATGGGCACCATCTCCGCCGGCATCGCAGGCGTTGTGATCAGCTACCTCAAGTTCTCGGTCGACACGCAGTCCCGGATGACCGAATCTCAGGACCTCCAGTTCGTGACGGCCTACTGGCAGCGCGATGTTGCGAGCATCGGTGTCCGCTCCAACGTGTACAACGACGATGAGGCCGTGCACTCCTTTGCGCTCGAGCAGTCGGTAGGTCTCAGCGCGTGCGCAGGGCCGTCCGGCTCGACACCCCTGGTGACCCTGGCGTGGAGCGAGTATTCGTCACTCGACTCGGATGCTTCCCCCACCACGATCAAGGTCACCTACGTCACGAAGCCTGATGGGACGCGGTTCGACCTGATCCGCGTCCGCTGCGGCACAAGCCCAACTACCGTCGAGGTTGCCGACAACCTCACGGCTACGCCAGTCATTACCTGCGCTGGTGCTGGAGGCTCCTCATGCACGGGTGCGGGAGTCAACGTGCCGGCGTCCGTCAGTCTCACCCTTTCGATCCTGGACGCCGAGGGCAACGGCACCACCAACTACACCGAGACCATCTCTGGTGAACGGAGACAGACATGATCGACCGACTGCGCAGCAGGCTTCGTCGAGGAGCACTCGACGATACCGGCGCGATTCTGGTGCTTGCGATCATCATTGTTACCGTGGTGGCCCTGGTCACCGGGTTGGTCCTGACGCGCGGCGATGGCAGCCTCCGGGCCACCATCAAACTGCGTGCGGTCGCCGGCACGACCTACGCGGCCGACGGCGCTGCCCAGGTGGTCTTGAACGGCTTGCGCACCGGCTACTGGGACACAGCCGACGACGCAGTTGGCACCGTGATTCCGACGAACTGGGTGTTCACCAACGAACCGGGTGACGGCTGTTTCGGCCAGAGCAAGGGCGGTTTCGTCACCGAGGACGACGACTTGCTGCTCAGCAGTTTCTACCCGGCGACGAAGTCCAGCGGAGATGCTCCGACGTCCGCATATGTCGAGTGTGTCCCTGAGGACGCGACGGGTGCTCAAGGCACGGTTCGGCACGTGAGCAACGCCAACAGCCCCGGCGACGCCATCATCACCTTGGGCAACAGCGGGGGAGAGAACGGCCTCTCCAACGCGAACAAGACACTGCGGGTCCGCGGCGGCATCCGGTCGAACTCCAACATCAGCGCTTCCGGTGCTATCGAGGTCAATGACGCGAATGTCCGTGCGCGTACAGGAACGTGTGACAACGTCACCGTCAGCGCCGGATACACGAAGTCCTGCCCGGCCGGCGGCGGCCCGTCGGACCCGAACTATCCGGCGGATATCTCGACCATCCCCGTGCTGCGGACGGTTCCGTCATGCACCGGCACCTACGTTGAACTTCAGCCTGGGTACTACGACGACGCCAAGGCTCTGACGGACCTCACCACCGGTTGCAACAAGATCGTCTGGTTCCGAACGGGCTCCTACTATTTCGATTTTCACAACAAGTCGTCGAACGGAGATCCCCTCTACGAGAACGGAATCACCGGGGCTGAGCGCGACAACATCTGGAAGATCGCTGGCACTCGGGTCATTGGCGGCGAACTGATTGGCGGTGGAACTCCGTCAGGGGCCACGACTATCCCCGGGGCATGCCAGAACCCGATCTCTGACGCTGGCGCCCAGGGTGTCCAGTTCATCTTTGGCGGCGACAGCCGACTTATGTTCGACACTGACTCGCTGGTGGAGCTCTGCGCCACCTACCGCAGCACGCGTCCGCCGATCGTGGTGTACGGAAACAAGACCGGGAGCAACCCGACTCTGACGACTCTGACCGGCTCGGCCGGCGGATTGACGACGTCCGGTACGCCGACCGTCACGGGGACGGGCTCGGATCCGGAGACCTTCGCTCTCAACCCGGAGACAGATCCTCGTCCGCTAGTGAGCCCGATTCCGCTGACGGCAGCGGCTCTCCAGAACGATGGCAACGGTATTGCCACGTGGAAGCGCGTCGGGCTGACGGGCACGGCCGGCAACGAGACACGCACCATCACCATGGGAGGCTTCGCGCCGCCGTCGACCATTGACAAGGGTGCAGTACTCAAGGCGGCTCGGTTGGTCGTTCGCCACAGGGCGGCTTCGGCCAGCACGACGGCATCGACAATTCGGATAACACCATCGGTGGCTGGCAGCACCACCCTGGGACCGTTCAACCTGACACGGCCGACGTCGTTGACCACGGAGACGATCGACCTCAAGACAGCGCAGACGACGGTGTACAACGCCCTCGCCAAGAGTATTCACGACAGGGGTTACACCGGCGCATCGATCGACTTCACTGCGACCGCGAACCGCAATCAGAGCGCCCAGTTGGACGCCATTCGGCTCGAACTGGAGTACTACGTGCCGCAGATGCGCGGCCCGGCGGCGATCTCGACGAACTGCACGACGACCGTTGGTGGTTGCGCGGCGATCGACTCAGCGACCAATGGCAAGGGCGAGCCGTACCTTCAGGGGACCACCTATGTTCCTCTCGGCAAGGTCTATCTCAACGTCGCCAACACCAATGCCCAAGTCTTCCGGTGGGGAATCATCGCGAGGGCCCTGCACATCGACCTCAACGGTGCGTTCAAGTTCACGGGCGCAGTCATTGAGTTGCCGGACAACTCGCCTGGGCTGGGGCTCAACGGAACGCTGGTGCAGTTCAATGTCTATGTGTGCCCCAACTCTCCGACGTGTAGTGCGACCGGCAAACTCGCGCTGAAGGTGCGGGCACAGGTCTGGGACAGAGATGCTGATGCCAGTACCACCAACGACCGTGAGGTCACCATCATGAGCTGGAGTCACCAGCGCTGAGCGAGCAGGAACTTCTCTCGGTGGTCGTCCCGATCTTCGCAGGCCTGCTCGGGCTCGCCATCGGGTCGTTCCTCAACGTCGTCGCGCACCGCGTGCCGGCGGGGGAGTCGATCGTCAGCCCGCCGTCGGCGTGCCCGAAGTGCAAGGCGCCCATCCGCAACCGGCACAACCTGCCGGTGGTCGGGTGGCTGATGCTGCGCGGGAAGTGCTTCGACTGCGGGGAGCCGATCAGTGCGCGGTACCCGCTCGTCGAGGCCGGTACGGGCCTGGCGTTCGTGCTCGTGGCGCTGCGGCTCGGGACCGACGAGCAGGGACTGCGGTTGCTGCCGGCGTACCTCACCTTCGTGGCCATCGGGATCGCGCTCGCGCTCATCGACCTGGACGTCCAGCGCCTGCCGGACAAGATCGTCCTGCCGTCGTACGTCGTCCTGGCGGGCCTGTTGGTCATCGGCTGGGACGGGGGAGCGCTGCTGCGCGCCACCGAAGGTGCGGCGATCCTCTTCGCGTTCTTCTTCATCGTCTGGCTGATCGCGCCCGGGGGGATGGGCTTCGGCGACGTGAAGCTGTCCGGGATCGTCGGCGGGATGACCGCGTACCTGACGTGGGGGACTTTCCTCGTCGGTGCGTTCATGGGGTTCCTGCTCGGCGCGGTCGCCGGGGTGATGCTGATGGCCGGCGGCAGGGCCGGGCGCAAGAGCGCGGTGCCGTTCGGGCCGTTCATGATCCTGGGTGCGTTCGCGGCGATCCTGGGAGCCGGGAATCTCGGGGACTTCTACCTGGACGCGATCGGGTTCTAGGCGTCTCGATACGCCGCTCGTTCCTCGCGGCTACTCGACGACCTTGGGCGAGGTTTCGAGGCTCGCTTCGCTCGCACCTCAACCACCGGACCGGGTCGGGACCAGCGGAAGTGGGGGATCGAATTCGCGCACGCCGGGTGATGCAATGGTTCCCAACAGGCCGTGGTGGGCCGTAACCCGTGCAGTGTCCCCTGCATGACCCGACCCACCACGGCCTGACTTGGTGTACGGCCACCAAGTCTGTCGCTTATCGAGCCCGATGCGAACGAAACTTCGGTCAAGTTTCCTGGACTTGATGGTTCCCTTGCCGTTCGAACGGGTGTACGATTGACCGCAGGTCACGACGTTGATGCCTCGTACGGGGATGAGGCGCCCTGGCCAGTTCCGCAGATCGGTGAGTAATAGCGTCCGTAGGGATGCCTCCGGCGGGACGACACGTGATTCGACCGTGCTCGTCCGCAGGAGAGACCGCCATGACCGCAAGCATCGCCACGGGTGTCCACCCGATCGTCGCGTGCACCCAGACGGTCTCGGACGCGATCAAGGACGTCGCCGATGTCCAGCCGGTCTTCATGTCGACCGACGACAAGAAGGCCGCACTGGTGGGGATCGCGGCTGGCGAAGCTGCTCTGGCAGAGCTCAAGATGCGAGTGCTCGCGACAGCAGACGACGTCGCCGAAGAGGCGGGTGCGCGCGACGCCGCGGCATGGTTCTCCCAGGCGACGAAAGCAGACTCGAAGGCGGCATGCGCCGACCTGCATCTGGCGAAGGCGTTGGAGAAGCGGCCGCTGGTCGCTGCCGGAATGCGGGAGGGCCGGGTGTCTCAGGCGCAGGCTCGCGCGATCGTGGCCGGCATCGACGCGCTGCCCAAGGAGCTCGGGCCGGAGGTGCTTGCCTCGGCCGAGCAGACCCTGGTCGGGTACGCCGCCGACTTCCGGCCGCGCGAGCTGCGCAGGCTCGCGCGACACGTCCTGGACGTCGTCGCGCCCGAGATCGCTGAGGAAGAGGCGGGCAGGCAGCTCGAGGCCGAGGAGCAGCGGGCGCGGGAGAAGGCGTCGCTGAAGTTCAGGGACCTCGGGGACGGGCGGACGCGGGTGTGGGGGACGCTGCCGACCGCGTGGGCTGAACGACTCAAGGCGTACCTGCAGGCGTACACGTCGCCGCGGCGCGGGTCTCGAGACGGTTGCAGCGCAACCTCCTCGACCGACGGCTCGACGAACGTGGCGGGCTCGCGGTCCGCGTCGACCAACGAGGGGGAGCGGGTGCCGCAGCACAGGGCGTATGCGCTGGCCCTTGCCGCGCTGCTGGAGCTCCTCGACCCGGACCGCCTTCCCGAGCACGGCGGTGACGCAACCACCGTGCTCGTCACCATGACCAAGGAGCAGTTGCTGGCTGAGCTCGCGGCAGCCGGAGTACTGACAGGCGACACCGAGATCTCCGCCGAAGAGGCTCGCCGGCTGGCCTGCCAGGCCGCGATCATCCCCGTTGTCCTGGGCGGAAAGGGTGAGGTCCTCGACCTGGGCCGCTCCCGACGCCTGTTCTCCAAGGCCCAGCGCAAGGCCCTTCGACTCCGCGACAAGCGCTGCCGTGCGGAAGGTTGCGACATCCCGGCCGCATGGACGGAGGCCCACCACCTCAAACCCTGGTCAGAGGGCGGAAGGACGGACCTCGACGACGGGATCTGTCTCTGCAGTCACCACCATCACCGGATCCATGACCGGGGGTACTCGCACGAGTTGTTGGCGAACGGGGATGTCAGGTTCTACCGACGGCGATAGGAGTCGGGGCGTCTCGATACGCCGCTCGTTCCTCGCGGCTACTCGACGAACTTGGGGCCTGGTGCAGCGCCACCTAGGGTGAGGCCGCCATGACGAACGCCCTCGCTGCCCCGCCCGAAGCGTCCGTCCGGGCGGCGCTGCGCTCCCCGCGCCTGCTGCGCACCGAGGTGCTGGCCGGCCTCGTCGTCGCGCTCGCGCTGATCCCCGAAGCCATCTCGTTCTCGATCATCGCCGGGGTCGACCCGCGGATCGGGCTGTTCGCGTCGTTCACGATGGCCGTCGCCATCTCGTTCCTCGGCGGACGGCCGGCGATGATCTCCGCCGCCACCGGGGCCGTGGCGCTGGTCATCGCGCCGGTGATGCGCGACCACGGCTACGACTACCTGATCGCGACCGTGCTGCTCGGCGGGTTGATCCAGGTCGCGCTCGCCCTCGCCGGTGCGGCCCGCCTGATGCGGTTCATCCCGCGCTCGGTGATGGTCGGGTTCGTCAACGCCCTCGCGATCCTGATCTTCGAGGCGCAGGTCGACCACCTCGTCGACGTACCGTGGCTGGTCTATCCGATGATCGCCGTCGGCATCGCGATCATCGTGGGGTTCCCGCGCATCAACCACGTGATTCCCGCGCCGCTGGTGGCGATCGTGGCGCTCACCGCGTTCGTGGTCATCGGCGCCATCGACGTGCCCGACGTGGGCGACGAGGGCCAGCTGCCCGACAGCCTGCCGACCTGGTTCCTGCCCGACGTGCCGTTCACGCTCGACACGCTGCAGGTCATCGCGCCGTACGCGCTGGCGATGGCCGTCGTCGGACTGCTCGAGTCACTGCTCACCGCCAAGCTCGTCGACGACATCACCGACACGCACTCCGACAAGACCCGCGAAGCCCTCGGCCAGGGCGGCGCCAACCTGATCACCGGGTTCTTCGGGGGCATGGGCGGCTGCGCGATGATCGGGCAGACGATGATCAACGTGAAGGTCTCCGGTGCGCGGACCCGGATCTCGACCTTCCTCGCCGGTGTGTTCCTGCTGATCCTGGTCGTCGGCTTCGGCGACGTCGTCGCGATCATGCCGATGGCCGCACTCGTCGCCGTGATGGTCATGGTCTCCGTCGGGACCTTCGACTGGCACTCCATCCGGCCGGCGACGCTGCGCCGGATGCCGAAGTCCGAGACGACCGTCATGGTCTCCACCGTCGTGGTCACCGTGGCCACCCACAACCTCGCGATCGGCGTGGGGGTCGGGGTGCTCGTCGCGATGACGCTCTTCGCACGCAGGGTTGCGCACCTGACCACGACGCAGCGCGAGCTCGTCGAGGACGAGCACGGACCGACGGCGATCTACCGCGTCAGTGGCGAGCTCTTCTTCGCTTCCAGCAACGACCTCTTCACGCAGTTCGACTACGCGGGGGATCCCGACCGTGTGGTCATCGACCTCGCCGACGCGCACATCTGGGACGCCTCGACCGTCGCCTCGCTCGACGCGATCACGACGAAGTACGAGCGCAAGGGCAAGGTCGTCACGATCACGGGGCTCAACGCGGCCAGCGCGGAGCGGCACGAACGGTTGTCGGGTGAGCTGCCGTCGCCCTGATCAGCGCGCAGAGAAGCAGACCAGGCAGGACGACGGGTCGTGCTGGATGTTGCTGTCGTGCAGGCGGTCGCTGCGGTTGAGGAAGTCGTCGAGCGCACGCTCGGAAGCGGCGATCTCGAGGATGACCTCTTCGAGCTCGGGGGAGAGGCGCGGGCCGGTCGGGGCCACCAACGGGCTCTGATCCAGAACGGTTTCAGACGCGACTGCGCTCATCGTTGCTCCCCCAGTTGTGCCCGAGTCCTCGTTTGGCCAGGGCCCTGACCCTCCGTCGGGGCCCTGTTCTCCGAATATCCATGACGGGCGTCACAGGCGCAATGGGACAGGGCAAGGTCCGGCCGAAAGCGGGACAAGGTCCCATCACAATTGACTAGCGACCGGTGGCTACCGACGAGCGACTACTGCAGGGCGGCAGTCAGGCGCATGACGTTGTCGACGTACCGCGTCCGACGCGGCCGGAGGTCCCACTCCGAGAGCGTGAGCTCCTTCGACAGCGCACGGTAGCCGTCCTGGACCTCGCGCAGCCGGGCAACCACGGCCGGGTCGGGGAGCATCAGCGAGACCTCGTAGTTGAGGCCGAACGAGCGCATGTCCATGTTGCTCGAACCGATCACGGCCACGTTGTCGTCGATCGTGAAGTGCTTCGCGTGCAGGACGTACGGCGCCGGGTACCGGTGGATCCGGACGCCGGCCCTGAGCAGCTCGCGGTAGTACGACGCCTGGGCGTGCCCGACCATGAACTGGTCGGCGACCTCGCTGACGAAGAGCTCCACGTCGACGCCGCGTTCGGCGGCTGTGGTGACGGCGTACAGCAACGACTCGTCGGGGACGAAGTACGGCGACGTCAGCGAGACCCGCTCCGTGGCGGCGTAGATCAGCGTGGTGAACATCCGCAGGTTGTTCTCGGCCCGGACGCCCGGGCCGCTCGGCACCACCTGGCAGGGCACGTCGAGCACCTCGTCGGGCCGTACGTCGGGCGCGCCGTGGACGGCGACCAGCTCCACCGGCTCGCCCGTCTCGACGTACCAGTCGGTCGCGAAGATGCTGTTCAGGCCGCCGACCACCGGGCCCTCGAGGCGCACCATCAGCTCCACCCACGCGCGGCCGAGCTTCAGGTTCTTCGGCTTGTTGTAACAAGGCTCGGTGAGGTTCAGCGAACCCGTGAACCCGACGCTGCCGTCGACCACGAGGATCTTGCGGTGGTTGCGCAGGTCGGGACGGCGGAACCGGCCCTGGAGCGGCTTGATCGGCAGCATCGGGTGCCAGTCGATGTCGGTCCTGCGGAGCCGGCGCAGCATCTGCCGGTAGCCGGGTATGCCGCGCGAGCCGAGGTGGTCGAACAGCAGGCGTACGTCGACCCCGCGGCCGGTCGCGCGGATCATCGACTGGAAGAGCGGGTCGGTCACGTCGTCCCACGCGGTGATGTAGAACTCCACGTGCACGTGGCTCCGTGCCCGGTCGACCTCCGCGGCCATCTCGAGGATGACGCCGGGATAGTCGTCCCACAGCTGCACCTCGTTGCCGCCGGTCAGGGGGAGCGCCCCCAGTCGGTGGTTGAGGGACGCGACCCGGGCGATCGGGGCGGACAGCCGGTTGGTGTCGAACGTCATCGGGAGCCGGTCGGTGCGCTCCCGGATGGCGTCCATCGCCTCGCGCTGGCGCCCGACCCGGCGGTTGCCCAGCCGGGTGCGGCCGAACAGCAGGAAGACAAGGAACCCGACGATCGGCTCCACCATGATCAGCAGCAGCCAGGCCATGCCGGTCGACGGCTTGCGGTTGCCGGGGATGACACCGAGCGCGACGAGGCGGAGCACGACCTCCACGCCGAGGAAGATCCAGCCGAGGGTCGACGTCGGGTCGGGCCAGGTCATGGCTGCACCCTAGGAGACCCGGAGGCCCCGTCAGCGGAAGGCGCAGCCTGACTGCACGCCGAACCTGCGCAGCACCAGGGCTGCCGGGCAGAAGCCGGTGATGCTCGACTGGAAAAGGTTGGCTCCCACGAAGGCGGTGAGCAGCAGCCACCAGGTCGAGACGAGGGTGGCCAGGGCGATGCTGACCAGGACGAGTGTTCCGGCAAGGGCGAGGACTGCGCGGTCGATGTTCATCGTGCCCCGCTCTCGCCGGAGAGCACGTCAGCGAACTCGCAGAACGCGTCGTAGGCGCGGGCGCCGTGGATGGTCGCGGGACCACCGTGCATCAGGAAGGTCACACCGATCGCCTCGGCGGCCTCCTGCTTCGTGGCGCCGGCTCGCGCGGCGGCCTGGCCGTGGGAGGCGACGCAACCGTCGCAGCCCTCCACGACGCCGATCGCCAGCGCGATCAGCTCCTTGGTCTTCTTGTCCAGGGCGCCGTCGGCGAAGGCCGCCTTCGACAGCTCTCCGAAGCCCCGGTAGACGTCGGGGATCGCGCGGCGCAGGTTGCGGTGCAGCGGGGAGAGGTCGTCGAGGACGACCCTGCCGTGGGGCGAGGCCTGCTGGGTGGTCTCGATGGTCTCGGTGGTCATGGTGTTGTCCTCTCGGTCGGTCATTCGTGGGCGAAGGTGATGGTGGGCAGGACTCGCTGCAACCAGGCCGGCGTTGCCCACGCCGCCGTACCGGTCAGGCGCAGCAGCACGGGGAGCAGGACGAGGCGAACCAGGAAGGCGTCCAGCAGGACCGCGACGCCGAGGATGACGCCCATCTCCTTGGGCGGCAGCGGGCCGGACAGGGCGAAGGTGAAGAAGACCGCGACCATCACGCCGCCGGCCGCGAAGATCACCCGACCCGAGTGGGCCACGGCGCCGACCATCGCTTCCTTCGGATCGCCGGACTTCTCCCAGTGCTCCTTTGCCGAGGCGAGGAGGAACACGGTGTAGTCCATCGCGATCGCGAAGATCATCGCGAAGAAGAACACCGGAGCCCACGCGTCCAGGAAGCCCTGCGGCTCGAACCCGAGGAGCCCGGACCCGTGGCCGTCCTGGAAGACCAGCCGGGCCACGCCGAAGGCAGCGGCGGTGGACAGCAGGCTGGCCAGCGTGCCGAGCAGCGAGATCAGCGGCGCCTGCAGCGCGAACAGCAGCAGGAGGAAGCCCAGGACGAGGACAACGCCGATCACCAGCGGCGTGGACCGGTCCAGCTGCGTGGTGAGGTCGATGTTCTCGGCCGCTGCACCGCCCACGAGGGCGGAGGACGGCAAGTCAGATCGCAGCCGGTCGAGGATGTCGGGCAGGGCGGGGTCCGAGGGGTCCACGGTCGGAACCGCCTGGATCAGCTGGCGCCCTGAGCCGTCGGCGGCGGGCTGGGCGGGCATGACGGCTTCGACACCGGGATCGGCGGCGATCACCTCCGTGGCGCTCGCGACATCAGCGTCGGGCACCACGACCTGCAGCATGCCCGGCGCACCGGGGCCGAAGGCCTCCTTGACCTGCTCGTAGCCGATGCGCGCACTGGCGTCGTCCGGGAGGACCTTGATCGACGGCATGCCGGTCTGCAGGCCGAGGATCGGTGTGGCCAGCAACACGAGGACCGCAGTGGAGCCGATGCCCCACGCCCACGGGCGCCGCCACAGGTGCTCGCCCCAGCGGGCGAAGAGGGGGGAGCGGTGCTCGCCGACCCGTGCCCAGGGCAGGGCGAACCGGTTGATCCGTTGGTCGAGCTTGAAGAGCACGAGGGGCAGCAGGGTCAGCGTTGCGGCCAGCACGAAGACGACGGAGATCATGATGCCGCCGGCCATGGAGCGGAAGGACGGTGACGGCACGAGCATCACGGCCGAGAGCGAGACGAGGACGGTCACGCCGGACAGCAGCACGGCCTTGCCGGCGGTGTCCATGGTCTCCGCGATCGCCCGCTGCGGGGAGCCGTGGCGGCCCATCCGGGCAGCGCGGTAGCGCACGACGAGGAACAAGGCGTAGTCGATCCCGAGGGCAAGGGCGAACATCATTGCGAAGTTCATCGCCCAGATCGACACGGGCACGAACTCGTTGATCAGGACCAGTGAGCCCGCAGAGGCGACCAGTCCGGCCAGCGTGAGCAGGAGGGGGAGGCCGGCGGCGACCAGGGCGCCGAAGGCCAGCACAAGGATCGCCAGTGTCACGGGCCACGAGTACAGCTCCGAGGTCAGCATCGCCTCGAGGTTGGCCTCGTTGAAGTCCGACCACAGCAGGGATGAGCCGGTCGGGTTCACCTGGACGGAGTCGGTCGAGACGGCCTGGAGCTCCTCCTTCAGCTCGGTCGCGACCCGGACCATCTCATTGGTGTCGACGCCGGCGCCGGCGAGGACGACTCCCGTGTGCTGGTCACCGGACATGCTGATGCCGGGCATGGGTGCGATCACCTCGGCCAACCGCGGCTCGTCCTCGAGGATGCGGGCCACCTCGGCGAGGACCCGTGGTCCGTCGCCCTCGGTGAGTGGGCCGTCGGAGCTGTGCACGACGACCTGGATCGCGTGGCTCGCCGCGCCGCCGAAGTGCTCCTGGACCAGGTCGCGCGTGGCGACGGACTCCGAGCCGTTCGCCTGCCAACCGGCGCCCGAGAGGTTCTTCTCGACCGAAGGAGCGAAGATCCCCAGGCCGATCACCACGACGATCCAGCCGATGCCGACCACCCTGCGGTGCCCGGTCACCCAGACACCGAGGCGGCCGAGCGGGCCGGGTCGCCAGGTCGACGTCGCGGCGGCGGTGGGCTCGTGCGTTGTCTGCGCCACGGTGGCGCCCCCTTTCCTTTAACCCCCCGGGGGGATACGATTGGCACCAGCATAACCCCCCGGGGGGATAAGTCAAACGAGGAGAGGAACCCCATGAGCACCATCGACTTCACCCTGAGCGCCACCGTCGCGACGTCGTACGACGCCACCGTGGCGCGGGTGCGGGAGCTGCTCGGCGACGCCGGATTCGGCGTCCTCACCGAGATCGACCTGCGGGCGACACTGCTCGCCAAGCTGGGGGTGGAGGTGCCCGCGCAGGTCATCCTCGGTGCCTGCCGCCCACAGCTGGCACATCGTGCGCTCCAGGCCGACCCGCGAATCGCCACGCTGTTGCCCTGCAACGTCGTGGTCACCGAGATCGACCCCCAGCACAGCCGGGTCGAGGTCTTCGACCCCGCCTTCATGGCGACGATCGCGCCGGACCCCGAGCTGGGCGTGGTGGCGGCTGATGCCCGCGCCCGGCTGACCGGGATGATGGACGCACTGACCACCGACGCAGGAGAGCGCCATGCAGCTGGAGCCTGAGGAGATCAAGGCGATCATCACGCGCCTGAAACGCGCGAACGGCCACCTGGCCTCGGTGATCCGGATGCTCGAGGAGGGCGCCGACTGCGAGGCAGCGCTGCTCCAGCTCGCCGCCGTGAACAAGGCGATCAGCCGCGGCGGTTACGCCCTCGTGTCCACAGGACTGCAGAAGTGCCTCGCGGAGGGCGGCCCGGAGAGCGTCGACGCCAAGAAGCTGGAGAAGGTCTTCCTGGCGCTCGCCTGAACCCTTGGCCGAACCGGTCGCTCAGAGGTCCAGGAGCGTCTCGCGTACGGCGCGCGTCGCGACCAGGTTCCACAGGCGCGACTGCCGCAGCAGGTAGTGGCCCACCGGACCCATGTCGACGAAGGTCGCTTCCTTCGTGACGACGCCGGCTCGCTCGACGTACCGGATGGTCGCCTTGGCGGAGGTGATCCGGTCGCTCCGGCCGTGCGCGGCGTGCAGCACCTTGCCGGCCAGCGCGTCGACCGGCTCGTCCTTCGGGAACCACGGGGCCAGGGCGACCACCCCACGCACCGACGGGTCGTCGGCCACGGCGACGGCCGTGCGGGCGCCCATCGAGTGACCCACGATCACGACCGGGAGGTCGTGCAGGCGCCGGATCTCGTCGAGCGCCCACCGTGCGTCCGGCACCGGGTCCGGCAGCGCGCCGGGCCGGGCGTTCCAGCCCTTGACCCGGTAGCGCAGCATCATCAGGCCGATCCCGTCCGCCTTCAACGCGGGAGCGAGGTGGCGGGTGAGCACGCGGCCGCGGCGCCACGAGAGGCTGCGCGCGTCCACCGGCGCCGTGCCCGTCTCGGCCCCGCCGTGCAGGACCAGCGCGATGGCGCGCGGTTCCTTCGGCAGACGGATGTCGGTGAACGCTGGCGCGTCGGTCATGTGCGTTGCCCTCGGATCAGTTGGTACGCCGCCAGCGCCTCGTTGCGCTGGACGGCATGGTCGACCATCGGCTCGGGATAGCCCGGGGGTGGTTCGGAGCGCCAGGGGCGGTGGATTGCCGGAGTCGGGAGTTCGGCGAGCTCGGGCACCCAGCGGCGGATGTAGTCGCCCTCCGGGTCGAACTTCTCGCCCTGGGTGATCGGGTTGAAGATCCGGAAGTACGGCGCCGCGTCGGTGCCGCACCCGGCCACCCACTGCCAGTTGTGCTGGTTGCTCGCGACGTCGCCGTCCACGAGGTGCGCCATGAAGTGGGCCGCGCCGTGCTGCCACTCGACCTGCAGGTCCTTGACCAGGAACGACGCCACGATCATCCGCACCCTGTTGTGCATCCACCCCTCGGCCAGCAGCTGCCGCATCCCCGCGTCGACGATGGGGAAGCCGGTCTCGCCCGCGGCCCAGGCCTCGAGGCGGCGCCGCAGCTCCCTGCCGGTGACGTAAGGCAGGTCCTTGAGCTCGGGGCGGAAGTAGTCGCGGGCCGACTCCGGCCACGCGTGCAGCACCGACGCGTAGAACTCCCGCCACGCCAGCTCCTTGCGGAACACCGCGTCGTGGGGGTTGCGTGCGTCCAGGTCCGCCAGCAGGGTGCGGGGGTGGATGGCGCCCCAGCGCAGGGCGGTCGACAGGCGCGAGGTCTCGTCCAGGTCCGGGCGGTCGCGGATGTCGTCGTACGGCGTGCCGACGAAGTCGCGCCAGCGCTGCAGGGCCGGTCCTTCTCCGGCCTCCGGCAGCGCGATCCCGGTCGTGGCCGCGGGGATCTCCTCGCCCGGGGCGCCGACCCAGTCGACGGCGGCCGGATCGGAGTCGGCCGGAGCGCGCCAGCCGTGCTCGACCCAGGCGCGGTGGAACGGTGTGAACACGCGGTACGGCTGGCCGGCGCCGGTGGTGAGGCGGCCGGGCGCGACGGCGTACGGCGAACCGGTCCGGACCAGCGGCACGTCGAGGGACTCCTCGACCTGCTGGTCCCGGCGGGCGCCGTACGGGCCGAAGTCGGCGCTGACGTGGACCTCCCGGGCGCCCGTCTCCCGGACCAGGTCGGCGAGCACGGTGGCGGGTCGCCCCGTGCGTACGACGAGGCCGGGGCCATGGCGGCGCAGGTTGGCGTCGAGGGCGCTGAGCGAGGCGTGCAGGAACGCTGTCCGGACGGGGCCGGCGGAGCCCAGCAGCACCTCGTCCAGGACGAAGACCGGCAGCACCGGCCCGGTCTCCGCGGCCGCCAGCAGGGCCGGGTGATCGCCGAGGCGCAGGTCCCGGCGGAACCACAGGATCGTCGGCGTCACCGTCTCATCGTGGCACGGCGACCCCGAGGGAGTGCAGCCGTCAGATCAGGCTGGACGTCAGCCCGCCGTCGAGGGTGAACGCCGTGCCGGTCACCCAGGTCTGCTCGGCGTCGGCGAGGAACGCCACCGCCCGCGCGACGTCGTCGGGTGCGCCGAAGCGGCCCTGCTTGGCCTCGATCACCTGGCCGAACGCGCCGGCCTCGAGGCCGAGGTGACGTTCGAACTCGGGCGCCGCGTCGGACACCAGGTCGGTACCGATGAAGCCGGGCAGGACGGCGTTGACCCGCACCCCGTGGGGGCGCAACTCCATCGCGGCCGTCTTGGTCAGGTTGATGACGGCGGCCTTGGCGGCAGCGTAGGACGCGATGAGCGGGGTGCCGGTGGTGCCGCTCACGGAGGCGAGGTTGACGATCGATCCGCCGCCCGAGGCGATGATCGCCGGAGCTGCCCAGCGCAGTGACAGGAAGACGCCGTCGAGGTTGACCGACGTCACCTGCCGCCAGGTGGCCAGGTCGGTCTCGAGGATCGGGGACACGATGCCGATGCCGGCGTTGGGCACCATCAGGTCGAGGCGGCCGTGATGGGCGACGGTGTCCGCCACCAGGGCCTTCACCTGGTCCTCGTCACGGACGTCGCAGGGCACGGCGATCGCGCCGTCCAGCTCCTTGGCGGCCACCTCGGCGTCACTGGCGTTGATGTCGGAGACCACCACGCGGTAGCCGCGTCCGGTGAGCTCGCGGGCGATGCTGAGGCCGATGCCCTTCGCGGATCCGGTGACGATGGCGACGGGTGCAGTCATGGCGTTCACTCCTGGGGTGGTCGGATGGTCCGACCCGCACGCTAGGTACTGACGCGACGCGCCGGACCGGTTCGCCGCACCAGAGTCCGGCCGCGGCTTTGGCTGCTCGGGACAACACGACGTGCCGCCACGGCTCCGGTGATCGCGCCGACCATGACGGCGGTCAGCATGGTCTGCGCGATCTGTCGCACGTCGCGGCCCTGCTCGAACGGCAGCAGCAGCGGGAGCACCAGCGCGTAGGCGAGGAGGGCGGCGAAGATCCCGTGCAGTGCGGGGATCCCGGCCCGCTGGCTGTGTCGTGCCGCGATCGCGAAGGAGACCACCGCGACGCCGCCCAGCCACACAGCGGCGGCCAGGGTGGAGACCAGGGTCAGCATCGGGGCGAGGAAGCCGCCGATGAGCAGGATGCTGAACCCCGTCGACGCGCCACGAACCGCGCTGGGGAAGTCGATCCGGGCCACGGGCGCGGGCACGGGCGCGTTCTTTCGTGAGGTCTCCGGCATGTCCTCGACGCTAGGTCAGGACGTCCGGGACGGCCTTGCCAGCAGTCCACAAAGCGTGCCGGGCTTTTTGTCAGCGGTGACCATGTCACCCGTCACACGTCGCTGAGAGGTTGAGCACGACTTCAACCGAGGCAGGCGGTGAACCATTCATGGGGAATGCGACACGCAGGACTGCACCCGCTCCAGGGACTCTCGCAGCCGGTGTCACCGAGCTGGGCGAGATGACCCGGCTCGGGGGCTCCGTCATCTGGATGGCGGTCCGCGGACCGTGGGACTACTGGCGCGACACCGTCGACCAGATGTTCCAGATCCTCAAGCAGTGCTGGATCCCGATGGCCGTGTCGTGCACGTTCTTCGGGCTCGGCGCCCCCGGACTGCAGGGCGGCAACATCTACGCCCTGTTCGGGATGCCCGAGCGACTGGGCTCCTTCTTCATCATGGCCAGCATCCGTGAGTTCGCCCCGTGGGTGAACGCGATGGTCGTCGCCGGCGTCGTCGGCTCGGCGATCACCGCCGACCTCGGCGCCCGCCGGATCCGTGACGAGATCGACGCGATGGAGGTGCTCGGCGTCGACCCGATCCGGGCGCTGGCGCTGCCGCGCATCGTCGCGGTCACGATCATCACCGGCCTGCTGGACATCATCGCGCTCTGCTTCGGCCTCCTCGGCGGGTTCATCGCCGCCGTACCGATCCTCGGTGCGAACCCGTGGGCGTTCTACAACAGCCTGTTCGCCAACCTGACCACACCGGACATCTGGGGCAGCGTCGTCAAGACCACCCTGTTCGGCCTGATCATCGGCGTCGTCTGCTGCTACAAGGGCATGTACGCCAAGGGTGGGGCGATCGGCGTGGGCCGTGCTGTCAACCAGGCGGTGGTCATCGCGTTCGCCCTGATCTGGGTCGTGAACGTCGTCTTCACCAACATCCTGCTCGGGCTCAACCCCGACATCCAGGTCTTCAAGTAGGGCGCCCGCGATGACGACGACTCCCGAGCGCCCGCGCGCTGACCGCCCCAGCGCCCCGACGCCGCAGGACAGCGAGATCTCGCTGTCGAGCGCCGCTGCCTCGGTGCGTGCGGCACTCACGACCGGTGGCGAGATCCTCCGCTTCTCCTGGCAGGTGACGCGCAGCCTTCCCGAGGTGCGCGCCCACTGGACCGAGGTGGTCCGCCAGGCCGCGATCCTCGTGTTGTCGAGCGCGCTGATCATCTGGGCCATGCAGTTCGTCATGGGGACGATGTGCGGGACCGAGGCGATCTACACGCTCAAGCAGGTCGGGGCACCGATCTACTCCGGCATCTTCAACGCCTGGTGCGCGGTCCGCGAGCTGGTGCCCTACATGTGGGGCTACATCCTCGCCGCCAAGATCGGCTGTGGCCTGGTCGCGGAGATCGGCTCGATGCGGATCGCCGAGGAGGTGGACGCCCTCGAGGTGATGGGGGTCGACTCGCGCAGCTATCTCGTCGGTACCCGCGTCGTGGCGGCCTGGCTGTCCATGCCGTTCCTGTACGCCGTCAGCCTGGGGATGATGTCGCTCGGCGAGATCCTGGTGACCGTCTACTACGTCGGTGGCGTCTCGCCCGGGGGCCACATGTACATCTTCTGGCTCTACCAGAACCCGCTCGACTTCCTCTTCTCCATGGTCAAGGGGATGACCATGGGGACAGCCATCGTGTTCGTGGCCTGTTACTACGGCTACACGGTGCGCGGGGGATCGGTCGAGGTCGGCAAGAACACCGCCAGATCCATGGTCCTGAACATGGTGCTGATCCACATGATCGGCGCCCTCGGGACCCAGCTCTTCTGGGGCCTCTCACCGAATGCACCCATCGGCAACTAGCGCACGCTCCCGTCCGCACCTCCCGCAGAGGAACTCGTCATGACCACCCTTGCTCCCAGCACCGCAGTGAACACCGCCATGAACACCGCTCCCGGGGCGTCCGGCAACCAGCACTCGATGGAGGTCCGCAACGTCCACAAGAGCTTCGGGCCGTACGACATCCTCACCGGCCTCGACCTGAACTTCGTGGACAACGCGATCACGACCATCCTCGGTCCGTCCGGAACGGGGAAGAGCGTCCTGATCAAGCACCTGGTGGGGCTCCTCGAGCCCGACGAGGGCGAGGTCCTGATCTTCGGCCAGGACATCTGGAACATCAGCAAGCCCGAGCGCTACGAGCTGCGCAAGCGCTTCGGTGTGCTGTTCCAGGACGGCGCGCTGTTCGGGTCGATGAACATCTTCGACAACGTGGCCTTCCCGTTGCGCAAGCACACGGACACCCCCGAGGCACTGGTGCGCGACATGGTGATGGACCGGCTCGCGGAGGTGGGCCTGGAGGGGGCCGCGGCGAAGCTGCCCAGCGAGGTGTCGGGCGGCATGCGCAAGCGGGCCGGTTTCGCCCGCGCGCTCATCCTGGACCCCGACATCGTCCTCTTCGACGAGCCCGACTCCGGCCTGGATCCTGTGCGCACGAGCCTGCTCAACGACGTCATCCTCGACATGCACGAGCGCCACAAGGGCACCTACCTGGTGGTCACCCACGACATCCGGACGGCCCGCAAGGTCAGCGACTACGTCGGCGTCATCTGGAAGGGCAAGGCCGTCCACTACAGCGACGCCGACGCCGCGTTCAACTCGGAGGACCCCTTCGTCCGGCAGTTCCTGGCGGGCGACTCCGCCGGCCCCCTGGGGATGGACTGATGAGTCGGCCCCGGCTGAAGGTCCGACCCGGCCTCGCGATCGGCATCCTCGGGATCGCCCTGGTCGGTGGCGCCGTCGTGACGCTCGACCAGCGTGACGGCTACCGCGTCAGCGCGGTGATCCCCAACGCGGGCAACCTGTTCGTCGGCAGCTCGGTGATGTACGACGGCTACGAGGCCGGCAGCGTCACGGGCATCGAGGTCAAGGACGGCAGGGCGCAGCTCGAGCTGTCCCTCGACGACGAGTTCGGCCCGCTCCATGACGGCGCCACCGTCGAGGTCGTGTGGAAGGCGGCGCTCGGGGAGCGCCTGGTCCGGGTGGTCGACGGAGCCGGCGAGAACGCCGAGCTGCCCGAGGGGGCCATGCTCGCGGGTGTCCAGCGGGAGCCGGTCGAGCTGGACTCCGTGCTGTCGGCCCTCGACGCGCCGACCCGCAAGCACCTGTCCTCGCTCGTCGGGCGGCTCCAGGAGACCCTCGACGGCCGCGAGGCGGACGCCAACGCCAGCCTCAGGGCGGCCGGTCCGGCCCTCGAGGAGCTCGGCGCGGTGCTGCGCGAGGTCGACACCGACGGCGAGGCGATCAAGCAGATCGTCGCCCAGTTCAACCAGACGATGGAGATCCTCGGCTCGCGCGGCGAGAGCCTCGAGCAGGTCGTCAGCTCGCTCGCTTCGGCGACCGACACGATCGCCGCCCAGGAGCGCAGCGTCGGCAGCACGCTGCAGAAGCTGCCGCCGGTGCTGGAGAAGGCCGACGCGACACTCGCCCGGGTTCCGGGCACGGTCGAGGTGACCCTGCCGTTGCTCGAGGACCTGGCGCCCGCGACGGGCAGCCTCACCTCGGTGTCGCGCAACCTGCGTCCGTTGCTGCAGGACCTGCGCCCGACCGTCGGCGACCTCCGGCCGACCCTGGACCAGCTGTCCCAGCTGCTCGGGATCACCCCCGGCCTCCTCGACGGGGGCACGGCCACCGCGCCCGACGCCGACGACGCGATGACCGGCCTCACCCCGGTGATCGACTTCCTGCGGCCGTACACGCCGGAGATCGCGGGCTGGGCCACCAACTGGGGCTCGGCCGCCGGCAACCGCGACAACCAGGGCCACTACACCCGGTTCCTCATCCAGGCCGGCGTCGAGAGCGTCATCCCCAGCCCGACCGGCAAGCCCGGGCCCGGCGTGACGCAGAACCTGACCCCGGACCCCGGCTCCCCGGTGGGACAGCCGTGGACCGACGCCTACGGAAGCAGCATGCGATGAACGGCCGGACGAACGCCCTGACCGACGTCGGCCGAGCCGCCCTGGTCGCCGTACTCATCGCCGCCGGCGTCGCGGGTGTCGCCACGCGCATCGGCAGCGACGACGACGCGGACCTGGTCCGCGCACGCTTCCTCTCGGCAGCCCCGCTCGTCGAGGGCAACCAGGTCAAGATCGACGGCGTCGTCGTGGGCTCCGTCGAGAGCCTCACCGTCCGGGACGGACTGGCAGAGGTCGGCCTCGACCTCGGCGCGGAGGCCCGGCCGCTCCACGCGGACGCCCGGCTCACGATCCGTCCGGTGAGCCTGCTCGGCGAGCGCTACGTCGACCTCGACCGGGGGAGTCCCGACGCGCCGCTGCTGCCCGAGGGAGAGGTGATCCCCGTCGAGCAGACCGCGACCTCCGTCGGTCTCGACGAGGTGCTCAACACCGTCGACCAACCCACGGGTGACGGGCTCCGGGCGCTGGTGACCACCCTCGGCGAGGGCATGCAGGGCAACGGCGAGAACGTCGACGAGGCGCTGGCGCTGCTGTCGCCGAGCCTCAAGGACGCCACCGCGATGGCTTCGGTGCTCGACGAGCACAACGAGCTGCTGGCCCGGTTGATCACCAACTTCGAGCCGGTGGCGAGCGCGCTCGCCACCCGTGACGGCAAGGCGATGGACCAGCTGGTCGACTCCTCCGACAAGGTGCTGACCGCGGTGCGTGAGCGGCAGGTCAAGCTCGAGCACACGCTGGACAAGCTGCCCGGGACCCTGCGGGTGCTGCGCACCACGCTGGGCAACCTGGGCAATGCGGCGGACGACACCGCCCCGACGCTCAAGGAGCTGCGTCCGCTGACCGACGCGCTGCCGGACCTGGCCGAGGAGCTGCGCGCGTTCTCGGACGTGCTCGACCCGGCGCTGGCGACGTCCGAGCCCGTGCTGCGCAGGGCCGACGAGCTGCTGCGCGCCGCCGCGCCGATCGCGAAGGACGTGCGTGCGGCCGGGGGAGGGCTCGCCACCAGCACGACAGGCCTTCAGCAGCTGACCGGCGCACTCACCCGCAACCGGGACCACCTCTTCGACTACATCCGGTTCTGGGCACTGACCACCAACGGTCACGACGGGCTGTCCCACTACTTCCGTGCCCACTACGTGGTGGACCCGGACACCTTGCTGGGGCTGCTGCCGGTGACTGGCGGCAAGCCGGGGACGGACACGAACCGGAAGGCGCCCACGCCGGCCAGCCCGGCGAACCCGGCGCCGAACGGACCGGCGAGCGGGCTGCTGGACGGACTCAACGGTCTCGTCGGCGGCCTCCTGCAGCCCAAGGGCGCCAGTGCCACCGGACTCAGCGAGAAGCAGGAGCTCAACCTGCTCGGCCTGCTCCTGGGAGGGAAGTGACATGACCGACAACGCCCTGTTCTCCTGGCTGCGCAGCCCGCTGGGCATCGGTACGGCGGTGCTCGTGCTGTTCGGTGGCGCCGTGGTCTTCGGCCTCAACTCCACGCACGGCATGCCGCTCGCCGAGCGTCGCGAGGTCCGGGTCGCGTTCGAGGACCTCAGTGGTCTCAACACCGGCGACGACGTACGGATCGCGGGCAACCGGGTCGGCTACGTCGAGGACCTGCGGCTCGAGGACGGCCACGCCGTCGCCGTGCTGAAGCTCGACGACCCGGACACCAAGCTCTACGAGAACGCGCAGGCGGCGCGGATCTCGGACCGGTCCGGGCTGGGCCAGAAGTTCGTGACCCTCGACCCCGGTGACCCGTCGACGGGCGCGCTCCGGTCGGACGCGACCATCCCGGCCGAGCAGACCGTCAAGGCCGAGGACGTCAACGAGCTGCTCGACACCTTCGACGAGAAGACCCGTGCCGAGGCGGCCACCGCGCTGCAGAACCTCGGCGGCGGGATGATCGGACACGGCGAGGATCTGCACTCCTTCACCCGCAGCGCGCCGGAGATCCTCGCCTCGACCGGCGAGGTCTCCAGGGCGCTGGCAGCAGGCAAGGGAGCACCGCTGGAGGACCTGCTCATCTCGGCGGACCGCCTCAGCGGCCGGATGGCGACCCGCGACGAGGAGCTCGCCGCCCTCATCGACGAGATGGCGGTGACCGCCGACGCCTTCGCTGCCGACGACGGCAACCAGGTCCGGGCCTCCCTCGACCAGGCGCCCGACACCCTCGACGCCGCGCACTCGGCGCTGTCCGGGCTCGACACCCCGCTCGCCGACCTGGCGGTCGCGATGCGCCAGGTCCGGCCCGGCGCCACCGCACTGGGTCGCTCGACGCCGGACCTCAGGGCTTTCCTCCGTGAGGCGGTCCCGCCGCTGGGCAAGGTCCCCGACGTCAACGAGGACGCCGCGACGGGTGTCGTCGCCCTGGACCGGTTGGTCTCCGACGCCCGCCCGCTCGCCCACCAGCTGCTCAGGACGGCGAGCAACGGCGCTCCGGTCGCGAGCGTGGTCGGCGACTACGCGGAGGACATCGCCTACTTCCACACGAACGCCGCCGGCGCCCTCGCGAGCGGTGACAGCGCCGGCCACTGGCTGCGGATCCTGCTGCTGCCCGGCGCGGAGTCGGTCGGCGTACCCGGCTCGGCGACCCGTGACCCGTACCCCGCTCCCGGAGAGACCTGGTGAGGACGATGTCGACGACCTCGAGACGACGGAGCCCCGCGAAGCGCGGACCGCGCCGGCCCCGCCTGACGACCCTGCAGCTGGGCAGGATCTTCGTCGCGGTGGCGGCCGTGTCCGGTGCGCTGCTGTTCCAGAAGGCCCAGCTGGCAGCGATGCTGCGCCCCGGTGACAGCGTCCAGATCCAGTTCACCGAGGCGCACCGGCTGCGCAGCTCGGTGTCCGACGTGAAGATGTCGGGCATCGAGATCGGCGTGGTCCGCTCCGTCGAGGACGAGGACGGGATGACCACCGTCGAGGTGAAGGTCGACGAGGACGCGCGCAAGGCGATGGGGACGGCGCCGTCGGCGCGGGTGCGCCCGACCACGCTGCTCGGCGGCAACTACTACGTCGAGATCGTCCCCGGCGGCCGGCGGGGCGAGTTCACCGGGACGATCCCGGTGGAGCGGACCGAGCTGCCGGTCGAGCTCGACGGCGTCGCCAGTGCCTTCGCCTCCGACGCCCGCCAGGGCGTGCGCAGCAGCACCAAGGCGCTCGACGCGACGCTCGAGGCCGACGGCACCCGAGCACTGCGCGACCTGATGGAGTCCGCGCCCGGCACGCTCCGCTCGGTCGACGAGGTGCTGCGGGCGCTGCAGGGCACGTCGCCCGAGAGCGACCTGTCCGCCCTCGTCGACGGGGGCGAGAACGCCTCGACCGTCCTGTCCTCGGAGAACGCCCGCCTCGGGGAGACCGTCGAGGACCTCGCGACCACCGCGAAGGTGCTCGAGTCCCGGCGCAACGACATCGCCGAGGCGGCCCGCACCATGCCGTCGAGCCTCGACGAGACCGCGACCCTGCTGGACAGCCTCGACGGCGTCCTCACCTCGCTGGAGGACACCGCGGACCCGGCGCGGCCGTCGGTCCAGGAGCTGGCCCGGCTGCTCGACCACGCCGACCCGGTCCTCGCCCGGGCCCGGCCCGTCGTCCGCGACCTGCGCGGGGTGCTCCGCGACGCCCGCCCGCTGGTCACCGCACTGATCCCGATCAGCCGCGACCTCGACGCCACCATCGACAACCTGGAGGGACCGGTGCTCGACCGCATCAACGGCCCGGTCCTGGACCAGCTCACCTCGCCGTGGCACGGCACCGGTGAGTACGCCGGCGGCGGCGCCGATCGGCCGCTCTACAAGGAGACGGGCTACATGTTCGCCAACCTCACCCAGGCCAACATGACCGACCAGAACGGCTCGATGATCTCGTTCATGCCCGGCACCGGTCCCGGGTCGCTGGCCGGGCTGCCGATCAGCCTCGAGCAGCTGCTCAACAGCATCGTGGACGGAGACCGGTGATGAGGCGCTCCCTGACCAAGTTCTTCGAGCGGGCCCGCAGCGAGCCCGGCCTGGCCCGCAACCTGGTCGCGTACGCGGTCCTGGTCGCGCTCGGCGCCGCGGTGGGCGGCTACTTCCTCGCCAACCAGCGGTTCAACCCGCCGTGGGAGGACCGCTACACGCTCTACGTCGAGCTCGACGAGGCGGCCGCTGTCAGCCCCGGCAACGGCCAGGAGGTCCGGATCGCGGGCGTCCAGGTGGGCGACATCCGCTCAGCGGGGATCACCGAGGACGGCATGGCGCGCCTCGAGCTGCGGATCGACAACGGCCAGGTGGTGCACGACGACGCGCAGGTGCTGCTGCGGCCCAAGAGCCCCCTCAACGACATGTACGTCGAGATCAGCCCCGGCACCCCCGACGCGAAGGCGATGGAGGACGGCGACACGATCACGGCCGACCGCACGGTCTCGCCCGTCCAGGTCGACGACGTCCTCGCGCACCTGGACTCCAACACCCAGGCCGCGATGAGCTCGCTGTTCGCCGAGTCGGACGTCGCGCTGGTCAACGCACCGAAGCAGCTGCCGGCGGGCCTCGACCGGACCAACGAGCTGCTCGAACAGCTCCAGCCGGTAATGGACCGGCTGGCGACCCGGCGCAAGAGCCTGGCCCGGCTGGTCAACGCGCTCGCCGACGTCTCGGAGGCGGCGGGCAGGAATGACGTACGTCTGGAACGGATGGCGACGTCGCTGAACGTCACGCTGGGCACGCTGTCGGGGGAGCGGGACAACCTCGACGCCACCCTGGCCCAGCTGCCCGAGCTCTCGCGCGAGCTGCGGTCGACGTCGAGCAGCGTCGTACAGCTGGCCAACCAGCTCGACCCGACGCTGGCCGACGTCCGCGCGGCCAGCGACGAGCTCCCCGGGGCGCTCAAGAGCTTCAACGGCAGTGTCGACGAGCTGGACGACTTCATCCGCGAGGCCGAGCCGGTGCTGGAGAAGGCAGGCCCGGTGGTCAGCGACCTGCGCGCCGCCGCGCCCGACCTGCGCACGATCGTCGGCGACCTGCGGCCGCTGAGCGCGGACGCCCGGCCGCTCACCCAGATGCTCGTGCCCCGGCTCGACGACGTCGCCGCGTTCGTCTACAACACGAACTCGGTCGTCAGCCTCCGCGACGCCAATCGCGGGATCCTGCGAGGGCTCTTCCAGCTCTCGCCCGAAACGGTCGGAGGACTCGGCTGATGCGCATTCCCCACCAGGCCGTCCCGAAGCTGCGCGGCCTCACCCTGGTCGCCTTCGTCGTTGCCTGCGCGACGATCGTCAGCTTCCTGTGGCTCCAGGCGGGCGGCAAGCTGCCGCTGCTGTCGAAGGCCGGCTACCAGGTCACCGTGCCGTACGACGACGTCGACAACCTCGTCTTCCAGTCCGACGTCCGCATCGCCGGCGTCGAGGTCGGTGCGGTCGAACGGATCGAGGTGGAGGGCGACAAGGCGATGGTCACGCTCGACCTCGACGAGCAGGCCGTCCCGCTCCACGAGGGTGCCGTCATCACCGTCCGCAACAAGACGATGATCGAGGAGACCTACCTCGAGATCGTTGACGGAGACGGCCCGGCGTACGACGACGGCGCGACCCTGCCGACGACCGCCGCACGCGGCAGCGTGCAGCTCAACGACGTGCTCACCAGCCTCGACGCGACCACCCGCAAGGACCTGTCGGGCCTGATCCGCTCGGGTGGTACGGCGACCGCGGAGACCCGCGAGGACGTCGACGCCGTGCTCACGGGCCTGGGTGACCTCGGAGAGAACGCCGGAGCGCTCGAGGCGCTCGCGGAGCAGTCCGACGACCTGCGGGCCCTGGTGCAGTCCTCAACCACGGTGCTGGACGCGCTCGACACCCAGCAGGGCCGGATCGTCGACCTCACCCGCGACGCGCAGACCCTCACGGCCGTGACGGCCGGGCACGAGGAGGACGTCAGGGCGATCATGCGGTTGCTCCCGTCGTTGCTGGTCACCACGGAGCGGGCGAGCGGCAGCCTGGCCACCCTGACCACGCCCCTGGGCACGGTGACGCGCAACCTGCGCAAGGCGTCCCCGGACCTCAGCGCTGCCCTGCTCGAGCTGCCTGCGACGACCGAGGACCTGCGCCGCATGCTGCCCTCGCTGGACACCACCCTGGACCGGGCGCCGGCCACGCTGAGCCGGCTGAGTCCCCTGCAGGAGGCCGTGAGCCCGCTGTTCGCGACCCTGCAGGTCAACCTCGCCGACCTCAACCCGATGCTCGCCTACCTCAAGCCCTACGGGCGCGACCTGGTGTCCTACTGGACCAACTTCACCGGATTCGTCGGGTCGTCGGACAAGAACGGGCCGATCGCCCGGGTCAAGCCGATCCTCGGCCTCAGCTCGCTCAACCTCCCGGTCGGCGCCAGCCCGACGACGATGTACAACCCGTACCCGTCGCCCGGCACCCACAACGACCCGGCCGAGTTCACCGGTGAGTACCCGCGCATCGTCGAGGACCCGATGCCGTGATGCGCACTCCCGACGTCCGGAGGACACCGACGCCACGCCACCTGCCCGGGGTGGCCGCGGCACTCGGCGTGCTGGCGCTGCTCGCCCTGATGGGCGTCGGGATCACGCGGGTGGAGGTCGAGACCGGCGTCGACGAGTTCGTGCCGCGCGACGACCGCGTCGTACGGGCGACCGCGGAGATGGCCGAGCAGTTCGGCGGGGACCCCGTCGTCGTGCTCCTCGAGTCCGCGGAGCCGGGCGGGCTGCTGCTCAAGGAGAACCTGCCGGCCCTGCTGCAGCTCGAGGGTGAGCTGGCGGCGCTGCCCGACGTCAAGGCGGTCTACGGGCCGGGCACCGTGCTCAACCAGATCGCCGGACAGGCCCAGGACCTGCTCGCGGAGCTCGGGGGCTACCGCGACGGGCTGCGCGCCAGGGCCGAGGCCGAGGCGAAGGAGGCCGGCGCGTCCGCCAGGGAGGTCGCCGCGGCCGGCAGCCGGGCGACGCGCGACTTCGACGAGCGCTACTCCGCCCTGCTCGCCCGTGGCATGCCCGGCGGGCTGCCGACCCTGCACAACCAGACCTTCGTCAACCGGGTCATCTTCAACGACGAGGGCGACCCCCGGCCCCAGTGGGACTTCCTCGTGCCGCGGCCCGACGCGGTCGCTGTCCTCGTCCGTCCCGACCCGTCGCTGTCCCAGAGCGACACCGAGGACCTCGTCGCCGCGATCGACGCCGTCGTGCGGGAGAGCGACGTCGACGCCCGGCGCACGACGGTCACCGGCATCCCGGCCGTCGTGGCCGCGTTGGGGGAGCAGGTCCGGCACGAGGTCCCGCTGCTAGGGGGCATCGCCGTGATCGCCGTCGGCGCGTGGTTCCTCCTCACGAGCTGGACCCGTCGCCGGTTCCGCCTGTTGCCGTTGGTGGCGACCCTGCTCGGCACCGGAGCCACCCTGTCGGTGGCCGGATGGGTGGGCCGCCCCCTCGCGCTCACCGCCGTCGCCTTCCTGCCGGTGCTGCTCGGCATCGGCTCGGACTTCATGACCTACCTGCACCGGGGCGCCGGGCGCCGTACGGTGCTGGCCGCGGCGCTCGCCTCCGCGGCCGGCTTCGCGGCGCTCGCGATCGCGCCCGTGCCCGCAGTGGCCGACCTCGGCGTCAGCCTCGCGATCGGGCTGACCGTCACCGTGCTGGCCTCGCTGGCGGTGCACCACTGGGGTCCGCAGGAGGCGGCCGGCGACGTCGTACCACTGCCGTCGGCACGCGCCCGCTCGGTCCGCCGACGCGACCGCCGGGCGCTGCTCGTCGTCCCCGTCCTCGCCGCCGCGGTCGGCTGGGCGTTGTTCCCGTCGCTCGCCCTGCAGTCCGACTTCACCGCGCTCGCCGACGGGCTCGGGGAGTACGACGACGCGCGTGCGGTCGAGCGCGTCGTCGGCGCGTCGGGCGAGGTCGCGCTCGTCGTCCGCGGCGACGACGTCCTCGACCCCGCGACCTTCGCCTGGATGAGCCAGACCCGGCGCGACGTCATCGCCCAGCACGGGGACGAGCTCAGCGCAGTCCTGTCGCCGGCGGACGTGCTGTCCTTCCTCGGCGTCGAGCCGGCGCCGTCCGAGGTGGACGCGGCGATGCGGCTGCTCCCGGCCTACCTCGCCTCGAGCGTGGTCAGCGCGGACCGGCAGATGGCCGTGATGACCTACGGCGTCGACCTGCGCGACGTGGACCGCCTCCAGGTGCTGCGCACCTACCTCGACGGCGTGGCGGCGACCGCACCGGACGGCGTGGAGGTCGAGGTGGCCGGGTTGCCGATGGTCGCGGTCTCTGCCCAGGAGGCGATGGACGACGAGCGCCTGCTCGGGGCCCTGCTCGGGATCTTCGCTGCCGGGGCCGCGCTGCTCCTGCTGCTCCGCGACCACCGGGTCGCGCTGGTCGCGATGGCGTCGGCCGCCACCGCATCGGGACTGGTCGCGCTCGGGATGGCCGTCACCGGCGCCTCGCTGACCCCGATGACAGCGGGCCTCGGCTCGCTGACGGCGGCGGTGGCCTGCGAGTTCACCGTGCTGCTCGCGCTCGGGCAGCGGCGGGGTGACCCGCGGATCGGCCGCGCCGTGGACCTCGCGGCAGCCGCGTCCGCCACCGGCTATGCCGTCCTGGTCGTCTCCGACCTCGGCCTGATCCGCGGATTCGGCCTGCTGCTCGCCCTCACCGTCGCGGTCGCGCTCGGCACCTCCCGCCTGCTGGTGTGGGCGCTGCTGCCGGAGGCACCGGCCGACGTGGCACCCGAGGCCTCCGACGACGAGGTGCCTGCAGCCCCACTCGTACCCAAGGTCCTGGAGAAGGTGTGATGAAGCAGAAGATCGCCATCGTGGTCGCCGTCCTGGCCGTGGTCGCTGCAGGCCTGCTGGCCTGGCGCCCGTGGAGCGACGACGCACCCGACGGCACCGCCTTCCGGGTCGGCGACGAGGTCGTGAGCGTGGACGAGCTGGACGCCCGCAACGACTCGCTGCGGGCGCTCTACGGGATCCAGGAGCCGCTTGACGACGAGGCGCTCGACGACTTCCGCCGCCAGGCCGCGAAGTCGATGGCGATCAGCGTGGTCCTCGACAGGGCCGTCGAGGAGGCCGGGATCGAGGTGAGCGACGCCGAGGTCGACGAGGCCGTCACCGCGTTCATCGAGAGCCGTTTCGAGGGTGACCGCGACCAGTTCGTCGACTCGCTCGGCAACGTCAACACCTCCGAGGACGCCGTCGTCGAGGAGGTCCGGCGCCAGCTCGAGCTGCGCAAGCTGCTGGCTGCGGTCGCCGGCGAGGTCACCGTGAGTGACGCCGAGGTGGCGGCAGCGTTCGACGAGCGGAGAGCCGACCTCGGCACCCCGGAGCGACGGGTCGTCAGCAACATCGTCGTCGAGAGCCGGGCCGAGGCCCAGGACGTGCGGTCGGAACTCGACCGCGGCGCCGACGTCGACGCGCTGGCCCGCCGGATCAGCATCGACGCCGCCACCCGCGAGGACGGCGGTCGGCTCGGCGCCGTGTCCCGCGCCGACCTGCTCCCGGACGTCGCCGACGCGGTCTTCCGCACGCGCGCAGGCAAGGCCTACGGGCCCGTGGAGGCCAGCCAGGGATGGAACGTCGGCGTCGTGAGCCGCGTGCGACCGTCCGCACCTGCGACCCTCGCCCGCGTGCGCGACGAGCTCCGTGCCGTGCTCGTGAGCGAGCGGACCCAGGCGCTCTGGAGCGAGTGGCTCGAGGGCCAGATCCGCAAGGCGGGGGTCCGCTACGAGGCGGTCTACCGTCCGAGCGACCCCTACGACGTCACGGCGTGGCAGCAACCCCTCGGGGACCAGCAGGCGGGAGCAGAGCAGTGAGCAGCATCCTGGACGCCCTGACCTGCCTGGCCATCGGCTGCTTCCTCTTCCCGTTGGGTGCGTGGGGCAGGTCCCACGTCAACACGCTCGTCGTCGACGCGATCCAGGGCGAGGAGCGGGCGCAGCGGATCGCCGTGCTCAGGCGCGGCGCCACCACCTGCCAGGTGGTGGCGGGCGTCTTCGTCGCCGTCGCGTTCTTCCTGCTCTCGACGCGCTGACGCGCTGACCCGGTCGGGGCGCCTGCGGTCGCGGGTCAGCCGAGGTGGAGGTCGCGGATCGCGAGCTGCGCCGCCCGGTAGCCGACCATGCCGTGAGCGCCGGGTCCCGGAGGTGCGGCCGCTGAGCACAGGTAGACCCCACGAACACCGGTCCGGTACGGGTTGCGGCCGGGGCGCGGGCCGAACAGCAGCGCGCCCGGGGTCTTGGCCCCGGTGAGGATGTCGCCGGAGACGTAGTTGGCGTTGCTGGCCGTGAACTGTGCGGGTGTGGTGACGTGCTGGTCCACGATCCGCTCGCGGAAGCCGGGCGCGAAGCGCTCGATCTGGGCGGTGATCGCCTCGGTGGCGTCGCCGTCGTACCCGGTCGGCACGTGGGCATAGCTGTAGACCGGGTGCACGTCGCCGCGAGAGCGGGACGGATCCGCGACGTACTGCTGGCCGACCAGCACGAACGGGCGCTCGGGCAACCGCCCGTCGGCGACCGTCCGCTCGTTGGCGATGATCTCGGCGGGGCCTCCGGAGAGGTGCACCGTCCCCGCGTGGCCGACCTGCGGGTCGCGCCACGGGACGCCGCCCTCGACGGCGAAGTCGACCTTGAACGCCGCCGTGCCATGGGTGTGCTTGCGGTACGACCGCCGGGTGCCGGCGGGCAGGAGGTCGCCGTACAGGTCGAGCGCGGCGGTGGGGGAGAGGTTCAGCAGTACGGCGTCGGCGCGCGGCAGCTGGGTGAGCGAGGAGACCCGGACCCCGGTCTCGATCTTCCCGCCGAGGCCGACCAGGGCGGATGCCATCGCGGTGGTGATCGACTGGGTGCCGCCCACCGCGACGGCCCAGCCGTCGTGGTGACCGGCGGTCAGGATGCCCACGCCGATCGCCGACGAGACGACCTCGGTCAGCGGACGCATCGAGTGCGCAGTGGTGCCCAGGAAGAGGGCGCGCGCCTGCTCGGTGCGGAAGAAACGCGCGAGCAGTGCGGCCGGCAGCACGGTCGGTGCACCGAAGCGACCCATGAGCAGCGGGTGGCGGGGGACATGGACCACCGGTCCGAGGATGTCGGGCGCGAGGCGGTCGTAGGCACGCGACGGCGCCCCGAACAGCCGCTTCCACCGCCGCCCGTCGCGCCCGAGACCGGCTGCGGTCTCCTCGACGGAGCGGTGCAGGAGCGCGGCCGGGCCGTCGTCGAGCGGGTGGGCCGCGTCGATCTCGGGCCACGCCCACCGCAGGCCGTGGGCGTCGAGCCCGGCCAGGGCGGGGGACTGGTGCGCCATCGGGTGGATGGCGGCACAGTGGTCGACGAGCAGCCCGTCGCCGAACGGCTGGACCGTCCGGGTGCCGCCCCCGATCTCGTCATTCGCCTCGAGCACGGTGACGTCGGCTCCGGCCCGGGCCAGGGTCAGTGCAGCGGAGAGCCCGTTGGGCCCGCTGCCGATCACGATCACGTCCGCCATGGCACGAACCTAGGGCGCGGCGCCCCATGCGGGCATGGTCTGCCGCGCCGGAATCGGAGGTGCCGATGTGGTCGTCGCGCACAAACCCGCTCAGGTGATGAGGACGCCCGGCCCCAGCCAGTCACACGCCGTGAGGGCGAGCTCGATGGCCTGACGGTCGGTGCTGATGGAACGACCGAGGGCCTTCTCCGCCGACGCGATGCGGTACTTCACGGAGTTCTTGTGCATCAGCATCGCCTCGGCCGTGGCGGTGTAGCTGCTCTCGTGCTGGAAGAACAGCAGCAGGGTGTGCCGGAGGCGGTCGTGGTGCTCGTCGTCGCGGGCGAGCTCGCCGAGGGTGTCGTGGATCCAGTCGCGGGTGAGCTCGAGGTCGTTGGCCAGGAGGGAGGCGATCTTGAGGCCGGGCTCGCCGAAGCTGGTGACGGGGTGGTTCGGGTCGTCGCGGACGGTGGCGACCTGCTGCGCCTTGACGGCTTCCTCGTGGGTACGGCGGAAGCCGCTGAGTCCGGAGCGTGGCCGGCCGAGGGCGACCATGGGCACGGGCGGTCCGCCGGCGTCGCCGAGCAGCGAGCGGATCACGTCGAGGTCGGGCTCCACGTCGTCGCGGACGGCGAACCACGCCCAGGCGCTCGCGCGGTCACGGGGGATCACGAGGGGGAGCCGCTTGGAGTCGAGGTGCTCGGCGATCGCGCCGGCGGCCTTGGTGAAGCGGGAGAGCTGGTCCTGCTGGGTGCCGGTCTCGTGGACCCACAGGACCGCTCCGAGGTGAGGGACGCGGAGCCGGTAGCCGATGACGGCCTCGGCGGCGTCGACGTCGGTCTCGGAGCCGGCGAGGATGTCGTCGACCCGGTTGGCGCGGGCGCTGCTCTGCTCGGCCAGCCAGCGCTCGCGCTCGCTCTCGTAGACCGTGATGACGCGCTGGGAGATCCAGTCGATGTAGTCGAAGGTGACCGCGACGACGCGCTCGAGCCCGGCGGCGCGCTGCTCCGCCTCGGCGTCGACCAGCTCGAACTCCTGGAAGGCCTGCTCGAGCAGGAACTGCTGCCCCAGTCGGTAGGCGCGGACCAGGGCGCTGACGGGCACGCCTCGCTGCGCGAGCCGGCGGGCGTACTCGTACGCCGCTGACGGCGGCTCGATGTTGTCGACGACGATGTCATGGCGCAGCGAGTACAGGATGTTCTCGACGTTGCCCTCGATGCTGGCGTAGAGGAGGTCGAAGATCGCCCCTTCACCCTCCAGCTCCACGATGCGGGTGGAGAGCCGGTCCCGCATCGCGTTGCTCAGGTCGCCGAGCTTGTGGTGCAGGTTGGCGGCCACCTTCTCGACGAGGTCGCTCGTCGTGAACCTGTCGGTCATCACGTCTGACATCTCCGCATCGTGGCATGGGTGGGGTGACGTGCGTCACTGTCTGAAGGGACGAACGAGCGAGTCCCGATTTGGTCCCAGCGCACAAGAGGCCGGCGCCCGGTCGTCAGTCGTTGGCCGGCTCCCGCAGGCGCGCCTTGACCAGCTTGCCGACCGAGTTCTTCGGCAGCTCCGCGAGCACGTGGACCGCCTCGGGCACCTTGTAGCGCGCCAGCGACGCCGCGCAGTGGGCCCTCAGCTCGTCCTCGGTGACGGCCAGGCCGGGCTTGGCGGCGACGTACGCGACGGGAACCTCGCCGAGCACGGAGTCGGGCTGGCCGACGACGGCCGCCTCGAGGACCGCCGGGTGACCGTAGAGGCACTCCTCGATCTCCTTGGGATAGATGTTCTCCCCGCCGCGGATGATCAGCTCCTTGATCCGGTCGACGATGCGCAGGTAGCCGTCCTCGTCGATCGTCCCCACGTCACCGGTGTGGAGCCAGCCGTCGCGGAGCACCTTGGCGGTCTCCTCGGGGCGACCGAGATAGCCGCGCATCACGTTCGCTCCCCGGATGACGACCTCGCCCCGCAGGCCGGTCGGCTGGTGCTCGCCCGTCGAGGACACGACGGCGACCTCCTGACCGGGCAGGGCGATGCCCACCGTGCCGGGCTTGCGCGGGCCGGCGACCGGGTTGATCGTCGACGCGACGCTGCCCTCGGAGAGCCCGTACCCCTCCACCACGGCGACGTCGAAGCGCTGCTCGAAGCGGGTGATCAGCTCGGCCGGCATCGGCGCCGCGCCAGAGATCACGAACCTCAGTGACGACGTGTCGACGGCGCGCTCCGTGGTGGCCTCGAGGACGGCGTACATCGTGGGCACGGCCGAGAAGTACGTCGGACGGTGCTCCTCGACGAGGTCCCAGAAGGTCGACGGCGAGAAGCGTGGCGCCACGACGACGTCGCCCCCGGCGCGCAGGACGGACACGACGCTGGCGATGAGCCCGTTGGCGTGGAACAACGGCAGCACGAGCAGGCTGGTGTCGGTGGCCGTGAGGTCGAAGTGCTCGACCAGGGACGCGCTCATCGCGGCGATGTTGGCGTGGTCGAGCAGCACCCCCTTGGGGCGCCCCGTCGTCCCGCTGGTGTAGATCACGAGGGCGAAGTCGTGTGGTTGCGCGAGCGGCAGGCTGTCCGGCTCGGGCCCGCCCGGCTCGGGCCCGCCCGGGTCCGCGTGGACCGAACGGACGTCCACCCACGCGATCTCGAGCTGGTCCGCGAGCACTCGCGCCCGCTCGTCTCCCACCAGCACGGCCGACGCCGAGTCCTCGAGCTGGTAGAGGGCCTCGTCGTCGGTCAGCGCCGGGTTCACCGGCGTCAGGGCCGAGCCGTGGTGCCACGCCGCGAACATCGTGGTGACGATCTCCGCGCAGTTCGGCAGCATCACGGCGACGTTGTCGCCGGGGGAGATGCCCAGCTCGGCGAGGCGACCCGCAAGGCGTCGTACGCCGGCAGCGAAGGCCGTGTTGTCGAGGGTGCGCTCGCCGTCGCTCAGGCAGCGACCACCCGGATCCCGCTCCTCCCGGAGGAACGGGATCCGGGCGAGGCTGTCGGCGGTGGCCGTCGTGGTCATGCGTTCGCCCGTGGCGGCTGGGCGAGCTGCGGGTGGTGGGCAGCGTTCCGGTAGGTCACGTCCACCGGGACGGGTCCGTCGGGGAGCCAGGGCTGCGCCTTGACGCAGTCGGACACCAGCCAGGTACCGCGCTCGACGATGCCGAGCGCCGCGTCCATGACGAAGTAGGCCTGGGTCTTCTTGTGGATCGGCTGGGACTCGACCCAGACCACCACGAACTCGCCGGGCTCGAAGCCCACGCGCTTCTGGATGGCCTCGATCAGCTGGTCGTCGTGCAGGTGGCCGTCGCCGAAGTTCCAGCCGATGATCGAGTTGCAGCAGAACTCGGCCTCGCGCAGTGAGTAGTTCTCGTACTCGTCGCCGAGGTAGTTCTGCATGACCGAGAACAGGCCGCGTCCCTGGCTGTGCATCGAGCGCCAGGCCAGCGTCATCTGCATCGTCATCTCCGCCACGGCGGGGTCGTAGCCCATGCCCTCGACGAGCTGGTCGATCTGGTTCTTCGCCGGCTTCGTGAGCTGGTTCAGCTTCGCCTCGGCGCCGGGCTTGAACGCCCAGGTGGCCGACGCCCAGTTGCCGGCGTACTGCCGCATTGAGGGGAGGAAGGAGACCAGGTCGGGGCGCAGGTTGCCCAGGACGGGGAAGAAGACGAGCACCGCCACGATCGCCGGCAGCATCCAGCCCTCGCTGAAGTCCGCGATGGTGTAGCCGTCACCGGCGAAGTGGCCGGCGAACAGGAAGATCGCGATGTAGGCGAAGACGATGTTCCACTCCAGCGGGACGGCGAGCGGGAACGTCTGCGTGATGAAGAGGTGGAACAGCACCATCGAGCCCACGGCGAGCAGCGTGATCGTCCAGTTGGTGCTGAACAGCAGCACGAGAGGGACGGCGAGCTCGGCGGTCGTGCCGAGGACGTGGGCCATGAACCACGCGAGGCGCGACGGCTTGAGGTCGTCGGGAATCGAGCGGTAGTGGGCACGCTTGAGGAACTTCGGCGTGAAGGGCGCGTTCGAGACCATCGGCGGCACGACGTTCTCGAAGTGGGGGTTGATCTTCGAGATCGATGCGCCGACCCAGACGATCACGATGATCAGCTTCGCCGCGATGATGAAGTCGGTGTAGGTCAGGACGCTGCCGGCAAGGGCCGAGATGAGCAGGATCGGCAGGTACTGCTCGCCCCGGGCTGCGAGGAAGAGCGTCTTGTCGCGCAGGCCGCAGAGGACGAGGAGGCCGGCGGCGACGGCCATCAGCACGGGGTCGACCATCTCGATCCCGCCGAGCCCGTCGATCGTGGTCGAGCTGCCGGCGACGACCGCGACCAGGAAGCTCGCCAGGGTGGTGAGGTAGAGGAGCACGTCGAACACGCTCCGGTTGTCGCCGGCCGTGAACGGCACCTTGCCCGGCCACGGGGGGAGCCGGATGGTGTCCGGTCGCGCCCAGTAGGCGATGCCGCCCGTCATCGGCTTGAAGTGGGCCGCGAGCGGGCCCCAGGTGCCCCCGATGCCGAAGAGCTCCAGGAACAACGTCCAGAGCACGACCTTCTGGTAGATCACCGGCTCGTCCCACCAGGACCCGACGTCGAACATGCCTCCGACGTCGGAGGTGAGCGTGGCGAGCGCGATGCCGCCGCCGATGGACAGGACCAGCAGCTTCACGATGTAGATCGTGTGCACCATCTTGGGGGTGCCGAAGCCGTACTCGGCCCAGAAGGTGGCAAGGAAGTGGATCCGCTCCTGCCGCGGTCGGGTGAGGAACTCCGCCGGATCGGCCGGCGGTGCATCGGGCGTGAGAAAAGGCATGTCGTGGCTCCTTCGGGGCGGACCGGCCGGCGGCCCGCGCGAGTCGAAAGTAGGCCGCGGGAGGTGCGCTGCATCACGGCTCCGAAGACCGACGATGTGGTCGGTTCTTCGTCTCTCACCGACAAACGGGAGCCGCGACGGCGCCCCGCCCCGCCGCGACGTGGGGCTATGGTCGGGCACATGAGGGCCCCTGACTACAGCGACGCACGGCTCGCCGCGGACCTCGCGGCCGCCGCCGGCGAGCTCGGCGAACCCCTCACCGCCGGTGCGTACGACGCCTGGCAGCGCAGCCACGACGCAGCCTCCCCGGCGTTGCTGATCCGCCGGTTCGGCTCGTGGAACGAGGCCTGCACCCGGGCGGGCGTGGCGACCAACAAGACCCGGTCGACCACCCGTCGATGGAGCGACGACGACGTCGTGGCCATCGTGGCGTCGTACCTCAGGGCTCCGGGGAGCACCGGCAGCTTCGCGGACTACTCGGAGTGGGCCAGGCAGCAGGACGGTGCGCCCAGCGGGGCCACCCTGCGCCAGCGCTGCCCGTGGGCGGAGATCAAGCAGCGCGCGGAAGCGCAGAACACCTCAGGCGGGTCGACCTCCGGCCGATGACGGATGGGTGACGTACACGCCACGTCCCTACCGCCGCACGGCGATGCCGCGCGCCGCGACGCTGCACGGGTTGCGGCGCTTCACCGGCGGCTACACGCCTGCGCTGCGCAACCAGGTCGCGGCAGCCGGCGGCTTCGGGCCGTGGTTCGACCGGCAGCTGGCTGACGGGTACCCCGACGACTGGTACGCCCAGACGGGCCGCTGGTGGTCCTCGATCAACGCGAGCCCGGCGACCGTGTGGCAGCGACACCAGGACGACGTCGAGGAGCTGTGGCGAGCCGACGCGAACTACCAGTGCTGGGCGATGGTGCGCCGGTTCGGGTCGCAGCGCCAGGTGCGCGAAGTGCTGGCGGAGTTCTGGGAGCACCACCTCCACGTCCCCGCCACCGGTGAGGTCGGGCCGTTCCGGACGTCGTACGGCAAGACCGTGCGGACGCACGCGCTGGGGAGGTTCGAGGACCTGCTCCTCGCCGCGACCACCCACCCGGCGATGGCCGTCTACCTGAACAACGCGAACTCCTCGAAGTCCGCGCCCAACGAGAACCTCGGTCGTGAGCTGCTCGAGCTGCACACGGTGGGCCGCGGCAACTACGGCGAGGACGACGTGAAGAGCTCCGCGCGCATCCTCACGGGTTACCGCGTCGGGCTGTGGTCCGACTGGGCGTTCTCGTACGACCCGGCCAAGCACTGGACCGGGCCGGTGAAGGTGATGGGATTCGAGCACGCCAACAGCGACCCCGACGGACGTGTGGTGCTGACGGCGTACCTGAAGTACCTCGCGCACCATCCCGCGACCGCGCGGCGGATCGCGCTCAAGCTCGCCCGGCGGTTCGTCTCCGACACGCCCTCGGACGCGCTGGTCACCCGGCTCGCGCAGGTCTACCTCGCCAACGGGACGGCGATCCGGCCGGTGCTCAAGTCGCTGGTCGCCTCGGCCGAGTTCGCGGGGTCGCGGGGGAGGAAGGTCCGCACGCCGTCCGAGGACGTGGTCGGGACCTGGCGGGCGCTGGGGGCGCGGTTCACCGCCGCTCCGAAGAACAGCAGCGACTCCTCGGGCGCCAATGCGATCCTGTGGCAGAGCCAGGCGATCGGGCTGACCCCGTTCGGCTGGCAGCGCCCCGACGGACGGCCCGACACCGCCGCCGACTGGGGCTCGACGTCGCGATTCCTGGCCTCGCTCGACATCCACTACACGATGGCCGGCGGCTGGTGGCCCAAGGTCGGCACCGGCTACCGCAGCCCCGTCAGCTGGCTGCCGCAGAGCCGGATCAGGTTCGACGAGCTCGTCGACCACGTCGCCCGCTGTGTGCACGGGTCCGGTTCGACGGCCCTGCTGCTGCAGGTCGCCTGCGAGGCCACCGGGTGCCGTCCCTCGGACGTGATCACCTCCACCCACCGGGTCATGCGCTGGGACTGGCCGCGGCTGCTCACCGTCTTCCTCGATTCACCGACCCACATGACGAGATGAGGTTGGCCCGTGACTGCTTCTGATTCCTCTTCGGCCGAGTGTGCGGTGGGGTGCGCGGAGTTCACCCGGATGTCGCGGCGCGGGCTGCTGCGCGGCTCAGTGGGCGTCGGCGCCACCCTGTCCGCGGTCAGTGCGTTCGGCACGGCCTTCATGGAGACGTCGTACGCCGCCACGCGGTCGGCACCCGCCGTCCTGGTCGTGCTCTCGATGCGCGGCGCCGTCGACGGGATGAGCCTCGTGGTCCCGCACGCCGACCCCGTCTACTACGCCGCCCGGCCACGGATCGCGGTCCCGTCCGAGACGCTCCTCGTGAAGGACGGGTTCTTCGGCCTGCACCCGAACCTCGCGCCGCTGTTGCCACTGTGGAACGCCGGGCAGATGGCGACCGTGCACGCCACCGGGCTGCCCGCGCCCAACCGCTCGCACTTCGCCGCCATCGAGGCGGTCGAGGACGCCGACCCCGGGTCCGCCGCACGCGTCGGCTGGCTCAACCGACTGATCGGGCGCGACAGCTACAGCAACCCGCTGCAGGCAATCAGCTTCGGTGAGTCGGTGCCGCCCGTGGCCCTGGCCGGGCCGCAGGCCAGCGTCGCCGTCGACACCATCGCCGACATGCAGCTGGCCGGGGCGGACAAATGGGACACCGCGCGCCGGCGCCCGAAGTCGATGCGGACGATGTGGGCTGGGGCGCCCGGACCGCTCGGCGTCGGCGCGCGGGCCGCCATGCAGGCGGTCGGCGACTTCGCTCCCGTCAAGGCGGTCGCCACGACCCCCGCGAACGGCGCCGCCTACCCGGGTGGCGACTTCGGCAAGGCAATGGCCGCCGCCGCGCGCACCATCCGCGGAGACGTCGGCGCCGAGGTGATCGCCGTCGACTACGGCTCCTGGGACCACCACGCCAACCTCGGACCCCTCGGCTGGGGCGAGATGCAACAGATGACCACCGAGCTCGCCCGCGGCATCGCCGCGTTCTTCACCGACCTGGGACCACTGGCCGCGAAGGTCACCCTCGTGACGCTCTCGGAGTTCGGTCGTCGTACCAAGGAGAACGCCAACTACGGCCTGGACCACGGCTACGGCACCGCGATGATGCTCTTCGGCGCAGGCGTCAAGGGCGGCTATCACGGCACCTGGCCCGGCCTGACCAACACCGCCAACGCCGACCTGCTCGTCACCACCGACTACCGCAGCGTGCTCGCCGAGGTCGCCGTGAAGCGGATGGGCGCCTCCTCGGCCCAGGTGTTCCCCGGCTTCCAGCCCGAACCCGTCGGCGCGATCCTCTGACCTCCAAGGTCGTCGAGTAGCGGCGAGCGCAGCGAGCCGCGTATCGAGACGCCTGTGGACAGCCGTTCGACAACCCTGGCGATGTCGCGCAGGGTTCCGGAATGGCATTCGTCTACATCCTGCAATGCGCCGATGGCTCCTACTACGTCGGCAGCACACACTCGTTGACCAAGCGGCTCTGGGAACACAACGAGGGACTCGGGTCGGCGTACACGAGGCGGGCCGGGCGCCGTCCGGTCGCGCTGGTCTGGTCGTTCGAGTACGCCAACGTGGCTGACGCGTTCGCGATCGAGAAGCAGGTGCAGGGTTGGTCCCGCGCGAAGCGCGAAGCCCTGATCCGCGGAGACTACGAAGCGTTGCCGGGCCTCGCGAAGAAGGACTTCGGGCGACCCACCAACTCAGACGAAGAAGATCCGCCCACACCTGCGGTGGTCGAGTAGCGGCCGGTGCGGTTCGCCAAGGTCGTCGAGTAGCGGCGAGCGCCAGCGAGTCGCGTATCGAGGCGTGGTGAGCCGGTGCTGGCTGCGTCTCGATACGCCGCTCGTTCCTCGCGGCTACTCGACGAACTTGGCTGGCTGCGTCTCGATACGCCGCTCGTTCCTCGCGGCTACTCGACGACCTTAGGCGAGCGAGATCGCGAGCAGGACGACGCCGATCGCGGGGAAGGTCAGCTGGGTCAGCGCGGCCCGCGCCTTGTCGGGCGAGGAGAGCAGCAGGACCAGGCCGGCCGCGACCATGGAGCCGGCGCCGCAGAAGACCAGGGTCGCGCCGACGTCGTCCTTGTCGGCGAGGATCGCGCCGATGCCGCCGGCGGTGATCAGCGCGAGGAACAGGTTGTAGAAGCCCTGGTTGTAGGCCAGCTCCTTGGTCGCCTCGGCCTCCTCGGTGCTGGTGCCGAAGGTCGCCCGGGTCTTCGGGCTGGTCCAGGTGAGGGACTCCATCACCCAGATGTAGACGTGGAGCAGGGCGGCCAGCCCGGCGAAGACGAGGGCGACAGCGGTCATGGCGGGTCCTGCTTTCAGGCGGTGCTGCGGGGAGTGTCGGCGAGGAGGGTCTCCAGGCTGACGGGGTCGCGTCCGGTGAGCAGGCGTACGTCGTCGCTCACCGCGGCAAGTTCACCACGAGCGACGGCCGTGTAGGTGGAGACCCACGCGTCGTACTCCCACTGCTCGGCCGGCCACTTCAGCCGCGAGGCGTAGGCCTCCTCGAGGGTCTCGTCGTGGAAGGTCACCGGGGTGTCGCTGTGGGCCGAGAGGATCGCCGCGATCTCGGTGAAGGTGAGGGCCTCCGGCCCCGTCAGGTCGTACGTCGACCCGGCGTGATCGGCAGGGGACAACAGTGCGGCGACGGCGGAGCGGGCGATGTCGGCCCGCGACACGGCGGACACCCGACCCTCGCCGGCCGGTCCGCGGAGCACGCCGTCCTCGCCGACCAGGTCGCGCATCAGCTCGAGGTAGAAGTTGTCGCGCAGGAAGGTGAACGCCAGGCCGCTGGCCCTGATGTGTTCCTCGGTCGCCCAGTGGTCGCGGCCCAGGGTGAAGGTGCAGTCCGGGGCCGCGCCGAAGAACGACGTGTAGACGATGTGCTGCACACCGGCGTCGACGGCCGCGTCGACGAACGCGCGGTGCTGCGCGAGCCGGTCGACCGCCTCGGCACCCGACACCATGAACAGGGTGTCCACCCCGGCCAGCGCCGAACGCGCGAGGTCGTGGTCGTCGTACGCGAAGAGGACGGGGAACGCACCGGCCAACGCGGGTGCGCGCGACAGGTCGCGCACCAGCAGGCGTTGCTCGACGCCCTGCTCCGAGAGCGCCCGGGCAACGAGCTGCCCGAGCGCTCCCGTGGAACCAGTGACCGCGAGGGTCACGACAGGTTCTCTGCCTTCAGCCAGTCCTTGGCGATGGTCGCTGCCGGCAGCTTCTCCTCGACGCTGCGGGCGTTGAGGGCGATCAGGTCCTCGGGCGACATGGCAGCGCTGATCTTGTTGATGATCGCGGCGGCGTCATCGTCGACGTCGTCGCTCGCGACCGGGACGAACGCGGACGCCAGGAACAGGCCCTTGGAGTCGGTGAGCGTGACCAGGTCGTTCTTCTTGATCGACGGGTCGGCGGTGTAGATCAGGCCGATCTGGATGTCGCCGTCCTTGAGCGCCTTGACGGTCAGTGGGCCGCCGCTGTCCTCGATCGGTGCGAACTTCACGTCGACGCCGTACGTCTTCTTCAGGCCCTTCGGGCCGTTCGGCCGGCTCTCGGCCTCGGAGTTAGCGCCGAAGACCAGCGGGTCGGTGACCTTCTTGAGGTCCTCGATGGTGGCCACGCCCCACTTGTCGGCGAACTCCTTCGTCACGACGTAGGAGTCCTGGTCGGTGGCGGGGGAGGCGTCGAGCAGGCGCAGGCCGTCCGGCAGTGCGTCACCGAGGGCGGCGTACACCTCGTCGGGCTTGGTCGCGGTGGCCTTGGGGTCGAGGGCGAGCAGCAGCGGGCCGGTGTACTCCGGGAACAGGTCGATCGAGCCGTTCTTGATCTCGGGCAGGTAGACCTCGCGCTGGCCGATCTGGAACTGGCGGTCGACCTTGATGTCGTCGGCCTCGAGCGCCTGGGCGTAGATCTCCGCGACGATCTCGTTGGAGTAGTAGGCCTGGGAGCCGATGACGATTGTCTCGCTGTCGCCGCCGCCGTCGGAGGCCAACGGGTCGGAGCCGCCGCACGCGGTGAGCGTGAGGGCGCTGGCTGCGGCGAGGGCCACCAGATTGCGGGCCATGCGGATGCGGGTCATGGTCAACCTTTCGAAGGCGCAGCCCCGGCGGGGCTACGGGTCGGGGAGCCGTGGGAGCGGGTGTGGCCCCGGCTGGCGCGCTGGAGGGCTCCGAGCGCGAGATCGAGGAGCAGGGCGAGCGCGGCGACGAGCAGCGCACCGGCCAGCATCTGCGGGTAGTCGCGGGTCTTGAGCCCCGCGAAGAGGTAGCGGCCCAGGCCGGTGTCGGAGATGTACGCCGCCAGGGTGGCCGTGGCGACGATCTGCAGCGTGGCCGCGCGGATGCCGCCGATGAGTACGTCGGCGCCGAGCGGGATCTCGACGCGAGTGATCAGCTGCCACTCGCTCATGCCGATCGCCCGGGCCGCGTCGACGGCTCCGTCGTCGGCGGACTCGATGCCGGCGTACGCGCCGGCCAGCAGCGAGGGGAAGCCGAGTGCGACGAGGGCGAGCAGTGGCGCCTCGACCCCGATGCCGAGCCACAGGCCCAGCAGGGTGAGCAGACCGAGTGTGGGGACCGCGCGGACGGCGCCCGCCACGGCAACGACGACGAGCCGGCCGCGGCCGGTGTGGCCGATCAGGATGCCCAGCGGCATGGCCAGGACGGCGGCGATGCCGACCGCGGCGAAGGTGACCCAGAGGTGTTGGAGGACCCGGGTGTCGATGCCGCCCGCGCCGCCCCAGTGGGCGCCGTCGCCGATCCAGGCGAGTGCGTCGCCGAAGAGACTCATGCCGCGGCACCTGCGCTGGACTTCGTCGCCTTCGCCGCCGTGCCGTGCTGCCAGGGCGTCAACGCCCGGCCGATCGCCACGATCAGCAGGTCCAGCGCGACGGCCAGCAGCATCGTGCCGATGACGCCGGTCGCGACCTCCTCGCGGATGTTGCGCTGGAAGCCGTCGGTCAGCAGGCTGCCGAGACTGGAGATGCCGACCAGCGCGCCGATCGTGACGAGGCTGACCGTGCTGACGGTGACCACGCGGATGCCGGAGACCAGCACCGGAAGGGCGAGCGGGAGGTCGATCCGCCAGAAGATCCCGGTCGGGGAGTACCCCATCGCCTCGGCAGCCTCACGCACCTGGCTGTCGACGGAACGGAAGGCGTCGGCCGCCGTACCCGCGAGCAGAGCGGTGCCGTAGACGGCCAGCGCCACGACCAGGTTGGTCTCGCTGCGCAGCGGGATGGACAGGACGACCGGGACCACGATGAGCAACGGGAGCGCGGGCACGGAGTAGAGCAGGCTGGCCGCGCCGAGGACGACGGTGCCGACACGAGGCCAGCGCCAGGCGATCCGGCCCAGCACGATCGCGACCACGACGCTGATCAGCACAGCGGGCACGGCGAGGCGCACGTGCTGGCCGAGGAGGTCCCAGACGAGGTCGCGGTTGAGGTCGAGCCAGGTCATTGGGCGAGGACACCCACCGGCCGGTCGTCGCCGTCGACGACGACCTGCTGGCCGTCGAGGTGGATGGTGCGCAAGGTCCGCTCCGCGCGGTCGGTGCCGACGAAGTCCCGCACGAAGTCGTCGGCCGGTGCGGCCACGATGTCCTGCGGGGTGCCGACCTGGGCGATGATCCCGCCGGTCTTGAGGATCACGACCTCGTCACCGACCCGGAACGCCTCGTCGATGTCGTGGGTGACCAGCACGATCGTCTTGCCGAGCTCGGCCTGCAGCTGGAGCAGCTGGTCCTGGAGGTCGCGCCGCACGATCGGGTCGACCGCGCCGAACGGCTCGTCCATCAGCAGGATGTTGGGTTCGGACGCCAGGGCCCGTGCGACGGCGACGCGCTGCTGCTGGCCGCCGGAGAGCTGGGCGGGGTAACGGCTCGCGAGCCCGGCATCGAGACCGACGACCTCGAGCAGGTCCATCGCCGCCGCCCGGGCTGTCTTCTTCGCGACGCCGTTGAGGATCGGCACCGTCGCGACGTTGTCGACCACCCGGCGGTGGGGGAGCAGGCCCCCGGCCTGTGGGACGTAACCGATCGATCGGCGCAGCGCCACCTTGTCGAGCTCGCGCACGTCACGTCCGTCGATCAGCACCGCCCCGACGGTCGCGTCGACCATCCGGTTGACCATCCGCATCAGCGTCGTCTTGCCCGACCCCGAGGACCCGACCAGCGCCAGTGTGCGGTGCGAAGGAATGGTGCACGAGAAGTCCGCGACCGCCACCGTGCCGTCCGGGTAGGTCTTCCCGACATTCTGGAACTCGATCCCCATCCGTCCACCCTAGGGGGCGACACGGACAACCCGGTGGCACGAAGTGCGAGGGTTTCTCTGTCGAGGTGCGGGGGAGTTTCACCGCCCAGCCGGTGAAACTCGCGCTGGGACGAGGAAGTTTCACCCTCCCAGCGCGAGTTTTCTCGTCCAGGCTCAGCTCTGACCGGCCATCTCCACGATCTTCTCGAAGCGGGCGCCCATCGCGTCGGCCAGCGCGTGCGCTGCCTTCAGCGGACGCACCATCACCATGAAGTCGGTGATCAGGCCGTCGTCGTCGAGCACGAGGAAGTCGCAGCCGGTGATCTGGAGGCCGTCGACCTTCGCCTCGAAGACCAGCGCGTGGCCGGCCTCGTCGGCGAGCTCGCGGACGTAGTGGAAGTCCTCGAACACCTCGATCACGTTCGCCAGGATCGCGGCGGTGATCGCCTTGCCCTCGTACGGCTTGTGGGCGACCGGGCTGCGGAAGGTCACGTCGTCGGCGAGCAGCGCCCGGATGGCGTCGACGTCGCGGGCCTCGACCGCGGACCGGAAGGTGCTGGATCCTTGGCGACTCACAGCGCCGCCGCCAGCTCGGTGCCCTGCTTGATCGCACGCTTCGCGTCCACCTCGGCGGCGACGTCCGCGCCACCGATCAGGTGCACGGAGCCGGGGAAGCCCGAGGCCAGCAGGTCGTCGTACAGGCTCCGGACGGACTCCTGGCCGGTGCACAGCACGATGTGGTCGACGTCGAGCACCTGCGCCTTGCCGTCGACGGTGATGTGCAGGCCCTCGTCGGAGACGCGGTCGTAGGTCACGCCGCTGACCTGGTGGACGCCGAGGTCCTTGACGATCGCGCGGTGCACCCAGCCGGACGTCTTGCCCAGGCCCTTGCCCTGCGCGGACTCCTTGCGCTGCAGGAGCCACACCTCGCGCTTCGGCGTGCGGGGCGCCTTGTCGGTCACGCCACCGCGTACGACGGCCGGGTCGGCCACGCCCCAGTTGGCCTTCCACTCCTCGAGCGTCTCGGGTACGTGCGCCAGCAGCTCCGACACGTCGAAGCCGATGCCGCCCGCGCCCATCACGGCGACCTTGGCGCCCACAGCCACGCGACCGGTGATCGCGTCGGGGTAGGAGACCACCTTCGGGTGGTCGATGCCGGGCACCGAGGGGGTGCGCGGCGCGACTCCGGTCGCGACGACGACCTCGTCGAAGCCACTGAGCTGGTCGGGGGTGGCGCGGGTGGAGAGCTTGACGTTGACGCCGAGCACCTCCATCCGGCGGCGGTAGTAGCGCAGCGTCTCGGCGAACTCCTCCTTGCCGGGGATCTGCATCGCGAGGCGGAACTGGCCACCGAGCTCGTCGGAGGCCTCGAACAGCGTCACGTCGTGGCCGCGCTCGGCCGCGCTGACGGCGGTCGCGAGACCGGCCGGGCCACCGCCGACGACGGCCACGCGCTTGGCCGACCGGGTCGGGCTGAGCACGAGCGTGGTCTCGTGGCAGGCGCGCGGGTTGACCAGGCAGGAGGCGCGCTGGTTCTTGAAGGTGTGGTCCAGGCAGGCCTGGTTGCAGCCGATGCACGTGTTGATCTCGTCGGCGCGACCTGCGCGGGCCTTCGACACGATGTCCGGGTCGGCGAGGAACGGACGCGCCATCGACACCAGATCGATGCCCTGCTCCAGCAGGGATTCCGCGACGTCAGGGGTGTTGATCCGGTTGCTCGCGCAGACCGGGATGCCGACCTCGGCCTTGAGCCGCAGGGTGCTGTCGGCCCAGGCGGCGCGCGGCACGCTGGTCACGATCGTGGGCACCCGCGCCTCGTGCCAGCCGATGCCGGTGTTGAACACGCTCGCGCCGGCCTCCTCGAGCTTGTGCGCGAGCTCGACGGTCTCGTCCCAGGTCTGGCCGTCGGGCACCAGGTCCAGCAGGGACAGCCGGTACATCACGAAGAAGTCAGGAAGCTCCTGGCGGATCCGGCGCACGATCTCGACGGGGAAGCGCATCCGGTTCTCGGCGCTGCCGCCCCACTTGTCGGTACGACGGTTGGTGCGCGAAGCGATGAACTGGTTGATGAGGTAGCCCTCGGACCCCATCACCTCGATGCCGTCGTACCCCGCCTTCTTCGCGAGCTTCGCGGAGGCGACGAAGTCGTCGATCGTCCTGTCGACGGCCCTCGTGGACAGGGCAGACGCCTTGAACGGCGTGATGGGCGACTTCGTGGCGCTGGCCGAGACGCTGAACGGCGTGTAGCCGTAGCGGCCGGCGTGCAGCAGCTGGAGCGCGATCTTGCCGCCCTCGGCGTGCACGGCCTCGGTCACCCGCTGGTGCCGGTGCGCGTTGATGCGGGTGGTCATCTGCGACCCGAAGGGCAGCAGCCAGCCGCGGACGTTGGGGGAGTAGCCGCCGGTGACGATGAGGCCGACGCCGCCGCGAGCACGCTCGGCAAAGTACGCCGCCAGCTCGTCGACGTGCCACGGGCGGTCCTCGAGGCCGGTGTGCATCGAGCCCATCACGGCGCGCGACTGGAGGTCGAGGCCGCCGACGGTGGCGCGCGTGGTGAGGAGGGGGTAGCTGGTCATCGGTTCTCCTGCGGTTCTGTTGCGGGGGCAGCGGTGTGGGCAGCGGTGTGGGCGTCGAGGTACTCGGTCAGCCAGCGGATCCAGAACTCCTCCATGAGGAGACCGCCGCGCAGCACGAGGTAGATGTCGAGCGCGGCGCCGGACAGCGCGCCGGGGTCGGGGAAGTCGCGGTTCTGCATGAATTCGTAGAGCGAGAGCCGCTTGGTGTGTTCGTCGAGATGGCGGCGCAGGTCGTCGAGGAGCGTCGCGCGGTCACCGAGGGAGGCGCCGCGCATCTTGACGCCGAGCGAGTTGCGCACGGGGTCGGGCACCGTCGGCTCGGCCATCCAGCGGCGCAGCTCGGCCAGGCCCGCGTCAGCGACGGCGTACACCTTCTTGGTGGGGCGATCGGCCTGCGGGACCGCCTCGACCGTGATCCAGCCGTCGGTCTCCATGCGGCCGAGCACGCGGTAGATCTGCTGGTGCGTGGCGGTCCAGAAGAAGCCGATGGAGGCGTCGAAGCGACGGGTCAGCTCGGAGCCGGATGCTGCGCGCTCGCTGAGCGAGACGAGGATCGCGTGTTCCAGGGCCATGGCACGAGGATGCCCCAGCCGGGACCGCTATGCAACTAGTTGCAGGGTGTGATCTGCAACAAGTTGCATAGCGTCCCGACACGACCTCGCCTTGCGGCTCGGTCTACTCGACGACCTTGCTCACCTCGAGCGAGGCGATGAGCTCCTCGATCCGCCCGCGGATCTCGTCGCGGATCGGCCGTACTGCCTCGATGCCCTGGCCGGCGGGATCCTCGAGCTCCCAGTCCTCGTAGCGCTTGCCCGGGAAGTACGGGCACTCGTCGCCGCAGCCCATCGTGATCACGACGTCGGACGCCTGGACCGACTCGGTGGTCAGCACCTTCGGCTGCTCCCCGGCGATGTCGATGCCGACCTCGCGCATCGCCTCGACGGCCATCGGGTTGATCTCGTCGGTCGGCTGCGAACCGGCCGACAGGACGTCGATCCGGTCGCCGGCGAGGGCCTGCAGGAAGCCGGCGGCCATCTGGGAGCGGCCCGCGTTGTGGACGCAGACGAACAGGACGGTGGGCTTGCTCATGCGGGGGTCTCCTCGGAGATGAGGTCAGGGGTCGGTTCGGGGAAGAGCAGCCGGACGGCGCCGTACGCGACGAGCGCGCCGACGAGCTGCATGAGGACGAACATCGCCACCGATGACGGGTCGATCCCGGCGAAGGTGTCGGAGAAGATCCGGCCGATGGTCACCGCCGGGTTGGCGAAGCTCGTGGAGGACGTGAACCAGTACGCCGCGGTGATGTACCCGCCGACCGCGAAGGCCAGCGTCTCGGCGCGACCGGAGCGGATCCCGCCGAACACGACGAGCACCAGCCCGAAGGTCGCGACGCCCTCGGCGAGCCAGAGGTGGCCGCCGGTGCGGTCGTTCGTCGAGATGGACACGGCATCGAGGTCGAACATCAGGTTCGCGAGTACGGCGCCCGCGACCGCGCCGACGACCTGGGCCGCCGTGAGCACGACCGCGGTCGTGGCCGTGATCCGGCCGAGCAGTGCCTCGATCAGCGAGACCACCGGGTTGAACGCGGCAGAGACCGGCTGCAGCGTGAGGATCAGTGCGACCAGGACGGCTCCCGTGGCGAGGCTGTTCTGGAGCAACTGCAGGCCGACGTCGTCGGGGGAGAGCCGGGTCGCCATGATCCCCGAGCCGATGACCGCCGCGACGAGGAGCGCCGTGCCGACGGCTTCTGCTGCCGCGGCACGCACCAGCGGCGTCACCGGACGCCGCGGCCGAGCAGGCCGGCCAGGTCGGCCAGTGCCGCGGCATTGACCCGGTAGTAGACCCACACCCCGCGCTTCTCGCGGTCGAGCAGCCCCACCTCGTGCAGCACCTTGAGGTGGTGGCTGATCGTCGGCTGCGACAGGTCGAAGGCGTCGTTGAGGTCGCACACGCAGGCCTCGCCGTCGGCGTGCGCGCCGACCAGCGACAACAGGCGCAGCCGGACGGGGTCGGCCAGCGCCTTGAGCAGCGGCGCGATCCGGTCCGCGGACTCGGTGCTGATCGGCTCGCTCATCAGGGGCGAGCAGCAGGCCACCGTCTGCACCGGGGTGAGCTCGAGAGACTTCGACATGTGTCTATGTTGACAGACGTCGATGTCTAGCTGGGTAGCGAGAGGGTGAACAGCTCGGGTTCCGGTGCGCAGCAGCCACCGCCGCCCTCGGTCTCGTCGAAGGACCCCGATCCACCGCACACGCCCGACTCCGGCAGCACCAGGTCGACCCGCGCCGCAGCCTCGTGGTCGCCCGCGATCTCCGCCACGATGCTGCGCACCTGCTCGAACCCGGTCAGGGTCAGGAAGGACGGCGCGCGGCCGTAGGACTTCATCCCCGCGAGGTAGAACCCGGCTTCCGGCTGGGCGAGCTCGGCCGCACCGTGCGGGTAGACCGTGCCGCAGGAGTGGACGTTCGGGTCGATCAGCGGCGCGAGAGTGCGCGGCGACTGGAGCACCGGGTCGAGGTCGAGTCGCACTTCGGACAGGATCGCGAGGTCCGGCCGGAAGCCGGTCACGACGATGACCTGGTCGACGCCGTCGACCACCTGTCCGTCGGCCGATGCGAGCTGGAGTCGGCCGTGCGGTCCGGACGTGACCGCAGTCGTCCGGAATGTCGTCAATCGGGAGACGAGGCCGGAGGACGCGACCTGCTCGGCGCGCTTGCCGAGTGCGCCCCGCTCCACCAGTTGGTCGTTGTCGCCGCCGCCGAATCCGGCGTCGGGCCGCCGGACGAGCCAGGAGACGCGGGTGTCGGGCGCGGTGGCGGCAAGCCGCCCGAGCGAGACGAGGACGTTCTGCGCCGACGCGCCCGTCCCGGCAACCGCGACGTGCTGGCCGGCGAAGCGAGCCGCGACCGCTGGGTCGGCGAGGTCGGGCATGCCGTAGGTGATCCGGTCGGCGTGCTCGCGCTCGCCGGGGGCGGCATACCCGTCGGTCCCGAGCGGGTTGGGGGAGCCCCACGTGCCGGACGCGTCGATGACCGACGACGCGAACAGCGTGGCCCGACCGGCGGCCGTCTCGACGTGGAGGACGAACGGCTCGCTGTCCCGGCCGGCGTCGACGACGAGGTCGCGGCCGCTGCGGGCCACGCCGGTGACCCGGTGCCCGAACCGCACGTCCACGGAGCCGGTCGCGGCGAGCGCGGCCGCCAGGGGAGCGAGGTAGCCGGCGATCCAGTCGGCCCCGGTCGGGAAGGCCTCCTTGTCAGGCGCGGTCCAGGTGTCGCCCAGCAGTTCCGCGGCGACGGGGTCGATCAGTTCGGACCACGGCGAGAACAGCCGCACGTGGCCCCACTCGCTCACCGCGCTGCCGGCGTCCGCCCCCTGCTCGAGCACGACGACCGGCATCCCGCGTGCGTGGGCGTGTGCCGCTGCGGCCAGGCCGATCGGGCCGGCGCCGATGACGACGAGGGGGTGGGGCATGGAGCTCTCCTGACATAGATGAACGTCGATGTCCCGAACCATATAGACATTCGTCTATGTATTCAACACGCGGTCCGCCCGCTCCCGCGTGACGTCGGCCCACGGACTCCACAGGAACCACCGCGGGAGCGCCCGGGTGAGCCGTGGTGGGCCGGCGACCTCGATCCGGCCGGCGTCCACGGCCTCGGCCCAGCTGCAGTAGCCCTGGAAGACGTCGGCGAGCGCCGGCGTCGCGGCCGTGACCTCGACGTCGACCTCGAAGCCGGGGTGCTGCAGGCACACCGACACGTCGCCGTGGTCCAGGACCAGCCAGATCGACACCGGATCCGGTGCGGTGTGCCGGAATTCCACGACGGTGCGTCCGGGTGGGAGGCGGCCGTGGTCGACGCGACGGTGCATCCACCACATCAAGGTCGTCGGGGAGACGTCGTGCGGCCGGATCTCGTCGAAGAGCCACTCGATCGCCCAACGGCCGAGGCTGTCGATCACCCGCTCGAGATCCCGCCCGGCCGGCGTCAGGTGGTACTCGCTGCCGCGGCCGGTCGGTGCTGGCCAGGTCTCCAGCACGCCCCGCTTCTCCAGGTGACGCAGGCGCTGCACGAGCAGCGACCTGGAGATCCCCGGCATCGCGCGGGCGATGTCGTTGAACCGCGTGTTGCCGAGCACGAGCTCGCGGATGATCAGCGGCGTCCAGCGGTCGGCGACGACCTCGGCGGCCATGGACACGGGGCAGTAGTTGCCGTAGTCGGGCATCTGCCCATCGTCACCCCACGGGCGGCGGGTCGGTAGTCCTGAATTGGGACCACCGGGGTCACTTTTCCGGACTGGTTGCGGGCCGCCCGGGATCGGACATTGGGGACATGACCATCACCGAACTCAAGTCCACGACCACCCCTCTCGCCCGCCCACTCGCCCGCGCCGCCGCCCTCGGCCCCGAGCTCGCGGCCCATGCCGCCCGTCACGACGAGGAGGGCACCTTCGTCTCCGAGGCGTACGACGCCCTCCGGTCCGCCGGCCTGCTGCGCGCGGCCGTGCCCGTCGAGCTCGGCGGCGACGGCGCCACGATCGCCGAGCTCACCGCCGTGCAGCGCGAGCTCGGCCACCACTGCGGCTCGACCGCTCTCGCCAGCTCCATGCACCAGCACGTCGTCGCCTTCACGGCCTGGCGCTACCGCCGCGGCCTGCCGGGCGCCGAGGCGACGCTGCGCCGGGTCGCCGAGGAGGGCATCCTCCTGGTGTCGACCGGCGGCGGCGACTTCACCCATCCGCAGGGCGACGCCGTCAAGGTCGACGGCGGCTACCGCGTCACCGGCCGCAAGCGGTTCGCGAGCCAGTCGCGCCACGGCGACGTGCTCTCCACGATGTTCGGCTTCGACGACCCCGAGCAGGGTCGGCGCGTCCTCAACATGGCTGTCCCGGTCACCGCCGACGGCGTCACGGTCGCCGACAACTGGAACACCCTCGGCATGCGCGGCACCGCGAGCAACGATGTCGACCTCGTCGACGTGTTCGTGCCCGACGAGAAGGTGCTCGCCAACCGGCCGTGGGGTGTCGTCGACCCGCCGCTCCAGGTCATCACCAGCGTGGCGTTCCCGATCGTCTCCGGCGCCTACCTGGGCGTCGCCGAGGCCGCCTACCTGGCTGCCGTCAAGGCGGCCGAACGCCGCAAGGACGACGTGACCGTGCAGCGCCAGGTCGGCCTGATGCGCACGAAGCTGCAGGTGGCGAGCTGGGCGCTCGACGGCGCGCTGGCCGTGGTGGGCGAGGACCCCGCGCCGTCGTACGACACCTTCCTGGCGGTGATGACCGCCAAGGCCGAGGTGGCCCGGGCGGGCATCGAGGTCTGCGACCTCGCGATGGAGGTCGCGGGCGGTGGCGCGTTCTTCAAGGGCTCCGTCATCGAACGGGCCTACCGCGACATCCGTGCGGTGAAGTTCCACCCGCTCACCCCGGAGGACACGCTCGTCGCGGCCGGTCGCCACGCCGTGGGGGCGTAGCGACCAGCCGGCGAGCGGGGGTCCTCAGTGGCCGCCGAGCACCCCGGCGTCGTACGCCTTGAGGACGGAGGCCTTGTCCGCACTGGTCAGGTCTCCGTCCTTGACGGCCGTGTCGAGCCGGTCCGACAGGTCGGTACGACGCTCGGCCTTCTCGGCCGCGCGCACGGTGTCCAGCGCGTCGGCGACCTTGCTCTCGTCGAGGCCGAGCTCGTCGGCCAGCGCCTTGGCGAGCGCGGCCTGACGGTCCGCCCGCTCCTCGTCGGTCGGCGGCGTCGGCTTCTCGCCCTCCGCCGGCTTCTCGGCCGGCTCCAGGTCCTCGCGGACCGCCTCGAAGGCAGCGGTGAGCTTGTCCTCGGTGACGCCGAGCGCCTTGGCCAGGGCGGCGGTGTCGACGTGGGCGCCTCCGCGTCCATGGCCCCCGGGACCTCCGGGGCCGGGGCGGGCGGCGGCGCTCGCGGACGAGTCGCCCGACGTGGTGCCGTCCGCGGTGGCGGTCAGGGTGGCGGCGGTGACGCCGCCGGCAACGGCGCCGGCGGCCAGGAGGGCTGCGGCCCTCATCCGGTACTTGCTCATCAACGTGCTCCTCTCGGTGGCCCACCTCGGTGGGGGCCTGTGACGACAGTGCGCGCCGGACCATGGCCTGACCTGCGGCGAACCTGTCGGAATGCTGTGAATCGGATGGACCTGTTGACCAATGCGTTAGTGACGGCTAACGTATTTCTCATGACCGACCCGTTCAGTGCAGCCGCGGAGCCCAGCCGGCGCCGTCTGCTGCAGCTGCTCGCGGCCGGTCCGCTGAGCGTCACCGAGCTCGCTGACCAGTTCCCGGTGACCCGATCGGCGATCAGCCAGCACCTGCTGGTGCTTGCTGACGCGGGACTGGTCGCGGCGGAGAAGTCGGGGCGGCAGCGGATCTACCGCGTCGTCCCCGACGGGCTGCGCCGGCTCCAGGCCGAGATCGACCGGTTCTGGACCTCCGAGCTCGACCAGCTGGTCGCCGATGCCCACGAACTCAACAACAACCGCACCCAGGAGTAGAGCCATGACCTTCTCGAAGACCGTCTCCCTGCCCGTCTCGCCCGACGAGGCGTTCGCGCTCGTCACGCAGCCCGAGCGGCTGCGGCGCTGGACCGCCGTCACGGCCCGCGTCGACCTGCGCGCCGGCGGCGACTACCGCTGGACGGTGACCCCCGGCAACGTCGTGGCCGGGACCGTCCGCGAGCTCGAGCCCGGGCGACGGATCGTGCTCGACTGGGCGTGGGACCAGATGGGCGCCGGCGGTGCCGACCTCGAGGTGGACGCAGTCGACAGCACCGTGATCATCACCGTCGAGCCGACCGACGGCGGCTCTCTCGTCACGCTCACCCACGAGGGGCTGACCCCCGAGCAGGAGGTCGGGCACGAGGAGGGCTGGAACCACTTCCTCGGCCGCCTCGAGGTCGCCGCGGCCAAGGGCGACGCCGGCCCCGACGAGTGGGCGTTCGCGCCCGAGCGGATGGACGAGATCGTCGCGGCCGAAGCGAGCCTGGCGGTCCTCCAGGGCGTGCTGCGTCAGGTCGTCCCGACCGACCGCGAGAAGGCCACGCCGTGCGCGGACTTCAACGTCCACGAGCTGGCCGACCACCTGCTCGACACCCTCGTGTCGCTCGGTGCGATGGCCGGGGCGGAGCTGACCCGCCAGGAGACCGCGACCCTCGAGGACGCCGTCTCGACCCTCGCGTCCGACGCCATCGAGGCGTGGCGTCGTCGTGGCCTCGAGGGCATGGCGATGAGCCCGTTCGGTGAAGCGCCGGCGCCGGTCCTCGCCGGGATCGTCTCGATCGAGCTGCTCCTGCACGCCTGGGACTTCGCCCAGGCGACCAGCGCGACCCTCACGGTCAGCGACGCCGTCGTCGAGTACGTCGCCGGGCTGGCCGCCAAGGTGGTCCCCGGTGCCCGTGGTCGGGCCTTCGGCGACGAGCTCGTTGCGCAGGTCGGATCCGACGCGTTGACCCGCCTGGCGGCGTACAGCGGGCGGACGCCTCTCTCGGCCTGAGGTGGTGGGGTGGGAGTGACCGTGTGGTCACTCTCACCCCACCAACTCGCGTGCGCTAATCTGGTGCCACCACCGAGCGACGTCGCTCCTGACGCGCCACCGGTGATGAGCACCCGATCGGCGCACTCCCGCAGCAGCGCGAGCCGCCCATCTCCATTGAGGGAAACCTTGCGGACCTGTCCGCATCGGAAGGAAACCTGTGGCTCGAGGAGGCCAGCGGGGCGCGACGCAGCAGCGTCGGAACCCCCAGGCGGCGCGCACGCGCCGCAATGAAGAGGGGATCATTCCCCAGCTCGCCCGCGCCGTGCGCGAGGTCGAGGCGGCGGTGGCCCGTCGCTCGGCAATGCCGGAGGTGCGTGCGAAGTTCCAGGTCGTCGCGCTGCTGGCCCGCGAGGAGCGCGCCCGGGTCAAGGGCGACACCGAGCTGTCCGACAGCCGCCGCGGCGAGGAGCTCAAGCGCCTGGACGGGATCGCCACGATCCTCGCCCAGACCGCGGCCCGCGACAGCACCCTGTTCACGCTGCTCGACGAGAACGCCGAGATCTCCGAGGCCGCCAAGGCCGTACGACGCGAGCTGCTCCGCAAGGCCGGAGCCGAGCCGGAGCCGGAGCCGGAGCCGGTCATCGAGGTGGTCGACGGTGCTGCCGCCGAGCGGCGCGCGTTCCCGCTGTCGGTGCAGGCGCGCCAGCTCGCCAACCCGTTCCTCGCCCCTGACTTCGACCACGCCCGGACCCGCGTCCGGCCGCGCCGCCTGGCCGGCTGGGAGCTGCTCGAGCCGCTGTTCCGCTCCTTCGAGCGCGCCGCACCCGACGCCCCGGCCTGCATGCCGCTGCCGGACGCCGACCAGCTCACCTCGATGACCGGTCGGCACGCGCCCGCCGGGCGCGAGCTGATGGCGCACCAGGCGCAGCTGATCGCCTCGGCCGCTGAGGGTCACCGCACCTACCTGCTCGCCGACGAGCCCGGACTGGGCAAGACGGCGCAGGCCCTGCTCGCAGCAGAGGCAGCGGGCGCGTTCCCGCTGCTCGCCGTCGTACCCAACGTCGTGAAGACCAACTGGGCGCGCGAGGTGGACCTGTGGGTCCCCAACCGCCGCGCGACGGTCCTGCACGGCGACGGTGACGACGCCGACGGCTTCGCCGACGTCTTCATCGTCAACTACGAGATCCTCGACCGGCACACCGCCTGGCTGGCCACTCACGGCTTCCGCGGGATGATCGTCGACGAGGCGCACTACATCAAGAACAAGTCCTCGCAGCGTTCGCAGAACGTGCTGGAGCTGTCCGCGAAGATCCGAGCCCGGATCGCGCGCCCGCTCCTGATGGCGCTGACCGGCACCCCGCTGATCAACGACATCGAGGACTTCCGCGCGATCTGGCAGTTCCTCGGCTGGATCGACGACGTGGTCCCGCAGGGCGACCTGATGGAGGCGCTCGAGGAGACCGGCCTGACCCCGGCCGACCTCGGGTTCTATCCCGCCGCCCGCCGCGCGGTCATCGACGAGGGCATCGTCCGGCGCCGTAAGATCGACGTCGCCTCCGACATCCCCGCCCGCCGGATCGCGGACATGCCGGTCGAGCTCGAGGGCGAAGCAGGTCGCTCGATCCGCAAGGCCGAGCAGGAGCTCGCCCGCCGCATGACCGAGCGGTACGACGCCGCGCTGTCCACGCGCCGGGCCGGGACCGTGGTCGACGGGATCGACCACGACCTCGTGCGCCGGGTGGCGACGTGGGAGCGGGAGGACAACTCGACCAAGACGGGCGAGAACGTCTTCGGCATGCTGCGCCGGATCGGCCAGGCCAAGGCCGGCCTCGCCGCGGACTACACCGCCCAGCTGGCCCGCAACGTCGGCAAGGTCGTCTTCTTCGCCAAGCACATCGACGTGATGGACCAGGCCGAGAAGACGTTCGCCGAGCGCGGCATCAAGTACAGCTCGATCCGTGGCGACCAGACCAGCACCGCGCGCCAGAAGGCGATCGACGCGTTCGTGAACGACCCCGAGGTGCAGGTCGCGGTCTGCTCGCTCACCGCGGCCGGTGTCGGCCTCAACTTGCAGGTCGCGTCCAACCTGGTGCTCGCCGAGCTCTCGTGGACCGACGCCGAACAGACCCAGGCGATCGACCGGGTGCACCGGATCGGCCAGGACGAGCCGGTCACCGCCTGGCGGATCATCGCCACGCAGACCCTCGACACCCGGATCGCCGAGCTCATCGACAAGAAGGCCGGCCTCGCGGCGCGGGCTCTCGACGGTGCCGGCGAGGAGGTCGAGGGCGGCTCGATCGACCTGCAGACCGAGGCGCTGGTCGCCCTGCTCACCTCGGCGCTGGAGGAGCGCGGCGACTAGGGCTTGAGACGCTGGTCGGCGTACCGGTAGAGCGCGATCAGGGCGCCGAACAGCGCCGTGATCGCGACGCACACGACGATCACCGACCCCCAGCCCTTCTCGTCGAAGTCGAGGAACGGGTAGGGGAACCAGTCGGTGGCCGCGCCGGCAACGAGGATCACGACGAGCCACCCGATCGGCCACGCCAGCGACACCTCGATCGCGCGGCGCTCGACGCGGGGCCGCGGCCCGAAGGCGAACCAGCCGATGACGGCCAGTGCCGGCACCACCATGTGCAGCAGCTTGTCGGCGACGAAGCTCGCACCCTCGAGGTCGAGCAGCGGCCGCAGCAGGAAGAAGTGCACGAGCCCGGTGACGGTGATGCCGACGATGCCGGCCAGCCTCAGGGACCGGAACGCCGTGCCGTCGCGCCCCGGGTCGCGGGCGAGCAGGACGGTGGCGACCGCGATGAGCAGGTTGCTCTGGATGGTGAAGTACGCGACCAGCCGGATCAGCCGCGTGGCCAGGCTCGGCGGGTTCTCCTCGACCAGGACGGAGGAGCCCTGGAACACCAGGACGGTCTGCAGCACGAGTGCGCCGATGGCCACGAGCGCGGTCAGGGCGTGCCAGGCGCGGGCCTGACTGATCGCGCGGCTGGTCGTGCCGCGGGTCGTGAGGCCCGTCATGGCGTCAGCAGTTGCTGGATGGCATCGCCGTACAACGCGACGAGCGTCTCGGGGGCGGCAGTGCTGAGCACGGGGTCCTCCTGGAGGAAGAGCAGGTTGAGCAGTCCGGCAACCTGCGCTGCGACGAGGGCGACGCGCACCTCGCGGTCCTCGCCGTCGAGTCGGGGCGCCAGGGGAGCGATGTATGCCTCGGCGGTGTGGCGCACCATCTCGTCGCGGACCTGTGCCAGGTGGGACCCGCGCGCGATCGCGACGAACCGTCCGCGAATGGAGGCGTTGTCGGTGTCAATCAAGTAGGCGACCAGTCGGCGGCCCACCGTCTCGAGCGGCCCGTCGATCACCTTGCCGACGCCGAGGGAGCGGTCCAGGGTGCGCAGGAAGAGCGCCTCCTTCGAGCCGAAGTGCCGGATCACCAGCGCCGGGTCGACGCCGGCCTCGGCGGCGATGCCGCGGACCGATGCACCGTCGAACCCGTGCTCGGCGAAGAGCGTTCGAGCGGCGGCCTCGATCGCTGAGCGCGTGGCTCGACCTGCCGGGCGGAGCCGGTCCTCGGCGGTGGGCTGGGCCCGCTCGGCAGAGGTCTTGGTCACACCGCAACCGTAGGGCATCGCCGGTTCGGGTCAACGCTGTTGACACTCAAGGGTCAACGCCGTTGACTCTGCGGGTGACCACGACCTCCTCACGCCCGGCCGCGACCATCGGCGTACCGGCCGAGCTCCCGGGCGCGCCACTGCTCACCGTCGTGGTGCTCTGCTTCGGCGGGCTCGTCGCGGCACTCACCCAGACCATGGTGATCCCGATCCAGGGCGAGCTGGGACAGCTGCTCGGAACCACCGAGGCCAACGCATCGTGGGTCGTGACCGTGACGCTGGTCGCAGGCGCCATCGCGATGCCGATCGCCGGTCGGCTTGGCGACCTGTTCGGCAAGCAACGTGTCCTCGCGATCAGCGCCGGACTCCTCGTCCTCGGCTCCCTGGTCTGCGCGCTGAGCAGCACCTTGGTGCCGATGCTGGCCGGCCGCCTGCTGCAGGGCCTGGCCATGGGCTTCATCCCGGTCGGCATCGCGCTGATGCGCGAGGTCACCCCGCCGCGACTGACCGCGACCGGCATCGCCGCGATGAGCGCCACCCTGGGTGTGGGTGGAGCGATCGGGCTTCCGCTGTCCGCGTGGATCGTCCAGGACTTCAGCTGGCACGCCCTGTTCTGGGTGTCGACCGTCCTGGCCGCCGTGGTCGCCCTCGCCGTCGTGGTCCTCGTCCCGCACGTCCGCGACGCAGTGCCCGGTCGGTTCGACGCGGTCGGCGCCATCGGACTCGCGGTCGGACTCGTGGCGCTGCTCGTCGCGGTGTCCAAAGGCAACGAGTGGGGCTGGGCGCACGGCCGGACGATCGGGCTCGCGATCGCCGGCGTGGTGGTGCTCCTCGCCTGGGGCAGCTACGAGCTGCGGGTCAGTGACCCGCTGTGCGACCTCCGGGTCAGCGCGCGGCGCCCGGTCCTGCTCACGAACGTCGCCGCCGTTGCGATCGGCTTCGGCATGATGGCCCAGGCCATCGTCGTTCCGCGGTTGCTGCTGACGCCGGTCGAGACCGGCTACGGGCTCGGGCAGACCCTGCTCGCGACGGGGCTGTGGCTGGCTCCGGGCGGTCTGGTGATGATGGCGTTCTCGCCCGTCTCGGGTCGCCTGATCGGCCTCCTCGGCGCCCGGATCACCCTGATGATCGGTGGCACCGTGTTGGGGCTCGGCTACCTCTTCGCCGTGTTCCTCACCGACGCCCCGTGGCAGCTGATGGTGGCCAACGGCATCACGTCCGCCGGCGTCGGCATCGGGTACGCCGCGATGCCGACCCTGATCCTCGAGAGCGTCCCGCTGGCGGAGGCCGGTTCGGCCGTCGGCATCAACGGCCTGATGCGGTCGATCGGCACGAGCGTCTCAGCTGCTGTGATGGTCGCGATCCTCACTGCCACGACCGTCGACCTCGGCGGACACGCGCTGCCGAGCGCGGAGGCGTTCCGCATCTGCTTCATCGTCGGCGCGGTTGCCGCCTTCCTCGGAGTGTTCCTCGCGGCGCTGGTCCCGCGCCGACGTACCGCCTGAAGACCGCCTGGAGAAACGTGAGGCACGGTCAGGTTTCCTGTGACAGGAGATCACGGTTAAAACCGGAACCTCCCGGGCCGCGGATCGTTGTTCGGGTGTTGCGGTGACTGGGGGGTTCCGTGACATGCAGGGGCGGTTCCGGCTTTCGAGCCGGGGCCGCCCCTTCTGGTTCCCGCAGGTCGTGACCCGGTTCCGTGGGGCGGGTACGCAAGGATGGGCGCGTGTCCGGCCCGTTGATCTCCACCGACCCGTCCTCCGACGAGATCCGCCGCAGCGCGCTGCGCCGGATGCGTACGGTGGCGGTCTCCCTGCTGCTGTTCGCCGCCGCCGTGTACGTCGTGACGCTGCGCCGCGACGGCTTCTGGGGCTTCGTCAACGCCGGCGCGGAGGCCTCGATGGTCGGCGCGATCGCGGACTGGTTCGCCGTGACGGCGCTCTTCAAGCACCCGCTCGGCCTGCCCATCCCGCACACCGCGCTCATCCCGAAACGCAAGAACGACCTCGGCAAGGGCCTCGAGGAGTTCGTCGGCGACAACTTCCTCCAGGAGGAGATCATCCGCGAGCGGGTGCTCGGCATCGGGGTCGCGCGGCGGGTGGGGGACTGGCTGGCGGTGCCCGCCAACGCGGAGCGTGTCGTGAAGGAAGGCTCGGAGCTCGCGGCCATCGCGCTCGGCAAGGTGCGCGACGAACACATCGAGGCGCTGGTGACCGAGGCACTGGTCCCGCGCTTCCACGAGGAGCCGATCGCGCCGTTGCTCGGCGGACTGCTCTCCGAGGCACTTGCCGACGACCTGCACCACGGCCTCGTCGACCTGATGATCGACGAGATCCACGGCTGGCTGGTCGCCAACCCCGAAACCGTCTACGCGGTGATCGGGGAGCGGGCACCGGCCTGGGCGCCCGAACGGCTCAATGAGGTCGTCGTCGAACGTGCCCACCGGTACCTGGTGCGCTGGGTCGAGGAGATCCAGGTCAACCCGCACCACCGGGCCCGCAAGGCGCTCGACTCGATGCTCGTCCGGTTGTCCCAGGACCTGCTGGACAACCCCGACACCCAGCTGCGCGCGGAGCGGCTCAAGGACCGGGTGCTCGATCACCCCGCCGTGATCAAGTCCGCGATCTCGCTGTGGAAGGCCCTGCGCAAGGCGCTGCTGACCTCCCTCGACGACCCCGCGGGCGCCGTACGACGCCGGCTGCTGGTCGAGGTCGAAGGCGCCTCGTCGCGTCTGCGGACCGACGCCGCGCTGCGCGAGCGGCTCGACAAGATGGCCGCCGACGGTGCGGTGTTCGCAGTGGAGCGGTACGGCGCCGAGCTGACCGCGGTCATCACCCACACCATCGAGCGCTGGGACGGCAAGGAAGCGGCCCGACGCATCGAGCTCCACGTCGGGCGCGACCTGCAGTTCATCAGGATCAACGGCACGATCGTGGGTGGACTCGTCGGCGTCCTCATCCACGCGGTGTCCGTCGGCATTCACTGACCGGTGCGACCGCGGCCTAGTCTGGCCGGGTGGCAACTCCCCAGGACGTCGGCATTCGCGACGACTCGATCCGGCTCGGTCAGTTCCTCAAGCTCGCGAACCTCGTCGAGTCGGGCGCCGAGGCCAAGCCGCCGATCGCCGACGGCCTCGTCATGGTGAACGGTGAGGTCGAGACCCGCCGCGGACGGCAGCTGGTCCCGGGGGACGTCGTGGAGCTCGCAGGGCAGGCCGCCCGGGTCGCCCAGGGCGAGACGCCGGACAACCTGCCCTGGTAGAACTGGCCGAGCGTGTCGCAGACCGAGCGACGCCGCACGGGCCCTTCGGGCCCGCGGGCGCACCCGGTGCGGCTTCGCCGCCATGCGCCACGCTGCCGGCGTAGTTCAGCGAACCTCGAGCAGGTCGACCACGAAGATCAGGGTCTCGCCGCCCTTGATGGCGCCGCCGGCGCCACGGTCGCCGTAGCCCAGGTGGGGCGGGATGACGAGCTGGCGACGGCCGCCGACCTTCATGCCCTGCACGCCGGTGTCCCAGCCGGAGATGACCTGGCCGATGCCGAGGCGGAACTGCAGCGGGGTGCCGCGGTTGTACGACGCGTCGAACTCCTCGCCCGTGGACAGGGCGACGCCGACGTAGTGGACCGACACGGTGCTGCCGGAGGTGGCCTCGGCGCCGTCGCCGACGGTGAGGTCGGTGATGACGAGGTCGGTGGGCGGGGTGGGGTCGACGAAGTCGATCTCGGGCTTTTCCATGCGCACCACCCTAAGGCGTGACGGTCGACCCGGCAGCGGGCGGTCGCGCCTGTCCGCCGCCACCCATTGACAAGTGACACCACTGTCACTAACCATGGTCGACGGGTGCGTGACGACCGTCACGTGGGACGGGGAGGCTCGACATGCAGCAGACGTCACGCAACGGACGGCGCGGGTGGGTGCTGGTGGCCCTCGTCGCGCTGCTCGCGACGCTGGTCCCGGCCGGCCAGGTGGCCGAGGCCGCCCCGGTCGCCGACCGGGCCGTGGTCGCTGCCGCGACGCCTGACCCCTTCTTCACCTACACCGGCACCAAGCCGCTGTCCGACCACGCGCCCGGTGCGGTCCTCAAGCAGCGCACGGTGAAGTACTCCCTGGCCGGCATCCCGTTGCCGCTGGACGTGGTGCAGATCGTCTTCCGCACCACCAACCAGCGCGGCCAGGCGGTTGCCGGCGTGACCTCGGTGTTCAAGCCGCTGACCGGACTCACGTCCAAGGTGATGTCCTACCAGTCCTTCTACGACTCCCTGAACCCCGAGGACGGGCCGTCGCGATCCATCGCAGGTGGCCGCAACCCGGGCGGTATGGGCGCGCACCTCGAGACGGCGATGATGGTGCCGTTCCTCCTGCAGGGCTACGCCATCGTCATGTCCGACACCCAGGGCCCCACGGCTGACTTCGCCGCGGGCCCGGAGTACGGCATGGTCACCCTCGACTCGCTGCGCGCGACCCTCAAGGTGCCGGCCACCGGCGTCGTCGCACTGACCGCTCGGATCGGCCTGATCGGCTACTCCGGCGGCGCCATCGGCACCAACTGGGCCTCGGTCCTCGCGCCGACGTACGCCCCTGACATCAACAGGCGACTGGTCGGCGCCGCCGAGGGCGGCGTGCTGGTGCGGCCCGCGACCAACCTGGGGTACGTCGACGGCAGCCTGGTCTGGGCGGGCATCGTGCCGATGGCGGTCGTGGGTGTCGCCCGGTCCTTCAACGTGGACCTGCGGCCGTACCTCAGCGCCTACGGCGTCAGCGTCTACGACAAGATGCAGAAGGCCTCGATCCTCCAGGTGCTCGGCGCGTACCCGGGCCTGACCTGGAAGAAGCTGGTCAAGCCTGCCTACACCGACCCGTCGACGATCCCTGTCTTCGTGAAGCTGGTCAACCAGCTGAACCTCGGCACTCGCCCGAACCCGACCGTCCCGATGTTCATCGGGCAGGGCGCGCTCGGCGAGCTCGAGGGCACGCTGGGCAAGCAGCGGGGCGACGGCGTGATGGTGGCCGGCGACGTCCGCTCCCTCGCGAAGAAGTACTGCGCCGGTGGTGTCAAGATCGTCCACCGGGAGTACGCGCTCAGCCACTTCCTGACGGTTCCGCTGTGGCTGCCCGAGGCCATCGGCTGGCTGAACGCCCGCTTCGCAGGCACCCCGGCGCCCGACAACTGTGCGTCGATCCCGGCCGGAAATCCGCTGGGTCCGCTGAACCCCAGTTGACGACGTGGTGCTCGCGATAGGCTGACGCCCAAGGGAATCCGTCCGGCGGACGGGAATGGTTGGGGCGTCTCGGGGGGACAGCAGGTGCGGGTCAACGTCACGGGAGCGGACACGTGGTCGTCCGCCGACTTCGCGACCCGTCTCGTGTACGCCGCCGGGAGCCATCCCGGACGGGTCCGGACCGTCAACGAGGACTCCTCGCTGGTCGCACCGCCGGTCTTCCTGGTCGCCGACGGCATGGGCGGCTACGCACGGGGAGACGTGGCGAGCCGACTGGTCGCGGAGTCGTTCGAACCACTGGCTGCGCGCGACGTGCAACCCATCGACGTCGAGGCCGCGATCGGCGCAGCGCAGCGCAGCGTCGGCGCGCTGGCCGCGGAGTTCACCTCGGCGCCGGGCTCGACGCTCGTCGCCGCGACGTACGTCCTGGAGGACGGCCGCGGCTACTGGCTGCTGGCGAACATCGGCGACTCCCGTGCCTACTGCTTCACCGATGGCGTGCTCGACCAGATCTCCAAGGACCACTCCGTGATCCAGGAGCTGATCGATGCCGGTGAGATCACCCGCGAGGAGGCGCTCGGGCACCCCGACCGCCACGTCGTCACCCGGGCGATCGGCGCGCTGACCGACTCCGAAGCGGACTTCTCGCTCGTCCCCGCCGTCCCCGGATCGCGGTTGCTGCTCTGCTCCGACGGACTCACGTCGGAGCTCTCCGACATCGCGATCTTCCACATCCTCTCCGAGCAGATGTCGCCCGAGGGCACCGTCAGCACGCTGATCGACGCATCCGTTGCTGCCGGCGGACACGACAACGTGACGGTCGTCGTGGTCGACGTCGCCCACGGACCCGAGCGTCCCGACGAGGACACCCGCCCGAAGGCGAGGGAGCGCCGATGACGACGTACGTCGCCGGAGACTTCGCCACCCTCGTCTCCGACGAGGGTGTCGTTCTCGCAGCGGCCGACCGGCTGGCCGAGGTCGCCGCCATCGCCGAGCGTGGCCTGGAGCCGCTGACGGTCGTTGAGGTGCTCTCCCGAGGTGCGCTGAGCGAGCTGCCCGACTTCGCCGCCGTACGGGTCGAACACTCCGAGGTGCGGATCCTGGTCCGTGGAGCGTTCGCGGTCTGCGTCGACGGGTTCCGCGTCGAGGGGACCGACGCCGCCACCTGGAACGAGGCCTCCGCGCCCCTGGCCGCCGGATCAGTGGTCGAGGTTGTTCCGATCGGCGTCCGGACCACCGGCGTCGCGCTCCCGCTGGTCGGTGGTGTCGTGCACAGCGGTGGGGTCACCTGGCGTCCGGGCGCCGCCATGGCGTCCGAGTCCGAGCCGGCCCCCGCGCCCGCCCCCGCACCTGCCCCCGCAGCGCCGGCCCACGAGCACACCGTCTTCCGCGTGCCTGCGCCCGCTGCTGTCACACCCACCCCGCCCCCGCCCCCGCCGCCGTCGAGTCCACCGGACCCCTCCCCGGAGCACGACGGACGCACGATCACCTCGGCCCAGATGCAGGCCCTCCGGGCCGGGCAGCCGGCACCGGCCGCCATGGCGCCGACGCAGCCCGGTCGTCCGCTCGTGGCGCTCGAGCTCTCCACGGGTCGGGTGGTCCAGGTGCGCCGGCGCGTACTGATCGGCCGCAGTCCACGGGTCCAGCAGGTCGGCGGCAGCGCGAACCTGCCTGCCCTCGTCACCGTGGACGACCCCTACGTCTCCAGCACCCACCTGGAGGTCGCAGCCGAGGGCGCCCGGATCACCGTCACCGACACCTCGACGAACGGCACCCTGCTCACCCGTCAGGGGCGGGCGCCGATCCCGCTGCCGCCCGGTGTGGCAACGGAAGTGGCTGTCGGTGACGTCCTCACCCTGTCCAAGGGACTGACGGCGACCGTCGTCCCGGCGCCGGGGCGCTGACGTGCAGGCGCCACAGATCCCGGGCTTCACCTTCATCGACCGTGTCGGCGAGGGTGGCTTCGCCGACGTCTTCCGCTACCAGCAGGACCTGCCGACGCGGCAGGTGGCGATCAAGGTGCTGCGCAGTGGCAGCGACACAGGTTCGCTCGAGCTGTTCCGTGCCGAGGCGAACGTGATGGCCCAGCTGTCCAACCATCCCTCGATCGTGCCGATCTACCAGGCCGGCGTGAGCTCCGACGGGCGCGCGTTCCTGGTCATGGAGTTCTGCCCGCCGCCGCACGTGGCCCAGCGTTATCGCGCGCAGCCGCTGCCCGTCGGCGAGGTGCTCGACATCGGGGTCAAGGTCGCCAGTGCCGTCGAGACCGCCCACCGCGCAGGGATCCTGCACCGCGACATCAAGCCGCACAACATCCTCACCAGCACGTTCGGCGTGCCGCTCCTGACGGACTTCGGCATCGCCTCGGTGGTGGGGGAGTCCGGCGCGGCCGGCCAGGGACTGTCGATCCCGTGGTCGGCACCCGAGTCGCTGTCGGCCGACAGCCACGACGTCCGCAGTGACGTCTACTCGCTGGCCGCGACGTTGTACTCGCTGCTCATCGGACACTCGCCCTTCGAACGGCGCGAGGGCCCCAACGACAACGCCCACCTGATCTCGCGGATCGAGCGGGGCCAGCTGACACCGCTGCGTCGGCCCGATGTCCCGGCTTCCCTCGTCGACGTGCTGCGGCGTGCGATGTCCCTGCAGGTCCAGAAGCGCCCCGTGTCCGCGATGGCCCTGGGCCGTCAGCTGCAGGACGTCCAGATCGAGCTGCGCCAGTCGCCCACGCGGCTCGAGGTGATGGACGCCTCACCCTCGGCGCTGGTCGAGGAGCACCCCAACGACGCCCGCACGCTGATCCGCCCGGTCTCGGTGATCATCCCCGCCGCCGTCAGTGCCCGGCCGGCGCCGCTGCAACCCGCGATCGACGAGGTGACCCGCATCCCCGGCGCAGCGCCGGTCGAGACGGACGGGAGCTCCGCTCGTCGTACCGCTCCTCGTCGTGAGGAGTCTAGGCGTCTGGGCCTGCCAGCGCGGATCGCGATCGGGGTGGTCGTGGCGGCGATCGTGGCCGGTGTGGGGTACGCGCTGGTGGCCGGCGACTCCGGCGACGGCGACGACAGGACCGGACCGCTCCGCGGTGAGGCTCCCGCCGACCCCGTGGAGGTCATCGACGTACCCGCAGCACCGGTGGTGACCAAGTCGGGCAAGGGCCTTCGCTGGACCTTCCACTGGGAGCAGGTGGAGCCCCGTCAGGGCGACGAGTTCAAGCTCGTCTTCACGGGCGACGGCGTGGCGCCGGCACCAGCCGAGTTCACGACAGAGACGAGCAGGACCTTGACCATGGCGAAGGACGCGACCGTCTGCCTCCAGGTTTCGCTCTCGCGCGACGGGAGCCAGCCCTCGCCGCTCTCCCAGCAGGTCTGCGCGGTGGGCCAATGAAACACCCCACGAAGTTCTCCGCTTCCCCCGCTTCGCTCCTCCAGCGCACAACTTCGCGGGGACCCCGATGAATCACCCCACGGAGCGCAAGTGGCGCAGGTGGCGCAGGACCGCGTCGGCGACGGCGCTGGCCCTGGTGCTCGGCACCCTCGTCGTGCTCGCGTACCGCTACGACGGCAAGCCGTTCACGGAGGTCGAGCTCAACGACGGCGGTGTGTGGGTCACCAACAACGACCTGGGCCTGGTGGCCAGGCTCAACCCGCAGATCAAGGAGCTCGACCTCGGCGTCGACGCCGGTAGCTCCCAGTTCGACATCTTCCAGCGCGCCACGGACCTCTTCGTCGACGACGTCTCCACCGACCGTTCGGTCAAGGGGGTCGACATCGCCTACGCCGCCGTCGACGAGCCGACGTCGCTGCCCACCGGAGCCGTCGTCGCGTACGGCGGAGACACGTTCGCCGTGGTCGACTACCTCAGCGGCAAGGCCTGGGTCCGGCCGAAGAGCCAGTTCTCGGGCTTCTCCCAGAAGACGACGAAGCCCGACATCACCGATGCCCTCACCGCAGCCGTCGGCACCGACGGCCGCGCGTACGTGCTCGGTCGCGACGGTCGCGTCACGCCGTTCGTCATCGAAGACGGCGAGGCCGTCGCCGGGGACGACATCGACCTCAGCGGGGGCGAGGGGGGTCTGGAAGCGGACCCGGCGAAGGTCACGCTGAGCGTCGTGGGCGAGACCCCGTTCCTGTTCAACCAGACGACCAGCGAGCTGACCCGCCCCGGCGCCGACCCCGTGGAGGTGCCGGAGTCCGACCCGACCGCGGTTGAGCTGCAGCAGCCTTCCGGCGACAGCGAGGCGCTGTACCTCGCCACCCACTCGGGCCTCTACGTCACGCCGCTCGACGGTGGCAAGCTCGTCGAGGTCAGTCGGGGCGACGTCGCGGGTCGACCCGCGGCACCGGTCGTGCTGGACAGCACGGGCTGCGTGTACGCCGCCTGGGCCGACCCGGCATCCGCGCACAACTACCTGCGCGACTGCGAGGACGCCGATTTCGACGACGAGTCGCCGATCCCGGGCATGCAGGACAACGCGGAGCTCCGGTTCCGCGTCAACCGCGACGTCGTGGTCCTCAACGACGTGAGGACCGGCGACAGCTGGCTGGTGCAGGATCCCGGCAAGGCCAAGATCGCCAACTGGCCGCAGGTCGCCCCGGAGAACCAGAACCGCTCCAAGCTCAAGAAGACGACCGAGGAGATCCCCGACCAGGAGAACCGGCCGCCCGAGCCGGAGCGGGACGACCTCGGCGCCCGGCCCGGTCGCGCGACCGTTCTTCCCGTGGTCGCCCTCAACGACCACGACCCCGACGGCGACATCATCAGCATCTCCAAGACGTTGCACGTCAGCGGACCGGAGTACGAGGTCAAGATCGTCGGCGGCGGCACCCAGCTCCAGGTCGCCGTACCCTCGGACGCCGAAGGCACCTCGGTCTTCCGCTACTACGTCACCGACGGCCGCGTGAACGAGGAGCGTTTCGCCGAGGTCCACCTGACGATCCGCAAGGACTCCGAGCACAGCCCGCCGAAGATGATGAAGGACCGGAAGCCGCGGCTCAACGTCGCCCGCGGCGCCACGTCGAGCTACTTCGTGCTGGCCGACTACTTCGACGCCGACGGCGACGACTTCTCCCTGACCGCTGCATCGGCGCGGGGCGGGGAGGTCGAGTTCAGGCCCGACGGCACGATCACCTTCACCGACAGCGGCGCAGGAGCGAAGGTCTCGGAGATCACCTACACCATCGAGGACGGCCCCGACGCCATCACCGGGAAGCTGCCGGTCCAGGTGCTCGGTGACACCGCTCCTCCCGAGCTCGTCGCGGACCTCGCCTCCGGCGTGGCGAACGCCCAGGTCGTGGTCCAGCCGCTGACCAACGACCGCAACCCCGAGGGCCGCGACCTCACCCTCAAGAGCGTCAAGGTGATCGGCAACGACGAGGGCACCGAGATCTCCAAGGACCTCGAGTCCGGCACCTTCACCTTCAGCTCGACCAGGGCCCGGAGCTACTACCTGAAGTACGAGGCCTACAACTCCTCCTCCACCAGGTCGTCGTTCATCCGTCTCGACATCGAGTCGCCGCCCAAGGACAACCGACCTCCGGTCGCAGTCCGGGACAAGGCCGTGATCGCACCCGGCGGGACCGCGCAGGTGGACCTGTTGCTCAACGACCTCGACCCCGACGGCGACGTCCTGGTCGTCAAGCGGATCGGGCGCCCGTCGATCCCGGGTGTCAAGGTCTCCGTCGTCGACAAGCGGCTCGCTGTCGTCAGCTCCGCGACGGACATCGTCGGTCAGCAGGCCGTCGTCGAGTACGTCGTGTCCGACGGCCAGAGCTCCACGGTCGGTCACCTGGTGGTGGCCCAGCGCCAGACCGGCCAGACCAATCGCCATCCGGTCGCCAACAAGGACCAGGTGACGGTGCGCGCCGGCTCCGTCACCACCATCCCCGTCCTGGGCAACGACTCCGACTCCGACGGCGGCAAGCCACGCCTGTTCCAGGACGACCTCCGCAACGACGAGGACCTCGACGTCTGGGTGTCCGGGGACACCTTGCGGTTGCGCGCGCCCGAGAAGCCGGGCAGCTACTCCGTCCTGTACGGCGTCCGCGACAACGACGGGCTCAAGGCGAGCGCCGAGGTGAGCATCTACGTCGTCGCCGACTCCGCGAAGAACAACCACCCACCGTTGCCGCAGCCCATCATCGACCGGGTCATCAGCGGTCGACCCAAGGTGATCTCGATCGACCTGGTCGGGGCAGACCCGGACGGTGACGCGGTCGCCTTCCGCAGCGTCCTCACCGCTCCGAAGAACGGCCGGATCCTCGACACCGGCGTGGACTGGATCCGCTACGAAGCCTTCGAGGGCAAGACCGGCACCGACTTCTTCCAGATCCGGGTGCAGGACAAGTACGGCGCGACCGGCGTCGCCGAGGTGCGCGTCGGAGTGGTGCCCGAGGAAGCGGAGAACCAGCCGCCGGTCGCCCTCGACGACAACGTCCTGGTCCAGCCCAACCGGACGATCTCCTACAACGTGCTCACCAACGACGTCGATCCCGACGACGACCCGCTGCGCATCGACGAGCTCAACGACATGGTCCGCGCCGAGCACGACAACGGTTTCGTCGAGGTGCCGGTCGGCGATGCGCCCGACACGGGTTCGCTGCCGATCAACATCGGCTACAGCATCGAGGACGCGGCCGGCGCCCGCGACGATGCGGTGCTCAAGGTCCTGACCAGCCACGACGCGCCCTTCTACGCGCCCATCGCCCGTGATGACGTCGCCGAGCTCGGCGACATCATCGGCCGCGACCCCGGCGACACCGTCGACGTCGAGGTGCTCGACAACGACCTCGACTTCGATGGCGCCAAGGCCGACCTGCGGGTCAGCGAGTGCGACGCCGGCAGCAAGGGCGCGTGCGAGGTCACCGACGACGACTCGACGGTGCAGGTGACCCTCAAGGCCGAGGACCAGGTGGTGCTCTACCGGCTCGACGACGCCGACGACGAGTCCACCGGCACCTTCGGCGTCATCTACGTCACCGGCACCGACAACGTGCCGCCCCAGCTGACCACCGACAAGAAGCGGATCCCGGTCGAGGTGGTCTCGGGGGAGACCGTCGAGTTCGACCTCAAGGACCTCGTGATCACCCGCGCAGGACGCGAACCGCGGATCGAGACCGGCACCCTGCCGACCGCCGTGAACGGCGCCGCCTCCCCGGTGAAGGACGCGCCCACGTCGCTGTCCTTCACCCCGAGCAGGGACCACGTCGGTCCCGCGTCGGTGACCGTCGGGGTCAGCGACGGCAAGACCGCGGCGGAGGATGCTGCGCTCAGCTCGCTGCTGACGATCCCGATCGACGTCAAGCCCGCAGGCAACGTCGCGCCGACGATGCGGGACGCGGCGGTCGACGTCACGGCCGACGGCGAGCCTGCCGAAATCGACCTGTCCGGTCTGACCAGGGATGCGAACGAGGGCGACCTCGACGCGATGACCTACTCGGTGGCGTCCGCAGATGCCGGCCTGTCGGCCGACATCGAGCCCGGCGGCAGCATCTTGTCGATCAAGGCCAGCGCCGACGACGGCGACGTGCTGAAGGTCAACGTCGTGGCCGACGACGGAGAGGAAGGGGGGACCGACGAGGCGGTGGTGACCGTGCGCGTCGTGGGCAGCAACCAGCCCTTGCTGAGGATCCCGCCCATCAACATCACCGCGAACAAGGGCGAGTCGATGGCCGTCGACATCGCCAACTACGCGGTGAACCCGTTCCCCGGTGAACCGATCGAGGTCAGCAACCCGCGCATCGAGGGCGACGGGCGCCTGTCCGGGCTGAAGGTCGACGGCTCGGCCGTCTCCTTCACCCCGACCGCTTCCGGTCGGTCGACGATCAAGGTCACCGTCTCCGACGCGTCCGACGACCGGACCCGTGACGTCGCCGCGCGGATCAACGTCGTTGTGCTCGCTGTCCCGGAGGCGCCCCAGCGACCCGTCCTCTCCTCGGTCGAGGCGTCGTCCGCTGTCCTGTCCTGGCGTGAGCCCGAGGCCAACGGTGCGGCCATCGAGGAGTACGAGGTCGTCGGCTCGGGCGGCTACAAGCGCACCTGCCCCGCGACCACGTGCCGCCTGGACGACCTGACCCCAGGTGACTCCTACACGTTCACCGTCCGGGCCAAGAACTCCGTCGGCTGGGGTGATCCGAGCCCGGAGTCGGAGGAGATCACCCCCAACAAGGCGCCGGACCTGATGGCTCCGCCGACCATCGTCATCGAGTCGAAGCCCACCGGCACCCGGATGGACCGGCAGCTCACGCTGCGGTGGACCACACCGAACAACGAGGGTTCGCCCATCACGGTCTACGAGATCAAGGAAGCCGGCAGCGGCAACACCTGGCAGGCCCCGGGCGGCGCGACGTCGTACACGATCCCCGGGCTGACCAACGGCACGTCGTACGCCTTCGAGATCCGGGCGGTCAACTCGGTCGAGCCGCGCCGGGAGTTCTCCGGTGCCTCGAAGGCCGTCCAGCCGTTCGGGGTCCCCCTTCGCTCGGGCGCCGCACCCCAGCTGGTCGCCAGCGAGGCCGACGCCTTCACCCAGCAGCCCTGGGTGCGGATCGACTGGTCGAAGTGGTCGGTGGCGCAGAGCAACGGCAACCCGGTCTCGAGCTACACGATCAAGTGCTCCGGCTGCAGCCGCGACACCTATGTCGTCGATGGCTCCGCGGCGTCGAAGACGTTCGACTCCAACGACGGCATCCGCAAGGGCGAGACCGTCACGCTGTCGGTCGCGGCGACCAACGACGCGGGCACCAGCGACCAGAGTCCGACGGTGTCGGGCCGGCCATGGACCAAGTCAGGTCCGGTCCGCAACCTGCGGGAGGTCGGTACGTCCCCGGCGGACTACACCGCGACGATCGCGTGGGACGCCCCGGCTGACGACGGCGGCCTGCCCATCCACCACTACGTCGTGCAGAGCAGCAGCGGCTGGACCACCACCGTCGGGTCGGCGCCGTCAGGCGGCACGGCCATCAAGTTCCCGGACAACGGGCAGCACTCCATCACGGTGTGGGCCGTCACCTTCAACGGCGACCGGGCGGTCGAGGGCCAGAGCGACAACCTCGGCAACATCGACACCTGGGGCAAGCCCGCGGCTCCCGTGAACACCTCCGGCACGAGTGACGACTACTACGAGGTCGACCTCAGGCTGACGGCCGGCGCCGCGAACGGCACCATGGCGGTGACCGGCGTCCAGTACAGCCTGGACGGCGGGGCGTGGGTCGACGCGAGGTCGGGCGACCACTTCACGGCCGCGGTGCCCGAAGGCGGTACGACGAGGACCATCCGGGTCCGGACGGTGTCCGCAGCCACGGACGACCGGAAGTACAGCGACGACATCCCGCTCACGGGTACGTCCAAGGACCGCTGGGTCACCATCTCGATCGAGAGCTGCAACATCCTCACCGGGAACTGCGTGATCCGGCTGTCGGGCGAGGGCTACGTGAACGAGTCGCGCGCCGTCTCCACCTCCCTGTTCGACGGCCTGACGGTCGTCGACCCCGACAAGTGCGACTTCTCCCAGAGCGTCACCAGGGAGTTCCCGAACAACTTCATTGCCGGCGGGTCCGGCTGCCGGGTCTCCGGCTCCGGCTCCGCCAAGGTCGACACCAATGGCCGCTCCGACACCGACACGCGCTAGCCCGAAAGGCCCTCATGTCCCTCACCACCGAACAGACCGAGTGGTTCTCGCAGACCTTCGCCCAGCTCGTCGCCAACGTCGAGCAGGCGATCCTGGGCAAGCCCGAGATCGTCCGGCTCGCGTTCGTCGCCCTCCTCGCCGAGGGACACCTGCTCCTGGAGGACTACCCGGGGACGGGCAAGACGTCGTTGGCGCGAGCGATCGCGCAGACGATCCGCGGTGACCACCACCGGATCCAGTTCACTCCCGACCTGCTGCCGAGCGACGTGACCGGTGTGACGATCTTCGACCAGCGGACCCAGGAGTTCGAGTTCCACAAGGGACCGATCTTCTCCAACGTCGTCCTCGCCGACGAGATCAACCGTGCGTCGCCCAAGACCCAGTCGGCGCTGCTGGAGGTCATGGAGGAGAACCAGGTCACCGTCGACGGCATCACCCACGCGGTCGGGCAGCCGTTCATCGTGATCGCGACCCAGAACCCGATCGAGCAGGCCGGCACCTATCGCCTGCCCGAGGCACAGCTGGACCGGTTCCTGATCAAGACCTCGCTCGGTTACCCGGACCACGAGAACACCGTCCGGATCCTCGTGAACGCACCCAAGGGCAAGGCGGCCGCGGTGGTCAGCCCGATCATCACCGGCGACAACGTGCTGGCCATGATCCGCCTGGCCCAGCAGGTCCACGTCGAGCCCGCCATCATCGAGTACATCTCCAGCATCACCGAGGCCACCCGCGAGGCACCCGAGGTCGTCCTCGGCACCAGCGTCCGCGCCGGCCTCGCCCTGATGCGCGCCTCCCGCGCCTGGGCCGCGTCGTACGGCCGCAACTACGTCGTCCCCGACGACGTGAAGACCCTGGCCGTCCCCGTGCTCGCGCACCGCATGGTCCTCGACCCCGAGGAGGACTTCCGGGGTACGACGTCCGAGGACGTCGTACGTCGTGTCCTCGAGCGCGTGTCGGTTCCGCTGGAGCCGGCTGGTCGATGAGGCGATGAGTCCCCGCTCGTGGGCGGCCGGCCTGCGCCGTACGCTCTCCGATCTCTCCCGACGCCGCCAGGCGCTGGGGGGCGCGCTGCGTGACGGCGTGGTCGAGCGCACCGAGAAGGTGCGTGAGGTCGTCAGACCGGTCACCGAGACCGTCACCGCCGCCGGCTGGATCGTGGGCCTGCTGGCGATCGCGCTGGTCGTGGCCGGGCCGCTGCTGCGCTGGCGCGAGCTGGTCATCGGCGGGATCTTCCTGATCTCGGTGCTCCTCCTGGCGATCTTCTTCGTGGTGGGCCGTCAGCCGCTGGTGGCGCGCCTGGACCTCGCGCGGGAACGGGTGATCGTGGGGGAGCGGGCCAACGGCTACCTCTCGTTGACCAATCCGACGCAACGACGATCGCGTTCGCTCGTCGTAGAGTTCCCGGTCGGCGCCGGTCGAGCGGCGTTCGAGCTCCCCGCGCTGGCGCCGGGTGCGATGCACGAGGAGCTCTTCGCCATCCCGACCGCCCACCGGGCCGTGCTCGACGTGGGTCCGGTCGTGGCGGTGCGCTCCGATCCGCTCGGGCTGATGCGCCGGGAGCGGCACCTCAACCGGATGGACACCCTCTACGTCCACCCGAAGACGCTGCGGGTCGACGGGTCCGCTGCCGGCCTGGTGCGCGACCTCGAGGGCCGCACCGTTCCGAAGATCTCCGACAACGACGTGTCCTTCCACGCGCTGCGCGGCTACGTGCCCGGCGACGACCGGCGGCACATCCACTGGAAGTCGAGCGCCAAGACCGGCACCCTCATGGTCCGCCAGTTCGAGGAGACCCGGCGCTCGCACCTGTTGACGATGGTGAGCTCCCGGCTGGAGGACTACGCCAGCGACGACGAGTTCGAGATGGCCATCTCGGTCGCGGGGTCGTTGGGGACGCAGGCCCTCTCCGACGGTCAGCAGCTCAGCGCCATGTCGTCCCACGGGACGCTGCCCTCGGGTGGGGCACAGCGGTTCCTCGACGGCCTGTCCGGCCTGGCCTACGACTGGAAGGCCGCTCGACTGGTCGACGTCACCCGACGCCTCAGCGGCGACGGCCTCGCGGCCAGCGTGATGGTGCTGTGCATCGGCTCCGGTGTGAGCATCACCGACCTGCGGCGCGCCCGCCAGTACCTGCCCGTCGACACCCGCGTGATCGCGATGCGGTGCCTGGTCGGGCAGGAACCGTCGGTGCGGTGGCTCGGCGACCTCGCCGTGGCAACGGTCGGGCGTCTCGAGGAGCTCGGCGTCGCCGTACGACGGGTGTCGGCATGACGAACCTCCCCACGGCGCCGCCGCCGCCGCCTCCGCCGCCTCCGTCGCACGCGGCCGGACCGCGCGTGCGCGAGAGCGATGCCTTGAGCAGCAGTGGTCCGATGCTGCTGGTGGCCGAGGGCCGCAGGCGCGGAGCGATGCCGTCGTGGCGGCTCGCGGTCGTCGACGCACTGCTGGTCGTCGGTCTCGCAACGCTGTGCGCGTGGCCCCTCGGCGAGGTCTACCTCGGAACCCGCTGGCTGGCCGCCGTCGTGATCGGGCTGGTCCTCGGTGTCGCGATCGCCTGGCTCGGTGCCCGCTGGCGCTGGGGTCCGTGGGTGACCGCCATCGCTGCGGTGGCCGCCTACCTCGCCGTCGGCTCCGGCGTCGCCCTGCCGACCCGGGCCACCAACGGGGTGCTCCCCACAGCCGACTCGCTGCGCGACCTGGTCATCGGCCTGGCGCACACCTGGCGCGAGTCCCTGACGCTTCCGGCGCCCCTCGGTGAGAACGGCGTGGTCCTGATCGTGCCGCTCGTGACCGGACTCGTCGGCGGACTGGTCGCCGCCGTGCTCCTGTGGCGGTCGCGGTGGCCGGGTCTCGCAGGCCTGGTGCTGGTGCTCGTCCTGCTGCTGTCCTCGGCCTTCGGAGACATCGAGGCCGAGGCGGTGATGACCCGCGGCCTGGCCGTGGCGGCGTTGGGTGTGGTCTGGCTGCGTTGGCGCTCGCTGCGCAACGTGCGTGCCCGGTGGGGACGACGGATCGTGTCGACGCTGGTCGTCGTCGGTCTCGCGGGCGGCGTCGCCGCGGGCCTCGCGGTGGTGTCCGACCCCGGCGGCAACCGGGTGGTGCTGCGCGACCACGTGGACACCCCGTTCGACCCGCGCGACTACCCGAGCCCGTTGTCGAAGTTCCGCGCCTACAAGAAGGGGCCGGGCAAGACCGCCACCCTGTTCACCGTCGACGGCCTGGAGAGCGGCACCCTGGTGCGGCTCGCCGTCATGGACACCTACGACGGCATCGTGTGGAACGTCTCCGGTGGCCCGGGGTCGGCCCACGACTCCGGCACCTTCCGGCGGCTGCGCAACGATCCGGACGCCAACCTCGAGGCGACGACGCGCGGCACCATCACCATCGGCGACTACACCGGCGTGTGGGTGCCCAGCGTCGGAAGGACGCTGTCCATGACGCCGGTGAAGGACGGCCGCACCGACGGCGACGCGGCGAGCGAGCTGGTCATCAACCGCCAGACCGAGACGGTCGCGCAGATCGGCGGAGTCGAGCGGGGGACCGCGTTCCAGGTCGAGGCCGTCGTGCCCCGCCAGGTGGTCGAGGAGGAGATCACGCTCCTGGACGCCGACGACTCGGTGACGCTGCCGCAGCCGGCGATCGTGCCCGAGGAGCTGAGGGACCGGGTCCAGCGCTGGCAGGCCGATGCGGGCTTCAGCGGCGGCAAGGCCGGGCCGATCGCCCAGTTCCTGCGTGACGCCTTCCGTGAGCACGGGTTCTACTCCGACGGGGTCGAGGACTACGTCCCGGCAGGTCACGGCGCCAGCCGGCTGGCCGTCCTGGCCAAGACACCGACCCCCGCAGGCAATGCCGAGCAGTACGCCGCCGCCATGGCCCTGATCGGCCAGGAGATGGGCCTGCCGATCCGCGTCGTCATCGGGTTCAAGGTGCCGCCGGGCGGCGGTGCGGTCCGTGGCGAGCACATGACGGCCTGGGCCGAGGTCAAGCTCGAGGGCGCCGGCTGGGTGCCGTTCGAACCCACGCCGCAGGAGAACAAGAGGCTGCGGCGTCCCAACGACGATCCCAACGAGGAGCCGCAGCCGCAGGTGCTCCAGCCGCCGCGCGTGCCCGGTGAGCCGAAGGAGGCGAGCGACAACCTCCAGCAGGGTGACGGCAAGCGCGACGGGGTCAACATCCTCGAGGTGCTCGGCACGGTCCTCGCCGTCCTCTTCGACGTCGGCAAGGTCGCGCTGCTCCTGTCGCCGCTGTGGGGCGTGCTGCTCTTCAAGTTCCTCCGTCGCCGCCGGCGCAGGCGGTCGGGTGACGCGACGCTGCGGTTGACGGGCGCCTGGCGCGAGCTCGCCGACCGGATGCGTGACCTCGGTGTCCGCCCGACACCGGGATCCACCCGTCGCGAGAGCGCCTACGCCGCGGCCGTCCGCTACGACGCCGTCCCCGTGGTGACGCTCGCCCACACCGCGGACCGCCACGTCTACGGCGAGGACGAGCCGAGCATCGAGGAGGCCCGCGCCTACTGGTCGGACGTGGACTCCGCGCTCAAGCGGATCCGGAAGTCGACTCCCTGGTGGCGCCGGATCGCCGCCCGCTTCTCGCTGGCCTCGGTGCCGTGGCGAGCCGGGCTCGGACGGGTTCGCGCGCGGCTCGGGCGGTTCGGGCATCGGCTGCTGGACCTCGGGCCGGTGGTCCGGGTCCGCTCGGGCGTGCGCCGCCTGGTCAGGCGTCCGCGTCGCGGTGGTACTTTCAGGCGCAAATCGTGACGGTCGGCAGCGGCGGACCAGCAATCTCGGGAGTGGGCAAGATGGCAGTTCGTCGTTGGGCAAGCGCTGGCGTGGTGGGGGTCCTGGGGTTGGGTCTCGGCCTGCATCCGGCGGGAGCGGACGGCGCGGAACGTGCCGCGGGCGAGACGCAGTCGACGTACGCCTACACCGTCGCCCTGTTGCAGGACGGCGCCGGGTGCGACAACCAGCACATCCCGTTGACCGGCCCGGTTCCGGCGAACATGTTCGTGCCTCTCGACGGCAAGACCCACACGGCCGTGATGGACCGCCGTGGAACGAGCAGCGGTGCGACCCTCCGCGGCACGGGTTCGGTCAGCGGTCGCGTGGTCAGTACGTCCCATGGCCTGCGCAAGTCCTACCTGACCGCCACGGTGGCGGCCTCGGTGACTCCCGGTACGTCGCCACGTCCGTGCACGGTGATGACCAACGCTCTCGGCGGTGTCGAGATGGATGTCACCGCGACGAAGAAGTCGTGGCTCGTCGTGCGCTCCAGCGGGTCCGCGGTGGGCTACTCCGAGGCGGGCGTCGAGGTGTCGGGCACCACCACCCCGCTCTACGTCGTGATCCCGAAGGGAGGCGCGGTCGTCCGGCTCGTGCCACCGGGCAGCTACAACATCCACTCGTTCCTCACGTCGAAGTCGCGCCTGCTCGCGAGCGGGACGGCCACGGTCTCCTCGCGGGCGACCATGTCCGGCACCGCCGCGCTGGTCCCGGTCGGTACCCGCCGGTCCCTGACCGGGAGTGGTACTGGATTCGTCGCGGCGGGTCACCGCAACTGCACCTCCAACGAGGTGCGGGTCGCGTTCAGCCGTGCCGCCCGGACGCGCACCCGGTCGATCACCTTCTACGTCAACGGGGAGCGCCGCGTGGTCCTGCGCGGACGAGCGTTGATCCGCTCGTCGATCGTGCTGAGGCGGATCGCTCCGGCGTCTGCCGGCGTGGTCAAGGCGGTCGTGCGCACCAGGTCGGGTGCGCGGCGGACCATGTCCTCGACGTCCTGGCCCTGCCGCTGACCCGACCACCGACCCTGGGTCGCCACGGGTGAGTCGCGGGTGATCTGTGTCGCTCGGTCTTGCCGCGGGGCTCGGTGGGACGCCATACTCGTCCAAAGTAGAACGTGTTCTATATTTGGGGGTTCGGCGGCGTGTACGACTTCGAAGGTGACCAGGGCGACGGGGCTGCGTCGGCAGCCGGCGCGAACGGCGCGCCGCACCGCGCGCTCATGCTGCTCGAGCTGCCGCGCTGGACGGTCGAGTACGGCTCCTCGCGGCTGATCGACCTCGCCGCCGGTGCGCTGCCGGACCGCGACCTCGGGCAGGGCAGGCCGGTGCTGGTGCTGCCGGGGTTCTCCGCGCACGACAAGCTCACCGGCCGCCTGCGCGCCCACCTCTCGCAGCGGGGCTGGAACGTCCATGGCTGGGGCCTGGGCACCAACCACGGACTGACCGACAAGATCGTCACCGGCCTGCCGAAGCGGTTCGCGGACATCGCCGCCCGCTACGACGAGCCGGTCAGCGTCGTGGGCTGGAGCTTCGGCGGCCTGCTCGCTCGCTGGCTCGCCCACGAGCACCCCGACCAGGTGCGCCAGGTCGTCTGCCTGGGCTCGCCGTGGCGGGCCGAGGGGGAGCGCACCCGCGCCACGGGCATGTTCGAGAAGTCGAAGGAGAAGAACGGCATCGTCCCGAACGCGCGGGAGATCATCGACCTGCTCCGCGGACCCGTGCCGGTCCCGCTCACTGCCGTGTGGTCGAAGACCGACGGCATCGTCCCGTGGCAGGGCTGCACGGTGGATCCCTCCACCGATCCGATCGCCGAGAACATCGAGGTCCTGAGCAGCCACGTGGGCATGGTCGCCAACCCGTTGGTGCTCGCCACGGTCGTCGACCGGCTCCGTCAGGAGCTGGCCCAGTGGAAGCCGGCGTCGTGAGCGCGCACAGCGCCCTGGAGGGTCGCGATCCGGCGTACATCGCCACGGTGCTGCCCGCGCTCAAGCTGGCCATGAAGGCCTACTTCCGCTCGAGCGTGCGCGGCATGGAGAAGGTCCCCGACGGCGGTGCGCTCATCGTCGGCAACCACTCCGGCGGACTGATGCCGATGGACGTCCCGATCATCGCGGTGGCCTTCGCGGACGCGTTCGGCGCCGACCGGCCGCTGTACTGCCTGGCCCACGACATGCTCTTCACCGGTGTCGCCGGCCCGGTCATGCGCAAGTTCGGCTTCGTCAAGGCCACGCGCGAGACCGCCCACGAGATCCTCACCTCCGGTGGGGTGACCATCGTGTTCCCCGGTGGCGACTACGACACCTTCCGCCCGACCCTCCAGGCCAACGTCGTCGACTTCAACGGACGGACGGGCTACCTCCGCACCGCGCTCAAGGCCGGCGTCCCGGTCGTGCCGGTCGTCTCGATCGGCGGCCAGGAGACCCAGTTCTTCCTCACGCGCGGGGAGTGGATCGGGCGCCACTCGCCGCTGCGCAAGATCATGCGGACCGACCTGTTCCCGATCGGTGTCGGCTTCCCGTTCGGCCTGGTCCCGGCGCCGCTCAACTTCCCGCTGCCCACCAAGATCACGACCCGCGTGCTCGACCCGATCGACATCGAGGACGAGTTCGGTCCCGACCCCGACCTGGTCGAGGTGGACCGCGTCGTGCGCGAGCGGATGCAGGAGGCGCTCGTCGCGATGGCGGCCAAGCGGCGCTTCCCGGTGCTGGGATGACCCCGGTGACCAGCATGCTGCAGCGTCTGCGCACCCAGCTGTGGATCTTCCGCATGCTCGTCGGCAGCCGGATGCTGGTGCCGATGAGCCCGGCGAAGTACGTGCGGCTGATCCGGGTCCTCCGTGAGCAGGGCACCAACGCGACCACGAGCTTCGCCCTCGCCGCCGTACGACGGCCGAAGGGCCCTGCGCTGATCGACGAGCGTGGCACGCTGAGCTGGCAGGACCTCCAGGACCGCTCCGCAGCGCTCGCCGCGGGCCTGCTCGAGCTCACCGGCGGGCCGGTCGAGGTGGTGGCGATCCTGTGTCGCAACCACCGCGGGTTCGTCGACGCGCTGCTCGCCAACTCCCGCCTCGGCGGCAGCGCGCTGCTGCTCAACACCGGCTTCTCCGGTCCGCAGCTGGCCGACGTGCTGGAGCGCGAGGGTGCCCGGGTGATCCTCTACGACGAGGAATTCACCGACGTCGTGGCGGACGCGCGGTCACGGATCGACGGCCTGGTCGAGGTCCTCGGATGGACCGAGTCACCAGTTCCCACGGGGGTCCTGAGCATCGAGGGCCTGATCGCGAGCAGCGCCGGGCAGGTGCCGCCGAAGCCCGCGACCCGCGGCCGCGTCGTGCTCCTGACCTCCGGCACGACAGGCACCCCGAAGGGCGCGCGGCGCAGCGGCGGGGGAGCCGACGAGCTCGCCGGGATGCTCGAGATGATCCCGTGGCGCGGCGGCGAGACCGCCGTCGTCGCCGCTCCGATGTTCCACGCGTGGGGCTTCGGGCAGCTGGTCATTGCGGCCACGATGACGTGCACCGTGGTCACCCGCCGCAGGTTCGACCCCGAGGCGACCCTGGCGCTCGTCGACGAGCACCGGGCGACGGCGCTGAGCGTGGTGCCGGTGATGCTCGAGCGGATCATGGACCTGCCCGCGGCAGTCCTCGACCGGTACTCCCTGGGCAGTCTCCGGTTCGTGTCGGCGAGCGGCTCACGGATGCGTCCGCAGTCGGTGCTGGCGTTCATGGACCGGTTCGGGGACGTCGTGCACAACAGCTACAACGCGACCGAGGCCGGTCAGATCAGCGTGGCCCGGCCCGAGGACCTGCGGCACGCACCGGACACGGCGGGCAAGCCTGTCCGCGGTACGTCGCTGCGGGTGATCGACGACGCGGGCCGAGACGCCGGCGTCGACGTGGTCGGCCGGATCCTGGTCCGCGGCGCCTCGCCGTTCGACGGCTACACCGCTGGCGCGGAGAAGGACTTCATCGACGGTTACATGGTCAGTGGCGACGTCGGCCGGCTGGACGCCGACGGCCGCCTCTACGTCGTCGGCCGCGACGACGACATGATCGTGTCCGGCGGTGAGAACGTCTACCCGATCGAGGTCGAGAAGGTCCTCGGCGCGCACGCAGCGGTGCGCGAGGTGGTCGTCATCGGAGTGGACGACGAGGCCTACGGCCAGCGCCTCGCGGCGTACGTCGTGCTGTCCTCGGACGTGTCGGCGGACGACCTCAAGGCGCACGTGCGCTCGCAGCTCGCGGGCTACAAGGTGCCCCGCGACGTCGTACGGCTGGACGCGCTGCCGCGCAACGCCTCGGGCAAGATCATGGTCCGCGAGCTCCCGGCGGTGACGCGATGACGCGCCCGGCCATCGAGCGGATGACCGGGTTCGATGCGGGTTTCCTCTACATGGAGACTCCCGCAGCGCACATGCACACCCTCAAGATCGCCATTCTCGAGGCCGATGAGGCCCTGACCTACGACGCGTTCGTGGGCGGGATGCTGTCCCGCCTCAAGCGGCTTCCCCCGCTGCGGCGTCGGGTCGTCGAGGTGCCGTTCGGCCTCAACCACCCGGTCTGGGTCACCCTGCCGCGGATCGACGTGCCGCACCACATCCGCCGGCACCGGCTCGGTGGTGACGGCAGCATGCGCGAGCTGGAGAAGCTGATCGGCATGATCGCCAGCACTCCGCTGCACCGCGACCACCCGTTGTGGGAGCTGCACTACGTCGAAGGGCTTGCCGGTTCCCGGGTTGCCGTCGTGGGCAAGATGCACCACGCCCTGGCTGATGGTTCCGCCGCCAACGCCCTGCTCGCGAACGTGACCGACGTGCGCACAGCGGCCGCTCCCGAGGCCGTGCAGGAGGAGTACGCCACCACCGATCACCTGCCCAGCCGCTACAACCTGATCCGGCACGCGTGGGCTGACGCGGCCGCCCAGGTCCTGACGCTTCCGGGGCTGCTGCTCCGCACGCTGCGTGGCATTCTCGGGGTGGCCCGCGCCCGCCGAGGTGGCGCGAACGCGCCGGTCCCGGTGCTGCACGCCCCACGGGTCTCCTTCAACGGTTCTCTCACCTCCTTGCGCTCGTTTGCCACCGTCAGCCTGCCGCTGGCCGAGTTCAAGAGGATCCGCGCCCAGCACGACGGCGTCACCCTCAACGACGTCGTGCTCGCCACCACGTCCGGCGCATTGCGACGCTGGATGGCGGACCACGGAGAACGGCCCGCGTCCTCGCTCCTCGCGGGCGTGCCGGTCAGCACGGACGAGCGTGACGCCATTCCGCGACTCGGCGGCAACCAGGTGTCGAACCTGTTCACCACCCTGGCCACCGACATCGACGACCCGATCGAACGGCTCCGCAAGATCTCCGACACCACGGTGCACGCCAAGGAGATCCACGCCCGGCTGGGTGCGTCGATCCTGGTCGACTGGTCGCAGTTCACCCCGCCGAGGCCCTTTGCGGCCCTCGTGCGCGCCTACTCGAAGATCAGCGCCGCGTCCTGGCACCCGGCGGCGTTCTCGGCCATCGTGTCGAACGTTCCCGGCCCGCGTGAGCCCGCCACGGTCGGCGGTGCCCGGCTCGCCGACCTGTTCAGCGTGGGACCGCTCGTCGACGGCATCGGCCTCAACGTCACCGTCTGGTCCTACGTCGACCGGATGAACTTCTCCCTGCTCGCGTGCCCGGACCTGCTCCCGGACGTGCACGTCCTGGCGTCGTACTTCCCGGACGCACTGGCCGAGCTCGATCTCGAACCCCCCGCCGCGGCGGAGCAAAGGAACATCTCTTGACCACCCAGGTGATCAAAACGGCCGGTCGCCACGCGCTCAAGGGCTCGTTCGTCGCTGCCCGCTACGGCGGCAAGGCCACCGTGTTCGGTCTGCGCGCGGGCATCCGCCGAACCCAGCGGTTCCCGGACCTGCCGCAGCTGCCCGAAGGGCAGTACGTGGACCTGCCCGGCCGGGGCGAGACCTTCGTCGTCGACACCGGCGTCCCCGAGGGCCGGCCGGACGCGCCGACGCTGCTGCTGTTCCACGGGCTGGCCACGACGTCGTACCTCACGTGGTTCAGCACCCTCGACCAGCTGCGGGAGTCGCACCGCGTCGTGATGCTCGACCAGCGCTGGCACGGCCGCGGCATCGTCTCGGAGCGGTTCTCCCTGGAGGACTGCGTCGACGATGCCGCCCTGGTGCTCGACCACCTCGGAATCACCGAGGTCATCGCGGTGGGCTATTCGATGGGCGGCGCTCTCGCGCAGGTGTTCTGGCGGCGCCACGGTGAGCGCACCCTCGGCCTGGTGCTCGCGTCGACCTCGGCCTGCTGGAAGGCCGGACTCGGGGACGCGATGTTCTATCCGGTGCTGGGGTTGGCCAACACCCGTTTCCGCGGGCACTACCGCTCGCGCGTCGACCTGGTGCGCGCGTCGCTGACCGAATCGCTGGACCCCGTGCAGGAGATGTCCACCTGGGCCTGGTCGGAGTTCCGCAGCACCAGCGCGTGGTCGATGCCCGAGGTGCTCGGCACCCTGGGTGGCTTCGACGCCCGCGCCTGGCTCTCCGAGATCGACGTTCCGACGGCGGTGGTCCTCACGGCCAGGGATCACGCCATCCCGACGTCACGGCAGCGGATGCTGGCCGAGGCCATCCCCGGTGCCACCGTGCACGAGGCGCCGGGTGGGCACGCCTCGGTGGTGTTCGACGTCCAGCGCTGGCGGCCGATCTTCCTTGCCGCTGTCGCCGACGTGGTGGCCGCCGTCGAGGCCGAGCGAGCGAGGGTGCCCCGGGCAGCCGAAGGCTGACCCTGGGCTGGCCAGCCGGAGACGGGCTCGGCCAGAAAGGTCAGCCCTGGTGGACGTAGCTGTCGAGCTGGTCGCGCTCGAACTGCAGCTGGTCGATCTTCTGCTTGACCATGTCGCCGATGCTGACGATCCCGACGATCTGGCCGTCGGAGGTGACCGGGATGTGGCGGAAGCGGCCCTCGGTCATCACCTTCATCACGGTGTCGAGGTCGTCCTCGGGAGAGCAGGTCTTCACCTGCGGCGTCATGATCGAGGACACCACGGCGTTGATGACCGTGCCGTCGGAGTGCAGCGTCCGCACGACGTCGCGCTCGGACACGATCCCGTCCAGGGAGGTGCCGTCGGCGCTGACCACGACCGCACCGATGTTGTTCTCGGAGAGCGTCGCGAGCAGCTCGCGGACGCCCGCGTCGGGGCGGATGGTGACCACGTCACGGAGTGACTTCGACTGGAGCACGTCGCTGATGCGCATGTGACCCACGCTACTCGTCAGTGGTCCGGCTCGTCACGGTCTTCGTCAGTGAGACGCTGTCGATGTGCCCGGAGGTCGGAAACGCTGCCCGGCCCGGAGCGGGGCCAGTCGGGGTCGGCAGGCTCGTCGGTGACGCTCCCGAGGAACGACAGCGCCGCTTCGTGGAGGTGTCCGTTGGTCGCCAGCGCGTTGCCGCCCCACGGTCCTTCGGCACCGTCGAGCGAGGTGAACCGGCCGCCGGCCTCGCGCACGATGATGTCCAGCGCGGCCATGTCGTAGACCTCGAGCTCGGGCTCGGCCGCGATGTCGACGGCGCCCTCGGCGAGCAGCATGTAGGACCAGAAGTCGCCGTACGCACGGGTGCGCCAGACCCGGCGCATCAGCGTGAGCAGGTCATCACCGATCCCGCGGTCCTCCCAGCCGGTGATCGACGAGTACGACAGTGAGGCGTCCTCGAGGCGGCGGATGTCCGAGACGCGGCACTCCGTGGCCTTCATCAGCCCCTTGCCGGTCCACGCACCGTGGCCGGTGGAGGCCCACCAGCGTCGCTGGAGTGCCGGCGCGGAGACGACGCCGAGGACGACCTCGTCGTTGACCGCCAGGGAGATCAGGGTGGCCCAGACAGGGACGCCCCGGACGAAGTTCTTGGTGCCGTCGATCGGGTCGATGATCCAGCGGCGCTGGGAGTGCCCGGAGGTGCCCTGCTCCTCGCCGGTGATCGCGTCGCGGCTGCGTGCCTTGGAGAGGGTACGACGGATGGACTCCTCGACGGCCTGGTCGGCGTCGGTCACGGGAGTGAGGTCGGGCTTGCTCATCACGTGCAGGTCGAGCGCGCGGAAGCGGGCCATGGTGAGCGAGTCCGCGTCGTCGGCGAGCAGGTGCGCGAGTCGCAGGTCGTCGGTGTAATCGGGGGCGGCCACAGGGGCACCCTACGGCGTGGGTCCGGATCCGGAGTTGCGTGGTGGTGCACTCTTCAACCATGGAGATCAACGGCGTTCCACTCCACCCGCTCGTCGTCCATTCCGCAGTCGTGTTCACCCCGCTCGCCGTGCTGGCGGCGTTGGCCTACGCGAATCCGTCCTGGCGCGACCGCGTGCGCTGGCCACTCGTGGTGCTCGCGGCCATCTCGCTGGTCAGCATCTGGGTCGCGTACTTCTCCGGTGAGGACCTGCGCGAGGAACGCTTCGCCGCGGCGACCGGCCCCTTCGCCGAGCGACTCGACGACCACGAGTCGTGGGCCGAGAAGCTCCGCATCGGTGTCACGGTGTTCGCCGCCCTGGCCTTCGTCTCGGCGTGGTTCCACACCCGCACCGGCACCGTCCGCACCGCGCTCGCGGCCCTGACCGTCGTGGCGGCGCTGGCCACCGGCGTCCTGGTGTTCCTCACCGGCGACGCCGGCGCCCAGGCCACCTGGAAGATCGATTCCTAGAGGTCAGTAGTCAGTCACGGAACGCGCGGCGAGGAGTCGCCGGAACGACGTCACCCGGTCAGGGTCGGCCGCGCCCTCGGTGATCGCCACGTCCAGCCCGCACTCGGGCTCGTCCTCGCCGTGGGTGCAGCCGCGCGGGCAGTCCTCGGTCATCTCGTCGAGGTCCGGGAACGCCTCGATCAGCGTCTCGGGCTTCACGTGCGCCAGCCCGAACGAGCGGATGCCCGGGGTGTCGATGATCCAGCCACCGGCCGCCCAGTCCTCCGGGAGCGGCAGCAGGACCGCCGAGGTCGACGTGTGGCGGCCGCGGCCGGTGACGGCGTTGACGTGGCCGATCTTGCGGTGCGCGTCCGGCACCAGCGCGTTGACCAGGGTCGACTTCCCGACGCCGCTGTGCCCGACCAGCACGCTGACCTCACCGGCCAGGCGTTCCTGGACGGCCTCGAGGCCCAGGATGCTGCGCTCGGGTCCGCGCTGGGTGACCACCCAGGGCACGCCGAGCGAGCGGTAGGTCGAGAGCAGCACCTCGGGGTCGGCCAGGTCGGACTTGGTGAGACAGAGCAACGGCGACAGCCCGGCGTCGTACGCCGCCACCAGGGCGCGGTCGATCAGTCCGGTGCGCGGTTCGGGGTCAGCGAGCGCGGTGACCACCACCAGCTGCGTGGCGTTGGAGACCAGCACCCGCTCGACGGGGTCGTCGTCGTCCGCCGTACGACGAAGGACGGTCGAGCGCGGAGTGACCTCCACGATCCGGGCCAGTGAGCCGGCGTCGCCCGTCACGTCGCCGACGACGCGGACGCGGTCACCGGTGACGACGCCCTTGCGGCCGAGGGGGCGGGCCTTCATCGCCGTGACGACGGCATCGCCGATCAGCAGGGTGTAGCGGCCACGGTCGACGGTGACGACGACTCCGTCGACGGCATCGTCGTGGGCGGGGCGGTCCTTGGTGCGAGGGCGGGTGCGCTTCCGGGGACGTTCGTAGTGCTCGACGTCGTGGTCGGTGTAGCGCGGCGGCATCAGAAGAGGCCGGACCAGAAGGCGGCGAAGTCGGGGAACGTCTTGCTGGTCGTCGCGACGTTCTCGACGAGCACGCCCGGCACGGCCGCGCCGATGATCACGCCGGCATGGGCCATCCGGTGGTCGGCGTAGGTGTGGAACACGCCGGGAGACAGGGGAGCGGGCTTGATGGACAGCCCGTCGGGGTGCTCCACGACGGCTGCGCCCAGGGCACCGAGCTCGGTGGCGAGCGCTGCCAGCCGGTCGGTCTCGTGGCCACGGATGTGGGCGATGCCCGTGAGGTGCGACGGCGTGGACGCCAGTGCGCAGAGCGCGGCGATGGCGGGAGCCAGCTCGCCGACGTCGTGCAGGTCGGCCTCCAGGCCGAGCAGCCCGCGGGCGCCGCCCTCGGGCCCGGTCACGGTGAGCCCGTCGTCGCCGAACGTGACGCGGCACCCCATCCGGCTGAGCAGGTCGCGCAAGGCGTCACCTGCCTGCGTGGTCGATCGCGGCCAGTCCCGCACCGTCACCGAACCGCCGGACACGGCCGCGAGGGCGAGGAACGGTGCGGCGTTCGACAGGTCGGGCTCGATCGCCTCGTCGTGGGCCGCGATCGGACCGGGGGCCACCGCCCAGCGGTTGGCGTCGCTGTCGTCCACGGCCACGCCGCGATCACGCAACATCGCGATCGTCATCTCGATGTGGGGGAGAGAGGGGATCGGCTTCCCGTCGTGGCGCACGTCCACCCCGGCGTCGAAACGCGCGCCGGCCAGCAGGAGCGCGGACACGAACTGGGACGACGCCGACGCGTCGATCACCACGGTGCCGCCCGGCACGGAGCCGGTGCCCCGGATCGTGAAGGGCAGCGCGCCGGGAGTGCCGACCGACGAGTCGATCGTGATGCCCAGGCCGGCGAGCGCGGTCAGCACCTCGCCCACCGGTCGGTTGCGCATGTGGGGGTCACCGTCGAAGGCGACCTCGCCGCGCACCAGTCCGGCCACGGGCGGCACGAACCGCATCACGGTCCCGGCCAGGCCGCAGTCCACCGCGGCGTGATCTGCCGGTACCGAGCCGTCGAGCGGGGTCACCACCCAGTCCGCGCCGGACGTGTCGACCGTCGCGCCCACCGAGGTCAGCGCCTGCGCCATCAGCAGGGTGTCGCGCGAGCGCAGCGCCCGTCGTACGACGGAGGGGCCATCGGCCAGCGCAGCCAGGATCAGGGCCCGGTTGGTCAGCGACTTGCTCCCGGGGAGCGCCACGGTCGCATGCAGCGGCCCGGTGGCGGTGGGAGCGGGCCAGGGATCAGCGGGCGGCAAGGGCGTGGTCATGTCCCGCCCAGTCTAGTGAAAGCGGTGCGTGCAGGGACCCGAGCGTCGGTGCAGTCCTCTAGATTGGCCCGCATGTGCGGGCGATACGCCTCCAGTCGCAGTCCGGAGGATCTGGTCGAGGAGTTCGAGGTGCTCGACCCACGCCTCGAACGGGCCGTCGTGCCGCCGTCGTGGAACGTCGCGCCCACCGACGAGGTCTACGCCGTCATGGAGCGCACGCCGCGCACCGACGAGGACCCCGACCGGCAGGGCGACCCGGTCCGGCAGCTGCGCGCGCTGCGCTGGGGCCTGGTGCCGTCCTGGGCCAAGGACGAGAAGATCGGCAGCCGGATGATCAACGCGCGGATGGAGACGGTGGCCGAGAAGCCCGCCTTCCGCAAGGCGTTCGCGTCGCGCCGGTGCATCCTGCCGGCCGACGGCTACTACGAGTGGTACGTCCTGGACCAGCTCGACGCGAAGGGCAAGCAGCAGAAGCAGCCCTTCTTCATCCGTCCCGACGACGGTGCCGTGCTCGCCATGGCCGGACTCTACGAGATCTGGCGTGATCCCTCGAAGCCCGAGGACGCCGAGGACCGGTTCCGCTGGACGTGCACGGTCCTGACCACCGAGGCCACTGACGAGCTGGGCCGGATCCACGACCGGATGCCGCTGCTCGTCGACCGGGGGAGCCGTGCGGAGTGGCTCGATCCGCGGCACACGATCACGGACCTGTCGCGGCTCCTCACCCCGGCCCAGCAGGCCGGCCTGACGGCGTACCCGGTCTCCACTGCCGTGGGCAACGTCCGCAACAACGGTCCCGAGCTGGTGGCGCCCCTGGCCCTCACGACGCCCGACACCTCATCCGACACCTCGTCCGACACCTCCGACGACGGCCAGGAGACGCTGCTGTGACCGAGGAACGACTGATCCCGACCGAGTACGGCGAAGGCCGGCTCGTGATGCACCGCGCACGCCGTCCCCTGGTGACCCTGCTGCTGAGCCACGGAGCGGGTGGCGGGATCGAGGCTCGTGACCTGCTCGCGCTGGCGACCCAGCTGCCCGGCCAGGGCATCAATGTCGCCCGGTTCGAGCAGCCGTGGCGCCGTGCCGGACGGAAGGTCGCGACTGCTCCGCCGACCCTGGACGTCGGGCTCCGGGCTGCAGCCAACGCCCTCCGGGTCCGCACGCCGTTGGTGGTCGGCGGTCGCTCGGCCGGTGCCCGCTCGGCGGCGCGCTCGGCGAAGGGACTCGGTGCCAGCGGTGTGCTGGCCCTGTCGTTCCCGCTGCACCCTCCGGGCAGGCCCGAGAAGAGCCGGCTCGACGAGCTCACCGGCGCCGGGGTGCCGATGCTGATCGTGCAGGGCGAACGCGACCCGATGGGCCGGCCCGAGGAGTTCCCGGACCCGTTGCCCGCCAACGCCGACCTGGCCGTGGTGCCCGGCGCCGACCACGGACTGAAGGTTCCGAAGAGCGGCCCCGTCTCCGAGGAGGACGCCATGGCGATCGTGGTCGAGTCCACGCTCGAATGGATCGTCCGCGAGATCACGGGCTCGGGGAATGCCGCCCGCGCCTGAAGCGTTCCGCTCACATGATCGCGACTCTGGAACGCCCGACCGAGGGCACCCTCGACGGGCAACCTCTAGGCTGGGGTGCGATGACCGAGACTTCTGACCTGCCCTCCCTCGATGCCGATGTCGACGCCGGCCTCGAGGCCGACGTCGTTGACGTCGCCACCGAGAGTCCCGAGGACCGGGCCGCGCGCTTCGAGCGCGACGCCCTGCCCTTCCTTGACCAGCTGTACGGCGCCGCGATGCGGATGACGCGCAACCCCTCCGATGCCGAGGACCTGGTCCAGGAGACCTTCGCGAAGGCGTTCTCCGCCTTCCACCAGTTCCGGCCGGGCACGAACCTCAAGGCGTGGCTCTACCGGATCCTGACCAACACGTTCATCAACACCTACCGGAAGAAGCAGCGCCAGCCCCAGCAGGCCTTTGCCGGTGACACCGGTGACGTCGAGGACTGGCAGCTCGCGCGTGCGGAGTCGCACACCTCCACCGGCCTGAAGTCGGCCGAGATGGAAGCGCTGGAGCACCTCCCCGACAGCCAGGTGAAGGACGCCCTGCAGCGACTGCCGGAGGAGTTCCGGCTCGCGGTCTACCTCGCTGACGTCGAGGGATTCGCCTACAAGGAGATCGCCGAGATCATGGAAACGCCGATCGGGACGGTGATGTCCCGCCTGCACCGCGGCCGGCGTCAGCTCCGCGACATGCTCTCCGACTACGTCCGCACCGGCGGCGACGCACCTGTCGAGGGAGGTCAGCGATGAACGACGAGCACGCGCACAGCCACGAGCACGCGCACGGGGACGACCCGAGCAACGCCGAGTGTGCCGACTTCCTGGAGCGGATCGTCCGGCTGATCGACAACGAGCTCGAGCCCGGCGACTGCACCATCGTGCGCGCCCACATCGACTCCTGCAGCCCCTGTCTGGAGCGCTACGACCTGCAGCGCACGGTCAAGACGCTCGTCGCCCGGTCCTGTGGCGAGACCGCGCCCGACGACCTGCGGGCCCGCGTCCGCATCCAGATCCAGGAGATCCAGGTCCGCATCACCGGAGCCTGACCAGAAGTCGGGATCTACGGCAGGATCGGGACATGAACTCCGTCCTCATCACCGGCTGCTCCTCCGGTATCGGCGCTGCGACCGCAGCCCGCCTCGCTGCCAAGGGCTGGGACGTGTGGGCCACCGCCCGCCGTCCTGAGGTCCTCGCGGACCTCGAGGCGGCCGGCTGCCACACGCTGGCCCTCGACGTCACCGACGAGGCGTCGATGGTGACGGCCGTCGACACCGTCCTGGACGGAGCCGGCCGGATCGATGCCCTCGTCAACAACGCCGGCTACTCCCAGTCCGGCGCCCTCGAGTCGCTCGACGTCGACGACGTACGACGCCAGTTCGAGACCAACGTGTTCGGCCTGATCCGGCTCACGCAGCTGGTGCTGCCCTCGATGCGCGGACAGGGCTCCGGCCGGATCGTGAACATCGGCTCGATGGGCGGCAAGCTCACGTTCCCGGGCGGCGGGGCGTACCACGCCAGCAAGTACGCCGTCGAAGCCCTCTCCGACGCGCTGCGCTTCGAGGTCGGCGGCTTCGGCATCAAGGTCGTCCTGATCGAGCCCGGTCTGATCACCACCAACTTCGAGGCCGCGGTCGCGGCCGGCATGCCGACTGGCGAGGGTCCGTACGCGAAGTTCAACGAGACGGTCCAGGCGTCGACGACCGACGTCTACAACGGCCCGATGGCCAGGTTCGGCGGGCCACCCGAGTCGGTCGCGAAGGTGATCGAGAAGGCGCTGACGAAGGACCACCCGAAGCCGCGCTACACCGTGACGGTGTCGGCGCCCGCAGCGATCGTGGCCCGCAAGATGCTCGGCGACCGCGGCTGGGACCTCGCCATGCGCTCGCAGTTCCCGCGCCCGGAGTAGGACCCGAAGCAGGAGCCCGGCGAAAAACGACGAACCCCCCGGACCGTTGGGTCGGGGGGTTCGGGCGCTCGCTGACGTGTCAGCAGTTGGGGCGCTTGCCGTGGTTCGCGCCCTTCTTGCGGCGGGAGCGGCGCTTGCGTCCGGTCTTGCCCATGGTTCCTCCTGAGATCGAGATCGACCCAGTGTCTCAGGTCGGCCCCCCTGCACCGCAATCCGGGTCCAGATCTCGCTCCACGACGGAGAGCGACTGCTACCTGACGCGGGCCAGGAACCGTTCCGCGTCGACGACCACGCGGGTCACCTCACCCGAGCCGGCCAGCTTGCCCGGCCGGCCGTCCGCGCCGACGTTGCGCGCGGCGACCGCGAACCGGCGCAGCCGGCCGTCGGTGTGGACGACCCGGGCGGTCACCTCGACCGAGCCGCCGACGGGAGTCGCGGCCAGGTGCTCGAGCTCGACGCGCGTGCCGACGCTGGTCTCGCCGACGCCGAGAAGGTCCTCGATGGCGCTGCACGTCACCGCCTCACACCACGCGAGCAGCCGGGGCGTGCCGAGCACGGGCAGGCTTCCGGACCCGACGGCGGCGGCCGTGTCGGCCTCGGTCACCACGAACGTACGACGCGCCTCGCTCACCGTCAGATCCCGAACGTGGTGCGGGGGTAGGCCGCGTTGACGTCGGTGATCAAGTTGATGAGGTACGGCGCGTTCGCGGCGAACGCACGATCCATCGCGGGTCCGATCTGGCGTGGGTCGGTGACCTGCTCCCCGGCGCCGCCGAGTGCGGAGACGACCTGGTCGTACGCCGTCCGCGGCGCGAGGTCCGCCGCGACGTCGTACCCGTAGAGCATCTGCATGGGCCCCTTCTCCAGCCCCCAGGCGGAGTTGTTGCCCATCACCATCACGACGGGCAGGTGGTGGCGGGCCAGCGTGTCGACGTCCATCAGCGAGAAGCCGGCGGCGCCGTCGCCCAGCAGCAGGACCACCTGGGCGGACGGGCGGGCGACCCGGGCCCCGATCGCCGCACCGAGCCCGGCACCGAGGCAGCCGTACGGACCGGGGTCCAGCCAGCAGCCGGGGCGCTTCGGCTCGACGAACTTGCCGGCGAACGACACGAAGTCGCCGCCGTCGCCGATCACCACGGCGTCGTCGGCCAACCGGGGGACCAGCTCGCCGTAGATCCGGGCGGGATGGATCGGGTCGGCCTCGGCGCCCAGCAGCTCGGCGTCCCGGGCCGCGGCGGCCGCCGCGACGTCCTGGAGCGAGGAGACCCACCCCGACACGTCCGTGCGCGACGAGCCCGCGAGGGCGGTCAGCAGTCCGTCGAGGACCGTCGTCAGGTCGCCGGCCACCGAGTCGGCCAGGGGTGCGGTCCGCGACACCTGGTCGACCGAGTCGGCAATGTGTACGACGGCCGCGGGCTCCGCGCCGTCCTTGCCCCCGAACACTCCGTACCCGAGCCGGAAGTCCAGCGGCGTCCCGACCACCACGACCAGGTCGGCCCCGCCGAGCGCCGCTCCGCGGGCCTTCGTGACGAGCAGCCGGTGGCCGCCGGGGATCACTCCGCGTCCCATCCCGTTGGTGATGGCGGGCAGCCCCATCTCCTCGACCAGGCGCAGCGCGGCCTCCTCGGCGAAGTCGGCCCACACGTCGGTGCCGAGCACCAGCACGGGTCGCTCGGCGCGTGCGATCAACGCAGCGATCCGTCCGATCGCGTCACTGTCGGGTTCCGCACCGCGGTGGTTGACGATGTCCGGGACCGAGCCCGAGCCCACGTTGAAGAACTCGTCCATCGGCACGTCGACGTACGTCGGCCCACGGTGGGACGAACGAGCCAGCGCGAAAGCGGTGTCGAAGCCGGCGGCGACGTCGTTCGCGGTCATCAGCGTCGCGGCGTGCTTCGTGACCGGGGTGACGATGGGCAGGTGGTCGATCTCCTGCAGGGCCCCGGTGCCCCAGCGGTTGTTCGGCGCGCGTCCGCCGACGACCACCATGGGAGACCCGGCGAAGTTCGCCTGGGCCATCGCGCTGACCCCGTTGGTGACACCGGGGCCGGCCGTCAGCACGGCCAGGCCGGGGACCCGGGTGAGCTTGCCGGTCGCCTCCGCGGCGAACGCCGCGGTCTGCTCGTGCCGTACGTCGAGGATCGACACCGGCGGGCCGGCTGCCCCCTCGGCCTGGGACTTCACGGCGCCGTCGTACATCGGGAACACGTGGGCTCCGGACAGCGTGAACATCGTCTGGACGCCGTGGGCCTGCGCGACGGCGACGGCGAGCTCCCCGGCATGGCCGGTCAGCTCGGTCGGTGCGGATTCCGGGGGAGTGGAGGTCACCTCCGCACCCTAGCCAGAGCCGGACACCTCAAGCGAGGAAAGCGGGGTGGATCCGGCGCAGCGAGTCGACCAGCGTGAGCAGCAGGTCGGGACGGATCGCGGGGTGGCGCGGCGAGATGGTGAGCTGGAGGTAGAGCGCCCTCAGCACGGCCTGCGCGTTGCCGCTGGCGAGGTAGGGATCCCGGCTGCGCGAGGCCCGGTCGGTGGCGCCGGCCTCGATGCGGCGCACCCAGGGTTCGACGACGGCCAGCGGCACCCGGTCACGGCGCAGGATCTCGAGCACGGCGTGCGCGATCCGGTCCGGCTCGCCGTGGACCAGCAGCGGGGTCTGAGGGGCCAGGATCCGGTCGGCGATGATGTCGAGGAGCACGGTCAGCTCGGTGGAGCCGAAGTACGGCGAACGGGCCAGCGCCCCGAGCGCGTCGGCTCCGTTGGCCGCGGCGTGGGCCCAGCCCTTGCCGGGCACGAAGCCGCGCAGGTCCTGCTCGCGGACGTACCAGGCGGCGAGCCGGTCACCCCACTGCAGGATGCGCGTCGGCGGCTGCCGGCGGACCCGGGTGTCGCGGTCGATGCACTCGCCGAGCACCAGTGCGGAGAAGCTGCGGCGGAAGACCGAGTCGGTGTCGCGCTCGCCGATCCCGACCTCCAGGCCGGCACACATGCCGTCGCCCAGGCCGGCCAGCAGGTCGTCGTAGACGCCGTGCTCGGTCCAGGTGGCCAGGAACGGATAGGCCAGGCCGTCGCGGACCTGCGGGTCCGGGTCGCCGAGCATGCGGGTGAGGTCGGCTGTGAGGTCGGCCAGCCGGTGCTCCGCTGGCGGCGTGCGTTCGCCGTTGCGGAGGCCCCGCTGGAGACGAGACCAGTCCACCGACGCCATCAAAGAAAAACCCTCCACGGACCAGCCCGAACCGAATCCCCCTGGGTCATTGTGCCAAAGGGGGTGAAGGAGTTGATGGCGGGTCCGTTACGTTTGCTCGCGTGCCCTCCCTGTCTGCGATTGCACGGCGTCACACGGACCTCGACGCCGCCGATGTCGCGTGGCTCCAGCTGATCCAGGCCGACTGGCAGGTGATCGCCGACCTGTCCTTCGCCGACCTCGTCATGTGGCTGCCCGACCGGCAGGGAAACGGCTACTGGGCGGGGGACCAGATGCGACCCACGACCGGCCCGACCGCGTACGTCGACGACATCGTTGGCACCTTCCTTCCCGCCGGTCGACGCACCCTGGTCGACGACGCCTACGAGCGCGGGCGGATCGCGCGCGAGGGCGACCCGGAGTGGCGCGACGAGGTGCCCGTGCGGGTCGAGGCGATCCCGGTGCGACGGGAGGGGCGGGTGATCGCGGTGATCAGCCGCAACACCAACCTGCTCGGCGTGCGGACGCCGAGCCTGCTCGAGATCAACTACCTGCAGACCGCGTCCGACCTCGCGAGCATGATTGCCGAGGGTCTGTTCCCCAGCGAGGGACAGCGCAGCGACCACGCCGACTCGCCGCGGGTCGGCGACGGCTTCCTGCGGGTCGACGCCCAGGGGCGCGTCATCTACGCCAGCCCGAACGGGCTCTCGGTCTTCCGCAAGCTGGGCCTGACGGGCGACCTGACCGGGCACCTGCTCACCGACCTGACCCGCGACCTGGTCCCGCCGAAGAAGCGGCCCGACGAGGAGACCCTGAGTGCCGTCCTCGGTGGCCGCGCGCATCGCGACACCGAGCTCGGCTCGGCCGGTGGGCCCGGCGACGGGGTCTCGCTGATCGTGCGGTCCATCCCGCTGCGACCCAAGGGCGAGCACATCGGCGGGATGATCCTGCTGCGTGACGTCACCGACCTGCGCCGTCGTGACCGCGAGCTGATCACCAAGGACGCCACCATCCGGGAGATCCACCACCGGGTGAAGAACAACCTGCAGACCGTTGCCGCGCTGCTGCGGCTCCAGGCGCGACGGATCGGCTCACCCGAAGCGGCGGCAGCCCTCGAGGAGGCGGTACGACGGGTCGGGTCGATCGCGATCGTCCACGAGACCCTGAGCCAGGCGGTCGAGGAGACCGTCGCCTTCGACGAGATCGCCGACCGGCTCGCGCGCCTGGTCATCGACGTGGGTTCGACCGCCGCGCAGGTGCGGGTCCGTCGCGAGGGCAGCTTCGGCGTCCTCGACTCCGAGATCGCCACGCCGCTGGCGATGGTGGTCATGGAGCTGATGCAGAACGCTGCCGAGCACGGCTATGCCGACGGCGACGAGGGAGAGATCGTGCTCCGTGCCGAACGGCACGGAGCGATCCTCGACGTCACCGTCGAGGACGACGGCCGTGGGCTGCCCGACGGTTTCGACCTGGACGCCGCGACCAGCCTGGGGCTGTCCATCGTGCGCACGCTGGTCGAGTCCGAGCTCGGGGGACACCTGACGCTGGGACGCGGCGCCGACGGCGGCACCCGGGCAGGCATCAGCCTCCCTGTCGAGTAGGCCCCAGCTCGGCAGCGCGCAATCAAACAGGCGTGCGGACCCTCGCGCGGGCGTTGCGGCGCTTCAGCGCGCGACGCTCGTCCTCGCTGAGGCCACCCCAGACACCGTGGTCCTGACCCGCCTCGAGCGCCCACGCGAGACATTGCTCGCGCACGTCGCATCGCCGGCACACGGCCTTGGCCTCCTCGATCTGGAGAATGGCCGGGCCGGTGTTGCCGATCGGGAAGAACAGCTCCGGATCCTCATCGAGGCATGCGGAGACGTGTCGCCAATCCATGGGTGGAGATGCCTTCTTTCCTACGTACTGGTGGCCCGGCTGAGGGCACGCGTGAAGCCGCAAAAGTGAACGGTTTCACGATCGCTTCCGCAAGGCTTCCAAGGAATCGTTCACATATCAAGCGATTCCAGTGGTCGGATGGGTCACAAAGGGGGTTCCTGAGCGTGGAACTAGGCTGAAACTTGTGACCGAGAGCCCCGTGGAGCCCGCCCAGAACCCGCCGCCACTGACCGTAGCGGCGTCATTGGTCGGAGTCGAGGGCCTGGTCCTGCTCTGTCTGGCGGTCCTCGAGTTCGCGAATGTGACCTCCGAACGCGTCGCGTTGGGGTTGTCCACCGCCGGGTTCCTGCTCGCGTACGGCGTCGTGCTCCTGGCCGCGGGCTGGGGGCTGCATCGCCGGAGCGCCTGGTCGCGTGGACCGGTGCTGCTCACCCAGCTGATCGCGCTCGGCCTCGCGTGGAACCTGCGCGAGCACCTGCCGGTCACGATCGGCCTGGTGCTGTGCGCGGGAATCGTGCTGGCTGGACTGCTGCATCCCGACACCATCGAGGCGCTGGAGCACGACCCGACGGCGCCACGGCCCTGACCGGCCCAGATCAGATCAGGCCCTGACGTCAGGCCTCGGACTCCAGGGACTCCCGCAGCTGCTCCAGGGTGCGTCCCAGGAGTCGCGAGACGTGCATCTGCGAGACGCCGATCTCCTCGGCGATCTGTGACTGCGTCATGTTCTTGAAGAAGCGGAGCAGCAGGATCTTCTTCTCGCGCGGCGGCAGGTTCTCCAGGAGCGGCTTGACCGACTCGCGGATCTCGACGTGCTCGAGGGCCTCGTCGTCGACGCCCATGGCGTCGAGCATGCTCTGGCCCGCACCGCGGTCGGAGTCGTCGTCGGTGGCGTCCAGGGAGAGCGTGGAGTAGGCGTTGCTGGACTCCAGCCCCTCGACGATCTCCTCGACCGAACAGCCGATGACCTCGGACAGCTCGCGGGCCGTGGGGGAGCGGCCCAGGCTCTGGGTCAGCTCGGCCGTCGTCGCACTGATCTGCATCCGCAGTTCCTGGAGGCGCCGAGGAACCCGGATGGCCCAGCCCTTGTCCCGGAAGTACCGCTTGATCTCGCCGATGATCGTCGGCGTGGCATAGGTCGAGAACTCCACGCCACGGTCGGTGTCGAAGCGGTCGACCGACTTGATCAGGCCGATGGTGCCGACCTGGACGAGGTCCTCATAGGGCTCACCGCGGTTGCGGAACCGGCGCGCGCAGTGCTCCACGAGGGGCATGTGCAGCTCGAGGAGGGCCTCGCGCGGATCCTTGAGCAGCAGTGCCTGGCAGGTGTCGTCGGCCCGGAACTCGTCGAGGACGTCGTCGCGGATGTCCTCGAACGCGTCGAGGTCACGCAGCCGGAGGAACAACAGGGAACTGATGCGGCGGGTTCGTTCGGTCGCTGCTGACCGTCCGTTGCCCGCGCTCCCCCGAGAGAGGTCGGCAGTCATGACTCGAGCGAAGACCGCACCGTGAGGCGCACTGCGTAGGAGCCGGGTGCGGTGTCGATGGCGGCCTCCGCCGCCAGCGTCGCCAGGACCTGCCAGCCGAAGCTCTCGTAGTCCGGCGGGGTCGGCGTCTGGGAATCGGTGCTGATGGTCAGCATGAGCTCGCCCGGCGTCAGGCGGAACCTGCAGTCGAGGACAGCGCCCTCGTCGGCTTCGTCGAGCACCATCGCCGCGGCTTCGGACACCGCGATGCGGAGGTCCTCGATGTCGTCCATGGTGAAGTCGAGGCGTGCCGCGAGGCCGGCCGTCAGGGTGCGCAGCACCGACGCGTAGGCGCCGTCCGCGGGGAGCCGGAGCTCGACCTCCGTGGGGTCGCCTGCAGTGGCGGTGCCACCGGACACGGGGCTGCTCGTCTCGGGCATACCGTTCCTCAAGGGGTTGGCTGGGGGACCAGGACGGCACGAGCCTACGACAACGGCCGCGCCCCGTTGGGGAGCGCGGCCGTCATCGTGGTGGAACCAGCTGCCAGCCTGTGGTCAGGCCAGTGGTCAGGGCAGCAGGCCACCCAGCAGGTCGAGCAGGTCGAGCAGGTCGTTCGGGTCCAGGACGCTGCCGAGGCCGAGGCCGTCGAGCAGGTCGTCCAGCAGCCCGTCGAGGCCCAGTGCGCCCAGGACCGTGTCGATGACGTCGAGCAGGTCGTCCGGACCGGGCGCCGTGCCCGTCGAGATCAGGTCGCACAGCGGCTGCGCCTGCGGGGCGCTGGCGCAGAGCAGGGCCAGCGGACTCGCCGTCGAGCCACCGGGGACCAGGCTTCCCAGGATGTCGCAGATCGGCTGCGGGACGCCGGCGTCGCAGAGGGTCTGGATCGGGCTCGCGGTCGGCCCGGTCGGCGTACCCGAGTTGCGGCAGCTGGTGAGGCTGGCCTGGTAGACCGCGACCGCGGACTTGGCGGCCTGGACCTTCACCCGCTCGGACTTGAGCCGCTTGCGTGCCTTGACCACCTTCGCGTGGCGGGCCAACTTGGCCTTGCGCGTCTTGGCGCGCTTCTCCGCACGCTCGGCCTTGGCCAGGGCGTTGCGCACCTTCTTGGCGGTGCTCACCCGACTGCCGTAGTTGGCGCGGGCCTTCGCCAGCGCGGCCTCCTTGGCCGAGCAGTCCGGCGTGGCCTGGGCGGCAACGGCCACCGCTCGGTCAGCTGTCGGCGCACTCGCGCCGGCGAGCGGAGTGGCGGTGAAGGTCAGGCCCAGGCCGAGGCCGAGGACGACGAGAATCTTGAACAGGGCGCGATGCATCGCGGTGGTCTCCCTCCGGTGGTCCCGGGCCCAGGGGTGCCCGAGTACGTGAGGTGACCATCGGCAGGGAGGGGTGAAATGACAGGAACCGCGCGCCCCGAAGGACGCGCGGTTCCAGATTCAGGACGTAGGTCCCGGTGGATCAGGCCTTCTTGGTCGCCCAGAAGATCTCGGCGATCTCGTCGATCTTGGCGAGCAGCTGGTCGGCCACGCCGGCGTCGAGGGTGCCCTTGGTGCCACCGGCACCGGCGAGCTTGGTCGCCTCGTTGATCAGCGTGTGCAGCTGCGGGTACGCCTCGAAGTGCGGCGGCTTGAAGTAGTCGGTCCACAGCACCCACAGGTGGTGCTTGACCAGCTCGGAGCGCTGCTCCTTGATGAGGACGGCGCGGGTGCGGAAGTCCGGGTCGTCGCTGTCGAGCGCCTTGGCGATCACGGCCTTGATCGACTCGGCCTCGATGCGGGCCTGGGCGGGGTCGTAGACGCCGCAAGGCAGGTCGCAGTGCGCGGAAACCTCGATCGACGGGGCGATCAGGCTGGGAATGAGACGCGAGAACATGTGGGTCCTCTCCTGAGTTCGATGGGGAACGAAGCTGCGCCTGCGACACTACTCGGCATGGCAGGCAGGGCAACGGCAGGTCGTACGTCGGGACACCGACGCAAGGTCGGACTGGCCGTCGTACGCGGCGAATCGATGGAACCGACCCTCTCTGAGGGCGACCGCCTGCTGGTCTCGTACGGCGCGATGGTGCGACCCGGGCAGGTGGTGGTGGCTCGGTTCCCGGACGACACGCTGGTGATCAAGCGGGCCGGCGAGCGCCGCGGTCCCCGCTGGTGGCTGGTGGGGGACAACCCCGGTGCCAGCACCGACTCCCGTCACCGCGGCGCGATCGCGCCGGACGACGTCCTGGGCGTGGCGCGGGTGCGCCTCTGGCCCCGTCCACGCCTGCTGTGACCCGTCTCATCCGGACAGTCGCCGAGTAACCGCACGGCCTGTGCGAGGATTGCCTGTCGTGGCCGCTGACGTTCCTACCTCCCACCCGCACGCGGGCGAACCGGTCTTCGATCTGCACGTCGGCGGGAAGATGGCGACCGTCCCCACGGCCGACGTCAGTACCAAGGACCAGCTCTCTCTCGCCTACACCCCTGGTGTCGCCGAGGTGTGCGAGGCGATCGCAGCCGACCCGAGCCTGACCCGTCACTACACGTGGGTGCCGAACACCGTCGCCATCGTGACCGACGGCACCGCCGTGCTCGGTCTCGGCGACATCGGTCCGGCCGCCGCGATGCCCGTGATGGAGGGCAAGGCGATCCTCTTCAAGCAGTTCGGTGGCGTCGACGGCATCCCGATCTGCCTGGCGACGACCGACGTCGAGGAGATCATCGAGACCGTCGTGCGCCTGGCGCCGAGCTTCGGGGGCATCAACCTCGAGGACATCTCCGCACCGCGTTGCTTCGAGATCGAGGACCGCCTCAAGGAGGCCCTCGACATTCCCGTCTTCCACGACGACCAGCACGGCACCGCGGTCGTGACCCTGGCCGCGCTCACCAACGCACTCAAGCTCACCGGTCGCGCGGCCGAGTCGACCCGTGTGGTCATCTCCGGTGCCGGGGCTGCCGGTGTCGCGATCGCCAAGATCCTGCTGGCCGCCGGCATCAAGGACATCGCGGTGACCGACCGCAAGGGTGTCGTGAGCTCGGACCGCAATGACCTGACGCCGTCGAAGAAGGCGCTGGCCGAGCTGACCGCCGACCGCTGTGGTCGTCGCGGCACGCTTGCTGACGCGTTCAACGGCGCCGACGTCTACGTCGGTGTGTCCGGCGGAACCGTGCCGGAGGAGGTCGTCGCCACCATGGCCGACGACGCGATCATCTTCGCGATGGCGAACCCGAACCCCGAGGTGCACCCCGACGTCGCCCACCGGCACGCGCGGATCGTGGCCACGGGCCGGTCGGACTTCCCGAACCAGATCAACAACGTGCTCGCGTTCCCCGGGATCTTCCGCGGTGCCTTCGACGTGCACGCGAGTGCCATCACCGAGGGCATGAAGGTCGCCGCGGCCGACGCGTTGGCCGCACTCGTCGGTGACGACCTCTCCGAGGACTTCGTGATCCCTTCGCCGTTCGACCCGCGGGTCGGGCCGGCGGTGGCCGCGGCGGTGGCCGAGGCCGCCCGCCGGGACGGTGTCGCACGGGCCTGACGGGCCGATAGGCTCGGGTCTCGTGTTCGCCGTCTACGCAGATTCCTTCGCCGCATCCGCTGACAACCCGCTGAGCGGACTGGTCCTCGGGGAACGTCCCGACCCGGTCGCTCCCGACGGCTGGACCACGGTCACCGTCAAGGCTGCCTCGCTCAACCACCACGACCTGTGGTCGTTGCGCGGCGTCGGGCTCAAGGCCGAGGCACTCCCGATGATCCTGGGCTGCGACGCGGCCGGGTACGACGAGGACGGCAACGAGGTCGTCGTGCACGCCGTCGTGTCCGACCCCACCTGGCGTGGCGACGAGACCTTCGACCCGCGTCGGTCGCTGCTCTCCGAGCGGCACCAGGGCACCTTCGCCGACAAGGTGATCGTGCCGAAGGGCAACGTCATCCCGAAGCCGGCCTCGATGTCCTTCGAGGAGGCGGCGTGCCTGCCGACCGCGTGGCTGACCGCCTACCGGATGCTCTTCACCCAGGGTGGCCTGAAGCCCGGTGAGACCGTGCTGGTGCAGGGTGCCGGCGGTGGCGTCGCCACGGCCCTGATCGCGCTTGCCCGGGCCGGTGGCCTGCGGGTGCTGGCGACCAGCCGCGACGAGGCGAAGCGGGCCAAGGCGCTCGAGCTCGGCGCCCACGAGGTCTTCGAGTCCGGCGCTCGCCTGCCCGTCAAGGTCGACGCCGTCATGGAGACCGTCGGTCGCGCCACCTGGTCGCACTCGATCCGTGCGCTCAGGCCCGGCGGCCGGATCGTCATCTCCGGGACCACGTCGGGTCCGAACCTCGACGACGCCGAGCTGACCCGGATCTTCTTCCTCCAGCTGAGCGTCATCGGCTCGACGATGGGGACCCGCGACGAGCTCGCCTCGCTCGTCACGATGCTCGACGCCACCGGTCTGCGTCCCGTGATCGACCGGGTGCTGCCGATGACCGAGGCCACCGACGGCTTCGCGGCCATGGCGTCCGGTGACGTGTTCGGGAAGATCATCTTCACCCGCTGATCCCGGAAATTTTCTGGCTTCCTGTCACACCGGGCACGGTGCCGGTGTCTTCATGTCGAACCCACCCACAGGAGGAGACATGACCAGCACGACGCGCGTCCCGGCCATCCCGATCGATGGTGTCTACGGGGCCATGGTGAAGACGTTCAGCAAGAAGATGTTCGGCAAGGTGCCGGAGTCCCTCGGGGTGCTGTGGCACCACAAGCCGGCCCTCAAGGCCACGATGGGCCTCGGGCAGAAGTCACGCAAGTGGAACGAGTGCGACCACGACCTCAAGTCGTTCGCGCACATGGCGGTCGCCGCGCAGATCGGCTGCAGCTTCTGCCTCGACCTCGGCTACTTCCAGGCCCACAACGAGGGCCTCGACCTGGACAAGGCACGTGAGGTGCCGCTCTGGCGCACCTCGGACGCGTTCACTCCGCTGGAGCGCGACGTCCTGGAGTACGCCGAGGCCATGACGGCCACGCCGCCCACCGTCACCGACGAGCTTTCGGCGCGCCTGCTCGCGGCCCTCGGTGCCCCGGGTCTGGTCGAGCTGACGTCGTACGTCGGGATGGCGAACCTGATGGCGCGCGGCAACGTCGCGCTCGGCATCGAGTCGGAGGGACTCGCCGCGTCGTGCGGCCTGCGCCCGATGGCTGTGCTGGCTGAGCCCACCGGCGTCGTACCCTCGAGCCTGTGAGCGAGGACCCCTTCGTCCGGCACCGCAACCTGCTGTTCACCGTCGCCTACGAGATGCTCGGCTCGGCGGCCGACGCGGAGGACGTGGTGCAGGAGACGTGGCTGCGCTGGGACGGCGTCGACCAGGCCACGGTGCAGGACGCACGGGCCTACCTCGTGCGGATCGTCACCAGGCAGGCGCTCAACCGGCTGCGCACGATGGCGCGCCGCCGCGAGGAGTACGTCGGCGAGTGGCTGCCCGAGCCGTTGTTGACCGCGCCCGACGTGGCCGAGGACATCGAGCTCGCGGAGAGCGTGTCGATGGCGATGATGACCGTGCTGGAGACCCTCGGGCCGACCGAACGGGCGGTCTTCGTGCTGCGCGAGGTCTTCGACACGCCGTACGACGAGATCGCGGAGGCCGTGGGCAAGACCCAGGCCACGGTGCGGCAGATCGCGTTGCGTGCCCGCAAGCACGTCGAGGCGCGACGACCCCGGGTCGCCGTCGACCGGACCCAGCAACGTGAGGTGGTCGAGCGGTTCCTCGCAGCCGTCCAGACCGGCGACGTCCAGGGACTGCTCGACGTCCTGGCGCCGGACGTGGTGATGAAGGCCGACGGTGGCGGCATCGCCCAGGCGATCCGCAAGCCGCTCCGCGGCGCCGACCCGGTGGCCCGGTTGCTGTCGAACTTCGCCCTCTTCGCCCCCGGCGGCGTGGTCGAGATGGTCTGGCTCAACGGCGCGCCGGCGGTCCGGATCGAGGTCCAGGGCGAGCTCACCGCGGTCAGCCTGGTGGTCGACGAAGGTCGCATCACCCGGATCCTCGCGATGCGCAATCCGCACAAATTGACCGGTCTCGTGGGGGAAACGGCGCTCAGCCGGGACGTCACCTCCTGAAATTCCGTGCAGGTTTTATTCGTTGGCGGGAATCTCCCGGACTGCGGGAGCATTGACGCCGACAGGGTTTCGTCGAAGTCCGATGAGTTTTCTTCGTTCCCGCTGTCGAATCAGTGACGGTCCGTTCGTGGAAGTAGTGAGCGACGGGCCCACCGAGCATCGAGCTTCACCAGATGGCGGCCGGCCACCGCTGGCCCAGCCACCACCAACCGATAGGACCTCCCCATGACTGCGCCCATCGAGACCGGCGAGATCGCCGAGTTCGAGGAGGAGTTCACGAGCTCGGCGACCCCGGGCCGGACTCCGCTGGTGATCAAGCTCCTCGTCGCGGCGACGTTCGTCGTGATCCTCAACGAGACCACCCTGGTCAACGCCGTCCCGCGGCTGATGACCGACTTCAACATCTCCGAGACCACCGCCCAGTGGTCGCTGACGGTCTTCATGCTCACGATGGCGGCCGTCATCCCGATCACCGGCTGGTTCCTCCAGCGCGTGACCACACGGTCGGCGTACGCCACGGCGATGATCACGTTCAGCATCGGCACGCTCATCGCTGCCGTCGCCCCGACCTTCGAGTTCCTGCTCGTCGGCCGCGTCGTCCAGGCCGGCGGTACGGCGGTCATGATGCCGTTGCTGATGACCACCCTGATGACGGTCGTCGCCGCCGAGGACCGGGGCCGCGTGATGGGCCAGGTCACCCTGGCGATGTCCGTCGCCCCGGCGCTCGGTCCGACGGTGTCCGGTGTGCTCCTGCACTTCGGTTCCTGGCGACTGATCTTCGTCGTCGTGCTCCCGATCGCGCTGCTCGTCGGATTCTTCGGGTTCCGGGCGCTGGAGAACGTCGGGGAGACGACCCGCAGCCCCGTCAGCTGGTTCAGCGTCGTGCTCGCTGGCAGTGGCTTCAGCACCTTCGTCTACGGCCTCAGCAAGGTCGGCAACGCAGAGTGGCCGGTGCCGACCGCACTCATCGGAGGCGGCGTGGTGCTGATCGCGGCGTTCGCCGTCTACCAGCTGTTCCTCCAGCGGTCCGACCGTCCCTTGATGGACCTCCGCACGCTGAAGCACCGCAACTTCACCGTCTCGCTGGTCCTCATGTCGGCCGGCTTCATGGCCTTCCTGGGCTCGATGCTCCTGCTCCCGCTCTACCTGCAGAACCTGCGCGGCCTGACCGAGCTCCAGACCGGCCTGCTGGTCATGCCCGGTGGCCTCGCGATGGGTCTGCTCGGCCCGCGGGTCGGCAAGATCTACGACCGGATCGGTTCGCGCCCGCTCGTGATCCCCGGCTCGATCGCGATGGTCGCGCTGATGTTCGGCCTGAGCCGGATCGGTGCGGAGACGCCGTACGCCGTGATCCTGGCGGTGCACGTGGCGCTGATGGCCAGCCTGGCCATGATCTTCACGCCGGTCTTCACCATCGGCCTGGGAGACCTCGCGCCGCACCTGTACTCGCACGGCAGCTCGCTGCTCGGCACCCTGCAGCAGGTGTCCGGCGCGATCGGCACCGCGATGCTGGTCGTGATCATGACCAACCGGAGCGACAGCCTCGCCGACTCGGGCCACACCGCGGGTGAGGCCTTCATGGGCGGCCTGCAGTGGGCGTTCGCGGCGGGTGCCGTGATCGGTATCGTCGTCGTGGCGATGGCGCTGCTGCTGCCCTCCAAGGTCGAGGCGCCCGAAGGGGCCCCCGCCGGTCACTGACCAGCGTCAGACGAGCAGGTCCTCAGCCACCTCGGCCAGGAAGTCGTCCATCGCTGTCCAGCTCAGCTGGGCGGCACGTGGGCCGGCGACCAGGCCGAGGTGGCTGAGTCCGTCCGCGGCGGCGTAGCGCGCTCCGGGGACGACGTCGGCGCCCGCGCGCACGGCGGGTCCGTTGGCGATGTTGTCGGTCTCGCTGCCCACGAACAGCACCGGCGCCTTGATGGCGTCGAGCCGGACCTCGCGGTCGCGGCTCAGGTGGACGACCCCCGAGCTGAGCTCGTTGCGCACCATCAGCCGGGTGTGGATCTGGTGGTAGGCGCGGCCGGGGTAGCCCGGCATCTCGCCGATGAAGTCGTCGATCGCGATGGTGCGCGCCAGGGCCTCGGTGTCGAGGATGTTGCGCGCCAGGTGCATGGCCTTGGTCAGCTCGCGCCGCGGTGCCATCGCCCGATAGCTGGCGCGGACCAGGTGGCGGGGCACCCCACCGAGCAGGGCCGTCGGCGCCACCATGGCGCGGCTTCCGAGCAGCCGGTCGGCGGTGATCAGCGGCTGCACGGCCGGGATCTTGCGGTAGTCGACGGGGGTGCCGAACGCGGTCAACGACGCGATCGGGAGGTCCGGGTGTGCCGCGGCGGTGAGGAGGCCGAGGGTGCCGCCGAGCGACCACCCGACCAGGTCGACACCGCTGGCGGTGTCGACCCCGTCGGCAGCGTGGTCGGCGAGCACGGCGTGGATCGCGGTCGGGAGGATGTCGTCGATCCAGGTCTCGAAGCCCATGGCCCGGTCCGCGAACCCGATCGAGCCGTAGTCGATGAGGTACGTCGCCCGGCCGGCCTCGAGCAGGTGGGCAGCCAGGCTCTGGCCGGCGCGCAGGTCGAAGCAGCGCGCGGACACGGCCAGGGGTGGCACCAGCAGCACAGGACGGGGTGCGGTGGCCGGCGTCGTGCGGTCGAACCGGGTGAGCCGTCGGTGCGGCTCGTCACGGAGCACGCTGGCCGGCAGGCCGTCGTACTGCTCCACGCCGTCGCCCAAGGGGGAGATCGCCCAGGCGTTGCGGGCGGCAGTGTTGAGAGTGGTCGTCAAGGTCGCGGCGGCAGGTGACACCGCGCCATCGTGACGGGCGTGGCGCCCCACGTCCATCGAACGTGACGAGCGTGACGGGCAGGACGGGCAGGACGGGCAGGCAGGGCAGGGGCGGGGGTCAGGGTGTCGAGCGCCAGTGCTTGGCGCCGATCACCATCATCCGCAGCTGGGCCCGGGTGCTGGCAGCGACCCGGCCCTCGGCGGTTGACCCGGCTGCGGCCGTGAGCAGGCGTTCGACGGTGGTGACCATCGCGCCGACGATCAGCGAGGAGAGGGTCTGGCGGTCCTCGTCGGACCACTTGTCCGTGCCGGGCAGGTACGCCAGGTCGGTGGAGAGCTCGCGCTCGGCCAGCCCGATGCCGCGGGCGATCGCCTCGCGTACCGCGGGGGGACCGGCGAACCGTTCGCGTGCGATGAAGGCGAACTGGGCCTGGTGCTGGCGGACCTGCTCCACGAGCACGGTGACCGATCCGTCGATGATGGTGCGGGCGTCCTGCCCGGCGCTGCTCCGCAGCTCGCGCAGCAGCGTGCGCAGGGTGTCGAGCGCCTCCTCCACGAGAGCCAGCCCGAGGTCGTCGATCGAGGCGAAGTGCCGGTAGAACGCGGTCGGGACGATGCCGACCTCCTTGGCCACCTGCCGCAGGGACAGGGCGACCAGGGTGGTGTCGGACGACAGAGCCAGGGCTGCGTCGAGGATGGCGCGTCGCGTCTTCTCCTTGCGCTCACCACGGGTCTCGGTCATGCCGCCATCCTAGCTTGAGTGAACATGTGTGCACTGTCACGCGTGTTGCGCGTTGACCACGGGCGGGGGACCGGTCAGAGTTTCGGTGTACAGACGTACACCCAAACCTTCCACCGAAGGAGGCGCGATGTCCGCGCTCATCTCCGAACCGGCGGCTCTCCCCACCCGCCCCGTCAGTGCCAGGCTGGCCGCTCCGCTCGGGCCCCTGCTGCGCTCGCGCCTCGTCGGCGCGCTGGCCAGCCCGCACGGTGTCGACCGCTACCTCGAACGCTTCCACCCGATGTGGGCCGCTCACGACGTCCGCGCCCGGATCGTCTCGATCCACCGCGAGACCGAGGGCGACGCGCCCGTCGCGACCCTGACCCTGCAGCCCACCTCCACGTGGCGCGGCCACCGCGCCGGACAGCACGTCCTGGTCGGTGTCGAGATCCCCGGCGTGGCCAAGCGGTACACCCGGGCCTTCTCGATCTCCTCGGCCGCCTCCGGCAAGGGCGAGTCGTTCACGCTCACCATTCGCGCCCACGACGAGGGCCAGGTGTCGTCGTACCTCGTTCGCGCGGCCGAGGCCGGCCAGGTCATCCACCTGAGCCAGGCGCAGGGCGAGTTCACCCTCGTCGAGAGCCCGGCCACGCCGACCATCAGCAGGTCGCTGTTCATCACCGGCGGTTCGGGCATCACCCCCGCGATGTCGATGATCCGCACCCTGCTCCGCGACGGGTACCAGCGCAACGGCGTGGCCCATGCCGGCCGCAAGGTGACCTTCCTGCACTTCGCCCGCAGCGCCGAGGACCAGATCTTCGCCGCCGAGCTGGCCGCGATCGCCGAGGCCGACAACGGCATCGACGTCCACCTCCGCTACGGCGACCAGGTGTTCAGCGAGTTCGAGCTGCGCCGCCTGGTGCCGGACTACAAGGAGACCGACACCTGGCTCTGTGGTCCTCCCGGACTCGTCGAGCTGGTCAAGGCGGCGTACGGCGACTCGACCCGGCTGCGGATGGAGTTCTTCAAGCCGGTCGTCGCCCGGGCTGCCCGCCCCGGCGAGGAGATCGAGGGCGACGTGGCCTTCACCCGCTCCGGCAAGACCGTCGCCGCGTCCGGCGCGAGCCTGCTCGAGCAGGCCGAGGAGCTCGGGCTCAAGCCCGAGTTCGGCTGCCGGATGGGCATCTGCTTCTCCTGCACGCGGACCAAGACCGCGGGCACCGTCCGCAACATCCTGACCGGCGAGGAGTCCGCTGTGCCGGACGAGGAGGTCCGCATCTGCGTGACCGCCGCCGCCGGTGACTGCCACATCGACCTCTGAGCTTCGAGGCTCGCTCCGCTCGCACCTCAACCACCGAAGGAGTTCCTGATGACTGACACGATTTCCGAGTCCACCGTGATCGCCGAGCGCGACGCGAACGAGAAGTACCACGGCCTGACCCACGCCGAGATCGACAGCCTCGGCGCCGAGCTCGACGCCCTGCGGCTGCGCACCATTGCCGATCTCGGCGAGCCCGATGCGGCGTACCTCCGCAAGGTCGTCAAGGCCCAGCGGAGCTTCGAGGTCGCCGGCCGCGCCCTGTTCTACCTGCCCCCGGCCTGGCCGCTGGCGGTCGCCTCCCTGAGCGTGTCGAAGATCCTCGACAACATGGAGATCGGCCACAACGTCATGCACGGGCAGTACGACTGGATGGGCGACCCTGCCTTCAACTCGCGCCAGTTCGACTGGGACACGATGGCACCGGCCGAGAACTGGAAGTACGGCCACAACTACATGCACCACACGTACACCAACATCGTGGGCAAGGACCGCGACGTGGGCTACGGGATCCTCCGCATGGACGAGGACCAGAAGTGGCGCCCCTACTACCTCGGCAACCCCGTCTACGCGTTCTTGCTGATGGTGTTCTTCGAGTGGGGCGTGATGCTCCACGACCTGGAGACCGAGGAGGTCTTCGCTGGTCGTCGCAAGATGTTCGGTGGCGAGAACGCGCCGGTCTGGCGTCGCATCCGCAAGAAGGTCAGCAAGCAGGTCCTCAAGGACTACGTGCTCTTCCCGGCCCTCACCGGCCCGTTCTTCCTGAGCACCCTGGCCGGGAACTTCGTGGCCAACATCATCCGGAACATCTGGACCTTCAACATCATCTTCTGCGGCCACTTCCCGGCGGGCGTCGCGACGTTCACCGAGGAGGAGACCGAGAACGAGACCCGCGGCCAGTGGTACCTGCGCCAGATGCTCGGCTCGGCCAACATCACCGGCAGCAAGCTGATGCACGTGATGAGCGGCAACCTGTCGCACCAGATCGAGCACCACCTGTTCCCCGACCTCCCGGCCCGCCGCTACCCGGAGCTGGCCGTCGAGGTCCAGGAGATCTGCGAGCGCTACGGCCTGCCCTACAACAAGGGCTCGCTGCCCAAGCAGCTCTTCAGCGTCTTCCGCAAGATCGTCCGCCTCTCCTTCCCCGGTGGTACGTCGAAGGCCGCTCCGGTCCGCGGAACGCAGGCAGTGACCGACGACTCGTTGGCGGCCTGAGGTTTCTCGGGAGACACTTGATCCATGAATGACGGACGCGACCAGCTCAGCAAGGCCGAGATCGCCAAGGACGCCGTGCAGTCAGGGGCCGAGGCCGCTGCGCACACGGTGGGCGAGGTGGCCACGATCCTGACCCGTGCCGTCGGTGAGGTCGCCAGCGCGGTGGGCGGATTCGCCACGGAGATCTTCGAGATCCGTGAGTCCTCCCGCCGGGCGATCGCGGAGCACGTCCCGGACGAGGCTCCGTCGACGACCGAGGTCGACCCGGAGGTCTAGGCCCCGGGGGCCCCTGGGGCAACGACAAGGCGCGCGGCCTCGCGTGCTGCGGAAGGATCCGCAGCCGCGAGCGCCGCGTCCGCCATTTTTCGGCACTGGGCCAGGGTGACCGTGGCGAGCTGTGCCCCGACGGGGCGGACGGCGGCGGCCGCCATCGACAGCGACGTGATCCCGAGACCCACCAGGACGCAGGCCAGCAGGGGATCGGCCGCGGCTTCCCCGCACACGCCGACGGGCTTCCCCGCGCGCTGCCCGGCCTGCGCGGTGAGGGCGACGAGCTGGAGGACCGCCGGCTGCCACGGGTCGGTCAGGTGGGCGAGGTCGCTGCACATCCGGTCCGCAGCCATCGTGTACTGGGTCAGGTCGTTGGTGCCGATCGAGAGGAAGTCGACCTCGGCGAGCATCCGGTCGGCCAGCAGGGCGGCGCTGGGGACTTCGATCATCACGCCGACCTCGAGACCACGGGACCGGACGGCTGTGGCGAACCCGCGCGCCTCCTCGACGGTGGCCACCATCGGAGCCATCACCCACGTCCGCGCACCGGTCTGCTCGGCTGCGGCCGCGACGGCGTCGAGCTGGCGATCGAGGAGTCCCTGGTCGGTGAACGACAAGCGGAGCCCGCGCACCCCCAGCGCGGGGTTCTCCTCGTCGCCGTGGGTTGCGAAGGCGATCGGCTTGTCGGACCCGGCATCAAGGGTGCGCACGACGACGTGCTGCCCGTCGCGGGCGAAGGGAGCGAGGACCTCGGCGTAGAGCACCGTCTGCTCCTCGACGCTCGGTTCGGTCTCGCGATCGAGGAAGCTCAGCTCGGTCCTGAAGAGGCCGACCCCGTCGACGGGACCGCGCGCGGCGGCGGTGGAGGACGCGGCGTCCGCGACGTTGGCGAGCAGCTTCACCTCGTGGCCGTCGGCCGTCCGGCACGGACCCTCCCACGCGGCGAGCGCGGCCCGGGAGGAGGCGTCGGCGGCGACTTTCGCGGATGAGGCCGCCGGGTCGGGATCGACCTCGATCGTGCCGGTGGCGCCGTCGACCAGCAGGTGGCGTCCGGCTGAGGCGGCGACGACGCCGGCGGCTCCCACGACGCACGGGATGCCCAGCTGGCGCGCGATGATCGCCGTGTGGCTCGTCGGGCCGCCGCGCTCGGTCACCAGCGCGATCACCACGGCCGGATCGAGTCCGGCGGTGTCGGCGGGGGCGAGATCGGTGGCCACGAGGATCGTCGGCACTGTCGGCATCGAGACACCGGGCTCGGGCTCGCCGACGAGACGGGCGATGATCCGGCTGCGGATGTCGCGCAGGTCGGTCACCCGCTCGGCCATGAGTCCGCCCATGCCGGTGAACACGGTCACGAACTGCTCGACGGCCCGGTCCACGGCGGTCAGCAGCGGTTCGCCGGCGCGCAGGTTCTTGCGGACCGCCGCACGCAGGCCCCGATCGGTGGCCAGGCCCGCGCTCGCGATCAGGACGCCCGAGGTCGCGCCGTCGACGGTGGTGGCCTTCTCGCGGAAGCCGTCGGCGACCACGGCTGCCGCGGCGTCGTAGGCGGCAAGGGCGGCCACGTCGTCGGCGTGGCCGCCGTCGCCGTACGCCCTGATCGCCTCGTCGGGGACGGCGGAGACGGTGACCTGCGTGGGTCCGTAGGCGAGCCCGGGAACGACGGGAGTGCCGTGCATCGTGGTGACCATGCTCACACGCTAGACCGAGGACCCCTTGACAAGCAACAGAAACGGGCATAAAACAACACAAACGCAGATCGTGAGAGAGGTCACACCATGTACGCCGAGGAACGCCAGCAGGCCGTCGTCCAGCAGGTCGTCGCCCAGGGCCGGATGTCGGTGGCGGAGATCGCCGCCCTCTTTGCCGTGACCACCGAGACGGTGCGGCGTGACCTCACCGCCCTCGAAGCGCTCGGCCTGGTGCGGCGGGTGCACGGCGGTGCTGTCCCGGCGTCGGCACTCACCACCCTCGAGCCGGCGCTGGGTGAGCGGGACGCGGCGAACGTCGAGGCCAAGGGCCGGATTGCGCGCGCTGCGCTCGAGCTGCTGCCTCCTGCCGGCGCGTCCATCCTCCTCGACGCTGGGAGTACGACGTCGCGACTGGCCGACGCGATTCCGGCCACGCACCGCCTGGTCGTCTTCACGCACAGCGTCTCGATCGCCGCACGGCTGGCGGGCAACGACCGGATCGAGCTGCACCTCCTGCCGGGCCGCGTGCGTCCGCACACCCACGCTGCGGTCGGCGCCACGACCGTCGCGGCCGTCGGCGTGCTCCGCGTCGACATGGCCTTCATGGGCGCCAACGGGGTCAGCGTCGGTCACGGGTTCTCGACGCCGGACAGCGAGGAGGCGGCGACCAAGCGCGCGTTCGTCCTGGCTGCCGATCGGGTCGTCGGCCTCGTCGACGCCACCAAGGTGGGCGTCGACAGCTCCGTGCGGTTCGCCGCGCTCGACGAGGTCGACGTCCTGGTCACGGACGCATCCATCCAGCGCGACGACCGCGCGGCGATCGCAGGGGCCGGCATCGAGGTCGTGGTCGCGTGATCGTCACCGTCACCCCCAATCCCAGCATCGACCGGACGGCCGTGCTCCCTGGTCCACTCGTGCGGGGCGGGGTCCACCGTGTCGCCGGGATCATCGACCAGCCGGGTGGCAAGGGAGTCAACATCTCGCGCGCCTGTGTCGCTGCCTCGGTGCCGACCTGCGCAGTCCTGCCCGCGGATGCGGACGGTCCCTTCGTGCGGGAGCTGGAGGCGTTCGGCGTCCCGTGCAGCCCCGTCCCGCCGGCGGGAGCGATGCGGGTGAACCTGACCCTCACCGAGCCCGATGGCACCACCACCAAGCTCAACACCGCCGGCGCACCCGTGTCGGCGAGCGACCTCGCGTCCCTCGCCGACCGGGTCATGGACCTGCCCGCGACCTGGGTCGTGCTGGCCGGCTCACTGCCGCCGGGGGCGCCGGCGGACTGGTACTCCGTCCTGGCCGCCCAGCTGCGTGCTGCGGGACGCCTGGTCGCCGTGGACACCAGCGATGCGGCGCTGGAGGCACTGGTGGCAGGCCTGACCGTCGCAGGGGCGCCGAGCCTGCTCAAGCCGAACGCGGAGGAGCTCGCTGCCGTGGCTGGGATCGACCCGGAGCTGCTGGAGAGCGACCCCGTCCGGGTCGCGCTGGCCGCCAGGGAGCTGGTCCGTCGCGGTGTCGGTGCCGTCTTGGCGACGCTGGGCGGTGCCGGTGCCGTCCTGGTCGACGGCACGGGTGCCTGGCACGCCGAGGCTCCGGCGATCCGCGTCGTGAGCACCGTGGGAGCAGGCGACAGCAGCCTGTTCGGCTACCTCCGAGCCGACCTGCGTGGCCTGTCGGCGCCCGAGCGCCTTGCCGAGGCCGTTGCCTATGGCAGTGCGGCGGCGGGCCTGCCCGGAACCACCGTCCCCACGCCTGCAGACCTCCGGACCGATGCGGTCCGGATCCAAGCGCTCGACCTGCCGTCGAGCACCACCTCCATCGAAGGAGCGCCGTCATGGCAGAGCTGATGACCGTCGGGCTGGTCAGCCTCGACAACGATCTCGGGAGCGACAAGGACGCCGTGATCGCGGCCCTCGCCGCGGTCGTCGCAACGGAGGGTCGTTCGACCGATGTCGACCTGCTGCGCGCCGATCTCCGCGCCCGCGAGGCGAAGTCTGCGACCGGCATGAAGGGCGGCATCGCCATCCCGCACTGTCGCTCGGCCTCGGTCACCGAGCCGACGCTGGCCTTCGCCCGACTGGCTCCCGGCGTCGACTTCGGCGCGAAGGACGGCCCGGCCGACCTGGTGTTCCTCATTGCGGCACCGGATGGCGGCGGCAACGCGCACCTCCAGATCCTCGCGAAGCTCGCTCGGTCGCTCGTGAAGGCTGAGTTCACCGACTCGCTCCGTGCCGCTGCGACTCCCGAGGACGTCCTGGCCATCGTCAGGGCGGCGGTGGCTCCGCCCGCCGACGATGCCGCGCAGGCGGGTGCCGCGCCGGTCGTGGAGCACGCCGCGCCCGCGAAGCGCCGTCTCGTCGCCGTCACCGCGTGCCCGACCGGCATCGCCCACACCTACATGGCGGCCGAGGCGCTCGAAGGCGCTGCGGACCGGGCCGGCGTCGAGATCGCCGTCGAGACCCAGGGATCAGCCGGAGCAAAGCCGTTGCCCCAGGCCACCATCGACGCTGCCGAAGCCGTGATCTTCGCGGCTGACGTCGGCGTCCGCGACCGGGGTCGCTTCGCCGGCAAGCCGCTGGTCTCCATGAGCGTGAAGGGGCCGATCGATGACGGGGACGCCGTCATCGCGGACGCACTGCGTGCCGCCACCGACCCTCGTGCAGCCCGCGTCGAAGGCGCTGCTGGCAGCGGTACGACGGACGCGTACGCGTCGACGACGGGCGAGTCGTGGGGCGGGCGGACCCGGCGCGTGCTGATGACCGGTGTGTCGTACATGATCCCGTTCGTGGCTGCCGGCGGCCTGCTGATCGCACTCGGCTTCCTCCTCGGCGGCTACGACAGCGCCAACGTCGCGGGCGACATCCTGGTCAACCACACGCTCCTCGACCCGCCGTCCCCGGCGTCGTACGGCCTCGACCACGTCGCCTTCGACTCGGGGGTCCTGCTCTACCTCGGCGTGCTGCTCTTCGTGATCGGCAAGGCGGCATTCGCCCTGTTCGTGCCGGCCTTCGCCGGCTACATCGCCTATGCGATCGCCGACCGGCCGGGCCTGGCGCCCGGCTTCATCATGGGAGCGCTGGCAACCAACCTCGTGGGCTTCGCGAGCGCGGACGAGTCGCCCATCGGGGCCGCGCAGACCGGATTCATCGGCGCGATCGTCGGCGGGGTGCTCGCCGGGGTCCTGGCTCTGTGGATCTCCAGGTGGAAGGTGCCGACCTGGGCACGTGGCCTGATGCCGGTGCTGGTCGTGCCCCTGGTGACGAGCATCGTTGCTGGCCTCGCCATGCTCGTGCTGCTCGGCCGTCCCATCACCTGGTTGATGGAGCAGCTCAACGACGGCCTCAACAGCATGGACGGCTCCAACGCCATCGTCCTCGGTGCGGTGCTCGGCATGATGATGGCGTTCGACATGGGCGGGCCGCTCAACAAGGTGGCCTACAGCTTCGCAGTGCTCGGTATCGGCGGCGCCAGCCTCGCCTCCGGTGCGCCGGAGCTGAAGATCATGGCTGCCGTGATGCTCGGCGGCATGGTGCCTCCGATCGCACTCGCGTTGGCTGCGTTCGTCCGGCCGGGTCTGTTCAGCCCCGCGGAGCGTGAGAACGGCAAGGCGGCGTGGCTGCTCGGCGCGTCCTTCATCACCGAGGGCGCGATCCCGTTCGCCGCAGCCGACCCGCTGCGCGTGATCCCGGCGATCGTGCTGGGGAGCGGCGTCACCGGCGGGCTCGCGGAGGCCTTCGACGTGAGCCTGCGCGCGCCCCACGGCGGCATCTTCGTCCTGTTCGCCGTTGACGGGGTGGTGGGCTTCCTGGTCGCCCTGGTTGCCGGCGTGCTGGTCGCGGCCGCTGCCGTCATCGCGCTCAAGTCGGTCGGCCGCCCGGTCGCGCAGACCGATTCCGAACTCGCTCCCGTCTGATTCGTCCACACCCACCCGAAAGGCAGTCCCATGCACACCATCACCGTGACCGTCGGTTCCGCCGTCGGCCTGCACGCCCGCCCGGCCGGCATCATCGCCGAGGCCGCCGAGGAACTCGGGTCCGAGGTGTTGATCGGGCTCCCGGGCGACGAGGCCGTGGATGCCAGTTCGGCCCTGCTGATCATGACCCTCGGCGCCGGCCACGGCGACCATGTCGAGGTGTCGGGCGAGGTCGAGTCCGACGTGGCGGCGGTTGCCGCTCTTGTCGAGCGAGATCTCGACGCTGAGTGAGGTCCCCGGTCCTGTCGGCCGGGACGCGACCGGTTCGGGCGGCTATTCAGCCTGGACGTCGGAGGAGGTCCCTGCCGGCGCGCTCGGCGGGGCCTGCAGGGCCGCTGCCCCGAGGATGAACGTCGAGAACGCCGTGCCGACGTTGCCGGCGTTGTCGGTCGCGGTCACGGTGAACACGTAGGTGTCGGCGGCATTGAAGCCTGCGCTCAGGATGACCGGTGTCCGGTGGAGCGCGAGGCCCACTGCGGCCATGGCCAGGTTGTTGCAGGCGACGATCCAGTCCGAGGGGTTGGCCCCGCTGCCGTCGTAGCACCTGCCGTCGGACTGACGCTTGAGCTGGTACGTGACGGTGGAGAGTCCGCTGGCCCCGTTCTCCAGGACGTTCGCGCACAGGCGGAGGCTGCTGCTCCCCAGGGTGCAGTCGACGTCCCCGAAGGTCGCGCCGGTCGTGCCGGGAGCCGGAACGAAGCCGTTGACCGTCGGGGCTGCGCCATCGACCGTCACGACGGCGTTGTTGACGGTGGTCGAGGACCGGCCCGCGTTGTCGGTGAAGAAGTAGTCGATCTCGTGCGTTCCCGGTGCGAGCGTCGGCAGTGTGAGCGGACCTGGTCCGGTGACCGTCGTGAATGCCCCCGCGTTCGAGTCGACGCGGTACGAGATCGAGGCGATCCCGTTGAGGTCGCTCGCAGTGAGCTGGACGTTGGTCCCGGTCGTCGTCATGGTCGGTGACAGCGAGCCGGTCGGGAGGGCGCTGTCGATGGCGCGCGTCGTGAAGGCCGTGGCGGTACCGCCGAGGCTGTTCGTCGCCGTCACCGTGAAGGTGTAGACGTCGTCCTCGGCGTAACTGGGGTTGAACAGGCGGTCCGTGGCGAAGGTGGGGCCTCCGGTCATGGCGATCGACGCACAGGCGGGAGTCGTCCAGTCACTCTCCGCTGCGCCGTTCCCGTCGTAGCAACGGCCGTCCGAGGCACGGGTGATCTGCACCGTGACCGAAGTGATCGAGCCCGCCGGGGTGGTGACGTTGGCGCAGACCCGGCGGTCGTTGTTCGTGGTGCACGAGATCGCCGCGAAGGTCGCTCCGAAGGCGCCATTGGTGGGGCGGATGTTCGTGATGACAGGCTGCGCGATCACGATCACGGTGACGGTCACGTTGGCGGGCGCCGAGGTGGCGGTCCAGGACCGGTACACCGCGGTGACCCGGTAGGAGTGGGCGCCGTTGGCGACCGAGGTGTCGGTGCATGAGGTGCTCGTGATCAGGCTGGTGGGGGAGCTGCCGCAGGCATTCGCGGTGTTCACTCCCGTGGTGCGCGTGACGTAGTAGCCCTGTGGGACAGGCGTTCCGGCCGAGGCGGTCCAGCCGACCTGGACGCTCGCCGTGGTGCCGACCTGCGTGGCGGTGACGTTCGTGGGCGCCGAGAGCGCGCCCACGCCGCCGGTGGCGGTGTCGGAGCCGGTGGCGCCGAAGTACGCGACGACGGTGCCGGCGAGGACCAGCAACACTGCCACCGAGACGGCGACGACACCGATCACCTCGATCCGGGCGTGCCGCAGTCCGTGGCGAGCGCGGGCGAGGTGGCGGGGCTGGGGGCGGCTGTTGCGTCGCTCGGCGGCCGGGCGCTTGCGGGACGAGGAGACGCGACGGGCGTTCATCACGCACCATCTCCCTTCGCGTTGAGGCGCAGATCGACCTGGACGCCCTTGCACATGTCCTGGTTGGCGGACGTGTTGAGCATCCGGATCGCGGGCCAGTTCGCTCGCGCGATGCCGAGGTCGGAGAGCTTGCGCGTGCTGTTCGGCGGTACGACGAAGGTCGCCGGGCCGCCGTACGCGAGGATCTCGAAGTTGCTGACCGCACAACCACCCGGCTGGGCGCTGGTGTCGGTGCCCTCGACGGTGACGCCGAGGTTCGACACGGTCATCGCCGCGTTGAAGGGGTTGGTGATCTCCACGTCGATCGCGCCGGCCGGTGCGCCGGGTGCGAGCTCACGGTCGGGCTCGCCGGAGATCGGGAAGTCCGGGTAGGTCTGCGGCAGCACGACCAGGTACGCCGAAGCGGTGGCCGAGGACAGCAGCGACTTGCCGGCGACGGTGATCAGGTAGGTGCCGGGGAGCACGTTGGTCGCGGTGCGGATCGTGATCGTCGCACTGTTCCCGAGCAGCGAGAGCGACGGACTCACGGTGGCCATGGCGTGCTGGGGGACGCCCGAGACGGTCAGGCCGATCGGCCCGGCCAGCAGTCCTCGGTTGATGCTGAGGGCGAAGGACGTCGTCTCGCCGTCGACCACGGTCCGCAACGGGGGAGCGAGGGTCATCGTGAAGCCGGTCGGGAGCGTCACGACGAGCTTGACGGTGACGGAGGTGGTGCTGGCGCCGTTGGTCGCGGTGATCTTGAGGAAGTACGTACCGACCGGAGTGGAGCCGGTCGTGAGGACCGAGATCACCGCAGGGAGGCCTGCGGGGACCAGGTTCGGGAGGATCGTGACGATCGAGGCGGACGGTGCGCCGGTGACCGACAGGTTGACCGGTCCCAGGAGCGATCCGGGTCCGCTGACGGCGACCGCGACGACCGCGTTGCCGCCGATCGCGACACCGACGGTGCTCTGGGTGGCGGTCAGGGTGAGTTCCGTGCCGACGGTGGTGGACGCCGTACGGAGGGGAGCGGATCCGACCGACGCGACCAGGAGGACAGCGAGCAGTGCGAGCAGGAGACGTGGTCTCCCGGTCCAGTGCTTCAACATGATGGCCTCTCGGTCGCGTCGGTCGTCAGATCCAGCAGGGAATCAGCGTCAGCTGACGTCGACGGTGTAGGTCAGCGTCGCGCCCTTGCAGCCGTCCTGGTTGGCGCCGGTGTCGATCATCTGGACGTCGAAGGTGCCGCCGACAGAGCCGCCGCCGGCCACGTCGTCGCCGACCAGGTCGGTGAGGTTCGTGATGGCGAAGTCGGCGTCGGAGCAGCCGGCCGCCGTGACCGCGACCGAGGCAGAGACACCGGTGATCTGCTTGGTGCCCTCTTCGTCGTTGCTGATGGTGAAGGAGATGGTGTCGGTGTCGCCGTCGGGCGTCAGCGTGGTGCCGTCGCCGATCGTGGCGTCGTCGATCAGTACCGTCCACGAGTTCTCGTCGGCGACCTGTGCGGTGGCGTCGTCGGAGCCGGTGCTGGTCCAGTACGCGAATGCGGCGCTGGCGGTGATGACGAGTGCGCCGACACCGCCAGCGACGGCGAACTTCTTCTTCTTGGAAATGGCCATGGGACTACCCCTGCGATCTGTGAGAGCTGCTGGAGCCCGCAGCGGCGCCGGCCGAGATCACGGCATGCCACGGGTGGGGGGAACACCCCGACCAACCGCGGCACGTGATCCGTGTTACGTGACCGGAGACATCGAAAACGATGGTTGACAGCCGGTCGGCTGCCCAGGGGTCAGGTGGTCAGTCGAACGAGAGCCGGAACGACGACATCCGGAGCGAGCCGAGCTGACGCGCCTGACCGAGGAAGCCCAGTGGGCCGTCGCTCGCGAAGGACCAACGGGCGCGGCAGGGGAGCGCCTTCGCGCTGCCCTTCATGACGACGTTCGCCGTCTCGGGGTGCTCGGCGATGCCGGGCTGGACGACACGACCGGTGAACGGCACGCGGGGTGCGGCGCGGGAGAGGTCCGTGAAGGTCGCGTCGGCGATCGGTCGCCGCTGGTCGAGGGCCGTCCAGTCGGTCGAGGTGAGCGGGCCGCGGAAGCTGCTCTCCATGTCGAAGTCGCACAGCTGTTTCGGGATCGCCCACAGCTCGCGGCCACCGGCTTGCGACGCCGCGGAGTCGACCCAGATGTCGGTGATGGTCACGGCGCCCTTGCCGTCGGCCGCCTTGGTCGTCCGGGCGAGCAGGAGCTCGTGGTACGTCAGCGGGCTCGGCTCCTCGTAGGAGACCAGCGCGACGCCGTACGTCCCGGCCGGGTGACGTTCATCGACGTCCTCGGCGATCCGGAAGACGGACAGCCAGAGCGAGCCGTGCATGTGCCACGGCGCGGGGGGATACAGGCTCACCCCTGGGACTCCCCGTCGCCCTCGCCGGCCTCCATGAACAGCTGGGCGGTGTGCGCGAGCTCCGCCTCCATTGCGGCGGGAAGGGCATCGGTCAGCTCGGCGGCGATCGGGCTCTCCTCGCGGGGCACCAGTCGGGCGGCGGCGCCCTCGATCGCACCGGCGACGTTGATGACCGTGGCCTGCTGCACGTAGGGCTGGCCGAGCTCGCGGGCGACGTACTTGGCGACGAAGCGGCGCAGCTCGCCCTCGACGTTCGCGGCCCTGCTGGTGATCGATGCGCGCAGGCCCTGGGCCTTGAGGCGTACGACGACCTGGGCCGGCGTGGGCGGAGCGACCTCGAGCTGGATGGAGAGGTCGGCGCAGGCGTGCGCGGTGATCACCAGGGGCACGGTGATGTCGGCGTCGAAGTCCAGCTTGTCCATGGCCAGGTCGAGGGTGAACTTCAGCGTCACCGGCAGCTCGACGTTGAACGTGACGGGCAGGGTGTCGACCCGCTGGCCGGTCGCCGTGCCGATCTGGCCCTTGGCGATCACCTTGGCGATGCGTCCGGGGCCGACGCCGATCGGGCCGACCTCGATCGGGCGCCCGGCGAGGACGTTCACGCCGTTCAGGACGCGGTCGGTGGTGACGGCGGTCGAGAAGAACCGCTCGCCCCAGGTCGCATAGGTGATGAGTTCGTCGCTCACCCGCGTCACCCTAGTGGGAAGCGGACCTTCCGCGGGGGCCGGTCGCGAGCCCGCGCACGGTCATCGCCAGGGTCTGCTCGATCGCGGCCTCGCGTTCGGCGGGACCGAAGTCACGCAGCGGGCCGTCGATGATCAGCAGCGCGAGCCCGTGGACCGCGGCCCAGGGGCCGGCTTCGGCTCCCGGCCGGTCCTCGGGGGCGAGGAAGCCGACCTCGACGAGCTCGTCGAGCATCTGTCCGAGCAGCTCGTAGGGCCCCATTGCGTTGAGGCCGGGGTCGGGGTCACTGGCCCCGCGCAGCTGTCCGGTGAAGCAGGTCCGGAAGATGCCGGGCTCCTCCTGTGCGAACCGGATGTAGCCGCGTCCGGTCGAGCCGAGCCGGGCGATCGCACGCTGGACGGGATCGGCGTCGGTCGGGACCTTGCCGAGGTAGTCGGCCATCGCCACGACCATCCCGTCCATGGCCAGCTCCCGGGCCGCCGCCAGCAGGTCGGCCTGGCTGGAGAAGTGCCGGTAGGCAGCGGTGGGGGTCACGCCGACCTCGCGCGCGGCGCCACGGATGGTGACGGCGTCGGGACCGCCGGTTGCTGCGAGGTCGGCCGCGGCCCGCGCCAGCGCGTTGCGCAGGTCGCCGTGGTGATAGCTGCTCCGGGCCGCGGTCGAGGTGTTCACGGAATACATGTTGACACCCGCACACATTTCATGCCAAGTTGACGCTCGTAAAGTTTACGGGCGTACACATGGAAGGTGATGGCGATGTTCCGGTGGATCGGAGTGCTGGTGACGGGGCGGGCACGTTGGGTGCTGGGCCTCGGGATCCTGGGCGTGGTGCTGGCGGCGTACGTCGGCCTCGGCGCGTTCGGAAAGCTGCAGACCGACGGGTTCGACGACCCCGAGTCGGAGAGCAGCCGCGCGGCGAGCGTCCTGGCCGAGCGGTTCTCCGGTGCGGCGGACTATGTCTTCGTGGTCGAGGCGGACGGCGGCGATGTCGATGCGCCTGCCGTCGCTGACGCCGGCAAGGCCTTCACCGATCGGTTGCGCGCCGATCCGGACCTGGCCGACGTGACGTCGTACTTCGACGCGCGAGCGGGTCCACTGCGCTCGGTCGACGGCGGGTACGCGCTGGTCACCGCGTCGACCGCCGACGGCGCCGACGCCGATCCGGCGGCGGTGCTCGAGTCCTACAAGGGCGCCGACGGCGCGATCAAGGTCGTCGTCGGCGGGGGAGAGATCGTCGGCGAGGAGATCGGCGGCCAGATCGGCAAGGACCTCGGGCTCGCCGAGAGCATCGCGATCCCGCTCATCCTCGTCCTGCTGGTGCTCGCCTTCGGCAATGTCGTCGGTGCGCTGGTGACCCTTGCCGTCGGTGTCGCAGCCATCTTCGGCACGTTTGCCGAGCTCTCCATCCTCGGGTCGATGACCGATGTGTCGATCTACGCGGTGAACCTGACGACCGGCCTCGGCCTCGGCCTCGCGGTCGACTACGGCCTGCTGATGGTGGCCCGGGTGCGTGAGGAGAAGTCGGCCGGCCGAGCCCATGAGGAAGCGGTACGCCGGGCCGTCGAGACCGCCGGGCGGACGATCACCTTCAGCGCGACCACCGTCGCGGTCGCGCTGGCCTCCCTGCTGCTCTTCCCGATGTACTTCCTGCGGTCCTTCGCCTACGCCGGCATCGGCGTCATGCTGATCACCGCCTTCAGCGCCGTGGTGATCCTGCCCGCCGCCGTCACCCTGCTCGGCGACCGGATCGATGCCTGGCGGGTGCCCGGGGTACGGGGCATCCGGGGTGAGGAGGCTCCGGCCTGGGCTCGGCTGGCCCGGTTCGTGGCACGCCGCCCGATCCTGAGCGCGTTGCCCGTGCTGGTCGGCCTCGGTGTGATGGCCCTTCCGCTCGCCGGGATCAGCCTGGGCACGCCCGACGACCGCGTGCTGCCCACCAGCGCGTCGAGTCGGCAGGCCGGCGACCTGATCCGCGAGGAGTTCGGCGGCGACGGCACCCACCCCATCGACGTCGTCACGACCTCGCCGCTGGCCGAGACCGACCTGGCGTCGTACAGCGGAGAGCTGGGGGCGCTGCCGGGTGTGGTTCGCGTCGACGTACGGCACGGCGACGGGGCCGACCTGCTCGCGGTGGTGACCGACCTCGACCCCCGTTCGAGCCAGGCACGTGACCTGGTCCAGTCGGTCCGGGACGTCGCACCTCCGGCAGGCACCGAGGTGCTGGTCGGTGGCGCCACCGCGGAGCTGAAGGACCAGATGGAGGGCATCGGTCAGCGCCTGCCCGCTGTGGTCGGCTGGCTGGTGCTGACCACGATGGTGATCCTGTTCCTGTTCACCGGCAGCGTGATCCAGCCGATCCGGGCCCTCCTGCTCAACGCCGTCGGCCTCGGCGCGACGCTCGGTGCGATGGTGTGGGTGTTCCAGGACGGCCATCTGTCCGGGCTGCTCGGCTTCACCCCGCAACCGATGGACAGCTCGATGATGGTGCTGCTGTTCTGCGTCGCCTTCGGCCTGTCGATGGACTACGAGGTGTTCGTGATGGGCCGGATCAAGGAGATGCGTGACGCCGGCTTCAGCAACGAGGAGGCGCTCGTCCACGGCCTCGCGCACACCGGCCGGATCGTGAGCACCGCGGCGGCCCTGATCGCGATCAGCTTCTTCGCGTTCCTGGTCAGCTCGGTGAGCTTCATCCAGTTCTTCGGGCTGGGGACGGGGCTGGCGATCCTGATCGACGCCACCCTCGTCCGGGGCGTGCTGCTCCCGGCCGGCGTACGCCTTCTCGGCGAACGTGCCTGGTGGGCGCCGAAGCCGCTGCGGGTGCTGCACCGGAGGATCGGACTCTCGGAGTCCGTCGCGTAGCTCCCGCCACCCCGCTGGTCGAGGAGGTTGCGCAGCAACCGTCTCGAGACCCGCGCGGACGGCCCGGGGGACTCAGTCCTCCGGGTCGTCCAGCCGTGCGAGCCAGGTCGCGAACCGCTCGACCGGGATTTCGAAGTCCGGGTGGATGTCGACGAACTCCTGCAGCCGTTCGCTGAGCCACGCCAGGGTGACTTCCTCATCACCCCGGCGCTTCTCGAGCTCCTCGATCCCGCGATCGGTGAAGTACATGGTCAGCTGAACGCTTTGCCGATCAGGACCTTGGCCTCTTCGAGGTGCCGCTTCGCGGTGCCGACCGCGGTGGTCGACGAGGCAGCACGGGTGATCGGCTCGACCGGGCGACCGAGCTCGGGCACCACGTTGAGGTGGTACGACGGCCACGGGCCCTGGTTGAACGGCTCGTCCTGGACCCACTTGACCTTGGCGTTCGGGTACTTCGCCAGCTCGGCCTTGATCTCCTCGACCGGCCACGGGTAGAGCTGCTCGACGCGCACGATCGCGACGTCCTCGCGGGCGCTCTTGGTGCGCTCGACGACCAGGTCCCAGGTGAGGCGACCGGACACCAGCAGCACCGTGGTGACCTTGGCGGCATCGACCGTGTCGTCACCGATCACCGGACGGAACGATCCCGACGTGAAGTCCTCCGGCTGTGCCGCGGCCTCCTTGCGCTTGAGCATCGACTTCGGCGTGAACACGATGAGCGGCTTGTGCTCACCGCCGAGCGAGTGCCGGCGCAGCAGGTGGAAGTACGACGCCGGGTGGGACGGCTGCGCGACGACCATCGCCTCGTCGGCGCACAGGGTGAGGAACCGCTCGATCCGTGCGGAGGAGTGGTCGGCGCCCTGGCCCTCGTAGCCGTGCGGCAGCAGCAGCACGACACCGGAGTCCTGGCCCCACTTGGTCTTGCCTGCGGAGATGTACTCGTCGATCACGGACTGGGCGCCGTTGACGAAGTCGCCGAACTGGGCCTCCCAGAGCACGAGGGCCTCGGGGCGGGCGACGGAGTAGCCGTACTCGAAGCCGAGGGCGGCGTACTCCGACAGCAGGCTGTCGTAGACGAAGAACTTGGCCTGGTCCTCGGTGAGGTTGGACAGCGGCGTCCACTCGTCGGCGTTGATCCGGTCGATGACCGTCGCGAAGCGCGACACGAAGGTGCCGCGACGCGAGTCCTGGCCGGCCAGCCGCACCGGGCGACCGTCCATGAGGAGCGAGCCGAATGCGAGGATCTCGCCGGTGCCCCAGTCGATCGGGCCCGCCGTGATGGACGCGGCGCGACGCTGCAGCTGCGGCATCACCTTCGGGTGAACGGTGAACCCCTCGGGCGGGCTGACGTAGGCGTCCGCGATCCGCTTGAGGACCTCCATGGGGATGGCTGTCTGGGTCTCGCCCTCGGGCTTGTCCGGGTAGTCCGGCACCGTGGTCCACTCCGACGGCTTGGTGTCGGCCTCGCGCACCTCGGTGAAGACCCGCTCGAGCTGCAGCTGGTAGTCGCGCAGGACCTGCTCGGCCTCCTCGATCGTGATGTCGCCACGACCGATGAGGGACTCCGTGTAGAGCTTGCGGACCGAGCGCTTCTGCTCGATCAGGTCGTACATCAACGGCTGGGTGTACGACGGGTCGTCACCCTCGTTGTGGCCGCGGCGGCGGTAGCAGACGAGGTCGATGACCACGTCGCTCTTGAAGGCCTGGCGGTACTCGAAGGCCAGGCGCGCGACCCGGATGCACGCCTCGGGGTCGTCGCCGTTCACGTGGAAGATCGGCGCCTGGACCATGCGGGCGACGTCGGTGCAGTAGAGCGTGGAACGCGAGGAACCGGGGGACGTGGTGAACCCGACCTGGTTGTTGATGACCAGGTGGATCGTGCCGCCGGTGCGGTAGCCGCGCAGCTGCGACAGGTTGAGCGTCTCGGCGACGACACCCTGACCGGCGAAGGCTGCGTCACCGTGCAGGAGCAGCGGCAGGACCGGGAACGCCTCGCCCTGGTCGAGCACGTCCTGCTTGGCGCGGGCGATGCCCTCCAGGACCGGGTCCACGGTCTCGAGGTGCGACGGGTTCGCGGCGACCGAGACCTTGATGGTCTCCCCGGTGCCGGCGACGAACTCGCCTTCAGCGCCGAGGTGGTACTTCACGTCGCCCGAGCCCTGGACCGTGCGCGGGTCGATGTTGCCCTCGAACTCGCGGAAGATCTGGTTGTAGGACTTGCCGACGATGTTGGCCAGCACGTTGAGGCGGCCGCGGTGGGCCATGCCGATGGTGACCTCGTCGAGCTCCGACTGGGCCGCCGCCTCGGCGATCTCGTCGATCACGGGGATGGTGGTCTCGCCACCCTCGAGGCTGAAGCGCTTCTGGCCGACGAACTTGGTCTGCAGGAACGTCTCGAAGGCCTCGGCCTCGTTGAGCTTCAGCAGGATCCGCAACTGCTCCTCGCGCGGTGGCTTGGTGTGCGGCTGCTCGACGCGCTCCTGGATCCAGCGGCGCTGCTCGGGATCCATGATGTGCATGTACTCGATGCCGGTGGTGCGGCAGTACGAGTCGCGCAGGATGCCGAGGATGTGGCGCAGCTTCATGAAGCGGCGGCTGCCGCCACCGAACTGTCCGGTCGGGAACTCGCGGTCGAGGTCCCACAGGGTCAGCCCGTGCGACTCGATGCGCAGGTCGGGGTGACTGCGCTGCTTGTACTCGAGCGGGTCCGTGTCGGCCATCAGGTGACCGCGGACGCGGTAGGCGTGGATCAGCTCGAGGATCCGGGCCTGCTTGTCGATCTCGTCGTCGTGGGACGTCGCGATGTCGTTGTTCCAGCGGATCGGCTCGTAGGGGATCCGCAGCGCGCGGAAGATCTCGTCGTAGAAGCCGTCCTGGCCGAGCAGGTAGCGGTGCACCTGGCCGAGGAACTCGCCCGACTGCGCGCCCTGGATGACGCGGTGGTCGTACGTCGACGTCATCGTCATGATGCGCGAGATGGCGTTGCGGGCGATGGTCTCCTCGGACGCGCCCTGGAACTCGGGCGGGTAGTCCATCGAGCCGACGCCGATGATCGCGGCCTGGCCCTGCATCAGGCGCGGCACGGAGTTGTTGGTGCCGAGGCCACCGACGTTCGTGAGGCTCACCGTCGTACCGGTGTAGTCCTCCATGGTGAGCTTGTTGTCCTTGGCCTTGCGGACGATCTCCTCGTACGCCGTCCAGAACTGCGCGAAGTCCATCGACTCGCACGCCTTGATCGACGGCGCGACGAGCTGGCGCGTGCCGTCCTTCTTCTGCTGGTCGATCGCGAGGCCCAGGTTGATGTGGGACGGCGTGACCATGGTCGGCTTGCCGTTGATCTCGTCGTAGGTGTTGTTCATCGCCGGCTGGGCCTTGATCGCCTTGACGATGGCGTAGCCGATGAGGTGCGTGAAGGAGACCTTGCCACCGCGAGCGCGGGTCAGGTGGCTGTTGATGACGATGCGGTTGTCCCAGAGCAGCTTGACCGGGATGTTGCGCACCGAGGTCGCGGTCGGGACCGACAGCGAGATGTCCATGTTCTTCGCGGTCGCCGCAGGGATGCCGCGGAGCACGGTCAGGGTCGGCTCGTCACTCGCAGCCACCGGCGCGGGACGCGGGGCGTCCTTCGGCGTCGGCTTGGTGCCGTCCTCCTTCGGAGGCGTGGGCGTCGTCGAGGAGGCCGGGCTCACCTGCGGGGCCGGGGTGGCCTTCGGGGTCGGCGCGGTGGCGGCCGGGGCGGCGGGTGCAGCAGCGGGCGCCGCCGGGGCGGCAGGTGCGGCAGGCGCAGCAGCAGCGGCAGGCTTCGTACCGTTTCCGCCTGCTCCCTTGAAGTAGGCGGCCCACGCCGGATCGACGCTGTTCGGGTCGGCCTCGAACTGGTCCTTCATCTCCTCCACGAGCCATTCGTTGGCTCCGAATCCCTCGGGTACTGGAGATCCGGTGGACTGGTCTGACGACTGCGTCACGACGTGCTTCGCCTCTTCCGATGAGCTGGGCCGACCCGCCGCCGATAGCGGGTGGCTGTCGAGTGGCAAGGCTAGTCCCATGCCGAGGCAAATACCGCCCCTCGGTCACCCTTTGAGGCAAGGTGTTACGCATCAGACACTCGGCGAGCAATTCTGAGCTGAACCGAAGGGGGCCGCAGGCAGTGCGAACCAGACGAGATCGGTCGACCGGAACGGCACTGTGCGCGGCCTTGCTCGCCCTGACCCTGGCCCTCGCTGGCTGCTCGGGTGGCGACGACGACCCGGCCGACAAGGGCGGCCCGTCCGGCCCGTCCGGCGCGTCCGCGACGGAGCCGATCCCGACCGACGCCCAGCTGGGCTCGGTGAAGGGTGCGCTCAGCGATGCCGCGGCCGCCGAGGTGCTGGCCCAGGTGACCGAGGTCGTCGACCGCTGGTTCGACAGCGCGTACGCCGGCGACTACCCCCGCTCGGACTTCGCGGCCGCGTTCGCCGACTTCACCAAGGACGCAGCGGCCCTGGCGACCAGGCAGCAGGCGATCCTCAGCAACGCAGAGGTCGGCGCCGACCTGGAGGCGGTCGAGGTCACGCAGCGTCTGGTCCGCGTCGACGTCCTTGCTCCGAAGGGGAAGGTCGCCGGTGCGACCGTCCGGTTCCGGCTCGGCATCGCCATGACCGGTGGTGTCGAGCGCACCGACCTGGTCGCCGGGCGGCTGTTGCTCACGCCGGTCAAGGGTGCGTGGAAGGTGTTCGGCTTCGATGTCCGTCGCGGCGAGGAAGGTGCCTGACATGCGCTCCCGAATCCGACAGGTGACCCGGACGGTCTTCCTGGGCACGCTGCTGGGCCTGCTGGCCCTGGTCGTGCCCGACAGCACCCCGGCCCCGACCGAGTACACCCTGGTCAAGCTCGAGAAGACGGCCGGCGTCGACGTCGATCCTGACGTGGTGTGGATCCTTGCCGTCGGCGCCGACACCCGGCCGCGGGAGGATCCGCTCCACAGTCGTGCGGACGCGCTGCAGCTGATCGGCATGAACACGAAGACCGGAGCGGCCACCGCCATCGGCATTCCCCGCGACAGCTGGGTGCCGATCCAGGGCGTGGGGTCGAACCGGGTCAACGCCTCCCTCTACTTCGGCGGCCCGCAGCTGCTCGGCCGGACGGTCGGCAAGCTGGTCGGCATCGAGCCCGACTACGTCATGCTCGCGACGTTCAGCGGGCTGGCCGACTTGGTCACCAGCATCGGTGGCATCACGGTCAACAACCCGCGCGCCTTCTCCGACGAGCACTTGAATCCCAAGGGATTCAAGAAGGGCAGGATCAAGGTCAACGGAATGAGGGCGGTCGTGTTCGGTCGGATCCGGCACTCGCTGCCCGCCGGTGACTTCGATCGTTCGGCCAACCAGCAGCGCGTGCTGCGGGGGATCCAGCGCCGGGTCGCCGAGCGCGCGACCGAGGCCGGATTCATCGAGGGTGGCGTGCTGAACGTGCTCAAGCACCTGCACACCAAGGGGGTCTCGCCGGCCGAGCTGTTCCGGATCGCCCAGGCCGTCGCGCAGGTGGACCCCGCGAAGATCACCACCTGCGTGCTGCCCGGCGCGATCGGCAACATCGGTGGCGCGAGCGTGGTCATCCCGAACACGGCCGTGGCGAAGCGCTACGGCAACGACGCCCGCAAGGACGCCACCATCAAGCACTGCTAGGCGCTGTTGACCTCGACGCCTGCTTCGCGGGCTTCCCGGGCACCACGACCGGCCAGCTCGTCGGCCTTCTCGTTGCCCGGGTCACCGGCGTGCCCCTTGACCCAGTGCCAGCTGACGTCGTGCTGCTCGGCGGCGGCATCGAGCCGTCGCCACAGGTCCTCGTTCTTGACGGGCGCCTTGGCCGAGGTGCGCCAGCCGTTGGCCTTCCACTTCACGACCCACGACAGGATCCCGTTCCGGACGTAGCTGCTGTCCGTGTAGAGGTCGACGGTCGAGCGCCGGCTCAGCTTCTCCAGCGAGCGGATGGCAGCCATCAGCTCCATCCGGTTGTTCGTGGTGTCGGGTTCGCCGCCGTACAGCTCGAGGGCGTGCTCGCCGTACCGGAGCCAGGCACCCCAGCCGCCCGGGCCGGGGTTGCCCAGGCAGGCGCCGTCGGTGTGGATGGTGACGAGGCTGCGCGCATCGGGTGGGGAGTCGGGCACAGAGGGAGGGTAGGCGTCAGTCCGAGGTGAGTTGCAGCCAGGGCGACGGATCCACGGCGGCGTCGACGCCGCGACCGGCCGGCCGCACCTCGAAGTGCAGGTGACATCCGTCAGGTGCGCCCGAGTCGGACGCCTGGGCGAGCCGTTGGCGTCGGCGGACCTTCTCGCCCGACTTCACCATCACCTGATCCGCATGCGCGATGAGAACGTCGTAGCTGCCTGAAGCCTCGCTGACCCGGATGCGGAACGGCTCGGTGCCGTAGGCGGCGCCGGGCGCTCCGGGGCCGTCAGGAGCAAGCACGACGCCAGCGCCTCCCGCGCGCAGCGGTGTGCCGCACGGCATGGCGATGTCGATGCCGTGGTGGAACCCGTCACTGCCGGGACACCGTGCGTCCGGGGCGTACCAGGGGGAGTCGTTGCAGCCGAACCCGATCATGATCTGGTGCTGGCCGGCGAACCACGGAGAGCGGTACCAGTGCTTGTCCTTCGAGAAGAACTGCCAGCGCGGGTCAGGATCGGACTCGCTGGGCACCGGCACCGGCACCGGCACCGGCGCCGGCGCCGGGGCCGGACGAACGGTCGCCGAGGCCGTCGCCGTCGTTGGACTCGACGAGGAGGCTGTCGGAGCCGTGGGCTTCGCTCGCGATCCGGTGCCGGCATCGGTTGAGCACCCGGTGAGCACCGCGAGGACCGCGACTGTTGCTGCGACCAGGGACGAGCTGCGCGTGCGGTGATCAGTCACCGGCGAACCAGCTCTCCCGACACCCGCTGCACCCCGCCGTCCTTCTTGGTCGCGGTGTAGTCGAAGAGCAAACGGTCGTCGTTGGCGGTGAGGTGGATCCTGCCGATGGGCACGCAGGGTCCGTCCGTGATGTCCTCGCGCAGGTCTTGGCCGTCGGCGTCCGTGCCCGCAAGGGTGAGCTCGCCGTGGCAGACGTCGTCCCCCAGGTCGTAGGTGGAGGTGCCGATCACGTCACCGACCGCGCCGGTCCCGAGGACGAGCACCAGGTCGACCTGAGCGGCGCCGTCGTCGTCGAGCTCCGTCACCGGGCCTGCCCAGGTGCCTGTCAGCGGCGCGCTCTCAGGGCCGCCGGTGACGGGTACCTCGTTCGAACGTGACTCCGTGGGCGACGAGACCGCGTCCGACGTACCGGCTGATCCTGTGGCCGTGCTCGTTGCCTCGGAGTCCTCGGCGCGAGCCGCATCGTTGTCCCGGCTCATGAGGAGCAACGCGGTGCCGACAGCAACCCCGACCGCGAGCAGGGCGACGACGACGGTCCACAGGATCCTCCCCGCATTGCTGCGCCGGCCCGCCACGGGTGCCGGAGGAGGCGCCATGACCCGCGGCTGCGCCAGCGGCGGCACGAGGGGCACACCCGGCGGTGCCGGCGGTGGAGCGGCGGTCGGGAGTGCGGCGAGCGTCGGAGGAGCGGGGAGCGGAGCTGGGGACGTCGCGGGGGACGTCGCGGGGGAGACGGAGGACGTCGGTCGACCGGGGCGTCGTACCTCCTCCTCAGGCACCTTGCCGATGGCGTGCCCCACCACGCTGCAGGCCCACCTGGCCGCAGCCGGGTCCAGGCCGCCGCGGTCGCGAGCGAACATCTCGGCGGCCGACTGGAGCGCAGAAGCCGGGTCGGCACCGTGGTCGGTCAGGCGCGTGAGGATGTCGACGGCGCCCAGACGCACGCTGTCGACGAGGAGGTTGACCTCGCCAGCGGTGATCGCGCCCTCAGGGAAGTAGTCGTCGAGCGCACCGCGGAACGTCGCCGCGTCCGACAGCAGGCCGACGCCGTGCTGGTCGACCATCTGGCGCAGTGCCACGTGGATCTCCACTGCGTTCCTCTCGACTCGCCCCACCCGAGTTCGAAGGCGATCATGCCAGTCGCTGAGGTCAGTCGGCGACGCGGATGTGTGCTGCGGCGCGGCGGGCCTTTGCCCGCGCCTCGTCGACGTCGTCGCCGAGCGCGAGGGTGACGGCCATCCGGCGGCGACCGGACACGGCGGGCTTGCCGAACAGCCGGATGCCGGTGTCCGGCTCGGCCAGTGCGGCCTCGACCCCGGCGATCCGCGGTGCCTCGATCTCGCCCTCGAACAGGACGGCGCATGATGCCGAGGCGCCACGGGTGCGGATGTTGGGGATCGGGAGGCCGAGCACGGCGCGGGCGTGCAGCGCGAACTCGGACAGGTCCTGCGACACGAGGGTCACCAGACCGGTGTCGTGGGGGCGTGGTGAGAGCTCGGAGAAGATCACCTCGTCGCCCCGGATGAACAGCTCGACGCCGAAGAGCCCGCGGCCGTTCTCGCCACAGAGGTTCGCGACGACGGCAGCCGATGCCTGCTGCGCCTTCTCGATCACGACGTCGGACAGCGCCTGCGGCTGCCACGACTCGCGGTAGTCCCCGTCCACCTGGGTGTGCCCGATGGGCGCGCAGAACGAGATGACGTCGGGCCCGCCGTCGCCGCTGGCGTGCTTGACGGTGAGCAGGGTGATCTCCTCGTCGAAGTCGATGAAGCCCTCGACGATCACGCGACCCGCACCGGCCCGACCGCCGGCCTGGGCGTACTCCCATGAGTGGGCGACGTCCTCCGAGCCGCGCACGACCGACTGGCCCTTGCCGGACGACGACATCACCGGCTTCACCACGCACGGGGTGCCGACCTCGGCGATGGCGGCCTCGAACTCCTCCAGCGTGTCCGCGAAGCGGTACGGCGACGTGGCCAGCCCGAGCTCCTCCGCCGCCAACCGCCGGATGCCCTCGCGGTCCATCGTCAGGCGGGCAGCGCGAGCCGTCGGCACGACGGTGACGCCCTCGGCCTCGAGGTCCTGCAACGTGGGCGTGTGGATCGCCTCGATCTCGGGCACCACCCAGTGCGGCTGCTCCTGCTCGATCACGGCGCGCACTGCGACCGGGTCGAGCATGTCGATCACGTGGCTGCGGTGCGCGACCTGCATGGCCGGCGCGTCGGCGTACCGATCGACGGCAATGGTCTCCACACCGAGGCGCTGGAGCTCGATCACCACTTCCTTGCCCAGCTCGCCTGATCCGAGGAGCAGCACGCGGGTGGCGGAGGGGGAGAGGGGAGTCCCGATGGTCGTCACGCGCGGAACTCTAGGACCCAGATCCGAGGTCGATGCTCCGAGGCCCGTCAGCGAACAAACACGGCAGCCACAGCAGCCCTGTCCTTGGCGTGGTGGGTGTTGTTCTTGAAGGCCACGCTGGTGGCGGCGGGCCGCCACGTGCCCGCGGGCATGCATGACGTCGGTACGGAAATCGTGACGGAGTTCTTGGTCAGGTCGACGGTGCGGCGCATGCTCGACGCGCACCTCGGGGTCGAACCGACGATGAGGTAAGCGACGGGCCCGCCTGTGCCACGGGACAGGCCGACCTCGGTGGTCCTGGAGCCGATGAGGCCCACGAAGTGGACACTGCCGCTCATGCCTGACGTCAGGTTCCTGAACCACGCCTTGACATAGACGCGTCCCGACGACTTCCAGGTTGCCGTCTTGAGGAAGTCGGCGTTGGCCCGTGTGGTGATTGTCGACGAGTAACCGGTCGCGTCACCGCTGGGATCCGTGCGGTAGCCGATGGCGGCGTGAGCAGGCGTGGCGGAGAGGGCGACCACAGCCGTTGCCATGGCAACGGTGAGCGACAGGGACTTCCGAGAAGTGAGCATCATGTGCCGAGACGATAACAAGGCGAGGCCGAGGCCCACGCTCGTGCCGGCCAGTCTGATGTGTGCCTCCGGCAGGATTCGAACCTGCGACACCTGGTACCGGAAACCAGTGCTCTATCCCCTGAGCTACGGAGGCAAACTCCCCACGGGGAGTGCGCGGTGAACCCTACCGGGCCATATCCGTGCCAGAGAAACCGGAGGGCGCCGATACGCTTGCGGGGTGACCCCTGCGCAACTCTCCACCGCCATCGTCGGCGCCCTGTCCTCGCTCGTGGACGAGGGCTCGATCGCCCTGCCCGACGGCGTTCCTGCCGAGGTGACGGTGGAACGACCGCGGCAGAAGGGCCACGGTGACTACGCCACCAACGTCGCGATGCAGCTGGCCAAGAAGGCCGGTATGAACCCGCGTGCCTTCGCGGACGCACTCGCCGGCCGGCTCACTGACGCCGAGGGCATCAGTGCGGTCGAGGTCGCAGGCCCCGGATTCCTCAACATCACCGTCGAGGCCGGTTCCCAGGGCAAGGTCGCCGCAGACATCGTCGCCGCCGGGTCGTCGTACGGCCACACCGAGACGCTGGCCGGTCAGCGGATCAACGTCGAGTTCATCTCGGCCAACCCGACCGGACCCCTGCACCTCGGCCACACGCGCTGGGCCGTGCTCGGCGACGCCATCGGCCGGGTGCTGAGCGCCGCAGGTGCCGAGGTGACCCGCGAGTTCTACATCAACGACCGCGGCGTCCAGATGAACCACTTCGCCGCCTCGATCATCGCTGCAGCCCTGGGCCAGCCCAAGCCCGAGGACGGCTACGCCGGCGCGTACGTCGACGACCTGGCCAAGCAGGTGGAGGCGGCCAGCCCCGGCATCTTCGAGCTGCCGGCCGACGAGCGCCTGGCCGCTGTCCGGGCCAAGGGCTACGAGATCCAGCTGCGCGAGCAGCAGGAGCAGCTCGACAGGTTCAACACGCACTTCGACGTCTGGTTCTCCGAGCTCTCGCTGCACGAAGAGGGTCAGGAGACCGGTGGTGTCCCGAACACCCTCGAGCGTCTCAAGGACCTCGGCCACGTCTACGAGGAGGGCGGAGCGCTGTGGATGCGCACCACCGACTTCGGCGACGACAAGGACCGGGTGCTCATCAAGTCCGACGGCGAGCTGACCTACTTTGCCTCTGACACCGCCTACTACCTCAACAAGCGGGCGCGCGGTTTCGACCACTGCATCTACCTGCTCGGCGCGGATCACCACGGCTACGTCAACCGGCTCCGGGCGATGGCTGCCTGCGTCGGCGACGATCCCGACCAGACGCTCAACGTCCTCATCGGTCAGCTGGTGAAGATCGTGAAGGACGGCGAAGAACTGAAGATGTCGAAGCGGAAGGGCACCTTCATCACGCTCGAAGAGCTGGCGGAGGAGATCGGCGTCGACGCGCTGCGTTACTCCCTGGTGCGCTTCCCGGCGGACACCCCGCTTGCTCTCGACGTTGCCGAGATCACCAAGGCGTCCAACGACAACCCCGTCTACTACGTCCAGTACGCGCACGCCCGCACCTGTCGGATGACGGAGAACGCTGCCGAGCTCGGCATGTCGTTGCCTGCGGACTTCGACCCGTCGTTGCTCAGCCACGACCGCGACGGCGAGCTGCTCCGCGCACTCGCTGCGTTCCCGGGCGCCGTGGCCAGCGCGGCGGAGCTCCGCGAGCCGCACCGGATCGCCCGCTACCTCGAGGACACCGCCTCGGTGTTCAACAAGTGGTACGACACCAAGGAGTGCCGGATGCTCCCGCAGGGCGACGAGCCGGTCACCCCGACCAACGAAGCGCGTTTGCTGCTCGTGGTCGCGACGCGCACCGTGATCGCCAACGGGCTCGACCTGCTCGGCGTCAGCGCGCCGGAGCGGATGTGAACACCCCAACGCGCCGCTCGCTGCGCTCGCACCGCGCCGGGGACCCCGTATGAGCGCCCACGTCTCGCCGGGCGGCTACACCGGCAGCTCGCCGCACTGGCTGCGCGAGCCGGCGGACGTCAACGAACTGGTGCCGGTCCTGTGGCCTTCGTCGGCCCGCAAGGACGACCAGGGTGTGCTGCACATCGGCGGGTTGGCGGTCCCGGACCTCGTCGCCGACGTGAACACGCCGGCGTACGTCCTCGACGAGAACGACTTCCGTGAGCGGGCCCGCGCCTTTCGCGACGCGTTCGCTGGCCGGGAAGACGTGCGCTGGGACGTCTACTACGCCGGCAAGGCGTTCCTTTGCGTTGCGGTCGCGCAGTGGGTGGCGGAGGAGGGGCTCTGCCTCGACGTCTGCAGCAACGGGGAGCTGACCGTCGCGCTGCGCGCCGGCGTGGACCCGAAGCGGATCGGCTACCACGGCAACAACAAGACCCCGATGGAGCTGCGGCGCGCCGTCGACGCCGGCGTCGGGCGCATCATCGTGGACTCGTTCCACGAGATCGACCGGGTTGCCGACGTCGCGAACCAGCTCGGTGTGGTCCAGGGCGTGATGGTCCGGGTGACGGCCGGGGTCGAGGCCCACACCCACGAGTTCATCGCGACCGCGCACGAGGACCAGAAGTTCGGCTTCTCGATCGCTTCGGGCGATGCCTTCACAGCGGCGTCTCTCGTCCTCGCCCGGCCGAGCCTCGACCTGCGTGGCCTGCACAGCCACATCGGCTCACAGATCTTCGACACCTCCGGTTGGGAGGTCGCGGGCCGTCGTGTCCTCGCTCTGCACGCCCGCATCGCCGATGAGCTGGGCCACGTCCTTCCCGAGCTCGACCTGGGCGGCGGCTTCGGCATCGCCTACACGACCCAGGACGACCCGGCGGACCCCGCAGTGCTCGCCGCGCAGATCACGAAGATCGTGACGGGGGAGTGCGCGGCGCTCGGCATCGACGTACCGCACCTCTCCATCGAACCCGGTCGCGCGATCGTCGGACCGGCGATGTGCACCGTCTACACCGTCGGCACGGTCAAGCAGGTCGCCCTCGACGGGGGTGCCATCCGCACCTACGTGTCGATCGACGGCGGGATGAGCGACAACCTCCGTCCCGCGCTGTACGACGCCGACTACTCGTGCACGCTCGCGTCGCGATCCTCCGCGGCTGCGCCCGTGCTGGCGCGCGTGGTCGGCAAGCACTGCGAATCGGGCGACATCGTCGTCAAGGACGAGTTCCTGCCCGGCGACGTCGCTCCGGGCGACCTGCTCGCGGTGCCGGCGACCGGCGCCTACGGACGCTCGATGGCGTCGAACTACAACCACGCGCTCCGGCCGCCCGTGGTGGCGGTCAAGGACGGCCAGACGCGGGTCATCGTCCGTCGCGAGACCGAAGAGGACCTGCTCGCCACGGACCTCGGCTGATCCCTACTGGAGCCGGACGGCTCCGGTGCCGTACTGGCTCAGCAGGTCGCCCGGGTTGGCGAGCATGCACGACTTCATCGACAGGCAGCCGCACCCGATGCACCCGTCGAGGGTGTCGCGGAGCCGTTCGAGACGGCTGATCCGGTCGTCCAGGCTCTCGCGCCACGAGCGGGACAGCCGCGCCCAGTCCGCCTTGGTGGGTGTCCGCCCCTCGGGGAGCGACGCCAGCGCCTCGCGGATCTCGGCGAGCGAGATGCCCACGCCCTGGGAGACCCGGACGAACGCGATCCGGCGCAGGACGTCGCGGTGGTAGCGACGCTGGTTGCCGGTGGTCCGGATGGCGTGGATCAGTCCCTCGCGCTCGTAGAAGTGGAGCGCGGAGACGGCGACCCCGGCGCGGCGGGCGACCTCGCCCGGCGTCAGGTCGTGGCTGCGGATCTCTCGGTTGACGTCATTCATTTGACCTCAACGTTACTTGAGGTTGTCGACTGGAGCCATGCACGCCATTCGCCAGCACTCCTTCGGGCCCGCCGACGTCCTCCAGCTCGAGGAGCTGCCCGACCCCGCTCCCGAGCCCGGCCAGGTCCGGATCGCGGTCGAGGCCGCGGGCGTCCATCTCGTCGACACCTACATCCGCTCCGGCAACGGCCCGGCCAGCTTCGCGCCCCCAGAGCTGCCGATGGTGCCTGGCCGCGAGGTCGCGGGAACCGTCGACCAGGTCGGCGAGGGCGTCGACGCCGACTGGTGGGGCCGCCGCGTCGTGGCGCACCTCGGTCCGACCGGCCGCGGCGGGTACGCCGAGCTGGTGGTCGTCGACGTCGCGCGGATCTACGCCCTTCCTGACGGCCTCGACCCGTTGACCGCCGTCGCCGCGATCGGGACCGGACGCACGGCGGCCGGGATCCTCGAGCACGCCGCGATCACCGCCGACGACGTCGTCGCGGTGACATCGGCCGCAGGTGGCCTCGGCTCGCTCCTCCTGCAGGGCGCGCGAAACGCCGGCGCACGCACCGTCGGCCTCGCGAGCGGGAGCAAGCTGGGCGTCGTCCGGGGGATCGGAGCGGACACGGCCGTCGACTACCGGGCGACCGACTGGGCCGCGACGTTGCGCGCGGCAGAGCCCAGGATCACCGTGCTCCTCGACGGCGTCGGGGGAGAGGTGCCCCGGACGATCCACGCCATGCTCGAGCCGGGCGGGCGGATGGTGCGCTTCTCCGGCGACCAGGACGGGTACGACGCCGCCGACCGTCCGGTCGTCGATGTGCTCGGTCCACCGCTGGCCGCGCGTCTCGCGGAGTTCGAGCGGGCGGCCCTCGACGCGGCCGCGGACGGGTCCCGGGTGCCGCACGTCGGCTCGGTCTTCCCGCTCGCGGACGCCGCCGCGGCCCATCGTGCGCTGGAGACCCGCACGGCCGTCGGCAAGGTCGTGCTGGTCGTCGAACGGTGATCAGGTGTCCGTGATCGACCGTCGGTCTGCAGGAGACCCACCAGCGCCGATACCCTTGCCGGGTGAACAGTCCCCTCAAGGTTGCCGTCCTCGGCTGCGGGTCCGTCGGGTCGCAGGTGGTGCGGCTCCTCGGGGAGCAGGCAGATGACCTCGCGGCCCGGGTCGGAGCACGCGTGGAGCTCGCCGGTGTCGCCGTACGACGGCTCGACGCGACGCGCGAGGTCGACGTGCCCGAGGGACTCCTGACGACCGACGCCGCGGCCCTGGTGGCACGTCCCGACATCGACCTCGTGATCGAGGTGATCGGCGGGATCGAGCCCGCCAGGTCCCTGATCCTCTCTGCCCTGGAGAACGGCGCCTCGGTCGTCACGGCCAACAAGGCGCTGCTCGCCGAGGACGGTGCGACGCTGTTCGAGGCCGCCGAGAAGGCGGGCCGCGACCTCTACTACGAGGCCGCCGTCGCGGGCGCGATCCCGATCGTGCGGCCGCTGCGTGAGTCGCTCGCCGGTGACAAGGTCACCCGGGTGCTCGGCATCGTCAACGGCACGACGAACTTCATCCTCGACAAGATGGAGACCACGGGTGCCGGCTTCGCCGACGCGCTCGAGGAGGCGCAGTCCCTCGGGTACGCCGAGGCGGACCCGACCGCCGACGTCGAGGGATTCGACGCCGCAGCGAAGGCCGCGATCCTCGCGAGCCTGGCGTTCCACACCCGGGTGACCGCGGCCGACGTGCACCGTGAGGGCATTGCCGACGTGAGTGCTGCCGACGTCCGCTCCGCGCGCGAGATGGGCAGCGTGGTCAAGCTGCTCGCCATCGCCGAGCTGCTGCCGGGCGCCGAGGGCGAGGAGCCGGCCGTCAGCGTCCGGGTCCACCCCGCCATGATCCCGCGGTCGCACCCGCTCGCCAGCGTGCGCGGCGCCTACAACGCGGTCTTCGTCGAGTCCGAGGCTGCCGGCCAGCTCATGTTCTACGGCCCGGGCGCCGGTGGCGCCCCGACCGCCAGCGCGGTGCTGGGCGACCTCGTCACGGTGGCGCGCAACCACCGTCAGGGCACCCGCGGCGTGGGCGAGTCGGCGTACGCCGACCGCGCCCTGCTGCCGATGGGCGAGACGCTCACGCGCTACCACGTGGCGATCGACGTCGACGACCGTGCCGGTGTGCTGGCCGCGGTCGCGCTGGCCTTCGCCGAGCACGGCGTGTCGATCCAGACCGTTCGCCAGGAGGGCAGGGGCAACGACGCCCAGCTCGTCGTCGTCTCGCACGAAGCCACGGACGCGGCGCTCGCCGCGACCGTCGAGCAGCTGCGCGACATGGACATCGTCCGCGAGGTCACCTCGGTGATGCGCGTCGAGGGGACCGAAGAGTGAGCAGCACCGGCAGCACCGGCAGTACCACCACCAGCAGGCAGTGGCGGGGCGTGATCGAGGAGTACCGCGAGCTCCTCGACATCCCCCAGGACACCCCGGCCGTCACCCTCCGTGAGGGCGGCACCCCGCTGGTCCACTCCGAGTGGCTCTCGGGCCTGACCGGCGCCGAGGTGTGGCTCAAGGTCGAGGGCAACAACCCCACCGGCTCCTTCAAGGACCGCGGCATGACCGCCGCGCTCTCCGTGGCCGTGCACGAGGGTGCGAAGGCCGTGGTCTGTGCGTCGACCGGCAACACGTCGGCATCGATGGCGGCCTACGCCGCGAAGGCCGGCGTCACCCCCATCGTGCTCGTCCCCGAGGGCAAGATCTCGGCCGGCAAGATGGCCCAGGCCGTCCTGCACGGCTCGCAGGTCATCCAGGTCCGCGGCAACTTCGACGACTGTCTGCGGATGGCGCGCGAGATGGCCTGGAACTACCCGGTGGCACTGGTCAACTCGGTCAACCCCCACCGTCTCGAGGGCCAGAAGACCGCTGCCTTCGAGATCGTCGACTTCCTCGGCGATGCCCCCGACTTCCACCTGCTCCCCGTCGGCAACGCCGGCAACATCTCGGCGTACTGGCTCGGCTACACGCAGTACGCCGCCCTCGGTCGCGCCACGAAGCGTCCCGTCATGCGGGGCTTCCAGGCCGAAGGTGCCGCGCCCCTCGTGACCGGTGAGCCCTTCCCTGACCCGGAGACCCGCGCGACCGCGATCCGGATCGGCAACCCTGCCTCGTGGAAGCTCGCAGAGGGAGCCCGCGACGAGTCCGGAGGCCGCTTCGCCGCCGTGTCCGACGTCCAGATCCTTGCTGCCCAGAAGGAACTGGCCGCCAAGGACGGCGTGTTCGTCGAGCCCGCGTCGGCAGCGGGCATCGCGGGACTGCTGGCCGAGCTCGCCGCGGGGGAGTCCTACCAGGGAGCGACCGTGGCGATCACCGTCACCGGCCACGGCCTCAAGGACATCGCCACCGCGCTGGACGGCCTCGTGCTGCCCGACACGATCGTGGACGCCGACGTCGACGCCGCCGCGCGCGCAGCCGGCCTCTGAGCGAGCAATGACCTTCGTCGACGGACCCGTCCGGGTCACCGTGCCCGCGACCTCGGCCAACCTCGGTCCGGGGTTCGACACCCTCGGCCTGGCCCTCGACCTTCGGGACCAGCTCGAGGCAGAGGTTCTCGACAGTGGCCTGGTCGTCGAGGTCCAGGGGTACGGCGACGGCGAGGTCCCGCTCGACGAGCGGCACCTCGTGGTCCGCGCCATGCGCGCGACCTTCGGGCGCCTCGGCCAGGACCCGCCCGGGCTGCGCCTGTCCTGCACCAACGTGATCCCGCACGCGCGTGGGCTCGGGTCGTCGTCGGCCGCGATCGTGGGTGGCGTGTGGCTGGCTCGCGAGCTCGTTGCCGGTGGACACCTGCTGCTCGACGACTCCGCGTTGCTCGACATCGCGGCGCAGCTCGAGGGCCACCCGGACAACGTGGCCCCCGCACTGTTCGGCGGGTTCGTGATCTCCGGACAGGAGGCCGACGGCAGCTTCTTCGCCGTACCCGGATCCGTCGACCCCCGCGTGAGCGCCGTGGTGTTCGTCCCGGCCGACCCCGTGTCGACCGAGGCCGCGCGTGGGCTGCTGCCCGCGACCGTGCCCCACGCCGACGCGGCTGCCAACGCCGGGCGCGCTGCCCTCCTGGTCGCTGCGCTCTCGGGTCGCCCCGAGGAGCTGCTGCGCGCGACCGAGGACCGCCTGCACCAGCAGTACCGCCGTTCCGCGATGCCCGCCAGCCTTGCTCTCGTCGAGAAGCTGCGCGCCGACGGTGTCGCGGCCGTGATCTCCGGCGCCGGGCCGACCGTGCTCGCGTTCTCCGAGGGCGTCGACAGCAGCGCCTCGACCGGGCTGGTGCAGCAGTGCCCGGAAGGCTGGGTCACCCGTGCGCTCGCGATCAGCGGTACCGGCGCCGCGCCTGCGGACGGCCGCTGAATCACCCGTCCGTGGTGATACATTGACGAGGCGCCGCAGTTCTCGGCGCCCGGCAGGTGCCCTTGGTGCCCGCCCACTTCCTCCGGCTCGGCCGGCTCCGAAGGACCCAGGTCTCTCGGTGCAGCCGTGCAGGATTCAATCCAAGTGCCGTTCCGTGCGGAGCTCTCCGGTTCCGGAACGTGCGTGACACGTCTGAAGGACTCACGTGACCGAAACTCTCGATTCCACTGAAGCTGCTGGCCCCGTTGCTGACCAGGCGGCCGGCAAGGCGCCGAAGAAGCGCGCCGGTGGACTCAACTCCATGCTGCTGGCCGACCTCAAGGCGATGGCCGGTGGCATGGGCATCCCGGGCGCTGGCAGCATGAAGAAGGCCGTGCTCGTCGACGCCATCAAGGCTGCGCAGTCCGGACAGGCCGGCCAGTCGGCTCCGCGGACCGCGCCCAAGGCCGACGAGACCAAGGCTGTCCCGAAGGCCGAGCCCAAGGCCGACGAGCCCAAGGCCGAGCCCAAGGCCGAGCCCAAGGCCGAGCCGAAGGCCGAGGAGTCGAGGACTGAGCCCAAGGCCGACGAGACCAGGGCCGAGCAGCCCAAGCAGGGCAACCAGCAGGGTCGGCAGGGCAACCAGCCCCGTCAGGGCAAGCAGCAGGGCCAGCCCAAGCAGGACGGCAACCAGTCCAAGCAGGACGGCAACCAGCCCAAGCAGAGCCAGGTGGGCCAGCAGAACCAGCCGAAGCAGGGCCAGGCCAAGCAGGACGGCAACCAGTCCAACCAGCCGAAGCAGGGCAACCAGCAGGGTCAGCAGGGTCAGCAGAACCAGCCCAACCAGCAGAAGCAGGGCAACCAGAACGACCAGCCCCGCAACACCGACGATGGTGACGGCCAGGACGGCGACTTCGACGGCGAAGGCGGCGAGGCAGGCAGCCGCCGCAACCGTCGGCGCCGCGGACGGGACCGGGACCGTACGACGGCCCGCTCGACCCGCGAGCCCGACACCGAGGTGCGCGAGGACGACGTCCTCGTCCCGGCCGCGGGCATCCTCGACGTCCTCGACAACTACGCGTTCGTCCGGACCAGCGGCTATCTCGCCGGTGTCGACGACGTCTACCTGTCGCTGTCCATGGTGCGTCGCTACGGACTGCGCCGCGGCGACGCGATCGCCGGTCAGGTGCGCCAGCCCCGAGAGGGTGAGCGCCGCGAGAAGTTCAACCCGATGGTCCGCATCGACACGGTCAACGGTGTCGACCCGGAGCAGGCGAAGAACCGCGTCGAGTTCGACCACCTCACCCCGGTGTCCCCGGACGAGCGGCTCCGGATGGAGACCACTCCCGACAACGTGACCGGGCGGGTGCTCGACCTGGTGGCGCCGATCGGCAAGGGCCAGCGCGGTGTGATCGAGTCCCCGTCGAACGCAGGCAAGACCGCCACCCTCCAGGCGATCGCCAACGCGGTGACGGCCAACAACCCGGAGTGCCACCTGATGGTGGTGCTCCTGGACGAGCGTCCCGAGGAGGTCACCGACTTCGAGCGCGCCATCAAGGGCGAGGTCATCGCGAGCACCTTCGACCGTCCGGCCACCGACCACACGACCGTCGCGGAGCTCGCCATCGAGCGTGCCAAGCGCCTGGTCGAGCTCGGCCACGACGTCGTCGTGCTCCTCGACGGCCTGACCCGCCTGGGCCGGGCCTACAACCTGGCTGCGCCGGCCAGCGGCCGGATCCTGCCGGGCGGCGTCGACGCCGCGGCGCTCTTCCCGCCCAAGAAGTTCTTCGGGGCCGCGCGCAACATCGAGAACGGTGGCTCGCTCACCATCCTCGCCACGGCCCTGGTCGAGTCCGGTTCGAAGATGGATGAGGCCATCTACGAAGAGTTCACCGGCACGGCCAACCTGCAGATCCGGCTGCGCCGCGACCTCGCGGAGCGGGACATCTTCCCGGCGATCGACCCGGTGGCCTCCGGCACGCGTCGGTCCGAGCTGTTGCTCGGCAAGGAGGAGGTCGCCATCCTCGGCGCGCTCCACCGTGACCTCGCCGAGCGTGAGGGCCGCACGGCTGCCACACACCTGCTGGACCAGGTGCGCAAGACCCAGACGAACTACGAGCTGCTGCTCCAGGTGCAGAAGAAGACCCGCGCCTGAGTGCTGCGCCCGCAGGCGCGACCCCCGGCCGGTTTGTCGCCGGTTTGGGGTCGCGCTCGGCAGCGACGTAGAATCATCCGTTGGCTCCGGTTCACGTCAGCATCCGCAGGACGACCCGGACCCCTTTGAGAGGACACCCATGAAGAAGGACATTCACCCCGACTACGTCGTCACTGAAGTGACCTGCACCTGTGGCAGCGTCTTCACGACGTACAGCACTGCAAAGGGCGGCAAGCTCCACTCCGACGTCTGCTCGCAGTGCCACCCGTTCTACACCGGCAAGCAGAAGATCCTCGACACCGGTGGCCGCGTCGCCCGGTTCGAGGCCCGCTACGCCAAGAAGGCCCCTGCCGAGGCCGACGCCTCCAAGTAGCGACCTCCGAGCGCCGGTCCTGCCCTTCACGGGTGGGACCGGCGTTCGTCATTTCAGCAGGTTCGTCCACCAGGGTCATCGAGTAGCCGCGAGAAACGAGCGGCATATCGAGACGCATCGCCGTACCGAAGGAATCACGTGTTCGAAGCCGTCGAAGGCATGCTCGCCGAGCACGCCGCGCTCGAGGAGCAGCTGGGCCAGCCCGAGACCCACGCCGATGCTCGACTGGCGCGCACGGTCAACCGGCGCTACTCCGAGCTGAACGCGATCATCGCCACCTGGCGGGAGTGGCAGCAGTACGGCGAGGACGCCGAGGCGGCGCGCGAGCTCGGTGCCGACGACCCGGCCTTCGCCGAGGAGGCGGCGACCATGCTCGAGCAGCGCGAGGTGGCGGCCGAACGGCTGCGCCGCCTGCTCGTGCCGCGCGACCCGACGGACGACAACGATGCCCTGCTCGAGGTGAAGTCGGGGGAGGGCGGCGAGGAGAGTGCGCTGTTCGCTGCCGACCTCTACCGGATGTACAGCCGCTATGCGGAGCAGCGCGGCTGGAAGATGGAGATCCTCGACTCCACCGAGTCCGACCTCGGCGGCTACAAGTCCGTGACGGTGGCGGTGAAGGCACCCGGTGCGGTCGAGCCCGGCCAGGCGCCGTACGCCCTGCTCAAGTTCGAGGGCGGTGTGCACCGCGTCCAGCGGGTTCCGGTCACCGAGTCCCAGGGGCGGATCCACACGTCCGCGGCCGGCGTGCTCGTGATGCCCGAGGCCGAGCAGGTCGACGTGGAGATCAACGACAACGACCTGCGCATCGACGTCTACCGGTCCTCCGGACCTGGCGGCCAGAGCGTCAACACCACCGACTCGGCCGTGCGGATCACCCACGTCCCGACGGGGATCGTCGCGAGCTGTCAGAACGAGAAGTCGCAGCTGCAGAACAAGGAGTCCGCGATGCGCATCCTGCGGGCCCGCCTGCTCCAGGCCGCCCAGGATGCCGCCGACGCGGAGGCGAGCGACGCCCGCCGCAGTCAGGTCCGCACCGTCGACCGATCCGAGCGGATTCGCACGTACAACTACCCGGAGAACCGGATCTCCGACCACCGCACCGGCTACAAGGCCTACAACCTCGACCAGGTGCTCAACGGGGAGCTGCAGCCCCTGCTCGACTCCTGCGTCGAGGCGGACCTGGCAGCCCGGCTCGCGGCGCTCGAGGCGTGACCCCGGTGGTCGAGCCTGTCGAGACCCGGCGTCTCCTCCAGACAGCGAGCGCGCGTCTCCGGTCCGCTGGCGTGGCCAGCCCCGAGTACGACGCGGCGGAGCTCCTCGCCCACGTCCTCGGCACCAACCGGTCCCAGCTCCCACTGGTCCAGGAGGTGCCGCCTGCGGCGGAGCAGGAGTACGACGCCCTGATCACCCGCCGCGCCCTGCGCGAGCCGCTCCAGCACCTGATCGGGCGCGCCTGGTTCCGCCACGTCTCGGTCGCCGTCGGGCCAGGTGTCTTCGTGCCCCGTCCCGAGACCGAGCTGCTCGCCGGCTGGGCGATCGACCAGGCCAGGGCCGTGCTGGCCGATGGCCGGATCCCGGTCGTGGTCGACCTGTGCACCGGGTCGGGAGTGATCGCCCGCAGCATCGCCGACGAGGTGCCGGAGGCGCAGGTCCATGCGGTGGAGCTCGACCCGCCGGCGCACGCGTGGGCCGAGCAGAACCTCGCCGACACCTCGGTCGACCTGCGGCAGGGGGATCTCGCCACCGCGTTCGACGACCTTGCCGGTCGGGTCGACGTCCTGGTCAGCAACCCGCCGTACGTCCCGCTGGAGGCGTGGGAGTCCGTGGCAGTGGAGGCGCGTGACCACGACCCGCACCTCGCCCTGTTCTCCGGCGACGACGGACTCGACGCGATCCGGGTCCTCGAACAGCGCGGCGTCGTCCTGCTCCGGGCAGGCGGTGTGGTCGGGATCGAGCACGCCGATGCCCAGGGCGAGTCGGCGCCTGCGGTGTTCAGTCGCAGCGGCCGGTGGGAGGAAGTTCGCGACCATCGAGACCTCGCCGAGCGCCCGCGGTACCTCACCGCGCGCCGGCCACGGTGACGCCGGTGCATTTTCTTCACCCACCGATGCGAGGATGGGCGCCGTGAGTGCCGAGCGGTTGCCGACCCAGACCGACGAGGAACGCGAAGCGGCGATGGATGCCGCGAGCCGAGCCGTCCGCCGTGGTCGCCTCGTGGTGATCCCGACCGACACGGTCTACGGCGTCGGTGCCGATGCCTTCGACCCCGACGCCGTCGCGCGGCTGCTGGCTGCGAAGGGCCGCGGCCGGGAGATGCCGCCGCCGGTGCTCGTCGGCACCAAGGGCACCCTGGAGGCGCTGGCGACCCGCGTGCCCGGCTATGTCGTGGTGCTCGTGGAGAAGTTCTGGCCCGGCGCGCTCACCATCGTGCTCCACCAGCAACCGTCGTTGCAGTGGGACCTCGGGGAGACCCGCGGCACCGTCGCCATCCGGATGCCCGACCACGAGCTCACCCGGGCCCTGCTGGACCGCACGGGTCCGCTGGCCGTCAGCTCGGCCAACCTCTCCGGCCAGGAAGCAGCGCTCGACGCCGGGACCGCCGAGGAGATGCTGGGGGAGTCGGTCGCCGTGATCATCGATGCCGGCACGTCGCCCGGTGGCGTCGCGTCGACCATCATCGACGCGACGGGGGAGCGGCCGCGCCTGCTGCGCGAAGGCGCCATCGCGGTCGCCGACATCGACGCCGTCCTGGCCGACCTCGGGCTCACCGTGGACACGGGCGAGGAGACCGAGCCGGCCGATGCGTGAGTACCTCGTCGTCTTCCTGGTCGCAGCCACGGTCACCTACCTGCTGACCGTGGTCGCCCGGGAGATCGCGGTGCGCACCGGAGCGGTGGCGAAGGTGCGCGATCGTGACGTGCACGCCGACCCGACGCCGTACCTCGGCGGGCTGGCGATGCTGGGAGGACTCTTCGCGGCGTACTTCGTCGCCCGCGAGCTGCCGTTCCTCGGCAACGAGAACCCCTTTGTCTTCGAGGACGCCCTCGCCGTGCTGATTGCGGGCGCGCTGGTGTGCGCGGTGGGCGTCATCGACGACATCTTCGATCTCGACGCCCTGACGAAGTTCGGGGGACAGGTGCTCGCGGTCGGCGTCCTGGTCTACTCCGGCATCCAGTTCCGCTACTTCTACCAATCGACCGGCGAGGTGTTCGCGCTGGACACCGCGCAGGGAGCCCTGCTGACCGCCTTCGCGGTCGTCGCGACGGTCAACGCTGTCAACTTCATCGACGGCCTCGACGGCCTGGCGGCCGGCGTGATCGGCATCAGCGCCTCCGCGTTCTTCCTGTTCTGCTACTCGCTGTCCTACCTCAACGACGTGAGCCGGGCGACGACCGGTGCCCTGCTCTCGGCCGCCCTGGCCGGCGCGTGCGTCGGCTTCCTGATCCACAACTTCCACCCGGCGCGGCTCTTCATGGGCGACAGCGGCTCGATGCTGATCGGCCTGGTCCTGTCCGCCACGGCCATCACGGTGACCACCCAGTTCGCGCCGGGGGACCTGACCCAGGGTGCCGACGGGGCTCGATCGAGCCTGCTCCCGGTCCTGTTGCCGGTGGCCCTGCCGATCCTGATCCTGATCGTGCCCCTGGGCGACCTGGTCATGGCCGTCGTACGACGAACACGGGCCGGACGTTCGCCCTTCGCTCCCGACAAGCAGCACCTCCACCACCGGTTGCTCGAGATCGGCCACTCCCAGCGCCGGGCCGTGATCATCATGTGGCTCTGGGCAGGGCTGATCGCGTTCGGCGTGGTCGTGGCGAGCGTGTTCACCGGCGCGGTCGTGTGGATCGGCCTCGCGGTCGGCACGGTCGTCACGGTCGCTCTGACCTTCGCGCTCCCACTGGTGCACAACCAGGCGCTCGAGGATGTCATCGAGGCGGCCCTCGACGCTCCGGACCAGCTCGATCCGGGGGCCGGTGCGGACTCTGCCGGGACTTTGTGATAACTTTCACGAACTCCCGAAGAGCTCCCTTCGGGCCCGTTGTAACAGCGACTAGAAACGGCCGCCGATGATGACGACCGAGACCCGGGCACCCTCCGTGCTGGTGCGTGCGGCCCTTGCGGCCCTCGCCGCCGGAGTGGTCCTCGTCGTGGTCGGAGCACTGGTCTCGGGCTCGCCCGCCGCGTGGGGCGCCGTCGTCGGCACCCTCATCGCGGTCGGCATCTTCGCCTTCGGAGCCTTCACCGTGGACGCCGTGGCCCGGCTGTTGCCGGCCGCGTCCCTCATGTTCGCGCTGCTGACCTACACCTTCCAGGTGGCGGCCATGGCGCTGGCCTTCGTGGCCGTCAGCAGTGCAGGGTTGCTCGATGACGAACTGGACCGCAACTGGCTCGGTGGCGCGATCATCGTGGGTGCCTTCGTGTGGATGGCGGCCCAGATCCGCCTCGCGACGACGGCGCGCATCCCGGCGTTCCAGACCCCGTCCGAGGGCGGTGCGCGATGACCTCACGCGACTGCTATTGTCCGGGGCGCAATGAGTCAGCCCGAGGAGAAGCCCAAGGGCGATCCGTGGCATGCGTTCGGCTACATCGTGGCCGGGGTCGCGTTCTACGGAGTGCTGGGGGGCCTAGCGGACCACTGGCTCGGCACTCGATACCTGGTGGCAGTCGGCATCCTGGTGGGCGCGGCGTTGGGGATCTACATGACCTTCGCCCGCTTCCGGCCCGAACCGCCCGAGAACACCGCCCATGACGTGCACGATCCGCAGGACACGGAATAAGGAGACCTGGTGAACATCACAGCCAGCGCCACCGTCACGGCAGAGCCGTTCCCGGCCCCGGGCCCGCACACTTTTGAACTGCCCGGAATCCTCGGCTCTGACGTAACCAAGCCGATGGTCCAGCTCTTCCTCGCGGGCATCGTGGTCTTTGCGTTCCTCTACCTCGCCGCCCGCAAGCGCGCGATGGTTCCGGGCCGGCTGCAGTTCGCCGGCGAGGGCGCCTACGGCTTCGTCCGCAACAGCGTCGCCCGCGACATCATCGGCGGCCACGACTTCCAGAAGTTCGTGCCGTACCTCGTCACGGTCTTCTTCTTCATCCTGGTGAACAACCTGTTCGCGAGCATCCCGTTCATCCAGTTCCCGACGTTCAGCCGGGCAGGCATGGCCTACGCCCTGGCTGGCATGTCGTGGCTGGTCTACAACGCGGTCGGGGTCCACAAGCACGGGCTGCTGGGCTACCTCAAGCTCCAGTGCGTGCCCTCGGGCGTCAGCCCGGCGATGTACCCGCTCCTGGTCCCGCTGGAGTTCTTCTCCAACATCCTGGTTCGCCCGGTCACGCTGGCCCTGCGTCTGTTCTGCAACATGTTCGCGGGCCACATCCTGCTGGTGCTGTTCTCGACCGGTGGCCTCTACCTGATCCAGGACGTCGGCGGTATCGGGTACGTCGCCGGTCCGCTGGCCTGGGTGCTCGCCATCCTCGTGAGCTTCCTGGAGATGCTGGTCCAGTTCCTGCAGGCCTACGTCTTCACCCTGCTGAACGCGATGTACATCCAGGGCGCGCTCGCAGACGAGCACTGACCTGCGCTGAGCTGCACCGCGGTCCCCGGACCGCACACCGAAAACACAGACTCAACTCCCCACCCAAAGTTTTCCCGCAAAAGGAAACAACCGAAAGGAACAAGGCCGTGAACTCACTGGCTATCACCGGCGACATGGGCGGCTCGCTCAACATGATCGGCTATGGCCTCGCGGCCATCGGCCCGGGTATCGCCATCGGTCTCATCTTCGCCGCGTACATCAACGGTGTCGCGCGTCAGCCGGAGGCCCAGAGCCGCCTGCAGTCGATCGCGATCCTTGGCTTCGCGCTCGCCGAGGCGCTTGCCATCATCGGCATCGCGCTCGCCTTCGTCCTCACCGGCAAGTAATCCGCCGGTAGACGGCGTCCGCCCTTTACTCGATCGACAAGGTCAGGTCCATGAAGTCACTGTTGATCCTCGCCTCCACGGGTGAGGAGGAGGCACACAATCCGCTCATCCCCGAGCCGATTGAGATCGTCCTCGCCCTCGTGGTGTTCGCGATCCTCTTCTTCGCGATCAGGAAGTTCGTCGTACCGAACTTCGAGAAGACGTTCGCCGAGCGCACGCAGGCGATCGAGGGCGGCATCGAAGCGGCCGCGAGCAAGCAGGCCGAGGCGGACGCCAAGCTCGCCGAGCTCGAGAAGCAGCTGGCGGACGCCCGTCACGAGGCAGCTCGGATCCGCGAGGAAGCTCGCGAGCAGGGTGCCCAGATCGTGGCCGAGATGCGGGAGTCGGCCCAGGCCGAGTCGACCCGCATCCTCGACCACGGCAAGGCGCAGATCGAGGCCGAGCGCCAGCAGGCGGTCACCTCGCTCCGTGCCGAGGTCGGCTCTCTCGCGACCGGCCTCGCCGGCCGCATCGTGGGTGAGTCGCTGGAGGACGACGACCGTCAGGCTCGCGTCATCGAGCGGTTCCTCGCCGAGCTCGAGACGGCCGACCCGGTCGCCGCAGTGTCCAAGGCCGCTCCGGCTGCGACGTCTGCTGCGACGTCTGCTGCACCGGCCGGCTTCGCCGACGTCGAGCAGCCGTTGCTGTCCGATGACGCCGAGGAGCGCTCGTTCGCTGGTGCCGTGAAGGCTCCGGCCGACGGCAGCCAGCCCGAGGGCTACGTCGTCAAGGCCAACGCCGGCTCGAAGCTGTACCACCTCCCCGGCGGCCGTTGGTACGACGGCACCGTGGCGGAGTACTGGTTCCGCACGGAGGAAGAGGCAATCGCTGCCGGTTTCTCCAAGGCGGGTACCCGGAAGAAGGACGACAACTGATGGTGTCCTTCCGTGGAGCGTCCGCAGAGGCGATGGCCGCCGTCACCGACCAGCTCGGTGCGGTGTCCGAGGCGTCGGCCGCTCAGGTGGCCGGCGACCTGTTCGCTGCGGCCAAGGCGTTCCGCACCGAGGGCTCGCTCCGCCGGTTCGCCACCGACCAGTCGGTGGCGCCCGAGGCTCGTGTCGGTCTGGTCGACAGCCTGTTCTCCGGCAAGGTCGACGCAGCCGCGCTCGGCCTCGTCACCACGGCTGTCGGTCGTCGCTGGACCAAGACGCGTGACCTGGCCGATGCCCTCGAGCAGGTCGGCGTCATCGCGTCGGTCCGCTCGACCGGCGCGCAGGGGGCCAGGCTCGTCGACGAGCTGTTCGCCGTGCGTCAGCTGGTCAACGGCAACCCCGGTCTGCGCGACGCGCTGTCGGACCGGGTCCGGTCGGTCGCTGACCGGGCCGACCTGGTCGAGTCGCTGATCGGCGGCAAGACCCTCCCCGCAACGGTGCAGCTGGTTCGCCAGGCGCTGTCGGGCTCGTACCGCAACGTGGGCCTGGCGCTCGAGGACTACGAGACGACGGCCGCCGATGTCAACGGTGAGGGTGTCGCGACCGTTCGCGTCGCGCGTGCCCTGTCCGACCAGGACGAGGCCCGCCTCGCCACGGCACTGTCACGCCAGTACGGCCGCACCGTGCACCTCAACATCGTGGTCGACCCCGAGGTCGTCGGCGGTGTCCGGGTCGAGATCGGCGACGACGTGATCGACGGGACGGTTTCCTCCCGCCTCGATGACGCACGTCGCAAGATCGCCGGCTGAATCACCGCTCCACCACGCTTGACCACACATCACCACAGACTTCACAGCAGCCAGAAGAGAGAAGGCACCTGAGATGACGGAACTCTCCATCCGTCCGGACGAGATCCGCGACGCCCTCGCGAAGTACGTCGCGGACTACAAGCCTGCGGCCGCCAGCAAGGAAGAGGTCGGCACCGTCGCCTCCGCCGGTGACGGCATCGCCCGTGTCGCCGGCCTTCCCTCGGCCATGGCCAACGAGCTCCTCGAGTTCGCTGACGGCACGCTCGGCCTCGCGCTGAACCTCGAAGAGCGCGAGATCGGTGTCGTCATCCTCGGTGACTTCGACAAGATCGAAGAGGGCCAGCCGGTCCGTCGTACCGGCGAGGTCCTCTCGGTCCCCGTCGGCGACAACTACCTCGGCCGCGTCGTCGACCCGCTCGGCACCCCCATCGACGGCCTGGGCGAGATCGCGACCACCAAGCGCCGTGCCCTCGAGCTCCAGGCCCCTGGCGTCATGGCCCGCAAGTCGGTCCACGAGCCCCTCGCCACCGGCATCAAGGCCATCGACTCGATGACCCCGATCGGCCGTGGCCAGCGTCAACTGATCATCGGTGACCGCGCGACCGGCAAGACGACGATCGCGATCGACACGATCATCAACCAGAAGCAGAACTGGGAGACCGGCGACCCGTCGAAGCAGGTTCGCTGCATCTACGTCGCCATCGGCCAGAAGGGGTCGACCATCGCCGCTGTGCGTGGCGCCCTCGAAGAGGCCGGCGCGCTGGAGTACACCACGATCGTGGCGTCCCCGGCCTCCGACAGCGCGGGCTTCAAGTACCTCGCCCCGTACACCGGCTCGGCCATCGGCCAGGAGTGGATGTACGACGGCAAGCACGTCCTCATCGTGTTCGACGACCTCACCAAGCAGGCCGAGGCGTACCGCGCCGTGTCGCTGCTGCTGCGCCGCCCGCCGGGCCGCGAGGCGTACCCGGGTGACGTCTTCTACCTGCACTCCCGCCTGCTCGAGCGTTGCGCGAAGCTGTCCGACGAGCTCGGCGCGGGATCGATGACCGGCCTGCCGATCATCGAGACCAAGGCCAACGACGTCTCGGCGTTCATCCCGACCAACGTCATCTCGATCACCGACGGCCAGATCTTCTTGCAGTCGGACCTGTTCGCGGCCAACCAGCGCCCGGCCATCGACGTCGGTATCTCGGTCTCCCGAGTGGGTGGCGCGGCGATGACCAAGGCGATGAAGGCCGTCACCGGTTCGCTCAAGGTCGACCTGGCGCAGTTCCGCGCCATGGAGGCGTTCGCGATGTTCGCCTCGGACCTCGACGCGGCGTCGAAGCAGCAGCTGGCCCGCGGCCAGCGCCTGATGGCGCTCCTCAAGCAGCCGGCGTACTCGCCGTACCCGCTCGAGGAGATGACCGTTTCGCTGTGGCTCGGCACCTCGGGTCGCCTGGACAAGGTGCCCACCGGTGACGTGCTCCGCTTCGAGCGCGAGTTCATCGACTACCTGCGTCGCTCGCACGAGGGCCTGCTCTCGGCGATCCGCGAGTCGCAGAAGTTCGAGGACGAGGGTGGCGTCGTTGCGGCGTACGACTCCTTCCTCGACCAGTTCGAGACCTCTGACGGTGGCTCCATCAAGGTCGGGCACGAGCCCGAAGCTGGCGCCCTGGCCGACGACGAGCTCGAGCAGGAAAAGATCGTCAAGCAGAAGCGGGGCTGACACATGGCCGTATCGCTGCGTGAGTACCGCGCGCGGATCAAGTCGACGGAGTCGATGAAGAAGATCACGCGCGCCATGGAGCTCATTGCTGCGTCCCGGATCATCAAGGCGCAGCAGAAGGCCGCGGCGGCAGCGCCGTACGCCCGTGAGCTGACCCGCGCCGTGTCGGCGGTCGCGACGTTCTCGAACGTCGACCACCCGCTGACGCGCGAGCAGGAGAACCCCAAGCGGGCTGCGGTGCTCATCATCACGAGCGACCGTGGTCTGGCCGGTGCCTACTCCTCGAGCGTGCTCAAGGAATCGGAGCGGCTCAGCGAGCGGCTCCGCGCCGAAGGCAAGGAGATCGACTACTTCCTTGCCGGTCGCAAGGCGGAGGCGTACTTCAAGTTCCGCAGCCGTGCGTTCGTGGAGTCCTGGACGGGTTTCTCCGACCAGCCCACCTACGACAAGGCCGCCGAGATCGGCAGCGCGCTGATCACGGCGTTCCTCAAGGAGCAGGGCGAGGACGGTGACGTGGACGAGGTCCACGTCGTCTACACCCGGTTCCGCTCGATGCTCACCCAGGAGCCGACGGCCGTCCGGCTGCTGCCCCTGGAGGTCATCGAGGGCACGGACGCTCCGGACGCCGACGAACTGCTCCCGCTCTACGAGTTCGAGCCGTCCGCCGCGCAGGTCCTGGACGGGCTGCTTCCGCAGTACGTGCAGAGCCGGATCTTCTACAGCCTGCTCCAGTCCGCGGCCTCCGAGCTCGCTGCCCGTCAGAAGGCAATGAAGTCGGCGACGGACAATGCCGAAGAACTCATCAAGAAGTTCACCCGGATCGCCAACCAGGCGCGCCAGGCCGGCATCACCCAGGAGATCAGCGAGATCGTTGGTGGCGTGAACGCGCTCGCCGACGCTCAGGCTGCCAACGACTGACCCCACCAGACCAAAACATCTTTTCGGATCAACGGAGTAAGACATGACTGCAACGGTTGAAGAGACCACCGCCAGCGGTGCGGCCTCGGTGGGTCGGATCGCACGGGTCATCGGCCCGGTTGTCGACGCCGAGTTCCCCGTCGACAACATGCCCGAGATCTACAACAAGCTCGAGGTCACCGTCACGCTCGACGGCGTCACCTCGGTGCTGCCCCTCGAGGTTTCCATGCACATCGGCGACGGCATGGTCCGCGCCGTCTCGCTCAAGCCGACCGACGGCCTGGTCCGCGGCCAGGCCGTGACCGACACCGGTGGCCCGATCACCGTTCCCGTCGGTGACGTGACGCTGGGTCGCGTGTTCAACACGACCGGCGACATCCTCAACCTCGAAGAGGGCGAGACCGTCGAGGTCGGCGAGCGCTGGGGAATCCACCGCAAGGCTCCCGCCTTCGACCAGCTCGAGTCGAAGACGCAGATGTTCGAGACGGGCATCAAGGTCATCGACCTGCTCGCCCCGTACGTCACCGGCGGCAAGATCGGTCTGTTCGGTGGTGCCGGTGTCGGCAAGACCGTCCTGATCCAGGAAATGATCGCCCGTGTGGCCAAGAACCACGCCGGTGTGTCGGTGTTCGCCGGTGTCGGCGAGCGCACCCGTGAGGGCAACGACCTCATCGTCGAGATGCAGGAGGCCGGCGTCTTCGACAAGGTCGCCCTGGTCTTCGGCCAGATGGACGAGCCGCCGGGCACGCGTCTTCGCGTCGCGCTGTCGGCCCTGACGATGGCGGAGTACTTCCGCGACGTCCAGAAGCAGGACGTGCTGCTCTTCATCGACAACATCTTCCGCTTCACGCAGGCCGGTTCCGAGGTCTCCACGCTGCTCGGCCGGATGCCGTCTGCAGTGGGTTACCAGCCGAACCTTGCCGACGAGATGGGCACGCTCCAGGAGCGGATCACCTCGACGCGTGGTCACTCGATCACCTCGATGCAGGCGATCTACGTCCCCGCGGACGACTACACCGACCCCGCGCCGGCCGCGACCTTCGCGCACCTCGACGCGACGACCGAGCTCTCCCGCGACATCGCGTCGCAGGGCATCTACCCGGCCGTGGACCCGCTGACCTCGACCTCGCGGATCCTCGACCCGCAGTACATCGGTCAGGCCCACTACGACTGCGCGATCCGCATCAAGCAGATCCTGCAGCGCAACAAGGAGCTCCAGGACATCATCGCCATCCTCGGTGTCGACGAGCTGTCCGAAGAGGACCGGGTCATCGTTTCCCGCGCCCGTCGCATCCAGCGCTTCCTGTCGCAGAACACCTACGTCGCCAAGCAGTTCACCGGCATCGAGGGTTCGACCGTGACGATCGGCGACACCATCGACGCGTTCAACAAGATCGCTGACGGCGACTACGACCACGTCGCCGAGCAGGCCTTCTTCATGTGCGGCGGTCTGGACGACGTCGAGCGCAACTGGGCCGAGATCCAGAAGAGCCTCTGATCATGGCGGAGTCCACAGTCGAGCACCTGCACGTCGAGCTCGTCGCTGCCGACCGGACCGTGTGGTCCGGTGAGGCGTCGATGATCATCGCGCGCACGCTCGAGGGTGACATCGGTGTGCTGCGTGGCCACGCGCCCACGCTGTCGCTGTTGTCGGCTTCGGTGGTCGAGATCCAGATCGCCGACAGCGACGACCTGCTGGTCGTTGCTGTCGACGGCGGGTTCCTCTCGGTCGCCAACGACCGCGTCTCGATCCTCGCTGAGCGGGTCGAGCGGGCCGAGGAGATCCACCTGGACCAGGCACGGATCGAGCTCGAGGAGGCGCAGCGCCTGCTGAACTCGAACAACGAGGCCGAGCAGCGGGTGCGTCACGCCGAGGCGCGTATTCGCGCTGCAGAGAAGGTTTCGTAGTACGCAGATGGCTTGGTGGGAGCTGCTCCTCGACATCTCGGGTGCTCTGCTGCTCCTTTGCGTGCTGTACGGCGCCGGACTCATCGTCCGGCGCCGTCTTCTTTCCCGTCACGGGGGCACCTTCGAACTGAGCCACCGGTACCGCACCGACGTCCCCGAGCGGGGCTGGGTGCTGGGTCTGGGTCGCTATTCAGGCGAGACCCTCGAGTGGTTCCGCGTCTTCACGCTGTCACCGCGACCGAAGCGCTCCTGGAACCGTGACGACCTGTCGTACGACGGCCAGCGCACGCCGCTCGGCGCCGAGCAGGCCTCGCTGTACCCCGACCACCTGGTGATCGGCTGTCAGTCCTCCGAGGGTCTGGTCGAGCTGGCGATGAGCATGTCCTCGCTCACCGGCTTCCAGGCCTGGCTCGAGGCGATGCCGCCCGGGACCGACTGGAACCGCCGCTAGGCCGTTGGTCGAGGAGGTTGCTCCGCAACCGTCTCGAGACCACTACTCGAACAGGCTCCGGATGTCGTCGGCGCCGATCGAGGTGCTCATCGCGCCGTCGCCGTCGATGACCTGGGCGAAGAGGTCGGCCTTGCGGGCCTTCAGCTCCATCACCTTCTCCTCGATGGTGTCGTTGGCGACGAGGCGATAGACGTGCACGTGGCGGGTCTGGCCGATCCGGTGGGCACGGTCGACCGCCTGGGCCTCGGCGGCAGGGTTCCACCACGGGTCGAGCACGAACACGTAGTCGGCCTCGGTCAGGGTGAGGCCGACGCCGCCGGCCTTGAGCGAGATCAGGAAGACCGGCGCTGCGCCCGAGCGGAAGTCCTCGATGACCGCGCCGCGGTCGCGGGTGCGGCCGTCGAGGTAGGTCGCGGCGATCCCGGCGTCGTCGAGCCGTGAACGCACCCGGGTGAGGAACGACGTGAACTGGCTGAAGACCAGGGCGCGGTGTCCCTCCGCGGTGAGCTCCAGCAGGTGGTCCACGAGGACGTCGAGCTTCGCTGAGCCGACCTTCTCGTGCTCGACGTCTACCAGGGCCGGGTCGAGCGCGAGCTGGCGCAGGGTGGTGAGCGCGCTGAAGATAGCGACCCGGTTGCGGTCGAAGTCGTCGACGAGGCCGAGGATGCGCTGCCGCTCCCGGGCGAGGTGGGTGTCGTAGATCTTGCGGTGCTTCGCCTCGAGGTCGACCGCGAGGATCTGCTCCTGCTTCGGGGGCAGGTCTGCCGCGACCAGCTCCTTGGTACGGCGCAGCAGGAACGGCTTGATCCGTGCGCGGAACCGGTCGAGGACCGCCTTGTCGCCGTTGCGCTCGACCGGTCGGGCGACGCGATCCGCGAACTGACGTGGCCACGGGTAGAGCCCGGGCACGGTGATCGACAGCAGCGACCACAGCTCCATCAGCCGGTTCTCGAACGGTGTGCCCGTGACGGCCAGCTTGAACGGAGCGTCGATCGTCCGGACCGCCGAGTAGGTCTTGCTCTGGTGGTTCTTGACCTGTTGCGCCTCGTCGAGGATGAGCCCGGCCCAGGTGACGTCGCTGTAGTGGGTGTGGCCGAGTCGCAGCAGCGTGTAGGTCGTCACGACGATGTCGTTGTCGCGCGCGATCGCGGCGATGTCGTCGGTACGACGACCGATCACGCCGACGCGCAGGCCGGGGGCGTGCCGGGCGACCTCGCTGGCCCACGCCGTGACCACGCTCGTCGGGGCGACCACGAGGAACGGTCCCTCGTCGGGTCGCTCCGTGCGGGCGTGGGTGATCAGTGCCAGCACCTGGAGCGTCTTCCCGAGGCCCATGTCGTCGGCGAGGATGCCGCCGAGGCCGTGCTGCCACAGGAACGCCAGCCACCAGAAGCCCTCGCGCTGGTAGCTGCGGAGGTCGGTGACGAGGCCGCGGGGTTCGGGCTGGGGGATGTCGGTCAGGTCGCGCAGCGCCTGGGCGCGCTCGACCCACGCCGCAACCTGGCTGTCGACGATGCCGGCCTCGGCGAGCTGCGCCCAGAGGCCGAGGTCGTGATGGCCGATGCCGATGTGGTTGCCGTCGCGCTCACGAAGCTCCGCGGCAGCCTCGACCACCTCCCGCAGCCGGTCGAACTCCGGCCGGTCCGCGGTGACGTAGAGGCCGCTCGGCAGCACCAGGAACTCCTGGCCGAGGGTGAGCGCAGCGAGGACGTCCGGCAACGGGATCGGCTCACCGTCGACGCTCACCGTGACCGCCAGGTTGAACCAGTCGGTGACTGCCGCGTCCGGCTCGGGCTCGGCGAGCTCGAACCGGATGTCCGGGGCGACGTCGGTCTCGCGGAAGTCGGGCCGTTCCTCCTCGATCACCTCGACGCCGTCGATCGTGCGGAGGTGGGGGAGCTCGTGGATGGCGAGTGCGAGCGCCTCGCCGTCGGTGGCCGTGGTCCGGGCCAGCAGGTCCGGCGGGACCGTGCCGAGCAGCGCGCGTTCGGCCGCACGGTCACGCACGCCACCGAGGGGATCGCTGCTGGTCACCGGGCACGAGCGTGAGCGGTCGTCGCCGTACTGCCACTGCCAGGAGAGGCCGGCCTTCGTCGCGGTGTGCCACGTGACAGTGAGGACCAGGGTCGGGTGCAGCGGCTCGGGCAGGTCGACCGAGGCGTCCTCGGCGAGGACGGGCAGGTGGCGCATCAGCCCGGGCAACGAGTCGCGGAAGTCCGCCAGGTCGGACGGCGGTACGACGATCGGCGGGCCGTCGAGCAGGTGACGCAACGCCGTGGGGACGGGGGAGGTCGTCGACGCGATCACCAGCGTGCGCTCGGCGTCGATCAGGCCGACCACCGACGCGGGATTGCCGACGGCGATCACGGACTCACCTCGCCAGGTCTGCGCGCCCAGGGTGACCGCGGCCCGCAGGGACGTGCCGCCCTGGACGTCGGTCAGCTCGGCGACCACCTCGGCAGGGTCGTCGGCGATCACGATCTCGCGCAAGGGGCGCGCAGCGAGCAGGGTGACCCCGGCGTCGCGGGCGTTGCGCAGCGCGCGCACGAGGTGTTCGCCGAACTCGTCGAGCGAGGGCGCCACCCCGGCGTAGTAGTAGGCGCGGTGGCCGGCCCACAGGGCGTGCAGCGCGGAGATGGCGTCGGACTGCGCCTTCGGGAACCCCTGGGCGACCCCGCCGAGACCGACGTCGCTCCAGTCGGCACCGGTCTTGATCCACGGCTTGTTCTTGCCCTGCCGGAGCGGCCGGACCCGCAGCGTCGGACCCACCGACCGGTAGTGGCTGCGCGGCTCCTCGAGGCTGATCTCCAGGGCGAGGGGGACCTCGTCGACGGGCCGGGGCTGGTGGCGGTCGAGCTCGGCGACCAGGCGCTCCAGGGAGCGCCGCCACGCGGCTTCTCCCGCCGGTTGGGTGAAGGTCTGGCGCAGGGTCAGCGCGAGGGCCGCTCCGTGCTTGCAGGGCGTCGGGACCGGGCAGGTGCAGACGGTGAACAACCACCCGGCGTAGGTGTCGGTGGGCGCCTCGGCGTGCAGCTGCACCTGGTAGGGGACCTCACGCGAGCCCTGCACCTCGGCGGTCGCGGTGACTGACCCCGCGGTCAGCAGCCCGATCTCCGGGCGTCGTACGAAGCCGGCGGCGACGACGTCCTGGGCGCGCTGCAGCGTCCCGGCGTCGAAGTGACGGGCCAGGAAGGCGTCGGAGAGCTGCGCGAGGACGTTCACGGCCCTCCATCGTTCCACGCGTCAGGGACAGGCGTGGATTCCGTGCACAGGCCTACTCGCCGCGTTCGCCTCCGGGCACCCACAACACATCGCCCTCGGTGCGGTTCGCGTAGCGCGCGAGGATGAACACGAGGTCGGACAGCCGGTTGAGGTAGGTGATCGCCAGCTTGTTCATCACGTCGCGATGGACCTCGTACGCCGCCCAGGCGCCACGCTCGGACCGGCGGATGACTGTGCGCGCGACGTGCAGGTGCGCCGCGCCCGGCGTACCGCCGTTCAGGATGAAGGAGCGCAGGTTCGGCAGCTGGTCGTTGTAGTGGTCGCACCAGGCCTCGAGCCGGTCGACGTACTCCTGCTCGATGCGCAGGGGCGGGTACTCCGGGTCGGCCACGACGGGCGTGCACAGGTCGGCGCCCACGTCGAAGAGGTCGTTCTGGACGCGCGTGAGCACGGTGACGACGTCGTCCTCGAGCTCGCCCGTGGCGATGGCGACCCCGATCTGGGCGTTGGCCTCGTCGACGTCGGCGTACGCCGTGAGGCGCAGATCGGTCTTCGTGGTCAGGCTCATGTCGCCGAGCCGGGTCTCGCCGGCGTCGCCGGTGCGGGTGTAGATGCGGGTGAGATTGACCATGATCGCGAGCGTAGTACCGACACGCGGAGAAAATTTCCGGCCCTCGGGTGCAACCGATCACACGTCCAGGGCGTCATGGTGGGTAACAGGGACGCGAAGGCGACCCGATCTCGGGAGGGCATCATGCGGGAGAACCAGATGGGAACGTGCGTCGACATCCGGGTCGACCACGGCGTGGACGGACCAGTGCTCGTCCTCGGCGGCGACCTCGACGTCCGCAGCACCGGTGCGGTGCGCGCGGCCGTCTACGAACACCTCCAGTCGGTCGCGGTCGGGAGCCGCGTCGTCGTGGACATCAGCCAGATCCACTCGGTGGACGCCACCGCGCTGAAGATGCTCGCGGTGGCCAGCCGCTGGTCCCACCGGTACGGCGCCCGCGTGGTGCTGCGCGGTGCCTGTCCCGCCGTACGCCGGATGCTCCACCTGACCCACCTGATCCGGGTCATCGAGCTCGAGCGGGAGCCGATTCCAGCCTGATGGATGTGGCGTTGTGCACTACCCCACACTGGTCAGGCGTTACCTAGCGGTAGCAATCGCCTTACGCTTCGCTCTATGAGCTCCATGCCTGACGCAACTGCTGTGCCCGAGAAGGCCTCGCACGCCAAGGATCGCCCGTGGGTGATGCGGACCTACGCCGGCCACTCGACGGCGGAGGCCTCCAACGCGCTCTACCGCGGCAACCTGGCCAAGGGCCAGACCGGCCTGTCGGTCGCGTTCGACCTCCCGACCCAGACCGGTTACGACCCCGACAGTCCGCTCTCGCGCGGCGAGGTCGGCAAGGTCGGCGTACCCGTGCCGCACCTCGGCGAGATGCGCAAGCTCTTCAAGGACATCCCGCTGACGGGCATGAACACCTCGATGACCATCAATGCGACCGCCATGTGGCTGCTCGCGATGTACCAGGTCGCCGCTGAGGAGCAGAACCCCGGGCTGGACCCGGCCGAGGTGGCCAAGCAGCTCGCCGGCACCACCCAGAACGACATCATCAAGGAGTACCTCTCCCGCGGGACCTACGTGTTCCCACCCGAGCACTCCCTGCGCCTGATCGGCGACATGATCGCCTACACGGTCCACCAGATCCCGAACTGGAACCCGATCAACGTCTGCAGCTACCACCTGCAGGAGGCAGGCGCGACGCCCGTGCAGGAGATCTCCTACGCCATGTGCACGGCGATCGCCGTGCTCGACCAGGTGAAGGCCTCCGGCCAGGTGTCCGACGACGACTTCGAGAAGGTCGTCGGCCGGATCTCCTTCTTCGTCAATGCCGGCGTCCGGTTCGTCGAGGAGATGTGCAAGATGCGCGCCTTCGTCGAGCTGTGGGACGAGATCACCCGCGAGCGCTACGGCGTCACCGACCCGAAGATGCGCCGGTTCCGCTACGGCGTGCAGGTCAACAGCCTCGGCCTGACCGAGGCGCAGCCCGAGAACAACGTCCAGCGGATCGTCCTCGAGATGCTCGCCGTGACGCTCTCCAAGGGCGCGCGCGCCCGCGCCGTGCAGCTCCCGGCGTGGAACGAGGCACTCGGCCTGCCGCGGCCGTGGGACCAGCAGTGGTCGCTGCGCCTGCAGCAGGTGCTGGCCTTCGAGTCGGACCTGCTGGAGTACGAAGACATCTTCGACGGTTCTCCCGTGATCGAGGCGAAGGTCAACGAGCTGCTCGACGGTGCCCGGGCCGAGATCGACCGGGTCCAGGCGATGGGCGGAGCGATCGCTGCCGTCGACTCGGGCTACATGAAGCAGGAGCTCGTCTCCGCGCACGCGGCTCGGCGCGGCCGGATCGAGGACGGCCACGAGATCATCGTCGGCGTCAACAAGTTCGACACCACTGAGCAGAGCCCGCTGACCGCAGACCTCGACGGCGCGATCATGGTCGCGGACCCCGAGGCCGAGAGGTCCGCCCTCGCGTCCGTGGAAGCCTGGAAGGCGCAGCGCGACCAGTCCGCCGTCGACGCGGCGCTGGCCCAGCTCGTCGAGGACGCCAAGAACGGCGTCAACCTGATGGCCGCCACGCTCGACGCCGTGCGCGCCGGTGCGACCACGGGGGAGTGGGCCGAGACCCTGCGTGGCGTCTTCGGCGAGTTCCGTGCGCCGACCGGTGTCGCCGGCGCCGTCGGTGTCGCCGAGGCCGGTGCAGAGCTCACCGCCGTACGCGAAGCCGTGAAGGCGACCGGTGACGAGCTCGGTGGCCGCCTGCGGCTGCTGGTCGGCAAGCCCGGCCTGGACGGGCACTCCAACGGCGCTGAGCAGGTCGCCGTCCGGGCCCGTGACGCCGGCTTCGAGGTGATCTACCAGGGCATCCGCCTGACGCCCGAGCAGATCGTCGCTGCAGCGGTCTCCGAGGACGTCCACTGCGTCGGCCTGTCGATCCTGTCCGGCTCCCACATGGAGCTCGTGCCCGCCGTGCTCGACGGCCTGAAGGCCGCAGGCATGGGCGAGGTGCCGGTGATCGTCGGTGGCATCATCCCCGAGTCCGACGGCAAGCGCCTCGAGGAGCTGGGCGTGGCCGCCGTCTACACCCCCAAGGACTTCGGGCTGACCGAGATCATGGGCGGCATCGTCGAGGTGATCCGGAAGGCCAACGGCCTGAGCTGATCGTGGGGCTGATCGTGGGGCTGATCGTGGGGCTGACTGTGGACGGTCAGCGGCGCAGCATGACACCGCCCGCGAAGGCGAGCACCGCTCCGCCCACGACGAACGGCAGGCCGATCGCGAGCCCGCTGGCCGCGAGCACGCCCACGCCGCAGACCGCCGCGACGATGGCGGCGGCGCGCACCATGCGCCCGCCGCCCGTCAGGCCGAGCAGCATCAGGCCGCCGCAGAGCATGAGCAGCAGGAGCAGCGCGGCCGCGGCGGTGGTCCCCACTGCGGTGGGGTCGGGCATCTGCCCCGTGTTCGCGGCGTCGGCGACCTGGTTCACCGCCGACTCGATCGTGTCATTGCTGAGCTCCGGCGCCATCGCCCAGAGGATCACTCCGGGCAGGAGCACGCAGACGCCGAGCAGCACGGTGAGGACCGCCCAGAGGCGGCGGAGGTTCTCGGCGTGCTGGGTGAACGTGGCCTCCGCGGTGACGCTGCCCGTGGCCGACGTCGCGCGGACCTGGACCCGGCGCGACTCCGTCGCACCGGCTGCCGGACGAGCGTTCTGGACCACCAGGCCTGCCCGGGCCGTCTGCCCGGGCGGGACGAGCAGGACCGCGGGCTGGAAGGCGAGCCGTGCCGTGCCGTACTCGTCTGCTCCCGAGAGCTGGACGTGGAGTGGTTCGGCACCGCGCCGGTTGTCCAGGTCGACCGTGTAGCTGCCCTTGCGACCCTTGGTCGCGAGATGCTCCGGGTGGATGTGGAGCGCGGCGGTGGTGATGGCGTCGGGGCGTGACGACAACTCGAGGGTGCCCGTGGCCTCGGCCTCGTGCCCGTCGTCGCTGAGAGCGGTCACCGAGAACGGCCGCGACTCCGAGGCGCCGCGCGGTGGGAGCGAGGTCTCCACCACCACCCGGACGTATCCGAGCGTGCCCGCCTGGACAGCGACCCTGGTGTGGTCGAACTGGAACCTGACCTTGCCCCCGGGATCGCGTCCGCTGAGGTTGAACTTCACGAGCGAACGGCCGCCCCTGTTGTCCAGCACCACGTTGACCGCAGTGACGCCCGTGTCGACCAGTGCAGGCGCGGCCGGTTCGAGACGGACCCGCACCGGCAGGCTGTCCGGTGCGGCAGCGGTGCTCTGCGCGATGGTGACCGTGACCGGCACCGAGCCCTCGGGATCGGTGGCCGTGATTGTCAGCTGGCGGGAGACCTCCTTGCCCGGTGGGGGTGCCGGCGCAGTGAACCGGACAGCGGCCTCCGCGCTCCCGCCGGCGGGGAGGTCGACGGCGGACGGGACGAACCCGACGCGTACGACGTCCTCGGGATCGCTGGCGCTCAGGTGGTAGCGACGGGCGAAGTTGGCCGCCCGGTTGTCGAGGAGCAGGGTGAAGGTGCCTTCAGTGACGTCGGACAGGCGGATCACCTGGGGGTGCGTGCTGACCACGGCCTGCGGTCCGGACCGGGGTACGACGACCACGATCTCCAGTGGCGTCGCCTGGGTCGGGTCGACCGAGGACCGGACCACGATCGGCATCGTCACCCGTTGCGCGATCGCGACGGCGCCCGGTCGGACCGCGAGCGTGATCAGGACGGTGCGCACGGTGGCGGGGAGCAGGTTGCTCTCGCCGTGGACCAGGGTGAGCCAGCTCGGCGGATCGGCGAGCTGGATCTCGTAGGCGTCGACGATCGTCGAGTCGTTCTTGATCGACACCTCGAAGGTCGCCGGGGCCTCCGGCGACACGACCACTTCCGCCTGTGTCAGGGACGCGACCGGCGGCAGGACCCGATCCCGGCGCGGCGCGTCGACCGGTGGTCGGCTCTGGGCCGGAGTGTCCGGCCGGGTTCCCGGGGGAGGCGGGGGAGGTGGAGCGAGGGCTCCGCCGCCCGGGGGCGGGACGGCCGTGTTGGTGTTGACGCTCCAGCCCAGGTACGTGTCGCAGACATGGCAGAACGCAGCCTCGCCGTTCTCCGGCGTGCCACATGTCCGGCAAACCCGTTCGGCCACCACGTCATCCCGTCGGTCAGGCCTGTTGTCCTACAGATCCTTCCCGCATCGTCCCACTCACGGAATGGTCCATGGGGCAGAACTGGCCGCCCTCGTGGGCACCGTCGAGGACCGGCGGGCCTCAGCCCGCGTCGATCACCTTCGCCACCGCCGCGGGGTCGCGGCCCACGACCGTCGTACCGTCGGAGGCAGTGATGATCGGGCGCTGGATGAGTTTCGGTTCGGCGTTCAGCACCGTCAACCACTCGGCGCGGTGCGCGGCGTCACGAGCCGGCAGGCTCACGCCGAGCCGGGAGGCGTCAGGGGTGCGGGCGATGTCCCACGGCTCCAGGCCCAGGCGGGCGAGCACCTCCTCGAGCTCGGTGATCGTCGGCGGCTCGTCGAGGTAGCGGCGCACGACGTACTCCAGACCGGACGCCTGCAGCTCGCTCTCTGCGGTGCGGCACTTCGAACAGGACGGGTTCAGCCAGATCTCGATCACGGCCGCACCCTAGCGTCGGGCATGGCCCGCGCCACACCGTGACGCCGGTCACGTTGGTTAGGTCTGCCTAGCCTCAATCGCTTACCCTCGTTTCGTGGGCAAGGACAAGAAGAAGTCGAAGGGGAAGCTCACCAAGCTCCCCAAGACGAAGTGCTGCGTCTCGAAGTCGAAGTGCGGCCGCTGCCCCCTGCGCATGCTCAAGGAGGGCACGCTGCCCTCCGGCTACACCGTCAAGAAGCGCGTCCTGGTGCGCGCGGACGGCAAGAAGGTCACCAAGAAGGGCCTGCAGAAGGCTGCGTGAGGCGTTGTGCGGTCTACCTCTAGGCTTGCCGCATGGCTGCCCCTCGATTCACCGACCAGCTCAATGCCCAGATCGGCAACGAGTTCGCCGCGCACAACCAGTACCTCGCGTGCGCCGTCCACTACGACTCGCTGACGATGCCTCAGCTGGCGGCGTTCTTCTACGCCCAGGCCCTCGAGGAGCGCGAGCACGCGATGATGATGGTCCAGTACCTCCTCGACACCGATGCGGCCGTCGCCATCCCTGGCGTCGAGGCCCCCGTGTCGTCATTCGGCGACATCACGGCGCCGATCCAGCTCGCCCTCGAGCAGGAGAAGAAGGTGACCGAGCAGATCTACGGCCTGCTGCGGATCGCGCGCGAGGAGAGCGACTACGCCTCGGAGCAGTTCATGCAGTGGTTCATCAAGGAGCAGGTCGAGGAGGTCGCCACCATGAACGACCTGCTCGCCGTGGTGACGCGCAGCGGCAACGACATCAACGCGATCGAGGACTGGGTGGCCCGCGAGCAGGGTGGCGGCGCGACCGACCCGACCGCTCCGCAGGCTGCCGGCGCCTGACCTTGCGCTGAGCCCGTCGGCTGCCCGTCAGCCCGTCGGCGCGTTCGCGTGCCGACTGCGGTAGATCGCCACTGCGATCACTCCGCCGACGGCCAGGCCGACGAGTCCGCCGATGCCGTCACCGATGAGGATGCCGGCCGTCCCGGCGGCGAGCGCGATGCAGAGCATCGCCATGTTGAAGAACATCTCGCGGAAGTAGACCCGGGAGAAGCTCTCGGCCGGCTGCGCCGATGTGGTCGGTACGGCGACCGCAGGCGTCGCACGAACGGGCTCGGCCGTCGTGGCCGTCGTGGCCGGCGTCGGCTCGGGCTTCAGCGCGATCGCCTTGACGACGGCGGCCGCGGGCAGCCGTCCGTAGATGTGCGGGAACGTCTCGCTGCCCCCGGGCACCGCCGGCTCCTCGACGACGGGCACGTCGAGCAGGTCGGTGTCGATCTGCAGCAGCACCAGCGGCTCGGTGACGTCGGCGTAGAACCGCTCCCGCACGGCCGTCCACTGGTCGGCCCGGCTGGCGTGGATGAAGCCCTCCTCGGCGAGCGTCCGGCCGAGCGTGGACGTCGTGTACGCACCGGAGGCCTGGGCAGCCGTCCAGTCCGAGGCGAGCGCGAGGTGGAAGATCGTGGCCATCGTCGTACTCCCGAGGTCGGTCGTGTTCAGAAGAGCCGGTCGGACGGGTCGTCCAGACCACGCAGCGCGTCGTAGTCGACCACCGCGCAGCTGATGCCGCGGTCCTCGGCCAGGACCCGTGCCTGGGGCTTGATCTCCTGGGCGGCGAAGATGCCGCGAACCGCGCCCTTGCCGGTGAGCAGGGGGTCCCGGTTGAGGAGCTCGAGGTAGCGGGTGAGCTGCTCGACGCCGTCGATGTCGCCACGGCGCTTGATCTCGACCGCGACGCTCAGGCCGTCGACGTCGCGGCACATCAGATCGACCGGGCCGATGGCGGTCGGGAACTCGCGCCGTACGAGCGTCAGGCCCTCGTGGAGGGTGCCGGGGTGGTCGGCGAGCATCTCCTGCAGGTGCTTCTCGACGCCGTCCTTCTGCAGGCCGGGGTCGATGCCCAGGTCATGGGAGGAGTCGTGGAGGAGCTCTTCGATGAGGATCCGCAGCGTGTCCGGTGTCGCTCCCTTGGCCGCCTTCGCGGTGACGGTCCACTCGAGCTGGCCGTCCTCGGTCTCGCCCTCGCGGACTGTGCACGGCGGTGACATCCAGTTCAGCGGCTTGTAGGAGCCGCCATCGGAGTGCACGAGCACCGAGCCGTCCGACTTGAGCATGAGCACCCGGGTCGCCATCGGCAGGTGGGCGGTCAAACGTCCGGCGTAGTCCACCTGGCAGCGCGCAACGACAAGTCTCACGGGCGATGAATCTACAGTCCGGGGTGTGGAGATCGAGCCCGACCGTCCGTGGTGGCGCTCCGAGCTGACTGATGGGGCCGGGAGCACGACGGCCTGGCTGCTCTCGGTGCGCGTGCAACCGGGTGCCTCGCGCACCGGCGTAGTCGGGCCGACGGGGGTGGACGGTGGCGAGCTCAAGATCCGGCTCGCCTCGCCACCGGTCGACGGCCGGGCGAACGAGGAGCTGCTCCACTGGTTGGCCAAGGAGGTCGGCGTGCCGAAGTCGGCGGTCACGCTGGTGCGGGGCCAGACGTCTCGCTCGAAGGTGGTGCGGATCGACCTGTCGGCTCGGCGGGGCTGACCTCGACGATCGGACGTGTGATGTCCCTCTCGTTGTGTCCAGATTGTTACCGACGGGTAGTCACGGGCCCCTCCGACTGCGAGAATCCGGGCCATGACTTCGAGCGAGCAGATCTTCAACACGCTGGTGCTTCCGTACCTCAACCACGCGGTGCGCACCTACGAGTCGGGCTACGCCTCGGTGACCGACATCGACGCAGCGATGCGTTTCGGCTGCGGCTACCCCAAGGGACCGCTGACCGTGGTCGACGAGATCGGCGCCGCCCAGGTCCGTGACCTGCTGGCCGCCCGCTTCGCCGAGACCGGTGACCACCTGCACCAGCCGGCCGACCTCCTGGAGAAGCTGGCCGCCGACGGCCGCACCTTCGCCGAGGAGGCTGCGGCCGCCGGTGAGAGCGCCACGCCCACCTTCAAGCACGACATCAACCGCGTCGGCGTCGTCGGCACGGGCACGATGGCCTCGGGCATCGTCCAGGTCTTCGCCCAGGCCGGGTACGACGTCGTGTACGTCGGCCGCAGCCAGGACAAGCTCGACGGCGTGATCGGCTACATCACCAAGAACCTCGACCGCGCCATCGCCAAGGGCAAGGGCACCGAGGACGACAAAGCTGACCTGCTCGGCCGCCTGACCGGCTCGACCGAGCGCGAGGCCCTGGGCGACGTCGACATCGTCGTCGAGGCGATCGCGGAGGACCTGGAGATCAAGCTCGAGCTGTTCCGCGACCTCGACAAGATCACCAAGCCCGGCGCGATCCTCGCGACCACGACCTCCTCGCTCCCGATCACCCAGCTCGGCGAGGCCACGAGCCGTCCCGAGGACGTCATCGGCATGCACTTCTTCAACCCCGCGCCGGTGATGAAGCTGGTCGAGATCATCACGACCTCCGCGACGTCCGCCGACGTCGACGAGACGGTCCGTGCGCTCACCGCCAACGTGGGCAAGGTCGGCGTCTCCGCCGGCGACCGCGCGGGCTTCATCGTCAACCTGCTGCTCTTCCCGTACCTCAACGACGCGGTGACGCTCAGCGAGTCGGGCGTCGAGCTGACGACCATCGACGCCGCCATCAAGGAGACCGCGGGTCTCCCGATGGGTCCGTTCGAGCTGCTCGACGTGGTCGGCAACGACGTGTCGCTGGCCATCCAGAAGGAGCTCTTCACCGAGTTCGCCGAGCCGGGCTTCGCGCCGGCCAAGACGCTGGTCGCCAAGGTCGACGCCGGCGAGCTGGGTCGCAAGACCGGCGCAGGGTTCCACAATTACGCGAAGTAGTCTTCACGCGTGACGCTTCACCACACGGCTCTCGGCACGACCGGGAGCCGTGTGGTCTTTTTGCACGGGCTGTTCGGCCAGGGGAAGAACTGGACCCAGATCGCCAAGCAGGTCGCGGAGCGGCACCAGGTGCTGCTGGTCGACCTGCCCCACCACGGGCGCTCGCCATGGCCCGAGCGATTCGACTTCACCGAGGCGGCGGAGCAGGTGGCCGACCTGCTGTCCGACGGCCCGGCGACCGTCGTGGGCCATTCGCTCGGCGGCAAGGTCGCCATGGTGCTCGCGCTCCTGCACCCCGACCGCGTCGAGCGGCTCTGCGTCGCCGACATCTCCCCGGTCAGCTACGCGGCGAGCCGGGAGTTCCCGGGTTACATCGCCGCCATGAGCGGGATGGACCTGACGCAGGTCGTGCACCGCGCCGACGCCGACCGGCTGCTCGAGCCGGCTGTTCCCGACACGACCGTGCGGTCGTTCCTGCTCCAGAACCTCCGTCGCGACCCGGCCGCGCCCGGTGGCTGGAGCTGGCAGATGAACCTCGACGTGCTCGCCCGCGACCTCCCGGTCCTCAGCGGCTGGCCCGAGGCCCAGCTGGCCGGGCGGCCGCCGTACGACGGACCGGTGCTGTGGCTCGCTGGTGGTCGCTCCGACTACGTCAAGCCGGAGTACGACGCCGCGATGGACCGTTGGTTCCCGCGCAACCGCAAGGTGACCATCAAGGATGCCGGCCACTGGCTGCACTCCGAGCGCCCCGAGATCTTCGTCGAGGTGCTCCGGCGCTTCCTGGGCGACTGACGGGTCTCGAGACGGTCGCAGAGCGACCTCCTCGACCAGCGATCGGTCGCTGCGCGACCTACCAGATCGCTTCGGCGTACTCCGGGTGGTCGATGAACGGGTTCCGGTTGCCCTGGTAGTTGGCGTAGATCCTGCTGTTGCGGGCGCGCTCGGCAGCGGAGACCGGGTCGGCGGCATGCCATGCGAGCAGGACGGAGATCTTGCCGAGCAGCGGGACGGAGCCGTTGACCAGGTTGTTCAGCTCGAGGTCGGCGAACCCGTCGCCCCCTTCGTAGCGCACGGCCATGTACATCAGGCCGCGGGCGACGTCGCCCTTGACCGAGTCGCGGGGTTCGAACGAGTCGGCGTCGGTGAAGCAGTCCGCGCACTGGGAGACCGCCGAGCCGCCGTTGTCGAAGTCCTTGTTGCCGCGGGTGGAGTTGACGGTGACGTCCTCGGGCCGCAGGTGGTGCAGGTCCGTGCCGGGGCCGGCCGTCGTACCGAAGTCACCGTGGCTCTGCGGCCACGTGTGCTCGCGGTTCCAGTCGTCGGGGTCGCCGCCGTTGGTGGACTTGGGGACCGAGCGGCCGGAGTAGAACTCGATGACGTTCGCGGAGTTGTTCGGGTCGGCGTCGGTCACCTTCAGCGCCTCCCAGACCTGCGTGTACGTCAGGCGTGTGTTGCCGTCGATGATCCCGTACAGCGCGGTCGCCAGCGCGGCGCCGGTCTTGCCCGCTGCGGGGTCGTAGTAGCCCGCGGGGATGCTCGGGTCACCCGGGTCCGGGTCGGGGTCGCTGCCGACGAGCGCGAACGCGCTGCCTCCGGTGAGTCCCGGGTGGGAGAAGTACGACGCCAGCGTGCCCGTCACGTCGATCTGCTTGCCGAGCAGCGACGGGTTGGTCTTCAGGCCGAAGGTCGCCCGGAACGCCGAGGGGATCTGGACGTAGATCATCGATCCGGTCGCCGTGGTGCCGGGGGAGTCCGCCAGGGCAAGGGCGTAGTCGTTCGGGAAGTTGCTGCGGACGACGGTCGAGGTCGCGGTCGGCTGCCCGACGACGTACCCGCGGACCGTCGCGGCGGAGGAGTTCTGGGTCGCGATCGCCTGCGCGACGGTGATCGGTGTGGCAGCCGACGCCGGTTGTGGCCGCGGAGCCACGAGCAGCAGGGAAGTGGCCAGGAGGATGAGGAGGAGGGCGCAGAGCGGTCGCCGACGCAGCCCGAGCATGCGTGTCATGGTGGCGATACTGTCCCAGCGAGCCGGTGCTGAACAGACCCCCCGAGCAGTTGTCACACGCCCGTCATCGGGCGTTCGTTCACTCAGCCTCTGCCTGGCGCGCCCGGTAGGCGGCCACGGCATTGCGGTTTCCGCACGTCACGGAGCAGAACCGCTTGGACCGGTTCCGTGACAGGTCGAGTACGACGCCGTCGCAGCCTTCGTCCGCACACAGGCTGAAACGGGACATCTCGTCGGCGCGCACGACGTCGATCATCGCCATCGCCGTCTCCACGACGATTCGCTCCGCGAACGGGCGGTCGTTGCCGATCGCGTGCAGGTGCCAGTCGATCCCGTCGTGGCGCTTGAGCTGGGGGAGCGCACCTGCCTCGAGCAACATCGCGTTGAGCAGGGCCACCGCGCCGTCGCGGTCGGCCGTCATCAACGCCCGCAGCTGGGGGCGGATCGCGTGGACGGCGTCGAGCTCGGCCTGGTCGCCGTCGTGCCGACCGCTGTAGGCGTGCTCGCCGTAGAAGTCGTCCAGCTCTTCGATCGTGGTGAGGGTGACCGGCTCCACGGCCGAGTTCACGAGGGCGACGGCTGCCTGGAGCGACATGTTGGTGTCATGGGCGAAAACCACTTTGACAGGTTACCGCACCCGGTGTACGGTCATGAGTCATGACGACGTTGACCCGTGACATCGAAGCCGTCCCGGTGTCGCGCGCCGCACCCGGCCTGCTCCTCGCGCTCACCTCGGCGGCGGCCTTCGGTCTGTCGGGAGCCCTGGCCCGACCGCTGCTCGACGCAGGGTGGACCGCCGGTGCCGTCGTCCTGATCAGGATCGCGATCGGCGCTGCGGTGGTGCTGCCGTTCGGCCTCGTGGCCCTGCGCGGCCGCTGGGGCGTCCTGCGACGCAACGCAGCGACGGTGCTGCTCTACGGCACGCTGGCCGTGGCCGGCGCACAGTTCTGCTACTTCTCCGCCGTGCGGACGATGGAGGTCGGTCCCGCTCTCCTCATCGAGTACACCGCTCCCGCGGCCGTCGTGGTGTGGATGTGGCTGGTGCACGGTCAGCGTCCCGGCCGGATCACCGTGCTCGGCGCCGTGGTCGCAGCCGTCGGGCTGTTGCTGGTGCTGGACCTGTTCTCCGGGGCCGACTTCGACCTGGCCGGCGCGGCCTGGGCGCTCGCCGCCATGGTCGGCGCGGCGGCGTACTTCGTGATCTCGGCCGACGACCGCAGCGGACTGCCACCGATGGCACTGGCCGCCGGCGGACTGGTCGTGGGCGGTGCCTTCCTCGGACTGCTCGCGCTGGTCGGCGTGCTGCCGGTCGACGCGGTCGATGCCCAGGTCGCCTACGCCGGTGCGGATGTCGGCGTCGTCGTACCGCTGGTCCTGCTCGGCCTGGTCACCGCGGCCCTTGCCTACGGCACCGGCATCGCAGCCAGTCGACGCCTCGGCTCGCGGCTGGCATCCTTCGTCGCCCTCAGCGAGGTCGTGCTCGCGGTGGTCTGGGCCTGGGCGCTACTCGGTGAGCTCCCCTCGCCCGTCCAGTTCCTGGGCGGTGCGCTGATCCTGGTCGGCGTGGTCGGGGTGAAGCTGGGGGAGCGGACGGTCACCGGCGGTGATCCCGCCGCGCAGGTGCAGGTTGATCAGCACGCTGGTGAAGGCGGCCCACACGCACCACAGGGAGATGACGGCGTTCTGGTCGAGCCACACCAGCGTGGCGACGACCGCGAGGTTGCCGACCCCGAACCAGCGCAGCGCTGAGCTCCGGGCCACGAGGCTCGGCGCACAGGTTGCGATGACGTAGGCCGACAGGGTGACGACGACATACGGGTCGCCGGGGGCGTAGGAGATGTGGTGCCCGTCGATCCGCCGGGCCAGTTCGCCGAACCCCAGCGCGTGCAGGCCGAGCAGTGCAGCGAGCGCCCCGGCACCCACGAAGATCCGGCCGACGAGCGGGCTCGGGGCCGTGCCGGCGCGCAGGAACGCCACTGGCACCAGCAGCGGAACCACGACCAGTGCGATCGCTGCGTAGATCCAGGCCGCCAGGTCACCGACTGCATCGGACACGTGGCCCTCGAGGTTCCACCAGACCAGGGTCTCGATGAGCTGGTGGGCGCCGAAGACCAGGGGCAACATCGCCAGGGGTACTTGGTCGGGCGTGCGCACCTGGCGCAGCGTGTTGACTCCGATACCCGTGATCACCAGGCCGGCGGCGAGATCCATCTCCGCGGAGAAGCACATGGTCCTGCCCTTCGTCGTCGCAGAAAAGTCTAGAGCGGCAGCGTGGCGGGAGGCGTCGGCGGCAGCTTGCTGCCCGGGCTGCGCCGAAGACGCGCTCGCTCCAATGGGATCAGAGCGCGTCCTGGCGCTTGACCACGACCTCGCGGAGGATCAGCAGGATGGCGGCGGCCACGGGGATCGCCAGCAGGGCGCCCACGACGCCGAGCAGCCCGGCACCGACCAGCGCGGCAATCACGATCACCGCGCCCGGCAGGTCGACGGACTTGCTCATCACCCGCGGGTAGATCACGTAGTTCTCGACCTGTTGGTAGATCACGTAGAAGATCACGCACGCGATGCCGGTCTTCACGTCGGTCGCGAAAGCGATCGCGCACACGAGGATGGCGCCGATCGTGGCGCCGATCATCGGAATGACGTCGAGCACGGCGACGACGAAGGCCAGGGCGACGGCGTACTCGCGGATCTCGGTGAAGGAGAGGAACAGCAGGGAGGTGATACCGGCGCTGAGGGCCACCAGGAAGGCGCCCGAGACGTAGCCGCCGATGTTGTGGATCACCTTGTCGCCGAGCTTGGCGACCCGGTCGCGACGCGAGGCCGGAGCCAGCTTGTAGAGCGCGCCCGTCGTGGTCTTCAGCGACGCGAGGAAGTACAGCGTCAGGACCAGGATGATGAAGACGTTGAACAGCGCCGAGAGGATCTTCAGGCCGACACCCAGCACGCCGCCGAAGATGCTCGACAGGAAGTCGCCGTCCTCGATCTTGGCCTGGGCCTTGTCGATGAGGTCGTACTCGCGGTTGAGGTCCTGGATCCGGTCGTTCTTCTTGAGCTCGTCGAGCCAGCCCGGTGCGCTGTTGGTGATCGCGGTGATCTGGTCGGTGATGACCGGGACGATCGCGACCAGGAACAGGCCCACCATCGCGAGCGCGATCACGATGACCAGCGTCACCGCGAACGACCGACGCAGGCCGCGCCGCTCCAGGAACTCCACCGACGGGTTCAGCCCGGCGGCGAGGAAGAACGAGACGACGACCAGCATCAGCACCGAGCCGATGCCGAGGAGCGCCTGGAACAGCCAGTAGGCGATCAACGCACCGAGCGCACCGACGAACCCGTAGTAGAACGGGGAGCGTCGGTCGAACGGCTTGCCCGGTTCGCCGTACGGCGGCGTGGCGGCCTCGACGGGTGCGGCCGGGTCGATCCCGGCGTGCTCCAGGACGCCGTCCTCGATCACGCCATCGGCGTCAGGTGCGCTCAACTGTCGTCCTCGCCGAATCCGGCCACGAGGTCGGCGAGCGAGGAGAGCTGGGCGGTGATCGCGTCGCGGCGCTTGGTGAGGCGGTCGAGCTCGGCACGCTTGGCAGCGACCTCGCGCTGCACCTCGGCGTCACCGCTGGCGGTGATGGCTTCGGCCTGGGTGCGGGCGGACACGACGATCTGCTCCGCTTCGCGGCGGGCGCGGGCGAGGAGAGCCTCAGACTCGACCTGGGCTGCGGAGCGGTTCTCGGTGGCCTGCTTGCTGGCCTCGGTCGCGCGCGCCTCGGCCGCGGATGCCCGCTGCTCGGACTCCTCGACCAGGCGACGTGTCTCGGCAACGGCGGTGTTGTGGTGGTCGGTCGCCTCGCGGGCGAGCCGCTCCTTCTCCACGGCCAGTGCACGACGGGCCTCCTGGACCTCGCGGTCCGCGGCGGCACGGGCCTGCTCGACCTCGCGCTGGGCCTGGCTGCGCTGCTCGGAGGCCTCCTGCTGGGCGGCGAGGCGCAGCTGGTCGGCCTCGCGGCGCGCGGCAGCAAGCATGTCGGCAGCCTCGCTCTTGGCCAGCGCTCGCTCCTGCTCGGCGTCAGTGAGCAGGCGGGTCCGGTTCTCCTCGAGCTCACGCAGCTGGACCGCACGCATGTCGTCGGCCTCGCGGGCCGCCTCGGCGCGGATCGCCTTGGCGTCGCGGGCGGCCTGCTCGCGGATCTCTGCGGCGTCGGCCTCGGCGCCGGCGCGGATCTCGCTGGTCTCCTCCTCGGCGAGGCGAAGCATTGCGCTGGCGCGACCACCGAGGCCGGCGTACGAGGGAGCCTCGGACTCGGAGAGGTCGGACTTGAGTCGGGCGACCTCCTTCTCGAGGTCGATCACGCGCTGTTCGGACTCGGTCAGGCTGGCGCCCAGGGTCGCCTTCTCGCTCGAGAGGGTCCGGATCTGGGCGTCGACGGCGTCGCGGTCGTAACCGCCCTTGCGGACGATCGGCAGGCCGCCGGAGGACGGGGTGCCGGTGAAACCGACCGGGCGGGCGCCGCCGGCTGCGGGGCTGGACGCCGACGGGGTGGCTGCGGTGCGGGGACGGGCCTGGGCGGCCGTCTGGGCCGCGCGGGCGGGGGCAGTCGCCTGCGGGCGCGCTGCCGGAGCAGGGCTCACGGCAGGGATGACCTGGGTCGGCTCGTCGTCTGTGGCCTTGGTGCTCACGTGCTTGGGCTCCTGGCTGGGGTTCGGCTCGTCGTCGAAAATGGACAGACCCTGGTCGCTCATGGAATGAGCCTCCCTGGCTCTCGATGCGGTTCGTGGGGGGACGCGGCCCATGATCCCCGATGGGGGAAGGGAATCCCAGCCCGCCCCGCCGGATCGGGCCAGCGTCACAGGTGGCCGAGCCGGGTGGGCCAACGACAACGGGCCCGCGCAAGCAGCGCGGGCCCGTCGTACGTGGTGGATCAGATGCCGCGGAAGAGGTTGATCTTGTCGAGGTGCTTCTCGCGGAGCTCGGCGTTCTTGACGCCGAGGCCTTCCTGGGGCGAGAGGGCGAGGACGCCGACCTTGCCCTGGTGGAGGTTCTTGTGGACGTCGAGGGCGGCCTGGCCGACGTTGTCGAGGTCGTAGACCCGCGACAGGGTGGGGTGGATCTTGCCCTGGGCGATGAGGCGGTTGGCCTCCCACGACTCGCGGTAGTTGGCGAAGTGGGACGAGACGATCCGCTTGAGGTTCATCCACAGGTACCGGTTGTCGTACTCGTGCATGTAGCCCGTGGTCGAGGCACAGGTGGTGATCGTGCCGCCCTTGCGGGTCACGAACACCGAGGCGCCGAAGGTCTCGCGGCCGGGGTGCTCGAAGACGATGTCGATGTCCTCACCGCCGGTGAGCTCACGGATCTTCTTGCCCAGGCGCAGCCATTCCTTGGGGTTCTGCTGGGTGTTCTCGTCGTTCCAGAACTTCCAGTTCTCCTCGGAACGGTTGATGACCAGCTCGGCGCCCATGTTGCGCACGATCTGGGCCTTCTCCTCATTCGAGACCACGCAGATCGGGGTGGCGCCACCGTTGAGGGCGTACTGGGTCGCGAAGCCACCGAGGCCGCCGGAGGCGCCCCAGATCAGGACGTTGTCGCCCTGCTTCATGTTGCCGCCGTTCTTGGAGACCAGCTGGCGGTACGCGGTGGAGTTCACGAGGCCGGGCGCGGCGGCCTCTTCCCAGGTGAGGTGCTCGGGCTTGGGCATGAGCTGGTTGGCCTTGACCATCGCGACCTCGGCGAGACCGCCGAAGTTGGTCTCGAAGCCCCAGATGCGCTGCTCGGGGTCCATCATCGAGTCGTCGTGGCCGTCAGCGGACTCCATCTCGACCGAGAGGCAGTGCGCGACGACGCGGTCGCCCGGCTTCCACTTCGTCACACCGGCGCCGACCCGGAGCACGACGCCGGACAGGTCGGAGCCGACCACGTGGTACGGCAGGTCGTGGCGCTTGGTGAGCTCGGAGAGCTTGCCGTAGCGCTCGAGGAACCCGAACGTGGAGACGGGCTCGAAGATCGAGGTCCACACGGTGTTGTAGTTGATCGCCGAGGCCATGACGCCGACGAAGACCTCGCCCGGACCGAGCTCGGGCAGCGGCACGTCCTCGACGTGCAGGGACTTGCGCGGGTCCTTCTCCTTCGAGGGGATCCCCTCGAACATGTCGACCTCGTCCTTGTGGACGGTCACGGCGCGGTAGGACTCCGGAAGCGCCAGGTTGGCGAAGTCCTCCGACGAGGCTTCGGCCTGGATGGCGTCAAGAATGTGCTGCACGGTCGTTGTCTCCCTGGTTCTGATTCGGGGGTGGCAATCGCAAATTGGGCACGGCCGCCGCGAAGATTACCCATGAGTAACCGCCCGATGGCGTGTTCGTGACGGTTGTCTCAGTCAGCGCCCGGGCGCCGTACTCCTGTCGGAGGCGCGTCGATGGGCCACGATAGGCCTTGTGACGTTGCCATCGGGTTGCCCGTCCACGATCGACCTCAATGCCGACGTGGGCGAGTCCTTCGGTCGCTGGGAGCTCGGCGACGACGCGGCGCTGTTGCCGCACCTGACCAGCGCCAACGTCGCGTGCGGGTTCCACGCCGGCGACCCGCTCACCTTGCGGCGTACGTGTGACCGGGCCGTGGCGCACGGCGTCGTGATCGGCGCGCAGGTGGGCTATCGCGACCTGGCCGGCTTCGGCCGACGGTTCATCGACGTCGCACCCGACGAGCTCGAGGCGGACGTGCTCTACCAGCTGTCGGCGCTGTCCGGGATCGCGGCCGCCGCCGGGGGAGCGGTCGCCTATCTCAAGCCGCACGGTGCGCTCTATCACGCGGTCAGCAGCCAGGAGGCGCAGGCGGACGCCGTGATCGCGGCGGTCGTGGCCTTCGGCGGACTGCCCGTCCTGGGCCTGGCCGGCTCGCCGTTCCTGTCCCGGGTGGCTGCTGCGGGCCTCCCCACCGTCGGAGAGGGCTTCGCGGACCGCGCCTACCTCCCTGACGGTGGCCTGGTGCCCCGGTCCGAACCGGGAGCGGTGCTGGTGGACTCCTCGGCCGTGGCCGCGCAGGCCGTCCGGCTGGCGCAGTCCGGAGACGTGCAGTCGCTGTGCATCCACGGTGACTCGCCCGGTGCGGCTGCGTCGGCGGCCGCGGTTCGTGCGGCGTTGTCGGACGCCGGGATCGCGGTGAAGGCGTTCGTGGGCCCCTCGTCATGAAGGTGCTTCCGTACGGCGACCGCGGGCTGCTGGTCGAGCTCGCGAACACCGCCGCGGTGGTGGCCTGCGCGGATGCCGTGCGTGGACACCCGGCGCTCGCCGATGTCGTTCCCGGCGCCCGGACCGTTCTCCTCGTCGCTCGCCCCGGGGTGGGTCTCGATGCGCTGCGCGCGATGGTCCCGGGCCAAGAGCACCTGAAATCGGCGGATTCCGGTGCTTTTGGCCCGGGACTACCCCGAGAGGTCGTCATCCCGGTCCGGTACGACGGCCCGGACCTGGCGTTCGTTTCGACCCGCACCGGCCTGAGCGAGCACGAGGTCGTCGCCGCCCACACCGGCACCCCGTGGCGGGTGGCGTTCGGCGGGTTCGCGCCGGGTTTCGCCTACCTCGTGGGTGGTGACCCCCGGCTGCAGGTTCCGCGGCGGGACTCGCCCCGCACCCAGGTCCCGGCCGGGTCGGTGGGACTGGCAGGGGAGTTCAGCGGGATCTACCCACGGTCCTCGCCCGGCGGCTGGCAGCTGATCGGACGCACCGACGCGGTGCTGTGGGACCTCGACCGGGACCCACCGGCGTTGCTCGGGGCCGGTGTGCCCGTGCGCTTCGAGGCGACATGAGCGACCTGCTCGTCCGGGCCGTCGGCGGGCCGTGCCTGGTGCAGGACGGCGGCCGGCCGGGGCACGCCGCGATCGGGGTCGGGTCCAGCGGTGCCGCCGACCGGACGTCGTACCGGCTCGGGAACCGGGTGCTGGGCAACGCCGATGGTGCGGCGTCGCTCGAGGTGACCCTCGGTGGGCTGGAGATCGAGGCGACCGGAGTCGTGTGGGTGTGCGTGACCGGTGCGCCCGCACCGCTGCTCGTTGACGATCGCCCGGAACCAACCGGTGCCGTCCTCGCGTTGCGCCCCGGTCAGCGGCTCCGACTCGGGATCCCGCCGTCGGGGCTGCGCTCGTACCTCGCCGTTCGCGGTGGGCTGGAGGTCCCGCCGCTCCTCGGGTCACGCTCGCGCGACACCCTCGCCGGCCTCGGCCCGCCGCCGCTCGTGGTGGGGGACCGGTTCGCAGTCGGCAGCGACACCGCCGGCGAGATGCTCGTCGACGCCGTCCCGTCGCAGTCGTACGACGACCGGCCGGTCCTGCGCGTCGTGCGCGGGCCGCGCGCGGACTGGGTCACCGATGCCGATCGTCTGGTCTCCGTGACGTGGCGGGTCGGTTCGGCCAGTGATCGCGTCGGGTTGCGGCTCGACGGCGCGTCCCTCGCGCCGGACGCCGATCGCGGCCAGCTGCCGAGCGAGGGCGCCCTGCGCGGTGCCATCCAGGTCCCGCCGAACGGCGGGCCGGTGGTCTTCGGGCCGGACCACCCGGTGACGGGTGGCTATCCGGTGGTCGGTGTGGTCATCGACGCCGACACCGACCGACTTGCCCAGCTCCGGCCCGGAGACGAGCTCCGCTTCCGCTGGGCCTGATCGCTCAGTGCGCTGAAGCGCCCTGAGCGGGCTCGACGAGCTCCACCAGGACGCCGCCGGCGTCCTTGGGGTGGATGAAGTTGATCCGGCTGTTGGCGGTGCCGCGCTTCGCCTCGGGGTAGAGCAGGCGCAGGCCACGCTCGCGCAGGATCGCGGAGACCTGGTCGAGGTCCGTGACGCGGTAGGCGAGCTGCTGCAGGCCGGGGCCGCTGCGGTCGAGGAACTTGGCGATCGTCGACTCGTCGTTCAGCGGGGCGAGCAGCTGGATGCAGGAGCCGGAGTCGCCGACGGCGACCATGGCCTCGCGCACGCCCTGCTCCTCGTTGGTCTCCTCGTGGGCGACGACCATGCCGAAGTTGTCGCGGTAGAACGCGATGGCGACGTCCAGGTCGGGTACGGCGATGCCGACGTGGTCGATCGCGGTGAACAGGTGCTTCGGCAGGTCAAGGCTCATGTGCCCATTGTGCCGAAGTCCGGAGAACACTCCGACGCCTGTCCGGCTGTGACGAGCGCCTCAGGTGAGCGCTGTCGAGACACCTCGCTAGCTCAGGTGACCCGCGAGTAGTGTTGATGAGGTTCGGCCGCACGTCCCCCGAACGCATCCTCACCCTGTTCCTTTCACACGGTTCTTTCACGGAGGCAGCAATGTCCGACAACCCCACCGTCATCGTCGCCGGGGCGCGTACCCCGATCGGCCGCCTGCTCGGAGGGCTCAAGTCCTTCTCTGCTGCTGACCTCGCCGGCGTCGCCATCAAGGGCGCACTGGAGAAGTCGGGCGTCTCGCCGGACCAGGTCGACTACCTGATCCTCGGCCAGGTCCTCCAGGCCGGCGCCGGCCAGAACCCCGCGCGCTCCGCTGGTATCGCCGGTGGCCTGCCGCTGAACGTCCCGTCGATCACGATCAACAAGGTCTGCCTCTCGGGCATCAACGCGATCGCCCAGGCCGACCAGCTGATCCGCTCCGGTGAGGCCGAGATCGTCCTCGCCGGCGGCATGGAGTCGATGACCAACGCTCCCCACCTGCTTCCCAAGAGCCGTGAGGGCTTCAAGTACGGCGACGTCGCGCTGGTCGACTCGATGGCGTACGACGCCCTGTACGACCAGACCACCGCTCAGGCGATGGGCAACCTGACCGAGGCCGTCAACGCCGACCGTGACAACCCGCTGAGCCGCGAGGAGCAGGACGAGTTCTCCGCCCGCTCGCACCAGCTCGCCGCTGCCGGTCAGAAGAACGGCATCTTCGACGACGAGATCGTTCCCGTGAGCATCCCGCAGCGCAAGGGCGACCCGGTCGTCTTCAGCGTCGACGAGGGTGTCCGTGGCGACACCACCGCCGAGTCGCTCGCGGGCCTCCGTCCCGCGTTCTCCAAGACCGGAACCATCACGGCCGGGTCGGCGTCGCAGATCTCCGACGGCGCGGCTGTCGTCGTCGTGACGAGCAAGAAGAAGGCCGAGGAGCTCGGCCTGCCGATCCTCGCTGAGATCGTCAGCCACGGCCAGGTTGCCGGTCCTGACTCCACGCTCCAGATGCAGCCCGCGAACGCGACGCAGAAGGCGCTGGACAAGGCCGGTCTGACCGTTGCGGACCTCGACCTGGTCGAGTTCAACGAGGCGTTCGCTGCGGTCGGCATCGAGTCGGCACGCGCCCTCGGCATCCCGGAGGAGAAGGTGAACGTCAACGGCGGTGCCATCGCCATCGGTCACCCGCTCGGTGCTTCGGGCGCCCGGATCACCCTTCACCTCGCGCTCGAGCTCAAGCGCCGCGGTGGCGGCGTCGGTGCTGCCGCGCTGTGCGGTGGCGGTGGCCAGGGCGACGCCCTCGTCATCCGGGTTCCCTCTGCCTGACGAGCTCAGAGGATCACTTTGCCTGACGTAGGCATTCAGGGCGGCCGCCGCGGGATCACCGCGGCGGCCGTTCCTGCATTGGTCGACAAGGCCCGCGAGGGCGATCCGCGGTCGGTCGGGCGGCTGGTGTCCCTCGTCGAGGACGAGTCGCCGCTGCTCCCCGAGCTCACCCGGATCCTTGCGCCCCACGCGGGCAACGCCCGGATCATCGGGCTGACCGGGTCGCCGGGCGTCGGCAAGTCGACGTCCACCAACGCGCTGATCGGCGAGCTGCGCAAGCGTGGCCAGCGGGTCGCCGTACTCGCGGTCGACCCGTCCTCGCCGTTCTCCGGCGGCGCGTTGCTCGGTGACCGGATCCGGATGGGCGACCACGTCCTGGACCCCGGTGTCTTCATCCGCTCGATGGCAGCCCGCGGGCACCTCGGTGGTCTGGCGTGGACCACGCCGCAGGCGCTGCGCGTCCTCGACGCCGCGGGTTTCGACGTGGTCCTGGTCGAGACGGTCGGTGTCGGCCAGAGCGAGGTCGAGGTCGCCGGCCAGGCCGACACGACGATCGTGTTGCTCGCCCCCGGCATGGGCGACGGCATCCAGGCCGCCAAGGCCGGGATCCTCGAGATCGGTGACCTGTACGTCGTCAACAAGGCGGACCGCGAGGGCGCCGACAAGGTACGCCGCGACCTGCGCTCGATGCTCGGCCTCGCCGAACGTCGCGACGGCGCCTGGAAGCCACCCGTGCTGAAGACCACCGCGTCGACCGGCGAGGGTGTCGAGGAGGTCGTCGACGCCATCGAGCAGCACGGCGCGTGGTTGCGCGAGAGCGGTGAGCTCCACAAGCGTCGGGTACGCCGCGCGCGGGGCGAGATCGAGACGCTCGCCCTGACCGCGCTGCGCCGGCGCTGGGGCTTGGTCGGAGAGGGTGACCGCCTCGACGAGCTCGCGAGGGCGGTGGTGGCCGGCGAGACCGACCCGTACGCCGCCGCGGACCGTCTCCTGTGAGGATGGCCGCATGGACCATGGCGCGGAGCAGGCTGTGAAGGACGTCGTCATCCTCGGATCGACGGGCTCCATCGGCACCCAGGCGCTGGACCTGGTCCGCGCCAACCCCGACCGGTTCCGCGTCGTCGGGCTGACGGCCGGCGGCAGCAACCCTGACCTCTTCGAGAAGCAGGTCGCCGAGTTCTCTCCGCGGTTCCACGGGCTGGGCGAGGAGGCGAGCGTCGATGCCGCGCAGGAGACGTGCGACGTCGTCCTCAACGGCATCACCGGTGCGGTCGGACTCCGCCCCACCCTCGCCGCGCTGGACGCCGGCACCACGCTCGCGCTGGCGAACAAGGAGTCGCTCGTCATGGGCGGCCCTTTGGTGCTGGAACGCGCGAAGCCCGGCCAGATCGTTCCGGTCGACTCCGAGCACAGCGCCCTCGCGCAGTGCCTGCGGGGCGGCTCCGCCGCAGAAGTACGACGACTGGTGCTCACCGCCAGCGGTGGCCCCTTCCGCGGGCGGACTCGCGACCAGCTCACCTCCGTCACTCCCGAGGAAGCGGGCAACCACCCGACCTGGGACATGGGTCCCGTCATCACCATCAACTCGGCCACCCTGGTCAACAAGGGCCTCGAGGTGATCGAGGCGCACCTGCTCTTCGGGATCCCCTACGACCGGATCGAGGTCGTGGTGCACCCGACGAGCGTCGTGCACTCGATGGTGGAGTTCATCGACGGTTCGACCCTGGTCCAGGCCAGCCCGCCGACGATGCTCATCCCGATCGCCCTCGGCCTGTCGTGGCCGCACCGGGTGCCGGACTCCGCACCCGCGGTCGACTGGACCAAGCCGGAGACGTGGGAGTTCTTCCCCCTGGACGACGAGGCCTTCCCGGCGGTGTCGCTCGCCCGTGCCGCGGGCGCCCGCGGCGCCACCGTGCCGGCCGTCTACAACGCGGCCAACGAGGTCGCGGTCGAGGCCTTCCGGACAGGACGCCTGCCGTTCACCGGGATCGTTGACGTGGTCGCGAGCGCGGTAGCCGCGCACGACGTACCCTCGGGTGAGCAGCTTTCCCTCGATGACATCCTCGCCGCCGACGCGTGGGCGCGGGAAGCCGCCGCCCGATCCATCGCCGCTTCCTGACCGCAAGGACCTGATCGCCGCATGACCGTTCTGCTCTACGCCCTCGGCGTCCTGATCTTCACGGTCGCGCTGGTCGCTTCTGTCGGCCTGCACGAGCTCGGCCACATGATCCCGGCCAAGAAGTTCGGCGGGAAGGTCACCCAGTACTTCATCGGCTTCGGGCCGACCGTCTGGAGCAAGCAGGTCGGAGAGACGGAGTACGGCCTGAAGGCGATCCCGCTCGGCGGCTACGTCAAGATCATCGGCATGCTGCCGCCGGGGGCTGCGGCCCTCGCGGACGAGGCCGAGGTCGACGCCGAAGGCAACCAGGTCCTCAAGGTCCGCAAGTCGAACACCGGCATGTTCACCCAGCTGATCTCGGACGCGCGGGCGGCCGAGTGGGAGCAGGTCCGGCCCGAGGACCACGACCGCCTCTTCTACAAGCTGCCCTGGTGGAAGCAGGTCATCGTGATGGCCGGCGGTCCGATGGTGAACATCGCGATCGCGTTCCTGATCTTCGTCGGGGTGTTCGCCACCTACGGCAACCCCAGTGACAACGTCGTGGAGACGACGGTCGACCAGGTGCACGCCTGCGTCGTCCCGGCCGGCGAGGACGGTCGCGCCTGCACGGCAGAGGAAGTCGAGAAGTCTCCGACCCCGGCCTACGCCGCCGGAATCCGGAAGGGCGACCGGATCCTCTCCTTCAACGGCACGAAGGTCACCGGCTGGGACCAGATGCAGGACCTCGTCCGGGCCAACAAGGGCGACAAGGCAACCATCGTCATCGAACGCGACGGCGCTGAGAAGACCATCCTGACGAACACGACGGTGACGCCGCGCTTCCTCGAGTCGGACGACAAGGAGGCCACCGAGGTGGGCTTCCTGGGCGTCAGCCCCGAACGCCATGCACGCACGGGCGGGGTTGTCTACACGATCGGTCAGATGGGCCACATGACCGTCGACGTGACCAAGGCGCTCGTCACCTTGCCGGCCAAGGTGTGGGGCGTCGGCCAGGCGATCGTCGGCGTCAAGGAGCGGGACCCGCTCGGTCCGGTCAGCGTCGTCGGCGGCGGCCGATTGGCCGGTGAGGTGGCCTCGCACGACGAGATCAGCATCTCCGGCAAGACGGTGTCGTTGCTCATGCTGATCGGTGGGTTCAACTTCTTCATCGGCATGCTCAACTTCGTGCCCCTGGTGCCGCTGGACGGCGGTCGGATCGCCGCGGCCCTCTGGCAGGGCATCCGCAGCGGCTGGGCGCGGTTGCGGCGTCGGCCCGACCCGGGCTACGTCGACGGGGCCAGGCTGCTGCCGTTGACGTACGTCGTCGCGAGTGCCCTGCTCGTCATGGGCGTGGTGCTGATCGTCGGTGACTTCGTCGTGCCGGTCCACCTCGAATCCTGACGTCGCTCCCGACAGGGCTTCCCCGAAGCGGCCCGGCTGTGCCGTGGAAGTAGTCTTGAAGCCATGACGTCGATCAGCCTGGGCATGCCGGAAGCACCCCCTCCGGTCCTTGCTCCGCGCCGCACCACCCGCCAGATCAATGTCGGCAAGGTCGGCGTCGGGAGCGACCACCCGGTCTCGGTCCAGTCGATGACCACGACGCTCACCTCGGACGTCAACACCACGCTCCAGCAGATCGCCGAGCTGACCGCTGCGGGCTGCGACATCGTGCGCGTGGCGTGCCCGAGCCAGGACGACGCGGACGCTCTTGCGGAGATCGCCCAGCACAGCCAGATCCCCGTGATCGCCGACATCCACTTCCAGCCGAAGTACGTGTTCGCCGCGATCGACGCCGGCTGCGCCGCGGTCCGCGTCAACCCCGGCAACATCAAGAAGTTCGACGACCAGATCAAGGAGATCGCGAAGGCCGCCAACGACCGCGGCACGTCGATCCGGATCGGCGTGAACGCAGGCTCGCTCGACAAGCGGCTGCTGGAGAAGTACGGCAAGGCCACGCCCGAGGCGCTCGTCGAGTCCGCGGTCTGGGAGGCCAGCCTCTTCGAGGAGCACGGCTTCCGTGACTTCAAGATCTCCGTCAAGCACAACGACCCCGTCGTGATGGTGCGGGCCTACGAGCTGCTCGCCGAGGCGGGGGACTGGCCGCTGCACCTCGGCGTGACCGAGGCTGGACCGGCCTTCCAGGGCACCATCAAGTCCGCCACCGCCTTCGGCGCCCTGCTCTCGCAGGGCATCGGCGACACCATCCGTGTGTCGCTGTCGGCCCCGCCGGTCGAGGAGGTCAAGGTCGGCATCCAGATCCTCCAGTCGCTCAACCTCCGCCCGCGCAAGCTCGAGATCGTCTCCTGCCCGTCGTGCGGTCGCGCCCAGGTGGACGTCTACACGCTCGCTGAGAGGGTCACCGCCGGCCTCGAGGGCCTCGAAGTGCCTCTGCGCGTCGCCGTCATGGGCTGCGTCGTCAACGGTCCCGGCGAGGCTCGCGAAGCCGACCTGGGCGTCGCCTCCGGCAACGGCAAGGGCCAGATCTTCGTCAAGGGCGAGGTCATCAAGACCGTCCCCGAGGCAATGATCGTGGAGACGCTGATCGAAGAGGCGATGAAGCTCGCCGAGGCGATGGAGCCGGTCGAGGGCGCCGAGCCCTCGGTCTCCGTGTCCTGAGTCAGACGCCCCACATGGCGGCGACGTGGCGCACGTCGGTGCCGCAGCAGCCGCCCAGCACCTCGAGGTTGCCGAACGCGTCGATGAGCGGCTGCTGATCGATCGCGAGCTGCACGGGGTCACCCTCGTCGAGGACCTCGGACTCGTCGAGCTCGGCATGCGTCATCGTCGACGCGTTCACCCGCAGTCCGCCGATCCGCTCACGCCACGCGGTGCCGTCGAGGGCGTCGAACCCGGCCAGGACGTGAGTCGGGTGGGCGCAGTTGATCACGAAGTACGCCGGCGGGGCGACCACGTCGACAGCGGCAATCGCCTCGGCCAGGCGGGTACCGTCCGGCAGCCGACCGTCGGTCTCGACGGTGAACCCGATCCCGATCGGGAGTCCGACGTCCGCCGCCGCGCGGGACAGGCCGATCGCCTCGCCGACCTCGGTCAGCGTCAGCACGCACGCACGGGTGGCCCCGGCCGCCGCAAAGGACGCGAGCTGGGTCCGGTGGTAGTCGGCGGCTGCGTCGGGATCGACCGGTCCGGCCGAGGCGTAGCCGTCGCCGCGCGGCCCGATCATTCCGCCGACCGACCAGCCGACCAGGTCCGCCTCGCGTTCGCGCGCCAGCCCGACCATGAAGTCGACGGCCATCCGGTTCACGCGGTCGAGCCCGGCGGCGTCGTACCCGAGGAGGGCGGCATGGTCGGGATTCGCCCGCCAGGTGGGTGTCTCGAGCAGGAGCGGGGCGCCCGCCCGGGCAGCGATGTCGACGTAGCCGCGGTAGTAGTCGCTCAGCGCGGTGCGTCCCTCGGTGCTGTCCAGCAAGGGGAACGCGGCGAACTCGGGGAGCTCGATCCCGCGCAGGAACAGCAGGTCGGTCTCCAGGCCCCCGTCGGTGACGTGTCGGGTCACGGCAGACCCTCCTTTCGGCAGGTCGGGCCCCGAGATCGCTCGACCTTGGCTTTGTAGCACGCCAACCGTCAGTGCTGACAGGGTTCGTGCCCTACGCTCGATTGCGTGTTGACCACCCGACACGGCGTCCGCGTCCTCGCGAGCGCTGACCTGCCTGCTTTCCTGGAGCTCGCGAACCAGGAGCCGGTCGTCAACGTCTTCGCGGTGCACCGGGCGCACACCACCCGTCTCGAGCCGCGCTGGCTCGGCGGAGAGATGTGGGGTCGGTTCGAGGACGGCCAGCTGGTGGCGGCCTGCCATGCCGCGGCGAACCTGGTGCCCATCCAGGCCGGCCCCGAGGACGCGCGTGCCTTTGCCGAACGGGCGCTCACCCGGCGTCGTACCGCCTCGACGATCGTGGGACCGCAGGACGCCGTCCGCGAGATCTGGGGCCAGGTCGGACCGCACTGGGGGCAGCCGCGCGACGTGCGTTGGGACCAGCGGCACCTCGCCATCGACACGGCGCCCGCCGTCGCGCCGGACCACGGTGTACGCGCCGGGGTCCGCGACGACCTGCAGACCCTCTATCCGGCGTGTGTGGCGATGTACACCGAGGAGGTGGGTGTGTCGCCGGAGCTCGGGGGAGCGGGCGACCTCTACCGGGCGCGCGTGGCCCAGCTGATCGGACGCGCCTGGTCCTTCGTCCGGTACGACGGCGACGAGCTCGTGTTCAAGGCGGAGGTCGCCTGCGCCACTCCCGATGCCGCCCAGATCCAGGGTGTCTGGGTGCCGGCCCACCGCCGGGGTGAGGGCCTGGCCACCAGCGGGATGGCCGCCGTCGTCCACCAGGTGCGGGCCCGGATCGCTCCGACGGTGTCCCTCTACGTCAACGACTGGAACGTGTCGGCGCGCAAGGTCTACGAACGGGTCGGTTTCGTGGAGACCGCTCGTTTCGCGACCGTGATGTTCTGAGCCACTACTCTCACGACGTGACCTCCGCTCTGCGCACCGACGCCAAGATCGTCATCGCTGCTTTCATCGGCTCGGGAGCCGTCCACCTGGTCAAGCCGGAGGTGTTCGCGCGAACGATGCCGGCGTGGGTGCCCCGGCACCGTGAGGTGATCATCGGTTCCGGAGTCGCGGAACTGGTCTGCGCGGCCGGGATGCTGCACCCGCGCACCCGCAAGGTGGCGGGCTACGCCAGCGCCGCGCTGCTCGCCGGTGTCTTCCCGGCGAACGTGCAGATGGCCGTCGACGCGCAGAAGACCGACAACGCGCCGTTCAAGGCAGCCACGCTCGGACGGCTTCCGCTGCAGCTCCCGATGATCCGCGGTGTGCTCAGGGCCGCTCGTTCGGCCTGACGCGCGGTCAGCGCGGGCGCACACCCATGCGGGGGAGCCCGTTCCAGAGCAGCCGCGCGGCGATGTCGGTGACTTCCTCGAGGCTCGTGCCGGGATGCTCACGCCACCACCGTGCGGCACCGTCGATGCCGGTGATGAGGAGCTCGACGACCACGGCGGCATCGGTCGATCCCGCCTGCACGCCTGAGCGCGCGAGGTCCGGTGCGAGCATCGCGGCCACCGCCTGGGCCCGGGAGGCCCGGATGGCGCCGAGCACCTGCTCCAGGTCGGGGTCGCCGGGAGGAATCGGGTCCACGAGGAGCCGGCGGGCCGCCGGACGCTGGTGTGCGAACGACAGGTACGCCGCGATGGTGGAGCGGAGCCGGTCCTGGCCGGGGCCTGCCCCGGTGATGCCGGCGCCGACCTCGGCGAGCATCGCGCCGTTCTGGGTACCGAGGACGTGCAGGTAGAGGTCTCGCTTGGAACGGAAGTGGTCATACAGCACGGTCCGGCTCACGCCGGCTGCCCGGGCGATGTCGCCGAGGGTCGTGGCGTCGTACCCGCGCTCGGCGAAGACCTCCACCGCAGCGGCTTCGACCCGCTCCCGGCGCGCTGGCGCGCTCAGCCTGCGTCGAACGGTCTCGGTGCCACTCATGTCTTCCTCCGGTCCGGAACAACCAACACAGATGTCGGCAATGCTCGCCACACACCTTGACGCACCCTCTTGCACAGCACAATACTCTCCTCCGGAGTAACCGACACTAATGTCGGTTACCGGATCATGGGGTGATCGAATGACGCAGCGTGTCGACCGTCGTACCTTGCTCACGTCGTCGGCGGCCGTCGGTGCCGGCGCCGTGCTCGCCGGCGCCGGGATGGCACCTGGGTTCGCCGAGACGCCCGGCCGCAGGGTGGCCGTCCTGGGTGGCGGCATGGCGGGGCTGACCGCGGCGCACGAGCTGGTCGAGCGGGGCTTCACGGTCACCGTCTTCGAGCCCTCGGCGTGGGGCGGCAAGGCGCGGAGCATCCCGGTGGCGGGCACGGGCGTCGGCGGTCGGGCCGACCTGCCCGGCGAGCACGGGTTCCGTTTCTTCCCGGGCTTCTACCACCACGTTCCGGACACGATGCGGAGGATTCCGTTCGGCTCCGGCACGGTCGGCGACAACCTGGTCGCCGCCAGTGGCGGCAAGTTCCTGCGCGCAGGCGACCACGCTGACGCGTTCGTGTTCGGCATCGGGCCGGACCCCGCGCAGATCCTCACGGTCGACGGCCTGCGCCGCTTCCTGCTCGACACCCTCGGTGGGCACGCGGTTCCACCCCACGAGCTCACCTACTTCGTCGAGCGACTGCTGGTCTTCCTGACCAGCTGCGACGAGCGCCGCCTCGGTCAGTGGGAGAAGGTGAGCTGGTGGGACTTCGTCGGTGCCGCCAAGCGTTCCGGGCCCTACCAGAAGATCCTCGCGGCCGGCCTGACCCGCAACCTGGTTGCCGCCAAGGAGACGATCGCGAGCACTCGCACCATCGGGAACATGGGGGAGGCCTTCGTCTACAACCTCATGGGTCGCGGCAACGACGGTGCGCTCGACCGGGTGCTCGACCTGCCGACCAACGAGGCGTGGATCGACCCGTGGATGATCCACCTGCGGGGCCTGGGTGTGCGTTTCGTGAGCGGTCAGCGGCTGGTGCGCTACGAGACCGGCGCCGGCCGGATCACCTCGGCCGTGGTGGCGGACGCGGCTGGTGTCACCAGTCGCGTCGAGGCGGACTGGTTCGTCAGTGCCATGCCCGTCGAGCGCGTCGTACCGACGCTGACGTCGAACGTGCTGGCGCTCGACCCCGGTCTCAAGGGGCTGACCTCGTTGCAGACGGACTGGATGGTCGGCATCCAGTTCTTCCTGCGTGACCACGTCGAGGTGACCAAGGGACACATCACCTTCATCGACTCTCCCTGGTCACTGACCGCCCTGACCCAGGGCCAGTTCTGGGCCGACCGACAGGTTCCGCGTGACTACGGGGACGGCGAGGTCGTCGACATCCTCTCCGTCGACATCTCCAACTGGGACGCCCCGGGGATCCTGTCCGGCAAGACGGCCAAGGAGTGCACGCGCCAGGAGATCGCCGACGAGGTGCTGGCGCAGATCCGCGCCCACCACACGGTCGGTGACCTGCTGCCCGAGGGGATCATCCACTCCTGGTTCCTCGACCCGGGCGTGCAGTGGGACGCGGCAGCGCGCCGGAACACGAACGAGACCCCCTTGCTCGTCAACACGGTCGACTCCTGGTCGAAGCGGCCGACTGCGCGCACGAAGATCCCCAACCTGCTGATGACGGGCGACTTCGTGCAGACCGACATCGACCTCGCCACGATGGAAGGTGCCAACGAGTCGGCGCGCCACGCGGTCAACGCCATCCTCGACGCGTCCCGGTCGACCGCTGTCCGGGCCACGACCTACCGGCTCTACGACCCGCCCGAGTTCGCGCTCCTCAAGCAGGCCGACAAGCTGCTCTACCGGCTCGGGCAGCGCAACGCGCTCGATCTGCTCTGAGGATGTCGTCGGGGAGGGTTACTGGTTCGCTGTCCGGTACGCCGCCGCCGTAGGCTGCGCGACGTGCTGATGAGGATGTCGACCCTGTTCGTCCGGACCCTTCGAGAGGACCCCTCGGACGCGGAGGTCCCGAGCCACCGGCTGCTGCTGCGCGCCGGCTACGTCCGTCGCGCTGCGCCGGGGATCTACACCTGGCTTCCCCTCGGGCTGAAGGTGCTGCGCCGCATCGAGAACATCATCCGTGAGGAGATGGACGGTATCGGCGCACAGGAAGTCGTCTTCCCCGCGCTGCTCCCGCGCGAGCCCTTCGAGGCGACAGGTCGCTGGACCGAGTACGGCGACGGCATCTTCCGCCTCAAGGACCGCAAGGACGCCGACTACCTGCTCGGTCCGACCCACGAGGAGATGTTCACCCTCCTGGTCAAGGACATGTACGGCTCCTACAAGGACCTGCCGCTGAGCCTCTACCAGATCCAGACCAAGTACCGCGACGAAGCGCGGCCGCGCGCCGGCCTGCTGCGCGGGCGCGAGTTCACGATGAAGGACTCCTACTCCTTCGACGTCACCGATGCGGGCCTCGAGGCGTCGTACCAGAAGCATCGCGACGCCTATGTCCGGATCTTCGACCGGCTCGGCTTCGACTACGCGATCGTCAAGGCCACGGCCGGAGCGATGGGCGGCTCGAAGTCGGAGGAGTTCCTCGCCAAGGCCGAGGTCGGCGAGGACACCTACGTCCGCTGCACCAATTGCGACTACGCCGCCAACGTCGAGGCCGTCCAGGTCCGGCCCACGGTCGTCAGCGCGAGCGCCGACAACGACTGGGACGGTGCGCCCGCCGCGCACGCCGAGGCGACGCCGGACACGCCGACCATCGCCACGCTCGTCGACCACCTCAACGCGGCGTTCCCGCGTGAGGACCGGCCCTGGCATGCCGGTGACACGCTCAAGAACGTCCTCGTCGTGCTCCGGCACCCGGACGGCACTCGCGAGCCCCTCGCCATCGGCCTGCCCGGCGACCGCGAGGTCGACCAGAAGCGCCTGGAGGGCCAGCTCGAGCCGATCGAGATCGAGGCCATGGACGCTGCCGAGTTCGCCCGCCACCCCGCGCTGGTCAAGGGCTACCTCGGCCCCGGCGTCCTCGGCGAGGAGAACAAGAGCGGCATCCGGTACCTCGTGGACCCTCGTGTCGTCGACGGCACCCGCTGGGTCACCGGTGCGGACGTCCCCGGCACGCATGTCGTCGACCTGGTCGCCGGCCGTGACTTCACGCCCGACGGCACGATCGAGGCCGCCGAGGTCCGCGACGGCGACGCCTGCCCGCACTGCGCCGACGGCACCCTCGAGTCCGCCCGCGGCATCGAGATGGGCCACGTCTTCCAGCTCGGCCGCAAGTACGCCGAGGCGCTGGACCTCAAGGTCCTCGACGAGAACGGCAAGCTGGTCACGGTCACGATGGGTTCGTACGGCGTCGGCGTGACCCGCGCCGTGGCCGCGATCGCGGAGAACACCCTCGACGAGATCGGCCTGTGCTGGCCGCGCGAGGTCGCCCCTGCGGACGTCCACGTCGTCGTGGCGGGCAAGGACGCGTCACTCTTCACCGCCGCCGAGGAGCTGGTCGCGGGCCTGGTCGGCGCCGGACTCGACGTGCTGTTCGACGACCGCGCGGGCAAGATCAGTCCCGGAGTGAAGTTCAAGGACGCCGAGCTGATCGGTGTCCCGACGATCGTCACGGTCGGTCGTGGCGTCGTCGACGGCGTCATCGAGGTCAAGGACCGTCGTACCGGCGAGAAGAGCGAGCTGACGCTCGACGGCGCGGTGGAGGCACTCGTCCAGCAGGTCGGGCGGTAGCGGTGGTTGAGGTGCGAGCGCAGCGAGCCTCGAAACCCGGTGTCGACGCCGTCATCTTCGACTGGGGTGGCACCCTCACCCAGTGGCACGACGTGGACTTCCACGCCGAGTCCCTGGCGCTGGCCCAGGCCGTGCTGGCGACACCCGACACCTCGGACGACCACCACGCGTTCGCCGCGAAGCTGCACGGCGCCGGCTCGGTCGTGTGGGGTCGCAGCCGTGATCACCAGCAGAGCGCGACGATCGCCGACCTCTTCGACGAGGCCGGCCTCGATCACGACCCGGCGCTCCTCAGCGCGTACTACGACTTCTGGGAGCCCCACACGCTGACCGACGCCGAGGTTGCGCCCCTGTTCGGCTGGCTGCGCGCCGAGGGGATCAAGGTCGGCATCCTGTCGAACACGATCTGGCCCCGGGAGTGGCACCGCGGCTACTTCGAGCGTGACGGTGTCCTGGACCTGATCGACGGTGACGTCTACTCGAGCGAGATCCCGTGGACGAAGCCGTCGCCTGACGCGTTCCGCGCCGCGATGGACGCCGTGGGCGCCACCGATCCGGCTCGTTGCGTGTACGTCGGCGACCGGCTCTTCGACGACGTGTGGGGCTCACAGAACGCCGGTCTGCGGGCCATCCATGTCCCGCACAGCGTGATCCCGGTCGAGCAGATCGGCCACACCGAGGGCCGGCCCGACGCGGTCGCGCACCGCCTGTCGGAGATCCCCGGCATCCTCACCTCCTGGCGCTGAGCGAGCCGCGCACTGCAGGTTTGTGCACTGCACATTTATGAGGATCGATAGTTGCAGACCCTCGAGCCGTTCTGTTGCATGATTGTGCACAGGTGATCGGTGAGCCCCACCTCTCCCGTCACCAGATGACCGTTGTCCCCGGTCACCAGTGGTTCGCGGCCCCGTCTTCGGGGGACGTCTCGGGAGTCTCCCGGAGACCGAGGCCGCGAACCACTGTTGTTTTTACCGGCCCGCAGGGCTGCGAGGCACGAGCAGCGGTGCGGATCAGACCGGAAGGTCGAGCAGCGCCGCGAGCGAGGAACGAGCTCGCGACGCGCGTATCGAGACATCGGGTGAGGTCAAAGACCAGGTAGCCGCTCAGGCCTGCCGCCGAAGCCGAGCCCCCGCACTGCCGCGTCCAGCAACGCCTGCACGGCCCAGGCCCTGTCCGGCCCGGTGGTGTTCGCCACCAGATAGGCATACGTCGACGTGGCCGCCTCCTCGATCGCGAGTGCGCGCGCTCGGACGACCCTCACCGACCCCAGGTCGGCCGGCAGTGCGTAGCCGGGCTCGGCGGCGACGGGTTCGCCGCCGGTTGCGGCGATGACGCCACTCAGGTGGTCGCGTCGATCGCGGTGCAGGGCGTAGGCGCGGGTGAGCGTTTCGTACAGGGTCGGCTGGCCCGACTGCGACGTCTGGGCGCCGAGTGCGCCGTAGACGAAGACGGCCGCGTGCTCGGCTGCCAGGGCGACCTGCAGCGCGTCGGTGGGCGAGGGGGACGGTTCGGTCACGCGAGCACCGCCTTCTGTTGAGCCAGGGCGGCAGCCATCGACGCGAACACCTGGGCCAGTGCGCCGCTCTCGGCGGTCTGCGCGGCAGCGACCAGACGATCCTGGAGTGCGGTCTCGCTCGCCCACAGGGCGCGCAGTGCGACCGCCTCGGGCCCGGTCACCACCGGGGGAGCGGCCGCCTCGGTGCGGCCGAGCTCGCTCGCATGAGCGGTGTGAATCCGGGCGAACCGGCTCCCGATCCGTGCGAGGGAGGCGATCGTCGTACCGGTGGCCGCTGCGAGTGCCCCGGCTTCGGCGATCGCTGTGGTGACCTCGTCGACGAGCGTGCTGTCGGCGTCGGCCGCAGGTGCGGTCGGTGTGACCGCTCCCGGTGGCACCGGGTCGTCGTCGCCGAGAACGGAGTCGAGCGCGTCGCATCCGGTCAGTGCCAGCGCGGCTCCACCGACGCCGAAGGCGACGAAGGTGCGACGGGAGAGGTGGCTAACACGGTCGGGCACGCGGGGAACCCTATCGGGAGGCGGTAGTGTTGATCCGCACCACCACAACAGGACAACGGGAGGATTCGCATGGGTTCGGGCCAGCCCGCTCAGCGTTCGACAGCAGAGCGAATCACCGACCTGCTCACTGCTCCACTGGCCGATCTCGGCCTGGATCTCGAAGCAGTCGAGCTCACTCCGGCCGGCAAGCGCCGCGTGTTGCGCATTGCCCTGGACACCGACGGCGGCCTGACGCTCGACGACGTCGCGTCGGCAACGAAGCAGATCGACGGGGTCCTCGAGTCCGACGGTGCCGCTGTCATGGGGGAGCTGCCGTACACCCTCGAGGTCACCTCCCGTGGCGTCGATCGCCCGCTCACGCTGCCGCGCCACTGGCGTCGCAACGAAGACCGCCTCGTCAAGGTGGCCATCACCGCCGCGGACGGTACGACGAACGAGACGGTGGGCCGTATCGGCGCCACCGACGACGACGGGGTGACCCTCGACGTGGACGGAACCGAAGTCAGGGTCAGCTACGCCGACGTGACGAAGGCCCTCGTGCAGATCGAGTTCAACCGCCGCAAGAGCACCACCCCCACGGATCAAGACGACGACGACCAGGACGACCTGGACGAACACATGGACGAGGACGCCGACTGATGGACATCGACCTGAACATCCTCCGCACGCTGGAACGCGAGAAGGAGATCAAGTTCGAGGTGCTGGTGGAGGCGATCGAACAGGCCCTCCTGACGGCGTACCACAAGACCGAGGGCTCCCACACCCAGGCGCGGGTCGAGCTGGACCGCAAGACCGGGCACGTGAACGTGCTGGCCGCCGAGCTCGACGACGACGGCAACAAGATCGGCGAGTACGACGACACGCCCGCCGACTTCGGCCGCATCGCCGCCACGACCGCCAAGCAGATCATGATGCAGCGCCTGCGCGACGCCGAGGACGAGATCCGGTTCGGTGAGTTCTCCGGCAAGGAGGGCGACATCCTGTCCGGCATCATCCAGCAGGGCCGCAATCCCGACGACGTCCTCGTGGACCTCGGCAAGCTCGAGGCGATGCTGCCCGCGTCCGAGCGCGTGCCCGGGGAGGACTACAGCCACGGCACCCGGATCAAGTGCCTGGTCGTGTCGGTGCGCAAGGGCATGCGCGGACCGCAGATCACGCTGTCACGCTCGCACCCGAACCTGGTGAAGAAGCTCTTCGCGCTGGAGGTGCCCGAGATCGCCGACGGCACCGTCGAGATCGCGGCGATCGCGCGCGAGTCCGGCCACCGCACCAAGATCGCGGTCCGCTCCGCGGTCCCCGGGGTCAACGCCAAGGGCGCCTGCATCGGCCCGATGGGCCAGCGCGTCCGCAACGTGATGGCCGAGCTCCACGGCGAGAAGATCGACATCGTCGACTGGTCCGACGACCCGGCCGAGATGGTGGCGCACGCGCTGTCACCCGCACAGGTGCAGTCCGTCACCGTGGTGGACGCCGCGGCGCGTTCGGCACGCGTCGTCGTCCCCGACTTCCAGCTGTCGCTGGCGATCGGCAAGGAGGGTCAGAACGCCCGCCTCGCCGCCCGCCTGACCGGCTGGCGGATCGACATCCACTCCGACGAAGAGGCCTGAGCGCGCTTCTGGGGGCCGACCGGCGTTGCCGGTTGGTGATCTCGACCCCACGGCGGGTAGAGTCGTCTGTTGGTGGCACGCCAATCGAAATCCCCCGCAGAACCTGACGTCTTCCCTCTCGAGGGTCCCGTCCGGACCTGCATCGGATGTCGGCAGCGGGCCGCCAAACGCGAGTTGTTGCGGGTGACCGCCGGCTCGGGTGCAGATGGCCGACCAGCCGTCGTGCCCGACCTGGAGGGAACCGCACCGGGACGAGGGGCGCACCTGCACCCCACCTCCGGTTGCTACGACCTCGCGGTACGGCGGAAAGCCTTCTCCCGGGCCCTGCGCTTCGCGCAAGGTGCGGGTGGAACCGGGCTTTCCAGCGTGCCGGTGGGGGAGTACGTCGCCTCGTCACTGATCAATCCGACCGCATCCACCAAGAGAGACTGGAGCAGCAGCTCATGAGCACTCGATGAGTACCTCGCGATGAGCCAGTTCGTTCTGCACCACCCACCAACGGTCTGAAGATCCCCCCGGGTCTTGGGCCAGAAGGAGCATTGTGGCCAAGACCCGAGTTTCCGAACTCGCGAAGAAGTACGGCATCCCCAGCAAGGAAGCGCTGGAGAAGCTGAGTGCCATTGGCGAATTCGCCAAGACGGCGTCCTCGAGCGTTGAACTGCCTGCAGTCAAGAAGTTCGAAGACACCTACGGCGCCGATCTTCTCGCAAAGATGAAGCCGGCCGCTGCTGGCGGCGAGGCGGCAACGCCCGCCCCGCGGCCCGCGCCGGCCAAGAAGCCTGCCGCTGCGCCGGCTGCTCCCGTTGTCGAGGCGCCCGTCGCCGACGCTCCGGTTGCGGACGCCGCACCTGCCGCACCTGTTGACGACAAGCCGGCGGCTCCGCGTCCCGGCCCGCGCCCGGGACCGGCCAAGACGCCGGAGCCGGAGCCCGAGCCCGTCGTCGAGCCGGTCGTGGAGGCCCCCGCTGCTGCGGCGGCTCCCGAGGCCCCGGAAGCGCCTGCTGCTCCGGCCGGTCCGAAGCCCGGTGGTGCGCCGCGAGGTGCCACGCCGAAGGCTCCGGCACCGCGTCCGGTCGGCAAGCCCAGCGGTACGCCGCGTCCGGGCAACAACCCGTTCGCTCCCAGCCAGGGCATGGGCCGCAAGCCTGTTGCCGCTCCGCCGGCTCGCGAGGGTGAGGCCGGTCCGGGTGGACCGCGTCCGCCCGCCGCTGCGCCCGGTGGCCGTCCCGGCATGCCGCGTCCGAACCCCGCCATGATGCCCAAGTCGCCGGCAGCCTTCGGGCCCAACGCCGGTGGCCGTGGCCCCGGTGGTCCGGGTCGTCCCGGCGCCGGTGGTCCGGGTCGTCCGGGCGGTGCTCCGGGTCGTGGTGCTCCGGGCCGTGGTGCCCCGGGTGCAGGCGCTGGCGCTGGTGCGCCCGGTGCCGGCGCGCCCGGTCGCGGTCCCGGTGGCTTCGGTCCCGGTGGCGGCGGTCGTCCCGGCGGTGGCCGTCCCGGCCAGCGTGGCCAGACCCAGGGTGCCTTCGGTCGCCCCGGTGGTCCCGCCCGTCGCGGTCGCAAGTCGAAGCGCGCGCGTCGTCAGGAATTCGAGGCCATGGAGGCCCCGACCATTGGCGGCATGCGGGTCCGCAAGGGCAACGGCGAGACGATCCGTCTCGCCCGTGGGTCCTCGCTGACCGACTTCGCCGACAAGATCGGTGTCGACGCGGCGTCGCTCGTGCAGATGCTGTTCCACATCGGCGAGATGGTGACCGCCACCCAGTCGGTGGGCGACGAGACGCTGGAGCTGCTCGGTGACGAGCTCAACTACACCGTCGAGATCGTGTCCCCGGAGGACGAGGACCGCGAGCTGCTCGAGACGTTCGACCTCGAGTTCGGTGCCGACGAGGGCGGCGAGGAAGACCTCGTCATCCGTCCGCCGGTCGTGACCGTCATGGGTCACGTCGACCACGGTAAGACCAAGCTCCTCGACGCGCTCCGCGACGCCAACGTCGTGGCCGGCGAGGCCGGTGGCATCACCCAGCACATCGGTGCCTACCAGGTCCACACGCAGGTCGACGGCAACGACCGTCGCATCACCTTCATCGACACCCCGGGTCACGAGGCCTTCACCTCGATGCGTGCCCGTGGTGCGCAGGCGACCGACATCGCCGTCCTGGTCGTCGCGGCTGACGACGGCGTCATGCCGCAGACGGTCGAGGCGCTCAACCACGCCCGCGCTGCGGGTGTGCCGATCGTGGTCGCCGTGAACAAGATCGACAAGGAGAGCGCCGACCCGACGAAGGTTCGTGGCCAGCTCTCCGAGTACGGCCTGGTGCCCGAGGAGTACGGCGGCGACGCGATGTTCGTCGACGTCTCGGCCAAGGCCGGCCTCAACCTCGACAAGCTGCTCGAGGCGATCGTGCTGACGGCTGACGCGTCGCTGGACCTCCGCGCCAACCCGGTGCAGGACGCCCAGGGCCTCGTCATCGAGGCGCACCTCGACCGCGGTCGCGGTCCGGTTGCGACGATCCTCGTCCAGCGCGGAACGCTGCGTGTCGGTGACTCGATCGTCGCCGGTCCGGCTTACGGCCGGGTCCGCGCGATGCTCGACGAGCACGGCGACAACATCGAGGAAGCCGACCCGTCGCGTCCCGCGATGGTGCTGGGTCTGACTGCCGTCCCCGGCGCTGGTCAGAACTTCCTCGTCGTCGAGGACGACCGGATGGCTCGCCAGATCGCTGAGAAGCGTGAGGCGCGCGAGCGTGCGGCCATGCAGGCCAAGCGTCGTGTCCGTCGCACCCTCGAGGACTTCATGGCCTCCATGGAGAAGGGCGAGAGCCAGGAGCTCAACCTCATCCTCAAGGGTGACGTGTCCGGTTCGGTCGAGGCGCTCGAAGACGCCCTCGCCCAGATCGATGTCGGCGAAGAGGTCAGCCTCCGGGTCATCGACCGCGGCGTCGGTGCGATCACCGAGACCAACGTCGACCTCGCATCCGCCTCGGACGCCATCATCATCGGCTTCAACGTCCGGCCCCAGGGCAAGGCGGGCCAGATGGCTGACAAGGAGGGTGTCGAGATTCGGTACTACTCGGTCATCTACCAGGCGATCGAGGAGATCGAGGCGGCCCTCAAGGGCATGCTCAAGCCCGAGTACGAGGAGTCGACTCTCGGCCAGGCGGAGATCCGTGCGATCTTCCGCTCGTCCAAGATCGGCAACATCGCAGGCTGCATGGTCACGAGTGGTGTCCTTCGACGCAACGCCAAGGTCCGCATCCTCCGCGATGGCGCCGTGGTGGCCGACAACATCGACCTCGCCTCGCTCAAGCGGGAGAAGGACGACGCGTCGGAGGTCCGGGAAGGTTTCGAGTGCGGTCTCGTGCTCAAGAACTTCCAGGACATCAAGGAAGGCGACATCGTCGAAGCCTTCGAGATGCGCGAGATTCCCCGGAGCTGATCGCTCTCATCACTACGCCGCCCGGTCCCTCGTGGGCCGGGCGGCGCAGTCTTTTCGCTGAACTGATAGGAACAGACCATGGCCAGCCCGCGCGTACGCAAGATCGCCGACCGCATCAAGGTGATCGTCGCCGAGATGCTCGAACGACGGATCAAGGACCCGCGTCTGGGGTTCGTGACCATCACCGAGGTCCGGATGACCGGCGACGCCCAGAACGCCACCATCTACTACACCGTGCTCGGCGACGGTGACGTCCAGCAGGAGACTGCCGCCGCGCTCGAGTCGGCCAAGGGCGTGCTCCGCGCCGAGGTCGGCAAGCAGCTCGGCATGCGTACCGTGCCCAGCCTGGCGTTCGCGTTCGACGGCATCCCCGAGTCGGCGCGTCAGCTCGACGAGGTGTTGGCCCGTGCCCGCGAGGCCGATGCAGCGGTCGCTGCCGCCCGCGAGGGCGCCCAGCCCGCCGGTGAGGCGGACCCGTACAAGAAGCCCCGTGTCATCGCCGACGAGGACGACCTCGACGACTCGGACGACGACTCGGACGACGACTCTGCCGCGGGCGAGGAGCTCGACGCGTAGTGGCCGAGTCCGGCCTCGTCGTCATCGACAAGCCCGCGGGGATGACGTCCCACGACGTCGTCGCCCGGGTGCGCCGTACCCTCGGCACCCGCAAGGTGGGGCATGCCGGGACCCTCGACCCGATGGCCACGGGTGTCCTGGTGCTGGGCGTCGAGCGGGCGACCCGCCTGCTCGGTCACCTGATGCTCACCGAGAAGACGTACTCCGCCACCGTGCGGCTCGGCGCGGCGACCACGACCGACGACGCCGAGGGTGAGGTCACCGCGACCACCCCGGCCGGGCACGTCACCGAGGCTGCCGTCCGCGAAGCACTGCGGGCCTTCGAGGGCGAGATCGACCAGGTGCCGTCGACGGTGTCGGCCATCAAGGTCGACGGCAAGCGCGCCTATGCTCTGGCCCGCGCGGGCGAGGAGGTCGAGCTCAAGTCGCGACGCGTGACGATCCACTCCATCGAGGCATCCGGCATCCGTCACGACGGTGACTTCGTGGACCTCGAGGTACGGGTGGCGTGTTCCAGCGGCACCTACATCCGCGCCATCGCGCGCGACCTCGGCAATGCCTTGGGCGTGGGCGGCCACCTCACCGCCCTGCGTCGTCATGCTGTCGGACCGTTCACGCTGGAGGGCGCGGACACGGACGTGGCCGACCTCCACGTGGTTCCGGTCGCGGCGGCCGCGCGAGCATCGTTCCCGGCGCTCGACCTCGACGAGGAGCAGGCGCAGTCGGTCCGCTTCGGCCGACCCCTGCCGCTGCCGATCGAGACCCTGACGGGCGTCTTCGCGCCCGACGGCGAGTTCCTGGCGCTCTACCGTCCCGAGGGCGGTACGGCGCGCCCCGCAGCAGTCTTCGTCGGCTGATCGGGTCTCCACCGATCCTCGGTGGTCGGCCTCCGCACGGACATCAGTAGTCTTGCGCCGTGCAAGCGTGGCGAGCCTTTGAGGACGTGCCGGGTGACCTCGGGCGCACTGTGGTGACGATCGGCAACTTCGACGGCATGCACCTGGGGCACCAGCACGTCGTCCGTCGGGCCCGTGAGGTGGCCGGCGAGGTCGGCGTGGCCCATGTCGTGGCGGTGACCTTCGACCCGCACCCGATCGCCGTCCTGCGTCCGGAGCACGCTCCACCGACGCTGACCACGATCGACGAGCGGCTGCGCCTGCTGGGTGAGGCCGGCGTCGATGACGTGCTGGTCATCCCGTTCTCCCGCGAGATCGCGGACTGGACGCCCCAGGAGTTCATCGAGCGGATCCTGCTGGCGACCTTGCACGCCAAGGCGGTCGTGGTGGGTGCGAACTTCCGCTTCGGCAATCGTGCGGCGGGCGACTGCAACCTGCTGCGTGCCTCCGGGCTGCAGAACGACTTCGTCCTCGAGGAGGTCAGCCTCGACGGCGGGCCCCAGGTCTGGTCCTCCACCTACGTCCGCACCTGTCTGGCGGCCGGCGACGTCACGGGTGCCGCCGAGGCCCTGGGCCGCCCGTTCGCGACGCGTGGCGTGGTCGTCGAGGGTGACAAGCGCGGCCGCGAGCTCGGCTTCCCGACCGCCAACGTGCCGGTCCGCCAGGGCGCCGCGGCGCCCGCCGACGGCGTGTACGCCGGCCGGTTGACGGTTCTCGACGGACCGGATGCCGGGACGTCGTACCCCGCGGCGATCAGCGTGGGCACCAACCCGACCTTTGCGGGGGAGAGGGAGCGACGCGTCGAGTCCTACGTCCTGGACCGCACCGATCTCGAGCTCTACGGCTGTGAGGTCGAGGTGACCTTCGTCGAGCGACTTCGGGGGATGGTTCGGTTCGACTCGATCGACGCGCTGCTCGTGGCGATGGCCGACGACGTCTCGCGCGCCCGCGGGATCCTCGGAGCCTGACGTGCCCCACGGGCCGGCCCAGGACCTCGACGCAGCGGAGCGGTGGTTCGTCGACCACGGCCTGCCCTACTTCGTCGACGACCACCGTGCCGCCGTCGCCCGCGGGCTTCGTCGCGGCCGGCTGCTCGCCGTGACCGGGGTGGCGCTGGTGCTCGGCACGCTCGCGGGCGTGGTCATCGGTGCCTGGCTCAGCCCCGCTGCCGGCGTGGGCGGTGGACTGACAGTGGCCGGGGCGTTGCTGGCGTGCTACGCGGTTGCCACACTCCGCGCGTGGCTGATCGTGACCTGGGCGGTCCGGCGCACCTTCCGCTCGCTCGGCCTGATGTTCCCGTTGGTCACCCGCGCGCTGCCGCTGCTCCTGCTCTTCATGACGTTCCTCTTCATCAACACCGAGGTCTGGCAGGTGGGCGCGAGCCTCGACGGCGGCGTGCTGTGGGTGGCGGTGCTGCTGTTCGCTGCACTGGCGGTGGGCTTCTTGATGGTGCGGTTGCCCGAGGAGCTGGACAGTGTGGACGACGAGGTCGAGGGGCAGCAGCTGATCGACGCCTGCGTCGGTACGCCGCTCGAGGCCGAGGCGCGCAGCATTGCCGGACGCGTCGACCGGGTCGGTGCCGTCCACGCCGAGGTGAGCGGCCTGCAGAAGGCGAACCTGGTGCTCGTCCTGCTGGTCGCCCAGGCGGTCCAGGTCCTGCTCTTGGCGCTGGCCGTGTTCGCGTTCTTCATCCTGTTCGGTGTCGTCGCGATGGAACCTGCCGTGCTGGCCACGTGGCTCCAGGGCCCGGTCCACCCCATCCATGGTGCCGTGGGTGACGTGCTGGGCACCCGGCTGAGCCTGGAGCTGCTGCGTGTCTCGACGTTCCTGGCCGCCTTCAGCGGCCTCTACTTCACCGTCTATGCCGTCACGGACGAGCTCTATCGCCGCCAGTTCTTCTCCGCCGTGATCCAGGAGCTGGAGCGGGCGGTCAGCGCGCGGGTGGCCTACCGCTCAATGCGCGACGACACGGCAGGCGAAGCCTGACCGTGCGCCAACCGGTGATCCTCGACTGCGACACCGGCACCGATGACGCCGTAGCCGTGATGTTGGCGGCCCTGCACCCCGACCTCGACCTGCTCGGTGTCACCACGGTCTGGGGCAACCACGACGTCCGGCACACGACCGACAACACGCTGCGGGTGCTCGATCTGCTGGGAAGCAGCGGCGTGGGTGTCCACCCCGGACGCAATGAGCCGATCCGGCCGCGGCTCGAACCGCTGCCGAGCGGGCGCGCCGACCTGGCCCCCACGCTCGACCTCCCGGAGCCGGTCTCGGTCCCGGGCGACGACGCCGTCGAGTGGCTGGTGGCGACGCTTCGCTCGACGACCGAGCGGGTCTCCCTGGTCGCGACCGGCCCGCTCACCAACCTCGCGGCGGCCCTCGCCGCCGATCCTGCACTCGTGCACGCGGTGGACCGGCTGGTCGTCCTCGGCGGGACCCATCGTGCGGCCGGAGTGACGCCGTACGCCGAGCGCAACGTGTGGTGCGACCCCGAGGCCGCGGCCGACGTGCTCTCGGCGCCCTTCCGGGACGTCCTGATGGTCACCATGGACGCCACGTTCTCGGCTCCTCTGACGGGGCGTGACGCGGCGCGGCTCCGAGCGGTCGGCACCCGTGCGGCGCAGGCGGCGGCGGACTTCGTCGATGCGCGGATCGAGTGGTACCGCCGGGACGGGGCGATGGCGGCGCTGGGTGGAGCACCCCTGCACGACCCGCTCGCCGTGGCGGCCCTGGTTGCTCCTGACCTGTTCACCACCCTCCCCGCGGCGGTGCGGGTCGAGCTGGAAGACCCGCTCACCTACGGGGCGACCCGGTTCGCCCTCGACACCGGCGCGGCGCGTGGGCAGCTCGCTGTCGCCGTACGGGCGGACCATGACGGCTACGTCCGGTTTCTCTGCGACGTCCTTGCGCGCGGCTGAGCCGGGTCGGCGTCAGTCGTCGACGGAGCCGCGCAAGCGCTTGGTCGTACCGCGCTGGCGCTTGGCCTCGAGCCGGCGTTCCTTCGAGCCGCGGGTCGGCTTCGTGGGCCGGCGTGGCGGGGGAGGCGGGGCGAGCAGCTCGCGCACCTGCGCTGCCAGTCGCTCGCGGGCTGCCATCCGGTTGCGGTGCTGCGAGCGGTGCTCGTGAGCGACGACCGCGATCGTGCCGGGTTCGCGGGCGAGGATGCGGGCCCGCTGCCGGTCGTCGAGCACGCTCGACGCCGACGGGTCCCAGAGCAGCTCGACGCGGGTGTCGCTCGTGTTGACCGACTGCCCGCCCGGCCCCGGGGAGCGCGAGAACCGCTCGACCAGCTCCACGTCGGGAATGACCAGTCCTTCGGGCAGGCCGGGACCCGCGGGTACGTCGAGATCCACGATCGTGCCTAGGAGACCGTGACCGGCACACCTGAGAGCGCGGCGTTGCCGGACAGGTCGAGACGGTCGGGATCGGTCAGGTCGTTGATCGACACCCCCACGACCTCGGCAGCGATCCCCATCCGGGTGCCGCCGACCTGGTGCCCGAAGCCGTGCGGCAGCGACACGACGCCGGGCATCACGTCCTCGGTGGCGTGTACCTCCACCGAGACCGACCCGACACGGGACTTGACCGTCACGAGGGCGCCGTCGACCAGGCCGCGGGCGTCCAGGTCGGCCGGGTGCATGAGCAGCTGGTGCCGGTTGCGCCCGCGGGTGAGTCGCTCGGAGTTGTGCATCCACGAGTTGCAGTCGCGTTGGTGGCGCCTGCCGATGAGCAGCAGCTGGTCACCGCTCGGCACCTCGTGCTCGCGCAGGCGGGCGAGGTCTCCGACGACGATGGCGGGGGCAGCGTCGATCCGCTTGTCCTTCGTGGCCAGGCGTCCGGGCAGCTGGTCGGCCCGCAGGGCGCCCAGGTCCACTCCCTCGGGATGCTTGCGCAGCTGGGTGATCGTGGTGTTCCGGCCGCTCCGCAGCAGCATCGCGATCAGGAAGGTCGGGCTCGTCCGCATCCGGATCTCGCCCGTCAGGCGGCGCTTGAGCGGGGCCTTGCGGGGCAGCCGGCGCGCCACGCGCAGGTAGATCTCGCGGAAGATCTCCCAGTCGTGGCGCTGGTCGCGCGTCTTGTCGAAAACGGCGGGCGTGAAGCGCGCGGTGTTGCGGACGGCGAGGGCGTGGAACACCAGGTCGTAGTGGTCGCGCTCCAGCAGGGTCGTCGGCGGCAGGATCACGTCGGCGTGCCGGGTCGTCTCGTTCACGTAGATGTCGACCGCTGCAAAGAAGTCGAGTCCGCTGATCGACCGGTCCAGCGCCGCACCGTCGGGTGTGGACAGGACAGGGTTGCCGGCAATGGTCAGCAGCGCGCGCACCTGCCCGTCGCCGGGTGTGTCGATCTCCTCGCGGAGCACGGAGACCGGCAGCTCGCCGCCGAACTCGGGCGCCTGGCGCACCCGGGACCGGAACCGGTCGTGGTGGCCGCGTCCGACCAGCCCGCGTCCGACCACGTCGATCGCCGGGTTGGTCAGCATCACGCCTCCGGCCCGGTCGAGGTTGCCGGTGACCAGGTTGATCAGCTGCACCGCCCACTGGCAGAGGGTTCCGAACTCCTGGGTCGAGACTCCGATCCGGCCGTACGCCGCCGCACCGTCGGCGGCCGCGAACTCGCGTGCCACCCGTTCGATGTCTGCGGCGGGGACGCCGCTGACCTCGGCGGCCGCTGCCGGGGTGAAGTCCGCGACCAGGCGTGCGACCTCGTCCAGCCCGTCGACGTACGACGGCGGGCTGGTGAGGCCCTCGGTGAACAGGACGTTCAGCAGGGCCAGCAGCACCCAGGCGTCGGTGCCGGGCCGGACGAAGTGGTGCTCGGTGGCCACCTTCGCGGTCTCGGTGCGCCGCGGGTCGAAGACCACCATCCGGCCCTCGCGAGCCTTGAGCTCGCGCAGCCGGCCGGGGAAGTCGGGCACCGTCATCAGGGACCCGTTGGACGCCATCGGGTTGGCTCCGAAGACCAGGAAGTACGACGTGCGGTCGATGTCGGGCACGGGCAGCAGAAGCTGGTGGCCGTAGAGCAGGTGGCCGAGGAACTGATGGGGGAGCTGGTCGACGGAGGTCGCACTGAACTTGTTGTGGGTCCGGAAGGACTGGACGAGCGCGACGCCGTGGGTCATCGAGCCCAGGCTGTGCACGTTCGGGTTGCCGAGGTAGATCGCGAGCGCGTCGTCACCGTGCTCGCGGATCGTGGCGGCGAGCTTGTCGGCAACGAGGTCGAACGCCTCGTCCCAGGAGATCTCCTCCCACCGGGCGTCGGCACCTTCACCGATCCGGCGGACCGGCCGCTGCAACCGGTCCGGGTCGGCGTGGATGTCGCCGATGGCCACTCCCTTCGGGCAGATGTGCCCGCGCGAGAGCGGGTCGTCCGGGTTGCCCCGCGCGCCCGTCACCTTGCCGTTCTCGATGGTGAGCAGGAGCCCACAGGTCGCCTCGCACAGGTTGCACACGCCGATTCGTTGCTCCACCCACGCATCGTCGCAGTTCGCGCCGACACGCGGAAGGTCGTCCGCTGTCGACAGTACTGCGCAAACCGTAATAGTGTGCGCTGCATGGATTCGACCCAGCTCCTCAAGGGAGTCCTCGACCTGGCCGTGCTCGCGGTCGTCGAGGACGACGACGGCTACGGCTACGACGTGCTCAGGCGGCTCCGCTCGGCGGGCCTCGGTGACGTGGGCGACGCCTCGGTCTACGGGACGCTCCGCAGGCTGTACGCCGCCGGCGCGCTGACGTCGTACGTCGTGCCCTCGGACGAGGGGCCGCACCGCAAGTACTACGGCATCACCCCGGGCGGCCGCGAACAGCTCAAGCGCGAGTCCGAGGACTGGCTCCAGTTCTCGACCACCGTGACCACGCTCCTCTCCGGCCAGGAGGCCAACGCATGAACGACACCGTGAAGGTCGCTGTCCAGTCCGAGGTCGAGGCGTTCGTGGTCGAGGTCGAGCATCGGCTCGCCGACCTCAGCCCCGATGAGCGCGACGAGCTGATCGGTGGTCTGCGTGCGGACCTGTCCGAGCGGTTGGCGGAGCACTCCGGTCCCGAGGGTCCGGCTGAGGTGCTGGGAGACCCGGCGGTGTACGCAGCAGAGCTGCGGACGGCTGCAGGATTTGCGCCCGTTGCCGCCGAGCGACGTGTGCGCCGGCCGATCGCCATGGTTCTCGGCGAGTGGCTCGACGCCGGCAGGCGGAGGTGGGTCGAGCTGGCCGACAAGGTGCCAGGCGAGCCCCGCGACTTCGTCGAGTCGCTGCGTCCCGTGTGGTGGGTTCTTCGGGCCTGGGTCGCCTGGATGCTGCTCCAGGACATCGCGGGTCACGCGTCGCATGCCAGCTACGACGTCGACTGGCTCGCTGTCCTCCTGGTCCTGGTGGTCGGCAGTGTCCAGGTCGGCCGTGGTGCCGGCCTCGTGGCTCGAGTGCGAGGCCACGCCGCGGCCCGACTGGCGCTCATCGGCCTGAACCTGCTGGCGATCTGCCTGCTGCCCAGCGCGATGGATCGTGCGGGGACAGGGATCGCCTACGACAAGGCGGAACAGTGGGGCTACAGCGACTTCGGCAGCACGGAGGAGCCCGGTGTCGGCCTGATGTTCAACGGCGTCGAGCTGACCAACCTGTTCGTGTACGACGCCACGGGGACGCCGGTGACGGGCGCGCAGCTCTTCGACGGCGCCGGTCGCCCGCTCGTCATCAACGAGCACCTCTTCCTCGACGACTACGAGACCCTGATGTATCCGTGGCTGAGCAACGGATCACCCCGGTTCAACGTCTTCCCGCTCCCGGTGGGCAAGGTCGATCCCGACACGGGGGAGCGGGCGGCCGATGCGTGGGACGGTCCGACCCCTCCCGTGTTGCCGGACTTCCCGTTCCCGACCGCGCCGACCGCCGAGCTGCCCGAGCTGCCCGAACTGCCCGAGCTGCCCGCTCGCTGAGGCGTCACCGATTGGAGACTCGCGGCCGGTCCGGGATAACCTTTGTCGGTTGTCGTCGGGGAGTCCTCGACGGCACCACCGCCGTCAGAACGGCCGCGGATCGAGAGTGCTCCAGGAAATCAGGCTGGAGCGCCGCGCAACGAGCGAACACAGGGAGAACCCATGGCAGTCGGAACCGACGCTGAGACCAAGAAGAAGATCGTCGCCGAATACGGCACGTCCGAGGGCGACACCGGTTCGCCCGAGGTGCAGATCGCGCTGCTGAGCCACCGCATCAGCCACCTGACGGAGCACCTCAAGAAGCACAAGCACGACCACCACAGCCGTCGTGGCCTGCTGCTCCTCGTGGGCCAGCGCCGCCGTCTTCTCAACTACCTGAAGAAGACCGAGATCGAGCGTTACCGCTCCATCGTCGAGCGCCTCGGCCTCCGTCGCTGATCCAGCGACCGGAATAGCCGTTGAACGGGTGATCCCTCAGGGGGTCGCCCGTTCTGCAATTCGCCGCCCGGTCGATAAGGTGGCGAACGTCATCAAGTCCATTGCAGCGGGGCAACGCGTCCCGCACCACATGAAGAAGAGAACCCCTTGACTGAACCCGTCATTTCCGCCGTGGAGACCGTTCTCGACAACGGCAAGTTCGGCACCCGCACCATCAAGTTCGAGACGGGCCTCCTGGCCCGCCAGGCCGCCGGTTCGGTGACTGCCTACCTCGACGACGACACGATGCTGCTCTCGGCGACCACCGCCGGCAAGCACCCCAAGGACCACTTCGACTTCTTCCCGTTGACCATCGACGTGGAAGAGCGGATGTACGCCGCCGGCAAGATCCCCGGCTCCTTCTTCCGTAGCGAAGGCCGCCCGGGCGAGGACGCGATCCTCACCTGCCGCCTCATCGACCGCCCGCTGCGCCCGACCTTCAAGAAGGGTCTGCGCAACGAGGTCCAGGTCGTCATCACCGTGATGGCGCTCAACCCCGACGCCCTCTACGACGTGCTCGCGATCAACGCCGCGTCGCTCTCCACCCAGCTCTCCGGCCTGCCGTTCTCCGGCCCCGTCGGTGCGACCCGCGTCGCCCTGATCGACGGCCAGTGGGTTGCCTTCCCGACCCACAGCCAGCTCGAGAACGCCGTCTTCGACATGGTCGTTGCCGGCCGCGTCACCGAGACCGGCGACGTCGCGATCATGATGGTCGAGGCCGAGGCCACCGAGGACTCGTTCGCCAAGGTCCAGGGCGGTGCCCAGGCGCCGACCGAAGAGGTCGTTGCTGCCGGTCTGGACGCGTCCAAGCCGTTCATCAAGCAGCTGTGCGAGGCCCAGCAGGAGCTGGCCAACGTCGCTGCGAAGCCGATCCAGGAGTTCCCGGTCTTCCTCGACTACGAGGACGACGTCTACGCCGCCGTCGAGGCCGCCACGAAGGCCGACCTGGCCTCCGCGATGACCATCGGTGACAAGCAGGAGCGCGAAGCGCGCACCGACGAGCTCAAGGGTGGCCTGCTCGAGAAGCTCGCCGGCCAGTTCGAGGGTCGCGAGAAGGAGATCGGCGCGGCGTTCCGCTCGGTCAACAAGAACGTCGTCCGCGAGCGCGTGCTCCGCGACAAGATCCGCATCGACGGCCGCGGCCTCGCCGACATCCGTCCGCTGCACTCCGAGGTCGACGTGATCCCGCGCGTCCACGGTTCGGCTCTGTTCGAGCGTGGCGAGACCCAGATCCTGGGCGTCACCACCCTCGACATGCTCAAGATGGAGCAGCAGCTCGACACGCTGTCGCCGGAGAAGCACCGCCGCTACATGCACAAGTACGTCTTCGCGCCGTTCTCCACCGGTGAGACCGGTCGCGTCGGTTCGCCGAAGCGTCGCGAGATCGGCCACGGCGCCCTGGCGCGCCGTGCCCTGGTGCCCGTGCTGCCGAGCCGCGAGGAGTTCCCCTACTCGATTCGCCAGATCTCCGAGTGCATGGGCTCCAACGGCTCCACCTCGATGGGTTCGGTCTGTGCCTCGACCCTGTCGCTGCTGCAGGCCGGTGTCCCGCTGAAGGCCTCCGTCGCCGGTATCGCGATGGGCCTCATCTCCGGTGAGATCGACGGCAAGCTCGAGTACGTCGCGCTGACCGACATCCTCGGCGCCGAGGACGCGTTCGGCGACATGGACTTCAAGGTCGCCGGCACCAAGGAGTTCGTGACCGCGCTCCAGCTCGACACCAAGCTCGACGGCATCCCGGCCGAGGTCCTCGCAAAGGCCCTCAACCAGGCCAAGGACGCCCGTCTGGCGATCCTCGAGGTCATGGCCGAGGCCATCGACGGTCCCGAGGAGATGTCGATCCACGCTCCGCGGATCATCACGGTGAAGGTCCCTGTCGACAAGATCGGCGAGGTCATCGGCCCGAAGGGCAAGGTGATCAACCAGATCCAGGACGACACCGGTGCGACGCTGTCCATCGAGGACGACGGCACGGTCTACATCGGTGCGACCAACGGTGAAGCGGCCGAGGCCGCCCGCCAGGCGGTCAACGCGATCGCCAACCCGACCATGCCCGAGATCGGTGAGCGTTACCTCGGCACGGTCGTGAAGACGACGAACTTCGGTGCCTTCATCGCGCTGATGCCGGGCAAGGACGGGCTGCTGCACATCAGCAAGCTGCGCGCCATCGCCGGTGGCAAGCGCGTGGAGAACGTCGAGGACATCGTCTCGGTCGGCCAGAAGCTCCAGGTCGAGATCGCCGAGATCGACGACCGCGGCAAGCTGTCGCTGATCCCCGTCGTCGAGGAGGCTGCCTCGACCGAGGACGCCGCCGAGGTTGCGGACGCTGCGGAGTCCGAGGACGCGTGAGCAACAAGCTCAACACGACGGCCGGTCAGCGCAATGCTGACCGGCCGTCGGCCGTTTCCCGGGCCTCGACCCGCACCCTCGAGACGGTCCGTGACGACGCCGGTCAGGTGACCTCGCTGGTACGACGTACGCAGCTCGCCTCGGGCCTGCGCATCGTCACCGAGCAGATGGCCGGATCCCGGTCCGCCTCGCTCGGTGTGTGGATCGGCGTCGGCTCGCGTGACGAGACCGCCACCACCCACGGCGCCTCGCACTTCCTCGAGCACCTGCTGTTCAAGGGCACGGGGGAGCGGTCCGCGCTGGACATCTCGATCGAGCTCGACGCGGTGGGCGGGGAGTTCAACGCCTTCACCGCCAAGGAGTACACCTGCTTCCACGCGCGGGTGCTGTCCGACGACCTGCCGCTCGCGGTGGACGTCGTCGGCGACATGATCACCGGATCGCTGATCGAGGCCCACGACGTCGACGCCGAGCGCGACGTCATCCTCGACGAGATCGCGATGCACGACGACGACCCCGACGACGTCGTACAGAATCTTCTGGCGGAGCTCGCCTGGGGGGCCGAGTCGCCGCTGGGCCGACCGATCGCCGGCACCACCGGCTCGATCGAAGCCATGTCGCCGGCCCAGATCAAGCGGTTCTACCGCCGGCACTACGTGCCCGCCAACACGGTCATCTCCGTGGCCGGAGCCGTCGACCACAACGCCGTGGTGAAGGCCATCAAGAAGGCGTTCTCCCGCCACGGCTGGCTCGACGCCCAGGCATCACCGGAGCCGCCGCGGGGCGAAGCCGTACGCCGTCGGCCCCGCGTGAGCGGCGGATCCGGTCAGGTCGAGCGACCCTTCGAGCAGGTCAACATCGTGATCGGACGCGAGGGCCTTGCCCGTGACGACGACCGCCGCTTCGCGTTGGGCGTGCTCAACACCGCCCTGGGCGGCGGCACGTCGAGCCGGCTGTTCCAGGAGGTCCGGGAGCGCCGTGGCCTGGCCTACTCCGTCTACTCCTTCGCGAGCCACTACGCCGACTCCGGGCTGGTCGGTGTGGCCGTCGGCTGCCTGCCCGACCGCACCGATGAGGTGCTCGCGGTCGTGCGCGAGCAGCTGGACCTGATCGCGGCTCAAGGAATCAGCGCCGACGAACTCTCCCGCGGCAAGGGACAGCTGGTGGGCGGCATGATCCTCGGCCTGGAGGACTCGGGGTCACGGATGATGCGTCTGGGCAAGAACGAGCTCGTCCACGCCGAGGTCACCGGGATCGACGAGGTGATCGAGCGGATCGAGGGCGTCACTCTCGAGCAGGTGCGTGAGGTGGCCGCCGAGGTGTTCGGGCGACCCGAGCTGCTCGCCGTGGTCGGGCCCGCCTGACGTCGTACGACGTCAGGCGGGACCCCAAGGTCAGCGGGGGCAGTGAGGGTCAGCGACGCCCGATGATCCCGATGACCGGGGGCATCTTCGAGTCGACGATGTAGACCCGGAAGCCGCCGTCGCGCAGCTGCTCCGACGTCTTGGCGAGCATGTCCGGGACGTGCTCGGGCTTGCTGGTGTCGAAGAACAGCTGGACCGAACCCCCTGGCATCAGCCGCTCGTGCAGGAGTGCGATCTCCTCGGCGGCGTCGCGCACCCAGAACAGGTGCACGTCGAACGCGAACACCTTCGTGAGCCGCTTGACCGGGACGCGCAGCGTGGCCAGGTCGATCTGGCGCACGGTCAGCTTTCCCGCCTCGATGTGCTCGGCACAGCGGGCCTTCGTACGGTCCACCCCCGCCTCGGAACGGTCGATGGCAAACATCTTGCCGCGGCCCTCGAGTCGACGACAGATGAGGTCGGCGGCGGCTCCGGAGCCGCATCCGATTTCCAGCACGTGGTCGTTGGGCTGGACGTCCATGAAATCCACCGCCCACCGGATCCGGGCCGGGATCTTGTTCACCATGGGCCCCAGCCTGCCAGAACGTCGGCCCGGGTGACGCACTACCTTGGTCTCGTGGCTGAACGTGTCGCTGAGAATGCAGCAGAAGAGCGTCCCGCGGGTCGCCTCCAGGTCGGGGTGCTGGGGGCCCGCGGCAAGGTCGGCGCCGAGGTGGTGACGGCCGTCGAGGGTGCTCCGGACGTCGACTTCACGGTCGGTGTCGACCAGGGCGACCCGATCGACGCGCTGGCCGCGTCCGGCACCCAGGTGGTCGTCGACTTCACCCACCCCGACGTGGTGATGGACAACCTGCGCTACTGCATCGAGAACGGCATCCACGCCGTCGTGGGCACGACCGGGTTCGACGACGAGCGACTCGAGACCCTGCGCGGCTGGCTGGCCGACAGCCCCGGAACAGGCGTGTTGATCGCCCCGAACTTCTCGATCGGCGCGATCCTGATGATGCGCTTCTCGGCCATCGCGGCCCCCTTCTTCGAGTCGGTCGAGGTCGTCGAGCTCCACCACCCGACGAAGGCCGACGCACCGAGCGGCACGGCCGGGCGCACAGCGGAGCTGATCGCCGCCGCGCGTCGCGCCGCCGGAAGCGCGCCGATCCCGGATGCGACCAGCACCGGCATCGACGCCGCCCGGGGTGCCGACGTCGACGGCATACGCGTCCACAGCCTGCGCATCCGCGGCCTCGTGGCCCACCAGGAAGTCGTGCTCGGCGGGCTGGGGGAGACCCTGACGATCCGTCACGACTCCCTGGATCGAGTCTCGTTCACCCCGGGCGTGTTGACCGGCGTACGGAAGATCGCGTCGTACCCCGGCTTGACGGTGGGCCTCGAGCACTTCCTCGACCTGCCCTGACCGAGCTGGGGGTGGCGCGTCAGAGCAGGCGGAGCAACGCCGCGCAGGCGGCTGAGCCGAACACCACCACCAGGAAGGGTGCTCGCGCGAGCAGCAGCAGTACGGCGAGCGCGAGGGCTGCCGCACGCGCGTCCAGCGCCAGAGCGCGCCCGTGGGGTGCTGCGAACACCTGCACCGTGACCAGCCCGGCCAGCAGGGCCACCGGGATCAGGTCGGCGATCCGCGCGACGACCGGGTGCGCGAGCACCCGAGCGGGCACCGAGAGTCCCGCCAGCTTGAGCAGGTAGCAACCCACGCCGGCGCCGAGGACAGCCCACCAGATCACGCCGGCACCTCCTCGTCGGGACGGGTGCTGGACCGCGCGGTGAGCGCGCCCACGAGGACCGCCACACCGGCAGCCACCAGCACGGGCACACCGGCCGGGGTCGTGGTGACCGCGCCCGCCGCCACGAGTGCGGCAACGAGAGCCGCGGTCCGGGTCAGGGGCGTCGTCAGGCGTGGCCACAGCAGTGCGAGGAACGCGGCGCCGACTGCTGCGTCCAGGCCGAGGTCGCGCGGGTCGCCGAGCTGTTCGCCAGCCACGGCACCGACCAGGGTCGTGAGGTTCCACAGCACGAAGATGGTGCCGCCGGTGACGAGGAAGCCGGTGCGGGCGAGGTCCCGGTCGGGCCGGGTGACGGCCATCGCGGTCGACTCGTCGATGAGCACATGAGCGGCAAGCGCGCGCCGCCACCCGCGGTAGCCGAGCAGCGGTGCCAGACGGAGCCCGTAGAGCGTGTTGCGCGTGCCCAGGAGCAGCGCAGCGAGGGCGCCGGCCACCGGAGTGCCCCCGGAGCCCAGCACGCCCGCCAGCGCGAACTGGGAGGCGCCGGTGAACATCAGCAGGGACAGCACGCAGGTCTGCGCGACGTCGAGCCCGGACGCGACGCCGACGGCGCCGAAGCCCAGGCCGTAGGTACCCGTCGCGATCGCGACGCCCAGGCTGTCGCGAACGACGGTACGACGACGGGGACCCTCCACGGCGACGACGATCGGTCGGTCAGGCGAGCGAGGTGTGCAGCCGGAGCTGCTTGATGGTGCCGCCGGACTCGTCGGCGAGCTCGCGGCTGGCGCCGTCCGGCGCCCAGCCGGCGCTGGTCAGGAACGCACGCAGGGCGTCGTCGGTCGTGGAGACCCAGCACACCGCCCGGCTGAACCGGTCGGCCTCGAGGGTGTCGGCGCAGGCCTGCAGCAGCCGGGACCCGTGGCCCGCGCGGGTCTTCTCCGGGTCGATCGTGAACTCGACGATCTCGCCGTCGACCGCCGGGTCGGCGTCGGGGTCGGTCGCGGGCACGGTGAGCGCGAAGCCGACCACCACGTCGTGGGTCAGCGCGACCAGCGCCCGGTGTCGGGCCTCGGGCGGTCGGGAGAGGGACGCGCGCCAGGACTCGGTCAGGGCATCAGGCCCGATGCCGCGTGCGGTGAGCAGCGCGGCCAGCTCGTCGTCGTACCTCTGCTGCCAGGTGCGGAGCTGGACCGCGGCGATCCCGGGAGCGTCGGCGGGCCACCCGACCCGGACGGAGACGTCAGCAGCGACCATGGGTCCATCCTCGCAGGGTGAGTGGCAGGACCGTCCTTCGGCGTCGCGGTCGGCGTCGTCATCGGGTTGCCCGGCGCGACTAGGGTCGACGCATGGAGATTCGCAACCTCGGAGCGAGCGGCCTCAGGATCTCGGCCATCGCGTACGGCAACTGGCTCACCCACGGTTCGCAGGTCGAGGAGGACGCAGCCTTGGCGTGCGTCCGCCAGGCCCTCACCGACGGGATCACCACCTTCGACACGGCCGACGTCTACGCCAACACGGCCGCCGAGTCGGTGCTCGGCAAGGCGCTCGCCGGTGAGCGTCGGGAGGGCCTGGAGATCTTCACCAAGGTCTTCTGGCCGACGGGTCCGGGCAAGCACAACGACCACGGGCTGTCCCGCAAGCACATCCTCGAGTCGATCGACGGTTCGCTGCGCCGACTCGGCACCGACTACGTCGACCTCTACCAGGCGCACCGGTTCGACCACGAGACGCCGCTGGAGGAGACGATGCTGGCCTTCGCCGACGTCGTGCGCTCCGGCAAGGCGCTCTACATCGGCGTCTCGGAGTGGCGTGCCGAGGAGATCCGTGCGGCGGCCGAGCTCGCCCGGGAGCTGCGGGTGCCCCTCGTCTCCAACCAGCCGCAGTACTCCATGCTCTGGCGGGTCATCGAGGAGGAAGTCGTCCCGACGAGCCGCGAGCTCGGCCTCGGCCAGGTCGTGTGGTCCCCGATCGCGCAGGGCGTGCTGACCGGGAAGTACCTCCCGGGCCAGCCTCCGCCCGCGGGGTCACGCGCGACCGACGCCAAGGGCGGCGCCGACATGATCGGGCGCTGGCTCAAGGACGACGTCCTGGAGCGGGTCCAGCAGCTGACGCCCATCGCGGACGCCGCCGGGCTCTCGCTCGCGCAGCTGGCCGTCGCGTGGGTCCTCCAGAACGACAACGTCTCGGCCGCGATCATCGGCGCCAGCCGGCCCGAGCAGGTGACGGAGAACGTCAAGGCAGCGGGCGTGAAGCTGGACGCCGACACGCTGGCTGCGATCGACCGCGTGCTCGACGGGGTCGTGACGACCGACCCGACGCTGACCCGGTCGCCGCGCCGCTCCGAGGCGCTGGGCTGAGCCGGCCGGGCTGAGTCGGCCGGGCTGAGCCGGTCGCTCAGGTCAGGGTGAACGTGTAGCGGCTGGTCGGCACGAGGTCGAGGCCCTGCGCCGCTCCGAAGCGCTCACAGCTCTCCATCAGCACCGCGAACCGCCGCTGGAACTCGGCCTCGTCGCCGCCGCTGCCGTAGAAGGCGTGGTGGTCAGTCATCGCGGCCATCGGGAACAGCTCCTCGACGATGCCGGCGACCGCCGGTGCGTCGGCGGTGAGGGCCTCCAGCACGGGGTTCTGGACATAGCCGAACGTGCCCTGGGTGTCGATCGCGACCTGGGTGTGCCGGTCGAGCCAGTCGGTCCGCCACGCCTCGGGCGAGAGGGTGTCCGGGCGGCGCAGGAATGCGACGTTCGCCAGGGTGTCGGCCCGCGCCCCGTCCGCAACGGCGGGCGGAGCCAGGGGTTCGCGTTCCTCGACCAGCCACGCGTCGGCGCTGCCGTCGAGCCGTCGTACGACGTCCACGACCGCGTCGGGCGATCCAGGGGTCCACACGCTCACGACTGCGGTGATCTGTACGCCGGGACCGAACCGCATGGCCGGGGCGACGGCGTCGTCGTCGACGTTCACCTGGAGCCGGGTGGCGCCACCGGCGGCGACGTCGTCGCGGAAGGCCGACCCGCGGAGCACGTCCCCGAGGGCAGGCGCGTGCAGCGCCGCGATGATCTTCACGTCAGCGGTAGTCGTCCGGCAGGGCCTGCCCGATCTTGACCTTGGCCTTCGGCATCCGCATGAACTTCATCTGCATCGCGCGGGTCAGCGTGTAGTAGGTCGTGCCCTTGAGCGGCTCCTCGGGGAAGCGTCGCTTGAGCTCGCGGCGGATCCGGAACCGCAGCACGAACATGTCGGTGACGACGAACAGCACGGTCGCGAGCAGGACCAGGCTGCTGGCCTGACGCAGCGCGTCGTTGCGGGTGTACCCGAGGATCAGGCCGACGATCATCAACGGGATGACCATCTCGACGATGGAGAACCGGGCGTCGACGTAGTCACGGATGAAGCGACGGACCGGACCGCGGTCACGGGGGAGCATGTACTTCTCGTCGCCCTCCTTCATGCCCTGGCGGATGCGCTTGCTCTGCTCGGCACGGAACTCGCGTTCCTTGCGGGAGGTGGCCTTGCGGTCGGCGGGCGCCTTGGCGCGAGCCCTGGCTGCGGCCTCGGCCTCCTTGCGCGTCGGGGTCGGACGACCCTTGCCGCCCGGCTTCGCGACGGTCGTCTCTTCGACGGGGGACTTGGTGCGCTTGAACACGCTCAGGCCTTCCTGACCACACTGGACTTGAGTTGCATCGGGCCGAAGCCGTCGACCTTGGCGTCGATGTCGTGGTCGCCCACCCGCTTCGTGGGGTCGACCAGACGGATGTTGCGCACCTTGGTGCCCGCCTTGATCGGCTTCGGCGCTCCCTTGACGGGGAGGATCTTGACGATGATCACGTCGTCGCCGTCGGCCAGCGGGTTGCCGTTGGCGTCGCGCACGACGTCAGCGTCCGCCGCGGCCTGTGCCTCGGCGGCAGCCTCGGCGGGCGACCACTCGTGGGCGCACTCCGGGCACACGAGCAGGTCGCCCATCTCGTAGGTGTACTCACTCGCACACGTGGGACAAGCAGGGAGGGTGTCAGTCACGGTGGGACTTCCCGGGGAGGTCGAGCATCCGCTGGAGGGCCACGAGCGCGTCCGCCTCGGTCTGCGGGTCCACCTGGATCTGGTTCACGACGACCCCCTCGACGAGGTTCTCGAGCGTCCACACGAGGTGCGGCAGGTCGATCCGGTTCATCGTCGAGCAGTAACAGACGTTGCGGTCCAGGAACATGATGTTCTTGTCCGGGTGGGCGTTCTTGAGGCGCTGCACCAGGTTGAGCTCGGTGCCGATGGCCCAGCTCGAACCGGCGGGCGCGGCCTCGATCGTCTTGATGATGTATTCGGTCGAGCCCACCTGGTCGGCCTTGAGCACGACCTCGTGCTGGCACTCGGGGTGGACCAGCACGTTGAGGCCGGGCACCTTGGCGCGGAGCTCGTCGATCACGTCGGCGGAGAACCGGCCGTGGACCGAGCAGTGGCCCTTCCAGAGGATGATCTTCGCCTTGGCGAGCTCCTCGGCGGTGAGCCCGCCGTTGGGCTTGAAGGGGTTCCACACGACGCACTCGTCGAGCGGGATGCCCAGCTGCAGCACGGCGGTGTTGCGACCGAGGTGCTGGTCGGGCAGGAAGAGGACCTTGGTGTCCTCGCCCTTCTGCGCGTAGGCCCAGTCGAGTGCCACCTCGGCGTTCGACGACGTGCACACGACGCCGCCGTTGCGACCGCAGAACGCCTTGATGTCGGCGCTGGAGTTCATGTAGGTGACCGGGACGACGACGTCCTGGACGCCGGCCGCAGCGAGGGCATCCCACGCCTTCTCGACCTGGGCGATGCGCGCCATGTCGGCCATCGAGCAGCCGGCCGCGAGGTCGGGGAGGATGACGCGCTGGTCGGGGCCGGTGAGGATGTCGGCGGACTCGGCCATGAAGTGCACGCCGCAGAAGACGATGTACTCGGCCTCCGGGCGAGCAGCCGCGTCGCGGGCGAGCTTGAACGAGTCACCGGTGACGTCGGCGAACTGGATGACCTCGTCGCGCTGGTAGTGGTGCCCGAGCACGAACAGGCGCTCGCCGAGCTTCTCCCGGGCGGCACGAGCACGCTCGACCAGGTCGGGATCGGAGGCGGCCGGCAGGTCGCCCGGGCAGTCGACGCCACGCTCGGAGAGCGGGTCGGTGCCGCGGCCGAGTGGCAGCAGTGGAAGGTCCACGGTGGTCATGGCCCCATCCTAGATCTGACGTGTCGAGAGCCACCGGTCGGTGCTCCGGGTGGTCATGGCCCATGATGACGCCATGCGCGTGCTGGTGGCCCCTGACAAGTTCGCCGGCACGCTCACCGCGGTCGAGGCGGCCGAAGCGATCGCGGCCGGCTGGCGGCTCCACGCCCCGGACGACGAGATCGTGCTGGCGCCGATGTCGGACGGTGGCCCGGGCTTCGTGGACGTGCTCCACGCCTCGCTCGGGGGTGACCTGCTGGCGGTCACGGTCGAGGCACCTCCGGGACACGAGGTCCCCGCGACGCTGCTGATGGTCGGACGGACGGCGTACGTCGAGAGTGCGCAGGCCTGCGGCATCCACCTCACCGGCGGCAAGCTCGGCGAGTTCGGTACGACGGTGGGCGTCGGCTCGCTCGTCCTGGAAGCCATCAACGCGGGAGCCGATCGGGTCGTGGTCGGCCTGGGCGGATCCGGCACCATCGACGGCGGCGCCGGGCTGCTGGCCGCACTCGGCGCGTCGGCCGATGTCGCGCTGGACGTCGGCGGCGTGTTCCTCAACGGCGTGACCACGGTGGACCTCAGCATCGCCCGCGCGCTCGTCGACGGGGTCGAGCTCGTCGCGGCGACCGACGTCGACAACCCCCTCACCGGACTGTTCGGTGCGAGCAAGACCTTCGGCGCCCAGAAGGGCCTCGACGAGGAGATGCAGGTCGTCATGGACGGCTACCTCGAGGAGTTCGCGCTCGCCACGGACCGGCGCCTGGCGCTCGCCCCCGGTGCCGGTGCTGCCGGCGGGCTGGGCTTCGCGCTGCTGCTGCTCGGCGGGTCGAGGGTCGGAGGCATCGGGCTGGTCGCTGACGCCGTCGGTCTGGCCGAGCAGGCACGGACTGCGGACCTGGTGATCACCGGCGAGGGTGCCTTCGACTTCAGCAGCCGCGCCGGCAAGGTTCCCGCCGGCGTCGCCGCCATCGCCGCCGAGGCGCTCCGCCCCTGCGTCGCCCTCGCCGGCCAGGTCCTGGTCGGTTCCCGCGAGATGCGCGCCCTGGGGATGGACGCCGCCTACTCCCTCGTCGACGCCGTCGGGGAGGAGCGCGCCTTCGCCGATCCGGCCGGCGCGCTCACCGTGCTGGCCGCCCGCGTGGCGCGGACCTGGGCCACCTGATCTGGTCGTCGAGTAGCCGAGCCGCCAGGCGAGGCGTGTCGAGACGTTTCTGGAACATGTTCTAGATTGCTCGGGTGACTGACACCCTGCGCACCACCGCCCTCGTCGTCAACGAACCGGGCGGCGACTTCACCTTCACCGACGTGCACCTCGAGGCACCCCGAGACGACGAGGTCCTGGTGCGGATCGTCGCCACCGGCCTGTGCCACACCGACCTGGTGGTGCCGACGATGCTGCCCGCCGAGATGATGCCGACCGTGATGGGCCACGAGGGCACGGGCGTCGTCGAGCAGGTCGGCGCCGACGTCGCGGGGATCGCGGTCGGCGACCACGTCGTGCTGAGCTTCCGCTCCTGCCGCGCCTGCGAGCCCTGCCGGGAGGGCCACGTCGGCTACTGCGAGCAGTCCCTGCTGCTCAACTACATGGGGATGCGGGCCGACGGCTCGACGACCATGACGGCGGCGGACGGAGACCGTGCCGGGCAGACGGTCTTCGGCAACTTCTTCGGACAGTCCAGCTTCGCGCGCCACGCCCTCGCGTACGCCGACAACTGTGTCGTCGTGGACAAGTCCCTGGACCTGGCTCACCTGGCCCCCTTCGCGTGCGGCTTCCAGACCGGCGCCGGCACCGTGCTCAACCTCCTCGATCCCGCTCCCGGAGACTCGCTCGTGGTCTTCGGCGCCGGAGGAGTCGGTCTCGCTGCGGTCGCGGCAGCGCGCGGCAGGGGCGTCGGGACGGTCATTGCCGTCGACCCGGTGGCCACGCGCCGGGCCCTCGCGGAGGAGTACGGCGCCACGGCGATCGACCCCACGGCGGGCGGTGCCCCAGCCGTCGAGGAACAGGTCCGGTCGCTCACGGGTGGCGGGGCGTCGTACGCCATCGACACGACGGCGCTGCCGGCCGTGGTCCTGCAGGCGCAGCGCTCGCTGCGCAGCCGCGGCATGCTGGTCGCGCTGGGCCTCGGAGCCGACGAGTACACGATCGACGCGATCGACCTGCTCCAGTCAGGCAAGACCGTGCGGTCCTCGGTGGAGGGGGAGTCGGATCCGCAGGTCACGATCCCGGAGCTGATCGCGCTTCGTGGAGCGGGCAAATTCGAGGTCGACCACCTCGTGACGACCTACCCCTTCGAGCGGATCGCGGACGCGATCGCGGACACGAAATCGGGTGCGGTGGTCAAGCCGGTCCTCGTCTGGGGGGAATAACCACAACTGTGCGACCATTGGTTGTAGTTGAACCCCTTTCTGACACACCAAATATGGACAACACCCTGGAGTGAGAATGAGCGACGCCTGCTGCGGTGGCGGCCACAGTCACGAGGCCGAGGCCACCGGTACGACGGCGACCATCGCCGAGCCGGTCTCCTTTGACCGCCGTGAAGACCAGATCAACATCAGCCCGGTTGCGGCCGCGAAGGTCGCCAGCCTGCTCGAGCAGGAGGGCCGCTCGGACCTGCAGCTGCGGATCTCGGTGCAGCCCGGTGGCTGCAGCGGCCTGCGCTACCAGCTCTTCTTCGACGAGCGGACCCTCGACGGCGACGTCGTGACCGACTTCGACGGCGTCGGCGTGGTCGTCGACCGGATGAGCGTCCCCTACCTCAACGGTGCGGTGATCGACTTCGTCGACACGATCGAGAAGCAGGGCTTCACCATCGACAACCCGAACGCGACCGGCTCGTGCGCGTGCGGTGACAGCTTCAACTGAGTCATCCTCAGCAACGCAAGAGGCCCCCGCCGGTTGGCGGGGGCCTCTTGCGTTGCGTCGGCTGAATCAGTCGAGATGAAGCTGAAGCGCGTTCGCGAGGCGCTGGGCGGCCTCGGAGATCTCGATCCCGCGCTTGGGCATCTCGCGGGGGAATTCGTCGAAGTGGATGCTGGGTGCGGGGCGGGTGGCCTGCACGGCCGCCTTCGCGAGCTGGCGGTTGACCGCCTCGCAGTCGGCGTGCAGGTCGCTGGGGGCGGCGATCTCTTCGTACGGCGTCATGCTTCGACGCTAAGCGTTACTCCTGGGTAGACCCAGTGGGACTGCCCCAACTTCGTGTTACGAGTCCGATAACGTTCCGTGTCGTGACTGAACCCACGGGCTCCCTCCTGATCGCTGGATCGATCGCGACCGACCATCTGATGACGTTTGCCGGCAAGTTCTCGGACTCGCTGGTGGTCGATCAGCTCGACAAGCTCTCGGTGTCCTTCCTGGTCAACGACCTCGAGATCCGCCGCGGCGGAGTGGCACCCAACATGTGCTTCGGCCTGGCGCGCCTCGGGCTGCGCCCGGTCCTGGTCGGCGCTGCCGGCGAGGACTTCGCCGACTACCGCTCCTGGCTCGAGCGCAACGGCGTCGACTGCGACTCCGTGCACATCTCCGACAGCAAGCACACCGCGCGCTTCGTGTGCACCACGGACACGACGATGGCGCAGTTCGCGTCGTTCTACCCGGGCGCGATGAGCGAGGCCAGCCAGATCGAGCTGGCGCCCATCGTCGAGCGGGTCGGCGCGCCGTCGTACGTCCTGATCGGCGCGGACGACCCGGCCGCGATGAAGCGCCACACCGAGGAGTGCCGCCAGCGTGGCTACCCGTTCATCGCTGACTGCTCCCAGCAGCTCGCCTTCGCCGAGGGTGACCTGATCCGGGACCTCATCGAGGGCGCTGCGATCCTGTTCTCCAACGAGTACGAGTCGCACGTCATCGAGAAGAAGACCGGCTGGAGCGCCGAAGAGGTGCTCTCGAAGGTCGACATCCAGGTCACCACGCTCGGCAAGGACGGCGTCCGGGTCACCACGAACGACGGCACGTCGTTCGAGATCCCGGCTGCCAAGGACGTCGCGGCCCTGGAGCCCACCGGTGTCGGTGACGCGTTCCGTGCCGGCTTCCTCGCGGCCCTGTCGTGGGGTTCCACGCTCGAGCGTGCCGCCCAGGTCGGTTGCGTCCTCGCCGCCTACGTCGTCGAGACGGTCGGCACCCAGGAGTACGACTTCACGACGGCGCAGTTCGTCGACCGGGTGCGTGCGTCCTACGGTGACGACGCCGCCGACGAGGTCGGCAAGTTCGTCGTCTGAGCTCGGCTCAGCTGAGCCGCCGCACGGTGTAGCGGGGCAGGTGGTCGTCGGCGAGGTCCTCGCCGACGTACTCCTGCCCCCTCATCCGGCACCACGCCGGGACGTCGTAGCGCGCTGCGGGGTCGCGGGCGACCACGGCCAGCAGGTCGCCGACGGCAACCGACGGCAACGCCTTCGCCAGCTCGATGATCGGGCGAGGGCACGGGAGGTCCCGGCAGTCCAGCTCCAGCATCGTCACAGCCCTGCCCTGGCACGGATGGCCGTGACGGACTCGACGAGTGCCGCGCAGAAGCCGTCGACCTGGTCGTCGGTGGTGTCACGGTCCAGTGACACCCGGACGTTGCCGTGCGTCAGGGCGCCCATCGCCGCGAGCACGTGGCTCGGCTCCAGGGTGGAGGCGGTGCAGGCCGACCCGCTGGCGACGCCGTAGCCGCGTTGCGCGAGGTCGGTGACGATCTCGTCGCCGCCGACGTACAGGCAGGAGAACGTCACCAGGTGGGGGAGCCGGGCGATCGGGTCCCCGACCACCTCGGTGTCGGGGAGACCGGCGGCGGCGCGACGAATCCGCTCGACCATCTCGAACTGGCGCGTGGCGACCTGCTCCCGCTCGGCCAGCACCGCCTGGAGCGCCGCGGCGGCAGCCAGGGCGGCGGGCACGTTCGGGAAGCCGGCCGGGTTCTCGAGCTCGTCCTCGCCGGGGAACGGATTGGTCCAGCGAGTGCCCCGGCGGACCGCGAGAACGCCGACCCCGGCCGGGCCGCCCCACTTGTGGGCGGAGGCGGCGAGGGCGTCCCAACGACGGGGGAGCACGACGTGCCCGACCGCTGCGGCCGCGTCCATGAACAGGGGTACGCCGCCGGGCAGGTCGAGCTCGTCCACCGGCTGAAGGGTGCCGACCTCCTGGTTGGCGGCCTGCAGGGCGACCACGGCCACGCCGTCGCGTCGCGACGCCACGGCGAGCGCCTCCAGGTCGACCCGACCGGCCGGGTCCACCGCGATGCTCGCGTGGGCAGACGACTCACGCCACTCGACGGCATGCAGCACCGAGGAGTGCTCGACCGCGCTGTGCACGATCCCGCTGAGTCCTGTCGTGGACGCGAGCCCCAACAGCCCCCGGTGCACGGCGTCGGTGCCGGACGCGGTGAAGGTGATCTCGTCGGGTTGGGCACCCAGCGCCTCGGCGACCACGGCGCGGGCGTTGTCGAGGAGCAGGCGCGCGTCCCTGCCGCGACCGTGGAGCCGACGCGGGTCGCCGTACCCCCGCTCGAGCGCAGCGAGCAGCGTGTCGTGCGCTGCGGGGTGCAGGCGCTGCGACGACGCCGCGTCGAGGTACACCTCAGGCGTGCTGCTCACAGGGCGACGATAGATGAGGGGCAGGGGAGCGGTGCGCGCACGCCGCGCCGATCCCGAACCACTGACCCCACGCCCCGCACGAGTCCCGTCTCCGCTAGTGTTCGCAATTGTTCTGACCCTCGAGAGGAAGGCTCGTTCGTGGGCTGGTGGCTACCCGAGCGCACGCGTGGACCTCGTCGGCAATTGCGCCGCGTGATCCCGCTCGCCGGCATCGTCGTACTCGCGTTCGCGTTGTCCGGATGTTCGACCGATACCCAGTGGGAACGGTTCGGCATGCCGGAGATCAAGTCCGAACAGGGTGAGCACATCCTCCTGTTGTGGCAGGGCGCGTGGATCGCTGCTCTCGTCACCGGCGTGATCACGTGGGCGCTCATCATTGGTGTCCCGATCTGGTTCCGTCGTCGCAGTGACGACGAGGTCCCGGTCCAGACGCGCTACAACCTGCCGATCGAGATCTTCTACACGATCTTCCCGATCGTGATGGTGGTTGCGTTCTTCGCCCAGACGGTGCGGGTGCAGAACATCGCGCTCGAGCACGACCCGAACCCGGACGTCATCGTCAAGGTGGTCGGCCAGAAGTGGTCGTGGACGTTCAACTACCCCGACAGCGAGGCTGCGGGCGGCAAGAACCTCTACGTCGCCGGTACGGGCGAGGACATCCCGCAGCTGGTCATTCCGGTCCACAAGACCGTCGAGTTCCAGCTGTACAGCCCCGACGTGATCCACAACTTCGGCATCCCGTCCTTCGCCATGCGCATGGACGTCGTTCCCGGCAACGACAACTCCTACCAGGTGACGCCTACCGAGACCGGTGTCTACGACGGCAAGTGCTACGAGCTGTGCGGCGCCTACCACTCGCGGATGCTCTTCACGGTCAAGGTCGTCACCGACGCGGAGTACGACGCGTACCTGGCCGAGCTGGCCGCTGACCCCGAGCACGTCTCCGAGGAGCCCGTCGACGGCGGCGTCTACTCCGAGAACCTCATCCACGACGACGAGGGAGGGCACGAGTGACCGCGACTGCCACTCGCTCCGCGGACCTCACCGAGCGCAAGCCGCTCGGCCAGCAGGTCGTGCGGGTGCTGACCACGACCGACCACAAGCTGATCGGCAACCTGTACTTCGGTACGGCCATGGCCTGGTTCATCGCCGGCGGAATCATGGCGCTGCTCATCCGGTCGGAGCTCGCCTACCCGGGCAGCCAGATCGTCAACGAGGAGCTCTACAACCAGCTCTTCACGATGCACGGCACGATCATGCTGCTGCTCTTCGCGACGCCGCTGTTCTTCGGCTTCGGCAACGCGATCATGCCGCTGCAGATCGGTGCGCCCGACGTCGCGTTCCCGCGCCTGAACATGTTCAGCTACTGGCTGTACCTGTTCGGTGGTCTCATCGCCGGTGCCGGCTTCCTCACCCCGCAGGGCGCTGCGTCCTTCGGCTGGTTCGCCTACACCCCGCTGTCCGACTCGGTGAACAGCCCCGGCGTCGGTGGCGACCTGTGGATCATGGGCCTGTGGATGGCCGGTCTCGGCACGATCCTGGGTGCGGTCAACTTCATCACCACGATCATCTGCATGCGCGCGCCCGGCATGACGATGTTCCGGATGCCGATCTTCGTGTGGACCGTGCTGATCACGGCGATCCTCGTGCTGATCGCCTTCCCGATCCTCGCCGGTGCGCTGCTCTCGCTCGAGGCTGATCGACAACTCGGTGCCCACGTCTTCGACACCTCGACAGGTGGCGCGATCCTCTGGCAACACCTGTTCTGGTTCTTCGGGCACCCAGAGGTCTACATCATCGCCCTGCCGTTCTTCGGCATCATCTCCGAGATCCTGCCGGTCTTCAGCCGCAAGCCGATCTTCGGCTACGTCGGCCTGGTCGGCGCCACGCTCGGCATCGCGATCCTCTCGGTGGCGGTGTGGGCACACCACATGTTCGTCACCGGTGCGGTCAACCTGGCGTTCTTCTCCGGCATGACGTTCCTGATCGCGGTTCCGACCGGCGTGAAGTTCTTCAACTGGATCGGCACGATGTGGGGCGGATCAGTACGCATGGACACACCCATGCTGTGGTCGATCGGCTTCCTCACGACGTTCCTCTTCGGTGGCCTGACCGGCATCATCCTGGCCAGCCCGCCGCTGGACTTCCACGTGTCCGACTCGTACTTCGTGGTGGCGCACTTCCACTACACGGTGTTCGGCACGGTGGTGTTCGCGATGTTCGCGGGCTTCTACTTCTGGTGGCCGAAGCTCACCGGACGAATGCTCGACGAACGACTGGGCAAGATCCACTTCTGGCTGTTGTTCATCGGTTTCCACACGACCTTCCTCATCCAGCACTGGCTGGGCATCGAGGGCATGCCGCGTCGCTACGCGGACTACTTGCCCGGCGATGGCTTCGAGACGCTGAACCAGGTGTCGACGATCGGTGCCTTCGTGCTCGCCTCCTCGATGCTGCCGTTCTTCTACAACGTGTACGTCTCGCGCAAGAGCCCGCTGGTCAACACCGACGACCCGTGGGGCTGGGGCCGGTCGCTGGAGTGGGCCACGAGCTGCCCGCCGCCGCGTCACAACTTCCACACCCTGCCGCGGATCCGCTCCGAGTCGCCTGCCTTCGACCTCCACCACCCGGAGATCGCCGCGATCGAGATGTACGACAACCCGGCAGAGTTCGAGGGCAACGGTGTGGGCGACCTGCCGGACACCGAGGGGCGCGCCGAGCACCTGGAAGAGCAGATCAAGAAGCAGGACGGTGACCACTGATGAAGATCGAAGCCTGGATCTTCGGCCTGACCACGATCTTCCTGGTCCTGGTCTCACCGGCCTACTGGTTCATCACCGACGCCGGCACCCGCTGCGGCAAGGAGAACTGCGGCGACTGGACCGGCACGTCCGCCCTGGTCATGACCACGCTGCTCTGCGCGATGATGACGCTGTACCTCGGCTTCCACGCCCGGCGGATGGACGCCCGGCCGGAGGACCGCAAGGACGGCGAGATCGCTGACGGCGCGGGCGAGCTCGGCTTCTTCCCGCCGTACTCCTGGTGGCCGCTGTGGTGCGCCGCCGCTCTCGGCGTGATCGTCTTCGCCGTGGCCGTGCTGGCCTGGTGGCTCGTGATCATCGGGTTCGTCCTCGGTGCGCTGGCCGTGCCGGGCTGGATCTACGAGTACTACCGCGGCGAGTACGCCCACTGATTCCCTGGAGTCAGTACGTCTGACGCTGATCTCGTTGGCGGTGTCGCACCTCACGGTGTGACACCGCCAACGTGTTTCCAGCGGTTCTGGTGAGGTTGTGGCAGGTACCCTTCTCTGGTGTCCATTACGCCCCGTCGCGCCTACTTGGTGCGCTCTTGTGCCGTCCTGTCCCTCATTGCGGTGGTGGCAGCCGGTTGCGACGGCTCGGGCGTGCTTCCCGGCGCCAGTGACGATGGCACCGCCGAGACGACGGCCGCAGCCGCGGTCCAGGCGTCGGTGCGCACCAACGTCAAGGCCGGTGCGACGAACGTCCCCGTCGACACGATCCTGCGCGTTGCGGCCGTGGACGGTGCGCTGAAGACGGTGAAGGTCCGGTCGGCGGCAGGTCCGCTCAAGGGCGCGGTGGACCAGGCCAGTGGACGCTGGATCGCCAGCGACCGGCTCGAGCCGGGCGTCCGCTACCGCGTCCTCGCCACTGCCACGAACGCCGAGGGCACCCAGGCCGACAGCGACACGGTCTTCACGACCCAGACGCTCGCACTTTCCCAGCAGACCTATCCCTCGGTCTCGCCGCTCGACGGCGAGAAGGTCGGCATCGGCATGCCCGTGGTCGTCACCTTCGATCTCCCCGTGACCGACAAGGCCGCCTTCGAGACGAAGATGAAGGTCACTGCGGTCCCAGCCCAGGCCGGGTCGTGGCGATGGGTGAGCGACAAGGAAGCCCACTGGCGTCCGCAGGCCTACTGGAAGGCCGGCTCGAAGGTCAGCGTCAACATCGACATCAACAGCGTCTCTGCCGGCGGTGGCGTCTACGGCCAGGAAGATCGTGACCTCGCCTTCACTGTCGGCGACGCGCACGTCTACAAGGTCAACGCGAAGACCCACCAGATGAAGGTCCTCTCCAACGGCAAGCTGCTGCGCACCATCCCGATCACGACGGGCAAGGCGGGCTTCATCACCCGGTCCGGCACGAAGGTGATCATGGAGAAGTTCGCGACCCGCCGGATGAACTCCGAGACCGTCGGCATCCCGGCGGGCTCGTCCGAGGCCTACGACCTCGACGACGTGAAGTGGGCGATGCGCCTGACGAACTCCGGTGAGTTCATCCACGCCGCCCCGTGGTCGGTCGGCTCCCAGGGCCACGAGAACGTCTCCCACGGCTGCACCGGCATGAGCACCGCCAACGCGGCCTGGCTCTACAACATGACCCGCCGCGGCGACGTCGTCCAGTACGTCGGCACGAACCGGCCGATGGAGTCTTGGAATGGCTACGGCGACTGGAACATCAGGTGGCCCGACTATCTGGCAGGGTCAGCACTCAGCTGATCAGTCCTGCGCTGTCCCGGTGCCATACGCCCGCGCGAGCTGAGCACTGACCGTGGTCAGGATGGTTGCCTTCGCGACATGGGGCAGACTGGCTCGCCGGACGTCCTCCCGGGACTGACGACGCATCTCGTGTGCATAGGACAAGATGGCGTTCATCGACACCGGTCCCGTCCTGAAGAAGAACTCGCTGGGGGGAAAGACGTCGCGGTGACCGGCATAGGTCGGGAGTCCGGACGCGAGGTACTCCCGGACCTTGAGGCTGCAGGCTTCAGTCATCTGCTTTCGTTCGAGAGCAAACGCGGACAGGCCGAGCCATGCTGTGGCGGCGATGTCGTTTATCTCGCTTCGTGAGCGGTGTCCGTGGAGTCGGACGCGCGGATCCAGCGGTCCGGGCGGCAACGCACCATCGGGGATGGTGCCGACGAGATGGAGCACGAAGGCCTCAGATGAGTCCCGAACGGCGTCCATCAGGAGGTCGACCCCCTGCCACGGTGCGAAAGTGCTGGCGACGAAGAGGAGCTCGGGTACCTCGCCTCTGCGGTCGTCCAGCAGCTCGACACCGTGGGGATCGATTCCATTGGGAAGCACGAAGGTCGGTAGATCGGTTCGAGCCCGGCGTTGCTCGTACTCGGTGATCTCTGAGGTGACGCCGACGATCCCGTCGCCGGCTCGAATTGCCCGCACGCCGATGCTCCGTTCGGCAATCTCGCGCATCCGTCCACTGATGCCACCTGAGAGCCGGATCTCGGGCACCTCGAGAGTGTGATGAACGGACAGGAACGGGACCCGCAGCTTGCGTGCTGCGGACGGCCGATGAGTGTCGTACTGCAAATGACGGAGGAGGATCACGTCGTAGTCGTCCTGAATGTCGACGAGCCACCTGTAGAGAGCCGTGAGGTGGGACTGTCGGTCCAGCGCCCGGCGCAGGACGGGTCCAGAGCGTGGCTCGGCTGAGTCGGAGCTCGCGCGCAAGGGATCGAGGGTGGGCGGAAGGTTTCCGCGGGTGAAGATGCGTGCGTCCCAGGTGAGGCCGTGGTCGTCGGCTGCAGCCTGCTCTGCGCGGACCTGCTCCAGAAGTCCGGTCAGCAAGGGGTTCGCGGGATCGCGGACCGGTGTCACGTGAAGGACTCGCACTCACTCACCCTAGTGAGCGCCCGTCGATAGACTTCGGCGCAGCGCGGTTGCGTACGGAGGGAAGGGCGGACTGGGTGTGGCGGACTGTCTCGTCCTGATCCCGTACTACGAGGCCGGCGAGAAGTTGGTGATGTCGCTCGACTCGATCGTTGATCCCGGCCGGCGACTCGACGTGCTGGTTGTCGACGACGGCAGCGTTCGGGCTCCCGCGTCCGCGTCCGTTGTCGGGCGCTCGTGGCCGTTCCAGGTGCGAGTCGAAACCCTGCCTCGGAACGTCGGCATCGCGGAAGCCCTGAACCATGGTCTGCGGTCTGCAGCGTCGTACACCTACGTCGCTCGCCTCGATTGTGGCGACACGTGCCTGCCCGAAAGGTTCCGCCTCCAGCTCGACGAAATGGACCGGCACCCCGAGCTGCTCCTGCTCGGTGGGGCGGCGGAATTCGCGACTCCTGACGGACAGACGCACCTGGAGTACTTCCCGACCACGTGGGCTGGCGCGCTGCGCCGCCTCCGCGTCAACTCGGCGTTCCTGCACCCGTCGGTCATCTTCCGATCGGCTGTGATCGACCGGGTCGGCACCTACCCCGTGGACCGGCCGGCGGCAGAGGACTATGCCTGGTTCTGGTCGATCGCGAAGGTCGGCGAGGCAAGGAGTCTTCGCGAAGTCGTCCTCCGGTACGCAGTCGATCCCGATGCCATTTCGTCGCTCCGCCGGCGGCGTCAGATCCGGAGCCGGATCAAGATCATGCTCGACAACTTCAGCCCGACGCCCCGTGCTGTCTGGGGCTTGGCTCGCTCGGCGGTGCTCTACCTCTCGCCGCGTCGTGCCGTAGTCCGGGTACGACGCGCGCTGGCCCCCTTCTTGCGGAACGACCGATGATCCAGACACGGCGATCCGCTTTCATGCGTGTGCTCCACGTCAGCCAGCCGACCAGCGAGGGGACCGCTGTCGTGGTGGCAAACCTGGTCGCGTCAGGGATCGCGCACCGCGGGGTCGCTGATGTGGCGACGGGTCCGTCGGGCCACTTGGCCGGGGACGTCCGCGCCGCCGGCGGCGGCTGGATCGACGTGCCGATGACGCGACTGCCGGGCTGGAAGGACATCGTTCACTGGTGGCGACTGCGCCGTCTCCTGGTGGCGTACGACGTCGTCGTGCTCCACTCCAGCAAGGCCGGCCTGTTGGGGCGCCTGGCGCTGTTGAGCCTGCCACGCAGACGGCGCCCCGCCTCGGTGTTCATGCCGCACGGGTGGTCATGGCACACCGGGGGGCGCCTGGGCGGTGTCTACCGTCAGATGGAGCGACTCCTTGCTCCTGCGACTGATCGAATCGTCGCGGTGTCGGACTCCGAAGCCCAGGACGGGGAAACGGTGCTCCACGGTCGTGGCCGCATCGAGGTGATAGCGAACGGTGTGGACATCACGCGCTTCGCGCCGTCCGCCGAACCGCGAGAACCTGCGATGCTGCTGGTCGTCGGTCGCCTGGCCAGACAGAAGGGTCAGGACATCCTGATCCGTGCCCTGGCCGAGCTCGACGACGTGCAGTTGGTGCTCCTGGGCGATGGGCCGGCGCGCGGGCACCTCCAGCAGTTGGCGAGCGAACTGGGCGTGGCGGACCGGGTCCGGATGGTAGGGACCGGAGCCCCCGACGCATGGATGAGGCGCGCGACCCTCGTCGTCGTGCCCTCGCGCTGGGAGGGCTTGTCGATCGCATTGCTCGAGGCGATGGCCACCGGAGCCCCGGTCGTGGCCAGTACGCCCGGGTCCGGCGGGATCCTCGGCGGCGCCGGGTGGGTCCTGGCGCCCGATCAGACGGAGTCGATCTCGGCGCTGGCAGATGCGATTCGGCTGGCCCTAGCGGACGAAGGCGCTCGGGTCGCGTTCGGGCAGGGGGCGCGCCAGCGCGTCCTACGGGACCATGCGATCGACACGTCGACGGCACGCCACCGATCGCTCTGGGCCACGCTGGTCAGGTAGCCGGAACCACGGGGTCGGAGCTCCGGTCGTGGGCCGCTGCGACCGACACCGCAAGGAAGACGAAGAACACCAGTAGGACGGTCATCACGGCGGACATCGCTACGACGGCATGCGTCAGGTTCGTGCCCAGCAGCACCAGGCACACCATGGGGGCAACCATGTAGACCAGCGAGAAGGTCAGCAAGGTGCCCTGGCGTTCGGTCACCAGGTAGACCATCGAGATGGGAGACGTCGCCAGGTTCAGGTACAGCCACGGCGTGAGGATCTGGGCGTAGGTGCCCGCGTCGGTCCATGAGGGCCCGAGTACCGCCGGTACCAAGGTCGGAGCGACCAGGAAGAGTACGGCGAAGGGGATCGCGCCGACGGCCAGTGCACGCTGGACGCTCTGGAGGACCATCCCGCGAAGCTCGCCGGCGGCCGCCGTCGCCATCCGTTGGTACGAGACCTGGGCGATCGCGGAGGCGAGGATCCCCACCGGCGCCTGGACGACGCGCATCGCCATGGCGAACTGACCCAGGGTGTCGTACGAATGGTTGCCGATGAGCAGATTGATGCCGTTGGTTCGCGCTGCGTCAGCCAGTGCATTGGGACCGTTGAGCAGCGGCATCCGGCGATAGCGACGCAGGACGGATCGTCGCGACGCGGTCGACGGGGCAGTCCGGGAACCGCGTTGGTCGCGACTGATTCTCAGCGCGACGACGCAGGACAGCTGCCCGATCAGCGCTCCCAGGATGAGCCCGCCGGCGGACGCCAGCAGGGTCGTGCTCAAGATGATCTGCGCCGCGGCCGTGGTGATGGCCTGGACGATCCGGCTGATGCCCTGGGCGCGGAAGGAAGCGGTTCGCGTGAATCCGTAATTGAGGATGGACGCCTCGCCGGCAAGCAGGACGAAGAGACCCAAGGTGAGGAACCACACGGGACAGTCGAGGCCGATCAGCCCTTCGCGGTGCGCGGCAGCGACGGCCAGGGTGACCACGAGCGTGAGCGCCGATGCGATCAGGACGATGCGCCGCGTTGCCTGGCTGAGCGCCTCTGCGTCGTCATCGTCCGTCGCAAGCGGGATGGCCAGCTCGTACCGCAGCGTCGCCAGCACCGCCAGCAGAGCGGCCAGGGCCAGGTAGGCGGCGAGCAGCCCGAAGTCCGACGGTGCGTACACACGGCTGAGGATCGGCAGGGTCAGGAGAGTGGTGCCCTGGGCGACCGCATTCGCCCCGGCCAGGGTCGCGACGTTCGCCCGGAACGAGGTCATGGGCACCACGAACCGTTCGGTCCTGCGGCAGGGCTCGCGGCGACTCCTGCGACGAGGTCGGCCGCGCGCACGCTGGTCGCGGTGGCGTCGAAGCGGTTCGCCCACACCTGGCGTGGTGCGAATCGTCCCGTCGCCGACCGGAGGATCTCGAGTGCCTGGGCGGCGATCTGGTCGGTCGAGGAGGTCGGGTCGACCAGGAGTCCTGATCCGAGCTCGGCGCCGACGATTTCCGCGACACCGCCGACATCAGTGGCGAGGAGGGGGACGCCCCATGCGGCTGCCTCCATCAAGCTGACCGGCACACCCTCGGAGCGACTGAGGTTGACGAAGAGGTCGACCTGGGCTTGCCGGTAATGGGCCAGCACGTCGTCATTGGACCTCCAGCCCGCGAGCTCGACCTCCAGCCCCGGTGTGGCCACGGTGAGAGCGACGGCACGGATGCGGAGGTCTTCGAGGCCGGGACCGTCGCCGAAGTGGGTCCAGCGGATGGCGAAGCCGCTCCGGGCGAGCGATGCCACCACCTCCAGAATGCGGTCGACTGCCTTGGTCTCCGTGACCGACGAGCAGCTGACCACGGCGAACGGATCAACCCGCCGGTTGACGGGGACCTGAGCAGGTCCTGCGACCCCCAGCCGACTGACGAGGACGTGATCGGCAGGGATCGGGGGATAGCGATCAAGCAGGTGGGCGCGTCCGTGGTCCGAGATGGCGAGGATGGCGTCCGCTGCCCGGAAGAGTGCGGGGCGAAGCGGGTGGTAGCCCGTCACGTCGTCGTACAGGTCGAACCGGTGCAGCCGTACCAGTGCGTGGGTGGACGGCTGCGCGGCCAGCCACGGGATCGCGAGCCCCGCTTCGAGGCCCCAGAACGAGTAGACCGTGGTGACGGCTTCGCTGCCCCGGTCGGCCTGAAGGCGCGGGTCCGCTGCGATGGCGAGGCCGACCCGGCATGCCTTGAGGTCCGCGATGAGGTGGGACTCGTTGCTCGATCGACCGAGGCGAAGGGCCGACCACATCGTCCGCATTCGGTGCAGGCTGGCGATGCCACGCAGCGACAGGCACAGGGACCCAGGTCGCAGCGGCCCGACGTAACGGCAGTTCGGCGGCAGCTCTGCCTGTGGGACTCCGGGCCCGCTGGGACCGTGGAAGCTGGCGACGACGACCTCATCGAACCGCCCGGCCAGGGCGCCGATCTCAGGAGCGACGAACGGGAAGTCGCCCTCCCTGTGGGGAAAGTTGCCGGTCAGCAGCAGGAGCCTGCTCCGTCGACCTGGTGGTGCGGTCGCTGCACCGGAGAAACTCAACGCCTCTGTCCTGCTTCCGTGGGTGGCCTTCCGTGGACGACACACGGCGGCGCCTCCGAAAGGGAGCCTAGTACGCACCTTCGTGCTTCAGCACTGCACGCACGGTACGCGCCAGGATCGCCAAGTCACCGGCCATGGTCCAGTTCTCGACGTAGTAGAGGTCCAGGCGAGCGGACTCCGGCTGGCTGAGGTTGGAGCGCCCAGAGACCTGCCACAGTCCGGTGAGGCCCGGGCGGACCTTGAGCCGGTGGTGCATCGAGTCGGTGTACGACGCCACCTCGGCCGCGACCTGCGGACGCGGGCCGACCAGGCTCATCTGCCCGGCCAGCACGTTGAGCAGCTGGGGAAGCTCGTCCAGGGAGTACCGGCGCAGGAAGCTGCCGACCCGCGTGATCCGGGGGTCGTCGGCGAGCTTGAAGAGAAGGGCATCTGCTCCGTGTGCGTCGAGGAGCGATCCGTGCGCGCGATCGGCGTCGACCGACATGCTGCGGAACTTCCACACACCGAACTCCTGGCCGTTCAGGCCGATCCGGCGGTGCCGGTAGAACAGGGGGCCGCGGCCATCGAGCTTGATCGCGACTGCGACAGCGATGAAGACGGGAAGCAGCGCTGTGATCAGGGCGAGGGACCCGATCCGGTCGAAGGCGGCCTTGCCCCAACGCATGGCTCGGGCCACCTGGGGCGGTTCGACGTGGAGGAACGGAAGTCCGGCGACCGGGCGCATGTGGATGCGGGGGCCGGCCACGTCGATCAGGTTCGGCACGACGATCAGGTCGATGTCGGTGCCCTCGAGGTCCCAGCCGACCTGGCGCAGGTCGACCGAGGACCCGTAGGAGCCGCTCGCGATCAGCAGCGTGTCCGCCTCGTGCTCCCGACACAGACGGGCGGCGTGCCGGGGGTCGCCCAGCACCGGGACCGGCAGGTCGGGGGCGGCCTCGGGGACGCAGGCACCGACGACGCCGTACCCCAGCTCGGGCTGGCGGGCCAGGGCCGAGTGCAGCTCGGCCACGGAGAGCGCGTCGCCGACGACGACGACCCGGTGCAACAGTTGACGGCTCACCCGCAGATGGGTCACCGCGGCGCGCACGGCGAAGCGCTCGAGCAGGAGGCCGGCCGTGCCGAGGGCCCACGCGATCGCGAAGTAGCCGCGGGACATGTCGTAGTTGATCAGGTACGCGAGCATGGCGATGGCGCCGGCAGCGCCGACCGAGCCGCGCAGGACACACTTGAACTCGTCGGTGCCCTGGGCGAACTGCCGGCGCGAGTACGCATCGGCGAGGGCCAGTGACAGCATCCAGACCGGGACGATCCAGCCGAAGTCGACGAGCGGGACACCCGTGAGCCACTCGATCCCGGTCGGCGGCCAGGTTCCGTAGCCGAACTTGATGCCGATCGCCGTGGTCGCGGCCAGGGCGACCGTGACGAGGTCGAGCAGGGCTGTCACGACGATGAGACGGGCCATCCGGCTGCGGATGGACGCGGGACGCACGGTGGTCCGGACGGCGGGGGACGACAGGGCAGTGGTCGTCATGGCCGAGTCCTTCCGTTCCGCGCGTCAGTGTTCTCCGAACGCTAATCGAGCGGGCTCACGGCAGGATCCGTCGATCCGGTGGTTTCCGTCGCTGGTTCCTAGTCCTTTCGGACTAGTCCGTTGCAGGATCTGCCCGGGGAAGGTCCCGACCTGCCCTCACATCACCCGGACCGTCGTACGACGGCCGGCGGTGAAGTCCCAGAGCTTGAACGCCATGGCGCGACTGAGCCGGACACAGCCGTGCGAGTCGCCGGCGAGATTGGTCCCGAGGAAGTAGTCGGCGTGCATCTGTCGGCCGGTCGACTTGTAGCGGGGGATCCGGTGGAAGCCGATGCCGCACGGGGCGAACCGGACGAAGTTGTCCATCCACACGCTGCCGCTCTGGTTGAGGACCACGCGTGCCGGGCGCCCGCAGTAGGACCCGGTGCGCCAGGTGCCCTTGCGCAGGACGGCCGGGTTGTCCACGATCCCGGCTTGGGCGACGACCTGACCGCTCGACCCGATCAGCCAGATCCAGTTCTGGCGCTGGCTGATCACGATCCGGCGACCGGATCCTGAGCTCGTGGGAACCGGACGGAGGTCGCAGCGGTGGGCCTTGGCCGAGTACAGCGCTCGCCGGGTGGTCGGTCCGAGCACGCCGCTTTGCGAGAGCCAGTGCCTCGACTGGAAGCGGATGATCGCGGAGCGAGTGTGTGATCCGAGCCGTCCGTCAGCGGGTCCCGCATCGCAGTGCAGCGCATTGAGCCGTTTCTGGGCCCTGAGGACCCCGGCGTCGGCCGCGGCGGGGGTCGCCAGCAGGGGAGTGACCAGAGCGAGGCAGAGCACCGTGAGCACGGGCAGTAGCAAGCGGCGCACCGGAGACCTCCTGCGGAAACGACGACGGGCGTCGTCATCCTCGCACGCGAGGATGGACGACGCCCGTCGAACGGATCAGTGGTCGGCCGGGCCGTGCTTGTTCGGACCGGCGGCGATCTGCGCCTCCAGCTCGTGGAGCTCGTGCTCGGCGTGGTGCTGCGCGTCGTGCAGCTCCTCGGCCGTGGGCTTCTGCACGTTGTCCGCGAAGAAGACCGCTGCCAGCTTGGCGCGCAGGCGCCGCAGCTTGACCTGGCGACCGGCCAGGCCGGACGACTCGATCTCCTCGACCGTCTCCGGCGTCGGGTCGATGTCGCGGGCACTGAGGCGGTAGGCCTCGCCCTCGGGGAGCGGCAGGTGCTTCTCGGCATAGCCGCCCTCGGGGGAGCGAACCAGGACGCCGGACTCGTAGCCGTGCAGGAGCTTGCCCTCGTCGTGGCGCTGCAGCGAGATGCACCAGCGCTTCGTGATGAGGAACGCGATGACCGGTCCGATGAAGACCGCGGCCCGCATGAAGTAGGTGATCTGGTTGATGCTGAGGTGCATCTTGATCGCGATGATGTCGTTGCCGCCCGCGGCCCACGACAGGCCGTAGAAGGTCATCAGCGCGACCATGATCGCCGTACGCGTCGGGGCGTTGCGCGGACGCTGGAGCAGGTGGTGCTCCCGCTTGTCGCCGGTGATCCACGCTTCGAGGAACGGCAGTGCGATCAGGATCATCAGCATCAGCGGCGGCATCACGAGGATCGGGAGCATCACGTTCCAGGAGAGCGTGACTCCCCAGATGTGGGTCTCCCACGCCGGGATGATCCGGAGCAGGCCGTCGGGCCAGCCCATGTACCAGTCGGGCTGCGAGCCCGCGGTCACCTTGGACGGGTCGTACGGGCCGAACTTCCAGACCGGGTTGAGCGAGAACAGCCCGCCCAGCAGGGTGATCACGCCGAACACGATGAAGAAGAACCCACCGGCCTTCGCGGCGTAGACCGGGAGCATCGGGTACCCGACGACGTTCTCCTCGGTGCGGCCGGGGCCGGCCCACTGGGTGTGCTTGTGGTAGACGAGCAGCAGCATGTGCGCCGCAACCAGGCCCAGCAGGATGCCCGGGATCAACAAGATGTGCATGGCGTAGAACCGCGGGATGATCGAGTCACCCGGGAACTCACCTCCGAAGAGGAAGAACGACATGTAGCTGCCGACCACGGGGGAGGCCTTCATGAAGCCGTCCGCGGCCCGGACGCCGGTGCCCGAGAGCAGGTCGTCGGGCAGGGAGTAGCCGGTGAAGCCCTCGATGGTGCCCAGCAGCAGCAGCAGGCAGCCGATCACCCAGTTGAGCTCGCGCGGCTTGCGGAATGCACCGGTGAGGTACACGCGCAGCATGTGGATCATCATCGAGGCGATGAAGATCATCGCTGCCCAGTGGTGCATCTGCCGCATGAGCAGACCGCCGCGGACATCGAAGGAGATGTCCAGCGTCGAGGCCATCGCCGACGACATGTGCACGCCGCGCAGCGGGTCGTAGGAGCCGTTGTACTGGACCTCGGTCATGCTCGGGTCGAACCACAGCGTCAGGAACACGCCGGTCAGCAGCAGGACGACGAAGCTCCACAGGGCGATCTCGCCCAGCATGAAGGACCAGTGGTCCGGGAAGACCTTGCGCAGGTTCTTCTTCATGGCCGTGCCGAGGCCGAGGCGCTCGTCCGCCCAGTTCGCGATGGCGCCGGCGGCCTTGGCCCCCTTGGGGGCGGTGGCGGGCTCGGTGCCGTTGGTCTTTGCGACCTTGCTCATGTCACCAACGGTCATAGTAGTCACGCTCCCAGTAGCTCGGGCCGACCGGTTCGTCGAAGTCGCGGGTCGCGACGAGGTAGCCCTCGGCGTCCACGCCCAGCGGGAGCTGGGGGAGCGGACGGCCGGCAGGGCCGAAGATGACCCGACCGGAATCCGCGAGGTCGAATGTCGACTGGTGGCAGGGGCACAGCAGGTGGTGGGTCGTCCGCTCGTTCAGCGAGATCGGGCAGCCCACGTGGGTGCAGATCTTGGAGTAGGCGACGATCCCGTTGACGGTCCAGTTCTCCCGACTGTTGCCGTCCTTGTCCTTGCCCGGCTTGATGTCCTCCGGGTTCATCCGGAGCAGCACCAGCGAGGCCTTGGACTTGTGGACCTGGGATGCGATGCCCTCGACCTCGGTCGGGTCCAGCTCGTAGCGCTCCGGGTTGTGCAGGGCATCGGGCTGGCAGTTGACCAGGTCGCCGATCTCCAGGTCGGAAGCGAGGATCGGGGTCCAGATGCCGTCACGCACGACGCGCATCGGCTTGTCCTTCAGGCCCTTGCCCCAGATCGTGTGCTCGAGCTTGTCGCCCGGCAGCGGACCGAGGTCGCGCAGGAGCACGACGGCCGGGAGACCGACCAGGCCCATCGCGCCGAGGAGCGAGTTGCGGATCAGGGGACGCCGGCCGATGCCGGACTCCTCGATGCCCTCGTTGAGCGCCTTGAGCGTCGCGACGCGGTCCTCCTCGGGGGAGTTGGCCGGGTGGCGGAGCTCGGAGATCTCGTGGTCGGCCATCAACTTGCGCGACCAGTGGATGATCCCGATGCCGATGAACATCAGCGACAGGCCGAGGGTGGCGCCGAGCGCCATCGTCGAGGCACCGAAACCGGCAACCACGTGCCAGTTGTCGTCGATGTCCAGGGTGAAGTACGCCACCAGGAACAGGACGGTGCAGATCGCGGACAGTCCGAAGAAGCCGGCCACCTGCCGCTCGGCGCGCTTCTCCTTGGCCGGGTCGACGTCGGTCGGCCGCCAGGTGTGGGCGGGCAGTCCCGGATCGGCGATCGGGCCGACGGGCTCGATCTCCCCGCTGTGGTCGTTGTTGTGTGCGTCGCTCACGCTTCCGCCTCAGCCCTTCTGCTTGCTTGAACGGGTGGTGTGGGCTGCAATCCAGACGGCGAAGCCGACCAGGGAGCCGATGCCGACGAGCCAGGCGATGATGCCTTCGCTCACCGGACCGAGGCCGCCGAGGGTGAGCCCGCCGTAGCTGGGCGCCTTGTCGAGGGTCTCGAGGTAGGCGATGACGGCCTTCTTGTCCTCCGGCGGGATGTTGCCGTCGGAGAAGGTGTCCATCGACTGCGGACCGGTCAGCATCGCCTCGTAGATGTGCTTGGAGTCGACGCCACGGATCTTGGGCGCGAAGCCGCCGCGGGGCATGGCTCCGCCGGAGCCCTCGAAGTTGTGGCAGGCCGTGCAGTTGGCGAGGAAGATCTGCCCACCGCGGACGACGAGCTCCTCGAGCTGCTTGTCGCTCATGCCCTCGGTCGAGTACAGCTCGGTGTCGGGGATCTCCGGGCCGGTTCCGAGCGAGCCGACGTACGCCGCGAGCGCTGCGATCTCGTCCTTGTCGTAGGTGACCTCCTTGCGGGGGGCCTGCACACCCGGCTGCGCCATCGGCATCCGGCCGGTGCCGACCTGGAAGTCGACGGCAGCCTCGCCCACGTCGGTGAGCGCCGGGCCGTACTGCGTGCCGCCCTGGGTGAGGACGCCCTCACCGTTCTGGCCGTGGCAGAAGGCGCAACCGACCAGGAAGAGCTCGCGCCCCTCCTTGACCAGTTCTTCCTGGCCCTGGGTCGAGTCGGCCTGGGCCGGGGCGAAGGCGGCGTACAGGCCGCCGGTGAGCAGCAAGCCGCACACCAGCACCATCAGGCCGGCGATCGGGCCACGGCGGTGCCGGGAGAGGCGACCGGCGGAGCGGTTCAGAAGGCGCACAATCAGTCCTTGCGGGTCCGGGTCGGATCGGTGGGCGTACAACAGTTCTTCATCGCAGCGGTTCCGGGTGTCACTGGACCAGGTAGATCGTCGCGAACAGCCCGATCCACACGACGTCGACGAAGTGCCAGTAGTAGGAGACGACGATCGCGCTGACCGCCTGCTCGTGGGTGAAGCGCCGTGCGACGTAGGTACGCCCGAGGACGAAGAGGAACGCGATCAGGCCGCCAGTGACGTGGATGCCGTGGAAGCCGGTGGTGAGGTAGAACATCGTGCCGTAGCCGTCGTGCGGGATCGTCACGCCCTCGTGGATCAGCTCGGAGTACTCGAGTGCCTGGCCACCGATGAAGATCGCGCCCATGACGTAGGTGAGCATGAACCACTCACGCAGGCCCCAGCCGGTCTTGCCGCCCCAGAACTTCCAGAGGGGGCCGCCCCGACCGACCTGCCCGCGCTCGGCGGCGAAGACGCCCCACTGGCACGAGAACGACGACAACACGAGGATCGTCGTGTTGATCGCCGCGAACGGCACGTTGAGCAGGGCGGTGTTGTCCGCCCACATCTCGGACGAGACCGATCGAATCGTGAAGTACGACGCGAAGAGCGCCGCGAAGAACATGAGCTCGCTGGACAGCCAGATGATGGTGCCGACGGCGACCATGCTGGGTCGGTCGTGCTGGCCGTGAAGGCGCGAGGCCGGGAGAGATGCCGTTGCTGTGGTCGCCACGGGCGTCATTATGGCGGTTCCTGACGCCATCGGCATCTCGACCCCCCGATCTGACGCCGGAACGGTCACGACCTACGCTCGATCCAGTCGAGGAGGTGCCCGTGGGGTTGGTCGTGACAGCGGCGGCAACAGCCGCCAAGACGCTGCCTGCATTTGATCTCGGCGCGGTCTGGTCCGAGTGGTCGCTGGCTCCACTGCCCCTGATCGCGACGGTCTGGGGAGTCGGTCTCTACGCACTCGGCGTCGCAGCGATGCGTCGCCGGGGAGACAGCTGGCCGATCGGGCGCTCGATCGCCTGGGCCGTCGGGATGTTCGCCTTCTACTTCGCGACCTCGTCGGGCCTGGCGGCGTACGACACCGTCCTGGTGAGCGTCCACATGGTCCAGCACATGGTGCTGTCGATGGTGGTCCCGCTGGCCCTGGCCCTCGGAGCGCCGGTGACGCTGGCACTGCGGACACTGCCGAAGCTGCCGCGCCGATGGTTGCTGGCCTTCCTGCACTCGCCCGTGGCCAAGGTGCTCGGGTTCCCGCCCCTCGCCTTCGCGCTCTACGTGCTGTCGCCGTGGGCTCTCTACTTCACCGGTTGGTACGACGCCTCCCTCGAGTCGGTCTACGTCCACGAGATGATGCACGTGCACCTGGTGGCGGTCGGCGCGCTGTTCTTCTGGCCCATCGTCGGGATCGATCCGCTGCCGGGGCGGGTCCAGCACCCGTTCCGCGTGCTCCTCACGGTGATGACGCTCCCGTTCCACGCCTTTCTCGGCGTGACGATCATGGGGCAGAACACCCTGCTGGGGGGCGACCACTACCCGGCTCTGCACGACGGGCCGATGGGTGCCTGGCTCCCTGACCCGTACGACGACCAGAACCTCGCCGGCGGGATCCTCTGGGCGGCCGGCGACCTGGTCGGCATCGTCTTCTTCCTTGTCCTGTTCGTGCAGTGGGTGCGGGCATCGATGAAGGAGGCCGAACGCGAGGACCGGCGCCTGGACCGACTCGAACGGCAGGAGCGGGCGCGGACCGAGTAGCATCGCGCGGGTGACCTCACCGAAGACCTTGAAGGTGCTCGTCTACAGCGACGACGTGCACACCCGCGAGCAGGTCATCCTGGCGCTGGGTCGTCGTCCGCACCCCGATCTCCCCGAGCTGGAGTACGTCGAGGTCGCGACCGAACCGGTCGTGATCCAGCACATGGACGCTGGCCACCTCGCGCTGGCGATCCTCGACGGCGAAGCCGTACCTGCGGGTGGGATGGGCATCGCCAAGCAGCTCAAGGACGAGATCTACGACTGCCCGCCGCTGCTGGTGCTGACCGGTCGGCCGCAGGATGCCTGGCTTGCCACGTGGTCCCGCGCGGACGCCGCCGTCTCGCACCCGATCGACCCGATCGTGCTGGCCGAGGCCGTCGTCTCGCTGCTGCGCGCTCGCGTACCGGCCTGAGATGACCTGGCCTGACGTCCTCGGCTCGCTGGTCGCCGGGGAGCACCTGACGCCTGCCCAGTCGACCTGGGCGATGGGGGAGATCCTCGACGGCGCCGCAACGCCTGCGCAGATCGCCGGCTTCGTCGTGGCGCTGCGGGCCAAGGGAGAGACCACCGAGGAGCTCACCGGGCTCGTCGATGCCATGTACGGCGTGATGACCCCGATCTCGGTGCCCGGGAGACTGCTCGACGTGGTCGGCACCGGCGGTGACCGCTCGTTCTCGGTCAACATCTCCACGATGTCGGCCATCGTCGCGGCTGGCGCCGGCGCGCGGGTCGTCAAGCACGGCAACCGCTCGGCGTCGTCGCAGGCCGGCACGGCCGATGTGCTCGAGGCGCTCGGGGTCCGGCTCGACCTTCCGGCCGACCGCGTCGCCGAGGTGGCTATCGAGGCGGGCATCACCTTCTGCTTCGCTGCGTCCTTCCATCCCGCGATGCGTCATGCTGCGGTGCCCCGCAAGGAACTCGGCATCGCCACCGCGTTCAACGTGCTCGGCCCGCTGGCCAACCCGGCCCGGCCCGCTGCCCAGGCCATCGGCTGCGCCGACCTGCGCCTGGCGCCGGTGATGGCCGGCGTGTTCGCGGACCGCGGAGTCGATGCGTGGGTCTTCCGCGGCGACGACGGCCTGGACGAGCTGACGACCACCACGACCTCGCGGGTCTGGGTCGTGCACGACGGTGAGGTCGTCCCGACGACTGTTGATCCGGGTGCGCTCGGCCTCGCACCAGCCACCGCCGCGGACCTGCGTGGCGGGGACGCCGCGCACAACGCGGACGTCGTACGACGGATGCTGGATGGTGTCCAGGGCCCGGTGCGCGACGCCGTACTGCTCAACGCGGGAGCGGCACTCGCCGTGTACGACGCGCCCGGGGCGCCCGTCCAGGAGGCTCTCGCAGCCGGCATCGTCCGGGCCGCCGAGGCGATCGATTCGGGTGCCGCCAAGGCCACCCTCGACCGCTGGGTGGTTGCCGCAGCCGGCTGAGTCCTCAACTGGTTCGGGGCTGGCTCAGGTAGACGAGGTCGTCGTCCTTCTTGACGATGGTCCAGCCGTGCTCCTCGAGAGCTGCGGCCAGGGGGGTGTCGTCGGGCAACAGCGCGACGTGCGCGCCGAGATCGCGCAAGGTGTCCTCCCAGCCCGGCTCGAGTCGGACCAGATCGTCGTACGCTTCGAGTTCCGTGTCGGTGTAGACGTCGCCGTAGCCGTGAACAGGGATGTCCAGTCGCTGGTCGGTCCACAGCAGGACTGCACCTGTGGCGCGATCGGTCAGTACGACGGTGCCCTTCGGCAACTCGTCGAGCTGCCCAGCGAAGGGGCGGATGTTGTCGGCCGGGACGTCCTGCAGCGACTTGATCGGCGCGAGCACGACGACACCGACCGCGAGCACGGTCACGACTGCGAGTTCGGCTCGGCCGGGTGGATGCACGGCAGGTCTGGCTCTTCGTGCCTCCCGCGCCAGGGTGATTTCGCGCGCGGCGACGGGCGCGAGGACCACGAGTGCCAGAGGCAACGTGCGGCTCGAATAGATCGCAAACACGCAGCCGAGCCCGAGCAGTGCCACGTCATAGGGGCGCACGCCGTTGCGGCAGACCATGAAAAGGATTGCGACAGCGAGCAGGACGGTGACAGGCGCCGCGGCGAGGGTCACCAGCTCCGGCGCCCGCCACTCACTGAAGTGGTTGGCGCGCGCGTTGACGAGGAGGACCGCCGACACCAGTCGCGGGCCGACGGGCGTGACGCAGGCGGCGAGCAGCATGCCTGCCGGCACGACCAGCATCCGCAGGACCTCTCCGCGGGTGCCGCGCCGTTCCAGGCACACGGCGACGGCCAGCACCGCACTCGCGCCGACGCCCAAAATCCACATGCCGTGGCTGGCGGCCCAGAGCCACGCCAATGGAACCAGCCACCAGGGCAGACGTCCGGTGCGACGAGCAAGGCTCCAGGAAGCCAGCACGACCACGAGGAAGAGGTAGCTGAGGACCTGCGGGCGCAGCGAGAGACTGGGCATGCAGCCGAGGGTGGCCACTGCTGTGACGACGACGGCGATGCCGGGTGTGGTGCTGGCTCGAACCAGCAGGTAGATCGCGACTGCGAAGCCGCAGACGAGGGCAGCGAAGAGGACGACGAGTCCGGTGTCGCCAGCGGCGTCGGCGAGCCATGACAGCCCGATCTGCGGCAGCCACTGAGTCGGAGCCCAGTCGTTGGTCGACGCGGTGCTGACCTGACCGGGATGGGTCAGCGACCACCCGCTGCGGAACTCCTCGCCGAAGCGGAGATGGAAGTAGGTGTCGAACGACCGGAACGGTCGACTCGAGAGGTTCATCAGCAAGGCAGCCAAGACCAGCCCTACGAGAGGCGGCCAGGCGACGGCGAGCAGGGGGAAGCGACCTCCCGCGGCCTCGGATCCGGGCTCCGTTGCCACCGTCAGTCGAGCCCGATGGAGAACGCGGCCTCGAGGTCGTGGCGCGAGTAGGCGCGGTAGGCGATGTGGGTCTCGGTGTCGACGACACCGTCGACCTTGTTGAGGCGATCCGCGACGACCGTCGCGATGTCGTCATGGCTCGCGACGCGGATCAGCGCGATCAGGTCGATCTGACCAGTGACGGAGTAGACCTCGCTCACTCCCTCGAGGGCTGCGATGGCCTCGGCGACCTCGGGGATCCGCGCGGTCTCGGCCTGCACGAACACGATGGCGGTGATCATGCGCCCACCTTAGATGGATGCAGGTGCGCGCAGCAGCGACTCCCGGTGTCGGCCCGCCCCGGCGACCGGACACACCCATTCGCCGACGACGTCGACGAGCCGGATGCCGGGGGCTTCCAGCCAGCGCAGGATGCGTTCGGACTCCTCTGCCGTCGCGGCAGGGGTCGGACCGATGGTCGGGAGCACTGTCTCGGCGGAGGCACGGAGGCCGGCGACGTACGCGAGGGCGTCGCCACCGGTGGGAATCACCCCGGCCGCGGCCAGGCGGCCGTGTCGCACGACGTGGACCGACCAGCGGCCGTCCTCGTCCCGTCGTGCGGCGACCACCTCGGGACAACCCGTCAGCGCCGTGAGCCGTTGCGACCGGGCGGCGCCCCGGATGAAGTCGGCGAGGCGGTCGCGATGGTGCGCGGCTTCCTCGAAGCGCTCCTGGTCGGCGAGCGCGGTCATCTTCGCCTGCACCAGGTCGACGACGTCGTCAGGCCGGCGCAGGAGGGTGTCGCGCAGTTGTCGTACGACGGCGGCGTACGTCTGGGCGTCGGTGCTCCCGTCGCAGGGCGCCAGGCAGCGCGCCATCTCGGCGAGGACGCAGGCCGTCCGCGAGGGTTGGCGCCCGAACCGGTCGTTGCACTGCCGGATCGGGAAGACCTCGTGCAGGGCGGCGAGGGCGCTCTCGGCCGAGGACCTGGACGAGAAGGGGCCGATGTAGTCGGCGTCGTCGTCCAGCACCCGCTTGACCAGGGACAGCCGCGGCCAGGGTTCGCGTGTCAGCTTGAGGTAGGTGACCTTCTCGGGAAAGCGGGAGCGTCGGTTGTAGCGCGGCTTGTGCTCGGCGATCAGCCGCAGCTCGCGGACCTCGGCCTCGAGCGGGGTCGCGCACTCGACCCCGGTCACCGAGGTGGCGATCTGCACCATCTCGCCGATCCGGGTGCGTCTCTCCGATGCGGTGAAGTAGGACCGCACGCGGCGTCGCAGGTCCTTGGAGGTGCCGACGTAGAGCACGTGCTCCTGTTCGTCGCGGAAGAGGTAGACCCCGGGTGCGTGGGGGAGCCGGTCAGCCAGGTGGCGCTTGCGCCGCGCGGCCGGCGCGACCTTCGACGAGTAGCCCTGCAGCTCTTCGAGGGTGTGGACGCCGAGTCCTCCGAGCCGCTCCATCAAGCCGTGGAGCACGTCGACGGTGGCCCGCGCGTCCTCGAGCGCCCGGTGGTTCGGGGTGGTGCCGGCCCGGAAGACCCGGGCCAGTGAGGACAGCTTGTGGTTGGGCGCCTCGTCGCGTGTGACGACGTGGCGGGCGAGCTTGACCGTGTCGAGCACCTCGAACTCCGGCCAGACGAGGTCCTGCTCGCGGCAGAAGTGCTTGAGGAAGCCGACGTCGAAACGGGCGTTGTGGGCGACCAGGACGGAGCCGGCAGCGAACTCGAGGAAGGCCGGCAGCGCAGAGGTGACGCGGGGCGCGTCCGCGACCATCCGGTTGGTGATGCCGGTGAGGACGGCGATGAACGCCGGGATCGCCGCATCAGGATTGACGAGGGTCTGGAACTCGCCCAGCACCTCGCCACCGCGTACCTTGACCGCCCCGATCTCGGTGATCCGGTCGCCGTCGCCCACCGAACCGCCGGTGGTCTCGAGGTCCACGACGCAGAAGGTCACGTCACGAAGCGGCTGGCCGAGCTCGTCGAACGAACGCTGCGCCTCCCACCGGCTCTGCGGTGTGGCGGCGCTGACGGTCATGACCTCACGGTAGGCAGGACCTCCGACATGACGTCACTCCCGCGCCGAAGCTGCCTCGGGCTCAGGTTCGCTCAGGAACATCCGGGTAGCGAGGACGGTCGTGGCGACGACGCACGCGAGCACGGCGATGAGGACGGGCGCGTCCCGGAGCGCCTGGACGAAGGCGTTGTTGTCCCAGTGGTCGCCGAACGTCAGCGTAGGACGGTTGATGCTGCCTCCCAGTGCGAACGCCGAGAGCTGCACGCCGACCACCACGGTCAGCGCCAGGCGCAGCTTTCGGCCGGCGTACAACGCTGCCAGGGTGAGCGACGGGGTCGCGCACGCCAGGAACTCCAGCCCGTGCCGGTAGCCGTAGATGCCGTCGCCGCCGTGGAACGGGGCTGCCCAGCCCTGGAACAGGGTGTAGGCGACACCGGCCAGGAACATCGCGCGACACCACATCGGCTGCGTCCGCCAGGTCCGGATGAGCAACGGCAGGAGGAGCACCACGAGGGGCGTCCAGATCAGGATGCCTCGGTCTCCGGCTATCCACAGTGCGGCCTCGTTGCGCAGGAGGAGGACGGGCGAGGTGTTGAAGTCGTAGGCCGACCCGGGCGCCCTCGAAACGTAGTTTCCAGGCGCATAGCCGCCAGAAGGGATCCACGTGCCGTACAGCCAGTGCGACCAGATGCTCGCTCCGGCCACCATGAGCGCACCCGTGACGCCGACGCGCACCGCGATCGACGGCCTTCGCTGGAGCCAGGCGCACGCCAACGCGACCGCGGCGGCGATCACCACCGTGTGTAGACGGCCCCACGTCGCCACACCGCCGAAGACACCGACGAGGAGCCATCGTTCGCGAGCTGCGGCGTAAGCCATCCCGCAGATTCCCAGGACCGTGAGGGTGTGGGTCCACATCCCGTCCGCCGCGACCGACCACACCGGTGTTGCGAAGGCGAACACCAGGGCGGCGGCGGTGGCGGATCTTCGACTGGTCAGCCGCAGGAGCGCGCCCCACATGAGCACGACGCTCACGGCAGTGATCAGCGCCGCTGTGACCGCGGGAGGTGCGCTGCTGTAGTCGTCGGCCGAGGTCCCGCTGTCAGTGGCGAGCTCGCGAAGGGCATACGCCGGTACGCCGGCGGCGACGACGCCGGGTGAGCGCGCGATGACCCGGTGCCCGTCGTGGGTGGTCGTGAACAGGGGCACCTTCGAGCGGTTGATCTGGTCGACATCGACCCCGTCGATCCACGGTTCACCAGTGGAAGCGATCCGCCAGCCGCCGACATTCGCGGAGAGGACGTCGATGTGGACCCTGGTGTAGCCCGCTGTGGCGACGTAGACGGTTGCGGCGACGAGGAAGAGGGCGACGCCGATCTGCCACGTGGGCCGGTTGGGTCGCTGCTGGTTCTCGGGCACGGTGGGATTCTCGCAGTCAGGTGACGATCGCCGGTGCCTTTGCACGTGCGTGAAGTGTCGGCCCCTCCTGCGACGCTCGGGCCATGACAACGAGGATCGATTGCGACACGTGCGTGGTGCGCGGGCTCGCGTGCCACGACTGCGTGATCACGGTGCTGCTCGGGCCACCGCCCGAGCTGCTCATCGACGACGACGAGCTGCGTGCGCTGGACGTGCTGGCCGAGGGCGGACTGGTGCCGCCGCTGCGGCTGGTGCTGCCTGTCGACGGCCCGCGGGTCGAGTCCGCGTGACCGGTCCGCACCGTGCCTGTGAGCGATGGGGCCAGCGAGGCACATGGGGCCGGTGTGATCCGCGCCTCACCGATTGCGGACCCAACACGCTCGGGGAAGGTTTGGTGTCCCCGCGGACCACGATTAGGCTGCCTCACTGAGGTGCTCGAGGAAGTGGGTCGACCGACCCGCGCGAGCGCCGCGCTGAGTCTGACGCCACTCGGGGCGCCGGAGCCGGGGAACCAACCACATCTGGGGTGAATCCCGCACGAGGTGCGACCTCGAAGATCCTGACCGGATCGACGAGGGCCGCGAGGAGTGCGGGTAGGGCAAGTCGTGCCCGAATCCGTCAGCTCACCCGGTAGGCGTACGACACGAAGGGGACCGCCAGCTCGTGCTGAACGGCCGTAACCGCACCATCGCCGCGCTCGCTGCGCTCGCCCTCACCGGAACCCTTGCTCTCTCCGTGAGCACCCCCGCCCAGGCGGAGCCCGACATCGACACCGTGCGTGATCGTGTCGAGACGCTCCTCCACCAGGCTGAGCAGGCCTCGGAGCGCTACAACGACGCCAAGCTCGAGCTCACCGAGCTGAACCGCGAGCTCGACTCGCTCAAGGCAGACCAGTCACGCCAGGGCGATGCCCTGGATGGCGTCAGGTCCGACGTGCGTGACTCGATCATCCAGCGCTACCAGACCGGCGGCCTCGGCCCCACGGGCGAGCTGCTGTCCTCGGACTCCGAGGCCTTCCTCGACGAGCTCTCGACGCTGTCGACGATCACGGGCCTCCAGGACGGACTGCTGTCGGACTACGACAACGAGCTCGAGGCCTACTCGATTCGCGAGAGCCAGACGGCCAAGCGGCGCAACGACATCAAGAGCCTCAAGTCGAAGCTGTCGGCCGAGAAGAAGTCGGCCGACTCCAAGCTGGCCAAGGCGGAGTCGCTGTTGTCGCGCCTCGAGGAGGAGGAGCGCGCGGAGATCCTGTCCCGCGACGGTGGCGTCCGTGCCCCTGCTGCGTCCTCGATCCCTGCCTCCGGCCGCGCCGCGGTCGCGATCAAGTACGCCCTCGCGCAGGTCGGCGACTCCTACGTCTACGGTGCAGCCGGTCCCAACGCCTGGGACTGCTCGGGCCTGATGATGGTGGCGTGGGGCCAGGCCGGTGTCGGTCTGCCGCACTCCTCGCGTGCCCAGGCCGGTTCCGGTGCGCGGGTGTCGAAGAGCGACCTGCAGCCGGGCGACCTCGTCTTCTACTACAGCCCGATCAGCCACGTCGGCATGTACATCGGCAACGGCATGATCGTCCACGCGGCGAACCCCGGCGCGGGCGTCAAGGTGTCGAGTGTCGACGAGATGCCCTACTCCGGAGCTGTCCGTCCCGGATGATCCGGTGACTGGGTGACTGGGTGATCCGCCGGCTCTTTCCGGCGGGCTTGCTCGCGGTCGCCCTGGCGACGGCTGGTTGCTCGCCTGACGAGTACGTCGCGCCGCCTCCGGCTCAGGGCAGCGAGGTCGCCGATGCGGCGGCCGCGGCGGACACCTTGGCAGCCCTGCAGGACGCGGTCGTCGCCGGCGACGGTGCGGCAGCGCGAGCACTGGCCACCGAAGACGCCCGGACGCTCGTCGCGGCGCTGGCCACCAATGCGCAGGCCATCGACCTCAGCGACGTCACGTTCCGCTACGTCACCGAGACCGGCCGCACGTCGGGCGACGACGCCTGGGACGGGCTGGTCGCCGTGACGTGGCGGATCGAGGGCTTCGACGAGGCGTCGGCCCGCACGGAGATTCCCATGTCGTTCGCCGCCGGGGGACGACGCATCGCTGCCATCGGCGACGCGACAGGTCGGCTCCCCGTGTGGCTCACCGGCCCGGTGACCGTCCAGCGGGTTCCCGGTGCCCTCGTGCTCGCCGCAGACACTTCGGGCACCTCGGCCGACCGGACGTCGTACGCCGGATGGGCCCGCAAGGCCGTTGCGGAGGCCCGCGCGGTCGTCGGTGGCCGGTCCGGGCTCGTGGTGGAGGTGCCCCGTGACGCAACCGCCCTGCACCGCGCGCTGGGTGCCGATCCGGGCGCCTACGGATCCATTGCCGCCGTCACGGCGCCGGTGGACGGGTCGCGGGTTGCTGGCAGCCCGATCCATGTCTTCATCAATCCCGCTGTCTACGACGACCTCGACCGGGTGGCCGCGCAGGTCGTGATGACCCACGAAGCGGTGCACGCCCTCACCGGAGCAGTGCTCGCCCGCAACGTTCCGCTCTGGGTGGTCGAGGGGTTCGCCGACTACGTGGCGTTGCGCGACGTCGGTCTGCCGCTGGCGAAGACGGCCGGTCAGATCCGGTCGCAGGTGCGCAAGAACGGCGTACCCAAGGCGCTGCCCACGGACTCGGAGTTCAATCCGTCGGGAACCCATCTGGGTGCTGTGTACGAGGCGGCCTGGCAGGTGAGCGTCACCCTGGCCGAGCGTCGAGGCGAGCGGGCCCTGGTCGACTTCTACCGGGCGATGCTGGAGGGCAAGGAGCTCGCGCCCGCGTTGCGTGCGTCCTTCGGCTGGTCGGTGGCCGACCTCACTGCGGCCTGGCAGGCCCAGCTGGCCGCATTGGCGGGCGTGTCAGAGTAGGGCCGTGGACCCCCGCCCTTCCGCCGATCGGGTGGCGCTCGGCACTGCCCTCATCGGTGTCGCTGCCTTCGTGCTGATCGCCGCCAACCGCGTGCCGTGGGAGCCGGTCCCCGGCGGCGTGCCCGCACCCGTGTCCGCCTCGTCGGTGTTCTCCGCCGACGAGATCACGCGCGCGGAGCACTTTGCGACGTGGGGGCGGATCTGGAGCTGGTCGTCGTTGGCCGTGTCGCTCGCAGTGGCGGCCTGGTTCGGGTTCAGCCGACGTGGCCGCCTCTGGGCCGAGCGGATGCCGGGCTGGTGGTGGGTGCGGGTCCTGCTGGTCGTCGCGGCGCTGACCCTCGTCGGCCGCTTGGTCACCCTGCCGTTCGGGATCGTGCTGCGCCAGCTGCGCCTGGACGAAGGCCTCGCTGCGGGCACCTGGGCCGCATGGACCCTCGATCTCGCGAAGGGCGAGCTGGTCACGATCATCTCGACCTCGATAGCGCTCATCGCACTGGTGGGCTGCGCGCGGCGCTGGCCGCGGATGTGGCCGGCCATCGGGGGAGTGCTCGCCGCCGCGCTGGTCGCCGCGGGGTCGTTCGTCTACCCGCTGGTGGTGGAGCCACTCTTCAACCAGTTCGACTCGCTGCCCCACGGTGCCCTGCGCACGGAGATCCTGGCGCTCGCCGACAAGGAGGGCGTCGCCGTGGACGACGTGCTCGTCGCGGATGCGTCCCGTCGTACGACGACGCTCAACGCCTACGTGTCGGGGTTCGGGCACACGCGCCGGGTGGTCCTCTACGACAACCTGGTCGACGACACCCCGAAGGACGAGACGCTCTCGGTGGTCGCCCACGAGCTCGCCCACGCGAAGTACGACGACGTGGTGACAGGGACGCTGCTGGCAGCCGCCGGTGCGCTGGTGGGGGTCGGCCTGCTCGGGCTGCTGCTGCCGCGCAGGCGCTTGGCTGGCGGCGTCGCCGACCCGCCGGACGTCGTACCGCCCGGCATCGGGATGAGTGCGGTGCCCACGATCCTGGCGTTGGCGGCACTGGCGACGGTGCTCGCCGCGCCCGTGCAGAACGGGATCAGCCGCAAGCTCGAGACCCGGGCAGACCAGACGGCGCTGGAGGTGACGAACGCACCTGCGGCGTTCGTCGACCTCCAGCGCCGTCTGGCGCTGCGGTCCCATGCCGACCCCACACCCCCGGCATGGTCACAATTCTGGTTCGGTTCACATCCAACGGTCCTGGACCGGGTCGCGCTTGCCCGGGCGGCCACGTCAGGGAACGGCGTTGCCCACACTCGCGGCGGAGTCCTGGAACAGACCGGCGACCCCGCCTCCGAACAGGCTGACGGAGATGATGATCGCCATCGCCAGGAGCGCAAGGATCAGCGCGTACTCAACAGCCGTCGCACCGCGCTCGGTGCGTACTGACTCGACCATCGGACCGCCTCTCTTCTGTGTGCCGAACAATGCGAGAAGGGCCGGGTCGTCACTGACGACCCGACCCTACCGGCGACTGACGCGCTCGCTCAGAGCGAGCTGCTCACGTCCTCGAACAGGCCGCTGAGCTTGCCGCCCAGGGTGGTGACCGCGACGATGATCGCGATGGCGATCAGGGCGACGAGCAGGCCGTACTCAACGGCGGTGGCGCCACGCTCGTCCGTCTTGGCAAGGCGGGCGTTGAGCAGGATGCTGAGGTACTGGACCATGGGGTGTTCTCCCTAGAACTGTTTGCTTCGGTGTCCCCGGGGAGTGTTCCCCGATGAAGAGAACTCTGCCTGAGTTCACAGGACCACGGATCGGGAGTTCGTCTTGTCGCTCGTAGTCACTTCTGACTACCGTGCGAAGCGTTCCGGTAACGCTGTCAGCGGGCCGACGGCTGGACGGTCGAGAGCAGCCCGATTCGCATTGCCGTGACCAGCGCCTGGGCGCGGTTGGAGGCGCCGAGCTTCTGGTAGATCCGGGCGATGTGCGACTTTGTGGTCGACTCGGAGAGATAGAGCTTTGCTCCGATGGCGGCGGCGTTGAGCCCCTCTGCCAGGAGGAGCAGGACGTCGTGCTCACGCTCGGTCAGCGCGGTGGACTCCGCCGACTGCCGACGCATCATGGCGCCCACCAGGCCGGCGCACACGAAGGCCTTGGGAGAGACTGCGGCGTGACGGGCGGTCTTGATGACCTCGGTCGACGGCGCGTCCTTGCCGACGAAGCCGGACGCGCCGGCCTGCATCGCCGCGAAGATCTGCTCATCGCCCGAGTGCATGGTGAGCACGATGAGACCGACCTTGTCGCTCTCCTTGCGGATCGTGCGCACGACGTCGAGCCCGGTGCCGTCCTGCATCTGGAGATCAGTGATCACCACGTCGGGCTGGTACTGGCGCCAGCGCTCGATACCCTCGCTGACCGAGCCAGCGGTCGCCACGACGTCGAGGTCGTCCTCGAGGTCCAGTACTGCACCGAGACCGTTGCGGATCAACTCGTGGTCGTCAATCAGCAGGACGGTGATCTTCTCGCTCATCGCGTCTCCTCTGGGGTGGCCGAGGCCGGTACGGCGCCGACGGAGTTCCGTGAGATCTTCACCGACACTGAAACGGTGAGGCCCCTGCTGGCATTGTCGCGAACCACGAGCTCCGCACCGATCAGTCTGGCACGTTCGCGCATGATCTTGAGGCCGTGCGAGTCGCTGCGGGCAGATTGGAGGCCGACACCGTCGTCGGTGATCGTGATGATTGCTTCCGGTGCGTACACCTGGCAGCGCACGTCGATCGCGGTGGCGCGGGCATGCTTGACGGCGTTGTTGATGGCTTCCTGGGTGATGCGGAACAACTCGGCCTCGACCTCGGGACGCAGCCGGGTGGGCTGCTCGTCGAGGCGGACCCGGATCGGGATGCCGGAGGACTCCGAGAGGTGGCGGGCGACGCTGCTGATGGCTCCACCGAGGCTTTCGTTCTCCCCGATGCTGGTACGCAGGTTCATCACCGACTGCCTGACCTCGGCCACCACCTTGCTCACCCGTTCGCGCAGCATGGCCAGCGCCTTGGCCTGCTGCTCGTCGGCGGGTCGTGCCGCGAGGGCGTCGATGATGTAGCCGAGCGAAGCGATGTCCTGCGCGACGCCGTCATGCATCTCGCGGGCGAGCCGGTTGCGCTCGTCGGACGTGGCTGCGTCGCGGAACTGGGCGAACAGCAGGGCCGCGTCCAGCTTGACTGCGTTTCCGGTGAGCCGGTCCGCGACCGCGGCGAGGGGAAGCGGGTCGGCCGCATCCGAACCGGACGGGCGCAGGCCCGCGACGATGGCCTGGTCACTGACGCGGAAGGCAAAACCCTGCCCGATCTCGACGGGGCCGGACCGTGTCCCGACGCTCTGGCGCACGTCGTTCGCAAGCGTCTCACTGGCCACGGCATCTCCGGGTTCGAGCTCCACGGTGGAGGCCACGGGAGTCAAGGCATCCCCGCGAGCGACGTAGAGGACCAGTCCGCGGTTGGGGATCTGGTCGCTCACCTCGCTCAGGAGCTCACCGCCCAGGGCACCGACGTCCAGCCCGGAGCTGAGGCTGCCGGCGAGGTCCAGGAGCTGCTTGAGGTGCTCCTGGGCGTCGCGGTAGGGCGCCAGAGGATCGGGAACGCGGTCCGAGGAGAACGTGACCGCGGCGATCAGGCTGAGGCCGACGCCGGCCATGACCCAGGTGAAGATGGCGACGGCCTGGTCGGACGTGACCTCTTCCCACCACATCAGGGCGAGTGCAACGACGGCGATCAGCTCAATGAGCACCGTGCGCGCCATCGTGCGGACACCGGCCACGGCCGTGGCATAGAGCGGTGGCACGACCAGCGCTGCCAGGATGGATGGGGCTGCGGTCATGCCGAGTGCGCAGATGACACCAACCGCTGCGGCCTCGGTGGTCGGGGCCAGCGAGAGCCGCAGGTCCCGGAGGGTGGCCGTCACGCCTTGGTACACCCACACGGCGCTCAAGGTGGCGAGCGAGATGACGCCCTGTTCCTGGCGCAACCAGAGGATCGGGCCACCGATGGCGAGCAGCGCGAACATCCGCGTCGCGCCGACAACGGCGTACGACCGACTGCTCGGCATGGTTGTTCCGATCCTTTGACTCTAGTTCGAGTTGAACGCGTCCATTGCTCCGAGTACGGCGGGACCAAGGATAACGACGAACAGGCACGGCAGGATGAAGAGAATCAACGGAACCATGATCTTGACCGGCACCTGCTGCGCCTTCTCCTCGGCGTACTGTCGACGCTTGACCCGGATCTCGGAGGACTGCACGCGCAACACCTGACCGATCGGAATGCCGAAGGCGTCCGCCTGCACCATGGAACCCACGAACGTGTGCAGGTCCTCGACGTTGGTACGGGCGCCCAGCGCGCGCATCGCCTCGGAGCGGCCCATGCCGAGCTGCATCTCTCGAAGTACACGAGAGAACTCCTCGGCCAACGGACCGTCGGTGTTGCGCGCGACCTGCTGCAGAGCGGCGTCGAACCCGAGGCCGGCTTCGACGCTGATGGTGAGCAGGTCCACGGCATCCGCGAGGCTGCGTCGGATCTGGTCGGCGCGGTGGGCAGTCCGGTTGTGCAGGTAGAGATCGGGCGCGACGAAGCCGAGCCCCATGGCGCCAACTGTGGCCAACAGGACGATCAGGGGGGAAATGCCGACCAGAAATCCGTAGGCAAGGGCTGCAGCAGCGAAGACCATGGCGAACAGGACCTTCAGCGAAACGACCCGGTCGACCGACCAGCCTCGTGGATTGCCGGCGAAGTCGAGCTTGCGGCGAATACGCTCCGCCTTGTCCGCGCCGGTCAGTCGGCGTCCGAAGGTCAGCGCGCGGGCCTGCATCGGATCGACGATCCGGTCGGCGAACGAGCGATCGGCCTCCTGAGCCAGCTCGTGGCCCGCCTGCCCCGAACGCTCCAGGGCTTCGAGTGCCCGCGCGACACCCTTGGGCTGCTCCTTCGCGAAGGCAGCACCGAAGGCGAGGATGGCGCCCAGGAGGAGCAAGAATGCGAGTAGCAGCAGCATCAGATCTCCACCTTGACCAGCCGAGACATGGCGAACACGCCGATCGCCATCCAGATGACTCCGAATCCCGAGAGCACCCAGCCGCGAGGATCGTGGACCAGCGGGTCGAGGAAGTCTGGATTGGTGACGAGGAAGAAGACCAGGAACCCTGGGGGCAAGATGCAGAGGATGACGGCTGAGAGGCGCCCCTCAGCCGACAGCGCACGCACGTGGCGCCGGAGGTACTGGCGCTCCCGCATGGTTGCCGCGACGGTCGTGAGCAGCTCGGCGAGGTTGCCGCCGACCTGACGCTGGATGCGGATCGCCATCACGGCCCAGGCGAAGTCCTTGCTGGCGAAGCGCTCGGCGACACCGTCGAAGGCGTCCTCGAGAGCCACGCCGATCCGGGCCTCGATCAACACCCGCTTGAACTCCCCGGCAATCGGTTCCGGTCCTTCGCGGACCACCGTGTCCACCGCCTGGGCGAGCGACAGACCGGCGCTCAGGGCTCCGGAGATCAGTTGCAGGACCTCGGGCAGCCCAGCATCGAACGCCTTGCGTCGACGGCTGGCCTTGAAGCGCAGGAAGAGGGGTGGGAGGACCGCGCCGATGAGGACGAACAGGAGTCCGACCAGCAGGTTGCCCTTGCCGAGCAGAAAGCCGATGAGGGCTGCTCCGAAGACCACCCCGACGTGCACCAGCAGCCATTCGGAAGGCTTGAACTCACTACCGGCGGCACCGAGCGAGCGGGTCAGGCGCTCGTTGAGCGCGCTGTTGCGTTCCAGCACCCCCGCGGCTGCGGCCTTGGCCTGGTCCAGCACGGGCTCGGAAGCCGGCTTGGCTTCCTGAGTCATGTCCAGACCGGAGGTACGGGTGCTGTAAGCAGTCACCCGATCGGCAATGCTCATCGGACCTGCCGGCTTGGGAACGAGGAGCATCGCTGCGGTCACGAGGCCGAGCCCGAACACACCGAGTCCCACCCACAGCAGCCAGTCCGGAGCGCTCCAGCCGTTGTCGGTAGCCAAGTTCGGTACGACGTCAGGCAGGTCCGGAGTGCTGGCTGCCTCGATGGGGGCCAGGGCTCGGGCGATGACCGGTTCACCCGAGGTCGGGAGGGTCACGACGACGTTCGCCACGTCAGCGTCGAAGTTGGCGGGCAGGGGAGCGGTGACCAGCACCTGGTTGGCGATCGCCTGGGCCTGGTTGGCGAACTCCTCGGCGAGGGCGGTGCCCGTCGAGGTGATGACGTCGCCCTTACCGGCGCGCGCGATGGTGCGCAGGGGGGTCAGTTGCTGCTCGGCCAGGTCGAGACCGACGATGTGGACGCTGGTGGCATTGGCCTCCACGGCGGCCACGACGTCGTCGAGCCTGGCCTTGCTCCCCGTGTCGGCGCCGTCGGACAGGACGAGCACGGTGCGCTGGCCCGTGGTGCCGGCAGCCTCCACTGCGGCCACGAGGCCGTCGTACAGGAGAGTGTCCTGGCGCAGGGTGAGTCCGTCGATCACCGTCTTCGCGGCTCCGCGGTCGGTCGTCGGCGCGAGGGCGACGTCGACGGTGGAGTCGAACGTGACGATGCCGATCTCGACGTCCGGCGGCACGGTCTCGAGGTAGGTCGACGCCGCTTGCTTTGCGGCGATGAACCGTCCGGCTTCGCGCATCGACCGACTGGTGTCGATGGCGAGCACGGTGGTCCGCTTGACGACCGAGCCGTCGCTGGTCGCGGACGCGGTGGCGTCCAGCTTGGTGCCGTCGAGGGTGGCGCTGACGGAGCCGAGATCGGTCTCGATCCCGGCAGGGACGTCGACGAGGATCCGGAGACCGTCGGCGGTGGACTCGACGTGGGCGATGGAGCCGTCCTCAGCCGTCGCCGCACCCGCCGGGAGCAGCAGCGCGGCGACCAGGACGACGAGCAGGGCCGCGAGGCGGCGGAGTGCCCGGCGCCCGGACATCAGATTCGTTCCGTTCGGAAGATCGTCGGGTCGACGGCGACGTTGGCGTAGGCGAGCTTCTCGAGGAACTTCGGCCGAAGGCCGGTCGTCCGCAGGCGACCGAGGATCCGGCCGTTCTCGTCGAAGCCGGCCGAGTTGTCGAAGACGAAGATGTCCTGGAGGGTGATGATGTCGCCCTCCATCCGCTCGACCTCGGTGATGTGCGTGATCCGGCGCGACCCGTCCTTGAACCGGGTCTGGTGCACGATCAGGTCGACAGCGGACGCCACCTGCTCGCGGATGGCGCGGATCGGCAGGTCCATCCCGGCCATCAGTACCATCGTCTCCATACGAGCCAGCGTGTCGCGCGGTCCGTTCGAGTGCAGGGTGCAGATGGAACCGTCGTGGCCGGTGTTCATGGCCTGCAGCATGTCGAGGGCCGAGGCGTCACGGACCTCACCGACGACGATGCGGTCGGGGCGCATCCGGAGGCTGTTCTTCACGAGGTCGCGGATGGTGACCGCGCCCTTGCCCTCGATGTTCGAGGGGCGGGACTCCAGTCGAACGACGTGGTCCTGCTTGAGCTGGAGCTCGGCGGCGTCCTCGATCGTGACGATGCGTTCGTCGGTGGGGATGAAGGACGACAGCACGTTGAGCGTGGTCGTCTTTCCGGCGCCGGTTCCACCCGAGACGATCACGTTGAGGCGTCCGCGGATGCACGCGTCGAGGAAGTCGGCGGTCTGCGGCGTGAGGGAACCGAAGTTGATCAGGTCCTGGACGGTCAGCGGATCCGTCGAGAACTTCCGGATCGTGAGGGCAGAGCCGTCCACCGCGAGGGGAGGCACGATCGCGTTGACGCGGCTGCCGTCAGGGAGCCGCGCATCGACCATCGGCGAGGACTCGTCGACGCGTCGACCGATCCGCGACACGATCTTGTCGATCGTGCGGCGCAGGTGGGCCTCGTCCGCGAAGTGGGCATCGGACTTCGTCAGCCGGCCGTTCTTCTCGAGCCACACGCTGTCGTAGCCGTTGACCATGACCTCGGAGACCTCCGGGTCACGCAGGTGCGGGTCGATCGGTCCGTACCCGAGGATGTCGTCGGTGATCTCCTGGGTGACCCGGCTGCGGTCGCTCGCGCTGAGCGGCCGGTCCTGGGCGCCGAGGACCTCGGACAGGACAGAGCGCACCTTCTGGTCGAGCTCTTCCTGGTCCATCTCCGCGTCGTACAGGTGCGGACCGAGCTGCTTGAGGAGCTCCGCGTGGACGCTGCTCTTCAGCTCCTCGATGCGGTCTGCCTCCTGGGCGGCCATGGTCCGCCGAGCGCCGGGGCGTCCTTCGGTGGCAGCGACGGCAGTCCGCGAGGACAGCGGCCCCGGCGTCTTGGCCTTCGCTTCTGGCTCGGTCGGTGCGGCGGGGGCGTTGGCGCCCTCCACCCCGGCGGTGACGTCGTCCTCGGTGGACGGTGCTGCGTGCTTGCCCTGGGCGGCGGCGGCTTCCTGGCGCGCCGCGGCGAGGCGATCGGAGAGGCTGGACATCAATTCCTCCCGCGGCGGAAGAGTCCGCGCGACCGAGTGTGATCGGCCTGGTCGGTGGTTCGGGACTGGGGGGCCGACACCGGTTCACCGGTCACCGACGCGGCTAGGTTGGCGTAGGCGATGCTGGCCGCGTGGCCGGGCTTGTGGGTGATGATCGGCGTGCCGGCGTTGGTCGCTGCCGCGATGTCGACTGCGGTGGCGACCTGGGCCGAGACGGGCATCGAAAGGATGCTCTCGACCTTCTCGACGCTGATCCCGACCTCGTCATCGGCACGGTTGAGCAGGAGGTGCCGGTGCCCACGGGCGATGTTCAGCATGTCCATCGTCTCGAGCGCGACCTTCACGTTCTTCAGCGTCGGTACGTCGAGCGTCGCGATGATGACGCACTCGTCGGTCTCGTCGAGGGCGGTGAGCGTCGCGTCGTCGAAGGACGGTGAGGTGTCGACCACGATGTAGTCGAAACCGTCGCGCAGGGTGCGCAGGATCCGTGAGATCAGCAGCGGCGTGATCCGCTCGCGGACATCGGGGTGGGCCGGCGCAGCCAGCACGACCAGGGAGTCCTCGGCGCGCGTGAGCAGGCCTTCGAGCATCCCGAGGTCGATCGAGTCCTCGGCGCCGACGGCCTGTTCGATCGAGTGGGTCGGGAACAGCTGCATGGTGATGGCGACGTCACCGAACGCGAGGTCCAGGTCGACGAGGCACACCTTGCGGGCGCCCCGGTCGGTCAGCGCGAGCGCGAGGTTCACCGACGAGGTCGTCTTGCCCACGCCGCCCTTGGGGGAGAAGACGGTGACGACGCGACCCAGCTGGCGAGCACCGCCGGGACCGCGCAACGCCTGGTGCAGCTGGTGAGCACGTTCGATGGCTCCGGTCAGCGACTTCTGGTCGGCGGCGACCACGACATCGCGGACCCCGGCGTGCATCGCACGCGTGAGGACGTCGGTGTCGTACTGGTCGCGGACGAGGACGACGCTGACGGTCGGACGCTTGATCCGCAGATCCTCCGCCGTGGCCAGCGCCACGGCGAAGTCCACTGACGGTCCGAACGCGACGACGTACTCGTCGGCGTGCTGGTCGAGCCAGGCGAGCCCGCGTTCGCTCGTCCCGACGGCCTGGGAGCCCGGTGGCATGGCACCGAGGAGCTGGTCGACGAGCGAAGGATCCTGTTCTACGAGAACCGGCATGACGACCTCACCTGGCGTCGCGGATGGCGGCGCAAGGACCGGTCTTGTCGACCTTGACGTCGCTTGCCGAGTTCAGCAGGGCGACGGACAGCACGCCGCGCTTCTTGCCGTCCTCGATCTGCTCGAACTGCTCCTGCGTGACCGCAAGGTGCAGTGCGGGCGATGCGCCGACCACGGGTGCCTCCTCGCCCTCGGGCACGACGGTGGTCGTCGCGCCGACGGAGATGACCGAGACGCGGTCGATGAGCAGGCAGGTCGGGGTGCTGGCATCGGTGGTCAGGAAGACCGCGAGCTGTGAGCCCGGAAGGATGAACGAGCCGACCGGCAGGTCGAAGGACTGCGGCTTGGCGATCATGCCGGCCGGCAGCGGCAGCGTGGCCACGTCGATCGCGTCGCCCACTCCGCCGAACTTGGTGGACAGCAGCTGCTCACCGGAGAAGAGGGTGGTGAGCGCGACCTTGTCGTCCAGGCTGGTCAGCTCGGACTGGCGCAGTGCGCTCTCCAGGACCTGGCCCTTCGGGACATCGGTCTCGCTGAGCTTGCCCGAGTCGAGCGCGGACTTGATGCTCTCACCCGGCAGCACGGTCTTTCCGGCGGCGACGGTGACGACCTTGGTCGTCTCGTACTTCTCGGCTGCTCGCGACTCCGCGCCGCGCGCAAAGACGAAGACGAGTCCGACACCGAGCGCTGCAATCACTGCAGCAACAACAAGCATCAACCTGCGACGGTCCACTTCAGAGCCCTCCCGCTCCCCATGCGTTGTCCGAGGGAATCCCTCCCAGGGTCCTCGGCAACCACTCACTCCGAAAGAAAATGTCAGCGCGCCTGCCCTCCCCGGCAGTGACGCATCGCGAGGTTAGCGAAGACGACGCGTGGAAGTGACGGAAATCGCAAAAACATCACGATTCGATACCGGACCGAGACCAGACCCGGGACCGACTGGTCAGATCGGGTGGTTGGGCTCTGACCGATCGGTTGAACTCAGGCGTAGAGCGCCGCGATTTCGTCGCGGCTCTCGCGCATCACGACGTTGCGCTTGAGCTTCAGGCTCGGGGTGACCTGCCCGGCTTCCTCGGTCCAGTCGTACGGGAGGATCGTGAACTTGCGGATCGACTCCGCCTTCGACACGGCCTTGTTCGCCTCGTCGATCGCCGTCTGGATCGCGGCGCGGAGGTCGTCGTCCTCGACCAGGTCGGCGATCGAGCCGGACTTCCCGTGCTGCTCGGCCCACGCGGGGAAGGCCTCCTCATCGATCGTGACGAGCGCACCGATGAACGGCTGACCGTCGCCGACCACGAGGCACTGGCTCACCAGTGCGGCCGAGCGGACCCGGTCCTCGAGCACGGCAGGAGCGACGTTCTTGCCCCCGGCGGTCACCAGGATCTCCTTCTTGCGGCCGGTGATGCGGACGAAGCCCTCGTCATCGACCTCGCCGACATCACCCGTGCGGAACCACCCGTCGGCGTCCAGCGCCTCGGCCGTGGCAGCGTCGTTGTTCCAGTAACCGGCGAACACCTGTCCACCGCGGAACAGCAACTCCCCGTCGTCGGCGATCCGGACCGCAGCGCCCGGCAGGGGCCGGCCCACTGTGCCGACCTTCTGGGCATCGGGAAGGTTCACCGTGAGTGCGGCGGTCGTCTCCGTCAGGCCGTAGCCCTCGAGGACGGTGATGCCCACACCTCGGTAGAAGTGCCCGAGACGATCGCCCAGCGGTGCACCGCCCGACACGGCGAACTCGCAGTGACCGCCGAGGGCGGCGCGGAGACGTCCGTAGACAAGGCGCGAGAAGAGCGCGTGCTGGGCGCGAATCCGAACCGGGACGCGCCCGTTGTCCTGGGCCCGCGAGTAGGCGATCGCTGCCTCGGCCGCGCGATCGAAGATCTTGCCCTTGCCGTCAGCGGTGGCGTTCTGGGACGCCGTGTTGAACACCTTCTCGAAGACCCGTGGGACGGCAAGGATGAAGGTCGGCTGGAAGGTGGCGAGCTGGGGGAGCAGGTTCTTGATGTCGGAGCTGTGGCCGAGCCGGGTGCGTGACTTGATGCAGCCGACCTGGATGATCCGGGCGAAGACGTGCGCGAGGGGCAGGAAGAGCAGCGTCGAGGCGTCCTCGGCCTGGAAGAGCCGCTCGAGCTCGGCCACTGCGGTGGTCAGCTCGGTCTGGAAGTTCGCGTGCGTCAGCATGCAGCCCTTGGGACGCCCGGTGGTGCCGGAGGTGTAGATCAGCGTGGCCAGGTCGCCCGGACCGGCCGTCGTACGGCGCGCCTCCAGCTCCTTGTCGCTGACGCCGGAACCGAGACCGGTGAGCTCGCCGACGGCGTCACCCTCGATCGTCCAGAGGTACTCGAGGTCGGGGAGGTCCGGGCGCGAGGGCCGGACGCGGTCAGCGTGTTCCCGGTCCTCGACGACGATCGCCCGTGCGCCGGAGTCGGACAGGATCCACCGGATCTGCTCCTCCGAGGAGCTCTCGTAGATCGGCACGGTGGCTGCGCCGGCGAACCAGATGGCGTAGTCGAACAGGGTCCATTCGTAGCGTGTGCGCGAGATCACGGCCACCCGGTCGCCGGGCTCGACACCGGCCGCCATCAGGCCCTTCGCGACGGCTGAGACGTCGGCGAGGAAGCGCGCGCACGAGACGTCGTACCACCCGCCGGTCTCGTCCGGTCGGCTGAATTGTGCCTCGTCAGGAGCCTGTTCGGCGTTCCGGACGACGTCGTCGGTCAGGTTGCCTGACGTGGGGATCGTGATGGTCTGCGGGGTGGAGTACTCGCGCACCGTTCCTCCTGCTGTGGGGCCGGACGAAGGGTACTCCGCCGTCCGACCGCTGCCATCCCCAGCCGTGAAGTCCGGTAGCCTGCCGCCATGGCCGAACAGACGTCTTCGTCGATCGTTGTCGACGCCCCCGCAGCGGATGTGATGGCCGTCATCGCGGACTTCCCGGCGTACCCCGCGTGGGCCAAGGGCGTCACCGTCGCGAAGGTCACGTCCTCCTTCGACGCTGGCGACGAGGCGCAGCGTGGTCGGGCGCGTGAGGTGTTCTTCGAGCTCGACGTGTCACCGATCAAGGACGAGTACACGCTCGCCTACGACTGGGACCGGGACAACCAGGTCACCTGGACCCTCGTCGAGGGCAAGATGCTCAAGGCGCTCGAGGGTGCCTACGTGCTGCGTGAGACCGGACCCGACACGACGCAGGTGACCTACCGGCTGTCCCTGGACGTCTCGATCCCCCTGATCGGGATGCTCAAGCGCAAGGGCGAGAAGATCCTGATCGACACTGCGCTCAAGGGCTTGAAGAAGCGCGTCGAGTCCGGCGCCTGAGGGCGCCGCGGATGCGGGACCAGTCCGTGCGGATCATTCTGTTCACCGGCAAGGGTGGCGTCGGCAAGTCGACCGTCTCCGCCGGTACAGCCGCGCTCGCAGCGGCACGAGGCCTGCGCACCCTGGTGATCTCGACGGACGCGGCGCACTCCCTGGCCGACGCCTACGGCGCGCCCGGAGACTCCCGCCCCTCCGAGCCGACCGAGGTGGCGCCTCACCTGTTCCTCCAGCAGGTCGACGCCCAACTGCGGTTCGAGCAGTCCTGGGCCGACATCCAGCGGTACCTGTTGACGGTGCTCGACGCGGTCGGCATGGATCCGGTTGCCGCCGAGGAGATGACCGTCATCCCGGGGGCAGAGGAGGTGCTGGCACTCCTCGAGCTGCGTCAGCACGCCCGCTCCGGGAAGTGGGACGTCATCGTCGTCGACTGCGCGCCGACCGCCGAGACGCTGCGCCTGCTCGCCCTTCCCGAAGCCCTCGGCTGGTACCTCGAGCGCCTGCTCCCGATCCAGCGCCGCCTCGTCAAGGCGCTGCGCCCGATCCTGAACCGCGCCGCCGGCGTACCGATGCCGGGCGATGACGTGTTCGACGCGATCACTCGTCTCCACGCGGAGCTCGACGACGTGCACGCCCTGCTGTCCGGCCCCGATGCCAGCGTCCGCCTCGTCCTCACTCCTGAGCAGATGGTGCTGGCCGAAGCGCGGCGGGCCTTCACGAGCCTGTGCCTGTACGGCTATCGGGTGGACGGCGTGGTCGCGAACCGTGTCTTCCCTGCCGACGCTGCCGATGAGTGGCGGGCCGGGTGGGTCGCTGCGCAACAGGGCGTCCTCGCCGAGGTTGCCGAGTCCTTCACGGGTCTGCCGATCTTCACGTCCGAGTACCAACCCGCCGAACCGGTCGGGGTCGAGGCGGTCGCCACCCTGGCCGCGGCGTTGTACGACGGCGCCGACCCGCTCGCGCCGCCGACCGGTGAGGGTCCCTTCCGGGTGTCCCGACCCGACGACGGCGGGGCCGTGGTGCACTTGTCCCTGCCGTTCGTCACCCGTTCGGAGGTCGACCTTGCCCGCAACGGAGACGAGCTCGTGATGACGGTGGGTTCCTACCGGCGGTTGCTGACCCTGCCGGCCGGACTGGCGCGACTGCGGGTCGCGGGAGCTCGGGTCGTCGACGGCGAGCTGCGCGTCCGGTTCGCCGAGCCGACTCCTGCCGCGGCGGCCGCCGGCCCGGTCGAGGAGCGCCGATGAGCGACGAGCACGAGAACAAGCACGAGATCGGCAGCGTCGGCGAGGAAGCCATGAAGCTCTTCGGCGCCCTGGCCGACGCCGCGCGCCAGCAGGCCGGTGAGGCGGCGGGGAGTGCGACCGGGTTCGCCGCCCAGGCGGCGGCGATGGCGCACGAGGTGAACGAGCACATCGCGACCGGGGAGGCGGAGTGTCGCTACTGCCCGGTCTGCCGGGTCGTGCACGCCGTACGGCAGACCTCGCCCGAGGTCAGGACCCACCTGATGGTCGCGGCGTCCTCGCTGCTCCAGGCCGCTGCCGGGTTCATGGAGACCCTGCCACCGCCGCCCGGTGCGGACGGTGCGCACCAGCGCGGTGCCGGGGTCGAGCACATCGACCTCGACGACACCGATGACGCCGGCGACCCCACTGATGGCCCGGGAAGGACACCGTGACCGCCCCTCTGACCTGCGGCATCGACATCGGCGGCACGAAGATGGCCGGTGCCGTCGTCGATGCCGAAGGAAACGTGATCGCGGAGTCGCGGGTGGAGTCGCCCGCGACGGATCCGCATGCCATGGAGGCGGCTGCGGCTGGTCTCGTGGCCGAGCTGGCCGCGCAGCACCCGGTCGCGGCGGTCGGGGTCGGGGCCGCGGGCTACGTCGCCGCCGACCGGTCGACCGTTCTCTTCGCCCCCAACATCGCGTGGCGCAACGAGACCCTCGGAGCCGACCTGGCCCGGATGACCGGCCTGCCGGTCGTCGTGGAGAACGACGCCAACGCGGCCGCGTGGGGCGAGTTCCGGTACGGCGCCGGACGTGACGTCGACGACCAGCTGATGGTGACCGTCGGCACCGGCGTCGGTGGTGGGGTCGTCGTCGGAGGCAACCTGCTGCGGGGCGCCTACGGCGTGGCAGCCGAGATCGGCCACCTCTGCGTCGTTCCCGACGGTCGTCCGTGCGGCTGTGGCAACCGCGGTTGCTTCGAGCAGTACGCCAGTGGGACCGCTCTGGTGCGCTCCGCGCAGGAAGCCGTCGCCGCCGACCCGCTGCCGGGCCAGGACCTCGTTCGGCGCGCAGGAGGTGACCCTGCTGCGATCACCGGTCCGATGATCACCGATGCCGCGCGCGACGGCGACCGGTTCGCCATCGAACAGCTGGAAGAGCTGGGCCGGTGGCTGGGCCACGGGATCGCCTCGCTGGTGGCCGTGCTGGACCCTGCCGTGATCGTCATCGGTGGTGGCGTCAGCGAAGCAGGAGACCTTCTCCTGGATCCGCTGAGGGCGTCCTTCGACCGGGAGCTGACCCCTCGTGGATTCCGCCCGCGCGCCGAGGTCCGTCTCGCTGCGCTGGGCAACCGCGCCGGAGTCATCGGCGCTGCCGACCTGGCGCGCACCTGAGGTCGCCCTGATGGCCGGGGACACGTGGGTCGGCGTCGACGTCGGCGGCACCAAGGTGCTGGCCGTGCGGGTGTCGGCCGACGGGGACGTCGAAGCCACGGCGACCCGCCCGATGCCCGGTCGAAGCGCCTCGGAGTCGGAGGTCGAGGACGCGGTCGAGCTCGCCGCCCGTGACGTGTACGACGACCGGCCGCCTGTCGCGCTCGGCATCTCTGCCGCGGGGCTGGTCGACGGTGCCGGCGAGCGCTATCTCTTCGGCGCCCACCTGCCGTGGCGCGATGCCCCCGTGCGGGAGCGGATCGCGCAACGGACCGGTCTCGTCGTCGTACTCGACAACGACGCGAACTGCGCGGCGCATGCCGAGCTGGTCGTGGGAGCTGCCCGCGGTGCCGACTCGATGTTGATGATCACCATCGGCACCGGCATCGGTGGCGCGCTCGTCCTCGGCGGGCGCGTGGTCCGCGGAGCCCATGGGCTGGCCGGGGAGTTCGGCCACATGCAGGTCGTCCCGGACGGGCTGGCCTGCGAGTGCGGTCTGAGTGGCTGCTGGGAGCAGTACTGCAGCGGCCGGGCGCTCGAGCGCGTCACCCGGGTGGCGCTGGGCAGGCACCTCGACGGACCCGAGGTCGCCGCGATGGCGTTCGCCGGCAACGAGGTCGCGCGTCAGGCCTTCGCCTCGGTGGGCACGTGGCTCGGAGTGGGTGTCGCGGGACTGGTGTCCGCGTTCGATCCCCAGCTCGTCGTCGTCGGTGGCGGCGTCTCGACGGTGGGCGACCTCTTGCTGGAGCCAGCCCGGGCTGCGCTCGCCGAGTCCTTGCAGGGCACGGCCTTTCGGCCGGTGCCGCCGCTGGTTCCCGCGCGCACCGGACCCGAAGCCGGGGCGGTCGGCGCCGCGTTGCTGGCGCGCGACCATTCACCCGCCTGACGGGTCCGAGGAATGTTCAGACGACCGCGCCGTCGTCCCACGGGTCGCGGGGCGTTCGCGGAAGCGTGAACACCAGGTAGCAGAAGCCGAGGACGAAGCCGCCGACGAGGATCCACCCCAGGAACGGCGGCATGCCGATCCCGAGCACGAGGAAGACCAGCAGCACGGTCGGCGAACCGAAGACGCCCAGCCAGGCCAGGAACCGGTCGGGCGGTGGCATCGGGATGGGCGGCGGGCTGTCCGGCACGAAGCGGTCGATCTCGTCGATGGCGTCGTCGTCGAACAGGCTCGAACCCGCCGGGTCGTCGTCACGGAGGTCTGGCTCCGGCTCGATGGCCACCTCGACCGCGTCATCGACAGCGTCGAGCTCGGCGCGCTCGCCGTAGTTCTCGACGATCTTCTGCCACGCGGAGTCCTGCTCCTCGGGGTTCTCCCGTTTCACGGCATCAGCCTACGCTGCGGGCCTTGGGGTCCGCCCGCCTAGCCAGACGAGTCTGTTCAGTCCGTGCAGAAGGCATGGTCGCCGACAGGGATGGCGTGGAAGTGCGCGTATTTCCGTTGCCACCAGGACAGCGGTTCGAGGGGGGTCTGGCCCGCCTCGGGACCGAACGTCACCTGCTGACCGTGCAGGACGCCCGTGACCTCGAGGTCGGAGTCGTTCATCGCGATGGACCGCAGTCCCATGAGCGGAATGGCCACGTCCGAATCGGCAGCGCGGTCGATCGAAGCGTCGTTGGACGACTGGATGTAGACGAGGTCCTCCTGCCAGTCGGTCAGGTGGACCGAGGGCAGGAAGAGGTGGTTGGCCTCGGTGCCTTCTGTGGTCAGGCTCGAGAACATCGTGAAGGAGGCCGTCGTACGCAGCCCCAGATAGGGGTTCATGGCCCAGGCCAACGTCAGCAGGATCATCGGGAGCTGGATCCAGGTGATGCCGGCCAGGGGTGCGGTGGGCGCTGGCTGGCGCCAGGACCACACGGCAGCGATGACGACGGCGACCAGCACCACTTTGCTGATCACGTTCGTCGCTGCGGAGGCCGCTGCGAAGCTGACGTAGCCAGCGAACCCGATCGCCAGGAGGCCGAGGAACGCCGCCACGTCTGGAAACCGGCGTACGTCGCGCACCACGGCCGACTTGCCCGTGAGCCGCTGGAGCCTGTCGAGGAGGTGCTCGGCGTCCGGGGCGCTCAGGAACAGGAAGAACAGGGCGATGAGGGTGGCACTGAAGTCCTGGACGCCGATCGCCGGACTCAACGTGATCAGGCAGTGGAATGCCATGCCGAAGCGAACCCCGTGACGCCGGGTCGCCGGGATCAGCAGCAGGAGGGGGATCAGGCTCTCGGCCGTGATCGTGACCAGCATCCACACCGGATCCATCGGGAGGTCACGGGTCGCCCCGAACGATGCGCGCGACGCGATGGCCGACGCACAACTGGTCACCGGGTCGAGGAAGGTGGTGTTGTACTTCGCCAGGGCCGCGGCCGAATAGGCGATCAGCAACACGATCCGGATGCCAGGGACCGCACGGCGCAGCGCGTCGAGGGTGACCTCGCGTCGCAGCGCGAAGCAGGCAAGGATCGTGAGCCCGACGAAGCCGTCGAGCATCCAGTGGTTGGGGGAGTACGGCATCTCGGCGACCATGTCGGCGAGCTGCGCGATGAGCAGGATCCCGAAGAGGCGCAGCGAGGCCGGACGGACCAGCACAGCGAACGACAGCGCAGCGACCGCGACCCCCCACAGGGTGTCCAGGCGGTGACGGTCCGCCATGCACACGTGCAGCAACAACGCGAACGCCCACAACCGGACAAAGGCCAGCAGCATCCGGTCCATGGCGTTGCCCGTACCGGTTGCGGCAGGTTCGATTGCGGGTACGGTCACCCAGCGACCCGGGCGATGAAGGCCGCCGACTGCTCGAAGATGGTCGGGGCGTCGTTGTCGAGTGTCGCCACGTGATAGCTCTCCGGAAGGGGCACGCGGGTGACGTCGTCCGACGAGAGCTTCTCGCGGATGATCTTCTCGGACGAGGCATCGACGACGTGGTCGTCGTCGGCGCGGAAGTAGATGACCGGCACCGTGATCTTCGGGAGGTCCCGGATGATGCCGGGCCAGGCCTGCATCATCGAGTGGGCCGCCTTGAGCGGCGTGCGGTCGTAGGCGAGCTCGTCGGCGCCGGACTTCTTGATGTCGTTCCCGATCGCCGGGAAGGAGCCGACGAGGTGCTTGAGGACGGGCAGCAGCTTGACGTCGAGACGCTTGGTCGACACAGCCGGGTTGACCAGCATGAGGCCCGCGATCTCGCTGTTGCGGGCAGCGGCGAGCTGCAGCACCTGCGCCCCGCCCATCGACAGCCCGCCGATGACGACCGCGTCGTGGTCGGCCCGGAGCGCATCGAAGGTCGAGATTATCTCCGAGTGCCAGTCGGCCCAGGTGCGCTGGTTGAGCTCCTGCCAGGTGGTGCCGTGCCCGGGAAGGCGGGGTACGGCGACGCCGTACCCGAGGTCGCCGAGGTACTCGCCCCAGGGCCGGATCGACGCGGGGGAGCCGGTGAACCCGTGGCTGAGGAGCACGCCGATGCGGCGGCCCCCGGTGAGCTCCGGGCGGGCGGCGATCGTCAGTGGCGCGGTGAGGGACGCGGGGCTCGGCGGCATGGCGTGATTGTGCCGTACGAACGCAGGCATGCGCGGGTGACCGCACAAGGCCGTGGAGGCACTAGGCTTCGCGGCAGGGAAGTCCAAGCGGAAGGTCGGTCGGTTGTTCTACTGGTTCCTCAAGTTCATCGCGCTCGGGCCGCTGTTGAAGCTGATCTTCCGGCCGCGTGCCGAGGGTCTCGAGAACGTCCCGCCGTCCGGTCCGGCGATCCTCGCCAGCAACCACCTGTCGTACGCCGACTGGCTGTTCATGCCCCTGGTGATTCCGCGGATGGTGCGCTTCGTCGCGAAGGCGGAGTACTTCACCTCACCGGGCGTCAAGGGTTGGCTGCAGAAGACGTTCTTCAGCGGCACCGGCAACATCCCGATCGACCGCACCAGCGGTGATGCCGCGTCCGGAGCGCTGGTCTCGGCGAAGCGGGTGCTGGCGGAGGAGGAGCTGTTCGGGATCTATCCCGAGGGCACCCGGTCCCACGACGGCCGGCTCTACCGCGGGAAGACGGGCATCGCCCGCCTCACGCTGGAGACCGGCGTGCCGGTGATCCCGGTCGCCGTCGTCGGCACCGACGTGGTGGCGCCGCCAGGCAAGAAGTTCGGCCGGATCACGCGTCCGACCGTGCGTTTCGGCAAGCCGATGGACTTCTCCCGCTATGCCGGCATGGAGAACGACCGCTTCATCCTGCGCTCGATCACCGACGAGATCATGTACGAGATCATGCGCCTCTCCGGCCAGGAGTACGTCGACATGTACGCCGGTCGCGCCAAGGAGGAGTCGCGGAAGGCCGAGCGCGCCGAGCGGGCCGAACGCGGCGAGGGTGACGAGCGGAAGATCGCGTCCTGACCGACTCCGTCGTGACCAGCGGTACGACGACCCGGGCTGCGGTCGCCGTCGAGAACCGGATGTTCCGGGCGCTCGCGGTGCTGCGGGTGGTCGTCCTGGTCCACACGGTGACGCTCAACGCCTACCGCAACAACTTCGAGCACCCCGCCCTCGGCTGGGCCTGTGTCGGGGTCATGGCGGCGGGCACGATCGCGGCGATCGTCGTCTACGCCGCTCCGGAGCGGCGGGTTCCCGCGGTCCTGGTCGCCGACCTGGCCCTGGCGGTCGGCATGTTGCTGGCCACTCCGGTGGCCAAGGGGGAGTGGTTCCACGCGAGCATTCCCGGCTACTGGATCGTCGGCGCCCTGCTGGCGTGGGCGGTTCGCTACGGCTGGCGTGGGGGCGCCACGGCCGCCGTGCTGCTGGGAGCGATCGACCTCCTGAGCCGGTCGCACATCAGCCAGCAGGACTGGGGAAACGTCTTCCTGTTGCTCCTCTGCGGCTCCATGGTGGGCTTCGTCTGCGAGTCACTCACGGCCATGGCCGCTGATCGGGACCGGGCACAGAGCGAGGCCGCTGCCGCCGCTGAGCGGGCCCGCCTCGCACGAGTGGTCCACGACGGGGTGCTGCAGGTGCTCGCGCTCGTCCAGCGGCGTGGTGGCGAGCTCGGCGGGGAGGCGGCCGAGCTGGGCAGGTTGGCCGGCGCCCAGGAACGGGCGCTGCGCACCCTGATCCGGTCCCAGGACGCCGTGACGCCGACACGCACGGCAGGAGGGAGCGCCGACCTGGCAGCCGCACTGGGCGTCCTCGGCGCCCGCCCCCGCACGGAGGTCGCGCTGCCCGCGGGTGCGGTCGGGATGGCGGCACCTGCGGTCGCCGAGATCACGGCCGTCGTCCGCGCCTGCCTCGACAACATCAGTCGCCATGTCGGCGAGGACGCACCGGCCTGGATCCTGCTCGAGGACCTGGGCGATCACGTCGAGGTCACCGTCCGCGACGAGGGTGCGGGGATTCCCGCCGGGCGCCTCGAGGAGGCCGAGCGGCAGGGTCGCCTCGGCGTGCTCGAGTCGATCCGGGGCCGGATCCGCGACCTCGGCGGGACTGCTACGCTCGACACCGGGGCCCACGGCACGGAGTGGACGTTCGCCGTACCTCGCGTCACCTCCTCACGAGGAGACCGATGACGATCCACTCCACCCACCCGTTCGCCGACGCCGATCCCGATCCGGCGCGTCGCTTCCGTGGCCGCGTCGGCGGCGCCGTCACGCTGTGGACGGCCGGGCAGGGTGCAGAGCGGGCGGGCCTGACCGTGTCGTCGCTGATGGTCGCGCTCGGGCCGTCGCCTTCGGTCCTCGCGCTCCTGGACCCCGACACCGACCTGGTCGACGTCCTGCGTGACGACGGCCTCGCCGTCGTGCAGCTGCTCTCCTGGGCGGACCGCGACCTCGCCGAGGCCTTCGCCGGCACCGCACCGGCGCCGGGTGGCCCCTTCCGGCAGGCCGAGTTCGTCGACACCGACCACGGTCCGCGGCTCGCCTCGGCAGGCACCTGGGCCGACGTGCGGTACGTCGGTGAGCGTGAGGTGGGCTGGTCGGTCGAGGTGGAGGTCGCCATCGAGCAGGTCACGATCGACGAGAGCGGATCCGACGACGCGCTGCTGCACCGGCGAGGCCGCTTCCACCGAGCATGACGGGTCTCGAGACGGTTGCGGCGCAACCTCCTCGACCAACGCCGCCGGACGGTTGCTGCGCAACCTCGCCGGCTCTCCGTCTAGGGTCGAGCCATGTCCGATCAGATCCGGGTGATGGTCGTGGACGACCACCCGATGTGGCGCGATGCGGTCGAGCGCGACCTGACTGCCGCCGGGTTCGCTGTTGTCGCCACGGCCGCCACCGGCACCGAGGCGATCAACCGTTTCCAGGCCACGAGACCCCAGGTCGTCGTGCTCGACCTGCAGATCCCGGAGCCGAGCGGCGTCGAGGTGACGGCCAGCGTGCTGGCCACCGATCCGTCGTCACGGGTGCTGATCCTCTCGGCGTCCGGCGAGCAGGACGACGTGCTGGCGGCGGTGAAGGCGGGCGCGACCGGCTACCTCGTGAAGTCGGCGTCCGGCGCGGAGCTGGTTGCGGCCGTCCGTCGGGTTGCTGCTGGGGACAGCGTCTTCACGCCTGGTCTGGCCGCGCTGGTGCTCGGCGAGTTCCGGCGGATGAACGCGCCGAGCACGCCTCCCGGTGAGCAGCTGACCGATCGCGAGACCGAGATCCTCAAGATGGTCGCGAAGGGGATGTCCTACAAGCAGATCGCCGAACGGCTCGTGCTCTCGCACCGCACCGTGCAGAACCACGTGCAGAACACCCTGCGCAAGCTGCAGATGCACAACCGCGTCGAGCTGACCCGCTACGTGATCGAGCAGGGGCTCGATGACTGACGAGCTGCTGGAGATCGCCGACGAGCTCTACGCCCTTCCGCTCGCCGAGTTCACCCCTGCTCGTGATGCCCGGGTCAAGGCGCTCAAGGGCACGCCGATGGCCGCCCGGGTGAAGGCGCTGCGCAAGCCGGCCACCGCGGCCTGGGTCGTCAACCTGCTCGTCCGCAGAGAAGCTGCACAGGTCGACCAGGTGCTCAGCGTCGGCGCCGCGCTGCGTGAGGCGCAGAAGGCGATGTCGGCAGGGGAGCTGCGCGCGCTCACCAGGCAACGTCGCCAGGTCACCGCGGCCGTCACCACCCAGGCGCGACGACTCGCCGGGGACGAGGGTTTCCGGGTCACGGAGGCCGTGGCCGAGCAGGTCGAGGCCACCCTCACCGCAGCGATGGTGGACGAGTCCTGCGGACGCGCCGTGCGGAGCGGACTTCTCGTCACGCCGCTGCACACCACGGGCGTCGAGCCGATGGACCCTGCCGACCTGGCCGGCGCGATCGCCGTACCGGAGGCCCTCGGCTTCCACGCGAGCGCTCGTGAGGCGGTCGTGCCCGGCCCGCCCGACCTGCACGTCGTACCCGATCCGGACCGCGCAGCCAAGGCTCTCGCGGCCGCCGAGGAACGACTCGCTGTCGCGGTCGAGGAGTACGACGATGCGAGCGCCACCCACGAGGAGGCACTGGCCGAGGTCGCCCGTCTCGCGGCCAGGTCGTTGCAGCTCCAGGCCGAGATCGACGAGCTGCGGCGCCGGCTCGCCGACCTCGAGGAGGAGTCCGACGGCGTCGAGGAGGAGACGGGTGAGGCCGAGGAGCTCCGCGATGCAGCGGCAGCCGACCTCAGGACGGCAACGGCTGAGCGCGATGCCGCGCAGAAGGCCGTCGACCGCGCAGCCCGCTGAGCGGCCTCAGGAGTCGCCGCGCACCACTGCCAGGACCCGCTCGTCGATCCAGGAGAGGTCGGGCGCAACGCGCATCTCGTAGTTCTCGGTGCCGACCCAGGCCAGGAAGTCGCGGTGGCCGGCGGCCGCGGCAAACGTCTCCAGCTCGGCTCGCAGCGCGTCGTCGACGACGACCTTCTCGTCCTCGGTCGACGCCGTGAGGTACAGCTCGTGCAGGTCCAGGAGGCGCGCCAGTTCGTCGATCGGGGTTTCGTGGTCGTCGACCCGCAGGTCGACGGCGACATCGTCCAGGCCGGCGTACCCGGCCCCGTCGCGGACGACGAGCATCGCGGCCGACTGGCGCCCACGGCGGTCGCCACCGGCGGCATCGCCGGCAGCCAGCGCGGCGAGGAGCCGGTCCTGCAGCGCCGTCGCGGCGTCGCTCTCCAGCCAGGCCTGCTCCATGGCGTCGACGACCTCGACACCGGCCAGGCAGTTGCCCTGGATGGCCCAGCCCTCGCCGGTGCGGCTGCCGGCCCACGGGATGCACTCGGCGCCCGTGTGGGAGGCCGCGCCACCGTCGAGGTCGACGATGCCGACCTGGCGCTGCGCGCGGCCCTCGTCCTCCTCGATCAGGCGCTGCAGTGCGACCGAGGCGGTCGCACCCTCGTCGAGGTGGGAGAGGGCCAGACCCTTGTAGGCGACGTTGGCGTCGGCCTGGGTCGCCACTGCGCCGACACCGGCGACGGCGGCGGGAACGGCCGAGCCGACGGCCAGGAACTTCGAGGCGACGGCCACGCCCCACGTGTCACCGTCAGCGGACCTGGCCACGATCGAGAACGTCATGGGACAACCGTAGGGCCCACTTGCCACGTAGGGTCGGACCATGCGCGTTGGAGTGCTCACCGGTGGCGGCGACTGTCCTGGACTCAACGCGGTCATCCGCGCGGTCGTCCGCAAGGGCGTCAATGAACATGGCTTCGACTTCGTCGGGTTCCGAGACGGCTGGCGTGGCCCCCTCGAAGGGATCACGATGCCGCTCGGCATCGAGCAGTGCCGCGGCATCCTGCCCCGCGGCGGCACGATCCTCGGGTCCTCGCGGACCAACCCCTTCGCCGTCGAGGGCGGGGTCGAGCGGATCACCGACAACCTGGCGGCCGCCGGGGTCGAGGCCCTGGTCGCGATCGGTGGGGAGGACACCCTCGGCGTGGCCACGAAGCTGGCCGAGCTCGGGGTCAACGTCGTCGGCGTCCCGAAGACCATCGACAACGACCTCTCCGGGACCGACTTCACCTTCGGCTTCGACACGGCAGTCAACATCGCGACCGAGGCGATCGACCGGCTGCACACCACCGCCGAGTCGCACCACCGCGTCCTCGTCGTCGAGGTGATGGGCCGGCACGCCGGCTGGATAGCACTGCACGCCGGGATCGCCGGTGGCGCCAGTGCGGTCCTGATTCCCGAGATCGCCTTCGACATCGACGCCGTCTGTGCCCACGTGATGACCCGCTTCAAGAGCGAGTACGCGCCGATCATCGTCGTGTCCGAGGGCGCTCTCCCCGCAGACGGCAGCGGAATGACGCTGGCCAGCGGGGAGAAGGACGCGTTCGGCCACGTCCGGCTCGGTGGGATCGGCGACCGGCTCGCCAGCGAGATCGAGCACCGCACCGGAAAAGAGGCCCGCGCCGTCGTACTCGGGCACATCCAGCGGGGTGGGACGCCCTCGGCGTTCGACCGGTGGCTGGCGACGCGGTTCGGACTGCAGGCGATCGGTGCCGTCGCCGATGGTGAGTACGGCGTCATGGTGGCCCTTCGTGGCACGAACATCGTGCGGGTGCCGCTCATCGAGGGCACGGGTGCGCTCAAGGTCGTCAGTCCCGAGGAGTACGCCGAGGCGCAGGTCTTCTTCGGCTGACAGGTGTCGCGCCGACCCGTGACAGGACGCCGGTCCCGGGTCCACACTCGAGTCGTGCAGGCGTGGCGTGCTCCCCGCGCGTTCGACGGCGACAGGTTCCTTCCGGGTGGGGCGACGGTGCTGGTCGAGGGCGACCGGATCGTCGGCGTGGAGCCGGCGGACTTCGCCGTGCCGTCCGACTGCCCCGTGACGTCGTACGACGGCACCCTGGTGCCGGGCCTCATCGACGCTCACGTCCACCTCGTCTCCGACGGCTCGATGGGTGCTCTCGAGCGCGTGGGCGAGCTCGACGAGGACGCCATCGATGAGGCAATTGACCAGTCGCTGGCCGCACAGGTGGCGGCGGGCGTGACCACGGTCCGCGACCTCGGCGACCGGGGCTACCGCACCCTGGCGGCACGGGACCGGGGTGCTGCCGGGCTGCCGCGCATCGTTGCCTCGGGACCGCCCGTGACCACGCCGCATGGGCACTGCCACTTCCTCGGTGGCGTCGCTGCGACGGAGGACGAGCTGAGGGCCGCGGTCATCGAGCGGCACGAGCGTGGCGCCGATGCCGTCAAGGTGATGGCCGGCGGTGGCTTCCTCACACCCGGCACCGACATGGTCGGCGCGCAGTACGCCGCCACGGCCATCCGCGCGGTCGTCGAGACCGCGCACGACCATGGCCTCCCGGTCCTCGCGCATGCCCATTCGGTGACCGCGATCGAGGCAGCGCTCGCCGCTGGCGTCGATGGCATCGAGCACTTCACAGGAGTCACCGAGGACGGCGCCCTGCTGAGCGACGACCTGCTGGAGCGCACGGCAGCGGCCGGTGTCGTGGTCGATCCGACGATGGGCAACGACATGGCGCTCGTCGCGAGCATGCCCCCGCCCCCGCCGCAGGTGGCAGCGATCATGGAACGGCTCGGCATGGACATGCTCGGCTTCTTCGCCCAACGGCTCGTCGACGTGGGCCGCATGCGCGAGCACGGTGTCCGGGTCGTGCCGGGTGTCGACGCGGGCGCGATGCCGCTCAAGGCACACGGCAATGCCTGGCTGGCGGTGCTGGACCTGGTCGCTGCCGGGTGGACGCTCGCAGAGGCGCTGGCTGCCGGGACGGCCGGTGCCGCTGATGCCTGCGGCCTGCACACGGTCACCGGTCGGCTCCGTCCGGGCCTCGCAGCCGACCTGCTCGTCGTGGCCGGGGACCTGACCGCCGCGCCACGGAGCCTCGGTTCACCCCTGGCCGTCATGGTGCGCGGAGACACGGCCGTGTCGCGGTAGGCGTCCGGTGCTTCACTTTCGCGGCGCCGTGCGCGAGGGTGACCTGCGGGGGACGCAGACCTTCTGACTCGGCAGGACGGGGAGCCCGATGACCACAGACACCACGACGACCAGCGTGCCGGACCAACAGGGCCAGCCGGAGCTGAAGCGGGTCCTCGGCCCCGGGCTCCTGCTGCTCTTCATCGTCGGTGACATCCTCGGCGCCGGCGTCTACGCCGTCACCGGCCGGCTTGCGGGACAGGTCGGCGGCATCGCGTGGCTGCCGTTCCTGGTGGCCTTCGCTGTTGCCACGCTGACGGCCTTCTCCTACCTCGAGCTGGTCACGAAGTACCCCCAGGCGGCAGGTGCTGCGCTGTACACGCACAAGGCGTTCGGCATCCACTTCATCACGTTCCTCGTGGCGTTCACCGTGATCTGCTCCGGCATCACCAGCGCGTCGACGTCGGCGAACCTGCTGGCCAACAACCTGCTCCTCGGCCTGAACGAGATCTGGTCGGACGTCCCGACCACGCCGGGCTGGGCGCTGTTCGTCGCCCTGTGCTTCATGGGCCTGCTGGCGCTGATCAACCTTCGTGGCGTCGGTGAGAGCGTGAAGTTCAACGTGATCCTGACGTTGATCGAGATGGCCGCGCTGGCGATCGTGATCGGCATCGGCTTCTCGGTGATGGTCAAGGGGGACGGCGACTTCGACCGGATCACCGTCTTCGAGAGCCCCTCGGACAAGGGCATCTTCATGGCGGTCACCATCGCCACGGCCATCGCGTTCTTCTCGATGGTCGGCTTCGAGGACTCGGTGAACATGGTCGAGGAGACCAAGGAGCCGGAGCGGATCTTCCCGAGGATGATGCTCACCGGCCTCGGCATCGCCGTGGTGATCTACATGCTGGTCGCCATCTCGGTGATCATCGTGATCCCGCCCGGAAGCATCGGCACACCGACCAACGAGGACGCCGGCATCCTCATCGACGTCGTCAAGCTGGGGGCTCCGGACATCCCGATCGACGACTTCTTCCCGTTCATGACGGTGTTCGCGGTCGCCAACACGGCGCTGATCAACATGCTCATGGCCAGCCGGTTGCTCTACGGGATGTCCCAGCAGAAGGTGCTGCCGCCGGTGCTCGGCAAGGTGCTCCCGGGCCGGCGCACGCCGTACGCCGCGATCGCGTTCACCACCCTGCTGGCCATGGGCCTGATCGTCGCGGTGGTCAGGCTGCGTGATGCCAAGCTCGGCGACGCCGACGAGGGCACCCAGGTGTCCGTGGTGAGCGCGCTGTCCGGCACGACCGGCCTGCTCCTGCTCGCGGTCTTCTCGATCGTCAACATCTCCTGCCTGGTGCTGCGCCGCGAACCGGACAGTGGCCACTTCAAGGCGCCGACAGTGGTGCCCGTCCTCGGCGCCGCGTTCTGCCTGTACCTCCTCGGCCCCTGGGCGCGGCTGGCTCCCGACCGCATCCAGTACGTCATCGCCGGCTTCATGCTGCTGCTCGGGATCGTGCTGTGGGGGGTGACCCGGATCTTCTACGAGCCCGAGGGTGGCCAGTTCGCCGACATCGAACACATGGACATCGATCCAACGGATGACCCGCGCTGACGCAACCGGCTCGGTGCGCCGTACCCTTGGGGAGTGAGCAATCTCCCGTCCCTCGAGCAGTTGCACGCCATCGGCGCGAAGCAGCAGCCGTCGTACGACGACCCCGCGGCCCTGGCCGCGGCCGTCACCCGACTGCGCACGCTTCCTCCGCTGGTCTTTGCGGGCGAGTGCGACGAGCTGAAGTCCAAGGTCGCGGCCGCGAGCCGCGGCGAGGCCTTCCTGCTCTGGGGCGGTGACTGCGCCGAGACGTTCGTGGACGCGACGGCCGACAACACCCGCAACAAGCTGCGGGTGCTCCTGCAGATGGCGGTCGTGCTGACCTACGCCGCGTCCGTGCCGGTCGTGAAGGTGGGTCGCCTCGCGGGGCAGTACGCCAAACCGCGCTCCTCCGACTCCGAGACCCGCGACGGGGTGACCCTGCCGGCGTACCGCGGCGACGCGGTCAACGGCTTCGACTTCACCCCCGACTCGCGACGTCACGACCCGCAGCGTCTGCTGGACGTCTACCACTCGTCCGCCTCGACGCTGAACCTCGTGCGCGCGTTCACCACCGGTGGTTACGCCGACCTCCGCCAGGTGCACACCTGGAACTCCGAGTTCGTCCGCAACAGCCCGGTCGGCCAGCACTACGAGGCGATGGCCGCCGAGATCGACCGCGCCCTGAACTTCATGCAGGCCATCGGTGCCGACCCCGACGAGTTCCACCGGGTCGACTTCTACTCCTCGCACGAGGCGCTGCTGCTCGAGTACGAACACGCGATGACCCGGATCGACTCGCGCACCGAGGCGCCGTACAACGTCTCGGGCCACATGGTCTGGATCGGCGAGCGGACCCGCCAGCTCGACGGCGCGCACGTCGAGTACTTCAGCCACATCCGCAACCCGATCGGTTGCAAGCTCGGCCCGTCCGCGACGGCCGACGACGCACTGTCGCTCGCCGCCAAGCTGAACCCGACCAACGAGCCGGGCCGGCTGACCTTCATCACCCGCTTCGGTGCCGGCAAGATCCGTGACGGACTCCCGGCGCTGGTCGAGAAGGTGACCGCCGAGGGTGTCGACGTCGCGTGGGTCTGTGACGCCATGCACGGCAACACGTTCGAGGCGTCGAACGGCTACAAGACGCGTCGCTTCGAGGATGTCATCGACGAGGTGCAGGGATTCTTCGACGTGCACCGCGCGCTCGACACCGTCCCCGCCGGCATCCTGGTCGAGAACACCGGCGATGACGTCACCGAGATCATCGGTGGCGGCGAGGAGCTGGACGAGCTCGGCCTGGCCCACCGCTACGAGTCGGTCGTCGACCCCCGCCTGAACAGGGTGCAGTCCCTGGAGCTCTCGTTCCTCGTGGCCGAAATGCTTCGCAAGGCGTGATCGACCTCCGCTCCGACACGGTGACGCGTCCGACCGACGCGATGCGGGCCGCCATGGCCGCAGCCGAGGTGGGCGACGACGTCTACGGCGAGGACCCCACGGTCCGGGCCCTCGAGGAGCGCGTGGCCGCGATGTTCGGGCACGAGGACGCCCTGTTCACGCCGACCGGTTCGCTGGCCAACGTCCTGGCTGTCTCGCTGGTGGTCGCGCCCGGCCAGGAGGTGCTCTGCGAGGCGCGCGCCCACATCGCCCGAGCCGAGCTCGGCGCCCACGCCGCGGTCAGCGGGTTGACGATGCGCACCTGGTCGCACCCGCGTGGCCAGCTCGACCTGACCGCTCTGGACGACCTCTTCGCGCCCGACCTCGGCCCGTTCTTCGTCAAGACGGCCGCGATCTCGGTCGAGAACACCCACAACTTCGCTGGCGGCACGGTGGTGCCGCTCGCGGACCTCAAGGCACTGCGTGCCTTCGCCGATGAGCGTGGTGTGGCCGTGCACCTCGACGGCGCCCGGATCTGGAACGCCCACGTGGCGACCGGCACGCCGTTGGCGGAGTACGGCGCCGTGGCCGACGTGCTGGCCGTGTGCCTGTCCAAGGGCCTGGGTGCCCCGGTCGGGTCGCTGCTGGTGGGCAGCCGTGAGCGGATGGTCCGGGCGCGAGTGCGCCGCAAGCGACTCGGGGCAGGCCTGCGCCAGGTCGGGATCCTCGCTGCGGCAGGCCTGCACGCCCTCGAGCACCACCTCGATCGGCTGGCCGACGACCACGAGAACGCCCGCCTCCTGGCCGAGGCATGCGGGGTCGATCCGGCAACGGTCGACACGAACATCGTCGCGTTCGATCGTGCCGATGCGCCGGCCTTCGTGGCCGCGGCGCGTGACGCCGGCGTCCTTGTCGGCGCCGTCGGTGCGCGCACGGTCCGTCTGGTCACGCACCTCGACGTGTCCCGGGCCGACGCCGAGCGCGCCGCGGGACTGCTCGCCGGGATCAGTCCGAGGTAGCGCCCAAGAAACGGACTTCGCTGATCGCGGTGAAGTCCCGGCCGTCCGTCTTGCCCGGCGCAGTCACGGTCAACAGATGGACCCGGATCGTGCTCGTCGTGACCGGCCCGATGGCGGCCATCTGCATGGTCCGCTCGTCGCCGAACTCCTGGGTGATCCGGGTGCCGTCGTCGAACTCCCACTGGACGGCGCGCACGCGACGGTTGCTGCGGTACCAGTTGATGGGGCCGTCGACCTTGGCATAGCCGTTGATCATGCCGACGTCGGTGATCACGACCTCGGAGCCGAGGTCGAACGTCAACGTCTCGCCCGTGCCGTCCCCGGCCATCCGCCATGCGGTGCGCGCCTTGCCGTCCCACATGTTCGACGCCACGAACTTCACGACCTTGCCCTGGCGGTCGCGGCTCGGCTGTGCGATCGACGGCACCGTGGCCGTGACCTCGCTCGTGAGGTCCACGACGTCCTCCGGATCGGGGGCGTCGACAGGGGCGCCGGTGCCGGTGCTGTCCGGCCGCTCGGGAGTGCCGGTGTCGGATGCGCCCGGGCTGGCGGGACCTTCGGACCGGTCGTCGCGACTGTCGTCGGCGGCACGCTCGGCGTCGTCCCCACCCAGGAGCAGGAAGGCGCCGAGGGCCGCCACGAGGGCGAGCACCACCAGTGCGATCACCCAGGGCAGCCAGGGCCGAGCTGCGCGCTGGGCGGCGGGGTACGACGGTGCCGGCGCGGCACCCGGCGGCAGGAGCGGCGGCGGTGTCGGGGGCGCCTGCTGGGGTCGCGTGGCCGGACTGGTCACGGTCGGCGGCGCGTCGGCGTACAACGGATAACGGGCCGAGGGCGGGACCTGGTCGGCGGACGGCGGGACGACGGGGGCTGACCTCGGCGGGGCTGCGGGCGCGCTGACGGTGGGCGTCGCCTCGGGGTGTCGGCCGGGGACGGGCCTGCCGCAATTCGTGCAGAACCGGCCGATCCCGAGTTCGTGCCCGCAGTCGGTGCAAAAGGTCGGGGTGGTCATCGCGGGGGCAACGCTACCGCGAGCCTCGCTTCAGGGCAGGTCAGATGGGGACAGTCAGCTCTCAGCCTGCCATCGCGCGTCGCCTGGCCTCGGCCTCGATGTCCTCCAGGTCGTGCTCCAGCACCTTGCGGGTGCGCTCGTAGCTGAAGCCGCCGAACGCGGCCCAGAGCGCGCGCGACATCACGGAGCGGTGGCTCATCTCCACCGTGGTGGTCATCGCCAGCCGGGTCTGGTCGCGGTCCTGCCCGGTCGGGGTGAGCCGGTACGCCGTCCGGATGATGTCGTTGCCGACCTCGGCCTCGACCACGGTCCGCAGCGGAGGCTGGGACTCGACGACCTGCATCTCCTCCGGACCGTGATGGCCGAAGAGGGTGCGGCGCTCGCGCCACGACGTGCCGACGTCGTACTCGCCCTCGGTCAGGAGCTCTGTCTCGCTGACGCTGCGCAGCACGTCGTTCGCGTGGGCGACGTCGGTGATGACGTCCCACACCTGCTCCGGCGGAGCGGAGATCGTGCCGTGGACATGAATGATGTGACCAGCCATGGATTGACTCCTCGCGGGTTCCCCCAGGACTCCATGGTGCGCCCGGTCGGCGCGGAACGCCACCCCCGGCGCATGACCAGATTGTGCGCAGCCTCAGACCGCGATGTGGGGCACTTCCGCCTCGATCTTGCGACGGGGGAGCGATTCGACGACCAGCATCGCCGTCAACACCATCGCGCCGCCGATCGCCATCCGCCCCGTCAGCGACTCGCCTCCGAGCAGCACCGCGAAGAACGCCGCGAACACCGGCTCCATGCTCATGATGATCGCGCTGCGCGTTGGCGGCAGGTGGGCCTGCGCCCAGGTCTGGGCCAACAGCGCAGCGGCGCCGGCGACCAGCGCCATGTAGACGACCGAGGCCCAGTCCGCTCCGCGGTCAGGCAGTACGACGCCCCGCTCGCCCGTCACGAGAGCGGCCGCCGCGCAGATCGCCGCGATGACCAGCACCTGCAGGATGGACATGCCCAACGCGTCGGCCGGCTTCGACCACGCGCCGAGGCCGACGATGTGGGCCGCGTAGAGCAGCGCCGCCACGAGCGTGATCGCCTCGCCGTACCCGATGGAGAAGCCCTCGAGGGAGAGCACGCCGAGGCCGACCGTGGCAAGCGCGACGGCGGCCCAGGTGCCGCCCGAGATCCGGCTGCGCAGGATCACCGCGGCGAAGAGCGGGGTCGCGACGACGTACAGGCCGGTGATGAAACCCGACACGCTGGCGGGTGTGTGGGCCAGCCCCGCGGTCTGCAGGATCTGCGCGACGCCGTACAGGCTGCCGAGGACCAGCGCGCGGCGGCGCACCTCGGGGGAGAGCCGACTGACCGCACGCGGTGCGACCACCAGCATCGCCCCGCCGGCGATGAGGAACCGGACGGCCAGGAAGTCCACGGTCGGAACCCGCTCGAGCAGGTCCTTGATCAGGAAGAACGTCGAACCCCAACAGGCGGTCATCGCCAGCAGCGCGAGAGTTGCCAACAAGGTGGTGCGGCGGCCGTCGGGCTGGGTCACGCTCAGACGATATAGAGGACGATCGTGCTGCCCTTCTTCACCCGTTCGCCTGCCTCCGGATCAGTGGCCCAGGCCACCTGACCGCTCAGGTAGATCGATGCGTGTTCCTTCTTGACCTTGAAACCGAGGTCCTTGAGCTTGTCGACGGCGTCCTTGGTGGACATGTAGCGAACCGGCGGGACAGCCACGAGCTCGGGCCCCTTGGAGATCACCAGCTCGATCGTGTCGCCCTTGTAGACGACGCCGGTCTTCGGGTCCTGGCTGATGATCGCGTCCTTCGGGACGTCGTCGCTGAACTCCGAGTCGGTGACCTTGACCTGCAGGCCGCGACGCTCCAGGCCCTTCTCGACCTCCTGGTAGTCGCGTCCGGTCCAGTCACGCACGGTGATCGGCGTCCTGCCCTTGCTGACGACCAGGTCCACCGTGGTGTTGGGCGGTTGCGTCTTCGCGGCCGCAGTGCCGAACGCCGGCTTGGTCGCGATGACCTGGCCCTTCGGCACGGTGTCGGAGAACGCCTGCTCGGTCCGGCCGAGGACCATCTTCACCTCGTCGAGGGCAGCCTCTGCCTCCTCGACGGTCATCCCACGCAGGTCGGGCACGTCGTAACGTTCCTTGCCGCGGGAGACGGTCAGCTCGACGGTGTCACCGGGCAGGATCCGTTCGCCGGGCTTGGGATCGGTGGCGATCACCACCCCCGCAGCGACACTCTCGGAGTAGACCTCCTGGTCGACCTTGGCCTCGAGCCCGGCCTCGTCCAGCTTGGCGGTGGCGGCCGCTTGGTCCAGGCTCACCACGCTCGGTGTCGACGTGTACCGACCCCAGCCCAGCCAGTAGCCGCCGGCGGCGAGGGCGGCGACGAGCAGCGCCACCAACAGGGTGAGTACGACGCCCCGCCGGCCACGTCGCTCCCTGGGCGCCTGCTGCTGCGGTCGGGGAGGGGGGAGCGAGCGGGATGGGGCCGGTATGACCGTCGTCGCCTCCCGGTCGTCCGCCCTGTTGACCGTGTGGGGGCGCGACGCAGGGACCAGGTCGGGCGTGCGCTCCCACAGCGAGCTCACCGGCTCGGGGGTCGTGTCGTGGGTGTCGTCGTGGCCGTCGTCCGGCTCGAGCACCCGGGAGCTGGGGAGCAGGTCGTCGACCAGCTCGGGGTCGTCGCGGACCCCGCTGTGCAGGGCGTGGCTGACGCGGTGCACGTGGTGCAGGAGCACGGTCGCATCGGCGGGACGCAGGCTCGGGTCGCGAGTGGTGGCGCGCGCGACCAGCGCGTCGACGTACGCCGGGAGCCCGGGGACGACGGACGAGGGAGCAGGCACGTCGTGGTGGACGTGGCGGTAGGCCACGGCGATCGGCGTCTCGCCGGTGTGCGGCTTGGTGCCGGTGAGCAGCTCGAACAGGATCACGCCGACGGCGTACACATCGGCCCGGGCGTCGGCACGCTGCTCGACGACCAGCTCGGGAGCGAGGTAGGACACCGTTCCGATCAGCACGCCGTTGGTCGCCGTGTGCTGGGTCTCCGCGCTCACGGCTTTGGCGAGACCGAAGTCCGCGACCTTGATCCGGCCGTCGTCGGCGATCAGGACGTTCTCGGGCTTCACGTCGCGGTGGATCAGGCCCGCCCGGTGCGCAGCCGCGAGCGCCGAGAGCACCGGGTCGATGATCGACAGCGCCCGCTCGGGCGACATCGGCGCTTCCTTGGTGATGGTGTCGCGCAGCGTGTGGCCGGGGACGTACTCCATCACCAGGTAGATGGTGCCGTCGCCCGATTCGTCGCGGCCCTGGTCGTAGACCGCGACCACGTTGGAGTGTGAGAGCCGTGCAGCCGACCTCGCCTCGCGGACGAAGCGCCGCGCGAACGAGTCGTCGTCGTGCGACGTCGCGTCGCCCAGCCCGGGATGCATGATCTTGACGGCGACGGTGCGGTCCAGGCGTGTGTCGACGGCCTCGTAGACGCTGGCCATGCCCCCGCGCGCGATGCGCGACCCGATCCGGTAACGGTTGTCGAGCAACCGGCCGGTCTGGTGGTCACGGGTGCGGCGGGGGTCGCCGGCTCGCGCGGCGGCGTCGCCGCGGGCACGCTGATCGTCTCGCACAGCGACCCTCCTGTGCATGTTCCGCTGGCCCGGCCGGGGAAGGTGACCGGGAGGGACATCGTACGGCGCAAGGCCACGCTCACCGATCGGGCACGCCGTAGGGGAAGATGGGCGCATGAGTGAACCGCGACTGGCCGATCAGGACCTTGCCGCCCTCGTCTCCGACTGGTTGACGTGGGAGGAGGCGGCCGAATTGCTCGGTGTGACGCCTGCGAAGGCGCGCACGATGGTTCGCGACCACCAGCTGGCCGCGGCGGTGCCCGCACTCGTGCCGACCACCGGGGTGAAGCAGGGGATTCCCTCGCTCTTCATCGTCGACGGGGAGCCGGTCAAGGGCCTTCCGGGGCTGCTGACGGTGCTGCACGACAACGGCTTCGACGACCGCGAGTGCATCGCGTGGATCTTCCTGGACGCGGACCTGCCCGGTCGTCCGATCGACGCGCTCCGGGAGAACCGGGGCGCCGAGGTCAAGCGCCGCGCCCAGGCCCTGCTGCTCTGACGGGGCCCTCAAGTGCCGCAGATGAGCCGGCGGACCCGGCAGGTCGTCTCGACGATCGCCACGATCGCGCTGCTGCTGGCGGTGTGGTGGCTCCAGAGCCGCGGTGCCGACGACGACAGCGCCGCGCGGGGCCGCGAGGACGTGTTCACCTCGACGACGAAGGACGCGGCTCCGTCGCCGAGCACGCGGCCGTCCGACCGGCCCACGCCGGGCGGTGTCACGCCGGACAAGGACAGCGACGGGTTCCGTTACGTCGCCGTCGATGAGCTGCCGCCCGAAGCCGCCGAGACCCTCGATCTGATCGACGACGGTGGCCCGTACCCGTATCCCGGGAAGGACGGCTCGACCTTCGGCAACTTCGAGGGCGTGCTCCCCGACCGGCAACGGGGCTATTACGCGGAGTACACCGTCGAGACGCCCGGACTCTCGCACCGCGGCGCCCGACGGATCATCGCCGGCGACGGGGGAGAGCTCTACTGGACCGAGGACCACTACGAGTCGTTCGAGAGGATCCGGAGATGACCCACCCATGAGCGGACTGGCAGCCGTCCTGGCCGGACGCCACCTCCCTGCAGTGCATCGCTGGGAGTCAGGCCTCGACGTCGCGGACGTGCGGCACGCAGCGGAGCACGCCGGTTGGACCTTCGGGTACGTCGACGGCGCCGGCCTCGAGACTCGCGCGGAGGTGCTGCGCGCGATCGGCGAGGCACTCCTGTTCCCCTCTCACTACGGCGTGAACCTCGACGCACTCAACGACTGCCTGCGCGACCTGCCCGGATCGACCGTGCTCCTGTGGGACGCCTGGTCCGGCTTCGCACGCAACGTGCCGGCCGACTTCGCCCGGGTGACGCGGGTGCTCGGCGAGAGGGATCGCTCCGACCCCGTGCTCGAGGTCCTGTTGCGCGGCCCCGGACCCGAGGACGTCGTACCGCTGCTGGCGTGAGCCACGCGTCAGCGCACGATCCAGCGCTCTCCGAGATGGCGGGCCACCACGGCCCACGGTTCACCGGCCGTTGCGGACAGCTTGTTGAACGTGAGCCTGCGCCGTTGACCGTTCGTCAGGTGGAGCACGACCTTTCCGGACGTCCCTGACACCTCGGCTCGCGCGATGGCGTCCCACGCGTGGAAGAGGGGGCTGTCGGTGTCCAGCTCACCGAGCGGCGCGGCAAGGACACGTTCGAGCACGAGCTCGCTTCCTCTGGTGAGCGACCCCGGACCGGCAAGGGTGCGGACGTACAGGGTGAGGCGCTCCTGGCGGGTGAGGGGCGCGAAGAGCATGCCGTCGGGGGTCACGAGCAGCACCGACCAGGGCGAGGCCCACACCGTGCTGAATGCGCCGAGAATCGGCGGTCTGGGCCGCTGCGGCACCTCCTCCTCGGCGATCGGAAGGGGTTCGGCGATGTCGACCTCGAGTTCCTGCAGATGAGCCCGCAGGGGTCCGCCGTCGCCGGACTCCGCCAGCGGCCGCAGCGACTCGGACAGGTCGATCCTGGTGCCGTCGGCGTCGATCAGCTTTGCTGGGCCTGCCCAGTCCAGCGCGAAGTGGGCGCTGCCCCGCTGCACCAGCACGTCAGCAATGGCTTCACCGAGGAGCGCTGTCAGGATTCCGCGCTCGTCCTCGGTCGGGTAGCCCTGCAACAGCCCGACCGGGCCGCGGTGGCTGATCCTGGTGGTGAAGGACTCGAGTGTCGACTCGGATCCGGCGAGCCCACCGAGGACGTGGCGGTTGCGGCGCGCTCGGGCGGCGCCGCTGGCCGCGGCGACCTCGGACCAAGTGGCTGGCCGAAGATCGGAGCCCTCGAACAGGGACTCCTCGAACGAAGCCAAGGTCTCGGGCACGCTGACCAGGAAGGAGCCGGGCGTCGTGGGGGGTGTCTGGGCGGGGAGCGCGTCGAAGCGCGCGACGCGCTCGGCCAACGGTGGGTGGGTGTCGTAGATGGAGACCGTGTCCGGGAGCTTTGCGTCGGCGACCCCGACCAGACGCATGAGGACATCGGGGTCCTCCAGCATGGCGGCGAAGCCCTCGAGCAGACCCTGTGCTCGCATGCCGAGGTCCTCGCCGAGTCCGGCGTACTCGCTCGTGAATCGGTCCCACGCAACGTCGAGCGGCGGAAGCATCCGGAAGGCGGAGGCCGCGGCCTCGGGGCCGGCAAGGCGTGCGCTGAAGGCGTCCGCTTCGAGCTCCTGGCGCCGCGAGACACTGTGCGACACCGCGACGTAGAGACGTCCGTAGAGCCCTGCGGCCCGGCCGAGGACCGACGTGTGCCCGAGCTCGCGTGCCACTCGACCGATGGCCATCATCCCGCGGTAGGTCACCGGACCCAGAGCCGTGTGCCGTGCGCTGTAGTGGCCGAGCTCATGGGCGAGGATCGACCGCATCTCCAGAGGACTGAGGCCCAGCAGCAGGGGAATCCCGACGTACATGCGGCGCCTGCCTGGGACCAGGCCCAGGAACCGGTTGTCCTCGGAGACCGCTGCGTTGACTTCGGCGATGAGCCGGATCTCGTCGGGGGCGCGCGTCTGGATCTCGCCGGCGAGGGTGCGGACCTCCTGCCACAGGGCTGGCTGCTCGGTCTCGGACACGGCCATTCCCGGCGGAGGGCCGACGGTCCCTCGGCTGAGGAGGAGCGCACGACCGAGGGCAACGGTCACGCCCAGGGTGAAGAGGATGACCACGACGGAACCGGTGGCGCTCGCGTCGAGGCCGGATCGAGCCAGCAGGACCGCTCCGGTGGCCAGCGCGCCGACGACGGCCACCGCCAGGACGTAGAACCCCACGAGCAGGCCAACCGCCAACAGAGCCCGAGATCTGTACCGCATCAGCCCTCCACCCATCGCGAAGGTCCCATGATCGGTGAGCAGGTGCTGATTGTCAGCGAAACGACGCAGTCGGTCAGGCCCTCGCTCGGTCGACCGTCAGTACGCGCGACTGGTCGCGGCGGCCGCCAGCTGCCGCAGCACCAGGCACGCGTCGGCGTCCCAACCGCCGGCAGCCTGGCCGGCGTCGAGCGCCTCGACGGCCCGGGTGGTGAGGCCCTCGATCATCGCCTCGACCTGCTCGCGCGCGCCGCAATTGTCGATCACGGCACGCAGTTCAGCGACCTCGGTCTCGGCCAGTGCGGTGCCGAGTGCGGCGTCCAGGCGCGCGGCATCGGCCGGGGCGGCGGCGTCGAGGGCCAGGGCCACCAGCACGGTCCGCTTGCCCTCGACCAGGTCGTCGCCGGCCGGCTTTCCCGTGGTGGCCGGGTCGCCGAAGACGCCGAGCAGGTCGTCGCGGAGCTGGAAGGCCTCGCCGAGCGGCAGGCCGAAGGCCGTCAGCAGGTCGAGGGTGGCGGCGTCGGCCCCGGCAAGGGCGGCGCCGACGTGCAGCGGTCGCTCGATGGAGTACTTCGCGGACTTGTAGCGCAGCACCGTCATTGCCTGTTCGACGCTGGCCCGGCCACGCGCCTGGACGGACACGTCGAGGAACTGGCCGGCGATCACCTCGGAGCGGCACAGGTCAAAGACGTCCAGTGCCGGACTGACGCGATCACGGTCGAGGCCGCAGCGGCGCAGCAGCTCGTCGGCCCAGGAGAGCAGCAGGTCACCCAGCAGGATGGCCGCAGCGGCGCCGTACTGCTCGGCGTCACCGCGCCATCCGTCAGCGCGGTGCTCGGCCTCGAAGCCGCGGTGCGTGGCCGGACGTCCCCGGCGGGTGTCGGAGGCGTCCATCAGGTCGTCGTGGACCAGGGCGCTCGCGTGCAACAGCTCCAGCGAGGCGGAGGCGCGGCCGACGGCCTCGGCCTCGGCGCCCTCCGGGACCCCGGCGATCGCGGCGAAACCCCAGTGGCAGAACGCGGCACGGAACCGCTTGCCGCCGGACACGAGCGCCCTGGCCTCGGCCATCAGCCGGGTGGCATCGGTGCCCAGCGGGGCGAGGCGGGATTCCTGTTCGGCGAGGAAGGCATCCACCGTGGCCTGGACCGTCGTGCGAAAACTCGTCGGGTCCCACGCCTGCTCGCTCACCCGACCGAGCCTAGTGAGGCCGCGGGATGTCGAGACAATGCCCCCCGGAGAGCCCGCCACATCTACACTTCCGGCCATGACTACCGGTGCTGGGCGCTCCCTCGGCGAGATCCTCCGCGATGGCGGACGGTCCTTCTCGTTCGAGTTCTTTCCCCCCAAGGACGACGCTGGCGAAGCGCAGCTGTGGGACGCGATCCGGGCCCTGGAGCCCTACCGTCCCACCTTCGTCTCCGTGACGTACGGCGCCGGCGGGGCGACCCGCGACAAGACGGTGTCCATCACCGGCCGGATCGCCCGCGAGACCGAGCTCGTCCCGATGGCCCACCTGACCTGCGTCGGGCACACCCGCGAGGAGCTCGAGGGCATCCTCGACTCCTACGTCGCCGAGGGAGTCAGCCACGTGATGGCGCTGCGGGGCGACCCGCAGGAGGGCCCGCGCGCCGACTGGACCCCGACCGAGGGCGGCCTCAACTACGCCGTGGACCTCGTCGACCTGGCCCGCTCGCGCGGTGACTTCCGGGTCGGTGTGGCCGCGTTCCCCGAGGGCCACCCCTCGGCCGCGTCGCTCGACCAGGACGCCGACGTCCTGGTCGCCAAGGCCGAGGCCGGCGCAGAGTTCGCCGTGACCCAGATGTTCTTCCGTGCCGAGGACTACTTCGGTCTCGTCGAGCGCGTGCGCGCTCGCGGCGCGGACATCCCGATCCTTCCGGGCATCATGCCGATCCTGAACCTCAGCGCGATCCGCCGTCAGGGCGAGCTGATCGGGACCAGCGTGCCGGACGACATCGTCGCGCGGATCGCCGCCTTCGAGGGCGATCCGGCCGCCGTACGCGCCGAAGGCATCAAGATCGCTGCCGAGCTCTGCGACGAGCTGCTGGCCGGCGGTGCGCCGGGCCTGCACTTCTACACGCTCAACAGGTCGAAGGCGACGCTCGAGATCTTCGAGGCCCTGCAGATCACGGTCTGACGCCTGCACGGACCTGGTGGCTCAGGCGGGGCCGATCAACCCCGCCACGAGCGCTGCGGACTGGGTCACGAACGGCACGCCGGCCCCCGGCGCGCCGTGGGCGCCGGCGACGTACACGCCCTGGACAGGGGTGGTCGGGCCGAGCCGGTTCCGTACCGTGCCACGGCCCTGCCACAGCACGCCGAGCGGGGATCCGCGCCACTGCTCGACGAGGTCGCGCGGCGACAGGTCGACGCGGGTGACGATGTTGTCCCGGATGTCGATGCCGTGACGGACGAGCGCATCGACCATGTCCTCGGCGATCTTGCCGCGGCCGTGCAGCGTCCACGCTGCACCGCCCTCGGGCGCTGCGCCGCCGGGACGAACCGTGATCAGGGGCTCGGCATGGAAGACGACCTCGTGCGGCAGGTCGGGCACGTCGCCCTCCAGGCCCAGGTGGGCCACCACGGGCGGGATGGCCGGCATGGTGCGCTCGACGTACGACGCGAGCGCAGGCAGACGGCGGGGGTCGATCGCGACGACGACCAGATCGGCGTCCGCGTCGCCGTCGGCGGTGCGTACGCCGACCACCCGACCCTCCCTGATGACCAGGTCGACGACCTCGGTGCTGGTACGGACGGTGACCTCGCGCAGCGTGAGGCGCGCTTCGAGCAGCTCGAGCAGGCGGCGCATGCCGCCGGGGACCTGCCAGCCACCGAAGGTCTGCTCGAGGTACGACGTGACACCCACCCAGGACGGGGTGTTGCGCAGGTCGTGGCCCTCGGCGATGGCCAGGTGTCCGGCGATCAGCGCGAGCCGCTCGTCGCGGAAGTCATGGCGCAGCCGCTTGTGGAGCGTCTCGCGGATGTCGAACAGCTCACCCAGGTCCTTGGGCACCGCTCCCTTGGTGCGCGGATCCCAGGGCGTCTCGACGTAGTGCTTGCGCAGCACCTCCCACACGGGTCCGTAGATGTCGACGTGCTGCGCCCACTTCTCGCCGAGACCTTCGCCGAGGGTGTCCATCGCCGCCATCTGGCCGGCGCGCGAACCGCCGGGCAGCTGGACCGACGTCCGGTCGGCGAACCGGTGCTCGCGCAGCACGGCCAGCGGCTCCAGCTCGCAGCCGAGCTCGGTCTCCAGCGGGCGGCCGGTCTTGCGGAACAGGTCGCGCAGGGCGGCCGGTACCAGTGTCGACGTCGGTCCGGCGTCCCAGGTGTATCCGTCCTGGTGGACGGGCGCGAGCGCGCCGCCGAGGTGTCCCGCGGCTTCGAGCAGCGCCACCTCGTGGCCCTGCTTGGACAGCCGGGCGGCGGTGGCCATGCCACCGAGTCCGCCTCCGATGACGACGATGCGTGCCATGTCCGGTCCCTACTCCTGGTCGACGTCGATCGGGGTGGCGCCGGTCAGCGCCAGGAGCTCGTCGTACGACGTCGAGAACACTGCGGCCGGGTGACCGGCCGCCGCCCAGACGACGTCGTACTTCTGGAGCCATGAGTCGAGGTACGTCGCGATGGGTGCCGGATGGGCGATGGGGGAGACCCCTCCGATCACCTGACCGGTGTGCTGCCTGACGAAGTCCGGCTGGGCGCGCCGCAGCTCGGCGCCACCGATCCGGTCGCGGGTGAGCGCGGTGTCGACACGGTGCGCGCCTGAGGTGAGGATCAGGACGGGAGTTCCGTCGGCGTCGAAGAGCAGACTGTTCGCGATGGCACCGACCTCACAGCCGAGCGCTTCGGCCGCAAGTGCGGCCGTGTGGACGGAGTCGGGCAGAATGACAATTTCCCCGCTGCCGCTGAGACGCTCGTGCTCCTTTCGGAACCGGGCGATCGAGGGGTGGTCGGCCGACATGGGGAGACCCTATCGACCGGGCCGGTGCGCAGATGGCCAGCCCGCTGATGCAGGAGGAACGATGACCAAGAGACCACCGGCAGTCGAGCTCGCGTGCTGGTTGTTGTGGTTGCTGGTGGTCGCCGGAGCGCTCGTGTGCGTGATGGTGGTGGTCAAGAGTGACGACCTCGGTGCCGTCTGGTCGCCGATGCAGGTCGGTGACAGCACCGTCCAGCCCGTCGAGTTCGTGCCGGTCATCCTGGTCCTGTACGGCGTCACGGCGGTCCTCGCGGCCACCCTGATCGCCCTGTTCCGCACCGGCAACAACTGGGCGCGCCACTCGCTCGCCTGCATCGTCGTGAGCATCTTCCTGGTCACCGTGGCGACGGTGCGCACGGATCCGCCGGTGCTGGTGGAGTGGTCCGCGATCGCCGCGGCCGTGCTCAGCGCGGTGACCCTCGTCTTCATCTGGCATCCCCAGAGCCACCAGTTCGTGCGTGCCGCCGCCCGCGGGCCGTTGCAGGAGGACTCGGCACCGCAGGACTCGGCACCGCAGGACTCGGCACCGCAGGACGCAGCACAGAAGGACTCGGCACCGCAGGACGCAGCACAGAAGGACTCGGCTCCGATCGACTCTTGACGTCGTGTCGGAGCGGGGGTGTACCTTCGACCTGTTCGAACAAGTGTTCGAATCCCGTTCGAAGGAGACCGCTCCGTGGACCAGCAATTCGCACCCTCGTCCCAGGTCAGCCCGCACACCCTGCCGGCGACGACGCACAACTACCTCCTTCGCGCGGCACAGTCGCTCAGTGAGGCCGTGACGGCCAGCGACGTCGCCACCCGCTACGCCTGCGCCCATGTCGCGGCGCTCCGGGCCGCTGCCGCGCTGCTGTCCGCGCGGGCCCGCCCCGCCGCCGGGCGGATGCGGCACCAGAAGAATGCCTGGGTGCTGCTGGCCGAGGTTGCGCCCGAGATGGGGGAGTGGGCGACGTTCTTCGCAGCCGGGGCCACCAAGCGCGCTGCCGCCGAAGCCGGATCCTCGCGGGCGGCCTCACCCCGTGAGGCCGACGACCTGGTCCGCGACGCCGATCGATTCCTCGCCCTGGTCGAGCAATCGCTCGGCCTCACCCCGCATGCGACCGTCGGCGAGCAACTGGTGGTCCGGGCCGTCGGCTGACGCACTAGTGTTTCCCGCATGGCTTCTCGCGAGCAGCGTGGTTCGGTACGGACCGCCGTCGTCTGGGACGCACTCGAGTCGGCCCTGGCCGACGGTCCACGCGACGTGGTCGACCTCGGTGGCGGCACCGGCGGCTTCGCCGTACGCCTGGCCGAGTCGGGCCACCGAGTGCGCGTCGTCGACCCGAGCCCCGATGCCCTTGCGGCGTTGGGCCGGCGGTCCCAGGAGGCCGACCTGGAGGTTTCCGGTCTGCAGGGTGACGTCACCGACCTGGTGGACGTCGTCGGTGCCGGCAGTGCCGACGTGGTGCTGTGCCACGGTGTCCTCGAGGTCGTCGACCCGGTGCTGGCCCTGGACCACATCGGACAGGTGCTGCGCCCCGGCGGACTCGTCAGCCTCGTGGTCGGCCAGCGTCACGCCGCTGTTCTCGCGAGGGCGATGGCCGGCAACTTCCCGCAGGCCCGGGCGTTGCTCGACGGTGCGGATCCGGCCGACGGTCGCACCGGTCACCGGTTCACGGTGGCCGAGATCGAGAACCTGCTCGATGCTGCCGGGTTCACCCGCACCGCGATGCACGGAGTCCGGGTCTTCACCGATCTCGTCCCGGCTGCCCTCGTCGACATCGAGCCCGGCGCCGCAGCGGCCCTCGTCGACCTGGAGCGCGCAGTCGCTGAGCGCCCGGAGTACTTCCACCTCGCTGCGCAGCTGCACGTGCTCGCGCGCCGCCCCTGACGAACTCGCACCCCAAGGTCGTCGAGTAGCGGCGAGCGCCAGCGGGCCGCGTATCGAGACGCAGCGATGACCGCGCCGCCGGTGTGTCCGATCCTGCACGTCGACATGGACGCGTTCTACGCGGCCGTCATGATCCGCGACCGCCCCGAGCTGCACCATGTCCCCGTGGTCGTCGGAGGCGGCCACCGCGGTGTCGTCCTGTCGGCGAACTATCCCGCGCGGCGCTTCGGGATCCGGTCGGGCATGTCGGGCACCGAGGCCCGCCGGCTGTGTCCCCAGGCCGTCACCATGCCGCCCGACTTCTCGGTGCTGACGCCGGTCTCGCGGGCCATCATGGAGACCTTCCGCACGGTCACCCCGCTCGTCGAGGTGACCTCGCTCGACGAGGCGTTCCTCGACGTGCGGGGTGCGGTTCGCCTGTTCGGCCCGCCGGAGGACATTGCCGAGCTGATCCGGGCACGGATCCACTCCGAGCACCAGATCACCTGCTCCGTCGGCATCGCCGCGACGATCTCGGTGGCCAAGCTCGCCAGTCGCCAGGCCAAGCCCGACGGTGTCCGGGTGATCTCGCCGGACCGGTTCGTCGCGCTGGTGCACCCGCTCGACGTGGGTGTGCTGTACGGCGTCGGAGAGGCGACCCGGCAGCGCCTGCACCGGTTGGGGCTCGAGACGGTGGGCGACGTGGCCGCCATCCCGGTCGACCAGTTGCGACGGATGCTGGGCGGCCACCTCGGCCACCACCTGCACACGCTCGTGTGGGGCACCGACCGCACCGAGCTGGTCCCCGGCGGAGCAGGGGTCTTCGGGTTCGGTGAGGGCGAGCCCGAGGGGAGCATGGGTGCCCAGCACACCCTGGCCATCGACATCCGCGACCGCCGCTCGCTGCACCGCGAGCTGCTCCGGCTGGTCAGTCGCGTCGCCGCCCGGGTACGCGCCGCTGGCAAGTGCGGCCGCACGGTCGCGATCACGGTCCGCTTCAGCGACTTCACCACGGTCAACCGCTCGCGGACCCTTCGCGAACCCACCGACGTCACGCAGGAGGTCTACGCCGTCGCCGTGGCCCTGCTCGACGTCCTGCTCGACGGACTGGCTCCGCGGCGACCGGCGGTCCGACTGGTCGGTGTGCGCGTCGAAGGCCTGAGGACCCGCCAGGAGGGGGACTCCCGGCAACTGGTGCTGGGCGAGCGCGATCCGGGCTGGACCGACGCCGACCGGGCGGTCGACCGGGCGGCCCTCCGGTTCGGTGCAAGCGCCGTTCGCCGGGCGAGCCTTCTTTGAGCCACGAACGCACTATTTCGCAGGACGCCCTACCCGGGCTGGGGATGCCCGCCTACACTTGCAACAGAGCCAATGGGCGGATCTGCGCCCCGCACGTGTCGGAGGAATCGGTGCCACTCTCAGACGAGGAGTTGCGACTGCTGGAGCAGATGGAGCGCGCCCTCAGCGAGGAGGACCCCAAGTTCGCCTCGACGTTGCGTGGCACTTCACTGCGGCAAGCAGCTCGTCGGCGCGCCATCTTCGCCGGCGTGGTCTTCGCAGCCGGTGTCACCGTGCTGATGACCGGTGCCGTCAGTGGCTACTGGCCGGTCGGTGTGGCCGGTTTCGTGATCATGCTCGCCTCGGCCACGGTGCTCCTCACGGCGCTCGGTGGCCATCGCGGCGGCGCGGATGCCCAGGTCTCCGCACACCCCTCCGGCTTCGGCGTCGTTCACGGTGGCCGCAGCGGCAGGGGTGGCCGCAGCGGCAGGGGTCGCTCGAGCAAGTCGTCCTCCGGCTTCATGGACACCCTCCAGGCCCGCTGGCGTCGCAGGAAGGAACGTGGGGGCTTCTGAGTTTGATGGGCCGAGCGCGTCTTCGGCGGTCAGACGGGCGAGCAAGCTCGCCGGCGACGCCTCTCGCCGCGCTGCCGGCTTGCTCGCCGCGCTGCCGGCTCAGACCCTGCGCTTCCAGACCGAGCGCGGCAGCCACTCTGCCCGTCGGCGCTCCCGCGGCGTCACCCCTGCAGCGAGCGCGGCCGTGACGGCTTCGGCGTCGGCGTTCAGCGTCGACCGCTCCAGGGTGGCGACCGCTCCCGGTCGCCCATAGCGGGCGCGCTCGACGTGCAGGACGAGGCGTTCGAGGGCCTCGGCTGCCTCGGGTGCAGCGTCCGGTCCCGTGCGGGGTCGTTCCTCGACCGGTCCGTTCGCGTCGGCGAGATGGTCGACCAGGACCGTCCCGACCTCGCGGGGTGAGCGGCCTTCGGGCCAGGGCACGCCGAGGTCGCGTGCGGTCGCGCGAAGCTCGGACCAGACGTCGTCCGGCCCGCCGTCCAGGCGGCTGCGTCGCGTCTGCCGTCGCACGGACCGCGGGCCGAGCAGGAGCGCGGCGATGACCAGCAGGACCAGCGCCAGGGCGGCGGCGGCGATGAGCACGCGCTGCAGAACGCTGCGGCCGTCGTTCTGGTCCTGCCCGGCGTTGGCGTCCTCGGCCGTGGGGTCGGTGGGCTTCGTGGTTGGTGCGACGGTCGCCGTACCGCCGCTGCTCTGGGTCGCACTGTTCGAGGGGAGCACCGGTTCCTCGCCGATGCCGTTCACGGGGACCCGGCTGTAGTCCGGCACGTTCTCCACCCGCCCGGACGGCGTGGGCTCGAAGCGCACCCACCCGGCGCCCGAGAAGTACAGCTCCGGCCAGGCGTGCAGGTCATGGCTGCTGTACTGCCAGCGGCCGTCGCCGATCGGGGTCGGCTCGAGGAAGCCGACGGCGACCCGGGCTGGGATCCCGAGGGTGCGGGCCATCACCGCCATCGCAGAGGCGAACTGCTCGCAGTACCCGACGCGACCCTGGGTCGAGAGGAAGGCCTCGAAGGTGCCGTTCCCCGTGCCGTCCGGAGCGCGGCTCACGTCGTAGACGAACCCGCCGTCGCGGCGGAACCAGCGCTGCAGGAGCAGGGCACTCTCGTAGTCGTTCGAGGCAGGGGCGGTGACGCTGCGGGCCAGGTCGCTCACGATGGCGGGCACGCTGCCGGGGAGCTCCAGCGATTCCTCGGACACGTCGCCGGTGCGGGAGTTGACGAAGTACCTGCCGTCGGTGCCGTAGTCGGGCTCCAGGGACGTCATCGAGTAGAAGAGGCCCCGCGTGTCGAGGTCGTCGTCGGCGGCGAGGAAGTCCATGGACGCCGGGTCGAAGCGCCAGTCACCCTCCGCGTCCACGGCCGCCGCAGGGAACTGCGTCGGCAGCCAGGTGGAGTCGAACCGGTCCGAGATCTGCAGCTGGTAGTCGTACTCGCGGCGCGGGACCGACCCGGCCAGACCCTCCGGTGCGGGCAGGGCGCCGCTCGCGGTGTCCTGCCGGGCGACGTCGCGGTCCCCGCTGCTCCACTCCTGGCCGGTGAAGCGATTGAGCACGGAGATGCGCAGGTACTCGGGACTGGGGTCATCGGTCGCGAAGTCGATGAGCGGCACGTCCTGCTCGCGTTCGAGATCGCGTCGCATGTCGGCGATGGGTTTGCGGATCCGGATGTCACCGCTGCCCTGGCCGGACCCGAAGTCGAAGACGTCGACGCCGATGGCGGGCATGAACGCAGGTACGACGAGAGCCAGCGCCATCGCGGTGATCCCGATCCGGCCGGCGCCGGCGCGGGCGGCCTCGCGGACCGGGTTGGCGTGCCCCCACATCGTGTTGTCCTCGGGACCGATCGCGCGGCCCCATCGTTGCAGCTGGTCGCGGGCGTCGAAGTGCAGCAGGACGAGGAATCCGACGGCGGCGATCGCGAAGCTGCCCCAACCGGGGCCGTCGTCGAGCAGGCCGCTGGGCACCGAGTAGATCGCCAGCAACGCCAGTCCGGCACCGGGGACGCGTCGGTAGGTGCAGGCGACGACGTCGACGAGAACGATGAACACCGCGCCGCTCACGACCAGGAGCGGCCACACCGGCCCGACCCGGTCGCTGATCGGCGCGGCGTAGGTCCGCGCCGCGTCCATGGCCGCGCGCAGGGAGCTTCCGACCTCGGCGCCGGGCGGGCCGACGAACAGCAGGGAACCGGTGATCTGGTAGGTCACCAGGGCTGCGGCTGCCACGGCCTGGATGAGGGCGACAGCCCAGCGCGGCGTGTTGCGCCAGCGCAGGACAGCGCCCAGCACGGCTACGAGAAGGGCGACGGCGGCCAGGCGGCGGAGGTAGGAGCCGGGCTCGGTGAGGAAGCCGTTCCAGGCGGTCAGTGCTGCCCAGGTGGTGGTTGCTGCCACGACCCCCATGATCAGGGCGGAGGAGAAGGTGGGGCGCGGACCGCTCATCGTCCGGCTCCGCCCCGCGCGGGCGCTCGTCCCAGGTCGCGCCAGGCCGCATCGAGCCGATCGCGCGGCCCCATCCCGGCTGCCCGCCAGCCGAGCGCGCCCAGCAGGGACGCCGCGGCAGCCGGTCCCGCGCTGCCGCGGGTCGCCGACCACTGCTCGACATCGAGTACGACGCCGAGCGCGACCCCGGCGTCGTGACGGATCCGGCGCAAGGACGCCGTGTCACCGCCGATCATCGCGCCGAAGACGGCGGCAACGACACCTCCGCGGGACTGGTCTCCGCACCACCCGACGTCCAGGGTGCCCCGCGTGGTCGTGGTGAGGACGGCGAGCTGTCGCAGCGCTTCCTCGGCGCCGGAAGCCTCGGTGCCGGCCGCGGTGGCGAGCTGGACGGCGTATCCGTGCTGCTCGAGGTGGACGACCAGCGAGGCGGCAACGACGACGGCTGCCTCGAAGCTGGACGCCGGACCCTGGCCGCGGTGGGCGTAGTTGCGGTTGTCGATCAGGACCGTCGCGTGTGCCTCCCACGGCTGCTCCTCGCGACGCACCATCAGCTCGCCGATGCGCGCCGAGCTGCGCCAGTGGACCCGCCGGAGGTCGTCGCCGCGGCGGTACTCCCGAACGCTGACGTCCTCGGCCGAGCCCGACGCGAAGGCCTGGGGCCGGTGCTCGCCCGCTCCTTGCCAGCCTCCGGTCAGGGGGATGGGCGGCAGGGGGAGCACCCGCGGCGTCACGATCAGCTCCGCCGTACCGGCGACGGAGCGGCGGCGTTCGACGAGCCCGAACGGATCGGTGATCCGGACGTTCAGGGGTCCCACGACGTACTGGCCGCGCAGGTCAGCGCGGACCGGATAGCTCACGGTGCGTTCCCACCGCTGGCCCAGTCCCTGAAGGACGAAGCGCGGACGGTTGCCGAGGGCATAGGGAAGGGCGTCCTCGACCAGCAGGGCGCCGTCGGATCGCCCGCGGTCGCTGGCGATGGTGAGATCGATCCGCGCGGACTCTCCCGCCCGCAGCAGCCGGGGCCACACCGAACGGGTGACGGTCGGGTCGTGGCGTCGCCGGCTCACGACCAGGGCCGCGATGAGCGGCAGGGTCAGCACCAGTACTCCCACCTGGGTCAGTGCCGGCTGTGCGAACACCAGGGCGCAGGCCACGGCGGTGAGGCCCGCCGCGACGAACGCACGTCCGCGCAGGGTCAGGGAGGACAGGCTGGGACGGACCATGTCAGGCAGGGGAGTCCGGCACCGGAACCTGTGCAGCGATGGCCTCGAGGATCGATGCGGCGCCCCGGCCGCCGACCGCTGCTTCGGCGCTCGGGAGCAGGCGGTGGGCCAGCACCGGCTGCAGGAGTGACCGCACGTCGTCGGGAAGGACGTAGTCGCGGTGGTGCACCGCGGCGCGCGCCTTCGCTGCTCGAACCAGGTGCAAGGTCGCGCGAGGGGAGGCGCCCAGCAGCAGCTCGGGGCTCTCGCGGGTCGCCGCAGTCAGGGCGACGGCGTAGCGCTGGACGGCCGGCGAGACGTGGACGCGGGCGACGATGCCGCAGAGGCGACGGATCTCGGCACTGTCGGTCACCGGACCGAGGTCGTCGAGCGGGTTGGTGGTGCCATGGCTCTCGAGCATCGCGATCTCCGCCGCGGGCACGGGGTAGCCGACCGAGACCCGGGCGAGGAACCGGTCGCGCTGTGCCTCGGGGAGCGGGTAGGTGCCCTCCATCTCGACCGGGTTCTGGGTCGCGATCACCATGAACGGCGACTCGAGCTGGTAGGTGACGTTGTCGACGGTCACCTGGCGCTCGGCCATGCACTCGAGCAGTGCCGACTGGGTCTTGGGTGAGGCCCGGTTGATCTCGTCACCGATGACGACATTGGCGAACACCCCGCCCGGGCGGAACTCGAAGGCCCGGGTCGACTGGTTGTAGACCGAGACGCCGGTGATGTCCGAGGGCAGCAGGTCGGGGGTGAACTGGATCCGTCGGACCGTCGAGTCGATGCTGCGGGCCAGCGCCTTGCTCAGCATCGTCTTCCCGACGCCCGGCACGTCCTCGATCAGCAGGTGGCCCTCGGCGAGCATCACGATGATCGACGCGGTCACCACGTCGCTCTTGCCCTCGATGACCTTCTCGACGTTGGCGCGGATCCGGCCGGCGACCCGAGCGACGGACTCCACGTCGCTCTCGGTCATCGGTGGGCTGATCTGGGACTCCACGTCGTCTCCCTCTGCCTGCTGTGGATCGGTGGAGTCACCCTACGGCGCCACTGGGTGAAGACGCCCTCCTCCACTCCGTTCCCGTTCGGGGCGGTTTCTCCTCCACTTCTCCTCCACTTCGCTCCACCGCACCGAACAGGCCGCTGACCTGCGGTTCCTTGCGCACGCCAGCGGCCTCGAGCCGACCCCAGTGGCCGAATCGTGGTGAATGGTGGTTGACGGTGGGGCAAAGTGGAGTACTGTGGGGCAAAGTGGAGGACAGACCACACGTTGACTGGCTGGGGGTGCCGGATGCTCTTCATGGGCACCTACACCCCCAAGCTCGATGACAAGGGCCGCCTGTTCCTCCCGGCGAAGTTCAGGGATCGACTGGCGGAGGGCATCGTGGTCACACAGGGACAGGACAAGTGCCTGGTCGTCTGGCCGACCGATGTCTTCGCCGACGAAGCCGAGCGGGCCTCCGCCCGGCCGATGACCAACCGCGCCGCCCGCCGGTACGCCCGAGTGCTCTTCGCCGGTGGCGACGAGAGCACGCCTGACAAGCAGGGACGGATCGGCATTCCGGCCCTCCTGCGTGAGTACGCCGGACTCGAGCGCGACGTCGTCGTGATCGGTGTGCGGGACCGGCTCGAGATCTGGAACCCGACTGCATGGCGCGAGTTCCAGCTCGAAGCGCTGGAGGAGTTCGCCGACCTCGACGAGGACGACGACTAGCAGCACCGGCGCGAACCAGCGCCTTCACAACTCAATCGCGGATCCGCAGGACGAGGTCTCAGCCCGCTCCCGCTCCCGACACCCCGATGTCGACCCCCACCTGGGACACCTTCCCCGGTACCAGGCGGTCACGGCGACAACGGGGACACCCGGCCTTCTGGGGCACTTCCCCGGCACCAGACGGCACCCGAACACACGCCGGCACGGGAGCGGGCAGGGACCTGGCTCTGCGGATCCGCCTCATTTCCAGCACCAGTACTCAAAGGGTCGAAACCATGAGCGTCATTCGCACGCACGCACCGGATGCGTCCGGCGAGCGTTCGGTGTCGCCGCGCGTCAGGGAACAGGCCCGGGAGGCACTGGCCTTGATGGCCTTCTCCCTGGCGGTCTCGCTCGCGTGCTCCCTGCTCCTGCTCGCCACCCACGTTGCAGGGCGCTGACGCGACATGAACGCTCCGCGCCACGTCCCCGTCCTCCTCGACCGGGTCGTCGCCCTTCTCGCGCCCGCGCTCGACCACCCCGACGCGGTGCTGATCGACGCCACCCTCGGGCTCGGCGGTCACAGCGAAGCAGTGCTGGAACGGTGTCCCCAGGCTCGCGTTGTCGGCATCGACCGCGACCCCCAGGCGCTGGCGATGAGCCGCGAGCGGCTGGCGTCGTACGGCGACCGCTTCACCGGGGTGCACGCCGTCTACGACGAGATCCCCGACGTGATCGCCGACCTCGGGCTGCGGGAGGTCGCGGGCGTGCTCTTCGACCTCGGCGTCTCGTCGATGCAGCTCGACCTGCCCGAACGGGGCTTCGCCTACTCGATCGACGCACCGCTCGACATGCGGATGGACGGCACCACCGGCCCGACCGCGGCCGACGTCCTCAACACCTACAGCGCCGGCGACCTGACCCGCATCCTCCAGAGGTACGGCGAGGAGAAGATGGCCAAGCGGATCGCCTCGGCCGTCGTGAGGGAGCGGGAGGTCGAGCCGTTCACCAACTCGGCCAGGCTCGTGGAGCTGCTCTACGCCGCCATCCCCGCGCCCGCACGCCGCACCGGTGGCCACCCCGCCAAGCGCACCTTCCAGGCGCTGCGGATGGAGGTCAACGACGAGCTCCGGGTGCTCGAGCGGGCCATGCCGGCCGCCGTCGAGGCGATCGGGCTCGGTGGCCGGGTGGTCGTCGAGTCGTACCACTCGCTCGAGGACCGGCTGGTGAAACGGACGTTCGCGGACGTCACCCGCTCGACGGTCCCCGACGACCTGCCGTTCCTGCCCGAAGGGTCCGAGCCGTCGTACCGGCTGGTCACGCGGGGCGCGGAGCAGGCAAACGAAGCGGAGATCGAGGAGAACCCTCGCGCCGCCTCCGTCCGACTTCGCGCCATCGAGCGCACTCGTCCACGTTCCACCTCGTCCGGCAAGGGAGCCGCATCATGAGCAGCACCGCATCCGCCCTCCGCAGCCGCCTGCCGCACGCTGCGCCCCGGCTGGCCCAGGCTGCGCTGGAGCGTGCCCGGCTCACCGTGGTGCCGCGCCGTCGTACGACGGCACCCCGGGTGCCGTTCGTGACGTTCGTGAGCATCATCCTGCTGGCGGGGGTCATCGGTCTGCTGCTGTTCAACACCTCGATGCAGCAGGCGTCGTTCCGGGCGACCGCGCTCGAGAAGCAGGCCACCGACCTCAGCGCGCAGCAGGAGGCGCTGGAGATGGACATCCAGGAGCTGCGCGGTCCCCAGCGGGTGGCGCAGGCCGCCCAGAAGCTCGGCATGGTGATCCCTTCGACGCCTGCCGGCGTCCTGCATCTCGGGAGCGGCAAGATCAGCGGCCACCCGACGCCTGCGTCCGCGGAGGACAGCATTCCGCTGGCCACTCCGGGACCGCGCAAGCCAGCCTCCCTCAAGGCGAAGACGGTCAAGGTGCGCGCCGACGGCGCGCCCGCCCGGAATCGTTGATCGCTCCGCCTAGGTTGGACACTCTCCGGGCACCCAGACAACGTCAGCGACCAGGACGAGAGCGTTGAGCCGACACAATCCACTCCGCCAGACCCGCACCACCGGTGCGGTGCGTCGCGGATCGCCCCAGCGGCGGATGCAGATCGGCTTCCTGCTGATCGCGATGGTCCTGTCCGTCTTCGCCGCCCGCCTGGTGCAGCTTCAGGGCATCGACCCGCAGGACTACGCGCAGATGGCCGCCGCCGAGGGGTCGCAGATCGTCACGCTGCCGGCGACCCGCGGGGAGATCCTGGACCGCAACGGTGAGGCGCTGGCCGAGACCGTCGACGGCCGGATGATCGTGGCCGACCCGGCCGTGACCGCCGCGGTCGCTCCGGAGCTGGCGACGCTGCTGTCCGACCGGCTCGGTGTCGACTACTTCGACACGTTGAAGCGACTGCGCACGAAGGGAAGTCGCTTCCAGTACGTCGCCCGGCAGGTCCCGGCGAGCAAGGCCGAGAAGGTCGTGTCGGACGTCGCCGAGAAGTTCAAGGACGACAAGGGTCGCCCGTTCGCCGGACTGATGACCGAGCGCGACCCGCTGCGGATCTATCCCAACGACGAGGTCGCCGCCAACGTGCTCGGCTTCCTGGGCACGCCGAAGAACGACGGCTCCGCGCAGGCGCTCGCCGGCCTCGAGGACTCGTTCGACCGCTACCTCTCGGGCAAGGACGGCGAGGCGCGCTACCAGGTCGGTGCCGGCAACCAGATCCCGCTCGGTGACAACACGGTGACGCCGGCCGTCGACGGCAAGGACGTGCGCACCACGATCGACCGCGACCTGCAGTTCTACGCCCAACGGGTCCTCCAGCAGACCGTCGTCAGGGCAGCCGCCGAGTCCGGCATCGCGATCATCATGGACAGCCGGACCGGTCAGGTGCTCGCCCTGGCGGACTACCCGACGTACGACGCGTCGGATCCCTACGAGTACACCGACGAGCTCTACAAGTCCTCTGCCCTCACTGACGTCTACGAGCCCGGCTCGGTCGAGAAGGTGCTGACGATCAGCTCGCTGGTCGATGCCGGCCTGGCGTTCAAGGAGCAGAAGTTCCGGGTGCCCGGTCAGCTGAACCGCCAGGACCGGCCGATCGGTGACTACTGGGACCACGGGACGATCAAGCTGACCCTGGCGGGCATCATCGCCAAGTCCTCCAACATCGGCACGGTGCTGGCCGCCGACCAGTTCAAGCGCGGCCAGCTGCGGTCCTACCTCGAGAAGTTCGGGCTCGGCCAGCAGACCCGCGTCGGGCTCGGCGGCGAGACCAAGGGCCTGCTCCCGAAGGGGGCCGCGTGGACGTCGCAGGTCGGTGACCGCATCGCGTTCGGGCAGTCCCTGTCGGTCAACGCACTCCAGATGGCGGCTGCGATCAACACGATCGCCAACGGGGGAGTGCGGATCGACCCCAGCCTGATCCAGGGCGAGGCGACGACCGACGACGGCGCGAAGGTCGGCAGCGACGCCGCCGGCACCCGCCGGGTGGTCAGCGCCGACGCTGCCCGCGAGACGATGCTGATGATGGAGCGGGTGGTCGACCCCGACGCCGGTGTGGCTCCGCGCGCGGCAGTCCCCGGCTACCGGGTCGCCGGCAAGACGGGTACCGCGCAGCGGGTCGGCAAGGAGGGCCGCTACGACGGCAGCACCTCGGTCTCGTTCGCCGGCTTCGCACCTGCCGATGACCCGCGCTTCACGATCTACGTCGTCGTCCACAGCCCGCGCAGTGGCAGTGGCGGTGGCAGCGTGGCCGGTCCGGCCTTCTCGAAGCTGATGAGCTACACCCTTCGTCGGTACGGCGTCCCGCCGACCGGGGCCAAGCCCAACCAGACTCCGGTCGAGTGGTGAGCGACCCGACCACCCGCCCCGTCCACCCGCCGCTGACGTCCCTCGACGCCATCGCCCGGGCCCTCGGGCTGGCGCCTGTCTTCCCAGGGGTGAGCCTCCTCGGGATGACCCTCGACTCGCGTCGCGTCCAGCCGGGCGACCTGTACGCCGCGCTGCCGGGCAGCCGCGCCCACGGTGCCTCGTTCACCGAGCAGGCATGGACGGCGGGCGCCGCTGCCGTGCTGACCGACCCGTCCGGTGTGGCCGAGGCGTCGGGCTGGGACCTGCCGCTGCTCGTCGTGGACGATCCGCGGGCGGTGCTGGGCGCGGTGGCCGCACAGATCTACGGCGAACCCGCTGCGGCGTTGACCACGATCGGCGTCACGGGCACGCAGGGCAAGACGACGGTCACCCGACTCCTCGACGGTGGCCTCCTCGCGAGCGGGATCCGCAGCGCGGTGGTGGGCACGGTCGGCACCCGGATCGCGGGTGAGGAGGTCAAGACCGCCCTCACCACCCCTGAGGCGCCGGACCTGCACGGGCTCTTCGCCCGGATGCGCGAGCTCGAAGTGACGGCCTGTGCGATGGAGGTGTCCAGCCACGCTCTGGTGATGGGCCGGGTCGACGGCGTCCGCTTCGACGTCGCGGTGTTCACCAACCTCGGTCGCGACCACCTGGACTTCCATGTCGACGTCGAGGACTACTTCTCGGCCAAGGCACTGCTGTTCACTCCGGAGCACGCGCGGCGTGGCCTGGTCTGCATCGACGACGAGCACGGGCAGCGGCTGGCCCGCGAGGCCCCGATCCCGGTCCGCACCTACGGCGTCGGCCCCGCGGCCGCTGCCGCCGACTGGACGGTCAGCGACGTCGTGCTCGGCGCCGACGGGTCGCGGTTCACCGTGCACGGGCCTGACGGCATCACGGTCGCGGGCGTCGTACCGCTGCCGGGGGAGTTCAACGTCGCCAATTCCCTGGCCGCCATCGCCTCTGCAGCCGAAGCAGGACTCGACGCACAGGACGTCGCGGACGGAATTGCCCGTTCTGGCGGGGTTCCCGGTCGTCTGGAGCGGATCGACACCGACCGCGACCTCACCGTCGTCGTCGACTACGCCCACAAGCCCGACGCGGTCGACGCCGTCCTTCGTACGCTGCGCCCGGTCACCCGCAGGCGCCTCGTCGTGGTGATCGGTGCGGGCGGGGACCGTGACCGGGGGAAGCGCCCGGTGATGGGAGCGATCGCTGCCGAGCTCGCCGACGTCGTGATCGTGACCGACGACAACCCGCGGTCCGAGGACCCTGCCGCGGTCCGGGCCGAGGTCCTCGCCGGTGCCCGCGAAGTGGCTTCCGACGCCGAGATCGTGGAGATCGGTGACCGTCGTGCCGCGATCGAGTCCGCCCTGGCCGGAGCCGGTGACGGCGACGTCGTGCTGATCGCCGGCAAGGGGCACGAGACCGGACAGGAGGTCGCCGGCGTGGTTCATCCGTTCGACGACCGCCAGGTGGCGCGCGAGGTGCTCGCCGCCCTGGACGGCCCACGATGATTCCCCTCCAGCTGTCCGAGGTCGCTCGGGTCGTCGGTGGCGCCCTGCACGGTGACGACGTCGTCGTCGCCGGTCCGGCGTACGTCGACAGCCGCTCACCGGTCCCCGACGGACTCTTCGTCGCGATCGTGGGGGAGCGGACCGACGGCCACGCCTACGCAGAGGGTGCGCACGCAGTGCTGGGCAGCCGCCCGACCACCGCGCCGACGGTCGTCGTGGACGACCCGGTCGTCGCCCTGGGCCTGCTCGCACGCCATGTCCTCGACCTCCTGGACACGACCGTGATCGCGCTCACCGGCTCGCAGGGCAAGACCGGCACGAAGGACTACCTCGCTGCCGTGCTGCGGGCACTCACGTCCGCGGAGGCCGTGGTCGCCACGACGGCGAACAACAACAACGAGCTCGGTGTCCCGCTCACCGTGCTCCGTGCGAGCACCACGACCAGTCATGTCGTCGTGGAGATGGGCGCGCGCGGCGTCGGCCACATCTCTTACCTGTGCGAGATCGCGCCGCCCCGGATCGCGGCCGCCCTCAACGTCGGCAGCGCCCATGTCGGTGAGTTCGGCGGCCAGGACGTCATCGCGCAGGCGAAGGGCGAGATCATCGCGGCCCTGCCGGACGACGGGGTCGCCGTCCTCAACGCCGACGACCCGCTCGTGGCTGCGATGGCGACCCGGACCTCCGCGCGCATCGTGTCCTTCGGCTCGGCCGGTGCGGTGAGCTGGCGCAACCTGACCCTCGACGCGCTGGGCCGGCCCACCTTCGAGCTCGGGTACGACGACCAGTGGCATGCCGTGACGTTGTTGCAGTCCGGTGCGCACCAGGTGCTCAACGCCGCGGCCGCGGCCGCGATGGCGATCGGCGCAGGTTTCGCTCCTGCGGACGTGGCCGTCGCGCTCGGCACAGCAGCCGCGGCATCGCCGTGGCGGATGGAGGTCACCGAGCGTGCCGACGGGCTCGTCGTGATCAACGACTCCTACAACGCCAACCCCGAATCGATGCGGGCAGCGCTGGAGGCGCTGGTCGCCATCGGCCGGGGCGAGGGCGGCTCGCGCCGTCGTACCGTCGCGATCCTGGGGGAGATGAAGGAGCTCGGTGCGGAGCACGAGGCCGGCCATCGAGCAGTGGGCCGCGCTGCCGCGGAGCTCGGGGTCGACGTACTCCTCGTGGTCACCGAGGCGGCCCGCGGCATGGCCGAGGGTGCCCGGTCGGAGTCCGGTAACACGGTCGGTGAGGTGATCGTCACGGCGGGCCGGGACGACGCGGTGGCATGGGTGCGGCAGAATGCCGGACCGGAGGACGTCGTCCTCGTCAAGGCGTCGCGCGGCGCCGCCTTGGAGCTGGTGGCAGCGAGCATCCTGAAGGGGACCATGCAGTGAGAGCGATCCTTCTCGGAGGCGGCATCTCGTTGCTGATCTCACTGCTCGGCACGCGTGTGGCCATCCACTGGTTCACGCAGTGGGGCTACGGGCAGGAGATCCGCGACGACGGCCCGACCAGTCACCACACCAAGCGCGGCACCCCCACCATGGGCGGCGTCGTCATCATCCTTGCTGCGGTCATCGGCTACTTCGCAGCGAAGCTGATCACGCTCACGACGCCCAGCGCATCGGCCTTGCTGCTCCTCTTCCTCTTCGTCGGGATGGGCCTGGTCGGCTTCCTCGACGACTTCATCAAGATCTCCAAGCAGCGCAGTCTCGGCCTGCGCAGCAAGGCCAAGATGGCCGGGCAGACCGTTGTCGCGCTGGTCTTCGGCTGGCTTGCACTGTCGACGTGGCTCGAGGACGAGAACGGCCGGAGCCCGGCGAGCGACAAGGTCTCCTTCCTGCGCGAGCTCGACTGGTTCGTCCTGCCGACCGTGCTGGCTCTGCTGTTCATCTGGCTCCTGGTTGCCGGCTTCAGCAACGCCGTCAACCTCACCGACGGGCTGGACGGCCTCGCAGCAGGCGCCTGCGTGATGGTCTTCGGCGCCTACACGCTCGTGAACATCTGGCAGAACAACCAGTTCTGCCAGGACGAGCCGAGCGCTTCCTGCTACAACGTGCGAGATCCGCTCGACCTCGCGATCATCGCGGCCGCCATCACCGGGGCCTGTTTCGGCTTCCTGTGGTGGAACGCCTCGCCCGCCAAGATCTTCATGGGGGACACCGGCTCGCTGGCGCTCGGCAGCGCCCTCGCCGGGTTCGCGATCCTGACCCGCACCGAGCTGCTGCTGGTCGTCCTCGGTGGACTCTTCGTCCTCGAGACGGCGTCGGTGATGATGCAGGTCGGCTTCTTCAAGCTCACCAAGGGCAAGCGGATCTTCCGGATGGCGCCCATCCACCACCACTTCGAGATGCTCGGCTGGGAGCAGGTCACCGTGGTGATCCGGTTCTGGATCATCACCGGCCTGTGCGTCGCGACCGGCCTCGGCATCTTCTACGCCGAGTGGGTCTCACGACTGTGACCACCACGGCATGAGCACCCGCGACGTGTCCACCCTGGGCCGCAAGGACGCCTGGGACGGAGTCCGCGTCGTCGTCGCCGGGTTCGGGACGAGCGGCGCGGCTGCGGTCGACAACCTGCTCCACCTCGGTGCCGACGTGCACGCCGTGGCCGAGGTGGCCCGGCCCGCTCTCCTCGAACGTGCCGAGCTGCTCGAGGTGCTCGGCGCCCGCATCGACATCCACGAGGGTGCGACCGCGACCCTGCCCGACGGCGAGGTCGACGTGCTCGTCGTGTCGCCGGGCTTCCGCCCGGACGCGCCGATCGTCGTGGCCGCCCGTGAACGCGGCGTACCGGTCTGGGGCGAGGTGGAGCTCGCCTGGCGACTCCGGGATCCCGATGCTCCCGCTCCCTGGCTGTGCGTCACCGGCACCAACGGCAAGACGACCACCGTGCAGATGCTCGACAGCATCCTGCGCGCCGCTGGCCTGCGCAGTGTCGCCGCCGGCAACGTGGGTCTCCCGCTGACCGAAGCGGTCATGGACCCCGAGCCCTATGACGTCATCGCCGTCGAGCTGTCGAGCTTCCAGCTCCACACCACCGACACGATGGCTGCCGAGAGCGCTGCCGTGCTCAACGTCGCCGAGGACCACCTCGACTGGTACGACGGCACGGGTGGCATGGACGGCTACGCCCGGGACAAGGGCCGGATCTACACCGGCGTCCAGCGGGCGTGCGTCTACAACGTCAGTGACCCCGTGACCGAGCAGCTCGTGCGCGATGCCGACGTCACCGAGGGCGCTCGCGCCATCGGCTTCACGCTCGGCATGCCCAGCGTCGGAATGCTCGGTGTTGTCGACGAGTTCCTCGTCGACCGCGCCTTCCTCGAGGAGCGTTCGAGCAGCGCCGCCGAGCTGTGCACCATCGATGACCTCGCATCCAGTGCTCCGCACTACATCGCCAATGCCCTCGCCGCCGCGGCGCTCGCCCTGGCCCACGGGGTCAGCCGGACCGCCGTACGAGACGGGTTGAAGGCGTTCCGTCCCGACGGACACCGGATCGCTGTGGTCGCCGAGCACGACGGCCTCACGTGGATCAACGACTCGAAGGCCACCAACCCGCATGCGGCCGCGTCCTCTCTCGCCGCGTTCGCGCCGGTGGTCTGGGTGGCCGGTGGTCTGGCCAAGGGAGCGAGCTTCGAGGACCTGGTCCGATCAGTCGGTGAGCGGCTGCGCGGCGTGGTCCTGATCGGGCGGGACCGGCAGGTCATCGCGGAGGCGCTTTCGCGACACGCACCCGATGTGCCCGTGATCGATGCCAACAGCCCTGAAACTGGTGGGGTAGTTGGTGAGTCAAGTGGCGACCTGATGAGGCGCGTCGTTGCGCTGGCTGCCGGTATGGCCCAGTCGGGCGACACCGTGCTGCTGGCGCCGGGATGTGCCTCGATGGACCAGTTCACCGACTACGCCGCCCGCGGCGACGCGTTCGCCGAGGCGGTCAGGGAGTTCATCGCAAGGGACTGAAGGGGGTCGTCATCACCACCGCGAACCCCGAGAGCCCGCGCCTGTCCTTCCAGTCGCTGGTACGGCGTCGTCCGCGAGCCGTCGTCACCCGGCGACCCAGCTGGGCGCGCGCGCTGAAGGATGCGCTCGACCGCCCCCTGACGACGTACTACCTGCTGCTGGGCGCGACGGCCCTGCTGCTCACCATCGGCCTGATCATGGTGCTGAGCGCCTCCAGCGTCCGGGCCTACAGCGAGACCGGCGACTCCTACGCGGTGGTCAAGCGGCAGCTGATGTGGGTGGCCATCGGCGTCCCGTGCGCGTTCATCGCGTCCCGGGTGTCGACCACGTGGGTGCGTGGGCTCTCGTATCCCGCGTTCTCCATCTCGCTGTTGCTGCTCGCGCTGACGGCCAAGCTCGGCGTCGAGGCCAACGGCAACACCAACTGGCTGGCGCTGGGGCCGGTCCAGATCCAGCCCTCGGAGCTCGCCAAGCTCTCGCTGGTGATCTGGGCGGCGCACATCTATGCCAACAAGGAACGCCGGCTCAAGAGCCTGCACCAGATGCTGGTGCCGGTGGTTCCCGGCATGGTGGTGGCCACGACGCTCGTGGTGCTCGGGAACGACCTCGGTACGGCGCTGGTGTTCTTCGCGCTGCTGATCGGCATGCTGTGGGTCGTCGGTGCCCCCAACAAGCTGTTCGTCGTGTCCCTCCTCGGCGTCGGCTCACTCGCTCTCGCGCTGGCGGCCACCAACGGCGAGCGGGTCCAGCGCCTGTTGAACTTCTGGGACCCGTTCAAGGACTTCCACGGCAACGGCTGGCAGCCCGCCCACGGCCTGTACGCCATGGCCAGCGGCGGCATCTTCGGAGAGGGGATCGGTGCCAGCCAGCAGAAGTGGGGCCAGCTGCCCGAGGCCTACACCGACTTCATCTTCGCCGTACTGGGAGAAGAGCTGGGCCTGGTCGGCACGCTCCTGGTGATCACCCTGTTCCTCGTCATCGCCTACGCCGGCCTCCGCGTCGCGCGCGAGACCAAGGACCCGTTCGTCCGCTACTGCACCTTCGGCATCGTGGTGTGGCTGCTCGGCCAGATGATCATCAACGTCGGCATGGTCCTGGCCCTGCTCCCGGTCATCGGGATCCCGCTGCCGCTGGTGTCGTACGGCGGCTCGAGCCTGCTGCCCACGCTGAGTGCCCTGGGCCTGGTCATCGGATTCGCCCGGCGCGAGCCTGCTGCGGCGCGCGCACTCGCGCAGCGTCGTCGGGCCAGGTCGGCCGGACTCTCGGCGCGCGGGTAGGTTTCTCGCGTGCGCGTTCTGTTGGCCGGTGGTGGAACGGCGGGTCACACCTCGCCCCTGCTCGCGACGGCGGATGCCCTGCGTCGCCTCGATCCTGACGTGGAGATCACCTGCCTGGGCACCCCTCGCGGCCTGGAGAACAAGGTGGTCCCCGCCGCCGGCTACACGCTGCGCCTGGTGCCCCCTGTGCCGCTGCCGCGCAAGCCCGGCAAGGACCTGTTCCTGGTGCCCAAGCGTCTCCGTGCGGCGGTCAAGGCGGCTCTCGAGATCATCGACGAGGTCCAGCCGGACGTGATCGTCGGTTACGGCGGCTACGTCTCCATGCCGGCCTACGTCGCCGCCCGCCGGCGCAAGATCCCGCTGGTCGTCCACGAGCAGAACGCCCTGCCCGGCATCGCGAACAAGGTCGGATCGCGGCTGGCCACCCGGGTCGCGGTCAGCTTCCCCGGCACCCCCCTGAAGAAGGGGGAGTACGTCGGCCTACCCATCCGTCGGATGATCTCGACCCTCGATCGCCCGGCTCTGCGCGCGGAGGCACGTGCGTTCTTCGGTCTCGAGGCCGATCGCCCGACCCTGGTCGTCACCGGTGGCTCGCAGGGCGCGCGCCGCGTCAACCAGGCCATCAGTGGTGCCTCCGCGGCGCTCGGTTCGGCCGGCGTGCAGGTGCTGCACGTGATCGGACCGAACGGCGCGAGCGATCCCTCGTGGCAGGACCCGGTGGCCACGGGGGTGCCCTACGTCGTCCTCCCGTTCGTGGAGCGGATGGACCTCGCCCTGGCTGCTGCCGACCTGATGGTCTGCCGGTCCGGTGCCTCCAGCGTGGTCGAGGCGTCCGCGAGCGGCGTGCCCGCGATCTTCGTGCCCCTGCCGATCGGCAACGGCGAACAGGCCCTCAACGCCCGTCCCGTCGTCGAGGCCGGGGGAGCCCTCCTGGTCGAGGACGCCGACTTCACCGCCGACTACGTCGCCGACACGGTGCTCGCGCTGGTCGCCGACGCCGAGCGACTGGTCCGGATGGGCGCGGCCGCCGCTGACCTGGTGCCGCGCGATGCCGACGAGAAGCTGGCGCGCATCATCCGCGACGTCGCCGGGGCCGCCCGGTGAAGATCCCCGTCCCCGCCGAGATCCTGCCCGCCGAGCAGCTCGGTCGGGTCCACTTCGTCGGCATCGGTGGCGCCGGACTGTCCGGCATCGCCCGCCTGATGCACCAGCAGGGCATCACGGTCAGCGGCAGCGACGCGAACGACTCGGTCGTCGTACAGGCCCTGAGGTCCGAGGGCATCACGGTCCACGTCGGCCACTCCGCTGCCCAGGTCGACGGCGTCGACACCGTCGTCGCGACCACCGCCGCACGCGAGGACAACCCCGAGATCGTCGCCGCTCAGGCGCAGGGACTGCGGCTCTGGCCGCGGTCTGCGGGCCTGCAGTCGGTCCTGATCGGCAAGCGCGTCGTCGCCGTCGCCGGCACCCACGGCAAGACCACCACGACTGCGATGCTCACCGTCGCGCTCCAGGAGGCCGGCCTCGATCCGACCTTCGTCATCGGTGCGGAGGTCGAGACCCTCGGCACGAACGCTCGTCTCGGCACCGGCGACGTAGCGGTCGTGGAGGCCGACGAGTCCGACGGAGCCTTCCTCGTCTACACCCCCGAGGTCGCCGTGGTCACCAACGTCGACGCCGACCACCTCGACCACTGGGGCACGCCCGAGGCGTACGCCGCCGCGTTCGCACAGTTCGTCGCTGGCGCGTCATCGACGGCGGTGGTCAGCGCCGACGACCCCGGCTCTGCTGCTCTTGCCGACTCGTGGAGCGGAGTCGCGAGCGCGGGCTTCGAGGACGGTGCCGACCTCCAGGGCAGTGACTTCGTGGTCGTCGACGGCGGCGCGACGTTCCGGGTGCGCGCGGGTGAGGACGACCTCGGTGTCGTCACCCTCGCCGTCCCCGGCCGGCACTACGCCCAGGACGCCCTGCTGGCGCTGGCCGCGGGCCTCGACCTGGGCGCCGACCCGGCCGCCCTCATCCGAGGGCTGGCCCGCCACCGCGGCGCCAAGCGGCGCATGGAGCTCATCGGCGAGGCTGCAGGCGTGCGGGTCTACGACTCCTACGCGCACCACCCGAGCGAGATCCGCGGCGACCTCGAGGCGGCTCGCTCCCTCGTGGGAGACACCGAGCGCCTGGTCGTCTGCTTCCAGCCGCACCTCGTCTCGCGCACGCGGATCTTCGGTGTGGAGATGGGCGAGGCGCTCGGCGCTGCCGACGAGGTCGTCGTCCTCGACGTCTACGTCGCCCGCGAGGACCCCGATCCCCAGGTCACCGGCGCGCTGGTCTCCGATGCGGTGCCGCTGCCGTCCGGTCAGGTCCGCTTCGTGTCCGAGCGCGACCAGGTGGTGGTGACGTTGAGCGACATCGCCCGCCCGGGCGACCTGGTCCTCATGCTCGGCGCCGGAGACGTGACAGCGCTCGCACCCGAGCTCCTCGCCGTCCTCGTCGAACGGAGCTGAGGGGTGCCCGGCAGGGGACCGGCACCCCGCCTTCGCCGCGGTGACGCCCAGGCACGTGCCCGCAAGGCCTTCGCGCGCCGCCAGCGCTCCCGGCGGTGGCTGACCTGGCGCTACATCGCCGCCGCCATCGTCTTCGTCGCCCTGCTCGGTCTCGGCGTCTACGCGCTGTACTTCTCCTCGTGGCTCCGGGCCGACGGTGTCCAGGTCATCGGCAACGACCTGCTCACCGAGAAGCAGGTGCTCGCCGCTGCCGAGGTCCCGACCGGTGGACCGCTGGTCCAGGTCGACCTCGAGGCGATCGAGAAGCGGATGCGTTCCCTGGCCACGGTCAAGAGCGTCGACGTCTCCCGCAAGTGGCCGCACCAGATCCGCATCGACATCGTGGAGCGCACCCCGATCGCCGTGCTCGACCTCGGCAAGCGCGAAGCGGCCCTCGATGCCGACGGGACGGCTTTCCCCGCACCGGCCCGGGCCCGCAAGGGGCTGCCTCGCGTGAAGGTCGGCGCCGGCGCGAACAAGGACGCCCTCCAGGAAGGCGCGGCGGTCGTCGCCTCGCTCGATCCCGAGGTCTCCGCGATGGTCGAGTTCGCCGAGGTGCGCACGGTCGACGAGATCCTGCTCCACCTGCGCGACGGTCGCCTGGTCCGGTGGGGGAGCGCGGACCAGTCCGCGGACAAGGCCGCCGTCCTGCTGGAGCTGCTCAGCCGCAAGGCGCAGACCTACGACGTCTCGGTGCCGGGTTCACCGACCACACGCTGATCTTTTCGCATGATCCCGCGCAGGTGCGGCGTGTCTGCGCCGCGAGGGTCTGTGGCGTACCTACTGTCATGGACACGACGAGGTTGACATAACTATAACCCTCTACCTGAGGGTGACAGTTTCCGAAACGCACCGTCGATTCCGATCACACACCTGGAGAGGTGAAGCCGCCGTGGCAGCTGCACAGAACTACCTGGCCATCATCAAGGTCGTCGGCATCGGTGGCGGCGGCGTGAACGCCGTCAACCGGATGATCGAGGTCGGCCTCAAGGGCGTCGAGTTCATCGCCATCAACACCGACGCGCAGGCGTTGCTGATGAGCGACGCCGACGTCAAGCTCGACATCGGTCGCGAGCTCACCCGCGGCCTCGGCGCCGGCGCCAACCCCGACGTGGGCGGCAGGGCAGCAGAGGACCACGCGGAAGAGATCGAAGAGGTCATCAAGGGCGCCGACATGGTCTTCGTGACCGCCGGCGAGGGCGGCGGCACCGGCACCGGTGGTGCTCCGGTCGTCGCTCGCATCGCCCGCTCGCTCGGAGCGCTGACCATCGGTGTCGTCACCCGTCCGTTCAGCTTCGAGGGCGCGCGCCGCAAGAAGTCCGCCGACGACGGCATCGAGCGGCTCCGCGAAGAGGTCGACACCCTCATCGTGATCCCCAACGACCGCCTGCTGCAGATCTCCGACCGCAACGTCTCGATGCTCGACGCCTTCAAGCAGGCCGACCAGGTCCTGCTCCAGGGCGTCTCCGGCATCACCGACCTGATCACGACCCCCGGTCTGATCAACGTCGACTTCGCCGACGTCAAGGCCGTCATGAGCAACGCCGGCTCCGCGCTGATGGGCATCGGCTCGGCCCGTGGTGAGGACCGTGCGCTGGCCGCCGCCGAGATGGCGATCAGCAGCCCGCTGCTCGAGGCGTCCATCGACGGCGCCCACGGCGTCCTGCTCTCGATCGCCGGCGGCTCCGACCTCGGCATCTTCGAGATCAACGAGGCCGCCGCGATGGTGGCCGACGCGGTGCACGCCGACGCCAACATCATCTTCGGCACGATCATCGACGATGCCCTCGGTGACGAGGTCCGCGTGACGGTCATCGCCGCAGGCTTCGACGGTGGCCTGCCGAAGCGCCAGGACTCGGTCGCCCGGCGCGAGGCCCGCCCGCAGACGACGCAGGCCGAGACCCGCGCCGCTGCAGGCGCGGTCGCCAGCCGGCGCGAGGAGACCCCGGTGCGGGAGTCGGCCCCCGAGCCGCAGCCGCAGCCGGTCGGTGCCCGCACCCCGCAGGCGCCGATCCAGTTCGACGACGGTGACGACCTGGATGTCCCCGACTTCCTGAAGTAGGGGTCGACGAGCTCGACCATCAAAAGGACCCATGTATTCGTTTCGCATCACCACAGGCCCCGTTGACCTGGCCTTCACGGACCGGGTCGGCGGGGTCAGTGCTGCCCCCTACGGCGAGCTGAACCTCGCCCGGGACGGCGAGGACGCGGAGTCCGCCCGGTCGGAGAACCTGCGCCTGCTGCTCGACGACTTCGCGCCCGGTGACGACCTCGCCGACCTGCACCAGGTGCATGGCAACGCGGTGGTGCTCGCCGACGAGGGCGACCGGACGTCGTACGACGGTCCGCCGGAGGCGGACGGCATCGTCACGGCCACACCGGGCGTCACCCTGATGGTCCGCGCGGCCGACTGCGTCCCCGTGCTGCTCGCGGACCCGGACGCCCGGGTCATCGGTGCCGCCCACGCTGGTCGGCTCGGCATGGCGCTGGGCGTGGTCCCTGCGACGGTTGCCCGCATGCGTGAGCTGGGTGCCGGACACGTCAGCGCGTGGGTGGGGCCGCACATCTGCGGCTCCTGCTACGAGGTCCCGGCCGACCTGCAGGAAGAGGTCGCGGCCCGTGTTCCCGCGAGTCGTGCGACCACGTCCTGGGGCACGCCTGCCCTCGACATCGGTGCGGGCGTGCGCGCGCAGCTCGTGGCCGCCGGTGTCGAGGTCATCGACGCCGGCCGCTGCACCCGTGAGTCGCCCGACCTGTACTCCTATCGACGCGACGGCGCCGGTGCCGGCCGGCACGCCGGCCTCATCCGCCTCGGTGGCCACCGATGAGCCGGCGTGAGGAGCTCGTGGCCAACCTCGCCGTCGTCCGCACCCGCATCGATGCGGCCTGTGCGGCCGCCGCACGACCGGCCGGCGACGTCCGCCTGGTCGTCGTGACCAAGTTCTTCCCGGCCTCCGACGTGCGCCTGCTCGTGGACCTCGGCGTCACCGACGTGGGGGAGAACCGCCACCAGGAGGCCGAGGCGAAGGCCGCGGCGTGTGCCGACCTCGACGTCCGGTGGCACTACATCGGTGGACTGCAGTCCAACAAGACCGCGGCCGTCGCGCGGTATGCCGACGTGATCGAGTCCGTGGACCGGCCCGAGCTGATCGCCCGGATCGCACGAGGCGCAGCCGAGCGTGGTCGGCCGGTCGACGTACTCCTGCAGGTGAGCCTGGATGCGCCCGGGAGCGAGCACCGCGCCGGTGCCGACCCGGGCAGGCTCGACGATCTGGCTGCCGCCGTCGCCGCTCATTCCGAGCTCGAGCTGCGCGGCCTGATGGCGGTCGCGCCCCTCGGCGAGGACCCGGATCAGGCCTTCGCCCGGCTCGCCGAGATCCGCTCGACCTTCGTCGAGGACCACCCCGAAGCATCCATCCTCTCCGCCGGCATGAGCGGCGACCTCGAGGCGGCGATCTCCGCTGGCGCGACACACGTGCGCGTCGGCACTGCGGTCCTCGGATCGAGGCCTGGAGTCCAGTAATGTCCAGAACACCACCAGATGTCCCTTCTACCCAGGGGCACGAATCACGGAGGCAACAGTCATGAGCGGTGCGATGCGCAGGATCGGCGAGTACCTCGGCCTGCTGGAAGACACCGGCTATGACGAGTACGACGACGAGGTGAACGAGGCACCGGCCCGCGAGGCGCGTGCGTCCCGTCCCGTCCGCGCCGTACCGTCCAACACCGTCGCCGACCTCGAAGAGCGTCGCCGTCCCGTTGCGGTGGCCCCCCAGCCCGTCGTTGCCGAGCTGTCCCGGATCACGACCCTGCACCCGACGACCTACAACGAGGCGCGCTCGGTCGGCGAGGAGTACCGCGAAGGCATTCCGGTGATCATGAACCTCACCGAGATGAACGACCAGGACGCCAAGCGTCTCGTCGACTTCGCGGCCGGCCTGATCTTCGCGACCCGCGGCACGATCGAGCGGGTCACCAACAAGGTCTTCCTGCTGTCCCCGCCGAACGTCACGGTCGCGGCCGAGGACAAGGCGCGGATCGCGGACAACGGTTTCTTCAACCAGAGCTAGTTTGTCTGGCGCGAGCGCGTCTTCGCCTCGATGGCGGCAGCAAGCTGCCGGGAGGCGGCTCCCGACGCGCTGCCGCGCGAGCACCCGATAGATTGGTGTCGTGAGTATCGCTGGGTGGATCATCGAAGGCCTGCTGTTCGCCTTCATTGCGTTCCTGTGGGTCCGCTTCATGACCGACTGGGTGCAGGTCTTCGCCCGCTCCTGGGAGCCGCGCGGACCTGTCCTGGTGTTCCTGGAGACGGCCTACTCGGTGACGGACCCGCCGATCAACGCGTTGCGCAAGGTGATCAAGCCGATCCGGATCGGCAACTTCGCCCTCGACGTCAGCTTCATCCTGGTCATGATCCTGGCCTACGTGTTGTTGTCGGTGAATCGATCGACGCTGCTGGCCTGACTGATGGCCTGACTGCTGGCCTGACGTGGTGCGACACGCCCTTCGTGCGCTCTGTGTGACGGGTGATGCGGCCTTCTCGGCCGCAAGCGCTAAGGTTCCACCAGATAGTTTGACGAGACAGTTTGTCCTTGTACTTCGAAGATAGGTGAGGTCATGCCGCTGACGCCTGAGGACGTGAGCAACAAGCGCTTTACGCCGGTCCGGCTGCGCGAGGGCTACGACATGGGCGAGGTCGACCAGTTCCTGGATGAGGTGGAGGCCGAGCTGGCTCGCCTGACCCAGGAGAACGACGACCTCCGCACCAAGCTCGCTGCCGCCCAGTCCGGATCTTCGTCTGCGTTCGATGCCCCGACGCAGCTTGCGCCGGTCGCCGAGGTTGCTCCCGAGCCGCCCGCCCCGACGCCTGCTCCGGTCGCGGTCCCTGCTCCCATCGAGCCGATCGCGGCGCCGTCCGTCGTACCGGCCGGCGACCAGAAGATCCAGACGATCCGCGTCGAGACCGTGCCCGAGGCGTCCAACGCCGCGGCGCGACTCCTCGAGATCGCCACGCGCAACGCGGACGAGCTCGTCGAGGACGCCAAGAACGAGGCCGACAAGATCGTCGGCGAGGCGCGCACCAAGTCCGAGCGGCTGGAGTCCGAGGCGAAGGTCAAGTCCGACCGCCTCGAGTCCGACGCCCGCACGCGCGCCGAGATGCTCGACGGTGAGACCGCCGAGCGTCGTACGCAGCTCTTCGGTGACCTGGAGAAGGAGCGCGACAAGCTCTCCGCCGAGGTCGAGACGCTGCGTTCGTTCGAGCGCGAGTACCGCTCGCGGCTCAAGAGCTACTTCACGCAGCAGCTCGAATCGCTCCAGACCCCGGGCGACACCCTCGCCCCCGTCGAGGAGGCTCCGGCGCCCAAGCGCCTGCGCTCCATCCTCGGCGAAGAAGAGGCCTGAGCAGCACGACATCAACCGGCCGGTCCGCATCACGCGGGCCGGCCGGTTTGTCGTTGTGCGGTGCGCCTGCTTGGTGAGGTTGGCGGAAGTCGTTACCCTCCGCATCACGCCCGTAGCCTTCCGGTCGCGTGGTGCCCGTTCCAAGGAGTCCGTGATGGCCCGCAGCACGAAGAAGTCTCTGGCCGGTCAGGCCGCATCTGCAGCGCGGAAGATGATCCGACCGCGGAAGGCCGCATCGGCGGTCGCGACACCAGCGGCGCCAGCCAAGAAGACGGCTACGAAGCCCGCGGCGCCTGCGAAGAAGGCCGCACCGGCCAAGAAGGCGGCTCCGGCGCCTGCGAAGAAGGCCGCTCCGGCGAAGAAGGCGGCTCCGGCGCCCGCGAAGAAGGCCGCTCCGGCGAAGAAGGCGGCTCCGGCGCCCGCGAAGAAGGCCGCTCCGGCGAAGAAGGCGGCCCCGGCGCCCGCGAAGAAGGCCGCACCGGCCAAGAAGGCGGCCCCGGCGCCCGCGAAGAAGGCCGCACCGGCCAAGAAAGCAGCTCCCGCACCCGTGAAGAAGGCGGCACCCGTGACGAAGGCAGTTCCGGCGAAGAAGGCAGCCCCCGCGAAGAAGGCGGCGGCGAAGAAGTCCGCCCCGTCCGCACTGGTGGTCCTCGAGCACGAGGAGGCCTGGTCCAAGGCCGAGCTGGCCGAGGTGCTGGCAGAGCTCCACGAGCAGCACGCCCACAGCACCGAGATCCTCGAGGCCCAGGAAGCCGACCTGACCGGGTTGTTGCGCGACTCCGGTGACGGCGCCGGACAGGACCAGGCCGACCTCGGCGCGACCAGCTTCGAGCGCGACCACGAGCTGACCGTCCTGAACCACGAGCGGGAGAAGCTGGCGCAGATCGACCGGGCCCTGGGACGCATCGACGACGGCACCTACGGGGTGTGCGAGTCGTGCGGCAACCCCATCGGGAAGATGCGGCTCATGGCGTTTCCGCGTGCCACACTGTGCATGACATGCAAGCAGCGCGAGGAACGCCGGTAGACGACCGCGACGACGGGTCACAGCCGGTCCGGCCGTCACGTGTCGTCGCCCCCCGCACCTGGGCCCTCTTCCTCTCGGTGGCCGTGGTCCTGGTCCTCACCGACCAGATCACCAAGGTCCTTGCCGTGCGGCACCTGGCGGGCGAGCCCGACAAGCAGGTCGTCGGCGACCTGCTGCAGCTGCACCTGACGTACAACCCGGGTGCAGCCTTCAGCCTGGGCACCCGCTTCACCGTCGCCCTGGCCGTGCTGGCCTGTACGGCGACGCTCGTCGTGCTGTGGCTCAGCCGACGGGTCGATGACCGGGTCTGGGCCGTGGGTCTGGGGCTGCTGCTCGCAGGCATTGTCGGCAACCTGCTCGACCGGCTCCTCCGTGAGCCCGGCCCCTTCCGCGGGCATGTCGTCGACTTCCTGATGCTGCCGAATTGGCCGGTCTTCAACGTGGCCGACATCTGCATCAACCTCGGGGTCGGCCTGATCCTGATCCAGGTGCTCCGTGGCATCGCCATCGACGGCACCCGCCAGGAGAACGCATGACCAACCTCGACCACCGCAGCCTGCCCGTCCCCGATTCGCTCGAGGGCGAGCGGATCGACGTGGCCATGTCCCAGCTGTTCGGACTGTCCCGGACCCGTGCGGCCGAGCTGATCTCCCAGGACCACGTCCGTCTCGACGGCGCCGGAGTCAGCGGGAAGAGCGAGCGGGTCCTGGCCGGGTCGGTCCTCGACGTGTCGATCCCGGCCGAGGTGAACCTGGTGGAGGTCGTGCCCGAGATCGTCGAGGGCATCAAGATCATTCACGACGACGACGCCATCGTGGTGATCGACAAGCCTGTGGGCGTCGCCGTGCACCCCTCGCCCGGCTGGCGTGGCCCGACGGTCGTCGGCCACCTCGCCGGCGCCGGCTTCCGGATCTCGACGTCCGGTGCCAAGGAGCGCGAGGGCATCGTCCAGCGCCTCGACGTCGGCACCTCCGGCGTGATGGTGATCGCGAAGTCCGAGCATGCCTACTCGATCCTCAAGAACGCCTTCCGGCACCGGACGGTGGACAAGACGTACCACGCCCTCGTGCAGGGTCACGCGGACCCGCTCTCGGGCACCGTGGACGCACCGATCGGCCGGCACCCGGGCGCGGACTACAAGTTCGCGGTCCTCGAGGGCGGGCGCGCGAGCGTCACCCACTACGAGACGCTCGAGGCGCATCGGTTCGCGAGCCTGCTCGAGGTGCATCTCGAGACCGGTCGCACCCACCAGATCCGGGTGCACATGGCCGCGCTCAAGCACCCCTGCGTCGGGGACCTCACCTACGGTGCCGATCCGACGTTGGCGAAGCGGCTCAAGCTGACCCGGCAGTGGCTGCACGCCGTCAAGCTCGGTTTCGAGCACCCGGACGGTGGCGAGTACGTCACCTTCGAGTCGACGTACCCCGATGACCTCGCGCACGCGCTCGAGGTCATCCGGGACAGCGACTGAGGCATGTTCGACCTGCAGCTGCGTCCGGCCGTGCCGGACGACGCTCGAGCGATCGCTGACGTGCACCTGGCCGCACGCGCGGCAGCTCCCATGCCGGCGCCGGTGCACTCCGACGCCGACGTACGGACCTGGTTGGCGTCCCGGTTCGGAGTGGACGAGATCTGGGTGGCCGAGATGGGCGACCAGGTGGTCGGCTACGCCCGGTTCACGCGCACCTGGCTCGATGACCTGTACGTCGCCCCGGACCACGCCCGCGAAGGCATCGGCCTGGCGCTGCTGGACCTGGTGAAGGCCCGGCACCCGAACGGTTTCGGGCTGTGGGTGTTCACCTCCAACCTGCCCGCCCGGGCCTTCTACAGCGCGCAGGGACTGGTCGAGCGCGAGCACACCGACGGCTCGGCCAACGAGGAACGCGCTCCGGACGTCCGGATGGAGTGGACCGGCTGACCGGGTCCGGATCGTGTCGGTGGTGCCTGTCATCATCGCGTTGTCGGGTCGCGTAGTCTGATCCTCTTCCCCGACCACCCGTTCGCTAGCGACACCGCGAGGAGTCAGTACACCCGATGGCAGTCGGTTCCGGGGGATCGGACTTCGTCCACCTGCACGTCCACACCGAGTACTCCATGCTGGATGGAGCCTCGCTCCTGGACGGCCTCTTCACGCGCGTCAACGACCTCGGCATGACGTCGATCGCGATGACCGATCACGGCAACCTGCACGGGGCCTACGACTTCTACAACAAGGCCAAGAAGTACGGCGTCAAGCCGATCATCGGCATCGAGGCCTACCTCACGCCGCAGACCCACCGCACCGAGCGGCGCCGGGTCCGCTGGGGCAAGGGCAACGGTGGCGAGGGAGGCGAGGAGGGCGGCAACGACGTCGCCGGCGGTGGCGCCTACACCCACATGACGATGTGGGCCGAGACGACCGAGGGCATGCACAACCTGTTCCGGTTGTCGTCGCGCTCCAGCCTCGAGGGCTTCTACTACAAGCCCCGCGCCGACCGCGAGCTCCTCAACGAGTACGGCAAGGGCCTGATCGCCACCACGGGCTGCCCGTCGGGCGAGATCCAGACCCGCCTGCGGCTGGGGCAGTACGACGAAGCGGTCCGCTCCGCGTCGGAGTTCCAGGACATCTTCGGCAAGGACAGCTTCTTCCTCGAGCTGATGGACCACGGGATCGACATCGAGAAGCGGGTCCGTGACGACCTGCTCCGGCTGGGCAAGCAGCTCAACATCCCGGCGATCGCCACCAACGACTCGCACTACAACAATCCAGAGGACGCCGAGGCCCACGACGCCCTCATCTGCGTCTCCTCGGGCAAGCGTCTCGCGGACCCGAACCGGCTGAAGTTCGACGGCGGTGGCTACTACATCAAGTCGGCTGCCGAGATGCGCGAGCTGTGGTCGGACCGCTTCGGCATGCCCGAGGCCTGTGACAACACGTTGCTGGTCGCCGAGCGCTGCAACGTGGAGTTCACCGAGTCCACCGGTGGCTACATGGCAGCCGCGGACATCCCGGCCGGCGAGACCGAGGAGTCCTGGTTCGCCAAGGAGGTGTGGCGCGGCATCGAGGCGCGCTACCCCGGCGACAAGCTGACCCAGGCGGTGCGCGACCGGGTCGAGATGGAGCTGGGTGTCGTCGCGTCGAAGGGCTACTGCGGCTACTACCTGGTGGTTGCCGACTTCATCCAGTGGTCCAAGGACAACGGGATCCGGGTCGGGCCCGGGCGTGGCTCCGGCGCCGGGTCGATCGCGGCGTACGCCCTGCGGATCACCGACCTGTGCCCCCTCGAGCACGGCCTCATCTTCGAGCGGTTCCTCAACCCCGAGCGTCCCTCGATGCCCGACTTCGACATCGACTTCGACGAGCGTCGGCGCGTCGAGGTCATCCAGTACGTCTCGCAGAAGTACGGCAGCGACCGCGTCGCCTACATCGCGACCTTCGGCCGGATCAAGGCCAAGCAGGCGGTCAAGGACGCGGCGCGGGTCCTGGACCACGGCTTCGCCATCTCCGACAAGATCACCAAGGCGCTGCCACCCGACATCATGGGCAAGGGCGTGCCGCTGAAGGAGATCTTCAACGGCGACCACAAGCGTTACTCGGACGGCGGCGAGTTCCGCTCGCTCTACGAGTCCGATGCCGAGGTCCGCACGATCTACCAGACGGGCCTGGGACTCGAGGGCCAGATCCGTCAGACCGGCGTGCACGCCGCTGGCGTGATCATGTCGAGCCAGCCGCTGATCGACATCGTGCCGATCATGAAGCGCGAGCAGGACGGCGCGATCATCACGCAGTTCGACTACCCGATGTGCGAGTCACTCGGGCTGGTCAAGATGGACTTCCTCGGCCTGCGCAACCTCACCGTCCTCGACGACGCCCTGATCAACATCAAGCGCAACCGCGGCGAGGACGTCGTCCTGGAGGACCTCCCGTTCGACGACCAGGCCACCTACGACCTGCTCTCGCGCGGTGACACCCTCGGTGTGTTCCAGCTCGACGGTGGCCCGATGCGGGCCCTCCTGCGATCCATGCGGCCCGACAAGTTCGCCGACATCTCGGCCGTGGGTGCGCTCTACCGCCCCGGCCCGATGGGTGCGGACTCCCACAACAAGTACGCCCGCCGCAAGAACGGCCGCGAGCCGATCGACCCGATCCACCCGGAGCTCGAGGCCCCGCTGGAGACGGTGCTGGGGGAGACCTACGGCCTGATCGTCTACCAGGAGCAGGTGATGGAGATCGCCCAGGTCCTGGCCGGCTTCAGCCTGGGACAGGCCGACAACCTGCGCCGCGCCATGGGCAAGAAGAAGAAGGAAGAGCTCGACAAGCAGTACGCCGGGTTCCAGGCGGGCATGCTCGGCAACGGCTACTCCCAGAAGGCGATCTCGACGCTGTGGGAGATCCTGCTGCCGTTCTCCGACTACGCCTTCAACAAGGCCCACTCGGCGGCGTACGGCGTCATCTCCTACTGGACCGCCTACCTCAAGGCCAACTATCCGGCCGAGTACATGGCAGCGCTGCTCACGAGCACCCGCGTCGACAAGGACAAGTCGGCCATCTACCTCAACGAGTGCCGCCGGATGAAGATCCAGGTGCTCCCGCCCGACGTCAACGAGTCGGTCTCGAACTTCACCTCGGTCGGCACCGACATCCGGTTCGGGATGGGCGCGATCCGCAACGTCGGTGAGCACGTCGTCGACGGCGTCGTGGCAGCCCGCGAGGAGAAGGGGCGCTTCGCCGACTTCAACGACTTCCTGTCCAAGGTCCCGGCCCAGGTCTGCAACAAGCGGGTCATCGACTCGCTGATCAGGGCAGGCTCCTTCGACGACATGAAGCACAAGCGCCGGGCGCTGGTCGCGATCCACGAGACGGCCGTCGACCAGTACGTCGACATCAAGCGCAACGAGGCGATCGGCCAGGACTCACTCTTCGCCGGTCTGGGGGACGACGACGAGGACGGCGGCTTCGGCGTCTCCGTCGCGATCCCCGACCTCGACGAGTGGGACAAGATGACGCTGCTCGGCCATGAGCGGGACATGCTCGGCCTCTACGTCTCCGACCATCCGCTGCTGGGTCTCGAGCACGTGCTCTCCAACGGCACCGACTGCACGATCGGCCAGCTGCTCACCGACGAGGACCGGCCGCACAACTCGACCGTCACGGTGGCGGGTCTGGTCACCTCGGTGCAGCGCAAGATCACCAAGAACGGCGACCCGTGGGCGACGGTCACCCTCGAGGACCTCGAGGGCGCGATCGACGTCCTGCTCTTCCCCAGCTCCTACCGACTGGCGGCTCCGTACCTCACCGACGACGCGATCATCCGGGTTCGTGGACAGCTCGACAAGGAGCGCGACACCGCGCAGCTGCGCGGTCAGGAGGTCACCCTTCCCGACCTCGAGCGCGGCAGTGACGGGCCTGTCGTGATCAGCCTGCCGTCGACACGATGCACCGGTCCGGTGGTCCAGTCGCTGCGTGACGTCCTGTCGACGTACCCGGGTCTGACCGAGGTGCGGCTGCAGTTGTTGAGCCGCGACTCCACCAAGCTCATGCGCCTGGGGGACAATCTCAGGGTGACTCCCAGCCCGTCCCTCTTCGCGGACCTCAAGCAGCTCCTCGGACCGGGGTGCCTGAGTTGAGTGCGCTGCTCCGGCCGATCCTGGCGATCCCGGTCGTCCTCGGTGCCGCCCTCGGCCTGCTCGGAGGCTGGCTGTGGTGGACCTGGTGGGGCCCGGCGCCCGACGGCAAGATCTACGACACCCGGGTCGGTGCCAAGTGGTACCCCGACCCGTTCGACCCGGGCATCACGCGAGACTTCAGCGGTACGGCGACGTACGTGGTCGTCGGACTCGTCCTGGCTGTCCTCCTCGGCGTCCTCGCCGCCGTGCTCTGCCGCCGGATCGCCGTGGCCGGACTCGTGGCGGTCGCCCTCGGAGCAGCCCTCGGCGCAGCGCTGATGGTGTTGTTCGGCACGAGCTTCAGCCCGCCTGACCCGGCGACCCTGGTCGCCAGCCACAAGGTCGGCGACTCCCTGCCCGGGCACCTGCACGTGGCGGGCTGGACGCCGTACCTGATCTGGCCGGTGGGTGCGCTGCTGGGCTACTTCGTCGTGATGGTCAGCATCCTCACGCCCTCGCAGGCGCGGGTGGCGGTCAGTTCGGAGACCAGCGAGTCCGCGCGACCTCCGTCGCCGGCAGCGACCTGATCACGTTCATCACCCGCAGCTCCGAGCGGAGCAGGTCCGTCACCAGCACGAGTCGCTCGGCGGCATCGGTCGCCTCGAGCAGCTGCTGGCGTTCGGCCAGGGGGAGCGGGGTGCAGGCGGCGAGGGTCCAGGAGAGGAAGACCGGGTCCCGGGGCAGGTCGCCCTCGAGCGGGTCGGTCGCGATGTCCTGGAGCACGTGCCGGTAGGCCGCAAAGACCGCCCGGGCGTGCATCACGACGTCCCCCGGCACCTCGGAGGCGACCTCGGGCAGTGTGCTCACCTCGCCCAGCGGGAACGCATCGGTGGTGCGCAACCGGTTGAGCTGGATCCGGTCGCGTCCGACCGCCACGATGTCGAAGGTTCCGTCGGCGTGCGCCTCGACCTCGGTCAGCTGCACGCGTACACCCACCCGGAACAGGGACTGGGCGCCGTGGTCCCCGACTTCGTAGCCCTCGCGGATCGCGACGGTGCCGAAGACGCGTTCGGCGGGATCCTCGATCCTCAGCAGATGGTGCACGAGGGCGCGGTAGCGATCCTCGAAGATGTGCAGGGGCATGCTGACTCCCGGATAGAGCACCGCGTTGAGCGGGAACATCGGGAGCTCGTCGGCCACGGTGCCGACACTAGTCCGGCGAGCGTCCGGCTGGCGTCGCCGACACGGGTCCGCAGCGCCTACGCCCGTAGAATCGACCCATGATCCGTCGCATCGACCTGCGTGGCGTCGCCGACAACGTCGACTACCGCGCAGCTGTGCCCCGTGCCGACTTCGACATCGAAGCCGCGGTACCGGCGGTGCATGCGATCTGTGAGGAGGTCCGCACTCGCGGGCTCGACGCGATCCGCGAGTTCGGCGAGAAGTTCGACGGCGTCGTCGTCGAGGACATCCGTGTCGCGCCCGAGGCGCTGAAGACCGCGTTGGAGCAGCTCGACCCGGACATTCGCGCGGGTCTGGAGGAGTCGATCCGTCGGCTCCGGGCGACCTGTGCCAACGAGCTCGAGAAGGACGCGGTCACCGACCTCGGCCCGGGCGCGCGCGTCACGCACCGCAAGGTGCCGGTCGGCCGCGTCGGCCTCTACGTCCCCGGTGGCCTGGCGCCGCTGGTGTCGAGCGTCCTGATGAACGTCGTTCCTGCCCAGGTCGCGGGCGTGCAGTCCATCGCGCTCTCGAGCCCGCCGCAGCGTGAGTTCGGCGGATCCGTGCACCCGACGATCCTCGCCGCGTGCGCGTTGCTCGGGGTCGAGGAGGTGTACGCCGTCGGTGGCGCCCAGGCGATCGCGATGTTCGCCTACGGCGTCGGTCCCTGCCGCGGAGTCGACCTGGTCACCGGGCCGGGCAACATCTACGTCGTCACCGCCAAGCGCATCCTCAAGGGCAAGATCGGCATCGACTCCGAGGCCGGGCCCACCGAGATCGCGATCCTCGCCGACGACACGGGCGATGCTGCCTACGTCGCGGCCGACCTGATCAGCCAGGCCGAGCACGACCCGTTGGCCGCCTCGGTACTGGTGACGACCTCCGAGCGGCTCGCCGCCGAGGTCGAGGCCGAGCTCGAGGTCCAGGTGGCTGCGACCAAGCACACCGACCGGATCACCACCTCGCTGCGCGGCCAGCAGTCGGGCATCGTGCTGGTGCGCGACCTCGAGCAGGGGCTCGACGTGGTCAACGCCTATGCCGCCGAGCACCTCGAGATCCACACCGAGGACGCTGCCGAGTGGGCCGCCCGGGTGCGCAACGCCGGCGCGATCTTCGTCGGACCGTACGCGCCCGTCAGCCTGGGCGACTACTGCGCCGGTTCCAACCACGTCCTCCCGACCGCAGGGTGTGCCTGCCACTCCTCGGGCCTGTCGGTGCGCGCCTTCACCAAGTCGGTGCACGTCATCGAGTACTCCCGCGAGGGTCTGGCCGAGGTGGCCGACCACGTCGTGACGCTCGCCGAGGCCGAGGACCTGCCGGGCCACGGTGCCGCCGTCACGGTGCGCCGATGAGCTGGCCGCCCCTGCGCGAGGAGCTGCGCGGTATCGAGCCGTACGGCGCCCCGCAGCTGGACGTGCCGGTCCAGCTCAACGTCAACGAGAACCCCTACGGGCCTTCGGCTCTCTGCATCGCCGACATCGCGACGTCGGTGGCCGAGGCTGCGGTCACGTTGAACCGCTACCCGGACCGCGAGTTCGTCGCGCTCCGTGGCGCGCTGGCCGACTACCTGTCCAGGGACGCGCCCGCCGGCATCACGCCGGACATGGTGTGGGCAGCCAACGGCTCCAACGAGGTCATGCTGCAGCTGCTGCAGGCCTTCGGCGGACCGGGACGCACCGCGGTCAGCTTCGCGCCGACGTACTCGATGTATCCGGAGTACGCCCGCGACACCAACACCCGCTGGATCGCCGGGCGCCGGGCCGAGGACTTCTCGCTCGACCTCGACACGGCGCGGGACCTGGTCAAGACCGAGCAGCCGAGCGTCATCCTGTTGCCGAGCCCGAACAACCCGACCGGGACGGCACTGCCGCACGAGGCGATCCGCACGTTGTGCGAGGCCGCGGGGGACGAGGGGATCGTCGTCGTTGACGAGGCCTACGGCGAGTTCCGCCGCACCGGGGTGCCGAGCGCGCTCGAGCTGCTGCCGTCGTACCGCAACCTGGTGGTGACGCGGACGATGAGCAAGGCGTTCGCCGGAGCCGGACTGCGCCTGGGATACCTCGCTGCTGACTCGGCCATCTGCGACGCGATCCGGGTGGTGCGCCTGCCGTACCACCTCTCAGCCGTCACCCAGGCGGTCGCGCTGGCCGCGCTGCGCCACGCACCGGAGCTGCTCGGCAAGGTCGACGAGCTGCGGGTCGAACGTGACGCGCTGGTGACCTGGCTGCGTGCCGAGGGGTACGACGTCGCCGACTCGGATGCGAATTTCGTGTTGTTCGGACGATTCGCCGACCGTCATGCTGTCTGGCAGGGTCTGTTGGACAGAGGCGTCCTCATCCGGGAGACCGGACCGGACGGCTGGCTCCGGGTCTCGGTCGGTACCCCGGACGAGATGGCAGCCTTCCGCAACGCCCTCATCGATGTGAACGGAGAACGAGCATGAGCCGCAGCGCACGTGTGGAGCGGGCAACGAGCGAGTCGAAGGTCGTCGTCGAGGTCGATCTCGACGGCAGCGGTCGCCACGACATCTCCACAGGGGTCGGCTTCTACGACCACATGCTCACCGCGTTCGCCCGGCACGCGTTGGTCGACCTGACCGTGCAGACGGAGGGCGACGTCCACATCGACGCCCACCACACGGTCGAGGACACCGCGATCGCGCTCGGCCAGGCCCTGCGCCAGGCGCTCGGCGACAAGGCCGGCATCCGCCGCTTCGGCGACGCCACGGTCCCGCTGGACGAGGCGCTGGTGCACGCGGTGGTCGACGTCTCGGGTCGTCCGTACTGCGTGCACACCGGCGAGCCCGAGGGTCAGCAGTACGTCGCCCTCGGCGGCTCCGGGGTGTCGTACCTCGGATCGCTGACGCAGCACGTCTTCGAGTCGATCGCGTTCCACGGCCACTTCGCGCTGCACGTGCGGGTCCTGGCCGGCCGTGAGCCGCACCACATCGTGGAGACACAGTTCAAGGCGTTCGCGCGGGCGTTCCGCGACGCCGTCGCGATCGACCCGCGGGAGACGGGCATTCCGTCCACCAAGGGCGCTCTGTGACCCTGGGCAAACCGTCGGTCGTCGTCCTCGATTACGGGTCCGGGAACCTGCGTTCCGCCGTGCGTGCGATCGAGCGTGCCGGCGCGGACGTGACGCTGACCGCGGACGTGGACGCTGCGCTCGCGGCCGACGGCTTGTTGGTGCCCGGAGTCGGTGCGTACGAGGCGTGCATGCGCGGGCTCCGGGCCATCCGGGGCGAGCGGATCATCGGCCAGCGGCTGTCGGGTGGCCGGCCGGTGCTGGGGATCTGTGTGGGCATGCAGATCCTCTTCGCCCGCGGCATCGAGCACGGCGTCGAGACGGAGGGCTGCGGTGAGTGGCCCGGCGTCGTCGAGCGACTGCAGGCGCCGATCGTCCCGCACATGGGCTGGAACACCGTCGACGTCGCCGACGGAACCCGGCTGTTCGCGGGAATCGAGGACGAGCGCTTCTACTTCGTGCACTCCTACGGGGTGCGGAAGTGGACGCTGGAGACCAACGACCGCACGCCCGACAGCCACCAGCCTCGGGTGACCTGGGCTGAGCACGGTGGAGATCGATTCGTTGCGGCCGTCGAGAACGGACCGCTCTGCGCCACGCAGTTCCACCCGGAGAAGTCGGGGGACGCGGGGGCACAACTACTGAGGAACTGGGTGACATCGCTGTGAGCAGGTACCTGGAAATGCTTCCCGCCGTCGACATCAAGGGCGGCCAGGCCGTTCAGCTGGTGCAGGGCATCGACGGATCGGAGAAGGCCTTCGGTGACCCGGTCCAGGCCGCGCTGCGCTGGCAGGAAGCCGGTGCCGAGTGGATTCACCTCGTCGACCTCGACGCCGCCTTCGGCCACGGCAACAACCGCGAGCTGCAGGCCGCGATCGTCGGCAAGCTCGACATCAAGGTCGAGATGAGCGGTGGCATCCGCGACGACGAGTCCCTGGAGGCCGCGATGGCCACCGGATGCCGGCGCGTCAACATCGGCACGGCTGCGCTGGAGCAGCCGGAGTGGTGCGCACGCGCCATCGCGACGTACGGCGACCGGGTGGCCATCGGCCTCGACGTCCGCGGTACGACGCTGGCCGCCCGCGGGTGGACGCAGGAGGGTGGCGACCTCTACGAGACGCTCGCCCGACTCGACTCCGAGGGCTGTGCCCGCTACGTCGTCACCGACGTCAACAAGGACGGCATGTTGCAGGGCCCCAACCTGCAGCTGCTCAAGGACGTGTGCGCGGCGACCGACAAGCCGGTCGTCGCCTCGGGTGGCGTCACCACGCTCGAGGACATCGCCGCCTTGATGCAGCTGGTGCCGATCGGGGTCGAGGGTGCCATTGCCGGTACCGCGCTCTACACCGGTCAGTTCACCCTCGAGGACGCGCTCGCGCTGACCCGGGGTGGCCTGGTATGACCCTGGCCGTTCGCGTGATCCCGTGTCTGGACGTGGACGCGGGGCGAGTGGTCAAGGGCGTCAACTTCCAGGAGCTGCGCGACGCGGGCGACCCCGTCGAGCTCGCCCGGTTGTACGACGCGGAGGGCGCCGACGAGCTGACCTTCCTCGACATCTCGGCGTCCCACGAGGGCCGCGCCACGACGATGGAGATCGTCTCGGCGACCGCTGAGCAGGTCTTCATCCCCCTCACCGTCGGTGGGGGAGTGTCCTCGGTCGAGGACGTCGATCGGCTGCTGCGTGCCGGTGCCGACAAGATCGCGGTCAACACCGCCGCCATCCAGCGACCGCAGCTGATCGAGGAGATCGCGCAGCGCTTCGGGAACCAGGTGCTGGTGCTCTCGGTGGATGCCCGCCGGGTCCTCGCCGGCGCCGACAGCCGTACCGACTCGGGCTTCGAGGTGACCACCCACGGCGGCCGCAAGTCGGCTGGACTGGATGCCATCGAGTGGGCCGTCCGGGCAGCCGAGCTGGGCGCAGGCGAGATCCTGCTCAACGCCATGGACGCCGACGGCACCACCGACGGCTTCGACCTCGACCTGATCCGCAGGGTCAGGGCCGAGGTGTCCATCCCGGTCATCGCATCCGGCGGCGCCGGGGCCGTCGAACACTTCGCTCCTGCGGTCGAGGCCGGCGCCGACGCCGTGCTCGCCGCCACCGTCTTCCACTTCGGCACGCTGCGCATCGCCGACGTCAAGGGTGCGCTCGCCGAGGCGGGTGTACCGGTCCGCTGAACGGGCAGGGACCAGCCATGACGTACGAGACGTATGAACCTGTCGCGGGTCCTGCAGCGGGTGCCGAGCCGGGACCCTGGCGAGTCGCCATCGAGTACTCCAACAAGGGACAGGCCAAGCCGCCGACGATCGTGCAGATCGGCAGCACGGAGTTCGTCAACCATGCTGACGCCCTGGCCACCGCACGCCGCACAGCTTTCGAGTACGACCCGCCCGACCCGTGGTCCCCGCAGGGCCGCGACGTCTTCCGCGACGGCCCCAACGGGTTCCTCGTGGTCATCCAGGGCGCGACCGCGACCTTCCACATGAGCGTGCGGCTCGTGGAGCACCTCGGCAAGGTCTAGGCAATTGGTGTGCTGAGGAGCTCGGCCAGGTTCTCGAGGACGTACACCCCCGGTCCGCTGGCGCTCGCCATCGTGACGACCAGCCGGTCTCCCCAGAGGGCGACCTCGCCAGGAGACATCGATCGCGACGCCGGGATCGGTACCTGCGTCCAGCGGGTGCCGTTCGCGGACAGCCAGACGACCGGCTGGGACCGGCTCCTGTCGTGCGCCATCCCCGCCGCGGCGAACCCGCCCGGCACCGACACGACCTCACCAACGTTGTCACCTGCGACGCCGATGTCGTGCCGGGTGAAGGTGGTGCCGTCGGAGGTGCTCCAGAACTGCTGGGTGAGCTCCCACCCCTTGACGAGGGTGACATCGCCGGTCGTCGCGCACGACTCCAGCGCCACGGCGTCCGGACCGAGCCCGGTCAGCGACAACCTCGTCCACTTCTTCCCGTCGAGCCGGAAGGCGACGGGGCGACTGGAGGTCTTCGCGTCCTGGACGCCGCCGACTGCAAGCAGATCCCCGTCCGGGAGGCTGCAGACGTGTTTGATCCACGAGTCACTGCGTTGGTCGACGTCGAACGGCCCGCGCTCGCGCTTCCATGTACGACCGTCCCGGGACGTCCACAAGGCGCCGTAGGCGTGACCCAGCCAGGTGTTCGCCGCGTCACGCCCCGCGATCACCCAGCGGCCGCCCACGTACGCCACTGAGTTCAGGTACGAGACTCGCGGTGCGGCGAGGCCATTGACCGGCTCCCATGTGGCGCCGGGCCGCTTGCGCCAACCCACCAGTTCGAGTCGCGGGCCGTCGAAGCTGTACACGCGTCGTTCCCCGACCACGACCTGGGTTCCGTCGGGAGCAGTGGCGGCGGACAGGTCGGCGAGTCCGGTGGCGGCGCGTGGCGTCAGCGTCGCGCCCCGGAGGGTGCCGTCGATGACCGAGTACGCGGCCAGCTTGTGTGATCGGTACCAGTCGTTGTCGGTCCCGGTCACCTCCATCACGGTCCGGCCACCGACCGCCTGGACGGTTTCTCCGTCCACCCGCATCGACGTCCACCACGAGACGGGGGCCACCGACGTAGTCGTCCTCGACACGCGGAACCGCCACCCGCGTGCCGTGCGTGTCTGTCGGCCCACCTGGAGCCGCCCGTCCTCCGAGCGAGCGACGAGGAGGCTGTCGCCGTCACGGGCAAGGACGGCGGACGTCCCGGGGTAGCGCCACTGGTCGGCAGGTGGACCGAACGACTCCCACTCGCCGCGAACGGTCCGCCGGACGATGGCCGTCTCGAGACGGTTGCTGTCGGCGACAGCGGCGTAGACACCCGAGTCGTCGACGACCGGCGCACCGAGGTCCGTGGACCAACCGGCAGTGGGCTGGTGGGGCACCTTCTCCCGTACCCACGTGCGGCCGTCGGCCGACGCCCAGGCAGCAGCGCGGCGCGCGTCACCAACCAGGTGAGCGCCCGTCGCGACGAGGCCGGATGCAGTGACAACCACGCCCGAGACGGAATTCTCGACCCCGGGGAGCTTCCCTGCTGCGGCCCAGGTGCTGCCGCCGTCGTTCGAGACGTAGGGAACCACGACGTCGCCGGCGCTCTCGTTACGGGCTGTGACCAGCACGACCACTGAGCTGCCGAGGGTGGCCGCCCCGCCGACGTCGTACGACGTCAGGTGCTCGCCTGAGGGGAGCACGCGGATGTCGCCGGTCGTCAGGTCGACCGCCACGATCTGCTCCAGCGAACTGCCGATCGCGACGGGTGCGCCGGCGCCGTTGTCGACGACCGTGTGGAGGTAGACGTCCTGGTCGACCAGCTCTTCGGGAACCGCAATCGGCTCCCATGATCGGCGATCCCTCGAGCGTTGCACGAACGAGGTCTGTTGGCCGCGCTCCCACGTCCAGCCGACGGCGAAGGTGTCCTCGCCGACCACGCTGAGGTTGCCGACCCACGACTCGGCGGCATCGACGTCCAATGGCAGAGGAGTGCCCTTCTTCAGCGACGAGCGGTCCCAGATCACGGCCCGGTTCGGCTCGCCCGGATTCGCAACTGATCCTGCGAGCAGGGCGGGTAGCCCGTCGTGCGAGCTCAGGACGGCGCGGACGTCCCAGACCGGCTCGTCCGGATTCGCGGCGTCATCGATGCTGATGTCCGTCCACAGGGGCGCCGCCGCGGCGACCTGCTGATGCTCGTTCCTGTCGTTCGCGTCCGTGTTGCTGCAAGCGGTCAGGAGGAGGGCGAGTGCCACGCAGGTGACGAGGTGTCGTCGGCGACTAGAAGCCATTGCTGCCTCGTCCCGCGAGGTCGCCGAGCGGGGTGGTCGGCGATCCGGGCGCAGCAGGACTGTCGTGCACTGGTTGGTCGGCCGGGGGAGTACGGCGATCGGGTGCTGCTGTGTCGGAACCGGCGCACGCGCTCAGCGAGATGCTGAGAGCGATGCAGAGGATCCCGAAACGGGTTCCGATGGTTTTCATGGAGGCCCTTCCTCTGGTGGCTGGTGAGGAAGAGCGTTGAGCCTGGATCACCTGCTCGCAACCGAGGAGAAGGGCGCCTGTGGACAAGGTCTGGTTGTCCACAGGCGGACGCCTCGCTGGTTGTTGATCCTCGACCTGAGAAGGGAGAATGCGGCGCAGATAGGGCGGTTTCGGACGTTCGGACCAGCAAGATGCTGGTCGAGGTGCATGAGCGACACGCCGTTCGCGCGTTCACCCGGGCGTCGAGCGTGTCCCGGTCGACCATCGCTTCGAACGGTGTGTCGGTCGTGCAGGACCGGCCGCCTCGGTCTGGCGGCCTAGTAGCCGACGAGCTTCGGCTGCGCTTCGATGGCGCGCAGGCTCTCCGGAGCACCCTCGATCGTGACCGTGCCCGGGACGTCCTGCCACGCGCCGGTCCCGACGCGGTAGCGGCCGGAGTAGGTCGTGTCGAGGCTGGCCGAGTAGGTGCCCGTCCGGAGGTAGTTGTGGGTGATCGTGAGGGCCGGGTACGCCGCCCCGGGCTCGGTAGTTGCGAGCGCCTCGCCGTCGCCGAAGCCCCAGCGGTACTCGCTGGGCGTCGCTTCGATCGTGACGCGCTGGCCGAGCAGGGTGACGACGCGCGTCACGGGATCGGTCCCCGTCGTGTAGAAGTTCGTGTCGAAGTTGACCAGGGTCAGCCCGTCGGGAGGCTGGATCACCAGCGGGGACGCAGGCCAGTCGAGTCGGCGCATCGCCTCGAGGACTTGGCCGGGGGTGATGACTCCAGCACCGTTCGCCTCCGCTTCTCCGATGCAACGACGACCGGACGGCTCGCCGTTGACCGTGACGCTGTAGAAGATGCCGGGCTTTCCGGCAGCGGTCGTGCACGCCAGGTTGCGCCCACACACAGGGCCGACCTTGACCGCGCACATCGGGTAGAGGGTGACTGTCGGTCCCTGCGCCCCAGTTGCGGTAGGCAGCGCAGCGCTTCCAGCGTTGGAACAAGTCGCAGTGATCTCGAGGAAGGTCGCCGAGCTCTGGCACGCAGCGCTCGCGGGGCTTGGATTCGCAAGGACGATGCTCGAGGCGGCGAGGATCAGCCCACGAATGGATGCGACGCGGCGGATCACCTTTTGTCCTCGTACTCCCCGACGATCCAAGCACCGTCGACTTCGACGATGTACAGGACAAGTTCGTAGCGCCCACCGGGAAGGGTCTCTTCTTCGGCACCTTTCGATTCGACGTACTTGGTCGGCGCTCCCTCAAGTGTCACCGTCCACTGGTCGCCACCATCGTGCTTCGCCGCGATGACCTTCGATCCCGCGCTCGTGATGGAGCCGGAGTTCGCGTAGATCTCGTCGATCTGTGCTGCGTAGTCACGACACGACTTGCAATCAGGCCCAGCCAGCGCAAGGAATGCTTTCGTCTCGCCGGTCTCCTGCATCCGGTTGCCGAGCGTCACCCACCGCCGAATGAACTGCCGTGCCGTCTCACCCTCGGGCGCCACGGTCAGGGGATCAACGGTGGGCGCGGTCGTGCTCGGCGTCTCGACCGTCCCCGACGGCGTCCAGGTGGACATCGGATCGGCCGGGTCGTTGCCTCCGTCGCACGCGGACAGCGTGAGCGTGGCGAAGAGCGCCAGCGAGGCAGCGGTACGAGGCTTGCGCAAAGGGTCCTCCCGAGATGGAACGCGCCCGGACCAGGCGCGCAGTGACGCTATCCCGATCCGAATGCGCTCCGCCACCTCATCGAGGCAGCCTGTGGACGGGCACCGAGGTTCTCCACAGATCAGTCTGACCCCCTTGAGCAGAACATGGTCGTCGCCGTTCGATGAGGCCATGTCTCGGAACCCTTCACGCGCCGGCTTTCGGCGCCATCCTCGTATTGCTGACCAGATGACCCCGGACCTCCACGCATGCCTCAGCAAGCAGATCGATGCCGAGCGTGCTGGTGACCTGACTGCCGCCCTGGAGTGGCATCGCGCGGTGCCCATGTTCAGCCGCGGACGCCACCGGACCATGCTCGATCGGCTCACCGCAGCAGGAGAAGAGTTGCCCGAATGGGTGTGGGCGCGGTGGATTGCCTACCTCACGATGCGGTGTCAGGACGGTGCCGCCGGCGCAGTGATGCGAAGCGTCCTGACCGATGTGGTCAAGACCGCGCACGGTGACCTGCTGGACGCTTGCTACGACGACGGCGGTGACCCCATCAAGGTTGCCGGGACTGTCATGGGCGAGTCCTGGCTCTACCAGCAGATCGTGGTCCATGACGCGGGCGGTCTCGTCGAGTTCATCGATGAACACGTCACGGGACGCCTCGCCGAGCATGCCGACCTCGCGCGTTCGTGGGCAGGCGCCCGGATGTCGGGCTACGAAATGGGTCGCAGTCTCCCGGGTGCGCGATTGCAGGTCCGCGACGCTGGCCAGGACGACTGGACGGAGGTCCTCGACCTCGGTGCGCGCTCCTGTTCGGCGGACGGCTGGGTGCTCGGCCGGCTGGTGCCGAGCGGTCTCGCTGAGACGCCGATGTTCGACGTCCCACCGCTGGGCGTTCCCGCGGAAGTCGCCCACGCCGTTGCCGCAGCCGACAACTGGCGCGATCCGCTGGCCGACGCCCTTGAGGCAGGCACGCCGTCGAGGTGCTTCCTCCGCGAGGACTACGAGCTCTGCACCGACGTGCAGGAGCTGGACCTGATCCGGTTCGGCACCGCGACCGCCGACCTGGGACGGGTCATGGGCCAGCTACGGTCCGGCAGGGACGAGGGGAGCCGGGCGGCGTACCGAGTCCTGCACCGGGCACGCGACGGTGAGATCGATCCGACCGAGCAGGCGTACGTCGCCGCGGCCGCCCTCTTCCCTCGCGCTCTCGCGGACGCCCGTCGTCAGTTGGTGCGGCCGGGGGAGTACGACGTCTGGGCGGCCTGGGCGCAGCAGGCCGCGAGTCCCGCTCATGACCGGCTCCTGGTGTTGACAGAGGCAGCTCGCGCGGCGGCCTGATCCGTCAGGCGTCCCAGCCGTCCGGCCGGCGCGACTTCGGCAGCTTCGACACGACCATCAGGTAGGACTCATCGACGGCTTCGAGCAGCTCGTCGTCGGGGATCGCGCCCGCGAGCACCAGGTTGTTCCAGCCCGAGCGGCCGATGTAGGCCATCACGGATGCGTCGCCGGGGTAGCGCTGGAGCCACTCGTCGGCGACGTCGCGGGTTGCACCGGCCTTGACGCCGACGGAGTCGCGCCCGAGGAAGGCGAAGATCTTTGCCGGCTCGCCCTCGCCGACCTTGATCACCGGGAACTCGTGGTCCCACGGGTTGTCCGGCCAGGCCCCGGGCTTGGCCAGGCAGTACCGCTGCATCTCGTCAACGTCCACCTGCCAGACGCTACCGACCAGCAGCCGCCCGCGTCCCTTGTCCCCGGCGCGGAATAGTCTCCGACCCACCAGGGGTTGTGACTGGTTGCGCCTCGCAGTCTGCGAGGCGCGGGACGAGGCGGGGAGCAGGAGCGCGTGGCGACGGCGAGCAGCGGTGCGGGTACGACGTCAGCCGGCTTCGGCGTCCTGTGGGTCGCCATCAAGCGCGAACCCTGGATCTTCGCCCTCTCGACCGTCGGGAGCCTGCTGTTCGGTGCGCTGACCGTCGCCGATGCCTGGGTGCTCGGCTGGTCGACCGACCACGTGGTGCTGCCGGCTTTCCGCGACGGCGAGATCGGCGCCGGTCTGCTCTGGGCCGTGCTCGGACTCTTCGTCGGGGTGGCGATCCTGCGGGCGGTCGGCATCGTGGCGCGTCGTCTCGGCGCCGGCATCATGCAGTACCGCATGCAGGCGCACAGCCGCCGCGCCGTCACCCGGCAGTACCTCCGCCTCCCGCTCGCGTGGCACCAGAAGCACCCCACGGGGGAGCTGCTCTCCAATGCCAACTCGGACGTCGAGGCCGCGTGGGGCCCGATCGCACCGTTGCCGATGGCTGTCGGAACCGTCGCGATGATGGTGATCGCCGTCGCCCAGATGCTGCTCACTGATCTCGTGCTGGCCGTCATCGGACTGCTGGTGTTCCCGCTCGTCATCGGCACCAACATCGTCTACCAGCGACTCGCCCAGGGCTGGGCGACCCGTGCCCAGCAGCTGCGCGCCGAGCTGTCCGAGATCGCCCACGAGTCCTTCGATGGCGCCCTCGTCGTCAAGACGCTCGGCCGCGAACCCGAGGAGACCGAGCGCTTCCGGGCCAAGGCCCACGAGCTCCGCGAAGCCAACATCCGGGTCGGCCGGATCCGCGCCGCCTTCGACCCCACGCTTGCCGCGTTGCCGAACCTTGCGGTGCTCTTCGTGCTGGTCATCGGGGTGCACCGCGTCATCGGCGGATCGACCGGTGCGGGCGACGTGATCACCATCGCCTATCTGCTCACCGTGGTCTCCTTCCCGATCCGCTCGATCGGCTGGCTCCTGGGTGACTTCCCGCGCAGCGTGGTCGGCTACCGCCGCGTCGCGGCCGTGCTGAACGCCTCCGGCGCCATGGAGTACGGCGTCCGCTCGGCCCCGCTCGCCACGGGAGGCGCCCGACTCGAGGTCGAGCACGCCGCCTTCGGCTACACCGCCGACCGGCCGCTGCTGCGCGACCTCACCTTCGAGGTCGAGCCCGGCAGGACGGTGGCCCTCGTCGGAGCCACCGCGTCCGGCAAGAGCACCCTCACCACGCTGTTCGCCCGCCTCGTCGATGTCGACGCCGGCGCGATCCGCGTCGACGGCATCGACGTGCGCGAGTTCGAACCGGGCGGTCTCGCCAGGTTGCTCGCGGTCGTGCCGCAGCAGGCGTTCCTCTTCGACGACACGGTCCGCGGCAACGTGACGCTGGGCCTCGACGTGACCGACGACGCGGTCTGGGAGGCGCTGCGCACCGCTCAGGCGGACGGGTTCGTCGCGGCCCTGCCCGACGGGCTGGACGCGCGGCTGGGGGAGCGCGGGACGACTCTTTCCGGCGGACAGCGCCAGCGACTCGCGCTGGCCCGGGCCCTGGTGCGTCGGCCGCGCCTGATGGTGCTCGACGACGCGACCTCCGCGGTCGACCCGGAGGTCGAGGCCCGCATCCTCGCCGGCCTCGGTGGGGACGACACGACCCTGGTCGTGGTCGCCTACCGCAAGGCGACGATCGGGCTCGCCGACGACGTTCTGTTCCTGGCCGACGGTGCGATTGTCGACCGCGGCACGCACGACGAGCTCGTCGCCCGCAACGCCGACTATGCCCGCCTGGTCAATGCCTACGAGACCGAGTCGGCGGAGGTCGTGGGATGAGCACCACCGAGCGCGCACCCGAGCAGACCCACCTCAGCAGTGGCGAGGAGATCGGCGCCTGGGCGACGATCCGCCGCGGCATCCACCACTCGCCGGAGCTCAAGCAGGGCATCGGCTGGACGCTCACTCTCGCCGTCCTCGCCTCGGTCGGTCAGGTGATCGTGCCGATCGCGGTCCAGCAGACCATCGACAAGGGGCTGCGGGGACCCGGCGGTCCCGACCCGACGTTCACCACCTGGCTCGCGCTCGCCGCAGGCCTGGCGATCGTGGTGACCAGCTGGGCGTCGTACGCGATGACGGCCCGGCTCTTCTCCACGGCCGAGCGCGGCCTGGCCACGCTGCGGGTCAAGGCGTTCCGCCACGTCCACGACCTGCCGCTGCTCACCCAGAACACCGAGCGCCGCGGCTCACTGGTCTCCCGCGTCACCAGTGACGTCGACCAGGTCAGTCAGTTCCTGGTGTTCGGCGGACTTCTGTTCGTGGTGAGCATCGGCCAGATGCTGATCGCCACCGTCGTCATGATCGTCTACAGCTGGCAGCTCGCGCTGGTCGTGTGGATCTGCTTTGCGCCGCTCTTCTTGAGCCTGCGGTTCTTCCAGCGCAAGCTGGCCGCCGCCTACGGGACGGTACGACGCCAGGTCGGTGCGCTGCTCTCGGCGGTGTCGGAGCCGGTGGTCGGCGCCACGGTCGTGAAGTCGTACGCGATCGAGGCACGCACCCAGGAGCGGATCGACGTCGCTGTCGAGGCCCACAAGGCCGCCAGCACGCGGGCGCAGGGCTTCACGGCCTTCTCCTTCAGCCTGGGCGGCATCTCGGCCGGTTTCGCCAACGCGGCGGTGCTCGTCGTCGGTATCTGGCTGGGTCAGGGGTTCGCGTGGGGCGCGGGCATCACCGCCGGCGAGGTGCTGGCCTTCGCGTTCCTGGTCACGCTCTTCGTGGGCCCGGTCCAGATGGGCACCCAGATCCTGACGGACGCCCAGAACGCCATCGCCGGCTGGCGGCGGGTGATCGGCATCCTGGACACCCCGGCCGACCTCGTCGATGCCGGTCCGGACGGACAGTCGTTGCCGAGGGGCGCGATCGACGTTCGCTTCGAGCAGGTCGCCTTCTCGTACCCGGGCGGTGCCGAGGTGCTGACCGACATCGACCTGGTGGTGCCCGCGGGCCAACGGGTCGCGGTCGTGGGGGAGACCGGTTCCGGCAAGTCGACGATCGCCAAGCTGCTGACCCGGCTGATGGACCCCACCCGCGGGCAGGTGCTGCTCGACGGCATCGACCTGCGCCGGATCGCGGAGACCGCACTGCGCAGCAGCGTGGTGCTGGTGCCACAGGAGGGCTTCCTCTTCGACGACACGCTGGCAGCCAACGTCCGCTACGGACGCCTCGGTGCGACCACCGGCGACATCGTCGACGCCGCGGAAGCCATCGGCCTGGGCGACTGGCTCGCGGGCCTGCCCGACGGCGTCGAGACCCGCGTCGGCCAGCGTGGTGAGTCGCTGTCGGCGGGGGAGCGGCAGCTCGTCGCCCTGCTGCGTGCCCAGCTCGCCGACCCTGACCTGCTCGTCCTCGACGAGGCGACCAGCTCGGTGGACCCGGAGCTGGAGACGCGCATCGGCCGGGCGCTCGAGCGGCTGCTGAGTGGACGGACCTCGGTCACCATCGCGCACCGCCTGTCGACTGCCGAGGCGGCCGACGTCGTGGTGGTCGTCGACCGCGGCCGGATCGTCCAGCACGGGACCCATGCCGAGCTCGCGGCGCAGCCCGGCACGCCGTACGCCCGGCTCCATGCATCGTGGGTGCGGTCATCGGCAACGCGGGTGACCCCGATAATGGAACCGTGACCTCCCCCGACCCGGTACTGGACCCGGCCATCGCCGACCGCCTGAAGCGCACCGCGGACGGCCTGGTGCCCGCGATCGTGCAGCAGTACGACACCGGTGAGGTGTTGATGATGGCGTGGATGGACGACGAGGCGCTGCGCCGCACGCTCGCGACCGGGCGCGCGACGTACTGGAGCCGTTCGCGCAACGAGTACTGGGTGAAGGGCGAGACGTCCGGCAACCCGCAGCACGTGCACGAGGTGCGCCTCGACTGCGACGGCGACACACTGCTGCTCAAGGTCGACCAGGTGGGCGTCGCCTGCCACACCGGTGCCCGCACCTGCTTCGACGAGGGGTTGCTCGGTGCCTGAGCGCGACCTTCGCCGCACGTTCGGCCCCACGGTCCTGCTCGGCCTCGCCGGCAGCGGCTTCGCTGCCGTGGGAGGACACCGGGCGATGCTCACGGTGCCTGACGAGTTCCTCAAGACCGCGGGCCTGGTCGGCTTCACCGGTCAGGACGACAGCCTCGTCGAGTTCCCGCTCGCCGGTGCCCTGGCGCTGGTCGCCCTCGCCTGCTGGGGCGTGCTGCTGGTCACCCGTGGCGTCGTACGGCGCATCGTGGCCGGCCTCGCAGCGCTGGCAGCGGCCGGGATCCTGGTCGTGGTCGTCGTCGGGGGATTCGTCCAGGACGACGACGCCGCGGCCGATCTCGGCACCCGTCTCGGCCTGGGCGGTGCGACCGTGCCGCTCGAGCGGAGTCCGTGGCTGTGGGTGTGCCTGGCCTCCGCGCTCCTCGCCCTGGTGGCGGCCGTGGTCGCGGTTCGATCTGTCGGCTCGTGGCCCGAGATGGGCTCGCGCTACGACGCGCCAGGAACCGATCACGTGCCGGTCACAGGTGACCCCGAGGAACAGACGAACATCGATCTGTGGAAGTCACTGGACGAGGGCACCGACCCCACGGACAAGTGACCCCCTAGAATCATCGCGTTCCACCAGCAATCTTGAACGAGGAGCTCCACATGGCCGACGATCACGGCAACACCCCGGCAGCCTGGACTGCGGTCCTGGTCTCCCTCGTGGGCTTCACGATCGGTGCTGTGGGCATGTCCGTGACGCCGCTGAACTGGCCGCTCTTCTGGGTCGGCACCGTCATCGCGGTGGCGGCCCTGCCGCTCTTCTTCGTGCTGGTCAAGATGGGCCTGCACGAGTCGAGTCACTGAGCGCGTGACGCTCACGGCGCCTCCGGTTGCGGCCAGCGAGCAGGCTCGCTGGCGCAGGATGGTGCCGCCCGCCGTCGTTGTCGGCGGCATCGCTGCTGCTGCGGCGGCGCTGCACTTCCGCGATCCCCACGAGCAGGGATCGTGGGGCCTGTGCCCCCTCGCGGCGATGGGGATCCACTGCCCGGGATGCGGCGGGTTGCGGGCGGTCAACGACCTCGGCAACTTCCGGGTCGTCGACGCGGCCAGCAGCAACCTGCTGTTCGTCCTGTCGATCCCGGTGCTCGGCTACCTGTTCTGGCTCTGGACCTCCGGCCGCTGGACCGGTCGCGGCTGGCACCCCACGGATCGCTGGCTGCGCAACGCGGGCATCGCCCTGGCGCTGGCTGCGGTGGTCTTCACGGCCCTGCGCAACACGAACGCGGGGTCATGGCTCGCGCCATGACCCCGCGATCCGGGACTATCAGTAGTCGTACCCGAAGTTGAGCGTCAGGTTGAGGATCCAGTAGAGGACGCCCAGCACGATCCCGACGATGCCCATGATCAGGCCGGCCTGCGCCAGGCCGGCACCGGTCTTGGTGCCACCGGACTCGGCGATCTCCTTCTTGCCGAGGACACCGAGGACGATCGCGGCGATCGAGAACACGCCGCAGCCGCAGCACAGGATCCCGAGGATGCCGGTGACGAGCGAGATGATCGCCATGACGGAGTTGCTCGCGGGCTGCCCACCGCCGTAGCCGGGCTGGCCGTACGGCTGCGCGGGGCCGCCGTAGCCGCCACCGGCGGGACCGCCGTAGCCACCACCTGGGGGGCCGCCGTAGCCGCCACCGGGCGGGGGCGGGGGAGATCCGTAGGGCGGTTCGTTGTAGCTCACGTGGTCTGCCTTTCATGGGGTACGGCCGAGGATCGGGCTGTGTGTGGAACCCTAACGGCCGCGTGCCACACTCGACACACCCCTTTGGCGAGAGTCGTCAAAGGTTCCACCGACGTAACGGAGGCGACATGTCGGCCCCCCAGGCCTCCCAGCCCACGGTGCTCGACGGGATCGTCGCCGGAGTGCTCGAGGACCTCGCTGTCCGCCAGGCGTCCGTTCCGGAAGCAGACCTGCGCGCCGCCCTCGCAGATGTCGATGCACCGCGTGACCCGATGCCCCACCTGCGTGGCGCCGGGTCGAGCGTGATCGCCGAGGTCAAGCGCAAGAGCCCCAGCAAGGGCGACCTGGCCGAGATCGCCGATCCCGCCGCGCTGGCGCAGGAGTACGCCGCCGGCGGAGCCGCCGCGATCAGCGTGCTCACCGAGCAGCGGCGCTTCAACGGGAGCCTGGCCGACCTGCGGGCAGTCCGCGCCGCTGTCGACGTACCGCTGCTCCGCAAGGACTTCATCGTCACCGAGTACCAGCTGCTCGAGGCGCGCGCTGCCGGCGCCGACCTCGCACTGCTCATCGTGGCGTCCCTTCCGGGCGAGATGCTGTCCCGCCTCCACGGCTACGCCCGCGAGCTCGGTCTGACCGTGCTGGTCGAGGTGCACGACGAGGGCGAGGTGGCCCGGGCCGTTGACCTGGGAGCCGAGCTGATCGGCGTCAACGCCCGCAACCTCAAGACGCTCGCCGTCGACCCCGACACCTTCGGACGCCTCGCGCCGCTGGTGCCGGCCGATCGCGTGCTCGTGGCGGAGTCCGGCATCACCGGGCGCGATGACGTCCAGCGGTTCGTCGACGAAGGCGCCCGCGCGGTGCTCGTGGGCGAGGCGCTGGTGAAGAACGGTGCGCCGCGTGACGCGGTCGCTGGGATGACGGGCCTGCAGATGACGGGGATGGGTGGATGAGCACGTACGGCGCCGATGACTTCGGCTGGTTCGGGGGAGTGGGCGCCTTCGGCGGCCGCTTCATGCCGGAGGCACTGATCGCAGCACTCGACGAGCTGGACATCGCCTGGCAGAAGGCGATGGTCGACCCGGCCTTCGTCGCCGAGTTCGAGGGCCTGCTGCAGAACTACGCCGGCGTCCCGAGCATGTTGTACGACGCCCACCGGCTCTCCGAGCACGCGGGCGCCCGGATCCTGCTCAAGCGCGAGGACCTCAACCACACCGGCGCGCACAAGATCCGCAACGTCCTGGGCCAGGCCCTGCTGACCAAGCGGATGGGCAAGACGCGCGTCATCGCGGAGACCGGGGCGGGCCAGCACGGCGTCGCGTCGGCGACGGCCGCTGCGTACCTCGGCCTGGACTGCACGGTCTACATGGGTGAGGTCGACACCGAGCGCCAGGCGCTCAACGTCGCCCGGATGCAGCTGCTCGGTGCCGAGGTGATCCCGGTGAAGAGCGGCTCGCGCACGCTCAAGGACGCGATCAACGAGGCGCTGCGCGACTGGGTGGCCAGTGTCGACCACACCGCCTACCTGTTCGGGACAGCCGCGGGTCCGCACCCGTTCCCGAGCCTGGTGCTGTCGTTCGTGCGGGGCATCGGTGACGAGGCGCGCCAGCAGTGCCTGGACCTGACCGGGCGCCTGCCCGACGCGATCACGGCCTGTGTCGGGGGCGGATCCAATGCGATCGGCCTGTTCGCCGGATTCCTCGACGACGCCGACGTGGACATCTACGGCTTCGAGGCCGGGGGAGACGGTGTGGAGACCGGGCGGCACGCCGCGACGATCTTCGCCGGCTCCATCGGTGTGCTGCACGGTGCGCGCACCTTCGTCCTCCAGGACGAGGACGGCCAGACCATCGAGTCCCACTCGATCTCTGCCGGGCTGGACTACCCCGGGGTCGGGCCGCAGCACGCCGCGCTGGCCCAGGCCCGCCGGGCGACGTACCTCCCGGTGACCGATGCGGAGGCCATGGACGCCATGGCCCTGCTCGCCCGCACCGAGGGGATCATCCCGGCCATCGAGTCGGCGCACGCCGTGGCCGGCACGCTCAAGGTAGCGAAGGAACGCCAGGGCGAGACGTTGCTCATCAACCTGTCCGGTCGCGGCGACAAGGACATGGGCACCGCCCTCGAGTACTTCCACCTCGGCACCGCAGGAGCAGCGAAGTGACCAGCAGCAGTGCCGCCTTCGCCAAGGCGCGCGCCGAGAACCGGGCCGCCCTCGTCGGGTACCTCCCGGCCGGCTTTCCCGACGTCGACGGCAGCATCGCCGCGCTCAGGGCGATGGTCGATGCCGGGTGCGACGTCATCGAGATCGGCCTGCCGTACAGCGACCCGGTCATGGACGGCCCGACCATCCAGGCGGCCGCCCAGCAGGCCCTCGAGGGCGGCGTCCGGACCGCCGACGTGCTCCGCACGGTCGAGGCCGTGGCTGCGACGGGCACGCCCACCTTGGTGATGACCTACTGGAACCCGGTCGAGCGGTACGGCGTGGAACGCTTCGCGGCCGATCTCGCCAGCGCCGGCGGTGCCGGTCTGATCACTCCCGACCTGACGCCGGACTTCGCGCCCGAGTGGATCGCGGCCGCCGACCAGCACGACCTCGACAAGGTCTTCCTCGTCGCGCCGTCCTCGACCGACGAGCGGATCGCGATGACGACGGCTGCGTGTCGAGGGTTCGTCTACGCCACCGCTGTCATGGGCGTCACCGGTGCCCGTACGTCGACCAGTGACCTCGCCGGTCCACTGGTCAGCCGGACGAAGGCGACCACCACGCTTCCGGTCGGAGTCGGCCTCGGCGTCAGCAACGGCGCGCAGGCCGCTGAGGTGGCGTCGTACGCCGACGGGGTGATCGTGGGTTCGGCCTTCGTCCGGGCGTTGCTCGACAACGCGGGCGACCGTGCAGCCGGACTCGCAGCGCTGACCGCGCTCACCGAGGACCTCGCCGCGGGTGTGGCCGGGGGCGTGCGTGCGTAGGACGCTCCGCCTCGTCGCTCTCGTGACGCTGCTCGGCCTGCTGGGCACGGCCTGCAGCGCCGATCCTGAGGAGTTCACCGGGACCCGGCTCAAGAACCCGTACGCCGCTCCGGACATCGCGCTCACCGACACCAGCGGCCAGCCGTACTCGCTCGTCGACGACACCGACAAGCCACTCACGCTGGTCTTCTTCGGCTACACCAAGTGTCCTGACTTCTGTCCGATGGTGCTCAACAACATCGCCGCCGCGCTCAACCGGGTCGACGACGCCGATCGCGCGAAGGTCGACGTGGTCCTCGTGACCACTGATCCGGCTCGTGACAGCCCCGCCGTGATGCGCGAGTACCTCGACAACTTCAACAAGGACTTCATCGGCCTGACCGGCGACCTGGACACCATCATCGCCGTCGGCGACCCGATGGCCGTTTACGTCAACGACGGCAAGAAGCTGCCCACCGGGGGCTACGACCTCGGGGGACACTCGACGTTCACGCTCGCCGTCGACGGCGATGACGAAGCCATTGCACTGTGGAACCAGGAGACGTCGAGCACCGAGTTCGCCGCCGACATCCACACGCTGCTGAACCAGGACGAGGACTAGGACAACGACGTGCTGACCCAGCTGATCACCGCCACGATTCCGAGTCCCTCCAACGGGGTCTGGCACATCGGGCCGTTCCCGCTGCGCGGCTACGCGCTGTGCATCATCCTCGGCATCGTCGTGGCCATCTGGATCGGTGAGAAGCGCTGGGCGGCGCGCGGCGGAACCGTCGGGGAGATGCAGGACGTCGCCATCTGGGCCGTCCCCTTCGGCCTCGTCGGCGCCCGGCTCTACCACGTCGCGACCGACTGGAAGAACTACTTCGGCGAGGGCGGCGACCCGGTGTCGGCGCTCTACGTCTGGCATGGCGGACTCGGCATCTGGGGCGGCGTGGCGCTGGGCGCCGTCGGCGCCTGGATCGGGGCGCGGCGCAAGGGCATCAAGGTGCTGCCGATGCTCGACGCCCTCGCGCCCGGTGTCCTGGTCGCTCAGGCGATCGGTCGGTGGGGCAACTGGTTCAACCAGGAGCTCTACGGCAAGCCCACCGACCTGCCCTGGGGCCTGGAGATCGACAAGGCCCACTTCAGCAGCTCCTACGAGCAGCAGCTCTTCGACGCCGGCCAGCCGGTCCCGGACATGGCGACCTTCCACCCGACGTACCTCTACGAATGCATCTGGAACCTCGCCGCGTTCGCCCTGATCATCTGGCTCGAGCGTCGCTACCGCCTCGGCCACGGCCGCGTGATGGCCGTGTACGTCATGGCCTACACGGCGGGCCGGGGCTGGATCGAGTACCTCCGGATCGACGACGTCCAGCTCGACAACGTGCTCGGCCTGCGCTTCAACGTGTGGACCTCGATCGTGCTCTTCGTGGCGGCCGCGGCGTACTTCCTCTGGTCGTTGCGCCATCGCCCGGGGCGTGAGGAATCGGTGTACACCGACGGTCGGATCTCGGGGGTCGAGACTGACGTCTCAACGACCGAGAAGGCGGTCACGGATGATTCCGATGTGACGGACGAGGCATCCACCAGCGACTAACGATTGGGCAGGTGCGGTTCACACGGTGGTAATCTGGAGGCTCCGCCGCGTGGGCCAGTGACGTCCCTTGCGCCTCACCTTCTGTGGCCCCCTCATGTGGAGTGCCCACAGACGTAGTCGACGGGAGAACCCTGGTGCCTTATACGCACGCGTTCCCGCCGCCGGAGGGTCTTTACGACCCGCGTCACGAAAAGGACGCCTGCGGCGTCGCTTTCGTTGCGACGCTCACCGGTATCGCCAGCCACGACATCGTGGTGAAGGCCCTCACGGCCCTCCGCAACCTGGACCACCGCGGCGCCGCCGGCGCCGAGATCAACTCCGGCGACGGTGCCGGCATCCTCATGCAGGTGCCGGACGCCTTCCTGCGTGACGCCGCGGTCGAGGCGGGCTTCACCCTCCCGACCGCCGGTCGGTACGCCGTCGGCACGGCCTTCCTGCCGGGCGACGAGGGCCAGGTCGCCAAGACCCGCGCCCGCATCGAGGAGATCGCGGTCGAAGAGGGCCTCACGGTCCTCGGGTGGCGCGAGGTCCCGATCAACCCGACGATCCTCGGCACCATGGCGCTCAGCGTCATGCCGACGTTCAGCCAGCTCTTCGTGCAGGCCAACCCCTTCGGTGCCGAGCTCGTCAGCGGCCTCGACCTGGAGCGCCTGGCGTTCTGCCTGCGCAAGCGGGCCGAGCGCGAGACCGACGTGTACTTCCCGTCGCTGTCCTCGCGCACCCTCGCCTACAAGGGCATGCTGACGACCGACCAGCTCGACAAGTTCTTCCCGGACCTGGTCGACGAGCGGATGGCTTCGGCCCTGGCCGTCGTCCACTCGCGGTTCTCGACGAACACGTTCCCGAGCTGGCCGCTGTCCCACCCGTTCCGGTTCATCGCCCACAACGGCGAGATCAACACCGTCATGGGCAACCGCAACTGGATGCGGGCGCGCGAGGCGCTGCTCGACTCCGACGCGATCCCGGGCGACCTCGACCGCCTCTTCCCGATCTGCACCCCCGGTGCGTCGGACTCCGCGTCCTTCGACGAGGTGCTCGAGCTGCTCCACATGGGTGGACGCAGCCTGCCGCACTCCGTGCTGATGATGATCCCGGAGGCGTGGGAGAACCACACCGAGATGTCGGAGCTGCGGCGCGACTTCTACCGCTTCCACTCCACGATGATGGAGCCCTGGGACGGCCCGGCCTGCGTCGTCTTCACCGACGGCACCCAGATCGGCGCGGTCCTCGACCGCAACGGCCTGCGCCCGGCCCGCTACTGGGTCACCGAGGACGGTCTCGTCGTGCTCGCTTCCGAGGTCGGCGTGCTCGACCTCGACCCGGCCACCGTGGTCCGCAAGGGCCGCCTGCAGCCGGGCCGGATGTTCCTCGTCGACACCGAGGAGCACCGGATCATCGAGGACGAGGAGATCAAGGACCAGCTCGCCTCCGAGCGCCCATACGGCGAATGGCTGCACGCCGGCATGATCCATCTCGACGACATCCCCGAGCGTGAGCACATCGTGCACACCCACGCCTCGGTGACGCGTCGCCAGCAGGTCTTCGGCTACACCGAGGAAGAGCTGCGGATCCTGCTCACCCCGATGGCCAACACCGGTGGCGAGGCCCTGGGTTCGATGGGCACCGACACCCCGATCGCGGCGCTCAGCGAGAAGCCGCGACTGCTGTTCGACTACTTCAGCCAGCTGTTCGCGCAGGTCACGAACCCGCCGCTGGACGCGATCCGCGAGGAGCTCGTCACCTCGCTCAACGGCAGCATCGGCCCGGAGTCGAACGTCCTCGAGCCGAGCCCGGCCTCGTGCCGTCAGGTGTCCCTGCCGTTCCCGGTCATCTCCAACGACGACCTGGCCAAGATCCGTCACATCAACCGCGACGGTGACCACCCCGGCTTCGTGACCCACGTGTCCCGTGGCCTGTACGACGTCGAGGGTGGCGGCGCGGCCATGGCTGCCCGTCTCGACGAGATCTGCGCCGAGGTCAGCCAGGCGATCGCCGACGGTGCGCGCATCATCGTGCTGTCCGACCGTCACTCGACTGCCGAGCTCGCGCCGATCCCGTCGTTGCTGCTCACCGGTGCCGTGCACCACCACCTGGTCCGCGAGAAGACCCGCACCCAGGTCGGCCTGCTGGTCGAGGCCGGCGACGTCCGCGAGGTGCACCACGTGGCGCTGCTCGTCGGTTACGGCGCGGCCGCGGTCAACCCGTACCTCGCGATGGAGTCCGTCGAGGACCTCGCCCGCGAGGGCTACTACGTCAAGACGGAGCCCGAGCAGGCGGTCAAGAACCTGATCAAGGGCCTCGGCAAGGGCGTCCTGAAGGTCATGAGCAAGATCGGCGTCTCGACCGTCGCGTCGTACACCGGTGCCCAGATCTTCGAGTGCATCGGTCTCTCGCAGACCGTTGTCGACCGCTACTTCACCGGTACGACGTCCAAGCTCGGCGGCATCGAGCTCGACGTCATCGCCCAGGAGGTCGCCGCCCGGCACGCCAAGGCGTACCCGCCGGCAGGTATCGCGCCCGCGCACCGCGAGCTCGAGATCGGTGGCGAGTACCAGTGGCGTCGTGAGGGGGAGCCGCACCTGTTCAACCCGGAGACGGTCTTCCGTCTCCAGCACTCCACCCGCACGGGCCGCTTCGACATCTTCAAGCAGTACACCGCTGCGGTGGACGAGCAGTCCGAGAAGCTGATGACGCTGCGCGGCCTGTTCCGGTTCAAGGACGCGGGCGAGTCCGGCCGTGCGCCGATCCCGGTCGACGAGGTCGAGCCGATCTCCTCGATCGTGAAGCGGTTCTCGACCGGCGCGATGTCGTACGGCTCGATCTCCCGTGAGGCCCACGAGACCCTGGCGATCGCCATGAACCGGCTGGGCGCCAAGTCCAACACCGGTGAGGGTGGCGAGGACGCCGACCGCCTCTACGACCCCGAACGCCGCAGCTCGATCAAGCAGGTGGCCTCGGGTCGATTCGGTGTCACGAGCGAGTACCTCACGAACGCCGACGACATCCAGATCAAGATGGCGCAGGGCGCGAAGCCCGGCGAGGGTGGCCAGCTGCCCGGCAACAAGGTCTACCCGTGGGTGGCCAAGACCCGGCACTCCACGCCGGGTGTGGGCCTGATCAGCCCGCCGCCGCACCACGACATCTACTCGATCGAGGACCTGGCTCAGCTGATCCACGACCTCAAGAACGCCAACCCGTCGGCCCGCGTCCACGTGAAGCTGGTCTCCGAGGTCGGTGTCGGCACGGTCGCCGCAGGTGTCTCGAAGGCGCACGCCGATGTCGTCCTGATCTCCGGCCACGACGGCGGGACGGGCGCATCGCCGCTGACCTCGCTCAAGCACGCGGGTGGTCCGTGGGAGCTCGGCCTCGCCGAGGCCCAGCAGACCCTGCTGCTCAACGGCCTGCGCGACCGCATCGTCGTGCAGACCGACGGCCAGCTCAAGACCGGTCGTGACGTCGTCATCGCAGCGCTGCTCGGTGCCGAGGAGTTCGGTTTCGCGACCGCTCCGCTGGTGGTGTCGGGCTGCATCCTGATGCGCGTCTGTCACCTCGACACCTGCCCGGTGGGCGTCGCAACGCAGAACCCGGTCCTGCGCGAGCGCTTCAGCGGCAAGGCCGAGTACGTCGTCAACTTCTTCGAGTTCATCGCTCAGGAAGTCCGCGAGCTGCTGGCCGAGCTCGGCTTCCGCAGCATCGAGGAGGCCGTCGGCCAGGTGCAGACGCTCGACACCGTCGGGGCCGTCACGCACTGGAAGGCAGCGGGTCTCGACCTGGCGCCGATCCTGCACAAGGTCGACGTCGCGGGCACCCACTTCCCTGACCAGGACCTGCGCAACACCGGGTCCCAGGACCACGGTCTGGACCGGTCGCTGGACGTCACGGAGATCCTTCCGCTGGCGCAGCCGGCGCTGGAGTCCGGTGAGCCGGTGCGAGCGCAGCTGAGCATCCGCAACGTCAACCGGACGGTCGGCACGATCCTGGGCCACGAGGTCACCAAGAAGTACGGCGGCGCGGGCCTGCCCGACGGAACGATCGACCTGACGTTCCTCGGCTCGGCCGGGCAGTCCCTGGGCGCGTTCGTGCCCAAGGGCATCACGCTGCGACTCGAGGGCGACGCCAACGACTACGTCGGCAAGGGCCTCTCGGGCGGCCGGATCGCGATCCGGCCTGACCGCAACGCGTCCTTCCGTGCCAACGAGCACATCATCGCGGGCAACACGATCGCGTACGGCGCCACGTCGGGCGAGATCTACATCCGCGGCGGGGTGGGCGAGCGCTGCTGCGTGCGCAACTCCGGTGCCACCGTCGTCACCGAGGGTGTCGGCGACCACGGTTGTGAGTACATGACCGGCGGTCGGGTGGTCGTCCTCGGCAAGACCGGGCGCAACTTCGCGGCCGGCATGTCGGGTGGTGTCGCCTGGGTGCTCGACCTCAAGCAGAACCGTGTCAACGGCGAGCTCGTCGAGCTCGGTCCGGTGACCGGTGCGCATGCCGACGAGCTCGAGCAGATCGTCCGCGCCCACCACGAGGAGACCGATTCGGACGTGGCTGCAGAGCTGCTCGCCGACTGGTCCACCGCGCTGACGCGCTTCACCGAAGTCATGCCGCGCGACTTCCGGATCGTGATCGAAGCCAAGGCCAAGGCCGAGGCGGAGGGTCTCGACGAGGACGGCGTGGCCAACGCGATGATGGGAGCCCTCCATGGCTGACCCGAAGGGCTTTCTCAAGGCTGACCGTGAGGTCGCGACCCGTCGTCCGGTCGAGGAGCGGATCCAGGACTGGAACGAGGTCTACCCGGGCGGGATCGGTCGTGCACTGCTGCCGATCATCAACGTCCAGGCGAGCCGTTGCATGGACTGTGGCATCCCGTTCTGCCACCAGGGCTGCCCCCTCGGGAACATCATTCCCGAGTGGAACGACCTGGTGTTCCGCAACGACTGGGAGGGCGCGATCGAGCGCCTGCACGCGACCAACAACTTCCCGGAGTTCACCGGTCGCCTTTGCCCGGCCCCGTGCGAGACCGCTTGCGTGCTCGGCATCAACCAGCCGGCCGTGACGATCAAGAACATCGAGGTCTCGATCATCGACAAGGCCTTCGACTCCGGCTTCGTGCGGCCACAGCCGCCGGAGTGGTTGTCGGGCAAGACGATCGCAGTCGTCGGGTCCGGTCCTGCCGGACTCGCGGTTGCCCAGCAGCTGACCCGGGCCGGTCACACCGTGGCCGTCTACGAACGGGCCGACAAGCCCGGCGGGCTGCTGCGCTACGGCATCCCCGAGTTCAAGATGGAGAAGAAGCACGTCGACCAGCGCCTCGAGCAGATGAAGCGCGAGGGCACCGTGTTCCGTTCGGGTGTCGAGGTCGGCACCGGCTCCCTCACGGGCCAGGCGCTCAAGGACCGGTACGACGCCGTCGTGCTCGCGATCGGTTCGACCGTCGCGCGGGACCTGCCGGTGCCCGGTCGCGAGCTCAACGGCATCCACCAGGCGATGGAGTTCCTCCCGCAGGCCAACCGCGTCGCGCTGGGGGAGACCGTCGAGGGCCAGATCCGGGCCGACGGCAAGCACGTCGTCATCATCGGTGGCGGTGACACCGGTGCCGACTGCCTCGGCACGTCGGTGCGTCAGGGTGCGGCCTCCATCACGCAGCTCGAGATCCTGCCGGAACCTCCGGGGGAGCGTCCCGCGGGACAGCCGTGGCCGACGTACCCGATGACCTTCCGGATCTCCTCGGCGCACGAAGAGGCTGGCGACCGGGTGTACTCGGTGTCGACCAAGGAGTTCCTGGGCGACGAGGACGGCAACGTCCGCGCGCTGCGGATCGTCGAGGTCGCCTTCGAGGGCGGCAAGCTCGTTGAGAAGGAGGGTTCGGAGCGGGAGATCCCGGCCGACCTCGTCCTGTTCGCGATGGGCTTCGTCGGACCCGAACAGCCCGGCCTGGTCGAGCAGCTCGGTGTCGAGCTCGACGAGCGCGGCAACATCAAGCGGTCGAACAACTACGCGACCTCGGTCGAGGGTGTGTTCGTCGCCGGTGACGCCGGTCGTGGCCAGTCGCTCATCGTGTGGGCCATCGCCGAGGGTCGTGCGGCCGCCGCTGGGGTGGACGAGTTCCTCACCGGCAGCACGCAGCTGCCCGCGCCGATCCCGCCGACCGCGCGGCCGCTGGTCGTCTGACTCAAGGATCACATCGCATCGGCGCAGACTTCATCCGGAGTTTGCGCCGATGCGGCGTTTTGGGTGCCCTCCGCCCCGCTAGGGTGAGCACGTGCGGAGAGCCAAGATCGTGTGCACCCTGGGTCCGGCCACCAGTTCCGAACGGCGGATCCGCGAACTGGTCTACGCCGGCATGGACGTGGCCCGGCTCAACATGAGCCACGGCAGCCACGAGCAGCATGCGGAGGCCTACCGGCTGGTCCGTGAGGCGTCGGACGCCAGTGGCCACGGTGTCGGCATCCTGGCCGACCTGCAGGGTCCGAAGATCCGCCTCGAACGTTTCTCCGAGGGACCGGTGCGGCTCGCGCGAGGTCAGCGCTGGACGATCACCACGCGCGACGTCGACGGCAACGCCGAGATCAGCGGGACGACGTACAAGGGGCTGCCGGGCGACGTGTCGCCCGGGGACCCGATCCTGATCGACGACGGCAAGGTGCGGCTGCGGGTCGTCGAGGTCACTGACACCGACGTCATCACCGAGGTCCTGGTCGCCGGCACCGTCAGCAACAACAAGGGGATCAACCTGCCGGGTGTCGCGGTGTCGGTGCCGGCCCTGTCGGAAAAGGACATCACCGACCTGCGGTTCGCGCTGCACCTCGGTGTCGACTTCATCGCGCTCAGCTTCGTGCGCAACGCCCAGGACGCCGAGGACGTGCGGGTGATCATGCGCGAAGAGGGCATCATGCTGCCGATCATCGCGAAGATCGAGAAGCCGCAGGCCGTGGACAACCTGGACGAGGTCATCAAGGCGTTCGACGCCTTCATGGTGGCGCGCGGCGACCTCGGGGTGGAGTGTCCGCTGGAGGAAGTGCCCTTCCTGCAGAAGAAGATAATCGTGGCCGCCCGGCGCAACGCGAAGCCCGTCATCGTCGCCACCCAGATGCTCGAGTCGATGATCACCAGCCCCGCGCCCACCCGCGCCGAGGCCAGTGACGTCGCCAACGCGGTGCTCGACGGCGCCGATGCGGTGATGCTGTCGGGGGAGACCGGCGTCGGAGAGCACCCGATCCACACCGTGGAGACGATGGCGCGGATCATCGTGGCCACCGAGACCCACGCACTGGTCGACGACACCTTCAGCCGGTTCGGGCGCATCGAGTGGGACCCCCACACCCGTGCCGGAGTGATCACCAAGGCCGCCGAGGAGGTGGCACAGCGCGTGGGCGCGAAGTACGTCGTCGCGTTCACCCAGTCCGGTGACTCGGCCCGTCGTCTTGCGCGGCTGCGCAGCCCCATCCCGGTGCTCGCGTTCACGCCCGAGGCCCGCTGCCGATCACAGCTCGCCGTCACCTGGGGTGTCGAGGCCTTCCAGACCGTCACGGTCGAGCACACCGACGAGATGGTCCGTCAGGTCGACGAGGAGCTGCTGAAGATCGGCCGGGTCCAGGAGGGCGATCTGGTGGTGATCGTGGCCGGTAGCCCGCCGGGCATCCCCGGCTCGACGAACGCGCTGCGCATCCACCGGATGGGCGACGCGATCAATGAGGCCGCCCCCGCCTACCGAAGGCGCTGAGTCTCAGGACTTCAGCCCGATCAGGTCGTCCAGCCGGGCAACCGCCTCCCGCCTCGACACGCTGATCACCCGGACGTTCGACTGACGCCACGGGATGTCGACGAGGTCGAGCGCCCAGCAACAGAGCTCGCGAATGTCCGCGGATGCGTTCACGAATTGCCACCGCGGGTACGAGTAGGTCTTGGGTTCTCCCGCCACCGGCCTGCGCGCCCAGTTCTTCACGCGACTGCCGTCCGAGTGGAACAGCCCGCGCAGGAACGGGCCCGGGTGAGTCTCGACGATCGTGCGCTGCCAGTCCTCCAGGATGATCGGTCGGTCGTGTTTGCGTCCGGGGCCGTGTTGCGGGAAGAGGCACGGCCAGTGAATCCACGATGCCGTGGTGATGACACAGCCAGGGGCGCTCCGGGAGTGCGGGCGACCTCCAGGCTTCACACGTGCCATGAGGTCGGCCAAGCGGGCATTGTCGTCGACGTACTTGGCATCGTTGACGACATGGAGGTTGAACACCCGGCCGCGACCGCGAGAGATGTGTCCGTCCCCGAGATACCACCCCAGAAGTTCGGCGTACGCCTCGGAGTCCAGGCTCGCGTCATCGCAGCGAGGGCAGGCAACAGCGGTGTGGGTCTGGCCGCGAGGTCGGCCTTGTCGCTGGTAGACACGGCGCCACCGACGGATGGTCTTGACCGCGACTCCATGCTTTGCGGCGTTCTCTGCATCTGACAGCCCGCCATCCGAGTCGCGCAGTGCGCTCTCGACGGTCGCTTGAGGACGAACGTGGTCCATGGCGACGATCATCGGCTGGACCCCCGACAGTGCACGGGGCAGATGTGTGCCGAGTGTGGGATTCGAACCCACATGCCCTTTCGGACAATGGTGTTTGAGACCATCGCGTATACCGTTCCGCCAACCCGGCTGGGTCACCCAAAACGTTAGCCGACCCCTTGCGGCGGCGTCGCATCGCCCCGCCTGCGATCGGTCTGCCGACTGGGCCTCCACGGTCGGCGTGCTCCCGATAGCCTTGCCTCGTGACCGAGACCGCCGCGACACCCCCGCCCTCGTCCTCGCGACCGCGCACCGTGGTGATCGCCGAGGACGAGACCCTGATCCGGATGGACCTCGCCGAGATGCTGGCCGACGAGGGGTACGACGTCGTGGGCCAGGCCGGCGACGGGCAGCGGGCGATCGAGCTGGCCGAGGAGCACCGCCCCGACCTGGTCATCCTCGACGTGAAGATGCCGGTGCTCGACGGCATCGCGGCGGCCGAGGCGATCGCTGGCAAGCGGATCGCGCCGGTCGTGATGCTGACCGCGTTCTCGCAGCGCGACCTGGTCGAAAGAGCGCGCGAGGCCGGTGCGATGTCGTACCTCGTCAAGCCGTTCTCCCAGACCGACCTGGTGCCGGCCATCGAGATGGCGGTCAGCCGGTTCGCCGAGATCACCGAGCTGGAGAACGAGGTCACCGACCTCAAGGAGCGCCTCGAGACCCGCAAGGCCGTCGACCGGGCCAAGGGGATCCTCCAGGAGCAGCTCTCGCTGTCCGAGGGTGACGCCTTCCGGTGGATCCAGAAGACCGCGATGGACCTGCGGATGTCGATGCGCGAGGTTGCCGACGGAATTGTCACTCACGGCGTCCCGGGCGGGACTTCTTCGTAAATAATCCGTGTGATGCGGCTCTCAGGTAACAGATTCGTCAGGATTCGACCTCAGAGCCGCCGAGTTGCTTCCGCCCACCCGGATGCGGGTGTAGGTTCCCGCGGCAGGACACGTCCTCCGTGTGCGGCGACCGCTGCGCGCTGGAACGACATAGGAAGCGGGATTGTCTTGAGGCGTAACAAGGTAGTCGGGCTCGGTGCGGTTGTACTGACCCTCGGCCTTTCACTGACGGCATGTGGGACCACTGAGGACGGCGACGGCGGCAGCGACGCAGCGTGTGACCTCAAGCTTGCCTTCTTCGGCCCGGAGACGGGCGCTGCGGCAGGCCTCGGCAAGCCGATCATCCAGGGCATGCAGCTGGCCGTCGACCAGTACAACGACGACGCCGACTGCGACGTCGAGATGGTCAAGTACGACTCGCAGGGCAGCCCTGACGAGGCTCCGTCCCTGGCGACCGAGGTTGCGGGCGACGAGTCCATCGTCGGTGTCGTGGGCCCGGCCTTCTCCGGTGAGGGGGCCGCAGCCGGCCCGATCTTCGCCGAGGCAGGCGTTCCGACGATCACCCCGTCGGGCACCAACCCCGGGCTGTCCACCAACGGCTGGGACACCTTCCACCGTGCCCTCGGCAACGACGCGACCCAGGGTCCCGCCGCCGCCAAGTACATCAAGGACACGCTGAAGGCCGCTTCGGTCTTCGTCATCGATGACGCCTCCGAGTACGGCGCCGGCCTGGCCGGCATCGTCGAGAAGGACCTTGCTGGCGCGGTCACGGGCACCGACACCATCCAGACCGGACAGACCGACTTCTCCACGACCGTCACCAAGGTCAACGACAAGAAGCCGGACGCCGTGTTCTTCGGTGGCTACTACGCCGAGGCGACCATCCTCATCGGTCAGCTCCGCGACGGCGGCTACGAAGGCAAGTTCGTCGTCGCCGACGGCGTGAAGGACCCGGCGTTCCTGGACGCGAAGGACGCCGCCGAGGGCACCATCATCACCTGCCCGTGCATCCCGGACACCGACCCGGCCGTGGCCACGTTCGCTGCTGACTACGAGAAGGAGTTCAGCGAGGCGCCCGGCACCTACGCCGCCGAGGCGTACGACGCCGCGAACGTCTTCCTCGACGGCATCGAGTCGGGCATCGACAACCGCGAGGACCTGCTCGCCTTCGTCAACGACTACGACGAGAAGGGCATCACCAAGCAGTTGAAGTTCGACAAGACCGGTGAGCCGGCCGACGTCCACGTGTACGCGTACACGGTCAAGGGCGGGGCGATCGTGCCCGAGGGCGAGATCAAGTGATCGCAGGCTGAACCGTTTCACAACCATGACAGTGCGGCGGTCGGGGACTCGAGTCCCCGACCGCCTCGCTGTCCACAACCAGGGGCCAGGAGGCCTGGGTGAACTTCGAATTCTTCTTCAACAACCTTCCCGAGCTCACCATCACCGGGCTCGCGTTCGGAGCCATCTATGCGCTGATCGCGCTCGGCTACACGATGGTCTACGGCGTTCTCCAACTCATCAACTTCGCTCACTCCGAAGTGTTCATGTACGGGACGTTCGCGACGCTGTGGACGGTCATCGCCCTCAACGCGGCTGATGCGAACGGCATCAAGCTGATCGCGATCCTGATCGTGGCGCTGTTCGCCTCGATGGCGTTGTCCGCACTCATCGCGCTCGCCCTCGAGCGGGTGGCCTACCGCCGCCTGATCGAGCGGGACGCACCGCGCCTGATCGCGCTGATCTCGGCGATCGGCGCCTCGTTCGTCCTCGCCGAGCTGATGGGCCTGCGCGACCGGATCGCTGGCTGGTTCGGCCTGGAGGACGACCTGAGCGAGTACGTCGGCAAGGCCCGCATCAACAACAGCATGGCCGGCACCCTCGAGAAGCCACGCTTCGACGTCGCGGGTGTCGCCATCTCCAGCATCGACATCATCGTGATCGTCGCAGCCATCGGCATGATGGTCCTGCTCGACCAGTTCGTGCGCAGGTCCCGCCTCGGCAAGGGCATTCGCGCCACCGCGCAGGATCCCGAAACCGCGTCGTTGATGGGCGTCAACCCGACCCGGACCATCCAGGTCACCTTCCTCATCGGCGGTCTGATGGCTGGTGTGGCGGCGTTCCTCTACATGCTCAAGATCGACACGACCAAGTACGACGTCGGCTTCCTGCTCGGCGTCAAGGCATTCACGGCCGCCGTGCTCGGCGGCATCGGAAACCTGCGTGGAGCGCTGCTCGGCGGCCTGGTGCTCGGTGTCGCGGAGAACTGGGGCCAGGCGCTGTTCGGTGGCGAGTGGCGCGACGTCATCGCGTTCGTCCTGCTGGTCCTCATCCTCCTCGTCCGGCCCACCGGCCTCCTGGGCGAGTCGCTCGGAAAGGCACGAGCATGAAGAACCTTGGTTTCAGGGACAAGCTGACCGGGCTCCCGAAGCCCGTGCGGATCCTGCTGTGGATCCTCCTGGCGCTCTTCGCCTACGCACTGCCGCTGCTCGAGCTGCCGATCATCTCCACTCCCGGTGTTGACTTCGGGGGAGTGCTCTTCACGGTCACGATCTACTGCCTGGTGGCGCTGGGCCTCAACATCGTGGTCGGTTATGCCGGCCTGCTCGACCTCGGGTACGTCGGTTTCTACGCCATCGGCGCCTACACCGTCGGCATCCTGACGTCCTTCCACGCCAATTGGCCCCTGCTGCTCGCGATTCCGGTCGCGGTGGTGGCGGCCATGGTGTCGGGCGTCATCCTCGGGGCGCCCACCCTGCGCGTGCGCGGTGACTACCTGGCCATCGTGACGCTGGGGTTCGGAGAGATCATCCGTCTCACCGCGGTCAACCTCGAATGGCTCGGCGACGCACGCGGCATCAAGAACATCGCCAAGCCGCCGAACATCGGTGACGAGAAGAGCGGCCTGTTCGAGATCCCGCACCTGCTCTGGGGCAATGGCACGGTCCTCGTCGACACCGAGCACCCGACGAAGTTCCTGGTCTTCGGCTACATCGACCAGGTGCCGTACTACTGGATGGGCCTGACTGCGGTCATCATCGTGCTGATCGCGGACATCCTCATCAAGAGCAGCCGGGTCGGCCGTGCTTGGGAGGCGACGCGCGAGGACGAGGACGCCGCCGAGCTGATGGGCGTCCCGACGTTCAAGTTCAAGCTGCTGGCCTTCTCCACCGGCGCGTTCGTCGGTGGTCTGGCCGGCGGGTTGTACGCAAGTCGCCAGGGGTTCATCAACCCGCTGTCGTTCCTGCTCCTCTACTCGATCCTGTTCCTGGCGGCCGTGGTCGTCGGAGGCCAGGGGAACCGTTGGGGCGTGCTGCTGGGCGCCATCCTGGTTGCCTACCTGCCGCAACGATTCCGCGAGTTCGACGACTTCCGGGTTCTCGCGTTCGGTGCGGCGCTGGTGCTGCTCGCCACGCTGCGTCCCGAGGGGTTGATCCCACCGAGGCGGACGGTGCGGGCAAAGCAGCTCGAGCAGGAGCTCGACGAGCTCGAACAAGGCACCGACGAGGGAGAGGAGGCAGCCCGTGTCTGAACGCATCCTGGATGTCCAGAGCCTCACATTGAAGTTCGGTGGTCTCACCGCGCTCGACGACGTCTCGCTCCACATCAACGAGGGCGAGATCCTCGGGCTGATCGGCCCGAACGGTGCAGGCAAGACGACCTGCTTCAACGCGATCACCGGTGTCTACGGACCCACGAGCGGCGACATCCTGTTCCAGGGCAAGTCGATCGTCGGGATGAAGAAGCACCAGATCACCAAGCAGGGGATTGCGCGCACCTTCCAGAACATCCGGCTGTTCCCGACGATGACGGCGCTCGAGAACGTGCTCGTGGGGGCCGATGCCCAACACAGCACGGGCATGCTCACCGCCCTGTTCCGGTTGCCCAAGCACCGGCGGGAGGAGAAGCAGGGCCACGACCGCGCGATGGAGCTGCTCCGCTTCATGGGCATCCACCGCAAGGCCGACGAGCTCGCCGCGAACCTGTCCTACGGCGATCAGCGTCGCCTGGAGATCGCGCGGGCAATGGCCACCGGACCGAAGCTGATCTGCCTCGACGAGCCAGCGGCGGGCTTCAACCCGGCGGAGAAGGTCGAGCTGATGGACCTGATCCGCAAGGTGCGCGACCAGGGATTCACGGTGCTGCTGATCGAACACGACATGCGGTTGGTCATGGGAGTGACCGACCGGATCGTGGTGCTGGAGTTCGGTCGCAAGATCGCCGAGGGCAGCCCGTCCGACATTCGTGACAACCCGGCGGTCATCGCCGCCTATCTGGGAGTGGACGAAGAAGATGCTTCTTGAGGTCGAAGGCCTCTGTGTCAACTACGGGCACATCGAGGCAATCCGTGACATCAGTTTCGGCGTGCCGGAAGGCACCGTCACCACCCTGATCGGCGCCAACGGTGCCGGGAAGACCACGACCCTGAAGACGGTGTCGGGGTTGCGGAAGGTGCGGGCCGGATCCATCAAGTTCGAGGGCAAGGACATCACCTCGATCGAGCCGTACAACCGGGTCAAGCTCGGGATCAGCCAGTCGCCGGAAGGGCGCCGCTGCTTCATCGGCATGACCGTTCGCGAGAACCTCGAGATGGGTGCGTTCACGCGCAAGGACCGCAAGACCGCGGCCTATCGCGAGGACCTCGACCGGGTGCTGGGGCTCTTCCCTCGCCTGGACGAGCGGATCGACCAGATCGCCGGCACCATGTCGGGCGGCGAGCAGCAGATGCTGGCCATGGGGCGGGCCCTGATGTCGCGCCCGCGCCTGCTGCTGCTCGACGAGCCGTCGATGGGCCTGGCGCCCAAGCTCATCCAGCAGATCTTCTCGATCATCACCGAGATCAACCAGCAGGGCACCACGGTGCTCCTGGTCGAGCAGAACGCCGCGCAGGCGCTCAAGCGCTCGCACGACGCCCACATCCTCGAGACGGGCTCGATCGTTCGCACGGGCACCGGCAAGGAGCTGGCCGGGGACCCGGCCGTCAAGGCCGCCTACCTCGGCGGAGACCTCTAGAGCACCTTCGAGAGGAAGGCCTGCGTCCGCTCGTGCTGCGGCTCCGACAGTACGTCGGCAGGCAGGCCTTCCTCGACGACGACGCCGCCGTCCATGAAGACGAGCTTGTTGCCGACCTCGCGGGCAAAACCCATCTCGTGGGTCACGACCATCATGGTCATGCCCTCGCTGGCGAGGTCCTTCATCACGGCCAGCACGTCGCCGACGAGCTCCGGGTCGAGCGCGCTGGTGGGCTCGTCGAAGAGCATCATGTCGGGGTTCATCGACAGCGCCCGCGCGATGGCGACGCGCTGCTGCTGTCCGCCGGAGAGGTGCGCCGGGTAGGCGGACTCCTTCTCGGACAGGCCGACCTTGGCAAGGTTCTGGCGCGCGATCTCCACGGCCTCCGCCTTGCCGCGGCCGCGAACGGTCCGCTGGGCGAGGGTGAGGTTCCTCAGCACGGACAGGTGCGGGAACAGGTTGAACTGCTGGAACACCATGCCGATCCGGGACCGGACGTCGTCGACGTCCACCTCGGGATCGCAGATGTCGATGCCCTCGATGAGGATCTCGCCCGAGGTCGGCTCCTCGAGCCGGTTCACGCAGCGCAGCAGGGTGGACTTGCCCGAGCCCGACGGGCCTATGACGCACACCACCTGACCGGGATCGACGTGGAAGTCGATGCCCTTGAGAACCTCGTTCGGTCCGAAGTACTTGTGCAGCCCGCGTACGTCGATCGCGGGTACCGCGAACTCCGGCAACAGCTCGGGTGTCGCAGAGTGGGTCATCGTGTCGCCTTCCTCTGCCGGCGTTCCAGCCAGGCCACGAGCTGGGTGAGCGGGATGGTGATGACCAGGTACAGCAGCGCCGCCTGGATCAGGCTGGTGGCCGTCCCGGAGGACGGGCCGGAGGACTGGAAGTCGCGCGCCACGGTGGTGAGCTCGCGGCCGTTGAACTCGGCACCGATGACCGACAGGAGTGCGGTGTCCTTGATGAGCAGCACGAACTCGTTGGTCAGCGGCGGGATCACCACCCGGAAGGCCTGGGGGAGCACCACCTTGAACATCGTGGACATCGGTCCCATGCCCAGGGATCGGGCCGCCTCGGTCTGACCCTTGGGGACCGCCTGGATGCCGGCGCGCAGCGTCTCGGCCATGTAGGCGCCAGCGACCATGATCAGGGCGAGCAGCCCCGCGCCGACCAGGCCGCCCGGTGGGTACCACTGGAAGGCGATCGGCACGCCGAACCCCATGAACAGGATCACGATCAGCGCCGGGAGCCCGCGGAAGAACTCGACGTACACCGTCGCGATCCAGTTCAGGGTCGCGATCGGTGACATCCGCATCAGGGCGAGCACGACGGCGAGCGCCAGACCACCGGCGAACGCGATGGCGGTGTACTTGACCGTGTTGACGGCGCCGATGGTGATCAGGTCGCCCCAGTTGCCGTCCGACAGCGCGACGCCGAGCGGGTTCCAGAAGTTCTGCTCGATCACGCCCCAGTCGGCGGCGATCCCGAGCGCCACCAGGACGAGGATGATGGCGACGTTGGTGCCGTAGCGCCACAGCCGCGTCCTGGTGGTCCGCTTCAAGGCCGCCACCTCACGCACACCCGGCCGGAGCCGGCGTCATCACTCGACCTCGAAGTACTTGTTGTAGATCTCGTCGTAGGTGCCGTCGGTGCGCATCTCGTCGAGGGCCTCGTTGACGTCCTCGACGAGCTGGGTGTTGCCCTTCTTGATGGCGAAGCCGTAGTTCTCGTCGGTCTCGTAGGTCTCGACGACCTCGTACTCGCCGCCCTTGGCGTGGTCGAGGTTCACCGGCAGGTCCTGCAGCAGCGCCTTGACCTGACCGGCCTTGATGGCCTGGAACATCTCGGCGTCGCTCGGGAAGGTCACGACCTTGGCGCCCTTGGCGTTCTCCTCGGTGTACGTCTTGCCGGTGGTGCCCTGCTGCACGCCCACCTTGACGCCGTCGAGGTCGCCGATGCCCTTGATGCCACTTCCGGAGGGAACCAGGAGGGATTGCTTCGAGACGTAGTAGCCGTCGCTGAAGTCGAGGTTCTTCTTGCGGTCGTCGGTGATCGTCATGGCGGACGCGGCGAGGTCGCAGGTCTTCGCGTTGAGGGCCTGGCCGCTCTGCAGGGCGTCGAAGCCCGAGTCCTTGATGCTCAGCTCGAGGTCGAGTCGGTCAGCGATCTCGTTGACGATGTCGACGTCGAAGCCCTTGAAGCCGCTGTCGCTGGAGGTGTCGAAGTCCTCGAAGGGCGGGTACGGGACGTCGGAGCACACGGTGAGGGTGCCGGCCTTGACCACGTCGGCGCCGGAGTCGGTCTTGCCGCTGTCGTCGGAGCCGCAGGCGCCGAGCGCGAGTGCGGCGACGGCCGTCAGGGCCAGGGCAGAGAGTCGTGACTTGTGCATGTGCCGCACTGTAGGCCTTTACCCAAGCCGGCACGAGGACCGCGAGCGTTCCGCAACACGGTTGTTCCATGATCGTGACCCGACGCCTTGTTGGGTGGATTCGGAGAGGCGTAGTCTTCCCTCCGGACCGCACGACGCCGCGCGGTTCCCGTCTTGGGGTGAGGAAGGCAGGAGCCACACGTGAGCCGTTATTCGCTGACGACACGATGTGCCACCCCGGAGGATGCCCCGGTGCTGGCCGAGCTCTGGAGCGACGTCGTGCGCCGGGCCGACCGCTCCGAGCAGGTGGCCGACGTCGAGCAGATCATCAAGAACTGCCTGGTCTCGCCCGAGCACCGCGTCGTGGTCGTCGAGTACGACGGGCACCTCGCGGGCGCCGTACACCTGCGGATGACGACGCTGACGCCGCTCAACCTCGAGCCGTGCGTCCAGGCGATCCAGCCGCGGGTGCTCGAGCAGTTCAGCGGGCAGGGTGTCGGTCACGCGTTGATGGAGGCAGCCACCGCGTTCGCGGAGGAGAACGGCATCCTGCACGTCGTGGCGGCCGTGCCCCACGCCTCGCGCGACGACAACCGGTTCATGGCCCGGCTCGGCCTGGCGCCGGCCGCGATGTACCGGATCGCTCCCGCTGCCGTCCTGCGTGCCCGGTTGTCGCCCCAGCGGGTGCAGCCCGGAATCGAGGGACGCAGCAAGGTCCTGGCGGCACGACGCTCGATGCGCCGGTCACGGGCCGAGCGGCTCGCCGTCGCCGGAACCGAACAGGGCTGACGGGTCTCGACAAGCCCGACCAGCGTGCTACGACGGGTCGCGTGCGAGCAGCGCGCAGGTGATCCGGGAGGTGCACACCCGCTTGCCGTCCTCGTCGGTGATCACGATCTCGAAGCTCGACATGGTCCGGCCCAGGTGCAGCGGGGTGGCGACGCCGGTGACCAGGCCCTGACGGGCCGAGCGGTGGTGGGTGGCGTTGATGTCCGTACCGACCGCGAAGCGGCCCTCCCCGGCGTTGAGCGCCGCGGCGACCGACCCGAGGGTCTCGGCGAGCACCACCGAGGCGCCGCCGTGGAGCAGGCCGTAGGGCTGGGTGTTGCCCTCGACGGGCATGGTGCCGACGACCCGTTCGGGACTGGTCTCCACGAGCTCGACGCCCATGCGCAGGTTGAGCGCGCCCATGTTCTCGCGCATGAATGCGGCGATCTCCTCGTTGCTCGTCATGGCCCGACGATATCGAGGGCGGCGGTGGCGCTGCCTGTCGGTCGGCCTGTCGGTCGACCTCGGTAGAGTCGCCGGGTGCCAGAGACCAGCCCCCAGCGTCGTCCGCGCCTGCTCCTCCTCGACGGCCACTCGCTGGCCTACCGCGCATTCTTCGCGCTGCCGGTGGAGAACTTCTCGACCGCCACCGGACAGCACACCAATGCCGTCTACGGGTTCACCTCGATGCTGGTCAACGTGTTGCGCGACGAGCAGCCGACCCACGTGGCGGTGGCGTTCGACGTCTCCCGCCAGACGTTCCGGCTGGAGCAGTACTCCGAGTACAAGGCCAAGCGCAACAAGACGCCCGACGAGTTCCGCAGCCAGCTCTCGCTGATCGAGCAGATGCTGACGACGTTCTCGATCCCGTTCCTCAAGCTCGACGGTTTCGAGGCCGACGACCTGATCGCCACCCTGGTCACCCAGACCCTGGCCGACAGCGACCTCGACGTCCTGATCCTGACCGGCGACCGCGACTCGCTGCAGCTGGTGACCGACCGGTCGACGGTGCTCTACCCGATGCGTGGCGTGTCCGACCTGGCCCGGATGACACCGGCCGCAGTCGAGGCCAAGTACGGCGTCCCTCCGCACCGCTACCCCGAGCTGGCCGCGATCGTCGGCGAGGTCTCCGACAACCTGCCCGGCGTGCCCGGTGTCGGTGCGGGTTTCGCCGCCAAGTGGATCAACACCTACGACGGCCTCGACAACGTGATCGCCGAGGCCGACAAGATCACGGGCAAGAAGGGCGAGGCGTTCCGCGAACACATCGGTGACGTCATCCGCAACCGCAGCCTCAACGCGCTCGTGCGTGACCTGGACCTCGGAGTCACCACCGACGACCTGGTCCGCAAGGAGTGGGACCGCACGGCAGCACTGGCACTCCTCGACGAGCTCGAGATCCGGGGCGAGCTGCGGACCCGGATCCTCGACGTGGTCGCGCCGGCCGAGGACGTCGTCGTCGAGCCGGGTGTCGAGCTCGACGGCGGGACCCTCGCTCCCGACGCGGTCGCCGGCTGGCTGGATGCGGCGGCCGGGGAGACCGTGGGGCTGCACGTCCGCGGGTCGTGGGGCAGCGGCACCGGCCGCGCCGACGGGCTCGGACTCGCGCTCGCCGACGGCCGCGCGGCGTACGTCGACGTCGAGGCGCTGACGCCGGCTGATGACGCGGCGGTCGCGGCGTGGCTCGCCGACACTGCTCGCCCGAAGGTGCTCCACGACGCCAAGGGGCAGGGCCTTGCACTGGCGGCGCAGGGCTGGCAGCTGGCCGGGGTGGCCGAGGACACCGCGCTGGCGGCGTACCTCGTCGCCCCCGACCAGCGTTCCTACGACCTGGCCGACCTGACCCTGCGCTACCTCCACCGCGAGCTCGAGCAGAGCACCGACGCCGACCAGGGGGTCCTCTTCGAGGAGGAGTCCGGCCAGGGCGGAGTGGCGCGCAGCGCGATGGTCCACGCCCGCGCCGCCCTCGACCTGTCGGCCGAGCTGGCCGACGAGGTCGAGCGAGCCGGGGGAGAGCGGCTGCTCACCGAGGTGGAGATGCCGCTGGTGGCTGTGCTCGCCGCGATGGAGCAGACCGGTATCGCGGTCGACATCGAGCAGCTCGAAGGCCTCGAGCAGCACTTCGCCGAAGAGGTCCGCAAGGAGGCCGAGGAGGCGTACGCCGTCATCGGCCGCGAGATCAATCTCGGCTCGCCCAAGCAGCTGCAGGAGGTCCTCTTCGACCAGCTCGCGATGCCGAAGACCAAGCGCACCAAGACGGGCTACACCACCGACGCCGATGCCCTGCAGAAGCTGGCGGTCACCAACCCGCACCCGTTCCTGCTGCACCTGCTGCGCCACCGCGAGGTGATCCGGCTGCGCCAGACGATCGAGGGGCTGCTCAAGACCGTCCAGCCCGACGGGCGCATCCACACCACCTTCCACCAGACGATCGCCGCCACCGGCCGGCTGTCCAGCACCGAGCCGAACCTGCAGAACATCCCGGTCCGCACCGAGGAGGGTCGCCGGATCCGCGAGGGCTTCGTCGTCGGCACCGGCTACGAGTGCCTGATGACTGCCGACTACAGCCAGATCGAGATGCGGATCATGGCCGACCTCTCCGAGGACGCGCTGCTGATCGAGGCCTTCCGCTCCGGCCATGACTTCCACGCTGCGACGGCCTCACGTGTCTTCGAGGTCGCGCCCGAGGCCGTCACGCCCGAGATGCGCGCGAAGATCAAGGCGATGAACTATGGCCTGGCCTACGGGCTGTCGGCCTTCGGGCTGTCGCAACAGCTGGGCATCGAGCCGGGTGAGGCCCGTGGCCTGATGGACGACTACTTCGAGACCTTCGGTGGCATCCGCGACTACCTCGCGGGCGTGGTCGAGGAGGCTCGGCGTACCGGTTTCACCGAGACGATCATGGGGCGTCGGCGCTTCCTCCCGGACCTGACCAGCGACAACCGGATGCGGCGGGAGTCCGCCGAGCGGATGGCCCTCAACGCCCCGATCCAGGGCTCGGCGGCCGACCTGATCAAGGTGGCGATGCTGCGCACCCAGCAGGCCATCGCCGATGCCGGACTGAAGTCACGGATGCTGCTGCAGGTCCACGACGAGCTCGTGTTCGAGGTCGCGGAGGGGGAGCGCGAGACCCTGGACGCGCTGGTCCGCGCGCAGATGGGCGGCGCGGCCGAGCTCACCGTCCCGCTGGACGTGTCCGTCGGTACGGGACGTTCCTGGCACGAAGCCGCGCACTAATTGCTTGGCGCTGCCTCGCGCTTGTGCCGGAACACCTGGAGCACTGCGAGCAGGGCGACCACGGACGCGTCGACGACAGCGACGGTGACGGCCAGCGCGGTGACGCTGTCGGCGGTCGAACCGAACCCGACGAGGGCGGCGACGCCAGCGGCGATGAGGTACTTCGTCGCGCGCCCACGCTTGGCGAGGCCGGCGTAGACCAGCAGCTGGAGCACCGAGAGCAGTCCGCCGAGGACGGCGAAGAGCCACAGCTTGTCCTGCACGGCGGCGTAGTCGTCGCCGCCGATGAAGACCAGGGCCAGGCTCGAGAGCAGGTAGGTCGCCACGGCGCCCGCCGCGCCCAGGCCGGTCAGGAACGCGAGTCCCTTGAGCACCGCGCCGCGGCTCTCGTGCGCGGTCGACATCGACGGGAACAGGATCACCACCGCGAACTGGGGCAGGAAGAGCACGGCCTTGGTCACGATCAGGCCGCCGGCGTACAGGCCTGCATCGTGCTCGTCGAGCATGCTGCGGGCGACCACCACGTCGAGGTTGGAGAGGGCCACGAAGGCCAGCAGCGCGACCGAGCTGCCGAGCGTCTCCCGCAGCACGTCGCGTCGTACGTGGGTGTCGTGGTGGTCGATGTCGTCGTCGGGGCGGTGCCGCAGCGCCCAGGACCCGACCGCGACGGGGACCCACGACGCCACCAGGACACCGAGCATCGCGCTGGTCTCGGTGGGGGACACCAGCATGAAGGCGCCACCGAGGACGAAGCGAGGTACGCCGGCGCAGAGGTACACCAGGCTCAGCGGGAGCCAGCGGCGCTCGCCCTGGAGCACGCCGGCCTGTCCTCCCATCACGGTGACCGGGATGACGCAGAGGCCGAGCAGGATGGCTGGCCACAGGCCGTCGAGGCGCAGCAGGTGCCAGGCCGCGGGGGACGCAGCCACGGCCAGCACGCCGAGGATGCCGGCCGCGCGCCACGTCGTGAGCAGCACCGTGTGCTCGATCGCGCCGACGTCGTCGGGCTCCGCGGAGATCCGGCGTGCCGCGGTGGCCTGCAGGCCGAGCTGGACCACCGACAGCACCATCAGCAGCGCCATCATGCTGGCGACGGCGCCGTACTGACTCGGGCCGAGCATGCGGGCGGCCACCATCTGGAAGGCGTAGGTGCCGACGTTCATCACGGCCATCGCGATCGCGATGCCCGCGGTGCTGCGGAGCAGTCGGCCCAGTCGAGAGCCCGAGACCTCGGCGGTAGTCGTCACCTGAGCAGATTAGGGCTTGGCCCGCCCTTGCCGAGAAGCAGCACCCCAGCCCGCATACAGTGACTTCCGCCACGGAGGAGGTGGGATGAGGGAGAGGCCGGAACAGTCGGTCAGGGGAGCCGCTGTGGTGAGCGTGCTCTATGTCGTCATCACCTTCTTCATGCTGCTGCAGCAGCCCGGTTCGACGACCTACGACACCCGGGCCGAGCTGACCCAGCGCCCGGGCGACTTCCTGTCCGGTGCGTTCACGTTGTGGCACCCCGAGTCGAACTTCGGCGAGTTCCAGAACCAGGCGTACGGCTACCTCTTCCCGCAGGGCACCTGGTTCGTGCTCACCGACCTGCTCGGCATGCCTGACTGGATCAGCCAGCGGCTCTGGTCCGCGCTGATCCTGGTCGTCGCCTGCGAAGGGGCCCGCCGGGTCGCCCGCGCGATCGGGATGTCGGACCTGCCGGCACTGCTGGCCGGGACCGTGTTCGCCTTCTCGCCGCGCCTGCTCGGCACGGTCTCCGTCCAGACCGCGGAATCGTTGCCCGGCGCCGTGATGCCCTGGCTGGTGCTGCCCGTGGTGCTCCACCTGCGTGGTCGGCTGGGCCCGTGGCCGACCGCACTGCTCAGCGGCGCTGCCGTCGTCTGCATGGGCGGCGTCAACGCCGTCGAGACGGCCGCATGCCTGCCCCTGGCCGTGATCCTGGTCCTGTGGGGCCTCCGCCACGGGCTGACCGGCCGACGCTTCGTGGTCGGGTGGTTCGCTGCCGTCGGTGCTGCGTGCCTGTGGTGGGCGCTGCCCCTGTTGCTGCTGGCGCGCTACACCCCACCGTTCTACGAGTACGTCGAGAGCGCTGGCGACACCACCTCGCTCATCGGGTGGTCCGAGGCGGCCCGCGGTGACTCCTCGTGGCTCGGCTACCTGTTGTCCGGGGGCCAGCCGTGGTGGCCGGCCCTGTACCGGCTGACGACCGAGCCGTTGCTGATCGTCGTGGCGGCCGTCGTCGCAGCCATCGGGCTCGCCGGACTGACCCAGGTGCGTGGCGACATCAGGCGCCCACTGATGTTCGCGGCGGTGCTCGGACTCGCCTGCATCACGGTCGCCCACGGAGGCGTTGCGGGCGCGCCGTCGGCGGAGCTGATGCGGTCCCTGCTCGACGGCTCGCTCCAGATCTTCCGCAACGTCCACAAGATCGATCCGCTCGTCCGACTCCCGTTGGCGCTCGGCTTCGGCTGCGCCGCCGCGTGGGGTGTCGAGCGGCTGGTTGCCTGGCGGCCCCGACTCGAGCCGGCGCGTGGCCCCTTGCTGCTCTCCCCGTTGCTCCTCGTCGTGGTGCTCGGCCAGCCCTACCTCGCCAATGACACGCGAACGCCTGGTTGGGACGCGATCTCCACGCCCTGGCAGCAGGCGCGCCACTTCCTCAGGGACGAGGACTCGAACGAGGTGGGTCCCGCCAGTCGGGCACTCGTCGTGCCCGGATCGAGCTTCGCCCTGCAGGACTGGGGCTGGACGATCGACGAGCCGCTGGTGGTCCTCGGCGGCACGAGCACCGTGACCCGGAGCCAGGTCCCGCTGATCCCGGGCGAGTCGATCCGTTACCTCTCCGCGCTCGACCAGGTCATCGTCACGGGCCGGGCGACGGAGGCGCTGGTCGGGCAGCTGGCGCGTGCCGGGATCCGGTACGTCGTACTGCGCCGCGACCTGCTGCGGACGAACACCCGCTCACCGCACCCCGGCGGTGCCGCGGTCTCGCTCGCCAGGGCCGGCCTCGAGCGGGTCGCGGGCTTCGGCAGTGCAGGCAGCGGTGAGTCGGCCGTCGAGGTCTTCGAGGTGCCCGAACACCTCCCGGCCGTGCGGGCGGTCCCGACGAATGACGTCGCGACGGTCCGCGGCGCGCCCGAGAGCGTGCTCGGACTGCAGGCTGCCGGGCTCGTCAACCCCCGGCGCCCGACGGTGCTGGAGGGCGAGCCGGGGTGGGAGGCTCCCGCCAACGTGGTGACGGACAGCAACCAGCTCCGGGAGCGGGCGTTCGGGAACAACGACGAGGGCATCTCGGCCCTGATGACGCAGGACGAGCCCTGGCGCCTCGTCCGGGCCGTCCACGACTTCCCGGCGGGGCCGGGGCGCGACCGGGTCGTCGCGAAGTACGACGGCCTCAGGTCCGTCATCGCGTCGACCTCCCAGGGGTACGCCGACAACTACGGCCCCGTGACGCTCCAGTCGGCGCCGTACGCCGCGATCGACGGCAATCTGGACACGCAGTGGGTGAGCTCGATCGTCGGCGCAGCGGACGAACAGTGGCTGCGCCTCCGGTTCGACGCTCCGCGAGCGGTACGACGGGTGACGGTCACGCCGGTCGCCGATGACCCCCAGATCGTTCCGATCCGCACGATCGAGGTGATCGCCGGCGACCAGCGGGTGCGCGCCGAGGTGCCGCCGAGCGGGCAGCCGGTGGTGGTCGACCTGGACGACAGCGTGGTGGCCGATGTCGAGGTCCGCGTCGTTGAGGCTGCGACGGATGCGCGCTCCGCCCGCGTCGGGCTGCGCGAGGTCGAGGTCGACGGACTCCGTCCCCACCGTACGGCGGTGCTGCCGCGGTCGGCGTCGTACGGCGCTCCGCTGCAGTTCGCGGTGACGCCCGGACGGCGGGCCTGCAACATCGCGCTCACCGCGCCGGACTGCGACGTCGCGCGGGTGCGAACGGCTGAGGAGGAGGGCGGTCTGGACCGGACGTTCGCCACCGATGCCCGTCAGCAGGTGCGCCTGTCCGGGCACGTGGTGGCGCGTGGGACTCCGGAAGCGGCGCGTCTGCTCGACCCGCTCGAGCGGGCGCTGTCGGTCACGGCGACGTCCGCCTTCGGCCAGGACCCCAGGGTCGCCGGGCGATTCGCCTACGACGGTCAACCCACCACGGCGTGGGTGTCCGACGACACCGACCTCTATCCGACCCTGGTGTTCGAGTGGCCCGAACCCCGCACGATCACCGGTCTCGCGGTGCGGACGGGCGGCACCAGCCACGCCCCCGTGGCTGCGGTCGTCGGGACCGGCGACGCCGAGCAACGGGTGTCGCTGGGCAACGACGACTTCGTCGCGATCGAGCCCGTGCGCACGCGCAGGCTCCAGGTGCGCTTCGAGAAGGCCCCGGGATCCGGGCACGTCGTGGTGCCCGAGATCCAGCTGCGAGGCGCTGACGTCACCCGGCCCTTCTTCGCCCAGACATCGACCGGAGCGGTCTGCGGCTTCGGTCCGACGCTTCGGGTCGACGGACGGGACCTCCCCACGCGCGTCTCCGGGACCATGGCCGACATCGTGAACGGCACTCCGCTCTCGTTCGAGGCCTGCGACGTCGACGACCCGGATGGGGTGGACGGCGACTCGCCCACCGTGAACCTGACCGCGGGTGAGCACCGGCTGGTCGCGACGCCCAATGCCGAATTCGAGATGCTCGACCTCGCCCTGGTCCCCGAACAGGCGAAGAGTGCGTCGGCCGCCACCCGGCGGGTGCGGATCGAGCAGTGGGGGAGCAGCGAGCGCACTCTCTCGGTCGCCGGTGGCCCGGAGTCCCTGCTGTACCTCCCGGAGAACTTCAACACGGGCTGGCGTGCCGAGGTCGACGGACGCGCGCTGACTCCGATGCACGTGGACGGCTGGCAGCAGGGCTGGTTGCTGCCTGCCGGCGACGAGACGACCGTCCAGCTGCGCTACACCCCCGAGCGGGCCTACGACGTCGTCCTCCCGGTCGGGCTCGCGGTGAGCGGGCTCCTGCTGATCGGCGGCTTCGTCAGCCTGCTCCTGCTGCTGTTCGGTCGCCGCGGCCGCGACGTCGCCCCGGAGCCACTCGAGTGGCCGGCCACGGGCCCGCCCGGCCGCACCTGGGCGATCGCGGCGCTCGTCCTGACCCTGCTGTTCCTGGGGCCGGTCGCCGCGCTCGGTCTCGCAGCGGGGTGCCTGCTGCCCCGCCGGCAGCTGACCGCGACCTGCGCTGCAGTGCTCCTCATCGGCTCGGGCACGCTGGACGCGCTGGACGGTCCCGCGTTCGTCGCGGGCGCCGCCGACCTGTGCGCAGCGCTGGCCGTCGGGGTGCTGGCCGGCGTCGTGCTCGACGCACCGGTCCGGCCGCCCCGCGAACAACGCACCGGGCGACGCAGGGCGGTGGCCACATGAGCCCGCGCTGGGCCGCATGGCGCGGCGCGCAGGGCATGGTCGCCGTCGGCGTCATCGGGGTGACCCTCGTGGTGCGGGCCGTCCTGCTCTCCGGCTCGTACTTCAACCAGGACGACTTCTACATGACCGGGCGGGCGGCCGAGTCCGACCTGACCTGGGAGTACCTCTTCCGCGACTTCGCCGGCCACGTCAATCCGCTGCAGCAGCTCACCCTGTGGCTGGTCGCCCACGGGACGCCGTACGACTGGCCCGTGTTGGCGATCGGGATCCTGGTCGTGAACATCACCGCGGTGGTCCTGGTCTGGCTGATCCTCAGCCGGTTGCTGCCCGGTCGGTGGTCACGCGTGGTGCTGCTCGCGATGTTCTCGTGGGCGCCGCTGACCCTGGTCTCCACGCTGTGGTGGAGCGCCTCGATGTTCCTCTGGCCGCACGTGCTGTGCTCGTTGACCGCCGTGTGGTTGCTGGTCCGGTGGAAGCAGGGCGGGCGCGCCGTGCCGCACCTTGCCGGCATCGTGGTGATCACCCTCGTCGCCCTGCTCTGGCACGAGCGGGCGGTGCTGATCCCGCCGCTCCTCTTCGGGGTTGCCGTCGCGCTGGCCGACGAGGTGCGCGGGTGGCGGCGCCTGACCGCGGCGCTGCGGGAGTTCCTCTGGCTGTGGGTCGGCGTGGTGCTCGTCGCGATCGCCTTCCTGGTGGCGCACGCCCGCCTGACCGAGGTCGAGGGAGGCGGCGGCACGCCGGCCCAGCTGCTCGGCGTCACGTGGTCGTTCCTCGGCCAGAACGCAGCGGTGGGACTGACCGGCGGTCCATGGGCGGGGCAGGTCGAGGGCGGCGCCGTACGGCCTGCGACGTGGGTCGTCGTCGTGAGCCTGGCCCTGGTGGTCCTGGTGCTCGTGGCGTTGCTGTGGCGCGGCGGCCCGGCCCGCCGCTGGGCGGTGGCCGTGCTCTTCGGCTACCTCGCCGCCGACACAGCGCTGCTGCTGTCCGGGCGTGCGGCCTTCGGCCCGATCATCGGCCTCGATCCCCGTTACTCCTCCGACATCCTCCATGCGGCCGTCCTGTGCCTGGCTCTCGCTCTGCGGGGCGGACCGGACTGGCTGGGGCTGGGGCTGGGCTGGTCGGGGCTGGGCTGGATCACGCTGCCCCGCCAGCGCGCCGCAGCGGTGACCCTGCTGGTCGGCGGCTACGGCGTCGCGTGCGTCTTCGGTACGGCGGTGCAGGTGCCGCAGTTCCAGAACAAGGCAGACCGGGAGTTCGTCACGAACCTGCGCACGGATCTGGCGCTGGACCCGACCCAGGTGATCTTCGACGAGCTGGCGCCGGCCGAGCTGGTCCTGCCGCTGGTCGGCGACGACTCGCGGTACTCCCACATCTTCGGCCCGTTGCCCGAGCACCCGGCGTTCGATGAGCCGTCACCGCGGATGCGCATCGTCGACGAGGACGGACACCTGGTGCCGCTGGTCTTCGACGGCACGGTGTCGGCACAGCCGGGTCCCGACGCGGACTGCGGGTACGAGGTCGATCGCACCACGGTGCCCGTGCCGTTCCTGCTTCCGGTCGAGGGGCGACTGGCGGTCCGTGTCTCGTACTACTCCGCGAACGAGTCGACCGTCTCCGTCGCGGCCGGGGACTGGCAGGACTCCTTCCTCGCACGACGTGGACCGAACGAGGTGTGGCTGGTCCTCCCGGACCTGCCGGGCCTGGTCAGCGCCGTGGACCTCAGCAATGACGGGCGCGCCACGGTGTGCGTGACCGGCATCGACGTCGGTCTCCCGAAGCGGTGAGCCGGGTGATGACCGAGCGCCGCCGCGACCTGGCCCTCGACCTGGCCTGCGCCGCTGCCGTCACCGTCCTGGTGCTCGGCCCGTTGCTGGCCGGACGCGGTTTCTGGCTGGTCGGGGACATGGTGTTCGTGCCGCAGCAGCCCTGGAAGGCGGCGTGGCTCGGCCTGGACGGGGCGCTGCCGCGGGCGGTGCCGATGGATGCCCTGATCTCGCTGGCGACGCAGGTCGTGCCGGGCGACTTCGTGCAGAAGGCGTTGCTCGTCGGGGGATTCCTCGCCGGTGGGCTGGGGGTCGCACGGTTGGTGGCACATCAGGCGTCGTTCGCGCGCGCCGCGGCGATCACCCTGTTCTGCTGGAATCCGTGGGTCTACGAACGCCTCCTGATCGGGCAGTGGGCGATCCTGCTCGGCTACTTCCTGCTGCCGTGGGTCGCGCTGGCCGCCGTACGTCTGCGCCGCGGTGGGCCGGGGGACTGGGCACCTGCTGCCGCCGCGCTGGTCCTCTCGGCGATCTGCAGCCCCTCCAGCGGTGTCATGGCCGCGGGCGTCCTGCTGGTCCTCGGCCTGGGACGGGACCGACGCGGATGGTGGCGCGCCACGGCCATCGCGGTGGTGGCCAACCTGACCTGGGCGATCCCGGCGCTGACCGCCGATGCGGCACGGGTGACGACCGACGGCGTCTTCGCGGCGTTCGCGGCGCGGGCCGAGTCCGGAGCCGGTGTCGTGGCGAGCGTCCTGTCCCTCGGCGGCATCTGGAAGACCTCGATCCTGCCGGGGGAGCGCACCAGCGCTCTGCTCGTGCTCCTGGCCTGTCTGCTCTCACTGGCAGCCCTGGCCGGACTCTGGCGGATGGGCGCGGACCGGTCCAGGTGGTTGCTGATCGCCGGCCTGTCCCTGGCCCTCGCGTTGGCTCCGGCGATCCCGGGTGGCGCCGACCTCCTGGAGTCCGTCGGCGCACGGCTCCCCGGTCTGGCGTTGTTGCGCGACTCCCACCGTTACCTCGCGCCGTTCGGCCTGGCGCTGGCCGTCGGCATCGCGTACGCCGTGACGGCGGTTCGTGCGCGGATCCGGTCCGGCACGCAGGCGCTGTGGAGCGCGGTTGCGTTGCTCGTGGTGGCTCCGTTGCTGCTGCTGCCGAGCCTGGCGTGGGGTGCCGCAGGGGAGCTGGAGCGGTCGTCGTACCCGCAGGCGTGGACCGACGTCGCCGCGCTGATCGACGCCGACGAGACCACCGTGGTGCTGCCCTGGGCGGGTTCCTACCGTGGATTCGACTGGAGCCATCGGCGCGCGGTGCTCGATCCCGCACCGCGTCTACTGCCCGGGCTGGTGCTCGTCGACGACACCGTGCGACTCGAGGGACGTGACGTGCCGGCAGAGGACCCCCGGGTCGGCGCGGTCGCGGAGGCCCTCGAGCAGGACGACCCCGCCGCAGCACTGAGGGACCTCGGGGTCCGGTGGGTACTGGTCGAGCAGGGGATGGGCGAGGTCACTGCGCCCATGGGCAAGTCCGTGTACGACGCGTCGGGCCTCGAGCTGATCGACTTGTCAGATCCGGGACCGGCCGCCGAGAGATCCCGGGCGGCATGGCCCGAAATGACTACGACGCGGGAGATCCTCGTGGCGATCGGCCACTTGTTGGCGTTTCTTTTGCTTTTGGTCGGGGTCGCCGTGATACTTCAGCCAGGGAGTAACGGGCGTCACACAACATGATGGTCATGGGGAGTGGACGCTCTGTGCCGGTCTTTGGGAGGGGATCAGCGCATGAACACGATTATCGCAACTGTCATCGGGGCACTCGCCTCGACCGCCGTCCTCGTCGGTGGCGTCAACGCCGCCCAGGGTGAGCACAAGCCTGTCAGCAACGAGAAGCTCTACAGCTACTCGGACCAGTAGGTCCCACGCCGCGTCCAGCCTTCGGCCGACGCGGTTCTCCGCCACACGTCTTCTGGGAGGGGGACGTATGAGCAGACGGCTTGGGAGGGTCCGATGCTGCAGATCGTCATACCGGCGTACAACGAGGAACGTCGCTTGCCGCGTACCCTGCGCGAGCTGCGTCGTCACGTCGGCCAGCACCGCGGGGTGCTCGGTCGGGTAGAAGTGCTCGTCGTTGACAACGCGAGCACCGACCGCACGGCTGAAGTCGCGCGCGATGCCGACTCCGCCGCGCTGCCGGTGCGCGTGGTGCGTTGCGACCGTCGCGGCAAGGGCGCTGCCGTCCGCGCCGGACTGCTCGCGACCGACGCCGACCTGGTGTGCTTCATGGACGCCGACGGGGCCACCGGCCTCGAGGCGATCGAGGACGCCTGGCGGCGCGTGCTGCAAGGCGCCGACGTCGTGATCGGCTCGCGAGGCATGGCCGAGAGCGAGACCGAGGCCCGGCACTGCCGCACCCGGTCGACCGGCGCTGCCGCCTACCGTCGTCTCGCGGGTCGACTGACCCCCGGGATCCTCGACACCCAGTGTGGCTTCAAGTTCTTCCGGGGCGATGTGGTTCGTGGTGTCATCGGCGCCATGCGAACCCCAGGCTTCTCCTTCGACGTCGAGCTCCTCGTCCTCCTCCGTGCCGCGGGCGCGCAGGTCGAGGAGATGCCGGTGACCTGGGTCGACGTCCCCGGTTCCACGTTCGTTCCCGCGCGCCACGGCGCCGCGGCCTTCGCAGAGCTCGCGCGGATCGCCTGGCGCCACCGCGAGCTCGTGCGTCCGGTACCCGGCAGGGTGGCGGTCGTCGGAGTGCGGTCCCCCATGCCGCTCCCGGCTTCTGCTGCCCTGTCGGCCGGGTCCTGGAGCGCCCGATGACCAGCGCGACCGCCCTCGAGGGCAAGCGCGTGGTGGTCGTCAACTGGCGCGACCTCGACCACTCCCAGTCGGGCGGCGCCGAGATCTACGCCTGGCAGTACGCCCGCGCACTGCAGGAGGGTGGCGCCCAGGTCCGGTTCGTGACGGGGCGCGACGAGGGCCAGTCGGCCCACGAGACGCGCGACGGCATCGCGATCCACCGGGGCGGTGGCGTGATCGGGTTCAACCTGTTCGCGCTGCTGTGGCTGCTGCGACACCGGGGCGGCATCGACGCGGTCATCGACCCCGCCTGCGGACTGCCGTCCTACTCGCCGCTGGTGCTGCGCCGCAGGACCCCGGCCTTCCTGATCGTGCACCACGTGCACCAGGCCCAGTTCGCCGTGCACTTCCCGGCTCCGGTCGCCGCGTTCGGCCGCTGGATGGAGCGCGTGGCCATGCGCCGCGTCTACCGCCGGCAGCTGACGGCTGCGGTCTCGGAGTCGACGGCGACCGAGATGCGCAACCAGCTCGGCTGGACCGGCGACATCCGGATCCTCGAGAACGGCGCCGACCTGCCGCCGTACGACGCCGAGGACGCCGTGCACAAGGACGCCGACCGGATCGTGGTGCTCGGCCGACTGGTCGCGCACAAGCGGGTCGACCTGGTTCTCGACGCCGTCGCGGAACTGCGCTCCCGGCCCGCCTTTGCCGACCGCGACCTGCACGTCGACGTGATCGGCCACGGTCCCGACAGCGAGCGCCTCGTTGCCCATGCCGCCACGCTCGGCCTCGCCGACCGCGTCGTCTTCCACGGCTACGTCTCGAGGGCGGAGAAGGACGACCTGCTGTCACGGGCCGCCGTGCACGTCTGCGGCTCCGACGCCGAGGGCTGGGGCCAGGCCGTCATCGACGCCGCCGCTTCGGGTGTACCTACCGTCGCCCGCGACGTGCCCGGACTGCGCGACTCGATCCGCGACGGCGAGAGCGGGTGGCTGGTGCCCGACTCCAGTGACGCCGGCGTCGTCTCCGGCCGGCTCGCCGCGGCGCTGAGCGACGCGCTCGTCGAGGCCGCTCGTCCTTCCGCCCGGGTCCTCCGTGCGGCTGCCTGCCTCGAGTGGGCCCACCAGTTCGACTGGCCGCAGATGCGCAGCAACGCGCGCGACCTGACCACCGAAATGCTCCTCGGGCGCGCTCCTGCGCTGCCCGACTGTCACAACCCACGCGATTCTCGCGTGGCCGTCTGAGAGGTCCATGCCATGCGCAAGCTTGCGTCCGTATCCGTTGGGGTCGGGGTGTTCATGATCGTCGCCGCGGTTCTGGTCCGCTTCTACGCGTACCCGACCCTGGCCACCGTCCCGGCCACCTACGACGGCGTCACGGAGCTCGAGTCCTCCGGCGCCCAGATCTTCAACTCGGATCCCGAGGTGCTCAAGACCGAGACCTGGGACCTGGACATCTCGGCGTTCACCATCGCTGACAGCGGCGCCAAGCAGCCCGACGGCGTCGCGACGTGGGTCAGCTCGACGACGGTCAGGCGGTCGGACAACACCGTCTTCCAGCAGACGCGGGAGCGGGCACCGTTCGACGCCGTCAGCGGCGCCGCGGTCACCTGCACCGCCTGCGGATCGTGGGAAGAGGTCGCCGAGGGCGACCGGGTCGACGTCACCCGCAAGGGTCAGGTCTTCAAGTTCCCCTTCGCCACCGAGAAGCGTTCCTACAACGTCTGGGACGGCACTGTCGGCGAGGCCACCAAGGCGACCTTCGAGGGTGAGGAGACGATCCAGGGCCTCACCGTCTACAAGTTCGTGCAGCGGATCGAGCCGCAGGTCGTCGAGACCCGCGAGGTCCCGGGCAAGGTGTTCGGCTCGAGCGAGGCCGCTGTCGACGCCGAGATGTGGTACGGCATGACCCGCACCTTCTACGTCGAGCCGCAGACCGGTTCGCCGGTCGACCGGGTCGAGGAGCGCGTCCAGGAGCTGCGGTACGACGGCGTGTCCGTGCCCGCCTTCACCGGAACGGTCCAGTACACCGACGCGCAGGTGAAGAAGTCGGTCGACGACACCAAGTCCAACGCGTCCGTGCTCGGCGGCATGCGGGTCGCGTTCCCGGTCCTGCTCCTGCTGCTCGGCGTCGCGTTCGTCGCCGGTGGACTGTTCCTCTCGCGCAGGTCGCACCGTCCGCTCCACACGGACGTCAACGAGAAGCCGCTCGTCGGAGCCGGTCACTGACCGTCCGACGCACCTGACTCCTCTCTGAGGAGGGAGATGATGGCCTCGAGCAATTGCTCGAGGCCATCGTCATTCCACGACGCTGCGCGGGCGCGCAGGGTCAGCACCGTGTCGCCGCGAAGGCCGACCGCGCCGAGGGAGATGCCGCTGCCGCCGGCCGTCACCGGGTGGAAGACCAGCCGGTCGACGTGGGGCGCGGTGACCTCACCGAGGTGCGAGACCAGCAGGGTCGAACCCAGCCGGGGCGCCAGCAGCCGCAGGCCGGTCCTGGTCGCACGTGCGGTCAGCGGCGTCCAGGGGCGCGGCTCGGTCGAGACCGGCGGGGTCTGCACCGGTGCCTGCGCAAGCGCTGCGGCGATCCCGTCGGTGTCGAGGCGCTCGACGTCGCGCAGGCGCAGCAGGACGCTGTGGTCGCCGATCGCTCCGCCGCCCTTCTGCTCGCGAACGGCGCCGACGGCCACCGCGACGTGCCGCGCGGCGCGCCCCCGCGCTGCTTCGTGGTCGACCACCGCCCGGGCCGCTGCGGCGACGATTGCGGCGGTGCGGTGGCTGCCGCGCACGGTGCTCTCGACCAGGACGTCGCCCGCTTCGGGCACCGGGCCGGACGGGGGAGTGACTGCGGCAGGCGGGCGGAAGGCGACTTCGCCGAGGCGACGGCCGACGGTACGCGCGACGCCGCCGGTCGTCGTACGGTCTCCGACGCCGCGGGCGGCCGAGGTGACGGGGGCGAGTCCGAGGCGACCGAGGACCGTCAGCAGGCTGAGCCCGTCGACCGCGCTGTGATGGGCCGACAGCACCAGGTGGCGGCCCGAGACGCCGACCAGCAGGGGCTCGGCGTGGGGTGCCAGCAGGGCTGCCTGCAGCCGGTCGAGCGAGTCGTCGGCCCGGGGAGCGGGGAGGGCCGGCCACCGCTGGTCGGACGCGAGCTTGGCGAGGTGCACGGTGAGGGCAGCGGGATCCGCAGGTGCGGGGAGCTCGGCGGTCAGCAGGATCCGCCACCCGATGCGGGGGTCGGCCACCCAGGCCGGCCGATTCGAGTCGTTCACGGCTTGCGGGCGACGACCACGAGGCTCACGCCCGGCAGGCGGCGCACCGGCAGCACTCGCTCGAGGCCGACGGCGGCGCGGAGCCCGGCGTTGAGCACCGGGTGCACCGCTTCCATCTCGCTCTCGGACTCCTGGCGACTGCGGCGCCGGGCCTTCACGACCGGCCGGAGCAGCACGTTCCACGAACGCAGGTCCTCGATCACGAGCCCGGCTCCGATGATCCGCTCGGCGAGCTCGTCGCGTTCGTAGCGACGGACGTGGCCCAGGGCCACGTCGTGGCCGCTCCACAACGCCATGCCGGCGGGTACGGCGATCAACGCTCGTCCGCCCGGCCGCAGCACCCGGAACGTCTCCGCGGCCACGGCGACGTCGTCGTCGATGTGCTCCCAGGCGTCCGTTGACATCACCAGGTCCACCGACGCATCAGCGACGGGGAGCCGGCGACCATCACCGCGTACGACGGGGATGCCGCGCGACGCGGCGATCTCGGCGCCGGTGTCGGTGTACTCGACACCGATGGCCTTCCAGCCGAGCTCGCGGAGCACGACCGTGTTGCCGCCCATGCCACACCCGACGTCGACCGCCCGGCCAGCCGGCCAGTCCTTGACCGTACGACGGACCAGGGCCCGGCGCGCGGCGTACCACCAGTGCCGTCGCTCGAGCGCGGCGGACTTGGCGATCTCCTCGGCATCCACGCGCCGAGCCTAGTGGCTGCTCCGTGCCGCTCCAGTCACCTGTGGCGGGAGGGATCCGTGCGGTTCTTCACCTCGGCGCCGTCGCGTCCGCCGCCCCAGTCGGTGTCGGCGCGCGTCGGGTCGGACTTGCGCTTCTTGAACCTCCAGTTGGCGCTTCCGGTGACCTCCTGCTTGTCGGTCAGGCCGTCGCCGTCGGTGTCCTTCTTGGTCGGGTTCGTCTTGCGGGTCGTGATCGTGTACTTCCCGCCGTTGGCCTTCGAGCGGACGATCACCTGGTTGATGGCGATGCCCACGACCTCGCGGGCATCGGTCAGCCCGTCCCGGTCGGTGTCCTTGGAACAGGGGTTGGTCCTGACCAGGCCGATGGACTTGCCGTTGCGCGGCCGACCGGCGTTCGTGAAGTAGGTCTGCCGGATGGTCATGCCGATGACTTCCTTGCCGTCGGACAGGGTGTCGCCGTCGGTGTCGGCACGCAGGGGGTTGGTGTGCCCGGTGGTGCAGCCGGTCGGACCGGCCAGCTCCCGCTGGTCGCTGAGCCCGTCGCGGTCGGTGTCGGCGCGCAGCGGGTTGGTCCCCGCGGCCTTCTCGGCACCGTCGTTGAGGCCGTCGTTGTCCGAGTCGCTGTCGGTGGGGAACGTGCCGTCCGTGATCTCCTGGCCGTCCTGCACACCGTCGTTGTCGGTGTCGTTGTCCTTCGGGTCGGTGCCGTGGGTGTTGACCTCGGCGCCGTCGCTGAGGCCGTCGTTGTCGGTGTCGGAGTCGTCGGGGTCGGTGCCGAGCGTCGTCTCCTCGTCGTTGGTCAGCCCGTCGCCGTCGCGGTCGTTGCTCGGTACGTCGTCCGCCGGGTCGTCCACCGGGTTCGTGCCGTTGGCGACCTCGGCGCCGTCGGTGACGCCACCGTCGTCGGTGTCGGGGTCGAGCGGGTCGGTCTCGTGGGTGTTGACCTCGGCGCCGTCGCTCAGGCCGTCGTTGTCGGTGTCGGCATCGGCAGGATCGGTGCCTGCGGCGTCCTCCTCGACGTCGGTGAGGCCGTCACCATCGGTGTCGCCGGTGGCGGCGAGGTCGTCGCCCGGGGTGCCGACGGGGTTGGTGCCGTTCGCGACCTCGGCCCCGTCATTGACGCCACCGTTGTCGGTGTCGGCATCGAGCGGGTCGGTGTGGTGGGTGTTGACCTCGGCGCCGTCGCTCAGGCCGTCGTTGTCGGTGTCGGCGTCCGCCGGGTCGGTGCCCAGGGTGCCTTCCTCGACGTCGGTGAGCCCGTCGCCGTCGCCGTCGGTGGACGGCAGGTCGTCGGCGGGGTTGTCGACGGGGTTGGTGCCGTTGTCGATCTCGCCGCCGTCGGTCACGCCACCGTCGTCGGTGTCGGGGTCGAGCGGGTCGGTCTCGTGGGTGTTGACCTCTGCGCCGTCGCTCAGGCCGTCGTTGTCGGTGTCGGCGTCGGTCGGGTCGGTGCCGGTTCCGGTGTCAGGTCCGCCGTCGTCGGTGTCGACCTCGACGCCGTCGTCGAGGCCGTCGTCGTCGGAGTCAGCGTCCGCCGGGTCGGTGCCCAGGGCGTCCTCCTCGGCGTCGGTGAGGCCGTCGAGGTCGCGGTCGTCGTCATCGGCCGGGTTGTCGACGGGGTTGGTGCCGTTGTCCACCTCGGTGCCGTCGTTGACGCCACCGTCGTCGGTGTCGGCGTCGTTGGGGTCGGTTCCGGTTCCGGTGTCGGGTCCACCGGCGTCGGTGTCGAGCTCCTCGCCGTCGGTCAGGCCGTCGTCGTCGCTGTCGGCATCGTTGGGATCGGTTCCGGTTCCGGTGTCGGGTCCACCGGCGTCGGCGTCGAGCTCGGCGCCGTCGGTCAGGCCGTCGTCGTCGGAGTCGGCGTCCAGGGGGTCGGTGCTGTGGGTGTTGACCTCGGCGCCGTCCTCGAGGCCGTCGTCGTCGCTGTCGGTGTCGTTCGGGTCGGTGCCGAGGGCGTCCTCCTCGTCGTCGGTGAGGCCATCACCGTCGGTGTCGTCGAGGGCGTCGCACTCGACGCCGCCAGCGGGTGCGAGGGCCTGGGACTCCATCGGCGCGACGCCGAGGTCGAGGTCGGCCAGCGGGATCCCGCCCAGGATGGGCAGCGCGTCGAGGTCGACGGTGATCCGCAGGACCGCGGCCAGGCTGCCGTGCGCGGTGGCGCCCGCGTCCTGGTCGAAGGTGCTGAGGAGCTCGATGTGGATGCCCGCCGACGCCAGACCGGCCACGTTGAGGGTCCGGTCGATGGTCTGGTTCGGCTCGTCGTTGAGGGCGATCACGTCGCCGCCGATGGTCACGTTGACGGCCGGCGGGACGAAGGTGGTGGTGCCGGTCGTGCCGTCGGACGTCGAGGTCATCACGATCGGGTCGGCGAGGTGGACCTGGACCAGGTTGCCGAGCAGCCCGATGTCGCCCACGGTCGTCTCGGTGACCGTCTGGACGGCCGAGGTGCCGTCGCTCTCGGGATCGACCAGCTGGGTCGTCGAGGTGGACTGGCTCGCGTCGAGGGTGGCGACGTCGAGACCGAGCACACCCACCGACAGCAGGCTGAGGCTGGCCAGGCTGGTGTCGGCCTTCGACAGAACTCGAACGCCGCCGGCGAGGGCCGGGCACTCGGTGCCGGAGACGAATCCGGCCTCGGCGTAGGTGTCGAGCAGGCCCAGGTCGAGGACCGGGGGCAGGGCGACAGGCGGCAGCGGCCCGTCGTCGTCGATCGCGGCCGGGGGAGAGGTGGCCGTGGACCCGGCGACCGGGAGGCTCAGGCCCGGGAGCGCGACCCCGATGTTGGTCGACGTGGCGGTCGCGTTGTTGCTCACGGCGGCACTGTTCGCGGTGCTGGCGGAGCGACCGACCCGCAGGTCAGCGAGCGGCGTACCGATCACCCCGGTGGTCACCGAGACGATGTCTGCCTGCCCGGAACCCGTGTAGGTCGCCGGCAGCGGGTCGGCGTGGGCCGTGCCCGAGGGGACGGCGACGGCGAGGACTGCCGCGGTGGCCAGGGACGTCCCGGCCAGGGCCGCTGAACGGAGCCGACGGAGGGCGTGGATGGAAGACATGGAGAGTCGCTCCTGACAGCGCGGGACCAGATGAGGCCTTTACTCTCGCAACGTCGTCGGCGTTTGGGACCACTTCGATCCGAAGTCAGGACTAGGTCCTGTGCGCCCTCATCCCGAATGACCAAGGTCGGCGCCGAAGAGCGCCGTTCCCGGCGTCAACGTGCCCCGCACCCGGGACCAGCCACCCCAGAGCCGGTCGTGGTCGGCGGGCCACTCGGGCTCGAGCAGGGTGGTCAGTCGGAAGCCGGTGGCCGCCAGCAGCTGCACCCAGTCGCCGAGGGTCCGGTGGTGTTCGACGTACGACGTCTGGCCGGTCTGGTCGTCGACCTCGACGTAGGGCGTGCGGTCCCAGTAGGACTGGGTCGCGGTGAGCCCTTCCTCGGTCGGGTCGTCGGGGAACATCCACCGGGTCGGGTGGGTGATCGAGAACGCGAACCGGCCGCCCGGACGCAGGACCCGGGCCGTTTCGGCGACAGCGGTGTCGATGTCGGCCACGAACTGCAGCGCACCGAAGGACGAGAACACGACGTCGAAGCTGTTGTCCGCGAAGGGGAGGTCGGTCGCCGTACCCAGCACGCTCGGCACGACCACTCCGGTCACCTCGTCGACGCGGCGCGAGTGCTGGAGCTGGCGGTGCGACAGGTCGAGACCGAATGCACGCCCGCCGCGGCTGCGGATCCATCGAGAGCACTGGCCGGCACCGGAGCCGACCTCGAGCACGTCGCGGCCGCTGACCTCGCCCAGGATGCCTGCCTCGGCCTCGGTCAGCCCCTCGGGACCCCACACGAAACCGGCGTCGCCGAGGAACTCCCCGTGGGTGGCCTGGTACTCGTCGGCGTACCGATCCCAGTCGGCGCCATTGGCGCTCCGGGACTCGTGCTCGTCGGCGGGGCGGCGGTGGGCGGTGACGGGCGGGTGGAGCCACTCCTGGTGCACGGGTCGAGGATAGTGCCGCCGGTTGGACGTGCGTGCAGCGCGGCGCGTACCCTTGAATGTCCGCCTCCCGTCGGGAGGTGGTCCCGTGCCGCCCAGACGGCGCTCACGGCCCAACTACATCTGCCCACCCAAGGACTGTCCCTACTTATGACGAGCACCCTCTCGACCCCGATCTCGAGCCACTACGACGACAACGCGCCCCAGGTCGCGATCAACGACATTGGCTCCGAGGCGGACTTCCTGGCCGCCATTGATCTGACGATCAAGTACTTCAACGACGGCGACATCGTCGACGGCACCATCGTCAAGGTTGACCGCGACGAGGTCCTCCTCGACATCGGCTACAAGACCGAGGGCGTCATCCCCTCGCGCGAGCTGTCGATCAAGCACGACGTTGACCCCTCCGAGGTCGTCAAGGTGGGTGACAAGGTCGAAGCTCTCGTTCTCCAGAAGGAGGACAAGGAGGGTCGCCTGATCCTGTCCAAGAAGCGCGCCCAGTACGAGCGCGCCTGGGGCACGATCGAGGAGATCAAGGAAGCCGACGGCGTCGTCGAGGGCACCGTCATCGAGGTCGTCAAGGGCGGCCTCATCATCGACATCGGCCTGCGCGGCTTCCTGCCCGCCTCGCTGGTGGAGATGCGTCGCGTCCGCGACCTGCAGCCCTACGTGGGTCAGACCCTCGAGGCCAAGATCATCGAGCTCGACAAGAACCGCAACAACGTGGTCCTGTCGCGCCGTGCCTGGCTCGAGCAGACCCAGTCCGAGGTTCGCCACGGCTTCCTCACCCAGCTCCAGAAGGGCCAGATCCGCAAGGGTGTCGTGTCCTCGATCGTCAACTTCGGTGCCTTCGTGGACCTCGGCGGCGTCGACGGCCTCGTCCACGTCTCTGAGCTGTCCTGGAAGCACATCGACCACCCGTCCGAGGTCGTCACCGTGGGCGACGAGGTCACCGTCGAGGTGCTCGACGTCGACATGGAGCGCGAGCGCGTGTCGCTGTCGCTCAAGGCGACGCAGGAAGACCCGTGGCAGCACTTCGCCCGGACCCACCAGATCGGCCAGATCGTGCCCGGCAAGGTCACCAAGCTGGTTCCGTTCGGTTCCTTCGTCCGTGTCGAAGAGGGCATCGAGGGCCTGGTCCACATCTCCGAGCTGGCCGAGCGCCACGTGGAGATCCCGGAGCAGGTCGTCCAGGTCAACGACGACGTCATGGTCAAGATCATCGACATCGACCTCGAGCGTCGCCGGATCTCGCTGTCGCTGAAGCAGGCCAACGAGACCACCGCTGCGGTCGACGTCGAAGAGTTCGACCCGACGCTCTACGGCATGCCTGCCACGTACGACGAGGCCGGCAACTACATCTACCCGGAGGGCTTCGACCCCGAGACGGGCGAATGGCTCGAGGGCTTCGACGACCAGCGCGGCATCTGGGAAGAGCAGTACGCCAAGGCGCACGCTCGCTGGGAGGCGCACGTCAAGCAGCAGGCCGAGGCGAAGGTTGCCGAAGCCGAGGCTGGCGAGGCGACGTCGTACTCCTCCGGTGGCGCTAGTGACGAGCAGGCCGAGGAGACCGGCGGCTCGCTGGCCTCCGACGAGGCCCTGCAGGCGCTTCGCGAGAAGCTCACCGGCGGCGGCGCCTGATCCGTCAGGATCGCGTGTAGACGCATACGCAACGAAGGCCCCTCGACCTCACGGTCGGGGGGCCTTCGGGCTTTTCGGGGGAGTGGCGCGCGCGTCACGCGAACCAGGGGGTCGGAGGGCGGGTGGAGAAGTCGTCGTTGCGAACCCAGAGGATCAGGGACCGCAGGAGCAGGGCCAGGAGGAGGATCAGGAAGAGGTTCATGGCAGTAATCATGCTCCTGGCTGAATCCTGCCACCAGTGGCAGAAAAGCCGGTTTGCGTTGATTTACTGCCACCCTCGTGGCAGGCTGGCCCGATGCTGACCAACGTCGCCGTCCTGGCCTTCGACGGGGTGGCTCCGTTCGAGCTCGGCATCCTGTGCGAGGCCTTCGGGATCGACCGCACCGCCGACGGGGTGCCTGCCCTCGAGTTCGCCGTCTGTGCGGAGAACGACCGCCCGATGCGGACCTCGATGGGCTTCAACCTGCAGACCGACTTCGGCCTGGACCGCGTCGCGGAGGCGGACCTGATCGGCATTCCGGCGATCCCGCGCGGGGGAGTGCCTTCCGATGCGGTCATCGAGGCGATCCGTGCGGGCTACGACCGTGGTGCCCGGATCATGTCGGCGTGCAGCGGCGCCTTCGCGCTGGGTGCGGCCGGCCTGCTGGACGGGCGCGAGTGCACGACCCACTGGATGTACACCGACGAGCTGCAGCGGCGGTTCCCTGAAGCGATCGTCGTGCCCGAGGTCCTCTACGTCGACACCGGCCAGATCGTCACGAGCGCCGGGAGTGCGGCCGGGCTCGATGCTGCGCTGCACATCTGGCGCCAGGAGTACGGCGCCGCCGTGGCCAACGTCGTGGCCCGCCGGGCCGTCGTGCCGCCGTACCGCGACGGGGGACAGGCCCAGTTCATCGCCCGCGCCGTCCCGGACTGCGACGCCGACACGTTGCGTCCGCTGCTGACCTGGATCCTCGAGAACCTCGAGGAGGACCACGGGGTGGAGGCCTTGGCGAAGCGAGCGGTGATGTCGCCGCGCACCTTTGCCCGCCGCTTCCGCGACGAGACCGGTACGACGCCGCACCACTGGGTCACCCGCCAGCGGGTGTCGGCGGCCGAGGAGCTCCTCGAGCGCACCGACCACCCGGTGGAGTGGATCGCGGGCGAGGTCGGCTTCGGCAACGCGGCGACGCTGCGCCACCACTTCGTGCGGGTGCGCGGGGTCAGTCCTCAGGCGTACCGTCGCCAGTTCGCCTGCTGACCGGGGGTCATCGGGCCAGTGCCGGCGCGTCCGGCGCGGTGACCGTGCCGAGCTGGATGCGGGCGCCGTACTCGTCGCGGACGCCCCAGTGTTCGGCGAGGCGATCGCCCTCGGTGCGGTAGATGTGCGTGGTGGACATCGAGTAGGTGCCTCCCTCGGCTCCTGGTCCGTGCACCGCGTCCACCCCGACGCCGTGCGCCACCGCCCGCAGCACCACCCGGTCCTCGGTCGAGAAGACGTCCTCGATGACGTACCGGACCTGCAGGACCTGGGTGACGAAGGTGAGGACCTGTCGGTAGCCGGCGGGGCCGGGCGGGAGGGGGAACGGCGAGCCGTGGTCGACGAAGTCGTCGGTGACCACCTCGTCGAGGCAGGTGAGGTCACGGGCGTTGATGGCGTCGAAGACGCGCAGTGCCGCCGCCTGCGCCGGATTCGGGTTCATGGCTAGACTCCTCAAATACGATTGAACGTGATTCCAATGGAATTGCAATCTAATGAATTGGAGTGGCAGATGGCAAGGGCCTACGACAGTGCTGGCCGGGTCGAGGGTGCCCAGCGGACGCGGACGGCGATCGTGGAGACGGCGCGGGACCTGCTGCTCCATGACGGATATGCCCGCATGACCGTGGCCTCGCTGGCGGCGACCGCCGGAGTGAGCCCGCAGACGGTCTACAACTCGGTTGGAAATAAGGCTGCCGTCGTCAAGGCGGTCTACGACCAGATGATGGCCGGTGACGACGCCGAGGTGGCGATGAGCGACCGGCCGGAGTTCCGGGCGATGTTCGAGTCAGTCGGCCGGCCTGCGTTCGCGCGTGCGTACGCGGGGTGGGTCCGGGTGCTCTCGGGTCGGGTCGGTCCGCTGCTCGGTGCGCTGCTGGCACACGGCACGGATGCCACCCTGCTCGAGTTCACCGAGACCATCGAGCAGGAACGCTATGTCGGCACCACCCACGCGATCACCGGACTACGCGACCGGACTGGACTCGCACAGCGCCATGCGGACGAGGACGGCCTGCGCTGCTTGGTCGACGCGGTCTGGACCCTGAACTCCCCGGACTGCTACGACCGCCTGGTACGTCGTCGCGGCTGGTCGGCGGCCGACTATGAGGCCTGGCTGGCCGGGCAGCTGGTCGCGCTTCTCGCCTGAGCTGCAGGCCAGATCGCCAGGTCTGCTGACTGGGTGGCCTCAGGCGGCGACGTAGTTGATGAGGACCTCGCTGAAGTGGAGCTCGGCGGGCGTGGGGCTCTGGTCGCCGGGGGTGCCGGTGACTCTGCGGGTTCCGGTCGCATCGACCAGGTAGTGGGCCCCGTAGGGATCTCGCCAGATCACGATCCCGGGGAAGGGTTGTCGTACTTCCCAACCGCTGTGGGTCTTGATCCGGTGATGGGTCCGGGTCATCGGACCGAGGTTCCCGACACCCGTCTGCCCGCCCTCGGAGTAGGGGATCGCGTGGTCCAGGTCCATGCGCCTGCTGGTGTTCGCGGCGTAGGGGAACACGTCGCCGGGGTGGATCAGGTGCACGGCTTCGCGCATCCTTGAGGGGATCTCGTAGGCGTCGACCGGGGCCTGTTTGTTCAGGTCGATCACGGGCGTGATCTGCACCGTGCCGCCGCTGCCGAGGTGCGAGCGCCAGTGAGCCTCGAAACCTGGTGTGCCACCCAGTCGGTGGTGACCGGTCCGTGGCCCTCGAGGCGTGCGATGGGTGAGTCGCCGTAGAGGTGGAGGTAGGCCTTCACCTTGACCTTCACCGGCCCCACCGAAGGCTCAACATGCGCGGCCGGGTTGGCCAGGAGTGCGATCGCGGCGACGCGGCGTTCGTTGAGGGTCGCGTCGGGCATCGCCTCCTTCATTTCGTCGGACTCGGCGACGGCGTTCACCGCGGCATCGATCCCGGCGATGGTGAGGGCGTCGCCGTGGATCGTGTAGGTCGCCTTGCCGTGCTTGTTGACGCGCGACATCCGGGCGAACACCTCCCGAGCGGCGGCTTCTTCCTTCAACCGCGCCAGCTCAGGGGCAGCGGCGGCGACCTTGCCCTCCACCAGCGCCTGAAACCTGGTCCACGACAACCTGCCGTCACAGGACTCCGCGACCTCGGCATCGACCCACGCCGCCTCGGACTCCGACAGCTCCCGGGTCGCCTCGGCAACGTGGCGGGCATGACCAGGCCGGGCAGTTCCGGCATCGACACCGGCCTGGATCCGCGGCAACCGCAGCGCGATGTCGACCGAGTCCGCGATCAGCTTCTTCGCCCCGTACGGCGAGGTCTGGATCCGGGCACCGAACGCTGCCGCGGCGTGCTCGGTGATCAACGGCGTCCCCGCCCCACCCGCAGGCTTGGCCCGCTCCCGACCCCGCTTGTCACCCGCCGGCAACCGGTCCGGGTTGTGCAGGACAGCCCACTGGTACGCGGCCTTCAGGATGTTGCGCTCAGCCTCGAGTCGCTTGGCGTGCTCGTCCTCGGCGTACGCCAGAACATTGCCGGCGGACATGTCCACCAGCTCGTCCTGCTCGTCGTCATCGCACCCGATTGCCATACGAGTATTGGATCACCGACCTCCGACAGTTCCACTTGAATCACCAGAGTTGTGCACAGTGAGCAGAAGGCGAGCGTCATTGGAGGTGCCACGAGGCAGTCGCTGCGCTACGGGTCAGGTATCGACGGCTTGGGCAGCAGCGCCGACTTCACGGGAGATCAGGATCTGGGTGGTCGATGGTGAACTGTTCCGCGGACTCCAGATCGACGAGTCCTTGGTCCTGGAGCCACTGGACGGCCCGGCGTTCGGCTCGAGCATCCCGCAAGGCGTGCCAAGCCGAGATCAGGTCAGGGTGGTGCTCATAGACCTGGTACTTGAATCGACGAAATGCACCGCGCCCGTGGAGTGCCTGAGCGAGACGTTGGCCGACCTCCGGGTCACTGATGCCTTCGGCGAAGTCGGCCATGTCCTGAAACCACACGTGCGACGGAATCGGCTCGATGGCGATGAGGTCCAGTTCGTCGATCTCGATGGGGTTCACTCCATCGATGCCGGTGTCGCTGGTCCAGAAAACGATCTCGCCGGTTCGGGGATCGATCAGCCATCGATGGTCGAAGTTGTCTTGATCAGCCAGCGCGGTGGCGATCTCCTCAAGATCGATGCTGTCCAGTCGGAGCACCCACTCAGGCTAGATCCCGTGGCGGGCATCGTGAAAGAGCGTGATCGCCGTCGTGCCGGTCCGAGGGACGGTCAAGAACAGCCCGGCTCAACAAGGAGTCGGGCGCTGATGGGACTGAGGTCGGGGCGACAATGGCTGGATGGACATCCGACAGGTCGTCATCACCCGAGCAGGCGGCCCGGAGCAACTGAGGCTTCAGACGTCTCGACTCAACCCACCGGCCCCTGGTGAGGTGCAGGTGGAGGTGGTCGCCGCTGGGATCAACTTCGCCGACATCCTCGCCCGTCAAGGCCTCTATCCCGACGCGCCGCCGCTGCCGCTGGTGGTCGGTTACGAGGTTTCGGGCACGGTGCGTGCCGTCGGAACGGGGGTCGAGGAGTCCCTGATTGGGCAGGACGTCCTCGCGCTGACCCGTTTCGGCGGCTACAGCAGCGCTCTGAACGTCCCAGCGACCCAGGTCTTCGCCAAGCCGGGGGTGCTGAGCCACGCGGAGGCCGCGTCGATCCCGGTCGCCTACCTCACCGCCTGGCAGCTCCTCGTGGTGCAGGGAGGTCTCCGCGAAGGGGACACCGTGCTCATCCAGAACGCTGGGTCCGGGGTCGGCCTCGCTGCTCTCGACATCGCCCGCCACGTGGGGGCGCGCACCATCGGTACCGCCAGCGCGGGCAAGCACGACTTCCTCCAGGCTCGGGGCCTGGACCACGCCGTCGACTACCGCACCGGCGACTGGGCCGCCGAGGTCCGTGCCCTTACCGATGACCGGGGCGTAGAGCTGGTGATCGACCCGCTCGGCGGAGAGAGCTTCCGCCGGTCCCGTAGCGTGCTGCGCCCCACCGGCCGGCTCGGGATGTACGGCGTGTCCGCCGCCTCCAGCAACCAAGGTCTGCGCGGCAAGCTGCAGCTGGCCAAGACCGCGGCGTTGATGCCTCTGTTCCACCCCGTGCCGCTCATGAATGCCAATCAGGGTGCCTTCGGGGTCAACCTCGGGCACATGTGGGACGAGGTCGACAGGCTGCGTCGATGGATGGAGCAGGTGCTCGAGGGCGTCGGGTCCGGTTGGGTGCGTCCGCATGTCGACTCTTCGTACCCCCTGGCCGACGCGAGCCGGGCCCACGAGCACATTGAGGCTCGCCGCAGCATCGGCAAGGTCGTGCTGGAACCCTGATCTGTAGTGCCCTCGCCCACTGAGGCCGCGATCCGCACGGGGATGTCGCGGCGGAAGGACACAAGTGATTCGCGGGTAGTACTGGCTGACAATTTGGAGCGCGCGCAGTCGGCAACATCGCTTCGTCGGGACCGGGCCGGGGATTGGTGCGAGGATACGTGGATGAGTTGGGGAGATGTCTGGGTCAACGGGGACAAGGTCCGACCCGGGATCGACGCGACCGGCCCACGGGCGCCATGGATCCCGGCTGGCGTCATCTCGTCGGAGGAGCGGGCGTTCGTCGAGGCGACGCAGCTGCTGCGGAGAACTCGCGATTCGCACACGCGAGCGGTCGAGTTCGACCTCCAGCTCACTTCGACGGCCGTGAGCAAGGAACGCTCCGGCACGGGAAAGGCTGTCGTTGGCTTCGAGCCGGACGGGTTGTGGCTCGCGGTGGACGTGACGCCCCCAGGCAGCCTCGCGGAGGAGGCTCGCTTCGTGGTGTTCAAGCAGCGGGTGCACGTCGTCGCCGGGGCGCGGCGGGCCGCCGAGCGCGGTACGACGGGACGCGCTCGGGCAACCATCCCGCTTCGCGGTCGCGCGCGATCCCGTGAGAGCCCCCTCGAGTGGGGTCACGGGCCGGCTCGGGACTGATCGACCGAGTCGGCGGCGAGGTGACGCGCCCGGTGCGGTCATCGTCAGTGGTCCTCGTCCCAGTTGGCGATGACCACGGCGATCGGAGGGAGCACAGCAGCGATGACGGACATGGTCACGGCGGCTGTCGTCGACCACAGCCGGACGAGATTCCATGCCAGCAGGATGAGGACCAGGCACGCGCCCATCAGGGTGAGGTACCACCGCTGGCGACGGCGCAGCCGCTCGCTCTGCGACTTACGCACCGTGCCGGACGCAATGCGCTGGTATCGGCTCATATCGCCAGTTTCCCACGCTGGCTACACCCGCACGGCGCGGCAACGAGGCACCGAGGCGAGCATTGGATCGTCGGTTGGTGACTCATCCGTATGTGGCGAAAGGACGCTGTTCGATCCGCAAACGCGCCAAGGCCGACCTAAGGTCGTGACGTGAGCGAACTCCCCGTCCTCGATGCAACTGACCAGCGCATCCTCGGCAGCCTGCTGGAGAAGCAGACGACCGTGCCCGCCACCTATCCCCTCTCCGCGAACGCACTGGTGTCGGCATGCAACCAGTCGAGCAGCCGCGACCCCGTCACCGACCTCGACCAGCAGATCGTCGAACGGACCGCGAAGTCTCTCAAGGAGCGCGGGCTGCTGCGGATCGTGTGGTCCGACACCGGGCGCCGGACACTGAAGTACCACCAGATCCTGGACGAGCATCTCGCCCTTGAGCCCGATGAGCGGGCGCTACTCACGGTGCTGCTGCTCCGCGGCGCGCAGGCGCCGGGTGAGCTGCGCACCCGCACGGAGCGGTTGCACGGGTTCGCCGACCGCGGCCAGGTCGAAGCGTGCCTGCGCCGGATGGCGAGCCGCCCGCAACCGCTGGTGTGCGAACTCGAGCGCCGGTCGGGCCAGCAGGATCCGCGTTGGATCCACCTCCTGGGCGCCGCGCCGGAGCAGGCCTCAGGCGCAACCGGCTCAGCTGGGAGTGCCGACACGTCGCGCATCCGGGTCACGCAGATCATCGCCGACCTTCACGTTCCCGACCTTCCCGCCTCCAGGAGCTTCTACAGCGACTACCTCGGGTTAGCCGAGGAGGAGTTCAACCTGGGCTGGGTGGCCCGCCACACGTCGCCGGTATCCAGGGCGACGCTCCAGGTGATGACCAGCGATGCCACCGCGCCCGTGGACCCCGTGGTCTCGGTCATGGTGGACGACGTCGAAGCCGCCTACCGCCAAGCACAGGAGCGTGGGTACGAGATCGTGCATCCCCTGACAACCGAGGCATGGGGCGTGACTCGTTTCTTCGTGAGGGCTCCCGATGGCAACGTGCTCAACGTCGTTCAGCAGCACGCAAGCTGAGGTTCTTGTTCATGCGCGGAATGACGCACCCGGATCGCGGCCAGATCCGGACCTCGTGGGTAGCTGCGGCGTCCGGCCTGGACCGTAGTGGGCATCCCCTCTCAGGCGGTGACGGCCGGCTCAAGCAGCACGACGGGGATGATCCTGGTCGTGGCCTGTTCGTAGTCGGCGTAGCCGGCGAACGCCGCTACGGCGCGTACCCACCATTCGTCGCGCTCTGAGCCCTCGAGTTCGCGCGCGGTGTAGTCGCGGCGGACCGGGCCGTCCTGGAGTTCGAGCAGCGGTGTGGCTCTTAGGTTGTGGTACCAGCTGGGGTTGGTTGGAGCTCCTCCCATGGAGGCGACGGCGACGTAGCTGCCGCTGTGCTCGACTCGCATCACGGGGGTCTTGCGGAGCTTGCCGCTGGACTTGCCGATCGTGGTGATGATGACGACTGGCAGGCCCATCAGGGTGTTGCCTTCGGCGCCGTTGGTGTCCTCGAACAGATTCACCTGATCCCGTGCGTCTGGGTAGGTGCTGGGTTCGTACTCGCCGGTCAGTGGCATCGGATCTCCTGGTGCTCTGGTTACGGGATGAGGGGTCAGGTGTTGTCGTGCGCCAGGGTGGCGGAGAGGTCGCGGTAGGCGTCTGCTTGGGCGAGCAGGAGGCGGGCTTTCTCCTCGACGGCTCCGACCGCGTCGCTTCCGGCGACGAAGCGCAGCGGGGGCTGATCGGAGTCCGCGAGCTGTAGGAGCGCGTCAGCGAGCTTCGCGGGGTCGCCGGCCTGCTGGCCGTCCATGCCCTGCCAAGCCGCCGCGGTCGCCGCGGACCGTTCGGCGTAGTCCTCGATCGTCGGGACGGCGTACTGGGTCGACTGGGGGCTGAGAAGCTCGGTGCGGAAGAAACCGGGTTCGACGAGCATCGTGTTGATACCGAACGGTGCGATCTCGGAGGTCAGGCTCTCCATGAATCCTTCGACTCCGAACTTTGAGGCCGCGTAGGGGGTCATGAAGTCGCCGGCGGCGTTGATCCCTGCGGTCGAGGAGATGGTGATGATCAGTCCGCTGCGCTGGGCGCGCATCAAGGGAAGCACGGCGCGGGTGAGGTTGACGGGTCCGAACAGGGTGGTCTCGATCTGGGAGCGGAAGTCCTCAGGTGTGATCTCCTCGAAGAACCCGGCTTTGAAGCTTCCGGCGTTGTTGACGAGCACGTCGACGCGCCCGAACCGTTCGACCGCTGCCTGCACTGCCACACCGGCCTTGGCCTCGTTGGTCACGTCGAGCTGTACGGCCAGGAGGTCGTCGTGCTCACCGAGAGCGGTGGTGATGGAGTCGGTGTTGCGGGCGGTAGCGACCACCGCGTGCCCGGCGGCCAGGGCCGACCGTGCGATGTCGACGCCCAGACCACGACCTGCCCCGGTGATGAACCAAACTTTCTTCTCGCTCATGGGAGTTCACTCCTTCTCTCGTCGGGCAACCGCCGTGTCACGGTCACCTCAACTACAGAACCAGGCCGCGTGCGGGTGCGGGAGACCCTGTCGAGGGGGTCACTGGCAGGGACCCCCGCGGGCGTCTGAAGGTTCGTACAGTGGGGGTATGGCCGAATCGAACGACCCTGTCTCGAGGAGTGACGTGCGCTCGGAGATCAAGGAGTTCCTCAGCACTCGGCGTGCCCGGATCACCCCCGCACAGGCTGGTCTGCCGGACTACGGCGGTGAGCGCCGTCGGGTGGCAGGTCTGCGCCGTGAGGAGGTCGCCTTGCTCGCGGGGATCTCCAGCGAGTACTACACCCGGCTCGAACGGGGCAACGCCACCGGTGTCTCTGAGAGCGTGGTCGAGGCCCTTGCCCGGGCGTTGCAGCTCGACGGCGTTGAACGTGAGCACCTTGTGCGGCTCATTCGCACCGCTGGAACAAAACGCCAGCCGCGGCGCCGGCCCGGGCAGCAACGGGTCCGAACCACGGTGCAGAGGATCTTGGACTCGATGCCCGGTTCGGCGGCCTTCGTGCTCAACAGTCGAGGAGACATCTTGGCTGCCAACCGACTGGGGCAGGTCCTGATGGCGCCGGTCTACGAAATGAGCCCGCCGAACATGACCAGGTACGTGTTCCTCGACCCGGGTGCAACAACGTTCTTCCGAGACTGGAACAAGGTCGCGACCGATACCGTCGCGATCCTGCGCGCCGAGGCGGGGCGGGACCCCTTCAACAAGAACCTCACCGACCTCGTCGGGGAACTCTCGACCCGAAGTGACGAGTTCCGGGTCCGATGGGCCGCGCATGACGTCCAGGTTCACACCAGCGGTACCAAGCTGTTGCACCACCCGGTCGTCGGCGACCTGGACATCCAGTTCGAGTCGATGCCGTTGCCTGGTGATACCGATCAGAGCCTGCTGATCTACACCGCCGAGCCAGGTTCCCCTAGTCAGGACGCGCTTGGCCTGCTTGCCAGTTGGGCTGCGACCCCTGCGGAGCTTCCTGGCGATTCGGCCGCCGAAGAGTCCACTGCGACGGCTAGCAAGCACTCGTCGGAGACGTGAGCAAGCGGGCACGCCATCGCCCGTAGTCGCCCGCCGCCAAGCATTCCTGGTGGGGTCACCTGTCCTACGTTCGCAGGTCGGGCTGGGGATGTCGGCGCCTGGAAGGATCACTGTCAGTACCTGTCTTGACAGTGCCTTCCTGCGGACCTGATGCGGTGGTTCTGTGGAGGTGTCCAAGAAGGCAGCATCGGTCCAGCAGTAAGGAAGTGGAACGCAATGAAGAACGTCTCTCTCGGTGGCCTGGAGGTCTCCCGCATCGGTCTCGGTGCGATGACGATGGCCGGCACGTACACGAGCGAAGGCGCGCTCGATGACTCCGAGTCCATCCGCACCATCCACCGCGCACTGGACCTGGGCGTCACCCACATCGACACCGCCGAGATCTACGGCCCCTTCCACAGCGAAGAGGTCGTCGGTCAGGCCTTGAAGGGCCGCCGCGACCAGGTCGTCATCGCAACGAAGTTCGGCCTCGTGTCACACACGGACAGTGAGCCGACACCAGGCGTGATCGACAGCAGCCCGCTCAGTGTCCGCGCCGCAGTCGAAGGCTCCTTGAAGCGACTGGGCACTGACTACATCGACCTGTACTACCAGCACCGGGTCGACCCGAACACCCCGATCGAGGAGACTGCCGGGGCAGTCAGCGAGCTTGTCGCCGAGGGCAAAGTGCTTCACTTCGGGCTCTCCGAAGCAGCCCCCGAAACCATCCGTCGTGCCCACACCGTCCACCCCGTCGCTGCCCTGCAAACTGAGTACTCGTTGTGGACCCGCGACCCGGAGGACGAGATCCTGCCGCTGCTTCGCAAGCTCGGTATCGGATTCGTCCCTTACTCGCCGCTCGGCCACGGCCTGCTCACCGGTCAGATCCGGACCGTCGACGACTTCCCGGACGACGACTGGCGCAAGACAAACCCCCGTTTCACCGGCGAAAATTTCGTGCGCAACCTCGCAATCGTGGACGAAGTCAGAGCTATCGGTGCTGAAATCGGCGCAACCCCGGCACAGACCGCGCTGGCATGGCTCCTGACCCGCGGCGACGACATCGCTCCCATCCCCGGAACCCGCCGAGTCACCCGGGTCGAAGAGAACACCGCAGCCAACGGCATCGACCTCACGACCGATCAGATCGACCGACTCAACAACCTGGCCCCGGCCGCCGGCGCACGCCACAACGACACGAACATGGCCTCGATCGACCGATAGCCGTAGATCCCGCCAATGCAGGCATCGCAGCCGAATGCCGCACTCACTCGGCAGACATCTGGACGTCCGACAGGCGGCGGAATGAAGCGCTCGACTCTGATCAACCACATCACGCGGCCGGAGGCGCAACGCGGTTAGGTGCGTTCTTCGACCGTGTGGATTGAGAGCGCGGCCGCAATCACGAGTGAGCGGAGGGGTTCGTGGAGTGGTTGGATCAAGTGCACGATGTAGTGGGTGGTCGGCTTGAGCCCGGCCGTTGTCCAACCGTCCCAATCCTTGGTGATGCTGGCGAGTTTCGAGCCAGCAGGATCCTCAACGACAAATCCCCAGTCGTCGGGGTCCGGCGTTCGGATCGTTGCGAGTCGCTGTCCTGCCACCTCCAGGTGGTAGCGCAAGTGGCCGTTCCGTGCGAGTCGTCCAACGGCACCGCTCAGACCTGACGCGACCCCTCCCAACGCTAGGCCGCCGGCAACCCCACCCACTCCCTTCAGGCCCAGCAGGGCCACGCCGGCTGCAGTGGCCGCGCCAGACTTCAGAGCGGAGGTTGCGTCCAACGTGTTGGTCGAGTCGCGAGTGATGTAGCCGATGGGGATGCCGTTCGACTCCTCGACGACGATCTCGCGCGCCGACAGCATTGATCGCTCTTGCCTGGTCATTCCGAGCAGGGGCCTGTCGGATCCGTCGGTGACGTCGTATCGATATTCTCGGCTTGCGGCTCGCCGTGCAGCGTTTTGGTGTCGCTGCCTGTCCATCGCCTTGACTCCAAGGTTGCGACGGACCTCGCCGAATGATCCGAGGTCCTGGCCTCGCTCGTCGTGGACTGAATACCTACCGCGCTTCGCCTTTTCGCTCACGACCAGCAGTGTCGCTGCGAGGATCGGGCTCTCGGCGGTGCGCGGCACGCCGCGCTGCGCCGGTGGTGGTGGAATTGGTTGGCTCACTGGAGCCGGGTTGGACGGCGGGGGCAGCGGCGCCACCGGAAGCGGCGGCGGTGGCGGGGCGGGCTGCGTTGCCGGTGGCGGGTTGGACGGTGGGGGCAGTGGCGCTACTGGGGCTACTGGCGCGGGCACCGGTGACTGGGTCACTGCAGGCGCCAAGGTCGGCAAGACGACGACGGGAGGGTCAACCGACTGATGACCACGTGTGGATACGTGGTGGGTCCATTGCCACCCGTCCCAGTAGCGAAGTTCGTGGCGACGGAACGGATCATGCAGCCAACTAGGCGGAGTCCCGGTCATTCGGGGACGCTAACAGCGCGCTCCGATCAAGACCTCACGATTCAGTCTTTCGACGGTAGGGCAGGCTTGAGAATCAGGCGACAGGTCGAGCAGCAGACGCGGCGGTATGACGCTGTTCGCGGGACAGCCGAGGCTTCACTGCGGTCAACAACCGTAAACAAGCCGTGGCACGCAAGGGTCCCTATCTACCTAGGGCATTGCGATGGGCCTGACCGATCAGGCGGCGCGAACTTTCTGGTTCCGCTCCTGTGCCGGTCGGGGAGTCGAGGTGTCACCAGTCGGTGCGGCAGACCCGGCCTTGTCTAGGTGAGTGCTGCGTCGTCGAGTTTTCGGCGGAGCTTGGTGAAGGTCCGGAATCCTTCGTTGCCGATCTCGTAGGCTCGGATGCCTCCTGGGATTCCAGGGTGGATGCCGAGGTCTTCGGCGAAGGCCCTGACTTCTGCTGCGGTCGTGAGGGTCGACAGTTCCTTTGCGCGCCCGCTGAGGAGCACCTTCTTCGCGAAGTTGTTCGCCAGTGTCTCGGCGCCGTCGCCGTCGTCGCCCCCTTCGAATTCGATGACGCTCTTTCGTTTGGGGTGGTAGAGGACGTGGCCTGACTCGTGAAAGAAGCTGAACCAGACGCTGTCTTCGTACCTGCCGCGTCCGGTCAGGGCGATTACCGGGCGCTCGGGACCGAGCCAGCGCACGGCTGCGGATGCACGTGTTCCCGTGAGAGAGGGTGTGTACACGACGGCTACCCCTACCGCGGAGCACCGTTGCTGGAGGAGTGGGAATGACTGGGCGAGTGGTTCGAGCGTCAGCTTCGGAAGTTCGGTGAGTAGTGCTGCGAAGTCGTTCTTGACATACGGCGCGAGGTCGAGGGTCTCGGCCCTTCGCTCGGCTAGACGAAGCCAGACAGCGGTGGTCTGGGCATCGATGTTGAGGTGCTGTGCGCGTCGGAATGACTGCAGCGACTCCGCGTACATCTTCTCGTAGCCAGATGGTTCGGCGACCCCGAAGAACGCAAGCAGTTCCTCGATTTGGTGCTCGACACTGGCTTTCGCGGTGACGACGTGGTGCGCGATAAGCATTGGTAGGGAGAATTCTGCAAACCAGGCTCTATAGTCCGAGAGCTTGGCTGCGGCCTTGTTGCGGCCTTTCTTGGCCTGTTGTGACGCATCCAACTGGGCAAGAAGGTCGGCTGAAATGCCGAGGGTGCGTTCGAGACGCAGGGCCGTATCGGGGGAGAGGGGCACCACGTCCTGGACTACTTGATTCAAGTGTTTGGTCGAGACGCCGGCTCGCACGGCGAGGTCCGCTTGGCTGATTCCTCGGGCCCTGAGTTCGGCGCGGAGGTATTCGCCGGGGGTGACCTCGTAGTCATGCAACAGTGGCGCAGGACGCGCGGATTGTGCCGGGGACTTGGTCATGCTTGAGTCGCCTCTTTCAGGGATAGGCCGACCGCGAGTACAGCGACTGAGAGCACAGCGTTGAGGCTGAGCGCGGTGTCGTCGACGGCGATCTTGGCTCCGTTGTCATCGATGGCGCGGAGGGTCACGCCGGTGGCGCTCGTTCCGTAGTGGAAGTCGCACGCTTCGCTATTGGGAAGGCGCGTGAGCGCAACGGCCCTCGTCGTGGCCAGTTGGCCCAGGTTCTCGGCGTGCTTGACCAGGTGCAGCGCCATCTGCAAGTCGTCTCGGATCCGGTCCTCCAGGCAGGCCAACGCCGAGGGCGTGATCGCCGCAGCGACGCCGTCGCCAAGAGGAAGAACCTTCAAGTCAGATGCCTTTACCGAAATGGTAATGATGGATGGGGTACACTGATCAGGTAAAGCCTACTGGCTGAGCGAGCGTCGTCCAGCCCTCGACACACCGCGAACGATGTGAGGTCAAGCCCAAGTGGACATGAGGAGGTGGCTCCGGTCGCCCATCGATCCACCTGGCAGGTTTGCGCGACCCACCCCGGGAACCAGTGCCGGGGTTCTTCAGCCCGAGACATTTGCACGCATCTACGACCCGCCTCGAGGAGACAGCCGATGACCGAGCAGAACCCCAACCCCGCCGAACTCACCCCCAGCACCCCGGGTGCGGCCAGACATGCCCGCGGGGTTGTCCCCTTCCTGCCGGGCGACCCCGTCATGAAGTCGCCCTACGCGCACGGCGCGTTCGTCTTCGCGACTCTTCCCGGCGAGTGGGACGCGGCCGCAGTGACCTCCTGGCTCACCACCATCGACACCGCCCGACAGGCCCTGCGTGCTGCATGCACTCCCGAGGTGGTCCGCGTCGCGACGATCGCCGTGGGGTTGGGCCAGTCGTTCTTCTATCGGGCCGACGCCACGGCGCGCTTCGCCGGCGTGACCCCGCCAGCCGGGTTCGCACAGTTGCCGGCGATGCCGCACGGCGTCGCCGTCCCGGCCGACGTTTGCTTCTACATCGTGGCGACCGCCGAGGCAGAGATCGCCAAGTTCGTCAACGCGCTCGCCGCCAGCGGCGTCACCGGCCTGGCGATGGAGCAGGGCTACAAGTCCTATCCGGACAAGGAGGCGTTCGGGTACCGCGACGGGGTCCGCAATATCCCGGTCTCCTCGCGTAACGACTTCGTGTTCATCGACGCCGACCGCAACGCCGAGGAGCCCGACTGGACGCGCCACGGCACCTACCTGGCCTATCTGCGCATCGTGCAGAACCCGGCCGCGTTTCAGGCGATCCCGCCCGCCGATCAGGACCAAGTCATCGGCCGGGACAGGACTGGCCGCCGCCTCGACCTCCCAGAGGGCACCAAGGTGAAAGACGAGCCGTCGTTCGCCACCGATGACCCGCGCCTCGACTCCCACGTCCGCAAGGTCGGGCCACGCGGGTTCGAGCACCGTGACGAGACCCAGATTTTCCGCCGCGGCCTCCCGTTCCTCGAGGTGCGCGACGGCCAGGTAGTGCAGGGGCTGCAGTTCGCCTCCTTTCAGGCCTCGCTCGATCAGTTCGACGCGGTGTTCAACCGGTGGATGCTCAACCCCGACTTCCCGCGGCCCGGAGCAGGTGTTGACGCACTCCTGGCGCGCGGCCTGATCACGATCGAGAAATGGGGTTTCTATTTCGTGCCGCCCGACATCGACGGTCCGATCGGGATCGGCATGTTCGGGGCCGCCAAGGAGACGCGGAAGTCGAAGACGGGCAGGGTTGCGGTCCGCAAGGAGCTCGTGGACGCGAACGGGAGCCGCGTCAGCGGTGACCTGGGCGGCTTCGCCTTCCAGATCGCCGACCTGCAGGGCAACCCGGTCGGGGAGCCGTTCACTTCGAACTCGCATGGCCACGCGCTGTCCGGCGAGATCCCGCAGGGCGACTACCAGCTGACCGAGCTGCCTCCGCAGCCCCCTCAGCCGCCGATGCCGGCGGCCGCACCGGTGCGGTTCACGCTCCACTCCGCCCAGGAGGTCGTGAAGGTCCGCAACCAGCTCACGCCCACCGCCGGCCCGTACAACGGCTGAGCCGACCAGACGGGAACGCGAAGATGACGAAGAAGCCCGCCAATCACGGCAAGCCGTGGACTCCCTCCGACAACCAGTCGCTCAAGAAGCTGGCGACACAGAACACGCCAACGCGCGTGATCGGCATCAAGCTGGGTCGGACCCCGGCTGCGGTCCAGTCGCAGGCATCGGAGAAGAACATCTCCCTCAAGCCGACGAACCAGTCCCCGTATAACCGGCGGCAGAAGTGAGCCGCCGGCCGCCCGCGACCGGCGGAACCCATGCCGTCCGCGCCCAGGTCACCTGCTCCAACGGCCACCAGCACGAGGTGTGCATCCCGCTGCGCCGAGAGGTCCACCCCGACCTACGGTGCCTAGCCGCGGAGCCGCAGGGCTACACGCATGGCGGTGGAGGCGGGTGCAAACTTCCAGCAAACCTGGAGGAGCTTGCCGAACGTGAACTCCGGGGCAACTACCAAGAGTCGCGGCGTCGAGGCTGGCTCCTGATCGCCTGACCCGATGGGAGACCCCCGTGCCCTGCCGTTGCCGGGGCCGTCCGCCACCCAGTGCGTTCAATCGCCGATGCGGGGATCGTGGGTGGCGTGCCGCCCGCACTGACGGCCACGATCGCCCTACTGCATCTGCGCAGGTCACCTTGCAGTGGTTTTAGTTACTGCGGTCAACATCCGTAAACAAGCCGTGGCGCGCAAGGGTCCCTATTTACCTAGGGGACCTCGATAGCCCGGAGCGATCAGGCAGCGCGAACTTTCTTGCCTACGTTTCTGTGCCGGTCGGGAGGTTGAGATGTCGCCGGTCGGATCAGCAGACCCTTCAGTTCGTGCTGGTGAGGTCTTTGGTGGTGATCGTGGTGGTGCCCGCGCGCTCGCCGAGCGGATCGACCATGACGCGGTAGGTGCCTGCGACGGCTGGGTCGATGTACCAAGTGGCACCCGGGGTGATGGCCTGGGTGTCGAGGATCATGGTTCCGTCGGGCTTGTAGATTCGCACGACCTGCGCCCATGAACTTGTGAGCGTGGTGCTCGGCATCGAGATCCGGTACCGGCGGCCGGCTACTGCGGTGAACCGTAGCTGTGCGTTCTGACCGGGGTCGAAGGTGAACGAGTTGTTCGATCCGTCGAGGTTCGGTGTGACCTCGATGTCGCTGGCGTCCTTGAGGCGAATGGTGGTGGTTCCGGTCCACTCGCCGAGTGGGTCGACCATGATCCGGTAGGTGCCAGAGACCGCCGGGTCGATGTACCAAAAACCACCCGGGGTGATCGCTTGGACGTCGACGAGCTTTGTTCCGTCGGGTCTGTAGATCCGCAAGACTTGCGCCCACTCCTTGATCAGTGTGGTGCTTGGCATCGAGACCCGGTACCGGCGGCCGGCTACTGCGGTGAACCGCAGCTGCGCGTTCTGGCCAGAGTCAAAGGTGAAGGTGTTGTCTGGCCCGTCGGGCGTCGGTGTGACCTCGATGTCGCTGGCGTCCTTCACACGAATCGTGGTGGTTCCGGACCATTCGCCGAGGGGGTCGATCATGATCCGGTAGGTACCGGAGACCGCCGGGTCGATGTACCAAAACCCGCCCGGGGTGATGGCTTGGACGTCAACGAGCTTTGTGCCGTCGGGTTTGTAGATCCGCAGGACCTGGGCCCACGCTTTGATGAGGGTGGTGCTTGGCATCGACACCCGGTACCGGCGGCCGGCTACTGCGGTGAACCGCAGTTGCGCGTTCTGACCAGGATCAAACGCGAAGGTGTTGTCCGACCCGTCGAGATTCGGCGTGACCTCATAGTCGGCGGCGTCCTTCACACGAATCGTGGTTGTGCCGGACCATTCGCTGAGCGGGTCAACCATGACCCGGTATGTCCCGGCTACCGCGGGGTCGATGTACCAAGACTGTCCCGGAGTGATTGCTTCGGTGTCGACCAGTTCTGTGCCGTCGGGTTTGTAGATCCGCAGGACCTGGGCCCATTCCTTAGTGAGAGTGGTGCTCGGCATCGAGACCCGGTACCGACGACCAGCCACCGCAGTGAATCGCAGTTGAGCGTTCTGGCCAGGGTCAAGAACGAAGGTGTTGTCGGACCCGTCGAGGTTCGGTGTGACCTCAAAGTCGCTGGCGTCTTTCACTCGGATCGTGGTGGTCCCGGCCCAGCCCTCGAGTGGGTTCACCATGATTCTGTAGGTGCCAGCTACGGCTGGGTCGATGTACCAAGCGCTACCGGGGGTAATGGCCTGGGTATCGAGGATCATGGTGCCGTCGGGCTTGTAGATCCGCACCACTTGCGCCCAGGAAGCGGTGAGGGTGGTGCTGGGCATCGAGACCCGATACCGATGGCCCGCCTCAGCATCGAGGTTGAAGAACTGATCCTGCCCACTGCCCATGGCGATCTTGTGGTCGATGCCGTCCGGCTCGATATCGACACTCGGCAACTGGCCTTCGGTCAGTTCGTATGACTGGAAGGAGTATTCACCGGTCGTGTCCGCACTGGTGGATGGAACGTCGATCCGGTAGTTGCCCTGCGTGAGCCTGTATTCGCGGTTCCCGCAGACCGCTCCCAGGACGGTGTTGGTGGCGAGGTCGGTCAGCCTGGCTGCTGGGCACGGGCCGCCCGACCCGGTGAACAGAACGCGGGTGCTGGGTTGTGTGGTCGTGAATGTGTAGGTGTCGAGGGAGCCGGGTGTCTCGATGGCCCCGACGCCGGGGGTGTCGGTGCCGTCGAGCTTTCCTGGCACAACCGTGTCACCAATCGCGTACGGAAACTGCTGGGGTTGGGGTGCTTCGCCCATGGCGAGCGAGTAGGTGGACGGTGAGCCAGTGGCCGTCACCTTGAACAGGTAGTCGCCTGCCGGAAGCGCCTTGTACACGCGCCCTTTGCAGCCGGTGCGGTCAGGAGGAACGACGGCACCGGTTTGCTTTGACACAAGGGTCTGGATCCCAGGCAGGCATTGGGGGGTCTCCAGCATGAGGTTGGTGTCATCTTCAGGTAGCGAAAAGTGGTACTCGTCCTGAGCCGCTCGGGACTCGAGATTCCCCGCTCCAGTTGATGGCTGCTCAGCGCTTACTGTGAACGGGAAGTTGACGTCGAAGACATCGGCAGGGTCGGTGGTGAGTTGCAGCAGAACGTTGTCGATTCCGAAGGAGGTTCCGAGAACGCCGCGAAAGTTCTGTGGAACGAGGGTCAGGTCGATTGTGTCGGCCTGATGCGGAACCTCGACGCTCAACGCAAACTTCGTAAACGGGGTGCCGGATTGTGTGACATTGACGCCGATGCGTTCGATCGATCCCGAGAGCCCGCCCGAGAGCGATGGTCCGTCCAGGGTGTCGAAGTTGATGCTGCCCAAGGTGCTGGTCCCGGACTTGAGCGCAACAGACTGTGGAACTGTGTCGTCGCCGATCTGGCCGTACGCGTAGACCTCAGCGCTCATTCGCACGGTTTCGTGGCGCGGCACAGATGCACCGGTGACGTGATACGGCGTGGCATCGAATAGCGGCCCTGCGAGGCGACTGGTCGCTGGATCGGACGAATACCGAGGGGCTGCGAAGTTCGATCCGACGGTGCCCTCGTAGTCCTCTGCCAGAGTGCCGGAATCATCGAACGCACGGGTTGTTGAATCGACCAGCACATCAGTCACGGCCGCCGCAGAGGCCGCGAACGTCTGGTCACCGGTGACGATCACGTCGAAGACGCAGTCCTGAAACTGCGGGCCCGGCTGGACGCCTGCTGTCAGGCATGTCTCGGATGCGGCCGCGATGTCGGCCTCCGGAAAGTCTGCCACCGTGACCACGCGCTGCGGGAACGTCTTGTCGGTGAAAGCGGCGGTGGACTGACCGTTGGCGTAGGTGAAGTGGGACTCGACCTGGCTGATTCGCCAGGCGTCCGCGAATGCACCGTGAAGAGTCGACGCCGAGGTGTTGGTTGGAACTGCGGTGCCGTCGGGGTAGGCCAAGTCATCCTTGGCGTCGCCATTGCCGTTGCCCAGGAGTCCGCTGGTCTGCGTGCCCTTCGGCACGTGGAACCCGACGTCGCTACCTTTCACCATCATCACAAGCTTGTCGCCATAACCTGGCCATTGGACAACCCAGCGCGATCCGTCCCGAATGACCGTTGCACCCTCACCAAGGTCAAAGGCATGACCGTCAGCGAGCGGGACGAGGTCACCGTTGACTCTGAGTGAGTTGCCGACAAGTTCGATCTGATTCTCGTTGATCTCAACTGCGACAGCGGTCAGGGTCGACAAGTCGCGACTGTTGCTCCAAGGACGGAATCTCGCCTGGACGTCGACACCCTGTTCAGGGGCCTGGAGCAGATGAAACTCGCCTACAGCCTGCAGGTCGTAGTTGAAGCGATCCAGAGTCGCAATGTGAGGGTCTCCCCACACATTCAAGCCGATCAGGACGGCGAGCAGCGCTCCGATGCCGTAGGCGTTTCCCGGTGCGGCCGTCATCGTCAATATCGCCGGACATCCGAGCGGCATCAGCGAACAAGCGACCACGACGGCCAGGATGACGGCGGCGGATACCAGAACCCCGGCAACGAGGACCTCTTCGTTGTCTTCATAGGCTTCCACGATCTGGTCAAACGCGGCGTCGTAGGCGGCTTGGTCGTCGGGGTCTTGATTGTCAGAATGGATAGGCGGAATCGGGATTGTGCAGATCATCCCGCAGTCCCGAGGCTCCTCGTTCTCCTCCTCTTCGGGGTTCGGAGTCGGGTCAGCAGCACCGCATGACGTCTCAACGGGTTTCGGAAGGGAAACGATCATGGCGCCTTGAGTCGCGCCGGGGTACACCGTGTAGTGATCCTCGCGACGCGTCTCGACGCCAGGACCGCATGAACGCTTAAGCACCCGAAAGCTGTCTGAATAGTCAGTCAGGTCGTAGGCGTAAAGTTGGCGGCCGCGAGGCCCGGACGGGAACGCCTTGGTGACCAGGTACTGGCGCAGGCTCCGTGCTGCGCCAGTGTTGCCACCGTTCTTCTCGGTCTTGACCTCGATGATTTCGATCTCGGAGCCGGGGCCCGGTACTGCGGGGGCACCTTCCACGTCACGGTCCCTGAAGTAGTTCCGGTCGTACATGACGATGTCCGGTCGCGGGCCATAGATCACCTCCCACTGAAGGTTCGGCGTGATTCCAGGCAGAACCGCAGAGTCGCCATGGACCCCTTGCTGATTGAACTTGACGATCGCCCTTGCCTGAGCAATCGCCTCGACCTGATCGCTCTTCGCGTTCCTGCATTCGGTCGGTCCGTACAACGCGTTCGGCTGAAGGCCCCGGCTGTCAAAGCAGTTCGGTGTGAGGTAGGCGCGGGTTGTCAGACGCTGTTCTGCGATGCACCGTTTCCCTACGCTCACCACAGCGGCGTTGTCGTCATTCGGAGGACACGGTTGGTCCTCGGTTTCGAGCAGGGTCGGCAGAGGCCCAGCTATCAACCCCGCTGCGTCGTCAGGAGCGATTCCCGCGGCGGCTCGGTTGGTGCACAACACCAGGGCTATCGACAGAGCAGCTACGAGCACCACAAACAGGCGCCGTACATGTGAAACCATGCCTTCCCTCCCAAGAAGCCGGTTCCTGACTGGATCGTGTCCAGAGCAAGACTGGCGAACTTACCTTCGAACGCCGGGGAACGTCATAGGATTCGGTGAATCCAACGCACAAGGGAGGAAATCGTGCTGGATCAGAGCGGCTTGGACGTTAAGTGGGATTCCATCAAGAGGGCATGGAAAGCCAGCGGCTACGACGACTTCTGGCTACGTCTTCGGACCACTCAAACAGAGGCGCTCGACGCAATCGAGAGTGCTGTTGCCGCAGCCAACGCGGCACAGCAGGGCATCGACGACCTCAAGGCATACTCGTTGACCCCGTGTCCCGGGGGCTTCGCCATTGAGATCGGTCCCGCGCTCGACCGCCAACAGATCGATCGATGGGTTGAACTGTTCGTCGACGCGCTGCGAAGTCGCGGGGTCAGCGGCAGTCTCGGTGGCGCGCCCCAGGCTCCAATGCCGAAAGTGCTTTCGACCGGTCCACCTGCCCCAACGTTGTTTGCCCGGTTCCGCCTCCCGCCAATGCTTACCCCGGGCCGGCCCCGGTGGGAGGTCGATTCCGCGCAGACCAAGGACGCCGTCAAACGCACCGTCGAGTGGGCTGAAACTGACCCCGGGCAAACCATCCTGGTCCAAGGCGACTGCTTTCTGACGGTCCAAGACGTCGACCTCAGGCCGGCCATCGAACGCGCATTGCGCTCAGCGGGCAGTGCGGGCGTCGCGGTCTACGACAGCGCGGCCCACAGAGCTCGACACGCAGTTCTAGGCCCCGCCGCGACCTCCGTCTACCAATACATCGCCGGGTCATGGACCGATTCCGTGAGCGAGCTTCTCGAGCTGGCAACCCAACTTCCAGCCCCCCTCGACTACGCATTCATACGAACAGCTCGCCCGGGAGTCCTAGGCCTATTCGAGATCGACGGCATCCAGCCCCTGCCCGGCATTCGCGAACCGCAGGTGCGATACAACGCTCACCTGCTCGACCGGTACTTGCCTGACGCACACGGTGTCCAGGTGGTCACCGACGCGCACCTCCAAGCTGCAAACGACCTGTCTGATTGGACAATCACCGACACAGGAGCCGGTCAGCATTTGGTAACCGCGACAGACCTCAAGCCCTGGTACGGGTCAACACAACCCGATCCAGCAACGCTCGCTCGTGCACGAGCCGACTGGGCAGGTGCGCTGCTCACAATGGAGGTCATCGAGGCTCACGACGCACGGTGACGTGACCCATAGTGGGCGGATTGCCCACCTCGCAGCTCGCAACGCCGGGTGCCATCGCGGTACCTACGCGGGACTACCCAGCCGAGGTCGCGGCGCTGATGCCCAGCGCCGCTTCGAGCTCCTCGAGCGCCTCGCCGGAGTAGACCGCGATCCGCTGCAGGTGGGGCAGGTTGTCGCGGCAGCCGGTGTAGCCGATGTTGAACTGGCCGGCGTAGCTGATCGCGGTGATGTTCAGGGCCTGGCCGTGGAAGAGCAGGCTGAGCGGGTAGTACTCCTCGAGGCGTGAGCCGTCGACGTACCGTGCCTCGGTCGGGCCGGGGACGTTCGAGAGGACCAGGTTGGATGCGGGTCGGCCGTGGCCGCCGAGGTGGGTGATGGCCTGGCCCATGAACGGCGCCATCAGGCCGGCCGTGTAGGCGTCCATGGCGGCACCGGAGACCTGGGGCAGGCGTTCCTTGCCGAGCTGGGTGGAGGTCTTGATCCGTGCGATCCGCTCGAGCGGGTCCGCCACGTCGGTGCCGAGCTGGGTGTAGAGGAACGTGATGGCGTTGCCCACGGAGGCGCCCTCGCCGGTGCGGACCGAGACCGGGACGTTGGCGATCAGGCTCTGCGCGGGCAGGGCGTCGACGTCCTGGAGATAGCGCCGGATCGCGCCGCCGCAGATCGCGAGGAAGACGTCGTTGAGGCTCCCGCCGGCGGCCGTGCCGACGGCCTTCAGGCGATCGATCGGATACTGCTGGGTCGCGAACCGGCGCGGCGTACTGATGGTGCCGTTGAAGATGGACTTCGGTGCGCGGTAGGGCACCGCGCGCAGCTCGTCCTTCGAACCGAACAGCGATTCCGCATAGGTACGGCGCAGCGACCCGGCGACCGCGGCGGCGTTCCTGACGACCTTGCGGCTCGGCTTCGCCGGTGTCTTCGTGCGCGGGGTCGCCGGCACGCCGGACTGGTCGGGGCCGCGGACGCCGATCGCCCAGAGCGGCAGCATGTCGCGCTGGTCGCCGTCGACCGAGAAGGTACGACGAAGCACGCGGATTCCGCCCACGCCGTCGAGCTGGCTGTGGTGGACCTTCATGTACATCGACCAGCGGTCGCCCTCGAGCCCTTCGATGACGTGGCACTCCCAGAGCGGGTAGCGGCGGTCCATCCGGGCTGAGTGCAGGCGCGAGACGAGGATGCCGAGCTCACGTTCGCCGCCGGGAGCGGGGAGTGCCGAGTGCCGGAAGTGGTAGTCGATGTCGATGGCGTCGTCGGGCAGCGTCTCCCAGCGGGGGACCGCCGATCCGTGCAGGACGTAGTTGAACGGCGACTGGAACTCGCGATGGGAACGCCAGCGGTCCACCAGGTCAGAGAGGTACGACGGTCCCGCGTCCTCCGGCTTCGAGAACGTCGCCAGCATGCCCACCTGCATCGGTGTCGCCACGGTCTCCATGCGGAGCCAACCCGAGTCGTTCAGGCTGATCGCTTGCCTCTTCATGTGTGCTCTCCTCTGCCGCAGTCGTCCGGAGTCTCCCACGTCCGGGATGCCGTTCGGGTGACATACCCGGGACCTTGGTCCCGGGTGGCCCGGTTCGGCTGATTGCCGGGTGCAGGCGCTTCAGACTGGGCCCATGGTGCGGGGCGTGCTGGGAGTGTTGCTCGCCCTCGTGACGACGCTGGCGGGAGCGCTGACCCTGGCGATTCCAGCCGCGGACGCCGCCGTACGCCCGCCTCTGGTCGTGTCACCCGCGCCGCCGATGATCGGTGAGTACGTCGCCGCGCGCACCCGGCTCGCCAGTCAGGTCGCCCGGCCCGTACGGCTGCAGCGGCTGTCCGGAACTCGCTGGGTCACGGTGGCCCGTGGAGTGAGCAGCCGCAGGGGCACGGTCTCCCTCGCCCACCGGGCCACGGCCACCCGCACCGTGCTGCGGGTGCTGGCGCCCGCGACCCGCATCCGTGGTCGGCACTACTCCGCCGTCGCGTCCCGGCCCGCTGCCGTGCGCGGCACGCCGCAGGCGGTCAGCCTCGCCCTCTCCCGGGACGTGAGCGCCCGGGTCGACGCCCGGGTCACCGTGTCGCATGCCCGCTCGGGACGGGTGGTCGAGGTGCAAGCGCAAGCAAGTGACGGCACGTGGAGGGCAGTTGCGACCCGCCGGCTCGGCACGTCGCGCACGCTCCTGATCGACGACGCTGCCACCGTCGCGACGGTGGCAGGAAAGCGGCTGCGGGCGCTGGTTGCTGCCCACCGTGGCGCGCCTGCAACGGCGTCTCCCGTGCACCTGCCGCCCACGGTCGGTGTACCCGCTGTCGTCGACGGTGATCCGGCGCAGCTCACGGTGACGACGACCGGCGCAGTGCGGTCGGTGCGCTTCTACCTCGACGGCCGGTTGGTCGGTGAGGACACCAGCGCTCCGTGGAACGTCACGGCAGATCCGTCCGTCGGCACGCACGACGTCGTCGCCCGCGCGATCGGCCCGGTGGAGAGCGTGCTCAGCCCCGCCAGCGCCTTCGAGCGGGCCACCGCGCCGCTCGGTGTGGACTCGGGTGTCGCCGAGAGCTTCGCGCTGGACACCGTCCAGAGCGGATTCGAGCTGCCGACCAGCGCCGCGAGCACGCCCGAAGGCCTCGTCCTCGTCAGCGAGAAGGGTGGCCTGGTCAAGGTCGTCGAACCGACGGACGACGGCGAGTGGTCGTTGCCGCGAGTGGTTCTCGACCTGCGCGACGACGTCCTCGACGAGGGTGACGCCGGGATGACCGGTCTGGCCGTGGACCCCGCCTTCGCCGACAACGGCTTCGTCTACGTCAGCTTCGTCCGGGACGACGGTGGCGACGATCGGCACGCCCAGCAGGTCGTCCGGTTCACCTGGGACGGCACGGACCTGCAGCCCGACAGCCGACACGTCGTCCTCGGGTCGGTCACCGGTCCGGCCTGCTACGACGACGACAACGTGCGTACGCCGGACTGCGTGCCGATGGTCGGGGTGGCCCACACGATCGGCGACCTCGGCTTCGACGACCAGGGACGACTGCTGGCCGGCATCGGAGACGGCTCGCTGTACCTGACCGCGGACGGACTGGCGGGCCGGCTGCGGACCCTTCGCGCCCAGGACCCCGAGGTGCTGGCCGGCAAGGTGTTGCGCATCGACCCGGCGACGGGCCGCGGTGTGCCGGACAACCCGTTGTACGTCGGCGACGGGTCCAGCAACGCTTCCCGCGTGGTGGCGCTGGGGCTCCGCAACCCGTTCCGGTTCACCGTCCACGGCGACCAGCTGGTGATCGGCGACGTGGGTGAGATGACGTGGGAGGAGCTCGACGTCCTCGAGCTCGACCCGTCGCAGGAGGTGGCGAACTTCGGGTGGCCCTGCCTCGAAGGTGATGAAGCCACGGCCCTGGGCGACGTTTCCGCGCTCGACAGCCCGTGGAGCGCGTGCGGCGCCGTGCGCGCCGAGGGCGGGGCCAGCGCGCCGTCGTACTCCTATCCGCATCACGGGAACGGTGGCTCGGTCAGTGGCGGAGTCTTCCTGGACTCGACCGCCTATCCCGCCGCGATGCGGGGCCGCTACGTGTTCGGGGACTACGCCCAGGCCTTCATCCGTACCGCTGCCGTCGACCACGGCGGTGACGTGACCGGGGTGGCCGGACTGGCCGACGCCACCGCGGCGGAAGGTCCGGTGAAGTTCTTCACCGGACCCGACGGACTGGTGTGGTCGGTGTCCATCACCACGGGCTCGCTGCGACGGATCCGCTGGAGCGGCGACGCGCTTGCCGACCGGTGCCCGGTCGGCACGTTCCGGCGCACCTTCCACGACCTCGACGGCCCCGATTCCGCCTTCGACCAGGAGTACGACGGCGACCCCGCCTATGCATGGTTGTTCCCCTACGCCGCAGTCCAGGTGCCGACGGCGGCGCTGGGCGAGGCGACCTGCGAACCGGCGGTGCAGCTGGCCGAGACCTCCGGGAACAGGTTCGCCACGTCCTGGCGCGGACGCGTCGACGTCGAGGCGGGCACCTGGCGGTTCCAGGTGGACGGCACCGAATGGATCCGGCTGTGGGTCGACAACCAGCCCGTGCACGACTTCTACGCCAACGCCTTCTGGGGCGATGCCCGCGTGCACGACCTCGTCCTGTCGCAGGGACAGCACCTCGTCCAGGTCGAGCACCTCCACGGCGATGAAGACACTGCAGCCGCGGATGTGTCGTGGACCCGTACCGGCGGACCGCCGAGCGTCGCGTTGACGGCACCGGCCAACGGCCACGTCCCGGCCGACGGTGTCGTGCCGTGGAGCGTCGAGGTCAGCGACCCCGACGGCGACGACCCGGCGGATCTCGCGTCGACGGTCGTGCTGGCCGTCGACTCCCTGCACTACACCGGCGACACGTTCCACGCCCACCCCTCCAGCAGGATCACCGGCCAGACCTCCGGGACACTGGCGCTCGACGACGTCCATGCCCCCGGTTCCGTGGTCATCCGGCTGCGCGCCACCGTCACCGACGCGAGCGGGGCACGGACCACCAGCGCACCGGTCTACGTCTGCCTGCCCGGCGTCGACGCGGGCCCGTGCGCAGGGTGACGGCATGAGAAGGAGCCACCGGCGGGTAGTCCTGGGCGCGTTCTGTGCGGTGCTCGGTCTTGCGAGCGGACTGGCCCTGCCGGGGCCGGCGCGTGCTGTCGAGGAGGACACGTCGAGCGACGTCGTTCGCATCCTGATGGTCGGCGACTCGGTCACCCAGGGTTCCTCCGGTGACTGGACCTGGCGCTACCGCTTGTGGCAGCACCTGCAGACGTCCGGTGTCGCCGTCGACTTCGTCGGCCCCCGCAGCGACCTGCGGGACCTCCGCACCGGCGGCCCGGGCGCGACGTCGTACGTCGATCCCGACTTCGACCGGGACCATGCCGCGCGCTGGGGGATGTGGAGCGGGTACCCGGACACGCCGATCGGCACCCTGGTCGCCGACCACCAACCCGACGTGGTGATCACCATGCTCGGCGTCAACGACATCCTCTACGGGCGTTCCCCTCAGTCGACGGCCGAGGACACGACCGGGCTGGTCGCCGCCGCTCGGGCTGTGGATCCGGACCTCGCGTTCGTGGTGGCCGAGGCGACGCAACACTGGTTCACCGGAGTGTCGGAGTTCAATGCCGCGCTGGGGCCGGTGACGGCCGCAGTGACGACGGCGGAGTCGCCGGTCGTGGTCGCTGAAGCCGCTGCCGGGTACGACGAGCTGCAGGACACGTGGGACCACGCCCACGCCAATGCCCGTGGCGAGGTCAAGATCGCTGCCGCCGTTGCAGACGCGCTGGCTGCGCTCGGGATCGGGGACCCCGCACACCGGCCACTGGTGCTTCCGCCCGTCGGTCCGCGAGCAGGTCCGTCGCTCGTCTCGACGGCCGGTGACGGATCGGCGACGCTGACCTGGCAGGGCGCGCCCGGTGCGACCAGCCATCTGCTCTGGGCGCGCGACGCCACCGCCGGCGGTCAGTGGATGCTCCTCGCCGAGGGCTTGCCGACTGACGGGGTCCGCACCCTGTCCCCACTCGACAACGGTCGTCGCTACCAGTACCGCCTGCAACCGGTGAAGGGTGATGATCCACCAGAAGGCGACGTCTTCTCAGCTGTCGTGGACGTGATCCCGACCGCCCCTGTGCTCCCGCCACCACCCCCGGCGCCGGCTTTGACCGCACCCGGCTGGATGCGTGCCGCGGCCGGCCGGCGCTGCACACGACTGGCCTGGCGACCGGTGAGCGGCGCGACGTCGTACTGGATCCAGCGCCGGGTCGACGGTCACTGGACCCGTGGGGTGCGGACCACCGGGTCGCGGGTGACGCTGGTCCGGCTGCCGCTCCAGCGTTCCTGGCGGTTCCGCATCCGCGCGGTGCGGGGCGCTGTGGCCGGGCCTCAGGCCACCATCACGGTCAGGCGTCGCGCGACGGGTCGCTGCTGACGGCCGGATGGGCCGCGACCAGTTCGGTGCGGCGTACCTTCCCGGTCAGGGTGCGGGGGAGCGTGTCCAGGAGGACGTAGTCCTTGGGGCGCTTCGGTGGGGCGAGGTGCGTCCGGGCGAAGCGGTCCAGTTCGTCGACGGTTGCGGTGCCGACGATCGCCGCGCAGACTCGTTGGCCCCAGGTCGGGTCATCGACGCCGTAGACCGCGATGTCGGCAACGCCCGGGCACGTGCCGAGGACCTGCTCGACCTCGGTGGGGTAGACGTTCACGCCGCCACTGATGACCAGGTCCTCGCGGCGGCCGTCGAGGAAGAGGTACCCGTCCTCGTCGAGGCGACCGAGGTCGCCGACCGTGAAGGCCGGCCCCTCTGGGGTGGTGCGCCAGGTCGCGGCGGTCTTGGCGGGCTCGTTGAAGTAGGTGAAGCGGGCGAAGTCGGGCACCGTGCACCAGATGGTGCCGTCGGGGTCGAGGCTCAACGACCTCCCGGGGCGCGCCCGGCCGACGGTGCCGGGACGCTCCAGCCACTCCTCGCTGCGGCAGGCGGTGAACTGTCCCTCGGTCGATCCGTAGAACTCCCAGGTCGAGCCCTCGGGGAACGCGGCGATCAGGCGGCGCTTGAGGTCGGTGGGGCACGGGGCGCCGGCGTGGGCGACGAGCCGGAAGCAGGACAGGTCGGGGATGCCGTGTTCGTCCCAGTGCTCGAAGAGCCGCTGCAGGTGGGTCGGCACGCAGAACATCGTCGTCGGTCGCTCGCGAGCGATCGTGGCGCTCACTGCGGCCGGGTCGAAGCCACGCTGCTGGTCGAGCCTGTCGAGACCCACGATCCGGCCGCCGGCGAGGAGTGTTCCCATCGCGAACCGCAGGGGAGCCGAGTGGTAGAGCGGGCTGAGCACGAGATTGACGTCGTCGGGGGAGAAGCCCCACAGCTCGCGCTCGTCAGCCAGCAGCGCCCGCGCGTCGTCGGACGTCAGGATCCCCGAGAAGACGCCTTTCGGCACCCCGGTCGTCCCACTGGTGCAGTGCATCGGGCGCCCCAGCGGCAACCCTGCCTCCGGGAGTACGTCGACCAGCTCGGCCAGGTCCGGCGCCGAGCGCACGATCCTGGTCGGTGCCAGGCCCGCCAGGATCCGCGCCTGCTCGCTGTCGGTCAGCCGCGGGTCCAGCGGGATCGGGAAGACGCCTGCCGTGAGCAGGCGCAGCACCGCGTCGACGTACTCGTGGGAACCGGGGACCAGCAGGGCCACCCGGTCACCGGCGGTCAGCGGCAGGTCCTCCACGAGGCCACAGTAGGGTCAGCGCGTGCGCGTCGGACTGACCGGGGGGATCGCCTCGGGGAAGAGCACTGTCTCGACGATCCTGCGGGAGCTGGGTGCGGTGGTCATCGACGCCGACCAGCTGGCGCGCGAGGTGGTGGCACGGGGCACGCCCGGACTCGCGGCCGTGGTCGAGGCGTTCGGTCCCGAGCTCCTCACCGCTGACGGTGACCTGGATCGCCCGAAGATGGGCGCGCTGGTCTTCGGTGACGAGGAGCAGCGGCGTCGGCTCGAGGCGATCGTGCACCCCCTGGTCTTCGAGAGGTACGCCGAGCTCGAGGCGTCGGCGCCCGCGGACGGCATCGTGGTGCACGACATCCCGCTGCTCGTCGAGTCGGGCCGGGCCACGGAGTTCGACGCGGTGATCGTCGTGGACGCGCCGACCGAGGTCCAGATCGAACGGATGGTCCGCGACCGGGGCTGGACCGAGGAGGAGGCCCGGGCGCGGATCGCGGCCCAGGCCACCCGCGAGGAACGGCGCGCCGTGGTCGAGCAGACGAACGGCTACCTCATCGACAACACCGGGACGCACGAAGACCTCCGTACGCGGGTCACGGAGGTCTTCGCGGAGTTGTCGGCCTAGCGGCCGCGGCTCTGTCAGGCGGCCAGGTCCGGGTCGCCGAGGCGACGCAGCTTCTGCAGCGCCTCCCGCTCCAGCTGGCGCACCCGCTCGGCGGAGATGCCGTGCTTGACGCCGATGTCGGCCAGCTTGTGCTGGCGGCCGTCGACCAGGCCGTAACGCGAGCGGATGATGTCGGCCGCTCGCTCGTCGAGCTGGTCGACCAGGCTGTTGAGCCGGTCGCGCGCCTCGGTGTCGAGCACCGTCAGGTCGGGTCCGGGAGTGGTCTCCTGCGCCATCAGGTCACCGAGCGAGGTGTCGCCGTCCTCGTCGATCGGGGTGTCCAGGCTGACGTGCTCACGGCCCCAGGCCATCAGGTCCAGCACCCGGTCGACCGGGAGGCCGAGCTCGGCAGCGATCTCGGTGGGGTCGGGATCGCGGCCGAGCTGCCGCTCGAGCGTGCGCCGGGCGCCGCCGACCTGGTTGAGCTCCTCGACCACGTGGACGGGCAACCGGACGACGCGGGCCTGCTGCGCGATGCCGCGGGTGATGGCCTGGCGCACCCACCAGGTGGCGTAGGTGGAGAACTTGTAGCCCTTGGCGTAGTCGAACTTCTCGACCGCGCGGATCAGGCCGGTGTTGCCCTCCTGGATCAGGTCGAGCATCGGCATCTGCGCCCGGCCGTACTTGCGCGCGATGGAGACGACCAGTCGGAGGTTGGCGTTGATGAACTCCGTGACGGCCTTCTGGCCCTCCTCGGCGATCCATTCCAGCTCGGCCTGGTTGGCCAGCTTCGGGGCACCGCCCTTGCGGCGGCCCACCCGACCCTCGGCGAGCAGGCTCTCGGCGTACAGGCCGGCCTCGATGGCCTTGGCGAGCTCGACCTCACGGGCGGCGTCGAGCAGGGGAGTACGGGCGATCTCGTCGAGGTACAGCCCGACGCTGTCGCGACCTTCGATCTCACGTCCGGTGTTGCGCCTCGCGGTTGCGGTGGCCATCGCGGTTCTCCTTCGCTGAGCAGACCGGGTGAGGTCCGCACGTTGGTCCCAACACGTCCCGTGTGCCCGGGATTCCCGAACGGTGCAGTTGGTTGTTACCCCGAATGACGTGCGGCAGGCCCCAGAAGTTGCGAGGAGTTGCGAATCTCAGCCACTTCTCAGTCTCGCGCTCAGGAAAGAGGCTCCTGGTCGGCCAGACCGAGCCGGTCGAGGATCCACGCGAGGCTGAACGCGCGGTCCTCCCAGGCGCGGTAGCGCCCGGAGACCCCACCGTGGCCGGCCGCCATCTCGGTCCGCAGCAGGACGTCGGCCTGCGGTGCTCGCTCCCGCAGCCGCGCCACCCACTTTGCGGGCTCGACGTACAGCACCCGGGTGTCGTTGAGGGAGGTCTCGGCGAGGATCGGCGGGTACGGGAGGTCAGCGACGTTCTCGTACGGCGCGTACCCGGCGATCCGCTCGTAGGCGACCGGGTCGTCGCTCGGGTTGCCCCACTCGTCGTACTCCGGGACGGTCAGGGGGAGCGCGGCGTCGAGCATCGTGGTCAGGGTGTCGACGAACGGCACACCGGCGACGAAGCCCCCGAACGCCTCGGGAGCCTGGTTGGCCACGGCGCCGATGAGCAGGCCGCCGGCGCTCGCGCCCTCGGCGACGATGCGGTCGGCCGTGGTCCAGCCGTTCTCCACGAGGTGCCGCGCGCAGGCGATGAAGTCGTCGAAGGTGTGCTGCTTGTGCTCGAGCTTGCCGTCGTCGTACCAGTGCCGGCCCATCTCGCCACCGCCCCGGACGTGGGCGATCGCGAAGGCGGCCCCGCGGTCCAGCAGCGACAGGCGGCTGACGGCGAAGTACGGATCGATGGAGGCCTCGTAGGCGCCGTAGCCGTACAGGTGCACCGGGACGGGGGCGCTGCCGTCGGGGCCGCGCACGCCGCGGCGGACCACCAGCGAGATCGGCACCTGGACCCCGTCGACCGAGGTCGCCCAGAGCCGGTGCTCCTCGTAGTCGTCGGCGTCGTAGCCACCGAGGACCGGCGCCTGCTTGCGCAGCACGAGCTCACCGGTGCGCAGGTCGTGGTCGTACACGGCCGACGGGCGGCTCAGGCTGGTCATCCCGACCCGGATGGTCGGCTGCTCGAACGCAGGGTTGCTGCCTGCCCCGACCGTCGCCAGCTCCCCGGGGAACTCGACGAAGCGGTCCGAGGTGACCGGCGCTGCGGCATCGGGACCGAGGTCGAGGACGCGGACCTGGGTGCGGCCCTCGCTGCGCTGCTGGACGACCAGGTGGTCGGCGAACGCGTCGACGTCCTCCAGCCGGACGGCCGGGTCGTGCGCCAGGAGGGGCTTCCAGTCCGCCACGGGCGTGGGTACGGCGGGCGCGACCGCGAGCTCGAACTCCGGACCGCTCGCGTTGTGCAGGACCAGGAAGTGGTCCTGCCCGCCGATGACGGCGTGCTCGAGGGAGTACTCGACGCCGTCGGTGCGGGTCGCGAAGCAGAGCGGTTGGGCGGTCGGGTCCTCGGCATCGAGGACGTGGAATTCGGAGGTCGTCTTGGAGCTGGCGGCGATCATCACGTAGCGCCGGCTGCGGGTGCGGCCCACCCCCACGAAGTAGCGGCCGTCGGGCTCGTGGAACACCAGGTCGTCGTCGGCCTGGGCGGTGCCGAGCCGGTGCCGCCACACCTTGTCGGGCCGCCACGCCTCGTCGACCGTCGTGTAGTAGAAGTGGTCGGGCGACCCGCCCCAGGTCACGCCGCCGAGCACGTCGGTGAGGACGTCGTCGAGCAGCTCGCGGGTGGTCAGGTCCAGCACCCGCACCGTGTAGCGCTCGTCGCCGACCACGTCGGTGGCGTAGGCCAGCAGCAGGTCGTCGGGGCTGACCGCGGACCCGCCGAGCGAGAAGAAGTCGTGTCCCTCAGCGAGGGCATCGAGGTCGAGCAGCACCTCCTCACCGGGCAGGGCCGGCTGGTCCGGGTCGGCGTCGGCAGCCGGCTGCGGGGGAGCCCAGTCGTCGGGGTCGGTGACGGGGACGCGGCAGCTGGCGCCGTACTGCCTGCCCTCGAAGGACCGGCCGTAGTACCAGTGACCGCGCACGCGCGTGGGAACGGAGAGGTCCGTCTCGAGGGTGCGGGCCTTGATCTCCTCGAAGATCTTGCCGCGCAGGTCCGCGAGGTGGGCGGTCCGTGCCTGGGTGTAGTCGTTCTCGGCCTCGAGGTGGGCCAGTACGGCCGGGTCGTCCTTGGCGCGCAGCCATTCGTACTCGTCGGTGCGGGGGTGACCGTGCAACGTGGTGGTGACGGGACGCTGCTCGGTACGCGGCGGGACGGGCTGGGCAGGCTGATCGGGCTGCTCGACGGACATGCAGGAACGCTACTGGTCCTCTGGTGGCTCCGGAGCGGGTGGGCGCCATCGGGCCAGCGAGGGATCGTCGACCCGGAACGAACGGACCGGCCCCGGCGGGGTCTCGGCGGTCTCGAACCGCACCGTCACCACGCCCTTTCCCGAGCCCCAGACCCAGCCGCGCCCGTCGGTGGCATGGATGACGTCCATGCCCGGTGCCCAGTGGACGTCGGACGGGCGGGCGCCGGCCTGGTCGGGTTCGGACGCCGGCTCGGGGGCTTCTTCGGGCACCTCGGAGTCGTCGGAGTCGTCGGCGAACAGGTCCTCCTGGACCCAGTCGGCGAGCCCGGACACCCCGACGCCGAGCAGCCGCACGCCGCCGGACGTGTCCAGGTCGGCGAGCAGGGAGCGGGCGAGCCGGGCGATCGTGGCGGTCTCCTCGGTCGGTGCGGGGAGGGTCGAGGAGCGACTCAGGGTGGTGAAGTCGTAGAGCCGGACCTTGAGCGTCACGGTGCGACCCGACAGGCCGCTGCCCCGCATCCGGCGCGCGACCTCGCCGGCCTGCTTGACGACGATGGACTCCATCTGGCGCCGGTCGGTGAGGTCGTGCTCGTAGGTGCTCTCGACGCTGACCGACTTCGTCTCGCGGTCGGGTACGACGGCGCGGTCGTCCTCGGCGCGGGCGAGCTGGTGGAGCGAGGCACCCTGCGCCTTGCCGACGATGCTGACCAGCTCCTCCTGACCGATGGCCGCGAGCTCGGCGACGGTGTGCACCCCGATCCGCCGTAGCCGCTCGACGGTGGCGGGCCCGACGCCGGGGATGACCGAGACCCGCATGGGGTGCAGTAGCGCGATCTCGGTGCCGGGGGAGATCACGGTCAGGCCGTCGGGCTTGCGGAGCTCGCTGGCGATCTTGGCGAGGAACTTCGACGAGGCGACGCCGACGGAGGCCGTCAGTCCGTCGGTGACCTCCTGCACCCGCAGGCGCAGGTCCTCGGCGAACGCCGTGACGGTCGGTACCTCGAGGTCGGGCAGGTCGGCTCGTTCGAGGTCGACGAACGCCTCGTCGAGGGACAACGGCTCGACCAGGGGCGAGCACGATCGGAGCAGGGCCATCACCGCAGTGCTGGCGGCCCGGTAGGCGTCGAAACGGCCGGACAGGAAGGCCGCCTGGGGGCAGCGCGCGCGAGCCTCACGGGTCGACATCGCCGACCGGACGCCGTACGCCCGGGCTTCGTAGGACGCCGTGGAGACGACGCCCCGCCCACCCACCCCGCCGACGATCACGGGCTTGCCGCGCAGCGAGGGCTTGTCACGCTGCTCGACGGCCGCGAAGAAGGCGTCGAGGTCCAGATGGAGGACCGAGGCCTGGGCGCGCACGCGCGTCACGTTAGTCGCCAGCGCCGACGTCGCGGGCCGAGCCCTCAGCTGATGGTGAGCGCCGTGTCGTCGATCCAGAAGGCAGTGGTGGTGTTGGTCGGTTGGACGTAGGTCCAGGTCAGGGTGACGTCCTGGCCTGCATAGGCCGACAGGTCCGCCGTCCGGATGGCCCAGCCACTGACGCTGAGGTTGGAGAAGGTCTGCAGGGTGTCGCCGTCGGCGGTCAGCCTGAGGGTCTCGGTGGCCGTGCTGGCGCTGTGGTTCGTGTGGACGCGCATCCAGTAGGTGAACGTTGCCCGGCAGCCTGCGGGCACGGCGACCGTCTGGGTGACCGTCTCGGTGACGGGCACCGCCTGGCTGCCCAGCCAGGCGTAGCCGCTGCCGGTGCGGGAGTAGCCGCCGTCGGAGTAGACCCCGGCGTTGCTCGTCGACCAGCCGGTCGTGCCGTCCTCGAAGCCCGGGTTGACGAGGAGCTGGCCGGCGCAGGGGGCCGGGTCGGGTGAGCGCAGCCGGTCACCGCTCGGGGGTGTGGTCTCGGGGGCCGGGTCAGCGGTCGGGACGGTGGCGGCATCAGTGGCCGCAGGGCTGGAGGCGGAGGTGCCGGGCGTCGTGGCTCCCGGGGAGGCCGCGGTCGTGGCGGCGGTGGTGGCAGCCGAGGCTGACGGACTCAGCGTCGCGGGCGCGGGCCGGGCCTGGTCGCCAGTTGTCGAGTACGACGACGAGGTCACGCCGTGCGACGGGGGCCGGACCTGCGCGGCAACCGGCGGCGTCCCCCCGTTCGTGACCACGAGGGCGGTCGTCACTGCGGCGGCTGCGACGGAGGCGGCCGCAGCTCCCGCGACCGCGCCCTTGGCGGTCGCGAGGGGGCCCAGCGTGTGCTGCCACGACAGCCACGTCCCGAGGTGCGGCGCGTGAGCGAGGTCCAGGCCCAGGACGGCGGCGGCGGGGAGCACCGGCCAGATGACGACCCGCAGCTTGTGGTTGACGGCGTACGCCGAAGCGAGGGCCGCCGCGCAGTCCGGACAGGCGTCGAGGTGGGCCTCGGTGGCCAGGCGTCGCTTGGTGCCGAGCGTGCCGCGCAGGTAGGGGACGAAGCGGGCGCGGTGCGTCTGGCAGGTGGCGTCCGCGGAGGGCTGGACGTGACCCTCGAGGAAAGCGGCGCTGAGCCGTTCGCGGGCCCGGAAGAGCCAGACCGCGACGGTGCCGGGCCGGGCGTCCAGCTTCTCGGCCATCTCGGCGACGGTGTATCCCTCGACGGCGCTGGCCCACAGCAGCCAGCGCTGGGGCTTGCTCAGCTGCTCCCAGGCCCGTCGCGCCGCTTCGGGCTCGTCGCCGGGATCGGGCTCGGGCGCCACCCCGGGCAGGTCGACGTCGTCGATGGTGACCGTCTGGATCCGGCTCCGCCGGAAGTGGTCGACGGAGCAGGCCCGCACCGTCTGACACAGGTAGGCGCGGAAGTCGTCGGTGGGGCCCTTGCCGGCTCGCAGGGCGCGGAGCACGCGGGCGAAGGCCTCGGCGACCAGGTCGTCGGGATCGGTCGGGCTGATGCGGCGCGCCACCCCGAGCGCGACCGGTTCGTGCCGGACCCACAGCTCGCCGAAGGCGTCGGGGTCACCGTCCCGGGCCAGGGCCAGCAGCTGCTCCTCACTGGAGGAGCCCAGGTCCTCGTGCCGGAAGCGGAAGTGTCGGCGCGCGTTCAGCATCTCGGTCATCGCACACCCCCCATCCGTGGCCCCCCCGGTCCCGGTGCGCGAGCTCCGCGCGCACGCCTCGAGGGTAGAGGAACAGGAACGCGTTCCACCGGATTCGAGGAATTTCGAGATTGCTGTAATCCGCGTGCCAGACGCACGTCTTCCCTCGTGTGCCGGTCCCGGTGTCCCCAGGACCGTCGCGCAGGAGAACCCCACGAACGGAGCCAGGCGGCCCCCATGTCGCCCGGCTCCGTTCGTGGGCCCGTGCCCAGGTCCGGCACATGCGTCACGGTGGTTCACTCACATCACGAAAAGAGCCGCCAACTGTCCCCACACAGTGACCCGCCGGACCTGGGTGCACAGGCCCCGTGCCTGCACTGCTTCTTCGTCGGCCGCGACGGTGAAGGTCGCTGTCATGACAACCTCTCCGTCGCGCCCCACCACCCTGACCGTCCGCAACCCCGAGGACATGCTCGCCATCGCGCCGGTCCTGCTGGGCTTCTGGCCCGAGGACTCCATCGTGATGATGACCTTCGGCGCCGATCGCCCCTTCCACGCCCGGATCGACCTGCCGCCGCTCGAGGTCCAGACCCTGGCCGTGCAGCGCGAGCTCGACGAGCTCCTGCTCGGCCCCGCCCGACGCCACTACGCACAACACGTGGTGCTGCTGTACTTCACCACCGACCGGGCTGCGGCCCTCGCCGCCCACCGCGCCCTTCGTCGCGGCTGCCGGCGGGCGGGGATCACGGTGGTGGCTGCGCTCGCCGCCGACGGCGAGCGTCACGCCGACCTGGAGGGTCCCGGGCGGCATGCGCCCGGGACGCCGTACGACGTGTCGGCCCACCCGTTCGTCGTCGAGGCGCTCGTCAGCGGCCGTCTCACCCATCGCAGCAGGGCCGAGCTCGTGGCATCGCTGGACAGCGACCCGCAGGCCGTGGCCGGCGTGGAGGAGGCCCTGGCCTCCAGTGGCCTCGCAGACGAGGACGCGCCCACCGACGGGAGGTCCATCCGGCGGGAGGGCAGATGGGTCGAACGGCGTGTCGCCGAGCTCGTCGCCGCTGGCGCCGAGCCCTCCGATGACGAGGCGGCGCGCCTGCTGTGGGTGCTCCAGGCATCGCGGGTGCGGGACGCGGCGTGGTCGCTCATCTCGCGGCGCGACGCCGATCGGCACGTCCGGTTCTGGTCCGCGCTGGTGCGCCGCACACCGGATGCGCTGGTCCCGGCGCCAGCGACGCTGCTGGGCTGGGCCGCCTGGCAGGCCGGCGACGGTGCCAAGGCCTGGGTGGCGCTGGATCGGTGCGAGCAGGTCGAGCCCGACTACGCACTGGCCGTGTATCTCGGCTCGCTCCTGCAACAGGCCGTGCCGCCCGAGTTCTGGGAGGGAGGGTTCGACTGGGCGCTGGGTCTAGGGTCGGTGCATGGGTGACGCCGTCGCTGCACAGGAGTTCACACCGGCCGACCGGACCCGTTACCGGGAGAAGGTCCGGCGCTGCCTCGACGTGTTCGAGCGGATGCTGCGCGAGTCGGCCTTCGACACCGATGACCCGTGGACCGGGCTGGAGGTCGAGCTCAACCTCGTCGACGACGCCGGCGACCCGGCGCTGCGCAACGCCGAGGTGCTCGACGCGATCGCGGATCCCGACTTCCAGACCGAGCTCGGCCAGTTCAACATCGAGCTCAACATGCCGCCGGGACCGCTCTCGGGCGGCGGGCTGGAGTCCTACGAGTCGCAGCTGCGGGCGAGCCTCAACGCCGCCGAGGAGAAGGCAGCACCGCTCGGCGCGCACCTGGTGATGATCGGCATCCTCCCGACGCTGCGTCCCGAGCACCTCGGTGCCGACTCGATGAGTGCCAACCCGCGCTACCAGCTGCTCAGCGAGCAGGTGCTGCGCGCCCGAGGCGAGGACATCAGCATCGACATCCAGGGCGTCGAACGCCTGGCGACCACGGTCGACACCATCGTCCCGGAGGCGGCCTGCACCAGCACCCAGCTGCACGTCCAGGTCAGCCCCGAACGGTTCGCGTCGTACTGGAACGCCTCCCAGGCCATCGCCGGCATCCAGCTCGCGGTGGGCGCCAACGCGCCGTACCTCCTGGGCAGGCACCTGTGGTCCGAGACCCGGATCCCGTTGTTCGAACAGGCCACCGACACCCGCAGCGAGGAGCTCAAGGTGCAGGGCGTGCGGCCGCGGGTGTGGTTCGGCGAGCGGTGGATCACCTCGGTCTTCGACCTCTTCGAGGAGAACGTGCGCTACTTCCCGGCCCTGCTGCCGGTGATCGACGAGGAGGACCCGCTGACCGTCCTGGAGGCGGGAGGCACGCCCAACCTGGCGGAGCTCCGGCTCCACAACGGCACGATCTATCGCTGGAACCGGCCCGTCTACGACATCAGCGGCGGCCTTCCGCACCTGCGCGTCGAGAACCGCATCCTCGCCGCGGGGCCGACGGTCATCGACACGGTCGCCAATGCCGCGTTCTACTTCGGACTGGTCCGCGCGCTCGCGGAGAACGAGCGCCCCCTGTGGTCGCAGATGTCGTTCAGCGCTGCGGAGGAGAACTTCCACACCGCGGCCCAGTACGGGATCGATGCCGAGGTCTACTGGCCCGGTCTGGGCCGGGTCCGCGCCACCGAGCTCGTCGTACGACGCCTGCTGCCGCTGGCGCACGACGGGCTCGCCGCCTGGGGTGTCGGGTCGGCGGAGGCGCACCGGTACCTCGACGTCATCGAGCAGCGCTGCCTGGCGGCGACCAACGGCGCGGACTGGTTCGTGCGGCAGGTCCAGCAGCGCGAGGGCGAGGACCGTGCCGACGTGTTGCGTGCCGTCCTGGGCGACTACCGCGCCCGGATGCACGACAACCAGCCCGTCCACACGTGGTGACCCGGACCTGACTGCTGCCTACTCTGCCGTCTAGCCTGCCGGCTCGGCCGCACGGAGCCGGGACCACGCACGCCCGGCACCGGACCGGGGGTCACGCCACGATCGACGGGTGACCACCACCAGGTCCAGCCGCACGCCGAGCTCGCCCGACGCGGCACCGGCCGCGGCTGCCCACGCGAGGTCCTCGGTGTCCGGCCCCGAGTCGGCCCGCGTCAACCAGGTCAGCGGCACGACGTCGCGGCTCAGGCTGGTGCGTGCCATCGCTTCCAGCACCTCGATGCGCAGAGCCAGGTCGAGGTCGTCCTCCGGAGCGACCTCGAAGGTGCAGACCTCTCCGCCGGGGACGCCGACGTGCAGCACCGCGGGGTACGCGCGCCGGTGTTCGGCACGGGCGTGGTCGATCACCGCGCCGCGCAACACCCGTTGCAGGAGGAGCGGCAGTGGCTCCTGGAGTCCCGTGCCCGTCGACATGGGGATCAGCGTGCCGGATCACCCCGACCTGCGCGTCCGTCCTCCACAGGCCACCGGCGGCCTCGTAGATTCGCGGACATGGCCGACCCCCTGATCGACCCCCTGATCAATGTTGCCGACCTCGCCGACCTGGTGGCTCGGGGCGATGGGGTGACCGTCCTCGACGTCCGTTACCGGATGGGCGGGCCGCCCGGGCCGGGTGAGTTCGCCGCGGGCCACGTCCCCGGGGCGTCGTACGTCGACCTCGACGCCGACCTCGCGTCCGAGCCAGGTGTGCGCGGGCGCCACCCATTGCCGGACACGGCCGTCTTCGAGGCAGCGATGCGCCGTGCCGGTGTGAGCGACGCCCGCCCCGTCGTGGTGTACGACGACTGGTCGGCCCATGCCGCGGCACGCTGCTGGTGGCTGCTGCGCCACCACGGTCACCTCGACGTGCGGGTGCTCGACGGCGGCTGGGCGGCCTGGACGGCGGCCGGTCTCGCGGTCGAGACCGGTGCCGGTACCGGCCCCGCAGCCGTCGGCGACTTCACCGCGAGGCCGGGCAGTCAGGGGTTCGTGACCGTCGAGAGCGTCCGCGAGGCCGCGATCCTGATCGACGCCCGCGCACCCGAGCGTTACCGCGGCGAGGTCGAGCCGATCGACCCCGTCGCCGGGCACATCCCCGGAGCGGTCAACGTGCCGACGGCGCGCAATCTCGGACCCGACGGCCGGTTCCGCTCAGCGGCCGAGCTCCGTTCCGTCTACGCAGAGGTCGGCGCCGTCCCCGGTGCCGACGTTGCCGTCTATTGCGGCTCGGGGGTGACCGCGGCCCACGACGTCCTCGCGCTGGAGGTCGCCGGAGTGGCCGCGGCCCTCTACCCGGGCAGCTGGAGCGAGTGGGTGGCCGATCCCGCCCGACCCGTGGTCACCAGTGGACGCCCCTGAACAGCTGCGCGAGCAGCATCTGCTCGGTCTCCCGGCGGCTCGACTCGGGGGCCTCCTCGGCCGCGGCGGCCGCCGCTGAGGTGGTGTTCTTGCCCTTCGCAGCGGCCGAGTCCGGGAACACCTGGTAGGCCAGGTTGAGCACCCGGAACGCCGTCTTCGGGGCGAGGGTGTGGGCCAGCGCGCCGGCCGTCCCGAAGGTCGTGTTGATCTCGTGCGGCTTCTCGACCATGGCCCGGATCACCACGTCGGCGGCCTGGGAGGGCGAGATGGTGGGGAATTTGTCGTACATCTTGGTCGGCGCGATCATCGGCGTCCGCACCAGCGGCATGTGCACGTTGGTGAAGGTGATGCCGTGCCCGACGACCTCGGAGGAGACCACGTTGCTCCAGGCGTCGAGCGCCGCCTTGGAGGCGACGTAGGCCGAGAAGCGCGGCGGGTTGGTCTGCACCCCGATCGAGGAGATGTTGACGATGTGCCCGGACCGCTGCTCGTGGAGCTGCGGCATCAGGCCGATCAGGAGCCGGATCGCGCCGAAGTAGTTCAGCTGCATGGTGCGCTCGAAGTCGTGGAAGCGGTCCTGCGACAGCTTCAGGGAACGACGGATCGAGCGGCCGGCGTTGTTGATCACGAAGTCGACGCTCGGCAGGTCACGGACCAGCTGCTCGCAGAGCCGGTCGATCGCCTCGAGGTCGGACAGGTCGCAGGGGAAGACGTGGGCCTGTCCGCCGCGGATCTCGATGGCGGACTTGATCTCCTCGAGCTTCTCCTTGCCACGGGCCACCAGGACCGGGATGCCGCCGGCCTGGGCGACCTTGAACGCGACGACCTTGCCGATGCCCGAGGAGGCCCCGGTGATGACGACGTACTTGTCCTTCAGCGCGGCGACGGCCTTGGGGTCGCGCGCGAGGGTGTCGTCGAGGTTCTCCTCCCAGTGCGCCCACAGCGCCCGCGCGTAGGTCTCCAGCGGCGGCACGCTGATGCCGGAACCCGCGAGGGCCTTCTCGGTGATCCGGGAGTCGAAGACCGACGGGAACGAGGTGTGGGCCAGCGCCTCGGCCGGGAGTCCGAGGCGGCCGATCGTCTGGTCGAGAGCCAGCTGGCCGGGGGTCGACCGGACCACGGCCTTGATGATGTTGCTGGGGCGCAGCTGGCGCGGGATCAGGCCCAGCGGACCAGCGCTGGTCACGTTGCGGTCGATCGGGGTCGCGAACCGGGGAGCACCGGCTGCCGCGCAGAAGGCGTTGATCATCTCCGCCACCGGCTGCGGCTCCGGGTAGACCAGGTGGAACGCCTCGCCGTCGCGGTCGGGCAGGTGGGCGAGGTGGTCCATCGCCTTGGAGACGTAGTCGACGGGCACGATGTTGGTGTCGCCGAGGTCGACGCCCACCAACGGCAACCACGAAGGCAGGTTGTCGCGGAGCCGCTTGATCAGCGGGAACATGTAGTAAGGACCATCGATCTTGTCCATCGCGCCGGTCTCGGAGTGGCCGACCACGATCGCCGGCCGGTAGATCCGCCACGGGATCTTCGCCTCGTCGCGGACCAGCTTCTCGGAGGCGTACTTCGTGCGGTGGTACGGCGACGGGAAGGGCTGGCCCTCCTCGAACATCGTCTCGTCGAACCGGCCGTGGTAGTCGCCGGCCGCGGCGACCGAGGACACCTGGTGGAAGCAGCCGGCCCCGAGACGCTCGGCGAGGCCGAGCGCGTGCCGGGTGCCGTCGATGTTCATCGCGTCGTTCGTCGCGTCGTCGGCCGTGATGTCGTAGATCGCGGCCAGGTGGAAGAAGTGCTTGATCGAGCCGGCGTGCTCGTCGATCCATTCCGGGTCGACGCCGAGGTCGGCCTTGCTGAGGTCACCCAGGACCGGGCGGACCCTGGTGGAACCCGATTGGCGGATCAGCGCCTCCATCTTCTTGTGGGAAGACGGGCGGACCAGGACGTAGATGGGCCCTTCGCGGCGATCGAGAAGGTCAGCGACGAGGTGGCGGCCGATGAAACCCGTGGCGCCAGTGACGAAATAAGCCATGGGCGCAGGTTACGCCCCAGTAGCGCGGCCGGACTATGCCTGGTCCGAACCGCCGAACATGATCTCGTCCCAGCTCGGAACCGATGCGCGGCCGCGCTTCTTCTGGACCGCCCGGCGGTGCCGGGCCGCCTCGGCCTCGCGCTCGGCCTCGGTCGGCGCGGAGTCCGCGACGACGGGCTGGTCGGCCGTCGCGCGGATCGGTTCGTCGTGGTCGACGCGGGCGGCAGGGACGTCGACCAGTGCCTCGGCGGCCTCGCCGCCGACCAGGTCGAGGGCGTCGTCGCCGAGCGGCAGGCTGGACCCGAGGTCGCCGCCCAGCGGGAGCTCGTCGGCCGGCACCGAGGACAGCCGGCGTTCGCGCACCTGGCGCAGCTCGTCGCGCGCAGCCGGGACCGCCGGGGCCTCGAGGACGTCGCCGATCAGCCAGCGGGCGTCGTCGTTGTCGGTGATGACGTAGTTGCCGGGAGCGTCGTAGGTGAAGCGGGCGGTGCCGTTGCGCTCGCCGGAGGTGTAGGCGCCCGTGAGCACCCAGCGCCCGGTCTCGCGGCGGTAGGCGTCCCAGGTCACACCGGTCGGGTCGGCGCCGATGGCACGCAGCTGGGCGGCCACGGCGTCGCCGAGCACCCTGCTCTGGGTGTGGGCGGCCCCCGTCTCGCTGGGGCTACGACGGATCGACGCCTTCTGTGCGCGACCGGCGACGTGCTCACGCTCGGCGAGGACGGGCGCGATGTAGGGCATGATCGCGTCCACCGTGGTGCCGGCTGCCTGCGCGACGGTGTCCGCGGTCTCGCCTGCACGGATGCGGATCTGGATCTCGCGGGGACGGATGCTGCTGCTCATCTTGATCTCCAACTGGCCGAGACGGGTGGTCTCACCGCGCACCGCAGCGCGGAGGTCGGGCGTGATGTCGAGGGTGAACTCGGCGCCCTGGTCGTCCACCAGCAGCAGGCGCCGACGGTCGGGACTGATGCCGGCGAGATCAAGTCGGGACGAGCCGTTGCCGGCCTGGTCCGCCTTGTCCGCCATCGTGTCCTCGGTTGTCTGCCTGGGGGAGTCCTGCCTGGTGCCGGGGTGGTGCTCCGGTTCCGCCGAGCCTACGCCCGGGGAACCCCCGGATCGGGTTGCCGGTCCGGCGTGTGGCGACGTGTCGACATTTTGCGATGCCGGTGGTGGGCCGGTGGTGGGCCGGTTGTGAGCGGGTTGTGGGCTGATGGGTGACTACGACCACTCGGCGCGCCCACGGACGTACTGCCAGCCCTCGTTGTCGCGCCGGAACCTGCTCGTCTCGTGCAGGGCGCCCGGCACGCCCTCGCGGAGGTAGGACGCCCGGAACTCGACCATGCCGCGTCGGTCCTCCGGTCCGCCGGCCTCGGTCGCGAGCACCTCGAGCCCGGTCCAGCGCAGCCCGTCGTCGAGGTCGATCGACTCGGGCCGGGTCGCGGGGTGCCAGGTCGCGAGCAGGTGGCGCACCTCGCCGGGGCCGCCGACCACGAACGCGGAGTACCTCGAGCGCATCAGCTCCTCGGCGGTTGCCGGCGTCGCGGTGCCCCGGTGGAACGGGCGGCAGCAGGCGTCGTACGCCTTGCTGGAACCGCAGGGACAGGCCTTCGTCGTACTCACGTCTCAGGCGCCGAGAACGCGGTCGAGGTACGGGTTGGTGAACACCCGGTCCGGGTCCAGTCGGTCACGCAGCGCGGTGAAGTCGCCGAACCGCGGGTAGAGCGGTGCGAGGTCTTCGGCGTCCAGGGAGTGCAGCTTGCCCCAGTGCGGCCGCCCGCCGTGGTCGCGCATGACCGACTCCATCAGGGCGAAGTAGGCCTCGTGATCGGCGCGGTGGTGGGTGTGGAAGGCGAGGTAGAAGGAGTCGCGCCCGTACGACGTCGACAGGGCCACCTCGTCCGCCGGAGCCACCCGGATCTCGACCGGGAACGACACCGACAGCCCGGAGCGCTCGAACGCGGCGCGGCACTCGCCCAGTGCGACCAGGCCGGCCTCGCGCGGCACGGCGTACTCCATCTCGCGGAAGACCACACGTCGTTCGGTCGTGAACACGCGGTGGGCGACGTCCGAATAGCTGCGCGGCCCGATCATCCGGGCGGCGAAGCGGTTGGCGGCCGGGATCGCGCGTGGCACCCGGTTCAGGGCGGCGGTCTGTGCGCCGAACACGGTGTTCGCGAGCAGGTCCTCGTCGAGCCACGACCGCCAGCGCGGCAGCGGCTCGGCGACCGTCAGGTCGGTCCCCATCCGGTCGTAGCCCTTGGTCAACAGGCGGTCCGCGTGCGGGAACCAGTACATGTCGACGTGGTCGTGCGCTGCCGTCAGGTCGTCGAACCAGGCCATGCCGTCGTGCCACGACAGCGGCCGCTCCTCGGCGCGGAGCACGAAGAGCGGTTCGACGGCGAAGGTGATGGTGGTGATCACGCCCAGTGCTCCGAGACCCACCCGCGCCAGGTGGAAGACGTCGGAGTTCTCGTCGGCGGTGGTGCGGATGATCTGGCCGGTGCCGGTCACGAGCTCCAGACCGACCACCTGGGCGGCCAGGCCCGCGGCCCGCCCACCGGTGCCGTGGGTGCCGGTCGAGATCGCGCCGGCGAGGGTCTGCTCGGCGATGTCACCCATGTTGTGCAGGCTCAGCCCGAGCCGTTCCAGCTCCGCGTTGAAGACCTTGAGCTGGGTGCCCGCGAGGGCGGTGACGGTCATGGCCTCGCGGTCGACGGAGAGGATCCCGCGCATCCCGTCGGGCAGGAGCTGGACGTGCTCGGGCTTCGCGATCGCAGTGAAGGAGTGACCGGTGCCGGCGGCCTTGACCTTCCGGCCGGCGGCGCGCGCCTCGACCACGGCCGCGCGGACCTCGTCGGCGCTGCCCGGGCTCAGGACCTGCAGTCCCGAAGCCGACTCGAGGCCGGACCAGTTACGCCAGCTGTCCGGTCGGGTCCGATGACGCGTGCTCATGGGACGGCACCGTAGCCGGAACCCGGGTGGCCAGTGCGCCGACCAGCGCCAGTGCGCCTCCGGCCGCGCAGACGAGGTACGCCGGCGAAGCGCCCTCGGCGTCGATGAGGACTCCTGCGATCGCGGCACCGGGTGCCAGCCCCGCGGCCAGGCCGGTGCCGATCACGGCCATGCCCTCCGTGAGCCGAGCGGACGGCAGCACCTGCTCGGCGAGCGACATGGTGGCGATCAGGGTCGGTGAGATCGCGAAGCCGCCGATCAGCAGGACCGCGCCCATGACGGGCAGCGAGGGCACCACGGCGAGCGGGGCCATGGCCAGCAGCATCCCGAAGGCGCCCAGGCGCAACCGGAAGAGGGGGCCACGACGCCACGTGATCGCGCCGGACACGACGCCGGCCACCAGGCTGCCCAGCGCCCAGACCGCGAGCAGGAAGCCGGCCGCCGACTTGTGCCCCTGTTCGTCTGCGAACGCGACGGTGACCACCTCGGCCGCGCCGAACAGGATGCCGAGCGCTCCGGCGACCACGGTGAGCGGCGCGATGGCCGTCCACGGGATCGGCGGTCGTACGCCGTCGGTGGCTGTCGGCGGGTGCGCGGGCGGCTCGGTGGCACGCTGCGCAGAGAACGCGTAGGTCCCCAGGACACCGGCAACCAGGGCCGCGCCGAGGCCCGCCAGCGGGTGCACGGCGGTGGCCAGCAGGGTGACCGCGATCGGACCGACCAGGAAGACGGTCTCGTCGGCCACGGCCTCGAAGGAGAACGCGGTGTGCAGTCGCTCGGGCCGGTCCGCGAGCGTGTGGGACCAGCGTGCACGGACGCAGGTGCCGACCGACGGCAGTGCCGCTCCGGCGACGGCTGCGCAGGCGTAGGTGGTCCAGACCGGCCAGTCCCAGCGCAGCGAACCCATCGCCAGGACCAGTCCGACGCCCCAGACGGTGATCACGGCCGGCAGCACCCGGCTCTGCCCGAGCCGGTCGAGCAGGCGGCCCTGGGGGATCGCGAAGAGGGCGTTGGCGATGAGGGCGACCGCGGACACCGAGCCGGCGAAGCCGTAGGACCCCGTCTCGTGCTCGGCGAGCAGGACGATGCCGAGGCCGACCATGGAGATCGGCAGTCGTGCGACCAGGCCGGTCAGGCTGAACAGCGCCGTGGCGGGCGTGAAGATCTGGCGGTAGGACTCGAGCATCGCCCCTGCATCCTGCTCCCTACGATGGGGGCGTGCCGAATCCGGAGCCCGACATCAAGAGCTCGACCGACCCGTACGACGCGCTGCTGCTGGTGTCCTTCGGGGGACCGGAGAAGCCGGAGGACGTCGTACCGTTCCTCGAGAACGTCACCCGCGGTCGTGGGATCCCGCGTGAACGGCTCGAGGTGGTCGGCCAGCACTACTTCGGCTTCGGCGGGAAGTCTCCGATCAACGACCAGAACAAGGCCCTCATCGGGGCCATCGAGGCGGACTTCGCCGAGCACGGGATCGACCTGCCGGTCTACTGGGGCAACCGCAACTGGGAGCCCTACCTCGGCGACACCGTCGCGCAGATGGCGGCCGACGGCGTACGACGTGCGCTGTGCCTGGTCACGTCGGCGTACTCGTCCTGGTCCAGCTGCCATCAGTACCGCGACAACCTCGCGGCCGCGGTCGAGGCAGTGCCGGACGGTCTCACCGCGCCGCAGCTCGACAAGGTGCGGGCCTACTACAACCACCCGGGATTCGTGCAGGCGACTGTCGACGGCGTCCTCGCTTCCCTGGCCGAGCTGCCCGAGGACGTCCGTGACGGAGCACGGCTGCTCTTCGTGACCCATTCGATCCCGCTGGCCATGAACGACAACAGCGGTCCGGGAGGACAGGGCGCCTACACCGCCCAGCACCTGGACGTCGCTGCGGTCGTGGCGCAGCGCGTGGCCGAGTGCACCGGGGTCCGGCGCGACCACGAGCTGGTCTACTGCTCCCGCTCGGGCTCTCCGCACACGCCCTGGCTGGAGCCCGACGTCAACGACCGGCTCGAGGAGCTGGCCGCTGGACCCGACAGCCCGGCCGCCGTCGTGCTCATCCCCGTCGGCTTCGTCTCCGACCACATGGAGGTCGTCTACGACCTCGACACCGAGGCGCTGGCGACGGCGGACCGGCTCGGCATCGTTGCCCGGCGCTCTCCGTCGGCAGGCACCCACCCGGCGTTCGTGAGCGCGCTGCGCGACCTGGTCCTCGAACGCGCTGCCGCCGAGCGGGGGGACGACGTGACCCGCGCCTTCCTCGGCACCCGGGGACCGGTGGCCGACCACTGTCCCGTGGACTGCTGCCTGGCCGCCGCGGCGCCGGCCGGCCGACCGTGAGCTTCGCCGAGGAGCTCCTCGCGCTCGCCCTGGGCGTCGCGCAGGAGGCTGCCGCGCTGGTCCGGGAGCACGCGACGCGCGAGGTGCTCGTCGCAGCGACCAAGTCCAGCGACATCGACGTGGTCACGGCCGCCGACCGGGCGACCGAGGAGCTGATCCGTCGCCTGGTCCACGACGCCCGCCCCGATGACGCCTTCCTCGGCGAGGAGGGTGACGACGTCGCGGGCACCTCCGGCGTGCGCTGGATCGTCGATCCGATCGACGGCACCGTGAACTTCCTCTACGGGATCCCCGAGTACGCCGTCTCGATCGCCGCCGAGGTCGACGGGGAGGTGGTCGCCGGCGTCGTCGTGAACGTGGCCAGGGACATCGTGTACGCCGGTCATGTCGGGGGAGTCGCGACCCGCAACGGCGTGCCGGTCGTCGTACGACCGCCGGCGCCGCTGGCTCACCGGCTGATCGCCACCGGGTTCAACTACACCCGCCCGGTGCGGGAGGTGCAGGCTGCCGCAGCGGCCCGCTTGCTGCCCGAGGTACGTGACATCCGCCGCACCGGCTCGTGTGCCCTGGACCTGTGCCGGGTCGCCGAAGGGGCGCTCGACGGGTACGTCGAGGAGGGCGTCCACGCCTGGGACCACGCCGCCGGTGGCCTGATCGCCCGGTTGGCCGGAGCACAGACCCTGGTGACCGTGGGAGCGGCCGGGACCGAGGCCATGGTGTGTGGCCCTCGTCACGGCTTCGCGGAGCTGGTTTCGGCCGTACGATCGGCGGGGTTCCTCGGGGAATAGTCAGCGGCCGATGGCTGTTCTGGCGACGCGCAACCACCCGGGTATCGCAAACCGATCCCGATGGTGCACAATCTGCCGCGCTGCTCCGCACGACCAGTGTGGAAGCCGGCCAGTCAAGGGGAGAGGGGATCCGTCATGGCGACTGACTACGACGCACCACGCAAGAACGAGGACGAACAGTCCGAAGAGAGCATCGAGGAGCTCAAGGCTCGCCGCCACGACAAGAACTCCGGCAAGGTCGACGAGGACGAGACGGAGGCGGCCGAATCCTTCGAGCTGCCCGGCGCGGACCTGTCGCACGAAGAGCTCGCTGTCGAGGTCAAGCCGAAGCAGGATGACGAGTTCACCTGCATGAACTGCTTCCTCGTGCACCACCGCAGCCAGCTGGCTGACGCAAAGAAGATGATCTGCTTCGACTGCGCCTGATGGCGTAGTGCTCGACCGGACGGGGCCATCTAGCCCCGTCCGTGATCGGTTCAGGCCTTGACGTCGGCGTCCTTCTGGAGCGGCTTGGGCAGGTGGCCGGTCGACTTGACGTAGTAGCCAGCGGCGCGGCGCTGGGCGAGCATCTTCGCCAGTGCGACGAACGTCCCGCTCGCGGCGGCCCAGGCAACGGCTTCCCAGACGTTGACGTCCGGGTCGGCGGGGTTGACCGGCGGGTTCTTGCCGGTCGCGGCCTTCCAGCCGGTGTCGAGGCCCTTCTTCGCCACCGCCGCCGCACCGAGTGCGGAGACGAGCGAGAACGTCGACCAGATCTTCGAGCTGTCCTTTGCCATGCGCCGAGCCTACTGGCCCGAGCGGGCCAGTGCGTTGAGGGCACCAGCGAGTGCCTGCGGGTGGCGCGAGCTCACCAGCCAGTACGGCGCCGGGTCGGCCGGGTCGGTGATCTCGACCTTGACCGAGCGCTTGAGGTACGGGCGCAGCAGCAGGTAGGCCCGCACGTCCGCGTCCCGACCGGACACCCGGCGGGTCTCCTCGGCGTCCAGCGGCTCGGCAGTCCCGATGTGGGTCGCCTCGATCCGGGCGCGGCCGGCGCGGAACGAGCCGTCGCCCACGACGACCCGCGCGTCGCCGTACCAGAACAGGCAGACGGCGAGCACTCCCAACGCGACGCCCGTGATGATCCAGGGAGCGGGCCCGGGAACGGCCACGACCACGGTCAGCCACAAGGTGGCGACCAGCATGGTGCCCTGCGCCCACCAGCGCAGCGGCACGCGCAGCCGCTCGTGGTACGCCCTCGGGGCAGTCTCGCTCACGCCGAGGATGATCCCACCCACGTGCACACCGCCGGTCGTTAGGGTCTCCCCGTGCCCCACGACGACACCGACCTCGTGATCGCGGTCCAGCAGCTCGACCCCGACCTGCCCCTGCCCGGCTACGCCCACCCCGGCGACGCCGGTGCCGACTTGCTGTCGACGGTCGACGTGACCCTCGCGCCCGGAGAACGGGCCCTGGTGCCGACCGGGATCGCGATCGCCCTGCCCGACGGTTTCGTCGCGCTCGTCCACCCGCGTTCGGGCCTGGCCGCGCGGCACGGGCTGTCGATCGTGAACACACCGGGCACCGTCGACGCCGGCTACCGCGGCGAGATCAAGGTGCTCCTGATCAACCACGACCCGGTCGACACGATCGTCCTCAAGCGGGGGGACCGGATCGCCCAGCTGGTCGTCCAGCGCTTCGAGCGAGCACGATTCCAGGCAGTTGTTGCCCTTCCCGACAGCGTTCGTGGGAGCGGAGGCTACGGTTCTACTGGAGGGTTCGGTGCGTGAGACCCGCCGGTCGAACGCACGGTCCGTTCCGGTGGACCCGAAGAGGAGGACACAGTGAGGTTGCGGCGCAAGGATGCCGATGCGATCGCCGACGAGGCGACCGCTGACGACTCATCCGTCGAGACGACGGACGAGAACGAGGCTGCAGGCCCGTACGACGTCGACGAGCTGCCCGAGGACGGGGTGGACCGGCTGGACCTGGGCGCCCTGCTCGTTGCGCCGCTGGCCGACCGCGAGGTGCGGGTCCAGGTCGACGAGAAGTCCGGTGCGGTCCGCGCCGTGCTGCTCGCCACCGACTCCGGTGCGCTGGAGCTGCGTGCCTTCGCCGCGCCGCGCAACGGCGACCTCTGGAGTGAGATCCGCCCCCAGATCGCGGCCGACACCGCCCGCCGCGGTGGCACCGCCACCGAGCGCGAGGGCCGGTTCGGCACCGAGCTCGTCTGCGAGGTCAAGATGACCCGCGCCGACGGCGCTGCCGGCACCCAGACGTCCCGCGTGATCGGGGTCAACGGACCCCGGTGGCTGCTGCGGGCGACCTTGCTGGGCGACCCCGCCCGCACGCCCGAGGAGGCCGCGGACTGGGAGTCCGCGATCGCCCAGGTTGCAGTGCGCCGCGGTGCGCACGCCATGCCCGTCGGTGAGCAACTCCCGCTGACGTTGCCCGAGGGTGCGCAGCCGAAGGCTGTCCCCGCGAGCTGAGGACGACTCCCGTGGGCACCAACAAGAGCCGGTTGCGCCGGACGATCAGCAAGTGGGCCAACCCCGAAGAGGCCGACGCCCGCGACCTGCGCAAGACCTACACCGGTGACGGGGTGGTCTGCATCGGCGACGCCCCTGACCGCGAGAAGGTCCGGTTGCGCGGCACGTTGCGGACGGTCACGCTCCGGCCGCGCGGTGGGGTGCCCGCCCTCGAGGCCGAGCTGTACGACGGCACCGGGACGGTGACCGTGATCTGGCTGGGCCGCCGCCGGATCGCGGGGATCGGCCCGGGTCGCGGCATCGAGGTGTCCGGCCGCGTCAGCACCCAGGACGGGGCGCGGATCCTCTACAACCCGCGCTACGAGCTGCTGTGAGCGCCGTACCCGACCACCTCGGGGTGGACACCGTCGAAGCACTGGTGCGGCGCCAGCTGGCCGCCGCGCTGGGGGGCAGGCGCGGTCTGGTCGAGGCCGCCGTACCCGGCATCGTGTTCACGGTCCTGTGGCTCACCACGAAGGAGCTCCAGTGGGCGCTGATCGCGAGCCTGGTGGTGGCCGGCGCGGCCCTGCTGGCCCGGATCGTCCAGCGCAGCAGCCCCCAGTACGTCCTCAACGCCGTGTTCGGCATCGGCATCGGCTGGGTCTTCGTCCGGTGGGCCGAGAACTCAGGTGGATCGGAGTCCGACCAGGCGCTGGCCTTCTTCCTGCCCGGGATCCTGATCAGCCTCGGCTACACCATCGTCCTGGGTGCCAGCTGTCTGGCGGGCTGGCCGATGCTGGGGTTCATGCTCGGCAGCGTCACGGGTGACGCGACCGCGTGGCACGAGGACAAGCAGATCGTGAGGCTGTGCAACCGCCTCACCTGGGTGATGCTGCTGCCCGGTGCCTTCGGCGTCCTGCTGCAGGGACCAGTGTGGCTTCTCGGGCACAACGGCTCGATCGACGCCGACCATGCCGTGGTGGCGATCCTGGTCCTTCGCACGGGCCTGGGCTGGGTGCTCCGGATCGGGTCGTGGTCGGCGATGATCTGGCTGCTGGCCCGCAACGCCACGCCCCTTGAGCAGGAGGCTCCCGCCGAGGTCGTCGAGTAGCTGTTCGCTACTTGGCCGGGTGCGCCGACGGCGCGAGCATCCGCTCGAGCTCGTCCTCGGCCTCGGCCGGGACCACGAACAGCAGCTCGTCGCCCGCCTCGACCGGCTGCTCGGGTGCAGGCGTGTAGACCTGCCCGTCGCGCAGGATCGTGACCAGCGCGCAGTTGTCGGGGAGCGGGATCAGCCCCGCGGCCTTGCCGACGTAGGGGGAGTCGGCGGGCAGCGTCATCTCGACCAGGTTGGCGTTGCCCTGGCGGAAGGTGAACAGCCGGACGAGGTCACCGACGGTGACGGCTTCCTCCACGAGCGCGGTGATGATGCGCGGGGTCGACACGTTGACGTCGACGCCCCAGGCCTCGGTGAAGAGCCACTCGTTGTTCGGGTGGTTCACCCGCCCGACGGTGCGGGGGACCCCGAACTCGGCCTTGGCGAGCAGGGAGGTGACCAGGTTGGCCTTGTCGTCCCCGGTAGCGGCGATGACGACGTCGCACTTGTCGAGGCGCGCCTCCTCGAGCGAGGACAGCTCACAGGAGTCGGCGAGCAGCCACTCCGCGTCCGGTACGCGCTCGGGCCTGATGGAGCTCGGCGACTTGTCGATCAGCAGCACCTCGTGACCGTTCTCGATCAGCTCGCGGGCGATCGAACGCCCGACGGCACCTGCTCCAGCGATGGCGACCCTCATGGTGTCTGTTCTCCCTAGCCTTCGTGCTCGGGGCCGCGGCTGAGCACGTCGTAAGCGTGTTGTGCGTTCTCTTCGCGGGTCACCAGGTGGAGCATGTCGCCCTCCTGGATGACGCTCTCGCGGTCCGGGAGCATGCCCTCGCCGAGCCGGTCGATCCACGCCACCCGGCAGCGTCCCTGTTCCTGGAGCTGGCCGACGCGGGCGCCGACCCAGACCTCGGTGACGGGGATGTGGTCGACGCGGACGGTGCCCGAGGGGTCCCGGAAGTCCGGTTCGGCGCCGGCCGGAAGGATCCGGCGCAGCACCTGGTCGGCAGTCCACTTGACCGTCGCGACCGTCGTGATGCCGAGGCGCTGGTAGACCTCGGCGCGACCGGGGTCGTAGATCCGGGCGACGACCTGCTGGATCCCGAACGTCTCGCGGGCAACGCGCGCCGCGATGATGTTGGAGTTGTCACCGCTGGACACCGCGGCGAACGCGTCGGCGCGGCGGATCCCGGCCTTCTCCAGCACTTCCTGGTCGAACCCGATGCCGGGGATCTTGTCGCCATTGAAGCCGGGCCCGAGGCGTCGGAACGCATCAGGCTCGGTGTCGATGATCGACACAGTGTGGTTTCTGTCCTCGAGGCTGCGGGCCAGAGTCGAGCCGACGCGGCCACATCCCATGATCACGACGTGCACGGTGAGCACGCTATAGCACCGGGGATGCCCTACGGTTGTCGATCGTGGGTGTCGGAGACGTCTCGAAGCGCATTCTGCTGGGTCGCAAGCTCCGCAGCGCACAGCTGGGGGAGACCCTTCTTCCCAAACGCATCGCGCTTCCCGTGTTCGCGAGCGATGCGCTCTCCTCGGTGGCGTACGCCCCTGACGAGGTCTTCATCATGCTGGCGATCGCCGGCGCCACGCAGTACGTCTGGTCCTGGAAGATCGCGGTCGCGGTCGCGATCGTGATGGCTGCGGTCATCGCGTCGTACCGCCAGACGGTGCACGCCTACCCGTCCGGTGGCGGCGACTACGAGGTGGCGACGGTCAACCTCGGGCGGACGGCGGGCATGGTCGTCGGCAGCTCGCTGCTCGTCGACTACGTCCTGACGGTGGCGGTGTCGATCTCGTCGGGCGCGCAGTACGCCGCTGCGGCGATCCCGACCTTCCAGCACCACGAGGCGACCGTGGCCACCGTGATGGTGCTGCTGCTGATGGCGATGAACCTTCGCGGCATCCGCGAGTCGGGCGCGTTCTTCGCGGTGCCGACCTACCTCTTCATGTTCGCGATCCTCGGTATGTGCGCCTACGGCTTCGGTGAGATGGCCTTCGGGACGTTGCCGATGGCCGAGAGTGCCGACCTCGACATCACTCCGGTCGAGGGGTGGGAGCAGCCGCTGACCACCGTCGGACTGGTGATCCTGCTGGCACGCGCCTTCTCGTCGGGATGTGCGGCGCTGACCGGCGTCGAGGCGATCTCCAACGGCGTACCCGCCTTCAAGCGCCCCAAGTCCCAGAACGCTGCCACCACCCTCCTGCTGCTCGGGATGATCGCGATCACGATGATGGTCAGCGTCATCGTGCTGGCCAAGCAGATGGGCCTGAGGTACGTCGACCCGCACCCCGAGCACCTGGCTCGACTGACCCGCAACGGGGTGCCGGTGCCCGAGGGCTACGACCAGCACACCGTCATCGCCCAGATCGCGCGGGCGGTGTTCCACGACTTCAGCCCCGGCTTCTACTTCGTGGTCACGGTCACCGGGATCATCCTCGTGCTCGCGGCCAACACGGCGTTCAACGGCTTCCCGGTCCTCGGGTCGATCCTGGCCAAGGACGGATTCGCTCCGCGTGCGTTCGGCGCCCGCGGCGACCGCCTTGCCTACAGCAACGGCATCGTGTTCCTCGCGCTCGCGTCGATCGTCCTGATCGTCGCCTTCGATGCCGAGACCACGAAGCTGATCCAGCTCTACATCGTCGGTGTGTTCGTGTCGTTCAACCTCAGCCAGCTCGGGATGATCCGGCACTGGACGCGTTTGCTCACGACCGAGACCGATCCGGGCGAGCGGCGACGCATGGTCCGGTCCCGGGTCATCAACGCCATCGGTCTGAGCTTCACTGCCGTGGTCCTGGTCGTCGTCCTGCTGACGAAGTTCCTCGCGGGCGCGTGGATCACGATCCTGGCCATGGCGTTCTTCTTCGCCGTGATGAAGGGGATCAAGGGCCACTACGACAAGGTCGAGGGCGAGCTCGCAGCCGACGAGGAGGACAGCATCCTGCCCACGCGGGTGCATGCCATCGTGCTGGTGTCCAAGCTGCACAAGCCCACCCTGCGCGCGCTTGCCTTCGCGAAGGCGACCCGACCGAACGCACTCGAGGGCGTCTACGTCTCGATCGACCAGAAGGACACCGCGCGGCTCCTGGAGGACTGGGACGACCGCAACACCGGCATCCCGCTCAAGGTGCTCCACTCGCCGTACCGCGAAGTGGTCAAGCCGATCGTCGAGTACGCCGCGGCGATCCGCCGAGCCAACCCGCGCGGCGTGGTGGCCGTCTACATCCCCGAGTACGTCGTCGGCCGTTGGTGGGAGCAGTTCCTCCACAACCAGACGGCACTGCGGCTCAAGGGTCGACTACTGTTCAGTCCCGGCGTCATGGTCATCTCGGTGCCGTACCAGCTGCGGTCCTCCGAGATCGCGCTGGAGCGCGAGCAGCGCGAGGAGCAGAGGGTCCGGCCCGGCGACCTGCGTCGTGGTCGCGTGAGTGACCGCCCGGACCGGCAGACCCGCAAGTGAGCCGGCCTCCGGCGCGGCGTCCCCGAGCCCGCAAGGCCCGCGGTGCCTCGGCGGTCGGACAGCGGTTCGAGGTCGACGTCGGCCCTGTCGCGCACGGTGGACACTGCGTCGCACGGGTTCAGGTCGAAGGCGAGGAGCAGACCAGGGTCGTCTTCGTCCGGCACACCCTGCCGGGCGAACGGGTGGTCGTCGAGATCACCGAAGGCACCGAGGGCGACCGGTTCTGGCGGGGCGACGCCGTCGAGGTCCGCACACCGTCGCCCGACCGGGTCGAGGCTCCCTGTCGGTACGCCGGCCCCGGGCTCTGCGGCGGATGCGACTTCCAGCACGTGGCGCTCGACGCGCAGCGCCGCCTCAAGGGCGACGTCGTGCGCGAGCAGCTGCGTCGTCTCGCCGGCCTCGACATCGAGGTGAAGGTCGAAGCAGTGCCCGGCGACACCGACGGCCTCGGCTGGCGGACCCGCCAGCGCTACGTCTCCCTGCCCGGCGGTGGCCTGGGCATGCGCAAGCACCGCTCCCACGACGTCATCCCCGTCGAGGAGTGCCTCCTCGCGGCGCCCGCCGGTCCGTCGTACGACGTCAGGGGGCGTGCGTTCGAAGTCGCGGACGGCGGCTTCTGGCAGGTCCACCCCGGCGCACCTGAGGCGTTGGTGGATGCGGTGCTGACCGCGCTGGCGCCGCTGGCGGGGGAGTCGGCGCTCGATCTGTACTCCGGCGTCGGCCTGTTCAGCCGGTTCCTGCTCGAAGCCGTGGGACCGGACGGTCGGGTGGCTGCGGTCGAGGGTGACGCTGCGGCGTCGCTCCTCTCGCTCACCAACTGTCCGGGGCTCCAGGCAACGGCCGGTGACGTCGGCCCCGTGCTGGCCAGCGGCCTGGGCCAGGTCTGGGACCGGGCCGACCTCGTCGTGCTCGACCCGCCGCGGGCAGGTGCCAAGCGCGCGGTCGTCGAGGAAGTCGTGCGCCGGGCGCCCCGTGCGGTCGCCTACGTGGCGTGCGACCCGGCCGCGCTGGCCCGCGACGTCGCGATCTTCTCCGAGCACGGCTACCGGCTCACGAGCCTGCGTGCCTTCGACCTCTTCCCGATGACGCACCACGTGGAGTGCGTCGCACTGCTCGAGCCGGCTCAGCGCACGACGTCGTAGCAGAGCTTCTGTACGCCGTTGGCGTAGGAGGCACTCTCGACGAGCTCGAGCTTCTGGCGCTCCTTGGCAGTCTCGCTCCACATCCGCTTGCCTTCGCCGAGCACCCACGGGAACACGAGCAGGTGGTAGCGGTCGAGGAGGCCGGCGTCCGCGAGGCCGCGGGCCAGGCTGGCGGATCCGTGGATCGAGATCGGACCGCCGTCGGTCTCCTTGAGCGCCGCCACGTCCTCGAACGAGCGGACGATGGTGGTGTCACCCCAGTTGTCGACGAGGTCGTCGTCCTGCAACGTGGTCGAGACGACGTACTTGGGCATCGCGTTGTACTTCGGGAACTCGACCGTCATCTTCGGCCAGACCGGTGCGAACGCCTGGTAGCTGACCCGGCCGAGCATCAGCGCACTCGCCTCCTCCTGCTCCCGGGCCTTGAGCTCGTAGACCTCCTGGAGGAAGTCGATGCCCTGGAAGGTCCAGCCGCCGTTGCGGTAGTCGGGTTCGGGGGCGGGTGCCTGGACGACGCCGTCGACGGAGACGAAGGCGGTGTAGATCAGGGTGCGCATGGTGACCTCCTGGGTCAGTTGGGGGCTGCTTCCATCCTCTCCACGAACGGGTGCCGGTCGATACGACAGCCACACCTGAACCTTCTTTCGGGACAAGAGGGCGCCCGGCTTGTCCTCAAGTCGGCTTGAGGTCCTACCGTCAGGTCCATGAGCATGGAATCAGTCGCGATGGGCCAGATGTTCCGAGCGATGCACGCCTCGGAGGAGCGACGGGACTTCAGCTGGGAGACCGCTCGCCGGATCTTTCGCTTCGCCCGGCCGCAACGGCGCCAGCTGATCGGCTTCGTGCTGTTGAGTGTCGCGAGCTCGTCTCTCGCGGTCGCGACACCTGTGCTCGCAGGCAAGGTCGTGAACGCGATCGTCGCGAGCGACCCCCGGGACGTGGTGGTCCGGCTGGCCCTGGCCATCGCGGGCATTGCTGTGCTCGACGCCGCGATGGGGCTGTGGTCGCGCTGGCTGTCGTCGCGGATCGGGGAGGGCCTGATCCTCAACCTGCGCACCGCGGTCTTCGACCACGTCCAGCGGATGCCGATCGCGTTCTTCAGCCGGACCCGCACCGGGGCCCTGGTCAGCCGGCTGAACAACGACGTCATCGGGGCCCAACGGGCCTTCAGCTCGACCCTGTCGGGTGTCGTGGGCAACCTCGTCACGCTCGCGCTGACCCTCGTGGTCATGATCGGGATCTCCTGGCAGGTCACCCTGCTGGCCTTGGTGCTGCTGCCGGTGTTCGTGGTCCCTGCCCGACGGATGGGCAAGCGCCTGGCCGGGATCCAGCGGGAGGCGGCCGATCACAACGCCGCCATGGGCAACCAGATGACCGAGCGCTTCTCCGCCCCGGGGGCCACCTTGGTCAAGCTCTTCGGACGTCCGGAGCAGGAGTCGGTCGAGTTCGCCGCCCGCGCCCGACGGGTCGCCGAGATCGGGGTCCGCACCGCGATGGTCCAGACGACCTTCATCACCGCCCTGACGCTCGTGTCCGCGCTGGCTGTGGCCGTCGTGTACGGCCTGGGCGGCAGCCTGGCGCTGCAGGGCACCCTGGACGCCGGTGACGTGGTCGCGCTGTCGCTGCTGCTCACCCGCCTCTACGCGCCGTTGACCGCGCTTGCCAGCGCGCGGGTCGAGGTGATGAGCGCCCTGGTCAGCTTCGAGCGGGTCTTCGAGGTCCTCGACCTTGCGCCCCTGATCACCGATCGCCCGGGTGCAGGGGAGGTCGCTGACGGACCGGTGGCCGTTGAGCTGGTCGACGTCCGCTTCGCCTACCCCTCGGCCGACAAGGTCTCACTCGCTTCGCTCGAAGCGGTCGCCACTCTCGACACGCGCGGCGGCGAGGAGGTCCTGCACGGCATCTCGCTGCGTGCCGAACCCGGTCAGGTGGTCGCCCTCGTGGGTTCCTCGGGCGCGGGCAAGTCCACGATCGCGCAGCTCGTCTCCCGGTTGTACGACGTCGACTCGGGCTCCGTGCGGCTTGCTGGCACCGACGTACGTGACCTGACGGCGGAGTCGATCCGCGGCGTGGTCGGGATGGTGACCCAGGACGGGCATCTCTTCCATGACTCCATCCGCGGCAACCTGCTCCTGGCCCGTCCCGAGGCCAGTGAGGCCGACCTCTGGGACGCACTGACCCGTGCACGACTGGCCGACCTGGTCGGGGCGCTGCCCGACGGACTCGACACGGTGGTGGGGGAGCGTGGCTACCGGCTCTCCGGTGGCGAGCGCCAGCGGCTGACGATCGCCCGGTTGTTGATGAAGCAGCCGCGGGTGGTGATCCTCGACGAGGCCACGGCTTCGCTGGACTCGACGTCGGAGGCGGCGGTCCAGGCTGCGCTTGCCGAGGCACTGGCCGGACGGACAGCGCTGGTCATCGCACACCGACTGTCGACGATCCGTGCTGCTGACCAGATCCTCGTCGTCGAGGACGGCACGATCGTGGAGAGGGGCACCCACGCCCAGCTGCTCGCGCAGGGTGGTCGCTACGAAGAGCTCTACCGCACGCAATTCGCTGAGACGGATGGAATTCCTGTCGCTCCTGATGTATCTTGACGTCAAGAGATATCGAAGAACCGATGTCCGTGGGAAGTTAGGTCAACCTCACTATCCGCGCCCCGCATGGCGGCGGCAGGATGCAGGGAAGACGTACCCCACACCGCGAAGTCGATGAGGACGGAGACCCGGATGCCCAGCAAGGACAGCTTCGGCGCCAAGAGCAATTTGGATGTGGACGGCAAGTCCTACGAGATCTTCCGTCTCGATGCGGTGACCGGAGAGGGCCTGGACGTGTCCAGCCTGCCGTTCTCGCTGAAGGTCCTGCTGGAGAACCTCCTGCGCACCGAGGACGGTGCGGACATCACCGCTGAGGACATCAAGGCCCTGGCCGGGTGGGACGCGAATGCCCAGCCCGACAAGGAGATCCAGTTCACGCCGGCGCGCGTGATCATGCAGGACTTCACCGGCGTGCCCTGCATCGTCGACCTCGCCACCATGCGCGAGGCGATGGCCGACCTCGGCGGCGACGCCAGCAAGATCAACCCGCTCGCGCCCGCCGAGATGGTCATCGACCACTCCGTGATGGCCGACGTCTTCGGTACTCCCGAGTCGTTCGAGCGCAACGTCGAGATCGAGTACGAGCGCAACCGCGAGCGCTACCAGTTCCTCCGTTGGGGCCAGGGTGCCTTCGACGACTTCAAGGTCGTCCCCCCGGGCACCGGCATCGTCCACCAGGTCAACATCGAGCACCTGGCGCGCACCATCTTCACCCGTGAGGTCGGCGGCGTCCTCCAGGCCTACCCCGACACCTGCGTCGGCACCGACTCGCACACCACCATGGTCAACGGCATCGGTGTCGTCGGCTGGGGTGTCGGTGGCATCGAGGCCGAGGCCGCGATGCTCGGCCAGCCGGTCTCCATGCTCATTCCGCGCGTGGTCGGCTTCAAGCTCAGTGGCGACCTGCCCGAGGGCACGACCGCCACCGACCTGGTGCTGACCATCACCGAGATGGTCCGCAAGCACGGAGTGGTCGGCAAGTTCGTCGAGTTCTACGGCCCCGGCGTGTCGGTGCTGCCGCTGGCCAACCGCGCCACGATCGGCAACATGAGCCCCGAGTTCGGCTCCACGATCGCTGTCTTCCCGATCGACGAAGAGACGATCAAGTACCTCAAGCTCACCGGTCGCTCGGAGGAGCAGCTCGCCCTGGTCGAGGCCTACTCCAAGGCGCAGGGCCTCTGGCACGACCCGTCGGCCGAGCCCCGCTTCTCCGAGAAGCTCGAGCTCGACCTCGCGACGGTCGTCCCGTCGATCGCCGGCCCGAAGCGTCCGCAGGACCGCGTCCTGCTCGCCGACGCCAAGGCGTCGTGGCGTGAGTCGGTGCTGGACTACGTCAGCAACGGTGACGCCGACGAAGCCGGCAAGGAGTCGTTCCCGGCATCCGACGCCCCGGCCACGACCGCGGGTCGTCCGTCGACGCCGGTCGAGGTCACCCTCGCCGACGGCCAGAGCTTCACGCTCGACCACGGCGCGGTCACGATCGCCTCGATCACCTCCTGCACCAACACGTCCAACCCGTCGGTGATGATCGGTGCGGCCCTGCTCGCCAAGAAGGCGGTCGAGAAGGGCCTGACCCGCAAGCCGTGGGTCAAGACCACGCTCGCCCCCGGCTCGAAGGTCGTGTCGGACTACTACGACAAGGCCGGCCTGACGCCGTACCTCGACAAGCTCGGGTTCAACCTCGTCGGCTACGGCTGCGTCACCTGCATCGGCAACTCGGGCCCGCTCATCCCCGAGGTGTCGCAGGCGATCAACGACAACGACCTCGCCGTGGTCTCGGTGCTCTCGGGCAACCGGAACTTCGAGGGCCGGATCAGCCCCGACATCAAGATGAACTACCTGGCGTCGCCGCCGCTGGTGGTCGCGTACGCACTGGCCGGGTCGATGGACGTCGACCTGTTCAACGACGCGCTCGGCACCGACACCGACGGCAACCCGGTCTACCTCAGGGACATCTGGCCGTCGCCGGCCGAGGTCGAGGAGACCATCGCCAGTGCGATCAACACCGAGATGTTCGACGACTCGTACGCCGACGTGTTCGCCGGTGACGAGCGGTGGCGCTCGCTGCCCACGCCCGAGGGCAACATCTTCGACTGGGACCCGAACTCGACGTACGTGCGCAAGGCGCCGTACTTCGACGGCATGCCCGACGTGCCGACGCCGGTCACCGACATCTCCGGTGCCCGCGTGCTGCTCAAGCTCGCCGACTCGGTCACGACCGACCACATCAGCCCGGCCGGCGCCATCAAGAAGGACAGCCCGGCGGGTTCGTACCTTGCCGAGAACGGCGTCGAGCAGCGCGACTTCAACTCCTACGGCTCGCGCCGTGGCAACCACGAGGTCATGATCCGCGGCACGTTCGCCAACATCCGCCTGCGCAACCAGATCGCGCCCGGCACCGAGGGTGGCTTCACCCGCGACTTCACCGTCGCCGACGGCCCGGTCACGACGATCTACGACGCGTCGGTGAACTACCAGGCTGCGGGCATCCCGCTCGTGGTGCTGGCCGGCAAGGAGTACGGCTCGGGTTCGTCGCGTGACTGGGCGGCCAAGGGCACCTCGCTGCTGGGCGTCAAGGCCGTCATCGCCGAGTCGTACGAGCGGATCCACCGCTCGAACCTGATCGGCATGGGCGTCATCCCGCTGCAGTTCCCGGCGGGCCAGAGTGCCGCGTCGCTGGGCCTCACGGGCGAGGAGACCTTCGCCTTCGAAGGCATCACCGAGCTCAACGAGGGCACCACGCCGCGCACCGTCAAGGTCAGCACCGACACCGGTGTGGAGTTCGACGCGGTCGTCCGCATCGACACCCCCGGTGAGGCGAACTACTACCGCAACGGCGGGATCATGCAGTACGTCCTGCGCAACCTGCTGAAGGCCTGACCTTCTCGCTGGTCGAGGAGGTTGCGCAGCAACCGTCTTCACGCTGGTCGAGGAGGTTGCGCAGCAACCGTCTCGAGACCCCGGCCCGCTCCTCCTCGTGAGGGGCGGGCCGTCGGCGTTCGGGGACGTGCTGGATACCGTTGGCGCATGCTCGTCGCCTTCAGCATCAGTCCCACGACCGCCGATGACACCGGCAGCGTCTCCGAGGCCGTCGCCGCCGCTGTCCGCGTGGTCCGGGAGTCCGGGCTGCCCAACGAGACGAACGCGATGTTCACGAACATCGAGGGTGAGTGGGACGAGGTGATGGCCGTCGTGAAGAAGGCCGTCGACGTCGTGGCCGCCGTCTCCCCGCGGGTCGGACTGGTCCTCAAGGCCGACATCCGGCCCGGCTTCACCGGTGAGCTGACCGCCAAGGTGGAGCGGGTCGAGAGAGCGCTCGAGCAGTGACCCAGCCGCCACCGGGTGGGCCGCCGGGCTGGACGCCGCCCACCCAGCCCGCGCCGCCGCCGTACGCACCCCCACCGAGCTGGCCACCGGCACCGCACCAGTCCGCCTACGGGCCGCCGCCGTTCGGGCCGCCGGCGTTCGGGCCGCCGCCCCGCAGGTCACGGGTGCTGCCCGTCGTGATCGCTGTGGTGGCGGCAGTGGTACTGCTGGCGGTGGCTGTGCTGGTTCCGGTCCTGCTCACCCGGGACGACGCCGATTCGTCGGCTGGTCGCGATGACGACCCCACGGGTGCCAGGGTCGACACGAGCAACCTGGCGGCCGTGCAGGAGTTCGATGGCCTGACCAACCAGCACCTGGCGCCGGGGGAATCGATCGAGTATCCGCAGTCGCCGTCGGTCGGCGGCGACCACGCGCCGTACTGGCTCGAGTGCGGCGTGTACGACGAACCGGTGCCCGAGGTCAACGTCGTGCACGACCTCGAGCACGGCACCACGTGGATCACCTATCGACCGGACCGGGTCGACGCGGACGGCGTCCAGCGCCTGCGCGACGAGCTGCCCGACAACGGGATCCTGTCGCCGTACCCCGGCCAGGAGGCGCCGGTCGTGATCACGGTGTGGGGGCGCCAGCTCGACCTCATCGGACCGGAGGATCCCCGGATCCGCCTCTTCGTCATGAAGTACGCCGCCGGCGACACCGCGCCCGAGCCGTTCGCCTCGTGCCACGGCGGTGTGGACCCCGACGACCTCGCGGGCATCGGCGGCACAGCGGCCTGAAGCAGAGGATCCCGTTCGGGAACGGGTGCCTCACGGCGCGGTCCTGAGTAGCCTGCTGCCATGGCGACCGCGGCGGAGCCGCTGCTCCTGGGCCGTGACGCCGTGTGTGCGCGCCTCTCGGAGAGGCTCGCCCGGGCCGCACAGGGCGCGGGCGGCCTGGTGTGGGTCAGCGGCGAAGCGGGGATCGGCAAGACCACCCTCCTCAGCGAGGCGTGCCGGCTCGCTGTCGCACGCGGGTTCCGGGTGCTCCATGGCGCGGCCTGGGACGACCCCGGAACGCCACCGCTCTGGCTCTGGGCGCAGGTCCTGCGCGACGCGGCGGCCGGCGCAGAGCCCGCCGCCCTGGTGCAGGTGTGGGGTCAGCGGTCGCAGGAAGCGCTGGCCCTGCTGCCGGGGTCTCCCGCGGACCGTGGCGCGGACTCCACTGCGCCCGGCATGAACCGGTTCGCGCTGTTCGACTCCTTCGCCGGGGTGCTCGAGACGCTGTCCGGCGAAGGCCCGTTGCTGGTGGTGCTGGACGACCTGCACTGGACCGACGCCGGGTCGCTGCGGCTGCTTCGCTTCGTGGAACGCTCGCTGGCCAGGAGACCTGTCCTCGTCGTCGCGGCCTGGCGGGACCACGAGTCGGTGATGGACGAGACCGTGGCCGGCCTCGCGGACGAGCTGGCTTCTCGTTCCGACCGGGTGGTGCTGCACGGGCTGGACCCGACGGCTGTCGGCCAGCTGGTCGCGGCGGAGACCGGGGGTGAGCTCAGCGACGTGGATGCCCGGTTGCTGCACGAACGCACGGGAGGCAACCCGCTCTTCGTCGGTGAGCTGGCGAGGCTGGCTGCCGACAGGGGAACAGACGTCATCGGTTCGGCGGTGCCCGAGTCGGCGACCGCGATCATCAGGCGACGTCTCGGGCGCGTGTCGCAGGCATGCCACGAGCTGCTGGTGGCGGGGGCCATCGCGGGTACGGCGAGCTCGGTCGAGACGGTGGCGCAGATGACCGCGCAGCCGGCGGCCGCGGTGGCGGTGCTGCTCGACGAGGCGGTCGCCGCCGGACTCGCGCGCGACGTACCCGGTCGCGTCGAGCTGACCCATCCGCTCATCCGGGCGGCCGTCGTCGCGTCCGTTCCGGGCAGCCGGGTCCGGGAGCTCCACCTTGCCGCCGCCACGTTGGTCGCGCAACGGGTGGAGGTCGACCCGAGCGCTGCGGCCGAGGTGGCCGAGCACCTGCATCGGGCGCTCCCGTTGTCCGATCCCGCAGCCGCCGTGGCGATGAGCCGTCGCGCCGCGGCTGCCGCGCTGGCGGTCCACGCCTACGAGGAGGCGGCTGAGCACCTCACGGCCGCTCTCGGCGCCAGCGAGAAAGGAAGTGAGGTGCGCCGTCAGGTGCTGCTGGAGCGCGGCGCGGCGGTCCTCGGGTTCGACAACCTCGAGGCGGCGCGGGAGGACTTCCTGGAGGCTGCTGGTCTTGCCCGCGCCCGCGCTGACGGTGCCGGCATGGCGGAGGCCGCGCTCGGGTTCGCGGCCGGGTTGTCCGGATTCGAGGTGCGGCTGTGGGACCGGACCCAGATGGACCTTCTCGAGGAAGCGCTGGTGCTGCTCGACGGCAAGGACGTCATCGCCCGTGCCGACGTCATGGCCCGGCTCTCGGTCGCGATGTCGTTCGCTGGCGACCCGGTACGCCGATCGGCGCTGGCTGAGGAAGCCGTCGTCCTGGCCCGCCGCCTGGGAGATCCACGTGCCATCGCCCACGCACTGGCGGCGCGCTGCGACACGATGGCCGGGCCGGCCAACGCGGAACGACGGGAGTCCGACGCCGGCGAGGTGATCACCTGTGCGCGACAGGTCGGCGACCTCGGGCTGGAGCTGCTCGGGCTCCGGCTCCGGATCGTCGCCCTGCTCGAGCAGGGCAGCGGTACGGCGGCACGCGCGGACATGGCGGCGTTCGAGGCCGCCGCAGCTCTGCTCCGCCAGCCCCTCTACGGCTGGTACGTCCCGCTCTTCAGAGGATTCCTCGCCCACCTCGACGGGGACGTGGAGTCGATGCGCAGCTGCGCCGCCGAGGCGGAGCAGCTGGGGCGTCGGGCGGGGAGCCACAACGCGGCGATCCTGGCTGCGGTGCAGCGCTGCTGGATCGCCATCGAGGAGGGAAGGACCGAGGACATCCTCGACGAGTTCGCCGACCTGGTCGACACCTTCGCTGAAACGGCACCCGACGGCACGCAGGTCATGTCGTTGTTCCTCGGACAGCCACCCGAGGTACGGGCCGCGGCGCTGCCCGGCATCGCCGCGGTCGTGGCCGGCCTGAGCGATGACGCCGAGCTCGTCTCGAACCTGTCCATGGTGGCCCTCGCCGCCTGGGACGCCCAGGACCCGGCGCCCGCGGCGACGGTGCTCCATCGGGCACTGGCCCCCTGGGCCGGACGCTTCGCCGTCGACGGCATCGCTGCCGGGGCGATCGGTCCGGTGGACCGGTTCCTCGGGCTCCTCTCCATCCTGATGGGTGACCTCTCCGCGGCTGACGACCACTTCGCCCGCGCCGAGGAGCTCGCGGCCGCGGCAGGGGCGGTCCTGAGCGGGGTCCACCTGCGCCGACACCGAGCCGAGGTCTGCCTGCGGCGGGCGGCGCCCGGTGACGACGAGACGGCCGAGCGGCTGTTGAGCGAGGCCGAGTCCGGCTACCGCGCGCTGGGGCTCGGGCGCCGGGCCGACGAAGCAGCGCAGCGCCGCAGGTCCATTGCTCCGCGGGCATCGGCGGAACCGGAGCCCTCCACCCACTTCGCGGGCGAGACAGGATCCTTCCTTCGCGACGGCGAGGTGTGGCGGGTGTCGTACGCAGGGGCGAGCGCAGTGGTCCGGCACGTCAAGGGGATGGCGGACCTCGCAGTGCTGCTCGGCCGGCCCGGCGTCGAGGTGCATGCGCTGGACCTCGCGGGTGCGCCGGGCGCGGCCGTGATCGAGGGCGACACCGGTCCGGCCCTCGACGAACAGGCGCGCGCCGCCTACAAGCAACGACTGGACGTCCTCGACGAGGAGCTCGACCGCGCGGCACTGGCGGGCGACGACCAACGTCGCGCGAATGCCGAGGAGGAGCGCTCGTTCCTGCTGGCCGAGCTCAGCGCGGCCTACGGCCTCGGCGGTCGTGCCCGCCGCACCGGCGCCACCGCCGAGCGCGCCCGCAGCGCCGTGACGTGGCGGATCCGTGACGCGATCCGGCGACTCGAGGCCGCCGACCCGGCCATCGGGACGCACCTGCGCCACGCCGTGCAGACCGGCACCTTCTGTCGGTACGAACCCGAGCGGCCGGTCACCTGGCTCCTGTGAGGAAGGTCGCCGTGAGGTGGCCTTCCGGTGTGAGGCGGAACCTCTCGCCTCCGGGGTGACAGCACTCTCCACCCCGACACCCTCAGGAGTCCGCCATGAGCTTCATCCAGATCGAGGACCTGCACACCGACCACATCGCCGAGATCAGCGAGCTCGGCGACCAGTGGCGCCGCGACACCGCCGGCCGCCGTACGCTCCTCAGCGATCGTGTGTACGTCGACCGCAACGACCCGACGCACTACGTCGCTGTCAACGAGTTCACCTCCTACGAGTCGGCGATGGTCAACTCGGCCCTGCCCGAGACCGACGCGATCGCCGCGCGCTTCGCGGCCCTCGTCACCGGGGACGTCACCTACATCGACCTCGATCTCGTCACCGCGCACGACGCTCGATCCGAGCTGGCCGACGCGTTCCGTCACGACGTCGAGCAGTCCGCGCTCACCTCCTCGACGTACACCGACGACGTCCTCTTCGAGGGCATGTTCCCGCAGGCCCTGGTCCGCGTGACGGGTCCGGACGCCGTCACGGCACTGCTGGCCGAGGACGCTGCGGGGCGGACCGTCGAGACCTGGGACGTCCAGCCCACGCCGACCGGCTTCGCGCTCGAGTACGCCTGGCGCACGACCGGCGCGCCGTCGTACCTCTCCGTGGGCACGGCGCTCGTCACGGTCACCGACGGCCGGATCAGCCGGATCCTCTGCACCTGCGCCGGATCCTGGGACGAGGCCGCCGAAGCGGCCATCACGGGTGCCATCACCGCCGGCTCCGCGTCATGACCGCCGTCGACGCTGCCGCCGAGGTCGGTGAGCTGGACGCCGCGGTGGCCGAGCAGGCCGGCGAGCTCGTCGAGCGCCTCTTCGGGCACACGATCGCCACGCTGGAGATGGCGACGATCTGGCTGGGCACCCGGCTCGGCCTGTACGACGCCCTCGCCGCGCCTGGGACCGCCGCCGAGGTGGCCCAGCGCTCGGGTGTCCTGGAACGGTACGTCCGGGAGTGGCTCGAACAACAGGCCATCGCCGGGCTGGTCTCGGTCGTGGAGCCGGCCACCGACCCCGACGCCCGGACATTCGGGCTGTCGGCTCCCCAGCGACTCGTCCTGGCCGATGCGAGCAGTCCGTTCTCCGGGGGGTCGCTCGCGCTGTTGTCCGGGGGCTGCGGGGCGGCGCTGCCCCACGTGCTGGAGGCGTGGCGAGCGGGAACCGGCATGTCGTTCGGCGCCTACGGCGACGACGTCCGCGAAGGACAGGGCCTGTTCAACAAGGGGGACTACGACGAACGGCTGGTCCAGGACTGGCTCCCCGCACTGCCCGAGGTCGACGCCCTGCTCAGCCGGGACGGCGCCCGGGCGCTCGATGTCGGGTGCGGCGTCGGGTGGTCCACGATCGCACTCGCCGGGGCGCGTGCCGGGTTGTCCGCCGTCGGCGTCGACCTGGACGAGGCATCGGTGATGGATGCCCGCGCGAACGCGGTCGACGCAGGTCTCGCCGACAGGGCGAGGTTCGAGGTGGCGGCGTCCGATGCAGACCACGGCACCAGTGCCTACGACGTCGCGTTCTTCTTCGAGAGCCTGCACGACATGGCCCACCCGATCGAGGCCCTGACCGCCGTACGGCGCGCGCTGCGACCCGACGGTCGTGTGGTGGTCATGGACGAGCGTGCCGAGGAGGAGTTCGCTCCCGACGGGTCACCCCTCGAGCGGCTCCTCGGTGCGTGCAGCGTCCTCCACTGCCTGCCCGTCGGCCTCGCCGAACCCGGCTCGGCAGGCACCGGTGCGATGTTCCGGCCCTCGACGATGCGCGCGTACGCCGAGGCTGCGGGCTTCTCGGAGGTCCGGACCGCTCCGATCGAGCACGACTTCATGAGGTTCTACGTGCTGGTGCCCTGAACTGACCCGATACGGTGGCGCGCGTGCACCAGTTCGCTTCGATCATCCTGGTCGACTCCCGTGGCTGGATCCTGCTGCAGGAGCGCGACGAACACCCGGTGATCGACCCGGAACGGTGGGGCTTCGTGGGCGGCCACGTCGACGAGGGGGAGCACCCCGACAAGGCGGCCTACCGTGAGCTCGAGGAGGAGACCGGCATCCGCATGGCCGAGCCCGAACTGACGCTGTGGCGGGAGACAACGGTGTTCCACGAGGGCTACGGCACCGAGGACATCGTTCGGGTCTACGTCGCCCTGACCCACGCGACCGATGCGGACATCACCGTCGGCGAGGGCCGGCAGATCGTCTTCGTCGATCCCGACCGGATCCCGCACCTGCCGCTCGGCGCGAGTGCGGCCCAGGTCCTGCCCGACTTCTTCAACTCGAACTTCTACCAGGAGCTGCTCCCTTGACCGGTCCCGCCTTCACCGTCGTCCCTGTCCCCGGCCCCGGAGCCGAGGACGTCGTCGTCGCCACCTCGGGGCCGGACGCCGGCTGTGTCTTCACCGGCACCGAGGACGGTGCGATCTTCCGGATCTCCCCGGACGGTGCGCGGATCGACCGCGTGGCCAACACCGGCGGACGTCCGCTGGGACTGGAGTGGTCGCCTGACGGGCGTCTGCTGGTGTGCGACGCGAACCGCGGGCTGCTGTGGGTCGACCCCGCGTCGGGTGAGATCGAACCGATCACGGCCGACGTCGACGGCGTACCGATGAAGTTCTGCAACAACGCGGCCATCGCGTCCGACGGCACCCTGTGGTGGTCCGACTCGTCCACACAGTTCGGCATCCACCAGTGGAAGCACGACTTCGTCCGCAACACCCGTACCGGCCGGCTGCTCCGGCGCGACCCGGACGGCACGATCACCACCGCCGTCACCGGTCTCGCCTTCGCCAACGGCGTCGCGCTCTCGGCCGCCGAGGACTTCGTGTGCGTCGCCGAGACGGGCGCGCGCACCGTGGTCCGGTTCTGGATCAGCGGCCCCGACAAGGGCAAGCAGGACCTGCTCTGCAGCGACCTGCCCGGCTACCCCGACAACATCGCGCGCGGCTCCGACGGTCTGATCTGGATCACGATCGCCAGCCCGGTCGACCCGCTCGTCGAGCGCGTCCAGCGCAGCCCGATGCGGCTGCGCAAGCTCGTCACCCTGCTGCCTGATGCGCTGCAACCCAAGCCCAAGCAGACCGTTCGGGTCGTCGCGTACGACGACGGAGGCCGTCTCGTGCACGACGTGAACCTTCGTCCGGGCGACCACGGGGCGTCGTACCACATGGTGACGGGGGTGCGGGAGCACGAGGGAATGTTGTGGATGGGCAGCCTGCACGAGGCCGCCGTGGCGTGCGTCGACCTTTCCGCAATCACAACCACCACGGCCTAGACTTCCCACCATGGCTGTCCTCGACAAGATCTCCGGCCCGCGTGACCTGCGGACCCTCTCCGAGGACGAGCTGACCCAGTTGGCCGCCGAGATCCGCGACCTCCTCATCCGGACGGTCGCGACCAACACGGGACACCTCGGCCCCAATCTCGGCGTCGTCGAGCTCACCCTCGCGATCCACCGCGTCTTCGACTCGCCGCGCGACAAGGTCGTCTTCGACACCGGTCACCAGTCCTACGTGCACAAGCTCGTGACCGGCCGCGCCGCGACGTTCGACACCCTGCGACGCGAGGGCGGTCTCAGCGGTTACCCCAGCCAGGAGGAGTCAGAGCACGACCTGGTGGAGAACTCCCACGCGTCGACCGCGCTCAGCTACGCCGACGGCCTCGCCAAGGCCTACGCCATCCGTGGCGAGGACCGCCACGTCGTCGCCGTGATCGGCGACGGCGCCCTCACGGGGGGCATGGCCTGGGAGGCGCTCAACAACATCGCCATCCAGCACGGCAGCCGCCTGGTGATCGTGGTCAACGACAACGGCCGTTCCTACACGCCGACCATCGGTGGCCTGGCCACCGCGCTGACCAGCCTGCGCACCAACCCCCGCTACGAGCAGGTCCTCGACGTCGCCCGGCGCCGCCTCAACGCCGTGCCCGGCGTCGGTCCGGCGGCGTACGACGCCCTGCACGCGGTCAAGAAGGGCCTCAAGGACGCGCTGGCTCCGCAGGGCCTGTTCGAGGACCTCGGCCTGAAGTACGTCGGCCCCGTCGACGGCCACGACCGCGGCGCCATGGAGCAGGCGCTGAGCCAGGCCAAGCGCTTCGGTGGGCCTGTCATCGTGCACGCCATCACCCGCAAGGGCTTCGGCTACGACCCGGCGGAGCGGCACGAGGCCGACCAGTTCCATGCGCCCGGCCCGTTCGACGTGCAGACCGGCATCGAGAAGCCCAAGGGCCGGATCTGGACCGACCACTTCGCCGACCACATCGTCGGGATCGGCGAGCGTCGTCCCGACGTCGTGGCCATCACCGCCGCGATGACGCACCCGGTCGGCCTCGACCAGTTCCAGACCCGGTTCCCGGACCGGTTCTTCGACGTCGGCATCGCCGAGCAGCACGCCGCGACCTCGGCCGCTGGACTCGCCATGGGCGGCCTGCACCCGGTGTTCGCGGTCTACGCGACCTTCCTCAACCGCGCGTTCGACCAGGTCCTGATGGACGTGGCGCTGCACAAGTGCGGCGTCACGTTCGTGCTCGACCGCTCCGGTGTGACCGGTGACGACGGTGCGAGCCACAACGGCATGTGGGACATGTCGATCCTGCAGGTGGTGCCGGGCCTCCGGCTGGCTGCACCGCGCGACGTCACCCGGATGCGTGAGCTGCTCGACGAGGCCGTCGAGGTCGCCGACGCACCGACGGTCGTCCGGTTCCCGAAGGGGCCGCCGCCCGACGACATCGCGGCCGTCGGCAAGGCCGGTGGCTGTGACGTCCTGGTCCGCGAAGGCGCTCGCGACGTGCTGATCGTCTCGGTCGGCTCGATGGCCACGCTCGCTGTCGACGTCGCCGCGCGCCTGATGGCGCAGGGGATCGGCGTGACCGTCGTCGATCCGCGCTGGGTCAAGCCCGTCGATCCCGCCCTGATCGACCTGGCGCGCAACCACCGGCGCGTCGTGACCATCGAGGACAACGGCCGGGTCGGCGGTGTCGGCTCGGTGCTGCTGCAGACCCTCAATGACGCCGGCGTTCGGACCCCGGTGCGCCTGCACGGCATCCCGCAGGAGTTCCTCACCCACGCGAAGCGGGCCGCGATCCTCGAACGGATCGGTCTCACCGCCTCCACCATTGCGCTCGACGTGCTGCACGACATCACTGCCGAGCCGGCGGTGGAGGGTCGGACGCTGCTCGATGTGGACGGGAAGCGCTGACCCCGACCGCAGTCCGTCGCGTCGCCGGGGTCCGGTGCGCGACGCCCTGCGGTCGCTGCTGTTCCTGACCTGCGTGGGCCTGCTCTCCCTCACCGCCTGCTCGGACGACCTGCCCCCGCCGACGTACACCGGAGACGCCTTCGCCGACGTCGGCCAGCTCATGCAGAGCACGGTCAACGCCCGCGCCGCAGCCCTCCAGCGTGACGACATCGCACGGTTCCGGGGCACCCTCGACCACGCCGACACCGGCCTGGTCGCCGACCAGCAGGTCTACTACGACAACCTCGAGCAGCTGCCGATCGAGCTGCTGCGCTACCGGGTGCTGACCGACACGATCACCCTGGTCGAGGGGACCGAGGACTACTGGGCCGAGGTGGTGCTCGCCCTGCAGCTGCAGGGGTACGACGCCGCGCCGGTGCGGACGCGCGACCGGTTCCTGTTCACGCCGTCCGAGGACGGCCAGCAGATGCTGATCTCCTCGACCTCCGACTACCAGTGGGAGGCCGACCATCCGGGCAACGTCCAGCCGTGGGACCTGGGTGCGGTGCGGGTCGAGGAGCGCGTGGGCGTCCTGGGCGTGTTCGACGACCACACCGAGGACTCGGCCAGGGACGTGCTGGACGCGGTGAGCAGTGGCCGTGACGACGTGCGTGCCGTCATCGGCGACGACAACACCAGCGGACCGGACGGGGTCGTCGTCTACTCCGTCCAGGACCCGACCTTCCTGCGCGGGCTGGCGAACCAGACGGTCGGCGACCCGGACCGGGCCGACGGGCTGACCATCGCGGTGCCGATCGACGCCCGGACGCCGGCGAAGGGCGTGGCGTCGTACCGGACGTTCATCAATCCGCGAGTCCTCGACGAGACGCCCCAGGTCATCGGGCGCCTCGTCCGGCACGAGCTCACGCACGCCCTGCTCGGTGCTCGCGGCCGCGGAGCGCCCCTGTGGCTGAACGAGGGCCTGGCCGAGTACGTCTCCGTCCGCCCGCTGCCGCCGGCGAAGCGCCGCCTGCCCGCGAGTGCGCTGTCCGTCGGCGCGGGCGCGGTCGACCTCCCGGGGGAAGCTGAGTTCGCGGGGCCCGACGCCGAGGGGTGGTACGCCGTCTCGTGGTGGGTCTGTGAGTACATCGCCAGCGCGTACGGCGAGGACCTGCTGCTGCTCCTTCTCGACCGTCTCGAGGACGGTGCGAACCAGGCCGAAGCTCTCCAGGGTGTGTTGGGCATCACGTCCAGCCAGCTCACCCAGCGGGGTGTGGCGTTGATGACCACGACCTACGACCGCTGACCCTGATTCCCCGCCACTAGGCTGGTCTCGTGACCACTCCTGCGCAGCCCACCGGCCCGTCTCCGCGCGTGGTGCACATCGTCGACGAGGTGCCTGAGCTCGAGGGTGTGAGCGACCTGCCCCTGCTGGTCGCGCTCGAGGGCTTCCTCGACGCCGGCAGCGCCGGCGCCCTGGCCTGCCGACACCTGGTCCGCACGGGTGCGGCCTCGCCGGAGGGCGGGGGAGTGGTGGTCGCGACCTTCGACGTCGACCAGCTGCATGACTACCGCGCCCGCCGCCCCCCGATGACCTTCGCGCGCGACCACTACGAGGGCTACGAAGCGCCGCGCCTGGTGGTGCGCCTGCTGCACGACACGGGCGGGTCGCCGTACCTCCTGCTGCACGGCTCGGAGCCGGACATCCGCTGGGAGGCGTTCTGTCGCGCCGTGCTGGAGGTCGTCGAACGGTTCGACGTCGCCCTGGTGGTGTCGATCGGGTCGGTCCCGATGGCGGTGCCGCACACGCGTCCGATCGCGATCACCCACCACGCCAACAACCCCGACCTGCTCAAGGGCACCAGCCCCTGGCGCGGCGAGCTCCGGGTGCCGAGCAGCGCCCAGGCGTTGCTGGAGGTCCGTCTCGGCGAGTGGAGCCGCGACGCGCAGGGCTTCGTCGCCCACGTGCCGCACTACCTCGCCCAGCTGGAGTACCCACCCGCGTCGATCGCCCTGCTGGAGCAGGTCGAGCTGGCCGCCCGCCTGACCATCGACCTCACGGCGCTGCGCGAGCTCGCCGACGAGCGTGAGGAGGAGATCGGGCGCTACCTGTCGGCGAATGCCGAGGTCCAGGAGGTCGTCTCCGCCCTCGAGCAGCAGTACGACACGTTCGCCCGCGCCGAGGACGAGGGCAGCAGCCTGCTCGCGAGCGACGAGCCGTTGCCGACCGGCGAAGAGATAGGTCAGCAGTTCGAGCAGTTCCTGGCGGGACTCGAACGACCCGACGAGACCGGAGGACAGGCGTGACCGAGCGCACGATGGGTGAGGCGACCCGCAAGCTGGTGGCCCTGCTGGATCTGGAGCAGCTCGACACCGACCTGTTCCGTGGGACCCAGCCCGAGACGATCCGTCAGCGCGTGTACGGCGGCCAGGTGGCTGCGCAGGCGCTGATCGCGGCCTCCCGCACGGTGCCTGAGGGCTTCCACGTGCACTCGCTGCACTCGTACTTCCTGCTGGCCGGCGACTACAACGTCCCGATCATCTACGACGTCGAGCGGATCCGCGACGGCAAGTCGTTCGCCACCCGGCGCGTGCTCGCCCGCCAGCACGGCCGGCCGATCTACTACCAGTCGCTCAGCTTCCAGAAGCTCGAGGACGGGCTGGAGCACCAGGACGTCATGCCGGAGGTGAAGGGTCCCGACGAGGGCCTGAACCTCATGGACCTGATGAAGGAACGCGGCAACGACGACGGCCTCAGCACGGAGTGGGCAGCGCTCGACGTCCGCTGGCTCGGCAACTCCGCGTACGGCCTGGACCCCGACCCGATGCATCCGTCCCGGACCCAGGTGTGGATCCGGGTCGACGGTCGACTGACTGACGATCCGATCGAACACCTGGCGACGTTCACCTACGCCAGCGACGTGTCCCTGCTGGGGGCGACCCTGGCGGCGCACCCCGACAACGGACCCGACAAGGTGCAGATGGCCTCACTGGACCACACGATCTGGTTCCACCGGCCGTTCCGGGCCGACGAGTGGTGGCTCTACGACCAGCAGTCCCCGTCGGCCAGCGGCGGACGAGGGCTCGCCCTGGGCAGGATCTTCACCCAGGACGGAACCCTCGTCGCCACGGTGGCGCAGGAGGGGCTGATCCGTCCGCACCGCTGACGCGGCGCGGACGGGGCGTCACAGCGCCGTCGTACGACCCAGCAGGTGCGGTGCGCCCGACTTCGGGTTCACCAGCGTGAAGTCGTAGCCGGACTCGTTGCGCTCGGCACCGAACTGGACCTTCCCCGGAAGGAAGATCGGCTTCTTGAACGCGACCGACACGTTGACCGCGTCGGGCAGCCGGTTCTCCAGCGCGGCGATGCAGCGGGCCTTGCTCCACATGCCGTGTGCGATGTGCCGGGGGAAGCCCAGCGCCTTCGCGGTCAGCGGGTAGAGGTGGATCGGGTTCCGGTCACCGGACACGGCGCCGTAGACGCGTCCCATGTTGTCGGGAACGCTCCACACCGGGCCCTTGGCGTAGATGCTCTGCAGCTGCAGGCCCGCGTCGCCGTTCTCCTTGTCGCCCTTGCCGATGCGCAGGTACGTCGACGTCGACTCCCACACGACCTCGTCACCGACGACGCCAGTGACGTTCATGTCCCACGCACGGCCCTTGGTGCTGGCCCGCAGGTTGGCGGCGACGAGCGAGAGCGACACGGTCTCGCCGATCGCGACCGGCCGGTGCTGGGTGATGGAGTTCTCCAGGTGCACCGAGCCGATGGCCGGGAACGGGAACTTCGCATCGGTCATCAGCTGCATGTGCAGCGGGAACGCCAGCATGTGCAGGTACGGGACCGGGGCGACGTCGCGCACCGGGAAGCCGCACACCGAGGCGTACCGATCCACCGCCGCGCGCTCGACCAGGACGTCGTTGCGCTCGAGGGTGACGTCGGGCAGGTCGGTCGCGGTCTTCTTGACGCCCGGCAGCTGGTTCACGCCGGGGACCGCAGGCAGTGCGGCCTTGAGCATCACGGGCAGAGCGAAGTCAGGCATGGTCAGGCACCCAGCATCATCTGGCCGCAGACGCGGACCACGTTGCCGTTGACGGCGGACGAGGCGGGGTTGGCGTACCACGCGATGGTCTCGGCGACGTCGACGGGCAGGCCGCCCTGCGACATGGCGTTGAGGCGCTGTCCGACCTCGCGGGTCGCGAACGGGACGGCGGCGGTCATCGCCGTGATGATGAAGCCCGGGGCGACCGCGTTGACGGTGATGCCGTCCTTGAGCTCGTCGGCGAGGCTGTCGACGAGACCGATGACTCCGGCCTTCGAGGCCGCGTAGTTGGTCTGGCCCACGTTGCCCGCGATGCCGGCGATCGAGGCGACGCCGATGATGGAGCCGCCCTTGTTGATGATCTTCTGGTCGAGCAGCTCACGGGTGATCAGCTCGGGAGCGGTCAGGTTGACGCCGATGACCGAGGTCCAGCGGTCGCCCTTCTCGTTGGGCGACATGTTCGCGAGCTTGCGGTCGCGGGTGATGCCGGCGTTGTGGACGACGACGTCGACGCCGCCGTGCTTCTCCTTGAGGTGGTGCGCGATGCGCTGCGGCGCGTCCTTGGCCGTGATGTCGATGGTCAGCCAGTCGCCGTCCAGCTCGTTCATCAGGCTCTGCAGCTCGCTGGCCGCCTGCGGCACGTCCACGCCGACGATGGTCGCGCCATCACGGTGCAGCACGCGGGCGATGGACTCGCCGATGCCGCGGCTCGCGCCGGTGACCAGGGCGATCTTGCCGGCCAGCGGCTTGGCCCAGTCCTCGACGCTCGTGGTCGTGGCCTTGCCGTGCGCGCCGACGCGGACGACCTGGGCCGAGACGTAGGCGGACTTGGGGGAGAGGAAGAACGCGAGGCTGCTGGTGATCGCGGCCTCCTCGCCCTCGGCGACGTAGACCAGCTGGACCGTGCCGCCGCGGCCGATCTCCTTGCCGAGGCTGCGGGTGAAGCCCTCGAGAGCACGCTGGGCGACGCGCTCGCTGCCCTTGGTCTGCTCCGGGGGCGTACCGATGACGATCACGCGCGAGCACGACTCGAGGCTGCGCAGCACCGGGGTGAAGAAGTCGCGCAGCGCGACCAGGTCGGCCGCGGACTTGAGGCCAGTGGCGTCGAAGACGAGGCCCTTCAGCTTCTCCCCGTCGGCCTGGGTGGTCTTCGACGCGATGCCAAGCAGGTCGAGCAGGCCCGGGAGCGACTCGGCCAGCCGGCCGGTGCCTCCCACGAGAACGGTGCCCTGGACGAGCGGGTCGCCGTCGGAGTAGCGGTCGAGCTCGGTCGGGTTCGGAAGACCGAGGTTCTTGACGAGCAGCTTGCCGATCGGGGAGGTCACGAAGCCCTGGTACTTGTCGCTCATGGCGGCCGCCTCTGCTTTCTGCGAGGTTGGGAAATGCGGGAAGGTTGGTCCACGGGCCGAGCCCGCTCGAGACATATGTAACTAGATGTGTAACTCTGAGTCCACATTTCGTGATCTGCCACTCAAATCGTTCTCTTGAGGGGCCCTGCGCGTGAGGATAGGAAACATGGCCAACACAGTTCGTCGGGCTGCCGTCATCGGCGGTAACCGCATTCCCTTCGCCCGGTCCAATGGCGCGTACGCCACCGCTTCCAACCAGGAGATGCTGACCGCCGCGCTCGACGGTCTCGTCGCCAGGTTCGGCCTCGAGGGTGAGCGTATCGGCGAGGTCGCCGGCGGCGCCGTGCTCAAGCACAGCCGCGACTTCAACCTCGTGCGCGAGTCGGTCCTCAGCACCCGCCTCGCCCCCGAGACCGCTGCCATCGACCTCCAGCAGGCGTGTGGCACCGGCCTCCAGGCGATCAACTACATCGCCAACAAGATCAAGCTGGGCCAGATCGACTCGGGCATCGGCGGCGGTGTCGACACCACGTCGGACGCGCCGATCGCGATCTCGGAGAAGCTGCGCAAGAAGCTGATCAAGCTCAACAACGCGCGCACTGCCAAGGACCGCCTCGCGATCCTCGCCACCATCCGTCCCGGCGACGTGGGCCTCGCGGTCCCGTCGAACGGCGAGCCGCGCACCCGGCTCTCCATGGGCGAGCACCAGGCGCTGACGGCGCTGGAGTGGCAGATCGCCCGTGAGGACCAGGACGTCCTGGCCGTCACCTCGCACCACAACCTCGCGGCGTCGTACGACGAAGGCTGGCAGGACGACCTGATCACGCCGTTCCGTGGGCTCGAACGCGACAACAACCTGCGCGGCGACTCCTCGCTGGAGAAGCTCGCGACCCTCAAGCCGGTCTTCGGCAAGGGCGAGGCCGCGACCATGACGGCCGCCAACTCGACCCCGCTGACCGACGGCGCCTCCGCCGTACTGCTCGGTTCGGACGAGTGGGCCAAGGAGCACGGCCTCGAGGTGCTCGCGTACTTCGTCGACTCCGAGGTGGCTGCTGTCGACTTCGTGAACGGCGCCGAGGGCCTGCTGATGGCTCCGGCGTACGCCGTCCCGCGGATGCTCGAGCGCAACGGCCTGACCCTGCAGGACTTCGACTTCTACGAGATCCACGAGGCGTTCGCCTCGCAGGTCCTCTCGACCCTTGCTGCCTGGGAGAGCCCGGTGTTCTGCAAGGAGCGCCTCGGCCTTGACGCGCCGCTGGGTGCGATCGACCGCAGCAAGCTCAACGTCAAGGGTTCCTCGCTGGCGGCCGGCCACCCGTTCTCGGCCACCGGCGGCCGGATCGTCGCCAACACCGCGAAGCTGCTCAAGGCCAACGGTGGCGGCCGGGCACTGATCTCGGTCTGTGCGGCCGGCGGTCAGGGCGTCGTCGCGATCATGGAGCGCTGAGCTCACACCCGCTACGCACGACGACCCGCCACGGATCATCCGTGGCGGGTCGTTGCGTCTGTCGTCGGCGACGTGCTCGCGGATTCCCTCAGGCCGTTGCGCGATGGGACGAGACCAGGGCGAGCGCCGAGGTCACCATGTAGGAGCGCACCTGAGCGGCCGAGACCTCCTTGATCCGCGGGATCCCCGGTGCGACCTCGCTGACCAGGATGCCGAGGCGGGCCAGGTGCAGGGCGCCCAGGCCGCTGGCGTAGAGCGTGTTGGCCAGCAGGACCGGGTCCTCGGTGAGGGTGAAGTCACCAGACTCCGCGCCGTCGCCGAGAGCGTCGGAGAAGATGGTGAGGCAGGACGTCATGCCGCGGCCGAGCCGTAGGAGCGCACTCTCGGACAGGTCGTCGAAGAGCTCGCCCGCGGGTCGGGTCATCAGCGACTGCGCGCAGTCCACGAACGCCGGATGTGCGACGCCGTAGTCAACGAAGGCGCCGACGATGGCGGCGAGCCGGTCGGGATGTGTCGTGGCTGCGCCTGCGGCAGCAATCATCGCCTCGCGCAGCTCGTCGAGATACCCGACCAGGGTCAGGGAGAAGAGCTCCTCCTTGCCCGTGAAGTGTCGATAGACGATCGCGCGGTTGATTCCGACCGCACTCGCGATCTCCTCGATCTGCGCGTCGCGAACTCCTTTGGAGTCGAAGAGCTCGCGGGTCGCGGCGATGATGTCCGCCTCGCGCGCCCGACGGCGCGCAGCCGCTGCCTTGCGTCGGCCGTCGCTCGGGGGTGCGGTGGTCGCCATGTCCAGAGTGTACGGCGTGTGCAACTCGGTGTTGCAACATGTGTGACGGTGTCGTCCTTGTGGCATGTTGTCGGCGTGTCTCTCCTCCTGTGCGACAACGGACATCCGGTGACCGACTCCTACGCCCTCTTCTGCCCGGACTGCAAGGCCAAGGTCCGGACGAGAAAGCCCGGCGACACCGGCCCGTTGTCGGTGCCCGCCGCGTCGCCCCCGGCGTCCGGTTCCTCGGGATCGTCCGGGGCGCCCGAACCGGTGGCCTTCATCGTCGGCGGCCTCGTGACCGCTGCCGCCGGAGGCCTGATTCAGGCGGGCTCGGGCGGAGAAGGTGCAGGCGCTGTCGTCGCCGCGCTTCTCCTGTTCCTGGCGTCCACACTGTGGCTCGTCGGAGTGATCGCACTCGGCGTTCGCGTCGGCCTGGATGGTCGCTGAGCCACCTCAGCGCCGGATCCGGATCCCCGGTCAGGAGTACGCTCCGCCGATGGGGGTCGAACAGGACAGCAAGGTGGCAGCACCCGAGCGCGCCCACGGCCCGGAGACCGTCCCGGAGGTGTTGGCGACGCCCGGTCCCGACGTCGAGGTGGGCCTGCGCGGGCACTCCGGGCTCGCCGCCGCCGGCGATCCGAACCCCTCGATGACGCCGAAGCGGATGCTCGCGCTCCAGCGGACGGCCGGCAACAGGGCCGTCCAACGGATCGTCGGGACACCGACGGTCCAACGCGACCAGGACAAGAAGAAGCCCGACTCGATCCAGGTCACGGGGAGGTCGGTGGAACCGACGTACGCCATGACCAAGTCGGCCGAGATCGCCATCAAGAAGGGCGGTCACAACGTGGCGGCGTGGACGACGCCGAACTGGGAGTTCAACGGCGTGTACATGGCAAACGACCTGTCCGTCCTCAAGCTGTCCTACGAGCTCGCGTTCCTGGTCGAGCTGCCCTCGGACTACGACGCCGCCAAGGTCGAGATGCTCAAGCAGCACGAGCTCGGACATGTGGAGATCGCCAAGCGCAAGGCCAAGGAGGCGTTCGAGGTCTCGTTGAAGGCCAAGATCGCAGCCCTGGACGACGCGCGTGACCTCAACGTCATCAAAGCCATGATCACCAAGGCGATGGATGAGGCCAAGGCGGCGGAGAAGGCGGCGTCGCAGGCCTTCGACGACGCGGAGTACAAGGTGATGTCCGACCGCTACCGGGGCATCAAGGCGCCGCTCGCCGAGCTGACGAGGGCCTCGCCCGGTATCGCGGCAGCGGCCAAGGTCCTCAAGTCCGTGCCCGGCGCCATGCAGAGGGCGCGTGGCATGGCGGCGTCCGGCGTCACCGCCGGAACGGCGGCCAGGGTTGACGCGGCGGCCGGAGCGTTGAGCGCCGCCGAGGTGGCGCGTGTGCAGTTCAACGCGGAGTTCAGTGCACTGGTCAGCAGCGCGCAGGCGGCGGCCAACGACTTCATCACGTCAGGAGAGCTGGCGAAGGGCCTCGAGGGCATTGGCGAAGGGCCGGCGTTCAACCAGGACGAAGTCCCCGGCGCGCAGAAGGTCGTCGCCGCGTGCGGGAAGTTCTCCTACTCCTCGTCGGGCGCGTCCGCCGGCTTCTGACCGGGCCGGCTGCACTCAGGTGAGGAAGGCCCTGACGTCGTCGATCGTGTCGGCCTCGTCGGCCGACTTGTCGTCGCGATAGCGGACGACGCGAGCGAAGCGGAGCGCCAGACCGCCGGGGTAGCGCGTCGATCGCTGCAGGCCGTCGAAGGCGATCTCGACGACCTGCTCCGGGCGGACGGTGACCACCCAGCCGTTGTCGTCGACGGCGAGCTCGCCGAATCGCTCGGTCTGCCAGCGCAGCATCTCGTCGGTCATTCCCTTGAACGTCTTGCCCAGCATCACGAAGCCGCCGGGCTGCGAGGAATCGCGCGCACCGAGGTGGATGTTGGAGAGCCAGCCCTTGCGCCGCCCGGAGCCGCGCTCGACCGCGAGCACCACGAGGTCGAGCGTGTGGACCGGTTTCACCTTGATCCAGGCCGCGCCGCGTCGTCCGGCGTCGTACGGCGCCGAGGCGGCCTTGACGACGACGCCCTCGTGGCCCTCGGCCAGTGCAGCGGCCGCGAAGGCCTGGGCCTCAGCCGGATCGGCGCCGACCCACCGGCGTACCCGGTGTTGCTCGGGCACGAGTTGTTCGAGCGCCGCCCAGCGTTCGGTCGCCGGCTGGTCGAGGAGATCGGTGCCGTCGAGGTGCAGCAGGTCGAAGAAGTACGGCGCCACCACGGTGCCGTCGCCGTCACCCTCGCCCTGGGTGGCTGTCCGTGACGCCGTCTCCTGGAACGGGCGCGGGCGGCCGTCGTGTTCCAGCGTGAGCGCCTCGCCGTCGAGCACCAGGCTGCGAGCCGGCAGCGCCCTGACGATCGCGACGACCTCCGGCAGCCGGCTGGTGATGTCGTCGAGGCTGCGGGTCGCGACCAGCACGTCGTCACCGTCGCGATGCACCTGGATCCGGATCCCGTCGAGCTTCGCGTCGACGCCGAACGCCGCGCCGGTCGCTGCGGCCTTCTCGATGGCCGCAGCGACGTCCGGCGCCGAGGAGGCCAGCATCGGCAGCACCGGTCGGCCGACGCTCAATCCCACGGCCGCGAGGGCCTCGGGTCCGTCGAAGGCCGCGTCGACGATGTACGTCGCTCCGCCGGCCAGCATGGCGGCCCGTCGTACGGCGGCAAGGGGAACGCCAGCAGCCAGGGCGATGGCGTCCGTGACGACCGCCTCCAGTGCACCCTGACGGACCTCGCCGACGGCGACGGCCCTCAGCCAGTCCTGCTCGGGCGCGGTCGCGGCGGCGAACAGGTCGTGCACCAGGGCGGCCCGGGCGCCCTGCGATCCCGCACCTCCGAGCTCGGACATCGCGGCGAAGGCCGCGTCGACCCGGCCCACCTCCAGCGACGCCGCGGCGGCGGGGGAGGGCAGCGTCTGGAGGCTGCGCCAGCCGAGTCCGGTACGACGCTGGCGCAGGCGCCCGCTCAGGTAGTGCGCGACGAGCGGGCGCTCTTCAGGGGTGGCGGCGGCCAGCAGGTCAGCGAGGAAGCGGGTCTTGTCCCTGCGGGACCGGGTCGCGGCAACCGCGGCCGAGACGTCGACGAGATCGAGCAGCAGCACAGCGCCGTCCGATCAGTGAGTGGCCTCGAGGACCGCGGCGGACACGGCGCCCTGGATGACCTGCTCGTAGACCTCGTCGAGGCTCACGTCGGAGGCACTGGTGAGGGACAGGTCGCCGAAGTAACCGGCGACCTCGAGCGAGACGAAGCCGTGCAGTGCGGCGAACAGGGCCATGCCCGTCTGGATCAGGCGGTCCTCGGGCAGGCCCGCCGAGCGCACCATCACGGCGAGCGCCTCGATCGCCTCGAGCGCGGCGGCGTAGAAGCCTTCGCGGTCGATCGGGGGACGGGTCAGCGCCGCGTAGCGCTGCGGATGGGTGCGCGCGAAGACGCGCAGCTCGTGGCTGAGGGCGCGCAGCCCGTCGGCGCCGGCGTGGCCCATGGCCGCAGCGCGCACGTGCTCGCCGAGCATCCGCATCGCCCGCACCTGGACGAGGGCCCGCAGGTCCTCGAGGTTGGTCACGTGGTTGTAGAGCGAGGAGACACGCGCCTCGAGCTCGGCTGCGAGCGAGGTCATCGTGAGGGCGTCGTACCCGTCGCGATCGACGAGCGCCTCCGCTGCCTGGAGCACGGCCTCCTGGTCGAGCCGGCCGCGGCGGCTGCGGGTCGCGTCGATGGTCAACTGCCCTCCGGGAGCGTGAGGTGGTGGCGAAACAGGTTCGTACCTTTGTGAGAGAGCGTAGTCGTCGGGCACCCGATCCCGCGACCAGCAACGCCTGCGAGGCACTCGCGAATGGCCTTACAGTGCTGCGATGACCTCCCCGGACGGAGTCCGTGTGTGGCACCCGGCACGACCGGTCCCGGTCGCCGCGTTGCTTCGCCAGCAGCGTCGCGGCGGTGGCGACCCCACGCTCCTCCTGGACGTGGACGGGTGGCACTGGCGAGCGAGTCGCACCCCCGAGGGTCCGGTCAGCCTGGCGATCTCGAGCCAGCGTGCAGACGGCGGAGTCGAGGTTCGGGCATGGGGCGAGGGCAGCACCTGGGCGCTGGCCCAGGTGCCCGCACTGCTGGGTGATCTCGACGACTGGACCGGCTTCGTGGCGCGACATCCGGTGCTGGTGGACGCGCGCCGCCGCCACCCGCACCTGCGACTGGGGCGGACCGGGCGGGTCCTGGAGGCCGTCGTCCCGGCGATCATCGAGCAGAAGGTCACCGGACAGGAGGCCTTCGCCGGCTTCCGGGCACTGGTACGCCGTCACGGCACTCCGGCGCCGGGGGCCGGTGCCGGCCACCGGTTGATGGTCCAACCCGATGCGGCGACCCTGCGCACCATCCCTTCCTGGGAGTGGCTGCGGCTCCACATCGACCCTGCCCGGTCGCGCGCTGTGGTCACGGCGGCCCGACACGCCGAAGCGCTCGAGCGAATGGTGGACCTTCCCGGCGAGGAGGCTGAGCGGCGTCTGCGCAGCCTTCCCGGAATCGGCGTGTGGACCAGTGCCGAGGTGCGCCAGCGGGCCTTCGGCGACCCGGATGCGGTGTCGTTCGGCGACTACCACGTGGCGAAGGACGTCGGTTGGGCCCTGACGGGGACCGAGTTCGACGACGCCGCACTCGCCGCGTACCTTGCCGCCTGGCCCGGACACCGTGGCCGGGTCCCCTTCCTGGTCTCCGCGGCTGGTTTGAGGCGGCCGCGACACGGTCCACGGATGGCTCCACGTGAACACCTCAGGACGCGTGACCAAATTGCGTGATATCTGTTACACCGAGCAACAGGAAGTCGCGATGCTCCGCGACTGGCGGGATTTCGCCCGCGATCGAAGGCAAGGGGTTGGCATGGGAGTCGTCAGGATGGGTGCCTTCGAGCACGCCTCCGCCAAGGACCTCCTGCGGTTCCTCACCGACGTCGACGCGGCCGAGCTCATCGTCGCGGTTCGATCTGCATCCGATGCGGACCTGCTCGCTGTGACCCATGACGCAGGACGAGGGTCCGCCGTTGTGGAGGGTGTGATGCGTCGCATCGGCGAGTTCGCGGTCCCCGGGCAGTTGGCCGAGATGGACTGCAGCCTGCGGTGGGAGACCATCGGCCTTCCGGGCGGGCACGGCGTTCGTTTCCACAGCGGTACGACGCAGCGCGTTCCCGAAGCCATGAGCAGCGACCTGGTCGTGCAGGGCACCGCGCTCCAGTTGCTCCGCCTGGTTGCCGGCCAGCTCGACGTGGCCGTCGCGTACCTCGGCGACTCGCTCCACCTCGAGGGCTCGAGCGACGCCACGCTCGCCCTCGCCGCACTCTTCGCCGTCGATGGTGCCACTCCGCTGACGGGTCAGCCCGTCAACCCCCGTGACATCGACCCGGTGCAGGTGGCGCGGGCACTCACCGGCGTCAGCACCGACCATCTTCGGTCGGTCATGGCCTCGGGTTTCCGGCCGGTCATCCTCGAAGAGATCTTCGACCGGATGCCGGCCTACGTGAACGGCCGAAAGGCAGCAGGCGTCCAGATCACGGTCGGCTTCAGGTTGACCGGGCGCCCCGACGGAGAGGTGGACCGTTACGTGCTCCGACTCAGAGACGGTCAAGCGACTGTTCTCGCGGGGGAGGCGGCTGATGCCGTCGGCCGGGACGATCGCGATGCGACTGTCACCTGCGAGGCCCAGGACTTCCTGCGCCTGGCGACCGGTCACCTCAGCGCGGTGACCGGCGTGCTGCGAGGACAACTGAAGGTGCGAGGCGACAAGGTGGCCGCACTGCGCCTGAACTCCGCGTTCGACATCCCGACGGCGGCAGCCTGATGGCCGCCGTCGTTGCAGGGGGCCGTTCGGTCCTGAGCAGCTTCACGGGCCGGTTCAAGGACGGTGTCGAGACGACGGGCGACCTGGTCAAGCTGTCGGTCGAGTCGCTCCAGTGGGGCTTCGCCGACATCGTGGCCCGGCGCTTCTCGTGGAGTGAGTTCCTGCTCCAGTGCTGGTTCATGACGCGGGTCTCGCTCCTGCCGACGATCCTGGTGTCGATCCCGTTCGGTGTGATCACCTCGGTGCAGATCGGCGCCGCCGCGAACCAGATCGGTGCCCAGTCCTTCATCGGTGCGGTCAACGGCATCGGCGTGCTCCGTCAGGGCGCACCACTGGTGACCTCATTGATGATCGCTGGCGCGGTCGGGTCGGCCATCTGTGCCGACCTCGGCGCGCGAACGGTCCGCGAGGAGATCGACGCCCTCAAGGTCATGGGCATCTCGCCGATCCAGCGCCTCGTGGCGCCCCGCATCCTCGCTGCGCTCCTGGTGTCGGTCCTGCTGACGGTCGTCGTCGCCATGACCGCCATGACCACGGCGTTCGCGATCGTGGTGGGCACCGGCCAGATCTCCTCGGGCACCTACCTCGACTCCTTCGTCGGGCTGGCCCAGCCAGCCGACCTCGTGCTGGCCGAGTTCAAGGCGTTCATCTTCGGGTTCGTGGCCACGATCGTCGCTGCCCACAAGGGCCTGCATGCCTTCGGCGGTCCGAAGGCTGTTGCTGACGCGGTCAACCAGGCAGTCGTCCTCAGCGTGATCCTGCTGGCCGTGATCAACGTCGGCCTGACCCAGGCCTACGTGATGCTCTTCCCCGGAGGTGCCTGATGTCTGACGTCCAGCTCGGCCGCACCATGGGCGCGCGGTTCTCCGACGCCCTGGTCGGCCTGACCGACGGTCTGATGTCGACGCTCGCGCAGCTCGGCTCGTTCGTCACCTTCGCGGGCAAGGTCTTCGTCAACATTCCCTCGACGATCGCCATGTACCCGAAGGAGGTCCTTCGCCAGATCAAGGACATCGCCTGGGGCAGCGGCGCGCTGCTCGTCGGTGGCGGCACCGTCGGCGTGATGGTCCTGCTCTCGGTCGCGGCCGGTACCTCCATCGGCATCGAGGGCTTCAACGGCCTCGAGATCGTCGGTCTGGCACCGCTTACCGGCTTCATCTCCGCCAGCGTCAACACCCGTGAGCTGGCGCCGCTGATTGCCGCGCTCGCTCTCGGCGCCCAGGTCGGCTGCCGGTTCACGGCGCAGATCGGCTCCATGAAGATCCACGAGGAGATCGACGCGATCGAGGTGATGGCGGTGAGCGCGATGCGCTACGTCGTGACCACCCGCGTGATCGCGTGCATGGTCGCCATCCTGCCGCTCTACCTGATCGGGTTGATCGGCAGCTACGTCGCTTCGCAGGCGTCGGTCGTGTTCCTCTTCGGACAGTCGCCAGGGCAGTACGACCACTACTTCTCGACGTTCGTCCAGGGTCGCGACATCGTCTTCTCGATCATCAAGATCCTGATCTTCGCCCTCACCGTGGCGCTCATCCACTGCTGGTACGGCATGAGAGTGGGCGGTGGCCCCCAGGCTGTCGGCGAGGCGACCGGTACCGGTATCCGCGCGTCCATCGTGTCCATCGTCGTTCTCGACATGGTCCTGACCCTGGTGTTCTGGGGCGGCGACCCAGGTTTCCGGATCTCGGGGTGAGGTGAAGAAATGGCTCGCGAAGAAACTCGACAGCAGCTCGCACGACGGGGGCTGATCGCGCTGGTCGCGCTGGCAGTCATCGGCGCGCTCATCACGTTGCGCAGCAACGGCACCTTCGGTTCCAAGCCGCACATCACTGCAGAGGTCGCCAACGCCGGCGGTTCGCTGCGCGCAGGCTCCGACGTCAAGATGAACGGCGCCATCGTCGGCAAGGTCACCTCCATCGATCGCGCGAAGTCCGGCGGCGGGGTGACCATCGACATTGAGATGTCGGAGGCGGACATCGACGCCGTTCCGGCCAACTCCGTGGCCCGGGTCCTTCCCGCGACGGTGTTCGGCACCACGTTCGTGGACCTGGTGCTCCACGGAAAGGCGTCCGGGAAGCTGAAGGCCGGTTCGGTCGTCAAGGCCGACGCGAGCCAGGGAACGCTGGAGCTGCAGCAGGCGCTCGACGACATCGACCGGTTGGTCAAGGCCCTCGGCCCGGCCGAGCTGGCGTCCGCCATCGGATCGGCCGCCGAGGCGCTCGACGGGCGGGGCAACCAGATCGGCGAGACCGTGCGGACGCTCAACTCGTACCTCGACCGCCTCAACCCGAGGATGCCGCAGGTGCGTGCGGACCTGAACGCGCTGGCGTCCACGACAAAGCTGCTCGACGAGATCGCTCCGGACCTGCTCGATGCGACCGACGACGTGCTGGTCACGCTGAACACCATCGTCACGCAGGAAGCCGCGCTGACCGCCCTGATCGCCGGTGGCACGACCCTGGCCCGCACCTCGCGCGGGTTCCTCCAGAAGAACGAGAAGGACCTGGTGCGCTTCATCGACGGTGCTGCGTCGCTCCTGGACGCGGTGTACGACAACCGCAAGGCAGGCATCACCGACGCGATCGCCATCAACGTCGCTCTCGGCAAGACAGTTCCGACCACCGTGAGAGAAGGATTCGTGAGGACGGACGGGACGATCCGGCTCTCGCCGCCGCCGTACTACGGCAGCGGCCAACGCCCGACCTACCGGACCGGCAGCACGGACCGGGCTGGCATCGGCGCACTGATGGAGGAGGGCCGATGACCGGGCTCAAGACCATCGCGATCAAGTTCGCGGCCTTCGGCACCCTGAGCGGGCTGCTGCTGATCCTGCTGGTCAACACGATGATGAACGGTGTCAATGGCGACACCCGGGAGATCACGGCTGAATTCTCTGACGTCAGCGGCCTCCGCGTCGGCGACGACGTCAAGGCCGCGGGCGTCCGGGTCGGCCAGGTCACCGAGATCGGTGCCACCGACGAGGGCGCGGAAGTGACCCTCGAAGTCGTCGAGGAACAGGCCATCCTCGACAACACCAAGCTCGTGATGCGCTACCAGAACCTCCTGGGTCAGCGCTACATCGGCATGGTGCAGGGGTCGAAGCGTGGTGCCGAGCTCAAGGACGGCGCCACGGTGCCGATCACGCAGACGGACCCCGGGTTCGACCTCACCGAGCTCCTCAACGGTTTCCGGCCCCTGTTCAAGGTGCTGCAGCCCGGCGACGTCAACACGCTGGCGACCTCCCTGATCAAGGTGCTGCAGGGCGAGGGCGGCACGATCGAGCAGCTCCTGCGGCAGACCGGGGAGCTGAGCAACTTCCTCGCTGACCGTGACAACGTGATCGGCGCGGTGATGACCAACCTCAAGCCGGTGCTCGACAACCTCGCGGGCCAGGGTGACGAGCTCACCCAGACCGTTCGTGAGCTGCGGGGACTGATGACGGGTCTGGCTCAGGACCGCAAGTCGATCGGCGCCTCGATCGACGGCGTCAGCCGGCTTGTCGGCGCGACGAGCTCCCTGCTCAAGGAGGTCAAGGTCCCGCTCGTGAAGGCGACCGACCAGCTCGTCACGGTGGCCGACATGCTCGAGAAGTCACGGGGGAGCCTCGCGAAGGCACTGCCCGCGTTCGGGGACATCTTCGAGGGCCTCGGTCGCGCGACGTCGTACGAGAACGCGCTGAACGTCTACGTGTGCTCGTTGTCGATCGCCGTGACGCAGAACGGCAGCGGGATCAACCCTGTCGGCAACAACGGACCCTGGTCGGCGGTGTGCAAGTGAAGCCCATGAATGAGCGCGACCCGCTTCGGGTCGGCGTGATCACACTCGTCATCCTCGGCATCATCGGCGCGATCGTGGTCGTGCTGAGCGTGACGTCGTTCGGCACGAAGACCTACACAGCGGTGGTCGAGCACACGGCCGGCCTTCGCAAGGGGGAGGACGTGCAGGTGCACGGCGTCAACTCCGGCAAGGTCACCGGAATCGAGCTCGAGGAGGACCACGTGCTGGTCACCTTCGTGCTCGACAAGGACATCGACCTGGGCAACCAGACCACCGCCACGGTCAAGGTGGCCACCCTCCTGGGCAGCCACTACCTCGAGGTCGATCCGAACGGCACGGGTTCCCTCGCCGGGGAGCAGATCCCGATGGACCGCACCTCGGTTCCCTACAACCTCCAGGACGTCATCGAGGAGGGCACCGAGGCGCTCGACAAGCTCGACGCGAACCTCCTCGCCGAAGCGTTGACGGCCATGGCCGGCACCCTGGGCGCCAGCCAGGACGAGATCGGGCCGGCGCTCGAGGGCGTCGCCCGCCTCTCCGAGGTCATCTCGAAGCGCTCCGACCAGGTCGGTGACCTGCTGAGGTCGACCCGCAGCGTGACCGACCAGCTCTCCGAGAGCAGCGAGGACATCGTGGGCCTGATGAAGCAGGCCAACCTGGTCTTCACCGAGATCACGTCGCGCAGGGAGGCCATCCACCGCCTCCTGGTGGAGACGACGGACCTGTCCAACGCGTTGACCGCGATCGTCAAGGCGACCGACGGCAAGCTGAAGCCGGCGCTGTCCGACCTCAACGCGGTGCTCAGGACGCTGAACAGTCAGGACAAGGATTTGACGCACCTCCTCGAGGTCATGGCCCCGGCCTTGCGGTACGTCGCCAATGCGACCGGCAGCGGCCCGTTCGTGCCGCTCTACCTGAAGCCGCCCGCCATCCCGGCGGACGACACGACCTGCAAGCTGCGGGGTGACTGCCAGTGACCAGCTCGAAGAAGGTTCTCCGCTCACTGGGTGCGCTGGTGGCCACGGGTGCCGTGCTGTTCACCTCCGGATGCGGCGTGGTCGGCGGTTCCGACACGATGACCGTCAAGGCCTACCTGACCGATTCCGCGGGACTCTTCGTCGGCAACGACGTCGGCGTCCTGGGTGTCAACGTCGGCTCGATCAAGTCGATCGAACCTGCCGGCGACAAGGTCCTGGTCACGATGGAGATCGATGCTGACCAGCCGGTCCCCGCGAACGCAGGGGCCGTCGTCGTGGCCCGCTCGGTTGCGACCGACCGCTACATCGAGCTCACGCCGGTGTATCGCGAGGGCGCCAAGATGGCCGACGGTGCGACGATCGACGTCGAGCGCACACAGACGCCGGTCGACTTCGACCAGGTGCTCGACTCGCTGAACGAGTTCGCCACCGGCATCGGCGGCAACGAGAAGACGACCAAGGCAGTGCAGCGATTCATCGACGCCGGCACGAGTGCACTGCAGGGCCGTGGTCCTCTCCTGAACCAGACGATCCACTCCCTGGCTGACGGAGTCAGCGGCATCTCCTCGCAGCGTGAGGACATCGCGGCGACGCTCAAGTCGCTCGACGTGCTGCTCAGCACCATTGCGACGAACGAGTCGACGGCCCGGACGTTCATCAAGCAGGTGGCCGAGGCGTCGGACCTCCTGTCCGACGAGCGTGAGAACTTCCGTCAGGCGTTGCGGTCCCTCGATGCGGCCGTGACCACCGTTGCCAAGTTCGCCGTCGACAACCGCCAGGCGATCGTGGACAACCTCGACGGGGGGACCGAGCTGATGAAGACGGTCCTCTCCAAGCAGGACCGCCTCGAGGAGCTGTTGCGGGTGTTCCCCCTCGCACTGCAGAACCTCGCGATGATCAAGGGCGATCGCCTGCCGGTGCGGATCGACCCGTTGATCCTCGTGCCGCTCGGAAATGTCCTGCAGGACGTCTGTGGCGCGTTGCCAGGAAATCTGTGCGACGTCCTCCTTGGAACGCAGCCCGGAGCGTGAAGGCGATGATGAAGATGCGTACGACGTCGACCCGTGCAGGCGCGGCCGCAGTGTTGGCGCTTGCCGTCGGCTCGCTGTCCGCCTGCGGTACGACCATGCGTGACCTCCCGATCCCGGGCACCGGGGTCTCGGGTGACACGATCGAGGTCAAGGCCCAGTTCGACGAGGCGCTCAACCTCGCCGTCGGTGCTCCGGTGAAGGTCAACGGCGTCGACATGGGCAAGGTCAAGGAGGTCACGGTGGACGACTTCGTCGCCGAGGCCACCTTGACCCTCAAGACCGACGCCGAGCTGCGGGACGGTGCGCAGGCCCGCCTGCGCTACACGACGCCGCTCGGTGAGCTCTTCGTCGACGTCACCAACCCGGCGACGGGTGCCGAGCTCGGCGAGAACGCGACGCTCGAGCTCAAGGACACCCAGACGGCACCGACCGTCGAGGACGCCCTGGCCCAGGCCTCGCTCCTGATCAACGGTGGTGGCCTGGAGCAGCTCCAGACCGTGACGGAGGAGCTCAACACCGCGCTGAGCGGCAACGAGGGTGACTACCGCACGCTGCTCGACCGGGCATCGGTCTTCCTCACGCAGGCCAACGCGACGACGCAGAGCATCGACCAGGTCCTGAACTCCCTCAACGGGCTGTCCACGACCCTGGTCAGTCGGCAGGACACGATCAACAAGGCGGTCAAGGAGATCCAACCCGCGGCGAAGGTGCTGCGGGAGAAGACCCCCGACTTCACCCGGTTGCTCGCCGAGATCGAGAAGTTCAGCGCCGCCGCCAACAGCACCGTCAACGCGACGCGTTCGCAGCTCCTGACGATGCTCACCGAGGTGGAGCCCGTCCTCGCGGAGTTCGCCAAGAACAACGGGGTGTTCGACCAGTCGCTGCAGGCCCTGATCAAGGGAGCCGCGGCCGTCAACGAGATCGCACCGTCCGACTACCTGAACATCGCGCTCGAGCTGCACGTCGACGGTCTCAGCGCTGCCGGTCTGGTCGAGGGCACGCTCGCCTCGCTGCTGAACCTGCTCGGAGTGGACCTGTCAGGTCTCGGGCTGGACCTGGGGCTGCTCGGCCTGGGCAAGGCCCCCGCCCCGACCAAGTCGGGCGCCACGACAGGTGGCGGCGGCACGACCGGATCGGGCAGCACGTCCGATCCGCTGGGACTCAACGGCCTCTTGCACGGCCTGCTCGGAGGAGGATCCCGATGATGAAGATTCTGAGCGACCGTCTCTACCTCAGCCTCATCGGCATCGGCCTCGTCCTGGTGTTCGCCACGGCCTACATCTTCGCCGAGGTCCTCGACCAGCCGCTCACCTCGCGGCCGGTCACGGTCAAGGTCGAGCTCGCCCAGACCGGCGGGCTGTTCGAGGGTTCGGCGGTGACCTATCGCGGGATCAAGATCGGCAAGGTCGAGAAGATCGTCCCCTCGCAGGACGGCGTCGTGGCCGAGATCGCGATCACCACCGAGACCGACATCCCGAAGGACTCGCTGGTGCGCGTGCGCAGCCTGTCGCCGGTCGGTGAGCAGTACGTCGACTTCCAGCCGAAGACCACCGACGGGCCGTTCCTGGCCTCCGGGGACGTGATTCCCGCCGAGTCGACCGACATCCCCAAGAGCCTGAGCTCCACCGTCATCGCGGTCAACAGCGTGCTGCGGCAGATCGACGACAAGAAGCTGCGCATCGTGCTCGGCGAGCTCAGCACGGGCCTCAAGGGCACCGGCACCGACCTCGGTCAGATCCTCGACCAGGGCACGGCGATCCTCGCCACCCTCAACGAGGTGTGGCCCGAGACGGACCGTCTGATCACGAACTCCGGCACGGTGCTGCCGATCTTCACGGACAACGCGGACTCCCTGCAGCAGCTCGCGCAGTCGTCGAAGCAGTTCGCCCAGTTCCTCCGCGAGTACGACCCCGAGCTGCGCGACGTCCTCAAGCGCACCCCGGCCCAGCTCAAGGAGCTGGTCCGTCTGATCAACGACGCCGACACCGTCCTGCCGGGCTTCTTGTCGGTAGGGGTTAGCTTCACTGATGTGTTCCAGGCCTACAACCCGCACCTCCGTGCGCTCCTGCAGTCCTACTCACCCGGTCTGCGGTCGGTGATCGAGAAGATCCGTGGCGGTGAGCTGCGTATCCAGATCATCGGAGACAAGGGGCCACGCTGCGCCTACGGCACCGCACGCCTCGATCCCGTGAAGACCGAGCGGCGTGCCTTGCAGAAGGACGGGCGCTGTGCGGCATCCTTCGCCACTCTCCAGCGCGGTGCGGCCCATGCGCCCGGGCCGGTTCGGTGAGCGCCGGAAGCAGGCGGCATCGCGCGGCAGGTCCGCTCGTCGCCCTGGTGCTGGCGGGCGCCGTGCTCTCGGGCTGCGGTGCGGACGACCAGCAGGCGAAGGACCTCAAGGAGGCCCGCGCCAAGGTGCAGGAGCTGACGGCCGAAGACACCGCCGCCGACGAGGCGCTCGCTGCCGCCAAGACGCTGCTCGTCGAGATCACGACGTACTCCTGGAAGGAGGGTGACCACGAGTTCGCGTGGCTCGACAAGATCGCGGGTGCCGAGCTGAAGGAGAAGCTCGCTCCCAACGTCCCGCTCCTCCAGGAACAGATCGTCAAGGGCAAGGTCACCGCAAAGGGCACCGTCGTGGACTCGGCTGCCCGGGTCGTCGACGAGACCCAGATCGAGGTGCTCGCCTTCGTCGACCAGGCGATCACCGACGAGACCAACAAGGACATCAAGATCGAGGAACAGCGAGTCAGCATGACCATGAAGCTGGTCGATGACCAGTGGCTGGTCGAGCGGCTCGAGCTGCTCAGCGGCACCAACAACGAGCCAGTGCAGTAGTGCGTCGGACCTCCCGGACCGATGCTCTAGATTGACGCGCGTGGCGCATGGTGACAGGGACCCGCTCGCCGGGCTGAGAACGGTGCTCCGGCGGGTTCTGCTCACGGTGATCGGCGTTCCGTTCGTGGTGGCGTTCGTGATGTCCGTGATCGACTCCTACCGTCGGCGCGGAAAGCGGCCCAAGCCGTTCCCCACGAGGGAGCCGCACACCGTCGCGGTGGGCGACGGCCAGATCACGACGTACACCTTCGGTCGTGACCTGTACGACGACATGCTGGCCGCGATCGAGGGCGCCGAGCGACAGATCCTCTTCGAGACCTACATCTGGAAGGGCGACGCGACGGGGGAGCGGTTCAAGCGAGCCCTCATTGCTGCCGCCGACCGCGGCGTCGAGGTCTACTGCATCTACGACGCCTTCGCGAACCTCGTGGTCTCGCCGGCCTTCAAGCGCTTCCCGGTCAACGTCAAGGTGCTGCGCTACCCCGTCTACGCGGCCGGCTGGCGTTTCTTCGACCTCCGTCGCTACGGCCGCGACCACCGCAAGATCCTCGTGGTCGACGACAACGTCGGCTTCATCGGTGGCTACAACATCGGCTCCAGCTACGAGACCGAGTGGCGCGACACCCACGTCCGGATCACCGGACCAGCGGTGTGGGACCTCAAGCGAGCCTTTGCCGACTTCTGGAACCTCAACCGGCGGCGCCGCATCCGCACGTCCGAGCGGCCGCTGCTGCTGGAGACGGCGTCGACCTGGGAGCCACGGGTCCGGGTGCAGCGCAACGTGCCGCGCCTGTGGATGTTCCCGATCCGTGCGATGTACATCGAGGCGATCAACCGCGCCAGCCACAACGTGTGGATGACCCAGGCCTACTTCCTGCCCGACGAGGACTTCATCGACGCAGTCAAGGCCGCCGCCCGTCGCGGTGTGGACGTACGCCTGCTCCTGCCGCTGAAGTCGAACCACATCGTCGCGGACTGGATCTCGCGCGGGTACTTCAGCCAGCTGCTCGACTCGGGCGTGCGGATCCTGCGCTATCGCGACGCGATGGTGCACGCCAAGACCGCCACCGTCGACGGCAACTGGGCCACGGTCGGCACGGCCAACATCGACCGGCTCAGCCTGCAGGGCAACTTCGAGATCAACGTCGAGATCATCGACGAGGGGTTCGCCCGCGACCTCGAGGCGATCTTCGAGGTCGACCAGTCGCACTGCCTCGAGCTCACCAGCGGTGAGTGGGAGGCGCGCGACGTGCACCGCAAGTTCACCGAGATGCTGCTGACCCCCCTTCGCCCACTCCTCTGAGGAGGCCCCATGTGGTTCCGAGCCCCGGTGCGTGACCTCGCCGGCAAGCAGGTCTTCGTGACCGGCGCTGCGAGCGGCATCGGCCGCGCCGTGGCGGAGTACGCCGGTGAGCGCGGCGCCGTGCTGCACCTGACCGACCTCCAGGCGGAGCCGCTGGCGGCGGTCGCGGACGACATCCGGGCCCGCGGCGGTCAGGTTGCGACCGCCGAGCCCGCGGACGTCTCCGACCACGCGCAGGTACGACGCCTGGCCGCCCTCGTCACGGAGCGGTCCGGCCCGATGGACGTCGTCCTCAACGTCGCGGGCATCGCGATCTGGGGGACCGTGCGCAGCCTCGAGCCCGAGCACTGGCAACGACTGGTCGACGTGAACCTGATGGGGCCGATCCACGTCATCGAGGAGTTCCTCCCACCGATGATCGACGCCGGACGCGGCGGTCAGCTGGTCAACGTGTCCTCTGCCGCGGGCATCATTGCGATGCCCTGGCACGCGGCGTACAGCGCCACGAAGTTCGGCCTGCGCGGGGTGTCGGAGGTGCTGCGCTACGACCTGCGCAAGCACCGGATCGGGGTGAGCCTGGTGTGCCCGGGCGGTGTCGACACCGGCCTGGTCGCGACCATCCGGATCGCCGGGATCGACCAGCAGAACAAGGCCTTCACCCGGGCCCGGGGACACTTCCAGAAGCGAGCAGTGAGCCCCGAGAGGGCCGCGGAAGCGATCTGGCGGGGCGCGCTGCGCAACCGGTACTGGGTCTACACGTCGGCCGACATCAGGCTGGTGCACTGGTTGCAGCGGTACTTCCCGCCGGGGTATGCCGTCGCGATGCGGCTCTTCAACTACGGCGCCAACCGCGTGCTCCCGTCGGTGGAGAAGGCCCGCCGTTCCGAACCGGTGGAGCCGGCATGACCGCGGAGCCCGGTGCACGGGTCGCTCCGGGCGGGTGGCGTGACGTCGGGCCGTTCGTCGCCGGGTTCGCCCGGATCGCCGGCCGCGTGCAGGGAACCGAGCCGCCGGCTGTCTTCCTGACGCTGGGGCGGCACCGCCGCCTGTTCTGGGGCTGGCTGCACTTCGCCGGCCGGCTGATGCCGGGCGGCCGCCTGGCGCGCCGCGAGTCCGAGCTGGTGATCATCCGCGTCGCCAGCCGGCGCGGTTCGGCCTACGAGCTCGAACAGCACCGCAGGCTCGGTCGCCGGGCCGGGCTGTCGCGCGAGGAGATTGCGGCGATCGAAGCGGACGCCGACCACACCGGGTTCTCGCCCAGGGAGCGGCTGCTGCTGCGCGCCACCGACGAGCTGGTCGCCGACCAGGACCTGTCGGACGCGTTGTGGTCCGACCTCGGCGACGAGTTCGACGATCGCGAGAAGATCGAGATCGTGATGCTGGTCGGGCACTACGCGATGCTGGCGACCGCGTTGCACGCCCTCCGTGTGCAACCGGACTCCCCCCGGAGGTCGAGGAGGTTGCGCTAGCAACCGTCTCGAGACCAGCTTGTCGGTGCCCGCCCGTACGCTGAATCCATGCGTCCGGTCACCGATCTCGAGCGTCGAGTCGCCCCTTTCCACGTCGAGTCGGACTACGTCCCCTCGGGCGACCAGCCGGCCGCCATCGCGGAGATCACCAAGCGGCTGAACGCCGGCGCCCAGGACGTCGTGCTCCTGGGGGCCACGGGCACGGGCAAGACGGCCACGGTTGCCTGGGTTGCCGAGCAGGTGCAACGTCCGATGCTGGTCCTGCAGCCCAACAAGACCCTCGCCGCCCAGTTCGCCAACGAGCTGCGCCAGCTCTTCCCGAACAACGCCATCGAGTACTTCGTGTCGTACTACGACTACTACCAACCCGAGGCCTACGTCCCGCAGACCGACACCTACATCGAGAAGGACTCCTCGATCAACGAGGAGGTCGAGCGGCTGCGTCACTCGGCGACCAACAGCCTGCTGACCCGGCGCGACGTGATCGTGGTGTCGACGGTGTCGTGCATCTACGGCCTCGGCACCCCGCAGGAGTACGTCGACCGGATGCTCCGGCTGCGTGTCGGGGAGGAGCACGACCGCGACTCGGTCCTGCGGCGTCTCGTCGAGATCCAGTACACCCGCAACGACATGGCCTTCACCCGCGGCACGTTCCGGGTCCGGGGCGACACGCTGGAGATCTTCCCGGTCTACGAGGAGCTCGCGGTCCGCATCGAGTTCTTCGGCGACGAGATCGAGCGGCTGATGACGCTGCACCCGGTGACCGGTGAGGTCCTCACCGAGGACAACGAGCTGCACGTCTTCCCCGCCAGCCACTACATCGCCGGCCCCGAGCGGATGGAGCGGGCGATCAACGGCATCGAGGCCGAGCTCGCCGACCAGCTCGCGACCTTCGAGCGGCAGGGCAAGATGCTCGAGGCGCAGCGGCTGCGGATGCGCACGACGTACGACGTCGAGATGATGCGGCAGGTCGGGTCCTGCTCGGGCATCGAGAACTACTCGATGCACATGGACGGCCGCGGTCGCGGCACGGCTCCCAACACGCTCCTGGACTACTTCCCCGAGGACTTCCTCATGGTGGTCGACGAGTCCCACGTGGCGATCCCGCAGATCGGCGGCATGTACGAGGGCGACATGTCCCGCAAGCGCAACCTGGTCGACCACGGCTTCCGCCTGCCGAGCGCGATGGACAACCGCCCGCTGCGCTGGGAGGAGTTCCTCGAGCGGATCGGGCAGACCATCTACCTGTCGGCGACCCCCGGTGACTACGAGCTCGACAAGGTCCAGGGCGACGTCGTCGAACAGATCATCCGTCCGACCGGGCTGGTCGACCCGCAGGTGGTCGTGAAGCCCACCAAGGGACAGATCGACGACCTGATCCACGAGATCCGGGTCCGCACCGAGAAGGAGGAGCGGATCCTGGTCACGACGCTGACCAAGAAGATGTCCGAGGACCTCACCGACTACCTCCTCGACGCCGGCATCCGGACCCGCTACCTGCACTCGGAGGTCGACACCCTCAAGCGGATCGAGCTGCTGCGTGACCTCCGGTTGGGCCTGTACGACGTCCTGGTCGGCATCAACCTGCTGCGTGAGGGCCTCGACCTGCCGGAGGTGTCCCTCGTCGCGATCCTGGACGCCGACAAGGAGGGCTTCCTGCGCTCGGACAAGTCCTTGATCCAGACGATCGGCCGGGCCGCGCGCAACGTCTCGGGCGAGGTCCACATGTACGCGGACCGGATCACCCGGTCGATGGAGTCGGCCATCGAGGAGACCAACCGGCGTCGGGAGCGCCAGGTCGCCTACAACGTGGCCAACGGTGTGGACCCCCAACCCCTGCGCAAGAAGATCGCCGACATCACCGAGATGCTCGCCCGCGAGGACGAGACCACCCAGGAGCTGCTCCAGACCTGGGCCGACGCCGGCGTGAAGGGTCGGGCCGGGGGAGTGCGGCCCAAGAAGTCGCCGACCCCGCAGCTGCGCAGCACCGACATCGGCGGCCATGCCGCGGCGTTGGCCGGTCTGCCGAGCGCCGACCTCGCCCAGCTGATCCAGGACCTCACCGACCAGATGAAGGGCGCCGCGGCGGAGCTCCAGTTCGAGCTCGCGGCGCGGCTCCGCGACGAGATCAGCGACCTCAAGCGCGAGCTCAGGCAGATGATGGAAGCCACGAAGTGATCGTGCTCCCTCGCGACTGTCAGCGCTTGCGCGCTGCCAGTCCAACCATCCGGGCGACGACCAGCGCGATGTAGAACACCCCGGCCACCTGCTCGACCATCACGAACGACCGGGCCTGGTCCATCACCGGGTAGACGTCGGACAGCCCGACGCTGGTCAGCGTCGTGAACGACAGGTAGAGCAGCTCGAACCAGGGCAGGGCATCGGCTCCGTCCGGGCTGCTGAAGCCGATGAACGACCCGGGCCACAGCACCTGGGCGGCCGCGTAGAGATAGGCGAACCCCCAGGCCACGACGGTGAAGGCCGCGCCGGTCGCGAAGATCTCGTCGCGGGTGACCTCGTCGTCGTGGAACAGGTAGCGGAGCATCGCGTAGGACACGAAGAAGTAGAACGGGACGTGGAACGCGGCCGATGCCAGCACGATCCACTCGGTGTCCGGGCTGATCGCCTCGGCCACCGTCAACAGCATGGCCGGGACGCCCAGGCAGGCGCCGACCCAGGCCAGGACGGGCGTGCGTCGTACCGCCCAGACGGCGACGAGGACCACCAGCATCTGGACGACACCGATCACGGAGCGGCCCACCGTCGACCCCTGGAGGCTGGGGTAGGCCAGGACGACCAGCAGTTGCGCCGCCAGCAGGACCGCGGAGGGATGCCGTCCGGCGGCCTGCAGGGACGCCGGGATACGGGAAGTGGTCGACTGCACGCACTGATCCTAGGAACCCGGCGGATTCCGCCCTGAGGGGGTCGAGCGTGACCCGCGGTGCAGCGGACCAGTTGAGGGTGAAGCAGGGGGTGAATTCGGTCACCAGGCGTGTGTCGCGTTGGTCACAATGAGAACGTGTTCTAGTATTGCCTGTCGGCCCTTCCGGGGCCGGTGAAAACTCAGCGATGGGGAGGAGACGGGGCGTGGCGTTCAACGCCGTTTCGGTCGTACGCGGCCCCGGGGAGATCGCGGTCATGGTGGTCGAGGTCACCAAGATCATCTTCACGCGCAAGTTCCAGCTCCGGGAGTTCCTCGAGCAGGCCTGGTTCGTCACGACCGTGACGCTGATGCCGACGATCATGGTGTCCATCCCGTTCGGCGCGGTCATCTCGCTCCAGGTCGGCAACCTGACCGGCCAGCTCGGAGCTCAGTCCTTTGCCGGCGCCACCGCTGTGCTCGCCACGGTTCGTGAGGCCGCGCCGATGGCCGCGGCGATGATCATTGCCGGTGCGGCCGGCTCCGCCATCTGTTCGGACCTCGGTGCCCGCAAGATCCGCGAAGAGATCGATGCGATGGAAGTCCTCGGCATCAACCCGCTGGAGAGGCTGGTCGCCCCACGAGTGGTCGCGACGACCTTCGTCGCGGTGATGATCAACGGCATCGTGATCGCCGCAGGTATCGGTGGTGGCTACTTCTTCACCGTCATCGTCCAGGGCGGGTCGGCCGGCGCTTTCCTGTCGACCTTCGCCCAGCTCGCCTCGCTGCCCGACCTCTACATCGCCATGATCAAGGCCGCGGTCTTCGGCTGGCTGGCGGCGATCATCGGCGCCTACAAGGGACTCAACGCCGGCGGTGGCCCGAGCGGCGTCGGCCGCGCCGTGAACGAGGCGGTCATCATCGCGTTCATGGCGCTGTTCTTCCTGAACGCCGTGATCACCGCCATCTACTTCCAGGTCGCACCGCCGGTGGGTCTTTGATGTCCGCGGCCAGTGAGTTCTTCAGCGACAGCGTCAAGGCGCGTCGCGCCACCCTCGAGGGGTACGGCGACCAGCTGCTCTTCTACGTGAAGGCGCTCGCATGGGCGCCGCGTGCGATCCGGCGCTACCCGCGCGAGATCTCCAACACCCTCGCCGAGGTGGCGTTCGGTGCGGGTGGGCTGAGCCTGATCGCCGGGTCGGTCGGCGTCATCGCCTTCATGGCGTTCTTCGCAGGCACCGAGGTCGGCATCCAGGGCTACGCCTCGCTCAGTCAGATCGGCGTCGCGAAGTTCAGCGCGTTCATCTCGGCGTACTTCAACACCCGCGAGGTCGCACCGCTGGTGTCCTCGATCGCGCTCGCTGCGACGGTCGGTTGCGGGTACACCGCCCGGCTCGGTGCGATGCGGATCTCGGAGGAGATCGACGCGCTCGAGGTGATGGGCATCCCGTCGCTACCGTTCCTGGTGACCACCCGGATGATCGCGGCCTTCATCGCGGTGATCCCGCTCTACATCGTCGCCCTGTGCGCGTCGTACCTCTCGCCACGGCTCATCGTCACCTTCATCTATGGACAGTCGGCCGGCACCTACGACCACTACTTCCTGCAGTTCCTGCCGCCGATCGACATGCTGTGGTCCTTCTTCAAGCTGCTCTTCCTCGCGGTGGCCGTGATCCTGATCCACTGCTACTACGGCTACACCGCATCCGGCGGGCCGGCGGGTGTGGGTCGTGCGGTCGGCAACGCCATCCGGACCAGCATCGTGACGATCGTCGTCGCCGACTTCTTCCTGAGCTTCGCCATCTGGGGCTCGACCACCACCGTCAGGATCACCGGATGAGGGGGGTCTCCGCGTGCTGGTGAACATCCACCACGACAGCGCCAAGGAGCACAACCGGCTCCTGGTGGCCGGTGTCGTCTTCCTCAGCGTCATCGCGCTGCTCGTCTGGCTGTCGATCGCGATCTACAACAAGACCTTCGACCACGTCACCACGGTGACGGTGAAGGCCGACCGGGCTGGTCTGCAGCTGGCCAAGTTCGGCGACGTGCGGCTCAACGGCGCGTTGGTCGGGCGGGTCGACAAGATCTCGCAGGACGGGGAGCAGGCAGAGATCACCCTGGCCCTCGAGCCTGAAGCCGCCAAGAAGATCCCGGCGAACGTCGAGGTGAAGGTCCTGCCCACGACCCTGTTCGGGCAGAAGTTCGTCGCCCTGGTCCGCCCGGAGGCGCCCTCGTCGGCGTCGCTGGAGGACGGCGACGTGATCCCTTCGGACCGCGTCGAGACCAACGTGGAGCTCAGCCAGATCCTCGCGGACCTGTTCCCCCTGTTGCGTGCTGTTCGCCCGGCCGACCTGAACGCGACCCTCAATGCGCTGCTGACGGCGCTCGAGGGTCGGGGCGACGACATCGGTGCGACGATGGACCAGCTCGGCCAGTACATCGGGGCGATCGACGAGTCCCTGCCCACCCTGCGCAAGGACCTGATCGCGCTCGCCGACGTGGCCGATGCCTACGACCTCGCAGCCCCCGACCTCCTGGACGTGCTCGACAACGTCACGGTGACCAGCAAGACGGTGACGGAGAAGGCGGCAGATCTCGACGTCTTCTTCTCCGACCTCACAGGTCTGGCCAACACCGCGCGCCGCATCCTCGGTGACAACGAGCAGAACCTCATCCGGATGGGGGAGGTCACGGCACCCGTGGTCGCCCTGCTGGCCCGGTACTCACCCGAGTTCCCCTGCCTGATCCGTGGTGCGGCCAACTACGAGCCGATCCTCTCCAAGACGTTCGAGGGCAACGTGGTCAAGCAGTACATGGAGTTCGGCAACCCGCAGTACCGGCCCTACGACGAGCGCGACCTGCCGGATTACGGCGAGGTCGGGCACGGCCCGTGGTGCCTGGGCCTGCCGAAGTTCACCGTGCCGGCTCCGGGAGTCACGCTCGACCAGGGCTCCGACATCGATGAGAAGGGCGGGTACCTCCCGTTCCCGATCCCCGGTCTTCCGAACCCGAACCCCGCCGCACACATCGACAGTGGCTACGCCGGCAGCGCCGGCGAGCAGGAGGTCCTGAACGCGATGCTCGCCGGTGACAGCGGCCGCGCCCCGGAGTCCTACGGCGCGTTGGGCTCCCTGCTCTACGGACCGGTCGTCCGCGAGGGAAGGAGCGCCGGATGAGCGACCTGCCCACCGACAGGAATCTTCGCCGACGCCGGAACGCGCCGACGATCTCCGCCGCGATCAAGCTCGGCATCTTCACCCTCGTGTCGATCTTCGTGACCGGCCTGCTGGCCGTGATCATGGGCAACATCGGCTTCGGCGACCGCCACGAGTTCCGTGCCATCTTCACCAACGCGACGTCGCTGTCGAAGGGCGACGACGTCCGCGTCGCGGGGGTCAACGTCGGCGAGGTCAAGAACGTCGAGCACTACGAACGTTCCCGCGCGATCGTGACGTTCAAGGTCGACGTGGGTGTGAAGATGACGACGGCCTCGCGGGCCGAGATCCGGTTCCTCAATCTTGTCGGCGACCGCTACATGGCGCTCGAGGCCGGCACCGGCTCCGAGGACGCGCCGCCCCTCAAGGACGGTGCGACGATCCCGGTCGACCACACCAAACCCGCCCTCGACCTGACGGTGCTGTTCGACGGCTTCAAGCCGCTCTTCGCCGCGCTCAGCCCGGAGCAGGTCAACGAGCTCAGCATGAACCTGGTGCAGGTGCTGCAGGGTGAGGGCGGGACCGTGAAGAGCCTGCTCGCGCACACGGCATCGCTCACCGGCGCGCTCGCCGATCGTGACGCGCTGATCGGTGACGTGGTGACCAACCTGAGCCAGACCCTCAAGACCGTCGACGAGCGACACGACCAGCTCAGCACCCTGGTGATCGAGCTGAAGGACTGGATGACGGACCTGGCGAAGGACCGCGAGACGATCGGGTCCTCGCTCGACAACATCTCGCAGCTCACCGTGACCGTGGCGGACCTGTTGCGCCGTGGTCGACCGCTGCTCAAGGAGGACATCGCCGCACTGCGGGCGCTGGCCAAGCTCCTCAACAAGCCCGAGAACCGCGAGAACCTCTCGCAGCTCCTCGACCGGATGCCGGAAACGATGCAGGACCAGACCCGCACCGGTACCTACGGCTCCTGGTACCAGTACTACGTGTGCGGGTTCTCGGCGAAGATCAGGCTCCCCGTGGTCGCGAACCTGCCGATCATCAAGGAGATCCAGAAGTACATCGGCGACATCGAATTCCACTCCAGCGCACCGAGGTGTCAGAACTGATGGCCGCCCCCAGCGATGCACGCGTCCTGCGGCTCGGCGTGATCACCCTCGTCCTGCTGGTACTGGTGTCCGCGGCGACCTTCAACCTGGGCAAGTTCCCGGGCTTCCGCGGCACCACCTACTACGCGGAGTTCAGCGACGCCAGCGGGATCCACAAGGGCAACATCGTCCAGGTCGGCGGGATCCGGGTCGGCCGGGTCAGCGACGTCACCCTCGACGGTGACAAGGTCCTCGTGAAGTTCGACCTCGACGGCGACGTCGCATTCGGCAAGCAGAGCACCGCCTCGATCGAGGTTCTCAACCTGCTGGGCGAGAAGTACCTCGACGTCCAGCCGGTCGGAAAGGGTCAGCTCGCCGAGGGTGGCCGCATCCCGGTCGAGCGGACCGAGTCGGCCTACGACATCGTCGGCGTCTTCAGCGACCTGACGACCACGACCGAGGAGATCGACACCCGCCAGCTCTCGGAGGCGCTGGACACGGTGGCCGACACCCTGGACGTCTCCGCCCCGGAGATCCAGGCGTCCTTCGACGGCATCGCCCGCCTCTCGCGCAGCGTCGCCTCACGCGACGAGGAGATCCAGACCCTCTTCGAGAGCTCGAAGGAGGTCACCAAGGTCCTCGCCGAGCGCAGCGACGACATCGTCAAGCTGATGAAGAGCAGTGACCTGGTGTTCCAGGAGCTCACGAAGCGCAGGGACGCCGTCCATGACCTGCTGGTCAACGCCCGCCTCCTGGCCCAGGAGCTGCGCGGCCTGATCAAGGACAACGAGAAGCAGATCGGTCCCGCCCTCAAGCAGGTCGACGGCCTGGTGAGCTTCCTGGTGAGCAAGAAGAAGAAGCTCAAGGAGACCCTGGCGGCCCTCGGCCCGTACGTTTCCATCCTGTCCAACATCATCGGCACCGGCCCGTGGTTCGACGCCTACGCGGCGAACCTGCTGGCACTGCCCACCGGTGAGTTCCTGCCCGGATTCCCGGAGTGATGACGATGGTGTCCACGATTCTCAAGCGCATCGACCGACGGCTGCTGATCGGCCTCGGAGTCGTCCTGCTCGTTGCGGTCATGATCAACGTCTTCAACTCTCCCAAGGAGATGAAGACGGTCACCGCCCACTTCCCGCGCGCAGTCAGCGTCTACAAGGGCACCGACGTCCGGATCCTCGGCGTCAACGTGGGCAAGGTGACTGCGGTGACGCCGGCGGGCAACTCGGTCCGGGTCGAGATGGAGTACGACGCGTCGTACAAGGTCCCGGCAGGTGCCCAGGCCGTCATCGTGACGCCGACCCTGGTCGCTGACCGTTTCGTCCAGCTCACGCCGGTGTACGTCGGCGGCGACGTGATGGCGAGCGGTGCCGACATCGCGCTGCCGCAGACCGGGGTGCCGGTCGAGCTCGACCGCATCTACGCGAGCCTGCAGTCGCTGACCCAGGCGCTCGGCCCGAACGGTGTCAACGCCGACGGCACCCTCGACCACCTGCTGGCAGCGGGGGAGAAGGCCTTCTCCGGGCAGGGCGCCAAGGGAAACCAGATGATCCGTGACCTGGCGAAGGCAGCCGAGACGTTCGGGGACGGTGCAGGGCCGCTCTTCGAGACGGTGACCCACCTGGCCGAGTTCACCCGGACGCTCGCGGAGAATGACACCCTGGTCCGGGCCTTCATGCAGGACCTGACCGGCGTCTCGTCCATGCTCGCCGAGGAGAGCGACGAGCTGGAGCAGGCAGTGACCGCGGTCGCCCAGGCTGTCGGCGGCGTGGAGTCCTTCGTGAAGAACAACAGGGACGCCTTCGTCACCGACGTGGAGAAGCTGACCGACGTGCTGAACACCATCGTGTCCGAGAAGGACAGCCTCAAGAAGGCGATCGAGGTCGCGCCCGTGGCCATGGGCAACCTGCACATGGGCTTCGACCACGTCACCGACTCGCAGAACTCGCGGATCGGCATCGGCGGCCAGATCTGGGACGCGGACGGCTTCCTCTGCGCGATCGTCCAGCAGCAGCCCGCGATGCCGGCTCCACTCAAGGACATCACCTGCGACCTGCTCAAGAAGCTCCTGGAGCCGATCGTCAGCCAGCTGCCCTGGCTGCCGCCCGAGTACAAGTCCTACCTGCCCAAGCAGGTGGACACCAAGCAGGGCATCCGGCGACCAGAGGTCACCGAGGTCTCCTACTCGACCGGTGACAACGCCTCGGTCGAGAACCTGCTCGGAGGTGGATCATGAGGAGCCGGTTCGTGAATGGCCCAGTCGTGCGTGGGTGGGCCCGAGGCGCCGCGGCGCTGCTGGCCGGCGCCGTGCTGCTCAGCGGCTGTGACTTCGACGGAGCCTACGACCTGCCCCTGCCCGGGCACCCGGTCGACTCCGATGACGCGTTCGCGATCACTGCCTACTTCAAGGACGTCCTGAACGTCGTCCCGCGATCGCCGGTCATGGTCGACGACGTCGTCGTCGGTGAGGTGACCGAGGTCGAGCGGGCCGGCTGGAACGCCAAGGTCACCTTGATCCTCCGCAAGGACGTGGTGCTGCCCGACAACACGATTGCCGACATCCGTCAGGTGTCCCTGCTGGGCGAGAAGTACGTCGCCCTCGAAGTGCCCAAGGAGCAGGCGGCCACCGGTCGTCTGGCCGATGGCGACACCATCCAGCTGGCGTCGACCGGCCGCAACCCGGAGGTCGAGGAAGTGCTTGGCGCGCTGTCGTTCCTGCTCAGCGGCGGCGGCGTGGCACAGCTCGGCACGATCGTGCACGAGGCGAACCAGGTCATGTCGGGCCGTGAGGACCGGCTGCGCAACCTGTTGACGTCCCTGGACTCCGTGGTGGGCACGATCGACCAGCAGAAGGTCGACATCATCAACGCACTCCAGTCGATGAACAACCTGACCTCGAAGCTCAATGCGGAGAAGGACACGATCGGGGAGGCACTGGACGCCACCGGCCCGGCGATCAAGGTCCTCGCTGCGCAGCATGACGAGCTCATCGCCATGCTCACTGCGCTCGACAAGCTGGGCAAGGTCGGCACCCGGGTGATCAATGCGAGCAAGGAGGACGTGCTGAGCATCCTCAAGGACCTCAGCCCCGTCCTGCGCAAGCTGACCGAAGCTGACGAGCAGCTCGCACCGGGCCTCAACCTGTTGGTGAGCTTCCCGTTCCCCCAGTCGGCGAACAAGATCGTCGAGGGCGATTACGCCGACACGATCATCCGCGCCGACCTGGACATCGCGAACCTCTACAAGACTCTGGGGCTCCCCGAGATCCAGCTGCCCGACCTCGGTGAGGTGCTCAACCAGGTGACGCGGTGCCTGCAGGGCGGGAACCTCCTCGGTACCGCGTGCGTCAAGGTGCTCAACGACGTCAACCTGCTCAAGGACCTGCAGACCCAGTGCAGGACGGCTGCGCTGAAGAACAGCCCCGTCTGCAAGCTCCTGAACTCGTTGCCGAACCTTGACCTGAACGACCTGCTCAAGAACGGCCTGCTGGGCTCGGACGGCCCATTGGCCGGACTCACGCGAGGCCTGGCCGGGGTCGAGCCGTCGTACAACAACCGCAGCACCGAGAGCCTCCTGGGGGCGACAGCATGACCCGCGGCGTACGGATCCGCCTGATGGCCTTCGTCGTGCTGAGCGCGGTGGGGATCACCTACATCACGGCCAGCTACCTCGGCCTGGTCGACAAGGTCACCGGTCGGAATCTCACCGTCACCGCGACCCTGCCCGGCTCGGGCGGCATCTTCGAGGGCAGCGAGGTGACCTACCGCGGAGTGAAGATCGGCAAGGTCATCAAGGTGGTGCCGACCGAGGAGGGCATCGACCTGACCCTTGATCTCGCACACGACGCGAAGGTCCCGCTCGACTCGCAGGTGTCGGTGCACAACCTGTCCGCCGTCGGCGAGCAGTACTTCGACTTCCAGCCTTCCGACGACAAGGGCCCCTACGCGAAGGACGGCTCGAAGTTCCTGGGTACGGCCGACTCGCTGCCTGTCGACGAGGGCGACCTGCTGGTCGACCTCAACCAGTTCGTCCAGTCGGTCGACAAGGACAGCCTGAAGAAGGTCGTCGAGGAGCTCGGCGTGATGTTCAACGACACCGGAGCCGACCTCCAGCGCCTGCTCGACGGCGGCTCGAAGTTCATCGCCGAGGCGAGCGAGCACACCGACGAGACGATCGCGTTGCTCAATGACGGCCTCACCGTCCTGCGCACCCAGCAGGGTCAGCACGAGAACATCCGCAAGTTCGCCGCCGACCTGAACACGGTGACGACGATGCTGCGCGAGAACGACGGCAGCCTGCGCACCGTCCTCAGCGCCACGCCCGGCGCGGCTCGCGAGCTCACCCGGCTTCTCAAGGAGCTCGAGCCGACCTTGCCAGTGCTCTTCGGCGACCTGGTCACGATCGACCAGATCATGGTGACCGAGCTCGACGGCATCGAGCAGCTGCTCGTCACCTATCCGGCCCTGATCGCGGGTGGGCCGTCGGGCAGCACGGCCGACGGCTACGGGCACGTCAACCTCCAGTTCGACTACAGCGTGCCGCCGTGCACGAAGGGCTACGTACCGCCCAAGGACTGGCGATCCACGCAGGACCTGACCGACGTGAAGGCGGCCGACGTGAGCTGTACGGCGCCGCCGCCGTACGCCATGCGCGGCAGCAGGTACGCGCCAGCGAACCGCGGGAACAAGGCGTCCCCGGGCCGCGTCTACAGTGGCACCTACGACCCGTCCACCGGCGCAGTGCCCGGACTGGTCGACACAGCAGGAAACCCGGTGAAGCTGATGCAGCCGGCGGACCTGTCCGTCCTGGGAGGGGATGCGTGGAAGTGGCTGTTGGTGGGTCCGGTGGCGAGCCGGTGATCCCGGCTCTGACCGAGGAACGCAGCCGCGTGAGACTCAACATCGCGCTCTACGCCGCGATCGTGATCTTCGCCTGCATGGCTGTCCTGGTCGCGATCGCGTTGAAGTCCGAGCTGGACTCGCGCGTCGACGGCGTCGACGTGGTGCCCGGTGCCGGCCAGGATGTCGGCCGCGGCATCGTCCAGGCGGTCCCGCTGGCCAAGGACGCCGAGCAGGAGCGCGTCGCCGCGCAGCTCGAGGCCGCGACGAAGATGGTCAACGCGTTCATGAACTTCAGCTACAAGGAGCCCGACGCCACCATCAAGTCGGTGCAGTCGATGTCGACCGGAGACTTCCTCAAGGAGTACAACAAGGGCGTCTCAGGCCTGAGGAAGCTCGCTGGCGAGGCGCAGTCGAGCATGGTCGCCGAGGTGGTCTGGGCGGGTCTCGTGGCCGGGGACAACGACTCGGCCACCGTCATCGTCGCCACCAGCGGAACGGTCACCAACAAGACCACGGAGTTCAAGGAAGAGGCGCGCAACTACCGGATCCAGGTCGAACTGGCCCTGGTCAAGGATCGCTGGCTCACCCGCGATCTCCAGTACGTGCAGCTGGGCTGAGGAGTCACGCCATGAGTCGCCCCACATCCCGACGTCCCGCGAGCTCGCGGGGCACCACCCCTCGTCCGCGCAAGCTGGCCGGCCAGACGACGACGCGCCCGGATGGCGCCGCCGAGGACATCGTCCCTGCCGTCGAGCCGGAGGCTGAGGCGGTCCGCGAGCCGCGGCTCAGGCTGCGCAAGGAGCGGGTCACCGCGCCAGACGTACCGACCCCCGACGTCGACGCCAGCACCGATGACGCCGACGGGGCCGACGGCATCGACGGCATCGACGGCATCGACGGCGGCGGCGGCCTGCTGGCTCGCCCGCGGACCACTCGCCGGTTGGTGATCGCGCTTGTCGTCGTCGCCCTGGTCCTCTTCGCGCAGGCCGTGTGGTTCGGGATCCTGAAGCTGACCGAGGACGACCCCGCGCCGAAGGCCGAGGACGTGGCCGGCGAGATCACGGTGCCCTCCGGCCGTCCGGTCGTCGCGTCCGAGATCGCCACCGTCGAGGGTGTCGAGGCAGCGGCGAAGGCGGCGCAGGACATCGTGGCGGTGGACTTCCAGAAGTACGACGCCGAGATCGACGCCGCAGCGAAGCTGATGACGGCGAAGTTCGAAGCCCAGTACCGCACCACGACTCGCGACATCAAGGAGCAGTTCGTGCTCCAGAAGACGGTGGTCCAGGCCAACGTCGTGGCGCAGGGTGTCGTGCGGGCCAACCGGACGAAGCTCCAGGCGCTGGTCTTCCTGAATCAGGTCACGTCCCGGGAACGCGACGGCAAGCCGGAGACCGTGGTCACACCCTTCAAGGTGCTGGTCACGATGGTCCACACCGACCAGGGCTGGCTCGTCGACAAGCTCGACACGGACCAGCGGCGAGACAAGAACAACTAGAACACGTTACAGTTCTGTGGTGGCCACCTCCGAGAGCGTCGAATGCGACGTCGTCATCGTCGGCGCCGGACCCACCGGGCTGTTCGCAGCCTACTACGCCGGCTTCCGTGGCCTGCGGGTCGCGCTGATCGACTCGCTGCCGGAGCTCGGCGGCCAGATCACCGCGATGTACCCCGAGAAGGCGATCCTCGACGTCGCGGGCTTCCCGAACGTCAAGGGACGGGACCTCGTCGACGGTCTGGTGGCCCAGGCACTGACGGCGGACCCGATCCAGCTGCTGGGGCGAACCGCGCTCGATCTGGTGACCAACGAGGAATCCGGGGTCAGCCTGACTCTCGACGACGGCACGGTCGTGAACGCCAAGGCCCTCATCATCACGGCCGGCATCGGCAAATTCAGCCCCCGCCCGCTGCCCGCCGCCGCGGGCTGGATCGGACGCGGTGTCGAGTTCTTCGTGCCCAGCTTCGCGCCGTACGCCGGCAAGGACGTCGTCATCGTCGGAGGTGGTGACAGCGCCTTCGACTGGGCCCTGCACCTCGAACCGATCGCGAAGTCCGTGACGCTGGTGCACCGCCGCGACGCGTTCCGCGCCCACGAACGCACCGTCGAGCAGGTCCGCGCCTCCTCGACCCAGTTCGTCACCAAGGCGGAGGTGACCGCGCTGCGGGACGCCGACGGCGGCACGGACGGCCAGCTCGCCGAGGTAGAGATCACCGTCGAAGGCGTGGCGAAGACCTGGCCGGCGCAGGCGGTCGTCGCTGCCCTCGGCTTCGTCGCCGACCTGGGCCCGCTCCAGCAGTGGGGCCTGGCGACCCATCGGCGCCACATCGTGGTCGACGGAGCAATGCGCACCAGCCTGCCGCGGGTCTTCGCCGCCGGTGACATCACCGAGTACGACGGCAAGGTCCGCCTGATCGCGGTCGGATTCGGCGAGGCCGCCACTGCGGTCAACAACGCCGCGGTCGTCATCGACCCGAGTGCCCACGTGTTCCCGGGCCACTCCTCGGAAGGAAGCTGACCATGAGCACTGGTCGCACCAAGGTGAAGCTGACCGATGACGAGGTCACCGCCCTGTTGGGGGAGAACCTCAAGGTCCAGGTCGCTGCCAATGGCCACGACGGCCATCCGCACCTCACCACCCTTTTCTACGTCGTGCGCGAGGGCAAGATCGCGTTCTGGACCTACGGTCGCAGCCAGAAGATCCTCAACCTCGAGCGGGACCCGCGAGTCACCGCCCTCGTGGAGGACGGCGTCGACTACTTCGAGCTGCGCGGGGTGTCGATCGAGGGCCGGGCCGAGATCGTGCGCGACTACGAAACGATCTTCGAGATCGGCTCTGCCGTGGCGACCCGGATGCTCAACGCGGAGTCGTTCGAGGCGCTCGGAGACTTCGGTCGCGAGACCGTCGAGAAGCAGGCGACCAAGCGGGTGGGCGTGATCATCCACCCGGACAAGGTCGCCTCCTGGGACCACCGGAAGATGACCTGAAAGGCATGACTGACATGAAGATCAAGGTCGACTTCGACCTCTGCGAGTCCAACGGGCTGTGCGAGGCCATGGCGCCTGAGGTGTTCGAGCTGGATGACGACGACTTCCTTCAGATGCACACCGAGCAGACCACGGACGAGAACATCGACAACGTCCGGAAGGCGGTTGCGGCCTGCCCGCGCGCCGCCATCACGCTGGTGGAGGAGTGAGCATGGGCGAGGCCACCTCGCTCGAAGGAAAGGTCGCCGTCGTCACCGGAGCAGGTGCCGGGCTCGGTCGTGCAGAAGCGCTTGCCCTGGCCGCCGCGGGAGCGAAGGTCGTCATCAACGACCTCGCGGGAGCGGGGGACGACGCCGTCGACGAGATCCGGGCGCTCGGTGGTGAGGCGGTCGTCGTCGAGGGCGACGTCAGCCAGCGGTCGACCGCGGACGCCTTGATGACCGCAGCAGTCGACGGATTCGGCAGCCTCGACATCGTCGTCAACAACGCGGGCATGACCCGCGACCGGATGCTGTTCAACCTGTCCGATGACGAGTGGGACGCGGTCATCGCCGTCCACCTGCGCGGTCACTTCCTGCTCTCGCGCAACGCGGCGTCGTACTGGCGCGGGCGGGCCAAGGAGAGCGAGTCCGGGACGACCTACGGCAGCATCGTGAACACCGCCTCCGAGGCGTTCCTCGGTGGCTCGCCGGGACAGGCCAACTACGCGGCCGCGAAGGCCGGCATCACCGCGCTGACGCTGTCCACGTCCCGTGGGCTGGGCAAGATCGGTGTCCGCGCCAACGTCATCTGCCCCCGGGCGCGCACGGCGATGACGGCCCAGGTCTTCGGTGAGGACCAGTCCGGCCTGAAGGTCGACCCGTACTCGCCCGATCACGTCGCACCCGTGGTGGCGTACCTCGCCTCACCGGCTGCCGAGCGGATCACCGGCCAGGTCTTCGTCGTGTACGGCGGCATGGTGGCCCTGGTGGCCGCTCCGGTCGTCGAGCAGCGCTTCGACATGGCCGGTGACCTCTGGACCGGCGAGGACCTCGACAAGCAGCTCGGTGGCTTCTTCGCCGAGCGCGACCCCGCCATCGGCTTCGCGGCCGACTCGATCATGCAGCTGACGGTTTAGGAGAGCACACAGTGGGTCGTCTGGAGAACAAGGTCGCCATCGTCACCGGTGGCGCGCAGGGGCAGGGCGCGGCCATCGCCCGCGCCTACGTCGCCGAGGGCGCCAAGGTCGTCATCGCCGACGTGGCGAAGGAAGCCGGTCAGGCGCTCGCCGAGGAGCTGGGCAAGAACGCCCACTTCATGCACCACGACGTGAGCGATGAGGCGTCGTGGACCGCGGTGGTCGAGGACGCCAACACCCGATTCGGCCCGGTCAACGTGCTCGCCAACAATGCGGGCATCCTCCGCTTCGGAGACATCGAGCGGATGCCGGCGGCAGAGGTCGAGCTCCTGTGGCGCGTGAACCAGCTCGGCGTCTTCCTCGGCATGCAGTCGGTTGCCCGCACCATGCGCAAGAACGGCGGCGGCTCGATCATCAACGCGTCCTCGGTCGAGGGTCTCGCCGGCATGCCGTCCTGCACCGCCTACGCCGCCACCAAGTGGGCGATCCGGGGCATGACCAAGTGCGCTGCCATGGAGCTCGGCCCGAAGGGAATCCGGGTCAACTCGGTCCACCCCGGCATGATCGACACCCCGATGACACGTGTCCACGGCGGCGACGCAGCCATGGAGTACGGCGCCGCCAAGGTGCCGCTGCGCCGGGTCGGTGTGCCGGAGGACATCGCGCCGCTCTACGTCTTCCTGGCCAGCGAGGAGTCGTCGTACATCAACGGCGCCGAGATCGCCGTCGACGGCGGCGTGACCAGCACGCACGCCTTCGGCGCCTGAGTCAGTCGCGGAGGATTAGATGAATGGCTGTGTCCATGTGAGCAGCGGTCTCCGCTGCGGTGGAGCGGCCGGTCACCCAGGCGACCAGCGCCGAGAGCCACACGTCACCGAGGACCCGCGCCACGGCGACGTCTCGGTCGGTGATCGAGCCCTCGACGGGCACGCCGCCGTGCATGGCGTGGGTGACGATCGAGGTCATGGACATGCCGACGACGTGGATCTCGTTGGCGACGCTGCTGTCGGCGAACATGAAGGCCCGGGTGAGTGCCTCGGTGAGCTTCGGGTCGCCCTGCATGCCCCGAGCCATCCGCTTGAGGACGTACAGGACGCGGTCGGCCTGGGTGTCGCCCGGGATCTCTCGTTCGTTCAACCGCGTGGCCGTCTCCTCGAACTGACGACCGAGGGCGGAGACCAGCAGGTGGATCTTCGAGGGGAAGTAGCGGTACAGCGTGCCCAGAGCGACGTCGGCCTGCTCGGCCACCGCCCGCATCTGGACCGCGTCGAAGCCGCCGGCTGTGGCGAGGTCGTAGGTTGCGTCGAGGATCCGCTTGCGGCGATCACGCTGCGCGGCAGAACCAAGGTCGTCTGTCGACGTCGAGTTCGCGATGGTCACCGTGTCTCCTGTGTGGGTCTGACGTTGCGGTCCGCTGGGGACCACAGATATAGGCTACTGGCAGGTAGCGCATAATTAGAAACACGTTCCAGTTTTGTTCGGCCCTGCTCCACCGGGAGCTCGGCGCCGTGACTCAGCGCAAATGAGCCAGCGCCTGAGCAGTACCCAGTGAGATGAGATAGGAGATCCGAATGCGGATCGCAATGCTGTCCTACCGCAGCAAGCCCCACGTGGGCGGGCAGGGAATCTACATCCGCCGGTTGACCCGGGAGCTCGTTGCCCTGGGTCACACGGTCGAGGTGTTCTCCGGCCAGCCCTACCCGGACCTTGACGAGGGGGTGACCCTCACCAAGGTGCCGAGCCTCGACCTCTACCGGCCCGGCGACGAGTTCCGCAACCCGCGCCCGAGCGAGTACCGCGACCTGATCGACGTCGAGGAGTGGCTCACGATGCGCAGCGGCGCCTTCCCGGAGCCGCTGACCTTCAGCAAGCGCGTGGTGAAGGTGCTCAAGGGTCGTCGTGACGACTTCGACATCGTCTTCGACAACCAGACCCTGGCGATGCCCCTGCTCGCCATCGAGGACCCCGGGGTGGTCGGCCTCCCGCTCGCCGCGACCATCCACCACCCCATCACCATGGACCGCCGTATCGAGCTCGCCGCTGCCGTCTGGGCCAAGCGCAAGACCGGCTCGAAGTGGCGTGTCGAGCTGCCGAAGATCGGCGTGTGGCGCTGGTACTCCTTCCTCGCCCAGCAGAAGCGGACTGCACCGCGCCTGCGCCGGGTGATGGTGCCGTCCGAGTCGTCCAAGCGCGACATCGTGCGTGAGTTCAAGGTCGACCCGGCGCGGATCGAGACGATCCTGCTGGGCGTCGACGATCGCTTCGTGCCGCCCACCGAGCCCCGCGTGCCCGGCCGTGTCCTGGCGATGGCCAGCGCCGACGCGCCCCTGAAGGGCATCTCGGTACTGCTGGAGGCATTTGCCAAGCTGGTCGTCGAGCGCGACCTCGAGCTCGTGCTCGTGACCAAGCCCAAGGAGGGCGGCGTCACCGAGAAGCTGATCGACCGCCTCGGCATCGCCGATCGGGTCTCGTTCGCGAGCGGCCTCACTGACGACGAGCTCGTCGCACTGATGGGCTCGGCCGAGCTGGCCTGTGTCCCCTCGCTGTACGAGGGCTTCTCGCTCCCGACCGCCGAGCTGATGGCCTGCGAGACGCCGCTCGTGGTCTCGCGTGCAGGAGCCATCCCCGAGGTCGTCGGCCCCGACGGCCTCTGCGCGGACGTGGTGGAGCCTGGCGACGTGGGAGCGCTGACGACCGCGCTCGGCGCGCTGCTGGACGACCCCGCTCGTCGTGCCGAGATGGGCGCTGCGGGACGCCGACGCGTCAAGGAGCTGTTCAGCTGGACCGCTGTCGCCGTGAGCACTGCGGCCGTCCTCGAGGACGTGATCGCTGATTACAAGGCCGAGATGGCCGAGAAGAAGGCTTGAGGAGAACTGACATGCTGACCGTTGACTTCGACCGCTTGGGCCTCCAGGCCGGTGACCGCGTCCTCGACATGGGCGCCGGTGCCGGTCGCCACAGCTTCGAGATGTACCGCCGCGGTGCGGACGTGATCGCGTTCGACCTCGACGCCGATGAGCTCGAGGGCGTGCGTGACCTGTTCGTCGCGATGAAGGAGGCCGGCGAGGTCCCCGAGAGCGCCGAGGCCGACGTCAAGCAGGGAGACGCGCTCGCGCTGCCCTTCGCTGACGGTGAGTTCGACCGGATCGTGTGCTCCGAGGTGCTCGAGCACATCCACGACGACGTCGCGGCGATCCGCGAGCTGATCCGCGTCCTGCGGCCCGGCGGAACCCTGGCCGTGACCGTGCCCCGCTGGCTGCCCGAGGTCATCAACTGGAGCCTCTCGGCCGACTACCACAATGCCGAGGGCGGCCACATCAGGATCTACACCGACCACGAGCTGGTCGACAAGGTCACCAAGGGCGGCCGGTTCAACGACGGCACACCCGGTGAGGCGATGCTGTTCGAGGGCAAGAGCTACACGCACGGCCTGCATGCGCCGTACTGGTGGATCAAGTGCGCGGTCGGGGTCGAGAACGACAACCACCCGCTCGCGAAGGCGTACCACAAGCTGCTGGTGTGGGAGATCATGAAGCAGCCGAAGGCACTGCAGGTGGCCGGCAAGGTGCTCGACCCGATGATCGGCAAGAGCATGGTGCTGTACTTCCGCAAGCCGGACGCAGTGTGACCGGGGTGACCGGGGTGACCGGCGTGACCTCCGAGGTGCCGCTGAGCCGCCTGCCGTACGTCGACGGCGTGCTCAGTGCGCAGCAGGTGGCCGACACCGCCGCGGCGATCGCAGCGATGCAGGAGCCGTGGGGCGCCGTACCGTGGACCACGGGTGAGCACGTCGACATCTGGAACCACGTCGAGGCCGCCATGGCGATGCTCGTCGGAGGTCAGGTGGAGGCCGCTGAGCGTGCCTACGCGTGGATCCCGACGGTGCAGCGCGCCGACGGTTCGTGGCCGATGAAGCTGGTCGGCGGCGTGGCCGACGACGAGCGCGGCGAGGTCAACATGTCGGCGTACTTCGCCGTCGGGCTGTGGCACCACTGGCTGGTGCGCCGCGACCTCGGCTTCGTCGAGAAGTACTGGCCGTCGGTCCGCGCCGGACTGGACTTCGTCGTCTCGCTCCAGGAGAGCTTCGGCGGGATCCGCTGGACCCCTGTCGACGACTTCTGCCTGCTCACCGGCAACTCGAGCATCTATCACTCGCTCCGCGCGGGGGTTGCCCTCGCCGACCTGATGGACGACCCGCAGCCGGAGTGGGAGCTGGCGGGTGGCCGTCTCGGTCACGCCGTGCGCGCCCACCCTGATCTGTTCGCCGACAAGTCGACGTACTCCATGGACTGGTACTACCCGGTCCTCGGGGGAGCCGTCCGTGGCGACGCCGCCCGCGACCTGATCGACCGGCGCTGGGACGACTTCGTCGTGCCCGGCCTCGGCATCCACTGCGTCGACAGCAACCCCTGGGTCACCGGTGCCGAGACCTGCGAGCTCGCGATGGCGCTCGACGTGATCGGCGACCCCGCATCGGTCCGGCGGGCGCTGACGCTGCTCATGCAGATGCAGCACCTGCGTGAGGACGACGGTCGGTACTGGACCGGTTGGGTGTACGACGACCCGAAGCGTCCGTCGGACGGTGAACCCCGCAACGTGCATTGGCCGGTGGAGCACACGACGTACACCGCTGCCGCGGTGGTGCTCGCCGTCGACGCGTTGGGGGAGACCTACGGGCACTCGACGCCGGGCTCCGGGATCATGCGCGGGACCTCACTGGCCCCGCACTTCGACGAGATCGCCCTCGAGTGCGACTGCCCCTCAGGCGACCGGGTCTCCAGCCGATCCTGAGGTCCGCTGCAGGATGCGCATCGAGCCGACCACGTCGACCTCGGTGAACTGGCCACTGGCCAGCGCAGGCAGGTAGATGAGCTCGTAGGGCGGGCGACCGCCCTCGGCGGGGTCGGGGAAGACGTCGTGGATGGCGAGCAGGCCACCCGCGTCGACCCACCTCGGCCAGCCGAGGAAGTCGTCGCGAGCAGGCTGTTCTCCGTGTCCGCCGTCGATGAACAGCAACGACAGCGGGGTGCGCCAGTGCGCGGCGACGGTCGTGGACTGGCCGACGATCGCGACGACGTGGTCCTCGAGGCCGGCGCGCGCGATGTTCTTGCGGAACTGGCCCAGGGTGTCCATCAGGCCGAGCTCCTGGTCGACCACGCTGGTGTCGTGGTGCTCCCAGCCGGCCTGGTTCTCCTCCGACCCACGGTGGTGGTCGACGGTGAAGACCGTGGCGGGCGCGCCTGTCGACGCCACGACCTCGCGCGCGGCCGCGCCGAGGTAGATCCCTGACTTCCCGCAGTAGGTGCCGACCTCGAGGGCGGGGCCGTGCGGAAGGCGCTCGCGGGCCACGCGGTAGAGCAGGTCGCCCTCGTCCTCGGGCATGAAGCCCTTGGCTCGGCGCGCGTGTTCCAGCAGGTCGGACGGCATGGTGTCGGGCACGGGCTCATTCTAGTAGAGTTAGAACACGTTCTACTTCAAGGAGTCTCATGTCCCTCGGCATCACCGACGACCAGGTCGAGCTGGCCGACAGCCTGCGCAAGTGGGCGGCCAGCCTCGACCCGATCGCGGCTGCCCGCGCCGCCGAGGGCGACGTCGATGCCCGGTTCGACGAGGTCTGGTCGGCGGCCGAGGCCATGGGTGTGGCAGCCATCGCTGTGCCCGAGTCGGCCGGTGGCGGGGGAGGAACGGTCCTCGACCAAGCGGTCGCGCTCGAGGCGTGTGCCCACGAACTCGTTCCCGGTGGCCTGCTGAGCGCTGCCATCGGCAGCATCCTGACGGGTCGGCCGGGTCGCTACGGCGTGCAGGTCCGCCCCGGTGGGGTGGTCTGGGACGGCGGTACGTCGGACGACGAGCTGTTCCTGCTCGCGCCCGGAGCAACGGTGGACGGGATGACGCATCACGCGGGCATCGACCTCAGCACACGTCACGCTGCGCCGGCCGGCGTCACCGGGCAGGTGGCTGACGTGGACGAGCGTCGCCGTCGGTTGGCCGTCACCCTTGCCGCTGCCGAGGCCGCCGGAGTCGCGCGCTGGTGCCTCGAGACCGCCGTCGACTACGCCAAGGTGCGTGAGCAGTTCGGCCAGAAGATCGGGGCGTTCCAGGCGATCAAGCACCTGTGCGCGCAGATGCTCGAGACCGCCGAGAGCATCACGGTCGCCGCCTGGGACGCCGCGGCCGCCGCCGACGGTGACGACCCGGAGCAGTGGTCGTTCGCGGTCGACGTCGCGCAGGCGACCTGCTTCGACGGCGCCGTGGAGGTGGCCAAGGGCTGCATCCAGGTGCTGGGCGGCATCGGTTTCACCCACGAGCACGACGCCCACCTCTACTACCGCCGCGCGCTCAGCCTGCGTGCCCTCGTGGGCTCGGCCGACGAGGCTGCCGAGCGGCTCACCGCCGCCGCCGTTGCCGGAGTACGACGCCAGGTGGACGTCGATCTCGAAGGGCGTGACGAGGTGATCCGCCCGGCGGCGCGTGCCGCTGCCGAACGGATCGCCGCCCTGCCGGCGGGCGACCAGCGCGCGGCACTCGTGGAGGCGGGCTACCTGACGCCGCACTGGCCCGCGCCCTACGGGCTCGGCGCCGATGCCACCACGCAGATCGTGATCGACCAGGAGCTCGGCCGGGCGGGCGTCGTACGACCGGACCTGGTGATCGCCGGCTGGGCGGTTCCGACGATCCTGGCTCACGGCACCGACGCGCAGCGCGAGCGTTTCGCGCTGCCGTCCCTGTTGGGCGACCTCGTCTGGTGCCAGTTGTTCTCGGAGCCGGGTTCCGGCTCCGACCTGGCGTCGCTCCGGATGCGTGCCGTGCGTGTGGACGGAGGCTGGCGGCTCACCGGCCAGAAGGTGTGGAACTCGATGGCCGAGCGCGCGGACTGGGGCATCTGCCTGGCCCGTACCGACGCCGACGTCCCCCAGCACAAGGGGATCACCTACTTCCTCGTGGACATGAAGTCGGCCGGGATCGAGGTCCGGCCGCTCCGTGAGATCACGGGCGAGGCGCTGTTCAACGAGGTGTTCCTCGACGACGTCTTCGTGCCCGACGACTGTGTCGTGGCCGAACCCGGCGACGGCTGGAAGCTGGCCCGCACCACGCTGGCCAACGAGCGGGTGGCGATGGCCAGTGCGCGACTCACCAAGAGCGTCGAGCGGGCGGTCGAGATCGCGGCGTCGCGCGACCTCGGACCGGTTGCCCGGACCCAGATCGGTCACCAGGTGGCGCTCGCCACCGTGTGCGCCCTGCTGGGCGTGCGCACGACCCTGCGTGCGCTCGGCGGCCACGGCCCGGGGGCCGAGTCGAGCGTGGCGAAGCTGCTCGGCGTTCGTAGCCGCCAGGACTCCTCGGAGCTGGTCGTGAAGCTCCAGGGCGATGACCTCGCCGTGCTCGGGCCGATCGGGAAGCTCTCCGAGGACCCGTTGGCCGCGGACGTATGGGAGCAGCTCAACACCCGCTGCCTCTCGATCGCCGGTGGTACGACGCAGATCCTGCGCAACGTGGCCGGCGAGCGGATCCTCGGGCTGCCCCGCTGAGGCCAGCGGCCTCGTCAGGGCGCAGGCTGCTCGGGCAGGCGCCGGAGCACCTCGGCCAAGGTGCCTTCGATGCCGTCGAGTCGACCGTCGATGCCGTCGAACCGCCGGTCGTGCTGCTCGAGCTTGTCCTTGATGTCGGTCAGCTGCGACCCGTGATCGGTGAGGATGTCGTAGATCGCCTCGATGTCGTTCGTGTTCCGCTCGATGCGGCGCTCGAGGTTGGCATTCGACAGGGGCACGGGAGGCTCCTCACCGGGAAGGGGCTGGGATTCCAATCTAGGTCGTCCGGGACGATGAGGCGACCGGGTCGCCGGCACCTGTGGAGAGCGGGGCGGCGTGCTCTCGGCGCCATTGGTTCCAGTGCCAGTTCAGGAACCGCTCGGTGGCACGCACCAGGTGCTGGGACCGGATCGACGGGAAGATGTCGAACGCGTGCTGGGTGCCCGCGAGCTCGGCGTAGCTGACGGTGCGCTTCGAGGTGGTTCGCAGCGCCTCGACGAAGGCGCGGGCCTGCCGCACGTCGACCAGGGTGTCCTGGGCTCCGTGGATCACGAAGAAGTCCGGAGCGTCGGCGGTGACACGCAGGAGGGGCGAGGCCTGCTCGAAGACGTCGGACGCCTGTGAGAAGCGCTTCTTGAACACCCGCGGGCCGAGGAAGCGTTCGCGCATCAGCTCGGCGCTGCGCAGGCCGGTGGACGCGGCGAGGTCATAGACGCCGTAGTAGGGGACGGCCGCCTGCACGGCTGTGTCGGCGGCTTCGAAACCGGGCTGGAACTCCGGTGCGTTCGGGGTGACGGCTGCCAGAGCAGTCAGGTGGCCGCCTGCCGACCCGCCCGTGATGGCGATGTAGTCCGGGTCGCCGCCGTACTCCTCGATGTTCTCGCGGATCCACGCGATGGCGGCCTTGACGTCGATGATCTGCGCGGGCCAGGGGTCGCGGGGCGCGAGCCGGTAGTTGATCGCCACGCACACCCAGCCGCGCGCGGCGAGGTGCTGCATGAGGGGCAGGCCCTGCTGGTCCTTCTTGCCGATGGTCCAGGCACCGCCGTGGACCTGGAGCAGCACAGGGGCGCCCGACGCCGGCGTCACCTCGGAGGTGTAGACGTCCAGCAGGCCGCGCCCGCCGTGCGGCGCGAACCGGATGTCACGGTGGACCTCGATGCCGGCCTTCCGGGCGGCGCGGCCGAACGCAAACGGGTTCGCGACCCGGCCCCAGGGAGTGGCGAGGTCGGCGGGCGACGGCTTGGCGTCGAGCTGCTCGACGTAGTCGACACCGAGTCCCTCGAGGAGGGCGTCCTCGGCCTCGGTCACGGCCTGCCGGCTCTGGCGGATCAGGTACGCGAGACCGGCCGAGGACACTCCGGCGAGCGCGAGCCCGAGAAGGTTCCGGCGCGGACCGACGGCGTGCGCGGCCGCGTCGGCCACGGTCAGGCCGAGGACGTGAGGCGCGAGCTCACCGGTGATCCAGCCGGCGAAGAACGCCGGGATGCCGGCACGAAACCCTGGCAGTGGCCTGATGGCGTTCGCGGTCAGTGCCGCGGTGATCGCCTGTCGCCGTACGAATCCCATGACCGGAGCCTATCCGGGTCGTTGTGAAGACTGATACGTGTTCTAGATTTGCAGATGTGGTGGCCAGACGGTCGCCGGACGAGATGGGGATGTCATGGATCGGCTTTCGGGACTGGATGCGAGCTTCCTCTACCTGGAGACGCCCGATCAGCTGATGCACGTGTGCGCGGTGATGGTGCTCGACCCGGCGACGATGACCGAGCCCTACTCGTTCGCCGCGCTCCAGGGCGGCATCAACCGGAGCGTGCGCGACGTCCCGGAGTTCACCCGCAAGGTGCGCGGCGTGCCGCTCGGCCTCGACCACCCGGTCTGGGTGCGCGACACGTCCTTCGACATCGAGCGCCACGTGCACCGCCAGGCGCTGCCCACGCCGGGTGGCTACCGCGAGCTGATGGACCACTGCGCCCACTTGGCTTCGCTGCCGCTCGACCGTTCCCGGCCGCTCTGGGAGATGTGGGTCATCGAGGGCTATCGCCCCGACGGCGGGGACGAGAAGATCGTGGTCTTCACCAAGATGCACCACGCCACCGTCGACGGCGTCTCCGGCGCGAGCCTGTTGTCGCACCTGTGCACGATCGACGCCGCCATCGCGCCGACGCTGCCCGAGCGCCAGGGCCACTCGCGCAGCCCGGGACGTCGGGAGCTGTTCGGCCGTGCCGTCCTCGGTACGGCGACCCGCCCCATCACGCTCGCCAAGGTGATCGCGCCGTCGGCGCAGCTGGTCACCAAGACGATCGGCCGCGCCCGGCAGGGCACCGCGATGGCCGCGCCGTTCTCCGCTCCACGAACGTCCTTCAACGGCACGATCACCTCGCACCGCTCGATCGCGATGGTCGACCTGCCGCTCGACGACATCCGCGCGATCAAGAAGGACACCGGTACGACGGTCAACGACGTGGTGCTCGCGATCGCGGCGGGAGCGCTGCGTGAGTACCTGGCCGAGCGCGACGAGCTGCCCGCGTCCTCCCTGCTGGCGACCGTGCCGGTGAGCGTGCGTGACAGCTCTCGTCGTTCCACCGGCGCGAACAAGGTCTCGGCCATGTTCACCAAGCTCGGCACCGACATCGCCGACCCGCTCGAGCGGTTGCAGATGCTCGCCGAGCGCAACCAGGTCGCGAAGGACCACCACAACGCGATCAGTGCGGACGCCCTCCAGGACTGGGCTGAGTTCGCGGCCCCGCGCACCTTCGGGCTGGCGGTGCGCACCTATGCGAACCTGCGGCTCGCCGAGAAGCACCCGGTGGTCCACAACCTGGTCATCTCCAACGTCCCGGGCCCACCGATCCCGCTCTACTTCATGGGAGCGCGGATCGACGCGCTGTGCCCGCTCGGCCCGGTGTTCCACGGTGCCGGCCTCAACGTCACCGTGATGTCGAACGCCGGGAAGATGCACGTCGGTGTCATCGCGTGCCGCGAGTCGATGCCGGACGCAGACGCGTTGGTCCGCCATTTCCCGGCCGAGCTGGAACGCCTGCAGAAAGCCTTGGTCGTCGAGTAGCCGCGAGGTGTGAGCGGCGTATCGAGACGCTAGCGCTGGCGGAAGTCCCGGCTCCGGGCGTTGACGGTGGCCGCTGCCTCGACGAACCGCGGCACGAACTTCCCCGACCCGAGCACGCAGCCAGCGTGGCCGTCGTCGACCTCGTGGATGGTCGCGCCAGGGATCGAACGGGCCAGGGCGATCTGACGAGCCGTCGGAATCACCCGGTCCCGCATCATCACCACGACCGCCGTCGGGACGTCGATGCGGCCCAGCCACGGTCGGGAGTGGTGCTGGCCGAGCGCGGCCACTGCCTGGCCGACGGCCCAGGGGCTGGTGGAGCGGAACTCACGCAGGGCCCACTCGTGCATGTCCGAGGGCACGAGGTCGACGCCGCGGCCGGCCGCCCGGGCTGCCTTGACGGCAGTGCGGGAGCGGGACAGGCCACGCAGGGCGAGCATGGTGCCGCCCATCCCGAGGAAGAACCCCCGCTCGGCGGGATTGAGCTGGAACCGGTCGGTGGTGGCGCCCAGCACCAGTCCGCTCACCTTGTCGGGGTGCTGGCGCCACACGCGCTGGGCGATGATCGAGCCCATCGAGTAGCCGCCGATGATCGCCTTCTCGATCTCGAGGACCTCGAGCAGGGCGGCCACGTCGTCGGCGCAGTCGACGAGCGAGAACTCCTCACTCTGGATGCCGCGGCCGTGCCAGCGCTGGTCGAGGGTGATCACGCGGAAGCGTTGCGCGAGCGGGTGGATCACCGGGAAGAACGTGAGCAGCCCCGTGGTGCCGAGGGCGTGCAGCAGCACGATGGTCGGCGCCTCGGGGGTCGGCCCCGGGGTGTCGGTGACGTACGTCGAACCGCCGCGACCCGGCAGGTCGACCATGCGGCCGACCGGGACGTCGATCGCCGGAAGGTGGACGCGGCGACGCGTGACATCGGTGAGTGAGACGACCCCCATGCGCAGCAGACTAGAACACGTTACAGTTTGTCCCGTGGATGTTGAGGCGATCAATGCTGTCCGCGCCGTCGTCGGCGAGGTGCTCGAACGCGAGTCGGACGCCCGGGAGTGGTCCGCCTGGGCCGCCGCCGGCCTGACGTCGCTCCCGGTTCCCGAGGAGTACGGCGGTGAGGGACTCGGGCTCACCGAGGTCGCCGTGCTGCTGCGCGAAGCCGGCCGCGCCGCCGTGCAGGTCCCCGCGTGGGAGACCCTCTGCTGCGGCGCGCTGACCCTGGCGTCGTACGGCACCGAGGCGCAGTGCAAGGAGCTGCTGCCGGGCATCGTCGCCGGCGACGTGATCCTGACGGCCGCGCTGCGCGGCATGGCGTCGTACGACGACGGCACGGTGACCGGCCGCGCACTCGCCGTGTCCTACGCCGAGAGCGCCACACGTGTGCTCGTCATCGCCCGCGAAGGTGATCGCGACGTCGTCGTCCTCGTCGACCCGACCGGCCCTGGCGTGAACCTGCTGCCGGCCAGCGCGTCCAGTGCCACGCCTCGGTACACGATCGTGCTCGACAACGCCCCTGCCGAAGCCCTCGAGGACGGAGCGGCGGCGTACCTCTCCGATGTCGCACGGGCGGGTCTTGCTGTCACCGCCGCCGGGGTGCTCGCCGGAGCCCGCGACCTGACCGCCGACTACGTCAAGGGTCGCCAGCAGTTCGGTCGCTCGCTGGCGGAGTTCCAGGCCGTGTCCCTGCAGATGGCCGACGTCTACGTCACCTCCCGCACCCTCGACCTCGCCGCCGACAACGCCGTGTGGCGCGTCGCGTCCAGGCTGCCGGCCGGCGACGACCTCGCAGTCGCCGGCTACTGGGTGAGCCAGGTCGCGCCGAGCTCGTTCCGGACCTGCCACCACCTGCACGGCGGCATGGGCGTCGACATCACCTACCCCCTCGTCGCCTACACGACCTGGGGCACCGATCTCGCGCACGCGCTCGACACCACCGCCGCGCAGGTTCCTGTCGAGACCGCCGAATCCAAGAACCTCGAGCTCACCGAGGAGCAGCGGGTCCTCAAGGACCGCCTGCGGACCTACTTCGGGGGAGTCGCGGCCGCGTTCGAGGGGCTGCACGACCCGGACCCGGTCGAGGGGGCGTGGAACCGTCACGGACCCACCTACGAGCGCCTGATCCGCCAGCTCGGCGCCGACGGCTGGATGGGCGTCGGTTGGCCCAAGGAGTACGGCGGCCACGGCCTCGGCGAGATCGAGCAGACGATCTTCGCCAACGAGGCGCAGTACTCAGACGTGCACCTGCCGTCGGTGACGTTGCAGACCGTGGGCCCGACCCTGATCCGCTACGGCACCGAGAAGCAGAAGGACCTGTTCCTCTCACGCATCCTCGCCGGCGACGTGCACTTCGCGATCGGCTACAGCGAGCCGGACGCAGGCACCGACCTCGCGTCCCTGCGTACGACGGCGAAGCTCGACGGCGACCATTACGTCGTCAACGGCCAGAAGATGTGGACCACCGGCGGCCACCAGGCCGACTACCTGTGGCTCGCGGTCCGTACCGACCCGGACGCCCCCAAGCACAAGGGCATCTCGATCCTGATCGTCGACACCAGGGACCCCGGCTACAGCTGGACGCCGATCATCACGGCCGACGGCTCGCACCACGTCAACGCGACGTACTTCAACGACGTCCGCGTGCCCGTCGACATGCTGGTCGGGGAGGAGAACCAGGGCTGGAAGCTGATCACCACCCAGCTCAACCACGAGCGTGTGATGCTCGGGCCCGCAGGCCGGATCGAAGGACTGCGCGACAGGGTCGTGCGGTGGGCCGACGCCGCAGGGGTCCGTGAGCTGCCCGACGTGGCTGACCTGCTCGGCAGGACGACCGCGGTCTTCCGGATCAATGAGCTCCTCAACTGGGAGGTCGCCCGGGCCGCAGCCACCGGAGAGCTCAAGGTCGCCGACGCGTCGTCCTCGAAGGTCTTCGCCTCCGACCAGGTGCAGCACCTGCTGGCTGACCTCATCTCGCTGGTGCACCGCCACGGTGACGCGGGGGAGCCGGAGACCAGGAAGCTGCTCGACTACCTCGACGGGCAGGCCAAGCGCAACCTCGTCCTCACCTTCGGAGGTGGCGTGCAGGAGGTGCAGCGAGAGCTGATCTCGATGTTCGGTCTCGGCCTGCCGCGGGTGCCCCGATGAGTGCGCCCGACCCGGTGGTCGAGCTCGTCGAGACCGAGGTCCACGATCAGATCATGGCCGAGGCCGACCGGATCATGGCGCTCGGCGAGGCGTCAGAGACCTGGGCACCGCACCCGGTCAACCAGCCGACGATCAGTGCCTGGCTCGACGCGATGCAGTACGACAACGAGCGCTTCCGGACCGGCGAGGCGCCGCCGTCGATGGCGCAGGTCTGGACGATGCCCGGCCTCGGTCGCAAGCGGGCCGACGACGACCCCCTGCACTCGATGATGGGCATCCTCACCGGGGCCGGCTTCACTGCCGTACTCGGCACCAACTGCGAGCAGACCTACGAGCGCTACCTCCGGGTCGACGAGCAGCTGCGCGTCACCACCTCGCTCGACTCCGTGGTCGGCCCGAAGAACACCGGCATGGGCCTGGGGTACTTCGTGACCTCACGCAACCGCTGGTACGTGGGCGACGAGCTCGTTGCGACGATGCTGTTCCGGGTGCTCAAGTTCATCCCGAGGGGTTCCTCGTGAGCGGCCCCGTGCGTCCGGTCGTCAGCCGGGACAACGCCTACTTCTTCACCGGTACGGCGATCGGTGAGCTTCGCATCCAGAAGTGCAACGCCTGCGGCGAGCTGCGGCACCCACCCGGTCCGTCCTGCCCGGACTGCGGTGCCTTCGACCGGGGCTGGGTGGTCGCCGCTGGTACCGGCACCGTGTTCTCCTACCTCGTCCACCACGCACCCCAGGTGCCCGGCAAGCAGCTGCCGCTGGTGATCGCGCTCGTGGACCTCGACGAAGGCGTCCGGATGGTCGCCGAGGTGACGGGCGTTCCGCCCGAGGGTCCCGATGGCCTGGCGATCGGGGACCGGCTCACCGTGGACTGGAATGTCGTCGACGACGACCTGACCCTGCCGATCTGGCGTCGTACCGAGGCAATCGAGAAGAGGAACGCATGAGATCCCTCGAGGCCGGGCAGGTCATTCCCGAGTGGAGCCTGCCGATGACCCCGACGACGATCGTCAGCACAGCGATCGCGACGCGTGACTGGCAGGACGTCCACCACGACCGCGACGTCGCGCAGGCCGCTGGGTCGAAGGACATCTTCATGAACATCCTGACCACCAACGGGCTGGTCGAGAAGTTCGTCGCCGACTGGGTCGGTCACGACTGCCAGCTCAGGGGAATCGCGATCCGTCTGGGCGCTCCTGCACATCCCTACGACACGCTGACCTTCTCCGGCACCGTCACCGAGGTGACCGATGGGATCGCGACGATCGCTGTCGTGGGTCGGGTGTCGCTCGGTGACCACGTCACCGGCACCGTCAAGGTCGTCGCATGACCAGGACCTTGAGCGGCAAGGCCGCCATCGTCGGCATCGGCGCCACCGAGTTCTCCAAGGACTCGGGTCGCTCCGAGCTCCAGCTCTCCATCGAGGCGATCAGGCACGCGCTCGCTGACTGCGGCCTCGCGCCATCCGATGTCGACGGCCTGGTCACGTTCACCATGGACTCCTCCTCCGAGATCGCGGTGGCCCGCGAGCTCGGGATTCCCGAGCTGCGCTTCTTCAGCCGGATCAACTACGGCGGTGGCGCCGGCTGCGCCACCGTCCAGCAGGCGGCGATGGCCGTCGCCACTGGTGTGGCCGACGTCGTGGTCGTGTATCGCGGCTTCAACGAGCGCTCCGGCGACCGCTTCGGTCAGGTGTCGGCGTGGGCAGCCGCCCAGGTCAACACCAACGGCCTCGACAACGCCTGGACCTACCCGCTCGGCCTGAGCACCCCCGCTGCCACGGTGGCGATGCAGGCCCGGCGCTACATGCACGAGTTCGGCGCCACGTCGGCTGACTTCGGTCGCGTCGCGGTGGCCGATCGCCGGCACGCCGCCACCAACCCGGCAGCATTCTTCTTCGGCAAGCCGATCACGCTCGAGCAGCACCAGGCCTCGCGGATGATCGCGGACCCGCTGCACCTGCTCGACTGCTGCCAGGAGTCCGACGGCGCGGTCGCACTGGTGGTGGTCTCGGCCGAACGGGCCCGTGACCTGCAGCAGAAGCCGGCGTACATCACTGCTGCAGCGCAGGGGTCGGGTCGCGACCAGTTCGTGATGACGTCGTACTACCGCGACGACATCGGCATCCCCGAGATGGGCGTCGTGGGCCGCGAGCTGTGGAAGCAGTCGGGCCTGGTCCCGGCCGACCTGCCGATGGCGATCCTCTACGACCACTTCACGCCGTACGTCCTCATGCAGCTCGAGGAGCTCGGCTTCTGCGGCCGCGGCGAGGCGAAGGACTTCATCGCCGACGGCGCCATCGAGGTCGGTGGGCGGCTGCCGATCAACACCCACGGTGGTCAGCTCGGCGAGGCGTACATCCACGGCATGAACGGCATCGCCGAAGGCGTCCGCCAGGTTCGCGGCACCTCGGTGAACCCGGTCGATGACGTGCAGAACGTGCTGGTCACCGCCGGGACCGGGGTTCCGACGAGCGGGCTGATCCTCAGCGCCTGACGGGCCCCTTCGCCCACATCGGAGTCAGTGCCGTCACCTGCGGAGGGCCGGACAGCAACGGCTCGACGGCACGCAGGTAGGCGGCGTAGGCGTCGGTCTCCAGGAACCGTTGCGAGGACTCGGCGCTGTCGTAGACCTGGAAGGCGCTGATCGCGTCGGGGTCGGTGTTGTCGAAGCAGTAGAAGTACGCGACGTGGCCGGGGTTGTCGGCGACGGCGGGCGCCATGTGCGCCTCCCACACCTTCTGTACGTCGTCGCGCCGTCCCGGCTGCGTCTGGTGGCGGATGATCAGTGCGAGCTGGGTCATGCGAGCGATGCTGCCAGCGGCCACCGACATGCCGCGAGCGCGAGAAAATGCGCTGGTCCTGTCGTCATCGGGATCTCAGCCCGGGCCGCAGCCGATGGCTTGTCTGCCTCACACGTTGGGCACCAATGGCAGCCAGAATCGTCTTGAGCCTGCCATTTCCGCCCACTCGGTGCAGTGGTGCGCGCGTCCGCGTGTCAACCGAGCACGCCGCGATGGCGTCAACGTCGTACGTCGCAGACGCACAGCGGGAGGTTCATCGTGAGGGCCAGCAATGTTCAGCCATCGCTGACAGCCGCGGTCCTGGCGTGCGTGCTGTCCGCCTGTGCCACGGAATCGTCACGCACCACGGACCCGACTGGCGCACCCTCAGATCCACAGCAGGGCCAGGTGAGCGCCGGGCCGGCGGATTCCGTCGAACCACCCGAGGACGGCCCGAACCGAAGCCCCCGGCTGGTGGCGGACGCGGAGGCACCGGTCACTCCAGATCTTGAACTGTTGGCCAAGTTGTTCGTCAGGTATGCGGTCGGCGACGTTGATTCCTTCCCCCACCGTGAGTTGGTCTCGCTGTCGATCAGTGGCCAGGTGGTGGCCTCGGTTCACGACATCGGGGCAGCGTTGGTGCAGCGCACGACCTGGAAGGTTTGTCCGGAGGGCTGGACTGCGTACGGCGCTTCGCTGTGTCCGGTGGACCTCCTCGGTCCGATCGACGAAGCAGCGGTGAACGACGACCCGCTGGTCTATACGGCGGACTACGGCGACGTCATCTGTGCCCCGACGAGGAGCGGGCCGTCCCCTCGCGGACGACTGGTCGTGCTCAGGCCCGTCAACGACTCGCGCACCTGTGCGAGCGACTTCGCCCTCGTGCTGGTTGCAGACGTGCGGGGCCGCCTGCGGAGCGTTGACCTGACGCTTTCGGAGCCATGACCGAGCCCCTCAGCGCGTCACATGTGGCTCGCCCGGCACGTGATAGAGCCGCCCCTCCTGTGCCTTCACCGTCGCCACCAGGACGAAGCTCATCGTGACGAGGAGTGCCCACGCGCCGAGCTTCGAGGTGTGCACGGCCTCCCACACGTCGGCCTGGCCGGGGTAGCGCCAGGCGTTGAGGAAGGTCGCCATGTTCTCGGCGAGCCAGAGGAAGAAGCCGATCAACAGGAACGACAGGGACAGCGGCATCCGGTAGCGGGCGTCGCCGACCGTGAAGTGCACCTGGCACCGCCGGAGCACCCACAGCCCGACCACGGCCAGGACCACCCGCAGGTCGACGATCCAGTGGTGGGTGAAGAAGTTCGCGTAGATCCCCACGGCCACCAACGTCGTGAGCAGGGCCGGATAGTGCGACACCCGCAGGTCGAAGCGCCGCCACGCCTGGCAGATGTAGGAGCCGACCGCGGCGTACATGAACCCGGAGAACAGTGGCACGCCGCCGACCTTCGTCCAGGCTTCGCCGGGATAGGTCCACGACCCCTCGGCGACCTTGAAGAGCTCCAGGCCGAGACCGAGCGCGTGGAACGCGAAGATCACCAGCACCTCGCGCCACGTCTCCAGGCCGATCGCCCAGAAGCCGAAGGTCAGGGCCAGGCACCAGAGCAGCAGGGCGTCGTACCGATCGATCGGCAACGGGACGACGAAGGCCAGCGCGAGGCCCGCGAAGACACCGATGGCGAACGCACACGACTGCAGCTCGAGCCAGCCGAAGCGGACCAGCTGCGTGAGGAAGCGGGACAAGGACTACTCGGGGACCCAGAAGTTGTCGTGCTCGGCCATGAAGGCGTCGTACTCCTCGGGTGTCCACTGTTCGCCGGCGGCGAGTCGGCCGAGGCCCTCGAAGTAGGGCTCGCGGGGAGCGCCGGGGGAGAAGTGCAGCAACATCGAGGCGGTGGCGCGGGACTCGTTTCGGAAGCCGTGCAGTCCGCCGGGTGGCACGTGGACGAAGTCGCCGGACCTGGTCGTGGTCCAGCGCTCGCCGTTGTGGATCTGGATCTCGCCGTCGAGGACGTAGAACGACTCGGCAATGGTCTTGTGGAAGTGCGGGCCGGGGCCGCTGACGGCTTCGGAGAATTCCCAGCGATAGAGCCCGAAGAGGCCTCCGGTGCTCTCGCCGCGAGCGAGGTGGTGGACGCGATTCCCGTTGGGGTAGACCACATCGGGTGCGTCCGTGCCGAGCCGGACGCGGGCCGAGACCTCGCCGTTGCCGTCGTACAGGGGTGGGGGATACGACATGGCGCCACGCTACCTCCGGTGTCATTCCACCTTCGGGGCCTTGGGGCCGCCGAGGCCGATGCCGAGGGCCACGCCGAGCAGCACGCCGAGGATGAGCAGGATGATCCGGTCGGTGGCGAACCACAGCAGCACGCCAGCCAGGCAGGAGAGACCGAGCGCGAGGCGGTTCACCCGGTCGACGGTAGCCGGTTCCGCGTGACGGGACCCACAACCAGCACACGTCCTCGCTGTGCGACGATGGGCCCCAAGAGCTCGCGTGCTCTGGGGTCGGTGAAAATCCGAGCCGGCGGTAACAGTCCGCGACCCGATCGCAGCCAGTGATCGGTTGACCAGGTGTGATTCCTGGACCGACGGTCAAAGTCCGGATGGGAAGTGCACGCACGAGCGTCGACAGCGGAGCAGGTCTGCCGCAGTCGTACGCCCTGCCAGACCCCGGAGTCCGTGAAGCAACAAGACGGATGACGAAGAGGCGGCAGTGGCAGAGACCTTCACCCGCGAGTACGACGCGATGCGTCGCGCCCTCGCGCTGGCGGCGAGCCCCGGCGTGCCGCTCCATCCGAACCCCCGCGTCGGCTGCGTGCTGCTCGCTCCCGACGGCACCATCGTCGCTGAGGGCTTCCACCGCGGCGCCGGCAACCCGCACGCCGAGGTCGAGGCACTGGCCGTCGCCGGCGAGCGTGCTGCGGGCACCACCGCGGTCGTGACCCTCGAACCGTGCAACCACACCGGTCGCACGGGCCCGTGCTCACAGGCCCTCATCGCTGCCGGCGTACGACGGGTGGTGGTCGCCCAGCGCGACCCCAACCCGATCGCGGGGGGTGGCCTGGAGACGCTCGCCGAAGCGGGCATCGAGACCGACTCCGGGACGCTCGAGGACGCTGCGGTCGCACTCAACGCGGCGTGGACCTTCGCCCACGTCCACGGACGTCCGTTCGTCACCTGGAAGTTCGCCACCACCCTCGACGGTCGGTCGGCCGCCAGCGACGGGACGTCCCGCTGGGTCTCCTCACTCCCCGCGCGCCACGACACCCACCTGCTCCGTGCCCTCTGCGACGCGATGCTGGTCGGCACGAACACGGTCGAGGTGGACGACCCGCAGCTGACCGTGCGCGACGAGGACGACCAGCCCGTCGCCGTACAACCTCTGCGGGTGGTGCTCGGCCGGCGTGAGCTCGCCAAGGACCGACGGATCTTCGACGACGTCGCCGAGACCGTGCACCTGCGCACCCGCGATCCGCTCGAGGCGCTGCAGACCCTCTACACCGAGCACGACCGCCACCACGTCTTCCTCGAAGGCGGACCGACCGTTGCCGCCGCGTTCATCAAGGCGGGCCTGGTCGACGAGATCGTCACCTATGTCGCGCCGCTCCTGCTCGGTGCGGGCAAGGCCGCGGTGGGGCGGTTGGGAATCGGCACGATCACCAAGGCGTTGCGGTTCGAGCTGGTCGACACCGCCGTCATCGGCGAAGGGACCGAGGCGAACGTCCGCCTCACCCTGCGACCCGCCACCACCGAGAGGAACTGACCAGATGTTCACCGGCATCGTCGAGGAGCTCGGCACCGTCGCCGCCATCGAGGACCAGGGCGACGCGATCCGCCTCACCATCGCATCCGACATCACGCTGTCCGACGCAGGTCTCGGGGACTCCATCGCGGTCAACGGCTGTTGCCTGACCGTGGCTGAGCGCACCGACACCACGTGGACTGCCGACGTGATGGCGGAGACCCTCGAGAAGACCGGCATCGGTGGCCTCGCCGTGGGTGAGCAGGTCAACCTGGAGCGCGCCGTCACGGCGGAGAAGCGCCTGGGCGGCCACATCGTCCAGGGCCACGTCGACGCCGTCGGCGAGGTCATCGCCCGAACCCCCAGCGAGCACTGGGAGGTCGTGGAGATCGCGATGCCGGCCGAGCTGGGCCGCTACCTCGTCGACAAGGGTTCGATCACCGTCGACGGCATCTCCCTCACCGTCGTGGAGGCGGGGGAGACCTCGTTCACCGTGAGCCTCATTCCCGAGACCCTCGCCCGCACCACCCTCGGATTCCGGACACCCGGCAGCCGGGTCAACCTCGAGGTCGACGTCATCGCCAAGCACGTCGAGAAGCTCGTTCGCGCCTACACAACCCCTGCGGCCCCTGCAGCACTGAAGGAGAACTGACATGTCCGTCAGGCTGGATTCCATCGAGCGAGCGATCGCCGACATCGCAGCAGGCAAGGCGGTGATCGTCGTCGACGACGAGGACCGCGAGAACGAGGGCGACATCATCTTCGCCGCGAGCAAGGCCACGCCCGAGCTGATGGCGTGGACGATCCGCCACTCCAGCGGCGTGATCTGCTGCCCGATGCCCGGCGACATGCTGGATCGCCTCGAAATTCCGCTGATGACCCCGCACAACAAGGACGCCTACCGCACGGCGTACACGCTCTCGGTGGACGCCCGCGACGGGGTCACCACGGGCATCTCGGCGGCCGATCGCGCACACACCGTGCGGGTGCTGGCCGACTCGGCGACCGAGTCGTGGGAGCTGACCCGTCCCGGTCACGTGTTCCCGCTGCGCTACCGCGAGGGCGGCGTCCTGGTCCGTCGCGGCCACACCGAGTCCGCCGTCGACCTGTGCCGCCTGGCCGGGCTGACCCCGGCCGGCGTCCTGGTGGAGGTCGTCAACGACGACGGCACCATGAAGCGGGCGCCCGAGCTGCGCGAGTTCGCCGACGAGCACGGCGTCGCGATGATCTCGATCGAGGACCTCGTCCGGTACCGCCGCCGCGTCGAGCGCCACATCGTCCGCGAGGCCGAGACCCGCCTGCCCACGAGCCACGGCGAGTTCACGGCGATCGGCTACACGATCACCGTCGACGGCAGCGAGCACGTCGCCCTCGTGTACGGCGACCTCGACTCCTTGAACGACCAGGGCCCCGTCCTGACCAGGGTCCACTCCGAGTGCCTCACCGGCGACGTGTTCGGCAGCAGCCGCTGCGACTGCGGTCCCCAGCTCAACGAGGCGCTCGACCGGATCGTCCAGGAGGGCCGTGGCGTGCTGGTCTACCTGCGCGGTCACGAAGGCCGTGGGATCGGGCTGGTCGCGAAGCTGCAGGCCTACCAGCTGCAGGACGGCGGTCGCGACACGGTGGACGCGAACCTCGACCTGGGCCTGCCGGCCGACGCGCGCCACTACGGCGCCGCGACCCAGATCCTCAAGGACCTCGGTGTCGAGGAGGTGCGCCTGCTCACGAACAACCCCGAGAAGGTCAACGACCTCGAGGACTACGGCATCAAGGTCGCCGAGCGGGTGCAGCTCACGCCGCACCCCAACGACCACAACCTGGCCTACCTGCTCACCAAGCGGGACCGGATGGGTCACGACCTGCCCCATCTCGCACTCGCCGAGACCGAACGAGAAGGAAGCATCTGACATGGCCGGACACGGCGCCCCCGAGATCGCGCCCATCGACTGCCACGACCTGCGGGTCGCGGTCGTCGCCGCGAGCTGGCACACCGAGGTGATGGACGGCCTGATCGCCGGCGCCCAGCGCGCCTTCGCGGCCCACAAGCTCGAGGCGCCGGTCGTGGTACGTGTGCCGGGCACCTTCGAGCTGCCCGTGGCTGCGGCGGCCCTCGCGCCGTCGTACGACGCAGTGATCGCGCTCGGCGTGGTCATCCGCGGAGGTACGCCCCACTTCGACTACGTCTGCAACGCGGCGACGGACGGTCTGACGCGTGTCTCGCTCGACCACACGACGCCCATCGGGTTCGGCGTACTGACGTGCGACGACGACGCGCAGGCGCTCGACCGGGCCGGCCTGCCGGGCTCCTCGGAGGACAAGGGTTACGAGGCCGCATCGGCCGCTCTGCAGACCGCGGCGACGCTCAAGCGCATCCGCCGGGGTTACGGACAGTAGGGACCGATAGGCTCCACCCCCGTGAAGACGTTCGACGAGCTGTTCGCTGAGCTCAGCGAGAAGGCCCAGACCCGGCCCGAGGGCTCGGGCACCGTGGCGGCCCTCGACGCCGGCGTCCATGCGATCGGCAAGAAGCTGATCGAGGAAGCCGCCGAGTCGTGGATGGCCGCAGAGCATGAGGGCCGCGAGGCCACCGCGCTGGAGATCAGCCAGCTGCTCTACCACGCCCAGGTCCTCATGATCGCGAGCGGACTCTCGCTCGACGACGTCTACGCCCACCTCTGAGTCTCTCCCGGTTAAGGGTCACCATGCTGAAGATCGCCGTCCCCAACAAGGGGGCCCTGTCCGAGGCCGCCTCGACGATGTTGCGCGAAGCGGGCTACGCCCAGCGCTCGGACTCCAAGCAGCTCACCAAGCTCGACCCTGACAACGGTGTCGAGTTCTTCTACCTCCGCCCGCGCGACATCGCGTTGTACGTCGGCGAGGGCACCCTCGACGCCGGCATCACCGGGCGCGACCTGCTCCTCGACTCCCACGCGCACGCCACCGAGGCCCTGCAGCTCGGCTTCGGCCGCTCGAAGTTCCGCTTCGCCGCCGTGCCCGGCACCGCGAAGGACCTGTCCGACCTCGGTGGCCTCCGGGTCGCGACGTCGTACGACGGCGTCCTGAAGCGGTACCTCGCCGAGCGTGGTGTCGACGCCAGCGTCGTGCGCCTCGACGGTGCGGTCGAGACCAGCATCCAGCTCGGCGTGGCCGACGTGATCGCCGATGTCGTCGAGACCGGGAGCACCCTGCGTGCTGCGGGCCTCGAGGTGTTCGGAGACGTCATCCTCGAGTCCGAGGCCGTGATGATCACCCGCGTGGGTGCCGACGCCGGTGCGCTGGAGATCTTCACCCGCCGCCTGCAGGGCGTCCTGGTGGCCCGTGCGTACGTGATGATGGACTACGACATCCCGGTCCAGCAGGTCGAGCAGGCCATCGCGCTGACGCCGGGGATCGAGAGCCCCACGGTCAGCCCACTTCATCGTGAAGGCTGGGTCGCGGTTCGCTCGATGGTGCAGCGTGCCGCCGCCCAGCGCGTCATGGACGATCTCTGGGCGCTCGGCGCCCGGGCGATCCTGACCACCGACATCCACGCCTGCCGGCTCTGATGGCGGAGCCCCAGGGAGCACCTGCGTTGCCTCGGACCTGGCGTCCGTTCGGTCCACGGATGGCCGCGGCCGTCTTCGGTGTCTTCCTGGTCGGTGCGTTCGCGTGGCTCTGGGTCGGCTTCGACCAGGAGACGAAGGACTCGGTCGGGTTCCTGCAGAAGGCCACCGTCATCGGCATCATCCTGTTCGGCCTGGTCCTGATGAACGGCCTCGCGCGGTCCCGGGTCACCGCCCGTGCCGAGGGGCTCACGGTTGTCAACGGTTATCGCAAACGGGAGCTGGCCTGGTCCGAAGTGGGCGCGGTGAGGTTCCCGCAGGGCGCACCGTGGCCGCACCTGCTGCAGGGCGAGGACGAGAAGCTGTCCCTGATGGGCATCCACTCCTCCGACGGGCAGCGGGCTGCCATCGCGATCCGCGAGCTGCGGGCCGTCGTGGCCGAGCACAAGGTCTGATCAGAGCGCGCGGATTCCCCACGTCGCCGCGAAGGTCTCGGCGGGTTGAAGCACCACCAGGTCGTCACCCGAGTTGAAGGCGTCCGGGCGAGCGGTCATCGGCTCGATGGCCACCGAAGCGCGCGGCGTCTTCGTGTCGTCACCGGTGTAGACCTGCAGCCAGCGGTGGTTCTCGTCGACCCAGAGCTCGACGCCACCGTCCGAGGCCGTCAGCCGCACGGTCGTGACACCGGCGTCGTCACGGTCGAGGTCGGTCACGGCGTGGTTGAGGACAGTGCTCGCGAGCGGATCGCTGAGGACCCCGTCGAAGGATGCCCGGCCGGTCGGCAGGAGTCGTTCCTCATCGACGGTGAGGCAGGTCGCTGCCGCGACGTCCAGGCGCCAACCGTCACACGGAGGTGGGCCCGCCACCAGGTAGGGATGTGCCCCCGAGGCATAAGGAGCGGGGGAGTCAGCCAGGTTCGTCGCGGCCTGGGTCACCTGCAGCCCGTCCGGGCCGACCTCGTAGGTGACCCGCAGGTCCAGCGCCCACGGGTAGCCGGTCTGGGCCGGCAGGAAGTAGCCGAGCTCCAGTCGATCGACCTCGTGTGAGACGACCGACCACGCCACCCAGCGCACCAATCCGTGCGAGGCGTTCTGCCGCGACGGCTCGGTGAGCGCGAGCTGGTGCTCCTTGCCGCCGAAGGAGTAGCGGCCGTCCCGGATCCGGTTCGGCCAGGGCATCAGCAGCTGGCCTCGGCCGCCGTCGGCCATCGCGTCCTCCGCGAATCCCTCGATCAGCGCGCGCCCCTCGAAGGTGAGGCCGCGCAGGGCGCCACCGCTCTCGGTGATCACGGCCCGGTAGCCCGCGGACTCGATGGCGTACTGGTCCCCGCTCGGTGGCTTCACGACATCGGACACTAGCGGGGGCGCGGTGCCAGATCAGGTGGTGATGACGACGTCGGCACGAGCGCGGGTGTCCTCGCGGGCATGCAGCGCAGCCTCGTCGTCGAGCCACGTCAGCCAGTGGCCGCGCTGGTCGTCCCCGTCGCGTGCGAGCCCGCGCGCCAGCCGGGTCTCCCGGTCGGCCTCCACCCAGACGAGCAAGGTCACCAGGTCGTCGTACGACGCCGCGGCGGAGCCGACGCCCTCGAGGACCAACAGCGGGCCGGGGGTGACGTCGCGCGTCTCGGCCCAGCCGTTCGCCAGCCAGTCCCATCGACGCCAGCGGCCGGTCGCTCCCGAAGCGAGCGGACGGAGCAGCCCCTCGATGCTGGTGCCCAGCCCGGGCAGCCCGCGCCAGCCCTCGAGCATCTCGTCCGTGCCGATCACGACGGCTTCGGGAGCGAGCGCAGCGATCCCGGCTGCGAGCGTCGTCTTGCCCGACCCGGCGAGGCCGTCGATGCAGATCAGCCGTCCCGCGCCCAGCGACACAGGTCGAGCCAGTGCGGCAGCCAGGACCTCAGAAGGCGAGGCCATGTCCCCGGTAGGTCGGGACTTCGTCGACGAAGCGTTCACCGTCGGCGAGCAGGACGGTCGTGCCGTGCTCGAACGGCTCACCGGACTTCGCGTGCCGGAACCACACGAGATCGCCGATCGCGAGGGTCGCCGCGTTGGTGCCGACCAGCGGCGTCTGGACCTCGCCGGCACCCTCGAGCCCGGTCAGGTTCAGCCCGGCTGGAGCCCACGGTGTGGGAGCACGGTCGGCGCCCGACGGGCCCGAGGCGATCAGGCCGCCGCCGTGCACGGTCGCGATGTCGCTGGTCGGCTTGCGAGTGACCGGCAGGCCGAAGAACGCGGCAGGTGCAGGACGGAACGACTCGTAGTGGTCGAACAGCGTCGGTCCCAGCAACCCGGACCCCGCGGTGACCTCGGTGACGACCGGGTCGGACGCCGAGGACTCCAGCGATCCGGACCCTCCGGCGTTCCAGAAGATCGGGCCGGTGTGGTTGCGGTGGCCCTCGAGAGCGGTCAGTGCCTCGTTGATCGCCGTCCGGCGCACCGTCAGCTGGGCGACCGACATCTGCTTGAGCTTGCGCACCACGGCCGACTTCGCACGCTGGTGCGGCACCGCATCGGGCACGCCGGCCACCTGGCCCTCGTAGGTCATCACGCCGACGAGCTGGAACCCCGGGCGTTCGATCACGGTGCGGGCGAGCTCGCTCACCGAGCCGACGTCGTACAGGGGAGAACGCTTGGGTCCGACCAGCTGGCCACCCCACCGCAGCCCGGCATCGATGTCGATCGCCACCCGGACCGGGACCGCCGTGGAGGCGCGCAGGGCGTCGACCGCGTCGAGGTGGGCGACGTCATCGATCATGATCGTGATCCGCGACGCCGCGCGAGGCGACGCCACCAGGGCGGACAGCGCGCGTCGGTCGACGCTCGGGTAGGCGACCACGACGTCATCACTGATGTCCTGGTCGGCCAGCCACAGGGCCTCGGCCAGCGTGTAGGCCAGCACCCCGGCGAAGCCGTCGATCGCCAGTGCCCGGGTGATCAGCGCAGGGACCCGCAGCGACTTCGACGCCACCCGGATCGGTGTACCGCCTGCCCGGCGGACCAAGTCGGCGGCGTTGGCGTCGAAGGCGTCGAGGTCGACGACGAACGTCGGGGTGGACAGCGGGTCGGGCCAGGCCTGGACGGCCGTGGCAAGGCGCGCGGCGAGCCGGTTGCGCGCGACAGACGTGTGATGCACGTCGTCATGGTTCCACGAGTGCCATGATCCTCCGGTGACCGAACCGCCGAACGAGCGACCGGATGCCCGCCGTCTCGAAGGATCGGCCTACGTCGATGACGACGGCAGTGCCGATGCCGCACTCGCCACCGCCCTCAGGGAGTACGACGAAGGGTCGGCGCCGTATCCCGCGGTCATCGCCGCCCTCACACCCGCGCGCCTGATCGTTCCGGTGATCGCCCTTCTCGGCGAGACCGGCGAGGGAGCTGTCGGCGCCGACGGAACCGCACTGGTCACCGACAAGTCGAGCGACATGGCCGCCGTACTGCTGACCGGAGCCGACGGCCGGCTCGCGCTGCTCGCCTTCACCGACCTCGAAGCGCTCGCCAGCTGGGACCCGCAGGCCCGACCGGTGCCGGTCGCGGCACACCTCGCGGCAGCGACAGCGGTCCAGGAAGGTGCCGCTGCCGTGGTCGTCGACGTCGCTGGACCGCACGCGTTCGCGCTGGCCGACGACGACCTCCACCGCGTCGCTTCGGGTTGGACGACGGTCCAGCTCGAGGACGGCGGCTGGGGTTGGCTCGGCACTGCCTCGAACGACCACGTTGCGGATTAGTCGCAGGCGGAACATCTCCGATACCATCGGGTGTTGACCGATCAGCTGCCTCGCACGAGGTGGCAGATCCACAAGCGGGGACCAGCACCATCGTCTCCCACCCGCACGGCCGCCAGGCTGTCGGGTCCGGTCCATGGAGAGCCCCAAGCTCCGTTGTTTCACCACAGTGTCGTGAAACGGGCGGAGTGGCAGTTCGGGGCTCGTGACTGGCTTCCGCTTGTTTTAGCGGGAGCCTTTTCCTTTTCCCAGATCCATCCGGGAAAAACGGTGACGGACTCCCGACCGAACGAGTTTGGAGGACACATCAGCACCGAGCTGCGCATCAACGAGCGGATCCGGGTTCCCGAGGTCCGGCTTGTTGGACCCAACGGCGAGACCGTGGGCATCGTTTCCACCGACCAGGCACTCAAGCTCGCGCAAGAGGCCGATCTGGACCTGGTGGAGATCGCCCCCATGGGCAAGCCCCCCGTCTGCAAGCTCATGGACTACGGGAAGTTCAAGTACGAGAACGCCCAGAAGGCCCGTGAAGCACGACGGAACCAGACCAACGTCGTCATCAAGGAGATGAAGCTCCGGCCGAAGATCGACGCGCACGACTACGAGACCAAGAAGGGTCACGTGGTGCGCTTCCTCAAGGCTGGCGACAAGGTCAAGATCACGATCATGTTCCGTGGTCGCGAGCAGCACCGCCCCGAGCTGGGGTACCGCCTGCTGCAGCGACTGGCCGAAGACATCGGGGAGCTCGGCTTCATCGAGTCCAACCCCAAGCAGGACGGCCGCAACATGGTGATGGTCCTGGGTCCGCACAAGAAGAAGGCCGAGGCCAAGGCCGAGGTCAAGGCGGCCAAGGAAGAGCGTCGTGCCGAGCGGGAGGCCGAAGAGGCCGAGGACCGCGCCGCACAGGCAGAGCGCACGGCCATCAAGCCTGCTGCTCAGAAGAAGGAACGGGGTCGCTCGGAGAACCTCGACCCCGAGATCGAAGCCTGAGCAACACCCCTGGTCCGGTTCACACCGGGACCACCTGACTTCGCAACAAGGAGACGAGAGACATGCCGAAGAACAAGACGCACTCCGGTGCCAGCAAGCGGTTCAAGGTGACGGGCACCGGCAAGATCCTTCGGGAGAAGGCCGGCAAGCGCCACAACCTCGAGAAGAAGGCCTCCAAGGTCACCCGCCGCCTCAGCGGCACGGTCGAGGTTGCCAAGAACGACGTCCCGCGCGCGAAGAAGATGCTCGGTCTCTGACCGCCCTTCGCACTGATCACTGAAACAAGGAGCACAACATGGCACGCGTCAAGCGCGCAGTGAACGCGGCGAAGAAGCGTCGTACCACCCTCGAGCGGGCCAGCGGTTACCGCGGCCAGCGCTCGCGGCTGTACCGCAAGGCCAAGGAGCAGGTCACCCACTCCCTGGTCTACAGCTACAACGACCGCAAGAAGAACAAGGGCAACTTCCGCCGCCTGTGGATCCAGCGCATCAACGCCGCTGCCCGCGCGGAGGGCCTGACCTACAACCGCTTCATCCAGGGCCTGAACCTGGCGGGCATCGAGGTCGACCGCAAGATCCTTGCCGACCTCGCCGTCAACGAGCCGGCGACCTTCTCCGCGATCGTTGCGCAGGCCAAGGCTGCTCTGCCCGAGGACGTCAACGCGCCCAAGGTCTCTGCCTGAGTCTCGGAGCCTGACGAATGGTTCCCCTGACCGCTGGTAACACCAGGGTCAAGGACGCACGGAAATTGCACCGCCGTCCGGAGAGATCCGGGCGGCGGTGTTTCCTTGCCGACGGCCCCAAGGCCGTGGAAGGGGCACTCGGCGTCCCCGACTGCGTGATCGAGGTCTTCGCGACTCCCGCGGCAGCCTCCGAGCACGCCGAGCTGCTCGGCGCCGCTCCCGTCACTCTTGTCGATGACCGGGCGATGGGTGGGCTCAGCGACAGCGTCAGCCCGGCCGGGCTGGTGGCTGTCTGCCGGTTCCTCGACGTCCCGCTGTCAGCGGTGGTTGAGGTGCGAGGAGCGCAAGCGACGAGCCTCGAAACCTCCGCGCTCCCGTTGCTCGCCATCTGCGCCGACGTCCGCGACCCCGGCAACGCCGGCACCGTGATCCGCTGCGCCGACGCAGCCGGTGCGGCTGGCGTCGTCCTCGCCGGCGACGCGGTCGACCTGCACAACCCCAAGACCATTCGCGCCTCGGTGGGCAGTGCGTTCCACGTCCCGATCGCGCTCGAGCGCGATCCCGCGGCTGCCGTCGCGGCAGCTCGCGCGGCCGGCTACCAGGTCCTGGCCGCCGTCGGTGGGGGAGAGCTCGATCTGTTCGATGCCGAGGCCGTGCTGGCGAAGCCGACTGCCTGGCTCTTCGGCAACGAGGCGTGGGGTCTGCCCGACGAGCTCGCCGCGCTGGCCGACCACCGGGTGAGCATCCCGATCCTGGGCCGCGCGGAGTCGCTCAATCTCGCCACGGCAGCGGCGGTCTGTCTCTACGCCAGCACCCGCGCCATGATGGCAGGGTGAGCGACCCCCTCGACCTGCTGCCTGACGGCGTCGTGATTGCCGACGGTGCAGGACTCGTCACGGCACTCAACGTGGTCGCGGCCCAGATGCTCGACGCCGATGCGGACACGGCCATCGGAAAGCCGCTCGGCGACGTGCTCGCGCTGACCGACCACGACGCGCAGGCGTGGACCGACGCCAATGCGCCCTACGGCGGCCTGCCGACGCGCACCGGGATTCCGGAGCAGACCTGGCTCCTGCCGAACGGGACCGAGGTCCTCGTCGCCGCCCGACTCCATCGCCCGGTGCGTTCCGGTGCCAGTCCGATCCGGGCGGTGGAGTCGGTTGCCATCTCGCTGCGTTCGGGCCGCGGGCGAGCCCGCCTGGACCGCGACCGCTCCGACCTGGTCGCCACCCTCGCCCACGAGCTCCGTTCGCCGCTCACTGGCGTCAAGGGCTTCGTCCACGCGCTCCTCAACCGTTGGGACAAGCTGACCGACGAGCAGAAGCTGTTGATGCTCACGACGGCAGGTGCCGACGCGGACCGGTTGAGCCGGCTGATCACCGAGCTCCTCGACGTCGCCCGGATCGACACCGGACGGCTCCAGCTGCACCGGCGTCCCACGGACCTGGCGGCCAAGACCGAGCAGGTGCACCGGTCGCTCGCGGTGATCACCTCGACGCCGATCGAGGTCGAGAGTGACGAGGACCTGCCGCTGGTCGACGCCGATCCCGACAAGGTGTTGCAGGTCATCACCAACGTCATCGAGAACGCCGTGCGCCACGGCAGCGGGACCGTGCGGGTCCACGTCGGCCTCTGGTCGGTCGACCCGTCGTACGTCGCGGTCACCGTGACCGACGAAGGTGACGGCATCCCGCTCGAGCTCCGCAAGCGGATCTTCACCAAGTTCTGGACCGCCGCCACGGGCGGGGGATCGGGGCTGGGCCTCTACATCGTGGCCGGCCTGGTGAAGGCGCACGGAGGGACCGTTGTCGTGGACGACCGCCCGGGTGGCGGTGCGAGCGTGCTCACGGCGTGGCCGGTCGCTGTCCACGCCTGAGTGCACAATGGCCGGGTGGCCGATCTCGAGCAACCAGTCGACGTCCTCCGCACCTATCTGCAACGGTCACGCGATGCGCTGGTGTGGAAGCTCGACGGGCTCAGCGAACGCGAGGTCCGCCTGCCGCGGACGCGGACCGGCACCACTCTGCTCGGCATCGTGCTGCACTGCGCGAATGTCGAGATCGGCTACTTCGGACCCACCTTCGGCCGCGAGTGGCCGGACACCGACGATCCTGCGTATCTCACGCTCGACGTCTACGACGACGACCCGCAGGCCGACTGGTGGGTGCCTGCCGAGGTCAGCACGGCCCACCTCCTGGACTTCTACCGCCGGGTGGGCGCGTTCGCGGACGCTGCCTTCGACGAGCTGCCACTCGACACCCTGGGCCGGGTGCCGTGGTGGCCCGAGGAGCGGGCGACCACCTCGCTGCACCGGATCGCGATCCACGTGATGAGCGATGTGGCACGTCATGCAGGTCACGCCGACGTGCTCCGCGAGGAGATCGACGGTGCGACGGGAATGCTCCGCGAATCGACCAACATCCCCGATGCATTCGACTGGCCGGGCTACGTCGCACGACTCACCGCGATCGCCGATCAGTTCCCATAACCGTTACCGGTTCGCGGGGGAGCACCTCCGGTTCCTAGACTTGCCCCCTGATGTCTGGACCGAACACTGACTTTGACCCCGTGGAGGTCGCCGCCGTGAGCCCTGCTGAGCTCGAGGCTGCGCGCGACGCCGCTCTCGCCGCGATCGCTGCCGCCCCCGATCTCGAGGCGCTGAAGGCGGTGCGCAGCGAGCATGCTGGTGACCGTTCGCCGCTGGCCCTCGCCAACCGCGAGATCGGTGCGCTGCCGCCCCAGGCCCGCAAGGAGGCCGGCCAGCGGATCGGCCAGGCCCGCGGTGCGGTCAACCAGGCGCTCGCTGCGCGCCAGGCCGTCCTCGAGGTCGAGAACGAGGCCCGGATCCTCGTCGAGGAGGCCGTGGACGTCACCTTGCCGACCGACCGCGACCCGGTGGGTGCCCGGCACCCGCTGACGACCGGCGCCGAGCTGATCGCCGACATCTTCGTCGCGATGGGCTGGGAGGTCGCCGAGGGCCCGGTCATCGAGGCCGAGTGGCTCAACTTCGACGCCCTCAACCTCGGCCCGGACCACCCGGCGCGCACCATGCAGGACACGTTCTGGACCGCCCCGGCCGACAACCACCTCGTGCTGCGCACCCACACGAGCCCGGTGCAGGCGCGCACGATGCTCGCCCGTGGCGTCACCGACGAGGCGCCGATCTACGTCGTGTGCCCCGGTCGCGTCTTCCGCACCGATGAGTACGACGCCACCCACTCCCCGATGTTCCACCAGGTCGAGGGTCTCGCCATCGACAAGGACATCTCGATGGCGCACCTCAAGGGCACCCTCGACCACTTCGCTGCGCAGATGTTCGGCGACGGCATCACGACGCGGTTCCGGCCGTCGTACTTCCCGTTCACCGAGCCGTCGGCCGAGGTCGACCTGATCTGCTTCGTCTGTCGAGGAGTCGACAGCGATGCCTGCCGCACCTGTCGCGGCGAGGGCTGGATCGAGTGGGGCGGCTGCGGCATCGTCAACCCGCGCGTGCTGCAGGCCTGCGGCATCGACTCGAGCAAGTACTCCGGCTTTGCCTTCGGCATGGGCATCGACCGCACCCTGATGTTCCGCCACGGTCTCGAGGACCTGCGCACCCTGTTCGAGGGCGACGTCCGGTTCACCACTGCATTCGGAAGTGAGCTCTAGTGAAGGCCCCCGTTTCCTGGATCCGCGAGTACGTCGACCTGCCGGGTGACGTCACCACCGAGATCCTCACCGACCGGCTGACCGCGCTCGGGCTCAAGCTCGAGGGGATCCACGCCGCGGGCGCGGACATCCAGGGCCCGCTGGTGATCGGCCGCGTGCTGACCCGCGACCCCGAGCCGCAGAAGAACGGCAAGGTCATCAACTGGTGCACGGTCGATGTCGGCGCCGCCAACGGCTCGGGTGAGCCGCAGGGAATTGTCTGTGGCGCCCACAACTTCGAGCCCGGCGACCTCGTGGTCGTCGTGCTCCCCGGCGGCGTGCTGCCGGGTGGCTTCGCGATCAGCGAGCGCAAGACCTACGGCCACCTCTCGGCCGGGATGATCTGTTCGGCCGCCGAGCTCGGCCTGTCCGACGACCACGACGGCATCATCGTGCTGCCCGCCGATGCCGGTGCGCCCGGTGACGACGCCTTCGACCTGCTCGGCCTCGGCGAAGAGGTCATCGAGTTCGAGATCAACCCCGACCGCGCCTACGCGCTGTCGTTGCGCGGCGTTGCCCGCGAGGCGGCTCTCGGCTTCGGCCTGCCGTTCACCGACCCTGCTGAACGCGTGGTCCCCGAGGTCGACGGCAAGGCCTACCCGGTCCTGATCGAGGACCCGGCCGGCTGCCCGGTGTTCACCACCCGCGTGGTGACGGGGTTCGACCCCGCGGCCGCGTCGCCCGACTTCATCAAGCGCCGCCTCGAGCAGTACGGCATGCGTTCGATCTCGCTTGCCGTCGACGTGTCCAACTACGTCATGGTCGAGCTCGGGCAGCCGACCCACTGCTACGACCGCGACAAGCTGGCCGGCCCGATTCGCGCCCGTCGCGCGCAGGCTGCCGAGAAGATCACGACCCTCGACGACGTCGTGCGTGAGCTGACCGTGGATGACCTGGTCATCGCCGACGACAACGGACCGATCGGCATCGCGGGCGTGATGGGCGGCGCCGACACCGAGATCAGCGACACGACCACCGCCATCGTGATCGAGGCCGCGCACTTCGACCCGACCACGGTCTTCCGTGCGCAGAAGCGCCACAAGCTGCCGTCAGAGGCGTCGAAGCGCTTCGAGCGCGGCGTCGACCCGCTGCTCCCGGCTGCTGCGGCCGACCGCGTGGTCGAGCTCCTCGTCGAGTACGGCGGCGCGACCGCCGAGCCCGGCTTCACCCTCGTCGGCACCGCTCCTGAGCGTCCGACCATCCAGGTGGCCACCGACCTGCCCGCCCGCCTGAGCGGGATCGACATCTCGGCGATGACGACGGTCGAGCACCTGCGTGCCATCGGCGCCGTCGTCACGGAGCACGGTGTCGACACGATCGAGGTCACCGGCCCGAGCTGGCGCCCGGACATCAACGAGCCCTACGACCTGGTCGAGGAAGTCGTCCGGATCGTCGGCTACGACCAGGTGCCCAGCGTGCTGCCGCGGCGGGCGACGGGCCGCGGACTGACCCGGACCCAGCGCCTGCGCCGGCAGGTCGGCCGGGCCCTCGCCGGAGCCGGTTGCGTCGAGGTCGTGAGCTTCCCGTTCGTGGGCGAGGCCACCTTCGACAAGCTCGGGCTGCCGGCGGATGACCCGCTGCGCTCGACCGTCGCCCTCGCGAACCCGATCTCCAGCGAGGAACCGGGCTACACCACCACGCTGCTGCCGGGCCTGCTCGACGCCGCGGGACGCAACATCGGTCGCGGATCCTCCAGCGTCGCGCTGTTCGAGACGGGCACCGTCGCGTTCCCGTCCGACAACGGACCGGCGCCCATCTACGGCGTGCACGCCGGCCCGTCGGAGGCCGAGCTCGAGAAGCTGCTCGAGGCCCTGCCTGTGCAACCACAGCACCTCGCCGTCGTACTCGCGGGGGAACGGACGCGTTCGGGCTGGTGGGGCGCCGGTGTCGAGGCCGGCTGGTCCGACGCCCTGGCCGTGGTCCGTCGCCTCGCCGACGAGATCGGCGTCAGCGTCGAGGTGAGCGCGGCTGCACGCATGCCCTGGCACCCTGGCCGTTGCGCGCTCATCACGATCGACGAGGTCGAGATCGGCCATGCCGGTGAGCTGCACCCCTCCGTCTGCAAGGCCTTCGGACTGCCGGCGCGCAGTGCGGCCCTCGAGGTCGACCTGGACGCGTTGATGGCTGCTGCTCCCGACGTCACGCCCGGCCCGAAGTTCTCGACCATGCCGGTCGCCAAGGAGGACGTCGCCCTGGTCGTCGAGGAGACGGTGACGGTGGCGGAGGTCGAGGCAGCCCTGCGTGCTGGTGCGGGGGAGCTGCTCGAGTCGGTGCGGCTCTTCGACGTCTACACCGGTGAGCAGATCGGTGCGGGCCACAAGTCGCTGGCCTTCGCGCTGCGTTTCCGCGCGCCTGATCGCACCCTGACCGAGGCCGAGACCAGCGCCGCCCGGACTGCCGCCGTGGCCGCCGCTGGTGAACGCACGGGAGCCGTGCAGCGCTGAGCAGACCCCGCGCCACGAGCGATGCCCACTAGGCTCGCGCTGTGCTGCACGAATCGCTTCGGGAACTGATCGTTGCGCGGGGCGCGGGAGTCATCGCCGACGCCGAGGAGTTCCGTGGCGCGCTCGATGACTTCCTGCGCGAGGACGAGGCGACCGTCGGTGAGCTGAACCTGCTCGTGGACGCGGTTCGCCTCGGCGCCGTCCAGCGTTTCCTGACGGTCGTGGACCAAGGCGCCGATCCAGCGGCCGCCGTACGCGAAGCGGGCCTGAGCCTTGCTCGCGACCGCGGCACCGACGACCCCGGCCGATCCCGGTGGGCCGTGGCCGTCATCGGCTACGCGTTGGGGAGGGCGCCGATGTCCGTGGTGAACGACCTGATCATCTCGGAGTCCACACAACCCACGCCGCCACCACCTCCGCCTGCCGTCACTCCTCGGGCAGGCACCCCTCCGCCACCGGACTCGGGTCCACCCCGGCCCACGACGGTCGTCGCGCCCAGCACCGCAGCCCTTCCGGTGGAGCCCGTGGCGCAGCGTCCCGTCCCGGCCCCGCCGCCGCCCCCGGTTCCGTTCGATGCACGGCGGCCGGCTCGCCGTGGCCGTGGGCTGCTCGCGGCGTTGCTCGTGGTCGCTTTGGTGGCGGCGATCGCGGGTGGCGTGTGGTGGTGGCGATCCGGGGACGGGAAGACGGACGATCCGAATGCTGACGAGACAGGCTCGGGCGACGACAACAGCTCCGCCCGTGCGCCCGGCGCCATCGGTGACGACGAGCTGGTGCTGGCGATGGAGGTGGACGGCCTGACCCGTGTCTACCGGGTTGGCGCCCAGACGGGTGACGCCACCCCCATCACGTCCGGGCCGCTGGACCAGAACCCGGCGATCTCGCCGGATCGGCGCTGGATCGTGACGCTCCTCGGTGACTCGGGTGGCAAGGTCCCCTACGTCGTCGACGTGGCCAGCAAGGGACAGGCCCGACGACTCTTTCCCGAGTCCGGGCCGTGCGCGCGGGCCGATCGGGTCGGCTGGAGCCCGGACGGGTCCCGGGTGGCTGCGGTGTGTGTGGACGCCACCAATGCGCCGTTGGGTCTCTTCGTGGGCCTCGTCGACGACCAGGGCACGGTGGCCGAGCCGGAAGAGGTCGATGTCCCGGCAGCGGGCTCGCTGAAAGGTGCGCTTTCCTGGGTCAGCGACAGTGAGCTGGTCTACCAGCAGTACGACACCGCGAAGGGCAGCGGCCTGCACGTCGTCGACCTCGACAGCGGGGAGACGCGCCGGATCACCGAGGAGGACGGCCTGTTCCACGGCCAGCCCGACTACTCCAGTGATCGTGGCCTTCTGCTCCTTGCGGTGGGGGCCAAGCGGCTCGAGCCCAGTGCGATCGTCGCGGTCAAGCCGGACGGTTCCGATGAACAGGTGCTGCTGGCCGATCCCGTTCTCTACCCGACCTGGTCGCCGGACGGCAGCGAGATCGCGTTCCTCCGCGACGGCCGGCTCTTCATCGGTCCCTGGGACGAGCTGGGCGCTGCGCACGAGCTCACTGGTCTGCCGGGGCCGGTGAGTGCACCGCCGGTCTGGGGCTCGCGGTGACCCGAGGACCGACCCCCCATTCACCAAAACATGCATAGGTCTGTATATTCATGCACATGAAGAAGGTTCGGGTCGCCGTTGCAGGCGCCAGTGGGTACGCCGGCGGCGAGGTACTGCGTCTCCTGCTCGGCCACCCCGACGTCGAGATCGGGGCCCTCACCGCGGGCAGCAACGCAGGGGAGGCCCTCGGTTCGCTGCAGCCCCACCTGGTGCCGCTCGCCGAACGGATCCTGGAGCCGACGACCGCTGAGGTCCTGGCGGGTCACGACGTCGTGTTCCTGGGACTTCCCCACGGTCAGTCCGGCGCGCTCGCCGAGGAGCTCTCGGCCGCCGACCCCGACGTCGTGGTCATCGACTGCGGAGCCGACTTCCGGCTCGAGGACGCTGCTGACTGGGAGCGGTTCTACGGCTCGGCTCACGCTGGCACCTGGCCCTACGGACTCCCGGAGATCCCCGGCAACAGGGATGCGCTGCGCGGCGCGCGGCGGGTCGCCGTACCCGGTTGCTACCCGACGATCTCCTCACTGACCCTTGCTCCGGCAGTCGCTGCAGGGCTGGTGACTCCCGACGTCGTCGTGGTGGCCGCCTCGGGCACCAGTGGTGCCGGCAAGGCCGCGAAGACGCACCTGCTCGGTAGCGAGGTGATGGGCAACGCCAGCGCGTACGGCGTCGGTGGCGTGCACCGGCACACGCCGGAGATCACCCAGAACCTCGGCAAGCTCGTCCCCGGCGGCCCGGCCTCGGTGAAGGTGAGCTTCACGCCGCTGCTGGTGCCGATGTCACGCGGCATCCTCGCCACCTGCTCGGCGCCGCTCGCCCGTGAGGTCAGCGCAGACGAGGCCCACGCCGTCTATGCGAAGGCGTACGCCGACGAGCCGTTCGTGCACGTGCTGCCCGTCGGCCATTGGCCGCAGACCCAGTCCGTGCTCGGCTCCAACGCCGTCCACATCCAGGTCACCGTCGACCCCGTCGCCGGCCGGCTCGTTGCCGTCGGCGCGATCGACAACCTTGCGAAGGGCACCGCCGGCGCCGCCGTGCAGTGCATGAATCTCGCCCTCGGTCTCGATGAGACCACGGGCCTCACCACGGTAGGACTGGCGCCATGACCGAGCAGACCGAAGCGACCGACCAGGCAGACGAGACGTCCGCGACGTCGTACGGCATCTCGAGGTTCCCCGAGACGCTCGCCGTCGTACGGCTGGCCGCAGGCGCCGAGATCCCCGAGTGGGCCGAGTCGTCCTCGATCTTCTCGATCACTGCCACCGCGACCGAGACCTCGCTCGTGTGCGCTGGACGGAGCGTGCCGAAGAAGGCCCGCCACGAGAAGCCCTTCACCGCTTTCAGCGTCAACGGTCCGCTCGACTTCGGTCTCGCCGGCGTGCTGGTCGCGTTGCTGACCCCGCTCGCCGAGGACGGGATCAGCGTCTTCACCCTCTCGACCTTCGACACCGACTGGATCCTGGTGCCGGCCTCGCAGGCCAATCGTGCCGAAGAGGCGTGGCGACGATCGGGGCACACCGTTGCCCTCGCCGTCCCCGCCAAGTAGTCGCACACCTCCAGAGGCCACCACCATGAGCGTCACCCATCCCGCCGGCTTCGTCGCCGCCGGCGCTGCCGTCGGCATCAAGTCCACCGGCAAGAAGGACCTCGCCCTCGTCGTCAACCAGGGCCCCACCTTCGACTCCGCATCCGTGTTCACCAGCAACCGCTGCAAGGCCAACCCGGTCCTGTGGAGCGAGCAGGCCGTCCAGGACGGCACCGTCCGCGCGGTCGTCCTCAACTCCGGTGGCGCCAATTGCTACACCGGTCCGGAAGGCTTCATCACCACCCACCGGGTGGCCGAAGAGGTCGCCACCCTGCTCGGCATCGGCGCGATCGACGTCGTGGTCTGCTCGACCGGACTGATCGGGCTGGCCAACGACCGCGACGTGCTGCTCGCCGGCGTCAACACCGTCCATGGCCAGTTGTCCGCCGAAGGTGGCAACGACGCGGCCGAGGCCATCATGACCACCGACACCGTCAGCAAGCAGGTCGTCGTCCAGGGCCCCGACGATGCGGCCTGGTCCATCGGCGGCATGGCCAAGGGTGCCGGGATGCTCGCTCCCGCGCTCGCCACGATGCTCGTGGTCATCACGACCGACGCCGTCGTGCCCGCGGGCGACCTGGACACCGCGTTGCGCGCGGCCGCCCGGGTGAGCTTCGACCGGCTCGACTCCGACGGGTGCCAGTCCACCAACGACACGGTGACCCTGATGGCCAGCGGTGCCTCGGGTGTCACGCCCTCTCTCGAGGCCTTCACCGCCGCCCTCACCGAGGTGTGCACGTCACTCGCGAAGCAGCTGCTCGCAGACGCCGAGGGCGCCGACCACGAGATCACGATCACGACGGTCGGCGCCGCGACCGAGGACGAGGCGGTCGAGGTCGGTCGCAGTGTCGCCCGGAGCAACCTGTTCAAGGCGGCCGTGTTCGGCAAGGACGCCAACTGGGGACGCGTCCTCGCCTCCGTCGGTACGACGAGCGCGGTCTTCGACCCGGCCAACCTCGACGTCGCGATCAACGGGGTGTGGGTCTGCCGTAACAGTGGCCCGGCCGAGAGCCGCGACCTCGTCGACCTGTCACCGCGGGCCGTCACGGTCACCATCGACCTGAAGTCCGGTGACGCCGAGGCAACCGTGTGGACCAACGACCTCACCCATGCCTACGTGCATGAGAACAGCGCCTACAGCTCATGACCGACCACATGGACCCCCAGCGGGAAAGTCAGAAGATGTCGAACACCGACCAGGTGCGGCCGCCCGCCGCAGACCCGTTCAAGGCAGCCACCCTCGCTGGTGCGCTGCCGTGGTTGAAGGCGTACCACGGCAAGATCGTGGTGGTGAAGTACGGCGGCAACGCCATGACCGACGACACCCTCAAGCGTGCCTTTGCCGAGGACATCGCCTTCCTGCGCTTCGCCGGGTTCCGCCCGGTCGTCGTGCACGGCGGCGGACCGCAGATCTCGCTGATGCTCGACCGGCTCGGCATCAAGTCCGAGTTCCGGGGCGGCCTGCGGGTCACCACCCCCGAGGCGATGGACGTGGTCCGGATGGTGCTCGTCGGCCAGGTCCAGCGTGAGCTGGTCGGCCTGATCAACGAGCACGGCCCGTTGGCCGTCGGCCTGTCCGGTGAGGACGCCGGGCTCTTCACGGCCGAACAGACCGGCACCGTCGTCGACGGCGAAGAGGTCGACCTCGGCCTCGTCGGCGAGGTCGCGAAGGTCCGGCCCGAGGCCGTCCTCGACCTGATCGAGGCCGGACGGATCCCCGTCGTCTCCAGCGTCGCACCCGACATTGATGGCGTCATCCACAACGTCAACGCCGATTCGGCGGCGGCGGCCCTGGCTGCCGCGCTCGGTGCCGAGAAGCTGCTCGTCCTCACCGACGTCGAGGGGCTGTACCTGAACTGGCCCAACGTCGAGGAGGTCATCGGTGAGATCAGCCCCGAGGCGCTCGAGGAGCTGCTGCCGACGCTGGCCAGCGGCATGATCCCGAAGATGGACGCCTGCCTCCAGGCGGTGCGCGGGGGAGTGAAGCGCGCGACCGTCGTCGACGGGCGCCAGGCGCACGCCGTACTCCTCGAGCTGTTCACCGATGAGGGCATCGGCACCCAGGTGCTGCCCGGCGTGACTACCAAGACGCGCAAGGTCAGGGAGGCCCAGTCATGAACACAGTCATGAGCACGCCCCGGAGCCAGGCCGAGTGGACCGAGCGGTACGCCGGCGCACTGATGAACACCTTCGGCCCGCCGAAGCTCGTCCTCACCCGCGGCGTGGGTGCGCACGTCTGGGACGCCGACGGCAGGGAGTACGTCGACCTGCTCGGCGGCATCGCCGTCAACGCGCTCGGCCACGCCCACCCGCGGCTGGTCGCCGCCGTGACGGAGCAGCTCCAGACGCTCGGCCACATCTCGAACTTCTTCGCGAGTGGCCCGCAGATCACCCTCGCCGAGAAGCTCGGTGACCTGCTGCAGAACAAGCTGGTCGAGCCTGTCGAGACCCGGGTGTTCTTCACCAACTCCGGCGCCGAGGCCAACGAAGCGGCGTTCAAGCTGACCCGCCGCACGGGCCGGACGAAGATCGTCGCGACGACCGGCTCGTTCCACGGCCGCACGATGGGCGCGCTGGCGCTGACCTCCAAGCTCGCGTACCGCGAGCCCTTCGAGCCGTTGCCGGGCGACGTCGTGTTCGTCGAGTACGGCGACGTGGCGGCCCTCGAAGCGGCGGTCGACGACCAGACGGCCGCTGTCCTGATCGAACCGATCCAGGGCGAGGCCGGTGTGATCGTGCCGCCCCGCGACTACCTGCCGGCCGCGCAGCGGATCGCCCACGAGCACGGCGCCCTGCTGTGGCTCGACGAGATCCAGACCGGCGTCGGCCGGACCGGAGCATGGTTCGCCCACCAGCACCCCGACCTCGTCGACGCACCGGTGGTGCCCGACATCGTCACGTTGGCCAAGGGCCTCGCCGGCGGCATTCCGATCGGCGCCTGCATCGCCACGCACGGCTCGGCCAAGCTGTTCGATCCCGGCAACCACGGCACCACGTTCGGGGGCAACCCGGTCGCCGCTGCGGCAGCGTTGGCGGTGCTCGACGTGATCGAGTCCGACGGCCTGCTCGCCCATGCGACGGCGCTGGGTGCACGGTTGCGCGTCGGCCTGGCCGCCGATTCCCGGGTGACCGAGACCCGCGGCGCAGGACTGCTCGTCGGGCTCACCCTGGCCGAGCCGAGGTCGGCCGAGGTCGCGGCGGCTGCCCAGGACGCCGGCTTCATCATCAACGCCGCGACGCCGGAGCGGATCCGGATGGCGCCGCCGCTGATTCTCACCGAGGCGGACGCCGACGCCTTCATCGCTGCGTGGGCGCAGATCCTGGACGACGCGGGGGTGTCGGCATGACGCGGTCCTTCCTGCGCGACGACGACCTGACCCCGGCCGAGCAGGCCGAGGTGCTGGCCCTCGCGGCCACGCTCAAGGCCGCGCCGTACGACCACAAGCCGCTGGCCGGTCCGCGCACCGTGGCGATGATCTTCGACAAGGCGACGCTCCGCACGCAGGCGTCCTTCTCCGCCGGCATCGCCGAGCTCGGTGGCAACCCGATGCTCGTCGACGGAGGCCTCGCGGGCATCGGCAAGAGGGAGTCGATCGCCGACGTGGCCCGGGTGCTCGGCCGCCAGGCGTCCCAGGTCGTGTGGCGCACCTACGCGCAGTCGAGCCTCGACCAGATGGCAGCCATGTCGGGCGTGCCCGTCATCAATGCCCTGACCGACGACTTCCACCCCTGCCAGCTGCTCGCCGACCTGCTGACCGTGCAGGAGCACAAGGGCACGTTGGCTGGCCTGACCGTCGCGTTCCTCGGTGACGGTGCCTGCAACATGGGCAACTCGTGGCTGCTCGCGGGCGCAACGGCGGGCATGCACGTGCGGATCAGCGGACCCGACGGCTACGTGCCCGACGAGGCCATGTTCGCCCGCGCCAACGAGATCGCGGCGACGACCGGGGGTTCGGCGGTGTCCGAGACCGATCCCGTCAAGGCTGTTGCCGGAGCCGACGTGGTCGTGACCGACACCTGGATCTCGATGGGCAAGGAGGCCGAGGCCGACGCCCGGCGTGCCGTCTTCGGCCCCTACGCGGTGACCCCGGAGCTGGTCGCCCACGCCAGCCCGGACGCGATCGTCCTGCACTGCCTGCCGGCGTACCGCGGGTCGGAGATCGCCGCCGAGGTCATCGACGGACCGCAGAGCGTCGTGTGGGACGAGGCCGAGAACCGCCGCCACGCGCAGAAGGCCGTGATGGCCTGGCTCCAGGACCCGGCTCGACTGGGCGCTCCCCATGAGTGAGCACGCGCTGACGCCGCTGACGAAGAACGCCCGGCTGGCGTTGATCATCGAGCTGCTGGAGAGCCGCGAGGTGCGTTCGCAGCCCGAGCTCGCCGACCTGCTCGGTGGACGCGGCGTGCACGTCACCCAGGCCACCCTGAGCCGCGACCTCGTGGAGGTCGATGCGATCAAGGTCCGCGCCGCGTCCGGGAACCTCGTGTACGCCGTACCGGCCGAAGGTGGCGACCGGACGCCGGTGTCCGCCGAGAGCGGCGCCGCCCACCAGCGGCTGTCCCGCCTGTGTGCAGAGCTCCTCGTCAGCGCCGAGGCCAGCGCCAATCTCGTCGTCCTGCGCACCCCGCCCGGGGCTGCGCAGTTCCTCGCCAGCGCCATCGACAAGGCCGAGGTCGGCGCCGATCACGACGTCCTCGGCACCATCGCCGGCGACGACACCGTCCTGGTCATCGGCCGCGACCCCGCCGGGGGAGCAGCACTGGCCCACCGATTCACCTCCCTCGCAGAGCGAGTGGAGCCCGAAAGGGCTCAATCCGAAAGGAACAGCAGTTGAGCAAGGTCCTGACCTCCCTGCCCGTGGGAGAGCGCGTCGGTATCGCCTTCTCCGGCGGCCTCGACACCTCCGTCGCCGTCGCGTGGATGCGCGACAAGGGCGCGGTGCCCTGCACCTACACCGCTGACATCGGGCAGCCGGACGAGCCGGACATCGCCGGTGTGCCGGACCGTGCCCGGCAGTACGGCGCCGAGATCGCCCGCATCGTCGACATCAAGTCGCAGCTGGTCGAGGAGGGACTGGCCGCGCTCGCGTGCGGCGCCTTCCACATCCGCTCCGGCGCGAAGGCCTACTTCAACACCACCCCGCTCGGTCGCGCCGTCACCGGCACGATGCTGGTGCGCGCGATGCAGGCCGACGACGTCAACATCTGGGGCGACGGCTCGACGTACAAGGGCAACGACATCGAGCGGTTCTACCGCTACGGGCTGCTGGCGAATCCCGAGCTGCGCATCTACAAGCCGTGGCTCGACGCCGACTTCGTCACCGAGCTCGGTGGCCGCCACGAGATGAGTGAGTGGCTGGTCGCCCACGGCCTGCCGTATCGCGACTCGACCGAGAAGGCGTACTCCACCGACGCCAACATCTGGGGTGCCACCCACGAGGCGAAGACCCTCGAGCACCTCGACGTCTCCCTCGAGATCGTCGAGCCGATCATGGGCGTGAAGTTCTGGGACCCCGCCGTTGCGATCGAGACCGAGGACGTGGCGGTCACCTTCGAGGCCGGGCGCCCGGTGGCTCTCAACGGCCGCCGGTACGACGACCCGGTCGCCCTCGTCCTGGAGGCCAATGTCATCGGTGGTCGCCACGGCCTCGGCATGTCCGACCAGATCGAGAACCGGATCATCGAGGCCAAGTCGCGCGGGATCTACGAGGCCCCCGGGATGGCGCTGCTGTTCGCGGCGTACGAGCGACTCCTCAACGCCGTCCACAACGAGGACACCCTGTCGAACTACCACCTCGAGGGCCGCAAGCTCGGTCGCCTGCTCTACGAAGGCCGCTGGCTCGACCCGCAGGCGCTGATGCTCCGGGAGTCCATCCAGCGCTGGATCGCCTCGCTCGTCAACGGCACCGTGACGCTGCGGCTGCGCCGAGGCGACGACTACACGATCGTCAAGACCGAGGGCTCGAACTTCTCCTACCACCCGGAGAAGCTGTCGATGGAGCGCGTCGAGAACGCCGCCTTCGGACCGACCGACCGGATCGGCCAGCTGACGATGCGCAACCTCGACATCGCCGACTCCCGCGCCAAGCTCGAGCTCTACGCAGCGCAGCCGCTGGACCAGGGCCAGGTGCTGGTCGAGAACGGCACGCTCTTCGGTGAGCTGCCGCCGGGCGGCTACGACCAGATCACCGCGAACCCTGACGGTGGCCTGGAAGCGGAGGCGATCCTCGAAGACGTCGCGATGGAGTCCGGAACCGACTGATGCACGCTGAACCGACCCGTCGGACGGTGGCGCGGGTGCTGCCGGTGAGCAGCGACAGCAAGGTGCTGTTGCTGCTCGGCTGCGACCCCGCGCTCCCTGACGTCCGCTACTGGTTCACCATCGGTGGCGCGGTCGACCCGGGGGAGTCCCTCGCCGAGGCAGGCGCGCGCGAGCTCCGCGAGGAGACCGGGATCGACGTACCAGCTGACGATCTCGGAGTTCCGTTCGGCACCTTCGAGGTGGAGTTCGCCTGGGACGGGCGGGACTACGTGAATGACTCCACCCTGTTCGCCGTCGCACTCGAGGAGACACCGGTGAGCTTCGAGGGACTCGACCTGCTCGAGTCGCAGTCGATCTTCGAGGCGCGATGGTGGACCCCGGAGGAACTGGCAGACGACGGCCGCGCGGTGGACCCGCGGTTGATGGAGCAGATGCGGACGGCGATTGCGCACGTCCGGGGAGGAACGACATGAGCGGCGAGACCAACACGGGCAAGCTCTGGGGTGGTCGGTTCGCCGGTGGCCCCTCACCGGAGCTCGACGCGCTGTCGCGCTCGACGCACTTCGACTGGCGTCTCGGCCTCTACGACATCGCCGGGTCGCACGCACACGCGAAGGCGCTCGGCGCCGCGGGGCTGTTGACACCGGCCGACGAGGCCGAGCTGCATCGAGGCCTCGATGCGCTTGCGGCCCGCTTCTCCGACGGCTCGTTGCAGCCCGACCCGTCCGACGAGGACGTGCACGGTGCCCTGGAGCGGCTGTTGATCGACGAGGTCGGCCCCGACGTCGGCGGTCGGCTCCGGGCGGGACGTTCGCGCAACGACCAGATCGCGACGCTCTTCCGGTGCTACCTGCTCGACCACTCGCTCTCCGTGGGTGGCCTGATCCTGGACCTGGTGGACGCCCTCGCGACCCAGGCCGACGCCCACCTGGGCGAGGTCCCGGCGATCATGCCGGGGCGCACCCACCTGCAGCACGCCCAACCGGTCCTCCTCTCGCACCACCTGTTGGCCCACGCCTGGGCGCTGCTGCGCGATGTCGAACGCCTGGGGGACTGGCGCCGCCGTACGGCGGGGGACTCGCCCTACGGCTCGGGGGCACTGGCCGGGCAGAGCCTGGGCCTGGATCCCGAGCTGGTGGCGCGCGAGCTGGGCTTCACCAGCTCGACCGCGAACTCGATCGACGGAACGGCCTCACGCGACTTCGTCGCGGAGTTCGCCTACGTGACTGCGCAGACCGGGATCGACGTCAGCAGGATTGCCGAGGAAGTGATCCTGTGGGCGACCAGGGAGTTCGACTTCGTGACGCTGCACGACTCCTGGTCAACGGGTTCGAGCATCATGCCGCAGAAGAAGAACCCCGACATCTCGGAGCTGGCCCGTGGCAAGGCAGGACGACTGGTCGGCAACCTCACCGGGTTGCTGACCACGCTGAAGGCACTGCCGCTGGCCTACAACCGGGACCTCCAGGAGGACAAGGAGCCGGTGTTCGACTCCGTCGACACCCTCGAGGTGCTGCTTCCTGCCTTCACGGGCCAGATCGCCACGCTGGTGTTCAACACCGAGCGGATGGCGGCCCTGGCGCCTCAGGGCTTCTCGTTGGCGACCGACATCGCCGAATGGCTGGTGCGGCAGGGCGTGCCCTTCCGGATCGCCCACGAGGTCGCTGGTGCCTGCGTACGTCGCTGCGAGGAGCTCGGCATCGAGCTCGACGAGCTCACTGACGAGCAGTTCGCGGCCATCTCGCCGGAGTTGACGCCGGAAGTGCGCGACGTGCTGACCGTCGAGGGGTCCGTCGCGTCTCGCGACGGCCGCGGAGGTACGGCGCCGGCCCGGGTTCGCGAGCAGTTGACCGACCTCCGCGCTCGGTCCCAGGAGCTCCGTTCCACGCTCATCTGAGCGTGAAACGACCCTCCTGACAGCTCAAGGTACCCCCCGATTTGCAACCCGGGGGACCCATGGGGGTAATGTTCCGTTTCGCCGCAGGACGCGGAAAACCTCTGCTGAGGATCCACACGGATCGGAAGCAAAAAAGAGGTTGAACCACGTCCGGGCACCAGTGTTGAACAGCTTCAAGACATGGCGGTCACGCCAAGTTGACGAGGGGAAGCGGCACGGGTAAGGTTTCACAGGTTGCCCCGCGACAGACTTGGCCGAGAGGCTGGCGAAGCGCGAGTGCGTCTGATTCTTGAGAACTCAACAGTGTGTCATGCATATAGATTGTTGTGACTGTTTTGGCATCAGCTGCCTTTGGGTGGTTGGTGTGTGGTTTCGGCAATATGATTGATTTGAGAACTCAACAGTGTGTCATGCATATAGATTGTTGTGACTGTTTTGGCATCAGCTGCCTTTGGGTGGTTGGTGTGTGGTTTCGGCAATATGATTGATTCTGACGGTAGTAATACTTGTCAGGGTTTGTTGTTTGTCAGTATTGGATTTTCTTATGGAGAGTTTGATCCTGGCTCAGGACGAACGCTGGCGGCGTGCTTAACACATGCAAGTCGAGCGGAAAGGCTCCTTCGGGGGTACTCGAGCGGCGAACGGGTGAGTAACACGTGAGTAATCTGCCCTGCGCTCTGGGATAGCCACCGGAAACGGTGATTAATACCGGATATGACATGTCCCTGCATGGGGGTGTGTGGAAAGTTTTTTCGGCGCAGGATGTGCTCGCGGCCTATCAGCTTGTTGGTGAGGTAATGGCTCACCAAGGCTTTGACGGGTAACCGGCCTGAGAGGGTGACCGGTCACACTGGGACTGAGACACGGCCCAGACTCCTACGGGAGGCAGCAGTGGGGAATATTGGACAATGGGCGGAAGCCTGATCCAGCAACGCCGCGTGAGGGATGACGGCCTTCGGGTTGTAAACCTCTTTCAGTACCGACGAAGCGAAAGTGACGGTAGGTACAGAAGAAGGACCGGCCAACTACGTGCCAGCAGCCGCGGTAATACGTAGGGTCCGAGCGTTGTCCGGAATTATTGGGCGTAAAGGGCTCGTAGGCGGTTTGTCGCGTCGGGAGTGAAAACCATGGGCTTAACTCATGGCTTGCTTTCGATACGGGCAGACTAGAGGTATGCAGGGGAGAATGGAATTCCTGGTGTAGCGGTGAAATGCGCAGATATCAGGAGGAACACCGGTGGCGAAGGCGGTTCTCTGGGCATTACCTGACGCTGAGGAGCGAAAGTGTGGGGAGCGAACAGGATTAGATACCCTGGTAGTCCACACCGTAAACGTTGGGCGCTAGGTGTGGGACCTATTCCATGGGTTCCGTGCCGTAGCTAACGCATTAAGCGCCCCGCCTGGGGAGTACGGCCGCAAGGCTAAAACTCAAAGGAATTGACGGGGGCCCGCACAAGCGGCGGAGCATGCGGATTAATTCGATGCAACGCGAAGAACCTTACCTGGGTTTGACATACACCGGAAGCCCCCAGAGATGGGGGTCTCTTTGATACTGGTGTACAGGTGGTGCATGGCTGTCGTCAGCTCGTGTCGTGAGATGTTGGGTTAAGTCCCGCAACGAGCGCAACCCTCGTTCTATGTTGCCAGCACGTAATGGTGGGGACTCATAGGAGACTGCCGGGGTCAACTCGGAGGAAGGTGGGGATGACGTCAAGTCATCATGCCCCTTATGTCCAGGGCTTCACGCATGCTACAATGGCCGGTACAAAGGGCTGCGATCCCGTGAGGGGGAGCGAATCCCAAAAAGCCGGTCTCAGTTCGGATTGGGGTCTGCAACTCGACCCCATGAAGTCGGAGTCGCTAGTAATCGCAGATCAGCAACGCTGCGGTGAATACGTTCCCGGGCCTTGTACACACCGCCCGTCACGTCACGAAAGTCGGCAACACCCGAAGCCGGTGGCCTAACCCTTGTGGAAGGAGCCGTCGAAGGTGGGGCTGGCGATTGGGACGAAGTCGTAACAAGGTAGCCGTACCGGAAGGTGCGGCTGGATCACCTCCTTTCTAAGGAGCACACCCTGCTCGATGGCCGAATGTGTCATTGAAACTTTGGGTTGTTCACTAGTGGAACACAACATTTCTTACTCGCCTGGTCGACGTCCTTTGTGGTGTTGGTTGGTGTGGGTGTGCTGACACGCTGTTGGGTATCTGAGGCATCAGACGAGCCTGGACTGGTACGTCTTGCTGCTTGGGCTTCGGCCTGGGTGGGGAGATGGGTCTGGGTGAGCTGGTTGGGCTTCTTGGTTGTTTGATTTATTCATAGTGGACGCGAGCATCCGCCCGCACTTGCTTGCCCTGGGCTCCTTGTATCTAGAGGGGGTGGGGTGAGGTTGTGGTGGGCGGTTTTTGTTTGTGTTGTTTCGTGATTGTTTTAGTGTTCTTGAGAATTTGAGTTACCACGAGGACGATCCGACGTGCGCATCATGCTGTTGTTTGGTTTGTTGTGTGTGTTGGTGGTTTGTTGTGGGCAAGTTATTAAGGGCACATGGTGGATGCCTTGGCATCGAGAGCCGATGAAGGACGTGGGAGCCTGCGAAATGCCCTGGGGAGTTGGCAACCGAGCGTTGATCCGGGGATGTCCGAATGGGGAAACCCAGCTGGAGTTATGTCCAGTTACCCACATCTGAATAAAATAGGGTGTGTGGAGGGAACGTGGGGAAGTGAAACATCTCAGTACCCACAGGAAGAGAAAACAACCGTGATTCCGAGAGTAGTGGCGAGCGAAATCGGATGAGGCTAAACCTATATCGTGTGATAGTCGGCAGACGTTGCGGTGTAGGGGTCGTGGGAATATCGTTGTCGCACCTGCCGGTGTGGCGCACAGTCAGAAACCAGTGTTGAGGTCGAAGACCGTTGGAAAGCGGTGCCGTAGCGGGTGATAGCCCCGTAGACGATAGACGCTGGCTGTGTTCGGTATCTCCCAAGTAACACGCCACTCCTGGAATGGTGTGTGAATCTGGCGGGACCACCCGTTAAGCCTAAATACTCCTCGATGACCGATAGCGGACAAGTACCGTGAGGGAAAGGTGAAAAGTACCCCTGGCGGGGAGTGAAATAGTACCTGAAACCATGTGCCTACAATCCGTTAGAGCTCCCTTGTGGGGTGATAGCGTGCCTTTTGAAGAATGAGCCTGCGAGTTTGCGGTGTGTGGCGAGGTTAACCCGTGTGGGGAAGCCGTAGCGAAAGCGAGTCTGAATAGGGCGCTTTAGTCGCACGCTCAAGACCCGAAGCGGAGTGATCTACCCATGGGCAGGTTGAAGCGCCGGTAAGACGGCGTGGAGGACCGAACCCACTTAGGTTGAAAACTGAGGGGATGACCTGTGGGTAGGGGTGAAAGGCCAATCAAACTCCGTGATAGCTGGTTCTCCCCGAAATGCATTTAGGTGCAGCGTTGCGTGTTTCTTGCCGGAGGTAGAGCACTGGATAGCCGATGGGCCCGACCAGGTTACTGACGTTAGCCAAACTCCGAATGCCGGTAAGTGTAAGCGTGGCAGTGAGACTGCGGGCGATAAGGTTCGTAGTCGAGAGGGAAACAGCCCAGACCATCGGCTAAGGCCCCTAAGAGGCGGCTAAGTGGAAAAGGATGTGGAGTCGCAGTGACAACCAGGAGGTTGGCTTGGAAGCAGCCACCCTTGAAAGAGTGCGTAATAGCTCACTGGTCAAGTGATTCCGCGCCGACAATGTAGCGGGGCTCAAGCCGCCCGCCGAAGCCATGGCATCGACGTATTAACCCAAGCCGCTGACTTGATCAGTTGGTTCAGGGGCGTCGATGGGTAGGGGAGCGTCGTGTGGCGAGTGAAGCGGCGGAGTGATCCAGCCGTGGACGCCACACGAGTGAGAATGCAGGCATGAGTAGCGAATCACGGGCGAGAAACCCGTGCGCCGAATGATCAAGGGTTCCAGGGTCAAGCTAATCTGCCCTGGGTAAGTCGGGACCTAAGGCGAGGCCGACAGGCGTAGTCGATGGACAACGGGTTGATATTCCCGTACCGGCGAAATGGCGCCCATGACGAGCCCGGTAATGCTAACCACCCGAAACTCATCTTACCGGAGTCTTCGGACCGAGGGGGGTGAGCAGAGCGTGGAACCCGAACCGGTAGTAGTCAAGCGATGGGGTGACGCAGGAAGGTAGTCCAACCGCCGCGATGGTAGACGGCGGGTAAGCGTGTAGGGGACGTGGTAGGCAAATCCGCCACGTGACCATTTGATTGGTGACCTTGAGACGTGATGCCGACCCCGTATGGGGGAAGTGGATGATCCTATGCTGCCGAGAAAAACCTCTAGCGAGCCATGAGCCGCCCGTACCCCAAACCGACTCAGGTGATCAGGTAGAGAATACTAAGGCGATCGAGACAACCATGGTTAAGGAACTCGGCAAAATGCCCCCGTAACTTCGGGAGAAGGGGGGCCTGGATCGTGTACCCACTTGCTGGGGAAGCGTGAAGGGCCGCAGAGACCAGGCCCAAGCGACTGTTTACTAAAAACACAGGTCCGTGCGAAGTTGTAAGACGATGTATACGGACTGACTCCTGCCCGGTGCTGGAAGGTTAAGAGGACGGGTTAGACGCAAGTCGAAGCTCAGAATTTAAGCCCCAGTAAACGGCGGTGGTAACTATAACCATCCTAAGGTAGCGAAATTCCTTGTCGGGTAAGTTCCGACCTGCACGAATGGAGTAACGACTTGGGCGCTGTCTCAACCATGGACTCGGCGAAATTGCACTACGAGTAAAGATGCTCGTTACGCGCGGCAGGACGGAAAGACCCCGGGACCTTTACTATAGTTTGGCATTGGTGTTTGGTTCGGYTTGTGTAGGATAGGTGGGAGACTTTGAAGCAGCCACGCCAGTGGTTGTGGAGTCAACGTTGAAATACCACTCTGGTCGTACTAGATGTCTAACCTAGGGCCATGATCTGGTTCAGGGACAGTGCCTGATGGGTAGTTTAACTGGGGCGGTTGCCTCCTAAAGAGTAACGGAGGCGCTCAAAGGTTCCCTCAGCCTGGTTGGCAATCAGGTGTTGAGTGTAAGTGCACAAGGGAGCTTGACTGTGAGACAGACATGTCGAGCAGGGACGAAAGTCGGAACTAGTGATCCGGCAACTGCGAGTGGAAGCGTTGTCGCTCAACGGATAAAAGGTACCCCGGGGATAACAGGCTGATCTTCCCCAAGAGTCCATATCGACGGGATGGTTTGGCACCTCGATGTCGGCTCGTCGCATCCTGGGGCTGGAGTAGGTCCCAAGGGTTGGGCTGTTCGCCCATTAAAGCGGCACGCGAGCTGGGTTTAGAACGTCGTGAGACAGTTCGGTCCCTATCCGCCGCGCGCGTAGGAAACTTGAGAAAGGCTGTCCCTAGTACGAGAGGACCGGKATGGACGAACCTCTGGTGTGCCAGTTGTACCGCCAGGTGCATGGCTGGTTGGCTACGTTCGGAAGTGATAACCGCTGAACGCATCTAAGCGGGAAGCACGTTTCAAGATGAGGTTTCCCACCCCCTTGTGGGGTTAAGGCCCCCAATAGATTATTGGGTTGATAGGCCGGAGGTGTACAGCAGCAATGCCCAGCCGACCGGTACTAATAGGCCGAAGACTTGCCACAACAAATCCCCAACACACTTAACAAACACGCATCACAGCACAAACACGCGTCCACTATGAAGACCAACCCCGACACAGGGGCCCCAGGTCAAGGAGTCCACCCCACACACGGGGAGAACTCCCACACCACACGGGCACACCTGGACAGAGGGTTAATAGAGTTACGGCGGCCATAGCGGCAGGGAAACACCCGGTCCCATCCCGAACCCGGAAGTTAAGCCTGCCAGCGCCGATGGTACTGCAACCGAGAGGCTGTGGGAGAGTAGGACGCCGCCGGACATACATTCAGGTAGAGGCCACCCTCGGGTGGCCTCTACTCTGTTTTGTACCCAACACTTTTCAATNCCCCGACACAGGGGCCCCAGGTCAAGGAGTCCACCCCTACACGGGGAGAACTCCCACACCACACGGGCACCCCGAACAGAGGGTTAATAGAGTTACGGCGGCCATAGCGGCAGGGAAACACCCGGTCCCATCCCGAACCCGGAAGTTAAGCCTGCCAGCGCCGATGGTACTGCAACCGAGAGGCTGTGGGAGAGTAGGACGCCGCCGGACATACATTGCCGAAAGGCCAGCACCTCAGGTGCTGGCCTTTCGTGCTTTTTGCGCCCAATTCATCGGCCTCGTTGGGGTCCATCAGTTCTCCACAGCGCCTCTTTCGACAGGAGATTCTCCACAGCGCCAGGGCACGCGAGGCCCACGTGTCGGCAGGGAATCAGATGCTCGGTTCATCCCAAGGAGGAGGAACCGTGATGGTGAATGAAGTGACACTGGTCGGCCGGCTCGCAGCCGATGCCGAACAACGCGAACTGCCCAGTGGCGATCTGCTCGGTGTGTGCCGTCTGATCGTCAGCCGCGAGGAAGTGCGGGTGCTCCCGACGGGGCGCAGAGGTCCCTCGGTCGACGTCGTCGACCTCGCGGCCTGGACTCCCAAGGCCCGTCGTTCGATGGGCCGGTGGCGCGAAGGTGACGAGGTCGCCGTGGAGGGCGCACTGCGCCGTCGGTTCTACCGGGCCGGGGGTGCGACGTCGTCCCGGGTCGAGGTGGAGGTCAGCTCGGGTCGGCTGGTGCGTCGCGCAAAGACCTGATGAGGACACCGAGGCTGGGCTTCGGCTGGAACGAGGTGGCCTTCTCCGGTAGCAGGCGATCGGCCTCGGCGATGCGGAGCACCAGGTCGACCGACGGCGCTGGCATCAGCACAGCGACCTGGTCGGGCCGTGCACGCCCGAGCGCGTCGTCGACGCTGTGGTGATAGGTCAGGGCCGTCGGCCCGTGGGGGAGAGCCGGGACGATTCGGCGGTGCAACGTCTCCACGGCGGCTTCGCCGCTGCCCGGGTCCAGGTCGAGCACCGCCCAGGTGGTGCCGTCGGTGGCGACGAGGCGGGTGGCACTCAGGGCTGCGACCGCATCGGCCTGGCTCTGCTCCTCGTAGTGGAGACCGACGCTCTCGACGGCGTCGCGCAGGTCGGCCAGGGAGGCACCGGCCAGGGTCCGGTGGATGGGGCCGAGGAACAGCGGCGTGGCCTCCTGGTCGACCAGCATGGCGAGCCCGAAGTCGGTCGCCGCCCGGCCTCCGTCGGCACCCGCGTGGCGGCGCTGCAGGCGCAGGTAGGCCGCGTACCGGTGGTGGCCGTCGGCGATGAGGGCGCGACTGCCGGCCAGCTCGATGGCGATGGTGGTCAACGTGGCGGGGTCGCGGATCGCCCAGATCCGGTGTTGCTGCTCGCCGCGGTCGGTGAATGCGTGGTCCGGCCTCGAGGTCATCACCGTGGCCAGTGTCGATCGCAGTACGTCGCTGCCGCGGTGCACCAGCAGGATCGGTGCCGGGTTCAGCTGCATCTCGGCCATCCGGTCGGCGAGGTCATCGGCCTGTGCCGGATGGATTCCTTCGTGGGGGAGCACTGCGCGGTCAGCGGGTCGCTTGGCGCGCCGTGACACGTCGAGGGCGCCGACCAGGCCGCGCACGGTCATTCCGGCCGAGGTGTACTCATGGAGATAGAGCGCCGCCTCGGCGTCGCGGCTCACGTAGCCTTTGGCCTGCCACCGCAACAGGCGGGCGGACACGTCCTTGTAGGGACGGGCGAACGCGCGGCCGGTCGAGGGGTTGCCCACCCGTGCGGGCGCGAGCATCAGCCCGGCGAAGGGTTCGAGGCGCAGCGGACCGGCGACGTACGGAGGTGTCACCAGGGCGGTTGCGTCCATCTGGGCATCGTACGGAGCATTCGGTGGCAGGCACTGGCAGGGTGGTCACGTGTTGCTCACCTCCAGCCGGCCGCTCTCGGCCGTCTACGACCTGGCCATGCTCGACCTGGACGGCGTCGTCTACATCGGCGCCGCGGCGGTCCCGGGCGCAGCCGGTCACATCGCGGACGTCCGTACCGCTGGCATGCGGGTCGCGTTCATCACCAACAACGCGTCCCGTCCGCCGGCAGCGGTGGCTGAGCACCTGACCGAGCTCGGCGTGCCCGCGAGCACCAGGGACGTGGTGACCAGCGCGCAGGCGACAGCACGCCTGCTGGCGGAGCGCTTCGGTGTCGGCGCCAGCATCGTGTGCCTCGGTGGCGCCGGTCTTCGGGCTGCCCTCGAGGAGGCCGGCATGGTCCCGGTCGGTGTCGATGACGATGCCCGGGCCGTCGCGTCGGGGTACGGGCCGGAGCTGCGCTGGCGCGAGATCATGCGCGCCGCCGTACGGATCCGCGAGGGCGTGCCGTGGGTGGCCAGCAACACCGACACCACGATCCCGACGTCGTTCGGCGTTGCGCCGGGTCACGGCGTGCTGGTGGAGATGCTCGAGCGATTCACCGGGGTCTCGCCCGTGGTGGCAGGCAAGCCCGAGCGACCCCTCCTGGACGAGACGGTCCGACGCGTCGGGGGCGACCGTCCGCTCATGGTGGGCGACCGCCTCGACACTGACATCGAAGGTGCCCACAACGCGGGTGTCGACTCGCTGTTGGTGCTGACCGGCGTCACCGGGCTCGAGGACCTGGTGGCGGCGCCACCGGCGCTGCGGCCCTCCTACATCGCGCCCGATCTGGGTGGCCTCGGTACGGCACATCGGGTTCCCGAACGCTCCGGCGACGCGTGGGTGCTCGGCGGCTGGCGCGGGCAGGTGCGCGCCGGTCGGCTCGAGCTCGAGCAGCTGGCGGCGGACGCGGCTTCGGCCGACTGGTGGCGAGTCGCCGCCGGATCGGCCTGGAACCATCTCGACGCGACGGGAACGGTGGTGGACCTCACCGCGGCCCGGGTCCCCGGTGAGGCCGGTGCGGCGCGGTAGCCTCAGCGCATGACCGAGGTACCTGTTCCGGCGCCCACGCCCACCGGGATCGACTCCGTCGACCGGGTGCTCGACCTCGTTGCCGGGCTCGACGCCCGTCCACTGGCCGAGCATGCTGCCGTCTTCGAGGAAGCGCACGCAGATCTGCGCCAGACCCTCGACAATCCGCCGGCCGCCAGCGCCTGATCGTGCCACCGCGCCGACTCCGTCTCGACGCGGAACTGGTTCGCCGAGGTCTGGCGCCGTCCCGCGAGCGCGCCGCCCAGCTGATCGCTGACGGCCGGGTGAAGGTCTCCGGTGTCGTGGCGACGAAGCCGGCGACCGGTGTCACCACCGACCTCGCGATCCTCGTGCTCGAGGGCGAGCACGGGCCCGACTACGTCTCCCGAGGCGCCCACAAGCTGCTGGGTGCGCTGACGGCCTTCGGCGCTCAGGGGCTGACTGTCTCCGGGCGACGTTGTCTCGACGCAGGCGCCTCGACGGGCGGCTTCACCGACGTGTTGCTGCGTGCCGGGGCCGAGGAGGTCGTTGCCGTCGACGTGGGTTACGGACAGCTCGACTGGTCCCTGCAGCAACACGAGAGGGTCCGGGTCCACGACCGCACGAACGTCCGGAGCCTGACGTCCGACGACATCGGAGGACCGGTCGACCTGGTCGTCGGCGACCTCTCCTTCATCTCCCTGGTCCTGGTCCTGGACGCGCTGCTGGGCGTGACCCGCGCCGACGGCGACCTGGCCCTGATGGTCAAGCCGCAGTTCGAGGTCGGCAAGGACCGCGTCGGCAAGGGTGGCGTCGTCCGGGACCCTGAACTGCGTGCCGAGGCCGTGCTCGCGGTGGCTCACGCCGCGGCTGCCCGGGGCTGGGGCGCGCGGGCCGTCACCGTGAGCCCCCTACCGGGGCCCTCCGGCAACGTCGAGTTCTTCCTGTGGCTGCGTCACGGTCCTCCGAGTGTCGACGACGAGTCCATCGCGGAGGTCGTACGGCGCGGTACGTCGGGCCCGGATGAGATGGTGGCTCCATGACGACCAGCGAGATGGACGCCAACGCGAGCAGCGACACGCCGCGCCGCGTCCTGGTGCTGGCGCACACGCGTCGCCCCGAGGCGCGCGAGGTGGCGCGTTCCTTCGTCAAGGAGCTCACCGGGAACGGGATCATCGTCCGGCTGCTGCGCAGCGAGGCCGACGACCTCGAGCTCGACCCGGCCGGCTACGTCCCGGCGGTCGAGCTCACCGACTCCGAGACCGACGCCAGCCGGGGCTGCGAGCTCACCGTGGTGATCGGCGGTGACGGCAGCATCCTGCGCGCTGCGGAAGTGACCCACAAACGGCTCACCCCCGTCCTCGGGGTCAACCTGGGCCACGTGGGCTTCCTCGCAGAGGCGGAGCACGAGGACGTGGCCGCCACCATCGACGCGATCATCCACCAGCGGTACACCACCGAGGACCGTCTCACCCTCGACGTGCGGGCGTTCGTCGACGGCGAGCTGGTCTATGCCACGTTCGCGCTCAATGAAGCCAGCGTCGAGAAGGCGGCTCGCGAGCGGATGCTCGAGGTCGTCGTCGAGATCGACAGCCGCCCGTTGTCCCGCTGGGGCTGTGACGGGGTCGTCTGCGCGACTCCGACCGGCTCGACGGCGTACAACTTCAGTGCCGGTGGTCCGATCGTGTGGCCGCAGGTCGAGGCACTCTGCATCGTTCCGCTCAGTGCCCATGCGCTCTTTGCGCGGCCCATGGTGGTGGCGCCGTCGTCGGTCATCGCGATCGAGGTGCTCGAGGGCAACCAGGGTTCGGGCGTGCTGTGGTGCGACGGTCGACGCAGCGTCGACCTGCCGCCCGGCGCACGGATCGAGGTGAGCCGCGGGTTGCGTCCCGTGCGACTGGTCCGGCTCCATCAGGCTCCGTTCACCGACCGCCTGGTCGCGAAGTTCGGCCTGTCGGTCGAGGGATGGCGCGGCGCGGCCGAACGTCGACAGGCATGGGAGCGCGGTGATCGGACATGATCGAAGAACTGCGGATCAGCTCGCTCGGAGTCATCGACTCCTCCGTCCTCGAGCTCGGACCCGGACTGACCGTGATCACCGGTGAGACCGGTGCCGGCAAGACGATGGTCGTCACGGCGCTGGGGCTGTTGCTCGGGGGACGCTCTGACACGGGCGCGGTGCGCGCGGGCGCGAAGCAGGCTCGGGTCGAGGGACTGGTGCGCGCCGACGCGCTGCCCGGGCTCAGCGCCGCCGTCGAAGAGGCGGGCGGCGAGGTGGAGGACGGCAGCGTCGTGCTGGCTCGCAACGTCAGCGCCGAAGGCCGGTCCCGTGCGTTCGCCGGGGGAGCGGGCGTGCCCGTGGCCACGCTGGCGGCGATCGCCGAGCCGCTGGTCGCGGTCCACGGCCAGTCCGACCAGCACCGACTGTTGAAGCCGCAGACCCAGCGGCACGCGCTGGACCGCTTCGGCGGTCACGACGCGCTCCACGCCACCTATGCGGAGCTGCATGATCGCCTGATCGCCACCGAACGCGAGCTCGCCGACGTGCGCGCCACCGCTCGCGAACGTGCCCGTGAGGCCGACGTGCTCCGGTTCGGCGTCGACGAGGTCGCTGCTGTCGCCCCGCAGTCGGGGGAGGACGTCGACCTGGCCGCCGAGGAATCACGGCTCGGCCACGCCGACACCCTGCGTGGTGCCGCCGAGCAGGCCAGGGAGGCGCTCTCCAGCGACCACGGTTCGCCGGACGCGCTGGGTGCCGTCGCTGCGGCCCGTGGGCTGCTCGAAGGCGTGCGGGGTCACGACCCCGAGGCCGGAGCGCTCGCTGACCGGGTCGCCGAGGTCAGCTACCTGCTCTCCGACGTCGCCGCCGACGTCGCCTCCTATGCCTCGGGCATCGACACCGACCCGAACCGGCTGGCGGCAGCATCCGAGCGCCGCGCTGCCCTCCTCGCGCTCACCCGGAAGTACGGCGACAGTGTCGACGACGTCCTGGCCTGGGCCGAGGACGCCTCGAAGCGCTTGATGGACCTCGACTCGACCGACGACCAGATCAACGCCCTGGCCGCGGCTTCGGCCGCGCTACGCGTCGACCTGGCTGCCGCCGGCGCAAAGCTGAGCAAGGCGCGAGCCGCAGCAGCGAAGAAGCTCGGATCGGCCGTCAGTGACGAGCTGACCCTCCTGGCGATGCCGCACGCCCGAATGACGATCCGGGTCGCGACGCGAGCCGGCGCCGACGTACCTGCTGATCAGGAGCACCCGCCCGCGGACCTGCTGCTGGTCGACGGCACCTGGGTGCGCTTCGGGCGCAGCGGACTGGACGACGTGGAGTTCCTGCTGGCCGCCAACAGCGGTTCGGACCCCCGCGCGTTGAACAAGGGTGCCTCCGGCGGTGAGCTGTCCCGCGTCATGCTGGCCGTCGAGGTCTGCCTTGCCGGCACCAGCCCGGTGCCGACCTTCGTGTTCGACGAGGTCGATGCGGGCGTCGGGGGAGCGGCAGCCGTGGAGATCGGACGACGGCTCGCGACCCTCGCGCTCGGTGCCCAGGTCCTCGTCGTCACCCACCTTCCGCAGGTCGCGGCCTTCGCGGATCGCCACGTCCTGGTCGAGAAGGCCAGCAACGGTTCTGTCACCAGCTCCGGACTCGTGACCCTCGATGACGCGGGTCGCGAACGCGAGCTCTCCCGAATGTTGGCCGGCCTCGCCGAGTCCGACACCGCCCTGGCCCACGCCCGCGAACTGCTGGACGTGGCGCGTCGACGTGCAGGCTGAGGCCGGAACACGTAGGATGGAATCCCGTGAACATGGCGCCCATTAGTGGCTTGACGCAGCGCGGACATCAGGCAAAGCATCTCTTCGTCACCGGAGGGGTCGCCTCTTCTCTTGGCAAGGGCCTCACCGCCTCGAGCCTGGGTCGCTTGCTGCGCTCCCGGGGCCTTCGGGTCACCATGCAGAAGCTGGACCCGTACCTCAACGTCGACCCCGGGACGATGAACCCGTTCCAGCACGGCGAGGTCTTCGTGACCGACGACGGCGCCGAGACCGACCTCGACATCGGGCACTACGAGCGCTTCCTCGACACGAACCTCAACCAGATCGCCAATGTCACCACCGGACAGGTCTATTCGTCGGTGATCGCCAAGGAGCGCAAGGGCGAGTACCTCGGCGACACGGTCCAGGTGATTCCCCACATCACCAACGAGATCAAGGAACGCATCCTTGCGATGGGCCGCCAGACCGTCCTGAACGACGCTGGCGAGAGCGGTCCGGTCGACGTCGTGATCACGGAGGTCGGTGGCACCGTCGGCGACATCGAGTCGCTGCCGTTCCTCGAGGCTGCCCGCCAGGTCCGCCACGACATCGGCCGTGACAACGTCTTCTTCCTGCACGTCTCGCTGGTTCCGTTCATCGGTCCTTCGGGCGAGCTGAAGACCAAGCCCACGCAGCACTCGGTTGCCGCACTGCGCCAGGTCGGTATCCAGCCCGACGCCGTCGTGTGCCGCGCGGACCGGGAGCTGCCGGACAGCATCAAGGCCAAGATCTCGCTGATGTGTGACGTCGAGCAGGACGCCGTGGTCACCGCGGCCGACGCTCCGTCGATCTACGACATCCCGAAGGTGCTGCACCGCCAGGGCCTGGACGCCTACGTCGTACGACGCCTCAACCTGCCCTTCCGCGACGTCGACTGGACGCTGTGGGACGACCTGCTCCGCCGGGTGCACCACCCCAAGGAGGACGTGACCATCGCGCTGGTCGGCAAGTACGTCGACCTGCACGACGCGTACCTCTCGGTCGCCGAGGCCCTGCGCGCCGGTGGGTTCGCCCACGAGGCCAAGGTGCACCTGCGCTGGGTGGCTTCCGACGAGTGCGAGACGCAGGCGGGCGCGGCCAAGCAGCTGTCCGACGTCGACGCGATCTGCGTGCCCGGTGGATTCGGCATCCGTGGCCTCGAGGGCAAGCTGGGCGCCCTCACCTATGCCCGTGCCCACGCCATCCCCACCCTCGGCCTCTGCCTGGGGCTGCAGTGCATGGTGATCGAGTACGCCCGCACCGAGCTCGGCCTCTCCAAGGCGGGTTCCACGGAGTTCGACGTGGACACCCCGGAGCCCGTGATCGCGACGATGGAGGAGCAGAAGAACATCGTCGAGGGCGCCGGTGACCTGGGCGGCACGATGCGCCTGGGCCTGTACCCCGCGACGCTCTCGGCCGGATCCATCGCCCGTGAGGTCTACGGTGCCGACATGATCGAGGAGCGGCACCGCCACCGCTACGAGGTCAACAACTCCTACCGTGAGCGGCTCGCGAAGGCAGGTCTGGTGTTCTCGGGGCTGAACACCGATCTCGACCTGGTCGAGTTCGTCGAGCTGCCGCGTGACGTGCACCCGTACTACATCGGCACCCAGGCGCACCCCGAGCTCCGCTCGCGCCCGACCCGGCCGCACCCGCTGTTCGCGGGCCTGGTCGGCGCCGCGCTGGTGCGTCAGCGTGAGACGCGCCTCGAGATCGACGAGACCGGGCTGCACCCCGAACCGGTCGGCGAATGAGCGAACTGCGCGACGTCCCCGAGTCGTGGCCGGTCGGGTCCAGCACGGACCTGCACCGCGACGGCTGGGTGCTCGCGCTGCGTTCGGACCAGGTCACGCGTCCCGGCGCGGTCGACGAGGGAGCTTTCCGGCGCCTGGTCGTCGAGCACCCCGGTGCCGCGGTCATCCTGGCCATCGACGAGGACGACCGGGTGCTCTGCCTGCGCCAGTACCGGCACCCCGCGCAGCACCGGCTGATCGAGCTGCCGGCTGGCGTGTGCGACCACCCGGGTGAGGACCCGATCGAGGTCGCACGGCGCGAGCTGCGCGAGGAAGCCGCCATGCAGGCGGAGCAGTGGACCCATCTGCTGTCGACGTTCAGCTCGCCCGGCTACTCCGCCGAGCGGATCCACTACTACCTGGCCGAAGGCCTGTCCGCTGCCGACCGGGGCGACTTCGTGCTCGCGCACGAAGAGGCCGACCTGGAGACGATCTGGGTCCCGTTCCCCGAGCTGGTCGACGCCATCCTTGCCGGCGCGGTGACGGACGGTCCCGTTGTCCAGGCCGTGCTCGCCGTCCAGGTGCTGCGCGATCGTGCGGGGCAACCGCGCGCCTGAACATCTCACGGGCGCCCGCCCTATGCTGCGAAGCATGTCCGAGCTGGATGCCATCGATGCCGCGATCGTTCGGGAGCTGCAGGGCGATGCACGGTTGGCGAACAACGTTCTTGCCGCACGAGTCGGGATCGCTCCGTCGACCTGCCACGGCCGTGTCCGATCGTTGTTCGAACGCGGTGTCCTGCTGGGTACCCAGGTCGAGGTCGACCAGGCCAGCATCGGCAGGCCCCTCCAGGCCATGATCTCGGTGCGGCTGCGCCCGCATGCGCGCAGCGAGCTCAGCGCGTTCGCGCAGGCGATGGCCGGCCTGCCCGAGGTCCTCAACGTCTACTTCCTCGCTGGCGCCGACGACTTCCTGATCCACGTCGCCACCGCGGACTCCGAGGAGCTGCGCGAGTTCGTCCTGCACCACCTCAGTGGTACCCGCGACGTGGCGATGACCGAGACCAGCCTGATCTTCGAGCACCTCCGGGGACGTCGTACCGAATCTGGTTCGGCACGTCGCTCCGGCGGGGCGCGCGGGCCGACGATCTGATCGTTCTTGGTCCTCCGGCCGAATAATCGCTGGAGGTACTAGCGGAGGCGCCGACGAATCTTCAGACTTCGATCAGTCCCGTGAACCGGGCCAGCGATCAGGAGGAGTCCCATGCGCGTCGGCGTACCGAAGGAAGTCAAGAACCACGAGTACCGGGTGGCGATCACGCCGATCGGCGTGCACGAGCTGGTGGCCCACGGCCACGAGGTCCTGATCCAGGCCGGCGCGGGACTCGGCTCGTCGATCGAGGACGTCGACTACGTCGCCGCGGGTGCGCAGATCCTGCCGGACGCCGATGCCGTGTGGGGGACCGCCGACATGGTGCTCAAGGTCAAGGAGCCCATCGCAGAGGAGTACGCCCGGATGCGCGACGGGCAGGTCCTCTTCACCTACCTGCACCTGGCCGCGGACAAGGCACTGACGGAGGAGCTGCTGGCCCGTCGGGTCACCGGCATCGCCTACGAGACGGTGCAGCTGCCGACGGGCGCGCTGCCGCTGCTCTACCCGATGTCCGAGGTCGCCGGTTGCCTCGCCCCGCAGGTCGGTGCCTACAACCTGATGAAGGCCCAGGGCGGACGCGGCGTGCTGATGGGCGGCGTGGGGGGAGTCGCCAACGCGAAGGTCGTGATCATCGGCGCCGGCGTGTCCGGTCAGAACGCCGCCAACATCGCGCTCGGCATGGGCGCCGACGTCACGTTGCTCGACACCGACCTCGACAAGCTCCGGATGTCCTTCTGGCGCTACAGCAACCAGGTGCACGGACTCGCGTCGTCGAAGCTGGCGCTCGAGCAGCAGGTGATGGAGGCCGACCTCGTGATCGGTGCGGTGCTGATCCCCGGAGCGGCGGCCCCGAAGCTGGTCAGCAACGAGCTGGTGTCGCGGATGAAGCCCGGCTCCGTGCTCGTCGACATCGCGGTCGACCAGGGCGGCTGCTTCGAGGACACCCACCCCACGACGCACGCCGATCCGACGTACCAGGTCCACAACTCGACGTTCTACTGCGTGGCGAACATGCCCGGTGCGGTGCCGAACACGTCGACGTACGCGCTGACCAACGCGACACTGCCGTACGCCGTCGCGCTGGCCAACAAGGGCTGGGTCCAGGCGTGCCGTGACGACCACAGTCTGGCCCTCGGACTGAACACCCACGCGGGCAACCTCACCAACGCTCCGGTGGGCGAGGCCGTTGGCATCGCGTCGGTCCCGCTGGAGGACGCGCTAGCCTGACCGGGTGAGTGCGGCGGATGCGGTGGACCGAGCGGTCCGCACCTATCTGGACCACCTCACCGTCGAGAAGGGTCTGGCCCTCAACACGCTGACCTCCTACCGCCGCGACCTCCGGCGCTATCGCGAGCACCTTGCCGGCGCCGGGATCGACGGACTCGACCAGATCACCGAGGCAACGGTCTCGGAATTCCTCATCCGGTTGCGGGAAGGCAGCGGCGACCACCCGCCGCTCGGCGCGGCCTCGGCCGCACGCACCGTCGTGGCCGTGCGGGGCTTCCACAAGTTCGCCGTCGCCGACGGACTCGCCACGCTCGACCCTGCCGCCGCCGTGAAGCCCCCGACGCCCGCGAAGCGACTGCCCAAGGCGCTCCCGCTGTCCGACGTCGAGGCGATCCTCGAAGCCGCGGGCGCACCGGGCACCCCGCTGGCGCTGCGCGACCGGGCGCTGCTCGAGCTCCTGTACGGCACCGGAGCGCGGATCTCGGAGGCCGTCGGCCTGGACGTCGATGACGTGGCAGACCCTGAGACGGTCCTGCTGCGTGGCAAGGGCGGCAAGGAGCGGCTGGTTCCCGTGGGTTCCTACGCGCGCTCTGCCGTGGCGGCCTATCTCGTCCGCGGGCGGCCCGCGCTGGTCTCGACGAGCTCGACCAACGCGGGCAGCTCGCATGCCGCGCTGTTCCTCAACTCCCGTGGTGGGCGCCTGTCCCGGCAGTCGGCGTGGACGGTGCTGGTGAAGGCAGCCGAGCGGGCCGGGGTGACCCGCGACGTCTCGCCGCACACCCTGCGTCACTCGTTCGCGACCCACTTGCTCGACGGCGGTGCGGACGTGCGCGTCGTGCAGGAGCTCCTCGGACATGCGTCGGTGACGACGACACAGGTCTACACGCTGGTCACCGTCGACAACCTGCGCGAGGTCTTCGCCACCGCGCATCCCCGGGCCCGACATGGCTGATTCACCGGGTTCATCGGGCTCTTCGGGCAACACCGATGCGGCCTACGACCGGATCCTTGCGTACGCCGAAGGGCAGGGCCTGACGCTCTACCCACACCAGGAGGAGGCGCTCCTCTCGCTGTTGTCCGGCGAGAACGTCATCCTCGCGACCCCCACCGGGTCGGGGAAGTCGCTCGTGGCCATGGGAGCGGCGATGGCCGCGCTCGCCGACGACCGGGTGACCTTCTACACCGCACCCATCAAGGCATTGGTGAGCGAGAAGTTCTTCGACCTGGTCGAGATCTTCGGCGCCGCAGACGTCGGGATGCTGACCGGCGACGTCTCCGTGAACGCCGATGCACCGATCATCTGCTGCACCGCCGAGGTGCTCGCCAACATCGCCCTGCGTGAGGGCGAGGCCGCCGACGTCGGCATGGTCGTGATGGACGAGTTCCACTTCTACGGCGAACCCGGACGTGGCTGGGCATGGCAGGTGCCGCTCATCGAGCTCCCGCGGGCGCAATTCCTCCTGATGTCCGCCACCCTCGGCGACGTGACCGAGCTGGCTGCCGACATGACGCGCCGCAACGGGCGCGACACCGCGGTCGTCGACGAGGCCGAACGCCCGGTTCCCCTGAACTTCAGCTGGTCCCTGGACCCGATGGGCGAGACCCTCGAGGAGCTGGTCACCACGGGTCAGGGGCCAGTGTACGTCGTGCACTTCACCCAGGCTGCGGCGGTCGAGCACGCCGTCTCCCTGCTGGCCGGACCCGGGCGCCTCGACACGGTGCTGCCCAAGGACCGCAAGGAACAGATCGCCGAGCGGATCGCAGGCGTGCGGTTCGCCGCCGGCTTCGGCAAGATCCTCAACAAGCTGCTGCGCCAGGGGATCGGCGTGCACCACGCCGGGATGCTGCCGCGCTACCGCCGCCTCGTCGAGCAGCTCGCGCAGGCGGGCCTGCTCACCGTCATCTGCGGCACCGACACCCTCGGGGTCGGCATCAACGTGCCGATCCGCACGGTTCTGTTCACCGGACTGGCGAAGTTCGACGGCACCCGCCAGCGGGTGCTGCGCACGCGCGAGTTCCTCCAGATCGCCGGCCGCGCGGGGCGTGCCGGGTTCGACACGGCGGGCTACGTCGTCGTACAGGCGCCCGAGCACGTGATCGAGAACGAGAAGGCCAAGGCGAAGGCAGCCGCGAAGAACGCCGCGATGAGCGTCGAGAAGCAGGCCAAGCGCAAGTCCAAGGCGCAGCTGCGCAAGCCGCCCGAGGGCACCGTGGTCTGGAGCGAGCAGACCTTCACCCGGCTGGTCGAGGGCAAGCCCGAGCCGCTCAAGTCGCAGATGAAGGTCGACAACGGGATGCTCGTCAACGTCCTCTCCCGTGACGAGGACGCGTTCGTGGTCCTGCGTCGGCTGCTGATGGACAACCACGAGGAGCGGCGTACCCAGCTGCGCCTGGCCAAGAGGGCCGTCCGGCTGGCGCGCAGCCTGGTCACCTCGGAGGTGCTGACGCGGCTCGACGAGATCGACGGGTTCGGACGCCGCTACGTGCTGACCGAGGCGCTGCCCGAGGACTTCGCCCTCAACCAGCCACTGTCCCACTTCGCCCTTGCGGTGCTCGACGTCCTGGATCCCGAGAGCCCGGACTTCATGCTCGACGTCATCTCCGTCATGGAGGCGACGCTGGAGGCGCCGCGCCCGCTGCTGTTCGCCCAGCGACATGCCGCGCGTGGAGACGCGATCGCCGCGCTCAAGGCCGACGGTGTCGAGTACGACGAGCGAATGGTGCTGGTCGAGCAGATCACCTGGCCCGAGCCGCTCGGCGAGCTGCTCGAGCCCTTGTTCGAGACCTATCGCGAACGCCACCCGTGGCTCCCGCCGGACGCGCTGGCTCCCAAGTCCGTCGTCCGCGAGATGTGGGAACAGGGGATGGGCTTCACCGACCTGGTCTCGCGCTACCAGATCGCCCGGTCCGAGGGACTGATCCTGCGCTACCTCACCGACGCCTACCGCGCGCTGCGGCACAGCGTGCCCGACGCGGTGCGCACCGACGAGTTCGAGCTGCTGGTCGAGTGGCTGGGCGAGACGGTCCGCCAGGTCGACTCCTCGCTCCTCGACGAGTGGGAAGCGCTCAACCACCCCGACCACATCCCGTCGACCGTCGCGCACGGCGAGCCGCCGCCCCCGCCGCGTCCGCTCAGCCAGCAGGGCCGTGTCTTCGAGGTGATGGTCCGCAACGCGATGTGGCGGCGCGTCGAGCTGTTCGCGCGCGACGACGTACCCGGCCTCGCCGCGCTCGAGGCCGCGTCCGGCAGCGAGTTCGGTGAGAAGGCCTGGGATGAGGCGATCGAGGACTACTTCGCCGAGCACCGTCGCCTGCTCACCGACGGCGACGCGCGCGGACCCGCGTTGCTCTCCGTGGACAAGCAGCCGGGTCGGTGGGTGGCCACGCAGACCCTGCACGACCCGGAGGGCAACCACGACTGGGTGATCGTCGCCGAGGTCGACCTGTCCGCCAGCGACGAGGCCGGCGAGGCCGTCGTACGCACCCTCGAGGCGCACTGCCTCACCGGCTGACCGACCGGCTGACTGACCGGCCCTTTGACCCGCCAACCGACCGGCGCCGATCGCTGCGGCGAGTCTCCCCAATGTCGCCGTGTCGACATTGTTGACTGGGGGAGTCCCGGGCCCTGGGGAAGGGGCCCGCAACCGCAGATGACACAAAGGTGAGGGCAATGGTCGGTTTCTACGGAGGTTCCAGTGCACCCGACATGCCGCCGAGGACGCGCATCCCGGCATCGGGAAGCGACATCCCGCTCGGTACGGGCAACGATGATGCCGAGGCAACGACGTTGCAGTTCCCCATCGACTTCCCCGTGGAGACCGCGATGACGCGCGTCTCCCCGGTGCTGGAGTCCACGGGCAAGCTCGGTCCCACGGGGCGCATGATGCCGGTGCTGCCGACGCCGAAGCCGGTCACCGAGCACGGCCCTGCGCGCGTGATCGCGATGTGCAACCAGAAGGGTGGCGTCGGCAAGACGACGACCACGATCAACCTCGGCGCTGCGCTGGCCGAGTTCGGTCGCAAGGTGCTGCTCGTCGACTTCGACCCGCAGGGCTCCCTGTCCGTCGGTCTCGGGCTCAACCCGCACGAGATGGACCACACGGTCTACAACCTGCTGATGGACCGCCAGACCACCATCGACGACGTGGTGGTGCCCTCCGGCGTCCCCGGCATGGACCTGCTGCCCTCCAACATCGACCTGTCGGCCGCCGAGGTGCAACTGGTGCACGAAGTGGCCCGCGAGCAGACCCTGCAGCGGGTGCTGGCGCCTGCCCTGGCGCGGTACGACGTCATCCTGATCGACTGCCAGCCCTCGCTCGGCCTGCTCACGGTCAACGCGCTCACGGCCTCGCACGGCGTGATCGTGCCGCTGGAGTGCGAGTACTTCGCGCTGCGCGGCGTCGCGCTGCTCAAGCAGACGATCGACAAGGTCAAGGAGCGCCTCAACCCGGCTCTCGAGGTCGACGGCGTGCTCGGCACGATGTTCGACGGTCGCACCCTGCACGGTCGCGAGGTCCTCGAGCGGCTCGTGTCGGCTTGGGGTGACCAGGTGTTCCACACCGTCATCCGCCGTACCGTGAAGTTCTCCGACTCGACCGTGGCCGGCGAGCCGATCACCTCCTACGCCTCGGGCTCCTCGGGCGCCGAGGCCTATCGCCAGCTGGCGAAGGAGGTGGCGCTGCGGTGTCTCGACGTGTGAGCCTGCCGACGGCCGACGACCTCTTCCGTCCGACCGCCGGTGAGGAGGGCACACGACCGGGTCGGGGCAAGGTTCGCGCCGTCCCCGACGCACCCCAGTCGATCGGGACCACCGACGAAGCGCCCCAGAAGGCACCCAGTGGCCGGGTCCGGCACGACGAGAAGATCACCGTCTACGTCACCGCCACCGAGCTGATGGACCTGGAGAAGGCCCGGCTCACGCTGCGCGGCGAGCACGGCCTGGCCGTGGATCGCGGACGGATCGTTCGGGAGGCCCTGCACCTGGTCCTCGCCGAGCTCGAGTCCGGGGGAGAGGACTCCGCGCTGGTCAGGCGCCTGCGTGAGTCATGATGCAGGTGTGAGTGAGGCAGATTCGCCCGAGGTGAGCGAGACGGCCGGTGGGTTCGAGCTTCGTCTGGCGAACTTCGAAGGTCCCTTCGACCTGCTGCTGAGCCTGATCTCCAAGCACAAGCTCGACGTCACCGAGATCGCGCTGGCTGAGGTCACTGTCGAGTTCATCGCGCACATCAAGCGGCTGCCCGATGACGGCGACCTCGAGGAGACCACCTCCTTCCTCCTCGTCGCGGCGACCCTGCTCGACCTGAAGGCGGCGCGCCTGCTCCCGCAGGGCGACGTCGAGGACGAGGAGGACCTCGCGCTGCTCGAGGCCCGCGACCTGCTGTTCGCCCGGTTGCTGCAGTACCGGGCCTACAAGCAGGTGGCCGCACTGATGGATCGCCGGTTGCAGGAGGAGTCGCGCCGCTACCCCCGCGCCGTGGGCCTGGAGGACCGGTTCGCGAGCCTGCTGCCGGAGGTGCTGATCGGGATCGGCCTCGACCAGTTCGCCGCGCTCGCGGCGAAGGCGATGCAGCCGCGGCCCGAGCTGCAGCTGAACCTCCAGCACATCCACGCCCCGACGGTCAGCGTGCGCGAGCAGGCGGCCGTCGTCATGGACCGGCTGCGACGCAGCGGGACGATGACCTTCCGCGCCCTGTGCGGCGATTCACCTGACACCCTCACCACCGTGGCGCGGTTCCTGTCGCTGCTGGAGCTGTTCCGTGAAGGTGTCGTGGCGTTCGACCAGATGACGCCGCTGGGCGAGCTGACCGTGCGCTGGACCGGCGACGACACGGTCGACGTGGATGAGCTCATCACTGACGAGTTCGACGGCGCGCCCCCACCCGAGGATCCGGGCACCGAGGAGAAGGGCCCTGAACAGCAGGGCCCCGAGGAGAACACAGATGACTGACCAGGTCGAAGAAGCACTGCCGGTGCCGTTCGCGGCGTTGCGCCCCGCGCTGGAGGCGGTACTGATGGTGGCTGACCAGCCACTCGACGAGCTCATCCTCGCCACCGCCGTGAGCTACCCGGCTGCCGAGGTGGCGGCCGCTCTGGCTGCCCTCGCTGCCGAGTACGACGAGCAGGGTCGTGGCTTCGAGCTGCGCAATGTCGCGGGTGGCTGGCGGTTCTACACCCGCGAGGAGTACGCCCAGGTCGTCGAGGGCTTCGTGCTCGAGGGCCAGCAGGCCCGGCTGACCCAGGCCGCGCTGGAGACCCTCGCGGTCGTGGCGTACCAGCAGCCGGTGTCGCGCGCCCGCGTCTCCGCGGTGCGAGGTGTCAACGTCGACGGGGTGATGCGCACCTTGATCAGCCGTGGGCTGGTCGAGGAGGCCGGTCAGGACGGCGAGCACGGCGCGACGCTCTACCGCACGACGTCGTACTTCCTGGAGCGGATCGGCATCGTCTCGATCGACGAGCTGCCCGACCTGGCGCCCCACCTGCCCGACCTCTCCGAGCTCGAGGACGAGCTGGCGTCGGCGCAGGCCGCAGATGTCCCCAACACGACGGAGGTCGAGCCCGATGGCGCGTGACATCGCGGTCGACGAGGACGGCCTGATCCGCCTCCAGAAGCTTCTTGCCACCTCGGGCGTCGCCTCGCGCCGCAAGTGCGAGGAACTGATGCTCGACGGCGAGGTGGAGGTCGACGGCGAGGTCGTCACCCGTCTCGGCACCAAGGTCGATCCGCGTACGGCGGTGATCAAGGTGTCGGGGAAGCGGCTGCCGCCCGTGTCCGACCAGATGTACCTGGTGCTGAACAAGCCGCGCGGAGTCGTCTCGACGATGTCGGACCCGCAGGGCCGTTCGACGCTGACCGACGTGCTCGCTGACGTCCTGGCGGCCGATCCCGCGCTGCGGTTGTTCCACGTCGGCCGCCTCGACACCGACACCTCCGGGTTGCTGATGCTGACCAACGACGGTGACTTCGCCCACCGGATGGCGCATCCGTCGTTCGAGGTGGAGAAGACCTACGTCGCCGAGGTGACCGGCCGGATCGCGAAGAACACGGTCGCGGACCTGCTCGCCGGAGTGACCCTCGACGACGGTCCGGTGGAGGTACGGCGTGCGCGGATCCTCGCCGCGACCGCGGACCGCTCGATCATCGAGCTGGTCATCCACGAGGGGCGCAACCGGATCGTGCGACGTCTGCTCGACCAGGTCGGACACCCCGTGCGGCAGCTGAGCCGCACGAAGTTCGGACCGATCGAGCTGGGCACGCTGGCCAGTGGCACGACGCGTGAGCTCAGTGACGACGAGCTCGGAGAGCTCCTCGACCTGGTCGGACTCTGATGACGACGCTGACCGGCCCCGTCGAGATCATCGGCACCGGCCTGATCGGCACCTCGATCGCGCTGGCCTGCCGCCGCGCCGGTCTCGAGGTGCTGTTGAGCGATGCCGCGCCCGACCATGTCCGGACCGCGTCCGGGCTCGGCGCCGGCCGCCCACGGGAGGCAGATGACGTCCCGCAGCTGGTCGTGGTCGCCGTACCGCCGGACGCGCTGGGTGCCGCGATCCGTGCGACCCTCGATGCCGCTGGACCGGACACGGTCGTCACCGATGTCGGCAGTGTGAAGGGTGCGCCGCTCGACGCAGTGGCGGGCCATCGCGCCGTCGGCCGCTACGTCGGCAGCCATCCGATGGCGGGCACCGAGCACTCCGGGCCGCTCTCGGCGAGCGCGGCCATGTTCGACGGCCGCCCGTGGGCGATCACGCCCGGCCCGGACGCGACGCCGACCGCGGTCCACGTCGTCGAGGCGCTGGTGCGCGTGTGCGGCGCGGTCCCGGTGCACCTGCCGCCCGAGGAGCACGACCGTGCCGTGGCCCGCACCTCGCACGTCCCGCACCTGATGGCAGCCCTCGTCGCCGGCACCCTGGCCGGCGCCACACCGGCTCATCTGGCCCTTTCCGGCACCGGTGTGCGCGATGTCACGCGGGTGGCTGGCGGGGACCCGCGGCTCTACAGCCAGATCATCGGCGGCAACGCCGAAGCGGTGGCTGCGCTGCTGAGCGAGGTCCGTGATCGACTCGACCTCGTGCTGGAGGCTGTCGCCGGCAAGGACCGGGTCGGGCTCGAGTCGCTGCTGGCCTACGGTCAGGCGGGCACACGCGCCATTCCGGGCAAGCACGGCGCTGCGCCGCAGCCGATGGAAGCGGTTCGGGTCGCTGTTCCCGACCACCCCGGAGAGCTCGCCCGGCTGTTCGCCGACGCGGGCGCGAGCGAGGTCAACATCGAGGACGTCCGGATCGATCACGACCCCGGACGCCCCGTCGGACTGGTCGAGCTCGACGTCATCGAGACGCGCGCTGAGGAGCTGAGGGTCGCTCTGGAGTCGAAGGGCTGGGTGACTCACCGGTAGTCTGCGGGCCGTGAACGTCCCCATCGATGCAGACCTTTCCGCCGGCCAGACCGTGGTCGTGGCGGTCGACGGCACCTCGGGTTCGGGGAAGTCCAGCACCTGCCGGGCCGTCGCCGACCGCCTCGGCCTGCGCTACCTCGACACCGGGGCGCAGTACCGCGCCATCACCTGGTGGATGCTGGACAACGGCGTGGACGTGCTCGACGCGGCAGCGGTGGCGGCCGCGGCGCTGACCCCGGTCCTGGAGTCCGGCACCGACCCGCTCCACCCGACCATCACCGTTGACGGTGTCGACGTGTCGGTCGAGATCCGTAGCGACGTGGTCAACGGCGCCGTCTCCCCGGTCAGCACGGTGCCCGAGGTGCGGTCGCGACTGGTCGACCTCCAGCGCGAGATCGTCGGTGCCGGCGGCATCGTGGTCGAGGGACGCGACATCGGCTCGGTCGTCTGGCCCGAGGCCGAGGTCAAGATCTACCTCACCGCGGACCCCTCCGCGCGGGCCACGCGTCGGGCCCTCGAAGCGGGCGGTGCTGATGTCGCTGCGACCCGGGAATCCCTGCTCGCCCGGGACAAGATCGACTCGGGACGCGCGGTGGCCCCGCTCACCATGGCCGACGGCGCCATCCACATCGACTCCACCGACCTGACGCTCGACGAGGTCGTCGACCTGGTGGTGGGGCTGGTGACGGAGCGAGTTTGAACAGCGACGTCGTCCAGACCCCGCCGCGCTGGCTGCTGGTGCGGGCCAGGCCCGCGTCGGCCTGGCTGATCCGCCGTCGGTACGACGTCCGCGTGCTCCATCCCGAGCGCTTCCCTGCGACGGGGCCGGTGGTCGTGGCGGGCAACCACGTCGGACTGATCGACGGTCCGCTGATGTCGATCTTCGCGCCCCGGCCGGTGCATGCACTGACCAAGCGGGAGATGTTCAAGGGGCCTCTCGGCGGGTTCCTGCGCCGCGCCGGCCAGATCAGGCTGGACCGCTTCAACTACGACCCGGCTGCGATCCGGACCGCGGTCAACGTCCTGCGGAGCGGGCACGCGGTCGGTGTCTTCCCGGAAGGCACCCGTGGGACCGGCAATTTCGACGCGCACTTCCACTCCGGGGCGGCGTACCTGGCGCTCGTGACCGGCGCTCCCGTCGTACCCCTGACCTTCCTCGGGACCCGCGAACCGGGCGGTTCGAGCGGCTCGCTGCCCGCGAAGGGGACCCGGATCGACATCGTCGTGGGACACCCGATGGCCGTCGATGCGGTGCCTTGGCCTCGGACGCGAGACCATGTACGTCTGACGTCGGCCGCTCTGCGTGCGCACATGCGCAGCGGGCTCGCTGATGCCCTCGACGAAACAGGGCGGACCCTGCCCGGTCCGCTCCCGCAAGGAGACCGTGATGAGTGAAGACGAACTGACGCCCGAGGGCGACCCGACGGACGATGCCGTCCGATCGGTGGGCACCGTCCCCGTTCTCGCGGTCGTGGGCCGGCCGAACGTCGGCAAGTCCACGCTGGTCAACCGGATCATCGGCCGCCGCGAAGCGGTCGTGCAGGACATCCCCGGCGTGACCCGTGACCGGGTGTCCTACGACGCCGAGTGGAACGGCCGGGCCTTCACGCTGGTCGACACCGGCGGCTGGGACCCCGACGCCCGCGGCATGGCCGAGCGGATCCGTGCGCAGGCCGAGATCGCGGTCGGACTCGCGGACGCGGTGCTCTTCGTGGTCGACGCGACGATCGGCATCACCGACGCCGACGAGGCGGTCGTGCGTGTGCTGCGCCGGGCCGACAAGAAGGTCGTCCTGGTGGCCAACAAGGTCGATGACGAGCGGGCGGAGGCCCAGGCCTTCGGCCTGTGGAACCTCGGCCTCGGCGAGCCGCACATGGTCTCGGCGCTGCACGGTCGTGGCTCGGGCGACCTGCTGGACGCCGTGCTGGAGGTGCTTCCCCCGGCGCCTGAGGCTGGCGACGAGGTCATCGGCGGACCGCGCCGGATCGCGATCGTCGGTCGCCCCAACGTCGGCAAGTCCTCGCTGCTGAACAAGCTCGCGGGCGAGGAGCGCTCCGTCGTCGACAACGTCGCCGGCACGACCGTCGACCCCGTCGACGAGATCGTGGACATGGGCGGCAAGTCCTGGCGCTTCATCGACACCGCCGGCATCCGCAAGCGCGTCAAGGAGGCCTCGGGGCACGAGTACTACGCCTGGCTGCGCACCTCGACCGCCATCGAGCGGGCCGAGGTCTGCGTGCTGGTCCTCGACGGCAGCGAATCGGTCGCCGAGCAGGACATGCGGATCCTCCAGGAGGTGCGTGAGGCCGGCAAGGCGCTCGTCATCGCCTTCAACAAGTGGGACAAGGTCGACGCCGAGCGACGCTACTTCCTCGACCGCGAGATCGAGCGCGACCTGGTCCAGGTGCTGTGGGCGCCGCGGATCAACCTGACCGCCCTGACCGGCTGGCACATCGACCGGCTGGTGCCGGCGCTGGAGAAGGCGATCGAGGGCTGGGAGACCCGGATCACGACCGGTGCGTTCAACGCATTCCTCGGCCGGATCGTCGCCGAGCACCCGCACCCGGTGCGTGGCGGCAAGCAGCCGCGCATCCTGTTCGGCAGCCAGGTGCAGTCCGCGCCGCCGACCTTCAAGCTGTTCACCTCCGGCCAGCTCGACGCGGGCTACCTGCGCTTCATCGAGCGCCGGTTGCGTGAGGAGTTCGGCTTCGTCGGTACGCCGATCGAGATGAAGGTGCAGGCCCGGGAGAAGCGCAAGCGCACCTGAGGCGCGCACTTGCATCGTTCGAACAAATGTTCGAACATGGGTGAGTGAGTCACGCTGCGGTTCTTGTCCCTGAGGTCGACCCGCATGCGCGGATCGAGCAGCTGCGGGGGCGGATCCAGGCGCTGCAGGGTGGTCCGACCCGGCTGACGGTCCCGACCCTGGCCATGTTCGACGGACTGGTGCAGCTGCGCACCGGCGGGGTCTACGGCGTCGACTCCGCCACCCTCGGGATGGCGCTGGCTGCCGGAGCCTCACAGGCCGGTGAGTGGGTCGGCTTCGCTGGCTGGGACGACTTCGGGGTCGAGGCCGCGCAGCAGCACGGGATCGCGTTGTCCCGCACCGTGCTGGTGCCCTCGCCCGGTGAGCACTGGCTGGAGGTCACCGCCGCGCTCGTCGACGTGCTGAAGGTGGTCGTGCTGCGTCCGACCGGTGTGGTCGACGCCAAGTCCGCCTCGATCCTCGACGCCCGCCTCCGCGCCCGTTCCGGCGTGCTGGTGGTCCAGGGTGACTGGCCACGCTGCGACGCGCGGCTCTCGTCCGAGCAGACCACCTGGGAAGGCATCGGGCACGGGCGCGGGCGTTTGCGGGAACGGCGCGTCGAGATCGTCGCGCGCCGTGGTGCCGGGGTCATCGGGCGCTCTGCGGTGGTGCTGGCCTGATGCGGACGATGTGGATGATGCGGGCCGGCTGATGCGGATCATGGTGGTCTGGTGCCCCGACTGGTCGGTGACGGCCGGGATGCTGGAGCTCGCCGACGGCAGCTCCCCGTCGGTCGAGAACGTCGAGACCACAGCGCCCGCCGTCGTACTCGCGAACAACAAGGTGGTGGTCTGCAACGCCGCCGCCCGTGCGGAAGGAGTACGACGCGGCCAGCGGCGTCGCGATGCCCAGGCGCGGTGTCCCGACGTGGTGCTCCTGGCGGCCAACCCTGACCGTGACGCCCGCTGGTTCGAGCCGGTGCTGGCCTCTGTCGAGGAGATCAGGCCGGGGGTCGCGCCGATCCGGCCGGGACTGCTGGCCGTGCCGGCGCCGGGACGCTACTTCGCCCGGTCCGGGGTGGGCGGGGAGCAGTCGGCTGCGGCGCTGCTGGCCGAGCACCTGGTGGGCGTGGGGGTGTGGGACTGCCGGTTCGGTGTCGCCGATGACCTCTACACCGCTGAACGGGCGGCACGGCAGGCGACGCCCCAGGACTGCTTCGTCGTCGCGCCGGGGGAGTCGGCGGCGTTCCTGCGTGGCCAGCCGGTGACGGTGCTGGCCGACGACGGTCCCGAAGGTGCCGAGCTCGCCGACCTGCTGCGACGGCTGGGGCTGGTGCTGCTGGGCGACTTCGCGGCGCTCGCCGCCGGCGAGATCAGCAACCGGTTCGGCGCCTACGGTGTGGAGGTCTGGCGTCGGGTGCAGGGAGCGGAGACAGCCCGTCTCGCCTCCCGCACCCCACCGCCCGAGCTGAGGTGCGAGATCTCCTTCGAGCCTCCGCTCGACTCGGCGGAGGCGGCCGCGTTCAGCGTGCGGACGACGGCCGAGCGGTTCATCGCCGGACTGGCAGGCCGGCAGCTCGTGGCGACGGGCGTGCGGATCGAGGCGGAGTTCGAACCGGTCGGGTCCGTCGGCACGGCCGTGTCGGCCCGGACCTGGCTGCACCCCCGTTGCTTCACCTCCCGCGATCTCGTCGACCGGGTGCACTGGCAGCTCCAGGCCGGGATGGCGGGATCCGGTCTGCGCAGTCGTAAGTCCCTCGGCGCGACGATCAGCGCCCCGGTCACGTTGCTGCGCTTCCTGCCCGACGTCGTCGAACCGGCTGGTGACCATGCCGACGGCCTGTGGGGCGGTGGCGCCGACGACCAGGTCGTCCGCGGGGTCGCGCGCGTCCAGGCCATGGTCGGGTACGACGCCGTCCGGGTCCCCGTCCTCCAGGGTGGCCGAGGTGCGGCCGACCGGCAGGCGATGGTGCCGTGGGGAGAGCGGGCGACCGGACTGCGACCGGTGGACCGGCCGTGGCCGGGCCGGATCCCCGGACCGGCACCGACCCGGGTGTTCGCCGATCCGCTCGAGGCGGAGGTGGTCGATGAGGCGGGAGCGGTGGTCGCGGTGACGAGCCGGGGCGTGGTGACAGGAGAGCCGTGGCAGTTCAGGATCGGCCCGTCCTCCGGTCGTCGTGCGCTCCAGCGGATGCCGGTGGCGTCCTGGGCCGGCCCCTGGCCGGTGGACGAGTCCTGGTGGGTGGGCGTCGGCTCGGGTGGGCGGGCTGCGCGCTTCCAGGTCGTCGGGGTCGACGGACGTGCGTGGTTGTTGAAGTGGAGCTCAGGCGTTGGCAGCGGGGTGTGGGAGGTCGAGGCGGCGTACGACTGATGCTCGCGTCGCGTCCTCGGACAGGTCTACGCTGCGGAGCAATCGACCGCAGGAGGCTCCCCATGGCGAAGAAGAACTCGGACCTGATCCCAGGTGCAAAGAATCTCAAGGCTCTTCGCGGTGCGCTCGAGCACAGCGTCACCATCCAGATGACCCGGCTGCAGGACGTCGTCGACGACCTGGTCTCGCGTGGATCGCTGAGTCGCACCGACGCGGACAAGCTGATCGATCAGCTCGTCAGCACCAGCAAGGCCTACACGCACGCGCTGCTGGAGGTCCTGGAGACGGTGCGCGTCGAGACCCGCAAGAACCTCGAGGCAGGCCTGTCGACAGCAGCCGCTCCGGTGATGGCGACCGCCAACAAGCTCGTCGACACGGTGCGCAAGGGCAAGGGTCAGAAGCCGGGCAAGAAGGGCAAGGACAAGCTGGGCAAGACGGGCAAGAAGGGCAAGGCGAAGGCCGGTGCTGCGGACGCGAAGCTGACCGTCGTGCAGCACGACCCGATCCCTGACCTCGCCGACCTCAGCATCGCGAAGATCCGCCCGCTGCTCGCCGCCCTCACCCCTGCGGAGCTGCGCCAGGTCCGGGCCCGCGAGGCCACCGGCAAGGGCCGCACGAGCCTGCTCGCCGAGATCGACCGCTCCTTGAAGAGCTGATCCTCAGAGGTAGTGGCCCGCCGCCGGAGCGGCCGCACGCCAGGGGCCAGTGGTGGCCTGGGTGAGCAGCGCAGCGGTGGTGACGTCGTCTGCCGTCTCGAGCACGGCGGCGCGTACGAGCTCCTTGAGGTCTGCGCCCGTTGCACCGCCGGTCGCCCGGGCCACGGCGTCCAGGTCCAGGTCTGCGTCGCACCAGACGAGGTAGCGCCCGAGGATCGCCCGTCGCCCTTCGAGGTTGGGCGGCTCCATCTTGATGACGGTGTCGAAGCGCGAGGAACGCCGCGCCGCCTTGTCGATCTTGCGGTGGTCGTTGGTGGACGCGATCACCACCACGCCTGTCCGGTCGGCCAGGCCGCCGTCCATGACGTTGAGGAACTCCCGCAGCCGGTGCGGGTTGGTCTGGCCGCGTTCGCCGGCGATCAGGTCGAGGTCATCCATCAGGATCAGGCAGGGGGACAGGTCGGCGGCGAGGTCGAACAGCTCGGTGAGGTAGTGCTCGGTGACGTAGGTGCCCGGGACCAGCACGGTCGTCGTACCGAGGAGCTCGCTGGCCACGACGGTGCCGAGCTGTGTCTTCCCGGTGCCGGGCGGGCCGACCAGGAGGAGTCCCGTGCTGGTGCCGAGACCGCGCGCCTCCAGGTCGTCGGCGAGCTCCAGGACGCGGTGCACGCGGCGGTCCACCGTGCGCCAGACCGAGTCGTCCAGCTTCAGCAGGTCACGGGACGCCGGGGGAGTCGTCCAGCGCTGCAGCACCAGTCCGGCGTTGTTCGAGCTGACCCGGTAGGCACCGCGGCGGTACGGCGACCCGGTGGTGCGGCAGGTCCGGAGGAAGCCCTCGAACAGCTCGGGAAGCAGTCCGCCGTCCTGGGCCCGCCCCATCAGCTCCACGTCGGGCCCGAAGCGGTCTGAGGCGATCCTGATCACGACCGGTACGGCGGCCAGGGTTCCGGCCGGCAGCACGACCATCGCGGCGGAGAAGGCCTGCACGTCACCGTCGGCGCCTGGCACGGTCTCCGTGATGGCCGGGCGGCTCGGTCCGGCGCCGACGTGGTCGAGGGTCCAGCGCGCCTGCGCGTCGTGCAGCCAGCGCCCGACGGAGTGTGCGGCCGGCGGCGACGGCGCCTCGCTGAGCACGACGAGCTCGGTGGTGTCGACACCGAGCGCCTTCGCGGCGTACTCGTAAGGGGTGGGCAGGACCGGGTCACGCCGCTCGAACTCGCGGTCGATGGCGTCGGCCAGGGCTCGGAGGGCAGGCTTCGGAGCCTCCGTGAGGAGGTCGATCGCGTCGATATCAGTCATGTGTCACCACCTTTTGTGAGTGCGTCGGGACGGTTGTCGTGCGCGGCCGGGTCGTCGCGGCACAGTTGGCTAGTGTGCGTCCGAGGCGCCGTCACGTGCCAATGGTTATCCGGGGGTCCGACATGAAGCTCGACCTGAAGCGGGAGCTCGACTCCTACCGGGCGCGCGCAGGAGAGTTCCGCGTCGTCGACGTCCCGGTGCAGCAGTACCTGATGGTGGACGGCCACGGTGACCCGAACACTGCACAGGAGTACGCCGACGCGATCGCTGCCCTGTATCCGGTGGCCTACAAGCTCAAGTTCGCCAGCAAGGTGCAGCTCGGCAGGGACTACGTCGTGATGCCGCTCGAGGCGTTGTGGTGGGCCGAGGACATGGCGTCGTTCACCTCGGTGCGGGACAAGTCGCAGTGGGACTGGATCGCGATGATCCTGACGCCCGACTGGATCACCGGCGAGCACTTCGAGGCCGCAGTCGCAGAGGTTCGTCGCAAGGGCAGCCCGCCCGCTCTGGACAAGGTGCGACTGGAGACCTTGCACGAGGGAACGTGTGTGCAGACCCTCCATGTCGGGTCGTACGACGACGAGGCTCCTGTCCTTGCCGCGATGCATGACGACTTCATTCCTGCGGCCGGGTTCGCGATGACGGGCAAGCACCACGAGATCTATCTCAGTGATCCGCGGCGGGTGGAGCCAGCGAAGTTGCGAACGATCCTCCGGCAGCCTGTCACGTAGATGTGCCACGCTGGAGGGCATGGCTCGTTACGAAGTGAACGATGCAGCGGTCGACAAGGCCCGCGCCATGATCGCTGCCCGGCAGTACGTCCTGGACAGCGACTGGGGTGAGGTGCAGCCCTCCGCGGACGACGAGAATGCCTTCCTCGAGCGCCACTCGTGGGACGAGTACGCCGCCTGGCACCTCGGCCTGACCGTGGGCGCGAACGACGAGACCAAGGCGCGCCACGCCTTCGTGTACGGCGACCTCCGCCGGATCCATCGTTCCGGGCTGATCGCCTGCGTCTACCGCGCCTCCGAATGGCGCCACAAGCAGGTCGAGATCGCAGCCCACGAGCTCCTGCAGGAGCTGGATCGGGCCGCGGGCATCGACTAGGTCGCCGGAGCTACCAGGTACGCGCCCAGACACAGTGCCCGGAGCGGCTCAGGATCTCCAGCGTCTCGGCCGACAGCGGCTCCGACGTGTCGCTGACGACGTACCCGAGGTGGTCCCTGGTGGAGAGGTGCTGGTCGATGACGTTGTCGCCAGCATCGGCGAAGGCGGCGTTCAGCTCGGCCAGGACGCCCGCGACGTTGTGGTGCAGGAAGCCGAGGCGGTGGCCGGCAGTGAGGGCCGGGGGCTGCACCGGGGGCAGGTTGACCGACAGTGCGGTGCTCCCCTCCAGCGCGAACTTGGTGAGCTTCTCGGCGACGAACCAGCCGATCTCCTCCTGGGCCTCCTGGGTGGAGCCACCGATGTGGGGCGTCAGGATCACGTTGTCGAGGCCACGCAGCACGGAGTCGAACGGGTCGCCCTGGGCCTTCGGCTCGGTGGGGAAGACGTCGACGGCCGCGCCCGCGATGTCGCCCGACTCGAGCCGGTCACGCAGGGCGTCGTAGTCCACCACCATGCCGCGCGAGGCATTGATGAACAGGGCCCGCGGCTTCATGGCGGCGAACTCGGCGGCGCCGAAGAAGCCGGCGTTGCCCGGCCTCCCGTCGACGTGGAGGCTGACGACGTCGGCGACCTGGAGCAGCTCGGTCAGGGTCCGGACCCGGCGGGCATTGCCGTGGGCCGGGCGGTCGGCGTTGTCGTAGAAGACCACGCTCATCCCGAGCGCTTCGGCCACCGTCGAGAGCTGGGTGCCGATGTTGCCGTACCCGACGATGCCGATCGTGCGGCCACGGACCTCGTGACTGCCGCGGGCCGACTTGTCCCACTCGCCGTCGTGCATCCGCTGGATCTTCTCCGGCAGGCGACGGGCGAGGGCGATGATCTCGCCGATCACCAGCTCCACGACGCTGCGCGTGTTGGAGTACGGCGCGTTGAACACGCCGATGCCGAGCTCGGCTGCCGTGACGAGGTCGACCTGGGAGGTGCCGATGCAGAAGCAGCCGATGGCCTTGAGGCCCTGGGCTTCGCGCAGGACCCGGGTGGTGATGGTCGTGTTGGAGCGGATGCCCAGCAGGTCGACGTCGACGAGCGCGGCGAGGAGCTCGTCCTCCGACATCGCCCCGGACTGCACCTCCACCTGGTAGCCGCGGCCCTCGAGGACCTCGACGGCGGCGGGGTGGATGTTTTCGAGCAGCAGAGCCTTCACGGTGCACACCGTACGGCGCCGAGGTGCCCGGACGCGAAGCGCTAGCCTCCTGTGGATGCACAGGATCTTCACCGTCAGCTTCGCGTCGGTCTACCCGCACTACGTGGCCAAGGTGGAGAAGAAGGGCCGCACCGTCGACGAGCTGCACCAGGTGATCGAGTGGCTGACCGGTTTCGACGAGGCAGCGCTGAAGGCGCACCTGGCTGCTGAGACGACTTTCGAGGACTTCTTTGCTGCCGCTCGACTGAACCCTGCTGCCTCGTTGATCACCGGTGTGGTGTGCGGGATCAAGGTCCAGGAGATCGAGGACCCCTTGATGCAGAAGATCCGCTACCTGGACAAGCTGGTCGACGAGCTGGCCAAGGGGAAGGCGATGGAGAAGGTCCTGCGGGGGTGAAACGAATGTCCACTGGTAGTCCACAGGTCACGTGGTCCACGCCGTTGTCCACAGTGGTTCGTCGTGGCACCTCCCGTTGTCTGGGTGCGTTCGTAGCGTCGTCGACATGTTGGAGCCCAGAGAACGCAACCTGATTCCACCGCTCGTATTCGGCTGTCCGGGTGGCGATGGAAATCGACAGTTCCGACGTCTTGTGGAAGACAAATTGCGTCAGCTGACTGACGAGGTATGTCTGTTGGTCGAGATCTTCGATGAGCTCCCGATCGAGTTTCGCCCCATCGTGCTGGACGCCTGGATGGGAGTGGCAAAGGTCTTGGTGAGGCGGGTTGTGCTCCGACGCCTGGCGCGTCGATCGATCACGAGGGATGCGATTGACGAAGTGGTCAACCGATGCGTAGTGGGCCGCGACGTCCTTGCGTTCGAACAACTGTTCGAGTAAACTCGGTCCATGGAAGCCGTCCCCGTCACTGCTGAGCAGGTGCAGGCATTCTGCGCGCTGCTTGCTGACGGCGCCTTGCCGGAGGGCGCTGAAGGTCAGATCGACCTGATCGCCTCGCTTGAGGATCTGAAGTCGGCTGCGTGTGCGGTGCAGGCGGATGCGGCGGTGGCGTACGACGCGAAGCGGCGTTCGGCCCAGGCAGCGGCTGGGGTGCCGGCGGCTCGTCAGGGGCGTGGGGTGGCTGCGGAGATCGGGTTGGCGCGCCGCGAGTCGCCGCACCGGGGGCAGGTGCTTCTGGGTCTGGCGAAGGTGTTGCGCACCGAGATGCCGCACACCCTGGCTCGGCTCCGCGACGGCAGCCTGAGTGAGTTCCGGGCGACGTTGCTTGCTCGGGAGACGGCCTGTCTGGTGGTCGAGCACCGGATGTTCGTCGACGAGGAGATCTGCGCTGATCCTGCCGGGCTGGAGGGTGTCGGGACCCGTGAGCTGATCGGCAGGGTCAAGCGGATGGTGGCCGAGCTCGATCCCGCCGCTGTTGTACGACGGGCGCGGCGGGCGGAGGCGGACCGCAACGTCACGGTGCGTCCGGCGCCGGACACGATGGCGTACCTGAGTGGTCTGATGCCGGTCGCGCAGGCGGTGTCGGCCTATGCGTCGTTGCGCAAGGATGCTGAGGCGGCACGGGCCGCGGGTGATCCGCGGTCGTTGGGTCAGTTGATGTCGGACCTGCTGTTGGCCCGGCTCACCGGGGTGGCGGACACGGGGACTCCCAAGACGGCGCCGGCGGTGCCGGTCACCGTGAACGTCGTGGTGTCGGACGAGTCGATGGCTGGTGGCCATGGCCCGGCGGAGGTCTCGGCTGATGGTGTCGCTGGTGAGGTGATTCCGGCCGAGGTCGCGCGGAACCTGATCGCAGGTGTCGCTGACTCTGATGTCATTGCGTGGTTCCGGTGCCTGTACCGCAATCGTCTGGGGCGGTTGGTGTCGATGAGCAGCAAGCAGCGCCTGCACTCGCGGGCGATGGCCGAGTTCCTCGCGGCGCGTGGTGGCGGGATCTGTGCCACTCCGTTTTGCGATGCCCCGATCCGGCACAACGACCACATCCACCCCGCCGATCAGGGTGGTGAGACCTCGACCGACAACGGTCAAGGCCTGTGTGAGGCCTGCAACCACGCCAAACAAGCACCTGGCTGGCAACAACACGTCGTCTCTGACCGGCAGGAGCGACATCAGGTCGAGACCATCACCCCGACCGGCCACCGTTACACCTCGACCGCACCGGCCCCGCCCGGTTGGCGCGAACCCCGCTACGTCCAGATCGGCCCCGGCCGCTACGGACTCGTGGCCTGACGACACGTCATGGGCTGGAACAACCCACCGGTCCCGTGGAGCGAGCTCGAGCGCCGGTTGTCCGGCCGTGCGCCGGCGATGGAAGCGCCGGTCTCACGGCGCAAGCAACCGCGCGCGGAGCCCGAGCGGATCACGCGACCAGAGCAGGCGACGCCGTACGCAGAGCTCCACTGCCACAGCCACTTCAGCTTCCTGGACGGGGCAAGCTCACCCGGTGACCTGGTCAAGGAGGCGACCCGGCTGGGCCTGTCCGGGCTGGCCCTCACCGACCACGACGGGTTCGCCGGTGCGCCGCTGTTCGCGGAGGCGGGCACGGACTACGCCCTCCCCACCGTGTACGGCGCCGAGCTCACCCTCGGCATCCACGCGACGCAGAACGGCGTACCCGACCCGGCCGGCAGTCACCTGCTGGTGCTCGCGCGCGGCGTGGAGGGCTACCACCGACTTTCCGGTGCGATCACCGAGGCAGGACTCCGTGCGCCGGAGAAGGGCAGCCCGGCGCATGATCTCGACGAGCTCGCCGAACGCGGCCGCGGCCACTGGTTGATCCTGACCGGGTGTCGCAAGGGATCGGTCAGGAAGGCGCTCGCCGCCGGTGGGCCGACCCTGGCGGCAGCCGCACTCGACGACCTGGTCGACCGGTTCGGGCGCGACCACGTGGTGATGGAGCTGATCGTCAGCGATCATCCCGGCGCCGACGAGACCAACGACCTGCTCGCCCGGATCGCCGACCACCGCGGCATTCCGGTCGTGGCGACCGGCAACGTGCACCACGCGACCCCGGAGAAACGGCGCCTGGCGGCGGCGATGGCGGCAGTCCGGGCCAGGCGCAGCATCGCCGAGCTCGACGGCTGGCTGGACCTCTCCGGTGGCGCCCACCTGCGCAGCGGCGAGGAGATGCTCCGCCGCTTCGCCCACCGTCCGGATGCGGTGCACCGTTCCGTCGTACTCGCTGAAGAACTGGCCTTCGACCTCCGCAAGGCTTCGCCACGGCTGCCGAAGCAGGGGATTCCCGAGGGGCACACGCAGAGCACGTGGCTGCGGGAGCTGACCGAGCGCGGGTTCGCGAATCGCTACGCACACCTGCCGCACGCAGCGGCGGCCAGGGAGCGGATCGAGAAGGAGCTCGACGTCATCAACCGCAAGGACTTCGCGGGCTACTTCATCATCGTCCACGACATCGTCGCGTTCGCCCGACGCGAACGGATCCTCTGCCAGGGCAGGGGATCGGCGGCGAGCTCGGCGGTCTGCTACGCGCTGGGGATCACTGCGATCGACTCGGTCTTCTTCAACCTCCCGTTCGAGCGGTTCATCTCCGAGCACCGCGAGGAGGAGCCCGACATCGACGTCGACTTCGATTCCGACCGGCGCGAGGAGGTCATCCAGTGGGTCTACGAGACCTACGGACGTCGCAACGCCGCGCAGGTCTGCAACGTCATCAGCTACCGCCCGCGGATGGCGGTGCGCGATGCCGCGAAGGCGCTCGGCTTCTCGGCGGGCCAGCAGGACGCCTGGTCGAAGTCGATCGACGGGTGGGGGAGTGAGGTCGAGAAGGGCCTCGGGATCCCAGCCCAGGTGGTCTCGCTCGCCGAGGAGCTGATGGGCGCGCCCCGACACCTCGGCATCCACTCGGGCGGGATGGTGCTGACGGAACGGCCGATCGGCGAGGTGTGTCCGATCGAGAAGGCGCGGATGCCCAACCGGACCGTGCTGCAGTGGGACAAGGACGGCTGCGAGTCGATGGGGTTGGTGAAGTTCGACCTGCTCGGCCTCGGGATGCTCGGTGCGCTCGACCACATGATGCGCCTGGTCGAGGAACACCTCGGCACCCGTTGGACCTTCGAGACGATCCCGAAGGAGGAGCCGGAGGTCTACGACATGCTCGGTCGCGCCGACTCGATCGGTGTCTTCCAGGTCGAGTCACGCGCCCAGATCGGCACCCTCCCGCGGCTCAAGCCGCGCTCCTTCTACGACCTCGCGATCGAGATCGCGCTGATCCGGCCCGGTCCGATCCAGGGCGGCGCCGTCCATCCCTTCATCCGCCGCAAGACCGGACGCGAGCCGGTGACCTACGAGCACCCGTTGCTGATTCCGGTGCTGGAGCGCACCCTCGGCGTACCCCTCTTCCAGGAGCAGCTGATGCAGATGGCGGTCGTCCTCGGCGACTGCACCCGCGACGACGCCGACCTGTTGCGCCGTGCGATGGGTTCCAAGCGCGGGGTCGAGCGGATCGAACGGGTCAAGGACACCCTCTATGCCGGTATGGAGCGCAAGGGCATCGTCGGCGACGTCGCCGACGGGATCTACGTGAAGATCCTGTCGTTTGCGGGCTTCGGCTTCGCCGAGTCGCACGCCCTCAGCTTCGCGCTGCTCGTCTATGCCTCGTCGTGGTTCAAGCTGCGCTACCCCGCGGTGTTCCTCGCCGGACTGCTCCGCAACCAGCCGATGGGCTTCTACTCGCCGCAGTCGCTGGTCGCCGATGCCCGCCGCCACGGCGTCGAGGTACGCCGCCCCGACATCGCGCTGTCCGGCGCCCAGGCCGGCATGGAGCCCTGCGAGCCGAGTGGCACGGACGAGCTGCGGTACGACGCCGGGCTGGCCGTGCGGCTGGGACTGGATGCCGTGAAGGGGATCGGGAGCGAGGTCGCGGCACGCATCGTCGCGGTGCGGGAGGAGGCGCCGTACGACGACCTGCTGGACCTCTCTCGCCGGGCCGGGCTGACTGCCGCCCAGCTCGAGGCGCTGGCCACGGCTGGTGCCTTCGACGGCCTCGGGCTGGATCGCCGCCAGGCGCTGTGGATGGCCGGCTACGCCGAGAACGACGACCAGCTGCCGGGGAGCACGCCCGCGCCCGGGCCGCCGACCCTGCCGGGAATGAGCCCGATGGAGGTGACCCTCGCGGACCTGTGGGCGACCCGGATCTCCACGGACGTGCACCCGATCCAGCACTACCGGGAGGTCCTCACCGCAGCCGGGATCAGGGCAGTGGGGGAGTTGCCCACTGCTGAAGCCGGCCGACGGGTGCACGTGGCTGGGCTGATCACCCACCGCCAACGCCCCGGCACCGCCAGCGGAATCACCTTCCTCAACCTCGAGGACGAGACCGGGATGCTCAACGTGGTCTGCTCTCCGGGTGTGATGCGGGTGCACCGGCAAGCAGCACGCAACAAGGTCGCCGTGGTGATCCGCGGCCGCCTCGAACGCGAGGACGGCGTCACCAACCTGATCGCCGACCGGATCGAGTCGATCGACACCGTCCTGCCCGGGGCAGGGGCAGCCCTCCAGGCCCGCCAGTCATCGCGCGACTTCCGCTGAGGGAGGGCGATTCGGGGCCGACGATGCGGCTGCGGTAAGGTTCCCACGCTCCGAACGGCGATCCCGTACGGAGTGTTCGGGCTGTAGCGCAGCTTGGTAGCGCACCTGACTGGGGGTCAGGGGGTCGCAGGTTCAAATCCTGTCAGCCCGACCGAAAAACTGCCTCTGACCTGCGGAAACGCAGATCAGAGGCAGTTTGAGATTTGAAGCAGTGGGATTCGCGGTCCTGAGCTCAATTCACGCATGCACCAACCAAACCAAGCCTCTGACCTGCAGCGATGCTCCACTCGCAGGAATGCGGCCGTCCAACCACAGCAAAGCACTGGACGCTTACTGGTCGAAAACCCTTGGGCTGAGGTGGGCTGCCGAACGAAGCAGCACGGTCCGAACGGCAGTCTCCGGGCGGATCTTGGCGAGGGACGCAGCCCTGTCTTGACGAGGCCGAATCGGGAGTGAGCTGGTCAGGGTTCGAACCGATACCCGACACCAGGATCAGTGACGAGGTGCCGCGGACGTGCCGGATTCGCCTCGAGCTTGCGACGGAGCTGCCCCAGATAGATGCGCAAGTAGTGAGCGTGCGTCTCGGCCCCGGGGCCCCAGGCCTCGGCGAGCAGTTGTCGCTGGGTGACCAGTTGGCGCGGGCTGCGGAGCAGTACCTCGAGCACATGCCACTCCTTGGGAGTAAGCAGTGCATCACTGCCGCCTGGGCCGGTGGCGGTCCTGGCCGCGAGGTCAACGCGGAATGACGACGTCTCGACCAATGTCGGGGACGGCGAGCCGCCGCTGCGTCGCAGCGCTGCACTGACGCGCGCGAGTAGGTCGTCCATGCCGAACGGCTTCGTGACGTAGTCGTCTGCGCCGGCGGCAAGTGCATCGACTTTGTCTCGCTGCCCATTCCGCGAGCAGAGGACGACAATCGGCACATCGCTCCATCCGCGTAGTTCGAGGACCATGCCGATGCTGTTGAAGTTGGAGAGACTGAGGTCCAGGAGGACGAGATCGGGGAGCTCCTCCGCCACCAACTCCAAGGCTTCGGCAGTCGTAGCGACAACCTCGACGTCGTACTGATGCGCGCCAAGACTGATGTGTAGCGCTCGAGCGAGTTGTTGCTCGTCTTCCACGAGCAGGATGCGAGTCACGCTGCTAGCAGCCCGACTCGGTGCCGCGCCAGCGCCGGTCGGAGGCCATCGTCACCTCGACCGGGACCGCCGGGGTTCCAACTCTCTCAGCCGCCGTCACGGACATGAAGGCCGCGTGGAGCGTCACCATTGGGCGTGGGTTCCCGGATCGTCCAGACCCGTGCTGGCTCCGGGGTGGACTCGATCTTGGACTTCGGCGCGCGGATGTCCCGGATCGCGGAGACGGTCGTGCGGACCGTGGCGGGCGGTTGAGCAGGGGTTGGTGGATGCGTGATCGGCCTCAGCTCAGTCGTGCGCGAAGCAGCGCGTCTTTGGGCGGAGCTGGTCACGGCGTTGAGTCCTGCAGCGGCGGCGTTCAGATTGACATTCAGCGCCAGCACACCGCCTACGATCTGCTCGCAGTCCTGTCGAATGGTCGTGGTGACAGCGAGCGCATCCACCAGGTTCTTTCCAGTTCGATTGAGGACGCCCGTGAGATGGCGAACGAAGCCCACGAGCACCGCCAGCAGTGCGACGACGACGATCAGACTCAACGCTGACGTGAGGTTCGTGTTCATAGTGGTCCCGTCGTCCTGCTGAGAGCCGCGTTGTGTGCTTGCAACTCGACACCCAGCGCGCTGATGAGTTGGGCAGTCTGGTGCACGTGCGGATGTGTTCCGGTGTTGTTCGCCAAGTGCCCCAACTGCGCGCCTGCAGCTCGCACGTTGTGTTCGATGTCCCGGACGAACGCCGAGAGGAGCGACAGCAGGACCACTACGCAAAGCGTCACCGCAACTCCGATGCCAATGAGAATCCACCAAAGCGCCGTCTCGTTGTCGACTGCAGTCATCGGGCTCGCCTCTTCTCGAACACGTCTGTTCGGAGGGTGCCGATTGCCTCGTGCACGGTCACGATCATGTCGTTGACTGATGGGATGACGTGCAGCACTTCGGTGTTGTCGACGGTCGCGCCCAGCGCCAATGAGAGTTCACGGGCCTGCATCGAGATGCGCCTGGCAAGGCTGAGAATGGTGGACACGCAAACGACCACGGTGAGTACTACGCCAGCACCGACAATCAGTCCGATGTACCAAGCAGGGCTTCCCATGGTCAGTTCCCTTCCAGGACGTTACCGAGCAGAGACGTTACGGCCAGCCCATTCCTCAGCAGGATGGGACTGTTCGCGATGTCTTGAGCGTGCTCCCTGATTCTTGGAACGCTCTCCTGAATGCCCCCCACCGCACGACTGAGAGGTCCCGTTGCGCGGAGAATGTCGGTGAGCGACGCGTTGGCGCCGGACAGTCCCTTCACCATGGAAGAGGAGAGTCGTGCCACGGCCGAGAGACTCGTATCAATACCCTCGGCTCGGTTGCGAATGTCGTCAACGAGTTCGTTCAGGACGCCGGCATCGGACGTGATCACCCCGGTCGAGGCCTTGATGCTATCGACAGAAGAGCCGATGCCCGTGGCACTTTTCTGGGTGGACGCAAGGTTGCTGTCGATGCGGCCAGTTGAATCGACGACGCTGGCGAGATGGCCGGGAAGAGGTTCGGCGGCAGCTGCGATCTTGCTGGTGACTTGAGCTGTTGTGTCGAGTACCGGGAGGCCCTTGGTCCCCTCGTTGATGCCGACGACGGCTGGTTCGATGGCGCTCGCCACATCGCGGTTGATGGCGTTCGCGGCCATCGCTGTCCGAGTCAGCATGACTACCGCCGTCAGTGTGAACGCGAAGAAGATCACGAGGTTCAGTGTGATGGCCCGACGTTGCCCAGGTGACGGGGTCGTCGAGTAGCGGGCGAGAGCACTCGTCAGCACGGCTGACGTCCGTGCAACAGATTGACGGGCACGCTGCGGCAGACGTCGTAGAGGTGGACGTTGACCGACTTCAACCCGGAGAGGATGTCATCGAGACCTGCCCCGGTGGGTGTCAGCGTCCGGACGATCGAGGCAACTGTCGCATCGGTCTTCCCGACTCCTGAAGCCCCATCACCTTGAAGAATCAAGAGGTTGTCGTCGATAGCTGAGGTTGAACTCAGGATCGAGGTGAGAAGTTGCGAGGTGTCGCTCAACTGCGTGGTGATGTTGTTCAGCAGGGGCGTGGTGACGGCGAGGTCCTTTGCCGCTCCGGCCAGCTGGCCGTTGGTGTGCGACAACGACCCGTCGATGGCAACGCCATGGCCCTGGACGGACGCGAGATTGTCTCGGATGTCTGTCGCGTGCGACGGAATCGGCTTCAGCGCCTCGTCGATGCTGGTCAGGTTCTCGTTGACCGTACTGATCTGGCCAGGAAGGGTCTTGGTGTTGCCGTTGACGTCGACGACCGCGGACCTTGCGGCTTGGAGATGCGTGTTGATGCCGGCGAGGGAACTTGAAATGAAGATCAGGTATCCGATGACCGTCACGGCGACGACGATGCCGAGCGCGATCCAGGTCCGTAGCCAGAGGTCGATGCCGCGCTGCCGTTCAAGTCCCGCGGAACTGAGAGCGAAGGTGGTCTGGGTGTCGGTTGCCATGGTCAACCTCCGATTCTCGTCAAGGAGCGTTGCGGGCTTTGTGGGCGTTTCGTGCGGGTCAGCACTTCGGTCCGCCGTTCAGGCCGCTGTCGATACAGCCGGCGAGATGATCGCTTCGGACGGCCGTTGTATCGATGCCGCGCGCATCGGCGAGGATTCCGCTGACGACTTTGGCGGCCTTTGCGGCGTTGCCGTTGATCATCTTGATACCGCGTTCGATAGCGCTGGCGGAGGTCAGGATCTTGGCGGCATTTGCGTTGATACCGGCCGCACTGTTCGAGATGTCGGTCGCCACCTCGTTGATCTTCGTGACGTCGCCCTTGATCGTTGCAGCGCTTGAGTTGATGGACCGGGCACTGGTGGCGATGCCCGTGGCGCTGCCCTCGATGCCAGCCACCGTGGTGTCGATCTCGCTGGCCAGTCCATTGATGTCCGTCAGTGTTGCGTCGAGTGGCTTCGCGCTCTCGAGGATCGATGTGGCCAGTTCGTTCGTCCGGTTCAGCTGAAGAATTGAATCCGTGTACTCGTTGATTCCGCGACCGCTTGTGGCGATTTCAGCGGCCGCCCCGCGAATCTCAACGGCGTTGTGCTGGGTGCGGTTCAGGAGGAAGACCAGGACGAGGGCGGCCACGACGACCAGGATGATCGAGGCCAGCCCACCTGGAGTGACGCTGCGTGAGGCTGGCAGCTTGCTGGGGAAGACGTGCTTGCTGTTCACGATGCGTGCTCCTTGGTGTGAGCTCCGCCGGAGGTGCCGGCAGGAGTCTCGGTGATGTGACTGTCGACCACCGCGCTGAGCGCAGGTGACGTCGAACCGGTGGCGTGGATCTCGTTGAGATGGTCAACCAGTCCGTCGACGGCAGCCGACCTTCTGTCTGCGGAGACGCGCCAGTCGCAGATGAAGCCAAGGTCCTGGCATGCGCCCGCGTAGGCGGTCACCGGTGACCTCGCACGGAGAGCCCCAAGCTGCGGGCGACACCCGTGACCAGTTGGTGCAAGGAGCTGACATTGCTTCCGATGCCACCGACCAGGTCTGTCGCCGGAGCGGTCTGGGACGACGTGGTGAGGAGAAGGATGCGTGCGTTGGCCAGCTTGGCCGTGATGCTGCGCAACGCCTTGATGACCTTGATCAGGTAGAAGACGAGGACGACTGCAGCCACGATGGAGACGGCGACAGCGGTGACGATGAGGAGTGTCATGGCGGGATCCCTTTCGGTATGACTAGAGAAGGGGCTTCAGTGCGCCCACGTAGCGTTCAACCAGGCCGGGAACGGCGCCGACGAGCGCTTGCGTCTCCGCCAGTGCGGGTACTCCGTCGAGAGCCGGGACGATCAGCTGGCACTCCGTGACGACGTCGTTCAGCGCGGTGTCGATCCTGCCCAGACTGGCCGCCAGCGCGATGAGGGCTGTCTGCAATGTCCGTACGAGAAGGATTCCGAGCACGATTCCAAGGATGAGCCAGATCATGTCTGCTCCTGAATGACGCAGTTGGAGGGAGTGGGACTGTGTCAGGGTCTGAGGCCTAGGAGGCCGCGGACTTGAAGGACGCGACCACTTGGTCGAACTGTTTCGCGTAGTCGGCAAAATCGGCGTCGGGGACGACCTGAAAGATCAAGGCGTGCATCTTCGTGCGGTCGAAGATGAAGTAGTGGGCGTGAATTCCCCGCTGCGACCCGGCTGGGAAGTAGTAGAGGTAGTAGATCGTTGGGAGGCCAGCGACTTCGGTCTCGCGAACATCGAGCACAGTCAGTTGTGCTTTGGGGCTGGACAGGATCGCATCGGTGACGGCTCGCATGTCGGCCACTGCGGAGGCCTCGACAGGACGTTCGAGGGCAAAGGTTCGAATGCTCATTGCGTTCTCGCCAGCGATCCGGACGACATGGCCGTCAGGTCCGGCGGGCGTGTCTGCGGAAGCGACCTCGGCCCAGGTCGCCGGGTATTCCAGGTGGTAGCCGGCGACGGGGTCGTTGAGTGCCTTCAGTCTTTCGAGCGAGGCGGCCGGGGCGGGTTCTGTCGGGGCCGTCGATGACGAACTGTCGACACTTTCGCTGTCCTTGAGTACGACGATCCACATGCACCCAGTCGCGATGGCAACCGTGACAATCCATGCGACCGCCTTGGCGGAACCATGCGACCAGATCCGTCGCCACCGACTGCTGGACGCGCCCTCATCGCTCGGATCCGATGTCTCGTTGGAACGGTGCTCCGAATCGTCGTCACCTGGTGCGTGGGTACTGGACTGTTGCGCTTCTGCGGCGCTGGCTGTTGCCATCACGAGATCTACTTTCGAAGTGTTCGGCAAGTTCATCTGACCGTGAGGGAACGTTCATCGACCTCACCCGTATGAGTGAGGCAATGGGTGTGACCCACATCACCTAGTGGCTCTGGGGGCTGCGATTCCTGACCGTGTCGGAGGGCGCTCGGCGCGAATGGAATGAGCGTTGGCCCACGCGTGGCGGGGTTGCAGTCGTGGCATGTCCAGAACTCTCCGACTCGAGTGACTGGTCCATGTCTGCTGTCCGCTTCCGACCCAATCTGGCGCCACCCAGTTGCTCACCCCGCGGGGTGACTTGTCAGCGTCCGACCTCGGCTAGAAAGTGCTTGATGCCGGACTGAGGCGCTACGGCATTGCGCATGGGATCAGGTCGTCGGGCCGTGAACCTTGGCGTTCGTTCGCTGGGGGGGAGGGAGGCTCATGGAGCTCTACACACCGGTTCTGGTTCTCGCTGCACTGGCTGCGTTGTTCGCGGTCGGGTCCGTGGCGATGAGCACCATGATCGGGCCGCGCCGCTACAACCGCGCGAAGCTCGACTCCTACGAGTGCGGTATCGAGCCGACGCCTCAGGCGCTCAGTGGGCGTTTCCCGGTGAAGTACTACATCACCGCGATGCTCTTCATCGTCTTCGACATCGAGATCATCTTCTTGTACCCCTGGGCCCTGTACCTGGACGCCATGGCGTGGTTCGGCCTGGTCGAGATGGTCCTGTTCATCGCCACGGTCTTCGTGGCCTACGCATACGTCTGGCGCCGCGGCGGATTGGATTGGGACTGACCCATGGGTGTCGAAGAGAAGCTGCCGAGCGGCGTMCTGTTGACCACGGTCGAAGGACTGGCCGGCTACATGCGCAAGGCCAGCTTCTGGCCCGCGACGTTCGGCCTGGCCTGCTGYGCGATCGAGATGATGACCTCGGGCGGYCCGAAGTACGACCTGGCCCGGTTCGGCATGGAGGTCTTCCGGGCCAGCCCGCGCCAGGCCGACCTGATGATCGTGGCCGGCCGGGTGAGCCAGAAGATGNCCGAAGTACGACCTGGCCCGGTTCGGCATGGAGGTCTTCCGGGCCAGCCCGCGCCAGGCCGACCTGATGATCGTGGCCGGCCGGGTGAGCCAGAAGATGGCRCCCGTCCTGCGCCAGATCTACGACCAGATGGCRGAGCCCAAGTGGGTCCTCGCCATGGGCGTGTGTGCCAGCAGCGGCGGCATGTTCAACAACTACGCGATCGTCCAGGGCGTCGACCACGTCGTGCCCGTCGACATGTACCTCCCGGGCTGCCCGCCGCGCCCGGAGATGCTGATCGACGCGATCCTCAAGCTGCACGACAAGGTCCAGGCCACGCCGCTCGGCGCGAACCGCCTGGCCCAGATCCGCGAGATGGAAGCCGAGGGCCTCCCGAAGTACGACCTGGCCCGGTTCGGCATGGAGGTCTTCCGGGCCAGCCCGCGCCAGGCCGACCTGATGATCGTGGCCGGCCGGGTGAGCCAGAAGATGGCRCCCGTCCTGCGCCAGATCTACGACCAGATGGCAGAGCCCAAGTGGGTCCTCGCCATGGGCGTGTGTGCCAGCAGCGGCGGCATGTTCAACAACTACGCGATCGTCCAGGGCGTCGACCACGTCGTGCCCGTCGACATGTACCTCCCGGGCTGCCCGCCGCGCCCGGAGATGCTGATCGACGCGATCCTCAAGCTGCACGACAAGGTCCAGGCCACGCCGCTCGGCGCGAACCGCCTGGCCCAGATCCGCGAGATGGAAGCCGAGGGCCTSGTCGCGGTGCCGACCGGTGACATGAGGGGAATGCTCCGATGACCGAGAAGGCTGGCCCCGAGAAGGCGGGCCCCGAGAAGGCTGTCGAGCAGCCGGCGGTCGAGCAGTCGCCGGAGAACGTTCCCGAGGCCATCGGCGAGCCCGGTGTCGAGATCCGCGCGGTCGGCGAGCGCCAGGGCATGTTCGGYGTCCGCGGCACCGGCGACACGAGCGGCTTCGGTGGCCTGGTGGCCCCGGTGGTCCTGCCGGGTGTCGCGCAGCGGCCCTTCGGTGGCTGGTTCGACACGGTSGCCGACACGCTCGACCCCCTCATCGAGAGCGTCGTGATCCACCGCGGCGAGATCACCTTCCACGTCCACCGCGACAAYCTKCTCGCCGTGGCCCGCCTGGTGCGGGACGACCCGGCGTTGCGCTTCGAGTTCCTCTCCGGCGTGAGCGCGGTGCACTACCCCGGTGACGCCGGTCGCGAGCTGCACGCGGTCTACCACTTCATGTCCTACACGTGGAACCGCCGGATCCGCGTCGAGGTCAGCGCACCTGACGGCGACGCCCACGTNGCTCGCCGTGGCCCGCCTGGTGCGGGACGACCCGGCGTTGCGCTTCGAGTTCCTCTCCGGCGTGAGCGCGGTGCACTACCCCGGTGACGCCGGTCGCGAGCTGCACGCGGTCTACCACTTCATGTCCTACACGTGGAACCGCCGGATCCGCGTCGAGGTCAGCGCACCYGACGGCGACGCCCACGTSCCGAGCCTGGTCCCGCTCTACCCCGCYGCCGACTGGCACGAGCGCGAGACGTGGGACATGTTCGGGATCATCTTCGACGGCCACCCGGCGCTGACCCGGATCCTGATGCCCGACGACTGGCCGGGCCACCCGCAGCGCAAGGACTACCCCCTCGGCGGCATCCCTGTGGAGTACAAGGGCGCCAGCATCCCGCCGCCGGACCAGCGCAGGAGCTACAACTGATGGCCAGCCAGACCAACACCGACTTCTACGCCGACCCGTCGGCCGCTGCGGACACCGCCGACGGCAAGGTCTTCACCGTCACCGGTCAGGACTGGAGCGAGATCGCCTCCGGCCTGGGTGAGGGCGACGCCGCGGAGCGGGTCGTSGTCAACATGGGCCCGCAGCACCCGTCGACGCACGGYGTGCTCCGCCTGATCCTCGAGATCGAGGGCGAGACGGTCACCGAGGCCCGKTGCGGCATCGGCTACCTCCACACCGGCATCGAGAAGAACATGGAGTACCGCTCCTGGGTGCAGGGCGTCACGTTCTGCACGCGGATGGACTACCTCTCGCCGTTCTACAACGAGATGACCTACGTCCTGGGCGTGGAGCGACTGCTGGGCATCGAGGACGGCACGGACACCGCGGTCCCCGAGAAGGCCCAGATCATGCGGGTCCTGCTCATGGAGCTCAACCGGATCTCCTCCCACCTGGTCTGCATCGCGACCGGCGGCATGGAGATCGGCGCCCTGACGGTGATGACGATCGGCTTCCGYGAGCGCGAGCTCGTGCTGGACCTGTTCGAGCTGATCACCGGCCTTCGGATGAACCACGCGTTCATCCGCCCCGGCGGTGTCGCCCAGGACCTCCCGCCCGGCGCCCTCGACGACATCCGCTCCTTCATCGCGCTGATGAAGAAGCGGCTGCCCGAGTACGCCGCGCTCTGCAACGCGAACCCGATCTTCAAGGCCCGGCTGGTCGACGTCGGCCACCTCGACCTCGAGGGCTGCATGGCGCTCGGCCTCACCGGCCCGGTCCTGCGCAGCACCGGCTACGGCTTCGACCTGCGCAAGGCGCAGCCCTACAGCGGCTACGAGACCTACGACTTCGACGTGCAGACGTGGGACACCGCCGACTCCTATGGCCGGTTCCGGGTCCGCCTCAACGAGATGTGGGAGTCGCTGCGGATCATCGAGCAGGCCGCCGACCGCCTCGCGAAGCTCGAAGGTGCGCCGGTCATGGTGTCCGACAAGAAGATCGCCTGGCCCAGCCAGCTGTCCATCGGCAGCGACGGCATGGGCAACAGCCTCGACCACATCCGCCACATCATGGGTGAGTCGATGGAAGCACTGATCCACCACTTCAAGCTGGTCACCGAAGGCTTCCGGGTCCCGGCCGGCCAGGCCTACGTGCCGGTCGAGTCGCCCCGGGGCGAGCTCGGSGCSCACGTCGTCTCCGACGGCGGCACCCGRCCGTTCCGGGCCCACTTCCGTGATCCCTCGTTCAACAATCTCCAGGCGATGGGCGTCATGAGCGAGGGCGGCCAGATTGCTGACGTCATCGTCGCGATCGCCAGCATCGACCCCGTCATGGGAGGCGTCGACCGCTAATGCCCACTCCACCGATCGACGAGAAGACGCTCGCCGAGCTCCGCGAGATCTCCGAGCGCTACCCCGAGCCGCGCTCGGGCCTGCTCCCCATGCTGCACCTCGTGCAGTCGGTGCAGGGCCGGGTCACCCCGGAGGGGATCGAGGCCTGCGCCGCGATCCTCGACATCAGCGCCGCCGAGGTCAGCGGAGTGGCGACCTTCTACACGATGTACAAGCGCCACGGCGTCGGCGACTACCACGTCGGGGTGTGCACCAACACGCTCTGCGCCGTGATGGGTGGCGACGAGATCTTCGCCCGTCTCAAGGACCACCTCGAGATCGGCAACGACGAGGTCGCCGTACARCGCCARGGTGACTCGAAGACCGTCAGCCTCGAGCACATCGAGTGCAACGCGGCCTGCGACTTCGCGCCGGTGATGATGGTCAACTGGGAGTTCATGGACAACCAGACTCCCCAGTCCGCGGTCCAGATGGTCGAGTCGCTGCGCGCCGGCCACGACGTGGCCTCGACCCGTGGCCCGAAGCTCTGCAGCTGGCGCGAGGCCGAGCGCGTGCTCGCCGGCTTCCCCGACGGYCGCGTCGACGAAGGCCCCACGGCCGGTCCGGCGAGCCTCGCGGGCCTCAAGATCGCGCGCGAGCGCGGCTGGACGGCACCCGACGCACCCGCGGCCCCGGCGATCGAGGCCAAGCCCGAGGYCCAGCCMGTGCKCAAGGAGWCCGMCAAGTGAGCGACATGCTGACCCCCGTCCTCACGGACATGTGGGACGTCGAGCAGGGCTGGAAGCTGGCGCCGTACGAGWSCAAGGGCGGGTACGCCGCCCTCGACATCGCGTTCGGCATGAGCCAGGACGACGTCATCACCGCCGTCAAGGACAGCGGGCTGCGCGGCCGCGGCGGCGCCGGCTTCCCGACCGGCATGAAGTGGTCCTTCATCCCGCAGGACAACCCCCGGCCGAAGTACCTCGTCGTCAACGCGGACGAGTCCGAGCCGGGCACCTGCAAGGACATCCCGCTGATGATGGGCAACCCCCACGTCCTCGTCGAGGGCGTCATCATCAGCTCCTACGCCATCCGCGCGAACAAGGCCTTCATCTACATCCGCGGTGAGGTCCTGCACGTCATCCGCCGGGTCCAGGCGGCCGTCGAGGAGGCGTACGCCGCGGGCCACCTCGGCACCGACATCCACGGCTCGGGCTACGACCTCGACATCGTCGTSCACGCCGGTGCCGGTGCCTACATCTGTGGCGAGGAGACCGCGCTGCTGGAGGGCCTCGAGGGTCGTCGTGGACAACCGCGGCTCCGGCCGCCGTTCCCCGCCGTCGCCGGCCTCTACGCCAGCCCGACGGTCATCAACAACGTCGAGTCGATCGCCTCGGTGCCGGCCATCGTGAAGAACGGTGCYGCCTGGTTCGCCTCGATGGGGACCGAGAAGTCCAAGGGCCACGGCATCTTCTCGCTGTCGGGTCACGTGGTGAAGCCCGGTCAGTACGAAGCGCCGCTCGGCATCACGCTGCGCCAGCTGCTCGACCTGGCCGGTGGCATCCGCGACGGCCACGAGCTGAAGTTCTGGACGCCCGGCGGCTCCAGCACGCCGTTGCTGACCGCCGAGCACCTCGACATCCCGCTCGACTTCGAGGGCGTCGGGTCGGTCGGCTCCATGCTCGGCACCCGGGCCCTGCAGATCTTCGACGAGACCGTCTGCGTGGTGCGTGCGGTGCTGCGCTGGACCGAGTTCTACAAGCACGAGTCCTGCGGCAAGTGCACCCCGTGCCGCGAGGGCACGTGGTGGCTGGTGCAGGCGCTGACCCGGCTCGAGAACGGCCAGGGTTCCGAGGCCGACCTCGACCAGCTCCTCGACCAGTGCGACAACATCCTGGGCCGCTCCTTCTGCGCCCTCGGTGACGGTGCGACCAGCCCGATCTCCAGCTCCATCCAGCACTTCCGCGAGGAGTACCTCGCCCACCTCGCGCACGGCGGGTGTCCCTTCGACGCGGCGAAGTCGACCGCCTGGGCCGGTACGGAGGTCAGCGCATGACGGTCTCGACAGGCTCGACCAACGCAGTSGAGAAGACCGACCTGGTCACCGTCACCATCGACGGCGTCCAGGTCAGCGTCGCCAAGGACACGCTGGTCATCCGCGCCGCCGAGCAGATCGGCGTGCAGATCCCGCGCTTCTGCGACCACCCGCTGCTCGCACCCGCCGGTGCGTGCCGCCAGTGCCTGGTCGACGTACCCGACGCCGGCAACGGCCGGGGTTTCCCCAAGCCGCAGGCCTCGTGCACGCTGCCGGTCGCCGAAGGCATGGTCGTGTCCACGCAGGTCACCAGCCCGGTCGCCGACAAGGCGCAGCAGGGCGTGATGGAGCTGTTGCTGATCAACCACCCGCTCGACTGCCCCGTCTGCGACAAGGGCGGCGAGTGCCCCCTGCAGAACCAGGCCATGTCCAACGGCCGCGGCGAGTCGCGCTTCTCCGATGACCGCAACCGTGGCGTGAAGCGGACCTTCCCGAAGCCGATCAACCTGTCGCCGACGGTGCTCCTGGACCGCGA